>NZ_SJSY01000013.1 GCF_004352915.1 Flavobacterium zhairuonense | reverse complement strand
TATTCTACGTCTCAAACAGGATTAAGAATATCCAATGACGGATGTACGGCAGATCAGATACTGAATCTGACTGTAGGTTCTAAGCCCGCTGATATCGTAACGACAGAATCAATATGTTCTGGAAAAACATATACTTGGCCGGCAAATGGAATCACTTATTCTACGTCTCAAACAGGATTAAGAATAAACAATGACGGATGTACGCCAGATCAGATACTGAATCTGACCGTAGGTTCTAAGCCCGCTGATATCGTAACGACAGAATCAATAT
>NZ_SJSY01000012.1 GCF_004352915.1 Flavobacterium zhairuonense | reverse complement strand
GATACTGAATCTGACCGTAGGTTCTAAGCCCGCTGATATCGTAACGACAGAATCAATATGTTCTGGCAAAACCTACACTTGGCCAGCAAACGGAATCACCTACTCTACAACACAAACAGGATTAAGAATAAACAATGACGGATGCACGGCTGATCAAATACTAAATCTAACCATAGGTTCTAAACCAGCAGATGATGTTACTACAGAATCAATCTGTTCTGGAAATACTTACACCTGGCCGGCAAACGGAAT
>NZ_SJSY01000061.1 GCF_004352915.1 Flavobacterium zhairuonense | reverse complement strand
AGCAGATGATGTTACTACAGAATCAATCTGTTCTGGAAATACTTACACCTGGCCGGCAAACGGAATTACCTATTCTACATCACAGACCGCACTAAAAATAGTGAATGACGGATGTACAGCAGATCAAATATTGAATCTGACTGTAACCGATAAACCTGCCGATGCTGTAACCAATAAAACAATTTGTTTCGGTGAAACATATACATGGCCGGCAAACGGAATTACCTATTCTATATCACAAAATGCATTAAAAATAGTCAATGACGGATGCACGGCTGATCAAATATTGAATCTGACTGTAACTGATAAACCTGCCGATGCTGTAACCAATGAAACAATTTGTTTCGGTGAAACATATACTTGGCCGGCAAACGGAATCACTTATTCTGCATCACAAACAGGATTAAGAATAACCAATGACGGATGTACAGCGGATCAAATATTGAACCTGACTGTAAATCCTAAACCTGCCGATGCTGTAACCAATCAAACAATTTGTTTCGGTGAAACATATACTTGGCCGGCAAACGGAATCACTTATTCCACTTCACAGACCGGACTAAAAATAGTGAATGACGGATGTACAGCAGATCAAATATTGAATCTGACTGTAATCGATAAACCTCTAGATGCTGTAACCAATGAAACAATTTGTTCAGGACAGACCTACACTTGGCCAGCAAACGGAATTACCTATTCTACATCACAGACCGGATTAAGAAAAGTCAATGACGGATGCATGGCAGACGAAGTTCTCAATCTTAATATTAGTTTGCCATTAACCTCTGAATTAATACCAAACACATTATTTAGTGAAACATGTAATGGGGAACGAAATGGGGCTTTTAGTATTCAAATTACTGGAGGAACTATTCCATATAAAGTCGCTTTAAATAATATAGATGGAGTTTATCAATCTGTAACCGGCTCTGATTATACGTTTAAAAATCTAAAAGGTGGACAATACATTGTTTTTATAAAAGATGCTTTAAACTGTAAAACTGAACAAACAATAACTGTAGAAAATGGAATTTCATTAAATCCAGTTATAAATACAAATTATTATTGTGAGAACAATAGCCCTTCAAATTCTGTTACTGTAAGTATTGATGAAAGTAATTCTAATCTCAATGAAATCGATTATTCTTTAGATGGAGGGGCTTTTCAGTCAGACAATATTTTCAAAAACTTATCTCATGGATTGCATACCATTGCGGCCAGACATTTAAATGGTTGTCTTGAAAGTACCGCACCTTTTGTTATTGATTTTATTGAGCCGCTAAAACTATCACTAACAAATACAGAGCTAAACGAAATTAAAGCATCTGGTGAAAACGGTAGCGGAAACTATCAATATTCATTTGAAGAAGAACCTTTTAGCAAAAACAACAATTTTATTATTTACAAATCTGGAACTTACACCATTACCGTAAAAGATGAAAGTGGATGTACTTTTAGTAAATCACAGTATTTTGATTACATCGATTTATGTATTCCAAATTACTTTACACCAAATGGTGACGGAATTAGTGATTATTGGGGTCCTAACTGTGCATCAAATTATAAAAACTTGACCTATACAATTTTTGACAGATACGGACGTGAATTGGCAAATTACCATTTTGGTCAAAAATGGGACGGAAAATATAGAGGCCAGGAACTAACATCTGGTGATTATTGGTATGTTTTAAAACTCAATGACCCAAAAGACAACAGAGAATTTGTTGGACATTTTACCTTATACAGATAGATACTAACAACATTTCGTTGTCTAAAAACAAAATAAAATGAAAAAATTTATCCTTATATATCTATTCTTGGCTGTAACATCAAGTTACAGCCAAGAATTAAACTTGCCAGTCTTCACGCAATATTTAGCCGACAATCCATTTTCTATTTCGCCAACGTATGCCGGTATTGGAGATAATCTTAGAATTAGAGCTAATGGATTAACTCAATGGGTGGGAATTAAAGACGCCCCAGACAATCAATCCCTTTATGCAGATATGAGAATTCTGGATCGTTCTGGAATCGGAATTTCACTGTACAATGATAAAAACGGAAACACCAAACAAACGGGAGCAAAAATATCATTTGCACACCATTTAACCTTAGATTACTATTCTAAACAATATCTGTCCTTTGGTATTTCATACAATATCAATACTTTTAAAATTGACATTGATAAATTTAACTCAGGAAATGGAATATCTGGTTTAATCGATCCTGCAGCAATAGATGATCGTCGTCTTTCTAATATGAATTTTGACATAGGAACATTATACCGAAACAAAGATTTTTATCTTAGTTTAAACATTGGCAATATTTTGAACAAAAACATAGACGAATTTTATCATGAAGAACCCGCTTTACTAAGAAATTATCAAGTATACACTGGTTACGTTTTTAGAGTAGATGTCAAAAACAGGATCGAATTTGAACCTTCTGTCTATTATCAACTCTTTGCTAGCGATAAGCGTTCAAGCACAGATGTAAACATTAAGTATAGACAGTTTAATAAATATGATGATTATTTTTGGGTAGGAGCTTCTTATCGTTTTCTTAATGATCAAGTTCTTGAACCAATAATGCTTGGTCCAATGGCCGGCTTTAAAAAATCTAATTTCTATTTTGGATATTCATATCAGTCATCTTTAAACAAAATTGGAGCATACAATTCTGGAACACATGTTGTCACTATTGGCCTTGACTTCTTTCAGGGAATTAGCAATTGTCCTTGCACTCAAAATCCGGTTCGTCATTAAATAAAATATATTACTTAAAAACCCTATTTTGTATTGTTACAAAATAGGGTTTTATTTTTTATAATAATGAATTTTCTAAGTCTCCTTCACAGTAATAATCTTAACAGGACAAGCTTTCGCTGCCAATTCACAGCTTTCAACAATGGTATGATTTGGCGATTTTAAAGTAAAAAATCCTTTTGCATTCTGCGAATGAAGCAATACTGATTTTCCGTCTTTTTTCGACATCTGAAAATGTGCCGGATCCATTTCGACACAATAATTACAGCCAATGCATTTGTCTCTTTGTAAAGTAACAATTACCATTACGCCTCAACAATTTTATATAATTTGTCCGACATCCTAATTCTAAATGGCAGTTTGAAGGTACAATCGTCTCCTTTGGTTGCTTTTTCTGCCGAAAGATCGTTTACAAACATTTCGTCGATCATCATTTCCTGAGCTCCGGTGGTTGGTCCGGTAACTAAGATTTTATCTCCAATTTTAATATCGTAAGCTTCAATTTTAAACTGACCAACTTCTGCTTTTGGGAAATAATGCATTCCTCTTCCAACATAAACTTTCTTCTGCGTTGCCGCTGATCCTGGAATATCGCTCCATTCACCTAATTCTTGACCCAAATAATATCCTGACCAGAAGCCACGATTGTAAACTGTCTCTAAAGCTTTCATCCAGATTGCGGTTTTTTCTTTTGAAAAAGTTCCTTCATAGTGCGCATCAATCGCTTCTCGATAGGTTTTGGTTACCGTTGCCACATATTCTGGCGCACGGCCCCTTCCTTCGATTTTTAAAACTTTAATTCCGGAATCAATTACCTGATCTAAGAAATCTAAAGTGCACAAATCTTTCGGCGACATCATGTATTCGTTATCCAATTCGATTTCGAAACCTGTTTCTTGATCAATAACGGTATACTTTTTACGGCAATTTTGTTTGCATGCCCCACGATTTGCAGATGAATTATGCGAATGCAAACTCAAATAACATTTACCTGAAACCGCCATGCACAAAGCACCGTGGCCAAAAATTTCAATTTCTACTAAATTTCCGTTTGGGCCTTTGATCTGTTCTTTTTCAATTTGTTCCGTGATTTTCTTTACTTGACGCAAACTCAACTCACGACTTAAAACCATTGTATCAGCAAATAAACTGTAGAATTTAATGGTTTCAATATTGGTCACATTCAATTGAGTCGAAATATGAACTTCCATTCCAATTGATCTTGCCATTGCAATTACGGCTTGATCAGAAGCAATTACGGCTGTAATATTAGCTTCTTTAGCTTTCGTCAATAAAGTTTTTACGACTGATAAATCGTGATCGTAAATAATCGTGTTTAAAGTCAAATAGCTTCGAACGTTTTTGGCTTCGCATCGATTGGCGATTTCTTTTAAATCTTCAATTGTAAAATTCACCGTTGAACGCGCACGCATGTTGAGTTGTTCAACTCCAAAATATACTGAGTCACAGCCATTATCTAAAGCAGACTGAAGCGACTCAAAATCTCCTGCTGGAGACATGAGTTCGATTTTGTTGGTATGTGTCATTTTTGATTTATTTTTCAAATGACAAAAATAATGTGGGTATTGATTAGATTCCTATGATTTTTATCATGTCTATATTTTAAAAATTATTCGCAGTATATTATTAAAAAAGCCCATGATTGAAATCATGGGCTTTGTTCTATATTATCAAAATTTAACGTAAATGCCGCAACACTCCTATTAAATTCAATCTAAAATCTTGTATACTTTATCAGACAATCTAATTCTAAAAGGAACCTCAAAAGTAACTTTATCACCAACTTTAGCAGATTGAGTTTCCGCTCCGTTAACAATGATTTTATCCAAAACCAATTCCTGATCTCCTGTTGTTGGACCCGAAATAAGGATTTTATCACCAACGTTTAATTCGTGATTTTCTACAGTAAATTGTCCAACTTGAGCTTTCACATAATAATGCTCCGCTTTTCCAAGAAGTACTTTCTTTACTTTTATTTTCTGACGAATGTCTGATGGCTTTTGTGCTGTAGCCAAAGCAGTCTCTGGTAATTCCCCTGAATGTTTAAATTTTAGGTTCTCCGATTTTCCTTTTCTAAACACTTTGTTTCCAACTTGTTTCCCAGTTCTTAAACGAACTTGGTCAACTAGAGGCATGTGGATAATTTCTAAACATTCTGTAGAGCAACAGTTTTCCATTGCCGCTTTACATTCATCACATTGAATGAATAATAAATGGCACCCGTCATTTTCGCAGTTTGTATGATTATCGCAAGGTTTTCCACATTGATGGCATTGCGAAACAATATCATCTGTAATTCTTTCCCCTAGACGATTATCAAATACGAAGTTTTTACCAATGAATTTACTTTCTAAACCTTCTTCTTTCAATTGTTTCGCATAGTTAATGATTCCACCTTCTAATTGATAAACGTTTTTGAAACCTTGATGTTTGAAATAAGCACTCGCCTTTTCGCAACGAATACCTCCAGTACAATACATTACCAGATTTTTATCGTCTTTGTGATCTTTAAGTTGCTCATTGATAATTGGAAGACTTTCTCTAAATGTTTCAACATCTGGAGTTATAGCTCCTTTAAAATGCCCAACTTCACTTTCGTAGTGATTTCTAAAATCTACAACAATCGTATTTGGGTCATCAAGAATTTCGTTGAATTCTTTGGCTTTCAAGTGAACGCCAATATTAGTTACATCAAAAGTGTCGTCATTTAAACCATCGGCAACGATTTTGTGACGCACTTTGATAGTTAATTTTAAAAAGGAATGGTCATCATGTTCTACAGCTTCATTCAAACGAATGCCTTTCATGAAATCATAAACTTCAAGAGTTGTTCTAAAAGCTTCCAAATTTTCTTCAGGAATACTCATTTGAGCATTTATTCCTTCAGAAGCAACATAAATTCTCCCAAGTGCATCGAGTGCATTCCAGGCAATGAATAAATCGTTACGAAATTTTTGTGGGTCTTGAATTTTGGCATACGCATAGAAAGACAACGTAAGTCGTTGTTGTCCTGCATCATCGATCATGATGGCTCTTTCTTCTGCGCTCAAAGTGTTATACAGTTGCATGCTATAAACAGTTTTAAGTTTAAGAATATATGTTATTTTAGATTTTTCTGAAAATCTGCCGCAAAAATAGGGTTTATTTTGAGATTAAAAATCCTATTGCCCTAATTATCTGATTTTTTTAACATCTTTTAAAAATCTAAACAATCAGCCTCATCATTTTCAAATAAAAATCAGGATTTATTCTCCGCTTCAGAAGCACGAGCAACCAAGTCATCAACTGAAACAGAACGGCTTATGTGCCCCATAAAAGATTCCAAATTCTCTGCTCTCAGACTATCACGAACCTCGGAACGTGCTTCAGCTATTTTGAGCACAATATTTTTGGCATCTAAATCAAAAAATAAGTTTTTTAAGAAACGTGTTCCTGCAATATCAACACGAGGAGACGAATTAAGATCTAATATTACCGTTTTTAATGAATGTGGTTCGCTGTATATTTTCTCCCAGATTTTTTCTTTGATATATTCGGCATTAAAATAAAATATAGACGATTCAATCCTCACGATCAAGATGTTTTCAATTTTTTCGTTATCCGGATGTCTTTCTAAATCGGTATAAAGTTTTGTTCCTGGGACTCTGCCTAAAAAAGCTACATTCGGTTTTGAAGCCGCTTTCAGCAAAAGCAACAAAGTAAACATTGCCGCCAACAATACACCCGTCAAAATTCCCCAAATAAGCACTCCTACAAGCGCAATCATCGCCACACAGAATTCCTGTTTATCTCTTTTGTAGAGATATTTCATTTCTTTCAAATCAAAAAGACCCCGAATGGCCACCAAAACTATTGAGGCCAAAATTACAGTTGGCAAGTTTTGGAGATGCCCCGTCAAAAACAAAAGACAAACCGCAATTGTAGCCGAACAAAACAAAAGAGACAATGAACTTTTTGCTCCAGCAGTGTCGTTTACAGCAGATTGTGATAATCCGCCAGCAACAGGATAACCTTGTCCAAAAGCAACGGCTGCATTTGCAATTCCGAGCGCTAAAAGTTCTTGGCGCGGATCAATAACATATCCATTTTTTTGTGCCAATGTTCTTCCTGCAGAAACGCTTTCTATATAAGATAATAAAAAACAAGCCATAGCAAGAAGCAACACTCCATCTACATCACGAATCATTACAGAAGGCATGTGAAATTCTGGAAGTCCTGTTGGAATAATGCCAACTGTTTTGAATCCACTAAACTTTAATGATGTTGTCGAAACAAGTACGATCGACAAAACAACTATTAAAATTGCTATTGGCCTGCCGGGTGCTAGTTTCTCTCCAATAATCAATAGTATTATAGCAACAATACCAAAAATGAAAACGGTACTATTAACATCCGGAATTTGCCGAAACAGCACAATAATCCGTTCAAGAAAATTGTTGCCCCCGCCTTCAATGCCAAATAATTTAGGCAATTGAGTCATACCAATTGTTATAGCAGCACCAGCTTTAAATCCAAGCAAAACCGTTTCGCTTATAAAATTTATTATGCCACTTAATTTTAAAATATAAGCAATGATCGCCATTACTGCAAAAACTAATGCCGTGAGCGAGGCGATTTCAGACCATCGCTGCACATCGCCATTTGCCATAGTTGCAATTGTAGTTCCAATCAATAAAGAAATTGCAGATGTCGGTCCTATTGCAAGCTGTTTGCTAGTTCCTAAAAAAGCATAAAATATTCCTCCCAAAAGGTAGCCATAAATTCCAAATTGTGGTGGCAGTCCTGCTAGCGTTGCATATGCTAATGAAACCGGAATTCCATACGCAGCAAGTGTCACTCCTGCTACAAAATCGCTTTTTAGGTCTTTTGATTTATACTCTTTAATCCAGCCTGTAATGGGCAAAAGTTTAGAAATCATCATTCAAAATGATAAGAATTAATCTTTTTCTGCTAATAAAGCTTTTTTAACCTCGTTAAGTTCTGCCAGTTTTTCTTCACTTACTTTCGGATATTCTAAATCCATTTCGTCTAGAGCATGAATAATTGCAGATGCGATTGCAATTCGGGCATAATATTTATTATCTGCAGGAATAACATACCAAGGTGATTTTTTTGTTGAAGTGTTTTTGATCAATTCTTCATAAGCAAACATATAATCATCCCAATATCCTCTTTCTTTGGCATCGGCGGCGCTGAATTTCCAGTTTTTATCAGGATTATCAACTCGTTCTATGAATCTGTTCTTTTGTTCTTCTTTAGAAACATTCAGAAAAAATTTGATTACAATAGTTCCGTTTCTATTCAGATATTTTTCAAAATTTCGAATGTCTTCAAAACGGTTTTCCCAAATATTTTCCTTTATCAATTTTTCTGGGATTTTTTGACTTTTTAAAATCTGCTCATGCACGCGAACCACTAAAACTTCTTCATAATAAGAGCGATTAAAAATTCCGATGCGTCCTCTTTCCGGCAAGTGTTTCTGACAACGCCACAAATAATCATGATCCAACTCTTCGGAACTTGGCGCTTTAAAAGAAGAAACCTGACAACCTTGCGGATTTATTCCAGACATTACATGCTTAATTGCACCATCTTTCCCTGCAGCATCCATTGCCTGAAAAATAATTAGAACCGACCATTTATCTTGTGCATAAAGAGTCTCTTGCATTGCTGCCAAAGCTTTTACGCCCATTTGCAGAGTTTCTTTGATCGCAGATTTTGATTCATCTCCAAAATAAGAAGTGGGTTTGCCTTTTAGCGTAAAATCTTTATCATCTCCAACACAAAACTCCTCCGAAAACTTCTTTGCACGATGAAGCAATTCCTTTTTGCTTAATGCTTTCAAATTATCTGGAGTAGCATCTAAATTATCTTGTTTTTTTTTATTCTTTTTTGACATAACTAGAAATATTTAAGATTTTGGATTTTGACATCAAAACATGATTCTTACAAAACATGTATTTCAACGACAATTTAAGTCTTTTTGTCGATTTTTTAACTACTGAATATCAATTAAATATAAATTTAAAAAAAAATCAAATTGAAAATAATATTTAAAAAATTAATTAAAAAAATGTTAACTTAGCTTAGGATTTATTTGGTTTTAAGTTAGTTGAGTTTTAATTGAATTTAAAAAATTTGAAAAAATGAACAAAATTTACTCCCCAGCAATTTTCTTACTTTTTTTATTGTTTTCCTGCAAAAAAGAAGCCCCACCACAGCCAAAGCCATTAGAAATTTCAGTTACCACCGTATTGCAGCAGGATGTTAAAATTGAGTCTGAATACACGGGACAAACTTTTGGTCAATCAGACATTCAAATTAATCCTCGAGTCGATGGTATTATCGAAAGTGTGAATTTTAAAGAAGGAAGCTTTGTCACAAAAGGACAATTGTTGTACACCATTGATCCTTTGCCTTATAAAGCAAAACTTAATCAAGCCGAAGGAAATGCTGCCGAATCACAGGCAAGATTATCAAAAACCAAATCCGATCTTGACATGATTACTCCTTTGGCAAAAATGAATGCGGTCAGCCAGAGAGAATTGGTTTCGGCCAAATCAGCTTATACCGCTTCCATAGCCCAAATCAAAGCATCAGATGCATCTGTTCAAAATGCAAAAATCGAGTTAGGTTATTGCCGAATTGTTGCTCCAATTTCCGGATTAATCGGAATCTCTAAAGTGAGAGTTGGCGATTATGTTCGACCAGGAGCTGTCTCGATTTTAAATACCATTTCTGATCTAGGAGATGTGAGAGTTCGTTTTACCATGAGCGAGCAGGAATTTCTTCGTTTATATAGAGAATTCAACAAACCAAATTCTGCTTTAAAAGGTTCTGGAGCATCAGTTTCTTTAAAACTATCAGACGGTTCAACTTATCCACAAACAGGAAAAGTAAGCTTTACTGATAGACAAATAGATCCTGCAACTGGTGCAATAACTTTTGAAGCCGCTTTTGCAAATCCAGACAAATTGCTTCGTCCCGGCCAATATGCAAAAATAGCGCTCCTTACTGACATTCGTAAAGACGCAATCGTAATTCCGCAACGCGCTGTTATTGAAGTACAAGGAATTTATCAGGTCTATGTTTTAGGCAATGACAACAAAGTGCAAATGCAAATTGTAAAACCTGGCCCAGCGGTTCAAAACGGATATATCATCGAAGAAGGTTTAAAACCTGGCGACAAGATAGCCATGGGCGGTACTTCGTTATTAAAAAACGGAAGCGTTATTACACCAAAAGTCGTTCAATGGCAATTGGGAGACACTGAATCTGCAGTTACTAAATAATAATCTATATACATAGTATTATGGGAGAATTTTTCGTTCGAAGACCTATCGTCGCTATTGTAATCAGTATTATTATTGTAATACTTGGGTTACTGGCATTACAAAAAACGCCTATTTCGCAATATCCGGATATCAATCCTCCTGTTGTAAAAATTACTACATCTTTTACTGGAGCAAACGCGCTGAATGTTGAGCAAGCCGTTGCTACTCCTATTGAGCAAAAAGTAAATGGTGTTGAAAATATGTTGTACATGAAATCCATCAATACTTCTGATGGCGCCTGTACAATTGAGGTAACTTTTGATGTGGGAACCAATTTGGATAACGCCAATATGCTTACCCAAAACAGACAAAACCAATCGGCTCCTTTTATGCCATCGAGCGTAAAACAACAAGGTGTGGTAGTAAAAAAATCATTGTCGTTTCCAATGATGCTTTTCACAGTTACATCAACCAATCCAAAATACGATGCTAAGTTTTTGAATAACTATGCTAGCATTAATATTGTGGATCAATTGGCTCGTATCAAAGGAGTTGGAGAAGTTACCCTTTTTGGAGGAAGTGATTATTCGATGAGAATTTGGCTTAAAGCTGATATGATGAGCAAACTTGGCGTTACTGTAGAAGATGTCAAAAATGCGCTTAATGCTCAGAATATGATCAGCCCAGGAGGAAAATTTGGAGCAGAGCCTGCTCCGCCAAATACTGAATTCACTTATGGTGTAACACTCCAAGATCGATTAGTGACTGAAAATGAATTTGGAAAAATTGTAGTTCGAAGCAAACAAGATGGAGCTCAGGTTTTATTGGCTGATATTGCCCGAATAGAATTAGGCACAGAAAATTACAGTTCTACTGCACGACGAAACAGTTCGCCAAGTGCCGTTGTAGCATTGTACCAAATGCCGGGAAGTAACGCACTTGAAGTTGCAGAAAATGCTAAAAGCACCATGAAGTTGTTATCTGAAAAGTTCCCAAAAGATATTGAATATCAAGAATCTTTAGATACAACTTTGGCAATCACTGCTGGTGTAGATGACATTGTACATACGCTTTTTGAAGCCATTATATTGGTAATTTTAGTAGTTTTCATTTTTCTTCAAAACTGGCGTGCTACTTTAATTCCATTAATTACAGTTCCCGTTTCTCTTATTGGAACCATCGCGGTTTTCCCAATGCTAGGATTTTCCATCAATACACTTTCTCTTTTAGGATTAGTATTGGCAATCGGAATTGTGGTGGATGACGCTATTGTGGTTGTTGAGGCCGTTATTCATCATATCGAACACGGAAAAACTCCGAAAGAAGCGACAGTTCAAGCGATGCGCGAAGTATCTGGACCAGTAATCGCAATTGCTTTGATTTTATGTGCCGTATTTATTCCTGTTGCAATGACTCCAGGAATTACAGGCCGTTTTTATCAGCAATTTGCCATAACCATTGCCGTCTCGGTCGCGTTCTCGGCATTTAGCGCATTATCGCTGAGTCCCGCCCTTTGTGCTATGCTATTAAAACCAACCAAACCAATTGAAGAACAGACTGGATGGTTGGCAAAATTTTTCGCCGGATTCAACAGAATTTTCGAAAAAGTAACTGGAAAATATATCAGCGGAGCTACATTTTTTGCCAAAAAAGCAATGCGTATCGTTTTATTGCTTGCCGTAATATTAGTTGCCATTGTCTTTTTAGGAAAGAAAATTCCGTTAGGATTTATTCCTGAAGAAGATCAAGGTTATGTTTTAGTAAATATTGCATTGCCTCCTGCATCGTCATTACAGCGTACAGATGAAATTTCGAAAAAAGTAGATAGTTTCCTTAAAGAAGAAAAATCTATTCTGTCATATACAACGATAAACGGATTTAGTATGCTTACTAACTCGTATCAGCCAAACAACGCGTTTATTTTCATCTCGTTAAAGCCTTGGGAAGACAGAGCAGAAACTGCCAAACAATTTGTCGACAGGTTAAACATAAAACTTGCCACTCAAATTACCACGGCAACCTGTTTTTCATTTGGACCACCAGCAATTCAAGGTTTAGGTGCTTCGGCAGGTTTCAGTTTGATGTTGCAAGACAGAGGCGGAAACACGCCACAATATTTAGCCGAACAAACCCAAGCGTTTATCGCAGCGGCGCAACAACGTCCTGAAATTAAACGAATTTACACCACTTTTAATGCTGGCACACCACAGGTTAAATTAGATATTGACAATGACAAAGCCATGAAATTAGGCATTCCTGTTTCTAAAGTTACAGAAGCTTTAGGAGCTTTTTTAGGAGGAAGCTATGTAAATGACTTCAACCGTTTTGGTCGTCAATACAAAGTTTATCTGCAAGGTGAAGCGACTGATCGTGTGAGGCCTGAAGATTTAAATTTGATTTATGTAAAAAATAATGCCGGAGACATGTTGCCTGTTTCAACATTGGTTACCGCAACAAAAGTTACGGGCCCCGACTTTACCAATCGTTTAAATTTATTCCGATCTGCAGAGATTGGAGGAAGTCCGAATGACGGTTATAGTAGTGCACAAGCTTTGACCGCACTTGAAGAAGTCGCTAAACAAACTTTGCCTGCCGATATGAGTTTTGATTACATCAACTTATCTTATCAGGAAAAACATTCGCCTGGAGGAGGTTCAGTTTTTATCATGGCATTGGTGTTTGTATTCTTGATTCTTGCTGCGCAATATGAAAGCTGGAAACTTCCTTTCAGTGTATTGCTTGGAGCTCCTTTTGCCGTTTTTGGCGCATTTTTAGGACTGATGCTTGCAAGATTTGGAAGTGATGCTTACGTCAACAATGTATTTGCTCAGATCGGACTCGTATTATTAATTGGATTGGTCGCCAAAAATGCCATTCTGATTGTAGAGTTTGCCAAAGAAGAATACGAAAAAGGAAAACCGCTTTACGAATCGGCGATGGTTGCGGCAAAACTTCGTTTCCGACCGATTTTGATGACGGCATTTGCATTCATCCTTGGGGTTGTTCCATTATTGACTGCCACTGGCGCGGGCTCTCAAGCCCGTATCGTAATGGGAATGGCGGTATTCAGCGGTATGTTAATCGCAACAGTATTAGGTGTATTAATTGTACCAGGTCTATTTGTAATGATTGAAAACATCGGAAAAAAGAAAGATGAAACAATCGTATCTGAAGGAAATAATGTGGAATCAAATACTGCAGATCATGATTAAGAGACATAAAATAATCGTTGTTATATTTCTCCTCATACTAATTCCTATCGGCTGTATGGTGGGGCCAAAATATAGCAAACCAGAACAACAAAAGTCAGATTCTTATAGAATGGAAAAGAATCTGGACAGTCTGGCAAATGTTACCAATCTAAAATGGTTTGATTTATTTAATGATGATGTTTTAAAAGATCTTATCAAAAAGGGATTAGAAAATAACTACGACCTAAAAATTGCCGTTTCAAGAATTGATCAGCTTCGTGCACAATTAGGTTATGCCAAAGCCGATTTGTTTCCGACTTTTCAATATGGAGCTACAATAAACAGCAACGAGAAAAACTTCACTCCTTCAAACGCAGGAGCAAGTATGTCTTGGGAACTTGATTTTTGGGGAAAATATCGTCATGAAAATAATGCTGTACAAGCCGAGCTCTTGGCTACCGAAGAAGCCCGTAAAGTAGTACTTTCAGATATTGTCAGCAATATTGCTTATGCATACTTCCAAATGCGAAACCTAGACGAACAGCTGGAAATTACTAAATCAACACTTTCTACTCGAGAAAAATACTATGAAATTATTAATCAAAGATTTCAAAATGGTTATATTTCTGAAGTGGATAAAGTGCAAATTGAACAACAAGTTGCAATTGCCGAGGCTGCAATTCCAAATATTCAAAGACAAATCACTTATCAGGAAAATACCATTGCACTGCTTACTGGCCAGCTTCCAACTGAAATTCCAAGAGGAAAAAGCAATACCGAATTGCAGATTGTGAGTGAAATTCCGCTTTCTCTTCCATCGGCTTTGCTAGAAAACAGACCAGATGTGAAAGCTGCCGAATTAAGATACAAAGCCGCAAATGAAAGAATTGGTGTAGCGCAAGCAATGCGTTTTCCATCATTGAATTTAGCCGCAATAGCCGGATTTGCAAGTGCCGATTTAAGCAACTTATTTCTTGGAAGTTCCTATTCGCAAAATGCATCAGCAGGAATTGCTGGACCAATTTTTGCCTTTGGAAAAAACAAAAGAAGAGTTGAAATCAACAGACAACAAGCAGAACAATTCAAATTCATTTATCAAAAAACGTACATCGGCGCCGTTTCTGAAGTAGAACAATCCATTCAAAACATTAGAACCTATAAAGAAGAATGGAAAGCTCGCGACAGACAAGTTAAAGCAGCTTTGATAAACTTTAATCTCTCTCGCGAAAGATATGACAGTGGCTATGTTTCGTACTTAGAGGTTTTAGATGTGGAAACGAACTTGTTCAATGCCCAATTAAGCTTGGCACAATTATCAGAAAGACAGTTAAGCTCAATGGTTGAATTGTACAAAGCACTTGGAGGGGGATGGAATCTCTAAGATGCTAAGTTGCTGAGATTCTAAGTTTCTAAGTTTAAACTTATAAAAAACAAAAAGCACTATTTTCATAGTGCTTTTTGTTTTTAATCTTTGTACTGTAAATCTTTGCTTCTTAAAAAAAATCTTAGAATCTCAGTAACTTAGAGTCTTAGCATCTTTAAAAATTAACAAAACTCGTTAAACGCATCTTGCAAATTCTCAGCGATCATTTCAGCTGGACGTCCTTCAATGTGGTGACGCTCTAACATGTGAACCAATTCTCCGTTTTTGAACAAAGCCATAGATGGCGATGATGGAGGAAAAGGAAACATGTGTTGTCTTGCTGCATCAACCGCTTCTTTGTCAACACCAGCGAAAACTGTAATAAGGTGATCTGGTTTTTTAGCATTATCTAAACTCATTTTTGCTCCCGGACGTGCATTTCTTGCAGCACAACCGCAAACAGAGTTAACAACTACTAAAGTGGTACCTTCAGCTTTGATAGCATTCTCAACAGCTTCAGCACTATGTAAATCTTGAAAACCTGCAGAAGTCAATTCAGCTTCCATTGGTCTTACCATGTCTAGTGGATACATATTCTTGTTTTTTAAAATTAACTTTTGAGTTGCAAAGTTACAAAGTTTACTCGCAACTCCTTAATTTCAAGTATAAAGTTTTGTTATAGTTCGATCGATTTAGTCTAAAGTTGGAAAGTCATAAAGTCGAAAGTCAAACCAAATCTTAAAAAAGCTGTTTTTTATGGATTGAAATCCAACAAAAAATCTATTTCTCAACATTATTTACCAAACTTCATTTGATAAGGATATGTCTCATAAAAAGCATTGTCCTCATTAATAGAAAAACCTTTTGCAGCATCTTCTCTTGCAATTTTTATTAAAGCCATTACTTCCTCTTTAGTCTTTCCTTGTTTTAGCCAACACACTGCCTTATAAAACTTTGCATCTGAAAATTCAGGATATATTTTTAGAGCTTTATCAAAAATAGCAATTGCTTCATCCCATTTTTTAAGCTCGTATTTAGCAATTCCCTGATAAAAATAAGCCGTTGGATGTTCTAATTGTTGTCTGTTTTTATAAATATCAGCGACATAATCATCCAAAAGCTTTTCCGCTTTTTCATATTCATTAAGTTGTAAATAACAAAGTGCGATATAAAAACTATAGGTATGATCCATTCTATAATTATTACCATAAAGCTTGATAGATTCTTCCAAGTCGACGATGGATTCCTTATAGTTTTTAGAAAATATACATTTCATAAAACCACGATACGGCAACCATTCTTTTTTGTCATATAGCACCGCTTTATCTAAATAAGGCATTCCAATTTCGTACTTTTTACATTTAAAATACGGCATCGCTTTCTGTTGCCACAAATAAGCAACCGTACTGTCTTTTTTCAAACCTTGGTCTAAACAATCTTGCCATTCGGTCATTTCAATAATATAATTATGTTGTTCAGCACAATTCGTCAAATATGTGGCGATAATCGCGTCTTGTGCCTTATTAGTAGAAACTTGCCCAAATGACAAAAAAGTAAAAAGGAAACTAAATCCAAGAATAGTGTTTTTCAAAATTGTGGTTTTTATGTTTATTTATTTCGAAAGAAAATCACCCTAAATAACGATTTTATAAATGGAATTTTAGGACATTTCAAGATTACTTTAAAATCTTCAATTAAAGAAGTTTCTTCATCCAAAAATTTAAAAATCAAAGCTGGATTTCCTTTTTTGAATAAGGACGAAAAAATAGAGCATCCCAATTCATTATTTTGATGAAGAATATCTAAAAGCAGTAAATCATAAAACCAAAATCTATTCTTCTTATAAAACGCTGTCATGCTCAGCGGAGTCAAAGCTCTTTTATCAATAATAAATTCAACCAATTGCGAAGATTTTTTATCCGAGATTTTAAAAGTATAACCCGTGCTTGCTTTTGTCCAACCGCCGGCAGTTCCAATATTTAAAACTCTTTTGGTATTTTTTTTCCAAAAAGGATAACAAGTCATTGGAATACTTCCCTGCTCTTTTTCAAGAATTTGATATTGGCTTACGCCGAGTTTTTTCAAATAGATTTGAATTTCATCTTCGTATTCTTCTTTTGAGAGAAGTTTTTCAGAAAAGAGCGTATATTCTACTAAAGCTTCGGTTTTAGAAATTGGCAAAACATACATAAATCTCGTATTTCCTTTCTGTTCAACCGAAAAATCCATGAAAGTTGCTTTTTCAGAATTGAAAACTTCTTTTTCTGTCTTTACAAACCAACCCAAAAAGTGCTGTTGCAAAACCGGATATTTCGTTTGACTTTCGGCGAAAGCCTTAGTATAAATACTATTGAAAAGATAACTAGAAGTGTATCTGTTTTCTTCTGTTCCAACAAAAACATGCGTTTCGAGTTCATTGATATCAGTTACTTTTTCATTCAAAAAAGTAATATTCGGCTGATTTGAAATCGTCTCAAAAACGAAATCATAAAAATCTAACCCACTGATTTTATTATATGAATACGGTTTAAGATCTAAATCACGTTTGAAATTTTCACTAGCAAACAGAGCCGAATCCCATTTTTTAGAGATAATCGAATTCCAAATCGATTCTTCTTTCTCCCAAAAACACCAAGTTCTATCATTTGTTTTCTTTGAATCTTTATCGAGTAGTAAAATTGATTTATCTGAGAATTTGCCAGATAAAACCATTTTATAAGCAGTCATCAAAGAGGCCAATCCGGCGCCAGTAAAAATGTAATCGAAATGTTTGATTTGTGAAGAATTCATTCTCAAAAATAAGGAATTTTATTCGTTCCTTTTTTCAAAAAAAAATCTTAAAACCGCAAAGTATTTCTTATTTCATATCCCGTTTGTTTAAAATCTGATTTAATTCTATCTTTAGTATTTTAAAAACAAAACTTCGTTGCCATGCATAAATTAATCCTTTACATCAAGACATATGAGCCTGATTTTAAAACAGTTTATAAGCTTTTAGATTCGATTGATAAATTTAACAAAGACAACATTCCGGTCGTTATTTCGGTAAATGACGATCATTATGATCTTTTAAGAGCAGATTGTTTTAAAAAATATAAAGTTTATCGCGATTCCGAAATTATAACAACTACAATTACCAATGGTTGGCGCTATCAGCAAATCATAAAATGCAATTTTTACAGACTCAATATCTGCGAAAATTACCTTTCCATTGATTCTGATTCGGAGTTTATAAGAGATTTTTATGTTTCTGATTTTATGTATGATGAAAATACACCATATACGGTTATGCAGGAATCTAAAGATTTATTGGAGATCACTGAAAGAGTCAAAATGGATTCTGAAAATCTGTTTTTCAAAAGAGCATTGCGAGATACTCGCCCGTTTTTTGGCAATAAAGGAAAAGAATGGGATTATGGCCCTAATCCCTATATCTGGAATTGCAAAGTTTGGCAACATTTTAATGACGTTTTCCTAAAAGAAAGAAATCAAAACTTTGATGAATTTTTTACAGAAATAGACAAAAAAAGCTATTCGCCATGCGATTATACGATTTATGGAGAATATCTTCTAAAAACCAGATTAATCGACATACTTCCTATTGGGAGTCTTTTCAAAGTTTATCATTACAAGGAACAATATAAAATCGAGAAAAACCAGCTAAGTCTGCAGCAATTAAGCAAAATTTATCTGGGCGTTATTCATCAAAGCAATTGGAAAAGAGAGAAAAAAAAGTGGTATCAATTTTTTAAATAAAAGAAAACGCATTTACAGAAAAACTTCAGATGATAAAAGCAAGCAAAGTTTATTTGGTATTTCTAAACGGAAAATCTAATGCCGGCGGTGCAGAACGCATGGTTCATTATTTGGATGAATATCTAAAAAGCCGAAAAATTTTGACTGAAATAATTGATGAAGATCGCTTAAAAAACACTTTTGTCGGAAAGTTATATTGGAAATTATTCAACAAAAGACATTTCGAAAAACGAAGAGCAAAATATATCGCAAGATTTGCCACTGCTTTTCTTTGGTTGCATAATCACCAAAATACGATTGTAATTAGCAATGGCGAACCCACAGCATATTATCCAACAGATTTAGTTATTTGCCACGGCTGTTTTCATAAAATGGAACTCGATTATGGCAAAAAAGAAGCCAATAAGTTCAGCCGAATTGCAAAACTTCAAATGCTTGCCTGCAAAAATGCCAAGAAAATAATTGCAGTAGAATCGAATGTAAAACAAGATCTTATAAAATATTACGGAATAAATGGCGACAAAATAAACATTGTTCCGAATTGCATTGATAAGGCTAATTTCTATCCAATAAAAAAACAAGATTCAGATTTTAAGACAATTGTTTACATTGGAAGATTAGAGTACGGCAAGGGCATCGCAGAATTACAAGAATTAGCAAAACTTGTCGAAATACAGCAAGATTGGAAACTGCTTATTGCGTCAAATAATTCGTTTAACACCGAACTTTTTAAAGATTTCCAAAAAACAACGCTTTTAGTTGGACTAACAATTGACAACATTAATGAATTAGCTTATTCGAAAGCAGCTATTGTTTTTTATCCTTCTTACTCAGAAAGTTTTGGAATGGTAACGATCGAAGCGCTTGCCTGTGGCAGACCAATTGCCGGAAATGCCGTTGGTGTTCTGCCAAAATTAGTCGCAGGCAATCAACCTGGCTGTTATTTGCTTCCGAAAAAAATTGATGAAACCATTTTTAATTTTTTCGATCATTGTATGGAAGATGCACGAAAATTCAAACCCGAAGAAATTCATGAAGCTGCAATGAAAAAATTCAGCATTGAATCGTATTTTGAACAAATGGACAAACAGTTTCCCTAAAATACCTTATTCCTAGTTTATATTATTTCACAAAAAGTCATTTTATCTATGAAAGTTTTATATTTCTATCCCGAAAATCCGTTACTTAAAACACAAGGAAATAATGCTAGAGCCTTAGCATTGCTAGAATATTTTAAAAATAAAAATATAGAAGTAGACTTCGTAGGTGTTGCCACAGAAATATTCACAGAAAAAGAAATAAATAAATTGAAGGAAGAAAAACTAATTTCAAATGGGCATTTACTTCCCATTTTTATTCGGAAGAAAAACAAATTAAAGTATTTCTTCTATAAATCGCTTCCTAACAAAATCACCAGAAATATTAGCTTATTTGACAGAACTCGTATAGGGCATTATGAAGCTTTTAATGCGGTTTTAAAAGCAAATGACTACGATATTGTCTTGATTTCATATATCTACTGGTCAAAATTGGTCAAAAACAGTCCAAACATTAAAAATGCCAAATTGATGATTGACACGCACGATTTCTTGACTTCGCAATTTCAGAAGCAAAAGAAATTTCAGTTAGGCAGATTTTTTCAAAAGGAAATAGAAATCTTAAACCGTTTCGATAAAATTTTGGTTATTTCGCAGGAAGAAAAATATCTTTTCTCTCAATTTATCGATAAAGAAATTGCGTTGGCAACTCACGCTTTGCCATCAAAAATGAATTCTAAAATAGATCTTAAATACGATTTAATTTATGTTGCAAGCGATAACGACCACAATATCAATGGCGCCAATTGGTTTTTCAACAACGTTTATCCTTTGTTGTCAAAATCTGTAAAAATTGCTGTGATTGGAAAAATCAACAAACAAATTGGTGAATTTAGCAATGTTGAAAAAATCAGTTTTGTCGAAGATTTAAATACGGTTTACGCGCAAAGCAAAATAGCGATTTGCCCAATGTTAAGCGGAACCGGAATCAAAATAAAAGTGATCGAAGCATTATCTTTTGGAATTCCGGTGGTTTGCAACGAAAGAGGATTAGACGGTTTGCTGAATAAATCCAATAATGGTTGCTTAGTTTCAAACGATCCAAAAGAATTTGCAGCTTATATTGATAAACTATTAAATGATGAGAACTTCTACAACACTATTAGTGCAGAAGCGACAGCATTTTTTAACAATCATCATAGCCTAGAGGCAAACTATTATGCTCTAGACAAAGCATTCGACATTACAAAGAATCAAATGTAATGAATACCGATTCTAATGCTTTAATTGAATATGGCTCAAGGCTTTCTTCAGAATTTTGCTGTAATTCCAACCAAGTTGCTTTATCAAAATATAAATCAATTATTGCAGACGCAAACTCCTTTTCGGCATCATAAATCAAAGCATTTTTTTCATTAACCAAATTCATTCCTTCAGCACCAATCGACGATGTTACAACTGGCAAATAATATTCAAAAGCCTGGCCTATTTTGCCTTTTATTCCAGCTCCGTAACGCAGTGGCGCGACCATTAATTTGTTTTTGGTAAAAAGCGGTTTTACATCTGAAATGTAGCCATGAAAAATAAATCTTGAATCATCGATATTTTTAATCTTTTCATTGACATTCCCAATGATGTTTACTTTTATCGAATTGTCATATCGCCACACAATTGGCATTATTTCATGATACAAATAATTGACAGCATCAATATTTGGTTCATGCTGAGAGCCAATAAAAAGAATGTCTTTACGCTTTTCAAAAGGAAGCGCTTCTTCTTTATTGATTTTTTTATAATGAATATTAGAAATTGTAATCAATTTATGAGGTTCTACATATTTTGACATAATCTCTTTTTCAATATCAGAAATCGTGACTATAAAATCTACATTTCGAGCTAGTTTTGTCTCGATGTATAAAAATTTCATATAGTTTTTTCGGAGAGAAATTCGTTTGGGATCAATATTTATTCCTCTTTTATAGCGTAAAAAGTGAATATCAATCATGTCAAAAATTGAGATGGCGTTTGGAAGTATCTGAGAAACTTTGCTCAAATTACAACCCAAGCTTCTTGCACCAAAAAACCAAACAAAATCAACTTTTGGAATCGTTTTTATAAAATCAAAATAAGTATTAAACTGATTATTTTCAACATATACAATAACGCCCAAATCACTAAAATAACTCACATAATTGTTCATTCTAAAAGTGTTTTTTGAACAAATTACGCAGTTGTATCCTTTCTTCTTAAAAAACAAAATGATTTCTTTTAGTCGGTTGGAGCCTGAATCATGTTCGGGTGTCAACATATAAATACTAAAAAAAACAATCGTTTTATTTGATGAATTGTAAGTATCGTAATTTGGTATAGATTGATCGTCTTGGCTTTTAATGACTTCTTTTCTTTTGCAGAAGCGCTTAATATTTTTAAATATCCCCATATTTTTCCCGTGTATATTGCTAAAAAACTGCTTGAAAATTTAAAACAGCTTAAGCTTTAATTAGGCAATTATGTTAATGTCGATTGTAAAAATCAAAACCCATTATAAATAAAAACTCATTTTGTAATTTTTTTATTATCCGAAAAACATGAAAAAATATAAAATCAATAACAATTAGAACTTATTCAGCTGATTATCAATACTGTTTGATTTTATACAGCTTTCCACTAATTTACAAATAAATTTTAAAAAGAATTGTCTGTCAATAGATTATGTTAAAAACTTTATTTACGAATGCTTAAAAGAGAACAAGCATTTCTACCGAAAGTTTTATTTAAGAAGTTCTTCCAAAAGAATTTTAAAATCCTTCGGACTCAGATAGTTGTTGTATTGCAGTATAATTTCATTTTTTTCATTCAAAACGCATAAAACCGGATAAACAATTTGATTATTAATTGTGCCAAGCTGTAAAGCCAATTCGTGAACACCAATATTATTTCCGGAAGGCTTGTATTTGAAAGTTTGATTATGAAAAGTAATATCTCGTTTTTCCTCGGCATTAAAATCAATGAAATAAAATTCTGAATTAAGTTTTTCGATGATTTCTTTGTTTTTGAATGTTGTCGCTTTCATTCTTTGGCAAAACTGACACCAATCGGTATGAATAAAAACAATTATTTTTCGTTTTTGAATCTGCTGCAAGCTATCAATTTCCTCAAAAGAATTGCTTTTCAGCTGACAGAAACCTGTCGCCGAAATCCCAAAGATGAAGATTAATAGAAATAGCTTTTTCATTTTGATTTGTTTTTTGTCAATTTTTCTTTGTTTGAAGTAAACTGGACTGAAGTCCAGCTCTACAAAATAGTTCGTTCCGTTGGAACTTAAAGAGCCAGAGGCTCGATTTATGTTGTAGAGTTGGACTTCAGTCCAGTTTAATTATGAATGCATTATTTCATTTATCGCAAAGTATATCGCAATCCTAAAAATCCTCGAATTGTTTGATTTTGTCCATAAACATAAGTCGTATCAAAAGTCAAACCATAAGGATTATCAGGCGTTACCAAAACTTTTCCGGCCGAATCATATTGCACATTTTTATCAAAAGGATCATTTGTTCTCGAAATCAAAAACGGATTATTTTGCATTGGCGTAAAATTCAGCAAATTTTTGATACCACCATAAAGCTCAAAATTCTTCCAGCCGGTAAAGGTAAACTGAATATTCTGAATGCTATACCAAGGCGAATTTGGACTTCGCGGATCTGTTTCGCTCAACAAAGGCAATTTCATCGGACTGTAAACATTTCCGGTATAATCAAGCACTAAATTCCATGGCTGAATTTTATATGAAACGCTCCAGGTCGCAGTAAAATTCTCCGTTAAAAAAGGTCTTTCAGAAATTCCGTTTTGCACATTTTTATTGTCCAAAACCGTTGCCCCAACAATAAATTTTAAGCCCGATGGAAAATTAAGATCAACATTCGTACTGATTCCCTGACTCAACGCATATCCGTCGATATTATCGTAAATAATTTTGTTTGGGTCACTTTCATAATCAGAAATGATTTTATTGCTAAAACGAGTATAAAAAGCCGTTGTTTCGATGCCCATAAACGTTCCGTTGCCAAAGTTGATTTTCTGAATGTAATTTAAATTCACATTTACCGATTTCTCAGGTTTCAAATCGTTTGCAATTACAACATCTCTTGAACCAGTCAACGCGGCGTGATCTTCGGTAAATAAATTCACAACTCGAAACCCAGTTCCGGCATTTAATCTGAAAATCGTGTTTTCATTGGCTTTGAATCGATACGCAAATCTTGGCGTAAAAATAGAACCGTGAATCGAATTATAGTCATAACGCATTCCTAGCAAAACTTGGCTTTTTGGAGAAAATGTTATTTCGTCCTGAACAAAAATCCCCGGAAGCCAAGTGCTTTCAGCTTCTTTGGTTGCCGTTGTATTATCGTCATAATACGAATATCGACTTGCGATTCCGGCCAATAAATCATTTCGTCCTATTTTTTTATCCCAAGTCAATTGCAGAAAACCAATTTTCTGATTCGCGATGTACGAAGTCGTTCCATAACGGCTGTCTTGATAATGCACATTTCCAGAGAACGAAAGCATTAGTTTTTCTTCAAATGGCAATTGATAACTTCCTATTAATTCGGCTCTTTTGGTATAAATACTTTCGCCGTAAATTTCATCGCCTCCGCGGAATTTCTTCTCCCAACGCACATCTCCGCCCCAGCGGTCTTCATACATTCCGCGTACCGCAACCGTAAAAAGCCGATTATTATTTCGCAGAAAACTCCATTTATTAAAAACTGAAATTCGATCAGAAAGCGTCACATCCGTAAAATTGTCTTTGTCTTTATCAATAACTTGATTGTAATTGAAATAATTAATTCCGAGAAGAGAAGTCGCTTTTCTTCCAATATTGAATTTTACTCCCAAATCAAGATTGTTTTCAAAATATGTTGTCGTAAAATAATCTGCAGAAAAAGTCGGCGCATTTGTTGTGTTCTTAGTAATAATGTTGATCAAACCTCCAACAGCTTCACTTCCGTAAAGAGACGAAGCAGGACCTTTTACGATTTCAATTCTTTCCACCAAAGAATTCGGAATTCCAGATAAACCATAAACCGTCGAAAGACTACTCACAATTGGCATTCCGTCGATCATCACCAATGTATATGGGCCTTCCAATCCGTTTATATGTATATCGCCCGTATTACAAACACCACAATTCAACTGCGGACGAACACCGTTTATGTTTTGCAAAGCATCATAAATGCTTGGCGTTGGATTTTTTTTGAAGAAAACAGGCGAATAAACCTCAACCGGAACAGCACTTTCTAATCTTTTTACAGGTTTTAAAGTTCCTGAAACTACAACTTCATTAAGTTCATTTTGATCTTCCGTTAATTCAAAATCAAGAATTAAGTTTTGATTTTCTAAAACCGAAATTTTCTGATTTATCGTTTTAAATCCAACTGATTTGACAACTATTTTATAAATGCCTTTTGGAACATTTTCTAATTTATAAAATCCAACTGAATCGGTTTGCGTTTTAAAGTTTGTGTTTAATAGACTGATATTAATTTCTTGTCCATCAAGAATTAATCCGTCAATTTTTCCCGAGATATTTTGCGAATAAAGGCGCGTAGCAGAAATTATTAATATTGTCAAAAATAAATATTTCATTATTATAAAATTAAATTTAGACAAAACTAAAAATTAAATTTGACAAATATTGTTTCTGATTACAATAATTTTAAACGGATTGGATTCAATGTGTTAGATTTTTGTTCTGCCTTTGAAGAAAAATTAAATAAGTTTCTGTTTTTTATCTCGCAAAGACGCAGAGACGCGAAGTTTTTTTTCTAAACCATATAAGTCATATAAGTTCATTTCAAGCCACGCTTAAATTATCTTATATGACTTACATGGTTTAATTTCTCTTTGCGACTTAGCGACTTTGCGAGAGATTTTCAGCGCATTGCTAAAAATCTTCATCAATAAGTTCTTTATTAATTACAGCTCCGGCGAAAGAACCTGTAGAAACCGCAATAGCAACAGATCGCATTTGCGTTGTGCAATCCCCACTCGCATAAATTCCTGGGATATTTGTTTTTTGCATTGCATCAACTTTTAACAAACCTTGTTCGTTTATGTCACAGCCTAAATACGCTGGCAACGCGCAATGTTGTTCAAATGGTGGCTTGCTATAAATCGCCTTCACTTCTATTTTTTCTTTATTTCTGAAAATAATATTTGAAACATATCCGTCATTGTGTTCAAACGAGTCTATTTCATCTTCAAAAATTTGAATATCTTTTTTCTTCAGAATCTGAGTTTGTTCCAAAGTCAAAGTTGATTTTCCATTTGTACATAATTGCAAATCTTTTGTCCAGTTTGAGATTAGTTTTGCGTATTCAAAAGCCATTTCGCCATTGGCAATAATCGCTGTTTTTTCATTTTTCACTTCATAACCATGACAATACGGACAATGCAAAACCGAAATTCCCCAACAATCTGCAAAACCTTTTATTTCTGGAAACAAATCTTTTACGCCACTTGCGAACAAGATTTTTCTGGAATTGAAAACTTCGCCGGATTCGGTTGAAACCTCAAATTCATTTTCTTTCTTGATTGCTTTTACCGCAAGTCCCTTATAAAAATGAACGGTTTTATAAAGATCAATTTGTAATTTGGCTTTCGCCGAAATAACAGCAGGCTTTTCACCGTCTTGTGTTATAAAATTATGTGAATATGGTGTTTGTCTGTTGCAAGGCAAACCGCTGTCAATAACCAAAACCTGACGAAGCGAACGTCCTAAACTCATAGCGGCTGAAAGTCCGCTGTAGCTTCCACCAATGATAATGACATCAAAATTCTTCTGCTTCATAATGACAATTTTTAATGATTTTGTTTTTTATGCAAATAGTAATTCAGCAAATGCCCAATGATCATTCCGATTCCTCCAAAGTAAATTAGATCGAGATGTATTTCAAAAACTATTTCACTCAAAATACTGATCCAAATTAAACTCATTGAAACAACCAAAATTGTCGACACTAAAAGCGACGATTTTTTCATAATTTTGATTATTGCAAATAAACCGAAAGAAGCAAAAATCAAATCGATTATTGGGTTATGAATTAGCCCTAAAGGAAGGATTGTCAGAACAGGAAAAATCAAACAATGAACGAGGCAAAATGTCGCGCTTGAAATTCCTAAAATATCGTAAAAAAATGTTGTTGTTTTCTTCATATTTTGTAGATTTGCTTAATGCAATTTAGTTGCAAATATATTACAATTTTATTAATCGCAACATTGTTGCGATTAAATTTTATATTTTAAAAAATGAAAACTACACGTAACACCACAGCAAAGACGGCCGTTTTAGAGGTTTTTGAAAAATCCAGAACCGCACTATCGCACACCGAAATTCAAAAACAATTGAACAACATTTGCGATCGCGTCACTATTTATAGAATCCTTGACCGTTTAGTAAACGACGATATTGTACACAAAATTTCGAACCTTGACGGAACAGTAAAATATGCAAAATGCAATCATTCTAACCAACGAGTTCACATACACAATCATGCTCATTTTAGCTGTGAAAACTGTCATGAAATTACGTGTCTCGAAAACGTAAAACCGAGTTACATCATGCCTCATAATTACAAAGTAAAAGAAATCAATTTTACATTATCTGGATTGTGCCCAAATTGTTTAAATTCTAACATTTAAGTTTTAGACTTGCCTAAAAATATTGTTCAGCGAATATAATTTTTATATATATTTGTTTAAACAACATTTTTAAAATGACCAAATCTTTAGAAGAAGTAAACCAATCGGTTGCTACAGAGCATAAAAAAACAGGGTTCAGGAAAATATTAGCATTTTTAGGTCCGGCCTATTTAGTAAGCGTTGGATATATGGATCCGGGAAACTGGGCAACAGATATCGCTGGCGGAAGTCAGTTTGGCTATACTTTAGTTTGGGTTTTGTTGATGAGTAATTTGATGGCTTTGCTTTTACAGAGTTTAAGCGCCCGCCTCGGAATTGTCACACAACGCGACCTCGCACAAGCTTCTCGCGAAACCTATTCAAAATACATCAACTATATTTTATACTTTTTAGCAGAAATTGCCATTGCTGCCTGTGATTTGGCAGAAGTACTTGGAATGGCTATTGGAATCAATCTTTTATTCGGAATTCCATTGCTTGAAGGTGTTTTAATTACCGTTCTCGACACTTTTCTTCTTTTGTTTTTGATCAATAAAGGAATTCGCAAAATGGAAGCGTTTATTATCGCTTTAGTTGCGATAATTGGGTTTTCTTTTATTTTTGAGATGATTTTTGCTGAACCTGAAATTCATAAAATCATCGGCGGACTTGTTCCTTCTATTCCAAACTCTGCTGCCTTATACATTGCCATCGGAATTATAGGTGCGACGGTAATGCCTCATAATCTTTATCTGCATTCCTCTTTGGTGCAAACCAGAAAATTCGACAGAACACCAGCCGGAATCAAACAGGCTTTAAAATACAATTTGATCGATTCTACAATCGCACTTAATCTGGCTTTCTTTGTAAATGCAGCCATTTTAATCCTTGCGGCAGCAACTTTCCATAAAAACGGAATGTTTGAAGTTGCAGAAATACAAGACGCGCATCAATTTCTCGAGCCTTTGTTAGGCACAAAGTGGGCGCCCATTTTATTTGCCGTTGCGTTAATCGCTGCAGGACAAAGCTCGACCGTAACAGGAACTCTTGCAGGACAAATTGTTATGGAAGGTTATTTGCATTTACGCATTCAACCATGGGTTCGCCGAATCATAACTCGTTTAATTGCAATTGTTCCGGCATTAATTGTAATTTATATTTATGGCGAAAGTGTAACGGGCAAATTATTGATTTTAAGCCAAGTTATTCTGAGTCTTCAATTGGGATTTGCTATTATTCCGCTAATTCATTTTGTGAGCGATAAATCGAAAATGAATGGTTTTCATATTTCTAAAACCACTCAAATTGTTTCATGGATTATTGCTTCAATCATTGTTTCATTAAATGCAAAATTAGTTTACGACGAAATCACTTCGTGGCTTGAAAGCTCAAACAACCCAACTGTGCTTTGGCTTACTGTGGTTCCTCTTGCTTTTGCATTTGCTGGATTATTGCTGTATATCGTTTTCAAGCCTTTTATTGCAAAAGCCAAATCTAAAGCCATAAATCATTCACCACATCATCTAAAACTTAAATTCACACCAAGAGAAAGCCAGAGTATCAAAAACATAGCGGTTTCTGTCGATTTCTCAAAAGCCGATGAAGCAGCATTAAACAAAGCCTTTGAATTGGGCGGTATTGACACTGAATATACACTCATTCACATTGTAGAAACCGTCGGGGCATTAATGTACGGAGTTCACGTTCACGATCATGAAACTACGATTGACGAGAAATTATTACTGAAATATAAAGAAATGCTGTCCGAAAAAGGCTTCAAAATTAAAACAGAACTCGGTTTCGGAAAACCAAACAAAGTAATTCCAAAAATCATTAACGAAGGCAATTTTGACATTCTGGTAATGGGAACCCACGGCCACACCGGACTAAAAGATATCCTTTTCGGAACAACGGTAGACAAATTGAGACATAAAATTTCAATACCTTTGTTGATTGTTAAATAAAGGTACTAAGATGCTAAGCTACTAAGATTCTAAGGTTTTTATTAAAAGCCAGAAAAGAAAACTTAGAACCTCAGCATCTTAGAAACTTAGAAGCTTAAAAAAATGACCTTTTCAGAAGAAAATTACCTAAAATCGATCTATCACCTAACTGCTGCTTTGGAAACTGAAGTGAGCACCAATGCTATTGCTGAAATCATGGAAACGAAAGCTTCCTCGGTCACAGATATGCTTAAAAAACTGGCAGAAAAAGATTTAGTAAATTATAAAAAATATCAAGGCGTTTCTTTGACTGAAAATGGAAAGTTGGCCGCGAAAATGATTGTGAGAAAACATCGCCTTTGGGAAGTGTTTTTAGTGGAGAAACTAAACTTCAGCTGGGATGAAGTTCACGATATTGCAGAACAATTAGAGCACATCAAATCGGAGCAATTGATTAACCGTTTGGATGATTTTCTTGGAAATCCTACGGAAGATCCGCATGGCGATCCAATTCCAGATGCTAACGGCCGAATTATTAAGATTGAAAAACAGCTTTTATCTGAATTAGAAGAAAATCAAACTGGTGTTTGTGTTGGTGTAAAAGATACTTCGTCAGAGTTTTTGAAATATCTCGACAAACAAGGAATTGCTTTGGGTTCTAAAATTGAATTCCTTTCTAAAGAATCTTTCGATTTATCGGTAAAAATTAAAGTCAACGGTGCCGAATTGTCTATTTCGAATAAAATTGCTTCTAATTTGTTTGTGAAACTGGTTTAAAGCATAAAATGACAATTTTTTACCAATATTTTTTATCTGTTTGAGAAACCCATTTTCCTGCTATATCAACATTTTGTCTCAACAATAAATTTAACTGACCAACATGATGCTGAACATGCCTCATGTTATATAAAATCATTTCAATTCTGTTATAATTCTTATTCTTTGTGATGAACCTTTCATTTGAAGTTTCTTCATTTAATCCTTCGATTAAAAAGAAAACCTTTTTACGAGAATGCTCAAGATATTCAAGCAATTCTTGTTTTGAATAAAGCCTTTCAGGTAAAATTCCTTCTGGATCAAACTCAGATAAAGAAAATGGTTGTGGCGGAAAAAATTCGTCTGGTTTTACAGATGAATAATAATCAATCCAAAAAATGGTGTGATAAACAGAATACCAAAAATCTTTTTTATCCCAAAAACTCTCAGGGCACATTAAGATTGAACTCTCGAGCATGTCTATTACAGCTCCAAATTGTCTCCATAATATTCCCCTTAATTCTTCCATTATTTAAATTTAAAAATTATAGATCTAAACAATCCCTTTCTCAATCATTTCCAACATAACTGGCGAAGCATTTTTAAAAGTCGGTGGTTGCTCTATAATACTTCCCACGTTCTTTTTATTTACTTTGAAAGTAACATCGTCATTTGTTGTAAACAAAAGTGCTGTTAAGAATGGTTTTTTAATGTGTGAACCCAAAATCAACAAAGCTTCATCTAAAGTATGAATGCTTTCGATTTCTTCTGTTTTGTATCGAAAAGTCAACGAAATTGAGAATGTATTATCTTCATTGAGAACCAATCGGAAATACACGTTTTTAAGTTCTGTATCGCCCATCGTTTTGGCCAAAGTAAGTTTAGCGAAAGTTCCGCTTTGGATGCTTTCTTTAACTCGTTCACAAAAAAGGGCAAATATTGGTTCGTACATTTTTTTAAAGGTGCTAAGGTTCCGAGATGCTGAGGTTCTAAGTTTTTCCTTGCTAATCTCTATATTGTTATTTAACCGTAAAGGTCGCAAAGTTTTTTCGCAAAGAACGCTAGGAAATATAAAACTTTGCGAGCCTAGCGTAAATCTTAGCGACCTTTGCGGTTAAGAAAATTATTTTCCTGTAAATTCAGCTTTACGTTTTTCTAAAAAGGCAGTTGTTCCTTCTTTAAAATCTTGAGTTCCGAAACATTCTCCAAATGATTTTATTTCGGTATCGAAACCATTTTTGCCGTCTTTGAAGTTCGCATTTATTGCTTTTATCGCTTTCCCGATTGCAAATGGCGCATTCTTAATAATTTTTTGAGCGATTACATTTGTAAATGATAAAAGCTCTTCTTGAGGCACAACATGATTTACCAAACCATACTCTTTTGCTTGTTCGGCAGTAATCATCGCTGCAGTCATAATCAATTCCATTGCACGGCCTTTTCCTACCAGCTGAGGCAAGCGCTGTGTTCCTCCATAACCTGGAATCAATCCTAAAGTGACTTCTGGAAGTCCCATTTTAGCATTATCAGAAGCAATTCTGAAATGACATGCCATTGCCAATTCTAATCCGCCACCTAACGCAAATCCGTTAACGGCAGCAATAACTGGTTTTTTAAGTCCTTCAATAAAATCAAAAAGTGATTCTTGTCCTTCAGCAGCTAACTGTGCCCCTTCAACAACAGTATAATTGGCAAATTCTGAAATATCAGCTCCGGCAACAAATGCTTTTTCGCCACTTCCAGTCAAAATTATAACACGGACATCATCATTTTTGCTTAATAATTTAATTGCCTTACTCAAGTCGCTAATTGTTTCCTTGTTTAAAGCATTCAATTTTGCCGGTCTATTAATCGTAATTGTTGCAATTCTCTCCTCTATTGCAATTAAAATATTTTCGTAATCCATGATGTTAATTTTAAGAATTTGTGATTGGCAACGAAACTGTAAATGTGGTTCCTTTTCCGTATGTTGATTCAAAGGTAATTGTTCCTTTGTAATTTTCGATGATGTTTTTGATAATTCCCAGTCCAAGTCCCATACCACTGGTCTTGGTAGTAAATTTAGGCTCGAAGATTCGGCCGATATCTTGTTTCTGAATTCCAATTCCGTTATCCTTAACATCAATTTCAACATGATCGTTTCGTCTTTTTACTGACACAACGATAGATTTCTGAAACTGACTTTCTGAAATTGCTTGAGTGGCGTTTTTAACCAAATTGGTAATAACACGTATCAACTGTGTACGATCCATTTTGGAAATGATTTCTTCTTCTTCTTTTTCAAAAGAAATATACTCTTCATTGAAAATATCTAAAGCCAATTCAACTACCTCAACGACATTCAAAGTTTCGTTTTGCTGCGCCGGCATCGATGCAAAGTTCGAAAATGCCGAAGCAACAGCTGTCATGGTATCAATCTGCTGAATTAAGGTTTCGGAGTAATCATTCATTTTCTGTTTTACATCCGGATCATTTGGATCAAATTTTCGCTGGAAACTCTGAACCGTCAGACGCATTGGCGTAAGCGGATTTTTAATTTCGTGCGCTACTTGTTTGGCCATTTCGCGCCAAGCTTCTTCACGTTCGCTTTGCGCTAATTTGATGGCACTGGTTTCTAATTTATCCACCATTCCGTTATACGCTTTTATCAAGAAATTGACTTCTTTGCTGTTTGCTTCAAGAACGATTTTTTCGTTTTTCTGATCCAGGTTAGTTTCTTCCAAACGATCTGAAATGGTTTTTAATGACTTAGTGATATACGTTGAAAGGAAATATGCCAATCCGAAAGCCACGATCAACATGAAAGAATATACTTGGCTCAAACGAATCAAGAAAGTATTCAACTCATTGTCATAATAACCGTCATCTTCTAAATAGGGAAGATTTAAAATTCCGAGTGGTTTGAATTTTTCGTCTTTTATTAAACTGTATGAAGATCTGTTTTTAACTCCGTCGATTGTTTTAATGTCTACAAATCGTTTTTCAATCGAAGAACGAACCAATTTCAAAATATATTCCGGAATTGGCGGCGGCGCTTTATCAACGGCGAAAGACTCTTTTGAAGATTTTAGAAGTTTTCCGTCAAGACTGTAAATATTAATTTCGATTTTGTGAATTTGCGCCAGTTCATGGATTTTATCTTTAAAAATTAAATCCAGATTTTGGGTTTTCAACGGATAAGTAGTCGTAGAAAGCACATATTGGATATGTTCTTTTACGGCATTTTCTTTTCGTTCTAAACGTTCCTGATGGTATTCTTTAGCCTCGGTTTTAAACTGAATAATCGAAATCGAAGCCAATAAAAAAGATGCCACAACAATCAATACAATCATCGACAGGAAAATCCTGGTACGAAGCGAAAGCATTGACATTTTGAAGTTAAGCATTTTTCTTAATTATAAATTGTGAATTGTAAATTATGAATTATTCGGTTTGCGTTATAATTTACCATTAACAATTCACAATTTACTATTATTTCTTTTCTCGTATTCGTTTATAAAACCTGAATCCAAGCATAATTAAAACCGAGAATAAAATAATTCCGATTACGCCGAAAATCCAGTTGATGGCACTTTTTAAAACTACTAAAAATACAACGGCAAACAAAATAATCGTTGCGCCTTCGTTCCATAAACGCATAAAATTATTCGAATATTTTACCTCATCATTTTGCAATTGCTTAAAAATCTGATGACATTTTCCGTGATATAAATATAAAAGGAAAACGAAGCATAATTTTACGTGCATCCAGGACTGTGTGAGCCAAATGTGTCCCGCATCAGTAAAAAACAGCATCCAAAAAGCAAAAATACTCGCCAAAACTGCCGATGGCCACGTAATAATGTACCACAAACGGTAGGCCATTATTTTGTATTGCGCTTGCAAAATCTCTTTTTCTGGCGAAGGTTTTTCACTGGCTTCAATTTGATACACAAACAAACGCACAATATAAAACAAACCCGCAAACCAAGTGATTACAAAAATAAGGTGCAGGGATTTTAAATAATTATAATATTCCATAAAGTCTATAGTCTTTACTCTTGCTTCTAAAATCTTTGTTCTTTATTCTATTCTCTATTTAGCCCAATCATTAATCCAATTTGCAACAGTCTCGCACCATTCATCATCATCATTCAAACATGGAATTGCCAAGAACTCTTCTCCTCCATTTGCTTCAAAATCTTCTTTGGCACGCATAGCGATTTCCTCTAAAGTCTCTAAACAATCGGTAACGAAAGCTGGAGTTACAACCGCAATTTTCTTGATTCCTCTTTTAGGCATGTTGTCGATTTCAACATCTGTATAAGGCTCAAGCCATTTATCGCCCGCCAATCTGGATTGGAAAGTAACGCAATATTTGTCTTTTGGAATTCCCAATTGCTCTACAACCAAACGCGTTGTTTCGTAGCAATGTGTTCTATAGCAGAATTCAGCTTCTGGAGTTCCAACTTCGCAACACATTTCGTTGGTTACGAATTTTTTATGTGATTTTGTTTTATCTGTTTTACGAACATGGCGCTCTGGGATTCCGTGGTACGAAAACACCAATTGGTCATAATCGAAATCACGTAAATGTTTTTTGATTGAATCAGCAACGTTTTTGATGTAATCCGGTTTATTATAAAACGCTGGAACATCTGAAAATTTCATGTGAGGGAATTTCTTCTTGCGGATTTCTTCTGCCAAAACCAAAATAGTCAAAGTAGAAGCCATTGCATATTGAGGATAAAGCGGAAAAAGCAATACCTCAGTAACACCTTGATCGCTTAATTCCTGTAAACCTTTTTCGATTGTCATAGATCCGTAACGCATGGCAAGCGAAACTGGAATATTTGATAATGGTTGTACTTTTTTGTGCATTCTTTCAGAAAGAACAATTAGCGGCGAACCTTCTTTCCACCAGATTTTAGAATAAGCGTGCGCCGATTCTTCCGGTCTTTTTCTTAAAATAATTCCACGAACTAAGAATGCTCTCAATAAATACGGAACGTCAATCACGTATTTATCCATTAAAAATTCGTCTAAATAGGGTTTTACATCTTTTGGTGTTGGACTGTCTGGTGATCCTAAGTTTATTAAAAGTGCGCCTTTCATTATGTGTTTTTTGCTTTAGGCTTTAAGCATTAGGCTTTAAGCTTTTTATTGTTTTTAAAAATTTCGGCAAAAGTATGATTTGAAACTTTTTCGAAATATGATATTTATTACTTTTTGATTATGTTCTTATTTATAAAACTGATTTAATAAAAGATTCTCTTATTTCTTATAAATATTATTTAATTCTTCGTCCATTCTTTCTCGCCATTGCTTACCATTTCTATTTTCGAGGTAATCATCTGTCATTTGATGATAGACTTTCGTCGCTTTATCCATTTTTTTATCCCCAATAACACATCCTAGATTTCGAATGTATAAACCATATTTTTTATATATACTATCTCTTTTATAAGTTATTTTATCTTGATTTTTCCTTTCAGCGTCAACTGGAGAAATAAACACCAAACCATAAGTAAATGTTTTTACACTATCTACTTTAATATCGTGTAAGGCTTTATTTTTATATTCAACCAACAACGGATTGTCTGCTGATTTGCAACTTAGGAAGAGAGTACATATTATAAAAACAAATTTTTTCATTCCATTAAACATTCGCATTAATCGACATCAAATATTTCTTTGGAGTTGTTCCGAATTTCTTCTTGAATGCGGCGATAAAATGACTTCCTGTGCTATAACCGATTTTCAAACCAACTTCGTTTACATTATAAGAACCGCTGTCTAAAAGTTTTCTGGCGAAATCCATTTTGTAATCGAACAAGAAACCATAAACCGTATCACCATAAATCTGTTTGAAACCCATTTTGAGTTTTTTCAAATTCAGTCCAATTTCATCTGCGAGTTCTTGTAATCCAGGCGGTTCGGCCATATTGGCGATTACAATTTCTTTTGCTTTTCTGATTTTTAGAACATTATCTTCGTCAATCAAAAATGGACATTGTTCTGCATTTGGATCTTCGGTTCTGTTGAAATACAAACTCAACAATTCGTATCCTTTTCCTTTATAATAAAGATTTTTTATGGACGGATGAAGATTGTAATGAAACAACTGACTCAAAACAATTGCCATTGACGGACTGATATTTCCTTCGTTATAATACTTTTTATCCTTATTGTCAGGACTTAAAAAAGTAATATAATCAGCTTCGGCAGAAAATAAGGCGTGAAATTTCTTAATGGAGACAATTACTGAAATCGCCCACGAGTTTGGAGCCAGCTCTAAATTTAGCGGCAATTCTTTCTGTGGATTGTACAAAAGCAACGATTTCTCTTCTTTCAATTCTAAGGCGTAATTGCCCTGATTGAATAAAAATTTTGCGTTTCCTTTTATCCCGAAGTGAAACTGTATCAGGCCAGTACCTATTATTTCGTGCTGTGCATAAAAAGGTTCAGAACCATCATTTTGAAAACGGATCAGCGTAAAGTCGTCTTCAATTTTTATAACTTCTTGAGAACTCATAGCGATATTTTTTTGAAACGAAAATCAAAACAAACTCAAAATGTTATTTAGAACGACTCTAAACTAATCACTTCAAACGAGTTGATTTTGCTACAAAAGTAGTCCTTTTTACTCAAAAACACCTATTTAGGTTCAAAAAAACATACAGCGATATAAAAAGTACTTTTAGCGTTACTTTTATCAATGCTATAGTAATAATTTTGTAGCACTTTATATGAAAGTGAATTTATGGAAAACAATAATGTACCGAAACACCTTTATTTTTACTCAGTTGGTCTGAGTTATAAAAAAGCTGATGCTGAGGTCAGAGGTCAATTTAGTTTGGATGCAGTTGCAAAGACGCGATTGCTGGAACAAGCTAAAAACGAAGGAATAGAAAGTTTACTTGTTACTTCAACCTGCAACAGAACCGAGATTTATGGTTTTGCAGAACACCCATTTCAATTAATCAAATTGATTTGTGACAACAGTAATGGTTCTGTTGACGCGTTTCAAAAAGTTGGTTTTGTTTACAAAAATCAAGAAGCAATCAATCATTTATTTCGCGTAGGAACTGGTTTAGACAGTCAGATCTTAGGCGATTTCGAAATTATATCTCAAATCAAAACTTCTTTTATCCATTCAAAATCTTTAGGTTTAGCGAATGCTTTCATGGAAAGATTGGTGAATGCGGTTATCCAAGCAAGTAAAAGAATTAAAAACGAAACGGAGATTAGCTCTGGTGCTACTTCGGTTTCTTTTGCATCGGTACAATATATTTTAAAGAATGTTGAAGATATCAGCAACAAAAACATCTTGCTTTTTGGAACTGGAAAAATCGGAAGAAATACATGCGAGAATTTAGTAAAGCATACTAAAAACGAGCATATCACTTTAATAAACCGTACTAAAGATAAAGCAGAGAAATTAGCAGGAAAGTTAAATTTGATTGTTAAAGATTACTCTGAATTACATTTAGAACTTCAAAAAGCCGATGTTGTAGTTGTTGCAACAGGAGCACAAAACCCAACAGTTGACAAAGCGATTTTAAATCTTAAAAAACCTTTGTTGATTTTGGATTTATCGATTCCGAAAAACGTTCATGAAAACGTAGAGGAATTAGAAGGTGTAACTTTAATTCACATGGATTATTTGTCTCAATTGACAGATGAAACTCTAGAAAACAGAAAATTACACATTCCGGCTGCAGAAGCGATCATCGAAGAAATCAAAGAAGAATTTGTTACTTGGATGAAAGGTCGAAAATTTGCTCCGACAATTAATGCTTTAAAAGAGAAATTAAACGCTATTAAAGCTTCTGAACTAGATTTTCAAAGTAAAAAAATCGCCGATTTTAATGAAGAGCAAGCTGAAATCATCAGCAACAGAATCATTCAAAAAATCACTACTCATTTTGCAAATCATTTAAAAGACGACGATACCATGGTCGATGAAAGCATCGAATGGATCGAAAAAGTCTTCAAAATAAAAGCATCTTAGTTTTTAATTTAAACCATTAAGATATTAAGGAAATTAAGACCAAGCTTTGTCAAGAAAATTAAGCCAAGCTATTTTTGAACACAAAGCTTAATTAACTTAATGCCTTAATGGTAAAAAATATAAGTTCTATGACAAAAAAAGAGGTTACACAATTGGCTTATGAAATTACTGGTTTTGCTATAAAAGTGCACAAAGCTTTAGGACCTGGACTTTTGGAAAGCATATATGAGAAGTGCCTCAAATATGAATTAGAACTAAACGGATATGATGTAAAACAACAATTAGTTGTAAAAATTGATTATTACGATCTCGAATTTGAATCTGATTTAAGAATCGATTTACTTGTAAATGATTGTGTTGTTGTAGAATTAAAAGCGATAGAAAACCTATTGCCAATTCATGAAGCACAATTATTAACATATATGAAATTATTAAAAAGACCTCAAGGTTTATTGATAAATTTCAACACAACAAACATTACAAAATCAATGAAACCTCTTGTGAATGATCATTTTGCAAGATTAATAGATTAAATTTAAACCATTAAGATATTAAGAAAGTTAAGCTTAATTTTCTTGACAAAGATTAACTTAATTCTCTTAATGTCCTTAATGGTAAAAAACAAATCATGGCTGAAAAAACAATCAGAATTGGAACGCGCGATAGCGAATTAGCACTTTGGCAAGCACACACTGTTGAGAAAAAACTAAACGATTTAGGTTATAAAACCTCAATTGTGGCTGTTAAATCTCAGGGTGATATTATTCTGGACAAACCTCTTTATGAGTTAGGAATTACTGGAATTTTCACCAAAACGTTAGACATTGCTATGATCAATGGAGATTGTGACATTGCTGTGCATTCTATGAAAGATGTTCCAACGGCTTTACCAAAAGGAATTGTTCAAGCTGCTGTTCTACCAAGAGCCAATGTTTTGGATATTTTAGTTCATAAAGGAAATCCTGATTTTACAAATCCAAGTACCATTGCAACAGGAAGTTTGCGTCGTCAGGCACAATGGTTCAATAAATACCCAAATCATACGGTTGTTGATTTACGCGGAAACGTAAACACTCGTATGCAAAAACTTCAAGATAATGATTGGGACGGAGCTGTTTTTGCAGCCGCAGGTTTAGAGCGCATTAACTTAAAACCTGAAAACTTCATCAATTTAGATTGGATGATTCCGGCGCCGGCACAAGGAGCAATGCTTGTTGTGGCAATGGAAAATGACAATTATACATTAGACGCACTTTCGCAGTTAAATGATATCGAAACTGAAATTTGTACCTACATCGAACGTCAGTTCTTGAGAACGCTTGAAGGCGGATGTACTGCTCCAATTGGATCTTTGGTTACTTATAACGAAGACGAAGATACTTTGCATTTTCAAGGTGTTTTACTTTCTATTGATGGAAAACAAAAATTGGAAATCGACAAAACGGTTGATATTTCGGAGTGGAAAAAACTAGGTTTTAACTGTGCTCAAGAAATCTTGAACAATGGCGGAACGGAATTAATGCAAAAGATTAAAGAATCTCTGAAAAAATAATGGCAAACCCTGTTCAAATACTCTCTACAAAAATATTATCTCCTCTTCATAAACAAGAGCTAATGAAATATGGCGTTGACTTGATCGAAGCCGATTTCATTAAAACCGAAAACAAATCTTTCGAATTAAAAGACCTCAACGAAAGTCTGATTTTTACAAGTCAGAATGCTGTTCATAGTGTTTTATCAGATCCCAAATCAGAAGAATTAAAAAAGAAAAACGTGTACTGTGTTGGACTTAAAACCAAAACTCTTTTAGAAGAAAATGGTTTTAATGTAATTGCTTACACCGGTTATGCTTCAGATTTAGCTGAAATTATCACTTTGATTTATGGGAATGAAAGTTATACTTTTTTCAGCGGAAACCTTAGAAGAGATACTTTGCCAGAAGCTTTAAAAGAAAACGGAATTAAATTCAATGAAATTCAGGTTTATGAAACTACGCTTCAACCTCAGAAAATAAAAGCAAATCCTGAAGCAATTTTATTCTTTAGTCCGTCTGGAGTTAAAAGTTATTTAAAACATAATACCATCAATAAACAAATCTGTTTCTGCATTGGTGACACAACCGCAGAAGCTTTATCAAAAATCACCAAAAACATCATCGTCGCAGATCAGCCAACAATTGAAGATGTGATTGAAGATGTAATTCACGAATATAAGTAAGCAATACGCTTTAGGCCATATGCCGTAAGCAAAAAAATCATAGTTAAACAAGCTTAAAGCCTAAAGCTTAAAGCCTAAAGCAAAAAAAAATGTTAAAAAACGACCTATTTTTAAGAGCATTAAAAGGAGAAACAGTACAACGTCCGCCGGTATGGATGATGCGTCAGGCAGGAAGATATTTACCTGAATTTAGAGAACTTCGTGACAAATATGATTTTTTTACGCGTTGCGAAACTCCAGAATTAGCAGCTGAAATTACAGTTCAGCCAATTCGTAGAATTGCTCCAGATGCTGCGATTTTATTCTCAGATATCTTAGTAGTTCCAAGAGCTATGGGAATTCACGTAGAATTAAAAGACAATTTAGGTCCGATTATTCCAGATCCAATTCGTACAATGGAACAAGTGAATCAAGTTTTTGTTCCAGATGTAAACGAAACTTTAGGTTACGTTTTTGACGCTGTGAAATTGACTAAAGAAATGTTGAATGATGAAGTTCCGTTAATTGGTTTCGCTGGTTCGCCTTGGACAATTTTTTGCTATGCTGTGGAGGGAAAAGGTTCTAAAAGTTTTGATACTGCAAAAGGATTCTGCTTTTCAAACCCAGTTGCTGCACATACTTTATTACAAAAAATCACAGATACAACTATTTTATACTTAAAAGAAAAAGTAAAATCGGGAGTAAACGCCGTTCAGATTTTTGATTCTTGGGGAGGAATGCTTTCTCCTGTTGATTATCAGGAATTTTCATGGAAATACATCAACCAGATTGTTGACGCTTTAGCTGAAATTACTCCAGTTATTGTTTTCGGAAAAGGTTGTTGGTTTGCTCTTGGCGATATGGGTAAAAGTAAAGCTTCTGCATTAGGAGTTGACTGGACTTGTTCTGCTAGAAATGCCCGTTATTTGTCTGGTGGAAACATTACTTTGCAAGGAAACTTTGATCCGTCAAGATTGCTTTCTCCAATTCCGACTATCAAGAAAATGGTTCACGAAATGATCGACGAATTTGGAAAAGATAAATATATCGTAAATTTAGGTCACGGAATTTTACCAAATATCCCTGTAGATCACGCAAAAGCGTTTATTGACGCTGTGAAAGAATACGGGCAATAATAGTTGATTGTTTATGGTTGATAGTTGTTGGATAAAAATACTATCAACCATAAACCGACAACCAACAACTTAAAAAATGCTCAACAAAGGTTTAAGAGACGAAGAAAAAATCAGAATTGATAACGTTCTTAAAACGTTACGAACTCTCATTTTTGTCCCTTATCCTTTGAATGCTTTACAAAAAACGGAAATTGAAAATCAACTCAAAGAATTCGGATTAAACCTTGAAAATTTACTTGATTTTTCGAATGAAGATTTAATTACTTTCTTGATTCGTCTTTCCTTTGATTGGGAGCAATTAGAACAATTTGCCGATATTTTAGTCGAATTTTCTAAAACTGAAAACTATAATTTAGATAATAAGGCTTTGGCCGTTTATCAATATATTCAGGCAGAAAACAAAGTTTTTTCTTTCGGAATCAATACTAAAATTGCTTCTCTAAAAAACAAATAAAAATGAGTTTTACAGATTGGAAAACAGACCGAATTGAAAATATTCTTCCTAAAGAGTTTTATAAACTGATTGATAAGAATAAAAATCACATTGGAAAAACTTTCCCTGTAACACTAGCTAATTCTGACTCACCAGAAAAAGCAGAAAATTTTATCTCCGTTAATAAAGACAAAGAAAGAAACGGTGAAGGATATTATTTCTTCGCCCGAGATATAAAAACAAATAATCTAATTGGTTATTTATGTGTAAAAACTATTGATTACCGCATTTCAAAATGCGAATTGGGTTATTTTATTGACGAAGATTTTCAAGGAAAAGGCATTACATCAAAAATGGTTTCGAATGCACTCGATTTTTGTTTCAATGAATTACTGATGAATAAGGTTTTTATCTGTACATCAGAAATAAATATTGCAAGTCAGCAAATTGCATTAAAACATAATTTTAAACAAGAAGGAATTTTAAGAGACGAATTTAGAAACGGTGATGGCGAATTGCAAAACACTGTTTATTTCGGGCTTCTTAAATCAGAATATAATTTACAATGAAAGATAAATTTTACGCATACATACAAAACTTACAAGACCAAATCTGTGCAGGATTAGAAGCTGTTGACGGAACGACAAAATTCCGTGAAGATCTTTGGAAACGCCCAGAAGGCGGAGGCGGAAGAACGCGCGTTATTGAAAACGGAGCTGTTTTTGAAAAAGGCGGTGTAAACATTTCAGCCGTTCACGGAAAACTTCCTGAAACAATGCAAAAAATGTTTGGTGTTGGCGAAGCTGATTTTTTCGCTTGCGGATTAAGCTTAGTTCTTCATCCAAAAAACCCAATGACTCCAACGGTTCATGCCAATTGGCGTTATTTTGAAATGTATGATGAATCGGGTAAAGTTATCGAACAGTGGTTTGGTGGCGGACAAGATTTAACGCCTTATTATTTGTTTGAAGAAGATGCAAAACACTTTCATCAAACTTGTAAAACGGCTTGCGACAAACATAATCCGGAGTTTTATCCGAAATATAAAAAACAATGCGATTCGTATTTCTGGAACGCACATAGAAATGAAGCCCGCGGACTTGGCGGTTTGTTCTTTGATTATTGCAAAGCAAATGAACAAATGTCTATGGAAAACTGGTACGATTTTGTAACAGAAGTGGGAAATAGTTTCCTTGAAGCTTATGTGCCAATTGTGGAAAGAAGGAAAAATTTGGAATACAAGCCAGAAAACAGAAACTGGCAGGAAATCCGTCGCGGTCGTTATGTTGAATTTAATTTGGTTCATGATAAAGGAACTTTATTCGGATTAAAAACGAACGGAAGAATTGAAAGTATATTGATGAGTTTACCTCCGCACGTGCAATGGGTTTATGATCATCATGCAGAAGCGGGAAGTGAAGAAGAGAAATTGGTAAATGTGTTGGAAAATCCGGTTGATTGGGTTTAATGTTCTATTAGAAATTTATATCTAAATATCTATATCGCTCCGCTGGAGCTTTCGAACAATGTCACAAAATTATTTCTATAAATATTCTGCTCCGCTGGAGCTTTTTCAAGAAATATAAAATAATCTAAAGCAGTCCCAGAGGGACGAAATATTTATAGCAAAATATAAAATAGGACGATATATAGCCCCAGCGGGGCGAAATATTTATCCATAAACAAAAAAAGGTATTTATCCTACAAAATTAATTTATTGATTAGATTTACTTCTCAATAATTTTAATTAAAAGCATGGCAAATACCTATTCGCAATTGTACGTTCATATTGTTTTTGCTATCAAAGGCAGACAAAATTTAATTTCCAAAAGCTGGAAAGATGAGGTTTACAAATATATAACTGGCATTATAACCAACAAAGAGCAAAAATTAATTGCAATTAATGGAATGTCAGACCACGTTCATATTTTAATGGGAATGAAACCAGATAAATCTTTATCTGATTTAGTAAGAGATATAAAAGCAAATTCTTCAAAATTCATAAATGATAAAAGATGGATTAATGGTAAATTTGAATGGCAAGGAGGATTTGGAGCATTTTCATATAGTCATTCTCAATTAACAAATGTTATAAAATATATTGAAAATCAAGAGGAACATCACAAAACAAAAACATTTAAAGAAGAGTATATTGAATTTTTAAAATTATTCAATGTTGATTTTAAAAATGAATATGTTTTTGATGAAATTTAATAATCTAGAAAATATCGCTCCGCTGGGGCATTTTACAATAAAATAAATGGATCTAAAACTGATTTACATATCGTTTTTTGCCAGCTTTTTTGGGTGTTATGCCCAAAATGATTCTTTGCAAAATCCGTATTTTAAATCATATGGCGATAAAATTATAGCAAGTGTTTATTATTTAGACACATCAAATAGTTTTCAAATCCAAGCTCCATTAACTGATGGCGAAAAAATTTACGTTGATCTTATTCCAAATCGGAAAGATCAAATTGGCTTCAGTTTAAATTATAAGTTCATTGATATTACAATAGGTTTTTCACCTGAATTTCTGCCTGGTAATGTAGAAAGTTCCGGATCTAAAAACTTCAATTTCAATACTCGTTTTTATCACAAAAAATGGATGCAATCCTTAACTTTCATCAATCAAAAAGGATTTTATATCGACGATGAAAGTATAAAAGCACCTTTGCCAGATATGCGAACGACAAAAATTGGCGGAACTACAGCTTATATTTTCAACGATAAGTTTTCTTTTAAGACGCTTATTAACCAAAACGAATGGCAAACCAAAAGTTCCGGAAGTTTTATTCCGATACTTTCCTACTATTACACGCATTTAAACCTCAACACTTCGCCAGATTCCTCAGATGGAGATATGTACACATTATCACTTGCTCCATCTTATTTTTATAATTTTGTAATCAGTGACAGAATTTTAATTGGTGCCGGAGTTGGTTTTGGAATTGGAATCAATGATTTGGATAAAAACACAAGCGTTCTGTATGAATTAGATGTAAATCTAAAACTAGCCTATAATACCGATCGCTTTTTTGCCTTTGCCAGCCTCAATTCATTGAATTATCTAAGAAAGGAAAAAGATCATACAGAACTGAATGACAATATTTCAACTCTAAAATTTTCAATCGGATACCGATTTAACACTCCGAAGAAAGTACAAGAGGCTTATGAAAAAATAGACAAAAAGATTGGTCTTTAATTAATATAAAAAAACTAAATCACTATGAATTTTTAATCCATAGGTTTTAAGAAGCAGACTGAAAGTCTGTAGTTAAGAATTATAATTCAACCACAAATTACACAAATTCCCGCAAAATAATTTGTGAAAATTTGCGCAATTTGTGGTTAAAAAGCTTTTTTAGTCGAAAACGAAATACACTAAAGTACATATTTTAAAATCAGGAAAATGCTCAAATAACACGGATTTATAATAAACTAAAACTCATTATTATGGAAAATGTGAACATCGAACAATTAAACCAAATGCATTCCGGAAAAGGATTTATCGCAGCGTTGGATCAAAGTGGCGGAAGTACTCCAAAAGCATTGGCGCAATATGGTATAAAAGAAGACCGTTACAAAAATGACGAAGAAATGTACACGTTGGTACACGAAATGAGAACAAGAATTATTAAAAGTCCAGCCTTTGACAGCAAATATATTCTAGGCGCTATTTTGTTTGAAAACACGATGGATCGTAAAATTGACGGACAATGGACAGCAGATTATTTGTGGAAAGAAAAAAAAATTGTACCGTTTTTAAAAGTTGACAAAGGACTTGCTGAACTTTCGGACGGAGTGCAGTTAATGAAACCTATTGCCAATTTAGATGAATTACTGACGCGTGCAGTCGAAAAAAATATTTTTGGCACCAAGATGCGTTCTGTAATAAAAGAAGCCAATAGAGACGGAATTAGCGAAGTCGTTAAACAACAATTTGAAGTCGGTTTACAAATCTTCAAAAAAGGCCTTGTTCCGATTATAGAACCGGAAGTTGATATTTACAGTTCTGATAAAGCAAAATCAGAAGAAATTCTGAAAAAGGAAATCCTGAAACAATTGAGTTTATTGGATAAAGATGTAAAAGTGATGCTGAAGCTTTCGATTCCGACAGCACATGATTTTTATAAAGAATTAATGTCTGATTCACATGTTGTGCGAGTTGTAGCATTATCCGGTGGATATGATCAGAATGAAGCCAATGATAAGCTTTCGCAAAATCATGGATTGATCGCAAGTTTCTCGCGCGCCTTATCTGATGGGCTTACCGATAGCCTGTCTGATGAAGAATTTAATTCAAAACTAAAAAATTCAATTACAGGAATTTACGAAGCTTCAATTACATAAATAAGTTAACAGTCGAAAGCCAAAAGTCGTAAAGTTAAAAAGATATACATAAATCAATAAAAATCAAGATTGTAGAAAAATCTAAAATCTGCATTCTAAAATCTAAAATTTAAAAAATGTTTCCATTACAAAGAAATCGTCGTTTAAGAACCAATGAATCAATTCGTTCTTTAGTTCGTGAAACCAGCTTAAGTCCGCAGGATTTTATGCTTCCAATGTTTGTTGCCGAAGGAAAAGACATAAAATCGGCAATTCCGTCAATGCCGGGAATTTACCGCCATTCGTTAGACAACACCATCAAAGAAGTAAAAGAAGCTTGGGATTTAGGAATCAAAGCGGTTAATATTTACGTAAAAGTAAGCGATAATTTAAAAGACAATAAAGGAACCGAAGCTTGGAATAAAGACGGTTTGATGCAACAAACAATCCGCGCCATTAAAGATGCTGTTCCAGAAATGATTGTAATGCCCGATGTTGCCTTAGATCCATATTCAATTTATGGTCATGACGGAATTATAGAAAACGGCCAATTAATCAATGACGCAACTGTTGATGCTTTAACGAGAATGAGTTTAAGCCACGCTGAAGCCGGAGCCGATTTTGTAGCGCCAAGTGATATGATGGACGGAAGAGTTTTGGCCATCAGAAAAGCATTAGAAGAAAATGGTCACCATAACGTGGGGATAATGAGTTACAGTGCCAAATATGCTTCGGCATTTTATGGCCCGTTCCGAGATGCTTTAGATTCTGCTCCGGTAGATTCTCAAAATATTCCAAAAGACAAGAAAACATATCAAATGGATTATGCCAACAGAATTGAAGGAATTCGCGAAGCTTTATTAGACGTTGAAGAAGGCGCAGACATCGTAATGGTAAAACCAGGAATGGCATATTTAGACATTGTTCGTGAGGTAAAAAATGCCGTTCATGTACCGGTTGCGGTTTATCAAGTATCTGGTGAGTACGCAATGGTAAAGGCCGCAGCAGAAAAAGGGTGGCTTGATCATGACAAAATCATGATAGAGCAACTTTATTGCATTAAGCGTGCAGGAGCCAGTATTATCTCAACTTATTTTGCAAAAGAAGCAGCTGTAATTTTAAATAAATAGTAATGAAAAAAGTATTATTCTTATCTGCCGTTTTAGCGTTTGCCGCATGTAAAAAAGAAAGTCAAGAACCTTTTGGTAAATCCTCTGAAGGAACAACAGAAACTTCTGTCGAAGGAGAATCGGCGAAAGCTACAACTCCAGAAGCATTAGGAAAAGAAATTTTTGAAGGAAGAGGAAATTGCACTTCTTGCCATCAAGTGGGGGAAAAAGTGATTGGGCCAAGTATTCAGGAAATCGCTAAAACCTACAAAGACAAAAAAGGTGATATTACGACTTTCTTAAAAGGAAATGCAGAACCAATTGTTGACCCAAGTCAGTTTGCTGTAATGCAGACTAACTTTGCAATAACCAAAGAAATGTCTGATGAGGAATTAAAAGCAATTGAAGCTTATATTTACAGCAATTTGAAATAAGAGACATTTATCGATATAAAGAAAACGACGCCAAATAAGCGTCGTTTTTTATTTTTCTTTTAAAATTAAAAATCACTGCTCACTGCTGACATACTGTTGTCATTTTGCTGTATTAATTTTGGTTCAATAACAAAAAAATGAGACACCATGTATAATCAAAAATTCAACGTAATTGGCATTTCGATACGAACAACAAATGAAAATGGGCAATCCTCAAAAGATATTCCGGCGCTTTGGAATACTTTTTTATCTGAATCTGTTGCCGAAAAAATTCCAAATAAGATTTCCAAGGATATCATCTGTATCTATACAGATTATGAAAAAGACCACACGAAACCGTACACCACAATTTTAGGTTGTATAGTTGATAATTTTGATTTTATTCCTGAAAAGATGATCGGAATAACAATTGAGAACTCCAATTATGCAAACTTTGCTCCAAAAGGAAATCTGTCTGAAGGAATCGTTTATAATGAATGGTTGAGAATTTGGGAATCCAATCTCGAAAGAACTTTTACAAGTGATTTTGAAGTCTATGGAGAAAAAGCTCAAAATCCTGAAAATGCCGAGGTTGATATTTATATTGCTATAAAATAATAAAACAAAAAAACGGCGCTGAAATCAGCGCCGTTTTTATATTGAGTAAATTAAAGATTACCAGATTTTAACTCTTTTGTCTGGTTCAACATACATTGCATCACCTTTTTTAATTCCAAAAGCTTGGTAGAAAGAATCTAAGTTTTGGATTGGCACAACCGCTCTGTACATTCCTGGAGAGTGTGGATCCGTTTTAACTTGGCTTTTAATAGCCTCGTCTCTAGATTTTGTTCTCCAAACTGTAGCCCAAGAAATAAAGAAACGCTGTTCTGGTGTGAAACCGTCAATTAATCCAGGATTTCCATGTTTTTTCAAATACAATTGCAAACCATCATAAGCAGCGTTTGTACCTCCTAAGTCACCAATGTTTTCACCTAAAGTAAATTTACCATCAACGTGAATTCCAGGAAGTGGTTCTAAAGCGCTGTATTGTGCAGCAAGTTCTCCTCCAAGGGCAGTAAATTGTTTTAAATCTTCAGGAGTCCACCAGTCAACAAGATTTCCATCAGCATTATAACGAGCACCAGAATCATCAAAACCGTGAGAGATTTCGTGACCAATTACAGCTCCAATTCCACCGTAATTTACAGCAGCATCAGCTTGGTAATTGTAAAACGGTGGCTGTAAAATTGCAGCTGGGAAAACAATCTCGTTGTAAGATGGATTGAAATAAGCATTAACCGTTTGCGGAGACATTCCCCATCTTGATTTATCTACAGGTTTTGAAAGATCAGCAAGATTTTCAGCATAAGCCCATTTTGAAATACTTTTCATATTATCAAAATATGTTCCGCCTTCCTTAACGTCTTTAAGCTCTAATTTTGAATAATCTTTCCATTTGTCCGGATATCCAATTTTAACCGTTAATTTTTTCAATTTTTCAATCGCCTTAACTTTAGTTTCAGCAGACATCCAAGGCAAAGCGTTGATTCTGTTTTCATAAGCAAGCATAACATTGGCAATCATGTCTTTTGCTTTTTCTTTCGCTTCAGCAGGAAATAATTTTTCTACATACAATTTTCCTAAAGCTTCTCCCGTTACTCCGTTGATTACTTGCAAAGCAACTTCTTCACGCGGACGTTGTTTTAAAGCTCCTGTCAATGTTTTTCCGTAGAAATCAAAATTTGCGTTTTCAATCTCTGTAGTCAAAGTTGAAGCTGCTCTGTTTAATAATGACCATTTTAAGTACTCTTTCCAAGCCTCTACTTTCTTTTCAGTAAAAGTTTTTTCTAGAGCGATCATGTAGCGAGGTTGCGCCACATTTACGGTATCTAATTTTGCCATTCCAATTCCTGCAAAATATTTCTCCCATTGAATAGAAGGCGTATTCTTTTTCAAATCAGCAACAGCAGTTGGGTTGTATTGTTTTCTTCTGTCTCTTCTTTCAACACGGTCCAATCTTGGCGCAGACATTTCAACTTCTAGAGCCAAAATTTGTTTTGCGCTTTCTTTTGCTTTAGCAGGAGACTCTCCGATAAATTGCATCATACGAGCTACGTGCACTTCGTATTTTTCACGTTTTTCTTTAGAATCTTTATCATCTGCATTGTAGTAATCTTTATCAGATAATCCTAAAGTACCTGGGCTTAAGCTCACAGTGTTTCTGTTACTGTTTTTAGCATCAGCACCAACATAAACTCCAAAGAAACCTGATCCGCCAGAAAGTTGCATTTCAGTGATATAATTTTGAAGATCGGCAACATTTTTAATTGCATCGATTTTCTTCAAATAAGGTTGAAGCTGCGTAACGCCTCTTTTGTTTCTTCCAACAGTATCCATGATAGTGTTGAACAAAGCGATCGCTTTTCCTTGGTCAGTATTTGATTTGTACTTCGGGTTTTTCGAAGCTTCTTTCAAAATAGCAAGTGCATTTTCGTCAGTTTTTTGACGCAATTCGTTAAAACTTCCCCATGAAGTTCTATCACTAGGAATTTCAGTTTTGTCTAGCCAGGCTCCGTTTACATAACGAAAAAAGTCCTGACTCGGACTCACTTTTGTATCCATATTGGCAATATTGATACCTGGTTCTTTTGGTTTTGCATCTTGAGCTTGAACTGCAGTTAATGAAAACATTGCAGAAACTACACAAAACATAGGTTTAGTAAGCTTTTTAATCATTATAATTTATTGTTTTAGTATATATACAAACATATTGTTATTATTTTGAATATTATGTTAAAATTCATCAATAATAAACAGATTATTTTCGAAGATATCCTTTTAAATGCCTTCAGTTAAACATTTGTCTACACAAATATCATTTTGTTACAAAAATGTTTTAAAAAAAATACTAAATGAAAAAACAGATTGCAATTTACGTTTGCACTCTGTTAAAAAGCCGTTATAATTAAGACATTAAAAAGCTGTTTTTGTATTTTTGCGCCAAATTATTTTTATGAAATCGCTTCTTTATAAATACCGCAAATTCTTTATCGTTTTAATTATATTTTCGGTTGTTACTATATCTCTATTTTATTCGGCTTTAAAACCACAAAAAACACTTCCGATTTACAATCCTTCTGATGTCAATCCAGAATTAGTTGATAGTACGATTCAATACAAAAGCAAATATCACACAATTGCCGATTTTTCGTTTGTAAACCAAAATGGAGACACAATCACACAAAAAAATTATGAAGGAAAAATCTATGTTGCCGATTTCTTCTTCACAACTTGCGGGTCCATTTGTCCAAAAATGACAACGAATCTTGAAGATGTTCAAAAAGCGGTTTTGAATAATCCAAAAGTAATGTTGCTTTCGCACACCGTTTTTCCTGAAGTTGACAGTATTCCGGTTCTAAAAGCATATGCAATTAAGCATCATGTTGTGGACAGCAAATGGAATTTAGTTACTGGCGACAAAAAAGAAATTTATACGATGGCAAGAAAATCTTATCTAGCTGTGAAATTAGGCCGTCCAGATCAACTTTATGATATGGTTCATACGGAGAATTTTGTTTTGGTAGATCAAAAACGACGTGTTCGTGGTTTTTATGACGGAACAAACAAAGAAGAAATCAAACGTCTTTTAGAAGACATCGATTTCTTGTCAAAAGAGTAAAATCCCTTATTTTTAGAAAGATTTAGCATATTCAAGAGTGTTAAATGCCTTGAAATAAAGAATAATTACCTACTTTTGCAATCTAAATTCAATCTAAATAAGCTTGCAAAATACAATTCACACTCTGAAAAAAGGCGAAAAAGCCATTATCAAAGATTTTGATATCGATCTTGTTCCTCTAAAATTATTAGAAATGGGTTGTTTGCCGGGCAGCTTGGTCGAATTAATTCAAATTGCACCTTTTGGGGATCCTCTTTATTTAGACATAAACGGTTCGCATGTCGCGATTCGCATTGAAACTGCTCGTGAAATTGAAGTTGAACTTATCAAAAACAATTTGTAATGAGTGTTCAGAATATCAATGTTGCCCTTATTGGGAATCCAAATACAGGAAAGACTTCCGTTTTTAATCAGCTTACAGGCTTAAATCAACAGGTTGGAAATTATCCCGGAATTACAGTGGAGAAAAAAATAGGGTTTTGCAAACTTCCCCATAATATCAAAGCTAATATTCTGGACTTGCCAGGAACGTACAGTTTGAACGCAAGCTCAATGGATGAAAGTGTTGTAATCGAACTTTTGCTCAACAAAAACGACAAATTATATCCAGATGTCGCAGTTGTAGTAACTGATGTTGAAAATCTGAAAAGAAATTTACTGATTTACACGCAAATAAAAGATCTCCAAATTCCGACGATTTTAGTCATTAACATGTCTGATCGTATGGAGCGTAAAGGCATCTCGCTTGATATTCCACTTTTGGAAGAAAAGCTAAAAACTAAAATTGCGTTAGTCAGTTCAAGAAAAGGATTAGGAATTGAAGAATTAAAAGAATTGATTGTTTCTTATAAAACAATTCCGCACGAACCTTGTCTAAACGCTTCAGTAATTGACGAAGAATATTTCAAAAAACTACAGCATGCTTTTCCGAATCAACTTTTGTATAAATTATGGCTTGTGATTACGCAAGACGTAAATTTTTCAAATTTGGATCGAAATGAAATAAGAAGCACTTTTACAAAATCGCATTCCGAATTAAAACGCTTGCAGCAAAAAGAAACCATTAAACGTTATCAGTTTATAAATGATGTTTTAAAAGAAGGTTTAAACGTTGACACCACAATGGCGAAAGACATTCGTGCAAAACTAGATCGTATATTGACGCATAAAGTTTGGGGTTACGTTATTTTCTTTGCAATATTATTTTTGATTTTCCAATCCATTTTCAGCTGGTCAACCATTCCAATGGATTTTATCGATAGCACATTTGCATCGCTAAGCGCTTGGACTGCACAAGAATTGCCAAGCGGCATTTTGACAGATTTGCTTTCGCAGGGAATTATTCCGGGAATTGGTGGCGTTATCATTTTCATTCCGCAAATTGCCTTTCTATTTCTCTTTATTTCCATCTTGGAAGAAAGCGGTTATATGAGCCGAGTTGTTTTTCTGATGGATAAAATCATGCGTAAATTTGGTCTTTCGGGAAAAAGCGTTGTGCCTTTAATTTCGGGAACTGCTTGTGCTATTCCGGCAATTATGGCGACTCGAAATATTGAAAACTGGAAAGAACGCCTTATTACGATCTTGGTAACACCACTGACGACTTGTTCGGCGAGATTACCAGTTTATGCCATTATCATTTCATTGGTTATTCCGAGTACACGAGTTTTTGGAATTCTGAATCTTCAAGGATTAACATTGATGTGCCTTTATATTTTAGGATTTGGAACCGCTATTTTATCAGCTTATATTTTAAATAAAGTTTTGAAATTTGATTCCAAAACTTATTTCGTAGTCGAAATGCCAAGTTACAAGATGCCACTTTTCAAAAATGTTGGGATCAATGTTGTAGAAAAGACCAAAGCTTTTATTGTTGGAGCTGGTAAAATCATCTTGGCAATATCTGTCATCTTGTGGTTTCTAGCTTCATACGGTCCAGGAAAAGATTTCAACGAAGCCGAAACTATCGTTAAAGAAAGATTTGCCGACAAAACATTAACAGAAATTCAATTTGAAAATGAAGTAGCCTCTCAAAAATTAGAAAACTCCTATATCGGATTAATGGGAAGAGCTATTGAACCAGTAATCGAGCCATTAGGTTACGACTGGAAAATCGGAATTGCCTTAATCAGTTCGTTTGCAGCACGTGAAGTTTTTGTTGGAACACTTGCAACTATTTATAGTGTTGGCGATACGGATAATGAATCGACAATAAAAAGCAAAATGCAGGCAGAAATTCGGCCTGAGACGGGACAAAAAGTATTTAACTTTGCGACTGGCGTTTCATTATTGCTTTTTTACGCTTTTGCAATGCAGTGTGCCAGCACATTAGCAATTACAAAAAAAGAAACCAATTCTTGGAAATGGCCGGCAATGCAACTTGTATTCATGAGCTCGCTTGCTTATCTATCAGCATTAATTGCTTATCAATTCTTAAAATAAAAAATCATGGTTCAGGAAATTATCGCTTTTGCTATACTAGGATTTGCCGTTGCATTTTTGATCAAAAAATTCTTTTGGAAATCTAAAAAGAAAAAGGATTGTGGTGATGGAAACTGTGGCTGCAGTTAAATAAAAAGTCTTTTTTTGTTATTTTAAAAACTTCCAAAGACTATAACAATCGCTGTTTTCAGATAATTTTATCGAATTAAATCCAGCGAAAATGACAAAATATGAAAGAGAAGAAATTATAAGAGACAATAGAGTTGCCAGATTATTATGGTTTTCACTAGGTTTTTTATGCGCGTTTGCCATAATGAGTCTTATAAAATAAAAAACAGCTTCAAGGGGATCTTGAAGCTGTTTTTTTATGTTCTTTTTTGAAAATTTACTTTGTAATGAAAAATAATCATTAGTTTTTTCTTTGCCAGTTTTAATTACATTTATGTTTTTAAAACATGTCAAATGAAATCAAAAATCCCTTTTCTGTTTTTAATTATGCTGCTTTTTCTACATAAAGCAATCAGTCAAACGAAAACTGATGTAAAGCAAGAATCCAATAATACTTTCATAACTTCAGATGGAGTTCCGCTGTTTTTGAAAGTTTCAGGTAAAGGCGAAATTTGCATTTTTGTACATGGCGGACCTGGCGCTTGGAGCAAATCATTTGAAGAATTTGGCGGAAATGTCCTAGAAGACAAACTAAAAATGTGTTATTACGACCAAAGAGGATGCGGTCGATCAGGATCTCCATCTGACAACAATTACAGCATGGACAGAATGATTAATGATATTGAAGAGATTCGCGCGCATCTTAAAACCTCAAAAATATTTATAATTGGTCATTCATTCGGAGGAATTCTGGCTACAAAATATGCCGAGAAATATCCTCAGCATGTAAAAGGTCTAATTCTATTGAATGCCACACTTGACATTAATGATTCACTTCTAAATCAAATTGCTTTTATGAGCAAAATTCTTGGAGAAGATTTTTCAGTAAAAAATAAGGATTCGATATTAAAAACCTTCTTTGAAGCCAAAACAAAAATCAAAAAAACTGATTTAGATTATAAAATGCTCTCTGACGACAGAACTATTGTCGAAAAATTAGACAGCATCGATAATAGCGAAAAAAGAAATTCATCTTTTGCGCAATATGCGCTAAGCGGACCATTATATTTTAGTGATTTCACAAAAGAAACAGCTTCAATAAAAGTGCCAACGCTTATAATCTCTGGAACTAAAGACAATAACATTGGCCCGAATCATTATCGCCTCTTTAAATTTCCAAACCAGGAAATTAAGATTATTAATGGCGGACATATTTTGTATTATGAACAGAATAAAGAGTTTAAAAACACGATTGAAAAATTTGTTCACAAAGTTAAATGAGAATTGAAAAAAGACTAAAGAATCAAGAATCAAGACTGAATCTTAGATTTTGCTGAAACTGAAAACTGAGACTGCGACTGCAAACCTTACTTCACTCCTTCCCATTCTGCATAAAACTGAGCAAGAAACTGTTCCATAAAATGATGCCTTTCAGAAGCAATTTGTTTTCCTCTTTCAGTATTCATTTTGTCTTTTAAAAGCAAAAGCTTTTCGTAGAAATGATTTATCGTTGGTGCGTTGTTCTTTTTGTATTCTTCTTTCGTCATGTTTGTAACAGGAGCAATTTCTGGATCATACAAGGCTCTGTTTTTAAATCCGCCATAATTAAATGCTCTTGCAACGCCAATTGCACCAATCGCATCCAGACGATCCGCGTCTTGTACAATATCCAATTCGACAGATGAGAATTTCTTTTCGAAATTTCCGCCTTTATAAGAGATATTTTCAATGATATCGACTACATGCTGGATAGTGTCTTCTGAAACGTTTTCGGCCTCTAAAAACGTTCGTGCTGTTTTTGGCCCGATACTTTCATCTCCATTATGAAACTTGCTGTCGGCAATATCATGAAGCAAGGCTCCTAATTGCACAATTTCAAGATTGCAATTGGTATCTTTTGCAATCAAAAGCGCATTTTTATAAACACGTTCAATATGAAACCAATCATGACCGCCTTCGGCATCATTAAGTTTTTCTTTTACAAAAGTGATCGTTTTGTTGATTAATTCAGAAGTATTCATAGTAGAATTTTATACATTTTGTGAGTAATTTAATTAACACACAGACTTTGGAGATTAAACAAATTTAGCAGATAAACAGTTGCTTTTATAAAAAATGTTGATTGCCAAAAAGCTGTTAAAGCCATGACAATCAACATAAAAATATTTCTTTACTTAAAATTGCAACTTTGTTGCGTATTCAAAATTTCAAGCTATAATTTTCAAAAATTATAATCTTGCAGGCTCAACCCATTTAAAAATATGAGACTCTGCAGGAATCACTAATCTTTCAGAAATTCTAGCCATACGCGCTGGCAATTTCATTAAATAATCACGAGCTTTTTCAGCTTCGTCAGTTAAATTCGAAATTTTATCAATTTCCCATTTGTTCATCAATTTCTGCATGATATCAACATAATCATTAGCCGTATAAACTCCGATACGTTGTGCTGAATCTGAAAATTGCTCAAAAGCAGAACTGATTTTTTGACCTGATTCTCTTAAAAAGTGAGCTGGCATAACAATTTTCTGCTTCATCATGTATTGAAAAGCCAACATCATTTCGCTTGGATCCACTTGAAAAATTCTCGTTACGAATTCGCTGTATGCATGGTGGTGACGCATTTCGTCTCCTGCAATCATTTTACACATTTTAGACAACTTGTTATCTCCAAATTTCTTTGCAATTTGCGAAACTCTATTGTGCGAAACATAAGTTGCTAATTCCTGGAAACTAGTATATACAAAGTTTTTGTATGGATCAGTTCCAGTTCCAATATCAAAACCGTCGTTGATCAAATGCTGTGTTGTCATTTCGATTTCACGCATGTTCACACGGCCAGACAAATACAAGTATTTATTTAGAAGATCTCCGTGGCGGTTTTCTTCTCCAGTCCACTGTCTGATCCATTTCGACCAACCGTTTCCACCGTTTTCTACCTGATCTACACCTTCTACATCCATTAACCAAGATTCATATGTAGGCAAAGCTTCTTCAGTGATCGTGTCACCAACAAGCGTAACCCAAAAATCGTATGGAAGTTCTTTTGCAATTTCACGCAACTCTTTTACCTCCTCAAAGAAATTTTCTCCTTCAGAATTAGGCAAAAAGTCTGACGGCTGCCAAATTTTTTCCACTGGAATTAAATACTGTTCAACGAAGCTATCCACGTTTTTTTCCAAAAACTGCATTACTTCTAATCTAATGTTTTTTATAGACATTACTTATTTTTGATTTGGGATTTAAGTTTCAGCATTTTCGCTGAAAACAAAAATCTATTTATACTCGTTTACTCCTTCTACTACAGCTTTTTCTGTTAAAGCCATCAATTCTGCAAAATCATAATCTTTTACAGCCATTGCTTTGTGTGCGGTAAAAGTCAAATGATTTCCTAAACCAACAGGAAACATTCCATAACGAACCATTTTCCAAGAATTGTTGATGCTAACCGGTACAACATACGCAGATGGCGCATATTTGCATAAAATTTTTAAACCGCTTTGCGCAAATTCTTTAGGTTTTCCTGTTTTACTGCGTGTTCCTTCTGGAAAAATCACAGCAGATCTGGTATTTTTTTCGATATATTCAGACAAGCCTTTAATTACGGGAATTGCTTGTTTAGGGTCTTTTCGGTCAATAAGCACTGATCCTCCGTATTTCAAATTGAAAGAAACACTTGGGATTCCGCTTCCTAACTCTTTCTTACTTACAAATTTACAATGAAAACGTCTAAAGTACCAAATCATTGTAACGATATCGTACATGCTTTGATGATTGGCAACAAAAATAATTGGAACTCCAGTCGGAATATCCTCTACTCCTGTAACTTTATACGTTGTTCCAACAAGATTTGTGCATCTTAAAAGGAAAAAGTTCAAATAATCCACACTTTTTTTGTGGGCTTGATATCCAAAAACATTTAAGCAAATCCATTGTATTGGATGAAAAACCACCAAACACAATCCAAAACATAAGTAGTAAATAACAGATATTGGGTACGAAATTATCTTTTGCATGCCTGAAAAATTAATTGCCAAAAGTAGTAAATATATTTTTAGCCTTATAAAAATTGAAAACAATAACTGTTTTTCTTGTTTAATTGTACCTTTGCCTCAGAATTTGCAAATTTTTTCTGAGCTAAATGAACTTCACATACCCTAAAAATGAACGCTTAAAAAGCAAAACGACGATTGGATTACTGTTTTCTGAAGGAAAATCGGTGTCAAAATATCCGCTTCGTTTGGTTTACCGTCAAGCGGAAGAAAATTCAGAAGAAAAAATAAAACTTGGCGTTTCAGTTTCCAAGAAATATTTCAAAAAAGCCGTTGACCGAAATTATTTCAAAAGAGTTCTTAGAGAAACTTATCGATTAAACAAACATTTGCTTTTGGATAATTTAAACGAGCCTTATTCTATCATGTTTTTTTATCAGACAAAAGACAAACTATCGTATCAGGAAATCAATACCAAAACGATTCAATTGTTTGAGAAATTTTTACTTCAAGTTAATAAAACTGAAGATTCTGAAAACAAACCAGAATCACAGAACCCTTTATAATCAATTAGTTTGAAATACCCAATTGAGATTAGTCTGTCCGAATAATCGTAATTGATGATTTATTCTTATTTTAGTACTTTATAATTAAGATAATTCACGATTATGTATCCATATTTCAAAAAGAGATTCATTATACCGACCGTTGCGGCAGGGCTTTTATTTGTTGGAACCAGTTTCAAAGAAGACTTTTTTGAAATTGCTAAACAAATCGAAATCTTTACGACTTTATTCAAAGCAGTAAATACAAATTATGTGGACGAAACCAATCCCGGCGATTTGATGGATAAAGCCATTAAAAGTATGCTTGGAAGTTTGGATCCATACACCGTTTACTTCAATGAGCAAGATGTTGTCAACTTCAAAATCAACAATACAGGTGAATACACTGGAATTGGTGCTTTGATTGCAAGAAAAAAAGATCGCTTAATTGTTCGTGAACCTTACAAAGGTTATCCAGCCGACAAAGCCGGACTAAAAGCAGGTGACGAAATTATTCAGATTGGCGATGTTTTGATTGCTGATTATAAAGATGATGCTTCACAATTGATGAAGGGAACAAAAAACACCAAAATTCAGATTAAATACATTCGCCAAGGAAAAACCAATACTACAGAATTAGTTTTGGACGAAGTTGATATCAAATCGGTTCCATTTTATGGAAAAATTGACGATAAAACAGGTTATATCGTTCTTTCGCACTTTAGCAGAAAAGCAGCCGCCGAAGTTAAAGACGCTCTTGAAAAATTAAAAGCCGACGGGGCGACCCAAATTGTATTGGACTTAAGAGGAAATCCAGGCGGACTTTTAAATGAAGCGATAGACATCTGTAATTTATTTGTTCCGAAAAATGAAGTCATTGTGACGACAAAATCGAGGATCGAAAAACACAATAATACATATAAAACGACAAAAGAACCCGTTGACACCGAAATTCCTTTGGCAATTTTAGTTAACGGCCGAAGTGCCTCTGCTTCAGAAATTGTTTCTGGTGCTTTGCAGGATTTAGATCGCGCGGTTATTTTAGGAAGCAGAAGTTTCGGAAAAGGATTGGTACAACGTTCTGTCGATTTGACTTACGGAACGCAATTGAAAGTTACCATTTCTCGTTATTACACTCCATCTGGACGTTGCATTCAGGCTCTAGATTATGCACATAAAGACAAAAACGGTGTTGCCCAAAAAACAGAAGCTAAAAACTTCAACGCTTTTAAAACTAGAAAAGGAAGAACTGTTTATGATGGCGGTGGCGTTTTACCAGATATTGAATTGGATGAAACCAAAATGAGCCCGATTACAACTGCTTTATTAAAAAACGATGGTATTTTTGATTATGCAACAACATATTATTACAAAAACCCAAATCTTGGAGATAAAATTCCTGTTTTGACTGATGCTGATTACACCGCATTCAAACAATATTTGAAAACCAATAAAATTAGTTTTGATACTGAAACCGAAGTTGCTCTTAAAAACACTTTGACTGCAGCCAAAAATGAAAAAATAGAAGAGACAATTGCACCAGAATATCAACAATTACTAGCCGCTTTAGAAAAAAGCGAAACGACTTTGCTGGACAAAAATCAAAAAGAAATTAGAGGTTTGATTCAAGAAGAGCTTATTAAAAGGTACCAATATCAAGAAGGTTTATATCAATTTTATCTTAAAAACAATTCAGAAATTAAAAAAGCAGTGAGCGTTTTAAATAATCAAACTGAGTACAAAACGATTTTAAAAATGTAAAAATGAAATGAAACTTTGTTTAGCCCTATTTCTGTTTATTATTTACAATTTATCGGCACAGCAAAAACCTATCGAAACCATTTATTTTGAGTTTGACAAATATGATCTAACTCCTCTACAAACCGAAGTTGTAACTAATTTCATCAAAAGTATTGATACGGCAAAAGTCGAATCAATTCAAATTTATGGATACTGCGATGATCGCGGTAACGACGAATATAATTATAGATTATCGAGCAATCGTGCCAATACGATTCAGAATTTATTGATCGCTACAGGATTTAATCAAAGCAAAATTGTTATTCTAGAAGGAAAAGGCCGAATTATAGTCCGGCCTGACACTGTTGAAAACCTGCACGAAACGCGTTCCCGGAATCGGCGGGTTGACTTGATCGTAGTAAAACGGAATAGTTTTGGAAAAGGAGTTTACACTTCTTTCAAAGACAATCTAAAAGTAGGCGACAAAATATATTTAGAAAGTATTTTGTTTGAAATTGGAAGTTCAAAATTAACCTCATCTTCTCAAAAAGAACTTGACAAAATCGCTGAAAAACTTCAAAAACAAAGAAATATCCAATTTGAAATAAGAGGCCACGTTTGCTGTACTCCCGAAATCTACAGCGACGGAATTGACAAGGCTACCAAAGAAAGAAGACTTTCATGGAATCGTGCCAAAACCGTTTTTAATTATCTAAGCTCTAAAAAAGTTTCTAAAAACAGAATGACTTATCAAGGTTGTGGCAATAAATATCCTTTAGGAAAAGGAGATAAATATGACCGCAGAGTCGAGTTTTTGATTACTAAGATTTAAAAAATTCTATTCAACTAAACTAAAAATATATTTTTAATATTAAAGTTATACTTTAAAAAAAACTATTATTAAATTGTTTTTTAGATAATTATAAAAAATAAGAAAAACCAAATTTCAACCATGCAACATTGTTGCGTTTTTGTTTTTTACCCGCGAATCATCTCTATATGTTCGATATCATCCTCAAGATACATTTCGCTTGTTTGCACAAAACCGTGGCTTTCGTAGAATTTCTTTAAATACAATTGAGCACCAATTGTAATTTTATCTTTATCGAAATTAGACTTTATTTCAGCAATGGCTTTTCGCATTAAATCGTGTCCGAACTTTTTATCTCTGTAATTAGCATCGACAATTACTCTTCCGATAGAAGCATTATCAAAACTGATTCCGGCATCGAATAAACGAGAATAAGCGACAATTCTGCCGTCAAGTTCGCCCATAAGGTGCAACGCTTTTTTATCTTTTCCGTCAAGATCCAAATAAACGCAATTTTGCTCCACTACAAAGATCTCGCTTCTTAATTTGAGCAAATCATATAGCTCATTAACCGTTAACGCCTCAAAAGGCTTTATTTTCCATTTTAGTTCCATTCTGCTAAAGTTTTGCCACAAAGTCGCAAAGTTAACTTTATATTTTTTGCTAATAATATTGATTTCAATAAAAAGCCCGATTACAAATTGGAATCGGGCGATTTAGTTTATAGAAACTCCAGTTTCAACTTTTCAGAGTGTCAGGAAAAACTTTGTTGCTTTCTTACTCTGTATCTTTGTAACTCTTTAAAAACTATTTCTTTTTCGAAATAATTTCCATGCTTTTATATTCTGTACCATTTTTCATATCGTACATTTCGAATTTTCTAGTTGTCGGATCAACAATAGTATAAACTTCACGATAAGGCGTTTTTTTCCCTTTAACTGGATCTACAGTTTCACCCTTTAATTCGATTGTTTTTGTACTTTCGTCATATTTACCAAAGGCCACCATCATTCCGGTTCCCATATTGTCAATAAAAGTATTCGTAAATTCTTTAGTGGCATTATTATATGCTAGCGTACCCTTTCCTTCAAAAGGAGCTCCCATAATAGTCCCTTTATAATCTGTTTCTTGATAACGCCCACCGAAAAGCATTTTTACGGTTGCTATTGAAGTTGCTTTTTCTGGTTTACCATTTGGTTCATACCAAAAGGTCATCTCGCAAGTCCATGTTCCAACTTCATCAGCCATAATTTTATGTGGCTCGCCCGGAGTTGCATATGCCTGCCAAGCCTTTGTTGCAGTTGCAGAATCTACAGGCGCTTCAGTTTCGGCAACTGGTTCTTCGGTTTTAATACTATCTACATCTTTTGCTTCAACAGTTTCGGTTTTGACTTCTTTTTTACAAGAAATAAAACTCAACAACAATACTACTAATATTCCGGTTACATTTTTCATAAGTATTTGTTTTTACGTTTGTTACAAACAAATTTAAGAAAAATGTTTTGAAGTTTCTTGTTTTTAGTTTCAGGTTTGAGCCTTAGCCGCAAAGTTCGCAAAGAATTACGTAAGGATCGCAAATGCCTTTTAATCTGCGCTTTTATAAAAATTGGTGTGCTTGGTGTAATTCTTTGCGAACCTTGCGGTTAAAAAATGGCAAAAACCTATTTTTTATCAATCTTCACTGATTTAATAATTGCTTCAAGATCGAGCATTAAATCACGCTCTTGATTTGAAGGCGAATAGCAAAAGCCTTCAATCACTAAAATACGGCTATACTTTTCATCTATGATCGCATAATTAATGAAAGGTCCGGCCATAAAATCATTTCTCATTTCCCAAGTTCCTTTTGTTTCATACGCCTTTTTGCCATCTAATTCCATTGTGGTAAAATAAGGCGCATATGCTTCTCCTGTTATCATTCGGGTTTTGGGTTCTCTGCCCTTGATGTATGTGCCAACAGAATCTCTCATTTTGATAATATCGGCGACAACATTTGATTTTTTGAAAGAATGAAGCGGGATCTGGTAAATCAGCAAACTAGTATTGCCGCTGATAATATTTTTTTTAAGCCAAATAAAATTCTTTTTATGAAGCATATATTCATAACCAATAGGAATTTCAAGCGTTGCGTGAAACTTGTTTTTGATAATTGTCTGATTCATTAAGGATTTTCTGTTATCCTCTTGAATTTTTTGAATTTCTGCTTCATGAATGATTTTAATCATTTGAGCCGAATTGAGTTCAATACTGCAAATGATATCATCAACAGATTTTCCATAAATACGAAAAGTATTGTGAGGAAGTTTTTTACTTCTGATAATTTCGAACTTATCAGTTGCCGCTTTTTTTACAACAATTATGCTTCTGCTGTCCGTAACAAAGCCTTCAAGCAAGCGAGCAGGGTATTGATTGATTGTAAAAAGCGGTTCTTCTTGGGTCAATCCCCAAACTGGCGAAGCAAATTTATTTCTGATGGTATCACCAACTTCACCGTACCACAACTGATCGTCGATGATAACAGAAATCGTGTTGGCTTTACCTGAAACAGGTTGAGTCTGTTTATCTGTTTTTAGGCATGAAACCAATAAAAACGGAACTATTAGAAATAAAAAAAGGGTTTTATTCATTTTTTTAATTTATGAAATAAAACCCAAATTTAGATGATTTTTTTATTATCCGTTTATTTTGAGTTTCATTCCCGGTTTAATATCTCCATCTTTAATACCATTCCATTTTTTAATATCTGAAATCGTAACTCCAGGATATTTTTTAGAAATGCTATAAAGAGAATCTCCTTTTTTCACGTAATAATCTTCGCTAACTTTTTTAGACACAGCGCTTTTCTTGAACGAATCAACTGATGCATTCGAAGCAATTGCTGTATTTACGTTTGCAGTTTCTTCAATTACTGGAACTTCTTTAGAAATCACTAATGTTTTTCCTATACCAATATTGTTTGAAGTAAGACCATTAAGTTCTTTTAACTCCGCAATAGTCATACCGAATTTTTTCGCAACGCTCCCTAAATTATCTCCAGCTGCCACAACATATTCTTGAGGAAGTGCTGTTTTTTCTTTATCATCAGCAGCTGCGATAGCTTCTTCTGATTTTTTCTCTACAGCTGGAAGCGCTTTTGCATCTTTTGAAATTTTAGAAGGATCAACATCCGACTTGATTTTTAAAGTTCTGCCTAATGCAACATTATTTGATTTTAAGTTATTCCATTTCTTTAAATCGGTAATATTTACATCGTATTTTTCTGCAATCGCACCTAAATTATCACCTTTCTGAACTTCATACATTTGGAAATCCGAATTGATCTTTTCTGGTTGCGCTTTTACTTTAGGCGCAACTTTTACAGCCAACTTTGCTGGTAATGTGCGAATTGTTGACATATGATCAACATAGGCATAAATCTGTTTTTCATTTGAAACAAAAGTGGCGATTTTATCTTTCGGCAAACGCAGACAATGCTGTTCTCCTTGATAATAAGGAACCACATTCAGTTTATAAGAAGGATTCAAAAGCTGAATTTGAGATTGAGGCATATCAAGCAAATCAGCAATTTGTTTGAATGTCATTTCTTTTTTAATGTTTAAGGTATCTGTTTCAAAGTTTTTGACAACAGCTCTTTCTGGGTTGATTCCGTGTTCTTTATGGTATTCAAAAAGATACATTGTAGCATAAAAAGCAGGCACATAACCTTGAGTCTCTTTTGGAAGATTACTACGAATGTCCCAGTATTTTGATTGTCCACCAGAACGACGAATCGCTTTTGTAACATTTCCAGGTCCTGAATTGTACGAGGCCAAAACAAGCTCCCAGTCACCAAAGACTTCAAACATTTTGGTCATATATTCACTTGCTGCAGCTGTTGCTTTCATTGGGTCGCTACGCTCATCAATATAAGAATCGATTTTTAAAGCATACTGTTTTCCAGTTCCGTACATGAACTGCCAAAGTCCTGTAGCGCCCATTTTAGAAACTGCTTTAGGATTTAAAGCAGATTCTACAACGGCTAAATATTTGATTTCTAAAGGAACATTGTTCTTTGCAAATGATTCCTCAAAAATTGGGAAGTAATATTCGGATAAAGCCATTAATCGAGAAAACGATTTTTTACGATTCTTGAGAAATGACTTTATTAAATTTTCTAAACCTTGATTGTATTCAATATGAAACGGAGATTTTTCATTCATCGCCTGCAGTCGCTGTTTCAGCAAATCTGTAGGCAACTCTTCATCAACAGTAACATCTGAATTGATCGTTTGAATATCTTTCGTCAAATCATCATAAATATCTAAACTTGTTAATTCCTTCATCCAAAGACTGTCTGCTTTTGCAGCCATGTCATTTTGCTTGAATGTACTTTTAACCGAATCTAAGTATGATAATTTTACCTCAGGTTTAATTTCAACTTCTGAAGATGCACTTTGTTGCGCAAACATCGTCATTGAAAAGAGAGCTGTAGCTACTATTGATATTTTCCTTACAATCATATAACATTTTTTTAAAATCTTATAAATCAAATATTTATAAGACATGTATTTTTGCAAAACTAAAAAGTTTAGTGTTTAAAAATACGCAAAAAAATGTTAATTGTGATATTTTAGTCTAAAATTGCAGCAATTCCAGGTAAAACTTTGCCCTCAAGCATCTCTAACATAGCTCCTCCTCCAGTTGAAACGTAACTCATTTTGTCTTCTAGACCAAATTGTTTTACCGCCGCAACTGAATCTCCACCTCCAACTAATGAAAATGCACCATTTTTAGTAGACTCAGCAATAAAATCACCTAAAGCAATAGTTCCTTTTGAGAAAGTTTCCATTTCAAAAACTCCTAATGGACCATTCCATAAGATTGTTTTAGAATCTAAAATTACTTTTTTGAAATTCTCTAAAGATTTTGGGCCAGCGTCAAGACCTTGCCATCCGTCTGGGATTGCAGTTACATCAACAACTTGTGTATTTGCGCTGTTTGAGAAATCATCTGCTGCAACTACATCAACTGGAATATGAACTTGAACACCTTTTTCTTTAGCAGCTTTTAAAATATCAAGAGCCAATTGCAATTTATCATCTTCGCAGATCGATTCACCAATTTTTCCGCCTTGCGCTTTGATGAAAGTAAAAGTCATACCTCCACCAATAATCATATGATCAACTTTGTCTAAGATATTTTCGATAACTGTAATTTTTGAAGAAACTTTAGAACCTCCAAGAACTGCAGTAACAGGTTTTTCACTGTTTTTCAATACTTTATTTAAACTGTCTATTTCTTTTGCTAATAATGTTCCGAAACATTTGTCATTTGGGAAAAATTGAGCAATAATTGTAGTCGAAGCGTGTGCTCTGTGAGCTGTTCCAAAAGCATCGTTTACATAAATATCTCCAAGTGAAGCCAATTCTTTAGCAAAAGCAACATCTCCAGCTTCTTCTTCAGCGTGAAAACGTAAATTTTCCAATAATAAAACTTCTCCCGGTTTTAAAGCTGCCGCTGCATTTTGAGCCACTTCTCCAACACAGTTTTCAGCAAATTTTACTTGAACTCCTAAAATTTCCGAAGCTGTTTTTAAAATATGTTTTAATGAATATTTTTCTTCAGCACCTTTTGGTCTTCCTAAGTGCGACATCAAAATCACACTTCCACCTTGTGCCAAAATAGCATCAATTGTAGGTTTAGCCGCTTCAATACGTGTTGCATCAGTTACATTGAAATTTTCATCTAAAGGGACATTAAAATCAACACGAATAATGGCTTTTTTATTTTTAAAATCGAAATCGTTTAAAGTTTTCATTTTTATTATTTTTTAGGTTTTTTTTCGAAAGAACAACAAATATAGGACTTTTACAGTACTAATAAATTCGGATAAACCAAAAAATAGATAATTAAAAGAACGAAAACGTTATAATTTCACAAATAAATTGGTTTATTAAATATTAAACACAATTTTAAATACAAATTTCATATCTTCTTAATCATAAAAAAACCTTTCCTGTCTTGCAGACCGACAGAAAAGGCAAAAAATGAAACGAATAATTTCTGTTTTTTTCGAAACTAAAGCTCACTAATTATTTTTTATATAACATATCGATAAATTCTTTTGAACAGGAAACATAATCGTTTCATATTCATTTCTATCATCACTATTCATTGATATAAGATAATTTCCTTCGACAATTCCGAAATACGACAACAAAGGCGAATAAAATGTAATTCCGATTTTGTGTTTTGATACATCTGTACGATCTGTATTTATAATATCAAGCTGATAATTAATAAACGGAAAATAATTATTGCCCAAAGTATCAGCAACGCGATGAAATTTTCCTTTCAATTGCTCCACATAACCGCTCGCAGCAATTCCGACTAAAAAATGCAATTTCTCTGCTTTTTCATTTTCAGCCAATAATTCTCGAAAGGTATTTTTTGGATTTGCATCTGAATTGAATTGCTGGCTCTGCATTTGATATTCTTTGAAAGTATCTTCAAAAACATATTTGTCCCACAAAAAATTCGAAGAACTGTCAATTACAATTCGGTACGCCAATTTTATCTTTTTAATTTCCATTTTACCAATTTTAAAGATCCAGAGGCACCTCAATTACAAGCAGAATCGCATTTTCAGACAAAGCTTCCCATTCGATGGTTGAAGTTTTTTTAATTCCTAATCCATCTTTAGCTTCTAAAAGTCGGTTTTCAACTTCGAAAGCACCATGAATCACAAACACAAAAACACCATTTTCTGCATTTTTCAAAGCATAAAAACCTTCTTTTCTTCCGTCATAAATTCCAATGAAACCAATGGCTCTTTCAATTTCGAATAAATTATTCAGCTTGTTATGTGCTTTAAAATCAAATTTATATTGCTGGAAATAGTTCTTGAAATATTGTGGCCCCATTTGAAAATCAATTTCAAGATAGCTGACATTTTCTTCTTCATAAGGATTGAAAATCTCCACTTCTAAATCGTCATCTGCTGCAATGACCCTAATTTGATCAACACGCAAAAACTCCTCATTTCCAATGGTATCCTTGTATTCAATTCCGCCAAATAATGGCAAAATAATCATATTGGTATTCGAAGTAATAAATCGAGCAATACGCTCTTGCGGAGCCAATATCACTTCGTTTAAGATTTTTAAAGATCCGAATCCGTTTTTGGATAAATCTTGGTAACGTTCAAAATTAAAAGTTGCGTAACGATTGTGTTTCGCCGAATTGAAAACACCTCGCGCATCTGACTTATAAATTTGAGCTGGAATTTGCGTTATCATTTTTATTCGTTTTAAACATTAACCTGCAACGTTTATCGTGTGCGTTAAAACAAAACCTTCACTTACACTTCCAGTTATAGTTGACATTTCTTTTGCAGTAGAATCCGAAAACACATTATCAGACGCATTATAGGTGTAACCAGTCAATCCCTTCGTATAGCCATTTGCTGTTGATGCGTTTACTAAGGCAACCGCACTGTTTGAACCTTCTGGAAAAGCAATTTGAGTTACCAACAAAGATGTTCCGCTGGCATTGTAAATATGTACGTGAATATGAGTTGCTCGACCAGAATACCAACCTGGAAAAATAGAAGTAAATGTTACCAATCCGTTTTCGTCTGTGGTTTGTCTTCCTCTTAAAAAGTGAACCGAAGTATAATTTACAGACTGCATGGAAGTACCGCCATATTCAGAATAATATCCATCTTTGTCACAATGCCAAATATCTACAATGGCATTTTTTAAAGCTACGCAACTTGCATTTGTATTCTTAATCGTGATTTTGATTGTAAATGCAACACCTGTTCGATCCATTGTAATATTAGATTTTACTAATGACGAAGGCGTAATAGTTGGAAATGGTCCAGCAGTTTCAGATGGAGTTACCGAACAATCGCTTGAAGATGAACCTGAACCAGAAGATGAATCTGTATTGGTCGAAGAATCAGTCGAAACATCATCTTTACTGCATGAGTTAATAATAGGAATTGCCAAAGATGAAATTCCCATTAAACCCAAACCTCTTAAAAACTCTTTTCTTTTCATTGCTTTTATTTTTTAAATGTTATACCAATGGAATGATTAACAGTTATTTTCGAGTAAAATTATTCGAAATTAAAGCGTTGGAAAAAGTTTGAGGTAAACGATAAAATTTATGAGGTGAACAGCGAATTTTTTATTTTTTGTAGTAAAAATAAGTCGGATAAGCTTTCTTTATTTCTTGTCCAAAAGCGCAAAAAAAGCTTCTTCATAACTGGCGCTGATAGGAATTTCGGCGACATCTATAAAAATTACTTTGTTTCTGATCTTTTCAACTTTAGAAATCGGAATGATAAACGAGCGATGAACCCTAATAAATTCAGTTTCTGGCAATTTTTGAAGCATCGATTTCAGCGTCATTCTAGCCACAACGGTTTTTTGATTTTGAATATGAATTTTAACGTAATCGTCTAAACCTTCGATATATAAAATATCCGAAAACAAGATTTTTATCAAACTGTAATCGGCGCGGATAAAAAGATATTGTTGTTCAATGTTTTGATTCTGCTGTTTCCATTGTGAAAAAGCTTTTTCGGCGGCTTGCTGAAAACGAGAAAGCGAAATGGGTTTTAAAAGATAATCGGTCGCACTGAGCGTAAAACCTTCAACAGCAAATTCAGAATAAGCAGTGGTAAAAATAACCATCGTTTTGTTTGGGAGCTTTTTGTAAAAATCCAAACCAGAAATCGACGGCATGTTGATATCCAAAAACAACAAATCGACTGGGTATTTCTTAAGATATTTAAGCGCTTCGTCCGATTTCGTAAAAACCTTTTCCAGTTCTATGTAATCAATTGTCTCGCATAAACTCTGAAGAATTTCTAATGCCAATGGCTCATCATCTAATGCAATTGCTTTAATCATCCTAGTTTAATAGATAAATTGACAACATACTTTTCAAGCGTATCTTCTATTTTGAGCTGATGTTTGTTTGGATAAACCAATTTTAGTCTTTCGATAGTATTCTGAAGTCCAATTCCAGATTCTGATTGAACTGAAAAAGTCTTTTTATTAGAAACAAATAACGTCAGCTGTTCTTCGATAATATCAATACGAATACAAATTTCAGAAGTTTGATCTGGATTTACACCATATTTGAATGCATTTTCGATAAAAGATATTAAAATAAGCGGTGTGATTTGTTTTCCAAAAGTATTTCCATCAACTTTATAATCTACTAAAACGGTATTTCCTAATCGTGTTTTTTGCAAAGAGATAAAGTTATTGATGTAGTTTATTTCTTTGGTCAAGTCAATAACTTCATCATTTGAATTGGTCATGATGTAACGCATTAATTCTGAAAGCTGCACAACGGCATCGGGCGTCTTATCATCTTTTTTTAAAGCCAAGGCATAAATGCTGTTCAAAGTATTGAATAAGAAATGAGGATTGATTTGTGCTTTCAAGAAAGCCAACTCCGATTTTACTTTTTCTTTTTCCACACTCTGCAGTCTTCCACTTATAGCAAAAAGCAAACTAGATATTACTCCGATCAAATAAACCAAAGCGGTGTGTCCATATTGCGTTGGCGGACCGCCTACAAAATCAAAAGGTTCTTCTTTTAAAAAAGAAGGAGGCGGAGGAAATTGTTCTGGAAATATTCCGGGATTGTGTTCAAAATGTTCTGGAGGATTTCTAAAATCTAAAAAATTTCGGGCAGGATGATCTAAAGTGGTTGATATCCAAAGAAAAAACAAAAGAAATCCAATAATGATGGAATAATATATGAACTTCTTTTCGGAAAAATAGAATTTCGGAATTAAGTAGTAATAGTTAAAATAGAAAAAGCAAAGCAGTGTAAAATAGATGAAAAAGTAAATACGATCGTGCGCGTTTGTGTATAAATGCGGCAACGAGAAAATGGTATTTGTCGATGTAAAGGCATACGGCAAAAAAAGAAAAGCGAGGCACAAAACAATGTGTTTCGCATAAAGTGAAAATTTTGCTTTCATAAATCAAATTTGATTTATCATTTTGACGATGCAAAGTGATACTATTCAAATTTAATGTTATTGTAAGTTTATTTCAAATTATTGCGGTAAAAACACATAATGTTGCGACTCGCTTTGTAATAATGGCTTATTTAGCCTAAGAAATGGTTTTGTTCTTCTTAATCGTGAACCGGACTCTGCGTACAAGGACAGTTACTGATAGCCTGCAAGAAATCAAAACCTATAGTTACTACGTGAGTACCCGTATTGTAATTTCCAAGATCGTTGAACATGACTTGGTACGAATATCCAAAGTAAAATCTAGATTTCATGAAACCTGCCATTGGCCCAACTGATAATGGTTTTGGAAACTGGTCATTCAACATACGATACGAAACTCCAACCCAATAGTAATCTTCATAACGATTGTAACGTCTGTACTTGAAGTTGAAATCGGTAGTAGAACGTTTATCACTAGCAAAGTATTGAAAGAATACAGATGGTTCGTATTCGATTCGTCTATTTTCTCCGTCGTTAAATATATATCCTGTGTAAACTTGATAGTTTGAAAGCAAGTTAGGCTCTACTCCACGGTATTTATCTACATTTTTCTTTAAAACGTTGTTGGCATTGAAACTCAAATAAAAGTTCTTATAACGATACAATGCACTAAGGTCAAAGTTATTGTTTCCTGTATAACGATTATCTGTTACCGATGGATCAAGAATTGGATGCTCGATAGTATTGTTAAACTCATCGATATCAATTCTGAAACTGTTGAAGTTATACGAAATACCAAAAGACAGATACATTTTAGCATAATAATCCAAAATCAAGTGATGCGCAAATGAAACTTTGGCACCAGTTTGTCTTGTGTATCCGTTTTTATCATTGTAAAGCGAAATTCCAACCCCAGAACGATCTAAGATTCTAAAATCGGCATATAAAGATTGGTTTTCAGGCGCATCTTTAATACCAACCCATTGCGTCAAACCATTGGCTCTAATTCGAAGGTTATCTCCAATACCAGCATAAGCAGGCGAAAGCACAAACGGGTTATCAGCTAAATACTGTGTAAACACTGGTAGGTTTAACTCTTGGCTGTAACTTGTTGTTACAGCCATGAGTACTAGGGATAAAATAAACTTTTTCATTGTAATAATTTTTTTAGATAACATCATTGGGGCTCAAATTTTGTTATCTGTATAATGTGAAATGTCCAACAAACTCTCTTGCATCTTTCTCGTCATTTAGTTTAAGAACATACCAGTAATCACCTGAAGGCAATTCTTCTCCATTGTATCTTCCGTCCCATTTTTGACCATAGTGATATTTAGCAATTACACGACCGTATCTGTCGAAGATTGAGAATTCAAGATTGTTGTAAATATTTGTACAACCAGGTCCCCAAGTATCATAAACACCATCTCCGTTAGGCGTAAAGTAATTGTCTAAGCAAACATCAACATATATCGCTGGTACCGTAATAGTCGCCGTACAACCATTTTGATCTCTCACGACTACCACATAATCTCCAGATTTGTAGATTTTGAAATTAGTAGAAGAGCTAAACGGTTCTCCATTGAAACTATATTCATAAGCTGGAGCTCCACCTGTAGCAGTTACTGAAATTACGTTCATTTCAGGTTTGCCTGCAGCTAAAGAGATTGCTAATGGCTGAACAGCTTTAATTTCGAAACTCACTGTCGGAACTTCACATCCGTTAGTATGTCTAGCTGTAACGTAGTGATTACCTGGAGCAACATTAGTGAAAATATTACTTGCTTGGTAAGCACCAGTTCCGTCAAGTTTATAATCTACATCAGCTGGGTTTGTGATACTTGCATCCACAGTTATTGTTACTCTGTTAGCAGCATGATTATCCACACAGTCATAATTTATCTCTGCTTTTGGATCTAAAACAACCGGCAATGGCATGTTAATCTCAACATAGTTCATACATCCAGCCGCATCCGTAAAGTAAACTGTGTGTTTACCGCCAGTCAGGTTAGTAAAGTCAAATATTGTTTGACCTGCAGCACCGTCAGTAAATGGTCCTTTTTCAACGTCAAGACTTACTTTGTACGGAGCAGTACCACCTAAAATTTCAACACTAAATGCACCATCTTTATCGCCAACGCAAACTTCTGGAATCATAGAGTTTGGAACTTCTTTTCCTCTTAATAATTCTGGTTGCGTGATTGTGAAATCATGCAAAATGAAACATCCGTTTGCATCCTGAACAATTACTTGGTAATTACCAGGTGCTAATTTCTCGAATACGTGAACATCATCAAATTGATTCAAGTCTGGAGAAAGCGCATATTTAATAACTCCTGTTCCACCAGAAGCAAGAACCTCCAATTTACCATTGTTTTCACCGAAACAAGAAACATTTGTTACATTAAATTGCGCAGTTACCGGCGTTGCTGGTTCTGTAATAATAATAGCTTTTGATGTAAATGTACAATCTTGGCTATCAACTTTCACGCTGTATGTTCCAATTGCAAGATTTTCAAATCTTCCTTCCGTCTGAGCTGGACGAATTGCTGTTCCTGCATTATTCAACAAAGTATATCTATAGTTTCCGAGACCTCCAATAGCTTTTGCAACAATTACTCCTGTTGTTTCTCCTTGACATTTAACTACTGCGTTTGTAACATCTAAATCAAGAGTTAGAGGAACTAATGGTTCAATATTGATTTCATTAGAAATATATCCAACACATCCATTAGCATCTTTCACATAGTATTGATATTTACCTACAGGAACATCAAATGATACCGATGATGTAAATGATCCAATAACTGTTGCAAAATTAGCAGAAGTACTATAAGTGTAAGGCGCATTTCCTCCTTCTGCACTTAATGTGATTTGAGATAATGTTTGACATGTCTGCGCTCTTGAAAGCACTAAAACTGGTTTCACCTCAGTAGGCTCACTTATAACAATATTTGCAGAAGTTGCCTCACAAGAATATCCATCAGTAACTGTTACTGTATAAGTTCCAGCGCTTAGGTTAGAGAATACTCTACCTGATTGTGGTCCCGAAACAATAACTGGATTTGCAGATACGATGTTCAATGTGTACATGTAGTTGCTTCCTTGTCCGCCTGTTGGCTGATTAACTGTAATTACACCATCTTTACTTCCGAAACATGATAACATTGAGGCATTTGCACTCGCTGTAACCACTATAGGAGCAGGAACTACTAACTGAACGTTAGTTGTAGCAATACATCCTTTTTCATCTTTAACATTAATCGTATAATTTCCAGCTGCTAAACCATTAAACTCAAATTTATCAGAGTATGCAATATGAACTGTAGGACCTACTAACTCGTATTGATAGTTTGGACCCCATCCACCAGTTGCTGACGCAGAAATCTCGCCATCATTGTTACCAGTAATACAAGTAATTTCAGACTTAGTTGTAGTCACTACTAACTGACTTTGAGGCTGAACAATTGTAAATACATTTGTAACTGTACATTCTGGACTGTTAACCAACTTAGCGGTTACTGTATATTGACCCGCTCTTAAACCTGAAATTCTAACAGGCCCAGCATTTGATGAAGTTCCAGAACTTGGAACCGGACCTGCAATACTATATGTAAATGCACCCGCTTCATTTCCAGGATTCAATATATTGTCAACAAAAGTTAAATCAACGCTTCCGTCAGCAGCTCCATAACATAACTCAACATTTACTGGCGTTACTTTGATTTCAAAAGTATTCGCATCATTCACATAATGGTAGTCCTTAATTATACATCCAGTTGTTGGGTTGAAGACAGTAATTGCATAGCCTCCAATTGGCAATCCAGAGAATAATCCCGTTGGATTTGTCTGATTGAAAACTGTTCCATCTATACCTGCAATTGTATAAACTAATCCTGTAGGAGTTCCGCCAGCCGTTGTTACAGAAACCTGAATAGTTTCGTTTGTAACACAAGTAATTGGAGCAACCACATTAACATTTAAATCAGTCATTGTAATGAAAGATCCAATTGTTATCGGAGCAGTTGTTGTAGCATCACAACCATTGCTGTCTACCACTCTTACAGAGTAAGATCCACCAGCAAGATCTGTTTCATCGTAAACATTTGAACTGCTGCTTTGAACCACTTTTCCGTTTTTACTGAATTCATAAAGAATATAAGGAACCGTTCCACCAGAAACTGAATTAACCGTAATTCTTGCAAAATTTGTTGTGTTTGTTCCTGCAGTACATCCAAAAGGTGTAACCGTCGGAGCATTTACTACAAGCGCACTCGGCTGGCTAATTCTTGTATCTACCTGAGCATTACAACCTCTTCCTGAAGTTACTCTCACTGTATAATCTCCTGCTTGAAGATTATCAAAAACATTTGATTCTTGGCCAACTATACTCACCGGAACTCCACCAGTGGTAGTTCCTGTTAAAGTGTATTTATAGATTGGGTTATCATTTACGCCTGGAGCACTTGGTGCCAAGTTAACAATGATTAAACCATCAGAACCACCTGCACATTTCACATCTGTTTTCTCTAAGCTCAGACCTGTAATAATTGTTGGTGCTGATAATTCAACAGTAACAACATCTTTACATCCAGTTGTCAAATCCTCAACAGTTATTGTATGAGAACCTGCTGGCATGGTGTTGAATGATGCAGTTGTTCCAGCAACTACAGGAATATAAGCACCTGAAGTATATCTATAATTTCCAGAGCCTCCAGTAGCTTTAGCTACGATTCGGCCACTATTAGGGAAATCACAGCTTGGCAATTGCTGAACATCTAATTGTAAATCAAGAGCGCCTTGAATGTTTACTGCACCAGTAACGGTAACCGTACATCCATTTCCATCTCTAACCGTTACATCATAAGATCCTGAAGAATTTACTTGGAATGATGGGCTTGACTGGAATCCACCACCAATACTATATTCTAGAGGCGCTTTTCCTGTAGCAGAAACAACAATCTCATAAGTTCCTGTTGCGCTTGGACATTGACTCGTAACATTTGCAGTGATTGCACTTGGAAGCGCATCAGTCAAAATGTTTATAGTTTGTGCCAAAGTATTACATCCGTTAAGATCTCTTACATAAACATCCCATGCAGTTCCAAAATTCGTATCAACTACTAATTTGTTATCAGTAGTAAACGTTGTTGGAGTACCACTTCCGCTAACTACAGCAGCATAACTGTAAGCAGGTGTTCCGCCTGCAGCTGTTACTGTAATAGTTGCATTTTTATTATTACAAGAAATGTTTGTCGCGCTCATTGTAAAACTTAATGGAGTAGTTGGCTGATTAACTAAGAAGTTAGTCACATTATCTGTACATCCAGAAGTTCTATCTGTAACCGTGAACGTATAATTTGCAGCTGTTAATCCTGTATAAGTAATCACATCTCCTGTTTGAGTAAATGTTCCGTTATTTGGAGACAATGCAAAATCGTAATTTCCAGCTGTAATGTAATTACTTACTGTAAATGCGATTGAACCTGTTGTTCCTCCATTACATAAAACATCACTTAATAATTGAGCTTCAACATTAATTTCGCTAGCTTTCTTAATTTCAATTGTATTTAAAGTGCTACAACCATTGTTGTCTGTAACTCTAACTACATAAGTTCCTGGCAATAGGTTAGCAAAACTTCCACTTGTATTAGAAGTTGCCGATGCCGCCGGCTGAATAATAGCATAATTGTATGGTGCAACACCTCCTGTTACTGAATTTACAGTCAAAGTCGCAACTCCACCTGCAATATTACAATAAATTGGTGAAGCCGTCATATTGAAATTCGTTGGCGGGTTGTAAGCTGGAACAGTAGCTGAACCAGAAACTCTACAGCCATTCATATCTACTACCACATAGTTAACCGTACTAGCAGCATTTATTACATGCGATGGTGAAGTTCCAAAAGTTACACCATTATCAAAACTATAGCTATATGGTGAAGTACCGTTAGTTGCATTGATTGTAACAATTGCATCTTTAGCATTATTTGAAGCATCACAACCAAACTGAGTAACAACATTAGTTGCAGTTAAAACGCCTGGCTCATCGATATCAACATTTACTGGCAATGATGGACAACCTTTTGCATCTATAACAGCAATTGAATAAGTTCCTTTGCCTAATCCTGCAAAAATATTAGAATTACCAAAAGTCAATCCTCCATCAATACTATATTTATAAGGAGCAACACCATTTAATCCAGTAACCGTAATACTTCCGTTTAAATCACCATTACATAAAACATCTACAGCTGTCGTCGTGAACATTGGCACTGTAAGCTTCGTAACCACTACTGGAACAGAAACCGCCTCACATATACCATCATTTACTGTGAAAGTGTACGTTCCTTCTACAGTTGGGTGATACGGTGAAGTAACCGTTGTATACGCGCCTCCATCTTTAGAAACTTTGAAAGTCGGATAAACACCTGTTCCTTGAGTTGCTAATAATGTGATTGTAGCATCATTAGTAGTACAATTTAAATCTTGTACTAAAGTTGCCTGTAATAATAGTTCTTGTCTTAATACATATTGTTCATGTGCCACACAACCATTACCATCTTTTATATAAAAGTCGTAAGTTCCTGGCGCATTTAATGTAAAGTTAGGACTAGCTTGATAACCATTTCCAATACTGAACATTGGCGGAGCTACGATATCTGAATCTTGATGTCCATCAATTGTAATTGCCACTGGACCGCCAGTGTAACAATACACAGTTGCATTAGGATTAATTGTTGGTGCATCGTCTTTTGTAATTGTTATATCACGTTTAAAAGAACAAATCAAATTCGCATCTTGAACATATACATCCCAATCATTTGAACCTAAATCATCATAAGCTAAAACTGCATAGTTATTGCTTGAATAATCTGAAGCTAACGGAGTAACTCCGTCTTTAACAAATGCATATTTATAAGCTGGAGTCCCACCAGTTCCTTGAACAGTAACCACTGCGCCTAAGTAACAATTTGCTACTGTCTGAGAAACTATATTTAATCCTAAAACTGCAGGCGCATCAACAACAACAGTTGCTGTATTAGTACAAGTTGTTATAGCGTCAGTAACTGTAAGTGTATAAGAACCAGCTGGTAAATTAGTAACAGTAACTACATCACCCACTTGAGTAAGAGTTCCTAAAGGAGAATTTAAAGAAGCCGTATAACCGCCAGCTTTATTTCCTACTGTAAACTTGATAACACCATCTGAGCCACTATTACAAGAAACATTTTTAACAAGTTCACCTGCAACCGTAATATTGATTACTGGATCAACTGTATATGATTCTGTATATGTACATCCATTATTATCTGTAACCTGGAATACATAAGTTCCCGGATCAAGATTACCGAATGTAGTTCCTGGCTGTTTCGCTCTTGTTATAGGAGATAAAATCTCATATTCTAGAGGCAATACACCACCAACATGGTTCGTAATATCAACTGTTCCTTGACCACCGCAGATCACCGCAACTGTTGTTGCGAATGTTAAATCCGTTGGAGGATTCAATGCCGGAACATTAACTCCGTTTGTGATCGTCACTGAACAGCCATTTGCGTCC
>NZ_SJSY01000032.1 GCF_004352915.1 Flavobacterium zhairuonense | reverse complement strand
GCTTGCGCCGATGCCAAAGCTTCTGTATCGCTGCATTCGATTGTTTTGTTTAAAGAACCAATTTCAGTTGTCCAAGTCGGAGCCGTTTTGTCTTCGATGGTAATTACTTGATAGAAACTGTCAGTAACATTTCCACAATCATCTTTAGCAATCCAGCTATTAGTATAAGTTCCAGCATTACCACATCCTTCAGAAGCTATGAATTGTCCGCTTGTTTTAGTATAAGTTACAATTGTGCAATTTGCAGTAGCAAGAGGAGCCTGATTCTGAGCAGCAATTAGTCCTGCTGTATCACTACATTCTAAAGTTACATTTAATGTTCCAGGAACTGTAATCCATTCTGGAGCTGCAGTATCTTGGATCGTAATTACTTGAGTAAATGTAGTTGAAATGTTGTTGCAAAGATCTTTCGCAACCCAAGTATTGGTATAAGTTCCAGTACTTCCACAGCTTCCTCTTTGTAATTCTCCACTAGTTTTAATGTAAGTTATATTTCCATTACAATTATCTGTTGCGACTGGAGCTTTTGCTTGTGCGGCATTCAATCCTTCTGTATCACTGCATTGTAAAGTCACGTTAAGGGTTTCTGGAACTGTTGTCCATGTCGGAGCTGTTGTATCTCGGATTGTAATTATTTGGGTGAAAACAGCTGATGTATTTCCGCAATCATCT
>NZ_SJSY01000002.1 GCF_004352915.1 Flavobacterium zhairuonense | reverse complement strand
AAAAAAAAGTCTTTCCAAAAAATGAAAAGACTTTTGTCGGGGTGGCAGGATTCGAACCTGCGGCCTTCCCGATCTCAATCGGGACGTGATAACCGTTCACTGTATTTCTTTTTAAAAGATTTTCAGTTTATTGCAAAAAAAAAGTCTTTCCAAAAAATGAAAAGACTTTTGTCGGGGTGGCAGGATTCGAACCTGCGGCCT
>NZ_SJSY01000066.1 GCF_004352915.1 Flavobacterium zhairuonense | reverse complement strand
GGCTCTAAAATAGTCACATCAACTTGGCCTGAACATCCTTTGCTGTCTTTTACATAGAAAGTATGCGAACCCGCACCTAAACCTGTGAAGGTAGCGTTTGATCCAAATCCTGTTGTAGCATTGTTGCTATAACTAAATCCGCCTGAACCTCCGTTACCTTGTAAAGTAACAGATCCGTCAAGTTTTCCGTTACAGCTTACATTGCTTTGTGTAACAATTGAAGCAGTTGGATTTGAAATTGATTGTATAGTTTCTGTTACTACAAAAGTACATCCATTAGCATCTGTAACTTTAATCTTGAATGTTCCTGCAACTGATGTTGTATAAACATTTGATGCCATTAGAGAATAGCTTGTTCCTCCGTTTGTCGAAACTTCGTATTTATAAGCAGTTCTTCCACCATTAGCGTTAACTGTAATAGTAGCATTCGGTGTAGCCGAACAATCTAATTCTTTGACAACCGTTGTTGCTGTTAATTGTGGGTAAACTGTAATTGGTGTTGCTGAAGCAGTACATCCATTTGCATCCTTAACCCAAACCGTATAAGGAGTTGCACTTGCAGTAACATCAAAGAAATTATCTGGTCCAAACGAACCTGTAGGACCATTGATTCCATAAGTCAAAGGAGTCTTCAAGTTCGTTCCACCTGCTGTTGCAGTAATTCTGAATTTATTTCCAGAACCTGTACATTGATTATCTAAAGTTGCCGTAACCGTTGGAACAGCATCCATTAAAATAGATACATTCACCGTGTCAGGGCATCCATTCACGTCTTTTATATAAACTGTCCAATTGCGATCATTACCGTTGTTTGTATCAACAGTCATTGTCGCACTTGTAGTATAAGCTCCTGCAGCCGGTGCTGGAAATCCTTGTTTTACAACTGCATAAGAATAATTTGGTGTTCCTCCAGATCCTACAACCGTAATTACAGATGTAAATTTGCTACAAGTGATATTTGCTGCTGTTGCAGTAACATCTACTGGATTAGCCGGCTGTGTTAACGTTACTGTATAACTAGACGTACATTTTGTTGTTCTATCTGTAGCAGTAATAGTATAAGAACCTGCAGCTAATGCACTACTTACAGTAATAGTCGTATTTGATGAACCAACTAAATTATTTGCACTCTGAATAGTATTACCTAAACCATTTTTAATAACATAATCGTATCTGCTCTTAACTCCATTAACAGTAAACTGAATTGTACCTGTACCTCCATTACATTTGATAGAAGTAAGGATTGATCCTCCTGTAGTGATATCAGGTACTCCATTAACTGTATAAGATTTAGTAAATGAACAACCCGTTTTAATATCTGTAGCCTGGAAAACATAACTTCCAGGAACTAATCCTTTAAATTCACCGTCAGAATTTGTTGCAGTGCTATATCCGGCTGGACCAGAAATAATTTGATAACGAATTGGTGCAGAAACACCGCCTTTTACTGCAGCGATATTAACGTGACCTCCTGCTGGTGTTGTAGAACAATCATAACCGTTATCAGTTATTGTAATATCTGTAATTTGGTCAAATGCTCCAATAGTAATGCTTAAAGGACCAATTTGACAATTATTGCTATCTTTAATATAAGCCGTTACAGTACTACCTGCAGCTGTAGTTGGGAAAGTATTTGTAGTTGTAAAACTTGTAGCGTTATTAAAACTATATTGATACCCTGTCCCTGTTCCACCAGATGCTGTTACAGTAACTACAGCCGGAACAGTTCCTGTTGGACCACACGTAATGTCTGTAGCAGAAATACTTCCTTGAACCACCGGTGGTTCTGTTAAAGTAATAGATCCTGGAGTTGAAACACATCCTTTGTTGTCTTTTACTTGATATGGGTAAGCAATTCCAGCTTTTAAACCTGAATAAGTCGCTGTAGTAGTGAATCCACTGTTATTAAAACTATATGTATAACCTCCTGAACCTCCTGAACCAGAAAGCGTAACTGATCCATTTGTTCCGCCAAAACAAGTAACTTGTGTTGGAGAAACATTAACTGTTGGGTTCGTTATCGCATCTACTGTAGCACTTACTTCAAATGTACATGCAGTTGGAGTATTAGAATCAGAGATTTCAAATGTATATAATCCAGATCCTGGTGCTGGATAATCAAATGCTGTTCCTGTAACAGTTGTACTTAATCCATAAGAACCAGATCCTGTTTTAACTCTATATTTATAAGTTGTTTTACCACCGCTGATTTCAACATGAATCGTTGCTCCTGCAGTATTACAATCTAATGGTTTAGTAATTGATGCTTTTGCATCTAAGGCTGGAGCCACAATAATACCACTAACTGTAACAGAACAGTTATTACTGTCTGTAACCACAACAGAGTGTGTACCAACACCCACTCCTGTAAAAGTATTTGTATTCACAGCAGCCGCACCATCTAAACTGTAAGTCAAAGTTCCAGTTCCTGTAGCTGTGATTATAATTGTAGCTTTATCAGCATCATAACATAAATCTGAAGTGGTGCTCAAGCTCGCCGTTGGTTGAGTTGGAGCGTTTACCACTATTGCAGGGGAAATTGAAGAAAGACATCCATTAATATCTTTAGCCGCAACCGTGTAAGTTCCCGGTGCAGTTACATTTGTGAAAATATTAGAATGAGGAAAAGCATTACCAGCAATTACTGTAACACCATCTGCCGCTCTTAATTCATATGTATAAGTAGGTCCTGTTCCTCCTGAAGCAGTAGCTGTAATTGTAGCTCCATTTCCTGTTCCACATTTTGCCTGAGCAGTAACTGTTGCTGTTACAGTTACTGGTGTTGCTGTTCCAACAGTTGTATTAACTGTTTGTGAACAAGTACCAGCTAGATCACTTTGAACAACTACAGTATATGATCCTGCAATTAATTTGTCAATAAAAAGTGGACTAGTTGTATAGCTTTGTAAAGCTCCACCATTTACAGAATAATAAAAAGTGCCACTAAAGTTTTGAACAGGAATTGTAATTGTACCTGTATCTTTACCATTACAAAGAACATCTTGAATTGTAGGATTCAAAACGGTAAATGCTTTATCAGTTCCAACATCAAAACGAACCACTTTCTCTTGTAGACAAGTTTGTGGTAATTGATAAACTGAAATGTCATCAATTAATAAATCATTACCATTATATTCTAAACTTCCTGAACGAATAACAAATGTCAGGTTTGTATTATTTCCTGGGTTTAACGAAATCGTAGGAATTTCAATCCATTTTGTTCTATTTGGATCGTTTTTATCCTCTGCAATTTTTCCAGTATCAACTCTTGCAACAACCTTTCCAGATGGGTCTACTAATTCGAATCGAACTATTGGAGCCGCTCCATCTACGCCTGCATTTAATAAATTGGCAACTGCCAAATCTACTTTAACTGGTTGATTTGGGATAACATCTGCAATTGGTTTGCTATATAAAATTCCATAGTCACCTGCCGCTGAACCAATATTTACTAATAAATATCTTCCATCTGTCACTGTACCATTCGATGTATGATCTTTAAATGGATACCAAGACGTATCGTTTCTCCAAAAGAAACTTGCCACAGAATATTGATTATCCTCAACAGATCTCGTAGGATTAGGACAAGTATGGATATTTACATCTTGATTGTTAAAACAATAAGCTGCAGCAATACCAGGGCTTGTCGTTGGTGCTCCTCTTCCGAAATCTTCTTTTAATAAATTACTATATGTACTAGCGTCTTCTAATTTATATTTTATTGTAACATAATGGCTTCCTGATGGAATATTAGTAAACACATTATTAGTAACTGGCGTGTTTGGTACACCATCTAACGAATATTCATATGAATATACATTACTTGAAGAATTAATAACCGTTGCCGTAGTTTGTCCTTTACCAGTACAATCGTAAACAACATCAGATAATTTAACATCTGGATCAGCAGGCTTTGGATCTAAGATTACATTATATGGCAATTTATAAGTACAACCATTTGCATCTTTAACGACTAAGACATATGTACCATCTGTAACATCTGCATAAGGTAAATCATCAAACGATTGACCTCCATTAAAAGAATATTTATATGGTGCCGTACCTCCTGAAACGTTTGTAAATCTCAATCTTCCGCCAGTTCCGCCAAGTCTACATCCTGCTAATTCAGCGACACCACCAGAAGCCGTTAATTCAGATGCTGGTGAATTAATTGTGATAACCTGAGCAGGATCTGTACAAGTTGTTCCCGATAATGTATATTTTACAACAACATTATAAGTACCTCCGCTTAAGTTTGAAAAAGTTCCGTTACTACTCCATGTTACACCGTTATTAATGCTATACTGCATTGTATAACCATTTTGAGCTGTAACATTTACCTTAATCTCTCCTTTATCAGTGTAACATATAATATCTGTTTTACTAATCGTATATTGTGGTTTTGGGCTTGCTGTGAATGTAATTGAATTAGTAGCCTTACATCCATTTGCATCAGAAACCGCAATATTATAAACTCCACCTGCAGGCAAAGTTGCAAAAGTTACTGGTATTGTTGCTCCAGTATAAAGAGTATAATCTCCACCATTTAGAGAATAATAATACGGTGAGGTTCCTCCCGCAATAGTTAATTTAATTCCTCCATCCTGACAAGCGGTTAATGCTGGTGACATAGCAGGAGTAACAGTAAGTTTTGCAACTGTGTTGATTGTTATATCCTGAGTAGCTTTACAACCATCCTCTGTAATTACTTCAGCAACATAATCACCTGCGGTCAATTGATCATATAAATATTGGTTAGGTGTAATTTGTCCAGAAGTATTCACGAGTGTAAGTCTTCCTCTATTTCCTACTCTATAAATATTAAATGTGTACTGCGGATCTGCATCATTTGCGACAATCAATACTTTTCCTAGATCACCATTACATAGCGGCTGCGATGCAGTAGCAGTCATGCTAAAGGCTCTTTTTCTGATTACAATATCTCCAATATTAAAAATACAAGGATTAGTAGTTACACCAACCTGTCTTATAAAAATAATATATGTTTTTTGCGTTACACCTGCGCCCCAAGTAGTCCCAGTAATTGGGAATATTGGGCTTGATTGATAAGCTCCAGGTACAGGCGTTGTATTAGGGATTTGCTCTGCTATTGCATATTCATATTGTGCATTACCTCCACCAACAGTTATGTTTCCAGCTTTTCCACACATAATATCTTTGTGTGTTTCAGTTGGGTTGAATATGTTTTTGTAAACATTGAAATAAAAACGATTAAAACAGCCTCCAGTATAATTTAATGTCAATCGGAATTGACCTGACTGATCTGCTCTGTAATTTGGGCCTTCACCAACTTTTGTCCAAGTACAAGAAGTTCCCTCGTTTGCACAATTTTGGCTAGTTGTCGCTGTACAGCTACTTTCGTCAAGTTTCTCCCAAATAATTACAGAACCATCATTAATACCTGTTGGAATATCTTTATATGAATTAGCTCCACACAAGAAAATATTTGGCAACAATTTACCATTACTTGTACATTGTACTACTTGGCTTGCGTACGCAATAACAGGATTTGTAGCAATTCCTCCAAAAGGGACAACTGTAATTTCCTCCGTATAATCTGTACATGGCTTATTTGCTATTCCTGTCACCTTGTATAATCCAGGCTGTGTTACTGTAACAGACTGACCCGTTGCGGTAAAATTTCCAGGTCCCGTCCAGCTATAACTAGCATATCCATCAGAAGCTTTAATAACTTGGCTTGCGCTACATAAAACAACATTTTGCGTAAACTTACAATCCTTTACTCCTACCAAGAAGTTTGTAGACTGTGGTGTTCCAAGGTTACAAGCTGTGTATGATGATAAACTCGGATCATCTGTAATTTGCGTTGGATTTATGGCTCCTTTATAAGTAGCATACCCAGAATTTTGAATAATAGGATCACAAGCATCACTTAACTCATTACAAGTAGGAACTACTTTTACACTGAATCTAATTTCACTGCGCACAAAAGGTGGCCCAGGTATTAAATTCTTTTTAACTAAATCGTCAGGAATTTTGAAAAGAAGTGTTCTTGTTGCAGCGTTGTAAGTAACGTTATTTGCAACGGTCATTCCACTTGGCAAAGAAGTAATATCACCAGGAAAACTGAAGTTAATGTTTTTTGGCAATACGTCTTTAATTACAAACTCTTTAGCATCATCGTTACCTTGGTTTTCAAATCCAAGTACATAATTTAATTGTTCTCCTAAAGTAACATCTTTTGCACTTGCATCAGCGCCATTAGCGTCAAAAACCTGCTTAGTCAATAAAATTTTTGGTTCGATAATTTCAACTGCAAAAGTTGACAAGAATGCACCATATCCGTCACTAGAAGTTGTAAGTCTTAAAGTAGCACCCGTTTCATCATTTGGAACAACACTATTGATCGCACCAGAACTTGATGGCGGATTTGGAATAATAACATGGTCAATATCAAATCCCATAGTATTGGTACTATTAGGAGTTCTTGACAAATAATGAGATCCATCTGCAGAAATTGTCGCGTTGAAAAAATTTCCTATCGGATTAACTGCGTCATAGATAACTGTAAATGCACTTGATTTATTTGCTTTAAATTGTAAATCGTCGCCTGTTTTAAGATTATCGCCTTCAAGAGCACCAACACCAATTTTTGCATTTACAGGAAATGGAGATGGTAAAGTTTGAAATCCATTTACTGTATAATCAACCGTTTTAATTCCTCCTGCATCTGGGTTAACACCTACATAACCATCAAAAACAGAAATAAATTTACTTGGCATTGTTGGGCTTTCGTAAATTACAACTAAAGACCATCCTCCTGCGCCACCACCATCACGTTTTCCTAAAGCGGCACGAACATTTCCAACAGTATAAACACCATCAGCATTTGCTAAACCTTGTAATGTTGCTGTTACATTTTTATAACAAACGTATGGCGAATCTTTAAAAGAATTTTGAACGTTTGTATAATTGTATCCATCAAAAATAACTTCATCTGCTGTTACATTTTGATAGGTTCCTCCTGGAACTTTAAATTTAATTGTTTTCCAAGTGTCAAGAGGTCTTAATGATCCATCGTATTTCTTTCCACTATCAGTACTTCTTTCGTAAGGGTAAATGGCTGACCAATATAACCCGGCAAAAACAATTTTTTTACAGCTATTATTAATTTTCAATTCTGATTGAGACGAACTGAAAACTCCTGTTGCAGGATCAACATTGATATATTCAACATTATAATCATTGTTATCTCCAGGCGAATTAAATGGAGTGTTTGCCTCAGTAGTTAAAGTTGCTAAATTAGTAACCGTTCCTGTAAAAGGAACCCCTGTTTGTGGTGCTCCATTTCGGTTATATGTTGGAGCGGTATTCACTTTATTGATTACCGTGTTTCCAATTAAAATAACATCTCCTTTAACTTTTATATTTCCTCCAGTAAGTCTAGGAGTAAAAGCTTTTCCAATCTGGGCGTTTACAGAAGTAAAACTTAAAAGCAAGAACAGACTAAACATCACTGCTTGCGATGCTTTTTTTCTATTTAAAGTCATTATTTTATCTATACTGATGTTCGTATTAGAAAAATAAAACTCTAAATCCTCTAGCTGACATTTTGCGTACGATAGTAGGTTCGTACCAAATGTAATGACAGTTTTTACACTTTTTAAGATAGTAGGTTTTTTCATGGTCTTCATTTTGTTTTTGGCCTTATTTATTTCTTAAGGGGCATTAAAAAATAAATTTTAGCACTCTGAAACATTTTATTATTAAGTCCTTCTTAGGATTATATAAGAAGGACTGGCTTTCTTTTTACTTCTATTAATTCTCCACTTTTACGATAGCTAATTTGCCATTGTAAGGTTTGCTTCCTTTTGCTTCTAATGCTTTAGTCGCTTCTTGTAAACCTTCAAATTTCTCGTAATAGATGTAATACTTACTTGTTGTCACATTGTAGAAGAAATTAATATCTGAACGTCCTGCGGCAACCGCTTTAGTCAGGAACTCATCTCTCTTTTCAACACTGCTATGAACGGCAAGAATCATATAATATCCACTTTCAGAATTTTTAATATTCTTGATGATCTGCATATTTGACTGGTCTTCACCGAAATCAAAATCACTTGCTGTTAAAGGCGTACTGCTAATTTTAGTAGTTTCCTTGATACGTTTAAGAGCTGCTAGATCTTGATTATATCGTCCTTGATCATTTTCATAAGCTGCACGCTTAATTCTACGTTTCTTCTCAATCTCAGTTTCTGCTTTAATACGCTCTAAATTCGCGAGTAAATCAGCACTGTCTTGCTCCATTTTCAATTGTGCTGCTTTCAACTGATTTATCTTTTCTAAATAAGCTCTGTTTACAGCATCGTTCTTATTCGGAACCTTTTTAAGTCTTTCATTGTATAAATTCGTCAGCTTAGCTATCTCATCTTTTTGAAGTCTGTTTGCTTCAGCAATATTAGCTTTTAAAGCTTCTAATTGACTGTTTTCTGCTGCTACACTCTTGAAAGGTTTTGGTTCTCTATAAATACCTTTTTCACTTAAATCATTTTCCTCTCTTAAGTCGTTCAAATCTTTTTGTTTGTTGGCAACTGTTGCATTAAACTGAGCCAATAAATCGCTTTGATTTTTACTCGATGCTTCTAGAGATTCTGTTAAATTATCTATCGCTTTTGCTGTTTCGTCTTTTTGAGCTGCTGCTGCTCTTGCTGCTGCCTCTGCATCGGCTTTTGCTTTTGCATCTGCCGCTAATTTCGCTTGGCGAGCCTCTTCTTCAATTCTAACTTTTTCTTCAGCATCTTGTTTCGCTTTAAGAGCTTCTGCATCGGCTTTTGCTTTTGCATCAGCTGCTAATTTTGCTTGAAGTGCTTCTGCATCAGCTTTAGCTTTGGCATCTGCTGCAAGTTTCAATTTCAATGCTTCTGCATCAGCTTTTGCTTTTGCATCGGCTGCTAATTTTGCTTGACGAGCTTCTTCTTCAACTCTAGCTTTCTCTTCAGCTGCTTGTTTTGCTTGTAAAGCTTCTGCGTCAGCTTTAGCTTTTGCGTCAGCGGCAAGTTTCAATTTCAATGCTTCTGCATCAGCTTTGGCTTTTGCATCGGCTGCTAATTTTGCTTGACGAGCTTCTTCTTCAACTCTAGCTTTCTCTTCAGCTGCTTGTTTTGCTTGTAAAGCTTCTGCGTCAGCTTTAGCTTTTGCGTCAGCAGCAAGTTTCAATTTCAATGCTTCTGCATCAGCTTTAGCTTTCGCGTCGGCTGCTAATTTTGCTTGACGAGCTTCTTCTTCAACTCTAGCTTTCTCTTCAGCTGCTTGTTTTGCTTGTAAAGCTTCTGCGTCAGCTTTAGCTTTTGCGTCAGCAGCAAGTTTCAATTTCAATACTTCTGCATCAGCTTTTGCTTTTGCATCGGCCGCTAATTTCGCTTGACGAGCTTCTTCTTCAACTCTAGCTTTCTCTTCAGCTGCTTGTTTTGCTTGTAAAGCTTCTGCGTCAGCTTTGGCTTTTGCGTCAGCAGCAAGTTTCAATTTCAATGCTTCTGCATCAGCTTTGGCTTTCGCGTCGGCTGCTAATTTTGCTTGACGAGCCTCTTCTGCCTCTTTTAATTGTTTTGCTTCAGCATCGGCTTTGGCTTTTGCTGTAGCTTCAGCATCTGCTTTTACTTTTGCATCAGCAAGCAATTTCGCTTGTAATGCTTCCATATCCGCTTTTGCTTTTGCATCTGCCGCAAGTTTAGCTTGAAGTGCTTCTGCATCGGCTTTCGCTTTTGCATCTGCAGCCAATTTCACTTGACGAGCTTCTTCTTCAACTCTAGCTTTTTCTTCCGCTGCTTGTTTTATTTTAAGAGCTTCCGCGTCTGCTTTCGCTTTTGCATCTGCAGCAAGTTTAGCTTGAAGTGCTTCTGCATCGGCTTTCGCTTTTGCATCTGCAGCTAATTTCGCTTGACGAGCTTCTTCTTCAACTCTAGCTTTTTCTTCAGCTGCTTGTTTTACTTTAAGAGCTTCTGCGTCTGCTTTGGCTTTTGCATCAGCAACTAATTTTGCTTGAAGTGCTTCTGCATCGGCTTTCGCTTTTGCATCTGCCGCTAATTTAGCTTGACGTGCTTCTTCTTCTACTCTAGCTTTTTCTTCAGCTACTTGTTTTGCCTTAGCTTCTGCGTCTGCTTTGGCTTTTGCATCAGCAACTAATTTCGCTTGAAGTGCTTCTGCATCGGCTTTCGCTTTTGCTTCAGCTGCCAATTGTGCCTGACGAGCCTCTTCATCTGCTTTTGCTTTTGCGTCAGCAGCTTGTTTCGCTTTCAGTGCTTCTGCATCAGCTTTTGCTTTTGCATCTGCCGCTAATTTAGCCTGACGTGCTTCTTCAGCTTCTTTTAATTGTTTTGCTTCCGCATCAGCTTTTGCTTTTGCTGTAGCTTCCGCGTCAGCTTTAACTCTTGCATCAGCAATTAATTTTGCCTGTAATGCTTCCATATCAGCCTTAGCTTTGGCATCTGCAGCAAGTTTAGCTTGAGCTTCTGCATCGGCCTTGGCCTTAGCATCAGCTGCTAATTTTGCTTGTTGTGCTTCAGCGTCAGCTTTAGCTTTTGCATCAGCCGCTAATTTTGCTTGTTTTGCCTCTTCTTCAGCTTTCGCCTTATCAGCTGCTTGTTTTATCTTCAATGCTTCCGCATCAGCTTTTGCTTTTGCTTCGGCTGCAATCAATGCTTGTCTTGCCTCAGCATCTGCTTTTGCTTTTGCATCAGCTGCTAATTTTTCTTTTAATGCTGCTTCTTCAGCTTGTTTTGCTTTAAGAGCTGCTGCTGCTTTGGCTTTGTTTGCCGCATCAATAGCCGCTTTAGTTTTCGCTTCTGCTGCAGCTTTTGCTTTTGCTTCAGCTGCTAATCTAGCTTGATATGCATCTGAGTCTGCTTTTGCTTTTGCATCCGCTGCCAAAATAGATTGTAAGTCTGCTGCCTCAGCTTTCGCTTTTGCATCGGCTTTTTTCTTCGCTTCAGCTGCATCGGCTTTTGCTTTTGCATCGGCTGCCAACTTAATTTTCAATGCTTCTGCGTCAGCTTTTGCTTTTGCGTCTGCCGCTAATTTTGCTTTTGCTGCTGCCTCTGCATCAGCTTTTGCTTTATCAGCTGCTAATTGTGCCGCTGTTTTTTGTGGCTCTGCTGGTTTTGCTGCATCGGCTTTTGCTTTTGCCGCTTCAGCATCAGCTTTGGCTTTAGCATCGGCTGCTAATTTCAATTTCATTGCTTCGGCATCAGCCTTAGCTTTATCAGCTGCTAATTGAGCTTGTGTTTTTGGTGCTGTTGCTCCTGGTTTATTTGCTGCCGCTTGTGCTCTTGCCGCTGCAGCAGCGTCAACACGTGCTTTATTGTCGGCCGCTAACTGTATTCTACGTGCCTCAGCATCGGCTCTTACTTTATCAGCAGCCAATTGAGCTTGCGTTTTTTGTGTAGCAGCAACTGCTCTATTTGCTGTTGCAGTTTGTGCTCTTGTTGCTGCCGCAGCATCTGCTTTTGCTTTTGCTTCTGCAGCCAATTTAAGTTTCAATGCTTCAGCGTCAGCCTTAGCTTTATTATCTGCTTCTAATTTTGCTTTTGTTGCTGCTTCAGCATCTGCTTTTGCTTTTTCAGCAGCTGCTAGTCTTGCTTGTTTAGCTTCAGCATCAGCAATCGCTTTTGCTTCTGCTGCTAATCTTGCTTTTTCAGCGCCATCTACTCTTGTAACAGGAGTTGATGTAGTCTTTTTAGCCATTACAGGTTTTGGCTTAGAAGGATCGATAAGAGAACCTTCGTCATCATCCCCATAATAGTAATTTCTGTTTTTGAATCTATAAGCAATTGCAAATTCATGGGAACCTCCTAAATTGGTAAAATTCCCAAAACCTCTTTCATAATTATATTCGATAGAAATACTTGGTGAAATATTCGCTCCTAAACCTGCTGAAACCCCGTACAGAGTATTATAACCTACTTGTGCCCAAACTCCTTGCGGAATCGCAATCATAGCAAGTCCTGATAAAATTGTTTTATCTTTTTTGATTTCGGTTTTTACTATTCCAGAAAATTTACTTCTGTCAAAAAAACCATAGCTGTCAATATAGCCAGTGTACATACCATGCAATTCGATGGCTCTTTCTGGATCTTCTTTTACCATTCCGGATCCAAAATTGTAAAGAACTAAATTGTTGATCGATAAACCAAAATCAAGAAATACAGTACCATAGTTAATACCAGGATTTACTGTAAGCAATGTATTTGATGGAATGTTATCTATTGGAAGATTTGGATCATTTGAAATGATTTTGCCTTTGTTTAAACCACTTTGGTAAGCACCAACGTTAAGACCAAATGTCAAATTGCTATCTTCTTGCAAAACGATATTATGGGCAAAGTTAGCTACTCCTCCAAATACGGTAAAGACACCATAATTTTGTTGAAATAATCCAAAAGCAAAAGCTTCATTCTCTCTGAAACGACCAGAATAACCAAATAAATACGTATTTGGAGCATCATCAAATGAAACCCATTGTCTTTTGTTATAAAAACTCACATACGGGTTTGATTCGCGTACAAAGCTAAAAGTTGGATTGATTAAGTATCTATTGAACTTTAAAGAATTTCTGATAGGTAAAGAAAACGAAACAACTCCATCCTCAGATTTCGTATCTTGAGAATAGAGTACATTTGAAAAACCGTAAAATAAAGTTATGAATAGTAGGATTTTCTTCATTTTATTTTATCAGGGTTATTGATCCTTTCTTTTCACCTGTGTCGGAATGAATGACATAGTAATAAACTGGATTTACATTTTTAATATCAATTGATCCAGACGGGGGCCAATCGCCTTGATAGTTGACAACATCAAGCACCATGTCTCCGTTTGAACTAATTATTTTAACACTAGTTTCGGGGTTTTTGTATTCACTCGGAATATCCCAAAAATTATAAGGATACTGACTTGCGCTTAAACTTATGATATTTGGAATTTTTTCTACTGAAGCAATTGGACCATCATATGTAACCTTAAATGACAATTCTTGCTCAACTGTACATCCAGATGCTTGGCTTATTTTTACTTTATAATCTCCCGGGCTTGAAACCAAATAAGTATTGGTTGTAGCACCTGCAATAACTGTACTTCCTAAAAACCACTGGAAAGTAGGATTCACAGCATTTGTAGTCACCGTAACGCTTAATGTTTCGTCTGGGGCAATAACATTCGTTTCTGGGACATTTAATGATGCTGTAAAGTTGTTTCCTTTAAGATCAATTGTTCCTGTTGCTTTACATCCTCCAAAGTCAACATCAACCGTGTAAATTGCCGCTTCGTTTGTGGCATAACTGCGACTTGTTGCTCCTGCTATTACGGTTCCATTTTTTTTCCAAACGTAACTATTTCCTGAAGTCGCCGTTAAAACTGTTCCTGTACCGCTTGCACAAAACGGATTACCTAAACTTGATGCAATTGTAACTGATGAACCAGATCCAGAGGCTGTAACAGTAACACGATTTGAGCTTAAATTATCTTCTGAACATAATCCATAATCTAATTTTGCGTAATAGGTTCCAATTGAATTTACTAGTAACGTTGTACCGCTTTGTCCATTAATCAAAACATCATCTTTATACCATTTGTACTTTAGATTTGGATAATTAGCCGGAGACGAAGGAGCATCATTTGGTGTTGGATTATAAACAGAAAGTGAAATACTTCCTCCTGAACAAATTGTCGCAGTAGGTGATTTTTCATTAATATAAAATGAACTCACATAAGTACTATAATATGCTGGGAAAGAGGTGTTGTTTGCAAGATTTTTAAATCGCAAACTATAGACAGGAGTTGCTGTATTACTTTTTACACGTAAGCTGTAAATATCAGATCCTTTTAAATTGGTTGGAACAGCAAATCGAATTGTTTGTTGCTTTAATGTAGGATCATCTGTAAATGAGATTTTTGTTGTAGCTGTAGGGGTTGTAAAATTCCCTGCATCATCAGAAAGTTCTACTTCAAAAGTTGTTCCAGCTGGAAAATCTACATAACTAAAAGTAGCCGCATATTGATTAAAAGGAGCGCCATCAATGATAAGCCCAGCACAAATCCTATCAAAATTTAATTGCTGGGGCACTATCGTTTGGGCATACGTATTCGTTTTAGTACAAAACAAAATACTAAAAAATGCAATAAATCGGATTACAGATAGCGTAGTTTTCTGAATCATATAGTTCTAGTTCTTGCTAAGTCTATATTTTCAAAAAACAAGATATCGATGAATGTTTCAGAAAAATCATATTTATAGTTCTCAATAATGTCCTTCGCAAGAACAGAATAAGAAGCTGTAATCGATGAATTTTCTTTGCACTCTGAAGTTTTTTGATCGTTCGCATCACTAGCCATAGCAAAGCTATCCTTGGGGATGGATAGCTCCACTGCTAACTGATTAGAATTCTCTAATTTGCTGATCACTGTTGTATCAGCCGTTTCGGTTTTTTGGTTGTTATTACACGCCAATGCGATGCCATTAGTATCAGCAGAAACAGTAGTGTTTCCTGATTTACTTTGTGCATTTAAAACTGCTATAGGCGAAACCAAAAATATAATATAAATAAAATATTTTTTTATAGATGGGGCCATTATGTCTTGATCTTTATTTGGTCCTTGACGAGACTAACATAAATTGTGTCTGGGGACTTTATTAATAAAATTTACGCTCTGAAATAAAAATCGAAACTTATCTATTTTCCGCTAGATGCTGTAATTTTTCCTAATTGTAATCTGAAATCTGGTTTCTTAGGATTGTAAATATCAATGAAAGTTTCTTTGTTATCACTTTGTGACATCACGTTAAAGAACACGCTGTTTCCATACCAGCTCTCTAAATCTTCATTGTTAGAATTGTACTCTGTAAAGATATTTCCATTACATAAGTTGAAATACATTTCCTCAAATTTGATTTTTTTAAGGTTGGCATCATTGATTTCAGTTTTACTGTCTAGCAAAACGGCCGGGTTAAATCCAGAAATTACAGTACGCTTCATTTCAAGAGATGCAGTTTCAGCAACATAAATTGCCTCTTTTACTAAACCTGCTTGAATATCAGCTTTGATGTTATCGCTGTCATTTAACATTGTAATATTTGTTGCAACAACAAGTGTTGTTTTTTTAGTAAAATCTGTTTCGCTTTTCTTTTCGAAAGATTTTACCTCCATACAACGAGATCCATCTTTGTTTGAAGATAAATAAGATGATCTAACTGCCAATGAGTTGAATAAACGACATTGAACACCTTGAGTAAATTTATAATCGTCGTTGATTGATTTGTAAGAAACTAATTTAGTAGCATTTACATCACCTCCAAAGAAAGCAAATGAGTCACCACCAGAGTAGCTTACCATAACGTTATCTAAAATAGTTTTAGCACCAACACCAGCAACAGTCAAACCATTGAAAGTATCTACACCTTTAACTTTTTTTCCTGCGAATTCGATTCTAACAAATCTTAAAACGCCTGAATTTCCGTTTACGTTATCACCTCCATAAGTAGTTAAACTTGGATCTAAATCCATGTTGTAAGAACCAACACCTCCAAATTTATTGATTGGTGCATCACCAAGAAGTACAACTCCTCCCCAGTCACCAGCTTTTTTCTGGCTTCTGTTTGAAGTAAATACGATTGGATCTGTTTCTAAACCATCAGCAATAATTTGTGCACCTTTTGTAACTACCAATGTTCCTTTAGTTTCGAAATCACCAATAATTAAAGTTCCAGGTTCGATTGTTAAAACCGCGTTGTTAGTAACATAAACGTTGCCTTGCAAAACATAAACATTCCTCTTCAGCAATTTAGTATTAACAGAAATGTTTCCTGCTAAAATTTGATTTGCTTCTCCATACTCTACTTTGTTAGGCTTAAATTCGGTCCAGTTATTCAACCAATTGTTGTAGCCCATAATTCCTTTCTCTTGCTGAGCACTCATACTAGTAACTGTCAAAAGAACGCAGATCATTTGAGTAATTTTTTTCATGATAAGGGGGTATTAGGGTTAATAATAAATTTGGGTATGCGTAAATGAAAAAACTCATCTCGATTTTTCTGAAATAATTCAGAACACATCGAGAACGAGTTATTTTTTATTACTCTCTTAAATGTTTTTCGAAAATCTAAATCATCTACGTAAACAGATTAAAAGAGGTTTTAAAAATATAATTTTTTATTACATTTCGTTCAAATCGTTGAACTCGTGTAATGATTTCAATGTGCTTTCGTAAAATAAAATCGCCGCGATCAAGTTTCCTTTATCAGAGTAAGGCATCATCTTTCTTTGGAAATCAACAGTTGTGTCCAAGAAAGTTGTAGTACCAACTGCTTGCGCATCTAATACTTTTTTGTGCTCACTATCGTCTGGAATACCTAAATCGGCCATGGTAACTCCTGGTTTTGTAACCAAAGCAATGTACGGAAGGGTTTTCACTAAAACTTTAATACGCTCAATGTATAATTCCAAAAGTTCTCCCTTTTGCATACCACTCAATTCTTTTTGATCATGGTATTTTCTGATAAGAGCTGTTGTACTAATGATACTTCTTGGAGCATTTTTTGCCTGTGCTGAAACAGCTGCAGTTGTCAAGAAAAAAAGTGTACTTAATAAAATAATTTTCCCTTTCATAGATTCGATTTATAATTGGTTGTTCATGCAAACAAAAATATATAAATTAACTTAAATCGCAACTTTATTGATTTGTTTTTTCAAAAAAAAAACTTAAAAAAACCTTAAAAACCAGTCGTATGTCGAGAAAATGTGCGTTTTAACGAGCGTTTTGTTAAATTTGTTAAAATCAAAACCGTAAGATAAAGGCTATAAAAACAACCGAATTTCTATCATTAAATAACTAAAAAAACATTACGTTTACCGTTTTTGGCAAAAAAATATTAACAAAAAAGTCTTCATATCTACTAGCTTGAAGTAATTTATTAACAAAACTAAATTGACACAAACGCATTTTTAATTAAAAAAACACTCAACATTTTTCACTCAAAATACAACTCATAATCTTTTAATCTAAAATTTTTGCCTACATCATTTTCTTATATCTTTGCTTCATGCAATTTTCTCAAATTTTAGGTCAAGATTATATCAAAAGTCACTTGATAAAAAGTGCATCTTCAGGACGAATTCCGCATGCGCAATTATTTGTTGGGCCAGAAGGAAGCGGCACTTTGTCAACCGCAATCGCTTATGCGCAGTATATTTTGTGCAACAATACGGGTAACGAAAACGAAAATGGAAATGATTCCTGCAATTTGAAATTTCAAAACATTTCACATCCAGATCTTCACTTCATTTATCCAACAGTAACGACCGAAGATGTCAAAACAAAACCAAAAAGTCTAGATTTTATTCAGGATTGGCGAACATTTGTTCAGGAAATGCCTTACGGAGGATTATTTGACTGGTACAAAATTCTAGGCGTTCAAAATAAACAGGGCGAAATTAGAGTTGAAGATGCTCAAGAAGTTTTAAAATCGCTTTCGCTGAAATCATACGAAGGTGGTTATAAAATCATGATCATTTGGATGGCCGATAAAATGAATATTGCGGCTTCAAATAAACTTTTAAAACTACTTGAAGAACCTTCAGACAAAACCATTTTCCTTCTGATTTCTGAAAATGAAGAAGATATTATTCAAACCATTCGCTCTCGTTGTCAGGTAATTCACTTTAACGGACTTCCGGAAAAAGTCATTGCAGATGCCTTGGTTTTACGTGAAAATATTGATTCGAATTTAGCAAAAAAAATTGCGCATCAGGCACAAGGAAACTTCAACAAAGCAATGCATTTGCTAAAAGAAGATGACTCCGAATATCCTTTCGAACAATGGTTTGTAAACTGGGTTCGAGCCGCTTTTAGAGCTAAAGGAAATGCCGCCGCAATTCAGGATTTGATTTCTTGGAGTGAAGAAATTGCAGGTCTTGGACGCGAAAGCCAGAAAAAATTCATCCAATTTTGCATCGAAATGTTTCGTCAGGCTTTATTGCTGAATTATCAAACTCCGAGCTTAGTTTACATTGAACCAAAAGTGGACAAATTCAAACTTGAAAATTTTGCGCCTTTTGTAAACGGAAACAACATTCACGAAATTTTCAAAGAGCTTTCAGATGCAATGTATCACATTGAAAGAAACGGAAATGCAAAAATAATCCTAACCGATTTATCTATAAAACTGACTCGTTTAATCCACAAAAAATAGTCCTCAAATGAATAATGTTGCCTCTATTTTATTATTAGTATTTTTAGCCATAACGTTTTTACAATCAGGCTATGAAAAGATTTTTTATTGGAAAGATAATGTAAACTGGCTTAAAGAACATTTTGCCAAAACACCATTAAAAAACCAAGTCCCTTTAGCGCTCATGCATTTACTTATTCTCGAATTAATTTCAGGAATTTTATCTGTTGTTGGCGCCATTCAAATCGCATTAAACAGCGGACGCGAATTTGGTTTTTATGGTGCAATTTTTTCATGCATCAGTTTATTGATGATGCTTTTCGGACAAAGACTTGCAAAGGATTACGATGGCGCAAGAACCATTGTAATCTATTTTATACCAGCCGTTATGGCTGTTTATTGGCTGAATTAATCAGCGCGCTTAATTATAATTTTACAAAAAATGAATTCAAAACATCCTTCAGAATCTATAACTATTTTAACTGATTTAGTTTTACCGAGCGAAACAAATCCTTTAAACAATCTTTTTGGTGGCGAATTGCTTGCCCGAATGGATCGTGCAGCAAGTATTGCGGCACGCAGGCACTCACGCCGCATTGTAGTTACAGCTTCTGTAAATCACGTTGCTTTCAATAGAGCAATTTCGCTAGGAAGCGTTGTTACTGTCGAAGCTAAAGTTTCAAGATCTTTCAAAAGCTCGATGGAAGTTTACATTGACGTTTGGGTTGAAGACCGCGAATCTGGAAGCAGAACCAAAGCAAACGAAGCAATCTACACTTTTGTTGCTGTTGATGATACTGGAAGACCTGTTGAAGTTCCAGCGATTGTTCCAGAAACTGAGCTTGAAATCCAACGTTTTGATGCTGCCTTGCGTCGCAAACAGTTGAGTTTAGTGCTTGCAGGAAAAATGAAACCATCAGAAGCAACAGAATTAAAAGCTTTGTTTTTGTAATCAAATTTGTGACAATTTGGAACAATTTGGAGCAACCAAACTCCGAAAAAAAGAACTAGTTTTGCAATTCACAAGTTCAGTTAAATAGTAATAAGAAAGTTATTTCTTATTTTTTAGTACTATTTTGAAAGCCAAAAAATCAATTAAGATAATTTAAAAAGATATGAGTTCAGACAAAGAAGCCAAATTAAAAGCGTTACAATTAACGCTTGATAAACTTGACAAAACCTACGGAAAAGGAACCGTAATGAAAATGGGCGACAGAGCCATTGTGGAAGTAGAAACGATTTCTTCTGGCTCACTTGGCGTTGATTTAGCGCTTGGGGTAAATGGATACCCGAAAGGAAGAATTATTGAAATATACGGTCCAGAATCGTCTGGTAAGACTACTTTGACATTGCATGCAATAGCTGAAGCACAGAAAGCAGGCGGAATTGCCGCTTTTATTGATGCTGAACATGCTTTTGATAGAAACTATGCTGAAAAATTAGGCGTAGATATTGAAAATTTAATCATTTCACAACCAGACAACGGAGAGCAAGCATTAGAAATTGCGGAAAACTTAATCCGTTCTGGAGCAATTGATATTGTGGTAATTGACTCGGTTGCTGCGTTAACTCCAAAAAGCGAAATTGAAGGCGAAATGGGAGATTCAAAAATGGGTCTTCACGCACGTTTGATGTCTCAAGCTTTAAGAAAACTTACTGGAACTATCAGCAAAACAAATTGTACCGTTTTCTTCATTAACCAATTACGTGAAAAAATTGGGGTTATGTTTGGAAATCCAGAAACGACAACCGGTGGTAACGCATTGAAATTCTACGCTTCTGTACGTTTAGATATTCGTCGTTCTGCTCAAATCAAAGACGGTGAAAACGTAATTGGAAATAGAACTAAAGTCAAAATCGTTAAAAACAAAGTTGCTCCGCCATTTAAAACTGCTGAATTCGACATTATGTACGGTGAAGGTGTTTCTAAAACTGGAGAAATTCTTGATCTTGCTGTTGAATTCGATATCGTTAAAAAAGCGGGATCATGGTTTAGCTATGGTGACACAAAATTAGGTCAAGGACGTGATGCCGTTAAAGCTCTAATAAAAGATAATCCAGAATTAGCTGATGAATTAGAAGCTAAAATTAAAGAACATATGAAAGAATTAGCAAACGCTTAAATCTTTCAAAATCTGAATAATACAGATTTATATTTTCAAAAACCCGGGAGTTTAAATACTTCCGGGTTTTTCTTTTAAAAAAATATTAAAAATCGACGCAACCATTTCAAAAAAACCGCATCTAATAAGTAATTATAAAATTTATTGGCATCGCCATAAGTGCCTTTCTTAAATTTTTAGAATGAATTTGGTTGATTTGTTTTAATAAAAATCCGTCGGTTTAGTTTGGTGCTGGCGGGTTTTTATTCTTTTTAAGAAAAAAATTCCTATCGCACGCAACCTTTTTCATTTTTAGTTCTCTATATATTGTGACGTTAACTTGAGTTCTAACCAAACTCTTTATTATCAATCCTTAATGTTTTTAATCATGAAAGAGAAAATTGAAGTGTTGTACAATAAAAACCGCAGAAAAACCAAATTGAAGTTTAAAAAAGTATTGCGATTTATTTCTGAAAAAATCATTCACAGATAAGATTTTTTGAATAAAAATAAGGGGTTATTTTAGTTCAAAAGAAAACCCGGTATCCTAAAGCTTAAGGATTACCGGGTTCTGTTTTTATTTTTTAGAATCTTTTTTCTGAAATTCAATCAATTCATTGTAAATCATTTGTCTTACTTGATCCCGAAGCTCTTTTCGATGATCGCTTGTCACACCGCTTGTTTCTACAAATGGAAGAATTTTTGCGCGCATTTTTCCAGGACTTCCACTAAAAAAAGTGTACGAAAACCGATCTTTATTGTCTGGAAAAACAATTGGAACAATCGGAATTTGATGCTCTATTGCCAAACGAAATGCTCCGTCTTTAAACTCATCCAGCAAAATACTTTCGTCATCTGGAACACCTCCTTCAGGAAAAATACAAATACTTAAACCTTGATTTAAACGGTTTTGGGCTCTTTTAAAAACTTCATTTTTGCTTTTTGAAGAGTTTCTATCTACTAAAATACAAGTTCTTTTATAGAAAAATCCAAATAGCGGAATCTTTACCAATTCCTTCTTTCCCACAAAAACAAAAGGATTTTTAATAAGGGCAAGCATCAGCATAATATCTGTCATCGAAGTATGATTTGCAACAATCATGTAGCTTGTATGTTTGATAAGCTTTTGTTCGCGCTTTACTTTGTAATAAAAACCCATCCCGAAAAGGATAAATTTAGCCCAAATGCGGGCCATTTTAAAAAAATAAGGGTATCCACGCTCTGATATGATAGAAATCAGCAAAAACGGCAACATAATCAATATCGGAATGGCCATTAAAACATAAAACCAAATGCGCCAAAGCACCCAAAAAGTAATTTTAAATATTTTCATAACTTCAAAAGTAAGAAAACAGAAATGAATTTTATAGAGATTTCTTTCTGTGTCGTTGGTTTTTTAACGCAAAGGGCGCAAAGGATTTTCACAAAGGAAAGAAGTTTTTTCTGCGGATAGCTTTGCAGTAAGTTCACAAAGCTAAATCTATAAATTGTTTATTACTCTTCTTATCCCATTTTTTAGGAGACTTTCATTGAAATTTATCAGTAACCCAAGTTTAAAATTTCCAAGTTTTAAATACGTTAAAGTTTGTGCCAAATGATTCAAACTAAGCGATTCTACACTCTTAATTTCAATTAGAAACTTATTTTCTACAAGCAAATCAATACGATACCCACAATCAAGTTTAACTTCTTCAAAAACCAACGGCAAAGCTTTCTCTTTTTCTACAAAAAGTCCACGTTGTTTAATTTTATAAAACAAACATTCCTTATAAACATTTTCCAATAAACCCGGCCCGAGCTTTTTATGAATATCTATAGCAAGCCCAATTATAATATTTGATATTTCGTTTTCAGTCATATTCAAAAATATCAAATTTATAAATATTTTCATACAAATAAAAACAACAAACTAATTGTTCAAAAAACTCAAATTCATTAAACACAAAACTTTGCGAACTCATAGCAAAGCTATCCGCCGAAAAAACTTCTTTCCTTTGTGAAAATCCTTCGCGCCCTTTGCGTTAAAAAAAACACTATTCACTAACAAAACTTTATGCAATATCCTTACGAACTTTGCGGTTAGAAAAAACATTACGACATTTGCAATTCAGAAAAAATTGAGAATGGCAAAAATACTTACGGGTGTTCAGAGTACAGGAACGCCACATTTAGGAAATTTACTGGGAGCAATTATCCCTGCAATTGAATTATCAAACAATCCTGCAAATGAATCTTATTTGTTTATTGCTGATTTGCATTCTATTACACAAATCAAAGATGGCAAAACATTAAGAGAAAACACATATAGCACAGCGGCCGCTTGGCTTGCATGTGGCCTGAACCCAGACAAAGTAACATTCTACAGACAATCTGATGTGACTCAAACTGCCGAATTGACTTGGTATTTAAGCTGTTTTTTTCCGTTCCAAAGATTGACTTTGGCACATTCTTTCAAAGATAAATCAGATCGCTTAGACGATGTTAACGCCGGACTTTTTACTTATCCGATGTTAATGGCAGCCGACATTCTTTTGTACGATGCTGAATTTGTGCCAGTTGGAAAAGACCAATTGCAACATCTAGAAATCACTCGCGATGTGGCTTCTCGTTTTAACCATCAAATGGGAGAAACTTTTGTAATTCCAGAAGCTAAAATTCAAGAAGACAGTATGTTGATTCCGGGAACAAACGGCGGAAAAATGAGTAAATCTGCTAATAATATTATCAATATTTTCCTGGATGACAAAACGCTTCGCAAACAAGTGATGAGCATCGAAACTGATAGTACGCCTCTTGAAGCTCCAAAAAATCCTGATACTTGCAACGCTTTTGCCATTTATTCTTTGTTAGCAAATGAAGAGCAAATTGCACAAATGAGAGCAAATTATCTTGGTGGAAATTATGGTTACGGTCACGCCAAACAAGCTTTGTTTGAATTGATTACCGAAAAATTCAAAACAGAAAGAGAAAAATACAATTACTACATAAACAATCTTGAAGAAGTTGATGCCTTGCTGAAAAAAGGCGCCGCAAAAGCTTCTGTCGTTGCAGATGGCGTTTTAGCAAAAGTTCGCAATGTTTTAGGATTTGAAAAATAAAATCTCAAAATAAAAGCCTAATAGATTTCGTTTCTATTAGGCTTTTTTCTTATCCTCAAAAACAAATATATTCTTTAATTCATTTCGTGCTAATTTTTCTATTAAAAAACCAACTAAATCGCTTCAAACATTTTCCCTGGCAATGGCCTAATCAAACCCTTAAGCTCCATATTCAAAAGTATTCCGGACAATCTAAAAATTGGAAAATTACATTCTAATGCAATGATATCCAGAAGCTCTTTTCCATTTTTAATCAAGAAATTATAAATTACTTCTTCATCAGGATCTAATTCTACAAAAAGCTGTCTTTGTACCGTTTTTGGTTTATTTTCAAGATCCCAATTCAGCACATAAATCAAATCGGCCGCACTAGTCAAAACATTTGCTCTTTGCGTTTTTATCAAGTTATTGCATCCTTGACTGTATCGGTCTGAAACACGGCCAGGAACTGCAAAAACTTCTCTGTTGTAGTCATTTGCTAAATTGGCGGTAATTAAAGAACCGCCTTTATCTGCAGATTCAATTACAACGGTAGCTTCGGTCATTCCAGCTACAATCCGGTTTCGGCGAACAAATTTTTCTTTATCTGGATTTGAAGAACTCCAAAATTCAGTAATAAATCCACCGTTTTCTTCCATTTTAGCAATGTACTTTTTGTGTGTTCTCGGATAAACTTGATTAAGGCCATGTGCCAAAACACCAATTGTTTGCAGATTATTTTCCATTGCCAATTGATGCGCCACGATATCAACTCCATAAGCAAATCCACTTACGATTACTGGATCAAGAGGAACAAGATCTTCAATAAGTTTTTTGCAAAAATCAATTCCGTACGAAGTAACTTGACGTGTGCCCACAATACTGATTAACTTTTTGTTCTTCAAGTTTATGTTTCCAGAAGTAAAAATCAGAACCGGAGCATCTATGCAGTGTTTCAAGCGATCCGGATAATCATCATCTTGAAAATAGGAGACATTTATTTTCTCTTTGCGGATGAACTCTAATTCAAAACTAGCTTTCTCAAAAACACTTTTATCCTTCAAATTTTTAAGCAAAACGGCGCCAATTCCATCAATACCGGCAATTTTAACCGCTTTTGCTTTAAAAACTGCTTCTGCACTTCCGCAATGCTTTACCAATTTTTTGGCCATAATATCTCCTACTCCATCCACTTTGAGCAAGGCTAACAAGTAAAATAATTCCTGATCTGACATTTTCAAAAAACATTATGTAAAATAGAACCGAAAACTAAAACAGTTTTAAAGCGCAAATATCACTAAAATAAAGTAATTTCCTAATAAAAATAGTGATTTATAAAATTAGTACACCTAAAAATTAGAACGACATTTATTTAAATAATTGAAAACGAATTGTCTATAAAATAATCCGAATTGTTAATAAAAATTGTGAATAAAATTTTGATAACTATATTCGTTCCATAACTTTGTTACTATGAAAATTGAAAACTACATAGGACAGTTATTGTATCGTTATCAGTGTGTAACGGTTCCCGGATTTGGTGCATTTTTAACAGAAACTCAGTCGGCACAAGTGAATGAAAACACAAATTCGTTTTCTCCACCTAAGAAGTTGATTTCTTTCAACAGTCATTTAAAAAACAACGACGGTTTGCTTGCCAATCACATAGCAAATGCTGAAAAAACATCGTATGGTTTTGCCGTGAGCGCAATTGCATTTGAAGTTTTAAGCTGGAAAAAAACGCTTGAAGAAGATGGTACGATAAGCTTGAAAAATATAGGTGAAATTCGTCTGAATTCTGAAAAAAATATCATTTTCACTCCAAATGATCAAACCAACTATTTAGCAACTTCCTTTGGACTAAGTCCGTTTATTTCACCTGTTGTGAAAAAAGAAATTTTTGAGCGCAAATTGGAAGAAATTACAGAAAAAGAAACGGTTGCTCTTTTTGGTGAAGAGGAAACAAAATCTTCAAATTCTTTACTGAAATATGCAGCCATTTTCATTTTAGGACTTGGTATTACCGGAAGTATTGGCTATCCTTTGTACCAAAATCAAATTGATTCTCAAACTCTAGTTGTCGAAAGTGCTGTTCAGAAAAAAGTAGAAAACAAAATTCAGGAAGCGACTTTCTTTATCCAAAATCCTTTGCCTGCAGTAACACTTTCGGTTGATTCTGCAAAAGTAGAAACTCCAGAAGCCAAATTAATGCCTTATCACATTATGGCCGGCGCTTTTAGAAGTGAAGCAAACGCTAAAAAAGCTTATGATCAATTGATAAAAGATGGTTATAAAGCACGTATGCTTGGCGAAAACAAACACGGTTTATTTCCTGTTTTATACGGAAGTTATGCAACTATGGCCGAAGCTACTAAAGCTCAAAAAGAAATACAAAAAGGCGAAAATCCAGATGCCTGGATATTAGTCGAAAACTTATAAAATTCTCAAAAAATCCTATTCGAATTGAATAGGATTTTTTTTGTCCTATTTTGCTGTTTTTAAATTCTTCTGTGGTATTACGCCTTATTTTCATCTGATACTTTAGCTTTTAATTAAATTCAAAAAAAAAAAATGAAAAGCTTTAAAATTATCGCATTGCTTATTTTCCTAATGAACAGCACTTATTTCTTTGCGCAACAAACCAATACAGATTCAAAAACTTTAGAATTAGAACAGAAGAAGATTGATGCCGACTTAAAAAATCTTTCTGATCAAAATCATAAAGCGCTTGACAGTAAAATAACCGAATTAAAACGAAAGTTGAAAGAGGTTGAAAATAAAAAGAAAAATCTCGTTAAAAACGAAAATAATTTAAAGGCGACAAAAAGCAAAATTGAAAAACTGCAATCGACGAATCAAAAATTAGAGAACAAAATTGCTACGACTTCCCTTTCTGAGGAAGAAATAACGAAACAGCGCATTAAAACAAAAGAAAATGAGGTGAGCATTCAAAAATTAAAATTAACGCAAATAACGCAGCAAAAAGAGCTTGAAAAAGTGATTTCAACGCTATAAACAAAAGCCGATTCAGTTTTGAATCGGCTTTTGTTTATCGTGAAACAATTTTAGCATCTTGAAGAAGTATTTTTTTACTGCCTTGATATATCGTAAATCTCGCCGGAGGCGAATTTTTTTCGCCTAAAATTATAATTGCGCATTCGTAAGTATACTTATCATTTGCAAATTCATATTGATGATTACCGCCAATTCCTTCGACAATAAGTTTACCCTTGTAAAGAATCATATCGGGCTTTTCGCTCATCTTTTTTCCGATTGCCCATGATGCAAAACGATAATTATTTTTACCCAGATCATCGATCCTGATGATAAATTTAGACGTTTCTAAAATGCATATTGGAGTCTGGAAATAAGCAATACTTGCATCTAAGTCATTTTTCTGCGCATCGATAAGTTTCTTTCTGAGATCAATTTCAAATTTCGACAAATAATTAACTGCTGTCAGACGTCCTTCTACATCGAGCCAAATGCTTCCCTTGTCAAGCATTACACCCCGCAAACCCATATCATGCCAGTTTTTTGAAGGATCAGATTTTATGATTTCATCTTTAAAGCTAGCGTCAAATACTTCGTCGTACCGCTTAAAAAAATCAGCTTTGTCGATTATATCAGATAGTGGATACTCCCTGTTTAAAGGGTAAACAACCAAATCAGCCAATGCTTCTTTCTTGTTGTCTTTTACGTTTTCAATAAACCGCTTTGCAAATATCTGGTAGTCTGAACTTGCCTCTTGAGCAAATGTATAATTACAGATTAAAATTGATAGAATTAAAAATAAATAGCTTCTTTTCATCTTAAAAATATTTTTAATTAAAAACTAACTATCACAAAAACAATCAAATATAATCAAATTAAATTTAGTTCGTATGAGATTTAAAACCATCGTTAATTTGTTGATCGTGGAACAATTCTCTACATGTCGTATTTAAGAATTGTTTTTATTTTCAACTTCTATTTTACATAATGTTTTTATGAAAATCTAAAATCTAAAATCTAAAATCTAAAATCTAAAATCTAAAATCTAAAATCTAAAATCTAAAATCAGTTTATACTAGCTTTGAACATTTTAAGTTCATCCCAAGTAAATTCATCACCATATTTTTCTTTTAACGGCGCTAATGATTCTTCTTGATAAAATTCAAAAGCATCTCGAAGTGCTAAAATTTTATCATCCGGAAGTACTTCAGAAATTTCAATTTTCTTAGCCTGAATCAATTTTATCAAATGTGTTTCAACCGTCTGTTTGGTTATTTTTCTGATTCGTGCAATATCCTCAATAGAATTTTTCTCCAGCCAAAGTTCGTGCGTTTCTTCAACTGTGGTCTTTTTTGGTCCTTTTTCGGCTGTTTTATCCAATTTTTTAGACGAATAACGCATTGCAGGCTCTTCGACTTGAAACATGTCTGTATTGGTCATTTTAAACTCATCACGGATTCTCGAAATTTTATCCGTTTTATAATTTTTAATGGCTGGAGAAGTCAAGCTTTCTTTACTGATTGTTTCACGGGAAACGACAATTTCCATAAGCAATTTGGCTTTCATTAATCGCAAAACAGCTTTAGTCTGCAAATCGTCCAAAACAGACAATTCTTCGTAAAACTCTTTTACTTTTTTAAATTTCTGAATTTCAGCCATTTTAGTTAAAAGATCAGTAACCAATTTATCCATCGGCTTGAAAAAATAATCATACGCCGCCTCTACTCTTTCTTTTACAAAAATCAAATCGACAGTTTGATTGCTGAAAATTTTATTGAGCTGATTTATGAATTTCTGCGAAGGATCTACCAAACTTTCAATTGAATCCAAACGTTTATGCGCCCAAACCGAATGTTTTGATTTTTCAGAACTTGTAGCATTTTCATTGTAACTAAATCTATGATTTCGCCATTCTTGAGCCAAATCTGTCCAATTAAAACTGTTAATCAAATAGTTATGAATAAAATTTTTGGTTTCAAAATGAAGCGAATTTTTCAAATCGTCTTCGGTTGCTTTGTTCAAAGCATAATCCATGACATCTTGATCGTTCGAAAGTCCATTCATTTGCATCGAAGAAAGCAAAACAAGCCCATTTAAAGACGTTAAACGAGAAAGTGCTACGTAGGCTTGTCCGGGAAGAAAAACTTGCGATACATCAAGCGCAGCTTTCTCAAAAGTCAGACCTTGGCTTTTGTGCACCGTAATGGCCCACGCCAATTTGATTGGATAATGCGCAAATGTGCCTAAAACTTCTTCCTCAATCTCTTTTGTGAGTTCATTTACCTTGTAGCGAATGTTTTTCCATTCGTATTTTTCAACTTCGATAGTTTTATTTTCTTCAGGAAAATGAACGAAAATTTCTTCTGCCGAAAGTGATTTTATCACGCCCATTTTTCCGTTGAAATATCTTTTTTCAAAAGATAAATCGTTCTTTACGAACATTACTTGAGCGCCAACTTTCAACTTCAAATTTTCTTCAACAGGAAAAATTTTCTCCGGAAAATCACCAACTACAAAAGGCTGAAAACTGAATTCATTTCCTGGCAAATCGCTGATTGCTTGCTCGTTGATTGTATCTGCTTTAGCATTATGCGTCGTCAGCGTGATATATCCCGGATTCATTTTTAAATCAAAATCAGGTTTGACGTATTGATTTAAAACCTGAATATCATCTTTGGAAATTTGATTGTTTCGAAGATTATTCAAAACAGAAATAAAAACATCATCACTTTGACGGTAAATCTTAGATAATTCAATATACAAAGGCGGATTTTGCTGAATTACATGCGAATGGAAAAAGAATTTTCCTTTATAATAATTGCGCAAAGTTCTCCATTCCTCATCCCGAATTACTGGCGGAAGCTGCAACAAATCACCAATAAAAAGTACTTGAACACCTCCAAAAGCGCGTGTATTTCTACGAACTGTCTGCATCATAAAATCGATAGCATCCAGTAAATCAGCACGAAGCATGCTGACTTCATCAATAATTAGCAGCTCCATATTTCGAATCACATTTCGCTTCACATTGTTCATTTTGAAATGTCGTCGAAGCGATTCTTTGTTCTCAAATTTCACAGTTTCGGTAAACTGAGAACTCTCTTCATAAGTGGGAAGAAAAGCCGAAAATGGCAACTGAAACATCGAGTGAATCGTAACACCGCCAGCATTAAGCGCCGCAATACCTGTAGGCGCCACAACCACAGTGTTTTTGTGTGTTGTAGCAATAATTTCACGCAAAAGAGTCGTCTTTCCCGTACCGGCTTTTCCAGTAAGAAAAATAGATTTTTGCGTCTGATTTATGAATTGTAAAGTGTAAGCAGCAGCTTCTGAAACGTTTTGCATTAGGCAGGTATTAAACGCCAAAAATATCGCATTTTTATAAAAGAAAAAAACCTAAATCAGTTGCTGATTTAGGTTTTCATAGTTTAGTTAGTTTTGGAAGTCTTATTTTTTAGCCTCTTCTTTAGCTGCTGGTTTTTCTTCAGCTTTTGGAGTTGCTTTATACTTCTCATTCAATTCTTTGATGATTTCTTTTGTGATATCATACTTATCTTCAGCATATAATACAGTTGCAGCATCACCAGTACCATAGATGTATGCATAACCATTTTTCTTACCGTAATCTTTGATGAATTTTTTAACTCCACTAATTAAAGAATCCATTTCTACACCACTTTCTTGCTGTAATTGTTGCGATAAAGCTTGTTGAGCGTAACCCAATTGCTGCTCTCTTTTTTGCAATTCAGCTCCTCTTTGTTGTGCCCATTGCTGGCCATTTGCCTGTGCTTGACTTTGAAAATTAGCAGCGTCTTGTTTAAAACGAGTAATTTCAGCTTGTAGTTGTCTTCCTTTTTCCTCTGCTTGAGCTTTGTATTTAGCTTCAAGGTCTTTTGCTTCAGTGTATTCTTTCATTAAAACTGAAGTATCTACGTAAGCTGTTTTTACTTCCTTTACTTCCGCTGTTTTATTACAAGAAACAGCCAAAATTGAAAGCCCGATAATTACTAATGCTTTTTTCATTTCTAAATTTCTAATTTTTTTATTGGTATGAAAGACAAAAATATAAAAAAATAAATAGCATCAACATAAAGTTTAAAAAATGCTAAAATTTTATGATATTAGTTTTCTTTATGAGGATTTTTAATGTTATAAAATATCGTTATTAAAAATGGCTTTCACAGCGTTGATTAGCGAAATCCTTTTAAAAAAGGAGACACAAACTCTTGTTTTATCATAAAAAGTCCCGCAAACAAGCTTATTTTAAGTTTTGAACACTTTTCCAATATAAAACAAGATCCTTATACCGTTTTTGATTCGGCTAAACAAGAATTCTATTAAAACAGATTTTTTTCATGATAAAATTCATTTTTATTTTCTTCACTTTTTCATTTCAAATTTGATTCAAAAATTAGCTTCATTTTCATTTTTCGAATTTCATCGTAATTTTCAAAAAGTCATTTTTTGAAATTTCCTCAAAATTCGAAATTCGAAAAATAAGCAGTGAAAAAACAAAAAAAATGCCACTAAAATGTGGCATTGATTTTCTTTATGGAGTCAAAAAATACTATAAAATATCACTATTAAAAGTGGCTTTCACAGCTTGTTTTAGAGCGCTTTTCTAAAAAAAGACAACACAAACCCTCGCTTTAGCCTAAAACACCTCTAAAACGGGCTTATTTTGCGTTTTACTTGTTTTTTAAGACATAAATGTGCGATGAATACTCTTTTGTCGACGACGCTTTTAAATTTGATTTTAATCCAACAAAAAAAGCCGTGATAAAATTCATTTTTCCGGTTTTGTATTTTTCAGAAAGAAGACTCACGTAAAATGAATCAAATTTCATTGGAAGTACTTTTTCTAATTTCATGTCTACTTTTTCGAAAAGCAATTGGATCGCTTTTTTTGAAAAATGCCAAAAGTGAATTGGCACATCAAAAGCAGCCCAAAATTCTCCGTAATGTTTTGCATCGAAAGATTTGAAATTTGGAACAGCAACAATTAATGTTCCAGTTGGCTTCAATAATCGCTTCAATTCCTGAATTTGATTTTCCAAATTTGGAACGTGTTCTAAAACGTGCCACATGGTAATTACATCAAAAGAATTATTTTCTAAAGAAGCTGTTTCTTCGACAAACGAAATTCCTTTTTGCTTCGCAATATTTTTTGCTCGATCGCTAGGTTCAATTCCAATTACATTCCAGCCATCATTTTTTGCCGTCAATACAAAATCTCCTGTTCCGGCACCGATGTCTAAAATTTTTCCTTTTTGAGATTGTTCTGAATTGATCAAATTCAGTTTATTTTTTAAAGCGATACTTTTTACAAAATGATACGCTTTTTCAAAAACAGAACGTTTGTTATCTGTGTGCGAAATATAATCTTCGCTTTCGTAATATCTTCCTAAATTTTCTAAATCTGGTTGTGGAGAAGTAATCAGCATATCCAAATTTTCATCATAGTACAAGTCGAAAATTTCTTTTGAAACAGAATGGTCTTTTACAGTAAGAAAATGTTTTTTGTTTAAAACGTCCATTTTTTAATTAATAGTTATTTAATAGAATTCGGGTTTGAAATAATGTGCAGTTGAACCAAAGTTCATCTAAACATTTGCTTTTATTATTTTTTGAATCAAACTGCAAAAAGATGGACAACTTGTCCATCTCTACAATTTTGAATATTTCATTTTAAAATAATCCAACGTAACATTTTGAAAAAAGTTTCACGTGGAACAAAATCCATTTTAGATTGCTGACTTTAGATTTTAGATTTTACTGCAATCCGAAAAAAACTGAACCAACATAAAACATTTCTAGTTTCACGTGGAACAAATCAATTTAAGCAAAAACAGAAATAATCTAAAATCAGAAATCTAAAATCTTTACCTTCCCATATAAATCAAAAGCACAGAAATATCACTTGGTGATACACCGCTGATTCTTGAAGCTTGCGAAATTGTAACAGGACGAATCTTGCTCAATTTTTGCTTGGCTTCAATCGACATTGATTTAATTTTATTATAATCGAAATTCTCTGGAATTTTTACTTCTTCTAAACGATTTAGTTTATCAGCGTTATTTCTCTCCTTTTCGATGTAACCAGAATATTTTACTTGAATTACGGCTTGCTCTACAATTTCTTCATCAAGATTATTTTCTTTGATGTAGGCATCCACTTTTTCAAATTTCAGCATATCCTCCAATTCAATCTGCGGACGAGAAAAAACTTTGAACATTTTATCTCCTTGTGAAATTGGAGCAGATTCTTTTGCTTCCAAAATCGGATTTGTTTCTGCAACCGTAACACTCGTTTCTCTAAAGAAGGCAACCATCTTTTCAGACTCGTTTAACTTGTGTTCCATTCTTCGCATACGATCTTCAGAAGCCAAACCAATTTCGTACGACATTGGCGTCAATCTAAAATCGGCATTATCTTGTCGCAACAATGTTCTATATTCTGCTCTTGATGTAAACATACGATAAGGTTCTTCCGTTCCTTTCGTAATCAAGTCGTCGATCAAAACTCCAATATAAGCTTCATCACGTTTTAAAATTAATGGTGCTTTTTCATGCACTTTTAAATGTGCATTTATTCCGGCCATCAAACCTTGCGAAGCAGCTTCTTCATATCCTGTCGTTCCATTAATTTGTCCGGCAAAATATAATCCTTCAACCAACTTCGTTTCCAAAGTATGTTTCAATTGTGTTGGCGGAAAATAATCATATTCGATCGCATAACCTGGACGTAAAAATTTCACATTCTCAAAACCGGCAACTGTACGCAAAGCTTTGAACTGAATATCTTCTGGAAGCGAAGTTGAAAATCCGTTTACATAAACCTCACAAGTTTTCCATCCTTCCGGCTCAACAAAAAGTTGATGGCGTTCTTTATCTGCAAAACGATTAATCTTGTCTTCGATCGAAGGACAATATCTCGGACCCAAACTTTTTATTCTTCCGTTGAACATTGGCGAACGATCAAAACCAGATCTCAAAATATCATGAACATCCAAACTTGTGTATGTCATGTGACAAGATCTTTGATGCGTTAACGGAAACGTTAAATCCGAATAAGAAAACTTATCCGGTTTTACGTCTCCTTTTTCTTCGTTCATTTTCGAATAATCCAAAGAACGACCATCCACTCTCGGAGGCGTTCCTGTTTTCATTCTTCCGGCTTCAAAACCAGCTTTCACCAAATCTTCGGTAATTCCGGTTGCAGCACTTTCGCCTGCTCTTCCTCCACCGAATTGTTTTTCTCCAATATGAATCAATCCGTTCAAAAAAGTTCCGTTTGTCAACACAACCGATTTGGAACGAATTTCAACTCCAAGTGAAGTTCTAATTCCTTTTATCTTTCCGTTCTCGATAATCAGACCCTTTACCATTTCTTGGTAAAAATCTAAATTTGGAGTTCCCTCCAACATCAATCTCCATTCTTCTGCAAAACGCATTCTGTCACTTTGAACTCTTGGCGACCACATTGCAGGTCCTTTTGATTTATTCAGCATCTTGAACTGGATTGCAGTTCGATCTGAAACAATTCCGGAGTAACCTCCAAGCGCATCGATCTCACGAACAATTTGTCCTTTCGCAATTCCTCCCATCGCAGGATTGCAAGACATCTGAGCTATGTTCTGCAAACTCATTGTAACCAACAAAGTTTTGGATCCCAAATTTGCGGCCGCTGCCGCGGCTTCAGATCCTGCATGACCAGCACCAACTACAATTACATCGTATTCTTCTAAAAACATTTTGTTTTATTATTCTCTGCAAACCGTTTAAGGCGGTTCTCAGAATTAACTTTATTTTTCTTTTGTTCCACGTGGAACGAATGATTTAAATTCTAAATTCAATATAACTTATGTTTCACGTGGAACACAATGTTTGTTTCAAGTTTCAAATCTACATACAAACGTTTCACGTGGAACACAATTAAACAGAAACAAATCGAAATTTCAAATCAAATCTATAATCGTTCCACGTGGAACGATTTATTTAATCAATTATCTTTTAAACTTTCTCTATAAAAATTCCAAAACGTTTCACGTGGAACACAATTTTAGATTAGAAAGTTTTAAAAAGCTTTAAGTTTTACATCGTTCCACGTGGAACGATGTAAATAAATCTGTTGTCTATTTTCTTAGATGTTTCACGTGGAACATGTTTTTTACCCCTTAAAAAATAAAACGTTTCACGTGGAACATAATTCTATTTCTTTTTTTTAGATGTTTAATTACTGTTCCACGTGAAACATTGCAATCTTTTCATCTTCTTTTGAACGCATAAGTTCAGCATCTGCATCACTTTTATCTTTGTATCCACAGTAATGTAATATACCGTGTGCAAGTACACGTTTCAATTCTTCTTCAAAAGATACATTAAAATCTTTTGCATTATCTTCTACTCTTTCAACAGAAACAAAAATATCTCCGTTTAATTCGTTACCAACTGTATAATCAAAACTGATAATATCTGTTAGTGTGTCGTGGTTCAAATACTCTACATTAATTTTATGCAAGTATTCATCATCACAAAAAATATAATTTATTTCTCCTTCATTTTTCTTTTCAGAAACAATAACTGCGCCCAACCAATCTGTATAAGCTTGTTCGTTATTTAAAGAAAATTCGGTTTCGTAATTAAAGTTTATCATTTTGTATTAAAATATTCTTGAACCTTTTGATTAAAATTCGAGCGCAAAGGTAGCGATTGTCTATTTAAAATTTCTACACTATTTAAATAATCAGTTAATGGGCTTGGTAAAGCATTTGCACGATTAGAAAATTCAGCCTTATTTGTTTCAGATTGACGCTTCGTATCTTGACCTTGTTGCTGAACCGCATTGTTTAATTTTAGCAACTCTTGCTGGATATTTAAAATTCTTTGCAGGTTCTCATTCTTAAATCCTTTGTTTAAAATTTGTTTTTCGGAAGCTTTCATTTGTTCGATTGCATTTCTTCCTTGCGCATCTAAACCTTTTTTAGCTAATTCATTTTGTAATGCTTCACGAAGTTTTACTTGTTCTTTGTAAATCTCCATTATCTTTTCAGCATCACCTTCTCCATCTTCACCTTCATTTCCATTCTTGCCTTTTCCTCCGTTTTGATTTCCTTGTCCGTTTTTACCTTGACCACTTTTACCATCTTTACCTTGTCCATTTTCTTTTCCTTCGCCTGGTTTCGATTCACCACTTTTTCCATCTTGACCAGTTCCTGGTTTATCACCAGACTTCATTCCGTCTTTCATTTTATCGGCCAAACCTTTTTGCTTTTGAATAATATCTGGAAGTTGCATTCCTTGCCCGTCTCCTGGTTTTGGTTTTCCTGCTCCTGGATTAGCCATTGACATTTGCATATTATTTAAAAGGTCACTTAAAAAATCAGCTAATTTATTTGCAGACGAAACAGCATATTGTTGGTGAGAAACTCCTTTTGGAATTTGAACATCCGTTAAAACTTCAATGGCTTTATCCATATTATATTGTACGTTGCCAATTTCTTTAGTTACATCTTCCGCAACTTTTGGATTTCTAAGAGACAATGCAAACAAACTATCATCGACATGCTTGAACTGTTGTTTCAAATTCTGTTGAATTTTAATGTTCTTCGTGTAGGCAGAAGAACCTAATTTCATCGATTTAAATTGTTTCATTACATCTTCCTGCGATAATGAAAAAGCTAAAAGATTATCCAGAATCTGACGAAGCATTGCAACATCTTCTTGCAATTGTTCCTGCTCTCCGCTTTCCATACTCGAACTCATTTGTTCCGCCATAGATTTCATTTTCTTAGAAGCACTTTTTTGTTTTGGCTTAGCCGAAGAAGTATTCTTTTTACTTAATTCTTCCGATGCTTTATTCAAATCATTCTCTACATCTTTTTCTTTTGAAGCATCTTTCGGAATATCCATTGGAGATTTCAAACTATTGTTTTCTTCTTTCAAATCTTTAAGATCTTCCTGAATTTTATCAAATGATTTATTGATGTCGTCTTGTTTCTCTTTTGTGTTTTCAGCATCTTTATTAGAAAGCTCTTCTTGTTTTTCAGCTAACTTATTTAGCTTCTCTGCAACTTGCCCTGCTTTCTTTTCTACATAAAAACGCTTGGTTAATTCGACTAATTGTTCTAAATTACGAGATTGATTTTTACTGATTTGTTTGAACTTTTCCATCTTATCAAACAACTCTTCGCTGTTTAATTTGTCATTTAGATTCTTCAGTTCATCCATCAATTTCTGATTTTTCTCCAAATCTTTTTCTGCGTTATCTAAACGCTTTTGTAAATCTTCGGCAGTTTTATCTTTCTTATCGGTGTTGTATTTATCTAAATTCTTATTCATTTTTTCAGCAAACTGCTTCATCATTTCGTCTTGTTGCTTTTGACGTTTGATAAAATCATTTACTTTTTGCTGATCTTTAAACTCTAAATTATCTTTTTCTTTTCCGGTATTTTTAAGTTTATCCATTTCAGAAAATTGCTTTTCTTGATTCTTTAGCGATTTAGACAAACTATTAATATTAGCATTTTGCTGTTGCAATTCGGCATCCTGAATTTCATCTGTTGTAGCAACTCGATCTGAAAATGTAGAAGACTTTGTACTCTTAAATCCGTGTGGTGCATCGTTATCAAAAACCTCAAAATAATATTCATATGACACTCCTTCTTCTACTGCAAGATTACTTGGAAAGTTAAAAACGAACTGATCAAACACAGTTTGCTTTACCGGAATAGTTCCTCTTTTTGCAGTTTGTGGTTTACCATGTTCGTAATAAACAATCTGTAATTTTGACAAACCATAGTCATCTCCAAGTCTTCCTAAAACATAATTCTTGTCTAATTTTAAACTATCTGGAGCTGGCGAAACTGTGATTGTTGGATGCTGATCTTTGATAACTGAAAGCTGATAATCTAATTTTTCGTAGTTCTTAACTTTATTATTTGAAGTTAAAATTTGGTATTCTGTATTTTGATTAATACTTTTTGATAACTTAAATTCATCTTCTATTTTATTAAATTTAGATGCTGAGTTCTCATCTTTCCAAACAATTTCCTGAGTTGACTTTGTAGACATTTTCCATGTTACAGATGTACCTTCAGGAACGATTGCATTTCCAGTTCCCTGAATCGTTTCTGATTTCTTTTTTAAATAAGATGGAAAATTCAAAACCATTTCGAAGTTGGCAATCGACGGAACTGTAATAACTTTTAATTCATATTCGTTTGATGAAACCGAATTTCCTTCAAAAGAAAACTGAACATCTGAAGTTGGTTTTTCAATCTTGAATTCAAACTTTCCTGTCTGCGAAGATTCCATAAAATAGCTTTCGTTGCCAATATGAATCATCACATTTTCCGGAACAACATTTCCTTCTGTTTCTACTTTTACAATAAAATCTTTGTTTTGTTCTGTCTGAAGTTTGTCATTTAAAACCACAAATTTGAAAGGAGCTGGTGGTAAAAATGCAGAATTAAAATGCACTACTCTATTAAAACTTTGAGAAATTATATTGCTGTTTCCAGAGATAAAAAACACAGCAAACAATAAAACCGGAATCAAAGCTAATGGTAAATACTTCTTATTTGATTTAAAATTGATCGCATTTCCAAATGGAATTGGTTGCAATGAATTTGCTTTTTGTTCAATCGAAGCCAACATTAATTCTGAACTTTCTGCCGAATTTTCGTTTGAAGAAAGCTGTAAAAAGTTCGTTAGTTTATCACTTACTTCTGTAAAATGATTTCCAATAATTGCCGAAGCCTGATTATAATCAATTCCTTTTTGAAGTTTGAACAACTTAAAAATTGGAAATAAGATAAATCGAAACAGCAGAAAAACTTCTACTCCAATAAATATCCAGAATAAAAGCGTTCTTCCTAATGGTTTCAACCAAAGAAAATACTCAATGAAAAGTGTAAATAAAAAATACAAAAGTCCGAAACCAATAAAAAGAAGCCCTCCTTTTATCAATTCGTTCATATAGTATTTCTTTATAAATCCTTCTAATTTCTGATATATCGCAGATGATGTTTTCAAAATAAAATCTCTTTTAATTATAACCCATAAAAGTACTAATTATAACGATAAGTCTGAAAGTCAAAAGTCGAAAGTCAAAAGTTTAGCATACAGCATAAAAACCTTTCAAACTTTCGACTTTTGGCTTTTGACTAATATCGTATCTTTGCAACAAAATTTATACAAATGTCAAAGCAAGTTCGAGTGCGTTTTGCACCAAGTCCGACTGGACCGTTACATATTGGCGGAGTTCGTACTGCCCTATTTAATTATTTATTTGCAAAAAAACATAACGGAGTTTTCTATCTGAGAATTGAAGATACAGATCAGACTCGTTTTGTTCCCGGTGCTGAAGAATATATTATGGAAGCACTTGAATGGTTAGGAATTTCTCCAGAAGAAACTGTTGGTAAAAATGAAAAATTTGGTCCGTACAGACAAAGTGATCGTAAGGAATTATACCAATCTTATGCTGATCAATTGATCAATTCCGGTTGGGCTTATTATGCTTTTGATACTCCGGAAGCTTTAGACGCTCACAGAAAACAACACGAAGCTGAAGGAAAAACATTTATTTATAATCATCATAATCGCGAAAAGTTAGATACATCTTTGGTAATTTCTGCTGAAGAAGTTGCTAAAAGAATTGCAAACGGAGAACATTATGTGATTCGTTTTAAAACTCCGGTTGACGAAACTTTACATTTAAAAGATATTATTCGTGGTGATGTTAAGTTTGAAACGAACTTACTTGATGATAAAGTTTTATTTAAAAGTGACGGAATGCCAACGTACCATTTAGCGAATATTGTGGATGATCATTTGATGGAAACTTCACATGTAATTCGTGGTGAAGAATGGCTTCCATCTATGCCACTTCATGTTTTATTATACAGAGCTTTTGGTTGGGATGCTCCAGAATTTGCACATTTACCTTTGATTTTAAAACCAATTGGAAACGGTAAATTATCAAAAAGAGATGGAGATAAATTAGGATTTCCTGTCTTTCCATTAGAATGGAAAACAGAAGAAGGCATTTCATCTGGATACAGAGAAAAAGGATTTTTCCCAGAAGCAGTTGTAAACTTCCTTGCTTTGTTAGGTTGGAATGACGGAACAGATAAAGAATTATTTTCTTTAGAAGAACTAGTTGAAGCTTTTGACTTAAACCGAGTTCATAAAGCTGGAGCTAAATTTGATCCGGAGAAAAATAAATGGTTCAATCATCAATATCTAATCAAACAAAATGATGCTGATTTAGCAAAAGACTTCTCTCCTATTTTAGCTGAAAAAGGTGTTGACATTTCTAAATATGACCTTACAAGAATTGTTTCTTTGATTAAAGAAAGAGCACATTTTGTTTCTGAATTTTGGGATTTAACCGATTTCTTTTTCCAGGCGCCAACATCTTACGATGAAAAAGCAAGTAAAAATTGGAAGGAAGAAACACCGGCTTTAATGCAAGAATTGATTTCAACTCTTGAATATATCGATGGTTTTGATTCTGCCAATATCGAAGCAATCGTAAAAGATTGGTTAACGAAAAACGAAATCGGAATGGGCAAAGTAATGCAACCTTTCCGCTTGAGTTTGGTTGGCGCTTTGAAAGGTCCTCACCTATTTGACATTGTAGAAATCATTGGAAAAGAAGAAACTATTTCAAGAATTCAGAAAGCAATAGCAACTTTATAAATTATTTCACCATTAAGATATTAAGTTTATTAAGCTCTACTTAATGGTAAAATTATATAAATATTTAAGTTCATAAAGCTTAGCTTAATTATCTTAACAAAGCTTGACTTAATTAACTTAATGCCTTAATGGTAAAAAAAACTAAACGCTAAGAAACATCCAACAAATGTTCTTAGCGTTTTTTTAATGTTTTAAAATTTTATTTTAGAAGAATTTTCGTAATTTACCAAGATCAAAAATCTAAATTAATTATCACCATGGGTACAGCATTTATTATTTTAATAGTCTTCGGAGTATTTATTTTCTTGTCATCTTTCTTTACTGTGAAGCAACAAACAAGCGTTATCGTAGAACGTTTTGGAAAATTTACAAGTGTTAGAAATTCGGGTTTACAATTAAAAATTCCAATAATTGATAGAATTGCAGGTCGTGTAAATCTGAAAATTCAACAATTAGATGTTCTTATAGAAACACAAACTAAAGACAATGTCTTTATCAAAATGAAAGTTTCTGTCCAGTTCAAAGTAATTCAAGAACATGTATATGAAGCTTTTTACAAACTAGAATATCCACACGATCAAATTACTGCTTATGTATTTGACGTTGTTCGTGCCGAAGTTCCTAAATTAATTTTGGATGATGTTTTTGTTCGTAAAGACGATATTGCAATTGCTGTAAAACGAGAGTTGAACGAAGCGATGACAACTTATGGTTATGATATCATCAACACACTTGTAACCGATATTGATCCAGATATCCAGGTAAAAAATGCAATGAACAGAATCAACGCTGCCGAAAGAGAAAAAACAGCAGCAATGTTTGAATCTGAAGCACAACGAATTAGAATTGTAGCTAAAGCAAAAGCTGAAGCCGAAAGTAAAAAACTTCAAGGTCAAGGTATTGCTGATCAACGTAGAGAAATTGCACGTGGATTAGTAGAAAGTGTTGAAGTTTTGAACAATGTTGGAATTAATTCACAAGAAGCATCTGCATTGATTGTAATTACGCAGCATTACGATACACTGCAAGCTATTGGAGCTGATACCAACTCTAATTTGATATTATTGCCAAACTCTCCACAAGCTGCAAGTGATATGTTAAATAATATGGTAACTAGTTTTTCAGCTTCAAATATAATTGGAGAGGAAATGAAAAGACAACCTAGAAAAGTTAAGAAAACAAACAATTCAGATGTAAACTTCAATCCATCAGATACTTCTGAGCCAACAGAAACGGCTTAATATAAATAACATTAAAATAAAAAAGAGGCTCATTTGCCTCTTTTTTTATTTATAAACCAATTGATAACAAAAGGTATTATTGACTGTAAAATTTTTGGATACGAATTTTTAAAATAATCCGTGTAAGATGAAACAAAACCATTTACAATTTTGTGAGGTGTTATACTTTCCTTAGTTTTCTGAATACTTAAAACTAATTTCTGATAATTTATCTCTTTCTCTAATTTAAGAATTTCCAGATCTCTATCAAGTTCTGCATACGATGAGTATTTTTTCTTTTCCATAATTATTAATCATTAAAAAAGATTTCTGAAAATTTCTCCAAAATTGGTCCCTCCACAAACTTGTCTTTTACAAAGAAAAGTAAGATCGTAAAGAAAAGATAGATCCCTCCTACTGTCAAAAATCCCAAAGCGTTGCTTCCAAATAAAGTTCCAAAAGCATACGCTGCAGCAAAAGATCCAAAAAGCAACACCATACTGAAACACAATAAAATCAATGTAAACTTAAAGATTAAAGTTGTTGATTTCATTGCAACTTTAAAACCCCAAAGTTTATAATAAGCCAAATGACTTTCAATATATTCTTTAGCTTGATCCTGAATATTTTCAGTATTTTCTTTTAATTCTTCAAAAGCCATAATTCTGATTTTAAATAAAAAACACATTACTTTTCATAAAGATAATCAAGTAATGTGTTTTTAGAATAATTTTATTTTTGAAGTTTAGCGTTTTGAGCTTTTAAATCAGCTAGTTTAGATTCTAAAAATGTAATTACTTCTTCAGTTTTATAACTCATATTAGAAAGTAATTCATCATAAGTCCCGTCAAGATTTTTCTTTGCATGAGTAAATTTTTCGCGCAAAACTTCTGAACTTGCCGATAATGAATCTTTCAGATTATGTGCTGCATCATCAATCCCCTCTTTTAATTTTGCACGAGTTTTTGATCCTTTATCTGGAGCAAATAAAATTCCGATAGCTGCTCCGGCCGCTGCAGCACCAATAATTGCCGCAATAGTATTTAAGTTTTTAGACATAATATTAAAATTTAAGTGATGAATAAAGGTACTATTTTTTAAACTATAAATAACTGAATTTTTGGTATTTACAAAAATTTAACAATCTAATTAATACACATAAGCTACAGCTTCATATTTACCATCTGCCTTTTGAATAATACTTACAAATGGATAACCGTTTGCAGCTGATTTAGTTTTGATTCTCATTGCAGTCTGGTTTTGATTTGCAATTGGTGGTTCACCTTTTGTCCTTGTCGAGACACCTGTAAAGTTAGCCGCTTGCTTCAGCCCTATTGTCTTTTCTTGAGATAAAACTGTTACCATTTTGTAATCATCTTTTGAATCAACTACTATTTTATCAGAAATTTTTTGAGTTGTTTTTGTTTGTTTATTCGTAATAGATGAAACAGCATGTTTGCTAATTTTTACTTCTTCAGAACTTCCAACTGTTGAATAATAAATTAAACCATTTTCGTTTTTAATGAAATTAACATCAAGAGTTTCACCATTGTGTTTTGTAATTTGATGTGTTTGAGAAATTGCAATATTTGCAAACAAAATTGCTAGCGTAAAATATAAAATTTTCATGATTATTAGATTTAAATTAAAAATGATCAGATTTGAAATTTAAAAACTAAAGCTTCACACAAATTCAATGTTATGGAATTTTGTACATTATGATGCAATTTGAAAAATACCTTTTACGCGAAATATTATCAAAATTACAGCACAATAAAAATGAGAACATAAAATTGTCTTTTCAAGAAATCAATATTGAAAGTCTAATGCAATAAAAATTACGAGTTTTTAAAAACAGTAAATTCCAGTTTCGTTCCTTTAACGGCAAATTTTAATTTTTGTAAAAATCATCTCTGATTTTTAGTGTTGAGTTAAAAATACCAACTTTATAAACAATTGTATGTTAACAACCCGTTAAACTGACAAAAACAACAGTAAAAAGTTAAATAAAGACTCTAAATAAACAATAATTCAAAAAATGAGTTATCTATCACTTAAATTTAAAAAACGCCTTAAAAACGATTTATGAAGGTTAATTTTAATATATAAAAACTATGAATTTTATTATTACAATAATCTATATTAATAATCAAACAGAACTATTAAAATGAAAAATATAATTATTAATATAAATAATATATAAAATTTATATTTTTATAAAAACAATCAAAAATTACTATTTTATAAAAAATCCGATCAAAATAAATTTTCAAAAAAACTGAAAAATGAAACAAATGAAAAATAAAGCGGAAAAATATAAAATTAAAGCTTAAAAAAAGTAAAACTTAAAATAAAGCATTTTGCTGAATCTTTTTGTAAAAAACGATTCAGAAGATGAAAGAATTTTAAAACTCGCTTAAAATTAAGTTATGAAAGTCACTTTTAATCCATTAAATTTATAATTTTATTAAAATTAATAGATTTTATATATAATAAAAAAAGCGCTTTTAAAAAGCGCTTTTCAATAGATTCTAATTATATTTTATTTTTTTACCAATTCAGATAAAATTTCAATTTCTCTCTCCGATGCATTTTTTGGAGGATTTGAATTTAATTTTGAAATTTCGTCTGAAAACTGATTTCTGAAACTTTCACTTTCAATATCTCTTAAATTTAAAAGTGCTTTTGATCGAACATAAGTCGATTCACTTTTTAAAGACATTGAATATAATTTTTTGATATCTTCTTCTTCAAAATCAGTAGATTTCCAGTTTGAATATTTCAAAATAAACTGAGAAAACAACAGCGAAGCCTTATTATTGTTGATATTCTTCTTTAATGAATTTTGTAAAAGTGAAAAAGTAGAGATATTTTTGATGTTCTCCCCTATTGCACTTTCAATTGCAATTCTTTCCGGTTTAGTTTCAACTTTAAAATATTTGTTGATATCTTTCAAAGAATTATTGATGCTGTTTTCTTCTTTTTTACCCTTTTCTTCCCAAGCATCTTTTAATCCAACAGTCTTGTTAAAGACTAATTTTGAAGCAGTTGAATCTTTATCAACAGTAAAATATCCTAAACGTTGAAATTGAAATTTATCTTCATTTTGAGCTGTTGATAAACTTGGTTCAACATATCCAGTAACGATTTCTAATGAATTTGGATTCACAAAATCTAAGAAATTTTTCTCTTTATAACTGTCTGGAGCTTCATCTGTAAACAAACGATCATACAAACGAACTTCTGCTTCCAAAGCATGTTTGATAGAAACCCAATGCAATGTTCCAGATACTTTTCTTTGGCTTGCTTCTGTCCCGCTTCCGCTTAAAGAATCGGTATCATATGTTACGTGAATTTCCGTAATATTTCTATTTTCATCTTTTATAACAGATTCACCTTTAATGATATATGCATTCTTAAGACGAACTTCTTTTCCTAAAGTCAAACGAAAAAACTTAGCTGGAGCTTCCTCTAAAAAGTCTTCTCTTTCAATGTATAATTCACGAGAAAAAGGCACTTTTCTGAAACCAGCACTTTCATCTTCTTGATTGTTTTCTGCTTCTAACCACTCTTCTTTTCCTTCTGGATAATTGGTAATTACCAGTTTTACAGGATCTAAAACAGCCATTACACGAGGTGCAATTTTGTTCAAATCTTCACGAATACAGAATTCTAAAACCGATACATTAATCAAATTATCACGTTTTGCAATACCAATTGTGTTAGCAAAATTACGTAATGAAGCAGCTGTATAACCACGTCTTCTTAATCCAGAAATTGTTGACATTCTTGGATCATCCCAACCGTTAACATGCTTTTCTTTAACTAGTTGCTGTAATTTTCTTTTACTAACAACAGTATGTGATAAGTTACGTCTAGCAAATTCTCTTTGCTTTGGACGTAGTTTATTTTCATCTAAAATCTGATCTAAAAACCAATCGTATAATTCACGGTGAGGCAAGAATTCTAATGTACAAAATGAGTGAGAAATTTGTTCTAAATAATCACTTTGTCCATGCGCCCAATCGTACATTGGATAGATTTTCCAAGCATCACCAGTCCTATGGTGATGTTTGTGTAAAATTCTATACATAATTGGATCACGCATTAACATGTTTGTTGATTTCATGTCAATTTTTGCGCGAAGAATATGCGTACCAGCCTCAAATTCACCGTTTTTCATTCTTTCGAATAAATCTAAGTTTTCTTCAACAGAACGATTTCTATATGGGCTGTCAGTTCCTGGAGTCGTTGGAGTTCCTTTCTGGATCGCCATTTCTTCAGAAGATTGGCTGTCAACATACGCTTTATCTTTCTTAATTAATAAAACTGCCCAATCGTATAATTGTTGGAAATAATCTGATGCATAACATTCTTCAGCCCAAGTATATCCTAACCATTCTACATCTTTTTTAATAGCATCAACAAATTCCTGTTCTTCTTTTTCAGGGTTTGTATCATCAAAACGTAAATTCACAGGAGATTGATAATCAATTCCTAAACCAAAATTTAACGCAATAGAACTCGCGTGCCCAATGTGTAAATAACCATTAGGTTCTGGTGGAAAACGAAAGCGAAGTTTAGTATTTGAAAGACCTGATTTTACGTCTTCCTCTATGATTTGTTCAATAAAATTGAGTGATTTCTCTTCTGATGCCATTATTTTATAGTAATTTTAGCAAAGATAAAAAAGTTTATAGTTTATAGTTTATGGTTTATGGTTTTCTTTGGAAACTTACTGAAAACATGAAACGTTAAAGCTAAAACCTAAGATTAATTTATTTAGTACTTTTGTACAAATATTCAGAATTATGAGACAATTAACTGTTACAATTCCAGACGATTTTTACGAAACTTTTATTAGTTTTTTTAAACATATTCCAGATGTTTCTATAAATGAAAATATTGAGAATGAAATTCCGCTATGGCAGCAAGAAATGGTTTTAGAACGTATGAAGAATGCTAAGCCAGAGGATTTTATAAGTTGGGAAGAGTCTAAAAAAAGACTCAATGCTAAATGGAATAAAAAGTAATGTTCGAAATAAATATTCTTTTAAGAGCTGAATTAGAAGTAGATGAAATTGCTGAGTATTATGAATCTCTTTCTGATGGTTTAGGAACAAAATTCTTCAATGAGTATCAAGAATACGTAGAAACTTTACATACTTTTCCTTTTTTTGAAGAAAAATACAATACTGTTCGAACTCTACCTTTGAAGAAATTTCCTTACACTATTCATTTTACAGTTGATGAAGTCAACAAAATAGTTATCGTATACGCTGTAACATCCAATTACCAAGATCCAAATACTACAAGAATAAAATTATAAAAATGGGAGTTATTAAACTTAAAAACATTCGTACTTTTTCTTATCACGGATGTTTAATTGAAGAAGGAAAAATTGGATCTGATTATACCGTAGATCTAAAAATTAAAACCAATTTACAGAAATCAGCAGAAACAGATCATCTTTTAGACACTGTTGATTATGTTCATTTGAACAAAATTGTGACAGAAGAAATGGCAATTCGTTCGCATTTATTAGAACATGTAGCCAAAAGAATCAATATTCGAGTGCTTGCAGAGATAAAAAGTGTAGAAAAAACAACAGTTTGGGTTTCTAAAATAAATCCTCCTATTGGTGGTGATGTTGAGTCAGTTACTATAAAAATGACAGAAATTAGAAAGTGATTTTAAAAACTAAAACGGCATTTTTTCAAAATAGTTTATTCGAAACTTTTGAATTTTAAAGATTTTAGTTACTTTTGCCATCCGTTCAAGCAATGGCGTCGTGGCCGAGCGGCTAGGCTGGGCTCTGCAAAAGCTCCTACTCCGGTTCGAATCCGGACGATGCCTCAAAAACCTCTAAAGAAATTTAGAGGTTTTTTTTTGTCTTTTTCTTTCGAAAACTTAGTATTGAACTTTGTCAAAGTTTAAAACTTTGACAAAGTTCCATCGCACATTATAAACATAAAAAAACCTCTGAAATTCAGAGGTTTTAATTATTTATTTACTTTTCATTCTGCGAATACTATCTCTAATAAACTCTTTACTTTCATAATAATTTTCTTGTTCTTCTTTTTCTACAATCATAATTTTAATTGGAACAAGTCTGGGTAGAAGATAATTTTCAGAACCGGGAAAAGAATAACTAATATCATCAATTACGAAAATAGAACCTTTTTTTAACTTTTTAATACTGCTATTAACATCACTATTAAAGTCATTTCCATTAATAATAATCTTTTTATTTTTATTAAATTTTATAATAAAACTATTTATTTTGTATTGAGAAAGATTAACATCAAAAAGAAAATTATCAGGCGTACTATATTGAATTTTAGAGTTATAAAGTTCTTCTTTTGTCATTTCTAAAATACATTTTTCACAATTATTTCTATCGTTAATCTTTGCGAAAATGTACTTAAGACCTTTAATTCTAAATTTATGCTCCTCTGTAATTTTAGAACCATTATTCAATTCAATATCTAGTTTAATTACTGAAAAAAGACCTGAGCCAGATGCTAATGTATATTTTCCTTCTGAAATTTTATTTAATCCTGAACCAGTTGCAATAAACGATTTACAATTTGGAACCGAAATTGAAATTGGGTTCAAAACTCCTCTATAAACAACATTTAATTTATCGGCAGAAACTACGGCTATATTAGACTTACTAACAATTGTAGAGTCTTTTTGAGCCGTAATTGATAAAGAAAAACAAAAAAGTAAAAATAAAAGTCTTATTTTCATATGATAATAAACTACTTATCCATCTTTTCAAAAGCATTTTTAACCATTTCTTTCTCTTTTGGAAACCAGCCTTGGATTACTAAAGCAAATCCGAAAACCATTAAAACAATGCTAATTCCTTTTTTAATTTTAAGAATATTAGTTGGCGTCATTTTTGATTTTAACTGTTTGGCTAATAAAATTTTACCACAATCAATTAATAAATAGGTGATAATTACTGAAGTAAAAAAGGTCATCATTCTTGACGTTTGCATATCTAATTTTGGTCCTACAGAAATAATTACGGCAAGCCAAAAACCAAGAACACCAATGTTAATAACATTCAGTAAAAAACCTTTTACAAACAAACTTCCATAATTTCTTTTTAAAATGTCGCGGTCAATTTCTTCATCGTTTATCTTTTCTTCTTTCTTTAGTTTTACAAATGAAATAATACCATAAGAAAGCATAATAATTCCTCCAAAAATAAAAAGAGCTGGATCATCTTTTAGACTGGAAATCAGTCTGTAACTTCCTAAATATGCAATAGCAATAAAAAAAACATCACCTAATACAACTCCAAAATCAAAAGCTATAGCTGCTCTAAATCCTTTTGTAATACTGGTTTCTAACAAAACAAAAAATACTGGACCTACCATAAAACTTAATACAAGTCCCCATGGCAGTCCAGCCAGAATATCATTTATCATCAAAAATTATTTTACTTCTTCGATTTTACCACCAAAAACTGTTTTTTGGTTAATTTGTTTTGGTTTTCCATAAATGTAAATAGAGCCTCCTGCGCTCACTTTTGCATCAACAAGGGTTGAAGCATTAACATCGGCTTTTCCGCCCGCAGAAACGCTTACAGTAGTCTGAGACGTTACTAATTTACTTGCCAATAAATAACCTCCAGCTCCTAAACTTGCATCTTGATTTGCAGCTTTTCCAGCTAATGTAATGGAACCTCCTGATACTGAACTTACTTTGAGTTTATCAACATCCAAATCAACATTTATAATGCCGCCTTCTTGTGCACTTACTTTGAAAGAAGTTGCCTTGATAGCTTCGTTACTAGTTACTGTTGCTCCTTCATTTACATCTATAAGTTCTATATGTTTGTAATACAAAGTAATACTCAAATCATTTCCTGATAAAAGTTTTGGAAAAGGCATTCGCAATTTCAAAATACCATTTTTGTTCACAACTTCAACTTCTGCTTCTCTTGCGCCTTTAATCACAATTCTATTCTCAGATGCCTGAACTACTTTTACGCTTAATTTATCGAAGACCTTAACGGTATCAAAATCTCCTAACTCTTTGGTAACCTGACCAAAAGACATTTGTACAAATAAAATTGCTGCTCCTATAATTAGCTTTTTCATACTTTTATTTTTAAATTAATATTTATTCTGCTCGTCTTAAAAAATGAAAATCAAGTTGTTTTTTCACCAAGTCGGCATTTTTTACTTTCACATAAATTTCGTCTCCTAACTGCAATAAACGGTTAGAAGTTGCTCCAACCAATGCATATTGCCTTTCGTCAAAAGTATAGTAATCTTCTTTTATCTCTCTGATTCTTACCATTCCTTCGCATTTATTAGAAACGATTTCAACATAAATTCCCCATTCGGTAACACCAGAAATAACGCCAAGGAATTCTTCGTCCTGATGATCCTGCATGTATTTAACCTGCATGTATTTAATGCTGTCGCGTTCTGCATTTGTTGCCAAATTTTCCATATTTGAACAATGCAGACATTTGGTTTCGTATGTTTCTTCATCTACAGAAGCTCCTCCATCCAAATAATATTGCAACAAACGGTGTACCATTACGTCTGGATAACGGCGAATTGGCGATGTAAAATGGCTGTAATAATCAAATGCCAAACCATAATGACCAATATTATCAGTCGAATATTTGGCTTTGCTCATACTTCTAATCGCAAGCGTATCAATAAGATTTTGTTCTTTCTTACCGTTTACTTCTTCCATTAAAGCATTTATTGATTTCGCTATATCATCTTTTGTTCTAAAATCAATTTTGTAACCAAATTTAGCAATAACAGTTTGCATTGCAATTAACTTATCTTCATTTGGTTCATCATGAATACGGTAAACAAAGGTTTTCTTTTGTTTTCCAATATATTCAGCTACTTTTCTATTAGCCAAAAGCATAAATTCTTCAATCAAATGATTGGCATCTTTTGAGATTTTGAAGTATACTCCTTCTGGTTCTCCTTCTTCATTAAGATTAAATTTCACTTCAACTTTATCAAAAGAAATAGCGCCTTGCTGCATTCTTTTCTTTCTTAAAATCTTAGCTAATTCGTCTAGTTTTAAAGTAGCTTCCACAATTTCATCTGAAACCACATAAGATTCTCCAGTAATAGAAATATCAACAGGAATCGTGTTATTTCCTTTTGTTTCAATAATATGCTGAGCCTCTTCGTAAGCAAAACGCTGATCTGAATAAATTACTGTTCTTCCAAACCATTGATTAACAACCTGAGCTGTTGGAGAAACTTCAAATATTGCAGAGAATGTATATTTCTCCTCATTTGGACGAAGCGAACAGGCAAAGTTAGACAAAACTTCCGGAAGCATTGGCACTACTCTATCAACCAAATAAACCGAAGTTGCTCTTTGATAGGCTTCATCATCCAGAATTGTTCCTTCTTCTAAATAATACGAAACATCGGCAATATGAATTCCAATTTCAAAGTTTCCATTCTCTAACTTTTTGAAAGACAAGGCATCATCAAAATCTTTTGCATCTTTTGGATCAATCGTAAACGTAAGCGTATCACGCATATCACGACGCTTTGCAATCTCAGATTCCTGAATCGAAGTATCTAGTTTTTGTGCAAAAACTTCTACTTCTACAGGGAAATCTGCTGGCAAACCATATTCAGCCAAAATAGCATGAATTTCAGTATTATGTTCTCCAGGTTTTCCTAAAACTCGAATTACGGATCCAAATGGACTATCAGCTCGTTTTGGCCAATCTTCAATCTTAACTAAAACAACGTCACCATTTTCAGCTTCTCCAATTTTATCTTTAGGGATAAAAATATCGGTATACATTTTAGGATTTGCAGTAGAAACAAAAGCAAAATTAGCCTGAATATCAATTACTCCAACAAATTCTGTTTTATCTCTTTCAAGAACTTCAATTACTTCACCTTCAGGTCTTTTTCCTTTTCTTCGGTTATAAACATAAACCTTTACTTTGTCTTTATCTAAAGCTCGATTCAGGTTATTTGTCGGAATAAAAACATCTTCTTCAAATTCGTCACAAATAAAATATGCCGTTTTTCTGCTCGTCATATCTATTGTTCCTTCATAGTAGTCCTGGCTTTCAGCTTTGACTAAATATTTTCCAGGTTCTGTTTCGATAATCTTCTTTTGCGAAGCTAGAATTTTCAAATCTTTAATAATTTGATTTCTGCTTTTTGTGTCATCAAGTTCTAACTTTGCTGCTATTTGTTTATAATTGAATGTTTTATTAGCACTTTGCGATAAAATTTTTACTATCTTACTAGAGAAATCTTTCTCTTTTTTTATCGGCTTTCTAATTTTCTTACTCATATATCTTTTCTTATAAGGTTTAAAATTACAAATAAGATATCAGAATATAGATTTTAACAATTAGAATTATTAAAAATATAACTTTTCGTACATTTACAAAAAGACCTAATATGGAAAGCTTTAAGACCATCGCCGTATTCAATTATCTGCACGAAACCGTAATTCTCAAACACTTACTGGAGCAGGAAGAAATTCCCTATTTTTTCGAAAACGAAATCACGCTTTCCGTAGCTCCAATGTATTCAGCGGCGCTGGGTGGCATTCGCTTGAAAGTCCATCCAGACGATTTCGAGCAAGTTCAAGAAATCTTGGACAATCTCAACAATCCTTTGAAAATCGTCTGAAAGAAAAATTCAAAAATCAATTCCAATCAGAATAAAATTCAAACTCAAATAAAATTTTTTCAATTTCAACTTTTTTAGTTTTCAACATATATTAAATACAACAAAAAAGAATTTTTAAAATTTAAAAAAATTTGGTTGTTATTATAGCTTGTTAATATGTCGAATAATTTTTTTTTTGAAGTCATTGAAATCTCGTTTTACTTATTTATTCTGAGTTATCAACATAGTTATTTTTAGTTAAATTACTTATTTATAAGACTTTTTATATTTTAATTAACAACGGTTGACAACCAAATTTCGATTAATTTTGTAGATAAGTTGATATGTTGATTTCTGTTGAAAATGGTATTTTTGATATTGATAACTTTTCCAAAAATTCACGAAACTTTTCTTGCATATTTAATTTCACTTTTGGATTATGAAATTTTTCAAAACAACCAAAAAAAACTTCTAATTTTCTTTTCGAACTTATTAACATTTTCTGTTAACTTAAAGTTAATTGAATATCAAGCAATTACAAACTCCTATTAACACCTCAAAATTTTAACAAATATTCTGAATATTATTTATTGATTATGAGATACTTATAGAGTTATCAAAATTGTTAATAACCTATAAGTTTTTGAGCGTAAGATAGTTGTGGAATGAGAGTTTTAGTCATGACTTTTACGAATGTATACTAATTATAAATTGCTTTGTTGATATAGTACGTATAAAGAAAAAAATTTGTGAAAATTGGTGTAATTCGTGGCAACCATTTATTAATTGAGTAAATTTGCATGACACAACTAAATAGTATAGAAAAATGAAAATTTCGATAGGAAACGATCACGCAGGTCCAGAATATAAAAAAGCAATTGTTGAAATGCTTAAAGCAAGAGGATACGAAGTAACTAATTATGGTACAGATACAGATGCTTCTGTAGATTATCCAGATTTTGGACATCCTGTTGCCAATGATATATCTGAAGGAAAAGCTGATTTTGGAATTGTAATCTGCGGAAGCGGAAACGGAATTGCGATGACTGTTAATAAACACCCGAAAGTGAGAGCTGGTTTGTGCTGGACTAAAGAAATTGCGTATTTAACACGTTTACACAATGATGCAAACATTGTGAGTATTCCAGCAAGGTTTACTTCTATTCATCAAGCTGTTGAAATCGTTGAAACTTTCCTTGATACAGCTTTTGAAGGTGGAAGACACCAAAATAGAGTGAATAAAATTGCTTGCGCATAAAAAGTCAAAAAAAAAATTCGGTGCTTCGCACCAAATATAAGAACACACCGGGCGGATTTTTAAAATCTTTCCGGTTTTTTTGTTTTAAATTATTGATTTTAAGTTAATTAAATGTTAATTTTTGGGGTTATCAACAATGTTAATATCTATATTTTATGACTTAATTTAAGGTAAATCAGTACTGCTTGAATCAAAAAAATGATTAGGAATTTGACAATAAATGAAGTTTTACTCGTTTTATGTCTAAAGATTAACATTGCTGTTAATAAACCTAAAGTTCCGCCAATTGCTTCGAGCAAAAAAAGTGTATTTTCGGGAATTCTTCGTTTGTTTCTTTTGGCTTGGTATTTATCATATCCCGCAAGAATAAAAACGATTATATTTATAAATAAAAAATAGAGTAAAAAAATTTCCATTGGCTTAAAATTAAAAACAAAGATATTATTTTAGCCGAATGATTAGTGATTTCTCTTGTGTGTTTTAACAAGTAAATTATACTAATTTATAATTAAGAATTTATTTCATTAAAAGTATGACTAATATTCAATTCATTGCCAAATCTGTTCAGGCGCCTGCAGTAAGTATTCAAAACACAGTAAAATTATTAGAGGAAGACTGTACGATTCCGTTTATTTCGCGATACCGAAAAGACGCTACCGGAAACCTTGATGAAACTGTAATTGAACAGATTGCGAAACTGCAGAAAGAATACGATACGTTGATTAAACGTAAAGAAGCGGTTTTAAAATCGATAGAAGAGCAGAAAGCACTTACGCCAGATTTGAAGAAAAAAATTGAAGACAGTTTTGATTTACAAGAAATTGAAGATTTTTATCTTCCTTACAAAAAGAAGAAAAAAACAAAAGCCGATGTGGCGCGCGAATTCGGATTAGAGCCATTAGCAAAATTAATAATGTCAGAAAGCGATGTTGATTTTGATTTCATTTCGACGCAGTATTTAAATGAAAATGTTATTAATGAAGAAGCTGCCATTCAAGGCGCAAGAGATATTGTTGCCGAATGGATTAACGAAAATATCTATGTTCGTAAACAATTAAGAAGATTGTTTCAGCGAAAAGCAACCATTGCGACAAAAGTGGTTAAAAAGAAAGCGGAAGAAGAAGGAGCGCAAAAATTCAATCAGTATTTTGATTGGGAAGAACCTTTGACAAAAGCGCCTGCACACCGTTTATTGGCAATGTTACGTGCAGAAAACGAAGGCTTTATCAAAATGAAAATAGATGTTGATATCGACGATGCTTACGATGTTATTGACGAAATTATCATTAAAAAACAAAACAATTCAACTTCGCATTTACAGTTGGCGATTGAAGATAGTTATAAACGATTATTAAATCCTGCAATTGGAAACGAGACTTTACAAGAAGCAAAAGCCAAAGCTGATGCTAACTCGATTCAGGTTTTTGCTAACAATTTAGGTCAGTTGTTATTAGCTCCGCCATTAGGAGAAAAACGTATTTTAGCAATCGATCCTGGATTTAGAAGCGGTTGTAAAGTAGTTTGTCTGGACGAAAAAGGAGATTTATTATACAACGAAACCATTTATCCGCATGCTCCTCAAAACGAGGAAACTATGGCAATTAAAAAAATCCGTTCAATGGTAAATGCGTATCAGATTGATGCGATTTCTATTGGAAACGGAACGGCTTCAAGAGAAACTGAATTTTTCATCAAAAAAATCGCGTTCGACAAACCAATTCAGGTTTTTGTGGTTTCGGAGGCTGGAGCTTCGGTATATTCAGCTTCAAAAATTGCGAGGGAAGAATTTCCGAATTATGATGTAACTGTTCGTGGTTCGGTTTCTATTGGAAGACGACTTTCAGATCCTTTGGCCGAATTGGTAAAAATCGACCCAAAAGCGATTGGAGTAGGGCAGTATCAACATGATGTTGACCAGACGAAATTGAAAGAAGAATTGGATAGTACGGTTATTCGTTGTGTGAACTCGGTTGGAATCAATATTAACACTGCTAGTAAACATTTACTAAGTTACGTGAGTGGAATAGGAGAGAAGCTGGCTGAAAACATCGTCCAATACCGTTCTGAAAATGGACCTTTTGAAGATAGAAAACAACTGAAAAAAGTACCTCGTTTAGGCGATAAAGCGTATCAGCAAGGAGCAGCATTTATTAGAATTACAAATGCTAAAAATCCGTTGGATAATTCGGCAGTGCATCCAGAGGCTTATCCAGTTGTGGAGAAGATGGCGAAAGATTTGAATATTTCTTTAAATGAATTAATTGCAAATAAAGAGAAAACAGCGCTTATTAAGCCTGAAAAGTATGTAACACCAGAAATTGGTTTATTAACGCTAAAAGACATTATAAAAGAGCTTGAAAAGCCTGGATTGGACCCAAGAAAATCGGCTAAGGTTTTTGAATTTGATGCCAATGTAAAATCAATCAAAGATTTGAAAACTGGAATGATTTTACCTGGAATTGTTAATAACATCACCAACTTTGGCTGTTTTGTTGACATCGGAATCAAAGAAAGTGGTTTAGTTCACATTTCTCAGTTAAAAGCTGGCTTTGTGAGCGACGTAAACGAAGTGGTAAAATTGCATCAGCATGTTGATGTTAAAGTTACTGAGGTTGATGAAGATAGAAAGAGAATTCAGTTGACAATGGTTTTGTAGAAATTACGATTTACAAAATTCAAAATTCCAAAACATTTGGAATCTTAAAAATAAAAAACTCCCAAATTACATTCGTAGTTTGGGAGTTTTACTTTTTAAATCAAAGGATTATATTTTTATGAACTTTTGTGAAGCTTCTCCATTTTCGGCTTTTATTTTAATTAAATATAAACCTGATGTAAAAGAGCTTACATCTATTGAAGTATTTACATTTTCTTTTGTGTAAATCAATCTTCCTAACAAATCATAAATTTTTACTGAGTAATTAGATTCATTAAGTGAGTTAATATTTAATGTATTTTTTACTGGATTTGGCCATAGAGAGAAAGATTTATTTTCTTTGATAAAATCTTCGTTTGATAAGACTACTTCATTTCCTTTAAGTTTAATAAGATGTGCAGATCTATTGTCATCTTGGTAACCAAGAAACCATCCTCCCACATATATTTGCCCATTAGGTTCTAGGACCATAGATTTAATAATAGGGGCGCTACCTTGAAAAGACGTTCCTACATTAAAATTTTGGTCTATAATTCCATCAGAATTATATCTAGCTAATTTATTTTGGAAATAACCTCCAACAATTATTTTTTTATCGTTTTGTATAACTATAGAGTTAATTGTTCCATTCAAATCTACTTTATTGAAAGAACTATCTATACTACCATCTTCATTCAAACGAATTAAACCACCAGAAGAGGTATACGTACCGCTAGCTCCTATTAATATTTTACCATCATTTTGTAAACACATTGTAATTATAGATCCAATATTTAATTCAGATGGTAATTTAAAAGAATTATCAACCGTTCCATCAGAATTTAAACGTATTAAATATTTTGACTCAATACCTTGATATTTTTTAAAATATCCACATACTAATATTTTCCCATCTGGTTGTAAAACTATGTTTAAAACATTTGAATCAAATCCCGTTCCTAATTTAAACGTCGTGTCTATAGATCCATTAGGATTTAGACGAATTAGATTACTGCAGACTGTATTGTGGTATCTGGTAAAATAACCACCTACCAATATTTTACCATCAGACTGTACTTTTATACTATTAACAGTTGTGTGATTTAGAGTACCAGAATATAATCCAGAACCTGTGTTAAAAGAAGTATCTGGAGTTCCATTTGAATTTAATCGAATTAAAGCGGGATACTCTTTGTCTTGATATGTTCCAAAAGTACCTCCTAGGATAAGTTTTCCATCCGATAGGGCAGTTATGGTTAAAACTCTGCAATTACTACCTGAAGTAGCTGATACACCAAATCCTGAACCTATATTTAGGTTTTTATCTTTAGTTCCATCAGCATTAAATCTGATTAATTTATTTTGTTGAATTTCATCGTAAGATATAAAATTCCCTCCGACAACAATTTTACCATCAGATTGACGAGAAATACATTCAACTTGTTCATCAAATCCATGACCCAATCTAAAAGAAATGTCTTTGGTTCCATCAAGATTTAAACGGATTAATCTATTTTGGGTAACGCCTTCAAATTTTGGAAAATTCCCTCCTGCAATAATTTTCCCGTCATTTTGAATAGCGATTGATTTAACATCTGGAAAATCAAATTTGTCTGCAATTTTGAAATTTTTATCAATTGAACCATCAGAATTTATTCTTGTCAAATAATTTCTTGCAGATCCTTGATAAGAGCTGAAAATGCCTCCAATAATTATTTTTTCATCACTTTGAAGTTTGATTACGTTTATGTTACAAGTATATGGATACACGTTATATGAGAAATTAACTTGTGATGAAAAAAGGTCGTCTTTAATTCCGTTACTACTTAAGCGTGCTAAAAAACCACCAAATGCGCCTCCTACAAGTATTCTGTTATCAGATAAAATGGTGATGGCATTTATATTATTATTAAATCCACTTGCAGTAGTAAAAGTTACATCTCTACTACCATCAATATTAAGTCGAATCAATCGATCTTGCTGTTGGGTTTTATTTTTAAGATATTGGCCTCCTATTATTAATTTACCATCAGATTGTAATCCGATAGCATTTACAACAATATTCGGATTTTCGACAATAAAAGAATTATCTTTACTTCCGTCACTATTCAAACGAATTAAAAAATTTTGACTTTTGCCTTGATAATAGGAAAATCCACCTCCTAAAACTATTTTACCATCAGGTTGTAAAACCATAGATTTAATACAATTGGCTTCAAAAGAATTTGTAACAAAGCCATTTAATATATTAAATGAAGTATCAACACTACCATCAGAATTTAAACGAATTATTCCACTATAAAATTTACCTTGAAAATATTTAAAATCACCTGCAATCAAAATTTTACCATCCTTTTGAAGTGAAATACAAGATACTGAGTCATCAAAACCCTTACCTATATCAAATGAATCATCTTTACTTCCGTCAGAATTTAAGCGTATAAGACCATATTGAGAACCATTTTGAAAAGCGAAAAGACCTCCAACAATTATTTTACCGTCGGGCTGTATAACAGTAGTTTTTACTTCTCCACTAAAACCTGAAATACTACCAAACACTTGGGAAATATCTGCCGGATTTTGAGCAAAGGTTGTAAAGATTGTTAAAAAGAAAATTAAAAAAAGTAGAGTTTTTTTCATAAAAATAAATTTCGTCAAATATATAGAAATTTTCTTTCAAAAATTTTCAGCAAAATTTATAAGCAAAAAAAATCCCAGACTACAATTTGTAATCTGGGATTTTTAATACGTTCGAATTTCTTATTTTGTTTCTTCTTCTTTTTTAGAAGCAGCAGGTTGATCGTCTTTAGCAGCGTTTTTAAATTCCTTAATTCCACTTCCTAAACCTTTCATTAATTCTGGAATTTTTTTACCTCCAAAAAGTAATATCACAATACCTACGATAACAAGGATTTCTGTAAGACCTAATCTTCCCATGACTATTATATTTAATGCCGAAGCAAATTTTGATTTATATTTTCACCGCAAAGGTATATAGAATATACGAACAACAAGAAATTTTGGATTAAAATATTTCATTTATACTGCGTTAAATATTTTATAAAATAATAAAATTGCAATATTTGCCGTTTTTTCTCTCATTACAACAAGATGATTAATCACTATATTTGCTAGTACAAACAACAAAATGACTAAAAAAAGTAAAAATTTCAGAAAAAAATTATTCATTAAAAACCGATTGGTAATTTTGAACGAAAATACTTTTGAAGAAATTTTTTCGTTGAGGCTGACTTTAATGAATGTTTTCGTAATGTTTACTTTAGGTGGCATATTTTTGATTTTAGTTACTACATTTATCATTGCTTTTACACCGCTTCGCGAATTTATTCCGGGTTATTCGTCATCACAATTAAAACGAAATGCAACAGAATTAGCCATAAAATCAGATTCGCTTGAAAAAGTTTTAAAACGAAACGAGGCCTATTTAAAAGGTGTTCAAAAGGTTTTGAGAGGAGAACTGGAGTATGCAAAATTTAATAAAGATTCTATTATTGCCGAAAATGAGGAACATTTGGATGTAAATATGAAAGCGACAGAAGAAGAAATTAAGCTTAGAGAAGATGTTGCAAAAATGGAGAAGGAGCAAAGCGAAAGCAAAAAAAACAATAAGAAAAGTGACAAAAAATAATACCACAAAAAATGTCAATTAAGTCAATAGCTGCAAAGATATTTGCTCGAAAAATATACAATCAAACACAAGCTTGGTCAAATAAACCAGTGGCAACTCAGTTTGAAGTTTTCAAAAGTTTGATTCAAAATGCAAAAGAAACCGAGTTTGGGAAAGATCATAATTTTGCTTCAATAAAAACAATTGAAGATTTTCAGAAAAATGTGCCAATTCGGGATTATGAAGATTTGAAAAGTTATGTTGAAAAAGTTAAATTAGGTGAAGCAAATATTCTTTGGAAAGGAAAACCAATTTATTTTGCTAAAACATCTGGAACAACTTCGGGGGCAAAATATATTCCGCTGACAAAAGAATCAATGCCGTTTCATGTTGAAGCGGCTCGCAATGCGATTCTGCATTACATCAACGAAACTGGAAAAGCTGACTTTGTGAACGGAAAAATGATTTTCCTGCAAGGAAGCCCAATTTTGACTGAAAAACACGGAATTAAATTTGGAAGGCTTTCTGGGATTGTAGCGCATTTTGTTCCGAAATATTTGCAAAAAAACCGAATGCCATCGTGGGAAACGAATTGCATTGATGATTGGGAAACCAAAGTAAATGCGATTGTTGACGAAACAATAAAAGAAGATATGTCTGTGATTTCAGGAATTCCTTCTTGGGTTCAGATGTATTTTGAGCGTTTGCAGGAAAAAAGTGGAGGAAAAAAGATCAGCGAAATTTTCAAAAACTTCAATTTGTTCATTTATGGTGGAGTTAATTACGAGCCGTATCGCTCCAAATTTGAGCAAATGATTGGCAAAAAAGTAGACAGTATTGAACTTTTTCCGGCTTCAGAAGGATTTTTTGCGTATCAGGATTCTCAAAAAGAAAAAGGAATGCTTTTGCTCTTGAATTCTGGAATTTTCTACGAATTTATCAAAGCTGATGAATTTTTTACCGATCCCGATGGTTCGGGACCAAAACGTTATACAATCGGAGAAGTAGAACTGGGCGTAAATTATGCTTTGATTGTTTCTACAAATGCAGGACTTTGGGGTTATAATATTGGTGATACTGTTCAGTTTACGTCTTTAGCGCCTTATCGCGTCATAGTTTCAGGACGTATCAAACATTATATTTCGGCTTTTGGCGAACACGTAATTGCCAATGAAGTCGAAAATGCAATGAAAGAAGCAACTGCAGGAACCAATATAGTAATAAACGAATTTACTGTTGCGCCACAAATAACGCCATCAAGCGGATTACCGTATCACGAATGGTTAATTGAATTTGAAAAAGAGCCTGAAAATATGCAGGTTTTCGCGGAAGCAATAGACGATTCTATGCGAAAGCAAAACATTTATTACGACGATTTGATTACCGGAAATGTGTTGCAGAAAGTAATTATAACCAAAGTTTCAAAAAATGGATTTCAGGAATACATGAAATCACAAGGAAAATTGGGCGGACAGAATAAGATTCCGAGATTGTCAAATGACAGAAAGATCGCGGATAATTTAAAGTAGGAAAATATTTATATTTGTAACTTAATGCTTCTTTTAATGAAGAAAAAAGATAGAAGCATTAAGTTATTATGAATAAAGAAAAGTTTCAAAATAAATATCGTATTTCGTCAATAAGAGCACAATGGTGGGATTATGGATGGAACGGAGCCTATTTTATAACCATTTGTACACAAGACAGAAAACATTATTTTGGAGAAATTCAAAATGGTAAAATGATTTTGTCAGAGGTCGGCATTATTGCCGATATATTGTGGCATCAAATTCCTATACACCATAAAAACGTTGAATTGGGTGATTTTGTGGTCATGCCAAATCATATTCACGGAATTTTGATTATTGATAAAAAATCGGATAATATAGATGATGATATAGTGAATAATGGGAATGAGGCAAATAATGTACAGACAGGGCATGCCCTGTCTCAACAATCCCAACAGCCTCAAGAATTGTCAAATCAAAATCCAGGATCGCAACGATTTCAAAATATTGGAAAAAATACGATTTCGTTAATCGTTGGATCCTATAAATCTGCGGTAACAAAACACGCCAACAGATTAGGATATCCCCATCAATGGCAAAAATTATTTTATGATAATATCATTAGAAGTAATAATGATTATCAAAGAATTTCCGATTATATTGTTTCAAATCCGGAAAATTGGACAAAGGATAAATTTAAAACAGAAAATAAATCAAAATGATTAAAAAAAAAATGATATTGTAGATACAAGGCATGCCTTGTATTCGCTTACATTTGAATTTACATTTGAGTTTATAAATATAGAATAGCATGAAAGAAACCAAACATATATCAAGATCAAGAGCACAGGAATCATCTGCGGCGATAGAAAAAATGTACATTACAATGCGTCATTTATTCAACCGTGGTTTTTATAAACCAATGGGAGTTTCTGGCGACAGTTTAAGAGAATCATTATTGGCACTACGTCCTGAAATCTATGGAAATATTGCCGAGGAAAAAGTAGAATTAAACGGACTTCTATATGTTATAGAACGTCTTCCAATAGGAATTGAACAATGTAGATTTATCAACTTAACGTCAGATGAAGGATATTCAAAATCGCATTTTCAGCCAATTGTTCCGCCAAAAAGAAGAAGAAATTGTTACCGAATTGACGAAGAACAAATGAATGTCGAAATCACACGCGGACGTTCAGACATTTATGATATTCTGACGCATTTGACTTTCATTTTCATCGAATCTCATAAAATCAAAAATAGAGTTTTAATTGACGATGGAGGTGAAGTTTCTCGCGATTGGCTAAAACTAGAACAAGCTGTTACGCAGACAAAAAAGCTTTCGCAGATTGAAAAAGAAAAAGCAATTTCGCACGTTGCCAATATTTTGGCTAGAACTTTTGAAGAGGTTTTGGATATTTATGACGCTTTCGGTTCAGAAAATGCGCCTGATCGTTTCTTGCACGTAATTTATTGGTTAGGGAAATTAGCAATCGAAGAAATTGTCGAAAATAATAAACGTACAATCACTTTTAGTCCGGTTTTGCGCGAGCGTTTGGGACACCATATTCATGGAGAAATCTGGGCAACAAACATCAAAGAAGTTCTTAAAGCAAACGATCTTTTAAAACGCCCGATTCATGTTATTAGTGCAAATATGCATAGTGTGATGAACTCGATTTTTGCTACGCCATTATTGACATCAAAATACAAAGGCAAAAGCGATTTTCATATTTATGAAGAATTAAGTGGTTCCGGTTCAAAAGAAATAAGAGGACAAGTTGAAGAACTGGCTTTGAAAAACGGAATGATTTCGCTTCCAGATTGCTCAGGGACCAATATTGATGTTCAGATTTTTGATACAGCCAAAATTGACTGGTCAAAAACGGCATTTTCAAACGCAAATGTAGGCGAAGAAAAACCGGTTATTATTGTAATGGATTATGCGTTTGGAGAACAAGCGTATGAAACCATCGATGAGCTTTTGAAACCATTTAAAAAAGAAACTTTGCTGAACGTAAAATCGGTTTCGATTATGGGTAAAGCTGGAATTTTGGAAGGCGGAAAAGGCGATATTATGATTCCGACTGCGCATATAAACGAAGGAACTGCCGATAATTATTTCTTCGAAAATGAATTAACCGGTGATATGTTTAGAGGAAATGATATTGACGTTTACGAAGGCGCAATGGTTACGGTTTTAGGAACTTCGTTGCAAAACAGAGATTTATTGAAATTTTTTCACGAATCAACTTGGGGCGTAATCGGCCTTGAAATGGAAGGTTCCTATTACCAAAAAGCCATTCAGTCGGCATCAAAAATCAGGAAAAGTGTGCCACACGATATTAAAGTTCGTTATGCTTATTATGCTTCAGATAATCCTTTGGAAACCGGAAGCACATTGGCTTCAGGCGGATTAGGAACAACTGGAGTTAAGCCAACTTATTTGATTACCATTAAAATTTTGGAACAAATTTTCAACGTAAAATAGAACATCAATGAGTACAAAAGTACCCCAAAATCAAGATCAGGAAATCGATATTTTTCAGCTTTCAAAAAGCATTGGAGGTTTTTTCGACCGTATAAATAGATCTATTTTTAGAGCAATTCAGTTTTTTATCCGAAACTGGATTCAGGTCTTGATTTTGTTTGTACTTGGAGTTGCTCTTGGATTTTATTTGGATTCGAATAAAAAATCTTTTAAAAACCAGATTGTTGTAACTCCAAATTTTGAAAGTGCCGATTATTTATACGCCAAAATCAATTTGATTCAGGCTAAAATCGCCGCCGGGGATGTTGATTTTTTAGTACATGTTTTTGGAACTTCAAATCGAAATTTTCCAAAAAATATTGAAATCAAGCCAGTTCCAGATGTTTATAAATTTATTGAAGACAAAGAACAAAACTTTGAACTGATTAAATTAATGGCCGAAACAGGCGAAATAAAAAAGGTACTTGAAGATAATGTTACCAGCAAAAATTACACTTTTCACACCATTACTTTTACTTCAAATCAAGAAATAAGTGAAAAAGATGTTGTTGAACCGCTACTAAAATTCTTGAATAATTCAGCATATTATGATGCGGCTCAAAAAATTGGATACAAAAATCTGGAACGTGAAATCGCTCAAAACGATACCATTATTTCACAGATTGATCAAGTTTTAAAAGGTCTTTCGAGCACTGCGAAAAATGATAAAGTAGTGTATTACAATGAAAATTTGCAACTGAATGACATTTTAAAAACGAAACAAAAACTGATTTTAGAACAAGGAAAAAACAAAATTAAATTAATCAGTTTTGATAAAACGATTAAAGAAATCAATTCGACGCTTAACATAAATGAAAATAGAGTTGTAAACGGAAACTTTAAAATTTGGTTGCCGCTTTTCTTTATTTTTATTTTTGTTGTAATTAGTTTGTTTCGAAGATTTTACCGTAAACAGCTTGCCCTTTCACAAGCAAATCAACTCTAAAAGAATTGAAAGCCAGTTCTATTTTCGAAAGATTTTCAAAGAATAAGTTTTTAAGACAAAGCTTTGGTACTTTATCATTACGTGTTTTTGGCGCATTGCTTTTATTTGGATTTACAGTTTTCCTGACCAAAACCTACAACCCAAAATTAGTTGGCCAGTATGATTTTGTACGTTCTTTTCTATTATCCATCGGGAGTATGTGTTTGCTGGGTTTTGACCAGTCGATTATATATTTCAAAGGGAAATTAGCAAGTCAAAATGCGCTCGAAGAACTAAAAAATATATACACAAAAATGGTTCTAATGCTTTTTGGAACTTCATTGTTGGTATTACTCATAATTGCTATTATCAGTAAAGAAACGATCAATAATTATTTTTCAGATCCAGAAGTATATTCGATTTTACTGAAAGGAGCGGGAGCCTTGTTTTTCTCGGGTTTATCAATTTTAAACACCGAAGTTTTCAGAGCTTTGGATAAATTATATGTAGCCGAGTTGTTTCGAAATATCATCAAATATATTCCGCTGATTATTGGCTCTATAGTTTTGTTTTATTGGCACGAACAAGAATATTTAGTTGATGTTTTTTTGTTGGGATTTGTTTTTCTGGCCGTTGTGAGTACTGCTTTAGTTTTAGTTTATTTCCGAAAAAAGACGGTTTTAGAAACAATAGAAAAAATTACGCATAAAGAAGTATTTTTAAAATCATATCCAATTGCCATCAGTGCAATGGCAATGTTTTTATTAATGTGTTTTGATATCATGTTTTTGAAGAAATACCGAAACGATGAAACTGTCGCATTTTATTCCGTTGGAGTTAAAATAATGACGATTATCTCGATCATAATCGTAAGTATAAATATCACCGTTTCGGCTAAAATTGCGGAGTTATTTGCGAGTCACAAAACAGCAGAATTAAGTGAAGTGTCAAGAAAAAGTGCTCGTTTAATTTTAATGATAACGTTGCCGGTTATCTTGCTGATAAGTTATTTTTCAAAATCAATTTTGTCCATTTTTGGGCATCAATATATTGTGGCACAGCAGGCATTTTTGATATTGCTTATTGGTCAGGGAATTTGTTCGGCATTTGGTACAGCATCAGTTTATTTGAATATGACGGGAAGACAACACATTTTTCAGATTATTTTGATTTTGGCAGTCATTGTTAATTTCACTTTAAACCGATTTTTAATTCCGATTTACGGAATGACTGGCGGTGCAATTGCATTTGTTTCAAGTTCTTTTTTCTGGAATCTTGTTGTGGCAATTGTTATTTATCGAAAAGACAAAATAAAAGTGTTTTTGCATTAAAAAATTATGCTATGAACATAGAGAAAGAGACTTTGCTTTTTAGTATTATTATTCCGGTTTATAACGTTGAGGCTTATTTGCCACAATGTTTAGATAGTGTTTTGTGCCAAACTTTTTCTGATTTTGAACTTATTTTAGTCAACGACGGATCAACCGATTCTTCGTTGGAAATTTGTCAAAAATACAAGCAAAAATTTCCTCAGATAACTCTCATTGACAAAGAAAACGGCGGTTTATCTGATGCCAGAAATACGGGATTAAAAGCAGCAAAAGGCGATTATATCATTTTTACCGACAGCGATGATTATTGGCAAGGAAAACAGGCTTTAGACGATTTGAGTAAAATAATTTCTCAGACAAAGCCCGATATAATCCTTCACGAAGAAAGCCGATTTTTTTCAGAAAACGATATTAATTGCAAATACAATCAGCGATTTATAAAAACCAAAAACGGAAAATTTGAAGACGAAATTCTGAAGCTGGTTTTTTATGATTTATATGTTGCTTCGGCTTGGGACAAAGTAATTAAGAGATCCATTTTAATTGAAAATGAATTGTTTTTTCCTGTCGGAAGAAAATCAGAAGACATTGAATGGTGCGGAAAATTGATGTATTATATCAAGACTTTTAATATTTACTCGAAATCATTTTATGTCTATCGTCAGGCGCGTCAAGGTTCTATAACGACAGCTGTTAGCGCCAAACATATTGAAGATGTTTATGAAATGGTAAAAGACGGATTGTATTCGGAGAAAACGGAATCAGAAAAATTAAATAAAGCAATAGAAAATTATTGGGCTTGCAATTATGTCGTAATTCTAAAAGATTTTTATGTTTTGTCGACGGAATCGCAAAAACAGATTTGGGATGATTTGATTTCTTGGAAATATCTTCTTAAAAAAGGACGCAACATAAAAGTAGATAAAGTGATGAAATTTTATAAATTTTTATCTTTCAAGACTTTGATTTTCTTTTTGAATGGTTACCGATTAAAAAGAAGCCTGAACAAAAAACGTAGAGCTTCAAAATAAAATAGAAAAATGCAATTATTAGTTAAAAAAAGTACAGTGGCATTTTTGCTAATTACGACAGCTAATTTAGTTGTGGCACTTCTGTCTTGTTTTATTTTGCCTCCAAAATTTTTCTACGATACCGCAATTATTATTTACGACAAATACAATGAAATTGGTTATTTAGGAAGTTATCCACTTACGATTTTGTTTTATAAAATGATTGGTTTTAGGCATCTTCCTTTTCCAATAATTGCGTTGATTCAATTTCCGGTTTTAATTTATATTTTATACAAAATAGGTATTCCAGATAATTTTGAAAAACTGAATGTCAAAAACATTTTAGTGTATCTGGGCATTTTTATGATTGCAATTTTCATCTCGATGCCGTCGAAGGAATTTATTACCTATTTGTTTATAGCCGTAATTGTTTTATTGTGCCGAAACGAGCGATTTTCGTTCCGAAAAACAATTTTGATTGCCTCGTTGCTTTTAATACTTTTTGGAGCCTTATATCGTCCTTATTTTGCTTTGATTCCCGTTGTTGGTGGCGGAATGTATTTGGTGAGTTTCATCAATTTTAAAAATAAAACCGTCAGTACGATTTTTTATGGTTTGCTGATTGCGGTTTTTCTCTCTTTGAGTTATGGTGTTTTAAAAGGGAAATATTTTTCTGAAATCAGTAGGGAAGTGGTAAATAGCTCGAGAATGGTTTCTGCAGATGCCAATTCAATGATCACTTCGCCAGTAAAAACAGATACTTGGTACGGAGAAGCAATTGGCATTTTTTATGGTTTTTTTACTGTAAATCTGCCTTTGAATGGGTTAAAACATATTCTTTCGCCTCAAATTATTGTTTTTGTAATTTGGCAGCTTTTGCTGTTTTATATTTTGTTAGTGCGATTTTCTATATGTTTACAAGAAAGAAAAAAGTATCGTTACGAACTTTTGATTATGTTCATTTTGTTTTCTTTTTTCATTCTCCAAAGCGTTTTTGAACCTGATTTAGGTTCCTCGATCCGACACAAAATTGGGATTTTTCCTTTAATCTATTTTGCACTTTATTATGACCATTTCCGAAAAGAACTTCAATAAAATATTTCACTTTTTCTTGTGTTTAATGGCCGTTGCGATGATTTTCAGGAAACCGTGCTCATTGCTGATTATTTTGTTTGCGGTATTTAATTTAGTGTTTTTCAAGAAATTGAAATATTCAAAAAAACAATTCATTTTGATCGCTTGTATTGCTTCACCAGTTTTACTGGAGTTGTTGCTTTTTTGGAACAATGATTCATTTGTCCAAGGAATAAAGGCGATTGAAAAAAGAACTTCGTTATTGGTTTTTCCATTGTTTATTATTGGAAATTATCAGCGAGTAGATTTTTTTAAAATTGCTAAAACTTATGTAATTGCTACAACAGTTATTATGTTTTTTTTCTTGATCCGATTTCTTGTTCTTTTTCCTGATTTAGTAGAAAAATATCTCAATCAAATTGATTTATGGGAAATGGGTTATCAGTTTACCGATAGCATTGGCATTCATGCACCTGCGCTGAATATGCATTTGGCTTTTGTGTCGGTTTGTGCGTTGTATTTTGTTTTTGAGAGTTTTAAAAATAAGGAGAAAATAGGGTTTAAAATTATGTATCTAAGCGTCTTTTTATTTTCTTTTTTCTTTGTGCTTTTGGTCAATACCAGAATGGCGCTGTTGAATGTCTTAATCGGATTTTTGATTGTTTTCTTTTATGAAATTAGAACCAAAATTAATCCCAAGAAGATTCTTTTGACGGGCTTTGCAGTTGTTGTTTTATTAGGAGGAATTTTGTTTTTATTCATTCAAAAGAATCCTTATATGAAAGAAAAATATTCGTCGGTTACTTTTGCTTATATGGATAAAGTTGGAAAATTAGACGAAATCGACCATCCCGAAATAAAGGTTTTTAATTCACTGGTTACGAGGGTTTCCATTTGGAAATCGGCTTGGGAATTATCGGTTAAAAATCTTCCTTTTGGAGTTGGGGCAGCAGATGGAAAACCTGAATTATTCAAATATTATAGAGATACCAATCAGCATTTTTTGGCTAAATATGAATTTCCAGTGCACAATCAATTTTTAGATTTTTTATTGAAGTTCGGAATTCTTGGACCACTCGTTGTGCTGCTTTACATCTTTACAATTGGCTACTTTGGCTACGATTTAAAAAATGCCATGATACTATCATTTTTCTTGATTTTTTTCACATCAAATTTAGTCGATGATTTTCTGCTTAGTTTTGACGGAATTGCCTTCAGTGGCATTTGGTCGTCTATTTTTGCCAGTTATTGGCTTCAGCAGAAACTTACTCTTGATAAAGCGCCAAAAGCTGTTTAAAATTTTGATTTTTGTCGAATAATTCTCCGCATCTTGCCAAAGCATTTTGACCAAATTTTGCTCTAGTTTCGGCATCTTTTAAAATTTCGAAGAAACCATCTAATTCGGCTATATCAGTAAAAAGGAAACCTGTATTATTGTGAAGAACAGCATCTTTGTTCCCAATGATATTAGTAGCAATAACCGGTTTTTGTAATGCCATAGCTTCTAGAACAGCAATTGGCAAACCTTCCCAAAGAGAAACCTGCATGTAAATATCAATATTATCAAGTTCTTTTAAAACCGTTTTCCGATCTAAAATCCAGCCCGTAATTCGGATGTTTGGAGCTGTAATTAAATGTCTCAATTCACCGTCTCCAATCCAAACAAAATTAAAATCTGGAAACTTTAAAGCAATTTGATTAAACATTTCGGGATTTCTGGCTGCGGTAATTCTGGCCATAATTCCAATGGTCAATTTTTCGTTTTGATGAGGTGCATAATGTTCTTGAACATTTGCAATATCAATTCCGTTTCGGACTAATTTTGCAGGTCCTAATTTTTGGGCAATTTTTTGCTCGGTATCGCCACAGGCCACAATTGTTCCACCAAAAAAACGCTGAAAGCTTTTTTCAATTGTCCAATAAAGTGTTCTTAATGTGCTTGAAATATCAGTTCTTAAAAACGAATATCCGTGAGGGGTATAGAAGAGTTTTTTCTTTTTGAACATGAAAAAATAAGCAACACGGCCCAAAACTCCAGCTTTTGAAGAATGAAGATGAATAATGTCCGGATTGATTTTTTTAAGCGCTTTTGTTAATTGATAAGCCGATTTTAAATCCTGAAATGGAGAAAGCTCCCGGACCATATTGACCTGGATCAGCTTAACGCCATCTGAAAACTCAGATTTTATTTTTTGAGCATCAATTTCTTTTCGATTGCCACTATAAATAATAATGGTTTCGATATTTTGGTTTATTTCATCATTTCCAAAGAAAGTCGATAAATCTCTAAAATAGGTATAAACGCCACCACCGAGCGCCTCAATTACATGTACAACTTTCAAAATACGGGATTAATTTGTGAGTAAAAATAAATAAATGAGTTTAATAATTATCTGAAATTGTAAAACTTCTTTTATAGATGGTTAAAAGTGTCATTTGAAAGGAAAGATATTTTAGTACATTTGTGCGTCTATCTTGGATTTTGTTGCCAAATGAAATTCGAAAATGTTCAATTAAATCAATTATGAAAAGAATACTTATTACCGGAGCTGCAGGTTTTTTAGGATCGCATTTATGTGACCGATTCATTAAAGAAGGCTATTTTGTTATTGGAATGGATAACCTGATTACGGGCGATCTTAAAAACATTGAACATTTATTCAAACTAGAAAACTTCGAATTCTATCATCACGATATCACCAAGTTTGTTCACATTCCGGGTGATTTAGATTATATACTGCATTTTGCTTCGCCGGCAAGTCCGATTGATTATTTAAAGATTCCGATTCAGACTTTAAAAGTAGGTTCTTTAGGAACGCATAATTTATTAGGATTAGCGAGAGTTAAAAAAGCAAGAATTTTGATTGCTTCAACTTCTGAAGTTTATGGAGATCCATTAGTTCATCCGCAGACTGAAGAATATTACGGAAACGTAAATACAATTGGTCCGCGTGGCGTTTATGATGAAGCAAAACGTTTTCAGGAATCTATCACAATGGCATACCATACTTTTCACGGTGTAGAAACCAGAATCGTGCGTATTTTTAACACGTACGGTCCAAGAATGCGATTAAACGACGGACGTGTAATTCCTGCTTTTATAGGACAGGCTTTACGTGGCGAAGATCTAACGATTTTCGGAGACGGAATGCAAACGCGTTCTTTCTGTTATGTAGATGATCAGGTTGAAGGTATTTACAGATTATTGCATTCAGATTACGTTTATCCAGTAAACATTGGAAATCGAGACGAAATCACCATTAAAGATTTTGCGGAAGAAATCATAAAATTGACAGGTACAAACCAGAAAGTGGTTTATCATCCACTGCCAATAAACGATCCTTTACAGCGCCAGCCAGATACTACAAAAGCGAAAGAATTGTTGGGTTGGGAAGCAAAAGTAAATAGGGCAGAAGGAATGAAAATTACCTATGAATATTTCAAATCATTATCTCCTGAAGAACTTGCTAAAGAAGAACACAAAGACTTTTCAAGCTATATAAAATAATACTTCACACAGCTCGAATTTAATTGAATTCGGGCTGTTTTTATAATCAAACTCCAAAACAATCAGCATCAATGAGCGAATTAGTTTCTATTATTGTACCAACATATAATACTGAAAAGTTCATTCGATTAACAATTGAATCAGTTCAAAATCAAACCTATGCAAACTGGGAAATGATTTTGGCCGATGATGCATCAACAGATAAAACGGTTGCAATTATTGAAGTATTTGCTCAAAAAGACAGCCGAATAAAACTATTTAAATCACCGAAAAATCGTGGAAATGGTTTTGCAAGAAACACCGCTTTAGAAAAAGCTACAGGAAAATATATCGCCTATTTAGATGCAGATGATTTATGGTTTCCTGAGAAATTAGAAAAGCAAATTGAGTTTTTAAAAACGAATAATTTGCATTTTACTTTTAGTTTTTATGATTCAATTGATGAAGAAGGAAATGATTTAAATAGAAGAGTTGAATCGCCAAATCCGTTAACTTATAATGAATTGTTTTTCTGTAATTATGTTGGTAATTTAACCGCCATTTATGATGCAGATTATTTCGGGAAAATTATTCTTGAAACTTCTCAAAAACGTCAAGATTGGAGAATATGGCTTACAATCGTAAAACAAATTAAAGTAGCCAAACCAATTCCAGAACCTTTGGCATTTTACAGAATTAGAAAAGATTCTGTTTCTTCTTCAAAATTTAAATTGATAAAACACAACTTTGGTGTTTACAGAGAATTTCATGGATATAATCTTGTTTATTCTGTTTTGTTAATGATGAGGTTTTTGTTTACTCAATTGATAATCAAATCAAAGTATATAAAGAAAGTTTAATGTTTTTTCAAGGTCGCAATTTGCGACCTTGAAGAATTTCGCTTAGAATTGGAGATCACAATTTGTGACCTCCAATTTTTTTTAATAATACGTTTCGATTTCTAAGGTCACAATCTGTGACCTTAAAGAGTTATTTTTTATAGCCAATCTTTACTCTTTCAGATTCATTTTCTTTCTTTTCAGTCAATTCATCTAAATAAGAAAATACTAGCTCAATATTTTTATCGTGATTTTCTAACTTCTTTTGAATCTGCAAAATATCAACTTTAATTTCTGTTGTATCCAAAAGCATTTGTCTCACTTTCGTGAAAATGCGCATGATTTGAATATTGGTTTGAATTGCTTTGTCGCTTTTTAAAATGCTTGAAAGCATCATAACACCATGTTCAGTAAAAGCCATTGGTGCATACCGTAAACTCATCTTTTCTGAATTGGAGGTCGCAAATTGCGACCTCCAATTTTCAAATTCTGTTTTGGTAAGTTCAAACATAAAGTCTTTCGGGAAGCGGTTTAAATTCCTTTTTACTTGTTCTTTTAATCGCTTTGTTTCAGCACCATAAAGCAAAGCCAAATCACGATCAAGCATCACTTTTTGACCGCGGATAAAATATATTTTATTAGAAATTGTTTCTTCAGAAAGTATAGATTGATCTTCCATAAGTTTTTAATTATAAAAACAAATGTAAGATTTTATTTATATTTATAAATAAGATTTAAACTGTTTTAGTTTTCCGCGATTGGTTCTTTCTAAAGCAATTCTTCGGGTAAAAGTAAAATTTAAATCAGGTTCCAAATATGTGGAAATTGCCTCTCTTATACTTTGAATTTGTTCTTTTGTTAATCCTTTTTCGGCGACATATTCAATTTCAAAAGTATCTATTTTGGTCTGTTTAATGATAAATTCTTTTACGTTTCCATCGTCTTCTATTATGCTTTTGGTTACATAATAAAATGTCAAACCTGGCGATTTTTTCCCACTTGGAAGAATTGCAACGTCGTTTGTTCTTCCAATTAATTTTTTAAGAATTGGTTTTTGAGGTGTGCTTTTTTCGTCTAAAATTCCAATGTCGCCAATTTCATATCTGATAAAAGGATTTGCTTTGTTGAATAAAGAAGTAATCACAATTTTTCCTTCTGTTCCATGTGGAACAGAATTATTATTTTCATCTAAAATCTCGACAAAAAGTGTTTCTGCATTTACCTGCCATTCGCCTTGCGGATTTTCAAAAGCAATTAAATCCAATTCGGAAGCGCCATATTCACTGATAATCGGAATTCCGAATTGCTTTTCCAGCAGTTTTTTATCTGTTTCAAAAAGCATTTCCGAAGTAACAAAACAAGCTCTTAGCGTTGGACAAATTTCTTTTAAAATGATATTTTTCTGTTCTAAAAACTTAGCAAATAGTACAATCGAGCTCGTATAACCATTGATATAATCGAATTTTTTTGTTCTGAATTTCTTCAGAAATTTTTCCAAAACTTCATCAGATAAATCAAAAACAGGAAAACGAAAACGATGCGTCAGAAAATCTTTGAAACGCTCTTTTCGATACCCAATAAAATACATTGGAATTCCATAAAAACGTGCCTGATACGAATGATTAAAATCAATTCCGAACCAGCCAAAACGCATAATATTGGAAGCCCAGGTTAAAGCATGAGAATATTTATCTTTTGCAAAAACAAAAGGCGTTCCGCTTGAACCAGACGTTTTGTTGAGGTAAACACTTTTTTTAGAATAGTCTTTTGAGAGCCTTTCTTCGAGCGGTTTTTGAAGATTTTGTTTATTTAAAATCGGAAGATTTTCCCAATTTTCAGCTGTTGCATTTCCAGCTAATTCTGCATAAAAAGGATTGTTTTTAAGATGAAAATCAACAATCTCTTTCTTTTTGCTTTCAAGAAATGAAGCATATTCATCTTCTGAAAAATGAACAATTTTATCCAATTCGGCTTTGGCTTTCTTTATCGGAAAACCATTTAATTGAAGCGAAATATCAAAAAGGCGAATCATTTTTCAGAATAATTTTCGTCAAAAATAACGTTTACGAATTACTAACAGGGTAGAACCAACAATTTTTTGAAGATTTAATTATTTTTTCCGTGCAAAAGCAAGTATTTTTGCACCACAACTAAATACAACAACACCATGACAATTTTATTATTGGGATCAGGCGGAAGAGAGCATGCTTTTGCATGGAAAATGACTCAGAGTCCGCTTTGCGAAAAACTTTTTGTAGTACCTGGAAATGCAGGAACAGCTGCAATCGCTGAAAACGTTGCAATTTCTGCAACCGATTTTGAAGCTGTAAAAGCATTAGTTCTTAAAGAAAATATAAGTTTAGTAGTTGTAGGACCTGAAGATCCATTGGTAAAGGGTATTTACGATTATTTTAAAAACGACGAAAGTTTAAAAAATATTCCGGTTATTGGGCCATCAAAATTGGGTGCTCAATTAGAAGGAAGTAAAGAATTTGCAAAAGAATTCTTGATGAAACATAATATTCCAACAGCAGCTTATGACAGTTTCACTGCCGAAACAGTTGAAGAAGGATGTAAGTTTCTTGAAACACTACAACCTCCATACGTTTTAAAAGCAGACGGTTTAGCAGCAGGAAAAGGTGTTTTGATTATTCAGGATCTTGAAGAAGCAAAAACGGAATTACGCAATATGCTGGTTCACGCAAAATTTGGAACAGCAAGTGCAAAAGTGGTTATTGAAGAATTCCTTGACGGAATCGAATTAAGCTGTTTTGTTTTAACAGACGGAAAAAGCTATAAAATTCTTCCAACTGCAAAAGATTACAAACGAATTGGAGAAGGCGATACAGGTTTAAATACAGGCGGAATGGGAGCAGTTTCTCCAGTGCCTTATGTTGATGCTGTTTTGATGGAAAAAATCGAAACTCGTATTGTAAAACCAACAATCGAAGGTTTCCAAAAAGACGGAATCGAATATAAAGGTTTTGTTTTTATTGGTTTAATCAATGTTAAAAACGAACCAATCGTTATTGAATATAACGTAAGAATGGGAGATCCTGAAACTGAAGTTGTGGTTCCGAGATTAAAATCAGATCTAGTTGAATTATTTTTATCTGTTGCAGATCAGAAATTAGGAGACTTTAATTTAGAAGTAGATCCAAGAAGCGCAACAACTGTTATGGTTGTTTCTGGAGGATATCCTGAAGATTTCGAAAAGGGAAAAGTAATTTCTGGATTAGAAAATGTTACAGATTCGATAGTTTTTCACGCGGGAACAAAATTAGATGGCGAAAATGTCGTTACTAATGGAGGACGTGTAATTGCAGTGACATCTTACGGAGACAATTTCCAAGAGGCCATAAAAAAATCTTACCAAAACATAGATAAACTAAGCTTTGATAAGATGTATTTTAGAAAAGATATCGGTTTCGATTTAATCTAAAAAATAAATTTGCAAGCCCTTTTTAATTAAAGGGTTTGGTTTTTTATTTTAAAAATGAATGAGCCGTTGTATCTTGGTTTTCTGTTCCAGCGTCATCAAAAATGCGTAATTGTTTAATCCAATAAACGATTGCACATGCGCAGATGATCATAAAAATCCAGTTAATAGTGTTTGCGCCAAACCACGTAATTAGTTCCAAATGACGTAAAAAATCAAGAGGAGCAAACAAAATGTTAACGAATAGGTATTGAATTCCTTCAAAAAAAGCTGTCATAATTTTAAAAATTATATGTTATTTATTGTTGTGTAATGCTTTGAAGACAAAATTCATTTAATAGAATCTTTTTTCAACTTGTTCGGTTTTTCATTTTAAACAAGTATTATCTTTACAATCACAAAAGTATAAAATATCCTTATGATAACAAGTGTTTTTAAAAAATCTACACCATTAAATTATTCTTTGGTCGTAATTTTAATACTAGTTTTCTTTTTTCTGTTTCAAATTCAAGAGCCATCTTGGATAACGGCGCCTTTTTTAGCATTTCAAAAAGTAAGTTTGTTGTGCTTTATTTTGGCTTCTTTTTTCTTGGTTAATTTTATCGTAAAAAAGAATGGGCTCAGTAAAGACAACGGATATTCGATATTTTTCTACTTATTGTTTATATTGTTTTTCCCCACCATATTTAACGATTCGAATGTAATTTATGCCAATTTTTTTCTGTTGCTAGCACTTCGTAGATTAATTTCGTTGCAATCCTTAAAAGCTTCAAAAGAAAAGATATTTGATGCCTCTTTTTGGATTTTAGTAGCTTCTTTATTTCAATTTTGGTGTATTCTTTTCCTGATTTTAGTTTTTATATCGATTATTTTTCACGTTTCGCGCGATTATCGTAACTGGGTTTTGCCGTTTGTGGCGCTTTTAGCAGTTTCTTTGATCTTTTTATTAGTATCGTTGGTATTTCATTTTGATGCCATTGCATTTTTTGAAAAAAGAGCCGTAATCGACTTGAATATAGATTATTTCAAAAACAATTACGAAAACGGAGCGCTTTCAATTTATGTTGCTGTTGCGCTTTTCTTTTTAGTTTCGATGTTGTCAACATTATCAAACAGACCACAAATTGTACATTCTTCTTATAAAAAAGTTGTGGCTTGTTTTTTCATAGCTGCTTTCGTTTTTATTCTTTCACCAAATAAAAGCAATGATTTACTGTTGTTCAGCATTACGCCGTTGACAATTATGGCGTCTAGTCATGTAGAATATATGCAACAAAAATTAAATAACGAAATTGTTTTTTACGTGCTTATTTGCTGCAGTTTATTTACTTTTTTCTCTCAATTATAATTTGCTTCCGTAAGCAAGGTCACCAGCATCGCCAAGTCCAGGAACAATGTAGTTTTTCTCATTAAGTTTTTCATCTAGAGAAGCTACCCATAAGTGGCAGTTTTCAGGCAGATTTTTTTCTAAATGAGCAATTCCTTCGGGAGCGGCAATAACCACTACAATATGAAATTCTGCTGGAGTAGCATTTTCCATTAGTTTTTTATGAACTGCTACAATCGATTGACCCGTTGCCAACATTGGATCAAGCAATAAGACTGTTTTATTATTTAAGTTTGAAATCGCTTGATATTCAACTCGAATTTCAAATTCATCATCATTATTTGGATGAAATCTGCAGGCTGAGACAAAGCTGTTTTCGGCATGATCAAAGTAATTCAAAAAGCCATTATGAAGTGGCAATCCCGCTCTTAAAATTGGACATAAAACAATATCAGATGCAATTTCAGTTGTTTTTTTAATACCAAGTGGTGTTTGAATTTCGACATTTTTATAAGGCAAAATTTTGCTCAGTTCATATGCCATAATTTCGCCAATTCGTTCAATATTTCTTCGAAAACGCATGCTGTCGTTTTGAATATTTACATTTCTTATTTGGCCTAAAAAATGATTTAAAACGCTGTTGTTTTCAGATATATAATGAATTTTCATATCTAATTTTTAAAATTATTTGATTGTTTTTAATACAAAAATGAAAAAATAATGGTTTTTTTCACACTATAAAAGTATAAAAAGTATCTTTGTGTCTCTAATAATTAAAGACATGTTTTCAAAATTAGCATATTCTGTTTTCGAACAAAGTATCAAAGATTATCATCAATTTGATAATGTTGATCAACCAATTAGCAATCCTTATCCAAAAGATAAGTTTGAGCATTTATTATATCTAAAAAATTGGATTGACACTGTTCAATGGCATTATGAAGATATTATTCGTGATCCACAAATTGATCCTGTGGCAGCGTTGACTTTGAAAAGAAAAATTGATGCTTCAAATCAGGAAAGAACTGATATGGTGGAATATATTGACAGCTACTTTTTGCAAAAATACAGCCATATAAAAGCAAAAGACGGAGCAAAAATCAATTCTGAAAGCCCGGCTTGGGCATTTGACAGATTGTCTATTTTGGCTTTGAAAATTTATCACATGCACGAAGAAGCTACACGTGCAGAAGCTACACAAGAGCACAGAGATAAATGTCAAGAAAAATTAAACGTACTTTTAGAGCAAAGAACAGATTTGTCTACAGCAATTGAAGAATTATTGACAGATATTGAAAACGGAGAGAAATTCATGAAAGTGTACAAACAAATGAAAATGTACAATGATGATGAATTGAACCCGGTTTTGTATCAAAATAAAAAATAATTTGGCAGCGTTGTCTAGCAACAAAATCAAACATATAGCCGTCATGAGACTATCCGCAATGGGAGATGTCGCCATGACGGTTCCTGTTTTACGCGCTTTTGTAAAACAGTATCCGGAGATAAAACTTACGGTTATTTCGCGTCCTTTTTTCAAACCTTTTTTTGACGGAATTCCAAATCTGGAATTTTTTGCTTTTGATGAAAAAGAAAGACATAAAGGCTTTTTTGGGCTTTTGCGATTATTTAAAGATGTGAAAAAGCTGAATATTGACGCTTTTGCAGATCTTCATAATGTTTTGCGATCCAAAATTGTGAGCTTGCTTTTCGCTTTAAGCGGAAAAAAAAGAGCAACGGTCGATAAAGGAAGAGAAGGAAAAAAGGAACTGACAAGAGCAGAAAACAAGATTTTCAAACAATTGCCGACGATGTTCGAAAGACACGCAAAAGTATTTGAAGAACTTGGTTTTCCTGTAGATTTAAATAATCCAGAGTTTCCAAAAAAAGCCATTTTAAGTGCTGAAATCACGGATTTAATTGGAGAAAATTACCAAAAATTAATTGGGATCGCTCCTTTTGCCCAATACGATTCTAAAGTGTATCCTTTGGATTTGATGCAGGAAGTAATTGCAAAATTGGCAGAAAATAAAGATCAGACCATTTTGCTTTTTGGAGGTGGGAAAAAAGAAATTGAAATTTTAGATTCATTTTCAGAGCCTTTTAAAAATGTCATAAATGTGGCAGGAAAAATTAAATTTCAACAGGAATTAAAGTTGATCAGCAATCTGGACGTTATGCTTTCTATGGATTCTGGAAACGCACATATTGCGGCAATGCTTGGCGTGAAAGTGATTACGCTTTGGGGCGCAACACATCCGTACGCAGGATTTTTGCCATTTAACCAAACGCTGGAAAACGCATTGACTTCTGACCGAAATCAATATCCAAAATTGCCGACTTCTGTTTACGGAAATAAAGTTGTTGAAGGTTATGAAGATGCTATGAGGACAATTTTACCACAACAGGTTGTTGATAAAGTTGTAGAACAACTTTTATAAAAAGATTAAAGAAAATAGTCGAAATAACAGAATAACTTCTTTTTGTAAGCTTCGGAGAAGCGAAATATTTATAGCAAAAATGATGACTACAATATTAAAGCTCCAGCGGAGCGACATATATTTTATAATATGTCGCTCCGCTGGAGCTTTTTCGTTTGTCTTATTTATATTCTATAAATATTTTACCCTGCTGGGGTATTGCTGACAAAATAATTTTTAAGCAACATTGCTTTGTAAATCATATCTTTTGTTAGAATCAAGTATAGAATATCCTATTGTTTTTTTTCTTTTTTTATTAACGATTATCGTAACAAAATTATTTTTGTCTTCAGTAGACAGTAGAATATGTTCGAACTTATTTGTTGAATCTCTGTAAATTTTATAAATCAAGTCGTGATCTTTAATTTTTGTAGATAAAATTTTAGCAGATTTAAGTTTACTTACATAAGGCCAAATATTAAAAATATTTGAATCAGTGTCTTTTACTTCGATCATTTTTTCGGTCATGGTCGAATTGTATTTTTCTTTTTCAAGCAATTTCGGACCCTTTTTATTTCTCATTTTTAGAATAACTGCCAGAACGCATAATGAAGCAGATACGAACAACATAATGAAAAGATAAAGATGAAAGTGGTGTACGTGAGCTGTCATGATATTTAAAGTTTTAAATGTTTTGACAAAGTTGATTTAGCGCTACAAATTCTCAAACTATGAGATTGCGATTACTTTAATTTCACCTCTAATATACTAAAAATTCGGCAATATTTCGACAAAAAATTGCTTTTTTTGTAATTTGAATTTAAGGAAGATATAAATGGAGAAACAAAAAAAAAATTCCAAACTCCATTAAAGCTGGAATTTGGAATTTATATTCTTTGATATTTAACTAATTATACGTCGTCGTAATCAACATAAATAGTTTCAGATGTTGGATGCGCTTGGCAAGTCAAAATCAAGCCTTCTGCAATTTCTCCATCTGTTAAAATTGAATTTTTTGTCATTTCTGCACTTCCTGATGTCACACGTCCTAAACAGCTGCTGCAAATTCCGCCTTGGCAAGAATAAGGAGCATCAACACCTTGTTTTAGAGCGGCATCAAGGATAGTTTGTTTTTTAGACATTTCAAAAGTAACTTCTTCATCATCAACCAAAACGGTAATTTTTGTATGTCCGTCTTGAGAACCCTGAATTTCGTGTTCTTGAGCAGAAGATGTAAAAAGTTCAAATTTAATTGCCGATTCTTTTACATTTTTTTCTTTTAAAATATTCGAAACCGTATTGATCATTTCTTCTGGTCCACACAAGAAAAACTTGTCAAACTGCAATTCTTTATGCTTGTTGTTCAATACAAAATTCACCGCCGATTTGTCGATTCTTCCAAACAAAGCATTTTCGGCTTTAGCTTGACTAAATACATAATGTATAAAGAAACGGCCAACATACTGCAATTGCAAGTCGTGTAGTTCTTGATGAAAAATAGTTTGTTCAGGAGTTTTATTTCCGTAAACCAATACAAATGAACTTTTTGGCTCACTTTTTAAAACCGATTTAATGATAGAAATTACTGGAGTAATACCGCTTCCTGCAGCAAACGCTACGTAATTTTTTTGTTTGTCAGCATCTGGTTCAAGTGTAAATTTTCCTTCTGGATGACCTACTTCAAGAACATCTCCAGCTTTTAAAGTCGTATTGGCAAACTGAGAAAAAAGACCATTTTTTACTGCTTTTACTGCAATTCGCAATTCACCGCTTTCTGGCGCTGAGCAAATCGAATAGGCACGTCTTATTTCTTGGTTATCAAGGGTTAATTTTAAATTTATGTATTGTCCAGCTGTAAATTTATAGTCTGGTTTTAGTTCTTCAGGAACATTAAAAAGTACCGAAACCGCATCTGCTGTCTCGCGTTTTACCTCTTTAATTATAAGTTTTAAGAATGAAGGCATGGTTATTTTTTTCTGCAAAAGTAGCAAGAACTAAGTAATTGACACTTACTAAAATATTTTTTTTAACTTTTTTTGTAACGTTTTCCTACATTTGGTCTCTTACTGAAAAACTAAAACAAATAACCATGATTAAAAAGTTTATTTACTTAGAATGGAAAGCCTTTGTCAGATCAGCTTCATTTGGAGCAAATTTGGCCATGAAAATTTTAATTGGTTTTTTGATGGTGTACTTTTCAGTACTTTTTGTTGCAATGGGAGTTGGAGCATTTTATGTGCTTAAAAAAATGAACCTTGAACCATTAATCACCATCAACAAATTCTTGATTTATTATTTTCTATTTGATCTTATAATTCGTTTGTTGATGCAAGCAATTCCGGTTCTTAATATTAAACCGTTATTGGTTTTGCCTTTCAAAAAACCAACGATTGTTCATTTCTCTTTGGGAAAAACAGCATTGTCATTTTTTAACTGGGTTCATGCGCTGTTTTTTGTGCCGTTTTCAGTTGTGTTGGCTATTGAAGGATATGATATTGTAGGAATCCTATTTTGGCTTTTGGCTATTTTCTCATTAATCTACATCAATAATTTTTTAAATATTGTTTTAAGTAATATCGATAAATTATTTGTTGTTTTTGTCGGATTGGCTTTGGCTTTGGGGGCAGCACAATATTATAAGCTTTTTGATATTACGGTTTTCACAATGCCTTTTTTTCAAGGACTTTATACATCAAAAGTATTATTTATAATTCCAATTTTATTCTTAATTGGATTGTATGTTTTTACATTTAAGTATTTCAAAAACAATTTATATCTGGATGCTGGACTTTCAAAAAAAGAAGACATTGCGACTACTGAAAATTATTCTTGGCTGAATCAATTTGGAACTTTGGGAACATTTCTTAAAAATGACATCAAATTGATCAAAAGAAACAAAAGATCAAAAACGACAATTATAATGAGTTTTTTCTTTTTGTTTTACGGATTGATCTTTTTTGGAAATACGCATCAGCCGGCGGTCATGTATATTTTTGCAGGAATATTTGTTTCAGGCGGCTTCTTATTTGTCTTTGGTCAATTTGTACCAAGCTGGGACAGTTCGTATTATCAATTGATGATGACACAAAACATTCCTTATCGAGGATATATTACCTCAAAATGGTGGCTTATTGTTATTGCCACTTTTGTTTCGACAATTTTGGCTTCGTTTTATCTTTTTTACGGATGGCAGGTGTATTTGACAATTGTGGTTGGCGCCATTTATAATATTGGAGTAAACTCTCATTTGGTTCTTTTGGGAGGAGCATTTACAAAAACACCAATCGATTTGAGCAATGCTGGTGGTGCTTTTGGAGATAAAAAAGCATTTAATGTAAACGCGATGCTGTTGACTCTGCCAAAATTATTGTTGCCTTTAGGACTTTACGGAATCGGACTTTATTTGGGCGATAAAACGCTTGGCTTAATGTTGGTTGCTGGAGCCGGAATTTTGGGATTTGTATTTAGAAACAAAGTTTTTTCAATCATTGAAAAAAGGTACAAAGTCGAAAAGTACAGTACAATTAGCGCTTATAAACAAAAGAATTAATTAGATAATTTGTCAATTTGAGAATGAGATAATTTCATTCTTTAGAAATCTAAATCAACAATCTAAAATCTAACATTATCATGATACAAGTAAATCAGCTTTCAAAAAAATATAACGGTACAACAGTTTTAAATATTGAAAATCTTGAAATTCCAAAAGGACAAAGCTTTGGGCTTGTTGGAAACAACGGTGCCGGAAAAACAACTTTTTTCAGTTTGCTTTTAGATCTTATTCATCCTTCGACTGGTTATATAAAAACAAATGATATTCAAGTAAATACAAGTGAAAAATGGAAATCTTTTACAGGTTCTTTTTTAGACGAAAGTTTCCTTATTGGCTATTTGACGCCAGAAGAATACTTTTACTTCATTGGAGATTTGCGCCATCAGAACAAAGCCGATATTGATGCGCTTTTGGCTAAACATGAAGAATTTTTTAATGGAGAAATTTTAAAAAATAAAAAATATCTTCGTGATTTATCAAAAGGAAACCAGAAAAAAGTAGGGATTATTGCAACCCTTATTGGAAATCCAGAAGTGGTAATTTTAGATGAGCCTTTTGCAAATTTAGATCCTACTACCGTAAGCCGTTTGAAGAAAATTATCAAAGAATTAGCCGATGACCCAAATGTAACTGTTTTGGTTTCAAGTCATGATTTACAGCACACGGTTGAGGTTTGTGACCGAATAGTTGCCCTTAATAAAGGTGAAATTGTAAAAGATATTCAAACTTCAAAAGAGACCTTGCAGGAGCTGGAATCGTTTTTTGCAGTTTAAGTTTCTATATTTCAAAAAGAAGCGTAATTTTACAAGTCATTATACTAAAAGTGCTTTTTATAAGTTAATGCTTTAAAAATTGATTCTATTGAAAAAGAATACTCTTAAATATAGTTTTTTTCTAACTTTTGCATTGCTTTTGATAGCATGTTCCACAAAGAATAACACCTTTGTGAATAGGAATTCGCATGCTTTAAGTACCAAATACAACATTTTGTATAATGGTGGAATTGGTCTTGAAAAAGGGCTTAAATCTATTCAGGCCAACAACCAGGATAATTTCTGGAAAATTCTGCCGATCGAAAAAATGCAATTTGATGAAAATTTTTCGGAAGGGGAAAAGACAAAAAATCCAGATTTCGAGAAAGCAGAAACTAAAGCTACAAAGGCAATTCAGAAACACTCCATGAATATTGGAGGAAGAGAAAGAAATTATCAGATAGATGAGGCATATTTGATGCTGGGAAAAGCACGATATTATGATCAGCGCTTTATTCCGGCAATTGAGGCTTTCAATTATATTCTTTATAAATACCCAAATAGCAGTAATATCAATACAGCAAAAGTCTGGCGTGAAAAAACCAATATGCGTTTAGGTAATGATGCGATCGTAATTAAAAACATCAATGAATTATTAAAGAAAACAGATTTAGACAAGCAGACGTTTTCTGATGCAAATGCATTATTGGCAGAAGCTTTTTTGAATACAGAGCAAAAAGACAGTGCCGTAACCAAATTGAAAATTGCTGAAAAATTTACTAGAATTAATGAAGACCGAGCGCGCTACCGTTTTATTTTGGGACAATTGTATCAAGAATCCGGAAAAAGAGACAGTGCCGTTTACTTTTATAATGGCGTAATCGACATGAACCGAAAAGCCGATCGTAAATACATGATGCAAGCTTATGCAAAAAAAGCACAAATGTTTGATTATGAAAAAGATGATCATGATATGTTTATCGAAACTTATAATAAATTAGTTGAAGATCGAGAAAACAGACCTTATTATGATATCCTTTTTTATGAAATGGGAGTGTTTTTTGATAAGAATAATGAGCAAAAGGATGCTTTGGAGTTTTACAATCATTCGTTAGCCCGAAAATCTAAAGATCCTTATCTTGTTGCCTCTACCTATCGAAACATTGGAAATATGTATTTTAGAAATACAGATTATACAATGGCAGCAAAATATTATGATAGTACGTTGGTAAAATTAAATCCAAAAACTAGAGAGTTTGCGTTTATTGAAAAAAACAGAAAAAATCTAGATAATGTAATCAAATACGAGGCAATTGCAAAACGTAACGACAGCATTATCAAAGTTTACAATTTGCCAACAGAAGAGAGAAAAACGTATTTCGAAATCTATATTGCTGAACTCAAAAAGAAAGATGATGCAAAACGTTTAGAACAAGAAAAGGAAAAGGAAAAACAGGCAAACATTCAACGAAATACTGATGCAAACAGTGGATCATCAGCAATGACGCCTAATAAAATGGATTTAGCGGCTGGAGCATTTAATCCACCATCTGGAAATGATGCCGCAAGTACTTTTTATTTTTATAACCCAACAACGGTTGCTTACGGAAAATTGCAATTTAGAAAAATGTGGGGTAACCGTACTATAGATGGAAATTGGAGATTAAGTGCAGGAAAATCAATTGTAAATACGTCTTTAAAAGATTCATTAAATATAAATCAGGATTCTATAAATGCATTGCAGCAAACGGTTCCGGAAAAATATACAACGGCATTTTATGAAAGCAAGATTCCAACAAGTCCTGCTGTTATGGATAGTATTGGAAAGGAGCGAAACTTTGCCTATTATCAATTAGGGCTTATTTATAAGGAGAAATTTAAAGAATATAAATTAGCTAGTGACAAGTTAGAACAATTATTGCAGAATAAACCTGAAGAAAAATTGGTTTTGCCATCAATGTACAATTTGTATAAAATATATCAGATTACAAATCCAGCAAGAGCTGAAAGAATAAAATCGGATATAATAGGCAATTATCCATCTTCTAGATATGCACAGATTTTAAACAATACCAATTCAGATGATTTAGCTTCGGCAGACAGGGAATATAAAAAATGGTATAAATTGTTTGAAGAAGAGCATTTTGACGAAGTTTTAAACAACATCGACAACTTGATTAATCAATATGCCGGTGAAGACATTGTTTCGAAATTTGAATTGCTTAAAGCAAGTACTTTAGGAAAAGTAGAAGGTTTGGCAGCTTACAAAAAAGGATTAGAAAATGTTGCTGACAACTATCCAAATAGTGAAGAAGGGAAAGATGCGCGTGAAATTTTAGAAAAACAAATTCCAGCTTTAGAAAAATTAGATTTTACAGCAGTTGACGGTAAAAATTGGAAAATTTTATATCGAGTATCGAATACAGATACAAAAACAGTTAAAAAAATCGAGGAATCAATTAAGGTATATATGTTAGTCGAAAATTACGAAAGACTAACAACTTCATTTGACAAATACAATAAAACGGAAAGTTTTGTAGTTATTCATGGTTTAAAATCAGAGGCATATGCCAAAGATGTTTCAGGAGTTTTGAGAGATGATAAAAAATATAAAATCTCGAATATGCCTATAATTATTTCAAGTGATAATTATAAGGTAGTTCAAATCAAAAAAAATCTTGACGTTTATTTAGCCCCAAAAACCCCATAAAAGCCATGTTTGAAAAAGTCAAAAAAAGCAGTACAGAGAATTTAGGAAAAACCAATAGAATTGTAGAAGGAACTTCTATTGTTGGAGATATTGTTTCAAAAGCTGATTTTAGACTTGATGGTGAATTGATAGGAAATTTTACTTCGCAAGGAAAACTCGTTATTGGCGCATCAGGAATTGTTAAGGGCGAAATTATTTGCCATAATGCCGATATTGAAGGAGAATTTCAAGGAAAATTAAAAGTTTTAGAAGTCCTTAATATTAAAGGTACTGCTCGTATTCATGGAGAAATCGCCGTTGGTAAATTATCTATCGAACCAGGAGCTGAGTTTACAGCAACTTGTACCATGTTAAATTCTAATCCGGTAATACTATTAGAAGATGGAAAAGGAACCGAATAATAAAGGAAATAAATGGATCGCCCTTATTAATATCCCAATTCAAATGGGGGTTATTATTTATTTGTTCTATTATTTAGGATCTTGGCTAGACGAGAAACACCCGAGCACAAAAGTGTATTACAGCAAAATTCTTGTAATGGTTGGAGTAGGTTTAGCATTATATAATGTATTTCGTCAGGTTAACGAAATCAATAAGATGAAGTAATTTATCTTTTAAACAGCTTGGAATAAAAGTTGCATCTTTGCAAAAAATTATTTCAAATGTTTTTAAAAAAATACATACTTGTTCTTTATTTATGCATTGTTGCTTTAGCTTCCTACATAATACATAAAGGAATTTTCTTTTGTTTTAAAATCGAGGATCAAAACTTCTATTATAGCCTAGAATCATTGTATTTGATCTTTTTATTTTTTTCTGCCTTATTAATAATACTCACATTAAAATTCAAGAAAGATAAATTTGACAGTATTGGAATGTTCTTCATGTTAGGAACTTTTATTCAAATGTTTATCTATTATGGATTTGCAAGACCGATTTTATCAGACAAGATTCACAATGTCTCTGTTGAAAAAAGCAACTTTTTTATAACATTTATGCTATTTTTGTTATTTGAGACAGTTTTAACTGTCCGATTATTAAATGAAAAGCGTTAAAATAAGGATTCTTTAAAAGAAGGTTCAAAAATAATTTTTCATATCCTTTTGAATATTAATAAAAAATGTACCTTTGCACCAAATTTTAGAAACGTAAAAAAATAAGATTTTCCACGATATGGTGATTTCAAACAAACCACTCAGATTTATTCTTGCAGCTTTAGTAGCTTGTCTTCCACTAATGAGTTTTTCAAATACTGAAAAAGACTCTACGCATGTTCAAACTGAAGTAGCCCATGAAGGAGCTGCAGAAGGTCAGCATGCCGAGCCAACAGATGTTAAATCTAAGATAAAAGCATTTATTGGTCACCACGTTTTAGACTCTCATGATTTTACTTTAACACAAGATGATGAGACTGGAAAATATTACGGTTTTTCATTACCTGTAATTCTTTGGGATAATGGACTTCAAATTTTTTCTTCTTCTAAATTTCACCACGGACACGAAGTAGCAGAATCAAACGGAAATTATTATGTGATTAATCATCATGATGGTAAAATCTACAAAACAGATGCTAAAGGAACAATTACTGAAGATGAAAAAACAGGACACCCAACAAATGTTCGTCCGTTAGACTTTTCAATTACAAAAACGGTACTTTCTATTATAGTTGCCGCTTTATTGATGTTCTGGTTATTTACAAGCTTAGCAAAATCGTATGCTAAAAATGGAGGAATTGCTTCAGGGGTTGGAAGAATTTTCGAACCGTTAGTACTTTTTATTCGTGATGACGTTGCGATTCCAAACATTGGTGAAAAACATTATAAGAAATACATGAGTTATTTGTTAACGATTTTCTTCTTTGTATTGTTTTTAAATATTTTTGGATTAACTCCACTAGGAATTAATGCTACTGGTAATTTAACAATTACATTCTCTTTAGCAATCCTTACTTTCTTAATTACAAATCTTACTGCAAATAAAAACTACTGGGGTCACATTTTTTGGATGCCAGGCGTACCAAAACCAATGAGAATTATTTTGGCTCCAATCGAATTGTTAGGAGTTTTTATTAAACCATTCTCATTAATGATTCGTTTGTACGCAAATATTTTTGCAGGCCACATTGTATTGATGAGTATCATCGGATTAATGTTTATCTTTAAAAGCTGGATCGGAAGTAGTTTATCTTTCGGATTATCATTTGCACTTTCTATTCTTGAAATTCTAGTTGCATTTTTACAAGCCTATATTTTTACAATGCTGTCTGCACTTTATTTTGGTTCAGCAGTAGAAGAGCACCACCACGAAGAGGAGGGGCACCACTAAAATTAGATTTTAGAGTTTAGATTTCAGATTATTTCAATCTAAAATCTACATTCAAAAATCTAAAATCAAAATTGAATGTTTAATTTTTAATATATACAAATATGAACGGTTTAAATTTCATCGGAGCTGGATTAATCGTAATCGGAGCTGCTTTAGGTATTGGTAGAATTGGTGGTTCAGCAATGGACGCTATTGCTCGTCAGCCAGAAGCTTCAGGAAAAATCCAAACAGCTATGCTTATCGCTGCTGCACTTATTGAAGGTATTGGTTTCGCTGCATTATTCGCTGCTTAATTAAAACACAAAAAACAATAGTTGCAACGGTTGGTTGCAACTATTGTTTAAAAAAATTAAAACATTAAAAACAAAATTGCCTTTTACTGCAATTTAAAAGATATAATTTAAAATTTATAATTCTATATAATGGAAAAGTTAATAAATCAGTTCGAATTCGGTTTGTTCTTTTGGCAAGTATTAATATTTGTTGGATTAATTTTGTTGTTGAAAAAATTTGCTTGGAAACCTATTCTTGATGCAGTAAATGATAGAGAGCAAGGAATTAAAGATGCATTACTTTCTGCTGAAAATGCAAGAAAAGAAATGGAAAATCTTCAAGCTGATAATCAAAGAATCTTAAACGAAGCTCGTGCAGAACGTGATGCTATGTTGAAAGAAGCTCGTGAAATGAAAGAGAAAATGATCGCTGATTCTAAAAACGAAGCACAAGCACAAGGTCAAAAAATGATCGAGCAAGCTAAAGCGGCTATCGAGGGCGAAAAAAATGCTGCAATGGCTGAATTGAAATCTCAAGTTTCAACTTTATCATTAAGCATCGCTGAGAAATTATTGAAAGAAGAATTATCTAACAAAGAATCTCAAACTAAATTAGTTGAGAAAATGTTAGGTGACGTAAAGTTAAACTAAGATTATGGCAGGTACAAGAGCAGCAATTCGTTATGCAAAAGCAATTCTGGACTTAGCAAACTCTAAAGGTGTTGCCGAAGCTGTAAATAACGATATGAAATCAATTGCAAATGCAATTGAGACAAATACAGAATTGAGTACGTTTATTCAAAACCCAACAACGACAGTTGAAGTTAAGCAAAGTGCTCTTTTAGAAGTTTTCGCAAATGTAAATGGTGTAACTAAAGGGTTATTCCAATTATTATTCGAAAATAAAAGATTTGAAATTTTAAATGCAATTGCTGTAGAGTATACTAAAGTATATGATGAAAGCAATGGTGTTGAAGTTGCAAAAGTGACAACAGCAATTCCTATGGACGCTGCTTTAGAAGCTAAAGTTTTGGCTAAAATTGCAACTTTATCAGATAAAAAAATAACAATTGAAAATGTAGTAGATCCTTCAATCATTGGTGGATTTATTTTAAGAATAGGTGATAATCAATACAACGCTTCTGTTGCAAACAGATTACAAGTATTAAAAAGAGAGTTAAGTAATTAGTTTTATAACACAAAAAGTGTCTAAATTATAAATTAAGATGGCGGAAATCAAACCTGCTGAAATTTCAGCAATATTAAGAAAGCAAGTAGAAGGTTTTGAATCTGGTGCTACGCTAGAGGAAGTAGGATCAGTACTTCAAGTTGGAGATGGTATTGCTCGTGTTTACGGGCTATCTAATGTTCAATATGGTGAGTTAGTAGAATTTGATAACGGTATGGAAGGTATCGTATTGAATCTTGAGGAGGATAATGTTGGGGTTGTATTATTAGGACCATCAACAGGAATTAAAGAAGGATCTACAGCAAAAAGAACTCAACGTATTGCTTCTCTTAAAGTAGGTGAACAAATGGTAGGACGTGTAGTTAACACTCTTGGTTTTCCAATTGATGGAAAAGGGCCAATCGGTGGAGACTTATACGAAATGCCTTTAGAAAGAAAAGCGCCAGGAGTTATTTTCCGTCAGCCAGTAACTGAGCCATTACAAACAGGAGTAAAAGCAGTTGATGCAATGATCCCAGTTGGTCGTGGACAGCGTGAGCTTGTAATCGGTGACCGTCAAACAGGTAAATCAACTGTTTGTATCGATACAATCTTGAACCAAAAAGAATTTTATGATGCAGGAAAACCTGTATTCTGTATATATGTTGCAATTGGACAAAAAGCTTCAACTGTAGCAGGAATCGCTAAAATGTTAGAAGAAAAAGGAGCAATGGCTTATACAGTTATCGTTGCTGCTAATGCTTCTGATCCAGCTCCAATGCAAGTTTACGCTCCATTCGCTGGTGCTGCAATTGGAGAGTATTTCAGAGATTCTGGTCGTCCAGCTCTTATCGTTTATGATGATTTATCTAAACAAGCTGTTGCTTACCGTGAGGTTTCTCTTTTATTAAGAAGACCACCGGGACGTGAGGCTTATCCTGGAGACGTTTTCTACTTACACTCTCGTTTATTAGAGCGTGCTTGTAAAGTAATCGCTGATGATGGTATCGCTAAAAACATGAACGATTTACCAGATTCTATCAAATCTATCGTAAAAGGTGGTGGTTCATTAACTGCTTTACCAATTATCGAAACTCAAGCTGGTGACGTTTCTGCATATATCCCAACAAACGTAATCTCTATTACAGATGGTCAGATTTTCCTTGATGGAGATTTGTTCAACTCTGGGGTTCGTCCTGCTATCAACGTAGGTATCTCTGTATCTCGTGTTGGAGGTAATGCGCAAATTAAATCAATGAAAAAAGTTTCTGGAACTTTAAAATTAGACCAAGCTCAATTCCGTGAATTAGAAGCTTTCGCTAAATTTGGTTCTGACTTGGATTCAGTTACTTTAAACGTAATTGAAAAAGGAAAAAGAAACGTTGAAATCTTGAAACAAGGTTTAAATGATCCTTATCCTGTTGAAAACCAAGTTGCTATTATTTACGCTGGATCTAAAAACTTATTGAAAAGTGTTCCTGTAAATAAAGTAAAAGAATTCGAAGCTGATTTCTTAGCTTACATGAACAGTAAACATAAAGATACGCTTAACGCTTTGAAAGCTGGTAAATTTGATGACAACATTACAGATGTTATCGAAAAAGCAGCAAAAGAAGTTTCAGCAAAATATAACTAATTAGATAATTCGTTAATTAGATAATTAGAGAATGGTTTCACATTTTTCTAATTATCTAATTTTCAAATTGTCACATTTTCTAATTAATAGATGGCAAATTTAAAGGAAATCCGTAATAGAATTACTTCCGTTTCATCGACGATGCAGATTACATCGGCTATGAAAATGGTTTCTGCAGCAAAGCTTAAGAAAGCACAAGATGCAATCACTGCAATGCGCCCTTATGCCGAGAAATTAACGGAATTATTGCAAAATCTTTCAGCTACACTTGATGGTGAAGTTGGAGGAGATTACACAACTCAACGTGAAGTGAAAAAAGTATTGCTTGTAGCAATTACTTCTAATAGAGGTTTGTGTGGTGCATTCAATTCGAATATTATTAAAGAGGTTAAAAACCGTTCTGAATTTTATGCAGGAAAACAAGTTGATGTTTTTCCTATTGGGAAAAAAGGAAACGACGTTTTGTCTAAAACATTTAAAGTTCACGGACATCATAATGCAATTTTTGATCATTTGACTTTCGAAAATGTTGCTGGAATTGCTGATAATTTGACTCAAAAATTCTTATCTGGAGAATATGACAGAATCGAATTGATTTACAATCAGTTTAAAAATGCTGCGACTCAAATTGTTCAGACAGAGCAATTTTTACCGTTAGCTCCAATTAAATCTGATGCAGCAACTACTACTGGAGATTATATTTTCGAGCCTTCAAAAGAAGAAATTGTATTGACTTTGATTCCAAAATCGTTAAAAACGCAATTATACAAAGGTATTCGCGATTCATTTGCTTCAGAACATGGAGCACGTATGACAGCTATGCACAAAGCAACTGACAACGCAACTGCATTGAGAAACCAATTGAAATTGACTTATAACAAAGCGCGTCAAGCGGCTATTACTAACGAGATCTTAGAGATTGTTGGTGGTGCTGAGGCATTGAACGGATAAAAATATTTCAGTTAATGAAAAATGAAAGAGCCAATTTATATTGGCTCTTTTTTTTGTATATACTTATTTGATTTGACCAAGTTGATGTAATTTTTTAAAAAATTATACGAATAAACTGATTTGGTAATTAAATAGTTACGATTTATTTTTAAAAAAGTATATATTTATAGCTTTAAAATTAGTAACTTTTTAACACTTTCTTCGTATAACATTTAACAACCAAAAAGTTATTAAATAATTGATTAACTAAATACAATGGCAAAAGAAAGTTTTAATTGGAAAAGTCTATTCATAAATGATGAGGCTAATAATTCGGAGGATAAAGCGGAAATTAAACAATCAGCTCCCATTTTATCACCAACAAATAGTAAATTTCCAGATCATGCAGGAGAATCATCTGCAACTAATTCGTTAACAAATCCCTTTCTAAATGAAATCTTGCAAGTATATGACAAAGGTTTTGAATCTTTGAATGTAGAAGGTTTTGATTTCTTTGAACTTTATAAATCTGTTTTGGCAGTTGGAGTTACTAATCCTCAAAGTTATCAGATGGCTTTTACGATGGGTAAATCTTTAAAATCTGATTTGAATAAAGAATTTCTTTTGCAAAAGGGAAGCTTTTATATAACTGAGATTGAAAAGGTTTACGCTAAATATGACGCAATTGGTAAAACAAAAAAAGCGGAATTGGATAACAGTATTACTAAAGAGAAATATAATTTATCTAAAAGCATTTCAGATTTAGAAGCCAAAATTGTAGAACTTCAAAAAGAGTTAGAAGCTAAAAAACTTGAACTTCAAAAAATTGATCCAGTAAATAGAGAACAACTTTCAGAGATTCAATTAAAAATGGAAGCCAACGATTTGGCAAAACAAAAAATATTAAGTTCAATCAATACTGTAATAACAGGAATCAATCAATATTTATAATAATGGACAAATTCGAACAAGAAAGAAGTACTCTTTTAACATTGCCAATTCTTAAACATTTTGACGAATCAAAAGGTGAAATTGCTTTAAAATCCGGGGCATTAAAAAAAGGAGAAAAGTCTTTATTTTTGGCTTTAGCACTTGGTTTATTGGGAGTTGGAGGTTACTTAATCTGGACTTACATTATTCCGCCATTATTTACAATGCTAGGTCAGGCGATTGCCTTATCTGCAACCGGAGTATTTTTAGTTTTTTTGGTTTTGATGGCGCCTGTTATTATGAAAGGACTTCGTTTTGCAACTAAAAACATTCATAAAGCATTGATACAAAACAATCCTTTTAATGAATTAGAAGAACAAAAACAAAAAATGATAAAAAACCGTGAAGTTTTTAAGAATACAAAAGCCAAGCTTAAAGGTCTTAAAAATGAAATGGAAATTGAAGCGAATAAATCTGAAAAGGAAGCTAAGGGATTCCAGGAAGATGTCTTGAGTTTACAACGTCAATCAGAAAAATTGAAATCTGCCATGGACGAAATGGTTAGAATCAATGGCGCTGCAGCTAAAGATACGGATGAATATGTAGCCCTACAAAGTGAATTAGCTAGAAAGTTAAGTGATTCTCAAAGAGTTTCAACCCAGTATGAACAAAGTAAAAGTTTCATTCAGAAATATGGAGTTCGTGCGAATGTTTTAGGTAAAATGGATCGTAAACTGACTTTGGCGGGTACTGCGATCGACATTAAAATTGCAGATTTTGATGTAACAGTTAAGATGCTTCAGAAAGAGTATGAATTTGCAAGAAATGCTAAAGAGGCAACTGAAAGCGCAAAAAGTGCGATGTTGTTTACTAAAGACTGGGAATTAGAGTATGCTCTGGAAGTGGTAACTTCTACAATTGCTCAGGATATTGCTAAGACTTCGGAAAACTTAATTGACATTGACGCGTTGACTTCTAAATATTCAGTTGATAATGATGAGCTTTATTCGAGATTAGATTCTTTGGCAGATGAAATCAAAACCGGAGACAATACAATTCCGGACTCTACAAAGTATACGAGTCCAAATTATAAAATGACCAAAGAGGATAAATTGTCCAGTGGTGGTTTTGGAGATATTTTTTAATACAATAATTTTAATTTTATAAATAAAAATGGGAAAAATTTTAAGAACTGAAAAGCTTACAACGCTTTCAGAGTTATTAATAGTTATTGCTGGAATTGGAATAATTCTAGGAGGTGTTTATTATATTTCACCAGGAATTAAGACAGCTGTTTCAAAACAATTAAACGGAATTGATTTGAATCAGACGGATGTTAATAATGTTACTAATGCAGCAAAAATAGAACTTCCATCAACTGAAATTTCTACTGAAGTTTCAAATCAACCTTTAGTGAGAATTGGTGCTTATGCATGGAATGCGCAATCTGGATTTATTGTTGCTAATGGTGGTCCAAAAACAACAAAAGGATCCTTGATGGAAAAAAATGGAGTAAATCTTGAAATTATCCGTCAGGACTGGCTTTCAGAATTGCGTAATATGCAAATGAAATTTATTGAAGAATTTGATAAAGGTGAAGCTTTTCCATCTTCAGAAAAAAGTGTTTTTGCTGTAATCATTATGGGTGATGGAGCACCATTTTATATTAGTTCTGTTCAGAAATCTCTTGACGAAAAATACGGAAAAGATAAGTACCACTTACAGGTAATGGGAGCTGTTGGTATGAGTTACGGAGAAGATAAATTAATCGGGCCACCAAGCTGGAAATCAGATCCAAAATCTATGAAAGGTTCTGTTATTTCTGCAGTACTTGGAGATGGTGACTGGGTAACTACTGTAAACTATTGTTTTGCTAACGGTTTAAAAGTAAACCCTGATCCAACAACGTATGACGCTGAAGCAGTAAATATTTATCCATCAGAAAATGATGATTATATCAAATCGGCAGAGGAATTAATCAAATCTCAAACAACAGGATGGACTGTTACTTTGAAAGAAGTAGTAAACGGGAAATTAACAGGTAAATCTGTTAATAGAAAGATTGACGGTTGTGCTACATGGACACCTGGAGATAAAACGGTTTTTGATAAATTGACTGGTTTCATTGATATTGTTTCTACAAAAGAATTTAACAACCAAATGCCAACTACTATTATTGGTGTGAAAGAATGGGCAGAGAAAAACCCGAACATAGTTTCAAATATTTTGAAGTCGGCATTGACAGCTTCAAATCAAATGAAAAATTATGAAGATTGGAAAGTAAGAGCTTCAGAAGCAGTTGCTGCAACATATAAACTTGAAACTCCTGAATATTGGTACAAAATGTTTAAAGGACAACAAGGAACAAAAGGCGGATTGACCTATAATATGGGAGGTTCAAAAGTATTTAATTATGCTGACGCAATGCAATATTATGGTTTATCTGATGGTGTAAACAGATACAAATCAGTTTATAATCAGGTTTCAAGTTATTTGACAGAATTGAATCCATTTGGATTTAATGAAAATGTTGGAGCTGTTGTTCCTTATGAGCAAGCGGTAAATTTATTTTTCCTTAAAAATATTAATGATATCGAATCAACTTCGGCTGATAAAGCAGACTACACTAATGAGGCAAAAGAAGTGGTAGCTTCTGGAGAATGGAAAATTAACTTTAACACAGGAAGTGCTGAAATTTCAAATACATCTAGTAAAGAAGTGGAGAAAATTTACAACTTATTAGTGCAAGCTGAAAACACAAAGTTAACTGTTGTTGGACACACAGATAATGTTGGAAATGCAGATGCTAACTTAGCATTGTCAAAAAGCAGAGCTCAGGCAGTTGTAGATTACTTAAAACAAAAAGGAATTCCTGCAAATCGTTTCCAGTTAGTTGACGGAAAAGGTCAAAATGATCCGGTTGGAGACAATAACACAGCTTCTGGAAAAGCATTAAACAGACGTGTTGTAATCACTCTATTAAAATAAAAATTAATTAAAGGCTATCTTAACGGATAGCCTTTTACAATAAATATGATAAAATTTTTAACGCCCTTTGAAAAAATATCAAAGCTGAACAAAACCCTTATTTTAACAGGTTGGTTAGTGCTTTTGATTATTATTTGGTTTGTATCAACTGCAGGAGAAAAACATCTTTTTCCTTCCCCTTCTCAGGTTTTGACAGGTTTTCAGGAATTGTACAGAGAAGGTTTAGTAGTACATATTTTCAATTCATTGTCATTATGTTTTATTTCGATTTTTTTAGCGACCATAATTTCTTTGCTTTTTGCATACACATGGCCAATTCCGCTATTAAAATCAATTTCTGAATTTGTTACAAAATTTAGATTCCTGCCATTTACCGGACTTTCATTTTATATCACAATGGTTGTTCATGAAGCAAGAACAATGCAGGTTTGGATTTTGGTAATTTTTTTAACCACATTTTTGACGACATCTTTGATTGCAGTAATAAAAGACATTCCGCAAGAAGAATTTGATCATGCCAAAATGCTAAAATGTACAAGATTAGAAGTGCTTTGGCAAGTTATTATTTTAGGTAGAGTTGATTATGTAATAGATGTTATCAGACAGAATCTTGCAATTACCTGGATGATGCTTGTAACAGTTGAGTCAATTGTTGTGGCTTCTGGAGGATTAGGGTTTTTAATAAAAAACTCAGATAAGTTTATGAATACAGGACGAATTATTGCCCTTCAAATTATCATTTTATTAATAGGTCTTGGCTTAGATGCAGGAATAAATTTCTTAAGAAAAGCTGTATTTAGATATTCAAAAATATAATTATGAAACACGAATTTAAAGAAACGCTTTTATATATTGAAAACCTAAGCGTTGCCTATGATGATAATGTTATTATTAAGGATATTAATATTATAGAAAAAGACGTGGTGCATCAGGAACGTGATTGTACAGGGCAGGTAATGGCTTTTGTAGGACGTTCCGGAAGAGGAAAATCTACATTTTTCAAAGCATTGACAGGCTTAGTTCCCGCAAGTTCAGGAAAAATTTTAATCAAAGATTTTGAAAACCCAGAACCTAATACAGCTAAATCTATAAAAGAAGGAGACATTGGTTTTGTTGATCAGAAATATACTTTGTTCAGACATAAAACAGTAAGGGAAGCACTTAAATTTTCTTTAAGAAAAACCAAACTTTCGAATACTGAAAAAGAACAAAAAATAAATCAGTATCTGGAAGAATGGGGTTTAACAAATTGTGCAGACAAATATCCTAATGAACTTTCGGGTGGACAAAGACAAAGAACCGCAATTATTGAACAGTTGTTTTCGTCTGACCAGTTTATCGTTTTAGACGAGCCATTTTCAGGTCTTGATGTTGGGAATATTCAGGAAGTAAAAAAAGCGTTCAAGTTATTAGGAAATACATCTGAGTATAATACGGTTATATTTTCAACTCACGATATTGAACTGGCGCTTGAATTAGCGCAGGTAATTTATGTTATCGGGTATCCGACAGTCAACGGTAAACTACAATCGTATGCAACTATTGTAGCCAAATATGATTTGAGAGAAATGGAATTAGCCTGGAAAGATTATTGCGAAGATCACTTAAAATTGTCAAAAGAAATTATTCATCAAATGATGATTTCTTAAATTAGAATATGTCAAAGAAAAACAATCCGATATCAATTATAGAAGAATCATTTTTGTCTCTAAAAAAATATTTAGAAACAAACATACCTAATAATGAAGCCGTTTTTACGGCTTCATTTATTATGGATTTGCAAAAAGAAACCAGGCAAATTCTTGAGATTTGCAATCAATTAAATCAGGATACAGAGTTTATTCAAAAGATAAATCAAACCGTAAATCCATCTTTTTCCAGAGGAGGATTGTTTAAGGCAGAACATTTTTTTCTTTCAGATGTTATTCAGCTTTATGAAAAAGAACAAGGAACAAAAAGTGAAAAACAAGAGTTTGTTCTAGCCTATTATTATGACGCGTTGCGCAATAAACATTTTGCCGATGAAAATTCTGTTAGTGAACTAAATCAGTTGGTTTTTTCGGAAAGTTTTAAAAATCATCTCAGCAAAATAAAAAGCGAGAATAAAATACCAGCTTCAAATGGAATAGAAAACAAATATTTGTTGCCGGAAATTTTAGCTGAAAAAAAGAATAATAAATTAGAAGAAATCTTAATCAGATATCAAAACTTCCTATACTTTTCATTTCATAAAAAATTTGAAAATGAGAAAGCTTTTAATGACTATTTGGGTTTAAATCTGAACAAGTCAAAGAAGAAAAAAGAGCCGGATAATCTGCCTGAAGAAGATACACTGGAAAAAGTTCTTAAAGAATTAAATGAATTAGTGGGTTTGACGGAAGTAAAAAAAGACGTTTCGGAACTTGTCAATTTATTGGAAATACAAAAAAAGCGTTCAGAACAAGGATTGAAGAATGTAGAAATTACGCTTCATACCGTTTTTCTTGGCCCGCCCGGAACCGGAAAAACTTCTGTTGCCAGACTTTTAAGCAGAATTTTTAAACACTTAGGATTTCTGTCAAAAGGTCAAATGTTTGAAACAGACCGGGAAGGTTTGGTTGCAGGTTATGTAGGGCAAACGGCGACAAAAGTAAATAATGCTGTAGAGGCAAGTCTTGGAGGAGTATTGTTTGTTGATGAAGCTTATGCATTAAATCAAAATGCATTTGGAAATGATTATGGTGCCGAAGCAGTAAACACTTTGCTAAAAAGAATGGAAGATCATCGTGAAGATCTTGCCGTTGTTGTTGCTGGATATACAGAACCAATGAAGATTTTTGTAGAATCAAATCCGGGGTTGCGTTCTCGCTTTAACAGGTATTTTCATTTTGGTCATTTTACTCCAGAAGAATTATTTCAAATTTTTGAATCGTTTTGTTCGAAGTCTGATTTTATTATTTCTGAAGATGCAAAAGAAAAACTTACAGATACTTTTGAATTATTATATGAAAGTAAAAATGAAAGTTTTGGAAATGCACGAGTGGTTAGAAATTTATTTGAAAAATGTGTGCAGAATCAGGCCAACAGAATTGTGAAATTAAAAAAGATCACCAATAAAGTTTTAAAAACATTAACTGAAGAAGATATTCCGGAGCCAAAAGAAACAGAGCAAAATGTTAATTTTGAAGTAAAGGATAAGGAATAATAGCAAAATAGCCGACAAGTATTTGTCGGCTATTTTCTTTATATAAGGTTTTAGCTTTTTAATTTTTTGTTTATAAAATGGTGATTCTCAATTTAAACATAAATTGAGAATCACTACCATTTTATAAAATTATTGCACAGATTTATCACCTCTGTTTTGCTTTGTCTTTTATGGGAACAAACTAGCTTTATTAGTCCCAATGCTCTGTTTTTTTGAGGGTTACATTTCAGCAGAATCAATCCCTTGTGCTTTGTCTTTAATGGGAACAAACTAGCTTTATCCGTCCCAATGCTTTACTTTTTTAAAGGGTTGCATTTTAGCTTTTCTCATTCCCTGTTGTACAAAGTTAATATAGAAGCAATTGTAAAAAATTATATAATTTTTTTGTCTTTTTATACATTTCACATCTTTAGTTGTTTTAGAATTATATGATAAACGTAGAAAAATTGAGTATTTTTGAGGTTTATTTTTAGTATAATGGAATTTCAAATACGAGAACTTACTACAATCGAAGAAATGCTAGAGCAAATTGAAACGATGCGATTTCTATATCCGAAACTTTCAGTTGAAAAATATCAATCTTTTCTTTTGGAGATGGTACCACACAATTACATTCAGATTGGGGTTTTTGAAAATGATTCTTGTTTAGGGATAACGGGTTGTTGGTCGGCGACAAAACTTTGGACAGGAAAATATCTTGAGATTGATAATTTTGTCGTAAATCCAGCATACAGATCTAAAGGAATAGGAAAATTGCTAACAGATTATGTTGACCAAAAGGCAAAAGATCTAGGTTGCAGCAGTATTGTTTTGGATGCATTTACAGGAAATTTTGGCGCACATCGCTTTTACTACAATCAAGGATATGGCCCAAAAGGATTTCACTTTGTAAAAGTTTTGGACGAAACCAAATTAACGCAATAAAAACACGAACAACTTGTTTTATTGAACCTGCAAAATCATTATTAAACCAAAGAATTGGTTATTTTTGTTTTACGAACTTTATTATTAAATTATTTTGGGATTATATAAAAATCTATTCAAACAAACTGCGATTTACGGACTAGCAACGGTTTTACCTCGAATGCTGAGTTTTTTATTGGTCAGATTATATACAGGCATTTTGCCAACAGCAGAATATGGTGAAGTTTCGATTGTCTTGTCTTGGATGGTTTTCTTTAATGTTGTTCTTTCGTACGGAATGGAAACTGCTTTTTTCAGATTTTATAGTGCCGAAGAAGATAAGAAAAATGTAATTGCGACTTCTACAATTTCAATATTTTGGTCGTCGATTGGGTTTTTGTTTGCGGCTTTGATTTTTAGAAATACTCTAGCAACCTGGGCCGAAGTAGATGTTCAGTATATCACATATTCAGTTTGGATTTTAGTTTTGGACGCTTTGGTTTTGATACCATTTTCAAAATTAAGAGCCAATCAGAGACCAATGGTTTATGCCGCAATTAAGATTGGAAATGTCGTAATAAATTTAGTGCTGAATATTTTCTTCTTAATGTATTTGCCAAAACTTGCCGCTTCAAATCCAAATTCTGTTTGGGATAATTTATATGTTGAGAATTTCCAAATAGCATATATTTTCATTGCAAATCTTTTGGCGAGTTTGGCCACTTTCATTGTGCTTTCGCCAAATTATCTTTCACTTGGCCGAAAATTCGACCCAGAACTTTGGAGAAGAATGATGAAGTACGGACTTCCTATTTTGGTTGCCGGATTGGCATTTGCCGTAAATGAGCATTTTGATAAAATCTTATTAGGATATTTGCTTCCTGAAAATTTAGCAAAATCTGAAGTCGGTGCTTATTCAGCTTGTTACAAATTAGGATTATTTATGGTTCTATTTGCAACAGCTTTCAGATTAGGAATTGAGCCTTTCTTTTTTAGCCATGCAAAAAATGAAAATGCCCCACAAACTTATGCCGTAATCACGAAATACTTTGTGATTTTAGGATCATTGATTTTATTGGGAGTTATTGTTTTTGCAGATGTCTTAAAATTTTTATTGCTAGATAACAAATCGTACTGGGAAGCAATGAAAGTGGTGCCACTGATTATTTTGGCAAACTTCTTTTTAGGAATTTACAATAACTTATCTGTTTGGTATAAACTGACAGACAAAACAAAAATTGGAGCTTATATTTCTATTGTTGGCGCAATTGTGACTTTGGTTTTAAATTATCTTTTGATCCCAAAATATAGTTATTATGGGTCTGCAATTGCGACCATTTCTGCTTACGGAAGTATGATGCTTATTTCGTATACCCTCGGAAATAAATATTACCCAATTCCTTATGACATGAACAAAATTGGTGCTTATTTAGGCGTTTCAATATTATTTTCAATAATTTCATTTTACGGATTTAGAGAAAAATATTATGTTGGGATTCCTCTTCTTTTAATTTTTATGTATATGGTTTACCATTTTGAAAAAGATACAATTAAAGGAATTATGAAGAGAAAATAAGATCGCGTTTAAAAATTTAAAGCAAAAAAATGAAAATACAAATCATAAATAAATCACAGCACGACTTGCCAAACTACGAAACAATTGCTTCAGCAGGAATGGATTTGCGTGCTAATTTAACAGAACCAATTACGTTAAAACCTTTAGAGAGAACTATTGTAAAAACAGGACTTTTTATTGAATTGCCAATTGGCTACGAAGCACAAGTAAGACCAAGAAGCGGGCTCGCAGCAAAAAAAGGCGTAACCGTTTTGAATTCTCCAGGAACCGTTGATGCCGATTATAGAGGTGAAATAGGAGTGATTTTAGTAAATTTATCAAATGAGGAATTCGTTATTGAAAATGGTGAACGAATTGCACAATTGATTATCGCAAAACACGAAAGAGCAGAGTGGATTGAAGTTGAAGAATTATCTGAGACCTCAAGAGGCGCTGGAGGTTTTGGAAGTACTGGTGTGAAATAGTTTGAAGTAATCAATACTTTTAAATTAAAAATTAAGAACCAAACCAAGAAGGTTTTTTTAATCTTCCCACAAAAATAAAGATAAAATGAAAATAATAGTTCCAATGGCGGGCCGTGGCTCGAGACTTAGACCACATACTTTAACCGTTCCAAAACCACTAATTCCGGTTGCAGGAAAATCTATCGTTCACCGTTTGGTGGAAGATATTGCTAAAATTTTAAAAGAACCAATTGAAGAAGTTGCATTTATTTTAGGTGACGAAGCTTTCTTTGGCGAAGATGTTGTGACAAGTTTAGAGGATTTGGCTAAAGGCCTTGGAGCAAAAGCATCTATTTACCGTCAGGATTTGCCTTTAGGAACAGGTCACGCGATTATGTGTGCGAAAGAATCACTTTCTGGTCCTGCAGTTATCGCTTACGCAGATACTTTGATCAGAGCTGATTTTGAATTGGATCCTTCTGCAGATGCTGTAATTTGGGTAAAACAAGTAGAGCAACCAGAGGCTTTTGGAGTTGTGAAATTAAATTCAAACAATGAAATTATTGAGTTGGTTGAGAAACCAAAAGAATTTGTAAGTGACTTAGCGGTTATCGGAATTTACTATTTCAAAGAAGTTGGTGATTTGAAAAAAGAACTTCAAGGTGTTTTAGATAATAATATCCAAAATGGAGGCGAGTACCAAATCAATGACGGAATCAAAGCAATGATGGCGAACGGAAAAGTTTTCAAAACCGGAAGTGTTGATGAATGGATGGATTGTGGAAACAAAGATGTTACGGTTGAAACAAATAGCAGAATGCTAGGATTTTTGCATAACGACGGCGAGCATTTAGTTGATTATAATGTGACACTAGAAAACGCAACAATTATTCCACCATGCTATATTGGAGAAAACGTGGTCTTGAAGAATACAACAGTTGGACCAAATGTTTCTGTTGGAAAAGGATGTCGTATCACAGACAGTTCTATTAAAAATAGCTTAATACAAACGTATTCTCAAATAAAAAACGCTAACTTAGACAATGCGATGATTGGAAATCACGTTAGTTATGATGGTAAATTCACTAGCATTAGTATTGGAGATTATTCAGTTTTAGAATAAAAAGAGTATCAGCAGATTCTTTTTGATTTAAAAAAATAAATTGTAAAAAGAATGAAAAAAAGCGTTTTTGTAATTTTATTTCTTGTTTTGCTTGGCAATTCAAACTCGGTTTTGGCTCAGACTGAACCAGAAGATATTGCTATGGCACCAGATGAATATCAAGATGCTTTTTATGAATCTTTGAAACAAAAAGGAATTGAAAATTATGATAAAGCTATAGTATCATTAGAAAAATGTATTAAACTAAAACCTAATGACGCTGTTGCTTATTTTGAATTGGGGAAAAATTATTTTTCTTTAAGAGATTATCAAAGCGCAAATACTGCTTTTGAAAAAGCTACACAATTAGATCCGAAAAACAAATGGTATTGGCTTGGAATTTATGATGTAAGTTATGAAACCAAGAATTATCCGTTGGCGATAGAAACGATTCAGAAAATTATTGTTTTTGATGAAGAATACAAAGATGATTTGATTTCGTTATACATGCTTACAAATCAATTTGATAAAGCACTTGCTACGATAAACGAAATGAATGATAAATTTGGAAAATCTGAAGATCGTGATCGTTACAAAATGCAGATTTTATCGCAGGGAAAATATCAAAATGCCGAAATTTCTAATTTGATTGATCAGATTAAAAAGAATCCGAAAGAAGAATCAAATTATCTTAATCTGATTATTTTATACTCAAAATCAGATGATAATGACAAAGCTTTAGAGGTTGCGACAAAGTTGGCAAAAGAAGTCCCAAGTTCTGAATGGGCGCAGGTAAGTTTGTTCAAAACGTATTTGGATGCCAACCAAGCGGACAAAGCAATTAAGTCAATGAATATTATTTTGGCAAGTTCAAAAATTGATTCAAAAATCAAGCACAGAACTTTGAATGAATTTTTGATTTATACTAATAAAAATCCGCAATACGCTCCAGATTTAGAGAAAGCGATTTCTTATTTTGATAACGACCCAAATGTTGACGTTGCAAAAGAAATCGGGAAATTTTATCACAGCAAAGGTCAATATGAAAATGCAATTAAATATTATGAAAAAGATTTAAAAGCACATTCAGATACCGATCGCGAAACCAATTTGCTTTTGCTTGAAGCTTATACGCAAGCAAAACAATTTGAACCAATGACCAAAAGAGCAATGAATATGATTGAAGTTTATCCGAGCCAGCCACAATTTTATTATTATGCAGGACTGGGAAGCAATCAGTTAAAACAATTTAAGAATGCAAAAACCGTTTTAGAAATGGGGCTTGATTATGTTGTTGATGATAAAACGTTGGAATCAAATTTTAATATTCAATTAGGAGAGGCGTACAATGGGTTGGGAGATGCCAAGAAAAAAGAGGAATACTTTTTGAAGGCCAATGAGTTATTAAAACAAAAGAAGTAAAGATGAAAAAATATATAGCAGTTGTATTACTGTCGGTTTTTGTGATTTCATGCAAATCAAAAGCTGTAGCAGTACAAAACAATACTACTAAAACAGAAGAAGCGCCAAAAGAAGATAAAAAAGCAATTGAAAAACATTATAACAATAAGTTAGATTTTTCAACTTTAAGTATAAAAGCCAGCGCAAGATATGAAGATGAAAAGCAAAGTCAGAATGTTACTGCCGATATTAAAATCGAAAAAGACAAACAGATTTTGATAAGTGTTCGTTTCCTTGGAATTACAATGGCAAAAGCTTTGATTACGCCAACAACAGTTAGTTATTATGAAAAAGTGAAAGGTTCCTATTATGAAGGTGATTTCACTAGTTTAAGCAAATGGCTGGGAACAGAGTTGGATTACAGCAAAGTTCAGAATTTATTGGTTGGAGAAGCACTTGACGATTTAAGAAAAGGAAAATATACACAGACGATTGTAGAAAATCTATTTCGTTTAGAAGATGAAAAAGAAGACAAAGTAAAAAAGATATTTTACTTAGATTCAGAAAAATATTTGATTCAGAAGGAAGAAATTTCACAATCGGCAGAAAATGTAAATCTGGAAATTATCTATTCAGATAATAAAACATTTAATCAAGGAACGCTTCCAACAAATATTGAAATTAATGCAATACAGCCAAAAGGCAAAACAAACATTAGTTTAAATTATAATAATATTTCATTTAATGAAGAACTTTCTTTCCCATACAGCGTTCCAAGTGGGTATAAAAAAGTTATAATTAAGTAAATTTGCAAAAAGAAAACAGAAACATGCATAAATTTCTCCTAAGCCTAATTTTTATTTGTGCCACTACTTTTACGTGGGCACAGGATTCACAGCAAGAAAAACTTGAACAGCGTAAAGCGCAAATTCAGCAGGAAATTAGAGATAATGAAAAAATGCTTCAGTCTGTAAAGAAACAAGAAAAATCGGCTGTAAATGTTTACATGATTCAGGCGAATAAAATTAAGCTGAAAGAGAAACTTATTAATACGACTGCAAAGCAGGAGCGAATTTTAAGTAATGACATGTACATTAATCAAGTTCAGGTTAATAAGTTGAAAAAAGAATTGACAGTTTTGAAAGCAGATTATGCGAAGATGATTTTAAAATCATACAAAAGCCGTTCTGAGCAAAGCCGAGCGATGTTTATTTTGTCATCTGAAAGCTTTTTGCAAGCTTACAAAAGAGCTCAATATTTAAAGCAGTACACAAATTATAGAAAAAATCAAGGTTTAGAAATTCAATCTAAAACAGCTCAATTAGTTGATTTTAATGCAAAATTGGACGGACAAAGACAGGTTAAGAAAAAAATTATTGCTGAAAATCAAAAAGAAAAACAAAGCTTAGAAGTAGAAAAGAAAGAGCAACAAAAATTAGTTAATTCGCTTAAAAAAGACAAAAACAAAATCATTGCTGATACTAGAAACAAACAAGCAGAAGCAAAACGAATTGACAGACAAATTGATCGCTTGATTCGTGAAGCAATTGCCGAAGCAAATAGAAAAGCAGCTCTTGAAAGAGCAAAAGAAAACCCTGGATCGACATCTTCAACAGCGCCAGTTTCTTCTTCTAAAATTGCTTTGACGCCAGAAGGAAAAATATTAGCTGCTGATTTTAAAGCAAACAGAGGAAAATTACCTTGGCCAGTTGAAAAAGGATTTGTTTCGCTAGGTTACGGCGATCAGCCACACCCGCTGCATCCTTCGATCACGGTTCACAATTCTGGAGTTGAGATTACAACAGAACAAGGAGCAACTGCTCGTGCGGTATTTGAAGGCGAGGTTTCGAGTGTAATTGTTTTATCTCCAATCAACAGAGCTGTTATGATTCAGCATGGAGATTATTTTACGGTTTATCAAAATTTAAGTTCAGTATCAGTTGCAAAAGGTGATAAAGTAAATACGAAGCAAAGTATAGGAAAAGTAAGAACCAGCGGAGATACTGGAAAAACAACTATTAAGTTTTTGATACTTCAAAATACAACAAATATGAATCCGGAAGGATGGTTGCAAAATAGATAAAAAAAAGAGGAGCTCAAAGGCTCCTTTTTTTAATTCGAAATTTTCTTAATCATATTGTTCTAAAAGATATTTAATAACATCAGTAGTTGTGACAATTCCTTTAAGTTCGTCATGGTCAACAACTGGCAATGCATGGAAATCTTCTTTTGCGAAAATTTCAGCCAAATCTTTAATAATCATGTCAGACGGAACTGTTCTGGGCTTTGAAGTCATAATCTGAGAAATATTCAGCATATCAAGAATAGCTTCATCTGCACCTTCTTGTCCTTCAAACAAAGCACCAAAAGTCAATCGGTTGATGTCAGTTCGGCTGATAATACCAATGACTTCTTTTCCTTTAACAATTGGAATATGGCGAATTGTATTTTTCTTTAATTTTTCAACTACAGTTTTTAAATCATCTTTTTCATTTGCAGTCACCACGGTTTTTGTCATGATGTGACTAATTGGTTCTCTCTTTTTCATGATAAATAGGTTGTAATGTTTTATCAAAGGTCACAAAATAACCGTATAAAAAATATGATTTTTATCAGTTTACTGTTTGAAATATAATAAGTTAATTTTTTTCAGAATTAATATCAGACAAGAAAACCCTTTTTAAGAAGAAGAAAAAATGATTCAATTTGAAAATTCAGTTTATATCTTGATTCGAAATTAACTGATTGAATTTAAAAATAGTATTTTTGCAGTATGGAAACAAATAGACAGAAAAAAATAGGCGGTGTCATTCAGAAAGATCTGGTTGATATCTTGCAAGGTGAAGTGCGAAAAAACGGAATTACGAATTTAGTAATTTCAGTATCCAAAGTTAGTGTGACTACAGATTTATCTGTGGCAACCGTGTATTTAAGCATTTTTCCTCAGGAAAAAGCCAAAGAAACTTTAGAAGGAATAAAATCAAATACAACTTTAATCAAGCATGATTTATCACAACGTGTGAGATTGCAGTTACGTCGTGTACCAAACTTGGTATTTTTTATCGATGACTCTTTAGATTATATCGAAAAAATCGACAATGCTTTAGCAGGCAAAGAAAACCCAATTGAAAACCGTGATCTTTTAGACAAAAGAAGAAAATCATAAATTGAATTTCCCCCTTTACATAGCCAAACGTTATATTTTTAGCAAAAGTAAAAACAATGCTATTAATATCATAAACCGTATTGCCAGCTTAGGAATTATTGCTGGCACAATGGCTTTGTTTGTGGTTTTGTCAGTTTTTAGCGGATTAAAGGTTTTTAGTCTTTCATTTACAAATGAAATCGATCCCGATTTAAAAATGACAAGTACTTACGGAAAATCATTTTTGATTACGCCAGATCAAGAAAGCCAAATCAAGAAAATAGATGGTGTTGTTTCATATACCAAAATCATCGAAGAACGTGTTTTGTTTTTGTTCAAAGACAAACAAAAAGTTACTTCATTAAAAGGAGTTGACCGCAATTATCCGGTAGTCAACAATATCAGAAAAAAGCTTTTTACAGGACAGTGGCTTAAACCAGATACATATCAAGTAGTAATTGGTTACGGAATTTCTCGTGATTTTTCTTTAGGGGTTTTGGATTTTGAAAATCCGCTACAGATTTTTGCGCCAAAACCTGGAAAGGGCGCAATTGAAAATCCAGAAGATGCTTTTACAAAAACAGATGTTTTGCCAGTCGGAATTTATTCAATTAGCGAAGATCTAGATTCTAAATACGTTTTTGCCGACTTAGGTTTGGTGCAGGAATTATTGATGTACAAGCCAAATCAAATTTCGGGCGTTGAATTTAATTTAGAAGAAAATGCAAATGAAAGCGCAATACGATCGCAACTTGAAAGCATTTTTAAAAATAAAGTGACGCTTAGAAACAGAGCACAGCTGAATGAGTCTTTGTACAGAATGCTTAACACCGAAAATATCGCTGTTTATTTGATTTTCACTTTAGTAATTATTGTGGCGCTTTTTAATTTGATTGGTGCTTTAATTATGATGATTTTAGAGAAGAAAGGAAATCTGAAAACCCTTTTTAATCTCGGAACAGAAATTAGTCATCTCAGAAAAATATTCTTGCTGCAAGGAACTTTGCTGAGTGTTTTTGGCGGTATAATTGGACTTGTTTTAGGTGTCATTTTAGTTTTGCTGCAACAGAAATATGAATTGATTATGATTACGCCGACATTAGCTTTTCCGGTTGTTTTTACAATAGAAAACATATTAATTGTTTTAGGAACCATTATTTCTCTTGGCTTCCTGGCTTCGTTAATCGCTTGTAGCCGAGTGAGCAAAAAGCTATTGGATTAATTTCTAGCTAAAAAATATTCCCTATATTTATCGTCTCAAAAAATTAACGCATATGATTGTTTCTGCCTAATCCTGATTTATTTTTTAGAATAATTAGGATACTGTACGTTTTTTACTTTTTAGTTCAGGTTTATAGATCTGGACAATTTTATCATTTATCCTAATATATCATGACAGAAACATCTATAAAGGAAAGTTTTATTTCCAAAATTTTCACTACTTTAAAACAAGCCTTAAAAGGCGACGAATCATTTGATTATACTTCTGGAAGTATAAAAAAAGCTGTAATTCTATTAGCCATTCCAATGGTTTTGGAAATGATGATGGAATCGGTTTTTGCTTTAGTCGATTTATATTTCGTTGGACATTTAGAACATAGCAGTTTTGCAATTCAAACGGTTGGTTTAACCGAATCGGTTTTGACTGTTATTTACTCACTCGTAATAGGAATGAGTATGGCCGCGACTGCCGTTGTTGCAAGACGAATTGGTGAAAAAGATCCGGTTGCGGCTGCAAAAGCAGGAATGCAGGCCATTATAATTGCATTTGCTGTCAATAGTCTTTTAAGCATTCTTGGAATTATATATGCAAAAGATATTTTGATTTTAATGGGTTCTTCATTAGAATCAGCGGAACATGGTTTCCGATTTACACAGATTATGATTGGTTCCAGTTTATGCATTATGCTTTTGTTCTTGATAAACGGAATTTTCCGCGGAGCAGGAAATGCAGCCATTGCGATGAAAAGCCTTTGGATTGCTAATATTTGCAACATCATTTTATGTCCAATTTTAATCAACGGTTTTGGACCAGTTCCTGCTTTCGGATTAATAGGTGCAGCTTTAGCAACCACTATCGGAAGAAGTATTGGCGTTTTATATCAAGTGTATCATTTGTTTTCAGGAAAGGGAATTTTAAAAATCAAGATTCCATATTTTGCACCAGATTTTGAGCAAATAAAAGCTTTAGTTAAGATTGCTGCTCCAGGAATTTTACAATTTGTAATTGCATCTTGTAGTTGGATTTTCTTGGCGCAATTAGTCGCAACGACAGGAGGCGATCACGGCTCTGCAGGTTATCAAACAGCACTGAGGATTATGATGTTTTTTATTCTTCCAGCTTGGGGATTGAGTAATGCCGCAGCAACTTTGGTTGGACAGAATTTAGGTGCCAAACAAATTGAACGTGCTGAAAAATCGGTTTACACGACAGCGCGATACAATGTGATTTTCATGGCTTCTATTATGATTATCACTTTAGTTTTTGGACAATATATTATTTCGTTTTTCACGAATGATAATCAGGTAAAAACCATTGCAATCGAAGCTTTACAAATCATGAGCATTGGTTTTATTTTCTACGGAATCGGAATGGTTTTGATCAATACATTCAATGGAGCAGGAGATACCTGGACACCAACAGGAATTAACTTTTTCGGGTTTTGGTTATTCCAAATTCCGCTAGCATTTGTATTGGCGAAACATTTTAATATGGGACCTACAGGAGTTTTTATTGCCATTCCTGTGGCGGAAACAGCAATTACTTTGACGGGAATATTCTTCTATAAAAGAGGAAAGTGGAAACGTGTTCAAGTTTAGTTTTTTATTTTGTACAATATTTCTTAAGCAATATCGTTGTTTACTAGTAACCAAAAACAAATTGATATGAAAACTAAGATTAAATTTGCGACAATTCTGAGCGCATTATTATTTGGGCTTTTTGCTTTTAAATCGCCAGAAACCAAAAAGATAATTGTTATTGATGCGGGTCATGGTGGAGATGACTTTGGCGCATCCTTGAATGGTTTACAGGAAAAAACAATCGTAGAAACAATTGCTAAAAAAATTAAAGATCAGAATAAAAATCAGAATTTAGAAATTGTTTTGCTTCGTGAAGGTGATCATTTTATTGAATTAAGCGAAAGAGTTTCTATCATCAATAATATAAATCCGAACTTAGTAATTTCACTGCACATTAATTCTTCTACAAACATTAATAAGAATGGAGTGGAAGCTTATATTTCTTCCAATAAAACATTTTACAATCAGTCTAAAACAAATGCTGAAGTTCTGGTTGATAAAGTTGCGGGGAATTATTTTTCGAAAAACGAAGTGAAAGAAGCGTCTTTTTATATTTTGAAGAATTCTAATTGTCCTGCATTGACTTTAGAAGTTGGATATTTATCAAATGTAAATGATAGAAATTACATTACCAGTGAAAAAGGGCAAGATGAAATTGCGGCTAAAATACTAGACGCGGTTAAATAAAAAATATTTTTGTAAAAGAAAAGGCCTTCAATTTTGAAGGCCTTTTTATTTGTAAGAAATTTAATCTAATTTTGTTTTTCTAAAATTTAATGTTTTTATGATTAAAATTAATTTAGAAAACACTTTTGAAGCCATATATGTTAGCTCTACTTTCGATCAGTATATTTTTGAATCTCAATTAAAGAACAATAAAATAATTCAACTTAAAGTTAAGTTCACAAACATAGCAGATTCTTTATTACCGAATGTCTATAATTTAGCTTTTGGTCCGTTTGACGCAACTGGAAAAATAGATGATTCAATTAATCTTAAACATAAAGACAGTAATAAAGTTTTCTCGACAATTATTTTGTTTTCGATAACTTTTTTAAAAAATAACCCACATACTTCAATTGGCATTGATGGCTCTGATGATTTACGAGCTAATTTATATCATAGAATGTTTAGATATAATTACAAAGATTTAAAAGATTTTTTAGTGATTATTGGAGTAGATTGGTACGTGAGATTACTTCGAAATGGCACAATTGAATTAGATAATAATGGAGCGGCGTTTTTTAAACCAAAACCAGAATCATTTGATTTTCAAAGAAAAACTAATGATCTTTATAGATACTATATGTTTAATTTAAATCAATAATGTTTAAATTTGCTTTATGAAAGATTCCATTCAAAACAAGATTAATAAAATTCAGGAAATTGCATTAGCTTCTGCTTCTGTAAAAAGCATTGCTGATGACAAAGATGTTACAGAATCAAATTATAGTGACAATTTGACTAAATCAATTCGAAATGAAAAAGAAGCGGAATTGTTTTTCTCGGAATTAAAATTAGCCATTGATCTAGCTAAAAAAAATTCTACATAGAATATTTAGAATAACTTTATGCAAAAATATAATAAAAAGAAAGGCCTTCAATTTTGAAGGCCTTTTTTATGCTTTTTAAACAAATTCATATCCTGCGTAAACCTGTTCGATTTCTTTCATAATTGCGAATAAATCTTCAGGCGCATCAGTGGTAACTAATTTTTGTTTGAATTCTTTAAACGAATGAATTCCTTTGAAATAGTTTGTATAATGACGGCGCATTTCTACAATTCCCAAACGTTCACCTTTCCATTCCATTGACCATTTTAAATGATTTCTCGCAGCTTCAACGCGATCAATAACAGTTGGAGCAGGCAAGTGTTCACCCGTTTTGAAATAATGTTTGATTTCGTTAAAAATCCAAGGATAACCAATCGCGGCGCGGCCAATCATAATTCCGTCAATTCCGTATTCATTTTTATAATGTAATGCTTTTTCTGGACTGTCGATATCGCCATTTCCAAAAATTGGCATTGTAATTCTAGGGTTGTTTTTTACACGCGCAATATGCGACCAATCAGAATGGCCTTTGTACATTTGGGCACGAGTTCTAGCGTGAATTGTTAAAGCTTGAACACCAATATCTTGAAGCCTTTCAGCAACTTCATCAATGTTGATTGAATTTTCATCCCAGCCTAAACGCGTTTTTACCGTAACAGGCAAATCAGTTCCTTTGATAACCGCTTTAGTTAAACGAACCATCAAATCAACATCTTTCAAAACTCCTGCACCGGCCCCACGGCAAACTACTTTTTTTACCGGACATCCAAAATTGATATCCACTAAATCTGGTTTTACAGTTGAAACAATTTTAGACGACATTTCCATTGCTTCTTCATCTCCACCAAAAATCTGAATTCCAACCGGACGTTCGTAATCAAAAATATCCAGCTTCATTCGACTTTTTATAGCATCACGAATCAATCCTTCTGACGAAATAAATTCAGAGTACATCATGTCAGCGCCGTGCGTTTTGCATAATCTGCGAAACGGCGGATCGCTCACATCTTCCATCGGAGCAAGCAGTAAAGGAAATTCGGGTAATTCTATGTTGCCAATCTTGACCATCTTCATAATTTTTTGCAAAATTACAACATTTAGTTCAATTTGTACCAAATTGAGGTTCAAAGGTTCAGAGCAACAAAGGTTCAAAGGCTTTTTATCAGGCAATTACAGAAACCTTTGTCCCTTTCAACCTTTACCTCTTTGTACCTAATACTAAGATCTATAATCAAAAAATCGAATTGGTTTTCTACTCATTGGATTAAAAACTAACGGGTTTAAAGTTTCTTTTGAGGCAAATTCTATTTTTGGAGTTACTCTTAATTTGGCTCTGAAATGATCTTTTATTTCCTGTAGAAATTCGGGAGTTTGATTTTTTACTGCGATTTTTATGAGGATTTCATCGGTGCCTAAGTCGTTGGTTGAAATTTCGATTAAATGATTTTCGATATTGTCAAAACTGCTTAAAACGTCATTCATTGCTGGCGGATAAAGCGTTGTTCCTTTATATTTTATCATTTGTTTTTTACGGCCAACAACTGGACCAACACGCAAAGTGTTTCTGCCGCATTCACAAGGTTCGTTATGAAACTGCACAATATCCCCAGTTTTAAAACGAAGCAAAGGCATCGCCTCAATTCCTAAAGTCGTAAAAGTAAGTTCGCCGGTTTCACCATTTTTTACAGGCATATTATCTTCATCTAAAACTTCAACAATAATTAATTCTGGATGATGATGTCCTCCTTTTCCGTATTCACATTCTGTAAAAGCGGTGCTCATTTCTGTCGAAGCATAAGTCGAAAACAACTTGATGTTCCATTTATCTGTAATTTTTTTCGATAAAATATTCATGGAAAAATCCTGTTCTCTTAAAGATTCTCCAATGCAGATTGCCCCTTTTATGCTCGAATTATTATAATCGATTCCGTGAATTTCGGCGTATTCAATTAATTTTAAAAGGAAAGAAGGAACAGTAATTAAGTAACTCGGATTGTATTTTAAAATCGAATCCCACTGCATTTCTGGAATTCCGGCACCAACACGAATTACACCGACTTTTAATTTTCGTAAACCAAGAAAATAAGCCAAACCAGCCATAAATTTTCTGTCGATTGTGGTCATCAATTGTACCACATCGCCTTCTGCAATTCCGGCGCAGGCAAACGAAATAGCTTCGTTATAAGCCAATCTATCCAAATCAGAATCGGTTAAACCAAAAGTTACCGGATCGCCCAAAGTTCCTGAGGTCGAAGCGTAATCGATAATTTTATGTTGTGGTACACACAAAAAATCATCGTTGTATTGCTGTAAATCTTCTTTTGTTGTAACGGGCAGAAATTGTAAATCTTCTAAAGTTTTTACTTTTGAAATATCAATATTTTGTCCAGCAAAAAGTCTTTTATAAAAAGGAGAATTTTTGCTGATGTAAGCTAAAAGTTCAACTAATTTTTGTTCCTGAAAAACTTTAATTTCGTCTAAAGAATTTTTTTCTATTGCTGGAATCATTGTAATTTTCTTTTGAGTTTTTTTAAATATTTTTCAATTTTTGCTTTATCAGGAGCAGTAGTAATTTCTTTCGTTAATGCTTTTTCAAAATTTATTTGAGCAGCTCGGAATTGTTTTTTTTGATAAAAGTACAACCCTGCTTTGTAATATACAACCCAATAATCTGGGTTTAACGATTGATATTGCTGAATAAATTCGGGCGAAATTGTTTCGTGGTTTTTCAGATACAAATCCATTTGATGATTTTCGGCTTTAAACTTTTTAAAGTTCTGGAAAGCTTCGGTTTTTATAAAAGGATCTTTAGCAATATTTAGATTTTCCTGCTCATATGAAATTGTTGTATTTGTCTTTTTCCCGTTAAAAATTGAATCCAGATTATAGCAGACAAATTCACCCAATTGAAATGGATTTGCCGAAACCCAAACCAATTTTTCTTTCGGTTTAAAAATAATTCCGTGATGTGCCAATAATTGATTTAGTGCTTTTTCGTTGCCAAAACCAAGAGGAATATCATTCAAGCCATTTTTGTTTCTAAGAATTTCAGAAGCAATTTCCGGATTTATTTTTTTATTTTCGGAAAGAAGTTCCTGCATTCTTTCAAAGCGATATTCAGAATGACTTTCGACGATTTGTGCCTGATTTCGTTTTTCAGTTTTAAAAGTAGTGCTCTGAAAATGATTGGAACAAATTAATTGATTGTTGTTTGGAACTTCATAAACGTCCATTTTCTTTGGAGAAACTTCAATCAAAACGGCTTTGTTGTCTTGAGCGCTTCCCACCATAATAGATTCAGAAACGAATACTTTTCTTTTTTTTGCGATTGCAATTGCTTCCTCAATAGTTGAAGCATGTTGTAAAATTTCCCGCGTCAAAATAGAAATTGGCGTTTTTGCGGTCAACGGAATTTCAGATTTTGCGGCATTAATCGTAATCGTCAATCCTTGCTGATTCATTCCAGAAACTGCGCCAATCATTCCAGGCCAAGAAACCATCATAAAATTATGGCCTTGTTCAGGTTTTATAAACGCAATGATTTTATTTTCCGCGAAAGCGTCATTGACATAAAAATCAAAATTGCGTCCGAGAATCAAATTTCCATCTTCTGATTTTTCGCCCCAAGCTGCAAATGACGAACAACCAACTAAAGCCAAATCTTGCAAAGCGTGCCCAATATCGTGTGCAGCATGTAAGTATAAACCACGCTGATATTGTGGCGCAATGTTGTCAAACTCGTGCGAGGTATATTGTGAGACACCAAAAATTTCTGTCTGATATTCTGTGGGAACATTTTCGTATAATTTCCGATTGTACCATTTTAAGAAATGGCGCAGCATTTTTTGTTCAAATTTTGACGGAATTAAATCTTTTATTTTTGCGAAAAATATTTGTTGTTGCCTTTGCAAAAGTGAATCAGATAAAGCACCGGTGTTAAGACCAATCTCTAAAGGATCGCCTTCGACATAAAGTTCCCAAAGTCCTTGTTTGTTTTTTAAAAGCGAATTATTTCCAGCAATAAAAACGCTGTCAGAAAGTTTTGTGACAATAGGTTTTGTAGCATTAAAATTAGAAATATCCGGCTGATGATTTTTTGATTTTGACGTACCGCAAGAAACCAAAATTCCTAAAAAACCGATAAAGAAAAGATATGTAATTCGGTTTTTCATAATTTAATTAATTGCTCTCAAAAATAATTAAAAAGTAGGCAATTTACTATGTACTTGTTGCCGTTTCTTAAAAGTTTTTAACCGCAAATTGCGCAGATTTTTGGTTAAATTAAGTATTTCAATCTGTTGCTGAAGCCTTGTGATTAAACCTGCTAACCAAACCAATTGACTTCAATTCCATAATTCATTTATTTAGCTTGATTAATTTTAGTAATCAAATATTCCTTCCCAACAATTTCAGAACAGGTTACAACCGCGCCAATAGTTACGCCTAAAACGCCGTGCATATTGATGCTTTGGCCAGTCAGGTATAAATTTTCGATTTTGGTTTTTGACGGAATCAAAGTTTTCATCGGATTGTTAGAATCTTTGACATAACCGTACATATTTCCGTTATCACCGCCAATATAATCGCGATATGAAAGTGGGCTTGAAGTATGTATCGATTTGATGCAATCTCTAATTCCGGGAAATTTGATTTCGATTTCATCCAAAAATTTAGCTGTTTTTCTAGTTTTGAATTCTTCATAACTTTCGCCTCGATCATTTTTTTCGACAGTAGTATTAAATGTTTCTGCCCAAGGCAAAACATCGTCAAATTTCATGTAGGTTATAAAAGTCATTCCATCGGCCCAGATTTCGTCTTCTTTTGAAGCGTTCATGGAAGCCATATACATTTTTGGCCAAGAATTTTCGTCATATTCATGTGCCGTCCAAACGTCGTCGCTGTTTTTGAAATGATAATAATTATGGTTGATATATTTGAACGATTCAGGTTTAAAAACAAGATACAGACTGAAAGCCGAAAGTACGCCTTCAAGATTTTGGATTCGGTTAAAAAATGGTTTTCTGAAGTTTTCTTCTCCCGCCATTTTCAAAGTTGTTTTGGGCTCAATATTCGAAATAAAATATGCCCCAGAAACGTGAGTTCCATCTTTCATTTCAACCGAATTCACTTTGTGATTTTCGACTTCAATTCGTGTAACTTCTTTATGCTTGTAAAATTCGCCTCCGTATTTTTTGAGCTGTTTCAAAAGCTGTTTTGTAATTTGGCTTCCGCCATTGATACAACGCCATGAACTTTGAATATATGAATTTACAATTAACGCATGAACATAAAAAGGCGATTTATCAGGAATGCCCGCGTACAGAAAATTCGAACCCGCCAGAACTGCTTTTAGTTTTTCATTTTTGGTAAACGAATCGATTGTTTCTTTTGCATTGAGCGTCAAAATTTCAGAATCATATTTTCCTTCCCATTCTAAATTATAAAGCGGAAAAGAGTTGCAAATGGTTTGTAAATTTTGACAGTATTTTTCAATATTTGATTCTTCTTCGGGGAAATATTTTGCTAATTGTTGAACAAAATTTTCATACCCTTGCGCATGCGGATATTCGGTATTGTCATTTTCGAAAGAAATAATATCGAAAGCATTTTTATCTAATTGCTTCAGATTTAACTTATCGATAATTCCTAAATATTTGAAATATTGATGCAGATTTTGGCCTTCGCCTAAACCCCCGATGTAATGAATTCCAGTATCAAAAATAGTTTTGTCCCGAACAAAAGTCTGAAGATTTCCGCCGTATTGATTGTTTTTTTCGAGCACACAAACGCTGTAGCCTTCTTTAGCCAGAATAATAGACGAAACCAATCCGCCTAAACCACTGCCGATAATTACTACATCGTAATGTTCCTTCATGTTAGTTTTTCTTAAAAATAATCAGGCCGTTTTCTTCAATAACACAATGAAAACCAAGGTTGATGATTGTATCTTTTAAACTAGGGCAATCAATTAAAATTATACAAGATGTTGCAGAAATAACATTCTGAATTTCATTTTCATGATTTTCATCTGAAATTAAAACGGCATCATATTGATTTTCTGATATTGTTTCTAAATTTTCGAGATAGGTTATTTTTCGTTTTCCAACAACATAATTGGTTTTGGCTACGTCGCGTTTTTCTTCATCAGAAATATAAGTATGAATTTTTCGTTGTGGTTCTTGCAAAGCTAATAAAACATCTAATTGTCCGTAGTTGTCAGCTAGATGCAATAATTTGGCTTTCGCCGAAAATTGTTTTCCAAGAACAAAATAGGTTTCTAGATGCTTTTTGATATCTTTTTTTACACTGTCCACCACTTCAATTTCTTTATAATCAAAACTGTGGAGCAACATCGATTTAAAATAATCGGCACCTTCTAATTCCTGACGAATAGTACGATATTCTGCTTTGAAGAAAGTACTTATTTGTTTTGTTCTTTCGGCGTAATTTTTTCCAAAGGATGCGTTTTCAGGCGAAATTCTTTCCAGAATCGTAATTGTTAATTTTCCGTTGTGAATGACGAAATCACCTTTCGGAATTAATTCAGAAGCGCCGTGAATCACAATAGGAATGATGTCGAGATTAAATTCTTCGGCAAGGAAAAAAGCACCTTTATGGAAACGTTTAATAATATTATTTTCTGAACGAGTTCCTTCCGGAAAAACCATTAAAGAATATCCTTCGTTTACTTTTTTTCGCAAATGTTCAACGCCACCTTCCAAACCTTCCGAAACGGGATAAAAACCAGCTTTTCTCACAACACCGCCAAAAATTGGAGAGTTGTAAACCCAATCGCTTACCAGAAATATAATTTTTGGACTTAACATTCCCATTGACAAAATGTCTAAAAATGAAGAATGATTGGCAATAATTACTGCAGGTTTTTCGAAAGTTTCATTGAAATTATTAACGACTTTTTTGCGTATAAACGGATTTGAATACAATACCGATTTCATGAATTTTGAAACGATATATCTAAATCCCTTCATTTTCGTTTTTGCGCTCAATGGCAAAATTGGCATTAGTGTAAAACTGAAAATCGACATGATAATGCCACCCAAACCATAATAAGCAAATGAAATAATTCCATGAATAAAAGTGCGCAAATGAAACGGCGGATTTCCTTTTTTTGATCGGTTTGAGATGAAAAGTTTAAAGAGAATCGGGTAGAAGATAAACGTGATAATTAATGCCGCAAAAACTCCAATCAAAGAAACCGATGAAATCGAAGTCAGCGCTGGATGTTGGGCAAAAATCATGGCGCCAATTCCTAAAATTGTCGTGATTACAGCCAGAATAATTGAAGTTCTATAAATCGCAATTTCGTTTCTTCCACTTGTATATTCTTTTTGTAAAGCACTTGTCATAAAAATACTGAAATCGACACCGTGACCAAAAATCAAAGTGCAGACAATCATGCTGAAAATATTCATTTGAATGCCAAAAATCCCCATAATTCCAGCTGTTACAATTCCGGTTAGCGCAATTGGAATACAGCTTACAATTACTAGTTCGATTCTTCGAAAAAAGAAAAACAGAATTAAAATTACGGCTACAAACGAATAATTGACAAGCGAATTAAAATCGGTTTTCAAGGTGCTGAAAAACGTTTCGTTCATTTGCTGGCGATCGATTGCAATTATGTTTTCTTTGGCAGAAGTTGCTTTTACAAATTGATCACGTTGTTTTGGAGTAACTTTTACCAAAGTCGAAATCGTGTAAAAACCATTTTTTTCGGTTACAAATTCTTTTAATTGAAGCGCCTGAATTTTTAAAAAATCGTTTGCCGAAATGGGTTTGAAATCAAAATTCAAATGATCAAAAAATTCCGAATAAGTAGTCGGCTTGAAACCAAGTTTTGAGCCTTCGAAAATTAATTGCGATCGCAAAAGTTCTTTTTTATTGGCATCCCAAAATGAATTCCATTTTTCGATTTTCTCAAACTGTTCCTTCTGCGAAAGCATAATTCCTCCAACAGAACTGAAATTCAGAATTTTGTTTTGTTTTTTTTCTTTGGATAAATCAGAAAAAAGCTTGCTGTTGGTTTGCAAAACTTCATCCATGCTTTTTCCGTATGAAGCAACATAAATGGTTTTTGAAGTCAAACTTGTACTTTCTTCCAACTGTTTTTCGGCTGCTTTGATTTCCTTTGGAACAAAATTCAGTTGTGATAAATCGTTATTAAAACCAACATCATTATAAGTGAAACAGCAAATAATCGTAATGATGACGCAAAAACCAATCAAGAATTTATTGTTGTGAAATGAAAAATGCGCCATTTTATCAATGACATTTTTCTTGTGTTCAGCTGGGTTTTCTGTTGGTTTGTATAAATGCGGTACAATCAAAAGCGAGAAAACTCCGGTTGCCATTACAATTACGGCAGCGAAAATTCCGAGATCATTTAACGCATCCGATTTTACAAAAAGCAGACATAAAAAAGCTACAGCGGTTGTTGAACTGCTCATAATTACGGGCATCGTAATGTCTTTGTACAATGTTTTGATGTCGCTGTTGTGCTTGTAATGTGTGAGGATATGAATCGAATAATCGATCGTGATCCCGAGTAAAATAGATCCAATTCCGAGTGAAATTGCTGAAATTTGTTCTTTTACAAAATATAAAAACGCAACAGCAAATAAAGCTCCGAAAACTGTTGGAAGAAAAATAATTAACGGAATCAATATTTTTCTGTAGAATAAAATTAAAATCAACATCAGCGTAAACATGGCAATTGATGTTGTCAGAATAATATCGCTTTTGATTTGATTGGCATTTGCAACTGCAATTAAAGCCGAACCAAAATAACTGATAGAAGTTTTTCCGTTAAACTTCTGATTTAGATTTTCTTGAATCGATTTTAGTTTTGCCGCAAAAAGCGTGTTTTTTTCGGTTTCGCTTGATGGAAGGTTTGAGGTTATAAAAAGCAAAAGTTTCTTTTTGTCTTTCGTCATCACAAAACCATTGTCAAGCGTAAAATCGTCGCCAACATTTAATTGTTGTAATTTTTTTAAAGCGATAAAAGAAATTCCAAGCGGATCTTGAAGAATAAAATCTTTTGTAATAAATCCCGAAGGCGAAATAATCGATTTGTAATTTCCTTGAACGGTTGCAGCAATACTGTCTTTTTGCAGTTTTGCTTGAATCGTTTCATAATCTTTATTCTCAAGAAAAAGGGGTAGGTTATTGTAAACAAAATCAATAGTTTCCTGAATGTTTTCTTCATCAATTTTTCCTTGAATCCCGGTTACATAAGGTTTGCACGAAGTTGAAACGCTATCAGAAAAAGCAGTTGCCATTTCTTTTAAATCTTCTGCAGAACCGTTTTTTTCCAATTTGAAAATGACAGTTATTTTATCGGCGAAATTTAACTGTTTTAAGACTTTCGCTGTAACATCGGCCTTGTCATTTGTTGGGATCAATTTGGTAATATCTTCTTCAAATTTGATTTGAGAAGCAAAAAATCCAAACACCAAAAGCATCAAAACGGCCAATGCAACCGACAGCGATTTTCTTCGGTTAACAAATAAATGTATGGCGTAAAAGTATTGATGCATGATTATTTTTTATTTTTTTGCCACAGATTAAGCTGATTTACACAGATTTTTTTTTCGCCACGAATTTCACTAATTTTCACTAATTAAAAACGGAAAAACAATTTAAATTAATGTTTTTTCTTCCACTATTTTAATGATAGTCAATGATAAAGCAATTTCAGAATTTAAATAAATTAATTCGTGAAAATTAGTGAAATTCGTGGCAAACAAAGAGAAAAAATCCATTTAATCCTTTTAATCTGTGGCGAAAAATTATTCGATTTGTTTCTTGCTAAAAGTCGTTAAAAGCAAATAACTTATAAGACCAATTGATAGCGCTGAAACGGTTGCTAAAATAAGACTTCCTACAATATATTGCGTAGCATTTTTTTGAATATCGTCGAGCGTGATCGAACTGTCTAAAACTAAAGGCGCATCACTCGACACAAAAATGCTTCCAACCTGAAGTGAAGCGTAAATTATAAAAGGAATAAATGGAGGGAAACTCACATTTGAAGTCAAATAAGCAATGACTTTGTTAAGCCTGAAAATAGCAGCAAAAGTAAAAAGCAAAATGGTCTGAAAACCCCAAAAAGGCGAAAATCCAATAAAAATACCAAGCGCAATTGCGGCTGATTTTTTGAAATTAGAATCACTGCTTTCTAAAATATCTTCTAGAAAGAACTTTTTAAAACCTTTTTTTTTTGCTCTTCTAAAAAAATCTCTTGGCTTGATGTAAAGCAAGGCATTCGTAACCAAAACCGTATTTAAAATACTGATTCGGGTAAAATCTCTGAAAGGGCGAAAATGTGAAACACGTTCTGCGGGATCATACAAAACCTGAATCGGAATGTTTTTGACCACAATTCCTTTCCATGCTGAACGAACAATTACTTCAATTTCAAACTCAAATTTATTGGTATAAAATTTTGTCGGAATCAGTTTTAACGGATACAATCTAAAACCAGATTGTGTGTCGTCGAGCTTGATCCCGGTTTCGAATTTGAACCAAAAGTTTGAAAATTTATTCCCGAAACTGCTTTTCTTTGGAACATTTTCCTGAGTCATATTTCGGCTTCCAATCAAAAGAGAATTTGGCTCTTCTTGAATGGCGGAGATAAAATTCGGAATATCTGATGCGAAATGCTGTCCATCAGAATCAATCGTGATCGCATATTCAAATTGCATTTCGATTGCTTTTCTGAAACCATTTCGAAGTGCACGGCCTTTTCCTAAATTCGTTGGATGATGAATTTGTGTAAGCTGCGAAAAGTGTTTTAGAATTTCTGGAGTTTCATCTGTAGAGCCATCGTTGACGATAATCACATTTGACGTAAATTCTAAAACAGAATCCAAAACTTTTTTTAATGTTTTCTGATTATTGTACGTTGGGACAATAACACAAAAAGAAGTGGAATTAAGGAGATCGTGCTGTGATAAAATAGGTTTCATTTGTAAATTTTGCTTTCGTTTACTTTACAAATTGCTTCTCTTTCTCAGAGAAGCTTTTTGATTGTAAAACAAAGTCTTTTAGATATTCTTTTAAAGCGCCGTTTTGATCGGCATAATGCTCTGTAAGATATTTTTTATCTTCTTTTATATTCTTTTTATAACCTGTAATTCCAGGAACATTTTCCTGAATGCTCAAACGAATCATTCTCATTTCAATGTTATCAGGGTCGCTTTTTATAGTCGATTCTAATAAATTTGCGCCTTCTTTAAAACGGTCGATTTTCTCTTTTAATTTTTTCTTGAAATTGGCGTCCAATAAAATAGAAGCCGCTTTGTAAGCTACTAAAATTTTTTCGTCGTTATTGGAAATTCCAGCCAATTTTTCTGAAAACTCTTTCGCATTGCTTTCCGATTTTGTAACCTTGGTATACATTTTTCTGATGGAAGTCAGATCTGGATTTCCAACAAAACTTACCCATAAAAGCAATGTTAATAGCAGTTTCATAATTATATTTTTTTATAGACATTGCTAAGTTTTAGAGCAACAGTCTCGTTAAAATAAGTCGTGTTTTTTACTTTTACCAAATCGTCTTCGGTTGTTGTAATGTCAAGTTCTATGCGTAATTCGGGATTAACTTCCGGATTGATAAGCGCCATAAATTTTACATTCGCCAAAGTCTGAATCATCAAAGTTTTCTGCGTAATTTTCTCTGTCAGTTCTTTAATAATCTGAATCATGCAAACACCTGGCATAATTGGATTTCCCGGAAAATGACCTTTAAAAACCTCATGTTTTTCATTGACCAGAATCGTAATAGTATATTTTGTGTCTCCCGTTTTTTCTTCCGAAAGAACTTTGTAAAAATCTTTTAAAACCATTTTTTTATTTTTTTCCGCCAAATGCATAAGAAATTCCTAATTGAATATTGACATTCGTATTGTAGCTTCCAAATAAATAGTAATCATTTTTGTCATTATAATAAGAACTATCAAATACATCAAGTACGCCTTTTTTTAGCCGCGCTTCAAATGTAAGTCCCGAAGGCAATCGGTAAGCGATACCAGAAATAAGCGATAAATCGTTATACATTTCTACTTTATCTAAATTATCATTTACAAGAACATCAACTGCTGGTCCAAATTGTATTTGAATTCCAGGTCCAAATGTAAATTTGTTCAAAAGCGTAAAAGACAAATAACCCAATTGCAAATCACGAAATTTTACGGTTTTGGGTTCTGCATTATCAAAATAATATCCCACATTATCAGATCCTTGCCTGCTATACGTTATTTCGGGCTGAAGAGCATATTTTTTTGTAATATTTATTTCTCCAAAGGCACCAACGTAAAAATCAGTTTTATAAGTCGATTTTGTTTCGGAAATAGTCGAAAGAGATAAACCGCCTCTCAAACCTGGATTAAAACTTACTTGAGCATGAGCCAGTTGCAGTACAATAAAGAACAATATTGTTACTGCTATATTTTTAAAGCCCAATATTTATTTTACTTTAAAAGTATAACTGATTCCAAACTGCAATACCTGATTTAAAATAACTTGATCGTAATAATAGTCGTCATAATCAATACCATCATAACCATAAATATCAATTAATCCCTGTTTAAATCTTGCCTCAAAAGTTAGTCCGTTTGGCAAAGTATAGCCAATACCTCCAACAAAAGAGAAATCTGTACCAATAGGATCATAGCCATATCGACCAAAATTGTCACTTGTTTTCAAATCAAGAGATGGTCCAGCTAAAATATGAAAACCTTGACCACCAAAGTTAAACTTTGCAACTGCGCCAAGCGTTACATAATTTAATTCATATTTTGTATCCTGTAAAGTATTTGATCCATTATAATATTCTCGTGCTTCGGCACCTTGTCGCGAATACGTTATTTCAGGCTGAAGTGTGAAAAATTTATTGAATTTTATGGCAACTAATCCTCCAATATAATAATCAGCTTTCATGCTGTTGTTATCAATATTGGTTAAACTAGTAAGGTTTAAACCGCCTCGAATTCCTGGACTAACAGATACTTGTGCTTGCACAGAAATAAGTCCAATAAATAAAACAAATGCAATTAAGGTTAGTTTTTTCATAGTTGGTTTGGTTTGTATTTTTATTCTGATTTAAAATAATTCAGTTCAATTTTCAACTTGATATTTTGATGTAAAATGACGACTTTTTTAGCAAATTTATCGTTTTCTAAAGTAAAAGTAATTGTTATTTTTTCTTTTGACTTCGAAGAACGCACTACTTTTTCTAATTTTTTGTCTTTTTTTGAGAAGAAAAGATAGTTGTCTCGATTTCCATCTGCCGATTTATAAATCTCAAAATCTTCATTTTCGAATTGTTCCTGAATCAAATATTCCTTTTTTAGAAGAAGTCTAAAATCTTCTTCCAAAGTATTAATTAGGATTTTTCTATCTAATTCTGACACAATCGAATTTACTTTAAAAGTCTTTTCAGAAATTTCAAAATCCAGTAATTTGTTCCCAAATTCAGTTGTAAAAACTACGCGATGTGTGGTGTCATTTACTTTTTTGGCAATAAAAATTCCAGACAATTCATGACCATAAACTGTGATATTTGTTTTATAAACATAATCAGCATTTGGGTCAGAGAAATAAGGAACTTCCATCTTCGTTTTATCTAATTTTTTAGGCGTATAATTTTTTGTGACCGAGCCACAGGAAACTAAAAAAATTGCCAGAAAACAATTAATTAGTAAAAACTGAATCGTCGATTTTTGCATTGATCACTTTGTTTTTAAGTACAATTCGGGTATAATCTTCAGATGATTCCAAAAGTTTTACCTGAACTACGGTTGCTTCTTCTTTATCAAAAGTCAGTTCAATTTGTTTGATGTATTTCTTCAACGTCGCATCTTTCGGAACAAATTTCGCCAGGTTTTGACCTTTCAATTTTAAATATGAAATCGTAAATTCTTTGTCGTCAAACATATTGCCACTCACGCTTCCAATAATTAATTTGTTGATTCTGGCGAAGATTTTGCTGTTACCAATATCAACCGCACTTTTCTTTCCTTCATCGTTAATCAGGATTTTTCCGTTCTTGAAGACAATGCTGTAATTGTATGGTTTTTTGTATTGCCAAGATAATAATGCAGGCTCTTTAAAAACCATTTTCCCAGAAGTTTCAATGTCTTTAGAAAGAAAATCCAAATGTTTGTATTGCACAAAATCAGTACTTAAAGTTTTGATTTTTTTCGAAACCACATTTACATCTTGTTTGAAAGACGCAATTTCGGCATCGGTCATTTTTTGTTCTTGGGCAAAAATGGAAATGCTGAAAACATTTAGAAAAAGGAAAATATATAATTTAGTCTTCATAAGCTTTAAGATTCAAAAGTTCCTCTACAGAAACGACTTCATATTGATTCTGCTGTAAAAATTGCAAAAACTGTTCCAATACAAAAACAGAGTGCGGAGCAGTATCGTGCAAAAGTACAATTCCGCCGGGAGAAACTCGTTTTTTAATTCGATTCAAAATCAAATCAACATTTTTTGTACCGCCGTCAAGCGAACGAATATTCCAGCCAATTACTTTATGCTTTGTAAATTTTAAAGCTCTGCGAATTGATGGAGTCGTCACTCCATAAGGCGGACGAAAAAAGTTGATTTTTTTGGATGTGAATTTCTCCAGCAATTGATCTGTTTTGCGAAGTTCTTCGATTATGGTTGGGTAGGTATAAAAATCAAAAAACTTAGAATGTGAATAAGAATGATTTCCAACCAAATGACCTTCGTCTATAATTTTTTGAAGAATTTCCGGATGCGCCTCAATGTTTTTTCCAATGCAGAAAAAAGTCGCTTTAGCATTGTATTCTTTCAGCAGTTTTAAAACTTCCAAAGTAAATTCACTTGGTCCGTCATCAAAAGTTAAGGCGATTTTTTTCTCAGTTTCTAATGGGTTATTGCAGAATGCTTTTACATGATAATTGGAAGAAATTCGTGCAGAACCATATGCGGATATAAGAATCAAAGGCAAAGGAACTATTAAAAACCATAATTCATTTATTCCTATATCGGCTTTTAATATAAATAATAAAAGCAATAAGAAGATAAAAAATATTGTGACTTTTTTATGCGTTATCATTTTGAAAGCAACGTAAAACTATGATTTTTTCCATTTACTTGATTGTACAATAAAATGGTATTATAAATCGATTTTGAAACCGAATTTACTTTTATAATTTCTGGAATTTCCTGCGTTTTTATAACTTTTGAAGCCATCCACAAAGCAAATGCCGAAGCCGTGTCGTATGCGCCGCTCAAATGTTTGTAATACAGTTGAGGCGTTTCTGCGAAAGCATTTTTGCTTAAATTTTGATAATAAAAATTAGAGTCTGAGTTGCCGTCAAAACCTAAAACCACAGCATCAAGATCTGAAATTTGTAAATTATTTGCTTTTAAAAATGAAATTAAAGCAGGTTCAATTTCATTTTCTTCCAATGTATTTATGATTTCAACATCAAGAATTTCTGCATACGTATTGGCTTTTCTTTCGTTTTCTAAAACAAAAAAACTTGCGCCTTCTCCATAAACAACCCCAGTTGAATTTGCGTTTAAAACTTCGGAAGGAAGATCATTTTCTTTTTTAATTCTTCCGGCTAATTTAAAAAGTGATACCGTATATTCTCCGTTTTCATCAACTCCGCCCACTAAAATCGAATTGGCTTCGTCTTCTTCAATTTGCATTTTAGCATCTAAAAGGGCAGATTCAAAAGAAACCGCACCATTTACATAGGTAAAATTATAACCTTTGCATTGTAGTGAAAGTGCAATTTGTGCACCAACAGTATTATGCGTAGATTGAATAAAAGAAGTTGGGGTTAAAAACTCTTCATTATTGTCGAGAATGTTTTTCAGGAATTTTTCAGAATCTTCAATACAGCCCAAACCGGTTCCGGTAATGATCGCGTCAACATTTTCAACATTGGCATCTTTCATCGCCAAAGCCGAAGCTACGATTCCGTTTTTTACTCCTTTTGCCATTCTTCTAATCATAGCAGGAGAAATATAATCTTTGTAAACGGGAGGAATAATTTGTAAAACGGTCTCGCTGTTATTTACAACAGCTTCTTCTAAAAAAACAGTATCAAATGTTTTTTGAGTTGAAATACAGCCTACTCCATTTATATATGTTTTTTTCATGCGAAGATTAAATTTGTTTTTTAAGGGAATACGGAATTGTCATTCTTACTATTGGTTTCAAAATAGTTTAAAACTATATACTTTAGGAGATTTTGCCTTCAGTTTCTGAATTTTTTTAAACCACAAATTACACAAATTTTCGCAAATTAATTTGTGTGAATTTGTGTAATTTGCGGTTTAAATTAAGCTTTTATTAGAATCATGGCGATTTCATGCGTTTTTCGAAAATATAAGGGTTGAACAATTTCCTCCAAAACCAAAAGAATTAGATAAAACGTGTTCGATATTTTTATTTTTTAAAGAAGTCTGCGGTTTCAAATCAAACTCCTCCATTTGATTTTCAAAATTCAAATTCGGGTAAACCACATTATTTTGAATGGCCAAAACAGAATAAACGGCTTCAATCGCCGCCGCCGCCGCTAAAGTGTGGCCGGTAAAAGGTTTTGTCGAACTGAAATCCGGAACTTTTTGATCTTCATAAATTCGGAGTAAAGCTCTTCCTTCAGATAAATCATTGTTTGGCGTTGCAGTTCCGTGAACATTGATATAATCAATTTCAGAAGGTTTTATTCCCGAAACTTCAAAGGCTTTTTTCATGGCCAAATAAGCGCCGTCGCCGTTTTCTGAAGAAGCAGTTTGGTGAAAAGCATCATTTGCATTTCCGTAACCCGAAACTCGTGCCAAGACTTTTTTGTTTTGCTTCGCCACAATTTCATCCGATTCTAAAACCAAAAACGCAGCCGCTTCTCCAAGATTTAAACCTTTTCTGTTGTTGTCAAAAGGTTTATTATAATCGTCAGATAAAATCATCAAAGTCTTAAATCCGTTGATGGTAAATTTTGCCAAAGCATCTGTTCCGCCCACAATTACGCGATCGAGTTTTCCGGTTTTAATCAGTCTAGCACCCAACATAATCGAGTTTGCCGCAGAAGAACAAGCCGTACTAATTGTCGTAACCATTCCTTTTAAACCAAGTTCTTCAGCGATTTTTTGTGCAACATCACCGCCGTCGTGACAAGTTATGTATTTGACCAATTCTGGTTTTTCGAAATAATCGAAATAATGTTTTTCGGTCATATCCATGCCGCCCACGCTTGTCGCAGAAATAAGTCCGGTTCTAAATTCGTTTATGGAAGTAATTCCAGCATTTTCAACTGCTTGTTTAGCTGCCAAAGCGCCAATCATTGCGGTTCTCGAAAAATTATTATTTTCCGAAAGTTGTAATTCGGCAATCAATTCTTCGTTGGTTTTTTTGATTTCACCAACGTTGATGACATCGGCATGAACCGTCGGAATATTTTCAATTCGGGAAATACCGATTTTATTTTCGATCAAGGAAATATAATTTTCTTCGACTGAATTTCCAATCGAAGAGATAATTCCCATTCCCGTTATTGCGACACCTCTTGCCATTTTAGATTTTAGATTTATGATTGTAGATTCTTAGAACTTTGTCAAAGTTGATAAATTTAAATTTTAGATTACCCTCGGCAATCTAAAATCTAAAGTCTAAAATCTAAAATTTATTTAGTTCTGTTGGCGCTAATATATGCTGCCATAGTTTCGATTGACTGGAAAATTGCTTTTCCTTCTTTCGGGTCAACTAATTTAATTCCGTAATCTTTATCCAAAATCACGATCAATTCAAGTGCATCAATCGAGTCTAAACCTAAACCGTCTCCAAACAAAGGATCGTTGTCTGCAATGTCTTCAACAGCGATATCTTCTAAGTTTAAAGTCGTAATGATTTTATTTTTTAATTCTTCTTTTAATGCTTCCATGATTATTTATTGTATAATGTATTGATATTTTCGTCTCTATATTTCTCGTTTTCTTCTTTGCCAATTACGCAGAGAAAAGCTTTGTAATCTTCGTTAAAATATTCCACCCAGCCACAAAGAACTTTATCTGCTTTATCTGAATTCAATAAAATATTCGAATAATTCGACATGAATTCAGTGTTGAAAGCATCAAATATAAAGAAAGAATTCTCACTTTTTAGCTGATGACGGATACTTATTTCGCCCAAACAAATATTTGGTAGTGTATAAACAAAGACTGCCGGACTCGGATAATAGTTTTCTTTGTCAGAAATCGATTCCTGATATTTTACATCGGTATCTAAACTCGATGATTTATTGGCCAAAACTAAAGCGATATTATTTTCTTCTTCCGAAGAAGTTATCGCACTCAAAAGCAATTCTGAACCTAAAAAAGCCAATTTGCTCAAAGCATCCATTTTGAAAAACTTTGGATATTGGATTTCAAAATTACGCAATGCTTGTTTGGAGAAATCAGCGAAATCCGTCGGTTCAATTTTGAATACAGAAGTTCCGTTCAAAACAATTTCGTTGTTTTGAATGGTGATATAGGATTGTATGTGGGTTTTATTTTGAGTCATTATTTTAATTTAAACACGAATTTCACAGATTAACACAGATTATTCTTTGGCTAAAAATTACACTAATTAGTTCGTGAAAATTTGTGCAATTTGTGTTTTAAGAAACCCAAGTATGAATTACTTCGGCAATTTTCCACGTTCCAGAATTATTTTCAATTATAATTAAAAAACCTCTTCCGCATTTTCCGCCACCACAAGAAGCTCCAGCTGTTAAAATTCCTCTCGTTTTTGCTTTATTGAATTGAATTCTTGATACAGAAATTGTTCCAACAGGAAATCGTACATTACTTTTATCATTTAAGTCCCAATTTTTTTCATGAGGGTATTTTGATGAGTTCTGAAAATTAAATTTTTTGTTATTTTCAAAAGGTTTTAAATCCAATTTGTATTTGTCTGTTTCTTTTGAATTGTCATATAAATAGCCTGCGATATTTAATTGCCTAAGAATCATTTCAGTTTCAAAAGAACTAATTTTCTCTATATCGGTATAAACGCCAAGAAGTATTCTTGTTTTATCATTTTTGATTCTATCTCGGTTACGCCAATATTCCTTTAATTCTTTATGATGACCGGTTGTATCCACTTTATTTGTTTCTGAATTAAATCTTGGTGGCGGTGGCGGAACAATTATTCTTCGATCCATATAGATAGAGTCTACAATTTCTACAAAGACATTGTTTAAGACGCCTTTCTCAAATTGTAGTTCGTCTACCTTCTCAACTTCTTTCTTTTTACATCCAAAAGAAGAAAGAAGAATTAGAGTTATAAATATAAATTTTGACAGCTTCATTTATTTAAAACTAATTTTAATTCGTGAAAATTAGTGTAATTCGTGTTTCACTTTTTCAAAAACCACAGCCGTATTACAACCTCCAAATCCAGAAGCCGTTTTCAAAAAATACACAATACTTGCTTCTTTATTTTTCTCAATAACATTTACAACTTCGCTAACTCCAATTTCATCAAAACCTTTTGATTCAAAAAGCATATTTTTATTCGCTGATTCAATCGCAATTACCGTTTCCAATAATCCCGAAGCGCCTAATGTATGACCGTAAAATCCTTTTAAACTATTGATGGGAACATTTTGTAAATCCAATCGATTTAAGGCAATGGCTTCCATTTCGTCGTTGAATGGCGTTGCAGTTCCGTGTGCGGAAATATAATCTAATTTATTGGCTTCAATTTTTGCTTCTTTCAAAGCATTTTGAATACTTCTGAACAAACCTTCGCCAGTTCTTGAAGGTCCCGAAATATGATTTGCATCGTTTATTGAACTGTCGCCAATTACTTTTATTTTTGAATTTTTGGCTTCCGCCGAAACTAAAACTGCTGAAGTTGCTTCGCCCAAACTTACTCCGGTTCTGTTTTTAGAATAGGGTTTACAAGGCAATTCGCTCATCGCCTGAAAAGCATTAAATCCAGACAAAACAAATTCTGAAACTTCGTCGCCGGCTACAACAAAAATGTTATCATACAATTCAGATTGAATCATCCTTTTAGCAACAGAAACGGCTAAAATTCCAGAAACGCAGGCGTTTGAAACGACAATTGGTTGTGTTTGAAATCCGAAGAAATTGGCAACGTTTTTAGCCAAAACATTTAAATGTGCATTGTTGAAATTTTCTTCCGAATTCTTTTTTAAAGCCGTAACATTTCCTTTTGTGGTCGAAAGTATAAAAGCAGTTTTTGAATTCAATTCAACTTTCGAATTTTTGATAATCGGCTCTAAAGCCAAAATCATCATTTTCTCTAAACGGGAATATTTTTTTTTAGTGCTGATTTTTGCAAAAGCACTGTTTATTTTTTCATCAGAAATAATCGAAGCATAAAATGAATTCGGCATTAAAGAAATATCGCTATGAAGCTGAATTCCAGAATCACCACGCAAAATCGCTTCGATGTTCGATTCAATATCAAAACCTAAAGGTGTGATACAATTCGTTTCGTTGATGTATATTTCTTTTGACATTTTATATTTTTTATTCCTGCAAGGTTTTGGAAACCTTGCAGGAAACGCATTTGGATTATTTTAATTTTTAATTTGTGCTAATTTGTGAAATTCGTGTTTTATTTCAACAGCCCAACTTTCCTTTTCCATTCCTCATAAAAAGGAGGATTTGTCAGCATTAAATTTCCTTCTTTATCTAAAAAAACCTGAGTCGTTTCGCCAGTGCAGGCAACTTCGCCTTTATCATCAATAATCTTAAAACGATAAATTATTTTTGCGGCCGGAGTATCGACAACTGTGGTTTCGATTGTGACAACATCGCCATAGCGCAAAGACAATTTATGTTCGCATTTTGATTTTACAATTGGAGTCGTGTAACCTGTTTTTGCAATGTCTAAATACGTAAGTTCGTGTTGGCGTCCAAAGGCTTCACGACCATCTTCAAAATAAGTAATATAATGGCCGTGCCAAACAATTCCAAGCGGATCAGTTTCGTTAAAACGAATTCTGATTTCGTGTGAAACGGTTAAGTCTGAGGCTTCGTTATACTGTTCTTTTCTTTTTGTCATAAAATAAGGCAATGGAAGTTGTGATTATAAAGAACAAAAATAACAAACTTATTTTTGGAATGATTTCGACGAAAGAAACGTTGCGTAATAAAACGTCATAAAAGGCTTCTAATCCCCAATTCATAGGTGAAGATTTGGCAATAATCTGCATGATTTTTGGCATTGCAAAAACCGGAACCCAAATTCCACCAATTGCGGCTAGAATGATAACGCTTGTTGCACCAAACGGAGCCGATTGTTCCTGAGTGCTAGCAACGGTTCCCAATAAAATTCCGAATCCGATGGCGCCAAAACCTGAAAATAAAGCGACAACACTCATTAAAAATAAATGTCCTTCAACATTTAAAGGAGGCAAACCAATGTGCGGAAACAGGAAAATAGCAACAGCAACCATCATATAAAACTGAATCATGCAAATAACAGAATAGGTAATCGTTTTACCAATAATGACTACTAAATTAGAAACCGGATTGGTCAATAATCGAACAAAAGTTCCTTGTGATTTTTCTTTTACAATATTGATTGAAAGCGGAATCACGATAAAAAATATAGCAAAAAGTGTCCAGGCCGGAACGTTATGCTGAACCGAATTTGGCAATACTTCTTTGTTGTTGATTCTTGGAATTATTTCTTTGAACGTAATAAAACTCTTTTGATCAAATTCGGTGTTTTCTTCGCCAAACTGATTCTGGAAAGCAGTATAAATTGATTTGGTTTCAATTTGCGAAATCATTTTGTCAATCGAACTCATCACGGAGTTTTTGAAACTCAGCTGCACTGCCGGATCAAAATATAATTTTACTTCTTTTTGCGCGATAACTTTTGGTTTCTCCGGTTTTGCAACGCTGTCTGTAAAACCCATTTTGCTCACAATGTTTTCGACATTCTGATCAACTTTAGCTTGCAAATCGGCGCTGAGGTTTTTCGGAATTACGATCGCCAATTGAAATTTTCCTTTGTAGACATTTTCTCTGGCAACTTCTTCGGTAATTGTTTTATTGTCAAGTTGCGTTACAACGCTGAATAAATTATTCTTTTGAAGATTATCAAAAACCGTTTTCGAAACCGAACCTTTATCATTGTCAACCAATAAAATCTGAATTTTATTATCGCTGACGGTTTTAAAAGTACTGTCCTGAATGATGGTAACCGTAATAACCAAAACCAATGGCATGATAAATAATATGATCAAACCGCCTAAATCTCTTTTTAATAAAAGAAATTCTTTTACTATTGACATCCAAATTTTATATAGCATCTCTCAAGTCTTTACCGGTTAATGAAATAAAAACGTCTTCGAGATTTCGAGCATTTTCTGTCGTTTCAATTAAGCTTGAAGGAGTTCCTTTTGCATAAATTTTGCCTCGGTCCAAAATGGCAATATTCGTGCAGAAATCTTCGGCTTCAGCCAAATGATGCGAGGTATAAATAATTGTAGTTCCGTTTTGATTTAATATTTTCAGATAATCCAAAATAGCATTTTTTGATTGAACATCAACACCAACAGTTGGTTCATCTAAAAATAAAACTTTTGGATTATGAAGAATTCCGGCAATCAAATTCACACGGCGTTTCATTCCGCCAGAAAAGGTGTGAATTTGTTTATCAGCAAATTTCAATAAACCCAAAAGATCTAAAGTTTCGATTACTTTATCTTTCAAGTCTGAACCTTTCAAACCGTACATGCTTCCAAAATAATGCAGATTTTCTCTTGCGGTCAAAGTTGGATACAAAGCATATTCCTGAGGAACAACGCCAATGATTTTTTTGATTTTGGATGAATGATGATGATAGTCCAAATCATCAATTGAAAAATGTCCCGAAGTTGGTTTGATCAATCCGCAGAGCATTGAAATTAAAGTTGTTTTTCCAGCGCCATTCGGGCCTAATAATCCGAAAATTTGCCCTTCATTTATCTCCAGCGAAACATCGTTCAAAGAAAACTGATCGGCATCTTTGTACTTTTTCGAAAGGGATTCTATTTTTATAATGGAATTCAAAATATAATTAGCTGATTGCTTTTTTTAGTTTTTTGAAAAAGATTTCTTCGCGATTCGCAATGTCCAAAAGTTCATCGGCAATGGCGTTGTACGCGTCTTCTTTGGCGCTTCGGTTTTTATAAATTCTCGAAGCTTCAACGGCAAAATCGCGCCATGAATCTCCAATTTGTGTCATTTCTTTCGAAAGTGTTTTCAATTCTTCGTTGCCTAAAACAACTGAAGCTTCTTGTAAAAATGCGGCGTAAATAAATCGGAAACCACCACCTCCGGTTCCAATTTCTTCCTGCATTCTAACCATTTGTGCCAAATAATGATTGGCTTTTCGAACACCGTGTTTTTTAGGCCATTTTCGAATTTGACGCGAAACCATTTTGATTCCGCGAACGCCTACAATTGGCATTGGCGCTAGCATATCGCGACAGGTATTTTTAATTCCTTTAATAATCGCGCTTTTTAAATCAACTTCACTCGGAATCTGAATTGGGTAATACATTTGTCCGCGTGGCGCAAAAGCACCTTTGGCAAAACGCACTTTATCCATTTCCTCGTGTGTCAAAGTCGTAACGGTTTCCATCACCGGATCGCTGATTAAATAATCGGTTTCGGTTTTGCCGTAAACGACTAAATTGTGCGCGTTGAAATGAAAACGATATTCGTCAGGAAAATAACTCAAATGATAAACACCAACTTGAAGTCCGGTTGGAATATTGTTTTTTAAATTTTCTTCTAAAGCTTTATTCGCATTGGCAACTGAAGAAAATTTTTGTCTTTTTATTTTAAGATTTAAACGATTTGCAACTTTATTAAAAATATGTCCAGGCAAAGTTCTATAGCTGATTGCCGGCGCGTGATTTACTTTTAAAAAAGGCAAATACACGAAAAAAAGTCCCGAACCAATTCCGAAAACCATCGGTTCGCTGATATTGAGTCCGCTGTTTTTTAAGAGGTTTGAAGCTACTCCGTTTTCACAATGAGCAGATTGATGATGTGTAAAAGTAACTTGCATTAATCTGTTTTAAAGTTTTTTAATTCGGCTAATGAAATGTCAAAAGCGTCGGCATATTTTTGTAAAATTTTGTCGTTCAGTTTGGCAAAAACGGACGGTTTAAAATGTCTTTTTACGCGCCATTTCCACATTTCGACATAACCCGCAAGAATGCCTAAATCCATTTTATTCAATTCCATAAAATAACAAATCGGACTTACTTCTCCGTTTTGAACTTTAATTCTGGCTTCTTCGGCGCGTTCTTTTATATCTTCAATTGCATTCGAAAGTGCAATGGCTTTTGGTTCCCAGCCCGTACTCAAAGCAGTTGTATAATTGCCGTTTTCGTCTGTGGCGTAAACGAGTTCTTTAAGATCTTTTTTGCTTAAATTTCCATCGTGCTGAGGTACATTTTCTTTTTCCATGACGGTGTTTTTTTAATCTATACCAGTAAACGTATCAAAACCAAAACAGGTAATATTTCAATTATAATTAATAAGGCAAGATTTATTAAGGCTAAATTTTTCTTTTTTTTGACAAAAAAATAAATCATTTCTACTAAGAGAAATAGACAATAAACTTGACTTAAAAAGAAAGCTAATTCATCAGAGTTTATTTTGAAAACAGCAATAAGTACCAATATTAAAATTCCTAATCGAATTAATAAATGATAAAGCGGTTTTTTTCTATCCATTTCGATATTTAATTATTTTTCAACCGAAATCGTCTTTTGAATAAACAAATTAATTTCGCATTCTAACAGTATTTTGTCTGCCAATAAACTTTCGCATTTCATTGTGCACAAAGTATAATCGTCGCCAACAAATTTGGAAACCAAAATTGCTTTGGTCGTAATAACGTCGTCAACTTTTGGCAATGCATGTATTTTTAGATTTTTTAAAGCGCTGATGAAACCAATAACATTTACGTTTTCATTTTCAGTTCCGTCTTCTTCAAAAAAGTATTTTTTTCCAACAATTGACGAACAAGTTTGTGCCGTATTTTCGATTAAGCCGGCTTCTATAAAAATGCCATTATCTACGAAAATATTGTCTTCTTTGATTAAAAATTCGGTTTCAACAGAAGTGGCGTCAATTTCCAAAATCAAATCGACCATCAGCATTGGTGCGCGGTGCGGTAAATAATTTTGTATGTCGATTCCAACTTTCATCATCCTAATTATTTTGCTAAAACGGTTTTCATTTGTCCGCTTGCAATTTCTTCATCATTTAAAAAAGTCACAATATCAACTAAAGTAACTCCGCCAAATTCTTGTAAAATGGTAACATTCGATTGAATCGTATCGTTTGTTTTAGGCAATTTTTTAATCTGAATATCTTTAATAGAACCAATATAACCAGTTGGCGCAATTTCATTTTTCAAAAAAAACTGATAACCGGTGTGCAAGGCAACAGATTGCGCCATATGTTCAATTAATCCAGCTTCTAAAAAAGTGTTTTCTTCTAAAAAAATATTGTCATTCTGAATTTTCAAACCAGAAATTAATCCCGTTTCTGAATAAGAAAACATGCGATCTACCATTACAAAAGGAAACTTTTGAGGAAGTAGATTTTCAACGGCTTCTTTTTCTAAAAGTACAACGGTTTCCATTAGCAAACAGTTAAATACGCATAAGCAAATGAAAAACGTCCGCTTTCTGGAACCGACAATAAAATTTTGTCTCCTTTTTTTAATTTTCCAGAATTCATTAATTCTTCAACTGCAATATAAATTGAGGCAGAACCAACATTTCCAACTTGTAAAAGATTCATGAACCATTTTTCAGATGGAATTACAACTCCTTTTTCGTCGAGACCTTTTTTCAATCCTTCAACAAAAAAGTACGAAGAAACGTGTGGCAAAAAGTAATCAACATCATTGGCAGTAACATTATGTTTTGCCATAGCGTCGGTCATACTTTCGACACCTTTTGGCAGAATAAATTCGTCCAATAATTTTACATCCTGTTTTACAGCCAAAATAGATTCGTTTAGCAATTGTTCAGGTTTGTATTCGCTCCAAGGTTTTATTTCGCCGTTTTCCAATTTATCTCCACCGGCATACATGCAGGTTTCTAATTCGAATGCATAAGAATACGCTTCCATCCATTCGATTTTTAAAGAAATATTTCCGGTTGGTTTATTTTCTAATAAAAAAGCACCAGCTCCGTCAGACAACATCCAACGCAAGAAATCTTTTTTGAAAGCAATAATTGGCTGTTCTTCCAGATTTTTTAAGTTGATGATTTCCTGATTGTATTGTTGTGCCGAAAGCCAAGTCGAAACTTTTTCAGATCCTGTGCAGACAGCATTTTTTGAATTTCCAGATTTTATAGAAAGAAAACCATATTTCAAAGCATTCATTCCAGAACAGCAAATTCCAGAAGAAGAGTTTAATTCAACCGATTTGTTTCTCAGCAATCCGTGAACCATTGCGGCGTGCGAAGGTGCAAAAACATCTGGTGACGATGTTCCGCAAGAAAGCACTTCTAAATCCTGGTCAGTGAAATTTTCATCAAACAATTTTTCAATTGCACTTTTTGCCAATTCGGCATTACTATGTGTGCTTTTGCCGTTTTTGTCAACGGCATAGTATCGGCTTGTAATTTTATTATTGCGCAAAATAATACGTCTTGCTTTTGAAGCAGTGTCGTTTATCAGCCCTAAATAATTCTCCATTTCATCGTTTGAAACAGCTTCATTTGGCAAATATTTTGCAGCTTTGGTAATATATACGTCAAACATAATATAATTTTCTCCTCTTCTAAACTCCTTGATAGTATTGAGTTTCTTTTTTTATAGTTTTAATTTTAAACGGATAGCTAATAACATGCAATATATATACTATTGGCGAGATTACCCATATTGCAAGGAATAAATAAACATAAAATAATTTAAGAAGCAGTTTTCTGTTTTTTTGATTCTTATGTATGAAATTAGACCATTTATCAAAGATTTTGTTAGCGGTTTTGTCCACAGTCACTAAATATGGACTGATTTTTACTGCTCCAATTTCGGCTAATTTTGGCTGTAAATCTTCCAGTTTGTTTTGTTTGAATTGCGAAAGCATCACTTCGCCAAATTGATCTGATTCCTGAATGTCTTTATCCGAAACTCCAGGCAACGGGAAAAAACCTAAATATCTTTTCTTTACCCCCGAAAACATCCAATTTACAATCGTAATGACGCTGATTAAATTTCCAACGCGATCGACTAAAGCTACATTTCCAACCAATTTTGCATTGGCTTCTTTCAATAAAACTTTCACTTTTTCCTGCGCCATTATCCACATGTTTCGGGAACCGTTTATAGTAATAACGGGAGTATTGTTTAAAATAGTCTTGGCTTCAGCACTTTTTAAGAAAGAGTTCATCGGAATTGAAGGCGTTAAATACCAAACTTGATAATGAAGCAAAACAAGATCAAATTTTGTGTTTAAAATTTCTTCCGGAACTGGTTTTAAAGCTGTTGGTATTTGCAGAAAAGATTCAGGAAAAGCATCAAAAAAAGTAGTTTTATTCCACGGAAAAGGAAAGGGCTTTTCTAACTGTATTTCGTGAAAAGTTACGTTGATTTCTTCTGAATTTAAAAAGGGTTTTGCAATGTTTCGTGCAATAGATTCCAGCTGTCCGGATTGCGAATAATAAATTACGAGAACATTTTTCATTTAGGTTTGCTGTCTTTGGTTGCAAACAAAAATAGGGAAATTATTTTAAACGAATTTTCTTGTTTAATGTTTCGTTTTATAAGTTTTTTTTAAGCTCGGATTTACGTTGAGTTTTAATCTCGCAAAGACGCAGAGGCGCAAAGGTTAAATTTAAAATGAATTTTAAAGTGCAGTTTGTCATTTCGACGGAGGAGAAATCTCCGCAAGTAACTCCGTTCCTATAAGCCAATCTTTGTAGAGCTTTTCGTGGAGATTTCTCCTCCATCGAAATGACAAAAATGAGAAAAACTTTGCGCCTCTGCGCCTTTGCGAGATTCTTTTTGCATTATGTCAAATCATTCCAAAAATCGAAATAATTGAACCATTGCAAAGGATATTTTTGCAGAATACTTTCAACACTTTTTACGTATTCTTTTAATAAACCTTTTTCGTCGCGATGTTTTACAGTTGCTTCGCGTGCGTATAAATGATAATGAAGATTTGGTTCTTTCATTACATAAACAAATACAACAGGAACTTTTAATCTTGAAGCGATTAAGAAAGGACCGGCAGGAAAATTAGCTTCTTTACCTAAAATTTCTTCAGACAATGATTTAGTTCCTTCAAAATAACGATCGCCAGTAAAACAAACCAATTCGTTGTTCGCTAAAGCCGAATTAATTTCGAAAATATGAGACAAATCGTCTTTGATGATGATAAATTTTACCGCAGATTTTTGTGTAACACTTTCCAGATAATTCTTAATTGCAGAATGTTCTAAATCGGTTGTAACCAAATTGATTTGGAAATCAAGGTCAATGTCTCCAAAAAAATGTTCGGCGATTTCAAAATTTCCAACATGCGCGCTGATTAAAACGCCACCTTTTTTCTCTGCCAAAAGTTTTTTCAGGATTTCGATTCCGTCAAATTCATAAGTGAATTTATTTCGAAGCCCGGCCGAAATGGAAACTTTGTCAATAATAGTTTGTCCAAAAGTGTAATAACTTTTGAAAACCATTTTTTTTGCTTGAAAATTAGAATATTGAAGTCTTTCTCTGAAATAGTAAAAAATAGCTTTATTGCTTTTCTTTAAAAACAGAAAATAATAAGAAGCGACAAAATAAAGTAAGACATAAGCAGATTTGACACCCGCTTTTTGTATCAAAAAAACGAATATTCTATAGCCTAAAACTGTACCTTTTGATTTGCCATCCCATTGACTCATTAAGCGGTTTTAGCTTTTAATTTGGTTTCGATAAGGTCATAGAAGTTTTGAAAAGTTGCGATACCAACGAAATCTGCCTCTACTAGTTTTACACCAAAGTTAGATTCTATTGAAACTACTAAATCAACATAATCTAAACTATCTAACCCAAGTGTATCTTTTAAATTAGCATCTGGTTCAATTTCGTCATTATCTACTTCAAATTCATCAACCAAAAAACCATTAATTTTCGTTATAATCTCTTCTTTATTCATTGTCCAATTTAAACTTTTTAACCACCAACGCAGAGTTGGTTCCTCCGAAACCGAAAGAATTGGACAAAAATATGTCAAATTTTTTGTTTAACGTAGTTTTAACTAAATTTAATTTCATGGCATCTTCATCTGGATTCTCCAAATTGATGTTTGGTGCAATGAAATCGTTCTGCATCATTATAATAGAATAAATGATTTCGCTTGCTCCGGCCATCCAGCATTCGTGGCCTGTCATTGATTTTGTAGAGCTTACAGGAGGGTTTTTTTCGCCAAAAACTTCAAAGATTGCTTTTGCTTCGTTTGCATCTCCAACCGGAGTTGAAGTTGCATGCGCATTTATATATTCAATATCTGATGCTTTTAATTTTGCTTCGTCGAGTGCGCGTTGCATTGCAGTTGCAGGTCCTTCGACATTTGGAGTCGAGATATGTCCGCCATTTGATGAAAATCCGTAGCCAGAAACTTCGGCGATAATATTTGCGCCTCTTGCAATTGCAGATTCGTAGCTTTCTAAAATTAAAGTTGCGCCACCGCCACTCGGAATTAATCCGTCGCGATCTTTGTCGAATGGGCGAGAAGCTTTTTCAGGATCGCTTTCTCTGTTTGAAAAAACGCCTAAGCCATCAAAACTGCTCATGGCATATTTGTTGATTTCTTGTGCTCCGCCGGTAATTATGATATCTTGAAATCCGCTTTTAATTAAAAAATAAGCCAATCCGATAGAATGAGAGCCGCTCGCGCAAGCCGCACTTACTGTTAAATTGATACCACGAAGTTTAAAAATTGTCGAAAGATTCATGGTAACCGTGGAATTCATCGATTTGAAAATCGCTCCAGAACCTATTAATGCAGTATCTTTTTTCTCGCGGACAATATCTGTAGCATCAATAATTGCTTTAGAAACGCTGTCATTCCCATACATAATTCCAACTTCGCGACTTTCGAAAAAAGCGTCGTCGATATTAGCATTTTTTAAAGCTTCTATAGTTGCCATATAAGCATACTCGGTTTCTTCACCGATGCTCATACGTTGTCTGCGTGTCAATAAATTTTTTAAATCAGCTTTTGGAACCATTCCGGTCAAAGCCGATTGGAAGCCAAATTCTTTTCGTTCAGAATCAAACTTAATACCCGATTTTCCTTGGTATAGAGATTCCTTTACTTCGTCTAAAGAAGTTCCGATACAAGAATAAATTCCCATTCCAGTAATTACAACTCTCTTATTCATCGTCTTTCAAAGTAATTTTTTATCCTTAAAGTGTAATTTTTAAAACAAAGGCACAAAGTTTTTATTTTTTAATCTCGCAAAGTCGCAGAGTCGCAAAGGTTCTTTTTTAAAGTCTTTTTTTAATAAAACTTTGCGACTCTGCGACTTTGCGAGCATTTTTTTTGTTAAGTAAAAAACTTAAAAATAAACTTCGCAAACATAGTATTCTTTAAGAATATATTCCTCCGTTTATGTTAATAATTTCGCCGGTAATATAACTTGCTTTTTTAGAAATCAAAAAGCTTACCAAATCGGCAACTTCTTCTGCTTCGCCGAAACGATTTACAGGAATCAGCTTTAATAATTCTTTTTCGTCGAGTTGGCTTGTCATATCAGTTCTGATAAAGCCTGGTGCAACAGCATTTACGGTAATGTTGCGTTTTGCCACTTCCTGAGCCAAAGCTTTTGTTGCCGCAACAATAGCACCTTTTGCTGCAGAATAATTGGTTTGTCCAGCAGTTCCTTTAACTCCAGAAACCGAAACCATATTTACGATTCGGCCATATTTGTTGCGCAACATTTTTTGAATAAAAAACTGCGTAACATTAAAAAATCCGTTTGTACTTGTATTCATTACACTATTCCAGTCTTGTGGTGTCATCCACATAAAAAGACCGTCTTTTGTAATTCCCGCATTGTTTACAATAGCTTCAACTAGGGCTTCAGGATTTGCTTCCTGCCATTTAGTTAAAACATCTTGTACTTGTTCAAAATTAGAAACGTCAAAACCTAGAATTTCTCCAGTTGCGCCTAATTTTTGTATTTCCTGAAGTGTTTCCTCAGCAGCAGTTTGGTTGGAATGATAGTTTATCAGAATATGATAATCAGATTCAACGGCTAATTTTTTACAAATTGCACTTCCAATTCCTCTCGAACCGCCTGTTACTAATACACATTTCATTTATGTTGATTTTATTTTTAATAGGTCATAAATGGTATTGCCTTTTATAATGGTTTTGCTAACGCAATTTTTATTAGTGGCAATTTCATTTATGTTGATTTTATTTTTTCTTGCCAACTGGTTTTTTTACCGGTTTTGTGGCAGTTTTTACTGTTTTTGTTTCCTCTTTCGGTTTTTCGGCTGCAGCTTCAGCAACTTGTTTTTTTTCTGATTTAGAAAATAATTCGGCGTTTTCGAACCATTGGTTGCTTAAAACTGTTCCGTCTGGTTTGAGAAATCCCCATTTTCCTTCATTTTTTACTCTCGCAACGCCGTCGATAAATCCTTTGTCTTGTTGCGTAAACATGGCAATGATGGCATTTGTTGTAATACCGTATTGTGTAGGGATAACTAATTTTCCTGATTCATTTATAAACCCCCAGTTGTTTTCTTTTACCGGAGCCAATCCATTTGTACTGAAAACTTCGGCATCATTATAAGTAGGTTCAATTACAAATTTTCCTTCTGGATTAATGAATCCCCATTTTTTTCCGACTAAAACCGGAGCTAGGTTTTTTGAGAATGCTTTTCCTTTATCATATATCGGTAGAATTACCCAATTTCCTTTTAAATCAATATAACCGATTTTTCCATTTTTTTTGGCAAATGTCAAATCCTGAGTTTCAAAATCCCAGATTTTTTCGGCGCCATCAACAGGAATAAATTTTCCTGCACTTACCAAACCAAAAGTCTTGTCTTTTCTGGCCCAAGTTGTGTTTTTGAAATAATTTCCAACTTCGGCATAAGCAGGTTCAACTAATTCTTTTCCTTCGGTATTAATAATTCCCCAGTTTTTGTTTAGTTCCACTCGGGCAAAACCATTTTCAAAAGGTTTGATTTGATCGTATTTTGGTTCTAAAACAATTGCCATTTTATTGTTGATCAAACCCACTTTATTGTTTTGTCTGATAAAAGCAACACCATCATTAAAATCAAATAATTTTTCAGAGGCTGGAGCTTTTTGGATTTCGCCTTTTGTATTGATGTAAACCCATTCCTTATCTTTTTGAACGATTGCAATTCCGCTGTTAAAATCTTTAGCATTATTAAAATCGGCTGCTATAACCCAAGCGCCTTTTGCATCGATAAATCCCCATTTTCCGTTGTTTTCTACTGCGGCAAGGCCTTCAGAAAAACTTCGAGCAGATTTGAATTGAGGCTCGATTTTAAAAGATCCGTCTTTTGACAGGAATCCAATTTTTGAATTTTTTTTAACTAATGCCAGTTCTTGACTATTAACAAATTGAATGAAAACTAGCAATAAAAAAATAAGTGGTTTTTTCATGATTTTAAGATTCAATAATTAATATGTGAAATTTTATTCTTGCTATTTCTGAAAGAGCTCGGCATTCTGAGACCATTCAATCAAAAGATCTCCATTTGGTTTAAGAAAGCTCCATTTTCCTTTACGTTTAACTCTTGCTAATCCATTGATGAATCCTTTTTCGTCACGTGTATAGTTTCCAAAAGCAGCAGAAATTTCATAATCAGCCGGAATAACTAAATTTCCTGTTTTGTCTATAAATCCCCAGTTACTAAGAATTTTAACAGCTGCCAGACCATTTTCGCTGAAAGGCTCTGCATCATTATATATTGCTTGAACAACACATTCTCCTTTTAAATTGGTATAACCCCATTTTTCTCTCAAGAAGACTGGTGCTAAATCATGCGAAAATCCTTTGGCTTTTTGAAACATTGGTTTAAGAACCCAATGTCCTTCGAAATCTACAAATCCAAATTTTCCGCCTTTTTTAGCCGCTATAAAATCTTGAGTGCCAAAAGGTCCGAATTCTGTAACATCTGGTATTTCAATAAAAACGCCATTGTGTACTAGGCCATATACTTTTCCTTTTTTAGCCCATGTTGTATTATTAAAATAATCACCAACTTCATCGTAAACAACTTCTGCAACTTCTTTTCCTGATGGATCAATAATTCCCCACTTGTCATTTAGTGCTGCTCTCGCATAGCCTTTGTAAAAAGCTCTGATGACATCATATTTTGGAGCAAGAACAATTTCAAATTTATTGTTGATCAATCCAACTTTGTCATTTTGTCTAAAAAATGCGACACCATAATGAAAATCAAATAATTTATCAGATTTCGGATTGCCATCTAATATTTCACCTTTTTTATTGATGTAATGCCAAACAGCATCTTTTTCTATTACACATATTCCGCTGTCAAAATCTTTAGCATTATCAAAAGTTGGCGGAATTACAAAAGCACCTGTATTGTCTACAAATCCCCACTTTCCATTTTCTTTAACAGCTGCTAAACCATCTGAAAAATCTCTTGCGCTATCAAATTTTGGAGCAATAGCAAAACTTCCGTCGTTTTTGATAAGTCCAAATTTGCCTTCTTTTTTTATTAAGGCAAGTTCTTGAGCATTGATTAATTGAATAGATATTAAGAGTAAAAAAAATATTTTTTTCATGGTTGTTTAAAGCTGTATTAAGGTCTTAAATTAACTGTTAATGAGATAATCTTTTACTTTTTGAACAAAAGGATACATAACCTGATCTTCCTTAAATTCTGGAATAATATGGCGAACATCATCGTACCATTTTTTAGTAACCGATGAAATTTTATCTTTTTGACCCAAATAATCAATTGCCTGAACGATGGTAATCATTTCGATAGCCAAAACTTCAAAAGCATTTTCGATTACTTTTGACGTAATTACTGCCGAATTTGTTCCCATACTTACAATATCCTGATTGTCATTATTATTTGGAATCGAATGTACATACATTGGATTCGACAACATTTGACTTTCGGCTGTTGTTGAGGTCGCAGTAAACTGAACACCCTGCATTCCGAAATTAAATCCTAATGTTCCCAAATTCACAAATGGAGGAAGAATTTCGTTGATTTTTGAATTCAGTAAATAATTCAATTGACGTTCAGCCAGCATTGTTAATTTCGTAATAACGATTTTCAGTTTGTCCATTTCAAGCGAAATATAATCGCCGTGGAAATTTCCGCCGTGATAAACATGCTGGTTTTTTACATCTATAATCGGGTTGTCGTTTGCCGAGTTGAATTCGTCTTCTAAAATTGAAGCGACATTATTGATGGTTTCTAAAACTGGTCCTAAAATTTGTGGAACGCATCTTAAAGAATAATATTCCTGAACTTTTTCTTTGAAAATTTCTTCTGTATTTTCTCCTGAATATAAATGGTCTTCTCTTTTACGGATTAAAGTACTATCAGAAAGATTTTGTCTCATTCTTTCTGCAATTTCCTGTTGTCCTTTATGGCGTTTCGTCTGGTTTAATTCTGCCGAAAAATGATCGTCATAAGCCTGAACTAATTCGTTTATAGCACAAGAAGATTTTAATGACCAATCTAATAATTTTTTAGCATGATGAACATTCACCACACCAATTCCAGTCATCACAGAAGTTCCATTAATTAATGCTAAACCTTCTCTAATTTCAACCTTAATCGGCTTTAAATCTTCAATGGCAAAAACATCTTTAGTTGGCCTTCTTCCGCCTTTGTAAAAAACTTCGCCTTCGCCAATTAACACTAAAGCCAAATGTGATAACTGAACCAAATCACCACTCGCACCAACACCACCATGTTCAAAAATTAAAGGCGTAATATCTCTGTTAATCAATTCGGCCATTAAATGAATAACTGATGGATGAACTCCAGAATTTCCTAAAGAAAGTGTGTTCAAACGTGCCAAAATAGCCGCTTTCGCACAAACCGGACTCAAAGGTTTTCCTGTTCCCGAAGAGTGGCTTCGAATTAAATTATATTGAAGCTGAATTTGGTCTGACTCTTTAATTCGATATTGAGCCATTGGTCCAAAACCAGTATTTACACCATATATTACTTTGTTTCCTGAAAATTCTTTCAAGAAATTAAAGCTTTCATTTACTCGATTTAAAACTACATCACTGATTGCAACTTTGTTATTTCCAAAAATGATTGACTCGAATTCTGCTAAACTTAAATATTCATTAATTGTGTTCATTAAACCGTATTTGATTGTGCTAATTTAATTTTATTTATCAAAATAAATGTAGTTATTTTGATGAACGCAAATGTAAGTTAATAATTCATAACATTTCTATTATGACACAGGAGTTTGTTGATGTTTTAGTGATTGGTGCAGGACCTTCAGGATGCGTTTCGGCATCATATCTTCATAAAAATAATGTCAAGGTAAAAGTTGTTGAGAAAACAAAATTCCCTCGACTTGTAGTAGGTGAAAGCCTTATACCGCGAGTGATGGATCATTTTGCCGAGGCGGAGCTGTATGATGCGTTGAATGCAATGAACTTTGAAAAAAAATTGGGTGCCCGTTTTATTCGTGGCGAAGAAATTTGTGTTTTTGATTTTAGCCAGAAATTTGGAGAAGGCTGGGATTGGACTTGGCAAGTTCCAAGGGCCGATTTTGACAATACAATGGCGCAGGAAGTAGTGCGAAAAGGAATTGATTTGGAATTTGAAACTGAAGTTTTGGAAGTTTCTTTTGAAGGAAAAAATTCGAAAACAATTGTAAAAGATAAGGACGGAAATTTAAAAGAAATCCACGCCAAATTTATCGTTGATTCCAGCGGATACGGGCGTGTTTTGCCAAGACTTTTAGATTTGGATACGCCATCAAAACTAGATCCGCATTCTTCAATTTTTACGCATGTAAAAGATATTAATAGAGAAGAAGGCGAAGAGGGAACGCAGATTTCTTTTGATATTTTAGAAACTGAAGTTTGGCTTTGGGTAATTCCGTTTTCGAATGGAAATACGAGTTTAGGCGTTGTTGGTCCGACAGATTTTATTAATTCACTTTCAGAAAATAAAGACAATGCGGAGGCGTTGCGAAACGCCATTCAGAAATCAGATTATTATATTAAAAGATTTAAAGGAACGGAGTTTTTATTCGAACCCGTTAAATTAGAAAATTATTCAAGAGCCGTAAAAAGAATGTACGGCGATGGTTTTGCCTTAACAGGAAACAGCTCTGAATTTCTTGATCCGGTTTTTTCGTCTGGAGTTGCTTTTGCAACCGAATCAGGAATGTTGGCAGCGAAACTATATTTAAAAGAATCACAAGGAATTGAAGTAGATTGGGAAGTTGAATTTACTCAATATATGAAACGCGGTATTGCAGTTTTCACTACTTATGTTCAAGAATGGTACACAGGAAATTTACAGACTTTGTTTTTTCATCAGCCGGAAAATCCAGATGTGAAAGAGAAAATATGTTCTGTTTTGGCTGGATATGTTTGGAACGAAGAAAATCCGTTTGTCAAGAAGCATGACCATGTGATAGCAAATATGGCGTATTTGCTGAATATGCAGAAAGAACAAAAAAGCCCTGAGTGATTTCAGGGCTTTTATTTTTCAGAGAGACAATATATAGCCAAGGGTTTTAACCTTGGAGAAACGAATCGAATTAATCCAATACGTCCCAATGGTTGAAACCATTGGCTATGTTGACAAAATACTGCAAAATTCAAACTGTTAAAAAAAGGCTGCCCAATCATCGAGCAGCCTTTTTAATCTTCAAAAAATAATATAGTAAAAAATTATACTACCAGAATTTAACGTACAGCGCAACAATAATCAATAATGTAATTACAATTAAAACTGTAGTTTGCGGTTTTACTTTAAACATTTCAGAGTCAATTTCAAATGCTTTTGGATTTACTTTTGGCCCCGCAAAACTGATTGCAATCATCGCTAACATTGTAAAGAAGAATGATAATCCCATACAAATGTGGAATGGAATTTCGAAAGCTCCTTTCCCGTTAGAGTATGCTGTGTATAATAAAGTATCGTTTCCGAATAACATTGGTGCATATTCATTGAATAAAACAGACAATAAGAATCCTAGAATTACCCCAACGATAGCTGCAGTTCCAGTTGTTCTTTTCCAGAACATACCTAAGAAGAACATGGCAAAAACTCCAGGACTGATAAATCCTGTATATTTTTGGATATAGGTAAATCCACCAACTCCTCCAATTCCAAGAAGGTCATTCCATGTAAATAAAACAGCTAATAACATTGCAGCGAAAACGGCGATTCTACCAATATTTACTTGTTGTTTTTCGCCAGCATCTTTTTGGATGTATTTTTTATGAACGTCTAATGTATAGATAGTAGAAATACTGTTTACTTTACCCGCTAACGACGCAACGATTGCAGCAGTCAAAGCCGCTACAGAAAGCCCTTTAAGACCCGTTGGCAAGAACGTTAAGATTGCAGAATAAGCACCGTCTTTTCCTCCAACTAATTGAGGTAAATGTCCGTTTTGGTATAAAACGAAAGCAGCAATACCAGGCAACATTACAATAAGTGGCATTAATAATTTCAACATACCAGCAAATAAAATACCTGTACGAGCAGTTTGCAAATCGGCACCTAATGCTCTTTGCGTAATGTATTGGTTACAACCCCAATAGTTTAAGTTGATGATCCAAATACCAGCAGCATAAGACAATAATCCTGGGAAAGTCAAATATTTGTCAATTTCAAGTTGAGATGAAGTTGCAGTTGGTCTCGGAATAATCATTTTGAAATGTTCAGGAGCTTTTTCCATTAAAACATTAAATCCAGCGATAGCATCTTCTCCAACACCAAAATAACGTCCAACAGTTGTTAAGGCAATGTATGAAGTTACTAAACCACCAATGATTAATACAGCAACTTGAATAACGTCTGTATAAGCTACAACTTTCATTCCTCCTAACGAAATGAATAAGGCAAATACAGCCAATCCAATCATGATTACGTGCAAATATTCACCTCCAGCAAGACCGTTAATAGCAACAGCTCCAAGGTAAAGGATAGAAGTCAAGTTTACAAAAACGTATAAAAACAACCAGAAAACAGCCATAATCAAAGCTGTAGATTCGTTGTAACGTGTTTTTAAGAATTGAGGCATCGTGTAAATCTTGTTTTTAAGATATACAGGAATAAACCAAACCGCTACTATAATTAGCGCAATAGCAGCAAGCCATTCGTAAGCAGCAACAGCGATTCCTAAAAAGAAACCTTCACCGCTCATCCCGATGAATTGTTCTGCTGAAATATTTGAAGCAATTAATGAAGCTCCAATAGCCCACCAAGTTAAGTTTCCTTCAGCCAAAAAGTAAGCTTTAGCATCATGTTCGTCTTGTTTACGTTTGCGGTAAACCGTGTAACCGTAGACAGAGACTACGATAAAATAAATAATAAAAACCGCATAATCGGCGAAAGCGAGGTTCTGGTTCATTGTTAATAGTATTTTAAAAAATTAGTATAGGTGATTGTTTGTAAAGTGGTTTTATGAATTCATTTTTTAATATAATTTCGAAACCTGTTATTTTGTTGTTTTTATCTTGTTAAAACTAAGATATCCGTTTTTATTCTGTTATTTTTTTATGAAAATAAGAACGAAAGCCAAAAGTATAATAAAATTCCATATCTACACCATTTACAAATGTGTTTTTTACATTTATAATCGATTTATTATGTTAAATTTTAAAATCGAGTTGATTTTGTCTTAGTTTTAAAGACTTTTATAATGTACATCTGACTGCTGTCTTAAAATTTCGGCACTTTTCTCAGGAGTAATATCCCTTTGTGATTCGCCCATCATTTCATAGCCTACCATGAATTTTTTAACCGTTGCCGATCTCAACAATGGTGGGTAAAAATGCATGTGAAAATGCCACTCAGGATGTTTCAAACCATCTGTTGGTGTTTGGTGAATTCCTGATGAATATGGGAAGGAAGTACTAAATAAATTATCGTATTTAATTGTAAGCTGTTTTAAGATTTTAGCAAAAGCAGTAGTTTCTTCAGAAGTAAAATCGGTGATTTTTCCAAAAGCTCTTTTGCTTAAAATCATAGTTTCATAAGGCCAAATTGCCCAAAATGGAACCAATGCGACAAAATGCTCGTTCTCGATTACAATACGTTCACCTGATTTTAATTCTGCCTGAAGGTAATCTTCAAGAAGTGTTCTGTTATTTTTATCGAAATAAGCTTTTAAGCTGTTTTGTGTTTTTTCAACTTGAGTAGGCAATGATGATTGCGCCCAGATTTGTCCATGCGGATGCGGGTTAGAGCAACCCATCACGCTTCCTTTATTTTCAAAAATCTGAACGTGATTGATATATTTGATGTTACCTAAATCGGTATATTCTTTTTGCCAAGTTCTGATGATGTTTTCAATTCCGTCAATTTCCATTTCTGGCAAAGTCAGATCGTGTCTTGGTGAAAAACAAACTACTCTTGAAATTCCTTGTTCTGGTTTTGCTTTAAAGAAAGTGTGTTTGATATCTTCTTCAAAAATAATTTCATCTTGTTTCATGGCAGCAAAATCATTTTCAAAAACAAAACTGCTTTCATATTTAGGATTATTCATTCCGTTAGCGCGAACATTTCCCGGACATAAATAACAAGTTGGGTCGTATTTTGGCAAAGCTTCAGTAGTGATAGTTTCGTTTTGTCCTTGCCAAGGGCGTTTTGCGCGATGAGGTGAAACTAAAACCCACTCATTGATTAAAGGGTTAAAACGTCTGTGAGGATCTTCGTTAATGTCAAAATTTTTCATGTAATGTTGTTGTGGTATTAAAGTAGTTGTGTTCCGTTTGAGATTTTTACATCATAGAATTTTAATTCAATTCCAAATGTATTTAAATAAAGGTTTGAAAACTTACGTTTTATCTCATTTTCGTGACCTTTTTTAATTAAATTTATGGTACACCCACCAAAACCGCCTCCCATTAAACGAGAACCAATTATGTTATCATCAGCTTTTGCAGTATCTACAAGCATATCTAGTTCTTCACAGCTTACTGCATATTCCTGAGATAATCCGTAATGCGTTTCAAAAAGCAATTGTCCTAAAAGTTCTATATTTCCTTTGTCTAAAGCTTCACAAGCTTTGATTACACGGTTGATTTCTTTTACAACAAAATGTACTCTTTTAAAAACTGTTGGGTCAAACTGATCTTGAATGCTCAAAAGCTGTTCTTCTTTGCAGTCTCTAAAAGTTTTTATTTCTGGGAAATTCTTTTTTATAATAGCTAAACCTTGTTCACACTCAATTCTTCTGGTATTGTACTCTGAAGTAAAAAGAGAATGTTTCACATTGCTGTCCATTAAAATCAAAGAATAATCTTTAAAGTCGGCATTGTGATATTCAAATTCTAGTGTGTTGCAGTCTAATTTGATTACTTTGTTGTCAAGACCGTGAACGCTTGAAAACTGATCCATAATCCCACAGTTGATTCCAACCCAGTGTTCTGCTTTTTGTCCTAATAATGCTATGTCTTTCTTTTCAATTTTTAAATCAAAAAGTGATGCAATTCCGAAAATCATGCCGCATTCTAAAGCCGCGGAAGAAGATAATCCAGAACCAACCGGAATATTACTACTGAAAACACAATTGAAGCCTTCAAAAGCAAAACCATTATCCTGAAGCTGTTTGATTACACCACGGATGTAATTGGTCCAAACGGCATCATTCAATTCAATTTTTTCAGTCAAATCGATTTCAAATTCTTCATTTAAATCGATCGCGATTACTTTCGATTTTTTGGTGTTGTTTTTCTCAAAAGCAAAACAAATTACTTTGTCAATTGCGGCTGGCAAAACGTAACCGTCGTTATAATCAATATGTTCTCCAATGATGTTGATTCTTCCCGGAGAAAGTACAATTTTTTGAGGAGCAGATCCAAAGGATTTCTCAAAAAATGCTGTGGTGTTTTGTATTAAAATCTCGTTCATTATTTGGTAATTGTAATAGTATTTTCTTGTAAATTATTTGATGTTGCTTTTAGGATAATTTTCTTTTTTAGGTCTTTCGTTTTAAGAATAATCGTTGCAACTCCGGCTTCGGCTTGAACAGGATTTTGACCAATGATTTCAGCATTTCCTTCGCTTAAAGCAAAAGTGACTTCATTTGTAGCAGTTGGTATTACTGTTCCGTTTGCGTCAGTAATTTTAGCATAAACAAAAACCATATCTGGAGAATCAGGATTGATTTTTACTGAAGAAAGATCATAGCTCAATTCTATTTTCGAAGCTTTTTCTGGAGTTTTTACAATATCCGAAGCGACTTTTTTGCCATTGATAAATCCTTCAGCGCGTAAAGTTCCAGCTTGAAACGCGCTTACTTTAAAAATAAAAGGCGCATGTGCCAACTTATCGCTGTTGCCGTTTACGGTTGGTTTTTCTTTTGCGATTAAAATATCATTTACATACAAAGTTACTTCGTCGCAATTGCTGTAAACAGTAATATTTAACGGAGATTCTGGAGTCCAAAAATTGGCAATATTTACCATTGGTCCAGAAGTTAATTTTTTATCCAAAACCACATTAGCATCGCGCTGACTTTGATAAAAATAATAAGCAAATTTCGGAATTCTGAAAATATCGCTGATTCCAGAACTTTCTAAATCTGGACTGTAACCACGATTGTAATCAAACATTAACCAGTTTGCTTCTCCAATTGTTGATGCTCCTCTTCGATTAGAGTTTGAAGCTTCTTGAAAATTATAAGCTTGTTGCAAAAGTCTTTTTTCGCCTGCGCCTCTTAATTGACGAGAAGTTCTTTCTTCTTCTTTTAAGTTGGCAAATTCTGTTTGGTTGAAACCTGCATTTTGCGCATAATATTCCCAATCGCCATATTCTGCAATGAAAATTTTACGATTTCCTTTGTTGTATTTTGTCCAATAATCTGGCGCTTTTGCATGCTGGCGCGCCGGAATAAAGATGTCGTAATTGTCGTTGTCAATCCAGCTTGCGCTATAATTAGCATTAAAAGGCAATTCTTCTTTTAAAGTTTTTGTCGCTTCTTTCATAAATTCTGGCGACATATTAGTTTCATTTAATGAAGCTTCCCAAAAAATAATACTCGGATGATTTCTGTCTCTTCTTGCCATATCGCGAATATCTTGATATGCGCTTTTTTGGAATTGTTCTCCACCAAAAAACTGCCAGCCTGTTAAACTGTTCATAACCAAAATTCCCAATTCGTCGCAAGCATTTAAGAAAGCTTCGGCGTGCGGATAATGCGACATACGAACAAAATCAAAACCTGCATTTTTAATTTTTACGGCATCACGATATTGCGCTTCATCAGAAAGTGCGTATCCTAAATACGGATATTCCTGATGTTCGTTTGTTCCGTTGATGTACATTTTTTGGTCATTCAAATAATAACCGTCAGCTTTTAATTCTGATTTTCTGATTCCGATTTTTTCAGAATAAGAATCAACAACTTTATTGTTCGAAATAATCTGAACTTCTAATTTGTACAAATTCGGATTAGAAGTTGACCAAAGTTTTGGATTTTTAACTGAAATTTTCTGTGTCAGCGTATAATCTGAATTCTGTTTTACAGAAAAGTTTTCCGACTTAAATTCTGTTTTTTTACCTGCATTATCCGTCAGAATAAATTTTAGAGATGCTTTTTGTTCTGCTTCAAAATCATTTTTCAAATGAACCTGAACCGTTCCTGAAGCTTCAGTTTTGCTGATGTTATTGAAGTTTGCATAAATTCCTCCGCTCGCTACTTTATTAGCATTTACAGCATCTGTAATATGCAGTTTTGAAGTTGTGATGAAATAAACATTTCTATAAATTCCGCCGTAATAATTAAAGTCCAAATCCTTAATTGGTTTTCCCGGAAGAAAGTTTGGATTGTCTTCGTTGTTGACTTTTACTTTAATTGTGTTTTCATTATTGGCATTCAAATACGGCGTAACATCAACCGTAAATGGCAAATAACCGCCTTTGTGATTGGTTACTTTCTTGTCGTTTATCCAAACATCTGCTTCCTGCATTACACCTTCAAAATAGATAAAGGCTTTTTGGTCTTTTGAAATGTTGGTTTTGAATTTTTTCTGATACCAAGAAGTTCCTTGAAATTGTTTGATTACAACTAATTTCTCTAATCTAGCGGTATGCGGAATCGTTACTTTTTCCCAATCTTGCGCAGGAGTTTCCTCTCTTTTAAATTCCCAATCGGCACCAAAATTTACTTTTGTGCGGGATTGCGCCTGAGCTTTTCCGAAAGAAAAAGTCAGCAGAAATAAGAAGAATATCGATTTAAAAATTAATTTCATTTTCTGTTTTTTTAACCATTAAGATAGTAAGAAAATTAAGTCTAAGCTTTGTCAAGAGAATTAAGCCAAGCTATAAATGTATTTTAAGTAAACACAAAACTGAATTATCTTTCATTCAACACAAAGCTTAATGAGCCTTAATGTCTTAATGGTAAATTTTTAATTGTTTATTATTTGAAAGCATCTAAAGCTGGTGAAGGTTTTCCGTCAGAAAGCCAAGCGCTTAATTGGTAACCGCTCCAGCTTTTTTCGCCTTCTGGTTCCCAATAAATCACACCTAATCCTTTATTATTTGGAACACTTTTTACTGCTTTTATTGTTGCTTCAAGCATTTCTTTTGTATTTTGTACCAAAGTATAATCACCGCCAACTTCAACAACCATAACTTCTTTATTGTAACGCGAAGCCATATCTTTCAAGTTATTTTCTAAATCTAAAATGGTGCTTTTGTAATCGGTTTTTATCCAATACGGGTAATATGACATTCCGATTACATCGTATTTTACATTATTGGCAGTTGCTTTGTCAAAAAACCATCTGAATTTTTCACTCTTGTTTCCTTCGTCAAGATGCACGACTACTTTTATTTTTGAATCGATTGCTTTTGTTGCATCATATCCCTTGTTTAGTAATTGTGCCAATTGCCCAAAATTGTCTGAACTTCCTTCCGGCCAAAGCATACCACCCGGAATCTCATTTCCAACTTGAACCCATTCAGGCTTAACGCCAGCCTTTTTCAACAAAGTCAAAACATCAAATGTATGATTGTAAACATCGTTCAAAAGTTCAGCAAAGGAATGTTTGGCCCAAGCTGCAGGTTTATTTTGTTTTCCAGGATCTGCCCAAGAATCGCTGTAATGAAAATCGATCATAATGCGCATTCCCATTTTTTGAGCGCGTACTGCCATTACAACTGTTTCTTCCGGACTACAATGTCCACTCGCTTTATCATCATTTGGATTCACCCAAACACGCAGACGAATCGTGTTGATTCCTCTATCTTTTAATAATTGAAGGCAATCTTTTTCTTTTCCGTCGGTATCATAAAATTTATAGCCTGTTGCTTCCATTTGTGGCAACCAGCCAACATCGGCTCCTTTTGCAAAACCTTTTTCTTCAGGTTTTGTTTCCTTGCTGTCTTTTGTTGTCGTGCATGAAGCAAAAACTGCAAGAGTAACAAGGCTAATTAATAATTTGATCTTCTTCATAAATCTTAAATTACATTTTCAAATTTGTAAATTGTTTTTTGACGATATTCTTCACCCTTTCTCAAAACCGAATTTGGGAAATGTTCCTGATTTGGTGCGTCAGGGAAATTTTGGGTTTCAAAACAAATTCCGCTTGACGGATGATAATTTGCATTTTCTTTTCCTTTCAAAGTGTCAAAACAATTTCCGCCTACATATATATGCACACTTGGCTGATCCGTGTAAACACTCATTTTTAATTTCGTTTTCGGACTGTATAATGTTGCTACAACATCATTTGAAGGTTCAATTACAAAGGAGTTGTCAATTGATGCCGGACAGTTTTTCGGAGTTCTAAAATCAAAATCGTGGCCAGAAACTGGCGTGAATTTTCCCGTTGGAATATTCTCTGAATTTGTTTCTAAAAATTTATCCGAAACAATAGTCATTTCCTGATCCAAAACAGTCGAATCGTGACCATTTAGGTTGAAATAACTATGATGCGTTAGGTTTATAATCGTGTCTTCAGTAGTTGTTGCTTTATATTCGAGTTGCAATTCGTTTGCTTCTGTCAAAGTATATTTTAAATCAACATGTAAAGCTCCTGGATAATTTTGGTCTAAGTTTTCGCTTAAAAGACTAAAAGTAATTGAAGGATTTTCGTCCGAAGTTATATCGGCTACATTCCAAGTTTTTTTTCCAAAACCAACATTTCCGCCGTGCAAAGCATTTCCGTTATTGTTTCCAGCCAATTGAAATTCTTTCCCATTTAAAGAAAAAGCACCTTTATTGATTCTTCCTGCATAACGACCCACGGTTGTTCCAAAATATGGCGCACTCGGCAAATTGTACGAAGCGATATAAGATTCTAATGTATCAAAACCTAAAACCACATCAACCAGTTTTCCGTCAACAGGAATTTGCAATGAAGTTACAGTTGCTCCGTAATTGATTAGCTGTACTTTCATTCCGTTTTTGTTTGATAATTCGAAAGAGAGAATTTCTTCGTTATCAAGGGTTAAACCAAAAGATTTAAAAGCGGATGCATCTTGAAAATGCGATATATGTTTTATTTCCATGTTATTTTTGACAAAAGTGAAATTCAAAATTAGAAACATTTTCTACTTTTACATACCAGTACCTACCAGTTTTTTGTATATTGCGCCAAAATTTCAATTTCTATGAATATAATTTCAATTCAGAATAATATTGGTTTGCCAAAATATAAGCAGATAATTCTTTCAATTGAAAAAGCGATTGACGATGAAAAATTAGTAAAAGGCGACAGACTTCCATCAGTAAATAAGGTTTGCCTGGCTTTTTCATTGTCTCGTGATACGGTATTATTGGCTTATGATGACTTAAAAAAAAGAGGAATTATTTATGCCATTCCGGGCAAAGGCTATTATGTTAAAAGCGTTGAAACCACTATAAAACAGAAGGTTTTTTTGCTTTTTGATGAATTGAATATTTTTAAGGAAGATATTTATAATTCGTTTTTAAAAAATATCGGAAAAAATGTCCAGGTTGATATTTTCTTTCATCATTTCAATATTCAGGTTTTTCAAAAGCTCATTAATGACAGCAATGGTAATTACACGAAATATATTATCATGCCAACAAATTTGCTTGATACGGCTCCTTCAATAAAAACCCTACCAGTAGGTGATGTTATTATACTGGATCAGACGAATCCTGATTTGAAAGCATATCCAGCCATTTATCAAAATCACGAGAAAGACATTTTTGAAGGTTTGTATAACGCAAAAGGAAGATTGAAAAATTACAAAAAGCTAATTTTAATTTTCCCCGGATTTCGAGAACCGCTTGGTATGAAAATGGGTTTTGAAGCTTTTTGCTCAGAATACAATTTTGAACACGAAATTATAAGTGAATTTACAGATCGAAAAATCAATATTGGCGATGTTTATATTATTCCAACTGATCGTGAATTGGTTCATGTAATTGAGAATGCACGAAATCAGAATTTAAAATTAGGAATTGATTTTGGGATTATTTCCTATAACGAAACCCGATTAAAAAAAATCGTAGCAAATGGAATTACGACTATTTCAACACATTTTGAGACCATGGGAAAAATTTTGGCAGAAATGGTTTTGAAAGGAAAAAAAGAGCAAATCGAAAACAAATCGTCATTGATAATGCGAAATTCGTTGTAGAGTTTTGCTAAACAACCTTTGCCTACAATTGTTTAAACACATAGACACATAGCTTATGTTGCTTTGTAAAAAAGGCGTTTCACTTGCATAAATAAACATAGAAATACTTTTTTGGCTATGTGTGAAGAAATTAGTTTCTTTTCTTTATTCTTTAGATCAAGAGAGAAAAAATCTATGTTTCTATGTGTTTAAAAATAATTTTTCACAAAAGACAATTTTATCTTTTCTGTGTTTTTATTTCAAGCAATTTTCTTTTTGCTTGCTAAATCATCGCTTTTTTAATTAAAAAAATAAGGAAAAATTTTTTTTGTTTTTGTGGAATTATTTTACATACATTTGTAAATGTAAATTTTACACTTATTTATTTGTTTCATTTTGACAGAATGATTTTCTTCCGAAATTTTGCAAAAGAAACATTTTAAGGCCAGTTATTTTATTTGAAATTCCGGATTTTCTAATAAAAATAGCTGCACAGAAAATAATTATAACCAACCAAAAAACAGAGAAATGAAATTTTTTATAGATACAGCAAATTTAAAAGATATTAAAGAAGCCAATGATTTAGGCGTTTTAGATGGTGTAACCACAAATCCGTCATTAATGGCAAAAGAAGGTATTACAGGAGCACAGAATATTTTGGATCATTATGTGAAAATCTGCGAATTGGTAGATGGAGATGTAAGTGCTGAGGTAATTTCGACTGATTTTGAAGGCATGATTGCCGAAGGTGAAAAATTGGCGGCTTTGCATCCTCAGATTGTAGTGAAAATTCCGATGATAAAAGATGGTGTAAAAGCAATCAAATATTTTTCGAATAAAGGAATCAGAACCAACTGTACTTTAGTGTTTTCTTCGGGTCAGGCTTTATTGGCGGCCAAAGCGGGCGCAACTTATGTTTCGCCATTTATTGGACGCCTTGATGATATTTCGACAGACGGAATGAATTTAATTGAAGAAATCAGATTGATTTATGACAATTTTGGATTTGAAACTCAAATTCTTGCCGCTTCAGTTCGCAACGTAATGCACATTATCAATTGTGCAAAAATTGGATCTGATGTTATCACTGGACCATTAAGCGCGATTGAAGGTTTGTTGAAACATCCGTTGACAGACATTGGTTTAGCACAATTTTTAGCAGATTACCAAAAAGGGAATAGCTAATATTTATTTGAAAGTTTAGCCACAGATTTCACAGATTAACACAGATTTTTAAAATCCTTTTAATCTGTGGCAAAGAATAAAAAGAAAATTTGTTTAGTTTTTTAATAGTAGTTTTATTGAAGTAAAAACCCTGAAAGTTTGTGGCTTTCAGGGTTTTGTTTTTTTTCAGCCACAGATTACACGGATTAACACAGATTTTTTAATCATTTTAATCTGTGAAATCTTTGGCTAAACTTTTTTATAAATTCAGAACAAAATCGTTGAGTAATTTTTCTTCATATTTTTCTTTGTTGAAAGTGTACAGATAAGAACCTTTTCGAGAAGAGCCCATATCTTTTTCATCTAGTTTATTCAGAATTCCCAATGAGTTGATTTTGCTGATAAAGTTTCGTTTGTCCAATTCTTTGCTCAGGATTGCTTCATACAATTCTAATAACTGGCGCATGGTGAATTTTTCAGGAAGCAATTCGAATCCGATTGGTTTTATTGAAGTTCTATAACGTAATCTTCTGATAGCGTGTTCCACCATTTCATTGTGGTCAAAAATCAAGTTTGGCGCATCGGTAATACTAAACCATTGTGCATGATAATTTTTGATCAGTTCGGCATTATGATTTTCGATATTAATCAAAGCATAATAAGAAACTGAAATAGTTCTTTCGACAGGGTCACGATCAATTTCAGAGTAGGCATAAAGCTGCTCCATATAAATGTCGTTTAAACCTGTGTATGTATTTAAAATTCTAATCGCGGCATTGTCCAGTACTTCGTCACGTTTCAAAAATCCTCCAATCAAAGACCATTTGCCCTTTTCTGGCTCAAAGTCTCTTTTGATCAAAAGTATTTTCAAACCCTGATTGTCGAAACCAAAAATGATACAATCTACTGCTAATAACGCTTTATCGGCAGAGCTATAACTGTTTAGCATAAATCAATATTTTGATTGTAAATATATAAACTTCCTAATACGTTTCATAATTTATTAATGTAGATTTTACACTTAAAACAAAAAATTATCAAAAAAGGAAGTTAAAAAAAGGAGACGAATTTTAAATCTGACGCTTGTTTTGTCATTTTCAAACGTTTTCGAAACAAAAATAAACTCTTTTTTTCTAAATAAGAACATTTCCATATAAAAAAGCCGCTCGATAAACAGGATTTTATTTACAAATAAAATTTTTTTTGACCTTCAAATTATTCTAAAACAGCCTATTTATATTTTTTTTTCAAAAGCCGATTTTTTGCTTAAAAAGAAGCTTTTTGATAAAAAGTGTATATTTTACACAAATAACTTTCAAAAAAGGTCTTTTTTTTGAAAAAAACATCGATTTATTAATGTGTATTTCACACTTAATTTATGATATGTATTTTTTTTAAGCGTTTTTTTTATGATATTAATTTGTTTTTGAGGTTTTTTTTTAGTTAAATTTACAAATGTAAAATTAACACTTATAATTATACACTAACCAACTTAATTAAACCTTATGATAACAAACCAACGATTATTTTTTTATTGCAACTTTTTGTTGCCAAAAAAAGAATGGATTTTAGCATTAGTAATGCTGCTTTTTTCTGTTAATCAAATGTCGGCTCAAGGCAAAACGATTAGCGGAGTTGTTACCTCGGCTCAGGACAAACTGCCTTTGCCGGGTGTTAATATTATGATTAAAGGAACCAAAACCGTTACCACAACCGGTTTTGACGGAGAGTATTCGATTAAAGCATCTCAAGGTGATGTTTTAGTTTTTTCATTTATAGGATTTCAGAATAAAGAAATCACAGTAGGAAATCAATCAAAAATTGATCTTGAATTAGGAGAAGATACAAACAAACTTAACGAAGTAGTAGTTGTAGGATACGGTACACAAAAGAAAGGAGACCTTACAGGTTCGATTGGTGTAGTAGATATGGAAGCGGCTAAGAAAACAGTAACGTATGATCCTGCAAAAATGCTTCAAGGACAAGTTGCCGGTGTAACAGTACAATCGTCTGGAGAGCCTGGAGGATTTGTAAATGTGAAGATTAGAGGTATCAATTCGTTTACAAATAATAACCCGCTTTTTGTTATTGACGGAATGATTGTATCAAGCCCAAATGATTTTGCACCAGGAGATATCGAATCGATGCAGGTTTTAAAAGATGCCTCTGCAGCGGCTATTTACGGTGTTCAAGGAGCAAATGGTGTTGTAATTATTACTACTAAAAAAGGTAAAGCAGGTAAACTAGACATTAAATATAAATCGCTTGTAGGTTTTCAGAACGTAGCTAAAACATGGGATGTAACGGACCGTGTAGGGTATCAAAAAATCACTTCGGCTGCTGAGCAAAATGCAGGATTAGGAATTGCGCCAGGAAATGATCCAAACAGCCCTTCGTATATTAAAAATGTTGATACAAATTGGCAAAAAGAAGCTTTTCAGACAGGTCTAGTTCAAAATCACTCGCTTACTTTTAGCGGAGGAGCTGAAACTTTAGGCTATAACTTAAATACTGATTATTTCAAAAACACAAGTTATTTGAATTCGCCTCAGGATTACGAGAGATATTCTATGAATTTGAATTTATATGGTAAAAAAGGAAAATTCAGATACGGTTCAAAAATTGGATATACAAAATCTGATAAAGAAAACTTTAATGAATACAACGGCGGAGAATCAGCAATTGTTGATTTGTTAGGAGCTGTTCCAACAATGCCAGTTTATGATTCTAACAGACTTGGTGGTTACGGTGGAACTGACAACTTAACGCAGAGAGCAATCTCTATGAACGTTATTGGTTACAATAACTTGATTACCAACAATGGTCAAAGAAGCCGTTTTATTGGAGATATTTGGGGAGAACTTGAAATCATCAAAGGCTTAAAATATAAATTAGATTTAAGCTACGATAGATTAGATTTCCAAAACAGAAAATTCATTCCGCCAAGTGATTTAGGATGGTATTATATTACTACAAATGATGAAGCTTCTTTAGATGTTGACAACGGAAACCAACAAAGAACTTTCGTAAACAACTTATTGACTTACGAAATTACTTTAGACAAACATAAAATCGATGCTTTAGGAGGATGGATTCAAGAAAGAAATGATTACTACAGACATTGGTCAAGAGGTGTTGGATATACGCCTGGAGAAATCAGCCAAATTCAGTATGCTGATGCTACAAGTGCTGGTGAATACAAAAATACGCTTACAAATATCTCTTACTTAAGCCGTTTGAACTATTCTTATGATGATCGTTATTTCATTACTGGAAACTTCAGACAAGATAAAACATCACTTTTTAGCGAAGACAACAATACAGCAAATTTCTACTCTTTCTCTGGAGCTTGGAAATTAAGCAACGAGAAATTCATCCATTTACCAGATTGGTTTAATACCATCAAATTTAGAGGAGGTTACGGAGAATTAGGAAACAATACGCTTGGAGTTTATGCCTATTCACCAACAATCAATGCTTTTGCAGGATATGATTTTAACAACCAATTAGCACCAGGAACAACAGTTGTAAGCGCTATTGACCCAAATGTTCACTGGGAAAAAACAGCTACTTCAAACGTTGCTGTTGAACTTGGATTCTTAGATAACGATTTACAGATTACAGCTGAATACTATCAGAAAAAATCAACAGATTTATTGATTGGAGTTCCGTTGCCATATTCTACAGGAGCATTCCCAGCAAGTATTACAACAAATGCAGGTGCGGTTAAAAACAGCGGTTTTGAGTTTACAGCAACGTACAACAACAATCACCACGAGTTTAAATACAATATTTCGGCAAACTTAGGAACCTTGAAAAATGAGGTTTTACAAATTGGTCTTGACGGAAATCCAATTTATGGAGCCGCATCTAAAACAGAGGTTGGAAGATCCATCGGAGAACTTTATACGTATCAAGTTGCTGGAATTTTCCAAAATGCTGCTGACTTAGCTTCATCACCTACTCAGACTAATGCGGGTGTTGGAGATCTTAAATTCGCTGATTTAAACGGTGACGGTCAGATTACTGATGCTGATAGAAAGTTTATGGGAGTTTCAATTCCGAAATACAGCTACGGAATCAATTTTGGTGCAAATTATAAAAATTGGGATTTCTCTATGTTCTGGCAAGGTTCAGGAGGAAACAAAGTATTCAACGGATTGTATCGTAATTTAATGACAGAGCAATATGGAAACCATAGTGTGGATGCATTGAATTACTGGACACCAACAAATACAAATACAAACGTTCCTCGTCCAATTATTGGAGATCCAAACGGAAACGCAAGAGATTCTGACAGATTTATTGAAAGTGGTGATTATATCAAATTGCAGACATTGGAAATTGGGTATTCAATTCCAATGCCAAAAGATTTGTTTATTCAAAGAGCGAAAGTATATGTAAATGGTCAAAATTTATGGATCATCAGCAAATACAGAGGTTACGATCCAGATTTTAATTACAATGACGGATTATTTTCTAGAGGATATGACGCTGGATCATTCCCAAATCCAAGAACAATTTCTTTGGGTGTTGAAGTAACTTTTTAATCTATCCTAACCATTAAAACGAATTAAAATGAAATATAAAGTATTTAATTATATAACAGTTTTCTTTTCATTGGCACTTGTAACCACAAGCTGCGTTGATAATGAAGACTTGAACCAAGTGGATCCTAACGTTGAAACTGCAGGTTCATTTTGGAAAACAGATCAAGATGCAATCGAAGGAGTAAACGCCGCTTATGGAAGTTTGCTTACTGATGGGACGTATATGAGAAGCACGCCTTTGCTTTTAGACTTAAAAGGTGATGATACTCGCAGTAATAGCCCTTGGGGAGCAATGTACAATGTAGGTCGTTTCAACTCAAACCCTACAGATCCTGCAATTTATGGATGGGCTTTTGAAACGTATTATCAAGGAATTTACCGTGCAAATCAAGTTTTGACAAATGTTCCAGAGATACAATTTGAAGATGCAGCGCTTAAAAACAGAATTTTAGGACAAGCTTATTTTTTAAGAGGTTTATATTTCTTCCACGCAGTAAACATGTTTAAAAATGTTCCGTTGCCAACAGAAATCAAACTTTACACTCCACAAAAAACAGAAGCTGAAGGATGGGCTCAAGTTATAGCTGATTTTAAAGCTGCTGCAGAATTGCTTCCAACATCCTACGATGCCATTACAGGAATTGATAAAGGTCAAAAAGGACGCGCTACAAAAGGAGCTGCTTTAGGATATTTAGGAAAAGCCTATTTGTTTACTAAAGATTTTGCAAATGCTAAAACAACATTCAAACAAGTAATTGATTTAGGAGTTTACTCTTTAGTTTCAAACTATCGTGACAACTTTACTACAGCAAATGAAAACAATTCTGAGTCTCTTTTTGAAGTACAATTCAGTAGAGATGCCGGTGGAGTTGACTTAGGATGGGGAGGTGCGCCAGCGTCAGGTTGGGGAAAAACATCTGCACGTGCAATTACGTATGCGCCAAGAGCTTTTGGATGGACAGACGTTCAACCTTCATGGGCATTATTTAATGAATATCAGCAAGAAAAAACAAAAACAAATGCTGTAGATCCTCGTTTAGATGCTACAATTTTCTATAACAAACCAGGCGGAATGCAATTATACGGCAAAGATTTTGCGACTTTTTACGCAACAAGTCCAGCCGATTTAAATGATTTATTCTGCAGAAAATATCAAAACTCAGATGGTCAATTTGCCGATGAATATGATTGGAGATCAGGAATCAACGAGCGTTTGTTAAGATATGCTGATATTTTATTGATGTATGCAGAATGTTTAAACGAAACAGGAGATACTCCGGGAGCTTACACTTACATTCAAATGGTAAGAAACAGAGTAAACTTGCCTGATTTAGCAACTGCAAAACCAGGAATGAATCAAGCTCAAATGAGAGATCAGATTGGTCACGAAAGATTCTTGGAATTCCCTCTTGAAGGACACCGTTTTGACGATATCCGTCGTTGGGGCTGGCTTCAGGATGCTACTAAATTGGCTTGGTTGAAATCAAGAGACGCTGAGTTTAATTCATATGCGCCAGGAAGAGAATATTTCCCAATTCCACAATTGGAAATGGATAACAATCCGGGAACAAAACAAAATGACAGTTATTAAAAATAGTTTGCAGTTTTCAGTCACAGTATCAACTGAGACCGAGACTGAAAACTGCGACTAAATAATGTTTTGAATTAGTTAGAATACCTAATATCATATGGCAGGTTAAAAAAAGCTGCCATGTGATATTATCTTTAAAAGAGAATGAGATTATAGAGAGATTAAATTATTAACATTTACTAAAATTATTACAAATGAAAACAATTACAAGTTTGGTTTTATTAGCATTATTATTAGGAAGTTGTCAAAATGAAGATACTATAATCCCTTCGAATGATGAGGCATCTGCAGTTGTAGAAACTCAAAATTCTCAGGTAAAAAATTTAACAGCAAAAACAGTTACAGGAACAGTTGCCTCACATGACCCCAGCACAATTGTAAAAAGCGGCGTCAATTATTATGTTTTCACAACAGGCGATAATATTCCGATGACATATTCAACAAATTTAACAAGTTGGACTTGGGGAACATCAGTGTTTTCATCAACGCCAAGCTGGATTGCAGGATATGTTCCAGGCTTTACCAAAACATTTTGGGCGCCAGATGTAGCTTGGTTTAACAATCGTTGGAACATGTATTATTCTTGCTCCACTTTTGGATCAGCGACTTCAGCCATTGGATTGGTAACTACACCGGCAATTTCTCAAAGCGCAGGAACAACTTGGACAGACAGAGGCGTTGTAGTTTCTTCTTCTTCAGCTTCAGATGTAAATGCAATAGATCCTTCAATTTTAGTTGACGGAAGTAATGTTTACATGGCTTATGGTTCTTGGCATGCCGGAATTGGAGTTGTTCCAATAAACGTTTCAACAGGAAAACCTAGTGCAACAAGAACAATCGTTGCTGGCGGAAACAGCGCATCTTGGGAAGCTCCTTGTTTGATCAAAGAAGGCAGTTACTATTATATGTTTGTAAACAGAGGTACTTGCTGTAACGGTGTTAATAGCACTTATTACATTGTAGTTGGACGCTCAACAAATGTATATGGACCTTATCTGGATAAAAACGGAGTAGCTTTAACAAATGGTGGAGGCACAACAGTTTTAGCAACTCAAGGAAACTATATAGGTCCTGGACATTTATCAAGAATTACCGGAACCCAAAAAGGATCTGTTCATTATTATGACGGAGCCGATAGCGGAAATCCAAAACTAGAAATTGTATATTTTACATGGTCATCAGGATGGCCTACACTTTCTTATTAATTTTAATATTTAGAGGAAAGTTCTTAAGAGCTTTCCTCTTTATAAACTTATAAAACCATTATGAAAAAAGCACTTTTAATCACATTTCTTATTACCCTTTGTAATCAAGTTAGTTTTGCCCAAAATCAAACCACAGTTGTAACTATAAAAAATAATCCTGATGCCCCGGTAATCAACAAAAACATTTATGGACATTTTGCCGAACATTTAGGACGCTGTATCTACGGCGGATTTTTTGTGGGAGACACTTCAAAAATACCAAATACGAAGGGGGTAAGAAATGATATTATTGCTGCTTTAAAAGATTTGAAAATTCCGAATTTAAGATGGCCTGGCGGTTGTTTTGCGGATACTTATCATTGGAAAGACGGTATTGGCCCACAAGAACAAAGACCAACTATTGTAAACAAATGGTGGGGAGGAGTTACTGAAGACAACAGTTTTGGAACTCATGATTTCCTGAATATGTGCGAATTGCTTGGTGCAGAACCTTATTTATCAGGAAATGTTGGAAGCGGAACCGTTCAGGAATTAGCGGATTGGGTGCAGTACACCAATTTTGGAGGTAAAAGCCCGATGAGCGACTTGCGTCAAAAAAACGGAAGAAAAGAACCTTGGAAAGTTAAATTCTGGGGAATTGGAAATGAAGCTTGGGGATGCGGTGGAAATATGACAGCAGAATACTATGCTGGAGAATATAGAAAATTTGCAACATTCATGTCGGATTGGGAAAACACCGGAGGATTAACACGCATCGCGTCAGGTTCAAACAGCGCTGATTACAATTGGACAGAAGTTTTAATGAAAAACATTCCAATCAATATGTTAGGAGGACTTGGAGTACATCATTATGCTGTAATCGAATGGGCTAAAAAAGGAGATGACAGAGACTTTACAGAAGAAGGTTATTTCAAAACAATGAAATCAGCCTTAAAAATGGAAGAGCTAGTTACAAAACATGCAGCTATCATGGACAAATACGATCCTCAGAAAAAAGTAGCTATGATAGTTGACGAATGGGGAGGCTGGTACGAAGTTGAAAAAGGAACAAATCCTGGATTTTTATATCAGCAAAATACGATGCGTGATGCTGTTTTGGCTGGATCAACGTTGAACATTTTCAATAATCATTCGGACAGAGTTCGTATGGCAAACTTGGCACAATGTGTAAATGTTTTGCAAGCAGTAATCTTAACAGACAAAGCAAAAATGATTACAACGCCAACGTATCACGTAATGAAAATGTACAGCGTTCATCAAGATGCTAAATTATTGCCGGTAAGTTTCACTTCTCCAAATTATACTTTTAACGGAGAAACACTTCCTGCAGTTTCAGCTTCGGCTTCAAAAGATAAAAACGGTGCAGTTCATATTTCTTTAGTAAATGTGGATGCAAAAAATAAAAACAAAATAGAAATCGATGTGAACGATCTTGGTGTTAAAACGTTTACTGGAATCGTGTTAACATCGGCGAAATTACAAGATTACAATTCATTTGATACGCCAAATAAAATTGTTCCAACAGTTTTTAAAGGTTTCGAAAACAAAAAAGGAAAACTTGAAATCACAATTCCTCCTTTCTCAGTTGTTGTTTTAGAAGGAAAATAAAAAATATAAAGATGAAAAAATCAAATTCCATTCTAAAAATAGCGCCGTATATCGGAATGTTTTTAGGTGCGTTATTGGTCTTTGGCTGTTCAAGCGACAGTCCTGACACACCTGTAACTCCAGATCCGCCTGTTGTGGTTGATCCACCAGTGGTTACGCCGGCTTTTCCGGGGCCAACTTATGCAGATAATTATACTTCAATTTCGAGTTGGGGAAATAGATCGCAATGGAATTTGGCCAACGTACATGATCCATCGGTAGAAAAATCTGGGGAATATTATTATATGTACCAAACGGATGCCTCTTACGGAAATGCACATGAAGGAAATGGACATTTTTTCTACAGAAGATCAAAAGATTTAATCAATTGGGAATTCATGGGATCTTCAATGACACAGGCTCCAGCTTGGGTAAAAGATTCTTTGAATAACAAAAGAGCCAGAATGAATCCGGCACTTCCTCCAATCACAAATCCGAGTTACGGATATTGGGCGCCGTGCGTTCGTAAAGTGGGGAATGTTTTCAGAATGTATTACAGCATTGTAGTTACGAATCCTATCACAGGAACAGATACAAATACGTCTTGGTCAGAGCGTGCTTTTATTGGTTTGGCTGAAACCACAGATTTAGCTTCAAATAATTGGGTTGACAAAGGAATGGTAGTTTGTTCAGAACCTGATGGCGTAAAAAGTTATGTTCGAAACGGAGGAAACGATTGGGACGCGTATTTTAAATTCAACGCCATTGACCCGAGTTTTATTCAGACTCCAGAAGGCGATCAATATTTAATTTATGGTTCTTGGCATTCTGGAATTGCAGCGTTAAAACTAAATCCAGCAACCGGAAAACCAGATAAATTAAAAACAATCGACGATTATGGAGTTAGAATTGCAGGACGCGGAAACGTGAGCACAAACCGCTGGCAAGCACTCGAAGGTCCGGAAATTATCTACAATCCAGATACTCAATATTATTATTTGTTTTTGGCTTATGACGAATTATCAGTTGCATACAATACTCGTGTAGCACGTTCAAAAAACATTCTCGGACCTTATTTGACAATCAGCGGAAGCAGTATCACAACTGGAGCGGAATGTTATCCGATGGTGACACATCCGTACCAATTTAAAAATCATACAGGTTGGGTGGGATTTTCGCATTGTGCGGTTTTTCAAAATCCAGATACAAAACAATGGTATTATGCTTCTCAAGCGCGTTTGCCTGAAGGTGTTGCCGGAATTGCAGTTTCAAATGCCGTTATGATAGGACATGTTCGCGCCATTCAATGGACAGAAGATGGCTGGCCAGTTGTTGAAGCGGAGCGTTATGCAGGAGTTCCAGCAACTACAATTACGGATGCCAATTTCGTAGGAACTTGGGAACAGATTACAATGAATTACCAATACAAAACCATGCAAAAAGCAGGAACAATTTATTTGACTGCCGATAAAAAAGTAAGCGGAGACGCAACAGGAACTTGGTCGTACGACAGCACTAAAAAAATCTTAACGGTAAACGGAGTAAAATGCAATGTCTCAGATTCTTGGGATTGGGAATTGTCAACCAGAAAAGTAACATTGAGTTATTCGGGTTATACAGCAGCCGGATTGCCTGTTTGGGGTAAAAAGATAAATTAGAAAATTAGAAAATTAGAAAATTAGAAAATTAGAAAATTAGAAAATTAGAAAATTAGAAAATTAGAAAATTACAATTTTTAAAATTCTAAAAAAAATCTGCTCAATCTGTGAGAGAAAAATTAAGCCACGAATTGCACAAATTTCCACAAATTTTAATTCGAGAAAATTTGTGTATTTCGTGGCAAAAAAACAAAACAACAATGAGGAACCTATTTATAAACTTGTCTTTTTTGCTTTTATCGATAGCAGGAACTGCGCAATCGATAAAATTCAATAATCCAATTATTAAGGATCAATATACCGGAGATCCTGCGGCATTGGTTTATAAGGACAAAGTGTATTTGTACGCCGGTCATGACGAAGCGCCAAACGATTTTAATTTTTATAAGATGAATGAATGGGTTGTTTATTCTTCTTCAGACATGAAAAAATGGGAATCGCATCCAGTTCCGTTAAAAGTAACCGATTTTAAATGGGCAAAAAGCGATGCGTGGGCTTCACAGGTAATTGAAAGAAATGGAAAGTTTTATTGGTATGTAACAGTTGAACACGGAACAATTCCGGGAAAAGCAATTGGTGTTGCGGTTTCAGACAGTCCAATTGGTCCTTTTAAAGATGCTTTAGGAAAAGCCTTGATTACAAATGATATGACCAAATATACCGATATAAGCTGGGACGACATCGACCCAACAGTTTATATTGATACTGATGGACAAGCGTATTTGTTTTGGGGAAATACCTCTTGTCATTACACCAAATTAAAAGAAAATATGACCGAAATAGATGGAGAAATTCATCATATAAAACTTCCAAATTATACAGAAGCACCATGGATTCACAAACATAATGATTGGTATTATTTGTCATATGCATATGAGTTTCCAGAGAAAATTGCCTACGCCATGAGCAAATCAATTACTGGTCCATGGGAATTCAAAGGAATTTTAAATGAGTTGGCAGGAAACAGCAACACAAATCATCAATCGATAATTGATTTTAAAGGACAGTCGTATTTCATTTATCACAACGGAGCGTCAATTCCACATGGAGGAAGTTTTAGAAGATCAGTTTGTGTAGACAAATTATATTATAACAAAGACGGAACAATGAAACGCGTTGTCATGACTTCTGAAGGAATTCAATAGTTTTCAGTCACAGTCGCAGTCGCAGTTTGCAGTTTTAACTTATATGATTTAAAAATAGTTTTCAGTTAGCCAAAACTTAAATTTACTTATATCACTTATATGGTTTACAAAAATATAAAACATGCATTTTCTGGTTTTTTGTTGCTGATTGCTTCAGTTTCATTTGCGCAGGAAATTGTAGTTCACGATCCAGTTGTCATTAAACAAAAAGACACTTATTATTTATTCTGCACCGGAAATGGAATCAGTGTTTTCAGTTCAAAAGATTTAAAAAAATGGGACAAACAACCTCAGGTTTTCAAAGAAAAACCCGTTTGGGCCGATGGCGTTGCAGCCGATTTTAAAAATCATATTTGGGCGCCGGATATTTCGTTTCATAACAATGTTTATTATCTGTATTATTCCGTTTCGGCTTTCGCCAAAAATACTTCGGCGATTGGCGTTGCGACCAATACGACTTTAGATCCAAACGATAAAAACTACAAATGGGTCGATCAGGGAATTGTGATTCAGTCACAGCCAAATCGAGATATGTGGAATGCCATTGACCCGAATTTAATCTTCGATGAAAACAATACGCCGTGGTTATCTTTCGGTTCTTTTTGGGAAGGATTAAAAATGGTAAAATTAAATCCCGATTTAAAATCGATTGCACAGCCACAGGAATGGCACACGATTTCAAAACGAAAAAGAACTTTCGAATTAGCCGATTCAGATCCCGGAGATGGCGCGCTTGAAGCTCCATTTATCTTTAAGAAAAACGGTTATTATTATCAATTTCTTTCTTGGGATTTATGCTGTCGCGGAGAAAAAAGCACCTACAAAGTTGTTGTTGGAAGATCTAAAAACGTAACCGGACCTTATGTCGATAAAGACGGAAAATTATTAACCGAAGGCGGTGGAAGTATCGTAGTTCAAGGCGATGAGAATTACTTTGGCGTAGGCCATAACAGCACTTACACGTTTGACGGCAAAGATTATATTTTCTATCACGCTTACGAAAAAAAGACTAACGGAACACCAAGATTAGTAGTCAAAGAAATGCAATGGGATGCTGATTTATGGCCGATTTTAAAATAGAATAATCAAATACAATGAAAAAATTTACCTTTCCAATTATTACCATTTTCCTCTCGCTTTTGATTTTGGTTTCGTGCAAAGAAACTAAAAACAATTCGGTACAACCATCTGATAAAACTTCGGTTTTAAAAGCAGGTTATCAAATAGAACCAGTCAACATTCAAAATGTAAAACTGAATGATTCTTTTTGGTTGCCAATTATCAAAAGAGTACAGGAAGTTACGATTGCTTATGCGATTCAAAAATGTAATGAAGAAGGTCGTTTTGAGAATTTCCTAATCGCAGGAAAGAAAAAAACAGGAACAGTTAGAGGCGAAATGCCTTTTGATGATACCGATGTTTACAAAATAATTGAAGGTGCTTCGAATACGTTAATTTCTGCTCCAAATCCGAAATTAGAAAGAGTTTTAGATTCATTGATTGCCATTGTAAAAATTGGTCAAGAAGCCGATGGTTATTTGACAACTTGGAGAACAATCAATCCTGCAAAACCGCCAGCAACATGGGTTCCGGTTATTGAAGGAAAACGTTGGGAATCGTTGCAAATCAGCCACGAATGCTACAACGCAGGACATTTGATCGAAGCCGCAGTGGTCCATTATGAAGCAACTGGAAAACGAAATTTCCTTGACATTGCCATCAAAAATGCCGATTTGTTTGTGAAAACATTTGGCGATGGTCCAGGTCAGGTAAAAGGAGTTCCAGGACATCAAATTATAGAAACGGGATTAATCAAATTATATCAAATTACAGGAAAAGAGGATTATCTAAAACTAGCGAAATACTTTTTAGACAATCGTGGTAATCCAAACAATCATAAATTATATGGCGAATATGCACAGGATCATATGCCGGTAATCCAGCAAAATGAAGTAGTTGGACATGCCGTGCGTGCGGTGTATATGTACGCAGGAATGACGGATATTGCGGCAATGACAAAAGACAAATCATATGAAAATGCCGTAAACACTTTATGGAATAATATGGTGAACAAAAAAATGTACATCACTGGCGGCATTGGTTCAAGACACGACGGCGAAGCTTTTGGAGCCAATTATGAACTTCCAAATTTAACCGCTTATAACGAAACCTGCGCAGCAATTGGTGACGTTTATTGGAATCACAGACTTCATAATTTATATGGAAAATCAGAGTATTTTGATGTGATTGAAAGAACAATGTACAACGGATTAATTTCGGGAATTTCATTGACAGGAAAAGAGTTTTTCTACCCAAATGCGCTTGAAGCCGATGGCGTTTATAAATCAAACAGAGGATCTTGCACGCGTCAGGCTTGGTTTGACTGTTCTTGTTGTCCTACGAATTTGATTCGTTTTATTCCGTCGATTCCGGGATTGATTTATTCCAAAACCAATAATGAATTATTTGTAAATTTATATGCCTCAAACAGCGCTTCTTTCAAATTAGGAAAAACAGATTTACAGATTTCACAACAAACCGGATATCCTTGGAACGGAAAAGTAGCAATTGCTGTTAATCCAAAAAAAGAAAGCCAATTTACCATTAAACTTCGCGTTCCGGGCTGGGCTAGAAATGAAGTTTTGCCGGGAGATTTATACGCCTATAAAAAAGCTTCGACTCAAAAAACTACTATTACTATAAATGGTGAAGCTGTTGCGATTCAGCCAGAAAATGGTTATTACAATGTAACAAGAACTTGGAAAAAAGGAGACAAAATCACTCTTAATTTCCCAATGGAAGTTCAGGAAGTTCAAACCAATTCAAAAGTTGAAACCAACAAAAACAAAGTTTCTTTAGAATACGGCCCAATCGTTTACGCGGTTGAAGAAATCGATAATAAAAACAATTTTGATCAAATCAATGTGGCTTCTGGAGATTCTTTCAAAGTAAAAAAAGAAGCTAATTTATTGAATGGTGTAAACGTAATCGAAAACGAAAAATTCAAAGCAATTCCATATTATTCTTGGTCAAACCGTGGCGTAGGAAAAATGAAGGTTTGGTTGGATTATAAAGGGAATTAAGTATTGAGAATTAAGTATTAAGAATATAGAATAGAGAGCGAAGAAGCAAGATTTAGCCAGAGATTGATGGATTAGAAAAGCTTTAAAAAGTTCCGAAGGAACGATTCATATTGTAGGGCCGGATTTCAATCCGGTTTAACGTAAGGAAATAAAGATAAACAAAAATAAAACCCGTTTTATCCGTGTCATCCGCGTGCCATAAAACACATTTAAATAAATAAAAATGAAGTCCAATTTAATTACAAAAATTACCCTTTGCGGTTTATTGCTGAGCGGCGTTTATGCATCGGCACAAAAAAATAATCTTCAAGTTGATGTTGCCAAAACAGTAACTAAAATTCAGCCAACGATGTATGGAGTGTTTTTTGAAGATATCAATTTTGCTGCAGATGGCGGATTGTATGCCGAAATGATCAAAAATAGATCTTTCGAATTTCAGTTTCCATTAATGGGATGGAATCAGCCAAAAAGCGATCGTCATAAATTAAACACCGAATCAGGAATTGCAAACGTGATTCAGTATTCTCAAAAAGGAACCAACCATAATTATTGCCGAGTTACGATTAATGATGCTTCAGGTTATGAGTTGATTAATGAAGGTTTCAGAGGAATGGGAATCAAGAAAGATTTAAAATACAATCTGACTTTAAAAGCTTCAAAAATTTCAGGAAATATTTCAAAAATCAAATTCCAATTTATTGACAAAAACAATAAAGTTTTAGGAGAAACTTCAGTTGTTCCGACATCAAATGATTGGTCAAATTATTCGGCTCAATTAACCTCTTCAGCAACAGAAGCCAAAGCCAAATTAAAAATCACTTTTGAAGGAAATGGCGTAATTGATTTAGATAATATTTCATTGTTTCCAGAAGATACGTGGGCAGGAAGAAAAAACGGACTTCGTAAGGATTTAGTGCAATTATTATACGATTTGAAACCAGGATTTTTGCGTTTTCCTGGAGGTTGTATTGTTGAAGGAAGAACTTTGGCAGAGCGTTACCAATGGAAAAAATCAGTAGGAAATGTTGAAGACAGAGAAACAGCAGTAAACCGTTGGAACATGGAATTTTCACACCGTCCGGCGCCAGATTATTTCCAAAGTTTTGGTTTAGGATTCTTTGAATATTTTCAACTTTCGGAAGATATTGGTGCTTCACCGCTTCCAATTTTAAGCTGTGGAATGGCGTGCCAATTCAATACGGGAGAATTAGTTCCAATGGATCAAATCGATCCTTATGTTCAGGACGCTTTAGATTTAATTGAATTTGCAAATGGCGGATCAGAAACCGTTTGGGGAAAACTTAGAACAGAAATGGGACATCCAAAACCATTCAATTTAAAATTCATTGGAGTTGGAAATGAGCAATGGGGACCTGATTATATTGAGCGTTTCAAAGTGTTTCAAAAAGCGATTAAAGCCAAATATCCAAACATCACGATCGTTTCTGGAACAGGACCTTTCCCTGATGGCGATTTTTACGATTACGGCATGAAAGAACTTAAAAAACTAAATGCTGAAATTGTTGACGAACATTATTATAAAGATCCAGCTTGGTTCCGTAAAAATGTAACGCGTTATGATAATTATGACCGTAAAGGACCGAAGATTTTTGCAGGAGAATATGCGGCTCAAAGCGTTGCGATTGCAAGTCCAGAAAACAAAAACAACTGGGAATGCGCTTTCTCTGAAGCGGCTTTTATGACCGGAATGGAGCGTAATGCTGAGGTTGTTCAGCTAACATCTTATGCACCTTTATTGGCTCACGTTGAAGGTTGGCAATGGACACCAGATATGATTTGGTTCAACAATTTACAGTCATACGGAACGCCAAATTATTATGTTCAGAAATTATTCTCTAATAATAAAGGAACCGATTTAATCAACATTACAAAAGATGGAAAAGCAATTACAGGCCAAAATGATTTGTTTGCATCGGCAGTAAAAGATGTGAATTCTAAAGAAGTGATTTTGAAAATTGTGAATGCAAATGCTGCTTCTCAAAATGTTTCAATTGATTTAAAAGGAGCAAAATTAGATTCAAAAGGAACAGCAATAATTTTAAAAGGAGACGGAATAAATGATGAAAATTCTTTTGAAGCCCCAACTAAAATTAGTCCGAAAGAAAGCGAATTTAAAGTAAGCGGCAACAAAGTTCAGTACGATTTTCCAGCTTATTCAGTAACAGTTTTGAAAATTAAGATGAAATAATCGCAACAGAATAAATGTAAAACAAACATTTATTTTCTGTTTTTGTCATAATTGCTTGTTTTGATGCATTATTTGTAAAAATTCAAAGCTCAATTTTTATTAAGTGTTTATTGTACACTTATAAATGAATTATAATTATATTTGTCATTATTTAAAATGAATTTCGAATGAAAAATTACGTTATAGGATTGGACTACGGAACAGATTCTGTTCGAGCGGTGCTTATCGATACTGAAAATGGGCAGGAATTGGCATCGAATGTTTCTCATTATAAAAGATGGAAAAACAAACAATATTGTGACGCATCTATAAATCAGTTTCGTCAGCATCCTTTGGATCATATTGAAGGATTAGAAATTACAATTCAAAATGTTGTAAAAGAAAGCAAAGTTGATCCGTCATTAGTTCGCGGAATTTGTATTGATACAACAGGATCTTCTCCAGTTCCAGTTACAAAAGACGGAACGCCATTAGCATTGACAAAAGGTTTTGAAGAAAACCCAAATGCAATGATGGTTTTATGGAAAGATCATACTTCGATTAATGAAGCAAACGAAATCAACGAACTTGCAGTAAGCTGGGGCGGAGAAGACGTTACAAAATATGTCGGCGGAATTTATTCATCAGAATGGTTTTGGGCAAAAATCCTTCACATTGCAAGACAAGACGAAGCGGTTAGAAATGCAGCACACACTTGGATGGAGCACTGCGATTTAATGACCTATTTATTAATTGAAGATAAAGATTTAAAAACCTTCAAAAGAAGCCGTTGTGCAGCAGGACACAAAGCCATGTGGCATACAGACTGGAACGGACTTCCTCCAGTTGAATTCTTAGAAAAACTGCATCCATATTTAGCGCAACTTCGTGGTAATTTATATGATGAAACCTATACGTCAGATTTAGTTGCTGGAAAATTAAGCAAAGAATGGGCAGATCGTTTAGGGCTTTCTACAGAAACAGTTGTGGCCGTTGGAACTTTCGACGCGCATTCTGGTGCAGTTGGAGCTAAAATCGAAGAGAATACTTTAGTTCGTGTTATGGGAACTTCAACTTGTGATATCCTAGTTGGTTCTTATGATGAAGTAGGAACAAAAACCGTTCGCGGCATCTGCGGTCAAGTTGATGGTTCTGTTATTCCAGGTTTTATTGGTCTTGAAGCAGGACAATCTGCTTTTGGAGATTTATTGGCTTGGTACAAAGAATTATTGATGTGGCCAACAGAACATTTATTAGAAGCTTCTTCTGTTTTAAATGATGCTCAAAAAGAACAATTGAGAGAAGAATTCAGCGATAAATTAATTGTAGAATTAACAAAAGAAGCGGAGAAAATTCCGGTTTCAGAAAGTCTTCCAATTGCTTTAGATTGGATTAATGGTAGAAGAACTCCAGATGCAAATCAGGAAGTAAAAAGCGCGATTTCAAACCTTTCTTTAGGAACAAAAGCGCCTCATATTTTTAAAGCTTTAGTAAATGCAATTTGTTTTGGAGCGAAGAAAATTGTAGATCGTTTTGAAGAAGAAGGTGTAAAAATCGACAGCGTTATCGGAATTGGTGGCGTTGCTCGTAAATCTCCTTTTATCATGCAGACTTTGGCCAATGTTTTAAACAAGCCAATTAAAATTGCAGCTTCAGACCAAACTCCGGCTTTAGGCGCAGCAATTTACGCAGCCGTTGCAGCCGGAATTTATCCAAATGTAATCGAAGCAAGCCAGAAAATCGGAAGTGATTTTGACGGAGAATATTTCCCTCAATTAGACAAAGTTGCAGCGTATAACAAACTGCTTATCGCTTACGAACAATTAAGTGTTTTTGCAGATCCAACTATTAAAATATCTCAAAATGAGTTCTCAGTATAAAGATTTAAAACAAGAATGTTACGAAGCAAATATGCAATTAAATGCATTGAATTTGGTTGTGTATACATTTGGAAACGTGAGCGCAGTGGACAGGAAAAATGGTGTTTTTGCCATTAAACCAAGTGGTGTTCCTTACGAAGATTTAAAACCGGAAGATATCGTAATTGTCGATTTTGATAATAATGTTATTGAAGGAACCATGCGTCCATCTTCAGATACAAAAACGCACGCTTATTTATATAAAAACTGGCCAAATATTGGAGGCGTTGCACATACACATGCAACGTATTCGGTTGCTTGGGCACAGGCACAGCAAGATATTCCAATTTTCGGAACCACACATGCCGATCATTTGACGGCTGATATTCCGTGTGCGCCCCCAATGGCGGATCATTTAATTGAAGGAAACTACGAACACAATACTGGGATTCAGATTTTAGATTGCTTCAAAGAAAAAAATCTTTCGTACGAAGAAGTAGAAATGATTTTGATTGGAAATCACGGTCCGTTTGCATGGGGAAAAAATGCTGCAAAAGCGGTTTACAACAGTAAAGTTCTAGAAGTGGTGGCAGAAATGGCATACTTGACTTTACAAATAAATCCGAACGCACCAAGATTAAAAGATTCATTAATTAAGAAACATTACAACCGTAAACACGGAAAAGATTCGTATTACGGACAGTAGTTATTTTAGATTTTAGAGTGCAGATTTTAGATTAAAGAAAATAGAATAAAGAACAAAGAGAAAAGATTTTCGGTAATAGTGGATTTTAGACAAAGAAAAACGATTTGACGATTAAACAAATAAACGATTAAACAACATGATAGATATATCTCAAAAAGAAGTATGGTTTGTAGTAGGAAGCCAGGAATTATACGGTGAAGAAACACTTAGAAAAGTAGCAGAACATTCGCAAATAATTGCAAAAGGATTAGATGCTTCGTCTTCAATTCCTGTAAAAGTGGTTTACAAAGATGTGGTGAAATCGCCTTCTCAGATTTTAGACGTTTGTTTGGCAGCAAATTCAGAGAAAAACTGTATAGGAATTATCGCTTGGATGCACACTTTCTCACCAGCAAAAATGTGGATTGGCGGTTTGAGTATTTTGAAAAAACCATTATGTCATTTACATACACAATACAATGCTGAAATTCCGTGGGGATCTATCGACATGGATTTCATGAACTTGAATCAATCGGCTCATGGAGATCGTGAATTTGGTTTCATCATGTCAAGAATGCGCAAAAAACGTAAAGTTGTTGTTGGGCATTGGGAAGACGAAAGAGTTCAGAAAAAATTAGGAATTTGGTCAAGAGTTGTTCTTGGTTGGGATGAACTTCAAAACCTAAAAGTAGCTCGTATTGGAGACAATATGCGTGAAGTTGCTGTTACAGAAGGCGATAAAGTTGAAGCTCAAATTCGTTTTGGCGTTTCGGTAAACGGATTCGATTCTTCTGATGTTACAAAACACATCGAAAAAGTAACCGACAAACAATTGGCTGATTTATTAGCAGTTTACGAACAATCATATAACTTAACTGATTCTTTAAAAGAAGGCGGGGCGCAAAGAAGTTCTTTAGCGGAAGCGGCAAAAATTGAATTAGGTTTAAGAGCTTTCCTTGAAGAAGGAGGTTTTGGCGCATTCACGGATACATTTGAAAACCTTGGCGTTTGGAAACAATTACCAGGAATCGCGACACAAAGATTAATGGCTGACGGTTATGGTTTTGGTGGAGAAGGAGACTGGAAAACCGCTGCAATGGTTAGAGCTTTAAAAGTGATGAATATTGGTTTAGAAGGCGGAACTTCTTTCATGGAAGATTATACGTATCACTTCACACCACAAAAATCATACGTTTTAGGATCGCATATGTTGGAAATTTGCCCTTCTATTGCTGATGGAAAACCTTCTTGCGAAGTGCATCCATTAGGAATTGGAGGAAAAGAAGATCCAGCTCGTTTGGTATTTAATTCGCCAGCTGGAGATGCAATCAATGTTTCTTTAGTTGATATGGGAACTCGTTTCCGTTTAATTGTAAACGAAGTTGAGGCAGTTAAACCAATGGCTGAATTACCAAAATTGCCAGTTGCGAGAGTTTTATGGGATTGTAAACCAAACCTTGATATCGCAGCAACAGCTTGGATTCTTGCTGGAGGAGCGCACCACACGGTTTATAGCCAATCATTGACAACTGAGTATATGGAAGATTTTGCTGATATTGCTGGAATCGAATTATTAGTAATTGATGAAAAAACTACAGTAAGAGATTTCAAAGATAAAATCAACGCAAACGAAGCCTATTATCATTTGTTTCAACACGGACTATAAATTAGTCAAAAGCCGAAAGTCATAAAGTCCGAAAGTTTTAGTTACTTTGAAGAAAAGACTTTATGACTTTTGACTTTAAGACTTTACTAACTAAAAAATAACCATTTATGAATGTATTAAAACGTTGTGTTTTCGGATTAAGCCTTTTGAGTTTGGCTGCAGTTTCAGTTCAATGTAAAGGTGATAAAAAAGCTGACACAGAAAAAGTTGCAACTGATGAAAAAGCATTAGTTTCAATTGAAAAATCAGAATACGGGACAACTGCAAAAGGAGAAAAAGTTGAAAGTTATAAACTGAAAAACCAAAATGGGATGGAAGTTGATATCATCACTTTTGGAGGAAGAATTACAGATTTGAAAGTGCCAAATAAAGAAGGTGTTTCTGAAAATGTAGTAATCGGATTTAATTCTTTGGCACAATATGAAAAAGAAAATCCGTTTTTCGGAGCCTTAATCGGAAGATACGGAAACCGAATTGCTAAAGGGAAATTTTCTTTAGATGGAAAAGAATATCAATTGGCAATCAACAATGCGCCAAATGCTTTGCATGGTGGACCGCAAGGGTTTTTTAATGTAGTTTGGAAAGCTGATGAGGTTAAATCTGGTGAAACAGCTTTTTTAAAATTGTCTTATGTAAGTAAAGATATGGAAGAAGGTTACCCAGGAACTTTAAAAGTTTTTGTGACTTATACCTTGACAAATGACAATCAGTTAGAGGTTTTGTATGAAGCAACTACAGACAAAAAGACGGTTGTTAACTTGACACAGCATTCTTATTTTAATTTATCTGGAGATTTTACAAAAACCATCTTAGATCACGAATTGACTTTAAATGCTGATAAATTAGTTCCGGTTGACGCAACTTTAATTCCGACAGGAAAATTAGACGATGTTGCTGGAACGCCTTTCGATTTCAGACAACCAAAATTAATTGGAAAAGACATCAATGCTAAAAATGATCAGTTAGAAAAAGGAAAAGGTTACGATCACTGCTGGGTGTTAAACAATCCTGAAAAAGGAAAAACAATTATTGCAAAAGTATACCACGCAGCAAGCGGAAGAGTTATGGAAATGACAACAGACGAACCTGGAATTCAGTTTTACTCAGGAAATTTCCTTGATGGAACTTTACCAACGCGCAATGGCGGAACTTACGCGCACAGAACAGGATTATGTCTAGAAACAGAACATTATCCAGATTCACCAAACCAGAAAAACTTCCCAACAACGGTTTTAAACCCAGGAGAAAATTATAAAACAAAAACTACATTCAAGTTTTCTGTTCAAAAATAATCTTTAGAATTTGTTTAGTTAGTTCTAATTCTCTGAAAAACCTCGAAAGTATTAAGCTTTCGAGGTTTTTTGTTTTAAGCCCGTTTTTTAATTAAAGTGAATTTTTTTGAATCTCGCAAAGTCGCGAAGACGCAAAGTTTTTATTTTCTTTGTAACTCTGCGACTTTGTGAGATTAATTTATCTGCAACATAAAAAACTTAACTTAGCAATAAAAAGGCAAAATGAAACATTTATTCAAAGCAAAGCTAAATTGGACTTCCAAACAAAATCCAACTGAATCATCAAAAAGATTCTACAACAAAACCCATCAAATCAAAATTGAAGGAAAGCCAGCTCTAGATATTTCAGCCGCAAAAGCCTTCAAAGGTGATCCAGAATTATACAATCCCGAAGATTTGTTGTTAAGCAGTTTGGTTTCCTGCCACATGATGTCCTATTTATATGTCTGCTCCCAAAACGGAATAGAAGTCCTTGAATATTCAGACAATGCTGAAGCAACATTAGAAGTAAACCCAGACGGAAGCGGGCGTTTTGTTGAGGTTAGATTATTTCCGAAAGTAAAACTCTCAAATCCTGATAAAATTCAATTGGCTTTAGAACTGCATCACAAAGCAAATCAATTGTGTTTTATTGCTAATTCTTGCAATTTTCCGGTTTTGCACGAGGTGAGTTGTGAAGTTTAAGATAAACATAGCCAGTGGTTTCAACCACTGGAACGCAATATATTCTATTAATATTGGAGTAGTATAAAACCAAAAAAACCTCTTCCGTTAAGAAGAGGTTTTAAGTACCCGGAGCCGGAGTCGAACCGGCACGGTTTCCCACAGGTGTTTGAGACCAGCGCGTCTACCAATTCCGCCATCCGGGCTTAGCAGACGAAAAAATAATCAAAAGCGATTATTTTAACGCAATAGAACGAAGTCATAAATGATGTCGTTCCTTTAACACGGTGCAAATGTAAAAAATAAATTTAAACATTCTAATAAAAATACTTAATTTTTTGCTTTCAGTGTTCAATAAATTTTATAAATTTGCAGCTCGTTAAAACGACGCACACACAACTAACTACAACCGAGGCAAATACATCATCTGGCTAAAACAAAAAAAAATTAGCTCAATTGACGGAAAGTCGCGGAATAAAACAACAAATTATAATGTCGCACCTAGAACCAGAAGCTAAAATTTTTGCTTGTTCACAAAGTGTTTATCTTGCAGAAAAAATTGCAGAGCAGTACGGAATTCCGTTAGGAAAAGTAACGATGTCAACGTATAGTGATGGAGAATTTCAGCCATCTTACGAAGAGTCAATTAGAGGTTTACGAGTGTTCATCGTATGTTCAACTTTCCCATCGGCAGATAATTTGATGGAATTGTTATTAATGATTGATGCTGCAAAACGCGCATCAGCAAGACATATTACAGCTGTTATGCCTTATTTTGGTTGGGCAAGACAGGACAGAAAAGACAAACCAAGAGTGCCGATTGGAGCTAAGTTAGTAGCAAATTTACTAACAGCTGCAGGAGCAACAAGAATCATGACAATGGATCTGCATGCAGACCAAATTCAAGGATTCTTTGAAAAACCAGTAGATCATTTATTTGCATCTACAATCTTTTTGCCTTACGTGCAAAGTTTGAATTTAGAAAATTTGACCATTGCATCTCCAGATATGGGAGGTTCAAAAAGAGCATATGCTTACTCTAAGTTTTTAGAATCAGATGTAGTAATCTGTTACAAACAAAGAAAAGCAGCCAACGTTATCGACACTATGGAATTGATTGGTGAAGTAAAAGGTCGTAACGTAATCTTAGTAGACGATATGATCGATACAGGAGGAACTTTAGCAAAAGCTGCAGACCTAATGATCGAAAAAGGAGCACTAAGTGTAAGAGCAATTTGTACACACGCTATTTTATCTGGTGGTGCGTATGAGAAAATTGAAAATTCGAAATTAACAGAATTGATCGTAACTGATTCTATTCCGTTAAAGAAACATTCAGACAAAATTAGAGTAGTGAGTTGTGCACCTCTTTTTGCAGAAGTTATGCACATGGTGCACCACAACAATTCCATTAGTGGAAAATTCATTATGTAGAATCAGTAGGCTGTAGGCTTTTAGCCGTAAGCTTAGTTTCGCATTTTAAAAAGCCTAAAGCTTAAAGCGTATTGCCTAAAGCCATAGCAAATTAGAATATTTATTTAATAACTATATTTTTTTACAATGAAATCGATTACAATTAAAGGATCAGAAAGAGAAAGCGTGGGCAAAGTGTCAACTAAAGCCTTACGTAATGCTGGAGCGGTTCCTTGCGTGTTATACGGAGGAAATCAAGCAGTACACTTCTCAGCAGACGCTGCAGCGTTCAAAAACTTGGTTTACACTCCAAACGCACACACAGTTGTGATTGAGCTTGGAAAAGGAAAATCATTCAATGCAATTTTGCAAGATATCCAAGTTCACCCAGTTACTGACAAAATTTTACACATTGACTTCTTCCAATTATTTGATGATAAAGAAATCACAATGGAAGTTCCAGTTAAAATCGTTGGTACATCTAAAGGTGTTCTTGCGGGAGGTGTTTTACGTTTGAACCAACGTAAATTAAAAGTTAAAGCTTTACCAGCAAATCTTCCTGATTTCGTTGAAGCTGACATCACTCCACTTGAAATGGGTAACAAATTATACGTTACTAAAGTTGGAAAACCAGAGTACAAAATTATGCACCCAGACAACACAGTTGTTTGTCAAGTGAGAATCTCTCGTGCTGCTATGAAAGCTGCTCAAGAAGCTGCAAAAGCTGCAAAAGCTCCTGCAAAAGGAAAGAAAAAGTAATTTTTTTCAAACTATACAAAAAGCCTCAATCTT
>NZ_SJSY01000060.1 GCF_004352915.1 Flavobacterium zhairuonense | reverse complement strand
TTTTTTTTTTTTTTTTTCTCAATATCGGGCTGGGTGAAGTCGAAGTCTTTTTAAATTATCTAATTATCATATTCTCTAATTGTCGCATTAATAATTTTTTGAAGCAGAAAATCTCCGTTTTTAAAAGTAGTGACGTTCCTGCCATCCGCTAAATCTTTTTCTGGCTAAAGAAGCCAGAAAAAGGATATCGCTCCTGTCAGGGCTAGAAAGAAAGTATCTTTTTCATAAGTTTCTATCCCGATAGCTATCGGGACTAAGATGCTGAGATGCTGCGGAAAAATTAGCTAAATCTGCGAGAGGCATTTTCTTTGTGTTCTTAGTGGCTCTTGCGTAAACTCCTTGCGACCTTTTCGGTTAAATCACGCCAACAGATAATTATCTAATTTTCACATTTTCAAATTATCTAATTGTTACATTCTCTAATTAATCTTACTTTTGCAACCATGATAAAATGGATAACAAAACTGTTTTCATCAACACCAAAAGAAGAGAACACAGAAGACATTATGAAAAAATACTTAATTGTAGGTTTAGGAAATATCGGAGCTGAATATGTCAATACACGACACAATATCGGATTTAAAGTGCTGGATTTTTTAGCGAGAAAAGAAGGTTTGTCTTTCGAAACTGTAAAACTAGGATCTTTAGCTGAATATAAGTTTAAAGGAAGAACCTTTTTTCTTTTAAAACCAAATACTTACATGAACTTAAGTGGAAAAGCCGTAAAATATTGGATGGATAAAGAAAATATTCCGTTAGAGAATGTTTTAGTAATTACAGACGATTTAAATCTGTCATTCGGAACAATAAGAATCAAGCCAAAAGGAAGTGACGGTGGCCATAACGGACTTAAAAACATCAATCTTGTTTTAAACACACAAAACTATACCCGTTTCAGATTTGGTATAAGCGATCAATTCAAAAAAGGACAGCAGGTTGATTATGTTTTAGGAGAATGGAATGATGAAGAAAATGCAAAATTGCCGGAACGCTTAGAAACGTCGGCAGAAATCATCAGAACTTTTGGAACCGCCGGTTTAGAAAATACAATGACAACTTTCAACGGAAAATAAAGATTTTCAAGTGTTTAATTCTTAAAAAACCGATTTATCAATTAATTAAATTGAATTATAACGAAATAGTATTTTCAATTCCAAAGTTAAATGTCTAAATTTGGAATAAATTATTATAAACCATAAAAATTAGAAATATCATGGCTTTTGAATTACCACAATTACCATATGCATATGATGCATTAGAACCACATATTGATGCACGTACAATGGAAATCCACCATACAAAGCATCACAATGCTTATACTACAAATCTTAATGCTGCTATCGCTGGAACAGATTTAGAAGGGAAAACTATTGAAAACATCTTAATCAACTTAGATAAATCAAATGCAGCTGTTCGTAATAATGGTGGAGGTTTCTACAACCACAATTTATTCTGGACTGTAATGTCTCCAAATGGAGGAGGTTTGCCAACAGGAGATTTATTAGCGGCTATCGAAGCTTCTTTTGGAACTTTCGAAGAGTTTAAAGCAAAATTTGCTAAAGCTGGCGCAACACAATTCGGTTCTGGATGGGCTTGGTTGACAGTTCAAAAAGGAGGAAAATTAGAAGTTGTAGGGACTCCAAATCAAGATAACCCATTAATGCCAGAAGTTGCTGGTCACGGTGGAACTCCAATCTTAGGAATGGACGTTTGGGAGCACGCTTACTACTTAAACTACCAAAACAGAAGGCCAGATTATATTGAAGCTTTCTTCAGCGTAATTAACTGGACAGAAGTTGCAAGAAGATTCGCTTTAGATAAATAAGAGAATAGAGCAAAGATTATAGAATAAAGAAAAAAGACGAGCACTTTGTGTTCGTCTTTTTTTATGTGCAATTTTAAGTCTTTCTTCTATTCTCTTTGTTCTTTTGTCTAAAAAGAAGAAATAAAAAAGGCGGAATCTCTTCCGCCTTTTTTGCCCCAAATCTACCATAAACTTAACCTACTAATGTTATGGTTCAGTAAATGTATGATGACAATATTTTTAAAAAAACTTTTTTAGACGAATGGCAAATATATCCGATGAAGTAAAGAGTAAAGAGTATAGAATATAGAAAAAAGACGAGTACATAGTGTTTGTTTTTTTATGCTCATTTTTTAAAAGTCTTTCTTCTATTCTCTTTGTTCTTTTATTTAAAAAGAAGAAATAAAAAAGGCGGAATCTCTTCCGCCTTTTTTGCCCCAAATCTACCATAAACTTAACCTACTAATGTTATGGTTCAGTAAATGTATGGCGACAATATTTGAAAAAAAAACTTTTTAGATGAATGGTCGATATTTTCGACGAAGTGATTGTAGGAGTCTGTTTTGTAAGTACTTATCTGAATAAAATAAAAAAGGTGCAATTGCTTGCACCCTTTTTGCCCCAAATCTACCATAAACTTAACCTACTAATGTTATGGTTCTCCAAAAGTATTGTAGCTTTTCATTTTTACCAAACAAACAGGATGAACGGCAAAAATAATCGATGAAATGCACAAATTAACTTTTTATTAGTACTTTCTTAATATGCTCTAGCGTCTTTTCCTTCGTAAAAATTCATAAATGCACGGTTTACAACTCGATTTCCACCAGGGGTTGGGTAGTCTCCTGTAAAGTACCAGTCACCTAAATTTTTAGGACATGCAATATGTAAATCTTCCACTTTTTGGAAAATGATTTTTACTTCGGCATTAATTTCTGGAGAGCTTAGCATTTCGGCAATTTTATCTGAAATTTCTTCGTCAGTAAATTGGCTGTAAATTTCTGTTACATAATTCACAACATCTTTATCTGCGAAATTTTCTTGTGCTTTACATTTTGCATAAACTTCATCTACAATATGGTAAAGGTTTCTTTCTTTCAATAAAGCAAGTGCTGCTCTAAAAGCAACTAAACCTTCTAGTTTCGCCATATCAATTCCGTAACAATCCGGGTAACGAATTTGTGGTGCAGATGAAACGATTACAATACGTTTTGGTTTCAAACGATCCATCATTTTAATGATGCTCATTTTCAAAGTAGTACCACGAACAATACTGTCGTCAATAATAACCAAATTGTCCTCTGGCTTAATTACGCCGTATGTAACATCATAAACGTGTGCCACTAAATCATCACGGCTGCTGTCTTCAGTAATAAAAGTTCTAAGTTTAGCATCTTTAATAGCGACTTTCTCTGTACGTATTTTAACAGCCAAAAGTTCTTGAAGCGTTTCAGTAGTAAGTGTGTTTCTGTTTTCTAGGATATAATTGTTTTTTCTCTGATTTAAGAAATCCTGAGCAGCTTCAACTAATCCGTAGAATGAAGTTTCAGCTGTGTTTGGAATATAAGAGAAAACAGTATTGTCTGTGTCACTGTCAATTGCTTTAAGAACAGCAGGTAAAATTAATTTACCTAAGTCTTTACGCTCTTGATAGATTTCAGCATCACTTCCTCTTGAAAAGTAAATTCTTTCAAACGAACACGCTTTTTTGACAGTTGGTTCCAAGATTTGATTCATGGTAACTTTTCCGTTTTTCTTGATGATCAAAGCATTTCCTGGGTCAATTTCCTGAACACTTTCAAAAGGCACATTAAATACCGTTTGAATAACTGGTCTTTCAGAAGCTACAACTACCACTTCGTCATCTTGGTAGAAATATGCTGGACGAATTCCTGCTGGATCTCTAAAAACAAATGCATCACCATGGCCTAATAATCCAGCCATTGCGTAACCTCCATCTAAGTTTTTGGCAGATCGAGCTAAGATTTTTGCAATATCCAAACGCTCTGCAATTACTGGAGAAGCATCTCTTTTAGAATAGCCTTCAGCTTTACAGTCTTGGTACAATTGCATTACTTCTTTGTCTAAAAAGTGACCAATTTTTTCCATTACAGTAACAGTATCCGCCATTTCTTTTGGATGCTGTCCAAGCTCAACTAAGTTTTCGAAAAGTTCTTTAACATTTGTCATGTTGAAGTTTCCTGCTAGAATCAAGTTACGGTGCATCCAGTTGCTCTGACGCAAAAATGGGTGAACGCTTTCGATACTGTTTTTTCCAAAAGTTCCGTAACGAACGTGTCCTAAAAATAATTCGCCTACATAAGGAATCTGCGATTTTATTTTATTGATATCATCGCCAATTTCAGGATTTGCTTTTAACTCCTCGCTGATTCTCTCGTTGATTTGTTTAAAAACATCTTGTATTGGCTGTGCGTGGTTCGAACGAACTCTGCTGATATAACGCTGTCCAGGATCAACATCCAATTTAATGCTTGCAAAACCAGCACCGTCTTGTCCGCGGTTATGCTGTTTTTCCATCATTAAATACATTTTCTGAATTCCGTAAAAAGCAGTTCCGTATTTTTCTTTATAATATTCAAGCGGTTTAAGTAGTCTAACTAAGGCTATCCCACATTCGTGTTTTAAAGCGTCGCTCATTGTTTTTTGTATTTTGTGTTGTTGTAAGTTGTGTGTATTAACGTAATAAAAAAAGCCCCGTTTTATCCGAGGCTTTTGCGCATTATATCTCTATGTCAAACTGAGTTAACGACTTAAATTGCTGTAATCGAATCGCTACTTCGGCTTTGCTTAAATTTTCCATCCTTTCAGTTCCAAATTTCTCTACGCAGAACGAAGCTAAATTTGAACCGTAAATAATCGCATTCTTCATGTTTCCAAAAGAAATGTTTTCACTCTGTGCAATAAACCCAGAAAAACCACCTGCAAAAGTATCTCCGGCTCCAGTTGGATCGAAAACTTCTTCTAACGGTAAAGCTGGTGCGAAGAATACTTCTCTATTGTGGAATAAAAGTGCTCCGTGTTCTCCTTTTTTGATCACCACATATTTTGGTCCCATATCTTGGATTTTAGAAGCTGCTTTTACTAATGAATATTCACCTGAAAGTTGTCTTGCTTCTTCGTCATTGATTGTAATAACATCTACACGTTTAATAACATCTAGTAATTCTGGAAGAGCGCAATCCATCCAAAAGTTCATTGTATCTAAAACAACTAATTTTGGTTTTTTCTCCATTTGATCTAAAACACTGCTTTGAACTAATGGATGTAAGTTTCCTAACATCACAACATCAGCATCTTTGTAGTTTTGAGGAACTTTTGGCTGAAAATCAGCTAAAACGTTCAACTCCGTTACAAGAGTGTCTCTAGAATTTAAATCGTTGTGGTATAAACCACTCCAGAAAAAGGTTTTTCCTCCTTTTACAATTTCGATACCAGAGATATCAATATTTTTTGAAGTTAAAAGATCTAAATGTTCTTGCGGAAAATCGTCGCCAACTACTGAAACAATAGCCGATTGCAAGTTAAAAAATGAAGCTGATAAACCAATGTACGTTGCAGCACCACCTAAAATTTTATCTGTTTTTCCGAAAGGAGTTTCAATCGCGTCGAAAGCAACTGTTCCAACAATCAATAGTTTATTCATTTTATGAATTTCGAATTAGGGTGCAAAGATACTCTATAAGTTACAATATTGCAATGCTTTAGGTTCTCAAAATTTTCTTAAAAAAAAGATATCGTTTTCGAGCTTAAAACCATTGTAAATGAGTGAATTATCTGAGTTTTTTTTGAATGCTTAAAATATCATTTTCAGAATTAAATTGCAATATTTATTTTGGAAAAAGCACCTGAAGATTTTGTTGGATTTCCTTTAAAACCAAAAGGCATTAAAAAGTTAATATCATTAGATATCAGCAAATGCATTTTAGACAACGTCTTTTTCAATTTCACGCGCAAAATAAGCAATCCATCCAAAAATAAGAACAGAAACTATTCGTTGTGTCAAACCTCTATAGTTTTCAGGGTCTAATCTAACAATCATTGCCCAAAAATATACAAAGGTAAGAAGCCCTGAAATTATTGAAATTTTGAAAAATATTTTTTTTGCATTCTCATTTTTTAATTCATAACAAGCCGCAAAGGGAAGCAGCATTATGATAAGTCCTATACCGTAGAAGCCATGCATTATATTTCCCATTGGAAATATTCCGTTAGAAATCATTGATATCCCGAATACAATTAACATAAAACTTGAAAGGTAGAATTTTTTGAAATTGAAAATTATTCCTACACCTAATAAAACACAAGATATTCCGGAAGCTATCATGCCACTATTAAAAATAAGAATAGCATTTTTGTATTGTGTCAAGGTAATCTCGCTTGCGTGTTGTTTGATAATGTTATAACCAGGAACTAATAAACCTGCTACGAATACAGGAATTATATATATTGCTAAAATTAATTTTGCTTGCTTTAATAAATATATCATAATTAGTTTTTGGGTGTTAAATGAGGATTTTTAGATTTTGATAAAATGTTTTTGTTGAATTTTTGTACTATTTTATAATGTTGGCAAACATAAAAAGTTTATTAAGAAAAGGAGAAAATATTTTAAAATAAATTATAAAGGATATTTCTTGTCAGAATAATTTTTTAGAAAGCTATTACCTATCTTTTTTCACGTATATTTTTAATCCAAGTGATCGCATCGTTCATAGGCTCTTCAGATTTTGAAAATGCAGTATTGTGTCCCAAGTTTGGAAACAATTTATATTCATAAGGTTTTCCTGTAGATTTTAATTTATCTAGATATTCGATGGATAGATTCGCAGGAACCTGAATATCCTTGCCTCCAAAAATCCAAATTCCTGGGATAGATAATTTAGAAAGTACATCAATAGGATTTGTATCAATAAATTCATATTTGTCTGGATCATTGAATACATGTTTTCTTGCTTCTTCTTCGGAATGCGTGTTCCAAAAATTTTGATTTCCATTTGTATAAAATTGGAATCTCAATTGTTCTTTAACCGTGATAAGAGCTCCGCTAAATATGGTCATAAATTTAACTTTCTTATTTTTCTCTGCAGCCAATGGAATTATCCATCCAGCTTGGCTACCGCCTATTAAACCGATTGATATTTTGTTATTTGACAAGGATTTATATAAAGTATTTACAGCAGCACTAGCATCTAAAGACAAAAGATTTAGGTTTGCGAAATCAACATTATTAGTTCCTACTTCAGGTCCAGCATATACACCACCTGATTCTCCAACTCCGCGTTTATCATACGTTAAAACTGCAATTCCATTGTTGGCTAGAGTTGTAGCAAAGTCGATCATTCTTTTTTCTTGTCCAGATCCATGAACAATCACAACGGCAGCTTGTATGTTATTAGGTGTAAAAACAGTTCCGGCGAGCGAAACTCCTTCACTGACGAATTTTACTTCCTTAGTAGTAAAGTTCGATGGAATTGCAGATGCATAACTAGTAATAAAAAACAAAAACATTAAGAGAAAATAGGTCTGTGTTTTAAAAATTTTTGAAGATAAATTATTTTTGATTTTACTACTTTTCATTTGTTTTAAAATAATATTACAACTGATACTTCTTATCAAAATAATTCTTCAAGATCCCAACTTGCACTAGAATCATAAAAGGAACTATCAAAATAGAATACAATAAAGTTTTCGAAATATGAATTCCAGAAATAATTGCCGAAATTTTATCTGTATACGATTTTCCTACTTCTAAATTGTTTTGAGTTCCGGCAAAAAACACATTATAAGCAATCAAAAGAGCCAAAATAACTCCGATAAAAATCCATGTTGAAATGGAAATTAAAGGTTTGTAAGGTTTGATTTTTGCTTTTTGGACAACAAGAATTTGCGACATTAAATTCGAAGTAAAGTCGGCAGATGGCGATTGCAAAGTGTTTTCGCTCATCATTTTATCAATAAGATTTTCTAAGTTTTTATCGCTCTCTTTCATAATACTCAACTATTTCGGGTTCTAACTGCGTTTTTAATATGGTGGCTAATTTTTGTCGACTTCTAAATAATTTCACTTTGACATTATTAGCGTTTATGTTCATGATTTTTCCAATTTCCTCTAAATTCTGATCTTCAAAATAAAACAAAGTCAGCAAGAAATTATCTTCTCTTGGCAATAAATTTAAACAATTTTGAATGGCCTGCTTTCGTTCGTTATCTTCTAAAGCACTCAAAGCATTGTCCATTGTTTTGACTAAATGCGATGAAAATTCATCTATAGAAATGTTTAAATCTTCTTTTTTGTTTTTTTTCAAACGGTCTAAACAATTATTATAAGAGATTTTATAAATCCATGTCGAGAATTTAGAATCGCCTTTAAACTTGCTCAACGAATTGTACACTTTAATAAAAGTATCTTGAGCGGCTTCTTCGGCTTCTTCTCTGTTTTTGACCATTTTGAGCGACAATGTAAAAATCATATCCTTATAACGATCCACCAGCACGGCAAACAAATTGGTCTCGCCTTGCAGGATTCTATCGATATAATGTTGATCGTTCATTGTACTCATATTATATAGGACGACGGTTTATTATTTTAGGTTACAAGAATTTTGAAATAATTTTTAATTTTAAAAATTTACATATATATAATAAGTATTGAACTTGTTCGAAGATTTACCGCAATATTGTCATCTCGACGGAGGAGAGATCACATGCGGAAATCGACAAAGATTGGCGATTTGTATTGCGGAGCTTCTAGTGTGATCTCTCCTTCGTCGAGATTACAAAAACGTCTTTATTGATTTAACGTTTAAGCTAGTTATAGTTTTTTAAAAGAATTTTGAACTCAAAATTAACTGATAATCAATAGTTTTTTGAATTTTAAACTTATTTTTTAAAATTTTTCATCAAAAGCTGTAACCTCAATTTAAAACGTGTCGTCATATGGAGTATCAATCAATTAAAAAAATATAAAATCATGGGACCAGAAGTATTAGTACCATTTAGTTTTTGCGCAACAATCTTTGGGATTGTCTATCTTATTTATTCAACAAGAAACAGAGAACGTTTGGCTCTTATAGAAAAAGGTGTTGATGCCAGCATCTTTTTAAAAGGAGAGGGCAAAGGAGTTCCAGCTTGGAAAGTATTTGTTATAAATACGGCCTTTCTTTTAATTGGGATTGGAGTAGGGATGTTTATAGCACTATTCCTTACAACGTATACAGCAATGAATTCAGACGTTGTTTATCCGGCAACAATTATTACAATGTCTGGAGTTGGTTTGCTTTTTGGGTTTAACAAAGCTAAAAGTTTGGATAAAGAATAAATCGTAAGTAGGAATTTAAGTTAGTACAAAAAAACGCATCAAATTTGATGCGTTTTTTTATTCTTTAGAACCGATGGTTTCGTAATATTCATCAATAGAAAGTTTCGGTTGCATGGATGCCATAACAGCGAGTTGATCACAGCGTTCGTTTTGCGGATGATTGTTGTGGCCTTTTATCCATTTAAAATCTACCAGATGTTTTCGGTATGAAATTAAAAAGCGTTTCCATAAATCAGGATTTTTTCTGCCGGCGAATTTCTTTTTCTCCCATCCCAAAACCCATTTTTTTTCAACAGAATCGACAACGTACTTAGAATCGGAAATAACTAAAACTTTCATGTTTTCTTTTTTCAGTTTTTCCAGACCAACAATTACAGCCAAAAGTTCCATTCGGTTATTAGTTGTCAAGCGAAAGCCTTCGTAGAATTCTTTTTTATGTGGAGTTCCTACCAATTCCATAACCACGCCGTAACCGCCGTTGCCAGGATTTCCTTTGGCAGCGCCATCAGTATATATATGTACTTCGTGTTGTGTCATTGCTGTTTATCTGTAAGTGAAATTGTTTTTATAAGATTTTCAAAAAGCAAACTATTATCTTCTTTTCCGATCTCTTCTATAAAATTTAAAGAAATATAATAACCGTCTTTAGGAATATAATAGCTTCTGCTTGATATGTTAAAGATGTTGTCACCTTGTTTTAAATTAAATTGAACTGAAAATTTAATTACTTTTTTTCCAGAAATTTCAATTACAGATGGGCTGTCAATATACTTGAAATCATTTAAAGTTTTTTTTACAGCTTCATTAGATTGCTTGACCTGATTCAAAAACTCTGAAATATTATTTGTTTTAATTTCTCTTGTACGAATTTTAATTGTTGGGATTATGCCAGTGTATTTTTTTTGGTCATATTTAACGAATGTCGCTAAGTTTACAGATGAATTATCAGCTTTAAATAATTGCTCTATTTGTTTGTCTGTAAAATCATAATTATTAATATTTTTTAAAACCTCCTCATTACTGGTGGCAAGCCAGTTTTTTGGAATATCAATAGAGAATCCTATTCTTTTTATATCTAATTTTCCTTGCGCATAAAAATTCGAAGTGAACAAAAGAAATACTAAAGCAAAAAACTTTTTTCTCATTTATTATTCTTGTAATAATTGGTGAATAATCTCAGGAAAATGTTTTTGTTCCAGTTCATGAATCTTTTCTGCTACTGTTTCTGGCGTGTCTTCTTCAGTTAAAGCAACATTTGCCTGAAAGATAATGGCACCTTCATCATAGTTTTCATTTACATAATGTATAGAGATTCCGGTTTCTTTTTCCTTATTATTAACGATGGCTCTGTGTATGTGCATTCCGTACATTCCTTTGCCTCCATAATTAGGCAAAAGTGCTGGGTGTATGTTGATTATCTTATTTGGATATTTCTCGATTATGTTTTCTGGAAATTTCAATAAAAAACCAGCCAAGATTATCAAATCTGGGTCGATTTCTTGTACTTTTTGTAGTACGTTTCTTTCTAAAAGTTCGTTTTTTGAGAAGATTTCGACCGGAATTTGATGATTTTTTGCTCTTTCAATCACTTTTGCCGAAGCATTATTTGTAAAGACAGAAACGACCTTCGCAATTTCAGTGTTCGAAAAATATTTTATAATGTTCTCTGCGTTAGTTCCTGATCCTGAGGCGAAAACGATAATTTTTTTCATAAAGTTGTGTGTTTTGAGAATGCAAAAAACGGAATAAAAATCGAAAATAAATAGCTTTAAAACGGCTTTCTTGAAATTAATTTTATAAATTAGTGTTACATTTATTAACTAAATCGTGGTTTTAAAATAAAGTTTTTTATTTTTGCCAACAAATTAAATTCTAAAATTAAAGATTATGTCAGACATTGCATCAAGAGTAAAAGCGATTATCGTAGACAAATTAGGTGTTGACGAAAACGAAGTTGTAACAGAAGCAAGCTTCACTAATGATTTAGGAGCTGACTCATTAGACACTGTTGAGCTTATTATGGAATTCGAAAAAGAATTTGATATTCAAATTCCAGACGATCAAGCAGAAAACATTGCTACTGTAGGTCAAGCTATTTCTTATATCGAGGAAGCAAAAAAATAATAATACCACACCCGATTTCTAAAAATCCCAATTTTTGAAATTCCATATTCCAGTTGGAATTTGTTTTTTGATTTTTGAAATTTTTAAGAGTCGGGTGTTATTATTTTTTTTTTAAAATTAAAATTCGATTGATTTTCAATCAATAAGATATATTTATATTGTAATGCCCATGGCTCTTAAGTAACATTATGTTAAGAAAGCGTGGGTTTTATTTGTTTAAAGTACAAAATACAAATTTATGGCATTAAGGCGAGTTGTTGTAACAGGATTAGGTGCACTTACTCCTATCGGGAATAATATCCAGGAATATTGGAATGCACTTGTGAATGGAGTAAGCGGAGCCGCTCCTATCACATATTATGATACAGAGAAGCATAAAACGAAATTTGCCTGCGAAGTGAAAAACTTCAATATTGAAGATTACATGGATCGCAAGGAATCTCGAAGATTAGATAAATTTGCTCAATATGCAATTGCTGCCAGTGATGAAGCTATTAAAGATGCTGGAATCACAAATGATAACGTAAACAAACAAAGAGTTGGTGTTATTTGGGGAGCAGGTATTGGCGGTTTAGAGACTTTTCAAGAAGAAGTAATGTATTATGCGAAAGGCGATGGAACTCCAAAATTCAATCCGTTTTTTATTCCAAAAATGATCGCTGATATTGCTCCTGCACATATTTCTATGCGTAATGGTTATATGGGGCCAAATTATACAACAGTTTCTGCATGTGCATCGTCTGCAAATGCATTAATTGATGCTTTCAACTACATTCGTTTAGGAATGTGTGATGTTATCGTATCTGGAGGTTCTGAAGCTGCTGTTACAATTGCAGGTATGGGAGGTTTTAGCTCAATGCACGCTTTATCTACAAGAAATGAAAGTCCAGAAACAGCTTCAAGACCTTTTGACGCAACTAGAGATGGTTTCGTTTTAGGGGAAGGAGCAGGAGCTTTGGTTCTTGAAGATTATGAGCATGCAAAAGCAAGAGGTGCAAAAATCTATTGCGAAATTGGTGGTGGCGGAATGTCATCTGATGCATACCACTTAACAGCGCCACATCCAGAAGGAATTGGAGTTATTGCCGTAATGGAAAATACTTTAAGAGATGCTGGAATGACGCCTGATCAAGTTGACCACATCAATACTCACGGAACTTCAACTCCATTAGGAGACGTTGCTGAGTTAAAAGCAATTAGTGCAGTTTTTGGTGAGCATGCTAAAAACATCAATATTAATTCAACAAAATCAATGACAGGACACTTACTTGGTGCGGCTGGAGCTATTGAGGCAATTGCTTCGATTTTGGCAATGCAACACGGAATTGTTCCTCCAACAATCAATCATAGTGTTGTGGATGAAAAAATTGATCCATCTTTGAATCTTACCTTGAACAAACCTCAAAAAAGAGAGGTAAATGTTGCGATGAGCAATACTTTTGGTTTTGGTGGACACAATGCTTGTGTATTGTTTAAAAAATTCGTTGACTAATTTTCGTATATGAATATTATCAAAAAAATATTTTCTAAATCCCGTTCTCTAGAAGACGGGATTTTTTTTGACACTATTCAGAAAATTCTTGGTTTTCCACCGGTTAATATTGAATTTTATAGAAAAGCATTTACACACAGATCATCAAATAAGTTAGATGAACATGGACAACCGATAAATTACGAACGATTGGAATTTTTGGGTGATGCCATGTTAAGTGCCGTAATTGCAGCACATTTATTTAATAAGGCACCAAATGGAGATGAAGGATATTTGACCAAAATGCGTTCTAAAATCGTGAGTCGTGAACATTTGAACGAACTCGGAAAAGATTTGAATCTGGTTCGTTTTGTTGAGAGCAAAGTGCCAATTCAGCATTTTGGAGAAAACATCCATGGTAATATTTTCGAATCATTAGTTGGTGCAATTTATTTGGACAAAGGATATTCTTTCTGCGAGCGTTTTATTCAAAAAAGAGTAATTACGCCTTATGTTGATATTGCTCGACTTGAAGGAAAAGTTATTAGTTATAAAAGTTTGGTTATCGAATGGTGTCAGAAAGAAAAGAGAGTCTTTCATTATGACATTTTTGAGGATAACGGTATTGACGGTCAGCGCTTATTTGGCGTAAAATTAAGTATAGACAATAAAGTAATCGCAAGAGCGCGAGCAACTTCAAAAAAGAAGGCAGAAGAAAAAGCATCACAAAGAGCTTATTTTGCATTTCAGGAGAAAATAGACAAGAAATAGCTACAAATTTGCTGTAACTATCTTAAAGCTATAACGTTTTCGTTTATAAATTAACAAAAACAACCACGTCATAACTATTGATGCTCCGTTAGAAATAGTATATTTACAACTTGATTTTTCATGACATGGCAATTCATAGATTGGATTTAGACGAATTTGACGAAATTGATTATTATTTAATGGCAATTCATACTTCATTAGAAGATTATAGACTGGCCTATTTTATCAATAAAATCCTTCCGATAAACTTAAGTAAGAGCAAAAACGAGATTCATGCTCAGACTAAAGAAGGAGAGGCAAATTTTTCTAGGTTTTATTATTATGATTCCGAAAAAGCAGTTTCATGGAATTTAATTCAGAATAAAAATGAAATCATTTCAGTGAGTACGAATGATTTCCAGAATTTGTTTTCTAATGAAACAAGTGAGGTTTCAACAACAATTCATTTACTTCCTGAATTCAAAAAAGTAGATTTTTTCCTGAAAATAGAGAATAGCGAGGAAACTCTAAATTTTTCAGAAATTCAACAACAATTAAATACCATAGAGAGTGTTGCAGCTATTTATGCTGTCGATACAAACAAAATAAAATCAAAAAACAATCTAATTTTTTAAAAAAAATGTTAACAAACAAGAAAACCAAAATTGTTGCTACACTTGGTCCCGCATGTAGTACAAGAGAGATTATCAAGGATATGATCGAGGCAGGGGTTAATGTGTTTAGAATCAATTTTTCGCATGCAGATTACGAAGGAGTAAAAGAAAAAATCGATATCATTAGAGGCTTAAATGAAGAGTTTGGTTATACAACAGCAATCCTTGGAGATTTGCAAGGACCAAAACTTAGAGTTGGAGTAATGGAAGAAGGAACAGTAGTACACGATGGAGACGAAATCACTTTTACTACTGCTGAAGATATTATAGGAACATCAAAAAGAGTGTTCATGAAATATCAAAATTTCCCAAATGATGTAAATCCGGGAGAGCGTATTTTGCTTGACGATGGTAAACTTATTTTTGAAATTGTTTCAACAGACAAAAAAACAGAAGTTGTTGCTAGAGTTATTCAAGGTGGAGAATTAAAATCTAAAAAAGGAGTTAATCTTCCAAACACTAAAATCTCTTTGCCAGCTTTAACAGAAAAAGATATTGCAGATGCGATTTTCGCAATTGAGCAAAAAGTAGATTGGATCGCACTTTCATTCGTGAAAACTCCTCGCGATTTACAAGATTTACAAGAACTTATCGCTAAGCATTCAGAAGTTAAAATTCCAATCGTTGCTAAAATTGAAATGCCAGAAGCTCTTGAGAACATGGATAAAATTGTAGCTTATTGCGATGGTTTAATGGTTGCTCGTGGAGATCTAGGTGTTGAGTTACCTGCTCACGAAGTTCCATTGGTACAAAAAGATTTGATCCGCAGAGCTAAAACAGCTAGAATTCCGGTTATCGTTGCTACACAAATGATGGAAACAATGATTACAAGTTTAACTCCAACAAGAGCTGAAGTAAATGACGTTGCAAATTCTGTAATGGACGGTGCTGATGCTGTAATGTTGTCTGGAGAAACTGCAACAGGAAATTATCCAGTTCAAGTAATTCAAAAAATGGCGCAAATTTGCGAAGCTGTAGAAAACTCTCCGCTTATTCAGGTGCCTCAAAATACACCGCAAATCAAAACAAAACGTTTTGTTACTAAAACAGTTTGTCACCAAGCAGCTTTATTGGCAAATGAGATTAGTGCAAAAGCTATTTGTACGTTAACAAACAGCGGTTACACTGCTTTCCAAATTTCAGCTTGGAGACCATCAACAGCTCATATTTTGGTATTTACTTCAAACAGAAGAATCTTGACACAATTGAATTTATTATGGGGAGTTAAATCTTTCTATTATGATAATGAAGAAAGTACAGATGATACTGTAACTGATGTAAACAAAATTGCAGTTGATAAAGGATATGCAACAAAAGGGGATTATTTAATTAACCTTGCAGCTATGCCAATTAAAGATAAAGGAATGGTGAATACCATGAGAGTTTCTGAAATAGAATAGTTTTCTTTTTTAAGATATACTAAAAGCCATTCGAAAGAATGGCTTTTTTTTTGCCTTTTTTTGAATGCTTGATTCAAATTTCAGAATTGGAGCAAAAAATTTCTTCTTTAAAAATAATAATCGGCAATAATTAAAATTTCCTCTTTTGTTCAACATATTTTGCAACATGCTATAACAATTTGTTACAAAGCGCCTTTTTTAACGTTTCATTTTATAAAATGAAACCATCTCATGGCTCAAAAGCAAGGTTGTCCGGCTTTTTATTCTTTAATTTTGAGTTACTTAAATAAAAGTTAAGAAAAATCTTGTTTCATTTCCCACAACTTTTTATCGACAATAAAATTTGAAACGGTTATTTTTTTCAGAATGATTTTATTTAAAAAAAACAGTCATGAAATTTTTGCTTTAATAAGCACGTCTCTTTATAAAACTAAATTATTAACAAATTTAATTGCCATGAAACAAAGTAAACTTAGAAATGCCATAATGCTTTTTGCATTAGTATGCTTCACAGTTTTTCAGGTGAATGCTCAAAAAAAACCTAACATTTTAATACTATGGGGTGATGATATTGGGACTACTAATATTAGTGCATATAGTGATGGAGTAATGGGTTATACAACACCCAATATTGATCGTTTAGCAAATGAAGGATTGCGTTTTCTTCATTATTATGGAGAGCAGAGTTGTACCGCAGGTCGTGCTGCTTTTTTAACAGGACAACACGGTCTTAGAACTGGACTTACAAAAGTTGGTTTTCCTGGAGCACCAATGGGAATGAGTCAATTAGATCCGTCTATTGGTGGAATTATGAAAAATTTGGGTTATGTGACAGGACAATTTGGTAAAAACCATGTTGGAGATCGTAACGAAAGTTTGCCAACTGTAAATGGTTTTGACGAATTCTTCGGAAATCTATATCATTTAAATGCTGAAGAAGAACCAGAATTGCCAGATTATCCTAAAGATCCAGAATATTTGAAAAAATTTGGACCAAGAGGTGTTCTAAAATGTACGGCAACAAATGTTGATGACGCAACAACTGATCCTCGTTTTGGAAGAGTTGGAAAACAAAAAATTGAAGATACAGGAGCACTTACTAAAAAAAGGATGGAAACTGTAGATGATGAAACTTCTGCAGCAGCTATCGATTTTATTAAAAGACAAAACGCGGCTGGAAAACCATTTTTCTGCTGGTTCAATGCCACTCGTATGCACTTACGAACACATGTTAGAAAAGAACACCGAGGAAGATACACTCACGGAGATAGCGAATATATCGATGGTATGATCGAGCATGATGAAACTATCGGAAGTATTTTAAAAGCATTAGACGATTTAGGGATTGCTGATAATACGATTGTTGTTTACTCTACAGATAACGGTCCTCACATGAATACTTGGCCAGATGCTGCTATGACACCGTACCGTTCAGAAAAAAATACCAACTGGGAAGGAGCTTTCCGCGTACCATGTATCGTTCGTTGGCCAGGACATATCAAAGCAGGAACTGTAACTACTGAATTAATGAGCCATAATGACTGGATGCCAACTTTGGCTTCAATTGCAGGTGAGCCAGATTTAGTAAATAAACTTTTAAAAGGTTATACAGCAAACGGAAAATCATATAAAGTGCATCTTGACGGTTTTGATCAAAGCAAATTTTTAGAAGGGAAAACATCAAAAAGTGCCAGAGATAAATTCTTCTACACAGATGATGATGGTTTATTAGTTGGTTTAAGAGAAGGAGATTATAAATATGTTTTTGCAGAACAACGTCTTGAAGGTACAATGGGAGTTTGGGCAGAACCATTCACAAAACTGCGCTTACAAAAAATATTCAATTTGTATCAAGATCCTTTTGAAAGAGCTGACATAACTTCTAATTCATTTTGGGAATGGCAGTTGAATCACGTACAGATGATGTATGGTGCAATACAAGATGTTGTGGTTTTTGCAGAAACATTTAAAGAATATCCTCCTAGATCAATTCCACCAAGTTTCTCTGCATATACTATTATGGAAGAAGCTATGAAAGATATTAAGGCAAAACAATACATAGAAAAAAATGTAATGCCTAAATTAAAAGAAGAAACGGAAGAGGCTTCAAAAAAGAAAAAATAAAGTATAATAATTAAAAGAAACAGGACTTTTTACGTCCTGTTTCTTTTCACTTAATAGTATATGTTATGCAAAAAAAAATAGTACTAATTTCGATGCTTCTTTTTTTATTTGTTTCCTGCAAAAAATCAGAAGAGAAGACGGCTGTAAATCCAAAAGACAGCACAGCAGTCGTTGCTACGAGTGGTGATCCATTACCAAGTTGGAATGACGGAGCCTTAAAAAAAGATATTATTGCTTACGTTGAAAAAGTAACAAAAGAAGGAAGCCCAGATTTTATTCCGGTAGAAAACAGAATAGCAACCTTTGATAATGATGGAACGCTTTGGGCTGAAAAACCATACGTTCAAGAACTTTTTGCTTTTTATAGAGTCAAAAAAATGGTCGAAGCCAATCCTGCTTTAGCACAAAAACAACCTTTTAAAGCCGTAATCGAAAAAGATAAAACCTTCTTTGAAAAAGGTGGAGATAAAGCGCTTATAGAATTAGTTGCCGCAACGCATACTGGCATGACCGAAGATGAGTTTGAAGCATCGACAAAAGAGTTTTTCTCTGGCGCTCAATATCCTGGTAAAAATGTTCCGCTAAAACAAATCAGATACCAACCACAATTAGAGCTTTTAAATTATTTGCGTGCAAACGGATTCAAAACTTTCATTGTTACCGGTGGAACGATTGAATTGGTACGAGCGATATCTCAGGATTTTTACGGAATTCCGAAAGATCAAGTTGTTGGAACTTCTTTCAAATATAAATTTGATGATGCTAAAAATGCAGTTGTCAGAGAACCGGCTTTAGATCATTTTAATGATAAAGAAGGAAAACCTGTTGGCATACAATTGCATATTGGCCAACGACCAGTTTTTGCCTGCGGAAACGAAGGCGGCGCGGGAGACCTTGCCATGTTGAGATATTCTTCAGGAAATAAATATCCTTCTTTCCAATTAATCTTAAACCATAACGATTCGATTAGAGAATACAATTATCAGGAAAAAGATAATTTGTCTTTAAATACGGCAGCTAAATATAAGTACCATGTTGTAAGCATCAAAGACGATTGGAAAAAGGTTTTTGCAGATAAGTAATCTGATTTTGAAAGAGATAAAACTTTTAAATAAATAGTCATGAAACAAAATAAGTATTTTATAAGCCATAAGTTATTTTTTAGTGTTCTCTTTTTTGCAATATCGATGGGATCTTTTGCACAGGAAGCCGAACCAAAAGCTGGAGCAAGTGCACAAGAACTCGCCGATAAAATGGCAAATCCGGTGGCGAGCTTAATTAGTGTTCCGTTGCAAAACAATATCACTTACGGTATTGGACCTTATAATGGAATAAAATATCAAATCAATATACAACCAGTTGTTCCTTTTAAATTGAGCGAGAATTTAAATTTAATAACTCGTTATATTCTTCCTGTTGTGGATCAACAAGATGTTACGGGGCAAAACACACATGAGTTTGGTTTAAGCGACGCAACAGTTACCGCATTTTTTGCTCCTAAAAGCAAAAAGCTAATTTATGGAATTGGTCCTGCTTTTTTAGTACCAACCGCTACAGAAAAATTATTAGGAACAGAAAAATTCGGAATTGGGCCAAGCGTTTTGGTCATGCATCAAGGAAAAGGACTTTCTATCGGTTTCTTAGCCAATCAAATTTGGTCTGTTGCAGGAAATGCTGATAGAGCCGATTTCAATCAGTTTTACACGCAAATCTTCTTGACACACAGTTATAAAAGTGGTGCAAGCTTAGGTGTTACTTCAGAAATTACGCAAAACTGGCAAGGAAATACAACTCTTATTACTCTTAGTCCAAATGTTGGTGCGATTACAAAATTGGGAGGTCAAACCATGCAATTTGCCGTAATGCCTTTAATTCCAATAGTTGGTCATCAATCTATAAAACCAGATTGGGGATTAAGAGCGGTGGTAGCGTTTATATTTCCGCAATAAGTTGCTTAAGAGTTTTTAGAAATCATCACTTTAATTTTTTCAAAACAACAATAAAATGAAGACTAAAATAATTTCACTTTTCCTTATTGCACTATTCATTTCTTGCAATAAAACTTCGACAGAAAAAACAGAAACAACGTCAGAAGGAGCTGTTTCCAGTGATTTCAAACCTGCAAATATTGAAGAACAAATCATATACAACCGCGCAATTGAAGCCACCATTTGGGGAATTCCTGCGGTTAATTTTGAATTATTAAATGAAAGTTTAGCTAATGCAAAAGGTAATTTTAATGAAATTATTTATTGGTCTGGATTAATAAATTCAAAAAATCAGACTTTGACTCCAAATCCAGATGTGGTTTACATCAATCCATTATACGATACCAGAAAAGGGCCAGTTGTATTAGAAATTCCGCCTGCTGAAGGAAGTTCTTCATTAACAGGAAGTTTAGATGACGGCTGGCAGACTGCAATAGAAGATATTGGTCCGGCAGGAGTAGACAAAGGAAAAGGAGGGAAATATTTGATTTTGCCACCAGATTATAAAGATAAAGTACCAGCGGGATATATTCCGATGCCTTCATCAACTTATACTGGCTTTGCAATTCTTCGATCCAATCTTACAGACGGAAGCCCGAATGATCTTAAGCGAGCCATTGATTACGGAAAGAAAATCAAAATTTATCCTTATTCTCAGGCATCAAATCCGCCAGCTACAAAATTCACTGATTTGCTTGAAGTCGATTTCAGCAATACAATCCCGTACAATTTTCATTTTTTTGAAATTCTAAATCAGTTTGTACAAAGAGAACCTTGGTTAACACGTGATTTAGTTATGGTTGATTTTCTAAAATCAATAGGAATCGAAAAAGGAAAACCTTTTGAGGCTGACGCCCGCAAGAAAGAAATTTTAGAAGCAGCAATTAAAGATGCACATGCTTATCTTGATAAAGGTTATGAAGCTATTTTTAAACCACCTTTTTATGATGGTACTAATTGGGCTTTGCCAGCTTCTCAAGATGTTGTAAAGGCTATCACTTCTAATTATACAGCTCCTAATATTTATCCAGTTAGCGAAAGAGCAATAAGCTATTCAATGGCTTATTTCAGCGCAAAACATTTGGGAACAGGACAATTTTATTTAATGACAATTAAGGATGATAAAGGTCAGGAATTTGATGGATCAAAATTATATCAATTGCATCTTCCTGCAAATGTTCCTGTAAAATTATATTGGTCTATAACAGCTTACGATCGTGAAACGCATGCTTTAATTAAAGGCATGAAATATTTTAGCCGAGCTTCGACAACTCCGGGAATTCAGAAAAATAGCGATGGTTCTGTCGATATTTATTTTGGTGCCAAAGCTCCAGCAGGAAAAGAATCGAACTGGGTTCCAACAGACCCGAAAGGAAAATTCGAATTGCTGGCTCGTTTCTATGGACCTGAAAAAGGATTTTTTGAAAAAACTTGGAAAATGGGTGATGTTACGGAAGTGAAATAATAATCAGATTTTAAACTATAAATAATTGATTTAATATGAAAAGTAAGTGCCCAATATTTATCACCTTAATTTCTTTACTATTAAATTTTGGATGTAAAGAATCAACGACTGTAAATCCAGATTCAGAAAGAGTGGTAAAATCCGGTTCTGGTATAAAAATGGATGGGGAATTGCCATCTAAGGAATCGATTCCGGCACTTTTTGACGAAATGGATTTTCAGCAAGCAACACAATGTTATTTATGGGCATTGCCAATTGTAACGTTCGCTGAATGGCAAAATGTACATTATAATCAATTTAAAGCATCTAGCAATGATCTTGTTTTTTATAATACATACAATGATCGTTTAGGAATTCTTACTGCTAATGCCACAACACCTTATATAATGTCTTTTATCGATTTGGCAAAAAATGGACCAACGGTTCTAGAAATGCCTGCCGGACATACTGCCGGAGGGCTCGGAGATTTTTGGCAACGTGAGCAGGCAGTGATTGGCGAAATGGGACCAGACAAAGGCAAAGGTGGGAAATATTTATTAGTGCCGCCAACAATGAAAGATTTAAAACCAGTGGGATATTTTATCGTTCCATGTAATACAATGAATATGTTTTTTGGAATTCGTTCATTAGATCCAGATCCAAAATCGACAGAAGATATTGTAAAAAAGGTAAAGATTTACCCATATTCACAACGAGCTAATCCAACGCAAACTAAAATAGTCAGTCCGCCTGCAGGAAAAAAATGGTTGGGAAATCAACCAACAGGAATTGCATATTGGGAGCGTCTTCATGCTATTTTACAAGTTGAACCTGTTGAAGATCGGGATCGATTTTTTATGGCTTGGCTTAAGAATTTAGGTATAGAAAAAGGAAAACCTTTTGCACCAGATGAACATCAGAAACAAACTCTAATTGCTGCTGCCGCAAAAGGACAGCAAATGGCAATGGCGAATTCATTTAGTAAACGTTTTGCAGATGTAAAACATTGGCCAGATAAAAAATGGGATTATGTTATGATTATTAAAAATCCATCACAGCGTGAGGCAAATTATGACGAATTTTTTGAGCGTGCATCTTATTTCTATGAAGCAACGGGATACTCTAAGGCAATGATTACGAAAACACCAAACCTTGGACAAGCTTACTTGGGATCATATTATGATAGTGAAGGAAATTGGCTAGACGGAGCTAAAAATTATACTTTAAATGTTCCGGCAAATCCGCCAGCAGTTAATTTCTGGTCAATTACTGTTTATGATTCAGCAACACGTTGTTTGATTGATAATCCGCAGCAAAATGCCGATTTATCTTCTCGAAAAGATTTGATAAAGAATTCGGATGGTTCAGTTGATTTGTATTTCGGGCCGAAAGCTCCAGCAGGAAAAGAGAAAAATTGGGTGCAAACTTTACCAGGAAAACACTGGTTTACTTATATGCGTTTTTATGGTCCAACAACAGCTTACTTTGATAAAAGCTGGAAAATGGATGATATAAAAGAAGTGAAATAAACAATTCGAATGACTGAAAAAGCAACAGATAACGCAGAAAATTTATTTGATCCGATAGCATCAAAAGCAGAGCGCTACGACAATGGAGCAGCGATCAGGAAAATTGTGTCGCGTTCTTCACATCAGGATTGGACACCACCTGAAGATCGTGAAGATCCTGTCGATATTTTGATAAAGACAAGTATCGGAAGAATTGAAGATTTGTTGCCTATTCGCTATCGAAGAATGATTGAATCGCCTTTTGCTTTTTTTAGAGGAGCTGCAGCAATTATGGCCGCTGACTTAGCAAATACGCCAAATTCTGGAATAAACTTGCAGCTTTGTGGTGATTGCCATTTAATGAATTTTGGAGGTTTTGCAACTCCTGAACGCAAGCTGGTTTTTGATATTAATGATTTTGATGAAACATTTCCGGGCCCATGGGAATGGGATGTAAAAAGACTCGCAGTAAGTTTTGCAATAGCAGGAAAATGGCGAAAATTTTCTACTAAAGATTGCAAAGCATTTGCTTGGCATGTTGCAGATAGTTATAAAAGACATATGCTGGATTACAGCAAATTATCGGCACTTCAAATCTGGTATGCTGATATTGATCTGGCAGAATTAATTGATCTTGGAAAAGATGAAGAATTAAAAGAATTTCAGCAAAAACGAATAAAAAAAGCAGCCGAATCTATTGCTCATGAAAAAGAATTTGCAAAAATGACGTATTTAGACGGAACTCGCGCCAGAATAAAAGATGATCCGCCATTGATTTATCATCCATCTGGAGATGAAGTTAGTTATACAATGCGAGAAGCCAAACAGGTTCACAAAAGATATGTCGAATCGTTGCCAGAAGACAAACAGGTATTATTGAGCCGATATACAATGCATGATTTTGCCATAAAAGTTGTAGGCGTGGGAAGTGTGGGAACACTTTGCGGTATCAGTTTATTAATGTCGGCAACGGGAGAGCCTATTTTTTTACAGTTTAAAGAAGCTAGAAAAAGTGTGTTAGAATCAAATGTAAAAATCAAGGCTAAATATCCACATCAAGGCGAACGAATTGTAATGGGACAAAAGCTGATGCAGTCTGCTCCAGATATGTTTTTAGGTTGGACAAATGATGATAAAGGCAAATATTTTTATATCCGTCAACTTCGTGATGCCAAGATAAAGCCAGTTATAGAAATAATGAAATCCGAAAATATGGCAGATTATGCAAAAGCCTGCGGATGGGCTCTTGCAAGAGCACATGCAAGATCTGGTGATCCGTCGCTTTTGTCAGGATATATTGGAAACAATAATGAATTTGCCAATGCCATTTCTAAATTTTCATTGCTATATGCACATCAAAATGAATTGGATTACAATAAAATGGTCGATGCTGTAAAAGAAGGACGTTTGCCAATTTCGGCAGAAGTCTAATAGCACAATGAAGTTGTCGAAATAAATAAAAAGAAATTTAAAGCTTCAAAGCTTCTGAGATCAATCTCAAACATTATAAGTAAGATTTTTTGCAATAAACTATGTTAATTAAAGAAAATAATTTACCTTTAGGTTGTGTTAAAGTGTTGTTTAATAGTTGTTTGTATTAAGTTAACATTTGTTTTACATTGTTTTAATGCCCCAAAGATTTTTTTTGATTTTAATACATTCGAGTTAAACTAATTTAATTATTAATTTAAATACCACAACAATGAATATTAAAAGAACAAATCTTCGCCTAATTCCGTTAGTTTTATTAGGACTATTTTACAGCTGTTCGCCTACTGTAAAAGTCACCACCGATTATGATCACTCAGCTAATTTCAGTCAATACAAAACTTTTGCTGTATATGATTTGAAAGCTCAAGAAGGTCAAGTAAATCAATTAAATGTGGATCGTGTTGCAAAAGCCATTCGTGCTGAAATGACTGCCAAAGGATTTGTCGAATCTTCTGATAATCCCGATTTAAAAGTAAATGCTGTATCTATATTAAAAAACAAAACTCAAGTTACTGCCGATACTAATTTTTATGGCTATGGAGGAATGTATCGTCCATACGGATATTGGGGCGGTGGTGCTATGATGGGTGGTGGTACTACAACATTTAATTCTTATGATTATGTTGATGGCTCTCTTGTAATAGATATTGTTTCTACAAAAACACAAAAATTGCTTTGGCAAGGAATAGGTAATGCTCAAATTGATAGCAAACCAGATAATCCAGAAGAATTTATTGCAACTTCAATTAAAAAAATATTAGAAGGCTTTCCCCCAGGTCTAGCTAAAAAATAACATATAATTTAATTTCTTTTAAAAGCCGAAATACTTATCTGGAAATAAGCAGATAAGTATAGCTTTTATTTGTTATGGTACATTACTTTCTTTTAAAATTTATTTTTAAGAGAAAGGGCAATTATTAATTTTTAAACAAATAATATATGCTGGATATAGTACTCTCTCTTTTCTTTTTTATGGCTACAATGGTTGGCTTTGCAACATCATTCATGGTGTTGTTTTCTAAAAAAAACTATTCAAAGAGTTTCTTTTTAGGACTGTTTTTGTTTAGCCTTGCTGTTGTCAGTATATATAATTTTTATTTGTCGGCAAATGTGCTTAATTTTTTTCCTGATTTCTTTATGATCACGAAATCTTTCATGTTTTTGGTGGCGCCTTGTGCTTTTTTATATATCCGTAATTTATTGTTTACAGAGCACATTTTTCAAAAATACGATTGGCTTCATTTCGTGCCTTTCCTTGTTTATTTTGGATTGACATTTTGCGTTTGGATTGGGAACTTTGCTCATTTTCCTTTGGCACAAAACATTTCGGACAAAATCAAAAGCCCATTTTCAATGTTGAGTTTGTCAATTTGGCTCATTTATGCATTTAGCCAAACAATGATGGTTTTAAATTATGATTTAGAGAAATTCAAAAAAAACCATATCAACAGAATAAAAATTTTAAACTGGATCCGAGTTTATAATTTGATGGTATTGTTTATGTTTTCAGCGCTTTTTGTTCATTATTTTTTAGTAAGCAGTGTTTATACTGTTGATTTGTCGTGTTATGTCTTGATTTCATTTGTGCTGATTTTCACAGTGGGTTGGCTTTATTTTAATCCTAATATATTTTATGATTCAGGCACAAATGAGATTAACAATAATTTTGAAATTATTGAAGATAAACTATTGCTGATACAAGAAAATGAAGCAAAAAATGTGTTGCCGATCGTAAAAGATTTGACGATCGAAAAAAAACAACAATACTTGCAACAATTGGAAGAAATTTTTGCATCAAAAGAACTTTTCCTTAAAAAAGATTTGGTAATTAGAGATATTGCTGACGAAACAGGAATATCGGTGCATCATCTTTCGAATTTAATTAATTCTGAGTTTGGGCTCCATTTTCAAGACTATGTAAACTTGAAAAGAATCGAATATTTCAAAGAAAAAATTAACGATCCAGAATGGAAAGATCTTTCTCTTGAAGGAATGGCTTGGGGATCTGGCTTTAAATCGAGAACAACTTGTTTTAGAGCTTTTATCAAGCATACTGGAAAATCACCTTCAGAATATTTTAAAGTTATCAGAATGAATCCAGAAAAACGCATACAAATTGTCTGAAGCATCATTCAAGCTGATGGAATTAGTTTATAGACATAATTGTCAAGACTCATTAATTTAAAATATTAAAACAATGAAAACGAAATTAAATCAGTATAGACAAATTAAGAAATCTGTTATTGTTTTTTTAATCTTAATGATGTGTTCTTCAGGAAATGCACAGCTTAAAGGCGGACACATTCTTGGATCTTCTGGACTGCAATCTGGAACGCAGGCGCCAGAAAATATGCTCACCGTATATGTACCAGGATATTTTTATTCAGCAGGTTCTTTACGGAACGCTGATGGAGACAAATCTATTGCAAATCCGGATATTAATATGTTTTTAACGGGTGTTGGTGCAAATTATGTGACTGATTTTAAAATTCTTGGCGCAAATTATGGTGCAACTGTTTTGGTTGCTTTTGCATCAAACGCGATTCAGGGAAGTTATGTAGATTCAAAAAGTTCTTTTGCTTTTACAGATATGCTTGTACAGCCTATTCAATTAGGTTGGCATCATAAAAGAGCCGATTTTGTTTTCAGTTATCAATTGTATCTTCCTACTGGAAAATATGAATTTGGAGGAAGTGACAATAGCGGATTAGGAATGTTCATGAACGAATTTTCAGGAGGAACGACTTTGTTTTTTAATGACAAAAAAACAACTCATTTCTCGATTTTGGCTGCTTATGAAATTAATGGCAGAAAGAAAGATACCGACATAAAAACAGGTGATATTTTAAGCATCGAAGGAGGTTTGGGCAAAACTTTTTATACAATGAATGCTGAGAAAACTGCCCCAACTGGAATTTTGAATGCAGGATTAATCTATTATCTGCAGTATAAAGTATCAAATGATGAAATACCAGCAGGGACACTGCTTCTGGAACCACACAAAGACAGAGTTGGAGCTTTGGGAGCTGAGGTAAATTATTTTCATATTGGGTGCAAAACAACGGCGGGACTGCGATGGGTTTCAGAGATTGGAGCTGTTAACAGATTTCAGGGTAATACCTTTTTTGTAACACTCGCACATGTATTCAGTTTTCAAAAAGAACAACCGAAATAATCAATTTTCTATTTACAGGTAAAACATATTTTGCAATGAAAAAAAAGGCTCTTTTTGATCGAATACGTATTTGGAAAATGAGATTAATTATCGCTGTGTTTCTCTTGTCCTATTCCGGAATGTTTTCGCAGACAACAACAGCAACAGCATCGACACCTAAAAATATGCGCTTTAAAGATTCTCTAGACGGAGCTATCGATTTAAGTAATTTTTTAATTTATGCAAATGGTTTTCTGGTAGTTCCTGCTATTATATCTGAGCCGGCTTTAGGAGGATTTGGAGGGGCATTAGCGCCTATTTTTCTTAAAAAACACGCGCCAGTAATCGATGAAGACGGCAAAAAACGTTTTATAAATCCTGATATAACGGGAGGATTCGGAATGTACACCGCAAATAATAGCTGGATGGCCGGAGGATTTCGTTCGGCAACCTTGATAAAACCTAAAATATTATATCGCGTAGGTGCTGCATATGGCAATGTAAACCTTTCTTTTTATGCAAATAATCTTCCTACAGGAAATGATCAGGAATTTAAATTGAATTTTAGATCTACGGTTTTTTATACGCAATGGCTGAAACAATTTAAAAATGCAAAATGGAGCGCCGGACCACAATATTTGTTTTTAAATTCTAAGATAAATTTACCTGATTTTAATCTTCCGCCTCCGTTTGTTAAGCCTGGCGATATTAAAAGTACTGTAAGTCAGTTAGGAGGAGCGCTTCAATTTGACGGACGCGACAATATATTTACACCAGATAAAGGAATACGAATTCAGACGGATTTCTTTTGGTCGGATAATTCAATAGGCAGTGATTATGATGCATGGCGTGTCAATTTATCTGCAATAGGTTATTATCCAATAACAGACAAATTAATAGGTGGGCTCAGGATTGAAGGGGAGCAGGCGTTTGGGAGTCCGCCTTTTTATTTAAGACCCGGAATTAATTTAAGAGGAATTCCTACTGCTCGTTATCAAGGCAAAACCAGTATTGTAAACGAACTCGAATTTCGCTGGGATTTATACCGAAGATGGAGCTTAATGGGATTTGGAGGTCTTGCGAGTGCTTTTGATGATTGGGATCAAGCTTTTGCGAAACCTGTCGTTTATAGTTACGGAACAGGTTTTAGATATTTAATTGCCCGAAAATTTAAACTTCGAATGGGGATTGATGTTGCAAAAGGGAATGAAGATTGGGCATATTATATTGTTTTTGGAAGCAATTGGATGAGGTAAAATTTTCAATAAAAAGATCAAAAAGAAACTCCCGACAAAATTGTTGGGAGTTTTTTATATTATTAAATGGTAAAAAGGTTTTTATTTTTTAAAATAAGGCTTAATGATTTTATTTTCTTTATGGCATAAAATAAGTAGAATTATTGTACCAGTCAAACAGAAGAGAATTGCTTGAATCGACCCTTCAGGGCCAAATTCACCGCCGGTAATAAATTCTGGGCCTTGTATTTTGGCTTCAAAAAGACTTTTGGTTTTTTCGTTTCCAGATGTTATTGCTCCAAATATTCCTGATTGCGTAAAATTCCAAGCAAAATGCAAAGCAATTGGAAACCATAAATTACGGCTGTAAATAAAAGCTGTCCCCATTAAAAAACCTGCAGTGGTTATACATATTGAAGAAATCAAAGTGCCATTAGGATTAGCTAAATGAAAAACTCCAAACAAAATTGAAGAAATTGTAAGAGCGATGTAACTTCCTAATTTTTCTTCTATAATTCGTAATATAATACCGCGTACTAATATTTCTTCAATAATGGCAATTGTAAACATTAAAGTAAACGGAATCAGGATAAATGAGATCGGATTGACATTCAAAACGATGTAATTTCCGTTAAGGTAAATCACTAAAATAGTTAAGGATTGTAAAATAAATCCAATTAGAAAACCACCAATAAAATTTTTTACAATCCCTTTTGAAGATAACTCAACAACTGTTCTTTTGTCATACTTTTTGAAGAAAAGAATATAACTGAAAATGCATGCTGAGGAAACAAAAAGGCCTTTTAAAAGATTTCTGTAATCTTTTTCTAGAGGCGTTAAATCCAGCAATTTTACCGCAATTTGTTGACCAATAATGACAACTGCCATGAAAGTAAGCAGGGCCAGAATAATTTTGGTTATAGGAGAATTAAATGTTTTTTGTTTTAAAGTAAGCGTTTCCATTTGGTTTGTTTTTATGATTTATGATGAGACAAAAGTATCCCGAATCAAAAACAAAAAATAGAATGAAATTTGCCTTCTTATAATTTTTGAAATTGTTTAGGCAAAAACCCAGTTTGGTTTTTAAAAGTTCTGATAAAATGGCTTTGATCTGTAAATCCGCATTCTAAAGCTATTTCAGTCAAATTGATTTCATGAGATTGTATCAGCGAAAGCGAACGGTTAATTTTGATTCGGCGCATGTATTCTCCCAAAGTGCAACCAAAGTATTTCGGAAAATGTTTTGAAATGGTAATCGGGTTAAGATTTAAAACCTGAGCAAGATCCTTTAAATTCGGATTTTCATTCCAACAATCGTTCAGTAATTCATTGAGACTTTTTACCCAAAACGGACTCTTTTCAAATCGTTCCAAATGTGCATTGGTATCCGATAATTGAGAGAATAACATTTTGACATTATCATTAGTAAAAACATCTGCAGATTGTGTTTCTTTAAAGATTTTCAGAATCAAGAATTTAGCTAGCGAGCTGTTTTGAACGGCTTTTTCGATTGCTGCTTCGTTCAGCTGAAGTTCTGTTAAGAGATTTTCTTCAATTTCAATATTGATATTTCGAGAAGGAAAAAGGGTATTTTGATTTAAATGCAGTTCGTCGCTGTGATAAAATAATAAAGAACCGGGACCAACTGTTTCGCTGGAATTTTTTCTTTTTTCTGTTGTACCGCCTTTCAGGAAAAGTGTAATATGCGCATTGTTGTGCGAATGCCAGCCTTCGTAAACCTTATTTTGATACTCAGTCTCAACAACTGCAATTCCTTCATTGGTATTGAAGATGTTTTTTGTATTGCCTAAATAAGTTTCTTTTTCCAGTTCGTACATATGCTGTTTTTTGTGTGTCAAAACACAAACCAAAATACTACTTATTTGCAAATAATAACGAGTTTTCTAAAATTAAGATTTTAAAGAAAATGATCTAATTATCTAATTGCCAAATGATCTAATTAAAAAAATCGGATTGCATTATTTGTAAGGTTTTGATGTATAATAAAAATATTGTATAAAAATTAACGGAAAAACTATAGTTTTTTTAACTGATATTTAATTGTTTTGTAACAAAAATAAAATTAGACGACTGATAAGTCAACTTATTTAAATCTTTTGATTATGTATAAAAATACAATGAAATCAGTTTTTGCTGCTTCTGCATTTTTGATTGGGGTAGGCGGCTGTTTTGCGCAAGACATTTTAGTAAACTCATTAAAGTTGAATGCAAGTGATAAAAGTAAAGAGAACTTTAAATTCACTGAAGTGGTTAACTTAGGGACAACATCTGTAAAAGCTCAGGGATCTTCAGGAACTTGTTGGAGCTATTCAACAAACTCATTTTTAGAGTCAGAAATGATTCGTTTAGGAAAACAACCAGTGGAGTTATCTCAAATTTACTCTGCACGAAATGTGTATGTTGAAAAAGGAATCAATTATGTCCGCATGCATGGTGCAATTACGCTTGGCGATGGAGGTGCATTGCACGATGTAATTAACATGTATAAAAAATACGGAACTGTTCCAAGAGAAGTTTACACAGGATTAAACTACGGAACAGACAAAAATAAATTTGCTGAAATGGCCGCTCTTATTGAAGGAGTGCTTTCAGCAGTAGTTAAAAATCCAAATGGTGAATTGACGCCAAACTGGCAAAAAGCATACGCGGCTGTTATTGATTCGTATTTAGGAAAAGTGCCAGAAAACTTCAACTATAAAGGAAAAAACTATACGCCGCAATCTTTTGCTAAAGAAGTTGTGGGAATTAATCCAGATGATTATGTAGAAATGTCATCTTTTACTAATACACCATATTACCAAAAAACAACTATGATGGTGCCAGACAACTGGTCATTAGATCAAGTTTACAATGTAAAATTGAATGATATGACAGATGTTATTGACAATGCTTTGAAAAAAGGATACACAGTAGCTTGGGCAACAGATGTTAGCGAAAAAAGCTTTAGCTGGAAAAATGGTGTAGCTTATGTTCCAACGAAAAAATTCGACGACATGACCGCTGAAGAAAAAGCAGACATGTTCAACGGACCAAAAGCAGAACCAGAAATTACTCCAGAAATGCGTCAAGCAGCGTTTGATAATTACACTACAACAGACGACCACGGAATGCATATTATTGGTATTGCAAAAGACCAAACTGGAAAAGAATACTATATCGTAAAAAATTCTTGGGGAGAAACAAACGACTACAAAGGTTTCTTGTTTGTAACTAAAAATTTCGTGAAATATAAAACTACAGCATTGTTAGTAAATAAAGGCGGAATTCCTGCTGAAATTGCTAAGAAATTAGGGGTTTAATTATCTTCGAGTTTTATAGAAATAGAAAAGCGCCGTAATCTTTTGGATTGTGGCGCTTTTTTTTGGAAGTTTATGTTATATTAATTATTATTGAAAAAGATCTTTTTAATATGACTAAAGAAGAAATTGTAGCTTTAAAAATTATTGAACTTGAAAAGTCTATTTTTTATATAAAATCTCCTGCTGAAGGTGTGAATATGGTTTATAATCTAATTCTTTTGAAAGGAACTTTACAAGATAAAAGTGATTTATATCCATTATCAAAAAAATTCTTCAAGTACTATATCGAAGTAATAAAGAGCTCAAATTATGGCTATGATACTTTTAACTTTACTAAAATTGAAAATGTATTGAATCAGATGGATTTGAAATTGCAAATCTCGATTTTGCAATTTGTAATTTCAAACATGACAAAGGAATTGCCTGAATATGATAAAGATTGGTTTGTTTGTCAAAAAAATAAAATCCAACTTAGAGATCTGGTTTGTAATTTAGAGATTAAAAATTTTTTTAAAATAATTGCATTGTTTTCGGGACTTAATTTTGCTACTTTATTATTTACCTTATCTTTAGTTTTTATTTTAGTTTTTCTTATTTTACTCCCTACCAAAATTGAATGTTGTCAGCTGTTTGAAATAAAGTATGATAATTATTCTTCAAATTTTTATGGAAATCATTTTTTGAATATTTTAACCTTATTTGCTGATTTTGATAATGATTTTAAGATAAAACCATTGAGTTGGTTTGCAACAATACTAATGGTTATGGCAAAAATTACGTTTATAACTATTATAGTAAATTTTCTGTATGTTAAACTAACAGATAAACTAACATCATAAATGAAAAGATTTGAATTTTTAGATTTATTACAGCGTAGGGTAAATTCAATACTTTTTAGATTAAGTTTGTTATGCTATGCTCTTATTATAATTCTTACAAACAAGAATATATTTGAAAAGTGGGTTTACTACGTTGTTCTGCCGCTGTACATATTAGTTTATATTAAATTTATTAGACTTAGTTTCGTAAGGTTGTTAAATGATTTTGCTTTTATTTTGATTGTTTTATGGGGTAAGTCGCCATATGATATTTATAATTATACATTTTTATTCTTACCAATAATTAATGCAATAAATTTTTCTGGAAAGAAGAAATCCTTATTGCTTTATTTTTTAACTGTGTTTGAGTTCTTTCTCCTGCATTCATTTTCAACTTCAGATTCAGAAATTAAAAATTTAAAAGCTATAAAGGTTTTATTTCCAGTGTTTTTCTTAGGTATAATAAATTGGTATACTCATCTTAGAATGAAAATAAAGGTATTTAGAGAAGAACTTATAGAAGTTGTTGATACGTTTTATTTAAATAAGGAACATATTAAAAAGCCTCATAAAATTTATAAAAAATTTATTGATGTTATACATTCCAATATAAATCATGTTCTTATTAAAGAAATGTACTGCTTCTGTATAAATAAAGCTAGCGCTGAAAAAATAATTATAGTAAATGGAACATCATTTGTGTGGAATTATAAATTTAAAGAGGATGATTTCATAAATAGATTGAGGAAATATAGAACATTGACGGATGAGACTGTTATTATAGATGAAAATAATATCAATAAGAATTTGATAATTTATACTATAGTAGACAATAATGAATATTTTTATCTTTTTTCTTTAAATAAAAAAATTCCATTTTACTATAGTTTAATTGGATTTTTCAGAACAATTGAGCCTTCGCTATCAAAAATGTCAAAAATATTATTGAGCGAAAAGAAATTGCAAGAAATTAAAGATGAGGAGATTGAAAAGTTGTCACAGAAAACGCAATATGTAAATAGGGCAAATAACATGATGCATTATATAAGAAATAGATTAAGTCCATTCTCAAATCTCTCAATGATGCTTGATAATCAATCTAAAATACCAGCTGAAAAAATTGAAGCTTTTCAAAAATTATTAATTGAGCAGAATGAAAGAAGTAAAATTGAATTAAGAAATATAACTAAAAGAGCAGATGACATGTTAGAAAAAAGCAAAAATCCTTTTTTCTATAAAACTTTAAGCGATGTGTCAATCGAAAAGACTTTTACAATATTGAGAAGAAATTTTTTGAGTTATTTCCCTGATGAAGAAATTGAAGTAGGAGTAAAATTAAGTAGCCAAAAAAGAACTGTTAAATTAAATGAGGAAGGGTTTGAAATATTTATTACAGATTGGTTAAATAATATTAAAAAATATAAAAATAAAATTATAAGATGTATATTTATAGAAGAGAATAATAATCTATGTATTTCTTTTTTTAATGATCATAATCAAACTAAAGAGCAAATTGCTAATCTATTACAAGATTTAAAATCAGATGATAGAAATGAAATTATTAAGAGGACAACATATGGATTGTTTATAATCAAATCGACCTTGGATGATATGGATATAAAATATAGTATATCCCATCAGAATGGAATAATCGAGTTTAAAATAGAATTAAAGATAAATAAAGATGAAAGTAGCGATATTCGAAAATGAATATGAGTCTGTTCGAGTTTCTTTTGAGACGGCAAATTTAATCTATTTTGATAATAAAATAGATTTTTCAGTTTATCCTTCTTCGCAATCTGCTGATTTAACAAAAATCAATGATTATGATGTTATTTTTATAGATATTGATTTATCATCAAAAAGTGAACTAGATGGGTATTCATTGATTGAAAAAATTACTAGTATTAATCAGGATATTGGAAAAAGAATAATTGTTTTGACGGGGAATAATAAAATTGTTGAATCCTTAAATTCGAGAGGACTATATATTAATAATTTAAAGGTGATAATAAAACCTACTGATTATGAAGAGGTTTCAAAGAATATTAACAAGGTGTTAAATTAAAGAAATAATATTTTAGAGGATTTATTTTTGCAATATTTAAATATAGATTTAAAAAGAGGTTCATTTAAAGAACCTCTTTTTTATTGTGATAAAGTTGAAAGCTATTTTTTGTCTATAATTCACAAAATTCTATTATATTTTTAAAGTTGATTCAAATATTCGTAAAGCTCCAAACATAATCGGTCTTGTTGAAATAACATTCTTAAAACTAAAAAGGAAATTAAACACTTCATCGTCTTTCCAAGCATTTCATGGTAAAAAAGTATCTAACTACAACAAAATCAATAACTTTGTTATAGTTTTTTGAAATAAACAACTTAATCCAGTTATCATGAAAAATTATGCAAAAATTTTTGTGACGATTATTTGTGTTGTTCCTTTTAGCTGTTTCGCGCAGCTTGCAGTCTCAAAAGCTCCTGTTGTTGTGGCGGCTGGAAAAGCACAAGTACAAAAAGACAAGAAAGCAGATGATCTTGTTATAGAAGCTTACTATGTTGAAGAAACAATAAATATGACTTTTGGAAGAAGAGTTACAAAATACGAAGTTTCAAAACTAGATATGGTTAATACTTATGATCTTGGTCCAAATAACACTAGAACTGTAACTCCAATTTACAGAAAACCCAAATTGAAACAAACTGAAGTGCCTCTAATGTCAAAAGTAGTCATTGATATTCCTGACGAAAAGGTAGAGCCAGTGAAAGTGGCTGTAGCACGCCCTTCTGAAGCTCCAAAATATATAGATATAGATATTTCAAAAACATACGCTAAAGTGGTCGATAAAGGCTATAAAAATGCTGATATGATCAAAAAAGTAGCCGATAAATCCTATTTTGAAGACGACATGGAATCGGCGGCGAAATATTATGCTGAATTGATCGAAGTAACCAAAAATCTAGACCCAATCTACTATTACCGTTACGCCGAATCATTAAAAGCAATCAATCAGCCAGAAAAAGCAAATGAGATGATGGTTTTGTTCGAAAGTAAAAATTTAGCAAATAAAGTAGCTAAGCAATAGGAAACAAGCATGAAGAAATAACTTTACATTTATAGAACTAAAAAAAGACGATCGAATTGATCGTCTTTTTTTAGTTCTAGTAATAGAGGTATTGCAAAATCTTTTAAAATAAAGATTGCTAGTATATAGTTTAATCTATTTTTCTAAATTATATTTGGAATCAATACGTTTAGATAGGCAGGAATGTCAGTTATAGAAATAACGTTTCCCGATTCAATTGATAAAATATGAGATGGCGCCCCTAGATATTTAGAGGAATCATATAAATCGACATAATCAAAATAGTAATAGAAAGAATTTAAATTGCTATATCCATCATGGTAGCGTTTGTGTATTTCATTATTTGGAACGAAATGGCCTCCATTTTCTACACGAATAGCAACTCTCTTTATTGCTTCTTCAATTGAATCAAGGCATAAGAAAATTAAATGTAAATCGTAGCCATTTTTTTTAAATAATTCTGGCCAATAGAGAGGAGTTGAGTTAAAATTAGTTTCATAACAGAAACTGGATTTGTTTTCAATTGCATTTTTAATCTGATTTTCCAATTCTTTAAAAGCCATTTGATGAGACATAGTTTCTCTCATCTCAGAATCAAATAAAGAATTGTAATTCTTTAAAAATTCAAGATCATAATCAAAAGGGATAAAATTTTCAGGAGAAAGAGGTTTAGAAAAAGTTGATTTTCCAGCTCCGTTGCATCCTGCAATAACAAGTAGAACAGGTTTAGACATTCTTGAATTGCGGAGCTATTGCTGGTTTTTTATTGTTTTTACCTGAAGCAATATTTTTTTCATAGACAGCTACTTGTTTTTTTACAACAGGCATAGCTTTTTCCATTTGCTTTAAAGCAAATTGTACTCTTTCGGTTGTGTTTGAAATATCTATCATAATGAAACAAAATTACAAAAAATATAGATAAGAAGATAAAAACTAAATAAACAAAAAAATACCACTTACAATTTGTAAGTGGTATTTAATAAGCTCCCCCTCTTGGGCTCGAACCAAGGACCCTCTGATTAACAGTCAGATGCTCTAACCAACTGAGCTAAGGAGGAATCACCTTAAAGGTAAATATGTTTGCTAAAAAAAGTTGCTCCCCCTCTTGGGCTCGAACCAAGGACCCTCTGATTAACAGTCAGATGCTCTAACCAACTGAGCTAAGGAGGAAAGTGTTGCTCTTTTTAGCGAGTGCAAATATAATCGATTTTTTAGTTTCTCAAAAATATTTTCACTCTTTTTTTTGATTTTTTTTCTACTTCACAATTGCCTTATAAATATCGTTTCCGTTTGCGAACAAAAGCAGTGCTATAAGTAGTACAAACCCAACCATTTGGGCGTTTTCAAGGAATTTGTCGCTTGGTTTTTTGCCACTAACAATTTCATATAATAAAAACATCACATGACCTCCATCAAGAGCCGGAATTGGCAATAAATTCATTACTCCAAGCATAATTGATAAAATAGCGGTAATATTCCAGAAAGCTTCCCAGCTCCAAGAACTTGGAAAAATGTTATAAATCGCAGCAAAACCACCTACTTGTTTGTAGGCTTTAGTTTCAGGATTAAAAATCATTTTTAATTGTTTTCCGTAACCTATTAAACGATCTTTACCTTTCGCAAGTCCAACAGGAATAGATTCTACAAAACTATATTCTTTTGTACTTATTTTGTAGTATCCTAATTTTTCTAATGATTTGATGTCTAAACCACCAGCAACGACACCTAAAGTTCCTTTTGCAGAAACTTTAACCGTAATTGGAGTTTGTTTTAAATCACGCAAAACAACCGCAGGAATTGTTTTTCCTTTATTTGCGCTTAAAATTGCTTTAACCTGATCATAATATTTAGCTTCTTGTCCATTTAATGTAACAAGCAAATCTTTTGGTTTAAGTGAAGTATTTTGTGAATCATCTTGAATGCTTCCAATAACAAAAGGCATACGGGTGTCAATTAGAAGACCTTTTTCGTGTTTTGATATTTGATCCACAAAATCAGCCGGCATTTTGATGATTTTCTGCTGTCCGTTTCTTTCAATTAAAATTTCTTTGGCCACGAGAACCTTCGGATTGATATCGCTGTCAAAATTTTCAATTTTTTGTCCATCAATAGAAATAATTTTATCTCCTGTCTTTATTCCAATTTTTTCAATAGCCGGATTAGTTACCCATATACCATCTTTCAAGTCAGAGTTTGCAATATAAGTATCACCATAAACAAACGCCATTCCTATATATATAATAAAAGCAAGGATAAAATTCACAGTAACACCGCCAAGCATAATAATCAAACGCTGCCAAGCCGGTTTAGAACGAAATTCCCACGGCTGAGGTGGCAAAGCCATTTGTTCTTTGTCCATACTTTCATCGATCATACCGGAGATTTTTACATAACCACCAAGCGGCAACCATCCGATTCCGTATTCTGTTTCGCCGATTTTCTTTTTTAATAGAGAATATTTAACATCAAAAAATAAGTAAAATTTTTCGACTCTGGTTTTGAATAATTTAGCAGGGATAAAATGCCCTAATTCGTGAAGAATAATAAGTAAAGATAAACTCAATAGAAATTGAGAGAGTTTGATAACTATATCCATTTTATAATTTTAGTTCGTATTTAACGCACAAAAGTAACGTTTTAAAATTTAATTTAAGCCCGCAATATAATACTTAAGGTTTTAAATGTTTGTTAATAATTGTCTTGGTTTTAATTAAAACAAAAATTGTGTAAATCTCTCGTCTCTTTAATTAGTAATTCATTTGATTAGAATGTTACAAATGCCCTATTCTGATATTTAAAAAACTTATTAAGGTGGTTTTTTAAATTCATCCATTATAATTTCAGTATTCACTATGAATGATCAAATTCGCAAAGAGTTAACTTAATTTTTGTTGAATTATTTGATTGTTTCTCCATTTATTGATTTTAACACTGAAGGCTATGAATTTTATTAAACAAATTGAAAGGATCAAAAAGATTCATAGGTTAATTGCAACTGAAAAAACGGGTACTCCAAGTGTTTTTGCAAAAAAATTAAGCTTGAGCAGAAGCCAGCTTTATAACGAACTAGAGGTAATAAAAGAGCTCGATGCACCAGTACGATATTGTAAAAAACGCGAAAGCTTTTATTATGAAACCTCTTTTGAGTTAATATTAAATTATTCGCTTAAAACAATTAAAGATGATGAATCAAAAGAAATTTTTGGAGGCTCAAACTTCTGTCCAATTTTATTAGACGGAACTAAAATAAGTTTGCTATAACGAAAACGTTCTCGAGAAAATGATTTTGTTGAAATTTATTAATTAACCATTTAAAATTTTAAAGTTATGAATTTAGAAGAATTGAATTTAGTAGAGCTAAATGCTCAGGAAGTACAAGATATTGAAGGAGGTTGTCCAGTTTGCTTGTATTTAGAATGTGAATCACACGTAAGAGATTTCTTAAGAGGATTGTTAGACTTATAAATATTAAAATTATGTTAGAAGAATTAAAAAGTACAGAATTAGTGGAGATTAATGGAGGTTGTCAGGATTGTTATGATAATGGCGTTGCATTAAGAAGGTTGATAGGTATTGCATGGGATGTTTTAATGGCCATTTAAATAAATTTAGAGGTTGTCTTGACAACCTCTTTTTGTTCAAATAATAAGAATTAGAACATGGAATATGATGGTATAATAAATTGCAATTTAAAGCAGAAAGTTTTACAGGTATTAACTTCATATTTAATAGGTTTAGGTTTGATTATTATTACTGTATTGTTGATAATCTTGCCTCTTGATTTTATTATTACTAAATACCTTCATTTTGAATCTGTTAAAGAATTAATACATCAAACACAAAACAAATATGTTAAGTATCCTTTTTACATAACTGTCTTTATAGGGCCAATTATTGAAGAATTATTGTTTCGGCTATGCTTAATAGTTAACAGAAAAAATATTTCAATTTTTGCAGGTTTTTTTTTGCATGAAATATTACGAAGACGTTTTATAAAATTAAATTTTCATGATGAATTGTATCTCTATATAATTTTAATTGGTGTTTTTACTTTTTTACTTACATGGAAATTTTTGACTCCAACGATTATTAATTCTATTCAAAAGAAACAAAAATGGTTGGTTTGGATTTCAATAATATTTTTTGGATTAATTCATATTACTAATATTAAAATTCTGCATTGGGAATTAGCTTTATTTTATCCTTTTTATGTAATACCTCAAATGATTATGGGGTATTTTATTACTAATTTAAGATTAAAATATGGTTTTTTTTGGGGTCTGTCTTTACATTCACTATTTAATTTTATTGCAATTATTATATAATTTGAAATAAAATACAGGCAACATTTTTCGATTAAATGGAAATGAGAGTTATAATGACTTTTAAAAAAATATATCTTAAAATTTAAAGAAACAAAAATGAAAGACGCCGAGGAAAAGACGAAAACAAAGAAAAAAGAAAATATAGTTTTAAAAATTATTCTTTTCTTTTTTCTCTTATTTATTTTTTCAAAGCGGAATGCTATTGAGGAGTTTTTTAATCATTCCTTTTTTATTGGCGACTTTAAAATAAAAATTATCACATTCTTTATGATATAGTATTTAAAGAATATTTTTTAAAGTAGTATTAAGCTTTTCACTTAAAACAATTAAAGATGATCAATCTAAAGAAATTTTTGGAGGCTCAAACTTCTGTCCAATTTTATTAGACGGAACTACGATAAGTTTGTTATAACGCGATAAAAAAATCTTTTTTAATATCAAAAAAAATAAATTTATGAAAAAAAATTTCGTCTTTCTTTCAGCAGTAGTATATTTTGCTTTTATAATAGTTTTGAGAAAATATCCTGAGAATCATATTTCCTCATTTTTATTTGGTATTTCCTGTGCTTTAGCAGCAGTCTTTTTTGTTTATATGATTAACAAAATGACATATTTAAAAAAGAAGTAGATATGAGGTTGAATAATGAATTTGAAAAGATCTTTTACCAATGATTAACTTCAAAATATAGAATGTCACTTATTACTGTATTTTCACAGACATCTATAATAGCAAATGATTCAATACATATACTATTAAAATACTTTATTTTTTTAAGGAATTCTCTTTCTGTTTTTGTGGAAAGAGAATTTTTTTAATGCCAAAATTATTTATGAATTTCAGTTCAGATCCAATAAATACTCTGGAAAATCTTATTGCCAAAAATAAGACCAAAAGTTTTTCAATCTATTTGATTATAATTACTGGTATTCTGATTTTTTTGGGATTATTACCTATTATCAAAATAGACATCAGTAGCCAAAGTCGTGGGTTAATTCGTAGCAAAACAGAAAATGTTCCGGTTGCAACAATTGTAAGTGGTAGAGTAAATTGGGTAGGTTTAAAAAATAATGCTTTTGTGAAAAAGGGCGACACACTTTTAAGAATCTCTATGGAAAATTTGGAGAGTGACAAAAGAACCCAAGATACATTATCAAGTTCTGTTTCTTTGCTTTTAAACGATATTTCGAATCTTTTACAAAACAAAACTTCGCTATTGCAGACATCCACAGCACGCGAAGATTTTTTCAAATTTCAATCTGGGAAAAATGAACTGCAAAGTAAAATTTCGCAGGCACAAATAAATTATGACCGCAATAAAATTCTTTATGATAAAGATATTATTGCAAAAGCAGATTTTGAAAAACTTGAATATGAATTACGATTAACTAAACAAGCACTACAGAGTTTTATAAGCCAGCAAAAAGTAACTTGGGAAAATCAGAAAAGAGATTTAGCAGACCGCTTGAAAAACCTTAACGGAACAGTTGCCAAAATAAAGGTTGAATCTAATAATTATGTTGTTTTGGCCCCTATTTCCGGTACAATAGAAAATTACTCAGGAATTCAAAAAGGCTCTTTTGTAAATGCTTCACAATTAGTAGCAAATATTTCTTCAGCTGATCAACTTATTGTTGAAAGTAATGTTTCTCCAAATGATATTGGTTTGATAAAGAAAAATCAAAAAGTAAAATTTCAGTTAGATGCGTTCAATTATAATCAATGGGGTTTATTAGAAGGGAAAGTTATTGATATAGACCAAAATATTACGATGCAGGGAGATCAAGCTTTTTTTAAAGTTCGGTGCGCTCTGGATTCTCAAACTTTGAGATTAAAATCAGGATATCAAACTAGTGTTTCAAAAGGCATGACTTTAACAACAAGATATATAATTACCCGTAGGAGTTTATTCGATTTGTTATTTGATAAAATCGATGATTGGTTAAACCCAAAACAAAATAGCAAATAAAGAGAAATGGCTTCAATAAAAATAAAACAACATGATATTAAAGATTGTGGCGCTGCTTGTCTGGCTTCTATCGGAAATCATTTTAAAGTTAATCTTCCTATAGCAAGAATTCGCCAATATGCTAATACAGATAAGCGCGGTACCAATGTACTTGGAATAATTGAAGCTGCTGAAAAAATGGGTTTTAGTGCAAAAGGCGTTAAAGGAGGTTTAGATTCTTTAGAAAAAATTCCACTTCCAGCCATTGCACATATCGTTACAAAAGAACAACTGCATCATTATGTTGTAATTTATAAGGTTGAAAAATCTAAAATTACGGTCATGGATCCAGGTTTTGGCAAAATGGAGACCTATACTTTCGAAGAATTTCAAAAGGTGTGGTCAAGTGTTTTAATACTTTTTGCGCCAAATGATGATTTTAAAACGCTAAACGAAAAAACTTCTCCTATAAAAAGGTTTTGGAATTTAATTCAGCCTCATAAAACTATTTTAATTCAGGCTTTGGTAGGAGCAATATTATTTACGGTTTTAGGATTGGCTATGTCAATTTATATCCAAAAAATTACAGATTATGTTTTGGTAGATGGTAATAGAAATCTGCTGAATTTATTAAGTGTATCAATGGTTGCAATTATTTTGCTTCAGGCTTATATTGGTTCTAAAAAAAGCATTTTTGTCATGAAAACAGGACAATTAATAGATGCTAAATTAATTTTAGGCTATTATAAGCATCTTTTGCATCTTCCGCAACGATTTTTTGACACCATGCAGATAGGAGAAATTACATCCCGAATAAATGATGCCGTAAAAATTCGCTCCTTTATAAATGAAACTGCAATTGAAATGATTGTGAATGTCTTTATAGTGGTTTTTTCATTTGCATTGATGTTTACCTACTACTGGAAACTAGCTTTGGTTATCGTTTTGGTTATTCCTTTCTATGTTTTGATTTATTTTCTGTTAAATAAATTCAATAAAAAGGTTGAAAGAAACATTATGGAAAATGCGGCAGAACTGCAAACACAATTAGTTGAAAGCATTACACATGTAAGGACTGTAAAGGAATTTGGTATTGAAGAATTCTCAAATATAAAGACAGAAAACAAATTTGTAAAACTTTTATTTACTACATATAAGTCAGGTTTAAATGGCATTTTTGCCACAACTTCAACGCAGTTTCTAGCTTCTGTTTTTACCATTATTTTAATGTGGATTGGTTCGGGTTATGTAATCGATAGAGCTATTACTCCTGGAGAATTATTCTCTTTTTATGCCTTAATCGGATATTTTACTTCTCCGGTCGCTTCATTAATTAATATGAATAAAACAGCCCAAAACGCTTTGATTGCTGCAGACCGACTTTTTGAAATTATGGATTTAGAAAGGGAGCAAACAGAAAACAAAGTAAAGCTGCAAAAAGAAAATATAGGTGATATAAAATTCGAAAATGTTTCTTTTCGTTACGGATCTAGATTAGAAGTTTTTAAAAACTTTAATGCAGTATTCAAAAGAAATAAAATGACCGCTATAATTGGCGAAAGCGGAAGCGGAAAAACAACTTTAATTTCGTTGCTTCAAAATTTGTATCCAATAAAAGAAGGAAAAATTTATATTGGAGATTACGATACACAATTTATGCATTATCAAAGTTTAAGAAAAATAATTGGAGTTATTCCACAGCAACTTAATCTATTTTCTGGAAATATTATTGAAAATATTGCTTTAGGAGATTCGTTTCCTAATATTCAACGAATTTTGGATTTGTCAAAACAATTAGGAATTACTGAATTTGTAGAAAAATTGCCTAATCATTTTGAAACACAAATTGGCGAAAATGGAGCAATGCTTTCAGGAGGACAGAAACAAAGAATTGCAATAGCAAGGGCATTGTATAAAGATCCGGAAATCTTACTAATGGATGAAGCTACAGCATCATTAGATACAAACTCTGAACAAATTGTGAAAGAAGTAATCGATAAATTTAAATCACAAGGAAAAACTATAATTGTTATTGCACATCGTTTAAGCACAATTGCTAATGCTGACACAATTCTTGTAATGAAAGAAGGAGCTATTGTAGAATCAGGAAACCATTTTGATCTTTTAGAACAAAAATCAGAATATTATAATCTTTGGAACAAACAGAATTTGCTTTAAATGTTTGTTAATTAATAAACATTTAGATTTTCTCTTTTATAAGGATGCCGTAACTTTACTTTTTAAACGGCTGCTGTCTTTAATTGGTAGCCTAAATCCATTAAAAGTTACAATTATGGCTTCACAATTATTTTCTCCATTAACATTAAAAAACATCACATTAAAAAATAGAATTGTCATTTCGCCGATGTGTCAATATTCGGCTGAAGACGGATTTGCAAACGACTGGCATTTGGTTCATTTAGGAAGCCGTGCAAGCGGAGGCGCCGCATTGATTATTCAAGAAGCTACTGCAGTTTCGCCCGAAGCCAGAATTTCGCCTGCTGATCTTGGAATTTGGAAAGACGAACATATCGAAAAACTGAAACAGATCAATACTTTTATTATTTCTCAAAATTCGATTCCCGGAATTCAATTGGCGCATGCGGGACGAAAAGCAAGTGTTTCGGCTCCTTGGCTCGGCAATAAAAAATTGGATTTCGCTCAAGGCGGATGGCAAACCGTTGCACCAAGTGCAATCGCATATCATGAGAATGAGCCGTTTCTTCCCGAAGCTTTAGATAAAAACGGAATCAAAAAAGTGATTTCTGATTTTAAATCGGCTACCAAAAGAGTTGTTGAAGCTGGATATCAAGTTCTAGAAATTCACGGAGCACACGGTTATTTATTGCATCAGTTTTTATCACCTTTGACAAACATCAGAACCGATGAATATGGAGGAAGTTTTGAAAATCGAACTCGATTAACATTAGAAATCGTTGATGCAGTTCAATCAGAATGGCCAAAAAATCGTCCGTTATTTGTTCGAATTTCGGCAACAGATTGGGCAGAAAACGGATGGAATCCTGAAGAATCTGTGCAACTTTCAAAAATATTAAAAGAAAAAGGAGTAGATTTAATCGATGTTTCTTCTGGAGGATTGGTTTCGTATCAAAACATAAATATTGGACAAGGTTATCAGGTTCCTTTTGCAGAAAAAGTAAAAAAAGAAGCCAATATTTTGACAGGCGCAGTAGGTTTGATTACTGGAGCTAAACAAGCCGAAGAAATTTTGAATAAAGGACAAGCCGATTTAATTTTGTTTGCCAGAGAATCATTAAGAAATCCGAATTTACCTTTGGATTTTGCCAAAGAACTAAACGACGATATTCATTGGCCAAAACAATACGAAAGAGCTAAACTATAAATTTATTAGCCACAGATTACACGGATTACACGGATTTTTTGTTCGCCACGAATTGCACAAATTTTCACGAATTTATTTAAATTTTTGAGCACAACGATTTGTGTAAATTATTGAAATTGCTTCGCCTGTTCGCTATCGCTCGGGTCGTGGCAAAAAAGCAGAAAAAAGAAATCCTATTAATCAGTGTAATCTGTGGCGGAAAAAAAAAATAACAAAATGCAAAAAATAAAAACAGCACTATTATCATACGGAATGTCGGGGAAAGTTTTTCATGCTCCGTTTCTAGATATTCATCCGGGTTTTGAATTATTAGGATCTTGGGAAAGATCTAAAAAATTAATTCAGGAAGATTACCCGTACGTAAAAAGTTATCCATCAATTGATGATTTATTAGCAGAAGATGTTGATTTGGTAATCGTAAACACGCCAGTTGGCACGCATTACGAATATGCTAAAAAAGTACTTTTGGCAGGAAAACATGCTGTTGTCGAAAAAGCATTCACAACAACAGTGGCAGAAGCAGAAGAGCTGACAAAAATTGCAAAAGATAAAGGATTAAAATTAGCCGTTTTTCAAAACAGAAGATGGGACAGTGATTTTAAAACCATTCAAAAAATAATTAACGAAGGAGTTTTAGGAGAATTAGTAGAAGCCGAATTTCATTTTGATCGCTACAATCCGGTGTTGAGTCCGAAAGCGCATAAAGAAACTGTCAATGATGGAGCCGGAGTTTTAAAAGATTTAGGTCCGCATATAATTGATCAAGCGATTTGTTTGTTTGGTTCGCCGAAATCGGTTTTTGGAGATATTCGTTTTACAAGACAAAATTCGTTGGTCGATGATTGGTTTGATCTGTTGTTGATTTACGAAAATTTCAGAGTGCGATTGAAAGCTGGTTTTTTTGTAAGAGAAGCTAATCCTGCCTATACGATTCATGGCAAAAAAGGTTCTTTTTTAAAACCAAGAGGCGATGTTCAAGAAGATGAATTGAAACTAGGAAAAAAGCCAAATCTAGAATTGTGGGGAACAGAACCTGAAGATTTGCAAGGTCTTCTTCACACCGAAATTGACGGAAAAATAATTCGTGAAAAAGTGCCAACATTACAAGGAAATTATTTCTCTTTTTTTGATGGCGTATATAATTCGATTACAAATAATATCACGGAACCAGTTACGGGTCAAGATGGTGTAAAAGTGATGCAAATTATTGAAGCTGCAATAGCAAGCAATGCACAACGAACTGTAATTAGTTTGTAGCGAAATTGGCTTGGTTTTTCTTTTTAATGCTTGGCAAAAAATCAAAGAATAATTGTAGAGACGCACAGCAGTGCGTCTTTTTTTTATGCGAAAAATTAAAAAAAGAATCCGTTTAATCAGTGTAATCGGTGGCTAAATGACAGCAATTTATAAACAATAACGTTGTAAATAAAGGAACATTTTTCATTATAAAAGAAATACACAGCTTTTTTGTACTTTTATGATATAATCCCAAAAACGCATCGATTTTGATAAATTTCAACCCATTAGAACTCTTCCAGACAAAAGGTAAAATCAAGAAAGTTTTCAGAGAAGCAAAAGCCTCTTATTTGAACCGAATTCGTTTTGCTGTCGGAATGTTTTATTTCGGAATGGGATTGAGTTTCGCGACTTGGGCAAGCCGAATTCCAGACATCAAAACCGCTTTGCATTTATCCGAAGGCGATCTGGGTTCCATACTTTTTGCTTTGCCAATGGGACAATTGATCATTATGCCGTTTTCTGGAAAAATGGTTACTAAGTTTGGTAGCCATCGCATTTTGGTTTTCTCATTAATAATGTACGTTTTGTGTCTAGTCAATTTAGGTCTGGCAACAACAGCGCTTCAATTATCACTGGGCTTGTTTTTGTTTGGCTTGTTCGGAAACTTGGCCAATATTGCTGTAAATACACAAGGCGTTTATACCGAAGTGCTTTTTAGAAAAACCATCATGTCTTCGTTTCACGGAATGTGGAGTTTTGCCGGTTTTACAGGCGCTCTAGTAGGTCTCGGAATGTTGGCTTTGAATCTTTCTCCGTTGCATCACTTTTTAATTGTAGCAGGAATTGTTTTGTTGATGATTGCCTTTAATTTTAAATTTTTGGTCAAAGCCAAAGAAAAGAAAATCAAGAATAAAGGAGAAAAGAAAAAATTATTTACAAAACCAGACAGCGCATTGATTTGGCTTGGCGTAATCGGATTTTGCAGTATGGCTAGTGAAGGCGTGATGTTTGACTGGAGTGGTGTTTATTTTAAAGATATTGTGAAAGCGCCTGGACCATTGGTCGTTTTAGGATATACTTCATTTATGATAATGATGGCCAGCGGAAGATTCCTAGGCGACGGCCTTATCAATAAATTTGGTCGTGAACGCGTGATGCAGATTAGCGGTGTTATGATTTCTGCCGGACTCTTTACGGCTGTTTTTCTTCCTTATTTATTTCCGTGTACAATTGCTTTTATGGCAGTTGGTTTAGGAGTTGCCACAATTGTTCCAACTGTTTACAGTTTGGCAGGAAAAAACCCAACAGTTCCGCCAGGCGAAGCTTTAACGATTGTGTCGAGCGTAAGTTTCTTAGGATTTTTAATGGGGCCACCTGTTATTGGTCATATTGCTGAGAATTTTGGACTTCAATTCTCTTTTGCTTTTATCGGCATCTTTGGTGTTCTGATCGCTTTTATGGTTTCTAAAATTAGAACTTCGGCTTAAAATTTAGAAGCCGAAAAAACAAAAAATAGGCAAATCTACTTAAATAATTTTAAATTTCAATCAAAACATTAGTAAGAAAATATTTATATTTTTAAATGTTTTATTTACATTTGAATTTCATGATTTAAGAAGTTAAATCAATTTACTTTTTCCAAAAACCAATTTTATCTTTTGAATAGGATGAATATCCAAAAACCATTTTCAAGAATAAATTGGAATTTTAATGATAAAAAAATACTTTGTTTTTTTACTTCTATGTTTTTTTAGTTTTGCTTTTGCTCAAGAAACAGTTTTTAGAGGAATTGTTATTGATGCTAAAACTCAGAACCCTATTCAGAATGTTGTGGTTTCTATTCAAAATAGTTCCATAACAAAACTTACTTCAAAAACTGGCCAATTTGAACTGCATTCACCTATCGAAGGAGAACAGCTGCTTTTAATCCGTAATCAAGGATGCAAAGATTTGCTTTTGAAAATTCACTCCAAATTTGGGCAAATTGTATATCTCGGAACACTACAATTGGAAGATTTGTATTCTGATGAAACCCCCGCGGCCTTAATATCCTTGTTAGAAACCGATTTGTCGGATGATAGCGGATCATCTGAAATGACTTCAGGACTTTTGCAGTCTTCGAAAGATGCTTTTATGCAAGCTTCAGCTTTTAATTGGGGTCAAGCCCGATTCAAAGTCCGCGGTTTAGACAGTGAAAACGGAACCATGATGCTTAACGGCATGACGATGAATAAAATCTATGATGGACGACCTCAGTGGAATAATTGGGGCGGACTGAATAATGTTCTCCGTAATCAGGAATTTTCAGTAGGAGCAGCTGTTTCAAATTATAATTTTGGAGGTATTTTGGGAACACAGCAAATTGCGACTCGAGCTTCTTTGTATCGAAAAGGAACACAGCTCACTTTTTCAGGAAGCAATACTACATATTCTTGGCGTGCCATAGGAACTTACGCTTCAGGAATGGACATTTCTGGATGGGCTTATGTAGTTTCGGCAGGAAAAAGATGGGCTGAAGAAAGCTATTTTGACGGAACAAATTTTAGTGCAGATTCTTTTTTTATCAGTGTTGAGAAAAAATTAAATAACAAACATTCACTCAATTTTACAGGATTTTATACACCGAATTCTCGAGGAAAAAATTCGCCAAATACAAATGAAACAACCAATTTAATGGGTGTAAAATACAACTCGTATTGGGGATTTCAAAATGGCGAAAAACGAAATGCAAGAATAAAAAATATCGAGGAACCGCTGTTGATGCTGAATCATTATTTTAAGATCGATGAAAAGACCAATCTGAATTCAGGGATTATGTATCAATTTGGAAAAGTTGGAAACAGCAATATCGATTATCAAAATGCCAACAGTCCAGATCCTGTTTATTACCGAAAAATGCCAAGTTATTTTAGTTCGTTTTATGCCAAAGATCATGGCGAATTTTCAGGAGATTTTACGCCAGATTATGAAAATGCCGAAAAAAGCAAAACTGCATTTCTAGAAAATTCCCAAATTGATTGGAACGCCATGTATTTGGCAAATCAGAAACCAAGTCCAAATGGCTATGAACCTGCGCAAAGTCATTATGTTCTTTATGAAGACAGAACTGACGATAAAACTTTTGCGCTAAATTCAACCTTAAATTCCCAGATAAATTCAAATATTTCTTTTGATGCAGGATTTGTATATCGGAATTTGAAATCGCATAATTTTCAGTATTTATTGGATCTTCTTGGAGGAGAATATTTTGTTGATATTGATCCGTTTTACAAAGGAAATTTGGCACAATCTGATTTGCTTCACCCAGACCGACAGGTAAAAAAAGGAGATATTTATGGTTACAATTATAATTTTTTGGCCAACACAATTGATGCATTTACGCAATTTAAACTCTCTTATAATAAAACCGAATTCTATTTAGGCCAATCGTATTCAATTTCTAATTATCAGCGGGAGGGATTATATCAAAACGGAATTTATGTCAATAATTCTTTAGGAAAAAGCGATAAAGTAACTTTTGAGAATTTCGGTTTTAAAGGCGGATTCACTTATAAAATTTCAGGCAGACAATGGTTTTTCATTAATGCCGAACATCTTACCAGAGCGCCTTCTTTGAGAAATACATTTTCAAATTCTCGTTTAAATAATACTGTAGTAAATGGAATCGAAAGTGAAAATGTTAGTAATGCCGAAGCGAATTATGTCTATCGCTCGCCGAAACTCAAACTACGTTTTACGGCTTATTATACATTGATAAAAAACACTTCTAAAACTTCTTTTTTTTATGCCGAAGGAATTTTTGATAATGGAGCGGGTTATGATCCAACAGACGCTTTTGTGAGTCAGACTTTAACGAAATTAGACAAGAAAAATACTGGAACGGAGCTGAGTTTTGAATACCAGATTTCATCAACTTTAAAAACAACTTTTTCTGTCGCTTACGGAAATTTCATTTACAGTAGCAATCCTAATGTTTCGATTGTAAATGATGCAAATGTAGCAAAAGATGGCGCTCAAACAACTTTTGATTTTGGACGTGCCTATCTTAAAAATTACAAACAGGCTGGAACGCCACAAAATGCTTGTTCTTTGGGTTTAGAATACCGTGATCCTAAATTTTGGTGGCTTGCCGTTAATGTAAATTATTTAACAGATAATTATATTGATGTTTCTCCAATTTCAAGAACATCACAATTTTATATTAATCCAGTAAATGGGTTTCCGTTTCCCGAAGCGACTTCAGAGCGTGGAAATGAATTACTGAAACAGGAAAAGTTTAATCCTGCAACCTTGCTTAATCTTAGCGGAGGAAAATCATGGCGTGTTCACAAAAAATATATCGGACTTTTTGCGAGCGTTAATAATGCATTGAATTTAGTATATAAAACAGGCGGTTTTGAACAAGCTCGGAATGCTAATTTTAGAGCATTAAATCAAGATATTTCGAGCGGAACGCCATCTTTTGGACCAAAATATTATTACGGTTTCGGCCGAACTTATTTTCTAAATCTTACTCTAGGTTTATAATCTGAAAAATTTATTTCTCATGAAAAAAATGCTTCCCTATTTTATTATGTCATTGTTTTTCTTTGGCTGTAGCACTGAAATTGAAACTCCAAAATTAGAATGCACACAGCCTGATTTTACAGTAAATAAAACTGTCGAAAAAGTATATGAACTTTCAAGTGCAACCGCTAAACAATATATTTATGATGACATTATTGAAGCTTACGTTGTCTCGAGTGACGAAGGCGGAAATTTTTTTAAAACTATTTCATTTCAAACAAAAGCGTCTGAAAAAAGTCCAGCTATAGGATTTAGTGTTCCAATTGATGCTTCAAATACTTACATAGATTATAGGCTAGGAAACAAGGTTTACATAAAGCTTAAAAACCAATTTACAGATTTGTATTACGGCGGATTAAGAATTGGAGATTTATATGTAAGCAATGCAGGTGATCCTACAGTTGGAAGAATTTCGCAAAATGAAATTAAAAGTGTTTTGAATTCGTCTTGCACAACTATCGATGAAAATCAATTGGTCGAATCGCTTTCTATCGAAAAAGCATTAAATGACTCAAAATTAAATACTTTAATTGAGCTCAATAATGTTGAATTTACTGAAGAAGCAATGGGTCGTCATTATTTTGAAGAAACTAATAATGTTGGTGGTTCAACAAATTGGAATTTGAGAGATAATACTGGAAATCAGATTATTTTTAGAACCAGCAGTTATGCCAAATTTGCCGATCATTTTGTGCCGGAAGGAAGCGGAAAAGTCCGTGGAATTTTGACCAAATTTGGCTCAGATTATCAATTTATGGTTCGATTTGAAAGTGATATTGAAATGAATGGAAAAAGGAATACTCCGTTTTTTGCAGAAGATTTTCAGTCCGTTAAAAATAATGTCAATTTTGTCCTCCCGGGTTGGAGTAATATCGTTGAAAAAGCCACAAAACTCTGGAAAAGTATGGTGTATTCAGGAAATGGATATGCCGAATTCAATACCACAAGCACAACCGCCGCCGAAAATATTGCTTGGCTGGTTTCTCCAAAAATTAATTTATCTGGGTATAAAAATGCAGTTCTTTCTTTTAGAAGCGCACAACATGATTTAAAGATAGATTCTCCTTTAAATACTTTGGAAGTTTACATTTCAATAAATTTTGATGGTTCTAATATTGCTAAGGCAAAATGGACAAAACTGGAAGCAAAAGTTCCTTCACTCTCAACACCAGCGCGGCAGTTTATCAGCTCAGGAGGTATTGATTTGTCTGCTTATTCAGGGAATATTAATATAGCTTTCAAATACATCGGATCTGGAAAAGATAAAACATTGAATGGCGCTTTTATGGTTGATGATGTTAAGATTTTTGGCGAAAAGTAGGTTGTGTTTCTTTGATTTTGACGAAGAAAAACTAATAGAAATTTGTTTTTGAGATTTAAGCTATTAGAATTTGTCAGAATTTTGTATTTTGGTCATCCCAAATTAATACAAATACCACATGAAAACCTACTTTATCGCCATCTTGATGATGGTATTTCCATGCCTGATGCACAGTCAGGATCAAACCGATGCGGTTAAATTAAAGCAAATCAACATTGTAAAGACAAATTACCAAAACTCAAAGGATGGTGAAATTGTAAACAAAACAATGGTTTTTAAAGACGGAAAACTTCAAACGGTAACAACTTCAGATGTTGTACAGCATTTCTCTTACAACAAAAATGGCTTGCTGGATATGACGGTTAAAGACAAAGTTGGTAGCGACTGGAAAGAGATTGTAAATTATACTTATGACGCGGACAACAACATTATCAAATTTGTAAAGAAATACCAAGAAGGTCCAGATTACATTACTAAAGTTGTGACTTTTGTTTATGAAGGTGCACGAATTAAAGTGACAACAAAAAAGAGCACAAATCACCAGAATTTAGTAGATGATATTGAATATATTGTAGAAAACGGAATTATTGTAAGACGTACGTCACGCGATAGAAATAAACAAATTATTGGTAAAATCGAATATGTGTACGTAAATGATAACGTGTCAAAACATAAAGGTTTGGTTGGAGATAAAATCTCTAAATCGTTTACTTATGATGATAAAAAATCTGTCGATCAATTAATTGTTCAGAGTCTTTTTGGTGATAATTATAAAGTAATTGTTCCTATGATTTCGTATCATGAAGAGGAATTTGCTTTTGAATCGATCTCTTATAATAACGAAATGAATTTCAGTCCGTCTTCTGCGGTATTAGTTGCGGTAAGCAGAAAGTACAAATACAACAAACTGAATTTCCCAATTTCATGTTCTCAGATTGAAGAAAACGGAATTGTAAAAACAGAAAAAACGTTTATATACGAATAAACAGTTTTAGATAAAATTTTGACACCATTTATAAATTAGGTTTTATTGCCTGATTTATAAATGGTTTATTTTTTTAATTGAATTTAAAATTGAAATTCTATAATTGTAAGTAGTGTACAAATGATTAAATTTGTAGCTTATTTTAAGATATGTTAGAGAAAGAAGTTATAAATTTTGAGAAAACGGCCATTGTTGGTATCGTGACTCAAAACCAAAGTGAGGAAAAACTTAACGAATATTTAGACGAATTAGAGTTTTTGACTTTTACTGCTGGCGGTGAAGTTATTAAACGCTTTTCGCAAAAAATGGAACGCCCGAATCCGAAGACTTTTGTGGGTACGGGAAAAATTGACGAAATCAATCTTTTTGTAAAAGAAAACGGAATATCGACAGTAATTTTTGATGACGAGTTAACACCTTCACAGCAAAAAAACATTTCAAGAATTATTGATGCAAAAATCTTAGACAGGACAAACTTGATTTTGGATATTTTCGCTCAAAGAGCCGAAACATCATACGCAAGAACTCAGGTTGAACTTGCTCAATGTATCTATTTATTACCAAGACTTTCTGGTTTATGGACACACCTTGAGCGTCAAAAAGGGGGTATTGGTATGCGTGGACCTGGTGAAACAGAGATTGAAACAGATAGACGTATCGTTCGTGACCGAATTTCATTATTGAAAGATAAAATCAAAACGATTGATAAGCAAATGAGTATTCAGCGAAGCAATCGAGGCGCGATGGTTCGTGTGGCATTGGTTGGATATACCAATGTTGGAAAATCGACTTTGATGAATGCAGTTGGTAAAAGTGAAGTTTTTGTTGAGAATAAATTGTTTGCAACTTTAGATACTACGGTTAGAAAAGTGGTTATTAAGAACTTGCCATTTCTACTTTCTGATACCGTTGGATTTATTAGAAAATTGCCAACGCAATTAGTAGATTCTTTTAAAAGTACATTGGATGAGGTTCGCGAAGCCGATTTGCTTTTGCATGTTGTAGATATTTCGCATCCGGATTTTGAAGATCATATTGAATCTGTAAATCAGATTTTGCAGGATATTAAAGCGCATGAAAAACCGGTTATTATGGTTTTTAATAAAATTGATGCCTACAAACATTTGACTATAGAAGAAGATGATTTGATTACAGAGAAAACCAGAAAGCACTGGACGCTCGACGAATGGAAACAAACCTGGATGAGTAATGTTGGTCATGATAAAACATTGTTTATTTCGGCGACAAAAAAGCAAAATTTTGAGGAATTTAGAGAAATGGTTTATGAAGCGGTTCGCCAGATTCACATTACTAGATTTCCTTATAATAAGTTCTTGTATCCTGATTATAAAGATGCAATTGAAAAAGAAGAGGAATAAAATAGAAACGGCTTTTGATAAATTCAAAAGCCGTTTTTTTTAAGAATAAATATTAAATGCTTTTTGAGCTTAAAACGTATTAGAATTTTTTTAAATTCAATTTAATCAGGTATTATATTTTTATATCTTTGTTTTAATAAGTAAGATTTTATTTATAAAAATATAGCTTTTTAACAAGTTAATGCTTTTTAGTAAAATGATAAAACGAACAATAAATGTTGATGGAAATAGTATTTCCGTTATAAAAGTTGGAGATGAGGATTATATTTCATTAACAGAAATGGTTAAGAATGAAGAGGGAAACGACAATATTCGAAACTGGATGCGTAATAGAAATACAATTGAATATTTAGGAGCGTGGGAAAGTTTATATAACGAAAATTTTAAAGGTGTCGAATTCGACACCTTTAGAAAAGAAGCTGGTTTAAACAGTTTCAACATGACGCCAAAAAAATGGATTGAAGGAACAAATGCACAAGGAATAATTTCTAAAGCTGGTTCAGGAGGAGGGACTTATGCGCATAAAGATTTAGCCTTTCACTTTGGAATGTGGATTAGTCCAATTTTTCAACTTTACATCATAAAAGAGTATCAAAGGTTAAAGGATATTGAATCTAATACGTTAAATCTTGAATGGAATGTTCGAAGATTAATGGCAAAAGTTAATTATGTTCTTCAAACTGATGCTGTTCAGAAACATATAATCCCTAGAAGTAATATGCCTACTGATAAACAAGGTATGGAATATGCTAACGAAGCTGATTTATTAAATGTAGCTTTGTATGGATACACGGCAAAAGAATGGAAAGAAGCAAATCCTGCTCATGCATTAGATGGTAAAAACATGCGTGATTTTTCAAGTATTACAGATTTGTTGATTATGTCAAATTTAGAATCTCTTAATTCTGAAATGATTAAAATGAATACATCTCAAGAGAAGAGATTTAAAATTTTACAAAGGATGGCAAACGAACAAAGAGAAAGATTTGATAAAGTAGATATGATTAAATCAATTAAAAAATCCGATGTAACAACATATTTAAATGTTGAAAATTTAACACCTGATGAAATCGAGATTGAATCAAAAAAAGATATTTTAGAAGCTAATAGAAAGAATTTAGCTGAATTTAAGAAATTAAAGAAATCAAATTAGTATAAAAACTAAAAGGGATTTGTAATGAAAACTTATAAAAGATCAGCTACTAAAACTAAAATTTTAGATTCAATGGATCTTGTTTATGAGAAATTAATTGAGTTCAAAAAGAAATCAAATAGCGAATTAGTTATTATGAAAGATGATAAAATAGTAAAAATAAAAGCTAAGTCATTATAAAAATATCAACCCTCTTTATTTAGAGGGTTTTTTAATGTTCAAAAGAAGCCAATTGTTTGAATCTAGCCCCGATGGAGGCGGTATCCTTGCTGGCCCGAGAGGGCAACAGCGAGATATAGCCGAGAGCGGGAAACCATGTTTGTTAAAATGCCTTTTGTGATGCTCCTGATTATTAGAATCCGAAATTAATTCCTAAACCGAAAACTTCTCTGGTTTGAAATCCTTGGAATGCATTGTCGTCGTAAATTGTCTGGAATGAGAAATTTGCTGAAAGAAATTTATTTACTTTCATGACGATATTTAAGGAATAATTGATATCAACGTTTTGTGGGTCTTCTAAATAATTAGAATATAAATTTAATGTGTTTTCGGCGGTTACATTGGTCATAATGGCTAATTTGTAATATACAGAAGCATAAAAACCGAGCTCGTAGCGCATGCTTTTGCCGGCGTCGACGCCAAAATAATATCCGTCAGGATAAGGTAATCCTGTTGCAGGATCAAGAGCTGTGGTGTAAGCTTCGTCTACAAATGTGAATTTTGAAGTTAGAGGCGCAAAGTTTATTTTGAGATTTTCATCTTTTGACCAATAAATACCGGGACCTGTTGTTAGATAACCCGGAGACATGAATTTAGTATTTTCAGTTCTGATTTCTTTTCCGTTTGCGTCCTGTCCGTAAATATATCCGGTTGTGAATTGGGTTCTAAAGTTCAAGAAATAAGAGTAATACCACTCTCCAAATGCTCTTTTTCCGACAACTGAATTGAATTCGAAACGGTCATCGGTTTTCTTTTCGAAATCGGCATTTTTTGTTTGAAGTAAACCGTAGTAGGCAAGAACTTTGTTGTCCCAGGTTATATCGTCTTTTTTGTAGTTGAAATCGTAATTGATTCCGAGTGTTCCTGAGAAGCTGTCTTCACCGCCGGCAATCCAGTTATTGAAGCTTGATTGATTTAATAAAAGTGATACAGTTCCCTTTGCTTTCCAGCCTTCTTTTTCAATGGTATCATTGATTTTTTTTACGGCTTTTTCGGTATTTTGCGCTAGTTCTTTTTCGGTATTTTGTGCTTGTACGAAAGTAAGATTTGCTAAAACGAAGAGTAATAATAGGATCTTTCTCATGGTGTTTAGTTTAAGTGCATAGCCAAATATACTAAAAACCAATGAGATGTAAATGAGTGACTGCTTGTTATTGAAGGTTATTTCTTAGATTCTTTATATAGAGGTACTGCAGAGCATGCTTCTCCATACATGATGCTTCTTGCAAATGGCTGTAAATAAGTTGTAGCTAAAATATAAGCGCGCATTGGAACTGGTTTTCTAGAACAGCCTTTTACAATTACGGGTTTACTTTTGTAAACAGAATAATCTAGTTTGCTAAGGATTTCTTCGTATAGACTTGCGTCAAGATCTTCAATAGTTCCGTTAACTACTTTCTTAGCAAAAGGCGCTAAATGAACACTTACTAAAATTAAAGCCCAAGCCGGAATAATGGCATCTGTACTGCAATGTACAGCGACGTATTGATCTTGATATTGCGACCAATCGTGATTTTTAAGATGTTCTCTAAAGTCTTTTTCTTTCAATAAAAACCCTTCCAAAAGCCATTGAGAAATGTCAATTTGGGTACGGATTCCTTTTGGATAATAATCCTCAAGATCAAAAACTTCTAAAGCACTATTGGCAACTTTATTGATGATTTCTTCCATTCTTTAAGTCTTAAAGTCGAAGGTCGAAAGTCATAAAGTCTTTTACTTTCGACTTTATGACTTCCGGCTTTATAACTAATTGTTTTTTAAGTATTAAAGTCAAATATCAAAAGTTGTAAAGTCCTTGACTTTTAGACTTTCGACTTTTGACTTTACGACTAAATTAAAGCATTCCTAATTCTAACTTTGCTTCTTCGCTCATTAAATCTTTGCTCCAAGGCGGATCGAAAGTAATTTCTACGTCAACATCTTTGATGTTTTCGATCGTTTTTACTTTTTCTTCCACTTCTCTTGGTAAGCTTTCCGCTACCGGGCAGTTTGGAGATGTAAGTGTCATCAAGATTTTTACTTCGTAATCTGTGTTTACCATTACGTCGTAAATTAATCCTAACTCATAAATATCAACTGGAATCTCAGGATCATAAATTCCTTTTAAAACTTTTACGATTGATTCTCCTAATTCGTTTGTGTCTATTTCTTGTTCCATTTTTATTTTTTGTTTTTACCATTAAGATATTAAGAGAATTAAGTTTTGCAGTACACTTAATTCTCTTCTAATTGCCAAGAAAATTAAGCTTAGTACTTTATGAATCTTAATGCCTTAATGGTTTGAAATTTTCTAATTTTTGTTTTTTGCGTCAAAAGCCAAAGCGTACATTTTGATGTTTTTAATCATCGAAACCAAACCGTTGGCGCGTGTTGCTGATAAATGTTCTTTTAACCCGATTTCATCAATAAAATCAGTATCTGCGTTTATAATGTCTGATGCTTTTTGGTTGGAGAAAGCGCGAATTAAAATCGCTATAATTCCTTTGGTCAAAATCGCATCGCTATCTGCTGTGAAAACAATTTTATCGTCGTTTTGTTCGCCTTGCAACCAAACTTTTGATTGGCAACCTTTGATTAAATTTTCGTCTACTTTGTATTCTTCTTTAATTAACGGAAGACTTTTTCCTAGTTCAATGATGTATTCGTAGCGTTGCATCCAATCATCAAACATTGAAAACTCGTCTATTATTTCGTCTTGAATTTCTCTTATCGTCATAATTATTCTTTAGCAAAATCAGTCAGCAAATTTACCAGTTTTTCAATTTCCTTTGGTGGAAAACCGTTGTCAAAACCTTTTGTTTCGTAGGTTTTCTGATTTTGAGTTATTTTTAAATTTCCAATTGCGGCACCGTCATAAAAACGTTTCTCTGTTGGAGCTTTCAAGTTTGGAATATTTTCTAAATTTATTTTTGAAAACTCGGATACAATTTGTTTCCATTTTGCATCATTGATTTTCTTTTCTACTGCTTCGGAATTTCTTCCATTGGTCACTGAAACTGTTTTATTCTCAACAATTATCTTTTTAAAAACACCTCTCGAAACAGCAGAATATTCCATTTTTGTTGTGGTCATGTCAGCTAATTTTTGGCTTGAACAGCCTGTTACGATGAAGATTGTGAAGAATAAAAAAGATAATAGTCTCATAAAATATTTTTTAGCTTAACATGGTTTGTGCTTTTTTCACTGCTTCAACCATTGCATCAATTTCTTCTTTTGTATTATAAAATGAGAAAGAAGCACGAATCGTTCCCGGAATACAGAAGAAATTCATGATTGGCTGTGCGCAATGATGTCCTGTTCTAACAGCAATTCCAAGTTTATCTATAATAGAACCAACATCATACGGGTGAATTCCGTCAATATTAAACGAAACTACAGAAGCTTTATTTTTGGTATTTCCATAAATTCGGATGCCTTCAATTTCGTTAAGACGTTTTGTTGCGTGCTCTAACAATTCATTTTCGTATTCATGAATTTTATCAAAACCAATCTCGTTTAAATAATCAATTGCAGTTCCTAAAACAATTCCGCCAGCGATGTTTGGAGTTCCTGCTTCAAATTTATGAGGCAAATCTGCGTAAGTTGTTTTTTCGAAAGTAACTTCTTTGATCATTTCACCTCCGCCTTGGTAAGGAGGAAGTTTGTTCAGCCATTCTTCTTTTCCGTACAAAATTCCAGTTCCCGTTGGACCGCACATTTTATGACCCGAAAAAGCATAAAAATCGCAATCTAATTCCTGAACATTTGGTTTTAAATGCGGAACGGCCTGCGCGCCATCAATTAAAACTGCAGCTCCAACAGCATGTGCTTTATCAATAATATATTTGATCGGATTAATTACGCCCAATGCATTTGAAATATGATTTACAGTAACGATTTTCGTTTTATCTGAAAGCAGTTTGTCAAATTCGGTAATGATTAATTCTCCATTGTCATCAATTGGAATGACTTTTAAAATCGCACCCGTTTTTTCGCATAACATCTGCCAAGGCACAATGTTGCTGTGGTGTTCCAATGAAGAAACAACAACTTCATCACCAGGTTTTAAAATCGAAGCAAAACCGTTTGCAACTAAGTTAATTCCGTGTGTTGTCCCTGAAGTAAAAAGCACTTCGTGAGCAAATTTTGCGTTGATGTGATCTTTCACTTTTCCGCGTGAAATCTCATAAGCGTCAGTTGCTAACTGGCTTAATGTGTGAACGCCACGGTGAATGTTGGCATTGATTTCGTTATAATATTTTACTTCAGCATCAATCACAACTTGTGGTTTTTGCGAAGTAGCTCCGTTGTCGAAATATACTAATGGCTTTCCGTTTACAGTTTGAGAAAGTATCGGGAAATCAGCTCTTATTTTTTGAATATCTAGCATGTCTTATTTAGAAAAAATCTATTTACAAAAGTACTAAAACTAAATTTGTTTATACAGCAATTCTATAATTTCCTTTTATGATGCGATTGTCAGATGTTGTAAATGCTGATTCCATAAAAATAGTTTCGGTTTTCTGCATTATCCGAAACAGATTTATAATTTGAGTTCTAAAATCGTGAACATAAATTATTTATATTGCATTAAAAATAGCTAACACATCATGAAAAAATTTCTCAAAGTACTGGCGCTTGCCCTTGTTCTCGCTTTTTTGTATTTCGGATTTACGACTTATCCGAAGCTTGATTTGATTTCTGGCTTTTCGGCCAAGAGTGTTGCGTCGGGGCATTTTATGGATCATCGCTCATTGGATTTAATTCAGAAAACAGATAATGATATTCATTTGCTAGATCTTGCCACAAACAAAATTGATGATGCTGGAAAATTTGCAACATCGGCAGTTTATGGTTTAAAAGAAAGAAAAGCGATTTATAGAGAAGGTTTAGGTGCGTTATTAATTAATGATGATTATGATATTTCGAAACCCTATTTGCTTCCAAAAAGAACAAAATTGGTTAATAATCTTCCTTTTCCTTACGGGAATAATGAGCCAAAAGATTCCGCTTTCGCGAATGTGGATTACACAAAATTAAAAAAAGCAATTGATGATTCTTTCGATAAAGATGGGGGAAAAGCAAAACGTACGCGCGCCGTTGTCGTTTTATATAAAGACAAATTAATTGGTGAAAAATACGACACAGGTTTTAATAAAGACAGCAAAATTTTAGGTTGGTCGATGACAAAAAGTATCACAAGTTCAGCTTTTGGAGTTTTGGCTAAACAAGGAAAAATTGATATTTATAAACCAGCGCCAATTAAAGAATGGCAAAATGATGAACGTAAAAATATTACGGTTAACGATTTGCTTCATATGAATTCTGGTTTAGAATGGGAAGAAAATTATAGCACGATTTGCGATGCGACACAAATGCTTTTCCAATCTGAAGATATGGGGAAAGTACAAATGGATAAACCAGCGAAATATAAACCAAACACACATTGGTATTATTCGTCAGGAACGACAAATTTATTATCGAGAATTTTAAGAAGCCAATTTAAAACCCAACAAGAATATCTTGATTTTTGGTACAGTGCCGTAATCGACAAAATCGGGATGAACTCGATGATTGTCGAACAAGATATGTCTGGAACTTTTGTTGGTTCGTCTTACGGATGGGCCACGCCAAGAGATTGGTCAAAATTCGGATTATTATATCTTCATAAAGGAAACTGGAATGGAGAACAAATCCTTGATGAAAGCTGGGTAAAGTATACAGCAACTCCAACAAATACTTCTGAAGGAAAATATGGAGCGCAATTTTGGCTAAACGCTGGAGGGAAATTCCCAGATGTTCCTAGAGATATGTTTTATTGCAGTGGATATCAAGGGCAAATGGTGGCGATTATTCCGTCTTTGGATATGGTAATTGTGAGAATGGGAGTGAAGGAAGAAGAACCTGGATTTGATTTTAATGGGTTTTTGAAGGGGATAATTTCTTCATTGAAAAAATAAAATTTAACCGCAAAGACGCCAAGTAAAAAGCGCAAAGTTCGCAAAGTTTTGTAATAAACCTTTGCGAACCTTGCGTAAATCTTTGCGAACCTTGCGGTTAAACAATACTACAAATCAAATCCTAAATTCACGCCTAATTTCATGGCAATGATTTTAGTAATTCTTTGTTTTAATTCTGGTATTTTGATGCTTTCGATAACAGCGTTTGAGAATGCGTACATCAATAAAGCTTTAGCTTCTTTTTGAGGAATACCACGAGATTGCATGTAGAACATTGCTGTTTCATCAAGCTGTCCAACAGTACATCCGTGAGAACATTTTACGTCATCAGCAAAAATCTCTAATTGTGGTTTTGCGTTGATAGTAGCTTTGTCGCTCAACAAAATGTTGTTGCTTTTTTGGAAAGCATTTGTTTTTTGAGCTTCTTTTTCAACCAAAACTTTTCCGTTGAAAACTCCTGTCGAACGATCAGAGAAAATTCCTTTATAATCTTGGAAACTTTCGCAGTTTGGTTGTGCGTGGTTTACCAAAGTATAATGGTCAACGTGTTGTTTGTCATTCAAGATAGAAATTCCGTTTAACGTACTTGTTAATCTTTCTCCGAAATGGTAAAAGTTTAAGTTGTTACGAGTTAAATTTCCACCAAAAGAGAAAGTATGCACATAAGCGTGACTTTCTTGTTGTTGAGAAACATAAGTGTTGTCGATTAAATTCGCTTCGCTATTATCGTTTTGAATTTTGTAATAATCAACAATCGCACGTTTTTGAGCGAAAATCTCTGTAACGGAATTGGTTAAAACTGGATTTTCATTCAAACTTTGGTGACGTTCGATAATTTGAACATGTGAATTTTCACCCACAATAACCAAATTTCTTGGCTGAACCATTAAAGCCGATTCGTTTCCTGTTGAGAAATACATGATTTCAATTGGCTTATCGGCTACTTTCTTTTGTGGAATATTGATAAAAGCACCTTCCATTGCAAATGCAGTATTTAATGACGTTAAGCTGTCATCTTTACTTGCAATTTGATTGAAGTATTTATCAATAATCATTTTATATTTTGGTTTGGTCAATGCCGATGACATCAAGCAAACATCGATTCCGTCGTGCGTTGTAGAAGACAAATGCGAACTGAAAACACCATCAACAAATACTAATTTATACGTATCAATTTCGTGTAAAAAGTATTTTTTTACCTGATTGAATTCGATTGCATTTTCCTGCTTAGGAAAAACCGTAAAGTCATTTTTTAAGATGGCGTTTAGCGATGTGTATTTCCAAGCTTCTTCTTTTTTGGTTGGGAAACCTTTATTTTCGAAGTTTTTTAAAGCATTTGTGCGTATGTCATGTAAATCTGAATGTACATCAACACGCTCTTCAAAAGCCATAAAAGACGATACTAATTTTTCTTTTAAATCCATTGTTCTTTTTAGTCTTAAAGTCGAAAGTCGAAAGTCAAAAGACTTTGGATTGTCGACTGTTTTTGCCAAAAGGTTAAAAATTTAAAGCATAAAGTTTAAGACTTTATGACTTTCGACTTTATGACTTTGGGCTCAAATATTTAATGAAACCGCTTAATAATTTCGATATTTCTGTAATCGATTCTAAAAGCATTTCAAATTCTTCTTTTAAAATATATTCTAAATCAAATGCTAAATATAATTGAGATCTTACTTCTCCTGCGGATGCTTTGGCTACATATAAAAAGTAAATAAACTCTTTGTCTGTATTTCTCTCAAAACCTTCTGCTATATTTGATGATATAGAAAGTGATGCACGTCTTATTTGTCTAACAAAATCAAAGTCTTTTTTGAAAGTAGAATTTTCAGTAATCAAATATATTTTCTTATTGAAGATTCGAGATTTTTGCCAAGAATTTATTTCCTCAAAAGATTTGAATTTACTCATATTGTATTTTCGACTTTATGACTTTTGACTTTCGACTTTCAGACTGACTAATTCTCTGCTTTGATCCAGTCGTATCCTTTTTCTTCTAATTCGTAAGCTAATTCTTTTCCTCCAGATTTTACGATTCTTCCGTTGTAAAGAACGTGAACGAAATCAGGGACGATATAATCTAATAAACGTTGGTAGTGTGTAATCACGATAATAGCGTTTTTGTCGCTTTTTAATTTGTTTACACCATTTGCAACAATTCTTAAAGCATCGATATCAAGACCAGAATCGGTTTCGTCAAGGATAGCTAATTTTGGCTCTAACATTGCCATTTGGAAAATTTCGTTTCTCTTTTTCTCTCCTCCAGAAAAACCTTCATTTAAAGAACGAGATAAAAATTTACGGTCGATTTCTAATAATTCAGATTTCTCACGAATTACTTTCAACATTTCGTTAGCTGGCATTTCTTCCTGACCGTTTGCTTTACGAGTTTCGTTGATAGCAGTTTTCATGAAGTTAGTAACGCTAACTCCAGGAATTTCTACTGGATATTGAAAAGAAAGGAAAACACCTTTATGTGCTCTTTCTTCAGGAGCTAAATCAGCAAGATCTTCTCCGTCAAGAATTACCTCTCCATCTGTAACTTCATAATTTTCGTTTCCTGCAATAACAGCAGAAAGTGTACTTTTTCCAGAACCGTTTGGTCCCATTATCGCGTGAACTTCTCCAGCTTTAACTTCTATGTTAATTCCCTTAAGGATTTCTTTATCACCAATCGCGGCGTGAAGGTTTTTTATTGATAACATTGTTTTTTATTTTATATAAATGTCAATTCTATTTTTGTTTGTTGGTTTAGGATATTGGCATTAAAATGCGCGTGTCCTAAATATTTCATGCCTAAATAATCGGCTGATTTTTGAAACGGAATGTAAAAACTATCTTCGATTTCATTATCGTGTGAATTTGTAATCACTCCAATTTTCTTTCCTCTTAGCTTTCTTCCGGTTTCTTTTTCAATTCGGATTAAATCTGAAATCCTATCGAAAAAGACCTTCATAATACCGCTCATATTGTACCAATAAACCGGCGTTGCAAAAATTAAGGTGTCGTACTCTTCCAGTATTCTTCTTATTAAAGGAAGAAAATCATCGTCTATATTTTTGCTTTCGTAATCATAATACGAAATATTGTAATCACTTAAATTCACTACATCAATGTGATGCTCCTTAGAAATTTCATCCACAATTTTTGTTGTGTTTCCATTTTTTCTGGAAGAACCTAAAATGATGACTGTTTTATTTTCCATTAATACTTATTCGTAATGTCCTTTTAATGAAAGAAGATTTAGTATTTCAATTGTGTCTTCGTCAATAATTTCATAAACTAATCGATGCTCTTGATCAATTCTTCTTGACCATACTCCAGATAAATTATATTTTAATTGTTCTGGTTTTCCAATTCCATTAAATGGATGAAGTTGTATGTCTTCAATTAAAGCATTGATTTTCTTTAAAATATTCTTGTTTCCAGATTTGACCCAAAAATCTAAATCTTTTTTTGCTTTTGGAGTAAATATTATTTGCATAAAGCTCGTAATTCCTCCATTGTCATTTTGATGCCTCTACCTTCTTTAATATCTTTTTGTCCTTGTAAAATCTCTTTTACAAATTCAGGATTGTATTGGCTTTCTTCCTTCTCTTCAATAATTTCAAAACCAAGAGATTTTGCCAATGATTTAAAAATTGGAAAATCTTTTTTGTTTACATTTTTTAAAGTAATATTCATAACGATTGAGTTTAAATATTATCCTACAGAACCTTCTAAAGAAATCTCTAGTAATTTTTGCGCTTCAACAGCAAATTCCATTGGTAATTTGTTCAAGACATCTTTACTGAAACCGTTTACAATTAAGGCAATCGCTTTTTCGGTCGGAATACCTCTTTGGTTGCAGTAGAAAACTTGGTCTTCTCCAATTTTACTTGTAGTTGCTTCGTGCTCGATTTTTGCAGATGGATTTTTACTTTCGATGTATGGGAAAGTATACGCACCACAATTGTTACCCATTAACAATGAGTCACATTGAGAAAAGTTTCTGGCATTCTCTGCTCTTGGTGAGATTTGCACTAAACCACGGTAGCTATTTTGTGATTTTCCAGCCGAGATACCTTTAGAAATAATAGTCGATTTGGTATTTTTTCCTAAATGGATCATTTTTGTTCCAGTATCAGCTTGTTGGAAATTATTGGTTACAGCAATAGAATAAAATTCTCCTACTGAATTATCTCCTTTAAGTACGCAAGATGGGTATTTCCAAGTTACAGCAGAACCCGTTTCAACTTGTGTCCAAGAAATTTTAGCGTTTGTTTCGCATAAACCTCTTTTTGTTACGAAGTTGTAAACTCCACCTTTTCCTTCTTTGTTTCCTGGGAACCAGTTTTGAACGGTAGAATATTTAATTTCTGCATCGTCCAAAGCGATTAACTCAACTACAGCAGCGTGTAATTGGTTTTCGTCACGGCTTGGAGCAGTACATCCTTCAAGGTAAGAAACGTAACTTCCTTCATCAGCAATAACTAAAGTTCTTTCGAATTGTCCAGTTCCTGCTTGATTGATTCTGAAATAAGTTGACAGTTCCATTGGACATTTTACGCCTTTTGGAATATAACAGAAACTTCCGTCAGAGAAAACCGCTGAGTTTAACGCTGCGTAGAAGTTGTCTTTTTGAGGTACAACAGTTCCTAAATATTTTTTTACTAATTCAGGATGTTCTTTGATAGCTTCAGAAATTGGACAGAAAATAATTCCTTTTTCGGCCAAAGTTTTCTTGAAAGTGGTAGCTACCGAAATAGAATCGACAACAATATCCATAGCGACATTGTTCATCATTTTTTGCTCATCAACAGAAATCCCCAATTTTTTGTACATCTCTAATAATTCCGGATCAACATCGTCCAAAGTTTTGTTAGGATCTACTTGTTTTGGAGCTGAATAATATGAAATCGCCTGAAAGTCTGGTTTTTCGTAACGAACATTTGCCCATTCTGGCTCGATCATTTCTTTCCATGCACGGAAAGCCTCGATGCGCCATTCGGTCATCCATTCAGGTTCTTCTTTTTTAAGCGAAATAGCTCTCACGATGTCTTCGTTTAAGCCAATAGGGAAAGTTTCAGATTCTATATTGGTATAAAATCCGTACTCGTATTCTTTAGTTTCCAGTTCGATTTTTAAATCGTCTTCGGTGTATTTGCTCATTATATTTTAATGTTGTCTTAAAAAATTTAAAGTCATAAAGTCTGAAAGTCAATTTAGAGTCTTTGAAGGCTTTATGACTTTCGGCTTTTGACTAAAGAGAAAATGATTCTCCGCAACCGCAAGTTCTGCTTGCGTTTGGATTGTTGAAAACGAAACCTTTTCCGTTCAATCCGCCTGAAAATTCTAAAATTGTTCCGGCTAAATACAAAAATGATTTTTTTTCAACTGCAATTTGGATGTCGTTATCTACGAAAATTTTGTCATCATCTCCTTTGGTTTTGTCAAATTTTAAATCGTATGACAAACCAGAGCATCCGCCACTTTTCACTCCAACACGTACGTAGTCGTGAGCGGCATCAAAACCATCGTCAGTCATCAGGTCGATGATTTTCTTTTTGGCTGTATCAGAAACTTTTATCATTGTTTTTATGGTATTTATCTTTTTCAACATTCCTTTAATATTTATTAAAAAGTAATTAAATTATTACATTTTAAAGTGCTGTCTGTCAATGTTGAAGTGAAATTGTCTGCAAAGATACGACTTAAAAACCTTTTTCCATAACGGTTCACATTATTATAACAAATGTTAAAATAGATAGAAGTTATTTTGATGTTTAAAATTGTCAGAAAGTCCCGTTATTATATGGGAAATAAAAAGAAACTTACAAAAAAAAGCTTTTGTTTGTTAGCTAATTATTAAGAGTCGCTGAAAAGAGTTAAAATACCGTATTTTTACCTGTTTATAATTTTAAATTTATGGTACTTTTGCAATAAATTATGATAAATCATGAAAAAAAATTACAAAGATAGCTGGATCAAAGCCCTTTTTGCAATTATTTTTATTTTTGGCATTGGAGCCACATATTTGATTTTTAGCAGCGAAACAAACGAGATTATAGATGTGCCTAAAAGGGGCGGGCTAGAAATAATTGAACCGGTTTCAGAATCTATGGATCAGGAAAATATATTGGACTCTTTAAATAATTTGAAGTTGGCTTATGATGTTGCCATTTATGAAAAGACTGCACTTTCTGAGGAATTGGAACTTGAGAAAAAGAATATTGAGAATTTGATGGAAATCATCAAAGCATCAAAAAATCCGTCTGCAGAACAAATTAAAATTTACCGCAAACAACTTTCGGATCTAAAAATATCATTGGACGCGAAGATAAAAGAGGTTAAAAAACTGAAATCTCAGAATAAAAACCTACTTACCGAAATCGAAAGTCAAAATGTTGTCATGTACAAGCAAAAAGCAGAAAATGACACACTGATTTCGAAACAGAAAAAATTGGAATCGACTTTAAAAGATGCCGCAAAACTTTCTTTGAGCAATTTTAAAGTGACTGCCATCAATGAAAAAAGTTCCGGCAAAGAACAAGAAACGACTAAAGCGAAAAACACAAAAAAACTGAAAATAAGCTTTTCAATAAACGGAAATTCGGCGTCAAAAAACGGAAAAAAAGTCTATTACATTCAGGTTTTAGATCAAAAAAATACGGTTTTGGGTGAAAATAAATTGATCGAATTTGGTAATGACAAGGCGTTGGTTTACAGCTTTTTGGTTGCATGCGATTACCAAGGTAAAACGGCTAATGTTTATGGCGTTTTAAATGATGATCTGAATACATTCAAGAAGGGAACTTATTTTGTCAATTTTTTTGACAAGCAAGAAATAATGGGAAGTTCTTCGATCACTTTGGAATAAGCGTCAAAAAGTTTTGTAATGAATTTTTAGTTTAAAGAGCAGGATTTCCTAGCTTTGTTTCTTTACTAGAAATTATTTTTTATGAAACTTTATCCAATAGAATCTGGAAATTTTAAGTTAGATGGAGGCGCTATGTTTGGTGTTGTTCCCAAAACGATCTGGAACAAAACGAATCCTGCAGATGCTAATAATTTGATTGATATTGCGGCGCGTTGTTTGTTGATTGAAGACGGAAATCGTCTTATTTTAATCGATACCGGAATGGGCGATAAGCAATCGGAGAAATTTTTTGGCTATTACTCGCTTTGGGGCTCGCATTCTATAGATAAATCACTTGCAAAATATGGTTTTCATCGAGATGACATTACAGACGTTTTTATGACGCATCTTCATTTTGATCATTGTGGCGGAAGTGTACAATGGAATGCAGGCAAAACGGGTTATGAACCTGCTTTCAAAAATGCTAAATTTTGGACAAATGAAAATCATTGGGAATGGGCTACAAAACCAAATCCTCGTGAAAAAGCTTCTTTTTTAGCAGAAAATATTTTGCCAATGCAGGAAAGTGGTCGATTGAATTTTGTTGAAAAACCAGAAAGCGGTTTTGGTTTTTCAAAAGAATTGGGTTTCGACATCTATTACGTTGACGGTCATACCGAAAAACAAATGATTCCGCATATAAAATACCAAGATAAAACGATTGTGTTTTGTGCCGATTTATTGGCGACAGCTGGACATATTCCGTTACCGTATGTTATGGGATATGATACAAGGCCCTTGTTGACAATGCCTGAAAAAGCAAAATTGCTGAACGCAGCAGCTGATGAAAATTATTATTTGTTTTTAGAACACGATGCGCATAACCAAATTATAACAGTTGAACATACTGAAAAAGGTGTTCGTTTGAAAGAGGTTTTTACCTGCGAAGATATTCTTTAGATTTTTTATAAAAGCAAAAACTCCTGCTCTTTCTTTTCAAAAAGCAGGAGTTTTTTTATTGTTTTTAATTAAGAAAAATCCGTAGCCATATAACCACAAGGTAAGTTATTTTTGGTTAATTTCACTACATGTTTTAGTTGAAGTAAATTCCTACAACTCGCATTGTCCCAAAGTTTTAGAATGTGTGAAATTTAACACAATATTCTTCAATTGATAGTCATATAAAGTTGCTTTTTAGAAATATTATAAATAGGTTTGTGCATCAAAATTTATTAATACTTAACCTATGAAAAAAGCAATACTTTTCGTTTTGTTCATGTCTTTTTTTGGCGTAAAAGCACAAAAAGTAGATTTGGATCGTTTTTATTTTAATGTGAAATACCAGAATCTTCCGCAAGAGCCTGTTCCTTTTGAACAGCGTACTTTTTCTTCAAAAGTAAAATTAGGAGGAGTATTCCAAACGTATGTAAATCCGACAGATATAAATAGCAAGTTATATATCTACGGATGGAAAAGGGTTGAAGAAAATGCAACAGTTGACGTGTTAATTAATCTGGAAGACTTTGTTGAAAAAGGCGCTACCCAAAAAACAAGAATTGAAGAGAAGAAAGATAAAGACGGAAGGGTGACTTTTAGAAAAGAATACTACTATGTGGTTTCTACTTATACTACAAGAGGTTTTGCTAAAATAAAAGGTCCTATAACGCCAATTCCTCCTACAGAAAAAGAAATTGAAGAAGCAAAAGCGAAAGAAGCCGCTGTTAGCACAAATAGATTTTTAAAAAATGCCATAGTAAAAAAGGATACGACTAAAGCAGTCACTGATGGTTTTCGCATAAATTTTGATGGTGAAGTAGAGTATGTTTCTAAAGAATATGAAGATCCGTCTGAGCCACTTAAGGAATTTTATGTAAATAAAACGGCTATTCGCGATCGCAAACTTAGAGAGTTTACGGTTAATGCTTCGAATCGTGTTATTAGCGATTTAGGAAGTACTTACGGTTTTACTAATGCAAGCAGCGATGAAATTCTATGGATTTTGGATGCTAAAAATGACGAAGGTAAAACTCAAATGGAGGCTATTCAGGCCGTAAAAGCGTTGTTTGCTACTACACAACCGGCTTTACCAATTGATGATCTGAAGTCAAACATGCAACCTTTGATCGAATATTTAGAGTCTCTAAAGACAAAATATGCTGACGATAGCAAACCATCCCGCAAGATGAGATATTCTGCATATTATAATTTAGCTACAATTTATTTAATGATGGATGAGCCAGAAAAAGCCATTGTTGAATCGGAAAAGCTAATCGCCAATGATTACGATAAAGCCGACGGAAAGCTAATAATAGAGAGAGCCAATAAATTGATTGCTAGTTTTAAAAGAGCAAAAACAAACACGAGACATAACCCAGTTCTAAAATAAATTACATGAGAAACTTTACAAAAATTATTGTACTACTAGTACTTGCTGGTATTAGCCAGAATGTTTGCGGCCAAATGACAAAGATGGCTATTGGAAGAAACTTAACTGAGGAGGAAATGAACAAAAACAAACTGAACTTACGTGGTCCGGTTCCTCCAGTTGATACTCAATACGGCAATTACAAATCATACCAATTAATATTAGATTTTTCATCAGGTCTTGAGAGTAGTTTTAATATTAAAAAAGTTCCTTTTTCTCCAGAAAAAATGAAACAAACTCTTGCAGTTTCTGGTTTAAAGAAAACGGATGATGGAGAATTCAAAGTAAAATACAATTTAACTCGATATGAGTTAGTAAATGACGAAGATTATTTGGAAAAATATTACCAAAATGCTCCTGCATATTATATTGGTCTAGAATCTAATTTAGAAATTTCAGACAAGACAGGAAAAGTTATTTACAAAAGATATACAACTCCTAAGGTTTGCATGTATGTAACAAATCCAACTGAAACCTACGACAGATTAGCCAATTACATTATAGAGAAAAACTTCAAAGATATGATTGCAGAGTTTGAAGGTTTTTACCTGTATGGCCCTCAGATCACTAAATTGAAATATTCTGATCTTGAAAAGAAGAAAAAATCAAAATCAACATTCAATGTAGATGAGTTTAATCAATCAGTTCAAGTATTGCCAACTTTGGTAGATGTTGACAGAGAAAACTGGGCAGACTTATTTGGTGAAGCACAAAAATATTGGTTAGAATACATTAATTTTCAAGATAAAGAAGACGAAGATTTAGCTAAAAAAATTAGATTTAGTGCCTACTACAACTTAGCAGCAACTTATATTTTGTTAGGAAATGTTACAGAAGCTTCTAAATATTTAGATGGAATTAAAGAAAATGAAAAAAGCTTTTTAGGAATGAGAGAAGATTATCCATACATCAAAAATTTAATTGATGATATTGATAATTATAAAAAAATCACAGAAAAAGCACTTACCATTGAAGCAACACAACAAGAACCAGTCTTATCAACTTACAAAAAATCAGCTACAGCATTTAGATATGCTGAATTTGATGGTGAAGTTTTAGATACAGATTCTAAAGTGTATAAAGGAAAAGTTAGAATTATTAGTGATTTCCCTGAGCTGGTAGATTTAAGAACAGAACAAACAGCTTCTGGTTTAAGAACGATGATGGACGGTATTGGTTCAGAAAAAAGTAGTGTTAGAATCTACATTGAAGGACAGAAAAAGCCTGAAAAAACAAATCTGAAAAAAGTTGTTAACATTAAAGATAACGAAGGCCATTTATATATTGTAGGTAAAGCAGGTAGAGGTGTTCCTATGATTTCATCATACGATACCAAAAATGAGACAAGTTCAAAAAGATATTCTTTATTTGAAGAAGTTAAAAAAGGAAGTAAAATATCATTATACCACGAGTTCTTTCCTCAAGATGACTATTCTTTGAAAAAACATACTAAAGAAGAATTTTTTAGCCCGCCAGTTTTATTTGGAAGAAGAAAAGCATTAAAAGAATATTTTTCTGATTGTCCTGCAATGATCGAGAAAATTGAAAAAGGAGCTTACGATTTTGAAAATAAAGAAATATACATCAAAATGTTTGACGACTATACTGCATTATGCGGAAACTCATAATTTACTTTTTAAATTACAATTTGAAGAAAGGGCTGTCAGTTTTTGACAGCCCTTTTTTTGTTTCTAAGTTTTTAATCTAATTTCCATCCAAAAGTGGTCTGGAAAACATAATCATCTTTTGATGCGCCAGGTTTTGGCTTGTTATCGTAGTTGTAGACAAAGGAGAGTTTGATGAAAAAATCCAATGGAAGATCATATTTTGTGTCTAAAGAAAAATCGGTACGAACCCTTTTGCTTTCTGTAATACTCGGAAAAACAGTTGCTTTTGTCTGAATACTGAAATCTCCAATATCGTACAGGTTAAAATCGGTTCCAACAAAAAGCTCCAAACTTTTATTGGGTTCGCTTGTATCTTTAAATTTTTCATGGTTAAAGGATAATCCTGAGGCAACTCCCCAATATCTTTTATTACTATGCATTAGATATTTTCCATAACCTGCTTTTGAAATGACTCGCAAATCAATATCTTGTTCGGTATTTGATAAAGTGCTTACTGATAATGGAATGAAATAATCTTTTGGAAGCAAATGGACATAACTTAATTCTGAATCAATTCTTCGAATGGGGTCGCTGTCATCTTGAATAGATTGCAAGTGTTTGTACATTGCCGTACCGTACCATCTTTTGGCTGTGTAGCCTAAGTTTACATTTGCAGTTAATTGCTGGAGATTTTGCGCTTTAGTCAACTTTATTCCAACATCAAAACTGGCATCAAGTCGATCCCAAAAGCTTTCGTCAACAGGTTTTATGTATACAATATCACTAAGATCAATTATGGATTTTGTTTGCGTTTCGACATTAGTAATTTCGCATTTATTGGGCGCTTTTGTTTTTGAAATTTTTCCATTTAAGAGAACTCCATTGATCAAATTGATAATATGAATTCTTTCCGAACCAATGTTTTTTACATGTTTCCATTCCAATTTAAAATCATCTTTGCTGTAATCGGTTTCAATTTGAACGACACCTTTGTTCATTATTTTTATTTCGCCAACAATGATGTCATTGTTTTTCAGTACTAATGTATCAGAAGTTTGCGCAATGGCTTTGAAGAAAAATAAAAGAAAAAATAAAAGAATGATTTTCTTCATATCGGTTTTTATTTCTTTGGTTTTCAGCTTGTAAGACTAAAGTTAGAAATAATAATCTAATGAAAACCAGAAGTGTAAAAAAAATCCCATTTTCAGTTTGTCGAAAATGGGATTTTTTGGTTTAGTTGATTTTATTTTTAATTGGTTTTGAATTTCCAAACCTGACCAACAGTTTCTCCTCCTTTGCCGTCTTTTACGACAACTTTCCAGAAATATTGTTTTGCTGGTTCTACGGTAACATCAATTGTGTTAGCTCCTTTATTCTCGCTTACTTTAGCTGTAGGAGGATTTGCGGTTCCAAAATAAACATCATAAGTCAGAATATCTGCAGTATCAACATCAGAAGCTGTCCATTTTAAAGATACAGTTCCAGAATTTAAGGCGGTATTTAATACTGGAGCAACCAATTCTGGTGCAAACGGAAGATGATTTACAACTGCATCTCCTGCGGTGTAAAATTTAAAAGTAGACGAATAGGCACTTGCCAATCCTTTAGCATCAGTAGCCTTGATTCTCCAGTAATAAGCAGTGTTTTTGCTCAAA
>NZ_SJSY01000057.1 GCF_004352915.1 Flavobacterium zhairuonense | reverse complement strand
GGGCCTCCAGCCTTTCTTTTGAGGATCCTTCCCGGCTTGTCGGGTGGGATTTTTTTTGTTTTGTATAGGGTTTGGGATTCTTCCTGGATTGTCGGGTCTTGATGAGCCAGCGGCAAGAATTGCATTCTTTTGCGAAAAGCTTCGTGGCTTGGCGGAATGTGGCAAAGGACCCAGCGATATACGGAATGAAGTGAGGCTGTAATCTATTTTATATTTTGAGAATTAGATTTTTTTCAAATCTACATTATGAATAAATTCAATAACGCCATTCATATATACTTGCTGATCATCCCACATTGCAAGATGACTTCCGTTTGGACAGTATAAATAATGTCCATTTTTAACTAATTTACTTTGCTCTTCCATTGCTTTTGGATCCATTGTGTCGTATTTGGCTCCAATCATAAGAGTTGGAATTTCTATTTCGTGCAGGCGATTTTTGATATCCCATTTTGCTAATCTACCACTTATTCCAAATTCGCTAGGACCTTGCATAATAGTATAAATTTCATTATTTATATGTTTTCCTGATCTGTTTAAGCCATCAGGCCATTCTTTTAATCGGCATAAATGCTCGTGATAGAAATTAGGAATTAAAAGTTCCATATATCTTGGATTATTAAAATCTTTTTTGGCTTCTAATGCTCGTATTTCTGCTAATATTTCAGGTTTCATTTGCTTAGCTAAAACTTCTTCAGCGTATTTTTTATATTCTGGTGCGCTGGCAACCATGTTTGAAACTAATAATGCTTTCATGTTTTTTTGATATTTTAAAGCATATTCCGTTGCGAGAATTCCGCCCCATGAATTTCCTAAAATATAAAAATTGCTATTATCTGCGCCAATTGCTTTTCGTACTTGTTCAACTTCTTCAACAAATCGTTCTGTGGTCCATAAGCTGCTGTCTTTTGGTTGGTCGCTATAATAAGAACCAAGTTGGTCATATTCGTAAAATTCAAATCCTTCACGCTGAAAAAAGGTCTCAAAACATTCCATATATTCGTGTGTCATTGCTGGACCACCATGCAATAAAAGTATTTTTATTTTTGGGTTGTTTCCAAAACGTTTTGTCCAGACTTTGAAATCACCAATAGGTGTTTTTATTGGAATCATTTTTACTCCTGCGCTTTCTATGATGTTGTTTTTTTCATAGGTGAAATAATCTTTTAGAGTAGTGGATTGAATATCTTTTTTACATGAAAAAGTTAGAATTATAACTGAAAGAAGTAGAATATGACGCATATTTTATGGTTTTAAAGTTATTATTTCAAAGTTTATTCAAACTAAATTACGAATTAAAAATTAGTCTGTCAAAATAAAGAGCTAATGTTGGTTTTCTATTTAAGTTATTGATTTTTAATATTATGTTGTTTTTGTTTCTGAGTAATGTAATTTTGATTTAAAATTATTTTTCGAAATTTTAAAAGCGATATTTTATTCGATTTTGAATAGCTATCTTTGTAAAAACGACTAAATGTAATTAAAGTCGCATAGTATAATTAGTGAGATATAAAATGAGCAATAAATTTACTGTTGGAAGTCTATATGCCGGTATTGGGGGAATTTGTTTGGGATTTAAAAAATCGGGTTTTGATTTGCTTTGGGCAAATGAATATGATAAAAATGCCTGCATTACGTATAAAGAAAACTTTAAACATAATTTAATTGAAGGTGATGTTTTGCAGTTAGATGTTGATGGAATTCCTAAAATTGATGTTCTTACAGCGGGTTTTCCGTGTCAGCCATTTTCTGTAGCTGGTTATAGAAAAGGTTTTGATGACAATAGAGGAAATCACTTTTTTAGAATATTAGATTTTGTTGACACCATGAGGCCAAAAGTGGTTTTTTTGGAAAATGTAAAAAACTTAGTAACGCATGATCACGGAAATACGATGAAAGTGATCGAAAAATCATTGCGTGACAGAAATTATTCTTTTCAGTCTAAAGTTTTGAATACTAAAGACTATGGGAATATTCCACATAATAGAGAACGTATCTTTATAGTTGCTTTTGATAAGACTGTGATTAAAAATCCGGAGGAAGTTTTTGAATTTCCGAAAGAAGATAAATTGACAAAAACGATCAAAGATCTTGTGATTAATGATAAAGTTGAAGACGAATTTTATTATAACGAAGATCGTTATATGTATAAAATGCTTCAACAAGAAATGACTTCTGATAAAACCGTTTACCAATTCAGAAGACAGTATGTGAGAGAGAATAAATCAAATGTTTGTCCAACGCTGACTGCGAATATGGGAACAGGTGGACATAATGTGCCTTTAATAAAAACTGATTTTGGATTTAGAAAATTGACACCTAGAGAGTGTTTAAGATTCCAAGGATTTCCTGATGAATTTAAAATCCCAAAAATAGCTAATTCCCATTTATATAAACAAGCAGGAAATTCAGTTAGCGTTCCTGTTATTGAAGCTGTTTCAAAGAATATAATGAAGGTTTTGAAATCTGTTAAATAGATTAATTTTGTGTTTGAGAGTTGTTAATGAATATTGAAATAAGTTTTTCTATACTGCTCATGTTTCCGCTCTGTATGTAGTAGTTTTCAGCATCCATTTTTGTGTATTTGTTTAATAAAGAATTTTGAGGCAGTATATTTTTATTAGCGATGGCCATTTTTAAATCTTCATTACTGCAATATCCTGCAATATCATATGTCCAGAATAATGAAAAAATGAGTTCTTCAATTACTGTTTTTGGAATCTGATTAGTGTACATTAAACTTTTGGAGCGAAAAAGCTTTTTGACATCAGGATTTATGCGAACCAAAATAAAATAGTCGTATGTATTTGTGGCTCCATTAACAAGATTTGGAATATATTTTCCTTCTGAAGTCCAATCTTTTGTTTCAAGAAGCAAGAGATTGGATTGTGATGCGGCTGATTTTATATTGAGTTTTTTGTTTTGAATTTCTAAATCTGAATCGTCCCAAATTCCTTCTTTATAAATTCCAAAATCAGGTTCGTTGCATTCAATGGAATTTGCTTTAAAATGATTGTAAAGGACAAGTTCAGCTAATTTTCCTTGAAAAGTATTGCAGAATTTTTCACCATTTTTTCGACTATTTTGACCTCCTGTTCTTGTGGATCTATGATGGCCTTCTCCAAAACACATTGAATAGGCAAAATTTAGGACTTTTTCGATATCCGTTTTGCCTATTGAAATACCATTAAAAAGTTTTGGGTTGTTTACAAAATAATAATCACCATCAGTTTTCTTTTCATATGTCAATTTCATACTTTTTTCGTTTCTGCCACTTCAGCAATTATATTCCAGTTTTCTTTATATTGTTTCAAGCTATTTAAATTAATGCTTGTAATTTGGCTTTCATCTAGATTATCAACATAATTCATAGGGATCAAATAACAAATCCCAACTTCTTTATCCACGGCAACATAAATATCACAATCTGCAGAAGTGATTCTTTTTCCCTTATTCGTTATGTGCGTATGGTCGATGCCTTGTCCACCTCTATCTCGATCTTTGAAACTTATAGCGTTGCTACTGGAAACCCCCTTGATTTGAAGACGCAAAAGAACATTGTTGAAATCGACTACAGCGTCATATCTGCTGGAACGGACGTCAACATTTGAACAATTATATCCTGCTAATATAGCTCTGGCTAAAAATAAAAACTGCGCACTATCTCCTGCATTTGCAGTCATTACGCCGGTATTTATATTTAAAAGATTTGTTGGAAAACCATTTGAAAAAATAAAATCGTATTGTTTTTCTAGTATTTTTTTAAGTGAAGTTTTTGTATATCCAAAATGATATGAATTTGGGATGCTGTTTTGAATAAAATTTAGCGAGTTATTAATAAAGTCATCTTTGGATATTTCGGTTATTAATTTTCTTTGCAGAATATCATCATAGAATGATTGAAGATCTGATTTTGTTATGTAATGTTGATTTGCAATTTCGACAATTCGGGCTTTTATAAAATTGATTTCGGCAAATTCTTTTACAAGTTTATCGCTAAAACTTCTTTCGTTTAATCGTGTAGTAAAGTAACCTTTTAGAAACGTTTTTAAGTTCGTTATTGAGCCAAATAAAGCAATACCATCTTCTGTATCATTAAGATTAAAATTTGCTTCATTTATCGCTTTTATGTTTAATTCAATAAATTTTATTTGGTTTTCTATCATAAGTTAAGTCTGAAACAATTAATTTCAAGATTGTCTTTTTAAATTTAAAAATCTTATCAAGAAAGAGAGTGTGAATTTACTTATAAAAAATGAAAAGTGAACCAGATTGAAGAAAATCTGCAAAAGATTAAGGTGTTGCAGAAAATAAAAAACCTTCAACAAAGTTGAAGGTTTGAAATTCAGCGGAGGAAGAGGGATTCGAACCCCCGGACCTGTTACAGTCAACAGTTTTCAAGACTGCCGCATTCGACCGCTCTGCCATTCCTCCAGTAAGATGCAATAATTTTCTCATTGCGGGTGCAAATATAATATGTTTTTTCAATTGTAGAAAATTTTTTGATACTATTTGCGAAGAAAATTGCATCTGTGTGATAAATTAAAAGATTTTCAAGGAAAGTTCAAAAAGCAGAGTGGTTTATACAATCTTTTGAAAGTGAATATTCACTTTTGTAGCAAAAAAGGTATCAGCTCCAATTAAGCAATTTCTAGATGCCACTTTTTTTTATTTTTTCTTTGAGCTCCCCATTTTCTTTTTTTAAAAACTCAATATGGTCCATAACAAAGTTTGGAACCTTAAAATAATGATTATCACTTGAATTATTATCTTTTACACTTTTGGAAATAATGATATTGTCATCTGGTTCATAAATATCATCTTTATCTACGCCTAATTCTTTGGCTATTTTTATCCATTCAAGATCAGAAATTTTCTTTAAACCTTTCTCTCTTCGACAATAATTAGGTTGAGACATTCCTATTAAATCTGCCATTTCTTCTTGAGACAAGCCTCTGTTTAATCGGGCTTTTAGTAGTTTGTTTTTCATTAAATCAATTTTAAAAAAAATAATAAAATTTAACCTATTAATTTAATTTTCTATAATAACTTGGTATAACTAACACTCGCTAGATAACAACTTAATAAGAACTTATATTCTTCCATTTTACTGTATAAAAAAATAACGAATAGAACTTTTACAAGTACAAGGAAAAGGAATAATACTACAATATTAGATTTTTTTTTCTTTGTAAGCAAAAAAAATGAATAAAATGTGTTCGAGCACATAAATAATGATAAAGTAACTATTATTTATGGTAAAATCTAAATGATTTGATAAGATAGGAAGTGATTAATTGATTCTCTTTAGCAGTTTTAATGTTGGATTTTGCATGTTTGATTAAGAGCATTTTTTGAAAAATTACAATTCATCAATTTAATTAGTTTTTGATGCAAAAAATTTTATTGAATAATTCGCATAATTTTCGCATAAAATCGTATAAGAATTATTCTCTCCGCTCTCTATATTTGATATAATTATCTTACAGTCATTTTGTAAAAGATACCAGGTGCACATGGTGGAAAGATTAAAAAGATTGTGAAGAAATTTTAAAAATAGATGTTTATCTAAAAACTTTAAATTATGAAACAAATTAAAAAATTAAGTCTTTCTAATGTAATTGGAAAATTAACAAGAAATGAAATGCGTTATGTAATGGCAGGTAGTGGAAGTGCTACTGATGGAGTTCAATGTTGTGATTCAGGTGGGAATTGCGGTAAATGTGTTCCTAGAGGAGGAGGTGGAATTGCGACTTGTAGCCAAGGTTATACATTAACATCTTGCACATTATAAATAAGCATAAAAAAGGGAGATAACATCGATTGATATCTCCCTTTAGTTAAAACTATAAATAAAAATACGTGGAGCTAGACTTCAATAAATATCATACTTTATCTTGAAATTGAAATAAATTATAAACTTAATATAAACTATGTCCCCAGATACTACCTCTATTTTTTTATATTTAGAAAAAGAAGAAATTAGCATTGATAAAACGGAATATGAATTTCAGATACAATCACATCCTGATTCACCTTCTTTATTAGCAGTTTCTGATACATTGAATTTTTTTAATATAGAGACTTTTATAGCAAAAGTTGGCTTTGAAGAACTAGAGAATTTACCGAATCAATTTATCGCACATTTGAATACAGAATTAAGTGACCCACAACTTTATTTTATTGAAAAAAAAGAAAATCAATTTTATTGCAATACTGACAAGAATTTAGTGGGAATAACAAGAAACGAATTGGAAAAACGTTGGACTGGTATTGTCCTAGTCATAGAAAAATCTGAAGATTTAGAACCATTCAAACAAAATAAAAGTTATTGGTTTTTAATTTTACAGGTTTTATTTTTTACTTTGTTTATAATAGCAGTTTCTAAATTTCAAGTAGCTTATACAAGTAAATTGTTTTTTATTTTCCCAACTGTTGGTCTTCTACTTTCGATTGCAGTACTAAAAGATTTGTTTGGTATAAAAAATAAATTAGTTAACAATTTTTGTAATATGACAGCTTATACAAGTTGTGCGGCAGTAGTTGAATCAACGAGATGGAAAATTTTTGAAATAGTAAATTTTAGTGATTTAAGTTTTATGTTTTTTGCCTCTCAATTTGTCGGATTACTGCTTTCCTTGTTTTCTCATGATACAATATCCTATTTTATAATGCAAAAAGGAGTACTTGTATGTAGCACTCCAGTTTTGCTTTTGTCTTTGTATTATCAAAAAAATGTGGAGAAAAAATGGTGTCCAATTTGTTTAGGTATCATTACTGTTGTTCTTTTAGAATTGTGTTATATATATGTTTTTAAAAATTATGTTATGGTTGTTTCCATATCATCAGCACTGATTTTTGGATTGGTTTTTGTCTCTATGATGATAATCTGGTTATCCCTTAAAAAGTTACTCACTCAAAGAAAAGAACTTTTAGAATTTCAATTGAAGAGCACTCGATTTATACGTAACTACGAAGTCTTCAAAAATTCATTGTTAGCTTCGGATAAAACAAATTATCATATGTTACCTTCTGGTAATTTAATTATTGGAAACAAAAATGCTAATCTTAAAATTACGATAATTTCAAACCCTTTTTGCAGTCATTGTGCTGAGGCTCATATTCTCATAGATGAAATATTAAAAAAGCATAAGGATAATATTTGTATTGATATGCGTTTTAATTTCGATGAAACCAATAATAATAATAATAATAATAATAATAATAATAATAATCAATTTGAAAAAGTTCATCAAAAATTGGTTCGTATATATTATGATTATGGTCAAGAGGTGTTCATGAAATCTTTACAAAATTGGTTTGAAAACAAGGATGACAGTAGATTGATCGTTTCGGAAAATTCTGGAATAAGTGATTTAAAAATTGGTGAAATACTACACAGTCAATTTTTGATGAACAAAGCGAACAATATTTCATTTACTCCCACAATTATAATCGATCAATATATTTTCCCAAAAATTTATGATAGAAAAGAGCTGATTTATTTTATTCATGATCTTTTAGAAGACGAGGAATTCTTCGAAATTAAAAGCATTGGTGTGGGTTATTTTGAGAGAGTATAAAATAATAATGTATGGCCTTTAGTGCTAGGTTATTTATCAAAAAACTATTCATAGCTTAATTTATTTCATGAAAATTGAAAAAGATTTACACACTACATCCAAATTGTTTGCAAAGACGGTGGTCCTATCTATTTGAAATTATTGCTAAATAACTGTGGAAAAATTAATATTCAGTACTTAAGGGATATAGTGAAACTACTTACGAAGGTTGCAATTTATTGCTCAACGTTGATGTAGAAGAGAAAAATGTTTTTAGAACTTTGGAAGTAAAGATTAACTTAAATAGCAATACTTTAATAAAGATTTTTTTTAAATATGAGTGTAAAAATAAGTATTATTCTTCCGTTTTATAATGCAGAGACTTACTTGTCAGATTGTATTGAGAGTATATTAGCGCAGACTTTTACTGATTTTGAATTATTAGCTATTAATGACGGGTCAATTGACGGTAGTGCTAATGTGGTAAAAACATTTAATGACAACAGAATACAGCTTATCACTCTCGAAAATAATTTTGTCGAATCACTAAATTATGGTTTAACTATTTCTAATGGTAAATACATCGTCCGCATGGATGCAGATGATTTAATGTTTCCAAAACGTTTAGAAATTCAATATGAATTTATGGAAAGATATTCGGAAATAGATTTATGTGGCTCTTGGGCTGAAAGTTTTGGAGAAGTTGTTAAGATTATGCAATATGAACATTCTCATGAAGCAATAATTAGTTCGATGTTATTATACAATTGTATTATTCATCCAACTGTAATAATTCGAAAATCTACATTATTAAATTTGAAGTTAAAATATAAGGATTATTCCTATGCGGATGATTATAAATTTTGGACCGATTTTGCATTGTCAGGAGCGAGATTTGCAAATATCCCACAACCATTAATTTACTATCGAACTTCGTCAAACCAATTAACCAATAAATACTGGGATAATATGTCTTTTGCAAGTAACAAAATTAGATTGGAATATGCAGAAGGAATAATAAATAGAATGATTGAAGACGATGGTCGTTATCTAAGCTCGATGGAGCAAATAATCTATTTATTTGAAGTTGATTTGTTAAACTTTGAACTTTTTACAAGAATGCTTTATCATTTATTTAAAAATCATCTTGAAATAAATAAATCATTTTTAAATAATTAGTTTATGGCAAACATAAAATTCAAAATAGCACTGATTGGTGATTCTTTAGGCAATAGCGGAGTTGAAAAGGTGCATGCATTGTTATCTATGTATTTTCAAAATGCTGGATTAGAAGTTCATAATATTATTTTGTGGAATTGGATTGAATATGAATACGCAGGTTCATTGCAGGTTATACATACGAGAAGCGATATGAAAAAAGTTATTAAGGAAAATAAATTTGATTGTATTGTGGATTTTAGAATTCGCTTAGATTTTTTGCAAGAATTTTTAATTTCTAGGATGATGTATCCAAAAAATGTTTGTTATACAATACATAGTGGTTTTTTAGATTTTTACTTTCCAAAATCAGCATTTTTATCGAAATTGATCTATAAAAAAAGAAATATTATAACTGTTTCAGAAGGGATAAAGGATGCTATTTTGGCTAAAAAAATATCTAACAATGTATATTGTATAAACAATCCTGTAGATTTAGATTCAATTGCGATCTTAAAACACAATTTTATACAGGAGAAGGATACAAATTTCATTTTAGCAGTAGGGAGACTTGACGAGATAAAACAATTTGATAAATTAATTTTAGCTTATTCAGATTCAATTTTACCCCAAAAAGATATAAAGCTCATTTTTATTGGTGTTGGACCATGTGAAGCAAAATATAAAGCACTTTGTTTAAAACTAGGGATGGAATTTAAAATCGAATTCAAAGGTTTTGTAACAAATCCTTTTCCTTATTTTAAAAATGCACTTTTTACCGTTTTATGTAGTAAGAATGAAGGTTTTCCAAACGTTCTTATAGAGTCACTAGCTTGTAGTACTCCTGTTATTTCATATGATTGCTTTACTGGTCCAAGTGAAATTATAATTGATAAATATAACGGACTTTTAATTGAGAATCAAAACTTTGAAGAGCTTATTTGTGCAATGAATCTTTTTGTAACAGATGAAAATTTATATTCTAAATGTAAACAAAATGCTTTAAAAAGTGTTGAAAAATTTTCATTAGAAAATATTGGCAAGAACTGGCTAGATTATTTAGGATTAAAGAATTTTATTATTCAGCCGACTAGTAAATTAAAACAAAGATAATTTCAACCAAATTGGACCTTAAAAATTTAAGAAAATGATTGGTAAAAAAATAAGATATGTACATGATGAAACTACTCATAATTTCAGAGCAGCAAATGAGGTTGTTCCTTTAATCATGAACTTGTTACAGCCTAAATCTGTTGTTGACCTTGGTTGTGGAATTGGGACATGGTTAAAAGTCTTTATAGATAATGGAGTTAATGATGTTTTAGGAATTGATGGGGATTATCTTGATAAAAAATTATTAAAAATTAACCTCCAAAATTTTAAAGAATTTGATTTAGAGAAATTATATAAATCATCGAGAAAATATGATTTAGCAATTTCTTTAGAAGTAGGAGAACATCTAAATTTCAAAAGTGCGGATAATTTTGTTAAATCATTAACGGGACTAAGTGACACTTTAATCTTTTCAGCCGCCATCCCTTTTCAAGGAGGTCAAAATCATATTAATGAGCAAAAGCCAGATTATTGGATAAAAAAAATTCAAAGTGAAGGTTATCTGTAGTTCGATGTTTTAAGACCTTTATTTTGGGATAATGAAAAAATAGATCCATGGTATAGACAAAACATTTTTCTATTTTCTAGGGAAGGAGATTTAAAAGGCAAATTCGATTCTTTGGAAAATTTTTATGGAAAGCATTTAGTCCATCCTAAAATTTTTGAATATAAGGTATTGGGACTTAATCATTACAAAAAACAATTTGAGACAATTATGCAAGCTCTACAAGAGTATAAAACACTAGATACCTAGGAGGTTTTAATGCGAATATGCTAAAATAATACAGTGTTTCGGCTAAAAATAAAAACTTTTAATCTTATAAAGAGGTTCCGCTAGTAATTAATTTATTTAATGTGGTACTTTATTTAAGCTTGAAATTAAAATCAAATAATTATTAGAATTGCTAGATATGGTTTTAATACATTTATTGTATTGTTGATTAAAATAAGATTAAATGATATTCATTTGTATCTTTTAGAATAAATATTTTTTAATTATAATATTTAATTTTTTTTCAACTTATTTTTCCTGAATGTAATATTTTTATTTGATTGGTAATGGGATTTATTACTAAATAATGAGTACATTTTCAAAATTTCCAACAGTGCCACGAATGTGCCACGAAAATTTTGGTTGTTTTTATAAATATTGAAAACAGGTATAAAAGAAAAAACCCTGCGAATCATTAGATTTGCAGGGTTTCCCGTGAATTTTAGCCTTTTTTGTAAACTTTGAAAAGTCTCTTTTTAAGCTCTCAGCGGAGAAAGAGGGATTCGAACAAAAATGTTACATCCCGCTTTTATACTGCATTTCTAATATTTTCTAACTGTTGCGCCACGATTCTGCCATCAGGATTTTCGCTATTTTTATAAATATTGAAAATTCCGGACTGGCTTAAATCCGCATAAATTAAAGTTATAATTCTTAATTGATTCGAAGACAAAAGTACACTTTTTTATAATCAACAATAACAAATAATTTTGAAGCTATTTTAAGTGAACTGACACGGAATTGAACATTTACTTATATTGACTTTTGTGGCAGAAAAGGTAGAAGCTCCACTTCAATTTTTTTCACCCATTGCCACGATCATTTCACAAGGGCCAATAAAACGATTACTGGATTCAAAACTTTTAAGTTCATTTTCGATCTCTTGCCATACAGATTCTTTTTCCGTATCTGATAAACTGCTTAACATTTGATGCAGGGCGCCAAAAGATTCTTTTTCAAACTGCACACATTTGGCGGCCGAGGTTAAATATAAGGGTGAATCAACAAGTTCAGTTCTTACATTTATAAATCCGGCATCAACAAATGCTTTTTCTATTACACCTTCAGAACCTAAACTAAACGGGCCAGGTTGACCTAATAATGGCGGAGGCAACTTTGCGCGGTTTCGAATAATTGAAACTGGGACCGAGAAAAATTTATTTTTTTCTGGGGTCGAATAAACAATTACTGCAGCTTTTCCTCCCGGTTTTAGAACTCTTAATATTTCTTTCAATGCTTTTTGTTGATTGGGAAAGTAAATCAAACCAACCCTAGAGATTACAGCATCAAATGATGCGTCATCAAGTTCCAGATTTTCACCATCCATTACCCTTGTTTCAACATTGTTTAAGTCATTTTCTCTGGCCATTTTTTTTGCATACTCAAGAATATTTGAAGAAATATCGGTAGCTAAAACATAACCAGATGGTCCAACTTTCTTTGCAGCTGTAATAGATTGTTCCCCAGCTCCGGCAGCGATATCTAGAACGTGTTTTCCTTGAGTAATATCTGCTAGTTCTAGCATTCTGTCAGTCGAAGGTCCAAGCCACTGATGAAGTGTGTCACTCCACCGATACCATGCATCTGCAGCTTCTTGCCATTGCTCTCGCGTTGTTGTTTTATACTTGACTGGATCAAAGCGTGTGTTGTTAGTTTCCATATTATCAGTATTTTAAGTTAAAATTAAGCAAAATTGACTGTAACTGATTGATAATGAGTGTAAAATTGCTTCAATCATTTAAAATTAGATTGCAATTGGCTTATTCTGTAGGGCTTGTTTTATAAAAATTAGTTGTATTAAATCTGATAAAGAAATACTGCAGACTGGTTATAGGGTTTGTGCGTGTCGATTGATAAAATTTATGGAGGGGCAGTTGCAAGACATAGAAGAAATAATAAATATGTTATCCATGCAAGTTAAACACTCGATTTTTAGCGTGTTGATTATGCCATTAAGAAGCAGCTTACAATTGAAATAAAGGTAGTATAACGTCCCTAACTTTCTGTGGCAGAGAAGGTATTCCTTCCATTTCAAATTTATCAGTGATATTGCCACTCTTTTTTTTTTTTGCAGACTAATTTTTATATTTAATTCTTAATTAGATAGTTGTGTTTTTATGATAACGAATAATTTAAAAATTAAGAATATGAAATTAACTAATCTTTTGTCATTGGCATGTATTTTAATACTAGTAGCGAGCTGTAAAAAAGAGTCTAAGATTCAGAATTCTGATGGATCAGTTATTGTTTATTATGGAGGAGATATCCTTACAATGGATGGAGATGAAGAGACTTATGTCGAGGCTCTTGTCGTAAAAGACGGAAAGATTCTTTATACTGGAGAAAAAGATGGGGCTATAAAGTCAGCAGGAGAAAATCCAAGTATGATTGATTTAAAAGGAAATACATTGCTCCCAGGTTTTTTAGATCCACATAGCCATTATATAAATTCGCTTTTGGTTGCTAACCAATGCCAGCTTTACGCTCCGCCTTCGGGAATAGGAAAGGATATCGAAAGTATTATTGCCGCCTTAAAAACTTTTGCGGAGAAGCATAATATACAAAAAGGAGAATTAATAGTAGGTTATGGATATGATGATACCGTTATGCCCAATGGGAGATTATTAAACCGAGATGACCTGGATAAAGCTTTTCCAGATAATCCAGTGCGAGTTGACCACGTTTCAATGCACGGAACAGTATTAAATAGTCTTGCTCTAAAAAAATATGGAATAGATTCTTCGACAAAAACGCCACCTGGAGGTGTCATCGTACGCAAGCCCGGAACAAATGAACCGTACGGGCTAATTATGGAAACTGCTTTTTTACCGATTATGGAGCAAGCCGAAGAAATGACACCAGAACAGGAAATAGAATGGTCAAAAGCTGGCCAGATGTTATATGCTGAAGCTGGAATTACAACTGCTCAGGAAGGGGCATCACATCTGCCTCAAATGCTGACCATGAAGAGAGTTGCTGATGCTAATGCCAATATAATTGATATAGTAGCATTTCCTTTTATTACTGATGTTGATAAAGTGCTTAAGGAAATACCTTTATCTGAATGGGGAAAATATAATAATGGATTTAAAGTAGGAGGCGTGAAAATAACTATTGATGGATCTCCACAAGGTAGAACAGCATATTTTTCAACACCTTACTTGACAGGAGGCCCTGCTGGCGAGAAAAACTGGAAAGGAGAGATGACTTTTCCGCAGGACATGGTAAATAAAATGGTTAAAAAAGTTTATGAAATGAAAGTACCATTAATTTTACATTGTAATGGAGATGCGGCAATTGATGCATTTTTAATCTCATACGAATATGCAAGAGCTGGAGATTATTCTAAGCCATGGAATGTAACTTCTATACATTCTCAATTTATGCGTAAAGATCAGATACCTAAATTTGTTAAATACGATATAAGACCTTCTTTTTATACTCTGCATACGTTTTATTTTTACGAAGCTCATTTGAAAAATCGCGGATTTAACCAGTCGCAGTATATTAGCCCAATGCGGGATGCTATTGATGCAGGACTAAAGCCAACAAACCATACCGATTTTGTTGTTGCGCCTCTAGATCAGATGATGGTTTTATGGTCGGCAGTTAATAGAATTTCAAGAGGAGGAGCAACTGTAGGAGCTGACCAAAGAGTTACGCCATATGAAGGTCTTCAGGCAATGACTATTAATGTTGCGGCGCAGTATGATGAATCAGATAGAAAAGGAAGCTTGAAAGCTGGCAAACTTGCCGATTTGGTAATTTTGGATAAAAATCCGTTAAAAGTCGATGCTGCGAAAATAAAAGACATTAAAATCATTGAAACTATTAAGAATGGATTAACAATTTACAAAAGGAAGTAAATGCATTATAGTTAAAAAGAGTTATATTGTAAATGATCATTGTATAAAAAAAGACAACTTTTTGAGTTGTCTTTTAAGTAGTAACGTGAAATATTACTTTTTGCAATCTTTCGGAGCACAAGTTGCCGAATCGTCATTACAGCAATGCGTAGAACATTTTTCAGTGCAGTTTTTCTTTGCATCAGTTTTTGATAAGTTCGCATAAGCGAAGATACTTCCAGCAGACAATACCAATGCTGCAAGAGTAAGGTACATTTTGTTTTTCATAATTTTAATTTTTAATGATTAATACTACTTAAGACGCACTAATCTAAAAATGATGCAGACTTTGATGATTTTTTTTTCTAACAGCCTGAATTTTTATATATGAATCTTCCGTTAATGATTCGGTGATCAGCATTTTCCTCCGCTGCATGATTTTTTAGATGTAACATTCATAACATTTCCACGGCAGTCTAATTCGATACTGCAGCAATCCAGAAGCATTTCCTTTAATCTGGATCTGCCTCTCTGAACCCTAGAGCGGATGGAAGGGTATGCAAGGCTGTATTTTTCTGTCAAGTCTTTCTGTTTAATTCCATGTATTTCGCTATCCATGATAATATCCCGATAGTCTTCCGGCAACCGCTCAATGAACTTTATCAGACAGCAGTCCAGACTTTCTGTATTATCAAAATCTGTTTCATGCATTATTTTCTGCATCATACATTCGGTCAGTTCTGATTTCTTATGATTGGAATTTTTTCGATAATAGTCAATAATGGAATTTCTTGTGATCGTGAAAATCCAGCTTTTTAATTTTCTTTCTTCAGTTAGTGATCCTAAATTCTCGTTTATCTTAATAAAAACTTCCTGCAAAACATCAGATGCATCTTGACTATCATTAATACGGGCCTTAATATATCTGCCCAAAACGATATAAAACTGATTATGAATAGTATTTATTTCCAAACTCATAGATTTTATGTTCTGCTTATTAAGAAAGCAGGATTAGCAACAATTGATTTTAGCTCTGAAATTATTCCAGATATGGGCTGTTTTTGGCATGCATAAGAAAACATGAAGAAGTGCCATTACGATAGCCCCCGGCAGGAGATTTACAATTAACAAATTAAAGAAGCCTGGAGATTGATTTATATTAGAAACCATTATTTCCCCATTTTGAAAAGTAAGTTTGATGGAGAGGTAAACCGCAATCGACGCAAAATGAAACCCATTTACGAATAAATGGGCAATATATTCCCAGCGTGGAAGCCCTCCCATAAACTTCCTGCTGTCTTTCTCTATAAAAGCGTCATACCCGAGCACCAGTATATCTAAAAGGACAATGGTCAAGCCTATTGCAAAAGCCGTATGATTATCTTGTTTCAAGAACAGAAAATAAAGGATTGCCGGAAAGAAAACAGCTCTCAATGTATGGGTGATGTGCTCGGTTTTACTTTCTTCCCGATTATGGAGCTGGTATTTGAAAATATGCAGATAAAAGCCGTCATATAAAGCCAAGACCGCGAATAGGACAAGAAAGAAGGATGAAATGATAATTGCTGTTTCCATTTTATTTTTAATTGATTATAAAAGCAAAACTATGGGGAAGCGTAATTAAAACTAAGGACAAATGTCCTCTATTTTTGTGCTATCTCATTTCTTATCCTGCTGAGTGTCCTGCGCGTTATTCCAAGATAACTTGCAATATCATTTACTGAAGCCTTGTTTACAACTGCAGGCTGTTCCTTAAGCATGCGTATGTATTTTTCCTTTGCGCTTTCATTGCATAAAACACTGGCATACTGCTCCATCACCATATACTGCCGCTCGGCAATTGTCCTTCCTATATTCAGCCAAAGCGGACTCTTTTGATAGAGAATCTGCAGGTCATTGTAACTGATTGTTATAAGCTGGGTATCTTCCACTGCCTGAATGGAAAGATCCGAAGGCTGCTGGGAGATAAAGCTTTTATATGAAGCTGTGAGATTATTTTCTACGCAGAAGCAGGAAGTCACTTCTTCGGATTTTTCATTTATGTAATATGTTCTGAGCAGTCCTTTTTTTATAAAGGCGGCTTCGTTGCTGGTTTTGCCGATTTCTGCAAAGTAACTGTTTCGGGCTAATGTCCTTGTTTTGAAATACGGATGGTAATTTTCAAACTCCTGATCGCTGAGAGGCACGATGCCCTTTAAAAATAATTTAAAACTTTCCATAGCAGGTTTTATTTCTATACATTAATATGCTTTTCTCAGCATAAACGCGTAAACGTCAGGGAGAGGACTTTCTTCAATAGCACGGGCTGCTTTTTCAATATCATAAGGTACTCTTATGAATTCCACTTTAATGCCGTCTTTTTTGGAAAGATTGCTGCTTTTTTCAATGGTTATCACCGCATAACAGCAGTCCGGATTTCTATCTTTTGGTTTTCCCACCGAGCCTGCATTAATGGCATGAAAATAACTGCCTTTTTTATTGGGGTTTTCCAATATGCGATGATAAGGCAGATGGGAATGTCCGCAGATAAGAATGTCTGTGTTGGAATCAAGAAAGATGTCAGTGAAATCTTTCTCATTTTTATCCTCAAGCAGATATTCCCTGTTGCTGTAAGGACTGCCATGAACCATCAAAATCTTTATAAGTCTGCTGGCCGTCTGGTATTCAAGTTTAATATGGGCAGGAAGAGCAGAAAGATATTTTATCTGCTCTTTGCCCACAATCTGATATGCGTAGCTTTCTGTGTCAGTTGAACCGTCATTGTGTATTTCGACAGCTTTGACATCATGATTTCCTGCAAGGGTAGGGATATGCTTTTTACGGATCTCATTGATCACGGCATTGGGGCATAAATTGTAGCCTACCAAATCTCCTAAGCAGTAAACAGCATCAATATTCTGCTCTTCAATATTTTTTAGGGTCTGCTCCAATGCGGGGAAGTTCGCATGAATATCCGATATTATTGCAATTCTCATATTTTCTTAAGCAGTTTCTGCAGCTGCCTGTTTTGTGAAATACTTTTTTCTGAACCAGAAGGCAAGGTTTACCAAGGCTATAAGAGCAGGGACTTCTACCAATGGACCTATAACACCTGCAAAAGCCTGTCCGCTATTTATTCCGAATACTCCGATTGCCACGGCGATAGCCAATTCAAAATTATTGCCTGTTGCTGTAAACGCAATAGAGGTCGCTTTTGAATAGTCTGCCCCAAAATATTTGCCTGTGAAAAAGCTGATGACAAACATCAAAGTAAAATAAATCACAAGCGGTATTGCAATACGCACGACATCCATAGGGATCTGAACAATAAGTTCCCCTTTCAGGCTGAACATTACAATGATTGTAAAGAGCAATGAAATAAGTGTAATTGGTGAGATAAACGGCACGTACTTATTCTCAAACCATTCAGAACCTTTTAAAGCTATCAAAGCATAACGGCTTATGATTCCCAGAGCAAATGGAATACCTAGATAGATGCCGACACTCTCGGCAATCTGTGCAATGCTGATATTGACTTCAAAACCATCATATCCAAAATAGGGAGGGAGGATGGTGATAAATATGTAAGCGTATACACTGTAAAGCAGCACCTGAAAAATACTGTTAAGGGCAATTAGCCCTGCTGCATATTCGCAGTTTCCGTCTGCCAGATCGTTCCATACCACAACCATGGCAATACAGCGAGCCAGACCGATCAGGATCACTCCGATCATGTATTCAGGATATCCGCTTAAAAACAGGAGTGCCAATAAAAACATCAAGACAGGGCCTACAATCCAATTCAGGAATAAAGATGCGCCTAAGACTTTAGTGTTTTTGAAAACCTGTCCCATCTGTTCGTATTTTACTTTTGCCAGAGGCGGATACATCATCAGGATAAGCCCTATTGCCAATGGAATGTTTGTTGTTCCGCTGGAGAATGAATTGATGAAATCTCCGCTGGAAGGAATAAAGTATCCTATTGCCACGCCTATAGCCATGGCAAGGAAAATCCAAAGGGTCAAGAAGCGGTCAAGGAAGCTTAACTTTTTGCGTCCGACGACTGGTGCACAGTTATTTGCTGACATTTTATTTTTTTATTTGTGAGAATACGTAAAACATTTCAGTTCCTATCTGCAGGCTGCGCTCCAGATAAGTTTCCTTCTGCTGAGGCGTTCCGTCAGAAATTTTTGGATCCTCAAAGGTAATCGGGATTCTTTTCTCAGCGCCTGCTATAAACGGGCATCCGCCGTCAGCCTGCGAGCAGGTCATTATGGCTGCGAATCCGCTTTCAGGATTGAAGTCGTCATCATAGGTTTTGGAAAAACCGATGACAGGAAGTTCGTCAGCTGAATATTTTATTGAATAAACCGGGTTTGACCCCTCTGATAGGGTTTTGATGCTGAATCCTGAATCCTTCAAAGTCTCCGCTGCCATTGGGAAAAGGGCAGTAGCCTCGGTTCCTCCTGAGTAGCATGAAACGTTTTTGATGCCGTAATAGGCAGCCGCAGTCTGCGCCCAAACCTGCGATAAGTGGCTTCTTCTGGAATTATGCGTGCAGATTAGGTTCAGTCTGGTTTCCAGATTGCTGTCCGCTTTTGTCTGAATGAAATCGATTAATGGCTGCAGGACTGCTTTGCGATCTTCGGAGATCTGATTGAAATCAAATGATTTGACGGTATTCTCAATTTGTGGATATAACATAATTTTTGGCTGTTATTGTTTATTGGTTATCTGTTTAATGATTAACAGCAACTTCCGCCCGGAGTGCATGAAGAAGCATTGTCTGCATTTAACTGAGATAATTTTACTTTAGGCTTGTCTGATGGAATACCGCACTGCTCCTGAGCAAGGCAGGCTGTCTGTTTATTAAGCAGAGTGAAGTTTTTGCCGTTAAAATCCAAATCGTATTTCCCGATAGTATTGTTCTGGTACTCCACTTCAATTTCATTGTCTTCAATTCCCAATACTTTTTCTGAAAGTTCAATGATGTGGATCAGTTTCTGAGGTTTAAGCCTGTGCTCGTAGTCGTTGGCATCCCAAAGCTGGAAATTTACAACTGTTTCTTTTCTTACTGTTCCTCCGCAGTCGATGAAGTTTTTGGTAACCAGGCCTACTTCGGTTACATGAAAATATTCCGGTACAAATGTGCCGTCCGGCAGTTCAAAATTTACAGCTTCCACTGTTTTAAGCACTTCTTTAATTTCTGAAAGTTTCATAATTTTTTATATTTAGTTAAACTATATTTTTTATTAAATAATAACAGAGCTTCTTCTTTCAAGAAGCGCAGTATCTCTCCAGATACCATTCTGTTTTCCGATTTTCTCCCTTGTTCCAAGTATTCTGAAACCTGCTTTTTCATGGATGCGGAGGCTTGCTGTATTCTCAGGGAAGATCCCTGCCTGAAGCGTCCAGATTCCTTCTGTTTCGCTCTGTCGGACAAGTTCCTTTAAAAGGGTCAGCCCGATTCCTTTTCCTGAATGTGCAGGATCCACATATACGCTCACCTCTGCAACCCCTGCATAAACGCAGCGTGAAGAAACAGGGGTAAGGGCAGCCCAGCCAATTACATTACCGTCTTCCTGCATCACAACCCGGCATGACTTAAGATGCGACTGGTCCCAGTCTTCCCATGAAGGGGCGCTGGTCTGGAAAGTTGCATTGCCGGTGTCTATTCCTTTTTGATAAATTATTTTTACCTGATCCCAGTGTTTGTCCGAAAGTTTTCTGATTTCCATATTTTTATAGATTAGCAGCATTCGCTTCTCTTCTTTGCCAAATGATCTGATATGTGCTCAAAGAAGCCTTTTATCTTTTCAAGTCCAGGTTCATTGATGCAATAGCAGATTGAGTTTCCTTCGATGCTTCCTTTAATCAGCCCTGCATTTTTCAATTCCTTCAAGTGCTGAGAAACCGTCGGCTGTGAAAGGGGAAGTTCGTTTACAATATCTCCGCAGATGCAGGCATCCACTTTCAATAAATATTCCATAATAGCAATACGCGCTGGATGGCCTAATGCTTTGGCTAAAACAGCCAGCTCATTCTGGCTTTCTGTAAAGTGATCTGTTTTTGTTGCTCCCATTGTTTTATATTTATATTGCAATATTACGATATTGTTTTTACTAAAAAAAGAAAATTAACTTTTTTTAGTTTTTAATGCCGATCTGCAAGGTATATAATAGCATTAGGTTTAATAATCAGCAGTGATAGTTTTTGTAATCACTGGAAAATTTATTTATTGATTATGGAACTCATCTATTGTTAAATAACCTAAAGCAGAATGTCTCCTTACTTTATTATAGAAATTTTCGATATAGTCACGAATTGAATTTCCAGCTTGTTTTTTGGTTTTATATTTATGCCGGTGTACCAGTTCCGTTTTCAGCGTTTTGAAAAAACTCTCGGCAACAGCGTTATCATAGCAGTTTCCCTTTCTGCTCATACTCTGCAGGATTTGGCTGTTTTTTGATAATGCGTAGAGAAAGATTCTGCTGGAATATTGGATTCCCCTGTCAGAATGGAATATAAGTTTCTGGTTTGGAACTAAAGGACGGTTCAGCAGGGCTTTTCTTAAGGCGGCGAAGCTTGTGTCGATTGCTTTCAGAGTTTTGCTTAATGACCAGCCTATGACTTTTCGATCAAAGAGGTCTATAACTGTAGTGAGATATGCCCATCCTTTGGCTGTTCTGATGTAGGTGATATCTGAGACCCAGACCTGGTTTTGTCTATTTACCGTAAAATTCTGCTTTAATAAATTTTCTGCCGCAGTATATCTTGGGGAGGAGAAGGTGGTTCTTTTGAATTTTAATTTTGCAATCCATCGCAGCTGCTGCTCTGCCATGATCTTTCTGACAAATGAAGGACATGCTTTTATGCCCAGGAAGGCCAATTCTCGGGATATTCTCAGGCTGCCGTATCTGCCTTCGCTCCAGTGGTAGATTTTTGAAATCTCTGATGTTATAAAAATCCTGCGTTCCACCCTGCTGGTGGCAAGTCCTTTAAGCCATTTGTAATAGCAGCTGGGATCAACCTGAAAAGCCCGACACATCTTACCTACGGGATATCTTTCTGTATTTTCTCTTATAAACTGGTAGATGGCACGTCTGCCCTGATTAAGAAGTCCGGCTCCTTCTTTTAAAATATCTCTTTCCAACCTCAGAATTTTGAGTTCCTTCTGAAGTTGGACTATTTCGTTTCTGTTCAAATCCGGACCTGCGGTCTGCTGCAGGGTGAGCTTTCCGTTTCGGAAGAGGTTTTTCCAGTGCTGCAGGCTGTTTTTGTTGATCTTCAGTTTATTGGCGGCCAGACGCACGCTTTTATGTTCCATGCAGGTCTTAACGGCCCAGATCTTAAAGTCAATGCTGTATTTTTTTCTGCTGTTTTCCATCCTCTCATAAGTTAAGTTCGTTATTCTGCCGCAAGGCATTGAGAATCATAACGTAATTTTTTTAACTTTTTAAACGGTTTTTATAAGAATTCGCCTTAGCAATTTGTGGCAGAAAAGGTATGCATTCCATTCCAACAGTGCCACGAATGTGCCACGAAAATTTTGATTGTTTTTATAAATATTGAAAACAGGTATAAAAGAAAAAACCCTGCAAATCGTTTGATTTGCAGGGTTTTCCGTGAATTTTAGCCTTTTTTGTAAACTTTGAAAAGTCTCTTTTTAAGCCTTCAGCGGAGAAAGAGGGATTCGAACCCCCGGACCTGTTACAGTCAACAGTTTTCAAGACTGCCGCATTCGACCGCTCTGCCATTTCTCCAGTATGTTGCGATCATTGCCTGATTGCGGGTGCAAATATAAGACGGTTTTTCGGTTCTCAAAACTTTTTTTGGAGTTTTTTTGAAACTTTTTTGAAATAATTTTCAAGTGTCTAGTTATCAGTATTTCTGAAAATGAGCTTTTCTGAAAAATTATTCCAAATGATCTAAAATAGGAACTGATTTTTTGTTTTCGTCAACTGCAACAAATGAAAAAGTTCCAGAAACTACCGTTTCGTGAAGCTCAGAATACATTTGTTCCATAAAGATGTCGACATGAATTTTGCAACTCGTGTTTCCAACACTAACAACTTTAGCCACTAATTCGATCAAAGTTCCAGCAGGAATTGCTTTTTTAAAATCGATTTGACCAGTTGAAATCGTTACTACTTTTTTACGGCTAAAACGTGTCGCACAAATAAAAGCAACTTCATCCATTAGATGAAGTGCTGTTCCTCCAAATAAAGTATCATAATGATTGGTTGTACTTGGAAAAACGGCTTTAAAAATTCGAGTCTCAGATTTTATGATTCTTTCTTCAATTGTCCCCATAAATTAGTAGTTTACGTACTCTGTGATTTCAAGGCCGTAACCAATCATACCAACACGTTTTGTTTGCTGAGTATTTGAAACTAATCTAATTTTTGAGATATCAATATCATGTAGAATTTGAGCGCCAATTCCGTAATCTTTGCTGTCAATAATCACTTTTGGTGCTTTTAATGTTCCTTGTGACTGTAGCGCTTTAAGTTCTGAAATCCTATTTAATAAGTTAACAGCTGTCATGTCTTGATTAATGAAAATGATAGCTCCTTTGCCATTTTCATTAATAACTTTAAACATATCGTCTAATTGTTGTTCGGCATTGTTTGTCAAAGTGCCGAGTAAATCATTATTAACTTGTGAAGAATGGATTCTAGTTAAGATTGGCTCGCCTAAATTCCATGTTCCTTTAGTCAACGCAATATGAATTTGCTTGTTGGTTGTTTGTTCGTAAGCTCTTAATCTGAATGTTCCAAAACGAGTTTCAATATCAAAATCCTCTTTTTTTACAATCAGACTGTCATGTTGCATTCTGTAGGCAACTAAATCTTCAATCGAAACTAATTTTAAGTTGAATTTTTTCGCTACTTCAATAAGTTGAGGCAGGCGCGACATTGTTCCGTCTTCATTTAAAATTTCGCAGATAACGCCGGCAGGTTTGAATCCTGCTAATCTTGCAAAATCAATTGCGGCTTCAGTATGTCCAGTTCTTCTTAAAACACCACCTTGTTTTGCAATCAATGGGAATATATGTCCAGGACGTGCCAAGTCATGTGGTTTTGTATTTGGATCAACTAAGGATTGAACCGTTTTTGATCTGTCTGCCGCAGAAATTCCAGTTGTAACTCCATTGCCTTTCAAATCAACTGAAACTGTAAAAGCAGTTTCCATGTGATCTGTATTGTTAGTTACCATGGCTCGCAAATCAAGTTCCTTACAACGACTTTCTGTGAGTGGTGTACAAATTAATCCGCGCCCGTGAGTGGCCATGAAGTTGATCATTTCTGGAGTTACTTTTTCGGCTGCTGCCAAAAAATCACCTTCGTTTTCACGATCTTCATCATCGACTACAATGATCACTTTACCTTGACGAATATCTTCTATAGCTTCTTCAATGGTATTTAGTTGTATTTTTGTTGACATAATTATTGTTTGTTTTGAGCGGGAAAAAAACGCTCGGAAATTTTCTGAAATGCTTGAGAAATTGGCGTTGTGATTGCGTCAAAATTTATTAAACCATTGTCGTTTGTTGCACGATAGGTCAATAAAATAGCCAATGGTGATAATATGAAAGATGACATCCATGATCCCATAAAAGGAGTCATACCGCCTTCCTGTGAAAGTCTTTTTCCGAAAGTATTGATAAAGTGGAAAGTGATAAAAATCAAAACCGCAAATACGATAGGTAGTCCTAATCCCCCTTTACGGATGATTGCACCTAGAGGAGCTCCAATAAAAAACATTAAAAAACATGCAAAGGCAATTACAAATTTCTCGTACAATGCAGTTAGATGTTTATTTATCTCACGTTGTTTATCTTTTAAATCTTTTTGAGTTGCTTCGATCGAATAGATATTGCTGGATACATTGCTGTTAGCCATTTTTAAGATATCTACCTTTTGTTTTGTTGTGTATAATGACAAAAGATCATTAGGCATTTGCTTTTTCTTTATGTCAGTTTTTGTCGGAATAGGGATTTTTTTGATTCCCACTCGTTGATTAATATTTTCTGAAAAAGAAATTATTTCATTATCAAGATTTTTGCTTAAAGAATCTAAAGTATAGCGTAATTCGCTAACATTCAGCATTCCGTTTGTGCTGTTTACGCTTTCTTTGTCGTCGTCAACTTTATTTAGTTCAGACAAATCAATATTGATAATTTGCTTTTTGAAAGATGCTTTTACAAATGGTATTTTAGCGCGATCTTCATATTTTTTTGGCGTAACGTCTTGGTAATAATAACCGTCATTTAAAACCAATTTTAAAATACTTGATTTTTCATTACTGATTAATTTGCCATGTTTGGCTTTTATGACAGTTTTGTTTTCACCAATATTGTTATTCTTTTCGTGAATTGTAACTCCTGTTAAGATGTTTCCGTTTTCGCCTGATTTTTTATTTACTTTGATGTTGTAAAATCCGACATCGTTAAATTGTCCTTCAGCAATTGCCATTGCAGGTTTGGCTTGGGCAATGTTTTTTCGGAAATTAACGAATTTATATTCTGCATACGGAATTACGTTATTTGCAAACCAAAAAGCGACTATACTTAAAACAAAGATGAATGCAATTAAAATACGCATCGCTCTTTGTAGTGAGATTCCAGAAGATTTCATTGCTGCAAATTCATAATTCTCGGCTAAATTTCCGAAAGTCATAATCGAAGCCAGTAAAACAGATAGTGGTAAAACTAACGGAATAATCCTTGGCATCGAGAATAATAGGAATTTCACAATCAGGATCAGATCCAGGTCTTTACCGGCAAGTTCTGAGATAAAAAGCCAGACTGTTTGAAGAATGAATATAAAAAAAAGGATTACGAATACCGTAGTAAACGTAATCAAGAATGTTTTTAGTAAGTATTTGTCTAAAATTTTCAACCCGTAATTAATCTAATTTGTTGATGTAGTATTTTGGATATTTGCTCGCTACAAAGGTAAATTGATTTTTTGATAAAGGCTGATTGGTTTTAAAAGAATTAACGGTTAAAGTTGTTTTTGTTCCGTTTTTTCCAGTTTCAATCAAATTATAGATGTGTTTTGTTTGAACGTCAATACCTAAAAGAATTTCTTTTCTCTGGTCTTTGCCACTTGTCGGAACTAATTTTATATACTGAATTTTTCGTCCTTTAACATTCTGTACAATATCCATGTTGTATTTGTAGCCAGAATTAAAGAAAGTAAGCATTTTTGAAGGCGTTATAGCATTGTCATCTTTTTCATTTACTTTAGAAATAGTAACTTCTTCATCTTCAGGGTTGATTGTATATGTTTTTTGCCCGTCGAATATTTTAGTAACTCCCATGAAGTTCAATACATATTGATTTCCCTTCATTGTTACGTTCCCTTTACTGTCTTGATTAATGTTTTCTTTAGCATTATTCAAAGAGTATTTAAAATCGATAACAATGTTGTCGTAACTTTTTATTTTAGTCGTTACTTCGTTCAATAAATCTTTGGCTTTTTTATCCTGAGCCTGAATAGAAGTGAAGCTCAAAAGCAATATAGTTGCAATTTGAAGACACTTTTTAGTCATGTTTGTGATAGAATTGTTTCTGATTTCCTGAATTTTCGTTTTCATGATGGGGTTAATTTTGTTCATTATTAAAAAATTGATCAAGAGCACTTAAATCTAGAATGTTCACGCTTCGGGCTTTACTGCCTTCAAAAGGGCCAACAATTCCGGCTGCTTCCAATTGATCAATCAATCGCCCGGCTCTGTTGTAGCCTAGTTTTAATTTTCTTTGCAGTAACGAAGCAGAACCTTGTTGTGCATTGACAATAATCTCGGCAGCTTCTCTAAACAGGGTGTCTCTTTCGGAAATGTCTATATCAAGATTGATGCCACTTTCTTCTCCAATGAACTCTGGAAGCAAATAAGCCGTGGCATACGCTTTCTGTCCGCCAATAAAATCCGTAATTTTTTCGACCTCTGGTGTATCAATAAATGCACATTGAACACGCACAACGTCGTTTCCATTTGTGTATAATAAATCTCCTCGTCCAATCAACTGGTCAGCGCCTTGAGTATCCAAAATCGTTCTCGAGTCAATTTTTGAAGTTACTCTAAAGGCAATTCTGGCAGGGAAATTGGCTTTAATTAAACCTGTAATTACGTTTACAGATGGTCTTTGTGTTGCTATAATCAAGTGAATACCAATAGCACGAGCCAGCTGAGCCAAACGCGCAATAGGAATTTCGACTTCTTTTCCAGCTGTCATAATCAAATCGGCAAACTCATCGACAACCAAAACAATGTAAGGCAAAAATCGGTGGCCTGCTTCTGGGTTTAATTTTCTTGATCTGAATTTTTCGTTGTATTCTTTAATATTACGAACCATCGCATCTTTTAATAAAGAATAACGATTATCCATTTCTGTACAAAGCGAATTTAAAGTATTGACAACTTTCGCATTATCTGTAATAATAGCGTCTTCGGTATCAGGAAGTTTGGCTAAATAATGTCTTTCAATTTTATTAAAAAGCGTAAGCTCTACTTTTTTCGGATCAACCAAAACAAATTTTACTTCTGCAGGATGTTTTTTGTATAAAAGCGAAGTTAAAACCGCATTCAATCCTACCGATTTTCCTTGTCCAGTAGCACCTGCCATTAATAAGTGAGGCATTTTGGCTAAATCGACAACAAAAGTTTCGTTTGAAATAGTTTTTCCTAAGGCAATTGGCAATTCCATTTCAGCTTCTTGGAACTTAGCAGCTCCAATAACGCTTTTCATAGAAACCATGGTTGGGTTTTTGTTCGGAACCTCGATACCAATTGTGCCTTTTCCTGGAATTGGTGCAATAATACGAATTCCTAAAGCCGATAGTGACAAAGCAATATCATCTTCTAAACTTTTAATTTTTGAAATTCTAATTCCGGCTTCTGGAACAATTTCGTATAAAGTTACCGATGGTCCAACGGTTGCTTTAATCTGAGCAATTTCAATTTTGTAGTTACGAAGTGTATCTACAATCTTGTTTTTATTTTCTTCTAACTCTTCTTGATTGATTGTGATTCCGCCAGTCGAATATTCTTTTAATAAATCGATGGTTGGGAATTTGTAATTGGATAAATCCAAAGTTGGGTCAAATAATCCAAAATCAGCAACTAGGCGAGAAGCCAGATTTTCTTCGATAATATCTTCTTCCTCTGCTTTTTCGATAACAAATGCTTCGTCATGCGTCGGAATGACTTGTGGGGTAGGTGGTGTAATAGGTTTTAAAACTGGACTCAGATCAATTTCTGATGCATGTGAAATGGTCGGTTTTAAAGCTTCTTTGTTGATTTCAAATTGACTGTCAACGGTTTTTAGATGAATATTGTCCAATTCAGGATCTTCTTCCTCAATTGCAAATTCTTCTAGATTATATGCGCTTTCCGGTTGTTGCGGTTGTTGTGGCTGAATTGGTTTTATTGATTCTAATTCAGAACTGAATTCCTTTTTGGTTGAATCAAAATAAGATTGAATCTTTTCAGGCGATACTTTTATTTTGAAAATCAAATAAACAATCAATCCGAAAAGCAAGGTTAATAAAGTTCCTGTTTTTCCGATATAATCCTGAAGGAAAAGATTTAGTTCATAGCCAATAGTTCCGCCTAATTCTGGTGCCGACGTAGCGAAAAAACCAAAAAGAATAGAAACAACAATCAAGGCAAATAAATCCCAAAACCAAGTATTTTTAAGTTTTTTGGTAGAAAGCTCCAATGCTAAAAATAGTCCGGTTAAGAAAAATAGACGAACAAAAATGAAAGATGCGATTCCGAAACCTCGGTAAACGATAAGATCAGCCAGATAAGCCCCGAATTTTCCGAGCCAGTTTTGAACCACTTCGTCGCGATTTCCAAGACTTTCAACTGCGCTTTGGTCTGCTTGCCATTGTCCGTTAACATAAAACGAAATAAACGCAACCAATAATGCGATTGAAAAGAGTATCAAAAGGCATCCCAAAACAAACTTTTGTTGTTTGGATAGTTTCCAAGACCTTATGCTTTCGCCTTTTGATTCGGTTTTTTTGTCTGCAGTTTCTTTTTTTGTTTTTGCCATTCTTGCGTTTCGCCTATATAAATTTTGGGATATAAATAATTAAGCCAATTGCTATTGCAGTCATTGCGGCAAAAAATACCGCTCCGGCAGCAATATCTTTAATAAATCCAATTCGTTTGCTGTAATCAGGATGAATAAAATCGGCAATTTTTTCAACAGCCGTGTTGAGTCCTTCAACAGCTAGAACTAAACCAATGGCTAAGGTTTGACATAGCCATTCGGTTTGTGAAATATGAAAATAGAACCCAGCAATAGTCATGATAATTCCCAATGAGAATTGAACCATAATGCTGTGTTCTGTTTTAATCAATTTTACAGCTCCATTAAAAGCATAAGTCATGCTTTTTAACCGACCTGTAACAAATGTATTATCTTTTTGAAACTCCATTTATTGGAAAATATTATAGTGCTGCTAAAGCTGCTTCGTAATTTGGTTCGTTTGCAATTTCTGCAACTTGTTCTGTGTGAAGAACTTTTCCGTTGGCATCAACAACAATGATTGCTCTTGAATGTAAACCAGCTAAAGGACCGTCGATAATTTCTAATCCGTTTGCTTTACCAAAAGCACCAGTTTGAAAATCTGATAAGTTTACAACATTTTCTAAACCTTCAGCACCACAAAAACGTTTTTGAGCGAAAGGTAAATCTCTAGAAATACATAAAACAGTAGTATTTTCTAATCCGCTTGCACTTGCGTTGAATTTTCTAACAGATGTTGCGCAAGTTCCTGTATCAACACTTGGGAAAATATTTAAAACTAATTTTTTGCCTGCAAAATTGCTTAATGAAGCAACAGACAAATCGTTTTGAACTAATTTGAAGTCAGCTAATTGCGATCCAACTGCTGGCAATTCGCCTGATGTATGAACTGGATTCCCTCCTAATGTAATAGATGCCATGATTTTTGATTAAAATTAATGAGGCTCAAAAGTAAGGATTAATATTTGAATCTAAAAGTATTTGTTAAGGGTTTAAGGAGAGATTAAGGAGGTAAATTTTTATCTTAATTTGTGTATAGATTGTACGCGGATAATACAGATTTGCTTACGCAAAAACGCGGATTTAAAGGGATTTTTTTATGATTACGTACAAAAAAAATCCGTTTAAATCCGCGACTTCACGAAATGAATCCGTGTCATCCGTGTGCCAATTACCACAATATAAAAAAAGCGTCCCTAAAATTAGAAACGCTTTCTCAGTCATGTTTTTTTGTTTTTTATTTGAAAAAGAGGCCGATTTATTTATCGATTGAGCCTAAAACACGTTTCATAAACGTATTTAAAGCTTCTTTTTTATCTGTTCCTTGAGCTACAAGTTTCTGTACTTCAAGTGCGCCGTACATGTTCGAAATCAATTCTCCAATTACGTCTAATTCTTCATCTTTTAAAGATGGAATTTCGGTCATAGCTTCCAGAACTTCGATCGTTTCGATGATATAATCCTGATCGTTTTCTTCGATGAATTGCGTTAAATGCTTAATTACGGGTAATTTCATGTTTAGATTTCTTAGATTTTTAGACATTCTTAGACTTCTTAGACCTTTTTAAAGTTTATAGACAACATTCTAAGAAGTCTAAAAATCTAAGCCAGTCTAATATCTAAATTTAAGCAATTGCGTTTACAAGATCAATTAAAACTTCTTGTTTGTTAGTTTGCGTTTCACCAACCAATTGTCCGTTTACGAAAGTTGCGAATGTTGGCAAGTTGCTCACATTAGCTAATTTTCTTGATTCAGGAGAATTTTCTGCATCAACCAAAACAAAAGTGATAGCTTCATTTTCTGTTGCTAATTTTTTGAATTTTGGTTTCATAATACGGCAATTTCCACACCATGAAGCTGAATATTGTACTACTACTTTTTCATTTTTAGCAACTAAATCTGCTAACGTATCTTCGTTTAAGTCGATTAACATAATTTCTATTTTTTAGACACTAAGTTGCTAAGGTTCTAAGATGCTAAGTTTGCTCTCGAACCGAATAACTTTGTGTGGATTTATTTGATTTTTTTTAAGTCGTTGAGATTCTAAGATCTAAGTTTAATCTTAGAATCTCTTGACTTTTTATTGTAGAATTGTATGTAAGATTCAAAAGTTAAGCTAAAAAACTTAGCAACTTAGAACCTTAGTATCTCAGCAGCTTAATTAGCGCTTAAGTATTCAGCTGTACTGATTCTGTCAGCAGACATTGCTTCTTTACCAGCTTCCCAGTTTGCAGGACAAACTTCACCTTTAGTTTGGATGTGAGTGTAAGCGTCAACCATTCTTAAGTATTCGTTTACGTTACGTCCTAATGGCATATCGTTTACACTTTCGTGGAAGATTTTTCCAGTTTCGTCAATTAGGTAAGTAGCTCTGTAAGTTACGTTTGAACCTTCGATGATAACTGAGTCAGTATCTTCGCTATAGCTTGTAGATTCGATATCAAGAATACCTAAAATGTTAGCTAAGTTACGGTTTGTATCTGCTAAAATTGGGTAAGTAACACCTTCGATTCCACCATTGTTTTTTGGAGTATTTAACCAAGCAAAGTGAACCTCGTTTGTGTCGCAAGAAGCACCAATTACGATAGTATTTCTTTTTTCGAATTCTGGTAATGCAGCTTGAAAGGCGTGTAATTCTGTTGGACATACAAAAGTAAAATCTTTTGGGTACCAAAATAAAAGTACTTTTTTATTGTTGTTTACTGCTTCTTCAAAAATGTTGATTTTTAAATTGTCACCCATTTCTGAGATAGCATCTACTGCAATACTTGGGAATTTTTTTCCTACTAAAGACATAGTTTTTGTTTTACGTTAAATATTTATTTCTGGTGCAAAAGTAGGCTATAAGTCCAGATTCTTACAATAAGATGTGATTATAAAAATTTATAAGTTGATAAATTTTGACTATTTCGTGTTTTAACTTATTGAATTTCAATATTTACGGGTAAGGATCCGCTGAAACTATTTTTTTCTAAAAATTGAATTCCTGCTGTTTTTTGAAATTCTTCAAAATCCTGATACGCTTCAACCAGTCCTAAAGCTTTTTTGAGATTAGGAATTAACGGTAAAGAATATGGATTTCCGAAAACGTAAACAATACATTTTTTGCTTTGAAGTAAATCAGAAAGTAAGCCTAAAACTTCGTTGTCAATTTCAAAATTATTCAAAGGTTTTGCTTTTGGAACAAATAAAGAAATGATAATCGTTTCGAAATTTTCTAATTCTTTTTTGATTGAAGTAATATCTGAAATTTCTAGATTTTCAAAAGCAAATTCCGGTGAAGATAATTTTGCATTTAAAGTTTTAAAGAACGTATTTTCGGTATTTTTATACAAACTCAGTTTGGCTAATTTGTTGTTTTTCTGAGCTTCAAATGCTAATTCTGCGCTAGAGTTATCGATAATTGAGGTAATCGCATTTTGAGCAATTTCCAGGTTTAATTTTGATGTTTTTTCGAAATCTAATTCGCCTGATACAGCGGTATTTCCAGAAAGGATTCCTGCTTTTTCTTTGGCTTTCATGATTCTGTTATAACTTTCTTCGATGCGTTCTGGCGATGCATTTTTAAAGATAGCTTCAATTCCTTCAGGAACATTTTCGGCAAAGCATAAAACATCGTTTCCAGCATTGAAAGCTTCCCATTCCAGTTGCCCTTTTGTTTCATATAGTTTAGAAACGCTGTGCATATTCAAGGCATCAGAAATTACTAAACCATCGTAACCCAATTTATCACGCAAAAGATCTTGAATAACGGCTTTTGATAAAGTTGCCGATGTATCTTTTCCATCGTTCAAACTCGGAACAGCCAAATGTCCAATCATAATCGAATCAACATTATTTTCAATTCCTTTGATGAACGGATATAATTCGTTTTCCATTAATTCGTCTAAAGTTTCCTTTAAAACCGGCAATCCTAAATGCGAATCGACATTTGTATTTCCATGTCCAGGAAAATGTTTTAGACAGCCTAAAACACCAACTTCTGACATTCCTTTTAAATATTCCACAGCAAAATCAGCTACTTTTTCTTTGTTTTCACCAAAAGAACGATAACCAATAACCGGATTGTTCGGATTATTATTGATGTCGGCCAAAGGCGATAAATTATACTGAATTCCGGCTGCTTTTAAATCCAATCCAATTTGTTTTCCAACTTCGTAAACCAAAGCAGCTTTGTTTTGTGGCAAAGCCCCAAGTGTAATCGCATACGGATATTGTGGTGTTTTTTCGATGCGCATTGCTAATCCCCATTCGGCATCAATACTGATTAAAAGTGGAGTAGAAGCGGCTTTTTGGTAACGAGCAATTAAGACTTTAATTTTTTCGTAACTGTCGTCATTAAAAACAACTTTTTTCTTGCTTTCGTAATTCGTTGCGGCGCTCGCACGACTGTGAAAAAAGGTCAACCCGCCAATATTATGTTCTTTAATTAGGCGTTCGGTTTCTTGAATATTTTCCTCGGTATCGTTGATAAAAACGGCAGGAAAAAAGAATTGTCCTATTCTTTGTCGTAATGCTTCGGCAGTAATTTTCATTATTATAAAGTCTTTTTCATGCAAACACTATTATCCATTTTTTCATAAGGCGGATAATTTGGAATGATGGTATAATTTAATTTTTGATATAAGTTGATGGCTTCGGGCTGGTTTTTTCCTGTTTCCAAAATGGTATACGTGTAACCCACTTCTTTGGCCCAAATTTCTAATTCGGCTAAAACCTTAGAAGCAATTCCTTTGTTGCGAAAGTCAGGATGAACGTACATTCGTTTGATTTCGGTTTTGTCGTTTTCTTTTTCGCGAAAAGCGCCACAACCAACAGGAACGCCATTTTCGTAATAAACAATCGCATGTTTTATTTTATCGGTTTTATTAAACTGATTGTAAAATGCATGATCGTCGCCATCTCTAATTGCTAAATCTTTATCTAATAAAGCAACGAGATTTATAAAATCGATATCGTCTGAATTGGTTCGTTTTAAAGTAATCATAACTTAATAAAAAAAGTTTACTTGTTTCACCATTAAGGCATTAAGTAATTTAAGCCAAACTTTATGAACTTAATTTCTTAATGGTAAAAAGAAAATTAAGCTTCGTTTAATTTATTTCAGTTTAGCCTTTTTCTGCTTAGCCAATTGCTTTTTAGTTTCAATTGCCTTTTCTAATCGGTTTTTAAAGCGGAAGAGTTTTGGCAAACCTTCCAATCGATCTATGAGTGTAATTTCTTCGTAAACCAAAATAGCTTTTTCTAAAACCCTGATTTCGTTTTCAAGATCAAGCTGATTTTTGTAGATCGTAGCTAAACGATCGTAAGGATGATTTCCTTTAAAGCTTTCCGCTACATTTTCCTCATACAATTCAATTGCTTTTTCAAGATTTCCATTTTTTTCGAACTCAGCTCCTTTCAAGTTGCGTTCGGCCTGCAAATTTTCATTGATTTCCATAGGTAAAAGTTTGATTTGGGGTTTAAACTTCTTCTGATTTTTTTCCGAAATCCTTCGGGAAAATTAAAAAACGTGATAAAATAAGACCTGGAATTGTGGTAATCAAAACCCAAACAAAAAAGTTTTGATAACCCAAATATTGTTGTATAAAACCGCTCAGCATTCCCGGAAGCATCATTCCTAATGCCATAAATCCGGTTGCAAGTGCATAATGCGCTGTTTTTGATTCTCCTTCGGCAACATGAATTAAAAACATCATGAAACCGGTAAATCCAAAACCATAACCAAATTGCTCTAAAACAACTGTAATACAAGTATAAAGATTTAATGGAGAATTTATTTCGAAAAAATATAAATTTAAATGAAGATGAAATAATTCTTGTGGTTGAAAATGAGCCAAGCCAATAAAACCAAGAATTGGGAGATGCATTGCTAAAAACATTGGAAACATCCATTTAGTAAGTCCGTGTTTTGAGATTGCAATTCCACCCAAAATTCCACCAATTGTTAAAGCAGAGATTCCTAATGTCCCATAAATGATTCCAACTGCTTCCGTGTCTAATCCCATTCCGCCTAATTCTTTAGAATCTAATAGGAATGGACTTAGCATTTTAAGCAATTGTGATTCTCCTAATCGGAAAATCAGAATAAAAGCTAACACCAATCCGATTTGTTTTTTCTGGAAGAAGCTGGTAAATATCGTTCCAAAGTTTTGGTGCGTTGTTTCTTTCTTGCTTTCTACGACATTAATCTCATTTTTTGGTGTAAAAATAAAATTGTACGCTGTTATGAATGTCATTACTAAACCAACAAAAATCATCGTGTACGACCAAGCTTTGGTATTGTCTCCATATTTATGTTCCAAATATCCAGCAAAAAGCACCACCAATCCGTTTCCGGCAAGCATTGAAAGTCTATAGAAAGTACTTCTGATTCCGATAAAGAAAGATTGTTTGTCTTCCGGCAAAACCAATAAATAGAAACCGTCGGTTGCAATATCATTTGAAGCCGAAGCAAAAGCGGCAACCCAAAATATGGCTAACGACATCATGAAAAACCCGTTCGTCGGAATCGTTAATCCGACTAATAAAAAGGCAATTGAAATTAATAATTGCATCGATAAAAACCATTTTCTTTTGGTTCCAACCAATTCAACAAGCGGACTCCAAAGCGGTTTTACTACCCAAGGAAGATATAATAAACTGGTGTAGATTCCAATGTCTTCATTTGAAATTCCGAGATTTTTGTACATAATTACCGAAACCGAAATAATTATGGCATAAGGCAATCCGGATGCAAAGTTTAAAAAAGGAATCCAGAACCAAGGGTTATTATCTGTTTTCATTAGGTTGATTTGGTGTATAGTTTTTAAATGGTTTTTTTAGATCTATGGCAGTTGGAGTGCTTTCGTTGGCATAGTAATCAATAAAAGTTACAGCGCAGGCTTTGTAAAGATTTAATTTTCCGCCAGCAATCGAAAAAGTGATTTTTCCATCAACTTCTTTTATAGTGACCTTTTCAACGATTTTGGTAGCGTCGTTAATGTCAATTTTAGAAATATTGTCGCCTCCATAAACTACCATATAGCGCACTTTTGTATTCAGCGCACTTTTTGTCGTAAAGGTATATTTTATGCTGTCTTTTGTATATTCAAGAACTTGTGGCGTATCAATAATAACATGTTTCAAATTTGGGACCGGAGCAGGAAGTGCCGGATATTTATATTGATTTTCTTCCAGATGACGAACCACATCTAAGTTTTTATCCATAAACCATTTAGAGCTGAAATAAGCGCTTCCGGAAACGTTTTTAAAGGTTCTTAGAAAATCAATTTGCGTTGGGATTTCGGTAATGAAATTCCAGCTTTTATCGCCGTCGCCTCTAATTTTATAAGACGCATGGCCAATATAAATCGCAGTATTTGGATTAGCATTTTCAGACCACCATTTTACTAGTTTAGAATAAGATGCTCTCGTATTGTTCATGCTCCAATACAATTGAGGCAAGATGTAATCGATCCATTTTTGATCCATCCAAAGCATTGGATCGGCGTATAAATCGTCGTAATTTGATGTAGATTGTGTTTCAGAACCTCTTGGATCCTGAGATTTGTTTCGCCAAACCCCAAACGGACTAATTCCGAATTGTACCCAAGGTTTACTGGCTTTAATTGTAGTTGAAATCGTGTGTACAAAGTTGCTTACATTGGCACGGCGCCAATCAGAAAGACTTAAACCTGCGCCGTATTTTTTGTATGAAGCCGTGTCGTTAAAGACTTTTCCCGGAACGGCATACGGATAAAAATAATCATCAAAATGAATCGCATCGATATCGTATTTATCGACAACTTCTTTTACGACTTTTGTCAAATGTTCCTGAACTTCAGGCAAAGCAGGATTGTAGTAGTATTTTCCTCCGTATTCGATCATCCATTCCGGATGTTTGAAAAGATCGTGTCCTGGACTTAAAAGATTTTTGTTTAAATCGAAAGTCGCACGATACGGATTCAGCCAAGCATGAAATTCAAAACCTCTATTATGTGCCTGTTCGATCATCCAAGCTAATGCATCATAGTATGGATTCGGAGCTAAACCTTCTTTCCCTGTCAAAAATCGCGACCAAGGTGCCAATTCAGAAGGATAAATGGCATCGCCAACACTTCGAACTTGAACAATTACGGCGTTATAATTTAATTTTTTGTACGTTTCTAAGATCTCAAGATAATCAGCTTTTTCTTTTTCAACATTGTCGTTGGCTGTTTTTGGCCAGTCAATATTCACAACGGTTGCAATCCACACACCTCTGAATTCGTTTTTAGGATGCATTGTTTTTTCCTGCGAAAAGGATTTCAGTCCAACGAAAAACAAAAATAGAATAGAGTATAGTAAGTGCTGATTTTTATGCATTTCAATCTTTTATTAACAAAAACCAAAAATAGTTTCTTTTGCCACGAATTACACGAATTTTCACTAATTATTTTTCAAAAGAATAATAAAGAGCAAAAAATACTGCAATTTAGTGAGTTTTTTTTCTGCCACGAATTACACGAATTGCACTAATTTTTATTCTCAAAATATCAAAAAAATAATTCGTGAAAATTCGTGGCTAAAAATATTTAGCTTGGAAATGAAATTTTTCCCATTGTTATGGATGGAATTCCTTTTTTTGAACCAAAATTATAATTTCCTCCAGCAACCGTTTCATTCGCCAAAACAGCGAATAAAACCGCTTCTTTTGCGTCGCCTGAAATTCCGAGAACGTCGCTTTTTTCAAATTTACAAGACAATAATTCCTGTAACCAACTCACCAATAACGGATTCCTCGCGCCTCCGCCCGACATATAAACTGTAAACTCTTCGATTGAGGTTTTAGTATTTTCTACCACAAACAAAACCGCTTCGGCAATCGTCTCGGCGCTAAGGCGTGTTAAAGTGGCCAGCAAATCTGATGCCGAAATATTCTCTAAACCTAATTTTACCAAAGCCGAATTCACAAAATCATGATTGAATAATTCCTGACCAATTGTTTTTGGGAAGCTTTTCTGGAAGAAGGCATCGCTTTTTAATTCACTTAAAAGTGTTTGATTTACAACGCCGCTTTTAGCGATTTCAGCATCTTTATCGAAACTTTTTTCAGGGAAAAACTGTTTCGTGAAAATATCAATTAAAGTATTTGCGGTTCCGGTATCGGTTACAAAAACTTCCTCGGCATTTTGTGAGGCTGGTAAATACGTGAAATTTGCAATTCCGCCCATGTTGAGCATAATACGGTTTTCGCCTTTTTTGCTGAACAACAAATAATCGCCATAAACCGCCAAAGGCGCGCCTTCACCGCCCGCAGCAACATGCTTTTGTCTGAAATCTGAAAGTGTTATGATTCCGGTTTTAACTGCAATATGATCGCCGTCGCCAATTTGCAAAGTCGCATTAGGAAATTTTTCCTGCTGATGCAAAAACTTTGGCGCGTGCAAAACTGTTTGTCCATGTGAAGCAATCAAATCAACTTCGTTTGCGGGAATATTCCATTTTGAAAGACAATCATTAATCATTCCGGCATGTAAATCGGCAATCCATTCGTTTAGTAAAACCAAATGCTGAAAATCGATTGTTTTTTTAGCAAACACTTTTCTGATTTCAGTTTTAATGTCTTCGTTGTAATCGATGGTCTCAAATTGCTCGATTTTTACAACTGTATTTTCGCCTTCGCCCGAAACTTCACAAAGCGCCAAGTCAAGTCCGTCAAGCGAAGTTCCTGACATTAAACCGATTATTTTTCGGGTTTCTTTTTGAGCTATTTTGTAAAGGGCGGTTATGTTTTTATTCATTTTGATGGAATGCTTTTTTGATAATGCTAAAATGGGATTATTTTGGATAAAATTACATTGAAATTGTAAAAAAATAATGAAAAATAAACAGGTATAAGTACGTATTTATTTAAATGAGTTAATTAATATTTTTGGTATAAAGTTCATTTATAATTTATAAGAGACAGCTAATGTTCATTAGTATTTCATCAAACAACGAAGAATATTTTTTTAAAACCAAAACTATGAGACCAAAACTATTCATGTTTTTAACGATTATCATTATTTTATTACAATCATGTAAAGACGCCAAAAATGAATCTAATTTAAAAGTTAGAGAAGAAAAACCTATTGAATTTTCGAAGACTTTTTTAGGTTCTAAGGATTTAATTCTGTCAAAAGATACTATGAAGAAGTCAATAAAATTCAAGTTTAGAGATTATGAAATTCCATTAAATGTCACTTTGCTTTCAGGGTTAGATAAGGAATCTTGCAATAGAATTGTTTATTTGAAAATTGTAAAAGATGAAAAGTTTGTCAGTAAAGTAAATATTTTGAATTTGGATGCGAATTTGGTTCCTTGTGCGATGGAATTTAAAGATGGTGAAACAAAGGATACTACTAAGTATGAATCAGCAGTTATCAATTTAGAATTGAAAGTTAACGAAGGAATAAAAAAATACGATTTTAAAGGTTCAATCGGTAATATTACAAGTTTAGGGGTTTACAAAAGTCATTAATTTTTTTTTATATGATTATTTATATCGCGGATTACAAATCCGCGCTAGCGTTATTCTATTGCGGTTGTAAATCAAATAAAATCAATTTATATTTGATTAAATTATGATCGAAAAAATCCTATCAGACTACGTTGCATTTATCAGAAACTTTGAAGCTTTATTAAAAGATAAACATAAACAAGATATAAATCCATGTTCATTTTCAATTAGTTTTTTTGAAAGAAAAGGAACAATTGAGGGAATTGAATATTGGTTTCATGGAACAGGTTGTACAGCCGAAAAAGATGGTGTCATTTATGCCTATGATATTTCACTTTTTGAAAAAGACATAATTGAGTTTTCTCAATGGAAACTTACAGAGCTCATAAGAACTCATCCTGAATATCAGAAATTAAACTATAGTGAGGATTATATCGAGTACGAACTTTATCAACTTATAAATAAAGGAATTTTAGAATGGTTGACTATTGAAGGAATTGAAGGAACTCCTTTTGGATGTGTTTTTATGGCGTATAGGATTATTCAGGAATCACTTTTATTTTAAAATTAAACAAAAAATGAAGTCAACATTTGCCTACATTTTCCATTTTTTATATTGGGTTTGGTTTATCTATTTTTTCTTTTATACTACTCAAGAAATAATAACATTGAAACAAATTGTAGTAGGAGAGGGCATAATTTTTATGGTAGTATCGACTTTTGTATTATTTTTTGTGGGACTGTTTCTGTATGTATTTACACTTTCTTTAGAAATTTCAAATGAAATAAATAAACGTTTACAATCTTTTTCTCTGCTTGTTTGTGTAATTTTAGTTGTCCTATTTTTTCTTGCTTTTAGAGGAAATAGCTCGTTGCACGCATGATATTTATGTTTTAACTCAAATATAAGTTTAAATAATATCAATGAAGTATATAAAAGATGAAAATGTTTTTGTGTTGATTGCTGGAATCGCATTTTTTGCGTTATTAATTTGGTGGATAAGATCAGGAGATATAAAAGAATCTAAAAAGTTAGAAGAAGAAGGTTTAGAATTGGATTCAATGACTAAAATGCGTAGTTGGAGAGTTTATATTATTGCAGGATTTGGAATTATTGTTATGTCCATTGAAGTTCTGAAACGTCTATATCAAACTATATTTTAATAAAATCTTTATGAAGCCAAGTTCCCCGATAGCCTGGATTTACAACCCGTGCCTGCAAAGATTGGACACAATAATAAGCTGAAAATTCCAAACTTTAAGGGCTATTTCCTTATTTTATTTATATTTGTTTTAACCCAAGTGTACACCAATTTTTAATCTATTATAAATAAAATAAGCTGTTATGGAAGAAAAAAAAGAGATGAATATTATTGTTGCGGTGTTTTTGATTGCCTTAATCTTTATCAATTTATTTAGTGCTTTTTCATCTTTAGAATTGAGTAAAGCTATAATCAAATACGAAAATGTTTCTCCTTTTTGCGCTTATGGTTTAGTAGCATCTAAATTAGTATATTGTGTTTTCATAGCTTTTTTATTTAGATGGAGCATGTGGGGTTTTTATGGATTGCTGGCTGTTTCGCTGGTTCAATTTGTCATTCTGCTCATGATGAAAGCTGAAATGTTAACAGCATGTTATCCCTTTATTTATTTAGCTATTGTTTATTTTGTATTGCAAATTAGCCAAAAGGGTGAAAGTGCGTGGGATAACTTGGAATGATGAATTTTCAAAATATAAATTCCGAAAAGAGAAAAAACCGATAGCGCGAATTTGCAATCCGTACCCGCAAAGATTGGAAGCAATAATAAGTGGAAAAAGATATACTTTACAATCATTAAGATGAGTTACGAAAAAATCAAAGAAGAATTTATTAAAAGTGCGGAAGCCTATATAAACGCAAAGCGCCAGCCTTTTGAAAAATTATCAGGCATCGAACTAGTAAATGCAAAATCTCACTATCTGGATAATTATCAAGATTATATTACGCACCTAAACTTTACATTAAACGCATTGATTGAAGAACATTCGATATCTTTTCAAACCCTTGAAGAGGCAAATGCTTTTCAAGATTATATAAAACCCACTTTTGAAATTCTTGGAAGAAAGTTTACAGAAGGACTTATTGATTAAATTCCAAAAACAATCCCCAAGAAAACCTTTGTCTCTTTGTAACTATGTCCCTTTGCCCCTAAAAAAAATCCCTATTTTTGTAATTCAAAAGAAAAGCAAAAATGTCAACACTTAAAGATTTAGAGCAATTAGCCGGCGAACTCGAGGGCACACTTTTATACGATGATCTTCATAAAACACTTTATTCGACAGATGCATCGGTGTATCGGATTCGGCCAAATGCGGTGGCTTTGCCTAAATCTACGGCTGATATTAGCAAATTAATTCGCTTTGCGGGAAAACATAATATTTCGGTTACGCCAAGAACGGCTGGAACTTCACTTGCCGGACAAGCTGTTGGCGACGGACTTGTGATTGATGTTTCGAAGCATTTTACCAAAATATTGGGTTATGATGCCGAGAAAAAAACGGTTACCGTTCAGCCAGGTGTGATTCGCGATGAATTAAATTTATATTTAAAACCATACGGTGTATTTTTCGCGCCAATTACTTCGACTTCAAACCGAGCGATGATTGGCGGAATGGTAGGAAATAATTCTTCGGGAACCACTTCGATTCGTTATGGCGTGACGCGTGATAAAATTGCCGAAGTAAAAGCGATTTTGAGCGATGGAACAGAAGTAGCTTTTGGCGAATTGACTTCGGCGGAATTTATCGAGAAAACCAAAGGCGATTCTTTAGAAAATAAAATCTATAAAAGCGTTTACGACGAACTCTCGGTTAAAGAAAATCAGGAAGAAATTATAAAAGAGTTTCCGAAACCGGAAATTCACAGACGAAATACAGGTTACGCCGTTGATATTCTGCTAAAATCAGAATTATTTGGCGGAACTGAACCGACAATCAATCTTGGAAAATTACTTTGCGGAAGCGAAGGAACTTTGGCCTTTACAACCGAAATCACTTTAAAAGTTGATGATTTGCCTCCGCCTCATAGTATTATGGTTGTGGCGCATTATCATACGATTCAGGAATCTTTGGAATCTGTTGTTGTGGCGATGAAACATCATTTGTACACTTGCGAAATGATTGACGACACGATTTTGGATTGTACAAAAACGAATAGGGAACACATTAAAAACCGTTTCTTTTTGGTTGGAGAACCTAAAGCGATTATGCTTTTTGAAGTCGCTTCACACACTTTAGAAGATGCCGAAAATCAGGCAAACGCTTTAATCGCTGACTTAGAAAAACACAATTTTGGATATGCCAGCGTTAAATTATTTGGACCAGATATTGACAAAGCCAATGAACTTAGAAAAGCCGGTCTCGGACTTTTAGGAAGTATTGTAGGCGACGATAAAGCTGCCGATTCTATTGAAGATACAGCGGTAGAATTAAGCGATTTACCAGCGTATATTGCAGAATTTTCGGCGATGATGTTGCGCCATGGACAAGAAGCGATTTATTATGCGCATGCCGGCGCAGGAGAATTGCATTTGCGTCCGGTTTTGAATTTGAAGAAAAAGGAAGATTTAAAATTATTCAGAACCATTGCGACCGAAGTAGCGCATTTGGTAAAAAAATACAGAGGTTCATTGAGCGGTGAACACGGCGATGGAATTGTGCGCGGTGAGTTTATCCCGTTTATGATTGGCGATAAGAATTACGAATTGCTGAAAAGAATCAAATTGGCGTTTGACCCGAATTCGGTTTTAAATATCGGGAAGATTGTCAATGCTTTGAAAATGGACGAAAATCATCGTGTCATTTCGGGAAGAGTAGAACCGGATATTAAAACGTTTCAGGATTTCTCAGACAGTTTAGGAATTTTGCGTGCTGCCGAGAAATGCAACGGTTCTGGCGATTGCCGAAAAATGCCATCGGCAGGCGGAGCGATGTGTCCGAGTTATCGTGCGACGCGAAATGAGAAAGAAACGACTCGTGCACGTGCCAATGCTTTACGCGAATATTTGACGTATTCTGAAAAAGAAAACAAATTTGACCAGAAGGAATTATACGAAGTTTTTGAGTTGTGTGTAAGCTGTAAAGCCTGCGCTAGCGAATGTCCAAGTAATGTTGACGTTGCAACTTTGAAAGCGGAATTTTTATACCAATATCAAAAAGCAAACGGATTTTCAACCCGAAACAAGATTTTTGCTAATAACGCGAAACTGAATAAAATGGGAAGCAAATTCCCATCGATTACGAATTTTATTTCGAATCAGTCATTGGTGAAAAAAACAATGGGAATTGCACCGGAAAGACAAGTTCCGTTATTGGCGAAAAAGACGTTTAGAAAATGGTATGAAAACAATAAACCTAAAAACGCCGATTTCCCAAACGGTCAATTGTATTTATTCGTTGATGAATTTACCAATTATTACGACGTAAATATCGGGATTGATGCTTTTGAATTGTTGACGAAATTAGGTTACGAAGTTTTAATCGTCAATCATGAAGAAAGCGGCAGAACTTATCTTTCGAAAGGATTTTTGGAAGAAGCTAAAAAGATCACGGATATCAATGTCAATATTTTCAAAAATTTAATTTCGAGCAACGCACCGTTAATCGGAATTGAGCCTTCAGCAATTTTGACTTTCAGAGATGAATATTTACGCTTAGCTTCAGATAAAGAAAATGCGGAGAGAATTTCGCAAAATGCTTTTACAATCGAAGAATTCTTCAAAAAAGAAATCATCGACGGGAAAATAACGCCAGATTCTTTCTCTGAAGAAACTAAAGAAATCAAAATTCACGGGCATTGTCATCAGAAATCATTGAGTTCAGTTGAAGCGACTTTTGCCATGCTGAATCTTCCTAAAAATAATACGGTTACGATTTATAATTCGGGCTGTTGCGGAATGGCAGGTTCTTTTGGTTATGAAAAAGAACATTATAAAGTGAGTATGCAAATGGGAGAGGACACACTTTTCCCAAAAGTACGCAACACTGCCGAAAATGTAAAAATCGCCGCTGCAGGAACGAGCTGTCGTCATCAAATTTATGATGGAACTAAGCGTGAAGCGCAACATCCGGTTAGTATTTTGAGGAGTTGCTTGAAGTAAGTTTAACGGCAAAGCTTTTATTTCACGCAG
>NZ_SJSY01000008.1 GCF_004352915.1 Flavobacterium zhairuonense | reverse complement strand
TCCGCAATCATCTTTAACTGTCCAAGTGTTGGTGTATGTTCCAGCGTTTCCGCATCCTTGGGAAGCCACGAACTGTCCGCTTGTTTTGGTGATGTTTGAAACATCAGCATCGCATAAGTCAGAAGCAGTAGGGAATTGGGCCTGGGCTATGGCAAGACCTGAAGCATCGCTGCATTCCAAAGTCACATCTAAAGAACCAGCCTGGGTATTCCAAGTAGGAGCTGTTGTG
>NZ_SJSY01000010.1 GCF_004352915.1 Flavobacterium zhairuonense | reverse complement strand
ATGCTTAAATTCCAAAACCTAATAGGCTTCGCTTCGCTCAGCTGGAAAATTCACTCTTATATATATGTATAAAAACAAAACCCGTCGGCTTTTGGAAAACCGACGGGTTCAGAACAAGGGTTCATCATATTATGTATCATACCAAAACTATACTTATATATAAGAGTAAACCTCTACTTGTATAATAGTCATATCCTCAAAAGCAAACCCGACAAGTTTTGAAAACCTGTCGGGTTG
>NZ_SJSY01000036.1 GCF_004352915.1 Flavobacterium zhairuonense | reverse complement strand
TGTACAGCTTCAGCTTCATACGAAGTTAAGCCTCAGGTTACTCTACAGGCTGATCTAGTTCAAGATCTGACTTGTGTTGTAAACGGATCAATTGAGTTGACTCCAAACGGAGGAACAGGCACTTATACTTATGAAGTAGACATCGACGGTGGCGGCTATAACCCGGCTACGACGCCTTATACAGCTACAGTTGACGGAAGCTATACTTTCAGAGTTACAGATTCGCAAGGATGTCCAGCAGTATCGAATGTTGTTGTTGTGACTCCTAAAACAACGCCAACGGCTTCACCAGTAGCTACGGCTGTGAAATGTGCAGGAGACGGAAACGGAAGCATTACAGTTACGGCTGCTGACGGAATCGCTCCATACAAGTATCAATTATCTAAGGCAGGCGCAGTTGTTACAGCCTTCCAAGATTCAAATATTTTCTCTGGCTTGCTTGCAGGTACAGATTACACTGTAGAGGTTAGAGATGCCAAAGGATGTATCTCAGCGGCAGTTCCAGTAACAGTTGGAACACCAGTTGCATTGACAGCTAGTTCTTCAATTACTACTGCATTAGTTTGTACAGCAGGAAATGCTCCATCAAAAGCGGTTGTTACAGTTACAGCTGCGGGCGGAACCGGAGCATACCAGTACAGCTATGACAATGGAGCGAATTATTCTAACAATGCTACATACGAGACTTATGCAGGAGCTACATTTGATATAATCGTTAAGGACGCAAATGGCTGTTCAGTGACGATCACAAACGGAGTTAATGTTCCGGCATTGAATCCTCCAAC
>NZ_SJSY01000007.1 GCF_004352915.1 Flavobacterium zhairuonense | reverse complement strand
TCCGCAATCATCTTTAACTGTCCAAGTGTTGGTGTATGTTCCAGCGTTTCCGCATCCTTGGGAAGCGACGAACTGTCCGTTTGTTTTGGTGATGTTTGAAACATCAGCATCGCATAAGTCAGAAGCTGTAGGGAATTGGGCCTGGGCTGTGGCAAGACCTGCCGCATCGCTGCATTCCAAAGTCACATCTAAAGAACCAGCCTGGGTATTCCAAGTAGGAGCTGTTGTG
>NZ_SJSY01000011.1 GCF_004352915.1 Flavobacterium zhairuonense | reverse complement strand
ATCAACAGCAATGCAGGAGGCACGACAGCATCCCTGACTGCCAATGACACGCTGAACGGAACACCGGTAACGGTTGGAGCAGGCACAGGACAGGTGACTTTCATGTTGGTAAGCACGCTTCCTGCAGGATTAACAATCAACGCGGACAAGACAATTACAGTAGCTCTGGGCACAGCTTCAGGAAGCTATGAAGTGGAATACACGATCTGCGACAATGATCATGCGCTGAACTGCGATACAGTG
>NZ_SJSY01000042.1 GCF_004352915.1 Flavobacterium zhairuonense | reverse complement strand
CACGGCAGACCAGGTGCTGAACCTGACTGTGACTCCAAAACCTGCAGATGTGGTGACGAATGCAACAATCTGTTCAGGAGAGACTTATAAATGGGCAGTAAACAATACAGTTTACAGCACAACCCAAAGCGGAACGAGAATCCCAAACAACGGCTGTACTGCAGACCAGGTGCTGAACCTGACTGTGACTCCAAAACCTGCAAAAATAATCACCATGACAACAATCTGCTCTGGCGATACTTATACATGGTCTGCAAATTCAACAGCCTACACGGCATCGGGGACTTATCCGATTCTGAACAACGGCTGTACGGCTGATCAGGAACTGCAATTGACGGTGACTACTGTTGCAAGCCCAATAGTTGGTTTAATTACACAACCTACTTGTTCATCAGCGACGGCTAGTGTTGAATTAAGCGGTTTGCCAGCAGGAAATTGGACTATCAACCCAGGGAATATAACAGGAAATACTGCGACAACTATAATTACTGGTTTAATAGCAGGTAACACTTATAATTATAAGGTGACTGATAATTTAGGTTGCGAATCAGTGGCTTCTTCTGACGTTAAAATCTTAAATTATATTTGTGCGGAGAACGATACCCCATCTACAATAAATGGAGCCGCAGGAGGGACTATTTCAACTGTTTTTGTTAATGATAAAATAAATGGATCTTTATTTTTACCAACAGATATTACTGTGTCAACGGGTTCGCTTCCAACAGGAATCGTATTTAATTCTGACGGAACAATTACGGTTGCACCTAATACAAGTGCGGGAACACATTTAATTACCTATACTATTTGTATGACTGCAAATACTAGTGTTTGTGATTCTGCAACAGTAGAGATAGTAATTGAAAGGCCGATAATAGATGCAGTGACCGAAACAACGACGGCAATCAACAGCAATGCAGGAGGCACGACAATCTCTTTGACTGCCAATGATACGCTTGAGGGAACCCCGGTTACAGTTGGAACAGGTGCAGGAGAAGTGAGCTTCACGCTTATTAGCACGCTTCCTGCAGGATTAACAATCAACGCAGACAAGACAATCACAGTAGCTCCTGGCACAGCCTCAGGAAGCTATGAAGTGGAATACACGATCTGCGATAATGACCATGCGCTGAACTGCGATACAGTGAAGAGCTATATCCAAGTTGTGGGAGATGTTTTGGTAGCCAATGCAGACAATCCTGCTTCGGTTACACAGTCAACAACAGCTCAGACAATCATCACAGTTACGGACAATGACACCAGAAACGGACAGCCGTTGACGGCATCTGAAGTAAAAATAACGACAACCGTTGCAGATCCTTCAGGATATTTAGTTTTAGATCCGATGACTGGAACAGTAACGCTTGGCGCGAATGCTCCGGCAAGAACTTACACTCTGACGTATTCGATCTGCGACAAGGCCAATGCATCGAACTGCTCGACAGCGACTGTGAGCCTGACGGTAAATGCTCCGGTTGTGATCCCTGTGATCGATGCAGTGACCGAAACAACGACGGCCATCAACAGCAATGCAGGAGGCACGACAGCATCCCTGACTGCCAATGACACGCTGAACGGAACACCG
>NZ_SJSY01000019.1 GCF_004352915.1 Flavobacterium zhairuonense | reverse complement strand
TCCTGAGGCTGTGCCCGGAGCTACCGTGATTGTCTTGTCTGCGTTAAGCACAAGGCCTGATGGAAGCGTGCTAATAAGCGTGAAGCTCACTTCTCCTGCGCCTGTCCCTACCGTTACCGGACTTCCGTTCAGCGTATCGTTTGCCGTCAGGGATGCTGTCGTGCCTCCTGCATTGCTGTTGACCGCCGTCGTTGTTTCAGTCACTGCATCGATCACAGGGATCGCAACCGGAGCGTTTACCGTCAGGCTCACAGTCGCTGTCGAGCAGTTCGATGCATTGGCCTTGTCGCAGATCGAATAGGTCAACG
>NZ_SJSY01000017.1 GCF_004352915.1 Flavobacterium zhairuonense | reverse complement strand
CTGCGTGAAATAAAAGCTTTGCCGTTAAACTTACTTCAAGCAACTCCTCAAAATACTAACCGGATGCTGTGCTTCACGTTTTGTTCCATAATAAATTTGATGACGACAGCTCGTTCCCGCAGCAGCGATTTTTACATTTTCGGCAGTGTTGCGCACTTTTGGAAAAAGCGTGTCCTCTCCCAAAACCATTTAATTTTCCGGTTATCAATCAACAACAAACCCAAATGGATGAGATTTGTAAAGTGATTTTAGCAAACCAAAAACTTCCAAATCATATTACTGGCGAAGAAGGAATTAAAGATGTT
>NZ_SJSY01000027.1 GCF_004352915.1 Flavobacterium zhairuonense | reverse complement strand
CGGTGTTCCGTTCAGCGTGTCATTGGCAGTCAGGGATGCTGTCGTGCCTCCTGCATTGCTGTTGATCGCCGTCGTTGTTTCAGTAACCGCGTCGATTGCAGGAATCACAACTGGAGCGTTTACCGTCAGGCTGACTGTCGCTGTCGAGCAGTTCGATACATTGGCCTTGTCGCAGATCGAATAGGTCAACGTGTAAGTTCCAGCCGGGGCATTTGCGCCAAGGGTTACTGTTCCAGTCATCGGATCTAAAACTAAATATCCTGAAGGATCTGCAACGGTTGTCGTTATTTTTACTTCAGATGCCGCCAACGGCTGTCCGTTTCTGGTGTCGTTGTCCGTAACTGTGATGATTGTCTGGGCTGTCGTTGACTGTGTAACCGAAGCAGGATTGTCTGCATTGGCTACCAGAACATCGCCCACAACCTGAACATAGCTCTTCACTGTATCGCAGTTCAGTGCATGATCGTTGTCACAGATCGTGTATTCCACCTCGTAGCTTCCTGAGGCTGTGCCCGGAGCTACTGTAATTGTCTTGTCCGCGTTGATTGTTAATCCTGCAGGAAGCGTGCTTACCAACG
>NZ_SJSY01000069.1 GCF_004352915.1 Flavobacterium zhairuonense | reverse complement strand
AACTGAAAAAACTTCTGAAACCAAAAAACATGAACACGAAACGCTTACGTCAAAAGACAGTTTAAAATTAGTAAATCATCATATTGAAGTAAAAGGCGAGGTTGAATTTCCGTTGCAACTAACAGTTGATTCTCTTAAAAAAATGAAAGTTGTTACAATTGACAATTTAAAAATCACGGGGAAAAACGGCGAAATCAAACGAGAAGTTAAAGCTTGTAAAGGTGTTCTTTTGAAAGACATTTTAGAAAAAGCAAAAATCAAACAAGAAGATCATAAAGACCGAAATTTTTATATTGTTGCAAGAGCTTCAGATGATTACAAAGCAACTTATTCTTGGGCTGAAATTTTCAATAATCCAACAGGAGATAATGCTTTTATTCTTTTTGAAGAAAACGGAAAACCGGTTAAAAACGGCGAAATGATTGCAATTTGCAAAAACGATATCAGAACGGGACCAAGACATGTTTACTGGCTGAAAAGTATAGAAGTTTATAAAGTCAACTAAGGTTCTGAGATTCTAAGTTGCTAAGTTTTTTTTCTTTTTTGGGCGCTGAAACGCTACGTTATTTTTTTGCTCGCAAAGTCGCAGAGTCGCAAAGTTTTAATATTGATTGAAAAAAAACTTTGCGACTCTGCGACTTTGCGAGATTAAAACAACTTTATTTAGAAACTTTGCTTAAAACTTAGCGCACTTTGCAGTTAAACATCTTTTTTATTCAATATCTAATTGTACTTTTATAGTATAAAAGTTCGTTAATAACTTTAAATAAAGAAATACTTTATTATTTTTACCACATAATTAAGCAAACTATGAGTTCTAACTTTGATAAATTTCAAAAACGCAGGTTAATTTCCTCTTATTTTTCGGTAGTATTAAGTGTATTCTTGGTTTTATTCCTTTTAGGAGTACTAGGATTATTTATTATTAATTCAAGAAAACTAGCCAACGATTTTAAAGAAAAAATTGCGATGACGGTTTTCTTCAAAAATGAAGCAAATGACAGCGTTATCAAAGCGTTTAATACCGAACTAAAAAGAGCGCCTTTTGCAAAATCTTTTGTTTATGTAACCAAAGAAAAAGCAGCAAAAGAACATACTGATATTATTGGAGAAGATTTCCTTACTTTCTTAGGCGAAAATCCATTATTGAACTCGTATGACATTCACTTAAAAGCTGATTATGTTGAAAGAGACAGCATTTCTAAAATTGAAAGCAAATTGCGTCAAAATACAATGATCGAAGATATTGTTTATGACAAACAATTGATAAATCTTGTAAATGACAACATCAAAAAAGTAAGTATGTGGATTTTAATTATCAGCGGTTTCCTTGCTGTAATTGCAGTTTTATTAATCAACAGCTCACTACGTCTCTCTATACATTCGAATCGTTTTATTATCAAAACCATGCAAATGGTGGGCGCTACAAAAGCCTTTATTCGTAAACCTTTTGTAATGCGTAGTGTAAAATTAGGAATGTTGGGTGCCATTTTAGCAATTATTGCATTGATTGCACTATTAATTTATGTAGAAACGAATTTCCCTGGTTTAGGAATTTTAGAAGACAAAGCATTAATCGGATTGGTTTTAATCGCTGTTTTCGGATTTGGAGTTTTGATTACTTGGGTAAGCACGCATTTTGCCACACAGCGTTTCTTGAATTTAAGAACTGACGATCTTTACTAATTTTAGATTGTAGACTTTAGATTTTAGATTAAAAAACTCCGTCATCCAAAACCCTGGGATGTATAGACTAAAAAAACAAAAAAGATGAAAAACAATATTAAAGAAGAAAAACAAGATAACCACGAATTCCTTTTTGACAGCATTAACTACAAAATTTTATTGATTGGAATCGCTGTTATTGCATTAGGCTTTATCCTAATGTCTGGCGGAGGAAGCACGGATCCAAATGTTTTCAACGAAGATATTTTCAGTTTTAGACGTATCCGTTTAGCGCCAACAACGGTTTTAATCGGTTTTGGGATCACGATTTATTCTATTTTCAAAAAATCTAAATAATTTATAGACTTAAAGATTTTAATTTTCTGAGCGTAGCGAAAGAAACAATCTAAAATCTGAAATCTAAAATCTAAAATTCTAAATGAATACATTACAAGCTATCGTTCTTGCTATTATTGAAGGAATCACAGAATTTTTGCCTGTTTCTTCTACAGGCCACATGATTATTGCTTCCTCTTTTTTTGGAATCGCACACGAAGATTTCACCAAACTTTTTACTATTGTGATTCAGCTTGGCGCGATACTTTCAGTAGTCGTTTTGTATTTCAAACGATTCTTTCAAACACTTGATTTTTACTTTAAACTTTTAGTCGCTTTTATCCCTGCAGTTGTTTTAGGATTATTATTAAGCGATTTTATTGATGGATTGCTAGAAAACCCAGTAACAGTTGCAGTCTCACTTTTATTGGGAGGAATTATTTTATTGAAAGTTGACGAATGGTTCAACAAGCCAAATGATCCAGAAGTTTCAACTGAAATCACTTATGCAAAAGCACTGAAAATTGGATTATTCCAATGTCTGGCTATGATTCCTGGAGTTTCACGAAGCGGCGCAAGTATCGTTGGAGGTATGTCTCAAAAATTAACTAGAACTTCAGCTGCTGAATTTTCGTTTTTCTTAGCGGTTCCAACTATGTTGGGTGCAACTGCAAAAAAATGTTATGATTACTACAAAGCAGGATTTGAATTGTCTCATGACCAAGTAAACATGTTAGTTATAGGAAACATTGTTGCTTTTGCTGTAGCACTTTTAGCAATCAAAACTTTCATCGGATTCTTGACTAAAAACGGATTCAAAGTTTTTGGTTATTACCGAATCCTTGCTGGAATTGCCTTATTGATAATTCACTTTTTCATTCACCCGCTTACGATTATATAATGACACCTGAAGAATATTTAAACGGACAAGTTTTATTGATTGACAAACCATTAAAATGGAGTTCGTTTCAAGCTGTCAATAAATTAAAATACCTTTTAATTAATAAAGTTGGACTTCCTAAAAAGTTCAAAATTGGTCACGCAGGAACTTTAGATCCTTTAGCGACTGGACTTTTATTAATTTGTACAGGAAAATTCACTAAAAAGATTTCTGAACTTCAAGGCCAGGCAAAAGAATATACGGGAACATTTTATATTGGAGCCACTACTCCATCATACGATTTAGAAACCGAAATCGATCAGACTTTCCCAACAGATCATATCAATGAAGCCTTGATTCATGAAACTGTAAAACAATTTTTAGGTGAGATTGATCAAAAACCACCTATTTTCTCGGCAATCAAAAAAGATGGCGTTCGCTTGTACGAACACGCTCGTGCAGGAGAATCTATAGAAATTGAAAGCAGAAAAACTACAATTCACGAATTTGAAATTACTAGAATTGAACTACCAGAAATAGATTTTAGAGTTGTTTGCTCAAAAGGAACCTACATTCGTTCTCTAGCTTACGATTTTGGAAAAGCAATGAATTCCGGTTCGCATTTAACAGTTTTACGCCGTACTAAAATTGGTGATTACGATGTAAAAAATGCGATTGACATTACGTTGTTTGAAGAGAGCCTAAAATAAAAGTAAAATGCATAAAAAAGCACATTACAAAATGATCGTAATGTGCCAAGCTCGTAAATCAAAGTATAGTTATTCCATACTCATTCCCTCTGAGTTAATAGTGAGGCACATTTTTCCCTCCAAATAAAAATTGTGAAAAGAAATCATAAAATCTTTCGAATAACTTTCTCATAATAGTGATTTTTTAATAGTTGAACATTAAATAAACACCAATAAAAAGAGTAAATCAGAAAATTAATAATAGAAGTGGGATAGTTTCACTAAGATACAAAATTTTAAATTAAATAAAAATTTTAAGCACTTTATTTAACATCTTATTTAGTTTATTATCAACACGTTATCAACAACTATTTTAATGAGTACTTTCCAAAAAAACTATTATAAGCGGTTATATTTGATATTTTCCATAATCTCGACAAGCTCTTCCTGAACTGAGATTCCTTTATCTGCCAAGTACCATAATTGCAAGTCGGTTTTGATTTTTTCATCAATTGGCCCAACTTCTCTTTTGTGTTTTGTCATTAATTCAGTTGCGCCTTTTGGTCTTGGCCCCCAATCAGCACGAACGATTCCGGCTTCTTTACAAATTACAATTACTTTTGGAATTGCTCTTCCGCCATTTGTCAAATATTGGTTCATCAAATCGTCGTTTTCATCACGAAAAACAATTCTCAGATCTATTTTTTTATCCGAAGCCAATACCATTTTGTTTAAGATTGGAAGAATTTGAGCCGCATCGCCACACCAACCTTCAGAAATTACCAGCCAGATATAATGATTATCCAAATGTTGTAGTTTTGATTTTATATTTTCAGAAATCTCAATCGTCTTTTCTAGTCGATTCATTCGGGCTTCATTCAATTTTGAATAATTCGTCAAACTGTCAGATTGCTCGTTTCCAGTTGATTTTCCTTCAGATAATAAATCGGTTACTATTTTTCGATATTCAATATAAGAGTGGCTATTGAACAACGCTTTGGCGACAATGCTTTTCATAGATAATTATTTTGCTTAGCATAAATTTACGGATTTTCTCTAGACCGAGATATGACTTTTATCAGATTTGATATAAAAAGCCTATAAAATTCTTTATAAATTTAAATTTAGTGTCCAATTATTTTTTTGTAAACATTATTTCTAAAAATCAGAATATGTCTATATTTGCACAAATTAACGCAACACAAACATGAAATATAAAAGAATTCTTCTGAAACTTAGCGGCGAGGCCTTAATGGGTGATTTACAATACGGAATTGACCCGAAAAGATTAGGCGAATATGCAGATGAAATCAAGCAAATTCACGACAAAGGAGTAGAAATTGCGATTGTTATTGGAGGAGGAAATATTTTTAGAGGCGTTGCTGGAGCAAGTTCAGGAATGGACAGAGTGCAAGGTGATTACATGGGAATGCTTGCAACTGTTATCAACGGAATGGCTTTGCAAGGCGCACTTGAAGACAAAGGAATGAAAACGCGTTTGCAGACTGCTTTGAAAATGGAATCTATTGCAGAACCATATATTAAAAGAAGAGCTGACCGTCACCTTGAAAAAGGAAGAATCGTAATTTTTGGTGCTGGAACTGGAAATCCATATTTTACAACAGATACTGCAGCAGTTTTAAGAGGAATCGAGATCAATGCTGATGTTATCCTAAAAGGAACACGTGTTGACGGAGTTTACGATTCTGATCCAGAAAAAAATGCTTCGGCTGTAAAATTTGATTTCATTTCGTTTGACGATGTACTTAAAAAAGGATTAAATGTAATGGATACTACTGCTTTTACATTAAGCCAGGAAAACAAATTGCCAATCGTTGTTTTTGATATGAACAAAATTGGAAACCTTTTGAAAATCTGCGAAGGCGAAAATATCGGAACTGTCGTAAATATATAGTCATCAGTAACAGTTTACAGTCGCACTATAGGACTTTAACTGAAAGCTGAGAATGAAAACTGAAAACTAAAAAAAATGAGTGAAGAAATAGATTTCATATTAGAAAGTACAGAAGAATCAATGAATGGTTCTATTGCGCATTTAGAAAAAGAATTTCTAAATATTCGTGCAGGAAAAGCTTCTCCAGCAATGCTTGGAGGTGTTTTTGTTGATTACTACGGAGCTGCTACACCACTTTCTCAAGTATCTAAAATCAGTGTTCCAGATGCTAGAACCATTACTTTGCAACCGTTTGAAAAAAACATGCTATCAGTAATTGAAAAAGCGATCTTGGTTGCTAACATTGGTTTCAATCCAATGAACAATGGAGATGTCATCATCATCAGCGTACCGCCTTTGACAGAAGAGCGTCGTCGTGATTTGGCAAAACAAGCAAAATCTGAGGCTGAAGATGCTAAAATTGGTATCCGTAATTCTCGCAAAGATGCCAACACTGACATCAAAAAATTAGAAAAAGAAGGAACTTCTGAAGATATCTGCAAATCTGCTGAAGAAGAAGTTCAAAACTTAACAAATGCTTACACAAAAAAAATTGATGAGTTATTGGCTGCAAAAGAAGCCGAAATCATGAAAGTGTAATTATATTTGACACAAAATAAAAAAATCCGTCTGGTGTAATCTTGCCAAACGGATTTTTTTATTCTTATTTTGCATACCAAAATTAAAATCTTTTCGTTTTTGAAACTATAACACCTGTATGAAGCTATTTTGTTTATTGACTTTGTTTTTTACGCTTACTATTCAAGCGCAATTTCAAATAAACGGAATTGTTACTGATCCACATAACAAACCGCTTCCTTTTGCAACCATCACTACTGCAGACAACAACAATACCATTACAGATGTTGACGGAAAATTTGAACTTAAAATCAATTCGAAAACTACCACTATTGCCGTTTCTTACATTGGCTTTCAAACAAAACTAGTTCCAATTATAGACAAGAAAAAGTTCTATTCGATTTTACTTTCACAAAAAACAGATGATTTAAAAGAGGTCGTTGTTTCAAATGAAAATCCTGCTTTAGCCATCATAAAAAAGGTTATTGCAAACAAGAACAAAAACAATCCGCAGAAAAAATTAAGCAGTTTTGAATACAAAACATACAACAAACTTATTGTTACGGCAAATCCAGATTCAATCGACGGCCGAATTGATTCTTCTGCAGCTTACAAAGACTTCAATAAAAAAGAAATCAACATTGATTCTTCCGACTACAAGTTTAAAGAAATCATCACCAAACAACACTTATTTCAAACGGAGAAAGTTTCGCAATACCAATTTGGAAACAACAAATTAAAAGAAACCATTCTCGGAACAAAAATGGCGGGTTTTAAACAGCCTGTTTACGAAATCATTGCTTTCAACTTGCAATCTATTTCGATTTATGATTCGAAATATGAATTATTTGAGACCAAACATCAAAGCCCAATTGCTGACAATGCTTTTTCTGATTACAATTACAAGCTCTTAGATACTGTACCAATCAAAGGTCGCAATACCTTTATGATTTACTTTAAAAACAAAAAGCGAAAAACAAATGCCCTAGAAGGTGTTTTGTATATCGATCAGGAAAATTTTGCTGTCGCAAAAGCCGTAATGCGCATAAAAGCCGTTTTAGATATTAGTGGCATACATGAATTTGAATATGTTCCTGAAGAAAAAATTTGGTTTCAAAGCAATACTACTTTCAAAATTGTAAAAGGGAAGAATGATGATGACATTAAAATCTTAGGTGGAACAATTCAATTTGACGGCGATGTTGAAGAAAATTATGAGCCGAGAAAAAAAGTGGCTTCAGATTTTACGTATCTACTTTCTGAAAGCAATAATTTCGACATTCACTACAATACAAATTCTTCCATAAAAAACCCTTCTCTTTACATTGAAATTAAAGATGATGCAAACAAGCAACCCGAAGAATTTTGGAACAAATACCGCAAGGAAAGTTTAGATCTAAAAGGCCAAAGAACTTATCAATTAATAGACAGCTTATCGCTAAGCAAAAGGATTGAAAAACGTCTTGGTTTAGGTCGAAAAATAATAAACGGTTATCTTCCAATCGGTCCTATTGATTTGGATTTGAAAAAAATCATCAGTTATAATAACTATGAAGGTTTCCGTTTAGGTCTTGGTGGCGTTACTAATGATCGCTTTTCTAAACATTTCAGAATTGAAGGTTATGGCGCATACGGAACAAAAGACGGTGTTTTCAAATACAATATTGGTTCTGGAGTTTTATTGGACAAAAACACTAACACTTGGATAAACGGATCGTACACAGATGATGTCCGCGAAATTGCGAGCACCGTTTTTGCGGTCGATAAACGTGTTTTCAAGATTTATGATCCAAGGCCAATCAACATTAGCACTTTTTATAAATACATTGCTTGGAAGGCGAATGTTCAAACCAAAATTATTCCGAAAACAGAAGCTGTTTTTGAATTAGCAAGAACGTATGTGGAGCCAAAATTTGATTATCTTTTTAATTATAACGGAAAATTGTATTCGAATTATATCATGACAACCGCTATGGCTTCAATTGTTTGGGCGCCATTCAGCGAATTCATGCAGACTCCGACAGGAAGAACAGAAACGGATAAAAGATTTCCTAGATTTACTTTTCAGTTCACACAATCGTTGCCAAATGTTTTGGAGAATGATTTCACATTCAGCAAAATAGATTTCAAGACAGAATACGAAAAAAAATATCTTAATGGGCAAAAAACTAGTTTGCTGTTGCAAGGAGGTTACGCAATGGGCGATGTTCCAATTACGCATCTATACAACACAATGCCCAACAATCTTACTAAAGAAACCGTGATTCAGCGTATTACTTTTGCCGGAAGAAACAGTTTTGAAACCATGTATTTTAATGAGTTTTTCTCAAGCCAATATGTGTTTTTCCAGATAAAACATGGTTTTGACCGAATTAAAATCATGAAAAAAGTTCGTCCTTCATTGGTTTTAGTTACCAGAATGGCTTGGGGAAATATGGAAAAACCTGAACAGCATGTTGGACCTGATTATAAGACTTTAGACAAAGGTTATTTTGAATCTGGAATTGAGTTAAACCGAATTTTCAAAGGTTTTGGTTTAGGCGGATTTTATCGTTACGGACCAAATCAATTACTAAAGTTTGAAGATAATATTGCGGTTAAGATTTCCTATGTTATTGACTTGGGATTGTAATTGAATTTCAATTGTGGCGACTTTAACCGTAAAGTTCGCAAAAGTTTTTACGCAAAGATCACAAAACTTTACCTTAAAAACTATTTGCTGAAATAAGAACGCAAAAGATCTTCATGCATTTTTGTCATTCCGAAGAACGAGAAATCTTCGCAAGTAGCTCGACACAGATTGGCGATTTTGATTGTAGAGTTTCTTGTGGAGATTCCTCGTTCCTCGGAATGACAAACTATACGCAAACCGATAAGCTTAGAAAAAAAACCCCAAACTCCAATCAATTTGGAATTTGGGATTTTTTTATTGGAATTTCAAAAAAACTATGGTTTAAGAATCAAAACAGAAGGTGTATTATTCAACCAAGTACTTTGAGATTCTATTAATTTTTTCCAGCTGTCCAAACTGATAATCATTAAGTTTTGAGTTTCTAAAAATTCTTTTTTGATTGTTCTGTCGTGCATAATCATAATATGATTTGGTGCAATTTGTTCGATTGAACGAATCGTTTCTTGAATATCGCGCGTGTTTTTCACTTCTCCGCTAGCATCAAGAACTGTAATCTGCGAACCATTATTGTTGATTAATTTTTTCGCATATTCAATAAGAAAAGCATCTTCTTTAGTAAAAACCGGCATAAAAACCTGATTAACTTCTTCTAAATCCTTATCAATAAAAATACCGACTGGCATTTTGCTTTTCGCAATAATATGACGTGTTCTTTCATCAAAAGGAGAATTTTCAAACAAGCCCTCTTTTCCGGTAAATTTATCAATCAATCGGTCTGGATTTACAATTCGGGTTGTAAAACCGAGAATTTTCCCAAGCAAAGTCCCTTCAAAAATAGATTGTCCTAAACCAACCAGCAATAAATCATATTCGCCTTGATTAGCCGTATCAATAATATCAGCGTCAATATCATTTGTTACTTTAAAAATACTCAGCATATTTTGATTCAGTTGTTTTGATTCCTCAATAACAGGAACCAACATTTTTCGCTCATGATCTTTAACATCAAATGAATGTATTTCTGTACTCAAAGACAAATGCATCGCGGTTACAATCGAATTATCGCCTTGCTTCTTCACCAAGCTGTTGGCAATTTTAAGCAATTTTTTTCCTCTTTCTGGAGTTGCAAAAGAAAGCAAAATCTTGTATTTGCTTTTAACTCCAATTTCTTCAGGAACTGCTGTAACTTTATCTTTAAAAACAAAATTTATGAAGTCTAACGCGGGACCAGTCATAAAGGTTGTAACCAAAGCCATGATGACCATCATTGTAAAAATCTCTGTAGATAAAACTCCTAGATCATAACCAATATTCAAAACAACCAATTCCATCAATCCGCGAGTATTCATCAAAGCACCAATTGCCAAACTGTCTTTCCATTTTTGCCCTACGAATTTTGCTGCCAAAGCACTTCCGAAAAACTTCCCTACAACGGCTACAACAATAATCAATCCGGTGATTTTCCATAATTCAGGATCATTCAACAATCCGATTTGTGTACGCAGTCCTGTAAATACGAAAAACAATGGTAAAAGAACGATAATCGAAACATCTTCGACTTTTTCGATAAAAATGTTTCTGAATTTGTTGTTTTCTGGCATAATCGCACCAGCTAAAAACGCACCGAATAAGGCATGAATTCCAATTAATTCTGCTGCATACGCAGAAAATAAAAGTGTCAAAAAGAAAATTGCAACAACTGGCTTATTTAAACTTTCGCGAGTTGAATTCAAATCACCAACTCGTTTCAAAAACGGGCGAACAATTTTCAGCATGATTATCACATATAAAATTGCCAAACCAATTACATATAATGAACTTGTTAATGAACCCGCTTTTACGATTGCAATTACAACTGCCAAAATGCACCAAGCCGTAATATCGTCTGCAGCGGCGCAAGTAATGGCGATGGTTCCCAATTTGGTTTTTTGAAGGCCTCGCTCCTGCACGATTCTCGCCAGAACCGGAAATGCCGTAATACTCATAGCAATTCCCATAAATAATCCGAACGAAGAAAAAGCCACTCCTTCAGGCGCAAAAGTTCCATAAATAAAGTAAGCCAAAACCAATCCTAAAGCAAACGGAATAACAATACTGGCGTGGCTAATTACAACAGCATCATGTGCCTTATTTTTCAGCACTTTCAAATCCAATTCCATTCCGATCACAAACATGAAAAGAATCAAACCGATTTGACTTAAAAACTGAAGATTTCCTAAGGACTCTTTTGGAAACAAAGCTGCTGAAAACTCTGGAAAATACATTCCTACCAAAGATGGCCCAAGAACAATCCCTGCAATCATTTCTCCTATTACAGATGGCTGTCCGATTTTTCTAAAAAACCAGCCAAACAAACGTGCAACTAAAATAATCGTAACAATCTGAGCTAATAAAATGGCAAGAGGATGCTGGAGGTTTTCAACCATTGAATGCAGAAAGTCATTCCAATGATTACTTTCGATTTTTTTTTCAATTACATTTCGACCTTCTTCAAGAGACGCGCCTTCCGAAATGATCCAATAAATCAAAGTTGTAAAACCGCCAATAACTGTAATGTAAAAAAGAGAGTTTTTAAAGTTATTCATAACCTAATTCTTTAAAATTATGAAACAAATATCAGAAGTCCATTTTACGTGAAAAAGCAATTTTGCAGCTAATTTTTAATGTATGTAATAAGTCTGCAAAACTTTGTAATAAGTTATAATTTGACTTTTTTCAAAAAGTCAGCGCGATAGGTTTCACTCAAAATCGAAGTTGCATTTTTATTGTTTTCTTCCAAATGATACAACACAATTTCGTTGTGATTAAAAAATTTTATTGCTTTTACGGCAATGATTTCCTTTTTGTTCACTCGGCAAAAATCAGCTTCCGGCAATTCTTTTAAAAGCGTATCAAATTTAATGTTTTTCAGATTCAGAAAACTGCCATCTGTCAACAAAACCGTTTTATCCCGACTGTCACCAAGAGCCGTTTTTATATATTGAATTTGATTAAAATACAGTAACGTTTTGCCTTTGTCAGTATTTAATTGAATAAATTTCTTTTTAGATTCTGGTTTGTCGAAACGTTCAATTGCTTTCGAAATCGCTTTTTGAAGACGCTCTAATTTTACGGGTTTTGTGATATAATCTACGGCATCAATATTAAAAGCATCAGCTGCATATTCTTTGTAAGCAGTACAAAAAATCACCAATTTATCCTGGAGTATTTCGGCCAAATGCAACCCATCGATTCCTGGCATTTCGATATCCGAAATCAGCAGATCAAAATCAAGATCGGCAATATCAGACAAAAGCTTTTCGGGATTATTATATGTTTTTACGATTTCCAGATCTGGAATTTGTTCGCAAAGCATTTTCAAGTACGTCAATCCCGGAAGTTCATCGTCCAGAAGCAAGCATTTCAGTTTTGTATCCAAGTAAATCTATTTTTAAATGAGCAATATAAACATCATTTTCTACAAACTTGTCGAGTTTGAAATTATTCTTGTAGATAATCCTTAAACGATGTTCGAGAGTCGCATGGCCAAAACCGCTTCTTTCCTTTTTCATTACTTTTTTATCAGAGATTTTATTGGAAACCGTCATAAAAAAAGCATTGTCTTTAAACTCAAAAACAACCGAAATAAAAGCATCTGCACTTTGCAAATCGGCATGTTTAAAGGCGTTTTCAATTAAATCAATCGAAATTAGTGGCGCTAATAAAGGCTGATCAAACAATTTATCTTCTTTATTAATATTCGTTTTAATTTTCAATTCAAAAAGCGGGCTGATCTTTATTTTATTGATTTCGATCAAATTCAGTGCAAAATCAATTTCTTCTTTCGCAGTAACAAATTTCTTTTTGCTTTCGTATAAAATATAATCGAGCACATTTGCCAATTTATCTAAAGCGAAATAAGTCTGATAAGCATGTGATTGAATCGAATTCAAAATATTCTTAAACAAATGCGGATTCAGTTTTGACTCTAAAGTTTCTAACTGCAAGTCATTTACTTTTACTTCGAGCGCATAAAAACTTTTTTCGGCATCATCTTTTGCTTTTTTAGCCTGCATCAACAAATAAATCATAAAACAAATTATGATCACAAGCAATAACAGAATCGCTAAAAAGATAAAAGTTGTAGTATTGTTTTCCTGCATTTTATCAGTTAAAGTTTAAAAGTTAATTTTTTATGAATAACCCAAAAATTAGATTTTCACTACAAATATGAGAAAAGCTAATGATTAAACAGTAAAAAACAAGAAAATTAGCACAATCAAAAAACTTGCAAAATTGTGTTAACATTGCGTAAAATACAATCGATTGTTTATGATTTTGAGGCATTTTCACTACATTTGCAACCATTTTTAAAGAATTTATGAAAAACGCTATTCAAGTTGGGTTCTGGGAGAAATTGGCCCGAATTATACTTAAAAACAGAATAACAATTCTGATTTTGCTTTCTGCATTGACCATTTTTCTTGGTTTTCAGTGGAAAAACCTTTCTATGACTTATACCGAAGCAAACTTGCTTCCAAAAGATCATATTGCCAATAAAGATTATCAAAAATTCTTGGACAAATTTGGTGAAGAAGGAAATCTAGTTGTTATTGGTTTTCAAGATAAAAACTTTTTTACTCCAAAAAACTACGCCGCTTGGAACGAATTGATGACAGGCTTAAAAAAATCAAAAGAAGTTGATTTAGTTGTTTCATTGAATGATTTGAAAAAACTTGAAAAAGATACGATTAACGAAAAATTCGTTTTAAGTCCGTTTATTGACCAAACCAAAGCATTAGATCCTGCTTACTTGAAGAGTATTCAGTATGATCTGTTTCATAATTTGCCTTTTTACGAAGGATTATTATTCAACAAAGAAAGCGGCAGTGTACGTTCGGCAATTTACATCAACAAGGCATTAGTTAATACTCCGGAAAGAAAGACTTTTATCCTTGAAAATTTAGTTCCGAAAATCACAAAATTCGAAAAAACGACCGGAATTGACTTAAAAGTTTCAGGAATGCCTTATATCCGAACCATCAATGCTGATGATATGAAAGGCGAAATCGGATTATTTATTGGAGCAGCTTTATTGACCGTTTCTTTGATTTTCTTCTTCTTTTTCCGTTCGTTCAGAGCGACTTTTATTTCGATTTGCATTTTAATTGTCGGCGTAATTTGGTCTTTCGGAACACTTGGATTATTTGGCTATAAAATCACAATTTTAACCGCAATCATTCCACCGCTGATTATTGTAATCGGAATTACGAATTGTATTTTCTTGATCAACAAATATCAGCAGGAAATCAAATTGCATAACAATCAGGCAAAAGCATTACAACGTGTAATTTCTAAAATTGGAGTTTCAACTTTAATGACGAATTTGACAACGGCAATTGGTTTTGCAACGTTTATGATTACCGGAAACGATTTGCTTTTTGAATTTGGATTAGTAACTTCAATCAATGTGATTTCTGTTTATTTATTGACACTTTTTATTGTGCCAATCATTTACAGCTTCATGCCGCTTCCAAAAGAAAAGCATTTATATCACTTGACTAAAACCTATATTTCGACTTTATTAAATGTTGTTGAGAATTTGGTTAAATCAAAACGTAAAATCGTTTATATCGTTTATGGTCTGCTTTTGGTTTTCAGTGTAATTGGTGTTGCTCAAATGAAAGTTTCAGGAAGTTTGATTGGCGAAATGCCGAAAAGCGCTTCTTTCTTTAAAGATATTTTATTTTACGAAAAAGAGTTCAACGGTGTAATGCCATTGGAAATCATGATTGACACCAAAAAGAAAAAAGGTGTCATGAAAGCTTCGACGATTCGTAAAATGGACGAATTGCAAAATACAATTGCAGAAATTCCAGAATTAGCAAAGCCAGTTTCGATTGTGAATTTGGTTAAATATTCAAAACAGGCTTTTTATAACGGAAACCCAGAATATTACCAGTTACCAACTTCGCAAGAGCAAGCTTTTATTTTGAGTTATGCTAAAAATGCGACGAAAAACAGCAAAGAAAACCTAATGAAAGCGTATGTTGATTCAACTGGACAATATGCCCGAATCACGACTTTCATGAAAGATATTGGAACGGACGAAATGGCAAAAGTAGAGAAAAAGCTAAACTCAAAAATTGCCGAGATTTTCCCGAAAGACCGTTACGAAGTTACCGTTACCGGAAAAGCATTGGTTTTCCAGAAAGGAACTTCGTATTTAGTTGATAATTTAATCGAATCGTTGATTTTTGCGATTGCAGTTATTGCAATATTGATGCTGTATTTATTCCGTTCGTTCAAAATGGTAATGGCATCTGTAATTACAAATATTTTACCGCTTTGCATTACTTCTGGATTAATGGGTTATTTCGGAATTCCGTTAAAACCTTCGACTATTTTAGTATTTAGTATTGCGTTTGGAATTTCAGTAGACAATGCGATTCAGTTTATGGCGAAATACAAACATGATTTAATTCAAAGTGGCGGAAAAGTGAAGAAATCGGTTTTCAGTGCTTTAAGAGAAACTGGAATTAGTACTTTCTATACCTCGGTAGTTTTGATCTTAGGTTTTGCAACTTTTACATTGTCAAGTTTTAGCGGAACTATTGCTTTGGGAGGATTGATTTCTTGTACTTTGGCTTTTGCAATGTTTGCGAATTTGGTTGTATTGCCTTCGCTAGTTTTGACTTTTGAGAAGAAGAAAACTAAGAAAGAGGAATTGGAGAATTTGGACAAATAAGGTTTGTTTGCCACGAATTTGCTTCGCCTGTTCGCTATCGCTCGAGTCACGAATTGACGCGAATTCAAAATAATAGACCTTTGTCAAAGTTTAAAACTTTGACAAAGGTTTGCACAAAGTTTGTCATTCCGAGGAACGAGGAATCACACTCGAAACTCGACAAAGATTGGCGAATTTCTTTGCGGAATTACTAGTGTGATTCCTCGTTCCTCGGAATGACAAAAAGAAAAACAATTCGGTTCTCCTGAAACCGAGTGCCCTAGCCCCGATAGTAGCGGCATCCTTTATGTTTTTTCTTTAAAAACATAAAGATATAGCGGATAGCGGGAAACAGCTTCAAAAATTAATTATTATCGATTATATTTGCAGTTGTTCAAAATGAATATTATTTAATATCAATTATATATAAAAATGAGACACACAAAGGTTAAAGACTTATTAAACAGTACGACGACGCTACAGGAAGTGAATGCAAAAGGATGGGTGAGAACTTTTAGAAATAATCAGTTCATCGCGCTTAATGACGGTTCTACAATTAATAATATTCAATGTGTTGTTGATTTTGAAAATACACCAGAAGAAACTTTAAAAAGAATCACAACTGGAGCTGCGGTTTCTGTAATTGGAACTTTGGTTGAAAGTAAAGGTGCGGGCCAGAAATATGAAATTCAAGTGAACAAACTTGAAATTCTTGGAGATTCTGATGCGGAGAAATTCCCAATGCAGCCTAAAAAACACTCTTTAGAATTTTTACGTGAAAACGCTCACTTGCGTGTACGTACAAATGCTTTTGGTGCGATTATGCGTGTGCGTTCGGTTTTATCTTATGCAGTTCACAGCTATTTTCAGCAAAAAGGTTTCGTATATGTAAACACGCCAATTATTACCGGAGCTGATGCCGAAGGTGCCGGAGAAATGTTCCAAGTTACTTCGTTGCCATTGGATAATCTTCCAAAAAACGAAGAAGGAAACATTGATTTCAAAAAAGATTTCTTTGGAAAACATACCAACTTGACCGTTTCTGGACAATTAGAAGGTGAAACTTTCGCAATGGCTTTGGGTCAGATTTATACTTTTGGACCAACGTTTAGAGCTGAGAATTCAAACACTTCTCGCCACTTGGCAGAATTCTGGATGATCGAGCCTGAAGTTGCTTTCAATGACCTTGATGACAACATGGATTTGGCTGAAGATTTTATTCAATATGTGATTAAATATGCTTTAGACAATTGTCAAGATGATTTGAAATTCTTAGAAGGAAGACTTTTGGAAGAAGAAAAATCTAAACCTCAGGCGGAAAGAAGCGAAATGGCGTTGTTAGAGAAACTGAACTTTGTTTTAGAAAACAACTTCAAACGTGTTTCTTATACTGAGGCAATCGATATTTTAAGAGATTCAACTCCAAATAAAAAGAAGAAATTCCAATACTTAATCAACGAATGGGGTGCTGATTTACAATCAGAACACGAGCGTTTCTTGGTTGAAAAACACTTTAAATGTCCAGTAATTTTATACGATTACCCAGCAAACATCAAAGCGTTTTACATGCGTTTGAACGACAACACAGAACCAGGAAGAGAAACTGTTCGTGCAATGGACATCCTTTTCCCTGGAATTGGAGAAATCGTTGGTGGTTCTGAAAGAGAAGAACGTTACGATGTTTTGGTTGAAAAAATGGAAAAACTTGGAATTGACAAAGAAGAATTATACTGGTACTTAGACACTAGAAGATTTGGATCGGCAACTCACGCAGGTTTCGGTTTAGGATTTGAACGTTTGGTATTGTTTGTAACAGGAATGACAAACATTAGAGACGTAATTCCTTTCCCTAGAACTCCTGGTAGCGCGGAATTTTAATAGAAAGTTATGAATTATAAATTATGAGTTAAGAGTTAAATCTTAACTCATAATCATTTAAGAGAAATATTTAACTGTTATAGGTTGCAAGTTCATGAGTATAAAACTCATAACTCATAACTTATAACTCTTAACTCAAAATATGCTAAAGCAATTTTTAAATTTAAAATTATCCCAAAAATTATCTCCACAGCAAATTCAGCTGATGAAGTTAATTCAATTGCCTACGCAAGCTTTTGAACAGCGTTTATTAGAAGAAATGAACGAAAATCCGGCTCTTGAAGCTGGAAAAGAAGACGATTACGAAGCTGATGAATACGCTAATGAAGACTACGACGATTATGATGATGCCGAATCTGACAGAATCGAAGCAGATGATATCAACATCGACGAATACTTAAGCGACGACGATACGCCTGATTACAAAACTCAGGTTAATAATTATAGTGATGATGAAGAACGCGAAACGCCTTTTGCGGCGCCAATCAGTTTTCATCAGGATTTAATCAATCAGCTGAATACTTTTATTTTGAATGACGAAGAGCGTGAAATCGCTGAATTCTTAGTAGGAAGTATTGACGATATGGGTTATATCCGCAGAAGTGTTCCAGACATTGTAGACGATATGGCTTTTACTCAGGGAATTTATACTGATGAAGCAATGGTCGAAAAAATGCTAACTGTAATTCATGAACTGGAACCTTCTGGAGTTGGTGCGCGTGATTTGCAAGAATGTTTACTGCTTCAGTTAAAACATAAAACACCAACTGAATATGTTGATTTAGCTATTGACATTATCGAGAATCAATTTGATGCTTTTACGAAGAAACATTACGACAAGCTTTTGCAGAAATACAGCGTTTCAAACGAACAGCTAAAAAAAGCCATTCACGAAATTGAAAGATTAAATCCAAAACCGGGTGGTTCTTTTGCTGGAAATAATAAAGTTACCGAAAATGTAGTTCCAGATTTTGCCATCAGAATTGTGGATGGTGAATTGGAATTAACTTTAAACGGAAGAAATGCTCCTTCCCTGCACGTTTCTAAAGATTATCAAGAAATGATGCAGACGTATAAAGAATCTCGTGACAAATCGACTGCACAGAAAGATGCGGTCCAATTTATCAAACAAAAACTGGATTCGGCTAAATGGTTTATCGACGCGATTAGACAACGCCAGGAAACCCTTTTTGTGACCATGAATGCCATTATGCATTATCAGGAAGAATATTTCTTAGATGGCGATGAAACCAAACTAAAACCAATGATCTTAAAAGATATTGCCGATATGGTTGGTTTGGATATTTCGACAATTTCGCGTGTTGCTAACAGTAAATATGTTGAAACACCATACGGAACAAAACTGATTAAGGAATTTTTCTCTGAAGCGATGAAAAATGATCAAGGAGAAGATGTTTCGACTCTTGAAATCAAAAAAATTCTTCAGAACACAATTGAAGAAGAGGACAAAAGAAAACCGCTTCCAGACGATCAATTGGCTGAAATATTAAAAGAAAAAGGCTATCCAATTGCAAGAAGAACGATTGCAAAATATCGTGAACAACTTGATATTCCTGTGGCGAGAATGAGAAAGAAGATATAATTCTTTTTAACCATATAAGAGATATAGGTTCATTTAAAATAGCAAACCCGGCAGATTTTATAAATTTGTCGGGTTTGTTTTTTCTGTTCCTATATTAAACTGGACTGAAGTCCAGCTCTACAATATGGATCGAGCCTTTGGCTCTTTTTTAGTTCCGGAGGAACGAACTATTTTGTAGGGCTGGACTTCAGTCCAGTTTAGGTTTAGATTCAGAAGAGTTTATAAAAACAACAAACCCGACAGGTTTTAAAAACCTGTCGGGTTTACCAACGTATATTTTCTTTGTTATTTATATTGATCTGGCAATATTTTCACATTAAACAAAAAGACCTTCTTTTTGTCGTTATACTTATAAATCAGCGTATAATCATTATCTCTAAAAACCTGAAGTCCCGTATTTGCTTTTGCGGTGCTTAAAAGGCTTTTTTGAATTTCTTCCTGAATTACATTTATTTCGGCGGTCGCTTTTTCAACATTCAGCAATGTCAAATTGTATTGAACAGCACGTTGTTCATTTAAACTCACGCTGTCTAATCGAATACCTTCTTGAATTGTAAGTGGACAATTTTTATTGTATTTTGAAACTAAATCTACTATTTCAGTTTTTACTTCACTTCGATTTTCAGAAAGATAAAATTGAAAAAAAACAGCCAAAAGAGCGGCGATTCCAATACCTGCAAATAATAAAATATTTTGTTTTTTACGGCTTTGTTTTTCCTGCATAATTTATAAATCTAAATAAAATTTGAAGTTTATTTTTCTTGGATTTTCTTCATTGCATTAAAATAGGCAGCACGGCTCAGCGGCTCATACTCTTCCGTTTCACCCAGCATAACCAACTTATCATTATCGGTTTTTCTGAAACTGTAATTCGCCAAATTCCCTGTTCTCGTACAAACTGCATGAACCTTGGTTACATATTCGGCTGTTGCCATAAGTCCCGGCATTGGCCCAAAAGGATTTCCTTTAAAATCCATATCCAATCCGGCGACAATTACACGAATTCCCTGATTCGCCAAATCATTGCAAACGGTAATAATTTCATCATCAAAAAATTGGGCTTCGTCAATACCTATTACGTCACAGCCTTGTGCCAAAATCAAAATATTGGCGGCAGCCGGAACCGGAGTTGAACGAATTTCATTGGCATCGTGAGACACTACCATTTCGTCATGATAACGGGTATCTATCGAGGGTTTAAAAATTTCAACTCTTTGTTTGGCAAATTGGGCACGTTTTAATCTGCGGATTAACTCTTCGGTTTTACCCGAAAACATTGATCCACAAATAACTTCAATCCACCCAAATTGTTCTTTGTGATTTACTGTATTTTCGAGAAACATTTTGTATTTTTCTACCTTTAAAAATGAATAGTTTTTATTACTTTGTACTGGTAATAAATTGACGTAAAAATGTGCTGTTTTACATTTTTTCAAAAGTAGAAAATTTTTATCAAACGAGAGATTGGGAAATGTTTATTAACAGAAATAAAAAACATCTTTAAAATATCTCTCAATTTTATTCAGGATTAAAGACATTCAAGCATCAAACACACTAAAATACCTTATTCACTATAATTTCAACAGTTATGAAAAAAAAATTGGAAGCTGATTTAATAAGCATTGCACATCGAATTTTAAAGCTTAAAAACAAATCCGATATCAATCAATTATATCTTGAAACACAGAAATTATATGAAAAACTGGCTATTTTAAAATTTGTTGATGAGAATTTCGACGAAGTAAAACCAACAATTAGTCATAGCGAAATCAGCTCTGAAATCGAAACTATTTTTGATAAAGAAGAAGAAACAACCCCAGTTGAAGTTGTTGACGAAACTCCTGTTCCTGTTGAAGAAAGTAAAGCAGAAGAAACTCCAGAACCAGTAATTGTTGAAGAAATAACCGCAGAAACTCCAGAAGAAACAACTCCAGAACCAATTGAAGAAGAAATTCAGGAATCAATTGAAGAACCTGTTGTTGAAAAAGAAGAAGAAACAGAAGCCGTTAAAGAAACTGAAACTGCAGAAAGTGCCGAAGATCTAATTATTGAAAAAATCAAGGAAGCTGTTTCTGAAGCAAAAAAAACAATCGAAGCAAATGATCTTTCCTTTAAAACAGTCAACGATTCAAATCCGATTCCAGATTTCAAACCTCTTTTTGAGTTAGAAAGACCTGAAGAGAAAATCGAAGAAAAAGAAGAACCTAAAATCGAAACATCATCAAAACCTACAATTGCATTTGAAGATTTCGGAATCAATTATGCCGATGCGCAATTTGTAAAAGTAGATAGTTTTGAAGCTGTTTCTCCAGCGCCTTCAATCAATGAATTCAAAGAAAAGAAAAGCATTGAAACTGCAATTCTTGAAACTCCAGCTGAGCCAAAACCAGTAACTTTAAATGAAAAACTGGCAAAAGGTTTCCACGTTGATTTGAATGACCGAATTGCTTTTACTAAAAACCTTTTCGGAAACAGCACTGAAGATTACAGCCGTGTTTTAAATCAGCTTTTAACTTTTGATTCTTATGCAGAAGCAAAAGATTTTATCGAAAACATGGTAAAACCAGATTATAATAATTGGGAAGGAAAAGACGATTACGCTGAGCGTTTTCTTGGAATTATCGAGAAAAAATTCTCATAAAAAAATAAAACACGAATTTCACGAATTAGCACAAATTACAATTGCTTATAAAAAATTTCACAAAGAAAAGTTTGTGTCAATTCGTGAAATTCGTGTTATAATATAAAAGCTATGTCAAAATTATATATCGTTCCAACGCCAATTGGCAATCTTGAAGACATGACTTTCAGAGCCATTCGGGTTTTGAAAGAAGTCGATTTGATTTTGGCGGAAGACACGCGAACAAGCGGAAAATTATTGAAGCATTTTGAAATTGGCACACACATGCACAGCCATCATATGCACAATGAACACAAAACAACCGAAAACTTAATTGCCCGTTTGAAAGCTGGTGAAACTATCGCTTTAATTTCAGACGCAGGAACTCCAGCAATTTCAGATCCGGGATTTTTATTAACGCGCGCTTGTGTTGAAAATAAAATCGAAGTCGAATGTCTTCCGGGCGCAACGGCTTTTGTCCCAGCGCTTGTAAACAGCGGATTACCAAATGACAAATTTGTTTTTGAAGGTTTCTTGCCTGATAAAAAAGGACGCCAGACTCGATTTTTGGCATTAGCCGAAGAAATGCGAACGATGATTTTATACGTTTCTCCGCATAAACTCGTTAAGACTTTAGCTGAATTTGTGCAATATTTTGGAGAAGACCGACAAGTTTGCGTTTCAAGAGAATTATCAAAATTACACGAAGAAAATGTACGCGGTACAGCAAAAGAAGTTTTAGCTCATTTTGAAAAAACAGCACCGCGAGGCGAAATCGTTGTGGTTGTTGCCGGAAAAACAGTAGAAAAGGAAGCTAAGAAAAGTAAGTATTCAAAAGACGAAGAATAATTATTTATGCAAAAAATAACCTGCTTTTTAATATTGCTTATCATTTTCTCATGCACTCAAAAGAAAACTGAACCAGAAAACAAACCTGACAGCACAGGATTTAACAATACAGAAATTCAAAAGATTGCACATTTTTATCGACCTGAAAAATTGTCATCAACATATTCTGAAAAAAGTAATTTTGAAATCAAAATTTACAATAGCAATGTATTAAAAAAGGATAAAGAAAATTTAAAATTACATTCCGATAAAATTGCAGTTTTATTAAAAGCCCACTTAACAAAAAACAATATTACCTATAACGACGTTATTGTTAGAATATATCAAAAAAATGATGGGGAGCATATTTTTCAGTATAACCACAAAGAGTTGATGGACATTGAAAAAAGACAACATTTAGATAAGCCTAAAAAAAATAAATTATAATCATGAGCATTCAAGCCTTTTTAGAAAAAGTAAAACAAACTCCAACTCAAATCACATTTCCTGAAACTATTGCAGTAATCGAGGAAAATTACAATTTTACACCAACTGCTTTTCAAAACGGAACACAACATAATGCAGCAGGCGAAAATTCTGGTTCTTGTAAATTGTTTTCTTTCGCAAAATTGCAAAACTTAAGTAAAGAAGAAACATTAGCGTGTTTTGGCGCTTTCTATTTTGAAGAAGTTTTAGGAGATCCAAACGGAACAAACCACCAAAACATTAGAAATTTCATCAACTTAGGCTGGGACGGAATTCAGTTTGAAGGAAATGCTTTAGAAGCGAAATAATATTTTAGATTTTAGAATGTAGATTTTAGATTTCTGAAATCTGCATTCTAAAAAACTTTGTCAAAGTTTGAAACTTTGACAAAGTTAAAAAGTGAATATCTCTACTACAGATTAAAAAATCCTTTTAAATCCTTTATCCCGATAGCTATCGGGAGTGGCAAAAAAAATTACAATCAGATTAAACGATTTTAGAAATCTACAATCTAAAATCAATAATCTAAAATCTAAAATCAACCCATGCGTTGGACCTTAAAACCAAAACCTTCTGAAGATAAAGTCAAACATTTGGCGCAAGCCTTGAATGTAGAAGATTTTGTAGCAACACTGTTGATTCAGCGTGGTATTGAAACTTTTGAAGACGCTAAAAATTTCTTTCGTCCTTCATTAGAACATCTTCATGATCCATATTTGATGAAAGATATGGACAAAGCGGTTTCCCGAATCGAATCGGCAATTGAAAATCAAGAAAACATTTTGGTTTTTGGTGATTATGATGTTGACGGAACAACGGCAGTTTCTTTGGTTTCTTCCTATTTAAAATCGCATTATCCAAATATTGCCACTTATATTCCGGATCGTTACGACGAAGGTTACGGAATATCATACAAAGGAATTGATTATGCAGACGATAACGGAATTTCATTAATTATCGCACTAGACTGCGGAATCAAATCAATTGATCATATCGCCTACTCAAAAGCAAAAAACATCGACTTTATTGTTTGCGATCACCACAGACCCGGAGAATTTCTTCCGGATGCTGTTGCCGTTTTAGATCCAAAAAGAGAAGACTGCTCCTATCCATACGACGAATTATGCGGTTGTGGTGTCGGATTTAAATTGATTCAAGCTTTAGGCCAAAACCGAAATGAAACAATAGAAGATTTAATTCCGTATTTAGATTTAGTTGCTACTGCAATTGCTGCCGATATTGTTCCAATTACGGGAGAAAATCGTGTTTTAGCCTATTTCGGATTGAAAGTAATCAATAGCGAACCAAGGCCAGGAATTAAGGCCTTAGTACATCAAGTAAAAAAGAAAGTTTTAGACATTACCGACGTTGTTTTTATTATATCGCCTCGAATAAATGCCGCAGGAAGAATCAAACATGGAAATCATGCTGTTGAATTATTAACCGAATTTAATTTTGAGCAAGCACAGCAATTTGCTTCAGAAATTGAACAATATAATGCCGACAGGAAAGATTTAGATAAAAAAATTACCAAAGAAGCTTTTCAGCAAATTCAGGATAACAATGAAGTAGAACGTTTTTCGACAGTTGTTTTTCAAGAAGATTGGCACAAAGGCGTTATCGGGATTGTGGCTTCAAGATTAATTGAAACCTATTATCGTCCAACTTTGGTCTTCACTAAAAGTGGAGACAAATATGCTGCTTCTGCAAGATCTGTAAAAGGTTTCGATGTTTATAATGCATTAGACGCTTGTGCAGAACATTTGGAACAATTTGGAGGTCATATGTACGCTGCCGGAATGACACTTAAAGCGGAAAATTATCAAACTTTCAAAGATGCTTTTGAAAAACAGGTTTCTGAAACAATTTCTCCAGAAATGCGAACTCCGGAAATCGAAATTGATGCCGAGATTAATTTCTCAGACATTACTCCAAAACTCATTCGGATTTTAAAACAATTTGAGCCTTTTGGTCCACAAAATATGACGCCGGTTTTTATGACTTCGGATGTAAAAGATACGGGTTATGCTAAAACTCTAGGCGCAGACGAAGAACATTTGAGGCTTTTTGCAAAACAATTCGGAACAGAAGGAATTGCTGCAATTGGTTTCGGGCTCGGAAAAAAAATAGATATTACAAAAAATCAAAATACGTTTCAACTGGCATACACAATTGCCGAAAACGAATGGAACGGCAATATTTCAACACAGCTTATGCTGAAAGACATTAGAACAAATGAAAGATAAATCAAACAAGCCAGATCCATATCAGGCACTTCGTTATAGAGAATTCAACGTGTTTTTATTACTGCGTTTCTGCATGGTTTTTGCCTGGGCAATGCAGTTTATTGTGATCGAATGGGAAGTTTACAGCTTAACTAAAAATCCGCTTTCGTTAGGAATTATTGGTTTAATGGAAGTTATTCCGGCTGTAGGAATGGCGTTATTTGCAGGGCATATTGTCGATCAAAGTGAAAAAAAAGGAATGCTTGTAAAATGCATTCTGGGATTTTCAGTAATCAGCTTTGGATTATTTTTATTGACTTGGCCAAAAGTTGTTGGTGATTTAGCCCCAACTGTCGTTTTATATTCTATTTATGCTTTAGTCTTTTTGGGTGGATTGGTCAGAGCATTTTTAGGTCCGACTACTTTCTCTCTACAATCGCTAATTATTCCTAAAAAAGTATATCCAAATGCTTCTACTTGGAGTAGTTCGGTTTGGCAGATTGGAGCCGTAATGGGTCCGGCTCTGGCTGGATTTTCGATTAACTGGATTGGTGTTCACTGGTCAATGTGCATGGTTTTTGGATTTTCGCTTCTTGCGTTAGTTGCTTTATCTCAAATCAGCAAAAAACCAATCGTAAATCCGAAAATTGGAGAATCGATAAAAGACAGTCTTACCGAAGGCTTGACTTTTGTATTTAAAAACCAAATTGTTTTAGGAGCTTTATCGCTTGACATGATTGCCGTACTTTTTGGAGGCGCCGTAGCCTTATTGCCTGTTTTCGCGCAAGACATTTTAAAAGTCGGTTCTGAAGGATTTGGGATATTAAGAGCTGCGCCTGCCGTTGGGTCTTTTATTACCATGCTCGTTTCAGCTTATGTCCCTTTATATAAAAATGCGGGGAAAAAACTTTTAGTTGCCATCTTTGTTTTTGGACTATCGATTATTTTATTTGGTGTTTCGACTTATTTCTGGCTTTCTGTTTTCGCTTTATTTTTAAGCGGACTTGCTGACGGAATTTCTGTAGTTATTCGCCAGACCATTTTACAGCTCAAAACTCCAGATCATATGCGAGGACGTGTTGGCGCAGTAAATTCAATTTTTGTTGGATCTTCTAATGAATTAGGTGCTTTTGAAAGCGGCGCAACAGCTAAATTAATGGGAACTGTAACCTCTGTTATTTTTGGTGGAAGCGTTACACTTTTGACTGTTTTAGGTTTTGGATTTATCTCTCCTACTTTTAGAAATTTAGATCTTCATAAAGATATGGAAGAACACCATAATCAGGAGTAATGAAACAATTGCTTCTGATTACCTCTTTGATCACATCCATTTTCCTAAATGGACAAAATCTTTATATCAAAACCTACGGAAATGAAAAGAACAAACCAGTAATTTTTATTCACGGAGGACCAAGTGGAAATGCGACTTTATTTGAAGCAACAACAGCTCAAAATTTAGCTGATTTAGGCTTTTATGTTATTGCATACGATCGTCGAGGCGAAGGAAGATCTACAGATCCAGAGGCGAAATTTACTTATGAAGAAGCTTTACAGGATTTAAATGCCATTTATAAAATATATCACTTAAAAAAAGCAGCTTTACTTAGTCATAGTTTTGGTGGTTTAGTTGCTACACTTTACACAAATAAATATCCGCAAAATGTTAGCGCTTTAGTTTTGGCTGGAGCGTTATTTTCTCAACAGGAAACTTACGATCATATTTTAGAAACGCTGAAGAAAAAATACAACAATGATTCTGAGCAATTAAAGAAAATAAATATCGTAGAAAATCTGAATAAAAATTCTGCCGAATACAGAAAAGGCTGTTTTGATCTTGCAAGTGAAAACAACTTTTTTAAGATGCCGAATCCAACTTCAGCATCTAAAAAATTATATGCTGATTATGAAACTGGAGAATTCTTTAAAACCAATATTAGAAATAAAAACGCGCCATTGCTTTTTTATCAAAATGAAAAGCAAAACAACATTGATACGCGTCCGATTTTAAAGAAAATTAAAGCTTCCGGAGTTCCAATTTTTGCAATTTACGGAAACGAAGATGGTATTTTTTCATCAGAACAAATTACTTCCATTAGAAATTTAGTTGGCAGAAATCACTTTTCTGTTTTAGATAATTGCTCACATTATTTATTTGTTGATCAACAAAACGAATTTCTCTCCGACCTAAAACATTGGCTAAAATAATTTTCATCAGAAAAAACGAAATCTTCAAAACCAATATAAGCGACTAAAAATCAATTATTAACAAGATTTTTTAGCTTTTTTTTATGCTTTTATTAGTCAAATATTAATACAAACAAGCTGTATCTTTGCCGTCTAAAAAAATTGCCATGAAGGACATCGAACAGATATACCGAAACGATTTTGGAATTTCATTTTATTGGAAAGAAGGCAACGAAATTATATCAGATAAAATACAGTTGCTTTTTAAACAAATGGGATTTTATTTTTCAGTTCAAGAATTAAATGAATTTCATGAATTAATCGAAGACTGCGTAACAGACCATAATGATTATGATACCCCTGGTGTAAAACGTGCCTTTGATAAATTTTTATTGAAAACACCTTATGTTGCGATAGATTTAGAAATATCACCGAATGAATTAAACTCCATAAAAGACTTGGTTGACGGTTCCTTATTTCGACTTAATCTTAATGAATATATTTACGGTTCTGGAATGAACTAGAAGTTAACTATTTTTAAACTTAATATTTACAAAGCCTCCTTATTAAATGGGAGGCTTTTTGTTTATACAAGCCTAGATTACCTCTATTTAAGCACTCTTTTCTAGCATTTTACAATTTCTTTTAAATGTTAAAAATTGGATAAAATAGAATTCAATTCTAATCTTATTTCATTTCTTTATTCTAAAAATCAAGCAAATGAAATATACCACATCATTATTTTCTTTTCTTTTTACATGTACAATTTTCGCCCAGGAATCGACAATTTCTGGAAAACTAAAAAGCACACAAAACAACGAAGAACTCGATTATGTTAATATCGGAATTACAAATAAAAATGTGGGAACGGTCTCCAATTCGAAAGGTATTTTTAAATTAAAATTGAATGATAAGGTCCAACCAACCGACACTATAGTATTTTCTCATATTGGTTATGAAACCAAAAAAATACTCGTAAGTCAGTTAAAAGAAACCAATAATAGTATTGAAATGATTCCTTCAGAAAATACGTTGAAAGAAGTTGTTGTTTCATTTAAAAAACCAAAACCCAAACAATTCGGAAGAAGTGCGAAAGGATTAGGCCTTATGCATTCTAATTTTTTCTATGCTTTTGATCAAACTGTCGACGATTATTTAAGCCGCGAAAGGGGAATGAAATTTCACATCAAAAAAGATTGCAAAGTCGATGATTTTAATTTCAATATTACTTCAAACGAATTTAAATCGGTTAAATTCAGGCTTAACTTTTATAAAATTGAAAATGATTTGCCTTCCAAAATCTTGATTGAAAAAGATATCATTTTTGAAGTAAAAGACAACAAGCTTGGATTATTTACGGTTGACTTAAAGCCTTTTGACATTTATCTGGATAAAGAAATGGGAGATATTGCGGTAACCATTCAATGGATTGAAAGCGTAAAATCTGATGAAAAAAGTAAATTCTTTTCTATATCAACAGCCACATCTGTCACCGAATCCAGCTTTTATAGAGAACGAAATATGAGTAATTGGTCTAAAACCAGCCAGAGTTTGACCTTTTACCTCAACACAATGTGCCAATAAAAATAAAATTACATTCTTTTTATGATTTTTTTATTTAGAATTAATATAAATAATATTTATATTTGTTGAAATAAAAGGATTTACGATGAGAGAAATAGAACAAATCTATCATAACAATTTTGGAATAGCTTTTTACTGGAAACAGAACAGTCAAACTATTCATGATAAAGTACAATTGGTTTTTAAAGAAACTGGCTTTTATTTTACCATCCCAGAATTGAATCATTTTTGTGATTTAATTGAAGATAGCTTAATCGAAAATGCTTGTTGCGAAGCTTGCGAAATGAAATATTCTTGCCATAAATTTTTATTGAAAACACCATGCAATTCAATAGATTTGGCCGTAAATATGACCGAATTAAAATCGATAAAAGATTTGGTTGAAGGTTCATTGTTCAAAATTGAGTTAGACGAATATGTTTATGGACCAGGTATGAATTAAGAATTATTCTAAATATTTTAACATCATTTTTTCATTATTGAAATATATTTTGATTTGCTTCAAAAAAAAGTATATTTACGGCAATGAAAAAAATGCGTTTACTTTTTGCCCTTATACTTTTAGCAGTATGTTTAACCAACTGCAAAAATTCGTCTGACGACTATATTGATCCGCGTGGTACCGATTATGCTGGCTCTGAAAGCTGTATTCAATGTCATCAAACGCAATATGATATGGCTTTGAAAAGTTCTCACTTTAAAGCCACAGCGCCCGCAGGCGAAGGAAATGTTTTAGGAGATTTTGACAAAGGTGATCACACTTTTATCTATGATAAAAACACAAAATTAGTCATGGAAAAACGTGGCGACAGTCTATTTCAAGTTTTATACAAAAACGGAAAAGAAGTCGAAGCGCACCGATTTGACATTATCTTTGGAATTAAGCATGCGCAGACTTCTGTTTATTGGAAAAAAAACAACACTTACGAACTTCCTCTTTCTTATTATAGCTCCATTCACAATTGGGCTACAAGTCCGGGATTTCCTGCTGACAAGCCTTATTTTGACAGAATGGTTGTTAAAGATTGCTATTCTTGCCATGCATCAAATGCAAGCAGCAGAATGGTGAATCAAAATTCTCAAGAGCGAAATATGATGTCTATGGATGTTGAGGATATTATTAAAAAAGAGACAATTGTTTACGGAATTGATTGCGAGCGCTGTCATGGCCCAGCAAAAAAACATGTTGAATTTCATCTGAAAAATCCAAATGTAAAAATAGCAAACAGCATTACAAGCTTCAGAAATTTAAGCAGACAACAAAGGCTGGATGCCTGCGCCTTGTGTCATGCCGGTAATGACGGAATGAAAATGAAATCACGTTTCGACTTTAAGCCTGGAAATAATTTATCTGATTTTTACAGAGATACTCGAAGCATTACAGATACAGCAAAATTTGACGTCCATGGAAATCAATTCCGTTTGATGGCGCAAAGCAAATGTTTTATCAATAGCGAAAAAATGGATTGCATTACGTGCCATAATCCGCATGAAAATGCATCAAAGAATATGGCTTCATACTCGAAAATCTGTATGAGCTGTCATCAAGGTTTGAAGCACGATGAAAAGACTCAAAAAATAATGCCTGAAAAACTAATGGCCTCTAATTGCGTAGAATGCCATATGCCTAAAAAAGCTTCTGGAGCAATTAAATTTCAGCTTTCAGACAGCAAACAGCTTTCAGAATATATTTTGCGAACGCATAAAATTGGAATTTATCCATCGAACACAAAATAATTTGCCTTAAAATTTCGACTTTCAACTTTTGACTTTCAACTTTCGACTTTCAACTTTCGACTTTTGACTTTTGACTAATTACCTATTTCTCGAATTTCTTAAGTTCAAATGTTTCGCCGTCAAAAACGCCATAAGTAAAATAACCAATCCAATCGCCTAGATTCACATAATTTGAATTTTCGCCAACCGGAATGATCATTGGCAAATGACGATGGCCGAAAATGAAATAATTGTAGTGTTTGGTTTCGAGTTTACGTTTGGCATACAAAACCAGCCATTCGTTTTCTTCACCAAGAAATTTTACATCTTCGTCGCCAGAAATCAATTTGTTTTTAACCGAAAGATATTGCGCTAAACTAACGCCAACATCAGGATGCAACCAACGAAAAAGCCATTTTGAAAACGGATTTGTAAAGACTTTTTTCATTCTTTTATAACCTTTATCCCCAGGGCCTTTTCCGTCGCCGTGACCAATTAAAAAGGTTTTTCCGTTAAAAGTAAATTCTTTATTATCATGATAAACCGGAATATTCAATTCGGTTTCAAAATAATCATTCATCCATAGATCATGATTTCCAACGAAGAAATAAATTGGAATCCCGCTGTCGCGAATTTCAGCTAATTTTCCTAAAATTCGAACAAAACCTTTTGGAACAACCGTTTTATATTCGAACCAAAAATCAAATAAATCACCCAGCAAAAAAATCGCTTCAGCATCTTCTTTAACCTCATCTAACCAAGCCACAAATTTCTTTTCGCGCGGTAAACTCAATTCTGGCGTAGGCGCACCAAAATGCTGATCTGAAGCAAAATATATTTTTTTCATTTAATGTGAGATGTCAATTGTGAGATGAAAGATGTGAAATGAAAAAACATTTTACTTTTCACATTTCAACTTTAACTTTTTTACAAATTATCAGAAGCGTACCACTCTGCAAACGAAGATTCTGTTTCTTGAAGTTTTAATGAGAAAAGAGAAATTCCTTTTGGAAGTCTTGCTACAATTCTTTCAGCAAAATCAACCACCATATTTTCACTTGTTGGCTGATAATCCACTAAAATCACATGGTGTCCACGATTTTTTAATTCGTTTGCCAATTCGATATGTGGCGTTGTTTGGTTAAAAACCGTTGCATGATCAAACTGATCGACGATTTCTTCTTTTACAATTTTCTTTAGATCCGAAAAGTCAATCACCATTCCGAATTTCACATTCGATCGATCCGTAATTGGCGAACCAATAACCGTTACCGACAATTTATAACTGTGTCCGTGAACGTTCTTGCATTTTCCGTCGTAACCGTACAAAGCATGGCCGGTTTCGAAACTAAATTGTTTTGTAATTCTGATATTACTCATCGATGTTTAATTTTAAGCTTGCAAATTTACAAATTAATAACCGTTTTCGTCTCTTTTTTTAGCACGCATATACATCCACAGTGCAATTCCGCCCAAAACCAGGAACGGAATAAAAGATCCAATCACGACACCAATCTGATAACCGCTGTCTGGCGCGTTTTTAATTTTTTCTGCAACATCGACTTTTTGCAGTAATGAAATAATTTTCATGAGTAATTTATTTATGATTCCAACTTTGTCAAAGTTTAAAACTTTGACAAAGTTACTGATGACTTCTTTCTTTATTTTTTAAATTGAAACAAAGCATTTCTGCTAAAATCAGACAAAACGAGTTTTCCCGTAATTGCTGCGCGTTCAAATAAAAGCGATTCCCAGTTTTCAGTGCCTTCCCAAATGATTTTTTTCATTTCGTATAAAGCTTCAGGATTATAAGAACTCAATTTTTCAGCAAAATTATTTACTTCCGAATCAAGATTTGCCGCGTCACATAAAACAGAATATAACCCTTTATTAAAAGCCCATTCAGCCGTTTTCCATTTTTCAGGAGCTAATGTCATTTCAGCCATAGCCATTTTACCAATTTTTCGGGAAACAGCAGGTTCAATCACAAACGGTCCAATTCCTATAGCAAGTTCAGATAATTTTACATCACTCAGTAATGTTGCGAAAGTGTAGTCGCAAGCCGCGATAATTCCGACTCCGCCTCCAACCGCTTTTCCTTGAACGCGCCCAATGATCAATTTATTGCAATTGCGCATTGCATTGAGCAAATGAGCAAAACCAGAAAAAAACTCCTTTCCTTGCTCTTCATTTTCGACCTGCAAAAGCTCATCAAACGAAGCGCCAGAACAAAATGCTTTTGCTCCTTCGCTTTTTAAAATAATAACAGAAACATTTTCATTTCGGCTTAACAAATTAATTTCAGCCGTGAGACGATCCAATAATTGACGCGGAAAAGAATTACTCGCCGGATGACCAAACTGAACGGTTGCGATAGTATTTTGAAAAGAAGTCTCCAGACTTCCATTAGCATTTTCTAAACTCATAAAAACAGATTTGAAAGTAAAGTTACGCTTTTGAAAAATAATACTCCAGAAACACACCGAAATTTGTTTTTTGAAAATTATTTGACTTTATTTGTTAACGCTTTGGGGGATTAGCTCATTTAATTTTTCAACGCCATATAAAAAGGGGGATTAGCTCATTTGGCTAGAGTACTTGCCTGGCAGGCAAGGGGTGACCGGTTCGAATCCGGTATTCTCCACAAACTAAAAACCCTTGTAAATTATTTTTACAAGGGTTTTATTTTTCTAAAATTTCGCAATCTTGTCATTTCGAGGAACGAGAAATCACACTCGCGAATCGACAAAGATTGACAACTATTTCTCATTTGCCGAATCATCAGCATCCACTCTATCTTTTTCTGCTTTTTTGAAATCGTTGTTCAGCAAATTTTCCAATTTCTTTTTTTCTCTCTGATTTTTTCTGATTGTCAACACAACCAAAACCACAACCAAGATTGCCACAATTACTATTATATTCCAATTGATATCCATGACGTGAATTTTTACTTAAATATAACAAAAATAAACTATTCATCATATTATCAAAAGGTTAAAACATCATTCTAGGATTTGGTATTTAAAAAAATTAGAAGCAGAAGTTCCGTTTTCAAGACAAGACTCGTCCCGCTGTACACTATATCTTTTCCCTGCTAAAGAAGCAGGAAAAAGGATGCCGTTCCCATCGGGGCTAAACCAGATGTTTTTGTTTCTAGGAGATCTTTTTGATTTGGATTACCGAATTATACTTTGTGGGCACGGATTTCAAATCCGCGCTATCAGATTACAAAAAACAATTTGAACGCATTAATTCAAAAGCTTTTTTGTTTTAAAATTAACTATTAAGCAATTTTGAAGCTTTTTAAGAACACTATTTTAAATAAAAAACAAAAATTTAACCTTAAATTGAGAATTAATCAACATGTTGTTTGTACTTTTGCAAAAAATTTGAGTACAATATGAGACTAAACAAGGCTGAAGCGCACTCAAATCTTTAAGAAAAGAATAAATATCTGTTTTTGAATTAAGTATCATTTTTAAATATTTCTGAATTAGTACCCCGAAATTATTAAGATAGGAAGTTCATATTATAGATAAAAACCAAAAGAGCCATAACAAATATTATGGCTCTTTTTATTAAAAATTGTCTTAAAAAAACAACCTCAATTATGCTTATTACTCAAATGTAATCCCAATTTTATTGCAATATCATTTTTTAATACCGCTAAACTTTCAGCCCTTTTAAAATCTTTTGAAACGCCGAAACCATTTCTATATAATACTTCCAAATATGATACACTGAGATAATCATCATTTCTTGCACCTAACTTCAAATATGAGATTGCATAATCTTTTTCTTCATTACTTAATTTCTCTACATTTTTCAAGTACCCAATCAAACTTTCATCTTCTCCATTATAATATTCTCCAAATTCTACATTAGCAAAAGTCTGTAAAATACCATCAAAAACATTTGTGCATTTGCCATATTTCTTATGCTTTTGAACCATAATTATTGAATAAGGTAAAAGTTCAAAATTTTTAGATTTATTATAACTGAAAAAAAGTTCTAGTTCGGCATACGCAAATTTATCTCCATCTTTTAAAACTTTATATTTAGCTTCTGTTACACGATCATAATCAAAATAACGATATTTTTTAAAAGCCTCAAATTCTTTATCTGCGTGAATATTTTCTTGTTTGGGATTTTGTTTTATTTCTTGCTTTTTTTCTTTAGAACAGCTCAAAATCAACACAGACGACACAATAAACAATAATGCTTTTTTAATCATATATATGGTTTTACATTAAATTAAAAAACTAAAATTTTAGTAATAAGTTAATCAAAAAGAAACCTCACCTAATCAAAAACCCCATTCGAATACTTCCATAAAAATACCCAGAATTCGTATCAATTCCTGGATCCTTCAATTCTCGGCCTCGATAAATAAAAGAATAGGATATATTAAATTTATTGTGGCGGTATTTTATTCCTGCTTCAGCGTTGAAACGAAGCGGTTCCAATTCAAAAGTGATCGGACTTGTATCACTAAATCTGCTTCCCTCTATTGTAGCATCATAAAACTGATAGTTGACGCTTGGCATCGCATAAAAGTAAAATTCTCTAATATCATATTGCACCGCAGTACTTACAGATGCATCATGCAAATTCGAATCGTAAATGGGCAAAAGTTTCTTAAACCCAATTCGGGTTAGAAACCCTGTCGAAACTCCAGTAAAAATAGTTCCTAAATTAGCTTCTGACTGAAAATGGAGATCTATGAAATCATTGTGTTTGCTCGGAAATAATTTTTTCGAATACATCACATGCGCCTGCACGGCAAGAGCATTATGTAACTGATTTTCCCAGCCAAAAACTTTTTTATAGCCAATAAGATGATGAAAACTTTCCTGAGTTTGTCGCCCAAAAGCATTTGGCCCCATAAAACCCAACTGAAAATCTGTTTTCAAAACCGATTCGCTTTGATAGAAAAAACTGCGTCCGGCTTCGGCAAAAAGATAACCTGTAAAAGGACGATCGTTGATATCTACTGCCGTTTCATTAATAAATCTCGGATTATAAATATATTGCCCAAGACGAAACTCGGTTATTTTTTTATCGATTTTTTCATTTTCGTTTTTGGATAAATAACGAAAAAAAAGCTCTAAACCATTGGTATAATACATGTCATTTTTTGACGATGTATATAAGTCGTTATCCGAAATAAAACCAAATTCTTTTGTATTTCCCTGTCCGAAAACAAAAGTTGTTGTGAGCAGAAAAACCGCAAGAAAAACGTTTTTATTTACCATCGTAATTTAGTTTGCCAACATAACGCATTTCACGAACAATTCGCTCTTTTCGCCTGTTGATATAACTTGAAGAACCCGTAGCTTTAAATTTTCTCGGATTTGGAAGAATTGCGGCAATTCCTGCAGCTTGCATCGGCGTTAAGCTTGAGGCATCACGTCTGTACCAATGTTCCGTTGCGGCATAAGCGCCATAAACGCCGTCGCCCATTTCGATACTGTTCAAATACACTTCCATAATTCTTTCCTTGCCCCAAATTATTTCAATCAAAACAGTAAAATAAGCTTCTAAACCTTTACGCAAGTAACTTTTTCCTTGCCATAAAAAAACGTTTTTCGCAGTTTGTTGCGAAATCGTACTTCCACCACGAATTCGGCGTCCGCGCTCGTTGCTTTTATATGCTTTTTGAAGTGCTTTAAAATCAAAGCCATTGTGCGTTAAAAATGTTCCATCTTCACTGGCAATTACGGCTTTTTGAAGATTCTTTGAAATTTTATCAATTGGCTCCCAGTCATGATCAAAATAAACTTCTTTCCCAGCCCATTTATTTTCGATGGCGCGAATTAGCATCAAAGGCGTGAAAGGCACGGGCACATATTTAAAAAAGATCACCGAGCCAATTGACAAGCCAAAAAACCACAACATTGCTTTGATAAAAAACCATTTGACTTTTTCGCCAAACGTACGATTGCCTTTCTTTTTTGCTGCTGGTTTTGTTTTACTTGTTGCCGGCTTTTTTGGTGCTGGTTTTTTGGTTGCTGCCATTATACTAAATCTGCTAATTCTGTTCCTATTAAACTGCCAATCGCCACTCCCATTCCGCCTAAACGCACTCCACAAAACACGTTTTCAGAAAGTTGTGACACGACAGGATTCTTGCTGTTTCCCATTCCCATGATACCGCTCCAACGATGCGCTACCTGAAAATCCTGATTTGGTAAAATTACATTTTTCAGCAAATCTTCCAATTTATTTTGAATAATTTTCGTGTTACCAAATTCGGTTGTGGTTTCCCCTTCAAAATCCAGATTTCGGCCTCCGCCAAATAAAATTCGGTCGCCAATATTTCTGAAATAATAATAACCACGATCTAAATGAAACGTGCCTTTGATATCTAAATTGTGAATTGGCTCAGTTATCAAAACCTGAGCTCTAGCCGGTTTTACAGCTCCATTTGTCAAAGATCCGGCAAAACCATTGGTTGCAAAAAGGAGTTTATTAGTTTTGAAACTAAAATCATTCAACACCACTTCTACATGATTTCCTGAATCTTGATAAGACGTTACCGTTTGTTGATTTAAAATTAAAATATCTGCCGAAACGGCTTGTTTTAATAATTCCTGCATCATATTTCCGGTATCAATCTGCGCTTCAAAAGGATTAAAAATCAAATACTCGTGAATATTTTCAAAACCAAAACGATCCACTTCTTTAGAAAAAACATCGGCTTTGAAAAGTGGCTTTAAAACTTCATTTATAAAAGGAATTTTTGAAATGCATTCTGAAAAACCAGATTCGTCTTCTTTCAAAAACAATTCATATCCGCCGAAAGGTTTAAAATCAATTGCCGAATCTCCTAATCTTTTTCGGAGCAACTGCAGACCTTTCCAACGTTTTTCGATCAAATTCACTACATCATCTTCAGAGTGCGTTTTCAAATCATCCAAAATTTCGGAAAGACTTCCAAAACAGGCAAAACCAGCATTTTTTGTACTTGCGCCTTGTGGCAACATTCCTCTTTCCAAAACTAAAACTTTAGAAGCCGGAAATCTTTCGCGCAAGCGTAATGCAGCATGAAGACCAACAATGCCACTTCCTACAATAGTATAATCAACATTTGTAAACCAATTTTTGAGCTCCCAATAACTTAGTTCCATTTTTAGAGTTTTTTATAAAAATAATGATTTTTTCGAACCATATAAGCAATATAAGTTCATTTAAAAAATTAATCTCACATTATGCATCGATGTCAGGCTGAGCGAAGTCGAGGCCTCCTCACTGTGCACCCTTCAACTTCGCTCAAGATGACAACCCTACTTAAAAAGCAATAAACTTTAACAATAAATTGGAATTCAAAATTTAACTGATTGGGATTTAAATGTTGTATTTTTAGCGCCACAAAAAAAGAATATTAGATTATGAAAAAAGTAGTAGTAACAACCTTAATAATGATGAGTTTAAACGCTATCGGACAGAATGTGATGTCACCGGAATTGTTATGGAAATTAGGAAGAGTAACACCACTCGGACTTTCGAAAGATGAAAAAAATATTGTTTTCAAGGTTTCCACACCTTCTGTAGAAGAAAACAAATCGAGTTCTAAAATTTATACTATTCCTGTAAATGGTGGAACTGCAACTGAAATTAAGGACACTAAAGATGTTTTGAAAGACAAAAATATTTCGCCAGACGGAAAATTTTTAGTTTATAATGATGAAGTAAAAATCGAGAAAGTTTTAGGAAAAGATTTTTATCCAAATCTCACTAAATCTGATGCTCAAATTTATAATGGTTTAGATTACCGTCATTGGGATACTTGGAACGAAGGGAAATTCAACCATGTTTTTTATAAAGAAAACAAAGACGGCGCAAAAGGAGTTGACATTTTAAAAGGTGAAACTTTTGATTCTCCTCAAAAACCTTTTGGTGGCGACGAAGATTATATCTGGTCGCCTGACGGAAAAAGCATTTTGTACGTATGCAAGAAAAAAGCGGGAACTGATTACGCAATTTCTACTAATACAGACATTTATGAGTACAATTTAGAAACTCAAAAAACGATTAATAGAACTGAAGGTAATTTAGGTTACGATACCGCTCCACAATTTTCTCCAACTGGAAATTTGACTTGGCTGCAAATGAAACGTGACGGTTATGAAGCAGATAAAAACGATATTATAGTTGAGTTCAAAGGAATCAAAACCAATTTGACTGCAAACTGGGATGGAACGGTAGATCATTTTATCTGGAGCAAAGACGGTAAAAATGTATTTTTTGTTGCTGCAGTTGACGGAACAAAACAACTTTTTACAGTTAATTTTCCTGGTTTGACTAAAATGGCAATTAACGTTCGCCAAATTACAAATGGCGATTTTGATGTCAACGATTTGGTTGGTTTTTCTGGTGATGATATCATTGTTACGAGAACAGACATGAATCATGCTGCTGAAATTTATTCTTATAATTTAAAGAAAAACACTTGGAAACAAATTTCAAATGTAAATACTGATACTTATAAAACATTAACGCCAAGCAAAACAGAAAGACGTTATGTTACTACAACTGATGGCAAAAAAATGTTGGTTTGGGTTATTCTTCCTCCAAATTTTGACGCTTCAAAAAAATACCCAACGCTTTTATACTGCCAAGGCGGACCACAAAGCGCATTGACACAATCGTATTCTTACCGTTGGAATTTCTCATTAATGGCTGCTAAAGGTTATGTAGTTGTTGCGCCAAATCGTCGTGGAATGCCAGGACATGGTGTTGCGTGGAACGAACAAATCAGTAAAGATTGGGGTGGACAAGTTATGGATGATTACCTTTCTGCAATTGATGATGTTGCAAAAGAAAGCTATGTCGACAAAAGCCGTTTAGGATGTGTTGGTGCGAGTTACGGAGGATATTCAGTATTTTATTTAGCTGGAATTCACAAAAACCGTTTCAAGACTTTTATCGCTCACGACGGAGTTTTCAATACTGTTTCTATGTTAGGAACAACTGAAGAAGTTTTCTTTAACAACTGGGATTTTGGCGGCGCATATTGGGAAAAAGACAATGCGATTGCTCAAAAATCGTATACGACTTTTAACCCTGCAACTTTGGTACAAAACTGGAATCGTCCAATTTTGATTTTCCAAGGAGGAAAAGACTACCGTGTGCCAATCGGGCAAGGACAAGAAGCTTTTCAAGCAGCACAATTAAGAGGTATCAAAAGCCGATTTGTTTATTTCCCAGATGAAAATCACTGGGTTTTAAAACCTCAAAATGCTCAAGTTTGGCAAAGTGAATTTTTTAAATGGCTAGACGAAACGCTATAATTTAAGCTTAAATATTAAAAACAGCCTCAGATTTATTATATAATCTGAGGCTGTTTTCTTTTTGAAAGCTTTGAATTATGTAACACTTTCGCCTGTATTTCTCTTTTTAAAACAGATTTTTTTAAATAAATTGCAGTGAATTCTAATGGTAAAACTTCAAAATTTCAACAATAACAATCTATGGAGAGCAAAAAAAGTTATACAGCAATCAAAGTGCTCTTCAGTTATGTTGCATTATTGGCGTTAGTGGTTACCGTAGGATGGTTTTTGTATTCTGAAAATGTCGTTTACAACAAATTGGAAGACAAGATTGCGTTTGAAAAAACAAAGATTTTAAGAGTCAGCAAATTATTTTCGAATGTCTATAAAACAGAAAGCTTAGCACGAAAAACTATTCAGACCAATTCTGATAAAGACTTTAAAAGCTACGTTATTGAAACCGATTCGCTCCGCGCCCGAATCGATACTTTGAAACAAATTGTTACTACAGAATATCAAAAAGTCCTTTTAGACAGCGTGACTTATTTATTGGCAGAAAAAACCAAAAATATTCAGCAACTTAAAACCATAAAAAACAAGGCCGATGATGAAGTCTCTGTAAATTCAGCTATTGATGAAATTACGAAAATGGAGTTCAAACTCCGCAAATTAGAACTTCAAGATTTCACTAAAAATCCGAATCAGCTAGGCGCTTATCAAAAAAATGTGCTTCAAAAATATGTTGATTATCTCAATCAAAATATTCCTGATGACAGTACAAATACATTAAGCAAAAAAGCTTCTGATTCGATTTTGGCCAATTCCAAAAAACTTTTGAGCTCGGTAAAATTGAGAGCTGAAAAGAAAAAAGAATCTTTGAATTTTGAAGAAAACAAATTGCTGAAAAACGAAATTGCGATTTCTGAACAACTTCGAAAAGTACTCCGAATTATTGAGCGGGAAATCATCATCAACTCAATAAAAAACAATTCATTAAAAGAAAAATCGCTTAAAAAAGTCAATGAAATCGTAACGGCTTCGGCGATTATCGGTTTGGTGTTGACTATTTTCTTTTCCATTTTGATTGTAAGCGATTATTCAAAATCACAGTTGTATAAAAAACAGCTTGAAATCGCAAATTTCAAAACAAAAAACCTCCTAAAAAGCCGTGAACAATTGATCTCGACTGTAAGTCATGATTTAAAAACACCTTTGAGCACCATAGTTGGTTATTCAGAACTATTGGGCAATTCAGATATTAATACAAAACAGTCCTATTTCATTAAAAACATCAAAAATTCATCTGAATATATCACGCAATTAGTTCAGGATTTGCTTGATTTCTCCCAAATTGAAGCAGGAAAAATTACGATTGAAAAAGTTCCGTTTCTTTTGCCCGAAGTTATTGACGAAGTAGCTAAAAGCATACAAACAGTTTACAAACAGAAAAAGATTGATTTAATAATTAATGTTGATGAAAAATTAAATGCGAAAATTGTTGGCGATCCTTTTCGACTGAAACAGATTTTGACCAATATCATTGGAAACGCGTATAAATTTACAGAAGATGGCTATATCAGAATCAGTGCTTTTTTGACTGAAAAAAATGATTTTTTCGCCATTAGTATTGAAGATACAGGAATTGGAATTGAAAAAGGAAATCAGAAATTAGTTTTTGAAGAATTTGCTCAGGCGAATGAAAACATTGAAAAAAAATATGGCGGAACAGGCTTAGGACTTTTCATTTGCCAAAAAATCATTTCAATTCTTGGCGGAAGTTTGCAACTCGAAAGTATTTTTGGCCAAGGAAGCACTTTTGAAATTCAGTTGCCTTTATTATTCGACACCAGTACAAATACAACCGAAGAAATAAAAAAACCTGCATTTCAAAATCAGAATATCAGACCACAAACTTTTGTTGTTATTGATGATGATATTAATTTATTGAATTTAACGAGTGGTGTCTTAAGACAAGAAAAACATCAGGTTTTGTCTTTTAACAGCGCCATCAAAGCCTTGGAATCCATTGAAAAAACTAATTTTGATTTTGTAATTACCGACATTCAAATGCCGGAAATGGATGGTTTTATGTTTTTGAAAAAACTTAAAAGCACTTCATTTTATAAAAATCAGCCCGTGATTGCTTTGACTGGAAGAACCGATTTAGAAACCTCAGTTTATTCAGATTGCGGCTTTACAACTGTGGTAAAAAAACCTTATTCGCCAAGGATATTACTCGACACGATCCGAATAATTTCTGAAAGTGACAGCTTGCCAAAAGATATTCTAAATGAAACGCCTGAAAAATCAAATTCTCAATTGTATTCTTTGGACACCTTAAAAGAATTTCTGGCCAACGACAAAAATGCTTTAAATGATGTTTTAAAATCTTTTATAGAAAGTACAGATGAAAATTTAGCTTATCTAGAAAATGCAATAAACGATGAAAATAAAGATGAAATAAATGCTATCGCGCATCGCATTGCGCCTATGTTCAAGCAAATTGAAGCAAACGAAATTGCGGGTATTCTATTAAACCTAGAGAAAAACGAATTTGAAATTACTACAATAAAAAATATTCAAACCGATCTAAAAGCCAAAATCAAATCGCTTTTTGAAGTCTTGGAACAGGAAATCGTTTAATCGATGTTGTATTGCTTCAATTTATTATAAAGAGTCTTTCTGGTAATCTTAAGCAGTTTTGCGGCTTCAGACTTATTGTTTTGTGTTTTTGACAATGCATGGATAATGGTTTCCTTTTCATTATCTGACAAAGAAAAACTACCCGTTGTTTCTGCCGAGTTTTGTTTCTGAATCTGAAAAAATTCTGCTGGAAGTACTTCGCTTTCTATATAATCGCCACGCGTTAAAAGTGTAGCGCGTTTTACGCAATTTTGGAGTTCCCTCAAATTTCCAGGCCAATTGTATTTTTGAAAAATCGATACAACTTCTGGCGAAAATCCGATGATATCTTTGTTTAGTTGCTGATTGGCTTTTTCAAGAAAATAATCGGCAAAAACCATCAAATCTTCTTCTCTGTCTTTTAATGAAGGAGACAGAATAGAAAATTCATTGATTCTATGGTATAAATCTTCTCTAAAATCGCCGTTTTTCACTGCTTCACGCAAATCTTCATTTGTTGCCGTTATAATTCGGATATCGACGTTTATTTCTTTATTGCTTCCAACTGGTTTTATTTTTCGCTCCTGAAGCGCTCTCAAAAGTTGGATTTGATTTTCATAAGAAAGATTTCCAATTTCATCTAAAAAAAGCGTTCCGCCGTTTGCAGCTTCAAAATACCCCATTTTATCACTTATCGCTCCGGTAAAAGATCCTTTTAAATGCCCAAAGAATTCACTTGCTGCCAATTCTTTCGGAATGGCGCCACAATCAACTGCAATAAAATTATTGTTTTTGCGAGTGCTTTGCTGATGAATGCTTTTCGCTATAATTTCTTTCCCAGTACCGCTCTCACCAATAATCAAAACTGACATGTCTGTTGGACTTACCAATTGAATATGATCTAGCAATTTTCGAGAAGCAACGGAAATTCCTTTGACGAATTCATTTTCTGAAGAAACTTGTTTTTTAGTTGGCTTTTTTTCTTTAGAAACAACTTCTTCGACTTCATTATTATTTTGCAGCGCGTTTGTAATAACTAATAAAACCTCATCAGGATTGAATGGCTTCGAAATATAGTCAGCTGCACCATTTTTGATTGCTTTTACAGCTGTATTTACATCAGAATAGCCTGTCATCATGACAACAGGAATATGAGGATGCGAATTTTTAAATTCTGTCATTAGTCCTATGCCATCAGAATCTGGCAAGCGAAGATCTGTCAAAATCAAATCAAATGATTCGCTTTTGATTGCTGCTCTGGCTTCTGCTGCAGAGAAAGCTATAGTTACATCGTATGCTTTTTTTATTAGAAACTTCTCTAATAATTTACAAAACGAAATATCATCTTCTATCAATAATATTTTTGACATCTGTTTTTAAGGACTTTTTTTGCTAAAATAATACTATTAAAGTTGTATTTTCACAAAATTATGCAAAAAAAAAAGAGACTGCTATAAGCAATCTCTTTTTCACCAAAAACATAAATCTAATTCACCTAATTATATTTATAATATATTTATTATATTTTCAGCCAATTGCCATTGACATCTGAGTAAACAGTAGCCTTTTGGTCCTTAACTGATATTTCTAATTTGTATTCTTTTTTCTCGTTTACATACGCTTTTTCCAATTTTGCATTTGGATAAGCAGTTTGCAGAGCAGTTTTTACAGCCGCCGGAACAGCGTCTGCAGTTACTTCCGTATATTCTGTTTGAACTGAAACCGACATTGCTGTTTTATTTGGAGTAGTTGTTGCATTTACGGGAACAGACAAACTTGCCAGAATAACAACTGCTGCTAGGGCTAACTTTTTCATATTGCTCAAGATTTAGAATTATTTTTTAATAATGTTTCCAGAAGCATCTGTAAAAACAGTGTACTTTTTATCTCCACTAGAAATTTCTAGTTTGTACTCATTCTTTTCGTTTTTATACGCTTTTTCAAGCTTAGTATTTGGAAAAGATTTCTCAATCGTAGATTTTACAGCAGCCGGAACGGCATCTGCACCAATTTCAGTAAATTCATTTTGAATATGAACTGATTGTACCATTTCATTTGTTACTGCAACATTTGTTGCTTGCATTGACAAAGCTCCCAAAAGAACTGCTGCCGATAAGATTAACTTTTTCATAGTGGGGATAATTTATTAGTTACTTTTTAAGAATGTTTCCTTGTGCATCAGTGTAAACAGTTGATTTTACATCACGAACGATAATTTCTATTTTGTATTCTTTTTTATCGTTTACGTAAGCTTTTTCAAGTTTTACACCAGGATAAGCATTATCCAAAGCTGTTTTTATTGCTGCCGGAACAGCATCAACTTCTTTGTACTCATCTTGAAATTTTACTAATTCTGTTGTTGATCCAACAACAATCGGTGTGGCTTGTATTGACAGTCCACCTAAAAGTATGGCTGCCGATAAGAATATCTTTTTCATAATGATAATTTTTTAGTTAGTGATTATTTTTTCACCCAAGATCCGTCTGCGTTAGCATACAAAGAACCAACTTTGTCGCCTACAGTAATCTCCAATTTATATTGAGAAGCAGCATTTTTGTATGCTTTGTTCAAAACTGCATCTGGATATGCTTTTTTAAGTGCATTTGTTACTGCAGCTGGAACTTCTTCATTTTTAATTTCTGTAAATTCATCTTGGATTGAAATTGATTTTACGGTTGTAATTGCGATTGGCGAAGTTGAAGCAAATGATGTTAAACTTCCCAAAACGATTGCGGCTGATAAAAATAAATTTTTCATAGTGTGTATATTTAATAGAGTTAATTAATTTGATTGGAACAAAAAGGGATTATTTTTTAATCCAAGTCCCGTCTGCATTAGCATAAAGAGATCCTACTTTATCTCCTACTGCAACTTCTAGTTTGTATTGTGACGCAGTATTTTTGTAAGCTTTATTTAAAACTGCATCTGGATATGCTTTTTTAAGAGCATCTGTAACTACAGAAGGAACTTCTTCTAATTTAATTTCAGTGTACTCGTCTTGAATTGAAATTGTTTTTACGATTGAATTTGATATTGGAGAAGTTGAAGCAAATGATGTTAAACCTCCCAAAACGATTGCGGCTGATAGAAATAAATTTTTCATGATAATAGTATTTTAAAATCGTTAATTTAATTTTAGTATTTTTTATTTGTAAATACACGGAACGCGTCTTTTAGATTATTTTTGAATCCAAGTTCCGTCTGCGTTTGCAAAAAGATTTCCTTCTTTCCCTCCAACTGTTACATCTAGTTTATACTGTGCTTTTTCATTTTTGTATGCTTTAGAAACTACTGCATTTGGAAATGATTTTTTTAATGCCTCAGTTATTGGAGCTGGCAATTCTTCTAATTTGATTTCAGTATATTCATCTTGAATAGAAATCGTTTTTATAATAGAATCTTCAATTGAAGAATTTGCTGCGAATGAAGTTAAACTTCCCAAAACAATAGCGGCTGATAAGAATAGCTTTTTCATAATGTATATTTTAGTTTTGTTTGTAGTTGTTTACGCTTTAGATAATGAAATTATTATGCCGTAAACCACAAATTGCACTTCACATTACTTAAACCCTTGTTTTTAAAGGAATTTTCGAGATCATGCCAAAAAAAGACATTTTAAAAAAGTGTGTAATCCGATTGAAATGTGTGTAATTTTTACACACTCTAAGTGTTTCCTGCCCCAATAAAACGACAAAACCCAGCGAGAAATAAAACTCGCTGGGTTGAGATGAAATAAAAAAGGCTGCCGAAAACCGACAGCCTTTAAAATTATTCTTGACTATTCATTTTGAATGTTTCCATAAAAGCAGTTGTATAATCACCTGCAATATATTTTGGATCATCCATTAATTGTCTGTGGAAAGGTATTGTAGTTTTCACACCTTCGATTACGAATTCGTCAAGAGCTCTTCTCATTTTACTGATAGCTTCTTCACGAGATTGTGCAGTTGTGATCAACTTAGCAATCATAGAATCATAGTTTGGCGGAATACTATAACCAGAATAAACGTGAGTATCTAAACGAACTCCGTGTCCTCCTGGCATATGAAGTGTAGTAATTTTTCCTGGTGAAGGACGAAAATCGTTATAAGGATCTTCAGCATTAATACGAACCTCGATAGCGTGTAATTGTGGCAAATAATTTTTCCCTGAGATCGGAATACCAGCTGCTACCATAATTTGCTCGCGAATCAAATCGTAATCAATTACCTGCTCAGTAATTGGGTGCTCAACTTGAATACGAGTATTCATTTCCATGAAGTAGAAATTTCTGTGTTTATCAACCAAAAATTCTACAGTTCCAGCTCCTTCATATTTAATGAACTCTGCCGCTTTTACAGCAGCTTCTCCCATTCTTGTACGAAGTTCGTCTGTCATGAAAGGCGAAGGTGTTTCTTCAGTAAGTTTTTGGTGACGACGTTGAACCGAACAATCTCTTTCAGAAAGGTGGCATGCTTTTCCGTAAGAATCCCCAACAACTTGAATTTCGATATGACGTGGCTCTTCAATAAGTTTTTCCATGTACATTCCGTCATTTCCAAATGCTGCAGCAGCTTCTTGACGTGCACTTTCCCAAGCTTTTAAAAGGTCTTCTTCTTTCCAGATGGCACGCATTCCTTTTCCACCACCACCAGCAGTCGCTTTCATCATCACAGGGTAACCAATTTCTGCTGCTGTTTTTTGTGCATGTTCGTAAGATTCTAACAATCCGTCTGAACCTGGCACACATGGAACTCCTGCTGCTTTCATTGTAGCTTTCGCAGAAGCTTTATCTCCCATTCTGTCGATCATTTCAGGAGCTGCACCAATAAATTTGATTCCGTGCTCTTGACAAATTTTTGAGAATTTAGCATTCTCAGAAAGAAAACCGTATCCTGGGTGTATTGCATCTGCATTTGTGATTTCTGCAGCAGCAATGATATTTGACATTTTTAAGTACGATAAGTTACTTGGCGGGGGACCAATACAAACCGCTTCATCAGCAAACTTAACATGCAAGCTTTCCGCATCGGCTGTAGAGTAAACGGCAACCGTTTTAATTCCCATTTCCTTGCATGTACGAATTACACGAAGTGCAATTTCTCCTCTATTCGCAATTAATATTTTTTTAAACATCTTATTTTAATTAGATAATTAGACAATTTGATAATTAGATAATTTTAGATGATTACAAAATTTCTTAATGTGAATCGATCTAAAATCTAAAATCTAAAATCTAAATTTATTTATGATGGATCTACTAAGAATAAAGGTTGATCAAATTCAACTGGAGACATATCGTCAACAAGAATTTTAACAATTTTTCCTGACACTTCAGATTCGATTTCGTTGAATAATTTCATTGCTTCAATTACGCAAAGAACATCTCCTTTAGATACAGTACTTCCTACTTCAGTGAAAACAGGTTTGTCTGGAGATGGTTTTCTATAGAATGTTCCAATGATAGGAGATTTTATAGTAACATATTTAGAATCGTTAGCAGCTGGCGCTTCTGGAGTTACATTTACAACAACTGGCGCAGCAACTTGCGGAGCAGCAGCTTGTGGCAATGCAGCTTGAGCTGGCAATTGCTGTACATAAGTAGCCTCAGTAACATTTGTTTCTAAAGTTGTTCTGATAGTGATTTTTACATCATCCATTTCCAACTTTACTTCAGCAACTCCCGAATTTGCTACAAATTTGATTAGGTTTTGAATTTCTTTTAAATCCATAATGATTCGTTTTTAGTTTTAATTTATTTCTTATCGTAAGCCCACTTTAAGTAGATTGATCCCCAAGTGAATCCACCACCAAAAGCAGCAAAGATTACATTATCTCCTTTTTTAAGCTTGTCTTCAAAATCAGCTAATACTAATGGTAAAGTTCCAGAAGTAGTATTACCATATCTTTCAATGTTTATCAAAACTTTAGATTCTTCTAATTCCAATCTTCCAGCGGTAGCATCAATAATACGTTTATTAGCTTGGTGTGGCACTAACCAGTCAACATCTTGATTTGTCAAATTGTTTCTTTGCAAAATCAATTCGCTGGCATCTGCCATATTTGTAACAGCATATTTGAAAACAGTTTTACCGTCTTGCATAATATTGTGCTGTCTGTTTTTTACAGTTTCTTCTGAAGGTGGAATCAAAGAACCTCCTGCAGGGATTTTAAGAAAATCGCGTCCAACACCATCACTTCTTAAATATTCATCCTGCAAGCCTAAGCCTTCATAATTTGGTTCAAAAAGAACTGCTCCAGCTCCATCACCAAAAATGATACAAGTTGCTCTATCTTTGTAATCTACGATTGACGACATTTTATCTGCGCCAATTAAAAGTACTTTTTTGTAACGTCCAGACTGTACATAAGCAGCTGCAGTTGACATTCCGTATAAGAAACTTGAACATGCAGCTTGCAAATCATATGCAAATGCATTTGTTGCTCCAATTTCTGTAGCAACATAAACTCCCGTAGAAGCCACCATCATATCTGGTGTTGCTGTTGCCATTATAACCATATCAATCTCAAGCGGATCAATATTTGCTTTTGCAATTAAATCCTGAGCTGCTTTTATTGCAAGGTATGATGTTCCTTTATCAGCATCTTTCAGAATTCTTCTTTCTTTAATTCCTGTACGAGTGGTAATCCATTCGTCATTGGTATCTACCATTGTTTCCAATACTTTGTTCGAAAGCACAAAGTCTGGAACGTAGCCTCCAACAGCGGTAATTGCGGCTGTGATTGTATTCATTATATTCTATTATTTCCTTTCAAATACAGAGTATTTGAAAAATTTTTAAAAGACTTGAAAATTACAAAAAAAAACGTAACGAATTTGTCTATATTTTCCTAAAAAACGAAAATTATAACCAACAAAAAAAACTCTCACTATGTGAGAGTTCTAGTATAATTTACAAAAACGTATTAAGCAACCGCTTCAGATTTATCGATAACAACTTGCCCTCTGTAGTACATTTTACCTTCATGCCAGTAAGCTCTGTGGTATAAATGTGCCTCACCTGTAATAGGGCATGTAGCGATTTGAGCTACAGTAGCTTTATAATGTGTTCTTCTCTTATCTCTTCTTGTTTTCGAGGTTTTTCTCTTAGGATGTGCCATTTTACTATATTATTTATCCGTTAATAGTTTCTTTAATTTTTCCCAACGCGGGTCAATATCTTCTTCTTTGTTACTCTCTTCCTTTTGTTCTTTTACACTTAATTCATTCAATTTTGTCAAAGCATCTGTTTTCAGACTTCCATCTTTAACACCTGGATGAATTCTTTTTTGAGGTACAGAAAGCGCGATCATTTCATAAATATATTGCGCCACATCAATCTCATGCTCACCATGTGGTAAAATCAACAACTCTTCATTATCATCATTGAATTCTTCTCCAAAACGAACAATCAACTTCATTTTCCCTTTTATAGGCAAATCAAAATCCTCGCCTGTCAGATCACAAGGCACATTTACTGTTCCTTTGTGTTTGAATTCTAACTCTAACATATTACTCTTCTTATCGAAAAGCAAATTGACTTTAATATCTGAACTTTGAAACTCATCGTACTCAAAGTCCTTAAAGAACGTGTTATTTATTTGATACTCAAAATGGTGTTTTCCTAGTTTTAATCCTACGAAAGGAATTAAAAATTCTTTTGTTTTGCTCATTTCAACATCAATTTGATCAATTCAATTCTAAAACTAGATATCTGAATTGGGGTGCAAAGATATAAAATTATTACAAATCTAATAATCTTATTCACCTTTTTTTGTTTATAACTGTTTTTCTTTTATTTTTAGAGGTTTTTGGCTAATCTCCTCATACTGATTACGCGAGCGAAAAATATCGATCGCAAGATAAACCGCTTCTTTAAACGAATTAAAATCTGCCATGTCTTTTCCAGCAATATCATAAGCTGTACCATGATCTGGCGAAGTCCTCACTTTATTGAGACCTGCTGTATAATTCACTCCTTTTCCAAAAGACAATGTTTTGAAAGGAATCAACCCTTGATCATGATATGCTGCAACAATTGCGTCATATTTTTCATACTGACCGCTTCCAAAAAAACCATCTGCTGGAAATGGACCAAAAACCATTGTTCCAGCATCAAACATTTTTTTTAAAACTGGCTTTAAAACCAAATCATCTTCTTTCCCGATAACGCCGCCATCACCTGCGTGCGGATTCAATCCTAAAACTGCAATTTTTGGCTTTACGATACTAAAATCCTGAATCAACGATTTTCTTATTGTTTCAATTTTTCTGGTAATCAATTCTTCAGTCAAATGCGACGAAACTTCATTTAACGGCACATGATCCGTCAAAAGCCCCACTCTCAAGTTATCTTGCACCATCATCATCAAAGCATCGCCTTCTAACTCTTTATCTAAATAATCCGTATGACCAGGAAACTTAAACTCCTCTGACTGGATATTATATTTATTTATTGGAGCAGTAACCAGAACATCTATCAAACCTTCTTTCAAAGCTTTAGTTGCCGCCGTAAATGATTTAATAGCATATTCTCCAATTTTCTCATCATTTTTACCAAAGCTAATATCAACACCTTCTTTCCAAAGATTGAAAACATTGACTTTTCCTGGCAAAACTTGCTCTAATTTATCTACGCCATGAAACTGAACCGAAGATGTAAAACTCTTTTTCACAAAAGACAATATTTTGGCATTTGCAAAAATAACCGGCGTACATAGCTCCAGCATACGAGAATCCTCGAATGTTTTCAATATAACTTCGCTTCCAATACCGTTTAAATCTCCAACTGAAATTCCAACAATTATATTTTCTGCTTTTTTATTCATGAGCTCAGCTTATTTATTACTAATTTTGATGTGCAAATTTAGTAAAATAAAACAACAATGTTCACAGGAATTATAGAAACCCTAGGAAGGGTTCATGAAATACAAAAAGATCAAAACAATCTTCACATCACAATCGACTCCTCTTTTACCAACGAACTAAAAATTGACCAAAGCGTTTCACATAATGGAATCTGCTTGACAGTTGTTGCCATAAAAGATTCTTTTTATACTGTAACCGCGATTGATGAAACGATTTTAAAAACTAATATTGGAGACTGGAAAACAGGAGACGTTGTCAATCTTGAACGTGGCATGAAACTCGGCGATCGTCTGGACGGACATATTGTGCAAGGACACGTAGATCAAATCGGGACATGCGTAAAAATCGAAGAAGCCAATGGAAGTTGGAATTACACTTTTGAATACGACAAAAACCTTAACAACATTACAATAGAAAAAGGTTCTATTACAGTAAATGGTGTAAGTCTTACTGTTGTAAATTCAAAAACAAATGAATTTAGCGTTTCGATAATCCCTTACACTTTTGAGAACACTAACTTTAAAAACTTTAAAGTTGGAACAAAAATAAATTTAGAATTTGATGTTGTTGGCAAATACATTTCAAGATTGTACGCCATAAACAAGTAAAACAAAATTACTCACAAAAAAAGCTTCAATTTACATTGAAGCTTTTTTTGTTAAATTATATCTGCGAATTGCATATATCCCAAATAATATTGCACATCCCATCAAAACAGCTAAATTCTCATCAATTGGGCCTGGTGGCGGAGGCGGTGGACCTGACTGTTGTGGCACAGGCATCGATGAAGGAGCAGCCAAAATACTCGAAACAGTCATTAAGACAATACAAACTGCAAAAAAAATACTTTTCTTTATCTTCATAAGTTTAAACTTGCCTAGACAAGCGGTTTTAAATTAGACTTGGGGTCTTTTATGAAATTTCGTACAAGCCCTAATAATAAAGAGCTTCACCCGACAAATGTAGAAGATTTTTACAGAAATACAACCCTAAAAACAAAAAAAGCTTCATAAAATTTTATGAAGCTTTTGTTCTTAAGTGGTCCCACCTGGGCTCGAACCAGGGACCACCTGATTATGAGTAACACAACTATTAAACTGCATATCTGGGTAATAATCACTTACAAATCTGCATAATTACAAAATCCATCATTTTTATGCATTTTTCCACTTAACAAGTGCACTCTTAAATCTAAAATCTAATTCCAAATCAAAGGCAATTGAAAAGATTACAAAAAACTTTTTCTTAAGAAAATACAAAATCACAGATTACAATCTTACCCTAAAATCTAGCAAGTTAAAAATATTTATTAGATAATTTGTAAAGATTAAAACGTATATTAGATTTTACAATAACTCTATAACAACCACTTACATATGCGCAATTTTAGATAGATATTCTGCAACAAAACCCATCCATTCAAAAAATGTTAAACAATTTTCAAAACAATGAATATGAAGAACCATTATCCCCTCCACGAATTAAATTTTAAGAATGCTTCAGCTGAAGAACAGCTGCGAACACGAAAAGTATTTGAAGATTTAAAAAAAAGAGCTCATGATGGTAAAACATTCTTAGAAAGAGAAAAAGATTTTTTCTGCACCTGCCTTAAGTTATCACAATGGAATGATGGACACATACATGAATTTGAAATATGTAACGATTACGAATTTAAAGAATTATATTTAACTTATTTCCATAATAATCTAGAAGGTCCTTTTTTCAAAGTACACAAAACCCAAATAATAGAGGTATCTCCAGATGAACAAATTAAAGATTTTGCTTATTTAATGAAAGTTGCTGACGAATGGTCAAAGCAAATTGAAATTGAAAATCACAAAAATCCAATTCTTCAGGAAATAGGTTTCGAAACAAGAAGAGATTTAAAGTCTTTAAGCCAAAAATTTACAGGTTTAAATAGAATTTTCCGCAAACAAAAAGACGATTACAAATTAAGAAAAGATAAAATTATTTTACAATCTAAATTCATTTATTTACTTGTAAAATCAGTAATAGAAAACAATGATAATAAAGATTTTGAAATTCCTTTTTCAAATGAAACAATAGAATTCACAATATATTCTTTAGTGCACATTGTAAGTAGACATTATGCCGAACCTATAAAACAAAATGAAGATAAAACTTATCATTATGAGAACTTTTTTCCAACTGAGTTACATATAGATTTGAAAAATATTTTATTAGAAATAGACAAATTAAATTTGATTGACATAAACAAAACTGATAATATAATATTTAAATTTAAAGGTGTACATTATAGATTATACATTCAAAAAAGATTTAAACAAGTAAAAGGCATAAAAGGGAATATACAATTTTTTAGAATTCAGACTTTTTATCCATTATACTCTCAAGAAGATTTTGAAATGCTTCAAAAGGAATATAATGAAAATAAAATTATGGATGAATTAAGTGTTTTTATCCATAAATAATTTAATTCCTAAACCAACAATTTTTAAATATTATCAGAAACACAACACTACAAACTAACTTTACATATTAAGATGAATCAATTATTAATTTTAACTAGCACTTGGGGGACCAACTCAGATATTTTACAAACTATATGTGCTGTAATAGCTGTTCCTGCAACATTAATTACTATATATAAACTGATGTCAAGAGACAAAGAAAGAGAAAAAGAGATTGAAAAAATAACAGATATTGCTGACAAACTAACATTACTAGTCACTCAACAAAAACAGCAAGATAAAAATATAAGAAGACCAACTATAATAGTTAAAGTGGAAGTTTTGGGAAATAATAGAATTAAATTTCACTTTACTAATTCTAATAAAAATTGTGCAATAATTTCTATTGATGTTGAATACGACATTAATAACGAAGAATGCATTAATTCAACTATAAACACAGATGACGGAAATCAATTATTCTATACCGATTGTACTTTGAAAAACCGATTAACACTTCATAATTTTCTAATGATTTACAATACAGAAGAAGGATATCAATACAAACAACAAATAACTCTTTTTAATGACAATAAAATTAGCACTTCTATTGTATATGACAGTGAAAAATTAAAAAAGGTCATTGAATAAGAAGACGATGAAGAAAACCATTATTCCCCTATCAAAAACACTTTTAGGTTTACATAATACTACTATGCTCAGACATACTAAATCTCGAAAAAATAAGCCCTTAATATAATCTATACTTTCAATAAACTAATTAACGACAATTACATTAAAAATGAATTATATAGTAACCGATTTTCAAGAACTTGACATTGAAATTTTCAAAAAGGAAATTTCTAAAGGTATAGAATTTGAAATTTCATTTCCACTTTCTTCAATTGGTTATTCTCAAAGTAGGATTGATGTTATTCGTGATTATTCAGAAGTTTCTTTTTGTTCTGAAAAAATAGTCCAATATATTACTGTATTGAATTCTAATTTTGTTATACGTGATAAATATTACACGGATTTTAAAATAAGGTGCATAGCTATTGATGTTGAAAGTCTGACAGACGAATTATTGTATTTCTCTGAAATGATAAACGGGGAGTTTATTTTATATGACGAATTAGATAGTATGTCATTTCTAGATGAAATTTCTGAACATGAAGAAAATTACAATAAGGGAGTTTTTGTATTTCCTGAATTAATAAATAATTATTGGGCAAATTTAATAAATGGCGCTTATTGGGAAATCGCATCTGAATATTATGAATCGGAAAGTAAATTTTTTAATAAAACATACAAAAAGTTTCCTGAACACCGTTTTGGTTTTTGGAAGGGACCGCTATCAAATAAATTCAAAGAGACTATTTATTTTTCTACTGAAAGCTGGATAATCCCTCCGAATAGTAACACATTAATTGCTTTGAAAGCATACTCTGGAATAGAAGAAAAGGATTTGCTCCTTGAGGATTCGGATAAGATTGAATATAAAGGAAGAACGGTCTTAATAAATAACTTCACAGCTGTATACTTTAATTATCATGAACAACTATTAAATGCTATTAAGTGTACTGAAAGAGTTCTAAATAGGAATAAAACTCCAGAAAACAATAAAATAAACGAAAGCAATACTTTAAATCTATTTGGAGAAAATATAAATCAAAAAAACAGAAAAAAAAGGACAAATTACCATAGTGATATCAATATTGATAAAACTAAAATCAAATATAAACTTTCTGAATATGGAGATGTAGTTACTATTGAATACAATAAATTTACGCACGTCTTTTTCGTAAACAATACTTTAAACTTTCAAGAAATTAAAGATTTGCATGCCTTTCTATTTCCAGCCTATTCCAAGACACAAAACTTAATAAACATGTCTATTTCAGAGAATTGCAATTGGCAAGAATTAAATGACGATATTTTTGAAGAACTTTGCTACGATATTCTTTATTGTCATCCATATTTTGACCATTCAACAATTCAAAAAATGGGCAAATCTAGGTCAAGAGACGGAGGTCGCGATATCACAATAAAGACACGAAAAAATCCAACTAAGGAGCAAGAATTGTATATTTTTCAATGCAAATTTTTTTCCGATGATAAATCCTTGTCTGCTACAAAAATTGCAAATGCAGGAAATGTTATTATGCAATACGGAGCAAAAGGCTATGGAGTGTTTACTACGACTGTAATTGATGCAACCTTATATGACATGCTTGATGGATTCAATAGAAATATGGATATTGATGTATCCTTCACTTGGTCTAAATATGAATTGGAAAGACATCTAAATCAATATCAGTTAATAAAAAATAAATACTTTAAAAAAAATAAAGGCTAAGAAATTATGAAAAAACTAGAAAACTTAACTGCTCTAGTTTTCCAATTAATTCCCATGAAGTTTACTTTCCAGAGAATCAATATTTTTCTTATGTTTAGCTATATCTTTTCTAATTTTCTTGCATAATTCTTCGTTAAAAGTCATTCCATCCTCCATATATTTAAAATATTCACGACCAGTTTCATCTTTATGAAGAATAGCATGTGCAAATTTATTTCTGATAGATATTATTTCTTCCTTATAGTGAGCAGAAAAATCCTCAATATCGCCTAATGAATCAATAATCTGCTTTAATGTTTGAATTTTATAGTCTGAGCTAAATACAAAAGTATCTTTAGTTAAGTCCTTAAATTTAGACTTTTGTTTGCATACACTTACAAAATCACTTTTAGTTTTATAAAGTTCGATTAATTGGTCATATATTGATTCTGCCAGCTCTTTAAAATCGATTTTTTCATGGGATAATGATTTTAATATTAAATCTAACATTTTCGAATCAAGCTGACTTGTCTCATGCATTATCATTCCGCGCATTGCTACAATATGCTGGAATTTTTTTATAGTCAAATCTATCAGTTTTTTAACCTCCTGAATTATCGTTTCTTGATGAGAAGTAGTCCTACCATTTGTTTCTAAAAAAGATATTCTACTTATTTTGTTTGTATCTTTTAAATCAGCTTTAGCGGTATAAAATAAAATTTCTGTAAAAATAGACCTAGCTGGATTTCTAATTTCCTCAACTATTTTATCGCCGTTAATTCTATTCAAATGATAATCTGTTAAAATTAAATCATATGAATCATCTAACTTCTCCAAAAAATCATCTTCATCAGAAGTTGTTACGATTACTGGGTTGAATCCCTCTTCTACTAAATGTTGTTCGATTTCTGACACTACATCATCATCAATAAAAGCAGAAATTTCATTGTCAAGCCATAAAATTTTATAATCTATTTTCATTTAAAGAAATTTTAAAGGTTGTTCCATTACTCGTTTTTGATTCCACACTAATTTCTCCATTTATTTTGGAGACAATATCTTTAATTTGAGACAATCCTATTCCTGAACCATTGGTAGTTGTATAACCAAAATCAAAAACATTTTTAAGATTTTTCTCTTCTATTCCAATTCCATTATCTTTAATTTCTATAGCTATCCCGTTATTGATTTTATGAAAATTAAATGATAATTGACTTGCTTTTGCCTTCTCTGAATTTTGTATAAAATTGTCAATTAAAGCAGAGATTTCCAAAGGTCTAAACTCAATCACATGATTTAAATTCTGCTCTATATTTAGACTTATATTTTTTATATCTGAATCTACTATTTTCGAATCTTCTGAGGTGTATATTTCTTCAACATAATCTTTAATAAATCCAACAAGGTCAGTTTTGATTTCACTTGCTTGCAAATTAAAATTAGCTTTTGTGATGAATTTAGCAATCGCATTAATCTTCGATGATTCAAGTGAAATTATACCAATATGCTTTTTTGTTTTTTCATCTAATTCTGACCTCTTAATATGTTGTAATAACAACTTAATATTTCTCGAAATTCGGCTAGAAGAATGATAAATTTGGTGTTGCAATCCAATAATTCGCTCTTTGTCAGTTCCAATTAGTGCTCCTTGAAAAGCCCCTTTTCTTTTTTCTGCTTCTAAAGCTTCTTCTGCTAATTTTCTCTCTTCTTCAGCTTCTGCAAGTTTTCTTTCGGCTTCCTTTTTCTCGTCCTCAGCTTTTTGTCTTGCAATTTCTTCCTCTTTTAATTTGAGCTCTAATTGTACTTTTTCTGCTAATAGATTATTATGTTTTTTTTCTAGATTGTTATCAACTTCATTAATCAAAGATGAATCATTAGTATAAGGCGAAACAATGTTAAATAACGCTTTTAATTCTTCTCTTGATAGATTTATTTTATCTAAAATAATTGATATCTCTTTTGGTGTAAGATTTTTAGACTTTAGATTTTCAGCCATTTCCTCTACTTCAATCCTTACTCTTTCAGTCTGTTCTTGAATTAAATCAGAAACGAAATTTTCATTTATTCTTAAGCGTATTAAGTCATCATTTTTACAATCTATAATATTTTTGATTATCTTTAAAATCCTTTTATTTCTGCTCAAAGAATCTTCTGCGAATGCTTCTCTTGACTCATCCCACTCAGGATTATTTATTTCTTCCTCTATCTGTTTGGAATTAACTACTGTATCCCAACGTATACCTTCTACAACAAATCTTTCTAATCTCTTAAATGTCTTGTAATAATAGCCAAATGGGCTATCACTTTTAGTTAATTGAACAAAATAATCATTATTTACTACGCCAGTACGACTTGAAATAACCTTAAATTTTTCATCTTCATCTTGAATTTCAATTCTTCCAACAATTTCACGTGTCCCCAAAAATCTATTATATCCTTGGCTTTTCCTTTGTTCCATCCCTAACCAATCATCACCATAATCTCCATACGGAGGTACCCTAAAACCATTAATAAATAAAAATATGGAACCAAAATCAACGGAACGAATACCCGTTTGTTTTGTAAAATAGGCTTTCGAATATGGATTTAAATAATACACATATATTTTTATGCTTTTAAGCAAAGGATATTTGTTTTTTTCAACAAGCGTAAATATTGTATTTCCTCTATCAATTAAAAGCGTTACAATATATTTCCCATTACGAGTGATTTTGGATTGAATACTAGTAGCTTTAAAACTTAGCTTCTCGAAAATTCTATTGATTACCTTACCGTTTATTTTTTCAAAATCTTCAAATTCTTTTTCAAAAGCTTCAAATTCGCGAGCATGTATTTCAATATCAAATACGGACGATTTAAAAGATTGATTTGGGTTAATTAACCTTTCAAGTTCCCTTTTTAACGAAAGTATTTTATTATGACTCCAGGCCTCTCGTAAAGAATTAATTACAAGCAAAGTACCGCTTTGAAAAGATTTACAGCCTGTTAATTCTTCAAATTTTTCAATTGAAATTTCGACAGTTTCTAATGGAATATCTTGAATATTTAAATTGATATCACCATCAACTTCGAACCATTCCCAATCTATAAAAAGTTTAGTATATTCCCCTCCTTTTTGTCTCGTGTAAATTGTTAGATATCTCCCTAACCTATCACACGAAAATCTGCCAACCCCTTTGTTACCAGCCAAAATCCTACCATATTCTTCTCTTTTCTCTTTTTTTTCCGAATAAGCAATATTAAGCCACTTGTTAATTAAATCATATTCAGACATTCCTTTACCTCTGTCCGAAATAATAAGTTGAGATGTATTATTTTGAAACTGTAAAGTGTCAGTTGCTTGAGTATTATTTAATAAATTTTTAAACTCAATTTCTACTTTGTTTGAGCCTGCATCAAAAGAGTTTTTTACTAATTCTAAAACGGCAATATTATCGTCCGTAATTAAGTCTTTACCGATAATACTTTTTAGCAAAACATTCGTTCTGAAATTTACTTTCGCCATTACTTATATAAGTTCTTTAAGAATTAGTCCACTTTGCTCACTGAATAATGGGGGGATTGCATTACCAATTTGAGTGTATCTTGGAACTTCTTGCGTTCTTCTTTTTCCACCTGTCGTATACTTACCCTGAAAAATATACCAATCAGGAAATGATTGAATTCTTGCATATTCTCTAACAGTCAAAATTCGTGGTTCTTTGTAATGGATATAATCATCAGGAAGTGTTGTTATTGTAGGACTTTTATCCAATCCATTCAAAGGAATTACTGTATGTTTTTTAATATTAAAGCGCTCTCGTACTTCTTTGCTTAAATCTAAATTTCTTCTGTTTTTAGTTACAGACAGAATATCTTCAAACCGTTTTAAAATATGTGGCGAATGCTTTGGAAAACGATGGCTATTTGGTATTTTGCCCTCTACTCCTTGACGCATTAATTTTTGATAATTATTATTTTGTTTTCCATAAATTCCTGATTCGAAATTTAAAGAATCTGGAGTAGGTTTTAATCCATTCTTTTTGAACAAATCAGAAATTGCATCTTTAAGATTAGTTTCTGTTGTTAGCCCTTTTCCTTCCAAAAAATTAAATTTATTTTCTTTGAGCAAAGAGAAGAATGTCTCTACTTTTTCTTGGGATGCATTTTTTAGGTCTTTTTTAATCCCAACTAAAATAAAACGAGTTCTTTTTTGCGGAACTCCATAGTCACCAAAATTCACCAATTGTCCCTTTACAAAATAGCCTGCTTCATCTAACTTTTTAGTAACAATAGATGAATAAGCAACTCCTTTACCTGCATTTTTTTTGAATTCCATTGTGAATCCTTTTACATTTTCGAAAAATATAATTTTAGGTTCAACAGTTTGTACAAATTTTATATAGGAATTTATTAAATCATTTCTTAAATCATATTCATTTCGCTTTCCTGCCATCGAAAAGCCTTGACATGGTGGTCCACCAGCTACCATAGTAACTTTACCTTTCAGTTTCTCTAATTGTGTTGAATATTGGTCTAATAATACATTTATATCATAAGAACCTACTTTCAACCATTTAGGCCAGTTGAAATGATTTTTATTTTGAATTAGATTAAATTCTAGTGTTTTGAAAGCATCGGGATTTTTTTCAACAGCAAAAATCCCTTTCCATCCTGATTGATGTAAACCAAGAGAAAGTCCACCGCATCCAGCAAATAAATCTATGTAGGTTAATTCTTTTGGCATAAAAAATGTTATTTGACAAAAGTATACAAAATTCCCTACATACAAAAAAATAATTAATCTAGAAAATAATTTTAATTTATTTCTAAAAACTCTCAATTAATTTTGCAAATTCTATTTCATTTTCCAATAATTTTTACTTTAGCAAACTATTTTTTTGATATATTAGTTTCAAATCAAGACTCATTTACTTTTTGAAATTTTAAAATGTAATTATCATTTATTACTGAAAACAATTCATTATCGTTAAAACTTTTTTGTCTTGAATAATCAAATGGTCCTCTAATAACTTCAATTGAAACATTAGATGAATCGGTAATATTCCTAACCAAGAAAATTTCATAATGCTTTTTTAATTTTTCTCCTTGAAGCACTTCAGTAGAGGAAATGTGAAAAGCATTTTCCCAACCCACAACTTTAACTTCTATATATCGTGAATGCTTGCCATCATTTGGAATATATTCTAAATCATACCCCAGACCATCTCTACCATCAGAATTTACTCCCGCTAATTTTGCATATTCAGAAACCCACTTTACGCTGTCCTTGTTTTTAATAGAATTTAAAAGATGCTTGTAAACCAACCATTCACCAAAAAAACCTAATTCTTCTATCTGTTGTCTAGTCTTTTTTGAGGAGTTTTTTGAAGTTCTTTGTGTATTATTATTTGAAGAGGAATTTTTATCTTCAACTCTCTCGATTTTTATTTTAGAAAGATTAATTTGAAATTCATTTCTATTCTCTAATTGGTTAAACAAATCTTCAAAATCATCATACAACAAATCAGAATTCCCTACCTTAATCCTTCTTTTCGCCATGTTGGCATTATTTACGTGTCCTCGATTTGTTTTGGGAATCCAATCATTTAATTTCTTTAGTAATGTTTGAATCTCAGTTTCAAAATACAAAAGGCTTTCTATGTCTAAATTTTCATTTATAAATAAATTTGCTAGTTCTTTTGAAATTTTTTGTTCTTCAGATTTTATCTCATATAATTTCTTATTTTTAGAATAGATTTCTTCAAAATTATAATTATAATTTTCTATCGTATCCATACTAAATTCTTCTCTTAATTGAAAGAGCAAATCTTTCTCAACATCGTAATCTATATCATTCTGAAAGTTTCCTTTTAAAAAATCATATTGCTTTAAACACTTTAAAAATTCACTTTTTTTGCGTTCAGAATTCAAACATTGCCTATATAAGGCCTGTTTAAAATCTCTTTTCTTAATATCTTTTATTCTCTTTAAATCGAGTTCGTATAATCCAGTGAGCTGAATTGAAGGATAGATATATTTGTTAAAATCGATTAAAGATAATTCCGCTTCTTTCAGTATTTCTACAATAATTCTTAATGAGCTTTCCTCATTATAATCTTCATAGTTAATTTGCTCAAACGAACTTGAAATAATTTTACTTAGATTAGGAAATATTTTTTTTAATTCACTTTGTAATTCCACATCTGTAAAGTTTTCCTTTTGGATTTTCTTTGTTGGAAAACATTTTAAGAATGCAGTCCAAAATTGAAACTTAGGATGATTTACAATTCCTAATTTGTTTTTAGCTGTAAGAAGCTTTTCTAGATTAACATCATCCAATTCAGAACGAATAATATCATCTCTTCCTGTGGCAGATTTTGAAAATAACTCTCTGATTTGTTGCCTTTGTGCATCTACATCGATTAATGCAGAAAATGCTTCTGCTATCGTTGAACAGAAACTGACATCCTCTTTTAATTTTCTTTCATCATCAATATATGTCGGTGTTTTGATATAGATTGTTTTATTTTTTGGCAGATATAGATATTCGTAAAAAGATAAACTAAATATTGATTTTTCTTTTTCCTTCTCAAGCAACACACTTAAATCTTTTACTAATTGGAATCGGACATCTTTAATAAGGCTTTTTTCTCTACCACTCGTGTCTAAATCTTGTCTAAAAACATAAACATAAGGTTTGAACATTTCTATTTCTTGCTCAAATTTTCCATTCATTTCATGAAGAGCAGGGCTAGAAGCTAAAGTCAATTTTAATCCTTTTAAAGGCTTCACACCAAAAATTTTCTCAATCTTTTCCTGGCTTCTTCTTCTTTCAATTTCAATTGTATGAAATTGATTTATAATGCTTTCCCCATATCTTTTATTATCAACATAGAAAACAGAATCATTATTCTCATAGCTATACAATCCATGTTTCTTGCAAAACACTTTTCCCTCTTTATAAAAATCCGTATACTCTTTTTCACTAATATCCAGATTTTTATCCTCAAAATTTACTGCTAATTCTCTATATAGTGTTTTTGCTTTTTTTCCATCTTTATCAATTTCTGGAAGCTTACTCAAAATAGAGTATAATGTCCTCGTTTCAAATGATGAAATAGTTTTATTTACACCAACAAGATGTAATAAATAGTCTACTTTATCTGGATTTATTTTGTTTGATTTTAAAATAAATGCATCATAATTAACATTCGGCTTTTCTATTAAAGGACTAAAATCTTCTGTTATTGTTGCGGATGTAGTACATAAATTCGGTTCTTTCAAAGTCCCACTTTTTGTGTTAAGCCATTTAAAATTTAATAATTTCCATTTTATATAATTGGGAATCTGTTTCCCTCTAATTTCTCTATCATATGAGTTATTACCAAAATTTGCTCCTACCACACTACCCGTTGGCTCAGAATCTAATTCGAGTAATTTATAAATTTCATTATCAGCGCAAAGCCAAGCAATAATTGTTTCGCAATTATTTTTACTTAAAATATTTTCAAAGTCATCAATCGATTGAACAATTACATCGCCATACCAGCTCAATGAATTATTAAAATGAATAAAATTATTAAACTGTTTATCCCATCCAATTTTATTTTTATAATCAAATTTTTTAAACGTGTACTCTGCAAAATTTTCACTTGCCCTTATTTTAATCTTTCTCGGTAATTCGACTACTCCCAACCATTTAAAATAATTTTTCAACTCACTTTTGCTTTCACTGTTTAATCCAAACTCTATTGGAGGCGCTAATAACTTTGACTTATCATATTTGTATAGCTCTTCTGTAAGTGGATTATCATAGTATTTCCCAAAATAAATTTTTTTTGCACTTCCAACATTTCTTTTAATTGAAATTATAGGAGTATCTATATTTGAAGGCAATAAAAGTTGCTGATTGTTTTCTAACTCATTTTTAAAGAGTCGAAATAAAAATGTATGTAATTCAATTACGTCATCTACCTCAATTTTATCTGCGGAATTATAATGCTCAATCAAAGTTTCTGCTATTTCAGAGAAAGAGTAATTTTTAATCCCAAATGGTTCTAACTTAATTAGTAATTTTTCTACATTTTCAATGTTGAAGTCAATTAATAAGGCATTTACTAAATCTTGATTAAGAAAACGAACTATTGATTGCAAAGATTTCGGAAGTTTAAATTCCTTGTCATTTTTAGGTTGAATGAAAATCTTTGAACTCCAATTAATAACGTTTTCTTCTGAATCTAATAAGAATTCATGAAGTTTTGATAAATTGAATTCATTTGAATACAAATCTTTTTTATAAGAATCATATTCTAACAAGTGAAAAATTAGTTTAGATAATTCAGTAATTTCAATATTTCGGGCTCGCTTAGATATTATTTTGGTGAAATTCTTTATTCTATAGTAAAACAATGGAAGTGTTTCTAGAAATTCCACAAGTGGCTCATTATCACAAATCGGCATCAAATTTGACACATCTTCACCTGTTAAAGCTAGTGAAAAATTATAATACACTGGATTATCTTTATAATTTATATAGTAATCATTTACACTTGGAAATAAAGGCTTTGATTTAATCTTATTAACAAGTATTTCTTTAAAATTAAATTTTTGTAAAACAGTGTCAACCTTATCAAATTCTATGTTTAAAATACTCAATGGTAAATAATTAGCATTTTTACACATAGAAATTTCTAGAGCTGTATCAATTAATAATTCCGAAAGTTCACCAGTAAGAAACTCATTATGTCCTCGAGTATCATTTACTAATTGATTTCTATCTTGCGTGAGTTCAAAGGTTCCATGAAGTAATGCAGGAAAAGGGAATCGAACTTCTGTTCTGAAATAACTAAACAATACATTTTCTGTTTCATCTAAATCTTCATTCCAAGCAATTGCTAGTTCAAAGTTCTTATCTTTATGAACACCATTTCTTCTCTTAATTGTCCATGTTTTTATTTCATTATTTCCGTCTAAAAAATCCACACACTCTACTGTTACTTGAGTTTTATTAATATCTGAATATTTTTTTGTGTATATAATTTTTCTTTCAGGACTATCTATTTCAATTACTTCAATATTGTTAAGAAATATTAATGTTTCTTTATTTATTATGGAATAAATTTGCTCCTTAACATCTTCAACAATCCTCTTCTTTAGTTTTATTGATATTATAGTATCGAATTCTTTTTTTGAGCTAACTCCATTATTTAATAATTTTGGCACTCTTAAAATTGCTATCGGAGATTTTACTTTACTATTCTTTTTAATAAACGATGAAACTTTGGGAGATTCTGCTATTAGTTCGTCTAGAAATATTTTTGCAATTTTTTCAGAAAAAGCCAGTTTTGTTTCTCCACTTTCTATAATAACTTTATCTGACCAACTTAGAATAGAGCGAAAGCCCAGTCCCTTTTGCCCGATTTTATTTTGTTGCCGAGTTTTAGAACTCAAATTACTATAAATTATAGAACGAAATCCATCTTCGGTAAATGGTTCTCCATTATTTGCAATCGTTAGATACTCATTGTCAAGCCTAATTAAAACTTTTTTCTCAGATGCGAATTCAGAAGCATCATCAGCATTTTGAATCATTTCAAGAAGCTGTCTACCATTATAAGACTCTATATTTTGATTCTCAATATTGTAATGTTCAAGTATATAAGCTGGAGATGAAGTATAATCAATCTTTCTCTGTTCTAATTCTTGTTCAATAAAATCATTTATGGAATTCATGTTTTAAAACCTATTAATAGTTGTTTTTCAAAATTAACAATATTAAAATTACAGATGTTTAAAAACCTAAATTATTGATTTTATAATTTATTTTATTTTGGCTCTCCAATAATATTTTATTCAATACTGCTCCAGTAGTTGAAATTATCTTCCCTTTTGGCACACCTACTTTATCAAGTAGCATCCTCATTTGTTTAGCAGTTAGTTTTAGTTTCATAATCTTTCTTTTAAGATAAATATCTTGTAATGAATAGAAACACCAATGAAAATAAATTTATTCGCAAAAATAAAGCTATGCACTCACACTATATAAGATATTAATAACTAGGGGAGCAAATATGAATTAATTCAGTAGAGCAAATACAGGAGCGTCTAAGTCCAATAGGTACGGATAAACAAATTATTAAGGTTAAAAATAGAACCAAATTTTCCTGTAAAATATTTTTTTTGATTCTGACCCGACGAAAAAATAATTGATTTTTTTTCGATAGTTTTTTTGAATAACAATTTTTCCTAGATATTTTTTTCGAGCATTCAATAGGTGCATATATCGATATTCGAAAAAATGCTATTAGTTGGCGGGTAACGGTTAATTTGATATTAAAAAACATTCAATTAATAGCGAGGGAGGGGACTCCCCCTTCCTAATACTATGCTTTGGTTCAAAACTTGGATTGACTATTCTGTGTCCCAAGCATTTATTTCAGCTAGAAATTCATCATCCCAAACTGAGATTTCACCCTCTTCCTCTTCTATTAAATCAATAAAATCTTCATGTAATGATGGTAGAGCCTCATATAATTCCGCGAATTTACTGTTGAATATTTCTTTAATCCTATCCGATTCCGACTGCTTACAAACAAAACTATCGTGTATAGTATATGGTCTAATGCCTTCTTGTTCTAGCATTGGCATTATTAAGTCCAAAATTGTAAAAGATTCAATTGTCTGTAATTGTATTGCAAGAGTATTGTGATTTTTACTATTTGTATTGTTAATGTATCCCATAATCGTTGGAAAAACACTTCCGAAGAATTCTTTATATTTCAAAAAAGAATTTGGTTTTGAGTAAAATATTTTGAATAGCATTTTCTTTATCTGTTCCCTACAGAATGATTTGCTATTCATCTGATTGAATTCATTTTTTAAATATTCATATAATTCACCATCAACTACCAATTCTTTATATTTTTCCAGCTCACTCTTTTCTATTTCAGGCTTGTTTTTAATTAGAGTATAAAAAAAATAAGGTTGTGAATTCTTAATGTCAATATTCATAAGAGGTTCATCAGATACTATAAATTTTCTCAGGAAACTAGGCAGTGAAGTTAAATTACTGTCCAATCTTCCATTAGTTTTATTGCGTTTAAAGAATAAGAATCCATCGTTTATTGCATTTATTCTAGTTGAATAAACCATGTATCGATGAAGTATATTCAATAATTCTTTTCCTTCTTTTCTTATAAGTATTTGACTTCTATTGATAGATGAATTTGGTGTACAGTCAATAATATCTATAAAATCTTTTCTTTGAAATCTTAGATTGAGGATGTTACATAAATCTGCAATCTCAGCTATAGCTTTTTCAAGTATTGCACTGTTTGCTCCTTGTATGTCTATTTTAAAATTCTTGAAGTATTGTGTTTTAGCAAATTCAAGGTTTTTAACTTTCATTCTTTTATTTTTATCAATCTGCTTTGAAATTCGCTTATTGATATTTTCGTTTTGAATTTTTATTCCAATCGATTTTCCTAAGTATTCAGAAGAAATCTTATATCCTTTACTTTTAAATCCAATGGTGTAAAAATTATTTCTCCTGATGAATCCTTCTTCTATTAGAAAATCTAAATCAGAATTAAGATTATTACTTGAAGGCAAAAGCTCTTTAAATTGAGCTAGCGAAATTTCAGTATAGCCATATTTTTTTTGTAAATCACTTTTGAAGTAGATTTCTTTTCTGTTTATAAGGTCAATAATTGTGTAAAGGTTATCTTTTCTTGTATGGCACAATTTATCTAATTCCTCTTTTATAGGAATTGGGATGTAACGATTGAATTGTTTCTTTTTGTTCATTTCTCATATTATCTCTATTTTTCGTTATTTCTCTTTTTGTTTCTGGATAGAGACCAACTGGGAGCTTATCCCCAGTTGGAACCAGATAATCAAAACTTTTTTTTGATTATGAACAACTATACTTCTTTATTTTAGAATAGTCAAGTGCTTATCTTGTGTAATTGCTTAAAAAATCATGTTGCAGAAGTTGATATTCCTTGAATCTCAAGTATAGTAAGCCTTTCCAGTGATTTTATTTAAAAAAAGGATACTATAAGGAATCTACAGAACTCCCTTATAGTATCCTTTTTTTAATTTGAAAACCTGTTAATATCAATGAGAATAAGGCTTTCAAGAGATTTCAACTTCTGCAACATTTTAATTTTCTTTCAGATTCTCTAATAATCCTGCTATAACATTAATAGTCATTGCCAGTCCAATTGCCTTTAGTTTGTTGGTTTTTGAAACATTTGGCACATCCGACAAATAACCATCTGGAATGGTCATAAGTCTTTCAGATTCTAATACGCTAGGCAAACGATAACATCCGTTTGGAAAATCATACTCTCCAAAACCTGAACGAGATTTTCCAATGTATCCCGATTTGTGAAGTATAAATGGATATTCAACTAATTTTTTTTCGGTTGGTTGTTCGGCAAATACTTTGTCCTTATATATAAGGTTTCCAATATTCATTTTATAGTATCTAAAAATCCCATTCGTTAGGGTACAATTGCTACCTAATAGTACGTTAGCCTTTTCTTTATCTACATAACCATTGACTACAATGTCTTGATATTTGATTTTTTTAGGTTTGGGAACTTCAACATTAGGAATATTGGTCCAGTAAAGCCTTCTTCTATTTGCTGGAGAAACATCAGCCGAATTTATCTTCACTAATTTTACATCCGTAAATATTTCTGAAAGCTCATTAGTAATTATGTCTCGGTCCTTTGCGGTCATACTAGCAACATTCTCCATTAGAAAATATATTTTTTTGTGAATTGGTGCAAAAGCATAAATATCATGTAGAATTCTTTTGGCTTCATAAAACAATTTTGATTCTGTTCCTTCAAGCCCTCTTCGGTCTATAGGATTAATACTACTAAGGTTAGTGCAAGGACTTCCGAAAACAACCAAGTCAATTTCGTTTCTTAAGTCAATACCATCAATCTTGCAGACATCGCCCAATTGGATAAAGTTTGTATCGCCAGAGTAATGATGATTTTGGATTGCTAAAGCATGGGGACAGATTTCGCTACTATAATATTTATTGATTTTAATTCCTGCTTTTTCAAGTGCAAGTTTCGCACAACTTATACCATCAAATAATGACAGTACATTTATTCCTTCTTGTTTGATTGGGGTTTGTTTCATATTTATCTCTTTTTAGATAAATATTTCCCCATGTCAAAAAAGACAGAAAATAATGGCTTCCTATTTTACATTTTTAAAAGACCTCAACATCTACGGGAGTTGACAGCCGAAAAAAAATAAAAATATTTCATCCTCCCTGGCACAGGAAGAAAATTCCTTGTACACTCGTAGCAAGTTTTAGTTTTAGACTATAATATTAAAATGAAGCGACCTAAAAACCGTAAAACCTTATAAACACCAACAAATGTTTCAAAATAATTTCGAGTCTTATTTTAAAACAAAAACACATAAAAACTAAATCTATGTACTACTTCTATTCAAGAATATCAACCGCACAACAAAATTCAAGTCGACAATTAGAAAACTTCAAATCTCATATTGGTTATGATGCTAAAAAAGTATTCATTGAAAAAATCCAAGGTAATATTCCTTTCTTTGAAAGACCAGAAGCAAATAAAATGTTTGATGAAATAACAGACAGCAAAGAAAGATGTACAGTTGTGGTAGATTCTGTGGACCGCTTAGGTAGAAACCTAATGGATATTCTACATACAATCGAAACATTTACAAAAAATGAAATAAACCTAAAATCTCTTAAAGAAGGTTTCACAACTTTATTAGACAATGGTCAGGAAAATCCAATGGCAAAACTTGTAATTAGCGTAATGGCTAGTATTGGAGAAATGGAGCGTAATAGAATTAAGAGTAGAACAGCGGAAGGAATAGCAATTGCCAAAGCTATGGGCAAATTTACAGGACGAAAATTTGGAACCACCCAATCAGATGAAAAATTATTACAACGCCATCAGTCTGTATCAAAGAAATTACAAAAAGGCTTATCTGTACGTGAAATTACAGAGATTACGGGTGCTTCTAGCGCAACAATAATAAAAGTCAAAAAAGTTATGAGAAACAGAAATATGATTTGAATTGATTTCTCTTAAATTAAAAAACGGCTTCGGTTACATTACCGAAGCCGTTTTAGGTACTAATATCTTTCTTTATTAATTTTGATTTCCTAATAAAAATTAATACCCAAAAGTGAAAATCCTGCCGTAAATTGTCTCCTTATAGAAATTGAATAATCATCAATTCTAAAATTCTTGTAATGAAGACTAAAATTATTTTTTAACTTATTAATTTCAATAGTCTTAAATAATTTTCCATCCTTGTAAATGTGATTACGAACAATATTTGAACTTTCTATAAATTCAGTTTTGCAAAAATCATTATTTGCCACACTCGCTCCTGTAAAACGAATTACTTCTACTGGTTTTCCTAATTTATACAAAGCTTTCATAATTAATATTTTTTTCTTTATACCACCTTTAATATAGTAATCATAGAAGTAAGATTGCCCATCAGGATAACCATCTACAAAATTTAATTGATTAAGTAAATCTCCCTTAGTTAAAATATTCATGTCTTTGTTGGGATTATGATAAACATTCCTACTACCCGATGGTTTACCATTGACAAAATTTTCTTCAATAATTATATCATTAAATGAGCATATCCACTTGCCATCGGGAATACCATTATTATAAAACTCTTTTCTGAAAATTATTTCTTTTACGACCGCACCTTCACCGTCACCATCTTTAGTTTTCACCGAATAAATCCATTCCCCATTTGGTTTTCCTTCATTAAAATTCCCGCTAACAGTTATTCCATTAATTTCTGAATTAATAATCCAATTGCCATTTGGTTTATGTCCTTTAAAATCTCCCTTATACTTAAGATAATCATGTTCGTAACTGTCAACTCCATCATCAGCAGGAGAAGGAATAGTTCCTTTTTGGTAACCCTCATACCACTCTTCCCAGTTTAAAGGCTTCAACTTAGTATCTGTTTTAATTTTATTTCCAAAATAATAACCCCAATAGCCTTTATTAATATTTACCCATTTACCATTGCATTGATTATCAATTTCGTAAAAAGTAATATAAGAACCAATTTTACTCGTGTCAATAATTATTTGTCTTCTCAATATAATACTGTCAACTCTGGCTTGGTGATATAATTCCAAAGGTTTAGTATCCCAAATTGTATCTGGAGAATTATCTTGGGAATAAGATTTAAAAATTCCAAGCAGAGCTATTATGCATATATATTGCTTCATAATTTAATTTTTGATTTTGATAATTGTAAACTTTTTGAATAGTACTAATTTGTTTTTAGTTATTTTTTTAAAATCATAATGACTTATATCCTCTGTCATAAATTAAGTCAAGTGCATTAGTATATATCTCTTGGTTTTTAATCATAATACAATGGATACCAAAACAAGTTTTTTGGTTATCTTCAATGCTATAAATCTCTTCAATTTTTTCTTCATCACTCTTTCCCTTTGGGTCCTTTCTTAAAAAAAGAATCAAATGTTTAGGTTTTCCACCTTGATTAGCGACTATATTATAGTAAATAGCAAAACCTTTAGCAATATGACCGAAATAACGTTCATATTTATTGGGTTCACCTAAATATATTTTAGCTTTTTTAAGTGAACCATCTGTTAAAGTTAACTGTATTTCATTGAACTGTTTTGTAGAATTAGAGCTACTATAACCGTTTGTTTGACTTTCCAAATTATTATTTTTTTTGTTTGTTTGGAAATCAAAACCATATCGTTTTGACAAATCTAAAAGTGTTAATAATCCTTTAGATTTATTTGTCTCTTTATCAAGGATAATTTCATTTTGAATTTTTTGACCAACTCTTTTTAATTTATTTTCAACAGAATCTTTTATTATTTTTATATCACTAATCCAATAGTCTTCTTTAGTTACTTTTGAATTGTTGAAATAAATTAATGCCTTATAATCTATTGCATTAGAATAATCCATCTTCTTTTTTTGATATGCAAAAACATTATTATCATCTGTAAAGTAATAATCTTCGTCTGTAATATAATCTTCACCATCTCCTGCTAGAACATTCAATTTAATTATCTTACCATCTTTCAGCCAATATTTATAATTATTATTTGAGACACTGTCACCAAGTTTTTTAAGAATATAATGGTTGATGTTTGAGAGTTCTTCTTCTCCATTAAATTTGGTTTCATTTTTCTCAGTTGGAATAGCAATGTTATCTTTCTTAGAATTGGAGATACATGATTGCAGGAAAAATAATACTGAAATAGATACAATAATTTTAGTGGTAATTTTCATTTTTATAGTCAGCGTTTAGTTTTTCGATTTAAAGATTCAGAATGTATTTTTTACAAATATATACGATTATAGCACAAGTGCTATAATAATTTCATCTAAAATATCTTCATTTTGGATAGTGGAAAAGAATGATTCAAAATCTAGAAAATTAATCTTTGATGAAGAAGGATTACAATCGTTAGCTAAACGATTAAAAGAGGTACGTTCAGAAAAAAAAATGTCACAAGAAGACTTGGCAGATAAATCTGATATAACATTGTCACAGATTGCAAGAATTGAAACTGCAAAAATAAACCCTACAGTTAGTACTATATTTAAGATTGCTAGAGGTTTAGAGGTATCACCTAAAGAACTATTTGATTTTGAATTAGTTGCAATCAAAAAAAAATAAACCTAAGATTCTAAATTGCTTTCTCAAAAATCATAAAGAATACCCTCAAAAATATTTTTTCTAACTTTTCCTTTGAAATTGTATATTTCTTTGTCTTTTTCTCTTGAACCTGTTAGATATAAGAAATCAAATAACTCCTTTTTACTTTTAAAATTAAAATGTTCTTTTAATTTCTGAATTGTTGGTTTATGGTCTCCCTTAATCTCCATTATCCTTCTTCCATACATTATAACAGTTGAAGTAGAGGTTAAATGTTCTGCATGAGGAAACCTTAAATTTTGTAATGCTTTTTTAATCTCTCGTGACAAACTCGGCTGAGTAAGAGAATTGTATCTATTAGTAACAAATACATTACTATCAAAATTAGCATCTTCAGGATAAAACCATCCTTTCTTAGAATAAAATCGGGCTATATCCCGAGACTTATCCATAGTATATACAAAGTGCGTTAAAAGGCTACTTTCAAACCCTTTATTAATCTTAATTATTTGATTATCAAAAATAATTTTCTTCTTTATTTGGGCTGATTTTTTATCTTCCTCGTCTATTTGGATAACATCCACCCACTTTAATCCGAGCAACTTTGAAGGTCTGATACCATTATATAAACTGATTAATAATAATAAGCGAATGCTATTGACAACTGGGCTTTTATAAGCTCTAATTTCAGATAGTAAAAATTTTGAGAACGCAGTAAATTTCTGAAAAGGATATCCTGATGTGAAATTTTTATCTTCTAATTGAATAAATACCCCATTTGCATCTAGGTTTATGTTTGCTAAATCGAACTTAATATCTTCTTTAGATTTATAACCAAGAAAGAAAAACAGTTCTTTATTTGTATGAAGCTTAAAATGAAGTTTTAGAAATTTACTGATATCATTTGTATAGCCATTTACTTCGAAAACTTTTCTTCCAAAAAGCATTTGTGGAAATATTTCAAAATTAAAGGCTTTCACAAGTTTTTTATCCATTAAATTGATTTCATTACGACTATCAGTAGCCCCCACTCTTACTATCCATTCAAAAAGGTTATAATCTGGAAATTTTGATTTAGTTATTTCAGGAACTGTTTTTATGAGTTCTAATTCTAGGTTCGGATAACCTAATTGACAATAAAAGTCCGATAGCAGAAACTTTACTTTTGGATGAATGGGTATGTAATATTTGCGAACTCTTAGCTCGTCTTTTACAACAGCATTGTTTTCAGTTCCTAATGTTAATAATTCTTTCCACTTAATATTGCAAACATATTTCATTTCTAATCCCGTTGCTAGGCTGAGTATTAAAATGATTTGCTTAATCATTATCTCTTTAGAACCACGAATAACTCCTATACTCTTGTAACATTTATTGAAACAGTCATCAAAAGTTATAAACTTTTCAATTGGATGCGTGTTTTTGTACATAAAATGGTTTTTTTTAATTAATTATTATCGGCTAATTTATTGATAAATAACAGATAAAACAAGGGAAAATATATTGCGTGAAATATAACCAAAAAGAAAAAAAATTTTCTCAACTTTCATAAAACTAGTACATTTGCTATATCAAAATCGGAATAACAATTATTAATAATAAAAAAATAGAAGCTATGAAAAATTAGATGTAAAAATGATTTCAATTAATGAAACAAAAATTCAACTACTCGGAAGATAGATTGAATAACTTCACAAGACTTTCTAATTCTAGAAAGCCAAAAAAATCAAACAATTTATTAAATCAAAAAAAATCTATTTAAATGTGGACAGGAATAGGACTGTCTTAACTCAACCCTAAAAATTTAAAACTATGAAAAATTCAATGACAACAACAGTAAATGATTTCCAAGTAATTAGTGTAGTAATTCCAAGTTTAAATGGTTCTTATGCAAAGCTACTGTTCTTGACTGGTGTAGAATATGCCAAACTTAAGGAGACAAGCAAATCAAACATAGGAAAAAACGAAAAATTATTTTCATTGTATATGGAATCGAATGTTAATCACGATTTGTTGCAATCTGGAATGGGGGCTCTAACAAAAAAACAATTCGATGAATTACTTAAAGAAAACTACAACTCAAAGATGCAACAAGGGCGAGGAGGAAAATTACTTAGAGATGCAGCATAAAGTTACAATAGTTACCAAACTTTGACAAAAGATATCATTTAATTTCCTCTTTCCATTCTGGAAAGCAAACAATCCAAAATTTATTTAAACAAAAAAATCTATTGCAATATGGACTGCATGTCTATTGCCTAAAATTTAAAATCAAAAACTATGAAAAATTCAATGACAACAAAAAATTTAGATTCAATTAAAAGTAAATATGTAGTATCTACACACATCCTTCAAGTAGATAAAAAGGGGAAACGTAAAGGTAAAACTTTAGAGTACGTTTTTGACGATGGAGAATTATTACAAAAAAGAAGAAATGCAATTAAAAAAGCACAAGAAATTATGAATTCTTTTGATAATGACGAAAGCTTTTCTTCTCCTTCTGAAGCTCATGCCAAAAGTTTTAGAAATTTTAAAGCTTATTCTATTGACATCTATCTGGTAATTGGGGATGAAGGTGAGCAATATGATTATCAAATCTACGGAGATGAAGAAATTACATATGAGAGCCTTGAGATTGAAGCAATTTTTTTTAAAAAAGAGTTTGAAATTACCAAATTCATTAAAATTGAAAATTATGAAGATGAGGAGGTTGAAGTAATTGAGGAAAGTCTTGATTTTTTTTTAACCTATAACCTTTAAGAGTGTTTTAAATCTATAAAAAGCACTAAGTTCATATTATCTTCATCTAGTTACAAATACTAGTCGTTAACTAAATTAATTTCTTTTCATTTCTGAAAAGAAGTTCCAAAACAACTTTATCAACAAAAAAGAAATACCCAATAATTGGGTATAGGACTATCTATGTCTTAGTAAATATAATCATAAACAATTAAAATAATAAATTTAAAAAAAAAGCAAAATGAAAACAGTAATGGTAAAATTAAAAAGTGTGACAGTGAAAGAATTAAGAATTATTAATGAAAACTCAACTAAAGCTAAATTCAATGCAACTTATGATATTGATGGCTTGGTTAATGATGGGATACTTAGTGACATTCCTGATTTTGCCTATAATGTCCAACTCTGTATGATTCACCCAAATCAAGATGGCAGTATGGCAACGAGGGTATATGTTGGAACAAATAAAGGATTCAATCCATTGATAATGGATATGACTCAAGAAGATTATGATGGTCTATTCAAAATGAAATTTAGAGTAATCGCCTAATCAAAATATAGTCTGCTTAGACTTTCAAGCATTAGAGAATCTGGTGCACAATTCTCTATTATAAATCTATTTAGTTTCTGTTCAGAAATTAGTAAATCAAAGTGAAAAAAAAAATGAAATTTTTTGAAACTCATCTTATTGGGTTAGGATTTCTATTGTTTAAACTTAAAATAAATCAATGATGTTATATATAAAAAGAATGTATTTGAGTGAAATGACTAAACTAATAAATCGAAAAGACATTAGGACTGTAAAGAGATGGTGCAAGAAAAATCATTTAAAAGTCTATAAGGATTCATCGGGCGAGTTTGCTTTCCTAAATGATTTCGATTTAGTTTTTGATAGGCTTTTGATAGATGATTTGAAGTTGTTGTATGGTGATAATTGGGAGGAGTATTACCATGCTTACAATAAAAATCAATTACACAAAATATTAGATTCTCGTCAATTAAAGAAAGTTGAAAAAATTGGATATGTACCAAAAGGTAAATTGTCCTCAAAATTATTTGGCAGGTCCCAGAAATAAATTACACTCGCATTAAATTATAGATTTATGAAGATATTAAAATATAAAAAATTTAGTGGTCTCCATATAGTTTGCAAAAAATGCAATAAACTTATCGAGAATTCGCAGGATGCTTACAAAGACTGTAAGCATCCATTAGAAAGGCAGAAATACAAAGCCATAATAAAACATAACGGAAGCCGTAAAACTAGAGATTTAAAAGCTTTAAACTATGATGATGCAATTGAAGAATTAGTAGAATTCAAAAAAGAATTAGCCAATCCGATTAAATTCATTTCCAATATTCCGAAAAAAGAATCTAAACATGAATTATTAAATGATTGCATTCTCATGTTCAGCGATTGGTTGGAAAATATCGATGTTCCTTTTTTTGAACAAAAAATTAGAACTAAAGAATACATTCGTGATACTGTAGGTTACGTTTGTAAACTAAAAACATATTTAGAAAATAGTGGTCACAAAACTGATAAAATGACAATTTACCAAGTAGATAAAACTATTGTAAATAAGTATTTCGAAGAACTTTATCAAAAAAGTAAAAGCATTGCAACCTACAACCACAATATAAGAGCTTTGAAAGGCTTTTATAAATTTTTAATAGCAACTAAAGGTTATGACATAATCAATCCTTTACAGTACGCTAAATTAAAAAATGAAGCACCTAATCCAATTAATGTTGATGATAATGATTTCTACAAAATAATGAATTGTTTGACTGAAGAAAATTCTATTCAGATTTATAAAAATGGAGTGAGGAAGAACAGATACAGACCATACATTAAAGAAGCTTTTGAATTGATAGCATATTCGGGAATGAGAATAACCGAGGCAATCTCAATTAAATATTCTGATATTATATTGACCAAAAGTGGAGAAATCGACTATGTCATTGGAGTTGACTATAAATATGAAAAAGCTCATAATCATGACAAATCTAAACCTAAAAAAATCGTTCCTATTCCCTACTCTCCAGAATTAGAAGATTTATTAAAAAGACTCAATTACAAGAATCATCTAGGTGAAGACAGATATTTAATTGGAGCTGATGAAAATATCAGTAGAGAATCTATGGCTAAACAGCTTTCTCATTCGTTTGGATTTTATAGAAATAAAGCTGGCATCACAAGCCCTATTGGGCTAAAGCATTTAAGAAAATCATTTTTAACAAAAATAGAGACTCAAACTGGATTGGTCGAATCTCTAGGTTATCAAAAAACAAAAAGTGTAATTCAGAATAACTATTTGGTAAAACCCGAAGTTGCTAGAGCTGTTAAAGGAAAAGGATTTAGATTATTTAATCCAGATGTGATTTAAATCAACCTCAACAAAATATAACTAGAATAAAATTCAGAGTGATGATGAAAGTACACTTAAAAAGTACACTTAGACCAAATAAAAAAGCCTTACATTTCTGTAAGGCTTTGATTTTTAACGTGGTCCCACCTGGGCTCGAACCAGGGACCACCTGATTATGAGTCAGGTGCTCTAACCAGCTGAGCTATAGGACCGGTTTAGAGGATGCAATATTACTACTATTTTTCATTCACTCCAAATATTTTAAGACATCATTTGTATTTAATTTTTAAAACTTTCCTCAATCTTCAAAAACGAAATTGATTTTCAATGCCTTATTTAAAAATTAAAATGATATTTTTTTTATCTAATTTCTTGGCAAAGCTCTACCAAAACGCCATTTGTATTCTTTGGATGCAAAAAAACCACCAATTTATTGTCAGCTCCTTTCTTTGGAACTTCATTGATAAGTACAAAACCTTCTTTTTTCAAACGAATAATTTCTGCTTCAATATCATCAACATCAAAAGCAATATGATGAATTCCTTCTCCTTTTTTTTCTAAAAATTTTGCAATCGGGCTTTCTGGATTTGTCGCCACTAGAAGCTCGATTTTATTATTTCCTGTCTGAAAAAAAGAAGTCAGCACACCTTCACTTTCTACTGCTTCCATTTTATAAGATGGAACGCCTAGCATTTTTTCGAACAAAACATTCGCATCGTCCATATTTTTTACAGCTATTCCAATATGCTCTATTTTATTTACCATCGTCTTAAATTTATTGACTCACATATGTATTAAAGTAACCGCATTCTGCAATTACATCTTGATAATATTTAGTATCCGAATACTCTTTTCTTAAAGTCTTAAAAGAATTCCACGCGATAAAATTAATTTTATCATCTTGAATTTCCCAATAGTTAGTAATCGTATTGTATTTTTTATTGTAATAATCATTTCGCTCACATTTCGAAATCAAATACAAACATTTCGCTTTTTGCTCTTTATTTGCAGCCGCTTCAAAAGCTTTTTGATAATACATTTTCGAAACCGAATTATTGGTAATCATTTCCTTCATCGTATTTCTAAATGAATACGGACTTGATCCATAACCTACAATATCATTCTCATAAAAAGTTCTACCATTTCCGAAATGAGAAATATTATAAAACGCATTTCCTAACAACAGACTATTGGTGTAAACATCTTCTTTTTGCGCCAATTTATCTTGCATCGATTTTATAGTCGTCAAGAAATCCATATAAGTATATTTCTTTTTTTGATATGCCGCGTGTTCGCAATCATGACAATCTTTTATATTTCCGTTAAACGGATTTCCTAAAAACTTGTAATATTGAACCGAGTCTGTTTTTTGCATAAATTCGATTGCTTCTGGAATCTTATTGTTGAAAGTAGCCTGAACAGCCTGGAAATTATTAATATCTTTCAGTTTCAAACTGTAAATTCCCGCTCCGATTCTCTCGATTTCAGTTTTATTAGATTTCTCCAAAAACGACTTTATTCCTAACAAATTCTGTTCATTGTCATAAAATGCGTTTCCATCGTTCCAATAACTATATGGAGATTCTCCAAAAATTTCAGCCATTACCAAATTTCCTTTTTCTCTATAAAGTGTTGACAAATAACTTCTGCTCCATAAAGATGCATTCCCATAACGAAACCCTCCTCCTTTATATGTTTTTGGAAGTTCATAATAAAGCCAATTCAAATCTGCCAAAATTGTTTTCACATTTGAGTCTGTGAGCTTATCAATTTTGCTCAAATTATTTACGAAGCGCAGAATTCGGATTTGAAATCCTGCCAATTCTGTTTTAGGAAGTGTTTTTTCGGCTTTATCAAAACTTTTATCTGCATTTGCATAATCGCCTTTCAACGTTTGAAGATAGCCCAACGACAAATCCCACAAATACGGTTTTTGTGTATTTCCAGCATTAGAAATTTTAGCAATCAAAGCAAATGCATCAGCATTAAGTTTACTCAGATTTTCTGTTTTATTTTCAGCAACAGTCTGAACTTTCATTGGAACATTTTCCCCACCATTTTGCTTAAATGAATTATTTAGCGCTTGTTCTTGCCTATTCACTAATCGAGTTGCCAGATAATTCAAATGCTCGCTTTTCGGATCTAATTCATAAATCTTTTCAATGGCTTGTTTTTCGTCTTTGTAATAGCCATGAATTGCCCAAAGTGCCGCTTTTTGCTTATTATCTTTTGCCATTGCCAACGATTTCGTCCAATCTGATTCATTTTTGGGACGAAAACTATAGGCAGTCACCACTCGCAATTCTGGACATTTATCAAAAACCTGTGCATATAAATAATTAGAAACAGCATATTTTTTCTGTTTATAATTGATTCCTGCCACATACGAAAGCGCCCTGTAATACAGAACGTTTTTTGGAACTGAACTTTCGGTTTTATTAAAAAAATCGATTGCTTTTTGTTTGTCATTGCTGTAAAAACGAGCTTTCATCGTTAAAAACCAGTAACGATTTTTCAAAAACGGATCAGAATTCGTATTGTAAACATTCTCGATTGACTGAATCATTTTTGCATCTTTGAAAGTTTTTGCTACAACAGGATCATAACCCCAATAATCATCACCAATTGAAACCGTTTCTATTTTTTGCGCCAGATACAAAAACTCAACAAAAGCCTTTATTTTATCATCTTTCAGATTTAACTTTTTCGTCCATTTTAAAGAAGTTTTATTCTCTTTTTTATTCTTGTAAAAAGCATGAAGATCCACAATTTCTTCTTTGTTTTTAATCACATTTTTATCGTCCGAATAATATCTTGGTTTTTCATCTCCAATTAAAAAATAATTCACCGTCGTAGTATCGGCCTTCCCTTTTAAGTAAGAAGCCCAATCAGATTTTATATTTTTATTAAATCTTGAATTATGTTCGGTATCAAAACCAATTCCGTAAAAAATAGAACCCGACAAAAACAATGGAGAATACGATTTGTCGGCAAAAGTTTCTGGCGTAAAATTAGAATTCTCCCCAAAAAAATCCCAATCGTCACCGCCAGCACAGGCATAAATCACACCATAAATCGAAAGAAGGCCAATACTAAAAGCAAGAAACAGTTTCTTTGAAAATATTCTTTTCATAATTATTTAAATTGAATTCGTCTAAATCGTAAAATATAATTTCTTTTGGGGGCTGAACAGTATTTTCACTCAAATCTTCAGCCATTTCTTTTAAATCATCTGGCGAAATTGCTTCAATTTTGAGCAAATCATTTTCTTCATAATAAACCCCATTTTTGTAATTAGATTGCTTGACTTTAAAAAAAATTGGGCTTGTTTGCTGAAAATTTTTATCTTTTTTGAGCGCCGCAAAATTCAATTTCGATCGAAGTCCCAAAACTTTTTTGTCCCGAATATGAATTGCCCAAGAATATATTGGAAGCGCATAATCCAAATGAAGCGGATATTTTTTTAGGCTTTTAATATATTTTTCCGAAATCTTCCTACTATAAATTGAATTCAGAGAATCTGGCGCAATACTTCCCATATTGTAAAACATCAAAACGCCAGAATCGACATTTGGTATTTTCGTTTTCCTGAAATACTTGACTTGATGAAGCCGAATTGTAGCCGAAAGTTTTTTCTGCGAAAGCTTCTTAATTTGTTCAATAAAGTGAAGATAATTCTCTTTGCTTTTTAATGTCCAATCACAATCAATCTGAATTTGAGTGTCGTTTATTTTATTTTCTGAATTAATTTCATTGATCAAACGAATAGTCTTTTTTGCCAAATCTTCGACATCAAGATTTGGCTGAAGCATGACTTTATTTTGAATAAAAACTACCGGAACAACTTCAAAATCCTGCATATTTTCCTTGAAATGAATTGGACTTATAGGAAACGGAATTTGTGTTTCTGGATGTAATCCAACATCAAAATACCGAACATACAATTTGCGAACGTTGTTTTCTTTCAAAACTTCTTTTTCTTTTTCCGAAAATTTCAGATCAGTTTTCCAATAATAAAAAGCGATTGCGGGCTGGTCATTTTTACTGCAGGCGGTCAGCAAAAGAAAGAATGAAATCCAAAAATACCTTTTTAACAAAACTAAGCAGTATTACATTTTGAAACCAAAAGTAAGAAAATATTACCGTAAAAAAGTAGAAAAGTCAAAATTTGCAAATCCTAATAAATAGATAAAAAATTTCAATTAAAGCAATAATAATCGTTATTTTGTGCAATCAAATTCAAAAACGATTATGTTGAAAAACACTCTGAAATACATTTCACTTTTATTGGTATTTTTAATGATGAGCTGTGCCAAAAGAGGCAGTATTACAGGCGGGTTAAAAGACACAATTCCTCCAACACTGGTTTCAAGTTATCCGAAAAATTTCAGCACTAATTTTAAAGAAACCGAAATCAAATTGGTATTTGACGAATATGTGAAGCTGAAAAACTTGAACAAACAGCTGATTATTTCGCCTCCAATGAAGCATGAGCCGCTGATTCTTCCATCAAATGCGAGCAAATTTATCACTATAAAAATCAAAGACACTTTACAGCCAAATACAACTTATAGCATAAATTTTGGCCAAAGTCTTGCTGACAATAACGAAGGAAATGCAATCAATCAGTTTAAATACGTTTTTTCGACTGGATCCTACATTGATTCGCTTTCTGTAAAAGGAATTATTAAAGATTCTTATGAAAAATATGTCGATAATTTTGTCTCTGTAATGCTTTATGAGGTAAATGACAAATACAAAGATTCGACTATTTATAAAGAATTTCCACGATACATTACAAACACTTTGGACAGTTTGCGCACTTTTCAGTTAGAAAACCTAAAGGCAGGAAAATATCTTTTGGTTGCTATGAAAGACAAATCAAACAATAATAAATTTAATCCAAAAGATGACAAAATTGGCTTTATAAAACACTCTATCACGATTCCGAATGACACTATTTTTGAATTGGAATTGTTTAAGGAAACTTTGCCTTTAAAAACATTCAAACCAATTCAGGCATCTGGAAATAGATTATATCTTCCGTATGACGGAAAACAGAATTTCAAGGTTTTAAAACCAAAAATTACGCTTAAAAATCATTCTGAAACTCTGGAAACAATCGTAACGCAATTCCCTAAAAAAGATTCGCTGCAAATTTGGTACAAACCAATAAAAACCGATTCGCTTTCATTAGAAGTCAATGCCGAAAAATACAACAAGAAATTCGCTTTCAAAATCAAAGACCTCAAAAAAGACACACTGAATATCAAACCAGTTCAAAATGGTGTACTTAATTTTAGAGAACGATTTACGCTTGAATCAGAAACGCCTTTGGTAAAATTTGACAATACAAAAATTGCCTTAGTCAACAAAGATTCTGTTGCTGTGAAATTTACTACTGAATATGATGAATTTGAACAGAAATTATATTTCGACTTCAAAAAAGAGCCTTTAGAAAAATACCGTTTTACATTATTGCCAGGTGCTTTAACCGATTTTTATGACAAAACGAACGATACTTTGTCTTATAAATTAACAACAAAAGAACTGGAAGATTACGGGAATTTAGTTTTGAATTTACAGAATGTGAAACGCTTCCCAATTATTGTTGAAATCACCAACAAAAAAGGCGACAAAGTATTAGCCAGCGCTTATTCTGAAGGTGAAACCAAAATCGAATTCAACTTGCTGGAGCCTGAGGCATTTTCCGTACGCGTCATTTATGATGACAACAAAAACAAAATGTACGACACTGGAGATTTCCTAACCAAAACCTATGCTGAGGAAGTCTTTTATTTTCAAAAAGAAGTCGATGTCCGATCCAATTGGGATGTCGATCAACCTATTGATTTAAGCATTCCTTTTAGTCCGGAAGTCGAGAAAAAAACAGACAAGAAAAAGCAAAAAGAAGCCGAAAAGAAACGGAAAGCTTTCTAGAATTTAACTTCAAAAACATCTTGATCACTTAAAAAATCAAGTTTTTTTCGAGTTTCCATCATTTTATCTTTATCCAATTCAACCACAAAAACACCTGCTGTTTCTTGTGGTTCAAGAATATAATGCCCTAGAAAATCAACTGCCTGCGAATGGCCTATGTGTTCATAATTATTGGCATCAAGACCAAGTCTGTTAACGCCAATCGTATAGCTCAAATTTTCAATTGCGCGCGCTTTAAGCAAGGCATCCCATGCATTTGTGCGTACTTTTGGCCAATTGGCAACATATAAAAGCAAATCGTAGTTTTCAGCATTTCGGGCAAAAACTGGAAATCTCAAATCATAACAAACCTGAAGGCAAATTTTCCAATCTAAATAATTTACAATTACCTTTTCGGTTCCTGCCGTATAAAATTGATTTTCTCCCGCCAATGTAAACAAATGGCGCTTATTATAATATTGCACTTCTCCTGACGGAAAAACGAACAACATTCGGTTATAATATTTTCCGTTTTCTGCAATAACGACGCTTCCAGTTATAGCTGCATTTTTTTGTTTTGCTTTCAATTTCATCCAAGCAATCGTCTCGCCTTGCATTGTTTCAGCAACTTCAGAAGCATTCATTGTAAAACCGGTCGAAAACATTTCAGGAAGCACAATTAAATTTACTTCCGAAGCGATTTCGTTTATTTTCGAATCGAAGTTTTCTCGGTTTTTAGAAGCATTCTCCCAAAAAAGATCGGTTTGGATTAAGGCAATTTTCATTTTTATATTGGTATAAAAGTCAAAAACAGTTTCAAATCAGATTACAACTAAGTTTGGAACAGCTTTTTTATAAGGTTGCAATTTTTCGTGAGTTGGCTCTTCTTCGGTAATTACATAATTAATGTCAGACAAACTCGCAATTTTCATTTTAAGAACTGTATTTAATTTTTCTGTAATAGTCAAAACTGCAGTTTTCTTTGAAGCCTGAATCATTGCTTTTTTCACTTGAACCGTTTCCCAATCAGAATCCGAATAACCGCCATCTACATCTAAAGCGTTTGTCCCTAAAACCAAAAGATCGGCTTTTATGTTGGCTAACTGATGAAAAGTTTCTCCGCTTATACACATTTGGCTATAAGAAGAAATGCTTCCCCCAATCATAATGGTTTTAATATTTGGTTTATCCAAAAGCTGCACCGCCGTTAAAGCGGTAATGGTAAAAACAGTCAAATTAAGATCATTCGGAATCAAACGAATAAATTCTCGAATCGTAGTTCCGCCATCTACAACCAAAACCATTCCGTCATGAAGAAGACCAACCGCTTTTTGCGCAATGACCTGTTTTGCTTCAACCGCATAAGTTTGATTCGATGAAGAATAGTGATATCCTTTAGTCATTGCACCACCTTTTACTTTAATCAAAAGCGATTCAGCGTCTAATTCATTTATATCACGTCGAACAGTATCTTCAGAAACGCCAAGTTTTGCTGAAAGAGTCTCAAAACTTACGCGCGTATGTAAATTGATTTCTTTCAGAATATGATTTTTGCGTTCTTCTTTGCTGTAATTTAAAACTTCATTTTCAGTACTCATGCCATTTATTTTTTCTACTTACAAAAATAAACAATTCCTTCAATCCAAAAATTGTGTTGCTATAAAAAGTCCAATAATCAAGTTTTCAAACCATTTGCATATCTTTAAAACTTCTTTTTTATAAAAATCTAAAGTTTTTCTCTTATGAAAAAATTCCTTTTTTTATTTTTTGTTCTTTTTCATTTCATCGGAAATTCCCAAAATTTTCAGCAGAACAATTCTATAATTCCTACTCCAAATTTTTTCAAACGTACTGGAGATAGTATTCGGATAAATGGAAAAGTTCAGATTAATTTTAAAAACAAAAATTACAGCGAAAAGGAATTAAAATCGGCTAAAATTTTAGAATCGGCTTTAAACATTTCTGCTCCCTCGAAAAAATCAAATCTTAAAATTGAATTTGACTCAAGCAAAAATCTTTCATCAAAAGAAGGTTACAAAATTGAAATCACTTCCAACAAAATTATGATCGAAGGACAAGAAGAAGGCCTTTTTTATGCCGTTCAATCTTTGTTGCAACTTCTTCCGAACGAACCTTCAGGGACAGAAATTAAAATTCCTTGCCTAATCATCGAAGATCAACCGCGATATTCTTACCGAGGCTTGCATTTAGACGTCTGCCGTCATTTTTTCTCTATTGATGTTATAAAAGATTTTATCGCACAAATGTCCTGTTATAAGCTAAATGAGTTTCATTGGCACTTAACAGATGATCAAGGCTGGAGAATTGAGATCAAAAAATATCCAAAACTAACGGAAATTGGTTCAAAAAGAAATCAAACATTAATTGGAAATAAATTTGAAAGAACACCTTTTTTCTTCGACGGAAATCCATACGGAGGATTTTATACTCAAGAAGAAATTAAGGAAGTTGTCAAATTTGCCGAAGATCATTATGTGAATATAATTCCCGAGATCGAAATGCCAGGACATGCTTCGGCGGCAATAACTGCTTATCCAAATCTGGCTTGTTTTCCAGAACGAAATTATAAAGTGGCAGAATCTTGGGGCGTTTTTGAGGATGTATTTTGTGCTGGAAAAGACGAAACTTTTACTTTTTTAGAAGATGTTTTGACAGAAGTAATAGCGTTATTTCCAAACAAGAACATTCATATTGGCGGAGACGAATGCCCAAAAACAAGATGGAAAGCTTGCCCGAATTGCCAAAAAAGAATTAAAGATTTGGGTTTGAAAGACGAACATGAATTACAAAGTTATTTCATCAAGAGAATCGAAAAATTTTTGAATGCCAATGGAAGACAAATTTTTGGCTGGGATGAAATTCTTGAAGGCGGATTGGCACCAAACGCAGCTGTTATGTCTTGGAGAGGAGAATCAGGAGGAATTCATGCCGCAAAACTGAAACATCCAGTTGTAATGACTCCTGAAAACACTGTGTATTTAGATTATAATCAAGGATATTCTCCAAATGAACCGCTTACAGTTGGCAGATTAAGTACTTTGGAAAAAGTTTATAATTACAATCCAACTCCCGTTGATAGTTTAACTATTGAAGAACAAAAATATATTATTGGCGTTCAAGCCAATCTTTGGTCGGAATATTTAACCAATCCTGCCAAATTGAATTATATGCTTTATCCGAGATTTTTCGCTTTGGCTGAAATTGCCTGGACAGAAACTCCAAATAAAAATTACGATCATTTTATTCAAAATCAATTACCATATCATTTAGAAAAATTAGAAAAAGAAAAAAGATCATATAAAGTTCCAGCGCCTTTTGGATCCGAAGAAAAAGCTTTAATAGCTTCCAAATATATTTTAGACCTAAAACCAACGATAAAAAACGGAAAAATCTTTTATACAATTGACGGATACAATCCTGATGAAACAGCAAGCTTATACCAAAATCCCGTACCTATAAATATTCCGAAAGGAGAATATAGAATTATAAAAATAATTCAAATTAGCGAAAGCGGTAAAAGAAGCTCGATCAATAAAATTATTATTCGAAATCCTGATTTAAAACCAACTTTAGCCATTCAACCAACGAAAAATGGTTTGAAATATGAATATTTTACAGGAAACTTTTCTCAAGTTCAAGATTTAGAACTTTCAAAACCTGTTAATTCTGGAGTTTTAGAAGGCAAAATCAGTGCCGAAAAATGGAAAACGAAATTAGAGCGTTATATCGGCTTAAAATTCAACGGATACATCTATATTCCAGAAACTGGAAATTACACCTTTTCGACGCTTTCAGATGACGGATCGAAGCTTTTTATAGACGATGAATTAATTATGGACAATGATGGCATTCATTGGGCAAATGAAGCTTACGGAGCTGTTAAACTGGAAAAAGGTTTTCACAAACTCAACATCAGCTATTTTGATTTAACTGGTGGCACAATTTTAAATTGTTTTATACAGAAGGAAGGCCAGAATAAAGAAGAGATCAATGTTTCACAACTTTACTACGAATAGAAAACAAAAAAGAACAACTCTTTTGATTGGATGGAATTTATAAAAACTGCTTTATCCTCAAAACCCCAGCGGGGTAAAATATTTATAGAATATCAATAAAGAAATATAAAAAAAGCTCCAGCGGAGCGACATATATTACGTTACAAAAACATGTCGCTCCTCCGGAGCTTTAAATTGAAAATGGTTATTCTTTGCTATAAATATTTCGCTTCTACGAAGCTTATAAAAAAAAGAGCTGTCTTTTTGAGACAACTCTTTTTAATTTTATATAAAAGATAAATTAACCTTTTAAACTTGCTGCTAAATACTCACGGTTCATACGTGCGATATTTTCAAGAGAAATTCCTTTTGGACATTCAACTTCGCAAGCTCCAGTGTTTGTACAGTTTCCAAAACCTTCCAAATCCATTTGGTGAACCATGTTTAATACACGATCAGTTGCTTCAACTTTACCTTGTGGCAATAATGCATATTGAGAAACTTTTGCAGAAACGAATAACATTGCTGAAGAGTTTTTACAAGTTGCAACACAAGCTCCACAACCAATACAAGCTGCAGCATCAAATGATTTATCTGCATCGTCTTTTGGAACTGGAATTGCATTCGCATCAATTGTATTTCCTGAAGTATTTACCGAGATAAATCCTCCTGCGTGTTGAATTCTGTCAAAAGAACTTCTGTCAACAACTAAGTCTTTAATTACTGGGAAAGCTTTTGCTCTAAATGGCTCGATAAAAATCGTATCACCATCTTTAAACATACGCATGTGCAACTGACAAGTTGTAACACCTCTATCTGGTCCGTGCGCTTCACCATTGATGAATAAAGAACACATTCCGCAGATTCCTTCACGACAATCGTGATCAAATGCTACTGGCTCTTCCCCTTTGTTGATTAAACCTTCGTTAAGAACGTCTAACATTTCAAGGAAAGACATGTCTGGTTCGATTCCATCGATAGGATATTCTACAATCCCTCCTTTATCTTGAGCGTTTTTTTGACGCCATATTTTTAATGTAAGTTTCATACCTTTTTCGTTTGAAAGTCATAAAGTCGAAAGTCGAAAGTCGCTTGGCACATTTTGCCTTTTGACTTTAAGACTTTGGGCTTTCGACCAAATTCTTATTTATAACTTCTTTGAACTAATTTAATGTTTTCGTAATTAAGAGGTTCTTTGTGTAATACTGCATCACTTGGTTTTCCTTTGTATTCCCAAGCTGCAACGTAAGCAAAGTTATCATCATCACGAAGTGCTTCTCCTTCTTCTGTTTGGTATTCCTCACGGAAGTGACCTCCACAAGATTCGTTACGGTGTAAAGCATCTTTTGCGAACAACTCTCCTAATTCTAAGAAATCGGCAACACGAGTCGCTTTTTCTAATTCCTGATTAAATTCAAAAGCACTTCCAGGAACTTTTACATCTTTATAAAACTCTTCACGTAAAGCAGCAATTTCTTCGATAGCTTCGGTTAAACCTTTAGCGTTACGAGCCATACCTACTTTATTCCACATAATTTTTCCAAGTTTTTTATGGAAATAATCTACAGAATGTGTTCCGTTATTATTGATAAATTTATTGATTTGATCTACAACCGCTTTCTCAGCTTCAACGAATTCTGGCAAATCTGTAGAAATTGGTCCCATTTTAATATCTGGAGCTAAATAATCTCCGATAGTGTAAGGTAATACGAAATATCCATCAGCTAAACCTTGCATTAAAGCAGAAGCTCCAAGTCTGTTTGCTCCGTGATCAGAGAAGTTAGACTCTCCAATTGAGAAACATCCAGGAATTGTAGTCATTAAGTTATAATCAACCCAAGTTCCACCCATTGTGTAGTGAACTGCTGGGTAAATCATCATTGGCGTTACATAAGGATCTTCGTCAACAATTTTCAAGTACATTTGGAATAAGTTTCCGTATTTACTTTTCACGATGTCAGTTCCTAATTTAGTAACTAAAGCTTTGTCATTTTCATTCAATCCTTTTACGTGAGCAGCTTCTTTTCCATAACGTTCGATAGCGGCAGCGAAATCTAAATAAACTGCTTCTCCAGTTTTGTTAACTCCAAAACCAGCATCACATCTTTCTTTAGCAGCACGAGATGCAACGTCACGAGGAACTAAGTTACCAAAAGCAGGATATCTTCTTTCTAAGAAATAATCTCTTTCGTCTTCAGATAAATCAATTGCTTTTTTCTTTCCTTCACGGATTGCCTGAGCATCTTCTAATTTTTTAGGCACCCAAATACGACCGTCATTACGTAAAGATTCAGACATCAAAGTCAATTTAGACTGGTGATCTCCTGAAACCGGAATACATGTTGGGTGAATTTGTGTATAACAAGGATTTGCGAAAAACGCTCCTTTTTTATGAATTTTCCAAGCTGCTGTTGCGTTACTTCCCATAGCATTTGTTGAAAGGAAAAATACGTTTCCGTATCCTCCAGAACCAATTACTACCGCGTGAGCAGAATGTCTTTCTATTTTTCCTGTGATTAAGTCACGAGCGATAATACCTCTCGCTTTTCCGTTCACGATTACAATGTCAAGCATTTCGTGACGGTTGTACATTTTGATTTTTCCACGACCAATTTGACGGTTCATTGCAGAATAAGCTCCTAACAATAATTGCTGCCCAGTTTGTCCTTGTGCGTAAAATGTACGAGAAACCAAAGTTCCTCCAAAAGAACGGTTATCTAAAAGTCCGCCATATTCACGAGCCAACGGCACCCCTTGAGCCACACATTGGTCAATAATATTTGCAGAAACTTCAGCCAAACGGTGAACGTTTGCCTCACGTGCACGGTAGTCACCTCCTTTTACAGTATCGTAGAACAATCTGTAAACTGAGTCACCGTCACCTTTATAATTTTTTGCTGCGTTGATACCTCCTTGTGCCGCAATAGAGTGCGCACGACGTGGAGAATCTTGGAAGCAGAATGCTTTTACGTTATATCCTAACTCTGCCAAAGTAGCCGCAGCCGAACCTCCAGCCAAACCTGTACCAACAACGATAATATCTAAATTACGTTTGTTAGCAGGGTTTACTAAATTAATATGATCTTTATAATTTGTCCATTTGTCCGCTATAGGACCATTTGGAATTTTTGAATCTAATGCCATTATAATTGATATTAATTATTGAAATGATGAAATAATGCGATAATTATGAAAAGCGCTGGAACTACAACTGCGAATCCGTAACCAACTTTACTTAAAAATCTAGAGTATTTGTTGTGCATTCCCATTGATTGAAGAGAAGATGCAAACCCGTGCCAAAGGTGAAAACCTAAAAGCACAAAAGCCACACAATACAATCCTGTACGAATTGGGTCGTGGAATTTGTGAACTAACTCACCATAATACCTTGTAGCATCTGGAGCTGTACCTGCAATATATTTATAGGTAACTTCAGGAAACCAGAAATCATAAAAGTGCAATCCTAAGAAAGCCAAAATAACCAATCCAGAAATAATCATATTTCTAGAACTCCAAGAAGCATTAGCTGCTCCGTTGTATTTTGCGTATGCAATTGGTCTTGCTGCGCTGTTTTGAGCTGTAAGAACAAATCCCATTACAAAATGGAAAATTACTCCGAATGCTAAAACTGGCTGCATTACATATTGTATCAGCGGATTGTATCCCATAAAGTGAGAAGCTTGATTGAAAACGTCTTCACTCAAAATAGAAATAAAATTTAAGGAAACATGCAGCGCTAAAAACGTGATTAAGAATATTCCCGAAAGAGCCATAGCTACTTTCTTTAAGATGGAAGCATTCAACTGTGCAGATTGTGCCATAAGTGTTAAGTAGTTTGTTTTAAAAAATTACACAAAAATAACTCAATTAACAAAGAACTACAACCATTTCGTTGTTATTTATAATCATTTTAAAATAGACTACGTATACGTATTTTTACGTATAAATTTAGTATAGAAAATCTAAAAAATTGCTTTACAGTCATTTTCCCCAAATTTTAATACGTATTCAGATTACTAAAAATTTATCATATTGTTATTTTATTCAAAGTTTTGGTTTGTTTTCTTCAAAAGTGCCTATTGCACTTAATTTTATCAAAGCAAAAAATTGTCATTCCATAACATAGTTTTACCTTTAGCGGCTCAAAAAATTAAGAATGAAAACAGGAATTGATGCTATCTCGTTTGATGTAGCAAACATACATTTACCCATAAAAACTTTGGCTGTTGCCAGAAATATTGAACCAGAAAAATTAGAAAAAGGTCTTGGATTACTAAAAATGACTTTTCCAGACGTTCATCAGGATGCAGTTGTTTTTGGAGCAAACGCTTTAACCAAACTTATAATCAACAATAAAATTGACTTAAAAGAAATCAGCCGAATTTATGTTGGTACCGAAAGCGGCATCGACAGTTCTAAACCAATTGCTTCTTATTTAATTAGTTTAATGGAGCAGAAATTTGGTGAAGATTCTTTGGCAGAATGTGATGTTGTTGACTTTACTTTCGCTTGTATTGGCGGTGTTGACGCGATGCAAAACTGTCTGGATTTCGTAAAATTGAATCCAACTAAAAAAGCAATTGTAGTTACTTCTGACTTTGCAAAATATGATTTGAATTCTGGCGGAGAATACACTCAAGGAGCCGGAGCTGTTGCGATGCTGATTACTGCAAATCCAAAAATCATTGCTTTTGATGATAATTGGGCAACGAGCACAAAAGGCGTTTTCGATTTCTTTAAACCATACAGAACGATTTCTAAAGAAGAAATCACTAAAAATGCAAACAACGATTCTTGGTTTGACAATTTAGAAGCTGAAATCGAAATCCACAAAGATCAACCGGTTTTTGACGGACAATATTCCAACCAATGTTATATGGATCGTACGCGTAATGCTTACTTTTCATTCAAAAAACTAAAAAACACTACCGAAACTCTATATAACACTTGGCATAGTATTGTAATGCACTTGCCGTATTCGTTCCAAGGCCGTAGAATGTTGTCCGAAATTTACGCTTTAGACAGTGCCGAAAAAATTATTGCCGATGATATTGCACCTGCAGATTATCAGACAAAAATTAAGGAAGTAGCAAAATCTGAGGATTACAGAAGTTTTGTAACTGAGAAATTACAACCTGCTGAATTGGCTTCTTCATTAATTGGAAACCTTTATACAGGTTCTATTTTCATGGGATTATTATCGACTTTGGCTCATTTTTACGATACAAATAAAGAAGTTGCCGGAACTAAATTCGGTTTCTTAGCTTACGGAAGTGGATCTAAATCGAAAGTTTTTGAAGGAACAATTCAGTCAGAATGGAAATCGGCTTTAGAAAACGTAAAACTTTTTGAAAATTTAGCTGAAAGCGTAGAAATTGATTTCAACACTTACGAAAGTCTTCATAAAAAAGAGAAAAAACAAAGCGTGAGAACTCCAAAAAACGAATGGGTTCTTGACCGAATTGAAAAAGAAATTCCTGTTTTGATTGGAGCGAGATATTATAAATGGATTGATTAATAAATCCCAGTAAATAAAAAAAAACCGAAACATTTTGTTTCGGTTTTTTTTATTTATACCCGCACAGTTTGTCATTTCGACTGAAAGGAGAGATCACACAAGTAATTCGACATGCAGAATCGCTAAGCTTTGTAGAGCTTCTAGTGTGATCTCTCCTTTCAGTCGAAATGACAAGATTGCGCTTAAAACCTTTGTCAAAGTTTAAAACTTTGACAAAGATCACAAGACAAAAAAATAATTATCTAATTTTCTAATTAAAGCCTTAATCTTTTTTATGCTGTTCAGTATAGTTTTGATTTCCTTTAATTCGGGTATCTTCTGTATGCATTCCGTTTGCCATTCCAAGCATGAAGGCTGTAATTATAATTATAAATTTTCTTTTTATCCAATGAAAAAGTGGTCGCTTAGATTGCTCCAAGCGAGATTTTTTATTTTGTTTATACATTTTGAAAATGATAAATGATTAGACATTATTGTATCATCTGTGCTTAGAAATAAATTTTCTTAAGCGTTGTATAAACTTTTAACGAAATGTTTTGAAGTGATTATTTCATTTATAAAAACCGACTGATTTATAAATGAAGTTAATTTTTGATGAATTATATTCTGAAGTTTCAGCAATTTCTTGATTTGAAAAGTCAAAACCTTTTCGGTTTTTAGAAAATTCAAAAGAATCGAAAATCGTATTTGATTCCAAGAAACAACTTGTCCGAATTTATATAAACGAGAACTTTTAGTATTCGATTCTCTTCTTAAAACTACAAATGAAGACTGGTAATATTCAGCCGATTTAGATTGAGAATATAAAGTACCATCGCCCGCAATCACGACAAATGTCAGAAAGAGTGTAATTAGGTATTTTATATGTTTTTTCAATTGATTTTATTTTTGAATGCTGGATTCTTTAAGCGAAAATACATATTTCAAATAAAGAAACCGAAGAAAATACTTCGTTTTTTTTTTAATTTCATACAGTTTGTCATTTCGATTGAAAGGAGAAATCTGCACAAGAAACTCCGTACAGAATGTCGCCAATCTTTGTAGAGCTACTAGAGTGTCCTTCGACTTCGCTCAGGATGACAACCTTTGCGTGCAAAACCTTTGTCAAAGTTTAAAACTTTGACAAAGGTCCTAATGTAAACAATTATTACTTTTTAATATTTTGGTTCTGTTGTAGAAAACTTCTGTTTTTTAACCATTAATCCCTTTTCTATGAAGCAAATACCCTAAACCCGAAACAAAAATAGCACAGCTCAACAACATACAAATTCCGTCTTTCAAAACAAAAAATGAAAATCCAATGAATACGGAGCTCAGAATAATCATTAAAACAATTACAAAATTCGTTTTAATAAAACGCAAAGCATGCAATGTCAAACCAATAAAAAGCAATGACGGACCGACGGCAATAAAGGGATAAAAAATAGCCGGCGTTCTCCCAATTTGAATACTTAATATTTCTTTTGCAATTTCATCAGTTCCGTAACTCGACATGATAAAATCGATTGTACAAAGACCAATATGACCAATAACACCCAAAGCCGTTACAATAGAAGCTATAAAACTCCAAGAGTTTTTCAGAAATACATCATTAAATGACAACAGCAAACAGGCTCCAATTAAATTAAACCAATGCGCAATGTCAATTGGTTTTTGAAAATTGGGCAAAACTTTAGCAAAGAATAAATAACTGATCAGAAAAAATAATAATCCGAGAAGGCAAAGTTGTTTTGTTTTCATAATTTGTTTTTAAAATTGATGAAGCAAAACTAAAATGTAAATGTGGCTTAAAAGCTTATTTTATTGACTTAGGTACAAAACGTTTTGTTTTAGGTACGAAATTATAAGGCCAATAAAGTTTCTTTATAATTTTTTGAAACCGGAAGTTCTATTTGGGTCAAAATAATTGTATTTGGATTTCTCCAAGATTTAAAATGCGAAGGATTTATTAAATGCGAACGATGTATTTGAACCAAAAAATCAAAATCATCTTGAACTTTTTTAAGCGACGACCGAATAAGTTTTGAATGGAGTTTGTCATTTTCGATGTAAAAAATCTCAACATAATTCTGTGCATTCGAGATACAAACTAAATCGGATTTTTTGATTTTTAGAATATCTAATTTGTTTTCTCCTTTAAATAACAAAATATCCTCTTTTATAGGAATGAGTTTAAGCAAATATCTTCTTGCGAGAATAATTACCGGAGTTAAAATCAAGGCGACTTTTATAAATATTACCGAAAAGAATTGGTAAAAAGTATATCCGCCATTTAAAATTGGGCTTTTGTAAAAAGCAAAAACTCCAATTAAATACATTAAATAAAAGAGAAAAATAGCAACAATTTCTAAACTAATACTCCATTTCTCAATTCTTTTATAAAAGCTTTTTTGAATAATTGCCAAAAGGCCATAACATAAAAACGCCATAACGCTAAAACCAAAACTTATAAAAAGCCAAGCTTTGAAATTTATAGTTCCGTCGTCAAAAGGTTTTATAATGAAAGCAAAAACGAAAAGCCATAAACTTATGAGAATGGCAATTACCAAATGATGCTTTATTGATGAATTTAGTTTATACATTCTAATCGTTTTTTTCACAATCTTGTCATTTCGACCGAAGGGAGAAATCACACTAGTGACTCGACAAAGATTGGTGATTTTGCATGCGGAGCTTCTTGTGTGATTTCTCCCTTCGGTCGAAATGACAAACTAGACTGATAATTCTTGATTTACCTATAAATCGTAAACTTATTGTGACTCAAAGTAAAACCTAGATTTTCATAGATTGCGACATTTTCTACTCGTTTTTTATTTGTTGTTACTTCAATACTTTTTAGATTATTTTTCTCTGCAAATTCTAGAATCTCATTTAACAATAATCTTCCAACACCTTGACCACGATATTTTTGATGAATAAAAAACTCTTGAATTTCACCAACTAATCCGCAGTGATGAAGAAGATTTTGAGTGTGAAAACTAATAAATCCTAAACCTTCATTTTCATTTTCGACAATTAGATACAGATTTTTTGGGTTTGAAATGTTTTCATTGAAAATTTCTTTGAAAACTTCAAAATCTAAAATTTCATTTTCGAGTTCGCAGATTGATTTGTAGACGAAGTCTAGGTCTTGAATTTTTATTTTTCTGATTTTGATTCCCGACTTTATCATCTTCAATTAAATAAAGAATTAGCAATATTAATTCATTAATACATTTTTGAAAGACTCACACTTCTATTGCCAATTTTTATTTGTTCATCGATACCTACTAACCATTCAATAGCTATAAATTTCGAACAATCATTTTTTAGTTCATTAGACCAGTCAATCAAAATTGCAGCACCTTCAGTTTTAATTTCATCTTTAGCAAACTCATATGTTTTAAAAAAACAAGAAGCACCTTCTCCTCTTAAATCAAAAACCACATTTTTTGTTTTTGAAAAAACAGCTGTTAATGAAAGCCTTTTTTGTTCACTTATTCCTAAATCTTTTACTTTAGTTTTTTTAGTAAAAGTATCTATTTCAAAAATTTTCGATACAATTGGAGCATTTACATTTGCATGCTTTTTTAAATAATGTTCCACTGTAATTGGATTGAATATTTTTTTAGAAATCGATTCTTTAAAAGGTTCTGCGAAAGTTAAAGGTTTTATTATTTTTACATTTTCGTGTTGAACTTTCCCTGTAAAAACAGCAATCAATTGCTCTTTCATATCATCAAAATGACATCCTACTTCCAAATACAAAACAACCAACTCTCCTTCTCTCAACTCAAAAGGCGGTATAAAATATTGATTGGTTCTTATTCCTTTACTTTCAATTATTAGTTCTTTCATTTTTACCTCAATAATTCATCACAATATACAAAATTGGATAATTAAAACATTATTCAACCATTAAACGTCTTGTGAAACCGTAAGCGCGAGGGATAGAGGCGGTATCTCCCGATTTATAAAAACAAGGCTTTTTAGCCGTAGTTTTTATAAATCGGGAATATAGCCGAAAGCCCGGCCCGGAGGGACACGCCATTATTAAGATTCTGAGATGCTAAGACTTTAAGTTGCTAAGTTTTTATAATTGTGGTTTGAAATATTCGAAGTTTCAAAAGCAAAATATAATGCATAAAAAAAAGCGAAGTTTAAATTTTAAACCTCGCTTTCAGAATTACTCTTTACCTTCTAATTCAATATTAAAATGCCATTCATGTTTAGTCCAAACGTTTGCATCATCAAGAGTATTTTTTTTGCTTATTTTAGATTCTCCAGAATAACCGCTGTTAAAACAGAATCCAGTTCCTGAATTGGTGTTACCTGAACTGCTTGCTGTAACCCCCAGTTTTTCGCCATCAACCAAATACCAATAAAAGTTGTATGTTTTATTTGCTTCTAAAAACAAATTAAGTTTTTGAAGATCAAATGGAATAAAACCGCCATTGAATTGTGCAGAAATATCTGTTGTTGTAGTCGCTAAAACATTTAAGCTTGCATCTCTAACAATTAATTTCAATGTTACTGGCTTATTGTATGCTTGTTTCTCATTGTCATATGAAAATCCTTCGCGAAGGTGAATCCTGAAAGTAGAAGGAACTAAATTTTTATTTACAATTACAGTTTGTCCAGTTCCCACATTTCTATCAAAAGCCACTATATCTGGTGCATTATTTCTGTTATCTCCACCAAACCATTTCCAAGCATTTGCTTCAGAACATGATCTTGAAATGTAGCTGTCCATAAGCTGTAATTTTACTTGATATACTTTTTCTACACCTGATTCCGACTTAACTGTAAAATTTACTGGTGCTGAATAATCTTTTATCGTGTTAGGATCTGGCGTTATCGTGGCATGTTTTGAAAACTTAATTTCGACAATTAAATTTTTAAGGTCGTTGCTCTCCGGAATTCGTTTTGTTACTAATCCTGTTTCCTTAGCAATATCTCCACTCAACACTAAATTTGGCGTTTTAACATTTGCCTCTAAAATAAAATTATCAGTGCTTAATTCTCTTTTTATATCTACGTCATAATTTTTTATTTCGCCATTTTCAGCTGTAACTACAAAAGCTAATGGACCCGTAATAGATTTAATGGTTGCTGGATCTGGACTTATTTTTGCTCCTTTTGGAATCGCAATTGTTAAGTTTATGTTTTCTAGTTCAAACGTACTTTCTACAGAACCTACGATTGATTTTTCGCCAATTACAAAATCCTTAGCTACATTTTCTCTTGTTATAGAGAAAGATTGGATTTTGTTATCAGAACTTAACGTTACTTCTGAAACACAAGAAGTCATTAAGACAGCGATAAAAAGGAAGATTCCAAATAGGTTAATTTTATTTTTCATGAATTATTTGAGGCTGTTTTATTTGCTGCAAATATTGTTCTTTACAAAATCATTTCTTTACGGGAAACCGTATTTTCATATAAAATGAGAAAAAAAACCTTTTTCATCTGTGCAATCTGTGGCTAAAAAATTAGAACCAAAACAAATAAGAAAACTTTAATAAATCTAGTATATGCCACTAATTCAAAAATCATTAATTTTGAAATTCGAAGTTCAAAAACGAAATAATTATGAAATATCATCAAATAAACAGCGCTCTTTTTGTAAAAAACCGCAGAAAATTCATGGCAGAAATGAAACCTAATTCGGTTGCCGTGTTCAATTCAAATGACATTTACCCAATTAGTGCCGACAGTACTTTGCCATTTGCACAACATCGAGATATTTTTTACCTGAGTGGTGTAGATCAAGAAGAAAGCGTTTTGCTTTTGTTTCCGGATGCGCCTTATGAAAGCCAAAGAGAAATTCTATTCCTGAGAGAAACAAACGATCATATCGCAGTTTGGGAAGGTGAAAAACTGACTAAAGAACGTGCTTTTCAGGTTTCAGGAATTAGAACCGTTTATTGGTTGCAGGATTTTCATAAAGTTTTGAACGAAATGATGACGTATGCCGATACGATGTACATCAACACCAACGAACATTACCGCGCAACTGTTGAAACTGAAACTCGCGAAGCTCGTTTTGTAAAATGGTGGAAAGAGCGTTATCCAGCGCATAATGTTGCAAAAAGCAACCCAATTTTACAAAGACTTCGTTCTGTAAAAGAAAGCGAAGAAATCGATTTGATTCAGCACGCTTGTGATATTACAGAAAAAGGTTTCCGCAGATTGTTAGGATTTGTAAAACCAAATGTTACCGAATATGAAGTTGAAGCTGAATTAGCACACGAATTCATTCGTAACCGTTCTAAAGGTTTTGCATATACGCCAATTATTGCTTCTGGAAACAATGCGAATGTTTTGCATTATATCGAAAACAATCAGCAATGTAAAGAAGGTGATTTGTTATTATTAGACGTTGCTGCAGAATACGCAAACTATTCAAGCGATATGACGAGAACAATTCCAGTTTCTGGACGTTTTACAGATCGTCAGAAAGCGGTTTACAATGCTGTTTTAAGAGTTAAAAATGAAGCAACTAAAATGTTGACTCCAGGAACACTTTGGAAACAATATCACGTTGAAGTTGGTAAAATCATGACTTCTGAATTACTTGGTTTAGGTTTAATAGACAAAGCCGATGTTCAGAACGAAAATCCAGAATGGCCAGCTTATAAAAAATATTTCATGCACGGAACGTCTCACCATTTAGGACTTGACACGCACGATTACGGTTTGCTTCACGAGCCAATGAAAGCAAATATGGTTTTCACGGTTGAGCCAGGAATTTATATTCCGGCAGAAAAATTCGGAATCCGTTTAGAAGATAACGTTGTGGTTCAAGAAAAAGGAGAACCTTTCAACTTAATGCGAAACATTCCTGTTGAAGCTGACGAGATTGAAAGCTTGATGAATGAATAGATAAAAATAAAGCCCTTAATAAAATCATTAAGGGCTTTTTTAATTTTATAAATCGTTTATTATCAGATTTTTGCGATCTGTACATCTAATTGGAATTTACCAGCAGCTTCATTTTCATCGATCAAATCAAAAAGCTCTAAGGCTCTTCTAGCGTTTTTCTCTTCTTCTCTCTGCTCAGCAACATACCACATCATAAAATCCTCTGTAGCATAATCGTTTTCAGCTCTACATTTTGCGATTACTTTATTCACTGCTTGTGTAACTGCAATTTCGTTTTGCAAAGCAATTTCAAATACTTCTCTTAAAGAAGCAAATTCTTGCTGCACTTCAGGAATAGATGGCGTAACAGCAATCCCTCCCATATCTGTAATATATTTGAAAACTTTTAAAAAGTGCTCTCTTTCTTCTTCGGCTTGCTTGTACAAATAAGATGCTGTATTGGCATAACCATTTCTATCCAACCATGCTGCCATAGCTAAATATTTGTTAGAAGCATCGCTTTCTAATTTTGCCTGTAAGTTCAATATATTTTCTACACCTTCAACTAATGAAGTACGTGTTCTTAGTAAATCTTTCATAACCTTAAATTTTTATACGTGTAAAATTACAAAAATTAAAGCAGGCATATCTAACTGCCTGAAAATTTGGATTTAATCTAAGTAAGAATCTAAATAAGCTCTACGTTAACCGTATTACAAAGCAGAGAATGTAAATTGAGGGTGAATTTTGTTCCGTTTAATAAATCTCTTAATTGCACTATTTCGCAAATGGTAAGATTTCTGGAAAAATTTCTTTTAGTAGTTTCTATTAACTGTGCATCAGATTGATCAGACAAGTCATAAAGCATGTTAAGAATGTCAACGCTATTAACCTTTCTTTGAAAAATCAAAAAGTCGTGAATTTTATAACTTGACACAGTATCAACAAAATTGATAATTATACTATTGGTCAAATCACATTGATAACTGTATCCTTTTTCTGTTTCAAATAATACTTTGGTGGTCAAATCACTAACTAGCATTCTAATAAAATATAATAACGACGCAAAAATATATAATTCCAACCAATTAAACACATAATTAAGACTAATTTAAAATAACAAAGTCTGTTAATGTTTTTAAAAACAACTGAAATGCATTAAAAACTGTAACATTCTAAAGCATCCTGAGTCTAATTTTAAAAACAAATAACTTAGAAATCATGCAAGCACACGAAATAGATTATCAGATTTTTGGAGAAGAAATGCAATATGTCGAGATCGAGTTGGATCCGCAAGAAATAGTAATTGCCGAAGCTGGCAGTTTTATGATGATGGAAAACAATATCCAGATGGAAACCATATTTGGAGATGGTTCTCAGCAACAGGGATCAGGTTTGTTTGGCAAACTTTTAAATGCTGGAAAAAGAGTTCTTACAGGCGAAAGCTTATTTATGACTGCATTTTTAAACCAAGGCAACACCAAAAGCAAAGTTTCTTTTGCATCGCCTTATCCAGGAAAAATTCTTCCAATTGATTTAACAGAATTTCAAGGCAAATTCATCTGTCAAAAAAGTTCATTTTTATGTGCCGCCAAAGGCGTTTCAGTAGGAATTGAATTTTCTCAAAAACTAGGACGTGGTTTATTTGGTGGTGAAGGCTTCATCATGCAGAAAATCGAAGGAGACGGAATGGCTTTCGTACATTCAGGAGGAACAATGGCTAAAAAAGTATTAGCTCACGGCGAAGTTCTAAAAGTAGATACGGGATGCATTATTGGCTTTACCAAAGATGTAGATTATGATATTGAATTTATTGGCGGAATCAAAAATTCAATTTTTGGTGGCGAAGGATTATTTTATGCCACTTTAAAAGGTCCGGGAACAGTTTACATACAATCGTTGCCATTCTCAAGATTGGCAGACAGAATAATAGCATCGGCACCAAGATCTGGAGGAAACAGTCGCGAAGAAGGAAGCTTGCTTGGCGGATTAGGAAATCTGCTGGATGGAGATAATCGATTTTAATTTAAGAATGGCTTTCAGAAACGAAAGCCATTTTTTATTAGATCACAAATAACATTCTGCCATAAATAAATTTATTCCTATTCTAAAGATTTCCCAATTAAATCAAGACATTTCGATATTTTATTTCAGCTTTCTTAACTTTGCCCTTCACAACAAAAAAAGTTCATTTTGAAAACGCTTATATACAAAAACACCAAAATATCGTACTCAGATTCGGGAGAAGGAAATGCAATTGTATTACTTCACGGCTTTTTGGAAAACAAAAAAATGTGGACAGAATATGTCGATCTTTTCTCAAAAAACAACCGAATTATTACAATTGATTTATTAGGTCACGGCGAAACTGAATGCTTGGGTTATGTCCATGAAATGGAAGATAACGCCAATGTTGTCAATGAAGTTTTGGAACATTTGAAAATTGAAAAAGCCATTATTCTAGGTCATTCAATGGGCGGTTATGTTGGTTTGGCTTTCGCCGAATTATTTCCAAACAAAATCAAAAAATTGGTTTTGCTGAATTCTACTTCAAAAGAAGACACTGCCGAGAAAAAACTAAACCGAACTCGTGCGATAAAAGCAGTAAAACAAAACTACATAGGTTTTGTAAGCTTAGCTATCGCAAATTTATTCAGTGAAAATAACCGAATTCGTCTTGCTAACGAAATTGAAAAAGTAAAAGAAGAAGCCTTAAAAACACCTTTGCAAGGAATTATTGCCTCTCTGGAGGGTATGAAAATCAGAAAAGACAGAGAAAGTCTTTTACACCAAAACCGTTTTCCCGTTTTGCTTATTTTAGGAAAAAAAGATCCTGTCCTAAGTTATGAAGACAGTCTTTCACAAATTGAAGACACAACTGTCGAATTGGTTTCTTTTGAAGACGGCCATATGAGCCACATTGAAAACAAAGAAGAACTCAAAAAAATCCTATCCGATTTTTTCAATTAAAATAACTAAACAAATCTTTAAAAATCAGAAAAGGCCATTTCGAATAAACATCGAAACAGCCTTTTCTTCTTTTGTGGGGGCAAAAAATTATAATAAAGCAATCATGTCTTCTAAAATTTTGGCAAAATTGCTGTTGTTAATTCAATATTGGTTTTCTTTTTAAGAAGCGTCAAAGATATTTTAATTAACATTATTGTGCGATAAACACTTGTTAAAAATTCATCTAAAAACGCTCTTTAAATCACTTTTATTTATAGTATAATAATTCGCATTTATTAAAAGAAGATGTATAAAAAAATCCAACAAGAAAAAGAGATTTGTTTAAAAACGTAACATTTTCTTTCATTAAATTCATTTGAAAAATTCATAATTTCATGTAAATAACACAAAATGAAGTTTTTAAAACCGATTTTTCCAAAAAAAGACAAAATAAAAACGTCAGGATAACGTCGGTTTTGAGTTAAAAAAGAAAAAGCTTAAGTTGAAAACAAAAACACAAACAACAAATGTAAAAGACACAAAAAGAAAGACTTCTTTAAAAATATTTAATTACAGTTTTTAAATAAAAACCATATCGGAAAGATATCCTTTCGCTACGAGTTCACTTTTTTCCTTTATTTGATGTGTCTTCCCGTCTTTAATTAAAACAAGCTTGTCTGCAATTTTGATTACATTCTGATAGTTGTGATCCGTAACAATAATCCCTTTTTTGTTTAAGTTGACATTAATCATTTCGGTAATCTTTTCAATCATCAACGGAGAAAGGCCATTATAGGGTTCATCCAGCAAAACAAACAAGGAAGGATTAGAAAGCACAAGCTTTACTTCGAGATAACGCAACTCACCGGTCGATAAATGTTTGATTTTTTTCCCAAGCAAGCCTTTAATAAATTCATCTTCACAAAAACTTATTCTATTCTTTTTATCAATTGATAACGAAATGACTTTTTGAACAGACAAGTGATTTGGTAAAAACTGATCTTGCCCTAAATAACTAACCATATTCATCAGTACATTTTTAGCATTTAATGAATCTGAATTTATCCTTACACATCTGTCAGGAGCAGGTTCAAGTCCTGCTACAATTTTCAACAAAGTTGATTTTCCAGAACCATTTCGTCCTAATAATCCAATAATTTCAGAAGTCTCGCACTTTAAATAAATATCTGAAAGAATTGATCTTTCGTCAAACCTCTTCTGAATTCCACTGATCTCTAAAATATGTTTATTCAAAATAATTTATTTTTCAAAAAGATGATCAAACCAAATAAAACCGCCGTGAAAAAAGTCAAAATATAACTGAAAATCAAAAGTTGCAATTTAGAAACTCCATTATTGAAATAAAACAAATAATCATTCTTTCGATAATATTCCTTATAAATCACGCTAGCAATAAAACCAAAACTTAGAAAATATATAAAGAAATAGTCAAAACCGCCTAAAAAAACAGCACCAAAGCAAACTAGCAAATTCACCCACAAAGTGGTTTTAAAAAACTCCAATACATTTAAAAATTTCCTCATTATTAATTTGTTTTCTCTTCAAAAGGAATTGCAACATCAAAAATTTCATTTAAAAGCAAAACGATTTCTTCCAAATAAGAATTCAGAATTTGATGTGAGACAATCATATCCAAATCTTTATCATCTTTGAATGCAAAAGGCAAAAACCCAGACTTTAGATTTTTAAAAGAAATAATCCCAACTTCTATTGGCATTTCTCCTGCTTCTTTTTCAAACATAAATGCATAAGCCAAAACTTGAATAATTTTATCATTTTTAAGCTCTTTAGCCAACCCATTCCATGTTTTCAATACAACATTGTTCTTTTCAACTTTTCCGGTCTTATAATCAATAATTCTTATTTTCCCGTTTCGTTGTTCGATACGGTCGACATTTCCCTTTATGAGAACCGGAAATGGCAAACTTGGATGTACTAATTCACGTTGATAAGTCTGTTCCAAAGCAATGATCTTAATTGCATCTCCATTTTTAATTGCCTCTAATTCCATTTTCAGAAAATTAAAAACATTTCGTTTTGCCACTTCAAAAGCCAAAAGGTTTCGACCTTTTTTAATTTCGCCTTCTTTATAAACTACTTTAAACTGCTTTAAAACCTCGTCATCAAGAAGCGTAAAACATTTTGTAATATCTTCTTCTGATATAAACTTCCCAATAAAAGGCTCATAAAGTCCTTTTAGAGTTTCGTGAATAATAGTTCCGAGTGTATTTAGAGCAATATTTTCCTCCACTTCTTCAACTTCACGAATGCGAAGTATTTTTTGAAAATAAAAATCAATTGGATTCCGAATATAACTTGTCAAAGCTGACGGAGAAAAACCTGCTGTAGCAATTTCTTTCAAACGAACCATAACTTCCTCCGATTTCGGAATCACCATAGGAAGATAAGCTGTTGATGGCAAAACGGGATTATAAATATCAAAAGTCAAATTATGCTTGATCTGTCTTTCAACTTCCAACTGCGTAATAAATCGGCTTCTTTCCCCAGCATCTAGCCCATCGTTTTCAGTATTGTAAATCAGATAAATATTTTTTGCTCTTTGAAGTAAATGATAAAAATGATAGGTATAAATAGCATCTTTTTCTTTAAAAGTCGGCAAGCCCAATTCCTTTTTCACATCATAAGGAATAAATGAATTTTGAGACTTTCCAGCCGGAAACTTTCCTTCATTCATTGACGTGATAATTACCGTATCAAAATCCAATACACGGCTTTCAAGAACTCCCATTATCTGGAGACCGCGCAAAGGCTCTCCTTCAAACGAAACTTCAGCAACATCAATAATTTGCTTGTAAATAGCATGAAGCGTATCAATATTATCAATGTGATTATGATTGGAATAATAATTAATCAGTTTGTTTATTACCTTAAAAACAGCATAAACAAAAGATTTTGCTATTTTTTCTGCTTCATTATCATTGTCAAAATTCTTCTTGATCAAAAGCAGAAGTTCTGAAATATTTTCAAGAACCGCTACTGAACCATTTTCCCATTTATTGAAAAGCATATCAAACAAGTCCGAAGACTTTCCATATAGCTCAACAATCCTGTTTTGAGTAATAAAAGTATAGTTATTCTCTTTGATAATTCTCACTAAATGGCTGGCATTTGCATAAGGCGCCACAAGAGGATGCGTTAAAACATCCAAAACATCCTTGTAATAAAACACATAACTTTCTCCCTTTCGTGAAAGCGCATTTGTATGCATTTTAAACAATTTTGCAATCAAGATTTGAGAAGGATTGTTTTTCCCCGAATAACCCATGGTAATATTCAATGCACCTACTGAAGAAGGCAGCGAATACAAAACCGGAATCAGCAAATTTTCTTCTCCCAAAACAACAGCAACTTTGTCAAGTGATCCCAGAGGATTTTCATCGATAAGTTTTTCTATAATACTTCCTGCTATTTTTGCCTGACCAATAGTTTTTGGAGACCCAATCACTTGAATGTTTTTAGATTGCGAAAAATCATCCACAATCCATTCAAAAGGATGAAATTTATAATGCTTCCAACTTTCTTTAAATCGTCTTAAAAAAAGACCGGCATCGTGATACGGATCATTCAAAAAGGTCTGATCTGCATCCCAGTATATTTTCGCTTGATCTAACGCTAATAAATGCTGCACAATTTTTTCTTCTGCCGCATTCAAAGCATTAAAACCTGCAAAAATAAAAGATCGATTAGCAACTGAATTTGAAAAATGATTTAGATTGTTTACTGCCTCACGATAAATCAATCCTTGATATCCAATACCTTTGTTTAGCAAATGATTATACAATGCATCATAATACAAAGGCAACAATTTCCAGAAGTCGATATAATTTTCTAAAAGTTTTGTTTTATTTTCAACCTCAATGCCCCATTTTTTTATATCCTCAATATCTTTTAAATAAGACAAAACATGAATCGGATCGAGAAGATATCGATCGATCTCATTAAAATCTTGTAAAAGTGTTTTTGCCCAATTCGCGAATAATTCAAAAGATTGTTGATGTTGCTTTTCAGTAACAGACAAATACACTTCGTAAAATTCAAACAAGAGCTCAATTGAATCTACTGAACGTATTGAAGCTACATCTTGTACAAAATCCTCAATACTAATTATCTCTGGCGAAAGAATTGTTTTTTCAGTCTGTTTTTTTAAAGCTTCGATTAAAAATACTTTAGCTCTTTTATTAGGCAGGATAATTGTTGTTTCATCAAGCTTTCTTCCATAATCCTGAACAACTATTGTAGCAATTTTATCTAAAAAAGAATTATTTATCATTTTATAAAAATAAAAAAAGCCATTCAATTAAGAATGGCTTTTAAGTATTATTTACAAAGTAAATTATAGTTTACCTTGGTATTTAGAACCAATGTGTCTAATTTCAGTTCTTCTGTTTTGTGCTTTACCTGCAGCAGTTTTGTTACTTGCAACTGGTTGGCTAGAACCAAATCCTTTAGACTCTAAGTTTTCTGGGTTAACACCTCTTTCGATTAATGCATCCATAACAGCTTTAGCTCTGTCTTCAGAAAGTTTTTGGTTGATTTTAGCAGAACCTGTACTATCTGTGTGTCCTTCGATAGAGAATTTCGCGTTTGGATAGTTTTTAAGGATTTCTTTAATAGCATCTAATCTAGCTGGAGTTTCTTTGTCACCAGTTTTGAAAGTAGCTTTACCTGAGTTGAAGTAAACCGCTCTTGCTTGAACTTTAAGATCTTCTAAAGCCTCAGAAGTTACTTCTGGACAACCTCTGTTACTAGCAGGACCGTAAACTGTAGGACAATCGTCATCTTTATCAGCAACACCATCTTTATCAGCGTCTAAGAAAGGACAACCACCGTTTTCTTTTGGACCAGCAACTGTAGGACATTTATCATCTTTATCAGCGATTCCGTCTCCGTCAGTATCAGGACAACCTTTTAAAGCAGCTAAACCAGCAACATCTGGACAAGCATCATCTTTATCAGCAATTCCGTCTCCGTCTGTATCAGGACATCCGTTTAATGCAGCTAAACCAAATACATCTGGACAAGCGTCAGAAGCATCAACGATTCCGTCTCCGTCTGTATCAGGACATCCGTTGAATTGTTTTAAACCAGCAACATCTGGACAAGCATCATCTTTATCGTAGATTCCGTCTCCGTCTGTATCTTTACCTCCGAATTTGAAGATAAGACCAGCTGTGTGTTGGAAGTGAGATGGAGAATCGATTTCTCCATTATAATCATTTCTTCCAGGAACACCATCACCAGCAGCAACTGCCCATTTGTATTTTGTAGCCAATTCAAGACCAATAGCATCAGTAAACCAAAAAGTAACTCCTGCACCTGGGTTTACAACACCAAAACTATCATCACCTAAGAAAACATAACCTCCACCAATAGATAACGAAGGATCAATTACTTTAGATTTGATTAATTCTTGGAAGCTGTATTTGATAGTAGCATCAATTCCGTAGTACATTAAATCACCAGGATTAGTCACCACATTACCTCTTCCATCATGCCCTGGAGCAGTTGGTCTGAAATAAACTGCTTTATCAATTTTGTTTACAGAACCTTGCAAACCAACAGAGAAACCGTGACCAACATATCTAGACACTCCAATATAAGACAAAGAAGGCAAAATGTTCCAGTTGTCTTTTACTGCAAATGGCTGAGAAAAGTGCTGATCAAAGAACCCATGTCCTGCTCCAGAACTTGTTCTAGTATCCACTGCATTAACTCCAAAAGAGATCGCCCATGGATTGTTGCTGTCTTGTGCGTGAGAACTTAAACCCATCACCATCATCACAGCAACTAAAAGTTTGTTAAGATGTTTCATACTTAATTTTTTTAATTACAATTTAGTTAATTACAAGCAAAAGTAACACCAAATTTTTTAAATACAAAATGAAATGTTAAAAAAAACCTACAAAAATTTACAGAATATGGTAATTATATAACTTTTAACATTTTGCCTGTTAATGTAAAGGCTTCTATCGCCTTGTCCAAGTGCTCTTTAGTATGCGCTGCAGAAAGCTGCACTCGTATTCTTGCCTTATCTTTTGGAACCACAGGAAAAAAGAATCCGATTACGTAAATTCCTTCTTTTAGCAATTCATTGGCCATAGTTTGTGACAATTTTGCATCATATAACATAACAGGAACAATTGCAGAATCACCATCAATAATATCAAAACCGGCTTTTTTCATACCTTCTTTAAAATAGTTGGTATTCCATTCCAATTTATCTCTTAGGGTAGTATCTTTTTCTAATAATTCAAAAACCTTAATAGAAGCACCAACAATCGCGGGAGCCAATGAATTTGAAAACAAATACGGTCTTGAACGCTGACGCAAGATCTCAATAATTTCTTTTTTCCCTGTTGTATAACCTCCCATCGCGCCTCCTAAAGCTTTACCTAATGTACCTGTTATAATATCAACACGTCCCATTACGCCTTTCGCTTCAAGAGTTCCTTTGCCTGTTGCACCAATAAATCCAGCAGCATGACATTCGTCAACCATTACCATCGCATCGTATTTGTCTGCTAAATCACAAATTTTATCTAAAGGAGCCACTAAACCATCCATAGAGAAAACACCATCAGTAACAATCAACTTAAAGCGAGAACCAGCTTCTGTAGCTTTAATCAATTGCTGCTCTAAATCTTCCATATTGCTGTTTTCATAGCGATAACGAGCCGCTTTACACAAACGAACTCCGTCTATAATTGAAGCATGATTTAGACTATCAGAAATAATTGCATCGTTTTCTCCTAATAATGGCTCAAATACACCACCATTTGCATCAAAAGCCGCCGCATACAATATAGTATCTTCTGTCCCATAAAAATCGGCAATCTTTTTTTCTAAAGTCTTGTGAATATCTTGTGTTCCACAAATAAAACGAACAGAAGACATTCCAAAACCATGAGTATCCATTGCGTCTTTTGCTGCCTGAACAACTTCAGGGTGAGAAGAAAGCCCTAAATAATTGTTCGCACAAAAATTCAAAACAGTCTCTCCTGTTGAAATTTTAATTTCAGCTCCTTGAGCTGAAGTTATGATACGCTCTTTTTTGAAAATTCCATTTTCTTCAATAGTCTGCAATTCATTTTGCAGATGCTCTTTAATTTTACCGTACATTTCCTTATATTTAAAACGTTAAAAATTAACAACTTAACCATAAAAAAGTCATTAATTCTTTAACTTCTGATTAATTTTTTCACAAATTTACTACATCGATTTCGGTCCCTATATACACCAAAGCCTTTTTTAACACTTTATATCCTAAATCTTCAATAGCATCTTGATATTCTTGAATTTGTTGCTTGTATTTCGGATTTATTGCGCCCGTTTTATAATCCAATAAATAAGCATTTTTAGCAGCAGTCAGGACAACCCGATCCGGTTTAAGGATTTTTCCTTCTTTTTGAACTATCGTTTGTTCGTTCAAAATTTTATTACTCCCTTCAAAACAAACACTCAATTCAGAATGATTTACAATTTCTTGTAGTGTTTTAAAAACCTGATCTTTCTGATCAAGCCTTATCAAACCTCCTTCAATTGCTTTAGTAATTGCCAATTCAACATCAGATTTATCTTTGATAAAAGCTAAAATCTCATGAATGATATTCCCATAAGATATCGCTTCCTGCTGATGCGTCCCCCACATTAAAGCCTCGCGCTGCGCAATTTTTATATTTTTTGGATTTAAAACTTCTTTTACAATTGGAATTTCTTTTACAGAATTAATCACTTCAACAGAAGCTGATAATTTCACCGGATTCCCAAATTCATACTCCAATTTTTCTGGGTCGTAAATATTCTGGCGAACCAAATATTTAATAAAAAAAGAAGCCATATTATTTGGGAATTCACCATCTTTTCTCTCTTTCAAAGATTGCGAAATAACATACAACTGCTCTTCTGCACGTGTCAAAGCCACATATAAAACATTGATATTATCCAGAAGCTCTTCTTGTTTTTTCAAATTAAAAACTGCCGAAGCACTTTCGCCAAAACCTTCGACCGCACTGCTGTTGTCAATCAAAGCTTTGGGAACATCTAAAGCTGCATCTTCGGTGTCAAGCCATAATTTATCTTTTGGCTTTCGATTATAATCTTCTTCGGCAAAAGGCATTATCACGACCGGAAACTCCAAACCTTTCGATTTATGAATCGTCATAATTCGGACAGCGTTATTTCCTTCTGGCGACGGAATACTAAATTTCTCTGCATTTTTTTCCCAGTAAACCAAAAAATCAGCAACGCCAGCCTGATTTCTGATATCTCTTTCTAAAACTATATCCATAAAAAACTGGACATACGCATTTCCTTCAGAAGGCAAAATAAATTTAGAAATAATGATTTCTACAGCTTCATATAGTGACTTTTTCCGAACATCTCCAAAAGACAACGAAACATCAAAAGTCAAAAGCCATTTTTCAAAATCAGCTTCAGATTTATTTGCCATTCCTTGAGCAATAAAATCATGAATTGGCATTTCAGAATTTACATTTGAAGCCAAAAAATGAAGAAAATTTGCTTTCGACTCTAAATCAGCGCTATTGTTCAAATATTTTAAAAGATGAATAATTAGTCGGACTTCTGTCGCATTTTGAATCATTAGAGTTTCCGAAGACAAAAGCGGAATATTTTGTTCTGTCAAATAATTTGCGATCGCAATTCCTTGATCTCTTTTTCGGGTCAGCACAACGATATCTCTATATTGAAATCCTTCTCGAACAACTTTCAAAATCGTATTTAAAGTTGCTAAAACATATAAGTCTGATTTTTCAAGCGCCTCATCCTCATCATCTGAATCTGTTTTTTCAATAATAGGTAGAAATGAAATATTTACATAACCGCCTTCTTTTGAATTTGCATTCTGAAAGCTGTGATTTTCATACAAATCTTTATAATCTTCATTTGAAAATTCCGAAGCAATAAGCTTGAAAAATTTATTGTTGAAATCAATGACTTCACTATAACTTCTATAGTTAGTATTTAAATGCCGAATTTGCTTATCTGGATTATTAAATGGATTTGTGTCTTTACTAAGTTCAATAAATTGTTCTGCTTTTCCTCCGCGCCAGCGATAAATAGATTGTTTTGGATCACCAACAATCATTAGTGTTCCTTTATTTCCTAAATCATCTAAACCAGAAAGCGAATTGTCAATCAGCGGTATTAAATTTTGCCATTGCATTTCAGAAGTATCCTGAAATTCATCAATAAAAAAATGACGATACCGCTCACCTAAACGCTCATAGATAAAAGGCGCAGGCTGATTTTGAATTTCGCGATGGATAATTGCATTGAATTCTGAAATCGACAAAATATTTTGTTCCGATTGAATTTTTGCCAACTCATTGCTCACTGTATTTAGCAAAGAAAGCGGCGTTATATTTTTAAGAAAGGCTTTGTAAAAATCTCTTTTTTCAAAATTCTTATAAATCTTGCTTAAAATCTGGAGCAGTTCTGGAATTATATTTTCAATTAAAGCCCTGTCTTTTGCAGTTTTATTAATCGCAATATCATCGAACTCGTGAAAAGTCTTGTTTCTTGGATTGAATTTTCCGTCACGAATACTTTCTAAATGATTTGGAAAAGTACCGCGAGAAAATGATTTTAAATCAATTCCGTTTTTATCGATTAATTCAAGTGCATCTTTTGCCCAATTTTCATTCTCTAACTCTAAATCTTTGCAAAGAGCGAGCATTTTCTTTTTGATCTCAATAAACTCTTCGATCGATTTATCGTGAAAATGCAAAATCTCGTTCCGATTATTTTCGTTCAAAACCAATCTTCCGGTTTCCAAAATTTCACGAGAAACATCCCAACTTTTGTCGTCATCGGTTTTTTCCATCGTAAAATCGATAAGCAATTTTGTCAAAGTTTCATCTTGGCCAGCTTGGGCAATAATGGCATCAACCGCTTCAACCAATAGATTTTCAGTATCCAATGTAACTTCAAAAGTCATTGGAAGATTTAAATCATGAGCGAAAGCGCGAATCACTTTATGGGTAAATTTATCAATAGTAGAAATATCAAAAGCAGCATAATTATGAATAAGATGCTTTATAATATTTTGAGATTTTGTTTTGATTTTAATAATCGAAAGTCCAGTTTCTCGAGACAAATCCTCCATTAAAGCAATGGATTTTTCTGAAGGTTCATCTTTTGCAAATTCAGACAAACTTCCAACAATACGGCTTTTCATTTCATGAACCGCTTTATTGGTAAAGGTTATCGCCAAAATATTTCGATAAGCATCATTTTTTGGCGAAGAGAGAATAATTTTAAGATATTCTTTAACCAAAGTATAGGTCTTTCCAGATCCTGCAGAAGCATCATAAATAGAGAAAGACGGACTTTGCATAGTTAGTTTTTTTGTCTTGTAAAAATAACACAAAATATTTAACCCTCAATAATGAAAAATTCCAAATTCCAATATCTGTTTGCTGCGAATGCCTCAAATATTGGAATTTGGAATTTTGAAAATATTGGAATTTTTAAATTTATGAATGCTTTGGGAAAGCCCTTTTATTGAAAACTAATAAAATACCAACTCCTGTAGAAATCGCTACATCGGCAACGTTAAAAATAGCATTGAAGAATGCAAAATGTTTTCCTCCAAAAACAGGAAGCCAAGTTGGCAGATTTCCTTCCCAAATCGGGAAATAAAACATATCAACCACCAAACCATGAAACCAAGTTCCGTATGGATTAGGAGAAAAAAGCGTTGCAACATTATGTTCGCTTCCGTCAAATATAACTCCGTAAAAAACTGAGTCTATAATATTACCCGCCGCTCCGGCAAAAATTAATGCGATTGCAACTATCAAATAAGTAGAATGGCGCTTTTTAACTGCATCTGCAAGCCACCACCCGATTCCGAAAACGGCAAAAATCCTAAAAACTGTCAAAATCAGTTTTCCATATTCTCCAGGAATTTTTGTCCCCCAAGCCATTCCTTCATTTTCAATAAAGTGAATTTTGAACCACTCAGCTCCCATCACTTTTACTTCATCACCAAGAAAAAAATTTGTTTTGACATAAATTTTTGACCACTGATCAACAATTAAAACTAGGAATATAAGGAAATACGCTTTTCGTAATGACATTTTATAAATTTTTGATGGGCAAAAATAACAATTAAATCAAAAAAAACGCTCCATATAGAGCGTTAATTCTTTTACAATAATAGCAATTACAGCTTAAACATATATTTTAAGCCACAAAAAAGCATATTTCTTATCTGAGACGTTTGCAGAAGCCTATGGAGTCTTCGTAAAGAGGCCAGAAATAGATTTTAACAAACCTTTGTTCTATTTTTCTGTATTTGTCTTTTTAGCCTCGTCCTTTTTAATATCTGCCTTCAATTTTAAACGCATTTTTTCAAAATTCTTCATTCTATGTTCGACATCAGAATTCATATCTTTGAATTTCAATATTTTAGCCATAATATAAGTTTTTTATATTAAAACAAAATAATTAACAGATTGATACTACAATGATACATAATTTAATCTATATTTGTTAATAAAAATTTAACAATTGTTCACTTAAAAACACAGAAAAAGCCCCTAAACAGCCATCAGCCTTAAAACAGTTCAACAAAAACTTCTAAATCCTACAAAAAAATGAATGAAATAACTTCTACTTTAAACGATTTTTTAGTTAATACCAAATCCACCTCTGCATTAATTTTAAACGGAAAAGGAAAAATGATTACTTCGTTGCATGTTGATTACAGCGACAGCGTAGCCGCAATGAGTGCCGCTATTTTATCAATGAGTGAAAAGTTTTTGACCGACTTAGACAAAGGCGCTCTGAAACAGCTTCTACTAAAAACTTCACAAGGAGTTATGGTTGGAAACAAAATCAGCGGTACCAATTTTGTAATTGCTTTTTCTAAAGAAGGAAGCAATTTAGCTTTATTAATGCGTTCAACAGAAGAATTATCAACTGAGTTGAGCAAGAATTCACTATTGAAATAACATAAATCTATTAACCCAACAAACCCACTAAATTATGAGCAACGATTTTTTAAACGTGTTTTTGAATGAAATGAAAACCAACGTAAACGGCTTTATCGCTGTAGCAGTAACAGAAATTGAATCTGGATTAAGTTTTGGCAATTTAACAATTGATTCTGAATTTGATCCAGAATTGGCTGCCGCATACAACCTTGAAGTTGTAAAAGCTAAATTGAATGCTGTAAAAGCCTTAGGTCTAGATCAAAATATCGAAGATATTTTGATTACACTTACAAATCAAATTCACATTATCGACATTTCACCAAACAAAAAATTCATGATTTACCTTGCAGCAGATTCATCTAAAGCAAATCTTGGAATGACAAGAGCCATTTTAAGAAAACACAAAGCTGATGTTGAAAAAAATCTTGCATAACAATTTTACTTAAAAGAAACCGCCTCTAACTAAGGCGGTTTTTTTATGAAATTATTCTAAAAAATCTTAGGCCATTCTGCTTGTTTTTATTCTTACAAAAAAAGCAAACCTTAAAACCAACTGACTTCATTAAATTATAAATAATTTCGCTCATAAATCCCCATTATATGGTTATTTTTTTCGCACGCAAACATTAAACAAAAAAACGCCCCTTTTTAGGAGCGTTTTTTGTTCTATCTAAAGATATTTTATAATTATCTCTGCAAGTTTTTAGCTTCGATACTCATTGTTGCATGAGGAACGATTTTAAGCCTTTCCTTGCTAATTAATTTACCTGTTACTTTGCAGATACCGTAAGTTTTATTTTCTACACGGAATAAAGCATTTTTTAAGTCACGAATGAATTTCTCTTGTCTGATAGCCAACTGAGAGTTTGCTTCTTTAGACATGGTCTCACTTCCTTCTTCAAAAGCTTTAAAAGTTGGAGAAGTATCGTCAGTTCCGTTATTCAAATCGTTCATATAGGCACTTTTGATCAAATCAAGATCTTCTTGTGCTTTTTTAATTTTTGCTTGGATTATCTCTTTGAACTCCGCTAAGTCAGCGTCTGAGTATCTTGTAATTTCATCTATCATGGTATTATACTTATTTTGAAATTAATATCATTGTTCTAATATCATCAAACTCAATTTCTGTGCCGTTTTCTAAAGTATCCACAAAAACCAAATCATCTGTTAGTGTCTCAGACTTAATATAGTCTAAGTTTTTCAAAACTGCATCTTCTAAAATGCTGTCTCTCTTTATCTGTACCTTAATTTTATCAGTAACTTCAAATCCTGAATCTTTACGGATATTCTGAATTCTGTTTACTAATTCTCTCGCGATACCTTCATTTTTCAATTCTTCAGATATTGTAATGTCAAGTGCAACCGTAATTCCGTTTGAATTTGCAACCAGCCAACCTTCAATATCCTGAGATGTTATTTCGACGTCTTCTAATGATAAAGTTACATTATTTCCAGAAATAACAATATCTAGCGTTCCTTGCTTTTCCAGCTGGTTGATCTGATCTGCAGAAAAGCCTTGTATCTCCTTAGAAATCAGACCCATATCTTTACCAAAACGTGGTCCAAGAGCTTTAAAATTTGGCTTAATCTGTTTTACCAAAATACCTGAAGCATCGTCTAAAAGTTCGATTTCTTTCACGTTTACTTCGGCTTTTACAAGGTCAGAAATCGCCTCGATTTCAGCACGCTGATTATCGTCAAGTACCGGAATCATTACCTTTTGCAGAGGTTGACGAACTTTGATCATCTCTTTTTTACGTAGTGATAAAACCAAAGATGAGATCGTTTGAGCCTTCTGCATTTTGCTTTCTAACGTTTTATTAACAAAGTTTTCGACAAATTTCGGGAATTCAGCCAAGTGAACACTAGCAAAATCCTCGGTTCCCGTAGATGATGTCAAATCTCTGTATAATTTATCCATAAAAAATGGAGCTACTGGAGCGCTTAATTTACTGATTGTAAGCAAACAAGTATAAAGCGTTTGGTAAGCTGCAATTTTATCTTTTGCATATTCTCCTTTCCAGAAACGACGACGACACAAACGAACGTACCAGTTACTTAAGTTTTCCTGAACGAAGTCAGAAATGGCTCTTGTAGCTTTCGTTGGCTCATAATCTTCATAACATTCGTCAACAAATTTGATTAACGAATGTAATTCAGAAATAATCCACTGATCGATTTCTGGTCTTTCGTTTAACGGAATCTCAGCTTCAGCATATTTGAATCCGTCGATGTTTGCATATAACGAGAAGAACGAATAGGTATTGTAAAGTGTTCCAAAGAATTTACGTTTAACCTCAGCAATTCCTTCAAGGTCAAACTTCAAGTTATCCCACGGATTTGCATTCATAATCATATACCAGCGTGTAGCATCTGGACCATTTTCTGCAATGGTTTTAAATGGGTCTATGGTATTTCCTTTACTCTTAGACATTTTAATTCCATTTTTATCCAAAACAAGACCGTTTGAAACTACATTTTTGTATGCAATTTTATCAAAAACCAAAGTTCCAATAGCGTGTAATGTATAGAACCATCCACGTGTTTGGTCTACTCCTTCGGCAATGAAGTTCGCTGGAAAATCTTTGTTTCCATCAATTTTGTCTTTGTTCTCAAAAGGATAGTGCCATTGTGCGTAAGGCATTGCCCCAGAATCGAACCAAACGTCGATTAGATCACTTTCGCGCTTCATTGGTTTTCCAGAAGCTGAAACCAAAGTGATGGCATCAACAACATTTTTGTGCAAGTCAATTAAATCATAATTTGACTCAGACATATTTCCGATTTCAAATCCTTTAAATGGATTTTCTTTTTGGAAACCTGCTTCGATTGATTTTTCGATTGCATTGTACAATTCTTCAACAGAACCGATAATAACTTCTTCTGTTTTATCTTCTGTTCTCCAAATTGGCAAAGGAATACCCCAATATCTAGAACGAGATAAGTTCCAGTCGTTAGCATTTTTAAGCCAATTTCCAAAACGTCCTTCACCAGTAGATTTAGGTTTCCAATTGATAGTTTCGTTCAGGTCGAACATTCTATCTTTTACGTCGGTTACTTTAATAAACCACGAATCTAATGGATAGTATAATAACGGCTCATCTGTTCTCCAGCTGTGTGGATAACTGTGCACGTATTTTTCAACTTTAAAAGCTTTGTTTTCTTCTTTAAGACGAATAGCGATTTCAACATCTACAGATTTCTCTGGAGCTTGTCCTGCATCGTAATATTCGTTTTTAACGTATTTACCAGCCAAATCACCAACATGAGAAGTGAATTTTCCTTGTAAATCAACCAAAGGAACTGCTGTTCCGTTTTCATCAAGAACCAACATTGGCGGAACTTCTGGTTTCGCTTCTTTTGCTACTTTAGCATCATCTGCACCAAAAGTTGGCGCTGTATGCACGATTCCTGTTCCATCTTCTGTTGTAACGAAATCTCCTGAAATTACTCTAAATGCATTTTCAGCATTTTGATATGGCAATACATAAGGCAATAATTGCTCGTAACGGATTTCTACTAAATCTGCTCCTTTTGCTTCGGTTAAGATTTTGTATGGAAGTTTTTTATCACCGTTTTTAACATTGTCAAAATCAGCGTCATCTTCACTTACGAAATATCCTTTTCCGAATTGTTTTCCAACTAAGTTTTTAGCCAAAATCACATTGATTGGCTCAAAAGTATATTGATTGAAAGTTTTAACTAAAACATAATCGATTTTTGGACCAACTGTCAAAGCGGTATTTGATGGCAATGTCCAAGGAGTTGTCGTCCAAGCTAAAATGTGAATATCCCCAAAACCTTGTAAAAATCTTGGAAGCGTTTCTGGTAAAGTTTTAAACTGCGCTACAATTGTAGTATCTGTAACATCTCTATAAGCTCCAGGCTGATTTACCTCGTGAGAAGACAATCCTGTTCCTGCTTTTGGTGAGTATGGTTGAATTGTATAACCTTTGTACAACAAACCTTTATCGTAGATTTGTTTCAAAAGCCACCAAACAGACTCCATATATTTTGGTTTATAAGTCACATATGGATCATCCATATCAACCCAATACCCCATTTTTTCGGTCAAATCATTCCATACGTCAGTATAACGCATAACGGTTTTTTTACACGCTTCGTTATATTCTTCGATCGAAATGGTCTTGCCAATATCTTCTTTTGTAATTCCTAATTCTTTTTCGGTTCCTAATTCAACAGGCAAACCGTGAGTATCCCATCCAGCTTTTCTTTTTACTTGAAAGCCTTTTTGAGTTTTATATCTGCAAAAAATATCTTTAATCGCACGTGCCATTACGTGGTGAATTCCAGGTAATCCGTTTGCTGAAGGTGGGCCTTCAAAAAATACGAAAGGCTCAGCACCTTCGCGAGTTGTCACACTCTTTTCAAATATATTTTCTTTCTTCCAAAAATCAAGAACTTCAGACGCTACAGTTGGTAAGTCAAGTCCTTTGTATTCAGTAAATTTTGTACTCATTTTATCCTTTTCTTAAACGAGGTGCGAAAGTAAGGAATTTTGAGTAAAATAGAGAAAATATAACGGAAAAAAGACCGATTTCAGGAAATTTCGAGTAGATTCCGCAACAAATATTGTCGTTTTAATTGATTTAAGAGAAAACTTCTTTTAAAATCTCTAAAGATTTAGGTTTTTTGAATCCTTCTAGGTGAAGACTGTAATAATCAATTATAATTTTTAGAAGAATTTGTCTTTCTAAAACATGAAAGACTTTTTGATCATTATCGAATTTCAAATCGAGTAGTTTTCTAAGCAAACTTGTTTCGTGTTCTGAAAGCGTATTCACTCCAGAAAAATGTGTAAAAACACCATCAATCATTTCAAAATGAGGCAAATTTATTTCTGAAACATCGGGATAAAAACCTAAATATTTTGTGATTTCTAAAAGTAGAATTAAATGAAAATTGGAAATTTCTTCATGATGATCCAGCCAAGTCAGAGCGGTTTCTAAAAAGAGGAAAAGTTGTTCGTTTTTTTCTTCTTCCTGAATGGAATAATGAAGCATTTCAGATAAAAACATCACCATTGTACTTTTCACAATATCAGTATGAATACTCTGAAAAGGAACAGCGCTTTTTATCTCCTTGAAATTCTCCAACGTTCCTTTGTTTTTATGAACGGCTTCGATTTCTAAAATCGAAAATGGCTGAAAATAAGCAATCTTTTGACTTGCTTTTCGGCTCGAAAAAGCATCGCGCACAAAATAAGACTTCAGTCCGCTTGAAAGTGTAAAACATTTTACGATCAAGCTTTTTTCCTGAAATTTTAAAGAGGAGATTACTATGGCTTTGGTTTTTACGAGCATTTTTAATTTTAGATTGTAGATTTTAGATTTTAGATCCCTATCCAAAACTAAAAACTGAGACTGTGACCGAAAACTGCGACTGAATACTAACGAATAATCATAACTTTCTTGACTTTTGTTTCACTGCCGTCTTGCGCCGAAATAAAAATCATATATACGCCTGAAGAAACTTTATATTTTCCAAAAGCAGTTGTGTCCCATTCAATTGTCCCCCCTTCTGAAGTTGTTTCGTAAACTAAATTCCCTTCAATGTCTGTGATTTTAATATTGGCTTTATCCAAAAGCCCAGCAACTTTTACGGTTCCGGAATACGTTGGACGAACTGGATTTGGATATACATACACATTATTCAAATCTTCATTGGCTTCCGTTGAAATTCCGCCAAAAGAAATCATTCCTTTGTTGGTTGCTATAAAGACTTCACCCGTTGTGCTATTGATTTTGATATCATTTATAGCGTTACTTGGCAAAGGCGAATTGCTGTTTGTAAAATGATATTTCGTTTCCTGACCATTAGGCGAAACCATAAAAACTCCAGAGTCACTTGTTCCAATCCATTTATTGTTTGCGCCGTCAACAGCGATAGAAGTTATGAATTGCTCATACAGAAGTTCTTGAGCTAAATTATCTTCCATAATAATTATCGGATTTGCTTTTAGCTGACTTTCATTCTGAAAATTGCTCACATTCGACAAAACGCGCAATCCTTTTGTTGTTCCAATCCAAAGTTGATTTTTATTATCAATTGCAAGCGCTCTGACATCGGCAACTGGAAGGTTTCCTGCATCGGCGCCAAAAGTCATTTTTTTGAACGTATTATTTGTTTCATTAAAACCAACAACACCATCGCGATTTGTCGCAATCCATTTTACATTGTTTCGATCTACGAGAATTGCACCATAACTACTGGCTTGAGCATCATCTAAAATTGACGTCATGGCATAACTTCCCCATTGTCCATTCGTTTTTAAAACTTTCAAGCCGTTTTTTATTCGGCTATTTGTCACCCACAAATTCCCGGTTTTATCAAAAGCTGTGGCATTGATACGAACATCAATGTAATTTGGACCTTCAGTAGTAATCGATTCTAAACCACTGTTTTTTTCATTATACAAATAATTCGGAACATCATCATCGATTCGCAATAATCCAGAGAAAAAAGAACTCGCATAAACTTGCTTTTCATTTTTTGGATTAACAATAATTCTGGTCATTGACTTCGCATTATAAACATCGGAATATGGAATATTAAGCCAGCCTGAAGTATTGTATTTACTGACACCATAACTATCCAAATCATACGGATTATAATAGGTGTCATAATCTCCATAAACCGTCCAAAGCACACTTGGAGTAACATCCATAGAAAAAACATTATTTCGAGCCGGACCAGAAGGTGTATCGTTAATAAAAGCGGCGCTATTTGAAAGCGATGATGAAAACAACCCTTTTTCTTTTGTTCCGATATAAATCGAACTTCCAACTGCAGTTGCAGAAGTAAAATTAATTGTATTATCTAAAACCTGCGTGTTTGCAATTTGTCGAATCAGAACCATTTGATTATTGTAAACATAAACTGTATTTGCAGTCGTAATAAACAAATTGTGATTTTTGGCTCTGATATCAACAGCCGTTTGTGGCAATTGCGAAAAACCTACAAATACGCTTGAATTGAATCGATGCACATAGCCCGAATTATTTACGGCAATCAACTCTGTATCTAACGCTTCTACACCATACCAGTTTCCTGCATTCACAACAGTCCACTGCTTAAAATCATTTAAATTTGGATTTGTGATATCTGCTCTTCTTATTCCGCTGGAAGTTGCGGCATAAATAAATCCGTTAAAAAAGGCTGTTTGCTTGACACTAATTTCGGCACCATTATCACCAATAAAATAAGTGTCTCCAAATTGTGAAGTCGTTAAATTAAATTGAACAATCCCGAAATCGCAGGAAACATAAACCAACCCATTATGTTCCATAAAATGATTGATTTTTTTAAGATTTGGCGCCAATTGTTTATTGATAATATCAACTATTTTTAGCATACTTCCATCGGCTTCATTTACTACGATCATCAAGCCATTTTCGTAACCAATAATTGTTTTTTTAAATGCCTCGCTATAATAAACCGCCGAAATAGTCTGACCTGAAAGCCCGTCAATTGTAGTGGTGGTTTTAACCGTATTTGATGAAGCATTTTTAGAAAACAAAGCATTCTCTGAAGCCACATAAACGGTTGTTGAAGATTCTGAAATATCTTTTATTTCGTTAAACGAGAAATAACCCTGCCATGACAATTTATTCTGCGAAAAGCTAAATTGAAACAGGATTAAAAACAAAATATACAGAAACTTTCCTCTCATTATTTTATGTGTTCAGATAGCAAATATAACACAAACAGAAGTATTTGCTTTTTGTTCTTTTTATAAATAAAAAAAATGCCTTCAATTGTCAATGACAAATGAAGACATTTCAAAAAAACTATAACTAAAAATTACACTACACCTTGTGCAAGCATAGCATCGGCAACTTTAACAAATCCTGCAATGTTTGCTCCTTTTACGTAGTTCACATAGCCATCTTCTTCAGCGCCATATTTTTTACATTGATTGTGAATTCCAACCATAATGTCTTTTAATCTTAAATCAACTTCTTCACTCGTCCAGTTCAAACGGATAGAATTTTGAGTCATTTCTAATCCAGAAGCAGCAACACCACCAGCATTAGCCGCTTTTCCAGGAGCAAAAAGAACTTTATTATCTAAGAAAAGTTTAATTGCATCTAATGTAGAAGGCATATTCGCGGCTTCAGTTACACACAAAACACCATTGTCAATTAATTTCTTAGCATCATCACCATTTAATTCATTTTGAGTAGCACATGGAATTGCGATATCTACTTTTACTTCCCAAGGGCTTTTTCCTTTATGGAAAATTGCGTTTGGATATTTCTCCAAATATCTTTCTGCTCTATTATCACCAGTAGCTCTCATTTCAAGCATGTGGTCGATTTTTTCTCCAGAAATTCCCTCTTCGTCATAAATATAACCGTCAGGACCAGAAAGTGTAACTACTTTTCCTCCTAGTTCATTTACTTTTAAGGCAACTCCCCAAGCTACATTTCCAAATCCAGAAATTGCAACTCTTTTTCCTTTAATTTCATGCCCAATTGTACGAAGCATTTGATCTGTAAAATACACAACTCCATATCCTGTAGCTTCAGGACGTATTAATGAACCTCCGTAAGCCAAACCTTTTCCAGTTAAAACTCCTGTAAATTCATTTCTGATTCTTTTGTATTGTCCAAACAAATAACCAATTTCTCTTGCGCCTACTCCGATATCTCCTGCAGGTACATCAAGATCTGGACCAATATGACGACATAATTCTGTCATAAATGATTGGCAGAAACGCATAATTTCACCATCAGATTTTCCTTCTGGATCAAAATCAGAACCTCCTTTTCCTCCACCCATTGGAAGCGTTGTCAAACTGTTTTTGAAAACTTGCTCAAATGCCAAGAATTTTAAAACTGATAAGTTTACTGTATGATGAAATCTGATTCCTCCTTTATATGGTCCAATTGCAGAGTTCATCTGGATTCTAAATCCTCTGTTTACAATGATTTCTCCTTTATCATCTACCCACGGAACTCTAAAAATTACCGATCTTTCAGGCTCAGCTATTCTAAGAAGTAAATTTTTCCCATCATATTTTTTTCTTTCTGCAATAAACGGAATAACTGTTTCTGCAAATTCTCTAACAGCTTGAAGAAATTCTGGCTCGTTTGGATTTTTTGACTCCACTAGAGCCATAAATTCATTTATTTTTTGTTCCATTTTTAAATAAATTATTCAAATAATAGTTTTTAGCTTAACATCAAATTAACCTACAAAAAAGTTTTAAGAAAACGTTTTCGTATCAACAAGCAAAGATAAGGCAAAACAATGATGAATTGTTATTTTTTTTCGTTTTTAGAAAAGAATTGTGTTATTTCTAAACAAAAATAAAAATACAATTTTAAGCCTCCGATTTTACATCAAATCACAACACTTAAAGTCAGAAAATTAAGTGTTTTGTTACTAATTTTTTAATAGCCGTATTTAATATTTTGTTTAGACAAGGTTTTTTATATATTTGCCTAGATTTCAAAGCCCAAATACAATGCTCAAACCCGTAATTATCACGCTATTTGCCATTTTTGGCATCAGCACTGTTGCAAATGCTCAATCTGATCTTGCACAAGAAATAGGAATATTCGCAGGACCTGTAACACTGCAGTCTGATTTTGGTCAGAGAAACAACTTTGACACTAACATCGGAAACACCGGATTTGGGATGGGAGTTATGCACTTCATCAACTTTTCAGCCGCCAATAATCATGAAAGCTTTTTTACTGAACACTTTAAAGTAAGATCAGAGCTTTCATTTAGCCATACTGAACTTAAACATTTTGGAAGATGGGTTGACAAAAAACCAGAAACGGTATTTGTTAACATGCTTAAAAACATGAAGGCAACTTCAACTACGGTAGGGATAGGATCTCAATTAGAGTTTTCTTTTATCAAAATACATGATTTCGAAAACACAGTTGGTAGCTTCAGTCCGTATTTGAGCCTTGGATTTCAAGTAGATTATTATTCTGCAAAAGTAGGCTCTAATTTAGGTGACATGACGCTTCCAAATGTAACTATAGGAAAGTATTTAACGCCCTCAGATGGAAGAGCACACGGATTTTCTACAGAAGACGGAATTGTTGTAGCTGCAACCGGAGGAGTTGGTGTTCATTATAAACTGACAACAATGAGTGATTTAATGTTTGAAACTCGTTTTAAGATGTACAGCAATGACTGGATTGACGGTTTGAATCCAAATAAAGACATTTATAAAGAAAACAAATCGAACGACTGGCAAGTGTGGTTCAACTTTGGATATATCTATTACTTAGAATTCTAAATCTAGAATAATTAAAATATAAAAAATCCCAAATTCCAATTTTAATCATCTTGGAATTTGGGATTTTTATTTTGCTTATATCTTAAGCTAATGCCTGTTCTAAATCGGCTATTAAATCTACTGCATCTTCGATACCAACACTTAGCCTTACCAAATCGTCAGTAATACCAACTTCAGCTCTTTTGTCAGCAGGAATAGAAGCATGCGTCATCAAAGCTGGATGATTTGCCAAAGACTCCACTCCGCCTAAAGATTCTGCCAAAGTAAATACTTTCAATTTCTCTAAAAAAGCAATAGAATCTTCTTTTTTCCCAGATTTGAAAGTAAACGAAACCATTCCGCCAAAAGCCTTCATTTGTTTTTTAGCAATTTCGTGAAAAGGATGATTTTTTAAACCTGGATAATAAACCGTATTAATTTTTGGGTGACTGCTTAAAAACTCCACCACTTTTTCTCCATTTTCACAATGTCTTTGAACTCGCAATGCAAGTGTTTTAATTCCTCTTAAAACTAAAAAACTATCCATTGGCCCTAAAGTCGCACCAGTTGCAAATTGCTGAAAATGCAATTGATCACCTAACGCTTCATCTTTAACAATTAAAGCTCCTGCAATAACATCAGAATGTCCTCCTAAATATTTTGTTGCAGAGTGCATCACAATATCAGCTCCTAAATCCAACGGTTTTTGCAAATATGGTGTTGCAAAAGTATTATCGACTGCAAATAAAATATTGTTTGCTTTTGTGATTTTGGCAACTTCTTCAATATCCGCCAATTTCATCAACGGATTTGTTGGTGTTTCTACCCAAATCAATTTTGTATTTTCATTGATTAATGATTTCAATTTTTCGATATCTGTCATATCAACAAAATGAAACTTAATTCCTGAATCTTTATAAATTCGCGAGAACATTCTATATGTTCCTCCATATAAATCATCCATTGCAATGATTTCGTCACCAGCTTTAAATGATCTTAAAATACAATCAGTCGCTGCCAATCCAGACGAAAAGGCCAATCCGCGAGTACCATTTTCAATACTTGCCAAAGCATTTTCTAAAGCTGTACGAGTTGGATTCGAAGCACGGCTGTACTCATAATCTGCTAAAGGTTTTCCCGGGCTTGTTTGAATAAAGGTTGAAGTTTGATACACCGGAGGCATCACAGCTCCTGTACTTGGATCATGATGTTGACCACCATGTATTACTTTTGTATTGAATTTCATATAGTTACAAATTTTAAATCCTTAAATCTTGTACAAATTTACCGTTTAATTTATTCTAATCCTGACACAACTTCTTACCTTTGTATATAATTAACACTTTTTTGAGCTGAAAACACTACTAGCTAGAACTTTGCAAAAGCAAAACCTCACAAATAAATTGTGATCCAGCGTATGATCAATTAACAAATAACTTTTACATATATGAAACATTATACTTTTTTAGTCTTTTTGTTTTTGATATTCACAAGTTGTAACAAAGAGCTTTCATTTGACAATGAAACATTTGAAAAAGAATCTGCCCTTCCTTGCAAAAGCGATTGTCCAAAAATTACAATTGAAGTTCCAATTGCAAAAAATGCAAAAATCACCGCAGACAGCATCAACAAGAAGGTTTTTTCAGTTGTCAAAGAAATTGTTTATTTTGGTGAAGATCCTGCAAAGGCAACCGATTATAAAATACTAGCGCAATCTTTTATTGATTCGTATGAAGAAATGCATAAAAAATTTCCAAACGAAACTTTTGGTTGGGAAGGAAAAATCATTGGAAATGTAGAATTTCACTCTGATGAAATTTTAAATATAAAAATTGACCATTATACTTTTACCGGAGGCGCACACGGATATCAAGGTTTTAAATCTTTATTATTCAATCCAAAAACCGGCAAAACAATCTTTACGGATCAATTGTTTAATAATGAAAAAGAATTTATGGCTTTCGCCGAAAAAAAATTCCGCGAGAAATACAAAATTCCAGCAAAAGCTAATATCAATGCGACTGGCTTAATGTTTGAAAACGACAAATTTCACTTGCCTCAGAATATTTTTTATACTGAAGAAGGCCTACTTTTATATTACAACTCCTACGAAGCCGCATCATACGCCGATGGGCCAAAAGAAATTTTATTTCAGTATGATGAAATAAACCAATATTTAAAATACCATTAAAAATTAAAAACCAAAAAATCACCTTGGGTCAGACGTGCTGCAGTGCGTCTCTACAGAAAACCTTTGTATCTCTGTTACTTTGTATCTTTGCACCTTTTTTTACTGCACATCATATTTCATCTTTCTCAAAACTCGGAGCGCTTCTTTAAAAGACAAATAAACAGCTGGAAAAGGCTTTAGTAATAATTTTGAATCGATTAGTTTTTGTTTGGCTTCATCAAAACCATTCAAATAACAAATCATAAAAGTTGAAGGAAGATTTTCAAGATCTGCTAGTTCTCGCGACGACAAAGCAAATCCTTTGTGCAATTTTTGAAGCAATGCCATATTTGAATTGTAAATATGATAAAGCATTTTTCGATTGAATTCTGGAGGTTGAAAAAGCATTTCACGGTCAATCTTATAATATCCATTATCAAAAAAATGTATAGTCTGTTTTTCTAAAGGATAAAAACTTGTTTTATCGTTTAGCCCTAGCGGAACATATTCTGTAATGGTAAAAGTATCATCATTGTATTCGATAGTAACTACATCTAGCGCAGAATAAAACAACTTAATCTGTTCATTAATCAATTCAATATCTACTCTGGAAAGAAATGTTTTATCTCGAGATTTTTTTCCAACTCCAGCCCAGCAAATCACAAACAATTCTTTAAAGACTCGATATTTCGGCGACATATCTTTGTGCCTGAAATTCATAAAATCGATAACGCCGTCTAAAGTATACTGAATACTATTTCGAGAACTATTTTCAATTCCGATTACCGTTTCCGTATTTTGATAATTTTTCTCGACTTCCTCATGTTCTTCTAAAGGAGTAGAATTGCTACCACGCCTTACAAAAACACTATTAGCAAGAATGGTATGAATTCCTTTTTTAAAGTAAGAGATTTTGCTTTTAGGTTTTATAGTGACCAAACCGATTACTTTGTCTTTTGGAAGATTTGGAAAAGGAACGTTTTCGTATTGGATTTTTGGAGGATTTTCTAAAAAAGCATTGACTAGATTCTGAATTCGGCTGTCATCAAAAAAATCATCTCCAACAATTTCGTTGTCCTGATCTTCGACACCAACAACGATATAAGAATTATTATTTGGATTAGAATTGGATAATGCGCAAATGTGTTTTAAGAACTTCCCCTTCCCTTCTCGTGAATGAAGATTCAACTGCCTCTTTTTATCATAAAAACTGCTCTCATCATTATGAGCGAGTAGATTTTTAATTAAAAGGCGCTTATTAATCATTTTCTGTGGGACTTGTTTAGAAATTTAGACTTCTTAGATTTATGATTTTCAGATTCCTAAGATAATCTAAAGATCTAACTTTCTAAGAAGTCTAACTAGCTAATTTTAAATATTCTTATTCACAATCGTCGCAGAAGCTTGCGCCGTTGGAAAAACAATCAAATCTGCGATATTCACGTGGTATTTTCTTGAAACTACAAAATGAATAATATCGGCAATATCTTCAGCCTGAAGCGCATCTAAGCCTTTATACACATTTGAAGCTCTATCGGTATCGCCTTTAAAACGAACTTCACTGAATTCGGTTTCAACCATTCCTGGATGAATTGCTCCAACTCGAATTCCGTACGGATTCAAATCCATTCGCATTCCGTTGTTGATGGCGTCAACGGCATGTTTTGAAGCACAATATACATTTCCGTTTGGATAAACTTCTTTTCCTGCAATTGAGCCGATATTGATAATATGTCCTGATTTTCTCTCGATCATCTGAGGAATTATAGCTTTTGAAACATACAAAAGCCCTTTTACATTAATATCAATCATCGCGTCCCAATCTTCGATATCTCCATTTTGAATTGGATCCAAACCGTGTGCATTTCCAGCATTATTGATCAAAATATCAATTGTTGAAAAATCTGCTGGCAACGAACTTAATGCTGCAAAAACGTCCTGTTTATCTCTAACATCAAAAGATAAAGAATGTACTTCTGTAAAAGCCGAAAGCTCTTTTTCTAATTCTTCTAAACGCTCTTTACGTCTTCCGCATAGAATAACTTTATAATTGTTTTTTGCCAATATTTGTGCGGTTGCTTTACCTATACCGCTTGTTGCTCCAGTAATTAAGGCTGTTTTTTTCATTTTAAACTATTTATTTTTTTGACACAGATTAAAATAATGCATCATTTTTTTAGGATTAAAATCGTGTTTAATCAACCTACCTCTTCTTTAAGGCTTGATTAATTCAACACAAAATTACGGCATAAAAGCACTAAATGAAGTTCGTTTTGCGTTATAAATTTACTAATTTAAAAACAAAGAGACTTATGAAAGCTGTAAACCTCAAATTTAGAATTTTTCTCTTGGCGTCATTATATATTCTATTTCTAGCAAGCTGCAGCAGTAGTGATAGTAATGATGGTTCACAAACTTCAAAAGTAAGTGTACGAATGACAGATGCACCGGGTGATTACGATCAGGTAAACGTTGAAGTTTTAGACGTTAAAATTAAAAGCAATTCTGAAACTGGCGAAGATGGATGGGTTAGTATAGGAAATATTAAACCTGGAGTATATAATTTATTGGATTTAACTGGTGGTGTAAATGTACTTTTGGCAGATAACGAAGTGTCATCTGGATATTTAGGCCAAATTCGATTAATTCTTGGAGAACACAATACTGTTGTTAAAGACGGTACAACTTATCCTTTAAAAACACCAAGTGCCCAACAATCAGGCCTAAAATTAAAAGTCAACCAAACATTGATGGCTGGTGCAACTTATGACTTTTTATTAGATTTTGATGTAGAGCACTCTGTAGTTGTAGAAGCTGGCAATTCTGGCAACTTTAATTTACATCCTGTAATTAGAGTTTCTACAAACGCAACATCTGGAATAATAAAAGGAATTGTAACACCTTTTACTTTCCAGTCTTTAGTATCAGTTCAGGTTGGAGACACAACTGTTTCAGCTTATACAGATGAGCTAGGAGTGTTTCAACTAAATGGTATTCCGGCAGGAACTTATTCTGTAACCATTACACCTGATGTAAGTTCACAATTGCCAGCTTTGGTGGTTCCTAATGTGGTCGTGGTAAATGGACAAATTACAAACATGAACACTCTTATTTTAAAATAAAAACTTTAAAATCATAAAAAAACAGCTGTCCTACTTTTAGAAACAGCTGTTTTTTTATGATTAAATTTAAAAAAAATTAAGGCACATCATCCCCCATACTTTCTGTCCAGATGGCGAACCAATCTTCTTTGTCCATATCCAATTCAACTGCTTTTAATAACGCTTGAATTCTGGCAACGTTAACAGTTCCCGCAATTGGGATAACGCCTGCAGGATGTTTTAAAATCCAAGCCAGCAAAAGTGTATCTGCGCCAAGATGATATTTCTCTAATAAAGTTGAGAATAACTTTTTCAAACGGCGTGTTTTCTTAGTATCTTCTCTAAAAACAGTTCCAAGCGGATTCCATGACAACGGACGAATTCCGTGTGTCTGCATATAATCTAAACTTCCGTCCAACATTGGCTCATAATGAGTTGCCGAAAATTGCACTTGATTATAGCTTACTTCTGTTTTCTGACGAATTAATTCAGTTTGAGAACTTGTAAAATTCGAAAGTCCGAAATCAATAATTTTCCCATCTGATTTTAGTTTTTCTACAGCTTCTGCAATTTCGTCTGCCTGCATCAACGGACTAGGTCTGTGCAATAAAAAAACATCAATATAATCTGTTTTTAAATTTTTAAGAGATTCCTCTGCAGACCAAATAATGTAGTCTTTAGAATAATCGTAATGTTTGATTTTGTTTTGAGGACGTTTTTCAGCAATCATCTGAATACCGCACTTTGTAATTAATTGTAATTTTTCGCGGGAAATTTTACTCGCCTTAAAGGCTTTTCCAAAATCAGCTTCGGTGGTATAATCGCCGTAAATGTCGGCATGATCAAAAGTTGTAATTTTGTTTTCGATACTAATTTGTATCATGTTTTCCATTTCTTTAGTCGAAAGGTTTTTGTCCCATACTCCCCAATTCATAGTGCCTGAAATAATAGGCGATAATGTTGTTTTGCTCATGGTTATATTGCGTTATTTTTGGTAATAAATATGCTTTTTAAAAACATACACATCAAAGTTCTTAAAAATATAAAAATAGATTCACAATTCGTCCTTAAAATTAGGTGATTGGTCGAAGTTTTAACCATTCTTTAACATCTTACTTCTCAAAAAATATTCAATTTGCACTCTCAAAAACCGGGCGTAAAAATCAAGAGTTTAAAAAAGCTTTTAAAAACATTTATATGGAAGAAAATACAACGACTTTAGACATTAGAGCGATCAATGAAAAAATTGAAAGAGAAAGTGCTTTTATAGACCTTCTTACAATGGAAATGAACAAAGTTATTGTGGGCCAGAAACATATGGTCGAACGTTTATTAATTGGTTTATTAGGACAAGGACATATTTTGCTTGAAGGAGTACCTGGTTTAGCCAAAACTTTAGCAATCAATACGCTTTCTCAAGCGGTTCAAGGTTCTTTCAGCCGTATTCAGTTTACACCCGACTTATTGCCAGCCGATGTTATCGGAACGATGATTTACAACATTAAAGCAAACGAATTCTCGATAAAAAAAGGACCAATCTTTGCCAATTTCGTACTTGCCGATGAGATCAACCGTGCTCCGGCAAAAGTACAATCTGCACTTTTGGAGGCGATGCAGGAAAAACAAGTAACTATTGGCGACACAACTTTCAAATTGGATCGCCCATTTTTAGTATTAGCAACACAAAATCCAGTTGAACAAGAAGGAACTTATCAATTGCCTGAAGCGCAAGTTGACCGTTTCATGCTAAAAACTGTAATTGATTATCCAAAAATTGATGAAGAGCGTTTTGTAATTCGTCAAAACTTAAAAGGAACTTACGAAAAAGTAAATCCTGTAGTTTCTGTAGATCAAATCTTGCGCGCGCAGGAAGCAGTTCGTGAAGTTTACATGGATGAAAAAATCGAAAAATACATCTTAGATATCATTTTTGCTACTCGTTACCCAGAGAAATACAAATTAGCCGATTTAAAACCGCTTATCAGTTTTGGAGCTTCTCCACGTGGAAGTATCAACTTGGCTAATGCTGCAAAATGCTACGCTTTCATCAAACGTCGTGGTTATGTAATTCCAGAAGACGTTCGTGCAGTTGTTCACGATGTATTGCGCCACAGAGTTGGAATTACTTATGAGGCCGAAGCGGAAAACATCACTTCTGTAGACATTATCAATAAAATCGTTAACGAGATTGAAGTACCTTAAAAAGTTGATGGTTGATAGTTTTTTGTTGATGGTTTATGCGCCATCAACCAACAACCATAAACCATAAACCAAACAAAAAATGGATACAAAAGAGCTTTTAAAAAAAGTACGGAAAATAGAAATCAAAACGAAGAGACTGAGCAATCATATCTTTTCGGGAGAATACCACTCTTCATTTAAAGGACGAGGAATGACGTTTAGCGAGGTGCGTCAATACCAATACGGAGATGATATTCGTAACATCGATTGGAACGTAACCGCACGATACAACGAAGCTCACGTTAAAGTATTTGAAGAAGAACGCGAACTAACCATGGTTTTGATGGTGGATATTTCGGGTTCAGAAGGTTTTGGATCAAAAAGCCAATTTAAGAAAGACATCGTAACCGAAATTGCGGCAACGATGGCTTTTTCGGCTACACAAAACAACGATAAAATTGGATTGATTTTATTTTCTGATAATGTCGAATTGTACATTCCACCAAAAAAAGGCCGTTCGCACGTTTTGAGAATCATTCGTGAATTGATCGAATTTGAACCAAAAAGCCATAAAACCGATATTTCTGAAGCTTTGAAATTTTTATCGGGAACTCAGAAAAAGAAAGCCATTGTTTTTATGATTTCAGATTTTATGTCTGAAAATTATGAGCAAACATTAAAAATTGCTTCAAAAAAGCATGATTTAACAGGCGTTCGTGTGTACGACATTCGCGAAGAAAAAATTCCGAATCTTGGAATGGTAAATATGCTTGATGCTGAAACTGGAAAAACAATTTTGGTTGATACGGGTTCTAAAGTCGTACGAATGAATTACGAAAAACATTATCACGAGAGAGTAAATTATTTCAAAGAAACTTTCAGCAAATCTGGCGCTGGCGTGGTAAATACCAGAGTCGATGAAAATTATGTTACTAAATTATTAGGCTATTTCAAGTCACGTTAAGATTGTTATCCCGAGACTTCGGGATAAGATTGTTAGAATATTAGATTTTTAATGCAATAATTCCAAAAATATAATCCGCTTAAACTGTGTCATCCGTGTTCCATTTTTAAGCTTTAGTTTTAGACTAGAATCTGAAATCAAAAATCAAATGAAATTAAAATTTTACATATTTCTATTTTTGCTTACATCGGCGGTTTTTGCACAGCAAAAACAGGTAGAAACAAGTATTGATACCACAAAAAACAAAATTGGTGCCGAGTTTAAACTTACACTTAAAACAGTCGTAAGCTCAAAATCGAAAGTTGTTTTTCCTCAACCAAAAACTATTGGTTCATTAGAGGTTATTCAATCTTATCCAATTGATACAGTTAAGAAAAACGACACGTATGAATTGATTAAGAAATATGGCTTAACGCAATTTGATTCAGGAAAATATACTATTTCGCCAGTTCAAATTTTAATTGACAAAAAACCTTATTTATCAGATTCAATCAAAGTTGAAGTTGCCGCTGTAAAAGTTGATACATTACAGCAAAAAATGTATGATATCAAAGATATTTCTACAGCAGATAGCAGTTTTGGAAATTGGTGGCTCTATATTGTATTACTTATAATTATTCTTGGAATAGGCGCTTTCGTTTATTGGGATACTAAAAAACGTCAGAAGAAAAAAATCGAGGAAGAAGTTTATAAAACACCCATTGAAAAAGCAACTAGTTTACTTAATAGCCTAGAGTCAAAAGAGCTCATTCAAAAAGGTGAAATCAAGGAATACTATAGTGAATTGACTGATATTGCAAGAAATTATATTGAAGAGGCAATTCATATTCCAGCAATGGAAAGCACAACATCCGAGTTGATTGCAGCGATCAAAACCGCATCAACGAAAAAGAAAATGACTTTGACTCCAGAAACGGTTGAAAATCTAGAACGTGTTCTCCGTCAAGCGGATTTGGTAAAATTTGCTAAATCAAAACCTCTTGATTTTGAAATTACCGATGACCGAAACAAAATTCAGAAAGTAATTTTAACGCTAGATAATGCAATTCCGACAGAAGTTCCATCTGAAGAAGATGAATTACTGAACGAAGCACAAAGACAAAAACAAATCAAACTTCAGCTGAAGAAACAAAGAAACAAACGAATTGTTCTTGCTGCAGGATCTGTTGCGGTCTTACTGTTTTTAACAATGGCGTTTTTTATCGCTACCAAAGGTTTCACCGCTGTAAAAGATACAGTTTTATTGCACCCAACTAAACGTCTTTTAGAAAGCGAATGGGTAAAAAGCGAATATGGAAACCCAGGTGTTTTAATTGAAACGCCACAAGTTTTAAAACGTATGGATACTCAAAAAGTGCTTCCAAAAGACGCTATGGCTCTGATTAAAGAAATGCAACTTTTTGTTTACGGAAGCATGATTGAAAATTTCTATGTCGCGGTTTCAACCACTAAATTTAAAACTCCAACCGATATCGATTTATCAAAAGCTTTAGAAGGTTCATTAAAAATTATTGAATCTCAAGGCGGTCAAAATATTATTGTAAAACAAGAGGATTACCAGACTAATGAAGGTGTGCAAGGTATAAAAGGATACGGCACAATGACGGTAATAAATCCAGCTACAAAAACCAGTTCAAAAGTATATTATGAAATTCTTATTTTCAAGCAAGAACAAGGGTTGCAGCAAATTGTTATTTCACACGAAGAAGGCGACACTTATGCCAACACAATTACAGACCGAATTTTAAATTCCGTTGAACTTAAAAAAGCAAGCAACTAATGGGAAAAATCACTTTTTTAAATCCAGAATTCTTTTGGCTTTTTCTTCTGATTCCAGTTGTAATTGCTTGGTATTTTTGGAAACGCAACCAGCAGTCGGCTACTTTAAAAATGAGTTCGACGCAAGGTTTCAAAAACAGTGAATCGCTGTTGGTGAAATTAAAGCCTTCTTTATACGTTTTTAGAATTATAGCATTATGTTCTTTGATTATTGCTTTGGCAAGACCACGAACAGTTGATATCAGCAATCAAACTAAAACAACAAAAGGAATTGATATTGTAATGGCAATTGACGTTTCTGGGAGTATGCTCGCAAAAGATTTAAAGCCAAACCGTATGGAAGCTTTAAAAAGAGTTGCAGCAGACTTTGTTGGAGAAAGACCAAATGACAGGATCGGTTTAGTTTTATACGCATCAGAAGCGTATACAAAAACGCCTGTTACAAGCGATAAAGCGATCATTTTGGAAGCAATAAAGGAAATCAAATACGATACTGCTTTACAAGATGGAACTGGAATTGGAATGGGATTGGCAACCGCCGTAAACAGACTAAAAGACAGTAAAGCAAAAAGCCGAGTTATTATTTTATTGACAGACGGTGTAAATAATGCCGGATTTATTGAACCTGAAACTGCAGCTGATATTGCAAAACAATACGGAATTAAAGTTTACACAATTGGTTTAGGAACAAACGGAATGGCTGAATCGCCTTATGCATACGGGCCAAATGGTGGTTTCTTGTTCAAAATGCAAAAAGTAGAAATCGACGAGCAATTAATGAAAAGTATTGCCCGCAAAACTGATGGGACGTATTTTAGAGCAACAAGTAACGATCGATTAGCTCAGATTTACAATTCGATCAATAAATTAGAAACAACAGAAATCCAAGAATTAAAATTCTACGATTACGACGAAAAATACAGAATGTTCGTTGCATTGGCAGTCTTTTTATTATTGCTGGAAGTTGGTTTAAGAAATACAGTTTACAGAAGCTTCATTTAATTTTAGATTAAAAAAATCTAAAATCTAAATTCAGAAATCTAAAATTTAAAATGGAATTAGACGAAAAAAAATATTTATACCTTTTATTTTTACTGCCAATCGTGGTATGCATTTTTCTTTTCAATGTGTATTGGAAACGAAAAAAGCAACGCGAATTCGGTGATTTAGAAATGGTCAAAAAACTGAGCCCTGAAAGTTCTGTTTTTAAACCAATTCTAAAATTATCAATTATACTTCTAGCGCTTACTTGTTTGATTATAGGACTCGTAAATCCGAAGATTGGAACAAAAATGGAAACCGTAAAACGTGAAGGTATTGATATTGTTTTTGCGGTCGATGTTTCTAAAAGTATGCTTGCCGAAGATGTTGCACCAAGCCGTCTGGAGAAAAGCAAGCAAATTGTTTCGCAAATCATAAATCAATTAGGAAGTGACAGGATTGGAATTGTTGCCTACGCAGGAAGTGCTTTCCCCGTTTTGCCAATTACTTCTGATTACAGCGTTGCAAAAATGTTCTTACAAAGCATGAGTCCAGATATGGTATCATCACAAGGAACTTCGCTTGATGAAGCCATCCGATTATCATCGACTTATTTTGATGAAAAGAGCAAAACAAGCAAATTGCTTATCCTGATTTCTGATGGAGAAGATCACTCCGAAGGTGCAACAGCTGCAGCCGAAGAAGCGAACAAAATTGGAATGAAAATCATCACAATTGGTATTGGAACTGAAAAAGGAGGCACAATTCCATTGAAAGAAAACGGTATTGTTAGAAACCACCAAAGAGATCAAAACGGAGAAATTGTTATTACAAAACTGAATCAAGAAGGTTTAAAAACTATTGCAAAAGCAACAAAAGGAGGTTATGTTTACGGCGGTAATACAAAAGAAGTTTTAGATTACATTAAAAACGCCCTAAACAACATTCAAAAAACAGAATTCGAAGCAACGCAAATGGCCGAGTTTCAATCACAATTTCAATGGTTCCTTGGGTTTGCTTTTCTATTACTATTCTTAGATATTTTCCTTTTGGAGAGAAAAACAAATTGGATAAAAGAGTTGAATTTATTTAACGAAAAGAAATAATAAAGTTCGCCACTAATTACACGAATTTAAACGAAAACAGCCACTTTGAACAAATCTGTTTTGTGAAATTCAAAAAATATGAAAACGATTAATTAGTGATAATTGGTGAAATTCGTGGCAACCAAAAAAAATAAAAATTTAGAATGAAAAATTTACTTCTTTATATTTTACTAACGTTTTCTTTAGCAGTTTCTGCTCAAGAAAAAGACAAAACATTGCCAGACGGGAACGAAGAATATAAACAGAATAAATTTGTTGATGCCGAAGCGAACTATAGAATTTCGCAATCAAAATTTCCAAATAAAGCTACCGCTTCATACAATTTAGGAAATACAATTTACAGACAAAACCAAATTGCCGAAGCCAAATTTGCTTTCGCTAAAGCAATAAAAAACGCAAAAACAAGACCTGAAAAACATAAAGCTTATCACAATTTAGGGAATGTTTTCATGAAAGAGAAAGATTATACGCAAGCTGTAGAAGCCTATAAACAAGCATTGCGAAATGATCCAACCGACGATGAAACTCGATACAATTATGCTTTGGCCAAACAAAAGCTCAAAGAAAATCCTCCTAAAAACGACAACAAAGACAAAAATAAGGACAAAGACAAGGACAAGGATAAAAATAAAGATAAGGACAAAGACAAGGACAAAAATAAGGACAAGGACAAAGATAAAAAAGACGACAAAGGCGATCCTGACAAGGATAAAAAAGATGGTAAAAACGATCCTAAAAAAGACGACAAGTCTGATAATAACGGACAGCCAAAACCACAGCCTGGAGGAATATCTAAAGAACGCGTTCAAAATTTATTAGATGCCGTTAACAATGAAGAGAAAAAAATTCAAGACAAGGTAAACGCGCAAAAAGTAAAAGGAAGTCCGAAAAAAGCAGAAAAAGACTGGTAGGATTTTTGGGTTAATCGTTTAACCGTTTATTTGATAAAACAAATAAACGGTTAAACGATTAAACAATATAAAAAAGGATTAAACGGTTAAAACAAATAAACGATTAAACAACTTAATGAAAAGATTTTTAATTTTATTTCTATTCACTTTTCAAGGACTTTTGGCACAAGTTCAATTTGAAGCCAGAGTCAGCAAAAATACGCTCGGGCTAAATGAGCGAATTCGAATTGACTTCATCATGAATGTTGATGGAGACAACTTTGAACAGCCTAATTTTGATGGATTTAAAGTTGTAGCAGGACCAAGTCAGCAAATAAGCCAATCTTGGATCAACGGACGTAGTTCTTTTCAAAAAATCTATTCTTATATACTGCAACCTACTCAAAAAGGAAATGTTGTCATCAAACAAGCTGCCATTGAATTCAATGGACAAGTGTATAAAACATCTCCTATAAAAGTTGTGGTTACAAATGCTGTTGCTCAGGAAAGAGATCCGAACGACAGGCAACAACAAGGAGGTCAAGGAAGCGAAACATTAAATCTCGTTGCCGAAATTTCAAAAACAAATCCATATTTGAATGAGCCAATTACAGTGGTTTACAAATTATATTTCAACAATATTGGCGTTAACGGCTTTAAAGAATTGGCAAAACCAAAATATAATGATTTCTGGAATCAGAATATCGAAATCAAACAATTGGCAATCGAAGAAGGAAGTTTTCAAGGTCAAAGATGTTATTTTGTGATTTTGAAAAAAACGATTTTGTATCCTCAAAAATCTGGCAAATTAACCATCGAACCACTTTCATTAGACATTGGTGTAGAATTGCCTACAGATCGTCGAAATATGTTTGGTCAGATGATCACAACAATGGATAATAAAGTAGTTTCGGCTGGAGCCAAAACAATAAACGTACGACCACTTCCTGAAACTGGAAAACCAGCAGATTTCAGCGGAGCAGTAGGGAAATTCAACTTTATTGTTACGCCATCTAAAACAAGTGTAAAAAGCGGAGAAAGCTTAGATTTAGTTGTGAGCGCTTCTGGAACCGGAAATATGAAATTGTTTACATTGCCAAAACCAGTTGTGCCAAATGCATTAGAAATGTACGATCCTGTTCATGACGAAAAAGTTACGACTTCGCTAACTGGAATGTCTGGAAGAATATCTGACAAGTACACTATTATTCCGCAGTACAAAGGAAAATACATTATTAAACCAATGCAGTTTTCTTATTTCGATTTAAGCACAGGTTCATACAAAACGATCACTTCGCAAGAAATTGCAATTGATGTTTTAGACGGACCAATGCAAGCCGAAGCAAACAGCACTGCAAATGCGGCGAAAAATGTGATTTCAAAAACAGATCAGTTTAAGTACATCAAATCAAAAACCACCTTGGTCTCGGTTGTTAAAGATGATTTTTATGGTTCTGATTTGTATTATGCATTATTGTTTGCGCCTTTCATCATTTTGCCAATTATCATTATTGCTAAGAAGAAAAAAGAAGCAATTGACGGCGATGTAACAGGAAACCGAATCAAGATGAACAATAAGCTGGCTAAGAAATATTTATCTGAAGCTAAAAAGCAACTTAACAATAAAGAAGCATTCTATATTGCACTGGAAAAAGCAATGCACAATTTCCTTAAAGCAAAACTGCATATTGAAACCTCAGAAATGAGCAAAGACAATATTCGCGAGTTACTGTTGTCTCGAAATGCAAATCCAGAATCAGTTGTAAGTTTTATTAATTTGACTGAAAACTGCGAATTTGCACGATATGCTCCGGCATCAAGCGCTTCCATTCAGCAAGATTTCGATAAAGCTGTTCTGATCATTTCAGAATTAGAAAAACAGATTGTTTAAACCTATTAAAACAAACCTAACAGGTTTTAAAAAAACAAAATGAAAAACATAGTATATCTCTTTTTATTAATCACACAGGTTTTCTTTGCTCAACGCTTTGAAAAAGGAAACGCTATGTATCAAAGAGGCAATTATCAGGAAGCTATTCAGGCATATGAAGCTGTTATAAAAGAAAACAAACAACATTCAGCGGAGTTATATTTTAATTTAGCAAATAGCTATTACAAGCTTAATAAAGTAGCTCCGGCAATTTACAATTACGAAAAGGCATTAGTTTTAAAACCTCATGATCAAGATGTGTTGAATAACTTAAAATTTGCCAAAAAGCTAACAATCGACGAGATAAAAGAAGTTCCGAAAGTAGGCTTTGCAAAACTAATTCAGAACTTTACTGGCATTTTTGATTATAATACTTGGGCCAAAATCTCTGTTGGAATCGCATTTCTTTTTCTTTTGAGTTTTATCGGGTATTATTTTTCACAAATTACGCTTACAAAAAGAATCTATTTTATTGGAATGTTTGTTCTTTTAATTGTTTTGGGATTAAGCGTTTCTGCAGGAATGTCTGAAAAAAGTCATTTTGACAATGATCGCCCAGCAATTGTTTTTGCAGAATTAAGCGAAGTTCGAAGCGAACCACAAAAAGGCGGTGCTGCAATTTTCTTATTACATGAAGGTGCAAAAGTTTATGTAACCGAAGTTTTGGGGCAATGGAAAAAAATCGAATTAACTGATGGAACCGAAGGTTGGATTGATGGTTCGACAATCAAAGAAGTGAAATAGATTTTTAAAATCTCAAAATAAAAAATCCCAAATTCCAATTCAAAATTGAAGTTTGGGATTTTGTTTTTTGGTTTAAATCATATAAGTAATATAAGTAAATATAATTTGAAATGCGTCTCTACAGAACATTCCGTAAAATTAAAATATGTATATTTTCTCAGGCGTCACGCAATAATCCAGTTTTATATCCGATTCAAAAACATCGTCAATCTGATTTACGGCTTCAAAAAATGAAAGACCAATTTTTATGGTTTCTGGTCTACATTCAGATAGGAATTTATCATAAAAACCTTTTCCGTAACCAACGCGATTTCCATATTCATCAAAAGCCAAAAGCGGCACAAAAACCACATCAATATTTGAACTCTGAACTTGAAGCCCGTTTACAGGTTCTGGAATATTAAATTCATTCTTTTTTATCTTAGTATTATCCGTTAAAAGAAAATGTGTCATTTGGCGTGTTTCAAAATCACTTTTCGAAATCACAATTTCTTTGTCTTTTCCAGAAAGCAAATGCAGGACAAATTCCGTATCAACTTCCTTATGCTCTACTATTGGAAGAAAAACATGGAAATAGGTTTTATCCCAAATGGGCAACTGAATTAAATTATTGGCAACAGCCAGACTTTTTTCTTCAATTTCCTCTTCAGAAAGTGTTTTACGAAGATTTTTATAATGTAGTCTTAGTTCTTTTTTATTCGTCGCCATCTATAGGGCTATTTTTAGATAAATGATAAATTGCGTCGCCCTCGTATACAATAGGGGAATGATTAGCATTGATTACAAATCCATCGTGAGGCGCTTTTACTTTTTGTTCAAATTTCCCAAACGGATCTGTAATAATAGCCAAGATAGTACCTTTGGTCACAAATTTTCCAATCAAATTAAAATCGTGTAGCAAACCTGAACATTTCGCTCTAAGCCAGAACGAATATTTTATATAAATAGAAGGCATTGGCGCTGCTTCGACAAGCTGTTTTGAGTCGAGCATTTCCAAATAATGCAATAGTCGTTTTACTCCCAGAACGCCTTCATTGGCAATATCATTATTGATGTCCAAAGATTTTCCACCTTCGAAAAGCAGCATTTTTACATTGGCACTTTCAGAAGTTTTTCTAAAAGAGCCACTTATATTTTTAGAATACAAAGTGAAAGGTGCATTAAAAACATCGGCCAAGACTTTTAATTCGGGATTATTCTCGGTGATTCTAATTTGCGGAGCGTTAAATCTGCTGGCGCCTCCGGCATGAAAATCAACTGCATAATCGAGAATTGGCAAAATTTCTTCGACAATATGATAAGCAAAACGGCTTGCGAGCGAACCTTTTTTGCTTCCCGGAAAAACTCGGTTTAAATCACGTCCGTCAGGAAACTCGCGCGACTTATTTACAAAACCATACATATTGATAATTGGAATACAAATAATAGTTCCTTTTGCCGGCTTGTTTATTTTTTTGCTGATAATTTGCCTCACGATTTCTACTCCGTTTATTTCGTCGCCATGAATTCCGGCCGAAAATAAAACAACTGGGCCTTCAATTTTTGAACGGCGCACAATTACTGGAATATTCAGTTTTGTTGTAGTATGCAATCTTGCAATTTCAACATTAATTGTTCTATTTTCTCCCGGCAAAATTGTTTCGTCGAAAATAACTAAGGGCTTACTATTTTTCATGCAGAATTATAAAAGCTAAATATAGAAATTATTCTTTTGATTTCGTAAATTTGATTCTAAATCAGTGTTAAGCTTTTTTCAGAAATTGAAATGATTTTTGAACGCTTTTTCACAATCTTCAGAAACAAAACAGAATGCAAAAACCGTCCTTAGATCTTCAAATTCTTACCTTGCCAGATAATCCGGGCGTTTATCAATATTACGATAAAGACGGGAAGATCTTATACGTTGGGAAAGCCAAAAATTTAAAAAAAAGGGTTTCTTCCTATTTCAATAAAATTCACGATACAGCCAAAACGAATGTCTTGGTCAAAAAAATCGTAACGATAAAACACATTGTCGTTCCAACTGAAACCGATGCGCTTTTATTGGAAAACAATCTAATCAAAACTTTACAGCCGCGTTATAATGTATTGCTTCGTGATGACAAAAGTTATCCTTGGATTTGTATTAAAAAAGAACCCTTTTCGAGAATATTTTCAACACGAAGAATGGTTAAAGACGGCTCAGAGTATTTTGGCCCTTATACAAATTTCAAAACGGTTCACACGATTTTGGAATTAATCAAAGAATTATATCCTTTGCGAACTTGCAATTACGATTTAAGCAAATCCAATATTGATTCTGGCAAATTTAAAGTTTGCTTGGAATATCATATTGGCAATTGCAAAGGTCCGTGCGAAGGTTTGGAACCGCTGGAAGAATACCAAAGACAAGTCAATGCGATTCGTGAAATCTTGAAAGGAAACTTCAAAGAAAGTTTAAAGGACTTCAAAAAGATAATGAATAATTATGCGCAAAATCTGCAATTTGAAGAGGCGCAAAAAATCAAAGAAAAAATTGAAGTTTTGGAGAATTATCAATCCAAATCGACCATCATCAATCCAAAAATTACGAATGTTGATGTTTTTTCAATTGTTTCTGACGAAAGCGCCGCTTATGTAAACTTTCTGCAAATTTCTCATGGATCAATTATTCGTTCGCATACATTGGAAATGAAGAAAAAGCTGGACGAAAGTGACGAAGAATTATTGGAACTTGCTATTATTGAACTTCGCGAACGTTTTGAGTTATTATCAAAAGAAATAATTGTTCCGTTTGAAATTGATTTAGGCGAAAACATCAAAACAACCGTTCCGCAGCTTGGAGACAAAAAACAGATTTTGGATTTGTCAATTCGGAATGCAAAATTCTACCGAATTGAACAATTAAAGCAATTGCAAATTGTAGATCCGGACAGACATACGAACCGAATCATGGCGCAAATGCAAAAAGATCTGCGTTTGCCAGTTGAACCACGTCACATTGAATGTTTTGATAACTCCAATATTCAAGGAACAAATCCGGTAGCGGCTTGTGTGGTTTTTAAAGATGGAAAACCAAGCAAAAAAGATTATCGCCACTTTAATGTAAAAACAGTTGAAGGTCCAGATGATTTTGCTTCGATGACCGAAATCGTCGGCAGACGTTACAAAAGATTATTAGAAGAAAATGAACCTTTGCCTCAATTAATTATTATTGATGGTGGAAAAGGACAGCTTTCGGCAGCATTAAAAAGTATAGACGAATTAGGTTTGCGTGGTAAAATTGCCATTATTGGAATTGCAAAACGTCTTGAAGAACTTTTTTATCCAGGCGATTCCATTCCATTATATTTGGACAAAAAGTCTGAAACTTTAAAGGTAATTCAGCAATTGCGTAACGAAGCGCATCGTTTTGGAATTACATTTCACCGTGACAAACGAAGCAAAGCCGCACTAAATTCATCGGTCGAAAGCATTCCTGGAATTGGCGAAAAAACAATGACAACTTTGATTCAACATTTTAAGAGTGTTAAAAGATTAAAATTAGCGACAGAAAAAGAAATTTCTGATGTTATTGGGGTTTCAAAAGCCAAAAAAATTGTCGACTTTTACAAAACCAACTAGCTGTTTTTTATGTACTTTAAAAAAGTGTTCATTTCAAATGTTCGGTCAAAAGGATTTCTTTCCAAATTTATCTGGAACACGGTTGTCGTACTTTTTGCCTTACTTCTTCTTCCTGAAAAAACTCTTTCACAGGACCTAAAACAAGACAGTCTGAAAAGACCAAAAATTGGTTTGGTTTTAAGTGGTGGCGGCGCAAAAGGTTTTGCACATATTGGCGTTTTAAAAGTTTTAGAAGAAGCTGGAATTAAAATCGATTATATTGGAGGAACTAGTATGGGAGCTGTAATTGGCGGGCTTTATGCTACTGGTTATAACGCTACGCAAATTGATTCTATTTTTAAAAAAACCAATTTTGATGAATTGATAAACGATTATATTCCGCGTTCATCAAAAAACTTTTATGGTAAAAAAAATGACGAATTATACGCTATTACATTGCCTTTCAGTAATTTCAGAATCGGAATTCCTGAAGCGCTTTCAAAAGGAATGTACAATTACAACCTTTTAAGCAGTTTGACTAGAAATATACGTCATGTTCGAGACTTTAATAATTTGCCTACTCCATTTTTGTGTATCGCAACAAATATCGAAACCGGTGAAGAGGTGTTGCTCAATAAAGGAAATTTAGTACAAGCAATGATGGCCAGCGCCGCATTTCCTTCTTTATTCACACCTGTTGAAATTGATGGAAAACTGCTTGTTGATGGTGGCGTTGTAAACAATTATCCAATTCAAGAAGTCCGTAATCTAGGTGCCGACATTATCATTGGAGTTGATGTACAGGATGATTTACAGAACAGAAAAGGCCTGAAAAATGCAACTAGAATTTTGGTTCAGATCACAAATCTGCAGTCAATTGAGAAAATGAAAAGCAAAAGAAAGGAAACTGATATTTACATCAAACCAGATATTCGTGATTTTGGCGTAATTTCATTTGATCGAGGCGAAGAAATTATCCGAAAAGGCGAAGAAGCAACTTTTGCAGTTTATGAAAAAATCAAAACATTAGTAACCGAAGAAACTTTTTATAAAAAACCAAGACTAGAAGTCAGCTCCGATACTTTAGAAATTCAAAAAATCAATGTCGATAAATTAGACAATTATACGAAGGAATATATTAACGGAAAATTGCGTTTCAAACCGGAAAGCACCATTACATATGATGATTTAAAAACCGGAATAAATAATTTGGATGCAACCCAAAACTTTAGCACAATTTCATATTGCCTACAACCAGGAGATGAAAACAAAGATAATTTAGATCTAGTGCTGAAAGAAAACCCAACGCAGACTTACTTAAAACTCGGACTTCATTACGATGGACTTTATAAAAGTGCAATCTTATTAAACTTAACGCACAAAAAGACCTTCATGAAAAATGACGTTACCTCCTTAGATATTATTTTAGGAGATAATTTCAGATATGATTTTAATTATTATATCGAAAACGGATTCAATATCAGCTTTGGTTTCCGTTCAAGACTAAATCAGTTTAATCGAAATGTAACGACAAGCATTAGCAAACTTGAACAATCAAATCCTGATGTCAATCTTATTAATGTTGATTTTTTTGACCTTAGCAATCAAGCTTATTTTCAAACCATCTTTGTCCAAAAATTCCTTATGGGCGGAGGTTTAGAATATAAATATTTAAAAATCAATACGCCAACACTTGCAAACGAAGGCAATGTAATAGACAAAAGCAATTACTTCAGTGTTTTTGGGTATTTGAAATATGATTCCTTAGACAAGAAAACCTTTCCGCGTTCAGGATTATATTTCTCCGGTGATGTGCAAACTTATTTAGCATCATCTGATTATACTAATGCTTTTAAGCCGTTTTCGATGGCTAAGGCCGAAATTGCATTTGCTAAAACATTATTTAGACGAGCAACTTTTAAAATTGGTGCTGATGCCGGATTTAATATAGGAAGCGACAGCGTACCCTTTTTCGATTATATTTTGGGAGGTTATGGCTACAGTAAAATCAACAACTTCAATTATTTCTACGGTTACGACTTTCTAAGTATTTCAGGCAACAGTTATATAAAAACTGATATTACGCTGGATTATGAGCTTTTCAAGAAAAACCACGTTAACTTTTCTGCGAACTTTGCCAATCTAGGCGATGATATTTTCAAAACAGTAGACTGGATTTCAATGCCAAAATATACAGGTTATGCTTTAGGTTATGGATTAGAAACCATCATTGGCCCTATAGAAATCAAACAATCATGGTCTCCAGAAATGTCAAAAAGCTTTACTTGGTTTAGTATAGGATTTTTATTTTAGCATTTCAGCAAAGAATTCCTCAATAAAATAGCGGTATTTTTTTGCTATCAAAAATTTATATCAAAAAAATTAAAATAATTAGTGTTATAAATAATATAATTTATAATTTTACTCGGCAAAAATTACGACATTTGTTATAATGAAAACAAATTGGACAGGTTTATTAGAGTATCTTCAATTCCTAATCAAGAGAAATCCTGAATAATGGCTCTATCGAATTGAAATAATTAGTCAATTAAAAGATTGAACTAATTGTTAACTCTGCAATTCACATTTTCTAATTATCTAATTTACAAATTATCTAATTGAAAAGGCCATGCCATTATATCACAAACTCGGAGATTTTCCTCAAAAGAGACACACCCAATTCGAAAAACCAAACGGCGGTTTTTACTACGAACAATTATTTGGAACCGAAGGTTTTCACGGACATTCGTCATTATCTTATCATGTTCACAGACCAACTCAGGTTAAAGAAATTTTAAACTCTTATTCGGTTGAGCCAAAAATCGCAATCGGAAAAAATATAAAATCATTACTTTTTAAAGGTTTTGAATTAAAACCTGAAAACGACTTTTTAGACAGCCGAAAAGCTATGTTAGTCAACAAAGACTGCATTATTGGCTTGGCCGCGCCGAAAAAATCGCTTCGAAATTATTTCTACAAAAATGCCGATGCCGATGAAATGCTTTTCATCCATAAAGGAAAAGGAAAATTAAGAACTATGTTGGGAAATATCCCATTTGAATATGGCGATTATTTGATTATTCCGCGTGGCATCATTTATCAAATTGATTTTGAAACCGAAGATAACCGATTATTTTATGTAGAATCTTATTCGCCATTTTATACTCCAAAACGATACAAAAATCAATCCGGTCAGCATTTAGAACATTCTCCATTTTGCGAGCGTGATTTTATTTTGCCAAACGAATTGGAAACACACGACGAAAAAGGTGATTTTTTAATTAAAATCAAAAAAGAAGGCATGATGCACGAAGTGGTTTATGCGACACATCCTTTTGACGTTGTGGGTTGGGACGGTTATAATTTCCCATATGGATTTTCAATTCACAATTTCGAACCTATAACGGGACGTGTTCACCAACCGCCTCCGGTACACCAAACTTTTGAAACGGCCACTTTTGTCGTTTGTTCATTCTGCCCAAGACTTTACGATTATCATCCCAAAGCAATTCCAGCGCCATACAACCACAGCAATATAGATTCTGACGAAGTATTATATTATGTTGATGGCGATTTTATGAGCCGTAATAATATCGAGCAAGGTCATATTACTTTACACCCAAAAGGAATTCCGCACGGACCAGCGCCAGGCGCAATGGAGCGCAGTATTGGTCACAAAGAAACCCAAGAATTAGCTGTTATGGTTGATACTTTTAGACCACTTATGGTTACGGAAGAAGCTATGGGTCTTGATGATGGACAGTACTATAAATCTTGGACGGAGTAGTAATTAGATAATGTGCCAATTAGAGAATGCGGCAATTAGAAAATGAGAAAATCAAATAATTTAATTGTAATTTTAAACCTACAAAATTAATTATCTCATTATCAAATTATCAAATTTTCTAATTATCACATTAAACAAATGACTTTCAACGAGAAATATAAAGACAACGCTCTTTTAATAAAAACATTCAATTTTGCCTTAAATATAATTGACTACACAACCGAACTTCAGGATCAAAAGAAATTCGTAATTGCAAATCAGTTATTAAAAAGCGGAACATCAATTGGAGCAAATTCAAAAGAGTCACAAAACGCAGAAAGCAAAGCAGATTTTATTCATAAATTAAAAATTGCAATCAAAGAAGCAGATGAATCGGAATATTGGTTGTTTTTATGTGACGCACACAAAGACTATCCAGATTGCAAATATTTATTAAATGAATTATCAGAAATTTTAAAAATTTTAAATAAAATAATATCAACATCAAAGAGGAAATAATTAGATAATTTGTCAATGTGCCAATGTGATAATTTTTATCGGAATGCGCATTATCTAATTTTCTAATTAACTCATTTTCTAATTAAAAACATCATGAGTAAAGAAGTTAAATCAGTAGAATACGGATTAGAAAAAATATTTGAAGGAGCACAAGATTTCCTTCCATTATTAGGAACAGATTATGTAGAATTCTATGTTGGAAATGCAAAACAGTCTGCACATTATTATAAAACAGCTTTCGGATATCAGTCATTGGCTTATGCCGGATTAGAAACTGGAGTAAAAGACAGAGCATCGTATGTTTTAAAACAGGACAAAATCAGAATTGTTTTGACAACGCCTTTAACAGCAGATTCTCCAATCAACGAACATTTGAAAAAACATGGAGACGGAGTAAAAGTGGCAGCGCTTTGGGTTGAAGATGCTACAAAATCTTACGAAGAAACAATGAAACGTGGCGCACGTTCTTTCATGGAACCAACTGTTGAAGAAGATGAATTTGGACAAGTGATTCGTTCGGGAATTTATACTTATGGAGAAACTGTTCACATTTTTGTAGAAAGAAAAAACTACAACGGAATTTTCTTGCCGGGTTACAAAGAATGGAAATCAGATTATAATCCAGAACCAACCGGATTAAAATATATCGATCACATGGTTGGAAATGTAGGGTGGAACGAAATGAATACTTGGGTAAAATTCTACGAAGACGTTATGGGATTCGTGAACTTTTTATCTTTCGATGACAAACAAATTACTACAGAATACTCTGCATTGATGAGTAAAGTAATGTCAAACGGAAACGGAAGAATCAAATTCCCAATCAATGAACCAGCAGAAGGAAAGAAAAAATCTCAAATTGAAGAATATTTAGATTTCTATGGCGGACCTGGAATTCAACATATTGCAATTGCAACCGATGATATTATCAAAACAGTATCACAACTGAGAGCTCGTGGTGTTGAATTTTTATCGTCTCCTCCTCACACTTATTATGAAGCAATTCCTGAAAGATTGGGCGTTCATATGGATATGATGAAAGAAGACATTAATGAAATTGAAAAGTTAGCCATCATGGTAGATGCTGATGAAGATGGTTATCTATTACAAATATTTACCAAGCCAGTTCAAGACAGACCTACCCTTTTCTTCGAAATTATCCAAAGAATGGGCGCAAAAGGATTCGGTGCAGGGAACTTTAAAGCCCTTTTTGAGTCGATTGAAAGAGAGCAAGAATTGAGAGGTACATTATAAAAACGCTGAATTTTTACATTATGCAGAAAAATTCTCTGTAAAACGTTGATTTTTATGCAAATGTTATGTTAAACTTGCCTTTTTCTATTTCTTTTTTGAACTTTCTATCTATCTTTGCACTCGCAAAACAAAAGGGGTGGTTTCCTTTTGGATTGATATAAATTTCATAATTTATAGTTTTTTGGTTAGTTAATAGCATAAAAACTCAGTCATTCCTTGACTGAGTTTTTTTGTTTTGGTACATTTGGAATAGAATTTGCAATTATCCTCATAAATATTTGTAAAACAGCACTATGAAAAAATTCATCCTCACTATATTCATCCTCACAGCCTTTAGTTTTGACTCACAAAAAGAAGACGCTTTCGACACTGGAGAGTTCTTTAAATTTAGAATTCACTACGGAATCATAAACGCCGGATACGCCACACTCGAAATTAAAGACGCAACAATTAACAATAAAAAAGTATTTCATGCGGTGGGTAAAGGTTACACAACCGGAATGTCAAAATTTTTCTTTAAAGTCGAAGATTTATACGAAAGTTATTTTGATAGAGAAACCGGAAGTCCGTATCGTTATGTGAGGAAAATTGACGAAGGTGGTTATACCAAAAATCAAGAAGGTTTTTTTAACCAGTCAGAAAACAGAGTTTTGGTGAAAGATTACAAAAGAAAATCTGAAAAAACCATCATAACTACTGATAATGTACAAGATATAGTTTCTTCATTTTACTACTTAAGAAATCATCCGAATATTGATAAATTAAAATCAGGAGAAGCCATTACAATTGACATGTTTTTTGATGACGAAATCACAAAATTTAAGTTAAAATATATAGGCCGTCAAGATATTACGACTAAATTTGGCACCGTTTCTACGATGGTTTTTAGACCATCTGTACAGAAAGGAAGGGTTTTCAAAGAAGAAGAAAGCTTAACACTCTGGATTACAGACGACGACAACAAAGTTCCTATTAGAATTAAAGCAGATCTTGCCGTTGGATCACTCAAGGCAGATCTTGATGAATATAAAGGATTAAAAAATCCATTTAAAGCAAAAAAATAATGAACCTTACTGATCATTCAGAATCAATTTTAAACGAAATTGATCAAAAATTCCAAGCTATAAATCAAAAAACTGAAGTTCAGTTAGAAGGATTACTTTGGTCTAAACCAATCACATACTGGGATTACATTCAAACCGATGCGCTTTTAAACCTACAAATACAACGCACCACGCTTCCTGACGAAATGGTATTTATTATGTACCACCAAGTCAACGAATTGATTTTCAAAATGATCTTGTGGGAAATTGATCAAATCGCGGAAACCGAAAACATTCAAGTTGATTTTTTTAGCGAAAGACTTTCAAGAATCACACGCTATTTTGACATGTTGACCAATTCGTTCAGCATTATGGAAAACGGAATGGACGTTGATCAATACATGAAATTTAGAAACACGCTTACGCCGGCAAGTGGTTTTCAGAGTGCGCAATATAGAATGATCGAATTTGCATCAACTGACGTTATCAATTTAACAGACAGAAGATACAAAGCAAATTTTGATGAAAATACAGATTTGGAAACCAGTTTTGAGCATTTGTATTGGCAAGCCGCTGGAAAAGATTATCAAACTGGCGAAAAATCATACTTGCTGAATGAGTTTGAAAAAAAATACAAAGAGCAGTTTTTAAGACAAATGTCATCGTTTAAAACGAAAAATATTTGGCAAAAATTCACACAGCTCCCTGCTGAAGATCAACAAAATACAGATCTAATTACTGCAATGCGCCATTATGACAAAACCGTAAATATTACCTGGGTAATGCAACACCTTAATACCGCAAGAAAATACATTCTAGAAAGTGGAAAAGGCAACGGAGAAGCGACAGGAGGAAGCGATTGGCAAAAATATATGCATCCAAAATACCAAAGACGCATCTTTTTTCCTAAATTGTGGACCGAAGAAGAATTGTCCAATTGGGGAAATGAATAAACCACATTTAGTTCCCTAGAAAAAATTAAAAAGTTTGAAAAAAGCAGTCGTAATTTTAATAGTCTTGTTTTCTGTTTTCTCATGTAATAAAAAAGAGGAAATAGTTGAAAACAAAATTACCAAACCTAAAACCAAAAAAGTAGAATTCGGATTTAATTACGCAGACTTTAATGTTGTAAATGATACTATTTCAAAAGGAGATTCCTTTGGATCAATTGTTCAGGGTCAAAATATTGGCGACAAAAAAGTATTTGACATAGTTGAACAAGTCAAAGATTCTTTTAATGTTAGAACCATTCGTTACGGCAAACCTTTTACATTGCTTCGCGCAAAAAACAAAACCAACAATCTCGAGGTTTTCATTTATCAGCCTGACGCACTGACCTATTATGTTGTAGATTTGAGAGACAGCATTGCAAAGGCATATAAAAAAATAAAACCAGTAACTTTAAAAAGAAAAATTATTGGTGGCGTTTTAAAAAGCTCTTTATCTGAAACTTTAGGAAATGAAAGTGTCGAAACAGCTTTGGCAAGCCGAATCACAAAAGTATTTTCTTGGTCTATCGACTTCTTCAAACTTAAAAAAGGTGATCGCTACGGATTAATTTTCACAGAAAGATTCATCAACGGAAAAACATATGATGGCGTTGAAGAGCTTGAAGCTGCATTTTTTGAGTATAAAGGAAAAATCGTTTATGCCTTTCCTTTTGAAAAAGACACGCTTTCAGGAAAAATCGAATATTATGACGATCAAGGAAGAACACTTAAAAACTTTTTCCTAAAAACTCCGATTAAATTCAGCAGAATCACTTCTCGATTCACCATGAATCGTTTTCATCCCGTACAACACACTTGGAAAGCACACAAAGGAACAGATTATGCCGCACCAACTGGAACTCCAATTTCTACAACTGCATCAGGAGTTGTTGAAGCTACCGGATATACAGCAGGAAACGGAAACTTTGTAAAAGTAAAACACAACGGAACCTACTCTACTCAATATTTACACATGTCCAGAATTTTGGTTCGTCGCGGGCAACGCGTTACTCAAGGTCAGACAATCGGATTGGTTGGAAGTACAGGTTTAGCTTCGGGACCACACGTTTGCTATCGTTTCTGGAAAAATGGCGTTCAAGTTGATGCACTTCGATTGAATTTGCCAACCGGAGAATCTTTGACAGGAAATGACAAAACTCGTTTTTCTAAACAAATCGAACCTTTAAAAAGAGAATTGGATAGTATTGGGAATCTTTAATTTCTATCGAAAATCCCAATTCAAAAAAATAGCAAACCATGAAAAACGCTCGGCTTAAAGCAATTTACAGTGAAACTTTTTCCGGTTTAAAACTATTTTACAGAGACACCAATTTACCAGAGAATTTAATTTCGAAGTACAAAATCGGCCAGATCATTCAGGAAAAAGGATTTACTGATATGACTTCTATTGGCGGAGGGCTTTCTGGAAATTTCAGATATTTGATTGCAAGTTCACATCCTAAAGATCTATCGAAATTCAATCCTGATTCTGGAAAAATTGGACATTTTCTTTTAGACACGATTGCTTATTTTAAAGTTTTGGATATCTATAAAATTGGAGACAAGACTCAAGTTTTTCTATTGAATATTCCAGATAATTCGATTACTCTTTTTAAAAATTCATCTTCAAATCTGGAAGAAGAAATTACAGAAAAGGCAAGAAAAAAATTCAGCATTAAAATTAATTCCGAGTTAATTCCAGAATTACAAACCGAAGAATGGAAAGAAAGAACCAAATCTCCTTTGGGAATGAATGAAAACGGAGAAATGTTTTTTGATGATTCTAAAATTAAAAACGAACCTTTGAAAAGAATTGAAATTAATACCGAAAAGAAAACTATTGAAGTCAACAAAAAACCTTGGTGGAAGGTTTGGTAAACAAAAAAAAATAAAACAAAATATAATGGATCGCTATTTAAGTAATAAAATAAGATTAATTTCATTCGTTGCAATTCTGATGGTTGTATATATACATTCTTACAACATGGTAACAAAATCTTTATCAGGAAATATAGTAATAAATGAAGGTTATAGTTTTTTCATTCAATTCTTTATCTCCCAAGGACTAACTAGAGTTGCAGTTCCAATCTTTTTCTCAATTTCGGGATATTTATTTTTTCTTAACATGAAAGGAAGCGTTTCTGAATTTTTAATTAAATTTAAAAAAAGAATCCAAACCTTAGTCATCCCTTATCTATTATGGTCAATTTTTGCTATTCTTCTTTTCTATTTTTTACAAAGCTTTGCTGCATCTAAAAATTTCTTTACAAATCAACTAATAAAGGATTACTCCTTCAGCAAACTACTTCATACCATTTTCTTGAATCCTATAAATTATCAACTTTGGTTTATAAGAGACTTAATAGTATTAGTATTGATTTCGCCAATTATTTTCTGGAGTATTAAATTTTCAAAATTTATAATCATACTTTTATTTTTTGTTGCTTGGATGATAGATTTTAATTTTGTAATATTTTCGAGTGACTCCTTATTATTCTTTTCATTTGGCGCTTTTATAAGTATGCAAAACAATTCTTTAGTTATAGCCAGATTAACAAATAAAAAATATTTACTAGTTAGCGTTGCTTGGATGATTTTAGTTTTAACATTCTCTACATTGAAATATAATGAAACTGATAATGTTAACCTTTTAAACCTATTATATAAATCCAGTATCATATGTGGCATAATTGCAATTTGGAGCTTATATGACATTATTTTAGAAGATAAAGAAATTAACAACAATAAATATTTTAAAATAACATCTTTTTCATTTTTTATATATGCGTTCCATGAACCCTTTTTAACAATTCTTAAAAAAGGCCTTTTATTTGCATTTAGCAAGTCAGATTTTTTCTCGCTTTTAGTATACTTTGTTGCTCCTTTAATTATAATACTTATCAGTATATCTGTTGGCTACTTTCTTTCATCTTTTTTCCCAAAAGTATATCGGACCTTAACCGGAGGGAGATAAATTATGAAAAAACCAATACTCTACTTTCTGTTTTTCATTTTATTTTCCTGCTGAAATCAATCATATGAATTGCGATTTGATAAATATGAAGATTTTAGAGAAATAACAAATCCAAGAGTTAAAGGATGGTTTCCAAATATTATCAATTCTGATTCTTATGATTTGAGAAGCGATTCACGTCTTAATATTTGTGATTTTGTCAAATTTAGCTATTCTAAAAACCAAAGTTATGATTCTATTTTCTTAAAAAATCCAAAAGTTACAGTTGCTTCATTCCAACAAAAAAATAAAAGAAAACGAAAATTTCAAACCAAAATGGTTTCCCAATTCTGACGAAATAAATTCCAATGATTTTGAAATTGTTTCTGCAAATGGGTTTGACATTGCAAGAAAAAAATCAATAAAAGAAAATATTTTGCATTTGTCATCCTGAAAATTTTCCAATTCGACAATATTTTCATAAAACGTTTTCGTAACTAATTGTTATATAATCGTGAACCGCTACCCTTTTAAAAGTTATTTCAGTATTTTTGTGTTTCTAAAAAAAACAAACCACATAATAAAATAAAAATGGCTTTAAACACAACAAACCCAACTGGGACTGAGGCGTGGAAAAATCTACAAAACCACTATAACGCAATTCACGAAACTACGATACAAGAATTATTTCAGCAAGATAATGCGCGCGCTGAAAAATTCAACTTGCAATGGAATGACTTTTTAGTTGATTATTCTAAAAACAATATCAGCCTGGAAACTATTTCTCTTTTATTAGAATTGGCAAACTCTATCGGATTAAAAAATGCAATTGCAGATTACTTTGGCGGAGAATTAATCAATAAAACAGAAAACCGCGCGGTTTTACACACGGCTTTACGTGCTCCAGAATCATCAGTGATTAAAGTTGATGGAGAAAATGTAATTCCGGAAGTTTTTGAAGTGAAAAACAAAATCAAAAACTTTACAGAAGAAGTAATTTCTGGACAAAGAAAAGGTTTTACAGGAAAAGCTTTTACCGATGTTGTAAATATTGGAATTGGAGGTTCAGATCTTGGACCAGTTATGGCAGTTGAAGCTTTACAATTCTACAAAAATCACTTGAATTTACATTTCGTTTCGAATGTTGACGGCGATCACGTAAACGAGATAATCAAAAAGTTAAATCCTGAAACGACATTATTTTTAATTGTTTCTAAAACTTTTACCACTCAGGAAACGCTTTCAAATTCAGAAACTATTAAAGAATGGTTTTTGAAATCGGCTTCTCAAGAAGATATCGCAAAACACTTCGTTGCAGTTTCTACAAACATTCAAAAAGTAACAGAATTCGGAATCAATCCTGACAACGTTTTCCCAATGTGGGACTGGGTTGGAGGAAGATTTTCTCTTTGGAGCGCTGTTGGATTGAGCATCGCATTAGCAATTGGTTTTGACAATTATAACCAATTATTAGTTGGAGCTCATGATATGGACAACCATTTCAAATCGGCAGCATTTGACGAAAACATTCCGGTAATTTTAGCTTTACTAAGTGTTTGGTACAATAATTTTTATGGTGCCGAAAGCGAAGCTTTGATTCCGTACACACAATATTTATCAAAATTAGCTCCTTACTTGCAACAAGCAACTATGGAAAGTAACGGGAAAAGTGTTGGACGTGATGGAAAACCTGTTAACTACCAAACGGGAACTATTATTTGGGGAGAGCCTGGAACAAACTCGCAACACGCTTTTTTCCAATTAATTCACCAAGGAACAAAAAGAATTCCAACTGATTTCATCGGATTTGTAAAACCGCTTTACGGAAACGAAGATCACCACGATAAATTAATGTCAAACTTTTTCGCGCAGACTGAAGCTTTAATGAATGGAAAAACTCCGGCACAAGTTCAAGCCGAATTTGACAAGCAAGGACTTTCTGCAGAAAAAGCTTCTTACTTGTTGCCTTTCAAAGTGTTCACAGGAAACAAGCCAACGAATACTATTTTGATTGAAAAATTAACTCCAAAAAGCTTAGGTTCGTTAATTGCACTTTACGAGCACAAAATATTTGTTCAGGGAATCATCTGGAATATCTTCAGTTTTGACCAATGGGGAGTTGAATTAGGAAAACAGTTAGCAAATTCAATCTTAGACGAAATAAATTCTAAAACTGTTAAGAGTCACGACAGCTCAACGACATTTTTGCTAAATCACTTTTTGAAAAACAAATAATCCTCAATTTTCATAACACATTGAAACGCCTTGATTTAATAAAAATTAAGGCGTTTTTTCGTATAAAAAAGCTTTAAAAAGCTTAAAAACAACTACATTTTGCAAGTTTCCCGCTACACCATTGCGAAATACATTGCCATTTTAACAAAAATCACTATTCAAAATTAAAAAAAGCGTTATTTTTTTTAATGAAAAAAGAAAAAATCATTTTAATGCGCAGCATAAAACGTAAAACTAATTTTTCTTAACATTTTGATAACATTATCTGATTTTATTGTTATAATTTTGCCAAAAACAATAAACTAAATAACAAATGAAGAAAATGAAAAATTGGTTACTTACTGGACTATTTTTTATGATAGTTTCAACCGTATTTTCTCAAGGAAAAGTTACTGGTACAATTACCGACGGATCGGGTTCATTGCCAGGAGCGAACGTAGCGATCAAAGGATCATCTACAGCTACTTCAACAGATTTTGATGGTAAATTTACCCTCAACGCATCAGGTTCAGGAGAGATTGTTGTATCTTTCTTAGGTTTCGATACCAAAACTGTAAAATTTACAGTTACAAATGGATCAACTACAAACTTGGGTGAGATTGTTTTAACATCTAACTCAAATGAATTAAGCGAAATTGTAGTAAAAAGCAGTGTAATTGACGTTGCAAAAGACAGAAAAACTCCGGTTGCTGTATCTACAATTAAAGCTGCTGAAATTCAAGAAAAATTAGGTTCTCAGGAATTTCCAGAGATCTTGAAAAGCACACCTTCTGTATATGCTTCAAAAGCAGGTGGTGGATATGGAGATTCAAGAATTGCGATTCGTGGATTTGACCAAAAAAATATTGCTGTAATGGTTAACGGAGTGCCTATCAATGATATGGAGAACAGTGCTGTATTCTGGAGCAACTGGGCTGGTATCTCTGATGTAACATCTGCAATGCAAGTACAAAGAGGTCTTGGAGCTTCTAAATTAGCTATTTCTTCTGTAGGGGGAACAATCAATATCGTTACGAAATCTTCTGATGTTAAAGAAGGAGGAAATATTTCTTCTAGTTTTGGTAACAACAATTACTTAAAAACTCAAGCTTCTTACAGCACAGGATTAATGAAAAACGGACTTTCTGCTTCTGTTTTATTCAGTAGAACAGCTGGAGATGGTTATGTTGACGGAACAAAATTTGAAGGATACAACTATTTCATGGCTTTTGGATACAAAATCAATGACAAACATAGTTTAGAATTCACATTTACAGGAGCACCTCAATGGCACGACCAAAGATCTACTTCTCCACTTTTAAGTGATTTCTTAAAATATGGAAGTGATGGAAAAACACCAAACATCAAATACAACTCTGACTGGGGTATGAGAAATGGTGAAGAGTACAACTTAAAAACAAACTACTACCACAAACCTGTTATGTCTCTTAACTGGGATTACAACATCAACGAAACTACAAAATTATCTACTGTAGTTTACGCTTCTTGGGGTCGTGGAGGAGGAACTACTTCTACTGGAGGTATCAAAGGAAACAACCCTTACTCTACAAACAATGCATTAAGAAATGCTGACGGAACAATCAATTTTGATTTGATTCAAAACTGGAACTCAGGAGTACCAACATCATTAGGTACAAGAACACAAACTAGTGGACAATACCAAAATAGCTCTTCTTCAGGAAGTGCAACAAATTTAAGCACAGGTATTACTCAAATTGCTTCAGTTAACTCGCACAACTGGTACGGAACTGTTATCAACTTAGATAAAAAACTTTCTGAAACTTTAACTTGGGATTTCGGAGTTGAAGGAAGAATGTACAAAGGTATCCACTTCCAAAACTTAATTGATTTGTTTGGTGCTACTAATTACAAAGACACTGCAAACATCAACAACAACCCAGCTTATTTCAGTACAACTTATGCACCAAGACCAAACGGAAACCCGTTTGTAAGTACTGACTACCAAGAAAGAATCAACTACTGGAATGATAGTGAAGTGAACTACTATGGTGCATTTACACAATTAGAGTATTCTAAAGATAGCTTTACTGCATTCGTACAAGGAGCAATTTCTCAACAAGGATACAAAAGAATTGACCACTTTAAATACGCTGCTGGTACGCCACTTGCTGAAACAGATTTCAAAAACATCGTAGGTGGAGACGTAAAAGCGGGTGCAAACTACAACATTAATGAGCACCATAACGTTTATTTAAACACTGGTTTCTATTCTAAACAACCATTCTTTAATGCAGTTTTCCCTAACAACGCTTCTATCATTAACGACAACCTTGTTAACGAAAAAGTTAAAGCTGTTGAAGTTGGATACGGTTTCACATCAGGAATCTTCAATGCTAAATTTAACGGATACTACACGCAATGGAATGACAGATTTACGCCTGGAACAGATCCTGACGCAGCTTCAAACCCTGGTGGATACTACACTTTCTCAGGAGTAAATGAAACACATACTGGAGTTGAGCTTGAAATGACTGCAAGAGTACTTGCTAAATTGAGACTTAACGGTATGATCTCTCTTGGAAATTGGAAATATGATGGTAATGCAACCAGTAATCGTTTTGATGCATCTAACAATCCTTTCCCAGGTGGAACTGCACAAACATTATACTTAGACGGAGTTAAAGTTGGAAACAACGCTCAAACTTCAGTTGCAGTTGGAGCAGCATACGAAATCATCGATGGTTTAAATGTTGATGCTAACCTTAACTATTTTGAAAAATTATACGGAAACATTTCTCCAGTTAACTTCTTAAGCGCTACTAACAAAGGAGCATTAGAATTACCTGGTTACGCTACTACTGACGCGGGTGTTTCTTATAAATTCAGATTTGGAAAAGATAAAGGTCAAGCTTTTAACTTCCGATTCAACGTAAACAACCTTTTTGACAGAACATACATCAATGAGTCTTTCACAAACATCTTCGCTAGTGATGTTAAGCCAGGAACAACTCCTGCTAAAACTTACGAAGAGCTAGGAGAAACTTACAAAGGTCTTGCTACTGCAAACAAAGTTTATTTCGGATACGGAACAACTTGGAACTTTACTTTCCGTTATGAATTCTAAAATTTAGAATCTTAATAAATAATAAAAACGGCATTGACTTTTAGTTTGATGCCGTTTTTTTATACCCTTTTTTGTTATATTTGTTTTAAACAAAAAACATAATTTATGGATCATTTTTTAAAAGAACTTCACTCGGGCTGGGCTTATTTAGCTTTATTACTTCTTTTAGTTGCTGTAGTGAATGCATTGATTGGCCTCAATTCTAAAAAAGAATTTACTGCCAAAGACCGCAAAATTTCTCTATTTGCTTTAATTGGAACTCACACACAACTTTTGATTGGTCTAATTCTTTATTTTGTATCTCCTTTAGGAAAAGCAGCTTTCGGACAAATGTCAAATGCCGAGTTGAGACTTACCTCTCTTGAGCATCCACTAATCAACATCATTGCAATCACCTTAATCACTATCGGGTGGTCTAAACATAAAAAACTAATCAACAGCGAAGCAAAATTTAAAACCTTTGCTATTTTTTACGGTTTAGGATTATTGCTTATTTTAAGCAGAATTCCTTGGAACCTTTGGTTCTAAAACAAAAAAGTCCTAATTTTGTAGGACTTTTTTTATAATGGCATATTATTTGTACAAACTCCCCAAGTCTGAAAAAAATAACCCATGAGAAACAAAAAAAACTTTATACTCACGATGCTTACGGCAGCGTTTATATGTTGCTTTACCTACGTTATAAGCCAAACAAAGCCCGTTATTGAGCCAAAAACTCAAGACACTATAACAAAGCCTACAATAATCCCTTTACCAACAGACTCAGTCTTTACCGATAAAGGATTAAAACTAAAAGTTTACAAAAAAAACGCTCACGCCTCCTACTATGCTGATCGTTTTAATGGAAAAAAAACTGCTGATGGAAGCCGTTTCAGCAATAGCAAATACACCGCTGCTCACAAAAAGCTTCCTTTTGGAACACGTGTCAAAGTGACTAATGAAGCTAATGGGAAATTTGTAATTGTAAAAATCACAGACCGTGGCCCATTCGTAAGAACTCGCGAAATAGACCTTTCAAAAAGAGCCTTTATGGAAATCACAAAAAGCAAAGGTGCTGGCGCTATGAAAGTGACCATCGAAACTATAATAGAATAAAAAAGTCCCGCAAATTGCGGGACTTTTTTATTTAAACGAACTTCCTAATGCTCATTACAATTCCAGTATGAATTCCTTCATGATAATTATTGAAATCCAAAGCTCCGTGTATGTTTTTCAATGTAAAACCTAAACTGGTTGTGTATTCATTATAATTGACGAAGATATTTGCTTCAAAATCTTTTTCAACTTGTAATAATGTTGAGGAAAGCAAATTTCTGATCTCGACGACTTCAGCTTGCGAAACATCTCCTTCTGGCTTTGTCCCTTTTCTATATTTTGCAATAAATTCTTCTGAAACCAATGTTGGCAAACCAGATAATTTGTAAATCAAAACTTGTTGCGATGCCACACAATGCGCAATATTCCAAATCAAATTATTGCTAAATCCTTCTGGGATTTTATTCAATTGTTCTAATGAATGATTGTCCAAAACCTTCAAAAGAACCTCCCTAATGGTTTTTTGTACTTCAAAAACTGAATTCATATTTCTATTTTTTTTTCTAAAATTAGGCAATTTTAAGGTTCAAATGAATTTTCTTTGTATTCTAAACAAAATAGACAAAAAATGAACAAAATATATTATTTAGCTTCTTGTGACACGTGCCGCAAAATCATTAAAAGTTTGCCGGAAAACAATTTGGTTTTTCAAGATATCAGACAAAACCCAATAACAGAAGCAGAACTTGAAGAAATGTATAAACTTTCTGGAAGTTACGAAGCATTATTCAGCAAGAAAGCGCAATTGTACAAGTCAATGGATTTAAAAAACAAAAATCTGACAGAAGCTGATTTTAAAAAATATATTTTAGAACATTATACCTTCTTAAGTCGTCCGGTTTTTATTATTGATGGAAAGATTTATATCGGCAACAGCCAAAAAAATATTGCAGAGGTAATAAAAGCTCTAAGTTAAATGAAGGAATTTGTTTAACACGATTGTTTGCGTGAGGGATAGAAGCTAGCTACCGAAGTAGCGCGGATAGCCCGACCCCGTTAAGATAAGTGGGCGAATAAAGACAAAGTATGTTTGCCCACTTATCTTAACGGGGGCACGCCCAACTTATCTATGAGAACTAAACAAGATCTTTTTGTAATTGGCAAATTCGTCAAAAAAATCATTAAACGGCTTTTCTGTAGCACAGAATAGTATTTTACGTCATAAACAGAGCAAACTTTTGATTATCTTTGCGCCTTTATACTCAATTATATGATACAATCTATGACAGGGTTTGGCAAAGCTTCTTTGCAATTGCCTACAAAAAAAATTACGGTTGAAGTAAAATCTCTGAACAGTAAAGGTTTAGATTTAAATGTGCGAATGCCATCGGTTTACCGCGAAATGGAGTTGGGTTTAAGAACTTTGATTTCGACAAAACTTGAAAGAGGCAAAATAGATTTCGGCATTTACATTGAAAGTACTGCTGAACAAACTTCGACTAAAGTAAATATTCCTGTCGTAAAAAATTATATTGCACAATTACAAGAAGTTTATCCTGACGCTGACGTAACTGAATTAATGAAGATGGCCGTTCGTATGCCTGATACATTAAAAACAGAACGCGAGGAAATTGATGAAAACGACTGGGATCAAATTCAGATTACGATTGATGAAGCATTGCAAAACATCTTAAGTTTCAGAAAAGATGAAGGCGAAGCTCTTGAAAAAGAATTTAATCTTCGAATTGCAAACATTCGCCAGTACATGAATGACACTTTGGCCTTGGATTCAGAACGTATTCAAGCAATAAAAGATCGTTTGCAGACTGCAATTTCAGAATTACAGGTAAATGTTGACGAAAATCGTTTTGAGCAAGAATTAATCTATTATTTAGAGAAATTAGATATTACCGAAGAGAAAGTTCGTTTAACGAATCATTTGGACTATTTCCTTGAAACTTTAAACGGAACAGAAGCTAACGGAAGAAAACTTGGTTTTATCACCCAAGAAATGGGACGAGAAATCAATACTATGGGATCAAAATCAAATCATGCTCAAATGCAAAAATTGGTTGTGATGATGAAAGATGAATTGGAGAAAATTAAAGAACAAGTATTAAACGTCTTGTAAAACGCTATAAGCTTTAAGCTATAGGCAATAAGCTAAAAACGGAATCAAATTAAAGCCTAAGGCCTACTGCCTAAAGCTTAAAGCATATAATAATGAACAAAGGAAAATTAATTGTTTTTTCGGCACCTTCAGGATCAGGAAAAACAACTATCGTAAAACATTTATTAGGGAAAGAAGATTTAAACTTAGAATTTTCAATCTCTGCAGCTTCACGTGATCCGCGCGGAGAAGAAGTCCACGGAAAAGATTACTATTTTATTTCGCTGGAGCAATTCAAAAAGCACATTAAAGCAGAAGAATTTTTGGAATGGGAAGAAGTTTACCGTGACAATTTCTACGGAACTTTGAAATCAGAAATCGAAAGAATCTGGGCTTTAGGAAAAAATGTGATTTTTGACATTGATGTTGCCGGTGGATTAAGAATCAAACACAAATTTCCAGAACAAACTTTAGCTGTTTTCGTAAAACCGCCAAGTGTTGACGAACTAAAACGAAGATTAAAACAGCGTTCTACAGAAAGTGACGATAAAATCAATATGCGAATTGCAAAAGCTTCAGTGGAATTAGCTACAGCGCCTCAATTTGACACTATCATCAAAAACTACGATTTAGACACAGCTAAAGAAGAGGCTTATCAATTGGTGAAAGACTTCGTAAATAAATAAAATTGAAAGATTGAAATATTAAAAGATTCCAGAACAAAAAACAAATCTTTTAATATTTCAATCTTTTAATCCTTCAATAAAATTGCATGAAAATAGGTCTATATTTCGGAACATATAATCCCATTCACGTTGGTCATTTGATTATTGCCAATCACATGGCTGAGTTTGCAGATTTAGATCAGATTTGGATGGTCGTTACGCCACATAATCCGTTAAAGAAGAAAGCAACTTTATTAGACGACCAACAGCGCCTTCAAATGGTTTTTCTGGCAACAGAAGATTATCCGAAAATAAAACCGTCTGATATTGAGTTTAAATTGCCTCAACCGAGTTATACCGTTATTACGCTCGCTCATTTGCAAGAAAAATATCCAAATCATCAGTTTTCTTTAATTATGGGAGAAGATAATCTGAAAACGTTTCATAAATGGAGAAACTACGAAGTGATTCTTGAAAATCATGACATTTATGTATATCCGAGAATCTCTGATGAGCCTGAAAATGTGGAATTAAAATTGTATCCAAAAATCCATGTAATCGATGCGCCAATTGTGGAGATTTCTTCGACTTTTATTCGAAAAAGCATTAAAGAAGGGAAAAATATTCAGCCTTTACTTCCTCCGAAAGTTTGGGAATATATTGATCATAATAATTTTTATAGGAAATAAAAAAGCCTGAATTTAAAAATTCAGGCTTTCGTTTTATAATTAAGCTTCGATACTTACTTCGCTTTTCACTCTTGCTCTAATTTCACTTAGCGATTGATCTACTAAAAGCTTTCCATCTCTGAAAACTTCTTTCAATTCACCTTCTTTTTCTTCTTCCCAAGAAACATTGTCAGTTAAATGATACTTGCCATCGATTAAATCAATTTTCATTAATCCTTTAGCCGATTTTTTAGTTCCGTCATCCGTAATCGGATCTTTGAAAATAGCTCTTCCCTCTCCATTTACTTCACCATAAGTTGCTTTCATTGCAAATCCGAAAGTATCTCTAGTATTGTATTGATAGGTGAAAGATCCGATTCCTAAAACAACATTCGTAGAAGCAAATCCTTTTTCTTTCAATCTTTCGCAAATTTGAGTTGCTCTTGCTACTGTAATGCTGTCTCCGTAAATAGCTCCAATTTGCGGAACCAATTCTTTGAATCCTTTAGCATTTGTTGTACCGCCAAAAACATCCCAAAGCAATTCGATAACTCCTTTTTTCTCCTGCTCTGTTTTTCCATTTGGATTTCCGCAGATAATATCAACTGGATCACCACTGTCAGGACGAATTACAACTTTACCTTCTCTTGAAACAATAGTTTCTCTCAATCTTGGAAGATAATCGGTTAAAACTTTCCATAAATCCCAAGTGTCCGAAACGATAGAAACAATTCCTTTTGGATAAACTTCAGTAATCAACCTTTTGAAAGTTTCATATTCTCCTTCTGTAGTTCCCATGCACATAACAGAGTGTTCTGTAGCTGCAACTGAACCCGCAACCAATTCCTGATCTGAATTGGCGTTATAATACTCTTCCAAAAAATCTATTGCCGGAATGGTATCAGACCCTGTAAAACTTAATAAATGTCCTGTTGCTGAAGTTACAGCAGCTTCGATTCCGCCCATTCCTCTCATAGAAAAATCATGTCCTTGCCAATCTACAAATTCAGGAACAGAAGAAGTTTGGTCTGCATATTTGTCCAAAACTTTTCTGTATTCTTTTGCAATTGTAGCTGAGTTGCAAGGAAGCCAGATTACAGCAGATAGCAAAGTTTCAAAATAATTTGTCAGCCAGAAAAACTCTGGAATTGTATTGTAAATTGTAAACATTGGCACTCTCAACGGAACGCTCGCTCCTTCTGGCAATGCTTTAAAAACCATCGGGATATATCCTAAATCATGTAAATCTTCGATATGCTTTGTCCCAACTTGGTTTTCGCCTAAATAATTATTGATTCTTCGAGCGTATTTTTTCACCACTTCTTCTTTTGATTTTTTAAAGAAATATTCTTCAAAGTCATGAATAATATATTTTTTGATGAAATATTGCAATCCGAAAAACACCACCTCATCCAATCCTTCAATTCTTGATTTACGAGGCGTCCAGTTAGAATATACTAATGTTGTTCCGTCTGGGTACTGTCTTCTGTGGTCAACTTTGTAACCGTCGGTTAATAGTAATGGGTTCATATGCTTTTATTTTAATAAATTTTGAATTAATTCATCCAATGTTTTAAACTGTTCTACCGAATATCTCTCACATACAACATCAATGTTTCCTTTTCTCCAGAAATTTTCCTCTGCCACAACTTTCATTTTATTCGTTTGAGCATAAAGTCCAAATTCTAGTAACGATATAGGTGACATTGTATTCTCTGCAAAATACATAATAATTATATCTGCTCTTTCTAATGCATTAAGTTCCCAATTGACTTGCTCTTTAAAATTAGGATTTTCTATAGTTTGCGACCAGTTACTATCCCACTCGTTTCTTCTTGGATTAAAGATTACAAATTGATCTTCTAACAATTCTTCACAATGTTTTTGCCAGTTTATCGCTTTATCCATTTCTATTGAACCAGCCAAAAAAATGGTTTTTGCATCGATGCCTAAAGGAATTTCTTCTGGTGCTTTGTAAATTCTTTTCATGATTTACTTATTTCAATTCATACCTAACTTCCATCAAAGCAAAACCTAAAAGATTCAAACCTCTCCATTTTTCAGGATTTAAAGCATCTGTATGATCACTTGCCATTCCGATTCCCCAAATAGGATCTACAGGACTTGCTTCTACTAAAACTCTTTCTTTTGTGTTTAGTAAAAATTCTTTCAAATTCGTATTTTGACTGAATTTATGATAGTTCCCCTGTTTTACAATTTCAAATCGGTTTTCTAACCAAAGTTTATCATCGTAATTCCTAACTTCTCTTCCTAACTTTTTGGCTTCCGCAGGTGATTCTGCTAAAAGAATTTTTTCTAAAATTTCTTGATCATTAAACAGTTCAGCTTTCTTAGCCATCATCCAGTGTTCAGCTGTTTTGTAGATCACATTTTCAACTTTAAAAGAACTTAACCACCATTGACTAAAACATGTTTTGGTAATTGTTCCGTCTTTACTCGGTTGGTGCCCCCAGAAAAATAAAAATTTACTTTCCGAGGCTATCTTATCTATATTGTATTTCATATTAGTTCACTTAATTTAATTTGAACAACTCTTTCATCTTCAAAATCTTTAAAAGAATTTGTGGTGAAAATTTTATCAAAACAATCTAAAACTTCAAACCCTTTATTAAAAATTCCGTGGCTTACAGCCAAGTATAATTTTCCAACATTTTTCTTTTTCAATTCTTCGGCAAGACCAACAAAAGTTCCGCCACCGTCGCAGATATCATCAACAATCAAACAATCCATTCCGTTTAAATCATCTTCATAAACTTTAAAACCAGACAGTTTTCCGGTTTTTACATCACGGCTTTTGCTGCATTCTACGACTTCAACTCCGCCTAAAAATTCAGAAACTTTGTAGATTTTCTTTAGAGCGCCGCCGTCTGGAGAAATCAATTTTACGTTTTCACCGATTACTTTTAAAATCTCTCTAACAAAAGTATGATTCGGAATTACGACACAGTTATTTACTAAAGCGGGAGTAACTTCAGAATGTGCATCAAAAACAAAAACTTTATTTAGTTGCAAGCCATTTATAATGTCAGCATACACTTTTACAGACAAAGATTCCCCTGGAATCATAACACGATCTTGTCTTGCCGCTGGAAAATATGGGATAAAAAGATCGATGATTTTAACGTCCATTCTACGTAAAGCATCCACTGCAATGCATAACAGGCCTAAATCGTTGAAAGAATTTAATCTATGTGTAATGGTAATTTTTCTATTCAGATCAAAATCTGGACTGATTTTAATGTGAGGTTCTCCTCCAGAAAATGTAAAACTTTGAAATTTGATTTCTTCTTGATTTTGAAAAGGAGCGAATTTTGGGTCAAGATTTAGTATCATAGCTTTTTAGTTTGCGTTAATTATACGCAAATGTAGAATTTAATTTTGAATAAACAATTTATTTTGTGTAAAAATTACGCAAACTTAATTTCAAAGTGGAAGCCATTACTTATTAACTCATTGTATTTCTGTTTATTAAATCTAAAAAGTTTTGCTGGTCTTCCGTTTTTTATTGGAGAAAAATTATCTGTTTGCTCTAAGATTCCGTAGCTGAGAATTTTTTTTCTGAAGTTTCGTCGGTCAATTTCTTTTTCTAAAATAGTACAATACAGGTTTTCAAGATCAGAAAACAGGAATTCTTCTGGAAGCAAATCGAAACCGATAGGTTCATAAGTCAGTTTTGCTTTTAACCTTTCGATTCCTTTTTTCAAAATTAAATTATGATCAAATGCCAAAGACGGAATTTCATCAATTTTAAACCATTGCACTTTTTCGGCATCTGTATTGGCTTTTATTTCTAAGTTCGATGCATCAACCAAAGCATAATAAGCCACTGAAATAACACGATTTCTGGAATCACGATTAATATCATCTCCAAATGTGTACAATTGTTCCATAAAAGTCAATTGCACATTGGTTTCTTCATGCAATTCTCGAATAACTGCATCTTTCAAAGATTCGTTGTCCTGAACTAAACCGCCCGGCAAAGCCCAATATTTCTCTGAAGAACCAAATTGCTGTTCGATTAACAGTACATATAAACCACTGCTTTTATAACCAAAAACAATGGCATCAACAGCAATTCTAATATTTTGCAATTTTTCCATATTTAAAAAACATATTCGAACAAATATAACGAATGAGAGTCAATTTTATAATTTAATGCCGAAACATAAATTACAAATTGACTCTCATCTCATCAAATATCTTTTTCCTATCTAATTCACCGTAACATTTTTCTTTGGGTTTACAGTACAACTGCCTCCCCCTTTTGAAAGTGTTACATCAGCTTTTACTTCTACAGTTCCTGCAGCGCTATACGTATGCGAAACTGCTCCTGTCGGACTATTTACAGTTTGAACTGGAGTTCCATCACCAAAAGTCCATTTTACAGAAGTTACGGTATTGCTTCCGCTATATTGTATCGAATAATTAATTATCTTAGAATTAGTTCCATCTGCTGTATGTTTTAGTTCAGTTAAAATTGAATCACCAAAACAATCTACTATTGCTTCATCTTCACTCTTACTGCAAGAATTGATCATAAAAAACAACATAGAGAACATCAAAATAGCTGCGATCTTTTTCATAATTGGAAATTTTAGTGGTTATGTATCAAAAATATTCATTTCAAAAGCATATTCAAAGAAAAACACAAGAATTTTCATACTTTTTAATTCACTCCCTCCTACATTCTGTTTCCAAAAAATAGTTTTAACTCTTTCTCAATTATATCAAAAAACGACTTTACATTATTATTTTTTGGAGCCAACAAATACACAAATTCTTCAGGAACATGAAAACTGTTCCAAACCAATTGCAATTTATTTTCTTTGATGTAATTTCTAGCATTACAATTCCAAGTTGCCGCTATTCCTTCGTTTTTAGCCAAAAGCCTTAACATTTCAGATTCTGAAGGAATAATGTAATTGGGAACCATCGAAGGCCTTTTTTTATTAAAAGCATGCAGCCAGAACAATTTTATATGCGGAATTCTAGCATCGTGGCTGTACCATTTTTGGGCATTGAGCCATTGTTCTATTTCAGTATAATTATCTGCTTTTAATCTCTGGCGAAATTCAGTTATATCCAGACTTGTTGGAGCAACTAAAATCAATTTAATTTTTCCGACAATTTCATAAGTGGTATCAAAAGTATCAAACCTTTTTGTCGTAATTGCAAAATCTAGTTTTTTGGCATCGACCAAGGCAAACAATTCATCATTTTCGGCAAATGTAAAATCGATTAAATCAAATTTAGAAATCAGCAAATTTCCAACGCAGTCAAAAAGATGTTTTGAAATACCCACAGAAATTAGCCTAGTAGCATCTTCTGCTTTTGCTCGAAAACTGGTTTCTACACTTTCCAGTCGGTCAAGCGCATCTATAATCAAATTATTCAGTAACTTAGCGTATTCCGTTGGTTCTACGCCTTTTGACTTTCGATTGAACAATTTATTCCCAACATGCGCCTCCAGCATTGAAATTTGCTGACTAACGGCCGGCTGGCTCATAAACAATTCTTTTGCGGCGATCGAAAAATTACCATTTTTATAAACCGCTTTAAATGTTCTGTACCATTCTAGATTTACCATGATATAAATTTATTTATAACAAACATAGTTTATTTTATTTTTACTGATATCACTTTCGGCGTAAATTTGTCGAAAATTTAATATTATGAAGAAAATAGCATTACTCGCAATAATTGCATTTGCAGCCTTAAGCACAACTGCTGTGGCTCAAAAATCAAATAAAAAAGGAATGAAAAAAGTATTATTTGTTGTTACCAGCAACGATAAGCTGGGCAATACAGGAGAAAAGACAGGATTTTGGTCTGAAGAATTTGCTGCGCCATATTACGAATTATTAGATCAGGGCGTTGAAATCACAATCGCGTCTCCGCTTGGAGGTCAGCCACCAATTGATCCAAAAAGTGCTGATCCATCATCAGCAACCGAAGACACAAAACGCTTTGACGCCGACAAAGTTTTACAAGAAAAATTAAAACACACATTGAAACTTTCAACCGTTAATCAAAAAGATTATGACGCGGTTTTTTATCCAGGAGGACACGGTCCACTTTGGGATTTAGTTCAAGATCGATATTCAATTGCTTTAATCGAATCTTTTTACACACACAACAAACCGGTAGCTTTTGTTTGTCACGCTCCTGCAGTTTTGAAAAACGTAAAAGTAAATGGTCAATATTTAGTGAAAGGCAAAAAAATCACAGGTTTCACCAATGAAGAGGAAGAAGCAGTTGGTTTGACAAAAGTAGTTCCGTTTTTATTAGAAGATGCCTTAGCTTCAAACGGAGGAGTTTTTTCAAAAGGACCAAACTGGCAACCTTATGCTGTTGAAGATGGGCTCTTAATCACAGGACAAAATCCAGCATCATCAAAACTTGTTGCTGGCAAATTATTACAGAAATTGAATTAAAGATGCTAAGATTCTGAGTTGCTAAGAGACTAAGTTTTCTTTTAGCAACTTAGATTTTTATCAAAAATTAAAATAATAAAATTAACCAGATGCTAAAAAAACTTAGAATCTTAGCAGCTTAGCATCTCAGAAACTCTAAAAACATGCTCAACTTTGAATTATATAATCCGACGAATTTAATCTTCGGAAAAGGACAAATTGAAAAACTTTCGACTTTAGTACCAAAAGACGCTAAAATTTTATTGGCTTATGGCGGTGGAAGTATTTTTAAAAACGGAATTTACGATCAAGTAATCCAAAATTTAAAAGGTTTTGAAATCGTAGAATTTGGCGGAATTGAGCCAAATCCAAGATTTGAAACTTTGATGAAAGCTGTTGATGTAATCAAGGCCGAAAAAATCGACTTTATTCTTGCTGTTGGTGGTGGTTCAGTTATTGACGGCGTGAAATTTATCTCGGCTGCTGTAAATTTTGAAGGAAACCCAATTGATATTCTTCAAAAAAGAATTTTAATCAAAGAAAATGCAATGCCTTTCGGAACTATTTTGACACTTCCGGCAACGGGAAGCGAAATGAATTCTGGATACGTTATAACTATTGAAGCAACCCAAGAAAAATTAGCTTCTGGCGGAAGTGCTTTATTTCCAAAATTCTCTATTTGTGATCCAACTGTAATTGCGTCTTTACCAAAAAGACAAATTCAAAATGGTGTTGTAGATGCTTACACCCATGTAATGGAGCAATATTTGACTTATCCGCACGAAGGTTTTCTTCAAGATAGAATTGCCGAAGGCATTTTACAAACACTAATTCAAGTTGGCCCAGGTGTTGTGGAAAACCCAACCGATTATACTTTGGCTTCTAATTTTATGTGGAGCTGTACGATGGCCTTGAACGGATTAATCCAAAAAGGCGTCCCTAGCGATTGGGCAACGCATATGATTGGCCACGAATTGACTGCACTTTATGAAATTGATCACGCGAGAACTCTAGCTATTATTGGGCCAAGCTTATATAAAGTAATGTTTGAAACCAAAAAAGGCAAACTGGCCCAATACGGAAGAAGAATCTTCAACTTAACTGGTTCAGACGACGAAGTTGCTCAAGACGCCATCAACAAAACAGTTGAATTTTTCCATACAATGGGAATGGATACCAAACTTTCTCAATACACAAACGACTATTCTAATACAGCTGATTTCATTGTAAATCGTTTCGAAGAAAGAGGCTGGAAAGGTTTAGGCGAAAATCAATTAGTTACTCTAGACAAAGTAAAATCAATTGTTGAACTAAGTTACTAACATATAAATTCCAAAATAAAAAATCCAAATTCCAATGGGCTCAAGACTGGAATTTGGATTTTTTTATTGGAATTTTATAAAAAAGGCGTTCTTAAAACATTTAGGAACGCCTTTTCACAATACTAAAACAAAACTAACTAACTCAATTTTTATTAAATTCATTAAAATTCTAATTTATAATCACTTACAACGTAAGACGTATTATTTTATTGTGTTCGATGCAAAATATTTTTTTATTTCTTTTCCTAACCTCCTGAAAACCGCTGTTTTTAAGGGAGTTTTGCAAATTTCTTAAATGAGGTTTTGCTTTATTAGCACATTATTAAGTACTTTTGTTTTAAATTATTAAAATAATGAGCGAAAATTTGAAATTTGCAGTAATTGGAGGAGGAAGCTGGGCAACGGCAATTGCAAAAATGCTGTGCGTTAATCAATCTGAAATTGCGTGGTATATGCGCAATGACGCTGCAATAGAGCACATTCAGAAATACAAACACAACCCAAACTATTTAAGTTCGGTGGAATTTGACACCAAAAAACTTAGATTGACCAACAATATCAACGAAGCAATTGAATATGCCGATTATTTGATCTTCGCTATTCCTTCTGCATTTTTAGATGCCGAAATGAAAAACATGACGGTTTCTTTGTCAGACAAAATTATTTTCTCGGCAATTAAAGGAATCGTTCCTGAAACTAGTTTGATTGTTGGAGAACATTTCCACATTCAATACGATATTCCTTATTACAATATTGGCGTAATCACAGGACCTTGCCACGCCGAAGAAGTTGCTCTTGAAAGACTTTCTTATTTAACAATTGCTTGTGGCGATCCTGAAAAAGCATGCAATGTTGCCAAATCTCTTTCTGGAAACTACATCAAAGCAAAAATCTCAGACGACATTATCGGAACTGAATATGCTGCAATGCTGAAAAACATTTACTCTATCGCTGCAGGAATCGCTCATGGTTTAGGTTATGGCGACAACTTCCAATCGGTTTTAATGAGTAATGCGATACGTGAGATGAAAAAATTCATCAGAAAAGTACATAAAATGAAACGAAACATCAATGATTCTGCTTATTTGGGCGATTTATTGGTTACAGGATATTCTGTTTTTTCTAGAAACAGAATGTTCGGAAATATGATTGGAAAAGGATACACAGTAAAAAGCGCCATGATGGAAATGAGCATGGTTGCCGAAGGTTACTACGCAACAAAAAGTGCTTATAAACTAAATCAAGGTTACGGCGCCAAAACGCCAATTATAGACGCTGTTTATGCTGTTTTATACGAAGGAAAAGATGCTAAAACAGTTTTCAAGAAATTGACGGAGTCTTTGGATTGATTTTAGAAGAAAGAAGCAAGAGCAAAGAAAATAGATTTCTTAAACATAAAAAAAGAGTCAAGACTTATTTAATTTCGTCTTGACTCTTTTTTAATCTTATTATTATAAAAATTAAGCGATAAATAATAAATCAGTTTAAAGATGTTTGCTAAAAAAGGCATAATTCCTATTAATATCCCAAACACAACAATTCCAAGGAAAACTATTAACATCGCTTTTAAATTATTATAAAATAAACCTACAGCAACGAAGATTATTAGCCAAATGATTAAGGTAATAATTTCAGGGTTTTTCTTGATGAGAACATTTACTTTTTTCATTTGTCAAAATAATAAATCTTTTCTCTTGCCTCTTTGTTCTTGATTCTTATTTCACCATAACCCCTTCAACAAATAAAATCGGCACTTCTTCCGTTTTGTTTTCGTCAAGCGAATTGGCTTTAAAAATGAACTTCTTATCGTACAAAGTATTTCCGATGAAGAACGTTACCATAAATTCATTATTAAGCGCTAGAAGGCTCTTTTCTACCAATTCTATCTTTACAACAGAAACCGAAGGAACCTCAACAAAAGCATGACGCAAAATCGATGTTTTTTTCATTTCGCCGTCAATTGTTCCAAATGCTTTTGAAACCACCATTACGCTGTCTAAGTTAAAGTCACTGTCATTAACTAAATAAGCGTACCACACTTTTTCCATAAAATCGTCACTCCACTCCTGCACTGCAGCAAGAAATACGTTTTCAACTTCTGGAATTATTATATCTTTTTTCATTTTAGTCGAAAGTTAAAAAGTCGAAAGTCATAAAGTCGAAAACCTCAAAGTAATGACTTTACGACTTTCGACTTTATGACTTCTAGACTTAGAATTATATATTTGCCTTGAACTGCTCTAAGAAACGAACATCGTTTTCGTAGAACATACGGATGTCTCCAATTTGGTATAAAAGCATTGCAATACGCTCTACTCCCATTCCAAAAGCGAATCCGTTGTATTCATCTGGATTGATATCGCAGTTTTTAAGAACGTTTGGATCTACCATTCCGCAGCCTCCAATTTCCAACCAACCCGTTCCTTTTGTAATTCTGTAATCTGTTTCTGTTTTTAATCCCCAATAAATATCAATTTCAGCACTTGGCTCTGTAAATGGGAAATAAGATGGACGAAGACGAATCTTTGATTTTCCGAACATTTCTTTTGTGAAATAAAGCAACGTTTGTTTCAAATCAGCAAATGAAACATCTTTGTCAATGTACAATCCTTCCACTTGATGGAAAATACAGTGCGAACGAGATGAAATCGCTTCGTTACGGAAAACACGTCCTGGAGAAATCGTACGAATTGGCGGTTTGTGATTTTCCATATAACGCACCTGAACAGATGATGTATGCGTACGCAACAACACGTCAGGATTTGTCTGAATGAAAAATGTATCCTGCATATCACGGGCCGGATGGTATTCTGGCAAGTTCAATGCTGTAAAATTATGCCAATCGTCTTCAATTTCTGGACCTTCAGAAACATTGAATCCAATATTGGCAAAAATATCAATAATCTGATTTTTAACAATCGAAATAGGGTGACGAGATCCCACAATTACTGGCTCAGCAGCGCGAGTCAAATCACCAAAAGCACCTTTAACCTCTTCTTTGCTTTCAAGCTCTTCCTGAATAACTCTAACTTTTTCTTCAGCAACAGCTTTTAAGGTATTGATTACTTGTCCAAAATCTTTTTTCTGATCATTTGGAATATTTTTAAACTCAGTAAAAAGTTCTTTTAATAACCCCTTACTTCCTAAATATTTAATTCGGAATTGCTCTAAAGATTCTTTATTTTTCTCATTAAAGGCTTTTGCTTCCTCTATATGTACTTTTATCTTATCTATCATTTTCCTTCGGTTCTTGAGAATACAAATTTAGTGTTTTTAGTTTAAAGTGTGTAGTCGCGCTAGTAGTTTTCGATTTTCTGCCAAATAATTCCATAAACTGCAATTTTAACATCAAATAATGCTATTCAATCAGCTTTCTTTCTAAAAAATAACTTACAATGGCTTCTTTCATCAAAACGGATTGTTCTCCGGCTTTCAATGATGGCAATTGTTCTTTTACTTTGTAATGTGGCCATCCGTCTTCATCAAAATATTCGAATTCATAAAACCCATATGGTTCTAACAATCGACAGATTGCAATGTGCATTAAGTTCAGTTTTTCGTCTTTTTTATATTGGCGGTGTACTTTTCCGTATTCCTGAACTCCAATTAAGTAAATTATGGCATCTAAATCTAAATCTTCGCCTTGCGAAAATTGATTTGAAAGTATATCGACGAGCTTTTCCCAGCGCTCTTTTAGTTGTGTATCTCTAGACATTTTTTATAATTGTGAATTATGAATTGTAAATTATAAATTTCAAAACATAAATTTTTAGTTCGCAAAGATACGGACTTCAATCTCAATGCGCTTAAAAATTTAACTCCCTACAAGATAAAACCTTTGTCGCTTTGTTACTTTGAGCCTTTGTCCCTCAAAAAAAAATTTATCTTTGCGCCTCATTTAACACAAAACCAAATCATGAGTTTTTTTGATATTATTGTTGGCGCGCTTCTAGGATATAGTTTGTACAAAGGAATTAAAAACGGGCTTTTTGTAGAAGTTGCTTCTTTTATTTCTTTGTTGTTGGGAATTTATCTGGCGATCAAATTTTCGTCGTTTATGACGGGAATAATATCAAAACATGTTTCTTGGAATCCGACAAACATTCAGATTACGGCTTTTATCCTGACTTTTATTCTCGTTGTAATTGGTATTTATTTTTTAGCCAAAATTTTAACCGGAATTGCAGATTTTGCCATGTTAGGTTGGATGAATAAACTGGGTGGCGGATTTTTCAGAGTTTTAAAAACCATCTTGATCTTGAGTATTTTTATTGCTTTATTCGAAAAAATAAACTTCAACAATACTTTTGCCAAACAAGAAACTCTAGACAAATCTATTTTTTACAATCCGGTGAAAAAGGTTGCCGCTTTTGTATATCCTTCAATCGAAAAGTGGTACGAAAGCTTTAAAAAAGAGCAAACGAAAAAATCCGAAGAAAATTCAAAAACTGAAAAAGAATAAATTCAAAATTTTATTCGGAATCAGCAATTGGTTTTGGAAACAAATTCTTTAAAATAATCAGCATCATACCAATTACATTAACACTTGAAGTCGTAAGTAAAGTGATCAAAACGTTTTCTGAAAGATTAAGACGCAGCAAATTTCCATTAAAATATAAAATCGAAATTACCGAAGCCAGCCACAGAAAAATAATAAACGAAAAGATATAAGTCAAATGTCTTCTCAGTTTTGTGTCTTCTAAAAAACGACCAATTCTTGCATTCCCTAAACGGTCTTCAAGAATCTGATTTTGCGTTCTGGCATTTGTTAAATCTTCAGGAGTAAGCGCTGAATAACTATCAATTGAAATTCGGTTAAGATCTAGGGCCATCTTAAATCGGTTTAAGTTTGGTTTTATAATGGTCATAAATATCGTCATCAGAAATCACGGCGTTGGTGTCTTTTTGATACACTTTCGTCCATGGCGTTCCTTCTGTATGCGTTAAGGCACTCAAATAAATTCCGTCAAAACGTCCGTACAAATCCCATATTTTATCTAAGAATTTCTCGTCATCCGTTGAAATTTTTTCATTTTTAACCGGATTTGGAATTCGCTCCGTAATAATATTCTTTTTGTATTGTTTGATGCTATAATATAAAGATGGAAAAACTGGGCCAAAATCCCACGCAATAGGTTTTTCATCAATCAATCGTTCTTCTTTATTGGTCAATGCAAGATACCAGCCGTACGCAATGTAGGTCAGTTTAATTATTTTCATAGGCGTTAAATTTCCGGTTTTCGAATATTTTCCTATAAAATAATTGGCCACCGTAGTAGGATTATAAGCCATTTTCTTAGAATTATTGTTTTTTCAAAGTTACTTAAAATAAGTTCCTATCAAAATCCCAGAAAAGTTATTATCATGTAAATGAATGATTTCACTATAAAAACTTTACTTTTTAGCAATAAACCCGCTATAAAAATCTAGTCAAAATAAATTATCTTGCCTCGAATTTCCAATAACCGATTTCACCAAAATCAAAACGTATATGTTGTACCTGACAGGCATTATAATTACCTTTTTTCTAGTTGTTATTCTGGCAAGCAAAAAAAACAAAAGCGAAGCAGATAAAATCTTGGCTTTTTGGCTGTTTTTTACCGGATTTCATTTGTTTTTATATTATCTGCATTATAAAAATGAGTTTGCTTCCTTTCCGTTTTTATTGGGGTTTGAATTGCCAATGCCCTTGCTTCAAGGTCCGTTTTTGTTTTTATATACTTCGGCATTGACCAGTCAAAATCTGCATAGAAAATACAATCTTTTACATTTTTTGCCTTTTGTTTTGGCAATTTTAATTCTTATTCCGTTTTTCAGTCTTTCTTTTGAAGAAAAATCGAAAGTTTTCCAGAATGAAGGAAAAGGCTATGAAAATCTAATTCTGCTTTTATACAGCGCTATTTTAATTTCGGGAATAACATATGCTTTGCTTTCGCTTCGAAAACTTTCAAAACATCGCAAAAACATTTCAGAAGCATTTTCATCTACTGAAAAAATCAATTTGCGCTGGCTTCAATATTTAATTCTTGGTTCAAGTATTATCTGGCTTGTAGTTATTTTATTTAATGACGAATACATCTTTACGTTTGTAGTTTTTTACGTGATTTTCATTGGATATTTCGGAATCAAGCAAGTTGGGATTTTTACAAATCAGACTTTTTCTGAAAACCAAATTCCGGAAATTTCCTCTACTGAAAACATTCAAAGCATTAATACTTCTGAAAAAGTCAAATACGAAAAATCAAGTTTGACAAATTCAGATTTGAATCTTCTTCAACAAAAGCTAACTGAGATTATGGCAAATGAAAAACTGTATAAAAATCCAGATTTGACGTTAGCCGATTTATCTCAAAGATTAAATATCCATTCTAATGTTCTTTCGCAAGTGATCAATTCAACCGAAGGAAAAAACTTTTACGATTATATCAATCTACAACGTGTGGAGGAATTCAAAAAATTGATTCTTTTGCCCGAAAATCAAAAATTCACTTTGCTTTCAGTCGCTTTTGAATGTGGGTTTAATTCGAAAACCGCTTTTAACCGAAACTTCAAAAAAGCAACCGGACTTTCTCCTTCTGAATATTTGAAATAAGTTTTTTTTGTTTCTCGCAGATTTAAACAGATTTAAACAGATTTTTAAATCATTTTAATCCTATAATCTGTGGCAAAATAACTTAATATTTCGACAAACAAATTTCAACAAAAAACTTAGCAACTTAGCGCCTTAGTAACTTAGCATATTAAAAAAAAGAACCACCTTACAAGTTGGGGCGACTACCATTAGTCTAAGCAACATCTTTGCATAAAAATTTTAAAAAATTATGCAATGAAAAACAAGATGTTATATTCAGCAGTAATAGCCATTTCGATTTTCTTTTTTCTTGGATGCGAAAATGACAATGAAATTGACGGAGTCGGGAATTTAGTTCCAAAAACAGTCGATCAAGATGCATCGATTCCTTCCATTTTTATTAACGGAACACAACTTCACGCAGAAACTTTTGGCAATCCAAACAACCCGATGTTGGTATTTCTTCACGGCGGCCCAGGTTCTGATTATCGAAACGGGCTCAATGTTCAACAACTCGCCAACGAAGGTTATTATGTGATTTTTTACGATCAGCGCGGTTCTGGATTATCAAAAAGACACGACAAGAACAGTTATTCAATCCAATTAGTTCTAGATGATCTGACCGAAGTCATTAAATATTATCGCACTTCAGCTAATCAGAAGATTTTTCTTTTTGGTCATTCTTGGGGTGCAATGCTGGGAACTGCGTATGTCAATTCGTATCCCGATAAAATCGACGGATTAATTCTCGCTGAGCCTGGCGGGTTGAACAAACAACTTTTAGACGAATATGGCGAAATGAGTCGCAAAATCAACATTTTTTCTGAAGTAACCAGCAATCTTTTATACGTCGATCAATTTTTGACAGGAAAAGAAAATCAGCATGAAATTTTAGATTATAAATACGGAATTTCTTCAAGTTTCTCTTATGCAAAAGGCAATAAAGAAGGCATTCCCGGACCGTCGCCGTTTTGGAGAATTGGCACAACCGTTTTGGAAAGTTTCACTGATATTGCCGAAAATGATGGTTTTGATTTTACCACAAATCTCAATCAATACAAAACGAAGGTTTTGTTTTTATACGGAGAATTGAATGAATCTTACGGTTTGAGTTTTGCAAAAAAAGAAGCCGCTTATTTCCCGAATTCAGAAATTGAAGAAGTAAAAGAAACAGGCCACGAAATGATTTATTTCAAATGGGAAAATGTGCATCCAATTGTCCTGAAGTATTTAAACGAATTAAAATAACCGCCATGAAAACAATTATAATATTGATCACATTTCTTATTTCACTTTTTACATCTAATTTTTCACAAGCTCAAAGTATCAACTGGAGAAATCTTAAAAGCGAAGAAAAGCATATTTTAAATGCCAATGCAGGCTGGGATTACAGTTTTGTTTATGGCTTAAGTTATGGTTATCATTTAAAAACCAAATTACCAATTATTCTGGAAAGCTCTTTTTCTCTAGCTTCAGGCGAAGTTGTTTTTGATGATTTTAAAACTAAAATTGGCGGGCAAATCAATATATACCATACTGAAAATTTCTATTTTAATGCTTCGCTTCACGGAATTTACAGACGTTATGGAAATCCGCTGGTGACTTTACAAAATTTTGGTGCCGATGCTTCGACGACAATTGGGTATTATAAATCAAAATGGTTTGTTGCCGGAGAATTTGGTTTTGATAAAGCCATCGTAACCCATTTTCAACACAGTGAAATTTATAAAGAAGTTTATCCGGATGTGAAAAATGGCTGGTTTGAACCTACAACTGGAGGAAATTTCAACTTCGGAATTCAAGGCGGTTATTCTTTTAGCCGAAGCGACCTAACTTTAAGGGCCGGAAAAGTAATGAATGAAGATTTTAAAAGTACGCCTTTGATTCCGTTTTATGTTCAAGTTGGATATAGTTATAAATTAGAGTGATAAAAGAAAGTTCCAGCGGGACAAAATATTTATAGAAATCAATCGTGTTAATGTAAAAGCCTCAGAGAGGCTAAATATTTATAGAAATCCAATTAAGTACATACAAAAGCTCCAGGGGAGCGACATATTTGATTGCGAAAAATTATATGTCGCTCCGCTGGAGCTATTTTGCAAATGTTTATTTTATTCTATAAATATTTCGCTTCTACGAAGCTTGCAAAAAAACCAAACCCGACAGGTTTTTAAAACCTGTCGGGTTTAACTACAAAACAAATATTTTTATTAAAATTTGATTTCTAACTTTTCTCCTTTTTTCAAAACAACTTCCTGTTTTTTATCTCCAAAAATCAAAGTTGTTTTTCCGCCAAGTTTAGAGGAGACTATCAATTTTTGAATGTTTTTATTACTCCAATTCATTTCAATTTCAAATCCGCCTCTTGCGCAAATTCCTTTTACAGCACCTTCTTCCCAAGCATCCGGCAAAGCAGGAAGCAAACGAATTTCGTTTTCATCCGATTGAACCAACATTTCGGCAACTGCAGCTGTACCACCAAAATTCCCGTCGATTTGAAATGGCGGATGCGCATCGAATAAATTCGGATACGTTCCTCCTCCTCGTCTTGGCTTGTCAGTTTTCTTCTTGTCTGGATCAACGTAGCGCAACAATTCGCGATACATTTTATAAGCACGATTTCCGTCCCAAAGTCTAGCCCAAAGATTAATTCTCCAACCTTTTGACCAACCTGTCGTTTCGTCGCCTTTTATTTCGAGCGTTTTTCTTGAAGCTTCAGCCAAATCAGGTGTTTTTAAAGGCGTGATATGATTGCCAGGAAAAAGTCCGAATAAATGCGATTGATGACGATGCTTAGGTTCGTTGTCATCCCAATCAAAATACCATTCTTGAAGATTTCCCTTTTTCCCAATTTGATACGGATGAAATTTAGCTAATGCTTTTTCCAATTTATCTCTAAAAGCGGCATCTGTATTCAGCACTTTTGAGGCTTTTATGGTTTTGTCAAAACATTCGCGAATCATTGCCAAATCTGCTGTTCCTCCATATAAAGTAGCACCAACAAAACCATCTGTCAGTTTATATTGATTTTCTGGCGACGTTGATGGCGAAGTAATTAAATTACCGTTTTTATCGGTTACCAGCCAGCCTAAGCAAAATTCAGCCGCACCTTTCATTAAAGGATAACCTTCTTTTTTCAAATAGTTTACATCTTGCGTAAATGTGTAATGTTCCCAAATATGCGTACTCAGCCACGCGCCCGCAATTGGCCAGCATGCCCACATAGGTTCTTCTTTCCCAAATTGCCCAACCGGATTCGTCATTGCCCAAATATCTGAGTTATGAGCAGCGGCCCAGCCTTGGTTTATTCCATAAAAAGTCTTTGCTGTCACTTTTCCGGTTACCGAAAGGTTTTTAATGAAACTCAAAAGTGGCAAATGCATTTCTGAAAGATTGGTGTTTTCCGCCAACCAGTAATTTTCTTCCAGATTAATATTCATTGTATAATTACTGCTCCAAGGCGGATTCAGGTACGGATTCCAAAGTCCTTGAAGATTTGCCGGAACACCAATTGTTCTTGAGGAACTAATCAATAAATAACGTCCGAAATTGAAATACAGAATCTCCAGATTTTTATCTTCCTTTCCATCAGCGTAGCGTAATAAACGTTCGTCTGTTGGCAAATCTGGAGCGGTAGTTTTTCCAAGGTCTAAATCGACACGATTGAAGAATTTTTGATAATCGGCAATATGAGATTCTTTTATTTTATCGAATGGTTTTGCGTATGCTTTATTCAAATTTTGCAAGGCATTTGTAATATCGTCCAAACCTTCGGTTGCTGGATTTTTGTCAAAGCCATTAAAACTAGTTGCAACAGAAACAAAAATAATGGCTTCTGTAGCATCTTTTAAAGTCAAAGATTCTCTGGAACTTGTAACTTTTCCGTCTGTTTTTTTGATTTGGACCAAAGTGGTAAATTTTGTTCCTCTTTCTTTTATGTTTAGATATTTTGGCAAAACAGTATATCCCTTATTTTCGTGAATTGGCGCAGTACCTGTCATTACCAAAATATTGCCTTTTACTTCAACATTTGATTGCAAAAGGCTTTTTAAATTAACATCAAAATTCAAAGCGCCTTTTTGATCGGCCGTTAATTTGATGATCATAATTTGATCTGGCGCTGAAACAAAATATTCTCGCGTATATTTTATGCCTGCCATTTCGTAGCTTACTTTTGAAATTGCATTCGAAAGATCCAATTCACGATGATAATTTACCGCTTTTCCTTTCTCGGAATTATTGATTTCTAAAGTTCCTAAAGGCGCATACGATTCGGAGTTTTTGCCTTGAACTTTTTTATTTAATTCTTCCGCGAGTTTATAGTTTTCATTTTTTAAAGCTTCGCGAATTGCTGGAATGTTTTTATAAGCTTCCGGACTCATATTAGCATTTACAGGTTCGCCTGACCAAAGGGTAATGTCATTCAAATCAATTTTATCTGAATTTGCACCACTATAAACTGTCGCCCCCATTTTTCCGTTTCCTAAAACCAAACTTTCTTCAAAGAATTCGGCGGGTTGATTATACCACAAAACATGTTTCGATTGTGCCGAAATATTTATGCTGTAAAATGTGAGAAGTAAAATGAAAACTATTTTTTTTATGAAGTCTGAATTCATGATTCGCATTTTGATTTTAAATGTAGTTTCTACAATATTAATCATTCCTGAGGAATTATCATTTGTATTTATAGACATTTTATGCGCGTGAGGGATAGGAGCTAGCTACCGAAGTAGCGCGGATAGCCCGGTCCCGATAAGATAAGTGGGCGCATATGCACAAAGAAAATTAGCCCACTTATCTTATCGGGATCACGCCCAACTATTATTTATTCACTTTATATATTTCGTTTGCCGTAATCATTTCCCAATTATCCGTTCTGAATGGCGATGCTGGGAATTTTTCTTTGTTGAAAAGATTAATCTGCGTGTCGTCGTCTGCCCAACCGTAATGAACTGCAACTGGATTTTGAACTTGATCGCTTGAAACCATTATTTTATTGTCTTTTATTATCGCTTTCGCTGAATGAAAAACTTTGTCTGCGCCTGCGATTTCGAAACCTTTTAATTCATTGTTATTTGGCGTTGATAATCCGCTTCCGATATTGTCAAAAGTCAATATAATTTGGTTTCCTTTTATTTCCTGAGATTTATATTTTGGCCCGCTAAAAATTTGTTTTTTGCCGTAAACGTTATCCAACGCAATTGCTGCCAAACGCAATCCAACATCTTGTTTGTTTGTTGGGTGAATGTCTTTTGCGTTTCCAATATCTGTGGTAACGGCCATTCCGGTATTTTTCAGTTTTAAGGTTTCAGATTGTGCTTCGCGAAGTTCTGCCCAACGGCTTCCTTTTTTGCTGTTTCCTCCAGTTTCATCAAAAGTGGATAATTGAACGAAATAGAAAGGAAAATCGCCTTGTTTGAATTTTGTTCTCCAATCAGTGATCATTAAAGGAAATGCTTTTTTGTACTGATTTGCTCTCCAGACATTTGCTTCGCCTTGATACCACAAAACGCCCTGAATGGCATAAGGAACCAACGGATTTACCATTGCATTGTATAATAATGACGGATAACTATTTGGCGATAAAGCTGTTTTTACAACAATTACTCTAAATTTCCATTTCCCGTCAAGCGGAATAACTTTACTTCCCAAAGTCAATTTTAAATCTTCAGATTCTCCATAAATTCCGCCTCCTCCGCTATTATCTACGATTCTGACTGCAATGACATTTTTGCCTTCTTTTAAAACATTTTCTGGTATTTGATAAACACGTCTAGCATCCCATTGTGTGTTTTTACCGACCTCGATTCCGTTTACATACGTAATGTCTTCGTCGTCGATTTTTGCTAGACTTAAAGTTGCCTTATTCTTGATATCTTCTGCTGAAAGCGTAATGGTTTTACGCATCCAAACTACGCCATCCAAATCACCAAGAGCCTGATTTTCCCATAAACTTGGCGTTTTTAATTCGCCCCAAGAAGTATCATCAAAAGAAAGTTCTTTGAATGTATTTTCGTTTGCTGTACTTACAGAAGTTCCTTGAATCTTTTCGACTCTTTCTTTCATTCGCTTTGCGTATAAAACAGAAATAGAATCGACATTCATAACTGGAACATCGGCAATCATCGATTTAAATTCAGGACTGTTTTGAAATGCTTCACGGCTTGTCCAGGTTTCAACATTGGTTCCACCCCAAGACGTATTTATGATTCCGATTGGAATTTTTAATTCAGCATATAATTTTCTGGCGAAATAAAATCCGACAGCAGTAAAATTCCCGACAGTTTTTTTACTTGAAACTTCCCATTTTCCAGCTTTTAAATCGTCTTTTGGTTTCCCGCTTAAATCCTGTGCAACACCAAAATGGCGAATCATAGGATAATCCGCATTATTCATTTCTTTTTCGGCATTCATGGTTTTAAAAACCTGAAATTCCATATTCGATTGCCCGCTGCAAATCCAAACTTCACCAACCAAAACATTTTTGATTGTAATTTTATTTTTTCCAATTATTTCTAATTCAAAAGGCCCACCGGCTTTTTCAGCATCTAAATTGACGATCCATTTTCCGTTTTTATCGGCTTGTGTTTTTTTGATTTGTTTGTTGAAATGAATTTCTACTTTTTCATTAGCCTCAGCAAAACCCCAAATCGGAATTGCTTTGTTGCGTTGCAAAACCATTCCGTCTGAAAATAGCAATGGCATATTGACATTGGCATTTGCAATCACAGCGCACGTTAAAAAAAGAAAGGTTATAAACTTCTTCATTATTTTAAATTTAAATTAATTAAAACACATAAGTGATATAAGAAAATTTAAGCTCCAATGTATGAAAACTTATTTTATCTTATATCACTTATATGGTTTTAAAATTTTTTTTATTGCAGTCCTTCGATCATAGCATTTAAAGCTTGAGTATCAAAAACTGTATTATTTGTTCGGTCAAAAATGGCTGATCCGTTGTTTCCTGTGTTTCCGGCATCCCAATAGAATGGCAAAATCCCGTTTGCTTTAGCTTGTTTTACCACATATTTTAAGAAATAAGCTCTTGATGCTAAATGCAAAGTCAAGTCGGCACCTGTTAAAGTCGTTCTTCTGATGGCTCCAAATTCTCCCAATAAAACCGGAATTCCTTTGTCAACAAACTGTGTTTTCATTGACTTGAAAAGTTTATCTACATCAGCCTCTTCTCCCCAAGTTGCATTTCGCGTCGCATCGGTTGTCGAATGGAAACCGCTTCCCCAGTAATAAAACATTTTACCCCAATCTGCATCTTTGTCCATCAAGCAAAATTGATATGGCGTGTAGAAATGTACCTCAGCCATTAATCGATTAGCGACTTTATCTGTTGGCAAAGTCAGCATTAATTTATTCGTTTTTTCAATATCTGTCGAAGGTCCTTGAACCACTAAAACTCGATACGCATTTTTTCCTCCAGTTGAACGTACAGCATCAATAAAAGTTTGATGATACGAATTTAAAACAGCCATTTGAGTTGCATCTTCTACATTTGGTTCATTGGCACTTGCAAACAATACATGTTCGTCAAACCCGCGCAAAGTTGTTGCAATTTGCTCCCAAAACGCTTTTTGCTTTGCGTTGTTTTCTTCTTTTTTAGCTTCGGTAACGTTGTTTTCCAACCATCCGCCGTCCCAATGTACATTTACCAAAACATACATATCGTTATCCACACAATACTGAACCACTTCTTTTACTCGGTTCAACCATTCTGCTTTTAACTCAGCCGTTTTTGCATTTGCCAAATATTGGTTCCAGGAACACGGAATTCTTATCGCATTAAATCCATTAGCTTTAACTAAATCAATCAGCTGTTTTGTAATTTTTGGATTTCCCCAAGCTGTTTCTCCTCCAGTTGCTTCCATTGTATTTCCAATGTTCCATCCTAATTTGATTTTTGCTGCCAATTGCACTGCAGTACTTGACATTCCAGAAGCATCGGCCACTAGCGGATTCGTGTTATAACTTGGATATTCGATTTTAGCAGGAACTGCCGCTTTTTGCGAAACAGTGATTTCAACCGCTTCAGCCTGGCCAGAAGTCAATTTAATTGTTCCAGTTCTTGCGGTATTTGCTGTATTCTCTAAAACCGTAATTTTTACTGTGGTGGTTCCAGAAGTACCGCCCGCCTGACTAAATTTAATCCAACTTGAACTTTCGCTGTTCATTAACCAAGCGGTGACATCAGTCTTGATGATTATATCTGCATTAGTTTCTGTACTATTCGCTTCAATACTGTTTTTATTTACTTCTAATGAATTTATGGTTGAATTTTGTGGTGTTTCTTTGTCGGCGCTGCAAGCCAAAACTCCAAAAAATGTGATTAATGATGCTATGCTATATAGATAATTCTGTATTGTTTTTTTCATTTTAAATAATTTAAAAAATTAAGCTATAGCGGACCGACTTTCAATCCGCTTCATTCATTATTCAACTTATTCTAAAAAATAACAATCTTCTTACTGAATTGTTATGGCAATCTCTTTTTTGATATCTCTTGATGAGTTTCCTATTTTCAAAGTATATTTTCCTGGTTCAACTGTCCATTTTTTAGCCGAAACATCATAATACGCCAATTCTTTTACTGGAATTTGAATTGTCACATTTTCTGAACCGCCCGATTTTACTAGTACTTTTTTGAAACCTTTCAGCTCTTTTGAAGCTCGGGCAACTTTTGAATCTGTTTTTGAAGAATATACCTGAACGACTTCTTTTCCATCAACCTTTCCTGTATTTTTCACATCGATAAAAACAGAAATGATTTCGTTTGAATTGTATGAAGTTTTATCCGTTTTTCCATTTTCTAAAGCAAAAGTGGTGTATGATAATCCGTAACCAAAAGGAAATAAAGGCGCAATATTTTTGGTATCAAACCAACGGTAACCAATCAGCAATCCTTCGGCATAATTAACTGATTTTCCGCCTGGAAAACTTTTTGTTGCATGCGCTGGCGAATCCATAATATTTTTAGGCATTGTCCAAGGCAGTTTTCCTGACGGATTTACCTTTCCTAAAATGACATCAGCCAAAGCATTTCCTCCTTCTGAACCATTGAACCAACTCCAAACTACAGCTGGCGATTTTTGAGTGATTTCTCCAATATCAAATGGTGCTCCAGCAACAAATACAACAATTGTTCTTGGATTTACTGCTAATACTTTTTTGATTAATTCTTCTTGTCCAAAAGGCAAATGCAAATCTCTTCTGTCAGAAGCTTCTGTTTCGTAATCACGATTTGAACCTGCAAAAATCACCGCAACATCAGACTTTTTTGCCGCTTCAACTGCTTCCTGAACTTTTGCTGGATCTAATTCATCAATTGTTACAGGACCGTTTAAGGTAATATCGCCTAGTTTTCCTTTATTTTTTTCGTCGTAACGCTCTACATAACCTTCGGCATAATTGATTTTTATAGAAGAAGGAAGTCTGTTTTTCAAACCTTCAAGCGGTGTAACTTCTCTTTTTGTTTTAACACCCGCACCAAATCCGCCAAGAGAATTTTTCTTCATTGCATTATTTCCAATAACGGCAATTGACTTAACTCCGTCTAATTTTAGTGGTAATGCATTGTTATCATTTTTCAATAAAACAATATCTTCAGCGGCAATTTTGTACGCATCTTGGTAATGTGCTTCAGTAGAAATACTTCCTTTTGCACGTTCACCTCCGCCCATTGCTTTTACTTGGAACAAAACTCTTAAAATACGTTTTACGTGAAGATCAATTTCAGATTCTGCAATTTCTCCCGCTTTTACTGCGGCGATTAATTTATCTGCCAAGAAAAACTCATTGAATGGCTTTGGCGTTCCCATTTCAATATCCAATCCGCTTTTCAGCGATTTTACAGTTGAATGCACCGCTGCCCAATCAGAAACTACAATACCTTTAAATCCCCATTCATCACGAAGGATTTTATTCAGCATATAATCATTTTCACATAAATATTCGCCTCTAAACTTATTATAAGCACCCATTATCGCATATGATTTTGCTTCTTTTACTGCAGCTTCGAATGCTGGAAGATAAATTTCACGAAGTGTACGCTCGTCAATTTGTACATCAACAAAATCACGATTTGTTTCTTGATTGTTTGCCGCATAATGTTTTACGCACGCCATCACATCTTTTTCCTGCAAACCTACAATCAAAGGCACGGCGATTTTTTTATTTAAAAAAGGATCTTCAGACATATATTCATACGTTCTTCCTCCAAGCGGTGTTCTTACCATATTTATTGCTGGCGAAAGCAACATGTCTTTATCTCTGGCACGCAATTCTTCTCCTAAACTATTCCCGAAAGTATGCGCCATTTCGGCATTCCAAGTTGCAGCCAAACCGCCTCCTGCAGGATAATAGGTTGCAAAATCATTTGTTACCCCGGCTGGTGCCCAACTGTCTCTCGAAATTTCCTCACGAACTCCGAGCGGGCCGTCTGCCATTTTTAATTCGGGAATTCCCAAACGTTCTACCGCTCCAGTGCTGAACATGCTGTTTCCGTGCAACATTCCGATTTTTTCCTCAAGAGTCATTTGAGAAACTAGTTTATCTATTTCGGCATCGTGTTCAGAACCGATTTCTTTTCCTTGATATTCTTCAGTTTGTGCCGTTTCTGAAACTTCAGATTTTGCATCATTTTTACAAGAAGAAAATAATACAAAAGCCAAAGCTGCCGACAGGTATATCATTTTGTTTTTCATAGATAGTTAGATGTTTTTTGGATTTTAAAGATTTCGTTCCTCACACAACTTCTTTAAACTCGGTTAATATTTATTGTTTTTTGTGGTTTTATTGTTTGATTAAATTCAACATTACAACATCATTTTCATTGATTTTGATTTCTCTGCTGAAAGTTCCTTTTGCATCAATTACAATTTTTTCTGCTGAAATTGGTGCACCGTTATTTTTCTCTTTTATAGAATTAACTTGCTCACGAGTTAATTGACTTGGTTTTTTCAAAGTTAAATAATCTGCGTAAGCATCATTTACTTTGTAACCAACTTTGTAAATTTCTAACAAATATTTTCCTTTTTGTAATCCGTCAACTTCAATTTTTACTTTTCCTTTTTCTTTTGATGGCAAATCCTGAATGTAATACGTTTGATTCCAAACTTTGTCGCCCGGATGTGTATTAGTAAAATCCCAAAGCAAAATTTGCACATCGCCTTTTGCATTTTTTGTTGCCCATGACGTTTTATCTGAATTTTGAAGTTCGGTTTCTCCCAATTTATTCATTAAATAATAAGAGAAATAAGCTGGTTTTTTAATTCCTTGCGTATTCAATAATCCGAAACCTCCATGGAAAGGTGTAAATCGTGGTCCAGCTTCTTCAAAAATATCGGTAAAAACCCAATATGACATCGAGTTTGCTGCATTGCCAACTTGTTTTATTTTTTGCAGAATATAAGCTGCGGAATGATAACTGTCATGAATTGGATCTGCCGGCGTATAAGATGAACTCCATTCGGTATAATGTAATTCTAAATTTGGTTTAGCCGAATTAGAAATCAGTTTTCTTGAATTTATAATTTCCCCGCTCACGCTCCATTCATCCTGATTTAAAACCGTTCCCGATGTTCCAAATTCATCCAAATATCCTTGTTTTACTCCGTAGGTATGTGTCGAAACAAAATCAATCGGTACATTATTTTTAGCGCAAAAATCAATAGTTTCAGAAACCCAGCCAGATCCTGCCGTCGCAGGCCCACCAACTTTGTATGCAGGATTCACAGCTTTTATGCCACGTGCTGCATAATCGTATAATTTAAAATATTCGGCTTGAGTTCCTGTCCAGAAACCTGGCGATAAATTAGGTTCGTTCCAAACTTCAAAATACCATGATTTTACTTCTTCATCCCCGTAACGTGCTGCAAAATGCTGCGTTAGATTTCTAACCAAATCTTCCCATTTTTTATAATCCTTTGGAGGCGTTACATTCCCTTTCCACCAAAAAATGGTTTCTTTTCCGCTTGCCAAAGCATTCGGCATAAAACCTAATTCTACAAACGGCTTCATTTTCAAGTTCACAATATAATCGAACAAAACATCAACATACTGGTAATTGTATTCTGGATTTCCTTTTGAATCTTCTCGGTAAACGGCCATATCGTCAGACAATAAACCGTGAAAACGGATGTATTTGAAATCACATTCTTTTTTTACCAATGCCAATTGTTGCTGCCAATCTGCACGGAGACCTTCGTTTGCTCTTCCCGCTCCAATGCATTCTTTGAACATGGTGTTTAATTTTCCGGCTTCTTTTTTGAAATCAACTTTTATCGTTCGGTTTTCAGCATTATTGTTTTGTCCAAACGAAATACTGCTGCTTACGATTAAGGAAATAAATAGTATTGCTGAAAGTTTTTTCATTTGATAATAAATATTTATTTGATTATTGGAACGTAGACGCATTAAAATGCGTCTCTACAAGTATGCGTAATCGTTGCGTTACGAAACCCGACAGGTTTTAAAACCTGTCGGGTTTGAGAAATTAATAATTACAGCTTTTTGAATCTCACTGCACCACCGCCAGCTCCGCCTAATTTCAATTGTAATTTATCTGATGCTTTTACTGTTTTCTTAGAAATTGCCACTGCTTCTGGATTATGTGTTTGATCTGTTCCTTCTGCATCTACATAAATTTGCGCTTCATAAGTTGCATTTGGATCTAAAAATGATAATGAAACCTCAACATTTCTTGGTTTTTCATTGGTCAAAGTTCCTAAATACCAATCTGCGCTGTTTCTGTCTTTTCTTGCTGTTGTGATGTATTCACCAATTTTTCCTTCTAGGATTTTAGTGTCTTCCCAATCTGTCGGAACATCTTTTAAGAATTGTAATGCTGGTTTTCCTTCGTAATTTTCTGGAAGATCTGCCAACATTTGAATTGGAGCATAAATGGTTACATATAGTGCCAATTGCTGTCCAACTGTTCCCTGAATTCTTTTTCCTGGATAGCCTTGTTTTACCTCAACATCAAAAATTCCTGGAGTAAAATCCATTGGACCAGAAAGCAATCTTGTAAACGGAATAATTGTTAAGTGATTTGGTGGATTTCCTTCGCTCCAAGCATTATATTCTTGTCCGCGCGCTGCTTCTCTCGAAACCATGTTTGGATACGTTCTTCTTTCTCCTGTATCTTTTATTGATTCGTGGTATAAAACCGCTAAATCGTATTGTGCCGCTTTTTCCAAAATATATCTGAAATAATTTACTCCAAATTGTCCAAAGTGCATTTGTTTCATATTCAATTTAGAACCTACGTGACCAATTTTTACGGTATGGATTCCCAATTTTTTGTATAAGGCAAAACCTTCGTCAACTTCTTTTAAGTAGTTAATTAAGTTAGAACCTGTTTCGTGATATCCGATTAACTCAACATTGTGTTTTTTTCCGTACTCCACTACCTTTTCTAAATCGAAATTATCTGCACTTTTAGTAAAACTGAACATGTGCATACGGTTTTCATACCAGCCTGGCGTCCAGCCTTTGTTCCAGCCTTCGATCAATAAATGATTGAAACCTTCTTTTGCAGTAAAATCAATATATTCTTCGGCGTGTTTTGTAGTTGCTCCTTGTTTATCACTTTCCCAAAAAGTATATTTCCCGATGTGCATTCCCCACCAGATTCCTAAGTATTTATAAGGTTTGAAATAACTGTTTGTATTTTTTAATTTGTTTGGCTCATTAAGATTTAAAACCAAATAAGAAGTAATCAATTCCCCAGCATTTTCTCCAATTTGAATGGTTCTCCAAGATGAAGTAAACGAATCTTTCACACGAACTTTTACACCATCAGCCCACGGAACTAAATCCGATTTTAATTCTGTTCCTTTGTTGTTCACCAAAGTCATACTCGCAAAATCAACTAAGTTTGCTTCGTGAAAACTCAATGCCAATCCGCTTTTACTTTCGATTGTTAATGGCGTCAAAACTGTATCCAACGTACTTACTGGTGCATCTTTAAACAAATACTCGTCGCGATTTTCTCTGTTTGCCGGAATCCACCATGCTTTTCCGTCTTCTTTTAAATTGAAAGTTGTCTTTTCATCCATGATGAAAATACTGTCTTTTACATTTTGTTTTGGATAAACATATCGAAACGCAACTCCATCGTCGAAAGCACGAAACTGAATCTGTAATTTTCTTTTGTTTCCTGTTTTCTGCTGTAAATCGACTGTCAATTGATTGTAGTGATTTCTGATGTTTTTCTTTTCTCCCCAAACTTGTTCCCAAGTTTCGTCAAACGTAGAAGTTTTAGCTCCTTTAATTTCGAAATTTGAACTCAGGTCTTCATTTCCTTTTAATACAAATCCCATGTCAGACGGAGAAATTACTTCTGTCTTTCTGTGAGAAACGGCATATTTTGGAGCATTTTTTACTAGCTCAAATTTGATTTTATTTTGTCCGTTTGGCGATGCCAATTCGTAAGCGCTTTTATTTTTTTGGCTATATCCGATCGAAATTGAAAGTAATAAAGCGGGAAGAATCAGGTGTTTTTTCATGGTCATTTTCTTAATTCATTTTTAATAAATCGGGCAAAAAAGAGGTTTTCACCCGATTTAAAAACTCAACAAAAACTTATTTTTATCCTCGTTGGGATTATTTTTTTGCCACGAATTGCACGAATTATCGCGAATTTAATTTGTGCAAATTCGTGTAATTCGTGGCAACTTTTTTTATTTTATCCACTCTGTTTTAAAAGTGGTTTTTCCGTTTAATGGATTTGCGGTTACGTCAAAATTATTTCCATTTTTAGTCACTTTTATTTCCTGAACGGCATCGCCATTTGGTAAAAATACTTTGGCTGTTGCCGAAGTGGTTTTATCACTTGCGTAAACTTTTAATGTCAATTTGCTCCAATCCATATCTTTTGTAGACTGCGCTAAACCGATGTGCGGAATTGCAGTTCCATCTTTTACTAAAACCACAATTGGCACTTCACCTGCTTTAATTTTGTGCCAGCCAGACTGATATACTTTTTTAGTTTGATAATCAATCCAAGTTCCTTCTGGAAGATAAACATCTCTTTCTGTTACTTCTTCAAAAAGCGGAGCGACTAAAATACTTGAACCAAATAAATATTCGTTGTCAACCAACCAAGCTCCCGGATCATTTGGATATTCTACAAATAATGCACGCATCATTGGCAATCCTTTTTGAGAACTTTCTTTTGCTTGAGCGTAGATATATGGCATTAATTCGTAACGCATATTATCAGCTTTTCTAAATCCTTCCAAGAAATCTTTGCTATATAACCAAGGTTCGCGTGGAGGCTCTCCGTGGCTTCTTACATGTGAAGTAAACATTCCAAAAGGCGCCCATCTTCTGTATAAATTCTCTGGTGATTTTGTTGCGAATCCTCCAACATCATGACTCCAGAAACTGAATCCGCTTAATCCAAGTGAAAGTCCGCCACGTAATTCTGCCGACATTGCTCCGTTTGACGTTTCGGCATCTCCACCCCAATGCAAAGGGTAACGCTGACTTCCTGCCCAAGTGCTTCTCGCCCAAATTAAAGTATATCCTTTTTCTTTCTGAGTAATTTCGGCTACAGCCTTATTATATCGAAGTGGATATAAATTGTGCTCATAAAAACCCGTTCTTCCTGAATGATAAATTCCGTCTGGCGGTGCCGCTTCTCCAAAATCAACTTTGAAAACCGAAACGCCTTGATCAAATAATTTTTTCAATTTCCCTTGATACCAAGAAACGGTTTCAGGATTTGAGAAATCTAAAACAGCATCTTCGTATGGAAGATTTCCTTTTCTGTCTCTTACCGCTAAGTTTTTGTCCATGATTTCAGGAAACAACGTATTCTTTGGTGTGAAATACGGCAATTGCCACAAACACACATGGAAACCATCTTCCTTCAAATCTGCCATCATTTTTTGAGCATCTGGGAAACGAGATTTTGCAAACTCGTAGTTGTTTCTCCAATCAACATCAAACCAACCGGTATCATAATGAATAACATCCGTTGGAATTTTATATTTACGCAAATCCTTTGCGACATCGCGACCTTCTTTTTCAGTAAAATAAGTGATTCGGCTCATCCAAAACCCAAAAGACCAAAGTGGTGGCATAGCCGCTTTTCCGGTCAAATTGGTATATTGATCTAAAATGTCTTTTGGTTCACCAATGAAGAAAAATAAATCGGCTTCATCGTCTCCAATGTACATTTCGTTAGCGCTTCCAAAGTATTTTCCAAAGTCAACTGTAATTGGTGTTGAATGATGCATGAAAACTCCGTAACCGCGACTGCTCATGTAAAATGGAATAGGTTTATACATCGTTTCATTTTGGATTCCGTTTGCATCATCGGTCCATAAAACTACTTTTTGACCGCGTTTATTGAATTGTGTAAATGATTCACCACATCCAAATATTTTTTCGTCTGGTTCTAAGCTAAAAGCCGCGCCCATACTTCTTGAATAATCGCTGTTTCTTCGAACGTATGAAAATGGAAGTGTTGGCGTATAGGTGTTTTTGAAATCGGTATCATGAAGCGTGCTTGTCAGCAGTTTTCCATTTTCATCATAGATTTTTACGTGCCAAGGTTTTGTCAAAATTTCGACTCTTCCGTGTTTGCTTGTATAACTGTGACCGCCTTCTATTTTAGCATATTTCCACAATTCCGGGTGATTTGGCGCAACGCCGTCAACCAGCATCAATGATTCCTTTTGCGGATGAAATTGTGGTCCAGAAGTCGTTTTGATTCTGATTGTTCGATCTGAAACAAACTGAATTTCAAACGGCAATACTGGAGATTCCTCATATTCTGTTGTTGGGAATTCGTTTGCTTTTTCTACATCAGGTTTCATCATCATGTTGTTGAAAGCCTGACGTGTTTTATAGTTGTATCTCAAATATTTTATAGCTCCTTTTCCGGTTGCAGGATCAAAAGAAGCCAATTCATCGGCAAAATAAAACGTGTTCAAATAATTCTGAAAATCTTTGCTGATATCTATTGGAGCATTAAGCACATCTGCATTTTGGATTTGGGCGTTAGCATTTGGAACGGCTAAAAATCCAAACATAAAAGCAGAGAATAATGCGGTTAATTTTGAGTTTTTCATTGGTTACTTTTTATTTTTTTGCCACTCTCGATAGTTATCGGGATAAAAGGATTCGAAAGTTTTTTTTTCTCATTATCTCGAAGATCCTGCAGATTTAAATCTTTTTAATCCTTTTAATCTGTGGCTATATTTAAAATTTCAAAAATTTATTCTGTTGTAATTACAATTGTGGCTTGTTTCAGCCCGTTTGCTTTCGCAGTCAATTCTAATCTTCCTGATTCATTGTCCGATTGTACAATTACTAAACATTTTCCGTTAAGCGCTGTGTGTTTTGATCCTTTGTATGATTCGTGGCTTACAGGATCTCCGCTGCAAACACCAACGATTTTTCCATTTCCTTTTAAAGAGAAATTGATTTCGTTGTTTGCATTTGGAGCCAAAGTTCCGTTGGCGTCCAAAATATCTACGGTTACAAATGACAAATCATTTCCATCAGCTTTAATCGTGCTTCTATCAGCAGTTAATTTTAAGTTTTCAGGATTTCCCGCCGTTTTGATTTCTTTTTCTAAAACTACTTTTCCATCTTTGCGAGAAACTGCTTTTAAGGTTCCAGCTTGATACGGAATTCTCCACATTACGTGCAAATCATCTCCTTTTTTGCTTCTTTTTCCAACTGATTTTCCATTTACAAAAAGTTCAACCTCATCTGCTTTATTATAATAAGCCCAAACATCAACGGTTTGTCCTGCTTTCCAGTTCCAATGCGGAAAAATGTGAAGAACAGTTTTGTCTGTCCATTCGCTTTGATACATATAATAAACGTCTTTTGGGAAACCAGCTAAATCGACAATTCCGAAATACGAACTTACCGATGGCCATTCATAAGGAGTTGGTTCTCCGATATAATCAAAACCTGTCCAGATATACATTCCAGAAAGATAATCGTGTTTTTTGATTACTTTCCAAGTTGCTTCGTGTGTAGAACCCCAAGGCGCCTGAACCTGATCGTAAGCAGAAACGGTGTTTCCAGGATTTCCATCTGTAAATTTAAGATCCCAACGAACTGGCCATTTTTTGATTTGATCAGATACGTTATCATAATAACCACGCGTCTCTAATCCTGAAGTGGTTTCGGTCGCAATAAAAGGTGTTTTTGGAAAATTTTCTTTGTGATGCTCGTAAGTTTGATGGGCATAATTATATCCGATCAAATCTAAAACTCCAGAAGCCGCAATCGGGTTAATTTGTACATTCTTTTTTTCAAACTGCAACGTAACCTCATCCATATTCATATTTACTGGCGGATTCATCGCTGCTGTCAATGGTCGGGTTTTATCAAAATCACGAACAATACCGGCCAATTCTTTTGCAATTTGAACACCGGTTTCACTCCATTGATCCGGAATTTCATTTCCGATGCTCCAAATAAAAACACTGGCATGATTACGGTCACGAAGCAATTGGTCAATCAAATCTTTTTTGTGCCATTTATCCCAGTCGTTTGCGTAGTCGTATTTTGTTTTATTTGTTTTCCACATATCAAAAGCTTCATCCATAACGATGAAACCCATTTTGTCGCAAAGATCTAAGAGTTCTGGAGCAGGCGGATTATGAGAAGTTCTGATTCCGTTTACACCCATTTCTTTCAGAATTTCCAACTGACGTTCGATTGCGCGCGTGTTGATTGCCGAACCTAACGGACCTAAATCGTGGTGCATGCAAACACCTTTTATTTTAACCTGTTTTCCATTTAAAATAAAACCTTTGTCTAAGTCAAATTTAAAATCTCTGATTCCAAAATTGGTTTTATATTGATCTACAACTTTATCGTCAACTAAAATTTCTGTAACTGCTGTGTACAATTCTGGATTTTCATCTGACCATAAAATTGGATTTTCAACTTCTAACTTATCATTGAATAGTAGACCGTTTTTTGCAGCAAGTGTTACTTTAGAAGTAGCTGATGTTACTTTTTCATCTTCTTTATAAATAGTAGTTACAATTGTTACTTTTTTTGAATCTGAATGATCATTTTGAATTCGAGTTTCAATATTTACTGACGCCTTTTCAGTTGTAACTTTTGGAGTTGTTACATAAGTTCCCCATTTCTCAACATGAAGTTTATCTGTCGTTTCAAGCCAGACGTTTCTAAAAATTCCTGAACCCGAATACCAACGTGAATTGGGTTGTTTTGAATTGTCAACCTTAACAATTATCTCGTTATTTTTGTCTCCGTAATTCAAATACGGCGACATATCATATTGAAAACCAATATATCCGTTTGGACGTTTTCCTAAATAATGTCCATTTATCCAAACTTCACTGTTTTTGTAAACGCCGTCAAAAGTGATTGAAGTTATTTTTGTACTGTCTTCCGCAACAACTTTAAATGTTTTTTTATACCAACCTAAGCCTCCAGTCAACGAACCTCCGCCATATCCGGCTGGGCTTTTTTCGTCAAATTTTCCTTCGATGCTCCAATCGTGGGGAACATTTAAAGTTCTCCATTTTGTAGTTGCACCGATAGTATCTTTATCAACAATGCTGTCATTGAGATGAAAACTCCAATCTGAATTAAAAGAAACTTTTCGGTTGCTGAAAGCCTCTTCGTTTTTCTTGCATGAACTGAATAATGTAATTACTGTCAGCATTAATACTGTCAGGCTAACGCTTAGATATTTTCTTTCATTCTTCATTTTGATATAATTTTAAGTTTTTGAAAAACAAATATAAACATACCGATAAGTGACTGTATCAATCACCTACCGGTTAGTTTCTTATCTAAGTAATTAAGACTTTGGCTTATAGTGGAAAACAATTAAACAAACTCCTTCTCCAGTACGGCTTTTATCTCTAATAACAGCCAAACGCAAAGATGTTGCAGTAAGTTCTACAACTTTGACTGTGATCCAGTTGCTGCAGTCTCCGTAGTAATCGCCACCGTAAAGCATTTCTGGTCCGCCATTAAATGTTATTTTGCTATTAACAAGATCAAGACCATAAGTTCCTTTTTTTGTGGTTTGCGCCTCGCTTGAAATGGCAGTTTGTGTTACACTAGTGTTGTATCCTCCATTCAAATCAAAATACATTTCACCCCAGTTTTTGTTTGCCATCACCCAAGAGTTTCCAGCATAATCAGGAAGCCAGCTCCAGTTGTCACCTGTTGCCGCAGGGTAATCCAAACCAGCCCAACCTACTGGACTTGCCATATCTAAAATCCAAGTTTTTCCTGCTACACCATTTGTCAACATATTCCATTTTGGGTCTTTAAAATAAGTTACATCATTTTCAGTAACTGTAATTGAAACTGGAGCTGCTTCTACAGAACCTCCACGTGTGTAGGCTGTGAAATAAACGGTATATTTTCCAGCAAAAGGAAATACCACATTGTCACTGCTTTTGTTAGAATGTCCTAATTCGTTTCCACTTGCATCAACATATTTCCAATACGGAACTACAGTTGGATCGTCATTTTTTAAAACAATCTGATTTTTGTTTGTCGGATTTTGTGTTACTGAAAACTTAAGTGTTGACGGTGTCAAAGTAACTGCAGGCAAAGTCTCACGATCTTCAACGGCATCGCATGAAAATAATAGTGAACTTATGGTTACTGCCGCAAATAATATATATAGTATACGTTTCATAATCATTGTTTTTGAGTTAATTACCAACCTGGATTTTGAGAAATTGTGCCATTTGAAAGTACGATTTGAGATTGCGGCAATGGGAACCAGCCTTGTGTCTCTGTTCTAAATGTCACTGCAAACTGCGAACCTCCTGTTGTGTTGTCAATTGCTTTTTTAGTCTCAGTCATTCCTTGTCTCAATAAATCGAAATAGCGTTGCCCTTCAAGTGCCAATTCTAGTTGGCGTTCTTCAATAATCACTGCTTTGGTAGCCGTTTTACGATTTGTAGTGTTTTTGAAAGCACGATCACGAACTCTATCCAAATCGGCTTGTGCCACTGCTGGGTTTGTATCCAAATTCAGTTCGGCCGCCATAAGCAATACATCTGCAAAACGAATGATTGCATAATCTTGATAATTGTCAATTTGGAAATTTCCGCCATTTGCTTCAACAACACTTGTTCCCGCTGCATTAGTAATTGGGCAGTATTTTTTCCAAGAATATCCAGTGTACTGACGTTGCTCTCTAGCTTCGGCATCAAAATTTAAACCTTCACCAACATAATCAATAAATGATGCTTTTTTTCTAGTGTCTAAATTACTGTATGTTGCAACTAATTTCGGATTAACTGTTGCTCCTCCCCATCCTGTAGCATATCTTCCAATAGCTCCTCCACGTGGTGCAATATCAACTTGGAAACGGTTTCCTTCGTGCAAATCCCAATTTCCTTTTCCTGAGCCGTTAAAGCGAACCGCCCAAACCATCTCGGTATTATCTTCACCTGCAAAGTTTTCTAAAGAAGCGGCAAGCCAAAGATTTGCAAAATCAGGAACCAAATTATGTCCGCTATTGTTTACCGCATCATTAATATAAGTTACAGCTTGCGCTTTTGTTACAACTCCAGCCAAATCTGGTTTGCTGTAAACACCAGTATAAAATAAAAATGTTCTCGCCAAATACGCTTCAGCTGCCCATTTTGTGATGCGTCCGAAATTTGCGTTTCCTTTTTGAGAATAATTTTCTGGACCAAGATTATCTGCTGCAAATTTCAAATCATTAGCAATTAAAGCATAGGTAACTTCTGGAGCTTGTCTTGGCAACGTAAATTCGCTTGAAGTAATTGTATGATCTAACGGAATAATATCCCCAAACATTTTAGCGGCTGTGAAATGAAAGTGAGCTCTTAAAAAACGAGCTTCTGCTTCGTATCTTGTTTTCAAAGCAGTATCAGTTCCCCAATTGATTTTACCTAAATTTTCTAATAAGATATTAGCTCTGTAAATTCCTAAGTACGCATTTGACCAAACATCTTTGTTCATGTCTTTGTCTGAAACGTATAAAAAACGATCCCATTCAATATCAGCTTGACCATCGGCAATACCGTATCCTCCAAAACAGTCGTCAGAAGCTTGTTCACTAATCAATAAAGGTCCGCCATATGCTTCACGTTGCAATACATCATAAACCGCTACTAATCCTTGGAAAGCATCATTAGGCGTTTTATAAAAGTTATCGGTTACTTTTTGTGTGTAAGGTTCCGTTTCTAGAAATTCCTCCGAACAAGCTCCTAAAACAAATAAGCTTGAAAGAGCAAATAATTTTATATATGTTTTCATCGTTTTCATAAATTAAAAGTTAACATTAAGACCCATCATATAAGTTCTTGGCTGCGGATAATATCCAACATCAATTCCTTTAGCCCAAGACTGGTTCACGTTTCCAAAACCAATTTCCGGATCCATTCCTTTATATTTTGTAAAGGTGTAAATGTTGTTTCCAGCTACATATAATCTGAATTTGCTGAAGAAATGCAGTTTGTTTGTCAATTTTGTCAAATCGCATCCAATTGATGCATTTTTAATTCTAAAGAAATCAGCGTTTTGAACATATAAATCTGAGAATCTAGTCCAGTTTCCGTTTGGATCAGTTCCATAAGTCACTCTCGGAATTCTGTCTGAAGTTCCTTCAGTGGTCCATCTGTTTAAAATTTCTGTTGTATTATTTGTGTATGCACGAGTCGCATCATGAATTCCAAAAACATTCTGGCTTCCTGAAACACCATAAGTATTGATCGTGAAATCAAAGGCTTTATATGAAAGATCCATATTTACACCATAAGAAAAGTCAGGATTTGGATTTCCGATTTTTGTTTTATCATTTGCATCGATTTTTCCGTCTCCATTCAAATCAACAAAACGAACATCTCCAGGAGAAGCATTTGGCTGAACACCTGCAGCAACCTCAGCAGCATTTTGGAAAATTCCGTCTGTTTTTAATCCGTAGAAATAACCCATTGGCTGACCAACTTCAACACGATTCATTTCGTCTAAACCTTGAAACAATACATTTGATTCTCCGTGGATAATTCCTTCGCTGTTTGCAATTCGAAGTACTTTATTTTCATTGTGCGAAAGATTTGCATTAATTCCAAAGTTCCAATCTTTAGCAAACGTTTTGCGGTAACCCATTGTAATTTCGAAACCTTTGTTGCTTACATCTCCACCATTAATATAAGGCGCAGTTGCTCCTGCATAAGCTGGAATAGAAGCTAAAACCAACCAATCTTTTGTTTTCTTGTCGTAGTAATCAAAACTCAAACTGAAATTAGTGAACAATACAGCATCAAAACCTAAGTCTAATTGCTCTGAAGTTTCCCATTTCAAATCACGGTTTGCCAACTGATCTGGGCTTGAACCTACTAATAAAGTTTCGTCTCCAGTTCCAAAATGGTAGCTTTTGTCTGTAGAATTTACTGTTGACATATAAGCAAATTTTCTAGCAAATTGGTCGTTACCGTTTTGTCCCCAGCTTCCTCTGATTTTCAATGTATTCAAGACTTTATTTTCTGCTGGGAAAAAGCTTTCTTTATCCACATTCCATCCTGCAGAGAAAGATGGGAAAATCGCATATTTATTGTTTGGACCAAATTCTGAAGATCCGTCGCGACGAACTGTTGCAGAGAACAAATATTTATTGTTATAGTCGTACAATAAACGTCCGAAATAAGACTGAATCGCATAATCTGTACGATTTCCTCCAACAGTATTTGAAGTTTGATCTTTTGCATTGTCTAAATAAGCATGCTCAAAATCATCAAAAATCAAGTTTTTACCCGTTGCAGTCATATAATCTGAAGTGTTTTTCTTTGCAGAAGTACCTACTAAAACATCAAAATTATGCGCACTGTTTAACACAAATTTGTATTGTAATGTATTTTCAAAAATCCATCCTTGTGATTTTGTTCCGCTTTGCGTTACACTTGAAACCGTATTATTATCGTTTGAAGAAAGTGAATAAACAGGTCTGAATGAACGGTAATTACTGTCAGTCATATCAACACCAAAACTCGTTCTGAAAGTAAAGTTTTTTAAGAATTTTAATTCCGCAAAAATATTCCCAACATAACGGTTTGACTTGCTTTCGTTGAAATTATTATAATACAATGATCCAAGTGGATTACTTACATCAGCTGAAATAATAGAATGCGCAAAATCTCCGTTTTCATCATAAGCCGCATCAACTGGAGCCGCGTTCAAAAAGCTTCTGATTCCGTTGCTGTAGATTCCGTCATCAGCAATTCCGCTACTTTTGATGTTTGACAACGTGAAGTTTTCTCCAATTTTTAAGTGATCTTCAATTATTTCTGAAGTCGAATTCACACTAAAAGTAATACGATTGTATTGCGACTGATTTGTTGTTCCGCCAATCATACCATCTTGTCCGTAGTAAGACAATCCCGTTGCGATCGTAGATTTTTTATCGCCTCCAGTAATCAAAAGCGAATGATTTTGTTTCATTGCACCTTCATTAAACAAATCATCTTGCCAATCGTGATTTGGCAGTTTTGCCACCTGCGCCTGAGTGTACAAAGGTGTGTAACCAGAATTAACGCGAGCCTCGTTAATGATAGTAGTATATTCCTGAGTATTCATTAAATCAAGTTTTTTAGCAACTTGCTGAAAACCTGTATATGAATTTAAAGAAACGTTCATTTTTCCATCTTTTCCTTTTTTGGTTGTCACCAAAATAACACCGTTCGCAGCTCTAGCACCATAAATAGAAGACGCTGCAGCATCTTTCAAAACATCAACCCTTTCAATAACCGAAGGATCAAGATATCCGATTCCGTTATCAACCACAACACCATCAACTACGTACAAAGGATCACTGTTTCCAGCAGTTCCGGCTCCACGAATATTTACCACCATGTTAGCGCCAGGCTGTCCAGAAGATGACATAACATTAACCCCAGATGCCTGCCCTTGTAAAGCATTCACAACATCTAAGCTAGCAACCTGCTGAATATCTTTTCCAGATACTAATGAAGTTGCTGCTGTATTTACTTTTTTCTTCTGAGTTCCGTATCCAATAACAACAATTTCTTTAAGTTCTGCCGTTTCGGCCTGCATTGAAACATTTAAAGTTTTTTGTGTTCCTACAGTAATTTTTTGAGTTTTATATCCCATAAAGCTTACTACAAGTACATCTCCGGCTTTTGCCTCGATTTTGTAGTTTCCATCAAAATCAGTTGCTGTACTGATTTTTGTTCCTTGTACTAAAATAGTAGCACCTGGAACTCCCATTCCATCCTCTGCCGAGGATACATTTCCACTTATTGATTTAGACTGGTCCTGAGCAAAACCAGACTGTATTGCAAACACGCTTAGCAGCAGTGCCATACAAAACGGAAGCATTGTCGTTTTAATACAATTTTTGCTTTTCATAATAATTAAAGAATTGGTTAAATTAAGTTAGTTGTAATATGTAATTAAAGTGTAAGTTTCAAACTGGTGCACATTCACAAACTAGATTTATGAACGTTATTGGCAATCATTTTCCATTTTAAAAAAGCTCTTTTTCAAACTTATAGTCAAAATGAACTTATCTTATGGTAAATTTGACTACAAGTGTAAAACTTTTTTCTATATTAGCAAAATATTAAGTCTATTTTTTTTCAATTCTGATTTATGCCAATACATTTTTGTCAATAAAACAACCAATTGAGATAAAATGAAATAATAAATGATGAAAAAATAGAGAAGTGTAATTTTAGCCTTCAGCTATTCAAAATGTTTTTAGTGAAGTGTACGCTTTATTGATAAACTCGCATTTTTTTGGCTTTCAAAAAATTGCGATTCGAAAAACATTCAGCAATCAGCAAAGGCAGTTATGCATTTTATTTGCTTAATTTGTCCTAATTAATTTTGAAAATGGTTAAAAAACTAGATCCAGGAATTGCTACAAGCAACGAACAAAATGCAATGAACGCCATCACGATTGACTGCGTAATATTTGGTTTTGACAAAGGAAGTCTTGAAGTGCTTTTAGTACAGCACGCAGAAGGTATCAGTAAAGGAAAATGGGGACTTCCGGGAGGATGGATTTACAAAAAAGAAAGTACAGATGATGCCGCACATCGTTTATTGAATGAACTTACGGGAATGGATAATATTTATTTGGAGCAACTAAAAGCTTTTGGTGACCCAGATCGTTTTCCGCTTCGCCGAGTTATAACCATTGGATATTATGCCTTAGTAAAACGAGAAGATTACAACATTAAAGCGGGTTTTACAGCTTCTGATGCAAAATGGTACCGAATAAATACTATTCCAGATCTTATTTACGACCACAACGAAATTCTTTCTTATAGTTTAAAACATCTTCAAAACAGAGTGCGTCAAGCTCCAATTGGTTTTAATCTACTGCCAGAAAAATTTACATTGCTGCAGCTGATGCATTTATATGAAGAAATTTTGGGCATCGAAATGGACAAATCCAATTTCAGGCGAAAAATTCTGCACATGAAATTATTAGTCGCATTAGATGAAAAACAGCAAGATGTTTCGCACCGAGCCGCAAAATTGTATAAATTTGATCCTGAGATTTACAATAAACTGACTCAAAAAGGATTTAATTTTGAATTTTAACTAACCGCTTATAAAAGCATAAAATGGAATTATCATCTTCTGAAAACACTAATACAGAAAACAAATCGTCTTTGAATATGCCATCAATACAAATTGATGGAGTTTCAGTTGATTGTGTCATTTTTGGTTTCAAAAAGGAAAATCTTGAAGTGCTTTTAGTACAACATGCTATAGGAGAAAGTGAAGGAAGCTGGGGATTGCTTGGAGGCTGGATGAAAAGAGAAGAAAGCGCTGATGATGCCGCTCATAGAATCCTTTATGAACTTACTACTCTTGATAATATTTATTTGGAACAGCTAAAAGCCTTCACAAATCCGAGCAGGGTTTTAGATCGCCGTATTGTTACGATTGGATATTATACGCTTGTAAATCAAGAAGATTATGATGTAAAAGCAAGTTTAGATGTGCGAGAAGCAAAATGGTTCAGAATTAATGAAATCCCTGAGTTAATATTTGACCATAACGAAATTCTAAATTTCAGTTTGATGCAATTGCAGAACAGAGTTCGTCAGGCGCCAATTGGTTTTAATCTTTTGCCGGAAAAATTTACTTTATTGCAACTGATGCATCTTTATGAAGAAATTCTGGGGATTGAATTGGACAAATCAAATTTCAGAAGAAAAATTCTGCACATGAAACTCCTTGTTGCGCTCGATGAAAAACAACAAGATGTATCACATCGAGCAGCAAAACTCTATAAATTCGACCCAGACATTTACAAAAAACTGACTGAAAAAGGTTTTAATTTTGAATTTTAGGGTTTGTTTTGAATTTCAGTCGCCAACTATCGGGCAACTCCATTTCAGAATCCAAAACTTTGCGCTATCTTTGCGCCTTAATAACATACACTAAAGCAATTGCTGCAGTGTAATTTATACCAAAAAAAGACTTAAACTCGATTAGAGAACTGATATATACAAATGAAGAAGATACGTAATTTTTGCATTATTGCACACATTGACCACGGTAAAAGTACATTAGCAGACCGATTACTAAGTGCTACACAAACCGTTACAGCTCGTGAAGAAAAAGCGCAATTGCTTGACAACATGGATCTGGAGCGCGAGCGTGGAATTACCATTAAGAGTCATGCCATTCAGATGGAATACAAATACAAGGGCGAAGAATATATCTTGAACTTAATTGATACTCCGGGTCACGTTGACTTTTCATATGAAGTTTCACGATCTATTGCTGCCTGCGAAGGTGCGCTTTTGATTGTTGACGCTGCACAAAGTATTCAGGCACAAACGATTTCAAACTTATATTTAGCTCTTGAAAACGACTTGGAAATTATTCCGGTTTTAAATAAAGTCGATTTGCCAAGTGCTAATCCAGAAGAAGTTAGCGATGATATTATCGATTTACTTGGATGTAAATTAGAAGATATTATTCATGCTTCAGGAAAAACTGGTTTTGGTGTTGAGAACATTCTTGCTGCCATTATCGAAAAAATTCCTGCTCCAAAAGGAGATGCAGAGGAACCATTGCAGGCTTTGATTTTTGACTCAGTTTACAATCCATTCCGCGGAATTGAGGTAATCTTTAGAGTTGTAAATGGAGAAATCAAAAAAGGCCAGAAAATCAAATTCATGGCTACAGACAATGAATATTTTGCTGACGAAATTGGAACTTTGAAGCTAAATCAGGTTCCTAAAAATGTAGTTTCGGCAGGAGATGTTGGGTATTTGATTTCTGGAATTAAAGAAGCTCGTGAAGTAAAAGTTGGTGATACGATTACAGATGCAAAAGTTCCAACAACGAATATGGTTGCTGGTTTTGAGGATGTAAAACCAATGGTATTCGCGGGTATTTATCCTGTTGACACAGAAGATTACGAAGATCTACGCTCTTCTATGGAAAAATTACAATTGAATGACGCTTCATTAGTTTTTACTCCTGAAAGCTCTGCGGCATTAGGATTTGGTTTCCGTTGCGGATTCTTAGGAATGCTTCACATGGAAATCATTCAGGAACGTTTAGAGCGTGAGTTCGATATGACTGTAATTACAACAGTTCCTAACGTTTCGTATTTGGCTTACACCAAGAAACATCCGGAAACGGCAATCGTTGTAAATAACCCTTCAGATTTACCAGAGCCTTCAAAACTTGACAGAGTTGAAGAGCCATTTATTAAAGCTACCATCATCACAAAAGCTGATTTCGTTGGAAACGTAATGAGTTTATGTATTGAAAAACGTGGTTTGATTACCAACCAAACCTACTTAACAACCGAGCGTGTTGAATTGAACTTTGACATGCCTTTGGCGGAAATTGTATTCGATTTTTACGATCGTTTAAAAACCGTTTCTAAAGGTTATGCTTCTTTTGATTATTCTCCAATTGGAATGAGAACTTCGAAATTGGTTAAATTGGACGTTCTTTTGAATGCTCAAACGGTTGATGCACTTTCTGCCTTGATCCACGAAGACAACGCATACAACATCGGTAAAAAAATGACCGAAAAATTACGTGAGTTGATTCCAAGACAGCAATTCGACATTCCGATTCAGGCGGCAATTGGAGCTAAGATTATTGCTCGTGAAACGATTAAAGCACTTCGTAAAGACGTTACCGCAAAATGTTACGGTGGAGATATTTCGCGTAAGCGTAAACTTCTTGAAAAACAGAAAAAAGGTAAAAAACGTATGCGTCAAGTAGGTAACGTTGAAATCCCTCAAGAAGCGTTTATGGCTGTTTTGAAACTTAACGACTAGATTTTTTTATTTAGAAAATAGAAGAAAGAGACAAGATTATAGATCAAACCCGATGACGAAAGTTGTCGGGTTTTTTGTTTATTTTTGGAAGAGCAATTCAAAATAAAATGACAGAAATAAGTGGAGAAGAATTTAAAAAAAGGTTAGAATCTAAAGAAAAACATTTTATTGATTTAATCGTTAATATAGAAGAAAAAATCATTCTTAAAACACAAAGTCTCAATATCGCTTTAACATTTAAAAACATTATATTCCAAGGAGAATTACTTGTTTTTCATGACCGAGATTCCGAAGCACCTTTCAATAGATTCAGCATTTTTGACAACTGTACTTTTTTATCTGATATCACTTTTACATCTTCTACTTTTAAATATTTAAAATTCATCTCATGTAAAATTAACAATCAATTTTTTCAAATAATAAATTGCAAAATAAAGGATCTATCATTTGAAGAAAACTATGAAAATATTACTAGCATAATTCCGACTATTGTTGAATCAGCTCATTTGAAGATCAATGGTGGCTTTATTAAGAATATAAATATTGAAAACATAAATTTCAATTATGGATCGTTAAGTATTTCTAATCTAAATCAAACCGAAAGTTTCAGTATTGTTCGATCGACTTTAAATAATGTTATATTCACTCAATGTGCATTTAATAATTATTTTAGTTATATAAGAAATAATGTTTCTTCAAAACCAAATCAACTATTTTTTAATCATTGTAGTTTTTCAATTTCATCTTTTTTCGAAACAAAATTAAATGACAATACACATTTTAATCATTGTACTTTTAACAACGCAATAAGCTTTCAAGATATTAATAACCAGATTAATGGAGATTTTAAATTTACTATATGCGACTTTCATAAATTTAGTGATTTTGATAAGTTAAAAATTCATAAACTGAGGTTCGAAAAAACTAAATTTCACGATTTTGTTTCATTTCAAGATACCTATTTTGATATTATTGAAATAGACAAAACAAATTTTGAAAAAGGGGCTTTTTTTGATGATATTCAAATAAAAAAAATTAATGATTGTGACCGAAGAACAATTCGGACAATAAAACAACAACTTCAAAAAGCCGAAAATAAAATTGATTACAGCAGATTTAGAGTTTATGAATTTAATGCTTACAGAGAAGATATTAAAAAGAAATTAAAAGAGTTTAAGCAAGATAAAGATCATTTAAATCATAGAGTTAGAGAGCCTATTCAATTAAAAAGAGATGCTTTCATTTTATGGATTAGTGATATTGTTTCTGAGTACGGCACAGATTGGAAAAGAGCACTAAAATTCACTTTATATTCTGGATTAATTCTTTATTTTCTCTTTTTCGTTTTAGAAAACTATGAATATAAAATAGCACTCTTCGATTGGGAGAATTTTACTCGGTTTACTTCGGGATTGTTTAGATTTTTTGTAGTTACCGATTTCTTCAATCCTTTAGAAAATAACAGAACTTACCTAACCAATCCTGTGAGTTGGTTAATTTTTATCTTTGGAAAAATTGTCATCGCTTTTGGGATTTATGAAATGATTCAAGCCTTCAGGAAATTTAAAGCATAGCAAATTATAACAAAATATAGAAACCCGATGACGAAAGTTATCGGGTTTTTCGTTTTATTTTAACAATTAATTGACTATCAAATAGTTAAAAATAAGACAATTTTAAGTAATCCTAATCTTACTTATTGAGCCAAAAAATCACAAATACCTGATTTTTAACGCATTTCATCGAGCTTAAAGTTAATTTTATATTAGAATTTGTATTTTTAATCCTACAACTTTAAAACTATAAGATTATGAAAACCAAATTTTCAATTGTTTTAGCCCTATTTACTTTTTACTTTGCAAACGCACAGCAAGAAGATCAAGTTAATTCTGAAATGAATTCTGCAAAAGGTATCACCTTTGCTCATGGTGATATGTTTATTGAAGGTGCTTTACAAATTGCCACTGGTGGCGATCGTGATTTTTATGCTTTTAATCCCAAATTTGGATATTTCCTTAATGATAAATTTGCCGTTGGCGGACAAATTAGTTTTTCAAGTGACAAATATGAATCTACTGACACAAAAACTAACATCTTCGGTATTGGCGGATTTGCAAGATACTATGTATTGGAATTAGACAAAAAACGTTTTAAAGCATATGGAGAAGCTGGATTAGGCTATGGCCGAAATAAAGTTGAAGATCCTACGGGATCCGATGACAGCAATAGTTTAACTGCTAATATTAATGTTGGTTTAAACTATTTTGTAACCAAAAATATCGCCGTAACTTTTGTTTTGGCAAACTTACTATCTTATAATAGCGTTTCTCCAGAAAATGGTCCATCTTCAAACACATTCGAGCTAAACATCAATTTGTTCAACAATATCTTTGATCAGCCTAAGTTTGGGCTATTGTACAAATTTTAATTCATTTGAGAATTTAAATACAAAGCTGTTCTAATTTGGGACAGCTTTTTTATTTCTTAAAACCTTTAACCTTTGTAACTTTGAATCTCTGAACCTTTGAACCAAAAAAAATGGACGAAACTCCAAAACGATTTGACCGAATTGTTGCCATTCTAATTCAATTACAATCTAAAAAAATTGTAAAAGCACAAGAATTGGCTGATCGTTTTGATTGCAGTCTGCGAACAATTTACAGAGATATTCGAACTCTTGAGGCTTCGGGGGTTCCGATTTACAGCGAAGCTGGAGTTGGTTATGCTTTGATGGACGGCTATAGATTGCCTCCCGTAATGTTTACGCGTGAGGAAGTCAGCAGTTTTATCGCTGCGGAAAAATTAATGCAAAAGTTTACTGATCCATCTCTTGGAAGCCATCATGCTTCAGCGATGTACAAGTTAAAAGCGGTTTTAAGAAGTACGGATAAAGATTATCTTTCGAATATTGAATCGAGAGTCGTGATGCAAACTGCCGAACCTATGTTCAATGACAGCTCGCCAAATACTTTAGCAGTTCTTTTTGAAGGTATTGCTGAGAAAAAACAAATTCTCCTTACGTATAAAACCTTTGAAAAAGACGAAACTACACAGCGTAACTTAGAACCCGTTGGTGTATTTCACGATAATAATAATTGGTATTTTCTCGGATATTGTCATTTACGACAAGATTATCGTCAATTTAGAACCGACCGCATTCAGGAAATTAAAAAGACAGAACTTGACTTTACGATTGAACATGATGCTTTGGAAACTTATTTGACCAAAACAGAAAATTGTCCAACAACAAAAGTGAGAATCTTAGTCGATAAAAAAATTGCAAGATATTTAGCAACAGAACGCAAATATCATGGCTTCGTTTCAGAAAAAGAAATAGGCAATCAAATTGAAATGACTTTTATGTCTAGAAGCATCGAAGAAGGTTTTCCTCGCTGGTTTTTGATGTTTGGCGATTACGCTACAATTCTAGAGCCTGAAAGACTAAAAATTAGGACTTTAGAATTATTAGAAATCAACAAACAAAGGCTTTTATAGCAAAAAAACTCCTAAAGAAACTAAGTTGCATTAGGAGTTTTTTTGTTTTATTTCTGATTTTTTACAACATTGTAAAAATTATAATCGGTGTTTGACGCATCTGTAATGCCTACATTTCTGCCGATCGTTACAATTTGCCCACGATGATAAGTACCGTGATTGATAACCTGAAGCAAATAATCTGCGATTGGCAATTCACATTCAAACCACGGATTACTGATTTTAATTTCTCTACTCAAATCTTCTTCTGACAATGAATTGATAAAATGCTTCAATTTTGCAGATGAATTCAGTAAACCGGAAAAAATTTCTTCTTTCGACAGTTCATTTTCCTCCTTCTTCTGTGCCATATCAGTTTCGGAAATTACAGAAAACCAATATTCTTCTGTTGACCAAATATGATCCAGCGTTTTAATAATAGTTGGAAAACTTGAAGCCACTTCGGCATAAAGCAGTTCATCGGATTTCGGCGAAAGCCAATTTATGAATTGCTGATTTACCCATAAATTATAGTCTGCATAATTTGACATTATTTTTTTTAAACTCATAGCCGTTAATTTTAGATTTTGAATAAAGTTACAACGAATTGCTAATTATCTTTCCCAGAAAAATGGAGGCTCAATATTTAAAGCTCTTAAATATACATAAGCTTGACCACGGTGATGCACTTCATTATCAATAAAATATAAAATATTCTGAATGATTGGAAATTCATATTGCCCAAAAAGATTAAAGTTTTCGCTAAAATCTTCAATTGATAATTGTTCCCAATATTTATTGATTTCCTCAGTTGCTTCATCCCATTTTTCAAGATATTGCGCTTTAAAAATCAATTTTTCTCCACTTTCTTCATTGTAAGGCTCGCTTGTTCTGTTTACAATTCCTTTTAAAGCAGGAACTGCTATTGCCAAAAGCTCATCAACTAGTTTTGAAAAAGGGCGCATGCCACCAATTGAAAACTCGAAAAAATCTTTCTCTGGGAAAAGCTCAATCAAACGACGTGTTAATGCGCGATGCCCTTGCCAGTGTTTCAATAAATCTTCTGAAGTGATTACTTGTGCTTCTAATGTTTTCATGATTTTAAAGTTTTAAAAATTTATACTTCAAAAGTAAAATGGGCCGGTGACAACAGTTTGTCAGCAGGAAAAAAATAATTTTAAAATATTTTTTTCCTGCTGTAGAGACGCATTTCAATGCGTCTCATACAACATAACCCCATTTTTTTAAACAATACACATACCCTTCTTTACGTAGACGCATTAAAATGCGTCTCTACAGATAAAACCTTTGCACCTCAAAAACTTTGTACTTTTATAAATAAAAACCTTTGTACCTTTGCAGCTTAAAACTTTGGAACTTAAAAAAATGATTGAAGATAAAAATCCACAACGTACCAGTATAGCTCAATTAGGTGAATTTGGACTAATTGACCATTTAACGCGAAATTTTGATGTTACTCAAGAATCGACTTTAAAAAGTATTGGTGACGATGCAGCAGTTTTAGATTTTAAGGACAAAAAAACAGTTGTTTCTACAGATTTATTGATCGAAGGCGTACATTTTGATTTGGCTTACATGCCTTTAAAGCATTTAGGCTATAAATCAGTGGTTGTAAATCTTTCTGATATTTGCGCTATGAATGCGAAACCAACACAAATTACAGTTTCTGTTGCTGTTTCGAATCGTTTTCCGTTAGAAGCATTAGAAGAATTATTCGAAGGAATTACACGCGCCGCAAACGAATACAAAGTTGATGTTGTTGGCGGTGATACAACCTCATCTCAAAAAGGATTAATTATCAGTATTACTGCAATTGGCGAAGCCGATGAAAATGAAATTGCCTACAGAAATGGAGCCAAACAAACTGATTTATTAGTTGTAACCGGAGACATTGGCGCGGCATATATGGGATTGCAGGTTTTAGAACGCGAAAAACAGGTTTTCCAGGTAAATCCAAACAGCCAACCTGATTTAGATCCTTATACTTATTTGGTCGAAAGACAATTGAAACCTGAGGCACGCACAGATGTTCGCACACTTTTGCATGCGCTTGAGATAAAGCCAACTTCAATGATTGATATTTCTGACGGATTATCATCTGAAATTATTCATATCTGCAAACAATCTAAAGTGGGCTGTAATTTATACGAAGACAAACTGCCTTTGGATCCTCAGTTTATTTCGACTTGCGAAGAATTCAACATTGATAGTACGACAGTTGCTATTAATGGCGGAGAAGATTATGAACTTTTGTTTACAATTGACATTAACGACTTTGACAAAATAAAAGGAAACCCGAATTTCTCTGTTATCGGACATATGACCGAAGAAAACGAAGGAATTCATCTTGTAACCCGTGCTAACACAAAAATTGCCTTAAAAGCACGCGGATGGGACGCTTTAAGCGAATAATTTTTCAAAATCTCAATAAAAAAATTCCAAATTCCAATAACTGAACTAACAGTTGGAATTTGGAATTTTTTATTTGAGATTTATATTTAAAAAAGCCCTTTGCTTTTAGCTTCTCTAACAAGTTCTTCATCAGATCCGCTTCTTATTTTAAGCAACTCTTTCAAATTGAGTTTTCGTTTTTCAATTGCTGCAAAAGAAATTGGTATATAATGCGACATTTCTTCTGTTCGCGTTCCTTTTGACAAATGAAATAAAATCTGCTTATCAAACTCATCAATTTCAATTGAATTATGAGGCGACTGATTCAGCATCTTAACTACTGACTGACTATAATATTTTTCATTCTTCATTACTTTATCAAAAGCAAAAAGAAGCTCATCAAAAGTCAAATCATTTTTAATAATAAGTCCGTTTGGATTGATTGTCCTGATAATCGTCTTGATTTTCAGAAGCTCGGTGTACATTGTAAGCAAAATTATTTTGCAATGCGGCATCTTTTTTAAAATCATTATTGCCAAATCTTCTCCTGAATAAAGCTCTTTCTCTTCGTAGGCTGGCATGCTGATATCTAAAAAAGCAATATCAAAATTTGGAGTTGCTTCACGTTCAAGCAAATCATAAGCCGATCTACAGTCATAAGCCTGAGCAATATGAAAGTCATATTCTTTCGGGTTATAACGTGTAATAGCATTTTTATATCCCTCAATGATAAAGGGATGATCGTCGACAATTAAAATATTTCGCGTGATTAAGTGCGAAATCGGAGCAGTTAAATCAAATGTCATTATTATGCAGGTTAATTTTTTGATCGATTGGGACTTTAACAACGAGAAGTGTTCCTTCTCCTTTAGCAGATTTTATAGTAACTATACCCTTACATTCTGCTGCTCTATATTGAATATTATGCAATCCGATTCCATTTTTGGTTTTTTTTGTATTAAAACCTTTTCCATCATCTGCAATAGAGAGAACTAAATGATTTATTTCACTTTTAAACTCAACTATAATCTTTTCGGCATCAGCATATTTATTGCAATTTTGAAGTGCCTCTTGTATAATTCTGTACAAATTAATCTTGACCGCATTACTAACAAGATCCCATTTTATATGAGAATCAAATGTCGTAATTAATTTTGAATCATATGTGTTTCTCTGATTTTCAAATAGTTTCATCAGGATTGCAACAAAATTATTAATTAATTCCGACTTTTCTCTATTTAAGTCATGCGAAATTTCACGTATGTCTTCTTCAATATGTTTAAGCTCTGTCAAATATTTTTTTCTTTTTGCTGCAGCTTGCGCTTCATCGACTTTATCAAGACTGTCCAAACTAATTCGCACTCCAAACATTCGGCCCAAAACGCCGTCGTGCAATTCTTGCGCAACCTTTTTCTTTTCCCTTATTCGGGTTGATTCAATTTCATTTTGCTGCGAAATCATCAAGTTGTAAATGTCTTCGTTTGCAATTTGTTGCTGCTGTTTAAAAAGCAATTCTCTGTTTTTTGCCTGTTGTGTCTTATAAACATAAAAAAACAAACCAACCAAAGTACAAATACTAAAAACATAAATCAGCGTCCTGTTTTTTTCTTGAAGATTCGAATTTTGATTTTTTATTTCATTGGTTTCATATTCGATTCTAGAAAATTTCTCTCCCATTTTTCGCTCAGATTTGAGCATCTTTTCATTCAAATTAAAATATTCCTTAGAATAAACAGATGCATTTTTGGGATCGACAATAGCAATTTGCTTAAGTGCTTCCAAAGTATTTTTTCCAATACCTAAACTACGAGCTAAAACCAACGACTGTTTTGAAAACTGAATCGCCTTAAAAGTATCTTTTTTAAAAGCATAAAACTCAGACAGATGAATTCTGCTTAACACCGCCGCCGATTTCAATCCTGAACTATCTCTAATTTTCAAAGATCTTTCAAACTGATCCGGAAGTCCGGTAAAATCTCTTAACTTAAATTTAGAATAAGCAAGATTGTCTAACAACATTGCATACAAAACATTTTTTTCCTGAAATAGATTTTTCTGATTTAACCCTTTTTGAAAATATTCTTTTGCTTGCTCATAATCATTCAAATTGATATAAACAAAACCAATATTATTCAATGAAGTTGCTTCTAATTGCAATTCTGAAGGAATTGTTTTATCCTTTAAAACTGCTATCGCCTTTTTATGAAATTCCAGAGATTTGTCATATTCTTCCCGATCGTTATATAAGATTCCCAAAAGATTGTAACAATCATAAAGGAGATCATTTACATTTTTTTGTTTTTTTAAAAGACTCAAGGCTTTAAAAACTCCAATTTCGCTTTCAAAAAAATCTCCTTCATTGTACTGAAGACTAGCCTTGCTTAAATAAGTCTGCGCCAAATTGTATTGATCATTAATCCTCAGATAAATTTTTTGAGCTTTAAAAAAATTCAGGAATGCGCTATCAGGAATACTTTGCGTACCATAAAAATCTCCCAAATAAGTATAAGCTTTTCCAATACTTACAGAGTCTTTTGCACTAATTGAACGTGCTAAAATCAATTTTGAAATATCACGATATGATTCTAGATCTTTCATATTGTAATATCTATTGGCAACCTTAAACAAGTTCGCTCTATTTATAGAATCGTTATTCTCATCGATTATAACAGAAAAGGCTTTTTTCGCATATTTCTGTTTCAATTCATAAGGCAAATTGATGTCATTTGCTAAAGACAAATAAGTTTTCAGACTGTCTTCTGCCGAAACAGTTGCTTTGTCTAGGCTTGTTTTCTTGTTGCATCCCAACAAGATGAGTAATAAAAACAATACTATTTGTGAAGTTTTTTTCAATGTCTGTTTTTGAATTTTACCAAAAATAATAAAACTACAGACACAAAAAAAGGCTGTCCTCATTTGGCAGCCTTTTTTTGTATAATTAAACTTGGTTTTTAGTCAAGTTTTATAGTGTTTCCTAGAGATTGTCTGTCTTGACGAAATCCTTCAGATTGGTTGTTTTTTAAATCATTAGTTGTAGTATGAAAGTCGACTTTTCTATCACGTCCAGTTGACTGATTCCCAATGATAGTATCTTGCTCAGCAGAATTTGTTATTGGAGCTGCAAAAGAAGTTGCAACTACTACTAAAGAAAATAATCCGAATGTTAAAGCTGTTTTTTTCATGACCTGAGGTTTTAAATGTTTTTGATTTTTTTTGTCTTTGGGGCTGACCGCTCTCTGCGAATCGATGATGTAAAATTATACCCATTGACAAAAAAAATTTACATGAAAAATCGAGTTTATGGTAGATCATGCCCAAATGATAGTCACTGGGCGTCAAATTCGTGTAAATATCTAATATTTAGACCTCTATATAATTTCCTGCAGTAAAATTGGCAATTATTAGATCAACATTTCCTTTGTAAGTTTTAGAAAAAGGAATCTTTTTAGGAGAGTTTTTAATGTAACAAACTGAGTTTCCGTTATGAATACGAGAAATGTAATTTTGGTTGATGATGTAACTGTTGTGAATCCGCACAAACGGATGTACTAAAATACTTTCAAAATGCTTTAAGGTTTTGAAAGCTGTCACCATTTCGCCTGAACTTAAATAAATATCTGTCGAATTATTATCGGCCTGGAAGTAACAAATATCTGCAGCATTCATATAACGATAATCTCCATACGATTTTATACAAAGTATTAATGGCTTTTCGATAATTTGTGGCACTTGCCATTCTTTGACAACTATCGAAGCTTCTTCTTTTTCGGCAATTTGACTCTCTCCTTCATTTAAAGGCATTATTTCGACAGTTGTGGCACTTTCTTTCACAATCTCGGCATGTGGCTCAATTTCGATAGTTTTTTGCTCTTTTGCCCCTAAAAACGATTTTTCAAGTTTCAAAAGTGTTTTTACAACATCGACATGAGTCAAAGGTTTGATAATATAATCAAAAACGCCGTATTGAATTGCGTCAAAAGCAAAATCTTTTTTAGAAGTTGTAATAATGATTTTCGGAATCACCGATAAATAACGATACAATTCCCCAATAAAAGCCAAAGACAAATTACTCTGCGCATTCTCAGAATCAATTTCTAAGAAAACAAAATACGGTTTGTGTTCTAAAACCAAATTCAGCCCGAGCTGATAATTCGTAGCAGAGGCTATAAAAGTTAATTCTGAAAAACCCTCTGCAACAATTCTGGTTTTCAAAACACTCTCAGCGTCATTGTCAATTATGATGTACGAATATTTTTTCAATTTGGTTTTAATCAATTTTAAAAGTGAATCATCGCATTTTATAGCAATCCATTCATTTTCCAATTTTGTGTATGATGCGCAATTAAATTTACGCAATTCATTTATGCAAACATTTCATTGTTAACACATTACGTCAAAATGTTAATACATAAAGACGAAATGCATAAATGTTCGACGAAATGCACTTTTCAAAAGTAAAAAAATCCCAAACTCCAGCTAGGAATTTGGGATCTATATAGTGTTAATTAACAAAAATTACATTTTCATCAACCAGTTTTTCATTGAAACTTCGTTTTCAATAATACTTCTTAATTCAGAGATTTTTACACGATCTTGTTTCATTGTATCTCTATGACGAATAGTTACAGTTTCATCTTCCAAAGTTTGGTGATCAACCGTGATACAGAAAGGCGTTCCAAGAGCATCTTGTCTTCTGTAACGACGACCCACTGCATCTTTCTCATCATAAGCCACATTGAAATCCCATTTCAAATCTTCGATTATTTTTCTTGAAATTTCTGGCAATCCATCTTTTTTAACCAATGGAAGAACCGCTGCCTTAGTTGGCGCTAAAACTGCTGGCAATTTCAATACCGTTCTAGTTGAACCATCTTCCAAAGCTTCTTCTTGCAACGATGTTGCAAAAACAGCCAAAAACATACGATCAAGACCTACAGACGTTTCAACTACGTATGGCACATAGTTTTCATTCAATTCAGGATCAAAATATTGAAGCTTTCTTCCTGAATATTCTTCGTGCGCTTTTAAGTCAAAATCTGTACGAGAGTGAATTCCTTCAAGTTCTTTGAAACCAAAAGGGAAATTAAATTCAATATCTGCAGCTGCATTTGCATAGTGCGCTAATTTTTCGTGATCGTGGAAACGGTAGTTTTCTTTTCCTAATCCTAAAGATAAGTGCCAGTTTAAACGTGTATTTTTCCAGTGCTCGTACCATTTCATTTCTTCTCCTGGACGAACGAAAAATTGCATTTCCATTTGTTCGAATTCACGCATACGGAAAATGAATTGTCTTGCAACAATTTCGTTTCTGAACGCTTTTCCAGTCTGTGCAATTCCAAAAGGAACTTTCATACGCCCCGATTTCTGAACATTTAGAAAGTTTACAAAAATACCTTGTGCCGTTTCTGGACGCAAATAAAGATCCATCGCATTTTCTGCAGATGCTCCTAGTTTTGTTCCAAACATCAAGTTAAATTGTTTAACCTCTGTCCAGTTTTTAGAACCTGTCTCAGGATCAGCGATTTCAAGCTCTTCGATCAAAGCTTTAACATCAGCTAAATCACCAGCGCCCAAAGAACGTCCTAAACGCTCTCTGATTTCTTTTTCTTTAGCCAAATATTCAATTACACGAGCATTTGTAGTCACAAATTCCTCTTCGTTGAATGCATCGCCAAAACGAGCTTTTGCTTTTTCGATTTCTTTTTTAGCCTTCAGATTGATTTTTTCAGCATAATCTTCTACTAAAACGTCAGCTCTATATCTTTTTTTAGAATCTTTATTATCAATCAAAGGGTCATTAAAAGCATCAACGTGGCCCGAAGCTTTCCAGGTCGTTGGGTGCATCAATATTGCCGCGTCTAAGCCGACAATATTTTCATTCATCTGAACCATTGATTTCCACCAATATTCACGGATATTCTTTTTTAATTCGACACCATTTTGTGCATAATCATACACTGCACTCAATCCATCGTATACTTCGCTTGACGGAAAAATAAATCCGTACTCTTTTGCGTGCGAAACCACATTCTTAAATAAATCGTCTTGTTTTGCCATAGTGATGCAAAAATATAAAAATCAGTTTTAAAAAAAAGAAAAATAATAAAGATTGACAGGCTGTTTTTGTTATTTTTGTAACCAAATTCTTTCTATTTGTGTTTAATTTCATAATAAATCTATTTTTCCCTAAAGTTTGCACTGGCTGCCGTCAAATTTTGCAGACTAATGAGATTGTTTTATGCTCGAAATGCCGCCATGAAATGCCTCTGACACAATATCATTTGAATAAAGAAAACGAAGCAGCCAAAAAATTTTATGGAAAAATAGAAATTGAACATGCATCAGCTTTACTCTATTTTATAAAAAAAGGAATTGTTCAGGAACTTATTCATAATTTAAAATACAAAGGTCATGAAGAAATCGGGACAATTTTGGGCTTTTGGTACGCCGAGGATTTAAAAGAATTAAAACTAAATCATCCGTTTGAAACTGTCATTCCTGTACCGCTTCATCCGAAAAAATTCAAGGAACGCGGTTACAATCAAGTAACAACATTTGCAAAAGCGCTTTCAGAAGGGCTAAATCTCACTTTTGATGACCGTATTTTGTTCCGAAAAAAATATTCCAAAACACAATCCAAAAAGAATCTTTTGGGAAGAACAGAAAACATTGAAAACATATTTGATGTCAAATTTTCCGAAGAAAATCACCACAAACATTTTTTAATTGTTGATGATGTTTTGACAACTGGATCAACTCTGGAAGCATGCTCAAAAGCAGTATTGAAAATTCCGGGAGCAAAAATTAGTATTGTCTGCATGGCGATGGCAAACTCGTAGAATCTTAAATTCCAAAAAAAACTAACTCAAATAAAAATTCCAAATTTCAATTGAAAGGCTTTTCGATTGAAATTTGGAATTTAATTTATTGAGATTTTTAAAATTTTAGTTCACTATTATCTTTTTTACTGTTCTTCGATTTCCATCAATAACCGTTACCAAATAAACTCCGGCTGAAGTGCTATTTGGAAGCTGAATATTTTGATTAAAATTTGATGTCAAATCAAAGGTTTTTGAGTAAACTGTTTTTCCTAAAATATCATGTACAAATATCTTAACTCCTGTTTCAGCTTGACTTTCAAACTGAATCGTAAAATTTCCCTTATTTGGATTTGGATAAATACTAAAATCAATATTTTCAAAATCTGGTGTTGCCAAAGTATAGGTTTGACTACAAATGTTTATGGAAGCTGAATTTAAAGTCCCGAAATTTCCAACCACAGCATCTCTGACTCTAAAAGTCCACGTTCCCTGCGCATTCTGACCATTAAAAGCACTCAATACATCAACAGGCAAAACGATTTGTTCAGTCGTTGCATTACAATCTAATGCCGCACCTGAATCGTTAAACTGCATTGCTAAAGTAGATTTTGTCGATCCGCAATTTTTATTGAACAATCTAACGACAGTTCCAGCTGGACTAACTATTTGAAGTTCTATATCAGAAAATTTATCGTGTGTTATATTCACAGAAACATCTACATCTGTTACTGTCGCATCAGTTGCCGGAACTGTTATTGTTCGAGTAACAAATGTCGTTGTGTTAGGAATTGAGAATGAATTTCCAAAACTATACGAATCACAGCTTGCTGTTGAAGTATATCCAACCGCAAACGCCTTGCTGTTTATGGCATAAAAAATATTTCCTGTTGGTTCAATCAAAATTCTGCAATTTTTAGATGACGGAACACTTGTTGGCAATACAATAGTTTCACTACCATCATTTGCCGTGTTTGATACCAATGTTATAGGAAATGTCAATCCTCCGTCAGTAGATAATTTGATATTTACAGTTGATGAACCTGGAAGTGAGTTGGTATTTTTTACATCCCAAGTTACAGTTTCCGACAAACCTTGCCACCAACTTACATTATCATTTGCATGAGAAGTCACTGTAAACGGACCGGCCGTTGAAACCACATTCACAACCATGTCGTCAGTATTCGTCTGAGCTGAACCCTGAGCAGCATTATCACGTCCTGTCAAAGTAAAATGCAATGTTCTTGCAATTGATGAAACAGATTCCCATGTCGTGGTGAGTCTATTTTGAAGAACATAATCAAGCTTTGGCATATAGCGAACTGTACCTCCTGCAGTTGGAATTACCGAACGAAACAATGGACCATCTGGTTTTGTTGGATAAGCAATACTAGTACTTCCTGAAGTTGTGGTCGCATTATCATTTTCTTCCCAAGTATAAGTAACCGAATCTCCTTCGGGATCTGAACCGGTTCCAGTTAAGACAAAGGCAGTACCAATTGGAATTGTATAATCATTTCCAGCATTAATCGTGGGTGGGTTATTTGTTATGGCTGTATTTACCGGACAACTTTTTGAAGCCAATGTATTTTGAATCTGCCTAATACTTACATATGCAAAATAATCATCAGAAGTATTTTGAATATCATAATCACCAGTAACTCCTGCGTAAGCCATAATAGTAGAACCACTTCCTGGTTCAACATTTACGCTTGTTCTTTCTTCAGAATCATACGAAAAAGTATGATTTGCACCTAATTGATGCCCGAATTCATGCGCCACAAAATCAATATCAAAAGTATCTCCTTGTGGTTTTGCATCTGAAGGAGATGTGTAAGCGCTTCCTTTTCCTAAAGGCACATTTGTCGTTGGATTTGTACACACACATCCAATACAACCTGCGTTTCCTCCACCGCCCGAAGCGCCAAATAAATGCCCAATATCATAATTTGCATTCCCAATCACATTTGTTAAAGTAGTTTGGACTTCTTGATTCCAAGCTCCATCAGCACCTGTTGATGCATTTGAATACGGATCTGTAGTTGCATCTGTATAAATTACAGCATCATTATTATCAATCAAAACTAATTTTACTGCCAAATCTTTATTGAAAACGCCATTTACACGAGTCAATGTAGCGTTCATTCCCGCAAGTGCCTGTGCTTTTGTTCCGCCAAAAAATGCCGTGTATTCTCCAGTACAAGAAAGTGCAAGACGAATTGTTTTGAAAATCTTGGCACTTGATGCTTCTTTCGCGGTTTTTCCCGTGTTAGTATTAGTCAAAAGTGCATCATCTGTTTTACAGATCAGACTTTTTGAAGTCGAAGATTTTTTTGAGAACAAAACATATTCTGTTTTATCATCTGGATTTGCTTCAATGAATTCAGTTGATTTATCTGAACGAAAAACCATAGTTTGTAATCCCAAAGGCGAAACACTAAAATGAATTTTAGCCAATTTATCATCTAAACCGCTTCCTTCATAAGATCTGATTTCTGGATATTTGGCTTGAAGTCCTGATTCAAAATTTGAAGATTCCCAAACTGTAAAACGTTCTAAAATACCTGAAGAATTTGGAATTGTAATTTCAGACGTATTGCTTTTTGATCCTTTTCCGGTTGCTGACGCCAGTTTTGCTTGAAGAAGTTCTGAATTCAATTTATAGTATTTATCAGAATCTGAAGCGTTTATTCTTTTGCTCAACGCAGAATTTCCGCTTACTTTTTGCCACAAATCATTGTTTTGAGCACTTAAAACAGTACAGTTAAAAATAAGAAATAAATAGAGTAATTGTTTTTTCATATCAAGTGGCATTTATAAATCAAAATTAAGTCAATTAAATGAAATTCTTACATATAAACGACATTTAACGTTTTTTAGTCGACGAGTTGGTCAATTTTCACAAAAAGAAACCTCAGCAACTCAAAAAAATCAATTCGGCTTAGTGTCAAATTTAAAATAGATAGTATAAATTTGCAGCATCTTAAATAATTTGTTTTGAAGCTCTTTCATTCTATAAACGATTTCCATTCGACCAAGAAAACAATTTTAACACTTGGCACCTTTGATGGCGTGCATATTGGTCATAAAAAAATTCTTGAAAGAATTACGCAGAATACCGAAAATGGCAAATATGAAAGTTTAGTACTTACATTTTTTCCGCATCCAAGAATGGTACTGCAAGAGAAATCAGAAATAAAGCTTTTAAACACAATTGCCGAAAAAACAAAACTTCTTGAAGCAACAGGAATTGAAAATCTGGTAATTCATCCATTCAATGAAAGTTTTTCAAGATTAACTGCCGAAGAATTTGTGAAGTCAATTTTGGTAGATCAATTTCAGATTCAAAAAATAATTATCGGGCATGACCATCGTTTTGGAAGAAACAGAACTGCAAATATTGACAATCTAATTGCCTTTGGTTTGGAATATGGTTTTGAAGTTGAGCAAATTTCGGCTCAAGAAATTCAAGATGTTTCTGTTAGTTCTACAAAAATCAGAAAAGCACTTGATGAAGGAAATATTGCTCTGGCCAATGATTATCTTGGCTATGATTATTTTTTAACTGGGGAAATTGTCAAAGGAAAACAATTAGGAAGAACAATTGGTTTTCCAACTGCAAATATTCAAATTGAAGAAGATTATAAATTGATTCCGAAAATCGGAGTTTACGCTGTAAAAGCAATTGTGAACGAAAAAGAAGTTTTTGGAATGATGAATATTGGATTCAATCCAACTGTAAATGGGCAAAAACAAACCATTGAAGTAAATCTTTTTGATTTTGATGCAGATATTTATGGGCAAAAAATTGAGGTTTCTTTGCTTCATTATCTTCGTGAAGAACAAAAATTTGGATCTGTTGATTTATTGAAAGAACAATTAAATCAAGATAAAATCAACGCCCAAGCATTTATTAGCCAACTTTAAAATTTTTGACCGCATAGTTTTGGCGTTTTTTAAATCATCGTAGTTATTTTTTTAGTAAATTTGATATAGAACTCTGTTTTCCAAATATTTACTATTAACTTCTTTAAAAATAACCACTATGAAACTACCTAAAGAAATTACCAACGGGTTTTTGATTTTCATCGGAATAGGCATTTATTTTTTATTGATGAATCTATTGGGTCTAGCAGATTTGTTTTATTTACGTACCCTAAATATCTTTTTTATCTTTTATGGCGTAAACAGAACGATGCAAATGAACCTGCATGAAGGAGAAACCAATTTTGTGTCGAATGCCGTTTCTGCCATGGCAACTTCAGTAGTTGGCGTGTCAATGAGCGTTTTCGGATTACTTGTTTACAGCTATGCACGTGGCGGAGATGCCTATGTACAAACCTTATCTGAGACTTTTATGTTTGGCGGAAATCCTTCTGTTCCAACTTATTGCATTTGCTTGCTTTTTGAAGGAATTGCCTCTTCGGTCATCGTAACTTTTTTGATGATGCTTTACTGGGGCAATAAATATGTTGCCGATTAACATTTCAAAATAAAAAATAACATTTAGCACTCTAAAATCATAGAATTATACATTTTTATGATTTTAGAGTGTTTCTTTTTTGAAAATAGCTGTCAAATATTCATTTACAAAACACTTCATTGGTTGATTAGAACAATTTAACTACTTTTGAGACTTCAAAAACAATGTATCAATGAGCATTACAAAACACAATTGGACTAAAGACGAGATAATCGCCATATATAATAAGCCTATAATGGATCTTCTGTATGAAGCTGCAACCGTTCACAGGAAAAACCACGATCCGAATGTAGTTCAGGTATCGACTTTATTATCTATCAAAACTGGAGGATGTCCAGAAGACTGTGGTTACTGCCCTCAAGCAGCACGTTACAACACAGGCGTTGAAGGAAATGATTTAATGAGTGTAAGCCAAGTGAAAGCGCAAGCTTTGCGTGCAAAATCAAGCGGATCATCTCGCGTTTGTATGGGAGCTGCTTGGAGAAACGTAAAAGATGGTGAAGAATTTGATCAGGTTTTAGAAATGGTTCGTACAATTAACAAACTTGACATGGAAGTTTGCTGTACGTTGGGAATGATTACTGAAAACCAAGCACAGCGTTTAGCAGAAGCAGGTTTATATGCTTACAACCATAATTTAGATACTTCTGAAGATTATTATAAAGATGTCATTTCAACGCGTGCTTTTGAAGACCGTTTAGAAACCATCGAAAATGTTCGTAAAACGAATGTTACCGTATGTAGCGGTGGAATTATTGGAATGGGCGAAAGCATCGAAGACAGAGCAGGAATGCTTGTGGCGCTTTCCACTTTAAATCCGCAACCAGAATCAGTGCCAATTAATGCATTAGTTGCTGTTGAAGGAACTCCGATGGAAGATGAAAAACCAGTTGAAATCTGGGAAATGATCAGAATGGTTGCTACAACTAGAATTGTAATGCCTGATACTCAAGTTCGTTTATCAGCAGGAAGAACAAATATGAGCCGCGAAGGACAAGCAATGTGCTTTTTTGCTGGAGCAAACTCAATTTTTGCTGGAGACAAATTGCTTACAACGCCAAATCCTGATGTTCATGAAGACATGAAAATGTTTGAACTTTTAGGATTAAATCCACAAAAACCTTTTACAAAAGTTTCACAGCCAAAAACAGTTGAAGCTGCTGATTCACAATTTGCACCATTGGGAGAAAAACCAAAATGGTCAAGACCAGGACATACAATTGAACGAAATATTGAACATTCGATTAAATCAAAAATTTAAGTAATAGCGTTCATCTTTCTCGACAAATATTTTTAAATTGCTTATAACATAGAGTTATAAGCAATTTTTTTATTTAATTAAGATGAAGTTAAAACAAATCGAAAGGGTAAAAAAAATCTCAAAAGCTGATTTTATTTCCCAATATGTCAAAAAACAAATTCCCGTTGTTATTGAAGAGTTGACTGAAGATTGGCCAGCTTATCATAAATGGAAATTATCCTATATAAAAGAAATCGCAGGCGATATTACAGTACCATTATACGATGACCGACCTGTTAATCATAAAGATGGCTTTAATGAAGCCCATCTGAAAATGAAAATGAGTGATTATATAACGCTTTTAGAATCAAAACCTACCAATTACCGCATCTTTCTTTATAACTTCATGAAAGAGGTTCCCTCTTTAAATAATGACTTTAAATGGCCTGAAATTGGCTTACGATTAGTCAAGCAAATGCCGATGCTATTTTTTGGGGGAGAAAACTCAAAAGTCTTTATGCATTTTGATATCGATTATTCGAACATTTTGCATTTTCATTTTCATGGCGAAAAACAATGCATGATTTTTCCACCAAATCAATCAAAATTCATGTATAAAGTTCCTCATGCCTTGATTTCAAGAGAAGACATCGATTTTGATAATCCAGATTACGAAAAATTTCCAGCTCTAAAAAATGCTGAAGGCTACATTACCAATCTCAAACATGGAGAAATGCTTTATATGCCCGAAGGATATTGGCATTATATGAAATATCTGACTCCAGGATTTTCGATGAGCTTGCGTTCCTTTCCACAAAACATCTCTAATTTATCAAAGGCCGCATATAATGTTTTTATCATGCGCCATTTTGATATTTTGATGCGAAAGCTAAAAGGCCAAAAATGGATTGATTACAAGAATAAAAAGGCAATTACAAATACACATGAAAATCTTCGAAAGAGTGTGTAAACAATATTTATTTAGAATTCAAAAAGCAGTTAAGATTAAAATCCTTAACTGCTTTTTGAATTCTCTTGTTTTTAAAATGCTACTTTTTTTGTTGTAGTGTTTCCATTCTCCAAAGTCACTTTCACCAATAAAACCTGGTTCGCAGAACGGAAATTCAATATTTGCAATTCAGTTGCATTAATATTTTTCTTTTCAAAAAGAAGTCGACCCGAAAGGTCAAAAACAGCCACCTTGCTTATTGACTCTTTAGTAGATATTACTTTCATGTCGTTTGATTTTATCACAACCTTTATCTTATTTTCATCACTGACAACCTCATCAATTCCTAATGTTTTATCAGTATATCGAAGTACGAATCGGTCAGAAAAAGTTCCGATTTCTGTACTAAAAGTATAATTGCCTTTACGTAAATCATGGATTTTACCCAATTTTTTATCTTCTAAATAAATAGGCTGAATGGTTAATTTGCCATCAACCTGATAAATCGAAATTGTAAAATCCCCAGCAAGTGTAGTTCGATAACCTAACGGAACCATATCAGTACTTTTAAAAGGCAAAGCACGTCCTTGAATTGCTAATTTATATTCTTCGTTGATACTATAAAAGTCCAAATATTTATTTCCGTCAAAACTATTTCCATCGTATTTTTTGTCGTATTCGTTTGTTGCTCCTTCGATGTAACCAACTAACAATTGTTTGTAAGCACCTTCAGCATTGGTCATATTAAGCCAAACTCTATTTTTTTCGATTGTTGACTCTTTTGATTCTCCATTAATTTTAAAAAATTGAGAATTTGTATTGCCACCTCTTCGCATTGAATTATTAAAAACTATCGTTCCATTGCCTATAGTTTCAGCAAAAAAAGACTGTCCTGCCGCAATATAACCAAGCGGAGGGTAACCATTATTACCTGGTTTGGTTCCTGAAGGAGCTGCACTTCCAGTTCCCACACCTCCTGTTAAATTATAGGTTGCATAATCGTCTGTTGCATATTGGTAAGCGCCAACTAAAACAACAGGTGTGTTATGCGTCCAGAAATACAAAGTCCCATCAAGTAATGTTTTATTTGCTTCTATAAAATCATCTGCATGAAGTGCAGAAGGATAAGGGTTTCCTATCAAATAAAATTTATTTGCAGTCACGGTTTCTCCAGTAATATCGCCATTATTTGGAGTGCCAATGAAAACTGTCGCAAACGGATTTCTTACCGTATTTGAAAAAGTTTCTGGTCCGCGAATTATATATCCTTTTCCAACAGTCATTACTTTATTGGTGGGCTCTCCTACCCATTTTGTACCATCGTAGCTAAAGAATTTATCAGGATCTGTTTGAGACGAAACATCTATCAACTTATGATTTTTCACTGGCGAAGACCAATACACATAATCAGCTTGTCTAATTGGCTGGCTATTTCGTTTATAATGAATAATACCTGTATTCAAATTATTATCAGGACTTGACTGCAATATACTTGCTCCTTCTGCAAAAGTTAAGCTTCCATCGGTGACATGAATACCGTTAACAACATTCAAGGTTTTACCATTCTGAATGGTTACAGCTGCTCCATTACTTATGGTACAAGAGCACGCATTAATATCGTTACCCAAATTGTAATCTTCTTGAAAATCTACAATATTATTTATTGTAGGCGGGATGCCATAAGACCAAGTTGTCCCATTCCAAGTATTAGCTTGTATAGTAATTTCTGTGGAATATGTTATCAAACAACTATTATCAATTGCAAATTTGTATTTTCCAGGAATTAAACCTGAAATTGTTATTGAATTTCCTGAATAAGGGTGATTTGTAATTAAGGTTCCGTCAGATTGTAAAATATTTCCTGAACCCGATAATCCGCTTAATACAATACTTCCGGTAGGAATATTACAAGTTGGCTGCGTAAAACTCAATATTTGTGGCGCCGGCGGATTGGGATCTACATCAATTCTGGTTTCGATTGAGGCCTCTTCAGCGCAAGTTCCATTTTTCACAACAGCTCTATAACTTGTACTTGTGGTCAAGATTCCTGGCTGATATGTAACTCCTGTATGAGCAATAGTTTGCCAAACATAAGGAATTGCTTCTGCATACTCCCATCTAACGATTGTTCCAACATAATTGTTCAATGTCAATAGCGGACTTGAATTCCCTTGACAAATATGCAAACCTCCATTTACAGCTCCGCGTTCGGTTTTTGTTGCAGTTGTTGTATTGCTTGCACTTGTAACTGCCACACAACTATTCGATGAATATTTAACCGAAACTGTTTTATTTCCGTTAGTCAGCCATTGCAGTGTCACCGTACTGTTTGTTGATGAAATCCCGCCCGAAATAATCGTATAATCTGTTCCCAAAATTCCAGGAACTGTCCAAACATAATTTGTTTGTCCTGCTTGTGTGGCATAAGTAACATCTGTATTAACACAAACTGAAGATCCCGGTTGAGCAGAAAAAGTAGGCACTGGAATTGGATTCACTGTTACGGTAGTTGCTACTGAATTTTCCGAAGCACATCCTCCATTTTGTACAACTGCTCTAAATTGAGTTGTTTGAGTAAGAGGACCAGAAGTATACGTCGTTGCGGTATTTGTAATTGGTGTCCAAACAGAAAATGGACTAACTGAAGATTCCCAATTTAAAACAGTACCTGTATTTCCTGTCAAAGTTAAGACACTACTTGTTAATCCGCTACAGATTGTAGTACCCCCTCCAACAGTTCCTCCAACAGATGGTGAAGAAATTACTATTGAAGCCGTGTTACCTACTGTTATATTTGAAAAACAATCACCAGATGTCAATTTAGTAATTGTAATATCTCTGGTGCTAGCAGTATTAAAACCTGATAACACAAAGCTTCCTGAACCAGCTGTTGTTACATTCATCGAAACGGTTAACCCAGTGTTTGTCGGATTGCTAAGATTATAAGTTACCGTATAAGTCCCAACAGGCAATAAAGCAGATGTCGAAGTTAATAGTATAGTTGTATTTCCTGATGAAGTACATACAGGAGATGCTGACACTCCTGTGATATTATAAGTTGGACATGTATAGCTTATAATCATTTGACCGGATGCACCAGCTCCACCAACTTGTGGACCACCTAAAAGTGAATTCATTGCGCCTCCGCCTCCGCCTCCCGGAGAAGACCCTGCATTTCCTGCGGCATTTCCTAAAACCAAACTTGTTATCCCTAAACCTCCTGCACCACCTCCGGTATCTCCGCCTTTTCCACCGGCACCAGAACCTTGTAATAATCCTATAACACCGGTACTTCCTGCTCCACCATCGACACCTGAAGTTTTTTTTATAGAACCAAATGAATCTGTATCTAATCCTCCCTTACCACCGGCGGGAGTTCCTGCTGAATTATTTGGTGTACCACCTTTTCCGCCGGCCGCTAAAAGAATACCTTCATATCCCACAATAGTAGAATTCCCACCTGAAGCTCCATTGGCAGTAGCACCAGCTACCTTAATACTTAAGCTAGTACTTGGTATCGTGGCAATTTTTCCTTTTACATAAGCACCGCCACCGCCGCCTCCACCGCTGCGTCCATCTAAAGTAGCTCCGCTAGCACCACCACCAGAGCCACCTGCTCCCCAAGCCTCAACATCCATTGAAGTGACTCCGGCGGGAACATATAAAGTTCCATCTGATGAATAGGTATGGGTCTGTGCATACAAAGAGCTATAGAAAAAAAACAGCAGGCAACATAATTGCATTTTTTTTATGCAAGCAACTACTTTTTGGTGCTTCGAATAAACTAAAATTGAACTCGAAAATTGGAAAGAAAATAACGATATAAGTAGATTTTTTTTCATAATGTGGCATTTTAAAAAATTAAAAAAAGAATCTAGCGGATACAGAATCATCTTTAATTATAAATACCTCAAAGCAGTAACAAAATACAGGGCGTACTCTGAAACTTATACCAATACAGAAACAAAACACTATTGTTTCTAAAGTGAAGCATTAAAATTAAAAATTAGATTTAAGGCAGATAAAAGAGACTTATTATTTTCTGCAGAAGTCAATTAAATGTATTACAACGGGCTTTTATGTTGTTTGTCGAATCAAAACAATAACAAGGTACGATTTTATTTACAATAAAATAAAATTTTAACTTATAAATCAAGACTTTAACATTATTACCCCACAATTAACTCGACTGATATGAAAAGAAAAACAGATGTTAAAAGGCCAATTATCCATTTTTAATTCCTTTAGAATACAAAAAAAACCACCCCAAAAGGAATGGTTTTTTATAATTGAATTGAGTTTATACGCTTAGAAAATAACTTTTGATGATGTTACGTTTCCATTTTCCAAAGTCACTTTTACAAATAAAACTTGGTTTTTAAAATTAAGATTTTCAATGCAAAAAGCAGAAGCATCAATTTTAGTTTTTTTATAGAGCATTTTTCCTGTGAGATCGAAAATTGAAGTTTCCTTAATAACCTCTTTTGATGCGGAAATATTAATTTGTCTCTCTTTCACCGAAACAAAAACCAAATTTTCAGCTTTTTCAAAATCATTGACGTTTAATTTTTTGTCAAGGTATTTTAATTCAAATCTAGTATCAAAAGTTCCTTTTCCAGTTTTAAAGGTATATGGTGAATCTTTCAAATTATGCATTACATTTAATTCTTTGTCTTCAACATAAATATTTACTTCTGAAAATTCATTGTCAATATGATCAATACTTATGCTGAGGTCACCTTCAATTTTGGACATATAACCAAGTTGTACTGAATCGGTTTCTTCAAAAGGAAAAGCTCTACCTTGAATAACTAAGTTTTTATTTTCTGATAAACTGTACAAATCAACAAACTTATTACCGTTGAAAGATTCTGCATCATAACTAATGTCATAGCCATTTGTTGCGCCTTCAATGTAGCCTATCAAAATCTGCTTAAAAACACCTTCGTCATTTTTTAAATTAAGCCAAATTCTCTGTCTTTCGCTATCCTTTTTTGTGTTTGCAAAGAGTTTTGTTGGTTTATAAAATGAGGTGTTTTTTTCCTTCATTCGCATCTTATCATTAAACTCAACCGTGCCCAAACTTAGACTTGAAACAAAAAAAGCTTGCCCAGCTCCAATTGTATTATCTGGAATTGTTTCGTTAATACCATTCGACAAGGCGCCACGAGTTCCAACTCCTCCCAACAAGTTATAAACGGCATAATCGTCTGAAGTATATTTATTATTAGTTATGGGTGTGTTATGTGTCCACAAATAAATTATTCCTTTAATTTTTGAGGTATTTTCCTTTAAAAACAAATCAGCGTTGAGTGTCGAAGGGTATGGATTTCCTATCAAATTAAAGCTATCCGCAGGTCCCATATTAACCTCTATTTTTCCATTGTGTGGCACTCCCTTAAATGTTGCTGTATAAATTTTAGGAATAGTTGCAGAAAAATCCTTGGGACCTTGAATAATATATCCTATACCAGACGCCATGGCATTTGAATTGTTTTCAGATTTCCAATTTTTCACATTCGGATTATAGCTTAAAAATCGATCTGAAACAGTATTAGGCGAAAGATCAATTAATTTCTGATTTTCCACGGGAGATGACCAATATGTATAATCTGATTTTAAAATAGGAGATGAATTACGTTTCAAATGAATGATTCCTGTATTGATTATATCACCATCATACTGATATAAATTTGCCGAATCTTCTAAAATCAAAGTGCCTAGACCAGAATATGCGAACTCGGTACTCAATGTATTTCCACTCAGCAAAGTTACTTTTTTGCCTTCATCAATAGTACAACTACAAACATTTGATGTTGTCAAATTTGGATAGTCTTCTTTGAAATACAGTTCCTTTCCACCAGACGGAAAACCATTTGACCATGAATTTCCATTCCACGTTGTCGCTTCTAAACAAAGCTTTAATCTCGCAATTCTGTGTTTGGAAATTCCTGAAACCGAATTAAAATCACCTCCAACCAAAAGTTTATAATCTGATGAAAAACACATCGCATAAACTTTATTGTTTAAGCGGGCATCAAATGAAACATCGACAGCACCAGATTTTAACAATCGCATTAACCGTAAAGCTGCTCTGCCGTCATATGTTCCTGAAAAAGTTCCACCAACTAAAATACGATCATCAGGCTGCACTAAAATACTTCGAACATCTCCTTTACTAAAACCTAAACCCGACTCGAATGTATTATCTAAACTTCCATTTGAATTGAGTCTTAAGATTCTTTTTTGTGCAACTTTGTTAAAGCTTATAAAGTTACCTCCTACAATTATTTTTTGATCAGACTGTAATGCTAAAGCATAAACATTATTGTTGAAACCATCACCTATGTTGAAGCTAGTATCAATACTTCCATTGGAATTCAAACGGATCAAATGCGAATATTGAACTCCATTAAAAGTACCAAATCGGCCTCCTAGCAAAATTTTTCCATCAGGCTGAATTAAAATGGCCTCTATAATACCATCAGCGCCAGATCCTCCGTTGAAACTACTATCTCTAGAACCATCTGGCATAAGCCGAATAATTTTTCCCGCATTTACATCATTATATTTTGCGAAGTTGCCCGCCACAATAATTTTTCCATCAGATTGAATCGCCATTGCATAAACTTGAGTATTAAACCCAGAAGTTACATTAAATGAGGGATCAACAGTTCCGTCGGGCAAAACTCGGACAATTCGATTAATCAAGGTTTCATTATATTTTGTAAAATTTCCTCCTAGAATAATTTTGCCATCTGATTGCAAAACCGCTGTTTTAATTAAATTATTAGCGCCTAATTGCCCCGAATTAAATTCAGGATCAGATGAGCCATCTTCTAAAAGTTTTGTAATTCTTGATGCTATATTGTTGTTGAACTTTTTAAAATTGCCAGTTACTATACATTTCCCATTTTCTAAAGGAAGAATTTTAAATACCGAATTGTCAAAACCAATTCCTGATGCTAAATATCCAGTATCATACTCTCCATCTGAATCAATTTTTGCCAATTTCCCTTGATTCAAACCATCAAAAACAGAAAATGAACCTCCAATATACCAAGCTCCTTCAGCATCGGTTTCTAAAACAAAAACCGATGCTGATGCTGGACCTGCCCCAAAGTCAATATCATTTTTAAGAAAACCTGAACTATCTAAATAGCAAACTCGATTAACACTACTTCCATTATAATTTCCGGAAAAAGACCCTCCGATCATGATATTTCCAAAAGAATCAATTTTACAAGCGTAAACTATACCAGAATTGAATCCTGTTCCAGTGACGAAAGTAGGATCAACAGTACCATCTGACATAAGTCTAATAATTCGATTTGCAATGCCGCCATTATAAGTGGTGAATTTTCCTCCGAGGATAATCTTACCATCTGATTGAACTTCCATAGCATTGACTTCCGCATCAAAACCTTCTCCAATAGTAAAACTCGTATCAAGTTGACCATCATTATTTAAACGAATAATTCTATTAACCGGAATATTGTTAAAAACAGTAAAATTCCCCGAAAGCAAAATTTTTCCGTCTGGTAAAACCTTAACATTTGTTACAGTAGATTTAAAACTTGATGAAAAAGAAGTGTCAAGAGCGCCATTGGTAAGAATTCTGGCAACATAACTTTTAGCAACACTATTATATTTTGTAAAACTGCCCGTTATGATTATTTTTCCGTCTGCCTGCAATGCAATACCATAAACAATTCCTGTTTCGGCACCAATTAAAGTATTAAATGATGCGTCATAACTACCATCAGTATTTAACCGAATAAGCCTGCCCGCACTTATGCCATTATACGAAGTAAAACTGCCTCCAACGATTATTTTACCATCGGGCTGAATATATGTTGCATATACTTTCCCGTTGAAACCAGTTCCTGTATGAAAATTTTCGTCGATAGAACCGTCTGGTTTTAATCGCGTCAAATAAGGTGATGAACTTCCGTTTAGGTTTAAATATTCACCTCCAACTATTAAATTTTGATCCGATTGTAAAGACAAAGTCTGAACCGGGGCGTCAAAACCATCACCAATTAAGCCGTCATCAAGAGTGTTAAAAGTAACATCGACTTTTCCTTGTTGTCCGTAAATAAAGATATTTCCTAAAAGTATAGTCGAGAGTACTGCGTAAAGTAATTTTCTAATCAAAATCAAATCAATAAATAATTATACGAATTTTCTTAAAATTAAAAATTGGCTTATATATTTGCAATACCCACTTTTAGTGATTTTTTTAAAAGAAAAAAAGCCACTTCTAAAATTAAGAAGTGGCTTTTTTTCTATTTGAAAATTATCTTTCTAGTTATTGAAAAATTAATTTTCTAGTTGTTTTATATCCGTTTTCAAGCGTTATATCAATTAATAAAACTTGGTTGCTTGATTGTAAGTTTGAAATTTGCAATTCGTTTGAACCTACTTTCTTTTTGTCATAAAGCAATTTTCCAGCTGTATCAAAAACAATAACTTCTTTAATGGTTTCATTTGAAGACAGTACCTTAATCACTTTATCTTTAACAGAAACTGTAATACCTTTTTCAGTATTTTCGAAATCTCCAGTTCCTAAAGACTTATTGGTATATTTCAAGACAAGTCGATCTCCAAAAGTTCCAATTTCAGTATTGAAAGTAAAATTGCTCTTAGTCAAATCATGGATTGTTCCAGTCTTTTTATCTTCAATAAAAATAGCTTGAGAAGTCATACTTCCATCAACATGATCGATCGAAATGGTAAAAGCACCTGCAATCGTTGTACGATAACCTAGTGGCACTTCATCAATATCTGTAAATGGCAAAGCACGTCCTTGAATAACTAATTTTTGATTTTCATTAATACTATAAAAATCTAAATATTGATTTCCGTCGAAAGTTTTTCCATCATATAACCTCTCATAGTTATTAGTTGCACCTTCGATATAAGCAACTAATAATTGTTTGAAAGCTCCTCCATCGTTGGTCAAATTTAACCATACACGATTTTTTTCAATTGTTGCTGTTTTTGAGGTTTTTCCTGGTTTAAAGAATTGTCCATTCGCATTACCACCAGACGAATCTTTACTTCTTCGCATTGAATTAGTATAAGTAACATTTCCTGATCCAATAGTACCTGCGAAAAATGCTTGCCCTGCGCCAATATAACCACTTGGAAAATTATCATTTGGATCATCAAGATCTGTATTATCTTTTGATGGAGCTGGAGATGTTCCAGTGCCTCCGCTCAAATTATAAACAGCATAATCATCAGTGGTATATTGATAAGCACCAATTAAAACTACTGGAGTATTATGAGTCCAGAAATATAATGTTCCGTCCAATAATGTATTATTGGCAGTAATGAAAGCATCTGCACTTAGCGCTGAAGGATATGGATTTCCTAATAAGTAAAATTGTCCTCCAACCATTGTTTCACCGGTAAAAGTACCATTTTGTGGCGTTCCTATAAAAACACCTGTAAAATCAGTTTTGGTTGTATTTGAATACGTATCAGGTCCTCTAACAATGTAGCCTTTACCAGCAGTCATTACGGTAGTTCTTGGAGTAAACACCCATTTAGTACCATCGTAGGCATATAATTTTGACGGGCTAGTAAATTGTGAAAGAGCCGCCAAAGTTTGATTCTTAACTGGCGTTGACCAATATACATAATCCGCTTGACGGATTTTGCCGGCATCACGTTCATAGTTAATACTTCCTGTATTTAAAGTATTACTTGTATTGCCTTGCATTAAATTCGAGCTAGTTTTAAAAGTTAAATAACTTCCTGAAACCACGTGAACTCCATTTGTAACCGTAAGCGTTGTTCCAGAATTTACTACTACTTTTGCTCCGTTGCTAACGGTCACAGAACAATAAGTCGCGTCTGCTGCCACGGTATAATCACTTGCAAAATCCACGTAATCATCAGATGTTGGATTAGAACCATATGACCATGAAGTACCTCCAGTGAATGTATTAGCAAGTATTGCTACTGGTGCTGAATAAGTTGCTGTACAACCATTATCTAAAGCAAATCGATACGTTCCTGGCACTAATTGATCTATTGTTGGTGTACTCGAAGTGAAAGCTCTACTAACAACTGTAGTTCCATTATCTACAAATAAATTTCCAGATGCTGGCAAACCACCTAATGTTACACTTCCTCCTAACGCTGAACAAGTTGGTCTTATTACTGTTCCAACAGTTGGCGCCGGGTAATTTGGCTTAATTGTTAAAGCAGTAGTTGCTGTATTTGAGCATGTTCCATTTGAATAGGTATAAACAACTGTTACATCTCCCGCATTACCTGCGGTCACAACTCCTGATCCATCGATTGTTGCTGTACCTGTAACTGGGTTTATTGACCATGTTCCTCCAGTTGTAGCGTTTGTAAAGGCTGGTGTTGTTAGGCCTGTACATACTGTTGTTGCTCCGCCAGCTATTGGGGATACTGTTGGAAGTGGATTTACCGTCACCACTTGCGAAATGCCTCCGTTTGTGGCAGTACACGGCGAAGTAGTATTCTCTATTCTCACCCAATACGTAGCGTTCCCTGTAAGGGTCGGAGTGGTATATGTAGACAAGGTGGCTCCTGAAATCGGGTTTGTCCCAACTACAGATCCTGTACCCCAT
>NZ_SJSY01000005.1 GCF_004352915.1 Flavobacterium zhairuonense | reverse complement strand
AGAAGCTTTACAAGCAAAACAAGCAGCTGAAGAGAAAGCTAGAGTTGAAGAAGAAGCTCGTCAAGCGAAATTAGCGGCCGATGCAAAAGCAAAAGCTGATGCAGAAGTATTGAAATTGAAACTTGCTGCTGACGCAAAAGCTAAAGCTGACGCAGAAGCTTTACAAGCAAAACAAGCAGCTGAAGAGAAAGCTAGAGTTGAAGAAGAAGCTCGTCAAGC
>NZ_SJSY01000024.1 GCF_004352915.1 Flavobacterium zhairuonense | reverse complement strand
GACAGCAAACAATACAGTTTACAGCACAACGCAAAGCGGAATGAGAATCAGCAACAACGGCTGTACAGCAGATCAGGTACTGAACCTGACTGTTACTCCAAAACCTGCAGATGTGGTGACGAACGCAACAATCTGTTCAGGAGAGACTTATACATGGACAGCAAACAATACAGTTTACAGCACAACGCAAAATGGAACAAGAATCAGCAACAACGGCTGTACAGCAGACCAAGTACTGAACCTGACGGTAACGCCCAAGCCTGCAGATGTTGTAACGAATGCGACAATCTGTTCAGGAGATGCTTATACATGGACAGCAAACAATACAGTTTACAGCACAACGCAAAGCGGAATGAGAATCAGCAACAAC
>NZ_SJSY01000014.1 GCF_004352915.1 Flavobacterium zhairuonense | reverse complement strand
CATCCGGTTAGTATTTTGAGGAGTTGCTTGAAGTAAGTTTAACGGCAAAGCTTTTATTTCACGCAGATTTAAAATGATTTAAGCAGATATTCGCAGATTTTTATTTTTAAATTAAATCTGCTAAAATCTGCCTAATCTGCGTGAAAAATAAAACTATTTCAAGCTTATTTTTTTACCAGTTTCAGCCGCTTTATAAATTGCATTGATAATTCTAACATCTTTAATTCCTTCTTCGCCAGTAATATGATTTGGAAGTTTTTGGTTTGCTAAAATCACTTT
>NZ_SJSY01000076.1 GCF_004352915.1 Flavobacterium zhairuonense | reverse complement strand
ATTCGCGAGCGTTCAATTCAACGAAACAAATATTGTTTGGTATGATGCCATGACAGGAGGGAATGCGATTCCATCGACTCAGGCATTGGCAAGTGGCACTTATTATGCTGCAATCAGCGATCCGGCAACAGGCTGTGAGAGCGCAACAAGACTGAGCGTAACAATAAATGTAAATGATCCTGGAACACCGACATTGGTAAATGCAGGAACACAAAATTTCTGTTTGATCAATGCTCCGACTTTTGCAAGCGTCCAGTTCAATGAAACAAATATCGTTTGGTACGATGCCATGACAGGAGGGAATGCAATTCCATCGACTCAAGCATTGGCAAGCGGTACTTATTATGCTGCAATCAGTGATCCTGCAACAGGCTGCGAGAGCGCAACACGATTGGCAGTTGTAATCAATGTAAACGATCCTGGCACACCGACATTGGTAAACGCAGGAACACAGAACTTCTGTTTGGTTAATGCTCCGACATTTGCTAGCGTTCAATTCAATGAAACAAACATTGTTTGGTACGATGCTATGACGGGAGGAAATGCGATTCCATCTACTCAGGCATTGGCAAATGGTACTTATTATGCAGCAATCAGCGATCCGGCAACAGGCTGTGAGAGTGCAACAAGATTGAGCGTAACAATTAATGTGACAGATCCAGCGACTCCAACAACTACAAATGCGACTCAGGTTTTCTGTTCAGGAAATATGCCAACAGTTGCCAATATTCAAGTTAATGAAGCGAATGTGGTTTGGTACAGCACTATAACAGGCGGAACTGCAATTCCAGCGACTACTGCATTAGCGACTGGCGTTTATTATGGAGCAATCAAAGATCCAGTAACTGGTTGTGAAAGCAGCATAAGATTAGCCGTAAATGTTACAGTTGGAAATACTATTAATCCGACTACGACAAATGCTTCTCAAAGCTTCTGCTCAACATCGGCACCAACTATTGCTAATATTCAGGTAAACGAAAGTAATGTTACTTGGTTTAGTTCTGCTACAGGTGGGACACCAATTCCAGCAACAACTGCTTTAACGACAGGTACTTATTTTGGAAATATTGTAGATCCTGCAACAGGATGTGAAAGTTCAACTCGTTTGCAGGTTACGGTTACAGTTATTAATCCAAGTCCGACACCGACAACAACGAATGCAACTCAAAACTTCTGTACCTTGAATTCACCAACAGTGGCTAATATTCAGGTTAATGAAGCAAATGTAGTTTGGTATACAACTGCGATAGGAGGAACAGCGATTCCTGCTACGACAGCGTTAACTACAGGAACTTATTATGGAGCTGTTTCAAGTGCAATTGGCTGTGAAAATCCGATTCGTTTGGCAGTTGTGGTAAATGTAAATACTCCGGGAGTAATTACAACACCAAGAACAACGCAAACTTTCTGTTTATCAAAATTGCCAACACTTGCGAATATCTTAGTAAATGAACCAAATGTAGTATGGTATGCTACTGCAACAGGAGGAACACCTTTAGCAGCAAATACACAATTAACTGCTGGAACTTACTATGCTTCGGCTCTTGCTAATACAACAAATGGATGTGAAAGCGCAACAAGATTAGGAATTACAATTGCATTCGAAAATGACGCATTAGTTCCAATTACAACAAGCGACGATACGCCATGTGTTTTCCAAGGTGTAACTTATTCAGTAGCAAATGGTAAATCAAATTATGTTTGGTCAGTTACCAACGGAACAATTATTTCTGGCGGAGGAACTGCTGATGGAAATGTAACAATCTCATGGTCAGATATTGGTTCAGGTCAAGTTAAGGTTACGTACATCAACACTTGTGATGAAACAACTACCAAAACATTGAATGTTACAGTGGCAACTTGTTCAGATTTGACAATTACAAATACAGTGAGCAATCCAACTCCAAATTTTGGTGAGCAAATAACATTCACAGTAACTGTAAATAATGTTGGACAAGGAAACTTCATAAACACACTTGTAAGTGACTTATTGCCTAACGGTTATGAATTAATTAGTTCAAGCACAACTCAAGGAACATTTGACCCAACAACACAGCTTTGGACAATTCCAACGCTAAATGCAGGTCAAAGTGTAGTTCTTACAATTGTTGCTGAAGTAGTTCATGGAACTGATTACTTATCTGTTGCAACTATTGAAATTTCAACTCCTTTAGATATTTCTGCAGCAAACAACTCGGCTTCTGCTTCTGTTGATCCAATTTGTTTGACAGTGTATAATGAGTTTACACCAAATAATGATGGTGCTAATGACTTATTCAGAATTGACTGTATCGAATCGTATCCAAACAATGAGTTGAAAGTATACAACAGATACGGTGCATTAGTGTACAGCAAACAACATTATGAAAACGATTGGAATGGAACTGCCAATGTGTCTGGAGTTATTAGTAGAGGAGATATGCTGCCAACAGGTACTTATTTTTATGTGATAGACATTGGAGACGGAACGGTTAAAAAAGGATGGTTATCTATAATGAGATAAGCAGACATTGTTAATCATCTAATTAATTAAACTAAATAGGTATCGTTATGAAACTATATATAAAATCATTAGAAGCATATTTTATACTGATATGCTCTTTTATCACAGTCTGTGCCAACGCACAGCAAGATCCGGAGTACACGCAGTATATGTACAATACAATGGCGGTAAATCCAGCTTATGCTGGGTCTACCGGTACTTTAGAAGCAACACTTTTGTATCGTTCTCAATGGATCGGAATTGATGGTGCTCCAGAAACACAATCGTTCTCAATTCATGCACCTCTTCGAAATGAAAAAGTTGGTTTAGGACTTAGTGTTGTCAATGACAAAATTGGCCCATCAAATGAACTTTATCTTGACGGAAACTTTTCTTATTCAGTTCCACTTGGATATGAAAAAAGATTAGCTTTTGGTTTGAAAGCGGGTATGAGAATGTTAAACGTTGATTGGTCAAAGGGGAGGTATTACGATCCAAATGATGTTTTGTTGAATCAAAACATTGACAATCAGGCAAAATTAGCAGTTGGGGCTGGAATCTATTATTATACTGATAAATGGTATGTGGGAGCATCAGTTCCAAGTTTTATCCAGAACACTTATTACGATGATATTCAGGAATCCATCGACTATGATCGTTTGCATTATTATTTCATGGGAGGTTATGTTTTTGATTTGAATCCAAATTTAAAATTCAAACCTGCATTTTTAGTGAAAGCAGTGAGTGGGGCACCACTTACTGCTGATATATCGGCGAATTTTATGATTGCTGAAAAATTTGTAATCGGTGGCTCATACAGAACAGATGATTCTGTGAGTATCTTGGCTGGTTTTCAAATCTCTAAAAGTTTTTATGTTGGATACGCTTTCGATTATACCGTTAGTGATCTGAATAAATACAACGACGGATCGCATGAGATTATCTTGCGTTACCAGTTTAATAAAGGCGAAAGTAAAATCAAATCCCCTCGATTCTTCTAAATCCAAAACCTATGAAAAAACTATATATCCTAAGTTTAGTCTTGAGCATTACGTTTAGTTTTGCTCAAAAGACTAATTTAAAGAAAGCGGATGCTCTGTTTAGAAATTATGCTTACGCAGATGCGTCAAAGGCATATGAAGAAATTCTGCAAAACAGCAAAAATCCGTCAGTACAAACGTTAAAGAACGCAGCCGATTCGTATTATTTTATTTCCGATGAAAGAAATGCTATGAAATGGTATAAAAAATTATACGAAGCGCAAGGCAACAATTTAACTGATATTTATTACTTGCGTTATATCCAGACTTTGAAAGGAGTAAAGGATTATGATCAAGCAGATAAAATGACAAAAGAATATCTGAATAAAAAAGGTGATCAAAACGAGATAAACCGATATGTTGCGCAGAAAAAACAACTCGACAGTTTGTCTAAAGCAAAATCACTTTACACAGTTAAAAATCTAGATATCAATACCAGTAAATCTGATTTTGGAGCTACTTTTTTCCAAGACAGGATTGTGTTTACATCTGCTAGAGATACGACAAAGTTCAGTGAAAAGTTATACACTTGGAACAATCAGCCTTTCTTGAATCTATATTTGGCAGATAGAAATCAAGCTGACGGAAGCTTGTTTAATGAAACACTATTTCTTCCAAATGTAATGACGAAGTATCATGAAGCAACGGCTTCTTTTGATGCAAGTGGAAAAACCATTTATTATTCTACGAACATTGTCAAAAAGAACAAATTGGTAATTGATGAAAGCAAAACCAATAATTTTCAAATCGTTAAGGGAAGCATTGTAAACAATAAATTAGAAAATCCACAACAGCTTTTCTTTGATAATGCCGACTATTCGGTTGGGCATCCCTCATTAAGTGAAGATGGAAAATGGCTTTTCTTTGCTTCTGATATGAAAGGCGGAGTTGGTGAAACTGATTTGTATTATGTAAAAATCGCCGATGACGGAACAATGAGTTCTCCAGTAAATCTTGGTCCAAAAATTAATACGCTTGGAAATGAAGTTTTTCCATATTTCAGAAATGGGAAGCTTTATTTCTCTTCTGATGGACATTATGGTCTAGGTGATTTGGATGTTTACGAAAGCAAACTTTTGTCTGACGGAACTTTTTCTGATCCAGTCAACTTAGGTGAACCAATTAATAGCAATAAAGATGATTTTACCTTTGTAATTGATGGTGCCGAAACGTATGGTTATGTTTCATCAAACAGAGAAGGAGGAAAAGGTGATGATGATATTTATGCTTTTGTAAAAGGAAAACCGGTTTGTAATCAGACGATTTCAGGTATGGCAATAGATAAAAAGACTAGATTGCCTCTTACAGATGTTTCAATTATGGCATATAATTCATATACAGAAGTTCTTGGTGAAACAAAAACAAATTTTGAAGGTAAATATGCGATTGAAGTGCCTTGCGGAAAAGTTGTAAAAATGATTGCCGCAAAGCCAAATTACGCCAGTGATGAAAAAACAGTTGAAACGACAAAAGAAAACGGTGGCGAAATCAAAGATGTCAATTTTGAATTGAGCAATTATGATGATCTAGTTGTTAAAAGCAAAGGCGTTGAAAAAGTCGATGTTAAACCAATCTATTTTGATTACGACAAATATGACATTACGCCTTTAGCGATTGAAGAGTTGACTAAAGTGGTTTTCATTATGCAGAAGTTTCCAAACATCAGAATCAAGATTGAATCACACACGGATTCTCGAGGAAAAGATGCCTATAATTTGAAACTTTCTGACAATAGAGCAAAATCAACACGTGATTATATTATTTCTCAAGGAATCGATGCTTCTCGTATTGAGAGTGCAAAAGGTTACGGAGAAAGCAGATTGATTAATAAATGCAAAAACGGAGTAAAATGTACCGAAGAAGAGCATTTGTTAAATAGACGTTCGGACTTTATCATTATCCAGAAATAGTTTTATATTTACAAGATAATAATTTGATTATCAGTCTTTAAGATGTAAAACAAAGAAACCATTTGGAAGTTGGTTTTGTTTAATTCTTTTTTAAGAATAATGGACAAGAAGAAAATCAAGTCGCATCGTTTTGTGACTTGATTTTTGATTTTTTAAAACTTTAGTTTCTATGATGTTTTTGATAAAAAATAATCCTAATTTTGATATTCAGTTATTCAAAATTACAACCTGCATCATTTTAATATCTTATGACAATTCAAGAAAATATTCAAGCTTTACGAGAGGAACTTAACCAGCACAATTACAATTATTATGTGCTTGATAATGCTACAATTTCAGATTATGATTTCGATATTAAACTTAAAGAGCTTCAAGATTTAGAAAACAAACACCCAGAATTTTTTGATGAGAATTCACCAACCCAGCGCGTGGGAGGTGCAATTACTAAAAATTTCAAAACAATCGCGCATCAATATCGCATGTATTCTTTAGACAATTCTTATTCTAAAGAAGATCTATTGGATTGGGAAAATCGTATTCAAAAAGTTTTAGGAAATGTAAAACTAGAATATACTTGCGAATTAAAATATGATGGCGCATCAATCAGCATCACTTATGAAAATGGAAGATTAGTCCAGGCATTAACTCGTGGAGATGGTTTTCAAGGCGATGAGGTAACAAACAATATCAAAACGATAAAATCGGTTCCATTGCAATTAAAAGGAAATTATCCTGAAAAATTTGATATACGAGGCGAAATAATTCTGCCTTATGCTGGTTTTGAAAAAATGAATCAGGAATTGATTGAAATAGGAGAAACGCCTTATTCAAATCCAAGAAATACCGCTTCTGGAAGTTTGAAACTTCAAGATAGTGCTGAGGTCGCTAAGCGTCCGTTAGAGTGTTTATTATATTTTGTTACCGGAAATAATTTGCCTTTTTCTTCTCAATTTGAAGGATTAGAATCGGCAAGAAAATGGGGATTTAAAGTTCCGAAGGAAGCAAAATTGGTCGATAATATGAACGAAGTCTTTGATTTTATAGATTATTGGGATACGCACAGGCATAATTTGCCGTATGAAACAGATGGTGTTGTAATAAAAGTGAACAATATTCAATATCAAGAAGAATTAGGTTACACTGCAAAATCACCGCGTTGGGCAATAGCTTATAAATTCAAGGCCGAACAAGTCTCAACTAAATTAAATTCAATTTCATATCAAGTTGGTCGCACGGGAGCGATCACGCCAGTGGCTAATTTGGCTCCAGTTCAATTAGCAGGAACGATTGTAAAAAGAGCTTCTCTACATAATGCAGACCAAATTGAAAAATTAGATATCAGAATTAATGATACTGTTTTTGTCGAAAAAGGGGGAGAAATCATACCAAAAATTATTGCGGTCGATTTAGACAAACGCCCAGAAAATTCAGAGAAAACACATTATATTACGCATTGCCCCGAATGTAAAACTAAATTAGAACGAAATGAGGGCGAAGCCAATCATTATTGTCCTAATTTTTACGGTTGTGCTCCGCAAATTATTGGGCGTATTCAGCATTATATTTCAAGAAAAGCAATGGATATTGAAGGTCTTGGAGGTGAAACAGTAGCTTTGCTTTTCAAAAATGGATTAGTTCATAATTATGCCGATTTATACGAATTAAAAGTCGAAGATATTTTGCATTTGGAAAGAATGGCGCAAAAATCAGCAGAGAATTTAGTGAATGGAGTAGAAAAGTCTAAAGAGATTCCGTTTGAAAGTGTTCTTTTTGCTCTAGGAATTAGATATGTAGGTGAAACTGTTGCTAAAAAATTAGCCAAACATTACAAAAGTATCGATGCTTTGGCACAAGCTTCGTTAATGGATTTGGTTTTAGTTGATGAAATTGGTGAACGAATTGCCAAAAGCGTAATCGAATTTTTTGAAAATGAAGAAAATAAACGAATAATTGAGCGTTTGAAAAGTTATGGTGTTCAATTTGAAATAGTTGAAAAAATTAACCCCAACGCTACAGAAAAATTCATCGGAAAAACATTTGTTGTTTCGGGAGTATTTGCTCAGTTTTCAAGAGATGAATTGAAAAAAACAATCGAAGATAATGGTGGAAAAGTAGGAAGTTCAATTTCTGCAAAAACTGATTTTGTGGTAGCAGGTGATAACATGGGGCCAGCAAAATTGGAAAAAGCCAACAAATTAAATATTCCGATATTATCAGAGGAAGATTTTATAACTAAACTAAATGAAAGCGAATAAACCGTCTTTGATTTTATTTTTTGTAGCCTTATTGTTTACAATAATACTGGACTGCACACAACAGGATATTTTGGCAATTTATGCTAAAGCTGTTGTTTTGCCTGCCATTTTCTTCTATTTCATTATCAGTAGTGATTTTAAAATTGGAAAAACCGAAGGGGTGATTTTTTTCTTTTGCTTCGTTGGGCAGGTTTTTGATCTGATGGATATCGAAATATCAGAACTTGGTGGAGTAATAAGCTTTTTAATTGTCTATTCATTGATTTTAAAGCTTTTTATAATAGACCACGAAAGAATAAAATTAAAAAGAAAGGATATTCTTCCGGTTTCAATCGTGGTCATATTTATTGTCTATTTGCTTGTTTCTGTTTTAAGTCTTCAGCTTGACAACATGAAAAGATTTAATCTGCTTTATACTTTTTACGGAATTGTGTTAAGTGTCTTGAGCTACTATTCATTCGTCACTTATATTACAAAAGGAACACATTTAGCACTTTTAATGTCTTTAATGGCAATAAGTTATATTTTTTCAGACATCTTTTATATTTTCAATCAATATTTTTCGTATTCGGTCGTTTTAGTGCTTATTCGCGATGTGACACAAATTTTAGGATACTATTTTATGGTTGAATATTTTCTTGAAAAAAACAGGATTCAAAAAAAGATGTTATACAATAATTGATTTTCCTTGGTTTGTATGATTCTTGTTTTTGTCAAAATAAAAATCAATACGACCTAGATTAATTCCATAACAACCAACCTGATTTACCAATACATTTTCGCCAGCTTTGTTTTTTACAATTGTTGGTTTGTCAAGAAAAGTATGTGTATGGCCGCCAATGATTAAATCAATATCTTGAGTCAATTCGGCCAATTTTAAATCACAAATTTTTGTTGGCTCATCTTTGTAGTTGTAGCCAAGATGTGACAAACAAATTACCAAATCACATTTTTCTTGTTTTTTTAGCAACTGAGTCATATCCTGAGTAATTTCTATAGGATCATTATAAACAGTTTCTTTGTACATTTTTTTATCAACTAAACCGTCAAGCTCAATTCCTACGCCGAAAACACCAACTTTGATTCCGTTTTTATTGAAAATTTTATAAGGTTTTACAAGTCCGTTCATGACAGTGTTTTTAAAGTCATAATTAGAATTGATGAATTCAAATTTTGCATGAGGCATTTGTGCATACAAACCTTCAACGCCATTGTCAAAATCATGGTTCCCAATTGTTGAAGCATCATATTTCATCATGCTCATCAGCTTAAATTCAAGTTCTCCTCCATAATAATTAAAATAAGGAGTTCCTTGAAAAATATCTCCCGCATCTAGCAAAAGTACATTTGGGTTTTCCTGACGAATCGTTTCAATAAGCGCCGCACGTCTAGAAACGCCTCCTTTGTTTGCATTACGCGGATCATCAGCCGGAAAAGGATCAATGTGGCTGTGAACATCATTAGTATGCAAAATCGTAAGGTGCTTTATATCATCGGTTTCAAAACTGCTTAATGACAAACCTAAACTTAGCAAGGCAGTACTGGCAGCAGTTTTTTCTATAAATTCTCTTCTTTTCATGGGATATATTTTTTTGCGTAAACGCTGGTAATTTTACTTTTTATTTAAATATTATTCTTCTGTAATTCTGATGTCTCTGGGTACCGGAATCGTATCAACTTCTTTAAAATAGTCAATCAATACATCTCGAAGTTTATAGTTTAAATCATATTTTTCAACACTCTTACCAAAGAAATTCATGTTGTCACCTCTATTGGCAAGATAGTCGTTGGTAGCAACATAATAAATTTTATTTAGGTCAAGAGGTTTTCCTTGAACAAGAATATTTTTAGCTGTTTTGTCTTTCGCAATTGTAAATGTCATTCCTGAAAGCGGCTGCGGTTTTTTTTCCTTAATAATATAAGCAGTAATTTCTTGAATTTGTTCTCCCTTTAAACCTAGAACAACTAAGTTATTTTCAAAAGGCATAATTTCAAAAGCAGTTCTTGTCGTTACATTGCCTTTTGGAAGTATAGCACGAATACCGCCATGGTTTAACAAGCACATATCAATTGTTTTGTTTTCACGTTTTTTAAAAACCAGATTTCCTCTTTGTACGCAAACATCAGCCATTAATGATCCAATTGTGGTTTGCCATTTTCCAACGCTTTTGTCTAAAGTTTCAGGACAATACGCCAAAACACTATCCAAATCCTTATTTATATGGTCGCGATACGGTTTAATAAAGCTTTCTATTGCTGGAGTTTCAGCACCTTTTTCGGTTATCGGAATCTGTTTCCCTTCTATCTTGGTTAGATTGTAGTTTTTCGGGCTACAGGAGAAAATGAAAAATAGTGTTAAGAATATAACAAAAAGTTTTAAAAATACGTTATACTTTTTTAGTTTTACCATCTTAAATGCGACTTAAATAATTAATTTTGTAATCTGGTAAAAATACTATGTTTTTAAATTATATAAAGGAATTATTTGTAAAAAAATCATTAAAAAATAGCCTGAATTATAATGTCGAAAGTGAAGTCTTTACCAGTAACATACAAACAATTGGTTTATTGATAGATGAAAGCGAGTTTGACAAATCAGAAGAGTTGATAAATGAGCTTATCCAGCACGGAATTGCTAGCAAAAACATAAAAGTTCTAGGCTATAAAGATAAATTTGAGAAGAAAAAAACATATTCAAGACCTACTTTTGGTAAAATACATATCAATTGGAGAGGAGAATTTTCAGAATCTTTTTTAAATGAATTTATAGAGCAAGAATTTGATCTCTTGATTAGTTATTATGAAATTGAAAAAACAATTTTAATGATAATGACTAACAGATCAAAAGCAAAATTTAAAATCGGATTTTCATCAGTGGATCAAAGATTAAATCGATGGATGATAAATACAGCAATTGAAAATTACAAAGTATTTGTTTCCGAATTGTTTAGGTATTTAAAAAGTATAAAATAAATTTAATTAAAAATATGCAATCATTAATAGGAACTGGTGTTGCGCTTGTAACTCCATTTAAAAAAGATTTTTCAGTTGACATCGAAGCTTTACAACGCATTGTAAACTTCTCTATCGATGGAGGAGTTGAATATCTTGTTGTTATGGGAACGACAGCAGAAAATGCTACCCTGACTTCAGAAGAAAAAGAATTGGTTATAAAGACAGTAATTGATGTGAATAAGGGAAGATTGCCTCTAGTTTTAGGAGTTGGAGGGAATAATACTATGCAGATTGTTGAAGAATTAAAAACAAGAGATTTTTCTGCTTTTGAAGCGATATTGTCTGTCTCGCCATATTATAACAAACCTACACAAGAAGGGATTTATCAGCATTTTAAAGCAATTGCTGAAGCTTCGCCAATTCCTGTGATTTTATACAATGTTCCAGGAAGAACTTCAAGCAATATGCTTCCTTCAACAGTACTTCGTCTGGCTAATGATTTTGAAAATGTTGTAGCGATAAAAGAAGCAGCAGGAGACATGGCTCAAGCAATGCAGATTATTAAAAATGCGCCAAAAGATTTTCTTGTAATTTCTGGAGATGACATGCTTGCATTACCAATTGTTTTAGCAGGTGGAGCAGGAGTTATTTCTGTAATTGGACAAGGTTTCCCTAAAGAATTTTCAGAAATGATTCGTTTAGGATTAAATAAAAAAGTAGCCGATGCTTTTAAAACACATTACTTTTTATCAGACAGTATCGATATGATTTTTGAGCAGGGAAATCCAGCTGGAATTAAGCAAATCTTCCAAGCCCTTGGAATTGCTGACAATACTGTTCGTCTTCCATTGGTTTCTGTTGATGATTCTTTAGCAGAGAGGCTTAATGAGTTTGTAAAAAACAGCATTAAATAATTGTTAAAGTGTTAGTATTTTAAGATACTAAAAAATTATTTTGCAGTAGCTAAATTAATAACTAAATTTGCACCGAAACTTCGGTGTGATTTTGCTTTGGCAAATTGTCTCAGAGAATCATAATAAAAGTAAGAAAATGAAAAAAATAGTATCATTATTAATTGTTGTTGCCCTTTTTTGTTCTTGTAGTGATTACCAAAAGGTATTAAAAAATGAAGATGTTGCAGCAAAATTTGAAATGGCAACAAAAATGTATGATGCAGGTAAATATTCAAAAGCGATTCGTCTTTTTGAGCAATTAGCACCTTCGTATAGAGGGAAGCCTCAGGCCGAAAAGCTTTTTTACATGTTTTCACAATCTTACTACAAAACGCATCAGTATTATTTAGCGGGTTATCAATTTGAAAGTTTTGTTTCAGGTTATCCACGAAGTGAAAAAGTGCAAGAAGCGGCATTTTTGGGTGCGTACAGTTATTCAAAACTAGCTCCTGTTTATAGTTTAGATCAGGCAGATACAGTAAAAGCTTTAGAGAAATTGCAAGCTTTTATCGATAATTATCCAAATTCTGAATACATTCCTCAGGCTAATGAGGCAGTGAAAGTTTTAAATGGAAAATTGGAGAAAAAAGCATACGAAAATGCTAAAGGTTATAATACGATTTCTGATTATAAATCAGCTTTAGTTGCATTTGATAATTTTATTGCTGATTTTCCTGGAACGCCTTTTAAAGAAGATGCTTTGTTCTACAAATATGATTCAGCATATCAATTGGCAATAAACAGTATTCCTCAAAAAATGGAAGAGCGTTTAAATGTTGCAAAGGTTGCTTACAATAACTTAATTAAGTTTAAAAGCGATACAAAATATAGAAAACAGGCAGACGAAATGTATGCCCGAGTTGAAACTGATTTACAAAAATATACTAAATAAAAAAAAGTCATGGATTTAAAAAAGACGAATGCTCCTGTAAATACAATAACTTACAACAAAACAGTTATTGAAGAGCCAACAGGAAATGTGTATGAAGCAATTACCATTATGGCTAAAAGAGCAAACCAGATTAATTCTGAAATCAAAAAAGAATTGACTGAGAAATTAGAAGAGTTTGCGACTTACAATGACAGTCTTGAAGAAGTTTTTGAAAATAAAGAACAAATTGAAGTTTCTAAATTTTACGAAAAATTGCCAAAACCACATGCTTTAGCTGTTCAAGAATGGTTAGACGGTAAAACTTACCACAGAAGTTCAAACAAATAATAAAGTATAATGTCAGTTTTAAACGGGAAAAAAATTCTACTAGGAGTTTCTGGTGGAATTGCAGCCTATAAAACAGCCTCATTAGTACGACTTTTTATAAAAGCAGGTGCACATGTCCAAGTGATAATGACACCTGCTTCTAAGGATTTTGTAACTCCATTGACGTTATCTACGTTATCAAAAAATCCTGTACACTCAAGTTTCTTTAATGAAGATGATCAAGACGCTGTCTGGAATAATCATGTTGATTTGGCACTTTGGGCTGATTTCATGTTGATTGCTCCGGCAACTGCAAATACATTGTCTAAAATGGCAACAGGAAACTGTGACAATCTTTTAATTGCTACTTATTTATCGGCTAAATGTCCTGTTTATTTTGCTCCTGCAATGGATTTGGATATGTATAAGCATCCGTCAACTTTATCCAGTTTCGCGGCGTTGAAGCAATTCAGGAATGTTATGATTCCTGCTGAAAGCGGTGAATTGGCTAGTGGTTTGTCTGGTGAAGGTCGAATGGCTGAACCTGAGAATATTGTGACTTTTCTTGAAGCCGATTTAGAAAGCAAACTTCCGTTAGTAGGAAAAAAAATACTAATAACTGCTGGTCCAACATACGAAGCGATAGATCCTGTACGTTTTATAGGAAATCATTCATCTGGAAAGATGGGTTTTGATATCGCAAACGAAGCAGCAAAATTAGGTGCGGAAGTAATTTTAATTGCCGGCCCAACTCATTTTAAGGTAAAAAACAGTTCGATTGAAGTTGTAAATGTAGTTTCTGCACAAGATATGTACGATGCTTGTCATTCACATTTTAATGATGTAGATGTGGCAATTGCAGCAGCAGCCGTGGCAGATTACAGACCAAAAGTTGTAGCTACTCAGAAAATTAAAAAAGCAGCTGAAGAATTTTCAATTGAGCTTGAAAAAACAAAAGATATCTTAGCATCGTTGGGAGCAATAAAGAAGGATCAGTTTTTAATTGGTTTTGCTTTAGAAACTGAAAACGAAATTGAAAATGCTAAGCTGAAAATTCAGAAAAAAAACTTAGATTTGATTGTTCTTAATTCCTTGCAGGATGAAGGTGCAGGTTTTAAAAAAGAAACCAATAAAGTTACTTTTATTGATAAAGATTTTAAAATCGAGCCAATGGAATTAAAATCAAAAGAGTCTGTTGCTGTTGATATTTTAAACAAAGTGATTTTGTATTTTTCGAAATAATAACTTTTTAAAGTTTAAAATAGAGTATCAACATCAATTTTACATCAACGCAAATCTTTTTTTATGAATAAAGCAGTTACATTTTTAATGTTTTTATTTTTTGGCTTTACTCAGGCGCAACAGCTAAACTGTATCGTAACAATTAATACAGAAAGGTTGCCAAATCCAAATCAGCAAGTTTTTAAAACACTTCAGACTTCATTGTCAGAATTTGTAAATAAAACGGATTGGACTGGATCGGTTTTGAAGCAAAATGAACGAATTAACTGCTCGATGTATATCACATTGTCCTCAAATAGTTCAGATCAATTTTCAGGAACAATTCAAGTGCAATCTTCACGATTGATTTTCAATTCGACATACTCTTCTCCTGTATTAAATTATAATGATAAAGATTTTAATTTTAGGTATACAGAATATGAGCCTTTATTGTTTAATCCAACTACTTTTGAGTCAAATCTGGTTTCTGTCATTTCGTTTTACTGTTATATGATTTTAGGGATGGATGCTGATACTTTTCAAGTAGGAGCAGGGAATCAGTATCTTCAAACGGCCCAGAATATTGCAAATGTGGCACAGCAAGGAGGTTCGAAAGGATGGAGCCAGGCAGACGGCATTCAAAATCGTTATTATTTGATAACCGATATGATTTCGCCAATGTACAGCGATCTTCGCCAAGTTACTTATATGTATCATACTGGTTTGGATAAAATGAGCGACGACTTGAAAGGAGCCAAGGAGAGAATAAAAGCTTCATTGATGCTGATTGGGAAATTTAATACCGTCAAACCGAATGCTTTTTTAACACGAGTCTTTTTTGATGCAAAATCGGATGAAATAACTTCAATTTTTTCAGGTGGGCCAAGTATTTCAGTTACAGACTTAACTGATGTTTTAAATAAAGTTTCGCCGTTGAACAGTACAAAATGGACACAAATTAAGTTTTAGTTGCTTTTTTAGTCTTATTTTTACGTTCGCCATTAACTAATATATCCTCAAATTTATTTTATGATTACTTCGCTGTCGATTAAAAATTATGCTTTGATTGAAAAACTTTCTATCGATTTTTCAAAAGGATTTTCAATAATTACAGGTGAAACAGGAGCAGGTAAATCAATTATCTTAGGTGCTTTAGGATTGGTTTTAGGAAAAAGAGCCGATTTGACTTCTTTGAAAAATAAAGAAGAGAAATGTGTGATCGAAGCACAATTTGAAATCTCAAAATACAATTTAAAAGATTTTTTTGAAGCAAATGATTTGGATTATGAGGATGAAACCATCATTCGAAGAGAAATTTTGCCTTCAGGGAAATCTCGTGCTTTTATAAACGATAGCCCAGTGAATCTTCAGGAATTGCAAGATTTAAGTTTGTTTTTGATCGATATTCATTCGCAGCAACAAACTCAGGAATTGTCTGATGAAAGTGTTCAGTTCAAAATAATTGATGCTATTGCAAATAATACCGATGTTATTTTAGAATATCAAAAATTATTAAAAACATATAAATCAGATAAATCGAAACTTAATGCGTTGCTGAAAAAACAAAGCGACTCAGGAAAAGAACAAGAATATAATACGTTTTTGTTGAATGAATTGGTTTCGGCGAAATTAAAATCAGGAGAACAGGAAGAGCTTGAAGCTGATTTTGAAAAACTGAATAATATTGAGGCGATAAAAGAATCGTTAGATAAATCTTTGACAATTGCAAATGAAGAGCAATTTGGAGTTTTGCATAATTTAAATGAAGTAAAAACGGCGCTTCAGAAAATAGCTCCATTTTCTGCAGAATATCAAGCTTTATCTGAAAGAATTATAAGTTTGACGATCGAATTTGATGATGTTTCGAAAGAACTTCAAAATTGTTCGGAAAAATTACTGAATGATCCCGCGCAGTTAGAATTAATCAGCCAAAAATTACAACTGATTTATAATCTTCAAAAGAAACATCAAGTATCTACTGTTGATGAATTGATCCAAATTGAAGCTGCATTAAGTAGTACAGTTTTAGAATTAGGAAATATTGAAGAAGAAATTGCTTCGTTGACAAAAGTGATTGACGAAAAAACAGTAGAGTTGGATGCTTTTTCTAAATCAATTCATCAAAACCGTTTGAATGCAATTCCGGTTTTATCCAATAAACTGATTTCTATTTTAGAAACTTTAGGAATGCCAAATGTACGTTTCAATATTGAACTTTTGCCATCTGAAACCTATTTTTCAAATGGGAAAGATGAGCTACAGTTTTTGTTTTCGGCAAATAAAGGGACTGATTTCGGATTGCTTAAAAAAGTAGCTTCTGGAGGAGAAATGTCCCGTATTATGCTGGCTGTAAAAGCAATTTTAGCACAATATTCAAAACTTCCAACATTAATTTTTGACGAAATCGACACAGGGGTTTCAGGTGAAATTGCGATCAGAATGGGCGAAATCATGAAAGAAATGAGTACATCGATGCAGATTTTTGCCATAACACATTTACCACAAATTGCGGCTAAAGGAGATTCTCATTTCAAAGTTTTCAAATCAACAGTTGATGATGATACACAATCAGAATTAAAGCTTTTGTCTCAGGACGAAAGAGTTATCGAAATTGCCCAAATGTTATCTGGAGCAGTTGTTTCTGATTCGGCTTTAAATCATGCTAAAGCCTTGTTGAACTAAAGAAATACTTTATATTTGTCATCTAAAAACGAATTAAACAAAGCTAAATAAGTTAATCAATTGCCTGAATTGGTGATTGCTATATTAACGAATAAACAAAAAAATATGATTATAGAACCTAGAATGAGAGGCTTTATTTGCTTGACAGCACACCCAGATGGTGCCGAGCAAAATGTTAAAAATCAAATAGAATATGTAAAATCAAAAGGAGCAATTGCTGGTGCTAAGAAAGTATTGGTTATTGGAGCTTCAACAGGTTTCGGACTAGCTTCAAGAATCACAAGTGCTTTTGGATCTGATGCATCAACAATTGGAGTGTTTTTTGAAAAACCACCAGTTGAAGGAAAAACAGCTTCACCAGGTTGGTACAATTCTGCTGCATTTGAAAAAGAAGCTCATAAAGCAGGTTTATATGCAAAAAGTATCAATGGAGATGCGTTTTCAAATGAAATAAAAAGAGAAACTCTTGATTTAATTAAGGCTGATTTAGGACAAGTTGATCTTGTAATTTATAGTTTGGCTTCTCCAGTGCGTACAAATCCTAACACAGGTGTTACTCACCGTTCGGTTTTAAAGCCAATTGGACAAACTTTTACAAACAAAACGGTTGATTTTCATACAGGAAAAGTATCTGAGGTTTCAATTGCGCCAGCAAATGAAGAAGATATCGAGAATACAGTTGCTGTTATGGGAGGTGAAGACTGGGCAATGTGGATTGATGCTTTAAAAGCTGAAAATTTATTAGCTGAAGGAGCTGTTACTGTTGCTTATTCTTATATCGGACCTGGATTGACAGAGGCTGTTTATCGTAAAGGAACAATCGGACGTGCAAAAGATCATTTAGAAGCTACTGCATTTACTATTACTGACAGCTTAGAATCAATAGGAGGAAAAGCTTATGTTTCTGTAAATAAAGCATTAGTTACTCAGGCGAGTTCTGCAATTCCTGTAATTCCATTGTATATTTCTCTTTTATATAAAATTATGAAAGAAGAAGGAATTCATGAAGGTTGCATCGAGCAAATCCAACGTTTATTCCAAGACAGATTATACAATGGTTCTGATGTTCCTGTTGATGAAAAAGGAAGAATCAGAATTGATGACTGGGAAATGAGAGATGATGTTCAAGAAAAAGTGGCTAACCTTTGGTTGGAAGCTACAACTGAATCGTTGCCAGAAATTGGAGATTTAGCTGGATATAGAAATGATTTCTTGAATTTGTTTGGATTTGAATTTGCTGGAGTTGATTATAAAGCTGAAGCAAACGAAATAGTTGATATTGAAAGTATCAAATAAGGATATTGAGAAATATAAAATGAAAAACCATCAACCAAAAGTTGATGGTTTTTTTGTGAATATAGCCTATCTTTGTTAAAATTTTGAATTATAAAAAAAAATTGCCATTCTAATACCGCATATCCTGTTATGATTTTTTCTTTAATTATACCCGTGTATAATCGTCCAGATGAAGTTGATGAACTTTTAGAAAGTCTTACAAAATCTGATTATAATGAACCTTTTGAAATTGTGCTTGTTGAAGACGGCTCTTCGATTCCGTGCAAGGATGTAGTGATGACGTATCAAGGAAAACTGAATATCTCTTATTATTTTAAAGAAAATTCAGGCCCAGGCGATTCAAGAAATTTTGGAATGCAGAAAGCTAGAGGTGATTATTTCATCATTTTTGACTCAGATTGCATTATTCCGCCTAATTATTTGACTGAAGTCAGAAAAGCATTAAATGAAAAATATGTAGATTGTTTTGGAGGTCCAGATAAAGCTTTAGACAGTTTTTCTAGTATTCAAAAAGCTATCAATTTTGCGATGACGTCATTTTTGACAACTGGCGGTATTCGAGGCGGTTCTGAAAAAATAAGCAAATTTCAGCCAAGAAGTTTCAATATGGGAATTTCTAAAAAGGCTTTTCTGGTATCAAAAGGTTTTGGTAATATTCACCCGGGAGAAGATCCTGATTTGTCGATTCGTTTGTGGAATTTAGGTTTTGAAACGAGATTGTTTTCGGAAGCATATGTATATCACAAGAGAAGAATCGATTGGGAGAAGTTTTCTGTCCAAGTACATAAATTCGGAATCGCTCGACCGATATTAAATAGCTGGTATCCAGAACATAATAAGTTGACTTTTTTCTTTCCGACATTCTTCTTGTTTGGATTATTATTAGCTTTTTTATTGTTAATTTTTAACATTGATATTTTATTACAATTATATTTTGTATATTTCGTTATTATTTTTCTTACAGCAAGTATTCAGAATAAAAGCATCAAGATTGGATATCTTTCTGTAATAGCAGTTTGGAAACAATTTTATGGCTACGGAACAGGTTTTTTAAAATCTTTTGTAAAAGTCATTCTTTTGAAAAAGAAGCCGCAAGACGCATTTCCTAAAATGTTTTTTAAAATATAAAATGACAAAAGTTATTGGCTTGACCGGCGGAATAGGAAGCGGCAAAACAACCGTCGCTAACTATTTTAAGGAAATGGGAGTTCCTGTTTATATTGCCGACGATGGCGCAAGAGTTGTAATGCAGGCCGAAGATGTCATAGAAAAAATTAAAAAGACATTTGGAGCAGCTCTTTTTGAAAACAATGTTTTAAACAGAGCAAAACTTGCCGATATTGTATTTAATGATTCAGATAAGCTTGCACAACTTAATGCAATAGTGCATCCGGCAGTAAAAAAAGATTTTGAGGCATGGCTTTTGTTGCGTGCAAAAGAAGAGTATGTAATTTATGAGGCAGCAATATTGTTTGAAAGTGGCCGATATAAAGAGTGCGATAGTATAATTACAGTTACTGCCCCAGTAGAAGTAAGAATTGAAAGAGTCTTAAAACGAGATAATACCACACGTGAACAAGTTTTAAGCAGAATGCAAATGCAATGGAAAGATGAAGATCGCATTTCCAAGAGTAATTTTGTTATTAATAACGTAAATCTTAAAATTGCTAGAGAAGAAGTTGTTAAAATTCTTAAAATTTTAAATATAAAACAAAATCAGTCTTAAATGTTAATATTTGGTTAATGTATTATTTAGTATATTGTTAAAATATTAATTTTGTTTCGATGAATAAATTATTTTTTAGAATACTTGTTTTGCTTATGAGTTTGTCCTTAATAGGGATAATTCTGGTTCAGGTATTTTGGTTCAATTCGTCGTTCAAAAACAATGACGAGCAATTTAAATACCACGTTACTCAAGTAATTGGAAATGTAGCTGATAAGCTTGAACAGCAAGAAGAATACAGCTTTTATGACAAATACAACCGCATAAAAGATAGTACAGGTAAAATTCCTAAAAAAGAAGATTTGCTGGAGGTTTTATACGTTCAGAGAAATACAAAAACAAATAAAACAATTGTATATTCAAATACACTTACTTCTGAAGATTATGATATAAGCGGTTCGCTTTTCAATAAAAAATTCAGCAGTGAAAGATTTAAGAATTTTAGTTCTAAACGTGTTACTGAAGTTTATAATAACAATAATAGTATTGATAATAATTCTTTAGGACAGACTATCATTCCTGATTTAAAAATTGAGAAATCGGGAAGTTTAGATATCTTAAATAAAGTACAGCAACAAATTCAGTACAAAGATATCGCTTCACTGACTCCTATTGAAGGTAGAATTACAAAAGACAAACTTTATAAACTCTTAAAGAAAGAATTAGAGGAATATGGTGTTAAGACCAAATTTGAGTTTGGTGTTCTTAGCAGTGGTTTGCCTACAAAAGTAAAATCTGATGGTTTTCATTATGATAAAGATTTAAGCTATCATGTGCCAATTTATACTGATAATGAAGGAAACAGCAAATATGAATTGTTTTTGACATTTCCGTATAAAAAGAAATTTTTGTTGTCAGAATTATTGAGCATCACAATATTATCTATTGTTTTTACGCTTATTATTATAATTGCATATACTAGTGCATTAAATCAATTGTTGCGTCAAAAACATATATCTGAAATCAAAACAGATTTCATAAACAATATGACGCACGAGTTTAAGACTCCAATTGCGACTATAAATTTGGCACTGGATGCCATTAAGAGCCCAAAAGTTATTGAAGATAAAGAAAAAGTGTATCGATACCTTCAAATGATCAGGGACGAAAATAAAAGAATGCATGCGCAGGTTGAAAACGTTCTTCGAATTTCGAAATTAGAAAAGAGAGAATTGGATATCACAAAAGAACCGACGATCGTTACTGATGTTATTGATGATGCTATTGAACACGTAAATCTGATTTTAGAAGACAGACAAGGTACTGTTGTAAAACATTATAATGCTGCTAGAACTACTTGTTTGATAAATGAAGTTCACTTTACGAATGTATTGGTTAATATTTTAGAGAATGCTATTAAATATTCTCCAGATACTCCAGAAATCGAAATCTTTACTGAAAATGTAAAAGATATGATTCTGATAAAAGTGAAGGATCATGGTTTGGGAATGAGTAAGATAGCTCAAAAACGAGTATTTGAGAAGTTTTACAGAGAACACACAGGAGATCTGCACAATGTTAAGGGCCATGGTTTAGGATTGGCGTATGTAAAAAGAATAGTTGAAGACCACAACGGTCAAGTATATGTTGAAAGCGAAAAAGGAAAAGGTAGCACCTTTATAATAAAAATACCATTAATAAATTAAAATATGGAAAATACTAACAAAAGAATACTTTTAGTAGAAGATGACCTAAATTTTGGGGCGGTTCTTAAAGATTATCTAATGTTAAATGACTTTGAAGTTACTTTAGCTAAAAACGGTATGGAAGGTTTCGAAAAATTCAAGAAAGATGTATATGATTTATGCATTTTGGATGTAATGATGCCTTATAAAGATGGTTATACTTTAGCCAAAGAAATTAGAGAAAAAAACAGCGAAGTGCCAATTATTTTCTTGACAGCAAAATCAATGAAAGAAGATGTGTTGAAAGGATATAAAGCTGGTGCAGACGATTATTTAAATAAACCTTTTGATTCAGAGGTTTTGTTGATGAAAATTAAAGCTATTATCCAGAGAAAATCTGCTGATAATAAAGCAGAACAAGTACAATTTGAATTCAATATTGGTAAATTCCACTTAAATTCTAAACTAAGATTTTTGACTTTCCAAGATGAAGAGCCAATAAAATTATCTCCAAAAGAAAATGAATTGCTTAAAATGCTTATTCTTCATGAAAACGACTTAATGCCAAGAGAATTAGCTTTGACAAAAATTTGGAGAGATGACAACTATTTTACTTCAAGAAGTATGGATGTTTACATCGCGAAATTGAGAAAATATCTAAAATCTGATGAGGATGTTGAAATTTTAAACATTCACGGAGAAGGTTTCAGATTAGTTGTAAAAAGCAAAGTAACTGAATAATAATTCGCTATAAAAGATAAAAGCTCTGAGAAATCAGAGCTTTTTTTATGCATTTTGACTAAATTCTTTCTATTGTTTTTTTGTAATGAGGTAAGGGGTTAGTGTTTTGATTTTTAACTATTTGTCGCGTTTTTTTATTTGTTGTTTTTAGAATGCGAATTTTATTTTGATGAATTTTCTTAAAATAAATTTGGAAAATCAAAAAACAATTATGAATATTTGCAGACGAAAAAAAATAATAACCCTTTAAAAACGAAGAAAAATGTTTGTACTTACATTGACATCACAAAGCTTCACGCCAAATGGATTTGGTGTAGCAGTTCTTCGTGGCTTATTTCAATCTTAGAAATATATTTTTAGATATATAAAAAAGCCCGAAGACATTTAGTTTCGGGCTTTTTTTATTCTAGACACTTCAAAATTTTCCCGAAAAAAACGATTTATTATCTATCTGTATCGATAGAATGTTTAAGCCTATTTGGCTGTTAACTTAATGCATTATAATTTTTTAATGGAAAATTATACGGTAGAGGAGTATGCTTTGTGTACTCGTTTTAAAAGTAAAAGAAGGAAAAAAAGATTAGTAAAAGAAGATTTTGAAAGACAATTAATCCAACTGGACAAACTTGAGAAAAAACTTTGGAAACAGCGTAATAACTTGCCTTGGATCCTGCTAGATGAACCTTATCAAAAAGGATGGCAGCGTCATTTTAAATTAAGAGATGATGTTGTAAGATCAAGTGAAGCAGAATTTTATAAAACTCTGTTGGAAAAGATAAATACTTGGCAGTTTTCTTCGGATAAAACCTTTAAAAAAAGGAAAAGTAAAAAGAGAAAAAATGCTTCTTCTGTACAAATTCAAAGGCTGAAAGAATTTACGGAAAGTGAATGGAACAATTCGAAATTGGAATTATCAGAAAGAGAAAAAGTGCATTTTACCAAGCAAGAACGTTGGAGTAAAGTTTTTGATAGATATAGAATTCATTATGTGTTTAACGAGTCTTGGCGCTACGTGCTTCAGGTAAAACCGTACATGATTACGCATAAAAGAATGCTGGATTCTGATTTAGAAAGTGAAATTCAGCTTATTTCAAATTATACTTCAAATTATAATCTTAGAGGAAAAATAAACAGATTAGTAAAAGGGCAATCTTACAAATGGGGGTATTTTCAAAGTGAAAACCCAAGAGAGATAAGCCCAATTAAAAATAAAAGTCTACATGTACTGTATCAGCAATATGTAGATGAAATGATATAAAATCATGGGAAATAAATTATCTGGAAAAGACCTGATTAAGTTAGGTTTTCCAAAGAACAATTCAATAAATATCGCCTTAGGGCAAATAAACAGATATAGAAAAAGAGAGAAAAAAGAATCTATTCTAACAGAAGCAAAAGATGTTTTGCTAAATCCTGAAAAGTACGAAGGAAACGGAACTTTGGGAAAAGTGGCTGAAGGTTTAATTAAACCAGTTCAGGTAAGAATGCATCAGCTTAAAAATACGAGAGCTCCTTTTAGAATTTTCGGAGAAAATGAAATTGATGAGCATGCAAAATTTCAATTGTATGATTCATTGAAACTGCCAATTTCAGTTGCTGGAGCTTTAATGCCAGATGCGCACTCGGGTTACGGATTGCCAATTGGTGGCGTATTAGCGACTGATAATGCTGTAATTCCATATGGAGTTGGTGTTGATATCGGTTGCCGAATGAGTCTTTCAATTTTTGATTTGCCTGCTTCTCATTTTAAAGGAAGAGAACATCAATTAGAAGCCATTTTAAGAGATAATACTAAGTTCGGAATGAATGAAGTGCAATCTTCAAGAGTAGATCATGAGGTTTTTCATAAAAGTGAGTTTCAAGATATTCCGTTGTTAAAGAATCTTTTGCCAAAAGCATACAAGCAATTGGGAAGTTCAGGCGGAGGAAATCATTTTGTGGAATTTGGAATTGCTAAAATTGACAATCCTGAGAACGAATGGAAACTCGAAAAAGGCGAATATTTTGCTGTTCTATCGCACAGCGGTTCTCGTGGATTGGGTGCAAACATTGCGAAACATTACACGTATTTGGCAACAAAACAATGTCCCTTACCCAAAAATGTACAGCATTTGGCTTGGCTAGATTTGAATACACACGACGGTCAGGAATACTGGCTGGCAATGAATTTGGCGGGAGAATATGCCAAAGCCTGTCACGACGATATTCACAGACGAATTGCCAAAGCTATCGGAAAAAGAGTAGTGGTTACGATTGAAAATCATCACAATTTTGCTTGGAAAGAAATCGTAAATGGTCAGGAATGCATTGTACACAGAAAAGGAGCGACGCCAGCAGGAGAAGGACAATTAGGAATAATTCCAGGCTCTATGACTGCTCCTGGTTTTATTGTGAAAGGAAAAGGAAATCCTGAAAGCTTGAATTCAGCTTCGCATGGTGCGGGACGTTTGTTTTCGAGAGCTAAATGCAAAAGCAGTTTTACACAAAGTCAAATCAATAAAGAATTAAAGAAGCATGAAGTGACTTTGATTGGAGGAAATATTGATGAAGCGCCAATGGCTTACAAAGACATTGAAAAAGTAATGGCAAACCAAACTGATTTAGTTGAAGTTCTGGGAACTTTTACACCAAAGATTGTTAGAATGGATCGCTAAAGAAAGGAAAAGAAATGGAAAGAATAATTCAGATAACAGCGGGTCGCGGACCTGCAGAATGCACTTGGGTTGTTGCCCAAGTGCTTAAAAAAGTCTTGGAAGAAGCCGAAGATCAGAATTTAGATGTGGTTTTATTACAAAGAGAAAAAGGAGAAGAAAATGGAACCATAGAAACCGCATCGATTTCTGTAAAAGGAAAAAATGCTGATCAGTTTGTGAAATCTTGGGTTGGAACGATTCAATGGATTGGTCAGAGTCAGTTTAGGAAAATGCACAAACGCAAAAACTGGTTTATTGGAATTTTTGAAATTGAACAACAAAAGAATGCATTTGTTTCAGAAAATGATATTCAGTATCAAGCCATGAGAAGTTCCGGAGCAGGAGGTCAGCATGTGAATAAAGTGAGTTCGGCAATTCGGGCAACTCATATTCCGACTGGGATTGCAGTTGTTTCTATGGACAGCCGTTCACAGCACCAAAACAAAAAACTGGCAACAGAAAGATTATTAAAAAAACTAGAAGACGAGAAACTTACTCAACTTAAAAATCATGTAGGGAAACAATGGGAAAATCAGCTCAATGTAGAGCGCGGAAATCCAATCAGAGTTTTTGCAGGAAGTGATTTTAAAAAGAATAAAGTTGAGAAAAGTTACAAAGGAACTCGTCAGAAATTAAAAAACGATTTACGAAATGAAAACAACTGATAAATATCTTTTTCAGGCCTTGGATAATTATCCGTTTTGGTTGGAAGGAACAATTGAATCTTTAGATTATGCTTTTTCTTATGATGATAAAAACACAATGGTTTTGTGCTTATATGGAAGAATTCAGGCAGAGCAATTGATGAATTATGAAGAAGCAAAATCTTATTTTCAGCAAGCTTTAGCGATTAATATTCATGCGCTTGAAGTATATCCGTATTATTTAAAAACATTGATTTTGAATGAAGATTATGAGGAAGCACAAAAGTTGATTGATTTTGCTTTGACTGTAAAAGGAATAAACAAATCGGAGATTTATGTCAAAAAAGCCATTCTTTTAGAAGCGCAAAATGAGTTTAAAAAAGCATTAGAAGAAATTAAAAATGCGAAACTTCATTTGTTGCAATTTAATTATGAGTCTGATATTACTGATGTAGAGAAAAGAATTGAGAATAAAATTGATTTGCTTAAAAAGAAGAAGGTGAAGAAATCTAAGAAAGGCTCTAAAAAGAAATCGAAATGATTATGATAAAAAAACGATGCAAAATTTGCATCGTTTTTTTTGTTCTATTAAGAATATTTAGTTAAAGTTTGTCATTTCGACCGAAGGGAGAAATCACACAAGAAACTCCGAACAAAATATCGCCAATCTTAGTAGAATTTCTAGTGTGATTTCTCCCTTCGGTCGAAATGACAAGATTGTGGGGAAATATTGTGAGGCTAAAAAAAAATTACTTCCAATGTAATTCCAAAGCAAAGCAAGTTTTTTCGCCTTTTGTTATACTAAATGTTGCTGTTGTGTGATCATCATCTTCGCTTTCGTGAATTACAACTTGGTCTTTTAAAGAAAGCTCTTTCATGAAATTCATTTCGAAGCTTTTTACTTCTTGTTTCATGATTCGTTTTGGATCGACATGATCCAAACACCATTCCAGATATTTTACATTATTTACATGATTTACAATGTCTAAATCAGATAAATAAACTGTTTTTTCAAAGACGGCTTCTTTTTCGTGATTAATGTTTATTTTAGAAAAACCTTCTTCTGTAGCTCTGTTTTCTGGAAATAATTCGAAGTGTTCGTAAGGCAAAGCCAAAGCTTCCGGACGACGCAATTGTGTATTGAAAACTGCCCAATACGTTTCGCATCCCACTATTTTTTTGCCGTTTACATACATTTCCAACGCACGAACTGAACGCGAATTTTCTAAGCTGTTAATCCATGTTTTTACGGTTACAACGTCTTGCCATTTTGGTAAAGCATGAACTTCAACGCGCATACGGCTTAAGACCCAGGCTTGGTGAAATTCCTGCATATCATAAAAACTAATTCCGCCAACTTCTGAATGTGCAGCGGCGGTTAATTGTAAAATATTACACAAATCGGTATATTTTAGGAATCCGGTTGGCGTGCATTGTGTGAAATTGATTTCCCAGTCTTTGCTTAAAACTGATGTGAAATTTGGAGATATTGGCATTTTTAAATTTTAGATTGTTGATTTTAGATTTTTCCTTCGGAAAGGAGAAGAAAGATGAAAGAAAAAAGACTTTTATTTTAGAAGATTTTCTATGTATATAATAATTTCTTTTCTGTCTGTTGCGTAATCAAACCATTTGGTGTTTTCGTTTCGTTTGAACCATGTTAATTGTCTTTTGGAGAATCTTCTTGTGTTCTTTTTGATTTCTTCTATGGCAAAAGGCAACGTGAATTCTCCATCAAAATAACTAAATAATTCTCTATAACCGACGGTCTGAAGCGCATTTAACGCTTTGTTAGGATAAAGTGTTTCGGCTTCTTTTAACAATCCTTCGTTCATCATGATATCAACACGCTGATTGATTCTGCTGTAAATGATTTCTCTGTCGGCATCTAAGCCAATTAGAATAGGAGTGAAGTTTCGGTTGTTTTTCTTTAGATTTAGAAAAGAAGAATACGGTTTTTGTGATCCAATGCAAACTTCTACAAAACGCATCATTCGCTGTGGGTTTTGTAAAGTCTGCGGATTTTCGGCTGTTATTTTTTGATAATAATCGGGATCTAGGTTTTTTAATTGTTCTTGAAGATATTCAATTCCGAGTTTTTCGTAGTTTGAATTTACTTCTGAACGAACACTTGGGTCTATTTCAGGAAATTCATCGAAACCTTTTAAAATGGCATCTACATATAATCCTGAACCGCCAATGAGAATTACAAAATCATTGTTTTGAAATAATTCTTCGATTTTGGCTAAGGCTTCTTTTTCGTAATCGCCAACGGTGTAATTCTCAAAAATGGATTTATTTTGGATGAAATGATGTTTTGCTGAATTGAGTTCCTCTTTACTTGGAACTGCGGTTCCGATTGTCATTTCTTTGAAAAACTGACGGCTGTCGCAAGAAACGATCTCGCATTTAAAATGTTGTGCCAAAGCAATACTCAAGGCTGTTTTGCCTATAGCTGTTGGTCCGACAATGGTAATTAGGTGTTTCATAGTTTTTAGCCCAGATGGAAATGGAAACCCCGGACTTATATTTGTTGCATTTTTTTGGTGTAAAAGAGCGACCAACGGAAGCTCCTTTTATGCCTTAAAAAATTACAAATATAAGGAGGAGTTGGAATGTACAGCTGGATTAGCTTCTAAAATTAATTATTTGGTAATTCGGTTCCGCATTCATAACAATATTTAGCGTTATCGAAGTGAACTTGCGACTGGCATTTTTTGCATGTTTTTTTTCCGCTTACAGTATTGTTTTTCAAACTGCTTTTGGCAAATTCGGCGGTAACAATTCCGGTTGGCACGGCAATAATTCCATAACCTAAAATCATAACACAAGCAGCTATAAATTGTCCAAGCGGGGTATGTGGAGAAATATCGCCGTAACCAACTGTTGTTAAGGTGACTATTGTCCAATAAATTCCCATTGGAATACTGGTAAATCCGGACTCTTTACCTTCTACTAAATACATTACGGTGCCAATTATGACGGTGCTGATTAAAACGAAATAAATAAAAACGAGAATTTTTTCTTTACTGGCATGTATGGCTTCTTTTAGTTGAAGGGATTGATGGTTAATTTGCGGAATGTGTAAGATTTTGAATAATCGCATGAAACGCAACGCTCTTACAATCGATAAAATACTCGCACCAGGAAAAAATATGGACAAATACATAGGCAATACGGCAAGTAGATCGATGATTCCGTAAAAACTAAAGATGTATTTAACCGGTTTTTGGATTGAGATAATTCTTAATACATATTCAATAGTGAAGAATATAGTTATTGCCCATTCACAAATGATTAATTGGTCGTGATATTTAGAACTTACGCCTTCAACAGTATCAAGCATTATCAGAAGAACGCTCAGTAAAATTAAACCCAGCAATACTAAATCGAACATTCGTCCTAAAATGGTGTTGGTGCCATATAGAACGATTTTGACTTTTTCTCGAAAGATTTCGTATTGTGTTTTTTTGTTTTTCATATCCTTAAAGATAATGAAAGTTCTGTTTTATTAAAAATGAAGTATTTTTAATGATTTGCTTTTACGGATATAGCTCTGAATAATATTTTTTACATCACGATTGTGTTGCATTGGAATCAGGATGTTTTTTAGAATTTCGATATTAGTAATCTGATAATTGAGATCATAATACGCGTATCCTTTGTAGATTCCGTTTTCGATTAAAATAGCGCTTCTTTCGTTTACATTTCTTCCACGGTCAATGAGAATCATGCTTTTGTTTTCGAAGCTGTTTTCAGAAATAAATTGTTGCACTCTTAAGTTGTAAATTTCAGGTGTGACTTCGCCAATGCATGCGCCATCACATTCTTTGATTTTGTATTGAAAACATTCCTTTTTGGTAATATACAAACCTGTTAATTTTTGGCATAAATGATATTTTGAGGTATGTCTAAAAAGTGCATTTTTGCCTTCCTGCAAACTAGAATAAGATGTAATTTCTTTTTTTCGGCCATCAGCTTTTTCAAGCCTTAAATTGAGATATCCATTCGTATCTTTTTCAGCATAAAGCGCATATTGAAAAATTGTTTTTCGTTGTGCGCGGTTGTATCTCGGTCTGTTTACTTTTATTTCTTCGCTTTCTTTCAAAAGTGCAATTAATTCGCTTCCAGTTTCATCATAAGTAATAGTGAAAACTTCGGCTTGAATTTTTTTGCTTTTGGTTGTAACTCCAGTAAAATGCTGATTGATTCTTTTTTTGATATTTTGGCTTTTGCCAATGTAAATCAAAGTACCGCTTTCATTATAAATATAATAAACACCAGTTTTAGTTGGCATTTGATTTAAAAGATCGAGGAATTTTGGCGCAATTCCTTTTTCTATTTCTAGTTTTATAAAATCTTTGACGATTGTTTTTTCTACGTCTTTTTCTAGAAGCATTTTGAACAACTTGGTTGTTGCCATTGCGTCTCCGCTGGCGCGATGTCTATCTGCCATTGGAATTCCGAGTGCGCGCACCAATTTTCCTAAACTATATGAAGGTTGCTCTGGAATTAGTTTTTTGGCTAATTCTACTGTACAGAGTGTTTTGGCTTCAAAATCGTAGCCTAAACGACGGAATTCTGTGCGAAGGATTCTGTAATCAAAAGAAGCATTATGAGCGACAATAACACAGTCTGAAGTTATTTCGATGATGCGTTTGGCGACTTCAAAAAACTTTGGAGCAGACTGTAACATAGCATTATTGATTCCGGTCAACTTTACAACGAAAGGCTGAATCGGAATTTCGGGATTGACAAGGCTTATGAATTGGTCAACTACTTCATGCCCATCAAATTTGTAGATGGCGATTTCAGTAATTCCTTCTTCATTAAATTGTCCTCCAGTGGTTTCTATGTCTAATATCGCGTACAAATTCAGTATTCAGTGTTCAGTTTTTTAGTAATCAGTTTTTTGTAGAGATGCATATCAAGCGTCTTGCATTTGTGGATTTTGAAAAATTATCTTCCTCCGAAAATGCTGCTTCCAATGCGGACCATTGTACTGCCAGATTCAATTGCTAATTGATAATCTCCAGACATTCCCATTGATATAGTGTTCAGATTGCAGTTTTCAGTTTTCAGATCTCTTATCGAATCAAAAATCGATTTTAAATATGTAAATTCTTTTTTAATCTGGTTTTGATCTTCTGTGAAAGTTGCCATTCCCATTAAACCCAAGATACGAATATTTTTCAACTCCTTAAACTCTACAGAAGTTAAAAGTTCGTTTAATTCGTTTTCGTCTAAACCAAATTTAGATTCTTCCTCAGCAATATAAACTTGTAGAAGACAATCGATAATTCTATTGTTTTTTAAAGCTTGTTTATTGATTTCCTGTAATAATTTCAAACTGTCAACGCCATGAATCAAAGTGACATACGGCGCCATAAATTTGACTTTATTCGACTGAACGTGGCCAATCATATGCCATTGAATATCTTTTGGCATTTGTTCCCATTTCTCCGTCATTTCTTGAATTTTGTTTTCTCCAAAAATGCGCTGTCCAGCTTCATAAGCCTGCATCAAGTCTGAAACAGGTTTTGTTTTTGAAACAGCAACGAGAGTTACATGTTCAGGTAAAGTTGATTTGATAGTATTTAAATTCGATGCTATTGACATTTTTCTATTTTTTTCTGAATTCTCATTATGTCTAACTTTTCGTCAATTATAATCTTTTCCTTCTTGTTATTTTTGAATTCAGTAAACATCTGTATTATTTCTTCGTCTGAATATGTATTAAATAAATTTACATTGTAACTGTTCTTACTGTTTTTTAATGTAAAATAAAATATTGTCCCACAAACTTGCCGGGATGCAATACATTTTAGTTCTATATCTGTTTTTTTTATATCTAATGTTTTTTTCCATTGAGTGTTGAATGTTTCACCAAATAAAACAATAGTGTTTTCTTCAAAGGTTATTAAATGAATATTGTTTCTGCTCTTGTAAATAGTAAAATATACGCTAATTACCAAAAGTATCGATCCGATTATGATGGTATAAATTTTCTCAAGGTTAAAAATGACAATTAAGGACGTAGCAACAAAACAGTTTATAAAAAAGTCTAAATTTCTTAGCGTAAAAAAACGTTGCCAAAAATTTTTATACTCGCCTCTGAATTCTGTCATAAATCAATAAAAATTAAACAAACTGCTTAGAGATTTTCTCTGCTTTTTTGCTTTCGCTATAATCGTAAAAACCTTCTCCAGATTTAACTCCCAGTTTTCCGGCTCTAACCATATTTACTAAAAGTGGGCAAGGAGCGTATTTTGGGTTTTTGAACCCATCGTACATTACATTTAGAATTGCAAGACAAACATCAAGGCCAATAAAATCAGCTAATTGAAGAGGTCCCATTGGGTGTCCCATTCCTAATTTCATTACAGTGTCAATTTCATAAACTCCAGCAACACCATTGTACAACGTTTCAATTGCTTCGTTTAGCATTGGCATTAAAATTCTGTTTGCCACAAAACCTGGATAATCGTTTACTTCAACAGGAACTTTACCTAATTTTTCAGATAAAGTCATGATGATTTTAGTTACTTCATCGCTTGTGTTGTATCCGCGAATGATTTCAACCAATTTCATAATAGGCACCGGATTCATAAAATGCATTCCGATTACACGTTCTGGATGTGCTACAACAGCTCCAATTTGTGTAATTGAAATTGAAGAAGTATTGGTTGCTAAAATCGTATTGTGAGAGCAATATTCGTTTAATTGCTTGAAAATGTTCAGTTTTAATTCAACGTTTTCAGTAGCTGCTTCAACTACTAAATCAGCTCCAACAACTCCGTCTTTAATATCTGTATAAGTGATGATATTGGTGATTGTTTTAGCTACGTCTTCCTGAGTGATTGTTCCTTTAGACAACATACGGTCTAAGTTGGCAGCAATAGTTGCCATTCCTTTATCTAATGATTTTTCAGAAACATCGATTAATTTTACGGTAAATCCGCTTTGCGCAAAAGTATGAGCAATTCCGTTACCCATTGTTCCTGCTCCAATTACAGCTATTGTTTTCATTTTATGCTAGATATTTTTTTATGATTTAGCCACGAATTCACCAAATAATTCGTGAACTCGTGGCTATTTATTTTGATTTACTTTTTTAACTATTTATTGAAACAATCAATAATTTGATAAGCCACGCGTAATGCGTCAGTTGCCTGTTCAAGTGTTACAACTGGAGTTGTATCATTGTTAATGGCATCTGCAAATGAATTTAACTCGTCTAAAATTGCATTGTTGTGCTCTACATCAGGATTTGTGAAATAAATTTGTTTTTTAACTCCTTCGGCATTTTGAAGAATCATATCAAAATCTCCAGGAACTTCTGGAGCGTCTTTCATACGAACCACTTCACATTTTTTCTCTAAAAAGTCAACAGAAATGTAAGCATCTTTTTGAAAGAAACGTGATTTACGCATGTTCTTCATTGAAATTCGGCTTGCTGTTAAGTTTGCTACACAGCCATTTTCGAATTCGATTCTAGCATTGGCAATATCTGGTGTATCACTAATTACCGATACACCGCTGGCGTGAATATCTTTTACTTTTGAATTAACAACACTTAAAATAGCATCAATATCATGAATCATTAAATCTAAAACGACAGGAACGTCTGTACCACGCGGATTAAACTCTGCCAAACGATGCGTTTCTATAAACATCGGATTTTCGATCATGTTTTTTGTAGCAATAAAAGCGGGATTAAAACGCTCTACGTGACCAACTTGTCCTTTTACATTGTATTCTTTTGCTAAAGCAATAATTTCTTCAGCTTCTTCAACTGTATTGGCAATTGGTTTTTCAATAAAGATATGTTTTCCTGATTTGATGGCAACTTTAGCGCATTTGTAGTGCGAAAGCGTAGGAGTGACAATGTCAATCACGTCGACAGCGTGAATAAGTTTTGCAATTGTGCTGAAATTTTTATAGCCAAACTCTTTTGAGATTCTTTCGGCATTTTCTTGATTTTCGTCGTAAAATCCAACTAATTCGTATTTGTCAGATTGTTGTAATAAGCGTAAATGTATTTTACCAAGATGACCAGCACCTAAAACTCCTACTTTTAACATGAGAATGTATTTTAAACAAAAATATAATTTATTTGTTTAACGTGAAAATGAATTCATCTAATTGTGAGTTATGAATTGTGAATTGTAAATTATTTGCTGTCACTTTTGACTTTCGACTTTTGACTTTCGACCGTATTAATTTATTATTTAAAAATCAATATTTGAAATCCTGTTTTGTTTCTTATTTTTGCGAAAATAAAACCTACCAATTTTGAAAGATACTGCCAAACATCAAGGACTTCGCAATCAATTAGTAAGCACTTTAGAGCAAAAAGGAATTACTGATAGAGCGGTTTTGGATGCGATAAAAAAAATCCCGAGACACCTTTTTTTGAATTCAAGTTTTGAAGATTATGCTTATCAAGATAAGGCTTTTCCTATTGGAGCTGGGCAGACTATTTCGCAACCATACACAGTTGCTTTTCAGTCACAGTTATTAGAAGTAAAGAGAGATCACAAAATTCTTGAAATCGGAACTGGTTCTGGTTACCAGACTGCTGTTTTGTTTATGCTCGGAGCTAAAGTATATACAGTAGAGAGACAAAGTGAGTTGTTTAAAACGACATCTAATTTATTTCCGAAGTTAAATATTCGTCCAAAACATGTTACTTTTGGAGATGGATATAAAGGATTACCAAATTTTGCGCCATTTGACAGTATTATAGTTACTGCAGGTGCACCGTTTATTCCACAGCCTTTAATGGCTCAGCTTAAAATAGGAGGAAGATTGGTTATTCCGTTAGGAGAAGATGTTCAGATTATGACTTTATTAATTAGGAAAAACGAAACTCAATTTGAAAAACATGAGTTTGGAGAATTTAGATTTGTTCCTCTATTAGAAGATAAAAATTAAAAAGAAAAGCCCGTTTGAACGGGCTTTTTTATTGCGTAAGAATTGAAATATATCTTTCTAAGCTTTCTTTCTCTTTTTGGGCTATAAAGAGAAAAAAGTCTTCTTTGTCTTTTTTGGTTTGAGCAATTTCTAAAGATTGGTAATATTGCATTCGAGTTTCGTAATCCCCTTTAATATTGGCTATTGGATAACCTTTTTGCATTAGTATTAAGTTCATTATCAATCGTGAAGTTCTTCCGTTTCCGTCAATAAATGGATGAATTGTAACTAATTTTTCATGCATTTCAGCAGCAAGAATAATGGGATGTAATTTATTTTTATTGATTTCATACCAAGTAAAATATTCTTCCATTTCTTGTGGAACCATTAAAGGTTGAGGGGGCATGTGACTGTTTCCTTGAATCATAACTTGAACTTTTCTGTAACGTCCAGCATCTTCCGGAATTATGCCACGTAAGATTAAATTATGTATGGATAAAAGATCACGTTCGTTTAAAGAATTGCTTTTGCTCATTAACTCTTTTATAAAGCCAATAGCTTCCTGATGATTAATGGCTTCAAGATGTTCGCGCATACTTTTTCCAGAAATTGTCAGACCTTCGTTGATAACCATATCCGTTTCACGAAGCGTCATGGTATTTCCTTCAATTCTGTTGCTTTCAAAGGTATATTCTAATTCCAGAGCCTGTTTTATTTTAAAACTGTCGTACTGGCGATAAGAATCTAGTTTTTCTTTTAAAGCATCAATTTCTTTGAGAATTTTTTCTAGTGAAGTTGATAGTTTAAGATTCGAAACTGTTTTATTGTATTTAATTTCATCTTCAGCAACTTTTAGCGCCTTTAGAGCAAGATCATCATCACCAATTTCATAAAGAATCTTTTCTTTAAGCCAGGCAATCATTAAAGTTTCATAATCAATTTCTAAAAGCTGAGAAAGCTTAATTATTTGATCTTTGGTAGGTTTTCTTGTCCCCGATTCAAATTTACTTATTAAGGCTTGGTCAATTCCAGCAAGCTGCGCTAATTCGCGTGTTTTTAAGCCTTTCTTTTCTCTAGCATTTTTTAAAAGAGATTTCATTTTATGAAAAATTTAGTCTTGACAAATTTAGTCAATTTTCCGAATAAAATAAAAGCAGCATTTTAATATGCTGCTTTTTGATATATTATTTTGGAGGCAGAGAGCCATCCTTTCTCATTTCTTTTACAACAGCCTGCATAATAGCATCTATCGTTTGACCTAAATCTGTTGCATATTGTGATTCAGTAGTTCCAGTCCAAATTAATTTATTCTGTTTTAATGAGAAAATATTGGTTTCAACCATGTAAGAGGTAGTTTCTTGATAATATCCTGGATCGTAGAAATTTGGTGAATACATTCCGTACCAATTACCAAAGCCATATCCGTAAACTCCGGTGTACATTCCGTCAAATCCTCCATAATACATTCCTGTGTAAGTTCCAGGGACATAATTAACTTCTTTTTCTTTGCTGACTAGACGCATTGTAACGACTCCATCAAAATTTTCATCTTGCAATATTTTTAATTTTTGCTCCTTTGTTAATTCTGAAGTTGCATTTAAATATTGATATGAAGTTTTAAAAACAGGATTTGTTGATGCAATTCTGTTTTCAGTAATTCTTCTGGAAGCTTCATCTTTGACCAAAGCAACGACTAAAACTTTCTTAAATTGCTCCTGTGCAACGGTTACATCTGGGTCTCTCCAGCTATTTACGATCGAAGTATTGCTGCCACAACCTGAGAGAGACAGCACGGCGGTTAACATAAGTAGATACTTTTTCATATTTTACGGTTATATTGTTTGTAGTAAAAATAACGATAAAATATTTATAAAAGCATCATTTTGAGAAAATTAAAGAAGCGTTAGTTGTATGCTTTTTTGATTCTGTCTAAATCGCGTTTTGTGTCTTGTTCTTTTAGAGATTCACGTTTGTCGTAATTTTTCTTCCCTTTGCAAAGACCTATTTGCAATTTTGCCAATCCTTTTTCGTTGGTAAACAATTTTAATGGTACAATAGTAAGTCCTTTTGCCTGAACACTTTTATGAAGCGTTTTTAATTCTTTTTTATTGAGAAGTAATTTTCGCTCACTTCTTGATTTGTGATTGAATTGATTTCCAAAAGAATATTCTTCAATATAAGTATTGATCGCAAAAAGTTCCATGCCGCTGAATTCGCAAAAACTTTCTGTAATATTTGCTTTGCCTAAACGTATTGATTTGATTTCTGTACCAGCCAAAACAATTCCGGCGGTATAGGTATCGATTATTTCATAATCAAATCGGGCTCTTTTGTTTAGTATGTTAACTGATTTTATCATAACTGCAAATGTAAAACAAAATTCAAAAATTTTGATGCGCTATAAGATAATTAAAGATTTTTTTTAATCTATGATTTTAGTCAGTATTAAGGAAAAAGCTTACGGTTAAGTTTGTTCAATAATTTAAAACAAACTCAAAATGAAAAAGATTTTTACACTAGTCGGTATTGTATTTATTGGTTTTGTTGTTCAAGCTCAAGATTCTGGTCAAGGATTAAAAGGGGCTTGGTTCGCAACTTCTCAATTCGGTTATCAGCAGTCTAAGACTGGAGAAGTAAAAGCTACTAATCTTTCGGTGCTTCCAATTGTGGGAACATTTATTACACCTTCTGTAGCAGTAGGTGCGGGAATAGGCTATATTAACATTAAATCAGAAGGTTATGATAAAGTTAGTCCAGATCTTAAAACATTAGGAAACACAGATTTAATTGTTATTCAGCCATTGGCAAGAAAATATTGGAATGTAGCTGGTTCTTTATATTTCTTTGGACAAGCGGCAATACCAGTTATTACGGGAAAGGAAAAAGAAAGCAACTTAAAAGTAAATCAAGTTGGCTTGTCTGTCTCTGGTGGCTTTGATTATTTTGTAACAAAGAATTTCTCTGTAGAGTTCTCTTATGATTTAGCAAACTTTACTTCTACAACTCTAAAGCCAGAGAATGGAGAAAAAACAACAGTTACAAATTTTGGATTAGCTCATGTAGCTAATGTTGATTCTTATTACAATACAGCATTAGGCGGAAGCGCTCCTAACTTAACAACCCCAATTTCTGTAGGATTCAAATTTATATTCTAATTTATTCTTTGTTTGAATATCGTGAAATTCTTTTAGTAATTTTACAAAAAAAAGACCGTACTTTCTTAGAGTACGGTCTTTTTGATATAATTTTAAAAAAAAAGCATAAAATGGAAAATAAATCAAAAGATCCTTTACACGGAATTACGCTTCAAAAAATTGTCGAAACTTTGGTCGATTATTATGGTTTTGATACTCTCGGGGAATTAATACCTATCAAATGTTTTAATTCAAATCCGAGTATAAAATCATCGCTTACTTTTTTAAGAAAAACAGATTGGGCTCGCAAAAAAGTGGAAGATCTATATTTGAAATCGTTGTCTAAGTTTGGAAACAGATAATCTATAATTTGTAAGAAATCATAACTCCGCCACGGTATGGTAACCATTCACCACTTTTGTTATAGTCTTTAGCTGTGTCTCTGGGATATCTTCCTGGAGTTCCATCGTTGTATAATCCTTTGTAAAAACCTTGATGCCATCCACCTCCAGCAAAAATATCTAATAAAAATTTGTCATTTAATTTAATATTATATCCTACAGTAACTCCCAGACGGTAACCAAAACCTTTTTCGTATTGATTAGTATCCCAATAATTCCATTTTTGAATTCTGTAAATATCTGGTCCTGCATGACCTCCAACATAAAATCCATTGTATTTTTCTTTAAAATGATAGCGAACTTCAGGGGTAAAAGTATAAAGTTCCATAGGACTGTGACCGTTGAATGACTTCCAGAACGAAGCCAAAACATCAAAACTAAAAGTTGTTTTTTCTCCGATGCTAGTTTCAATACCAACATTTGGAACTGCTAAAAGTGCTGTAGCTCCATTGAATTTAATAAAAGTTTGACTTTGTGATTGAACTGAAATAAAGATAATGGCTAATAAAAATATTTTTTTCATAAAGATGTTTTTGAACGAAATAGTGGTAAATGTCTTATTTCGCGTGCAAATATAACATATAAACGTACTTTTTGCTCAAATAATATTTGTTTTAACAAATGTTGATTTTTTGTCAGTAATTAACAAATATCTATTTTTTTAATAATGAGTATATTACCTTATCTAAAAAGCGTCCTTCATAAAAATCAGATTCTTTGAAATGCGCTTCTTTTACGAAACCACATTTTTGCAATACTTTTTCTGAAGCTAGATTTTCAGGATCTATAACGGCCTCAATTGAATGCAGTTTCATATCATTAAAACCAAAAGCTATTAATCGATTTACAGCTTCAGGGATGATTCCTTTTCCATGAAATTCGGGCAAAAGTATGTAGCCTATTTCGGCGCGGTAATTTTCGGGTTGCATTCTGTAATAGCCAATAATACCTAAAAGTCTTGAGTTGCCTTTTAATGTAATTCCCCAATTGATTCCAACATTAGTTTCGATTTTCTCATCAATCATTGCAATATGCTCCAAAGCATCGTCGTTGGTTTTTACTAACGGACGTGGAATATATTTCATTGTTTCAGGATTTGAACGTAATTCAAAAACTTCATTGACGTCATCATTCGTGATTCTTCTTAAAAGTAAACGTTCTGTTTCTATTATTGGAAATGGATGAAAGTTAAAATCTAGCATTTTATAAAGTTTTTATACTGAACTGAGAGTGAAAAGTCTGGTCTATTTCTAAAGTAATAATGCCTTCTTTTTCAAATAAATTTCCGGAATTGCTCGCTGTATCTGAATAGCCAAACCAAGGTTCGATGCAAACAAATGGCGCTTGGTTTTTAGTCCAAATTCCTAAACTTGGAAAATCTTCAAAATCAACTTGAACATATGGTTTTGAATTTTCAAGTATTGTTAATGATTTTGATTCCAATGCTTTAAAAACAAGAGCGTCATTTTCGAAAAGTTTATAATTTAAAGGAACTAGATTGTTCGTGGTTTTTAAAATTTCGGTTTTATTAGAAATCAAATCATTCTCTAAAAGATTAAATTTCAGAGTTTCTTCTTTTTCGAATTTGAAAGCATAATTTTCAAAATTCTCTGGAAGTGCTATTGCAGGATGTGCACCAATAGAAAAAGGCATTTTAGTTTCTCCTTTATTAATAACGATATATTCTATTTTTAAAGAAGTATTTTCTAAAGTGTAAATGAGTTGCAACTCAAATTCAAAAGGATATTTTTTTAGAGTTTCTTCATTTGATTCTAAAGAAAAAACCGCGCTGTTTCCTGTTTTTTCAATTAACTTAAATTCCATATCTCTTGCAAAACCATGTCTTAGCAATTGATATTCTTTTCCATTAATAGAATAAGAATTGTTTTTTAGCGTGCCAACAATCGGGAAAAGAACAGGAGAATGTTTTCCCCAGAAATCAGGATTCCCTTCCCAAATATATTCTTTGTTTTGATTGTCTTTTAATGAAAATAATTCGGCTCCAGCATGTTTTATTGAAGCTGTTAATACGGAATTTGATATAGTTGTATTCAAAATAATAGAATTGTGATTGTTAATTTTATTGCAGTTGTAAAGGTATTTGAATAAATTTTATTTTTTTAGGAAAATCGCTTAATTTATTTAATTAATAAAATTTTGCTAAAATTAAATTTAACCTTGGGTATTTCTCCGTAAATAGTATTTTTTTTCATTAATTTGCTACATAAACAGCTAAAAAATATGAAAAAGCAATCTGCAAAAGCCATTTTAACCGCGGCTTTATTTTTTGGGATTTCTTCTGTATGGGCGCAGCAATCTACGCAGGCGACCACAACAAATCCGGCAAACAATTACAATTATCATGATGCCTTTGCTCCGCATTTTTATACTAAAAACGGAACTTCGACACGTACTGCAAGTGGTCAACCTGGTCCGGAATATTGGCAAAATAGAGCCGATTATCAGATTTCGGCAAAATTGAATGCACTTACCAACGAAATTACAGGTACAGATGAAATAACTTATACCAATAATAGTCCCGACAAATTAGGTTTTCTTTGGCTGAATTTAGATCAAAATTTATTTAAAGATGATTCTAGAGGAAACGCAGTTGTGCCTTTGACAGGAAGTCGCAACGGGGCTCAAGGTCAGGTTTTTGATGGAGGAAACAAGATTAAATCTGTAAAAATAATTTCAGGAGGAAAAACTAAAACAGAAGTTGAAGCGAAATATATTATTACAGATACTAGAATGCAGATTTTTCTTCCGCAAGAATTAGCAGCAAAAGGAGCTTCTGTAAAAATCAAAATCGAATTCTCGTTTATTGCTCCTTTTGAAGGATCTGACAGAATGGGGGTTTTGGAAACTAAGAATGGAAAAATCTTTACAATTGCACAATGGTATCCACGTATGTGTGTGTATGATGATGTGCGAGGATGGAATACGGCACCGTATTTAGGAGCTTCTGAGTTTTACTTAGAGTACGGAGATTTTGACGTAAAATTGACGGTTCCAGGAAATCAATACGTTGTAGCTTCTGGAGAATTAATCAATGGTGCTGAAGTTCTTTCGGCAGAACAATTAAAACGATACAAAGACGCTTCGAACAGTGACAAAACTGTTATGATTCGTACCGCTGACGAAGTTAACGCTACAGCAAACGCAAATGTAGGAACTGAAAAAACTTGGCACTATAAAATCAAAAATGCACGTGATTTTTCTTGGGCATCGTCTTCAGCTTTTATTTTAGATGGAGCAAAAATCAACTTGCCAAGCGGTAAAAAAGCTTTGGCATTATCAGCTTATCCAGTTGAAAGTAATGGAAATGACGCATACGGACGCTCAAGTGAATATGTAAAAGGAGCAATCGAGCATTATTCAAAACAATGGTTCGAATATCCTTATCCAGTTGCAACTAATGTTGCAGGAAATGAAGGTGGAATGGAATATCCTGGAATTGTTTTCTGTGGATGGAAGTCTCAGAAAGAGGATCTTTGGGGAGTTACAGACCATGAATTTGGGCATATTTGGTTTCCAATGATTGTGGGGTCAAATGAAAGATTATTTGCATGGATGGATGAAGGATTCAATACTTTTATCAATTCATTAAGTACTGCCGCTTTCAATAATGGTGAATACAAAGAAAAACCAACAGATTTGCACGAACAGGCAGAACCATTTACTAGACCTGATTTAGAAACTATTATGAGTTCTCCTGATAATATGAAGGAAGCCAATATTGGTATGCTTTGTTATTTTAAGCCAAGCGCTGGGTTGGTGATTTTGAGAGAGCAAATTTTAGGAAAAGAACGTTTTGATAACGCTTTTAGAATTTATATTCAGCGTTGGGCTTACAAACATCCACAACCAGATGATTTTTTTAGATCGATGGAAAATGTTGCTGGAGAAGATTTAAGCTGGTTCTGGAGAAGCTGGTACGTAAACAACTGGCGTTTTGACCAAGGTGTTAATTCAATTAAATACGTGAAAAATGATCCTGCAAAAGGTGTAATTATTACAGTTGAAAATTTTGAAAAAATGCCAATGCCGATTGTTTTGGATGTTAAAACAAAAAGCGGAAAAGTTACTCGAGTTAATTTGCCAGTAGAAATTTGGCAACGTAATAATGATTGGTCTTTCAAGCATAATTCTACCGAAGAAATAGAAAGCATTACCTTGGATCCTGATCATGCATTTCCTGATTTCAATGAATCAAATAACGTTTGGACAGCAGGAAAAGGCAAAGTGGAGCAAGATGTGATTTTAGATGGTTATTTAGGAAATTATTCAACTTCTAAAGCGCCTGTTAAAATTGAATTCACAGAGAAAAACAGTGCTTTGTATGCTGAATTGACAGATTATCCTAAGTTCTCAGTAAAACCAGTACCTGGAGAAAAAGATACGTTTGAATCAAAAAGAGCAGGAGTGAAGTTCAAATTCAACGAAGCTAAAACTGCTGTTGATATGATTTTGTCTGATGGTAAATCAATTCCATTTACTAAGAATTAAAGTTTAAGATATTTTTAAATCATTTATAACCCGATAGTTGTCAGCAATTATCGGGTTTTGTTTTTCTGTATATTCACAAAACGTAAAAAAAATGTTAGAATTTTAATTTTTTGTTTTGTGAATTAAAAAATAATGTAATTTTGCACCGATGAATAAAATAAGTTTACATATAACTTCTTTGTCACGGACAAACTCACCGATTACTTCTCCCGAAGTACGGACGCTATCTCTATAGTGTTCACTGAGTTTTATAGCCGTATATTTATTCATATCCATTTTTCATTTTGAAATCACATAATTTGTCCATTGGACAAACATATCCTAAAAGTATTTATTATTTTGTAAATTTTCTTGATCAAGTTTTTGATTTTGAGAATGTTACTTCTATTTTGCTTAATTTTATTGGATTCAATTCTGGATTTCAAACGAATCAATATGCTTTAATTTTTAACTCTAACTTCAATTATTGAAAATGAAGATCTCTATTGTTGTTACCCAGGAAGAACACTTCAAATTCGCACAAGAAATTTGCGATACGATAGAATCATCTGCCTTGTTAAGAGGTACGGGGATTGCTAAAAGAACTCCTGAGTACATTCAGAAAAAAATGTCGAATGGTGATGCGATGATTGCTCTGGCAGACGGGAAATTTGCAGGTTTTTGTTATATCGAAAGCTGGCAACACGGAAAATTCGTGGCGCATTCGGGATTAATTGTGCATCCTGACTATAGAAGTTTAGGATTGGCAAAAAAGATAAAATCAAAAGTTTTTGAATATTCTTTGAAAAGATTCCCAGATGCTAAAATATTTGGAATTACAACTGGTTTGGCGGTAATGAAAATTAACTCTGAATTAGGCTATAAACCAGTTCCGTTCTCAGAATTAACAACCGATCCAAGTTTCTGGGCAGGTTGTAAAACTTGTACTAACTTCCCAATTTTACAAAGCAAGGAAAACAAAATGTGTCTTTGTACAGGAATGTTATATGACCCAAAAGAAAAACAAAAAACACCGCCAAGACATCCTTTTAACGAGGCTGTTTTAAGCAGACTTAAAAAAATTAAACAAGCTTTATTCTTAAATAAAATAATAGCATTTTTTGTTTAACCCATTAAAATAGAAAAAATCTCAAACTGCTACATACGAAAGTATTAGCCTAAATTATAAAAAATGAAAAAAGTAGTATTAGCTTATAGCGGAGGATTAGATACCTCGTATTGTTTGAAATATTTAAAAAATGAAAAAGGATACGAAGTTCACACTGTTCTTGTTGACACAGGAGGATTTTTTGCTGAAGAATTAACAGCTATTGAAAAAAGAGCTTATGAGTTAGGAAGTGCACAACACGCCAACTTAACAATTTTAGATAAATATTACGATAAAGCTATAAAATATTTGATTTTCGGAAATGTATTAAAAAACAATACTTATCCATTATCAGTAAGTGCTGAGCGTGTTTTTCAAGCAATTGAAGCTATAAAATATGCGAAAAAAGTAGGAGCTACTGCAATCGCTCACGGAAGTACAGGTGCAGGAAATGACCAAATTCGTTTCGATTTGATTTTCCAAACTATTGCTCCAGAAATCGAAATTATTACTCCAATTAGAGATTTAAAATTATCAAGACAAGAAGAAGTTGATTATTTAGCTCAAAACGGAGTTCATTATTCTTGGGAAAAAGCACAATATTCTATCAATAAAGGACTTTGGGGAACAAGTGTTGGAGGAAAAGAAACTTTGACTTCAGGACAACCATTGCCAAGTGAAGCTTATCCTTCGCAATTACAAAAAGAAGGAGAAGAAAAAGTAACGCTTCATTTTGAACAAGGAGAATTAGTTGGTTTAAACGGAAAAACAGATAAACCTTCAAATAATATTGTAGCTCTTGAAAAACTAGCAAGTGCTTACGCAATTGGTAGAGATATTCACGTTGGAGATACTATTATCGGAATTAAAGGAAGAGTTGGTTTTGAAGCTGCTGCTCCTTTAATTATTATCAAAGCGCACCATTTATTAGAGAAACACACTCTTGGAAAATGGCAACAATACTGGAAAGAGCAATTAGGAAACTGGTATGGAATGTTATTTCATGAAGGTCAGTTCTTGGATCCAGTTATGAGAAATATTGAAACTTTCTTGCAAGACACACAAAAAACAGTAAACGGAACGGTAACAGTTTCTTTAAAACCATATCATTTCTCATTGGACGGAATCGAATCTGAAAATGATTTAATGAACACAGGTTTCGGCCAATACGGAGAAATGAACAATGCTTGGACATCTGACGATGCAAAAGGATTTATCAAGATTTTAGGAAATGCACAAAACATATTCTCATCTGTAAACAAATTAGATCATGATTAATGTCGGAATTATTGGTGGTTCGGGCTACACGGCCGGAGAACTCATCAGAATTTTAATGTATCACCCCAAAGTAAACATCGATTTTGTTTACAGTACAACAAACGCTGGAAAACCTCTTTCTGTAGCGCACCAAGATTTGATGGGTGATATTGAAATGAATTTTACAGATGAAATCAATCCAAATGTGAATGTTGTTTTCTTATGTTTAGGTCACGGAAAATCGATTTCATTTTTGAAAGAAAATCAGTTTGCAAGTCATACTAAAATCATCGATTTAGGAAATGATTTCAGATTGAATAAAGATGCGCATTTCGAAGGAAAAGATTTTATTTACGGATTGCCTGAAATCAATAAAGCCGAAATCAAAAAAGCAAATTATATCGCAAATCCTGGTTGTTTTGCAACCGCTATTCAATTGGCTTTATTGCCATTAGCAGAACATAATATGCTGAATAATGATGTACATATTAATGCAACAACCGGAAGTACTGGGGCAGGAGTAAGTCTTTCAGAAACTTCTCATTTCAGTTGGAGAAACAATAATATGTCGCATTATAAAGCTTTTGAACACCAGCATTTAGGCGAAATTGGAGAAAGCTTAGTTCAGTTGCAAGATGATTTTGACAGCGAATTGCTTTTTATTCCGAATAGGGGAGATTTTCCAAGAGGAATTTTTGCAACGCTTTATACATTATGCGATGATAGTTTGGAGCAATTGGTTGCAAAATATGAAGAGTTCTATAAAAATGAGCCTTTCGTAACCGTTACCACAACAAACATAAACATGAAACAAGTGGTGCAGACGAATAAATGTATTATTAGTTTATTGAAAAAAGGAAACCGGGTTCTCATAACATCAATTATCGATAATTTAACTAAAGGTGCTTCAGGACAAGCAATTCAAAACATGAATTTAATGTTCGGTTTAGAAGAAACCACAGGTTTACATTTGAAACCAAGCGGATTTTAATAATAGTTGATAGTTGTTGGTTTACAGTTGATGGAAACATCAGATAAGACCATCAACCAACAACAATCAACCAACAACTAAAAAGAAAAGATGAACTTATTCAACGTTTACCCATTATACGACATAACTCCAGTAAAAGCAGTAGATTGTACAATTATTGATGACAAAGGAGTAGAATATTTAGATTTATACAGCGGACACGGTGTGATTTCTATCGGACACACACAGCCGGATTATGTAGCTAAACTTAAAAATCAGATAGATAATTTAGGTTTCTATTCTAATGCTATTCAAAACCCTTTACAGGTGGAACTGGCTCAGAAATTAGGAAAACTTTCTGGTCTTGAGGATTACGAATTATTTTTATGCAGTTCTGGAGCTGAAGCAAACGAAAATGCTTTAAAATTAGCTTCTTTCCATAACGGAAAATCAAGAGTCGTAGCTTTTCACAATTCTTTCCACGGAAGAACTTCTGCGGCAGTTGCGGTTACAGATAATAAAAAGATTGTTGCTCCAATAAATGCGCAACAAGTAGTTACTTTTTTACCTTTAAACCAAATCGAATTGGTTGAAGCTGAACTGGCTAAAGGTGATGTTACAGCAGTAATTATCGAAGGAATTCAAGGAGTTGGAGGTTTAGATCAAGGAACAACTGAATTTTTCCAGGCTTTAGAAAAAGTATGTAAAAAACATGATGTTGTTTTGATTTTAGACGAAGTGCAATCTGGATACGGAAGAAGCGGGAAATTCTTCGCTTTCCAACACCACGGAATCAATGCTGATATTATTTCAGTTGCAAAAGGAATGGGGAACGGTTTCCCAGTTGGAGCGATTTTGATTTCTCCAAAATTCGAAGCTAGTTTCGGATTATTAGGAACTACTTTCGGCGGAAGCCATTTATCTTGTGCAGCAGGAATTGCAGTTTTAGATGTAATTGAAAAACTAGATTTACAAAAGAATGTAAATGAAGTTTACGAATATTTCTTAGAAAAAATCAAAGAAGTTGACGGAATCAAACAAGTAAAAGGAAAAGGCTTAATGCTTGGAGTGGAATTTGATTTTGATGTAGCAGCTTTAAGAAAGAAATTAATCATCGAAAAACACATTTTTACAGGTAGCGCGAACAATAAAAATCTGTTAAGAATTTTACCGCCTTTAACTGTCAAAAAAGCTGATATCGATACGTTTGTAAAAGCTTTAAAAGAAAGTTTGGAAGAACTTTAATCGTTTAATCGTTAATTCGTTTAATCGATTAACCGGTTAAACGAATTAACGATTAAACCAACTAACCAATTAAACCAAAAAAATGAAACCATTATCAATTGAAACACGCAATGCGGTTTTGCGGACTATGGCAAAGCTGGTCGAGCAGGAGCGGAATGAGATAATCTTGACTAATCAGGAAGATTTATCAGATTACGATGGCTCAGATTTAGCGATGGAAGAACGCTTAAAAGTCGATGATAAAAAAGTTGACGAAATGATTTTATCGTTAAATCAGTTAGCTTCTCAGGAAGATCCCATTGGCGTTGAGCGTTTTCATTTTACACATGATAATGGAATAAAAGTGGTGAATAAAACCGCTGCTTTCGGAACGATTTTAATTATTTACGAATCGCGTCCAGATGTTACAATAGAAGCGGGTGGAATCGCTTTTAAATCTGGAAATAAGATTTTATTAAAAGGAGGAAAAGAGTCTTTAAAATCAAACTTGAAAATCGTAAGTCTTTGGCATAAAGCTTTAGAAGAAAACGAAGTTTCAAAAGATTGGGTAGAGTATCTGAATTACAACCGAACAGAAACTCAAGCTTTCTTAGAAAAACCAACTCAAAAAGTTGATTTAATAGTTCCAAGAGGCGGAGAAAAGCTAATTGAGTTTGTAAAAGCACACGCAACTTGTCCCGTAATCGTAAGCGGACGAGGAAATAATTTTGTTTACGTTCATGAAAAAGCAGATACTGATTTGGCTCTAAAAGTGATTTTGAATGCTAAAACATCTAAAATTTCGGCTTGTAATGCTTTGGATAAAGTTTTAATCGATTCGAAATTGCCAAACTTTGAAGGTTTTGTTGCAATGTTGATAGAAGCTTTAATGGAAGCAAAAGTGGAAGTTATTGTAGATAAATCATTAGAGAATTTCGAAAATACTAAAACAATTGAAAACGAAGATATTTGGTATGAAGAGTTCTTAGATTACAAAATCGTAATCGGAACCATAGATTCTCAAGAGCATGCCATTAATATGATCAATAAATACTGCGGAGGACATTCTGCAGCAATTATAACTAGAGATGATGAAGTTGCACAGCAGTTTATGGAATCGATCGATGCTGCTGCAGTTTATCAAAATGCCTCAACCCGTTTTACAGACGGCGGACAATTTGGTCTTGGTGGAGAATTAGCAATCAGTACCGATAAATTACACCAAAGAGGCCCAATTGGTTTACAGCATTTGGTAACAAACAAATGGTACGTTTACGGAGAAGGACAGATTAGATAATTGTAGATTTTAGAGTTCAGATTTTAGATTATTGGAATTTGGAATTTATTTATTGGAATTTAATTATAGATAAAGCTTTGCGAACTTAGCGTTTGTAAGCACAAAGTATATCAAAAACCTTGCGCACTTTGCGGTTAAAAAAAATCGCAGCAAAACAACAACAATGGGTAAGAAACGGATTTTATTAAAAATAGGAAGTAATACTTTAACCAAAGAAACCAATCATATTTCGCGGGGAAAGATTGAAGACCTTGGAATTCAGATTGCAGCTTTAAACGACGAATATGAGTTTATCATAGTGAGTTCAGGAGCAATTGCGGCAGCAAAACAATTTGTGAAGTTGGATAATCAAGATAAAGATGTTTTTGTAAAGCAAGCTTTAGCTTCTATCGGACAGCCTCATTTAATGCGGATTTACAATGAAAATTTTAAGGATTTAGGATTAAATACTTCTCAGTGTTTGCTTTCTTATTCTGATTTCGAAAAAGAGCAGACCAAAAAGAACATAGTAAATACCATTAATGTATTAGTTAAAAACAATTACATTCCGATTATCAATGAAAATGATACCGTTGCCACAGATGAGATTCGGTTTGGAGATAATGATAAATTAGCGGCTTTAACAGCGGTTCTTTTAAATGTTGATATTCTGATAATTGCCACTAATACAAACGGAATTTACACCAAAGAATCAATTCACAATGAAAATCCGGAAACGATAAAATTGGTAAATGATTTAAAATCGCTCGAAAAAGAAATCGGCGAATCGAAATCATCACACGGAACAGGAGGAATGCAATCTAAAATAGAAGCAGCGGCAATTTCAAAAGCGGCAAACATCGAAACCTGGATTGTAAATGGGCTGAATGATAATTTTATTTTGAAGGCATTAAACGACGAAATTCCGTTTACTAAAATAATCTAATGAGTCAATTAGATAATGACAGAATTATCTAATTTTCTAATTATCACATTATCTAAATTAAAAAGAAAACAAATGAACTATATTTCAATAAAAGATATCAACTCATTATCAAAATGGGTAAAACAAGCGATTAAAATCAAAAAAAATCCGCTTAAAAATCAGAGTTTAGGAAAGAACAAAACTTTGGGAATGTTATTCTTCAATCCGAGTTTAAGAACACGTTTGAGTACTCAAAAAGCAGCTTTAAACTTAGGAATGAACGTTATGGTAATGAACTTTACCAACGAAGGATGGACATTAGAATTCGAAGATGGAGCTGTGATGAATTCTGGTGCTTCAGAACATATCAAAGAAGCAGCAGAAGTAGTTTCTCAATATTGTGATATTATTGCAATCCGTGCTTTTGCAGGTTTGGTTGATAAGGAAAAAGATTATCAAGAAACTGTAATTTCAGGATTTTTGAAATATGCTACAGTGCCAATCGTAAATATGGAAAGTGCTGTTCGTCACCCATTACAGTCTTTGGCAGATGCTATTACGATGGAAGAATTCAAGACAAAGCATAAACCAAAAGTGGTTCTTTCTTGGGCACCACATCCAAAAGCGTTACCTCAGGCAGTAGCCAATTCTTTCGTAGAAATGATGCAAATGCAAAAAGATATGGATTTTGTAATAACACATCCAGAAGGTTATGAATTAAGTCCAGAAATTACACAAGATTGTACAATCGAATATGATCAAAACAAAGCTTTCGAAAATGCCGATTTCGTTTACGTAAAAAACTGGAGTAATTTCAACGATTACGGAAAAGTAACCAACAGCGATCCAAATTGGACTGTTACAGCTGAAAAAATGGCTTTAACCAACAATGGAAAATTCATGCACTGTCTTCCAGTTCGTCGTAACGTAATCGTTAGCGACGAAGTCCTAGACGGAGAAAACTCAATCGTAATCGAGCAGGCAAATAACAGAACGTATTCGGCACAATTAGTTTTACAAAAGATTCTTAAAAAAATATAATTTTTTTAAAGTTGCTAAGATTCTAAGCTACTAAGATGCTAAGAAACTTTGCACATAAAAAACTTAGTAACTTAGAATCTCAGAAACTTAGAATCTTATGAAAGTATCAGTAATAAAAATAGGTGGAAACATCATCGATAATCCTGCAGAATTAGAACAATTTTTAACCGATTTTTCTAAAATTGAAGGTTATAAAGTTTTAGTTCACGGTGGTGGAAAATCGGCTACAAAAATGGCGCAGAGTATTGGTTTGGTTCCGCAGATGATTGACGGACGCCGAATTACAGATGCTCCAATGCTTGATGTTGTCGTGATGATTTACGCAGGACAAATCAACAAGCATATTGTAGCGCAGTTACAGGCGAAAGACAATAACGCAATTGGTTTTTCTGGAGCTGACGGAAATTTAATTCAGTCCACAAAAAGAAATCACCCAACAATTGATTACGGATTTGTAGGCGATGTAAAACAAGTGAATACCAAATTACTGGCAACTTTATTAGAAGCTGGAGTTGTTCCTGTTTTCTGTGCGATTACACACGACAAAAACGGACAATTGTTAAACACCAATGCGGATACCATTGCAAGCGAATTATCAATTGCTTTATCTGAAGTTTTTGACGTTACATTGACATATTGTTTTGAAAAACAAGGTGTTTTAATGGATTCAGAAGACGATTCATCTGTAATTACAGAAATCAACGAAACATTATACAATAAACTAAAAGAAGAAAAAGTAATCCATTCTGGTATGATTCCAAAATTGGATAACTGCTTTAATAGTTTGTCAAGAGGGGTGCAGAAAATCAAAATTGGACATCACAGAATGCTTCAAAATTCAAATATTCCGCATACAACGATTACATTGTAAAAAATGTTGCCACGAATTGACATTAATTTTCTCTGTTAAAAGAGAAAATAATTTTAGATATACATCAAAAAGTTTATTTTGATTTTAAATCTGTGATAAAAAAATAATGTTTGAAAATCCGTGTAATTAGTGGCAAAAAAATAGAGTGCACGAGGTATTTTAAATAAATTTGCGCAAGTAAAAATGGTCAAAGGAAAGCTCAAAAACTTTGTTGCTTTGTCCCTTTGAGCCTTTGAACCTTATTAAAATGAAAAATATAGATACGCTTACCCAAGAAGCAATTAGTTTATTAAAAAGCTTAATCGAAACCCCTTCATTTTCAAGTGAAGAAGATCAGACGGCTCTTTTAATCGAAAATTGGTTCAATCAGAATGAAATTCCTTTCAAGAGAGAAAACAACAATGTGTGGGCTTTCAACAAATATTTCGACGAAAACAAACCAACACTTTTACTAAACTCACATCACGATACAGTAAGACCAAATCAGGCGTATACCAACGATCCTTTTAAAGCGATCGAAAAAGATGGGAAATTATTCGGATTGGGAAGTAATGATGCTGGCGGATGCTTAGTTTCATTACTAGCAACCTTTGTTCATTTCTACGAAAATCAAAACCTTTCTCACAATATTGTAATTGTGGCTTCCGCCGAAGAAGAAAGCAGTGGAAAAAATGGATTAAATAGTGTTTTAAAACATTTACCAGAATTAGATTGCGCGATTGTAGGAGAACCAACTTTAATGCAATTGGCAGTTGCCGAAAAAGGACTTTTAGTTTTAGATGTTAAAGTGAAAGGAACTGCAAGCCATGCCGCACATCAAAATGATGATAATGCTTTATACAAATCAATTCCGGTAATGGAATGGTTTAAGAACTATAAATTCGACAAAATCTCAGACGTTTTGGGTCCTGTAAAAATGACTGTAACACAGATTAATGCCGGAAAACAGCATAATGTAGTGCCATCAGAATGTGATTTAGTAGTTGACATTCGTGTGACTGACCGTTATACAAACGCTGAAATTTTGGAAGTTGTAAAAGCAAATGTAAATGCCGAAGTAACGCCAAGATCCATGCACTTAAACGCTTCGTCTATTCCAATCGCACACGGTCTAGTTCAGGCGGGAATCGCTTTAGGAAGAACAACCTATGGTTCGCCAACACTTTCAGATCAATCCGTTTTGAGCTGTCAGTCTTTAAAATTAGGACCGGGAGAAACATTGCGTTCGCATTCAGCAGACGAATTTATTTTTGTAAATGAAATTGAAGAAGGAGTCGACTTGTATATCAAAATACTAACTGATTTCTTTAAATTATAATTGAAACGAAATTAAACCCGACAGGTTTTTAAAACCTGTCGGGTTTCTAAAAATAGTACCTATGAAACTTTGGGAAAAAGGAATACCAACCGATAAACAAATTGAACAATTCACAGTAGGAAACGATCGTGAACTTGATTTAGTTTTAGCAAAATACGATGCTTTAGGTTCAATCGCGCATGCCAAAATGCTGGGACAGATTGGTTTGTTAACTCAGGAAGAAACGACTTCTTTGGTTGATGCATTAAACGAAATTATTGCAGATATCGTAGTTGGTAATTTCGAAATCGAAGATAGTTTTGAAGATGTTCACTCTAAAATCGAATATCTTTTAACCGTAAAACTTGGCGATGCAGGAAAGAAAATCCACACGGCACGTTCTCGTAACGATCAAGTTTTAGTAGATGTTCATTTGTATTTAAAAGACGAATTAAAAGCCATAAAAGAGCAGGTAAAAACATTGTTTGACTTGTTAATGGAATCGGCAGAAAAACATCAAAATGTATTATTGCCAGGTTACACGCATTTACAAATCGCCATGCCATCGTCATTCGGAATGTGGTTTTCTGCTTATGCTGAAAGCTTGATTGATGATATTACAATGTTGAACGCAGCGTCAAAAATTGTAGACCAGAATCCGTTAGGTTCTGCTGCAGGTTACGGAAGTTCATTTCCAATCAACAGAACATTTACAACAAAAGAATTAGGTTTCGAAACCTTAAAATACAATGCTGTTGCAGCACAAATGAGCCGTGGAAAAGCGGAGAAAACAGTTGCTTTTGGAATGACAAGTGTTGCAGGAACATTGTCAAAATTTGCAATGGACGTTTGTTTGTATATGAGTCAGAATTTCGATTTCATTGGTCTTCCGGCGCATCTTACAACGGGTTCAAGTATTATGCCTCATAAAAAGAATCCAGACGTTTTCGAATTAATCAGAGGAAAATGCAATAAGATTCAGGCGCTTCCTTACGAAATCACATTAATTACAAATAATCTTCCAAGCGGTTATCACAGAGATTTGCAGCTTTTGAAGGAAGGTTTGTTTCCAGCAATTCAGACTTTAAAATCTTGTTTAGATATTGCAATTTTCTCAATTAAAGATATTACAGTAAAAGATCATATTTTAGAAGATAAAAAATATGATTATTTGTTTACGGTTGATACTTTAAACGAAATGGTTGTTGCGGGAATGCCGTTTAGAGATGCTTACAAAGCCGTTGCAGAACAATTGGAAGCAGGAACGTATAAATCTCCAAAAGAAACCAAACATACGCATGAAGGAAGTATCAATAATTTATGCTTAGATGCGATTAAAGATAAAATGAAAGCGGCTTTTTAGTTTTGTTAAATGTGAAAAGTAAGCTGTAAAAAGTAAAAAGGTCATTGATTTATTTCAATGACCTTTTTTTATAAAAAAAACTTTAGTTTTTAATGATCTTAAAAGTTTTTGTTCTGTTTTCAATTTGAATTTTGCAGACATATGCCCCTTTTGCAAGATTTCCAAGATTTAATTCTACCTTTTCATCCGGTGTAATGTTTTTTGATTTTGTAAATACTTTTGCACCATTAGATGAAAATAGGTTTATAGAAGCCTTTCCGTTTTCCAAACTTGAAAATTTGATGTTCAAAATGCTGTCCACAACCGTTGGGTAATAGTCAAGACTTACGTCTAGACTTTTTTTTTCACCCATTCCTAAGTTGTTACAACTTGATGCGATTTTGCCATCGGCGGCTACTTGAAGCGTCGCGCCGGCACCGCAAGAAGTATTAGTAACATAACCCGCAACATCTGACGCAGGAAGTGCAGTATAGGCGTAAGTAGGTTTTGCAACAGCATCGCCATAATCTGCTGGAGCTTTTAAAGAGTTTACAAAGCTAATTCCAACTGTCCCGCCGTCTGTACTGATATAGTTTTTAAATGCAGTTCCGATTTTTGCAAAATCAGTTCCTTCAACATAACAAGTAGAGTTTTTATCACCTCCTCCTAAACCAATTGCCAAAGAGCCAGAAACTGAAGTGTTGTAATAGCAATTCAAAATATGAAGTTCTGTATTTCTTCCTCTCGGCATTCTTTCTTTACATCCTTCGGCCCAATAACAATTTTTAAAAGTGATGCTATAATGTCCGTCAGCTGGAGCATCGCTTTTATTTGAACCAACTAAATCTGAGAATCTATGATCATCGGCTCCGCCGGAACCTCCTGCTTTAGGAGTTTTTAAATATGTGAATTTTGTCCATGAAATAGTCACATTATCAGCAGCTCCTTTATTATCAAAATTGCCATCCATTCCATCTTGAAATTCGCAATGATCAACCCAAAGATTTGTTGCTTCAGAAGTAAGATTGTCGTGACCGTCAACATCATAAGCACCAGGTCCTTCAAAAATTAAATTTCGGATGATGATATTATTTGATCCTGGTTTTATGTTTAAGATTCCAGATCCTGCTGCAGTTTGGTCAGTACTCACTAATCGTGCACCCGGAAGACCAATTATGGTTTTGTCATTAATCAATAGGCTAGTGTAAGTACAATTTATAGTGCCAGAAATCAAAATAACTTGTGGTGTGGTCAGTTTCAGCTTTGCAGTTAAATCTGCTAGAGTTGAAACGGTTACTGGTGTCGCGTTTCCACCTCCAGTTGCATTAGCGCCAAAACCTTCGGGCGCTGTCATATAATAGTTTTGTGCCGAAATAAGATTCGTACTTACTATTAGAAATAGTAAAATTAATTTTGATTTCATTTTTTATGGTAAATTAAGTGGTTTTGTAATGCAAATATATAACAAAATGTAATCGATTACATATTTGTAATTAGTTAAAATTTAAATGATTCTTTTTTAGGAGATTTAATGCGAATACTAATTTTTAAAAGAAGTGAATCTGATTTTTTTATTGGATAGGAATTGTTTTTTTTAGCGAGATTATTTTTACAAGTATAAATTTAATGAATCAAAAAAACACTATTTTTGAAATGCACTTTCAATATAACAGCCTATGAATAAGTTTGACAGCCAGAATACGAAACAGCTTCTGGATAAGAATTTGATCACTGAAAAACAGTATGAAGAAATAACTGCCTACCGTAGTTTAAACATTTTTTCTGTGAATGTAGAATTAAAACTTTTCCTCTATTTGTCTGTTTTGTTGTTTACTTCAGGAATCGGAATCTTGATTTACGAAAATATAGATTCAATAGGGCATATTGCAATCCTATCGATTCTTTTAGTTGTAATTGCAGTTTGCTTTTTCTATTGTTTTAAGAATTCAAAAGGTTTTCAAAAAACAGAAACACAATTTGAACATCCCGTTTTAGAGTATTTGGTTTTATTGGCTAACATTTTGACTTGCATCTTTGTAGGTTATCTGCAATTTCAGTACAAACCATTTGGAGAACATTATGGATTAGCGACATTGATTCCAACAATAATAAGTTTCTTTTGTGCTTATTATTTTGATAATCGAAGCGTTCTTACCATTGCTATTACTGGTTTGGCCGCTTATGTTGGGCTGTCAGTTACGCCGCAGGATTTATTAAAGCACAATAATTTTTACGCCAGTGAAAGTTTGAGTTATTCTGCAGTTATGTTGGGAGTTTTATTGATTCTGTGGACAATTTATAGTAACCGAATTTTATTAAAAACGCATTTCAGTTTAGTTTTTCTAACTTTTGCTTTGCATATTATTAGTATCGCAGCGCTTAGTAATTTACTGCATGATTATGATTTAATATGGATGATTTTTGCTGGTGTTTTAGCGGGTTCGACTTTTTATTTTTATAAATTCAGTTACGAGTTCAAAGCAATGTCATTATATGTTTTTATGATTGTATATGGTTACGTTGGTCTGAATATGTTGTTGTTTAGGTTTTTAGATAATTTTGATTTCTTGGATTTCTGGGAATTGCTTGTTTTTCTACTACCTATTTATTTTATCGGTTCGATTGTAATGTTTGTTAAATTGATTAAAAACTTTCATAAAGAAATTGCAGAATGATAGTGTATAATAAAGAAATATTAGATAATGAAGTTTTAGTTGATGAGGCAAAAGCTTTATACAATGGAGGTTTTATAAGTAAAGAACAAAGGCAATTTATCAAGAAAGAATTACCAGTATTTAAAAGTCAAGAGAATGTTTTAGTTCAAATAGGTTTCTTCTTATTAGGTAGTTTTTTATATAGTTCAATTTGCGGAGCCATTTCTGTTGTTGGCATGAATGCCGAGAATGCTTATTTCGATATTTGCTGTTATATTTTTGCGGCCGTTGGTTTTGCAGGTTCAGAATTTTTAGCGAAACAAAATTATCGTAATCACGGTTTAGATGATGCATTTATTTTAGGTACCATCTTAAATATTGCATTTGCTATTGGAATTTCTACAGAAGCAAATAAATCTGTGATAGCTTTTTTTATGGCAACAGTTGCGCTATTTATGTTTGTGCGATATCTGCATTTGATTTCAATGCTGTTTTTTTGTTTGGCAATTACTGCTTTTTTATTCTTCCAAATGTTTGAATTTGGCGAAATAGGCAAAGCTGTTCTGCCATTTGTGGCAATGATTTTTGCAGCGATTTGTTATTTTTTGACGAGGAAATTAATTGGTAATTTGAGCAAAAGTTATTACTACAACGGACTTTTATTAGCGAATAGTTTTTGTCTGGTATTGTTTTATCTTTCTTGTAATTACTTGGTTGTAAGAGAACTTTCAGCTGAACTTTTAGGAACTGAGTTAAAACCAGGAACCGATATTCCGTTTGCTTTTTTCTTTTACGCCTTTACGTTTATAGCCCCAGTTTTGTATTTGGTTAGAGCTTTAAAAACAAAAGACAGAATTATGTTATGGATAAGCTTTTTAGCAATAGGATTTTCAATCTATACCATTCGATTTTATTACGCTGTTTTGCCTATCGAAGTGGCTTTAACTTTGGGCGGAGTTGTATTATTTGCAATAGCGTATTTCTCAATTAAAAAATTAAAAGAAAAAGAAAGCGGTTTAACATTCAAACCAGATAGAATAAATCATTCAGATGCAATTTTAAACGCAGAAGCTTTAGTTGTAGCTTCAACTTTCGGAATGAAACCAGAAGTAAAACCGCAAGATTCTCCAATGGAATTTGGTGGAGGGGGTTTTAGTGGCGGTGGATCTGGAGAAAGTTTTTAAGTTTAATTATGGGTTATGAGTTATGAGTTGAGCGTTCAGATTGGATTCAAATTTGAGTTAAAGTAAAGAAAGAAAAAGCCTGAAATTGTATTCGACAATTTCAGGCTTTTTAATTTGTAGTCTAAGTTGAGTAATTAACTCATAACTCATAATTTGCAACTTAGATCTTGCTTTTCAATACTTCAGCATCAATATCGCTGTGCGAAACATCATAAACCGCTTTTCCGTTTTTAATTAAAATCAGTTGTGGAGATTCATGATACACGTCAAATTTGCTAGCAATTTCGTTTGAAACATCTCTATGTGCGATTAAATCTAAAAAATAAGCATCAACAACATTTTCAAGATCATATTCTCTTTCAAATTGTTTTAAAGCCATTCGGCTAATACTGCATCTTGTGCTGTGTTTGAAAATAACGACTGGTTTTTCATTTGAAATGGTCTCAATTTCCATTAATTGAAGCGTATCTGTTAATTCGTTCCAGTTTACTTTGCTTTTAGGGACTTCTGAGTTCTCTGAACTTCCGAAGATTGAATTAAAAAAACTCATATTTGGCTTGTTTTATGACTTTTTGACGTGTTAAAATGGTAAAAACATGATTTTATCGGTCATTTTGTCTGTTTTTTTGTTGTGGAATATAATTTGTCTATTCGAATACAAAGTTAAATCATTTGAGTTAAAAATCTAACTCTATAAATCGTAACTTTAATCTTATAAATTTCAAACAGTAAAATCAATCAAATCAAAAAAATATGAACATAAATAAATTTACTATTAAATCGCAGGAAGCCATACAGTTGTCGCAACAATTAGCGCAGCGAAATGGCCAGCAACAAATTGAAAATGAACACATTTTCAAAGCTATTTTTGAAGTGGACGAAAACGTAGCGCCATTTATTTTGAAAAAATTAAATGTAAATGTGCCTTTGTTTCTTCAAATTTTAGACAGTACAATTCAGAGTTTTCCAAAAGTTTCAGGAGGAGATGTAATGCTTTCTCGAGACGCAAACAAAGCTTTGAACGAAGCCGAAATCATTGCACAAAAAATGAACGACGAATACGTTTCGATCGAGCATTTAATTTTAGCCATTTTCGACTCAAAAAGTAAAGTTTCTCAAATCTTAAAAGATCAAGGGGTAACTGGGAAAGGTTTGAAAGCAGCAATCGAGGAATTGCGTAAAGGAGAAAGAGTAACATCGGCTTCAGCTGAAGAAACGTATAATTCACTAAATAAATTCGCTAAAAACTTAAACGAATTAGCACGTACAGGAAAACTAGATCCAGTTATCGGACGTGATGAAGAAATTCGTCGTGTATTGCAGATTCTGACTCGTAGAACTAAAAACAATCCAATGCTTATTGGTGAGCCAGGAGTTGGTAAAACTGCAATTGCAGAAGGTTTAGCGCACAGAATTGTAGACGGAGACGTTCCAGAAAACTTAAAAGAAAAGATCGTATTCTCACTAGATATGGGAGCTTTGATTGCCGGAGCGAAATACAAAGGAGAATTTGAAGAACGTTTGAAATCGGTGGTAAAAGAAGTTACTGCAGCAGATGGAGATATTGTTCTTTTTATTGACGAGATTCATACGCTTGTAGGAGCGGGTGGAGGTGAAGGCGCAATGGATGCGGCTAATATCTTGAAACCAGCTTTGGCTCGTGGTGAGTTGAGAGCAATTGGTGCAACGACTTTAGATGAATACCAAAAATATTTTGAAAAAGACAAAGCGCTTGAAAGACGTTTCCAAAAAGTATTAATCGATGAGCCAGATACTGAAAGCGCGATTTCGATTTTACGTGGAATTAAAGAAAAATATGAAACGCATCATAAAGTCCAAATTAAAGACGAAGCGATTATTGCTGCGGTTGAACTTTCACAACGTTATATTACGAATCGTTTCTTGCCAGATAAAGCGATCGACTTGATGGACGAAGCGGCTTCTAAATTGCGTATGGAAATCAATTCAAAACCTGAGGAATTAGATGTTTTGGATCGTAAAATCATGCAGTTGGAAATCGAAATTGAAGCCATTAAGCGTGAAAAAGAAGAAAGCAAGCTGAAAATTTTAGGAATGGAATTGGCCAACCTAAAAGAAGAACGAAACGAAATCTATGCAAAATGGAAACAGGAAAAAGATATCGTTGACGGAATCCAGGCTGTGAAACACGAAATTGAAGACTTTAAATACGAAGCAGAACGTGCAGAACGTGACGGCGATTACGGAAAAGTAGCCGAAATTCGTTACGGAAAAATAAAGGAAGCACAGGAACGCCAAGAAACTTTGCAAAAACAATTGTTAGAATTTCAATCTGGAAATTCTTTGATCAAAGAAGAAGTAACCAGAGAAGATATCGCAGAAGTTGTAGCAAAATGGACAGGAATTCCAGTTACTAAAATGCTTCAAACAGAAAGAGAAAAACTATTGCATCTGGAAGACGAATTGCACAAACGTGTAGTAGGCCAGGAAGAAGCAATAGAAGCCGTGAGTGATGCCGTTCGCAGAAGCCGTGCCGGTTTGCAGGATATGAAAAAACCTGTTGGATCATTCTTATTCTTAGGAACAACCGGAGTGGGAAAAACAGAGTTAGCAAAAGCTTTGGCCGAATATCTTTTTGACGACGAAAATGCTATGACACGTATCGATATGAGCGAGTACCAAGAACGTCACAGTGTGAGCCGTTTGGTGGGTGCGCCTCCAGGATATGTTGGTTACGATGAAGGAGGTCAGTTGACGGAAGCGGTTCGTAGAAAACCTTATTCTGTTGTGCTTTTAGACGAGATCGAAAAAGCGCATCCGGATACATTCAATATTTTGTTGCAGGTTCTGGACGAAGGACGTTTAACAGATAATAAAGGACGTTTGGCTGATTTCAGAAATACGATTATTATTATGACCTCAAATATGGGAAGTAATATTATTCAGGAGAAATTTGAAAACCTAAAAGGAAGTGTTGAAGCTGCAACAGAAGTGGCTAAAAACGAAGTTTTAGGATTGTTAAAACAAACTGTTCGTCCTGAGTTTATCAACCGTATCGACGAAATTGTAATGTTTACACCGCTTACAGTAGAGAATATCTCAAGAATTGTAAGTCTTCAGTTAAAGAGCGTTACAAAAATGTTGGCTTTACAAGGCATTACAATGGATGCAACTCCAGAAGCTATCGCTTATTTGGCCGACAAAGGCTATGATCCTCATTTTGGAGCCAGACCAGTAAAACGTGTGGTTCAGAGAGAAGTTTTAAATCAGTTGTCAAAAGAAATTTTGGCAGGGAATATAACAACAGACAGCATCATTTTATTAGATGCTTTTGATGGCAATTTGGTTTTTAGAAATCAAACCGCTAAATAAATTTTTAATGTCACTCTTAGGAAAGCATCAGTCGAAAGATTGGTGCTTTTTTTTTATCCGCAAATTCTGAAACTTTTTGAGTAATTTTTATAACAACAAATTTTGAAGAAATATTCAATTTTAAGTTTTTAAAAATCAGTGAATTATTAATTTAAAAATTAAAAACATGAACAATATTTTTAGAGGATTGCTAGCGGGATATGGCGCTAAAAAATTAGGAGGCGGATGCTTCGGAACAATCATTGTTTTTATTATTCTATGGGTTCTTTTAGGGCAATGCAGTTAGAGTTGGTTTTAACCACAAAGCAGAAAAATAGGAATAAAAATACAAATTTTGATGCTCGATTATTGGGCAGATTAAGGCAAATTGTCTAGATTCGCATCACTAAAAATAAATTTTAAAAAATGGGTTCAGGTTTTTTCGCCTTGTTAGATGATATCGCAGCAATTATGGATGATGTTGCAGTAATGAGTAAAGTTGCAGCAAAAAAAACAGCTGGAATTTTAGGAGATGATTTGGCTGTAAATGCCGAAAAAGCTTCAGGATTTGCATCATCTCGAGAACTTCCTGTATTATGGGCAATCAGTAAAGGTTCGTTATTGAATAAAATTATTATTCTTCCAATTGCATTTTTATTAAGCGCATTTTTTCCAATTGCGATAATGGTAATTTTGGTTTTGGGAGGATTGTTTTTGGCGTATGAAGGAGCCGAAAAAATCTACGAGTTCTTTTTTCCTCATGCACATGAAGAATCAGAAGGAATAACTGATGAAGTTCTTACCGAAGAAGAAATTTTGGTAATCGAAAAAGACAAAGTAAAATCGGCAATTGTTACTGATTTTATTCTTTCTGTAGAAATCGTAATTATCGCTTTAGGGACTGTGATTGGAAAACCATTAATGTCGCAGATTATTACTGTTTCAATTATTGCAGTTATAGCGACAGTGGGAGTTTACGGAATAGTAGCGCTGATTGTTCGTATGGACGAAGTTGGTTTCAAAATGATTCAGCATAGCAAAAAAGAAAAAAGTGTCTTAAAATTTATCGGAAATATTTTAGTTCAAGCACTTCCAAAAGTAATTAAAGCTTTGACCGTAATTGGAACAATTGCCTTGATTATGGTCGCAGGAGGATTGTTTGTGCATTATATCCCGTACATTCATCATCTAGCAGAAGAAATTAACATTCCATCAATTATCAAAGAGTTTACAGCGGGACTTGTTCTAGGTTTTGTAACTCTAGGAATAGTAAATCTTTTCAAAAAAATATTCAAAAAGAAAGAAACAACGGTTTAATTTCTGTTTTTAGATATTCGAAACACCAGTCGAGAGGCTGGTGTTTTTTTTTTTTTTGAAGCAGAAATATCGTCTTCGGTTCAAGTTCTGTCCCGCTCTCCGCTGTATCTTTTCCCTGCTAAAGAAGCAGGAAAAAGGATGTCGCTTCGATCGGGGCTAGATGAGAAGTTTTTATTTTTATAAGAAATATCGACATTTTAGAAAAAAATATCAAAAAATAAGTTTCTGATATATAGTGGATTGGATTTCTGGAAAAACTATTTAACATTTTGTCCAAGCAACCTTTGCAACTACACTGCATCTTCATAGTAATTAACAATTAATTATTATTTTATATGAAAAGGTTTAGATTAAAATCGGTTTTAGTAGTATTATTTTTATCAACTGCATTGATTTCATGCAGCAACGACGATGATAAAGCTGAATCAACAGTTAAAACAAAAACAGCATTTGTCACAAAAATTGAAGGCCCAGCTACTGGAAAAGTAAATGACGAATTGAGTTATGATGTAACTTATGTTGTAGACAATGCTTGTGGAGAATTCGATAAGATTTCTGAAACTACAATCGGTGAAGCAAAAGGATTACAAGTTATTGCAAAATATCCGTCAGAAGTTTGTACACAACAAGTGCCAGACCCAAAAAAGACAGTTTACAAATTCAAAGCAACTGCAAAAGGAACTGTTGAAATCAAATTCAAAAAATCAGAAACTGAATTCTTGACTCAGAAAGTTGTGATTGAATAAACAGCTTTTCTTAGTTGATATATTTTTAGGTTGATAAGCCATTTTGCAGAAGTTTTATTTTAAGCTGATGTAAAGTGGCCTTTTTTTAAGTATAAAAATTGGATCAAAATTTCTATCTTTGATTGATTAAAATTGAAATAATTATGGGAGCCTTAGAATTAAGAGATAGTGTGTTAGAATATATTAATGCTGCTGATGAACGTCTTTTAAAAGTTGTAAAAGCAGTTATTGAAAGTTATCAAGAGGAAGAGATAGTTGCATTTTCTGTAGAGGGGAAACCAATTACTCGAAATGAATATAAAACTCAATTGGCTAATGCAAAATTAGAGATTGAAAGGGGAGAATATATTTCGCAAGAAGATTTAGAAAAAGAATCTGAAAATTGGTAATGGATAAGTTTTTTAAAGTTGTTTGGACCCATACAGCTAAAAATCAATTAAAGATAATTTATAATTACTATATCAATTAAAGATAATTTATAATTACTATAAAGAGAAATCTTTTCAAGGTGCAAACAATATTAAAAATGAGATTTTGGATGCTACTAAGAAAATACACTTTAGTGAGCAATATCAAAAAGATGAGATCGAGCCTGAATATCGAAGAATCATAGTAAGGGATTATAAGATTTTGTATTTTGAAGAGAATGATGTAATTTATATTTCTAAAATATTTTCTACAAAACGAGATTTTATAAAACAATTATAAGAGGAGCTGTGAAGCTCTTTTTTTTATAAATAAGTTAAGTAAAACCCACTTTGCCATTCCTGTAAAAAGTGTTATTTTTGCACTCTAAATTTTATGTCATGCCGAAAAGAAAATATAAAATATCAGTAATTCAGTTAAATTTGAATGATGTTGCTGAAAATAATCTTAAAAAATGTATCAGCTGGGTGAGAGATGCTGCAAGCCAAGGCGCTGAAGTAATCTTGTTGCCTGAATTATATAGCAGTCATTATTTTTGCCAAAGCGAAGATGTAGATAATTTTGCATTAGCAGAACCATTATATAGTACTTCATTTATTGCTTTTAGCGAATTGGCAAAAGAATTAGGAGTTGTAATCATTGTTCCTTTCTTTGAAAAAAGAATGGCTGGAATCTATCATAACAGTGCTTATATCATCGATACAGATGGTACAGAAGCTGGTTTGTACCGTAAAATGCACATTCCAGACGATCCGCATTTCTATGAAAAATTCTACTTCACTCCAGGTGATTTAGGTTTCCAAGCTATCGAAACTAAAAAAGGAACTGTTGGAACATTAATTTGCTGGGATCAATGGTATCCAGAAGCGGCAAGAATTACTGCTTTAAAAGGAGCAGAAGTTTTATTCTATCCAACAGCAATTGGATGGCATCCAAAAGAAAAAGAGCAATACGGCGAAAATCAATATGGCGCTTGGATGAACGTAATGAAAGGTCACGCAGTAGCAAATGGTGTTTTCGTTGCAGCTGCAAACCGAATTGGTCTTGAAAAATATCTTGAAGGAACTGAAGGAATTCAATTTTGGGGAGCTTCATTTATCGCTGGACCGCAAGGAGAAATTTTAGCTCAAGCGTCACACGACAAAGAAGAAATCTTAATTGCTGAAGTTGATTTAGATTTACAAGAAAATGTTCGTCAAAACTGGCCATTTTTCAGAGACAGAAGAATTGATGCTTTTGGTGATATTACAAAAAGAGCAATTGATAAATAATTCGATAAAATTATATAGGAAAGAGCTGTCTGAAAAGGCAGCTTTTTTTGTAAGCTTCGGAGAAGCGAAATATTTATAGAAGAGAAATGTATTTGCAGTAAAAAGCTCCAGGGGAGCGACATATTCACAATTTATATGTCGCTCCGCTGGAGCTTTCTCATTTATTTTATTGAAATTCTATAAATATTTTGCTCCTCTGGAGCTTGAAATATAATTTTTATTTTAGCTTTATATGGATTACTTCACTTGGAAAGTAACTCTTCTCACGATTTGACGTGCTTCTTTAGATTTTTTGTTAACAGATGTATCTTCTCCGTTAGCAATCACATTCAATCTTGAAGCATCAATTCCGGCATTTACGGCTACTTTTTTCACAGCTTCAGCTCTTTTTCTAGAAAGTTCAGTGTTGTAGCTTGAGCTTCCAATTTCATCAGCATAACCAATAATATCAGCTGATTTTCCAGGATTGTTTTTCAAATATTTCACTAAGAAATCAACGCCAGATAATGAAGCGTTTGTTGGTTTAGCCGAATTGAAATCGAAATAAACATTTACATAACCACCGTTGATTAATTCTTCAACAGTACTGTTTGTAAGACTTCCACTTCCAGCGCCTTTCTTTTCGTAAGTTTTGTCTAAATAGCTTTCTAACTCATCTGGCACACCGTTTTGATTGGTATCAATAGATTGACCTTTTGTGTTTACTGCGACTCCTGCAATACTATTTGGTTCTAAATCGTATAAATCGGCAACACCATCTTTATCAGTATCTAAAAGTCCAGTTTCAACTAAATCCACTCTTTTTTCCAATTCGCTGATTCTGTCTTCTTCGCCAACCCAGTCGGCATGTTTTTCATTTTTACCTAAGTAGAATGTCAAACCAACAGAAGCGTTTAATAAAACACCATCAAATGCGCCTGTTCCAGTAGTTCCCATTCCATCAAAGTTCCAGTTTTGTTTTCCGTTTACAATTCCGGTAAGGTCGCCAGTTAAAGCGACTCTATTGCTCAATTTGATTTGACCCGTTAAACCCAGAATTCCATGTCCCATATAATCCTGACCTCCTGGGCCAGTTTCGGTACTAATTTGCGAAACTCCAAAACCTCCATGTGCCAAAACACCAATAGTATTTGTCCAAGTTTCAAAATTTAAAGCTCGCCCAATGTTTACAACACCTTGAATACTCGCTCTTACGTATCTGCTTTCAAAATCGGGTGTGTCATCACGTTCTGTAAACTGATCGTATCCAACGTCTAATTTTACCCCAAACTTTGGGCTAAACATATATCTTACACCTAAATCGGCGTGAAACGGATTTAAAGTGGCAGTAGAATAACCCGGAGTCATTGTTCGTGTCGGTTTATTGACACCGCCATTTAATTCTATAGACCATTTATTGTATTGTGATTGATCAACTGCAGGGGTAGTAGTGGTCGTCATATTTTGTGCGCTTGCTGAAAACGCTACTATTAAAAAGGACAGAGAGCATAATTTCTTTTTCATGATATTCAAATTTAGGTTGGTTTTTATTTTAAACTCATGACAAAATTATGTGGTGGGTTTTAGAATGTGTTCTATTTGCTCTTACATAATTCCCACGTTTTGGCTTTTTATTATGTAAATTCGTTAATGAAATCAAAATTTAGGATATAAAAAAAGGACAAAATTTATATTTTGTCCTTTTTTTTCTTTTTAAGATAAGATTTATTTCAAGTCTGGCTGATATATTTTTATACTTCCGTCACCTTCACTGCTTACTACCAGCAAACTTCTTTTGGTAGGACTTTTTGAAGCTGGAATAAAAAGAATTCCTTCTGGAGCGTCACCTGTTTTTACGGTTTGTAAATATTGCGGAGATGTTGGGTTTGTAGCATCATAAACCATAAAAGCATCTGATCTTTCTAATCCAACAAATATGATATTTTGGCTTCCCATTTTTGCAACAATAACAGCTTCAGGCTCAGAACCTTTATCATCGCTTCGTTTGTCGTCATAAGTTCCTAATTCGTTTGTTTTTTTGTCAACATCATTTTTACTGTCAAAAACAATTTTTCCTGTATTTCCATTCCAAATAGAGAAAGATCTTGCTCCAAAACTTACCATTTCGTCTAAATCTCCATCGCCGTCAGTATCTCCCATATCGGCAACAAGGTTTAATCTGCCATAATTAGCGTCAAGTTTCATATTTGTTGCATCTGGAAAAACTGTTGCGTCAAGTTTTAAGCTTTTCATTCTCTTAATGTCTGTGTAGGCTGTGTATTCTCTCGCATCACCCTCATTGGCAGTAACAAAATACGGAACATTGTTTGCCGTAAAATGGCTGATAGCATCTGGCATATACATTCCTTTCACTTTCCAAGGATTAAAGGCAATTTTATCGTCAAGGTCGCTTATGTCTATTGCATTTTCTGCAGTATTGTAATCTTTTAAACCTAATGGATAAATAGCTGTGATAGTTTTTGAAGCCAAATCAACTTTTGCAACTCCGTTGTTTTCTTGTAAAGTTACCCAAGCCGTTTTAGAATCATCAGAAATTGTGATGTATTCTGGTTCAATGTCTTGTGCGAAGCTTTTTGCAAATTTCGAAATTCTGAATCCATCTTTTGCTAATGTTGTTGCTTGGCTCGCAAATGAAGCAAAATCAAGTGTTGTAACATTATAAGTACTTGTTTCAATGATAGAAATTGTACCGTTCGGATCTTGTGTGTAGTCTGTGTTTGGCTCGCCTTCATTAGCAGTCATGATATATTTTCCGTCAGGAGAGAAAGTAATCATGTCAGGCAAAGCACCAACGGTAACTTGTTTGATCAAGCTATAATCAGAAGTATTGAAAACAACTACTTTTCCATTTCCTTGTTTGTTTACTGTAGATTCTAATGCAACAGCAAGTTTTCCGTCAAATACAGAAACGCTGTTTGAAGCACCTTCGTAAGCAACTAAATCAATTTTCCCGATTTTTGTTGGTTTCGTTGGGTCAGATAAATCGATAACATCAATTTGATTAGTTCCGCTGTTGTTTACAGTAAAAAGTCTTTTTGTTTTTTCGCAGTAAGCCGAAATTTCCGCAGCAGCTTCACCGCCAATTGTGATGGAACCAATTTCTTTAAAAGTTCCAGGATTTTCGTTTACAACAACTTCAGGTTCGCCGTTTGAGTTTTCATCGTTATTACAGCTCGTCATAATAAGTAAAGCTGTTAATAATGAGATAGTTAATTTTTTCATTTTAATAGTTTTTAGTTCCGCCAAAAGTATACAGGAGATTTTTTTTATGTATTAAGCCTTTATTATTTAATCTTTAACTTAATTTTTGGAAGATATTTTTTGTGAAATAATAGATGATTTTTGAGCAGATGTTTTAAAATCCTAACGAATGCTTATCTTTGTACACTTTCAAAATATAGAACGTTTTTATGTCAACAAATAATAGAAGATTTCCAGCAGAATGGGAAAAACAGCAAGGAATTGTATTGTGTTTTCCGCATAATGGCAACGATTGGCCAGGAAAATATGAAGCTATTCAATGGGCTTTTGTAGAATTCATTAAAAAAGTAGCCACTTTTGAAACTGTTTTTTTGGTCGTAGCCGATGAAAAACTGAAAGAAAAAGTTGCTGATATGCTTGAAAGAGCTCGCGTTAATATTAAAAACGTTTCTTATATTATTCATAAAACGAATAGAAGTTGGATGCGTGATTCGGGACCAATTATTGTGAAAAATGGTTCGAAAAGAGAAGCATTGAATTTTAACTTCAACGGTTGGGCAAAATATAAAAATTATCAGTTAGATAAATTTGTTCCAGGAAAAGTAGCTGATTTTATTGATGTTCCGTTAACTCAGGTAATGTATAAAGGAAAACCAGTAATTGTTGAAGGTGGTGCAATTGATGTAAACGGAAAAGGAACTTTATTGACTTCTGAAGAATGTTTAATGCATCCAACCATTCAGGTTCGAAATCAAGGTTTTACAAAAGAAGATTACGAAGCTGTTTTTAAAGAATATCTTGGAGTTACTAACGTAATTTGGCTTGGAGATGGAATCGAAGGCGATGATACACACGGCCACATCGACGATTTATGCCGATTTGTAAACGAAGACACGATCGTGACCATTGTAGAAACTGATAAAAACGATTCAAATTATAAACCTTTGCAGGACAATTTGAAGCGTTTGCAAAATGCAAAACTAGAAAACGGAAAATCTCCAGTAATTGTAGCGTTGCCAATGCCAAAACGTGTAGATTTTGAAGATTTACGTTTACCAGCGAGTTATGCTAATTTCTTAATTTTAAATAATTGTGTTTTAGTTCCAACATTCAACGACAGTAACGATCGCGTAGCTTTAAATATATTGTCAGAATGTTTTCCAAATAGAGAAGTAATCGGGATTAGCTGTATTGATTTCATCTGGGGATTCGGAACTTTGCATTGTTTGAGCCAGCAGATTCCTGCTTAAGAAAATAGAAACTTAGAAATGCATTAAAGCACAGTCGGTAATGAGAAAAAACAAATTTAGATTCCCTTTTTTTCTTTTGAGTTCCATATTAATTTTATTGATCTCTTGTAATTCAAATAATTTGATTGGTAAGACTTGGAAGCTTAAGCGTTATCAAATTGAGGTTAAAATTGATGGTAAATTTGAAAAAATTAATTCAGGTTCAGATGTCGGTTTGCTTTTTAAAGAGATTAAATTCATAAATGGTAATGAATTTACTTTTATGTCAGAAGGAATTACCAATGATAAAAAAGATATTACTTCTTTAGGTGGTACGGGATTTTATAAACGTACTAGCGATGAACTCATACTAGAGCATCAGATGCAGAAAAAAACAGTGCACTATAAAGTCGATGAAAAGCAATTTGTACTGGTACAAGACGTACAATTTGAGCCAAGCGAACCTATGAAGTTCGTTGATAAAAACAACCACGAACTTAAAATAACGGAAGCCCGCTATATCTGTTTTTATAATTAATTTATTTTTAAAGAATTTAAAATTAATCCTCTTCAAATAAAAAAACCTTGTTAGATTCTAACAAGGTTTTCATTTTTTATATCTCTTCAGATTTATCTTCTCTTCATTGTCTGATGAATGGAGGTAATAATTGACTTGAGACTTCTCCAAAACCAATTCTTATGTCATGATTTTCGCAGAAACCTCGAATAATTACAGTATCATGATCTTCAATGAATTTACGTTCTCCACCGCCATTCAATTGAATCGGATTTTTTCCTCCCCAAGTCAATTCCAGCATAGAACCAAAACTGTCTGGAGTTGGACCAGAAATTGTTCCAGAACCCATCATGTCACCAGAATTTACACGACATCCGTTTGAAGTATGATGCGCCAATTGCTGGCTCATGTTCCAATATAGGTATTTGAAATTAGATTTAGAAACTATAGTTTCTTCCTGATCTTCAGGTTTGATTGAAACTTCCAAATGAATATCAAAAGCTTTTTTTCCTTTGCTTTGTAAATAAGGAAGCGGAGATGGATCTTGTTTCGGTCCTTTTGTTCTAAATGGCTCCAAAGCATCCATAGTCACAATCCATGGAGAAATTGACGTTGCAAAGTTTTTAGCTAAGAAAGGTCCAAGAGGTACATACTCCCATTTTTGAATATCACGTGCGCTCCAGTCATTCAATAAAACCATTCCGAAAATATAATCTTCTGCTTCATATGTTGGGATATTTTCTCCCATAATATTGACGTCAGTAGTAATAAAAGCGGTTTCAAGTTCAAAATCTACTAAACGAGAAGGTCCAAAAACTGGGTAATCGCCGCCAGCAGGCATTGTTTGTCCCATTGGTCTGTGAACCGGAATTCCAGACGGAACGATTGTAGAACTTCTTCCGTGATATCCAACTGGAATATGCAACCAGTTTGGCAATAAAGCATTTTCTGGATCACGGAACATTTTACCTACGTTTGTAGCGTGTTCTTTACTTGAATAAAAATCGGTATAATCGCCAATTAAAACGGGTAATTGCATCTCGACATCGTCAATATTAAAAATAACAATATCGCGATCTTTTGTTGAATCTCTAAGTTGTGGATTGGTTTCGTCGAAAATATCGGCGATACGATTTCGAACTAAACGCCATGTTTTTTTTCCGTCGGAAATAAAATCATTCAGCGTATCCTGCATAAACATATCATCAGTCAAATCTATTCCCTCAAAATAGTTTAACTGTTGTAAAGCCCCTAAATCTATAGCGTAATCGCCAATTCGTGTTCCTACAGTAACGACATTTTCTTTAGTAAGAAATACACCGAAAGGAATATTTTGAATAGGGAAGTCGCTATTTTCTGGCACTTCTAACCATGATTTTCTTTTGGTATCGTTGGCGGTTATTGGCATGTTAGATGTTAATTATTTGTTGAAAAATTACATGTCAAATATATCATAATCTAACTGTATGACAAACGTTTTTTTGTATTTTTGCATCAAATTAACGAAAAACGAAAAAATGCAACGCGACGAACAAATTTTTGATCTTATCCAAGAGGAAAAAGAAAGACAAATTCACGGATTAGAGCTTATCGCTTCTGAAAACTTCGTAAGTGATGAAGTAATGGCAGCAGCTGGTTCTGTTTTAACGAATAAATATGCTGAAGGTTATCCTGGCAAAAGATATTACGGAGGCTGCGAAGTAGTTGACGTTATTGAGCAAATTGCAATTGACAGAGCTAAAGAATTATTTGGTGCTGAGTATGCAAACGTACAGCCTCACTCAGGTTCTCAAGCAAACACTGCTGTTTATCATGCTTGTTTGAATCCTGGAGATACTATTTTAGGTTTTGATTTATCTCACGGTGGTCACTTGACTCACGGTTCTCCTGTAAACTTTTCAGGTCGTTTGTACCGTCCAGTTTTCTACGGTGTAGATGCTGAAACTGGCCGTTTAGATTATGATAAAATTCAAGAAATTGCAACTAAAGAACAACCAAAATTAATCATCGCTGGAGCTTCGGCTTATTCTCGTGATATGGATTTTGCTCGTTTCAGACAAATTGCTGACAGTGTTGGAGCTATTTTATTTGCTGATATTTCTCACCCAGCAGGTCTTATTGCAAAAGGATTATTAAGTGATCCAATTCCACATTGCCATATTGTTTCTACAACGACTCACAAAACATTACGTGGGCCACGTGGAGGTTTGATTTTAATGGGGAAAGATTTCCCAAATCCGCAAGGATTAACAACTCCAAAAGGAGAAATCAGAATGATGTCTTCTTTATTAGACTTAGCTGTTTTCCCTGGAAATCAAGGTGGACCTTTAATGCATATTATTGCTGCTAAAGCAGTTGCTTTTGGTGAAGCATTAAAAGATGAGTTCTTTACTTATGCAATGCAATTACAAAAAAATGCAAATGCAATGGCTGATGCTTTTGTAAAAAGAGGTTACAACATTATCTCTGGCGGAACTGACAACCACATGATGCTTATTGACTTAAGAAATAAAAATATTTCTGGTAAAGAAGCTGAAAATGCATTAGTAAAAGCTGAAATCACAGTAAACAAAAACATGGTTCCATTTGACGATAAATCACCATTTATCACGTCTGGAATTCGTGTTGGAACAGCTGCAATCACAACTCGTGGTTTAGTTGAAAAAGATATGGAAACTATCGTAGCTTTAATCGATAAAGTTCTTACTGATCATACAAACGAAGATCTTATCGAAGAAGTTGCTGAAGAAGTAAACGAATTAATGAGCGAAAGACCGATTTTTGCATATTAAAAATTAGTCAAAAGTCATAAAGTCGAAGGTCGAAAGCCTAAAAATGGAATGTAAATTTCTATCTTTAGTTTTTGATCTTCGATTTTTCTTTTAAAGTTTTCCAATGACTTTATGACTTTCGACTTTCAAACTTTAAGACTTAAAAAAATGGGCGTACTAAGATTACAATTGCCAACCGACCCAAGATGGGTAAATATTGTTGAGAAAAATATAGAAGAAATTTTGACTGATCACGCTTGGTGCGAGCAGAAAGCTGCAACAAATGCGATTACAATTATTACAAACAATCCAGAACATCAGGATTTGGTTCAGGATTTATTGGCTTTGGTAAAAGAAGAGGTAGATCATTTTGAGCAAGTTCATAATATTATCATCAAACGCGGATTGAAATTAGGTCGTGAACGTAAAGATGATTATGTAAATGAATTGTACCAATATATGAAAAGAAGCGGAGACGGAAGCCGTGTTTCTGGTCTTGTTGAAAGGCTTCTTTTTTCTGCAATGATTGAAGCGAGAAGCTGTGAACGTTTTAAAGTGCTTTCGGAAAATATTCAAGATGAAGAATTAGCTGTTTTTTATAGAGAATTAATGGAAAGCGAAGCGGGACATTATACTACATTCATTACTTATGCACGTAAATACGGAGTTGGAATTGACGTCGAAAAACGCTGGAGAGAATGGCTAGCTTTTGAAGAATCAATCATTACCAATTACGGAAAAGGAGAAACAATCCACGGATAAGTTTTTTGTTTGTTTTGTTTTAAGTTTCAGGTTTGTCACGTTAAGCAAATCACTAATCTAATTGTTCAAAAGTTCAACTTTTTGTTAATCTAATATCTGAAATCTAAAATCAGAAATTCTTACATTTGAGAGTAACCAAAATCTCGAATTATGAGAATAGAAATGGACCTAAAGCTTGGCTTTAAAGACGTAATGTTTAGACCAAAAAGATCAACGCTCAAAAGCAGATCGGAAGTTTCATTGGAGCAGAATTTCAAGTTTTTGCACAGTACAGCATCTTGGACGGGAATTCCAATTATGGGTGCCAATATGGACACAGTTGGAACATTTGAAATGGCGAAGGTTTTGGCAAAGGAAAAGCTTTTTACAGCTATTCATAAGCATTATTCTCTCGAAGAATGGAACAAATTTCTACAAAACGTTACTTCAGATATTTACGATTATATCGCTGTAAGTACAGGAACGGGCAAAGAAGATTTTGATAAAATTGGAAAAATAATAACTGCAAATCCATCACTGAAATTTATTTGTATTGATGTTGCTAATGGTTATTCAGAACATTTTGTTCAGTTTCTAAAGAAAACCCGAAAACAATATCCTGATAAGATAATTATTGCCGGAAATGTAGTTACAGGAGAAATGACCGAAGAATTACTATTAGCCGGCGCTGATATTGTAAAAGTCGGAATTGGTCCGGGTTCTGTGTGTACAACACGAGTAAAAACTGGCGTAGGTTATCCACAATTATCTGCAATTATAGAATGTGCCGATGCCGCTCATGGTTTAGGCGGGCATATTATAAGCGACGGCGGCTGTACAACTCCTGGAGACGTTGCTAAAGCTTTTGGCGCCGGAGCCGATTTTGTAATGTTAGGTGGAATGCTCGCAGGACATACTGAAAGCGGTGGAGAATTAATCGAAGTAAAAGGCGAAAAATTCAAACAATTTTACGGAATGAGCTCTAAAACTGCAATGGACAAACATTCAGGCGGTGTTGCAGAATATAGAGCAAGTGAAGGAAAAACAGTTCAAGTTCCATTTAAAGGCGACGTGATTTATACAGTTTTAGATATATTAGGCGGAATAAGAAGCACTTGCACTTATGTTGGAGCCTCAAGATTAAAAGAATTGACTAAACGAACGACTTTCATCCGCGTAAGCGAACAAGAAAATCAAGTTTTTAAAAAATAAATATGATTCAAATTACCGAAGCATTTGTTGAAGATATTCCTAAAATTCAAGAAATCGCACACATAACTTGGCCAATTACTTATGGCGAAATTTTGACTTCAAAACAATTAGATTATATGTTGAATCTCATTTATTCTGATGAAGCGCTCTCAAAACAAATTCAGAATAAAGAACAGTTGTTTTATTTGATTTCTGATTCAGAATCTGTAATTGGTTTTATTGGAATTGAACATAATTATAAAAACGAAGCTATAACTAAAATCCATAAAATATATCTGCTGCCAGAAACGCAAGGAAAAGGTTATGGTAAAATAGTTTTTGAAGAAATCGGAAAAATGGCTTCAGAAAATAATTCGGTGGCACTTTTATTAAACGTAAACCGTTTCAATACGGCTTTAAATTTCTATAAAAAACTAGGTTTTGAGATTAAAGAAACGGTTGATATAGAAATTGGAAATGGTTATTTAATGGAGGATTATGTGATGGTAAAAAATATTTAAATAAAGTAGTTTTTATCTTGTTAAAAATTTTTAGTTTTGTCTTTTTAATTTAACTAAAACATGACAGAGGTACTTTTAAGTATAGTAATAAGCATTCTCACAGGCGTAATATCATCATATTTATTTTTAATGTATTTCCTAAATAGGAAAAGAGTTAAAATAGAAATTTCTTCCCATATAAGTAAAGTTACTTTTGAAGGACAGACAAATTATTTTTTTAAGTTTATAAATAAAACAAATTCTGAAATATTTGATATTAGGGTAGAACCAACTTTTTATAAGCAAGTTGGAGGTGTCGGCGGAATGAATATTCAAGGAAAAGATATTCTTTTAAAAGACAATTTTATTTCTTATATACCATGTAAACAAAAAAATGATACTAACAGTTTGCATGCAATGAGAGTGAGGACTGTAGAAGATATTGAGAATAATTGGAGCGATGCTTCATCTTATATTAGACTTACTGTTATTGCAAAGCATTCATTGTCTGGTTTTACAAATATTTTTGTGAAGGATTTTTATTCTAAAGATGCTATAACAACTAAGAAATTTAAATCAGGCGATGATTTGGGAGTTGTGTAATACTTTAACATCAATAAATTGCAAATTGTATTATTTATCTGTAATATTGTATGTAATTTTAAAATTAGTTATCATGAAAAGAGATGTAATAGTAGGATAAAATTCGAAATATATATAACATATAAAAGCTAGTTTTAAACTGGCTTTTTTTATTTGATTAACTCACAATCACATCATGTTTAAATAATAACCCTTTTACTTCCTTCATAGAAAAAACTGCTTTCTTCAATTTAGTTTTCGATGGATCAATAGTATAATTATAACTCGTTTTAAAATCGGTTTTGTTGGCGATGGCTTTGTCAAATTCAGAGCGGTATAAATCGCAATTGTAGAATACAACATTTGTAAGATCTGCTGCCATAAAATCTACGGCTATCAAACTGCAATTGGTGAAAAAGGTTCCTTTCAATTTTAAGGTGTAAAATTTGGAGAAATCCAAAATGCAGTCATTAAATTCGATTTCGAAAATCAATTTATCGCACATCGCAAAATTCACATCTTTAATTTGGCATCTATTAAATTTGGCAGTTCTAAAAGCAACGTAATTGATTTTTGCCTCATTAAAAATGCAATCATTAAAAACGCAGTCAATAAAAGTAACAGCAAGAAAAGTACAGGCAGAAAAATTACAATTATTAAAAACGCAGCATTCAAAATCCTTGAAATTGAGATCGTCTTTGTCGTAAATAATAGTATTGTATTCTTTGTCAAGAAAATATTCGCTTTCCTTTTTCAAGTTTTTTTTGATAATTATTTTGAGGCTGAAAAGTTACTAATTTACTATAGAAAAATCAGAACAAATTATAAATGATTTTGATTTCGTTCACATTTTTAATCCATAATTTGATGTAGCTTTACACTTATTTTTTTAAGCAAAAACATATCAATTTATTATATGGAATCAACAAGAAAAGAGCATGATTTTTTAGGAGAATTAGAAATTCCCAATCATTTATATTATGGAATTCAGACTTTTAGAGCGGTAGAAAACTTCAATATTACCGGAATTCCAATTTCAAAAGAACCCTTATTTATTAAAGCTTTAGGGTATGTGAAAAAAGCTGCTGCTTTGGCAAACAAAGACTGCAATGCAATCGATCCTAAAATTGCGGAAGCGATTTGCTACGGAAGCGATCAGGTTATTGCTGGTAAATTTGACAAAGAATTTGTGAGCGATTTGATTCAAGGTGGAGCAGGAACTTCGGTGAATATGAATGCCAATGAAGTAATTGCAAACATCGGATTGGAATATTTAGGTCATAAAAAAGGAGAATACAATTTCCTTCATCCAAATAACCATGTAAACTGTTCACAGTCAACAAACGATGCGTATCCATCAGCATTTAGAATTGCTTTGTATTTAAAAATGGAAAGCTTTATTAAAACTTTCGCTGGTTTAGAAGTTGCATTCGCTAAAAAAGGAGAGGAGTTTAAAGAAGTCTTGAAAATGGGAAGAACGCAGCTTCAAGATGCTGTGCCAATGACTTTAGGGCAAGAATTTAAAGCTTATGCAACGACAATTGGTGAAGATATTCAGCGTTTGAAAAATGCTCAGGAATTGTTGCTAGAAATCAATATGGGAGCAACTGCCATTGGAACAAAAGTAAATGCACCTGAAGGTTATCCAGAAATTTGCGTAAAATATCTTGCTGAAGAAGTCGGAATTCCATTAACACTTTCACCTGATTTGATTGAAGCGACTGTTGATACAGGTGCTTATGTTCAAATTATGGGAACTTTAAAGCGTTCTGCGGTTAAAATTTCAAAAATTTGTAACGATTTGCGATTGTTGAGTTCTGGGCCAAGAACTGGTTTAAACGAAATTAATCTTCCTGCACGCCAGCCAGGTTCTTCGATTATGCCTGGAAAGGTAAATCCGGTGATTCCAGAAGTTGTAAATCAGACATGTTTTTATGTAATTGGTCAGGATTTAACCGTGACAATGGCGGCAGAAGCAGGACAATTGCAATTGAATGTTATGGAACCAGTTATTGCTTTTGCAATGTTTACGTCTTTGGATTATCTTTCAAATGCGATCCAGACTTTAATCGATAAATGCATAAACGGAATTACTGCAAATGTAGATCATTGCTATAATATGGTAATGAACAGCATTGGAATAGTAACACAATTAAACCCTATTATTGGTTATGAAGAGAGTGCAAGTATTGCTGGAGAAGCTTTAAAAACAAATAAAAGTGTACATCAGATTGCAGTTTTAGAACGTAAACTAATAACACAAGAAAAATGGGATGAAATTTATTCTTTGGAAAACTTGATCCACCCAAAATTTATCACAAAATAGTATTTGATATTACAAAAATAATAACAAGCCGTCATTTTATCGACGGCTTTTTTTTATTTTACATTTATTGATTTAGTAATGTAAAATCTTGAAAATAAGCTATATATTTACATATGAATTGATTATTGTTTCAAAAAATTAAAACTTAGCATGGTAAAATTTTTAAAAAATAATTACTTTCAGAATACATTTAAAATCTTAGGGTTGTTCTTTTTTATTCAATTTAATTTGAATGCCCAAACTGAAATTGACAGTTCAAAGATTTGCCCTCCTAAAACAATATTAGAAATCTTTAAAAAAAAGGATTCTGTTTATGTTGTAAAACCTGTGAAAAATAGCTTTTTCTTGATTATTCCAGCAATTGGTTCCCAGCCAGCAACAGGATTTTTTTATGGTGCTGTGGCACAATATACATTTAAAGGAAAAGAAAAAGCAGACAAATATTCCATTGCCAATGTTGGAATAACCTATACTACAAAAAAACAATGGCTGGTAAATGTCAAGAACAATATTTTGCTGAAAAACAACAAGATATTCTTGAGTGGCGATTATCGATTATACATATTTTCGCAACCTAATTATGGTTTAGGAACAAATATTATTCCGCCTCGACGAAATCAGGAGCCAGGTTTCAGTATTGATTCTATTGCACAGCCAATGGATTATAATTATTTCAAATTTCATCAGTCTATTTCTTTTCAAGTTCGTCCAAACTTTTATGTTGGTGGCGGTATCAATATCGATTGGTATTCTAGTATTGTTGACAAAAATCTTGATGTTGCAAACGGAGATTTGACCTATCATTATAATTATAGCCAGCAATACGGATTTGATGATAAAGAATATTTTTTAAATGGAATGAGCCTTAATTTGGTTTATGATTCAAGAGACAATCAAGTAAATGCAAGTCACGGATGGTTTGCCAATATCAATTATCGCTTTAATCCGGTTTTGTTTGATAATCAGGAAGTAAGCAACGTTTTGTATGCTGAATACCGAAATTTTATTCCGGTTTCGCAAAAAGACAAAAGATATATTTTGGCACTTTGGACCTACGGACAATTTGTTACGAAAGGAAAAGTTCCTTATTTGAATTTGCCGGCAATTGGCTGGGACCAACGAAGCCGAAGCGGGGAGGGATATACTCAGGGATTGTTTAGAGGAACAAATTTGGTTTACTTGGCTACCGAATTCAGATTTCCGCTTACCTGCAATCAAATGTTCAGTGGTACTGTTTTTACAAACTTCGTGACAACAAGCAATTCAGATTCCAATACCAAGCTTTTTGAATATGTACAGCCGGCTTTTGGTTTTGGACTCCGCATTTTAATTGACAAAGCAACAAGAACCAATCTTATTGCTGATTTGGCTTGGGGAAACAATTCAAAAGGATTTTATTTAAATGCAGGCGAAACTTTCTAGCAATTTCAAGCTGTTTTTATAAAAGCAAAAAATTAACCCATTACGTGTAATTCTTTTTTCTAACACATAGCACTATGTTTTTTTGAACAAGTGAAACGCCTTTTTTAAGTATCTTAAATCTATGTTTCTATGTATTTGAATTAATTGCACCCAACGAGTTGTTCATAATTAAATCATAATTTTTAACTATTCTGATTTACATTTTTGACTTCAATCCTTATTTTTGTTGTATATCCAAATTTAAATGAAGTTACTAATAGTCGAAGACGAACCAAATCTTTTGTCGATCTTAAGAAAAGGATTTGCTGAAAACAACAACGAAGTAAGTGTGGCTCTCGATGGCAAAACGGCTCTCGAAATGATTCACAATTACCATTTCGATGTTGTCGTTTTAGATGTTATGCTTCCGGATATCAACGGAATTGAAATTTGCCGAAGACTTCGCGCCAGCAAAAACTTCGTTCCAATTTTGCTTTTAACTGCCTTAGGAACTTCTGAAAACATTGTAACAGGATTAAATGCCGGCGCTGATGATTATCTGGTAAAGCCTTTTAAATTTGGAGAACTCGATGCCAGAGTAAATGCTTTACATCGAAGAGCCAGTCAGGATACAGAAAGAATCGATAAAATCATAATTGGTGATTTAGAGATAGACGGAAAAGCCAAATCTGTAAAAAGAGATGGAGAAGCAATTGTTTTGACCGCTAAAGAGTTTAAATTATTGTATTATTTAGCCAGAAATGCTGGCAGAATTGTTTCCCGCGATCAAATTCTAGATAATGTCTGGGATATTAATTTTGATATGAACACAAATGTTGTAGATGTTTATATCAATTATTTGAGAAAGAAAATCGATAAACCTTATAAAATCAAACTAATTCATACCATGAAAGGTTTGGGTTATGTTATACAGCTATAAAATGGATATAAGAAAAAAAATTACGTTCAATTATGTAGCTTTATCGACTTTTAGCACGTTATTGTTATGTATTATTGTTTTTGTTTTATTTAGAGAAAATAACCGTTATCACTTTTTAAAAAGGTTAGAAGATCGTGCTAAAATTGTAGCTTCGATTCATTTTCAAAAAGATCCCGAAAAAATAAAATACTACAGCAATCTAAAAAAAAATGGACTGGAAGAACTTATTGAAGAAGAAGAATATGTTCTTAAAATAAACAGCGCCAATAGTTTTGATTATAATACAAAGCTGAATTTACCCAACGAGTTTTATACGAACATTCTAAATACCGGAAAAGATTATTTTGAAGTTAACAGCAAGTATTATTTAGGTCAGGTTTTTACAGAAAGCAACCAAAAATATATTGTTATTGTTGGCGCAAGAGATCGAAGAGGAAAAACAACGAGTATTTATATTGTAAAAATATTGCTTTTTGGCGGTATTGGATTTGTGCTTTTGGCTTTCTTTTTAGGTCGTTTTTTAGCAAAAAGAGTCATTGATCCAGTTGCAAGAATTACAAAAGAGGTGAACCGAATTAGTGCATCAAATCTTCATAATAGATTGCCAGAAGTCAAAAATTCAGATGAAATTTCAGATCTGACACATACTTTTAATGATATGTTGGATCGATTGGAAACTTCGTTTGAAATTCAGGCCAATTTCATAAATAATGCTTCACACGAATTAAAAACACCAATTACAACGATTATTGCCGAGTCGGAAATTATGCTTTTAAAAGAGCGTCAGGTTTCTGAATATATTGAATCGCTGCAGAATATTTACAGTCAGGCATCAAGATTAGGAAATTTGACCGAAAGTTTGCTGAAGCTGACTCAAACTGGCTACGATGGAAAAAAACAGGTTTTGGATATTGCGAGAATCGATGAACTCTTATTGGATGTAAAATCTGATTTGGATAAAATTTATCCAGACAACCGTGTGAGCATCAAACTCAATTTTGCACCAAAAGATTCTAATTTGCTTTTAATTCCGTGCAACAAACCGCTTTTAGAATTGGCAATCAACAATATTATCACAAACGGTGTGAAATATTCTGATAATAATGAGGTGTTTGTAACGCTTTCTGCTAATAAGGAATCGATTAAAATTGCCATTAATGATATCGGAATTGGAATTCCACCGGAAGATATTCCGCATTTGTATGAGCCTTTCTTTAGAGGAAAAATTGCTACTAAATATATAGGTTACGGTTTGGGACTTCCTTTGGCATCAAAAATCATTCGAATGCATGATGGAGAAATCCAAGTACAGTCTGAGCAAAATAAAGGAACAATAGTTACCATTATTTTCAACAAATCAAAACTCAAGAAAAACAACATTAAAAATTCTAATGTTGAATCTTAGAAAATTCTAATTTAAGATTAATACCCTTCTAATTTACAGGGAGTTATTTTGTATGTATAAACTAAACGATTATACTTATGAAAAATATCCTTATACCCACTACTTTAAAAAATGATACCATTTGCGCAGTAAAATCTGCCGTAAATCAAAGCAAAGATTCGGCTTGTGAAATCATTTTATTGATGGTTGCCGAAACTCCGGATTCTTTTTCTTCTTCATTTTATTTGCGCGAAATGAAAACAGGGCTTACCATCAGTCAGGAAGAAGTTCTGGAAACTTGCAGATATATAGTAGAGCATACTCCAAACTGCAAAATAAAAGTCCACAATCAATACGGACTTTCATCGCCAATTTTCAAACGTGTTATTGAGCATTTCTCGGTAAAATTGGTCATTTTGACGAATTCATATAAACAAGAAACAAAACGTATTCATCAATATTTGATTCAATTAGCCGGAAATCAAAAATGCCCAATTCTGCATTTAGGAAATGAGAATTTAAAAGAAGATTTCACAAAAGCACTTTACATTGAAAATGGCAGCGCCAATATGCATGTTAAAGATGTACAGCAATTTTTGAATGAGAATTTCTCATACGAAATTGTAAGCCAGACTTCTAAAATTGATGATGATTACGAAAATCTTGCTCCTTATTTGTCTGAAGCAATTTCGAAATATGAAATCGATTTGTTAGTTGAAACTCGAAAAGGCGAGAAAATCAAATTCAAAAAGAAGAAAAAAGAAAACATCAATGAAAAACTTGGACTTCCGGTTCTTTCATTGTACGAAGAAATGGCGTAAAAAGTGATTAGTTCTTAGTAATTAGTGAATAGCGATAAAACATGACTTTTAAGATTGTTTATTCAACCTAAAATACTAATCACTAAGGACTAATTACCAATCACTAAAAAGAAGAAAACATTAATTTAAAACCGAAAATATGTTGTTAAAGAAAAGAATACCAATGAAGTACGTTCTCGGGAAAATTAAAGTAGAAATTGTACTTGTGTTAGCGTACACGATTTTATTTGAGATTTTTCATTATTATTTCATCAATTTGCCTGTAGATATTCCTATTGCAATTCCAACAATGATTGGAACCATTATATCGCTTTTATTAGCTTTTAAGTCAAATCAGGCATACGACAGATGGTGGGAAGCCCGAATTGTATGGGGTGCAATTGTAAACGATTCCAGAAGTTTGATTCGTCAGGTTTTAACCTTTTACAAAGACCCTGATTTTTCAGTTGAGGCAAGCGAATTCAAAGAAAACTTTGCAAAAAGACAAATTGCATGGTGTTATAGTTTAGGGCAGGCGCTACGAAATAAAGATGCTATAAAACCGCTTGAAGGTTTGATGAGTGAAGAGGAAATAAAATATATCAAAAATCACCAGAATGTCCCAAATGCGATTTTAATGTTGCATGGAAGAGATTTGCGAAATGCCAAAAACGACAAACGATTCAACAAATATCAGCAAGTTGAAATCGACAATACTTTATCGCGATTATGTGATCATATGGGAAAATGCGAGCGAATTAAAAACACCATTTTTCCAACGACATACAGTATGTACATCAGATTGACATTGTGCTTGTTTATTTTGCTGTTGCCTTTTGGCTTGACAAGTGTATTGAGCTGGTTTGCAATTCCATTGATTACAGCAATTGGAGCAGCTTTCTTTTTAATCGAAAGAATGGCGATTCATTTGCAGGATCCGTTTGAAAACAGACCTACAGATACTCCAGTAACAGCAATTGCAAATACAATTGAAAAAAATATCAAGCAAATGCTGAACGAATATCAAAGTGAATTTGATATTTTGAAAGAATTTGAGTTGAACGAAGAACCTAAAAAAGCTGAAAAAGGTGCTTATTATGTTTTATAAAAAATAATTGACTTGGTTTCTCAATTTGTTCCAGGCAGCGTTTTAATTAGTGGCGCTGTCTGGTTTTTTATTAAAAAAAACGTACAGTTTTGTCATTCCGAGGAACGAGGAATCTGCGCGAGTAGCTCGACAATGTAAATCGCCAATCTTTGTAGAGTTTCTTGCGGAGATTCCTCGTTCCTCGGAATGACAAACCTTACGCATATTTACAATTGCTTCGCCAATCTTCCCAAAGTTTGAATAGCGGTTCGCAATTCACTTGTCCAAGGAAGACCAAAACTTAGACGCATACAGTTTGAAAACTGATCCTGAAAAGAGAAAATTCTCCCCGGCGCAATGCTGATATTGTGTTTCATTGCCAAATGATAAAACGCAGCAGTATCAATTTTTTTGTCCAATTCTACCCAAAGAAAAAATCCGCCTTGAGGCTGGCTTACTTTTGTTCCTGCCGGAAATGATTCTAAAACGGTATTGATGTAATTATTGCAGTTTCTATTCAAGATTTGACGGATTTTTCTAAGATGATTTTCGTAACGGCCGTTTTTCAAGAAATCACCAACAACTTCGTGTGTAATTGTAGGAGAGGAGATCGTGTGATACAATTTTGTTCGCAGAATTTCTTTTTTGAATTTCCCTGGAGAAACCCAGCCAACACGATATCCGGGCGCCAAAGTTTTAGAAACCGAACTGCAACAAAGTACAATACCGCTTTCATCATAAGTTTTGCAATTTGATGGTCGGCTTGCACCAAAGTACAAATCACCGTGAATATCGTCTTCAATCAGCGGAACGTTATAAAGATCCATTAAGCGTACAATTTCCTTTTTATGTTCAATCGGCATCATACTTCCAGAAGGATTGCTGAAATTGCTCATCAAAACACAAGCTTTTACTTTGTTGGTTTTTAGTGTTTTTTTTACGGCTTCAAGCTCTATTCCGGTTGTCATATTGGTTGGAAGTTCCATCACATACAAACCTAAAGATCTTGCCAGTTGCAGAATACCAAAATAAACCGGACTTTCAGTAATAATGGTATCTCCAGGTTTTGTCAAAGTCAGTAAACAATCCGAAATGGCAGAAATACAGCCGGGTGTTGTAATAATATCATCTTCGGTCAAAGAACCACCCCAAGTAAAAGACCAGCGCGCAATTTCTTTTCTCAAGTTGCTGTTTCCTTGAACTTCCTCATAACTTGTACCGCTGTTTGGCAATTGGCGCATAGCTTGAACCATTCCTTTGTTCAATTTTGCAATTGGCAACAATTCATTTGACGGAAAACCGAGCGAAAGCATTGTAATATCTTTAAGTCGCATATCGCCATAAACCAAATCGACTAAATCTTCACGGTCAATATTTTCAACTTTCAAAACTGGCTTACTTGCAGAAGGCTCCGCAATAACTCTGGCCGAAATATTACTCACATAATAGCCCGATTGCGGACGCGATTCAATCAACGATCTGCTTTCGACTTCATAATAGGCTTTGCTTACGGTGCTCATGCTGTAACCGGTTTCGGCACAGACTTCCCTTATTGATGGTAATTTGTCGCCAACATTCAAAAGACCAGATTTGATTTGTTTTTCAATAACATCTGCAAACTGTAAATACAAGTAATTGGAACTTTTCATATTGTGATATTTATTGTTTTTTATAGGTATTATGTAATTCGCATATTTTCATTGGTGTTTGCGACTATTTTACGGTTATGCTCATTTCATAAAATAAACTGTTACGCTGCAATTTACAAAAACTGTATCTGTATTGCTGTTTTATTTTTAAGAAATTTGTCTCAGAAAAAAGAAGAAATAGAAATCGTGAAAACAACAAAATATTATACAGCAGCGATTACCGCTTATACAGTCTGGGGATTTTTCAGTTTGGTCTTGAGGCCAATTCATGATTATCAATCCTTGGATATTTTATTTTTTAGAGTTTTCAGCTGCAGTATTTTAATGCTGTTGATTGCTTTTCTTTTCAAAAGAAGCAAAATAAAAGAAACCGTGGGGAGTTTCGCTGCGCTTTCTTCTTTAGAAAAGAAGAAAGCAGTTTTGCTTAACATTGGCGGAAGCTTCTTTCTAATGGCAAATTGGTTCACTTTTATTTATGTAATGAATCATGTGAGTGTTAAAGCAACTTCACTGGCTTATTTGGTTTGCCCGATTTTGACGACTTTATTGGCTTATTTTTTACTGAAAGAAAAATTAGCTAAAACACAATGGCTTGCCGTTGGATTAAGTATTTTAGGTTGTTTGCTGCTTTCTTACGCAGATATTATGGATATGTTTTTCAGCATCATCATCGGATTGACGTATGCCTCATATTTGGTAAGCCAAAGAATCAATAAAGGTTTTGATAAATTCATTGTGCTAACATTTCATATTACTTTGGCAGCGCTGGTTTTATTGCCTTTTTATCCAGCATATAGCGGACCAGTGCCAACAGAATTTAAATTTTATTTTTTCATTGAAACCATTGCAATTGCGTTTACTATAATTCCGCTATTTCTGAATTTGTTTGCGCTTTCAGGACTTCCTTCTTCAACTGTGGGAATGTTGTTGAATATTAATCCAATGATTGCTTTTATGTTAGCCGCTTTTGTTTTTAATGAAAAGATCAGCACTTTGCAGATTGCGGCTTACAGCATAATTTTTATAGCGGTGTTAGTTTTTAATTCACATCATATTTTTGCGATAAGACAAAAATATATCCTGTCGTCTAAAGATTCTCAATAGTTGGTTTTGCATTTTTTATTGGTTTAGAAAGTAAAATTACGAGAATCTTAACAGGGTTTTAAAACAGGAATGATTATTTTTCATTCCTGTTTTTTTATGCAGTAAATTTAAGATAAACCATAGATTAATAGGATTAATTGTTTTATGTATAAAGTTAGATAGCCACGAATTACGCGAATTTTCACGAATTAGATTTATTTAGAGCTAATGCTTAATAAAAAAAGAAATTTGTGAAAATTTGTGTAATTCGTGGCTAAAAAAATCCCTTTAATCTGTGTTAATCTGTTGCAGAAAACTATTAAAAACCGAATCCTATTTATATGAAAAATACCAAGCTTCAAGCCTTTCTTCCTTTGTTTTATTTAGTGTGGTCTGATGATCTTCTGACGCAGAAAGAATTTTCGACACTAAAAGAGTTTATAAATTCCTTAAATGTTTTATCAGAAGAAGAAAAAGCGTTTTTGCTCTCAAAAGTTGATGTGTCAAATCCGCCTTCGCGAAATGAACTCACACAATGGAAATTGGATATTGAAAAAAGTATTCAGGATAAATCGTCTATCAAGTCAATTTTTGATATAGCGAAAGCACTTTCTGGTAGTGATTTGGATTTAACACCGATAGAATCAGATTTTACAAAATTGGAGAATGATCTCGGAATTTTAGGCGAAGAAGCGCTTCAGAATTTCAAAACAAAAGCAGATTCGTTTACGGCAAATTCTCAAACGACAAGCAATCTTGATATTAAGAAAATAACAGAATTGTTAGACGGGAAAGAAGCTCCAATCATAAAAAGAGTAAAATCAATTATTTCCCGACCTGAATTTGCATACGAAACTTCTACAGATATAAATGTTTTTCGCCAAACAGTTTACAATTGGTGCAAAATTCTAGCCGAAGAAAATCTTGGAAATATGGCGTATCCGAAGGAATATGGAGGAGGAGGAAACGTAGAAGATTATTTTGCAATAATGGAAACGTTGAGTTATCACGATTTAAGTTTGGTAATTAAATTCGGTGTTCAATTTGGACTTTGGGGAATGAGCGTTCAGTCACTTGGAACCGAAAAACATTATGCAAAATATTTAAATGATATTGGTTCGCTGAAACTTCCAGGCTGTTTTGCCATGACCGAAACCCATCATGGATCAAATGTAAAAGGATTAGAAACTACGGCAACTTATAATTACAGTAATCAGACTTTTACGATTCATACACCCAATAAAGACGCGCAAAAAGAATATATTGGTAATGCGGCAGTTCATGGACAAATGGCAACTGTTTTTGCTAAATTAATTATCGACGATCACGATTATGGCGTAAATGCATTTGTGGTTCCGTTGCGCGACCCAAATGGAAATGTTTTAAACGGAGTTACAATTGGCGATTGTGGCCATAAAATGGGTTTAAATGGTGTTGATAACGGAACAATCAGTTTTAATAATGTCGTGATTCCGAAAGATAATATGTTGGATCGTTTTGCTTCTGTAAATGAAAACGGAGAATTCGAAAGTCCGATTCCGAGTGATAATCGACGATTTTTTACGATGTTGGGAACTTTAGTGGGAGGAAGAATCGGAATTCCACGTTCGGCTTTGGCGGCAGCCAAATCAGGATTGACCATTGCCATTCGCTACAGCGATCAAAGAAGACAATTCGGACCAGAAGGCGGATCTGAAGTCCCAATTTTGAATTACAGAATGCATCAACGAAGATTATTGCCGAGTTTGGCTAAAACATACGCAGTACATTTTGCACTTCAATATCTTACGAATAGATTTTTGAACAGAACTGAGGCGGAAATGCAAGAAATTGAGGCTCTAGCCGCAGGATTAAAATCATACTCGACTTGGAGTACGCGAGATATTTTGCAAGAATGTCGTGAAGCCTGTGGTGGAAAAGGATATTTATCTGAAAACCGAATAGATGCATTAAAAAATGATACCGAAATTTATACCACTTTTGAAGGAGATAATACCGTTTTGATGCAATTGGTTGCTAAAAACCGTTTATCTGAATTCAGAAAATCTTTTGGTGAAATGGGTTCACTCGGTATCATTAATTATGTGTATGAAAATGCCAAAACTGCTTTATCCGAGAAAAACCCAATTGCAACGCGAAGAACTGAAGATGAACATTTGTTGGATTCAGAATTCCATCATCAAGCTTTTGTTCATAGAGAAAAAACAATATTAGCATCGGCGGCGCGACGTATCAAAAAATTAGTTGATGGTGGTTTAGAAGCTTATGATGCTTTTAATGTCGTACAGCATCAAATGATCGATGTGGCTCAGGCGTATTTGGAACGAATTGTTTTAGAGCAATTTCAAGAAGCTTTAAAAACAATTAAAGATGAAAATTCGAAACAAATATTAACCAAATTATATCAATTATTTGCGCTTTCGCAGATCGAAAAAAACAAAGCCTGGTATCTTGAAGACGGTTATATGGAAGCTGTTAAAACAAAAGCGATTCGTAAAATCGTCAATCAATTGTGTTGGGATATTCGCCCAGATGCTGTGGCTTTGGTCAACGCTTTTGATATTCCAGAAAGTTGTTTAGCCGCACCAATTGCAACATTATAATTTTTTTTGCCACAAATTACACGAATTATAATTATTTAAGATAGCGTAGAAATTAGTGAAAATTCGTGTAATTCGTGGCGAGTAAAAAAAAACTTAGCATCTTAGTATATCAGTATCTCAGAAACTAATTTCACTATATTTGCTTTTCTAAAAACTATCGACCACCACCTTGAAAAATCTTTTACTGTTTTGTGCTTTATTGCTCAGCTTTCCAACATTTGCTTTGGATAGCGAAGATATTATATTGGATAAATTAAATGATGCGTTAAATAAGAAACAGCATTATGTAAAGCTTAAAGAAGAACGAATTTTAAACTTCAAAAAAATAAAATCAGAAGGTTTAAGTCCTGAGCAGGAATACAATTACAATAAGACTTTATATTTAGAATATCAGAAATTCAATTCAGATTCGGCTATTCGATATGTAAAAAAGAACATCAAAATTGGCACGCAGCTTCAAAATAAAGACCTTCTGAATTTGGCAAAATTAGAGTTGGTTACACTTTATTCGTCTTCAGGAAAATACCGCGAATCGGAAGCTATTATAAAAAGCATCAACAAGAAAAATCTCTCTGCAAGTTTATTGCCAACTTATTACATTTCATATCGCGAATTTTTTGAACATTATGCGGCAAACAGTTATAATGAAGAATATCATCAGCAAATTGTAAAATACCGAGATTCGCTTTTACAAGTTTTAAAACCTAATACTTTAGACTATCAAATCACTAAACTTACGCAGGATCTTTTTCAAAGGAAATATGAGAATACACAAAAGAAGCTAGAAAACTTGCTCAAAACAATCACTGAAGATAATCCGCAATATGCCATTATTACATATCTTTTAGGGAAAATTAATGAAGCAACCCATAATTTAGAACTTCGTAAAAAATATTATGCGCTTTCGGCTACTTCAGATTTAAAAAACGCCAATAAAGACAATGCTTCTCTACAAGAATTAGCTTCTGTTTTTTATGAAATTGGCGATGTTGATATGGCATATAAACTCACCCAATCGGCAATTGAAGATGCGCTTTATTGCAATGTCCAATTTCGAACGCTTTTAATGTCAGAGGTTTACTCGATTATCAATACGGTTTATTTAGAAAAAGAAGCAAAACGAAAAGCAGAATTACAAGTTTATTTACTGTGCATCAGTTTGTTATCGGTATTTTTAATTGTAGCGATTATTTACGTTTACAAACAAATGAAAAAGGTTTCGAGAATTCGTGCAGAACTCTATGAAACGAGTCAGAAATTGGCGGAATTGAATAAAGACATTACCCAAACCAATGAACAATTGCAGGAAACCAATTCACAATTATCTGAGTCTAATCATGTTAAAGAAGAATATATCGCGCATTTTTTCAGTCTTTGTTCGACGTACATTAACAAATTAGAAAACTATCGTATTATTTTAAATAAAAAAGCGGCGGCCAAACAGTTTGATGAAATTTATAAAATTCTGAAATCTACAACTTTAGTTGATAATGAATTGGAGGAATTGTATAAAAACTTCGATATTATCTTTTTGAATTTATATCCAACTTTCGTGAAGGATTTCAATGCATTGCTAATTTCCGAAGAACAAATAGTTTTGAAACAAGGAGAATTGCTGAATACCGAATTACGAATTTTTGCACTGATTCGATTAGGAATTACAGATAGTGTTAAGATTGCTGCATTTCTTCGTTATTCTTTAAGCACAATTTACAATTACCGAACCAGAGCTCGAAATAAGGCTGCAGTTTCGAGAAATGATTTCGAAGAAATGGTCATGAAAATTGGTTCATTGGCCTTGAAATCATAAAGAAATATTTTAAAATCACTACTTTTTTTACTGTATTTTTTTTATTATTCAATTGAAAATCAATTATTTGATTTTTTAATTCACTACTTTTTTGCGTTTAAAAATGTAACTTGTACGATAACGTTTTAGTTTTACAATATTAATAAAAGGTACAACTGACCACTAGACCTTTTATATAAGTTGAATGCTTAAATAAATAATAATAGTTATGTTTAAAAACGTTAAAACAATCGTTGTTTTAGTTTTATTGAGTTCATTCGGATTGAATGCACAAAATAAAGTTCCGGTTTATCTTGATGATAAAAAGCCAATTGATGAGCGTGTAGAAGATGCGCTTAAAAGAATGACAACTGACGAAAAAATTGCCATGATTCATGCGCAGTCAAAATTTAGTTCGCCAGGTGTAAAACGTCTTGGAATTCCAGAAAACTGGATGACCGATGGACCACACGGAATTCGCACGGAAGTAAAATGGGACGAATGGGATCAAGCCGGATGGACAAACGATTCATGTATTGCTTTTCCTGCACTTACAGCACTTTCTGCAACTTGGAACAAAGAATTGGCTTCTTTATACGGTAAATCTATTGGAGAAGAAGCACGTTACCGTAATAAAAATGTACTATTGGGGCCTGGAGTAAATATTTACAGAAGCCCATTAAATGGAAGAAACTTTGAATATATGGGAGAAGATCCGTTTTTGACTTCAAAAATGGTTGTTCCTTATATCAAAGGAGTTCAGTCTAATGGCGTTGCGGCTTGTGTGAAGCACTTCGCATTAAACAATCAAGAAACAAATCGTAATACTGTAAATGTTGTTGTTGACGACAGAGCGTTGTATGAAATCTATCTTCCGGCTTTTAAAGCAGCTGTACAAGATGGAGACGCATGGGCGATTATGGGATCTTACAATAAATACAAAGGACAGCAATGTTGCCATAATGAGTTCTTGCTTAACGATATTCTTCGTAAAGAATGGGGATTCAAAGGCGTTGTAGTTTCAGACTGGGGCGGTGTTCATGATACAAAACAAGCTATTTACAATGGTTTAGATATGGAATTCGGTTCTTGGACAAACGGACTTTCTTGGGGTACAAGCAATGCTTATGATAATTATTATTTAGCAAAACCTTATTCAGAAATGATTAAAAAAGGGGAAGTTGGAACTAAAGAATTAGACGAAAAAGTACGTCGTATTTTGCGTTTGGCTTTCTTGACGACAATGGATAAAAATCGTCCTTTCGGTTCTTTTGGAACACAAGAACACGCTGATGCAGGTCGTAAAATTGCTGAAGAAGGAATTGTTTTGTTGCAAAACAACAACAACATTTTGCCAATCAATCTTTCTAAAACTAAGAAGATTGCGGTTATTGGAGAAAATGCTATCAAAATGATGACAGTAGGAGGAGGAAGTTCTTCTCTTAAAGCGAGATACGAAATTACTCCACTTGAAGGATTGAAGAAAAAAATCGGAAATCAGGCAGAAATCGTTTATGCTCGTGGTTATGTTGGAGATCCAACAAGCAACTACAACGGAGTTGTGGCTAAAGTAAGTTTAGAAGAAAAACGTTCTCCGGCAGAATTGACTGCTGAAGCTGTAAAAGTAGCTAAAGATGCTGATATCGTTCTTTTTATTGGAGGATTGAACAAAAGTCCAAATCAAGATGATGAAGGTCACGATCGTAAAGGATTGGAACTTTCTTATGGACAGAATGAATTAATCAGCCAATTAGCGAAAGTAAATAAAAACATTGTTTTCGTTAATATTTCTGGAAATGCTGTTTCAATGCCTTGGATTAAAGAAGTTCCAGGAGTTGTACAAGGATGGTTTTTAGGAACTGAGGCTGGAACTGCTTTGGCAAATGTTTTGGTTGGAGATGTGAATCCATCAGGAAAATTGACTTTCACTTTCCCAGTAAAATTATCTGACAATGGAGCACACGCTTTAGGTCAGTTTCCAGGTGGAGATGAAGTTGTTTACAACGAAGGAATTTATGTTGGATACCGTTGGGCAGACAAACAAAAAATCAAACCATTATTCCCTTTTGGTCACGGATTAAGCTATACGACTTTTGCTTACGGAAAAGTTACTTCAGATAAAAAACAAATGACTTCTGGTGATAAAATAACATTTTCAGTTACTGTAAAAAATACGGGAAGTCGCGAAGGATCAGAGACTGTACAGCTTTATATCAGCGATTTAAAATCTTCTTTGCCACGTCCAATTAAGGAATTAAAAGGATTTGAAAAAGTTTCTCTTAAAGCAGGAGAAGAAAAAACGGTAACTTTTACAGTTGACAAAACAGCGTTAAGTTTCTTTGATGATAAAAAACACGACTGGGTTGCTGAACCAGGAGCTTTTGAAGCTTTAATTGGTGCATCATCTGCAGATATAAAATCTAAAGTGGGCTTCTCACTTCAATAAGTTTTATTATTTCTAAATTGGTTGGTTTGTAAAGCTGTAAATGTAAAAGTTTACAGCTTTGCTTTTGTCCTGAAAAGTTAGATGTAAAAATGTTAAATGTTAGAAGTTTGGCTTCTCGAAAAATTAAGAATCGAAAAAAAATGAAAAAAATACTATTATTTGCGATTGGATTTGTTTTGTTTCAAAACCTTTCGGCACAAACTCTTAGTAAGATGCAATGGTTTAATGAGCCTGAAAAATGGGAAATTAAAAACAACGCATTGATTATGAATGTTACTCCAAACAGTGATTATTGGCGAATTTCGCATTACGGTTTTACGGTTGACGACGCGCCTTTTTACTATGCAACTTATGGTGGCGAGTTTGAAGCCAAAGTAAAAATTACCGGAAATTATATTGCCCGTTTTGACCAAATGGGATTAATGATTCGAGTTGATGAAAAAAACTACATTAAAACCGGAGTAGAATTTGTTGACGGAAAATTCAACATCAGTACTGTAGTAACGCATGAAAAAAGTGATTGGAGCGTAACTACACTTGAAAAAGCGCCGCCGTTTATCTGGATTAAAGCTGTACGTCGATTAGATGCTGTTGAAGTCTTTTATTCTTTTGATGATAAAAACTACATTATGACCAGAAATGCGCCGTTACAAGATAATACGCCTGTAATGGTTGGTTTAATGGCAGCTTCGCCAGACGGAAATGGTTTCGAAGCTAAATTTGAAAATTTCACGGTAAAACATCTTCCAGATCAAAGAAGATTAGAATGGCTGAAAAATCACTAATAATAATTGTGAATTGTAAATTATCAATTATTAATTAAATTCACCATTAACAATTTATAATTAACCATTATATGAATGATATTAAACCAAAAAAACATTACGAAATTTTAGATGGCTTGCGCGGTGTTGCTGCGATTTTAGTTGTTGCATTTCACATTTTTGAAACTTTTAGCGGCGGAAACCGTTTTAAGCAAATTATCAATCATGGCTATTTGGCTGTAGATTTCTTTTTCCTATTATCTGGATTTGTTGTAGCCTATGCTTATGACGATCGCTGGGCAAAAATGACACAATGGGAGTTCTACAAACGCCGATTAATCCGTTTACAGCCCATGGTAATCATGGGGATGATAATTGGTGCTATATTTTATTATTTTCAAGCTTCAGATATATTATTTCCAATGATTGCAAATATGGAAGTTTGGAAAGTGATTGTAACAATGGTTATTGGTTTTACATTATTGCCAATTCCGCCTTCATTAGAAATTAGAGGTTGGGGTGAAATGCATCCTTTAGACGGTCCGGCATGGTCGCTTTTCTTTGAATATATTGCAAATATCTTGTACGCCCTAATATTTCGCAAATTTTCGAAAAAAGTACTGTCAGTTTTTGTACTGCTATTTGCCGGACTGCTAATTAATTACCTTGTTTTCGGACCCAAAGGCGATGTGATAGGAGGCTGGTCTTTAAACTTAGAACAAATGAACATTGGATTTACTCGTTTGTTGTATCCATTTTTTGCTGGAATGCTATTGTGTCGTTTAGGAAAATTAATTCATTTAAAAGGAGCTTTCTGGATTTGTAGTATTCTAATCACTGTTGTTTTGGCTTTGCCAAGATTTGGAGACGAAAACTCATTATGGATGAACGGTTTGTATGAGTCTTTCTGTATCATTTTAGTTTTCCCGTTGATTGTTGCAATTGGAGCCGGTGGACAGATCAAAAGTGCTTTTTCTGCTAAAATATGCAAGCTTTTAGGCGATATTTCATATCCAATTTACATTACGCATTATCCATTGATTTATTGGTACACGGCATGGGTAGTAGATAATAAAGTTTCCCTTGAAGATGGATTCCTTCCTGGAATTGCGCTTCTTGTAGCAAGTATTGTTTTGGCTTTTGTATGTTTAAAATTATATGACGAACCAGTTAGAAATTGGCTTCAGAAGAAAGTAGGTTCAAAGGGGCAAAGCGACAAAGTTGCAAAGGCTTAAGGTTAAAACTTTGTTCTTTTGCACCTTTGTTACTATGTACCTTTAAATAAAAATATTGAATTTCTAATTTTGTTAGTTATAGATATTCACAAAAGGGATAAACAATTAAGTTTATCCCTTTTGTATTTAAAGACATTCTAAGAATTTGATATAAGAATGAAAGCTTAGAATCTTAGAAACTTAGTAGCTTAGTGTCTCAAAGTTATTCTAAAACCAAAGCCCCCAAAGCTTCTTTACTGAAGCCTTTTAATTCCTCGGTTTTTCCAGCTTTAATTTTCGCAACCCAATTTGGATCAGATAGGAGTGGTCTTCCAACAGCAACTAAATCAAAATCACCTCTGTCGAAACGTCTGTTTAATTCTTCTAAAGAAGTTGGTTCAGAACTCTCTCCGGCAAAAGCGCCAAAGAAATCACTAGAAAGCCCAACAGAACCTACAGTAATAGTTGGAGCTCCAGTCACTTTTTTAGCCCATCCAGCAAAATTCAAATCAGAACCTTCAAATTCAGGTTCCCAGAATCTGCGTTGTGAAGCGTGTATAATATCAACTCCAGCGTCAACAAGAGGCGCAAGCCAAGCCTCTAATTCTTGTGGATTTTTAGCCAATTTATAATTGTAATCAGAAGGTTTGAATTGAGAAAAACGCATGATTACTGCGAAATCATTTCCAACTTGTTTTCTGACTTCTTTTACGACTTCAACAGCAAAACGATTACGTTCTGGCAACGTTTTCCCACCATAAATATCTTCACGTAAGTTTGTTTCCGCTCTAAAGAATTGATCAATTAAATAACCGTGCGCGCTGTGAATTTCGATTGTATCAAAACCAAGTCTTTTTGCATCAGCAGCAGCTTTGCCAAAAGCCAAAATTGTATTTTCAATATCTTTTTCAGACATCGTAATTCCATTTCTAAAATCAGGACGGTTTAATCCAGATGGACCTTCAAAAGGAACAGGAGGAACCCAGCCAGAATGATGATTATCCATAATTCCCATATGCCAGATCTGCGGGCCCATTTTTCCGCCAGCAGCATGAACTTCGTCAATAACTTTTTTCCAGCCATTTAAAGAAGATTCTCCATAAAAATGAGGAACATTTGCATCGTTTGATGATGAAGGTCTGTCAATAACAGTTCCTTCTGATAATATTAAACCAACTTCGCCTTCAGCTCTTTTTTGGTAGTAAGCTGCTACATCATCAGTTGGAACTCCGTTTGGAGAAAAAGAGCGCGTCATTGGCGCCATTACGATTCGGTTTTTCAGGTTTAACGATTTTAAGTTAAATTCTGAAAACAGGTTGTTTGTACTCATAGTAATTTTACAAATTAGATTGAATTAATTTACTAAGTGCTTCAAAGGCACCTTCGTTGCGTTTATAATAAGTCCATTGTCCAACGCGTTTGGCTTCAATAAAACCAGCACGCTGCAAAATAGACAAGTATTCTGATACTGTAGATTGTGTCAAACCGGCTTTAGCCTGAATTTGTCCCACGCAAACACCGTGTTCAAATCCGCCATGTTCCAGCTGACCTGGAAAGTTGATTTCGGGTTCTTTCAACCATTCCAGCATTTGCAATCTGGATTTGTTTGAAAGCGCTTTAAAAAGTTCTATATTTTCCATGATGCAAATATATCGACTTTTCCCGATATATCAATTATGATGGAATTATTTAGGAAAATTTTGTGATTGGAAAAGAAAAACCTTGTAGACATAAAAAAATAGTTCAAAATCTCAATTAATTTACTATTTCAAGAATTTATGAACCTTTCCAAACTTTTACTATAATTTACAATTATTTGAAGACTTGTTTATTAACGAGAACTATTTGAATAATAAATGCTATTGTAAAAATACATATCCTTTCATGTTGTAAACAGCTTTTTTTATGAGGAAACAAAAGTTTTAAAATTTAATGCCTTTAAGTTGCTAATGCTATAAATTTAATATTTTTAACATCTAAATTTTTTACGCGGATTTTTACACCAAGTGCATTGACAGAGGTTTGAGTTAATCCCGATTTTACAACGCTGTTTATTAAAAACGAAAATATTCCCGCTACACGTCTAAATTCAATGACAACTGTATTACCGAGATCTATGTCATTAAATGGAGCTGATATAGCATATTCGGTTGTACCATTTTCTCTATATACATAATGACTTCCACCAGATATTGCATATTCAACTCTTCGCGTATACTTTAAGATATCAGCATTAGTTACTTTGTCATACAGTGAAACTGAAAAACTTGAAGCATCATAACCATTGTCAGCATTTCCAAGTGGTGTTTTTGTAATAACAAATCTAAGACTAAAATTAACACCTAGAGCTATATGGCCCCATTTAGCTGTACCAATAGTTCCCAGTGCAACTGTTTTTAAGTAATCTCCGGAAGAAACATCAATTAATCCTGTAATTTCTGACCATTCAGATGATATTGGAGTGTAAACAGTCCCCAAAACAATCAATAAAGCATTATTAAATGTTGCTGAAATCCCATTGTTTAAAGTAACCGAAAAACTTCCTTCTGCAGATCCAGTTGTAACATTTACTTTAATTAAATTATCATTAACAAAAGTTACATAGTTTACTGTTTGACCGACAATTGATACTGTCATTGTTGGTGTAAAAAACGCTCCTTTAATTGTTATGTTACCCGTATTTGAGGGTAAAGGACTATCAGCAATTAAAGATTCTAAAAAAGGCGCTGGAAAAGATGTAATACTATACATTTTTAAATTACCATTAGCATCTGTTCCTAACACTCTGTTAGTTGGTGATTGTCCATCGTTACGTGTAGAAAGATAATTACTCAATTTGATGTCCTTATTTAAGAAATCAGTAACTTCTACAACATTTGAAGCTGTGATAGCTGGTTGTCCAACACCGAAAGAACGACCTCTTAAGTTTAATTCAAATGTTCGGCCTGTATCGCTGGTTGTGTACTTCACAATTTCATTAGGACCAACTATAAGCACAGGATTTAAGGCATTAATATAATTTACAAATCCTGTAATGTTTTGGGTTGCTAAAGCAGTTGATACTATCGTTTTTACGGTAGTAACAACATTTGATATTCCAGAGAGTTTGGTAATTTCTTCAGCATTAATTAATCTTTCGCCAGGAGCTTTGTCAACTTTAGTATTTTGCAATGTTTTGCCCATTTCTGCAGTCAAAGCCTTTGTTGTTCCACCGGAACTTAGGTTATTAACCAAAATTGTGTCTAACGAAGCTTTTACATCTTCAATTGCATCGACTAATTTTTGGATTGTATTTAAGTTGACATTATCTGAAACTAATAAAGCATTAATGTCGTTGATAAAGTCTTTTAAGATCTTACCTTGTCTTGCATCTAATGCTTTGCCCGCATCAGTATAATCAAGGGCATTGTAACTGTCAACTTTTATAGCGTTAATGTTGGTAAATTCTAATTCGCCAAGTGAATTAGTACTTAAAATTTTGTCTGGCTCATTTGTTTCCAAATCAGCCACTTTTATTCTGTTGTGGTTTGTGCTCATTTTTTATATTTTGAGTAAATATTTGAATAGATTCATAATTAAATTCCGCCATCTGTTATAGTCCAGTTGTTGGGAGATCCAGTTAAAATTGCCTTTCCTGCACTTCCAGCTGCGGTATATTTTATAGTACTAAAACTAATAGATACATTTGCTTTTACAGGTCTTGATGCCCAACCATTTGTTGTATTGTAAATTGCATCTAAATTTGCTGTTGAGTAATTAGCAGCGTTTTTGCCAGCCATAAAATTAAAAGCCGATGTCACATTCGAAATATTCCAGTTGTTTATTGGTCTAGTAAATGCTGATGCGGATTGGAAAGTTTGGCCCATATTTGTAACTTTTGAAGTGTCCCAATTATTTATACCATTACTTCCCCCATTGTTAAACGATCCGGCTTGATAAAACATCTGTGAAATTGTTGTTACATTAGATAAATTAAAGTTTGAAATATCTTGATTGAAAAATGAGGCAGTTGCAAACATTGCAGCCATACTAGTAACTTTTTGTGTATTCCAATTATTCAATGGTTTGTTAAAAATACTTGCTCCTGAGAATGCTGATGTCATATTTGTTACCTCAGAGACATTCCAATTATTTAAGGGTTGATTGAATTTAGAAGCTGATGCAAAAATTCTATCCATGATTACATTTGCTCCAACTGAGGTATTAAGAATCCAATTGTTAATATCAGTACTTTCTCCGTTATTAAACTTGGTTGCTTCTGAAAACATGTTAGTAAAGTTTGTTACTTTGCTCATATTAGCTGCACCTAAATTTTGATTAAATGCTGAAGCTTGGATAAACATACTGCTTAGAGTTGTAGCATTACTAAAATCTAAAAACATATTTCCAGCAACTCCTGGTGGCAGGCCGTTATTAAAAGCTAATGCTGTTTGGAACATGCCAGTCATATTGGTTACATTTCCCATTGTAGATCCAACTCTTTCCCAATTACTTATAGCTTGATTAAAAACCTTTGCCGTTGTAAACATACCATTTGTATTATTAACTGTTGTCATGTTCCAAGATGTTATATCTTGATTAAATGCCGACGCAGCCTGAAACATTCTTGCAGTAGAAGCACAATTAGATAAATCCCATGTCATTGGACCAACAGCTGCTGATGTCATTCCATTATTGAATCTAGTACAACCAGAAAATAAATCTGTCATATTTGCAACTTTATTGGTATTCCATCCTCCAACAATTTGATTGAAATTTTGACAGTTTTGAAACATCTGATTCAAATTGACAATAATAGATGTGCTTAAATTCCAAGTCATAATTCCTGAAACTCCCGCTCCTAATCCATTATTCCAAAGAGATGCATTACGTAAAAATGCGCTGAAACTAGAAACCCCACTGACATTCCAACTATTCATGCTTTTATTATAAACAGAACATCCTTGAAATGTAGCTGCCATTGTAGTAACATTAGCAAGTGTCGAGTCCACTCTTTCCCAATTTGACAAATCTTGATTAAATGAACTACAACCATTAAACATTCCATCAATTGCAGTAACTCCCGTCATATTCCAATTGCCTAACGATTGGTTAAATGAAGTTTGATTATTGAACATATTTGTCATCAATACACCACCAGAAGTATTAATATTCCAATTATTTATGCTGGAACTTCCTCCATTGTTAAATGCTCCAGATGGAGCGGCATTAAACATGTTCGTAAAATCCAAAACATTCGAAACATTCCAATTCCCTAAATCCTGATTAAATGAATTTGACTGAAGAAACATATAGTTCATATTTGTAACTCCAGAAGTATCCCATTCATTTGCTCTATTTATAAATGTAAGTGCATTACAGGCATAAAAACATTGAGATAAATTTTGTGTTTCAGATAAATTTAAAAGGTCTGTTACACCAGTAAGATTAAGATTGGAACATCCCCAGAAATAACCTTTTTGTGTGGTACCTAAAGAAAGATTTCCCCAACTTTGTATCGATAAAATTTTTAATTTGTCTCCAGCGTTATTAAATACCCATCCTTTGCATCTTCCTTTTATTTTTATTGTGTAAACTCCAGCAACTGAATAATTATGTGTTGTTTGTGTTTGATTCCATGTCGTTATTATACTAGACGTTCCATCGCCCCAATCCACAATGAAGTTATAGCTTCCTGCTGAAATTAAAGGTAGTTTTATCTGTGTGGCAGTAGTTGATCCGGATGAAGTATTACTTGTTCTCCAAGTAGATACAAAAGAATTTTTAGTTCTTCCGAAAACGGTATTTTGTAATAAGCTTCCCATTATACACCTAATAATAAAATGCTATTTGTAGAACCTCTTTTCGTAAAAGTGAAAATTTGTTTTTCAGATGTTGCTGAAGGAACTCCAAACAACCAAGTATGGGGAGCTGTAATTACCCAATTCACAGTAATTCCCGCTAAAGTAACACCATTAAAAATAAAATTGTCAATTAGTGTAGCTGGAACTGTAATAGTACAGTTTGCTGTAAAGAGAACTGTTTTTCCATGCCAGTTAGAAGAGATTGTTTGACTAGCATTAACTTCTAATTGATTTGAAATATCTTGTTTGTTAGACAAATCAATGTTTCCATTACCAAGAATTGATTCGCCATTTATTGTTTTAAAAGTTTTCTCTGGAATATCATCAAAAGTTAATTCACCATTTTCATTGGTAATTAAAATTTTGTTTTGCTGATTCGTTTCTAAATCAGCTACTTTTATTCTGTTATGATTTGCGCTCATTTTGCAGTATTTTATAAGTAGTTTTTTGAAGAGATTAATAATCATTTGGGGTATAAAACCGCCAAATGATTATTAATTATATTTTTTATGAAGATGTGCCTGTTACAGTTGCAGTATTACTGTAAGGAGAGATGTATCCATTAGAATTAATTCTAATTTGATATGAATATGTTACACCATTTGATAATTTATCATAATAAAAAGTATCCGTTGATGTTTGTAAAAGTATAGGAGTACCGCCATTTATAGTGCGATATAATTCGTAAATGATTGGCCCTGAATCAATATAATTGGGCCACTGAAGCGTCATGTTTTCGCCTCCATAGTATGCATGTTGCAATGTTGGAACTGTAGGATTTGTAGTAGCGGAAATTGTACAGGTTCCTACATTATTAGCGTAAATTTGTGCATTAGCTTCTAACCAAGCAAGGGCTTGATTATTTGCATCCAATAAACTTTCATTCGAAACAAACTGATTTGGATAAGCGGTAAGAATGGCATCACTTCCTGAATATCCCGGTCCACAATTGTTTCGAGTTATTGTTTTAGTTTGTGTTGTATTGTAGAAACGTGCACCTGGGGGGCAATTCGTAGTATCTAAAAAAGGAGCAATATAATCTGGATCAGTAACTATATTTGGTTTCGTTTCTCCAGTTGATGTGTTGTCATCTGTATAGTATCTTTCTAATGTTTCAAAAGATTTGTATCCTGTATTTCCCATGTTTTTAATAATTTATTACAACATTTGCAGTTGAGAGATTGCTAGAATAATTAATGTAGCCAATGTTAGTAGCTTGATCTATAGTTAAATGATTTCCTTGTACCGAAACATTTTTTGAAAAGTTTAACTGCTGCACTTGCTCTCCATTATGGTTTACAATGTCTTTTTCTACTTTCGTCATAGTTCCACCAAGGTAGGTTGTTATTTCTATATCAATGTTTCCAGTGTCTTTTGAGCTCCACCAAACGCCGGCTAGCCTTACTAGAACATCGTTTAAATTAGAATAATCTTCTTTTATTTTTTTGAAATTTATAAGACAGGTCTCAACACCAGTTAAATGTTGTACATCTCCACCCCAAATTATATAAGAATCTTGAGCAGAAGCATTTGCTGGAACTTCATTTTTAAGACCAAAACCAACCCATTGATTGTCTAAAATATTAATACCGGTATTTACAAAACCTGTAAAAGTATCCAAGTCATCACCTGCGCCAAATGCCCATTTGTATTTAACGGTCATGTAATCAAATGGTAGAAGAGTTGTTGAAGGTTCTAATACGCAAGAAGGATTATCACCTCGCCATGCAGTAGGTCTAGTAGTGCAAATTCCAGTATTGTTTGCATAAGCTTGTGCATTTGCATCTAACCAGGATTGTGCTTGTTGGTCTGCATCTGCAACACTTTCGGTAGAAACAAATTTATTAGCAGGAGCAATCAAAGTAATTAAATTTCCGGCTGTTCCTCGGGAGCAATCATTCTTTTTTACGGCTAAAGTCTTTTCAGTATTATAATAAACCGATGTTCCTTCTACTGGAATATATTGATCTATATAAGCAAAAGGTTTATATGTTGTGTTTTCTTCCATATTTATTTTAATAAAGAATAGTTATTTGATTGAATATTCATTTAAAATCTATAAATGAATATTTATTAAATAGGTTTTACTGGCCAAACAACCGTTGCTACATCTTCTAAATCAGTTAAATCTCTTAGTTCTTGTCTGTAATTCTTCCAAGCCGATTTTTTTTCTTCAGAAAGAGGAGCATCATCTACTTGTGTCCAATCGCTTTCTACTAATAATGAATTTCTTTTGGCTCTTAAATTTTCTAAAAGCTCTTCTTTATTTTGAACAAAAGGAGAAAATGTATGTTTGCCTTCAATTACTTTATAATTTTTGGACAATGCTTGTTGCCATTCTTCTTCAGTTAGTTCAATATTAGGTTGAGGAATGCTTTCATGAATTCCCTCAACATAAAAGCCTGTGTAATCTCCGTTTTCGTTATATGTTCCTTTATACATAATTTTTATTTTTTTTAATATTTATTATTAGCATCCAAGTGCAAACATGTATCCATTGTTCCCATCAATTAGCGCATAGTAAGTACTGTTCGTAACATTATAAACATGATTGTACCCTCTACTTCCCGAACTGTCTCTTATGGTTGAGACCATTACGCTCAATGCACCATGTGGCCACGTTAAAGGAAAGCTGTAAGTGTTGGCATTGTTCGTCAAAACTGCCCATTGTAATATTAGGCCATTGCTGAATTTTTGATAACCACCCGCGGTAAGACCTAAAGGAGAATGTCCTGCATCATAATCAGAGCCAGGAGAAGTTGATACAGAACCATCAGCCATTAAAAATTGACTTGAAGTTCCTCCGGTTTTAATAAAGCTTTTAGCTTCAACTGCTTCAGTAAAAGTCTTATTTCCTCCAATTGTTTGCGCTGTTGTTAAATCGACGTATTTGGTATTCAGTTCCAAATCGGATAGAGTGACAGTGCTTTTGTACCAATAATCAACTTCGATATTACGATCTTCTATTACAGCTGAGAATGTAATAATTCCATTGTTGTAATCTACTGCATAGTCTTTGCCTTGGCCTTCTCTAAGGAGCTGGCCGTTTTTGTAAATTCTGATACTGTCTTTTACTGGAATTTCTTTTAAAGCGATTTTATCGTTAATGAAAGTATCTTCGTCAAAATTTTCTTTAAAAGGAATAGATAAACTTCCAAGAATCGGATTAGAACCAGATCCTTCAGATTCAGTATCAAGATTTTTAGACCAGTAATTTATTTCAATATTTCGACCATTTATTGGAGATGAAAATGTAAGCACACCACTGTCGTAGTTTAAATTATAGTCGTTAATTTCTTTTAATAATTGCCCATTTTTATAGACTTTAACGCTGTCTGCAATAGGAGCTTGATCTAATTGAATAGATGATCCTGAAAAGTTATCCTGAAATTCTTTATAAGGAACATAAGAATTGCCAGCAATAATTCCCGCATTTTGAAAAGCTGCTTTTAAAAGTGCTGGAGTGATGTAATGCTGATTATCTGTTCCCGTTTCGACCATTTGAAAATCGGCCTTATCATCGTCTCTGTGAACGAAATTGTCAAAAATTTCAACAAAGTCAAGGTGCGATGGAATGTCCCCATTATTGAATTTGTTGTGAAAGTCATTTCTACTTGTTGCCATTTTATTTAGTTTTATTTCTTGCTTAAATGTTTGTATGAGTCCTGAAATCAATACCAATGAAATTAAATCATTGGTATTGTCAGTTTTTTAAAGAGTTAGGATTTTTTCGTCACTGCTTAACATGCCTGATGCGTTTTCTGAGATTACTTTAAAATGATGGTAGATTCGGTCTCCGTCAGCATTTTTAATAATCAATTCATCAGTATTTAATTTTGTCTGCTGAAGCGGTAAGGCAATATTTTCAAGATTTGTTGAAACTTCATGAATTTTATCCCAATTTCCTTGACTGTTCATTTTGTATAAATGATATTTACCGTTATAAACTGTTTTATTCCAATTGAAAACTACAGGTTTTAAGATTTCTCCATTTGTTCCCGATACGGTTCCAGAAGCTTCTAAAACTGGAGAGTCAGGTGAAACACTATCAACAATAACTGTCGCTGTAATTTTTGACGGCTGTGACGGAGCATAATCAATATTTATAACTGGATTTTCTATTGTTGATTCTGGATCTGCATATTCAATTTGTTTAGAAACCGCAATTCTGTAAAAAAGGCCATCACCAAATGGAACTTCTTCTAAATCTTCAAAATCATCATAAACGGTCCAGGCATTGTCAAAACCAGTTGATAAAGTATTTTCATCAATTACAATTTCTTTAGCGAGTTTCATTGTTCGTATTGACTGAGCTTCCAGCATTGTTAGAGCACGATAAATATTAATTTTTCTGATTTTATATTCTGGCTGATATGCATTTAACTCAATCTGAACAGCAGGCTTAATTCCTAATACTTTATTCTCAAGAATTGGCATAATTCTTTTAATTTCAGGGGTTTTAGGTGGAGTAGAAGCTACTAATTTTACAGGTCCTAAAAGATTACTGAACGGTCCAAAATTCATTTTGATGTCCATTTCGCGAACCGCGTAGAAATAGATATTCTGCGAGTTTCCATCCAGATTGAAATCGGTAAATTGTACTCTGTTTTGGCTTTCATTTACAACTTTCATCATTGGAGCAATGTCAAAATCATCGTCAGTTGGTTTTAACGCATTTCCGTTTTTATCCTTAATAGTCTGTTTTTTATTAACAGGAACATAGTCATTACCTTTAATGTGCTCATAAATAACTGGAACTTCCGTTAATGGAACAAAGGCATTATAAATGGCTTGTTCAATAAAATAAACCGTTAACATTGGTTCTTGAACTGCTTCTGAAATTAAAACCTGATTTAATGCTGTAATCGAAGTTATTGTTGGCTCTTGTGTGCCTTGTGTTTGATTATGCCATTCAATAAAATCATTAATTAGTTTTATGAATTCTTCGTTGTCAGGTAATGGAAGCTGATAATTTTCTTCAGATTCATTTTTTGGAAAAACGTCATATTGACCTCTTGTTGCAAGTCCATTAAAATCTAAAAAGTCTGCCCATCGTTTGTTAAAATCGATTTCGTCATTTCCGCCCAGTTTGTTCAATTCTTCGCGAATTGTGCTTATAGTTGTCGGTTTGTATAAAACATTCAATAAATCTTCGTCATTGGCTCTGTAATGCAATAATCCATAAGGTTTTCGGTCTTGTTTATACTTAGTCGTGAAAGTAAAAGTCGAACGATTGTAAAAATCTGGACGCGTTGCATACAAACTTCCACCGATAATTTCTTCAGGTTTCTCCGTTTTCTCAACTTTAACAGCATACATCGGACAAGGAATACTGATTTTTGATTTGTAACAAACATCTGGTTTTGAATGTGTACTGACTCCGAAAACTGAATAATGCGTACTTTCATTTTTTCTTGGTAAAATATTTTCCTGCGTAATTCCCGAAACAGGATCTGCGTACAAATAAACTTTGTAACTAGGATAATAATTTGCAGATTGAGATATATAATCATTCTCATAATCTGACACCCCATTTTCTGTATGAAGACCATTTTTTGCACCTAAAATTTCATCATAACCCTCAGCCATTGTTTGTGTGACATAGTTGCCAAGTTTAAAATCAGGATCGTCAATATACAAGACTAAATTTCCAGTCGTGCCAATGTTTTCTGTTTTATAAACTTTGAACTCTTTTCTTGATTTTTTAGGAATCGGATTTCCTTCTTCAAAAGCATCTTTTGTAAACAATCTCACAATACCATTCGACCATTCTACGGAGTTTTCTTTCTCCGATTTAAATTGAGAATGCTGAGGTAAATTGAAGTTTTTGAAAATGATTTTATACAATCCTAAATGTTTCTTCCCAGATAATAATGGAATTGGATTGCCTTCGTCATCTACTTTGTACGTTCCATTTTCATTCATTTCATACGAATTTTCAAAAACTCTTTCAACTACGACATCATTCCAAACCCCTCTTGTTTTTTCGACTTGCAAGTTTTCTCCGTTTTCATTGGTGTGATTAATAACTTCACGATGAATAGCATTTAAATTTTCAGGATATTGAATTGTAAAATCAATTTGAGGCTGATGCCAGTTAGAAGCTGTCTGCATATTTTGCACCAGTGTACATAATCTACTTTCAGGAAGCTTGATATTTTGAATTTGTTCAGAATCGATTGTTGCATCTCCATTAGCATGAAGTTTGTCTGTCACTTCTTTTTTCAATACTTTGATCAAAGCATAATCAAAAACATCATTAAAGTTTTCATCTTTTATAAGTTCAACTTCAATATTTTGAATCAGATAATTTTCTTCTCCAATCGTTAAAACTCCTCCGTCGAATCTGGTTTTATTAGTATTATCCAATCCAATTTTAACTTGCTGGCCACTGCTTATAATTCTATACTCTCTTATTTTTACAATTGCAGTTAGGTTATCTGTACTATCATTTTTAATATCTTCAATTTCACCATATTCAACTTCAGGAAGTCCGTCTTTATAATACAGTTTAAAATGGTCAGCAAATATTTCTTTATTATCAGGAAAAATCGCTGTAATATCATTCTTTGCGGTATCAGCAGACATTTCTTTTGGAACAGGATAATTTAATAATTCCTGAGCAGAATAATAATCAAACATGATTCTCACCAATGTTTTATCCGTTCCGGTAATTTTGCCTAATAGTTGCTGTTCTGATTGAGAAGTAAACATTAACGGATTTTCTTCTGTAACCAAAAGGGTATTCATATTGCTCGGAGGCATCAAATTATTGGCAGATTTGATTTCTGATAGAATGCTGATTTGACGGCCAGATGTAGCTCTTGAGAAAATATTAATTCCGTACCCTTGATAGATATATGTATTTTTACCTGTTTGTTCCTGAATAGCATTTAAAATTGATTTCCCAGATTCCGGAATATTGATCGGAACAGTTTCAAATTCTGATTCTTTTAAATTTTGATTGATACTTTTGTACTCAACATCATGTGATAATTCTGGACTTTTCCATATTTTTTCTGAATCAATTTTATGGTCAATTCCTAAATAGACAGGAAAGGTAAAGTTGCTTCCTTCATATTCTAAAGAAGATTTGAAAAAGTCATTTTTTGAATTAGGATTGACAATATCATAATCCATGACATCATCCATAAATAAACTCACAAATCGTTTCTTTCCATCAAAACTATAACCTTCAGGATCTGTAATTCTGTTATTTGGATTTTCATCCGAATCAACATTTAATCCAGGAACAATTTTGTTTAACTGAATTGGAAGAGGCATACGCTCAGTATTGATAGAAGTTGGAATACTCATCGAAAGATGTTGTATTTCTTTTCCTTCGATTTCATCTTCAAGACTACCAAAAGTGGTATATTCTGTTAAATAAACATATTCTCCATCATAAACTTCCTCATCAATATCCAAACATCCTAAACCCAGCATACGCGCAACATGATAATCGTTCGCAGCAATATTCAAAAGATCCAGATAAGATATGTTGGTTAAATTTTCAGCGTATTGCTGTACTTCACCATCTTTTGGATCATTGATTGGTACGCGATCACCAAAAGGAATATCTTTTTCTGCTTTAGGATTGCCTGATTTACTTAACTCAATATATTCCAGTACAATATCTTTGATGTTTTCATCAGTAATATCATCTGCAACAGTTGGTCTGTTCCATTTTGCTTTGTAATTTTTAATGTTTACGTATTCGCCGTCATTGAATTTTAACCATTTTCCGTGAACAGCGTTTAACTTTGGCTCCAGTTGTTCGAAAACTTTAAAATCATCTGTAGCAAGACCATATTTTCCTTTTAAAGTCCAGTCTCCGTTGATATTAGCATTTGTAATGAAATCAGAATAAAACTCAAATTGAATAGCATTTAAAAGACAATTATTGGCTTTAAATCGGATACTTCTTCCATTTTCAGCAACTACACGAATGTTATTGTTTAATTGCTCAGAAGTATATGTTTTACGGATGCTAACATTTTTAGAAGCTGTGATTTTGTTTTCAGCAACTGATAAAGTTTCTAGTTTTACACTTTTTGAAGTATTAGAAGATGAAAAATCTAATTCGGCTGCAAAGAATAAATCTGTTTTGGTTTCAATTTCTACTAAACCATTTCCATAAGCTTGCATAAAAGCTACAGGATTTGTTAATGGATCGATACTGAGTTTAATTGATTTGTATTTTTTGTCATCTTTAAAATTAACATAAACCGATCTTTGCGAATTTTCTGTTTTATAAATCCAAAGTGCTTTTTTGTTGTCAACAACATTTGGGTTGTTGGCTAAATTTACAATTTGGCTGATTTTCGTATAAGGTGCTCTGTAAACTTTTACAAAATCATCCGGTTTATTAAAACTAGAATTAGAATTTTCTCCATCGAACAAATCGCCTTTCGGAAGGTGATTCTCTCCTAATCTGCCATTTAGCATCCATCGAAGATGAATTCCTTTTGTACTGTCAATTCCTTTTGAACCTGCGGTGGCAATTTGTAAATAGGTTGATTGCAGATTTGTTTTGTCTGGAGTAATCTCAATGGTTGATGGTTCTCTGCCGATATTAAAATTAATGCTTATCCCTAAAGGATTAAAGACATCGTTTAAAAATACATCTGTTGAAGAATGACGAAAGGTCAAAGGTTTTCCTTCAATTCGAATTGGAACTTCAACTTCAGATTTCCCTGGAATTGTTGCAGAATTTTCAAGCTTAAAAATAAGCCCGTTTAGATTTTTTTCTTTATGAATTTTTGTTCCACCGCTTAAAGTCAACGGAACTCGACTTGTGTTTTTTAGAATTAAAGTCCCGCATGATTTACTAATTCTAATTCCTTTTTGTAAAGAAGGATAAACTAAATTATCTTCAATAATACTTACGTTAGGAAAACAACCAATTTGTAAATCGGATAAGTTAGTTGCAAGTCTGTTTAATTCAATTCCCAAAGTACTGAAATCGGGAACTCTGATATAATCTGAATCTAATGCAGAAGTCTGGTCATTTTTTAAAACTGGTGTTCTGTCTAAAAAGTTTGTCAGCGGTGTTGTCAGTTCTTCAATAGTATCAAACGAGCTTGTTACTCCGTACACAAAAACTTTCGAAGTTAGATTTAACTCAGTAAACAGATTTTTTAAATACTCAGAATTATTGACTTGCAGACCGTCAGTAACTACAAAAACGATATCTGGAGTAATAGATAAATTTTTAGCAACATTTAAACCAGAAGCCCAATAATCTGATTGTATGCTTTGATTTCCAAGACCATATAAATTAATCCAATCAATAAAGTCCTGACTATTACTTGAAATTTTTTTCTGAATAATGTTATCAGGTCTAACAGCGGTATCGCTGTTAGACATTCCGATTAATGAAAGTGTGATGTTACTTTGTGCCTGAGAATTGATAAATGAAGATAGTCCGTCACGAATTTGCTGTGCTTCGTTTCCATTGATCGAACCAGATTCGTCGACTACAATTGCTACATAAGTTGCACAGCCCGAGAGCTGGCTTTCCTGAAGATTTATAGAACTCATTTTTTTCTTATTTTTTTAAAGATTTGTATTTTGTAATGGCAGTATCTGCGTATCAATAATGTTTGTTAAAGGACCATTTCCATCATTATTCCACATTTTGTATTTAAATCTGATTTTTAAGTTTTCTATTCCAGAAATGATTTTGCTGTTATGCATAATCAAAGCTTGTGAGTAATCTTTTGAATGCAGTACGCTATATCCAGATATTGAATTTTCTAATTCATCTAAAACAGAAATCGTTTCTTGAATTTCTTCCAAAGGCATTTTTGGAATATTAAAAGGCTCTGGGTTTCGAATTAAAAGTGCTATTGTTGCTCCAGTATTCGTGTCAATAATTCTATTAACCTCAGTACCCTGTGCAGGATCAAGAGGAGAAAGTTTTAAGATTCCTTCAGTCGCACGATCAAACAAATGCTGATATTTTGTTGCCATTGAATCGCTCAATGCATTTGTCGCATTATCAGTTTTAGGAGCTATTAAATAATGCAGTGCATCAATACGTTCCTGATCTAGATTAACATTCACATCATATAAAGCTCCTTTGGTTTTTTCTTCATTCACAAAATAACTCTGAACTTGTTCTTCAAAATTTTTGTAGCGCGAAGTCTGGAATCCAAATTGATGAACGAGGATATTTTTGCTTTCGCTTGAAATTCCTATTTGAGCGCCATCAAAAAAGTTATTGACTAAAACAGTGTATAGCTTAGAAGGTTTTAAATTGGTTAAAGTTGTTTTGTATTTTAATGATTTTGGTTTTAAAGGTTGTCCTAAATCTAGAATGCATCGCATTGTAGAAGGGTCTCCAATAAAATTGTTTAACATTCTAACACCTAATGGAATTCTAGGATCATTATCATCAGTCCAATCTTCATCACTTTCTATTGGCTTTGGATAAACCACTTCTGGTTCACCTTCTTCCAATGGTTCTATTGGATATTTAATAAGAAGATCAGTCAACGGATCTTTAATGAAAAGATTAAGTTTTCCTTCAATCTCAGGTCTTTCACTTTCGTATTCTGCCCAATTTTTAAACATGTGAGAAGTATACGTACTCGTAAAGAATAAAGAAATGTCACATTGCTCATTGCCGTAGAATGAAGGTTTAGACTGAAGCAAGCTTCCATCTGCATTTGGATAAGAACGGTTATAATCCAGATAATTTCTCAATGAAGTCAGCGGAGATTTAGACAATGCTGTCAATTCGTTTTTCACTGGCGCATCTTTTTCAGGATCCTTAACTGGGAAATGTCCAATTGGCCCAAGCGTTTTAAATCCATAATAATATTTAAATTCTACAGGATTCTTTTTATTATCATCAACCGTATCTGTTAAAGTAAAATCTAAACAATATGTTGTATTTGGTCTCCAGATTGGCTGTACTATTGTTTCAACTGCATGTTTCATTGCTTGAAACTGTTCATCTACAGCAGGAATATCCAAAATCGTTTGATTATGATAATACTCTTCTTTGCTAAACCAATCTACACTTTGAATGTAAGTAGTGTAATCAAGTTCTGGATCTTCTGATTTTTCTAGGCTTGAACAAATGATGGCATCAGTTGCAATTATTTTAGATTCTTTAAGATTTCTTCTAAAATCAAAGCCATTTATTAAATCCAATGTCGTATAATTGACAGTTCCGCTTGTTAAAGCAGTTGTCGAACCAGTTACAGAAACTTGTTCGGCAGGATGTAAAGAACAGTTGTCAAACGCATCACTGAACAATGAAAAATAAACGCCTTTTTCTTTTGGTTTACTAGAAAGCATCAAAATTTCATTTAAAGATGGTTCATTTTGAATCTGAATTATTGAAGCATCAGCAACATTTGTTTCTCTCTTAATTAATCTTGCTTGGGTTAAAGTCTCATTCAATACAAACAAATAATGCGTATTGTAAGCCACAACGGAATTATCATTTAATGTTTGATTTGATAAATAAACTGCCGAATCAAAAATGCTGTCATTTTTTACTAATGAAATAGTGTTTCCATCAATTTGTGCCAAAGCAAATTTGCCATTTGATAATTTAACCGAAAGCAATGTTTTATTATTCGCAATTATGGCATCGACAATTTCAACTACTTCAGTTGAAGAAATTACTTTTGTATCTGTCGCAGAAATTACTTTTGATGCATTGTTGACACTTAAACGGATAACTTTTTTATCCTTGGTAATCAAACTAAATTCATTCTCATTAAGCTCAAGAACTTTAATTGCTTCTGAATTAATTTTAGAACGATATATAACAGTTCGGTCACTTCCTTTAATCCAGTTAATTTGCGTTTCATTTGATGCCGTATTATTAATCCAAAGAAGGTCATTATTTGCTAATGGCAATATTTTGTTAAAATTTAAAGAATAGGTATTCAAATATTGAGTTCCTAAAATCGGATTTAACTCTTCATCCATTTCAACAATCGCCGTTGCAGCAATAGGAGAGATACATCCTACAATAAAATCAAGATCGATTGTTGCTTCGCCAATTCCTTTGCATTGTTCTGCATTTAAAGCTTGAGTTATTAGCAAATTACCATTTACAACCTGCAGAGAAGTTACAATTCCATTAATTAAACGTTCTCTAATAATAGTACCGTCAGAATTGACATGTAATAGAATAGTAGTTTTAGCATCCTCTTTTGGATGGAATGTAATCACATACGAATCATTGAATTTGATTACCTGATCAAAATCATACAAAGTGCTTCCATTATAGCCATAATAATGCGTAAAAGTCAATGCATTTGGATTGCCTCCAGTATTAGCATTTTCATTACCAGCATCCAATTTCAGGATTGCCAAGTCAGCCATAAGCGAATTGTATTTTGCAATCTTTACAGGATCTGTCAATGTAATTTCAGTTTCGCCTGTTAAATCGCTATACGTATCATCAAATAATGCAGCAATTTCGTTTCTGATTTCTTTAATGCGTTTTGCTTTTGCCGAAAGTGGACTAATTATAATTTTGTCGATCTTTTTCTTCTGATTATCAATTTCTTCAGTGTATAAGGTGACCGTATTTAAAAGTTCTGCTTTGGTATAAGTTTGTTCTTCAGAAAATACTCCCATCTTAGTTTTGCTAAAGCTTACAGGCACGTATGACACTAATTTATCATCATCATTAAAAGAGGCTGTATAAGCAGTAACTTTAATTTCTTTTGCCTGAGTTGTTAGATTTAATTCTGGATCAATCGCTGATTCAGGAAAAATAATTTCTAATTCGTTATCATTTCTAAAAGACAATGATCGGTTATAACCAAAAGTATTTTCATCAGTTGTGATGCTCATGAAATCGCCACCTTCAAGCTTATAGTTGTCAACAATTACAGGAAGTTCTCCAATAAGTTTGAAAAACAATCCATTGATTTTGTCAGCTTCGTACTGCATTGGCACATAATAGCGAGTTCCAATTTGTTTGTTAAGGAAATCCATATGCTGTTTTTCGGTTTCAGTTGAAGCACAGAACAATTTTGTAGAAGTAATTCCCAATTGTTCAGGAACATGCCATCCAGGTTCTGCAGCACTTAAAAACGAAAACGGATTTGTCGCCAATACTCGAATAGAATCATATTGGTCAATTGCTTTTTGCCAATGTGCCCAAGGTAAGTCCTTTAATTCTTTGGTTCTTTCAGTGTCTTTTACAATGGCTTCAAAAGGATTATAATCTACCCATTCAGAGCCATTCCATGATTTTAAATTGATTGATTTGATTCCGTATTCGTGTTTAACCTGACGCAATTTTCTACCCGCTTTAGATGTTCCTTCAGGAGGCATCATATCGGTGTAGTTTTTGGCTTCGCCAGTATATCCACCTACTTTTTTAGATAATTCAGCATTAGGTATTAATCCTTTAGCCATTTTAATATCGATATAAGTATCTAAAGGAATTACTGAGGTAATAAACTCTGGTCTTGGCGTACCGTCTGGGAAAAGCTTGTCATCATCATAATTTTTTTCTCCAGCAGATTTGAAATAATCCAAAGCAAAAGCCTGATTGGTCAGCATATGAACTCCTTTGACATTTTCTAAAGTTCTGTCATCTTCACCATCTCCGACAGTTCCTTTTGGAAGCGGACTGTATGGCGTACGATCGATAACTCGGTTGAGATCCCATTGTAATTCAACGGTGAATTTTTTACTGACTCTTACCAAAGCAATTTTGATACGAACGCTCAATTCTAATTTGGCATAAATCAAGAAAGGTTTAAATGATTCTACAGAAAATATGGTATTTAAAGCAATTTCAACATTAATGATTAAAAGCTTGATTTGAATTCCTCCGCCTGCTATAATATAACCACCCATTTGAGGGCGTTTGAATGAGATTTTTCCTCCCATTTCCAGATAAGCCCATAATTTGACTTTGGCTGGACCAAAACTTTGTTGTAATTTGAAATCTAATCGAGCTCCGGCTTCAATTCCCTGAGCAGAAAGCATAATGAAAGCTTTTGCTTTAAACAAGGTTAAAACTTCAGCTTCAATTGGTTTGTCTTTTGTTCCGAAATTAACATACCAAGGTTTCTGATTTTTAAAGAAAAACCCAGCTTCTAATAATGCAGTGAGTTTAAATATCTGACCACCATCTTTAGGAATGCTGAAATCTGCTCCGGCCGCTAATTCTAAGGAATCATCACCAAAGGCAACCATAGCAAAGAATGGCGGATTACTAGGATCGTCTTCAATAAGACCTAATCTTCCTGAAATAACATTCAGTCCAGCTTCAATATAAAATAGAGTAGGGAGAGACAATAAAAGCATGGCTCTCAATGACAATACATGTCCGCCATCAGCAACTGTTCCAAAAGTGGCTCCAGCCCCAATAGAAAACGGAGAATTGTACTGCATAGAGTCTGGTGGCCCACTGAATTTTTTAAGATTGATGCCTGGTTTTGGATGTTTATAATACTCATACCAAGAATCGTCTTTTGTTAGTCCGACAGCTTCTTTGGTGGCGACATATCTAAATCCTAATAGACCTCTAAAGGCATTAATCGCCAGAAATCCAAGCGGAATTGGAACAGGCAACTCAATACTTGCATCAATTAAGAAAGCTGGATATTTTGGCATAAAACTCATGCCGACACTTCCTGAAATTTTTGCTTTTGGGAGTTTTAATGAAACCTCACCGGTAAATTCCTTGGATTTTCCAGGTTCAGGAAGCGAAATCATACCATTAATGATGGCCATCGCCGAAGCCTCTGTAGCGGTTCCTGGAATAATTAAATCGACTTCGATAGTTTGGATTCTGATGAAAGAACCTGAAGAATCACCATCAACCGGATAATAGTATTTTATACCTTCTCCGCGGGCATCAACTCCAAGCGGATTAATACTGATTGCTCCATCAAATCCCCAGAAATTAAATTTACGGTCGTTGATTTGGGTTGAACCAAAATTGATATTGGTAACTGCCATCTGAACCGGACCCAAATTGACAGAAAGACTGACATGAATAGGAATTGATCCGCCATCAACTTCAATATTTCCATCACTATAAACGCGTAGTTTTTCAACTTCAAAACCTTTTCCTTTTAATAGATTTCCCATTAAAGAATCTTGAAAAGAAACATAACAAGAGGTTCCTAAATAATAATCTTCATCTTGTTTCCCAAGTTCTAAAGTGTGAAAATCAAGATTTACCAGATTAAATAAATTGGCTTTTGGTTTATTGTCTTTAGAGAATGATGCCGTAAGGTTAAAATCACCATCATCGTACAAATGTCCTTCAATGCCAACTTTCAACGGATTACCGTTTTGTTCTGTAAGTTTAGGAATTTCTAAAGCACCTTTAATGTTAGAATTGACAACTTTGTTTTGTTTGAAAGTAATATCAAATTTATTAAAACCGACTTTGAAGCCTTTTGTATCAGAACCAATGGTTTTCCAAAGCATGTTTTCTTCCAGCTCAGATAAAAATGTCTGATAATCTAAAGCATTATCAAAAGAGTAATCTGTGCCTGCATATATTGTCGAAGAATTTAATTCAGCTTTTGTTTTTAATGCTAATGGAAATTTAAATGTATAAGGCAACTTGGCCGTATATAATTTTTGTAAATAGACAAGTAAAGCAGGATAATCTGCAATTTCTTTTTCATTTACGACACCATTTGCTTCGTCTTTTTCAAACATTGTAATAGGGTAGTAGAAATCGAATTTGTCATTAAAATAAGTAAACGAGCCATTTTTTGGTTCAGGAACAGTTTCTAAATAGATATTTCCAGAAAGACCGCCAGAACCCACTAATAAATTAGAAGTACCAATTTTTAGCGTAGGCTTGTTATTTATTTCTTCTTCACCTTCTTTTGGTTCATGAAACCATTTTGAAGGCAATGTAACAGAAGCTGCGCGAGCATAAACACCAACGAAATCATTCGGGCGCCCGTCTGCATCAGCTTCTGGGATATTGGTTTTCTTGCTTAAATCGACTTTTAAGGTATCTAATTCAAGCATTAAACCTGTATTACCAATCATCGCATTTGGAGGTGTCAATGCACCGCCTAATTCTGCCTGATATCCAATTCCAGCTTCTGTATCAGCGTATAATTGTGCTTTCGCAAATACGAAAGTGGACTTAGTTGCTTGATTAGGAAAAGCAGAACCATTTGGATTAACAGGTTTTAGAATGCTTTGAGGGAATTCAATACCTGCACTTAATTCTAAAGTTGCTTTGGCTTTTGGAGTAATGATTCTCTTGATGTGAGCTTCAATTCCGTCTGGAGCTACAATATTGTAGAAATCCTGTAGTTTTTGTTTGATTTCGTTTAAACTATAACCTTCTCTAGCTATATAAACTCCAAAAAATAATAACGGAATCGATTTTGTAATAAGAGGATTAGTTTTAATAATATCAATCAGACTTTGAATTGACTGCTCGATATTTTCAGGAAATTCTAATTCCTGATAAAGAGGATCATTAGTAATAGTTTCTTCAAAAGTATTGATATCGGCTAAAAGTTGTTCGTATTTTGTTTTGCCTTCTTCGGCTTCAACAAAAATATTCATCATGTGAGCAATTACCTGTTCTTCGCTGATACGGAAAACCTGTAACCCCACGGAATAAAAATCTTTTATAGAAAAAGAAAAACTGCTGGAGCTGAATGTTTTTAAGAAAGCTAAAATTTCCCATTGATATTCCAGTGTAATAGGAAATGATGAAATAGACTGATCACCATCTTTTAGATCTGGATTGAGGACGAGTTTGAGATCAAATGGTAGTTCAAGAGCAAGCGGACTACTTGTTACGATATCAAGGCTGTAAAAAGCCGAATCGCCTCGATATCCTTTTGAATATTGCAGGTTTTTATAATGAATTTTATCAAAAATGGAGTTCAGGCCATTTTCGACAAACGATAAAAACTCTGGCAAATCATCTACAGTAATCACCTCAGACAATCGAGGGTAATATCTGGCGGTAGGAATTGGAACCGCAGGAATTGGATTAGTTGGCATATTCTAATTTTGTTTTTGACTTTAATTTTTGTTCGTATTCTGAATGATTAAATTGTAGTTAGGTCTAACCAATCTTTGAGGTATAAATGCATAGTTTTTTAGAGATTTTCTAAGCAGTTTTAGTAATTTATCTGCATAATATTTTTTTTCAAAAGATGTATTTTTTAAGAGATTTTAATCTCTTTTTTTTCTTTCGACAGTGTAAAGATGTGTCTAAAAATGGAGCTTAAAAAAGAGCTGCTTAGCAGTTTAACATTGATGTTCTGGGACTTTACAAGGTTGTAAAGAGAATGGATGAGAAGAAATAGGAATTTTGTAAAAAGGATGAAAAGTTTTGGGAACTTAAACTTTAAGTTCCCATTAAAACTTATAAAATGATTATTGAGGATTTGTTATTGATATACTCGTATTTCCATCATTGCATTTGCGATTTCATCAAAAGCGGTCATACTTTTTCTAAAAGATAGGGCAATAGTATTATTGTCAACTCTTCCTATATAAAAAATGTTTCCGCTTCCTGGAGCATTTGGGGCAGTGGTGATGAAAAATGTTTTTCCTTCTGGAAATGCATTAGTTAATGTACCTGTGTACGTACCTCTAGAAGTATATTCGAAAACAATATTGTCGCCCATGGTGTTCTCTAATATAGTAGCAATAGGAGGCTTAGTTCCTGTTTGATTTAGTATTGCGGTGAATATTTTATAACCACTACTAGTTTGCTGATTTTCAAGATCGCTAAACTCTAATTCACCTTTCTGATTCGTTTTTAAAATTTTGTTTGGCTCATTTGTTTCTTAGTCTGCTACTCTGATTCTGTTGTGATTTGTACTCATTTTTAATTAATTATTTACGGGTTTATAAAATTTACGGGCTTGTATTCAGTTATTTTAAGGGGTAACCGTAATTATTTTAGGTTGATATTAGAAATGACCTAAAAAATTGTTGTTTAAAAATTGTGTTAGTGGCGTCACAATAGGGGTTTCATTTTACAGTTTGTAGAATGAAGGGTAAGAGGTAGGTATGACTTTAGAAAAAGCCAAATTGATTTGGGAGCTTTTGTTTTGAGATATCTAAGGCTTTTGAAAAAGCGTACGATTACCAGTTATTTTATAGAATGCTTTTGAAGGAAGGTTTGCATCTGCATCTGCGTCTGCATCATTTGCATAACTTGGAGGTGTGAGGTATACGAAAGATCCATTTTCGTCAAGATAAACTCGCATTGTTTCAACTTGCATATCTGTTCCTGAAATTGTTTTTTGTCCTGTGTAAAATTCTATTCGGCTTTTTCCTGTGCCTTTTCCAGTTCCTGATTTTGTTTTATGAGTTCCTCCATCTAGATTTGGAGTACCCAAGCTCTGAGTGTTTAGCATCCAAATGTCACCTTGATAAACGCAAGCATAGACATTTCCAATCGAATTTACAGTTATTCCTCGCCACGCTCTAGTTCCTTGATTCAACGATACAAAAGGGCCATTACCTCCTAATTGTCTGTAGATGTCACCACCATCTACGCAAGCATAAACATCTCCATTTATTGGGGAAACTGCAATTGAGTGCCAGTTTCTTGAGGTTTGTCCTAATCCTAAAAAAGAACCACTTCCTCCAGCCTGTTTATAAATATCACCACCACTTGCGCAAGCGTATATATCTCCTGCCATATTTGAACACATTCCTTGCCAATTTAAGTTTGGAGCGCCGGTTGATACAAAAGATCCAGATCCTCCAGTTTGTTTATAGATACCTCCTCCTTTTTCAGCATAATAAACATCATTATTTGCACTAGACTGCGTACATCCCCATGCTTGGCCAGCTCCAGGCCCATAAGCATTAAAATCACTTGCTCCATTAGTTCTTTTATAAACATTATTTAAGGCGGCAGCATAAATATTTGAAGTATATCCTCCCATATTTACATACAATCTTTGAGTTATTCCTTGTGCTGTAAAATTACCAAGGCTTCCAGATTGCTTGTAAATATCACCTGTATATACACAAGCATAAACATCACCATTAGGAGATGATGCCATACCTCTCCATAATTGTACTCCAATATTTAAAGGAACAAAATTTGAGCTTAAGTCAAAGTTGACAGTACGTCCTGCTGAAGAAGTAAAATCTCGTCCTTTAACACTTGAGTTTGATTGTTCAACACCTATTTCTCTATCTTCTTGATAACCTAATGTAATATCTTTTGTAGGGTTATTTAGCGTTTCTATGCCTAAATATCTTCCAGTATCTTCAATCCTACTATTAGCACCATGAGTAGAGTCAAGGTATTTAACTATTCTATTTGTCGTTCCTGTATTAAGAACATTTGTTGGCAAATCCGAAGTCATTGCAACAGTCCCGCTTTTATCAGGAAAAGTCCAGGTTCGTGATGCTGTTGCAGCGTTTGTAATAAATGAGGTAAAAGTATTTGCAGCGTTTCGTAAACCTAACATTAAGTTCAAGAAAGTTTTAACACCTGAAACTGTTTGAGCAGTTGTCGTATTCATGTCAGGCGTTGCTATATTTCCGCTGCCTAGTATAGAAGTTCCATTTACTGTTTTAATATTTGATCCCGAGACTAAAGAAGATTGGTAAATGACATCATAGTATGATTTTAAATTCGCTTTTAATTGTGCAAAAGTTCCAGTTTTGGTTTTAAATGAATCTTCACTGTCGCCAGTTAAAATTAAATCGGTATCGATGAATGTTGTTGTTTTTGACGATACATTTGGGAACAAAAAACTTTTAAACCAGTCAACTACACTTTTAGCCGAAGTATATTTTACAGAAGATGCTTTATTGGCTTCAATATCATCTGTTTTGTTTGATTTGTCTTCGCTTTTAGTGTCAATAAGGTCTTTTAAAACCTTTCCTTGTCTGGCGTCTAATGCTTTTCCTTCAGTTGTATAATCCAGCGCATTATAATTTTCTGATTTGATATTTTTTATATCTTGAAATTCTAATTCACCATTTGCATTAGTGATTAGAATTTTGTCTCGCTGATTTATTTCTAAATCAGCCACTTTTATTCTGTTGTGTTCTGTACTCATTTTTTAATTGATTGTTGGGTTTAAAGGGTAGAAGTGTAGTTTAAAAAAAAGCCAATAAGAGAGTAGGGAAACTATAAGTTTTAGTTTCCAAATTGGGCTTTTGATAAGATTTTTGAGTTTTATTGAATGTCTTTCTCTTGGGAGAAATTTTAGATTTAAAACAACTCAATGATTTTTTGTCTTTGAGTTGTTTTTTATGCTTTTCTTATTTTAGAAGAACTTTGCGTTCACGAGCGGGACGCTCGCGCCAGCGGAGGAAAATATTTATGGAAAGAGTGATTTAAATAATTTAGAAGTTATGCTTAATTTATAAAGATTATGCCCGGGACCTTCTAAAAAGTTCCAAGAGATTATGAAAAATAAAAAAACAGTTGGCAAGCTAGAAACTAAAATATAGGTTTGTAGATTTAATTTAGGTTTCCCTATCTTTTCTATAAAATCGATTTTCCAGCTTTTGTAATATATTATAGAGTAAAATCCAGATAAACTGATAGCAAATGCTCCCAATATTGAAAGGGGAATTATTCCATTAGTGACATTTAGTAAAGGTATGCCAATCAGGAAAAAAAGTAAGAACGCTACAAATAAAGATAATGAAGCGATGAATGCTAGTTTATTTTGTTTAGGATAAGTTTTTAGTTTATAATCTAAGATTTTATTTTTAGCCTCATCGAGTTGTTTATCAAATTTATCTAAATTGATTTCTTGTCGCTCTAAAAACTTTTCGATTTCATAATCATCATAACCATCATTTATTTTTTCAATAATAACTTCTATAATTTTTTCGTTATCCATTCTTGTCATTTTTTTATAATCTTTTGTGGGACATATTAAACTTTAGTTCCATTTAATGGAGGGGTCAATAAAAAATCTCTCCAACCAATTAATATTTCTTTAAATTCTTGTAAAGGAATTATATCAATAACATTTTCAACATTTTCATCCAATATTTCAACTCCATTTGGAGTAATAAATGCAACTTCATAGTTGCTACTTACATCAGGATCATCAATAGAACTGAAATTACCATTAATTGTTGCATTTGTCATGTTGATGAAATTGTTTAATGTATCAATGCTTGTTATTGATTGGATATGTCCAATACCACCAGTAGCAATTTTATAAACTTTATCATCAACTATTCTATTTATAAATTTTATTTTTTTTTGTTCTAATGCATTCATAATTATATTATTTTGTAAAAGTTGGATATATACTAATTATTTGATTTGTTCCATGTTTTAAGACTATTTCAATTTCTTTTCCATCACTTGCAAAACCATGAAAAATATCTGATTTAATAGTTATACCATCCCGATTATATTGAAATCGAGTAAACTTTTTATTTGCAAATGCTAAAGACATTTCTTCATTTATACGCTGAATATTTTCAGAAGGATCATTACTGTATTTTTTCCAAAATGTTGTTTCATCTGTTTTAGTTTTCCAAGGAGTAGGAGGTCTGCCACCTGTCCATCCCATATCTGACATATTTCGTTGTATTTTACCGTACTTGTATCCTTTGGAATCAGTTAAAACTAGAGATTCATCTGCCCACCTCCATCGAACTCCATCTAGTAAATCTAAGTTGTGCGCCCCAGTTGCCCAAGGCTTTCCAGAACTAAGTCCTCCATGGCCTTTATGAATATGTTCTAATAATTTACTATTATTTATTATAATATGGAATCCTTCTAAAACCTCAATAGTCCTTTGATTTTTTAAGTATTTAATTTCATTTCTCCAGATATCTACCAGAGTATACTGCTTAGGAGCGCCATTTAATATTCTTGTATGCTGAATATTCATTTTGGTCCAGTCAGCCTCTTTATTAATATTGTAAAAACTGGTAAAAAAATCATATTTTTCTTCTTTTGTAAAAGTACTATATTTTACTAAAATGTTGTCATTTGCATAAGTTGGTAAGTTGTTTATTTTTAAATCCATTAAATCTGTCAAAGTTTCTACATCACAGATTGATTTAATTGCATTCATTGTGTCAGTACTTAATCCATGGCTCTTACCTCGCGTTATTAACTTAGCCTCTTGTGCAACTACTTCTGCTGCAGCATTGGTAAGTTTTTTTTTCATAATAGGATCAGTACCTAAAGATACAATTGTAAGTATGTCAAATAAGACACTTACTTTATTAGTGAATTCTTTTATATCAGGATCGGTAGTTGTGTTGTTGGAATAATTATTAATGGCTGATAAATTATCGGCTGTAAATTGTACGGTTGCGTTGACTCCTTCTACTGCTTTCCAAAATAATACAGTTTCTGATGCTGTTGCAGTTCCTGTCCAAACAGATCTTGCTTTAGATAGATAGCCAAGATATTTCAAATCATTTAATGCACCAACGCCGGTTAAATTTAAAGCAACTTCGGCTACTAGAACAATACCAAAATCTAGTTTCTTTAAGTCGCTATAATCTTGCATATAGTATAAGAAGAATACAGGAATATTAGGGAAAGGATCATTTAGGTTAACACCAGTTTCTGGATCTTCAAAAGTTTCTACCAAATCTAAATCAGGTCTAAAACCTATAATGGAGATAGGCTGATACAGGTCATATGTACCATATAATGAAGTAAAAGTACTAATGTGTTGATTATTTTCCTTTGAAGAATTTTCTATAATTGAAGTCGTTTGCTTTTGATGTATTTTTATTTTTTTCCCTTCAAGATCACCCAATATATATTCTACACCGGTTGTTCTCATATAATGATCTGTAGAACTACTAGTTGAGGCATTGTACACTAATATTGCAGGAGAAGTTTCTGGATTATAGAATGCAGATGAAGAACTTGAATTATCATTTTCAGGAATTAATTTCATATAATAAGACTCAGGGTATATTCCGAAAATATTTGCTGGTGATGAATAAGATGGATCAGCATATTTTGGATTGTACATTGAAGATTTCCATATTTTATACAATAATAGGATAAATTTTTTCCTGTTGTCGTTAGTTTTTAGAAAACCAGCAATATATTCTAGTGGACCAACAGTGTATCTACTGATTCTATCATCGTCAATTTTTGAATATAATATTTCAAAAAGAGTTTGTTTAGTATCAAATGTTTTTGTTTTTTTGTAAGAATTTGGTACTTGATAAACTTGTATTTGCATTAATGCGTAAAGCAAATCATTTCTCTCTGCCGCAGTTACAGAATTAAAAGTAAAAGATTCTATAATCTTTAAAGCTAATTGTTCTCCATTATTGCTTTCTGTCAAATAATGACTAAAGCCACTTATATTTTTTAATAATTCAATTTTGTCATTTGTTGGAACCATAGACAAAGCTTCTGCTGACAAACATCGTGCTAGCCAATAAAATTTTTCTTTATTGGGAGCTTTTTTAATTAGAATTTGATTAATATAGAAACTGTTGTAGAAATTAGTTAAAATTCTCATATAGTCTTCTAAAACAGCAACAGTTGGATTTGTAAAAATGGGTTGTGTGCTCCATTCAGATTTTTGGCTATTAATATATTGACCAAAATCACTATTAGTATCTAATTCTATTAAATTAAATATTCTTTCTATTGAGTTTATTAGAATACCAATTTTAGCAAATAAAAAAGCTTTTGCTTGTTTATCATTTTGATCTGTAAGTGGAGTTACAAATAATCCAATTTTGTGACTATAAAACTGCATGGCTGTTGGGTTCAATTGAGTATTTACTCCTTCTGGAGGATTTGGAAAAACTCCATTTGGGATTTTAATTTGCCAAGTTCCGTAATCTACGATTGGAATATTTGGTTGATAAGTCCACTTATAAGTTTCAATTTTACAGAAATCAGTATATGGACTTAAAACTTTTAATTTTTTTACAATTATTTCATCATTAACAGATGCTGATTTAAAAGGATATTTATGATCTTTTAATTGGTTAAGCTTATTTTTATCTGTAAGATATTCTAGAAAAAAATCTTGTTCATAAAATCCACCAATTACATCTTTATCTATTTGTCCAAAAAGATCATCATCTCTAAAATCCTCTTTTAGTGTTTCTTTATATATTTTAGTTACTCCATTAATGACTACTTCAAACGAATTTAAAAAACCGTATATAGTATATTTTGGGTTAATTAGTCCAGTTAATTTGACAACTTCCCCTGATTTTAATATTGCTGCCTGTTCCATTATATTGATAGGTCTAAATCTAACATTAATTCTTTTCTCAAATCCTCTTTAACATAATCACTATACCCTTTACTAAAATGATATCTCTTATCAAGTGAATAAACAAAAACAGGATTGTCAGGTTCTTTGAGTTTATTATTGCCATCAGCATTTTCAATCACAACTCCAATTCTGAATTTCTGATATTTAATATCCTCAGGAGAAATTAACTCATTCCCATCCTCAAAAAGATCAATCAAAAACAATCGAGGATTTTTCGTTTCATTCGTAATCAAACCTTGTATAGAGTCATTTTCAGCTTTAGTCAATCCCAAAATAATTTTATTTGGAGTAGAGCCATCTAAAGTTTTAAGTTCCAATCCAGTAATAGTTTCAGTACTGTCCGTAAACATCTTTAAATTGTAATAGTAAGGATCAGGTAACTGGTACGTTTTGCTATTGCCAACTGCGCCACTTGCTGAAGCAGATGTATTAGTTGTTGACGTTGTGCTTCCGGTGGCAGAAACGGCATTATTCATAACATCAACAGCTTCTGTTAGATAAGTCACACGGGCAAGAGTTGGTGTTTCTTCAATTCCGGTTTCAATAACATCGTTTACTGTAAGCGTTTGAATAATTGAAATTCCCTGCTGTTTTTTATCATAAAACTCATTGATAAGATTCAGTTTTTCAGAAGTCATTCTGGAGTAACTGTTATCACTGCCTAAATTCAATAATGGACTGGCTTTTATTAAATTAAAAACATCATCAAAAAAGTTTGCAACACCATTTAAGGCTATAGGATCTCCGTTTTCGTCTTCTTCGGCACGAATTTCATAAGTATTAATTTTCCCCTGATAAATTAAAAGACTTAATGCAGCAATATTTTCGCCTGCCACAGCTGGAGTTGTCAATTGCACTGTTGAGGTCAACGTACTGTAATTTCCTTCTTCATCAGGAGGCAATCGTAAGCCATCGGCATTAATAAAATTGTCTTTTTGGGCATTGGCAACTTTGGCAAGTTGTCCGTAAAAAGCGGTGTTGTTATTGTTGTCTGTTGGAAATTGTAGGTACAAGTTATTGGTAGTAATTGTATTGGCTTGTTCTTGCGTATTAACCAAAACTGGCCATCCAGAAGTGCCGTACGTAACAGCAGTCATGGGAACTTCATTTGTAGACGTATCTATCAACAATCCTGTTTTTAGGTTTTCAGCTCCTTCACCAATTTTATAGTTTCCATAAAAATCATAACTGCGTGTACGGTCGCTTTGAATGTAGATGTACCAATTGTTTTTGGTCCAGAAATTATTTAGCAAATCACTGAAAATTGCGTTTCCTTTTTTCTCAGTTTTCACACCAGAAGCAGTTGCCGTAACAACTCCATTTTCAACATGCAAACCATAAAAAGCAGCAATATCAATAAATTGGGTGCTTTGCTCACGCTGCAATTTCTTAATGAAATCAGTTTCGCCATTTACTGCAATTTCTGCAAAAGGTTTGCGGGCATATTCTAAATCAAAAGCAAACTCTGAATTGTCAAAATCATGTTTGTAATCGCCGTAATTTAGAACAACATCAATTCCGCATTCGCCTTCAGCAAAATTTCCTAATGATTTTCCAATATCGATTAGAGGCAATTCGAAATCGTCTTTTTCATCGAAAGTATCGCCAGTCGCGACAAATTTCGATTCCTTAAAAAAGAAGTCAGAAATTGAGATTGTTGTATCAGTTAGATCTTTATCATAACCAATAAATTTAGCTGTGAAAGCAGGAACAGGAATAGGCGTGACAGTTTCGCCGTCTTTTTCTACACGTCCTTCATGAAAAGCTTTAAAATCGATGTTTATTTTGTCGATGAAATCTGAATACGATCCTTCATTCTTAATAACTAAAGGATCTGAATCATTAGTAAAAAAATCACTTTTCTGTAAACCTCTGTAAACAAAATATTTGATATTTAATCCAGGAAAAGGCTGATTGTAAGGACGAAGAATTAGATTCACTTTATCCGGATTACCGGTTTGAGGTTGAACCAAAACAATTCCTTTGCAAATAGAATAGGCCTTTTTGGGAGTGCCTAAAGAAAATCTAGAAGTCAGGTTGAAAACAGTTTCAGATTGAGGTCCAAAACCTTGGTCTGACAACTGCGCGGGAAAACCTCCCGACTCTATAAAAAAATGGGATTTTGCGGACATATTTTAAGTATTATTTGTTCGTTGGGTATAATTTGTTCAACACATAGACACATAGATTCAGAGTGATCTAAAAAGGCGTTTCACTTGTCTTTAGTAATCATTAGCTATGTGGGAGGAATATATTTCTCTTTAGTATTCTTTAATTTATTTAGAGAAACTATGTTTCTATGTGTTAAAAATTTTTAATTTATTTCCAGTGCGGAATTAGAAATGGAAGTTTTTAGTTAAACCAGAGCGGTTTATAGATTTTGTAGAGGAATCTTCCAATCAAAAAAAGTAGAATAAGAAGTAGCAATCTTCCCAGCCAAATCTGAACTTTCTGCCAAAAAGTAAGATAGTTGACAAACTTGGTAATCGTGATCGTTTTCTCTTGGACATCTTTAACCTGTTTCGATTTCCAATGGGCGTAGAGTTCCTGTTCTTTCAGGTTGCAGTCGACTTGGAGTTTATTGTTATCAAGTCGAACCTTTGGGCTTTTTAATGTACGCCCTGGTTCGGCCTGAATAACATTTTTAAGAATTACTTTTCCGTTAAGACATTCTAATAATGCATGGTAGGAACTGCTGTCTTTTGCAATTTTAAAGATTGTATCGTGTAAAGTTTCGGTAATAGTTATGGTCTGAATTTTGTTTTCATTTTGCACCGGTTTCGGACTTCGGCATGAAATCATGATCAGGATAATGAAAAGAGAAAAAACAAGATATTTTAGTTTTTTAGTCATAATTAAAATTGGTTTATAAGTTTTTGTTTTACAGTCGTAAAAAGCTTTTCACGCTTTTTATATCACGTTTTCTTCTGGCAACTTTATAGCCTTCGCGTCCGCCAGAATCATTGGTGTTTCCTTCAATAGTATAAATCGTATTTCCAGCAATTTTCTCCACAAATCCGGCGTGGCCTGTACCGTTATTGAAGTCCAGAATAAAAACATCTCCGGGTTGAGGTGTCTTCTTTGCCAAAAGTGGTCTTGAATTGTATTGGTCTAGAACACCGCCGGTTTTCTTTAAAGGATTTTTAGCATTCATTTGCTGTGAAGCATTCTGTGTGCACCAGTAAACAAAAGCCATGCACCAGGCATATCCTTTTCCAAGTCCGACACTTCTTAAATAAATTTCAACTTCGGGACCTGAGTTGCTGTTTCTTGGAATTTCCTCGACACCAATTTGTGCCGTTGCGATTTCGATCGTTTTTTGAGCTAGTGTCATGAGCTTTTTCCGTTTAATTGTTTAAATTTTTGTAATTCGTCAACCAATTGCTGGTTGATCAGCATGAGTTCTTTATGCTGTATTTCCATTTTTTTGATCGTTTCTGTTGCCGCAGTAAGTCTGGCGGTAATGTCGTCCAGAAGATCACGGTAATATTTTACGGCGCTTACCGCATTGTCAAGTTCGGCCGCGCGGTCTTCAGCAAGTGATTTTCGCATTGAGAAAAACCAAGTGATAAAACCGGCAAAGAATGCGGTGAGAGTGGGGTATAAAAACTGCTCCATTGAATGTGTTTAATGTTGAATGTTAGGTTTAAAATTGTTTTTGAAAAGACAACCTGAATGTTGTTTTTTTGAAGGAAGTGAAACCCGTTTTTTTTCGGTTTCGAGGTATAGTTGTTTCCTTTTGAGATTGCAAATATTGGGTGAAAAAAGCCCTAAAAAAAATGAATGCAAGGTCTGCGAACATTTGTATTCTAGGGCTTTACAGAGTTGTAAGGAAAGCGAACAGAAGTCGTTTTAGATGAAGTAAATGCTTCATCTTTGCATCACAAAAAGGATGTTTTTGAAGATTTAAAAAGAATGATTTTTTCTTTTATATGAATTAAGAAGGCCTTTGTTGATTGCTCATAAGTTCTTCGATTTTTTTTAGTTCAGATGTGATAGGTGTACAGAGAATTTCATACAAAGTAGTTCTCGAAATCGGGTAAACCGGATAGACGTATTTACGCCACACAACGGTAGTCGGAATGTCTTCCGTTTTGTGCTTTTGATACAGTTCTTTAATGAGTTTGTAACGCATTAATTTATTTTTTTGAATTCCGAGACTTCTGTTTGATGATATAGGCATGAGAGATAATATTTTGAATGATAAGAAAAAAGAAAAGTTTTAAGAACGAAGTTTAAAAGAGTTAATAATTTGAATAAAAGGACATCATATTTAAGACAGCCAAAACCATTTAATCATTTTAAATAAAAGGTTTTACTCCTTAATGCCATTTTATATTGAGCCTCGTTCTGAGGTTGTAATTGTTAAAGATTTTATTTAGCAATTTAAGTCTGCAAACTCCGCATGACAATCCTGTTTCCAAAACCTTTTAAGGCTTGGATTCCAATAGAAAGAATGCGTTTTGGCTGTTATTTTATTAGGGCAGAAATCGCCCGTTTTGCCGGTTCCTGGTTCTCTTCAGAAAGAAGAAGAATCAGGAACCATTTTTTTTTACTTGTATTTTTGAAGGCTACAAGTTAGAAGGTCTTTTAGCCTTTGTAAGTGGCTGTTGTATGTTTTTTGAATCTCGGATTTTTAATCACAATGCTTTCGTACTGATTAAAAGCAAGACGCTCTTTCTGGGATAAGTCATTACTGCAATTCCAGTTTCCAAGTCCGTCTTTAAAGATAATATGTTCGTTTACTTTATAGCTTTCATGATCTGTAATTGGCTTTATTTTTACGCTCATTTAGGTATTGTTTAAAAGTTGTTTTTAATTTGAAATAAAACCATTCTCTAAATAAAAATATTGGTTTCAAATTGGTTGCAATCAATAGAAAAGCTAAAAGCAACGATAAATGGATGGTACTAAGCTGCATGATTTTGTTTGTTTTGTTGGTTAAAGAAATTAAAAGCATATCCTTGTAAAAAATCAACAGAAGATATCGACAACGGAATATTGGTTCTTACGCCATTTTCATCAATTCTACATGCTTCAATAAACCAGCTCGAACGTACAGGTTTAAACGAAGAAGCAATAATTTCAACACCATCTGTAAACTCTTCGTTGTTGAATTCCTTTGTCAGTTTTTGAAGTTCTAAAACTCTGGAACCTTTTAGGTTTCCTTTTGCATCCTTTTTTAAAAGATTGAAAACAATTTTAACTAACGAAGCTGTCTCTTTGCTTGTAGAAAGCGACGAAATATAATTCTGTACTTTTTCAATTCCAATTGTTACGGTGTCGTCCCAACCTTCGTTAATGCGATATCCAATTGTAATTTCTTCTTTGTCATTTGAAAATGTATGCGACATTTGTTTTTCTTTAAAACCATAAACTTGATTTTTTAAATCCAAAATGGTTTCAAATAACTGGAAAGTTTCAGTTTTGGCATTTCTCATCATTTCAGATGTTTCGTGTAGTCTTGAAAGCGCTTTCGGAATCGTTTCGGCTACTAATTTTTTATAAGCATCTCTTTCTTCCAATTTTTTGTTTTCAATTTTATTTAAAGCTTCTTTTAATTGTTGAGCAGAAAATTGAGATAAGTCCATCGCTTTGTAATTGTTTGCTGTTGAAGTATTCATATATTGTTTTTTAAGCGGTTAATAAAATTTCTTCTTTAAATGGATCTCCGTAATAGGGTTTAAAATTATTTTGAAACGCGAGTTTTGTAACTTCTTTCAATTTGTTTTCAATACTTGCAGAAACGGGGCGGGGAGTGGCAGTTTTATCATCCAGAATGTGCATCCATTGAAAACGTTCTTGGTTGATGCAGATTCTTTCTCCGGCAGTAAAAGTTTTCTTTTTTTCAGAACAATATTGAAGTGCCAGATATAATGTTGCAATACGTTCTTCGATTTGTGTGTTACTCATGATTTTTTTCTAATTGATTTTTTAATTTTTTGATATCAGATTCGATTAAACTTCTTTCGGAACTGTTTGGATTCTCAATGAGCCAATTTTCTAATTCCTGAATTTTTTCTTTGATTTGATTTTTTTTCATTTCGATTTACATTAAAAGTTTTAGTGATATTTCCTGTTTTTCATGTTTTTTATAATGTTATTTTTAAAATTCGTAGTATTTACCATCTTTTTTGTGTTTTAGGGTAGTATTTTTCATTTTGTGTTATTGGTTGTTTTATTATTTGAAAATCAGTTAATTGTAAAGTATTTTGAATTGTTTAATTTTATCTTTATCCAATATTTTATGGCTTAATCCCTTGTTTTTCAATTTTATTTTTCTTTACTTTGCAAATATAATGTAAAATAATACATTAAAACAAATTTTTAACGTAAAATAATACATCTTTTTATGGGATCAACTGAAAGAGTGCGTGAATATCTTGATTATAAAGGGATTACTAAGTATAAGTTCTGTAATGATTTGGGTTTTTCTAACAAGTTTTTAGATAATAGTAGTAATATGGGAACAGATAAGGCGTGTAAAATATTACACTACTATCCCGATCTAAATTCAGAGTGGCTGTTAACAGGAAATGGGCCAATGATTAAGGAAGAAAATACTAGTATTGTAATTATGAATAATGATAGAAAAACTGCCGATTCACTACATGCTACTCAAGAAATTCCGTTGTATGATTTGGAAGCAGTAGCGGGTTTAAGAGAGTTGTTTAGTAGTGGTGAACCACAAAGAATTCTAGACACGATAAAAATTCCGAATCTTCCAAAATGCGATGGAGCAATTTCTGTGACGGGAGATAGTATGTATCCGCTATTGAAATCTGGAGATATTATTTTATATAAGGAAACCGAATTTGAAAATATCTTTTTTGGCGAAATGTATCTTCTAAGTGTAAAACTGAATGATTGGGAAGAGTATATTACAGTAAAATATGTTCAGAAATCAGATCAAGGTGTGGAATATGTGAAATTGGTAAGTCAGAATTCGCATCATCAGCCAAAAGATATTCATGTTTCGAAAATATCAGCTTTGGCGCTTATAAAAGCAAGTATTCGTATTAATACGATGATGTAAGAATGATTCAAATAAAAACATAAAGTACTTTGTGAAATGTGATAAATTTCATGAAAGAAATTTATATTTGTTACAGACAAACAGCCCCAAAAAAACAAAATAAACTTAATCAATTATGAAAAAAACTTTACTAGTTATAGGATTCTTATGTTGTGTAATAACCAGTTCAAAAGCACAGGTTGTAGGTGTCGACGTTGGCGATATTGCTCCAGAAATTGAACTTCCAGATACAAAAGGGAATGTCGTTTCGCTTTCGTCATTTAGAGGCGCTTTGGTGTTAGTTGACTTTTGGGCTTCGTGGTGCGGACCTTGCATCAAAGAGCAACCTGTTTTATTAAAACTGCATAACGCTTATCCAGAAAAATTATTTATTTATGGTGTTTCAATGGATACAAAAAAGCCATTATGGACAGGCGCAATCGCAAAAGGAAAACTGCCTTGGACAAACGTAAGCGACTTAAAATACTGGAGTTCGCCAGTTGTAAGTGCGTATATGTTGCAATCTGTTCCGTTAAATTTTTTGATTGACAAAAACGGAATCATTTTGGCTAAAAACATTCACGGAAAAGCGTTAGAAGATATGGTTAACGGTTTGTTGGCAAAGTAGTTTTTTGTTTCACAAGTTTCATATTTAACCGCAAAGAGCGCAAAGAGAATTAAACTTTGCGACTCTGCGACTTTGCGAGATTATTTCGTCAGCAAAAAAAAACTTAGCGAACCTTTGCGTAAATCTTTGCGCTCTTTGCGGTTAACTTCACAAAGCAAATCAACCTGAAACTTGAAACAAAGAAAACCTGAAACAAAAAAAAGTCCCAATTTTGGGACTTTTTTAATTATTCGTTTTCTGTATTTGCCTTTCTGACGCCACCAAAGCTTGTTTTCATCATTTCCCTAATTTGAAATTGCGATTTGTTTCGTGTAACATTTTTCCATTCGTTAAAATCATAAATATGGATTTTATCGGCATACGGATTGGTTACAAAGAAAAGCCTTGATATAGAGAATTTATAGTATTTCAGTTCATGTGAAATATGCCGATCGGGAACGACAATAAGAATCGTTTCCCAGTCTAGAAAATTCTTAGGAACATCTTCTCTTTCAGTTAATCCAAGAGATTCAAAAAAGGCAAGAATCTTTTGGTCATTATTCTTATCGATCTTCTCATCGATACGTTTAATGGCGCTCAGAAGCTTTTTTTCATCTTTAATAACACTCATAATAGTCTTCGTTTTTTTTTTATTTTAGTATAAAATTACACCAAAAGAAAATTATTTTAGAAAGTATAGCCAATAGAATGATTCTAAATTTTAATAGTCATTTTTAATGGGGTATAAAAGGATAATAGTTTATGTTTTTGATAAAATACTATTAAAAAATATACCTTCAAAAACCTAATTTTATATTTTCTAACTATCCTCAAACTATTTTCATGAGAAATTCTTGTCTTAAAAAAGCCTTTTCAGTTTTTGTTTTTTTGATTTCATTTTTGGCTTTCGCCCAAAGCAAATCAGATAGAGATTTGATTTTGATTGATAAGGATTGGCGTTTTTCTTTCGGACATTTATTTGACACCGAGAAAGATTTTAGCCATGCGATGGGGTATTTTTCTTATTTGGCTAAAACAGGTTTTGGAGATGGTCCAGCGGCTAAAGATTTTGATGATCGTGCCTGGCGAAAACTTGATTTGCCACACGATTGGGCGGTCGAACAAGCTTTTGGCGAAAGCGGTAGTTTTAGCCATGGATTCAAAACAGCCGGCAAAGGTTTTCCAGATAAAAGCATTGGCTGGTACAGAAAAAAAATCAACATTTCGGATGCTGATAAGGGAAAGATTATTTCTTTGAAATTTGACGGCGTTTTCAGGAATTCAAAAGTGTTTTTTAACGGTTATTATCTCGGAACGGAGGAAAGCGGGTATAACGGATTTGAATATGATGTGACGGCTTATGTAAATTATGGCGGAGAAAACACAATCGTCGTGCGTGCCGATGCTTCTATGGAAGAAGGTTGGTTTTATGAAGGTGCAGGGATTTACAGGCATGTTTATCTGCAGAAAGCAAATCCTATTCATGTTGTTTTGAATGGGACTTATGCAAGGTCCGAATTAAAAAATAATGATGCAGCAATTACAGCTGAAGTTTCAATTGAAAATAAAGGAAATTACAAGGGGTCTATCGAAGTGGTTCAAACAATTTTTGATGCTTCAAATAAACAAATTTCATCAGTTTCTGAAAATGTTTTGGCTCCCGAATTTTACAAAACAGCACGTTTTGCTTCGAAATTAGATGTCAAAAATCCGATTTTATGGGATATTGACGCGCCAAATTTATACCGTTTGGTTACCGAATTAAAGCAAAATGGGAAAACAATTGACAGTTATGAAACGACTTTTGGAATCAGAACCATAAAATTTGATGCTGAAAAAGGCTTTTTCCTGAACGAAAAATCGCTGAAATTAAAAGGAACCAATAATCATCAAGATCACGCTGGAATTGGAACTGCTTTGCCTGATGAAATTCAGTATTACAGAATTAAAAAACTGAAAGAAATGGGGGCAAACGCTTATCGTTGCTCGCATCACCCGCCAACTCCCGAATTACTGAAAGCTTGTGATGAATTAGGAATGCTTGTGATTGATGAAACTCGTTTGATGGGAATAAACGATTATCATTTGAATGATTTGGAACGAATGATGAAGCGCGACCGAAATCATCCAAGTATTATTTGTTGGTCAGTTGGAAATGAAGAATGGAATATAGAAGGCAATATTGTGGGCGAACGCATTACAAATGTGATGCAGGATTTTGCAAAAAGCATTGATAGCACAAGACCTGTAACGGTTGGAATCAGTAGCGGATTTAGAAGCGGCATTTCATCTGTAGTTGAGATTATGGGCTACAATTATCTCGGAAACGGAGATATTGACGCGCACAGAAATGAGTTCAAACAACAGCCGGGAATGGGAACGGAGGAAGGTTCAACTTTCACCACGCGAGGGGTGTATTTTACAGATGATGCTAAGCATTATAAAAGTGCCTACGATCAAAAACCTAGACCGACTTTTTATAGCATTGAAGAAGGTTGGAAGTTTTATGCTGAAAGGCCTTATTTGGCCGGGATGTTTATTTGGACAGGTTTTGATTACCGCGGAGAACCAACGCCTTATGGTTGGCCATCAGTGATTTCGTATTTTGGTATGATGGATGTTTGCGGTTTTCCGAAAGACAATGTTTTTTATTTAAAATCTTGGTGGGGTACAGAGCCGGTTTTGCATTTATTGCCACATTGGAACTGGGCTGGATTAGATGGAAAAGAAATTGATGTTTGGGCGTATTCTAACTGCGATGAAGTTGAACTTTTTCTGAACAAAAAAAGTTTGGGAAAAAAGAAAATGGATAAAAACAGTCATTTAGAATGGAAAGTAAATTATGTGCCAGGAACGTTGGAAGCTATTGGATATAAAAATGGCAAAAAAGTGTTGACGGATATTCAGAAAACAACTGGAAAAGCAGAAAACATCAAATTGTCTTTGGATAAAGAAAATGTTTTGAAAGGGAATGTTTCGGTTATAACGGTTGAAACTACGGATAAAAATGGCTTGCATGTTCCGACTTCTAATGATGAAATTGCTTTTTCTGTAAAAGGCGGAAAAATTTTAGGAGTCGGAAATGGAAATCCAACATCATTAGAAAATGATCAGTTTATAGATGATGTGGCTTTAGTTTCTATAACTAATTTCCAAGAAAGAATTGGGCTTCATGTTGATCAGCCACGAAATTTAGATGATAAAGAATACCAGTGGAAAGAGGCTTTTAAAGATCGGGATTATAAAAATCAGGCAGAATCATATTTGTATCGCGGAGAATTTGATATGAAAAATGACCTAAAGACAAGTATAGTAACTTTTTATTATAAAAAAATAGGTGTTGAGCCTGTTGTCTATATTAATGGAACAGTTGTAGAGCCGAGTTTAGAAGATCATCAAAAGTATATTCTAAGTGCAGACATTTTAAGGGAAGGAAAAAATTTCATTAATATTTCAGCAAAACCTCTCCAAAAAATAAAAGACTGGGATGTAATGAACACTGATCCCGGAGTTATTCAGGTTATGACGCCGGCTGGACCTTGGAAAAGAAAATTATTTAATGGATATGCTCAAATTATCATTCAAAAAGAGGATAATGCCAAAGAAGTTATTTTATCCGCTTCCGCGAAAGGATTACGAACTGTGATTTTAAAGAATTAGTTTTTAACCGCAAGGCACGCTAAGATTTACGCAAAGGTTCGCAAAGTTTTCGTATAGCTTTGCGAACTTTGCGTTTATATTCACAATCCCAAGAAAAAAAACTTTGCGTTCTTTGCGGTTAAATTCGAAACCTGATCCCGAAGCCTCGGGAGAAACAAAAAAATAACATAATAATAATGTTTGATTTTCATAACTTTGCAAAATGAATAATCAGACAGAAAATATTAATAATTGCGATTTTACTTCAGATTTACAACTGAAGGGTTTTAAGGTTTATCAAATAAATGGAGATCAAAGCAAGATTCCTGTTTATAGTCGCAGGGATTTTTATAAAATTTGCATAAATACGAGTAAAAGTATCATACAATATGCTGACCGCGGAATAGAAACAGACGGTACGATTTTGTTTTTCGGTAATCCAATTATTCCATATTCATGGGAAACCATTTCAGGAGCGTATGAGGGATATGCCTGTGTTTTTACAGAAGAATTCTTAAAATCAAAAGAACGTTCAGAAGCACTTCACGAATCGCCGTTGTTTAAAATAGGAGGAACGCCAATCTTTTCTTTAACAGCTGATCAAAAGGGTTTTATAGATTCATTATTTCAAAAAATGATTCAGGAATATGAAACGGATTATGCGTTTAAAGATGATTTGATGCGCAATTATATCAATTTGATTTTGCACGAATCAATGAAGATGCAACCGTCGGAAAATTTCTTTAAACCAAAAAATGCTTCTTCTAGAATTACTTCGCTGTTTTTGGAATTATTAGAAAGACAATTTCCAATTGAGACAAAAGATCAGCCTCTTTTATTAAAAACGCCTCAAGATTATGCACAAAGCCTTGCTGTACACGTAAATCACTTAAATCGCTCGGTTAAAGAAGTTACAGGAAAGCCAACTACTTCGCATATTACAGAAAGAATTATCAACGAAGCAAAAGCACTTTTGCAACATACTGATTGGAGTATTTCAGATATTGGGTACTCATTAGGATTTGAATATCCGAGCTATTTTAATAATTATTTTAAAAGGCTTACAGGAACGGTTCCAAAATCGTTAAGAATGTAAATTGTTTCATTTTCATAATTTTTTGTTTGAATATTGTTATTTCTGGACCTAAGTATTGTTCTACATTTGTCCCAGATTAATAAACAAATCATTTATCGGTTTTTAAAGACTAAAGAATACTTCATAAAGGCGAGGTCCCAGCTTTACGGTTTAGTTTTAAATGCTTGATATAAAATAATATAAAATTTTAAAGAATAAATAAATCTGAAATCTCTCTTAAAGAGGTTAGGCACTTTGATTTTGCTATCGAAAGATAGTTCACGATAACTTTTAAAATAATTATTAACCTAAAAACAATTAAATTATGTCGACACAATACACCACAGTGACCGAAGAAGGAAGAGTTCCAAATACTTATATGACAGGTGAAGTGTCATATAAAAAACAAACCAGTGAAATTCATCCCGAAAATACGACTATTAAAGAAGTTTCATTTGAGCCAAGCGCAAGAAGCAATTGGCACAGCAATGCAAGTTTGCAATTATTGATTGCAACAAACGGAATTGGTTATTATCAAGAAAGAGGAAGCGAAATCAGAATGCTTCAAAAAGATGAGGTAGTTACGATCTTGCCAGGCGTAGAACACTGGTATGGCGCAACTCCGTTTAATAAATTCTCATACATCGCCATTATCACAGAAATTGATAAAGGTTTTGGAACTTGGCTTGAAAAAGTCTCAGATGAAGAATATTTTTCTTTTCAAAGAGCTTGATTTTTTTTAAGATACTAAGGTTCTAAGAGGCTAAGATGCTAAGTTTTTTTATGCAGATTTTGGAATGATTTATTTTAATAGTAATGAAAGAATATTTTTGTAACTTTCATGTTATCAATTTTTTACAGGAATAAATCTGTTTAAATCTGCTAAATCTGCGTGCAATTTTTCGTTCCAAATAAACTTGAAACCTGAAACTTGAAACTTCAAAAAACAACAAAAAACATATTATGGAAACAAAAGACATTAAAGCCTTTGGTACAGAAGCTGCCGAAGCACCATTAAAAACATTAGATATTAAAAGAAGAGCAGTACAAGCGCATGACGTAGAAATTGAAATTCTGTATTGTGGTATTTGCCATTCTGATTTGCATTCGGCTAGAAATGAATGGCACGGAACGATGTACCCAATTGTGCCGGGACACGAAATCGTGGGTCGCGTGACTAAAGTCGGAGACCACGTTAAAAACTTCAAAGTAGGGCAATTAGCGGGCGTTGGCTGTATGGTAGATTCTTGCAGAGAATGTGATCATTGCAAAAACGATTTGGAGCAATATTGCGATGAAGGAAGCATATTGACATTCAATTCACCAGATAAACATTTAGGCGGACATACTTTTGGAGGTTATTCTCAAAGTATTGTTGTTGATGAAAATTATGTACTTCATATTTCAGATAAATTAGATCTTGCTGGGGTTGCACCATTATTATGTGCTGGAATTACAACTTATTCACCTTTAAAACACTGGAAAGTTGGTCCAGGGCAAAAAGTTGGAATCGTTGGAATTGGCGGTTTAGGGCATATGGGAATCAAATTGGCTAAAGCTATGGGCGCTCATGTTGTGGTTTTTACAACATCTGTTTCAAAATTTGACGCGACAAAAGAACTTGGAGCTGATGAAGTAGTTTTATCTACAGATCCGAAACAAATGGCAAAACATGCAAAAAGTCTGAATTTTATTTTAGACTGTGTTTCTGCAGAGCACAATATTGATTCCTACTTAAATTTATTAAAAGTAGATGGAACTTTAACGCTTGTTGGCGCACCAATGGAACCGCTTCCTGTAACATCATTCAGTCTTTTATTAGGAAGAAGAAGTTTTGCAGGCTCAGCTATCGGAGGAATCGCAGAAACTCAAGAAATGCTTGATTTCTGTGCAGAACATAATATTACTGCAGATATTGAAATCATTGGTGTAAACGAAGTAAATGACGCTTATGAAAGATTACTTAAAGGAGATATCAAATATCGTTTTGTGATTGATATGGCTTCTTTGAAATAAGATACTAAGTTGCTAAGGTTCGAAGATGCTAAGAATCTTGAGTCTTTAAACTTTGGCAATTTTTTTAAATTATATGAAGGAGCGCTGAGATTCTAGGAAACTTAGAATCTCAGTATCTTAATAAACTAAAAAAAACAGATAAAAAGGTTTAGAGACAAAGTAAAGGAAACTTAGAATCTTAGAACCTTAGCATCTTAGAAACTTTAGAAAAATGCAAACACGCAAACTAGGAAATAGCGGTCTTGAAGTCTCAGCATTGGGGCTTGGCTGTATGGGGATGAGTTTTGGATATGGTCCTGCTCATGACAAAAATGAAATGATAAGTCTGCTTCGTTCGGCTTATGAAAAAGGAATTACTTTTTTTGATACTGCCGAATGTTATGGACCTCATTTAAACGAAGAACTTTTAGGAGAAGCTTTAGCGCCTTTTCGCGATAAAGTGGTAATTGCTACGAAATTTGGTTTTTTGGAAGGTGATTCTAAAAAAGGATTAGACAGCCGTCCAGAATGGATCAGAAAAAGCATAGAAGGTTCATTGAAAAGATTGAAAACAGATGTAATTGACTTGTATTATCAGCATCGCGTTGATCCGAATGTGCCTATTGAAGACGTTGCTGGAACAATAAAAGATTTGATTCAAGAAGGAAAAGTAAAACATTTTGGACTTTCAGAAGCAGGAGCGGAGACGATTCGTCGTGCACATGCAGTTCAGCCTGTTACGGCGCTTCAAAGCGAATATTCACTTTGGTGGAGAACTCCCGAAGAAGAAATTTTCCCAACCTTGGAAGAACTTGGAATTGGTTTTGTGCCTTTCAGTCCACTAGGAAGAGGTTTTCTTACTGCAAAAATTGATGAAAACACACAATTTGATAGTACTGATTTCAGAAATTCATTGCCTCGTTTTGCTCCAGAAGCCAGAAAAACAAACCAACAATTTGTTGAAGTATTGACCAAAATGGCTACAGAAAGAGGCGTGACAAACGCTCAAATTGCCCTTGCGTGGAATTTAGCTCAAAAACCTTGGATTGTTCCAATTCCAGGAACCACAAAATTGCATCGTATAGAGGAAAATTTAGGCGCAATAAACTTAGAACTTTCTGCCAAAGATGTTGCCGCAATCAACGAAGCCGCTTCAAAAATAACAATTGAAGGATCAAGATATCCTGAACATTTGCAGAAGATAGCTGGTAAATAAGTTTCTAAGATTCTAAGCTACTAAGTTTCTGAGAATAAAAACTTAGAATCTTAGCAACTTAGGATCTTAGCATCTTAAAAAAAAAACAAACCCCTCAAGCAATTCAACTCTTGAGGGGTTTTTAGCAAAGATTTGGGGTTCTTAGATGCTCAATTACTTAGTATCTTAGAATCGCAGAATCTTTGTTTAAAATAAATAATGATCAATTAAATTTATTTTACTTTTCAGCCTTAGCATCTTAGTATCTTAGTACTTAAGTATCTTAGCATCTTAAAAAATTACTTTTTGTCTAGATTTTGCTTCAGCATTTTAGCGTGTTCCAAATGTGCTGTTAAACCTGCAATATTATTTGATGCCCACATTTTGATGTCATTATCTGTGGCATCTTTTGAGGCTTTCTGAAGTTTTTCAATTGCTTTTTCGTGACCGTCAATCATCATATCGGCGAATTTTTTGTCAAAATCGATACCTGATTTTTCGTTTAGTTTATTGTATTCATCTTGACCTTCTTCTGTTAATGAAGTTGGGAGTGTAAAGTTTTTGGCTTTCGCCAATGCACTAACTTCAGAAGCCGATTTTGTATGTTCATCCACAAGCATTTTTCCAAATTTTTTCACTTCCGCATTTGTACTTTTCTGCTGTGCTAGTTTTCCAATTTCAATTTCAGCCAAATTAATTTCGGCTTGATCTACCAAAAATTCAGAATCATCTTCTTTGCTGTCAATAGAATCAAATTTGGCTTCATTGGCATCTTCTGCCACTTCTTTCGGATCTTCTTGTTTGGTTTCGTTTTTACAAGATTGAAGGAAAATAATAATAAGTCCTGCTCCTAAAATTGCTTTACCGGCTAATAGTATCTTTTTCATGATTTTAATAGTTTGAATGTTATGATGTAAAATTATTTAGAAGATGCAGGAATCTCTTTACAGGATTTTAAAAGATTGTTATATGATTTGGATATGATGCAAAAATTGTAAGTTATTTTGTAATAGAAATAGTTTTATATTAGCTGATAAAATACTTTAGTATAATGAATGCGCTCAAAAAAATTATTGGTTTGTTTTTGCTTCTTGTTGGAGCATTATTGCTATTTGTATCATACGGAACTTTGATACAAGCACTGATAAACTTTATAAAAGCATCAAGCAATAAAGACTTGTGGTATTTAATAATTTTTGCTGTTATAGTTGTTTTTCTTACTATCCCAATAATTTATATGATTAGATTTGGTTTGAAGTTACTAAAACCGAAAGCTTTACCAGAAGATTCTATCGAGGATATCGGAAAGATTTAATCCAAAATTGCTATTAAATGACACAAAAAATTACCTTACTATTTCTTCTTGCAACAACATTTTTATCTGCCCAAATAAGCTACAAGGGATTTATTGATAAATATCCAATTGAATTTGTTACCTATCTTTATTCTGATGGCGTAGGATCGGCGATTTACGCTTATTCAAATTTTGATACTCCAATTGTTTTAAGCGCTAAACTTACCGGTAAAACTTTGGTGTTTACTGAAAAAGACAAAACAAATAAGGAAACGGCAAAATTGACTTTTCAGAATTATAATGAAAAAAGCCAACAGCTAAATGGGATATGGAAAGATTTAAGTTCAGGAAAGGAGCTCAAAATTACGTTATCGAAAGAATTTAATATCGATTATGGCGATAATGTTCAATGGACGGATAGAGAAATCCTGCAGCCGGAATCTTTTAAAGACAAATATTTCAAGTTGATTGTTTCGAAAGAAAAAGGAAGTTTTTATGCAAACGTATCGGGCGTAAAAATTATAGAAAAAAAGACAGATAAATTGATTCAGAAAATAGATTTAGATTGTCAGCTTTGGGGATTGAACAACATAGGTATCGACGACTATAATTTTGACGGTATTCCAGACTTCTCAGTTTTTGAAAGTAGTTATGCCGGACCAAATACTTCTAGTTTATATTTTCTTTATAATCCAAAAACACGAAAATATTTTCAGAGCAGTTTCAGCGGAACTTCTTTAGAATTTGACGGACAAAACAAACGAATTTACGAACACAATCAATGTTGTGCCGGCAGCAGCCACATGAACGCCGAATATAAAGTGGTGAATAATAAAATGGTTTTAATAAAGAAAACTTGTCTGGAGTATGATGAAAAAGTAGATGATTTTGTTGAAAGGAAATGTGATTAGATGTTTAGTATAAATTTAATTTCAAATGAAAATAATTAAGACAATTGCTGTAGTACTGTTTTTAGGAATATTTGTTCTCTATATAAACTGTTTTTCTTCTTTTGTAATGCCATGGCAAAAAGAAGAAGCAATTGAAGTTGCATTAAGTTGGGGACAATTAGAAAAACTTCCTGAAGATGCAGAAATTATTCATTTAGAAAAAAGAGGTTCTATGTTTACCAGACAATTTATAATTGAGTTCACTAGTTCTGATACCGAAATTAAAAAATGGATTTTAAAAAGTAAAGGATTTAGAAAAAGTCAGTTTAAAATAAAAGAAGGAATCAAAGTATATGAAATTCACCCAAAAGATGGTGATGCTTATGGTGGAAAAGTTGAAGTGAAGCAAAATAAAGTTTTAATAAATATGAGTTGGAGTTGAAAATAATTAGCTTCTAAACTTAAAAATTCCCAATTCCAAAAGAGTTGGGATTTTTTTTGCTCAAAACTTTCGACTTTAAGACCTTATGACTTTCGACTTATAAATTATGAAAGTTATTGCCAAAATTCTATAACAGAATTGCCTTACTTTTTCGAGAACTTTGAAATACCATACATCTCAAATCATTAACCTAAAATTTAAAATCATGCCAAATCCAAGAATTAAAAATGAAAAGCAGTATCAGGCTTTAGTAGAAAAAGGATACAGCAAAGAAAAATCGGCCCGAATTGCCAATACGCCAGATGCTGGAGTAAAAGGAGGAAAAGCAAAGCCGTATGAAGAATGGACAAAAGATGAATTGCTGAAACAAGCAGTCAGAGTTGGAATAAAAGGACGTTCCTATATGAATAAAAAAGCTCTTATTAATTCTTTAAGAAATAATTAAAGTTGAAACCATGTCTGCAAAAATCACTCAGCAAAAACTTATTGAAAAATTGATCAAGACACCACATTTGGTTCTTGAGAAATTAGACTTGGTTTATGTAAACAATCAAAAATTGCCAATTGAGAGATTTCAGGAAAAGGAAGGGTTCGTTTATAAAAAAAATGGGCGCTATATCAAGCAAAAAAGTGAATTAAAGCGCTTTAACAGTTTGGTTTTGCCACCGGCATGGGTTAATGTGAGAATTTCTGATTTAGCAAATGGACATTTGCAGGCTGTTGGTTTGGATGTGAAAAACAGAAAACAATATCGCTATCATCCAAAATGGAATTCAATTCGGAATCAAACGAAGTTTTATAAAATAGCCGAATTTGGACAAAAACTGCCTTCGATAAGAAAAAGGGTGGATCAAGATTTAGAAGAGAAGGAGTGGTCTAAAAACAAGGTTATAGCGCTTGTGATTCGGTTAATGGAGGAAACACATATCCGAATTGGAAATGAAAAGTATGCAAAAGACAATAAATCGTACGGACTTTCGACATTGCGCAAACGGCATATCAATATCAATAAAAACACGCTTCGGTTTGAATTTATTGGAAAAAAAGGAAAACAACACACCATTACAACCCGAAATAAGCAATTGATAAAACTCGTTGGTCGTTGCGAAGAAATTCCGGGTTGGGAAGTTTTTAAATATTATGACAATAATGGGGAAAAAAAGGTTTTGGACAGCCACATGGTAAATGAATATTTGCATGAGATCTCAGGTGAATATTTCAGTGCAAAAGATTTTAGAACCTGGGCGGCCTCGATTATTTTTTTCGAAAACCTTATGGAAATTGGAACAACAACAGACGAAAAAGAAGTCAAAAAAAACATCCTGACAGCGTATGATGCGACGGCAGAGGCACTCGGGAATACAAGAAACGTCTGCAAAAATTATTATGTGCATCCGCTGTTGGTTTCAACCTATGAAAACGGCTCAATTCAGCACTATTTTGACAAAGTAAAAAAGAGCAGAAGTACTAAAAAGTATTTTTCACCAACTGAAATTGCTTTTGCTGAATTGATAGAAAAATATAAGGTAAACTTGCTGTAATCAGTGATTTATAGCGTTAGAAATAAAATATTTAGAGTTAATGCATCTCTTTTAAAAGCATGAAATTTGAGTAACAAACAAATCGTTATTAACTAAAAATCAATTATTATGTTACGTTGGACAGTCATATTTATTATTCTCGCAATTGTTGCAGGAATATTTGGTTTTGGTGGCATTGCCGCTGGAGCCGCTAGTATAGCAAAAATTTTATTTTTCATTTTCTTGGTATTATTTATCATATCGCTAATCAGCGGAAGAAGAAGTGTTTAATACTTATTGACTCAGTGAATTAGAACAAATTAAAGCGACACATCTATTTCGATAAATGTGTCGTTTGCCTTTTAAAAAAGAAAATATCATGGGAACAAAAAGTGGTGCTTATCAAGATGTTTACATCAAAAGAGACGACGAAATGGTAAGCTTGAAAAATGATGTAACAGATTTTTGTGAAAAATACATCAAACCTGTGCATCCTAAAAATTGGGATTGGGGAATTCGAGATTTTGAAAATCCTGAAAACGATCCAACTATAGATGAAGCGAGAGCTGTTGCGAATGTAGTTTATAAAGATTTAATAGACGGCAAACAAACAGAAGTAGATCTCTCGACAATGGATAATGTTGAAGCAATTAAAGCTTATTTAAATCCAAAAAGCAAACACGAAAGGTTTAATATGGAAGAATTTGCCTTTGCGTTAAAAGTCGAATTGGAGCACGGACGCGTCAGAGATGTGAATGTGACAAATAATCATCCGTTTTTGACAGCGATGATTGCACTTGCGCACATGACCGAAAGTTTGACCTATTACAAACGTTTGAAAGTAATGGAAGCCGAAGGAGAAATTTTTGAAATCTTGCGCAAAATCGAAAATTCGAAAACCGGAAATGAAGAATGGTATAAAGAATTAGGCAAAGCCGAAATTGAATTAAGAGAAGCCAGAAATGAATTAGCAGAACGTCTGCAAAAAATGGACGATATTCCTACACTTGAAAAAATTGGTGATTAAAACATTTACTTACACGTTGATTTGGGAAATTCCCATCGTTTTGATCACAAAAAAACCGTTAAAGCAATTTAACGGTTTTTGAATTTTGTCTCCTTTCTAATTTAAAATTTACGAGGATCATTGTCGGGATAATTGTCTTCTTCATCATCTTCTTGTACGTCATCTTCGACATAATCATTTTCATCATCTTCAATTTCGTCGTCGTCATCATCAAGATCTTCTAAATCATCTTCGTCTTCATTAAAATCATTTTCAAAAGTATCTGCCGGATTATCAAATTCGTCGTTTTCTACTTCATCGTCAAGATCTTTGTCAACATAATCTTCATCATTTTCCAGTTCGACTTCATAGATATCATCATTGTTGTCTTCTAAATCTCGATCGTTGTGAAAATCGTCTAAATCATCATCATACCCAATCGCGTCCTGATCAGGATTTGGCTTGTCAGGATTATGGCCATTTCTTACAGTATAGCCGCGATCTGCAATTTCTTCGATAGTGTTGTCAGTGTCTTTTTGATCTTCAAAATTATACAGTTCTTCATTCATGACCCTATTTCGATCTGAAGCATTAGGAAATCTGTTGAGAATATTATTGTCTTTATTTATAGTATTCATAATATCAAATTTTATAGTTTCTAATAGTACAAATCTACTCATCAAACAAACCTTATTCTTTATAGAATTGTTTGGTTCAATTGTATAATTAACAGATGTTTAGGATGAAAGTTAATTGGAAAATCCTATAATCTCTTGCAAATTCAAGCTGTTAATTTGACTATAATTTCAAATTCCCTTCGATTCCGTCATCCATTGTTTTTCCGGTTATAAAAGCAGCGGTCATTTTTGCGATTGCGACCATTTTTCCGTGTTTGTTGTTCCAGTAATAACCATCTTCAGGCACTACTTTTATGACACTTAAATTAGGGTCGTCTATACCGCCAGGCATCCAGATTTTTACAATAGGATCATATAATTTTTCTATTGTTTCTCTGTCATATGAAATAGTTGCTGATCCGTGAAGGGTCAAAAATTTATCTTGTGGTTCGACAAAAAATATTTCGACTGTAGGGTTAAGCGTAATTTCAGCATTTTGACTGCTGTTTCGGTCAGATAAAAACCAAAGATTGCCTAAATCATCAATTTTTTGGACAGACATTGGTCTCGATTGTAAACGGTCTGCATTATAAGTGCAAAACATGCAGATTTTTATATTTTCGGCCAAGTCTTTTATTTTGTTTACCGCAAATTCCTCGGTAAGGTTTTTATGATCTCCCATGATTTCTGTATTTAATGTTGTAAATTATTGATATTGTTATAGTTTTAAACAAAGTTGGGATTTTTGAATCTGAAAAAATTATAGAATTGTATTTTAAAATTATTAGATTTCAATTTGGACTTTTGTCAGAATTATTTAACAAAATATTGTATGTAAATTAATTTATAGTATCTTTACAAAAACAGTTTTAGCCCTTTCTGTATGGATGAATTACTAATATTCTACACTGATGATGATGAGGACGATTTAAGTCTTTTTGCCGATGCGGTCGAATCATTGTCAAAAGATATAGTGCTGCAGACTTATTCTGGCGGAGAAAAACTGCTTAATGCCATTGCGCATTCACCTCCAAAACCCAATGTTATTTTTTTAGATCTTAATATGCCTGGAAAAAACGGGTTTGATGTTTTAAATGAACTCAAAGGATCTGAAGAAAACAGCGATATTCCGGTTGTCATTTTTTCGACTTCAAATGAACCAAGCATTATTGAAAAATGCCTCACTTTAGGAGCAAATTATTTTATTACAAAACCGGTTTTGATGAAAGACATCATAAAATCTATTGAACATTCTTTAACCATAAATTGGAAAGAATTTGTTCCCGATCAAAAGACTTTTGTTTACAAATTATAATCTCAGCATTTATAATTAAAAAGAAACACCCGATTCATTTTTTAAAAATGAATCGGGTGTTTCTTTTATAACAGTCCCTTTTATTTTATGAAAAAGCAGCATTTAATATGGTCTTCTTTTAATGAGATAATTTTAAAATCTATTGAGTTAATTTTATTTGAATGGTATGATGAAATTTGATGAAACTAAGATTGCAAATACTGTAATTCAAATTTTAAATCATGAAAAAAGAACAAAAACACGAAACCGATTATATTCAGAAATATCAAGACGAAGGTTATACTGCAAATTTTTTATTTGACGAAGGCACCTTGATAGATTCTGATACAAAATATGCGTATCAGCCAGATGAAATTTATATTGTAGCGCATCATCGTTATGAAGGCATGAGCAATCCAGATGATATGTCAATTTTATACGTAATCGAAACAAAAGACCACATTAAAGGAACACATTTGTTAGGATATGGCCCAACAGCCGACTTAGATGAAGCTGAGTTTTTCAAGGATATTCCGAAGAAAAATTATTCGAAAAATGCTGATATCAGTGAACTTACATAAGATAAAATAAATAGGTATTTTTATTTTGCTGAGGAGCAGTCGTTTCAGAGAATTCTGAGGCGGCTGTTTTTTTTTAAGTGACAGAGGGACAAAGGCGCAAAGTAACAAAGTTGCTTTATAGAACTTTGAACCGATGTCCCTTTGTTGCTTCTGAGGCGGCTGTTTTTTTAAGTGACAGAGGCACAAAGGCGCAAAGTAACAAAGTTGCTTTATAGAACTTTGAACCGATGTCCCTTTGTTACTTTTGAGGTGGCTGTTTTTTTTAAGGGACAGAGGGACAGAGGCGCAAAGTAACAAAGTTGCTTTATAGAATTTTGAACTTATGCCCCTTTGTTGCTTCTGAGGTGGCTGTTTTTTTAAGTGACAGAGGGACAAAGATGCAAAGTAACAAAGTTGCTTAATAAACCTTTGGACCTATGTCACTTTGTTACTTTGTCCCTTCCAAATAAAAATTATGAAATATCTGACTGAAATTCTGTAAGAGTTTGATTTGCAATATGTACGAAATTTGAATTATAGAAAATGACGAAATTACCAAACTCGTTATTATATATTAAATCGTGTACTGACCACATTCTAAAAAATTAAACCAAAATGAAAAAACTATACTTAAACAATGGCGAATTTGATACTGTTTTTAATGATCTTAAAGATAGTTTTCATGGCACATTGAGTGCAAAAGACAATGATTATAATCTTGACATCCAATCAAAATGGACAAAAGGATCTATCAAAGGAACTCGTTTTGACGATAAGATTTTGTTTATGCATTTTGATTTGGTTTTTCATCAGGATGTGAGTTTAAGTATCGAAGCCTTTCAGTCGGCTCCAGTGTTTTTTGTTTATTGCGAAAACGGAAATGTGTGCCATAGTTTTGGTTCAAATGGTGAAAAAAAGATTTTGCACAAAAATCAATCGGCAGTTTTAAGCAATTCATCTGTGATAAATAGTGTTTTATACTTTGAAAGCCACAAACGCATTCAGTTTACTTTATTAGGAATGCCAACAATCGAAAGCAAAAACGAGCCTTTAGTTTCACAAGTTAAGCAGCATTTTACGAATGATTCTGGAAACTATATTTATATTGGAAAAGAAAATTCGAGGATTTCAAAAAAGATTCATCAATTCAAGACAATGCCTGAAAAAGGTATCGTTGGAACGATTCTGAAAAAAAGTATTTTGAATCATATTGTAGAAATGGAAATTGAGCAACATGCGTACAATTATTTAAAAACATTTGAGCCTCTAATTGACATCGCAGTAAAACAATTGAGTGAAATCAGAAGAATTTCCTCAATGAGTTTTTCTGAAGCAATCACCGCTCTTAAACTTTTCAGAGCAAAACATCATTGGTCATTTAAATTATACAACCAGAAATTAGCTAGCTAGCCAAGCATTATATATAATTAGAAGAGATTCTAAGTACTAAGATTCTGAGATACTAAGTTTTTAAACTAAGTTATCTCAGAATTTTTTTTTTTGAAGTTTTGAAAAGAAAATTTACTTAGCAACTTAAAATCTTATTCTTTCTCATAATAAACAATAAAATAAATCATAATGAGATTAAGGCAAAAAGAAATGCTGTTTGTAATTATAATTGGAAGGTCATTTTTTATAATTCCGTAAATAATCCAAATGAATATCCCGAAAGTAAGAATGCTGAAAGTGCGAAGTGAAATGTCTTTTACTTTCTTGGTTTTCCAAACTTTCAAAATCTGGGGAATTGTAGATAACGTTATACACGCTCCAGCAAATAATCCTATGATGTCAATGTAGTTCATTTTTTTTTATTTTTTAAAGGTTCTGAGCTACTAAGATGCTAAGGTTCTAAGGTGTTGGTCGGTTCTGCAATTAGGTTTATTAAGTAGATTACAAAAAACTTAGAATCTTAACATTTTAGAACCTTTTTTTAACTTACCATTTCCCCGCCATTGATATGTATAAATTGTCCCGTAATGTAACTGCTGTCTTCACTAGCCAGAAATACATAGGCAGGAGCAACTTCTGAGGGCTGTCCGGCTCTTCCCATCGGATTGTTTTTTCCAAAATTTGAAAGTTTATCAAAACTGGCCACGATTAATGGGGTCCATATTGGGCCAGGAGCAACACCATTAACTCTAATTTTTCTTTTAGCGAGCATTGTTGATAACGATTTTGTAAAACTTACAATAGCACCTTTCGTACTTGCATAATCGGCTAAATGTTCACTGCCACGATATGCTGTGACAGAACTTGTGTTTACGATAGTGTCATTTTCATTTAAAAAAGGCAAAACAGCTTTTGTGATGTAGAAATAAGGATAAATATTGGTTTCAAAAGTTTTCTTAAGTTGAGTTGCTGTAATTTTTTCTAATTCGCTTTGCGGAAATTGGACAGCTGCATTATTGACTAAAACATTGATTTTTTTAAAGGTGTCGACACATTTTTTTACGGCATTTTTACAGAATTTCTCATCCTTCAAATCGCCACTTATTAGCAAACATTCTTGCCCTTCTTTCTCAATTAATTCCTTCGTTTTTAAGGCATCTTTATCTTCTTTTAAATAAACAATTGCAATATTGGCACCTTCTCGGGCAAAATGAACCGCCACACTTCGTCCAATACCGCTGTCTCCGCCAGTTATAAAGGCAACTTTTTTGAAAAGTTTCCCGCTTCCGACATAATTTTCCCTGATAATTTGGGGTTCAGGATGCATTAAATATTCATTTCCGGGAAGTTCCTGTTTTTGTTCAGGAAATGTCTTTTTCTTTTCCATAATAATTTAATTTAAAGCAATTTATCAAGTTTTTAGGAGCTTTTTTGACTGAAAGAATTATAAGATTGCCTCAAAAAAAATGTATTTTTTTATGTTAAAACATGGGAATTATATAACGAATTAGATTTTCAATGAAAGTCATTTTTAACTTTTCTTTATAAATTTGAAAGTTGCGCTAAAGCTGTTTTTCAAAGTAGGATCAGATGCTTTGAATATCTGGCGTAAAACATTTCAAACAAAAAGCATTTAATTCATAACTTTTTATTCCCCCGCAAAGAATGGTATTAATTGTAGACGATATAAAGGCAAATATTATTGCCTTAAAGAAAACTTTGGAGCTGCATAATATTGATGTCGATTCTGCCGAATCTGGGGAAGAAGCACTGAGGAAAATTTTAAAGACAAATTATTGCCTCATTATTATGGATGTCCAGATGCCAGGTCTTGATGGCTTTGAAGTTGTGAAAATCCTTTCGGGAAATAAACGGACAAAAGATATACCGGTTATCTTTCTTTCGGCTTTAAATATCGAAAAAAAATATATTTTTAAAGGCTACGAAACCGGTGCCGTGGAATATATCACAAAACCTGTTGATACTGATTTGCTGATGCTTAAAGTAAAAACCTTCATCAAAATTTACGAACAGCAAAACGAACTAAAAGGAATCAAAGATCTTCTCTCAAAAGAAATAAAAATCAGAAAAGAAGCGCAGGACAATCTCGAAATCAAAATTGCTGAAAGAACTAAGGAATTGGTTTTGAAAAATGAAGAATTGGAGCTGAAAAACCATGAATTGCAGCAATTTGCATGGGTGGTTTCACATGATTTGAATGAGCCAATACGTAAAATTCAAATTTTTATTAAAATCATAAAAGATCTTTATCTAACTACCGATGCAAAAGCAATTGATTATGTAGATCGCACGATAAAATCTGCTGAAAGAATGCAGACTTTGATCACGGATCTTTTGGCATATTCTCGATTGTCGGCACAAGTAAAACCGGAAACAACCGATCTAAATGTAGTACTGCAGGAAGTGCTCTCCGATTTTGATTATTTGATTGACCGAAAAAATGCAACGGTAAAAACTTCTGAACTTCCTACAATTGATAGTATTCCGAGTCAATTGCGTCAGGTTTTTCAAAATCTTATTGGGAATGCCATTAAGTTTTCGGGTGCAAATGAACCGCCATTAATTGAAATCACTTCAGAATTAATAGTCGAAAAGTCTTTTGATAGTCCAACTTCTCCCGATGGAAAATTTTGCCGCATCACGGTAAAAGATAACGGAATTGGGTTTGATGAAATTTATCTGGACAGAATATTCATTATTTTTCAAAGTCTCAATGACCGCCAAACTTACGAAGGAACAGGAATTGGACTGGCAATTGCAAAAAAAATCATCGAGAAACATAACGGATTAATCACGGCTAAAAGTCAAGTAGGCAAGGGCGCAAGCTTTATTATTGTGCTTCCTTTAAAATACGAGTAAAATATAAATTAGATCTATGAAGAATAACTTTAAAAGAAATTTGCTAATCAGCTCTTTAGTGTCATTATTGGTGCTTACAATAAGTTCTGTTGCTTCGTTTATCAGCATTAAAAGTTTGCTGAATAGTAATTTTTGGGTCAACCATACACAGGAAGTGATTTATAATTTAAACGAAGGATCTTCGGTAATTATTGAAGCACAAACTAGCATGCGCGGTTACTTGATTACGGGCGATGAACAATTTGTTGAGCGATTTAGAGATGCTGAAGCAAAATCTAATGGTTATTTTGAAAAAGTAGAAGAACTTACTGTCGATAATCCTTCGCAGCAAAAACAATTGGCCGAATTAAAAGTGCTTCGCGAAAATTTCTTTAAATACTTGAACAATCAGATTGTTAAGAAGCGTTTGAATAAAGAAACATTGGTTTTTGATTTGAATGAAGGACGAAATATGATGACTGAAATTCGTACTTCGATTAAAAAAACAGAAAGTACAGAACAAGGACTTTTAGCAGAGCGAAATGCCAATTCTGAACGATATGGAACTTATAGTTTGATTTTAATTGTGGTAGCATTTTTTATTGCTTTTCTAATTTCGGTAGTTTTCTTGACTCGAATTTTGAAAGATTATAATGAGCGTGCAGCATTGCAAAATGAATTAGAGAAAAAAGATATCGAAACGGCTCAAAGAATCGAAGCGATTAGTACAATTGCAAATAATATTTCAAACGGAAATTATGATATTCGAGTAGATGATAAAAAAGCTGACGCACTCGGAAGTGTTGGAGAGTCATTAAATACAATGAGCGTTAGCCTTAAAAATTCTTTTGATTTGTTGTCACAAAAAGAATGGCTTCAAACCGGCATCGCCGAATTGAATAATACCATGCTTGGTGATAAAGCATTAGAAAAACTATCTAAAGACATCATAGAATTTTTGTGTAATTATACCAACAGCAGTGCTGGAGTTTTATATGTGATTGATGGAGATGAGCTTGTAGCTGCTGGCGGTTATAGCTACATACCAAGCAAAAATAGGGAACGTATTAAAAAAGGAGATGGCCTTATTGGGCAAGCAATTTCATCTCGTACGATGTTGGAATTAAAGACCTTAACTTCAGATAATATACAAATTAATTATGCTTTAGGGCAAATCAAACCGACGCATATTGTCGCTCTGCCTTTGCTAGATAATAAAGTGGAAGGCGCGCTTGAATTGGCAAGTATTTATGGGTTTTCAGATCTGCACTTGGAGTTTTTAAAAACAGTTGCAGGAAATATCGGAATTGCGATCAGATCGACTCAAAATAGAAGACGAGTAATGGAGTTGCTTGAAGAAACAAAATCACAATCGGAAGAATTACAACAGCAACATACCGAACTAGAAGCAATTAATGCAGAGTTAGAAGCGCAGACAGAAAAACTTCAAGCTTCTGAAGAAGAATTGCGAGTGCAACAAGAAGAATTGGAACAAACCAATGAAGAATTGTCTGAAAGAAGCGTTTTGTTGGAAGAAAAAAACAACGAAATTCAGAAAAAATCTGAAGCTTTAGAACTTACAACGCGTTATAAATCGGAGTTTTTAGCCAATATGTCGCACGAATTAAGAACGCCTTTAAATTCAATACTTCTTTTAAGCCGATTGTTATCTGAAAATAATAACAAAAGCATGAACAATGAGGAAATTGAGTTTGCAAAAGTGATTCAAAGTTCAGGAAACAGTTTGTTGGGCCTGATTGATGAGATTCTGGATTTGTCAAAAATCGAAGCTGGAAAAATGGAATTAGAATTCTTGGATGTTTCCACTAAAGAAATTACAGATACGCTTTGGAATTTATTCAATTTGGTTGCCAAAGAAAAAGGAATCGATTTTGAGATTATCTCTAAAGAAGCGCCAATTGTTATCAAAACAGATAAAATGCGTTTGGAACAAATTCTGAAAAATCTGATTTCGAATGCCATTAAATTTACAGAGAAAGGAAAAGTCAGCCTTGAAATAAAAGTCGATACTGATGATGAAAAAATCATTTGTTTTATTGTAAAAGATACAGGGATTGGTATTCCCGTAGAGAAACAACCACTTGTTTTTGAAGCCTTTCAACAGGCTGACGGATCAACAAAACGTAAATACGGCGGAACTGGTTTAGGATTGTCAATCAGCAGAGAATTGGCCAAATTATTAAAAGGAGAAATCATTCTTCATAGCAAAGTCAATGAAGGAAGCTCGTTTACATTATGCCTTCCAGTGTTTGGTTCGGCTTATAACAAAGTGAATGTAGAGAAAATACCTCCAACTGATTTTGCTGAAATTGAACCTGAACAAGAGCCCGCGGTTGCAAAAAAATACATAAGCCCAATAATTCCTGACGAAATTGATGATGACAGAAATGCTGTTAAAGAAGGTGACAAAGTAATTTTGATTATTGAAGATGATGTCAATTTTGCCAAATCACTATTGGCTTTTGCTAATAAAAAAGGATATAAGGCGGTAGTTGCAGTTCGCGGAGATCATGCTTTGAATTTTGCATTATTGTATAAACCGGTCGGAATTCTGCTGGATATTGAACTTCCGGTAAAGAGCGGCTGGGAAGTTTTGGAAGAGATGAAAAACAATTTGGAAACAAAACACATTCCAGTGCATATCATGTCTTCGCATAAATTAAAACAGGAAAGTTTGTTGAAAGGCGCGGTTGACTTTTTAGACAAGCCAGTCGCTTTTGACAAGATTCCGGAAGTGTTTTTGAGAATCGAGCACATCATCAACAAAGAAGCGCAAAAAGTGTTGATCATTGAAGACAATCCAAAACATGCAAAAGCATTAGCTTTTTTCTTGGAAACGTATAATATCAATTCAGAAATAAAAAGTGAGGTTTCTGAAGGAATTCAAGCACTCAATAAAAAAGAAGTAGATTGCGTAATTCTCGATATGGGAATTCCAGACAAACAAGCATATCAAATCTTGGATGGTGTAAAGAAAAACCCAGGTTTGGAAAAATTGCCCGTAATTGTGTTTACAGGAAAAAGCTTGTCGCTAAAAGAAGAAGTGAAAATTAAAAAGTATGCCGATTCTATTATCGTAAAAACGGCCCATTCATATCAAAGAATGCTTGATGAGGTTTCGCTTTTCTTGCATTTGGTCGAAGATAAAAAAGATGGAAAAAACAAGAATGATGGGCATAAAAAGCTAAATTTACTAAACAATATTCTGCATGAGAAAAAAGTGCTGATTGTTGATGATGACGTACGCAATATTTATTCGCTGACAAAAGCTTTAGAAGTTTTTAAAATGAATATTATTACGGCTTTTGATGGAAATGAAGCTATCAAAATTTTGAATGAAAATCCAGATACTGATGTTGTTTTGTTGGATATGATGATGCCAAATATGGACGGATACGAAACAGCCGAAAAGATAAGAGCAAACCCGAAATTCTTGAATTTGCCTCTGATTGCTGTCACGGCAAAAGCAATGACGGGAGATCGTGAAAAATGCATCAAGGCGGGTGCTTCAGATTATATCACAAAGCCTGTAGATGTGGATCAATTATTATCATTATTACGTGTTTGGCTTTATGATAAGGTTTAAAAAGAACGACACAAGAATAAATTAAGATGTGTTTATGAGTAAAAAAAGACTTTTGATTATAGATGATGATTCTAGAAATATTTTTGCATTAGAAAACACTTTACGAGCCAAATCTTTTGATTGTTTGTCTTGCTTAAGTGCCGAAGATGCATTAAAAATTTTAGAATCTGATGAAAAGATTGACGCCGTTTTATTGGATATGATGATGCCGGAAATGGATGGCTATGATGCGATTCCGTTAATAAAAGCTATTCCGTCACGAAAATCTACTTTTGTGGTTGCGGTTACAGCTCAGGCAATGACGGGGGATAAAGAAAAATGTTTAGAGGCTGGGGCAGATGATTATATTTCAAAACCAGTTGATGTTGATAAGTTACTGCTTGTTTTGAGCAAAATTTGAACAAAAATATGATTGAGGATATTGAGCTAGAAACACTTATCAATGAGGTTTACGAATATTATGGATTTGATTTTGGAAGCTATTCAAGAGCATCGCTCAAAAGGAGAGTAAACCGAATTTTTCAGTTGGATGGTTTTGCCAATTTTACCGAATTTCTTTCTAAAGTTCGTTCGGATGCAGAATATTATAAGAGAATGGTGAATGAAATTACGGTGAATGTAACCGAAATGTTTCGTGATCCAGCATTTTATATGGTGCTCAGAAAAGAAATTCTGCCATTATTGGGTACAAAACCTTTTATTCGTTTATGGCATGCTGGCTGTTCAACAGGAGAAGAAGTGTATTCTATGGCGATCATGCTCAAAGAAGCCGGACTGTTGCATAAATCCTTAATTTATGCGACAGATATTAATGCAACAGTTTTAGAAACTGCAAAAAAAGGAATTTTCCCGCTCAGAATGATGAAAGAATACTCTCAAAACTATCGAGATGCGGGCGGTCAGGAAGATTTTTCAAATTATTATACAGCCAATTACGGTATTGCAAAGTTTAATGAAGAGCTGGCTCAAAAAATGGTTTTTTCACAACATAATCTCGTTTCAGATACTTCTTTTAATGAATTTGACATGATTTTATGCCGAAATGTTTTGATCTATTTTGATGCTGATTTGCAAAAGCGTGTAATCAATTTATTTGATGAAAGTCTGGCCGTTCTCGGATTTTTGGCTTTAGGCACAAAAGAAACCATAAAATATTCTATAGCTCCAAACAAATACAAACAATTGGATAAAGATAAAATATGGAGGAAATTAAAATAATATCAAATTGTAAAGTCGTTATTATTGGCGGATCAGCAGGAAGTCTAAACGCTTTGATGCAGATTTTGCCTGAGTTGATAAAACTCAATGATTTTGCGCTTGTAATTGTTCTTCATCGAAAAAGCACTGATGATCAGACTTTAGAAGATTTAATAAGTCTGAAATCAAATATAAAAGTAAAACCTGTAGAAGATAAAGTACCAATACTGCCTGGTTTTATTTATATTGCACCTTCTAATTATCATTTGCTGTTTGAAAAAGAAGGGATTCTGGCTCTAGATACTTCAGAAAAAATAAATTATAGCCGTCCAAGTATAGATGTTTCTTTTGAATCGGCGGCAGAAATTTATGGAACTTCCTTAGTTGGTATTTTGTTATCAGGTTCAAATGCTGATGGAACAGAAGGTTTGAAAGCCATAAAAGCATCGGGTGGCGTAATTGCAGTTCAAAATCCGCTTTCAGCCGAAATGCCTTTCATGCCTAATAATGCGATTTTATACACAAATCCTGATTTCATTTTGCATACACAGGAAATCCTTTATTTTATTGCATCAATAAATTCGAAATAGACCAGAATTTGAGTTCGATTATTTTGCTTTTTTTATCCCGCTAGGGATTTAATATTGGTAGAAAAAAAATATCCCAGTTTTATTTTGTCCCGTAGGGACTATATGTTTAATACCATTTTTATTTGGATTTATACAAAATGTAGTCCCTACGGGACAAATGAGCGTTCGGTAAAACTAATTTCTACCAATATTAAATCCCTAGCGGAATAAAAAAGCAGCCCTAATGAATTTTTACAAATTTAATCGAATCTGATATCCCAGTGTGTAGCTATTATTTCCGTAATTACAGATACCTACAAGGTTTTCAAAACCTTGCAGGAATTAAATGTTAATTTTTAGGTTGCGGTTTTTCGTCTTCAGGAAGAATAATTTTGTTTAGCTCTGCTTCTTTTTCAGCTCTTTTTTGGGCTGCTTTTCCTTTTCCAATAGGAATTCCGGCCGTAATATACCATGATCTATTGAATTGATTATTTGGGCCGTCGCCTTTCATTACCGTAACGAGTCCATAATAATATTGCACCGTAAAATTAAGTCCGTTTCCAACATTTAAATGATAGCCAAGACCTGCCGCAAGTCCAGCATCAATAACATGAATTTGATCGCGTATATTTCTTTTGTAGATCACATCATCTTTTTCATATTCAGTTTTGAATTCATCAAACGCTTTCGCCAATAAACCAAACTGCGGCCCAGCTTTTACATAAATTCTGTTTTTGAACTGATATTTAATCAAAATAGGAACATTAAAATATCGAATTTCGCGGTTCACACTTCCTCCGGCAAAAGTATTGTCTAGATTTGTGTCACCAGTTGGATAAACTGGAATTCCTTGCGCACCCATGGGAGATTTCACGATTACGCCTGTATTGATCATCCAAGCCGGATTTTTCTTTGATCTGATATCAAAATAAAATCCGAGATTAAATCCAGGATTAGTTCCGGAAGAATTCATATTTGAAATGGTAGAAAAATTAACGCCGCCTTCTAGACCAAATTCCAAAAACTCCGAGTTAAGCTTGTCTCCAAAAATCAAAGAAATCAATACTTGTGACTGCGCCGATGAAATACAAAAGAAAGTGATGACGATGAATATGCTTTTTTTCATATAAGGAATGAATTACAGTCCAAAACGATATTGAAGACTTCCCAGAACTTGTGTACGGGTTCCTAGAAAACCACATTCTGCGCGAAACATAAAATGCTTGTTGAATTGGTACTGAGATCCGATAATAAAATTCCACATGTCTTTCGGTCTCTTTTGCAATGAATATTGTACCGAAGAATTTTCAGCTGTGCTTAATGCTCCGTCTAGAGTTGCCAGGAAAGTTCCTGCTCTTTCTAAGGCTCTGTCAGCCGTATTATGTTTGGCTATATTAACCGGATTTTTTTGTTCTGCAGGGCTTAAGCTGTCCCACCAGTTATCTACTTTTGTTTGGTTATCTGATACTTTTTGAAGGCCACTGTCTACTTTTGCTTGAGCAGTGCTTAGATCAATAAAATCAGACAAAGGCAAATCTCCATTAGTGTCTCCAGAAATATGAACCCTGAAGCCTCCAACCCAGACTGCTATATTTTGTTCTGGTTTATTGAATTTAAATGTTTTTCCTAATCTCGGTCCGAAAACATAAGAAAATGCAGGTTTATCAAGTGAACTAATATCAGTCCAGGCCATATTCATATCAAGAGCTAGCCAGCCACCGCCAATACCAATTGTTGGGGTCATACCAAGACCAAAAGTGGTAGCATTAAAATTTGCTTGAGTACTGAAATTAGCAACTTCAGACCAGTTGTTATCGGCATCCGGAACCCAAATCCCAGCATTAATTTTAGTAGAAGTATTGGCTTTTCCAAAAATTCCATAAATATTTAAAAAAGGAAGCAACCAGATATCAGGACGAATTGTCAACGCACTTGCCTCGACAGTAGATTTATCGAATCGTACGATTTCATCTAAATTATATTGAGGGCCATGATTAAAACCAATATTTAAATCGTTGATAACAATTTCAGATTCTTGCCAAAACCAGTTTACAGATACACCGGCAGAATAGGGAAGTTTATATCCTTTTTGGGCTACTTTTTCTCCCCAAATTGGCAGAGCGTATGGATATTTTTCGACTTTAAGGCTGTCTTTTAATTCTTCATTTTTTTTTCCTACAATTTTATCGGTATAAACTTGCCCGAAAATTTGCATGCTGCATAATAATAAAAAGGCTGATATTAGTGTATTACATTTCATTGATTAGAGTGTTTTAAAATTAATTAATTGAACTGCGAAAAAATAAATATAAACTAATGGGGTGTGGTAATCTTTTTATTGAAATCTGCTTATATAATGTCGTTTTATGTGATTAAAATTTAGGCTTTTACAGATGTTAATTTATGTTAAAGTTAACGAAATTTTCTTACCACAAGTAATATTTTTTTAGAAAGTGTTAATTAAACTAAAAATAATTTTAGTGATATAAAGAATCGTTCTCTTTTTTTACATTTTTCAGTATCAGTAATTTATGTTTTTTGAAAATAAATAGTATTTTTACAACATGAAATGGATTGCAGTACTATTGTCAATTTACTTGATGGCACTTTCAAATATGCCTTGTGCAGATATGGAAGTGAATAGTGCTATGCATAAGACTGCTCAGTTTTCATCTGAAGCAAATCATTCTCATGATAAGGATAACGATTTGTGTTCACCATTTTGTGCCTGTAACTGCTGTGGTGCGCAAGTTTTAAGCTACCAATCTGCCGTAGTTTTTGAATTCCCAAAAACGTACAATCAAATTTCAATTCCTTTACCGAGTTATAATTCTGTTTTTATTTCCGATTTCTACGGAAGTATTTGGCAACCCCCTCAGATAGCATAATGATTATGCCTGTTCGATAAAAATCGGAAACGGGCGAGAGAGTTGTGGACTTTCCACACGTTTACAGACAATTTAATTGTCTAATTTCTCACGTCATTATATATTCAAATGTTAGATAAAATCATTCAGTTTAGTATACGAAACAAATTCGTCGTACTATTATTTACCCTTGCGCTCATGGCTTGGGGAAGCTATTCGCTTAAAAAATTGCCATTGGATGCATTGCCCGATGTAACCAATAATCAAGTTCAAATTATTACTACCGCGCCAACATTGGCGAGTCAGGAAGTCGAACAATTAATTACTTATCCATTAGAAAGAGCTGTAAAAACAGTTCCAGATGTGATAGAACTTCGTAGTATTTCTCGTTTTGGTTTATCAGTTGTAACTGTTGTTTTTGAAGACGATGTCGATATTTATTGGGCTCGTGAACAGATATTTCAACGCTTGAAAGAAGCTGAAGAAAATATTCCAGATTATGTGAATTCTCCCGAATTAGCGCCAATTTCTACAGGTTTAGGAGAAATTTACCAATATGATGTGTACGCTAAAAAAGGCTATGAAAACAAATATACTGCGGTCGAATTGCGCACCATTCAAGATTGGATTATTATTCCGCAATTGCAAGGAGTTCGCGGTGTTGCTGAGGTGAGTGCATGGGGCGGTAAATTAAAACAATATGAGATAGCCGTAAATCCTAATATGCTCAATAGTTTGGGTGTTACAATTACCGAAATTTTTGATGCTTTAGAAAAAAACAATCAAAACACAGGAGGAGCTTACATCGAAAAAGATCAATATACCTATTTCATCCGCGGTGTCGGAATGGCAAAAGGCATAAAAGACCTTGAAAATGTAGTCGTGAAAAACCGAAACGGATCGCCTGTTTTGGTGCGCAATGTTGCGCAGGTTCGCGAAGGAATCGCTTTACGTTACGGAGCATCAACAAAAGACGGAAAAGGAGAAATTGTCTCAGGAATGGTTTTGATGCTTAAAGGAGAAAACTCTAGCGCCGTTGTAAATCGTGTTCACGAAAAAATGGCTCAGATAAACAAAAGCCTTCCCGAAGGAGTTGTTGCCGAAGCCTTTATTGACAGAGGAAAACTTGTAGATAATTCTATTAAAACAATCACAAAGAATTTATTAGAAGGAGCGTTAATCGTAATTTTTGTACTGATTATATTTTTAGGAAATCTTCGTGCAGGATTGATTGTGGCTTCTGTTATTCCGTTGGCAATGCTGTTTGCCGTTATTTTAATGAATGCCTTTGGCGTAAGCGGAAATCTGATGAGTCTCGGTGCGATAGATTTTGGAATTATCGTCGATGGTGCTGTAATTATTGTGGAAGCCACGATGCATCATCTGCAGAAATTCAAAAACAAAAAAGAATTGACGCAGGAAGAAATGGATGCTGAGGTTTACAATTCGGCTTCAAAAATCAGAAATAGCGCCGCTTTTGGAGAAATCATCATTCTAATAGTATATCTGCCAATTTTGGCCTTGATAGGAACCGAAGGAAAAATGTTTAAGCCAATGGCTATGACAGTTGGTTTTGCGATTATTGGAGCGTTTATTCTTTCGCTGACCTATATTCCGATGATGAGTGCTTTGTTTCTTTCAAAAAAAACAGAGCATAAAGAAAACTTTAGCGACCGCATGATTGCATGGCTGGAAAGCCGTTATATGCCTCTATTGAAAAAAGCTTTGGCCTTTAAAAAAGTTGTTCTTTCTATTGCAGTCGGATTATTCGCTTTCGCTTTTATTATTTTTCAAAATATGGGAGGCGAATTTATCCCGACAATCGAAGAAGGCGATTTGGCTATCAATGCCACAATTATGACAGGAAGTTCGCTTACGCAGATGGTTGAAACATCGACAAAACTTGAACGGATTTTAAAAGCTGAATTTCCAGAAATAAAGACAATTGTGACAAAAATAGGGAGCGGTGAAATTCCAACCGATCCAATGCCGATTGAAAGCGGGGATTTGATTATTGTTTTAAAAGACAAAAAAGAATGGAAAGGCAGATACCATAATTGGGAGGAAATCGCAAATGCTATGAAAGAAAAGATGGAAGTAATTCCTGGGGTTAATATTGAGATTTCACAGCCAATTCAAATGCGTTTTAATGAATTAATGACAGGAAGCCGATCTGATATTGCAATCAAGATTTTTGGTGATGATTTGGAAGTTCTGGATGCAAAAGCGACAGAATTGATTTCGAAAATAAAAGGAATCGAAGGAATCGGTGATTTAAAAGCCGATAAAGTCACGGGATTGCCTCAGATTACCATCAAATACGATTATGATAAAATTGCGCTTTACGGACTGAATATTTCTGATATCAATCAAATAATCCGTTCGTCTTTCGCAGGTGAAGTTGCCGGAAAGATTTATGATGAAAGCAAAAGGTTTGATGTGGTAGTAAGAATGGATGAAAACAATCGTGGAGATATTACTGATGTCAGCAATTTATTTATTCCGCTTCCAAATGGCCAGCAAGTACCGCTTTCTCAGGTCGCTTCTGTGGAGTACGAACAAGGTCCGGTGCAAGTTATCCGCGAAGACGGAAAAAGAAGAATTACCGTCGGTTTAAATGTCCGTGGAAGAGATATCAAAAGTGTCGTTGAAGAAATTCAAGAAAAACTAGATAAGAACTTTAAGCTTCCAGCCGGTTATTACGTGACGTACGGCGGACAGTTTGAGAATTTAATAGAAGCTTCAAAAAGACTTTCTGTCGCTCTGCCAATTGCTTTGGGACTGATTTTGATCTTATTGTATTTTACTTTTAAAAGTGTAAAACAGGCGTTCCTGATTTTCACAGCGATTCCGTTATCGGCTATTGGTGGCGTTTTTGCGCTTTCGCTGAGAGGAATGCCTTTTAGTATTTCTGCCGGAATTGGTTTTATTGCTTTATTCGGAATTGCCGTTCTAAACGGAATTGTTCTGATCTCATATTTCAATCAATTAAAATCGGAAGGTATTTCAGATCCATTTCAAAGAATCCTTATCGGAACCAAAACTCGTTTACGTCCTGTTTTAATGACAGCTGCTGTAGCTTCATTAGGATTTCTTCCAATGGCATTATCCACAAGCGGAGGAGCAGAAGTACAGAAGCCTTTAGCAACGGTAGTAATCGGTGGATTAATCTCAGCAACCTTATTAACCTTAATCGTTTTGCCGATTTTGTATTTACTGCTGGAGCGTGGATTTAACCGTAAAGATTTAATTAGAAAATGAGAGAATTTGATAATTAGATAATTATTTACCAGATGTAGAATAATTCTCCCGCAGATTTAGCAGATTAGGCAGATCTGATAATGAGAAAAAAATCTCCTAAATCAGCAAAATCTGCGAGAGAAAAATTAAAAAGAAAATGAAAAAGTTACCATACAGTTTAAGAAAAATAACCTTTGCGAACTTCGCGCTTCCTTTGCGAACTTTGCGGTTAAATGAGTTCCTATTGGCAAATAAAGTTTTGTGGTTAAGTGCATTTCTATTGACAACAATCATTTCACAAGCACAAACTAAAATTTCCTTAGAAAAAGCAATAGAACTCGCCAAATCAAACAATATCGACCTAAAAATCGCGGATAAAGAAATCGAAAAACAAACCGTTCTCAAGAAAGCGGCTTTTCAGCCAGATCCGCTTCAGGTGCAATACCAAGGCGGTCAGTTCAATAGTGCCGATTTTGACCATAATGTTTCGGTACAGCAGTTTTTTCCGTTAGGAAACATTACAAAGGCTAATAGGCAATTGCAAGAAGAATTGGCAAAATTGGCCGAAAAACGAAAAGCTTTGTCTTCTTATGAAGTTGAAAAAGCCGTGACGTTGGCGTATTATCAATATTTGTATGGCGTTTCGATCCAGAAACTCAATTCAGAATTGAATGATATTTATACCAAATTTTTAAAGAATGCCGAACTGCGTTTTAAAACCGGAGAAAGCGGAAACATTGAAGTAATTAGCGCCAAAGCGAAAGTAAAAGAAATTGAAACGCAGAAAGCACAGTTAGAATATGATTTGGCAATTTATCAGAAGCAATTGCAATTTTTCATACAAACAGATGAAAATGTAATTCCTGATTCAAATACTTCTTTGCAATATACTTTTGCAGAAAGTCAAGAAAATGCAAATGCAGAGACTTTAATGACTGATTTTTATCAGCAACAGATTTCGGTTTATCAGAAAGAAGCGGGGACTTTTAAAGCGTTGCGCACGCCCAAGGTTGGTTTGGGGTATTTTGCACAAACCATCAATACGGAATCTTTGTTTCAGGGTTTTACGGCAGGTTTGCAGATTCCGTTGTTTGGAGGCGTAAATACCACCAAAGCAAAAGCGGCTGAAATTAGCATTTCGCAGTCCCAATTGGCTTTAGATAAAAACAAAATGATGTTGAATTTGCAAAGAGAAGAATTGAAAAACAACTTCGAAAAACAGCAGAAAAATTTAGCTTATTTCCAGAATGAAGGATCGCAATATGCTAATCAAATTATTGAAACCGCGCAGAAAAGTTATGCAAACGGCGATATGAGTTACTGGTCGTATATCAGCTTTTTAAATCAGGCAATTGATATCAAAAAACAATTTGCAGAAGCAACGCACAGCTACAATCAAAGTGCTATAGAACTTCAATTTCCAACCATCAAAAACAATTAAAAATGAAAAATATATTTATGAATTTAACTGAAGATTTAACCGCAAAGCACGCAAAGATAAAACGCAATGTTCGCAAGGGAATAAAACTTTGTGTCCTTTGCGGAGTCTTTGCGCTCTTTGCGGTTAATTTAAGCTGCAATGAAAAGAAAGCAGAAGAACCACAGGAAGAAGAAAAATCAACTACAGAAGTTGCTCTAACTGTCTCTCAATATAAAACAATCGGAATTGAAACAGGAATTGTAGAAGATCGAAATCTGAATAAAGTCATTAAAGCAAATGGTTATACAACAGTTCCTCCACAAAATTCTGCTGAGGTTTCGACTTTGATTGGCGGAACCGTAAAAGACATTTTTGTTTTGGAAGGAACATTTGTAAACAAAGGAAAAGTTTTGGCGACTATTCAAAATCTGGAAGTAATTGGAATGCAGGAAGATTACCAATCAGCTGTTGCAAATGTGGAATATCTGCAGTTAGAATACAATCGCCAAAAAACATTGAGTGATGAAAATGTAAATCCGAGAAAAACTTTTCAGGAAGTAAAAGCCAAATTAGCAGCCGAAAGAGCACGCGCGCAGGCGGCAAAAAACAAACTTGATGCTTTGCATGTCAATACAAAAGGAACGACATCGGTTGTGCCAATTGTTTCTCCAATAAATGGTTATGTGGGAAAAATCAATATTGCAAAAGGAGCTTTTGCCAATACAGGAGTTTCACTTTTTGAAGTAACAGATAATAGCCAGATGCATTTGGATTTGAATGTATATGAAAAAGATTTAGGTTCAATTTCTATTGGTCAAGTAATTGATTTTGTATTAACGAATCAGTCAAATAAATCGATTAAAGGAAAGATTTTCGGAATCAATAAATCTTTTTCTAATGAAAGCAAGACTGTTGCCGTTCACGCTAAAATTGACCCTGCTGACGCCAAAGGCTTGATTCCGGGAATGTATGTTTCGGCAAATATCAATATTACGAATACAACTGTTCCAGCGCTTCCAAAAGATGCCGTTGTCAAAAATGCAGATAAATATTTTGTGTTTGTCCAAGAAGATGGTCAAGCAGCAGAAAAACACGATCATGCAGAAGGAGAAAAAGAAGAAGCTCATGAAGAGGAAGTTCATTTTAAAGCGATTGAAGTGATTCCAGGAACAACCGACTTAGGTTTTACCGAAGTTAAGTTTGTAAACGATATTCCTGCAAATGCTAAAGTTGTAACGAAAGGAGCATTTTATCTGCTTTCAGCGATGAAGGGCGGAGGAGAGCATACGCATTGATTTTTTTAAAGATGCTAAGATGCTAAGCTACTAAGGTTCTAAGTTTTGTTAGAAGAATCTCGCAAAGACGCGGAGTCGCAAGACAGATTTTATAAGATTAATATAGAATCTACTCAACCTTCAGCTAAAGCTGGAGGCAATTGAAGAATAAATTTTGCCACAGATTAAGAGGATTAACATGATTTTTATTTAGCAAAGATTTAGTGGATTTTTTTAATCTTTTTAATCCTTTTAATCTGTGGCAAAAAACTTTGCGTCTTTGCGTCTTTGCGAGATTATTTCGCCACAGTTAAATAAAAACTTAGTGTCTTTCTCGTAATAAACTTTACTACAAATTGCTTAAATTTAGGACATTATTTAAACAAAAAACTTCAGGCATTCAAAACGTGAATCCTGAAACTTGAAACTCTAAAAATGATACATCAAGATAAAGAAGTAAAAAACACAAAAAATAAAGCGAAACCTTCCTGTTGCTGTTCACATGACGAACCCGAGCATTCTGATAATGACGGACACGATCATGGAGGTCATGATCATGAACACAATATCGAGGGGAGCTGGTTTAAACTGTTTCTGCCGTCAATTATATCTTTTGTTTTACTGATTATCGGAATTGGTTTTGACAACTATTTTCCGCAAGATTGGTTTACAGGATATGTCAGAATTGCTTGGTATGCAATTGCGTATCTTCCGGTTGGACTTCCGGTTCTTCGAGAAGCTTATGAAAGCATTGTCAAAGGTGACATTTTCTCTGAATTTTTGCTCATGTGCATTGCGACAATTGGAGCATTTGCCATTGGTGAATATCCCGAAGGCGTTGCTGTTATGCTGTTTTATACGATTGGAGAAACTTTTCAAGGAATGGCAGTTAATAGAGCAAAATCGAGTATCAAAAGCCTGCTGGATCAGCGCCCCGATGAGGTGCATGTTTTAGAAAATAATGTTGCTCTAAAAGTCAAAGCCAAAGACGTTCAGATTGGAGCTATTATTCAGCTTAAAGCTGGGGAAAAATTAGGATTGGATGGCGAATTGTTATCAGATTCTGCTTCATTCAATACGGCGGCTTTAACGGGAGAAAGCAAACCAGATACAAAAAAGAAAGGAGATACTGTTTTGGCCGGAATGATAAACGGAAACACTATTGTTGAAGTGAAAGTTACAACGGCTTACAGCGACAGTAAATTGTCTAAAATTTTGGAGTTGGTACAAAATGCTACAACCAAAAAAGCACCAGCCGAATTGTTTATCAGAAAGTTTGCTAAAATTTATACGCCAATTGTGGTATTTCTTGCAATTGGAATTTGTATCATTCCGATGCTTTTTGTCGATAATTATGTTTTTAGCGACTGGTTGTACCGCGCTTTGGTTTTCTTGGTTATTTCGTGTCCTTGTGCTTTAGTAATCAGTATTCCGTTGGGATATTTTGGCGGAATTGGCGCCGCAAGCAGAAACGGAATCTTGTTTAAAGGCAGTAATTTTTTAGACAGTATTTCGACGATTCAAAATGTTGTTGTTGATAAAACAGGGACTATGACTGAAGGTGTTTTTAAAGTTCAAGAAGTCATCATAAAACCTGAATTTAATAAAGATGAAATTTTAAAATTGGTGAATGTTTTAGAAAATAAAAGTTCTCATCCTGTTGCAACAGCCATTCATAATCATGTTGGACCAATTGATTCTTCGGTAGAATTGAAAGAAATCGAAGAAATTTCTGGACACGGATTAAAAGCAGTATATAATGAAAAAGAGTTGTTTGTTGGGAATTTTAAACTCTTGGATAAATATTCGATTCCGTATGATATCGATCCATCTTCGATTGTTTATACCACAATTGCTATAGCTTTTGAAGGAAAATATGCTGGATATCTTACAATTGCCGATGAAATTAAAGAAGACGCCAAAGAAACAGTTTCTAAACTAAAATCGTTGGGAGTAAAACTAACCATGCTGAGCGGAGACAAAACCAATGTTGTTCAGTTTGTAGCAGATAAACTCGGAATTGCTAAAGCTTTTGGAGATTTACTTCCCGAAGACAAAGTGAATAAAGTCACCGAAATAAAAGCCAAAAATGAGACTATCGCTTTTGTAGGTGATGGGGTAAACGATGCGCCGGTAATTGCTTTAAGTACAGTCGGAATTGCAATGGGAGGTTTAGGAAGCGATGCAGCTATCGAAACCGCCGATGTCGTGATTCAGGATGATAAACCAAGTAAAATTGCAATGGCAATAAACATTGGAAAACAAACCAAAAAGATTGTTTGGCAAAATATAACTTTGGCTTTTGCCGTGAAAGCTTTTGTATTGATTCTGGGCGCCGGCGGACTCGCAACCATGTGGGAAGCTGTTTTTGCAGATGTTGGAGTGGCGTTGTTGGCAATTTTAAATGCAGTCAGAATTCAGAAGATGAGGTTTTAGTTGAATGAAAATACAAAGTCCAGTTCAAAATAAATGAATTGGGCTTTTTTTGTTTCTAACATTGTTTATTTTTTCAAATGCTTTTGTTCTTGAATTTCTCCATTTCCAAAGGACCAATTTTCCTGACCATTATTTTCCAACAGGACTATAATAACATTATTGATCAAAATTGAAGTACTTGAGGCAATTTGTGTGGCGATTTGATGGTACAATTTCTTCTTTTGTTCCAGCGTTCTGCCTTGTCCAACAGTTATTTGAACATAGATTATTTCATCAGAATGTGAAATTCCGAGGTAGCTTTTAGGATATTTTATTTGATGCGATTCTAATTCTTCAATTACATGAAAATAATCGGCAACTGGAATATTAAATTCCTGGATTAAAGATTGATGAATGGATTCTGAAATATTATTTTTTGTTTCCAATGAAAGTTTTTTCGGAAGACTAATTCGGACAAATGGCATTTTGGATACTTTTTTTAAATTATTTGTTTAATGATGTCAAGTTTCTATAAAAATAAGAAATATTTAAGGTTCGATTTTAAAAATAAAACAAAAAAAGCCTGTTTCACAAAAATGAAACAGGCCAAATAATCTATAAATTTTTAAGGAATTAACGCGAAAGTCTATAAATTACTGTACAGCAATTGCAGTGTATGAAAGTCAGATGAGCCATCGAAATATTTATGGAGCGCTTCCTGAAATACAGGTTCACTGTTTTGAATACTAGCAAATAGTGTCAGACAAGACTGAAGTTTTTCATCATCTGGATTTCCAAAGATTTCTTCTGCCGTTTTTTCTTCATTTTTTATCAATTCCGAAGTGATTTCAATAAGATGTTTTCCAAGAATTGGATGTTCTAAAAAAGCAATAGCCTCATCGGCATTCTTTATTTCATAGAATTTTGAAGTATCGCAGGAACCCAATCCTTTAATTTGTGGAAAAACAAACCACATCCAAGGAGATTCTTTTTTACCATTTTTAATTTCAGCCAGCGCCGATAGGTAAAGCTTATTTTGGGCGTCTAGAAAACGCATTAATTCATTCTTATTGTAGGCCATTATATGCTGATTTTGTTTGGGACAATCACGAGATAAAACTACTGAAAATATGTTTAGTGGTACACTTGAAAATCACTTTTTTTACTCTTAATTTTTAAAGAAATAACAGAAATATAATTATGTAAGGCTTATCCTGTCTACGATTTAGAGATTGTTAAAAAAGATAACTTTTAGAAAACAATAATTTAAAAATGAATTTAGAGCAAAAAATAAATTTAGCACTATTATTCTTATTAAGTACTTCTTTTGTTGTTTAATAAGGAAACTTTTGATGGCATTCCTGTACTATTTTTTTTATTTTAGCAAAAGACGATAATTAACAGTTTTATTAATTATCATTTTTATTCGGCAATAAAATGCCAATTTCTGCTAACGGGCATTTCGTCCAAAAATTAAAAAATATATGAAAATAGGACTAATCGGATTCGGGAAAACTGGAAAATCAGTTGCATCAGTATTGCTAGAAAACAAAAAATTCTCACTTGAATGGGTTTTAAGACAAAGCAATGTTTTAGAACACAGGTCAGTTCCTGAATTTTTAGGAATCGAATCAGAAGAACCTGGATTAATTTATTCTAGTACAAATACAAAAGTTGAAGAATTATTAGAAAAGCACCCGGTTGATGCTATTATCGATTTTTCTTCAAATGAAGGAATTTATGCTTATGGCGAATTTGCAGCTCAGAAAAATGTAAAAATCATTTCTGCTATCTCACATTATGAGGAAAAAGAATTAACGCTACTTAAAAAATTATCTAACAAAACAACCGTTTTTTGGTCACCAAATATCACTTTAGGAGTAAATTATTTATTGTTTGCGGCGAAGTTTTTAAAGAAAATTGCACCTTGGGTTGATATTGAAGTCAATGAAGAACATTTTAAAAAGAAAATGGGAACTTCAGGAACAGCAGTGAAAATTGCAGAAGCTTTGGATGTTGAAAAAGAGAATATAAATTCTGTAAGAGCAGGTGGAATAGTTGGCAAACATGAAGTTATCTTTGGATTCCCGTATCAAACTGTTCGCTTAATTCACGAATCAATTTCAAGAGAAGCTTTTGGAAATGGAGTCGTTTTTGTCGCCGAGAATTTAAAAGACAAGAAAAGAGGCCTTTATAATTTTGAGGACATTTTATCACCTTATTTTGCCGTTTAATAGTGGTTTTGTTTTTACTACAAAGGTGTTAAGGCACTATTTTTTTAGAAAATAGATATAGTTTTTCATTTCGAGGAACGAGAAATCGCACTAGTAATTTCGCAAAGATGATCATCAATCTTTGTCGAGTTTCGCGTGCGATTTCTCGTTCCTCGAAATGACAAACTATACGTTTGAACCATTATTAATAAAAAAATCTTCGTGAAAAGCTTTTGCATCTAACATTTCACAGCTTTATCAATTTACAATTGCCGGCTTTCTAATATTTTTCCCCGTTTGATTGGTTAAATCATCGCCAAGATCTTCTCGTGCAGTTTCGGCTATTTTTTGAATCTGCTGAACAATTTCAGGATATAATTCTTGTACATCGCGAATTTCGCCGGGATCGTGTGCCAAGTCATACAAAGCCATCGGAACTTCTGCAGTCGCGCCTTTGCCTCTAAAACCATCTTTTCCAGGCAAATTTTTGTTATACGTTGTTCCCTTATGCGGAAAAACTAGCTTCCAATGTTTGTAGCGAATAGCTTCAAGGTTATTGCTTCCAACTCCAAAATAATAGTAAAAAGTATCTCGCGGTCCTTTATCAGCTTTTCCTGTCAATAACGGAAGAAAATTTAAGCCGTCAATTTTATTTTCTGGCAACGAAGCACCTGTAATTGAAGCAATTGTTGGCAGAAGATCCATATTAGTAAAAAGAGAACTGTTTACCATTCCAGCTTCAATTTTTCCGGGCCAGCGAATCAAAAACGGAACTCTTGTACCACCTTCCCTAGTTGTTGATTTTCCTTCTCTAAAACCGCCTGACGAACCGGCATTGTCGCCAAAAACAAGCCAAGGACCATTGTCGCTTGTAATAATTAGAACTGTATTTTTAGAAATTCCTTCCTTTTCTAATGTTTTCAAAATTTCTCCAATAGACCAATCAATTTCCATAATAACATCGCCAAAAAGCCCTAGTTCACTTTTTCCTTTAAACTTATCTGAAACTGCTAAAGGAGCATGTGGCAATGGATGCGTCAAGTACAAAAAGAATGGATTTTTTTTGTTCCTTTTGATAAAGTCAACAGCTTTTTCAGTAAAAAGAGTGGTTAATTTTGAAGCTTCTTTGATGTTTCGAATAGTGTCGATTACTTTGGTATTATTGATAAGAGGAAGAGGAGGAAAGCTCGAACGCATATCTTTTGGATCTGTAACTAATGAATAACCATCATAATCAATCGGCCACACATCATGTGAATATGGAATTCCATAAAACTCGTCAAAACCATAATTTGTTGGCCAATAAGGCATTTCGTTTCCTAAATGCCATTTGCCATAATTAGCGGTTTTATACCCCGCTTTTTTTAGCATTGAAGCAATGGTTTCTTCCTTTGGATTAAGAGCATGTTTTGCGCCCGGAAGTAATACGCCCGACATTCCTATTCGGTTAGGATAACAGCCTGTCAGCAAGGCAGCTCTTGAGGCAGTACAAATAGCCTGACCGGCATTAAAATTTGTAAACCGAGTTCCTTCCTGAGCAATCTGATTAAAATGCGGAGTAGGAATTCCCGTCATTCCATAAGGTTCTGTGTCGCCATAACCCATATCATCCATATTGATGATTACGATATTTGGTTTTGAATCTTGTTTTTTGTTTTGAGCAGTAATTTTACAATTAAAAAAGGATAAGAATACTAAAATTAGGATCAGACTTTTTCTCATAATTTGCGTGGTAATTTTTGGATAGCAACATGCAAATATAATTCGCAAAAGCGGAAAATCTTGTGCTTGAGAAAACTCTTTTTTGGCAAATAAATAGAAAATTGTTATTTATTAAAGGTTGAAACCCGACAGGTTTTTAAAACCTGTCGGGTTTATTATCTATTATTTTTTAAGTATCAGAGCTTTAGTGTATTCATAATTCATTTTTGCAATAGAAAGCACCGAAATTCCTTGTGGACATTCTATTTCGCAGGCTCTCGTATCAGAACAAGCTCCAAAACCTTCTTCATCCATTTGTTTTACCATCGATAAAACTCTTTTAGAAGCTTCAATTTTCCCTTGTGGAAGCAAAGCCAAGTGCGTGATTTTTGCACCAACAAACAAAGCCGCACTCGCATTTTTGCAGGTAGCAACGCAAGCACCACAACCAATACAGGCCGCAGCATCAAAAGAAGCTTCGGCAGTTTCATAAGATATCGGAATACTGTTTGCTTCAGGCGCCTGACCTGTTGACGCGCCAATATAGCCACCAGAAGAAATTATAGAGTCAAATGAAGAACGGTTAATCTTCAAGTCGCGCAATACGGGAAAAGCTTTTGCTCGAAAAGGTTCAATATAAATTGTGTCGCCATCTTTAAAACTTCGCATATGAAGTTGGCAGGTTGTAGTGTTTTTTAAAGGCCCATGAGCTCTTCCGTTAATCATTACGCCACATTGCCCGCAAATTCCTTCACGGCAGTCGTGATCAAACTCAATGACGCGTTCACCTTGTTGAATAAGAGATTCATTCAAAAGATCCAGCATCTCTAGAAACGACATATGTTCTGATACTCCATCAATTTCATAATCTGTCATTTCTCCTTTAGATGAAGCATCAAACTGCCGCCATATTTTTAGATAAAGTTTCATAGTAATTATGAGTTATGAGTTTTGAATTATGAGTTGTTAATTAATAATTTACAATTAACAATTCACCATTTATTTATAGCTTCTCACTGCAAGCTCAACGGATTCAAATGTTAATGGCTCTTTGTGAAGTTCGGGTTTGTTGTTTAATCCTTTCCATTCCCAGGCTGAAACATAGCAGAATTCTTTGTCATTTCTAACGGCTTCTCCATCGGGAGTTTGGTATTCTTCTCTGAAATGAGCTCCACAGGATTCTTCGCGCTGTAATGCGTCATAACACATTAGTTCGGCTAATTCTATATAATCGGCAATTCTGCCGGCTTTTTCCAGTTCGCTGTTTAAAGTGTTATCGCCAGTAATTCTGAGATCTTTTTCAAATGAAGCTTTGAGTTCGCGAATTTCGATTAAAGCTTCTTCCAGTTTTTTTCTGCTTCGCGAAAGACCACATTTTTCATATAAAAGGCGTCCAATTTTTTTATGGAAATAATCTGCTGAAAGTGTTCCATTGGTATGTAAAAAACCATCTAGCTGTCTTCTGGCTATTTTTTCGGCTTCTTCAAAAGCAGGATGCGAAATATCCGTTCTTGGAGCGCTTAATTCTCCAGAAAGATAATTCGGAATTGTATAAGGTGCTATAAAATAGCCGTCTACGCACGCTTGAAGCAATGAATTTGCGCCAAGACGGTTTGCACCATGATCAGAAAAATTAGCTTCACCTAAGGCAAATAAACCTGGAATTGTAGTCATTAATTCATAATCAACCCAAAGTCCGCCCATTGTAAAATGTGCCGAAGGTGAAATCAGCATTGGCTCTTTGTAAGCATTGATTCCGGTAATTTTCTCATACATGGCAAAAAGATTGCTGTACTTGGCTTCAATTTTATCTTTTCCTTGCGCTTTTATCGCATCAGAAAAATCTAGATAAATAGCATTTTTCATTGGTCCAACGCCATGTCCGGCATCAATTCTTTCTTTTGCAGCGCGTGACGAAATATCTCTTGGTGCCAAATTTCCAAATGACGGATATTTGCGTTCTAAATAATAATCGCGTTCTTCTTCGGGAATTGCATTGGCATTTCTGCCATCATTGGCAGTTTTCGGAACCCATATGCGCCCGTCATTTCGAAGCGATTCCGACATTAGAGTCAATTTAGACTGATTTTCGCCATGTTGTGGGAGAGAAGTAGGGTGAAATTGAATCCAGCTTACACCGGCCATAAAAGCACCTTTTTTGTGGGCTCTCCATACAGCAGAGCTATTACACCCCATTGCCAAAGTGGAGAGATAATATACTTTTCCGTAGCCACCCGAGGCGAGAACAACGGCATCGGCGGCATGACGTTCTAATTGTCCAGTTTCGAGATTTCTTGCAATAATGCCTTTTGCTTTTCCATCAATTACAACTAATTCCAACATTTCGTGCCGCGTGTGTAAATCCACTTTTCCAAGTGAAACCTGTCGAAGCAAACCTTGATAAGCTCCTAGCAAAAGTTGTTGTCCGGTTTGTCCGCGTGCATAAAAAGTTCTTGAAACCTGAACGCCACCAAAAGATCGATTATTCAAATAACCTGCATATTCTCTTGCAAAAGGCACGCCTTGAGCTACAGCATGATCGATTAAAGCGGCTGAACATTCAGCTAAACGATAAACATTAGCTTCTCGGGATCTAAAATCACCGCCTTTTATGGTATCATAAAACATTCGGTATGTGCTGTCACCATCATTTTTATAGTTTTTTGCAGCATTTACACCGCCCTGTGCTGCAACGGAATGCGCTCTTCGAGCAGAATCCTGAAAACAGAAAGATTTGATATTATAGCCTTGTTCTGCCAATGAAGCTGCACAAGAAGCGCCGGCGAGTCCGGTTCCTACGACAATAACAGTCAGTTTTTTTCTGTTGGCGGGGTTTACAAGTTTAGCTTTAGCTTTGTAGTTGCTCCATTTATCGGCAAGAGGTCCTTCGGGTATTTTTGATTCCATCATTTTTACGGTTTAAAATGAATGATACAAAAGTTTAAACTAGAAACGGAATTATAAGAAAGTCTAATTTACTATAAAAAATCGATTTTTTGTAATTTTTTTTGCACATTAATAGGGTGTCTTAAATTTATGATTTTTGTATTGATTGTTGTTAATTAGTTGAATATAAGTATAAAAGCAAACACAGCTTAAATTCTTAAGCTGTGTTTGTTTCAAATGAGATCGATAAGGATTATTACTTGATAAACTTTTCTACATTTGGAATTTTCTCCAATGATTTTGTGTTTTCTTCCAGAATTTTGGTGGCAGCTTCATTTATTTTTTTGGCTGGAATTGCTTTCCATTTTTCTAGATTTTTTTCGTAATCGTTTTGAAATAATTCTCGAGATAAATCTCTTATAACACAGTAAGCAGCAATTGAATGTCCGTTTTCACTATCGTAATTCCCATTATTGATAAAGAACTGTATTCTTTTATACAATCCGTCTTCTGAGTAAAGGGCGAGTTCGGTTAATTTTGCTCTGTATTCTAAATCTGCAGAACCAACTCCTTTTAATTTTGGAAACAATTTGTAATCAGCAAAATGTCGACCTTCGTGGCCAATATAACTAATTCTGAATGTTTCAGATTTTAAATCATAGGCTTTCTTTACACAAAACAGAGCTTCTTGAGTTGCCCATCCTGCAGGATAATAGCGTCCTAAAGTGGCATATTCGCTCCATCCTAAAGTTATAAAATCATCCATGAAATAGATTTTGATATCTGTTTCTTTTCCGTCATAATTGACTTTATAAACTGTATCTTTTTCTGTTTTCCAAACTAATAAATCATATAAACCGCCAGTTTTGCCAAATCCAGTGCTATGATATCCTAAACTCGAAATGTATTTTTTTTGATATACATTGATACTGTCTTCATTGAAAGTCAGTTTTTGTGAAGAAGGAAGTTTTGCTTTAAGAAAATTGAAGACATTTTTCATAATCAACGTATCGTTTTTCTTTTCTTTATCTAAGAACGATAAGCGCCAGTAATCGCTGTAGATTTTTAGTAATTCATCTATTTTGGATTTTCGGGTTTGAAGAAAATCGCTTTTATCTTCTTTAAATTTAAATCGGTTTTCAAAATCGGTTTTAAATTTTAAGTCTTTTTTTGATATTTTTTTGGCAGGATCAATTGCTAATAAAGGCAAAGCCTGCTTAGGATTTCCATCTAATGCAAGCGAATAAATTTTAGTATAATCCAACTTTATGCTGTCATTTTGAATGGTCTGCGAAGTTGTTTTTGAAAATGAAACGAAACTGAAGATAATTAATGTAGCAAATTTTAATGTTCTCATAGTAAAAAGATTAAGTGTATCAGGTTTGATTTAACAGTGGCTTTTATCTATAGAGACGATTTTTTACATTTTGTTACAGTTTCAGTTTTACTTAAATAGATTTTAACTTATTGTTTCTTTTTTATCTACTTTCCGATAATTTCTTTTCTGTGAAGTTCTCCCCATTCTTTTAAGGCCATAATGACATTTCCTAAAGAACGGCTGTGTTCTGTTCTTCTGTATTCGACAGTAGGAGGGAATGTATCATAAACAGTTCGAATGACAAGCTTATTCATTTCCAAATCTTTTAGTTCTTTAGAAAGCATTTTATCTGTAATTCCGTCAATATCTTTAGAAATTTCTTTGAAACGTTTTGGACGATCTCCAAGAGCAATTAAAATGGGCAATTTCCATCTGCCGTTTAAAACTTCCAAAGCATCTCTTACAGGCAATAACGAGCTTATACAAGCTTGTTTTGAGCATTCTAAATCTTCTATATTCTCTGGGTTTTTGTTGAACATTTTTACCGAATTTATGTTACTATACTGAAAGATAGCGCTATCCTTGAGGATAGTACTATAAAATGTATAGCAAATGTAAATAAGTTTGTATCGAAAACAAATTAATTGAAAAAAAATTATGAGCCAGAAAATTCTAAAAATAATAACAAGTACCAATGGAGAAAATTCATTTAGTACAAAATTATCTAATGCTGTTATTGAAAAATTGGCATTGCTAAATCCTGATAACCAAATACAAACGTTAGATTTAACCAAAACGCCGTTGCCGTACTTGACAGATTCTCATATAAGCGCTATTTACGCTCCAGCAGAGACACATACAGCAGAGCAGGCTGCAGCAATCAAACATTCTGATGAAGCAATAAAAAACTTGCTGGAATCTGATATTATTGTGATTGGAGTTCCTTTATACAATTTTGGAATTCCCGCTGTTTTAAAAGGATGGATAGACCAGATTGCAAGAGCAGGTAAGACTTTCAGTTATAGTGCCGAGGGAATAAAAGGATTAGTAACCAATAAAAAAGTGTATTTATCAATAGCATCTGGATCTGTTTTTTCTGAAGGGCCAATGAAAAGCTACGATTTCTCAGAATCGTATTTACGAACTGTATTTGGCTTTTTGGGAATGACAGATGTAACAACTTTTAGAGTAGAAGGAACTGCAATTCCAGATTTTGCCGAAAATGCTTTGCCAAAAGCTTTATCTGCTGTTGAAGAATTTGCTTTTTAAGAAGAAAAAAATCTGCTAAATCTGCGTGAAAAAAAATACTCTCACAGATTTAGCAGATTTATATGATTTTATAATGAAACTCAATATTATTTCTCAATAATCATTGTAACGCCTTGTCCGCCAGCAGCGCAAATGGATATAAAGCCTCTTCCTGAACCTTTTTCATTCAGAAGTTTAGCTAATACGCCAATAATTCGGCCTCCGGTTGCAGCAAAAGGATGCGCAGCTGCAAGACTGCTTCCTTTTACATTCAGTTTTTCTCTATCAATTGCTCCAAGTGCTTTCTTTAAGCCAATTTCGGCACTTAATTCTGGACTTTCCCAAATTTTTAATGTTGCCAAAGTCTGCGCAGCAAAAGCTTCATGAATTTCATAATAATCAAAATCCTGCAGATTTAATCCAGCTTTTTCTAGCATTCGCGAAGCAGCAAATAAAGGCGCTAAAAGTAGATTTTGTTGCTTTTTGACATATTCGATTGCAGCAATTTCAGCAAAAGTGACATAAGCTAAAATCGGAAGACCTTGTTCTTTTGCCCATTCTTCGCTGGCCAACAGAATACAAGATGCACCGTCGGTAAGCGGAGTAGAATTTCCTGCGGTTAAGCTTCCATTTATTTTGTCAAATGCGGGTTTTAGACTTCTCAATTTTTCAATTGTACTGTCTTTCCTTAAATTGTTATCTTTTTCAAGTCCGTTGAAAGGAGTGATCATATCATCAAAAAAGCCTTCGTCATAAGCTTTCGCCATTTTCAAATGGCTATTCAATGCAAATTGATCTTGATCTTCTCTTGGTATTTTATAATATTTTGCCGTAATTTCAGTATGTCCGCCCATCGAAAGTCCGGTTTGTGATTCTTCGTTTCGAGGAACTAAAGGCGTTAAATCTTTCGGACGAATTTTAAGGAAAGATTTAATTTTTCCGCCTAAAGATTTTGCTTGTCGAGCTTCTAATAGAATTTTTCGAAGTTTTTCGCTGAATGCCATCGGAATATCACTGATTGAATCGACACCTCCAGCAATTCCGCAATCAATCTGGCCAAGAGCAATTTTATTGGCAATATAAACAGCACTTTCTATCCCGGTATCGCAAGCCTGTTGCAAATCGCAAGCAGGAGTTGCAGGATCTAGAGATGTTTTCATTACACACTCTCTGATCAAATTCATATCGTAAGAATGTTTTATAACCGCTCCACCAGCGACTTCGCCTAGTAATTTTCCTTTTAGATTGTATTTGTCTATAAGTCCGTTTAGTGTGGCAGTCATCATTTCTTGATTTCCAACATTCGAATAGGCAGTATTTGCGCGTGCAAACGGAATTCGGTTATAGCCAACAATGGCAACTTTTCTGATCGTTGTGGTATTGTTCATATCTGGATTTTGTTTCGATTTTCCAGACTAAAGATAATTAGATAATTTAGATAATGTGCTAATTAGAAAATTTAAAAAAGAAAACTATTCTAGTTTAAGATCATAACGTTCGTCTCTAAAAGTTTTTCCCCATTGAGTAACTTCTACAGATTCCGTGAGTGTAAAACCTGCTTTTTTATACATTTCCAAAGCGGTATCTTGCATGCTTGTGGTAAGCAGAAAAACATTTTTAAATTTCTTTTCTTTGCAAAAATCTACTGCATCGGTTAAAAGTTTTTTACCGATTCCCAATCCTCTAAAAGTTGGATCCAATAAAAACCATCTTAACTGCGCCTCTTCATTTGTTTGATGTTGAATTGCAATACAACCTACAATTTTATTGTTGTATTCAGCCATCCAAATGCGATCATATTCAGGAGAATAATTTTCTAGAAAGTGGTAAAAAGTCTTTATAACGTATTTTTCAAATTCGTTCGAAAAATTAGATTCGTTGCCATAAATAAATCCATGTAAATAAATGATATAGCCAACATCACCAGGATTAATTTCGTGACGATAGGTGATATCGCTTCGAAGGGGTTTATTTTCTGATAAGAGGTTTTTTATAGTATGCATCGAATTAAGCAGATTCTCTTTTTCGAAGAAATCTAGATTTTCGATTTTATTTTCAATCTGTTGTTCTACTTTTTTATTTAAGGATTGAAGCAATTCCTTTCCCGAATTGCTGAGTTCGATATTAAAAGCACGTTTGTCATCTAATGAAGCAACTTTTAAAATCAAGTTTTCTTTTAAAAAACGTTTTACAATGCGACTTACGTATCCTTTATCCAGATTTAGAATTTCAGTAATTTTTTGTGCGGTAATAATTTTGCTTTCACTGATTTCATAAAGAATTCGGACTTCGGTCAATGAATAATCACTATCAAGATAATGTTGGCTTAAAATATCTAAATGGGAAGTATAAAAGCGATTAAAACTTCTGATTTTTGAAGTTGTAGTATTCATAATTTTAAATATTGCATTGTGTATTGCAAATATATAAAATTAGTTGCTTTTGTCAACTATTATTTTGTTTCTATATAAAGGCGTTCGATCTTAGGAAAGTTTTACGTAATGGATATTCGTGGCTTAGACGCACAGCAGTGCGTCTCTACGATATGCTTTGTGTCGATATGTAATTATCCTCATTTTATACTGTAGAGACGCACCGCAGTGCGTCTACACAAAGTAGAGCACGAGCGCATTTCGAAAAAGGATTTACTCAAACCAATAATTATCTAATTATCAAATTGCCACATTATCTAATTCTATTTATTCATCGCAATATAATCCGAAGGCGACATTGAAAAATGTTTCTGGAAATTTCTTCCAAAGCTTGTTTGCGATTTATAACCCACCATTTCGGCGATTTCATACATTTTGTAATTCTCGTTTAAGAGCAATTCTGCGGCACGTTTTAAGCGTACAATATTGATCAACTCATTCGGACTCAAATTCGATAAATCTTTGATTTTTCGATACAAAGTAGAACGACTCATGTTCATGATTTCGGCCAATGATTCAACGCTTAAATCAGGATCCGTGATATTTTTAAGAATTTCGTCATCCAACTTTTTAAGGAATTTTTCGTCTGTTTTATTGTGTGCAATACTTTTGATATGCGAAAGGGGTGAGCTCGCATAATAATTCATAATCTGTTTTCTGTTTTCGATTAGATTATTGGCTTGAACCTTCAAATAATCCATAGAAAAAGGTTTCGCCACATAAGCATCTGCGCCAACTTCTAGACCATCAATCTGAGATTTTAAAGAGTTTTTGGCTGTCAATAAAATAACCGGAATATGACTCGTTTCAAGATTCGTTTTAATCTCTTTACACATTGTAATTCCGTCCATATTTGGCATCGAAACATCACTTATCACAAGCTGAATATTTTGATTATGGATTATTTTTAGTGCTTTTTCACCATCTTCGGCTTTCAAAATAGTGTAAGTAGAGGAAAGTTCTGAAGTAATGAAATTTAAAAGATCCAGATTATCTTCAACAATTAAAATTTGAGGTTTTTCCAGTTTTGTTTCTAGTTCTGTTTTCTCAAATTCCGATTCATTTGTTTCTTTTTCAGTTTCAGTATAAAGCATAAATTCTTCCTCTTGATGCAAGGGAACAGCAAGTTCAAAGATATTTAATTTAGCATCAGCAATCAATTGCAAATTTCCGTTATGAAGTTGTGCCAACGAATGCGCCAACGAAAGTCCAATTCCGGTTCCCGAAGTCGTATCCATATTATCAACTCTGAAAAACGGCTCAAAAATCTTGTCTTTCAGCTGAAACGGAATCAAATTCCCATCATTTTTGACAATTAAGGTCAGTTTTTTATCATCTCTGAAAAGCGAAATCGAAACTTTATCTTTTGAATATTTTATCGCATTGCTGATTAAGTTGCTCAATATTTTCTTGAAAGCTTCTTTGTCAACAAATGCAAAAATGTCTTTTTCTCCTAATTCCAATTCAAAATCAATACCGCGCTCTTCAATCAATGGCGTAAATCTCAAATGCTGATTTCTAATTATTGACGAAATATTAGCTTCCACGAAAGTGAGTTTCAATCCGCCAATTTCAGATTTTCTAAAATCGAGCAATTCGTTTACCAATTTTAATAAACGCGACGTATTTTTCTTCATTATCGAAAGATTCTGAGGCACTTCTGCCGACTGATATTCCATTGCCAATAATTTTTCCAAAGGTCCTTTAATAAGCGTTAAAGGCGTTCTGATTTCGTGTGCGACATTGGTAAAAAAATCAATTTTAGCCTGATAGATTTCTTTTTCTTTTTCGTCGTTCAGATGCTTTATTTTTCGGTTATGCTTAATTTGAGTAAGATTTTGAGAATAACGAATGATATAATAAAACGAACCGCAAATCAGCAGAAAATAGAAAAAATAGGCATAAGAACTCGCCCAAAATGGAGGCAAAATCCTAATTTTTAATTCTACTTCTTTGCTCCAAACACCAAAACTGTTCAGCGATTTTACTTTGAAAACATAATCTCCAGGTGCTAGTTCAGTAAAGAAAACTTTATTGTTTCTGCCCAAATAAACCCAATCATTATTGACATTTTCCAACTTGTACCAATATTCTGTAAGTTCTGGTGCAGTGTAATTTAAAGACGCAAATTCCAGATTAAATGACGATTGATCGTTGTTCAATTCTAATTCGTCAAGATGCGAAATAGATTGTTTTATTGGCGAATCATTTTCATTGGCATCAATATCTTTATTATTGATTTGCAGATTGGTAATAAAAATTGATGGCGTGTATTTATTTTTAGTGAAATTTTTCGGGTTGAAGCTGATCATTCCGTTCAGATTTCCAAAATACATATCGCCATTTGTGTCCATAAAAGCAGACGCGTAGTTGAATTGATCACTCAATAATCCGTTTGCAGTGGTGTAAATTTTAATGCTTTTGTGATCAGGGCCGAATTTCACCAAACCTTTTGAAGTCGTAAGCCATAAATTCTTGCTTTTGTCTTCTAATATCGAATAAACAACATTGCTCGGGAACCCATCTTTGGTGGTGAATTTCTTGAACGTTCTGCTTTTTTTATCAAATAAATTCAGTCCGTTTTCTGTAGCGAACCATAGATTTTGGGAACTGTCTTCAAAAATATAATTGATAGAATTATTGCTGATTCCGTTTGGGTTTTTATAATCATAGGTAAAAACTTCTTTTTTTCTGGTTTTTGGGTTGTAGTAAAACAAACCATCACGATAACTTCCAGCCCAGCAATTTCCGTCGCGATCTTCTTTATAAGTTGTATAATGCGTCGTTTCTGGAAATGTTTTTAAGATATCAAAAACATCTTTTCCTTCGTCATAACGGTATAATCCCATTGTGGTAATCACAATCAGATCTTTATTTTTGGTTTCATAAAAAGAAAAAATAAAATTACTGTGCAATCCAGAAGCAGGATTATTGGCGCTATAATGTTTAATGACAGCACCAGAATTTCGATCTAAAACATCTAAACCATGCTCAAAAGTTCCTACCCAAATTTTATCTTTTCTAGGCATCAAAGCGTGAATATTATAGTAAGAAACGGGATAAGAAGTAAATTGCTGTGTTTTCGGATTGAAACGATTTACTCCAGCATCTTCAGTCCCAATCCACAAATCGCCGTAATCATCTTTGTGGATTTCTCGAACGGCACTTCCGCTGATGGAATTTTGGTTTTTTTGTGGAAAATATTTTTTGAACTGCGTGTATTGTTTCTGGTGGTAATTGATTCCTCCAAAATAAGTTCCAATCCAGATTCCATTTTCTTTATCAATAGTAATAGAGTAGGCCGCATTATCTGAAATCGCATACGGATCGTTGTAATTCTTTTTCAGATTAATGCTTGTTTTTGTTTTGAGATTGTAAACATAAACACCAGATTCACTGGCAATCCAGATTTCGTTATTGCCACGCTTTTTAAATTGGCGTACAAAAACGGGTTCCTTTCCAGAAAACTGCAAAACCGATGTTGTTTTGTCTTTTATATTATAAACCAAAACGCCGTGATCCTGTGTGCCAATCAGAATGTTGTTTTTATTCAAAGCATAAACGGTCGTAATCCTAAAATTGGCTTTATTTGCCGGCGGATTGATATTCATGCTTTCAAACGAAAGGCTTTCTTCAGAATAATGATATAATTTATTTAAGGAAGAAGCCCAGATTTCTCCGTTTTCGTCTCTTGAAATAGAAGTTGTGATAAAATATTTATTCGGATTAAAAGTTTTTGTTTCTTTTTTTGAAGGTGAATATTTGTACAGAATATTTCCCGAAACAAACCAAATATTGCCTTTTTTATCATGATTAATATCGTTGATTCTATCGTTTATGGCTTCGTTCAAAACCTTAAACTGATCTGTTTTTTTGTTGTATTGGTACAAACCTTTATCAGTTCCTATCCAAATAATTCCATTAAAAGCATGAATAGATTGTATATAATTGCTTCCGAGGCTGTTAATTGGACCAGACTGGCTTCTGTAGGTTTTAAAACGATAACCGTCAAATCTATTTAATCCATCTTTTGTTCCAAACCACATAAAACCATCTTCATCTTGAGTTGAAGTGATAACGGTGTTGTTAGACAATCCTTCTTCAACTTGAAAATGTTTAAAATAATATTCCTGCGCGTGAATAAAATTTATAGAAAAAAGTAATAAAAATGTAAAAAGAAAGAATTTACGCATTGTTATGTTTTTTTATAAAAAAATAAATTTCTTCAAATCGTGTCAATATTCTACCAAATGTTGCAAGCCTCGTATTTTCTGACCTTTTTTATACAATTTGAATCATTTGAGAGAGATATTGACACAAATGAAGCATTTTATTTTGAATTAAAATCATCTACTTTGAATTTTCAAATAAACCATATTGATAATTTTTAGGCTGAAAAAATAGAGTATCAATAAAAAAATATTTGAAAAATAAAACCAATCACAATTTTGAAACCAAATGAACGAATTATTATCAGCGAGTAAAATTAAATATTGTTTTGCTCGAATCAGAGATGATTAGAAATTTAATTATTTATTGTAAAACCAACCAAAAAATGAAAACTATCTAAAATGAAAAATCAATGAAAACAAAGTTCACTCAAATTTTAAAGCAGAGATATTACCTCTTGTTTTTCTTTAGTTTATTATTACAGCAAACGTATGCGCAACAAATCACAATAAGTGGTAAAGTTTTAGCGGCAACGGGAGAGCCTGTTCCGTTTGCAAACGTATTAATTAAAGGCACGACAAATGGTGCCGTTACCGATTTTGATGGAACATATAAAATTAGTGCAAACGGTAATCAGACATTAATTTTTAGTTCCCAAGGTTATAAAACGACAGAAGTAGCGATTAACAATAGAACTTCTGTAGATGTAAAGCTGGAAGAAGATGCCATGAAACTCGATGAGATAGTTGTTGTGGGTTATGGATCACAACAGAAAAAAGATCTTACCGGAGCAGTTTCTTTAGTAAAACCAGATGAAATTCAGAAAAGACAAATTACAACAGTTGCTGACGGACTTCAAGGTTTAGTTACCGGTGTAAAAGTTCGCGGTGGCGGACGTCCAGGACAAGAAGCTAGCGTTGAGATTCGTGGTTTAAAGAATCTTCAAAATACAAATCCACTTTATGTTATTGATGGTTTAGTAACTTCTGCAAACAGAGATTTCAACCCAAATGACATTGAAAGCATTCAGGTTTTAAAAGATGCATCGGCAGCGGCAATCTACGGCTCAAGAGCTGCAAATGGTGTAATCATCATCACTACCAAAAAAGGTAAAAAAGGACCACTTCAGGTTGAAGTTTCAGCAAAAACCAGCTTCCAAGTTATGCCTCGTTATGATTTAATGGGAACTGAGGAGTTTGCAAAATACAACAACATGGCGTATGACAATGCTGGTTTCCAAAGACAAAATCTAAACATGGCTGTAAATACAGATTGGCAGGATGCTGTTTTCAAAACGGGAATGATGCAGGATTATAATGCAAGTTTTTCTGGAGGAAATGAGAACTCAACATTCTTTATGTCTGGAAATTATTTCGGAAATGAAGGAACTGTTGTTGGAACTGACTTCGACAGAATCTCTTTCCGTGTAAATTCAAGCGGTACAAAAGGAATTTTCAGTATCGGAGAAAACTTAGCGATCAGTAATTCAAAAACAGATGAAATGTCTGGAAATCCAATTATTGATGTGTACAGAATGACGCCAACAATTCCATTGTATGATCCTGCAAATCCAGGTGGTTACGGTTACGGAAAACAAGGTGTTGCTGATACTTTTGGAACAAATCCTTTAGCAATTGCTGATTTTGCAAACACAACAAATGAAAATTTCAGAATCAGAGGAAATATTTGGTCGGAATTAAAATTGGCTCCTTGGTTGAAATACCGTTTCAATTTTGGGTATGAAACTAGTTTCGATTCTTATAAATTCATGAGAAAAGTTGGAAACTGGTCTTTAAATCAGCCAATTGACCAATCTTATACCGATCAAAACAAAGGAAGGTCAGAAACGTTGTTGTTTGAAAATACGTTGACTTTCAAAAAAACATTCGGCAAACATGATATTACATTCTTAGTTGGTCAAACGTACCAAAAAGACAACTACAACCAAATTTATGGAACAAAGAGAAATCTTCCAATGAATTCTGGAACGGGTGAGTATTATGAGGTTTTAAACCAAGGAGATTCGCCAGTTGTGGGTGGTTTTATTAACGAAGCAGCTTTGGCGTCTTATTTAGGAAGATTAGAATATAACTATGATAATCGCTATTTATTTAATGCGGTTTTAAGACGTGACGGATCTTCAAGATTCAGCGATGCAAACAAATGGGGTAATTTCCCTTCACTTTCTGCAGGATGGAGAGTAAGCAACGAATCCTTCTTTAAATCAGAATTTATTAAAGATTTGAAATTAAGAGCAAGTTATGGAGAATTAGGTTCTGGAAACATTGGAAATTACGAATACAAAAGCTTCGTGAACAATTTTGGACAAATCGTAATGGGTAACGAACAAAAATTGTATCCATCTGCGACTCAAGTAAAATTATCAAATTCTGAATTGCGTTGGGAAAAATTAAAACAAACAAATTTTGGAGTAGATCTTGGTGTTTTAAATAATGATTTGCGTCTTACAGCCGATTATTTTATTGCTCGCACAGAAGATGTATTATTCGGTTTCCCAATTTTGTTGACTACAGGAAATGATGGTGGAAATCCAATTTCTAATGCTGCAACTGTAGAAAATAAAGGTTTTGAATTAGAATTAGCGTACAGCAAAAAAATCAATGAATTCTCGTTTAACGCTTCTGTGAATTTCACAAAAGTAAACAACAAATTGGTTTCATTGGGTAACGGACAAAACGAAAACTTCTCTGGAAATACAGTTACAAGAGCGGGTATGCCAGTAGGAATGTGGTATGTTTTGGAAACAGATGGTTTGTTCCAAAATCAACAAGAAATCGACAATTATAAAACGGCAGGCGGAAAAGTAATTATGCCAAATGCTGTTCCTGGAGATATTCGTTTTAAAGACAATAACGGCGACGGACAAATTACAAATGAAGACAAAGCTGTTGTTGGAAGTCCTTGGCCAGAATTTGAAATGGGATTCAATGCTGGAGCAGATTATAAAGGTTTTGATTTTTCTATGAACTGGATTGCTTCACATGGAGCGACTGTTTATGACGGATTTAGAAGTGTTGTTGATCGTTTTGACGATAACAGTAACTACAGAACAGGTATTCAGCCTTGGACACCAGAAAATCCAAATACTGATTTTCCTAGAATTACAAAAGGTTCTACTTTAAACTCAAGAGGAGACAGTGACCGTTTCTTAGAAAGCGGTGATTTTATCAGATTGAAATACATAGGATTTGGATACAGTTTGCCAAGCACTATTTTGAAGAATTCTGGTATTACAAGAGCAAGATTAACGCTTTCTGCACAAAATATTATTACCATTACAAAATATCAAGGTTTAGATCCTGAGTTTACAAACGGTAATATTTTTGAAAGAGGTGTTGACAATGGGGCTTTCCCAAATCTTAAGACATATTCTTTTGGTGTAGAGTTTAGCTTTTAATTTAAAAAAAATAGCATAATGAAAAAATCAATAATAATAACCGTAGCTCTTCTAGGTCTCATTTTTGCTTCATGTGAAAAAGAACTTGACCTAAATAGTCCAAATGATATTACAGTAGACCAATATTGGAAAACTGAAAGTGATGCACAAGCCGGAGTAAATTCGATTTATGCCATGTTTTATAAAGATGGTTTATGGGCGAGATGGATTTATTTCCGTTTAGATTTAACTTCTGATGAAGGATATAGCGTAAGTCCGTGGACAGAATTGGCAGATTGGACAAGATTCAATTACATCAATTATAATTTCTGGGAAGGAAATGCTGTAACATGGAGAGATACTTACAAAGCGATTTTTAGATGTAACCAAGTTTTGGCAAATGTTCCAAATATTACATTCCAAAATGAAGATGCAAAAAAGAGAATTATAGCGCAGGCTAAGTTTTTAAGAGCCTTGCATTACTATTATGCAGCAGTAATTTGGGAAGATATTCCGTTGGTTTTAGACCCATCTACGCCAGCAGATTTGCCAAAGCAAGTAAAAGTGACTGAAATTTTTGCTCAAGTTGAAAAAGATTTGAATGATGCTTACGCAGATTTACCAAGAGATTGGACAGGTGCAGATATTGGAAGACCTGACAAAGGTGCTGCAAAAGCTTTTCTTGCAAAAGTGTATATGCAGCAACACAAATGGGCTGAAGCAAAAACAGCTTTGGATTATTTGATTTCTGGCGCTGGAGCAAAATATAGCTTACAAGCTAATTACAGAGACAACTTTACTGATTTACACGAAAATAACAGCGAGTCAGTTTTTGAAATCCAATTTGGAGACCAAAGAAAAGGAGGAACTGGTGAAGATCAAAATGCTGCAGTTTCTAGCAACCGTTGTCAGTTTTTTGCACCAAGAGGAATTGGATGGTCTGATGGACAAGCACGTTTCTGGTTAGTAAATGCTTTTAAAGAAGAGAAAAATAAAGATGGAAATCTTGATATCCGTTTAAGATGGACCTTATACTATCCTGATTTATTGGCTGATTTTGGAGACAAAACATACAACAGAAACTGGGAATGGAACAATAACGAAGCTTGGTTCAGAAAAGGAAGCCGTGATTACTACAGAGATAATGAAGATTATTATTCTCAAGTAAACTACAGATTAGTTCGTTATGGTGATATTTTGTTGCGCTATGCTGAAGTTTTGAACGAATTAGGAAACACAGCTCAGGCGTATCAATATGTTGATATGGTAAGAGCACGTGCTAATATGAAGACGTTAGCGGTTGCTCATCCTGAAATTGGAAATAATCATGATTTGTTCTTGGAAAGATTAAAAATGGAAAGAGTTTTAGAACTAGCTGGAGAAAGTGTTCGTTGGGAAGATCTAAAACGTTGGGGAGATTTAAATACTCAAGCTTCTGTTGATAAAATTTCACTTCGTGATCCAGATTTTAAAAACTTCAAAGTGGGTAAAAATCATAGAATGCCAATTCCACAAACAGATGTTGATAATAATCCAAATCTAGATCAAAACTCAGGATATTAAAAATTAAATTTTTTGAGGGAATCAGATGCTTCAAATCTGATTCCCTTATCATAAAGAACAATTGTTCATAATAACAATATTGAAAATGAAGAAAGTAAAATTGTGTCTGACATTAGTGTTGGCAGGGTTAGTATTGCTTAGCTGCAACAATAAAAAAAGTAATTCTGAAGAAAATAAAACCGAAACCACTTCAGTAGAAAAAAGAGAAATCTGGACAAAAGATCAGGCCAATAAATGGTACGCAGAACAACCTTGGTTAGTAGGCGCAAATTATTCTCCTAGCACAGCTATAAACCAGTTAGAGATGTGGCAGGAAGATACTTTTGACCCAAAAAGAATTGATCAAGAATTGGGCTGGGCAGAAGGTCTTGGTATGAATGTAATGCGTGTTTATTTGCACGACTTATTGCACCAGCAAGATGCTCAAGGTCTTTATAAACGCATGGATACTTTTTTAGGAATTGCTGATAAACATCATATTAAAATACTTTTCGTTTTGTTTGATTCTTGTTGGGATCCGTTTCCTGCTTTAGGAAAACAACGCGCGCCAAAACCGCATACGCATAACTCAGGTTGGGTTCAGGCTCCGGGACAAAAAGCGCTTCAAGATAAAACGCAATATCCTCGTTTAGAGAAATATGTAAAAGAAACGGTTGCTCATTTCAAGGATGACAAACGTATTTTAGGTTGGGATGTTTGGAACGAACCAGATAATATGACAGGACCATCTTACGAAAAAGTGGAAATAAAAAACAAAGTCGATTTGATTTTGCCTCTTTTAAAAGATGTTTTTGTTTGGGCAAGATCAAGCAATCCGTCTCAGCCATTGACTTCTGGAGTTTGGGTTGGAGATTGGAGCGATGAAGCTAAAATGCAACCCATGCACAAAATGCAGATTGAACAGTCCGATATTGTTTCTTTCCACAATTACAACACACCACAAGATTTCGAAAAAGTGATCAAACAATTACAACGCTACGGAAAACCTTTATTGTGTACAGAATATATGGCAAGACCAAACGGAAGTACTTTTGAAGGATTTTTGCCAATTGCCAGAAAATATAATATTGGTATGATCAATTGGGGATTTGTTGATGGAAAAACACAAACGAAATATGCTTGGGACAGCTGGACAAAAACATACACTGCAGAACCAAAAGTTTGGTTTCACGAAGTATTACACACAGACGGAACGCCATATATTCAAGCTGAAACAGATTTGATTAAAAAAATGACTTCTGAGGCGAATAAGAAAAATTAGAAAATGTGTCAATTTGATAATTAGATAATTGCTTTTGGCCATAGGTTAAACGAATTAACATCTGTGGCGGAAAAATTAAACACATAGAAACATAGATTTTATTATTTCTTTTTTGAGAGTATAGAAAAAGCTCGCTTTCACACATAGCTATGTGTATTTTAATAAATGAAATGCCTTTTATAGACAAAGTAAAGCTATGTTTCTATGTGTTTAAAAAATCATTTTAATCTGTGATCCCGATAGCTATCGGGAGTGGCAAAAACATTTTAATTTTTAGCAACATGAGAAAAAATAAAATAAAGCAATTCCTTTTGTTGGCGGTAATTTTGGCTGGATTTTCTGCGAAAGCGCAACAACCAGATCCGCCGGGACAAGTCAAGGGAAATGAAAAACCAAAAAACGAAGCCTATCTTTTTGCGCATATGACGCATAACGATTACGGCAGATTGTATTATTCGGTTAGTTTGGACGGTTTGCATTGGGAAAATTTAAATGGAGGAAAAAGAGTTTTTGAAGAATATAAAGGACATCCGGACATTTGTAAAGGTCCAGATGGAAAATATTATATTGCCGGAAATACTGGTGATGATGCAAAGGCGATCAATATATGGGTTTCAGATGATTTGATTACTTGGAAAAAACACTCTGATTATACACCAGATTTAAAAAGCACACCCGATTATTCAAATGCTTTACAGCGAATTGGAGCTCCAAAATTATATTACGACAAAGATTCTGAAAAGTTCATTATGACTTGGCATACGCCACATTTAGAAGGAACAAAAGAAGATGGCGAGCGTTATTGGGCAAGTCAGCGTACATTGTATGTTTTGTCAAAAGATTTAAAAACTTTTGAAGGACCGCCAAACCGTTTATTTGATTGGGATATGGGAACAATAGATGTTTTTATTCGTAAAGTCGGCGATTCCTACTACGCCGTGATTAAAGACGAAACGTACCCAACTTTGTATTGGACAACCGGAAAAACCATCCGAATTGCCAAATCAAAATCCCTTTTAGGACCTTATTCTTTGCCCCAGCAATCTATCAGTCCAAACTTCAGAGAAGCGCCAATGTTGATTCCTTCTCCTGATGACAAAATATGGTACATGTATTACGAACAATATCCAGGTGTCTCTTACGGATTATCAATCGCAGATAACCTAAACGGACCTTGGTACCAAGCCTCAGGCTACACTTTTTTCTCTGATTGGGACAAATACAGTCTTCCAGAAAAAGTGCGCCACGGCTGTATGATTACAATATCTAAAAAAGAATACGACAGTTTAGTGAAGAAATTTGGAAAGAAGAATTAAGATAGGAGTATTAAGTATTAAGAATATGTGAGGAGTAAAAGAATCTTAATACTTAATACAAAAATCTTAATACTACTAAAAACTTGGTTAGTTAAGTTAGTTTGAGAATTTACCAGGCTTGTGTGGAATAAGTCTGGTAATTCATTTTGATTTAGAAGAAACATCATGGCATTTATTAATTAAATGCCTAATAAATATAAGTATGAAAAGAAAAAGCATCCTTTTTTTGGCGTTGTTTTCAATATTGACAGCAAATGCACAATGGAAACCTCAAGGAGATAAAATAAAAACAAAATGGGCTGAACAAGTTGACCCAAAGAAACCTTTAGCTGAATATCCCCGTCCGATTATGGAGCGTGGCCAATGGAAAAATCTGAATGGTTTGTGGAATTACAGTATTCAAGAATTTGGAAAAACAGCGCCTTCAAAATATGATGGGCAAATTTTGGTTCCGTTTGCGGCTGAGTCGAGTTTGTCTGGTGTTATGAAAAATGTTGGAGCCAAAAATGAACTTTGGTACGAAACAAATTTTTCGATTGAATCAAATTGGAACGGAAAAAATATCCTTTTACATTTTGGAGCTGTCGATTGGAAAACAGAAGTTTTTATAAATGATGTAAAAGTAGGCTCACATACAGGAGGTTATACGCCGTTTTCATTTGATATTACTCCATTTATCCAAAAAGGGAAAAGTCAAAAATTAGTTGTGAAAGTTTGGGATCCTTCAAACGACGGACCACAGCCGAGAGGAAAACAAGTCAAAAATCCAGAAGGTATTTGGTACACACCGGTAACCGGAATTTGGCAAACCGTTTGGATTGAACCGGTAAATGCTAAAAACATTTCAGAATTAAAAACAACGCCAAATATTGATCAAAATACCATCAGTATTAAAGCCGATGTAAATGGAGCTGAAAAAGGAGATTTGGTAGAAATTTCTGTTTTTGATGGAGGAAAAGAAATTGCGAAAGAAAAAGCCGTTGTTGGCGAAAGCAATGATATTGTTCTAAATGCTCCAAAATTATGGTCGCCTGAAAGTCCGTTTTTGTATCAGACAAAAATTCGCTTAATCAGCAAAAATAAAGTGGTTGACGAGGTGAAAAGTTATTTCGCCATGCGAAAAATTTCATCAAAAAGGGATGAAAACGGTATTTTGAGAATGCAATTAAACAACAAAGATTATTTTCAATACGGACCTTTAGACCAAGGTTGGTGGCCAGACGGATTATACACGGCACCAACTGACGAAGCTCTAAAATACGATATTATTAAAACAAAAGAATTAGGTTTTAATATGATTCGCAAACACGTAAAAGTAGAACCAGAACGTTGGTACACACATTGCGATCAATTAGGGATTTTGGTATGGCAAGATATGCCGAGTGGAGACGATCAGCCGGTTTGGCAAAACAGAAAATATTTTGAAGGAACAGAATTACAGCGTTCGGCAAAATCAGAAGAAATCTACAGAAAAGAATGGAAAGAAATAATGGATCATTTGTATTCATATCCAAGTATTGTCGTTTGGGTTCCGTTTAACGAAGCTTGGGGACAATTTAAAACAGTAGAAATTACAGAATGGACAAAAAAATACGATCCAAGTCGTTTGATTAATTCTGCCAGCGGTGGAAATCATTTTCAAACAGGAGATATTTTGGATTTACATAATTATCCTGGACCAGAAATGTATTTGTTCGATGCAAGAAGAGTTACTGTTTTAGGAGAATATGGGGGAATTGGTCTTCCGTTGGAAGGACATTTATGGAGAGCAAATGACAACTGGGGTTACATTAAATTTAAAAACGAAGCTGAAGTTACAGCCGAATATATCAAGTATGCTCAAATTTTGAAAAACTATGTTAAAACGGGATTTTCTGCAGCAGTTTACACACAAACAACTGATGTTGAAGGTGAAGTAAACGGTTTCATGACCTACGACAGAAAAGTAGACAAAATGGATTTCAAAGCTGTGAATAAAATCAATACAGAAGTTATTAATGCTTTGAATAAATAATAGTGATTTTCTTAAACGCATAGAAACATAGATTTTTTTGTGTTGAAAAAGGAAGTAGAAGAAACTAGTTTCCACACATAGCTTTCACAGTTTGTTATCCTGAGGAACGAAGGATCACACTAGAAACTCCACACAGTATGTCGCCAATCTTTGACGAATTCCGTGTGCGATTTCTCCTCCGTCGAAATGACATAAAATAGCGAACAGCTTTGTGCCCTTCGGCTTCTTTTGAAGTGACAAAGCGGAGAAAAAACCTTTGTGAACTTTGCGAAAAACCTTCGTGTCTTTGCGTAAAAAAAAAATCTAAGCTAAAAAGCCTAAAACCAATAAAAATGAAAAAATACCTAATACTTTTTCTGCTCACAACAATAAGTTTTGCACAGCAAAAAACATTCAAAAATCCTATTCTTCCGTCGGGTGCAGACCCTTATAGCACGTATTATAAAGGCTATTACTATTATACAAATACGCTAGGAAATAAATTGGTTTTATGGAAAACAAAAGACTTATCAGACATAAAAAATGCTGAAAGCAAAGTGATTTGGACACCGCCTAAAAACACCAATTATTCGGCAGAAATCTGGGCACCAGAATTTCATATTATCAACGGAAAATGGTATTGTTATTTTGCTGCAGATAACGGTAATAACAACAATCACAGAATGTATGTTTTAGAAAACAAATCATCAGATCCGTTTAAAGGCAATTTTGAATTCAAAGGAAAAATTGCTGCCAAAACAGATAAATGGGCAATTGACGGAAACGTTTTTGAACATAAAAAACAGCTTTATATGATTTGGGCTGGATGGCAAGGCGATACTAATGGACAGCAAAATATCTATATCGCTAAAATGAAAAATCCGCTTGAAATTGATGGCGATCGCGTTATGATTTCTGCGCCAACAAACGATTGGGAAACACACGGCGCTTTGCATGACGATGTAAATCCGCCACAGGTAAATGTAAACGAAGGTCCGCAATTTTTAGAAAGAAATGGAAAAATTTTCATTGTGTTTTCTGCAAGTGGATGTTGGACTGATTTTTATTCTTTAGGATTGTTAGCTTTTAATGGAAGTGATAATTTACTAGATGCTTCGGCTTGGAAAAAATCGCCGGAAGCAATCTTCAAACAATCGGATAAAAATAAAGTTTACGCACCTGGACATAATTCCTTTTTTAAATCTCCAGACGGAAAAGAAGACTGGATTTTGTACCACGCCAATTCAAATCCTGGCGAAGGATGCGGCAATAAAAGATCTCCAAGAATGCAGAAAATCGATTGGGATGCAAACGGATTTCCGGTTTTAGGAGAACCAGTTAGCGAAGAAACGATTTTGGCAATTCCATCAAAATAAAACATTGAAAATCATCTTATAAAGTATATAAAAATGAAAAACATTCAAATTGCTGCAGTTGTTTTGCTGGCGCTTTTTCAATTTAATTGCAAAGACAATAAAAAGGAAGATTCGGTTTCGAAGGAAAGTACTGAAATCAAAACAGATTCAGTAAAAACGGTTTTAGAAACTAAAAATTTCGATACGATAATTGACGGCAAAAAAGTCAATTTATATTGGATAGAAAACAAAGGAATCAAAGCCGCTTTTACGAATTATGGCGGAAGATTAATCGGACTTTGGGTAAACGATAAAAACGGAAAACCAACCGATGTTGTAGTCGGAATGAACAGCGCAAAAGGCTTTAAAACATCTACAGAACCTTATTTTGGAGCAACAATTGGAAGAGTTGGAAACAGAATTGGTAAAGGGAAATTTACTTTGGAAGGAAAACAATATCAAGTGCCACTAAACAATGGAAAAAATGCTTTGCATGGTGGTGTAAAAGGTTTTCAAGATGTAGTTTGGAATGCTGAAAAAACAGATGAAAAAACATTGGTTTTCTCTTATGTTTCGCCAGATGGAGAACAAGGTTTTCCTGGGAATTTAAATGTAAAAGTAACCTATACTATTACCGATGATAATTCGGTTAAAATGGAGTACGAAGCAACTACAGATAAAACGACGCTTGTAAACTTAACAAATCATGCTTTTTTCAATTTGAATGGAGAAGGAAGCGGGACAATTTTAAACCATGAATTGCAAATTTATGCGAATGAATTTACGCCAGTTGATGAAGGTTTAATTCCATCTGGAGAATTGAAATCGGTAAAAAATACAGTTTTTGATTTTACTTCAAAACATACCATTGGTGAACGAATCGAAACCAAAGACGAACAATTGAAATTCGGAAAAGGTTACGATCATAATTATGTTTTAAACGGAACCAAGAAAAACGGTTTGAATCACGCTGCAACAATTTCTGGAGATAAATCAGGAATCACGCTTGATATTTTTACCGAAGAGCCGGGATTGCAATTTTACAGCGGCAATTTCATGCAGTCAAAAAACACGTTTAAATCAGGTTCAAAAGATGATTTCAGAACTGCTTTTGCATTAGAAACACAACATTTTCCAGATGCACCAAATCAGCCAAAATTTGCTCCGATTGTTTTGAAAGTAGGGCAGAAGTATCATACGGTTTCTTATTATCAGTTTTCTATAAAAAAGTAGCATTAGTTTAAAGAATTTAACTGCTAAGATCGCTAAGGTTTACGCAAAGCACGCCGAAGATTAAATGTTTTGAGCCCTTTGCGTAATTCCTTGCGCTCTTTGCGGTTAAAAAAAAGCAATCCATTAAACATGAAAAAAATACTATCCATAATAACATTATTCAGTGTTTTTACAGCCTGTTCGCAGGAAAAAAGCACAGACAAACCTAAAGAAGTAAAAGCAAAGGCCATTTTACTGGCAGACCCAACTATATTTTACGACAAAGGAACCTATTATTTATACGGAACCACAACTGGAGATATTCCAAATGGCGAAGGATTTCAGGTTTACACGTCTTCTGATTTAAAAGATTGGAAAGGTCCGGTTGGGGCGCAGAATGGTTTGGCCTTGAAAAAAGGAGATTCTTTTGGTGACAAAGGTTTTTGGGCACCGCAAATTCTGTCCTATAAAAACAAATTTTATATGATTTATACCGCCAATGAAAATATCGCAGTTGCAACCAGCGACAGTCCACTTGGTCCCTTCAAAAACGAATCAAAAGAACCAATTATCAAAACTGGAAACCAAATTGATCCGTTTATTTTTTTTGATGAAGATGGAAAAAAATACCTTTATCATGTTCGCTTGACAAATGGAAACCGAATTTTTGTAGCAGAAATAAACGATGATCTTCAAAGTATAAAACCAGAAACTTTAACCGAATGTATTTCAGGAACTTTGCCGTGGGAAAACACTCAAAATGTAAGCTGGCCCGTTACAGAAGGTCCGACGGTTTTGAAACATAACGGCTTATATTACATGATTTATTCGGCTAATGATTTTAGAAATATTGATTATGCAGTAGGTTATGCTACAAGCAAAAGCCCCCTTGGACCTTGGGAAAAAGCTACTGACAGCCCAATTATCAGCAGAAAGAATACGAAGCAAAACGGAATTGGCCACGGCGATGTATTTTGGGATAAAGACAACAAAATGCATTATGTATTGCATACACATTTTAATGAAAGTGCCGTTTCTCCAAGAAAAGCAGGAATTATTTCTATTGAGTTTTCAGGAAATAAAATCGTTGCAAAACCAGAAAGTTTTATCTTTTTAGACCAAAAATAAATTTCTAAAAAAGATTTTGAAATAAACATTTTACTCATATTTCGAATTAAAGATTTTTTTAAAGCCTGTTTTTATTTATAGAACAGGCTTTTTTATTGTTTTTCAGTAATTTAAAAGTGTTGTTTTAACATCTATTCGTTATATTTATTTAGAATGGTTAAAAATAATTTGGAAAAACAAGTTTTAGAAACTACTTTTGCCAACGAAATTTAAAACCAGACAAAATGAATAGCTTAACCATTAAAAAAATCTGTTTTTTTGTACTTTTTGTAACATCATTAACTATGATGGCGCAAAACCAAAATACAGGTAGGGTAGCAGGAAAAATATCTTTGAGCGGAAATGTTCCGGCTGAAGGTGTATCTGTTGCGCTTAAAGGAACAAAATATAGTGCTGTAACCAATGAAAATGGTCAGTACGAAATTAGAAATGTTAAACCGGGATCTTACACTATCAATATTCATTCCGTTGGTATTCACGGTAAGGAAGATGCCATTGTTGTAACGGCAAAACAAACTACAACAAAAAACTTTGCACTTTCTGAAAGTCAAGAAGATCTTGATGAGGTTGTTATTACAAAAAACAAATACAAGCAAGACAAACCTTCATTGTCATTGCGTTTACAGACTCCAGTTTTGGAGATTCCACAAAACGTTCAGATTGTAAGCGGTCAGACTTTAAAAGATCAACAAATTACAAGTATGAGTGATGGCGTTATTCGTAACGTGAGTGGAGCAGTGCGTTTAGAGCACTGGGGGGATTTATATACAAACATTACAATGCGTGGATCTCAAATTCAGGCTTTTCGTAACGGATTTAATGTAGTTTCTTCTTTTTGGGGTCCATTGACTGAAGATATGAGTTTTGTAGATCACATCGAATTTGTAAAAGGGCCAGCTGGATTTATGCTTTCAAGCGGTGATCCAAGCGGACTTTATAATGTGGTAACTAAAAAACCAACTGGAGTAACAAAAGGCGAAGTTTCAGTACTAGGAGGGAGTTACGATTTTTACAGAGTAAGTCTTGATTTAGACGGAAAATTAGATAAAAAAGGAAAATTGCTTTACCGATTTAATGGAGCAGCTCAAAATAAAGGTTCGCACCGTGCTTTTGAACACAATGACCGTTACGTAATTGCTCCGGTAATTTCGTATCAAGTTGATGATAAAACAAAAATTACAGCGGAATATAATTTTCAGTATGCAAACATGACAGAAGTAGGTTCTTACTACGTTTTTGGACCTGCATCTGACGGATATGCAACTTTGCCTGTAGGATTTACAATGACACAGCCAGGTTTGCCAGATACTAATATTCAGGATCACAGTGGTTATTTGATGTTTGAACATAAATTTGATGACAACTGGAAATTGACTGCACAAACTTCTTATTTCAAATACATTCAGCAAGGATATAGCTCATGGCCGGGCGTAGTTGGTCCTGGTGATGTTGATAGAAATTTTGACGGAGTTTCAGAAGGAACATTGGCAAAAGGAGAAATTATCAGAAACGTTGGTATTTGGGATGCAGAAAGCAATATGTATTTGGGTCAAATATTTGTAAACGGAAAATTCAATACAGGATCTGTAAGCCACAAAATTTTAAGTGGAGTAGATTTAGGAAGCAAGGATTATATGGCAGATTGGGGACAATCTCATGATCTTGATACAGTTGACAATCCTTTTAATGTTTACAATCCAAATTATGGAACTCCATCTAATGGTTTCCCAGCTTTTGACCACGACACGCCATTAAGCCAAAGAGCTGGCGGACTTTACGGTTCAGAATATGCTGCAGGTTATATTCAGGATGAACTTGGTTTCTTTCAAAACAAATTAAGATTGACTCTTGCGGCAAGATATACATGGATTAGCCAGACGAGTAGTTATGATATCCCACAAGAGGATAGTCATATTACGCCTCGAGTAGGAGTTAGTTATTCTTTAAACGAAAGTACAGCTTTTTACGGATTATATGATCAAGCTTTTTCTCCTCAATCAGGAGTTGTTAGAGATGGCCAGGTAAAACCGCTTACAGGAAATAATGTTGAATTTGGTATTAAAAAAGACTGGTTTGATGGTTCGTGGAATACAAGTTTATCTGTTTACAATATCTTGAAGAATAATGAGCTTACTTCTGACCCTAGAAATACACCAAACGAGCAATATAAAATTGTTCTTGGAGAAAAAAGAGCTCAAGGTTTCGAGTTTGACCTTAGAGGAAAACTTTTGGATGGTTTGAATCTTATAGCAAATTATGCTTTTGCAGAATCCATTGTAAATAAGGTAGATCCTTTAGTTTCTGCTGCAACAGGAATTAAAGAAGGCGATATCGTTCCAGGTTATGCTAAACATACTGCAAATGCTTGGTTAAACTACACAGTTCAGGGTGGAAAACTAAAAGGTTTTGGAGCTTCTATAGGAGGAACGTTCCTTGACGGACGCCAAACTGATACTTGGAGTGCAGGTCTTCAAAGACTGCCTTCTTACTTTAAATTAGATGGAGGTTTGTCTTATGAAACGGGTAAAGTTAAAGTAACAGCTAACGTATTTAATATCTTAAATAAATATTTATATAGCGGTTCTTTCTACAGCTGGTTAAATGCTTATTACTGGCAAACGGAAGCACCAACAAATTTTAGAGTTGGCGTAACGTATAAATTCTAAAAAGGTTTGTTCTAGTTGAAAAATTGCAAACCCATTAAAAAACACCTGTCTTTGACGACAGGTGTTTTGTTTTATTGATAAATTTATTACGGGAGCAGGTTTAGTCCCTGACGGGACAATTTGCTACGGTTGATAATTATTTTTTCTACCAGTATTAAATCCTTACAGGATTTTTTTCTCCTAAGGGATGAAAAAATATTGTGCAGAAAAATCATTCCGTAGGAGTTTATTATGGTAGCAAAAAGATTTTTTTTAGTTCGTTTTATCCCGTAGGGATTTTATCTCGGTAGTAAAAAATGTTTTTCAGTTCATCATTTTATCCCGTAGGGATTTAATATCGGTAGTAAAAGATGTTTTTTCAGTTCATCATTTTATCCCATAGGGATTTTATCTCGGTAGTAAAAGATGTTTTTTCAGTTCATCATTTTATCCCATAGGGATTTTATCTCGGTAGTAAAAGATGTTTTTTCAGTTCATCATTTTATCCCGTAGGGATTTAATATCGGTAGTAAAAGATTTTTTTTCAGTTCATCATTTTATCCCGTAGGGATTTAATATTGGTAGAATACACAAAAACCAAGTGAATTATTTATTCACCAATTTTAAAATCGGCTAAATCTGTCAAATCTGCGTGAAACAGGTTTTACACAATATAACCAAAAAATTATCCTTTCTTAATTAATGGGATCAATTTTGTCCCAATTAATTCGATGGAATTCATTAGCTGAGAATGAGTCAATCCAGCATTATCCATTTGAAAAGTAAATCGGTCAACACCTCCAAGTGCTTCGCTGTGTCTTAAAATTTTCTCTGCTGCACGTTCAGGACTTCCGACAATCAAAACACCTAAATCATCAATAAGTCCGTCAAATTTTCCTTTGGTTACAGGAGGCCAGCCACGTTCGTATCCTAATTTTGTCCAAAGTTCGGCATAACCAGGATAATATTCCTCGATTGCTTTTTCAGTTGTAGTTCCAATATAACCAGGCGAATGTAAACCTACTTTCAATTCTTCGGGTTTATATCCTGCGGCTTTTCCGGCTTCTCGATATAAATCAATCAACGGACGAAAACGATGCGTTTGTCCGCCAATTACAGCTACCATCAAAGGCAATCCCAAACTTCCAGCTCTGATGAATGATTCTGGAGTTCCGCCAACGCCAAGCCAAATAGGCATTTTTTCTTGCAAAGCTCTCGGATAAACGGGAAGATTATTCAAGGCAGGACGAAATTTTCCTGACCAAGTCACAAATTCATTATCTCTTATTTGAAGCAATAAATTTAATTTCTCTTTAAATAGCGCATCATAATCATTCAAATCAAATCCGAAAAGGGGATAAGCTTCAATAGCAGAGCCTCGGCCGGCAACTATTTCGGCTCTTCCTTTTGAAATTAAATCCAATGTTGCAAAACTTTGGTAAACTCTTACCGGATCGGCAGCACTTAAAACAGAAACCGCACTTGACAAACGTATGTTTTTTGTTCTTGCCGCCGCCGCACTCAAAATCACGGCGGTAGCTGAATCTAAAAACTCTTTTTTATGATGCTCTCCAATTCCGAAAACATCAAGACCAACTTGATCAGCAAGTTCAATTCTTTGGAGTAATTGTTCCATTGCATCAACACTGCTTAAAGTGTTGTTGTCACCGTACATTGCCGAAGCAAAACTGTCAATTCCTATTTCCATATTTTTTTTAGCTTTAGGCTTTAGGCAATAAGCTTTAAGCTTTTTTGAAAGCCTTTGGCTTATGCGTGAAGTAATTATTTTTTATGCTTTAAACCTTAGGCAATAAGCTTTAAGCTTTTTTGAAAGCCTATAGCCTACAGCTTAAAGCCTACAATCGTCTAATGTGAGAAGCCGAATGAAATACTCGTTATAATGATCAAAATAACAATTAATGTGATTACAACATAAAGATAATCTCTTTCGATAAGAAAAGAAAATAACGACAATAAAACTCTGAAAACCGGCGTCAAAAACAATAATATAATTCCGAAGAAGATTAAAAATTCGCCATTTCCCTGAATTACGCCGCGATACACATCGGCAATTACTTCAAAAATATTTCGATCATTTTCTTTAAAAACAGAATAATCTTCAATGTCACTTCCGTGATGCATCAAATAAATAATTCCGCCAATAAAAGCTACTGATAGCGAAATCCAGACACCATAACGCAACAAGTTTCCAACAATAGTCTGAAAGTCTTTTTCTCCAAATTTTTCGTGTTGCATAGCTTTAGATTTTTCCATTTAGTCCGTTATAAATCATATTAATTGCAAGTACAAAAATTAAACAGGCAAAAAAGATTCTCAATTTTTTAGGGTTTGTTCGCACTAATACTTTGGCTCCAGCCATAGCTCCAAAAAGAACTCCAATTACGACCGGCATACAAATTCCGGGCTCAATATATCCTTTTTGAATATAAATTACAGAACTTGCCATTGCTGTAACGCCCATCATAAAGTTGCTGGTTGTAGTTGAAACTTTAAACGGAATTCGCATAATATTATCCATTGCAATTACTTTAAAAGCGCCAGAACCAATTCCGAGCAAACCTGACATCATTCCGGCGAGTCCCATCATTCCAAATCCGCCGACTACATTTTTAGTGCCGTAACTTACTACTTCGCCGTCGTGTGTTGGGTAAGTTCCTTCTAATTTTAGTTTTTTTGCCAATGGACTAGATTCTAATACAATATGTTCTTCTTTTTTACGAAGCGAATTGATTGCTGAGAAAATCAAAGTAAGTCCGAATAAAACTGCTATAAACGATGTAGGAGCAATAGCAGAAAGCAACGCACCGCCAACAGCACCAATTGTTGTTGCGATTTCAAGAAAAATTCCCAATCGCATATTGGTGATTCCTTCTTTTACATAAGCAGCTGCAGAACCAGATGAAGTAGCAATTACAGAAACTAATGCTGCTCCAATTGCATAATGAATGTCAACTCCTAAAATGACGGTCAAAAGCGGAATAATAATGATACCGCCTCCTAAACCTGATAATGAACCAATAAAACCTGCTAAAAAAGCGCCAAGAATCATAATCAGGGTAAACGTAAGTACTGTCATTCGAATAAATTTTGTTTTGGCTAATTTACGAATTGATATTTGGCCGAAGAATTTTTAGGGGCTTAAAAAATCCTTAAAAATCCGAAAACGTTTTATATTGAAATCTGATTTTTTGAAACTTTGTTGAAATAATAAAGCCACAAATATTAATTTTTTGTGGCTTTACAGAAGTTATTTTTTATGATACAGCGAACCATTCTTTATTGATATCTTGTTCAATAGGCCCTTTTCATGTAATTTTCCAAGAATCATTCGAGCATCAAAATAGGATTTATTCAAAATAACGGCATATTCTTTCGGCGTCAATGTTGGGAAAATTTCAAAAAGAGATAATGGATCTTCGTTTGGAATCATTTTCTTTTTTGCGTTTGGAAAAATGGCCAACAAAGCACTTTCATACTCTGCATAAGGTCTGGAGCCGTAAACCACAAAACGAGTATCATTTTTATCGGCAAAAAATAAGGTTGGAAAACCTCTTACGCCAAGTTTTTTTGCATAATCCAAATCTTCCTGAAAAAGCTCCTCGGCATCATCATAATCTGCTTTTAGTTTCTCAATGTCAAGTTTTGCTAATTTTGCAGCTTCCTCAATGTTTTGCCATTTAGCAATATTTTTCTTTTCGAGATATAATTTTTCGCGAAGTATGCGCATGAACTGAACTGCTTTTTCCTTGTCTTGCATTTGAGCGCCTTTCATTGCAATACAAGAAGGATAAGAGGAATCCAGCGGGTCTTCAATCCAAACATTTCCATCAATAGGCATTTCATAATGTAAACTGGCTTCATCCCAGTGATGCGCCACATCTGACGGTTTGCTTATGCCTCCACTATTATAGCTCCAATCTGGAAGCAGGCCACCCATTCGATACTCAATCTCAAAATTGTCGCCATATTCCAATTTTAGTTTTCGGAGTTGTGGTTCGATTCCCCAACAGGACGAACAAATAGGATCTGTATAATAAACTATTTTGATGGGTTTGTTTTCTGTTCTAATATCAGCATTTTTATTTGATTGTGCGTTAGAAGGCATTTCGCATGTTCCAGTTACAGGATCACAAAATAACGGATTCGAATTGTTTTCGGTCATTTTTAAATTCGTTTGCGATTTACAGCATATACTGCAGATCAGGATTAATAGTAGCGGCCAATTTTTCATAAAAACTGCTGAAAAAAAGTGGATTCAGTTTTTTAAAATTTTATACTTTTATAACAAAGTTCGCTAGTGTTTAATCAAAAATCAATTAGTCAAAAAAATATGACTACAGAAAATAAGACTCCAAAAGAAACTGAATGTCCTGCAGCGGGACTTTTAAAATTGTTATCAGGAAAATTTAAACCGCAAATCTTTTTATTAGCAGTCGATGGTCCATTACGCTTCAACGGACTTTTGAGAGACATTAAAGATTCAAATAAACAGTCAATTACTGTTGCTTTGCGCGAATTGGAGGAACATGGACTTTTAAACAGAAGTGTCATTAAACTAAAACCGCTTCATGTGGAGTATAATTTATCAGAAAGAGGAAAATCTCTAATTCCAGTTTTTAGACAATTGGAGTCTTTTTTTGAAAAATAAAGTTTCAAAGTCCAGATTTGCAAAATTAGGCAGGAAAGTAACCTTTGCATCTTTGCATCTTTGTGCCTATGAATCTAAAAAGTAAATCATTAAATTTTCATTAACAAAAAGAAAGTTTGTATTCATTTATATTTGTAAGAGACAAATCAATCTTAAAATGTGTTTCTTATGAAAGCCAAGTCGTTTTTATGCCTTTTTTTATTGGTCGCTTTATCGACAGTTTCATTTGGTCAAAATGTGAAATTAATCACTGTAGATCAGCTTCAGGAACGAATGAAAAATGGCAAAGATAGTACGTATGTTGTGAATTTTTGGGCAACTTGGTGCGCGCCGTGCGTTAAGGAACTTCCTCATTTTGAAAAACTTCAAGCCGATTTTAAATCGGAAAAATTGGCAGTTTTATTAGTTAGCGTTGATTTTAAATCCAAATTGAGTTCGGCTGTAATTCCATTTGTAAAAAGAAAAAATCTTCAGAACCAAGTGTTTTTATTAAACGAAAGCAGTCCACAGGAATATATTGACAGAATTGATCCTTCATGGTCAGGAAGTATTCCAGCAACTCTTTTTATAAAAGACGATAAACGAAAATTTGTAGAGACTGAACTAACATACGAACAACTATTAACTGAATATAAAAAACTGTAAATTATGAAAAAGATTATCATTTTATTAGTATTGACGTTTACGGCTTGGCTTTCTCAAGCACAGACCACAACGCTTAAAGCAGGCGATCCAGCACCAGATTTTAAACTTAAAAATGTTGACAATAAAGAAGTTTCATTTGCAAGTTATCCAAAAGCAAAAGGCTTTATAGTAGTTTTTACCTGCAACACTTGTCCATACGCAATTGCTTATGAACAGCGCATTATTGATCTGGACAAAAAATTCAGACCTCAAGGATATCCTGTAATTGCAATTAACCCAAATGACCCTGAGGCTTCAAAAGCTGATGAATTCAGTAAAATGCAAGATTTGGCTAAAGAAAAAAAATACCCGTTCCCTTATTTGTTTGATGCAGGACAAGTAACTACAGATCAATATGGAGCAAAAAAAACGCCTCACATTTTTATTGTATCTAAAACTGCAAAAGGAAATGTAATTGAGTATGTAGGAGCAATAGACAATGATCCAGAAGGAACAAAAACCGAAAAAACAAAATATGCCGAAGATGCAATTGCAGCTTTGCAAAGCAACAAAAAACCAGCCGTTACTCAAACTAAAGAAATTGGCTGTACGGTAAAAAGAAAAGCGAAAGCTTAAGCGATCAAATAAAAAGCAAAAAAGTCTCATGAAAATGAGACTTTTTTTTGCATATTTTTTTATAATAGGCCGTTAACTGCTGTCTTTATTGAGAACTTGAATTATCCTATTCTGGCATATTTATGACTTTTTAGGCCTTTACTAATTAAAGGACCGTTGTAATTTTGCGTCATTATTTTAATTAGAAGAGGGAACGATGTCATGGAAAAGAGCGATTATTTAAATCTGAAAATGGGGAATATTGAACAATATTCAATGATAATTAAGAAAAAGGATTTAAATTATTGGAAGAGGTTGAATTGGAAAGAATATTCAGAAATTAATCAAGAAAAAATAGATAAAAATTCAGAACTGCTTTTTGGCTTATTGAAAAACAGAATGGAAACGCTGATTTTCAGTAAACCAATTTTACTGAAAGAAGTTCGAAGGAATAAATTTATTGGTAGAAAAATTACAGAAATAAATACACACTTAGGTACTTATGGATTAGACAGTACTTGCTTTTTTGGATTACTGCTTGATAATGAAGAATATCTTGTTTATTCTGTTTGGTACGCAAATAATTATGTCCTTGTAAACGATCGAATCGTTGGGTGTTCTCAAGATTGTTATGAAAAGATGAAACCATGGATATCTGATTCTTCTAATTTAGTATGGGACGAACTGACGGAATATATGATTGGGAGTACAATTGCCGATTATACTTTCGAGGATCATGAGCTAAAACTATTATTAAAAAAAGGAAAAGAAAGAATCGAGGTGAAATTTGTGCGGAATGATGAAAAAATTCCAAGAAAAATGGGGAAATTCCGCAATGCTTACAAAACCGGAAAAATAGATGATTATATTGTCTTTCAGGATAAAAACGGAACTTTAATAGTTTAAGTTAAAAAATAAATAAGCTTAAGCTATTTATAATTTGCAGTCAGATAGAATAAAAAATGCATCATTTTCGATGCATTTTTTATTCTATAAACTTTTGAGCTTTTTCATGAAAATGGGAAAAACTTCGTTTAACTCATCAAATAAAGGGTTTTTGCGGTGTTTGAGTTTGATTTCGCTGAATAATTTCAATCCTAATGCAAACTGCGTGGCTTCAGATGGATCGTCAAATAAGTTTTTGTCTTTCATTTTTTGAATGATGCCAAAAATCTCGTCATGATTAGAAAATTCGATTCCGAGTTCTTTTGCAGGTTTAGTTTCTCCGTTTGCGTACTCTTTTAAGCTTAATGTCAAATAGTATTTGTTTGCTCTTTTTTCCATGATAATTAAAATCTATTTTATTTTAACCATTTGTCAACGATGGTTTTGAATGGTTCTTTGTATTGTTCTCCAACCGTAATTTCAGTTTTTCCAATAAAAACAGAATGCTTGCTGATGGCACTTATTTTGTCAAGCGATACAATAAACGAACGATGAATTCTAATAAATTTCGATGAAGGCAGTTTTTCTTCTAAAGCTTTTAAAGAAATTAAAGAAAGAACCGTTTTCTGCGAATCATCAAGATGCACTTTTACATAATCTTTCAAACTTTCGATATATAAAATATCTTTCAGTGAAATTCTGACCCAATTATATTCTACTTTCAGAAAAATAAATTCATCATCGGCAGAAATGGATTGAAAGTTATTTGAGTTTTCCTCAGTTATTTGCAGCACTTTATTAGCGGCTCGAAGAAATTCTTCATAGCTAAAGGGTTTTAAAAGATAATCTACTGCATTTACTTTATAGCCTTCAATAGCATAATGATTATAGGCAGTTGTAAAAACTATTTTTGGCATTAATCCAGGAGTATCTTGCAAAAGTCGGGCAAGTTCCATACCTGTTAAATTTGGCATGTTGATGTCCAGAAAGACAATATCGGGCTGTTTTTCTCTAATTAGTCCCATTGCTTCGACAGCATTATCACAGCTTGCTGTTAATTCCAGAAATGGAGTTTGTTCAATAAAAGTTTCTACAAGTTTTAGTGCCAGTGGTTCGTCGTCAACTGCTATACATTTTAATATCATCATTATTCTAAATTTAGCTGCAGTTTTACATTATATTTTCCATTTTCAGCAACTCCGGCTTTTAAACTATGTTTATGCGGATAAATTAAGTGAAGTCGGCGTTTTGTATTGGTCAAGCCAATGCCACCTTCGTTTGTCGTTCCCGATTTTTCGAAATACGTATTTTCGACTTCAAATTCAAGTTCGCTTCCATTTTGGCGAAGCTTAATATAAATTTCGCTTTTGTCTGTTGCGTGAATTCCGTGTTTAAAAGCATTTTCAACCAAAGGAAGCAACAACATCGGAACAATTGGATAATCATGCAATTTTTCAGGAATATCAGTAGTAATGGTCAATTTGCTATTAGCGCGAAGCTTCATCAATGCGATAAAATCCCGCATAAATTCAGCTTCTTTAAGGAGAGTTGTCCTTTCTTCGGTTGTGTAGAGAAGATAGCGCATCATTCGGCTTAAAGTATGAAGTGCATTTCTGGAATCTTCAATATCAGTATAAGTTAGCGAATAAATGCTGTTTAACGAATTGAAAAAAAAGTGCGGATTAATTTGTGCCTTCAGCATTGCTAATTCGGCCATGGTTTTATCCTGTTCTAGTTTTTGTTTGTGTTGCGCCGCTTTTTGCCAATGTTGCAACATAGCCCAGCTCGTACTGATTCCTAAAACCAATAAAGTGAGCATGAAAACATAGTTGTCAAAATAAGGATTTCGGTATTTTTTGAAGCCTAAAACCAGGCTCACTTTAGTATGTACATCGGTTTTGAGATTATAAAAATAAGCGATAAACTGAAGTGCACAAATGGCGAAAAAAGCCCAAAATAAAAAGGGTGATGTATTGTCTTTAATAATGGTTTTTGGAACTATGATTTTGGCATTCGTATAAAAAATAATAATGAGCAGAAACAATACTATTATTTGCCAAAGCCAAAATACGCCAGGAAGAATCACATTCCAAGTTAAAGGAATGTAAAACAGCATGATAAATCCTAATAATAACCAGCCGAGAATATGCAATCCGGCAAATAAATAGGGTCTGTAGATATTTGAAGCCATTACAAATTATTGATTTATAAAGACAATATTACATTTTATTTGAATACAATCTGGAACCAATCGCTTAAAATGGCATTACAGCCAATAGAAACCATTTTTTAGCCGACGAGTTTTAAATTAAACGCTTGTTTAATTCTGTATAAAAAATCGTCGGGTGTCAGGCTGTCTCTATCGATTGTCCTTTGCTCTTCGTCTATTCTTAAAATTTCGCGTGATCTATTTTAGTTCTTTTGCTTATTAATAAATAGATAATTACACATTTTTGACAATGAATAAGCAATCATTTTTAAGCATTTTCGCAGCTTCAGTTCTTATCGCTTCTTGCGGTAAAAATGATAAATCGGCTCAGGCCGGAGCTGCGCCACAGGTTAAGGAGTATAAAACGCTGACCTTGCAGCCAGAATCTGCAACACTATACAGCGATTATCCTGCTAGTATTCAAGGACAGCAAAATATAGAAATTCGTCCGAGAGTTGAAGGTTATATTGATAAGATTTTTGTAGATGAAGGTGCTGTTGTAAAAGCAGGACAGCCATTGTTTAAAATTAGTGCGCCAGAATATGAGCAGCAAGTCCGTACAGCAACTGCAAGTATAAAAAGTGCTCAAGCCGAAGTAAGTGCGGCTAAACTTGCGGTCAATAAAGTTAGACCATTGGTTGAAAAAGGAATTATCAGTAAATATGATTTAGAATCAGCGCAATATACGTATGAATCGGCTATGGCAACTTTGGCTCAGGCAAATGCGGCTTTAGTCAATGCTAAAACCAATCTAGGATATACAACTGTAACAAGTCCGGTTGATGGAGTTGTTGGTTCGATTCCGTTTCGTTTAGGAAGTTTGGTGAGTTCAAATACTGCTGATCCTTTAACAACAGTTTCTAGTATTGGAAATGTCTATGCTTATTTTGCGATAAACGAAAAAAAATTGTTGGATTTTACCGAGGGCAAAACTCCGGGTACAACATTGGCACAAAAAATCCAAAATATGCCATCGGTTTCATTAGTGCTTTCTGACGGAACACCTTATTCAGAAAAAGGCCGAGTAGAAACTGTAAATGGTTTGATTAATACTGAAACAGGTTCGGTTACATTCAGAGCTCGTTTTGCAAACCCAAGAAGTATTATCAGAAGCGGAAGCAGTACAACTGTCAGAATTCCGAATGAAGTAAAAGAAGGATTGATTATTCCGCAAAGCGCAACATATGAGCTTCAGGATAAAATATTTGCAGTAACTGTTGGTAAAGACGGCAAAACAAAAAGTACCAACATTACCATTTTAGACAATAGCGCAGGAAATTATTATGTCGTTACAAGCGGTTTGAACACAGGAGATGAAATTGTTCTGGAAGGAGTGGCAACATTAAAAGACGGAACAGAAATCAAGAGCCAAAATCAACAAGCCGATAAAGTTTACGCAGACTTAAAATAAAAATCAAATGTTTAAAAGATTTATACAACGACCTGTACTTTCAACAGTAATATCTGTTATTATTGTTATTTTGGGTGTTTTAGGATTGATTGAGCTTCCTATTTCTCAATATCCAGATATAGCGCCGCCAACAGTAAATGTTTCAGCTAGTTATACAGGTGCCAATGCCGATGTGGTACTGAAAAGTATCGTAATTCCGTTGGAAGAGCAAATTAACGGTGTAGAAAACATGACTTACATGACTTCTACTGCCACAAACGACGGAAATGCTTCGATAAAAATTTTCTTTAAAGTAGGAACAAATCCTGATTTAGCAGCGGTAAACGTTCAAAATAGGGTTTCTAGAGCTACAAGTTTATTGCCTGTTGAGGTAACTCAGGCAGGTGTAACGGTTACTAAGAGCCAGAGCAGTAACTTGCTGATTTTTTCTCTTTACAGTGATGATAAAGCCTACGATCAGACGTTTCTTCAGAATTATGCCAAAATCAATCTTGTGCCTCAAATCCAGCGTGTTGTTGGGGTAGGAGATGTAACTGTTTTTGGTGCCAAAGATTATTCGATGAGAATTTGGCTGAAACCAGATGTAATGCAACAATATAAGTTGATTCCGAGTGATATTTCGGCAGCATTGGCGGAGCAGAATATCGAAGCGGCGCCGGGTAAATTTGGTGAAAACGGAAATCAGGCATTTCAATATGTAATCAAATACAAAGGGCGTTTAACGAGTGCGAAAGAATTTGAAGATATTGTTATAAAATCTGTCGGAAACGGACAAATGTTGCGTTTAAAAGATATTGCCAAAGTAGAGTTGGGATCTTTAAGTTATTCGTCAACAATTAAAACAAACGGTGTCGAATCGGCAGCAATGGCAATCAGCCAGACTCCAGGATCAAATGCCCGTGATGTAATCATCAATTCTAAAAAACTGATTGAAGAAGCGGCAAAGAGTTTTCCAAAAGGAATGAAATATACCATTATGGTTGACGTCAATGAAAATTTGGATGCTTCGATCGAAAAAGTAATTCATACTTTGATTGAAGCTTTTATATTGGTTTTCATCGTAGTGTTTATTTTCCTTCAGGATTTCAGATCTACTTTAATTCCGGCAATTGCGGTTCCGGTTGCGATTGTGGGAACTTTTTTCTTCCTGAATTTATTCGGATTTACGATCAATTTATTGACGCTTTTTGCAATGGTTCTCGCCATTGGTATTGTGGTAGATGATGCAATTGTCGTCGTAGAGGCTGTGCATGCCAAGCTCGATCACGGATACAAATCGGCAAAAAAAGCGACTATTCATGCGATGGACGAAATCTCGGGAGCGATTATTTCGATTACATTAGTAATGGCGGCCGTATTTATTCCGGTAACTTTTATTAATGGATCGACTGGGGTTTTCTACAAGCAATTTGGTATTACGTTGGCTGTTGCAATTATTCTTTCAGCAGTAAATGCCTTGACATTGAGTCCGGCATTATGTGCGCTTTTATTGAAACCGCATGCAGATGATCATAAGCATAAAAGCTATTTACAGCGTTTTTATACTTCATTCAACGTTGCATTCGATAATGTAACAGAAAGATATAAACGTTCTGTTAGTTTTCTTTCTGTAAAAAAATGGATTGCATTAGCCTCAATTGTGATTGCTGGTGTTGCATTAGTTTATATGATGAAAACTACGCCATCTGCTTTCGTTCCTTCTGAAGATCAGGGAACTGTTTTTGCGAATATCAGTTTGCCACCATCTTCTTCTATGGAGCGTTCAGATATTATTGCTAAAAGAGTAGACAGTATCGCGAAGACAATTCCGGGAGTGAAAAACACGCTTCGAATCGTTGGACAAAACTTTACAGCCGGAGCGGGAAGTGCTTATAGTATGGTTATCGTAAAATTGAAGCCATGGGATGAACGTGATCTGAGTGTTGATGATGTAATCGGACAGTTATTTGCTAAAACAAGCGGTATTCGCGAAGCTAATATTTTCTTTATTTCACCGCCAACTATTCAAGGTTTTGGACAAAGTGGTGGATTTGAATTCCAATTGCAGGATAAAGGTGGTCACACTACTGCCGAATTCTATAAAGTAAATAATGAATTCTTAGCAAAATTAGCAGAACGCCCAGAAATTCAATATGCAACAACGCCATTTAATCCTGGTTTTCCTCAGTATATGATGGATATTAATTTGGCGAAAGCCAAAGATGCAGGAGTTTCTGTAAATACGATTTTGTCAACCATGCAAGGTTATTATGGCGGATTGTATGCTTCGAATTTCAATAAATTCGGGAAACAATATCGTGTAATGATTCAGGCTTCTCCAGAATTCAGAACAAATAAAGAAGGTTTGAATAAAATATTTGTTCGCAACAGCGCAGGAAATATGGCGCCAATAACAGAGTTTGTGAATATGACGAGAGTTTTTGGTCCCGAATCAATTTCGAGATTCAACTTATTTACGTCGATTTCGATTACAGGAGCACCAAAACCGGGTTATAGTTCTGGAGACGCTATTAAAGCGATTCAAGAAGTGGCGGCAGAAAATCTTCCTGCAGGTTACGGATATGAATTTTCGGGTTTAACGCGTGAGGAATTAGCTTCGGGAAGTGAGACGATATTTATTTTCTTATTGTGTTTAGTGTTCGTTTATTTCTTGTTGAGTGCGCAGTACGAAAGTTATATTCTTCCGTTTGCGGTATTATTGTCAATTCCGTTTGGATTGGCAGGAGCTTATTTGTTCTCGATCATTTTCAAACTGAATAGCAATATTTATTTACAGATTTCTCTAATCATGTTGATTGGACTTCTTGCCAAGAACGGTATTTTGATTGTCGAATTTGCTTTGGACAGAAGACGAAAAGGTCTGCCAATCGTTCAAGCAGCAATTGAAGGAGCGGTGGCACGTTTGCGACCAATTTTGATGACATCTTTTGCCTTTATTCTCGGACTTGTTCCATTGATGTTTGCCTCTGGCGCAGGAGCAGTTGGAAACAAATCAATTGGTACAGGAGCTGTAGGAGGAATGTTGATCGGAACCATTTTGGGAGTTTTTGTAATTCCAGTGCTGTTTATCATTTTCCAGACTTTACAGGAAAAAGTAAGTGGTCCGGCAAAAGATGGTTATGATGACGAAGACGATGATGAAGAAATTCACGTATTAGAAGCTCACAAAGAGTAAAATTTAATTAAAAAGAAATGACTAATAGTTCAAATAAATATATTTTGTTGGTAATGACGGCCGCACTTTTGAGTGCGTGCTCCGTTACCAAAAAGTACGAACGTCCCACAACGCTTTCGACAGACAAATTGTATCGTGATCAGACTTCTGCTGATACGACTACGATTGCTGATATGCCTTGGCAGACTGTTTTTAAAGATGAAAAATTGAATGCTTTAATTCAGAAAGGATTAGATAATAATCTTAACCTGAAAAATGCAATTGAGAATATTGTACAGGCTCGTGCTTCTTTGCGCCAAAGCAAATTGGCTTATTATCCAACATTGCAATTGGATGCAAACGCAACGCGTACCAAACAATCTGAAGCGGGACTAAATTTTCCTGCAGGAATCAATATCAATACTTTGACAACGACTTATAAATTAGGTTTAAGTACAAGTTGGGAAGCTGATATTTGGGGGAAATTAAGCAGTTCCAAAAGAGCAGCTTTGGCAACTTATTTAGCATCAGATGCGGCAAAACAAGCTGTTCAGACACAATTGATTTCAGATATTGCCAATAATTATTTCAGACTTCTTGCTTATGATAAATCGCTGAAAATTACGCAGGAAACACTAGAAAGTCGTATTAAAAATGTTGCAACAATAAAAGAACTTAAAGAAGGTGCTATTGTTACTGGCGCGGCAGTTGTGCAAAGTGAAGCCAATCAGCATGCAGCTGAGGTTTTGATTCCGGATTTGAAACAAAATATTCGTGAAACAGAAAATGCTTTGAATATTTTGTTAGGACAAGCACCGGGGGCAATTGAAAGAGGAAATCTGGACTCGCAGATTGTCCCTGAAAATCTTGCTTTGGGTTTGCCATCACAATTATTGGAGAATCGTCCAGATGTGCGTCAGGCAGAGTTTAATTTCAGAGTGGCTTTTGAATCTACAAATTTGGCAAAAACCTATTTTTATCCAAGTTTGACACTTACAGCAAGTGGCGGATTTTCGAATTTGCAGTTGACAGACTTCTTTACTAATTCTGTTTTTTACTCGATCATTGGCGGATTAACCCAACCAATTTTCAATCACGGAATCAATAAAATGCGATTGACAAATGCTCAGTCACAGCAAATACAAGCTTATAACAATTTTCAGCAAAGTCTTTTGACGGCTGGCCAGGAAGTTTCAAATGCTTTGTATTCTTATCAAATGGCAGTTGAAAAAGAAGATTCGAGAACAAAACAAATTGAAGCTTTGGTAAAAGCGGTCGATTATACGCAACAACTTTTAGAATATAGTTCGGCAACAAACTACACTGATGTTTTGACTTCTGAACAGAACCTTTTAGCAGCTCAATTGAGCGGTGTCAACGATAATTTACAGAAACTGCAGGCGGTTGTTGATTTGTATCGTGCCTTAGGCGGAGGCTGGAAATAGTAATTAATTTATAATGATAAAAACGTCCCGAGTTTTGGGACGTTTTTTGAAATGTATATCGGTTAAAAAACGCTCTTCGTCGATTGGTTTTCCATTTCCGTATAATGCATGCGAAATACACTAAATATTGGCATTACTTTCGATTATTATCTACTGAAATTAATATTTAAAAACAAAAAAGATGAAAAAGTTAGTATTCGCCGCAGTGCTTTTTATGAGTGTATTTTTTGCTCAGGCACAAGTTTCTATTAATGTAAATATTGGAACACCTCCAAATTGGGGTCCACAAGGATATGATGACAGCAGATATTATTATTTGCCAGATATTGATGTATATTATGATGTGAATCAGAGCGTATTTATTTACGATAACAACGGAAAATGGATACGTGATAAAAGACTTCCTTCAAGATGCAGACAATATGATTTGTATTCTGGTTATAAAGTTGTTTTAAATGATTACAAGGGAGATGCTCCATATAATTATCATACAAAACACCGTGCGAATTATCCAAAAGGATATCAAGGAAAACCTCAGAAAAATAGAGGAGAAAAACCAGCAAAAAACAATAATTCTAAAGGGAAACAGAAACACGAAAATAAAGAATACACAAACAAAGAATATTCTAATAAAGAATATTCAAACAAAGACCACGATCGATCGCATGGTGATCACCATTAATAAAATTTAAACATGACAAAGAAAAACGTCCCGAATTTCGGGACGTTTTTTGATTTTGATAGGTTGCTGTTTTTAATTTCAAGTAGAGAAAGTCAATTCTTTTGCTTTAAAATTACTGAACAAAACCTGACGTGCACTACTAATAGTTTCTTCGGTACGGTAAATACTGCACCAGAATTTAATCAACAGCTTATATTTTCCGTCTGAAATTGCGGTGTAGAAAATTTGTGGCGCTTTTTCCAGATTAATTAAAGGCAGACTTTCAAGCGCTTGCATTATAATTTCATTTATGGCATCTGGAGTTGTATCTCCATTGATTTCGATTGCAACTTCCACAAGTTTAAAATTGTCTGTATATGTCCAGTTTGTGATATTTTGAGATAGCAAATTTCCGTTCGGGATAATAATTTCGGCGCCATTTGGAGCGTTGATTTTTGTTGTTCTTAATCCCATTGATTTTACTCGGCCAGATTCTGAACTAATTTCGATGACATCTCCAATCTGAATTGGTTTATCAAAAATTAAAATGACACCCGATACAAAATTATTTACCACATTTTGAAGCCCGAGTCCAACACCAACTCCAAGTGCGCCCAATAAAATACTCAATTTATCCAACGGCATTCCTGAAGCGGCAACGGCCAGAAGATAACCGGCAATCAAAACAAGAAGTCTGGTAATTAATAGCTTAGAATGTTGTCTTTTGTTTACGTTTTCTTCGTTTTCATCATCGATTTCTCCAAAAAAGTAGGCAACATATTTTTGAAGAAGGTGAGCAATCCATATAATAATGAAAAACAGCACTATATTTCCTAAAGTAAAAGTAATGCTTCCGATAGTGTTTGGATGACTTAGCAAATCTCCTAAAGAAGTACGAAGCGATTCCCAAATATTTAGATTTGAAGCAATTACTACAAGCCACATATAGCTTATCACAATAATAAATGGCTTTTTTAAGGTGTCAGATAAATTTTCGTAATCAAAAATCTTCTCTAAACCGCGCTTAATTCTGGTTGTATAAATTTGAAGCAGAATGATTTCAAGAATAATCTTTAATAAAACACTCAGCGCAATAATCTGCGTAAGCGAAATAAAAGCGGTAAGTGTCAGCATATTAGAAAGTGAAACTCTCCCGAAAAGGTTATAAAGTATCGATAAACCATTAAAACCAATAAAAATAATGCTTGCCCATTTAAAAAATCCTTTGATATACAATTGATCTTTAATGCTTTTGATCTGCACTAAGCCATAGCGTATTCCCATAATATTAATTACAATAAAAGCGCAACGCTGTATAAAACCTACTTCTATAAACAAATCTAGAAAACAAAGTGTAAAGAAAAGCCCTAAAAGCAACGCCCAATTTTTCATGGATTGCATTGACCATTTGTTTTTGAAAAGCACTGTCAGAACTCCAAGCAAAATAAGCTGAAGCATTTCCAGAAACAAGGCAGGAGCATACAAATTACTTACCACAGCAATATTGAGTCCGATAACTAGAACTGGAATTAAAATACCTCGATTTAGGTAGTTAAAATTGAAAAGAGTAAGGTTTTCGGCGTATCCATTTTCTTTTAGGTATTTTATATTTCGGAAAATGTACCAAAACAAAATTCCCATAAAGAACAATAATGTGATTAGTCCGCCGGCACGGTAACTGAGGTAATAAGATGCAACGCTTTTTTCTATAATTACTTTTGCTCTTATATTTTGAGATACTTGTTTTTTAGGTACAGAATCGTTTGTGCTCCATAAAAACGGATATTCTTTTCTTAGGATACTAATTCCAGATTGTTCCAGTTTGCCTTCAACGGTAATTAAGGCGTTTGATACTGCAATTTTTCTTTCGACAGTCAGTCTTTTTTTGTTGTTTAAAATGCCTTGATTTTTAGTCATCAAACTGTCTGTTGCCATGTATCTTTTTTTAAGATTGGCGAACTCTTTTTTGAATTGTTTGCGACGAACAGTATCTTTTATGAGCTCCATAAAAGTTTTGTCTTTGTGCAAATCGACAAACCTGTTTTTGATTTTTTCCAGATTCGCATTTCGAGAATTAATGGCCGTATTTTGGTCTTCTAGTTCTTGCTGAATCTCTTTCAGAACAATGCGATACATTTGTTGATTTCGCACATTAGGATTTGCACCTTTGAGACTTGTCAGAATAAGATCAAGCTTGCTTTGTGTTCTTTTGATTTCACCAAATAAATGATGTGTTCCACCATCAAAATCAGCATCGTTGTAGGCAGATTCCATGACTTCGCTGGCTTTTTCAATTGCCATCAAATAATCACTGTCGGTTGTGGTTTTTTCAAATAATTTTGGACGGTTTTCTTTTTTTTGCGGAGCTGTTTGCGAGTAAACAAATGATACAAAAAATAAGGCGAATAGATAGAGGTAACTTCTTTTTAAAATCATAATTTAAGAATGAAATTTGGGTTTTCAAATTTAAATTTTTTTGCCTATTTCTAAGCTCTAATTAAGTAAATATTAGGAAAAATTAGGATGAAGTTTTCTGTTTTTTTTAAAATGAAATTTATAAAAAGGAGGGATAAGATTTCGAAATAAAATTTATATTTTAGTGAGCTCTCTTTAAGTAAATTATGAAAAAACAAAATACCACAAAAGGAAATATTTTGCCAAGTATTATTTTTATCTTGGAATTGTACGCTTTGCCAACGCAATTTTATTTATTGTTAAATGGGTCAGAATTTACTTTTATAAGTGCAACAATACGCTTTTTCAGTTTTTTTACAATTCTTACCAATTCTATTGTTTTCCTGTGGTCGGGAATGTTTTTATTTGGAGGAAAATCTAATATTAAATCTTTTTTGTCAAAATGTACGACAATCACGGCAATAACAGTTTACATTATGATTGTCGGAATTGTTTTTAATGTCCTTCTACGTTCTATTGCACATTTAGAAGGGCAACATCGTATTGTCAGTGAAATTTTTCATTCCGTTGTACCAACTTTATTTTTTATTTATTGGCTTTTCGTCGTCCCTTCGGAAAAGATCTCTTTTAAGGTCGTTTTGCCGTGGCTGATTTATCCAATTGTTTATATAATTTATACTTTACTTCACGGAATTTCAACCGATTTTTACCCTTATCCTTTTGTAGACATAACAAAAATAGGTTTTGAAAAAGCAATTTTAAATGGATTTTTTGTACTAGTAGCGTTTGTGATTCTATCATGTATTTTGATTTTCATTTCTAATAAAAGAAATAAAATTATCTGAAAAAAACTCAGTAGCTTAGAAACTTAGTGTCCTAGTATGTAAAAATTAAAATTTAGCCTTAAAATGTTTGATGTTGAAGTTTTTAGATTTAATTACTTTTCCTTTATCGGTAATCATCAAACAAGAATATTCAGGGAATTTTTCAATCAACAGCAAACCTTCTTTGTGGCCTAAAACCATTATTGAAGTACTTAGTCCGTTTGCGTTTTCTGCATTTGGGCCAAAAACGGTTACACTGCATAATCCAGTTGCTGGATAACCCGTTGCTGGATTTATAATGTGTGAATATCTTTTTCCATTAAAAACAACAAATTTCTCATAACTGCCAGAAGTAGTAACGGCTTGTTCTTCAAGCGGAACAACTGCTAAAAGTTTTTCCGGATCAAACGGATTTGTAATGCCAATTTTCCACGGATTTCCGTTTGGTTGTTTTCCCCAAGTGCTCATATCTCCAGAACCGTTTATAATTCCAGCTTTTATGCCTTTTGCAATCATCATCGTTCGGCATTTATCTGTAGCGTAACCTTCACCTAAAGCGCCAAAACCAATTTTCATGCCTTTTAATTTCAGGAAAATAGTCGATTGAACACTATCTAAAATAATGTTTTTATAGCCGACTTTCTCTACTGATTTTTTTATGGCTTCTGTCGAAGGCATTTCGGTCATTGAACCGTCAAATTTCCATATTCGATCCATTGCTGCGAAACTTACATCAAATCCACCGTTTGTTATTTTAGATAATTTAATGGCTCTTTGTGCAAGTTCAAAAACTTCTCGATCGACTTTTATGGGTTTGACTCCTGCATTCTGATTCACTTCAGAAACTTGTGAAGTTGGTTTCCAGTCTGAAATTAAATTTTCAATTCGGGTGATTTCGGCAATTACCAAATCTATATTTTGCTCAGCTGTTAAAGAGTCAGTTGCAACAATACTAATATCAAAACGTCCGCCCATAAGCAATGTCGTTCTTTTTCGTAAAACCTGAGCATTTAATGAGAAACTGCACGCAAGTACAAACAAAAACAAAAGCTTATTTAAAGGTAATTTTGGTGTCATTGGTATAAAAATTCTAATAACAATCTGCTAGTAGTTGTTTGTTGTTTTTATAGCTTAAAAGAGTTTTCATTCCGTTGGCTAAGCATAAATCATTCAAAATGGTTTCAACATCTTGCTGCATAGCAAGTGAACCGCAAATCATAATAACGCCGTTATTCTGCAATAAGTTGATAAAGAAATCAGCATCTTTTTTGATCAAATCCATTACATAATGATGTTCCGCTTCTCGTGAAAAAGCCAAATGCAGCTTATGAAGTTGCTTTTTCTGGATCATTTCAGAAGCAAACTTTTTGTAGCCTGAAACGGTTTCAGTTTCCATTCTAAAGCCAGAATACAAATGGGTTTCGGTCTTTTTCTTGTTTTGTTCAATCATTCCCAGAAACGGTGCAATTCCAGTTCCGTTAGAAATCAACGCTACTTTTGACGCTTTTTTAGGAAAATGAAAAGCATGATTATTGATAATTCTTGCTTTTATGACTTTTCCAGGAGCTAACTCATTCAAGAAACCAGAACCCAATCCATGCGGATGTAGTTTGACAACCAATTGAATATTTCCGGAATGATTTCCAATAGAATAAAGACGTTCTCTGGTATCGTTTGCCGGATAAATAGCTAATAAATCTCCAGATGTAAATTTGGTCCTTGCGTTTGCCCTTAATGTGACCAAGAAAGTTTGTTCAGACTCAGAAACCAATGTTTTGTCTAAAACCATTAATTTTTGAAGTCCTTTTGGAACATGATTGTAAACAGATGGAGTAGTAGATAATTCTATTCCGGTTTTGGCACTCCATAATTTAATCCATTCCACAAATTCTGTTGCCGATTTGTCGTTTACAGTTTGCAAATCAATAAATCGTTCTGCCCAATCTTGCTTGTCAAGAAGTTGATCGATTTCAATAGCAAAACCGCAAAAATCAGGGTACGCTTTGGAACCAAAACCAACCACCGAAAAATTGATTTTTTGCTGTTGATTGTGTTTCTTTAAAAGGGTTTCAAATTTACCTCCGTTTGACGGTGCGTCACCCAATCCGTGTGTGGAAGAAAAAACGATAAAATGTTCGGCTTTTGGGAAAACCGTAAAACTATTCAATTCTGCAATATGTGCTTTTTTGCCGTGGTCAATCAATTGTTTCAAAATAGCATTTGCAAAACGCAAAGTGCTTCCGTTTTCAGATCCAACTAAAAGAATAGTGTCGCTTTCATGGGCTTTGAATTTATTTTTGATTCGGCTCGCTCTTCGTTTTAAAGTTATTGCAAAACCAGAGTAAATGAAAAACAGAATATTTAAACAAGCAATTGCCAAAATAACGGCCCAAATTGCATTTATTCTTCCTGTATGAATATCAAGACTCAACGCGGCTAACTGAATCGTCATTGGCGAAAGTTTCTCCGTTATGACAGCGCCGGTAACCTGATTCACTTCAATTTCTCGGTCTTTTAATTCAATGATATAATATTCTTCTGGATCATCTGTAAAAGGAAATTCGATTTTCTTTACATCTTTCAAAAGTGTTTTTTCAAAGACTGAAGTTTTTTTGGCTGTCGCCGAAAGCTCTGTTTTTATGGGTTTTGGTTTTTCATCTCCCATAAAAAAGTTAAATCGTTCAAGGGAAAGATAAGTTCCTGTAAGTGCAATAATCAAAATGGGGATTAAAGCTAATCTTCCCAAAACAACATGATAATATTGGGCAAAATATTCTTTGACTACTTTTGCAAAAAAGTTTCTTATTCCTCTTTGTCGGCTTAAAACAAGCATAAAACCCGAAATAGCGATCAGGAATAATAAGAACGAAATTATACCAACAAAAAAACGCCCCGTTTCATGAAGAAACAAGGAGCGGTGAAGACTAGTGATCCACTGAATAAATTCGCTTTTTTTTGCAGGAGTTCCTAGTATTTTGCCTGTTCTAGCATCAATAAAAGATTTAATGTCATTTCCATCTTCATCAATAGCTTGAAGCGTTACAAACTGATTGTAATCGATGCTTAATTCAGTGATTTCAGCATATTTCTTTTTTAAAACTGGAAGTGTTTCTCCTAAAGTTAAGGCGTTAAAATTTTCTGTTTTGTATGGCAACGCCTTTTCCTGAACGGCATCAACAGCAAGAATAATTCCTGTTACAGATGCTAGCAGTAAAAACAAAGAAGAAAACAAAGCCAAAGCTAAGTGTGTGTAACGCCAAAAAGAAAGAGTCATTGAATGTAAGCTAAAAAGTAATCAAATGTAAAATTATGAAATATAAGATGTTAGATTTTGTTTAATCTTACATATCTGATGTAGCCTTTTCCTTCGGTCTTATCAGCTAAACCAGCTGTTGTCAATGGAATTTCAAGGTCGCTTACATAATATTTCTGATCTTCAACAGCTGATTCAAATCGCAATTTATATCCTTTATTAAGTTTGCTTTCATCAATTTCAAAAGTAGTAACACTTCTGTCTCCACCAGTAACAGATGCTCCTGAAATAGCGCTAACATCATCATTTTTTGCAGTATGGAATTTGTTCCATTCCTTTAATGATTTGTACCATTTTTTATCATCTCCCATTACATAAAGCGTTTTCTCATATTCGCCTTTTGGATTAATTAACGAAACCACGATATATGCACCTTCGCCCATATAATTTGCCATTTGAAGCATGCATTTGTATTTGCTCGTTTGTGCGTTTGATTGAAAAGAAATAAGGCAGATAAGTGTTGCAGTAAGTGCGATTTTGAATATTGATTTCATTCTGTGAGTTATTCGTTATGGGTTATTCGTTATAAGTTTTATACGTTAAGAGTTATGTGTTAAGAGATATGTTTAAGAAAGTTAAACTCTTAACTCACAACACATAACTAATAACCTTTTAAGACTATTTTAAAAATTCGATTGATATGTTTTGTTTTGTAAGCGACTCGTTTTCTTTTGCTAAAGCGTAAGCGCTTTCGTCAAATTCTGTTGTGATGTCTTTTTTAGCGCCAATTGAAAGTAAATATTTTAAAACCGAATCATCTTTTGCAACCATTGCAGCTTTATGAAGTGCAGTGATTCCGTCTTTATTTTTTGCATTTACATCAATGTTTAAAGGCGCTAATTTTTTAAGCAAAGATAAATCGTTTTTCGCTGCAGCAAAATGATATAAAGTGCTTCCGTCTTTTTGCGGAGCAGCAAGATTTAATCCTTTTTCTTGAAGCAGTTTTGCTTTAGTATCAAAAGTATCTTGTTTTGGATCCGGTCTGTAGGATTGCACTAAGTAAAAACCTAGATTATTCCCGTCTTTATCTTTTACATTAACATCTGCACCTTTTCCTAAAAGAAGCGCCACAGCATCTGGAGTTCCAGATTTCACAGCCATTGTCAAAGCCGATTCTCCTTTTGCATTTTGTAAATTGATGTTTTTAGCCACAGGCAACAAAACTTCTAAAGCACCATTTTCTCTAGCTCCTGCAGCAATCATAAACGGCGTATTTCCATCATTGTTTACTTTGTTTGCATCAACATCTTTAGAAAGGAAATAAGAAATGATTTCTTTCTGATTTGGTTTTCCTGCCAATAAATGCAATACATTTTCGCCAGATTTTCCAGTTACAGTTGCTTTTAATTTTAATTCTTCAACCAAAAATTTATAAGCATCAAGAGAAGTAGTTTCTCTACGGTTTCCTTGAGTCGCTATAAGAAGCGCGTTGTCAGTATATTTTACTTTTCGGTCTAATAACTTTTTCAAAAGAGTAATATTTCCGGTTCTTGCTGCATAATCAAAAGCAGTACTTCCGTTATTGTCAACATCTTTTAGCGATAAGCCTTTTGTGATTAAAAAGTCAGTCAGTTTTAATTCCTTGTCCGATGGAATAGCCAAAAGAAGCAAGTTTTCTCCATCTTTATATTTTTTCTTCGGATTGATTCCTGCTTTAAAGAAAGCTTCGTAAAGCGCTGGATCAAATTGTCCGTTTGATGCTGCAAAAACAAGTGGAGTAGTGCCGTGGCTGTCTTCAAAATTAATGTCTGAGCCTTTTGAAATTAAATATTGAACTAATTCGGTATTACCTCTGTAAGCCGCCCAGTGCAAGTAAATACGATTATCGTGAGTAGATTTATTAATAGGATTTCCTGGTTGATCCAATAAAAATTTGATGCTTGCCAATGGTGCATCATTGTTAATGGCAAGAGTAGTTACGTCAAAAGCGTTTGCATTAGCTTCAGTAGGATTATTTCCTTTTGCTATTTCTGCTTTAACTGTGTTCACATCTGGTGCTGTTTTCCAAAAAGAAGCATCTAATAATGTGTTTTTTTGTTGCGCACTAACAAATAAAGCGGTAGTTAATGCCAAAGAAAGAAAGAAATTCTTTTTCATATTTTGGTATTTGTTGTTTTTCAATTAGTTAAAGTTGTTGTTTTTTTTTTAAGATGAAAATCTTCATATTAAACTATTCTATTTAGAATAAATAAAAATAACGCAAATGTAAAAATTAATCTTAGTAAATCAATTTATTTGGCACAGAAACTTTGCTTTTAAGCATATTTTAAGCTTTTTTTCTTGATTCAGCTTTTATAAGACTTATGAGAGAAACAAAAGTTTAATCTAGATCAAAACTTTTTTATGATGCAAAAAGGTATAATTCTGATTAAATATTAATTTAGTAGCCGTTTCCAAAATTAAACCTTAAAAACCCAAAACATTTCTAAATGGAAAATATTACTGTAATCATAATGTTGCTGTTTGGCGTTGCTTTTTTGAGCTTGATTAGCAAAAGATATAATTTTCCGATCCCTATAGTATTAGTGCTTTGTGGTGTTGCAATTAGTGTAGTTCCGGGACTTCCTGTTATTGCTTTAAACCCTGAAGTCGTTTTTATTATCTTTTTACCGCCACTTTTATACCATGCTGCGTGGTACACGAGCTGGTATGAGTTTAAAAAAACAATTCGTCCGATAACGCTTGCAGCAGTTGGTTTGGTTTTGTTTACTACATTTTCGGTTGCGGTTGCCGCGCATATGCTTATAGATGATATCTCTTGGCCGTTAGCATTTTTGCTTGGCGCAATTGTTTCGCCTCCAGATGCTGTTTCTGCAACTTCAATTACAAAAGGACTTGGACTTCACCCCCGATTGATTGCTATTTTAGAAGGTGAAAGTCTGCTGAATGATGCAAGCGGACTTGTAGCTTATAAATATGCCCTAACTGCTATAGTTGCCGGTAATTTTGTGTTGTGGGAAGCTGGGTTGAATTTCTTTATCATGTCGACTTTAGGAATTGCAATTGGTCTTTTAGTTGGTTACGTTATGAGTATAATTCACAAGAGATTTGTCTGTGATGATATTATTGAGGCGACATTGACAATGTTAACACCTTTTGCATCCTATTTGCTGGCAGAACATTTTGAATGTTCAGGAGTACTTGCAGTGGTAACCACCGGACTTTTTTTGTCGGCGAGATCAGGAAGCATTTTTACCCATGAAAGCCGTATGATGGCCGGAACGATTTGGAATATTTTGACCAATATTTTAAACGGATTGATTTTCATATTAATTGGTTTGCAGTTGCGCGATATTATTTCGGGAATTAGCAATTACTCGGGTACCTCTTTATTTTTGTGGGGAGCGAGTATTAGTATAGTGGTTATTTTGGTTCGTTTTTTATGGATTATTCCGGCGACATTGGTTCCGAGGTTTCTCAGCAAAAAAATCCGTCAAAACGAAGAATTTGATTATAGAAACATGATTATTTTTGGCTGGTCCGGAATGCGTGGTGTGGTTTCTATGGCGGCCGCATTGGCTTTGCCTTTAATGTTGAATGAAAAAGAGGGATTTCCGCTTCGTAATCTTATTATTTATTTGGTTTTCTGTGTTATACTTTCGACTTTGGTAGTTCAAGGATTAACGCTTCCGTGGCTCATTCGAAAATTAAAATTACAGCCGTACTCTATTTTGGCTGAAGAATATGAAATCAGAAATATGATTGTTTCTGAAACGATCGCCCATATTGAAGATAATTTTTCACTGCTGAATGACGATTTGCTTCATAATATCAAAAGTAAATATGAAGTAAAATTTAATCGTTTGCAGAAAACAGAACTTCCGGCAAATTTCTTCGGAAAAGGAAATGTAATGGGAGGGGAGATTTTTAATGATTTCACCAAACTGCAAATCGATTTGCTCAATGTAGAGCGTGCAAAATTAGAAGTAATGCACAAAAATGGCTCTGTAAATGAAGAGATTTTTAGAAAAATAGAAAAAGAACTCGATCTTGAAGAAACACGCCTTTGGATGGAAATGTATGAGGAATAAAAGTAATTAGTTAATTAGATAATTAGAAAATTAGATAATTGGATAATTGATTTTGACTCAATTTTAGAAATCCATATAGTGTTGTAAAATAACTTATATTTACATCTCATAATTATTTATTTTATGGAAGAGAATAAACATGTGACGATCTATGATATTGCGGAGAAGCTGAATTTAGCGACTTCCACAATTTCAAGAGCTTTAAAAGATCATCATTCAATAAGTGATAAAACGATAAAAAAAGTCAAAAAAGCAGCTAAAGAAATGGGATTTGTTCCTAATACTCTAGCGGCAGGACTGCGTGGCAATAAAACAAAAACAATTGGGGTTTTGATTCCAACGGTTACGCAGCCTTTTTTGTCATCACTTATTAGTGGTATTGAAATTACGGCACAAAAATCGGATTATTCAGTTATCATTATGCAGTCGCATGACTCCTATCATGATGAAGTAAATATGGCTAAATCATTGTACAGTAACCGTGTAAGTGGCGTGATTTGTTCGCTTGCAATGGAAACTAGAGATACGGCGCATTTTGAGCAATTTTCAAATAATAATATTCCGCTTGTATTTGTGGATAGGGTTCCGAAGGATTATAATACTTTTAGAGTTGTAATCGACAATTATTCGGCAGGTTATAAAGCTACAAAGCATTTAATTGAGCAAGGTTGTCTTCGAATTGCACATTTAACTGCTGGCGCCGAATTCGGGAATCTTTATAACGAAAGAAAAAGAGGTTATATGGAAGCCTTGAGAGATCATAATTTGCCTATAATTGAGGAGTTGATTGTTGATTTGAAATCGGTTACATATGAAGATGGAGTAAAAGCCAGCAATAAATTGTTTGATTTGAAACCAATTCCCGACGGACTTTTTGCTTCTGGAGATATTATCGCCGTAAGTGCCGTGCAGACAGCCAAAAAAAGAGGAATTAAAGTTCCAGAAGATTTAGCGGTTATTGGCTTCAATAATGACCCTATTTCTGAAATTATTGATCCAAATTTATCTACGATTACACATCCGGCAGAAAAAATGGGTAAAGCCGCTGCCGAAATCATTATAAAAAACCTAAAATCCTTAAAAGAGAGTGAAGTCCAGGAAATAACATTCTTAAATACTGAAGTCCTGGTTCGAGAATCTTCCCATAGAAAATAATAGCCAAAGTCTTTGTTCTTAAATTGAAGGCTTTTTTCAATACGATAGAACTCCCGTCATTTCAATTGGCGGGAGTTTTTTTAACTATTATGAGCAACCGATTGTCTTTTTAGTTTATTTTTCTGAATAAAATTAAGATCTTGACATTTTTCCTACGTTGCAGTTGAATTACTCAATGTTTACTTATGGTTCATTCGAGTTTGCTTTGCGAACTGAAATTGAAAATAAATCCAATCTCAATTTTTACATTTTTTTTAGTTTTTTCTATAAAACATTATTTTATCTACAACGTTTTCGTAGATACGGAATCGTGTTTTATTAAATATTTAAAATTTTAATACAAAAAATGTATTATATATTTTTTAAATGGCTATTTTTTTAATTATTCGGATAAAAAAATTGCACAACCGGTTGTGTGTTGTTGTATTTTATATATATTTGTTCAAACTAAGATAAGTCTATAAAAAACAACTAACCATAACTATTAACTAATTAAATCAACCATTTATGACTAACTTTTTAATTACTAAAAGCAAATGGAAATGCTTTGAAAATCTTGGAATGCTGTTCCTGATGTTCGTGTTTTCTGCTGCAGTAAATGCCCAAACCACTGTATCTGGTGTAGTTTCAGATGCAAATGGACCAATTCCTGGAGTTAACATTATTGTAAAAGGAACTAACATTAATACTGTTTCTAATTTTGATGGAGCTTATACCATTCACACGTTACCAGCTAATGGCGTTTTGGTCTTCAGCTTCATCGGATATAAAACCAAAGAAGTAGCTGTTGCTAATCAAACTAAAATAAATGTTACGCTTGAAGAAGATTCAAATGACTTAAAAGAGGTAGTCGTAGTAGGTTATGGTACCATGAAAAGAGGTGATTTGACTGGAGCAATTTCGTCTATTTCAAGCAAAGCAGTGACAGAGTCGGTAACTACGACTGTTGACCAGCTTTTGCAAGGAAGAGTTGCAGGGGTTCAGATGCAAGCCAACAGTGGTGCGCCGGGAGCGAGTTCTTCGGTTCGTATTCGTGGTATAAGTTCATTAAACGGATCAAATGAACCAATCTACGTTATTGACGGGGTTATTATTGATGGTACAGCAAGCGGAGCAACTTCAAATCCATTGTCTTTCATCAACCCTTCAGATATTGTTTCGATGGATGTTTTAAAAGATGCTTCTGCAACGGCAATCTACGGATCTAGAGCTGCAAATGGAGTAATTATCGTTACAACAAAACGTGGGAAAAAAGGAGAAATGGCGCTTAACTTTGACAGTTATGTTGGTTGGCAAGAAATTCCGAAACACTTGGATTTGCTTAATCTAAAGGAATACGGAACTCTTAAAAATACACGTGCCGACATGGGAATTGTACAGCGTGATAATTATTTCATTAGACCTGATTTGCTTGGTGAAGGAACAGACTGGCAAAAAGAACTTTTTACAACAGCCTTGATGCAGAGTTACAACTTATCAGCTTCTGGAGGTTCTGATGCAACTACTTATGCAATGGGAATTGGGTATTTAGATCAGGAAGGTATTGCTATAGGTTCTGGTTTTGACCGTTTCAATTTAAGAGGAGTTATCGATTCTCAACTAAAAAGCTATTTTAAAGTAGGAGTAAATTTTGCAATGAGCAAAACAAACCAAACTACGACAGTTACTGATGATTCTTTGATTCTGACAGCATTAAAGCAAACTCCAAACGTTGCAGTTCGTAATGCAGATGGAACTTTTGACGGTCCAGATACAACTGAATTTGTGCAAAACAATCCAATCGGTCTTGCTTCAATCAAAGACAATCATAACATCAACTATAATATGAGAGCCAGCACGTATGCTGAAATCAGTTTTACAAAAGACTTGAAGTTCAAAACACAATACTCTGTAGATTATAGTTTTGTAAATAATTACACTTTTAGTCCCTCATACACTTTTGGTGCTCTTGTAAACGATGTTCGTGAAGGAACAAGAACAAAATCAAATAGTGATTTTTGGCTTTGGACAAATTCATTGAATTATAACAAAACGTTTGGTTCGCATAATATTAATGCAATGGTTTCTCAAGAGATGCAAGAGTCGCATTGGGAAAATCTTTACGGTTACCGTTCAGGATATTTGACTAATGGCGCAACAGACTTAAATGCTGGTGACGCGACAACAGCGAAAAACTCAAATGCAAGTAATACAAGTGCTTTAAAATCTTATTTTGCCAGATTGATTTACTCTTATAACGACAAGTATTTATTGACAGCAACTATTCGTCGAGACGGTTCTTCAAAATTTGCTGAAGAAAATCGTTGGGGTTGGTTCCCATCTGCCGCTGTAGCTTGGAAAGTTTCAAATGAAGAATTTTTAAAAGACAGCAAAGTGGTCAACAATATGAAATTGCGTGTGGGTTGGGGAGAAGTAGGTAACCAAAATGTACCAAACTTTGCTTATACTTCAACTTATAATGCTTCTGCAACAAATTGGGGAACAGGACTTCTTGCAGCAAATACAGCAAATAAAGATTTGAAATGGGAAACGTCTTCTCAAACAAACGTTGGTCTTGATTTAGGATTTTTAAACAACAGAATCGAATTGACTACAGATGTTTACTATAAAAAGACTAACGATTTGCTTTTGCAATTGCCTTTGCCAGCATATGTTGGTACTACAGGGCAAGGAGCAACATCTTCTCCTTGGGTAAATGTCGGTTCGCTTGAAAATAAAGGTATTGAGTTTACATTGAATACTTTGAACATGGACAGAAAAGATTTCACTTGGAAAACTAATGTTACTTTTTCAATGAATAGAAGCAAAGTTCTTGCTTTAAATACAGAAACAGGAATTTTAAACAAAAGCATCCAACAAGGTTCTGATGTGACAGTTGTTACACGTACTGCGGTTGGAGAACCGATCGGGCAATTCTACGGTTACAAAGTTATAGGACGTTTTGAAAATGCTACAGATTTTTATTATAAAGACAAAAACGGTGTAGTGCAACCAACAGCTTTGCCTGAAGGAATGAAAATTGGTGAAAATGGTGTTTGGATTGGCGATTATATTTTTGAAGACATCAATAAAGATGGCGTGATCAACGAAAAAGACCGCGATTATATTGGTAATGCAAATCCTGATTTTACATTTGGTGTCAATAACTCATTCTCTTTCTTAGGTTTTGATGTGAGTGTTTTGGTGACAGGTTCGTACGGAAATGATGTTGCAAACTACCAAAGACGTTGGTTAGAAAATCCTCGTGAAAACACAAACTTATTGACTTCTGCCTTAGGATATGCACAATTGGAATTAATTGATCCAACGGGCCCAAACGATTATCGTAACGTTCATATCGTTGGAGGAGATCCTTATATGCCAAGAATTGCGGCATCATCAGCGGCTTCATCATCAAATTACCGTTTCAGCAACCGATTTATTGAAGATGGTTCTTATGTGAGAATCAAAAATATTTCGATCGGATATAATTTGCCTCAAAAATTATATTCTAAATACGGAATTTCGAATATCAGAGTGTATTCAAATGCTCAAAATATTTTGACATTCACCAAATACAAAGGGTATGATCCAGAAGTTGGTTCGTTAAATCAAGATGCTCTTTTAACAGGTATCGACAACGGACGCTATCCTTCGCCAATGATTACTACACTTGGATTAAATGTTAATTTCTAAAATTTTGCTGACAATGAAAACAAAAAAAATAATATACTCGGTTCTTTTGATCGCATTACCATTTGTTTGGACAAGTTGCAGTGATCTTTTAGATGTTGAACCTGAAGATCAAATTACAAAAGAAAACTTTTATCAGTCAGAAGCCGATTTTCAGGCTGCGACTGGACCTCTTTACAATAAAGTTTGGTTCGATTTTAATGACAAATTTTATTATGGTTTAGGAGATGGGCGTTCTGATAACTTGTATGCACCTTATTCAGATTATGTTTATCCTTTTACAGATTTGTCTGAAACAGGATTGACTGGGCCTTTAGTTTCGGCTTGGGGATCATTATACAATGTTGTACAACAATCTAATAATGTAATTATTGGTATTTCAGATAGTAACGTAAATGCGACTATCAAAAACAAATATATTGCTGAAGCTCGTTTTATGAGAGGAACTGCGTATTGGTATTTGGCATCGCTTTGGGGTGACGCTATTATTTCTACAGATCCTAGAGAATTGGTTAAAAATCCGGTTGTAAACAAAAATCCGATGAAAGATGTTTATGAATTTGCCATTCGTGATTTGGAATTTGCTGCAAAATATCTTCCGGAACAAGCTGGCCAAGCTGGTCGTTTGACAAAATATAGTGCTTACGGAATGCTTTCTAGAGTTTATTTATCTTTTTCAGGAGTAAGCGATAATCCAAACAGTGGCACTCGTAAACAAGAATACCTTGATTTGGCTAAAAAATCAGCTGAAAAAGTAATCAATTCTGGTCCGTACAAATTATTGGCTAATTATGCTGATTTATTTAAAATTGACAATAACAACAATCCAGAATCGATGTTTGCGCTTCAATGGGTTCCAAATGGCGATTACGGAGTAAACAATACACAACAGGCATATTTTGCATTAGGTTCTGATATTACCGGAGATGATGCGGCTTGGGGGTACTGGACAAGAGCTTCTTATGATGTTTTGAAAGAATATGAATCTAAGGATGCACGTCGTAAAGCAACTTGGATGGGTGACGATGATTTTTACGCAGAAATAAACAAAGCAAATGGAGGTTATACAGTTGATCACGGAAAAGATTTCTTGACAGTGAAAAAAGGCGTTGTAGGTTCTACAAAAGACAATCCTAAAACGACTCGTATGAATTCAGGTTTAAACACTTATATGTTGCGTTTAGGAGAGGTTTATTTGAATTATGCTGAAGCAGCTTTAGGAAATAATGCTTCAACTGCAGATGCATTAGCAATTGCGGGTGTAAATGCACTTCGTCTTCGTGCAGGACTTGATCCAAAAGCAACTTTGACTTATGCTGATATTATTCACGAAAGAAGAGTAGAGTTATGTATGGAAGGCCAATATTGGTATGATTTAGTTCGAAGATCTTATTACAAACAACAAGAAGTAATAAACTATGTTACAGCTCAAAACAGAGGAACAATTGTACCAATTTTATATGATTCTGCAACAAATACAGTTTCAATTGATGCTACAAGAAGTAACAGTTCACGTTCAATCGGTGTAATTGACGCGACTATTTTCCTTTTGCCTTATCCAGAATCTGAATTGGTTCAGAATCCTTTGTTGAGAGAAAATCCAGTTCCTTATGAGTTTAAGGAAGAAAAAATCAAAGACTTATTCTAATAATCTGAAAATAATAAATCTAAAAGAAAGATTAATATGAAATATATTTTAAATAAAAAGTATTGGGCATCCATTGCGCTTCTTGGAATAATGGTTTTTAGTATGCTGTTTACTTCCTGTGATAGTAGTGATAATGCAAGCAAACAAATAGTAATCAGCAAAGTATTTCTAGAAGATGTAAATTCAACTGTTCCTGATAGAGAAGTGAATTTTGCTCGTTTAGGCCAAACCTTGCGAATTGAAGGCTCAGGGTTTACAGGATTGAGAAGAGTATTTATCAATGGATATTCAACATATTTTAATGTGGTTTTTGTTTCTGATAATTCGATGATTGTCAGTGTTTCATCTGATACGCCTACAATTGAAGCTGATCCTGCTGTTAGAAATACAATTCGTTTTGTAAACGATAATACCGAAACGACTTTCAATTTTGATATTCGTTCAGGTAAACCAGCAATTACTGACATTTCGAATACAATGCCTAATCCTGGCGAAATTATTACAGTTTCAGGCTCTGGTTTGACAGAAATTAAAAAAGTAACTTTCCCTGGAAATGTGGTGGTAACAACCGGAATTGTTTCAGACCCTGATGGTGAATTTTTTATGGTTACAATGCCAAATGGAGTTTCAGATAATGGAGGATCATTATTTGTTGAAGGCTCAAACGGTGGAGTTTACTCTCCGGCATATTTTAATTTCAAAAAAGGATTGTTGCTTAATTTTGACGGACAAGGACAGCACGGATATTGGGGAACGAGTACAAGTATGATTCAGCCAGCAGATTTGGAATCGGCTACAATTGGAACAGGGAATGTTTCGCAAGGAAAATATGTGCCACATCGTCCTGCTCGTATCGCTTCTTTTGAAGCTGGAAAAAATCGTCTTTCAGAAGTTTGGACAGCAGGAAACGGAGTTGATAACTGGAGATCTCAGTTAACACCATATATTCCTGCAAATACACCTCTTGACAAAGTTGCATTTCAATTTGATGTTTTTGTTCCGGATGCATGGAAAGATTCTGGTTTCTTAAAAATATGCATGATTAATAACTTTAATGGAGGAGAATGGGCAGGCGCAGTTTATAATTATGTTCCGTGGATTGTAGATGGAAAATCAACAGAGTTTAAAACTGCTGGTTGGAGAACCGTAACAATTCCGTTGAATAAATTCTACGCTTGGTCTAAAGAAGCTTATACTTTCGAAACTGTTTTGGCATTCCGCGAAGCGGCAACGTATCAGAATTTCGGGATTTATTTCGAAAACTCTAATGTGAAGCTTAAAGATGTTACAGGCACTGCAAGCGAAGTAGAATTTGCTGCAAAAGCAACTTCAGTAAAAGTGTATACAGACAATTGGAGAATAGTTTCTTTAAACACACCAGTTTACAACGATTTTAACTAAAAAAAGCATCAAAATGAAATATAAAAATATACTTCCAATAGCTGCCTTGTCATTAATACTTCTATCATCTTGTGATGATAATTTAATGGACTGGGAAAAAGATCCGGAACATGGTGCCGTAACAGGTGCAGAGCTTCCACTAGAATTGGTTGAGAAAATTAGCCGTTATGAGCCATTAAAAAATTATACTGATTTCGTTCTTGGAAATGGAATTGGAGCCGATTTATACATGAGTGATGCGGCATACCGCAAAATTGTAAATGAAAATTTTGACGAAGTGACGCCGGGTTACGCAATGAAACACGGCGCAATGGTAAATTCAAAAGGAGAAATAAACTTTGCTACAATTGATGCTTTTATTGCCGAAACTAAAAAAGCAGGATTAAAAGTTTTTGGTCATACTTTAGTTTGGCATTCCAATCAAAATGCAAGTTATTTGAACAGCATTATTGCTCCAACGGTAATTCCAGGTTCAAGCGGAACAAATATTTTAGATATCGCAGGCTTAAAAAGTGGAGCGTTTACTAACTGGGCCAGAAATAATCCAGGAAAAGGGATTTCGGTTGTGGTAAATTCAGGGCTTACAAGTACTTCGCAAGCAGTGCAATTGCAATCAAGTGCGACATCTTCTGCAGCTTATAATTTGCAGTTGACATCACCAAATGTTCCTATTCTTGCGAATCATAATTACGAAATTTCATTTTATATCAAATCTGATGTTGCTGGAAAAGGGCGTATTTCTTTTAATGCTTCACTAACAAACCAATATCCATACAAAGATTGGTATGCAACAGGAGGATCATGGACAGAAGCTTTTGCTACAACATCATCTTGGCAGCAAGTAAAAATCAAATTGGCTCCGGGCGATTTTAAAGCAGGAAGCACCACTTTTCAGTTTAATATCGATTTAGGTTACTTGCCAAATGTGACGTACTTAATCGACGTTAACACACTTGCTGTAGTTGATTTAGATGCAGCGCCAACTGTAAATAATTTAATTGCAAATGGTAAGTTTAATACTGATTTGACAGGCTGGTCTAAATATAACGGAGCGACTGATGCATTAAGTCTTGCTGGTGCGGCAAATGCCTATGAAGGCAACGGAGCTATGAAAGTGGTTAATGCTACAAGTGACGCTGCAAATCAATGGAAAACGCAAATTCATGCTGACTTCACTTCGAAGCTGACTCTAGACAAAGATTACACCATTTCATATATGATTCGTTCAGAAGCAACGGGTTCTGTACGTTGTTCAACAACTGGAACTACAGCACGTTATCAAAGCGATTTGGCAACTTCTCCAACTTGGAAATTAGTAGAATGGAAGTTTAAGGCTAACGGAACAGAGACGGGATTGAACTTTGACTTAGGAGGAGCGGCTGGAACATATTATATTGACAACGTAGTAGTTTCTGACGGAACTTCAACTGGAGGAGCAACACCACCGGTGAATATTGATAAAACCGATGCTGAGAAAACAACGATCATTGGCAATGCAATGGCAGATTGGATTACTAAAATGATGGCACACTACAAAACAAGTGTTTTTTCTTGGGATGTTGTAAATGAGCCAATGAAAGAAGACGGGACTTTAAGAAGCGGAAATGAAGGCGACACAGCAACCGATTATTTCTCATGGGTGAAATACTTAGGAAAAGATTACGCTGTAACTGCTTTTAAATTAGCTCGTGCAAACGGAAATGCAACAGACAAGCTTTTCATTAACGATTATAATCTTGAATCAAGATTAGATAAATGCGATGGCTTGATCGAATATGTAAAATATATTGAAAGCAAAGGCGCTAAAGTTGACGGAATTGGAACACAAATGCACATTTCGTTGACAACTGATAAAGATAAAATTGTTCAGATGTTCCAAAAATTGGCCGCTTCAGGAAAATTGATCAAAATTTCTGAATTGGATATCAGATTAGGTACTGCCACACCAACAGTTGAGCAACAGGCTTCTCAAGCAGCAATGTATCAGTACGTTATTGACATGTACAAAAAATACATTCCGGCGGCACAGCAATACGGAGTTACAATTTGGGGAGTTTCAGACAGTGTAAAAGAACACGAATTTTGGCTTCCAAATGAATCTCCAAACCTTTGGGATGCAAATTATGTACGCAAACATGCTTACAAAGGAACTGCTGATGGTCTTGCAGGAAAGGATGTAAGTGCTGGATTCTCAGGTGAATTAGTAAAAAAATAATTTTTTAGTTTGAAATAGTCCATGACACAAATTCGGTTTCGGATTTGTGCATGGATTATTTGTTTTTTATAATTTTTAAAATAATCAGAATGCTGTATTTTCTAAAAAAGAGATTTTTTCTGCTTTTTGTATTGTTTACGCAGTTCGGTTTTTCTCAGGAAAATATTCCGAATCTTCAAAAAAAAGGAAATAAAACACAGTTAGTTGTCAACGGAAAACCATTTATAATTCGCGGAGGAGAATTAGGAAATTCTTCTGCAACAACAATGGAGAGTATGGAGCCAATTTGGCCCAAACTTACCGATATGAATTTAAATACGGTATTAACGCCAATTTATTGGGAATTAATTGAAAAGGAGGAAGGCAAGTTCGATTTTTCTTTAGTTGATGATTTAATTCTCAGGGCCCGAAAAGAAAATCTGAAATTAGTATTTCTTTGGTTTGGTTCATGGAAAAATAGTATGTCAAGCCACGCCCCGGCATGGGTAAAATTAAATCAGAAGAAATATCCGAGAATCAAAGATGATAAAAACAAAAGTCATGAAATTCTGACGCCCTTCAGCGAAAATAATTTGGTGGCCGATAGTAATGCTTTTCAAAAACTGATGAAACACATCAAAGATTTTGACCAAAAAGAGCAGACCGTAATCATGATTCAGGTTGAAAATGAAATTGGAATGTTGCCAACAGCAAGAGATTATTCGCCTTTTGCCAATGAAGCTTTTCAAAAGCAAATACCGGCGGAGTTATTAAAATACATGCAGCAAAACAAAGATAAACTAGTTCCAGAATTTTTGGAAATCTGGAAAAAAAATGGTTTTAAGACCAAAGGTACTTGGGAAGAAGTTTTTGGAAAAGGATTGCAAACCGACGAGATTTTTATGGCGTGGTATTTTTCTCAGTTTACCAATAAAGTGGCCAAAGCGGGAAAAGAAGCCTATTCAATTCCGATGTTTGTAAATGCGGCTTTGAATGCGCCCGAAAAGAAACCTGGTGAATATCCAAGTGCAGGCCCATTGCCTCATGTAATGGATGTTTGGAAAGCTGCCGGATCTTCAATTGATTTTCTCTCACCAGATTTTTACAATCCTAATTTTAAACAGTGGAATGACTTGTTTACGCGTCAGGGTGATCCGTTGTTTATTCCAGAACATCGTTTTGATGCTACTGCACCATTTAAAGGTTTATATACAATTGGTCATTATGAAGCCATTGGATTTTCGCCTTTTTCTATTGAATCTGTTGCCGATGCAAAAAAAGAACCACTCGGAAAAATATACGAATTGGTTAAGCAATTAACTCCAATTATTGAAGCTAATAAAGGGCAAGGAAAAATTAATGGTGTTTTATTAGATAAAGAAAACCAGTCGCAAATTATTCAGCTTGGGAATTACGAATTTACCTTTAAACATGATTATACTTTAAATTGGTCAGATGGCGCCAAAGAAGCAGTTTGGCCAATGACAAGTGCAATTATAATTGAAATTGCTCCAGACGAATTTTATATTGCAGGTTCTGGAATTGTAGTGACTTTTAAACCTTTGAAAAATAAAGATCTAAATGCAGGAATTCTAAAAACGGATCAAGGAATTTTTGAAAACGGAGTATGGAAAACCATTCGTCATTTTAACGGAGATCAAACGCATCAAGGTCGACATTTAAGAATTGCCGTAGATGATTATGAAATTCAAAAAATAAAATTGTATTCTTTTGAATGAGGCTCAAAGGTTCAGAGTGACAAAGATTCAAAGGTTTTCAAACTGTGTTTTATAAAGCAAACCCGACAGGTTTTTAAAACCTGTCGGGTTGTTTTATAATAAAACTGGACTGAAGTCCAGCTCTACAATATGAATTGTTCCTTCGGAACTGTAAAAGAGCCTTCGGCTCGAACCGTATTGTAGGGCCGGACTTTAGTCCGGTTTACTATGTTCAAAGTAAGACCTTTGTCGCTTTGCCTCTTTGAACCTAAGAAAAATCTATTTTTCAATAGAAAAAGCCGTTTTTTCAATAGAAGAAAGTGTCAATGCCGCTGCAAAACTGGTAAAAACAGAATAATCCAAAGGTGCTTTTATAGAAATAGCAATCGACATAGAAACTGCAAAAAGCAACATTAATCCTGCTGTTCCGAGTGCTGCATATTTCGTTTTAAATCCGATGATTAAAAGCAAGCTAAAGGCAATTTCAAAAAATGTAGCCACAGCACCCAAAATTTCTGCTAAAGATTTGCTTGCAAAAGAGTTTAGCGTCTGCGTATAAGCGATGAAATTATCCCAATTCCCCCAAGCTACGCCTGGTGCTCCGGGTGCGCCCCAAAAGCCAAAACGATCTGCAACAGCAGAAAGCATGGTAATTCCTAAAAAGATTCGTAAAATAAAACCGGCATGCGATAAGGATATATTTTTCATTTAGATAATTTTTTTATGTAAAAGTAAAAAGATGTTGGGTAAATTTACGAGCCAATTTTAATAAAAACCACAGCCCAGATGTTGCCATATAAATCATTAATTCAAGTTGATCGCGAATCTTCGGTTTCGCTTTACATTCAGGTTTGCAATACTTTTATTGCGTTGATTACCAATGGAACTCTAAAACCATCAGATATTTTGCCGAGTTCTCGTGTATTGGCAGAATTAATTGGGATCAACAGAAATACAGTAAAATTAGCTTACGAAGAATTGATAAGTCAAGGTTGGGCCGAATCAATAGACAGAAAAGGAGTTTTTGTGCTTTCTAAGCTTCCTTTAATTTCAAGGATAAAATTGCCTGAAAACAGTAACAAGCAATCACAAGAAGGCTTTATTTGGGAAAATAGATTTCAAAAAGAAATTAATACTTTGGGAAGGAAAACGAGCAAAAATTTAATCGTCATTGATGACGGTTTTCCAGATGTTCGCTTGGCGCCAATAGATCAGCTGATGCGAGAATATAGAAGTTTGTCTCGAAAATTCTATGGAAAAAATTTCTTGAAATATGGAAATACATTAGGATCTGAAAATTTGCGTAGAGCGATTTGTAATTATCTTTCCAATACGAGGGGTTTGTCGATTTCGCCTGAAAATATAATCATTACAAAAGGCAGTCAAATGGGTATTTATTTAGCTTCGCAATTGCTTTTGAATTCTAATGATATAATTGCTGTTGGCATTTCTAGTTTTGCAACAGCCGATGAAACGTTTCAATATTCTGGCGCAAATTTAGAGCGAATTCCGATTGACGAGAACGGAATGGATACAGCTTATTTGGAAGAAATTTTAAAGTATAAAAAGATAAAAGCAGTTTATGTAATTCCGCATCATCATTGTCCAACAGGCGTTACAATGAGTATGGAACGCCGTTTGAAATTGCTCAATCTTGCGAAAGAATATCGTTTTGCTATTATTGAAGACGATTATGATTTTGATTTTCATTACGAAAACAAGCCGTATTTGCCTTTGGCGAGTATTGACCACAATCAAAATGTGATTTATATAGGATCTATTTCGAAGACTTTTGCTCCCGCATTGCGAATTGGTTTTATGATTGCATCTGCTGCGTTTATTGAAGCAGCTGCATCTTTAAGAAAAATGATTGACAGGCAAGGCGATACACTTTTGGAAGAAGCATTTGCCATAATGTTTGAAAACGGAGAAATGGAAAGGCATTTCAGAAAATCACTTAAAATTTACAAACAGCGTCGAAATCATTTTTGCGATTTATTGCAATCGGATTTTAAAAATGAAATTGATTTTAAAATTCCGGAAGGCGGCCTTGCGGTTTGGGCAAATTTTCATGAGCGTATAAATTTGGTTAAAATGGCTGAGGTAGCTTCTGAAAATGGACTTTCAATCAGTAATGGAAGATTTTACAAAAATGATTTTTTCAATACAAATGCCATTAGAATGGGGTTTGCCTCTTTAGATGAAAATGAAACGGAGAAAGCTTTTACGATATTGAAAAAAGTGCTTTCGTAGCTTTTCTGGACCACTACTGATTTTAGAATTGGGTTATTTTAAATTTTGAAGACTGTCATAATTTTGGATAAAAACAGAATTATGGAGACTATTTATCAAATCAAAAAAATTGAAACTGAATTAGAAATTGAACAATGTTGGGATGTTGCTTTTGTTTTAAGACCACATTTGGATAAAACAAAATGGAAACCTACAATTGCCGAAATGATGCAAAACGAAAAATACAGCATCGCCGGAATAATGGATCAAAACAAAGTTGTTGCATTTGCCGGCTACCGAATTATGACTTCGTTGCACAGCGGAAATATTATTTATATCGATGATCTCTGCACTTTAGAAACGCATCGCGGAAAAGGCTTTGCAACGCAATTATTGAAACATGTTGAAAAAATTGCAATTTCTCTCGACAAAGATTATGTGGTTTTAGATACTGCTTTCACAAACAACACCGCACAAAAAGTATATCTTAAAAACGGATTTGCATTGACAGCGGTTCATTTATCTAATAAACTTAAATAGGGACAGAGGTGCAAAGTAGCAAAGGCACAAAGCTAAAAGCACAGTAAAAACCTTTGATACTTTGCGCCTTTGTCCCTTTGCACCTTTACAAAAATCCCTTTTCCTTATCAATAAACGCCCATTCTGCCATGGCTTGAATCACAGGCATTAAACCATTTCCGGCAGGGCTTAAGCGATAGGTTACAAAAGGAGGGACAACAGGTTTTGCTTCTCTGATAATGAGATTATCAGCCTCTAGTTGTTTGAGATGCTGAATCAGCATTTTTTCGCTTACAGCTGGAATTGCTCTTTTTAATTCGCTGTAACGCTGACTTCCGCTGGAAAGATGATAGAGAATAATAGGTTTCCAATAACCGCCAATTTTTTCCATAACATAAGTTACGGGACATTTTTCCAATGCATATTGTTTATTTTCCTGTATAGTCGAAGATTCTTTTATTGCTGTCATTTATGCATACTTTAGGGTAAGTACTTGTCTAAAAGTAAGTACAAATATACCTTTGTTCCAGATAATAAAAAAATATATCATTATGAAAATTACAATATCTGGTTCTTTAGGGAACGTGAGCAAACCATTAGTACAAAAACTTGTAGCGTCAGGACATGAGGTAACCGTTATCAGCAGCAGTTCTGACAGAAGCGAAGCAATTGAAGCATTAGGCGCAAAACCAGCAATTGGTTCTGTGAGCGATGTTTTATTTTTAGAAAAATCATTTGCTGGAGCTGACGCGGTTTATGTGATGACACCTCCAAATATGGGCGGTTCAAATATTTTGGCGAATATGACGGAAGCGGGAAATGCTTTTGCTAAAGCAATTAAAAATTCTGATGTAAAACGTGTTGTGATGTTAAGCAGTATTGGCGCTGATTTGCCAAAGGGAACTGGTCCAATCGCCGGACTTTACAACATTGAAAAAATATACGAAACACTAGAAAATACTTCGATAACATTTTTGCGAGCTGGATTTTTCTACACCAATTTCTATCATGATGTTCCAATGATAAAAGGTGCTGGAATTATCGGGTCAAATTTCCCTGCGTCAACTGTAATTCCATATGTGCATCCACAAGACATTGCGACAGCTGTTGCCGAGGAATTAGAAAAAACAGGTTCTGGGAAAAATGTTCGTTATATTGTTAGTGACGTTCGCAAGCCTGGGGATGCTGCAAAAGTTTTAGGAGAAGCAATTGGTAAACCAGATTTGCCTTGGATCGAGTTTACAGATGAGCAAGCGCTAAATGGAATGGCTCAGGCTGGATTGCCAGAAGAAATTGCAGGTTTATATACAGAAATGGGAACTGGTTTAAAAAGCGGTGCAATAGCCGAGGATTTTCTGAAAAACAAAATTTCAGTTGACGGAAAAATTAAATTGGAAGATTTTGCCAAAGAGTTTGCTTTAAACTTTTAAATTTATTTAGGTTCAGAATAAAAAATCACTATTTATAGTGATTTTTTTGGTTAAACGACTTACTACTTTCGCCACTGGATATTTTTTTGTTTTTTTATTTTAAGTAGTAAGCCTAAGAATAAAGTAAGCTTTTAAAAAGATTTTTTTATAAGCCTATTTTAATTTTTTTGAGCAATAAAAATGGGCAGATTAGTTTCTGCCCATTTTTTATTTTTTGACTTGATTCTTATTTCAAAGTTGTTTTGATTACGATTGCAGCTTGCTGAATAGCAGTTTGAATAGCGGGAACATTTGAAATTGGATTTAAAAGTCCGTAATCGTGAATCAAACCGTTGTATCTTGTCAAGGTTACCGGAACTCCGGCTTCGTTTAATTTTCTTGCATAAGCTTCGCCTTCATCTCTTAAAACATCATTTTCGGCAGTTTGAACTAATGCAGGAGGAAGATCTTTAAGTTCAGCTAAGCTAGCTTGCAATGGAGAGGCATATTTTTCAGTTCTTTTTGAAGTTTCTGGCAAATAATTATCCCAAAACCATTTCATCATATTTTTAGTTAGGAAACGTCCGTTTGCATACAAATTATAAGATTCTGTTTCAAAATTGGCATCAGTTACGGGCCATAATAAAACTTGTAATTTAATGTGCGGACCTTTTTTGTCTTTTGCCATTAAAGTAATGGCTGCAGTCATATTTCCTCCAACGCTGTTTCCAACAACGGCAAGGTTTTTACCGTCAACACCAATTTCTTTTCCGTTTTCAGAAACCCATTGAGTTGCAGCATAAATTTCATTGATTGCCACTGGATATTTTGCTTCTGGAGAAGGAGTGTAATCTGGAAAAACTGCAACTGCACCGCTTTCAACAACCAAATCTCTCACTAATCTTCTGTGAGTTGGATAATCGCCTAAAACCCAGCCACCGCCGTGGATGAAAACAAAGACTGGTGCGTTTGCTTTTGCGCCTTTAGGTTTTGTAATGTGAATTTTTACTTTTAAACCGTTTTGAGAAATTACTTTTTCAGATTCTTCAATTCCAGAATAATCAACTTCAACCGATTTTTGTGCACCAACTAATACATTTCGTGCATCTGCGACAGGTAATTGTTCCAAAGGTTTTCCGTTACCTGAGTTTAATGCATTTAAAAAGCCTCGTACTTCTATAAAAATTTCCGGATCATTTTGTCCTTTATAAGGTCTTTCTTGTGCTGAAGCAATTGTGCTTACGATTAACAATGCTGCAATAAATAAACGCTGTTGTAATACTTTAATAGTTTTCATATCTTTTATCTTTTTAATTATTTATAATTTGATAGGACAAAGATATGGCGGTTATAAAGCCTTAAAAATAGATAAAAGTCTATTCTAATTGTACATTTTTCCCTTGAAGGTATTTTTTCTTGAAATTAGACGGAGTGTCGCCAACTTTATTGGTAAAAAGTCGGTTAAAATAGGCTGGATCTTCGTAACCAAGCTGATAAGCAATCTCTTTGACGCTTAAAGAAGAATAGCCCAAAAGCCGTTTTGCTTCCAAAATAATTCGGTCTTTAATAATATCATTTGGCTGTTGAAGTTCTAATCGATTGAATTTATTCGAAAGTGTTTTTGGTGCAACACCTAGAATATCAGCATAATCAGCGACGGTATGTTTGGTTCTGAAATGAATTTCAACCAATCGGCTGAAATCTCTAAAGAAATCCATTTCTTTTGAAGGTTCATCATTCAAAACGCCCAATTGCTGTATTTTCCAGATTCGGGTTGCTTTTATAATTAACTGTTTTAAATAAGTTCTGATCATTTCTTCTTGCGAAGAATCGGGAGCATCAAATTCTTGTTGCAGTTGTTTGTAAATACCGTCTATAAACACAACTTCTCTATCCGGAATTGCTGTCATTGGCATTTCAAAAATATTATTGAACAATAATCCGTCACAGGCAACTTCGGCATCATGAATCTGTACACAATAAAAATCTCGGTTATAATACATAAAATAACCTTGTTTTTGCCCTTCTTTATCAATTTGCAGATATTGATTGCTGTTGATGAAAAATAGGGAAGGACAAGAAGTCTGATAATGCTTAAAATCGATTGTAATCGAATAGCCTTCAGGAAGATAAAGGACTTTAATATAAGGTTTGTACGCTTCTCCATTAATTTCTTCAATAAAATCCTCATTCAAGGCAAAGAAGCCCAGTTTTTTATAATTAGATTCAAAAAAATTGTGGTGCAGCATATTGAGTTTTTATTTCTGATTTTCAATTTTAGAATGAAGTTCCAAAATGTTTTTATTGATAATATTTTTATCCGAAACTGTTTTGGCCAATTTAAGAGCCATTTCAAAATGATTTTTCGCTTTTTGGTTATCAATATCACTATACAAATTCCCGAGCAACGAATAATAAAAATGATTATCAGTCAAATTTAGTTTTTCTGCTTCAATTATAGCTTCTTGTTTGCCCATAACTTTTGATAAGGCAAAAGTACGGTTCAAAGCCACAATTGGCGAATATTCTAAAATAATCAAATGATTATAGAGTTCCAGTATGTTTTTCCATTTTTCCAAAGTATCGCTTTTTAATGTATGCCAATAGGCGATTCCGGCTTCAATATGATATTTTGAAAGTGTATCTCCAACAGATGATTTTCCTAAGAAATAAGCGCCACGATCAATCAATTCCTGATTCCAAAGCGTCTCATTTTGATCTTCATATAAAATAATTTCGCCGTTTTCTGAAGTTCTGGCTTCAAATCGGGAAGAATGGAAACACATCAAAGCCATTAAAGCATTTGTTGAAGGCAAATTTGTTGCCGAATTCTGAATCAATAAATAAGTAAGGCGCATGGCTTCGGCACAAAGATCTTTTCGCAGTGTGGTATTTTGAGAAGTAGAGTAGTAGCCCTCAGAAAAAAGCAGATAAATTGTTTTTAAAACGGTATCAATTCTATCTGTAATTTCAGTTGAGTTCGGACTTTGAATTTTAATGTTTTCTTCTTTGAGTTTTTCTTTGGCACGATTTATACGTTTGTAAATCACTTCTTTATTTGATAAAAAAGCATCCGCAATTTCGTTTATTCCAAAACCACATAATAGATTCAGTGCCAATGCAATCTGCGCTTCATCTGAATTGCAAGGATTACAGACCGTAAAAATCATCGCAAGCTGGCTATCTACAATATTTTGTTCCGATAAATCAATTTCAATTTCCTCACCATTTAATGGGGAAGTATGTTTTATTTCAGAAACAATTTTCTTTTCAAAAATGTCATTTCGCTTAAAATGATTTTTGGTTTTGTTTTTGGCAACGGTATAAAGCCAAGCCGTCGGATTCTCTGGAATTCCTTTTATAGCCCAAGTTTCAGAAGCAGTCAAAAAAGTATCGCTCACAATATCTTCGGCAATTTCAATATGATGAATGCCGAACAAATTGCAAAGTACCGAGACAATTTTCTGGTATTCTGTTCGAAATAAATTGGGTATAAGCTCTTTGTTTTCCAATTATGAGTTTTGAATTATGAATTATGAGTTATGAATTATGAGTTATGAATTATGAGTTATGAGTTATGAGTTTTGCGTTAAGAATTATCAACTCATAATTCATAACTCAAAACTCATAATTATTTTAAACCGCCATTCTGATTTCAACATTTCCGCCAAAATTCAATACGGGGCAATCTTGTGCAATTGCTGCGGCTTCATCGTAATCTTTGGCTTTAATAACGATCAATCCGCCAATGGATTCTTTGATTTCTACAAAAGGCCCATCGGTGATGCCTTTATTTGAATTGACCAGTTTTCCTTTTCCGTCCCAGCGTTGTAAAGGTCTTGCTAATTTATCTTGCGCTGCAAGGCTTCCAAACCAATTTTGCCATTGCTGTAAATGTTGTTGATATTCTTCTGGCGATGGCTGAAGTTCTTTTGTTGAAAAATCCCTTCTGAAAATTAATATGAATTCGTTCATTTTGATGTGTTTTAATGATTTTATAAAAAAGAAAACTGTTTTTATAATGACATAAATTTAATGATTTTGCCAAATATAAAAACAGTCCGGTTTATTTATCCAAATTGGCCCACTCTGTAAGTTCCTGGAGTATTCGCAAAAGCGATGTTAAGACGATTCCACATGTTGATTGTTCCAATAGCAAGTGTAAGATCGATTAATTCTTCTTCAGAGAATTCAGCTCTCGCGATTTCGTAGATTTCGTCTGGCACCTCACAAGCATTTACAGCTTCTGCGTAAGCAAGCGCCACTCTTTCACGTTTTGTAAAATAAGGAGTTTCTTTCCATGCGCTCAAACCAAATAAACGTTGTGTGGTTTCGCCGTGCGCCATCGCTTCTTTAGTATGCATATCAAGACAATAAGCGCAATTGTTGATTTGAGAAATTCTAATTTCGACTAATTCGAAAAGCGATCTTTCAAGTTCAGATTTTTTTAAATAACCGCTAATTCCAAATAATGTTGAGATAGCTTTTTGACCTTTTTCGAATACATTAATTCTAGTTTCCATGATGTATAATTTTTAAATGTTATACCCTAATGACAACTGAACTTTCAGAATTGGACAAAATTTTGAAAAAAAAAGTAAAAAAAATTAAAAGACCAATGTTTTCGGGCTAATTTGAAGGTGTTCGAGCTTTTTTCCGACCAAAGTTTTTTCTCCAACCGATTGAAATCCGAGGTTTAAATACAATTTTTTGGCATTCGGATTATCTTCTTCAACTAATAATCCTAAAGTGTGATGTTTTTGAGTGACGTATTCTTCAATCAGAAATCGAAGGATTTTTGAACCAATTCCTTTTCCTTGATATTTTGGATTTACGCCTAATGAATCAATATAAAATTCGCCAGCCTTTGTTTCGCATTCAGGATCAAAGTCGGGATTGAAATTGCTTCTTACGTATTCTATAATTGGATTTCGCAAAATTTCTAAATCTGCGCCATTATAAATATTCACGGCACCAATTATTTCATTATCAGCTTCGGCCACAAAACAATTTTGATAGGAGTATTGGTTGTTTTCTTTCCCAATGAAATGCAGCAGGAAATCTTTCGCGGAAGCGTAATCTTCTTTTTTAAGAAACTTATAAATGATATCTTCCATTGCCAGCAATAATATTGGAGCAATTTGTGCTGAATCTGATATTTGGGCTTTTCGGATATTCATTCTGAGAAGTTTGATTAAACAAATTTAAGGCTTTTATTTAAACACATAGAAACATAGTTTTCCACAATCTTGTCATTTCGATTCCGAAGCCTCGGGATCGAAATGACGCACTTAACCGCAAAAAAAATCCGCAATCTTGTCATCTCGACGGAGGAGAGATGACAAACTGTATTATTTTTCTTTGTCTATAAAGAATCGAAAAAAAAACTAGAAGCGCTGATAAACAATAAACCGAATTAAATTCTAGTAAAGAGGTTAGGAGTATCGGTCTATAATTTTCTGTACGTTGCCGATGAAAATTTCGGTGTTTTTGATTTCTTGTTTGATTAATGGTTCGTAATGCAACAATTTATATTGTTCCACCATAAAGTTTTTTTGATATTTAATAATCGATTCAAAACTTCGGATTTCATTCTCATCATGCCTTTTCAATTCCCTTTGTTTACTCTTTAAATAATGCAAAGATTTTTTTAATCTTTCAATCTCTAATTTGTCCAAATTGTAACTTCTTAAAATTTAATAAAACAACCGATAGTCAGAAATGTGGCAAATTTCAAAATGACCAAAAAAATATTGTCATTTGAGTTTACTGCATTCCTAGCTTTTTTACTCTTAACTACGATAAAAGTTGAAACTTGGATTTTGAATTATTTGAAAAAGTTCGAAATATTTTTAATTTAAAAAACAGTTTGAATCAAAGTGTCTGGAATTCAGTTGTTTGTGTTTAAAGAGGATTTGGATCTGTAAGTTGCGAGAGACCAATTAACAATTGCTAAATTTCTACCGATATTGGATAAAAATATACAACTTCAATAATTTAAAGCACCACTATCTTTGTTAGTATATTTTAATATAAAAATTTAAAAAATGAAAGCAATAGGATTTAAAACATCACTACCCATAGAAGAAAAGGAAAGTTTTATAGAATTTGAAACAGTAAAACCAGTGCCAGGCGCACATGATTTATTAGTAAAAATTGATGCGATTTCAGTGAATCCGGTCGATTTTAAAATTCGCCAAAACAGTGCAAAAGATACGGTTCTTGAAACGCCAAAAATCATTGGCTGGGATGCCGTTGGAATTGTGCAGGCTGTTGGAGAAAAAGTAACTTTATTTGAGGTTGGAGATCCAGTTTATTACGCTGGAGATATTACAAAACAAGGAAGTAACGCCGAATTTCAGCTTATAGATGAAAGAATTGTAGGCAGAAAACCAAAATCATTAAGTATTGAAGAAGCGGCTGTAATTCCATTGACTACATTGACTGCTTGGGAAATTTTGTTTGACAGAATCAGAATTAGTGCCGAAAAAGACAAAGGAAAATCAATTTTAATTATTGGCGGAGCTGGTGGAGTTGGTTCAATTGCCATTCAATTGGCCAAGAAAATAGCCGGATTAACGGTTATTGCAACAGCGTCGCGTCCTGAAACAATAGATTGGTGCAAAAAGCAAGGTGCTGATTATGTTGTGGATCATAAAAACCTGATTTCGACAGTTCGAGAAGCTGGTTTTGAACATGTTGACTTTATTTTGGATTTTGTAGATACTAATGCTTATTGGGACATTATGACTGAACTGATTAAACCTCAAGGTCATATTGCTTCAATTACAGGAAGCAGCAACCCTATTGCATTAAATAGTTTGAAAAGCAAAAGCGTTTCTTTTTCTTGGGAATTAATGTACACACGCTCGATGTTTCAGACAGAAGACATGATTGAACAACATCATATTTTAAACAAAGTTGCCGATTTGCTTGATCAAGGAATTTTAAAAACGACTTTAAACCAAATCTTAAACGGACTTACAGTCGAAAATTTAAAGAAAGCGCATCAACTTTTGGAATCGGGTAGAACGATTGGGAAAATTGCGATTAAGTTTTAAATAAAAAAGGCGAGGTAGTTTGTACTGAATCGGAGATTTTGGCTTTTCTGATAATCATTTGAAAAAATTTTTTTCACGCAAGTTTATTTAGAAATTAGTTTTTATGCAGAAACTACTTTTAATAATTAATGTTTGTGATATAACAAAATGTTGTATTTTAGTTTTCTTGTAAAATTTAATTGTAACGAAACTTTAAAACCAAAAGAAAATTATTATGATTTCAAAAAACACGGATCTTGGATTATTAGTATTGCGAATCAACGTTGGAGGTTTAATGCTTTTTCATGGAGTAGCAAAATTGCTTCACGGCATTTCTTTTCTGGTAGAAAATATGGGAACATTTGCCTATGCCGTTTATATTGGTGAGGTTTTGGCTCCTTTGCTGATTTTATTAGGATGGAGAACCAGAATTGCATCAGTTGTTTTTGCTATAAATTGCATTGTAGCATTGGCAGTGGCTCATTCACAAGATATGTTTTCAATTAGTGATCATGGAGGTTACGCAAATGAATTATTAATGCTTTATCTTTTGGGATCTGTCGCTTTGTTTTTTACGGGTGCAGGAAAATTTGCAGTTTCAAAAACAAATCATTGGGATTAATTCCTTTTTAAAATATACCAACAGAAAAGCTCTAAATCAAAAATTTAGAGCTTTTTTTATGTTTAATCCCTTCCATTTTGAAAATGCTATAGTATCATTTTGATAAATTTCTAAAGAATTATTTTGGATGTTTTTGTGTATGTGGTTTACAGTTAAATGTTTACGATATTTTTAGTTGCTGTGGCACGCCTTTTGTTTTTTATGAGTTAATAGCAGGATTGTTTTTATAAAAACCGCTTTTTAATTCTAAAAAATAAAATGATGAAAACGAATAAAAATAGAAGTAAAGAAATCACAAAAGCATATTTTTCAAATAAATCTAGACGAAATAAAGATCGATTAGTCAACTTGATGGTGTTTACCGTAGTTCTTTTTATTACTGTTTTGCTAATTACTAAGATAGTTTAGTTTATTATGGAAGCCACGCAACAGAGGATAAACGCGTCTGTTTTTTCTTCAACAGGAAAAGTTGGTGAAACTAATGATTTTTTTATTGAAGAATCAAAAGCCGAACATATTCTTTATTTAGATGAAATCTGCAAAGAAACACTTTTATCAGCAAAAGCTCGCGGTACTGGAATCTCTGGCCGACCACCTGAATTGCTTTCGGAAAAAATAAAAAAAGGTGAAGCTGTCATTGCATTTACAAAAGCTGGAAAATGGGCAGGTTTTGCTTTTATATCTTCATGGGAAAACGGCCGTTATGTTTCAAATTCTGGATTAATTGTCGCTCCTGAGTTCAGAAATACAGGGTTGGCAAAAAAAATCAAAAAAAAGATTTTTGAACTCAGTCGTACAAAGTACCCCAATGCAATGATATTTAGCTTGACTACAGGCCTCGCAGTTATGAAAATGAATCATGAACTTGGTTTTGAACCGGTGACGTATACTGAACTAACAAAAGACGAGCATTTTTGGGAAAACTGCAAAAGCTGTATCAATTGTCCGATTTTATTAAGCAAAGAAAGAAAAAATTGTTTGTGTACTGCAATGTTATTTGATCCCGAAAAAAATAGAGATAATGTTTCAGGTCTTGAAGGAAAAGAAATCAATTCTTGAGCAAATGGATTTGAAATAAGGTTGATGCAATTGAACAAAAAAAAGCGAGACTTTCTATATAGAATTGGTCTCGCTTTTTCAATTAAAATCAGAAATCAAATTAACCGTGAGCTGCGACAGAAACATCTGCCCATTCTTCCCAGGTTTTTAGTTTTTGTTCGTAGGTTTGTTTAGCAAATGGTAAAGCTACTTTTCCTAAAAATAAGCGTAAAGGAGGATTTTCAGCTTCTACTAATTTAATGATTGCCGGAACTGTAGCGCTTGTTTTTCCGAAAGTATCAGGATCATGTCCATCTGCAATGGCTTTTTTGATTCCGTCATAAGCAGGGATGCTTTCGCTGATGATTCCGTTGCCCCAGATATCTGTTACATAACCGTTTGGTTCAACCAAAGTAACGTTGATTCCGAATTGTTTTACTTCTGAAGCCAATGTTTCAGTAAGACCTTCAACAGCAAATTTAGAAGCATTATACAAACCAATTATTGGCAAAGTAGCGATTCCTAAAATAGAAGAAACCTGTATAATATGGCCGCTTTGTTGTTTTCTCATAATTGGCAATACCGCTTGTGTTAACCAAAGTGTACCAAAGAAATTAGTTTCAAATTGTGCTCTTGCTTCGCTTTCCGTAGCTTCTTCCACAGCTCCATTTAAAGCATAACCGGCATTGTTGATCAGGATGTCTATAGTCCCAAAATGTTGATGCACTTTTTCTACTACCGCAAACGACTCTGAGCGGTTGTTTACATCTAGTTTAAGAGGCAAAATGGCGTCTCCGTATTGTGCTTTTAAATCGGCTAGGGTATCAATATTTCTGGCTGTTGCAGCTACCTTGTATCCTTTTGCTAAAAATGCTTCTGTCCAGGCTTTTCCGAATCCTTTTGACGCTCCTGAAATTAAAATTGTTTTTGACATGTTTTCTAGTTGTTAATTGTGAAATGTAAATTGATATTTGTTTTTATTGAAATTGATTTTTGTTATTGTTATTGTTATTGAATTTTTGCAAAATGACCAATCGGTCATTTTTTTGATAAAAAAAATTAGAGGCTGTTTTCCTCTATTATATTTTTGAGGGTTTTAGCGATAATTTTCATTTTGTCGTTGTTGCCTGACATTCTTGAAATTAAATGGCCACCTTCCATCATGGCGAACATGATGACAGCAAATTCTTCGGCATTCCAGTTTGGTTTGAATTCTCCGTTGGCAATTCCTTTGTTGACGCTGCTGGCTAATAATTGCTGATTGGCATTACAACCTTTATTGATTTTCTCTTTTACAATAGGGTTGGTGTCGTCAGCTTCGGTTCCAAAGTTTAATAATGGGCAACCTCCAGTTAAAGGCGGATTTACGGCATTACTAAAAAAATCGATATAAGTAAATAATTCCTCTTTTGCTGTTTTGCTTTTGCTGATTTCAGAAACCAGTTTATCGCCTAATTTTTTCATATTGTGATCAACAGCGGCACAGGCAAGAACTTCTTTGTTTTCAAAATGAACGTACATGCTTCCTTTTGACAATTTGGTTGCCTCCATAATATCGCTCATAGATGTTGCTGCAATCCCTTTTGTGTTAAAGATTGGCGCGGCTTTTTCTATGATAAATTGTCTGGTTTCTTCTCCCTTTGCCATGATAGCTAAATTTTACGGTACAAATATATGACCGATTGGTCATAAAAACAAATTTTTTGATGTTTTTTTTAATGATCGGACAAAATTATATTTGTTTTTGCCTTTTTAGATTTGTTCATTACCAGTAATAACAGGGGTAGCGTGATGACAAAAAATAAGCCGACAAAAAGAAATGCATCTCTATAACTCAATAAAGAAGATTGTCTCATTATGATGTTTTCCATTAATTTAAGTGCTTTTGATCTTGCTTCGTTATAAGCAAAACCATGATGCTGAAAGTAAGCAATATAGCCGTTAAGACGATTCATTGCTTTTAGATTATCTAAACTTACATTCGAAACCAAAACGTTTCTATGTTCAGCAAAACGATGCGCGATATAGGTATTGATAATAGAAACGCCAAAAGATCCTCCTAATTGACGCATCATATTATTCAGCGCAGCGCCTTGCCCAACATCTTTATCATCGAGGGAAGAAACAGCCAACATCGTTAATGGAACAGTCAATAAAGCCATTCCTAGGGCACGGAAAATCAGAGCAGTTGATACTTCAAAAGCACTGGTTTCTAAAGTGATTTCCGACATTCTCCAATTGAAATAAATAAACAGTAAAAATCCCGCAGCAATAATAAGAACCGGAGAAACACCTTTTTGAAGTAATGTCCCGCATAGTTTTAAGGCGACTAAAGCAAATAAAGCGCCTGGCAATAAAAGCAAACCAGTTTGATAAGGTGAAAAACTCAAAAGTCGTTGCGCCACAACTGGACTAATGTAAATAGAAATAAACATTCCGAATCCGGTTACGAAAGTCAGAATTGCGGCAATGCTCAAAGATTTGCTTTTAAGAACCCGAAGATTAACTACAGGTTTATCAATCGTTAATTCCCAATAAATGAAAGTCAGCAGGGCAATTGAAGCTATAACAGCAAGAACCACAATGTAACGAGTTTCGAACCAATCTTCGACTTCGCCTCTTTCTAAAACAGTTTGAAGCGCACCGACTCCAATTGCCAATAAAGCAATTCCGATCCAGTCGACTTTCGCGATTTCTGGTTTTACGGGCGGTTCTTTCAACAAGAAAATGCATGAAATTGTAACTAGAATTCCGATTGGAATATTGATCAGGAAAATCCAAGGCCAATCATAATTTTCAGTAATATAACCGCCTAGCGTTGGTCCGATTGTAGGTCCGATGAAAATTCCTGCTCCAAACAAAGCGCCCGCAGTGGATTGTTTATCTTTTGGAAAAAGTTCAAATACAACAACCTGCGATATGGACAATAATGCGCCTCCGCCAATTCCCTGAAAGAATCTGAAAAAGACGAGCATCCAGATATTTGAGGAATGCCCGCACATAAAAGAACAGAAAGTAAATAGTATTACCGAACCAATATAATAATTTCGACGTCCGAGATTGGCGCTCAAAAAACTCGTAATCGGGATTATAATTACATTGGCAATGGCATAAGCGGTTATGACCCATGAAGTATCTTCTAGAGTTGCTCCAAGATTTCCACTCATGTGCGAAAGTGCCACGTTGACAATTGAAATATCAATAAGTTCCATAATCGCAGCTAGGATTACGGTTAAAATCAGAAGTTTTCGTTGTAATGGTGTCATAGTTATGTTTTATACCAATTGGTATATTTTTGGTTAAAAAAAAGGCTTTGAAAAATTAAAGCACTTTTTTGACTACATTGGTTTTGAATAGATTAGAATAAGCTCTAGCAATTAGTCGGGTTTCAGCTTCGTTCCAGATTTCGCATTGTGCATTTACAAATTGTTTTCCTTTTTTAATGATGGCAGTTTTTGCTAAAATCGTATCGCCAACATGCGCCGGAGCAAAATAATCAATGTTGAGGTTGATGGTCGTGTAAAAATGTTCTTCATCTAAAGAAAATAAAGTTGCACCAATACAATCGTCTGCAATTGCAGCAGTAACGCCTCCATGCAAAGATTTAATCGGATTTGACATTTCTTCTCTTACAACATATTTAAAAGTGACAGTACCAGGCTCGGCAACCAAAACAATTGGTTGCATCCAAAGCATGAAAGGTGAGGGCGAAGCTGTAAATTCTCTGTCTAAATGATCTTGAAGTACTTGTAATCTTGTTTTCATTTTGTTGTTTGTTGTTTATTGTTTATTGTTTATTGTTTGTTGTTTGTTGTTTGTTGTTTGTTGTTTCAGGTTGGCTTCGGCTTTGCTCAGCCTGACAAGCGCATAATTTATAATTCATAATTCATAATTAAATAATACTGATTGGTATATTTTATTTGCTAAAAAAAGCAACTTTTGAAATTGCTTTATTCTAAATCATCAATTACTCTGTAAACTGAAGTCATAATAGTTGACAAATTATCTAAACTGTTAGTCAGTTTGCTGATCATTATGGCGCCTTCAATCAAAGCGATTATAGTCAGTGCAGTTTTTTCGGTATCAATAGATTGTGCTTTAAATTCTCCTGCCAAAATTCCCTGATCGATGAAATACATTATTTTTTCTTTCCAATAGTTAAGCGTTCTCTCGGCATATTTCTTCAAAACAGGATGTGTATCATCTGATTCCGTTGCGGTGTTTAAAATTGGACAACCGCCTTTTGTTACTTGTAAATCAGAATATTCAGAATAAAGCTTTGGATACACTAATAATTTGCCTTTGAAAGTAGTTTGTTTGTCAATTTCTCTTGAAAAAGCATCGTGCAGTTTTTTGACATTGTATTTGAAAACTGCAATTGCTACTTCGTCTTTGCTCTCAAAATTGCCGTAAATACTTCCTTTTGTGAGTCCGGTTATATCTGTGATATCACTTATTGAAGTACCGCTATAGCCTTTCATATTAAAGATAGGAGCCGTCTTTTCGATAATAAATTGCTTGGTTTTTTCTGCTTTACTCATGATAAGAATCATTTTGATACTGCAAATATATACCAATCGGTATTATTTTTAATATTTTTTCTGAGTTATTTTATAAAGAAGGTTGAAATTGAGGATTAAAAGATAATTTTCAGAAAAAATAAAAGCTCCCATTTGGTTAGTACTGGGAGCTTTTGGGGGCATTATAAATTATTGGGCAGTAAAAGTCAGATAATCAAAATTCATGTTGCCATTTGAAACAATATGAAGTCGGAGTGTTTGTTTGCCTTTCTTCAATTTAATTGTTCCAATGGAATCTGAACTGTTCCAATGATGCCATTGTCTCCAGTCGATTGGGTCTTTGTCATCATGTGTTGAGGCAATTTTCATTTTTCCCGTAGCATCTTTTCCGTCAACTTCGATACTGATTTCGCCATCTCCGTTTGCGGTATAAAGAGCGCCTATTTTATAAGTTCCAGATTTGGTTACTTCAACCGTATAATTTATCCATTCTCCTGGCATTGTCCAGCCTATATAAAGGTCACCAATACTTCTGGGAACTTTATTATACGGATTATTATCAATATCACCGTCTTTGGAATATGAAATATCGACGCCTTCTTTTATTCGGAATTCATTCAGCGGATTTCCGTTTACCGGATTCAATTTTCCGCTTCCGTTGTTAATTTCATCAGTGTCGTGATAAGCAATTCCTTCGCCACCTTGATCGTACAATTCGCATTCAATTTTACCCGGAATCTGTTGTGGTTTCAATGCTTTTGAAGTTTGTGCATTAGAAGCAAAACAATTCAGTAAAATGATATTTAATAGTATAAATGTCTTCATAGAATTATATTTATTAACTCGTTGGGTGCAATTTATTTAAACACATAGAAACATAGATTTAGAATGCTAAAAAAAGGCGCTTCACTTGTTTAAAAAAAAACATAGTTTGCTATGTGTTAGAAACTAGTTTCTTTTTAAGCTCTTCGCTAAAAATAGATTCTATGTTTCTATGTGTTTAATAGAAAAATATGAATTATACCCAACGGGTTGTTTATTATTGAACTTCTAAAGTTGCAATTGAATGCGCCACACTCGTTACTTTTGCCGCTTTTCCTTTTATCCAAAGAAAATAGTCAACATCCGTTTCGCCTGAATTCATTACCACAACTTCCAGTTTGTTGTTTTCATTTACAAAAGCGGTAGATAAAAGCTTATTACTACTTGAAGAACAAGCAATACGTTTTGCACCCGGACGGATAAATTTAGAAAAATGTCCTAAATAATAATAGCCATTGGTGTAAATTAAATTTCCGGTTTTCAAGTCGGCATGAATAGGAGCCATGCAGAAATTTTGAACGTGATTTGGTCCGCCATTTTCATCCAATAAAACATTCCAGTCGGTCCAAGCAACGGTTCCAATATTGAAATCATTAATCATCGACATTCCGTATTTTTCTCCAAAACTCCAATCGGTTAATAATTTTTGATCAAAATCGGCGGCACAGCCTTCCGTTAAAATCAAGGGTTTGTCAGGAAAAGCCTCAGCAACCCGGCGTTCAGCCTCGAAATTCATTCCGTTTTTCATCCAGTCTTCGTACCAGTGATACCCAACGCCCCAAACATATTTGGCCGCATCTTTATCTTCCAAAACCGTACTCACGCGCTGATACATCAAATCACGATTATGATCCCACATAATCAATTTCTTTTTTGAAAGTCCAGCTTTTTGCATGGTTGGGCCAAGAAAGTTTTTAATAAAATCACGCTCTTCTTCGGCAGTGAAAATACACGATTCCCAACGTTGCACTGCCATTGGTTCGTTTTGAACCGTGTAACCCCAAATCGGGATGCCTTCTTTTTCGTATTCGTTTACAAATTTTACAAAAAAGTTAGCCCAACTTTGATGATATTCAGGTTTTAAAGTACCGCCCTGCAAAACATTATTATTGGTTTTCATCCACGCCGGCGGACTCCAAGGCGAAGCATACAAAGTGATTTTGCCTCCCGCTTTTGCAATTACTTCTTTAATAAACGGAATTCTGTATTTTCTGTCATGGCTGATATCAAAGGTTTTCAAGTCTTTATCGCCTTCTTTAATATAACTGTAAATATCGCTCGAAAAATCACAGCTTTGCATGTTTGTTCGTGCTAAAGTATATCCAATACCTTTTTCTTTATCATAATAAGCCGTCAGGATTTCCTGCTGTTTTTCTTTTGGAAGCTGATAAAAAACTTCTGCAGAAGCATCTGTCAAAGCACCTCCAATTCCTAAAAGCGTTTGATAAGTTTTGGCAGGATCAACAAAAACAGCAATTTCTTTTTCTGTTGTCTGAGGTTTGGATGTAAAAGAAAGCGTTTCGGTTTTGGTTAGTTTTTTGTCCGTATTTTTAGCGGTAACATAGACGGTAACGCTTTTATAATCTGTTGTTTTGCTGGTTTTTTGTTGTGCCAGCAAACCGACAGATAGTAATCCGGATAACATGATGGTCAGGCATGTTTTGTTTGTATTAATAATCATAATTGAGGTTTTTTGGTTGAGATATTAGCTTAAAATCTGATCGATAGTCTGCAATTCATATTCTGAAAAAGAAGTATTTTGAAGACAGCCTAAAGAATCCATTACTTGTTCTGACTTGCTTGCGCCAATGATTACAGATGAAATTCGTTTGTCTTTCAAAACCCACGCCAATGCCATTTGCGCCAAGCTCTGACCGCGTTCTTCGGCCATTTTATTTAGTCGGTGAACTTTGGCAATATTTTCTTCGGTAATAGCATCTTTTTCCATTGCACCGTTTCCACGATTGGCGTTTGCTCTTGAATTTTCTGGAATTCCGTTTAAATATTTATTAGTCAGAAGCCCTTGTGCAAGAGGAGAAAAAGCGATTCCACCAATTCCATTAATTTCCAAAACGTCCAAAAGCCCATCTTCAACAGAACGTTCAAACATAGAATATTTAGGCTGATGAATGACACAAGGTGTTCCTAAGTTTTTTAGTATAGCATAAGCTTTTTCAGTTTCCGCCGGACTATAACTCGAAACTCCAACGTATAAAGCTTTTCCTTGACGAACAATTAAATCAAGCGCAGCCATAGTTTCTTCCATTGGGGTATTTGGATCGGGTCTATGATGATAAAATATATCAACATAATCAAGTCCCATTCGTTTTAAGCTTTGATCTAAACTGGCAATCAAATGTTTTTTTGATCCAAAATCGCCGTAAGGACCGTCCCACATTGGCCATCCGGCTTTAGTCGAAATCAAAAGTTCGTCTCGATATTCTTTAAAATCCTGCTTGAATATTTCGCCAAAAGTAATTTCTGCTGAACCAGGAGGCGGACCGTAATTATTGGCAAGATCAAAGTGTGTAATGCCATTGTTAAAAGCTGTATGCAGAATTTCGCGTGCATTTTCAATATTGTCAATTCCGCCAAAGTTGTGCCATAATCCCAAAGAAAGAGCTGGCAAAAGTAATCCGCTGTTGCCACAACGACGATATTGCATTTTTTGATAACGGTTTAAATTTGGTATATAAGTCATTATTTAATTGTTAATTATGAATTATGAATTATGAATTATGAATTATGAATTATTTTAAAGCTTATTGCCTAAAGCCTATAGCTTAAAGCTTTTTAAAAGCTTTCTCAGCAATTTCTAAATCGGTTGTGCCTCTGAAGCCACTGAAACCAACAGATAGTTTTGTTCCGTTGCTTAATGTTATCGGTTGTCCACCTTGCCAACCAATTAGATCGGGAGCTTCTATTCCATTTGCGTTTTCGTCGAAAATTCCGTTGAAAACCATTTTTTCATATTCTCCTGTTTTTACTCCAGTAAGCCAAACCTGACTTGCTTTTGTCCAAGCAATTTTATAGGATTGTCTTTGGCGTGGTTTGTCATTTCCGTACATTTTGCCGTAAACATTTCCTTCTTCATCAATGATGCAAACCGCAACATTTCCGTTTGAAATCTGCTGATCTTCTTTTATTTGAAGATATTGTGGTATTAGTTTTTCAATTTCGGCGAAAGCCAAAGCAATTTGAGAATCCATTTTAATAATTGTAAATTATGAATTGTTAATGGTTAATTTTTTTTAGCGCAAAGCCTAAAGCCTACAGCTTAAAGCGGAAACAAAGTTTCAAAATTAAATTATTTCATTTCTTAAACTAGATCAAGAAATAATAATAAATAAAACCTCTTATATTTACTTTTTGTTTGTAAATGAAGTTATTGCCCAATTGCTAAAAGAGATAAAATGTTTCAGAAAATTCATGATTACCTTTCCAGATCTGCGCGTCTTTCTAAAGAAGAAGTAAAAATCTTTGAAAAAAGTCTTGAATTCAGAATGATTCCGAAGAAAACCATTCTGCTTAAAGCTGGTGAAATCTGTAATTTTGAAGCCTATATCAATAAAGGATGCATCCGCGAATATTTTATTGACCGAAACGGACAAGAATTAACACTCCAGTTTGCCGTTGAAGATTGGTGGGTGAGTGATATTACAAGTTTTGAAGATCAAGTGCCGAGCGATATGTATATCGAAACTTTGGAAGATTGTGAACTTTTGGTTTTAACCCGACAATCGAAAGAAAACTTAATCAACGAAGTGCCACATTTAGAAAGAATGTTTCGTTTGATGATTCAGAGGCACTTATCAAAACTGCAAAAACGACTTTTTAAAACGGTTTCCTCGACAGCAATGGAACAATATGTTGAGTTTATAACGCGCTATCCGTCTATTTCACAGCGCGTTTCGCAACAATATATCGCTTCGTATCTCGGAATTACGCCTGAATTTTTAAGCCGATTGCGTACCAAACATCTAAAAAGCGGAAAGGCGCAGGAATAGTGACTTAGTTTTTTGAAGCTTCTCTATTCTTAATATGATTTCGATGTGAAATTCCCCATTCGATCATTTCAGAAATTATCGGGCCAAAAGATTTGCAATACGGGGTAGATTCATATAGAATCGGAATTAGGGCATCTGGATCTTCAGTTCTTTTGACCAAATTATTAAGTTCCATATCTTTTAATTCCTTAGACAACATTCGGGCTGTAATTCCAGGGATACTTTCTTTGATGTCTTTGAAACGGTTGTTTCCATTGCAAATGGAATTGATGATGGGAAGTTTCCATTTTCCACCCAAAACATACAAAGTATCTTGAAGCGCCTGAAATTCTTCTTTTTGATTTCTTGCCATAATTTTTTAAACCATATAAGTTATATAAGATAATTTTAGTTTTTAAGTACCGAGAATTTCTATACGTTTTTTTGTTTTCTCTGCAATTTTCCTCTCATTTTTGTCATCCCGAGGAACGAGGGATCTTCGCAAGAAACTCCTCAAGCAAAATTCCCAATCTTTGTAGAGCTACTCGTGGAGATCCCTCGTTCCTCGGGATGACAAACTGTACGAAAAAGTGCAAATAAAAAAATCTGCGGGAAACAAACAAAATTTTGTGTCTTTGTGCCTTAGAAGCATCAACAAAAGTATAAAAGAAATCATAAAAATGAAGAAATATTTTTATTTATGTATTTAACTACGTAGTTTTGTCTAATAAAATTTTAAAACAAATGAAACCTGTAATAATTCCAGTAGAAAACAAGTTCGAAAATGCAATTGCCGACTTAATATTAAACATTCAGATAAACGAATTCAATGTTCCGATTACAAAAGAAGATCAGCCCGATTTATTCAATATCCAGAATTTTTATTATGCTGGAGGTGGAGGCTTTTGGGGCGCTTTTATTAATGATGAATTAGTTGGAACGATAGCTTTGGTTAAATTTGATGAAAAAGCTGGAGCAATTCGAAAGATGTTTGTAAAGAAAGAATTTCGAGGAAAAGAGTTTTCGATTGCTCAGAAATTGTTAGAGACTTTAATCGAATATTGTAAAGAAACTGGAATTGATGATTTATATTTGGGAACAGTTGCCATTTTAGAAGCCGCATTGCGTTTTTATGAAAAAAATGATTTTGTGCGAATTGAAAAAGAGGCACTTCCAGAAAAATTTCCGTTAATGAAACCCGATAATGTTTTTTGTCATTTAAACTTAAAGAAATAGAAATGAATATAATAGACGAATCAGGAATTTTAGCCATTTCGACGCGATTGCAGCGTTTGAGCGAGCAATTGCGAAAAGACGGCGCACTGGTTTATAAATCATACGGAATTGATTTTGAACCAAAATGGTTTCCAGTTATTTACACGCTTCATTATAAAGAAACATTAAGTGTCGTTGAAATTGCCAATGAAATTGGATACACGCATCCGTCAACGATAAGTTTGTTGAAAGAACTGGAAAAACAAAAACTGATTCGCTCCAAAAAAGACAAAATCGACGAACGAAAAAGGCTGATTCAACTAACTGCAAAAGGGCAGGAGCTGATCGAACAAATGAAACCTGTTTGGGAAGTCATGAAAAATGCTTTAACCGAAATCACCAACAATCAAAATAATCTGCTGAGAGCAATTGAAGAAGCTGAGAATAAAATCTTGCATCAGAGTTTTTTGCAGAGGGCTTTGCAATTGAAGAGTGAAGAGGAATAAATAATAAAAGCGATCTTGTTAGGATCGCTTTCTTTTTTATAATTGGCGTAGAATAAATTGATATTCAGGAGATGTGATAAAGTTCGATATGCTCCAAAAACTACTCCATTCTCATTTACCACATTCCTAAAAATCGTTTCTATTATGTACGATAAAGTGTATGTTTTGGTTTTAGAATTTTGATGTTTTTGCAAAACTTTAACATCTGCCAAATTTTGTTTTATAAATGAAATTGATATTTGCGTATCTTTATAAAATAAAATTATAAAGATGACTATTCAGCAATTAAAATATATTGTCGCTTTAGACGAAGAACGTCATTTTGCAAGAGCCGCCGAGGTTTGCATGGTAACACAACCCGGACTTACGATTCAGCTAAAAAATCTGGAAGAAGAAATTGGAATCAAGATTTTTGACCGAAATAAAGTGCCACTTACGCCAACTGTTTTAGGAGTTGAAATCATCAACAAAGCCAAAAAGATTCTTCGCGAAGTTGATGAAATCAGGAATTTTGTGGTGAATGAGAAAAATCTATTGGAAGGCGAATTAAAACTCGGAATAATTTCGACTTTATCGCCTTATTTGATTCCGCTTTTTATTCAGGCCATGAAAGAAGCAGCGCCAAACGTGCATTTCATTATCAAAGAAGCTTATACCGGAGTGTTGATGAAAGAGTTAGAAACCGGCGCGATTGATGTTGCGATTATGGCAACGCCAACGGGAAATCCAAATTTAATTGAACACGTTATTTTTAAAGAACCTTTTGTAGCTTATCTGAATCAAACCCATCCGATGGCGAATAATGAGTTTTATGAAATGCAACTCGGCGATAAAACCGAATTATTGTTGCTGCATCATGAATATTGCTACAACGCGCAGCTTTTAGACATTTGCGGATTAAAATCATCGGATAAAATAAAAGAACAATTTACGTATGATATCAATTCCATAGAAACCTTAAAAAATCTGGTTCGCGCGCATTTAGGATTTGCGATTATTCCGAAGCTTTCAACAGTAAATGAATCTGGCGGACTTTTCAAACCTTTTAAAGAACCTGTTCCAGTAAGGGAAATCAGTTTAGTAGTTTCAGATTCGTTTTCGAAAAAATTATTGCTCGAAAAAATGAACGAAGCCATTTGGAATTGTCTTCCTGAATCGCTCAAAAAAGATTTCAGTTATAAAAAAATCCGTTGGAACGATTCGCCTTATTTTATAAAGGAGGTTAGCAAGTTTATGTAATGCCGATTTTAAACACATAGAAACATAGCTATACTTTGCGCAGAAAGGCGTTTCACTTTTTTAAATGCACATAGCTCTATGTGTAAAGATTAAACACAATATTGTCATTTCGATCCCGAGGCTTCGGGAGAGAAATCACACTAAAAACTCCACAAAGAATGTCGCCAATCTTTGTAGAGCTTCTTATGCAGGACGGATTGAAATCCATCCCTGCAATATAGTTCGAGCCGTTGGCTCTTTAATAAGTTCCGAAGGAACGATTTATATTGTAGGGATGGATTTCAATCCATCTTACGCAACGAATTAAGAACACGCTTTGTTTCTAAACATCGAAATGACAAGCTTATATTGAATTAATAATTAACAATTAACAATTAATAATTATTTTTTAGATGCTTCAATAATCACATTTGCAACTTTCTCTGGCTGCGAAATAAAAACCACGTGGCTTCCTTTAATTTCAGTAATTTTTGTGTTAGAACGTTTGTACATGGCACGTTCAATATCAGGATTGATGCTTTTGTCTTCAGTTGCAACAATTCCGTATGAAGGTTTAGTTCTCCAAGCCGCTTTTGTGATTGGTGTTACAAAACCTTTAGCAAAAAAAGCACCTTGAGAAGCAAACATAAAATCAGCGTCTTCTTTGCTTAAATCTCCTGCAAAACCAGCGTGGAATTTCGCTTTGTCATAATAAGCAATTCCTTTATCGTCTGGAGCCAAAACACCATTTTCAGGAGCTGGAGGCGCAGTTTGAAGCCATTGTACAGAAGTTTCGCCATTATCAGGCTGTAAAGCTGCTACGTAAACCAAAGCCGCAACTTTTGGGTGATTTCCAGCTTCTGTAATTACCGTTCCACCCCAAGAATGTCCAACCAAAATTGTGGGTCCGTCTTGTTTGTCTAAAGCTAAATTAGTTGCTCTCACATCATCTTCCAAAGAGCTTAGCGGATTCTGAACGATTGTTACATTGTATCCTTTTTTAGTCAAAATTTGATACAAACCTTTCCATCCTGATCCATCCGCGAAAGCGCCGTGAACCAATACTACATTTTTAATTTTAGGAGCAGTTTGAGCGTTTACGTTTGCTGTTGTAACTACTAAACTAAAGATTATTACTGCGAATGCTAAAAAGCTTTTAAATATTGTTTTCATTTTTATAAAATTTTAGATTGTTGATTTTAGATTTTAGATTATTTGATTACAAGTTCCAATTCTTAAAATCCAAATCCCAATTCTCGTAATTTTGTCATTTCGACTGAAAGGAGAAATCACACAAGTAATTCCGCAAAGAGTTGGAATTTGGAATTTTTGTATTGGAATTTAATTTATTTATAATAAAGTAATTGATAATGTGATTTCAGTATTCAAAAGTTTAGAAATAGGACAAATTTCTTTCGCTTTTTGAGCCGTTTTTTGAAAATCTTCTTCAGAGATTCCAGGAACTTTTCCAGTAAGCTCTAAAGCAATTAAAGTGATCGTTCCGTCTTCAAAAGTTACTTTAGCTACAGTATCTAAATCTTCTGGTACAAAACCAGCTTCAGATAATAGAAAGCTCAATTGCATGGTAAAACAGCCAGAATGTGCCGCTGCGATTAATTCTTCAGGATTAGTTCCAACACCTTGTTCGAAACGAGTTTTAAAAGATAATTGTGCATTGTCTAAAGTTGTGCTTTGTGTACTAATGGTTCCTTTTCCTTCCATTCCTGTACCTTTCCAGTTTGCGTTTGCTCTTCTTGTAAATTTCATGATTTCTGATTTTTAAGTTATTTTTTAAGATGATCAAATCATTTCTTTGATTTTGATGGGACAAAGTTATATCGATGACTGTTATTAATCAAATTAATAATTTTTTATACTTATAAAAATAATTTATAAGTATTGGTTTTATTAGTGTTGAACAAAACTTTGAGCTGAAATTTTTTTATTCCTAAATTTTAGAAAGAAGAAGAAAAGAGCGTGTTTCACTTCGTTATTTGGTTTCAAGTTAGAATTTGAAACAAAGTAGATCGCTGATTTTTAGTTTTCTAAAAGCATTGAAATTATTTTTATCCGAAACAATTTTTATAAGAATATCAGAAGAATAATTTTTTGAGTGAATAACCTAACTTTTAGATGTATGAAAAATGCTTTTCTAATAATTACAGTTTGCTTGAGCGCCATTTTGTTCTCTTGCAAGAAAGATAAAGATCAAGTAGCTACAGAAGCTGAAAAGTCTGATACTGTTGCCGATTCTACTTTTGCTGATACCGGTTGGCCACGCGAAGCTGAAAATAACGGTACAAAACTCGTTTATTATCAGCCTCAGGTGGATGACTGGAAAGATTTTAAAGAACTTACCGCTCGGGTAGCTTTTTCGTTGACTCCAAAAGATGGGAAACAGGTTTTGGGTGTCGCTTCTTTAAAAGCAGAAACATTGGTCGATAAAGACAATCGAAGCGCTTATATCAAAAACCTTCAAGTAACTGATGTGCGATTTCCGGCTTTAGACGAAAAGAAAGTTCCTGAAATGACAAAACTCTTCAAAGAAACCTTGCCTCAAGGCGGAGATCCTATTTCTGTAGATCGCATTTTGGCCGATTTAAGCCAAACCAAAAGTCCGCCAAAGGGAATTGCCGCTAAAAACGATCCGCCAACTATTTTTTATAGTACAAAACCGTCGCTCTTGCTTATTGTTCAAGGCGAACCGGTTTTAGTTCCGATTGACAAATCAGATATGGAATATGTAGTGAACACCAATTGGGATTTGTTTTTTGATAAAACGACGAAAGATTATTATTTGTTAGCCGAAAATATCTGGCTGACTTCGAAAAAAGTGGACGGCAAATGGACGAAAACGACAAAATTGCCTTCAGGTTTGAGCAATCTGCCATCGGGAGAGAATTATGATGATGTCAAAAAAATGATTCCGCCTCCTTCTTCAGGGAATGCTCCAGAGGTTTTCTACAGCAATAAACCAGCCGAATTGATTGCAGTAACCGGAAATCCGAAATTCATTAAGATTGCCGGAACCAAATTAATGTACATTGACAATACCGAAAATGATGTTTTTGCCAATGAAGCCGATGGACAATATTATGTGTTATTATCAGGGAGATGGTTTAAGTCGAAAGAATTGACAGGGCCGTGGGCGTATGCGGGAAATAATTTACCTGCCGATTTTGCAAAAATCCCTAAAGATTCGCCACGTGCCAATGTATTGGCATCTGTTCCCGGAACGCAAGAAGCAAACGACGCGGTAATGTTGTCGCAAGTTCCAACAACGGCCATTTTGAAAAAATCAGATGCTGAAGCAAAAGTAAAAGTGTCGTATGACGGACCTCCTCAGTTTAAACCTATTGATGGCACAAAAATGCAATATGCCAGCAACACGCAAGAGAAAATTATCAAAGTAGGCGATTTGTATTATTTATGTTTTCAAGCCGTTTGGTTTATGTCAACAAGTCCAAACGGACCTTGGAAAACATGCGATTCTGTTCCGAAAGAAATTTATACGATTCCAGCAAGTTCTCCTGTTTATAATGTCACTTATGTAACGCAAACCACAACCGATACCACTGTAGAAAGCAGTTCAACTGCCGGTTATTTGGGCGCTTTTATTGTTGGAGCTACGTTTGGCGCCATATTGACGTATGGTACAGGATGGTATTATCCACCGTATGTATATTATGGCGGATTATATCCAATTTACCGTCCATGGCCGTATGCGTACGGAGGCGGAGCGGTTTACAATCCGTGGACGGGTGGCTACGCAGCCGGAAGACGCGTGTACGGACCTTATGGCGCTGCAGGAACTTCGGCTTGGTACAATCCAGCAACAGGAAGATACGGGCGTTCTGCAAGTGTTCAAGGTTGGTATGGCGGTCGCACTGCCGCAAGTACTTATAATCCGTGGACAGGAAATTATGCCAGAACCAATCAAGGGCATAATGCGTATGCACAATGGGGACATTCGGCAGCTACAAATGGCAATCAATGGGCGCGAACTGGACATATTACTACCAGACGTGGTACAGCAGTCGCTTATCAAACTTCGGGCGGAAAAGAAGGTGTAATTACGCACCACCGTGGCGGAGGAACTACTATTCATACCAACAACAATCTATACGCTGGCCACGACGGACATGTTTATAAAAGAGATGCAAACGGAAACTGGAGTCACTATAATAATGGAAACGGTGGCTGGACGCAAGCGGGAACCTTAGGTTCGTCAAAAAAAGCGGGTGAAGGTATTCAGAATAGAGCGAATCAAGGACTTGGCGCCAATGGAGCAGGGGAGCGCATCCAGCGTGATAAACCTAACGAAGGACTTGGAGCCAATGGCGCTGGAGAACGAATCCAGCGTGATAACTTGCCAAATGCCAACCAAAACCTAGGTGGTGAAACCCGTTTAGGCGACAGAACCGAGGGAAATAATCTAAACAGGCCTGAACAAACCCTAGGACAACCAAACAAACCGCTTGGTGAACCTGGCCGTGCTGATGTGACAAATGATCTTGACCGCTCTGCTTTTTCAAGAGACCGTGGTGAATCGCAAACCCGTAATTTCCAAAATTTCCAACGCCAAGGTGGTTTTAACGGCGGTGGTTTTGGCGGTGGCGGATTTAGAGGTGGTGGTGGCGGTTTTAGAGGTAGGAGATAGATTTGTTTAATAGGTTAGTTTTAATTCATAAAAAAAATCAGGTTTAGTGTTTATTAACTAGACCTGATTTTTTTTGTCTACTGTAATTGCTATATAAACTTAATATCAAGGCTTTAATATTGGTAATTTATATCCTTGAGAAGGTTAGTGGCAAGCTTAAATTTTATGATAATCTTAATGTGAACCATAAAAAAATACATGTACTTTTTATATTACTTTTTTATGTACTACTAGTCTTGTCACAATAATTTTGGCTTTTACGGTTTGCCGTAATAAACATTTTTTTTTTGATTAATCTTTGTAATTAATTCAATGATTAGAGTTGTTAAACTGTTTTTAATATTTTTAAGTAAAATGAGTAAATTAATAGTAAATAGAATTAAAAATTATCTGGAGAAAACTTTTAATGGTAAAATTGATATTTCAGATTTGGCAAAACGGCCAACTGATGAACAGCAAAAAAGTTTTCTTTCTAGAGCTTTATCTGCATATGCCTTAACAATTGAAGCTGTTGCAACTGTTGATCTAGCAAGTATAGCAATTACAGATGGATTTGATGATAATGGTATTGACGCCATTTATTACGATAGATCTGCAGAGACCCTTTGGCTAGTTCAATCTAAATTTATCGAAAGTGGAACTGGGGGTATTGATAATGGGGATGTCGAAAAATTTGCTAAAGGTGTAAAAAAATTGATTGACGGAGATTTTACTAGATTTAATAAAAAAATAAACGATAGAAAAGATGAAATACTGGAAGCATTAGATAATTCAGCTGTTAAAATCCAAATTTTATTTGCTTATACAGGTAAAAAGCTTTCAAGTCATAATTGGGATTCTATAAATGATTTATTAGAGGAACAAAATGATACTGAAGAAGTTTTGTTTTTTAAAGATTTCAATATTGACAAGGTTTATAAAGGATTGGAAACTGGAGTGGGGCGAGCGCCAATAAATGAGGATATTACTATTTCAAATTGGGGACATATTGATGAACCATTTAAATCTTATTACGGACAAATTACTGGAGTTGATCTAGGACTTTTATGGGATAAATATGGTACAAGACTTTTTACAGAAAATATTAGGAATTTTTTAGGAGCATCTACGGTTAATGAAGAAATAATTAAAACGATAAAAACTGAACCCGACAATTTTATCTACTTCAACAATGGTATAACTATATTATGCGATGCCATTAAGAAAAAATTAATTGGTGGTTCTGATAAAGCAATTGGGGCATTTACATGTAATGGTATTGCAGTAGTTAATGGAGCGCAAACTCTTGGTTCTATTGGTTCACTTCACGCTAGTAATCCAGAAGAGCTTAGTAAGGTAAAAGTTATTGTCAAATTTATTTCTCTTGAAGATAGTCCATCTGGCTTTGGTCAAAGAATAACTGTAGCAACAAATACTCAGAATAAAGTAGAGAAAAAAGATTTTGTTTCTTTGGATAATGAGCAAGCAAGGATCAAAATAGAATTAAAGTTAGAAAATATAGAATATCATTATAAAAGAACTGATGAAAAATTTGTCAATGATGATAATAATTTTTCTCTTGAGGAAGTTGCCTTTAGTCTTGCATCACTCTTTGAGAATGTAGATTATTCTACTATGGTAAAAAAGGAATCTGGAAAGCTTTGGGAAGATGTTACTAAAGCACCTTATACGGATCTTTTTAATCAGAATACATCTGCACAAAAAATTATAAAAGCTTTAAAAATATATAGATATGTTTCCAATACAATGAATAAAATGGCGTTAGCATCGGAGGGTCGAGAAAGGAGTATTTATCGCTATGGAAATGCATTTGTATCTCATATTATTTTTCAAAAAATAAATAAGGGAATTTTATCGGATAGTTATCCTAATTTTGATAATTTTCTTGAAAATGACTTACCTGCATTTGTTGATAAATATATTAATGATTTAAAAGATGTTATTGAAAACGAGTATCCTGATGCAATGATAGTATATACATTAAGAAATTATACAAAGTGTAGACAAATAAAATTATTAATGCAATAATTTTTAAAATTGAATAAAACATAATGGGATTAATCTTAATCCCATTATGTTTTATTAGTAATAGTTAATTACACTTAATTAATGTTTAGCTTTTGTCTTTCTAATATTTGATAATAATAACTAAAGGGTTTGTTATATTTTACGGTTTCTCTATTTTTTCTTTTTTTAGGCAATAACTCTATAGTTTTTGTTTCTTCTAACAATGTGTAATATTGCCTACTACGATTTCTGTCTAATTGTTTTATTTGTCTGAGAGAATGATTATTAAAATTTAATATTTTAAAACCATTTTTCCAACACATATCTGTTGAAACTTCATCAAAATTATTTAAACCAATCCGACCAACAGACATCCCAATAAGTCTACTAATTGCAGATTCAGTAACGCTTCCTTTTGATTTTCGCATTCCTTTTTTAATAGCATTTCTTATTTCATTTACAATTGTTTTTTGTTTTTCTAGTTCTTTTTCTAGAGATCTTTTTCTAACTCTTATTTCTCCTAAATAATTAATTTCATAACCAACAAAACCAATCCAAGGAAAAGATTTTTCACCTACTTCTCCCCATTTATAAGGTCCCTTAGATTTCCCATCCCAAAAATTTTTGTAATTTATGCCTTTTTCAGTAATTGTAGCTAAATTGTTTTCATCTTTAAATGGATGAGGAAAGAGTTTTAAATCATGTAAAGCATTCTCATACACATTCTTTGCCTTTGTACAATCTTCCATATTATCTGAAATTATTATCATATCATCACAGAATCTTTGGTATAAAAAATTACCACCACTTAATGCAAGATCAGCTTCATTAAGATAAATGTTTGCAATAAGTCCAGACAATGCTCCTCCTTGTGGAACACCAATTCTTTCATGAGTGATGTCGGGATAGTGAGTAGAAATAATACTAGCTACCCAAGAAAAATCACCATCAGGTATTTTATATGATGACCAATATTTCGTATCAGAAGATTTTGGCATATCTATGTTGAAAGCAAAACAATTAAGATAGCTTTCAAAAATATTTATAGGTATGCTAAGATCTAATTCACTATGAAGCTGTTGTGATTTTTCAATTAATTTATAAAAGAGTTTTTTTGCAATTGAATGATTTACGGTATCATAGAACTTTTTCATGTCGCATTCAGCAACATATAAGTTTGATTCGATATTTTTATTTTTGTATTTTAAAATATCATTAATGCAATCGTGATGAGATAGTATTGTGCCAAGATCATTTTTTTTTGATCTAAAAGCATATGAACTATCTTGAAAATGCTCATCAAATAACTGTGTTAAGAATTTATTTGTCGCACTTAGAATGATTCTGTCTTTAAGACTAAATATACAAATTGGCCTGCATTCATTAAATTCATTCTCCTTTAAATTTTCTTTTAATTTTTCTTTCAGTTTTGGAAAAATTATTGGTTTTTTTAGAGAATACGACTGATTTTTTGAGAGTTCTATAACCTCAATGATAAAATCTTGCAAATTTAAATACCACTGTTCTTTTGTTTCTTTTTTACTTTGCGCTTTAATAGTTTTGAGTAAAGAATAAAAGTTTTTGTCATTAGATGTTAAAAATTCATTTCTACAATTTTGTTTTCTTCTAGAATTTTCACCTAACTTAATCCATCTTTTTCGAGGAGGTAATATTGTCCGAAGAAATATTGTCAGATCATGTTGGTATTGTTCGAATTCATTACTTGGTGTTTTATTAGCTTTTAAATGATAATTATATTTAGCATTTGAAGTCAATAGATGTAATAAATGTCTTTTAGATTTGCTTTTGGCAAGTTTAACACGAATTTTACAGATTTGTCGTAAAATTTCGTTTTCGGTAAAAAAATCTTCAAACTGTTTCATAAATTAAAGAAAGGGTTTCCTGTAACGTGAATACTCACGTATGACTATTGATACTGATGCGATACATATTATGTCTTGAGTCTTTTAAATTCTCTGGCACTGCAATTCCGTTGATGAGAATGATACTTGCGATGGAAATTAATCCTCCGCCTTCGGCACCGCATTTCTTTGATTTTTTGTTTGATAACCTTTTTGATTTGCTAAATAAACTATACTATTAAAATTTATATCTCCTTTTTTTGTCTCATAGCAATTATTTAAAAAATTTGTAGAATTAGTTTCATTGTATTTGTCCCCATCTAATGAGCTTAGTTTTAAAAAATATTTTATGCCAATTTCGTAAGTAAATGAATTAGCAATTGCCATTCCTACTTTACACCATTCATCATATGAATAGGTTATACTTAATTTTTTATTTTTTAAATGCCTTATGATGTCAGACATTATTTTTCTATCATATTGATCATTTTTTTCATGTGGGTTAAATAGTTTGTCTTTTGTGGTTAAATAGTTTAAGTCCGATTTCGGATTACTTTTTAATTTTGTAGATATTATTAAATCTTCATCCGTAATATTAAATTTGATTAAATTTGATTTAAGAATTAACTCTGTGTCATATGAAAGAAAGCAAAGTCGTGTTATATCGCTACCGCTTTGATCAAGTTCAATGTTATATTTGTCTAAAAAATATTCTGATAATTTTTTAAATGCACTTTTATGTAATTTATATAAATCAGCATCATTCTTCTCAATACTATATTCAATACAAACTAACCCCTTAAATCCCTTATTGGATGGGGATTTCCAAAATGAAATTACATGTTCATCATTCAATAAATAATTATAAGTTTCAATTATCTGCTCTGATTCCAGTTTGTCAATATCTATTACTATTATTGAGTTATAAAATTTTAATTTCTCATTCGTTCTTTTTACATCAAAAGTTGCGCTAAAGGTTACAGCTGGTAAATGTTTTTTATAATTGTCATAATATTCTTTATTACCCTCTTCTAATTTTTTTCTTAATGTAGAGATTGGTGCTTTATGTTTTTCTGATTTTATTTCTTGTAAAATCGTTTGAATTGTAGGTTCGTTGGAAATTTCAGACCAAGTATTTATTTGATACGATGCATTTAAGTTTAAAATTTCATTAATTGTGCTCATAATTGTGATGTTATGAATTAGGTACAAGAGATTATTTGCTTAACAATATTAGGTTTTAATTTTTTAACTTTTTTACGGAAATCCGTAAATGATTTAAAATTCATGTGATGCAAGTGTAGCCAAAAACATAATTAGAGTAAAGATTATTTCTAAGGTATTTCATAAAACAAAATCCAATCCCAGTATACTCCATGATACCACCAAAAAACCAACCCAATTTCCAATCTAACTTTGTCCCATTAATTTAAAAACAAAAAAACAATGGACAATTTAAAAGATAAAGTAGCCGTAATCACAGGCGGAAACAGCGGTATAGGTTACGCAGCAGCCAAACAATTAAAAGAGCAAGGCGCTCAGGTTATTATTACCGGAAGACGAAAAGAAGCCATTGAAAAAGCAGCGCAGGAATTAGGCGTGACCGCCGTTACGGCAAATCAAGCGAGTGTTTCAGATATTGAGAATCTGGTTGCTAAAGTAAAAGAAGATTTCGGTGCGGTTGATATTCTTTTTATCAATGCCGGAATTGCGGGTTTGGGAACAATTGAGCAAACTTCGGAGGAATTGTTTGACAGCATTATGAATGTCAATCTGCGAGGCGCTTATTTTACGCTGAGCAAATTTATCCCAATTTTAAAAGACGGCGCTTCGGTCGTGTTTCTTTCTTCGAATACTGCGAGTATGCCGGGGCCGGGATCTTCGGTTTATTCGGCGAGCAAAACGGCTTTGAATTCGGTTATGAAATCGGCGGCGTTGGAATTAGCGCCACGAAAAATCAGAGTGAATTCCGTTAGTCCGGGACCTACTGAAACGGAAGTGATGAAAAAAGTCGGTTTAGATGAAACCACCGTAAAAGGAATTATGGATGTCGTTATCGAAAAAGTGCCATTGAAACAAATGGGAAAATCAGAAGATGTAGCTAAAATGGTTTCGTATTTAAGCAGCGACGCAGCAAAATTCATCACCGGCGCCGATTTTATTATGGATGGGGGAATGGTTTTGGCTTAATTGTTAATGGTGAATTATTAATTGTTAATTCTGTTGAAGTTTAACCGCAAAGCACGCTAAGGTTTATGCAAAGGTCGCAAAGTTATAAACACATAGCTTTGCGATCTTTGCGTTTTTAATAAGTCCAGCTTTAAAACATCTTAGTGTGCTTTGCGGTTAAATCACCACCATTCCAAAACTCCTAACTCCAAGCCCGTCCATTTCACCCTGAAGTTTGTCCGTTTCGGCTATTTTCTCATTTCGTAGGAAGCATTGTAGTTCTACTTTTGACTCAGAAATTAACTGATAACAAATAATTTGAATTTAGTCGGAAAGTCTTAAGGTCTAAAGTTATAAAGTCAATTTCAAAATAAAAAAAACAGAGTAGAAGACTTTAAGACTTTCGACATTCGACTTTAAAACTTATAAAATTATGGAAACTAAAAAACAAAAAACCTGGGTTATTATCGCAATTATCATTTTAGGCATCATCGCCTTTTTGGTTCCGAATCAAATTGCAGCCCAAACCGGAATAAAACGCACCGATTTGCAAAAACACGATTTAAGTATTCCGGGTAGAGAAACCGTTCAAGCAAAAATCGATTTTGATGGTCATTCGGCTTTCGGGAAACACTTTCATCCGGGTGAAGAGATAATTTACGTACTCGAAGGTTCATTAGAATATGAAGTTGAAGGCCAAGCGCCGGTTACCTTAAAAGCCGGAGAAGTACTTTTTATTCCCGCAGGCGTGGTCCATTCAGCACGAAACAATACAGATACAAAAGCCTCAGAATTGGCGACGTATATAGTCGAAAAAGGAAAACCGGTCTTGACTTTGAAGAAATAGTTTTCAAGGATAAATTTAACCGCAAAGCACGCAAAGATTTTGACTTATCTGATTCTATAAAAACGCAAAGGTCGCAAAGCTATACGAAAAAACCTTAGCGAACATTGCGTAGACCTTAGCGCCCTTTGCTGTTAAACTTCAATTTATAATTAACAATTTACAATTCACAATTATTAACTGTCCATTTCACCCTAAACTTTGTCCACTTCACCTTTTTTCTCCTTTTAAAACGAGGATTGTCAAGATACCTTTGACGAAGAAATTAACTGATAATCAACTAATCAAAAAATAAAAATTATGAAAACACTATTAAAAATTACAAACAACATTTTTGCAAAATCAATCTTAATTGTCATTCTTTTTATGAATGTGAATGTAACGAATGCACAAGCTCTTAAAACAATTGAAACAAACCCTTCACTTGGAACTTTAAAACAAATCAACGCCGGATTATTAAACGTAGGTTATACAGAGGCTGGTCCGTCAAATGGGACTCCAGTTATTCTGCTTCACGGTTGGCCTTACGATATTCACAGCTACAACGAAGTCGTTCCGATTTTGGTTGCAAAAGGATATCACGTTTTTACGCCTTATTTAAGAGGTTTTGGCACTACGACCTTCCTTTCAAAAGATACGTTCAGAAACGGCCAGCAAGCGGCTTTAGCGAGTGACATTATCGCTTTTATGGATGCCTTGAAAATTGATAAAGCCGTAATTGGCGGATTTGACTGGGGAGCAAGAACAGCAGTTGTAGTTTCAGCACTTTGGCCAGAACGTGTAAAAGGTTTGGTTTCTGTAAGCGGTTATTTGGTGGTGAATTTAGAAGCAAATTTAAAACCGCTTCCTCCAACAGCAGAATTAGGTTGGTGGTACCAATATTATTTCGCAACCGAAAGAGGAAAACAAGGTTACACACAAAATACGTACGATTTCAATAAATTAATCTGGAAAATCGCTTCTCCGTTATGGAATTTCGACAAAGCAACTTACGATCAAACCGCGCAATCTTTTGACAATCCAGATCACGTAGCAATCGTAATTCACAACTACAGATGGAGACAATCTCTTGAAGCAGGAGAATCAAAATACGATAATCTTGAAAAACGTTTGGCCACAAGACCAGAAATTAAAGTTCCAACAATCACAATTGGAAGCGATTTTGACGGCGCTTTCGCAGATGGAAAAGCATACGCTAACAAATTCACAGGAAAATACGAACACAGAATTTTAAAAGGAATCGGTCATAATGTGCCTCAAGAAGATCCAAAAGCGTTTGCGCAAGCAATAATTGATGTTTCAAAATAATGGTGAATTGTAAATGGTGAATGGTTAATTAATTTCACTACTCACTTTTTACATTCAACAAAAAAAAATCAACATAAAACATATAAAAATTTACAATTAACAACTCACAATTAACAATTAAAAACATGGAGACAAAAGTTTTATACACAGGAAAAACACATACAACAGGCGGTAGAGAAGGAGCTTCTCAAAGTTCAGACGAACAATTGAATATCAAATTAAGTGCGCCGGGATCTTCACGTCCGGGGACAAATCCAGAGCAATTGTTTGCTGCGGGCTGGTCGGCTTGTTTTATTGGAGCTTTGGGAATTGCGGCTTCTAAACTGGGCATCAAACTTCCAGCAGAAACTGCTGTTGATGCTGAGGTTGATTTATGTGTAACTGAAGGCGAATATTCTTTACAAGCTAGATTAAATATCAGTTTGCCAGGTTTGGATTTAGAAACTTCTAAAGCATTAGCGGCTCAAGCGCATCAAACTTGTCCGTATTCTAAAGCGACAAGAGGAAATATAAACGTCGAACTTAATATTCTGTAAATAGAGAAACCCGACAGGTTTTTAAAACCTGTCGGGTTTATAAAATTAAGAAATCATGAAAAATATAAAATTATTGACAGTATTCGTAATGCTGTTTCTTTTGGCTGGAAACACTATTTTTAGTCAAAATGCAACAAAAAAAGGTTTTGCCTTTTTAGAACTCTATACTTCCGAAGGCTGTTCAAGCTGTCCTCCGGCAGATGAATTGATGGGGAAAATCCAGAATCAATACAAAGACAGCAATGTTTATGTTTTGTCTTATCATGTCGATTATTGGGACAAACAAGGTTGGAAAGATATTTTCAGCAATGCGGCAAACACTAAAAGACAATACGATTATGCAAAATTTATGGAAAAAGAGCCTATTTATACGCCACAGCTTATTATCAATGGCAAAATAGATTATATCGGTTCTCAGGAAACTGCCGTTCAAAACGGAATACGTTCAGCGCTTTCAAAACCCGCATTTACAGAAATTGCCTTAGAAGCTAATCAGCAAGGTGATAAATTGATTTTGAATTACAACATCAATAAAATTTCCAAAAATAATCGCTTATACGTTGCCGTGGTTCAAAAATCGGCTAAAAGCAATGTGAAAAGAGGAGAGAATGCGAATCGTGTTTTGTCGCATTTTCAAATTGTTCGAAGCTTGAATGGTTTTGTTTTGACCGGAAATCAAAAAGGGAATGTTTCGGTTTCTTTACCCAAAGGTTTTAATTCTAAAGATTTTGAAATTATAGGTTTCGTTCAGGACATGAATTCGGGAATTATTTTGGGTGCCGACCGAGCAGTTTTTACACAAAATTTACTGTAATAAAAGAATCAGATTTTCAATATTTTTAAACTGAAATTTGAATGTCTTAAACTGTCATTTTGAGAAAGATTTAGGGCAAAAAAAGCGCGGTTTTTGGTTCTGACACAATGACAGTTGTGTGTTTTTGTTTGTGTTTAAATTGTTGAAAACCAGTTATTTTTAATTTGTTATGTAAATTTATAAATTAAGTATTAAATGCAAAAAAAACAAAGCGGGTTATTGTTTGTAATTTTACTTTTTTTATAATCAAAACCCCGTTAATTTATTGCTATCTTTGGCAAAGTAAAGCCAACTTGAAACCTGTCCCGATAGCTATCGGGATGAAACTTGAAACAAAAAAAATATATGGAAAAAGTAAAACGCTTTCAGGTTTCTCCGAGAGTCATTTGGGGAAGTTCTATAGCCCTTGCAATCCTTGCTTCAATTCCAAAATTATTCGATGCTGCCACAACGCCTGGCGATTTAGTGATCAATTCTTCAATTACACTTCTGTTTTCTCTTTTTATCTGGTATTACAACATTTACAGTTTGCCGAAATTTTCGGCACAGCGCACTAATAAGAGCTTGTTTAACTGGAAGTTGTTGTTGAGCGTCGTATTAGGGATTTTGCTTATGGTTGTACTGGTAATCGCGCATCAGGAGCTTTTTCAGGTTTCAAAAATGGATGCGCCAATTATGTTTGAACTTCGAGGTGTTTTGATCAATTTGATTGTATATATGTTTTTGCACTTGCTTTTTCAGAATTATCAAACGCAACAAATAGGAGTTGAGCTTGAACGAACCAAAGCTTTAAATCTTGGTGCGCAATATGAACTTTTGAAGCAACAGGTAAATCCGCACTTTCTTTTTAATAGTTTAAACACGTTAAAATCAATGGTGGATATTCAGGATCCGCAGAGCTCAGATTTTATTTTAAAATTATCTGATTTTTACCGTTTTACACTTGATAGCCGAAAGCTTGACTTGATATCCTTAAAAGAGGAAATTCAGATTCTGGATTCGTATGTTTATTTGCTGAAAGCACGTTTTGAAGACGGATTTGAAGTGCTGAATGAAATTAATCCAAAACAATACGATTGCGCTATTCCGCCTTTTTCGCTTCAGCTTTTGATTGAAAATTGCATCAAACATAATGTCGTTTCTTTAGACAAACCTTTGCGAATTAAATTATATACTGAAAATGATTTTCTAGTGATTGAAAATCCAATTCAGCTGAAACGCGGCGTCTTGTCAACGGGCGTTGGTTTGGATAATATCAATCAGCGTTTTATGCATTTGGCTCACAAGGAAATCGAAATTGACAAAAACGACACTATTTTTAAAGTTAAAATACCGCTTATTTATGAATATCGTAATAATTGAGGATGAAGTAAAAACGGCCAAAGCACTAGGTCAGCTTATTTTGAGTATCAGGCCTGATGCGCAGATTTTGTCGTACATTCAGAGTATTGATGGCGCGGTGAGTTATCTTATGGAAAATGATCAGCCGGACTTGATTTTTATGGACATTCAGCTGGCGGACGGACTTTGTTTTGAGATTTTTAAAAACGTTGAGGTATTGTCTCCGGTGATATTCTGTACGGCTTTTGATGATTATGCGATTGAAGCCTTTAAATCAAACGGAATTGATTATGTGTTGAAGCCTTTTTCAAGAGACAGCATTTCGCAAGCGATCAAAAAAGCAGGTGAACTGAAGAATTTCTTCCAAAGAAATAAAAAAATGATGCCCGATTTCGACTATCTTTTAACTAGAACAGGCGAAAACACAGGCAAAAAAAGCTTTTTGGTTTTTAAAAACAATAAATACCAAACGATTCAAACCGAGAATATTGCGTTTTTCTTTATCAAAAATGAAACGCCAACGATTATGACTTTTGATAAAACCGAATATCAGATTACGCAATCTTTGGATGAGGTGCATAAGTTGTTGTCACCAATTCAGTTTTTCAGAACGAACAGGCAGTATTTGGTGAATTTTTCGGCAATTAGAGAAGCGGAGCATTATTTTTCAAGAAAGCTTTTGATCAAATTAACGATTCCGACAGAGGAAAAACTTTTAGTCGGAAAAGAGAAAGCGACGGCTTTTTTGAGCTGGCTCGAAAACCGTTGATAATTGTGAAATGTAAATAGTTTAACCGCAAAGCACGCTAAGATTTTTACATTCAAGGTTTAGTATAATCGCAAAGCACGCAAAGCTATGTGTAAAAAACTTTGCGAACTTAGCGTAAACCCTTGCGTCCTTTGCGGTTAGATTATCTATCTTTCAGTATGAAATATTTATAAATTACATTTCAAGTTTTTGTTTATATATAGTATTCTAAATTAAAGTAATACTGTTGTTTACGTTTGTTTCTTTTAAAAATATTTCATCATGTGAAACTACAATTAAAGTTCCCTGATATTCATTTAAAGCAGCAGTCAGAATTTCGATATTCTGGATGTCGAGATTGTTTGTTGGTTCATCTAAAATGATTAAATCGGGAGCCTGATTTGTGATTGTCAATCCGCAGAGCATTAAGCGCATTCTTTCTCCTCCGCTTAAAAACTGGCAAGGTTTGTCCCAATCTGATTTTCCGAAAAGAAAACGATTCAATCGCATTTTAATATCGTGTTCTTCTAAACCCGAAGTATTGCTTTGTTGCGCCTGTTCGTAAACCGTTAGCGCGTTATTGATTAAAGAATAATCCTGGTCAATATAAACGCTTTGGCAATCTGCAATTTTCAGATTTCCTGATTTTGGCTGTAATTTTTTTAAAATTAATTTAATCAGCGTTGTTTTTCCGGAACCGTTATTTCCTTTTAAAGCCATTCTTTCGCCCGAAAGAATCTGAAAACTCAAATCGGTTTTCCAAATATTTTTTTCGTTATAACTATAATTCAACGATGTTGCATCAACCATTATTTTTCCTTTATGCAAACGTGAATTATCAAGCCCGAATTTCATTTTATCCAAGCTCGAAACGTTTTCACGCAGTTCTCGCAATTCTTGTGATATACCGCCAATTTTTTCTTCATGAACGCTTTTCGTTTTTGATGTACTATTTTCGGCCTTATTTTTCAACGTATTCATCATAATGCGGGCAACTCCAGCTTTTTCTTGTTTCTTTTTGCCTTTTGCATCAGATTTTTGTTGTCTTTCAATCGTTTCCCGCTGTTTTTCTTTGGCTTTTTGAAGCGCTTTTTCTTTCGAATGAATATCAAGTGCTAAAGCATTCTTTTCGATATTCTTTTGTTCCAAATAAAAATCATAATTACCGCCGTAGGTTTTGATTCCGTTTGACTTTAATTCACAAGTTGTATCGAGTAAATTCAATAGTTTGCGGTCGTGGCTCACAATCAGCATCGTCAAGGACGAATCTTTGATGAATTGATACAGCAGCTTTCTTCCTTCAAGATCAAGATGATTGCTGGGTTCGTCCAATAAAATAAGTTTTGGTTCATGAATCATGATACCTGCGAGAAATACCTTTGTTTTCTGGCCTCCGCTCAAAGAATCCATTTTCTGATTTAAATCAAAATCATTTAATTTCCAGTAATTTAAAGCTTCGTTGCATCGATCTTCAATCGTCCAGTCGTCGTTGAGAATATTCAAATTGGCTTCAGTTACATTTCCCTCAAGAATTTCGCGGAAAGCGGTAAGTTTTGGCCCGATTTGTAAAGCTTCGGCAATCGTCAAATGATTGTATTGTCCGAAGATTTGTGGAATATAATACGGTTCGGTCTCAATTTCGATGGTTCCGCTTGACGGAAATAATTCTTTTGCAATAATTTTAAGCAAAGTCGATTTTCCAGAACCGTTATGTCCTGTTAAGGCTATTTTATTGCCTGTGTTTACTGTTAAGCTTACAGCGCTAAACAGCAATTCTGTATTAGAATGTGTATATGAAATGTTTTGCAGAATGATCATAATCTCTTTCTTAAGCATTAATAAATCAGCAAAAACCAAGTCTGGCTTGCTGTCTCTATATCTGAAAGAAATTATTTATTCACATTTACGGAAGTGTTTTTATTTGAAAGTGCAAAGATAATAAATGTTTTAAAAACTCATAACAAAAACAAAAAGCGTCTGAGAAGTTCTTAGACGCTTTTATATTTTTGTAGCCTTAAAAAGCCTTAAAATTAGCTTACAATCGCATTTTTAGAATAATTAGCTGCATATAATTCTCTAAACATCGCATACGTTACACTCACCATTGCAAAAGCTATAATAGCATCAATTGTAGCAGGAAAACCTAAAACGGCCAATTTTGAGAAAAAAGCAAAAATAATGTCGAAGAAAACTCCAGCAAAGACCCATTCTTTCAATCGCAATAATTTATTTGGAATCAATAATGTGATTACTCCAGCGACTTTAAACACACCCAGAATGTAAATAAAATGTGCTGGATAGCCCAATTGTTGTGTTATTCCCCAAACAATTGGATTTGAAGTTAATTCGAAAAAACCGCTGGCACCAAACCATAATGAAGTTAAAATGATTCCTGTCCAGTAAATAATTTTTGTTGTTTTTGTGTTCATGATTTTAATTTTTAAGTTGTTAAACAGGACAAAATTGCGCCAGATCCAACAGAAAACATATCGGTTTTTGGGTGAAACGGACAAATTGATTTCTGAAATAGACAATCCGAAAGTTCATCTGATTTTATAACTTTACGGTAGATTTAAAATCCCAAAATTAACGATGGAAGCCAAAACCATTTTGCAACAACATATCGCCAAAACGGCTGTATTGACTGATGAGGAATTTGACTATTTTTATTCTCATTTCAAACCTTTGTCCTTCAAAAAAGGCCAAACGATCATTAGTGCGGGCGACAAGGTAAACTGCGAATATTTCGTTATTTCAGGCTGTTTGAAGTCTTTTTTTATTAATGATGAAATCAAAATGTACATTCTTCAGTTTGCTATGCCAACTTGGTGGGCATCAGATTATACTGCTTTATACAATCAAACAGAAGCTACCATAAACGTTGACTGCATTACCGATTCTGAAGTGCTTTGCCTTTCAAACGAAGACCGCGAAAAACTCTGCAAAGAATTTCATCAAGTTGAACATTTCTTTCGTTGGAGAACGAATAAAGGTTATATCGCTTCTCAAAAAAGGCTTTTGTCTTTCATGAACAATAATGTCAAAGTGCGTTATGAAGAGCTTTTGGCATTATATCCTCAATTATATAATCTTGTACCAAAGCATTTGATAGCCGCATATTTAGGAGTTTCGAGAGAAACGCTGAGCCGGCTTTATAATTCTTAGTTTTTTGTTTTCCGCAGATTTAGCGGATTAGCAGATTTTATTTCGTGTAGTTTGTCATTTCGAGGAACGAGAAATCACACAAGAAATTCTACAAAGATTGTCGATATGCATTGCAGAATAGCTAGTGTGATTTCTCGTTCCTCGAAATGACAAAAATGAGAGTAAAAAACCTTTGAACCTTTGTCCCTTTGAACCTTTGAACCTCAAAAAAAAGAATGTGATCTAGGTCACGTAACCAATTTTCATAACCGCCGTTCCTTTGTATTGTACTTTTAAATACAATAAAAATGGAAACAACAAATTATAAAATCGTAAGCTCAAACAGCAACGTAGAATGGACTGGAAGAAAAGTAACCGGTGCACATAATGGTACAATTGGTATCAAAGAAGGTAATTTCATCTTGCAAGATGGAAAGGTAAAAGGCGGTAAAGTTGTAATTGATACCGCTTCTATTAAAATTCTGGATGTAACAGATCCGGCAACAAACACACAATTCGGAGGTCATCTTGCCTCAGATGATTTTTTCTCAATCGAAAAATTTCCAACAGCAACTTTTGATGTTCTTTCTGTAAAAGAATTATCAGACACCATTTTTTATCTTGAAGGCAATCTTACCATAAAAGATATTACACACGTTGCAGGTTTTGAAGCAACGTTAGAAAACAACCGAAATGCAATTGCCCTTACAGGGAAAATGATTATTGATCGTACCAAATACGATATCAAATTCCGCTCAGGGAATTTCTTTGTCGATTTAGGCGATACATTAATCTACAATGACTTTGATCTTGATTTTAATATCACTGCCGAAGCCATTTTTTCAGAACAATCTAAAAACTAAGACCATGCCTTACGTAAAAATAGAATTGACTCGCGAAGGCGTAACACGCGAGCAAAAACAGCAATTAATAAGCGGAATAACCAATTTGATTACCGAGGTTTTAAACAAAGATCCACATTTGACTCACGTTGTAATTCAGGAAGTTGAATTAAACGATTGGGGTTACGCAGGAGAACAAGTATCCGTATTAAGAGAAAAAGGCATTACAGCCGATAAAAAATAAATATCATGAAAAAACAAACTATAATCGTTACCGGAGCAGCATCTGGTATTGGAAAAGGAATCGCCAAATATTTTTTGGACAGAGGAGATAATGTTGTCATCAATTCAGTAACACCAGCATCATTAGAAAATGCTTTTAATGAATTTGGCGGAGGTGAGAATTTAGCCATGTATGCCGGAGATATCAGCAACAAACAAACAGGTGAACAATTAGTGAAAATTGCAATCGAAAAATTTGGTTCAGTAGATGTTTTGGTTAATAATGCTGGAATTTTTGACAGTAAACCATTTTTGGAAGTTGATGAAGCTTATTTAGATAAATTTCTGACAACCAACTTAAAAGGAACTTATTTCACTACTCAGGCTGTGATTCCTCAAATGTTAGAACAAAAAGGTGGTGTTGTAATTAATATTGGAACACCGCTTGTAAATCATGGTTTGGGCGGATGGCCTGCTTCGGCGCCAATTGCGAGTAAAGGTGCAATTCACGCTATTACGGTTCAGTTAGCGGCCGAATTTGGTAAACAAAACATTCGTTTCAATACCGTTGCTCCCGGAGTAATCAGAACGCCAATGCACGGTGATAATGCTGATGCGGCGGCTGGTTTGCATTTGCTAAACCGAGTTGGAGAAATTGACGATGTTGCCGAAATGGTGTACACCGTTGCCAAAAGCAATTTTATTACCGGTTCAATTATCAATGTTGACGGAGGAAAAGGCGCAGGACACAACTTAAATTAAAAATGAAAACTATTTTATTAACTGCTTTTATGCTCTGGAGTTTTCAGGGCATGAAAGCACAAAATACGATCAAAATGGAAAATCAAGCTGAAATTGCAGCAATAACAGATGCAGTTGAAAACTATTATTTTAAAGGAATTTACGAAGGAGATGTCATGCGTTTGGGAAGTATTTTTTATCCCGGAAGTTTTGTTTTTGGAGATGTAAAAGGGCAACCATACTTTAAAACGGTGGATCTTTATTTGGATGGCGTAAAAAATAGACAAAGCCCAAAAGATTCCGGAAAACCTTTTAAAGGTGAAATTTTGAATATAAAAGTCGTAAATTCAATCGCGATTGCAGAACTAAATGTAAAAATGTACGATTTCAATTATCGAGATTTTTTATCTTTTCATAAAATTGACGGAAAATGGCTTATTGTCAATAAAATGTTGACGGATTTAAGCGAATAATTTTAAATTTTAAAGTGATGTGGTACAATACAAAAGCATCGGAATTATTAGGGATTCAGTATCCAATTTTACAAGGGCCATTTGGTGGCAATCTTTCGACGCCTCAACTTACAGCGGCCGTTTCAAATGCGGGCGGTTTGGGAGGATATGGCGCGTATACTTTGAGTCCGCAGGAAATTTATGAAGCTGACAAACAGATAAAAGCTTTAACCAATAAACCTTATAATCTAAATCTTTGGGTTTCTGATTCAGATGCTGATCCAAGAGGAATCTCAGATGAGCAATACAATAAAGCAAAAGAATTGTTCAAACCCTATTTTGACGATGCCGGAATTCCGTTGCCAGAAAAACCAGCGCCATTTCAATCCCGATTTGAAAATCAGTTGCAAGTAGTTCTGGATATTCGTCCGAAGGTTTTCAGTTTTATGTTTGGAACGCTTTCTCAGGATATTTTGGAACAATGTCGAAAATTAGGAATTGCAACCGTTGGCGCCGCAACTACTTTAGATGAAGCATTATTTTTGGAAAATACCGGAGTTGATATGATTATCGCTTCTGGTTTTGAGGCTGGCGGGCATCGACCTTCATTTTTGGCTTCTGCCGAATCTTCAGTAACTGGAACTTTTGTTTTATTGCAATTGATTAAGGAAAAAGTAAAAGTGCCCGTTATTGCGGCAGGTGGAATTGCAAACGGAAAAGGAATTGCTGCAGCATTGGCATTAGGAGCAAGCGCGGCCCAAGTTGGGACCGCATTTTTAGCTACTGAAGAATCAAACGCATTACCAATTCATAGAGAAATGCTTTTTTCCGAAGCTTCTAAATACACAACTTTATCACGCGCATATACAGGAAGACTCGGGCGTGGCATCACGAGCCGAATTGCAAAAGAGATTATGGGAAAAGAAGCAGATGTTCTTCCGTTTCCGTTACAGACTACTTTTATGTCGCATTTAAGAAAAGCGGCATTGGATCAGGAAAAATGGGATATGATACTTTTTTGGGGCGGACAAATTTCGCCAATCCTAAAACATAGAAGGGCAGGAGAGTTGATGCATTCTTTGATCGAAGAAACAACAGCTTATTTTGATGAATTGAAATTTTAATTTAGCAAAGAATTGATATTTCGCCTCTCTGAAGCTTTAGATTTTAGGTTGTTTGATTTAGCTATAGATATTACGCCTTTACAAGGCTGTATAGTCACTCCAGAGGAGTGTTATATTTTTAGAAAGAATTATGAAGTTTGATTTAGCTATAGATATTATGTCTTTACAAGGCTGTATAGTCAACTCAGTAGGAGTGTTATATTTGTAGAAAGGATTATGAAGTTTAATTTAGCTATAGATATTACGTCTTTACAAGGCTGTATAGTCAACTCAGTAGGAGTGTTATATTTGTAGAAAGGATTATGAAGTCTAATTTAGCTATAGATATTATGTCTTTACAAGGTTGTATAGTCAACTCCATAGGAGTGTTATATTTATAGAAAGAATTATGAAGTTACAGTTTTAGCCCCATCGGGGCGGTATATGGCAAAGAATAGAAAAGGAATTAGAACTCATTTCAGAAGCGGAATGAGTTTTTTTATGTCTTTATTGAAATAGAAAAACTAAAATTGGCTTAATTTCATCCATAATAAGCTAATTTTTATGTTTTATAAATGATTGTTTTTGAGTTTGTTATTGAGTGAGGTTCGTTTAATTCAAAAAAAATCGAAAAAAAACAGCTTTAAACTTGACTAATTCGGTAGAATTAATATATATTTGTAATGCAGAAAATTTCTGCAATGATACTTATCCAGAAAGACTGAGGGAGTAGGCCCAATGAAGTCTTAGCAACCTGTTGCCAAACAAGGTGCTAAATCCTTCCCATCTTGCGGGACAGATAAGAAAGATTTCCGAAGTGAATCTGAATAAGATCATCAGTATTAAAATTTATTATTTCAAAAATGAAAACCAAGTCAGTTCTATTACACGCCGATTTTGATCGTTTGAATTTATTCTTTCAAGAAAATATTAAGATGGTTTTCCGAATGCGACCACGTTAGGTTTTCTTCTTTTTTTACTTTTTTTAAATCATACAAAAGGGCGTTAAACAATGTCTTAAAGGCTTTTATTGTCCAATTTTAAACGAAAATCACAAATAAAAACTAAAACATAATTAATCCACTAAAAATCAAATTACATGAAAAAAATACTATTAGGTTTAGCTTTCTCTTTTGGAATCATACAAACCCAAGCACAAGAAAATAATTTGCAATTAAAAGGAACTGTTGTCGATACTGTTGCACAATATGTTTATCTGCAAAAGTTTCACAATAAGATGTTTACCACAATCGATTCGGTAAAAGTCAAAGACGGGAATTTTAGTTTTAAAACAAAAGTAAAAACACCAGAATTATATGGTTTAAGCGTAAATACTGCAGATTCTCCATTGTATGTTTTTCTTGAAAAAGGGCCAATTACAGTTAAATTAAGTCCGAAAAAGTACTATACAAATTCTGTTGTAGAAGGTTCTGCAACTCAAGATTTGTTTGAAACGTATAAAAAATCAAAAGATGTAGAAATCAGCAAGTTCATTACTGAAAATCCAAAATCGATTGTTTCTGCTTATGTCTTGTATAGAAATTGGTCGTATCGATTGACTCCGGAGCAAATCACACAAAATATTGCTTTGTTGGATAAAAGCCTTCAAAATACAACTTACGTGAAAGAACTGAAAGATTTGGCCATTGTACTAGACGGATTAGCGGTTGGGAAAAAAGCGCCAGATTTTACTGCCAATGATACTGAAGGAAAACCAGTTCATTTTTCAGAAAATTTGAAAGGCTATACTTTAGTTGATTTTTGGGCTTCTTGGTGTGGTCCATGCCGAAGAGAAAATCCGAATATTGTTGCCGCTTACAAAGAATTCCACGATAAAGGATTTAATATAATCGCCATTTCTTTAGACAAAAAGAAAGAAAACTGGATCAAAGGAATTCAGGATGATAAGTTAACATGGACTCATGTTTCGGACTTGCTTTTTTGGAACAGTGCAGTGGCAAAATTATATGGCGTAAGAGCAATTCCTGCCAATTATCTAGTGGATTCAAACGGAATTATTGTGGCGAAAAATCTTCATGGAGAAGAATTGCAATCAACACTTAAAGGGCTTTTAGAGAAAAAGATTTAAGAATTCGAACATAGCTCAAAACTATACACAATCTTGTCATTCCGAGGAACGAGGAATCGCACTCGAAACTCGACAAAGATTGGCGACTTTGATTGTGGAATTACTAGTGTCATTCCGAGGAACGAGGAATGACAAACAGAACTTAATAATACAAAATAATACAATTAGTTAATTTAAAAATGATAGGGAAATGAATGCTATTGAGCCAACAACAAAACCAACGGAGCCTGAATGTTACTTTTCTAAATTTAGAGAAAACACGGTAGGAATTGAACATATTTTCGAATCGGTTTACGGAGAACAAAATCTGATTTATGCAGATTGGGTTGCCAGCGGAAGATTATACATGCCGATTGAAGATATAATGCTCAATAAAATTGGTCCAATGATTGCCAATACGCATTCACTTTCGAGTCAAACAGGAAAAACTTCCACATATGCTTACCAGCTTGCAAGAGACATAATTAAAAAATCTGTTAATGCAAATGAATCAGATGTTTTAGTAACTGCCGGCACAGGAATGACTGCAGCATTATCAAAACTGCAGCGAATTATTGGTTTGAAGAAAAATTATACCAATGAAAATGACAAACCTGTAGTTTTTATTACACATATGGAGCATCATTCTAATCAGGTTTCTTGGTACGCGATCGATGCTGATGTTGTGATCTTGCCGCCAAATGAAAATAACTTGGTTGATCCTGCTATTCTTTCTTTGGAAATAAAAAAATATGCTGACAGAAGTTTAAAGATTGGTTCGTTTACAGCTTGTTCAAACGTAACAGGAATTATTACGCCTTATCAGGAATTAGCTAAAATCATGCATCAAAACGGTGGCTACTGTTTTGTTGATTTTGCTGCTTCGGCACCTTATGTTAAAATTGATATGCATCCAAACGATCCAGAAGAACAGCTAGATGCAATTTTCTTTTCGCCACACAAGTTTTTGGGCGGGCCGGGAACCAGCGGTATTTTGGTTTTTAATGAAAAATTATATAGCGCTGAATTCCCTGATAATCCTGGGGGAGGAAATGTAAAATGGACAAATCCATTTGGAAATCATTCGTACAGTGATTTAATCGAAGTTAGAGAAGACGGCGGAACTCCGGGATTTTTACAAGTCATTAGAACCGCTTTGGCTTTAGAATTAAAAGAAAAAATGGGAGTGAAGCAGATTGCCAAAAGAGAAAAAGAACTATTGAACATCTGTTTTGAAAAGCTTCAAAAAATAAAAGGCTTATCAATTTTAGGGGATTTAACAAGCAAACGAATTGGATGCGTTTCGTTTGTAATTGAAGATATTCATTATAATTTGATTGTGAGACTTTTAAATGATCGTTTTGGGATTCAAGTTCGTGGTGGCTGGTCATGTGCGAGCACTTATGCGCATTATCTTTTTAATATTGATGAAAAGCGATCAAAAGCGATTACGACTGAATTACAGCAACGCAACCAAAGTAATAAACCGGGTTGGGTTCGTTTGTCGCTTCATCCTATTATGACAAATGAAGAGCTTTTGTTTATTTGCAAAGCAATTGAGCAGGTGGCTCTGAATTATAAAAATTGGCAAAAAGATTACGAATACAATCCTGTTTCAAATGAGTTTGAAAATCCTCGAATTAGCGATACAATTGCAAGAGAAGTAGATGATTGGTTTAAGCTGTAATGAAATTTAGTCTATTATTTTGATAGGTTAATAAAAGTTTTAATGGTTTTTGCGTTAAAATTGAAATTTACTATGTAAATTTGCAACCGCAATGAGAAAAAATAACCAGAATATGAAGAATTATTATAACGGCAGTATAATGTGCTGTAATGTTGTAATGCACTTTGTGGATCTGGCTTTTATATAAAATAATAGTATTTATTTCTAAAGCCTTTCATGAGTATTTGAAAGGCTTTTTTGTTTTTAAATTGGAATAAGAAATGATTGAATTAAAAAATGTAACCAAAACGTTTCATCAGAAAAACCGAATTGTCACGGCGCTTTCAGATGTTTCGCTTACGGTTCCGCCTGGGAAAATCTTTGGCGTAATAGGAACTTCGGGAGCCGGAAAAAGTACCTTGATTCGTTGTGTGAATTTGCTCGAAAGGCCAACTTCGGGAGTAATTATTGTTGATGGAAAAGCTTTAATGCAGTTGTCAAACAGTGAACTTGCTATTGAAAGACGAGAAATCGGAATGATTTTTCAGCATTTTAATCTGCTTTCGTCACGAACAGTTTATGAAAATGTCGCTTTTCCATTGGAATTGGCTGGAATTTCAAAAGGAGAAATTAAAACAAGAGTTTCAGAATTATTGCAGTTAGTAGGTTTGGCAGAAAAGGCAAACGATTATCCGGCAAGTCTTTCAGGCGGACAAAAACAAAGAGTAGCCATTGCAAGAACTTTGGCTAATAATCCAAAAGTGCTTTTGTGCGATGAAGCGACAAGTGCGCTGGATCCTGCAACAACAAGATCAATTTTGAACTTATTGAAAGACATTAATAAAAGACTAAATATTACCATTTTGTTGATTACGCACCAAATGGAAGTGGTAAAATCGATTTGTGATGAAGTGGCGGTAATCAGTCATGGAAAATTAATCGAGCAGGGAAGTGTGGGCGAAATTTTTGCTGATCCAAAACACGAACTGACAAGAGAATTTATTTCTTCTTCGCTTCATATTGAGATTCCGTCGGTTTATCAGGAAAAATTGCAAAAAGAAGACAACGGAAATCTGAATCCGTTATTGAAATTAGAAATGACAGGAAAATCGGTAAATGAACCCGTTATCTCAGAAGTTTCCAGACTTTTTGATACCGATTTCAAAATTGTAAGCGCACAAATGGATCAGGCGGGCGAAGTTAATTTTGGCGTTATGCTGATTGAACTTTCAGGAAAACGCGAAAATTACAATGCTGCGATTCAATATTTTAATTCAAAACACATTAAAACAGAAATTATAGGTTATGTCTGATTCAATTATAGATTTATTGTTAAAAGGAACTTGGGAAACCATTGTAATGACATTTGTGTCGGGATTTTTCGGTTTTTTATTAGGACTTCCAACAGGAATTTTATTGTTCTTGACGCGTAAAAATCAAATTCTAGAACAGCCAGTTTTAAACAGAATTTTATCGGTTTTGGTGAATATTTTTCGTTCCATTCCATTCATTATTTTAATCGTTTGGATGATTCCGTTTACACGTGCCATTGTTGGAACTTCAATTGGCGTAAGCGCGGCTTTAGTTCCGTTAAGTATTGGAGCAGCACCGTTTATTGCACGTTTGGTAGAAAACAGTTTGTTAAGTCTTCCTTCAGGATTAATTGAAGCGGCAAGAGCTTTAGGCGCAACGCCGTTACAAATTGTATATAAAGTTTTGCTTCCAGAAGCTTTGCCTTCTTTAATAAACGCAGCTTCAATTACATTAATCACGCTTGTAGGTTATTCTGCAATGGGTGGAGCTGTTGGCGCTGGAGGATTAGGACAAGTGGGTTATCAATACGGATATATTGGTTATGATGCCGTAACGATGAATTCGGTTTTGGCATTGCTGGTAATTTTAGTATTCATCATTCAATTTGCCGGAGACAAATTATCAAAACGATTTGATCATAGATAATCAATTAACAATTAATAATTTATAATTAACAATTAATATGAAACTAAATATTTTAAAAACTGCCGGAGTTTTGGCTTTGGGGCTTGTGTTATCAAATTGTGGAAATGATAAAAAGAATGATCCGCATTTTATAAAAGTTGGTGTTGCTTCTGGACCGGAATTAAAAGTGGCCGAAGCTGCTAAAAAAGTAGCGAAAGAAAAATTTGGATTAGAAGTTGAATTGGTTTCTTTCAACGATTATGTGATTCCAAACGAAGCCTTAAGTCAAGGTGATATTGATGCCAATGCTTTTCAGCATAAACCTTATTTAGATGAGCAATCGAAACAACGTGGTTATAAATTGGCAATTATTGGAAAAACATTTGTTTACCCAATTGCTGCTTATTCTAAAAAGATAAAAAGCCTTTCGGAATTGAAGAACGAAAGCACAATCATTATTCCGAATGACCCAACAAACGGAGGACGTTCTTTATTACTTTTGCAGAAAAACGGTTTATTGAAATTGAAAGATGGTGTTGGTCTGCTTCCAAAAGTAACAGACATTATCAGTAATCCTAAAAACTTAAAAATTTTAGAATTAGAAGCGCCACAATTGCCAAGAGCTTTAGATGATGCAAATGTTTCAATAGCAATTATCAACAATACATTTGCTTCTGCGGCCGGATTGGTTCCTTCGCGCGATGCTTTATTTGTTGAAGATAAAGAGTCTCCTTATGTGAATTTAGTGGTAAGTCGTGAAGACAATAAAAATGATGAAAAAGTAAAACAGTTTTTGCAAGCTTTTCAATCTGCAGAAGTTGAGAAAGCCGCGGAACAACAATTTAAAGGCGGAGCTGTAAAGGGTTGGTAATTTAAATTTAAGGTTTTAAAATAAAAAAAGACAGATATTAATCAATAATTGATGGTATCTGTCTTTTTTTTAATAGAAGCAATAAATTAATTTGTTGAAACCTCAAACCATGGAATGTCAAATTGCCCTTTCATTAAATAAACTTCTGCTTCATCATTTATTTTAGAATTATTGTATTGTTCTTTAGAGACCGTGACTTCATCACTTTCTTTTCGAGGTCCCCAAGGGCCAAGCTGTAAATAGTAGGTTGTTGTTTTTCCCGTAGAAATTCTTTTATCTAGTACAGAAGTTTTAAATATTTCAGGTTCAGAATGATCATAAAGGCAATTTACGGTTATGAATGTACCAAACGTGTAACATATTACAAGTGCAAAAATTCCCAAAAAACTTAAAATATCTGGAGTTTTGGTATGCTCTGTTTTTAGATTAGTAAAATATAAAGTAGAGGCGAAAGTCAAAGCAATTAATAGTGTCGGTATCCAAACATTTGAGTATTCAAGTAATTCGAAATCTATCAATGCTCTTAAAAATATGCACAAAGTGCTCATTAAGAAACCAAAGTAAATACTAGGATATGCACTGTTTTTTTTCTCATCAATCCTTATTAAGCCTTTAAAGATGCGCAAAACAATCAGAGATACAATAGGAAATGCAATGCACGGAATAATGGCATATTTGTACGGATTTGGAAAAAATAATACCCAAACTCCTGCAACGGCCCCAATTCCATTCATGATTTTTGCAAATATTCGTGCGCGATTTAGTTTATTCTTTCTTTCGGTTTTGTTCCAACCAAATTCTTGATTGTTTAAAATCTCTTTTTTTTCGTCAATTTCTTCAATCACATCCAAATCACGATAGTTATTATCTCTAAGCCATTTTTTTATTTCATCGGTTTTACCAAAATAAGTGCTGATTTTAATGTCTTTTTTATTCTCACTTTTAGATTCAATAATGATAAACTTGTCATTGATTCTGTAACCTTTGATTTCATGAAGAAATAATTCTCTTTTTGAAAGTGTGGTAATGTTATAAATACGGTTTTTGTCAATTACAAATTTGCCTTTCGCGGTATCTAAAACTGCAATTACAAATACGCAAAGCATAACAAGCGAAAGTGGCCCAATAAACCAATATGAATTTGGAGCAAGATCATTTTTTACGGCTGGAATAATTGGCATCAACAACAAGAAACCGAAAACAGCAATTAAAAGTGTGCCAAAGATGTACATGAAAACTGCCCATCCTTTGTTCATTTTATATTCTTTCATCTAATTAATTAGGTTAAAATTGATAGTTCGCGACAAACAAATATATAAGAAGTTTTACCGATTTTGGAATGCGTAATTAGATTTTTACTTAAAATGATGTTGCATAACATCTAGTACATAAGTAATCGGGCATATTAAAATGAATTTTTCAAAAGAAAGCTATTCTTTAAAATAATAACTATTAAAATCTGTTGAATACCAATGTTTCTTTTGATTTTGGCTTAAAAGAATGCATTTAACAAAAATGGTTCAATTTAGGTTGTTAAAAATCAAAAGGTTTCATTTTATAATATGAAACAGACTTGTATTAAAAAAAAGATATTTTAAGCTTTATTCCTGCCTAACTTTATAGAATATTTAAATGTATATCGAATAAGAAATTGTTTGTTTCTTTTTCTTAATCGATTATTTTTTTGATTGTCATTTTGTTTTCACCAAAAACAAGGATTCATTTAATTTTATAAATTGTATAGTATGTCTGTTCCCAAAGAGTTATATAATTTAAAATTCTCAGAATATTTAGAATCGCTAAAGGTTTTGTATCTAGTAGATGATAATTTTAAGGCAATCTGTGATGACTATTGTTCCAATATGCTGAAAACGGAGAAGTATAAGAAAAAGTTTGAAAAGTATTTTCAATATAAATTGGAAGCAGAAAATTTAGCTAAAGAATTAGAAGAAGAAATTTTGATTTATTTGATCCGCAATGGATGGGATAAAAAATAAATGGTTGTTAGTTTTGTTTTAGTGAATTGGTTAGTAGTTATGAAAATCCCATTTTTAAATGGGATTTTTTTTGTTATGCATTGTTATTTATCAAATTTAAATATCAAGATTCATTTTAACGATTGTTTAATCTTTCTAGCAAGTAATTTTTGTTGCATTTTTCTCAAAAAAAGCTAAAACCCTTGTTTTTTCGGTACCTCACGCATCTTTTCTAACATCAATTCAAGATAATTTTTTAGGTTGCAAATTATAAACTGAAACATAAATATTTGATTGTCAGTCATTTTACTTTGTAATTTTAGCAAGATTTAACACAATATTTTTGAAAATCAAATATTTCAAATAATCACTAAACCTTAATTGGTAAGATTAATACTATACCTGAATTTATAAACGCCAAAAAAAGCCCATCCATAAAGAAAGACAGTTTTAAATTATTTTCATTTAAATCCCTCAAAATAAATATAAATTAAACTAGAATCATTATGAAAAAAAAGTGTTTGCGTATGGTCAAGATTAGGTGTCTGGCCATTGTTATCAGCTTTCTGGCCATAAACCTCATGCATGGACAGGATGACGGAGCGAAAAAGAGCATGGAAATCTATGGTTTCATTATGACCGATATTGGTTATAATTTTAATCAGATTCAACCCGATTGGTACGATGTTGTCCGACCAACAAAACTACCATCTTACAAAGATCAATACGGCCCAGACGGAAACTATTATGCATCTGTGCGCCAAACAAGATTTGGAATCAAAAATTATTTTGATACTGGAATTGGAGAATTAAAAACTCATTTTGAATTTGAGTTGTTTGGAACTGGAGTTGATGCTGGCCAAACTACTTTTCGTTTGCGTCATGCTTATGCTGAATTAGGCAAATTTGGAGCTGGACAAACTTGGAGCCCGTTTATGGATATTGATGTTTTTCCAAATACATTAGAATATTGGGGACCTACCGGAATGGTGTTTTTTAGAAACATTCAAATTCGTTATATGCCAATTCAAGGTGATACCCGCTTGACGATTGCATTAGAAAGACCAGGAGCAAGTGCTGATCAGGGAATTTATGCAGATCGTATCGAACTTCAAGGTGTAAATGCAAGATTTCCATTTCCGGATTTGTCAGCAGAATATCGTCATGCATTCAATTGGGGATACCTTGAGCTAGCTGGAATTTTGAGAAAAGTGGAGTGGAAAGATCAAAACAATGACCAGTATGATTTGTCAGGTGATGCTCTTGGATGGGGTTTGAACTTGAGTACGAATGTCAAATTTGGCAAAAGTGATGTTTTCAGAGGTCAGGTTGTTTACGGAGAAGGAATTCAGAACTACATGAATGACGCTCCTGTAGATATCGGAATTGAAAACACAGGGAATCCAACAAGACCTGTAAAAGGTGTTGCATTGCCTTTGCTCGGAATAGTTGCTTTTCTTGATCATTCCTGGAATGAAAAATTCACAAGTTCTATAGGCTACTCAATGATTGATATTGATAACTCTAATGCAATGACCAATGATGCTTTCAAAAAAGGACAATATGTTGTTGGAAATGTACTTTATTCACCAGCAAAAAACTGCTTGATCGGTGGAGAGTTTCAATGGGGAGACCGAGATAACTTTAGAGACGGCTGGAGTACTTCGATTACAAAAGTGCAGTTTTCCTTTAAATACAATTTCTCGGAAACATTCTATAGAAAAAATTAATAGTTGATAGCTGTAAAAAGTTATCAAAACAAAAAAAACAGAAAATATGTATACAAAAATACAATACATTATACTGTGCGGTTTGTGTATTACTTCTCTAAACGCTCAAACCAGAACTGAAAAAGATCTTTTGGGCGAAAAACAAATTCCTGCAAATGCATATTATGGAGTTCAAACAGCTCGTGCATTAGAGAATTTTCAGATCAGTGGCACGACAACACAATTTTACCCAGATTATGTTAAGGCTTTTGCTATGGTAAAACTAGCAGCCGCTCGAGCAAATGCTGATGTTGGCCGACTAAAAAAAGACCGACTTGCAGCGATAGAAAAAGCGTGTCAAGCTGTTATTGATGGCAAGTATCACGATCAGTTTTTGGTAGATTTATACCAAGGTGGAGCTGGTACTTCGGCAAATATGAATGTTAATGAAGTTCTTGCCAATATCGCCCTCGAATTGAGCGGACATAAAAAAGGAGAATATCAATATATTGAACCTCATGACGATTTAAATATGGGGCAATCTACAAATGATGTTTACCCAACAGCTATAAAAGTAGCTTTGTTGCTTCATAATGACAAACTGGTAAAAGAAGCCGATTTGCTTGCAAAAGCATTCCATAAAAAAGGAGATGAATTCAAAGATGTTTTGAAAATGGGGCGTACTGAAGGACAAGATGCAGTTCCAATGACGGTAGGACAGGAGTTTCATGCTTTTGGAAATCAATTAGATGCCGAAGTTAATACGCTACGCAAAGTCGAAGTCTTTTTATGCGAACAAAACATGGGAGCTACTGCCATTGGAACAGGAATTACGGCTTCACCAGGATATGCTGAAAAGGTTGCGACACATTTGGCAAAAATTACAGGAAAACCAATTGTAATGAGCAAGGATCTTATTGCGGCTACAACCAGCCAACAAGGATTTGTGCTCTATTCATCAGCGCTAAAAAGTATGGCGGTTGCTGTTTCTAAAATAAGCGGCGATCTTATTATTTTGACTTCTGGACCTCGTACAGGGATTTTTGAAATCAATTTGCCTGCACTTCAGCCTGGATCTTCAATTATGCCGGGCAAAGTGAATCCTGTAATGCCAGAGCTTATGAACCAGCTTTGCTTTAAAGTAATGGGGAATGATCTAACTGTGACACTCGCGGCACATTCAGGTTTATTGCAGTTAAATGCTTATGAGCCTATTGAAGCCATTGCAATGATGGAATCGCAAGGATTGTTTTTTAAATCTTTTCCATTGTTCAGAAAAAATTGTATTGAAGGCATTACTGTAAACAAAGATATCCTGAACAATTATATGGAAAGAAGTGTAGGTATTGTTACCGCTCTAAATCCAGTTTTAGGATATGAAAAAACAACAGAACTAGCTAAAGAAGCACTTGAAACTAATAAAGGAATTCTCGAGCTTATTCGTGAAAAGAAATTGCTGACTGAAGATCAAATTAAAAAACTTCTTGATCCCGCAACCTTGACAGGACAAAAATAACATCAACTTAAAAAGTAAAAAACCATGAAATCAAATATAAATTTTTATAAAAAAATGCTTCTTTTGGTGATGTTGTCACTAAGCATCAGCATGTTTGGACAAGCAAAACCTAAGGTTCTTATTTTGGCAACGGGAGGTACTATCGCCGGAGCAGCTAAAAGTGGCGTGCAATCAGGATATACTTCTGGTCAAGTTACTATAGATGCAATGGTAAACGCAGTTCCAGATGCATTGAAACTGGCAGACATCAAAGGCGAGCAAATTTCGAATGTAGGATCTCAGGATATGTCTTTTGAAATCATGCTGAAATTAGCAAACAGAATCAATGAATTGGCTTCCAGCAAAGATGTTGACGGTTTTGTAATTACTCACGGAACAGATACTATGGAGGAAACTGCTTATTTTTTAAATCTTGTAGCAAAAACAGATAAACCTGTAGTTCTTGTTGGCTCTATGCGCCCTTCGACAGCCATAAGCGCCGATGGACCTTTGAATTTGTACAATGCAATTGCAGTTGCGGCAGATCCTAATGCTAAAGGTCATGGGGTGCTTTTGGTTATGAATGATTGGATTCATTCTGCACAATCGCTTACAAAAGTGAGCACTACTGCAGTTCAGACGTTCATGTCTCCAATTCGCGGACTTATTGGAACAACAGCCTACGGAGTAAATGATTTTTACCATTATCCAGATCAAAAGTTTGGAAAAACTTCTGAATTTGATGTAAAAGGCGTTACTTCTTTTCCTCGTGTAGATATTATTTATGCTGATGCGGATATGAAACCAGATTTGATTGACGCTTCTATCGAAAAAGGAGCTAAAGGAATCGTAATTGCAGGGGTAGGAAACGGAAACATGAACAAAGCATCGCTTGATGCTTGCGCCAGAGCCAGCAAAAAAGGAATTATTGTAGTACGAAGCACACGTGTTGCAACAGGTATCGTTGGGCGTAATGTAGAATGCAATGATGATGAATTAGGACTTATTGCATCTTATGGATTAAATCCGCAAAAGGCCAGAATTTTATTGACAGTGGCTCTATTGAAACCTCGAAAACTAGACGAACTTCAAAAAATATTCTTGGAATACTAAGAGTTTTGTGAAAAATTATTGTTGAGTATTGAGTTGTTTTGCTATCAAGAAAACATCTCAATACTCAATTTGCAAAAGTTAGAATCTTTGTTTCGTTTTTTATTATTGGTTTAGTTAATGATGGCCGAGTAGGTTTTATTACAAGGGGTTTAATAAAACCTATGGAGCTATCTTTTAAAATCAATGAAACCTGAATTTAAACAATTACCATGCTGGAGGCTTTTTTATTTGGTTTATTAGCGACATCTTCTTTGATTCTTGGCGGAATTATCGCTATTCGGTTTAATTTAAGCAATCGTCTTATCGGAAAAATTATGGGCTTCGGGGCAGGGACTTTGATTTCTGCTATTTCTTATGAATTGATTTTTGAAGCCGTAAAACTTGGAAAAGGCACTAATTATCCCACGTTTGGTTTTTTTGGTGGCGCACTCTTGTTTTATGGAGCAGATAAGCTTATAAGTCATTTTGGAACTAAAAATCGTTTGAAGTTGGGAGCTCCAAAAGAATCAAATTTAATTGTTCCAATGGTTTTGGCCATTATTCTTGATGGAATTCCCGAATCGATAATTATAGGTTTAGGTTTTTTTAAATATCAGACAGGAAGCCTTGCAATGCTTGTCGCCGTTTTTATTTCAAATCTTCCAGAAGCCATTGCTGGTTCATCAGGGATGAAGGAAGGAAATTGGAGCAATAAAAAAATAATACTGCTCTGGATATTTATTTCGGTTTTATGTGCTTTTGCTTCTTTGGGAGGATACTCATTTTTTGGTCATGCTTCAAGCAAATGGCTTTCATTTATCCAAGCTTTTGCTGGCGGTGCGATATTGATGATGTTGGCAAATTCAATGATTCCGGAAGCCTATGAACATGGGCAAAAATCAGCTGGCGTTTATACTGTTATTGGCTTTTTCGTTTCAGTTTGTGTCGTTGTTTACGAAAATATGGCGCATTGATTTCTAGAAAGCCTCTCCAATTCTAAAATAAATTCCCCAATCACCTTTTCCTACTGCACCATCTAAACCAACATTGAATTTTTCGTTTTTAAAAGCCCTATATCGATAACCAACTCCAGCTCCTGGATATAATTTCCAATCAAAACTAGGTGTATCTGATCCATAAATTGTTGCAACGCCGGCAAAACCTACAGCACCCATTCTTTTACTAAAATTGTATCGATATTCGCCTTGTATTGCCATAAGTCCATCACCACGATATTTTCCTTCAGAATAACCCCTGATGTCATCGTTGCCAATTGTTACTTGCTGTTCAAAAGAAATATTTCCCAATCCAAATTTGCCAGCAAAACGAGCTGCTACAACATCTTTTTTATCTCTTACAGAGTAATAAGAATTATATTCGGAAATAATTTTATTTGCATTGACTTCATTTCCAAACCATTCGGGATAACTAATCCATCTTGCTCTTATTTTATTTCCTTTCGTAGGATAATAAATGGCATCTCGAGTGTCATAGAGCAAAATTGTTTGCAGTCCGTTGGTGTGTGAGGTAGAAGCTGGCTGTATATCATCTTCATAAGCAGTGTCATAATGTGCGTAGGAATAACCTAATCCGCCATAAAATGATTTGAAGATTTTTCGCAATACACTTACACTTACTAAAGTAGTTTTGGTGCTGTAATCATAAAAAGTAGGCGCATCAAAATCGTCCATGAAAAATTGAGAATTTTGATTTCCAGTCATAAGAAACAATTGTGCACGCCATTTGTCTTCGTTAAAATGCCATTTGTTGAAAGAGCATATAAAATATGATTTGTTTGTGGTATAAATTGCGGTAAGCCCAGACAAAGATTTTGGCGAAATCGTATCGGTTTTATCCGTTTTGTACATCATCATTGGGATTGCTCCAAACATGAAATCCAACGTTCTATTGTAACTTATATAAGGCATTACATTAAAATCAATATTCTTGGTTTTAGCTGTTTTAGTCTTTGTGCTGTCTGTCGGTTTTTCTTGAGCCAAAGTACAGGAAAAACAAAATAGTAAAAGTATTATAAAGAAAGGCTTTTGCATATGATTTAAGAAATGAGGTGGTTGTGGACAACTGTTTGACAACTAAATTAAAACCAATTTATTTTCCATGAAACTTAAGGGCTGTTTAAGACGTTCCATTTTATAAAATGGAACAAGTTCGTGCAATTTTCTCTTTAAGAATTCTCTAAATTTATTTCTTAAAAAAGCCTAAAGTAAAACTAAGACGGAATATTTAAAGCTCGCTTCTGAAGACAAGAAAAGCAATCTCAAAAAACAAATTTAAACGCATAAAATTTAATGAGATATTGGCAATTAAAAGATTTAAAATTAAAGTTTCTGGCTTTGATATGTTGTTGTGTCAATTTGAGTTTTGCACAACAAGATAGTATTGGATCGGCAAAAATAATTAAGCTTGATGAAGCAATATCATTAGGAATTCAAAATAATCGCCAACTTAAAATTGCAAATGCAGATTTAGCCATTGCCAATGAAAATGTCAGTCAGGCAAAAATTGCTAAAATGCCACGAATTGGCGTCAACGGAGGATATACCTATATAGGCGATCCTAAAATTTATGAAGGTTTTTATGAAAGCAATATTTCGGTAGATTATTATAATCATCAGGTTTTTGCCAATATCATATCATCGTTGCCAATTTACAACGGAAGCGCCATTAACAAGAGAATTGATCAACAAGAACTTTTAAGCCAAATGCAACAATCGGCCGTAAAAATGACGGAAGCCGATGTCAAAAACGCCATTACAGAACAATATTTTACACTTGAAAAACTGTATAGGCAAATTGAAGTAACGAAACAAAACATCATCAATACTGATTTGCGAATCAGACAATTGAAATCACGTGTAGATAATGGGCAGAATATAAAAAGTGATCTTTTAAGAACAGAACTGCAGCAATCGAATTTTAAGGTTTCGGTTTTTAGAAGCACAAATACCATAGAATTGATCAGCAATTATTTGGATATTTTAATTGGTTTTCCAACCAATACCATTTTGAAGCCAATAGTTACAGAAAGCATGCTTCCGACAGAAAATGTAAACCTGCAGGAAAGTTTGGCTGAAGCTTTTCAAAATAGAGAAGAAATAAAACGTGCCGAAGTAAAAATCAAATTGTCTGAATCGTCTTTGAGCTTGACTAAAAGCGGTTTTATGCCAAATATAAATGCTAATCTTATTTTGAATACCGAATATCCCGCGCAATGGCCAAATTATGTCAATATTCTGAATTACTGGGCAGCGGGCGTTTCATTGAATTGGGATGTTTCGAGTTTCTACAATCTTAAACACCGTATTTCGGGCGATAGACTAGAAATCGACAAAAGTAATATAGCTCTTCAGGTTACAAAAGACCAAATTAGTACAGAAGTTAAAAATGCTTATGTCAGATATGCAGAAAGTAAAGAAAATATCAAAACGTATAAGAAAGATGTTGAGCTTTCAATGAGCAATTATAAAATCGTAAAAAGTAGGTATGACAATGATTTTGCCTTAATCAGCGAAATAGTCGATGCTGAGCTGCAGCTGAACAATTCCAGAATCTCATTGGTTAATGCCAATTTAGATTTAATTATTCAATATTATTCTTTGCAATACGCAATGGGAAAACTTTAATTTAAAAAGTATGAGCGAAGCAAATGTCCAAAACGAAACGATTCAAAAAGATAAAAAGAGAAATACCATTCTTACTGTGCTGTCTTTTGGTTTTTTGATTGCCGGCGGTTTATGGATTTTGAGTTTGTTTTTTGACTTTAGTACTTATGAAACCACTAATAATGCTCAGGTTGAAGCTTATATCAACAATGTTGCAGCAAGAGCTACAGGACATATTAAAGAAATCAGATTTGAATCCAATCAATTTGTTCATAAGGGAGATACTTTGGTCGTTTTAGATGATGCAGAATATATTATAAAAGTAAATCAGGCGGAAGCTGATTTGGCTATCGCCGAAGGAAATCTTCATTCATTGGAACAAAACATTACAACATCGATGTCAAATCAGGCATCGGGAAAAGAAAAACTTGCCGGAGATATGGCAAGCCTTGAAAAAGCACAAAAAGATTATCAACGATTTAAAAATATGTATGCTGATTCGGCTGTGACACGAAATCAATACGATCAAGTAATTTCAAAATTAAAATCGGAAGAAGCATATGTAAAGGCAGGCCAAAAAAATCTGGAAGCAAGCAGTTCTGTAACCAAACAAAGTACAATTAATCTTGAAGCAGCAAGAGCTACAGTTGCGAGAAAAAGAGCTGATTTAGCTGCAGCAAAACTGCAATTATCATATACCAGTGTTATTGCACCAGGAGATGGATATATAGGCGAGCGCAATTTGTCGATTGGAGAATTAATCAATTCAAATCAAACTGTGGCGACCATTGTCTTGAATCAAAAATTATGGATTTCTGCCAATTTCAAAGAAACCCAAATTGAAAAAATCAAAAGCGGACAAGAAGTGACTATTACGATAGATGCCCTTGACGGAAAAGAATTTAAAGGAAAAGTAATTGGATTTTCTCCAGCAACGGGCGCTAAATTTTCAATGGTTGAGCCGGATAATTCTACAGGGAATTTTGTGAAAATCACACAAAGAATTCCCGTAAAGATTGAGTTTGAAACTCCTGCCGAAGATTTGAAAGATGTAAGACCAGGAATGAATGTGACGGTTGACGTAAAAAAATAAGAGATGTTTGCAGGAAAAAAAGGAAGCGTTTTTACCCTAATAGGATTATATATCCTTACCATTCCTTTTTTTAATGGCCTCAATGTTACAACTTATGATAATTCGCAAATCATGGGGCATTTTGGAGAATCGACCACTGTTTTTACATACTCCATTTATATTCCCATTTTTGCTATGCTTGGTTTTATGCCTTTGGGGCTAAAATTGGGAAAACAAATCAAGGTTCGAACCTTGATTTTGTCAGCGAGTTTTCTGTCTTTGATTTTCAATACTGCTTTGTTGTTTGTGTCTACTATTGAATGGTTTGTGTTTTTTAGATCGTTGTTAGCGATTGTTTCTGTAATTGGAATATTTGCATCAATGGTTCCTATTTTGATAAAATACAATCCGGCATTTAATATGGCTTTATTGTATGGAATTCTGCAGTTTATTCAAAAAGGAAGCCAGCATCTTTATCAATATTTGGGAACAAATTTTACAAGTTTGCATAATTGGACTTTTGGAATTTATTTTTTGAATGTGAATTTCTTGATTTGCATTCTACTGGCTTGGTTTTTTTATAGAGCAGATGTTGCTCCAATGAAAAACGTCTTTCAATTTGATTGGCGCGGTTGGATTATTATGCTTTTATTTTTTCTGATAATTCTTTTTTTGTGTGCTGAAGGACAAACCAGAAATTGGTTCAGCGACCCTAAAGTAGTTTTGGCAATAGGATTATTGTTTATAATGGCTGGGATTTATCTGCTGCATGTTCGTTTTACTTCTGATCCCATTATTAATCCAGATGTTTATAAATACAAAAATGTTGTCATTGGCGCTTTTTTGATGTTTTATATCGGAGTGATGAATGGCACCGGGAGTGTTGTAACAGGATATATGACAAATGTTTTGGGTTTTGACCCAGTACTTAACGCTTTGACGCATTTGGCAATATTATTTGGATTATGTATTTCGATTCCGCTTTCAACGTATCTTTTGTTTAAAAGGATTTATTTGGCCACTATTTGGGTAATTGGTTTTGCATGTTATGGATTTTATCATATGATTCTGTTTTTTAGATTTTACCCCGGAATTGATTCTACTGATTTTTTTGTACCGCTTGTTTTTAAAGGTTTAGGAATGGGGTTTCTATTTCCTGTTTCCTTGCTTTATATTTCAGAAGGTGTTCCTCCAATTTTGAGCACATCGCGCATGATGACCGGAATTATTTCACAAGCTGTTTTTGCGTCTTTGCTTGGAAGCGCTATTCTCGGAACTTTTATTACAAATATGAATATTCAACATAAAACAGGTCTAAGCCAGCAATTGACAGAGGTTAATAAAATGGCAGAAAATCAATTGGAAACTTACAAAAGAAATTTTTTATATATGGGATTATCAGATGCTGAGGCGCAGAAAAAAGCAGAAAAAAGTCTTTCAAATCAAACCGCTCAAGCCTCAATATTATTGGCTTACAAAGATATTTATTTTGTAATGTCTGCCATATGCTTTTTTCCTATTTTGATCATTCTGCTTTTCAAATTGTGGCGCAGACCAATTGGCAGAGTAGAAGTAGAGCCGATACCGATTTGAGTTTAAAAACATCACACTTAAAATAAAAAAATGATGATAAAAAATAATCGCCTTTTATATCGTTTATGGGCTAATGAAAGTGGGCTGGGAGGTATGCTCATCTTGCTTTTCATTATGCATTTTATTGCCATTCCATTTTTTGGAAGCTATCCACATTTTATGATCGGCCTCAATATTTTTTGGATGTTGTTTTTATTTGCGGGAATTTTTTCGCTTTCTAAACACAAAAAGCAGGCGTTTATTATTTCTATTATCCCGATTTTGTTTGTCATTATCCAGTGGATTGATTATTTCAACAGAAACATTATCATTTTATTTGCAGACCTTTTTTTGACTATAGCGGTCATGGGACTTTTAATAATACTGGTTTTAAGAAAAGTTTTAGAACCGGGACCTGTTACAACGTACCGAATTATTGGCTCTGTTGTAGTTTATATGCTTCTGGTGCATCTTTGGTGTACGCTTTACTTGTTTCTTTTTAGGCACATTGAAGGCTCTTTTAATTTAGCAGAATCTAAATTTGAGATCAACAGTGATCAGGCGAGTTTTATGTATTTCAGCTATATTACCATGAGTTCTACAGGTTATGGCGAAATTGTGCCTTTGCATCCACTAGCGCGCTCTTTGGTGCAGATAGAAGTGCTTACCGGAGTTTTGTATCCAGTGGTCTTAATAGGACGATTAGTTTCTGATGCTAATTTTTCTATCCAAAAAAAATAAAATCAAATTTAACCAATCATATCTAAATCAAAATAAACATGAAAACAACCAATTCAATTAAACGTAAAGAACTCTTTGATACGATTTTGCAGTTATTTTTCATTTTCCTGATCGTTGGATTTTGTCTTAAATTGCTGTTGCCGTTTTTTATGCCAATCCTTTGGGCTGTAATACTTTCGGTCGTATTTTATCCGTTGTTTGATTTTCTGCAACGAATTTTGAAAGGAAAGAAAACCCTAGCATCTGTTATCATAACAATTGTGATTATTGCAGTAATGTTAGTACCGCTTATTTATTTTTTGAAAGCGGCAATAGCCAATTTTTTAGAATTGAAAAATAGTTTTGAAGCTGGAACCTTGAAAATTACGCCTCCTGGACAAAACATAAAAGAATGGCCAATAATTGGTAAACCGCTATATGAATTCTTACTAATGATGTCAACAGATTTAGAGCAAGGCGTAGTAAAATATCAGGATCAGATCAAGGAGTTTTCTTCAAAAATTATGGGAAGCATTTTGAGTTCTGGAGCTGCATTTTTGCAGTTTATTTTATCCGTAATTATTGCTGGAGTTTTATTGGTTACTGGAGGAAGAACTTTTGCAATGAAATTCCTTAAAAAAATTGCCGGAAATAAAGCAGATGAAATCATGACCATTTCGGTTTCAACAATTTATCAAGTTGTTAAAGGAATATTGGGCGTAGCCGTGATTCAAACTATTATTCAAGCAATCGGATTATTTATGGCTGATATTCCGTATGCCGGAATTTTGACTTTGATATGCCTTGTATTTTCAATTCTGCAAATTGGACCAATTATCATTAATATTGGTGTTATCGTATATTTATTTTCTACCGGAGATTCTGGTTATGCCATTTTTTGGACCATATTTTTCATTATCAGCGGACTTTCAGATAATGTATTGAAACCGCTTTTGTTAGGAAAAGGAGCATTGGTGCCAATGCTAATTATTTTCCTTGGAGTTATTGGCGGCTTTATCATGTCAGGATTCATTGGGCTTTTCGTAGGACCAATTGTATTTTCAATAGGTTATAAATTATTTATTGCTTGGTTGGATGATAATGCAGATACGGAAGTTGAGCCAGAACCTTTAGAAAATATTGAACCTCTGGCGTAAATCAGTTGTAAGATCTATAATGTAAAAAATCCCATTTCTTTCAAAATGGGATTTTTTGTTTCCGAATAAAATAAATCTTATTCTGTTATAAAAATAACTTTTAGTGGTTGTGTGAATTAATAAAGTATAAAATAAGATCTTAGCTAAGCTAAAAGCGAAAAATTATTCTTTATACAATACAATAGTTGCTTTGTATCCTGTACCAACATTCCATTGGCTGGATTCAATTACTGCACCTTTGTCGTCGTAAACTTGGAATTCGGCTGTATTTGGCGATGCAGAACCTTCATTCAAAGCTTCAAAATCTATTTTATTAATACCAGGAACCAAGGTAATTTTAAAACCTTGATATTCACCATTCATGGTTACTTCGGGCTCGATTACTTTGTCGTTTAAATATACTTTGATTTTGTCGCCATCCACAAAAGCGGCATCACGATAGCGAATTGTTGAGGTATAAGTCGAAGTTTTAAAGCTTCCTAAAAATTGATTTTGTCTGTAAAAAATACCTTCTACATTTGCAGGTGTTTTATACAAATTGGTATCTTTAAAAAGTTCGTTTGGATCAATTTTCGAAGGATCTGGTTTTTCGACAGGTGCCGGCGGATTCACTTTTGGAGCTTCTTCTTTTGGCGGAACAACTTCTTTTGTTTTTGGAGTTTTCGCCGGAATTGGCTTGTATTTGTTATCCAGTTCTTTTTGTGCAAATCCTTGAACCGAAATTCCGATTGCAAGAATTAAAAACAAAAATCCGATTCTATTTTTCAATTGTACTAAATACATATATTCTTTAAATTAATTTGTTTATCTCTATAGGTATAAACATTTAATTAAAGCATTTATTGCCTTTTGGGCCAATTTTAGATCGTTAACAGTAGCTTTATAAATTAATATAAAAACATTTTACAGAAGCCCCAGTTGCCGAGCTTTGTTTACTAGCTCTGTATCGCTTCCTTTTCCTAATAAGAGCCTACTTTTTATATTGGCTTTTCGTTTTTCTACGGAGCTGATAGATAAAGGAATGTGAGTTGGAATGTCAATTGTTTTTATGCCTTTAGCAAGCAGATTTAAAATTTCAGTATCAAATTTATCCCAATCATAATTTTTTTGAGAGAATTCTTTTTGTGATTTTTTGATTTCTGAACTATAAATAGTTTCTCCCGATAAAATTTTCTCACATGTTGAAGGGAAAGACTCAAAATTTATTTCGCCTTTATAAATGAATCCTTCAGGTTTTATATCGTTTAATACTCTATTAACGATAAATACTTCGGTATGCATTGTTAGTAATAAAATTTTGCATTCCGGATGTGTCTTTCTAATAACGGCGGCCAAGTCGATTCCGCTTAAAATATTTAATTCGGTATAAGGAGGCAAATTAACATCTAGAATTGCAAAATCAATATTTTGATGCTGCTTTTTTAGTTGTGTTATTTGTTTGTACGCATTCTCACAATTGTAATTTTTGTAAAAAATGGTTTCGGAGGCTGTATTGAATGATTCATAGGATAATAGATTGACGTAGCTGTCTACGGTCATCGGATGGTCGTCAACAATCAAAATATTTAGAGGCATTTTGTAAATTTTTTTACAAACATAAATAATGATTATGTTAAAATAGTAATAATATTTTTTAAAAATCTTTAGTTTAAGTTGAATTCAAGACAATCATTTCTGTTTGAAAACTTTATTTCATATTTGATTTTTTTTTTGCTTTATATTTGGTTCAATAAATATCAAATATTGTGAAGTTTAATTTAAAGTTGGAGCTTTTAGTCTTTTTTTTAATCACTCTTGTGTGTCTTATTTATTTGGATAAATCACGCTTTAATGGAGATCAAGACAATCTTTTTAATGAAAAGTATTATAAATCGCTGTCTAGTGATGAAAAAGTAAAATATTTAGATTCAATCGTATTGCTGTTGCCGAGCAAAAAGAACGATACGATTGTTCGTGATCTTTACTTAAAAGCAGGAGAAGAATATTATTTTATCAAGGAATTAGATAAATCATATAAGGTAAGTGCGACCGCTTTAAAGCTTTCAATAAAAGAAAAAGACAGTTCAAGAATTGCCAAATCACTTTATTTTATGGGTGATTGTTATGAAGATGTTCAAAAAGACAGTGCTTATTTTTATTATTTACAAGCTCAAAAAATTTATCAAAAAATTCATGATGACAACAAATTAGGCCGTGTGCATTTCAATAAAGCCTATGTTTTATTTTATGATGCAAATTTTGTTGAATGCGAAATTGAAATTGCAAAAGCACTTCGTTATTTAAAAGAAACACAAAACTTTAAACTTCTTTATGCGTGTAATAATTTAATGGGTAATTGTTTAGAAAAACTTTATTTATATGATGAAGCATTAAAGTATCATCAAAAAGCATTGGGAGTATTAAAAACAATGAAAGAAAAAAATTTAGATGCAACTGACCCTATAGATGATTACAATGCAACTTCAATTACTAATATTTGTAATCTTTACGAAAGAAAAGGAGAATATTCTAAAGTAATAAGGGAATTAAGTTCTTTGTTGACTAAAGATTTATTTGATAAGGCACCTAGTACATACGCTAACACTTTAACAAATTTGGCGTATTGTAAAATGAAAAACAAAGAGTACAACAATATTGAGTCTATGTTTATAGAGGCCATCAAAATTAATAAAAAGGTTAATAATCAAACAGGTTATATTTACACTAAAATCCATTTAGGGGAGTTTTATATCACTCAAAAAGATACCATAAAAGCGTTTGAAAATATAAAAGAAGCTCACAACGTTGCCGTAAGTATCAGAAACACAAATGAGGTTTTAACTACTATTAAGTTGTTGTCTCAAATAGATAAAAAGAAAAGTCTTTTCTATGCCAATCGATACATTTCGATGACTGATAGTATTGAAAAGGTTAAGACAAAAATGAGTAATAAATATGCCAGAATAGAATATGAAACACAAAGTATCGAGGACCAAAATAGGGTCTTGACCAGAAAAAATTTTTATACCTTGATTTTCTCGTTTTCTCTTTTTTTAGTGCTTTCTGGAATTTCACTTTACATTTATTTGAGATCTAGAAATAAAGAACTGCGATTTGTAAAACAACAGCAAAGCGACAGTGATGAGATATTTCAACTTTTAAGCGAACAGAATGAAAAAATAAACAGAGCAAAAGACGAAGAAAAAAACAAAATTGCCAGAGAACTTCACGATGGTGTAATGAATAAAATTTATTCGATACGAATGAATTTAGGTTTTTTTAATGCCAAAGTGGATGAAAAAACAATAGAGAAAAGGAAGGAATATATTTTTGAACTCCAAAATGTAGAAAACGAAATTAGGGCAATTTCTCATGACTTGAGCCAAGAGTCTTTTCTGGAAAACAGTGATTTTAATACTTTGTTATCAAATTTAGTCGATAAACAAAAAGAGGTAAATGATATCGAATTTCATTATGTAATTGATGAAGGATTTAATTGGGATGCAATTTCAAATATTCATAAAATAAATATTTACAGAATAATTCAGGAGGGAATCTTGAATATCCATAAATATTCGAATGCTTCAGAAGCCGTGATAAAAATTGAAATGATTGGTAATAAGTCACTAAAATTATCTATTAAAGATAACGGAAAGGGATTTGATGTTGCAGCGGAAAAAAAAGGAATCGGACTTAATAATATTAAAGAAAGAATAAATTCTTTAAAAGGCCATCTTGAAATTTTGTCTAAAAGAGGAAAGGGAACTCAACTTACTATTTTGTTTGATATTTAAAGTAAATTTTACAGAAATGCTTCAAAAGTAATGTTCGATTGAATGCAGGTACTATTTATAAAAAGTATTTTGTGATCAAAACCCCAGCGGGGTAAAATATTTATAGAATCTCGATACAGCAAATGAAGAAAAGCTCCATAGGAGCGAAATAGATTTAGTTTATAGAAAAAATGTCGCTCCTATAGGGCTTTATTTTAAATGCTAATACTTTTCTATAAATATTTTGCTTCTCAGAAGCTTAAAAAAAGGCTGTTCTTTTTAAAACAGCCTCTTAATTAAAAGAAGTTTTTTAATTTAAAAAGCACATATTGAGCGCAATTGCACTAGACAAGATGGCAATCTTTTCTTCATGGTTAGAATATGTTGCCATAAAATTTACAGTATAGCCACTTGCTGAAATTGCAGCGTTTTTCATCTTTCCGCTCCACTTACTATCAATTGAGCCAATCTGGTTTTCGGAAGAATCATTAATAATGAAATTAGATTTTTTCCAAACATCACAAATTTCTGCAATGACATGATTGGAAGTGTTTAGAATCTTGAAAACAGGTTTAGAAAAGCTGGAATTTGGGTTTATAGCACCTATTTTTTTTCCAGAAGCATCTTGGATCACAATTTCAGATTTTAAGAAACTGCCTTTTCTAGAAATAGTAGCTTCTAATCCACCATTTGCACTTCTAATTTCAATATTAAAAGGAAGTATTGATTTTACAAAAGCTATTGGAAGCACTTTTTGAATGAAACTGAATTTTTGTTTAATTCGGCCTATTCTTTCTTTTTTTTCGTTATAAATATGGCAACTTTCCTGAAAGCCATCTTTTTTATCGACAAAATAGTTATTAGTTTCAAAGAAATCTGAAATCATAGTTTTGAGCTGGTTGGTTTTGGTTATTTTTAGTTTTTGATGCTCAAAATTAGAATTTAAATTACAAGTACAAACAAGTATAAATACCTGTTTGTATCTCAAAAAAATAAGATAAACAACGACTCTGAAAGAAAATAACTACACTGATAATCATTGCACTAGAGTGTATGATTCAAACTTTCTTAAAAGAAGTTTTTAAAAGTTTGAAATTACATTTTAGTAATGATAAATTCGCTTCGTCTGTTCATTTGATGTTGAGCTTCGGTACATGGAACTCCATTTGAACAATTGTTTAAAAGTTGTGTCTCACCATAACCAATTGCACTTTCAATACGTTCAGGAGCAATTCCTTGCGAAATAATATAATCTCTGGTGGCTTTAGCTCTTCGGTCGGAAAGTTCAAGATTATATTGATCGTTTGCTCTTGAATCAGTATGGGATTCAATTTTAATAACAACACTTGGATATTGTGTCATTAAAAGCACCACTTTATTTAACTCAATTGCTGCATCATATCGAACATCAGATTTATCAAGATCAAAGAAAATAATTCCGATTTTGATTTTCAAAAGACCATTTTCACGAACAATAAGAGCGGGATCCAGACCAATCGGCACTTCGGTTTTTCCTGAGTTTTTTGGCATCAGAATCACTTTTGAGCTTGGGGCATAATTATCTTTCGCAGTTTCAATAGTATAAGAAGTACCACAATCTAATGTTTTGCCGAATTCATATTTTCCATCGATTTGTGAAACGGTTTCCTCAATTGCAACTCCGCCAGCATTTTTTAAGGTCACTACAGCACCCGCAATTTTTTTATTCGAAATTGCATCAAAAACATATCCTTTTACGCCTTGCACGCAAAAACGTTCAAACGAATAAATATCATCGTCGCCTTTACCACTTTTTCGGTTAGAACATACAAAACCTTTATTTGTGTCTTCATTTACTATGTAAGCAAAATCATCTCTGTTGCTGTTTAAAGGTGCGCCTAGATTAGCCGGAGTATCAAAAACACCATCATTTATTCGGCTCTCAAAAACGTCGAGACCGCCAAGTCCCAAGAAACCATCAGAAGCAAAATAAAGTGCTTGATCTGTTATAAATGGAAACATTTCGCGTCCGGTTGTATTTACTTTTTCTCCCAAATTTTTAGGTTGAGAGAATTGGTTGTTTCCTAAAATATCGACTACAAAAATATCAGTTGAACCAAGTGTTCCCGGCATATCTGAAACAAAATAAAGTTTTTTGCCATCTTTGCTCACAGAAGGATGTCCAACAGAATAATCATCACTATTGAAAGGAAGTTCTTTTACATCTTTCCAGGAAACAGTTCCATTATTGTTTTCGACAGCAGTTGCCGAGAAAATTTTGATGTTATTGACACCTTTGCTGTCTCGTTTTAGTTTTCCGTTGTAATTGTTTCGAGTAAAATAGATTGTTTTTTCATCTGGAGAAAATGCTACACAGGCTTCATGATATTGCGTTGTAATGTCTTTTCCGAATTTTTCTTTGAAAGTGACATTCGACTGCATATCGTTTATTTTGCCCAATTGCATGTTCAAGTAAGGTTGATCATTCCATCCGTATTTATTTGTTTTTAGAAATGAAGAATCGACTGTAGTAGAGTAAACGAGATCGCCTTTGTAAAACATTGGCCCAAAATCAGAATAAGCAGAGTTGATGTCTAAGTTTTCAAGTAAAAAGGAAGGTTTTATGTTTTCGATATCCTCCAATGTTACGTTTTTTAGAGAGAAATTCTGAGCTCTTGAATCGGTTGATTTTTGCTTTTGTGCGTAAAGCTTCATCCATTTTTTTGCCAGTTCATAATTTTGAACTCCCTGTAATGATTGTGCATAACGAAAATAATATTCGGCAGAAACTTCATTTGAATAGGCAGAAATTAGTTTTTCGTACCATTTTGAAGCGCTTGACATTTTTGTATTGAAATAATATGAATCGCCAAGCCTCTGTAGCATCTCTTTAGAATTGTCCCCATTGTTTACAGAAAGCTCATAAGACTTTGCAGCTTCGACGTAATACATTTTATCAAAAAGTGCGTCGGCTGTTTTGTTTTTGGTCTGCGAAAATGCCAATTGAATGACTAGCAGTACGAGTATAGTAATTCTTCTTTTCATAGACAATTGTATTAAAAGAATCTTGGTGATTTTAGTCCTTTTTTACGGTTAACCAATTCAAATCGAAGCACAATTTCATGCGTGCCGCTGTTGTAATTTTGAAGATCAGTTAGAGTATAGTCATAAGCATACCCAACCATAAACATTGGTGAAATTTGCAAACCTGCGATAGCGCTTACTGAATCTGAAGTTCTATAGGAAACTCCAAGCGTAATGGCATCATTGAACATAAAGTTGGCCGAGATATCAGCAATAAGCGGTGCACCTGCTACATATTTTACCATGGCGGCCGGTTTGAATTTTGTGTGTGCTGATAAGTCAAAAACAATTCCTCCAATAAGGTACAGGTGCATTCTTTCGTTAATAAGATCATCGGCAATATCATCATAATTATAGCGCTCTCGCGTCAAAAAGTTAGGAACTGATAATCCAATATAATCGCGTTCACCGTGCCAGTATAATCCAGCGCCAACTACAGGCAGAAACTTGTTTGTGATGTTTTCACGAAACTGAACATCAGGATCTCTATGACTTCCTTTTGTCCAGTCAATATTTAAAACTCTTCCGCCTCCTTTGATACCAAACGATAGCTTGTGTGTTTGACCGGACTGAATGGTGTAGGAGAAGTTGGCATCTAGATATTGTTCTTCCATTGGACCAATTTCTTCATTTACAATCGAGATTCCCAAACCTAGATTTTTTGCAATTGGGGTATCTAATGAAAAGCTTTGCGTATCTGGCGCACCATCAATACCAACCCATTGCGTTCTTATAAGTCCAGTTACCGTTAAATGCCCTAATGATCCTGCATACGCAGAGTTTACCGTCATTGTATTATACATATATTGCGTGTATTGCGGATCTTGCTGTGCTAATGCTCCGGAGAATGTCATCAGACCGAGTATAGTGAAAACTTTTTTAATATTTTTAATCATAGCCAATTCATATTTTGGTTAATCCTAATTCTTAATTTTTAGTACTCCGATGTTTTTATTTTAGATAAAGCCATCCAGAGGTTTTTTGAGAACCGTCTCCTAGATCAAGAATATAGAAATAGGTGCCTTCAGGAAGTGTTTTAGCAGATCCTTCCGCTTTTCCATCCCAAGTATTGTCATAACCTTTTTTGAAATAAACCAAATTACCCCAACGATTAAATATGGACAATTGATTGTCAGGGTACTGTGTGATACAATCAATATAGAAAGTATCATTTTGTCCGTCGTCATTTGGAGAGAATTCATTCCAAATTTTCAAACAGCTTGGCGATACGGTAGCACTGTCTTGGTTATTAGATGCATTTGTATCGATTTGATCCATCGAAACTAGATTAGCAATATTCAGGTAATCTTTAAAATCAACTACTTTTACGTTAAGAGTTAGCGTTTGAATACCTTTAGGGGCAACATTTGGAATTTCCCAAATTCCGGTTGCACTGTCGTATGTTCCAGACGATGTCGTAGCCGATTGTAATTCGTATCCTTTTGGCAACAGATCTTTCACCGCAACATTTGTTGCTGCTAGATTTCCAAGGTTTTGAGCGGTAATCGTAAATACGACACTGCTGTACATGGCAACATCTGTTTTATCAACTTCTTTGATGATGGCAATATCAGTTGATGGAATGTTTATGAATTCAGAATCTTCATCATCTTCACTTTGATCGCCATTGTCATTATTTGGCTTGCTGTCTGGATCAAATTGATTAGATGCAGTTACCTGCGCCATGTTTTTATAATCTTCCTGTTCAAGCCCTTTTGGATTATTAACGGTAACTTGGTAAGTCAATGTTACACCTCCAACAGGGACTGTAAGGTTTGCCCATTTTATAGTATTGTTACTGAATAATCCTCCATTACTAATGTTTGAAATATTGCGGTAGCCTAACGGAATTATATCATCAATATTTACCCCAGTTGCGGTGCTCGGCCCTTCGTTATTAAGCTGTAATGTAAACGTAATTACTTCATTTACATTTGCATTTTTATTGCTTACAGATTTGTCAAGACTTAAATCGGCAACTGCTACATTAATTTGAAGGCTAGCATAATCGTCTTCCGTAATCACTCCGTTATTTGGAGTTGAGTCGGGATCAGGTAAATTACTGGCGATGATTTCGGTTGTATTTGTATATTCATTTGCAACTCCTGTAGGAGGATTTACAGTTGTATAGATGTCCAGAGATTCATCGTTCCCTGCAGTAACAATACCCACATTCCAAACACCGGTAATATAATTATAAAGTCCGCTTGTAGGAGCGCTAGTTAAATACTTGAATCCAGGAGGCAGTAAATCTTTAACAGAAACACCGCTGGCATTTGCAGGACCATCATTTTTAACGGTAACAGTAAATATAACCGTCGATCCAACATCATAGGTTGCATTAGCATTTAATGCTGTTTTAGTGAGGGATAAATCGGCCATGACAATTACAGGCGTTACAAAAATACTGTCATAATCATCTTCTGTAGTGACGCCATTTCCTGGAGTACTGTCGGGATCAAATTGATCTGAAGTCATTATTTCGGCAGTATTTAAGTATTCATCTGCTGTGCCTGTTGGTGCTTTTACAAACGCATTTATCAATAACGTATGACTATTTCCTGGCAAAATAATTCCAGGAGTCCAGATTCCTGTTGCCGGATTATAGCTTCCAGATGTCGAATTAAAAAAGGCATATTGATAACCAGAAGGAAGAATATCTTTGATGGTTACACCAGTTGAAACGCTTGGGCCGTCATTAGTCACCGTGACTGAAAATGTAATTTGTGATCCAACAGCAGGAGTGAGATTATTGCCAACTACATTTTTCTCTATCGAAAGATCAGTTACAGCAGGAACAGGAGTAAGCAATACTCCATTCATATCATCTTCGCTTAGTACACCATTATTTGGAGTACTGTCAGGGTCAAATTCGTTTGATGAGAAAACTTCTGCAAGATTATTATAATTACCAGTAGTATTGACTTTCGCACCAATTAAAAGTGTTTCTGATCCTCCATTTGGAATTGTTCCAATGTTCCATATTCCAGTCGGATTAAAATATTGTCCCGAAGTTGAACTGTAAACTACATATTCAAAACCGCTAGGAAGTATATCTTTTACACTTACTCCGGTTGCGGCTTGCGGACCGCTATTTCTTACTGTTATCTCAAATGTTACTGTCGCTCCAAATATTGGACTTAGATTTCCTCCAACGACAATTTTTGTTAATGATAAATCGGCGACAGGAGCAACAGGAGTAGTTGTTGCCATGGCGTAATCATCTTCAGTTGTAACTCCATTATTTGGTGTTGAGTTTGGATCTGGAAGATTGCTCGCAGTAACTTCAGCAGTATTGGTATAATTACCGGTTGCGTTTACAGATGCTGTTAATTGAAGTGTTTGGGAGTCTCCATTGATTAAAGAACCAATATTCCATTTACCTGTCGTTTTGTTATAAGTTCCTTTAGTTGCAGTATAACTGCGGAAAGTATATCCAGAAGGTAATAAATCAGTCACTTCAGCACCAGTTACATTTTGAGGGCCGTTGTTGCTAACCACAATTTCAAATGTTACTAGAGAACCAATTAATGGAGTAGGGTTGTTAACTGTTTTGGTTAATGATAAGTTCGCAGCCTGAGTAATTGGTGTTGTGGTTGCGGTTGCGTAATCATCTTCAGTTGTAACGCCATTATTTGGTGTTGAGTCGGGATCAGGAAGTCCGGCCGCTGTTATTTCAGCAATGTTTGAATAAACACCAGTTAGGTTTACAGTACCTGTGATCTGTAACGTTTCAGATTTTCCATTGATTAGATTGCCAACAGTCCATAGTCCTGTTGTTGCGCTATAAGTTCCTGTTGTAGCTGTAAAATTGTTGTAAGTGTATCCAGTAGGAAGCAAATCAGTTACTGTAACGCCAGTGTTGTCCTGTGGGCCATTATTGGTTATCACAACTTCAAAAGTAACCTGACTGCCTACCAATGGTGTTGGATTGTTAACTGTTTTTGTCAATGATAAATCAGAAGACTGAGCTGTTGGTGTAATCGTGGCAGTTGCATAATCATCTTCTGTTGCAACTCCGTTGTTTGGAGTCGAATCAGGATCAGGAAGTCCCGCAGAAGAAACCTCAGCAATGTTTAGATAATTTCCTGTTGCATTTACAGTTGCTGTAATTTGCAATGTCTCAGATTTTCCATTGATTAAATTACCAACAGTCCATAATCCTGTTGTCGCGTTATAAGTTCCAGTTGTCGCCGTAAAGTTGCTAAAAGTATATCCCGTAGGAAGTAAATCAGTTATTTCCACTCCAGTATTGTCTTGTGGACCATTATTAGTAACAACGACTTCAAAAGTCACTTGACCGCCTACTAATGGAGTTGCATTGTTGACTGTTTTAGATAAAGATAAATCAGAGGCTTGCTGTACCGGAACAGTTGTAGCTTCGGCATAATCATCTTCTGCATTTGCTCCATTATTTGGAGTCGAATCAGGATCAGGAATATCACTTGCAGTGACTTCGGCCGCATTTGTATAATTTCCAGTTGGATTAACCGTTGCTAAAAGCTGTAATGTTTGTGATTTTCCCGCTTTTAGTTCCCCTACGTTCCACAATCCTGTTGCAGGATCATAAGTTCCTGTTGAAATTGTAAAATTGTTATAAGTATATCCTGTCGGAAGTAAATCAGTTACTGTCACACCAGTATTATCTTGTGGGCCATTATTAGTAACAATAATTTCAAAAGTCACTTGAGAACCTACTAATGGAGTAGCATTATTGACAGTTTTAGTTAAAGATAAATCAGAAGATTGAGCAGTAGGTGTAATTGTTGCTGTTGCGTAATCGTCTTCAGTTGTAATTCCATTATTTGGAGTTGAATCCGGATCAGGCAGACCGGCAGCAGTTATTTCCGCAATATTCAGATAATCTCCAGTTGGATTTACAGTTCCCGTAATTTGCAATGTTTCAGATTTTCCATTGATTAAATTGCCTATTGTCCATAATCCAGTTGTTGGATTATAAGTTCCAGTTGTAGCTGTAAAACTAGTATAACTATATCCTGTTGGAAGTAAATCCGTTACGGTAACTCCAGTATTGTCTTGCGGACCATTATTGGTTACAACGACTTCAAAAGTGACTTGACCGCCAACTAATGGAGTAGCATTATTGACAGTTTTAGTTAAAGATAAATCTGAAGATTGAGCTGTTGGCGTAATTGTTGCCGTTGCATAATCATCCTCAGTCGTAACACCATTATTAGGTGTAGAATCAGGATCTTCAAAATCTGCGGCTGTAATTTCTGCAATATTAAGATAATCTCCAGTTGCATTAACTGTTGCAGTAATTTGTAAAGTTTCTGATTTTCCATTGATTATGTCGCCAACAATCCATAAACCAGTTGCAGGTGCATAAGTTCCTGTTGAAACTGTGTATCCTGAGAAAGTATATCCGGACGGAAGCAAATCAGTAACCTGAACATTTTTATTATCATCTTTTCCACTATTGGTAATCACAACTTCAAACGTAACTTGAGATCCTACTAATGGAGTTGTATTGTTTACCGTTTTAGTTAATGATAAATCAGAGACTGGCGGAGGAGGAGGCGTTTCAGCTCTTGTGCCTACGGCTGCAATTGCATAATCATCTTCAAGTATTGCTCCATTATTTGGAGTCGAATCAGGATCAGGAAGATCAGCTGCTGTAACTTCGGTTCTGTTAACGAAATTTCCAATTGCATTTGCGATAGCAACAATTTGAAGTGATTCTGATTGTCCATTTCTTAAATTTCCAATATTCCATAATCCGGTCGTTGAATCGTAAGTTCCTGTTGAAACAGTGTATCTCGTGAAAGCGAATCCGGCAGGTAGTAAATCGGTTACTTGAACACCAGTATTATCTTGAGGACCATCATTTTTAATTATTAATTCAAATGTAATCTCGGTATTGACAATTGGTGTTGCGTTACTCACTGTTTTAGTTAACGATAAATCAGAAGATAATGCTGTTGGTGTCACTGTTGCCGTTGCGTAATCATCTTCAGAAGTGTTGCCATTATTTGGCGTTGAATCTGGGTCAGGAATACTGCTTGCGGTTACTTCAGCAATATTAGTATAATCACCAGTTGGGTTTACAGTTGCTGTCAATTGCAACGTGTGAGAAGCACCGCTTGATAAAGTCCCGACAGTCCATAACCCTGTTGCCGCATCATAACTTCCGGCAGTTGTACTATATGAAACATAAGTATAGCCAGATGGAAGTAAATCAGTCACAGTTACGCCATTTGTATCCTGTGGGCCTGCATTACTAACCTGAACGCTGAAAATGACTTGTGAACCTACTAGTGGTGTAACATTATTGACAGTTTTAGTAAGCGATAAATCGGCTGCTTGCGGAACAGGAACTGTTGTTACTTGTGCATAATCATCTTCTGTAGTAACTCCATTGTTTGGAGTAGAATCGGGATCGGGTTGATCGCTGGCGGTTACTTCAGCAATGTTAGTGTAATTACCAGACGCATTTACCGTTGCTTTAATTTGTAGTGTGAAAAAATCATTAGATTCCATTCGGTTTATATACCATTTTCCTAAAATTGGATCATAAAGTCCGTCAGTTGCACTGTATGAAACATAGGTATAGCCAGATGGAAGCACATCAGTTACTACGACATTTTGAGTTTCAATTGGGCCATCATTGTGTATTGCAATTGTAAAAGTGACTTCAGAGCCTACCACGGGTGTTGCGTTATCAACAAGTTTTGTAATTGCTAAATCGGCTGTTAAATTAGGTGGGACAGGAACAGTTGTCGCTTCTGAATAATCATCCTCTGAAACATTTCCGTTTCCAGGAGTTGAATCTGGATCAAATACATCACTAGATGTTATTTCAGCGCTATTGGTATAATTTCCTGTATTGTTGACTGTGGCCGTAATTTGTAAAGATTCGATCTGATTTAAATTCATGCTACCAATGTACCATAGTCCAGTTATTTCGTTGTAAACTCCCGTTGTTGAAGAATAACTGTTAAAAGTATATCCAGACGGAAGCAAATCTGTAACAGTAACACCAGTTGTGTTTTGAGGTCCCTCGTTAGCGATCGAAATTTGGAAAGTTACTTGAGAACCAACAATAGGATTAGTATTATTTACGGTTTTAACCAAATTTAAATCAGCGGTTTGTTGAACTGGAACTGTTGTTGCTTCGGCATAATCATCTTCAGTAGTAACTCCGTTATTTGGAGTGGAATCAGGGTCTGGAAGATCGCTTGCTGTAACTTCGGCGCTGTTTGTATAATTTCCTGTAGCATTAACAGTTGCAAGCAATTGCATTGTTTCAGAATCTCCATTAACTAGATTTCCCACATTCCATATTCCTGTGGCCGAATCATAAGTTCCAGTAGATATTCTATATCCTGTAAAAGTATAACCTGAAGGAAGAAGATCAGTTACTTGAATACCATTATTATCTTGAGGGCCATTATTGGTTACAATAATTTCAAAGGTAACTTCAGAACCTACGACAGGAGAAGCATTATTTACAGTTTTTGTTAGAGACAAATCTGAAGATTGCTGAACTGGAACTGTTGTTGCAGTAGCATAATCGTCTTCAGTTGTAACTCCATTATTAGGAGTAGAATCTGGATCAGGTATATCACTGCTGGTTACTTCGGCAATATTTGTATAATCTCCTGTAGGATTTACAATTGCAGTTATTTGTAAAGTTTCAGATTCACTATTTTCAAGAATATCTAATGACCATACACCCGTTGTGCTGTCATATGTACCACTTGTTGCATTAAAACCTCTATAAGTGTAACCAGAAGGAAGTAAATCAGTCACAGTTACATGAGCAGTATCTTGAGGTCCGCTGTTTGTGGTAATAATTTGGAAAGTTACAATTGAACCTACTAAAGGTGTTGCGTTGTCAACGGTTTTAGTTATTGATAAATCAGCCAATGCAGGAATAGGGGTTGTTACGGCATTATCTTCATCATCTTCGCTTTGATCTCCATCATCGTTATTTGGTGCACTATCTGGATCTGGAAGATCGCTGGCAGTTACTTGCGTAATATTTAAATAATCACCTGTTGGAAGTACTTTAGCATCAATAATTAGTGATTCAGATACTCCGGTATCAACGGTTCCAACATTCCAAATCCCTGTAGTTTCATCATATAATCCTGCAGATGAACTGAAATTTACAAATTCATAGCCGGACGGAAGCAAATCTGTGACCTGAACTCCAGTTGCATTGTTTGGTCCGTCATTTTTAATAACGAGTTCAAATGAAACCTGACTTCCAACAACGGGACTTGTATTTCCTGCAACTACGTTTTTAGTTAAAGACAAATCTGCAGTTGGGCCAATAAACGTAAAAGGAGCATTATCTTCATCATCTTCACTTTGATCGCCATCATCATTATTTGGCGTACTATCAGGATCAGGAAGATCACTTGCTGTAATTTGAGCAATATTTAGATAATTGCCTAATGGATTTACAATTGCTCTAAATGTTAAGTTTAAAGTTGCACCAGCAGTCAACGCTAAATTTTGCCAAGTAATAGTAGCATTTGCAATATTATAAAATCCATTATTTGAAACTGAGCCAGGAATTAGAGTGAAACCTTCAGGGATAACATCTTGCACAGCTATTCCTGTGGCATTTCCAGGGCCATTATTAAGAATAGTAAGTGTAAAATCTACTTGATCTCCTGCGGCTCCAGAGGTTGGTGTAACCGACTTGGTAAGTTCTAAATCAGCTGATTTTAAGTTTATTGTAGCGCTTGCCATATCATCTTCCGGCAATCCGTTGCCTGGTGTACTGTCAGGGTCGAATTGATGAGCAGTTTGTATTTCGGCTGTGTTAATATAATTAGCAGCAGTTGCTACTTTTACTTTTGCAGTAATTTGCAAAGCAAGCGAGTTTCCATTATTAAGATTTCCAACATTCCAGATACCAGTAGTATTGTTATATTTTCCTCCTCCGTTATCACTTACATAGGTATATCCTGCAGGCAAATGATCAGAAACAGTTATCCCAGTTGCATTATTAGGACCGCTGTTTGTAACTCTAATCGTAAAAATTACATTATCATTAATGCTTACAGAACTCGGAGAAACCGTTTTTTGAAGCGATAAATCGGCTACATCGAGAATTACTGTTGCGCTGTCTTGGTCATCTTCGGTTGAAACTCCATTATTAGGTGTACTATCAGGGTCATATTGATCAGAAGCAATAACTTCGGCAGAGTTCACGTAAGAACCGCCAGCTCGAATTGTAGCTTTGAAAGTTAAATTCAATATACTGCCACTTGGAATTGTTAGACCAGTCCATGTAATAGTGTTATCTCCAACATTATACTGTCCTGCCGAATTAACAGATCCAGGAACTATTACAAAACCTAACGGAATATAATCACGTACAGCAACGTTTGTAGCCGTTACAGTTCCGCCTTGTGCATTGTTATTGTTAAAGACATTTATATTGAAAGTCACGACATCACCAACACTTCCTGTTGTTGGCGTTACAGTTTTTGTTAATTCAAGATCTGCAACAGCGAGTATCGTGAGATTCATTGTGTCTGTTGAAGGTGGACAGTTTCCGTTAGTAACACTCCATTGTAGTGTATAAATACCAGGAATTGTTCCGGTAACAGCTGTTGTAGGACTTGTTGGATCTGTGAAACCAATTGTGCTTGGCCCTCCAGTTTGAGTCCAAGTTCCTGTACCAATAGTTGGTGTAACAGCATTTAAATTAATAGGTGAAAATTGAGGGACAATTTGATTTGGTCCTGCATCTGCTGTTGAAGGATTTTCATATATGGTTACAAGAACAGAGTCTTGCGAAGTACAACCATTATTATTTACAGTAGTAGTTGTCCAAAGAAATTCATAAGTTCCAGGTATTAGACCTAGCATTAGTGAATTAGCATTATTTGGTGAAGCAATATTTGCTGTATTTGGACCAGAAACTTGTGTCCAAGTCCCCAAACCAGAAGTAACAGGAATAGCAGCCATAGTAACAGTAGATACATTACAAAGCTCTTGATCTGGTCCTGCATCAGCAATAGACGGTGGTGTATCATTAAAGATTATTGTAACTGTATCTGATGAAGGCTGACATAACGAAGGAGATGTAAAAGGTCCATTCGTAACGGTCCATGTCAGGGTATAAGAACCTATAACTACGTTTGATAACGTAGTAACGGGACTGTTCGGATTGTCAATAACCGCATTTGAATTACCAGGTTGTGAGGTAATTGTCCATGTTCCAATACCAACTGCAGGTGGAACTGCAGCAGTTTTATAAGTAGTTTGACAGGCCACTGTATCATCAGGTCCAGCATTTGCGGTGCTTGGTGGTGCATTCATTTCAATTCGGACAATATCTGAAAGGGATCGGCAATTATTGCTTTGAAATACCCATTCAAGAATATAAAGCCCCGGAACTGTTAAGTTAGTAACAGTGGTTAAAGGTGCAGATGGAGTTGTAATTACGGCAACACTTCCGGCTGGTTGATAAACAAAACGCCATTCAGCCGTAGTAACGTCAGGGGGTGGCATATTTCCAGTCATAGTTGCAACTCCTCCAACATCATTAATACACAAAGTTTGATCAGGCCCAGCATTTGGATCAATGCTAGCGCCACTGAAAACAGTAACATTAACAGAATCTGATGTTCCGGCACAGGAAGTTCCATCAGGAAAATTTGAAGAAAGAGTGGTAAAAGTAAATACATAATCATTTCCAGGAACAACAGTTGCATTTGCAATATAACTATCAGCTGGTGATTGAGTAATAACAACATCATTTACATTTCCGGTTGTACTTGTAAGCGACCAAGTTCCTTTTGAGTTTTCACTTGCTTTAAGCTGTACACTGGTAACATCACAATAAGTTTGGTCAGCTCCCGCATCGGCTGCCGGCTCTACAATTACGATCATATCATCAAAAGTGCCTTGGCATAAAAAGATGCTTTTTGCAGTTATTGTCCATCTAAAAGTATAAGTCCCGGCAATAAGTCCGTTGATCACTGTATTTGGGTTAGAAGGATCCACAATTGTTGGCTGATTTGGAGCACCTGTCAAAACAGACCATTGTCCCAATTCAAAAAAACTGTCATAGGTACTTCCGGCCATCGTTACCGAACTGTTATTGCAAATATTTTGATCTGGACCTGCCGCTGCCTGATGCGGCGGGATACCAATAGTCAAGTTAATATCATCAAACGCTTGACCACAAATGTTGGCATCAACTGTCCATCTAAAAATGTAATAACCACTATAGTTAAACGTAAAAACGGCATTAGGGTCATGTATATCGCTGATGGTGTAATTTCCAACGCCTGAAATTCTACTCCACGTTCCAGTCGCTCCTGCACTTTGTGTTGCGGCCATTGTGATAGTATTACCACAAATTTCCTGATCAGGACCTGCATCAGCTACAGGAGGCGTTTCAGCAACTGTTACTGAAACACTGCTTACACTTGGAATACAGGTTCTAACTCTGGCAATAATAGACCAAGTAAATACATAAGTCCCATTTCCAGGCACAGTAACCATTGTATTAGGGTCATTTTCATCAGCAATTACAACTCCTGTTGAAGGTACTACAGTCCATGTTCCAACATCGGTTATTCCCGGTGTATTTCCGCTGAGGTTAAAAGTTGTCGTGCCTGAAGAGTAACAAGCATCTGGTCCTGCGTCTGATTGTGTTGGAGCGAGAAGGTTGTTGGTTAATATGCTAACATCATCAGAAACGGCTGATCCACATGAAGGACCAGGATGTGTATAGGCAACCGTCCATCGTAATACGTAGGATGAATTTGTAGTTTGAAAACCAGTTGCGATAGCATTAGGATCATTGATATTAGAAAATACAATAGTGTCAGGTCCCGAGACTTGACTCCAAGTTCCAATTTCACCTGGATCTGGCTGTACTGCGGCTAGCGGTACTTGTGAATTTGTACAAATTAACTGATCTTGTCCAGCATTTACATTATTAATAGAACTGTCCGAAACATATACGGTGACTGTAGCCACAGAAAATCCACAGGTTGCTCCACCACCTTTTGTGATATATTGAAAAACATATGTTCCTGAAATAAGACCGCTTACTTGTGTGTCAACTGCAAAATTATCGGCAATTACGGCAGTATTTGGACCACTCAACTGGCTCCAAAAATGTAAACCATCATCCGTCGTGACTCCGGAAAGAATCGTTGATGTATCACCACAAGGTAAACTAACGTCTGTTCCTGCATTTGAAGGAGTTGGCTCACCAGAAACCAAAATATTTATAGTATCAAAACCATAATCACACTCTACAGTTAATGCCCCGGTTTGTTTTCTAATAAATTCAACAGTATAATCGCCTGGCGCAGTAAGTGTTAAAGTAAGAGAATTGCCAGTATCTTGCAAAGCGGTAGGAAATGGTCCTAATGGTGAAAGGGCAGGTCCGCTTACAATGCGGTATTGATTTGATCCTGTGCCGGTAACCGTTAGCGGAATTGTAAATACAGTCGCATTACAGCTTCCCACAATATCGTCACCATTATTAGCAACAATAGTTCGGGTTGGACCATTATATTGTACAACATAATCTTTAGTAAAGATACATCCAGTATTGTTATTTGTAAGTGTATAACGGAATCTGTATGGACTTCCTGCCGAAGAAATATTAGTTACTAACGTAGTTGGATTTGTAGGCGAAACAATTACAGCTCCTGGATCTCCTTCAATCTGTATCCAAGCTACAGTTTCACCTGCATACAAAGGTGTTTGCGCAACAAGAGTCACTTGATTTATGGTGTTGTCACAAAAGAATATATTTTCATCTCCTCCAGGCAATTGTGTTACATCTTGTGTTGCTGGTGGTACCGTAATTACGACTAAATCATTACCAGATGCACAAGGTCCTGTTACCGTCCATCTAAAAGTATAAGTTCCTTCTACTAAGTTTGAAATGCCTGTATTATTAGCATTTGGATTGGCTATAGTTGGGGTATTAGGTCCCGAAACAAACGTCCATTGGCCGTTTTGCCCATTGAGTCCACATCCTCCATAAGATCCAATAAGATTTGTCGACTGGGTTGTTGTATAACAATTGCTTAAAGTTTGATCTGGTCCAGCAGTAACAGGTTTAACACCGCCATAATTGGTTACCGTAATTTGAGATGTTGTTCTACAGCGTTGTCCGGGTGCAAATTCAGGACCTTCAATAACCCATTGAAGTGTTGTAACTCCACAGCTTGTTGCAGGCAGTGTGATGGTTGAGGTTGCTAAGTTTGGAAAATTAATTACAACTCCGGCATTATTTGCTCCTACAATTTCCCAATAACCAGTTTCTCCGGTATTTTGAGGTGTGTTTCCAATAATGGCTAATGTGCCATCACTGCTAGGACAGCTTGCAATATTACCTCCAGCATTGGCTATGGTGATTGGTTTGACATTTACAACCTTATCTTGATATGATACAATTCCGTCAGAGCAGGTTGCGCTGTATCTAAATGTATAACTATTGCCTCCGGTATATCCTGATATTGTAGTGCTAGGGCTGGTTGGAGAATTGATCACAACAGCGGGTCCTGATATTTGTGTCCAGTGCACTGTACCCGTAATTGGGCTTGGAGTGTTGCCCGTTAAAACTAATGCATCAGTTTCACATATTGTGACATTAAGTACTCCGGCATTTACCGTACAGTTTTGGGCATTTAGGTTTAGAGTACTTAAGATTATTAAAATAATGGCTAAGTACAGTTTTTTAGAAAAATTAGTAACCGCAGAATAAAAGTAAAATTGTGGCATAAGCAATCAGAATTTTAAAGGCAGTAAAAACGATACAGCCTTAAATTAATAATTACAATGTGTGAATTAATATTGCGTTTTTGTTTGATTTGTAGGTTCTTGCGATTGAATGTATGGGTGGGTTTTTCAAAGTTAAAGAAAGTAGAAATGTGAACCTTAATATTTAATGTTTCAAATTATAAAATGGAACAATAAATTAGATGTTGCAACACAAAAAAGAGCTGTTTATTTGGGTTTTTTGCAAAAAAAATGTTCGATTGAAATATATTTTTAGCAAATCAAAAGAAAAATGGATTTTAGAAAATGTTGTTAAGCAGCATGTTTTTGCAGGTTAAAAAAGAGGAAATTTTTGCAAATTAGAACCATAAAATTCAGCAATAATAAAACTTTAAAGGAACTCTCGAATATCTAAATTTCTTTAAGAAAAAAATAACAGACGTAAACTCAATTCTAATGTTATTTTAATGTAGCGCCGAAAATTTCGTCCTAACTTGCGCCACTTTAAGAGACAGAAAAATGTTAGCAAAAATTAAAAATAGTATCTTTTGTAAATGCGTTCACGCATTGCTAATCGGCTATTTTTTAATGAACAGTATTAACTTTTCTGGAACATTTGCTAGAATTGTAAATAACAATACCGAACAACATTCTGTTAAAGGAATGACATGCAATTTCTTGAAAAAAATCTTCAAATGTGACGGGATCCCAGAAGAATTGGATGATTATGAGAACAAAGAAACCAAAACTACTAAGTTGGCAAAGGGAATCCCTTTACTAGAATATATCATGCCTTTAGATTCTTCAATGGCTAATCTATATTTTCAGGTTAACGCCAAAGGTAAAAACTACATCAATAATCCAATTTTTTCTTTCGGATTTCATGGCAAAATTCATTTGCGACCTCCTCAAAATATTGCATAAATAGTAGTTTCCTAATACAAAAAACACGTGCTAAATCCATAGTATCAGTTTTTTCGTATGTTAATAATTATCTGTTAATGTAATATTTAGACGTAAATTCATGACACCTTTTAAACGTTTTTACAATTTACTCACGCTTGATAAGCGCGATGTGTATCAAATTATATTTTATGCGGCATTTGCCGGTTTAGTCAACCTTTCGCTTCCTTTGGGAATACAGGCTATTATCAATTTTATTCAAAGCGGACAAGTAAGTGTTTCTTGGATCGTTTTAGTAATTCTGGTAACAATCGGAGTGGGTTTTGGCGGCGTTTTGACCATTCTACAGCTTCGAATTGTCGAAAATCTGCAACAGCGAATTTTTGTGCGTTCATCGTTTGAATTCGCTTACAGAATGCCTTTGATTAAATTCAAAGAAATGTATTCTGAATACGCTCCTGAAAAAGCAAATCGATTTTTCGATACGCTGATGGTTCAAAAAGGAACGGCAAAATTGCTACTGGATTTTTGCACTGCTTTTCTACAAGTTGGACTTGGAATCATTTTATTGGTTTTGTATCATTCTTTCTTTATGGTAATCGGACTTTTGTTTATTGCTATTTTGTACATCATCTTTAAATTTTCTTATAAAGATGGTCTTGAAACGAGTCTTAACGAATCAAAATTCAAATATAAAGTTGCGGCTTGGCTTCAAGAAATTGCAAGAAACCGCGAAAGCTTCCGAAAAAAAGGCGGTTTCGAATATGCGCTGAAACGCAATGACGGTTATGTAACGAAATATGTCGATAATCGTGAAAAGCACTTTCAGGTAATGAAAAAACAATATATTCAGCTTACTATTTTTAAAGTAATTGTTACAGCTGCCTTATTGTCTATTGGTGGTTTTCTGGTAATTCACCATCAAATGAACATTGGGCAGTTTGTAGCTGCTGAAATTGTAATTGTATTACTGATCAATTCGGTAGAGAAAATCATTTTCGGACTTGAATCTTTTTATGATGTATTGACATCTGTCGAAAAAATCGGCCAAGTAACGGATATGGAAATTTCGTGCATTCCTGAAAAATCAACTGTAAATGAAGCTGGAATCACAATCGAAACTGAAAGTGTGGCTTATAACTATCCAGATCATAATAAAAAGTCTCTTAAAAACATCAATCTGAAAATAAATCAAGGCGAAAAGATAATCTTGCGAGGAACAAACGGAGCTGGAAAAAGTACCTTATTGCGATTGCTTGCGGGTTTATTGGAGCCAGAAAGCGGTGCTTTGTATGTGACAGATACTTTCATGAACCGACTTGACGAAGACAGCTACAGAGCACAGGCAGGAACGTACTTGCAAGGCGATACACTTTTTGCCGGTACAATCAGAGAGAATATTCTTTTTGGAAATGAAGAATTAAATAATGACGATTTAAAATGGGCTTTGGACAGTGTTGGTTTGACGCCAGATATTAAAACATTCCCTAACGGATTAGAACACCAAGTTCATCCTGGCGGACATGAACTTTCGGCTTCAGATATTCAGAAAATATTGCTTGCGCGAAGCATTGTTCATAAACCTAATATTTTATTCCTAGAAGATCCTGTTGATAAAATGGACGAATTGACGTCAGGAAAAATTGTTGATTTTTTACTTTCTAAAGAAAATGACTGGACGGTAATCGTAACTTCTAAAAATGATATTTGGAAGAACAAATGCGATCGTATGATAACCATTGACGACGGAAAAATCATTAACGACATAAAGCTATAATCATGCTCAATATATCAAAAGATAATAATATACTTATAACTCCGGGAAAATATAACTCTATTACAAACGTTGCCCGAAGACCTCATTATAAAATTTTAAACAGAGTCATCATCGGATTTTTATTGTTTGCCTTTGGCTGTCTGTTTCTTCCTTGGACGCAGAATATCTCAGGAAGTGGTTCGGTTACAACATTAAAGCCAGATCAACGTCCACAAACAGTTCACAATGCAATTGCTGGAAGAATCGAAAAATGGTACGTGCAGGAAGGTGATTATGTTAAAAAAGGCGATACAATTGTTTTTATTTCTGAGGTAAAAGAAGATTACTTGGATCCAAATCTTGTTGGCAATACAAAGCAGCAGGTTGATGCTAAAAAAATGGCAGTTGAATCATATGGCGATAAAGTAAATTCTCTTGAAGTTCAGGCAAAATCGCTTAACACAGAAAGAGAACTGAAATTGCAACAAGCACAAAATAAGATAAGACAATCGCAATTGAAAATCAAAAGCGACAGTATGGATTTGGAAGCAGTCAAAACACAATTGAGAATCGCTAAAACACAATTTGATCGTTCCACGGCTTTAAATAAAGAAGGTTTAAAACCGCTTACAGATGTTGAGCAAAAAAGACTAAAACTTCAGGAATCTGAGGCTTATATCATTACGCAACAAAACAAGCTTTTAAGCAGCAAAAACGAATTAATAAACGCAAGAGTTGAAATTAACCGAATTACTGCAGAATATGCTGAGAAAATTTCGAAATCAAGAAGCGATAAATTCACTGCTTTAAGCACGCAATATGACACAGAAGCTCAAGTGAATAAATTGGAAAATCAATATACGAATTACCGACTTAGAAACGGACTATATTACATTACAGCGCCACAAAGTGGCTACGTAAACCGTGCTTTATTGGCAGGTCTTGGAGAAACGATTAAAGAAGGAACTCCAATTGTGAGCATTATGCCATCTAGTTATGATATTGCGGTAGAAACTTATGTTGACCCAATCGATCTTCCGTTAGTACATCGCGGTGCAAAAGTTAGAGTTTGGTTTGACGGATGGCCAAGAATTGTATTTTCTGGATGGCCGGGATTATCATACGGGACTTATGGAGGAAGAATTGTAGCAATCGAAAATTTCATCAGTTCTAATGGAAAATACAGAGTGCTTATTTCTCCAGATGGCCCAGATAATAAATGGCCAAAAGAATTGAGCATTGGAGCAGGAGCACAAAGTATTGCTTTGCTCGAAACGGTTTCGGTTTGGTATGAAATATGGCGAAATTTAAATGGTTTCCCACCAAATTATTATAAGTCAGATGTAAAGGAGGCAAAATATGAAAAGGACAAAAAATAAATTGAAATACGTTGCAAGACTATTTTCTCTTTTGTTTTTATTCTGTTTTTCGATTTCGTATAGCCAGGATTTTAATAAAGAGGAATTAAGTTACAGCGAATTTTTAGGATATGTCAAAAAATACCATCCGCTGGTAAAACAAGCGAACCTTGAAATAAGCAATGCACAAGCAGCGCTGATGGTGGCCCGTGGTGGATTCGATCCTAAAATTGAAGTAGATTACAGCAAAAAAGAGTTTAAAGGAACAGAATATTATTCGTTATTAAACAGCAGTTTCAAAATCCCGACTTGGTACGGAATTGAGATAAAAGCCGGTTTTGACGATACTGATGGGCAATATTATAATCCGCAGAATAAAACTCCAGAAGCGGGTTTGACTTCACTAGGCATAAACGTGGCTTTAGGACAAGGAATGTTCATCAATCAAAGAATGGCTGACGTTAGGGAAGGAAAACTGCAGTTAAAATTGAGCGATGCACAACGAAAACTAAAAGCAATTGAAGTTTTGTACAAAGCAAGCGAGGCCTATTTTGAATGGAGAAAAAGCTATAACGAAGCTGAGCTTTACAATCGATATTTAGGCTTTGCAAGCAAACGTTTTGAAGGTGTAAAAAAGTTGATTGAGTTAGGCGACGCGCCAGCAATTGATAGTGTTGAAGCCGGAATTACGGTAAGAAACAGACAACTGAATGTTGAAAATGGAAATTTGAAATTGGCTAAAGCCAAATTATATCTGTCCAATTATTTATGGATTGAAAATGTTCCGGTTGAACTGGAAGATAATGTAAAACCAGAAGAAAATCTGATTCAGACATTGGAAACAACGTTGAAAACTGACGCGATGATGGTGGAAGTTGAAGGTTTAGAATCACATCCAAAACTTCAGGCTTTGGAAACGAAGATGGGTATGTTGGAAATCAACAGAAAACTGAAAGCAAATTCATTGCTTCCTAAGTTGAATGTTGGCTACAATTATATTTCAGAGCCTTCGTATTGGAGCTCTTTCAATGCCGATGATTACAAATTTAATGTCGATTTTAGTATTCCGATTTTTTTGAGAAAGGAAAGAGGAAGTCTTAAATTGGCAAAATTCAAAATTCAGGATATACAGTTTGATATCGAGCAACAAAGGTTGGAGCTTAAAAACAAAATTAAAGCACAGCAAACTGAAATATCATCTTTAAAAAGACAAAAAAAGGTAATTGATAATCTGGTAAAAGATTACATTACAATGTTGAATTCAGAAGAAAAACTGTTTTCATTTGGCGAAAGCTCCATTTTCTTGATTAATTCGAGAGAGAATAACTTAGTGAGCGCAAAACTGTCTCAAATCAGCATTGAAAATCAGTTTTACATGTCAAATGCCGAATTGTATAAAATACTGGCAAATCCAGATTAAAAAACTTATTTGTTCGCTTAGTTGTTGGTTATATTAGGAGAAAACAGCAGTAATTATTTTTTACTGCTGTTTTTGTTTTTGGGCTACTTGGTGCAATTAATTCTAACACATAGAAACATAGATTTAGAGCGTTAAAAAAAAAGGCGTTTCACTTATTTAAAATAAACATAGTTGGCTATGTGTTAGAAACTAGTTTCTTTTTTTTAGCTCCTTATATGCAGGTAAAATCTATGTTTCTATGTGTTTAAATTAATTTTAAATTTTAAATAAAAAAACATATTAAATACAAAATAGACTAAAATTCTTGGTCGAAATACTTTAACTTTATGCGCTTTACCACTTAAATTAATGAGTACAGAAAATCCAATTCCAGAAAACGAATTTGAACGTTTAGCAGCCTTAAAACGTTATAATATATTAGACACACTTCCAGATCATGCTTTTGACGATGCCACAAAGCTTGTTTCTTATATTTGCGGTGTGCCAATTGCCCATATTTCTTTTATTGATGAAAGCAGACAATGGTTTAAATCTGAAATCGGAATAGGGGTTTCTGAAGTGCCACGCGATATCAGTTTTTGCAAATACACGATTATGGAGTCAAAAATGGTCGAAATTAATGACACATTTTTGAACGACCGTTTTAAAGATGATCCTAATGTTACCGGAGGTTTTAAAGTAAGATTTTATGCTGGAGTTCCCTTGACAACACCAGACGGCTTTAATATCGGAACCATTTGCGCCATAGATCATGTTACCAAGAAATTGGATGAAAATCAACGAAATGCACTTTCGATTATTGCAAAACACGTTATAAATCAACTGGAAGTTCAGACTAAAAATATTGAGTTGGCTGCTCAGAAAAAAATTGCAGAACGTGCAGTTTTGGCAAAAGACAGTTTTTTGGCCAATATGAGCCACGAAATTCGTACGCCATTAAACGCCATAATTGGTTTTACAGATCTTTTATCGCAAACTGAGCTTGATGAAACACAGCACGATTATATTGATAGCGTTCAAATTGCGGGCGAAAATCTGCTTTTGATTGTAAATGATATTTTGGACCTTTCTAAAATTGAATCAGGGAATTTAACTATTGATTCGGAGCCTTTCAATCTGAAAAAAACACTTAAACATGTTTATAATTTATTAAAAGTAAAAGCGCATAAAGACGTAGAATTCAATCTCTTTTTAGATGCCGATATGCCTGATATGGTTATTGGCGATCAAGGAAGGTTAAATCAGATTTTAGTAAACCTTATCGGAAATGCATTGAAATTTACTGTTGAAGGTGATGTCACGGTTTCTGTTAAAAAGGTTGATGAAACAGAAGATCATTATTCACTTCGATTTTCTGTGAAAGACACCGGAATCGGAATTCCAGAAGACAAACTCAAAACTATTTTTGAACGTTTTACACAAGCAGAGGAAAGTACAACGCGAAAATTCGGTGGAACTGGACTCGGATTAAATATCGTAAAACAATTGGTTGAACTTCAAAAATCTGAAATTCAAGTAAAAAGCAAAGAAGGACGAGGTTCAGAATTTTCTTTTGTTCTTTCTTATAAAAAAGCGACTGAAAAACTTGAGACCGTTAAAACCATTTCAAAGAATGATCTTGGAAACCTGAAAATTTTGCTTTGCGAAGACAATGTTCTGAACCAAAAATTAGCAAAAAGTGTGGTGCAAAATTTTGGTTTTGAAATAGATATCGCCGAAAATGGGGAAGAAGGCATCGAACTTTTATCGAAGAACAAATACGATTTAGTTTTGATGGACCTTCAAATGCCAATTAAAGATGGTTATCAGACAACGGAATACATCAGAAACGAAATGAAGTTAGAAATTCCGATTATTGCCATGACTGCGCATTCTCTTGTTGGAGAACAGGAACGTTGTTATAAAGTTGGAATGAATGCTTATGTACCAAAACCTTTTAAGCAAGCGGTGCTTTTAAAAGCTATAAAAACCGTTATGAACGAAGATGCTGATCATGGAAGAAGAAGGGTAATTGATTTTTCTATTTTAGACGAAATGGCTTGTGGCAATCCTGATTTTAGAAAAGAAATGATTGATCTTTTTATAGAAAAAATCCCTAGTCAGACAGCACAGCTTGAAGAAGCATTTAAGAATGAGGAGTATGATGTGGCAAAGAAACTGGCACATAATATGAAATCAAGCTTAGATATTTTTATGCTTTCTGATCTCACAAATTGTTTGTCAATTATTGAAGAAGAAGCTTCAAAAAATCAATTTACCTCTGAAAGTGCTGATAAAATAAACATTTTGCATTGTGGTATAGATGAGACCGTTAAAATCTTGAAGGAGCTTTGATAAAAAAAAAATAAGCCTTAGCTTTACATATACGCCTAACATAAATAGCATTTTTGCCTCAAATTATAATAACAATGAGAATCATTTTAGCCGAAGATAATGATATCCTACGCAAATCATTATCATTTTTCCTAGAGTCCAAAGGATTTGCTGTTGAGCAGTTTTCTGACGGAAAAGATGCGCTTGAAGCCATCGAAAAAAACAATTACGACTTGATTTTAACCGATATTAATATGCCTGGCATAAGCGGAATGGAAATTACGCAGTATGTGAGGGAAACTATTAATTCAGAAGTTCCTATCATAATACTTACTTCTTCAGGTGTTGAACAAACTGAACTGGATTCTTTTGATATTGGTGCAAATGAATTTATTGCAAAGCCAATCAGTCCTGCAGTTCTTTTAGTGCGAATTAATAAGTTGTTAAAAATCAAAGCTTAATGAAATTTCTATATTATTCAATTGTTTTGTTGTTTGTTTCTTCTATTTGTTTTGGGCAAGAAGTAAATATCGATGCAGTTTTGGCTCAAGTAAAACAAGAAACAGAGAAGAATAATTTCGATAAAGCCTTATCATTAATTGAGCCTTTACTTGCAAAATTTCCTGAAAACGAAGATATTCAGGTTTATACAGGCCGAATTTATAGTTGGAAAAAGGAGTATTCCACATCAATAAAAATATTGGCTCCAATGGCTGATAGGACAAAACCAAATCCGGATGCTCTTTTGGCGATTATCAATACGTATTTCTGGTCAGAACAATATGAAAAATGTATTTCATATTGCGATAAATATTTGGAAATCGAGCCTAAATCTACAGAAGTTATAAAAACAAAAGCAACTTGTCTTGAAAAGCTAAACCGCGATCAAGAGGCGTTGGAACTTATTGAAAAAGCCTCAATTGCAGATAATAGCACACAGCCATTTAGAAGCATTCGAACACTGATTGGAAAAAAAGCAAAAAATGCAATTGCAGCGTCTTATCTTAATATTTCTACTTCAGAGCCAGGCCAATCACCTTTGCATTATGGGTATGTTGAATATTCGCATAAATTCAGCAAATCGGCAATTGTGGGTCGCGCAAATATTGGAAATACCAGCAATGATACACAAATGCTTTTTGAAACTGATTTTTATCAAACCTTTTCCAACAAAAGTTATTTATACGCCAATGCTGGACTTTCAACAGGAGAAACGCTATTTCCCGTTGGAAAGGCTGGTTTAGAATATTATTTTGCACCAGTTAAAAAATTTGATTTCGCATTTGGGGCCCGATTTATGCATTTTGAAAGCGATGATATTACGTTGCTTACAGGGCAAGTTGCATACAATTCAGGAAGTTATACATTGGCATACAGACCGTATTACGATACAGGAAATTCATTGTTTTCGCATGTTTTGAGTTTGCAGAAAACTAATGAAGAAAATGAAAGCATTATAAGGCTGGAACTTCAATACGGAACAGTTCCGTACTTGTATCTTTATAACGGCTTTACACAACCATTAGAAGCTTTTAGAGTTGGATTGCAATACCAGCATCGTTTTGGTGATTCTTTTTTTGTTCGCCCAATTTTTCTTTATGAACGTGAGGAATACACTCCAGGAGAATATAGAAACAGGTTTAATCTGCAGCTAATCGTTACGAAACGTTTTTAATATGGAAAAAATTTGGGAACTATATGAAAAGGGAGATTGGGTCGTGCCATTTTTGATTTTTTCAATATACGTATTTGTTGGAGCCTCATTTTTGTTGTATGTAGTCATTATTTGGAGCCGAAATAAAAACATTAAAAGGGAAAGACTTAGAATTGAATACAGTGCAGCAATTGAAGAATTGATGGCTGCAGTGGTTTTTGAAGACAAGACGTTTGCCTCAATTCAGAAAGAACGAAGCTTGGACTTGTTTTTAAATAATGCATTTTTTAGAGAAGTTGTGATGGAAACAATCCTAAATCTGCACAAAAATTATGATGGCGTTTATGCTCAAAAACTAGAACAGCTTTATAAAGATTCGGGTTTGATAAATGATTCATTTAAAAAACTTCGAAACTTCAGATGGGAAGTAAAATGCAAAGGAATTACAGAGCTTGCTGAGTTTAATATTAACGATGCATTTGAAAATATTATAATATTTTCGAAAGCTCGAAAAAAGACTTTAAAAATCGTCGCAATTAATGCTTGTATCAAATTAGCGGGAACAAAAGGCATTGTTCATTTGACGGAACATCCTGATCCTATTGATGATTGGACACAGTTGAATATAATTGGAGCTTTTAAAAAGCATGATATAGGCGATACAAAAGGAGTGGAACTTTTATTGGAATCAAAAAATACAACCGTAATCACTCTTGGATTAAAACTAATTAAAGAGTTGAAGCTTACTCAAAAAGTTCCTTATGTGGCAGAATTAGTAGATCGAGCGCCAAATACTTTAATTAAATATGAAGCGCAAAATGTATTGCAGACTTTAACCGTATAATTAAAACTAATGGATTTTTTAAACAACGAATTAATGTGGTTTGTAGATATATACATAGTTCTTATTTTGGGCTATGCGATATTGATCATGTCTTCGTATCTTATATTAGCGTATCTTTCTACAAAAGAGCTTAGGGGTTATCTTAAAAAAAACAGTTTTGTTGACTACGATGTTTTGCTTACAAGTGAGTTTGCACCAAAACTTTCGTTGATTGCGCCAGCTTATAACGAAGGTTTTACAATCGAAGAAAATGTAAAATCTTTGCTTTCATTGAACTATAATAATTATCAGGTTATTGTGGTAAATGATGGAAGTAAAGACAATTCGATGGAAATTCTAATCAAAACTTATGATTTAGTTTTGACTGAACTTGATTTTCATCCACAAATTGAAACCAAAAAACTAAAAGGAATCTATACTTCCAGAAATGCTGCTTTCAAAAAATTAATTGTTGCCGATAAAGAAAATGGAGGCAAAGCCGATGCCTTGAATGTAGGTTTAAATATTGCTCAAAATCCATATGTGGTTTGTATTGATGTAGATTGTATTCTGGATAAAGATTCGCTTTTAAAATTGGCTAAGCCTTTTTTAGAATCGCACGGAAAACGCATTATCGCAACTGGAGGAGTAGTAAGAATTGCCAATCAATGTATAATTAAAAACGGTCGTTTGGTCGAAGTGAATATTCCAGACAGCATGATTCCGCGAATTCAGGTTTTAGAATATTTGCGCGCATTTCTTTTAGGAAGAATGGCATGGGGAAGACTTGACGGGTTATTATTGATTTCTGGTGCTTTTGGTGCATTCGACAAAGAAATTGCATTATTAGCAGGCGGTTACAGCACAAAAACAGTTGGGGAAGATATGGAGCTTGTGGTGCGAATGCGTCGTTATATGCTTGAAAACAAATTGCCATATTCTGTAAGTTATATTCCAGATCCGCTTTGTTGGACAGAAGCTCCAGAAGAGTTCAAAATATTCAAAAAACAGCGCAGTCGATGGATGCGAGGAACAATCGAAACACTTAGTTTTCATAAAAGAATGTTCATGAATCCAAAATATAAATTGTTAGGAATGCTGAGTGTTCCTTATTGGACATTATTTGAGTTTCTGGCGCCAGGAATTGAATTTATAGGACTTGTCATTACTTTAGTTTTTATAATTTTAGGTTTGCTGAATTGGCATTTTTTCTTTTTGCTCTTATTGTTTGTTTACACTTTTGCCGTTTTCTTTTCTGTTTTGGCATTGTTCAGTGAAGAGCGAACTTTTCATAAATATCCAAAACAAGCTGATTTTTTCAAATTGCTTTTAGCAGCATTTATTGAACCATTATATTTTCATCCAATGGCAGTTTACGCAGCTTTAGTGGGCTACAAGGAAAAAATCAAAGGAACACATGGCTGGGGCGAAATGACCCGAAAAGGTTTTACCAAAAAACAATAAACTTAAAAGGATTTTCAAAACGATTAAAAGTTATTTTTGTAAAGCCCCATCGGGGTAAAATATTTATAGGATTGCAATAAGACAAATGAAAAAAGCTCCAGCGGAGCGACATATTTTTTATTCAAATATATGTCGCTCCGCTGGAGCTTTATATTGTAAACAATTATTTTTTTGCTATAAATATTTCGCTTCTCTGAAGCTTAAGAAAATTAAGGCATAAATAAAACCGTTCCGCCGTTTGCTGAAAGTTCCAAATTAAACGAAGCATTATCCAATTTTTTTGTACTGAATTTCGATTCCTGACCTTCGCCATCACTTATGACAGAAACATTTTTGCCTTTTAACATCGGAAGATTTACGGTAATATTCTTTGGGTTGTTTTCGCCATTAATTGCAGCAACATACCATTTTGTGTTTTTCCTGCGGGCAATTACACAATATTTTCCTGGATAACCATCTATAAAAACGGTTTCGTCCCAAACTGTCGGAACAGCTTTTAAATAATCGAACAAGTATGCAGGTTTTTCTTTTAAATTTTCTGGCGTTAATCCCCAATGTTGAACGGCAGAAAAGAAAACTACCGCTGTCGCCATTTCAAAAGCATCTGTAGTTTTACGAATTGTGCCTTTGTTTGGCTCACGATGCAGACGCTTATTTAGAAAAACGGGACCAAAATCCATTGAAGCGACAGTATTTCTTGTAAATGGATAAATTGTTGCGGTAGAAGGATATCGGTCACTGAATGCTTGTTGGAAAACCAAATTTTCAGAAGCAAGAACCGCCTCACTTGTCATGTAATTTGGATACATTCTTTCCCAACCACGTGGAAGTGTAGCTCCATGAAAATTAATATTCAGACCAAATTCTGCTGCATCAACCAGTATGTCGTGATATAATTTCATAGTAGCTTGTTTGTCTCCACCAAAAAAATCAATTTTTAATCCTTTCACGCCAATTTGTTGCAACCATTTCATTTCTTCTCGACGTGCTTCTGACGTATTCATTTTATTTTTTGGCGTTTGTGGTGCTGTATTCCAGTTTCCATTTGAATTGTACCAAAGCAAAACGCCAACATTTTTTGATTTGGCATACTGTACCAATTCGGCCATTTTTTCTTTTCCGATATTTACATCCCAAAGCGCATCAATCAAAATGAATTCACATTTCATGTCTGAGGCAAGATCAATAAAAGTTTTTTGGTCATTGTAATTACAGCTTTCATCTTGCCAAACGATCCAGCTCCAGCTTGCACGGCCGGCATCAAATATTTTTGAAGTTTTGACAAGAGACTTTACAACATCTGTAGAAGCAGTCGATTCAACAATTGGTTTCAACGTTTTTCCTAGCGTTATGGTTTTCCAAGAAGTTTGCATTGGCAAAGTTGCCGTTGCTGTTACTGGCCCTTCATGATTGTTTTCGCCTTCTTGCGGAAAACTAACCGTGTAGATTCCGTCAATGCTCGCGTCACTTAATCGAGTTCCAACATAATTTCCACTGATTCCAGTTTCAGAAATCAAAAGCCAGCCTTTATCTTCCACATGAAAAAGTGCCGGAAAAGTAAATCCTAATCCGTATTGTGATTTTGTTCCAATTGCAGCTTCTCGAGTATATTCTTCCTCATAAGAAGGTTTCGTTTTTTCCCAACCACTTAATGGCGGTGCTTGTGGCGTAATAAAAGTGGTGGATTTTGAAGGAAGTTTGAAACCTGTAATTTCTTTTTCAATGGTACAGTTTCCGCTATTTTTTTTGCTTTTTGGAATGATATAACTGAAAGCAATATCTGTATTTGTAATTCTAAAAATGACATTTATAGTATCGTTCGCAGCATTTGTGAAAATGCATTTCAATTCGTTTGCCTTATAATTCACTTGACTGACTTTTGAGCGATCTAACTTATAGGATTCTTGAATTTTGTCTTTGGCACTGCCAACCAATTTTAAGCTTTTAGAAAAATCTCCCACAGAACTTACCAAACCTAGAGGAGATTGCCCCAGAAATTCATTGTTTTGATAGCTTACAGTATAAAAAGCATTTCCATTAGCTACAGAAATTTCGAGTTTAATGTTTTTATCAGGACTAAATGCCTCTGTTTTTTGGGCTTGAATCGAATATGAAATTGAAAATAAAAGAAAACTAAGAAAAATACATCTCATTTTGGCGGTTTTAAATAGGTTAGTAAAAATATAGCGGTTAAAAATAGTTATAAGTGTAAAAATAACACTATTTTTGAAATGTTTTTTAAAAGAATCATTTTGAATGAAGATTTTGCTTGGAAATTTTTAAAGAATAGTTTTTAAAAGCTAGGTTTTAAAGGAGCTCAAACGATTTGATTTTATAAAAAAAAAACTAAGCAATCCCATTAAAGTTGTGTTTAAACAATCACAACTAAATTTACTTTCACAGAGAAGATGCTGTTTATTTTTGAATTAAATATTATAGATATGATAATGGAAATTGTATCGCAAAATGTAATAGTTGAAATGATTTTATTGCTTTTCATCATTTTTGGATACGGAGTTTCCTTATTTATTATCAGAAAAACAATTTTAAATTCTAAAAAACAGAAAAAGAATTAAAACGCCATTCGAGTTATTCCGAAATAATTAAACTGAAAATTTCTTATTTTGAAATTGTTTATTTTTCTATTAAGTTTATAATCAGATTGTTTGATGGTAATTTTGCTTTAAAACGCTGTTTGAAAGTTTAAGTCGATTATCTGATAAAAATCGAAAATAGACTAATCTTTTAATAACTTTAAAATGAGAAAAATTCTTTTGATTGCTTTTCTTGCAGGTCTTTTTTCTGTGTCTGCCCAAAAATCTACTTCAATTCATAAACTCGACGGAAGTTCCATTTCTCCCGATTCTTTAACAAACAAGATCAAAACATTAATGCAAAAAGCCGATGTGAAAGGATTATCGGTGACTGTTTTTAATTCAAAAAAGTCTGTATATATGAAGGCTTTTGGCTATAGTGATGTTGAAAGTAAAAAAGAATTACAGGTTAATACCAACATGTATGGTGCATCTTTAAGCAAAGCGGTTTTTGCCGTTTTGGTACTCAAAATGGTAGAAGAGGGCGTTATAACTCTAGATAAACCATTGCAAAGCTATCTTCCTAAACCAATTTATGAATATGAGCACAAAGTATGGCATGAAGATTACAGTGATTTAAAAGCAAGCCCCGATTACGTTAAGGTTACAGCGCGAATGTGTCTGGATCATACCGCAGGATTTCCTAATTGGCGCTGGTTCGAACCAGACGAAAAGTTGCGTATAAAATTTGAGCCTGGATCACGATACAGCTATTCTGGCGAAGGACTAACGTATCTGCAAGTTGTGATTGAGAAAATTACAGGAAAACCTTTAGAACAGCTCGCTCAGGAAAAAATATTTAAACCTTTGGGAATGACGAATTCCAGCTATAAATGGCAGGGAAAATTTGAAAAAGATTATGCATACGGTTATGATAATGATGGAAAAAAGCAAGAAAAAGACAAAGATAATGCACCAAGAGGTGCGGGAACTCTAGAAACGACTGCTGAAGATTATAGCAAATTCATGACGGCAATTTTGAACAAAAAGATACTGAAAGCAAAATCATATCAAGAAATGTTTAGTCCGCAGATTCGGATTCGTTCTAAAAATCAGTTTGGGCCAGGCGCAATTGAAGATGGGAATTGGAATGATGCTATTGATCTTTCCTACGGTTTGGGTTGGGGAGTTTTAAAATCGCCTTATGGAGTTGGAGCATTTAAAGAGGGGCAAGGTTCTGGTTTTCAGAATTACAGTATTGTATTTCCAGAAAAAGGCATCGGAATGCTAATTTTGTCTAATAGTTATAGTACTGGTGGCATAATAAAATATTTATTAGAAACAGCTATTGCAGACACCTACACGCCTTGGAAATGGGATCAGTATATTCCTTATGATGCTAAGAAATGATTTGGAAATTAAGGCACGTTTCGTGAAATTATCCTTAAATTTATTTTAAAAAGACAAAGATGCCTTGGAATCCTGAAATATATAATAAATTTAAAGACATTCGATTTAAGCCTTTTGTTGATTTAATGGAGCTGATTAAACCTATAGAATCCGGAAAAGCCATTGATTTAGGTTGTGGAACAGGGGAGCAGTCTATTTTTTTGGCCGAGAAATTCAAGCAGATTGATTTTCTTGGAGTCGATTCTTCATCAGAAATGCTGGCCAAATCAAAGAAATATGTAACAGATAATCTTCATTTTGAGCAATCTACTAACGAAGGCATTGCAAATTCTGATAAAAAATGGGATTTAGTTTTCAGTAATGCAGCCTTGCAGTGGTCTGACAATCATGAAGAGTTATTCCCAAAACTGATTAATTCAATTAATTCAGGCGGACAGTTTGCAATACAAATGCCAGTTCAGAATGAAAATATGCTGAATAAAATACTGCATCAGTTGGTTGTTGAAGAACCTTTCAAAGATTATTTAAAAGGGTGGAAAAGAAATTCTCCTGTTTTGAGTATGGATCAATATGCCCAAATAATGTTTGATGGAAAACTTGAAGATATTCAAGTAATTCAGAAAGTGTATCCAATTATCGCTCAAAATCATGATGAGCTTTATGATTTTATTTCAGGCTCGGCATTGATTCCCTATATGGAACTTTTTAATGAAGATCAAAAAAAACTTTTTACAAGTATATACAAAGAAAGAATAGCGAACAATTTTCCAAAACTTCCTGCAATTTATGCTTTTAAAAGAATTTTTCTGTATGGAACAAAAGCTTAAAATAGAAGAAATTTAAAGAGGCGATAATTTAAATTATCGCCTCTTTCAGTTTTTTGTGTGCCTTTTTTGAGGGAGTTTTTTTCTTTGATTTTTTCTTCTTTTTAAGCCAAATAATAAATCCTGTAATGGGCAAACTTGCTGCAATCAAACTGGCGAGAAAAGCAATAATTTTACCAAATAATCCAAAGAATCTTCCAGTGTGAACTTCATAATTTGATGCTTCTATAATATCAGCTGCATTGAAATCTTTATATAATTTGTAACGAAGCAGTTGCCCAGTTTTGGCATCAAAGAAAAATGTATTTTGATTGCGGTACCATTTGTACGGATAAGTCAATCTTAATCTTACATCTTTGTCCTTTTTTATTGAAAAAGTTGCGGTATTTGCACCCGGATATTTCTGATTTGTTGTTTTGTAAATTCGGTCATAACGAACCGCTAGAGATTCTTTTTGCGGAATGGTTTCAGATTTTACTTCTGTTCCTTCGCTAAGTTTTGTTCCTGTTACAAAAGCAGCCGCATTTTTAACTTCTTTAAAGGCAAAAAATAAACCCGTAAATACAATCACAATTAGAAAAAAAGAAGCATAAAATCCCAATACATTGTGTAAATCATAATTAACACGTTTAAAAGTGCCTTTCCATTTAATGGTCAAAGATTGTTTTAAAGACCTCATTTGCTGTGGGAACCATAAAATTAATCCGGTAATTAGCATCAACGCAAAAATTACAACTGCCCAGCGTTGTATAAGACTGCCTGTTTCACCTAAAAGCAGTTCTGTATGAAGCTTTCTCACAACAGTAAGCCAATCTTGTTTTTCATTGCCTATAAGAACACCGTTATATGGATTAAAATAGTAGGTTTTCTTTTTTGTCGAAAGTTCTACAGCGGCATTTGGAATTTGCTGGTTTATTTTGATTGAAGTGATTTTATCTTTTGGAAATTCTTTCTGAAAACTGCTGACAATTTTTTCAAGTCCAACAAAAGTCTTTTCCTGAGTCGGAACAAATAATTTTTTGTCTTTTGAAAAGTCTCTTATTTCTTCTTCAAAAACATAAATACAGCCTGTTATACTAATTATGAAGACAATAATTCCGGTTGCAAGCCCAAGCCATAAGTGAATTTGGCGAGCTATATTTTTAATCTGTTTTAGACTCGGAACTGAAATCATAATTGAAATGTATTTATTGAGAATTCTGGGCTGTGCGCGCAAATATAGCTGTATTTTAGAAACAGTCCAAATAATAATTAGCGCTTTTCAAGGATTTGAGATAGTGTTTTTATTACGCTTATTTTTAATGTTTTTTTTCTGAAAAAATAACGTTTTACAGTTGATAGATTGAAATAAATATTGTTCATTTGCGCTGTATTTAGAATAAGTATAAATAAGAATAACATGAAAATATCTTTACATTTAATTTCCTCTTTTGTAAAATCTTCCAGTTTTAAAATATCAGATTTAATAAACAGTTCAACAGTTTTATTAATTGCTTTGTTTTTCAGTTTTGGATTTGCTCATGCTCAAACGGGACAAATCTCTGGAAGTGTAATTACAAATGAAGGAAATGCTGGTCAGGGCGTTTTGGTAAAATTGGTCGAAATCAATAAAACTGCCGTAACGAACTCAGCAGGAAATTATGAGTTTAAAAAAATTCCTTTTGGAAAATATACTTTAGAAGTTACCATGTCTGGTTACGAATCTTCATTAGAAACTGCTGAAATTACAGAACAAATACCTTCAGTTTCTATAGATGTCAAAGTAAATTCATCAATCGAAAATTTAGATGATGTCGTAATTCGTACAGGAGGAAACCGATTTGCGAAAAAGGAGAGTTTTGATGTAGCCAAAATGCCTTTAAAAAACATTGAAAATTCGCAAGTTTATATTGTAGTAAGCAAGGAATTAATGAAAGAGCAAGTAGTAACAGATTATAACAGTGCCTTTAAAAATGTTCCTGGAGCAGGTATTGCCGAGGTTAGAAATCAAGGAAGAACAACTTCAATGTCACGTGGTTTTCCTACGCCGCAAGTAGTTAGAAATGGTGTTGGAAGTTTTACCTATACTACAATTGATCCTTCGAATTTAGAGCGTATTGAAGTGATTAAAGGTCCATCTGCAACACTTTTTGGAAGTACTTTGTCTTCTTTTGGAGGACTGTTCAATCGTGTTACGAAAAAACCTTTTGATACTTTTAAAGGAGAAGTCTCTTATTCAGCGGCGAGTTGGGATTTAAACCGATTAACTTTTGATGTAAATACGCCAATTAATCAGGATAAAACAGCTTTGTTGAGAATCAATACGGCGCTTCATAGCGAAAGAAGTTTTCAAGATGCTGGTTTTAACAGAAACTTCTCAATTGCACCAAGTTTTTCATACAAAATCAATGACAGACTAGATCTTTTAATTGATATTGAATTTAGTTTGTACAAAGCAACTTCGCCAACGAGACTTGCTCCTTTTGTGGTGGCTAACACACAAAGTAGTATTGAAGCGCTTGATATTCCTTATAAATTATCTTTCGCTAATAATACGATCAATTATACGAGCCAGCAATACAATATTTTTACGCAGTTAAAATATAAAATGTCTGATGAATGGACTTCTCAAACTATTTTGTCAAGAACAAGATCATCGTCTGAGGGTTATGTTGTGGCTTTGCAAATGAGATCAGCAACAACATTAAGACAACAGGTTACTAACCAGGATTCACCATTTTATGGAACTGATATTCAGCAAAATTTTATTGGAAAATTTAATATTGGCAAGCTTAAAAACAGAGTGGTAGCAGGATTAGATTTTTACAGTCTGCGCGCTACGAGAAATGATGCGACAGTGAATATGCCAGCGATGGATTACAAGAAGCCAGGCGCAGCTTACGATAATTTTACTCTTCAAAAAGTGGAACCAATGTTTGCCAATGCCACTTATGCAAATTTTGTATCTAATGACGAAGATACATATAGCGCTTATGTTTCTGATGTTTTAAATGTGACAGAGAAATTATTAGTAATGGGTGGCGTTCGTATTGATAAATACGAGAATCATGGTACTTATTATCCTAGTAAAGATTCTATTGCTGGAAATTATAATCAAACAGCGGTATCTCCAAAATTCGGAGTAGTTTACCAACTTGTAAAAGATAAAGTGGCTGCTTTTGGTAATTATATGAATGGTTTCAGCAATGTTTCTGGTTCTGATTTCAATGGTAATACTTTCAAGCCAAATCAAGCGAATCAATGGGAGGGAGGTTTTAAGTTTGATCTTCCTAAAGTATCGGCAACACTTAGTTATTATGATATTGCGGTTACAAATATTACTCGTGACGATCCAGACCATATTAATTATTCAATTCAGGATGGAACGCAGGTTAGTAAAGGTTTTGAGGCAGAATTGATTGCCAATCCAATTTCTGGATTAAATATTGTTGCTGGTTATACTTATAATGATAGCAAATATGAAAAAAGCAATCCGAATGTTGAAGGTTTACGACCAAGTACAGCAGGATCGCCAAGAACGGCAAACTTATGGGCAAGTTATAGGGTTGTAACAGGACGAGCGCAAGGTTTAGGAATTGGTTTTGGTGGAATTTATGGAAGTGAATACTATCAGACAAATACCACTACTTTCAAATTTACTATTCCGTCTTATACTGTTTTAGATGCGTCACTTTTTTATGATCAGCCAAAATATAGAATTGGATTGAAAGTGGATAACTTGACAAACGAAAAATATTGGTCATACCGACTTGCGGCTCAAAACCCAACACGTGTAACAGCAAATGTGACATTTAAGTTCTAAGTTTTTAGGAATTTTATCAAATAAAAAGGGATTGTTTCGTTTTGAAATAATCCCTTTTTATTTGTTAGCTCAATTAAAATTCTTTCTTAAATCAATTATAGTTTGGTTTGGGCCATCTAGATTTACAAAGCCTCTGCGTGGTCTATCTAAATCCAAGGTGAATAAAATGACTAATGAAACTAACATGCAAAAGCCAATTTGAACCAACCAGTCGATTCTTCCATTTCGACCGTCAGAATAACCGCCGTAAAATGCTGTTATCATGGAAAGAAAAAACAACATTATCAAAATACTTTGTGGTACTTTTCCTTTTTCTCCAGAAAGGCGAGTGGTTGTGATGTCTATCATAGTATTCAATGCAGGAATCATTTGTTGTGTTGCGGCAAGATTGTTTGAGTCTTTGGAAAGATCGCATGCACGTTTCCACAATTTTCCTGAAATAACCTGAGACAAGCTGTCGGCTTTTAGAATTCCTTTCAAATTAGGCCCTACTTCGTAATAAGAGATTCTTGCTTCAACATAGTCTTTGAAATCTTTTCGGAACAATGCTCTTGTAGAATCAGGATATAAGTCACTTCTAAGTATTGCTGTACCAATGTCATTTGCTTCCTCAACAACAATTTGTCGTCTCGAATTGTAACGATCACTGCTCATTCCGAATGTAAAAGCTAACAAGAAAAAAAGCAAGGCGATAAGAGTTGATGTTTCAGTAGATTTTTCCTTAGGAGGCCTTTTGTTTTTAATATAGTTTCCTGTTTTTTGTCCAATAAAACTTGAAATAATCATTAAAGCAAAAAGGAGTAGGGCAATTATCCAAGCTTCGGTCTGAACTAGTGCATTGTTTTCCATACAATTGATTTTAATGGGATGTTTTTGGATACATTTTATTCTAAATCAACATAAAGATATTGTTTTAATTTGCATTAAAAGCGCGAATAATGTCTTTTTTTTTTGTTTAAAATCAAATAGTTAGGTTTTTATAATTGCAAATCTTTTTATTTCTGGTTTTCCGAAATTATTGATTCTTTACTTGTATTTCTGTGATTTTATTTCTTTTTAGATTTTATTCATTGACTAGATTGATTTTTCCATGAAATAAGGATTTGCTACCGTTCAGATTCGCAAATTTCTAGTATTATTATTGTGTTTTTATTCAAATTATAGGATTTTAGACGCTGTATTTTTGAAGTATTCTTAAAAACAGCATTAGATAATCAGTAGATTACCCTATTATGTACATTGATTTTATTTCTAATTGTAGATTTTCGTTCAAGTAATAGTGTATTTTTATAGATTTGTAAAATCAATGCATTTTCCAAATCGATGCTGATAAACAATTATAAAATCCAAAGACGATGAAATCTGTAACTTCAATATTTTTATTTTTAGTTTTTGTCTGTTCAAATTCCTACGGCCAATTAAGTTCTGATAAAATATTTGAAAGCTTTAAGCAGGGCGAGCGCACCAACTGTTCGTCAATTGCATTTATCAAGGCTTCTTTAAATATTTACGGTTTAGATAATCTTTTTGTCACCGAAAAAATAAGCGAAAACGAGCAAAAAATTACTTTAAAAAATAACGACTCTTTTCATATCAATAATGACGAAATAAGCAAAGCTAAAATATCTGCCGATTTTGTTTGCATTAAAGATAATTGCGAGAACGAAAAAATAATTGAATACGCAATATTGACATACGCTGTAATGGCAAAATACAAACAGATTATTGATAAAGAAGATACTTTTGATAAAGCATTGGAGGATTTAGAAAGTGGCGAAGTCTATACACCGACAATTTATAAATATCTAGGATTCCAAAAAGGCAAACAAATAGAAAAATTAAAACGCGAAGCCGGAAGTGAATTTTGCGGTGTAGTTGCATGGTCAACAGCGCATGCAGTATTTGTTTGTGAAGAATATATGGACTATTATGGAAACAAGAAAAGTATATGGATTAAATATCCAGGACGTTTCAGAATCATTAAGTCATAAGAATTTAAGATTGATTTTTTAATAAATTGTAATATTTAACTTATAAATTAATATAATCGAAAATTTAATTGCAAAAAAGAAATCAATACAGTTGCAATTTAAGTTAATTTATATATTTTTGTTTCGAAACACCATTAACCAAATCTACTAACAAATGAAAAGCAAGATCTTTTTACTAAGTTTCCTTTGCTTCTTGGCTACTGTAGCTGTATCAGCACAAGCAAAAAATGCTCCAAGAAGTATTATCAGTACAACAGCCCTAATCCGTAAATACCATGATCAAAAAGAATTGAGCGGTATGCAAAAGGGAGAACTTTTAGAATTGTACATCGAGCGTATTAAAGTTTTGGTAAAAACACTTCCTTACATTGCTTTGGTTACAAAACCAGGAGTTACAATGGCTGATTTGGGTATTCCAGACGATAATGAGCACAAAAAAGTATTAGATACTCAAGCACTTGGTACTACAACTTTCTTGGATACAACGGTTGATTTCCAAAGAAAGATGATGCCTTATTCTGATAAAGGAAACCTTATCGCAGCTATCTTATTTTACGAAAGCACATTAAAATCTTTACACGAGTTCAACGACTTGAACGAAATGTAATATTTTAAAAATATGATATAAAAAACTCCAAAGTCATTTGATTTTGGAGTTTTTTTTATTTGAAGCCATTCAAGGATTATTTATAAATCAGTTTCCTTTCAATAAATTAATGCTTACAGTTGCAGTGTCAGCGTCAGGAAATTTTCTGAAAAAAGATGGGTCTGGAAATAATCCAGCTTCGGCGGCAATTTTGTTAAACACATCAATTTCGACTATATATTGGTCAGAGAAACCGTGAGTCGCATCATAAGCAGTTGCTGGCGTTTTTCCTAAATTTCTGGCTGTAATTTTCGGATTTATGGTATGCAATTCGATTAAAAGCAAGCCAAATTTCTTCACATAAGGCGACCATTTTTGTAAATGCTCCAATAAATTATCTTCAACAAGATTGTTGCTAATTCTTTTCCCTCTAAAGGCAAATGCGCCTGTAGAATTACTGATTCGATCTTTATTTGCTTGTTTTGGATTTTCCCAAATTCGATTGTGATCTAAAAAGGTTCTCACATTAAGCAAATCTTTTAAATCAATATTATAGTTTTCTCTCAAATCATCTGAAAGCAAATCTGGACGGCCAATATCGCCCCAAATTACTTTTGCCCAAATGTCCGCTTTTATTAGATTGGCTCTTGTTACTTTTAATGCAGCTTGATTATAATCGGCTCCTACTAAAAAGAGCGGATATTCGTCGAGCATTTTTCCTCTTAAAGTTTGCCTGTCGATTACTTCAAAAATATGTTGCAGGAAAGCGCCATTGCCACAACCCATATCCAGAATTCCTTTTGGCTGTTCTTCAATTGGCAAATTGAAAAGTTTGACTATAATTTCGTCAACAATCTTAAAATAAGTATCATGTGCACCTCCGCTTCCCCAAACATTCATTTCGCGATCCACATGAATTTCATTTTCGCCATCAGCAATCATTCTTAAAATCATTGGATCTCCAAACATCAATTCTTCAATTTTGGCAAATGTGGGCAAATAAGAAACCGTTACACCATACGCACTGGCTCTTTTAGCAAAAAAGAGACCTATATCGGTAAATTGATAATTTCCTTTTTTTTCTATGAACCAACCTAAGTGAGTAAAAAAGTCAAGTATTTTTTTGAAATTTTCGGGTGATTTATGAAATTCTTCTGGCTTGAACCAAGTTTCCATGAAATATTTATGAAACATTCCTTTCATCGCTAAGCGCACAATTGTTGGTCCAATTAAATAACCTTCAATATGCTTTAAAATTTGATTCTGAATTTCATTTGTCAAAAGATTATCCGAAGATTCGAGCCCGTAATTCTTTTTGTATTTTTCAAAAATCAGGTTGAGTTTTTCAAAAGGAGCATCTTCAAAAAGACGAGGATGAAATTGAGCAGAAAACTGAAGCAAATCTGCTACATCTTCATAAAGATGAAATAATGAAAACGCAGTTTCTGTTTTCTCATTTACTGAAATTGTGATTTCTTGTGTGTGATTATCGACATCGTAATTTAAGAATCCTTGAGAAGCCAAAATTCTTATACCAACATTTAAATAGCCTTCATTTGCTTTGAAAACGCTAGTAAGTTCGGCTAAATGTACTGTGTTTTTCTTCAGAATGAAATCTAAAACAGCTTTGTTTTTTAGTGCAATTGCAGTGGGAGCAACCGCTAAACCGTCAAGATGTTTGAAAATGGAGCTTCGAAGTTGTGATGTATCGGTCATAGTACAAAAATGAAGGTTAGTTAAAAATAAGGATTTTTTTTGAGTGTTGCGCTATTGTTTTACAGCTTTTTAGCTTTCTGAAAAGTTGTTCGTTATTTTACAATTTTCTGAATCTCGGAATAATTTACTTTGAAAAAAAATATATAAATCATGAAAACAAAAATTATTTTAAGCGCATTTATGATGCTTACTTTTTGGTGTAATGCCCAAACGACAGATTCGGCTTTAAAAGAGGTAAAAAAAGTTATCGAAGCCAGCAACAAAACGTTCTCCGATTTTACAAACAAGAACGACGGTTCTATTGTCGCTAGATATACAGAGGATGCTTGCTTGTTTCCGCCAAATTCAGAGCCAAAATGCGGAGCAAAGCAAATAGATTCTTTTTTTAGAGGCGGACCTCAAGTGCACGTTAAATTTACTATTCAGCATCTTTATGGCGACGGAAAAACCAGTGTAACCGAAGAAAGTTTTTATGAAATGAGCGATATGAACGGCAAAAAATTAGATGACGGAAAAGTAATCGTGATTTGGAAAAAAACAAAGGATGGTTGGAAAATGCATCGTGACATGTTTAGCAGCAATCATCCAGCGAAATAGTATTCATTATCTCTATTTAAAGCTTGCAGAATAGTGTTTTTGCTAACTAAAAAATAAATTTCACATAATTTTTAAATAATCTTATAGAATTATTCGTGTAATTTCAACAGTTATTTTACATTTATAAAAATTAAATATCTAATAAATTGAAATTATGAAATTATCATTTTTAGCAGCTTTATCGTTTTGCTTTACTTGTTTAGCACAAAATAAAACAGATGCAAGTTTGTATATGAAAGCGGATAAAATATCTTATCTGACTGATATTGGCTCAGAATCGGGAGATTTGTACAGTACAATTGGACATCACGGACCTGCAGTTGAAAATGAATGGATGGCTTTGAGGATTTATTTTAGTGATAAAGTTGCGATTGATGTTTACTCAAAAGCAAAACCAGGTTTAGAGTTAAAAGCAGCGCACTGGTATCCAACTCCGGAACAACAAAAAGACGGATGGGGAGCAGACTATTATAAAGTTGCTAATACAGTAGGATTAGGAGGAGTGAAACTTTGGGATGGAGAAAAATTAGTTCCTTTGAATCCGGTGTCAAATCGTTTGGCTCATGTTGGCAAAACAGAAAATACTTCATATATGGAAATGATTTCTAGAGGAGTTCCGTACAAAGGGAAAAAAGTAGATATTTTAGTGCGAGTTACCGTATTTTCAGGAAAAAGAGAAGCTAAAGTTGAAGCTGTTAGTTTGACCGGTGAAAAAGTGCAGTTTGCTACTGGAGTAAATTATTTCAAAGATTTTGAGACAAAAAAAGGAGCAAATTATATTGCAGTTTGGGGAAAACACCCAGAGGATGTTGCGGCCGAAATTGTTGGAATTGGAGCGGGAATTATGTATAATCCAAAAGATTATGAAAAAACTACTGACGACGGAAATCAATATTTGCTGATTTCAAAACCAACTAAAAATTTAGAGACAAAAATTATTTCGTCAAGCGCAAGAGAACAAGAATTGAATACCCTAGACAAATTGGAAGCTTTTATAAAGAATTTAATATAAGCTGAGAAAGTATTTCAATAAAAAAAAATCGTTAGAAACTCAATTTGTTTTTAACGATTTTTTTTTTGCTAAATATCATTTTTGGTAAGATGTAAATTCGATCTATTTGTTTCTTTGCATACATATGCCCATCCAACTATATTGTTGTCAAATGCAACTTTTACACGCTCATATTCTTCAACTTCATATTCGTCTGATTGCAATAATTCCTCGTATGTAATTTCAAATAAAACACCATTGATGCTGTCTGTTTCATTTCCTGTAAACTTTGCAATAGGGTGCATATTTTTCCCGCTTTTTTCAATTACAGACTGATCTTTGATTTCGGTTTCTCCTAATTCATATTTCTTTAATTGTACTTTTTCGCCCTTTAAAATCCTTCCAAATGTTTCGAGTTGGACTTTTTCTAGTTGTAAAGTTCCGTATGAGAAAAGTTGTTCCATTGCCGTTGTTTTTTATTTGTTGATCAAAAGTAGGATTAATTTTTCTTTCAGTAATCAACATATGTTTAGCAATCCAAAAACTTCTTTAACAAAGGAAAGTTATTGTGTGAAAGAAATTTGGAGTTGTGACTTTTCGGCTATATAAGATTTAAAAACCAATGTTGACAGCTTGTTGCAAATCAGCGTCATTTTTTAAAATCGAATTTCTCGATGCAGAGGGCGTTATACCAGTAAATTTTCTGAATTCTTTGACAAAATGAGCTTGGTCGTAATACCCACAGTCGTAACCTATTTCAGTAAGTGATTGTGATGTATTGAGCACCAAATCAAGGCTTTTGTTAAAGCGAAGTACTGAAGCATACGCAACAGGACTGATTCCAATATTTGAAATATAGAGTTTTTGAATATACCTTTCTGATAAGCCTGAATGTTGTGCCAAAGAAGGCAAAACCGATAATTGTGAATCGAGAGTAAGTTGTTGGCCCAATGCTTGTAATGTTGAAACTTTTTTTAATCTCGTTTCATTTTTTTTCAATTGATTCAGAAAATAATTTTCTAGAATTTTGATTTTGGCAGAAAGTTCAGGCGCTTCCATCATCCGGCCATATAATTCTTTGTTTTCTGCTAAAGAAACATCATACATATCAGTTGCGTAATTTGTAAATTCAGACAACGGATCGGAGAAAAATAATGAGCTGGCGTGAGGATAAATTCGTGCAATAAGTATTGAAGTTCCTTTGGCTACAGAAAGTCGAGTAGGAAGGGTGAGATGGCCTAAAAGCTCTATAGCTGGTGTATCTTTTTGTTTTCCGTTGATAATCGTAGCCGCAAATCCTTCAGATATATTGACAACAAAATCGACATAACCGCTGGGATAGAATACTTCGTTGTCAAGATCTTTTTCGATCGTAACAACAGTATAATTTTTTATGTATGGCGCTAAACTGGCTGAAGGCAGTATTTGCATAAGATTATGTTGAAATTACGGGTGTCTAAATTCCTTGATTTTAAGCTAGTTCTAAATTAAAAAATAAATAAAAAAGGAACAGGTATAGAACCAAAAAATAAGATAATTATAACATTTGTAAATCTTTAGGCCATCAAAAGAACATCTTTGTAATATCTCTTTTTGTATTCTAATGGCGATATTCCAGTTACTTTTTTAAATACATCTCTAAAAGTTTTAACATCTGAATAACCAACTTCATACATCACTTCATTGACCGTTTTTTTGTTTGTTTCAAAGGTTTTTTTTGCCGCTTCAATTTTGACTCTTTGTGAATATTCAATCGGCGTATTTCCCGTTGCTTTAACAAATCTTCAGTCGAAATTTCTTCTGCCAACATTAAATTTTGAGGACAATTCGCTGATAGATATTTTTTCTCCTAGATTTTCCTCAATATACAATTGCGCTTGTTGAACAATTTGGTCGTCATGTCTTTTTTGGCCTGAAAAAATAGCAAATTGAGACTGTGTACTTCTGTTCATTTCGATTTGGAAAACTTTAGCGCAGTAAACAGCCGTTTTTCGATCATAATACTTTTCAATTAGGTAAATCATCAAATTTAAAAAAGAATATGCGCCACCATTAGTATAAATTCCATTTTCATCTGTAATTAATTCGTCAGTGCGCAAATTGACTTTTGGGAATAAGAGATTGAAATTTTCGGTAACGGACCAATGTGTTGAACAGCTTTTTCCGTCAAGAAGCCCCGAAGCCGCCAACATAAATGCTCCTGTGCAAATAGTAGCGATTTCTGCGCCATTATGATATTGTTTTTCCAACCATTTTACTAAAAGTTCATTGTGTTGCAATGCTAGGTTATAATTATGATTTAATGACGGAATTATAATAAGATCAGATTTAGCGACAGCAGAAATATGGACATGTGGAGTAACAGTGAAAAGTCCGCCATTAAATTCTACTTTTTCCGAAAGGCCTGCGAGCTGAATTTCGAATAATTCTTTTTTGCCATTTGTTTTGTAATAGGCATTTGCTTTATTGAAGATTTCGTATGCACCAGTAATGCTGGAAAGATTATTCTCTCCTTCAGGAACTAAAATTGTAAGCAGTTTCATTTTTGTTTTTCTTATAAAGGTATAAAAAGTTTTTGTCCAAATATCCCCTTAAGAATGTCTAATTAGCACTTTACAAAAAATGATCTTTGAGACTAATTTTATCATAATATTAAAAAATCAACTATTTAATCAAACTTTTATCATGGCAAAAATGACTGTAATTTATAAAACGCCAAAAGACACGGCTTTCTTTGATAAACACTATTTTGGGGTTCATATTCCTTTGGCAAAACAGCTTCCGGGCTTATTAAAATATGAAATTAATGAAGGGTCGGTTGTATCGCTAACGGGACATTCTGATGTATATCGTGTAGCCAATTTGTATTTTGAATCAATGGAGTCAATGATGAGTGCTTTTAAATCAGAAATTGGGCAAGAATGCGCGGTGGACAGAAGGATTTTTGCCAGTGATGAAGAAGTCCAGATTTATGTGTATGATACAAAAAACACCTAAATTGTTTTGAGAATTATTGTATTGCAATTTTCTGTAATTTAGTTGAAAGAAAAATAGAATAAACAATGCAAACAATACTAGGTGCAAACGGACAAATAGGAGAAGAACTCGCAAGAGAATTAAAAAGGAATTTTACTTCGGATATTCGAATTGTCAGCCGTAGAGCGCAAAAAGTTAATGAAACGGATACCGTTTTTTCAGCTGATTTGACCAATAAAGAAAGTGCTCTTGAAGCAGTAAACGGCAGTGAAATTGCGTATTTTACTTTGGGGCTTCCTATGGATTCGGATTTATGGGAAAAACAATTCAGACTTATTTTGGGAAACGTAATTGATACCTGCAAAATTACTGGAACTAAACTCGTGTTTTTCGACAATACTTATATGTATCCGCAAGATGATGCTATTCTTACCGAAGAGACTTTTTTTGCTCCAATTGGCAGAAAAGGAAAAATAAGAGCAGAAATGGCAGAAATGATTTTAAGCGAAATAAAATCAGGTGAATTGAAAGCTGTTATTTGCCGTGCTCCCGAATTTTATGGGCCAAAGAAAACGCAAAGCATTACGAATACTTTAATTTTTGATGCTATAAAAGAAGGCAAAAAACTGAAAGTACTTTTAAGTGATTCAAAAAAGAGAAGCCTTATCTGGACGCCTGATGCAAGCCGAGCCACCGCATTAATAGGAAATACACCTGACGCTTTTGGTCAGACTTGGCATTTGCCTGTTGATCAAAGTCATCCAACTTATAAAGAGTTTATCAATTTGGCTTCTGAGATTTATGGTAAAAAATTAAATTATTCTGTTATTCCAAAATTGGTATTTAAGATTGGCTCTTTTTTTAATAAAAGATTGAAAGAATTACTAGAGTTGTTGCCAAGATACGAACACGATAATTTGTTTGATGATTCAAAGTTTAGGAAGCGTTTTCCAGATTTTAAAGTGACTTCCTATAAAGAAGGAATTGAAATGATTAAGAATTAAGAATTAAGAATTTCAAGCTTATATATTGATCAAATAAAATAAAATCATGAATAAAATATTAATTACTGGTGGAAACGGGCATTTAGGGAAACAGGTAGTAGATTCACTTTTATTAAAAGGATATAATCCAGATGTCTTAACTACGAAAACGATTCTTTCAGAATCAAATCGATTGCGGTTTTTTACAGGAGATTTAGTTGAAAATAAAGGATTAAAAGAAGCAACAGAAAGAGCAGATGTTATTATTCATTGTGCCAGCAATCCAAGGAGTTTTCATGAGACCGATATTATTGGAACAAAAAATTTGTTGGAGACCGTCGATAAAAATGTGACTAAACATTTTATATACATTTCGATTGTTGGAATTGATAAAAGTGATTATCCATATTATGCCGCGAAATTAGAAGTAGAAAATATCATAACAAAGAGTGGTATTCCTTTTACGATTTTGAGAACAACGCAGTTCCACGATTTCGTGTTCAATTTGATAAAAACTTTAGAGGAGCAAAATTCAGAGAATGATGGTTTTATGAAAATTCCATCCGAAATGAAATTTCAATCTGTAGCTATACATGAAGTAGCAGATTTGCTTGTGTCACTTGCTTTGGAAGCACCAAAGGGTTTATTAGCAGATTTTGGTGGGCCAGAAGTTCTTTCTTTGGAGAAAATGGTTGAATCCTATTTAAAAATTAATCAAAAAAACAGCGAAATAAGATTAGTAGAATCAGAAGATATTCGTCATAATTTATTTACGACGGGAATAAATTTATGTCCGAATCACAATCTAGGAAAACAAACATGGGAAACGTTTTTGACCAAGAAGCTTTAAATGAAAAAAGATAAAAAAAAGCCTATTTCGAAAGAAATAGGCTTTTCTTTTTTTTAACTGAAATTGTTTTAAAACGTATTATTTAGCATCCCAAGAAGCACTAGGATAATAAATAGAACTTGTAACTGGAGCTGTCCAATAGTCTTGACTTCCACCACGGAAAGTGTGAAGACTTACAGCATTAACATTTCGCTTGGCATCGTTCGTTACCCAACGAATTTTTTCATTCAATATTTCCGTTCCATTTACATAATATTTAACATATCCGTCAGTATTTGACCCTGTATTAAGCTTAACAGAGATTTGACAATTGTAAGTTACGCCTTCTTGGATATAGTATTTTTTTCCAAAATCGTTACCGTATTGTCCTGGTTGATCTTTGTAGTAAACATAAGGTTGAAGGTAAGCCCCGCTTCCTTTTGCAGTGTTTGAACCATTCGGGCAATACCACATAAATCGGGCACTTCCTCCATTTCCATCCCAACCTGGATCACCACCTGTATTTTGGTCACCAATTAAGATTCCGTATCCACATTTACCGCCTCGGCTCCAATAAAACCCTGAATTGAATTTCATTGTAAACCAAACCGTATAAAGTCCTTCTGACCAAACACCATAAGAGGTGCACAAACCACCAGGACATGATAATGTATTAGTTTGCAATGTAATTGTTCTAGCACCGGCGCTTCCTGCTAAAGCGGCAACTGCAGCAGTTTCAGCAGCCGCTTTGTTGGCAGTTTTTGCACCATCATTGTTTACGATAGGTTGTTCATCTTTTACAAGATTTTCAAGATTTTGAGCAACATTCAAGTCTTGTTCATTTCCGCAGGAATAAAACACTGCTGCCATAACTAATAATAAACTGGATAATTTTAATAACTTCTTCATTTTTAAAATTTTAAGGTTAGTAAATAATTAATAGATAGTAAATAATAAATTGTGGTTATTGCTTTTAATGCTGAAACAAGCGATTTTTTCAAGTTTCAGAATTCAGTATATTTTTTATGGATTTTCTTAAAATTAAATTTATGTTTTGTTGTAAATCAAATACTTGGTTTTTAGTGGCTTTTAATAGACCATGTAAAATTGAATATTTATAATTTAGAAGAGGAGTAATTAAGTACGGTTTTACGTACACAAAAATCCAGCCTACAGATTTAGTGTACAAATAGGTGTGTTTTTAGAAGTTTTTAAAGACGCCAAGCGTAAAGCTTTCTAAATCATTGATTTATTTTTTGATTATTATTGAACTTAGGCCATACTCATATATTTCACCAACAATAAATTACTATCCGATGACTGTTTCATATTAAAGAATTTGTTCCATTTTCTAATTTGAAACCTCAAAATGATGTGAATATAAAGAAGTAAGCAATTAAGATTTTACTTTTATCATAGTAGTAATCCTATATAAATTACATATTATGAAAAAAAATACGTTAAGACTGGTTTTAACGAGCATGATTTTGTTTGCACTTTTTCATGCAGAAGCTCAAACTAAAAAGAAACCCAACATTATTATGGTAATTTCTGATGATACGGGTTGGGGAGATTTAGGTGTCTATGGAGGAGGTGTTGGACGTGGAATGCCAACTCCAAATTTAGATAAAATGGCAAAAGAAGGAATGCAGTTTTGGTCTTTTTACGGCCAGCCGAGCTGCACACCGGGGAGAGCTGCAATGATTACTGGAAGAATACCAAATCGAAGTGGTATGACAACAGTTGCTTTTCAAGGTCAAGGAGGAGGTCTTCCTGCAGCTGAATGGACTTTAGCATCGGTATTGAAAAAAGCTAATTATAAAACTTATTTTTCTGGAAAATGGCACTTGGGTGAAGCAGATTATGCTATGCCAATTGCGCATGGTTTTGATAAAATGCAGAATGTGGTTTTATACCATTTAAATGCTTATACCTATTGTTTCCCTTCATGGAATCCTGACATGGCTCCAGAAATATCAGATTTCATTAAAAAATCTACAAAAGGTATTTTAGAAGGAGAAGCAGGAAAACCAGCGCGTGATACTGGACCAGTTACAGAAGAAAATATTGCGGAACTGGATATAAATATGGTTGATAACAACCTAAAACAGCTTGATGAATATGGAAAATCAAAAGATCCATTTTTTATGTGTATTAATTTTGCCAAAAATCATCAGCCTAATTTACCATCAAAACAATTTAAAGGAAAATCACCAGCCAAAAGTAAATATGGTGACGCAGTTGTAGAAATGGATTATAACGTTGGACGTATCATGGATAAAATTCGCGCACTCGGAATTGCAGAAAATACAATTGTAATTTATACTGTCGATAACGGAGCTTGGCAAGATGTGCATCCAGATGCAGGATATTCGCCTTTTAGAGGTTCAAAAGGAACAGATAGAGAAGGAGGAAGCCGTGTACCAGCAATTGCGTGGTGGCCTGGACAAATTGAAGCTGGAAGTCAAAGCCATGATATAGTTGGTGGTTTAGATTTAATGGCAACATTTGCGGCTCTTGCAGGCGTAGAACTTCCAAAAAATGACAGAGAAGGAAAACCTATGGTTTTTGACAGTTATGATATGTCGAATGTTTTGTTTAAAAAAGGAAAACCGCTTCGTGACAGATGGTTTTATTTTACAGAAAATGAATTGTCTCCTGGAGCAGTACGTATTGGAAAATGGAAAGCTGTATTTAATACGCGAGGTGATAATGGAGCACAAGCAGGAAGTGATACGCCAGGACAACAATTGGGATGGAGAGGCGATCAGACTTATATTGCAACTGTTCCAGCAGTATATGATTTATGGCAGGATCCACAGGAACGCTATGATCTTTTCATGAATAGTTTTACAGAAAAAACTTGGACAATGGTTGTTTTTGATCAAGTAATTATGGAACTCATGAAAACGTATGCAGCAACTCCTCCAAGACCGCAACAGAGTGGTTCTTATGGTGGACCAATGGAAATTGGAAGATACAGAACTATTGAACAGGCTAAACAATTGCTAAACAGCAAAGAATTAACACTACCACCTTTGAGTGTTGATCCAAAACAATAAGAAAATCGGAGTAAACGTATATTAAGTTGTTCTGAAAAAAGAGGTTAAAAACGCTAAACTGTACTGTTTAGCGTTTTTTTTATCCCGATTTTAAAATAAAACTTGTGAGATAAAATTTGAGCAAATACTGCTTCAAAAAACCTATTTTGCTTTCTAAAATTTCAATTCATTATTATATCTTTATCAACAATTATGGATACAGTTATAGAAATTTTTGGCGCTATTTTCGGTTTTTTAGCCGTTTATTTTACCATCAGACAGAATATCTGGTGTTGGTTTTTTGGTTTAATTCAGGTGATGTTGTATTGCTTTGTTTTTTATACATCAAAATTATATTCTGATATGATTTTGCATATCATTTATATATTTCTGCAGGGATATGGCTGGTACAGTTGGAAATATGGCGGTGCTAATCATGATACGTTACGTATAACCTTGCTTACAAAAAGAATTGCATGGGTTGCTTTAACCGTTTTTATGTCAATTTTGGTAGGGTATTTTATGGACACAAGAACCGATGCATCTTGTCCTTATATTGACGCTTTTATAATGGTTGCCAGCCTAGTTGCGCAATATTTGATGATAATAAAAGTGTTAGAATCTTGGCTGTTTTGGATATCGGTCGACATAATGGCTATTGGCGTATACAGTTATAAAGACCTCTATTTCACAGCAATATTATATGTTCTTTTCTTAATTATGGCAATTGCAGGTTATTTTGAATGGAAAAAAGCATATAATCAAGAGTTAAGTTATGAAAGTTAAAAATACCGTTGGATTGACATTAGGCAAATTTGCCCCTTTCCATAAAGGACATCAGCTATTAATCGAAACTGCCATTAAGGAAGTTGATGAATTGATTGTACTAGTTTATGATGATCCTATAATCAATATTCCGTTGTCAATACGAGCTGGCTGGATACGCGAAATATATCCGGAAATTACTGTTATCGAAGGCACCAATTCACCTAATGATAGCGGATATACAGCCGAGATTATGAAAATTCAGGAAGATTATGTTTTGTCTATTTTAGGCAATCGTACAGTTTCCCATTTTTATTCTAGCGAACCTTACGGCGAGCACATGAGTATTGTCTTAAAAGCAATGAACAGACAAGTTGATATGGATAGACATGCCATTCCAATTTCGGCTACTAAAATCAGAAATGATTCTTTTGCAAATAAGGAATTTGTTCATCCTAAAGTATACAAAGATTTGATTACAAAAGTGGTGTTGCTTGGTGCGCCATCAACAGGAAAAACAACTTTGGCAGAAAAATTAGCATCCCATTTTAATACGCAATGGATGCCTGAATATGGAAGAGAATATTGGGAAAAACATCAAATTAATAAAAGACTCACTTTAGAAGATCTTTTAAAAATAGCCGAAACTCATATCGAAAGAGAAGACGCTCTAGTATTGCAGTCGAATCAATTTTTGTTTTCTGATACTAATGCTATTACGACTTATTTGTTTTCGCTTGATTATCATGGAAAAGCGCTTTCTGATTTGGAAGATTTAGCCAAAAAAGCCGAAACCAGACACGATATTATTTTTGTATGTGATACTGATATTCCATATGATGATACTTGGGACAGATCTGGCGATGTGAAAAGAAAAGAATTTCAAGAAAAAATAATTGACGATTTGAACACTAGAAATCTTAAATATTATGTGCTTCGAGGCGCTATTGAAGAAAGAATTGAACAGGTGTCAAAAGTTGTGTTTGCTAAAGAAAACAGTAAATTTAATCTAACATAGAAACAAAATATAACCATGTCTGACTTGATAAATAAAACAATGGGATTTTTTAAGAAAGTCCCAGAATCGCCTACAAACCCTCAAGATACACATAAAACTACCAAATTTCAGATAGAAGATTTATATTCAAGCGATACAGACCAAAACGATTCTAAGGATTCAGTTGCTTTGGATGAAAAACTGCGTCAAGCCTATTTTTGGATCACAAATACAGCCGTTATCAGTCCGTATTATGATATAGAATTCAATGATGGTGATCCTAAAAAGTTTTTATTTGGAGATAGCAAAGTACCCGTTTACTTGCCAACAGATCAAAGTTATTCAAGTTTTGTTTTAATGCCGTTATTGAATTTGGCCGCATTAGGAAAATGCCTTATAGTTGGTGGTCCAGGTCGCGGAAAAACAGCAACATCAGTATTGATGGGATTGTTGGCGGGATATGATAAAAAAGATGTCATGCGCGCCATTCAGCATGGTCAGCCTCAAATGACAATTTCAGATTTGTTGGGGCATCCACTGCCTTCAGATATGGTAAAGGCGGAGAAAACTTCAGATATCAGAATAGCTTGGAGAAAATGGCTCGGAATGAGAGTGAAAATCATTGATGAATACAACCGAATTCCAACCAGAACACAATCGGCTTTATTAACGGTTTTGGCTGATAATTATGCTGAAATCTTCGATCAGATTTATGAATGTCCAGAAGGCGCTTGGTATTTGACTGCCAATGACGATGCGGGAGGAGGAACGTATCAAGTCATTGAAGCTTTAAAAGACAGGATCGATATTGTAATTAGAGCAATGCATTTTAATACAAGATTTATTGACGATTTATTGCAACGTATAGAACTCAACTTTAAGCCAGAATCTATAATTCCAGAAGAAATTATTTTTACTGAAGAAGAGCTCAATACGATAAACAAACAAATTAGAGCGGTACAAATAGAGCCGGAACTACGCAAGCGCATTGAGTTTTTCTGTCGCCAATTTGAGTTTTTTGAACCTGCGTCGAATCGATTGGAATATATGACAAAAGACACGGCAAAATTGTCGGGTATTGACATGCGTACGCTTTTTAGAAAAGAAACAGGAAAAGACCCAATTAAAGATTTAGGTTCACAGGCTAAAAATGGTTTATCGGTTAGAAAAATAATGACTTTATTGATGTTTTCTAAAGCGATGGCTTATTTTAGAGGAAATAAAAAAGTAGAATTAGAAGATGTGAGACAAGTTTTGCCATTTGTTTTGCATGATAGTTTGACGCCACATTTAGAATCTCCATTTTTTGATCAAGCGGGCCACGAAGTATATAGAGTGGACAGAATTGTATGGCTGCGCGAATTGTTTGATTTGTCTTGTGATGAATATGTGAGTCAGGATTTAGACAGAAATGATCCGGTTGATAAATTTGAAACCGAGTTCAAAAAAGGACTTGAAAATATATCTTCAAAAGAAATCGATAACCGACTTTTAAATATCGAAAAACAGCTTCAGATTTGGTCTCAGGAGAAAAAGCTTTATGGATATAGAGCAGATGATATTTTGAAATTGAAATACCTGCACCAACGTTACACTAATTACAAAAGATGGCTGCAATGGAAAAAATAAGCTTTGAGCCACTAATTTCAGAATTAAGCGACAAAAGTGCCTTATACAATCAATGGTACAATGAAGGCGAAATAAAATATGGAAATTTAGATTCTCATAGTATTGCCAATTGGATGGTCGAAGTTGTAGAACCAATTGTTAAAGAAGTTGTTGCCTTCAATAACGCTCCAGAAAAAATTCATGAGGTTGTAAAAACACTTTATTTGGAATCATTGAAACTAATTGGAAGCGGCGTGGCAATTCGTTATAATGATGAATACAAAGAAGCTTGGTTGTTATTAGCTCAAATGCCGAATTTAGCGGTTAAATTTCCAACAAAAACTATTTCGTTGTTGCATGATGTTCTTTTGAATCTCGAAGTTCATGCGCCAGAAAAAACAATACAGTGGTGCAAACTTGTAGGAAACAGCAGTTCCGAGATTAAAACTTTAGAAGATTTTAAAACGGTAGGACGAATTTATGCGTGGAAATGCGGTTTGGCACATTTAAGAATTCGTTTAAAATCTGATTTTGAAAAGCTTTCAGAAAGCCTGCAGCAAACAATTGTGAAAGTTATTGGTTCATCTGAAAATGCGAAACAAATTTTTGAAAATCCGTGGTCAGAAAATAAAACAAAATTTGAAGGAGTTCAAGGCGGTTTTATAGGAATGACAGGTTTTTTTGAAGATCCTCCAGTGTTGGCACAAATTGGAGAATATATTTTCGCCACCGATTCAAAAAGCAGTTATGCACTATTTGCAGATCAATTTGGAAAAATCTTGCTTCCAGCTAATACTGTTGATTCAATAGAGATAACATCGAATTCTGAACGAATTTCTAATTTAGAAAAATGGCTTGGAAAAGAAGCTAATGAAATAGACACTGAAGCAATTTCATCTGTAGTAGCAACGCCAGATACATTGGTTTTTACCTTGCAGAATTCGTATTTTATATATTTATACAGCCTTGGAAATGCATAATCAATCCAAAATAGAAGAAACGCTCGCAGTATGGAAATCACATTGGCAACAAGCCAAATTGGAATGGAATCCTATGTTGCGTTTGCAAGAACCTATTTGGTGTTTATCAAATGAAGAAGCACATAAAGAAGGTCTTACAGGCAGTTTTGCAATGATTCGGTTGACAGATCATCGCATTGTGATTAATTTGCAAGAAGTTGTAGAACGCAATATAACCGATTATGCTTTAGAAGTGCTCGCGCATGAAATTGGGCATCATATTTTTACGCCTGCAAATTTATATGACAATGCTGTTTTGTTAAATAGAATTCGTTTTGGATTGCCAAGCATAGAAGATAGAGCGCCAATGGTGGCTAATTTATATGAAGATTTCTTGATAAATGATAAGTTGCAACGTGTCAATAAATTAAGAATGTCAGAAGTTTATAAAGCGATTAATTCAGAGGAAAGTTTTTCAGAATTCTGGACACTGATGATGCGTACTTATGAATATTTATGGCGATTGAATCGTGGAGAATTGGCAACAAAATTATCGCTTCATAGCAAGAAAATAGATTCAGATGCATCGTTATTGGCTTCCTTGATAAGAAGTTATTCAAAAAATTGGATTCATGGTGGCGGTCGCTTTGCCGTAATGTTATATCCTTATTTGATGGATGACAAAGAATTTCAAGATGCCCGCAAAAAGATTTTAGTGCTTTTAGACGCCGAAGATTCGGGAAAAGGAGCAATGGACATTTCAGGTTTGACTAAACTCGATTTAGAAGGTTACGATGAAGTAATTGATATGCGAAAAGAAGCCATTGATTCAAAAGAAAAAAGCGACGATAAAAAGAAAAAGGAAAGTTTAGGTATCGAAAAAAATGAATTTGGCGGACATGGACCAAGAAATGGTTATATGGGGCCCGGAAATTACATTGATTTGATGCAACAAGCCAATCCAAATGCCGATGAACAGTCTTTGATCAATGCTTATTACAAAGAAATTGCTTTACCACATTTAATCGATTTTCCAGTAGAAACTTCTGAAAATGTATCATTTGACTTGCCAGAAGGCTTAGAAACCTGGGATATTGGCGATTCTATTGAAGAAGTAGATTGGTTGCAATCGGCAATTTTGTCGCCAGAACTTATTCCAGGGTTAACAACTCAAAAAAGAACCTATGGTTCGGATTCAGATAATTCTATTTCAAAAAAGCCGTTGAATGTTTATCTTGGTATTGATTGTTCCGGTTCGATGGGAAATCCGAGACATAACTTTTCTTGGCCAATTTTGGCAGCTACAATTATTGGATTATCTGCTTTGCGTGCTGGAGCTTCAGTTATGGGATGTCTTTCTGGCGAACCGGGAAGTTATTTGGAAACCGATGGTTTTATTACAGATGAAACCGATTTGCTAACCACTTTGACTTCTTATTTAGGAACCGGCTATGCCTACGGAATTGAGCGATTACGAAAACCATTTGAAGTAAAACCAAATAAAAAATCACATATAGTAATTGTTACTGATAACGATATTTTTAGCATGCTGGATGCTGATACGCACACCAAACAAACAAATTGGGAATTAGCCGAAATTGCCTTAAAAAACGCCGGCGGACACGGAACAATAGTATTGCATTCGCCGCCTGATTATAATAAAGATTTGGTAATTCGATTGGTAAAAATGGGGTGGAATGTTTATTATGTCACAAATGAGGCTGAACTTTTAAAGTTTGCAGCTGAGTTTTCACAACAAAATTATGCTTATGTCTAAATATGATGTTTTTGAACTGGTTGCACATCTAAGAAAATGCCCAGATTCTTATTTAAGATCATCTGATTTTTTTGAAGAAGGCGGACTAAATTCACTTGCCTTGATTGCTGATACTTACCGAATTGTAAGCAATAATTTTTTGAAAAAGGATTTTAAAAATCCGTCAAATTTTGATTTAAAACTTGTTGATGACAATCATTGGCGAGCCATTCACATTTCGACTTGGTTATTATGTCATCCTGATTTTGTAAATAATCCTCAAATAGAAAATAAATTACATCAATTTTGGTTTGAAGAACTGCTTAAAACTACTGTATATGTAAAACATAATGAGTGGATTTCTGATGACGAACGCGCAGAAGAAATGGTAAGATTGCTATTATATTGTTGCGAAATTATACCGTACGGAGAAAATCATAATGAAGCTGCAGATAAATTGTCTTCGATAAACAGTGAAGAGCGTTATAGAGTTTTAAAGGAATCGTATGAAGCGCATGAAAGAATCATGAGAATTCAAAGAGAAATGGCGGAACAAAAAGCCCGTGAAGCAGCAAATGTTTATGGACGCGAATAATGGACCACAAATAGCATTAACCGACAAGGAACGTTTTCCGTTGCTTGATGATTTAAGTTTTTTAAATGAACTTAGACAAGATGCTTTTGCACCAAAATTTAATTTTAAAAGCGGTGACCGATTAAATGCAGAACAGCTTTTAAGAGTGAAAGCTTACCAAAAGAATTATTATGAAAATAAAGTATTTTGGAACGAAGGGCAAACTCCAATTTGGCTGGCAGATTATTTTAAATGGTCTATTGAAACAGTGCCTTTTTATCAGAATAAAGGAAATGATTTCGATGTTTTTCCAACTACTTCAAGAGAAGATATTCGAAAGTTTCCTTATTTATTTGTTTCGAATGAAGCAAATTTAGAAGAACTCCTAGTATATCATACTTCTGGATCAACAGGATCGAAGCTAGATGTACTTTTTGATTCGGTTTCTCAGGCAAGTTGGTTGCCACAAGTCCAATCTGTTCTCAAAGAGTTCAATATTTCGATTAGTGAAAGTAACAGCAAAACCGCAATTGCATTAATTTGTGCTCAAGAAACAACATTGACCTATGCTTCTTTATCAACGTATCTAGAAGGCGCTGGTATTTTAAAAATAAATCTAAATCCGTCCGATTGGAATCATCCAGACGATGCTAAAAAATACCTCGAAAAATACAATCCAGAAATCCTGACAGGCGATCCTATTGCCTTTACAGCTTTATTGGATTTAAAGCCTCAAATATATCCAAAGGCATTAATATCATCAGCAATGAAGCTGACAAAAGGCGCCAAAAGCAAATTAGAAGATTATTTTAAATGTCCCGTGATCGACCTGTATTCCATGACAGAGTGCCGAAATATTGCCTTCGCAACTGAAATCGGACACAAAGTTATTCGTCCCGATTTATATCTGGAAATTTTTGATGAACACAGCGACACTAAGCTTCCAGATGGCGAAAGAGGCGAATTAGTTGTAACCGGAGGCAGTAATCCTTTTTTGCCTTTGATTCGTTACAGAACGGGCGATTTTTGCAGTTTAAAAATAGAAAATGGTATTCCGTTTTTAATTGATTTAGAAGCACGAAATCCAGTAGTTTTTGTAACAAAATCAGATTTGAAAATCAATAATATTGATATTTCTAATCGGTTGTCTGAACTTCCTTTGGCTGGTTTCAAGATGCACCAAAGAAAAGATAAGTCAATTGAGTTTGTTGGTTATTCTAACGAAATTACATCAAAAGAAATTGTCGACGCATTAAATTCAATTTTTAAAAATGATATTGAAATTGATGCAGAAATTCAAAAAATAGCTCAAAATAATGCAGTAGAAAAGACGAAGTATTCTTCAGATTTGGTGTTTATATAATTTTTTTTTGAAGGTAAATTTTTGACTTCAATTATTTTACAACCTTTATGTCCCATTTATCCTTTTTTCGAGTTAAAATGAAATTCCATATTTGTTGCTGAATATTAGTGTAAACATAAACTTCGACTTTATTTTTGTTGATGATTTTGTATTGAAGATGAAATAGTTTTTTGTCTTTATTGTCAAAACTATATTTGGCTATATTACAAATAAAAGGATTGTTAACTCCTGTTCTCCCAGTGATAATTACTTTGTTATTAATGAAATATAAATTGTCCATTGATTTATCAATATCGAGAATTGGCTTTTTTCTTTCTTCGATCTGTTCTATTTTCTGTTCATATGGAGTTTTGATTGGCACTCCCACATTACAAATTGCATATGCAGTATATTTTGAAATATAAATAGTATCCGATTTTTCTTCAAATTTTGAGATTTCAGAAATAACAGCAGAAAATAAATCTTTTGGATTTGCTAATTCTACTTGTTCAGGAACAAATATTTCTGTTGTCATAAAAATGTTATACGCCATAAGTGGCGCCATTATTAGGATAAATAAAATGTAATATCCTATTTTAAGACCTTTTTCATTTCTTTTTTTCTTATTTACGCAGTATTCTTTAAATGCCTTTAATAACATAATTTGTTGTTTTTATATGTGGTCTTTATCGTATAGAGTATAATTTAGCAAAAAAGGTTGGGATTGAAGATAGAATTATTTTACTTAAGATTTGATTTGTTGTTTTCGAAAATAGCATATTTATGTTAAATTCATAACAGTATTTTTTTGTAAGCCTCAGAACACTTTATTTTGCCTAATTAAAAAACATCTTTTAAGATATTTTAGCAATGATACCACGATTAGTTTCCATTTTTCTCCTTTTTTTCTCTTTATCGATTCATTCTCAATCTTCAACAAAAGAAATGATCGATAGTTTGAATGCTATTGACAATCACGAAAAGAAAGTAGATTTAAGCCGAAAAATCGCTTTAAAATTAAAAGATTCAGATTGGGAAAGGGCAGTAAAGTATATCGAATTGGCAGAAGCCGAAGCTAAGAAAGCATCCGCGCCAGATTTAGCTTTGGCGGGCGTTTATATAACTGCTGGAGAAATTTATGATTCAAAAGATGTTTTAGATGTTTCGTTGGATTACTATTTAAAAGCCTACGATATTTACAAGGAAATGAATAATGTTCCGGAGTCGGCCAGAATCGAAAACAATCTCGCTATTTTATATGCAAAAAGCAATAATGAGGAAAAAGCTTTACAATTTTTTGCTCATGTTTATAAATATCAAAAAGCAAAAAATGATCCCGTTAAACTGGTAAAAATTTTAAATAATATTGGAACAATTTATTTAGACAAAAATCCAGATTCTTCTTTGTATTATTATCAGAAAGCGCATTTACTGACCAACAAATTAAAAGACAACAAACTAAGTATTTATATCTATACCAATTTGGCAAGAGCTTATGTTTTCAAGAAAGACAATAAAAATGCAGATCTTAATTTTGAGAAGGCTTTTGAGTTGCTTAATTCTAGTAAAGACAACTCTCTGAAGGCATTTGTTCATGAATCTTTTTCAGAGTATAACATGCAGGAAAAGAAGTTTGACAACGCTATTTTAAATGCAAAACAAGCTTTAGAATTGGATGCAGCTAAATCATTTGGCTTTTCGGCAATGAGACTGAACAAAATGTTGTATCATGCTTATTTAAGCAAACAAGATTATAAAAATGCAGTTTATTATTTTGAGCAGTACAATAAAATTAGCGACAGTATTAATATTGAGCAAAAGGCTGTAAATCTGGAAAGAATCAGGCTGGAACAAGATTATAAAGTCCGAAATAAAATTAGGACGCTGGAGGAAGAGCAAAAGCGATTTAAGTACTATGTTGTAGGTTTGATTCTGGTTGTTGGAATCTTGGTTTTGGTTATTTTATTGATAAAATACCGAAATAAGAATATCAAAAGCCAGCTCGAAAAAGAGAAACTTAAAGCAAAACAGCAAGAACTTAACCAAAGCCTTGAAGCCAAAAATATGGTTTTAGTAGGCAAAGCCATGGCCGAAATTCACCGCACAGATAATATCAATGAAATTTTGACCGATTTAAAAATGATCAAACTCAAAACGCCCAATAAAGAATTACAGCAGGCGATTGATATTGTATTAAAGCGTTTAGAAAAAGATTTGAATACGGATATCTGGAAAGAGTTTGAAATCAGTTTTGAGCAGGTTCACAAATCTTTCTTTGATAAACTTACTATCGATTATCCATCGCTTACCCCAAAAGAGCGCCGACTTTGTGCGCTTCTATATTTAGATTTAACAACAAAAGAGATTTCTCAAATTACCGGACAATCCTTTAAATCAATCGAAAATGCGCGAACCAGATTGCGCAAAAAGTTTGATTTGACGAACGAAAAAGTAAATCTTTCCACTTATTTAAACAGTTTTAAGGGAGAAACAATGTAAAATAATTTTAATTGTAACTAATTGGTACAGTTGGTTTTATTTTAAAATGAGTGCTACTTAAGTGCTCTTTTTTTGTTTAAGAGTGTTTTTGCATTAGTCCTTTTTTTATTGGCAGCAATTTCGACTTCTATATTTACCAAAAAAATATCAGAAGTTAATTTTAAATGAATGCGAAGAAAAAAAATGCCCCTCTTAAAAGTTTGGAAGAACTTTTAGAGGAAGCAGAAACCAAAAAAAGCGCCCTCTTAAAAATTCTACAAAAAATTACGAAACCAGATTCTAAAGATCAAACGCCCACTTGATTTTAGACAATGTTTTTTATGATTTTATACGAATAATTAAAGTGCCACTCTTATTAACAATGCAACCTTAATACTAATTTAAATTTTTAAAAATGAACCAAATTTACACTAAACCCAGGTATTTGTTTCTTTTGCTAGGTTTCTTGGTCAGTTCCGTAGGAATAGCCCAATCAAAGTCACCTTTGTCAAAAAGCAAATCAGGTAATGTGCAAACGGCGCTTGGATCGCCCACTGCAAGTCAGACAAAGGATCAAACTTCTAAGAAAACTAATGATCAAAGTGCTATTCAGGAAACTGACGATAGTAATTCTTTAATAATTCGAGAAGAAAACATAAAAGGACAGCAACTTTCAAAAGAAGAAGGAGAGGCTGTATTGAAACAAGCACAAGAAAGTCAAAAGCTATTTAGCCAAAATGCAAATTCTGCTACAAGTAAAAGAACTGCTCAAGATTCAATCACGAAAGTAAAGTCATTTGCTAAATCTGGAAACTTAACGTCAAAAAACATATTTGAAGTTAAGAAAGAAGCTTTTGGATTGGCTAGTTCAGACAAAATGCAATTAAAGTTGGTATCTGATAAACACGGCCGAACTTTAGCAACTTACCAGCAATTGCATAATTCGATTCCGGTTGAAGGAGCCATTTACAAGGTTAGAGAAAATAAAACCAAGATTGATGCTTTTGGTGAGATCAGAAAAAAATTGCCAGAAAGCGGGAACTATAAAATCAATGCTTCTCAAGGTCTTGAAAGCGCTCTTAGAACTGTAAATGCTAAAGAATATGTTTGGCAAAGCAAAAAAATGAGTGCTTTGGTAAATAAAAATATCAGCAAAAAGCCTGAAGGCGAATTGGTTTATGTAGGACCAGATTTTTCTTCTGAATTGAAAGAATATCATTTGGCTTGGAAATACGATATTTTCGCTACAAATCCGCAATCTAGCCAGACTATTTACGTTGATGCAAACTCTGGAAAAACAATTTTAAAAATTGATTTAAGCAGAGATCTTCGTGCAGCTTCTTCTGTAGATGCTGACGGAAGACCAGCTGTTGGTAAAGGAAAAGCAAGATTTGCTGGAGATGTTACTTTTGGAACAACGCAATATTCAGATGGTTATAGATTGGAAAGCTTAGTAGGAAAATACAAAGTGCCAATGTACACTTTAAATATGAATCATGCTGAGCATGCATCAGACGAAGTACTTACAGAATATATCGATGAGGATAACAACTGGAATGATTTGTACAATAAAGACCATGATGAAGCAGCAATTGATATTCATTGGGGAATGCAAAAAACGTTGAACTATTATGAAGAAAAATTTGATCGTAATAGTGTTGATGATAAAGGGATGACGATTTTTGCATTGGCGCATTTAGGAACTAATGTTCAAAATGCTTCTTGGACAGGAGGATGGGCGCAATTTGGAGATGGAATAGACCAGCCTTTTGTAAGTTTGGGGATTACAGGTCACGAAATGACGCATGCTATAACACAGTTTTCTGCTGGATTAATTTATCAGGGAGAATCGGGTGCAATGAACGAATCTTTCAGTGATATTTTTGGAATTTCTATTGAGCTTTATGCTGGAAAAGATTCAAAAAATGACATTTGGATGTTGGGTGATGAACTATACAAACACGGAAGTTTAAGAAGCATGGCCGACCCAAAAGCAGCTGGCCAGCCAGATACTTACGGAGGACAATATTGGGCAGATCCTGCAGCTAGTGGTGACAATGGCGGTGTGCACCAAAACAGTGGTATTACCAATTACTGGTATTATCTTTTAGTTGAAGGTGGAGAAGGAGTTAATGATCTTAATAATAGCTACAAGATTAAAGGAATTGGTCTTGAGAAAGCAGAAAAAATCGCTTATTTAACACTTACAGAGTATTTATCGCCTTCTTCAAATTTTAGAGATATGCGTAATGCCTCTTTAATGGCGACAGAAGATTTATACGGATTAGGTTCTGAAGAATACAAACAAGTTACAAATGCTTGGTATGCAATTGGTGTTGGAGCAGCTTATTCTGATAAACAGTTGTCAATCGTTTCGGTACAAAATCCTTCTTTGCCATGTGGGCAACTAAAAGGCGACGAACCTTTTTATATAACTTTTGAAAATACTGGCATTATTCCAATTAAAGCTTATGAAGTTTTAAATTACAAATTGAGAGCAATGTCGAGTGCTTTAGGTAGACTTATCGTTTTTTACTCTAATGATGGCAAAGTTTATTTTCCTAAAGATTTAGCTCCTGGAGAAAAGGTGACTCTAGAACTTAGAGACAAAATACCTTATCAGACTGGAGGTGCCATAAATTATATTGAAGTAAAATTAGATCTTAATCCAATTACTGAATTCGGTCAAAAAAGCGGTTATACTTTTACTTCACAAATTGTTGTTCCAATAGCTCAAAAAGATTTTGATATTAAAGTAACAAATCTTGAAATTCCAGATTATAATGGTGGAGTCCAATCGGCAAATCATACTTTGGCAATTTCGCTTTATAACTTAGGTTGTCAGGATATTCCAGCGGGATCTAAATTAAAAATTGGATATGCAGATACAACGCCAGGAAGTGTTACTGTTTGGAAAGATATTACTTTAGAAACTGCTTTTAAAGGAAAATCAGAAATCAAAATTCCTTTTGATGGAACTGTAGATTTATCTGGATTAGGTTTGCATACCTATGAAGCATATGTAACATACGACAAAGATCCTGTTACAACAAACAACAGTATTTTGAACGCTGCTTACAGCGGTATTGTAACGCAATTTCCATATGTTCAAGGTTTTGAAAGAACGCCAGGAGGATGGAATACAAAATCATTAAATGCAACAAATCAAAAGTTTATATTTCAAAATTATCCTGCGTCATTTAGAGATGTTAAATCGCAATACATGTGGGGTATGGTAGATTTTAAAACAAATGAAAGACCGGCTCTTAATTCTGATTTCGTATTAGAATCACCAATCTTTGATTTTACAAATGTTGTTTCTCCTTATGCCGAATTCGATTTATATTATTTATTCCACAAAGGATATGACGGATTAATAGTGGAGTACTCTGAAGATAAAGGTAAAAGCTGGAAAAAAGTAGAAGACGTAAGCTACCCTGAAAAATTGCATTATAACGAAGCATTTGACGGAGGATGGTTTACAGGAGTGAATAATTCTCTCAAAAAAGATCCTTCTCAAATACGCTTAAATGCTCTTGCAGGAAAAAAAGTAGCACTTCGTTTTCATGTTAAAACAGACGATTATAATGATGGTTTCTTAGGAGGGTTTATTGATAATATTCGTGTGAGTGATGCTCCTTATGATATTGAAGTTTTAGCTGCAAAATTAGAAGCTGGTAAATGTACAATTGACAACACTAATGCTTCGGTAATTGCTAAAATTACCAATAATTTTGCGACAACAAGCCAAGTGGTAAATGTAACTACTAAAGTTTTAGATGCTGCAAAAAATGTAGTTTTTTCTCAAATAGAGAAAAGAACTTTGACTTTTGCTAAATTCAAAGACACAATTTCAATTAGTGTTCCGAATATCAATTTAAAAACGGCTGGAGAGCATACTATAACAGTTTCTGTTTTCCCAGAAGACATGTTGCAAGATCTTAAGCAAGCCAATAATTCTTATGTATTTGCTTACGACAATTGGAACAATGAAGATATGAAAGTGTCTGTACTTCCATACAAAATGGATTTTGAAGATGCGTCTAAATACAAAGGCTGGAGAACTTCAGAAAACAAAGGATCTGCAGGATGGAAACACGGAGTACGTGCCGATTTAGGATCACCAGGATGGTTTCTTGCTGATCATACTAAATTTATGGCAAGTAATGATGACAAATGCAACTGTGATGAATCAAACGACATGTTGATTTCGCCAGTGTTTGATTTGACAAATTACAAAGAAGCGCACTTATCATTTGATGGATATGGAGATTCACAGCATCTTTCTGACGGATCTGTAAAAGTAAGTACAGATGGAGGTCAGACTTGGAAAGAAGTATTTCACATGCCATATTATGGAGCGTGGTGGGAATACGGTGTAGATTTAACTGAATATGCAGGAAAATCTTGTGTACAAGTAGCATTCGTGCACAATGACAATGGATTATTTGCAAGCGGTTTTGCAGTCGATAATATCGAAATTAAAGAGAAGAAATCGAATTTAAGACCTTCTAATTTAGTTGTTGCAGAAACAGTATATGAAGATGCACCTTCGCATGAGTTTAATGTAAATGTTAAAAATTCAGCTTATAATACAGTAGATAAATTTACAATCGAATATCAAATTTCTCAAAACGGAACTGCAATAGGAAATCCTATTTCTCTTGCTGAAACAGGAGAGTTATTGGTTGGACAAACGATTAATTACAAAGTTAATGGTTTGCCACAATTGGCTGCAGGAAAATATGATATCGCACTAAAGGCATATACTGCGACTGAGCCTAAAGAGCAGGCTTTGGTTATAAAAGGATCTTTTGAAGTTATTGCAAAAGCACCAGAATTAAGCCTTGAAAATTTCTCAAATGTTCCTAAAGGTTCATTATTTGGAGCTAAAGGTTTTGTTTCAAGCCAGAGTGATGAAAACTATCCATGGAGAATTGTTACTACCGCTGATAATACTTACTTGTCAGTGCCTAAAAAAGATCATACAGGAGATACATCAACAACAATGCTATATAGCCAGTTGGAAGGCTTGTACTATTATGGAGAGGTAATTTCGCCGATGTATAAATTATCTGATAAAGCATCTGCAGTAGAATTTTATTACGCGATGCAGAGCAATGTGAACGATATTTTATTAGTTGATATTAAAGCTGCAGGAGGGGAATGGACAGAACTTTGGAGAAGAAATAAAGAAGGAAGTTATGGAGATACTGACTGGAAACGTGCATCATTGAATATCATTAAATACAGAGGAAAATCAGTAATGTTCCGTTTTAGACATGCAAAAGCCGATGGATATTCGTATATGGTTTTAGATGATTTGAAGATTTTTAATGAAGAAGTTACAGACGTTGCTATGGAGATTTTATCACCAAAAGATGTTTGTGGAAACGATGAATACAAAGTAAGATTGAAAAATGAAGGTCAAATTGCTATTAAAGAAAATTCGATTCAGGTAAATTTAGAATATAAAAATACTTCGGAGAAAATTTCAGAAGCTGTTGCGGCAGGAATTCCTGTGGGAGAAAGTATCGAATATACTTTTAAAACAACGCCTAAATTAGTTGATGGAGATTCTCATGTATTTAATTTTAATGCAATTGTAGAAAACGATATCATTGCTCAAAATAATACAATCGAAGACTATACTTATCAGGGAGTAGCTGGAGACTTTAAATTATTCGACAATGCTTCAGTTCATGGATATGCAGGTAAAAGCGTTTATTTGAATGCTGAATCTAATTTGTTAAGTAAAGAAGTTGATGCAGATTCATTTATCTGGAATACTGGCGAAACTACAAATGCTATTGAAGTAACGAAACCTGGAGATTATATTGTAACGGCAGTTTTGAAAAATGGTTGTTCAATTACAGGAAAAGTAAAAGTAACATTTGACACTTTTGAATCTGAATTAGTAAGCGGCAATGTTTGTGGACCAGAAGTAGTTTTAAATCCAGGAAATTACAAAGCTTACGAATGGTTCGATGGTTCAACAAATCCAACTTTCACAGCAACAGAAAGCGGTGACTATTATGTAACGGTTTATAATGAAAACGGATTAGGTAAAATTTTCAATACAAGTATTACAATCCTTGAAAACAAACAACCGTCAATTAGAGTTTTAGATGACAAGAAAATCATGGCTTCAGATGATGCGACAGCATATCAGTGGTATTTAAATGGAAAACCTATTCCAAATGCGACAGAAAAAGCAGTTGCAACAATCTGGGAAGGAACTTATAGTCTAAGAACTACGAATAGCAACGGATGTGATAGAATGTCTGTTGAGTACGATTCTAAAGGTTTGATTATTGGAAAATTGACGAATGCATTCAGAGTTTTCCCAAATCCAGCTGTGGATAATGTGAATATTTTCTTGACAGATAAAGTTGACGGACAAACCGAACTTAAGATTTATTCAATGAACGGAAATGCAGTTTGGAGTAAAACGTATAGCAGTATGCCTTCTAATATTAGTGTGAGCGATTTAACAACAGGAGTTTACATTTTAGATTGTACTGTTCAAGGTAAAAAGTACTCAGCTAAAATTATCAAGAACTAACAAAATATAGATAAAAATGGTGGCTCAGATTATCGAGCCACCATTCTTAAAACAAATAAAATTATGAAAAAATCCATGCTCCTTTTATGCACACTTTTTGCGTGTGCAGCAGTTACAGCACAAACCGAAAAGGTGAAGCTGGGTGCAAAAGCAGGTTTAAATATTTCCAATCTTACTTTTGATGAAAATGCAGTGAATTCATCAAGCCGAACAGGTTTTACAGCTGGTTTAATGGCAGAAATTCCTTTGGCGAAAAGTTTTTCGGTTCAGCCGGAATTTCTATACAGCCAGCAAGGAATGAAGTTTTCGTATGCTGATGCCGACGTTCAAAATTCACATTACAAGAGCACAGTAAGTTTAAACTACATAAACATTCCTATAATGTTGAAATATTATGTTGTAAAAGGATTAAGTCTTCAGGCGGGACCGCAAGTGGGAATACTTTTGAAAGCTAAAAACGAATATCAGGACAACTTTTTAGGATATGAAAATTATGAGAATCTTAATTTGAAGGATTATTCGAATGGAGTAGATGCCTCAGTAAATTTTGGATTAGGTTACCAGTTCAAAGACAGGTTTTATGCAGATGCAAGATACAATATGTCTTATACTGATGTATTCAAAGATGCAACTTCAAATACCAATTACATCATTAACAGCAATATGAAGAATAGAGTTTTTCAAGTAACATTTGGTTATTTTTTTAACTAGTAGAGTTAGTAGGTTCTTTATATAGTTCGAAAGCCGTTCCTTTTTAGGAGCGGCTTTTTTTATTGCTTATTCTTAATTCTCTTTTGATCTTCTTCAAAAAAATAACTTTCAAAAATTATGTTCCAAGTTATAATTTGAAACATCTTTAAAAAAAATCAAAAATAGATAATTTTTAACTTAGGATAGATAAAGAGGATACATGATGAATTTTATTTTCATGATCTCTAATTGTTTGATAATTAGGTTTTACGTATATTTATAATACAATGAATAAAGAATAAAGCTATGCAAAAACAGTACTTTCTTTTATTTGTTTTGTTGAGTTTGTCCTCCGTCAATGGAATTTCACAAACCAATTATAATCTTCAAAAATCCCTCCAAACAGCAAAGAAAAACAATCCCGTTCTCAAAGGTCAGTATTATGATGTCAATATTGCTGAAAGTGATATTATGACGGCAAAATTAAGACCAAATCTAATTTTAGGATTTAATTACATTGGCATTGCCACTGAAAAAAATTATGCGCCTAATACGGGTTTTTTAAATAGTGCTAATACGCAAACAAATTTGCAATTAGGCAAAGTTTTTCAACTTGCAGGAACACGTAAAAACAAAATTGATTTTGCAAGTCAAAATTCGGTTTTGACACAAAAAAACTACAATGAAATAGAACGTAATCTTTTTCAGGACGTAGGTTTGAAATGGGTTGATGTCTGGGCAGCGCAAAAACAATTAGAAATAGTAAAAAAAGCCAGCAGTAATCTAGATAGTTTGGTCATTATAAATAAAGTGCGCTTAAAAAATCAAGTAATTACAGAAACAGATTTAAACCGAACCACGCTGCTGGCAAATCAATATGCATTAGAAATAAAAAAAGCGGATCAAAATCTTAAAAACGAATTGCTTAGCCTTAAATATTTGTTAGGCACTCAGGAAGAAATAAATATAGATTCTAATGATGATTTTGTATTTGTTCTGCCTTCTAATTTAGAAGATTTTTTGCAAGAAGCGTTAGATAAACGAACCGATGTTTTGGCTTCTAAATCAATCTTAGATGTTGCCAATACGAATATTAATCTTCAAAAGTCTTTAGCTTATCCGCAACCTGAACTCGGATTAATTTACAATCCGCAAAACACAATTCCATATGTTGGTTTGTATGGTACAGTCGAACTTCCATTTTTTTCAAGAAATCAAGGTGAAATAAAAAAATCAAGTTATTTAAAACAACAAGCTGAACAAAATTTACAAGCTACAGAGGTTTTAATTCGGACAGAAATAACGAATGCGTTTAATGCTTATCAGACTCAAAAAAGCAATCTTGAAAATTTTAGTGGATTGCTGACGAGATCAGAAAATATTCTAAAGAGCGTAAAATATTCCTATTTAAGAGGCGGGACAACTATTATCGATTTTCTGGAAGCACAACGCAGTTGGCTCGATATACAACAACAATATTATGATTCTATGCAAGAATATAGGAGAAGCTATATCACATTACTTTACGCTTCAGGATTAATTAATCAAATAGCACAATAATGATCTGCGATAATTGTCGAGATTCATTAAAAATAAAATTTATTACACATGAAACATTTAATAAAGTATAGCGGTATTATAGTATTATTTCTTTATGCCTGTGGCGGAAAAGAAAACAAACAAGATCAAGCTGTAAACAATATGCCACAAGTTACGAATAACGGAAAAACTATTGTATTTCCTACTGACAGCAGTGTTGTTTTTTTTGAAACAGAATCCATAGGAAATTCGGTTCTTAATAATCAAATTATGGCTCCCGCAAAAGTTTCCGCAACTGTCATGAAATCACAGGAAGGAGCGTCGCAAAATATCATTTTATTTGAAAATCCTGATTTGGCCGCTAGTTACACCCAGCTTATTCAGCATTTGGCCAATATCAATCAAATTCAGAATAAAAACATAAAACAAAAACAAATAGAAGTGGATCGTGCTAAAGATTTGTTGGCGCATGGTGCCGCAACAGGAAAAGATTTGCTTGAAGCACAGACAGCACTATCTGTAGAACAGACCAATTTGGCCAATGAGAAAGCGGCTTTGATTGAATTTGAAACCAATTTGAAAGCCGGAGGATTTGAACCCGAAGCACTCAAAAAAGCAAAAGCGGGAACATCGTTTATCATTTGCGATATTCCGGAGAATCAGATCAGCAGAATAAAAAGCGGTGACAATTGTACAGTGCAATTCACAGCTTTTCCTAATGAAAAATTCTCAGGAAAAATTGATGACATTGCCGATATGATTGATCAGTCTACCAGAATGGTGAAACTGCGAATAAGCCTGAGCAACGCAAGCGGTAAATTTAAGGCCGGGATGTTTGCTACAGTTTCTTTTGGCGTAAGTGAAGGAGATAATATAAGTATCGATAAAAATTCACTAGTAACTGTTCAGGCAAAAAATTATGTTTTTGTAAAAAAAGGCAATAAAGAATTTGAGCGTACAGAAGTGACAATAGGAAATCAAATAGGAGACAGAATTGTTGTTTATAGCGGTTTAAAAAGCGGTGATGCGATAGCAGTTAAAGGTGTTATGCAGTTAAAAGGACTGAGTTTTGGGTATTGATAATAAAGATTATATCTATAAAAGAGAGTGGAAATGGTATTTGCTAACACTTTAAAAAAGAAACAATGATACAAGCACAAGTATATATAGATAAAGACGAGTTAAAAGGAACACAGCCTTTGTACGAGTATATTTTGCGATTTTTGATCGAACACAAAATTGAAGGAGCTACAGTATTTCATGGCAAATTAGGATATGGAGCCAGTCGGTATCTTAATAGGCCTCATGATTTGTTCAGTTTTGATAAAATACCCTTACTGATCAATTTTATAGATGAAGATGAAAAGGTAAAAACAGCTTTAACGGCTTTAAGAAAAGTCTATAGTGGCGGTTTTATAGTTACGAATCACGTAGAAAAATGGTAAACAGATGATCAAGAATTTACTAATATTCAGCCTTCGCAACCGTTGGGTTATAATTGCAATTAGCGTTGTTTTAATGTCGATTGGTTTTTGGTGTTTTACCAAATTAAAAATAGAAGCGTATCCGGATATTGCAGATACCAATGTGATCATAGTAGCGCAATATGACGGAAGAGCGGCTGAGGAAGTTGAACAGCAAGTTACTGTTCCGATTGAAAGAGCTTTGCAGAATACGCCAAATGTTTTAGATCGAAGAAGCAGAACCATTTTTGGTTTGTCAGTAGTACAGCTTACTTTTAAAGACGGCACTGATGATTATTTTGCGCGCCAGCAAGTGACAGAACGGCTTACAGAAGCTGAATTGCCAGATGGTGTCACGCCTTCATTAGCACCACTTTCTACCGCAGTTGGTGAGATTTTCAGATATGTTGTCGAAGCGCCGCCAAATTACAGTCAGGCAGAACTTAGAGATTTGCAGGATTGGGTTATAAAACCTGCCTTATTGCAAGTTCCAGGAATTGCAGATGTAACCACTTTTGGCGGACCATTAAAGCAATTCCATATTATTACTTCGCCAGAAAAACTAAGAAAATACAATCTTACGCTCAAAAACGTAATGGATGCAGTAGATGCAAACAATCTAAACACAGGCGGAAATATCATTGAAAGAGGAGGACAAGGTTTTGCAGTACGTGGTTTAGGAGCGATTAAAACTGAACGAGATATTCAAAACATTGTACTTAAATCTGAAAATGGCGTGCCGGTTTTTGTTCGTGATGTAGCTACTGTCGAAATTACGCCACCGCCACCAAGTGGTGTTATGGGTTATACGGTTACCAAAGATAAAAAAGATGTAAGCAGTGGTGTTGAAGGAATCATTCTTTTAAGAAGATACGAAAATCCGAGTGAGGTTTTGAAATTGTTAAAAGAAAGAATGGCCGATTTGGAGGAAAATGATTTGCCTCAAGACGTAAAACTGCGTCCTATGTACGACAGGACTTTCTTGATTGATCATTCGCTGGAAACTGTTGCGCATACGTTATTTGAAGGAATTTCTATTGTAATTATACTATTGATTTTGTTTCTCGGAAGCGTCAGAAGCGCTCTAGTAGTGGCTTTGACCATTCCGTTTTCATTATTGTTTGCCTTCATTTTGATGAGACTTACAGGTATTCCGGCTAATCTGCTTTCGCTTGGCGCAATAGATTTCGGAATTATTGTTGACGGCGCCTGTTTAATGGCGGAACATCTTATAAGGAAATACAGAACAGCCACACCAGAAGAAAAGCAGCAAGGAATTGTACAAATTACGCTTCAGGCAGCGCAGGAAGTAGGTAGAGAAATTTTCTTTTCTGTAACCATTATCATTTTGGCTTACATGCCAATACTTTTAATGACTAGAGTAGAGGGTAAATTGTTTTCTCCAATGGCTTTAACTTTGGCTTTTGCCGTTATCGGTTCAATGCTCGGAGCACTGACCTTTATTCCGGTTTTAATTTCGTTTGTTTATAGAAAGGCAATGCTTGATGTAGACAAACCTATAAAAGAGCACAAAAATGCGGTGTTGGATTATTTGACTAAATCATACGAAAAAGCATTAGCCAGATTTTTAAATAATTATAAAAAAACAACCGTAATTGGCTTCTCGATCGTTGCAATATTTATTTTATGCGGCTTAAAATTAGGAACCGAATTTTTGCCAACATTAGATGAAGGATCAATCTTTTTAAGAGGAAATTTTCCAGCCGGAATTTCGATACAAGAAAATGCAAAGTATGCTCCAAAAATTAGAAAAATAATTTCGAAGTATCCGCAAATATCTTACGTAATAACTCAAACAGGACGTAATGATGATGGTACCGACCCATTTCCTGCTAATAGAAATGAGATTTTAGTAGGATTAAAAGATTATAAACTCTGGAGCGATACGATTGCTAAGAAAGATTTGGTCGAAATAATAAAAAATGATCTGCGGCAAGAAATCCCATCGGTACAATTTTCTTCGGGACAGCCTATTATTGATCAGGTTATGGAAATTGTAAACGGAAGCGCGGCAGACCTCGCAGTTTCTGTTGTAGGCGATGATTTGGAAATGATGAGAAAAAAGGCAGAAATAATTGCGCAAATTGCTAAAAATACTCAAGGTGCTGATAATGTTAATATTGAACAGGAAGGAGATCAAGAGCAATTGGCTATTGATATTAATAGGGAACAAGCGGCGCGATTTGGAATCAATGTGGCTGATATCCAAAATATGATCGAGGTAGCAATTGGTGGAAAAACAATTTCAACATTATATGATGGCGCAAAACGTTATGATATTGTAGTTCGTTTTTTGCCACAGTACAGAAACTCTATTGACGCAATCAAAGATATTTTGGTGCCATCTTCAAATGGTGCGTTAATCCCAATGAATCAATTGGCAAATATACATTTTGTTGAAGGTCAAACGAATATTTATCGGTATGGCAGTAAACGCATGATTACGGTTAGAACCAATATCAAGGGAAGGGATCAAGGAAGTTTTGTAAAAGAATTGCAAGAAAAAGTAGGGAAAAATGTAACTGTGCCTAAAGGATACAGCATCATTTATGGAGGACAATATGAAAACCTGGAACGAGCAGGAAAACAATTGGCATTCACTATTCCGCTAACAATTATTATGGTTTTCTTGTTTCTGTTTATGCTGTATAAAAATTTTCAGCATACCATGATTACCATGAGTTGTATTTTGTTTGCTTTAGGAGGTGGCATTATGGCTTTACTTATTCGAGGTTATTACTTTAATGTTTCTGCAGGTGTTGGTTTTGTGAGCATTTTTGGAATTTCAGTAATGTCGGGTGTACTTCTTGTATCAGCTTTAAACAGAAAAACATTGTTTAGCAAAGATGATTTGCAGGAAAACGTATTGACCGCTTCAAAAGAGCAATTAAGAGCCTTATTGTCGATTCTGGTTGTCGCTATTGTTGGTCTTATTCCTGCTGCTACATCGTCAGGTATTGGTTCTGATGTGCAGCGACCGCTCGCAACGGTAATCATTGGTGGATTGACGAGTACCTTATTTTTTGCTCCAATATTAATTCCGCCTTTATATTTCTGGATGAATGAGAAAAAATGAAATAGACATTTCAGAATAAAAATTATGAAGCCGAAAGTTTTATTTTCTTTCGGCTTTATTTAATTACCAGTAATCTTTCTACTTTTGATTTCTACTTTATGCAGGTCTTTTTTTTGAAAATAGCCAGTGTCTTAGTATGTGAAAAATAAATTGTATCTTATTAAAAGTTTTTAAATAGATACGGTAAAAAATAATAGTATGATAAAGTCTATAAATCCATATAATCAAGAGACTGTATATGAAGTCGCTGAATTTGATAAAAAAGAGGTCGAAAATGCAATTGATAAGGCAGATGCTCAGTACATGATTTGGAAAGAAACTCACTTTTCTGAACGTTCAATATTGATGAGAGCAGTAGGTGAGGAATTGAGGAAAAATTCAAAGGATTATGCTCAAATTATAACCCAGGAAATGGGAAAACCCATTACTCAAGCAATTGCAGAAGTACAAAAATGCGCTGCTTTATGTGATTTTTATGCTGAGAACGCCTCTAAAATGCTTTCCGATAAAGTAATTGAAACAGAAGCATATAAAAGTTATGTAAGTTATGAATCAATAGGAATTGTTTTAGCGATTATGCCTTGGAATTTCCCTTTTTGGCAGGTTATGCGTTTTGCTGTTCCGGCACTGATGGCAGGAAATGTTGCAATTTTAAAACATGCCAGCAATGTTATGAAAAGTGCTATGAGTATTGAAAAAGTATTCGAAAAAGCAGGTTTCCCCGAGGGATGTTTTACAAATCTGCCTATTGGCAGCAAAATGGTAGAAGAAATCATAAGAGACCCTAAAATCAAAGCGGTTACATTGACAGGAAGTGAAGCTGCAGGAAGAGCTGTTGCAGCTGTTTCAGGAAGTGAAATTAAAAAAACAGTTCTAGAACTTGGAGGCAGTAATGCCTTGGTAGTTTTTGCAGATTGCAATTTGCAACAAACCGTTAAAACTTGCGTTCAAGCACGTTTTCAAAATGCAGGGCAGAGCTGTATTGCTGGAAAACGATTATTGGTAGAATCATCTATTTCGGGAGAGTTCATAAAAGCATTTTTAGAAGAGGTAAGCAAACTTAGGTCAGGAGATCCTTTGAACGAGGAAACAACAATTGGCACTATGGCCCGTGTTGATCTTGCCGAAGAACTAGAAAAACAACTTCAAGATGCATTAGACAAGGGAGCAGTAGTCTTGTTGGGAGGCAAAAGGAACAAAGCTTATTTTGAGCCAACAGTTATGGGAAATGTCACCACAGATATGTCTATTTTTAAAGAAGAAGTTTTTGGTCCATTGATCGGAATTACTTCTTTTGAGAATGAAGAAGAAGCAATTGCGCTTTCAAATAACAGTCCATTTGGACTTGGAGTAACAATTTTTACAGAAAACTTAGAAAAAGCAATTAGATTAGTGCCAAAATTTAACGAAGGTGCAGTGTTTGTGAACGAATTAGTAAAGAGTGATCAGAGATTGCCTTTTGGCGGAACTAAAAATTCTGGGTATGGCCGTGAACTTTCGCAAGATGGTATTCAGGAGTTTGTAAACAAGAAAACGGTTTATATCAATAAATATTAAAAAGTCGAATTATTAGTTTCTTTAAGTTGTATCATGAGTAATGAATTTTCTGCCAATAATCAAGTAGGCGTTGTATCCACTTTTTCTGAGCTTGTCCATACCGATTTCAAAGGGGAAATAAATGCATTATGTTGGCACAGAGATTTGGATGGAGATTTTAAAGAGATTGTTGCTAAATTATCTTTAGAAGAAAATATAACCGAAATTTTTCCTGAAAATCTGCTTGCACTCCAACTTTCAGAAAAGGGAAATAAAGCAAGAGAAATTATCCTAAATGATTTGCAATTATTAACTGATTTTGGAGCTTCACCTTCTCTTAATTTGCTGAAATGCTACGAACGTGATGATGAATTTGATTTCATATCGACTGATGTTTATTCGTTTCATGTCGATCGTTCGCCTATCACAACAGATACTTTTTTATGTACTTATCACGGAACTTCAAGTGACATTATACCTAATTCTCAAGCAGAACAAAAAGTTTTAATTCCAGAAATCCGAACAAAGTTGAAAGAGTTGCATAATGGGCCGGAGGAAGAATTTGAAGACTTTTTAACGGAAAATTATTTCGATCTACATTATCAAGTAAATGAGGATGCGATGCCTATCAATTTAGGTAAAATGCATCTTTGGCGCTTGGCAGTAGATCATCCCAAACAACAAGTACTGCCTTGCATTCACAGAGCACCAAAAGAAAATGAAGGCGAGTATCGATTGCTGTTGATTTGTTAAGTGTCAATAATTTAAACAATCAGAATAATCGTATTTAATGAGATTTGTTTTAACTTCGAATAATGATTAATATTTAGCTAAATATCTCAAATTAAATTTTTTAATTAATGGAAAATTATAATAAAGACGTTACGGAATACATTGAAAAAATGGCCGATTTTGCAAAACCTATTCTTAGTAATTTACGTGAAATAATTTTTAGCACCTGTCCCGAAGTAGAAGAAAATATTAAATGGGGGACACCACATTATTCTTATAAAGGCGATCATTTAGTTATGATGGGCGGTTTCAAACAGCATTGTTCTTTTAGTTTGTATAAGGCAGAATTAATGAAGGACAAAGAGATACAGGCAAGTGTTTCAGCTGGTAAAAAGTTTGGTTATATGGATAAGATTAAAGACATATCTGAATTGCCAAATAAAGAAAAATTAGTGGCATATATTAAAGAAGCAATGGTTTTAAATGAAAATGGCAAGGCCAAGCCTAAACCTGTAAAAGAAAAATCATCTGCAGAAGTTATAGCTCCTAAAGAGTTTATGGATGCATTAGCAAAAGACGGCAAAGCAACCGAAATTTTTGAAAGCAAATCGCCATCTTTCCGTAAAAATTATATTATTTGGATTGCAGATGCAAAGACAGATGAAACCAGAAATAAAAGAATTGCCCAATCTTTAGAATGGATTGCAGAAGGAAAAGACAGATTTTGGCAATCTAAAAAATAAGCAATACAAACTAAATTTTGTATAAAAAATACAATTATGGAGAAAGCCCCTTAAAAAACATTTAAGGGGTTTGTTTTTCTAAAGATTATGAGAAAACGATGCTTTAAAAATTCCTTTTTAACTTATCTTCGCTTTTTATACATTCAGGAGTACATTTAACTCATTTAAAAATCTAATCTGTGAAAAAAAATCAAGATGCTGTAGAAGAGAATCAGCTTAAACGCGGACTGACCAATCGACATATTCAATTAATTGCCTTAGGCGGATCTATAGGAACAGGTCTTTTTCTTGGAATTGGTCCAGCAGCCGTTTTAGCAGGACCTTCTGTTATCTTAGGATATGCTATTGCCGGAATTATCGCTTTTTTTATTATGAGACAACTTGGTGAAATGGTTGTTGAAGAACCTGTATCAGGAAGTTTTAGTTATTTTGCCTATAAATATTGCGGTTCTTTTGCAGGTTTTGCATCAGGTTGGAATTATTGGATTTTGTATATTCTCGTTAGTATGGCCGAACTTACAGCCATTGGAGTTTATGTGCAGTTTTGGTGGCCCGAAATTCCGTTGTGGGCATCCAGTTTATTTTTCTTTCTGGTTATTAATGCTTTGAATTTTGCCTCTGTAAAAGTGTACGGAGAAACTGAATTTTGGTTTTCAATCATAAAAGTTGTAGCAATTATTGCTATGATTCTTTTTGGTACTTATTTGCTTATAAGTGGTACAGGAGGAGAACACGCTACAATTCATAATTTGTATAATGATGGAGGATTCTTTCCAAAAGGTGTTTTTGAAAAAACTGCAACTGGAGATTTTCAAGGTTTATTATCGGCAATGGCGTTGATTATGTTCTCTTTTGGTGGTTTAGAACTAATTGGAATTACGGCGGCCGAAGCAGAAAACCCAGAAAAAAACATTCCAAAAGCAACGAATCAAGTTATTTATAGAATTCTGATATTTTATGTGGGTGCATTGGTGATTTTATTTGCTTTATCGCCTTGGAGACAAATTACGACAGACAGTAGTCCGTTTGTGATGGTCTTTCAAAATTTAAACGGAATGGAATTTGAGTTGTTTGGCCACAAAATATTCTTTACGAGCCTGATAGCAAATGTGCTTAATCTGATTGTATTAACAGCCGCATTATCGGTGTATAACAGCAGTGTTTATAGCAACTCACGTATGTTGTTTGGTTTAGCAGATCAAGACAATGCTCCAAAGTTTTTAAAGAAGCTAAACAAACATTCGGTGCCAATTAATGCTATTTTGATTTCTTCATGTTTTGCCGCGATCTGTATTTTAATAAATAAAATAATGCCAGAAGAAGCTTTTAGTATTTTAATGTCTTTAGTAGTGTCTTGCTTGGTGATTAACTGGGTTATGATTTCCTATACGCACTTGCAATTTAGACGTGCAAAAGACAAAGAAAACACAAAAACGAAGTTTGCTTCTATATTTTACCCAGTAAGCAATTACATCTGTTTTGCTTTTCTATTGGGGATTTTAGCCATCATGTGGATGACGAATATGAAATTATCCGTAGAATTAATTCCTGTTTGGTTGGGGATTCTTTTTGTGTTTTATAAGGTATTTGATACAAAGAAATAAATAGTTAAAAAAAGTCCCATTTCTAATGAAATGGGACTTTGCTTTTTTGTTATCCTAATTACTCTTAATGCCAAACGTGCTAACGCTATAATAATAAATTCTTTTTTAAATCTTCTTTGGCTTCGCTACTTAAAAGTAGTTATACATTGGCCTGATCTTTTTTAAATTCAGCTAACATTTCTTCTCTAGTCTGTTTTTTTGCAAATCCGCTTTTTTCTCCCTTATCTATTTTTGCTCTTACAAATTCAAAGTATTCTTCTCTTGAACGAGCTTGCTTAATCAAGTAGTTAATAGCTTCGCTTTTACTGTTAAACGCTTCTGTATTAACCTGATTTTTCAACCATTCTTCATTAGGTGTGGTCAATGATATACTTTGTCGTGTCATAATACAAATTTTAAATTGGCGTGAGTTTTAATCAAAACTTTCAATTACAAACCAAATTTGGACGAAATAGTTTTTATTGCTGAAGTTAATTATAACTCCCTCACTTCTCCAAAGAGTTTAAATGAAAAACTTTCGAGATTGTAAAGTCTCATGAATATAAACAACGGCAGTCTAATTTTAAAAACGAATAAAAATATTACTAAAATATCGCTAAGTAAAATAAAAAGAAGGAATTTTGTTATTTTTGAATAAACAAACTGATTGTCAATATCTAGGAGTTTGTTGGTTAAAGAAAACCGAATTTTAGTGCTAATAAAAAAACGTTAAAAGCATTCTTTATTTTAAAGTGGCACAATTCCTGCCTAAAAAAAAATCATGAATAATCAGAACGCTTGATTGGTGTTCTAAAAAATTAAAATAAATGAAAAGATTTAAATGTATGTATGTTTTTGTAGTAGTGTTATTGTCAACATTTACATACGGTCAGGAAAGTTTAAAAATGTTTGTGAAAGAAAGTAAAGTGCCATGTACGGGTGTTGGCCCAATGGAATGTCTGCAGGTAAAATATGATAATGACAAAGATTGGCAGTTATTTTATGATCATATTGAAGGTTTTAATTTTGAAAAAGGAAATCGATATGAGCTATTGGTAACAAGAACCAAAAGACCAGAACCTATTCCGGCCGATGCTTCTGCATATCAATATAAACTGAAAAGCATAATTTCTAAAACACCTGTAAATAAGGAAAAAGGAATTTATGATACCAAAATGATCTTAACCCAGTTAAACGGAAAAAAGATAAATAGCGGAAAAGCATTTATCACAATTAATGAGGAAACGGGCACAATAAGCGGTAAAAACGGATGCAATAATTTCAACGTAAAATACACGAAACTTTCTTCAAAAAATCAAATCAAGACCAATTCTCCTATGGGAACTTTAATGGCTTGTGATGACGAAAGCATGAAATTAGAACAAGAATTTAGTGCTGCAATAACCAATAAAAAGTTCAAAATTGTAAAGAAAAACAATACAGTACAGTTTAAAAATGCGAAGAACAAAGTGGTGATGGAGTTTTCTATTCCAACTCAAGACCAACTTTGGAGTTTTATTGCAAAAAACAATTGGAAACTAATTGCACTTGAAAATGTTGGACAGGATTACGGAAAAGCTTCTATTAAGTTTAATCCAGCAGAAAAGAAAGTAAGCGGCAATACAGGTTGCAACAACTTCTTTGGAACTTATGAAGCGAATGATGATCGTATTTCTTTTGATAAAATAGCGACTACAAGAATGGCGTGTATTGGTGAAGGAAGTAAAACAGAACAAAAAATGTTATCTTATTTAAACAGCAAAGACTTGCGTTTTGATGTAGCCGACCAAACGCTTAATTTTTATCTGAATGATAAATTGGTCATGATGTTTGGCATTACAAAGTAAATTAGGTTCCATAAATCATCTTAAAATAGCTGATGATTTATATAAAGAATGATTAGAAAACCAGTGAATCACCTTCACTGGTTTTTTATTTTATGACACGATAGCGCGGATTTGCAATCCGTGCCCGCAAAGATTGGTTAGTTTTCTTTGTAAATAGAAAAGAGCATATTAATTTGTGTAAGTTTTGTTTTGATGATTTTGTTTTGTGTCTTATTGTTGCGGGCACGGATGTCTTCAATTACACCTTCAATTAGTAAGTCGATTATGTTTGATATCTATTCTAAATAGCAAAAACTTTGTTTCAAATTATAATTTGAATCCGAATTAAGGCTTTGGAATACTATTAAATTGGTCTAGGGTTATAACTTTGATAATGTTTTGAAGTTTAACTAATTAAATCAATTTATATGAAAAGATTAATTTATATCTGTTTCGTGTTGTCGGTTGTGGCGGGCTGTAAAAAAGAAACGGAAACTACATTAAGCAGCAATGATTCTTCTAAGTCTGATTCAGATTATGAATTTGTCGGCGGTTATCCTACAGAGGCGACCATCAAAAAAGCATATGATGATGCTGACCTTACTCGTGCCATACAAGCATATAAATTTTTCTATCCTACAGTTTCTGGTGAAGGATTGGTAAAAGGAAACGACAGTATTAAAATTATTCCAAATAAATCATTCGGAACTTTAGATACAAAACCAGGACAAATAGGTTTCACACTCAATTCAGATACACCTTACGGACCTATTCCAATTGATTTGTCAAAAGGACCAATGATTATAGATATTCCAAAAGGGCCACTTATCGTAGTTGCTATGGATGTTAACCAGCGCTGGGTGGCCGATATGGGAATTCCAGGGCCAGATGCTGGTAATGGAGGAAAACACTTGCTTTTGCCTCCGGGTTATAAAGGCGTAGTTCCAACTTCGGGTTATCATGTCTGGAAATCTTCTTCAAATAACCTTACAGTTGGTATTCGTTCGCTTCCTGTTGGCGGCGATGTAAAAGCTGCTATAGAAAGAATTAAAACAGTCAAAGTGTATCCGCTTAATAAAACCGCAGATTGGAAAGAACCAGACTGGCTTGACCTTACAGATAAACCTCAAAATACAACCCCAGTCGCATGGGAAAACAATATAAAATACTGGGAAAACTTAAATGATGTAATACAGCGCGAACCTGTTTATGAAGGCTACAGGAATTATTATGGTGAATTGGCAGTTTTGGGAATTAAAAAAGGGCAACCTTTTAAGCCTGATGAGAGATTAAAAGCAATTCTTGAGAAAGCAGCTAAAATTGCAAATGCTCAAATGCGTGTGCAGTCCTTTGCTGATCGTCGTTCTGATCGTATTGTATGGAAAGACCGTCAGTGGGAATGGGTCGCACTTCGATTTGAAGATGGTGATTTTAATACGCCAGATTATGTTGATCTTGACGGCCGCGAAACATGGTTTTATCAAGCTATTGGAGCTTCACCTTCTATGTTTAGAAGAAAAGAAGGAGGCGGTTCGCTTTATTGGCTGGGACTTAAAGATGCTGAAGGAAAATATGTTGACGGCGGTAAAACATATAAACTTACCATTCCAACCCCGGTTCCGGCAAAATTATTCTGGTCTATAACCATTTATGATGCCATAACAAGAAGTCAGGTTGTTACAGACCAAAATAAAGCGGCGCTTCGCTCTTTATTTGAACTAAAAGATAAAATTGGAGGTCAGAATGTTGATTTATACTTTGGACCAAAAGCTCCTGCAGGAAAAGAAGGACAATGGATAAAAACACTTCCAAACAGAGGATGGTTCGCTTACATCCGTATCTACGGACCGGAAGCGGGCGCGTTTAATGGTGTCTGGAAGCCCGGTGATTTTGAAGAAATAAAATGATGATTTATTGGGTGCGAAAAGTAAAATCAATCATGCTTAATACATTGCATCGAGGATATATTTAAAATGGTTATGTTTTCTTGACAATAAAATGGATACTATATATGATCTTAATTTAAAAAATGGATGAGTAAATTTAAGAAGACAATTACGATAGTGCTTTGTATTTTATGTGAATCAATTATATACGCACAACAAGACGCACCATACACTATGGGTTTTATTCCTGCATCTATTTCAGAAGGTGATATTGCTTTTCCAATATATGATAAATGGCATTTAAGCGGTCAGGTCGATTTTCAATTAGTGACACAGGGAACTTATAATACGACTAATCCGTTTGAATATACACAACGAAAAGTGATAAGACCTTGGATTGTATTTTCGGGTTTTAAGAACATGAAGTTGTGGCTTGGATATGCACACAACCAAAAATATAATTTGGAAGAAATGGGCAATTACGAAACCCTTGAAAACCGATTAATTGTCATGGGAACTTATACGCAAGAAATGCCAAAAGGTTCGCTTTTTGAGCAAGTGCGCTTTGAAACTAAATTTTTTGATGACAGAACTGGCCAGCAACAGGTAATTCCTCGAATAAGGGCAAGATTTGGAGTGAATCATTATCTCCGTCAAAGCAAAGAAAAACCGCTATTTCTAGCACCAAACATAGGTTATTATACAGAGTTGATGCTAAAGTTTGCCAAGAAAGATTATGCCGAAGAACACTTTGATATCTTCAGATTATCCGTTTATTATACGGCAGGAATTACGCCAAATATTCACTTTCTAGCAGGAATAATTGGCCAAATGCAGTTGCGCACAAACGGAACTCAATTTGATGTTTATTATGGCCCTATGGTATCACTTAAATACAGCATCCGACCTAAGGAACGAGAAACTTTTGATAGTGTAGATGGAGGCGCCGATTAAGTTATTTTAAGATTTCTTTCTTCGTTAATGAAGATAATCAGTGTTCCGTATGTTTTTTTATTATGTTCCTTTTCAGTAAACAAAGGAATTGATCGATAATTTAAATATGGTGAAAAGGGCAGGAGTAAAAAATAAAATCACCCAGTTTTAAAATAATTTAAAACTGGGTGATTTGTATAGATGTCAATTTCAATGTCTGAATTAACAAATTAGATTTTAAGTACTACAGGCGGTGTCCGTTGATATTGGTTTAGTAGCTATTAATAAACTTTAGTTATCATTTCGTCTATAGGCAAACGAACTTTTTTTGTTGCAGCCATATAGTCTTTTTCCGAATCGCGGTATCCTAAAGCTAGGATAACAGTTGAATGCAGCCCTTTCTCTTTCAAGCCCAAAACCTCATCAATAATGGAGGCATTAAAACCTTCGATAGGAGTGGCGTCTACTTTCAATTCTGCCGCAGCAATAAGTGCAGTTCCTAGTGCTATATAAGCCTGTTTGGAAGCCCAAAGCGCTTTTTGCTCTGAGTTAATAGCGCCAAAATAGGCATGCAATCCATTTCTAAATCCTGATAGGGCGCCAGTTTCAAGATCTCTTTGTTTTTCTGTCATTGCTATGTAATCATCAATATAAGTCGAAGTCATGTCAGAGAATGCAGCAAAGACCAACAAATGAGAGCAGGAACTAATTTGTTTATTATACGAATCAGCACCTAATTTCTTTTGGATTTCTGGGTTGCTTACAACAAAAACGCGGTAAGATTGCAGACCACAAGAAGATGCTGAAAGATTGATAGCTTCTAAAATTTGATCGACCTTATCTTCTGTTACTTTAATGTTATTGTAAGCTTTTGTGGCGTAGCGCCATTTTAAATTTTCTATTAAATTCATTACAATATCTATCTTAAATTTTGGCAAAGATAGATTATATTGTTTTCTTTTTCGAGGCTTGAATGGCTATGGGGAACTTCAAATCGGTCATATTCTGGTTCTCTAAAGAATAATTATCTGTTTTTCCTTATTATTGTATTTGTAAAAAGATTAATAATCTGTGAAAGTATATTTAAAAAGAATAATTATCTGAATTTTTGTATTGTTAAAAATATTAAATCTTTTATTTTCAAATTTGCAGGGTAAAAACACTAAACCTTGTCATCAGATGAAAGCGAACATACAAGAAGATTTAAGAAACGAAAAGCAGGATATTGAAAACGCCCAGAATACAATCAAGAATGATTTTGTGTTTACGCTAAAAAGCACTTGTTTAGATGAAAACTATCACCCCTCAAGTAAAACGCGTCTGACAACCAATTTTGCTAACTTGGCAAGAGGAGCTAATCGTCAGCAAAACTTACGTAATGCCTTAAATATGATTAACAATCGATTCAATGCATTGGCTCATTTGGATAATCCAAAAGGGGATCGTTACCATGTTGAACTTGAAATCCTCACAGTAACGATGAGTATTGATGATAAGAGTGGTACTAGCGATCTGCCGATGATTGAAGTTTTAAAAACGAATATTTTTGACCATAAGACTGGCCAGCAAATCGAAGGGGTTGCCGGAAATAATTATTCTTCTTATGTTCGGGATTATGATTTCAGTATTTTATTGATTGAGTATAATAAAAATAGATCTACTTTTTCTATTCCTGAAAATTTTGGTGATTTGCACGGAAAACTTTATAAGTGCTTTGTGAATTCAGCCACTTATAAAGAGAACTTTAAGTTGTCACCGATCATTTGTTTAAGTGTATCGAGCAACAAAACTTATACCCGCACTGAGTATGAGCATCCGGTTCTGGGCTTTGAATATTTGCAGAACGAGTATTCTCTCACTGATGAATATTTCTCTAAAATGGGCTTAAAAGTTCGTTTTTTCATGCCTCCAAACAGTTTGGCACCAATGGCTTTTTATCATTCCGGAGATCTACTTGCAGATTATACGGATCTTGGACTAATCAGTTCAATCAGCACAATGGAAACTTTCCAGAAGATTTATCGCCCTGAAATTTACAATGCAAATTCAGTGGCTGGGAAAATCTATCAGCCTAGTCTTAAACACGAAGATTATTCACTGACTCGCGTGGATTATGACCGCGAAGAGCGCAGCCGACTGGCTGTTGAACAAGGCAAATATGCAGAAGCGCATTTCATTAAACCTTATAAAAATGTTCTGGAGCAGTGGTCTGCTAATTTTACCCTTTAATTGATTACATCGCATTAAAATTATACTATTATGAAGAAGTTATTATTACCAACCTCAATTGTTGGAAGTTTACCAAAACCTGCTTGGCTTGCACCACCTGAAAAACTTTGGTCACCTTGGAAATTAGAAGGAGAGCAATTACTTGAAGGGAAACAGGATGCTCTTCGTATTTCTTTGCAGGAACAGCAATTGGCAGGTCTGGATATTATTTGTGATGGCGAGCAGACACGCCAGCATTTTGTAACGACTTTTATCGAGCATTTAAGCGGTGTAGATTTTGAAAACCGTAAAACTGTAAAAATCCGTAACCGTTATGACGCAAGTGTTCCTATGGTTATAGGTGAGGTTGCACGCCAGAAAGCAGTTTTTGTTGAAGATGCTAAATTTTTACGTAAACAGACAAACAAGCCTATAAAATGGGCATTGCCAGGCCCGCTTACAATGGTAGATACCTTGTACGATGGCCATTACAAAAGCCGTGAAAAACTGGCGTGGGAATTTGCGAAAGCACTCAATGCAGAAGCAAGAGAACTTCAAGATGCAGGGGTAGACATTATCCAGTTTGATGAACCTGCATTTAATGTGTTCTTTGATGAAGTAAACGATTGGGGAATGGCTGCATTAGAAAGAGCTATTGAAGGTTTGCACTGCCAGACTGCGGTTCATATTTGTTATGGTTATGGAATACAGGCAAATACGGATTGGAAAAAAACATTAGGTTCAGAATGGCGACAATACGAAGAAATTTTTCCGAAAATTCAAAAATCTAAAATTGATGTGGTGTCTTTAGAATGCCACAACTCCAATGTGCCTTTAGATTTAATGGAACTTGTTCGTGGTAAAAAAGTAATGGTGGGTGCGATTGATGTGGCAACCAATACTATCGAAACACCAGAAGAAGTAGCTGATACACTGCGTAAAGCTCTTAAGTTTGTAGATGCCGAAAATCTTTACCCTTCTACAAACTGCGGTATGGCTCCTTTGTCCCGAAACGTAGCCAGTGGCAAGTTAAATGCTTTAAGCGCAGGAGCAGAAATTATTCGTAAAGAACTTGGGATTTAGTCATAAATATATTAATAATGGAGTCCATACCTCCACGGAGAAATAATAGTAAAACACATTGAACAAATTATTAGAAGTATTAAAAAAAGCAGGTTTCGACGGTTTCCTGTTAATGATAGCCACCATGATCCTGATGGCTTATTTTTTGCCAAAGCCAGGCATGATCAAAGAACCTGTTTCGCTGGAGGAAATTGCAAATGTTGGCGTTTCCTTGATTTTCTTGTTTTATGGCATGAAGTTGAGTGTTGAGAAACTAAAAGCCGGACTTTCCAACTGGAAAATGCACATTGTCGTTCAGTTGACAACCTTTTTGTTTTTTCCGCTCCTTGTTTTGGCATTTCGCCCGTTGTTTGTCAATAACGGTTTGGAGTTGCTTTGGCTGGGTGTATTTTTTTTGGCTGCTTTGCCATCTACAGTATCATCTTCGGTGGTAATGGTTTCTATCGCCAAAGGAAACATTCCTGCTGCCATTTTCAATGCGAGCATTTCCAGTTTGATAGGAGTAGTGGTTACGCCGCTTTGGGTTGGGTTGTTCATAGCTTCCGCAACAGGGGAATTTGATATCACTGATATCGTAATAAAATTGATTCTTCAAGTCTTGCTGCCTGTCATTATTGGTATCAGCCTCAACTCCCGTTTTGGCGCCATTGCTGAAAAGTATAAGAAACAACTCAAATATTTCGATCAGTCAGTTATTCTAACGATTATTTACACGTCGTTTTGTAAGTCATTTTCCGAACATCTTTTTGAAGGCTTCACCGCCCTTGAACTTGCCGGACTCGCCACAGGGATGATGGTCTTGTTTTTTGCTGTATTCTTTTGTGTTGGACTACTCAGTCGCTTGCTTGGTTTTTCAGTTGAAGACCGTATTACCGTCTTATTCTGCGGATCTAAAAAGTCATTGGTGCACGGCACCGTTATGTCAAAAGTACTTTTTCAGCACAGTACCATCACTGGCATCGTATTGCTCCCGTTAATGCTTTACCATGCTCTGCAATTGATTGCAGCCAGCATCATCGCTCAGGGTATGGCTGGTCGAAAAGAAGTGTGATTTTTGTTTTATGAAATTAAGTGCAGGTTATTATGTTTTTAATTGGTGTAAAATAAGATTTTTGTATTGTTTTTAGTTGTATTTAAAGAATTTTATTCTAATTTAGAAATAAATTAAACCTACTTTAAAGTAAAATATTCTATGGAACAAATAGACGATATTGATCTTCAGTTATTAAATATACTTCACGATAATTCTAAATACACTGTAAAAGAGCTTGCTAAAATGGTAAATCTTTCTGCATCGCCAGTTTTTGAGCGTATTAAAAGATTGGAGAACAATGGTTATATTAAGAAGTATATAGCACTTCTTGATGCAGAAAAATTAAACCGAGGATTTATAGTTTTCTGCAATATCAAACTTAAACAGCACGATCGCAATATTGGGAATCAGTTTGTTAGTGATATTATGAAAATAGAAGAAGTTGTGGAATGCTATAATATCTCAGGAGATTACGATTTTTTAATGAAAGTTTCTGCCAAAGACATGAAGCATTATCAGGATTTTGTATTTAATAAATTGGGATCAGTTGAAAGTATAGGAAGTACCCAAAGTACCTTTGTCATGTCTGAGATAAAAAATCTGTACGGGTAGTTCCGCGATGGTTTATTTGAAATATTGTGAAAAATCAGACAGTAAAATGTTAGGCTGTAAAGGCTTGAAAAACCTACATATTTATACATAAAAAAAGAGACAACTATCAACTAGTTGTCTCTTTTTGTGACTATACGATACAAAATCCAAACGCTATTTTATTGCATTTTAAATCTGAATCAAAGCCATTTGTTTTTCAGCCCAAGCACTCATTTGGTTGATGAAAGGAATTAACTCAATACCAGTTTCAGATAACGAATATTCAACCCGAGGTGGTACTTCGAGATAAACTTTTCGGAAAATCAATCCGTCAGCTTCTAATTCTTTTAAAGTTTGGGTGAGCATTTTTGGTGTGATCCCTTCGATGGTTTTTTTTAGTTCACCATAGCGCAAGATGTCATCTTTTAGGGACCACAAAATTCGGCCTTTATATTTTCCTCCAATTCGTTGAAAAGCGTAATCAACTGGGCAATATGCTTTTACGTTTATTTTTTTTGCCATTTTTTTTATTTTTAAAATGCTGATTTTCAGTATTAGTATAGTTTTAGTACGTAGGGTACTTTTTTGTACGTACTTGTGGTAAAGATATTATATTGTTTTCTTTGTTAGAGGAATTATTAATATATTTTATTAAACAGATTCTGATTTTCATTCGTGATAGATTGTTTTTGCTCCGCTTTTAATCATTTTAAGAACTAAGAATTATGACAAACGCCCAAGAATCAAATAATCAAGAGATTACAGTATTAGAGCTTCGCAATTATTTATTAAAGCCTAATATGACAGACGAGTTTAAAGAATACTTCAATGCTCATTTTGTTGCTCCAATGCATAATAGTGGCGGTTTTACTTTGGGACAATTTAAAATTGAGAGCGTAAATGATAGATTTATCTGGTTTAGAGGTTTTAAGAATATGGAAACAAGAATAAAATTCTTAAATGATTTTTATGTTGACAGTAAAACTTGGAAAGACTATGGAAAAGGAGCCAATGAAATGATGATCAATTCAGACAATGTTTATTTGCTGCGTCCGCTTGCTACAAGTATTTCTACCAATTTCTTAGACGCGAGTCATAAAATTGTTATGGTGAATTTTTATAGTTGCAACAGTACACTGGACAAAGTAATTGCTCTTTTTAATACTGAATATATGCCATTTTTAGAAAGCTTAGAGATCAAAAATACAACACTTTGGGTCAGTGAAATGCAAGAAAATGATTTTCCTAGACTTCCAGTTTTTCAGGACAAAAACCTTTTGGTTTCCATTACATCTTTTGAAAATGAAAAAGAGTATCAATTAAAGCAAAAATTGATCAATGAAATGAACAACCACCTGAAACAATCAATGCTGCAATTAATCACAACACAAAATGCTTTATTGCTTGTTCAATAAAAAACAACTTTTCAAATATTTATTAATCATCTGATAGGATGATGTCTAAAAAAATACAGTTTATGGAAAATACTATTGCAATTTATGGGGCATACGGACATACAGGAAAATTTATTGTTGCAGAACTTTACAGACAAGGTTATAGAAATTTGGTTCTTTCTGGAAGAGATTTGGAAAAATTGACTGCTTTGGTTCCGTTTTTTCCGGATTCAGAAATAAAAGTGGCAAATATCAATGATCCAAAATCATTAGACGAAGCTTTTAAAGACACCAAAATTATTATAAACGCTGCTGGTCCATATTTGGATACTTCGGTGCCCATAATTAAATCAGCTTTAAGATCTGGCAGTCATTATATTGATTTATCGGCAGAACAAAAACCAGTGTTAGATATTATTGATGAATTTTCAGAAGAAGCTAAAAATAAAGAAATTTTAATCATTCCAGCAGCAGCCTTTTATGGTGGATTAGCTGATGTATTGGCGACTCAATTGACAAAGGAGTGGGAGCATGCAGATGAAATCAACGTGTATATTGGCCTGGATTCCTGGCATCCTACAAAAGGGACGAGATTGACAGGAGAGCGAAATCACTACAAAAGATTAACGTTCAAAGACAATCGCTTGCAAGAACTTGAGCCAACTCCTTCAAAAGAATGGAATTTTAAAAAACCAATAGGCAACAAAGAAGTGGTGAGTCTGCCTCTTTCAGAAATCATTACGATTTCGAGCCATTTAAACGTGAATTCGGTTAATACGTATTTGAGTCAGAACTCTTTAGACGATCTTAGAAACAACAATACGCCAGAGCCAAAACCAACAGATGAAAAAAACAGATCTTCACAGCAATTTAGTCTTGAAGTCGTTGCTTTAAAAGGTAATGAAGAAAGAAGAATTTCGGCCCAAGGCCAAGATATTTATGCTGTGACTGCTCCCTTGGTTGTAGAGGCGGTAAACGGAATTTTATCTGGAAAAGCAGCTTCAAATGGTGTAAAGACATTGGGAGAAGCATTTGCAACGAGCGATTTTTTAAATTCGCTGCAGGAAGATGATATAAAAATTACTATGGTGGAGAAATCATACGTAAAATGATATAATTTAGGATAGTTAATACGGGTTTGTGATTTTATTTTAGGAAGGGTCTAATGTTTTAAAAAACTTTGTTTCAGATTATAATCTGCAACATGATTAAAAGATTTTGTAATACGCATGTTTGTAAATTAGTGGATTATCACTAAATCAAAGGAATATGAAGTCTTTTATTAGCCCAAAAATGCTTTTTATTTTAGCTGTATTTCTTTTCAGCTGCAATCAATCAAAACAAACCGATTCTATAACAGAGAAGACTGATTCAGGAGAATTAGACCGAACCACACTGCCAATTTCGGAACCTCCTTTTGGTGGAAAAATTGGAGAAACATATAAAGATTCAAAAGAAGAATGGCCAAAACTGGTTACACCTCCGCAGGGTGCGCCAAACGTAATTATTATTCTTTTGGATGACGTTGGATTTGGACAAGTAAGTACTTTTGGCGGTCCAGTTCCAACACCAGAATTGGATAAACTTGCCGCAAATGGCTTAAAATATAACCGCTTTCATACAACAGCAATCTGTGGACCTTCACGTGCGGCATTATTGACAGGAAGAAATCATCACAATGCAGGTTCTGGTTTCTTAGCCGAATGGGCAACAGGATATCCGAGTTACAATTGTATGATTCCTAAAACCACTGCAACATCAGGACGAATTTTAAAAGGGAACGGATACAGCACCAGCTGGTTTGGAAAAAATCACAACACACCAGATTGGGAAAGCAGTATTACAGGACCTTTTGACCGCTGGCCGACAGGTTTAGGTTTCGATTATTTCTACGGATTTATCGGTGGCGAAACGCATCAATACTATCCTGTTCTTTTTGAAAATACTAAAGCCGTAGAACCAGATAAATCTCCAGAACAAGGTTATCATTTCATGACTGATATGACGGATCGAGCTATCAATTGGCTCGAATACAGTAAATCAGTTGCGCCTCAAAAACCGGTTATGATGTATTTTGCACCAGGAGCTGCACACGCTCCACATCACGCTCCAAAAGAATGGCGAGATAAATTTAAAGGTCAGTTTGATAAAGGCTGGGATGTTGTAAGACAAGAAACTTACGAACGCCAGTTAAAAATGGGAATTATTCCAAAAGGAACAAAACTGACTCCAAGACCTGATTGGGTTACTCCTTGGGACAAACTTTCGGCAGATCAGAAAAAACTTTTTGCACGTTTGATGGAAAATTATGCAGGCTATCTTTCGTTTGCCGATCATGAAACAGGACGACTTTTAGAAGCTATCAGTAAGCTTCCAGATGCAGATAATACTTTGATATTTTATATCGTAGGAGATAACGGAGCAAGTTCTGAAGGAGGAATGGATGGAACTATTAACGAAGTAAAAGCATTAAGTGGTATTGCAACTCCTTTGGCAGATAACTTAAAACATCTTGATCAAATTGGTGATCCAGATACAGAACCGCATTATCCTGTAGGCTGGGCTTGGGCAGGAAATGCTCCTTTCCAGTGGGTAAAACAAGTAGCGTCTCACTTTGGCGGAAGCCGAAACCCTATGGTAGTTAGCTGGCCAAAAGTAATTAAAGATAAAGGTGGTATGCGCAGTCAGTTTGTGCATTTGATTGATGTGCTTCCAACGGTTTTAGATGCTTCTCATTTGCCAGCTCCAAAAACGGTTGATGGAGTTGAACAGAAACCTATGGATGGTGTTTCTTTCTTATCGACTTTCACAGATAAGAATGCCAAACCAGTTAGAACCAGACAATATTTTGAAGTTTTCAGTAATAGAGCAATTTATGATAATGGCTGGGTTGCTGCTACGCAACACACTTTTCCGTGGAGACAGGATTATGCGCCGGGAAATTGGGATAAAGACAAATGGGAACTTTATAATATTGATGAAGATTACAGCGAATCGGTTGATTTAGCTAAAAAATATCCTGAAAAAGTGGAAGAACTGAAAAAGATTTTTGCAGAAGAAGCCAAAAAATATAATGTGTACCCATTAGATGACAGAGGAACTGGTCGCTTAATCTCGCCAAAACCAACGCCATCTGATCCTAAGCGTAAACATTTCACTTTTTATGCAGGAGCAACCAGATTGGCAGAAACTGCTTCTCCAAATACTAAAAACAAATCGCATAGCATAACAGCCGAAATTGAACTCAAATCAAAATCAGACAGCGGTATTATTGTAGCTTCTGGTGGAAGTTCGGCAGGATTTGCGTTGTATGTACAGAACGGAAAACTGGTTTATCATTATAATTATTTTGATGATGCACGTTACGTCATTACTTCTAAAGAATCACTTCCGATAGGAAAAAGTACGGTAAGATTTGATTTTGCTTATGATGGCGGAGGAACAGGAAAAGGAGGAACCGGGAAACTTTACATCAACAATAAATTGGTAGGAGAAGGACGAGTTGATAAAACCGTAGCCGCTCGTTTCGGAATTGATACTTTCGGAATTGGTGAAGATTCCGGATCGCCTGTTGCAAAATCGTATAAGCCTCCATTTAAGTTTACGGGAATAGTTGATAAGGTCGATATCGATTTGAAATAGAATTAAGAATTAAGAATTAAGAATTAAGAATTAAGAATTAAGAATTAAGAATTAAGAATTAAGAATTTTAGTTTAAACCTATAGTTATGAGAAAGTACATTGTCTTATTTGCAGTTTTGGCTTTTGCTTCTGAAATCAGTGCGCAGCAGAATTATTTTAATCCAACAGTTAAAGTAAAAGAATATCTAGAACCAGCCATTCCGCATCCAGATCAGGATAAAGAGATGAAGGATAAAATGAGCAAATTAAAAAAGAAACCTAATATTTTGATTATTCTTATTGATGATATGGGATATGGAGATATTGGAGTTTACGGAGGTGGTGTTGCTATCGGAGCACCAACACCAAATATTGATAAAGTAGCTCATGAAGGATTGCAGCTAACTTCGACATACGCACAACCAACCTGCACGCCAAGCCGAGCAGCAATTATGACAGGAAGAATTCCAGCAAGATCAGGATTAACAAGACCAACCTTGACGGGAGAAAATCCGAAAGTAAATCCTTGGGCCTCAGAAAATACAACAGCCAAAATACTTTCTCAAAACGGTTACAAAACAGCATTATCGGGAAAATGGCATTTGGGTGAAAGTAAAGGAAGTCTCCCAAATGATGTAGGATATGATGAATGGCTCGGATTTGGTTCGGTTCAATCCGAATACGCACAGTTTGTAAACGAATGGATTTATCCGGATTTAATTAATAAACCGGATCGACTAGCAGCTGTAAAAAAACTTGTTGATCAAAATATCTTGACAGGTAAAAAAGGTGAAGAAAACAAGATTGTTCAGCCTATATCTAATATTCAGGAACTTTCTAAAGTAGATCAGGTTTTTGCCAACTACAGCGAGGATTTTATTCGACGTTCAGTTAAAGAAAATAAGCCATTTTATTTGATTCATTCTTTTTCTAAAGTGCATAATGACAATTATGTATCTGAAGGTTATAAAGGAAAAAGTCCGGCGGCATTTCCTTATAAAGATGCAGTAGTCGAAGTTGATGATATTGTGGGAAGATTGATGAAGCTTTTGCAAGATTTAAAAATAGACGAAAATACGTTAGTTTTTATTACTTCAGATAATGGACCAAATGAAGACGTCTGGCCAGATAGCGGGTACACTCCATTTAGAGGAGGAAAAGGAACAACTTGGGAAGGTGGAGTGCGAGTGCCAGGAATTGCTTATTGGAAAGGAATGATAGCTCCAGGACGTATAAGCGATGGATTATTTGATATTTGTGATATGTTCAATACTTCTCTTTCGGCAGCTGGAGTTTTAGATAAAATTCCATCATCTAATTATATTGATGGAGTAGATCAGTTATCGTTTTTCTTATCAGATAAAGGCGTATCGAATCGAAACGCTGTTTTCATGTATTCTGAAACCAAATTCATGGCCGTGCGCTGGCAGGAATACAAAGTACATATGAATGTCTTTAATACTTCGGCTACAAGAAGAAACTTGGATCAGTCTACTATTCAAGGTATCGGAATGAGTCCGTGGGTATATAATATTTATGCTGATCCAAAAGAACAATTGAGTCAAGGACACCGCTATTTCGAATGGGGAATTCCGGGTGTTATGGGGCTTATTTCTGCTCATTTGGCAACGTATCAAAAATATCCAATGAAAGACATAGGTTTAAAGAAACCAGGAGCCGAGTGATATTTTTCCACAATATAAAATTTAGAAAGAGCATAGATTCAAATACTAAATTGTCTGTTATGGAAACTAAAATATATGTAAAGCTGTTTTTCTTTTTTATTATAAATGTTTTGTCTGTTAGTTTTATAAATGCGCAGGATGTACTGCCATTTCCTCCAGCTCCGTCTGCTTCACAGGCTGGAGTGACTATTGAAACATCAACTTACAAAAAAAGAACTGAGCCCAAACATCTTCCGGAAAATGCGCCAAATATTTTAATAATATTGATGGATGATGCAGGTCCCGGAGCTCCGTCTACTTACGGGGGAGAAATAAACACGCCAACATTATCCAGAGTTGCCAATACAGGAATTTCATATAATCGTTTCCATTCCACAGCGATGTGTTCGCCTACGCGTGCCTCTCTGCTTACGGGGCGTAATCATACCCGTGTTGGAAACGGTCAGATTGCCGCTATTGCGAATGATTTTGATGGTTTTAGCGGAACTATTCCAAAGAGTTCTGCGACAATGGCGGAGATTTTAAAAAATTACGGTTATAATACTGCAGCCTTTGGAAAATGGCACAATACGCCCGAAGAACAAATTACTTCAAAAGGGCCTTTTGATTATTGGCCTACAGGTTATGGATTTGAATATTTTTATGGTTTTCTGGCTGGAGAAGCTTCACAGTATGAACCTACGTTGGTACGAAATACCACTTATGTAGAACATCCTAAAACATCAGGTGGACATGATTATTACCATTTATCTGAAGATCTGGCAGACGATGCAATTTTGTGGCTGACAGAACAAAAAGCATACGCACCAGAAAAACCGTTTTTTGTGTATTGGGCGCCTGGTGCCGCTCACGGTCCGCATCATGTGATGAAAGAATGGGCAGACAAATACAAAGGTAAATTTGATGATGGCTGGGACGCTTACCGCGAAAGAGTATTTAAACGCCAGAAAGAAAAAGGATGGATTCCACAGAATACAGTGCTGACGCCAAGAGCCGAATCGATGACATCATGGGCAAATATTCCAGAAGCAGAAAAACCTTTTCAGCGTCGTCTTATGGAAATATGGGCAGGTTTTGCTGAACATGCCGATTTTAATGCTGGAAGAGTTATCGACGAAATAGAAAAACTCGGCGAACTTGACAATACGATTATTATTTATATCTGGGGAGACAATGGTTCTTCTGCAGAGGGTTTAAATGGAACAATCAGCGAACAATTGGCACAAAATGCAATTCCTACAAAAATTGAACAGCATATTACTGCCTTAAATGAATTGGGAGGTTTAGATGTTCTGGGCGGACCAAAGACCGATAATATGTTCAACGCTGGCTGGGCTTGGGCAACAAGTACGCCCTATCAGGGAACAAAATTACAGGGCGCTTATTTTGGAGGAACGCGTCAGCCAATGGCTATTTCTTGGCCAAAAGGAATCAAGCATGATAAAACGCCAAGACCGCAGTTTCATCATGTTATAGATATTGCGGCGACGATTTATGAAATCGATAAAATTCCGGTTCCAAAAGTAGTAAATGGTTTCGCTCAGGATGAATTAGACGGAGTAAGCATGGTCTACACTTTTACAGATCCAAAAGCACCAGGCACACGCCATACCCAGTTTTTTGATATTATGGCGAGCCGAGGCATTTACCAGGACGGATGGTTTGCAAGCGCCCGCGGGCCAAGAGAGCCGTGGGTAGGAGGAATTCCGAAAGGCATTAAACAATGGTCGCCACTTACAGATACTTGGCAGTTATATAATCTCGATCAGGATTGGTCGCAGGCGGTTGATTTGGCTTCAAAAGAGCCTAAAAAACTGGAAGAAATGAAAGCCTTATTTTTAACCGAATCAGCAAAAAATAAGAACCTTCCTATCGGTGGAGGATTATGGTCAACTGCATTATATCATCCAGAAGATGCGCCTTCTTCGCCCTTGACAGAGTGGACTTTCGATTCGCCAATAAAAGGAATGCCGGAATCGGCAGCGCCTAAATTAGGAAAAGTAAGCAGTCTTGTGACAATGGATGTTGAAGTTCCTGAAAATGCAAATGGCGTTTTATATGCGCTTGCAGGATTTTCGGGAGGCGTTACTTGTTATGTAAAAGATGGTTATTTAAATTATGAGTTTAATTTGTTTGAAGTGCAACGAACAAAAATCAAATCGAAAGATAAACTGCCGAAAGGAAAAGTAAAAATCGAAGTCGAATCAAAACTGGTCGATAAAATTGGCGGTGCAATGAATGTGACATTAAAAGTAAATGGTGCTTCAGTTGGTCAAGGAACTGTTCCGACAGCTATGTCTCTTCACTTTACATCAAATGCTACTTTCGATATCGGAACTGATTTAGATTCTCCTGTTTCTTTAGACTATTTTGATCAGGCTCCCTTTTCATTTAATGGGAAAATTGGTAAAACAAAAATTGTGTACGCAAAGAAAAGTTGATAAAAACCCAGTTTTAAAAATTGAATCAAAACCTTTAAGATTTAAAACCATGAAAGAATTTTATAATTTAAAGCAGATGATTAGTTTAATATTTAATCGTTTTTTTCAAAATAATCTCAGCATATTTTTGCTACTTGTTTTACTTTTAGGTAGCAATTTCAAAACTTATGCGCAGGATGTATTGCCTTTTCCGCCGGTACCGAGTGCGAGTGTTGCCAATGAAACGCTTGCAGAAAGCAAACATAAACGTCGAGAAGAGCCGAATCATCTGCCAAAAGATGCACCAAATATCATTATTATTCTAATGGACGATTTGGGTTTTGGTACGCCATCCACTTTTGGTGGCGGTGTCAATACGCCCACTTTAACCAAAGTATTTAAAGAAGGAATCGCTTATAATGAATTTCACACTACATCAATCTGTTCTCCGAGCCGTGCCGCTTTATTAACAGGCAGAAACCATACTCATGTTGGAAATGGAACCATTGCAGAAAGAGCTGTTGATTGGGATGGCTACACCGGAATTATTCCTAAAGAAGCTGCTACAGTTGCCGAAGTTTTAAAAAATTATGGCTACAGTACATCAGCTTTTGGAAAATGGCATAATACACCAGCGAATCAAACGACGGTTGCAGGCCCATTTGATTATTGGCCAGTTAATTATGGATTTCAGCATTTTTACGGATTTCTCGCTGGAGAAACTTCGCAATATGAACCAAGATTAATAAACGATTTTACTCCGGTTGAACCTCCAAAAGATGAAAAATATCATCTTACTACTGATTTAGCAGATCACGCGATTGAGTGGATGAAACAGCATAAATCGTACGCAGCAGACAAACCTTTTCTATTATATTTTGCTCCCGGTGCAGGCCACGCACCGCATCATATTTTTAAAGAATGGGCAGACAAATACAAAGGAAAATTTGATGACGGATGGGATGCCTATCGCGAAAAAGTTTTCAAACGTCAGAAAGAATTAGGCTGGATTCCGAAAAACGCCATACTTACGGCACGTGATAAAACAATGGCTTCATGGGAAAGTATTCCGAAATCTGAAAGAGCATTTCAAATTCGTATGATGGAAGTATTTGCGGGATATGTGGAACATGCCGATCATGAAGTTGGACGAGTTTTAGATGCGCTTGAAGCGAATGGACAAAAGGATAATACTATCGTATTTTTTATCTGGGGAGATAACGGTTCTAGTGCCGAAGGGCAAAATGGTTCAATCAGTGAATTACTGGCGCAGAACGGAGTTTCGAATACCATTCAACAGCAATTGGATGCACTAGATAAACTCGGCGGATTGGATGCCATTGGCGGCCCTCTTTTAGAAAACAATTATCATGCGGCATGGGCTTGGGCTGGAAATACGCCTTTTAAACATACCAAATTAGTGGCTTCCCATTTTGGAGGAACGCAGAACGCAATGGTAGTTCGCTGGCCAAAAATGATAAAACCAGATGGTACACCCAGAAGTCAGTTTCACCATATAAATGATGTAGTGCCGACTATTTATGATATTTTAAATATAAAAGCACCAAAAGTGGTCAATGGTTTTGAGCAGATGCCTTTAGATGGAGTAAGTTTTAAATATACTTTTAATGATGCCAAAGCAAAAGAAGTATCCAAAGTTCAGTTTTTTGATAATAACGGAAGCCGTGGTGTTTATAAAGACGGCTGGTATGCCTGTACTTTTGGCCCTTTGTATCCGTGGATTCCCGCTCAAAAAGGCTTAGCCGAATGGGATTCTAATAAAGATGTTTGGGAACTGTATAACATTAAAGAAGATTACACACAGTATAATGATTTAGCGGCTAAAAATCCGCAGAAACTAAAAGAGCTTCAAGAAGTTTTTAACGAAGAAGCCAAAAAGAATAAAGATTATCCAATTGGTGCTGGAATTTGGTTAAGAATTCATCCAGAAGACGTTATCAAAGCGCCTTATACTTCATGGACTTTTGATGAAACCACGAAACGAATGCCAGAATTTAGCGCGCCTGGCTTAGGCAAAAAAAGCAACAAAGTAATTGCCGATGTTGAGGTTAAAGAAAATGCTTCAGGAGTTTTATATGCGCTTGGAGGTTCTGGCGGCGGTGTTACTTTATTTATGGATAACGGAAAATTAGTTTACGAATATAATATGCTGATTATAGAACGCTACAATGTTGAATCGTCTGAAAAAATTCCAGCAGGAAAACATAAAATAGAAGTTTTAACCACTATTGCAAAACCAGGAGCACCCGCAGATATCGTCATTACTGTTGACGGTAAAGAATATGCTAAGGGAGAAGTAAAACGTACAGTTCCCGTTGCTTTTACCGCCAGCGAAACTTTTGATGTAGGTGAAGATTTAGGCGGTCCGGTTTCTATTCGTTATTATAAAAAAGCGCCTTTTAAATTTGAAGGGAAAATTAATAGCGTGAAAGTGAATTTGCTATAAATTAATTTGAAAAAATCTATTAAATTCTAAAAAAAATCCCATTTCGTTAGAAATGGGATTTTTTAGTTTAGTGACGGGGACAGGACAGTTTACAAACCATTTTATGAATGATTTAAAGAAATTGGCTTATTTTCAAGTGAATTTATAAGATAATTATTCATACAAACAATAAAATTGTGGTTTGTATATGCAGTAAAGGTATAATGCTAAAAAACTGAAAGTAATATTATTTATTTATCGACAATCGTTTTGTTAGTTGAATGATTGCTTAAATTCCAATGGAGTTAAATGAGTTTTATTTTTAAAAAGCTTATTGAATGATTGTGGATATTCAAAGCCTAATTGATAAGCAATCTCACTTACTGATAAATTTGTTGTTGTCAATAAATCTTTTGCTTTATTAATAAGGAAATTTTGAATATGTTGTTGTGTTGTTTGCCCCGTCAGGTTTTTGAGTAAATCGTTTAAATAATTAGGAGATATAAAAAGTTTATCTGCCAAGTATTGAACAGATGGTATTCCTATTTTATCTGCCTTGTCATTTTGAAGATAACCTGACAACAAGTCTTCAAATCTTACTAGTAAGTCATTTGATGCTTTTTTTCTGGTAATGAATTGCCTGTTGTAGAAACGGTTACAATAATTGAGTAGAAGTTCAATGTGTGATATAACTACATCTTGTGTATAACCGTCAATAATGGCTTCAATCTCCGTCTGTAAATTTTTCATTATACCAGAAATGACATCGTCTTCTTTGTCGGAAACATGTAAAGCTTCATTGGTAGCATAAGAGAAAAACCCGTATTCTTTTATTTTTTTTGTAATTGGATATCCCTGAAGAAAATCAGGATGAAATATAAGCATCCATCCTTCCAACTTAGTAGGTGTATAATCTTCTATAATAACTCGTTGCTTAGGAGCAAAAAATGTCATTACGCCATTATCAAAATCATAATATTGGTGTCCATATTTTATTTTACCATCAAAGTTTTTCTTTAAAAAGAGGGCATAGAAATTATACTCAATAGATTTTACAGTGCTTCCATTTTCAGTATCCATTTCTTCCAAGTTAATGACACTTACTAAAGGATGCGACGGCTTTTTTAGATTAAGCAAGGAATGAAGCTCTGAGATGGAATTATATTGATGATGTGTATTGTCGGTCATTAGTGAAAAATAAAATGGGTGAGTCATTGCTCACCCAAAGTTATAAATTTACATCGTTCATATCGTGATATCTATTACCAGTTTCTGTACCTAGTGGTATAATTGATTCCAATCTAATTAAGTCTTCTGGACTTAAATCAATGTTTGCGGCTGCAATATTCTGCTCTACGTACTTCACTTTTTTGGTTCCCGGAATAGGTAAGTGTCCTTTGGCTATTATCCATGCAATCGCAAGTTGAGAGGCAGTAATGTTCTTTTGTTCTGCAATTCGATTAATTTCATTAAGCAATTCTATGTTTTTATAAAATTGTTCACCTTGAAATCGGGGCAGATATCTTCTAAAATCATCCGCAGGAATATCATTAGGATGCTGAAATGCTCCAGAAATAAATCCTCTCCCTAGTGGAGAATAAGCTACAAATCCAATTTCAAGCTCCTTTAAGGTATCGGTGATTTTTAATTCCTCAACTTGTCTCTCAAACAATGAGTATTCTGTTTGAACTGCAGTTAAAGGGTGAATTTTATGCGCTTTTCTTATAGTTTCAGAACCGACTTCAGATAGTCCAATATAGCGAACTTTACCTTCTTTTACCAATTCAGCCATTGCTTCAACTGTTTCTTCAATTGGTGTACTTTTATCTAATCGATGAAGATAATAAAGGTCTATGTAATCGGTCTTGAGGTTTTTTAATGATCTTTCTAATGCTTTCTTCACATAATCCTTACTGGCTTTTATTGCACCTGTCAATTTTCCATTATCATCTATTTCATAACCAAATTTTGAAGCAATTATATATTGCTCTCTATTTCCTGCTATAGCTTTTGCAATCAGTTGTTCATTCTTTTGGGGGCCATATAGATCTGCTGTATCCAAAAAATTGCCTCCTAATTCAAAGGATCTATGTATAGTCGAAATAGATTCCTTTTCATTTGCCTGGCCGTATGTATTTTTACCCATCATTTCTGTCATGCCCATACACCCCAAACCTATAGTAGGAACAACAAGTCCTTGATTTCCTAAGTTTATTTTTTTCAAATTGCTCATATGAATATTTTTTAGTTAAGCAAATTTCTCAATTTTGTTGTGAGTAAAAGTGTTTAGATTACGGATTATTGTATCCAAATCCTCTATTAAATGTGAGTAAATATAAAGGTAATGAATTGTGTTAATATGTTGTTTATTAGTGATTTATACGGTTTGAATCCAGTAAAGTCAACCTTACTGGATTTACAAACCGCTTTTTTTATAAGTTAAAGTGGGTTAAATTATGTGAAAAAGGCATAAAAAAAACGCTAAAACTAATGTTTTAACGTTTTTTACAAATTTCAGCATAAATTTGTGAGTATAAAAATTCAAAGCATTAGAAGTAAATTTAAATATTAATTGGGAAAATATTCGTATTAAATTTATGGATGATAATTAAAATGAAAGACATGATCATTTTATTTTCACAACCACTTTTCCTTTTGCATGTCCATTTTGCATATAGTCAAAAGCATCGTTGATTTGTTCAAAAGGGAACACTTTATCCACAACCGGTTTAATTTCGTTAGAATCGATTAAATTACCTATTTGTTCCAGTTGTCTTCCGTTGGCCTTCATGAATAAAAAGGAATAATTGATATTTAATTTTTTAGCCTTATTGCGAATTTTCAGGCTGGTTAACCAAAGGATAAAACGTATTATTGCTGATGCGCCAATTGATTTTGCAAACTCTGGAGTTGGAGGTCCTGAAATTGAAATAATACTACCTCCCGGTTTTAAAATTGTCAATGATTTTTCAAGTGTTTTAGCATCCTGGCTGTTAAGCACTACATCATAATCTTTAAGAATATTTTCAAAATTATCCTTTTTATAATCTATTATAATATCAGCTCCAAGGGCTTTCAGCATGTCAAAATTCTTTTCGCTGGCTGTCGTGGCGACAAATGCCTCAAGATGTTTGGCAAACTGAATTGCTATTGTACCAACTCCGCCAGAACCGGCCTGAATAAAAACTTTCTGGCCTTTACGAAGTTTCGTATTTTCGACGAATGTCTGCCATACGGTTAGCCCAACTAACGGAATTGATGCTGCCTGCTCCATCGATATATTTTTAGGTTTTAGTGCCAGATCATTTTCATTCACAGCTATAAATTCTGCAAAGGAACCGATATGAAAATCGGCTGCTCGTCCATAAATCTGGTCTCCAATTTTAAAGCGAGTTACTTTAGAACCGGTTTCGACTATTATTCCTGCAATATCGTGACCTAATATTAAAGGTAATTGGTATGGAAGGATTAACTTGAAATCTCCATTTTTTATTTTTAAATCCAACTGGTTGATACTTGCAGCATGAATTTCCACCAATACCTCATAATCTCCAATTTCAGGTATTTTTACATCGCTGAGAAATAATTTTTCTGTTTTGCCGTATTTAGGTAAGATGTATGCTTTCATATTTTTTAGATGTTATCAGCAAGATTTAGTTCTAGATCGCCATTCTGCTGGAGTCCTCTTTCAAATAGATTTTTAATACGGCCGCGTGCTTCCGGCTCCTCGAGTGAAGCAAAGAATTTAATTTGTGTGTCTAAAATTTCTTCGTTTGAAGGAAGTTTGGCTCTTTGGTTCATAATTTGTTTTATGGCAGCAATTGGTTTTTTGTCAAATGAATCTATGCGCTTTGCAAATTTTTCAACATATTCATCTAGTTCAGGGTCAGGAATTGACCGGTTTACCCAGCCATATAAAGCGGCTGTATCTGCATCATAATCTTTACCGCTTAAAATAATTTCAAGGGCTCGACTGCGTCCTGTAAGCAGATGCAGTCGTTCAAGTCCTCCGCCACCAGGAAATGAACCGATTCCTATTTCTACCTGAGCCAAGAATGCCTTCTCCCTGCTGGCGAAGCGTAAATCAAATGCTTGTGCAAATTCACTTCCAAGTCCTCTGGCACGGCCTCGGATCGAAGCTATGGTCACAAAAGGGGCAACTTCCAGCCTGCGTGCAATATCCGGCCAGGCTACCGAAAGACCTGTTTTTCCGGTTCCTTTTGGAAAGTTTCCAACATTTAACAGTTCGACATGAGCAACAAAAAAGTCTGGATTTTCGCTCTCAAAGACTACAACTTTCAGGTTTTCATTTGACTCCAATTCGTCCATCACAGTCATCAGCTGTTTAGAAAATTCGGTATCAAACATGTTAATAGGTGGATTGTTGAAACTGATTTTCCAGTATCCATTTGTAATTTTGTGTGTCGTAAAAATCATAATTGAGTAGTTTTGGTTAATTTTTTGTAATTTTACTTGCAAATTGAAAGTACAAATATAAATAAATATACTTGCAAAATGCAAGTAGATAAAAAAAATGAAAGAAATAAAAAAAAGGTCGGGCTGTCCGGTGAGCAGTTCACTTGATTTGTTAGGAGATAAATGGTCACTTTTAATTGTACGTGACCTGATGTATTATAAGAAGTGTACTTATGGTGATTTTTTGAAATCGGAAGAAAAAATTGCTACTAACATCCTTGCATCTAGATTGTCATCTCTTGAAGACGGAGGTATCATTGTAAAGCTGGATCATCCTGAAAGCAAAGTGAAATTTTTATATCAACTCTCTGAGAAGGGCATTGATTTACTCCCTGTATTAATTGAGATGTATATTTGGGGCGAAAAGTATTTTATACTTTCTGAGCGTCATATTGAATTTTTGAGAGAGATCAAGAAAGATAAACAGGCTTTTATAGATAAGCTGACCGATAAAATGAAAAAGATGATTGTTTAAAAAGAACGACACCCAGATAGATGAGACAGAGGCTAAAATTATTTTGGAATTACTGTATTTAGTATCAAAAAATTACGATAAACCAAAAGAGAAAAAAATCCTATATCCTTAACTAGATTTCGAACCATTTATTTTATGAATGATTTAAAGAAATTGGCTTACTTTCAGGTTAATTTATTAAGATAATTATTTTGCATTTTCATTTTTAAACGGTTTGTATGTATCGTAAGGGCTAAATGTTTAAAAATATTAAAACATATTTATATCTAAATTTATTATGATGTAGTAGCTTTTTATAAAATTCTTGAAAATAAAATTTGGTACTGTCTAAAGAGAACAGGTTAGTTTTTACCAAAATTTTATAGTAATTTGGAAATTATTGAAATCAAAATTTGACAAGGATATTAGAGTTTTTAAATCTCCTTAATCTAATTATTAGGTAATTAACTATGTATTTTACTAGGGAAGAGGAGAGTAGGATGCAAACTTTAAGCTTAAAACCCACTGTATATGCTGGTTTTATTTATGTCTTTGAACATCTGTTCACCGATTCTGCACTAAATTCAATTTTTACTACTTCAATAAAACATTGAAATATTTCTATTTATGAAATTAAATACTCTTATATAAACTCACACAAAAATAGGTCAACTCCATGAAATAAAAGTTTCGTGGATAATCCTAATTATCAGTCTTGATATAGAAGAAGGTCATTGAAATATCTAAACAGTTTTTTGAAGATTGTAATTTAAACTTTTATAATATTTATATAAATGATTATAAATGATAAGCTCATACATTCGTTGTTTAGATGTATATTGCCGATTAATCATCATGTGAATGTGACTACCTAAAAAATCATATAAGTTAATTTTTAATCTGTTTTTTATTGTTGTGATAGTCTCTCTACTTTGAGTACTATTTATGTTTATTGTTTTATATAATTCAGGAAGATCTTTAAAGGCATTTTGTGATATAAAATGATGCATTTCTTTATACAATTGTCTAAATTGATTATCCATTTCCCTTCTCAAAGTCTTGTCGACATTAAACTCTTTTTTAAATGAATTTTGCAGTCCCTCCATTAGCTGTAATTTTTGTGTATTATTTAAAGAAAAAGCATTTAAAAAGTTATCAATTAAAATAAAGCTAAAAAAAAACTCCATTTCATTTTCTATAAAATTTTGTTTTAGAAATAAATAATTTAGGATTATTTCGCTATTGATGCAAAATAAAGTTTCAGACTCTTCGATGGTTTCTTTTCCATATCGTTCTAATTCTCTTTGATAGGTATCTGTTTGTATTTTCCAAATACTATTTTCATCAAGTAGCGTATTTAATAGTGGAAATAATTTTGAAATAATGATAAATGCGTTTTCTGGATTTTCGCTGTAAAAGCGAATTCTGATGTGCTGTTCAGGATCGTTATATCGAATGAAAAACCATTTTTGAATAATATTGTTATTCTTTAATTCTTGAATGATTGGATGCAATTTTTCTTTTAAAATAAAATCTGCGGTTCTAGCTCCACAGTATATTTTATAATAAAGCCACTGACTTCCTATGAAAAAAAATCTTTCCATACTTTAAATTTGCTTTTTATAAAATGATAAAATTATTTGGTTTGCAAAGTTTTCACCATTTTCATTTTTAGTCATGGATTCCTCAGTAAATAAAAATTCTTGCAATGTGAAAGTGTTTTGATTTTGTACAGATTTTAAAAATAATCTCAATCCGATTTCGTTCTCAAAATCAATTAGAAGAGTATTGTCAAAATGAATTAAATTTACAAACCTTGGAATTTTTTTTTGTACTCTCCAAGCCGTAAATAATGTAAAACTAGATGAATAAAAAGGTTCTAGTTCAGTCTTTGTTATTTTCCATTTTGCTTTTGATATAATTATATCCTTATAAATAACTCTTGGGAAATATTCATAATGATCTTCTAAAGAGCCCCATGAAAAATTATGGATTGGTTTATAATTTTGCGATTGTAAATCAGCTAGGAAGTGATATATGGGCAGAGATTTAAAAGAATAATCATGAGCATTTGAAAGACATGGTATAATCTCTTTTTTGAGTTTTTTTGATCGCAAAACAATTCTATTGTTTTTAATGGAAATCATCAAATCTTCCATGCGAATTTGATTGTCATAAGCTAACACAGAATTTGATAAATAAGGAATTTCATAATTTCTTAAGAGAGGTCTTTTTAAAATATTTCCAGTTCTAGATTCTGGAATATGAACGATCTCACTAAGAATTTTATCCGGATATTGAGCATTTTCTTTTTCAATGATTTCATTTGTTAAATTATGAATAGACGGACTCCCATTGCAAAAGCGACCTAATAATTTTGCGGCGCTAAAATTACCAGATGATTCGATTGAAATAACTTCATTATCATTTATTTTTAGGCATTCTATCATTACAGAAAAAGTAGAAGGGGCATCATTCCAGCTCGCGTTAAAATCTGGAAAATCTTCCTCATAAAGTGATAAAATGGCATTTCCTTTAGAAAAAGCTTCTTTTAGTTTTCGTTCTAATATGATATCATATTCAGTTTTGGATAAATTTTCGTTTATTTTTTTTTCAGAAAACGAAAATTTATTCAAAAGTTCATGTGTATCATTCATTTCCTGATTTTGCAGATAACCAATTCCTGTCTCTGTATCGAGGACAGTTGTTAAAGGCATTTCTGCAAATTCATATCTTTTAATATAAGCAGTAATAAAATGAGATTGATTAAAGGATGAATTTTGCTTTTGAATTCCATTTAGAAAATGGATAGCCTTAAGGACATTCTTAGAAATAGCATTATTTAGTTTGTTGCTATTTGTATATGTATATAAATCAGTCTGGAAAAGGTATTTTTCATCGTACTCAACTTCTAATTTATTGATTTCAGCTCGAATTAATTGGTGCTGTTTTGGTGATGGAGTGAGATTGAAATCTAATGCTGAGAGTTGAGATTTGATGGTTTGCAAAATTGCAGAGGTTTCGCTCACAATTGGAATTTTATTTAGAATTGTAAGCACTCTTTCCCATTCATTTTTTTCTGTTACAGCAGCATCAAGTTCGCTAACCAAAAATTGATAATCAATAAGCCGTTTTATGTATTCTAGTGCTTCATCTAGTTCAGAATCATCGTCAATCAATAATTTGGCTATTTCAGAAATAGTTAATCCAGATTTACTTTTTCTTAAGATCAAATGCAACAAGTCTGATTTTCTTAATGCAGACAAATGATGCTCTCTCTTTGTGTTTACATATTTATACTCGACATATCTGTAAAAATCGCCAAGAGAATAAATGGAGTTATTTGGATAAAATTTAAGGTAAGGAATAATTTCTTCTCTGTTTGAAAAATCTTGTAGTAATGCTACCCAAAACTGCATATCGAATTGGGTATGTCGATAATACATTTTAGGATTGGCAAGTATAATATTGCTGTCATCAGATATTTTACCTACGCAACAGCTACTAAATAACCCAAACGGTGTGCAACGTGCAGACATTCGGGCTATATACTTAAGAAGGCTAATTTCTAAATTTTCCTTCTTTTTCTCAAGTATTTTTGAAGGATTTAATTTCCATTTATCGATGGCTTTTAATAGTTCAGGAGACGCCAGACTAATGGCTTCACGGACATATTTATCTTCAAATTTTCCCAGAATTTTTTCTTTACTATAATTTTCGGTAAGGTCACTATAGAAATTTATTGGAAATAAAGGTGTTCTTAGTATATATTGAGAAAAAGCTTCTATTTTATAAGTTTGCATTAGCTTTTAAGTTTACTTATTTTTTCTGCCAGTTGCATAGCATTATATACATTTAAGACCTTTCCAGATTGTGATAATTCGGAGAATTTTTTCTTCTTGTCAGTGGTTCCTGGAATATTGACCTCTATATCATATGAGGTGCCTGAATCAAGAATGATTTGTTTAACCTGTTTAACGGTAAGTTTAGGATAAAAAGTCCAAATCAAAGCAGCAGTTCCTGAAACCATGGGAGCTGAAAAAGAAGTTCCAGATTCAGTTTTGTAAATATTACCAGCACCAGTAGTGTAGATTTCATCTCCTGGAGCAAATAAATCGACATTAATTTTGCCATAATTAGAAAAATTCGACACAAATTTATCTCCAACCTGCCTAGTTGTAGATCCTACATTTATGAAATTACTAAATATTTCTTTTGAATCATTTTCGTTAAGGTCATTGGGGAAAATTTTGTTTTCATCGATATTTTGACTGCCATTACCAGCGCTATGCACCAATAGAACATCATGATCTTCAGCATATTTGAATGCATCCATAACCCAGTCTTTATGCATTGAAAACTCTTTTCCAAAAGACATATTGATTATTCTGGCCCCGTTGTCTACAGCGTATCGTATCGCCATTGCAATATCTTTATCATGTTCGTCGCCAGAAGGAGAGATATTTAAAGGCATTATTCTTACATTTTCTGCAATCCCTTTAATTCCTTTATTATTGTTTCTGTTTGCGCCAATAACGCCTGATACCATAGTATTGTGATCTTGTATTGTTCTTATTCCCGTTCTTGTATTGCTCACATTATTATTACCATATCCTTTTTCCAGAATAGAAGGGGTATCTCCAATAGAAAGTCGCTCATCATATTCTAAATTCAAATTTTTATTAACAATAGAATCTAACTGTGTTTCTTTATCTTTTACGTCGTCAAAATTATTTTGATCCACCTCAAGGCAGATCATCATATAAAAAATTAGTGCGCCAAGATCTTTATCATTGTCATCACGCATCTGACGATATTTCTTGTCATTTATTTTATATTTTTTATACAAACTGTCTAATTGTTTGTATGTATAATCCTCTTTCGGAAAAAAATGCTTTAAGGTATCCTTTACAAGTGGATAAATCGAAACGCAATGTTTTAAAGATTTAAGCCAATTGTTGTAGTATTTATTTTTTTGTTCGAACATTTTTAATGCTCTTTGATACTCAGAGAATTTGTATAGATTATCAGGTTCTACTTGAGATTCTGTTTTGCCTTTAAATAACTTTCCCCATTCCTGAACAATTCGTACATATTCGTATCTATTCCAAACCACATAAGCGCCACTTTTAGTTCCAGTAAAACTCCAACCGTTATAGTCATCAATGTAGCCATTATGATCGTCATCAATTCCATTATTTGGAATTTCTTTCAAATTTGTCCATATAATTCCTTGTAAGTCTTCGTGTTTTAGGTCAATTTGAGTGTCTACAACTGCAACAATTATATTTTTGTTTTTTGGCTTCATTTTGTTTTGAAGATACCACTTATCCAGAGATATTCCGGGAATGTTATCTTTTTGAAAATCTTTTTGATACCAAGCATCAGTAAAGTCTGTTTTAGGATCTGATTTTGAAACCTCAGTCTTTGATTGGCCAACAGATTTGCATCCTATGAAGAAAATAGTTAAAAAAGATAAAATATAAAAGTTTTTCATTATTACCGTATTGTTTAATTACCTCCATCCAAGATAAATCTTTGAATGGAGGTGTCTATTTTGATGGAAAATTAGCATTGTCCGGTAGAACCTCCACCACCTTTATGATTGGTATCGATTGGGTCATCAGAATTGCCTCCAATTATCACGCGCATGTTTTTTAATTTTGCTACTTCAAATTTTTCAAGGTTAAATTTTTTTTTAGATTTTTCTTCTTTGTTTTTCATGGTTCTTTGAGTTTTACTTATTTGTGGGACGCAAATTTATACTCTCCTCCAGATATTCAGTCAAAACATCTTGTTTTACATGTCGGAATTCGTGAATTCCGTTCTTTAGAGTAGTTTAAAAAGCTGATTTTGTTCAAACTAAATAATCTCTATTTTTTCTAATTCTTTGATGAAATATGATGGTTTAATGCCTGTTTTTTTGAAAAATGCTGTAGAAAATGATTCAGCATTGTTATAGCCAAAATCAATTGCAAGAGCATTAATGGTATATTTTCGAAGCTTGGGATTCTTTTTCAATAAATCAACAGCATACTCAATTCGTAGATCATTAATGTACTGAGTAAACGTTTTATTTTTGTATGTATTAATGATTTTTGAAATATACTTACTATTTGTTTTAAATGAGACTGAAAGTGTCTGTATGGTTATATTGGGTTGAAGATATTCATTTTTATATTCAAAACGATCAAGCTTTTCTAAGATTTGTTTTATCAGTTCTTCATTAATACCAATTTCTGTTTTGCTAATATTTTGAATTTCAACTTCATTATTTACACTGTTATGCAGACTTTCATTTGAAGTTTGTTTTTGGTTTATGAGTTTTTCAAATCTGGTTTTGTATTTATTTTTTTGTCTGTGCTGATAAACGCCAAAAAAACCGATGGAGACGCTGCTTAATAAGAGGATTGTAATGCCCCAATATGACTTTTGGTTATCATTTTTTAAGGATTTTATCAGCTTTTCTTTTTCCAAAAACAAGTGTGGATTGTCATATTCTTTCTGAATGATGGTGTTGAATTCTTTATAGTTTCTCTCAAGTACGCTATCAATTTCCATATATTTTGTTATATATTTTAACTGATTTTCTTTGTCTCCTTTGGTTTTGTAATAACTAATTAAATACGGATAACCTTCAATAAACTCTGTACTTATTTCTTTTGCTTTTTTATAAACAGAATCCACCCTAATGAAATTCTTTACAGCCATTTCCTTGTTTCCTAATCCATCGTATGTTTTTCCCAAATAATAGTAAGATGCCAATACATTTCCCTGATCATTATTAGTAATCATTATTGGCAGCGCTTTTTCTATACTATCTATTGCTGCTTTGTAGTTTCTTTTAAATAATTGATTCGCGCCTTCGTTAAGAACAAATAGATACTGAAATTTTTTGTTTTGGGTAATTCTCGATTCATTATAACCCAACTTGTTGTAATAAGTCGTTGAATCTGTATTTTTTAATGATTTGTAGCAATCTGCCATACCAAAGATAATATCTTGGTAGTAACTTGCATATTGCGGTAACCTTACATTTTTTGTTTTGTAGAAATTAAAACAGCTTTTGTATAAAGTTAAAGCTTCATCATATTCTCCTAAATCTTCTGATTTTGTTGTAGCGATAAAGCTCAAGACATTATAATAGAAATCTGTATTCGTTTTAATAGTGACTTTTTCGGCTAAGTTATAATTAGCCATTGCTTCTTTAAATTTAAATTGTTTTTTAAGCAATTCAGCTTTTTCGCAATATGCAGATGCTGGGAAATACTTATCATTAGTATCTAGAGAATATTTTATAACACTGTCTAAATATTGAATTGCCTTTTTAGAGTCTTTTTCATAATATAAAAGAGCAAACTGATAATTTGCTTTTGCTTTTCTAATAGATATGTTTTCATTATTTGCTTTTGCCAAATAAGCTTTTGCACATTCTAACTGAAGCGTCTCATTCTTCGGGTTTGCAAAATATAAGTCATGTAATTTATCATAGGAAAGACTTGAAAGATTTTTTGTTCGCGATTGTGAAAATAATGTAAGCGATATAAGAATAAAAAAAAGAGTTTTTGTCTGTTTTATGCCGTTCATTTGAGAGTCAATTTTCGCAAAAGTAAAGTAAATACAGCAACTTTTTGTTTAAAATGAAGATTTTTCATGTTAAGTTTTAAGTTGTTGATATCATGTTCTTTGTGTGGTTGTTGGTATCGGGATTCGTGAAAAAAAGGTCTGAATTCCTGAATCTCGATAATCATGATTTGTTTGAATTGATTCACTAATCTAGTTTTGAACTCTGAAAATTTAATAGAATTAAAAAGAATATAATGACAAGAATTTTAATTGCCTCGATTATGCTGTACAGTTCTTCATTGTTTGCACAATTTACGGTAAAAGGAAAAGTGGCTACTTCAGAAAAAATTCCTTATGAAGTGCTGGAAGTTCAGCTTACAGATATTAAGTCGAAAATAGAGAAAAGCGAGCTGACAAATAGTAATGGCCAATTTTTCTTTTTAACTAAAGAGGGGGATTATCTTTTAGAAATAAAGTATTTAAATAAAATTATTTGGAAGAAAGATATAAGATTATCTAATGATTTGGATTTTGGTGAAATTGTAATATCAGAAAACGAAGAAAGTCTAAAGGAAGTTATAGTTACTGGTAATAAAAAGCTTATTGAAAGAAAAGTAGATCGCTTGGTCTTTAATGTCGAAAATTCAATTAATGCAACTGGAGGAGATGCTGTTGATGCATTAAAATTGACGCCAGGAATACGACTGCAGAATGATGTTATTACAATGATTGGGAAAAGTAATCTCAAATTGATGATAAATAGTAGATTAATACAGGTTTCCGGGGAAGATTTAATAAGTTTTTTAAAAACGATACCTTCCAGTACCATTAAAAATATTGAAGTGATTACAACGCCTCCAGCAAAATATGACGCAGAAGGGAATAGTGGAATTATAAATATAAATTTAAAAAAGGCAATAAATAATTCATGGAGTGCATCATTAAATGGTGTTTACAAACAAACTACATATGCTACAGGAAGTTTAGGTGGAAATTTTAGTTATCAGAAGAATAAAATTTCATTGGTTTTAAATAGCAATTACTCTAATGGTGCTTATCAGGGTATGGAAAGCACCGATATATATTACCCCGACCAGCTGTGGAACAGCAATGTAAAAAGCAAAAACTTTACAAATTTACTAAGTAATCGTATTGGGTTAGATTATCAATTTTCAAAAAGATTCACAAGCGGAATCCAATATATGGGAAGCTACAGTAAACCTAATATTAATGACGGGGATAATACTTATCTGACTGATAATTTAGGGTCTAATAATGGCATAATAAAAACTTTTGGCAAAAGTGCTAGAAGCAAAGATATAAATACACTAAACTGGCATTCTAATATAGTTCTAGATACTTTGGGGAGAAATATTACGGTTGATGTTGATTATTTAAACTACAAATCGGATAATAATAGAAATTTTTATTCAAATACATCAAACTCTAATCAAGAAGAAATTCCAAATGAATATATGTCTGCAAACAATATTGCAGGGCAAAAAATCAACAATTATTCTGCTCAGATTGACGTGCAACATCCTTTTAAATGGATTAACTTAAGCTACGGAACGAAATTATCATTCTCAAAAACAAGTAACGATGTAAGTTATTATGATACTACCAATGAAATCCCTGTTTTCGATCCTTCACAAAGCAATTTATTTGACTATAAAGAGGACACACAGGCTTTATATTTCGCTGGAAATAAAAAAATTAATGCAAAATGGGAGTTGCAGTTGGGTTTGAGAATTGAAAATACACAGACCGAAGGAAATTCAATTACACTTAATCAAATAAATAAAAATAACTATACAAAGTTCTTTCCAACATCTTACTTAACTTATACACCTAATGAAAATCATGTTTATTCTTTAAATTATGGTAAAAGGATATACAGGCCAAATTTTAAGGAATTAAATCCTTTCAGATGGTATTCAAACCCATATGCCTACACACAAGGAAATCCATTTTTGCAACCAACATATACACACAATTTAGAACTTAATTATTCGTATAAAGATTATCTGAATACATCTTTAGTATACTCGAAAGATATTGATAATTCTGGTCAGGTAGTTTTAGTTAGTGATAGTGATTATACCCAAAAAACAACTAGATTGAACTATTTTAATGATTACAGTTTTGGTTTGCAACAAGTTTATGTTTATAAAAAATTGAAATGGCTGGAAAGCCAAAATACCTTTTATGGTTATTATTTGCATTCTGATTCAAAAATTTATCCAATAACTCCCAAAAGTAGTGAAGGATTTGGAGCAACTATTGGGACTTTAAATACTTTCACTATAAATAAAACTAAAACCATATTGTCTGGATTTGATCTTCAATATAATTTTCCTCATCAATCCTCAGATTTGGTTTATAATTATGCTTTTACGCAATTAAATGTGTTTTTAAGAATGCTTTTTCTTAATAAAACTTTGCAGGCAACACTTGCAGGCAACAATTTGTTCAAAGCCTATGATTATAATAATTCAAGTTACCGCAATAATATAGAGTCAGTTAATAAAGGTTATTATGATTCAAGATATGTTCGCCTTACCGTATCATACAAATTTGGGAACTCGAAAATTAATGTGCCCAAAAGACAAGTAAGTAATGAGGATGAAAAAGGAAGAGCAAACTAACTATAAAAGTGTAAATAACTTCTAAAAGAGTTTTATAGTACTCCCATTTAATAATTAATTACTAAAAATATTTTCTAATTACTAATTCCTGTGTGTAGTTGCAAATACACAAGTTATTAGTTTTTAGATAAATGCTACTTGCAGGTTATCCGACTGTTCGGAGAAAAAATAGACAGAACTAATCAATTAACATTAATTTTTTTGAAATGAAAAAACAAGTAAAAAAGTTTGACGCAGCTAAATTTGAAGTTCTTCAAACAAAAGGTGAAGTATTAAAAGGTGGATTTTCTGCTGCGTTGACTACTACTGCTGTTACAGGTGGAACAATTGCTCCAGCAAACAATTGCTATGGTGGTAACTGTGCAAGAGGTTGTGGTGCTGAATAATTAATGATCATAAATTTGTTTAAAAATGAAAAAACAAGTAAAAAAGTTTGAGGTGACTAAGTTTGAGGTTCTTCAAGCAAAAGGGGAATTAAAAGGTGGGTTTTCTGTTGCATTAACAACTGCTTTCAAAGGTGGAAGTATTGTTGGACCAGCAAACAACTGTCACGGAGGTAACTGCGTAGCAGGATGTAGTGAATAAGCATAATTTTAAAAGCCTAGGTATTAATTTACTTTGTAAATGATACCTAGGTATATTATAGTAAATGAAAGCTTATATAAGTAAAAATAAAGCTAGATGACCCAAAAAAGATAATTGAAATATAACAAACCATAAATATGAAGTACAGCCAATTTAATTCTATTGTTCCGCATGAAGGAAAATACGCACTATATAATTCTTTTCAAAATAAGGTAATTTTTTTAGATCCCGAATTAAAAGATCTTCTTCAAGCTGGAATTTCAGAAGGAATTGACGGCTTAGAAGAAGTTCATCCATCTTTTTTCGAATATTTAACTGACAACAAGTTTATTGTAAAAAATGAATTGAATGAAATTGATGAAATAAAGAAAATTTCAAAAGCGGTTGATGAAAATCAAAAAAATTATATTCTTACTATCAATCCTACAATGAACTGCAATTTTAAATGCTATTATTGTTATGAAACACACATTAGAAAATCAAGATTAGAAGATAAGGAGATAGAGAAAATAAAGAAATTTATTGATACTACGGCTTCAAGAGAAAAATTGGAAAGTTTTACATTATCATTTTTTGGAGGGGAACCATTACTTTATTTTGAAAGAAATGTTATTCCTGTAATTGACCATTTTACCGCTCGTTGCAAAGAGAATAAAAAGACTTTCAATATTGGATTTACTACTAATGGTTATTTAATTAATCAAAACTTTGTTGATTATTTTAAAAACAATAACATTGAATGTGCCTTACAGATTACCTTAGACGGTTACCGAGAAGAGCATGATAAGGTGCGTTATGTAAGTAAAACAAAAGGATCATATTTTGAGATTATAAACAATGTGAAATTATTAGTAAACAATAATTTTTATGTTGTCCTTCGAATCAATTACACCGACGAGAATTTACCAAATACAAATAAAATACCACAAGATTTTAGCGACATCAGTCAAGAAATAAAAGATAAGTATTTAAGATTTGATTTTCACAGAGTTTGGGAAAACAATAAAGTAGATGATCTTCATTTGGTTCTTGAAAAAAATATTTCCGAGATAAGAGATGAAGGTTTTGTGGCCAATGGAACTTATTCGCCAGATAATGTTAACGACTCATGTTATGCTGATAAGAGGAATAGTGTTGTGATAAATTATAATGGTGACATTTTTAAATGTACAGCTCGAGATTTTGAAACAAAAAATCGTGCCGGATTTATTTCTGATAATGGTGATTTGATCTGGGAAAACGATTATCTAGAAAAGAGAATGAATGCAAAGTTTAATAATAAACCTTGCCTGAGTTGTAAAATAATGCCTTTGTGTAATGGTGGGTGTACTCAGCATGCTATGGAACATATTGAATCTGGAACCGATTATTGCGTTTACCACGGACTTGAAAGTGAGAAAGATATAATCGTAAAGACAAAAATACAAGATATATTAAATGAAGTTCTACAAGAAGCCTAAGGTTAGATTTTATCATCAATTGGAAAGTACCGATTGTGGTGCCGCTTGTTTGTGCATGGTATTAAGTTACTATGGCAAACAAGTGACATTGTCTCAAATAAAAGAAATATTTGAATTTACAAGAGTTGGGGTTTCAATTGAAGATATTGTTCAGATTTCGGCAAAAGTTGGCTTGTCTTCAACTCCGTTAAAGTTAACACAGGCTCAATTAGAAGAGATTCCGTTGCCGGCGATTCTTTTTTGGAAACAAGACCATTTTGTTGTTTTAGAAGAAATAGTAAATAAAAAAGATGATACTTTTTATTACGTGTCTGATCCTGGATATGGGAGAATTACATTGAATAGCGATATATTTTTGAAAGAATGGTTAGGAAATAATGAAAAAGGTGTCGGTATTGTTTTAGAGCCATTTGATGATTTTTCAATTGCAGATCTAAAAAAAGAAAAAAAGAAATCAATATTCAATTCTCCGTTTATTGTTTTAGCATTTAACTTTTTGGCTAAAAACAAGATGAAGTATATCGGAGCAATTACGCTTGTATTATTAAGCTTGCTGGCGAATTTCTATATTCCTTTCACTTTTCAAAAAATAATCGACATTGGTATTACGCCAAGAGCTATGGATGTTGTTTATTATTTATTGTTGGCACAAATAGTATTATTTATTTCACGATTTGTTTCTGATTTTATTAGCCATTTAATACTTACCAATATAAATTTTAAACTTAGTGTTAGCTTAAAAGGCAATTTGCTTACAAAGTTAATGCGTTTGCCTATAAGATTTTTTGATACAAGATTGAACACAGAAACATTGCAGAGACTAAACGATCAAAGCAAAATTCAAAATTTTCTTACTTGGAAGGGTATAGAATTAGTATTAAATGTTTTGAATATATTAGTTTTTGGGACTATTCTTTGTTATTTTAATCCGATGGTTTTTGGAATGTATTTCGTCCTATCATCAATGTCAATTGTGTGGGTGTTATTCTTTCTTAAAAAAAGAGCCATGCTCGAATACGCAATGTTTTTGGGGCAATCAGAAAATAATAACAGCATTTATGAATTTATAATGAATATGTCAGAGATTAAAATCAATAACGCTCAGAATAACATCATTAATAAAATTCTAAAAATTCAAACAAAACTGAATAAGTTAGAATTAAGATCATTGTTTTTGAATATGTATCAAAATGTAGGCGTTGATTTTTTGTCAAAGCTTAAAGAAATTATCGCAATTGCAATATGTGCAATTTTAATTATAGATAATAAAATGACTTTGGGTACATTATTAAGCATAACTTATGTTATAGGGCAATTAACTAGTCCTTTACAAAGTTTAGTTGGCTTCATTAAAGACACGCAGGATGCAAATATTGCAAATGAAAGGATTGGTGAAATATATAACAACAATGACGAGGATAATGATTCGAAAATACAGATTGAGGATAAAAAATTTGAACAGATAAAATTAAACGAAATAGCATTCAAATATCCTGGAAACTTTAATCCATTTGTGCTGAATAATATTTCATTTCAAATTCCTAAAAATTCTGTAACTGCCATTGTAGGTTCTAGCGGAAGCGGAAAAACTACCTTATTAAAGTTGCTTTTATCATATTATCCTGCAAGTGCAGGGGAAATTTTACTTGATGATCAAAATCTTAATGATGTGTATGCTAATGAATGGCGAAAAAAATGTGGGATTGTACTTCAAGATGGAAACATTTTTAGTGGTACGATAGCTGAAAATATTGCATTAGCCGAAGATGTAATTGATGAAGAAAAATTATTAAATGCTTCAAAAATTGCCTGTGTTTTAAATTTTGTAGAATCATTACCAATGGGATTTCATACTAAAATAGGAAATACAGGTATTGAATTAAGTGGTGGTCAAAAGCAAAGAATTTTAATTGCTAGAGCAGTTTATAAAAATCCATCTTATATATTTTTCGACGAAGCAACTTCAGCTTTAGATGCAGAAAATGAAAAGCTCATTCATGACAACCTTCAGGAATTTTTTAAAGGGAAGACTGTAGTAATTATTGCTCATCGATTATCAACTGTAAAAAATGCGGATCAAATTATTGTCCTTAAAGATGGGGTAATAGTAGAAACAGGAAACCATCAGGAACTAGTTTATAATAAAGCAAATTATTTTAATCTTGTGAAAAATCAATTAGAACTTGGTATTTAATTTGAAGTAAGTATATAAAAGAAAAAAAGCTTCGGAGTATATCTGAAGCTTTATTTTTTTAAAGGATCAAAGTATGTTTCAGTAGAAGGAGCTGTAACTATTCTTTCTAAGAACGGCATTCAGGTAGATGAGAAGAAAGCTAATATTAATTTAAAATAATTATATTCAGTATCAAAAAATTACGATAAAGGGAAAGAGAAAAAAAACGATATCCTTAACGGGATTTCGAACCATTGTTCAGCTTCGATTAAATCTCTAATAGCGCCACTTTAAGACTGTTTATTTCAAACAGACCAAGAATTTCTTGTAAAAAAATCGAACCACAAATATTAGGCTGTGAAGGCTTGAAAAATCTACACATTCGGGCATAAAAAAAGAGACAACTATTTGCTAGTTGTCTCCTTAAGTGCTTACTGAACGATTTAAAGAAATTGTACTATTTTCTCTCAATTTTCATGATAATTATTTTAAATTTTAATTCTAGAGCGGTTTGTATGTACAGTAAGGGTTAAACGTTAAAATTGATTTATTTCCTTTATAAGTATTACTGTTTTTTGTTTTTCCATTTTAAATTAATAAAAATCGGGTTTATTTCCATACACGTCTGGTTTATTAAGACCTACACTAGCATTTACATCTTTTTCAGGATTTTCAATTATATCAGAAATACATTTGGCAACCGCCTTTCTCGCAACTTCAGTACCAAGAAAAGGCTCTCCCTTTTGTGTAGTTTCAAATTCGATTTCATTTTTATTGGTTAGCCATGAAGGACGGATAATCGTGTTAGGGAGTTTTCTTCATCAGAAGATAAAGATTCCTCAAATGCCCCATGTGGGCAGCGGTCCATAGTACCGTTATAGTTTCAGATGCAATATCGCGACTTTTTAGAAACAGCTGGCGTTTCGGCAATCTTTGCCCACTTCGTCTATTTTACCTCACCTGATGGAGGATTGTTCTCGAAATGGCGTTTTATCTCTTCGTAATTCATGTTAAAAAATTAGATAAAATGGACAGAATCTTAAAGCCTAATGTGAATGTTCTCATTGTATTTTTCATGCCATAAAAATTTGGCATCATAAACTTAGCTGCCATCCAGAAATTTTAGGCATTATGTCCTTCTTTTTTGCACTTTCTGATCAATACTGCCTAAACTTTTGGTCGCAGAAAAGGTATAAACTCCATCCTGCATTTTTTCATTGGGAATATTTTCATAAAAAAAATAGTAATAAATACAAGGCGAAATTTTTTGATTTAGTTAATTATTTTGCTTGAGAATAGGTAAATATACCTGTTTGATTTATATTTTAAATAGCTAATTTGCAGTGTTTTATTTTTGTTTTGAAAGTAAGAAAGTAAGAAAGTAAGAAAGTAAGAAAGTAAGAAAGTAATTTGTAGTTATGGAGTCAATCCTTATTCCGACAATATAAGTGTCGAGAATGTAGTTTCAAAAGTCATAAATGGAAAAACCTGATAATGATCAATATGTGGCTTACGATCCAGATGGCTTCAAGGATAAAAATTCTATACTCATACCTTTTTTAATTTGAACTAAGCTTTGTACTAATTTTATTATAGAAATAAGATAAGATGCATGCGTCAATGTGCCTTAGAATCACTTTCCAAAACGAGACGTAACTAACCTGAAAAGGACCAAAATATATAACAAAATGGAAAATTTAAATGGCTTACAACAGCAAACATGCCCATATGGCGCTCAACAAGCAATTGTGGCGATAACAGCACCACCAGCGGTAATTCCAGACATTACAACTCCGCTTGTATCAACAACGAATCAGCCGCCGGTTATTGGTACTTCTAATCTGGGAATTTTAAATAATTTTATTGGTACATGGAATAGTCCTACTGGAGCAAATGCTACAGGTTACAATGTTATGCCTTTACCCCAAACAGATGCTCCAAATGGCTACATCACTAAAAACTTTCCTTATTTCGAAGAAATCTCATTTTCGGCTATAGCAGGTGGAGCACCAAATAGAGAAGGACAATATACACAGGCAAGCAGTGTGTTGTTTTATGAACAAAGAGTTTACATAGCAAATAACCCCGATCCAAACGGAGCACAGCCCATTCAAAATACTTTAATTCATGCAGAGAATGGAACTTGGCTCTATCACGTAATACAAAATCAGGTTGAAGGCCCTTATGGTCCTGGTTTTGTTCCGGATTCAAATCCAATTCCTGTACAAAACCCGGCAACTCAGTACAACAAACAAATTTCGGTACCTCATGGTGTTTCAGTTTTAATGACAGGAGGGCCAGTTGTTTCGGGAACAGGAAATCCGGTTTTTCCAACTGCAGACAGAACCAAATTACCGTTTACAGACCCCACGATAATTGATCCGTCAACCTATTTGACAAAGCAATTAAATGCATTGAATAGCCAGGGAATTACGGTTGACAGCTATTCAAGTATTACTGTAAGTACAAATAATGAAGGCGGTGCAGTAAGCAATATAAACTTTGAAACTTCTTTTGGAAAAGTGCTTTCTATGAACACCACTTGGTATGTTGAAAATTTAAGTAATGGAACAACTCAGTTACAATACATTCAAAATATTGTTTTACAATTTTTGATTAATGGTATGCCAACTCAGTTTTTGCATATTGATGCTAATACCCTGCAGCTGGTAGAAACCTTTGTTCCGGTTAATGCAAATCAGGCATGGCAAAATACCGGAGTTGCAGTACAGCCAGGCAATACGTTAACAGTAAGTTACGAATCTGGTCTATGGACAGCAGATCCTCAAACGAATAATGGTAACCTGTATAACGCAAATGGATGTCCGGGTATTATTGTTACACAATCAGGATATCCTATTCAGAATGTAAATATGGGTACCCTTATAGGACAAGTTGGAAATAATGCTCCATTTTTTATTGGAAATGGGCCTGTTACAACTCCTGCCGGTCAAAGCGGACCATTGAAGTTATGCATCAACGATGATCTAAATGCTGAATACGGAGCTGGATTAGCCGATAATATTGGCAGTCTGCAGGTACGTATCAAAATTTAAAGACTAACATAAATCTCTTCAGTTTTATTGCTGAAGAGATTTATTTCCGAAAACAAAAATACGCCTAATTCTAATAACCAAAAAATGAAACCTACCAAAGAATTTACGGTCGCAGATTATCTGCTGACCCGACTCAAGCAATTAAATGTCACCGAGGTTTTTCAAATTCCGGGGGATTATGTAAAACATTTTACACAAGCTCTGGAATACTTTGACGGAATTGAAACCATTGGAACTTCAAATGAATTAGATGCTTCTTACGCGGCAGATGCTTACGCACGCACCAGAGGTTTAGCTGCCGTATCTTTACAATACGGAGTAAGTACTTTTAGCGCATTAAATGCTATTGCAGGAGCTTACGTAGAACGTAGTCCAGTTGTTGTAATTAGTGCAACACCCGGAGCCGATGCACGAAAAATTGGGAGTATGTACAATGTACTTTATCATCACTCTACAGGTAATCTTAACGCAGATCAGGAAGTTTATGAAAGAGTAACGGTTGCAGCCGAGACACTAAGCACTTCTGCAGGCGCACCTGAAAAAATTGATAAATTACTTATCGCAGCACTTACACACCAGAGGCCTGTTTATATTGCATGTTATAAAGAGGTGTGGGGCGAACCTTGCCCAAAACCTTCCAGTAAAAAACTAGAACCTGAAATAATAAAAAGTGAACCAGCAGCACTTGAAAATGCTGTTTCTCAGGCATGGTCACAAATTAGTCAGTCAAAAAATCCTTTGATTTTTGCTGGAGTAGAGCTCTTGCGACACAAACTAACAAAGCAATTAGAAGAACTTATAAAAGCCAGCGGAATGTTGTACACTACAACTTCACTTGGAAAAACGGTTCTGGATGAGAAAGGCGATAAATTTATTGGTACCTATTCTGATCAGGCTTCAATACCGGAAGTTATTAAGATAGTTGAAGCCTCAGATTGTATTTTATCATTAGGAACTATCATTACCGATGATTATTTATGGCTGGTAGAAAATAAATTTTCGGATATGATTCAGGTAACTACGCAGGAAACGAGAGCTGGTTATTTTACCTATTCGGGAGTAACTTTAAAAGACTTTATAGAAGCATTAACAGAACGATTTAAAAGAGCTTCAGGGTATCCTTTAAAAGTAATAGCTCCGGCTCAGCCAAGATTCCCGGAACCATGGCGATCAAACTCTGATCCGAAATATGATTTAACTCCAGAAGTAATAACATTTAACCGCTTTTTTGAGCATGCAACATCATTTCTGCAAAAGCAAAAAATGCTGGACGATATTGTAATGACTTTTGGTGTAAGTTCATCAATGTACGTGGCTACGAATATTTATGGATTATCTCAAAACGCCTATATTTCTTCGGCTGCGTGGCAGTGTATTGGTTTTGAAACCGGTGCAACTTCAGGAGCTCAGTTGGGAAGCGGCAAACAAGCCTGGACTGTAGCCGGTGATGGTGGTTTTATGATGATTGCACAATCACTTTCTACCCTTGTAAAATACAACATCAACTCCGTAATCTTCGTGATGAGTAATGGTGTATATGCAATTGAGCAGGTATATGTCGACATCGACTCGTTTAAAGCAGGCCCGAATCATAAGTTTGATGCATTTGATATTCTTCCAAAATGGGATTATCAGGCACTTGCCAAAGCATTTGGAGCAAACTTTTACTGTGCTGAAACTGTTTCAGAGTTAGACGAAGTACTTCTTAAACTTAAGAAAAAAACAAATCTTCCAACTTTGGTAGAAATTGTAATTCCTCAAAAAGATCTGGCACAGCAAATGGCAAGACTGGGAAATGAATAAAACCACTATCTATAAACTACTAAAAATCTAAAAATATACTATCATGAGCAAAAAAACATACTCTATTTTTGGAGCAGGTGCAGCTGGACTCTATACTGCGTGGAGGTTACTCGATGGAAAATCTAAACTCGCCAAAAACGAAAAAATGCTCGTTAAGGGCGATGTATTAGAACTTTACGACTGGGGGAAATATGATTTTTCTAAAAAAAATCCAGGAACCAGAGAACCAGGCGCACGTGTTTGTACATGGCATTATAAAGATGACAAAGACAATTCGTACCTTGAATTAGGAGGTATGAGATATTTATATTGGGATGGAACTCCTGAAGGACCGGGACACCGTTTAGTGACTAAAACCATTGAAGAATTGGATTTAAAGAAAGATTCAGTTCCGTTTAATGAATCAGCAGATCCATTAATGTCTTTGCGTTCAAAAAACATGTATATCTCAGATATCAATTCTAACCAGCCAGCTCCGTATTTCGCAAACAATTACGCTCAGGATGCTCCCCCAGATGATGGTTTTACAACCATACAATCTGTAGCAATCACACAAACATCAGGGCCGACTACCCGAAGAGAATGGTGCAAATTTTATGAAGAAGGAAGGATCAATATTGATATGCCAGATAGTTCAATCTACCAAAAAGGAGATTTGCTAAAAGAAATTGGATATTGGAACTTAGGTTATGATATGCTTGACCAAGAAGGATTTAGCTACTTATCTGATGGTAATGGCTATAGTTCAAACGTAGTAAATAGCAATAGCGCTCAGTCATTTAATGTCAATGATGAATTTCTTCCGGGAACAGAATATAAAACTTTAATAAAGGGATATTCAAGCTTATTTGACAGCTTATTTGAAGAAGTTGAAAAATTAGCAAAACAAAAAGGAATCACACTAAATTATTATCCAAATGTTAGGTTGCGTTCTATTATACACACAAAATCTGGAGTAAATTTTACAACTGCAACACGCAAAGATCCGGATGCACTTGCAGAAAGAAAAAAATGTGATGCAGCATTTCTGGCTATGCCAAGAGCAGCAATTGACTTAGTGGCGCAGGCATCGAGATATAGTGATGCAGAAGGTGTAGATGTATTGAATCATGAAAAAGTACAGCTGTATTTAGAGTCTGTATTAATGGAACCTTCATACAAAATAGGAATGTTTTTCGATACACCTTGGTGGAGAACAACCGAGGCCGGAAGCCCGACATATCCTGCTAAACTAACAAGTTATTTCCTGACACAAGAAGGAATTGAGAAATTAAAAAAAGAGGGTTTTCCTTCTAACTATCTTAAAAAAATAGAATCGGCAAAAAATCCGGCTATCATTGTTAATTCTTTTAACGATAAGGCAAGCTTTATAGCTGCTGTAGAAAACGCAATCGAGGAACGTTTGACTTTTAAACAAGAAAAACAAATTTCGACTGTAGCCGAATTAGATACTATTGGGCCAAGTATTACAGATATGCCTATTCGACAAGTGGTTTATTTTGGTGATAATGCCAGAGACGGAAAAGGAAAAAAAGTATATGGTATTTTGGCTAGTTACGATGATATTCTATATGCAACATTTTGGAAAGCCTTAGAACTTGGACCAAATGCTACACGTGAAATTCCTGAATCCAGAGACTGTCAGCCGCTTGAAGGGCCAAGAGAAGCTACTCCTGTAATGGTGAAAATGCTGCGCTCTCAATTGGCATCATTGCATTTTGGGCCGCAGGCTGATTATTCGTATGTGCCTGAGCCTTTAGAAACAAAATATATGGACTGGTCGCTTCCTCCTTTTAATGCAGGATATCATGCTTATAAATCGCATTATAATTTAGGTGATGTGCAAAGAAAAATTAGAAAACCATCTCAGCTCGTTCCAAATACAGACAGCGAAATTTTTATTGTAGGAGAAACCTATTCAAACGATCAGGCTTGGGTAGAAGGTGCATTTTGTACTGCCGAATCTGTTTTGAATGATTTCTTTGGAATCGAACCTATTATTGACGAAAAATACTATCCATTTATTAGTCCGGAATAATCTACTTTAACCAAAAACAAATGAAAACAAAAAAACTATTTAACTTTTCTACTTCGGTAACAAAAGAGAATATCAAAGATGTAATGCAGCAGGCAATTGCACTGGAGCTCGCTACAATTCCAACGTATTTATCGACCTATTACTCGATAAACAGAGCGCAGGATCAGGATAAACTGTATGCTAAACTTCATGCGCAGCTTTCACAATCTGGTGTGCTTACTGCTGCCGAAATCGACGAACTGGCGCAAGAACTGAAACTAGATATATTAGTTTATTCGAATAAATCGGCAGCCTTAATTATGAGCGTTGTTATTGAAGAAATGCTGCATCTGGCACTTTCATGCAATGTGAAACAAGCAGTTTGTCAGACAGCGCCTGATTTAATGGGAATTGGAAAAGTATTAACATTTCCAACACAATTAGACGGACATATTCCTGAATTTCAAATTGATGCAGCAAAATTGTCATTGAAGCAATTGACTACATTTTTGCAAATTGAAAGTCCTGAGCCGTTTAAAGATCCTTATGCAAATGCACAATTGCTTGATACGGTTGAATATCAAACGATTGGACTTTTATATGAAATGATTATTAAATGTATAGAAAAGGATTTCCCTGGACCTTATGAACAAAGACCACAATTGCTTCCTCCAGATAACCCGAATCGTCCGAGACCGTATTATTCTCAAAATTCAATGAATACGGTACATTATGACAGAGATCACAATCCTCAATTTGCCAACACAGATGATAGTGAAGGACTTGTTGGCGTACACGACGCTAAATCGGCAATTGAAGCTATACATCGCATCATTGAACAGGGAGAAGGAAAAAGCAAATACAAGCAGCATACTTTAATTTGGGGCGAGAATAAAATGCCGGTTCCTATGGATATTGTTGATGGCAAAGTAGTTTTTTGGGAAGGTGATTATGATGATTCCGGAAAAGAACCCGCTCACTTTGCCAAATTTCTTGAAGCCTACACACTTGGCGGACATTATCAACAAAAGTTCTGTAACATTCAGGGCTTAGATGATTTCTTCAGCTATTTTGTATATGATACCGATGCTAATCCTAAAACAGCCGATTATATAGCTTCAAACAATCAGGCACTGGCATTGTGTTCACAATTAGGTAATGCAGTTTTTGCTTATATTCTTTTAATGATTGAAGCTTGTTATCATAAAGATGAAAGTACACAATATGATTTATTCATTTTTGGTATTCATAAATCAATGATCTGGTTATTGAGTGGTGTTGGTAACCAAATTAATCAATACACTTATACCAAAGGCAATCAGGCTTTTAAAGGAGCTTTAACATTTGAACCTTTTTCATTTGAACAAAGTTTCTTAAGACCAAAAGCACAAATCATGAGTTTGGTTGATCAATTGGCAAAAGCCGATCCTGTAAATTGGGGCTGGGCAATTAATAGCGAAAACTATTTCCCGTCTTTACCAGACGTAGGATTAGATTACAGCATTGAAGCCGATATTCCTAAAGTACCAAGTACACCTTATAGACATAATCATTAATATAAAAATATACAACATGTCAGAATTAGTAACTAAAGAACTTCATGTATGCATGGGGCTTAATTCATGCAAAAATGCGGGATATTCAGGAAATAATGATTGTGCTGGTCAAGGCGATTGCTCAACAGCAGCTGGTCATCCTTGCCACACCTTAAATGCCTGCAAAGGACAGGGAGGCTGCGGAATTTTTGGAACGACAGAAGAACTTTGCCATCCCGGCGAAAATGATTGTCGTTATCAAGGAAGTTGCGGTGTACCTATTTTATCTTCCCGTTTTATGGCACAAGGGCCTAATAAAGGGCTTAGTGTTTGGCAATTAGCCAGAATACGTTTTGAAGAAAAAAGAATAAAAGAAGGAGAGACCTTCGGAGAGGCTCCGCAGCAATATGGGCCGAGCGATGAATACGTAAACACAATTCGCGGAACTTCGGGCGTAGATTATTCTTCTTGTGGACAAAGTGGTTCAAGATCTTGTTCATACATCAACGACCCTGTTAAAAGAAAAGCAGCAGCAGCAGAAAGAGTTTTGAAAATGGAGGAAGAAAGCGCTAAAAAATTACCGGAGAGTCTTTCAAATTGTCAATCAAAAAATAATGGACACTAGACTTGGATTACCCAATTTAGGATTGGGATTAGGACTCAGAAGCCAGCATTTTGAACATATTCTGGAGAAAAGCCCTGCCGTAGACTGGTTTGAGGTAATTTCTGAAAATTTCATGGATTCACATGGACGTCCGAGATATATTTTACAACAAATAGCAGAAAAATATCCCGTGGTCATGCACGGGGTATCGCTTTCTATAGGAAGCACTGATCCCTTAAATTTTGATTATCTAAAGAGTTTAAAACAACTCGCAAGTGAAGTTAAGCCAGCCTGGATTAGCGATCATTTATGCTGGACGGGAGTTTTAACTACCAATTCTCACGATTTATTGCCGCTTCCGCTGAATGAAGATTCATTAAAACACGTTTGCAGCCGAATCAGACAAGTTCAGGATTATTTAGAACGACCGCTAATTGTAGAAAATCCAAGTACCTACGCAGCCTTCAATAATTCGACATTTCCGGAATGGGAGTTTTTGCGAATCATGACCGAAGAAACAGGCTGTGGATTACTTCTGGACGTAAACAATGTATATGTTTCTTCTTTTAATAATGATTTTGATCCTGTAGAATACATCAACGGAATCCCGCACGATAAAATAGTTCAAATGCATTTGGCAGGTCATCAAAATTGTGGTAATTATATTATTGATACACACGATAGAGAAGTAAATAATCAGGTTTGGAAATTATTTCAACAAGCTTATCAATTGGCCAATCAGGCATCAATTTTATTAGAATGGGATGGTAATATTCCGGCTTTTGATGTTTATCATTCGGAATTACTGAAATCAAAGCAATATATGGATGCAGCATTTGTTGGAGTTGAAAAAGAAGTTTTTTCTACTGATGAAGAACAAATTTCAAACCCATTGAATTTATTCGCTGTCGACAAATTTTTATAGACTCCAAAGATGCAGAAAACGGTAAAAATACCATTAAAAGACTTTCAGCAATGGATGCAGCAACTTTTGCTTGATCCTTATCAGCAAACAGGAGTAAACCCTAATGATTTGCTTTCGAATGCAGAAAATGCAGCTTCAATTGAAGATGTAATTTGCCATTCAGAAAAACTTACGGCTCAGGAACATTTAGCTATTTACCAACGAAGTTATATTGCACGACTGCGAAATTGTATGTCACAGCAGTTTAGTGCTTTAGAATATGCTTTAGGAGAGGCGATTTTTTGTGCTTTCGCAGATGATTATTTGGCTTCAAAACCTTCTTATAATTATAATTTATCTTTTTTGGGAGCCCATTTTGCAGAATATCTGGAAAACAACAGACCCGATGCCAACGAAGATATCAAAGAAGACTGGATTGATTTTATGATCGAACTGGCCCGTTTTGAATATGCCATTGGTGTTCTTTTTGATGAAAAAGCAGACGAAGATTATCAATTAGCGACAATTGATACATCCGAAGATCAACTAAAGTTGGTGCCTGTATTTGCTTTATTTAAGTTTCAGTTTCCAGTCCGAAAGTACTATTATGAATTCAAAAATGGGAAAAATCCCGCTTTGCCTTTTGAAAAAAAAAGTTATTGTGTGGTATTAAGGCACAAATTTAAACTGTCCATTTACGATCTGCATGAAGAGCAGTATGATTTTCTGTGTTTTTTAAAAGAGAATAAGAATATGATTGAGGCAAAAGAATGGTTTAATATTCATTATAAACAGAATACAGTCCAATTCGAACAGATATGGAGCAGTTGGAAAAAACGCTGGCTGGATGCTCAATTTTTTAGAATGTGATGAGATTTTATGAGCTAAATTCTAAAATGGACAGAAAATAAAAAAGCAGTATTCTGAAGAATGCTGCTTTTCTGTATTAATCTGTAAAGGCTTGAAAAATCTACATATTTGTGTGAAAAAAAAGAGATAACTATTTGTTAGTTGTCTCCTTTAGTGACCCTTACTGAACAATTTACAAATCATTTTATGAATGATTTAAAGAAATTAGCTTATTTTCAAGTGAATTTGTAAGATAATTGTTTTAAATTTTTATTCAAGAGCGGTTTGTATGTATTGCAAGGGTTAAAAGTTAAAAAATATTAAAATATCTGTATATTTAAATTTATTAAGGAATAATAGTTTTGATAAAATTCTTCAAAATAAAATTTATTACTGTTAGAGAAAATGACCTAGTTTTTAGTAAAATTATATAATAAATCGGAGATTATTCAAATCAAAATTTGGTGATGATATTAGAGTTTCTATGTGGCTTTAATCTACTCAGAAAGAAATTTTGTTAGGCAAGAAATAAACTAATTTTTGATCTCAGTTGAGCAACGATATTTAATATCAAAAAATTACGAAAAAGCAAAAGAGAAAAAAATCCTATATCCTTAACGGGATTTCGAACCATCGTTCAATTTGAAGATCAAAATAATTTAAGCTTCTTAGAAATCATTTCACAGTTAAAGTCATATTTTTAATAATCCCGTTAAAACTATTTGCTTCTCCAATTACATATTCTCCACTTACTCTTGTGGCTAGATCACGCCCTACATCCATACTTTCTAAAGCGTATCCGTAAGGCAGGGTTTTAGGTATTGTATTCTCGATTAACACTTTTCCGTTCAATATTATTCTTGATTTTCCTCCTTTTCCAGGTTCTTTTCCTCCTTCATAATCAAATTCGTATACAAGTTTATGTTTGCCAGGAGGGATGGCTTTAGGAGAAACAGTCTGTAGATGTTCCTGCCCGAGATAGTTAAAGTCGAATATAGGTTTTCCGTTCTTTACAAATAGAACCCAGCCACCGGTACCTCCACCATTTGCTAATAATACACCTTGAGCTGTTTTGCCAGTTGGAATTTCAAGATCCATTTTAATTTCAAAGGAGTGATTTTTAACATTAGGATAAGATTCAAGGGGAAGACTTGTCCCTTGATAGAGCGTAATGGAGTTACGACCGGAAAATAGTTCTGGACGGCCTGCATATTGTGCATTAAAGCGCTCAACATAACGGCCGTCAATCGGCAATACATTATATTTTGCGGCTTCGTTCATAAAGAGTTCTTCCATCTCTTTTACTTTCGTTGGGTTAGATGCTGCAAGATCATGAGCAAGGGAAAAGTCTTTATCAACATTGTATAATTCCCATTTGTCTTCTGTGAGTGGTACTGGTGAAGTTTTCGGTATCCATGGTATAAGATGGATGGTTCCGGCAAACCAGCCGTCGCTGTATATTCCGCGGTTAGCATTAATTTCAAAGTACTGGGTTGTTCTATGGCTTTTAGCTTTGGCATCTTCAAAAGTATACATCATGCTGACACCTTCAATGGGGCGCTGTTTAAATCCATTTACTTCTTTAGGCTGTGGTAATTTAGCGGCTTCAAGAATGGTAGGAGCAATATCAATTACATGATGGAATTGGCTACGGACTTCTCCATGTGATTTAATTCCTTTAGGCCAGTGTATTACAAGTCCATTTCTTGTGCCCCCAAAATTAGAAGCAACCTGTTTTACCCATGCAAATGGAGCATCACCGGCAACAGCCCAGCCGGCAGCATAATGGTTACTGGCGTCGGGCCCTCCAAGATTGTCCATCATCTTCACCTGCATCTCAATTGGTTCATCTACACCATTGAGGGTGCTCATTTCATTAAATACCCCATGCAGACGACCTTCTCCGCTTGCACCATTGTCTCCCATTATGTAAAAAACAAGGGTATTATCTAAAACTCCAAGATCATCTATAGATTTGATCAGTCGGCCAATTTCATAATCAGCAAAATTGGCATATGCCGCAAATACTTCCATTTGATGTGCATATAATTTTTTTTCCTGTGGACTCAATTTATCCCAGTCCTGAATGTCTTTAGGTTTTGGGGCCAGAACAGTATTCTGCGGTACGACTCCAAGTTTTTTTTGTCTTTCCAAGGTTTCTTCCCTTAGCTTATCCCAACCCATATCAAATTTCCCTTTGAATTTTGCAATCCATTCTTTAGGAACATGATGAGGCGCATGGGTGGCACCAGAAGCAAAATAGACAAAAAATGGTTTATCAGGCGAAAGTGATTTTTGCTGCCTTACATAAGATATGGCATGATCAGTCATATCTTTCATAAAATGATAATCTTTTGTTCCGGGAGGGGGGATTTTGGTCTGTCCTTCAACAAGATTTCCAGGATTGTACTGATCAGCTTCTCCGCCAAAGAAACCATAAAAAACTTCCATTCCTGATTGAGTTGGCCAATTGTTATATTTTCCGGTAACCGAATACTGCCAAGAAGGCACTTCATGAGTTTTCCCAAAGTGTGCAGTGTTGTATCCATTTTGCTTTAAGGTTTCTGCAAGTGTAGCAACATCCTGAGGACGCTCGCCGGTGTATCCTATCATGGAAGTAGATAATTCGGTAATTGTTCCCATGTTTACAGAATGGCTGTTTCGTCCTGAAAGCAATGCTGCTCGGGTCGGCGCACACATTGAAGTGGTATGAAACATATTGTAGCGCAACCCCTCATCAGCTAGCTTATCAGCCGTTGGCATTGGAATTGGTCCGCCAAATGTGCTGGGTTGTCCAAAACCAAAATCGTCAAGCAGTATTATTAATACGTTTGGTGCTCCTTCCGGTGCTTTAACTTCAAAGTGAGGAGGTGGCGTAACATTTTTTGCATCAAGTTCTGTAACTGGTGGATATGAAGGAGCTCGAACAGGCAAGATGGTTCGATCTATTTTTGGCGTATTTGCATTTTCACCTTTACTTTTTTCCTGAGCTAGTAAATGATTACTGATAAGAATAATCATTAATATAGTATACAAATTTTTAATATGGACATAGTTCATGATTATTTTATTAGGAGTTAAATAATGAGTTCAGATATATTATCTATTTTTAAAAGTATCCAAAAGTCCAGAGGTAATATTATTAATTACAGCTAATAATATTTTTTATAAGCTTTCGTCTGCAAGATTATACTGGTGTGGTTAATTGGTTTGTAATCAATTTGTTATTGATTATTTGTAATAAAGGTATCTTACTTAAAACAAGCCCGTCTTAAAAAATAACAATAATGTGTTTCAAATTATAACTTGCAACCAGTTTCAAAAATCTTAACCTAATAAATTGTAAATTAAAATGGATAAAATTCAGGTAGTTTACTTAAAATTATCCTCAAATAAATCATTTAATATAGTTTTGAACCTAAACCTCACATATCCTTACTTTGCTAGAATTCTATTTTCAAAAACTCCTTGTGAATAGACTTAGCATAATCGTTAATTGCTTAAAATTTTGTTAAAATAAAAAAGTTGAGTTTGTTAGTGTGCAGTTTTATAGAGTGTTGTATTTGGTTTGATTTCTATGAAGTTAACTCTACAGGACATCCTAACCGTGCAATTTTAGACGTATTAACTGGTTAATTAGGTTAGAAAAAGTCAAAAAAAAAGCTAAAACGAAAGTTTTAGCTTTTTTTTTAAGAGTGACGGGGACAGGACAAATTACAACATCATTTTTGGATGATTTGAAGAAATTGGCTTTCTATATGTAGTGGTCTGTCTTCCATTGGCTATGTAAATTTGGTTTAGATGTCCTGTTGGGGATTGATGTAAAAATCTGTTTAATTCCAAAATAATTCGTAGATAAATATTCTAAGATAATTGTTTATTTAAAAATAGACACATGGAAAATTTATAGCAAAAAGAAATCAAGTATAATTGGGCAAAAAAACAAATGGTTACAATTATCTCAGTAGACTTAATTTAAGAGAAAAAGCAATTAGTGATTCTTTGTCAGTTGATAAAATTCCTAACTTCGTTTTTATTATAATTGCAAAACCAAAATTTATTAAAAAACTGACTGTAATAATGACTTCAAAATTTATTTTATTTTTTATTTTAACATTGACAACTTGTTTTAGCCAAAACATTACGGATCCTTTGCCAACCGCTGAAAAAGAACTTAATGAATGCATTATAACCAATAGTAAGGAAGAGTTAAATTGCAGAAAAGAATACTATCATGAACTTCAGTTCTGGGAGACAGAAGTTTTTAATGCTGTTTCAGAAATTGTTTATGGAAATAAAACTGAAGAAGAAAGAGCAACATTTGAAAGAAAACAAGCAGAATGGAAAGAGACAACATATTATTATTTTGCTAAGACCATGAAGGAGTTTCAAGTGAAGCATCCTGGTAAATTTGTGTGGGATAATGATCCTGCTTTAAAACCCGATGCCAGAATCTTTTATCAAAAAAATGCCAAATATTATACGGATAGGATTTCTTATTTATTAAGTTTAGTAAAAAAGAAATAAAGGATGTAAAACAAAAAGAACTAATTAAAAAAATAGAGGGTGTTAATTACAAATAGCTATTCATCAAAAAAAAATAAAAAACAGCGAATTTATTTTACTGTATTCTCATTTATTATTTTGCCTTTTTTTCATACAATCTTAGCTCAAGACGCAAATAAATACACATTAATTCCTGATATTAATTTTGAAAATGCTTTAAGGGATTCTGGTTATGATCATGGTGTACCAGACGGAAAAGTTCTTACTGCTGATATTGCAAAAGTAACGGAACTTCATCTTAGAAATCTTGATATAAAAGATTTAACTGGTATAGAAGATTTTGTTTCATTAAAAAAACTGATTTGTTTTGAAAATAAGCTAACCAAGTTGGATTTATCTCATAATTTAGCATTAACCACTTTGAATTGTGAAGAAAACAAACTAACCATATTGAATATTAGCAGAAATGAAGCTCTAATATCTTTGAATTGTTCAAATAACAGGATAACCGCATTAGATTTAAAGCAAAGTGTGAAATTGACATCTTTAAGTTGTGAGAGAAATCAATTAGATGAACTAGATGTTTCTAAAAATATAAGTTTGCGTGAATTGCGATGCGGAAAAAATAAATTAATTTCCTTAGATATAAGCAGAAATATAGTTTTAGCTAATTTTTACTGCAATACCAATCAGTTAAAGACATTAGATTTATCACATAATATTAATTTGATGTCATTCGGATGTTCTGAAAATCAAATAACAGGTATAGATCTTTCGGCAAATCTTTATTTGTCGAATTTTTCTTGTAGTAATAATCCATTGAACAAGTTAGATCTAACACATAATATTTATTTGAGTTATTTAGTTTGTATGAATACGCCATTGACCAACTTGGATTTAAGTAAAAATATTGCTTTGAATAAAGCGTATTTAGACGAAAATAAACTGAACTCTCTTGATGTCTCAAAAAATATAAATTTAACGTACTTGAGCTGCTATAAAAATCAGCTGGTTAAATTAAATGTATCCAACGCTCCATTAAACGAATTGGTTTGTTATAGCAACAAGTTGGTTGCCCTTGATGTAAGCCAAAATCCATTATTGCTCAGTTTGACTTGTTCAAACAATCAGTTGGTTAGTTTGGATATTTCGCAAAACCCGAAAATATATGCGCTCTATTGCAACTCAAATTCACTTACGAGTTTGAATATTAGTAATGGAAACAATCAAAACCTGAATTTTCATGCCTATTTTAATCCCAACCTTAAATGTATTCAAACGGACAAAAATATAGTTCCTCATTTTAACTGGCGGAAAGATGGAATCGCTAATTATAGCTCAAATTGTAAATAAATAACTTATTAAGTAAGAAATTTACGAATTTTTTAGTTTTTGAATTAACACTTTGTCACAATAAATATATTATGAAAATTAAAAATATAGTAATACTAATTTTAATATTGCCTTTTTTTTCTTTTAAGTCATTTGCAAATAAGAGAGAAGGAAAAATAACGGCTGACCTTTCTCCAATTAAAAATTATTTTGATCATGTCGTAATAAAAATGACAGGCTATGCAGAATTTGGAGATTCTGTCGAGACAATTGATACCATAAAGGCTATAGGAGGGAAATTTGAGTATCATTTTTCTGTACCGGAAACAAGAATGACAACTATTGTGCTGTTAAAAAATAATGAAGAAATAACTGATCTTGCAGTCAAAGACGCAGCGCTTTCTGAGGAGTATGGCTATGATGGAGAGTTTTTAGTTGGAAACGAGGATATAAAACTCAGCTGTACCTATCCCGAGTGGCTTGGAATGCCTTATGTTCAAGTTTCCTCTATAGGTTTAAAAGAGCACAAGTTGTACAGTTGGTTGAATACACATGATTTAAATTATCACTATGTAAATAAAGATTTTATTAAAAAACATCCTGATAGTTACAGTGTATTGCAGGCCGTTTATTTTCAAAGAGGAAGTTTGCAAACGGATGATATCGCTAGCATGATCGAATTGTTTTCTGATGAATTGAAACATTCTGGAAGTTATGCTGCCATAAAAAAATACCTAAGTAAAATAAAAATGCTGCAAAAAGGTGAATTTGCAACAAGCTTTAATTGGTTTGATGTGAATGGGGTTGCACATGATTTTAAATCGGTTTTAAATGGCAAAAAATACGTGCTAGTTGTTTTCTGGTCAAGTGATTGCGAGTCTTGCAGGTATGAGATCAAATTTTCAAAAAATATAGAACAGCAATATGGAGATAAAGTCAGCATCGTTTATTTAAGTATTGACACTGATTTTCAAAAATGGAAACAAGCAGTTGAAGAAGAAAAAATGACTTGGTATAATTTGTCAGGACTTCCAAACAGTAAAAAAACCGTCGCAGAAAACTATTATACTGATTACGCTCCAGAATTTCTATTACTTGACACAGAAGGAAAATCATTAATGCCGGATAGCTGCCATCTATTTTTTGAAATTGAAAGTTTCTTGAAAAACGAATTGAATCTTTCCAAATAGATATAGGAAATTAAAAACTGGAATTAATTGTTTTTTTGCCTGATTAAGCAGCAAGCAGTAATCGAAGATTGGAGCTATTGAAATGCTATTTAAATTAGTATAGGTATGCTTAAATGTTTTTTAGGAACTCTTCCCGCTATACGTTTCATTCTTTTGCGCCGAACCCCGACACAAAAGGATTTTCACTGCTATCGGGGCTAGGGCCGCTATGACGCCCTGTTTCTTCTTTTGAGAACTGATAGTCCAACCCAATTGTTGCATTAAAAAATCATTGGCAATTCAATGCTGATTCGACAAGTTATTCTCCTGAAAGCAGAGGTTTTCTTTTTGAAATAGAAGATACGGCAGAACCTTTCTGAGCCTTGCACTGATTTTTCAATTATGCAAGTATCGCTTGCACAATTCATGGGATCGCATTGGCCGCTTGGTTTTATTTTTAGTTCTGATTTCTCTATAGAAAATGCACCCTAGATAGGTTAATAGCTTGATTAAAAACAATAAAAAAAAATGGCGCCAATTGTCTTAAATTGGCGCCATTTGGCTTTTGTGAGAGGGACAGGACAAATTTCAACATCATTTTTGGATGATTTGAAGATATTGGCTTACTATATGTAATGTCTGTCTTCCATTGGCTTTATGAATTTGGTTTGGATGTCCTATTAGGGATTGATCGAAAAATCTATTTGATTTCTCCAATGTTTTAAAAGAAAATGATAATTTAATTTAGTTAAAACTTAAGCATAAAAATTTTGTAGCAAAAAAGCTGTTGGATTATATATAAACAGGAATTATGCAAATAAAGCAGTGTTAACAGGGCAAGCTAGTATTATTATATAAAAATTTGATTATAAAAATAAAAAAATATATAATTTAGCAATACTATGCATAATAATGACGAAATATTGAGTGGCAGAATACCAGTTCCTGATGAATTTCAAGAGGTGTTTTCTCATTTTTATTTTGCTGAAAACTATTCAGCTGCGACCATTACCAAGACGCTGATACCGTCATACCAAACCATTATGATCTTCAGTTTTGGGTTAAATGCATATATCCACTCTGATGCTATTGAAAAAATTGAAGTCGACAAATGTATTGTGGTGGGGCCAATTAAAAAAGCCTTCGATTACTCGCTTCCCCCCGCAAACAAGATTTTGGTTGCCAATTTTAAAGATGATGCATTCTATCGTTTTTTTGGAGCTGCTGCCATAGCCGAGCATCTGCCTATTGATCCCAATTCGCTGCTGGAAGAGAACTGTTTTACAGCCTTGTGGCATAAGCTTGATGAGCTTAACGATAAAGAAAAACAAGTGCACTATATCCTAGAATTCTGCAGACCATATCTGAGAGCTCGCAACACTATAGCAGAACAGTTAATAGACCTTAAGGATACATCATACAATGCAATAAAAAAAGTCGCTGCGCACGAAAATCAGAGTGAGCGCACTATACAGCTCAACCACAAAAAGCATTTGGGCTATTCTGCCAAGGAGATAAGCCGTTACCAACGTTTTCTGAAAGCCATTAAGATGATACAAAATATCGCAAGCAAGGCAACTAAAGACGATTGGTTCGAAATTATTGATCAATGCGGTTATTACGACCAGAGCCAATTGATCAACGATTTCAAGTATTATTTAAATTTAAGCCCTACCAAATACCTCAAATTGCAGCGCAGTATCTGCAATCCCATAAGCTAGCTTTCGTTTTCTTCCAATTTTTCCCGATTTCTGCGATTTAAATTTGTCCTATCAATTTAAAATCACAGAAAGATGAAACATTTAATTATTTATGCGCACCCAAATCCTTACAGCTTAAATGCACAATTCAAAAATGCATTGGCTAATCACCTTCATGATCATGAAGTAATCTTAAGAGACTTAAATGAACTTAATTTTAATCCCGTGCTATCACTAGAAGATATGGCGGGCCAGAGAAAAGGAGAAGTTGCAGACGATGTAAAAGCAGAACAAGAGTTGATTATTTGGGCAGATTGCATCACATTTATATATCCTATCTGGTGGACTGGCCTGCCTGCCATTATGAAAGGTTATGTTGACCGTGTTTTTAGCTATGGATTTGCCTATCGTTATGATCAGGGAATACAAAAGGGGCTGCTTACAGGAAAAAAAGCGGTAATTATTAATACACATGGTAAATCACACGAGGAGTACAACGCAATCGGTATGGACAGAGCGTTGGAATTGACTTCTGATAAAGGCATTTATTCGTACTGTGGGTTTGAAATAAAAAAGCATCTCTTTTTTGACCGAGCGGATCGTGTGACACCAGAAATGGCTGAAAAATGGATTGATGAGATAGTCTCTGTATACTGAACAACTAAAAAAAAAGAGGTTATGTACACAGCAATTGACTCAGATGAAATGTTAAGGAGATACATTATTGAAGCCGACAAGCTTAAGATTGAACAAGGAATCATTTTAATTCCTGATGTGAGCGGTTTTACCAATTTTGTATCAAGTATATGCATAGAGGCGGGTAGATATATTATGCGTGAGCTGCTTATGTCGATAATACAGAGCAATACGTTGGGTCTTGAAATTTCAGAAGTAGAGGGCGATGCGGTCCTGTTTTACAAGTTTTGCAATAATCCAACAATTGAGCAGATCGTCACACAATATGAGTTGATGTTAAAGAACTTTAGAGAAAAACTTGAGCTCATTGAAGAATTAATTGAGAGAAAGCTGGATGTATCATTAAAACTGATTGCCCATTACGGAAGCTTTACGCAATATACTATAGGTAATTTTAGCAAGCTATATGGGGATGCCGTAGTACAATCACACGCCTTATTGAAAAATACAGTCCAAAGCGATACTTATTTGCTGCTTACAAAAGAATTATTGCAGTTTTCTAAGGACTATCAAGGTATGAAACACCCAACGTCTTATACTTACATAGATTATAAAATAAAGTAATGATTTAAAGGGATTCCTAAATTACTCCCCATGACAGCTTATCCGCTAAAAGCTAATATGCTGCAAAAAGATAACAGAATTTAAAACAAAATTAAAATGAAAAATTAAAATGAAAAATTAATCTATAGTGTCATGCTGCTATTAGCAGCCATCGCTTTGGCCATAGCAGGCTTGGAGAATGAGCAGAATCGATCAATGGCCGCAATGGCATACAGATGTTGAGTCAACGAAGCTCAATGGAGCCTTTCAGCCTGGATCAACTTTCGATTGGAAATCAGGAGGCCTGAACATTCGTTCAACTTTACATACCGTCATGCCTAATAGTAAAAAGGATGGTCGCGTAAAGCATTCGTCGCTGGACAGATGGCTTTTAAACTTAAAGAAAGAATCTGAAAAACAATAAAATAAACATCAATTTAATTAATTTAGAAAATGGAACAGTCAGCAAAAAAAGAATTCGACAAATCAGAGTACAATCCAGTAGTATTTAGAAGCTATAAAATTTTTAAAAAGTTAATAAAATATAGCTTTTATATCCTCCTGATCTACTTTGCATATGAGGGTTTTATGCAATGGGATTAAACAATGGAAAAGTCATCGGCAAAATTGTTGATGGCTTTTTATCTATTTTATTATATAAACAGTCCTGAACTGTGGATGTACTTATAGCTCCTGCCTTTGTTTTTCATTGATTCTTTTTCGATAAATGGACGAAAGGAATTATGGTTAATTTGACATAAAAAAAAGCGCCAATTGTCCTCAATTGGCGCCATTTAGCTTAGTGACAGGGACAGGACAAATTTCAACATCTTTTTTGGATGATTTAAAGAAATTGGCTTGCTATATTTGGTGTCTGTCTTTCATTTGTAAATTTGGTTTAGATGTTCTTTCGGGTATTGATTGAAAATATATTTAATTTCCCAAATAATATTTTAATGATTATTGTTTTCAAATAAGCATTAGTTAAATAGGTAACTTTACCTGTTTTTTTATACTTTTCAGATTTTATCAATACAATTCTGGATGTATCTACCGCCAAAAGAAATAAATCAAAGGTTTTCTTTTTTCTAATGCCGTATCCCGGAGAACTTTTCCAGCTGTCCGGGATCTAACATCAAAGGATGATAACGGAATTTTTTTTGACTCTCGTTAAGACTGCACCTGATTTGAAGTTTCAGGCAAGTCTTCTCTTTTGCCTGATGGCTTATCTGTATTTGATATTTATGCTTATTATATCAGAAGCCAGGTCATTGGATCTATTGTAATGGCCGTAGCGTATCTCCAGTGTATTCCAGTGTTTCAGTCCAAAAATACCGTCAGGCGGGGTAAATTTTAACCCCATTCCCACAAAACTGCTGTTGAATTTCGATAAGTCATAGTTGCTAGTGTAATACTCATCAGCGGCAGTATGTTCGCCGTATGGTTTGAAATACTTAGCCGCACTCTGAGAGTAATACCTGTAGAACGGGCTGAGCGAAAAAGCCTGGGTCAGTTTTACAGGAATTTCAAGATCAGCAGTATGCGCTTTTAGATTCCAGTCATCGGTATAATAGCGGTAATAGGCCCTTATGATGATGTTGTCCCCCATAAAATAGCTGGCCCTGATTCCGAGAGGAATTTTAAAACGCGTATCGGGCATTTTTTCCTGATGCACTGAGCCGTCTGCAAAATAAACCCTGTGGAAGGGAAGGCTTAAATACCCATTCTGGCTGATTACATCCCCGACAAGCATTACCTGAAGCCTTTGATTGATAACCTGTGAGTAGCTCAAGGTTCCGGCAAAGGTGTTTCTGTTGGCACTGTCATAACCTTCACTGCCAGGATCTCTAAGCTCTATAGGCTCAATAAGCTTCAGCTGGTCGATAAAAGTCTGGAAGCGTGCCGTAAACTCTCCGTTCCTGTCTTTTGTTTTCTGAGAAAAACTGATGTTTCCCCCAAAGGACTGGTAGTCAAACTCAGTGGAAGAAGAAACGCCAATACCAATAGTGCGGCCTTTCTGTTCGTTCTCTCTAAGATAGGTCAGCGATGGATAAAACCTGTTATCTGATGAAGAGGCTGAAGAGTTGGCACTCAGGTCGATCATATCAGAAGAGGCAGAGGTATAGTGGTCAATTCCCGCTTCGATGTCAAAGGTATGCTTGATGCCTGTCTGCCCATATTTGATCAGTCTGACATCAATGGTGTTGGCAATATCGGTAAGCTTCTGGGTTCCGATGCCTCCAGTTACGGCGGAATGATCGCCATTCTGGCTGTAATAGCTCGATACGAGATTTACCTCTTCAACTTTAAGCTTTCTGCTTTTATAGCCTGTAGAATCAGCTGGGATATCCTGCGCTCTTGACTGGAACAATGCCAGCAACGCTGCTCCTGTAAGAAATACTCTTTTCATCTTTAATAAGGCATAAAATTAATTGCATCCGCAGCCTCCGCCGCTTTTTCCTGCATTTGCCCCGGAAGCTCCTTCTCGGTAGGATTGGAAACTGAGTTCCGTTTTTTCGATTTTCCTGTTCGAAAGCAACATTTCAGAATCGTTGAGTTTTCCTTTCTGGTATTCCTTTACACTGGTACAGGAACCAAGCAGCAGGCCCGCAAGAGCGGCACTGCATAACAATGCGAGATTTTTTTGCGTTAGCTTTTTCATTTCAGATTAATGTTTTTGGATGTGTAGATCTTATTGCTCTCGTCAATTATAATACAATATAAATCAGGAATCTGATCTATTAGGAATAATCCAGCCCTGATGCCCATAACAGCTATGGGTGTAGCCATGGCATCTGCAAATTCCGCGTTTGAGGCAATAATAGTGACGCTTTTTATTCCTCTTATCGGAAGGCCTGTTTTTGGGTCAATTGTATGCGAATATTTTTTGCCGTCTATAGTTATGTACTTTTCATAGTTTCCCGAAGTGGCCACCGCTTTGTCGGATATCTCCATGTAGGAGAATGCGGCATTGGGAGAGTCCGGATCTGCCACTCCGATTGTCCACTTCCGGCCGTCGGGTTGCAGCCCCCAAGCAGAAAGGTCGCCGCTGGCATTAATGATGCCGCTTTGCACGCCCCGCTTAAGCAAGACCTGTTTGGCCATTTCGGCGGCATATCCTTTTCCGATTCCTCCAAAACCTATCCTCATCCCTTTTTCACTTAGAAAGACAGTCGTGTTTTCCCTGTCAAGGATGATGTTTCGGTAATCGATCAGATGCACCATCTTTTTTGCAGTCTGCACATCGGGCAATTTGGTCATGGCCCTGTCAAAATTCCAAAGGCTTTTGTCTATGCTTCCATAGGAAATGTCAAAGGCGCCCTGGGTGATCTTTGAAATGCCGATGGACCTTTCGATGAGGTTGAAGACTTCCAGATCGACTTCAACTGGCCTGATTCCTGCATTCTCATTTATGAGATTGGTCTGGCTGTCTTCTTTGTAAGTAGTCAGAAGTTTTTCAATCCGCCTGATTTCTTCAATAGCCAGGCTGATATTCTCATTTCCTGTTTTCTCATTATGTGCGACAACCGTAATGGTAAAGCTGTTGCCCATGAGTTTTAGGGACTGGGAATATTTTTTATTTTCAGATATGTTATTTTCGGCTCTCACAGATCGCTTTTATTTCGGCTGTCCACTCATCAGGAGTCGTTTCCGGTTTTCCATGCCAGGTTTTGATTACCTTGCCATCTGCGTCCAGAAGAAGCGTAAGAGGAAAACTTCCTTCCTTATTATAAATTTCGGCTAAATCCTCGTTTCGCTTTACCTGCTCTGGAGTTCCAATATTTTTCTTTTTTCTTGGAAAATCAGCATTGACAAGTACTAAGTTTTCATTTGCCATAGCAGTAAAAACTGCGCTTTCTAGATAGTTCTTGCGCGTCACGATACAAGGTCCGCACCAGTCAGAACCCGAGAAATTCAAGAGGATTAATTTGTGTTTTTCTTTTGCAGTTTTTTTTGCATTATTAAAGTCAGGTTCCCAGTTTATGGAAAGCGTCATTGTCAGTGCAAGGAATATAGTTATTAATTTCATTTTTTCTTTTTTTGGTATATACGAAATAACGAATATGTATGGATCTTATTTTTTCGATTTTCTTAATATTAGATTAATTTTTTTAGGTGATTTTGAGCCTTGTTTTATTGTTTTAAGCAGTCTGGACTCCAAAAATATATCCGACCAGGGCTGAGGCAGCCATAGCAAAAGTACCCCAGATGCAGATCCGAAGGACTGATTTAAGGATATTTGAGCCTCCCGCCTTAGCGGCAAGAATCCCTGAGAAAGCCAGGAAAAGAATGGAAAAGGCATATTGGCAGAAAATCATGTCTTTAATGGGGGCAAAAATTGCTACCAGCAGGGGAAGAAAACCTCCAATAATAAAAGATACCGCCGATGCAAATGCAGCTGCTAGAGGATTGGCCTGCGTGATTTCGTTGATCCCCAATTCATCCCTTGCATGTGCTTCAAGGGCGTCATGAGCCATCAATTCTGAGGCCACCTGCCTAGCCAGTTCTTCATTCAGCCCCCTTCGTATATAAATCTCCGCTAATTCTTCAAGTTCCTCTTGCGGCATATTCTGCAGTGCCAATTTTTCCCTTTCGAGATCAGCTGATTCAACATCTGATTGCGAACTGACCGATACATATTCCCCGGCAGCCATGGACAGCGCGCCTGCAACCAGTCCAGCAACTGCAGCAAGCAGAACAGGCTCTCTGGCTGTGCTTGCCGCTGCGACGCCAATCGTAAGACTGGTGGTCGAAAGTATCCCATCATTGGCTCCAAGTACTGCCGCCCGGAGCCAGCCGCTTCTGTTAATATAATGAACCTCAGATTCCATAATTTTTATTTAGCAGTTTTACCCAGTCACGGTCTTCAGAGGTTTTCTGCGTGCCGCCAAAATTGTTTTTACACTGTTTATTTTTTTATCTATGCCTGTAAGGGCTCTCTGCACATGGTCTTTATCAGCAATGCTCATTTTAGCCGGCTTGAAATTCATAATAAAATTAACTTAAATCCTTTTTGGATATGAGAATAATACCATTAGAATGATTCTAAATTTAATAGGAAATTATATTTATATTGTATATCGTTCTTTGTTAGCCCAAAATTAAAAGGAAGATTCCTACTGCTTTGTGAGATTTCAGCAAAAAAAGAATGCCTTATGAAGTGCTCTTTCAATATACCCGGCTAGCCTGTTTTGCCTGCCTGCCTTCCTGACTGCGTGAAAATGCTGACTGGCACTAGATGGAACAGGATTGAGGCGCAGGATAAACATGCGGTCTGTTTTACGCAGACCCAAATGGAGCAGTTCAGGGCTTTTATGGAGATATATCGACTAAATTTCCCTGGACTGCATTATTTTTGAAAAAAGCCTGAAGATAAAATCATTTTTCAAATAATCCATCCTTTTCCCATTGCTTGACTATATCTATAGTTTCCTGGGGCATTCTTGGGCCTCCTTTAGGCATCAGCACACTATTGCCGTTTTCCAGGGAAATTCGGATAATGAGGCTTCGTTTTAAAACAGCATCTTTGACTTGGGCATATGTGACAAGAGATATAGGGGCACCGTTTGTAGGAACCGCTGCATGGCAGACAATGCAGTTATTGTCAATAATTGATTTTACATCCTTGTCATATGTTACTGATCCGGCAGGCGCGGTGGTGTTCATTGGAGCGGAGGAATCATCATTTGAGCAGCCTGCAAGGATTATGGCGGCTAATAAAACGGAACATGCTTTTTGTAGTTTCATAACGTGTTTTTTTAGTTTACAAAGCAGACATGATTTTCATCTCAAGGAATGCTTTTCACCTATATACGTCAAAATTTATTTTACAGATTTTAAGAAGTACTTTTTTTATCCATTCAAATTCAGATTAAGACTTTTACTGGCTGTATAAAAAATAGAGCGTGAGGGATGCTGTTTTTACCCATAGCTGATGCTGGGGAAAATATTCAAACTATTTAAAATAATTCTAAACTAAAGTTTTCTTTTTACTTGTTAAAACCATCCTAAAAAAGTTTCCGTATATGATCTTAAATCTAACCGATATAAAAATCACGTATGAAAATCAACAAGTACATCAAAAAAGCACTTTGGATCGCAATGGGAATTACGGTCCTATTTTCGGCAATTCTTCTTTTCCATATCATTACTGCCAAGCCTGCGGTTTATGACACTCCAAACCTGCAGGTAAGCCGCATTGATTTCAAGGAAGCTATCGATTCTGCGCAGGCCATACAGATTTGCGCTGATCTGAGATCCATTAAAGGGCTGACCTCAGATTCCATCATTATCAAGAGAAACGTAGTGGTTTATTTCCATAATAACAGAATCACAAATTCGAAAAAGGTCTATGCGCAGCTGATGGCCAAAAGGCATTATGATGCCCAGCCTTATATACTGCCTGAAAATCTGGCTTCCAAAGAAGTTTGTCCTATGGACCAAAACAGTCTGGGCTATAAGTTGTCCCAGAAGATCAATCATTTTTTTAATTAACCCTTTAAATATAATTGTTATGAAAAATTATTCTAAAATTGCCTTAAGCGTGTTATTCCTTTCAGCAGCTGTTTTTACATCCTGCAGCAATGATGATGAGACTCCGGCTCCTGTAAAAGCATCCATATATGAGCGATTGGGAGGCACTAAAATGGTCGCAGATCCTGATAATTCGGGACAGATGATCGAGCAGGGGCGCTTGAGCTTCCGTAAAGTGGTCAATTCAACCATCGGATTGATAGTTGCCGATATCCAGTCCAATGCATCAGGAAACCTGCAGGCTCATTTTGCACCCCTTTTGGCCGAAACCGGAACAACCCAGGCTACAAATATTGCAAAATTATCCGATAACCTGACTGATTTCTTTTCATTCAACACCGGAGGCACCAATGCAGTAAATACGTATTCGGGCCTGAGCATGGCGGCGGCGCACAACCCTGCGACAAATCCTAGAATGGGAACAAAATCCAGCAGTGCTGACTATACAAAATTCGAAGGTTATGTGGGAGCGGCGGCCAATGCGAACGGCGTTGCCTCAAACACAGAACTCTATACGGATATTGTGGCAGTTTTGGAATCATTGAGAACGCCTATCGTCCAAAAATAAGTAATCTTCCCAAAAAAACGCCGCCTTTTTCTGCGGGCGGCGTTTTTGTTTTAAACATTTTTTTATTCCAAAATGAGCATGCCTGCCTAAAGAAACCCCTTTTCAGTATAAATTTCTTTTATGCCATCTTTGGCCATATCATGATACATGGATTGAAATGATTGCCAGCGGCTTTGCCTTGGAGCCGTTTATCGGCATACCTGTAAAAACATCATTGCGAATTGATGTTATAACACAGACTTCCCTAAATTGTCGAATCTTAAATTAAAGTTATCCCATGGAAAATTTTAAGCTGTCCCAAAACACGACCTTTTACGCCTTAGGATTAAGCTATAAAAAAGCAGATGCCCTGATCAGGGGAAAATTCAGCCTGGACCCTAAAGCACAGACTGAACTGCTGGCGCAGGCTAAAGATGAAGGAATAGAGTCATTACTTGTGATTTCCACCTGCAACAGGACTGAAATCTATGGCTGGGCTTCTCATCCCTATGAACTGATAAAACTGCTTTGCAGCCATACAAAAGGCAGCGTGGAGGAATTTCAGCAGTCTGGCTACATCTATAAAAATAACGAAGCCGTGAGCCACATGTTCCGGGTAGGGACAGGCTTAGACAGCCAGATCCTGGGTGATTTTGAAATCATCAGCCAGATTAAGACTGCTTTTAACCACAGCAAAGAGAAAGGTTTGGTAAACACATTTCTGGAACGTTTGGTAAATACTGTAATCCAGGCAAGCAAAAAAGTTAAGACAGAGACAAAAATTTCTTCCGGCGCTGCATCTGTTTCTTTTGCATCGGTGCAGTATATAATCCAAAATGTCGCCGATGTCGGGAATAAAAATATTTTGCTTTTCGGAACAGGAAAAATAGGCAGGAATACCTGCGTAAATTTATTAAAGCATACTAAAAACAGCCATATTGCCCTTATAAACAGAACAAAACACAAAGCTGAATTACTGGCGCGAAGACTGAATGTCATCGTAAAGGATTACCGCAATCTGAAAGAAGAACTGCAGCGGACAGATGTGCTGGTTGTGGCTACAGGAGCACAAAGCCCCACTATTGACAAGACATCACTTGCCCTGCATAAACCCTTATTAATTCTGGACCTGTCCATTCCGTGCAATGTAGATTCCGATGTGGAAGAGATACCCGGTGTAACTTTAATACATCTGGATCATTTATCTCAAATTGCCGATGACACGCTGGAAAGAAGAAAACAGCATATTCCTTCTGCAGAAGCCATTATTGAGGATCTGAAATCAGAACTGAATACATGGGTAAACGGTCGAAAAAGCGCACCAACCATCCATGCATTAAAAGCCAAACTGAATGATATTGTGTCGGCTGAGTTTGCTTTTCAAAAGAAGAAAACAATCAATTTTGATGAAGTTCAGATGGATTTGATCAGTTCGAGGATTATCCAAAAATTAATAGGCCATTTTGCAAGCCATTTAAAAGACGAAAATACGTCATTGGACCAGAGCATTGAATTTATTGAAAAAGTATTCCAAATAGGGCAGTTTGTACCAGGTAAATCTTCTTCACCAATTGAAGAAAAATACAAAATCGATCTGTCATAAAAATGGACTAATAAAAGAGCTATCGCGGCAGTGGGGCAACAGCTGTATTTGAAAAAATGAGCGCGTGAAATACGAATAATGATGAATTGTTAAACAGTTTTAAAGTGAGATATTATTTTCGAAATTGAACAGCAAACAGAAAAAATAAAAAGCGAAAATAAAATAAGCTCAGCGTCGTGCTGGTATAAACAAAAAAAATGGCGCCAATTGTCTTCAATTGGCGCCATTTGGCTTTGTGACCTCGACTGGATTCAAACCAGTAACCTTCTGAGCCGTAATCAGATGCGCTATTCAGTTGCGCCACGAGGCCTTTTTTTTATCAACTAACTAATTTTTTGTAGCTTTGTTGATTGCTTATTGCGGGTGCAAAGATAGATATAAATGTGACATATACAAACATAAAATACGATAAAAATAAAAAAAAATGAAGATTGAAAATTATATACGTGATATTCAGGGATTTCCTAAAGAAGGAATTTTGTTTAAAGATATCACGCCGCTCTTAAATGACCCAATTGCGAGACACGAATGCCTTTCGATTCTGGTAAATTCTTTAAAAGACCAGAAAATTGATAAGGTAGTAGGAGCAGAAAGTCGAGGCTTTTTCTTCGGAATTTTATTAGCGCAAGAATTAAATGCGGGGTTTATACCGGTGAGAAAGCCGAAGAAGCTTCCATTTGAAACGATTTCAGCATCGTATGAACTAGAATATGGTTTCGATAGTTTGGAGATGCATACTGACGCAATACAAAAAGGAAATCGTGTATTGGTTCATGATGATGTTTTGGCAACTGGAGGAACCGCAAAAGCAGTTTGCGAATTGGTAGAAAAATTAGGTGGCGAAATTGTACAATGCAATTTCCTGATGGAATTGTCTTTCTTGAACGGAAGGGAAAAAATTAAAGATCATCCAATTTTTGCCGCGCTGACCTATTGATTCAAACCAGAACTATTTTGTTCTTTATAGCATACAATACAAGCCCAATACGAGTTTTGATTTCAAGTTTGTCAAAAAGACATTCTCTGTAACCATCAATTGTTTTTGGGCTCAAACACATCTCAGAAGCGATTTCTTTGTATGTTTTTTCAGTGCAGGCATGTTTGATAAAAACAATTTCTTTTTCCTTTAAATTTATTTTTTTAGATTCGTTATTGGCTTTTTTAATCAACATTCCAGAAACCAATTCGGTGAAATAAAAACCTTTTTCGATGACACATGTAATGGCATCTTTAAAAATTTCAGGCGAAGTATCTTTCAGCAGGTAACCTTTGGCGCCATTTGTAATCATTTTAATAATCACTTCTTCATCATCGTTTACAGAAAGTGCTATGACTTTTAAATCGGGTTTGTTTTCTTTGAGCCATTTCATCGTACTTACGCCGTCTAAAACGGGCATATTAACGTCTAATAAAATCAAATCGACTTCTGCATCAGGATGATCGTTTAAATGCGAAAGAAAAACTTTTCCGTTTTCAAATCGGTTAATGACTTCAAAATCTTTAAAACTGTTGATCAAAAGTTCTAATGATTGCGAAAAAAGCTGATGATCATCTACTATAATTATTTTTTTGCTAGTGTTCGGTTTCATTGGTTTTGGTTAAGGGATATTCTAAGTTTACCGTTGTTCCAGATGGAGATGAATCCATAATTAATTGCGCACCAATTAGTTTGGCTCTTAACTTCATGTTGTTTAAACCCAATCCTGAATTTATATGAGCACTATCATAACCAATTCCGAAATCTTTTATTTCTAAACGAAAAACGGTATCGGTGGTAGTACAATTTACTTCAAATAAATCGCTGCGAGAATGTTTTAAACTGTTGTGGAGTGCTTCCTGGAATATACGGTAGATAAATAAGTCGTGTTCTTGGCTGATTATTGGGGCTTCTCCTGTGAGATTGAATTTATAATCAATCTTTTTTAATTTTTTTATTCGTTCTAAATCGAGTTGTATGGCTTGAATAAAATTGATCTGCAGTAAATTGTCTTTATTAATGATACGGGATAAAATCCTGATTTCATCTAATGATTTGGCTAATATTTCTTTAAGATCGTTTAGTTCCTGTTCTTGAAGCTGTTTGCCGCTTGCATGATACATATTGAGCTGCATGATGGCCACAGATATAATCTGGCCAATATTGTCATGAAGCTCTTTGCTAATCTCGCTTAGCGTCTGATCCTTTATTTCGATTCTGGTTTTTATTAATTCAGCTTGAAAATAGAGTTCGGATTCCATTTTTTCAACCAAATAATTGTTTTTCTTCTTCAAAAAATAAAAAAAAATAACCAACAAGATGATTAGCAAAGTTAAAAAAACAATGCCTAATGAGATGACTAATAATTGTATTTCTTTTCGCTCCATAAAAATCCGATAATATAGCAGCTGTGCGCTAAAAGATTCAATAAAAATACTACTAGGCTAAAAATAGATTCATCGTGTTTGATCAAAAACCAATTTAATGCAAGCATAAAGGGCAGAAAGGGTACATGAAAAACCAGTATTCCTAATATGTACCAAAAGAAAACCGATTTTTTGAAATTTAATATTTTATCCGAATTAAAAATTTCGACCAAATATAAACAGGCTAATATCATAATTAATAAAACTCCAATTGCGAAACTATATGTGTAAGAATGGTTTATATCTTCTTTGAAATATAAAATGTTTAAAAAGTAAGAAACAATAAACAAGAAAAAACAAAGAAGAGCTGTTAAACGATGATTTACTTTTGTTAATAAGCTCCGCAAAAGCAAGATATAGGCAGAAAACGTGACGAGCATATAGAAATTGAAAACGTAGTAATTCAATAATCCGGTCCATTCTGTGAAATAATATCCAACTCTTTCAATTACTACAGAAAACCAAATTAGAACTACTAAAAATTTAGCTCTAAGGTTTGGAAGTTTGTGCATGCATAGCAATCCAATAATTCCAGAACATAAAGCTAAATAGAAAGTGTAAAATCGTAAAAATTCAAACATATTTTTTAATATTCTAAAGCAGGCGGTCTTCCGATACTGCCATAATTCATTGGTTCGATACTTGAAATGTCGCTTTCTCCATTTTCCATCATTAAAGCAAGAGTATGTACTTCTCCTTCTTTAGCCACCTTTCTTATTTTCTTTCCTGTAGCTTGTAAAAAAACGGTCATTAAACCAGCTTTTTCTTCATATTTTTTTTGTTCGGGATATACTCCAAAATAAATACGAATTCCATTTACGTCATATCCTGTCTTTTCACCTTTTGATTTTATATAATGAATATAATTTTCAAGTTCTTCGACAGAAAACCAAACAGCATTGGCATCTTCTTTTTTAATGTATTTAGCAATAATGCTGGCTCGGTATTTCATAAAATTAGAATGCAATTCTTTTGCAAATTTTCTAGTAATTAATTGAGTCGGTCTTCCAGTTTCTCTTTCCATAATGATAAAATTAAATCTTTAATAATTGATGGTTTAATTGATTTGTTGACTACTGTTTTAATCAAATAGTATGGGCAAAATTATTTTAAAGCCTTACAGCGGGCAAGGGGAAATATCCCCTTTTTTGTAAGGGTAAATTTATTTAAAAATTTGGGTTAAAGTACTGTTTTGTAAGAAATTATAAAGAAACAATTTTACATCGTTCCTTTTGTGCACAAAATGGATAGGCGAAATCTGAAAAGCCTGTTAATAGAGTAAGAACAAATTGTAATACTAAAAGTTATGAGTTTATATCATGAAGTTTTTCAGGGAGAATCATTCAGCGAAGACAATTATTTTGAAGCTGTACGATATGTTTTAGGGCCAGAATATTCTAATTTAAGCGAAAGTGAATTAGAAGATGTCCTTTTATCAAGAGTAAATCAAATGACCGAAAGTGAGGCAGAAGGATTTTGGTCAAGTTTAGGAAATGTTGCGAGCAGTATTGGTTCTGGAGTTCTACGCGGTGTTTCAGCTGTAGCTCCAATTGTTGGAACTGCCGTTGGTACATATTTTGGCGCGCCTCAAATTGGTGGCGCCGTTGGAGGATTGGTTAGTAATTTAGCCGGAGCTGGTAGCGCCGCTTTAGACAATAGCCGTCAGCCGCAACGCAGACCAGCACCGCAACAGCCCTACAGACCGGCGCCTCAGCCACAACGCAGACCGGCACAACCGTCGGCTTTTAGACAAGCTTTAGGCGACACAGGACGTTATCTGGCGAACGCAGGTAGAGCTGCAGTTCCAGCAATTCAGCAATATGTGCAAGATAATCCGGTACAATTGCGCCCGCAAGCGGCGCAGGATATTGGCAGAGTTCAAGGCTTGTATAATCAATTAGGTGGCGTGATTAACAATCCTCAATTTCAGGCAGGCCAGGCACAGCAAAGCTTAGGTACTGCAAGTCCAAATGCGCCAATTGAAAGCCATTCTTTCGCTGAATTAATTGAAAGTGTTAATTATTTGACAGAGAATATTTTATATGAATATTACAACGGAGGATTAATTCCAACAGAAGATTACTACGTTGATCAATATGGACAGTTTGTTGGCACAAATACTCCTAACCGAATCAATAGACTTGAAAATTCTATTGCAAGTTTATAAAACCTAAAAGTTATACTGATGGATGCTTATTTAGAATATTTGAAAGAACATAATCCAGAAATGGCTAAATATTTTGAGCTTATGCAGCCCATGATGGAAAAAAAAGAGCCTGAAGAGGAAAAAGAAATCCCAAAAATTGATTTAGAACTTGTGGAAAGAGTTAAGAAACTAAAAAAAATCAATCATAAACTTTTTACCATAATTGAAGGGCTGAAATTTCAGCTGGAATTTGAATTAAATCAAAATGATGATTTAGCAAAAGCGATTGGTGCCTGCACAGAATGTTTTGGAGATAATCCAGACTGCCCAGAATGCTTCGGTACTGGAAAACCAGGCAACAATGTTCCAGATTTTATTCTTTTCAACAAATATATTCAGCCAGCCATCCAGAAATATAACAAACATTATTTCAACAAAAATTAACCATTAAAAATTAAAATTATGAGCTATTTTGAAAGTTATTTAGACGAAGATTTATTAAATGAAGATTATTTCAATGAAGATCTTTTAAGCGAAGATTTATTAGAAAGTTATGACGAAAGTTATGATGAAGCTGTAAAAAAGAAACCTTTCATAAAAGGAATTAAACCTAGTATAAGTTCTGCAGTTAAACAAAAGTCAAACTTTGGAAAAGCCTTGAGCGGAAGAGCTAATGATTACGCCACTAAAAGCGAATTGAAAAAATCATTGGATGCGATTTCAAATCAGGTAAATGAGTTGAAAAAAACATCAATTGCAACGAATAAAACTTTGGTTGCATTAGATCAAAAGCATACAGAACTTGCAAAGATAGACGCCAGAAAAGGCGATAATCAAACAAAGGTTTTAAAAAATATGCAAATGATGAGCATGATGGGGTCATTATTGAATCAGCCAAAATTAAAGCCTGAAAATTTAGAAATCATTCCAGCAAAAACGGTTGGCGATGCTAATGGACCTGCACATGAGGCAAAAATAGTTGAAAAGACAAATACAAGTGCGATTTATGTAGATCAGACCCTGTCTTTGTTATTGCCAATGATGACTACAATGGGGGATTCAGGTTCTGGAAAATCAGACAATTCAAACATGATGTTGCCATTAGTACTTATAATGTCTCAGCAAAATCAAGGCAATACTGCAAATAACAACAATATTTTGCCTATTGCAATGATGATGATGATGAATAAGTAAATTATAGAGAGGGCAGTTGATCCTCAATTGCCCTTTATTTTCTATTAACCTTAAAACTATGCAAGATGAATCCATTTAGTATATTAATCAATTATGTAATTGCCAACAGCAGAGCGAGTTTCTATAATGTTTCAGGAAATCAGGAAATTACGAATACAGCACTTTTAGCGGGGGCAGTTTCTGAAAATCCATTGCTGAACTATTTAATTATAGAAAACAAGGCTAAAATTGAAGGTGATAAATTTGTTGCTAATAAAGCAAATGAAGAAAGAGATGTTATTCCTGGTACGGGAACAACTACTTCAAATGCAGCAGGAAACACTTCTGACGAAACAAAAGGGACAGCAACTACAGATAGTACTTCTGTTAATGTTGTAACCTTACAAAGTTTAGAAACGAAGATTTTAGAAAACACATCAAATTTGCAAAATCAAATCGCGGCAATTTCAGAAAATAACAAAGGCGAAGTTGAAAGATTTATCGCCGAAAAATTAAATCCAAAAATTGAAGCTTTAGAGAAGAGTAATACTGATATAAATATTGCTATTCAGGAAATTAAAAGCAGATTAGAAGCAATCTCTAAACCAGAATCAGTTTCAGGAACTTCTACAATTTCCGACCAAAAACCACCTGTTAAAAATGTAAAAAGATGAAAACCGCTGTCACTCATGAAGAAACCCTTCGATTAGATAAAATCGAAGAAAACACGACCCAAATTTTAAAGAAAATAAACTCAATTCGCCCAAGCTTTTATGCGAAAAATCTAAAATTCTCAAAAAAAGCCGAAGAAGAAAAGACAAAGTTGTTTAAGGAATTGATTCCGAAAAAGATTTTTTCAATTGAAAAAACACTGGAATTATTGAAAAAGGTTTCAGAAGATCCTGATTTTTCAAAACTTGAACAAAAAGATCAAGATTTCATTCAAGCCTTAAAAAGTATTGATCTTGAAAACAGCGAATATGTAAATGAAATTAACAGCTTTGTAGCTCAAGATAATGATTTGGATGTTGTTTTCAGTTCTATGACCGAAGAAATGCTGTACTTCAATTTTCTAAATTCAGAACTTTTTTCCATTGATAGTAAGTTAATTACAATTCGTTTGCACCACTAAATTTAACATTATGGATCCGAGACTCAAAGTTATTTTATATGGAAATCCAGATGAAGAATTGTCGCTTTTAATGCGTTTAGAAAAAGAAAACGAATATCCTGATAATTGTAAAATCATTTCAGAATTTGGGAAGATTGTGAGTATTAGAACTCATCGACGTTTTTTATGCCAAATTTACCAAAGTAAAAAGGTAAAAAGCTTAAAAGCGGCAATGGTTGTTCCTGCTAATGATTCTGTTGAACATGCTCCTGAAACACAAATTCTGGATAAAAAAAATGATGTTTTAGATGGTGCTGTTTCAAATGTTGTATTCGGAATTATTGATTTTGGTTTCGATTTTACCCATCCGGATTTTATAAGTAATGGAAAAACCCGTTTCGAGAAAATTTGGGTACAATCTGATCGATATGACGGCAATAAGTATGGATATGGAAGAATTATTACAAAAGCGCAAATAAACGAAGCTTTGTTAGATGAATTTCCGTTTAAAAAACTAGGTTATCATCCAGGGAAATCAGATTTGTTTGGTAATGGAACACATGGAACACATGTACTCGGAATTGCCTGTGGCAACGGCTCAGTTGCGCCCAAAAGTTTCGCTCCAAATGTGCCAATAATAGCAGTTGATATGGGAACTAATCTTGTTAATGGATCTAATTTATCATTAGGCGATTCAGTAAAAGGTGCTGAAGGTTTGTGTTTGATTACGAATGAAGCTGGTGAAAGACCTTTGGTAATTAATATGAGTTTGGGTGGTCATGGGGATGCACATATGGGAAAAACGTTATTTGAACAAATCATCGATCATATTGTGACAACACGAAAAGGAACTGCTATTGTGCAAAGTACAGGAAATTATCATCAGTCAAATGCGCACACTTACGGAGATATCAAAGAAAATCAGAAGGTCAAAATTCCATGGATGTTTAAAAAACACGATCGGACTCCAAATGAAATGGAAATTTGGTATCATGGAGACGATATTTTAAGCGTGGATATATATGATGATAATATGAAACTCTTGCTTTCTTCAAAACCTTTTAAAGATGAAATAATTTTAAAAGAAAATGATGAAGTCGGAATTTGCCTGCATAGAAGCAACGAACCTAATACAGGAAAAAATCAAATCAATATTTTGGTTAACGGCAAACTGGATTCGAAATTTTGGACGATAGAATTGGTGGGCAGAACTGTAAAAAACGGACGTTATCATTGTTATATTGAGCGTGATGATGGTGGACAGTCTATTTTTTTGCCTGCAATTGCAAATAAAACCCATACTACAAATTCAATTTGCAATTCAAAATACAGTATTGTTGTTGGAGCTTATAATCAAAATGATGACTCAAAACCTATTTTGTCTTTCAGCAGTTCTGGCCCAACAGCAGATGGACGCATGAAGCCTGAGCTTGTTGCGCCTGGTTTTAAAATTAAGTCATCATGTTCTTCTTCAAGCAGAGAAAACAGAGCTTCAAATAAACTGACTTCTAAAAGTGGCAGCAGTATGGCGGCGCCTTATGTGGCTTCTTTAGTAATGAAAATTCTAGAAAAAGAGCCACATCTTGATATTGTTTCAATACGAAAAAAACTTTTCAGCGCTTGTGATACCGCTTCATTTAAGGAGAATAATTTCGAGATTTTTAGAGCTGGACACGGCTATATCAATCCGAATAAAATAATATAAACATGGAATATTATGGAAAATTTAATTTCAAATCCCTCAGTTGTAAATCAAAATCCTCCTGTAGTAAGTGCACTTGTAAACAGTGTAGGGTTAAATGCAGTAAACAATAGATCTGACGTACTACTAATACAAAATTATTTAAAAGCATTAGGTTATCCCGTGCAAACCAGCGGGAGTATAGTAAATAATCAAACGGATAGCACCATTATCTCTATTCTTAACTTTCAGGCGAATAGAAGCATTCAGGTCACTGGGAACATTAATCCGGGTGATGTGACTTATAATGCCCTGAAACAATTGAATAGCGTAAATACTTCGCTGGTTGAATCGGAAGACGAATCCCTGCATCAGCCGTTCTTAACAAATTCATTTTTATTTAGAAGAAATGCCGGAAACGCAAATACATTGAATGTTATTTTTGAAGGAGATTCATGGCTGGATTATCCGGTTCCGACTATTCTGGATTTATACGATACAATTACAGACCGAAATCAAAGATTGAATTTGAATTGTCTGCATTTAGCAAAATTTGGAGAAACAACTTCACAAATGTATGCCGACAGAGCTCATTTTGTCCAATATGTAAGCGGTTATCGCATTGACCGAATTTATTTTAGCGGAGGCGGAAACGATGTTTTTCCGCAGTTGGGCAGAATAGTAAATGCGGGTGTAACTTCTTTCGATCCAAGCTTTTTTACTGATCAAGAGAAGTTGACAGAACTCAGAAGTTTGTCTGGAGATGCGTTGTATCAAAAATGTATTTTCTATAAAAGATTTCTAAATACAAATACTTTTGATCGTGCTCTGTTTAATTCGGTTAATTTGAATTCAATTTTCAGTACAATTATGCGAAATTATCTGAGTTTTGGAAATATTGTAAATACATACGCAACGCCAAATACTTTTTTTTATATGCATACTTACGATTATCCATTATTTAAGCTTGGTGTAAGACCTTCAATTGTAGGCGTCGATTTGCCTCTGGGTCCTTGGATAAAACCGGTTTTTGATCGTTTGGGCATTGCCGATGAAATTTTAAGATCGTATATCATTATTCGTTTATTAGACAAATTTTATGCTCTATTGTGTCAAATCAAGAATCATTTCAGTTATTACGGATATAGCTTTCAAAGCAGGATTATTGATTACCGCGGACTTTTAAATTCTTCAGAATATTGGCGAGATGAAATTCATCCAAACTCGGCAGGAGCGAGGAGATTGTCAACGAGAGTCAATTTTTAATAAAAAAACCTAGCCGTTAAGCTAGGTTTTTCATTGAAAATTATTTTGTTATCTTAAACTTGCACCAAGCTCCGTTTCGAAAGTTTGTTGCAATTTCGACATGATTTTGTCGATTTGAGCATCTGTAAGCGTTTTTGTATTATCCTGAATGGTAAAACTCAAAGCATACGATTTTTTGCCTTCCGGAAGTTTGTTTCCTTCATAAACATCAAACAAGTTGATATCTTTTAAAAGTGATTTCTCAGTTTGTTTTGCCAAATTGAAAATGCTTTCGTATGTCGTACTTTGGTCAATCAATAACGCCAAATCTCTTCGTACTTCAGGATACTTAGGGATTTCTGTGTATTTAATTTTTCCAGTAATGATTTTCAAAACTAAATCCCAATTGAAATCAGCATAATACACATCTTGTTTGATTCCGAAGTGTTTTAATATGGATTTTTTAACTACTCCCATTTCAACCAAAGTATCATTGTTGTAGCAAATTGCAGTTCCTTCTGAAAAAATATCAGATTGAACTGGCGCATTCGAAATTTTGTCAATACCTAAACGAGCCAAAACTGCTTTTACATATCCCTTCAATAAAAAGAAATCAGTTGTTTTTTGAGGATTTGTCCAACTTTCTTTGTTTCTGTTTCCAGAAATCAATAAAGTCAAATGTTTGTGCTCTTCGTAGCCAGTCAAATATTTATGATATGATTTTCCGAATTCAAATAACTTTAAATCCGAATTTTTTCTATTGATGTTATAAGAAATAGCTTCTAATCCAGAAAACAATAAAGATTGACGCATTGTTGATAAATCACTGCTCAAAGGATTCAACATCGTTACGTTGTGCTCTTCTTTTAATGAAGTCGAAAGTTTTGCATATGCCGCTGTTGTCAAAGAGTTTGCCATCATTTCATGGAATCCTTGTGAATTCAACTGAGAGGCGATTACATTTTGTACTTTATAATCTTCTGTTCTTGGTGAGTTTGCTACAGTTGCATTGAATTTTTTAGAAAAATTAATGTTGTTGTAGCCGTAAACACGCAGAATTTCTTCAATAACATCAATTTCACGTTGCACATCAACACGGTAAGCAGGAATTGTCAATCCTAAACCAGAATCAGAAACGCTGTTTACTTTGATATCTAAAGAAACTAATATTTTTTTGATCGTATCTTTTGGAATTTCCTGCCCAATGATTTTATAAACGTGGCTGAAATTCAATAGAACAGAAAAATCTTCTACTTTTTTAGGATAAACTTCCACAACATCAGAAGTTATTTTTCCACCAGCAACTTCCTGAATTAAAAGTGCGGCACGTTTCAAAGCATATTCTGTAATTGTTGGATCAATTCCTCTTTCAAATCTAAAAGAAGCATCAGTGTTTAATTGATGTCTTTTAGCCGTTTTACGAACGCTAACAGCATCAAAATAAGCACTTTCTAAAAAGATTGTAGTTGTTCCGTCAGTAACACCAGATTTTTTTCCTCCAAAAACACCCGCAATACACAATGGGCCTTTTTCATCACAAATCATCAAATCTTCTTTGTGTAATGTTCTTTCAACATCATCAAGAGTAACAAATTTTGTTCCTTCTGGTAATGTTTTTACGATTACTTTTCCGTTGATTTTTGCAGCGTCAAATGCATGTAGCGGTTGTCCTAATTCGTGTAAAACATAATTAGTAACATCGACAATATTATTTTTTGGAGTTAATCCAATAGCTTTTAATCGATCTTGAAGCCATGCTGGCGATTCTTGAACTGTAATTCCAGAAATCGTCACACCGCAATATCTTGGAGCTAAATGCGAATCTTCAACATTAACATCGATTTTTAGTGTACGCATGTCCACTCTAAAATTGCTTACAGATGGCGTAATTAATTCAACGTTTACACCACGTTGCAACATTCCAGCTCTTAAATCACGAGCTGTACCGAAATGGCTCATTGCATCGGCACGGTTTGGAGTCAAACCAATTTCGAAAACTTCGTCATTTGTAATTTTGAAAACTTCTGCAGCTGGAGTCCCAGGAACTAACGCCTCATCTAGAACCATAATTCCGTCGTGGCCTGTACCTAATCCTAATTCATCTTCGGCACAAATCATTCCATGGCTTTCCTGTCCGCGAATTTTTCCTTTTTTTATAGTAAATTCAGCACCATCTTTATCGTATAAAATTGTTCCAATAGTTGCAACTGGAACTTTTTGTCCTGCAGCAACATTTGAGGCGCCACAAACAATTTGTACAGGAGCTTCTTGACCAATATTTACAGTTGTTACTTTCAATCGGTCTGCGTCAGGATGTTTTTCGCAAGTAAGTACATGCCCCATAACAACTCCTTCTAAACCACCTTTTATAGATTGGTATTTTTCTACAACTTCAACTTCCAGACCTAAATCAGTAAGAAGTTCTGATGTTTGTTCTGAAGTCCAGTCGGTTTTAATAAATTGTTTTAACCAGTTGTAAGATATTTTCATGTTAGTTTGATTATTCTTGTATAAGGATACAAATATAAGGATTGCGGATTGGAGAAAGAAAAAAAATATTTGGTTTTTTAACCCAAATTTGAGGCGTTTGTCGGAATTTAAAAGTAATAAACAATTTTTCATAAAAGACGAATGTCTTTTATGAAATTTTCAAACGGCTTTAATATTGAAGATTTAAATCAACTCTTCAACATGTCTTTTAATGTTTTCAGATATTTTTTTGATTGGCAAATCATTTTCATCATCGCCAAAAGGATCTTCAATTTCTTCGGCAATTAACTCCAAACTTGCCAAAACATAAAAGATAAAAACAACAACAGGAACTACATAATAACCCAAACTCAAGGAATATCCAAAAGGCAAAGTCATAATGTAAAAGAAAATGAATTTTTTTATAAAAGCACTGTAAGAGTAGGGAATGGGTGTGTTTTTAATGCGTTCGCAGGCACCGCAAATATCTGTAAAAGCTACTAATTCGGCATTTAAGATGATAAGTTGATCTCCAGTTATCTTTTTTGCCTCATATAAAGCATTGATTTTATTGTACATCATTTGCTTTACTTGATTCGGTTTGTGTTTATGATGATCCAATTCTAAATCAACATCTTCAAAAAGCTGTTTCGCAGTTTCGGAGTTGTTCAAATGTTTGTATAAGATGGAAGCATAGCCAGGAATAAACTTTCTGAAAAACTTTCGGTCATTTTCATCTTTTAAAATAGCCGAAAGTTTTATCGCAAAGTTACGGCTGTTGTTGACTAATCCGCCCCAAAGTTTTCGGGCTTCCCACCAGCGGTCGTATGCAGTATTTGTTCTGAAAACCAATAAAAGTGAAATCACAAAACCTAATATTCCGTGCATTACAGGAATATTTTTAAGATAATGGTTTTCATCAATTCCGAAATAAATCACTTCTACATATCCTACAATCGCAGCATAAATGCCAATCCCAATCATTACAGGGAATAATTGCCTAATGGTATCTGATTTATGAAAATGAAAGATAAAAGTAAACCACTCTTTTGTATTGTATGCGATCATCTATATTTGTTTTGTTAAAACAAATTTAAATTAAAAATTAATATTTCCGGCTAATTCTCTCAAGGCAATTTCAGATAATTTTGCTTGATATTGAGCATTGCTGTAACGTACTTTTGCATTAACATAATTTAACTGCGCTGTTCTGAAATCAAGCGTTGTAATAGTTCCGATTCTAAATTTATCTAACGTAATATCTAAGTTTTGTTTGGCAATTGTAACGTTATCTTCTTCTAAATCAATTAATCCCAAATTTGTTTGGTAAGTTTGAAATGCGGTGCTCAACTGTGTATCCAAAATCATATTTTGCTGATCAATAGCAATTTGAGAATTTTCAATTTCCATTTGTGCTACTTTTTCATTTCGGTGCTGATTCAAACCATCAAATATGTTCAATCTTGCGTTAAAACCGTAATTAAAACCTTTTGAAGACGATTGACTAGTAAAACCCAAACTGGACTGATTTTCTGAAAAATTATAACCAGACGTAAGGTTTACAACTGGATAGCGATCTGCTTTTATTTGCTTTAATTGAAGTTCAGCAATTCGTTTATTGATAATTTGAGCTTCAACAGCTGGATTTTGTTTATGCGCTAAATCAGATAATTCAGCTAAATTCATTGCGTTATCAACAGTAACTAAATCGGTAACAGTGAAATCGATTTTAGGATCGCGTGCTAAATATTGGTTCAGCAAAATTTTTGCATTAGCGTAGGTTTCTTTTTGTCTTAACAAAGCAACCTGATCTGAATTTAAATCAACCTGAGCATTTAAAACTTCTAATTTTGAAGCTTTTCCAATACTGAAACGGTTTTGTGCCAATGTCAATCTCTGCTTTGAAATTACGATTGTTGTGTCTAAAGCAGCCAATTGATGTTGTTGCTGTACAAGATCATAATAAGCTGAATTCACTTGGACAATTTTGATCAAAACCGTTCTTCTTAATTCAGAATCACCTAGTTTTTGAAGCTCTTTTAATTGATCAAGACGTGCAAACATTTTCATTCCATCAAAAACAGTCCAGTTCAGGCCAACTCCATAACTTAACGTATTGTTTTTGGCATTATTTAATGAAGTTGTTGTTCCGTCCTGACGTGTTTGTGATGAATTTGTAACACTGTTATTGTCGTTTACTGTAGCTGCAACGGTTGGAAGTAATCCCGCATTTCCAATCGTAACATTGGTTTCGCTTATTTTTGAATTGTTCTTAGCAATTCTAATTTCAAAATTGTTTTCTAAAGCGATTTTTGTAGCATCTTCAATAGTCAAAACTCCTTGAGCGCTTGTTTTTGCAAGGCACAAAAAGATGATTAGTAAAGTGCTGTATATATTCTTAATATTCATATTTATATTCTTTTGCCAGAAAATCATGAATTCTGCAAGAAGCAAAATTCATGATTTTGGGTACTATTTTATACTTTCTTTTTCGTATTCATCAATATGATCGAACTCAGGATAATGTTTTCTAGCTTTTGACCACATTAAATAAATTGCCGGAATTACAAAAAGTGTCAAAGCAAGAGAGAAAATTGTTCCTCCAACGATTACAACTCCCATCCCAATTCTACTTGTTGAAGCTGCTCCAAGTGACATTGCAATTGGCAAAGCTCCTAATGCAATGGCTAAACTCGTCATTAAAATTGGACGAAGGCGCGCTTCTGAGGCTTCTAAAATAGCTTCCAATTTTGGTTTTCCTTGTTCTCGAAGCTGATTGGCAAATTCGACAATCAAAATACCATTCTTCGTTACTAATCCGATAAGCATTACGGTTCCAATCTGACTAAAAATATTCCATGTTTGATTGAATAACCAAAGTGAGAACAACGCTCCAGCAACCGCCATTGGCACTGTTAAAATAATAATGAATGGATCAATAAAACTCTCAAATTGTGCCGCCAAAATCAAGAAGATTAAAAGCAAAGCCAAACCAAATGCAAATGAAGTATTTGAGCTACTTTCTACGAAATCTCTTGATTCTCCCGCTAAATCGGTTGTGAAAGTTTCGTCTAGAACTTTAGCTTTGATTCGGTTCATTTCTTCAATTCCGTCACCCATACTTTTTCCTGGTGCTAAACCTGCAGAAACAGTAGCCGACATGTATCTGTTATTGTGATACAATTGTGGAGGATTACTTTGTTCTTCGACATTCACAACGTTATCCATTTGAATTAATTCTCCTTTATTATTTTTGACAAACATCGAAGTCAAATCCAATGGTTTAGAACGGTCTTTTTGATCAAATTGACCAATAACTTGATATTGTTTTCCATTTTTGATAAAATATCCAAAACGTTGTCCGCTTAAAGAAAGTTGTAATGTTTGTGCAATATCTAAGATCGAAATCCCCAAACTTTCAGCCTTTTCACGATTGATGCTTACGTTGATTTCTGGTTTGTTGAATTTCAAGTTCACATCTGTTGTTGAGAAAACGTCGCTTTTTCCAACTTCTTCCATAAACAATGGAATTTTTTCTCTCAATTTTTCAAAATTTGGAGCTTGAATAATGTACTGAATTGGCAAACCTCCACGTCTGTTTACAGCAATTGTAGGCTGTTGAATAACGGCAGTTTTAGCTTCAGGATATTTTTTTGTCCATTTTGTCAATTTATCAGCGATATCTTTTTGAGATGTTTTTCTTTCGTCTGGTTCTTTTAGTGAAAGTCTGATAAAACCAGTATTTGTTGCCGAAGCTCCAAAACCTGGCGCAGTGATTACCAAACTCACTTTTTTCTCTGGAATCGAATCATCAACCAATCTTGAGATTTCCTGCATAAAACGGTCAGTATATTCATAAGATGAACCTTCAGGAGTTGTCATACGCATAGTTACTGAACTTCTGTCGTCAAGGGGAGCAGTTTCTTTTGGAAGAATGGTGAAGAACAAATAAATCAATCCGAAACACGCAATAAGAATAGGGAAGCTGATCCATTTTTTATCCATAAATTTTGAAAGCGATTCAGCATAACTGCTGTTCATTTTTTCAAAAAACGGCTCTGTTTTAATATAGAATTTTGATTTTTTCTGTTCGCCACCTTTCATTAAATAGGCGTTCAACATTGGCGTAAGCGTAAGTGATACAAATGCAGAAATCAATACTGCAGCACCAATCACGACACCAAATTCTCTAAAGAGTCGTCCTACGAAACCTTCTAAGAAAATTACTGGTAAAAATACCGCTGCAAGGGTAACAGAAATCGAAATTACCGCATAAAAAATCTCATTTGAACCTTTAATTGCAGCTTCAATTGGTGACATTCCTTCTTCAACTTTTTTGAAAATATTTTCGGTTACCACAATACCATCATCCACAACTAAACCGGTCGCAAGTACGATCGCTAATAAAGTCAAAACGTTGATTGAAAATCCAAAAAGCCACATGATGAAAAATGTAGCAATCAAGGAAACCGGAATATCAATTAAAGGTCTGAAAGCAATTGCCCAGTCTCTAAAGAATAAATAGATAATAATGATTACCAGAACAATCGAAATTCCTAAAGTTTCGGCAACTTCCATTACTGATTTTTTTACGAAAATAGTATTATCAAGTGCAATATTCAGTTTGATGTCTTTTGGAAGATCCTTTTTTAAAGCTTCATATTTTTTATAAAATTCCGCTGAAATATCTAAATAATTCGCTCCTGGCATTGGCACAATTGCCAAACCGATCATTGGCAAACCAGACTGGCTCAGTTTTGTTTCGATATTTTCTGGACCAAGTTCTGCGCCACCAATATCGCTGAAACGAACAATTTTATCTCCGTCAGTACGGATGATGATATTGTTGAATTCTTCAGGTTTTGAAAGGTTTCCAATAGTTTTTACAGTAAGTTCTGTATTGTTACCAGTTAGTTTTCCTGATGGAAGCTCTACGTTTTGCGAATTTAAGGCCGTACGGACTTCAGCGACTGTGCAGCCATAGGCAGCAAGTTTAGCAGGATCAATCCATAAGCGCATTGCATAACGTTTTTGCCCCCAAATTTGAACGCCACTCACGCCAGGAATCGTTTCTAAACGCTGTGAAATAACATTTTCAGCATAATCACTCAATTCAAGCGAATTTCGGCTGTCACTTTGAACCGTCATTGAAATGATGGCATCGCTATCAGCATCAGCTTTTGATACAACTGGCGGTGCATCAATATCTTGAGGCAAACTTCTGATGGCTTGTGAAACTTTGTCACGGACATCATTTGCTGCTTCTTCTAAATCTTTATCTAAATTAAACTCAATTGTAATATTACTGCTTCCTTGATTACTAGATGAAGTAATATTTCTGATTCCATCGATAGCATTTACTGCTTTTTCAAGCGGTTCTGTAATTTGCGATTCGATAATATCTGAATTGGCTCCGGTATAGTTTGTTCTGATCGAAACCTGCGCCGGGTCAATTGAAGGGAATTCACGAACACCCAAAAATGTATAACCAATGAAACCGAATAAAATAATCAAAAGATTCAGTACAATCGTTAAAACGGGTCTTCTTATACTTGTGGTTGATAAACTCATATCTGATTTATGATTTTAGATTTTAGATTTTAGATTTCAGATTTCAGATTTATTGCTAAATCTTACTGACATCTTTAAATCTATATTTAAGTCTTGCGACTTTTGACTTTATGACTTTAAGACTATTTTATTTTAACTTTTATTGGTGCATCATTTTTAAGTGACATCACACCACTTGTAACAAGTGTGTCACCAGCTTTCAATCCAGATAAAATTAAAATAGAGGCATCGGTACGAGTTGTCGCTTCAACCATAACTTCTTTGGCTTTGCCCATATCAGCGATATATACTTTTTTCCCGCTTTGAACAGGAACGATAGCTTCAGATGGAACGACAATTGCATCTTTAATAATATTAAGAGGAAGTTTTACATCTGCAAAAGTTCCAGGGAAAAGTTTTCCGTCAGTATTATCGGCAATAGCTCTAATTTGTAAAGTTCTTGTTGCAACGGCAACTTCGGGTTCTATAGCGTAGATTTTTGCATTGTAGGTTTTGTCTGAACCAGAAACTGTAAAATCAATGTTTGAACCATTGTTTACTTGTGTAGCATATTTTTCAGGAATTGAAAAAGTGATTTTTACTTTGCCCGTATTGACTAATTTCGCGACCAAAATGGTAGGAGTGATGTATGTTCCTGGTGAAATAGAACGTAAACCAATTTTTCCTGAAAAAGGAGCTTTTACAGAGGTTTTTGAAATCTGGGCTTTAATTAATTGTGTTTGCGCTTTTGCAGAAGCATAATCAGCATTTGCTACATCAAATTCTTCTTGGCTTATAGCTTCTTTTTGAAGTAATAATTTTGCTCTTCTTTCATTTTCAGCGGCCAAACCTTCTCTAGTTTGCGCTTGACGCAATTGTGCTCTCAATTCAATATCGTTAACTTTAAAAAGTACTTGACCTTTACTTACGTAACTTCCTTCGTTAAAATAAATTCCTTCAACGATTCCAGAAACTTCGCTTCTGATTTCTATTTGCTCATTAGCTTCAATTGATCCTGATAAAGATAAATTATTATCAAAAGTGGCTGTTTTTACAACAATTCCAGTAACTGTTGTTGGTTTGTCTTTGTCGCCAGATTTTTTTGATTCATCATTTTTGCTTTTGTTGGATACTATTCTATACGTAATAAATCCTCCTAAAACAATAATTATCAGGGCGTAAATTAGGTTTTTTACTTTCATAAAATTAAAGTGATATGTTTTTTTGGGTTTTTGTTTTTGTAGCTAACAAATTTAACTTTTTGATACGAAAACGAAAGAGCTTATCCTTTATTTAACATTTGTATGTACAAGTTTTTGCATTGCCGATTTGTTTGGACTATTTTTCTTTACAATGGTTTAATGTGGAAAGAAAAAAAAACTCGATTTTGATGAAAATAATTACGGACTCGTAAAATTCTGTAAAATTTTAAAAAGTAAAAGTAGGTTTTTATTTATAAAAAACGTAAAAATACGCGTTTTAAAACTAGGAAAAAGATTACGTTGCTTTTTTTAGAATGCATTTTAGCTCAATTATTTTGCGCTTTATCGATTTTATTTGTAACATTGATAGGGTTAAACAAAACAATGGCATTTTTGATTGTATTTTGCCATTTTTTTGTTTCGTTATTGATAAATGTAGGTTTTTTTATTTGTTTTTGATTTTATTTTTTACCTTATCAAAGTTTAAAATTAACAAGTGTTTATATTTTTTAAATCAAAATCTATTTATTTATGATGAGAAAACTACTCCTTGGCTTATGGTTTTGTTTGCTTCTTGCTGCCATTTCGGTTTTGTTTTGGAAAAATGAATTTCAGTACAGTCTTCCAACCCCCATTCCTAAGGATTATCATGCGGTTGCAATGGGAAGCAAGATTGATTTGAAATGTTGCACAATGAATCAAAAACCTGTTTTCATTCACTTTTTTAATCCGGAATGCCCATGTTCCCGTTTTAACATTCCTCATGTTGCTGAATTGATAAAAAAATATGGAGATCGTGTTAACTTTAAAATTGTCGTTATAAACAATGAAAAAAGTGTCACTATTGGGGAAATTCAGCAAAAATTTGATGCCAAAATTCCGGTTTATTTTGATCAATCAATTGCAAAAAACTGCGGTGTCTTTTCAACACCACAAGCAGCACTGATCGACAGTTCGCAAAAGCTTTATTTTAGAGGGAATTACAATAAAACAAGATATTGTACGGATGCTGAGACGAATTATGCCCAACAGGCTATAGAAATGTTGCTGAAAAAGACAAATGCCCCATCATTTGATGCTTTGGCTTTGACAGCTTATGGATGTTCATTACCAAAATGCACTAAATAAATCTAACCCCTAAATTACCTAAATTTATGAAAAAGAAAGCTAGTTTGAATGAGCAGGATTACCTGCGTAGTTTTATGTCGACAATGACAGAAAAATCGGATACAATTATCAATTATGTTCTTGCCCTTTATTTTCTTCTCGGAATTGCGTTATCTTTTAAATATGACACGTGGGAAATCGGAGCAGGCGTAGGAACGCTGAATTTGCTGGCTTATTATTCAGCTAAATTATTTGTCAAAAATTCTAAATTTTACCAATATGTACTTTCAGTAGTGTTGGCAATTTTTATGGCTCAGTATATTTATCAAATGCATGGTTTATTTGAAATGCATTTTACTGTATTTGTGGCCAGTACAATTTTGATTATTTATCAAAATTGGAAACTTCAAATTCCGCTTACACTTTTAGTAATCATACATCATGGAGCTTTGGCTTATCTTCAAAATTATGTTTACAACGATGCAAATGGATTGCAAGTTTATTTTTCGCAAGTAAATTTTGATCTTGAAACTTTCTTGGTTCACGTGGTATTGGCTGGCGCAGTATTTTTCATGAACGGATACTGGGCTTATTATTTTAAAACGCATAGTCAAAATCACATTACTAAAATTTCTGATGAATATGAATTGGAGAACATCAAATTGGCTTCTGCAAAATTCAGTTCAATGTCTGAGACAAAAGAGTACAATGACTTTATCCATAAAACGACTTTAGATTTGAAAATGCCGGTAAGTTCTGTTTTAAAACTGATTGATGTTTCAAAAGGGCATACTGATAACGATCAGCTCTTGAATTATCTTGATTTGATGAAGGAAAGCGCCAAAAAAATTGATGATCTTGTAAATGATATTCATTTTAAATCAGTCACTGGCAAAACAAATTCAAATCAATAATTAAACTTTATTAAAATAACCGCTTTAATTGAATTTAATGCAATAGTACACGCACCAAACTTAAACACATATTAATTTTAAATGCAGAATTTATGGATATTAGAATCCCCCGTCCAAATCCATCAGACCGAGAAGTTGATTGGAACAAGAATAAAGTATTACTCAGTAAAACAGACACAAAAGGAACTATTTTATACGCCAATGAAGATTTTATAGATGTTTCAGGCTATGATGAATATGAATTAATAGGACAACCTCATAATATTATTCGCCATCCTGACATGCCTAAAGTAATTTTCAAGTTTTTATGGGACAGTATTAAATCGAGTAGAAATATTCATGTGATCATTAAAAACATGTCAAAAACGGGAAGGTACTATTGGGTAATCACTGACTTTAAAATTATAGCCGATTCAAATGGAGAAATAGTAGGTTATTTTGGAACAAGAAAATCGGTTCGTGAAGATATTATAAGCAAATTTATTGAGCCTTTGTACAATAAGCTTTTGCATATTGAGGAAGCCAGCGGTATGTTAGCTTCAGAAGAATATTTAGTTGGTTTTTTAGAAGAACGCAAAAAAACTTATATGGAATATATTGATCATCTTGTTGCGACCGGAAAAGATTGCAAAATTAAAGTAAGTAAAGGTTTGTTTGGAAGTCTTTTTGAAAAGAAAGATAATCCGAAGAAATAGTCCATAATTAAAAAAATGCTTCGCTGTATCAATCAAAAGAATCACTATTAATTTGTCCCCCAACAAATCTAATCACCTAGATAATTTTAAGTTTGATATAGCGGAGTGTTTTTGTTTCAAGTTTCAAGTTTCACGTCAATGAAGTCTTTGTCACTTTGTATCTTTGTCCCTTTGTCCCTAAAACTAACTAATATAATTCCAGATATTTTTCTTTTTGGTCAATTCAATAAAAACAGCTTTTAAAACCGAATGTTCTGGTTTTTGAAGTGCGCTGTCTTCTTTTAAAATTTTCATGGCATAATTTCTCGCCAAAGATAAAATTTCTCGATCTTTTACAATATCAGCAATTTGAAGATTTAAAACACCGCTTTGTTGTGTTCCCATTAAATCACCTGGACCACGAAGCTTTAAGTCAACTTCGGCAATTTCAAAACCATCATTTGTGCCAACCATTGTTTCCATTCTAATTTTGCTGTCGGAACTTAATTTATGGCTGGTCATTAAAATACAATAACTCTGTTCTGCACCACGCCCAACGCGTCCTCTCAATTGATGTAATTGTGAAAGTCCAAAACGTTCTGCGCTTTCAATAATCATAACGCTGGCATTTGGTACATTTACGCCTACTTCAATTACAGTTGTTGCCACCATGATATTGGTTTTTCCTTCAGAAAAGCGTTTCATTTCTGCATCTTTATCTGCAGGTTTCATTTTTCCGTGCAGAATCGAAATCGAATATTGAGGCAAAGGAAAATCTCTTGAAATGCTTTCGTAGCCGTCCATCAAATCTTTGTAATCCATTTTTTCAGATTCCTGAATCAACGGATAAACAATATAAATTTGTCTTCCTTTGGCAATTTCATCACGAAGGAATTTCCAGACTTTTAAACGGTTTGTGTCGTATCTATGAACCGTTTGGATTGGTTTCCTTCCTGGTGGCAATTCATCAATTACAGAAATATCCAAATCGCCATATAAACTCATTGCCAAAGTTCTCGGAATTGGAGTCGCTGTCATAACCAAAACGTGTGGCGGAATATCATTTTTTTTCCACAATTTTGAGCGCTGTTCTACACCAAAACGATGCTGTTCATCAATAATAGATAAGCCTAAGTTTTGGAATTTCACTTTGTCTTCCAACAAAGCATGAGTTCCAATTATAATTTGCAAGCTTCCGTTTTCAAGCTCTTCGTGAATAATTTTTCGTTCAGAAGTCTTTGTTGAGCCGGTTAATATTCGAATATTGATATTTAAAGTATTGGCAAATACCGACAATCCAATAAAATGTTGATTCGCTAAAATCTCGGTTGGCGCCATCAAACAAGCTTGAAAACCGTTGTCAATTGCCAAAAGCATACTCATAAAAGCAACAATTGTTTTTCCAGAACCTACATCACCTTGAAGCAAGCGATTCATTTGGGCATTGCTTCCCATATCGGTGCGGATTTCTTTTAGCACTCTTTTTTGAGCGCCAGTCAAATCAAAAGGCAAATGATTTTGGTAAAATGCATTGAAAAGCTCACCAACTTTGGTAAACGGATGCCCTTTTATTTTATGTTTTCGGATTAAATTTTTAGTAATTAATTGAAGCTGAATAAAAAACAATTCCTCAAATTTTAATCGGAATTGGGCTTTCGCCAAAATTTCAGTGCTTTTAGGAAAATGAATATTGAATAAAGCCGCTCTTTTCGGAATCAATTTTAATTCTTCAATCAAATAAGGAGGAAAAGTTTCGGTAAACAAAGCTTGCGTTTCAATAAACAATTGTTCCATTAATTTATTGATCGTTCTATTCGAAATCCCTCGGTTTGCAAGTGTTTCTGTTGAAGGATAGACAGGTTGCATTGCAGAACGAAGACTTTTTTCGTGTTCGCTTAAAAGTTCAATTTCCGGATGTGCCATACTAAATTGACTTCCGTAAAGAGAGCATTTTCCAAAAATTACTAAAGTCTCATTCAGTTTTAAACTCTCCCTGATCCATTTATGTCCTTGAAACCAATTCAGCTCAATTTGCCCAGTATCATCCACGAAAGTGGCAACCAAACGCTTTTTGTTTTTGGCAAATTCAACGGTTTTGATATTGATGATTTTTCCAATAATTTGAACTTCGGTTCCTGTATTCTGGAGTTCGTTTATCTTGTAATAGCGTGTTCTGTCAATGTATCTATTCGGAAAAAAATTGACTAAATCTCCGTACTTATGAATTCCCAATTCCTTGCGAAGCAACTGGCCACGACTTGGACCAACGCCTTTTAGGTATTCGATAGGAGTTTCAAGAAGATTGTTAGACATTTTTTAGGTTGGCTTAGATTTTAGAAAATAGAACAAAGAATATAGAGCAAAGACAAATTCTATTTTCTTGCTTCTATTTTCTTTTATCTTTTTTGGAAAAGCGAAGATAGATTTTAATTAGGAAATCTGAAAATCTTATGTTTATTGCTTTTTTGATTTTGATAACGTTTTTAAGCTTTCAATATTATCATATTGTTAACTTAATAGCTTGTGGCGCAACTATTTTTATAAAGTTTAGTCTTATTAATAATTAACCTTCAAACTTTAAAGAAATGAAAAAAATTGTACTATTATTTGCTTTCGTTATTACGGTTGTTTCTTGTTCAAACAATGATTCTGACGATGTTGTAGTTTCTGATTATTATGGAAAATGGAATCAATTTGCGGCGGAACCGTATGCAAACGATCCATCTTCGACACAGTTTTCGTATCAATTTAATAAAGATAATACTTTTACAAAAACCCGAAATTACGACAATAAAACTACAATTTTAGCAGGAACTTTTGAAACAAAAACCACCGAAAATGGAACTGTTTTTGTTTTAACATACAAAGAGCAGAATTCACTGATATCAAATTGTACAGGTGGTATAATTGAGAGTTTAACTTTAGATAAACTTGGTCATTTAAATGATAATGCAGCTATGTGTGATCGTAGCTATACATACAAAAAAGCAAAATAAAAACCGTAAGTTTGCTAAACAATTAAAAGTATTCAGTTTTTTAAATTGAATACTTTTTTCTTTTTAAAATACTTTACTATGAAAACTCATTTAGCACTTTTACGCGGAATCAATGTTTCAGGCCATAATATGATGAAAATGGATGCTTTGAAAACCATGCTAGAAAACATCGGATTTCAAAATGTTCGAACTTATCTGCAATCTGGAAATGTATTTGTTGACAGCGAAGAAGATGCAGCGAAAGTAGGTTTCATTATAAAACAGGAAATTTTTAAGGTTTTTGGCCATGAAGTTCCTGTAATTGTCATTGCAAAAGAAGATTTAGAGCTATGTTTTAAAAACAATCCTTTCCTGAAAGAGAAAGATATTGATATAAAAAAGCTTTATGTGGCCTTTGTTTCAATTGCCTTAAAAAAAGAAAGTATAAACGATTTGAAAATCAGTCAGTTTAAGCCAGATGAAGCAAGTATTGATGGTAATAGGATTTTTATTAAATATGCCATTGGAGCGGGAAAAACAAGATTGGAAGGCAAATACATCGAGAAAAAATTGAATGTTATCACAACAATGAGAAACTGGAATACCGTTACGAATCTACTCCAAATGTATGCTGAATAAATTTTAGTCACGAAGCCATTTTTGCATGGCAGGAAATGCAGTTTTATGTTCTTTCTCTGCACGTTCGTTCCCAACACACAATCCCATCCATTCGAGTAAGGGTAAACCGATATAATTTTTGGAGTTAAAATTCGAAATATACCAATCTGAAGAATCTTTGTAGCCATTAGAATGAAATACAAATTCTAATGGCAGTTGTAAATGATGTAAAGCTGCATACGACCATAAAATTGCAGCAATTTCGTCTCCTTGTGTAGGCCAGTCGATAGAAATTTGATTTGTGCCGATTAATTTTCTTTCTGCAGAAGTTGCAACTGCAAGATGCCCTGCTTCGTGCAATATATCGCCAGGGTATAAAAGTTTTTCATAATCAATATAGATACAATCAGGACCTAATTCTAACCCAGGTAAAAAAGTTGAATCCAATTGTTTTTCTATAACATCAATTCCTATTTCGTTCAGGAACTTTAATGCTTTTTTCAATTCAGTATTCTCTTTTAAAATCATCTTAATTAGCTTTATTTATAAAATTAACTTCTCACTTGGCGATCAAATCACAATACCAAAATCCGAAATCGAAAGCAGTTTTGTCGTTTGTGTCACAAGCTTTATTTGAAGAATCATCAGTTTCTGGTTTTTCATATTTGCGATACACGATTTCTCCAATTTCAAAATCTATAGGTTTAGAGAAAATGGGTCCGTCAAAAGCAAAAGTGTGAAATTCTCCGTTTTCGCCACAAACATCAACATTTTCAGGCAAATCATTGATGAAATCTTGGTCTATAATTCGGCCAACAAAACTTTTGTCTAGATATTTTTCATTCACACAAACCACGATAGTTTTAAAACCAAGCGAAATAAATTCCTGAATCAAATCGTGCGACGAAATCTTCCAAATTGGAAAAACACCTTCAAAACCCAATTTTGCCAATTGATCTTCACGATATTTGCGCAGATCTTCTAAAAATATATCACCAAAAACAGAATGTGAAATGCCTTCATTTTTTAGTTCTGCCAATGTTTCAAACATCACATCTTCATAGACTTCCATAGTTGGCATTTCCGGAATTTCCATTGTTTTTAATGGAATTCCAATGCTTTTCGCTTGCGCTTTCAACAGTTCAACACGAACACCGTGCATGGAAATTCGCTGAAATTGTTTATTGACACTCGTCAATAAATATTCGATTTTAAAATCAGGATTTCGAAGAATTTTATAGAGAGAAAGTGCAGAATCTTTTCCGCTGCTCCAATTGAATAAGGCTTTTTTAGGTGTTGACACGATTTGGAATTTTAAATCGTAAACTTACAAATTTCATTCTATTTGTTGATGAAAGGTTTGTAACTTTGGGAATTTGGAATAAATTCAAAATTTTAATGAAATACATTTTTCTCTTCATAACTTCCTTAGCATTTGCCCAACAAACTCAATATGTCGATTTTAAATCGGCTTCGGGACAATTAAAATTGAATGCCAAAGAAAAATCAATTTCGGGTTTTGTTGATTATGATTTTACGGTTTTAAAACCCATAGACACCATAAAGGTTGATGCAAAAAACATGGAATTTTCTAATGTAAAAATCAATAATCACAATGCGGTTTTTGTTAATTCCGGTAAGCAATTGGCAATCGTTTCTAATTTCCAAAAAGGCGAAAATCACTTGACCTTTGAATATACGGCAAAGCCAAAACAAGCTTTGTATTTTGTTGATATTGAAAATAAAGACGTTCAAATCTGGACACAAGGGCAGGGAAGATACACCAGTAATTGGTTTCCGAGTTTTGATGATGTAAATGAAAAAGTAGTTTTTAACTTAGGAATAACTTATGATACGGCTTATCAAGTTGTCTCAAACGGAATTTTAAAAGAAAAAACTCAAAAAGGAAATTCATTTTATTGGCAATATGAAATGGAAAAACCAATGAGTTCTTATGTTTTAATGCTTGCTATTGGGAAATACGACAAAAAGAAATCGGAATCTAAATCTAATATTCCGCTCGAATATTATTTAGAAAATAAAGATGCGTCGCGCTTTGAATCTACTTACCGCTATTCAAAACGTATTTTTGATTTTTTGGAGAAAGAAATCGGCGTAAAATATCCTTGGGGAATTTATAGAGAAATTCCCGTACGAGATTTTTTATATGCCGGAATGGAAAACACAACTTCAACACTTTTTGCGACTAGATATGTTGTTGATTCAGTTGGTTTTGGAGATCGCAATTATACAAATGTCGATGCGCATGAACTAGCACATCATTGGTTTGGGAATTTGATTACAGCGGAAAGCAGCAAACATCATTGGCTTCAGGAAGGCTTTGCTACTTATTATGCAGCTTTAGCTGAACGCGATATTTTTGGTGACGATTATTTTTATTCGAAACTTTATGACACTGCTCAACAAATAAAATTTGCTTCAAGAACCGATTCGATTCCAGTTTTGAATCCAAAAGCTAGTTCGCTTACTTTTTATGAAAAAGGAGCTTGGGCACTTTTTGTTTTGCACGAATCAATTGGCGATAAGGCATTTAAAAAAGCAATAAAAAGTTATCTTAAAAAATACGCGTATCAAACGGTAAACACAGAAGATTTTTTTAGCGAAATCAGAAAAGTATCTAATTTTGATTTGGAAAAATTTCAAAAAACATGGCTGGAATCGACGGTTTTTGATACGTCAACTGCAAATGCGCTATTGAGCAAAAACAAAGCAATTCAGATTCGGTTAGAGGTTGATAAATTGAAAAAAACGCCTTTGGCAGAAAAGAAAGATTTTTTTGCTAAGACTTTGAATTCAGATGTTTATCACTCGATAAAAGAAGCTATTATTGATCAATTGGAAAATGAGAAATATGAAGCAAAGAAAGAATTATTGTTGTTAGCAATGAAAAACAATGATGTTCAGATTCGTCAAACTGTTGCTGAAAGTTTAACCAAAATCCCAGAAGATTTCAGAACTGAATATGAAACTTTGCTAGATGATAAATCCTATCAAACCCAAGAAGTAGCATTATATTGGTTGTGGCGAAATTTTCCGGAACATCGAACAGCATATTTAGACAAATCAAAAGATTGGATTGGTTTTAACGATTATAATCTTCGTACAATGTGGCTTTCGCTGGCATTATCTACGCCAAATTACACTGAAAATCCAGATGAACTTGTTACAGAATTAATTAATTTTTCTTCTACTAAATACGAAGCGACAACCAGACAAAATGCGCTTGAAAAACTGATAGCGTTTAAAATTATCAACGATCAGGTTTTGAGTAACTTAGTTTCGTCGACAACACATCATATGTGGCAGTTTTCAAAATTTGGAAGAGATACAATCAGAATGTTATTAAAAAATTCAGAAATGCGTGCTTCGTTTAACAGAATTTTGCCTAATTTGACCCCCGATGAGCAATTTCAATTAAATCGTTTGCTGAAAGAATAGAAAAAATGAAAGAATCAAGACGAAAGATGAAAGATTTGTCTGTTTATAGATAATCTTTGCCCTTGCTTCTTTGCTCTATTATCTAAAAAAACAAAACCTACAATACCACATATGAAAGCATTAGTTATTTCTGGCGGCGGAAGTAAAGGCGCATTTGCCGGCGGAGTTGCACAATATTTAATTGAAGAAAAAAACCACGAATACGATTTGTTTATAGGGACTTCCACAGGAAGTTTATTAATTCCGCATTTGGCTCTTGGTCACATCAAAAAAATACATTCTGTTTATACTAATGTTACAATGGCAAGTATTTTTAATATCTGTCCTTTTGTAGTTAAAAATAAAGACGGAGTTGATATTGTGACAATTAATCACTTTAATGTTTTGCGTCAATTTTTTAAAGGAAAACGAACTTTTGGAGAAAGCAAAGGATTGAAGAAATACATTCAGAATAATTTCTCGCTTTCAGATTTTAATAAGCTTAAAAAACTTAAAACTGATGTTATTGTTACAGTAACAAATTTCACCAAAAACGAATCAGAATATAAATCGGTTAAAGATTGTACTTATGAGGAATTTATTGAATGGTCTTGGATTTCAAGTAATTATGTGCCGTTTATGAGTTTGGTTGAAAAAAACAATTGCGAGTATGGTGACGGCGGATTCTCCAGTTTAGTTCCAATTCGTGAAGCAATCAATCGCGGTGCCACTGAAATTGATGTTATTATTTTAGAAACTGAGGTAAATACAACTAAAACAGTAATTGGCAAAAATCCATTTTCGTTAATGATCGATTTGTTCCGAATTGCTCTGGATCAGGTTGAAAAACACGATATTGCTATAGGAAAACTTATGGCAAATAATAAAGATGTAAAACTTAATTTATACTACACACCAACAAAACTTACGGACAACGCTCTTATTTTCAATAAAGAAATAATGAAAGAATGGTGGAAGCAAGGTTTTGAATATGCTCAGAATAAATCAGAAGTTATGAGTGATAATAAGATATTGATTTGAGATTGATATGATTATATCTTTTGATTTAGATGATACTTTAATAGCAAAAAACAAATTTGATCTAGAAAAGAATAATTTGTTCCGAAAGTTTTTTGAAATTGAACAAATTAGAAGAGGAACGGTATATTTATTTAAAGAATTAAAGAAGAGAAAACATAAAATCTACATATATACTACTTCTTATAGAAGCGAGTTTAAAATTAGATTAATGTTTTATTCTTATGGTGTTTCTGTTGATTGTATTGTAAATCAGCAAAAACACCAGAAGAAAATAGCTAAAAGAAATATTTATTGTTCGAAGTTTCCTCCGATGTTTAATATTGACCTTCACATAGATGATTCAATTGGAGTAGAAATTGAAGGAAAAAAAAATGGTTTCAAAACTATTATTATTTCCGAAAATGATGAAGATTGGGTTCAGAAAATTTTAAAATCAGTTTAAAATTTAATTTTACCAAAGATCTGCAACTTCATTTTTAATAAAGCTCAAAGCGGCGTTGCTTGGCGATTGTTTTTCTAACAAATCATTCAAAATAACTTCACGTAATTTATCTGCATTTTCCACACGGTCGCTCATTGCAGCTTTACGAATCATTTGTATTGTTGCGTTTTTTGCCGTTGTGATTATTGTCCAGCATTCTTCAGACATATAGATTTGTTGCGTCAAATTGTGCTCGAATTCATTTTCGATTTGGTCAATAAGGAAATTTTCATAATCGTGTTTGTCGTTAGAGATTGGCGCAACTCTAATTAATAATTTCGTCAAATTGATGCGTTCCAAAAATAACGTCATACGCTCATATGCTTGCAAACGTATTGGCAATGATTGCTTCTGGTAGTCTCTATTCAATAAAAAAGCGCGTTTTTTATCATTGTTTTTGATATGCAGTTCAAAAAAACTGTAAGCTACAAATCCGGTTACAATTGCAGGTAAAGTATAACTGGCTAATTCTATAATTCTATTAAAGTCCATTTGGGTAAATTTTTTAGCAAAAATATACTTTTTGATGAGAAATCCATTTTAAATTTTTGGTAATAAACAAAACGGAAAGCCTTACTTTTGCAACTAGTTTTTCAAAATCTACCGAAACATACTTTTAATGGATTTATATATAATTATTTTGCTTTGTTTGGCTGCTTTTGCAGCAGGTTTTATTGATGCTATTGTTGGTGGTGGCGGATTAATCCAAACCCCAATGGGATTGATTTTATTGCCAAATCTTCCAGTTTCTACAGTTATAGGGACGTTAAAAATCCCGGCATTTTCAGGGACTTCATTTGCTGCTTTTCAATATTTGAAAAAAGTAGTAATTCAATGGAAATTGCTGATTATTATGATGTGCTTGGCTGTTCCATCGGCATTTTTAGGTTCTACAATTTTGACATTGGTGAGTAATGATTTTATGAAACCGCTTTTATTGGTGGTTTTGTCGTTGTTGTTTGTTTATACGTATGCAAAGAAAAATTTTGGACAACATGTTGCGAAAGATCATTCAGAAATCACTCAGATTGTTTATGCCGTTGTAATCAGTATGATTGTTGGTTTTTATGATGGATTTATTGGCCCTGGTACGGGAAGTTTTTTTGTGGTGGCTATTATTGCACTGTTGGGTTTTGATTTTCTTCACGCTTCCGCGAATGCGAAAATGGTCAATCTTGCTACAAACTTTGGTTCGATATGTTTGTTTATGATTAAAGGAAAAATTATTTGGGCAATCGCAATCCCGATGGCAATCAGCAACGGACTTGGAGGGTGGCTAGGGGCAAAACTGGCTATCAATAAAGGGAATGGATTTATTAGGATTTTCTTTCTGATGGTTGTTGTAGGAACGCTGATTCGTTTTGCTTATGATGTTTTCTATAAGTAGTTCTGCATTATTTGCTTATATAGAGATTTGAAGAAATTTAAATCTGCCGTTAGGCACTCGATATCGGTAGAAATTATATATTAAATATATATTTAGCGTGCCGTAGGTACGCAATATTATTGTTATTGCGTACCTACGGCACGCCGATCAAATTCAAATCTATTTTTTGCTACCAATATAATGTGCCTAACGGCACATTTTTTTTATAGAACATTATATAATGTGTTTTATAACTAAGATTCTAAGTTGTTAAGTTTCTCTTCTTTTAGTTAAAAACTTAGCATCTTAGTATCTAAAAAAAAACTGTTTGAATTTAGCCCCGATTGAGGCGGTATCCTCGCAGCGGAGCGGAGAGATATAGCCGAAAGCGGGAAACCATGCCTGAAAAAATGCCTAATGTTCGGCTTAAAAAAAAGAAAAAACTTAGCATCTTAGAACCTTGGAATCTTAGTAGTTATTTAGAGTTTTAATTCTTATTTTTGCATATAAAGGAGATAAATTACATGCAGAAATATATTGACCAGCTCAACGAAGCGCAGAGAGCGCCTGTTTTAAAGAAAGACGGGCCAATGATTATTATTGCTGGTGCAGGTTCGGGAAAAACTCGAGTTTTAACGATTAGAATTGCTTATTTGATGCATCAGGGAATTGATGCATTCAATATTTTGTCGCTGACTTTTACTAATAAAGCGGCGAGGGAAATGAAACACAGGATTTCGGATATTGTGGGAGCATCTGAAGCGAAAAACCTTTGGATGGGAACGTTTCACTCGATTTTTGCTCGTATTCTTAGAGCAGAATCAGATCATTTGGGTTATCCTTCCAATTTTACTATTTATGATTCTCAGGATTCGGCCAGATTGATTTCTTCAATTATTAAAGAAATGCAGTTGGATCGCGATATCTATAAACCAAAACAGATTTTAGGACGTATATCTAGTTATAAAAACAGTTTAATTACCGTTAAAGCATATTTTAATAATCCAGAATTGGTTGAAGCCGATGCCATGGCAAAAAGACCAAGATTGGGTGAGATTTATCAGCAATATGTGGAGCGCTGTTTTAAAGCTGGTGCAATGGATTTTGATGATTTATTATTGAAAACCAATGAATTACTGACTCGTTTTCCTGAAGTTTTGGCAAAATACCAAAACCGTTTCCGCTATATTTTGGTTGATGAGTACCAAGATACGAATCACTCTCAGTATTTGATCGTTAGAGCTTTATCTGATAAATTTCAGAATATTTGTGTGGTTGGTGATGATGCGCAGAGTATTTATGCTTTCCGTGGAGCGAATATCAATAATATTTTGAACTTCCAGAAAGATTATGAAGGCGTGGTAATGTTCCGTTTGGAGCAGAATTACCGTTCGACACGAAATATCGTTGAAGCTGCAAATACTGTAATGGATCACAATAAAACAAAGCTTGATAAAGTAGTTTGGACAGCAAATGAATTTGGGCCAAGAATCAAAGTCCATAGAAGTTTGACCGATGCTGAAGAAGGCCGTTTTGTTGCCAGTACGATTTTTGAGCAGAAAATGCAGAATCAATTGCATAATGGCGCTTTCGCGATTTTATATAGAACGAATGCGCAATCGCGTGCAATGGAAGATGCATTGAGAAAACGTGATATTCCGTATCGAATTTATGGCGGTTTATCTTTTTACCAACGTAAAGAGATCAAAGACGTTTTATGCTATTTGCGTTTGGTTTTGAATCCAAAAGATGAGGAAGCTTTGATTCGTGTGATCAATTATCCGGCTCGTGGAATTGGAGATACTACTGTTGAAAAATTGACTATTGCGGCAAATCATTACAAACGTTCGATTTGGGAAGTAATGGTGAATATCGATAAAATCGATTTAAAACTGAATGCTGGGACAAAAAACAAATTGAAAGATTTTGTAACAATGATTCAGAGTTTTCAGGTTATTGATCAAAATCAGGATGCTTTTTACATTACGGATCACGTTGCAAAGAAAACCGGTTTGGTTCAGGAATTGAAAAAAGATGCTACGCCGGAAGGAATGGCAAAAATTCAGAATATAGAAGAACTTTTAAACGGTATCAAAGATTTTACTGAAGGACAAAGAGAAATTGACGGAGCTAGAGGTGCGCTTTCTGAATTTATGGAAGATGTAGCTTTAGCAACAGATTTAGATAAAGATACCAACGATGAAGATCGTGTGGCTCTAATGACAATTCACTTGGCAAAAGGACTTGAATTCCCACATGTTTTCGTTGTAGGAATGGAGGAAGATTTGTTTCCGTCTGCTATGAGTATGAGTACGAGAAGTGAATTGGAAGAAGAACGACGATTATTTTACGTAGCTTTAACTCGTGCTGAACATCAGGCGTATTTGACTTATGCACAGTCGCGCTATCGTTGGGGGAAACTGACAGATAGTGAACCGTCGCGTTTTATTGAGGAAATTGATGGTCAGTATTTAGAATATTTGACTCCGTCTGAAACTAATTATCGTTATAAATCACCAATTGACGGTGATATTTTTGGAGATGTTGATAAATCAAAACTACGATTATCTAAGCCAGTTGGAGGAACGCCACCAAAACATATTACAGATAATAATCCGAAACCGGATTTGAATATTAGAAAGCTTAAGCCAGTTGGCGGAACGAATCCAAATGCCGGTGCTCCAAACTTATTTGATAGTAAGTTAACGGTTGGAAATGTGGTAATGCACGAACGTTTTGGAAAAGGCGAAGTGATTAATCTGGAAGGTGTTGGCGCTGATAAAAAAGCCGAAATAAAATTTGAAGTAGGCGGAATCAAGAAATTGTTATTAAGATTTGCTAAATTAGATGTCGTAGGATAAAAAATGTTTTAAGTTTCAGGTTTCAAGTTGCTATCGAGTAACTTGAAACTTGAAACTTGAAACCTGACTCGAGGCAGAATGCTGAACAGGCGAAGCAAACAAATTAAACTTAAAACAAAAACAAAATGGCTGAATTCATAAAAATATATCCAGATAAACCTAGTGAAGCTGCAATTGCAAAAGTGGTGAAAGTGCTTCAGAATGGGGGATTGGTAATTTATCCTACAGATACTGTTTACGGTTTAGGTTGTGATATTACCAATTCGAGGGCTTTAGAAAAAATTGCAAAAATTAAAGGCGTTAAATTAGAGAAAGCAAATTTCTCGTTTATTTGTCACGATTTGAGCAATTTATCAGATTATGTACGTCAGATTGATACATCGACTTTCAAAATTCTGAAAAGAGCTTTGCCTGGTCCGTACACGTTTATTTTGCCAGGAAATAACAATTTGCCAAAAGAGTTTAAAAAGAAAACGACTGTTGGTATTCGTGTTCCTGATAATAATATTATTTTAGAGATTGTTCGGCAATTAGGAAATCCGGTGGTTTCAACTTCGATTCGTGATGAAGATGATGTAATTGAATATACTACAGATCCTGAATTGATTTTTGAAAAATGGCAGAATCTTGTCGATTTGGTAATTGATGGCGGTTATGGCGACAACGTTGGTTCAACAATAATTGATCTTTCAGAATATGAACCAGTTATCGTGAGAGAAGGTAAAGGAGATATTGATATTTTGTAAGAAAAGAAACAGAATATCTAGGATAATACAAAAAGGTTTGGTTAATTAGCTACTAATTAATCAAACCTTTTGTCTTTAATGAAAAAATTACTTACTCTTTTGTTTTTGTTATCTGCGGTCACTATATTTTCACAACATAATCTTAATGGTAAAATTACAGGTAAAGATAATATTCCGTTAGAAGGAGTGAATATTTACTATGATGGTACAACAATTTCAACAGTTTCAGATGCTGATGGAAAATTTTCGATCAAGTATGAACCTAATGCTAATAATATTTTAGTGATTAGCTTATTAGGATATCAAACCGAGTATCTTTCGGGTTTAGATGCTTCGAAGCCGTTAAACATAACAATGAAGATTTCGGAAAATGAGCTTAAAGAAGTTATTGTTAATAATAATAATGAGTTTACACGAGCTCAGAAATTAAAGTTGTTTAGAGAATATTTTTTAGGAACAACTAGTAATGCGAAATCAGCTATTATTAAAAATGAAGATGATATTAAATTTAATTATGATAAAAAGAATTTACTTTTTACGGCCTCTTCAGACAAACCTTTGGTAATTATAAATTCAGCCTTAGGATACAAAATTGATTTTGAGTTGGTGATTTTTGAAGTTTCTTTTAATAGATTTAGTATTAATTCATTAGATGCGTATAAGAATTTTTACGGTGGCGTGAGCCGATTTGAAGAAATTGATAATAGCGCCAAAGTTTTAAAAAGACGAGAAAAAACGTTTCAGGGATCGCAAATTCAGTTTTTCAGAAATTTAGCAAATACAGATTGGGAAGCTAAGAAGTTTTTATTGTTTAAAGGTAAATATAATCAGGATCCAACTAAATGCTTCAAAATAACTAAGGAAGACGATTTCGCAAAAGTAGAATTGATTCCTCAAGATAATGGCCAAAATACAAATCTAAACTCAAAGTATGTTGTAACATATAATCTTATCTTTGATAAAAAAGAAGCGTCGAGGATCACTTTTGAAACAAAAAGTTTTTATATTTATAAATATGGAAATAATTCAAATATTCAAGACATACTTTTTTCGGGGAAAATTTCGGAAAAAAGAGTTGGCGATATGTTGCCATTAAATTATGGGATGGAATAATGTAATGATGAAAATTACAACATGGTATATTTGTAAAAAAAAACTGAAATTGTGTAAATGTTAAAAAAATAATCACTAACTTTAATATAGTTAAAATTTAGTTAGTTGATTAAAAATAATGCTATTCTTAATTTATATTTAATTGGTTATTAAAAAAATTAAGGATACATAAAAGCAGGTCGTAAGACCTGCTTTTTCTGTTTTTATGATATGTAGAACAAGAATTATTTAGCTTGTTTTTTCATTTCTTTTTCGATCATATCATAGAACTGATCGATTTTTGGCATAACCACGATACGAGTTCTTCTGTTACGAGCTTTGTTTTCAGCGCTATCATTAGCAACTAATGGCACATAAGAGCTTCTACCAGCAGCAATTAATTTTGCAGGGTTAACTCCAAGATCATTTGTTAATACACGAACAATAGAAGTAGAACGTTTAACACTTAAATCCCAGTTGTCAAGGATAATTCCGTTGCTTTTGTATGGAACGTCATCAGTGTGACCTTCAACCATGCACTCAAAATCAGGTTTGTCGTTTACAACTTTAGCAACTTTAGCTAAAACAGATTTTGCTTTGTCGCTTACGTCATAACTTCCACTTTTGAATAATAATTTATCAGCGATAGAAATAAATACAACTCCTTTTTCAACATTGATTTCGATATCTGGATCGTTGATTCCAACAGCTCCTTTTAAACTTGTAACTAATGCTAAAGTTACACTGTCTTTTTTCGTAAGAGCATCTTGAAGTCTTGAGATTTTCAAATCTTTCTCTTTTAAGCTTTCTAGAGATTTTTCAAGGTTTTCTGCTCCTTTAGTAGTTAAAACAGTCAAATCTTTAGAGCTATTGATTAAATCTTGATTATGTGATTTCAAACCTTCAACTGTAGCAGCTAATCCAGCTTTTTCTTCTAGACAAGAATTTAATTTCACAGTACAAGAGTTTAATAAGTCTTGTGTCTCTTTGTTCTTAGCTTCAAGTGCAGCGTATTGCTTTTTCGATACACACGAAGTTAAGGCCATTAATACTGATAGTGCGATAACTATTTTTCTCATAGGTATTATATTTAATTAAACGTTGATTACAAATTTAGTTTTTAATATTTTGTTTACTGTTAAAGATTTCTTTAAAAACCAGCAATTTCTTTACGTAATATAGGTAAACGATACTTTTTACGGTATAGTATTGCTGTATTTGAAAATCTTTTCTCTTTTTTAAATACTTTAAAGATAGGCAATAAAAAGAGAAATGTGCCTTTAAAATGGCAAAAGTATGACTGAATTTTCCTTGTGTAAGAAAACGGATACCTGCAATTCCATCTAAAACCATTCGGAAGAAAATAGTGAAAAACAATCCTTTCTTGGGCAAATTTTTAACAAGCATCAATAATGAATTTCTAAAATTCAAAAATGTTTTCCTTGGATTTCCTTGCTGTAAAGTCGCGCCTCCAACATGATAAACAACTGACGTCGAATTATATTTGATGATATGCCCTTCATTTGCGGCGCGCCAGCATAAATCAATTTCTTCCTGATGCGCAAAAAAGCTTTCATCAAAACCGCCTAATTCATCAAAGACATGTTTTCGGATAAAAAAACATGCACCAGAAGCCCAAAATAATTCACAATTATCATTGTATTGGCCATTATCTTTTTCTACAGTGTCAAAAATACGTCCGCGACAAAACGGAAAACCGTATTTGTCAATAAATCCACCTGCTCCTCCGGCATATTCAAAATATTCTTTGTTTTTAAAGTCAAGAATTTTAGGCTGAATAATTGCGGTTTGTTTTTCAGATTCAAAAGTTTCCAATATGGGTTTCAACCAATTTTCAGTTACTTCAATATCTGAATTTACTAAAGCATAAATTTCTGCATCAATATGTTTCAAGGCATCATTGTAGCCTTTTGCAAAACCATAATTACCAGTATTTTTTACAATTTTTACTGTAGGGAAATTTTGTTGAACAAATTCAACTGAATTATCTGTAGAATCATTGTCGGCAACATAAATTGTTGCTCCTTCTGAAAACTGAATAACAGATGGTAAAAACTGCTCAAGCAATTTTACTCCGTTCCAATTTAAAATGACAACTGCTATTTTATCCAAAAGTTCTTAAATTATTTATTTTAATGGTTTTCTTTATAATCAGGAAGGCTTCTCAAAAACTTATATTTTTCGTTTTCAAAATCCATTTGACAATAAAAATGGTTTAGTCCGTTTGTGACATTCAAAAACCGTGCCTGCATTGTCATATTGTAACGAGCAATTTGATCAAAAGTTGCTTGAGAAATTTTTACTTCGGGCGCTTTGCATTCTACTAATATATGTATGGAACCGTTTGGATTAAAAACAACAACATCATATCTTTTTCTTAATCCATTGACTTTTAGAACTTTCTCAACATTTATTAGTGATTTGGGGTATTTTTTTTCGTGAATTAAAAAATGAACAACGTGTTGACGAACCCATTCTTCTGGCGTAAGAATGATAAATTTTTTTCTGATTTCATCAAAAATAGACACTTTATTTTCGCTATTTTTGAATCGGAAAGTGTAAGCTGGGAAATTTAATTGCTGCATAAAGCAAAAATATAAAATAGTTTCAGGTTTCAAGTTCAAAGTTTCAAGTTTTGGAACGATAACTTGAAACTTTGAACTTGAAACAAAATTTTTAATGGACGAAGTAATAAAAATTGTTAACGATATTAAAGCCGGAAATATAAAACCAATTTATTTTTTCATGGGCGAAGAGCCTTACTATATAGATAAGTTAACTGAATATATTGAGGAGAATGTACTCGCTGAAGAAGAGAAAGGTTTTAACCAAACTGTTTTATATGGAAGGGATGTTTCTATTGAAGATATTGTTTCAACGGCCAAGCGCTATCCTATGATGGCTGATCGTCAGGTTGTTATTGTAAAAGAAGCGCAAGATTTGTCTAGAAATATTGATAAATTAGAAGCCTATGCCAATAATCCAATGGAAACTACGGTTTTGGTTTTTTGCTACAAATACAAAACATTAGACAAACGTAAAAAGGTAACCAAAGTATTAGCTCAGAATGGATTGGTTTATGAAAGCAAGAAGCTTTACGAAAGCCAAGTTGGTGATTGGATAAAACGTATTTTGGCTGGAAAAAAATATACAATTGACCCCAAAGCAAATGCAATGCTAGTAGAATTTCTAGGGACCGATTTGAGCAAAATCAATAACGAACTTGAAAAACTTCAGATTATTTTGCCACAAGGCACCATGATTACAGCAGAACATATTGAAGAAAACATTGGGTTCAGTAAAGATTATAATGTTTTTGAGCTTCGAAAAGCCATTGGAGAACGAAATCAATTAAAAGCGTATAAAATAGCTGAAAATTTTGCCCACAATCCAAAAGAATATCCTCTAGTTATGACCACAGGATTGGTTTTCGGATTTTTTGTGCAGCTTTTAAAATACCACGGTTTGAAAGATAAAAACCCTAAAAATGTTGCTTCTGTTCTTGGTGTAAATCCATTTTTCTTGAAAGAATATGATTTGGCAGTTAAAAATTATCCAATGCGAAAAGTAAGTCAGATAGTTGGTGCTTTACGCGATATTGACGTAAAAAGCAAAGGAGTAGGAGCAAATGCACTTCCGCAATCTGATTTATTAAAAGAAATGCTTTATAAAATATTTAATTAAGCCGTAATAATTCACGATATTTGCCTTTCTAAAAAATAATCAGATTAAAAAATAATTACACAATTATGGGAATGAATAAAAATACCATTTTAGGATGGGCTACTTTGATAATGGTGCTTATGGGATTGTTACTAATTGGTCTAGGCGTTTTTAGATACAGTGATGTTTCAGGCTGGGGATTTGGTGCAGTTGGAGTTGGTTTCTTTGCTAATGCCTGGGTATTCAATGCTTTGAAAGGAAGAGTTTAATCTGTTTTTGATCATAATAAATAATTTAAATAAAAAATAAAAACAAATGTCAGACGATAAGAAAGTAATTTTCTCAATGCAGAAATTGAGCAAAACCTATCAAGGAGCAGACAAACCAGTACTTAAAAATATTTATTTGAGTTTCTTTTATGGAGCTAAGATTGGTATTTTGGGACTTAACGGTTCTGGAAAATCTTCACTTTTAAAAATTATTGCTGGAGTTGATAAAAACTACCAAGGTGATGTGGTTTTTCAGCCGGGTTATACTGTAGGTTATTTAGAGCAAGAGCCAATTCTTGATGATTCTAAAACAGTTATTGAAATTGTTCGTGAAGGAGCAGCAGAAACTATGGCAGTTTTAGAAGAGTACAATCAAATCAATGATTTATTTGGTCTTCCAGAATATTACGAAGATCAAGACAAAATGGATAAATTGATGGACCGTCAAGCGGCGTTGCAAGACAAAATTGATGCTCTTGGTGCTTGGGAAATCGATACAAAATTAGAAATCGCAATGGATGCATTGCGTACTCCAGAAGGTGATACGCCTATTAAAAACCTTTCAGGTGGAGAGCGTCGTCGTGTAGCTTTATGTCGTTTGTTGCTGCAACAGCCAGATGTATTGTTATTAGATGAGCCTACCAACCACCTTGATGCTGAGTCTGTACTTTGGTTAGAGCAGCATTTGGCGCAATATTCAGGAACTGTAATTGCGGTAACGCACGACCGTTATTTCTTGGATAATGTGGCAGGATGGATTTTAGAGTTGGATAGAGGAGAAGGTATTCCGTGGAAAGGAAACTATTCTTCTTGGTTGGATCAAAAATCAAACCGTTTGGCACAAGAAGAAAAAGTAGCTTCTAAACGTAGAAAAACTTTAGAACGTGAGTTGGAGTGGGTTCGTCAAGGTGCAAAAGGTCGTCAGACGAAACAAAAAGCGCGTTTACAGAACTATGACAAATTATTAAATGAAGATCAAAAACAACTTGATGAAAAGTTAGAGATCTATATCCCGAATGGTCCTCGTTTAGGAACAAATGTTATTGAAGCTAAAAATGTAGCGAAAGCTTTTGGTGATAAATTATTATATGATAATTTGAACTTTACGTTGCCACAAGCGGGAATTGTTGGAATTATCGGACCTAACGGTGCTGGTAAATCGACTATTTTCAAAATGATTATGGGTGAACAAGCTACAGACAGCGGAGAATTTTCAGTTGGAGATACTGTAAAAATTGCTTACGTAGATCAGTCTCATGCTAATATTGATCCAAATAAATCAATCTGGGAAAACTTCGCTGATGGTCAGGAACTAATTATGATGGGCGGTAAGCAAGTAAACTCAAGAGCTTATTTATCACGTTTCAACTTTGGTGGCGGTGAGCAAAACAAAAAAGTGTCAATGCTTTCTGGTGGAGAACGTAACCGTTTGCACTTGGCAATGACTTTGAAGGAAGAAGGAAACGTTCTTTTACTGGATGAGCCTACGAACGACCTTGACGTAAATACACTTCGTGCACTTGAAGAAGGTTTGGAGAATTTCGCTGGTTGCGCTGTAATTATTTCTCACGACAGATGGTTCTTAGATAGAATTTGTACACACATTCTAGCTTTTGAAGGAGATTCTGAAGTTTATTTCTTTGAAGGAAGTTTTACGGAGTATGAAGAAAATAAAAAGAAACGTCTTGGAAATGATTTAACTCCAAAACGTATTAAATACAGAAAGTTAATTAGATAACTTTAATTAATTTCCAATTTTAAAAAATCCCAAATTCCAATTATTGTGAATTTGGGATTTTTCTATTTTTATAATTCTTTGCCTTAAGTTTGTCATTTCGACGAAGGAGAAATCACACTAGAAACTCGACAAAGATTGAAGAATTGTTTTATGGAATTTCGTATGTGATTTCTCCTTCGTCGAAATGACAAGATTGCGCTAAATTGGAGTTTGGAATTTAAAAATTTGGAATTTTACAAAAACTTGGATTTCAATTCTGGAGTAGGAATCATACAGCTTTCTTTCTTGCCGTACCAGTTGTATCTGTTTTTTGCAACATAATCATAAATTCTATCGCTGATGAAAATAGGAACAATTCTAAAAATTGGCGTCAATTTCCAAACACCACCAAAATTTTTGGCTATTTCGATCACAGCAGAAGATTTATAAAAATAAGCTGTTCCAGGATTATACATAATTATGCTGTCCATTTTAGAAAAACTGATTCCTAAATGTTTGCAAATGGAAATTCCTAAATCAGATTGCAATGCGACAAATCTGAAAATATCTTTTTTATCGTGTTTGATAATAAATTGTACCGCAGAACTGCAGAGATTGCAAACTCCGTCAAAAAGAACTATTTTTTTATTATTTGGAAGGCTTTCCATTTTATAGTTTTAAAGTAAAAACTTTGTCAAAGTTTCAAACTTTGACAAAGCTCTATAGATTTAAAGAATTAATTTTATCTATTGATTTTTTGATTTTTATCAAAATAACAAATTAAAAATGGCCTTCATAAATTGATTTTAATCGAATTTTAGAAAAAGACAATCTTATTTTGCTTTAAAAATAAAAACGTCTATTAAATCGCTTTATTTTAGTTTAACTGTTTTTTATGTCAATTTTTAAGACTAAAAACTGTGACTGCGACTGAAAACCTATTTTTTAACAGCTTCAACCAATTCCAATTCATCCAAACTTACTTTCGAAGTAAAAATTCCATAATTAACTGTTGCTTTATTTTTTTCGATTGAATCAATACTTCCAACAGATCTTCCGTCAAGCATTCTTACTCGGTCGCCAACTTTTAAAATTGGTTTTGGTTTTTCTACAACAGGTTTAAGTTTTTTCTCTTTTTTCTCTTTTCGAATTTCTTCAACTTTTACCTGAACTTCAGCAATAATTTCTTTTTGTTTTTCAACTTTTGCTTTGACTTCTTTTGGTGTTGCTTTTTTACGTTTTGAATTTTCTATCTCAACAATTTTCAAAAATTCGCCAATTAGTTCTTTTTTGTTTTTGTTGTTGAAATACTTCTCGGCAATATCATCAATTTTTTGTCCTATATATATAATCTTCTGATTGCTGTCGTACAATTCCTGATAGCTTTCTAATTTTTGTTGGATTTTAGTATTGATGTTTTCCATCTTTTTGCTTTCCTCGCGCGCTCTGGTTTCTTCTTCTTTTAAATTCAAAGAAGTTTTTTCCAGTTTTGATCGCTCTTTTTGAAGTGTTGCGATGGTTTTGTCAAAACGAACTTTTCCAACTTCGATTTTCTTTTTCGCACGATTGATCAGTCCAAACGGAATTCCATTTTTTTGAGCAACCTCAAAAGTAAACGAACTTCCTGCCTGTCCCAAAGCCAATTTATACATTGGTTCGAGAGATTTTTCGTCGAACATCATATTGGCATTTGTTGCGTATGGCAATTCGTTGGCAAGAATTTTTAAATTGGAATAATGCGTCGTGATAATTCCGAAAGCTTCACGATGGTAAAATTCTTCCAAGAAAATTTCAGCCAAAGCTCCACCAAGTTCTGGATCAGAACCTGTACCAAATTCGTCAATTAAAAACATGGTTTTTCTATTGCATTTCTTCAAGAAATAATTCATGTTTTTTAATCGGTAGCTGTATGTACTTAAGTGATTTTCAATTGATTGATTGTCTCCGATGTCGGTTAGGATTCTGTCAAACAAGAAAGTTTCACTTCTTTCGTGAACCGGAATTAAAATTCCTGATTGCAACATTAATTGCAACAAACCAACTGTTTTTAAGGAAATAGTTTTTCCTCCAGCGTTTGGTCCAGAAATTACGATAATTCGGTTTTCTTGTTTTAGCTCAATTGTTTGTGGATGCGTAACTTCCTTTTTCTGTTTGTTGTTTAAATACAAAATTGGGTGATAGGCTTCTCTAAAAAACAATCTTCTTTCTTCAGTAATTGTTGGCAAAATTCCGTTGATTCGGTTTGCATATTTAGCTTTTCCAGCAACCACATCAATGTCGCTCAAAAAGTCTTGATATTCAATTAATAAAGGGAGATACGGGCGAATTACATTCGATAAATTCTTTAGAATTCTTGTAATTTCTTCTTTCTCTTCATATTCTAAATTAGCTAATTCTCTAGAATATTTCAAAGTAGCTTCAGGTTCGATATATGCAATGCTTCCAGTTTTCGAACTTCCTAAAATTGATCCTTTTACTTTTCGGCGATACATAGCTAAAACCGCTAAAACCCTGCGGTTTTGCACAAAACTTTCCTTAATATCATCCAAATATCCTAGACCATTGTATTGAGTTAAGGCAACACCAAAACTTTGGTTTACTTTTCCTCGAACCAAATTCATATTTTGGCGAATTCCAGCTAAGGCAGGTGATGCATTGTCTTTGATTTCTCCATATTTATCAACAATTGTATCAATTGCGGTAATGATGTCTTTGGTCAACTCAACACGAGAAGCTCTGGCATTTAAGTTTGGATAATAATCATTGAATTTTTTCAAGAAATGCAACAATACATTTGTGGTTGCAGAAAGATTGGCAATTTTTCTAAAACTTCCTACTTCAAGAAAGCTGTCTTCAATTGCTAAAAATTTAATTTCATGCGTAATAGCGTCAAATCCATGATTCGGAATGGCGTTGTTATTTTGAAAAGAAGAAACATATTCTGATGTCTGCATCAGCGACTGCATTAGCTCTTCTTTGTCTCTAAATGGTTTTATTTGTAAAGCCTTTTCTTTTCCAATATCAGTATTGCAACCATCTGAAATGGTTTCAAGTACGGTTGGAAATTGTAAATCTTGTAATGTTTTTTCTGTAATAGATACCATTATATATCGTAAGTTGTAAGATTTCAAAGTTACAAAGTTTTGAAACTAAAATGCATTATTTGTTGGCACTTTGAAGAAAACTTTGCGTAATTTGTAATAAAATTTTAAAAATGAAAATTAATTTATCTCAAGATTGGCAAACTGTTTTGGAAGACGAAATTCAGAAACCTTATTTTAGGGATTTGATGGACGCGTTAGATATAGAGTACAAAACACACACCTGCTATCCGCCAGCCGAATTGATTTTCTCCGCCTTTAATAATTGTAGTTTTTCAGACTTGAAAATTGTAATTATTGGCCAAGATCCTTATCATGGAGAAGGAGAAGCCAATGGTTTGAGCTTTTCTGTAAATGATAATATCAAAATCCCGCCCTCGCTTCGCAATATTTTCAGAGAAATAAATACCGATTTTGATTCGATTTTTATGCCAACTTCAGGAAATCTTGAAAAATGGGCACAGCAAGGTGTATTGCTTTTAAATGCCTCTTTGACCGTGCGAAAAGATAGCCCAAATAGCCATAAACATCTAAAGTGGAATGTTTTTACTGATGCCGTTATCCAGACAATTTCTGACCAGAAAGAAAATGTTGTTTTTCTTTTATGGGGCAGTTTTGCTCAGAAAAAAGGGCTAAAGATTGATCGTTCAAAACATTATGTTTTAGAATCTGGACATCCTTCACCAATGAGTGCTAATCAAGGAAAGTGGTTTGGAAACAAACATTTCAGCCAAACGAATGCTTTTCTAAAATCAAAGAAAATTAAAGAAATAGAGTGGTTTTAATATTTGAGGGAAACTATTTTTCAGTTTCTTTTTTGATAATGTCTTCTAAAACAGCTTTATTTTCATAATTAACCACTTTTAGAATGATTTCCTGATTTTTTACTGTTTTTCCTTCAATGATATAAAGCTTTCCTTTTTTATATGGGATATTACTTTGGTCAAAATCAACATCTCCGTAAGTCAACGTGTTTTTTACATCTGCAGTGTCGACCCATTTTTCGTTTAAGGTTTGAACAGCTTTGTCTGAATATTGAAAAGGTTTTGTTCTCAGATTATTTAAAACTCTGGCATTTGGGAAATAATTGCAACGCGTATCTTTTCCAATAAAAAATCCTGATACGATAAAACATCCTAATACAAGGCCAATAAGATAATATGCAAAACGGTGTACGAACTTCATGAAATAAAATTTTTGCAAAGGTACACTAAAGTTCCTTTAAAAAACAAGTAAATTAATATCGTTGTCTGGCAAATCAAACCAATCACCAATGGCTTTGTTTGTAAGGATTCCGTGGTACAAATAAATTCCGTTTTTAAGGCCTTTATTGCATCGAATAGCACTTTCTAAACCACCATCTTCGGCTATCTGATGAAGATAAGGAGTTAAAATGTTACTTATTGATAATGAGGCAGTTTTGGAATATCGAGAAGGGATATTTGGTACGCAATAGTGTAAAACATTGTTTTTAATAAAGGTCGGTTTTTCATGTGTCGTTACTTCAGAGCTTTCGAAACAGCCACCTGTATCAATACTGACATCTACAATTACGGCACCTTTTTTCATGTGCTCGACCATAGTTTCGGTTACTACAATCGGGCAACGTTCTTTTCCTCGCATCGCTCCAATCGCTACATCACAACGGCGTAAAGCTTTCAATAAACCTTTTTGCTGGATTGTTGAAGTGAAAATTCTTTGGTTTAAATTGTTTTGCAAACGTCGCAATTTTGTAATTGAATTATCAAAAACTTTTACGTTTGCGCCAAGTCCAATTGCCGTTTTAGCGGCAAATTCACCAACAGTTCCAGCTCCAAGAATCACAACTTCGGTAGGAGGAACCCCAGTTATATTCCCAAACAAAAGTCCTTTTCCAAATTCGTCAGTAATCATTAATTCGGCGGCAATAAGAATTGAGGCAGTTCCAGCAATTTCGCTTAAGGATTTTACTGCTGGATATGATCCATCTTCATCTTTAATATATTCAAAAGCTAATGCTGTGATTTTCTTTTGTGCCAAAGCTTCGAAGTACGCTTTCTTTTTGGTTTTAAGCTGAATAGCTGAAATAATCACCGTTTCAGGATTAATCATTTCAATTTCAGCTAAAGTAGGCGGTTCTACTTTTAATAAAAACGGACAGCCAAAAACTCTTTTGGTATCTTTTGTAATTTCGGCGCCGGCATCAGCATATTCTTTATCAGTATAGCTCGAACTTTCGCCTGCACCAGATTCAATCATTACTCTGTGTCCTTCATAAGTAAGTGAGTTTACAGCATCAGGAGTTAGACATATACGACGTTCCTGATAGCTAGTTTCTTTCGGAATTCCTATGAAAAGTTCTCTTTTAAAACGACCAATCTCAAGTTTTTCTTCTTGTGGGATTAATTGTTGTTTTGTAAATGGAGTTAACGTGATTGACATGGGTTGTGCAAAAAATTAAAGGTACAAATTACGCAAAAAGATTTAAAATTAATGCAAAAATTCTGCTAATACTACAATGGCAATGTTAAGAAATTTTTTTCTCCATTTTTATGTCGGCTCTTTCGTAAATGCCCGACTCTAAAGGGATTTCGACGAAACCAAATTTTTTGTACAAATGAATTGCTGGATGCAAAATAGTATTTGAATACAAAAAGAGTGTTTTTATATCTTTTTCTTTAGCAATTTTTATGCAATGTTCAAGAAGTTTGTTGCCAATTCCGAGTCCTTGAGCTTTATCAGAAACGGCCATTTTGCTTAATTCGAAAGTAGAATCGTTAATTTTTAATAATGAAGCCGTTCCGATAATTTCGTTATTGTATTGCGCATAGAAAATCATGCCGCCTTTATCAATAATTTCTTCTTGCGGATTAGAAAGCGTGATTTTGTCTTTGGCTTCAACTCTGAAGTATTTTTCTAGCCAAGCAATATTCAAGATTTTAATATGTTCTTTTAAATCTGCAGAAAAGGGGATTATTTCTACTTGTTTTGAGGTATTCATTGTTGTTTTATTTCTTAGAGAATGCAAAACTTCTCAAAGTTTTATGCTAATTCAAGTTGTCGTTTTCCATCTATCAATAATTCAATATTGATTGTCGAATATTCTTCAGGAAGCAAATTGGCGATTTTTTCAGACCATTCTATGAAGCACCAGTTTCCAGAATATAAATAATCGTCAACGCCCATGTCAAGCGCTTCAGTTTCTTTGTTTAATCTGTAAAAGTCAAAATGGTAAACTGTTTGATTGTTAGAAGTTTGATATTCGTTTACTAAAGAAAAAGTTGGGCTGCTTGTGGCATCTTCAACTCCTAAAGTTTTGCATAATTGTTTAATCAAGGTTGTTTTTCCTACACCCATTTCTCCATTGAAAAGAATGATTTTTTTAGGATTTGAAGCAATAATCTGCTCTGCAACTTCTTGAATTTGATCTAATGAAAAAACGATGCTCATTTTTACTGTTTTGTTTAGTCTCAGTCGCAGTCACAGTTTTCAGTTCTTAACTGCGACTGAAAACTGGGACTGAAAACTTTTTATTTAGGATTAAATACCAAGAACGGAATAATCATTTCTTCCAATGAAATTCCGCCATGTTGATAGGTGTTTTTGTAATAACTCACATAATGATTGTAGTTGTTTACATAGGCCAAAAAGAAATCATTTTTAGCGAAAATAAACGAACTGCTCATGTTTATGGCAGGCAAGCCAATTGTTTTTGGCTCTTTTACCACATAAACATCTTTTTGTTCGTATGTCAAACTACGCCCAGTTTTGTAACGCAAATTTAGACTTGTATTTTTATCTCCAACAACTTTCGATGGATTTTTTACATTTATTGTTCCGTGATCTGTTGTTAAAATCAGTTTGAAACCTAATAGCTGAGCCTGTTGAATAATTTCTAACAAAGGCGAGTTTTTAAACCAGCTCAAAGTCAATGAACGATAGGCCTTATCATCTGAAGCTAATTCTTTAACGACTTCCATTTCAGTTTTAGCGTGCGAAAGCATGTCAACGAAATTGTAAACCACAGTTACTAAATCATTTCCTTTTAAGGCTTTAAAGTTTTCTGCCAGTTTTTTTCCGCCAGCGTAATTCGTGATTTTGAAATAATCTTCCTTAATATTTAAGCCTAAACGTTTTAATTGTGCTGAAAGGAATTCGGCTTCATAAAGATTTTTCCCGCCATCTTCTACATCATTTTTCCAATATTCAGGGAATTGTTTTTCCATTTCTAGAGGCATTAAACCAGAGAAAATTGCATTTCTGGCATATTGAGTAGCGGTTGGAAGAATAGAGAAATATGGAACTTCTTTTTCTAGTTTGTAATAATTTGAGACAACACTTTCAAAAGATTTCCACTGATCGTAACGAAGATTATCGATGACCACAAAAAGTATAGGTTTGTCTTTCTTTTTGATTTCAGGAACCACCAATTCTTTGAATAAAGTATTGGATTGAATAGGTTTGTCTGCTTTTGGAGCAAACCAATCTTCATAATTTCGTTCAATATATTTTCCGAATTGCGAATTTGCCTCTACTTTTTGAGATTCCAGAATTTCGATCATCGCCGTGTCGTTGATGTCTTCCAGTTTTAGTTCCCAAAAAAGTAATTTTTTATACAATTCAACCCAGTCTTCATAAGAATTAACCATTGCCAATTCCATTGAAATTTTTCGGAATTCTTTCTGATAATCGAGTGTGGTTTTTTCAGTAATCAACCTTGAATCCTCTAGATTTTTCTTCAAACTTAACAGGATTTGATTCGGATTCACAGGTTTTATCAAGTAATCGGCAATTTTAGACCCAATTGCTTCTTCCATAATATATTCTTCCTCGCTTTTGGTGATCATAATCATAGGAATTGCCGATTTTTTCTCTTTCATTTCAGAAAGTGTTTCCAAACCGCTCATTCCTGGCATGTTTTCATCCAAAAAAACAATGTCAAAATTATCTTCTTCGAATAAAGCGACTGCATCAAGACCGTTGTTGCAGGTTGTTACCGAATAATTTTTTTTCTCCAGAAATAATATATGTGGCTTTAAAAGATCGATTTCATCATCGACCCAAAGTATTTTTATCTTATCCATAAATAAATTTATTTTTCATGCAATTTAGAAGTATAGAACTTAAAAAGTATTAAAAATAGTATAAATTTAAGATAAATGAAAGCTATTTTTTAGATAAAAACTTTGTGATATTAGAGTATTTGTCTCAAAATCAGTTGAATTTAATGTCAACTTTTAAATGAAAAACTATAGTTAATTACTTATATTTGTTCACCTAAAAAAATAACCAAATAGTGACTCATATCAATAAGTTAAAAATATTCAATGATCCCATTTACGGGTTTATTACAATCCCGAACGAGCTTATTTACGATTTAATCCAGCATCCATATTTTCAGCGTTTGCGCCGTATTTCACAAATGGGTTTGTCGTATTTGGTTTATCCTGGCGCCAATCATACACGCTTTCATCACGCTTTGGGATGCATGCATTTGATGAAAAAAGCAATTGATACGCTTCGTTTTAAAGATGTTGCAATTTCTGAAGAAGAAGAAAATGCGTTGCTGATAGCAATTTTGCTTCACGATATTGGACACGGACCGTTTTCTCATGCCATGGAAAAGAGTATTGTTGAAGATGTGCACCACGAAGCGATTTCTTTATTGTTTATGAATCAGTTGAATGAAGAATTTGACGGAAGATTAAGTTTGGCTATTCAGGTTTTTAAAGGAGAATATCACAGAAAATTCATGTTGCAGTTGATTTCGAGCCAATTAGATATGGATCGAATGGATTATTTAAAACGTGATAGTTTTTATACTGGAGTTGCAGAAGGAAATGTCAATTCTGAACGATTGATTCAGATGATGAATGTTGAGAATGACATTTTAGTTATAGAAGAGAAGGGAATATATTCGGTTGAGAAATTTCTGCTTTCAAGACGATTGATGTATTGGCAAGCCTATTTGCATAAAACAAGTTTGGTTGCCGAATTGATTTTAATGAAAGTATTAAAAAGAGCAAAAGAGCTTACATTAAAAGGAATTGCTCTTCCTTGCAGTGAGCCCCTTTTGTTTTTTATGCAAAACAAAATTACGCTTGAAGATTTTGATGCCGAAAAATTGGATTTGTTTTCTCAATTAGACGATTTTGATATTATAAGTGCTTTGAAAGCATGGCAAAGACAAGATGACTTTATACTTTCTACTTTGAGCAAAATGATTATCAATAGAGATTTGCTTAAAATTAAAATGAGCGCAGAGAAGATTTCAATGGAAGAATCTCAAGCAATGAAAGAAGAGTTTGCTCAAGATCATCGTATTTCATTGTTAGAAGCCGGTTATTTTATTTTTAGAGGAAAAATTAAAAACCAAGCCTACAGCAAAGCAGCGGAACCGATACGAATTTTGAAAAAAGATAAGACAATTGAGGATGTTGTTGAAGCATCTGACCAGCTGAATTTGAAATCGTTATCTAAATTGGTCACAAAATATTACATCTGTTTTCCAAAACAACTTATCTAAAATTAACATTTAAAATCTATTTTTTATATTTTTGTCGCGATGAAATTTACAGCAGAACAAATAGCAGGAATTTTAGAAGGAGAAGTTGTTGGGAATCCCAATGCAGAAGTTTCTCGGCTATCTAAAATCGAAGAAGGCGAAGATGGATCGCTTACTTTTTTGGCTAATCCAAAGTATGTCAATTATATATATACTACAAAAGCAACAGTTACAATTGTCAACGACAGCTTTATTCCAGAACAAGAAATTACTACAACTTTAATAAAAGTAGAAGATGCGTATGCTGCTTTTTCTAAGCTTTTGCATTTTTACAATCAAGTAAAATTGAATAAGACAGGAATCGAAGCGCAGTCTTTTATGTCTGAAGGAACAAAATATGGAGAAAATCTATATTTAGGAAGCTTTAGCTATATTGGCCAAAATGTTGTTTTAGGAAATAATGTTAAAATTTATCCGAACAGTTTTATTGGTGATAATGTTGTTATTGGAGATAATGTATATGTTTTTGCAGGTGCAAAAATTTATTCTGAAACCGTAATTGGTAATAATTGTACGATTCATTCAGGTGTAATAATTGGAGCTGATGGTTTTGGATTTGCTCCTAACGAAAATGGAGAATACAGCAAAGTGCCACAAATTGGAAATGTTATCATTGAGGATAATGTGGATATTGGGGCAAATACAACAATAGACAGAGCAACTCTTGGTTCTACAATAATTAGAAAAGGAGTGAAATTAGACAATCAAATTCAAATCGCTCACAATGTTGAAATTGGTAAAAACACAGTAATTGCCGCACAAAGCGGTGTTGCTGGTTCTACTAAAATAGGAGAGAATTGTATGATTGGTGGGCAGGTTGGTATCGCAGGCCATTTAACTATTGGGAATAATGTTAGGCTTCAGGCACAGTCTGGAGTGGCAAGAAACATTAAAGACGACGAAGTTTTGCAAGGAACTCCATCTCTGGGCTATACTGATTTTAATAAATCGTATGTTCACTTTAAAAACCTTCCTAAGATAGTTGCCGAAGTTGAAGAAATAAAAAAACAAATAATAAACCCAAAAAATGGAAATAATGGTTAAACAGAAGACCATCAAAAATGAAATTTCACTAACAGGAGTTGGATTACACACTGGAAAAGAAGTTACAATGACTTTCAAACCAGCTCCTATTAATAATGGTTTCACTTTTGTTAGAGTAGATTTGCAAGGTCAGCCAATAATTGAGGCTGACGCTAATTATGTTGTTAATACGCAAAGAGGTACTAATTTAGAAAAATTAGGTGTAAAAATACAAACTCCAGAACACGTTTTAGCGGCAGTAGTTGGTTGCGATTTGGATAATATTATCATTGAATTAGATGCCTCTGAACTTCCTATTATGGATGGTTCATCAAAATATTTTGTTGAAGCGATTGAAAAAGCTGGAATTGAAGAGCAAGATGCCCAACGTAATGTTTATGTGGTAAAAGAAGTAATTTCTTTTACTGACGAAGCAACAGGAAGCGAAATACTTGTTATGCCAAGTGATGAATATCAGGTTACAACAATGGTAGATTTTGGTACAAAAGTATTAGGTACTCAAAATGCTACACTTAAAAGTATTGCAGATTTTAAAACTGAAATCGCAAGTTCAAGAACTTTTAGTTTCTTGCATGAATTAGAATCACTATTAGAGCACGGACTTATTAAAGGAGGTGATTTAAATAATGCAATTGTTTATGTAGATAAAGAAATCTCTGAGTCTACAATGGAGAATTTAAAGAAAGCTTTTGGAAAAGATGAAATTTCTGTTAAACCAAACGGAGTTTTAGATAATCTTACGTTGCATTATCCAAACGAAGCAGCAAGACACAAATTACTTGATGTTATTGGTGATTTGTCTTTAATTGGAGTTCGTATCCAAGGAAAAATCATTGCAAATAAACCAGGTCACTTTGTAAATACTCAGTTTGCTAAAAAATTGGCAAAAATCATCAAAATTGAGCAAAGAAACCATGTTCCAGTTTATGATTTGAATCAAGAGCCATTGATGGATATTCACAAAATCATGGCAATGCTTCCTCACAGACCTCCATTTTTATTGATTGACAGAATTATTGAAATGTCTGATCGTCATGTTGTTGGTTTGAAAAATGTTACTATGAATGAAAATTTCTTTGTAGGACACTTTCCAGAAGCACCAGTTATGCCAGGAGTTTTAATTGTTGAAGCTATGGCGCAAACAGGAGGGATTTTAGTTTTAAGCACAGTTCCAGATCCTGAAAATTATTTGACATATTTCATGAAAATTGACAATGTTAAATTTAAGCATAAAGTATTGCCAGGTGACACATTAATTTTCAAATGCGAGTTGATTTCTCCAATCAGAAGAGGAATTTGCCACATGCAAGCAAATGCATATGCAAACGGAAAATTAGTGACTGAGGCAGAATTAATGGCACAAATTGCAAGAAAACAATAAATAATCAAATTTATTGTTTAGGTTTGTTGCCCTCAAATTAGACTATTTTAATTTAAAATATAAAACATACAGATGAATCAACCATTAGCATATGTTCATCCTGGCGCTAAAATCGCTAAAAACGTTGTAATTGAGCCTTTTACAACAATTCACAATAATGTTGTTATTGGTGATGGTACTTGGATTGGTTCAAATGTCACCATCATGGAAGGTGCGCGCATCGGTAAAAATTGCAACATTTTTCCCGGAGCTGTAATTTCTGCGGTGCCACAGGATTTAAAATTCGGCGGTGAAGATTCTCTTGCTATCATCGGAGATAATTGTACAATTAGAGAGTGTGTAACCATTAATAGAGGCACAGTTGCATCTGGACAAACTGTTCTAGGGAACAACTGCTTAGTAATGGCTTATGCACACATTGCACACGATTGTGAAATTGGAAACAATGCAATTATTGTAAACGGTGTTGCTTTGGCTGGCCACGTGGTTGTTGGAAATCACGCAGTAATTGGAGGATTGGCGGCAATTCATCAATTTATTCATATTGGAGATCATGCAATGATTTCTGGTGGATCATTGGTAAGAAAAGATGTTCCTCCTTATACAAAAGCAGCAAAAGAGCCATTGTCATATGTTGGTATCAATTCAGTTGGTTTAAGAAGAAGAGGTTTCAGTACTGAGAAAATCAGAGAAATTCAGGAAATCTACAGAATTTTATACCAAAAAAACTATAACACAACACAAGCTTTGAGTATTATTGAAGCTGAGATGGAAGCGACTCCTGAGAGAGATGAAATTCTTGATTTCATCAGAAATTCATCACGAGGAATTATGAAAGGTTATTCAGGGAATTACTAATTTTAGAGTTTAGATTTCTGATTTTAGATTTCTAAACTTGCGAATAAAAAAAATATTAAAAATGTGTAAATTTTAATTCTTTCAAGAGAATCTAAAATCTACATTCTAAAATCTAAAATTAAAAACAAAATGGCATCTACATCAGATATTAGAAACGGATTGTGTATTAAATTTAATCACGACATCTATAAAATTATTGAATTTCTTCACGTTAAACCTGGAAAAGGTCCAGCTTTCGTAAGAACAAAACTTAAAAGTTTAACTTCAGGTAAAGTATTAGACAATACTTTTTCTGCAGGACATAAAATTGATGTTATTCGTGTTGAGACACATACATTCCAATTTTTATATCCAGAAGGAGATGAATTTCACTTTATGAATGCTGAAACGTTTGAACAAATTTCTTTAAACAAAAACATCTTAGATGCTCCAGATTTATTAAAAGAAGGAACAAACGTAATGGTTCAAATTAATACAGAAACAGATTTGCCTTTATCTGTAGATATGCCTGCATCTGTAATTCTTGAAGTTACTTACGCTGAGCCAGGAGTAAAAGGAAATACAGCTACAAATGCTACAAAAAATGCTACTGTTGAAACAGGTGCATCTGTAAACGTTCCTTTGTTTATCAACGAAGGTGATAAAATCAAAATTGATACAGCTTCAGGTTCTTACATGGAGCGTGTAAAAGAGTAATTCTTAATTAAGATAATTTGACAATGAGTCAATTAGAAAATTTGTGGATCGACAAAAATTTGTATATTCATATTCTAATTGACTCATTTTCTAATTGACAATTTTTTAATTAAGATAATTTGACAATGTGTCAATTAGATAATTTTTGGATCAACACAATTTTTGTATATTGATTTTCTAATAGACTCATTTTCTAATTGACAAATTTTCTAATTATAATATATGAAATTTCCAAAGAGTCATTCTTTACAAGAAATTGCAAATTTGCTGAATTGCGAATTTATTGGTGACAAAGACTTTCAGGTTTTAGGCATGAACGAAATTCATGTTGTAGAGCCTGGTGATATTGTTTTTGTGGATCATCCAAAATATTATGACAAAGCTTTGCAATCTGCTGCAACTATTGTTTTGATTAATAAAAAAGTAGATTGTCCAGAAGGAAAAGCGCTTTTGATTTCTGATGATCCTTTCAGAGATTTCAATACTTTGACCAAACATTTTAAGCCTTTTCAATTTACAAATGTTGCGATTGCGCAAACTGCAGAAATTGGTGAAGGTACCGTGATTCAGCCGAATAGTTTTATTGGAAATAACGTGAAAATTGGCAAAAACTGTTTGATTCATTCGAATGTTTCAATTTATGATCATACAGTTATTGGCGACAATGTTATTATTCATGCAGGAACTATTTTAGGAGCAGATGCCTTTTATTACAAAAAACGTCCAGAAGGCTTCGATCAGTTGATTTCTGGTGGAAGAGTAGTAATCGAAGATAATGTTGGAATTGGTGCTTTGTGTACAATAGATAAAGGAGTAACGGGTGATACAACAATTGGAGCAGGAACAAAAATCGATAACCAAGTTCATGTTGGACATGATACTATTATCGGGAAAAAATGCTTGATTGCATCACAAACCGGTATTGCTGGATGTGTAATTATTGAAGATGAAGTAACACTTTGGGGACAAGTAGGAACAACGAGTGGCATTACAATAGGAGCAAAGGCTGTTATTATGGGGCAAACAGGTGTGACCAAATCAGTTGAAGGCGGAAAATCATATTTTGGAACTCCAATAGAAGAATCAAGAGAAAAACTTAAGCAATTAGCCAATATCAAAAAGATTCCTGAAATTCTAAATAAATTGAAGTAATTATGTCTATAAAAGAATTTGTTCAAAAATTTTATAAGTCGGATGCCTTAATTGATAGCGAAATCATGAAAACGTACTTGCATCCAGAAATAAAATTGGAGTGGCACAGCACAAAAGGATTGATCGAAATGGATTATAATTCGATGTTGGATATGGCAAATGATTTAAGTCGTGCATATGTGCGTTCTAAGGTCAGAATTAGTCATATTATTGAAGAAGAGGACTTAGTTTCAATACGTTACTCGCATTATGTAAAAACGATTGAAAACCCTCGAGAAGAGATGTTATTGGCACATTTTTCAACTATTTGGCAAATAAAAGATGATAAACTTTTTAGAGGTTATCAGATGAGTCAATTTTCTTAATATTTTTTTGACAATAAAAGAGGCAAAATACATTACAAAACCTTATTTTTGCAACACAAATTTAAAAACTACATAAAATATATATCATGAGTGTTTTAGTTAATAAAGATTCCAAGATAATTGTTCAGGGATTTACAGGAAGTGAAGGAACTTTCCACGCTTCTCAAATGATTGAGTACGGTACTAATGTTGTTGGTGGTGTTACTCCAGGAAAAGGAGGTACAAGCCATTTAGATCGTCCGGTTTTTAATACAGTAAAAGACGCTGTTGATCAAGCTGGAGCTGATACATCTATCATTTTTGTTCCGCCAGCTTTTGCTGCTGATGCAATTATGGAAGCTGCTGATGCTGGAATTAAAGTAATTATCGCTATTACAGAAGGAATTCCTGTAGCAGATATGATTAAAGCAAATAATTATGTTAAAGAAAGAAGTTCAAGATTAATTGGACCAAACTGTCCAGGAGTTATTACTCCAGGTGAAGCTAAAGTTGGTATTATGCCAGGTTTCGTTTTCAAAAAAGGAACAGTTGGTATCGTTTCTAAATCAGGAACTTTGACTTATGAAGCTGCTGACCAAGTTGTAAAACAAGGTTTAGGAATCACTACTGCTATTGGTATTGGTGGAGATCCAATTATTGGAACTACAACTAAAGAAGCTGTTGAATTGTTAATGAACGATCCAGAAACTGAAGCTATCATCATGATTGGTGAAATTGGAGGTCAATTAGAAGCTGATGCTGCTAAATGGGTAAAAGCTGATGGTAACCGTAAGCCAGTTATTGGTTTTATCGCTGGAGAAACTGCTCCTGCTGGTAGAACAATGGGTCACGCAGGTGCTATTGTTGGAGGTTCTGATGATACAGCTGCAGCTAAAAAGCAAATCATGAGAGACAATGGAATTCACGTTGTTGATTCACCAGCTGAAATTGGTAAAAAAGTAAAAGAAGTACTTGGATAATCTTCAAGTCTCGAAATAACAAATTCCAAAGAAGTCTCAATATTTTGTTGAGACTTTTTTACATTTTAAAGACTGAGGCGTAAAAAAGAAAAAACTTAGCATCTTAGTATCTCAGTGTCTTAGAAGCTTAAAAAAGAAATATGAGTAAAGAATTAGAAAAGTTTAAAGCAACAAGCAGTTTTGCTTTTACTATTGAAGACAGTTTAGAAGAAGTTTGCAATGCTCCAGAAGGAAGCGCTGGAATTTTTGTAGTTTATGCTGTTGAAGGAGCAGAGAACGAGCTTATTATGGTTGGTTCTACAGGAACTGTTCAAAATGATGGAACGTTAAAAACCAAAAATGGTGGTTTATACGATAAAATTGTAAACGGACATCAATTTGCAAAAACAGGAAGAAAATATTCTTGGCCAGCGCAAATGAAATTGGAAAACATTTCTGAGCTTGAAGTAGTTTGGTATGAAACTTTTAATGCAGATATAAAAGCGATCCCAACTGCTGTTGAAGGGCAAGTTTTGCAAAACTTCTTAGATGCAAATGGCAAATTGCCACGCTGGAACGTAGCTTTTTAAAACTATTTTCCAAAATAAATAATCAAAAAGTCTTACTTTAATTAGTAAGGCTTTTTTTATGAAATTTTTGGTTTTGATTTTTGGTTTTTATATATTTAAAAACCAAAACAAAACTAACCCTATGACCAAGAACTACTTGCTATTGCTGGCTTTGTGTATTTTTTCTTCAATAAATTCTCAAACAATTAATATTCCTGATGCTAATTTTAAGGCTAAACTTCTAGAAGCGGATGTTACTAATGATATTGCCAAGGATAATAACCAAAAAAACATCAAAATTGATTCAAACGGAGATGGCGAGATTCAGGAAAGCGAAGCATTAGAAGTGCGTTTTTTAAAGATAACGTTCACTAAAGCAGTTAGTCTGGATGGAATTAAAAAGTTTACTAATTTATGGAATTTGCAATGTAGCAAAAATCAATTGACAAGTTTAGATGTAAGTAATTTGCCAAATTTAACAGATGTTTCGTGCTATGATAACATGTTGACTTCAATAAATTTGAGCGGTTCAAATAAAATACTCGATTTAAATTGTTCTAATAATTCTTTGACAAATTTAGATTTAACAGGATTAACTAAAATATATAGACTTCAATTTTATGCTAATTTAATTGAAGATATAGATATTTCGAATTTACCTGAATTACTTTTTTTACAGTGTGATGGTAATAGGTTAAAAAATGTAGATTTGAGTGGAAACCCCAAATTAGTATTTTTAAGTTGTGCAAATAATGAAATTTCGAACTTAGATTTATTAGATTTAAAACTTGTTAATTTATTTGTAAGTGGAAATAAGCTATCAGCACTAAATTTAGATAATAAAACCGAACTCCAAGCACTGAATTTTGAAAACAACCCATTATTAGATATTGAACTTGGCAAGCTAAATATGCCAAATTTGAAGATTTTGGTGTGCGGTGGTACTACTACAACGAAATTTGATATTTCAAAGTTCAAAAATCTAACAATGTTATCTTGCGGTGGGTTAAACTTGGAGGAATTAGATCTTACAAATCATAAATTTATTGAGTATTTGGCGTGTAGCGTTAATAAATTTAAAAAATTGGATGTAAGCAATTTGTCAAATCTAAAATCGTTTTATTTTGATAGGAATCCATTGTTAGAAACTGTTTTTATGAAAAATGGAAGCATTGAAAATGAGATATCTATGGATGAAACACCAAATTTAAAATACATTTGCGCAGATGATGATCAGTTATCTGAAGTTCAAAGCATTGTGTCTTACTATAATTATAATAATTGTTTGGTTAATTCTTATTGTTCTTTTGGACCAGGAGGAGAGAATTATTCAATTCAGTTGACAAATCGTAATGATTTGAATAATAATGGCTGTGATGCTTTGGATATTCCGGCTTCTTTCTTAAAATTCAAAATTGATGATGGGGTGAAAACAGGAAATTTTATAAGTAATGAAGCAGGAAAGTATGATGTAAAAGTTTCGGCAGGAAATTATAAAGTTACTCCAGTTTTTGAAAATCCAAGCTACTTTTCAATTTCTCCAGCTTCAACCCAGGTTGAGTTTCCAACAGTTTCAAGCCCATTTCAACAGGATTTTTGTGTCAAAGCAGTAGGAGTTCATAATGACTTAGAAATTACATTTTTGCCAATTTGGCCATCGCGACCTGGTTTTGCCGCTAGATATAAAATTGTGTATAAAAATAAAGGAAATGTAGCTCAATCAGGAACAATTAGTTTAGCGTTTGATGATTCTGTTCTTGATTTAACGGGTGCAAATCCTTTGGTTTCGACAACTGCATCAAATAAAATTTCATGGAATTTCAGTAATTTAAAACCTTTTGAATCAAGACAGATTTTACTAAATTTTGATATAAACTCCCCAACTGATATTCCTGCAGTAAATAATGGCGATATTCTTTCTTATGTTGCAACAATAACTTCTTCTGCAACAGATGAATTGCCTCTAGATAATACTTTTACATATAATGAAACTGTTGTTGGTTCTTACGATCCAAATGATAAAACCTGTTTAGAAGGAAATATTGTTACACCAAGTTTGATAGGCGAATATGTTCACTATATGATTCGTTTTGAAAACACAGGAACTTATATGGCTCAAAATATTGTGGTTAAAGATTTGATTGATCTATCAAAATTTGATATTTCGACTTTGGTTCCCACTAGCGCAAGTCATTCGTATACAACAAAAATTTCTGATGGAAATAAAGTCGAATTTATCTTCGAAAATATAAATCTTCCTTTTAATAGTGTCAATCGAAACGGATATATTGCTTTTAAAATCAAAACATTACCAACCTTAAAAGTGGGAGATACGTTTGAAAATGAAGCTAATATTTATTTTGATTATAACTTTCCTATTTTAACTAATAAAGCCACTTCAACATTTAAGGCGCTACTAGGAACGCAGGATTTTGAGTTTTCACAATACTTCAGTATTTATCCAAATCCAGTGAAAGATATTTTGAATATCAATTCTAAAATGGAAATGCAAAAACAGGCTATGTATGTTTATGATATGTTAGGGCAATTAGTACTTGCAGTTCCTCATGCTGAAAATGTTTCAAAAATTGATGTTTCGCTATTGCAATCAGGCAATTATATTTTAAAAATTAAATCAAGTTTAGGAACTTCTTCGGCAAAATTCATTAAAAATTAAAGCAAGTGCTGGAGATGTAAAATCTAAAAAAGGGATTGTTTTTGAAGATTTGTATCTCTTAACGAGTTGCTTGCCTTTCTTTATGTAATCGATTGCGATAGATTTATTATTAAATAAATGTCTCTTTTTTGTAAAAAAATTGCTTTTGCAAAATCGCTTTTATATATTTATCGCACAAAATTGAAGGATAATGTTAAAAAAATGAAATCCTTGTATTAAGTAAATCTCAAAGAAGAGAATCTTGCCCCGAAATACCATGAAGACCCCGACTTTACTATTTGATGTTGCTGATGATAACACGCTTTGGAACAAATTGAGAGATGGTGATGAAAAATCATTCTCAATGTTGTTTGAAAGATATTATGCCGATTTAGTCCGATACGGGAATTCTTTTTCTCCATTTGAGGAAAAAGTCCAAGATTGTATTCAGGATGTTTTTACTGATATTTGGATTTATCGAAATTCATTGCAATCTTCAGTGGTCGTAAAAGCTTATTTGCTATCCAGTGTGCGAAAGCGAATTGCACGTGTGCACGAACGCGATCATATTTTTCGAAAAACTGCCAGTACAGATTCAATAGCCTTCCTTCTTGAGTTTTCAGTTGATCATCAACTTTTAGACGAAGCTGACGATGATGCGAAAGAAAAAATTATCCACCTGAACAAACTATTGAATGCTTTACCAGCGCGTCAAAAAGAAGCTATTTATCTTCGATATCATCAAGGTTTAAGTGTAGAACAAATTGCAGAAATGTTAGATGTTAACTATCAATCTGCTAGTAATTTATTGCATCGTGGTTTGATGAGTCTTCGCAAGGATTGGAAAGGTAATTTTGCCTTATTTCTTCTGCTATCTGCAAGTAGTTTTTAATTTTCTTTCAAAAAAAATAAAAAAAATCACAATTTAGTGAGTATATAATAAGAGAGCTGTCCTCTATGTTTTTGTAACCTCATTTTTAGATGCAAAAACGTAACACATATACTCAAATTGAAGACTTCTTGTCTGATGAATCTTTTCAATCATGGATCTTACTTAAAATGGATCAAGATGGTTGGGAAGAATGGACTTTAGAAAGCCTTGAACGTGCCAAACTGGTAGAAGATGCTAGACATTTACTATTGGCAATGAAAGTTCCTGATTCAGATTTAGAAAGATCTGATATTCAAAAAGCACTTCAAAAGACTTGGCTGAAAATCGAAGAAAAAGAAAATGAAATTCTTTTCAGCAAAAATGCCAATACTAAGTTTTTCAAAAACTATTTTTTTACTGGAATTGCTGCCAGTTTAGTCTTTTGTTTGATTGCTGTATGGTATTATAAAAATTATCTGCCAGCAGACAATATTGTCACTTATAAAGAACTGATAGCCGAAAATAGTGAAGGCCTAGTAGAGCAGACAAACAATTCGAATAATCCTCAAATTATCACGTTGTCTGACGGAAGTTCAGTTTTATTACAGCCAAATAGTAAATTAAGTTACCCTAAAATCTTTACCGGCAACGAAAGAAAGGTGTATTTATCCGGCGAAGGTTTCTTTGAAATTAGTAAAAATCCTAAAAAGCCTTTTTTCGTTTACGCAAATGAGATTGTCACAAAAGTTGTTGGAACTAGTTTTAGAGTTAAAGCTTTTTCTGATCAGCCAGATGTTGAAGTTCTTGTACGCACCGGTAAAGTGAAGGTAAAATCTAATGATTTGGTTGCCAAAGCAAATCAGGAGGAAGTAGTCCTTCTTCCAAATCAGGCGCTTCGTTTTTTTAGAAACGAGCTGAAATTCAATAAAATAACAAATGTTACACAAGACAAGGAATTGGTTCAAAGTGCAGGCAATATCGAGCAATTGAGTTTTGAATTTAGTGATATTCCGGTTTCTCAAATCTTTGAAACAATTGAACAAGCCTATCAAGTCAAGATCGATTATCCTAAAAATAAATTGAAAGATTGCCATTTGACCACTTCACTCAGTGATCAGCCATTGCCCGAAAAACTTAAGATTGTCTGTAAAAGTATAAGCGCAACAACCAATTTTGAAATGAATGGGAATCAGATTATTATAACTTCTGAAGGTTGCAATTAATTTTTGTTTTATAACTGTAATTGTAAAACATTTTTTGATTGGGCCTAAAATTTAACACCAAAAAATCAACCAAAAACCAAACTAATAGTATAAGCCTATGTAAAAACCAAAGCATAAAAAAAGTGCCGAAATGCTGTAACATTCTCGACACTTATTGGGTTGAATTGCGCTCTGTAAAGAACAATTCAGTTCGTTTCTTAAAATACACGCGAATCAGTATTAATCAAAACAAACCAAAATTATGAAAAAACCAGTTGGTAAACAACGATTACTCCATCGAATCATGAAAATAACACTATTTCAGTTTGTCTTAGCACTTATATTTTCAAGTGTTACTATGGCAAACAGTGTAAATGGGCAAAAAAAATTAGATACTAAAGTTACCATTACAGTTGAAAATTTGACTTTAGACAATGCTTTATCTAAAATTGAAAAATCGGCACAGGTAAAATTTTCTTACAACTCGAGATTGCCTCAATTGAACCAAAAGGTCAGCATCGAAGCCAATCAAGAAACGCTTTCAAGTATCTTGAACAGAATTTTATTGCCTTTTAATATCACTTTTTCCGAAGTAAGCAATCAGATTATTTTGCAAAAAAGCGTGTCTGAAGATTCATTTTCAAGCACAGCAAATCATGACGCTTTATCAAACATATTTACTGCGGGACCAATTATAAAAGGGAAAGTAACCGATGTAACAGGAAACCCGCTTCCTGGCGCAACAGTATTGGCAAAAGGAACCAAAATTGCAGTTTTGACAGATTTTGATGGAAATTTCTCAATCGAAATGCCTGCAAACAGTACAGTTTTAGTGGTTTCTTATGTAGGTATGGAAACAAAAGAAATTGGTACTTCAAATACTTCACCAACTATTGTTTTGACAGAATTAGGTCAAAACCTAAAAGAAGTGGTAGTAACAACAGGTTATGAAAAAACATCTAAAAGAACTTTTACGGGAGCAATCAGTAAAATTTCTGGAAGTGAATTAAAAATAGATGGAGTAGTTGACGTAAGCCGAATGATCGAAGGAAAAGCCGCCGGAGTTACAGTTCAAAATGTCACGGGGACTTTTGGTACGGCGCCTAAAATTACAGTTCGTGGTTCGTCTTCAATTTTTGGAGACACAAAACCGCTGTGGGTAATTGATGGTGTGGTTCAAGAGGACATTATTAATTTAACATTTGCCGACTTGGCATCTGGAAATTCTGAAACTTTATTAAGCTCATCTGTTGCCGGTTTGAATGCAAACGACATTCAAAGCATTGAAATTCTTAAAGATGCATCGGCTACGTCAATTTATGGATCAAGATCATTGAATGGAGTGGTGGTCGTGAATACCAAACAAGGACGAAGAGATTCTCCGTTGAAAATTTCTTACGGATTAGAACAAACTGTAAGAGCAGTTCCTAATTACAGTCAGTACGATATCTTGAATTCTCAGGAATCTATGAGTATTTTTAAGGAAATGGAAGCTAAGGGTTATTTGGATTTGCCATCTACAGTAAATGGAAGATACGGAGGTGCATATAATATTTTAGGGAGAGCCATAAATACTTACAATCCAGAAACTGGGACTTATTTAGTAAATAATGATCCAGTGAGCCGTAATAACTTTTTGAAAAAATACGAGCAAGCAAACACAGACTGGTTTGGTGTTTTGTTTAGACCGGCTATTACGCAAAACCACTCTTTAAGTTTTTCTGGCGGAGGAAAAAACAATACTTTTTATGCTTCATTAGGGTATTATACAGATCCAGGATGGACAATTGCTGATGATGTAAAACAGCTTTCATCGAATATTAAAGGTACATTTTTTATCAATGACAAATTGAATGTCACATTATCTACGCTTGCTTCTGTTCGTGATCAAGGCGCACCAGGAAGTTATGAAAGTGAAAAAGATGTTGTTTTTGGAAAAGTGACACGTGATTTCGACATCAATCCATTTAATTATGTTTTAAATACGAGCAGAACGCTTAGACCTTATGATGAAAATGGCAATTTAGAATACTACAGAAACAACTGGGCTAAAATGAATATCGTAAACGAATTAGCCAACAATTTCATGGAAATTGAGGTGAAAGATATTCGCTTTCAATTGGATTTGGATTACAAGATCAATTCACACTTGACTTATAATTTAACAGGTTCAGCGCGTTACGCAAACACAAGCCGTGAGCATAAAATCTTAGAAGGGTCAAACGTTGTTGGGGCTTATAGAGCAGGAACTGCAATTGGTGAAGATGGAGTAAATACTCTGGTAAGAGATCAGAACATCTTTTTATATCAAGATCCTAATGATTTGACAGCTCCAAAAGAATCGGTTTTACCAAACGGAGGATTCCTAAGAAAGTTTACAAATGACATGGTTTCATATAATTTAAGAAATAGTGTTAATTACAGAAACATCTTCAGCGAAAAACACGAACTAGAAGGTTTATTTGGAACTGAAATGAGAGTGGTTGATAGAACCAGTGATCAATTTACAGCTGCAGGTTTGCAATATGACAGAGGATTGACAGCTTTTACGGATCCAAGAATTATTGAAAAGATAATAAACGCAGGAGATTCGTACTATGGTTTTAATGAAGAAAAAGAAAGAACAGTTGGTTTCTTTGGAAAAGTAGGTTATACATACGATCGTCGTTACACAGCTTCTGTTACAGGACGTTATGATGGTTCTAACAGACAAGGAGACAGCGATTCTTCAAGATGGTTGCCAACATATACTTTTAGTGGAAAATGGAATGTGGCCGAAGAAAGCTTTATGAAAAATGTGCATTCAGTAAATACTTTGGCGCTGAGAGCTTCTTACGGTTTAACGGCGACTGCAGGGCCTGCTACAAATTCTTTGGCGATCTATAAAAGTGCTATTACTGACCGTTTCGGACTTGATGACAGAGAATCAGCTATTAGAATTGAAGAACTACAAAACGGAAGTTTGACTTGGGAAAAACAGTTTGAGACTAACATCGGGGTTGATCTTGGAATGTTCAATAATAGAATTCAGTTTACAACAGATATTTACCGTCGTAAAGCCTTTGACTTGGTTGATTATGTAATTACTTCGGGTGTTGGTGGGCAAAGAATAAGACAAGGTAATAATGCTGATATGGAAACAAAAGGTTTGGAGGTTGCGTTTACAACTAGAAACATTGATGCTAAAGATTTTAAATGGTCAACAAATCTTAATTTTTCAATTTATAATCAAGAAATTACAAAGTTGCAAAACACTCCAACTGCGTTTGATTTAGTTGATGCAAATGGAGGAAATACAGTAGGTCATCCTAGAAATTCATTGTATTCTTACCAATTTACAGGTTTGAACAATCAAGGTCTTCCAACATTTATATTGCAGGATGGAGCTGAAAATAACATTACAGACGCCAATTTTCAGGATAATTTGAATGTTACTAAATATTTGAAATACGAAGGGTCAATTGAGCCAAATAAATCAATTGGTTTAGCAAATACATTTACATACAAAAACTGGTCTTTATATGTGTTTTTTGTAGGTTCAGGAGGAAATAAAGTGCGTTTAAATCCAGTGTATGACAGTACTTATGATGACTTGACAGTATTTACAAAAGATTTTACAAACAGATGGATTAATCCAGGAGATGAAAATTTTACAAATGTACCAGTTATCGCAGACAAACGTTTGAATGCTAATTATGGTGGTGATCGAATTTTAGCTAGAGCGTATAATACCTACAACTATTCAGATGTTCGTATTGCTGATGGAGATTTTGTCAGATTGAAAAACATTTCATTGAGTTGGGAATTTCCTAGTGACTTCAAGAAAAAAATAGGAGTGAGCACCTTTACTTTAAAAGGTTCGGCGGTAAATCCTTGGTTGATTTATTCTGATAAAAGATTAAACGGACAAGATCCTGAGTTTCGTAATTCTGGAGGAGTTGCTTTGCCAGTTACTTCTCAATACACATTTACTTTAAACCTTTCATTATAATAGTCGAGATCATGAAAAACTTAAAAATAGCATTATCCCTATTGATACTTATAAGTATTACTAGCTGCGATGATTTCTTATCAGAGAAACCAGATAATAGAACAGAAATTGATACACCAGAAAAAATAAAGGAATTATTAGTAGAAGCTTATCCTCAAATGAGTTATTTTGAGATTGCTGAAACAATGTCTGATAATGTTTTTGACAGCGGATTGGCTACTACACTAATAAAAAATGAGCAAAACTACAATTGGGAAATTAATACAGAGGCAACTGATATTGATACGCAAGCATATTATTGGGATGCTTGTTATAAAGCAATCGCTCATGCCAACAAAGCATTACAAGCAATTGAAGAATTAGGGAATCCGGCAAGTTTGAATCCGCAAAAAGGCGAAGCTTTAATGGCAAGAGCATATTCACATTTTATGCTGGTTTCATTATGGTCAAAGCGTTATAATCCATCAACGGCTAATACTGATTTAGGGATTCCGTATGTAACAAAACCGGAAACAGAATTGCTGACAAAATACAAAAGAAATACAATTGCTGAAGTTTTTGCTTTTCTTGAAAAAGATATTGAAGATGGTTTAAAGTATGTGACAAACGACTATAAAGAACCAAAGTTCCACTTTAATGTCGCAGCTTCGAAAGCCTTTGCAAGTAGATTTTATTTAGTAAAAGGAAACTGGGATAAAGTAATTGAATTGTCTAACGATTTAGGTTCGAAACCTGTAGGCAAATTGAGAGATTTTGCAACTTATGAATCTATAGGTGTAGAAGATCAACAGCTAAAATATGGCGCAAGTGATGTTGAAACCAATTTATTGATTGTTTCAGCAAATACCATTGTAGGGAGATTGTACTCTTTAAACCGCTATAATTTATCAGGTTTGCGTCGTCCAGAAATTTTTGGATCAACTACAAACCTTTTTAATAAAGCTTACTATTACAACTTCTATTCTTCAAACGGAAGTATTACTTTGTTCCTTCCAAAATTCTATGAATACTTTAAATATTCTAATGTAACAGCTGGAATTGGAGATCCTTATGTTGCTGAAGTTTTATTAAGCAATGATGAGTTTTTCTTGAACAGAATAGAAGCTCATGTAATGAAAGGCGATATCGCTACAGCTACTGCAGAATTAGAGTATTTCTTAGCGACAAGAACTCCAACTTATAATCCAACAACAGATAAATTGACAGAGGCAAAAGTAGTGGCTAAATTCCCTGTAATTGCAGATGAATATACTCCATTCTATGCAATGACACCGGTACAGACCTCTTATATAAAAGCAATTGCAGAAACAAGAAGAAGAGATTTTATTCACGAAGGACTTAGATGGTTTGATATTAAGCGTTTCAACATTGTTGTGAAACACGAAACATCAAACAAACCAGCGAATACATTGGTAAAAGATGACAACAGAAGAGCTTTGCAGATTCCGTTGCATGCTTCAAACACTGGTATAGAACTAAATCCTAGATAATCTTAAAATTGAAAATTATGAAATTATTAAAATATAATAAAATTGCGGTTTTAGCACTAGTTTCAATAACACTATTTTCATGTGGTAGTGATGATCTTGTAGGAGAGAGTCAGTTAGATTTTACGCAACCTGAAAAAACAAGTTTAGATAACTGGATTGATGGTGCTTATCTAAAACCATATAATATTAATGTTCAATATAAATGGAATCAAAACACGGTAGACAATAGCCGTTATTTATTTCCTCCTACAGTCGATAAAGTCAAGCCTGCGCTTGAAATAGTACAAACGATATGGCTAAAAAGTTATACTGCGATTGGCGGGCCAGACTTTGTAAAGAAAATTGCGCCACGAGAAATTGTTTTGGTTGGAGGCGTCAATTTAAATAGTGTTGGAACAAGAACTTTAGGATTGGCCGAAGGAGGACAACGAGTTACTTTGTTTGAAACAGATTATATTGATAAGTCGAACCGTGCAAACGTATCAGAGTTCATACATACTATTCAGCACGAATACATTCATATTTTAAATCAAAACAAGCCATTTGATGAAAAAACTTGGAAAACATTAACGCCAGGCGGTTATACAGCTGATTGGTACAATTATGAAATTCCAGAATCAAATGAGCTTGGCTTTATTACAAGTTATGCAAGATCAAATATTAATGAGGATTTTGCCGAAACAGCTTCAATGATCCTGATTTATTCAAAAGCTGAATATGCAGCATTTTTGGCAGGTATTCAAAGTCCTTTTGCTCTTCAAGCTTTAAAAGCGAAAGAAGCAATTGTGGTAAAATATTTCAAAGAAGCTTTTAATATGGATTTTTATGCTTTGAGAGACGAAGCAGAAAAAAATACGACATCTGTAATAAATTAAAATTAGCATTATGAAAATGAAACAACTATATAAGTATTTATTTGCAGCTATTTTAATACTGCAATTGACTGCATGTAACAATAATACAGATGCAGAACAACTATTTGAAGAAACGCCTACGACACGTTTAAATAATCAAAAAGCGGAATTAAACGAGGCTTTGCTTTCATCACAATACGGATGGAAAGCGGTTTATTTTACAGACAATACAGTTTTGGGAGGCTATACTCATTTGTTTGCATTCGCAAAAGATGGAACAGTGCAAATGGCTTCTGATTTTGATGATGATACAAAAACGTATAAAAGTGAATATGCAATTCAAGTTGGAAGTACAGTAAGTTTAACTTTTACGACACACAACAGAATTCACCTTTTATCAGATTCAAATAATTATCCAATTCCAGCATTGCGAGCAAAAGGTTATTTGGGAGATTTTCAATTTCTTTATTACGGACAAGAAAATGGAGAAATCATTTTTAAAGCCAACAGAAATAATCATGAAGTTCGTTTTGTAAAAGCAACTGCAGATGATTGGGCAAATTTGTCTAAGAATCTAGATATGGAGCAAAATGTTATTGGGGGAGAAGAAAGACCTCTTTTTAGACTTCTTGAAACAAACGATGGTAAAGCGATTCATAAATTTGACTTTTCATTTACAGCAGCAACTCGTTTTGCAAACTCAAACTCTATTGAAGCAGGTTATTCTGTTAGCTACAATATGGGAATTGGCTACACGCCAACTGGAATTATTGTGAGTCCAGCCGTTGAAGTAGGCGGGCAAAAACTTTCTAATTTCATTTATAATGATGCTGATGGAAGTTTTACGTCAACTGGAACTGGCGGTGTATCTGCAATTATAAAATACACTGATAAACCTTTGGTTCTTACAGATGATTATAAATTTATGCTTCCTGGACAGCCATTGGCATGGTTTGGATTCTATGCAGATGATTACACGATGGATTCTCCGGCAAACTCGCCGTTGTTTTATGCTGAGTTAGAAAAAGTCAATGCAGCATTACCGGCAGGGCAAAGTATTGCTTCTATTCAGATATATGGTAATCATTCGATAGGAACTTTTATTTATTACACTTTTGTAGGAAGAAATCCATTACAACATCATGTAACCGTGCAAGAAGATGCAGTTGGCAAGAAAATAATCTTAAAGCATAAATCTTGGAACGGAAATACTACAGTTGCAACACCTGCTTTCTTGGCTAGTATTGATAAATATTTCATGGATCCTCAAGGACTTTATGTAAAAGCGGAAAGCTTCAGATTATTCTACTCAGATCCTGTATATACATTTACAAGTGCATCAAGTCCATTTAGGATGACCACTTGGAAACTTAATTAGTTTTTAGTTTTGTTTTAATTTTGGAGGTAAAGCAGCCCATTTTATGGGTTGCTTTTTGTCACTATTCTTAAGGATGGATATTATTAATAAATAATAAAAATATTTACTAAAGTATGATAAAAAAAATTATAACACCGGTGAATGTTATATTCCTTTTTTGGGGATTAGTATTGCTTACGTTTTCAGAATCATATCCGCAATACACAAGATATTATTTGTATGCCTCTATTCTTGTAATTTTTCCTGTAATGGTTGTAAATCTGACAAAACAGCGAAAAGAAGACAAACAAAACGGAACGATAAAATTTCAAGCTGCTATTTTTAGGATGTTTATTGTGGCTGTATTGCTTGCAATCGGGTATTTACTAACGCGACAAAATTATTTATAGATTTTATTTTTTGTTTTTATTTTTTTGAGCTAAAAGCAATCCATTTTTTGGGTTGCTTTTTAGGTTAAAAAAAGAAGATTAAATGCCATTTTTTGTACTTCAAATTTTATTAAACGCCCAAATAATCTATATTTGTATTTCAAAAAATAAAAACGAATACCTTAATATGAAATTACTAGAAGGAAAAGTAGCAATCATTACAGGCGCTAGCCGTGGAATCGGAAAAGGAATTGCTGAAGTTTTTGCTAAACACGGCGCAAACGTAGCATTTACATATAGTTCATCTGCTGCATCTGCAGAAGCTCTTGAGGCTGAATTGAATAGTTTAGGAGTAAAAGCGAAAGGTTACCAATCGAATGCAGCTGATTTCAATGAAGCACAAGCTTTTGTTGACGCTGTTTTGGCTGATTTTGGAACGGTTGACATTTTGATCAACAATGCCGGAATTACAAAAGACAACTTATTAATGCGTATGTCTGAAGCTGATTTTGACCAAGTTATTGATGTTAACTTGAAGTCGGTTTTCAATATGACAAAAGCGATCCAAAAAACATTTTTGAAACAACGTGCAGGTTCTATTATCAATATCAGTTCTGTTGTAGGTGTTTCTGGAAACGCTGGTCAAACTAACTACGCAGCTTCTAAAGCGGGTGCAATTGGTTTCACAAAATCTGTAGCACTTGAATTAGGTTCTCGTAATATTCGTTGCAACGCAATCGCTCCAGGTTTTATTGAAACTGAAATGACTGCAAAATTACCTGAAGATGTAGTAAAAGGATGGAGAGACGGAATTCCGTTGAAACGTGGAGGAACTACAGAAGACGTTGCAAATGCTTGTCTTTTCTTAGCTTCAGATATGAGTGCTTACGTTACAGGACAAGTTCTTAACGTTTGCGGAGGAATGTTGACCTAAGATGCTAAGTTGCTAAGGTTCTGAGGCGCTAAGTTTTTTAAACTCACTGAAAACAGAACGCAATTTTTAATCTGATCACTGCGAACTGATACTGAATACTAAATATATATGACTACAAACACGATTTTTTTATTATTGCTTTCTTTAATAATTGCTGGTGGGTTGTCGTATTTTCAATATTTTTTTAAAGCCAAAAACAAATCGAATCTGATTTGGTTTTTGGCTTTTTTGCGTTTTTTGGCCATTTTTGGATTATTGGTTTTATTGATAAACCCAATAATTTCGAAAAATTCGCTTGAAGTTATAAAAACGCCTTTGGCAATTGCAGTTGATAATTCAAGTTCAATAACAGCTTTAAAATCAGATAAAAAAGTTGTTGAATTGTATCAAAAACTGATTTCAAACCCTGCTTTAAAGGAAAAGTTCGAAATTCAGTCGTATAAATTTGATGCCGATTTTAAATCTTCGGATAAATTTGATTTTAAAGGAAAGCAAACTAATCTTGATGAAGTTGCCAAAAATCTAAAAAACATCAACAAAAACCTGACTTTCCCAACCGTAATTATTACCGATGGAAATCAGACTACAGGAAACGACTACGTTTATAGATTCGATCCTGCTAATAAAGTTTATCCTTTGGTTGTGGGAGATACAACCACTTTTTTTGATTTAAAAATCAATCAATTAAATGTAAACAAATACGCTTTTCATAAAAATAAATTTCCGGTAGAAGTTTTTCTACAATATTCAGGCGATAAGCCAACAACTGCTGATTTTACCATTTCACAAGGAAATTCAGTTGTGGCAAAAGAGAAAGTTTCCTTTTCGCCTTCTAAAAAAACAGCTTCAATAAATTTGCTTTTGCCAGCCGATAAAGTGGGACTTCAAATATTTAGAGCCTCAATTTCTTCAAATGTAAAAGAGAAAAACAGCTACAATAATATCAAGAATTTTGCTGTTGAAATAATTGATCAAAAATCTACAATCGCAATTGTTTCGGCTATAAATCATCCAGATATTGCAGCTTTAAAACGTTCAATTGAAGTTAATGCGCAACGTAAAGTGATTTTAGTTAAACCAAATGATATCAGTAAGTTGCAAGAAGCTTCTGTTTTGGTTTTGTATCAACCGAATGCTTCTTTTAAAGCCGTTTTCGATAACAATAAAAATGCCGGAAGAAACACCTTCATCATAACAGGTAACAATACCGATTTCAATTTTTTAAATCAGCAACAAAACAATCTGATTTTTAAAATGAGTGGACAAGTTGAGGATTATTTGTCCGAATTTCAATCGCAGTTTAATCTGTTTGCAATTGATAATATAGGTTTCGAAAATTTCCCTCCATTACAAAATGCATTCGGAACAATTACAACTAACGGAAATGTTTCAGTTTTGCTTTCTTCAAGAATTAGAAATGTTTCTACAAATGCGCCTTTATTGGCTTTCGCCGAAAATCAAGGAAAAAGAACGGCTTTTCTTTTAGGAGAAAACAGCTGGAAATGGCGTTTGCAGAGTCATATCGACAATCAATCTTTTGAAAAATATGATGTTTTTATAGATAAGATAATTCAGTTTTTAGCGACTTCAGCTTCAAAAAAATCTTTGGTAGTAACACATGAAAGTTTTTATAATTCTGGAGATGAACTTGTAATTAATGCGCAATATTTTAATAAAAACTACGAATTTGACGAAAAAGCAAGATTGACAATTTCGGTTACAAATACAGAAACGAAGCAAAATAAAAACTACGATTTATTAAAAGGAAATAATTCTTATTCTGTAAATCTAGACGGATTAACTGCCGGAAAATACAATTTTACGGTAAAGGAATTAAATTCAAATACTTCGTATTCAAGTCATTTTGAAATTTTAGATTTTGATATTGAAAAACAATTTGTAAATCCTGACGTTTTAAAACTGAAACAATTAGCTTTACAAACTAATGGAAAAGCATTCTTCGAAAATCAGGTAGATGATTTAATTAACACGCTTTTAGAAAATAAAGAATACAAATCAATCGAGAAAAATGTTTCAACAAAAACACCAATAATTGACTGGGTTTGGTTGTTAATCTTGATTACTGCTTTATTAACAACGGAATGGTTTGTTAGGAAGTATAATGGACTTTTGTAGTTTTTATGCTGTCCCTACGGGACATAAAGAATGTTGTTGGCTTTAGGTTACCAATATTTAATCTCTACGAGATTGTTTGCTATTTGTTTTAGCTCCGTTAGGAGCTTAATGTTGGTAGAATTTATTAACAACGGAATGTTTTGTTGTGATGAAATATAATTGAATTCCTAGCGTTTTTTAATCTTGTGATTATAAGATAAAAGTCTAAAATTATGAAAGTTAAATTCTTTTTTACCGTAGCAATTTTAATGGCAATTTTTTGCTTTTTTTCATTTTCAGAGACAAATACTACCAACAAAAACAATCTTTTGGAAAACACGATCCAGCAACGTTTTCAACTGCCTCAGGGATTTGTGAGGGAAGAGGAATCTAAAACTTCGTTTGATTTTTTTTTGCGAAATCTTCCATTAAAACCATTGGGTTCAAATGTTTTGTATTTTGATGGAACTATAAAACCAAATAAAAACGTTTATGAAGCGGTTGTGGATTTGCCCATTGGAAAACAGGATTTGCATCAATGTGCTGATGCCGTAATGCGTTTACGAGCAGATTATTTTTTTAGTCAAAAACAGTACGATAAAATACATTTTAATTTTACAAATGGTTTCCGAGCTGATTTTAGCAAATGGGCTGCAGGTTACAGAATTGCAGTTAAAGGCAACAAAACCAATTGGATTAAAACGGCAAAACCATCTGACACTTATGAAACTTATTGGAAATACTTAGAGACGGTTTTTATGTATGCAGGAACGGCTTCGCTAGAAAAAGAACTAAAACCAATTAATGTTTCAGACATAAAAATAGGGGATGTTTTTATAAAAGGAGGCTTTCCGGGTCATGCCGTTATTGTGGTTGATATGGCTGTAAATCCCAAAAACAATCAAAAAATTATGCTTTTGGCGCAAAGTTATATGCCGGCACAGGAAATTCAAATATTGAAAAATCCAAATAATAGTTCGTTGAGTCCTTGGTATGCTGTTGATTTTGGAACTTCTCTGAAAACACCCGAATGGACTTTTAGTTCCTTACAATTAAAACGTTTTTAAATGAAACGATTCTTTTTTTTAGTCCTTATATTTCAAAATGCTTTTTCGCAAGAAATCCCATTGAATGTTCAAAAAATAATTAAAGCATATCCAGATCAAATCATTGGTTATAAAGACAATAAGATTATTTTTAGTGATAAAACAACTTTAATTTATGATGATTTTAAAAATAAAACGGATCAAGAATTATTAGATAGTCCTGATATTGAGGATCAGTTTAAGTTTGTTTATAATAAAGCAGATAAGAATTTAATTCCAAAGGACGATCCAGGAAGAATTCGAAATGAAGCTTTTTTTAAGAAAATCTACGGAAATTCGAAATCAGAAGTTGAATCAAAAATGACTGAAATTATTTGGTGCCCAAAATTAGTCAATCAGAAAATAAAAGTAACAACCGTAAATGGTATTGATAAAATAATAAAAAAACTCTCAGCAGAATTAGATAATAATCCAGAGTTTAAAAAATACATTATTGATATTGGAGGCACATTTAATTGGAGAAAAATTTCAGGGACAAACCGATTGAGTATGCATAGTTTTGGAATGACAATAGATATTAATATCAAAAATTCTAATTATTGGCAATGGGATTGTAACTGTAAAAATGAAGATGCTACTCTTTCGTATAGAAATCAGATTCCGCTCAAGCTAGTTTCAATTTTCGAAAAATACGGCTTTATTTGGGGAGGAAATTGGAAACATTATGATACAATGCATTTTGAGTTTCGACCTGAACTTTTGTTGTAAGTTTTAAAATTATTTTATTGCAAAAAATAGTTCAGAGGAAAGTGGATTAGGAATTAAAAATTTATAATTATGGATTTTAGGCTAAAAGTATTTTACACTGTTGCGCTCCGCCTTAACTTTACTAAAGCGGCAACCGAATTGTATATCACACAGCCTGCTGTTTCAAAACACATTCAGGAGCTCGAAGAAACCTATAAAACGAAACTTTTTGAACGAAACGGTTCTAAAATTGCCTTGACTCCAGCCGGAGAAATTTTATTAAAACATACAAAAGAAATCTTCGAAATTTATCGCGAAATAGATTTTGAAATGAGTTCCTTTATCAGTGAACGTCAAGGTTTGCTGCGTTTAGGAGCAAGTACAACAATTTCCCAATATGTTATTTCTCCAGTTTTGGCGCGTTTTCATCAAAAACAAAAAGACATTAAAGTCAATTTGCTGAATGGAAATACAGAGCAAATTGAAAATGCTTTAATCAACAAAGAAATCGAAATAGGAATTGTTGAAGGGCAATCTAAAAATCAGTCGATTAAATATATTCCGTTTTTAAAAGATGAACTGGTTTTGGTTTGCAGCAGTAAAAATCCGTTAGCGAAGCAAAATGAAGTTTCAGTAAACGATTTAAAATCAATGAAATTCATAACCAGAGAACGTGGCTCAGGAACACTTGAAGTTATAGAATTTGCTTTGAAAAATATAAACTTAAAACTTTCTGATTTGCAGATTGAAATGCAGTTAGGAAGTACGGAAAGCATAAAATCGTATCTTTTAAATTCTGATTGCTTTGCCTTTATGTCTATTCATGCTGTTGGTAATGAATTGAAAAATAAAGAATTGATGGTTTTGGATGTTGAAAATTTGACCATCGACAGATATTTCTATATTATTACTTTGTTAGGGAAATCCGACCCTTTATCTGAATTATTTATTCAGAATATTTCATCTCATTATAACTTGAAGTTATAGGAGATTGTTATTTGCGATTGGTGATTCTCCTAAAAAGAACTGACCTTTGCAGAGTAAAATATCAATTATCACATTTTGAAAACGAAACAACAATCAGCATCGCAATTATTTGAAATCAATGAATCATTACAGCAAGTACTTTTTGCAGTAATTGTTTTATTGTGTTTATTTTCGATTATTTCTCCTCCAGTTGCTTTGTTGTTAGGTGTTGTTCTTGTAAATGTATTCGGAAATCCATTTGCAGAATTTAATGCTAGAGCAATCACGTTTTTATTGCAATTTTCAGTTGTTGGATTAGGTTTCGGAATGAATGCCTCTAGCGCTTTTTCAGCTGGAAAAGAAGGTTTTATATTAACTGTATTTTCTATTTTCAGCACCTTAATTTTTGGTTTTCTTTTGGGAAAATGGCTGAAAACCGAGAAAAAAACATCTCACTTAATTTCATGTGGCACAGCAATTTGCGGAGGAAGCGCAATTGCGGCGATCTCGCCAGTAATTAAATCAAATGAAAATCAGACTTCGATTGCATTGGGCGTTATTTTTATTTTGAATTCTATCGCATTGTTTGTTTTCCCATTTATTGGACATCAGTTGAATTTGTCACAGCAAGATTTTGGGTTATGGTGCGCTATTGCAATTCATGATACAAGTTCTGTTGTTGGCGCTGCAAATAAATATGGTGCCGAAGCTTTGCAAATAGCAACAACTGTAAAATTAGCAAGAGCATTATGGATTATTCCGATTTCGCTTATTACAGCAGTGATTTTCAAGAATAAATCCCGAAGCGTCGGGACAAAAATAAAGATTCCTTATTTCATCGGACTGTTTATTTTGGCGATGTTGTTGAATTCTTACGTTCCAAATATTTCTCATTTTGCGCCACATATTGTAAGTGTTGCAAAAATTGGATTGACGATAACTTTGTTCTTGATTGGTGCCACTTTAAACTTTACAACTTTAAAAGCAGTAGGAGTGAAGCCTTTGCTTCAAGGTGTTTTTCTTTGGGTTTTTATTGCAGTTTTGAGCTTAGTTTCGGTTATTTATTTGGCATAAATCATTTTGCATTAAAAATTTTGACCACTGGTTTGCCGATCATTTTGTAGAATTTCCCTTTAAATTCAAAACGCCTTTCAATTGCAAAATCAAATTGTTTTTTTGTTTTGGCTGTCGTAGCGAGTTCTGCCGGCAAATCAACTTCAAAATCATCTTCTGTATTTTTTGCTTTTTTATAGGAACCAGTTGTTTTGATTATAAAATCCCTAAAAAACTTCTTGTTGTTATCTGTAATGACAGTATAAGAGCTTGACCAGTTCGAACTAATACTATTTGAAAGCGTATAATAATCTACCTCCATTAAAGGTTGATATTTGCCGTCAAATCCTGCAATTAGATATAAATAGCCATTGTATGGCGCACCTGCGCCTCCATTGGTATGTAAAATGGTAAAGGCATATTGATTTTCTCCAATTTCAACAAGTTTGGGTTTTGGTGCTTGAGAAAATGAACCGAATGCAGCAATTGCGGGTTGAAATGACTTCATTTCCCAAATAGTTCCGTTTTTGGCAAATTTAGCAACACCAACAAGACCTCCAAAAAATCGTCCTGTTTGCAAACCATCTTCATCATTTTCTGAATGATTAAAGAATAATAGCTTGAACTGATTTCCTTTTGAATCTGCATAATCGAAATTTTCGAGAAGTCTTGTTGCAACGCCTTGTGTGTAAGGAAATAATTGATCGCCTTCTGTTCCATTCACATCTATATAAGCGGCTGGTTTGCAAGATTTGCACTTCCAGCTTATAAAGGTATTTTTATCAGCGTAATGGTATATGTTTCCTGTAAATAATTGCAGCATTGTCGTTTCCGCGTTAAATGGATCAGCAATTTTTAGTGTTCTTTTTGTGTTTAAAATGGTATCGCTAACATTTTTTAGGTGGATATCAGTTTCTTGTGCGAATGAAATTACAGTCAAGAAAAGAAATAGATGTAAAGCAGTAAGGCGCATAGTAATTTTGTTAAATTGTAAAATCAAACTTACAAATAAAATTTGAGTCAGAAATAAGCTTATGGCACTTATAAAGCTTAAAATGGAGAAAAAATTAAATTAGTACAATCTTAAATAGTATTCTTTGAATTATCTTTAAATTATGTGTAGATTTGCCCCCTCAAATAACAAAAACAAATGAAAAACTTCAGAATGAGACCAAGGTTAATTGCCTTATTTGCTTTAATTATTGGTTTTTTTACTTTATCATGGGGTATTGTAGGCCATGAAAGAATCAACAAAGCGGCTGTAATGGCTTTGCCAAAACAAGTACAGGTATTCTTTTACAATCACATTGATTTTATTACTCAAGAGGCTTCAGTTCCAGACATTCGTAAATATGCTTTAAATTATAAAGAAGAAAATGGGAGACATTATTTTGATATGGAAAATTTTGGACCTGTTGAGAGTTTGCCACAGACATTAGAAGAAGCGAAACAAAAATATGATGCTAAATTTTTGAATGATAATGGAATTTTGCCTTGGTACATTGAAGAAATGATGGCAAAATTGACTAAAGCTTTTAAAGATAAAAACAGAGCTGAAATTTTGTTTCTTGCAGCAGATTTAGGTCATTATATCGGAGATGCGCACATGCCTTTGCATACTTCAGCGAATCATGACGGACAATTAAGCGATCAAAAAGGAATTCATTCACTTTGGGAAAGCAGATTGCCAGAATTATTCGCAAAAAACTATAAATTAAATGTTCCTGAAGCACAATATTATGAAGATGTTCATAAAGCAACTTGGGCTATGATTAATGATACACACAGCTTAGTTAGACCGTTGTTGGATATCGATAAAAAATTGAGAACTTCAACTCCAGAAGATGGTGTGTTTAAAAAAGATGCTGAAGGCAAAATTTTGAAAACAAAATACAATACTGCTGTTTTCTCTGAAGAATATGCTGAGAAATTGCATAAAGATCTGAATGGAATGGTTGAGTCTCAAATGAGAAAAGCAATCGCTGCAACAGCAAGTTTTTGGTACACAGCATGGGTAAATGCAGGAAAACCAGATTTAAGTACTTTAGATGCCCCAGCTATTACTCAAAGAAATTATCCAGCTTTGCAGGAAGATTTAAAGCTATACCAAAAAGGTGATTTATTCGGAATGAAAAATCAAAACGATTAAGTTTCGATCAAGTTCAAGTAAAAAAGAAAGCCTCAAGTTCTTATGAATTTGAGGCTTTCTTTTTTGGTTTTTATGACTGTTATAATTTGTCGGCAGCATACAACTTGGCGTGTTTTGCTTTTAAATCATTGAACTGATATTGCTTTTCTTTTAATAAATAAGAAGCTGATTGATAGTAAGAAATGGCATCATTTACCAAATCGGTTCTTTCAGTTTTCAATGGACTTTCTTCGTACATAATTTGAAAATCCGGTGCAACTCCTGCCATTGGTTTTACTTTTAAGGCATATTGTTTTACTACTTGTTTTGGCGACAAAATAGTCAAAACATTGTCTTTTATAAGTCCCAAGTCTTGATAAGTCGCAATGAAAGCTCTCGGTTTGTAATCGGTTTTAAAAACGTCTTGACCGAAAAATTTGCTTTCATAATCAAAATGCAACATTCCAAAAAGCGTTGGCATTAAATCAATTTGCGACATCAATTGATTGTATTGCGCTGGTTTTTTATTTGGAGTGTAAATAAAGGCCGGAATTCTATATTTGTCTAATGGAAGTTGCGTTTTTCCTGCACTTGAAGCACAATGGTCGGCCACAATAACAAAAACAGTATTGTTGAACCAAGGTTGTTTGCTTGCCATTTCGAAGAATTTTCGAAGTGCAAAATCAGTATATTTTACACCGCCTTCACGAGATTTAATATCACCTGGAATATCAATTTTATTGTTTGGATAGGTAAACGGTCTATGGTTGCTCACCGTCATAATATGATTAAAAAAAGGTTTGTTTCCCTTTGCTTCGGCGTTCATTACTTTGATTGCTTTATTGTACATATCTTCATCACAAACTCCCCAAACATTTGAAAATGTAATTTCTTCTGGCGAAAAGCTTGATTTGTCTACAATTTGATAGCCATTCCCGGAATAAAAATCTCTCATGTTGTCAAAAAAAGCATCGCCTCCATACATGAATTTTACATTATAGCCTTTTGCTTTAAAAACAGATCCAGTTGAAAACTTGTTTTTGTTGTCTTCGCGCTTCACAACACTTTCGCCAGCAGTTGGAGGCAAGCACAAAGTCACTGCTTCAAGACCGCGAACAGTTCTGTTTCCTGCAGCGTACAAATTGGTAAACTGCAAGCTTTTTTGCGCTAAACTATCTAGGAAAGGAGTAATGTTTTGCTTATTTCCATAAGCTTTCATAAAATCGGCACTGTAACTTTCAATTGTGATTAAAACAACATTTTTGTGAGTTTCAAGAGAATCGCTAGAAATTTTTCTGGCTGTATTGTCGCCTGAGATATTCGGAAAATTTACCTTTAAATTAGCAAATGCCTGATCGTTCGGCAACGTTTTGTAAAACTTGAAATAGTCTAATTTGTTGTTTTGGAAAGCCAAGTAAAACTTATATATTCCGTTTGATTGCAATTCATTGACAAAAACATTTTTAGAGTTTTCAGTTTTTGACATCGTTGGAACTGCAAATAAAGAGATAAAAAACAGACCTAAGTAGATTCCCGAAATTTTTAATTTTTCATTTAGATTAGGGATTTCTTCAAGATAGTTTTTGGATTTTTTTAATATAAAATAAGTAATTGTGGCAGTTATTATAAAAAGAACAGAAAAAATAGGAACAACAGGATAAGACTGCATGATATTCCCGATTACCTCATTTGTGTAAATCAAATAATTGACAGCAATGAAATTGTATTTTACTCCAAATTCATTCCAAAAGAAATATTCGCTCAATCCATTTTGAAGAATCAATAGAACGTAAAGGAAAATAACAAAAGCAAATAACCAGTATCTGATTTTGTCTCTCCATTTTGGAAGAAAAAGCAATAGAGAAAAAAGGAGCGTTTTTATTCCAACAAATATTAAAACAATTCGTGGCAAAGCACCGCCGTATTCATCCAATATGCTTTTTCCAGAGGCAATATATAGAAGTAAAGCAACAAAGCCCAAAAGGATAATGTATCCGTATGGTTTGTGGTATTTTGCATTGGAAATGAAAATTAAATAAAGCCATAAGAATCCACTTGCCAATACAAAAACAAAAAAATCAGAAACTAATCCTAAACTGAAAATCTTTAAACTTTCAAGGATTGTAAACGAGCTCTGCGTTATTGGGTGAAAGAAAAGAACAATTCGCAATAAAAAACTAACTAAAAAATAGAAGATTGCGAGATTGTAAAAAGGTGAAAACTTTTTATAGAAAACCATGGTATTATATTTTATGCAAAATTAATTTGCATTAATGAATGGCAGATGAAGATATGCTTTTACCTTGCTTAGCGTTAACTTAATGTTGTCTTAAGATGATTAAATTGGTTTATTATAGAGCATTAAGGCTACTTCTAAGTATGAAAATTTTTATCTTTGACAAACCTAAGGGGAGATTCAGTTTTAAATCTAAATCGTAAATACATGCATATTTTAATAGTTGAAGATGAATTAGGAATTGTGCAATTTCTGCAACAAGGACTACAAGAAGAAGGTTATTTGGTGACAACAGCCAATGACGGCTCAAAAGGATTTGAATTGGTTCAAGAGCATCAATTTGACCTAATCTTGTTGGATTGGATGTTGCCTAAAATTAACGGTTTGGATTTGTGTAAAGCGATCAGAATCAAAGATCAGCATACGCCAATCATTTTCTTGACTGCAAAAGATACTGTGCAGGAAACGATTGCAGGTTTAAAAGCTGGTGCAAATGATTATATCAAGAAGCCTTTTAGTTTTGAAGAGCTTGTAGAGCGCATTAAAATTCATTTCAGGCATAAAAAAGGAGATCAGGAATTAATGCTTGGCACCATAAAAATTGATTTGTCGAAACATATTGTGCTTAAAGATGATGAAGAAGTGGCGCTCACGCAGAGAGAATTTGAATTGCTGACCTATTTAATTCAGAATAAAGGTAAAGTTTGTACCCGAAATCAAATCTTGAAAGATGTTTGGGAAATTAATTTTGAGTACGATACAGGCGTGATTGATGTTTTTATGAACGCCATTAGGAAAAAACTCAATTTAAAAATTGAAGAAGATTATATAAAAACGATTCGTGGAATTGGTTATATAGCTAATGATTTGTAAATGGAACAACTATCTTTTAAGCACAGAATTGCTTTAAACTATATCATAACAACGGGCTTGTTGATATTGGTGGTTTTTTCAGCCACTTATTTTACTGTAAAATTTACTGTTTATAAGCATATTGATGAAAATTTGATGATTGAAATTAACGATCATTTAAAAGAAGTCAGAATCGAAAATAAGAAAGTGATTTTTATGGATGCCGAAGAATGGGAGGAGCGAGAGCACAATTCTGTTGATGTGAATCCTGTTTTTGTCCAGTTTTTGGATTTGAATAAGAAAATAATTGAAAAATCTCCAAATTTAAAAAACGAAAAATTAGTTTACCACGAAAGCAAAGATCATTATGAATTGTTTGACACCAAATTATTGGGCAATAAAATCAGGCAAATTCAAATTCCGCTTCATATAAAGTCTAAAAAAGTAGGCTATTTGATCATTGCAATGTCACTTTCTGACTCGGCTAAAGTATTGGAAAACCTTTTGGATACTTTGTTAATTGCTTTTCCAATAATCTTGGTAGTACTTTATTTAATTGCGAGGTTTTTTGCTGGACGAAGTATTAGACCAATAAATGCAATTATAAATACATCTAAAATAATTACAAAAGACAATTTAAAAACGAGGATTCCGTTGCCAAAAACACGTGACGAATTGTTTACACTTTCAAAAACAATAAATAATTTATTGAACCGAATTGAAGACGCTATTGAACGCGAAAAACAATTTACTTCAGATGCTTCACATGAGCTAAGAACGCCTCTCACAGTAATTAAAGGAACACTTGAAGTTTTGATTCGTAAACCTCGTGATAATAAGGAATATGAAGAAAAAATAAATTATTGTATAAATGAAGTTGATCATTTGAATGCACTTGTAGATCAGTTGCTTGTAATGGCGCGTTTTGAGAATCAAAAACAAAATATTAAAACAGAATCGGTTTATTTGAATTCATTGATTTTAGATGTTTTTACATTGAATTCTGAAAAGATAAATGCGAAAAACATTAAAGTGAAATTTGATGCGAGTACCGATTGTTATATTCAGTCGGATACTTTTTTGATGATTACGATTTTAAGAAATATTATCTCAAACGCAATTAAATATACAAATAATGGAGGCAGCATTTTGGTTTTGCTACTAAAGCAAAACGGCAAGACAATATGCAAAATAAAAGATAACGGAATCGGAATTGCGAAAGAGGATTTAGAATTTATCATGAATCCGTTTTTCAGGTCAAATTCGACTGATCACCCTGAAATTAAAGGAACTGGGCTAGGTTTGTCTATTGTGAAAAGAACTACTGAATTACTGGATATCAAGCTAAAAATAGAGAGCGAACTAGAAGAAGGAACAACTGTAATCTTGACTTTTAAAGAAGATTAAGAAAACGTTATAGTAAATTGAAAATCGGCAGTAAAAATGGCGCTTCAATTTTTATTTAACAATAAACTATCGTTAAGTTATATTAAAAATTGCTTTTTTATGAAATTAACTAGTATATTTGCAACCGAATCAAAGAATTATAAAACAAACCAAACAATGATTTCAAATCAATTACATCATCATCATTTTCATTATTGCTCTCAAGCGATGTGTTAATGGTATGGATGTAAATCATCATATTTTAAAACCCGTTTGAGTACATCAAACGGGTTTTTTTATACCAATTCTTTGTACTCAAACTATTAATCAAACAACAACTAAAAAAAATGAGTACTTTAAAAATTGCAATTCAAAAATCAGGTCGTTTAAACGAAGACAGCATTCAGATCCTTAAAGATTGCGGTATTTCAATCAACAACGGAATCGACCAATTAAAAGCAGAAGCTTCAAACTTTCCTCTTGAAGTTTTGTATCTTAGAAATTCAGATATTCCTCAATATTTAATTGATGGAGTAGTAGATTTAGCGATTGTTGGCGACAATCTTTTAGTGGAAAAAGGAAAAGGAATTGAAGTGGTTCAAAAACTAGGTTTCTCAAAATGCAAAGTTTCTGTTGCAGTTCCTAAAACTTTCGAGTACAATTCAGTTCAAGATTTAGCAAATCTTCGTATTGCAACTTCTTACCCAAATACAGTTAATGAATATTTCAGTAAATTTGGGTTAACTGTAGATATTCACCAAATTTCTGGTTCAGTTGAAATTGCTCCAAATATAGGACTTGCTGATGCAATTGTAGATATCGTTTCAAGCGGTAGCACACTTTTCAAAAACAACTTAAAAGAAGTTGAAGTAATCTTAAAAAGTGAAGCGGTTTTAGCAGTTTCTCCAAAAGTTTCTCCTGAAATACAAAAACACATTGACACTTTAAAATTCAGAATCCAGGCAGTTTTAAGGGCTAGAAATTCAAAATATATCTTAATGAACGTTCCAAACGATAAAATTGAAGCAGTTGGAAAAATCCTTCCGGTTTTGAGAAGTTTAACGGTTCTTCCATTAGCGCAAGAAGGTTGGAGCAGTGTTCACTCTGTAATTGATAAAGATACTTTTTGGGATGTAATCGATCAATTAAAAGAAGTTGGAGCAGAAGGAATTCTTGTTTGCCCAATTGAGAAAATGGTTTTGTAGGGCTTCGCCCGCTTTAGGCTTTAGGCAGTAAGCTATAAGCCAAAATCGCAAAGTTAAGAAAGCTTAAAGCCTAAGGCTTATAGCATAAAGCATAAAAAAAATGAATAAAATAGACAATCCAAAACCAGAAATCTGGTCAGAAATATTAAAAAGACCAACTCAAACTATTGATGATATTGAGGTTACAGTAAAAGAAATCTTCAAAGAAGTTCAGAGAAAAGGAGATGAAGCTGTAGCAAAATATACTTCGATTTTTGATGGAATTTCATTAGATAATTATGAGGTTTCTCAAGAAGAAATCAATGAAGCTATTAGTTTGATTCCGAATGAATTGAAAGAGGCTATTGAATTGGCAAAGAACAATATTTACAAATTTCATAGTGCACAAAAAACAGACAGAATTGAGGTCGAAACTGTTGAAGGAGTAAATTGCTGGCAAGAAAAAAGACCAATTCAAAAGATTGGCTTGTATATTCCTGGAGGAACAGCGCCTTTGTTTTCAACTGTTTTAATGTTGGCTGTTCCCGCCGAAATTGCTGGATCCAAAGAAATTGTGTTGTGTTCGCCACCAGATAAAAAAGGGAAAATTAATCCGGCAATTTTATATGCAGCGAATTTATGTGGCGTAACTAAAATTTTGAAAGTTGGTGGTATTCAAGCTATTGCAGGAATGACTTTTGGAACACAATCGATACCAAAAGTATACAAGATTTTTGGACCGGGAAATCAATTTGTGACTGTGGCGAAACAATTAGCAACGCAATTTGGCGTTGCGATTGACATGCCGGCTGGCCCATCAGAATTATTGATAGTGGCTGATGATACAGCAGTTCCGGCTTTCGTAGCTTCGGATTTGTTGTCTCAGGCAGAACATGGGACAGACAGCCAAGTGATTTTGGTTTCAACTTCGAGAAGATTAATCAATGACGTTGAAAATGAAATCCAATCACAATTAGAAGTTCTTCCAAGAAAGGCGATCGCTGAAAAAGCAATTCAAAACTCGAAATTGATTTATGTTGAAAACGATCAAATTGCTTTGGATTTAATCAATGAATATGGGCCTGAGCACTTTATAATATGTTCAGAATACGATGATTTCTACTGTAACGGAATTGTAAATGCAGGTTCAGTTTTCATTGGAAATTACACGCCTGAAAGTGCCGGAGATTACGCTTCAGGAACGAATCATACCTTGCCTACAAATGGCTATGCTAAAAATTACAGCGGTGTAAATTTGGATAGTTTTATGAAATCAATGACTTTTCAAAAAATTACAAAAACAGGAATTTTAAACATTGGAAAAGCAATCGAAACAATGGCTGAAGCCGAAGGTTTGCAAGCGCACAAGAATGCAGTAACTTTAAGATTGAAGAGTTTAGAATAAGATGAGAATAGAAAAAAATGAGCAAAGAAGTAAGATTTTATGAAGTCTTTCTTCTTGGTTCTTGCTTCTTAAAAAAATAACACAATGAGTACTTTCGATATAAATACAATAACAAGAGAAAATGTAAAATCCTTAAAACCATATTCTTCTGCAAGAGATGAGTTTGAGGATTTTGATACCGCCGACATGATTTTCCTGGATGCGAATGAAAATCCATATCAAAATGGCGTAAACCGTTATCCGGATCCACAACAAAATTCAGTTAAAGCGATTTTGGCTAAAAATAATTTAATAAAACAAAATCAGATTTTATTAGGAAACGGAAGTGATGAAGTCTTGGACTTGCTTTTCAGAGCTTTCTGCGAACCTAATAAAGACAATATTATTTCGTTGCCACCAACATATGGAATGTATGGTGTTTTGGCGAATATCAATGCGGTTGAAAACAGAGAAATTCTTTTAACAACAGATTTTCAGCCACAAGTAGAAAAGATTCTAGAAGCGGTTAATGAGAATACAAAAATCATCTTTTTATGTTCGCCTAATAATCCAACAGGAAATTCTTTTTCAGATGAAAGCGTGGTGAAATTGCTTCAAAATTTCAGAGGTTTGGTAGTAATTGATGAAGCGTATATAGATTTTTCTGAGAAAGAAAGCTGGCTGGCGGAAATTGATGCTTATCCTAATTTAGTAATTACGCAAACACTTTCAAAAGCGTATGGTTTGGCAGGAATTCGTCTAGGAATTTGTTATGCTTCAGAAACTGTAATTTCAATTTTAAACAAGATCAAGCCTCCTTATAATGTCAATGAACTAACACAGCAAAGAGCAATTGAGCGTTTAAAAGATTCTGAAAAAATAAAGCAAGAAATAGCGTCTATTGTTGAGCAAAGAGAGGAATTGCTTAAAGTGTTACTTGAAGTAAGTTTTGTTGAAAAAGTGTATCCAACAGAAGCCAATTTTATCTTAGCAAAAGTGGATGACGCAAACAAAAGATACGATCAATTAATCGAAAAAGGAATTGTGATTCGAAATAGAACAACACAGCCTTTATGTGAAAACTGTCTTCGTTTTACAATTGGAACAAAAGAAGAAAATGCAATTGTAATTAGAGAATTAAAATTGTTGAACTAAAAATATTAGCCACAGATTATACAGATTAAAATGATTTTTTTATTCTGTTTGTGTATAATTTTTTTGCCACGAATTACACGAATTTACACGAATTGAATTAGTGAAATTTGTGTAATTCGTGGCAAAAGAAAAATCATTCTAATCCTTTTAATCTGTGGCAAAAAACATAAAATATGAAAAAAGTACTTTTTATCGATCGTGACGGAACGATTGTCCTAGAGCCTGAAAATTTACAATTAGATAGTTTGGATAAACTAGAATTTTATCCAAAAGCATTTCAGTACCTGGCTAAAATTGCCAATGAATTGGATTATGAATTAGCAATGGTAACTAATCAAGACGGATTAGGTACAGATAGTTTTCCGGAAGATACGTTTTGGCCAACGCAAAATTTCATTTTAAAAGCCTTTGAAAATGAAGGAGTTGTTTTTGATGAAATTTTCGTGGACAGAACTTTTCCCGAAGAGAATGCGCCAACTCGCAAGCCAAGAACGGGAATGTTGACAAAATATTTGAATAATCCAGAATATGATTTGGAGAATTCTTTTGTTTTAGGAGATCGTTTGACTGATGTTGAACTGGCTAAAAACCTTGGCGCAAAAGCGATTTTCATGAACGATACTGACGGAGCAGGAAGCAACGAAATTTCATCAAAACGCGAAGAATTGAACGAAACAATTGTTTTGCAATCAATGGATTGGAAGAAAATCTATGAGTTTTTAAAATTAGAGGCGCGTTCGGCTTCTATTACAAGAAAAACGAACGAAACGGATATTTATATTAATTTAAATCTTGACGGAACAGGAAAAAGCAAAATCGACACCGGAATTGCATTTTTTGACCACATGTTAGATCAAATCTCGCGTCACGGTCAAATGGACTTGGAGATTCTTGTAAAAGGGGATTTAGAAGTTGATGAACATCATACAATCGAAGATACAGCAATTGCTTTAGGAGAAGTTTTCGCAAAAGCTTTAGGAAATAAATTAGGAATTGAACGTTATGGTTTCTGTCTTCCAATGGACGATTGTTTAGCTCAAGCAGCAATTGATTTCGGTGGAAGAAACTGGCTGATCTGGGAAACGGAATTCAAACGTGAAATGGTAGGCAAAATGCCAACAGAAATGTTCTATCACTTCTTTAAATCATTCACAGACGGTGCAAAAGCGAATTTAAACATCAAAGCGGAAGGAATCAACGAGCATCACAAGATTGAAGCAATTTTTAAAGCTTTCGCGAAAGCGATAAAAGTAGCCGTAAAAAGAGATACTGAAAAAATGATTTTACCTTCGACAAAAGGAATGCTTTAATTGAGTCAAAAGAGGAAAGTCATAAAGTCGAAAGTTTTCCAAAATGGGGATATAGAATCGACTTTAAGACTTTAGACTTTAGACTTTAAGACTAAAATTAAATGAAAATAGTAATTATAAATTACGGAGCAGGAAATATTCAGAGCATTATGTTTGCTATTGAAAGATTGGGTTTTAAGGCTGTTTTGAGCAATAATCCTGAAGAAATAAAATCTGCAGATAAAGTGATTTTTCCTGGTGTTGGCGAGGCGAGTTCGGCGATGAGTAAACTTCGCGAAAGCGGATTGGATAGTTTGATTCCGGAATTAAAACAGCCAGTTTTAGGAATTTGTCTTGGAATGCAGTTAATGTGCAATAAAACAGAAGAAGGAAATACAAAAGGTTTAGGAATTTTTGACGTTGATGTTTTGAAATTTTCAAACAACGTAAAAGTACCGCAAATGGGATGGAATCAGATTTATGATTTAAAAACCGATTTGTTTAAAGGAATTTCTGAAAATGAATTCATGTATTTGGTTCATAGTTTTTATGCGCCAAACTGCGAATATGCTGTTGCTAAAACCAATTATGATGTTGAATACGCATCGGCATTGCAAAAAGATAATTTTTACGGAACACAATTTCACCCGGAAAAAAGCGGTGATATAGGGGAAAAAATTCTAGGCAATTTTTTAAAAATGTAGAATTTTAAGTTTCAATAACAATATCAATCAAAATATCAATTTTTGAGATTCAAAAAGACTTTTGACTTTAGGCTTTCAAACTTTAAGACTTATAAAAAATGAGAATAATACCAGCCATAGATATCATTGAAGGAAAATGCGTTCGTTTGTCCAAAGGTGATTATGATACCAAAATAATTTACAATGAAAATCCGCTTGAAGTGGCGAAATCATTTGAAGCACACGGAATTGAATATCTGCATTTAGTAGATCTTGACGGTGCAAAATCAAGCAAGATTGTCAATTATAAAATATTAGAGCAAATTGCAACGCAAACGAATTTGAAAATTGATTTTGGAGGCGGATTAAAATCGGATGATGATTTGAGAATTGCTTTTGAAAGCGGTGCAAATCAAATAACAGGAGGAAGTATTGCCGTAAAAAACAGAACAATTTTTGAAAAATGGATTTCAGAATATGGTTCAGAAAAAATCATTTTGGGCGCTGACGCAAAAGATGAAAAAATTGCAGTTTCAGGCTGGTTAGAAGAATCAAATGAAGATTTAATTCCGTTTATTCAGGATTATCAGAGTAAAGGAATTCAGTATGTTATTTGTACTGATATTGCAAAAGACGGAATGCTTCAAGGTCCAAGTTTTGATTTGTACAGTAAAATTTTAGCAGAAGCTAAAGGCGTAAAACTAATCGCTTCTGGAGGAATTTCAACTTTCGACGAATTGCCAAAATTAGCTGAATTAGGCTGTGAAGGAACTATTATCGGAAAAGCAATTTACGAAGGAAGAATTACCTTAAAACAGTTGGAGAACTACATAATTAGATAATGAGTTAATTAGAAAATTAGATAATTAATTTAGCAAACGTATAGAATTATCTAATTGACTAATTATCAAATTAACACATTAAAAACATGTTAGCAAAAAGAATCATACCTTGTTTAGATATAAAAAACGGAAGAACCGTAAAAGGTGTTAATTTCGTTGATTTGCGAGACGCCGGAGATCCTGTAGAATTGGCTGCAATTTATTCGGCTGAAGGCGCTGATGAATTGGTATTTCTGGATATTTCAGCAACAGAAGAACGACGTAAAACCCTTGTAAATATGGTGCGAAGTGTTGCAGAGAAAATCAATATTCCGTTTACGGTTGGCGGTGGAATCTCATCTGTAGAAGATGTTGATGTTCTGCTGAATAACGGAGCAGATAAAGTTTCGATCAATTCATCGGCAGTAAAAAATCCGCAATTGATTAATGATTTGGCTCAGAAATTTGGAAGTCAATGTGTTGTGGTTGCAATCGACGCCAAACAAATCGACGGACAATGGATTGTACATTTAGTTGGCGGAAAAGTTCCAACAGAATTAAACTTGTTCGATTGGGCGATTGAAGTAGCTGAACGCGGTGCAGGTGAAATTTTATTCACTTCAATGGACAATGACGGAACTAAAAACGGATTTGCAAACGAAGCTTTGGCTAAACTTTCAGAATTAGTAAATATTCCCATTATTGCTTCGGGAGGAGCAGGAAATATACAGCATTTTGTTGATTCTTTTAAAGAGGGAAAAGCAGACGCCGCTTTAGCTGCAAGCGTTTTCCACTTTAAAGAAATAGAAATCAAGGCATTGAAACAAGAATTAAGAAATAATAATATAGAAGTCCGATTATAGTTTTGACTTTAAGACTTTGGACTTTATAACTTTAGACTAAAATTATGGAAATCGATATCAAAAGCGCACACGGATTAATTCCGGCTATAATTCAAGATTCAGAAACAAAAAATGTTTTGATGTTGGGTTATATGAATGAAGAATCGCTTCAAAAAACAATAGAAACACAAAAAGTAACATTCTTTAGTCGTTCAAAACAAAGACTTTGGACAAAAGGCGAGGAGAGTGGCAACTTTTTGAATTTAGTAAGTATTAAAAACGATTGTGATGGAGACACACTTTTGATTCAGGCAAAACCAGTTGGTCCGACATGTCACACAGGTGCAGATACTTGCTGGCAAGAACCAAATGATGCAAATTATGGTTTTATTTCACAATTAGAAAGTACGATAAAAACTCGAAGAGAAAACGCTGATTCAGAGAAAAGTTATGTGGCTTCTTTGTTTGAAAAAGGAATTAACAAAATTGCTCAAAAAGTTGGAGAAGAGGCTGTTGAAGTTGTGATTGAAGCAAAAGATGATAATGATGATTTGTTTCTTAGCGAAAGTGCCGATTTACTGTTCCATTATTTGATTTTATTGCAAGCAAAAGGTTATCAATTTAAGGATGTTGTTGAAGTCTTGAAAAAACGCCAGAAGTAGTTATTTTGCGAAAAAATATTTACTAAATTATGTTAAAATAAGAATTGTTTTTTGATATTTACGTAAATATTTGATTTATGGATATCGAAACTTTCAGAAAACGTTTTGTAGATCATTCCAATGATGATCTGATTTTAATGCTGACTAAAAACGCCAGCAAATACAATCCTGATGCACTATTTGTAGCAAAGGAAATATTGGTTTCCAGAAATATTGATATCGAAACTATTCTCAAAGAAGAGCTTGAAAATAATCAAACGGAGAAAGAACCTGAAAAAAGACATATTGAGGATCTTTCTCCTTTGGAACAAATCGAATATTTATCTGAGAAAAGACTTGAATTTGAAGAGAATATCGAGGATATTATTGAAAATAGCACTAAAGATTTGACAGACGAAGAACTGCTTCTAAACTTTGAAAGCATTCTGGATAAAATTATTGAAAACGGGAAATTTGGTGAATTTTCAGATAGTCATTCTAAAGAAAATTATTTTATTGTCAGCAATATTATTGAACAACGAAGCATCAAAATTCCAGTTTCAATTCTTAAAAAAATTGACAGTTTAAACGGTCTTGCCCGAAAAGATTTTTCAAGAAAATTTAGTAGAAATATTATAATTGGCCTTATTCTTTCAACTCTTGGACTAGTGTTTTCTATAGGAACAGGCGGCGGAATTATTTTTTATGGTGCTGTATTGTCTGGCATAGGACTTATCGTCAATGGTATTGTGGGAAAAAAACAATTGAAAAGAGGAGATCAGATTGTATTAGAATCGTATGGATAATAAATAATGAAATTTTACTCCATTCTAAAATATATTCCTAATTTTTAGTTCGCTAACTAAATGTTCTGTTAACCATAAAGTTATTCTATGAAAAAGTATTTTGGCGCTATTTTGCTAGCTTTTATTTCCAATTTTCCAGCGCAAGCACAATCCATTTTTAGTAAAACGGATGTTTTGACACACCAAGATACTTTGCGAGGAAGCATTACAAAAGAAAGAGCTTGGTGGGATTTGAGATATTATCATTTGGATATTAAAGTAAATCCATCTGAGAAAACAATTGTAGGTTCAAATACAGTACGTTACACTGTTTTATCCGAAAATAATAAAATGCAGATCGATCTTCAAGAACCAATGAATATTTCTAAGGTGACTCAAAACGGAAAAGATTTAAAATTTGAAAGAGACGGAAATGCTTTTTTTATCACTTTAACCGAAAATCAAAAAGTTGGAGAGACAAAAGAGATTGTGATTTCTTTTGGAGGAAAACCTAAAGAAGCAATTAATCCGCCTTGGGATGGAGGAATCACATGGAAAAAGGACAAAAACGGAAAAGATTTTATTGCTTCATCATGTCAAGGTTTAGGTTCCAGCGTTTGGTGGCCATGCAAAGATCATATGTATGATGAAGTAGATAATATGTTGATTAGTGTAAATGTTCCAGAAGATTTGACTGACGTTTCAAATGGAAGATTAAAAAGTGTAAAAAAGGAAAAAGACGGAACCAAAACATTTAATTGGTATGTCGCCAATCCAATCAATAATTACGGGGTAAACATCAATATTGGGGATTATGTGAGTTTTTCTGAAAAATTTAAAGGCGAAAAAGGTGATCTAGATTGCAGTTATTATGTTTTAAAAGATAATTTGGCTGTTGCCAAAGAACATTTTAAAGATGCTCCACGAATGTTGAAAGCTTTTGAAAACTGGTTTGGACCTTATCCTTTTTACGAAGACAGCTACAAATTGGTTGAAGCGCCTTATTTAGGTATGGAACATCAAAGTTCTGTGACTTACGGAAATGAATTTAAAAAGGGCTATCTGGGGCACGATATGAGCAGAACCGGCTGGGGTTTGAAATTTGATTACATTATCATACATGAATCTGGGCATGAATGGTTTGCCAATAATATCACTTATAAAGATATCGCTGATATGTGGATTCATGAGAGTTTTACTAATTATTCAGAAGCGTTGTTTGTGGAATATTATTACGGAAAAGATGCAGCGAATGCTTATATAAAAGGTTTGAGAAAGCAAATTAGTAATGACAAGCCAATTATTGGCATTTATGATGTAAATAAGGAAGGTTCAGGAGATATGTATCCAAAAGGTGCAAACATGTTGCATACAATCCGCCAACTTGTGAATGATGATGACAAATGGAAATCAATTTTAAGAGGTTTGAATAGCACTTTTTATCATCAAACGGTTACTACCAAACAAATTGAGGATTATATAAGCAAACAATCGGGTATAGATTTAAAGACCGTTTTTGATCAATATCTAAGAACAGCACAAGTGCCAACTTTAGAATATTTTTTCGCTAATTATAAATTAGGTTTTCATTGGATCAATTGCAATTCAAATTTTGACATGCCTATTAAAGTAACTCTAAATGGTGTTGAAACTTGGCTCAAGCCAACTGTAGAATGGCAAGATATGAATGTGAAAGGAGAGCAGAATGCTTTAGTAGTTGACAAGAATTTTTATATCATAGAATCCAATTTGAATAATTAAATTCTGTAATTGTTTAAAAATCAATCCCGACAAGAGTTTTTTGACTTTTGTTGGGATTTGTTTTTTGTTTCGGAAATCATAAAATTTTCAAAAACTTAAACAGTTTGTTTACATTTGCTGAAGACTATATAGGTTTACGTATCTTTTTTTACAAATTTTTAAATAATGAAGAAATACATTGTTGGCGCTTTTATCGCTTTTTTAGTTGGTTTCGGCGCAAATGCACAAGGACTTTTAAATAAGTCAGAAACTGTTTTTACACATCAGGATACTTTACGCGGAAGCATTACAAAAGAAAGGGCTTGGTGGGATTTGAAATATTATCATTTAGATGTAAAAGTAAATCCATCTGAGAAATCAATTTCGGGTTCAAATACAGTGCGTTATACTGTTTTGACAGAAAACAATAGAATGCAGATTGATTTGCAGGAACCAATGAAGATTACTAAAGTGACTCAGAATGGTTTGCCACTAAAGTTTGAAAGAGACGGAAATGCTTTCTTTATTACTTTAGTAGAAAAGCAGAAAGTTGGTGATTCAAAAGAAATTATAATCAAGTTTGAAGGAAAACCTAAAGAAGCTGTACGAGCTCCTTGGGATGGAGGATTTTCTTGGAAAAAAGACAATAACGGAAAAGATTTTATTGCTACATCATGTCAAGGATTAGGTGCGAGCGTTTGGTGGCCGTGTAAAGATCACATGTATGATGAAGTAGAAAACATGTTAATCAGCGTGAATGTTCCTGGAGATTTGACGGATGTTTCAAACGGAAGATTGCAAAGCGTTAAGAAAGAAAAAGATGGAACTAAAACATTCAATTGGTACGTTTCGAATCCAATTAATAATTACGGAGTAAATATCAATATTGGAGATTATGTAAATTTTGGAGAAGTTTATAAAGGAGAAAAAGGAGATTTAGATTGCAACTATTATGTTTTGAGAGACAATTTAGCTTTGGCTAAAGAGCAATTTAAAGATGCTCCAAAAATGCTTAAAGCTTTTGAAAACTGGTTTGGACCTTACCCTTGGTACGAAGACAGTTATAAATTAGTTGAAGTTCCATATTTAGGAATGGAGCACCAAAGTTCTGTAACCTACGGAAATCAATATAAAAATGGTTATTTAGGACGTGATTTAAGCGGAACTGGTTGGGGATTGAAATTTGATTTCATCATTATTCACGAGTCTGGACATGAGTGGTTTGCAAATAATATCACGTATAAGGATATTGCAGATATGTGGGTTCATGAGAGCTTCACAAATTATTCTGAAAGCCTTTTTCTGGAGTATTATTATGGAAAAGATGCAGCAGCTGAATATATTATCGGATGCAGAAAAAACATTAAAAATGACACTCCAATTATTGGCCATTATGATGTAAACAACGAAGGTTCAGGAGATATGTATCCAAAAGGAGCTTCGATGCTTCATATGATTCGTCAGGTAATTAATGATGATGCAAAATGGAAATCAATTTTGAGAGGAATGAATAAAAAATTCTACCATCAAACAGTTACAGGCAAACAAATTCAGGAGTATATCAACGAACAATCTGGAATTAATTTCAATAGAGTTTTCGCTCAATATTTGACTACAACTCAAATTCCAGTTTTTGAATATATGTTTAAAAATGGAACTTTTGGATATCACTGGACAAATTGCGTAGCCAAATTTGATATGCCTGTAAGAGTGAAATTAAACGGTGTTGAAATGTGGTTAAAACCAACAACAGAATGGCAATCAGAAAAAACAACAACTGAAGATAGAAAAGTAGAAGTTGATAAAGATTTTTATGTGACAACTTCTAATATCGTTGAATAAAAGTTTTAAATTCCAATAATTTAAAATCCCAAATTCCAATTGTTGGAGTTTGGGATTTTTTTGTGTTTATTGTTTTTAAGCAATGTTTGTCATTTCGACTGAAAGGAGAAATCGCATTAGTATTTCCGCAAACTAAATCGCCAGTCTTTGTGGAGTTTCGAGTGCGATTTCTCCTTTCAGTCGAAATGACAAAAAGCGTGGAAAATTTAATTTTCCACGCTTTTTTTATTGAAATTTGTCTCGATGGCCATCGAGATTAAAAATTTGGAATTTAAATTTTATCTGCTATTCAACTTCGCCTTTTCCTTAATAATATCAGCAATCTTGCGATTCTCGATTTTGCTTTCCAGCCACGAAATGATATCTAAATATAGAAAAGCTCTTTTTTCATAAGTATTCTTTTCAAGTTCAACAAAACGGGCGTGCATTTTTTTGAATTCCTTTTTGATATCAGCAGGATAAAAATTATTTAAGTTTCTTAAGAATTTTATAATTTCTTTTTGAACTTCATGCAAGTCGTTCATTTTCAATAAAAATTTATACGTGCTTTTAAGATGATTTTCTAGGTAATAATCTTTTCCAAGTTCATAATGTGCAATCAAAGATAAAAGTCTTGCGAAGCACATTAAATCTTCACGCATGGTTAAATTCTTGTTGTTGATGATTTTGTCTAAATAATTGATGCACTCGTTGTATTTTTCATTTCCAAAATAAATTGAAGCAATTTTATAGAAAAACAACATTTCGTGATGTTCATCCAAGTGTTCACTGTGAAGCTTTAATCGTTCTAAAATCTCTGGGATCAAATATTCGCTTTCCGCGAAAGTACCTTCCAGAATATGCAGATTTAATTTATTGTTGTAGATATACAGAAATGATAGTGATGCAATGTTATCGTTTACCGGAAATTTGTCATCCGCGATAGTTTCTTCCAAAAGCGTTAAATATTTCTTGAAATTAGAAGTATATTTCAACATATAAAGCGATTCCAAGAAATAATGATTTCCTTTTAAGAAAAACACTGGATTCAAATAAATCATATTCGGATTATCATAAAACAAAGTCACCCATTTGTAGGCATATTTGTAGCTCGCCAAGAAATCCTGAACCAAGAAACTGCGCCATAAATTGGCATTATAAAACCAATATTTTTCTCTGAAACCAAATTTGCTTTCGTCAAGTTTTGCGATATGTCTATTAAAATAATCGTCTATATATTTATATTCGGCATCACTTTTTACATAACCTGTTTTCAACATGATTCCGTACAATTGAAGCGACAAATTCGATAGTTTGCTTGAAATAGTGTTTCTGTAATTCAATTCTTTTGCTTGAATAACTAATTCATCAGCGCGGCCTTGAATACTTCGGGTAATGTATTGCGATTCGATCAATTTTTCGAATTCTACAATTTCATACGCCATATATTTTTCATCATTTTCCAAAGCTTGCTGTTTTGTCTTGTCCAGAATTTTCAAACTCTGTTTATACAAACCTTTATTATAAAGAATAACAGCAAAATCAATTTGTTCGCGTAATTGATAACGAATATTTTGGCTCGGAATATTCAAGCGAATACTAACAAGGATTTGTTTGTACAGGTATGATTTTAAGTTAGATAACTGAACTTTTTTGATACTTCCGCTTTTTAGAATAAGCTTTTCATCATACGTTTCAGATTTATCCAAAATATTAAACAGCTCGATAAATTTTGTGTTCGAACTCGTTTCTAAGCGACTCGCAAAAATTTTAAATTGTCTTTTTTCAGATTTGGAAAGGGATTTAATCAGAACAAATAAGAAATCTTTTTGATGGTTAGCCATTGTAAAAAATAATAATATAACTTATTGGTTTTAAAGTGATTAACTGAATATAAAATGCTTTATGAACAGTATAATTTCATTAAATTGAATTTCGTACTGCATAAGTACAATATATATTTGTTATCACAATGTGAAATTACATTAAATTAATGAATATGAATAGAGAGAAAGTTCAAATTTTTGACACCACTTTGCGCGATGGTGAACAAGTTCCAGGATGTAAGTTAGATACTAAGCAAAAATTAGTTATCGCAGAACGACTAGACAAAATGGGAGTTGATATTATCGAGGCAGGTTTTCCTGTGTCAAGTCCGGGCGATTTTTTATCGGTCTCTGAGATTTGTAAAATTGTAGAAAATGCAACGGTCTGCGGATTAACAAGAGCCGTAAAAAATGACATCGATGTTGCAGCGGCAGCTTTAAAGCATGCTAAGAAACCTAGAATCCACACCGGAATCGGAACTTCAGAATCTCATATCCTCCACAAATTACAAACTACGCCCGAAGATATTATTGCTAGAGCAAAATTTGCAGTAGCTCACGCAAAATCATATGTTGAAGATGTTGAATTTTATGCTGAAGATGCAGGAAGAACTGATAACGCTTTCTTGGCAAAAGTTTGTGAAGAAGTGATCAAATCTGGTGCAACGGTTTTAAATATTCCTGATACGACAGGGTATTGCCTTCCAGAAGAATATGGAGCAAAAATTAAATACTTAAAAGAAAACGTAAAAGGAATCGAAAACGTGATCCTTTCATGTCACTGTCATAATGATTTAGGAATGGCAACGGCAAACTCAATTGCGGGAGCTATAAATGGAGCAAGACAAATAGAATGTACTATTAATGGTATTGGTGAAAGAGCAGGAAATACAGCACTTGAAGAAGTAGTAATGATTTTCAAGCAACATCCATACTTAAATTTAGATACAAATATCAATACAAGAGAATTAAACGAAATGAGCCGTTTGGTTTCTGAAAGTATGGGAATGATTGTACAGCCAAACAAAGCAATCGTGGGAGCAAATGCTTTTGCACACAGTTCTGGAATTCATCAAGATGGTGTGATCAAAAACAGAGCAACTTACGAGATCATGGATCCGTTAGATGTGGGAGTGAATGAATCTTCAATCATTTTGACAGCTAGAAGCGGAAGAGCGGCTTTGGCTTACCGTGCTAAAAAAGTTGGATACGAATTGACAAAAACACAATTGGATGTCGTTTACATCGAGTTTTTGAAATTCGCTGACATTAAAAAAGAAGTTGTAGATGCAGATATCCACCAAATTATTGAAGCTTCTAAAATAGAAGGGGATTTAATAAGAAACTAAATATTTCAAAATAAGAATTTAAGGAACAATAAGGATTTAAAGACATAAAGAGCGAGAGATTATGAATTTAAAAATTGCAGTTTTACCGGGAGATGGAATTGGGCCAGAAGTAATTTTACAAGCTAAGAAAGCTTTGTATGCCATTGGCGAAGTATATAATCATGAATTTGTTTTTGAAGAAGCGCTGATGGGAGCGGTTGCTATCGATAAAACTGGAAATCCTTTGCCGGAGCAGACTCTGAATCTGTGTTTGAATACAGATGCAGTTTTGCTTGGTGCGATTGGTGATCCAAAATATGATAACAATCCAAATGCAAAAGTTCGCCCAGAACAAGGTTTGTTGAAACTTCGTAAAGAACTTGGTTTGTTTGCTAATATTCGTCCTATAAAACCTTATAAAGCCTTGATTGAATCTTCTCCTTTAAAAAGAGAAATTATTGAAGGAGCTGATTTCACCATTTTTAGAGAATTAACAGGGGGAGCTTATTTTGGAACAAAAACACTTAATGAAGAAGGTACACATGCTTCGGATTTATGTGAATATTCAGAAGAAGAAATTACAAGAATTGCACATCTAGCTTTTAAATCGGCACAAAAACGTCGTAAAAAGTTAACAATGGTAGATAAAGCCAATGTTTTGGAAACTTCGAGATTATGGAGAAAAGTTGTTCAGAAAGTAAGTGAAGATTATTCAGATGTTAAGCTAGATTTCTTATTTGTGGATAATGCAGCAATGCAGTTGATTTTGAATCCAAAACAATTTGATGTGATTTTGACAGAAAATTTATTTGGAGATATTTTATCTGATGAAGCTAGTGTAATTACAGGTTCTATAGGTTTATTGCCATCAATATCTTTAGGAGAAAAAAATGCTTTGTTTGAACCAATTCACGGATCGTATCCGCAGGCAAAAGGAAAAAACATTGCTAATCCGATTGCATCGATTTTGGCGGCTGCACTTTTGTTAGAACATTTTGGATTAACTAAAGAAGCTAATGTAATTTATAAAGCGATAGAAAAAGCAATTGAATACAAGGTGGTTACGGTTGATTTGAAACCGGATTCAAAATTTGGAACAAACGAGGTTGGAGAGTTCGTTTCTAATTTTATTTTCAGCAAAGATGATTTGCTGTATTTCAATAATGACAATGTAAGTATTGGACAATCGACAATTGTTTAATATTTTTTGTTAAAACGTAGAGGAAATAACAAGAAGTCTTTAAAATGTTGAGATTTTATTTTTTTAGTTCTTAAAGTTTGTTTACTTTTGTGACACTAAAAAATAGAAAAGATGCAAATCTCAGTTATTATTATTACTTCTGTCGTTGTTGTCAATGTGATTAGCACATCTGCGCCAGGAATGTTATAAATATAATTGAAAGACTATATTATAAACCTTCCAAATACTGGAAGGTTTTTTTTTGAATAAAAATTAAAATAAAATAATACATAATGGAATTAAATAAGTACAGCAAGACCATCACTCAAGATCAGACACAGCCTGCAGCGCAAGCGATGTTATACGGGATTGGTTTAACTGAAGAAGACTTGAAAAAAGCACAAGTAGGTATTGTGAGCATGGGTTACGATGGGAACACGTGCAACATGCACTTGAACGATCTAGCAAAAGATGTTAAAAAAGGTGTTTGGGATGCTGATCTGGTCGGACTTATTTTTAATACTATTGGTGTTAGTGACGGAATTTCAAACGGAACTGAAGGAATGCGTTATTCGTTAGTTTCTCGTGATGTAATTGCAGATTCTATTGAAACAGTTGCAGGAGCACAATGGTACGATAGTATTATTGCAATTCCTGGTTGTGATAAAAATATGCCTGGAGCTCTTATTGCTATGGGAAGATTAAACCGCCCGTCAATGATGGTTTATGGAGGATCAATCCATTCAGGAAAATGGAAAGGAGAATCTTTGAATATCGTTTCAGCTTTTGAAGCTTTAGGAAAAAAAGTAAAAGGAGAAATCACTCCAGAAGATTTTAAAGGAGTAATTCAAAATGCTTGTCCAGGTGCTGGTGCTTGTGGTGGTATGTATACTGCTAACACTATGTCTTCTGCAATTGAGGCCTTGGGAATGAGCTTGCCATACAGCTCTTCAAATCCTGCTTTAAGTCAGGAAAAAAGAGACGAATGTCTTGCTGCAGGTGCTGCTATTAAAATTTTATTAGAAAAAGATATTAAGCCAAGAGATATTATGACTCGCAAGGCTTTCGAAAACGCTATTACAATTGTAGCAGTTTTAGGAGGTTCTACAAATGCAGTTATGCACTTAATCGCAATGGCGCACTCTGTTGGAATAACAATCACTTTGGATGATTTTCAGGCAATTAATGACAGAACTCCTGTTCTTGCTGACATGAAGCCAAGTGGAAAATATATGATGGAAGATATTCACGAAGTTGGAGGTATTCCGTCAGTAATGAAATATTTATTAAAAGTTGGGCTTATTCATGGAGATTGTTTGACTGTAACAGGAAAAACGGTTGCTGAAAACTTAGCTTCAACTCCAGATTTACAAGATGGGCAAGAAGTAATTCATGAAATTCAAAAAGCATTAAAACCAACAGGAAATATTCAGGTTTTATACGGAAACCTTGCTTCTGAAGGTGCTGTAGCAAAAATCAGCGGTAAAGAAGGTGAATATTTTGAAGGACCAGCTGTTGTTTTTGAAGGTGAATTTGAAGTAATCCCAGGTCTTCAAGCCGGAAAAATTAAACCAGGAAATGTAGTCGTCATTAGAGGTTGTGGACCAAAAGGTGGTCCGGGAATGCCTGAAATGCTTAAGCCTACATCTGCGATTATTGGAGCCGGATTAGGAAGCACCTGTGCACTAATCACAGATGGTAGATTCTCCGGAGGTTCACACGGATTCGTGGTAGGCCACGTTACACCAGAAGCATATGACGGTGGTGGTATTGCACTAGTAAAAGATGGAGATATTATCGCTATTGACGCTAAGAAAAATACAATTGACCTGAAAATATCTGATGAAGAATTTGCAGCTAGAAAGGCGGCATGGGTTCAGCCAGCCTTAAAAGTTGACAGAGGGGTTTTACTTAAATACGCTAGATCGGTTTCGAGTGCATCAACAGGATGTGTAACCGATAATTAATAAAAAAATAAGAATCAATTTCATTGGCAAAGTCAATAATAACTGTTATTGAAATTGATAAAAAAAATATACTATGAGAATATCAGGGGCAGAAGCCGTTATAAGATGTTTGTTAGCAGAAGGTGTAGACTTGATTTATGGTTATCCAGGTGGAGCAATCATGCCGGTTTACGACGAATTATATAAATTTCAAGATCAGCTGCACCACGTTTTAGTACGTCACGAACAAGGTGCAACGCATGCCGCTCAAGGTTATGCAAGAGCTACGGGAAAAGTAGGAGTGGCAATTGCTACTTCTGGACCGGGAGCAACGAATTTGGTTACAGGAATTGCTGATGCCCAGATCGATTCGACACCAATGGTTTGTATTACAGGACAAGTTGGAAGGCATTTATTGGGTTCTGATGCATTTCAGGAAACGGATATTATCGGAATTTCAACTCCAGTAACAAAATGGAATTTTCAGGTAACTGAAGCTTCGCAAATTCCAGAAATTATTGCAAAAGCATTTTACATTGCTCGTTCTGGACGCCCAGGGCCAGTTTTGATTGATATTACTAAAAACGCTCAGTTTGATGAGTTTGATTTTAGTTATGAAAAATGTACAGGAATCAGAAGTTATATTCCTGTTCCAAAATTGAATTTTGATAAAGTTGCCGAAGCGGCTGCATTGATTAATAGTGCCAAAAAACCATTAATCGTTTTTGGACAAGGAATTATTCTTGGTCAAGCAGAAGCAGAATTTAAAGCGGTAATCGAAAAATCTGGAATTCCTGCAGCATGGACAATTTTAGGTCTTTCAGCTTTGCCAACAGATCATCCTTTGAATGTTGGTATGCTTGGAATGCACGGAAACTATGCGCCGAATTTATTGACAAACGAATGTGATGTTTTAATTGCTTTCGGAATGCGTTTCGACGACCGTGTTACGGGTAAATTAAGTACTTATGCAAAACAAGCAAAAGTGATTCATTTCGAAATTGATCCAGCAGAAATAGATAAAAACGTTAAAACTGAAATAGCAGTTTTAGGTGATGTAAAAGAGTCTCTTGCCACTTTATTACCATTATTGGATGCAAAATCACATGATTTATGGCATAATGAATTTAAAGCATTAGCAGAAGTTGAATTTAATTCGGTAATAAAAGAAGAACTAAATCCGACAAACGGTAAAGGAATTTCAATGGGAGAAACCATTGAAATGATCAACAAACATTCAAAAGGCGATGCAATTATCGTTTCAGATGTTGGTCAACACCAAATGTTTGCTTGCCGTTATGCGAAATTCAATTCAACTAAAAGTAATATTACTTCAGGAGGTTTAGGTACTATGGGTTTTGCTTTGCCGGCAGCAATTGGGGCAAAAATGGGAAAACCAGAACGTGAAGTAGTAGCGATTATTGGTGATGGTGGATTCCAAATGACAATTCAGGAATTGGGAACAATTTTCCAAACTCAGGTTCCTGTTAAGATTGTTATTTTAAATAATGAATTTTTAGGAATGGTACGTCAATGGCAAGAATTGTTCTTTGACAACCGATATGCATCGACAAAAATGATTAATCCAAATTTTGTTGCAATTGCTGAAGGTTACCATATTAAATCTAAAAAAGTTACACAACGCGAAGATTTAGATGAAGCTGTAGCAGAAATGCTTGCTTCAAAAGATTCTTACTTCTTAGAAGTCATGGTAGAAAAGGAAAACAATGTTTTCCCAATGATTCCAACAGGAGCATGTGTTTCAGAAATTAGATTAAGCTAGAAAAAGGTTTCAAGTTTCAGGTTTCACGTTCTCAGCAGAACGTGAAACCTGAAACTTGAAACAAAAAAAAACTAAAAAACAAATGGAAGATAAAACATTTACCATATCGGTATACTCAGAAAATAACGTGGGTTTGTTGAATAGAATATCTGGAATATTCTTAAAGCGTCACATTAATATATTAAGTCTAAATGTTTCAGAATCAGAAATAGAAAATGTTTCAAGATTTATCATTGTAGTAAACACTACTGAAAAATGGGTTCAGAATATTGTTGGACAGATTGAAAAACAAATCGAAGTAATAAAAGCATTTTATCACACAGATGAAGAAACAATTTATCTTGAAAATGCATTGTTCAAAATTGCTTCTAATTTGTTGTTTGATGAGAAACAAATTCAGAATATAATCAAAGAAAGCCAGTCAACGATTGTGACAGTTTCTCGCGATTTTTTCGTGATTTCAAAATCGGGAAGACGTTCTGAAATTGAAGAATTGTACGCGAAATTCAAACCTTACGGAATCATGCAATTTGTGCGTTCGGGAAGAATTTCGGTTTCTAAGGAAAAAATGGAGATTTCGACATTATTAGAAACTTTTAAATAATATCATTCATACTTAAATATAAATTACTTATTAAATTACACATTCATTAAATAAAAAAAAATGGCAAATTATTTCAACACATTACCACTTAGATTACAATTAGAGCAACTTGGAGTTTGCGAATTTATGGAGCAATCAGAATTTGCAGACGGAATCGCAGCTTTAGCAGGAAAAAAAGTTGTTATCGTAGGTTGTGGTGCACAAGGTTTGAATCAAGGTTTAAACATGAGAGATTCAGGTTTAGATATTTCTTATGCATTGCGTGCAGATGCAATTGCTGAAAAGAGAGCTTCATATAAAAATGCAACTGAAAATGGTTTTAAAGTAGGAACTTATGAAGAATTGATTCCAACTGCTGATTTAGTTTGCAACTTAACTCCAGACAAACAACATACTGCTGTAGTTACTGCAATTATGCCACTAATGAAAAACGGATCGACTTTAGCATATTCTCACGGTTTCAACATTGTTGAAGAAGGGATGCAGATTCGTAAAGATATTACAGTAATTATGTGTGCTCCTAAATGTCCTGGTTCTGAGGTTCGTGAAGAATACAAAAGAGGATTTGGAGTTCCAACTCTTATCGCAGTTCACCCAGAGAATGATCCAAACGGATTTGGTTTAGATCAAGCAAAAGCTTACGCTGTTGCAACAGGAGGTCACAGAGCAGGAGTTTTGAGATCATCATTCGTAGCTGAAGTAAAATCAGATTTAATGGGTGAACAAACTATTCTTTGCGGATTATTACAAACAGGATCTATTTTATGTTTCGATAAAATGGTTGAAAAAGGAATCGATGCGGCTTATGCTTCAAAATTGATTCAATATGGATGGGAAACTATCACTGAGGCTTTAAAACACGGAGGTATCACAAATATGATGGATCGTTTGGACAATCCTTCAAAAATTGAAGCTTACGAATTAGCTGAGGAATTAAAAGATATCATGCGTCCATTATTCCAAAAACACCAAGATGACATCATTTCTGGAGAATTCTCAAGAACTATGATGATTGACTGGGCTAATGATGATGTTAACTTGTTGAAGTGGAGAGCTGCAACAGGAGAAACTAACTTCGAAAAAACAGCGCCACAAGAAGCTCCAATTTCTGAGCAAGAATATTTTGACAATGGAGTATTGATGATTGCAATGGTAAAAGCTGGTGTTGAATTAGCTTTCGAAACAATGACAGAAGCTGGAATCATTGAAGAATCTGCTTATTATGAGTCATTACACGAATTACCATTAATTGCTAACACAATTGCAAGAAAGAAATTATTCGAAATGAACCGTGTAATTTCTGATACTGCTGAGTACGGATGTTATTTATTTGATCATGCATGTAAGCCATTATTGACTGAATTCATGAAAAAAGTAGAAACTAACATTATCGGAAAACCATTTTCAACTTCAAACGGAGTAGATAATGCTGTATTAATTGCTGTAAACAGAGAAATTCGTCAACATCCTATCGAAGAAGTAGGAGCATGGTTGAGAGAGTCTATGACAGCAATGAAAAAAATTGGATAATTAAAAAAGTTGGGGGAAATCTAGCGAAATTCGATTTTGTGAGATTTGCACTGTATCATGATTTGTAATATTTTGAATTAGTAAGCACTTATTAAGAAACTAGATATAGATGCATGTTGCATTCACTTAACTTCGGTGAGAGTAAGTTAAGTGAAGCTAATCCCTTATATAATGGGGTATATTTTTGGTAGAAATATACTTGTTGAAATTTCTATTTTAGTTAATAAAGATGCTACTATTTTCAAAATGGAGAAAAGTATTGTAATTCTATAATTACGAAATTAATTGTTATTGAAATTGTTAAAATAAAAAGGTGCAGTATTTATTTACTGCGCCTTTTTTGCAATATGCTTTTTGATGTAAAAAAGTATATTTTTGAATTAAACACAATAAAAAGAGATATTTTTTTTAATATGTGTTTTTATTTGTCAAAATTTATGAATTAAATAATTTTAAGAATACACAGAGATTTAATACATTTATAAAAAAAAATTCCAAGAAACATATGAGTTATTATAAAATTGAAAATTTAGAACAATATTTTAAGCATTACAATAAGTCAATAAGGGAACCTAGAAAATTTTGGGGCAAAATTGCTGAAGAAAATTTTACTTGGTACCAACAATGGGAAAAAGTAGTTGATTTTAATATGGCTGATGCCGAGGTAAAATGGTTTACTGACGCCAAAGTTAATATTACAAAAAATTGTATCGATAGACATTTAAGCAAAAGAGGCGAAAAAACGGCAATTATTTTTGAACCAAATAATCCGTCTGAGGAAGCTTTACATATAACATACAATGAATTATACGAAAGAGTTTCAAAAATGGCGAATGTTTTGCGAGAGCAAGGCGTACGTAAAGGAGACCGAGTTTGTATTTATTTGCCGATGATTCCAGAATTGGCTGTTTCGGTTTTAGCTTGCGCTAGAATTGGAGCAATCCACTCTGTTGTTTTTGCTGGATTCTCTGCTTCAGCTGTTTCTGCAAGAATCAATGACTGTGAATGTAAAATGGTAATTACTTCTGATGGAGGATATAGAGGAAACAAAACAATTGATTTGAAAGGAATTGTTGACGAGGCTCTTGAAACTTGTCCTTCAGTAGAAAAAGTGTTAGTGGCTAAAAGAACTAATACTGATGTAAAAATGAAAGATGGCCGTGATATTTGGTTGCAACCATTATTAGATGCAGCCTTGGATAACAGTGTTGCTGAAATTATGGATGCCGAAGATCCGTTGTTTATTTTATATACTTCAGGATCTACAGGAAAACCAAAAGGTATGGTTCATACCACAGCTGGATACATGGTATATACGGCATATACATTCAAAAATGTTTTCAGTTATGAAGAAAATGATATCTTCTGGTGTACTGCAGATATCGGATGGATCACAGGTCACTCTTATATATTATACGGACCATTATTGAATGGAGCTACAACAGTAATTTTTGAAGGAGTTCCATCTTATCCGGATTTTAGCCGTTTTTGGGATATTATTGAAAAACATAAAATCACTCAATTTTATACTGCGCCAACGGCAATCCGTTCATTAGCAAAAGAAAGCTTAGATTATATTCAAAAATATCCTCTAAAATCTCTAAAAGTAATTGGGTCTGTTGGAGAGCCAATTAACGAAGAAGCGTGGCACTGGTTTAATGACCACGTAGGGGACAAGAGATGTCCGGTTGTAGATACTTGGTGGCAAACAGAAACTGGAGGAATTATGATTTCGCCGATTGCTTTTGTGACACCAACAAAACCAACTTATGCTACTTTGCCATTGCCAGGAATTCAGCCAGTTTTAATGGATGAAAAACGTAATGAAATTGAAGGAAATCAAGTGGTTGGAAGTTTGTGCATTAAATTCCCTTGGCCTGGAATTGCGAGAACAATTTGGGGTAATCACGATCGCTATAAAGAAACGTATTTCTCTGCTTTCCCAGGAAAATACTTTACAGGTGACGGTGCATTAAGAGATGAAGTTGGATACTACAGGATTACAGGTCGAGTAGATGATGTTGTGATTGTTTCTGGTCACAATTTAGGAACTGCTCCAATTGAAGATGCAATCAACGAACACCCTGCAGTTGCTGAATCTGCAATTGTTGGATTCCCACATGACATTAAAGGGAATGCATTGTATGGTTATGTAATCTTGAAGGAAACTGGAGAGGTGAGAAATAAAGAAAATTTGACAAAAGAGATCAATCAATATATTGCCGATCATATTGGGCCAATTGCAAAATTAGATAAAATTCAGTTTGTATCTGGTTTGCCAAAAACACGTTCTGGAAAAATCATGCGTAGAATATTGCGTAAAATAGCTGAAGGTGATTTCTCTAATTTTGGAGATACTTCGACGTTATTAAATCCTGAAGTTGTAGAAGAAATTACAAAAGGAAAGATCTAAAATTTAGATTTATATAGAAAAGCCTCTTATTTTTAAGAGGCTTTTTTATTATGATTGGATTTGGTATTTAATTTTTTATTTGATTCCAAGGCGAGATTTTAATTTCAAAAACAACAATGCAATTCTGTATGCGTCTTCAGCAGAAGAATTTCTGTCGCTTTTTGGAATTTTATAAATTTCGCATAAATCATCAAGGGAAAATTGTTTGTCATTGATGTCCATTAATTTTCTGTACATGACATCGACATCGAGAGCTTCATTTTTTAATCGGCCACAGTCGAGGCGTTCTAAAGAGGAGTTGAGCATTTCAATGTCAAAATTTATGTGATGTCCTATCAGAACTGCATTTCCAAGAAAATTCACAAATGCTTCAAGTGCTTCTGGTTCCTGCATTTTGCTCATTTTGCTTTCAATGATAAACTCGTTTGAAAGTCCGTTATCGTGCAAAAATTTGTATTGAAGCAAAACGCATTCAAAATTATCTTTAATTACAATTCCGTCATCAATTACAGAAAAAGCTCCTAAAGAAAGAATAACATCCTTATTCGGATTTAAACCAGAAGTTTCTGTCGATAAAACAACGAATCTGTTAGGTTTTGTTTCGAATTTATTTAGGTAATCTTTCCAAAAATCTGGATATTCTTTATTAATATTTTTAAGCCAGTCTAGCATATTTTACGAGAATTGTGTAAGTTGAAATTTACTCTTAATTAGTTCCTCAAGATCTTTCATTGGGGTCAAGGCATTTTTTAACTTCTCTTTGTCTGTTTTAGACATATCTCTTACATTAATATATTGTCCAGAATCATCATTTTTTAATCCTTCAACAGTTCTAAATTTTGAAAGTGTCAAAAATGCTTCGGCACAGCTCAAATATATTTCAGCATTTTTAGAATCTGTTATTGCCAATTGTTTGAATCTCAAATAAGTATTTTTGATTCCTTTAATGTTTGCATTTAAAATTAGTAAACGTGCCGCATCAATCAATGGCATCAAAGCGCGGTTTTTTATGTCAAATTTTCCTTTGTTTGGACCTTCTTCTTCAATAATGAATTTTTTGAAGAAACTCAAAGGGGAATTCTTTTTCAAAGCATCATTTCCTAAAAAGTCAAAGAATAAGGTGTTGTTTACGGCATTTTTGAAAATTACGTTTTCGATTACTTCTTCAATTTTTGGTTCTCCAAAAACAATTTCATAATCAAAGAAAATACTGCTCAAATCATTGCTGTTTTCACCTGGAGTATTCATCCAGCTGTTGTACTGTTTTGTCCAGTCTGTCAATGATTTGCACCACAACATATTGCTTCCCATATGACCGTTTGGACAAAACTCATAACCTACTTTTTCTAGTATAGAAGTCGCTCTCTTTGCTAATCTCAAGAAATAATCTTTTACTTCTCTGTATTTTTCAGGAGCAACATCTTCAAAAATTAAAATACTATCTTGATCTGTAAGCAATAATTGTTCTTTACGCCCTTGACTTCCAATGCTTAACCAGGCAAAACGAGCAGGAGGTGAGCCTAAATCTAAAATAGATAACTCAACAGAACGCTTGATGATTGCTAGATTGATTTCGCTTGCAATATTACTCACATGCGAAATTGGAATGTTTTTTTGAATCGAATTCTGGATCAAATCAGAAAGTCGATCACGAATTTGTTTTAAGTCTTTCGGCAACTGCGAACGCTTAATCTCTTTAATTAAGACACCAGGGTTACTGGCTTGAGCAACAATTAAATCATGTTCAGAAATAATTCCTTTTACTGCAGATTTGCTCGTACCGTCTTTTGTCACACACAAATGCGTTACATTATGTTTTAGCATAAGTAATTGCGCTTCGGCAAGCGAAACATTCTCAATCACAGTTACCACTGGAGACGACATGATTTTATCAATAGTTTCAGTGATAGGATAGCGTCCGGTAGCAATTTTAGAAGCTAGATCAGTAGCAGTTACAATACCTATTGGTCTGTTTTTTTCTCCACAAACTATAATATTGTCAACCATTGCCTCAGTTATTAAAATAGCAACATCTTTAACAACATGAGTAGCTTCTGTCGTTAAAGGGGAATTGTTGTAGTTAAGTGACTGAATGTATTGCATTTCAGACTGTTGATCTACATAAAAAGAAGTGTCAGAAATCATTTTTCCGTTAGAATTGACGCTGTCTTTTGTATGTCTTGAATTTGTTGCAAAACTCTCTAATAAGAAGTTCAAAACATCAGAATTATTAGCAACGAAAGGCCTGAAAACCGCAATCGGAATAGCATATATGATACTTTCTTCGCGCGCTTTTGCTGTCATCATATAGTTGTTTTTGGCAAAAAAAGGTCTTAAGCCAAAAATATCGCCTTCATGACATTTGTTGATAATAGTTTCTTCGGCATCAGCAATTGTAGTCAAATTAATGACTCCTGAAGCTACAACATAAAAGCTATCGTGCAGTGTATCATTGTTTTGAAATAATACAGTGTGTTTTTCTAAATTTAATACACGAATATTTGTTGCAATATCAGATAATTCCTGAAAAGTCAAATTGTTAAACGGCGGGTATTCTTTTAAAAAATCTGCAATATGCTCAGCAATAGTATTCATACGTTTGATAAATTTTTTAAAGTATCGAATGTAAAAATAAGAAAATAAAGTCTTACAATGACAGCATCTTTAGCAGAAACTGATTATTTTAAAGAAATGTTAAGAATAAGTGATTTCAAGGCTTTAAAATGTTTTTTTTACGTTTAAATTTTAAATTATCACTGTAAAGTGTATTTTGTGCAAACCTCATTTTTTTTGAATTTTTAGTAAAATTCTCATTTACAATTGTTTCTGAGAGAAGGCTAGCTGTTTTATAATCATTTTTAGAAGAAAGTATGACATAATGAAAAATACTGAGTGGTACTAGTTTTGAAATATTCTATTTTACATAATATAAATTATAGGTCAAAATAGTGTTATCTTTAATATAACTTAATTGCTACAAATGGATTCTTCTTTCATAATATATGCTTCATTTATCTCTTATTTGAAAACTATTTTACTTTTTTCCAAATTATCCAATTTTCATTCACTTTTAAATATGCAAATTCAAGATTCAATTTAAAGCTGAAATTTTCATATTTGAAAAAATAAATTAATTCTTATCGAATATTAGATTCTGGCTGAAGTTCAAATTTCCCATATTTGAAAATTAAATATATTTTTTCTCAAATATCAGATTCTCGGCAATTTCATTTTAAATATAAAAAAAACATCACGTATTATGTGATGCTTCAAATTTCTTGTATTTGAAAATTTTTTATAATTTTTTCAAATAAACAGATTTTCCGTTCAATGAAATTTCGATCTGATTTGTTTTGTCTGAAAATGTTGTTCGTAAAACATTTCCTTTAAAAAGTTGTACATCACCAAAGACTTTTCCAGTTTCATCAGAAACGTATTCAAATAATAATTTTTTGTTTCCTGGATCAATTCCTAATTTATAGCTCGAAAATTTTGTTCCTTTTAAGTCAAATTGCTGTTGTGTGTCTATGATGTTTCCGTCAGCATAAAAATTAGTAACGGTTTTGCTTAATGTAATATCCGGATAATATTCATTTACTTTTTTAAGAAGTTCGTATTGTGCAGCATTTGCATCTTCAATTTTTGACGTAATAGATTGAGCAAATGAAACGGATGAAAATAGAATCGCTACTAATAAGATGTACTTTTTCATAATTTTTTAAATTTTTTGATTAATAAATCGGGAATACAAATTTTATAGGCATTAAATATTAAAATTTGCCATAAATTTTCTTTAATATCACTACAAGTTATGAAAACTATACCTTTGCAGGAAATTTATTAGATTTTTTTAAGAATAATGACAACAAAAAAATACATCAAACTTATCCTGATTTTAGGTTCTTTAACTGCACTTGGTCCTTTTTCAATTGACATGTATTTGCCTGGTTTTGCTGATATTGCAAAGGATTTAAATACATCTGTTGCAAAAGTTTCAATGAGTTTGTCCAGCTATTTTATCGGAATTTCTGCCGGACAATTGCTTTATGGGCCTTTATTGGATCGTTTTGGACGAAAGAAGCCTTTATTTGTGGGTTTGATGGTTTATATATTAGCAGCATTAGGTTGCGCCTATGTGACTGATGTTGATACGTTTATTCTCTTACGATTTATTCAGGCAGTTGGAAGTTGCGCCGCAACAGTTGCTTCTGTGGCTATGGTTCGTGATTTATTTCCTGTAAAAGACATTCCTAAAGTATTTTCGCTTTTGATGCTTGTTCTTGGGCTTTCGCCAATGCTGGCGCCAACGATTGGTGGTTATGTGACTGAAGATTATGGCTGGCATACGGTTTTCATTATCTTAATGTTTATGGGGATTTCGATTCTGCTTGCCGCTCAAATTGGTTTGCCAAATAGTTACAAACCAGATGTATCTATATCATTGAAGCCAAAACCTATTATTTCAAACTTTCTAAAAGTACTCAAGGAACCTCAATTTTTTACTTATGCATTTACAGGAGCAATTGCTTTTTCTGGATTATTTACATATGTGGCGGCCTCACCTATCATTTTTATGAATATTTATCATGTTGATGCTAAAACTTACGGATGGATTTTTGCTTTTATGTCGGTTAGTTTTATAGGTTCTAGTCAACTGAATTCGCTTTTGTTAAGACGATTTTCGAGCGAACAAATAATTTTTAGAGCATTAATTTTGCAATCTGTTGTTAGTGTTGTTTTTCTCGTACTTTCTTTGAATAATCTATTAGGATTATATGAAACTATTGCAATGTTGTTCCTGTTTTTAGGCTGTTTGGGAATTTCAAATCCAAATACTGCGGGGTTAACGATGGCTCCATTTGCTAAAAATGCCGGTAGTGCTTCAGCTTTAATGGGCGCAATTCAATTGGGTTTAGGATCTATCGCGTCGTTTGCCGTTGGAATCTTTGTTAAAGATTCTGTAGCGCCTATGGTACTTATAATGACATGTACTACTATAATTGCTTTCATAGTTTTAAATATCGGAAAGAGATTTATAAAAAATAAAGTTGAGATTTCTGTTGACGATGATGTTGCAGTTGTTCATTAACTTAGGAATTCTATTTATTTAAAAATCAATAATTAGCAATTTATTTTCTTTTAATTCATTAATTTTATAGTACTTAAAAATTTAATGGAATCCAGAGACCATTTTGAAAAACGGGGCGAAACCGAAAAGCCACATGAGTAGGGTTAAATTTCGAATAATTATGCCGAAATATGTCATAGAAAGGGAAATCCCAAATGCTGGTAAACTTACATCTGATCAACTAAAAAGTATTTCGCAGGCTTCTTGTGGTGTACTTAATCAATTAGGAACGCAAATTCAATGGCAACACAGCTATATTACAAACGACAAGCTTTATTGTGTATATATAGCGCCAAATAAGGAAATGGTTTATGAACATGCTAAATTGGGCGGATTTCCAGCTAATTCAGTAAATGAAGTTATAGGAATCATTGACCCGACTACAGCGGAGTAAGACTTAAATTTCCATTTTTAAATTCCAAAGAATTATAAAACAACGAAAGCCAAAATCAAAAGATTTTGGCTTTTTTATTCTTAATAAATTGGAATTTATTCCTTTTATTCTGCTGATTGTCTTTTATCAGGTCTGATGATCATTCTAAGTGATTGATCTCTTGCGAAATAAGCAACCATCCAATTCCAGAACGTATTTAATCTGTTTCTGTAGGTTATCAAAGAAATCAAGTGAATGAATAACCAAATGACCCAAGCAAAAAATCCATTAAAATGCCATTTTGGGCTCGGCAAATCTACAACGGCTTTTGCTCTTCCTATAATGGCCATCGATCCTTTGTCATGGTAAGCAAAAGGTTTCAGCGGTTTCCCGGCAACCATATTCATGAAGTTTTTAGCTAAATTTATTCCTTGTTGAATTGCCACTTGCGCCACTTGTGGATGTCCGTCTGGGAAATTTTTATCTCCTGCTAAAATCGCCGTATCTCCAATGGCATAGATGTTTTCCAGACCGTTGACTTTATTGTATTGGTCAGTTGCCATGCGTCTGCCACGGCCATAACTTTCTTTCGGAATTCCATCAAAAAGTTTTGCAGAAACTCCCGCTGCCCAAATTAAATTTTTGGTCTTGATGGTTTCTCCGTTTTCAAAAAATACTGTATCGTCGACATAATCAGTTACGCGACTGTTTAATTTAACAACAACCCCAAGATCTGTCAATGCTTTCAAAGTATCTTTTTGTGAAGCTTCACTCATCGGTGAAAGCAATGCATCTCCTCCATCAACTAAATAAACATTGCTGGCAGATGTATCCAATTCTGGATATTCTTTTAGAAGAATACTCTTTCGCATTTCGGCAAACATTCCAGAAACTTCTACTCCCGTAGGCCCACCTCCTGCTACTACAATCGTCAATAATTTACGTCGTTTGCGCATCTCTTTGCAAATAGCTGCTTTTTCAAGGTTTTTAAGCAATGTGTTTCGCATTTCGATGGCGTCATTTAAAGTTTTCATCGGAATGGCGTTTTTCATTACGTTTTCCATACCAAAATAACTTGTTTCTGCGCCAGTGGCAAAAACAAGATAATCGTATGTCAATTCACCATTATTAAGGACTATTTTATTTTCTTCCGGAACGACAGAAATCAATTCGCCTAAACGAAAGTTCAAGTTCTTTTTCCCTGCAAAAAATTTTCTGAAAGGATAACTAATGCTCGAAGGTTCTAAAAATGCCGTTGCAACTTGATATATTAATGGTGGGAAAAAGTTGTAATTATTTTTGTCTACAAGAGTTACTTGTATCTGAGGATGGTTGACAAGTTCTTTTGCGAGATTAATTCCCGCAAAACCTCCTCCTATTATGACTATGTTCATATATATTGTTATTAACTAGGATTATAGAATAATTCCTTATAAATATACAACTTTAATATGCAACGACAATCCTCAGATTTATTACTTTTTGAATTTTTTAACAGGTTTTTCAACTACATCGATTTTGTTTTGCAGGACATAATTTGCTAGCAATTTTTCAATCAATTCGTCTTTTGTTAAATGGTGAAAAACGGTTTTTACTTTTGATTTTAAATCCGAAGAAATATCATGATTTGGTTTTGTTTTGAAGATTTGTTTTGCCCACAAAAGTGTATTGTTTTCCTCTAAACTTAAAGCAGACGGTTTTTCGAATTTGGTAAATTTAATTCCTAATTCTTCTTCAAATTCGGGGATTTCAACAACTTCTTCTTCCTGCAAAACTGTTAATGAAAGTCCTTTTGCCCCAGCTCTAGCGGTTCTTCCGCTTCGGTGAACATAATTTTCGTAAGTATCTGGCAAATGATAATTTACCACATAAGCGATTTCTTTCACGTCAATTCCTCTCGCTGCTAAATCTGTTGCAACTAATATATTGATATGTCCTTCACGGAATTGCTCCATAATTCGGTCACGAATTCCTTGAGTCAAGCTTCCATGAAGTGCTCCCGAAGAAAAACGATTTATTGCCAAATTTTTAGCTAGTTTATTTACTGCCGCTTTTGTTTTGCAGAAAATGATGCCACGTTCGCCTTCTCTTGAATTTAAGAAATGCATTAAAACATCCAGTTTTTCAATTGGATCAACTACAATATATTGATGATCAATCCCTTGATTTCCTGTTGTTTCCATGCTCGCGCTAATCTGCACGACATTTTTGTTTAAATAATTCTGAATCAGTTGTTTGATTGTTCCTGGCAAAGTTGCCGAGAATAAAAGCGTACGGTGTTTTTTCGGAAGTTCTGCTATAATTTCGTCCAAGCTTTCTTTTAGAATAGAAACCATTTCATCGGCTTCATCTAAAATCAAATATTGCGTCTGAGTTAAATCAACGGCTTTTCTTTGAATCAAATCAATCAAACGGCCTGGCGTTGCTACTATTATATGTGTCGGCTGTGTAAGACGTTCAATTTGCGGTTTAATTGGGATTCCGCCACAAGTTGCTGCAATTGAGATATTCGGAATATGTTTTGAAAAATCTTCTAAATTTCTAAAAATTTGATGTCCAAGTTCTCTTGTCGGAACCAAAATCACAGCTTGAACAACGGGCAAATCCGTTTTTACTAATTGTAATAGAGGCAAACCAAAAGCAGCTGTTTTTCCGGTTCCAGTTTTGGCCAAACCTACAACATCATGACTTTCAGATAAAAGCAACGGAATTGTTTTTTGTTGAATTTCTGTTGGTTCAGCAATATTTAATTCGCTTAAAGCTTTTAAAATTGGTGCTGAAATTCCTAATGCTGAGAATTGTTTAGACATGATTTTTTATTTTAGATTTTTGACTTTAGATTTTAGATTCTCTCAAATCGTGCTAAAGATTTTGTTTTTCTTTAAAACTATTGAACCATTAAGACATTTAGATTTGCTTCTAAACATCTTAATGGTTTATTTTATTTAAGTTCTATAATGAGACTTTATGACTTTTAAACTTTAGACTTTCCGACTAAAATTTATCAATCCGGTTCGTTCATGATTTTTTCACGGTATTTTTTACCGATTAACAAAGTCATGTTCTTCTTATAATCATCAACCAGCCATTCGCGATAGTTTTTACTGCATTGGCTCAAACATTTTGCATAACGCTTAATACGGCATTCAATATCGTCGTCCAGCTCTTTTGCTAATAATTTTGCTTCCTGCAGCGTTTCAGTATTATCGACACACATTCCTGCATGTTGTTCTAACGATTTGTCTAAAACAATTTTCGAACGTAAATTTTGTTTGATCGCTAATTTATGTTCTTCATCAACATCAAAAGTGACATCTTCAGTTTTACTGAATTTTGCTCTTAATTCAGGTGGCATGCTGTATTTGAAAAACATTTCAATTTCGGTATCATCTCTAAGATTCTCAAGATAAAATTCCGGAGATTTGAAAATATGTTGCCAGTTTACAGGCTCACTCCATAATCCAAAACGAGCTGCGTTGTTACCTAAATCAATTACTGTAAATTCGTCTTTTCCCGGTAATTTACGAGATCCACGACCAATCATCTGGAAATATAATGTCAATGATTTTGTTGCTCTGTTCAAAATAATAGTTTCAACAGTTGGTTCGTCAAAACCAGTTGTCAAGATTCCAACAGAAGTCAAAATTGCATCAGGAGTTTTCTTGAACCATGCTAAAATATCCTTACGTTCTTCAGAGCTGCTTGTGTTGTCAAGGTGTCTGATATCATAACCTGCTTCTCTAAAGGTATCATAAACATATAATGATGTGTGGATACCGTTATTGAAAATCAAAGTTTTTTTACCCAAAGAACGTTCTGTATAAGCGTGAAGCAATTTTTCTTGCATCATTGTATTAGTATACAAATCGTCAGAAGATTTTACAGTATAATCACCATTGATACCCACTTTCAACGAAGTCAGACCAACGTCATAACTATAAGTTGTTGCTCTTGCCAAAAATCCTTTGTCGATCAATGAACCAATTGTATCTCCAACGATAAGTTCGTCGTAACTCTGGTGCATTGGCAATTTTATGTTTGAACTCAAAGGTGTTGCTGTTACTCCTAAAATAAAAGCATTTTTGAATGAGTTTAATAACTTTCTGAATGAATTGTAATGTGCCTCGTCAATAATAACTAAACCAATATTGTCCAGATGCAATTTTTCATCATTAATACGGTTTTTTAAAGTTTCAACCATTGCCACAAAGCAAGAATAATCATTTTGGTCAGGAAGTTCTTTTACTTTACTGTTGATTATTTTATTGCTTACGCCAAAACCTTTCAACATTTTCGACGTTTGTTTGCAAAGCTCGATACGGTGTGTTAAAACAACCACTTTTTTGTCATTATTAGATAAATAACGACGTACAATTTCTGAGAATATTACTGTTTTCCCCCCACCAGTAGGCAATTGATATAATAAATGGTGTTTTGGAGGAGCATTGTCTAAACGGTCAAAAATGGCATCAATATCGCCTTTTTGGTACGCATAAAGTTCTTTTTTCTCTTCTCTTTCTATTTCTAAAGTGTTTTGAGACATTGTTTATTTTTGGATTTTTGCAAAAATACATCGAAAAAACAGTTATTCATCGTTATTTAACCTAAAATAAATGTTTTTTTTAAATAAAGATTTTTTATGAGAAGCGTATTTAAAGGTCAATTTTGTCCAAAATTGCTTCAAAATCGTACTTATTTTTCCATTTTTGTTGAACAGTTTCATCATAAATTGCAATAATTCGTGCTTTATAGTCAAACAAAATACTGTTTGAAATCAAAAAATTGATTGCTTGTTCAAATGAATTAAACATGCTTTTGTAAAACAATTCTTGCTTGATGAGATTTTGAGAAGAATACGTTTGTGCAATTTCAATATTGTACAACATCAAATCGGCAATAATAAATGAATCAACGCCAAGAGAAATAAAATGTTTGATGATTTTTTGAGCTACGGAACGACGCATTTTTGCTTTGGGGCGCCATTTCGCTCCCGGTTTTTTTATTGGAAAATATTCATGAGAGATTTTAACTTTCGATTCCTGCAAAAGCTTGTCTTCTTTCGGATTAAAAACAAAGTCATAATAGACTTTTACCGGACTGAATTTTTCGTACAACTCGATCAATTGTTCTTCGAGTTGTTCTTTGTTTAATTCGGCTAAATATTTTTTTAAATCGCGTTTGCTCATTATCAAAGTTTAAGACTGTAAAAATAAATTACTTTTCTGACACATAACCTAAAAACCAATACTAATACTTAATTTTGCTTCCATAAATTCAAAAAATACATCTATATGCTCAAGATTTTTAAAGTTACTGCCATTTTAGAGGGAATATCTTATTTAGTATTATTTGCTAATATGCTTTTCATAAAAACCAATAATCCTGAACTTTATCATACATTATTGCGTCCGTTGGGAATGACACATGGTGTTTTATTTATAGGATATATTATTCTTGCTTTTTTATTAAAAAAGTCAATGAATTGGGATGCGAAAACTTTCGGAATCATTTTAGTTGCTTCTCTTATTCCTTTCGGAACTTTTTATATTGAAAAGAAATATTTAGAGAATAATGCATAAGCTTTTGGATAAAATATTTAATTTTTTATATCCGATTTTCAGAGATTGGGGAATGAGTCGTAATGTGGCGTCATACACCAGTCTTATCCTTAATATTGCCATTTTGGTGGCATTAGCCTATGTTATTTATTATGTGGCCAAATTCGTTTTGGTTACGCTGACAGCTATTTTCGCACAACGCACCAAAACCAAATTTGACGATTATTTAATTCAGAACAAAACAACGCGATATACGGCGTATTTGATTCCGTTTTTCTTTATTTACAAGGCGGTTCCTGTAATTTTAGACAAATACGAATATTGGGAATCTATTTTCGGAAAAATCGTAGGAATCTACATTGTATTGTTGGGATTATGGATTGTAAGAACCGTATTTAATTCGCTACGTGATTATTTAAAGCAAAAACCAGAATACAGCGACAAACCTATTGATAGTTTCGTTCAGGTTATCATGATTGTACTTTGGATTTTTGGAGTTGCCATGATTATTTCGACTTTATTCGGAATAAAAAAGGGCGAATTGCTGACCATTTTAGGAACGCTTTCAGCAATTATTATCTTGATTTTTAGAGATACCATTCTTGGATTTGTTTCAAGTGTTCAAGTTGCCATTAACGATATGGTGCGAATTGGCGACTGGATTACAATGGATAAATTTGGTGCCGACGGAGATGTTATCGAAATCAATTTGACAACAGTAAAAGTTCGAAACTTTGATAATACCATTACAACAATTCCAACTTATGCTTTAAGTTCTGATTCGTTTCAAAACTGGCGCGGTATGCAAAAATCTGCTGGACGCCGAATCAAAAGACACATTTTGATAAAAAGCAGCACGATTCGTTTTTTGACGGATGAAGATTTGGCTCAAATGAGAAAAGTACAATTGATTTCATCTTATATCGAGACAAGACAAGCCGAAATTGAAAAATACAACGATCTTAGAGGAGTTGATAAAACACTTGCTCTTAACGGTCGAAATATGACCAATTTAGGTTTGTTCCGAAAATATATTATGCAATATCTGGTAACGCATCCTGGATTGAATAAAGATATGCATATCATGTGTCGCCAACTACAATCAACTGCGCATGGAGTTCCGTTGGAAATTTATGCTTTTTCAAGTGATAAGCGTTGGGCAAATTACGAATACATCATGGCTGATATTTTTGACCATGTTATGGCTTCTGTAGAATATTTTGATCTTGAAATTTTTGAACTTCCTTCTAAGATTGGAAATTTAGAGTAGAGTTTATTTTTAACCGCAAAGAACGCAAAGATTTACGCAAAGTTCGCAAAGTTTTACAAAAGCTTTGCGAACTTTGCGTTTTTATTAAGTTAAGTGTGTAAAAACCTTGCGTTCTTTGCGGTTAAGTCAACTTGAAACTTGAAAAAAAAACTATTTCTTAATCTCGTCAAAAACAAATAAAGGATCATTATAATTCAATGTTCCTTGAATAAAACACGGAAGACTCATATATGTCCCGATTACTCCGTTTCCTAAAATTAGTTTTTTATCTTTTTTGAGTAATGCTAAAGGAATTCTTTTCCAGCTTCCTCCATTTGAAATAAAATGATAATCACCTCTCAAGGTGTCTCCTTTAATATCTCCCCTTACATCACCTGAGTCTTTTCCAATTTGATGATATAGGATTTCATATCGGCCAAAAAAACGCTTATCATTGATATTAAGCGTCAATATAGCAGTGTCTTTTTGATGAATTGCTCGGTAAGTAAATTCGCGATACTCTTCTTTGTCTTCTTTTGAATTGCAAGAAACAATCAAAATCGAAACCAAGAAAAGAAAAATTACAGCTATTTTATTCATTATGGTGGTATTCATTATATAAGTAATTTAAGCTCGATTAAAGAAAAACTTATAAACTTTTTTATCGCTTATATGGTTCATTCTTTTTTTATTAAAAAACAAAAATAGGCTATTTTGTATTTGATTTTTTCCTAAATTTAAAGAAAAACACATGGAAGCTAGAGACATTTTTTTAAGAGAATTCAGAGGCGAAACTTTAGGAACTGTAAGTGCTCAATCTTCTGCAGATGAGATTTTTCAAAATCAGACGATTAGGCCTATTTTAAAACTTCAAAACGATTTGTTCATAGCCGTTTTTATTAATTACGTAAATAAAAACAAGGCTGATTTTTATTCTTATTCTGTTGAGAAGAAACTACAGACCATTGAAAATTCCATCCAAAAAGATATTAAATTCCGTAATTCATTAAAAGGAATTGTAATGGCTCTTTTTACGCTTGAGGAATACGAAACCTATATTCAGAATTCTTCAAGCTTGAATAAAAGAATGATGAATTTATTGATTGACAGATTGAAAAGTCAAGTGCAGTTGTTTGAGGTGGAATCGAATTAATATACATTAGAAATGATTTTAACTGGTGAACATATTGTTTTTGAAAATAATTGTCGTAAAATGATTGTTGGAGAGATAATTGAGAGAGTTATTTATGGAGAAATTCATTATGAGAATAATGAAAATCCTTTAGAACCGTCTTATTTTACAAAATACTCGGATATTGATACTTTAGATTATTCTATTTATTTTCAAACTAATAACAAGACAATACATATCTTTTGGGATAATACATTTTTTAGTTACGGACTTTCATCAAAGGAAATTGATTTAAGAGAAACTCCTAATAACTATGAACAAAAATGGGACGTTTCTAATGAGGAAAAATGGATTAACTTGATTGGTCATAAAATTGTTGATTTTAAAATAAACTGGGAAAAAGTTTTTTCTTCAAATATTGATAGAACCAATAAAAAAATCCATATCTATCCGCAGACTTTTTTACTTCAAACAGAAAATGAAAAAATGATAATTTTAAGTGCTTCTGAACTTAAAGATTCAGAACAAAATAAACTTTACAGTATGAGTGACAATTTGCTTGTTACAACAAATCTCGCTTTAGCAAAAGAACTTAAAATTGTCTAAAATGTTTATTCAATTCCGAAATAACTTCCCTTTACCCGATGAAAAATGGATTGAATATACAGGTTGTTTTAATCGTATTGACGTTCCAGCCAAAACAATTCTTATAGAAGAAGGCGAAATTTCGAAAAAGCTTTTTATAATTGAAAAAGGCTGTATCAGAGTTTGGTTTAACAATAACGGAAAAGATTTGACTTCACAGTTTTTTTTCGAAAATCAAAGTGTGGCTTCAATTGAAAGTTTCATGAAACAATTTCCGAGTCCGGTTGTGGTTGAAACTATTGAACCTTCCGTTTTATGGTGGATCAGCAAAAAAGATGTCGATAAAATTTTAGAAGAAATTAAAGAAATTCCAGAACTAAGAGATCGGTTAATCAATATGCTTTTTCAAAGAACATTTGATTACATGAAACACTTTTTTTCTTTTATAAAAGACTCCCCTACTCAACGTTATCTTGATTTAATTAAAGAAAAGCCTCAAATTGTACAACGTGTCCCACAACATTACATTGCCTCTTATCTTGGCGTAAGCACAGTTCATTTAAGCCGAATCAAAAGTAAATTGCTCCATAAAAAAGACTGATTTTTTATTTGATAACAAATGTTATCGTCTGCCCAAAACAGAGTTCTGAACTTTGCCTCATAAAATTTAATATTATGAAAGCAGCAGTAGTTTATACAAAAGGCGAAATGCCTAAATATGCAGAATTTGCAGAACCAATTGTTCAAAATGAGAATCAAATTGTAATTTCAGTAAAAGCCGTTGGGATTACAAATCTGGATAAAGGGAAAGCTTCCGGTAAGCATTATACTTCAGAAAACAAGAATGAAAATGGTTTTGTAGTTGGAAGTGATTGTGTTGGGGTACTTGAAAACGGAACTAAAGTTTATGCTCGTGGCGTTACTGGTACTATGGCAGAGAAAACAATTATTGATAAAAACATATTTGTACCGCTTCCTGATGGAATTAGCGATGCAGTTGCAGCTTCGCTTCCTAATGCGGTTGCAGGTTCAGCAATGGCTTTGCGATTTCGTGCCAATATAAAAGCTGGCGACACTGTTTTGATCAACGGAGCAACGGGATTTACGGGCCAAATGGCAATTCAGATTGCAAAACATTATGGTGCAAAAAAGATAATCGTTACCGGAAGAAACGAAAAAACACTTCAAAATCTAAAAGAATTGGGTGCTGATGAAACAATTTCATTAAAACAAAACGACGATACTTTTATTTCTCAATTAACAGAAATTCATCAAAACACACCAATTGATATTATTTTGGATTATTTATGGGGACATCCTGCTGAATTGATTCTTTCAGTCTTAAAAGGAAACGGATCATTTACCAATAAAATAAGATATGTAACCATTGGCGGAATGGCTGGCGACAGCATTCAATTGTCATCAGGAATTTTGAGAAGCGTAGATCTTCAATTATCAGGTTCCGGTTTAGGAAGTTGGTCAAAAGATGAAGTGAAATTATTATTTTCAGAAATACTTCCAGAAATGTTTCTTTTGGCAGCTGAGGATAAATTAAAGGTCAATATCGAAACAGGAAATCTTTCGGATATTGAAGAAATGTGGGCAAAAGAAGTTTCTGACGGAAAACGATTGGTAGTTGTTATTTAAATTTTCAATCATCAACTCAATTTGTCATTTCGATCCCGAGGCTTCGGGAGAGAAATCACACCAGTATCTCTACAAAGATTGGCGATTCGCTTTGCCGAATTTCTTGTGTGATTTCTCCTTTCAGTCGAAATGACATTACTTTGTCGAGTTTCTTGCGGAGATTTGCTTCGCCTGTTCGCTATCGCTCGAGTCTCGTTCCTCGAAATGACAAGATTGTCTATTTGATTGATCTTTTAAATTCACTCAAAATGTAAAAATGAAAAAAGGCTTGATAAGAAATAAATCCTATCAAGCCTTTTTCTATTAAATAACTGCAAATATTACTCTTCAGAAAGCATTAATTCTTTAATATATTTAACCGGAGCGCTTCCAAAACTTAAAAACTTTTCATGAAACTTTTTCAAGTTGAATTTATCGCCTTCTTGTTTTTTCAATTCTTCTCTTAAATTATAAATTTCTGTGTATCCTGTAAAATAAGAACACAATTGAACTTGAGATAAAGTTACGCGTTTCCACTTCCCTTCTGCTTCAGCTTGTTGTTGAAAAGCTTCTCTAGTAAGCAAAATCATGGCTTCTTCTTTAGACATTTCTTTAGTATGAACACTGTTGTCTAAAATAGTGTTGCAAGTCGTTCTCAAATTCCATTTATAATACATCAACCACATTTCATCAGAATTTTTATAACCGCTTTCCAGCATCATTTTTTCAGCATAAACTGCCCAGCCTTCAACCATTGCGCCATTTCCTAAAATTGATTTTATAATGCTTGGCGACTGATTGCTGTAAACCAATTGTGTGTAATGTCCCGGAATTGCTTCATGGATATTTAAAATCTGAAGAATATAATCGTTGTATTCTCTCAAATAGCTTTCAGCATTTTCGGCAGTCCAGCCAGACATGCTTCCAACGTTGTAATACGTATTTGCATTTTTGTCGTAAGGTCCTGGGGCAGAAATCGAAGCGCCTGCAACACCTGCCATATATGCAGGTTCTTTACGTACAACCAATGGTTTGGACGGATCGATATACAATAAATCTTTCGCTTTTACATAAGCTGTAAGTTCCGGAATCTGTTTCTCAATTTCTGATTGGAATTTCTCTGGCGTTGTATGATGAAGCGAAATTTTATCAATCACTTGTTTTATTAGATCTAGTTTGTCAGCAGGTTTTGGTGCATTTCCGTTGTATTTTTTCCAAAGCTTATCTGCTAAAACAAACATTTTATCGTGAAGATCATTTTTGTGGTCAACAGCAATTTTATAGATTTCATCAGCAGAATAGCTGGATTGAATGTCTACGTTGAATTTTTTAGCATATAAATCGGCTCCTAATCTAAAAGAACGAGGCGTTTTATTCGGTAAGTTTTTCAACCATTCTGCATAATCTTTAATAGCTTTTACAGAAACTTTCGCCTTTTCTTGTATTTCTTTTTTCTCGGTTTCGCTCAATTTGCTTTTGCTTAAAGCATCATTCAATTCTCCTTCAAAAACAGTTGATCCTCCAATATTTTGGGAAATTGCAAGATCTGTATGCTCAATAGTTGGGTTTTTAATATTCTTTTTTGCTGCTTCGTAATAAGCAGGAATATTGTTCATTTTGATGTTAAAGGCATGAAGACGAACATCTGCAGCATCATATTTTCCGTTTAGAATTTCTGCGAAAGAACCACAGACATTATATTCTGCGGGATTCCACTCAGCTGATTTTAATTCGTTTATACTGAAAATCGCACCTTCAAGCTGATTTTTAATCATTTGAAAGTCGGTTTTGTTATTGTCTGAAAGACTCTCAATGTCATAATGTTTTAAAGAATCTAGTTGCGCATTAGCAAAATCAAGTTCTACTTTTTTTGCATTTGAATCTGGCACAACCAAGACGCTGTCTAATTTATGATATCCTACACCAGAAGCCCAGCCTGGATAGATTTTCCATAACTCAATGACAAAATTGTCTTTGTACTTGTCGAATTTTCGATCTAAGTTTTTATCAACAGTTGTTTTGCTGTTTTTATTGCAGGAAATAAGCAATGAAACAGCAATAATAGGAATAAGCAGTTTTTTCATAGTTTGGGTTTAAGTTGGTTTTAAAGATAGAAAAAATGTTCTTTCTTCAAAACAACAAGTTGTTGCATGCATATCTAACTAAGCCTAATTATTTAACACATAGAATCATAGATTTTGTAAACCTGTAAAAGGCGCTTCGCTTTAATTAATAAACATAGCTATGTGTTAGAAACTAAGTTTCTTTTTGTTTTCTTATTCACATCGAAATTCTATGATTCTATGTGTTGAGTAGTTATTCTTAGTTGATTAATATTTCAATAAATCCAGTAATGTCTCCTCAAAACGATCTTTCGCCAAAAACTGATCTTCCAAAGCTTTTGTAAACGGAATAGGAGAATCTAAACTAGCAACTCTTTTTACAGGGCCATCTAAAAATTCAAAACAGTTTTCTACGATCAAAGCCGAAATATCACTCGCAATACCGCCAAACATAGTGTCTTCTTGATAAATTATAGCTTTTCCGGTCTTTTTAACAGAAGCAAAAATAGCTTCAGTATCAAGAGGTTGAAGCGTCCTCAAATCAATTAAATCAGCATCAATTTGTGGATTCTTTTCTAAAGTGTCTAAAGCCCAGTGAACCGTTGCTCCGAAAGCAATAATAGTCACCGAATTTCCTTCTTTGATCAAAGAGGCTTTTCCTAAAGGAAGTGTATAATAATCCGTTGGAACATCTTGATAAACACTTCTATATAATTGCTTGTGTTCAAAAAACAATACAGGATTTGGGTCATTTATAGAAGTATTGAGTAGTCCTTTTGCATCATAAGGGAATGCAGGATAAACTACTTTTAAACCTGGAGTTTTAGTAAACCAAGCTTCGTTTGTTTGCGAATGAAAAGGTCCGGCCTGAGTTCCTCCGCCACAAGGCATACGGACAACAACATCTGCATTTTCTCCCCAACGGTAATGTGATTTTGCCAATAAATTTACAATCGGATTGAAGCCAGTTGAGACGAAATCAGCAAATTGCATTTCTACAATCGCTTTATAGCCGTTGATTGACAACCCCATTCCAGCTGAAACCACAGCACTTTCGCAAATTGGCGTATTGCGAATTCGTTCTTTTCCAAAAGCATCTACAAATCCTTCTGTAATCTTAAAAGCACCGCCATATTCGGCAATGTCTTGCCCCATAATGACTAAGTTTTTATTGCGCCACATAGATTGTTCTAAACTGTTTCGAATAGCATCTATAAAACGAATATTTTTTACTTCTTCACTATGAGTATATTCCTCATAGTCAAAATCTTTATAAACATCATTTAATTCTCCACTATAAGTTGGGATAATCTCTGGTTCGGTATTTGCGATAGCTAAATTTTCATCGATTTCTTGTTTGATTTCGTTGTGAAGCTGTTCGTCAAATTCAGCTGTCAAAACTCCTGTTTCGGTCAAATATTTTCTATAATTTGTTACAGGATCTTTAACAGCCCATTCATCCATTAGTTCTTGCGGAACATATTTGGTACCACTCGCCTCTTCATGCCCACGCATTCTAAAAGTTTTGAATTCCAATAATACAGGGTGCGGATTCTCCTGCATTTCTCTTTTCAGTTGAGAAAGTTTGTTGTAAACTTCCAATATGTTATTTCCGTCAATAACGTGGCTTTCGATTCCGTAACCAATGCCTTTATCCGCAAGATTTTCGCATAAATATTGCTCGTTTGTTGGTGTCGAAAGTCCGTAGCCGTTATTTTCAATAACAAACATTACAGGCAATTTCCAAACAGCTGCAATATTTAAAGCTTCGTGAAAATCGCCTTCACTGGTTGCGCCTTCTCCCGTAAAAACGGCAGTTACTTTTTTATTATTCTGAAGTTTATCGGCTAATGCAATTCCGTCTGCGATTCCTAATTGTGGTCCCAAATGCGAAATCATACCGATTATTTTATATTCCTGAGTTCCAAAGTGAAAACTGCGGTCTCTTCCTTTAGTAAAACCGTTTGCTTTCCCTTGCCATTGCGAGAATAAGCGGTGAAGCGGAATATTTCGCGTAGTAAAAACACCAAGATTTCGGTGCATTGGCAATACATATTCTGATTCATCCAAAACTGATGTAACTCCAACAGCAATAGCTTCTTGCCCAATTCCAGAAAACCATTTTGACACTTTGCCCTGACGAATCAGAATCAGCATTTTTTCTTCGATTAATCGAGGTTTTAAAATTTTCTTATATAAGTCTAATAATTGAGCGTCAGTTAGGTTTTCTCTGTAAAAGATCATTGGTTTATTTTTTTTATGATTTCAAATATAGAAAAATATAACAATTTTATTTGCTTTTGTTATAAAATTTCAATTTTTATATAACTTTTAAAATTCAATTCTAAAATATTCTCTACCTTTGTTTCTGAAAGGTTTTTCGACACCTTTCATCTTTAAATAAAAAATGTAAAGTATGCAAAACATTCCTAGTGTAGACTTACGTGATTTCCTTTCGGACGACCCGAAACGTAAACAAAAATTTGTAAATGAAATCGGCAGTGCATTTGAAAACATTGGCTTCGTAGCCTTAAAAGGTCATTTCTTAGATGACCAATTGGTAGACGAGCTTTATAGCGAAATTAGAAAATTTTTCGCTTTGCCAATAGAAACTAAGCATAATTATGAAATTCCTGGTATTGGCGGACAAAGAGGTTATGTATCTTTTGGAAAAGAACATGCTAAAGGACGCAAAGAAGGAGATTTGAAAGAATTTTGGCATTTTGGCCAATACGTTGACAAAGATTCAAGATGGGCTTCAGAATACCCAGACAATGTTGAAGTAAAAGAATTGCCTCGCTTTAATGAAGTAGGTAAAGATGCATACCAAATGCTTGAAAAAACAGGTGTTTATGTGCTGAGAGCTTTAGCTTTACATTTAGGTTTAGATGAGTTTTATTTTGATCAATATGCAAAAGAAGGAAACTCTATTTTAAGACCAATCCACTATCCTCCTATTACTTCTGAGCCAGAAAATGCCATTCGTGCAGCGGCGCATGGTGATATCAACTTGATTACGTTGTTGATGGGAGCGCAAGGAAAAGGATTGCAAGTTCAAAATCATGACGGTGAATGGATTGATGCTATTGCAGCTGATGATGAATTAGTTATCAATGTTGGAGACATGTTGTCAAGACATACAAACAATAAATTAAAATCAACGATTCACCAAGTAGTAAATCCGCCAAGAGAATTATGGGGAACGTCTCGTTATTCTGTTCCGTTTTTCATGCATCCAGTGAGTGATATGCGATTGGATTGTTTGGAAAATTGCATTGATGCTGAGAATCCTAAGAAATTTGAAGATATCACAGCTGGAGATTATTTATACGAACGTTTAGTAGATTTAGGTTTAATCAAAAAATAAAAACTTAAATAGATTTCAATATTAAAATTCCAAATTCCAAGCTTTATTGGAGTTTGGAATTTAATTTTTAAATACTTTTATAGTTGGAATTTATTTTTTTAGAATAATAAAATTATGGACTTTAAAGATCAATTAAAAAACTTATTTCCTGATCACGTTGAATCAAATGAACCCGAAGAAATTCAGGCCAAAGAGCATGTATTATATGTTCAAAAAGAGCCAATGATTTGTAAATTTGAGAAACGCAAAGGAAAAGCAACCACAATTATTGAAGGTTATGAAGGGTCAGACGAAGATTTTAAAATCTTAGCCAAAGAAATCAAAACAAAACTTAGCGTTGGCGGAACTTTTAAAGACGATTCAATCATTATTCAAGGTGATTATCGCGATAAAATCATGGCAATCTTAAAAGAAAAAGGATTTAAAACAAAACGTGTAGGAGGCTAAAAGTTTAAAGTTTCAGGTTTCAAGTTATGTGAATCTGAAAAAAAACTTAGAATCTTAGCCACTCAGAACCTTAGCATCTAAAAAAAATGATACAAAACTCAGAATTAATACTTAACCCAGACGGAAGTGTTTACCATTTGAACCTTCGTCCTGAACATATTGCACACGACATCATATTTGTTGGAGATCAAAATAGAGTAGAAAAAATCACTCAATTTTTTGATTCGATTGAATTTTCAACGCAAAAAAGGGAGTTTAAGACTCAAACGGGAATTTATAAAGGAAAACGTCTTTCAGTAATTTCAACCGGAATTGGCCCAGATAATATCGATATTGTTTTGAATGAATTAGATGCTTTGGTAAATATCGATTTAGAAACACGAACGCCGAAAGAAAAGCTGACTTCGTTGAATATTATCAGAATTGGAACTTCAGGCTCTCTGCAGGAAGATATTCCTGTTGACAGCTTTGTAATGTCAAAATTTGGACTTGGGCTTGACAATATGCTTCGCTCCTATTTGATCGATGATGTTTCAAATGCTGCCATTGAAGACGCATTTATTACGCATACCAATTGGGATATTAGAAAAGGAAGACCTTATGCAATTGCGTGTTCAGAAGAATTAGAGAAATTCATTGAATCGGATCGAATTTTTAAAGGAATTACTGCAACTGCCGGCGGTTTTTACGGGCCTCAAGGACGTGTTTTGCGTTTGAATATCCAAGATGAAGAATTAAACAACAAAATGGATAACTTCGATTTTGACGGAACAAAAATCACTAATTTAGAAATGGAAACTGCTGCTATTTATGGCCTTTCTGCACTTTTAGGACATAATGCGTTATCATTAAATGCAATTATTGCGAATCGTGCATCTGGAACTTTTAGTGAAGATCCTTATAAAGCTGTAGATGAGCTTATTGCTTATACATTGAACAAACTGGCGCAAAAATAATTAGAAGATTTGTCAATGAGATAATTTGGTAATTGTTTTAATCAATTCAAAAAAATAAATAGTTCATGGAAGATGCTATTCTTAAATTTGAAATATTATTAAAGGAAAATGTGAACTATTTTCCCGAAATTAGTCAAAATGTTTTACAAGAGAAAAAGCCAGGAAAATGGTCAAGAAAAGAAATTTTAGGGCATTTGGTGGATTCAGCTATTCATAATTTAGTACGCTTTACAGAAATCAATTATATAGAGAAACCTTATAAGCACAGGCCCTATAATCAAATGGATTTGGTAAATTTGAATCAGTATCAAATAATGGATATTGATGAACTAATCAAATTATGGTTTGTACTCAATAAGCAAATCTTGAGAATCATGAAATCTGTTGATGAGAAGGCTTTAGATTATAAAATTGTATTAAGCGACGAATCTATAATCGACTTAAGGTTTCTTATGACCGATTATGTAGAACATTTAGAACATCATATCAATCAGATAAAATCCTAAAATATATGTTTTTAAGAGTTGCGCGTCACACCGATGATTTAAAGAAAATTGAAGATTTTTATGTAAATGTTCTGGGTTTTGAACAATTGGGAGAGTTTCAAAATCATAATAATTACAACGGTATTTTTATTGGCAAATCAGGTTTAGAATGGCATTTTGAATTTACGCAATCAAATAACAAAGCCAAACATACCTTTGATGAAGATGATGTTGTTGTGCTTTATCCAAAATCAATTTTAGACTATAATAACTTGATAAGCAAAATCGAACATCATAATATTTCAACTATAACTGCAGCAAATCCATTTTGGAATGAAAACGGAAAAATGATTCAAGATCCGGATGGATACAGAATTGTTATATCACCATTAAAAGCTGAAATAAGCGAAATAGAATAGAAAAATTAGACCATTAGATAATTAGTCAATTTGATAATTAGATAATTCGAAACCATTGCCGAAATTAGCAAGGGATCGGGATAGTAAAAAAATTTCAGATTAAAGAATGACAGAAACACACAAAAAAATACTTTTTAAATACTACAGCGATTATTTAGAAGACAATGTTTCAGAAACCATGTGGGCTGAAATTATAGATTTAGAAAAAGGCCTTTTTAAATTGGATAATATTCCATTTTTTGGGCCTCTTATTGCAACAGAAGATTTATTTTACGCTGAATTTGACGAAAAAGAAAATCGTTTTGTATATAAGGAAACAATTGAAAACTCGGGTAATTCAATTGTTCAGGTCTTAATTTTAGAAAAAGGTTTTGATCAGGAAATCATAAGAGAAAAATTAAAAGCGATTAATTGCCAATCCGAAGGCTTAAATGAAACTTTATTTGCTGTCGAAATAGTTCGCGATGTTGATTATTCGTTAGTACGAAGTATTTTGAATGAATATGAAGCCCAAGAAATAATAGAATATGCTGAGCCCTGTCTTTCAGACAAACATCGGACTGATTTATTGAAAAACTAAACAAACAAACTTAAGGATACGCATACCAAACTTAACTTAAACTTAAAACTGTAATGAAAACCGTAAACATTGTGGGTGTTCCTGAACACTTCAACTTGCCATGGCATTTATGCATTGAAAATGGCGAGTTTGAGGCTGAAAATATTGATTTGCAATGGAAGGATATTCCCGAAGGAACGGGCAAAATGTGCCAAATGCTGCGTGACGGTGATGCTGATATAGCTGTAATATTGACCGAAGGAATTGTCAAAGATATTTTGGCAGGAAATCCAAGCAAAATTGTTCAGATTTATGTGCAATCTCCTTTAATTTGGGGAATCCATGTTGCCGCAAAATCAGATTTTCAGACTGTAAAGGATTTAGAAAACAAAAAAGTAGCGATTTCTAGAATTGGATCAGGTTCACAACTGATGGCATACGTAAATGCTGCTGAACAAGGCTGGAAACAAGACGAATTGAAATTTGAGATCATCAACACAATTGATGGCGCTGTTGAAGCTTTAACAAATGGGACCGCAGATTATTTTATGTGGGAACGTTTTATGACAAAACCTCTTGTTGATAAAGGCATTTTTAGACGTGTTGGCGATTGCCCTACTCCATGGCCATCGTTTGTAATTGCGGTACGCGACGAATTTTTGAAAAAAAATCCAAAAGTGATGGAGAAAATACTTGAAGTAATCAACAAAACAACGCAGGATTTTGCTCAAATTCCGAATATTGACAAAACATTAGCAGAACTTTTTAAGCAAAAAAAAGAAGATATACGCGAGTGGTTGAAACTGACACAGTGGTCACAAAAGCATTTGAGCGAAAAAGCTTTTATCAAAATTCAAAATCAATTATTTGATCTCGGAATTATTGATAAAAAAAGTACTTTTGTTGAAACGGTAAAAGCGCTGTAAAAACTGCTTTGATTTTTTATGATGAATTTCCCTAAAATTGACTTCCCGCAATTAAAATCCAAATTACAGGTAAAATCGCCGTATGACAGGATTATTATTATGCTGTTGAGTCTTTTGATAACGATTCCGATTTTCATCATTCTGCATCAAAATCTCCGCGATTTAAATTGGGCTTTCAATTTAGATCGCGTCTTCATTTTTATATTTGTTTTTGCAGTAATATTCTTTTTACTGATGCTGCTTAGAACTATAATTATTCTTTGTGTCGCAGTTTATTTGCTGGTATTATTTTATGGTACTGTAATTGGGAATTATGGTTTCAGCGAAATATCTGAAGATTATAATTCGATGATTTATACCATGTCTGACAATCCTTATCCGCAAGATATTATTGTAGCAAAATTGCTTCCTTTCCCAAATCGATCAAAAATTATAAATGCAATCGAATATCAAAATCCAAAAGTGCGCAATTTCGCCATTATGAGTGCCAATAAGCATTTTAAAGGAATTAGAGGATATTCAGATTACAGAACTATTATTCAGTGTTTTGCTGTGTTTAAAGAAATCAATGGACGCTGGAATTATGTAAATGACCCGAAAGACGGCGATTATATTGCAACGGCAAGTGAATCACTAGAATATTTTTCTGGAGATTGTGACGATCATTCGATATTAATGGCAGCAGCAATCCGTGCAATTGGTGGCACTCCACGTCTTATTCATACAAAAGGCCATATTTATCCAGAAATATTGATTGGTTCTATGATTGATTTGGAAAAAGTAAATTATCTCATAAAAAATGTGCTTTTTGTAAAAGAAAGTTACGGCAAAACTATTCATTATCATATCGATGAGCGCGGCCAAGTCTGGATGAATCTGGATTATACTGCCACATATCCTGGTGGGCCATTTTTGTATGAAGAGATTCTTGGAGAGCTTACGCTGAATTAAAATTTGCGATTTGAGACAAGCCTAGATAATTTAGAAATTAATAAATTGTCATTTGTTAAAATGGAAATCCCTAGTAGATTCAAGGCTTTCCAAACGAATTTAAATATTTGATTACAAAGATGTTAAATATTGTTTTTTTTTGTAACTTTTCCTGTCTAATTTTTTAATCACAGAATTATGAAAAAATCTAAATTATTTATCTTCGGAATTTTATTATCTGCAGTATTAATTCTTTCTTGCAATAAAGCAAAAAGAAATGAATTAGTAAGTTCTTGGAAAGTTACTGCTGTTGAAGCAAATAAAAAACCACTTTCTGATTCATTGAAAAATGTAATTCTTACTAATGGTCAATTGACTTTTACTGAAGATGGTCATGTAACAGGTTTTTTACTAAGAGAGATGACAGATGGTACTTATGCTTTAACTAAAAAAGGGAAAAGTCTTGTAATTAAAGACGAAACAGGCACTCCATGGCCTTGTGTAAGCACAATCACCAAAGACGAATTAATTTTAGAGGCTGAAGAAGTGAAATTGACTCTTAAAAAGATTTAAGTTTCCTTGACTCGCAATAAACAATAACCACATAAGAAAATCTAAACTCCTAAATGATCTCAAACTTTAGGAGTTTTTTTGTTTATCGACATTAGTTTATAATAATGTAAAAGTTAGCTGTATGAAGACAAAAAATAGAATTTTGATCGTTTTTGCTTTTTTAAGCACAATAATTTATAATGGAAAAATTTTCGCTTGTACAAGAATTGTTTATCAAGGACTGAATGGCACAATTCTTACAGCACGTTCAATGGACTGGAGAGGTGAAATACCAGCTAATTTATGGGTTTTTCCAAGAGGAATGGAAAGGTTTGGCGAAGCAGGGAATAATTCAGTTAAATGGAAATCAAAGTACGGAAGCGTTGTAACAAGTTCTTGGGATATTGCTTCGTCTGACGGAATGAATGAAAAAGGTTTAGTTGGAAATTTATTATGGCTTGTTGAATCTGTTTATCCCCAATTTGAGAAAAACGGCAAAACAAAAGGCTTGGCGGTTTCATTGTGGCTTCAATATGTTTTGGATAATTTTTCTACGGTTTCTGAAGCTGTAAATGCTTTAGGGAAAAATGACTTTACGGTAACATCGTCGCATATTCCTGGAACAGATATTTTTGCAACGGTACACTTGTCGATTTCTGATGCTTCTGGAGATAATGCGATTTTTGAATACATAAATGGAAAATTGGTTATTCATCATGACAGAAGCTATGTTGCGATGACAAACTCCCCTATTTTTGATGAGCAATTGGCAATAAATACGTATTGGAAAAGTATTCCAGGAACAATTATGTTGCCTGGAACCAACAGAGCTGCCGATCGTTTTGTTCGTGCTCACTATTACATTGATGCGATTCCGAAAACAGATAATACAAGAACTGCGCTTGCCAGTGTTTTTGGTGTAATTAGGAATTGTTCTGTACCACTCGGAATTTCTTCAGCAACAGAACCAAATATATCCTCGACGCGATGGAGAACTGTTGCAGATCAAAAAAATCTAGTGTATTATTTCGATAATGTTTTAAATCCGAATGTGGTTTGGGTGGAATTCAGTAAACTAGATTTTAGCGAGAAAGCTAAAGTTCGAAAACTAAGTTTAGCCAATAATGAAAATTATTCTGGAGAATCTTCCATGAATTTTCAAGCTACGGCGCCATTTAAATTTGCAGGGTTAGATTAAAAATAAAAACCTTCAGGGCCTAAAATGCAAGGTTCTGAAGGTTTTTGTATTTCAAAAACTTTAAGTTATTTAAGATAAACCACGTGTCAGCCACCCTTTTTTATTAGCTGTTGCAATAGCATAAGGCGTTATCCAGAATAAGCTGAAAGTATAAAATATGCTATATGAATACGCCCAAAAAGCATCCGAAAAACTATATCTTTTAGCATAAAATAATACTGAAAAAGTAGATACGATCATAATGCTTAAAAGCGTTGAGCTAAAAAACAGCACTGGATGAACTGCTATAAAAAAGAGCATAAATAATAAGAAAGGATATGACATAATTATTTTTAAAGACTGATTCAAAAATAAAAGTCTGGCACCAAATTTAGATTCATTTCTAAAATCTTTAAAAACATATTGTGCCATCATGATATTTTCACGCACATTGCTTCTTCCCCATCTTATAAACATCTTGTATAAGCCTTTGTACTCTTCTGGGACATTTGTCAAAACGAGGGCATTTCTTTGGAACAAAACATGTAGTCCTTGCTTTAAAATCATATTAGTCATTGCTCGATCCTCGCCAATATCTGATGGTTGTCCCATAAAAGTTTGATTGATCCATTCTGGAAGACACACAAATACCGCATCTTTTCTATACGCGGCCGCTGAGCCGGGCGTGCATAATACAGATCCCAACATGCTTTCGGCAGAACGCATGAATTCAAAACTCATCACAAAACTTACATTCAGCATTTTTGGCAACAAAGCTTTTTTATTGTTTAAAACATGAACATTTCCTGCTACTGCACCGCATTTTTTATCAACAACGAACGGACTTACAAGATTTCTTAACGTATCTTTTTTTACAATTGAATCACTGTCAACAGTTACAAAAACTTCACCAATTCCTAGTTCAAATCCGCGGTATAATGCGTGGCGTTTTCCTTTGTTTTCCGGTTGTTGGTAAATTTCAAGACGATCTCCAAGCTTTATTTTTGCTTGTTGCATCCAGTACCAAGTATCATCTTTGCTTCCATCATCAATGGCTAACAATTGAAGCTTTTGCTGAGGGAAATCGCTTTCAGCAAGACTCATTAAAGTTTGCCATACTAATTTTCCTTCGTTATAAGCGGGAACAATTACGGTGCAAGTTGGCAATAAATCGTCAGAAACAGATTCAATTGGTTTGTATCTGAAATACAAATACAGATTATATAAAAACGAACCTGTTTGGAAAAAGAATAAAACGGTTGCTAAGATTAAGAATGGAAATCCCCAACTTGAATTTATCCGGTCTAATTGAAATTGATCAAAATCAGATTGAAGTTGGTACACTAAAAAAGCACCACCTAGCATCAGTAAAAAAGTACCAGTAAGTACTATAACACCTAACGGACTATATGTTTTTTCGGTTGCTTGATTTAAGGATTTTGTATTGGGACTAAAAATTGAACTTTTGTTAGATTGTTCTTTTGTGCTGAGGGTTTTATCAGAAGTATAAAATTGTTCTGAAGTAATTGTTTCACTTTTCATTTGGGCTATTGCTTTATTCGTAAAATGGCTTTTAAATTGATTTTCTTGTTCGTTTTTCAGTTAAAAACTGATCAAAACCAAGTAAACAAGAAATCGACTCTAACCGATTTTACAAGCGCTGTGCCACAAATACTAAAAATTGAAAATGAGAGTTTTAGCAAATTTTAGCTAAAAAAAGATTGTGTAAACTTTACACAAGTGTAAAAAGTTTATACTTCATATTTTTGAAAAAACCTCCAGAAATAAGGCTTTCCAGTGCTTTTAAAAACGTAATTTAATTGATATTATTGTTTTTGTCCTTCAGAATTTTTCCATCTTTTGAAAATTCCAAATCAATAGAATTGGTTAAATCAACATCTAAATCTTTGTGTCCATAATCGATATGCGTGATTTTTTCGTTTGGATAATTTTTCGAAATATAATCTTTGATATTTGCCGGAATAAAATCTGTCGGAATTGGATTTTTCCCTCCATCTACTTCTCGATACGAGCCATCTTTCCAAAATTCAACTTCGGTTCCATCTTTTAGTTTGACTTCATACCCTTTTTCACCATGTTCAGCATCTTTTTGAGCTTTGACTACAGTTGTGTAGCTAAAATAGTGTTGAAGAAATTCTTGAGCTGGTTTTGGCAATTCTGTAGTTTCAATTTTTTTCTGAGCATTTGCCGATAGCGATAAACCAAAAATCAATATGGCAATTATATGATATGTTTTCATGATTCCTATCTTTTAAATTTCGTATCTAGCTAATTTACAACAAGTAACAATGGGTTCAAATCAATTTAAGAAAGCTTTAATTGTTTACAGCACACATTTTTAGTACATTTAAGATCTTAAAACCAAAAGCTATGGAAGATTCAAATAAGCAAAATGACAATACGATTCCAAAAGTGACGGGCGTTGGCGGTATTTTCTTTTTTACCGAAAACCCAAAAGAAACCAGAGAATGGTATGCTAAAAATTTAGGTCTGGAAGTCAATGACTGGGGTTCGACATTTGAATCTAGAAATTTGGATAATCCAGAAATAAAAGAAGTGCTACAATGGAGTCCGTTCAAAAAGAATGATGATTATTTTTCGCCTTCAAAAAAAGAGTTTATGATCAATTATCGAGTTCAAAATATTGAAGGCCTTATAAGTAAATTGAAAGAAAATGGCGTAACTGTTTTAGATGATATTGCAACTTATGATTATGGCAAATTTGTTCATATTATGGATGCTGACGGCAATAAAATCGAACTTTGGGAACCGATTTAAATAATAAAAAGACAATAAAAAAGCTCCAAGATCAATTGATTTTGGAGCTTTTCCTTTATTTGTAAATTCTAATTTACCACGGACTTTCTTCGCTTTGGTCTTCAATATCATTACTGAAAAACTTTCCTGTTGGGCCATTTTCATCTGTCAAAGTATGTTTGATAATGAAGCTTGCGGCACTTTCGACGCTTCCTGGTCCGTTGAAGTTATTAAAATCGGTCGCCGTATAGCCAGGATCAATTGAATTCACTTTAAATGGAAGATCTTTCAATTCAAAAGCCAGAGTAACTGTAAAAGCGTTTAAAGCAGCTTTTGATGAAACATATGAAACTGCTTTAAATGGATAATATTTCCACGATGGATCGCTGTGTAAAGTTAGTGAACCAAGACCAGATGTAATATTGCTGATTCTTGGATTATCCGATTTTTTAAGTAAATCAAGAAATGTTTGTGTAACTCTAATCACTCCAAAAAAATTTGTGTCAAATGTCTCTTGTAAATTTTCAATCGAAGTTGTAGAAGAATTTTGTGGCATTGCCCCTAAAATGCCAGCATTATTGATCAAAATATCGAGTTTGCCTTGTTCTTTTTCTATGCTATTTTTAGCTTTTAGAACACTTTCCTGATCTGTAACATCAATCTGGATCGCTTTCACGTTTTTAAATCCGTTTTGAGCTAATTCAGCAGTTACTTTTTCTCCATTTTCAAGATTTCGACTTCCTAAATAAACAAATAATCCTTTTTTCGAAAGCTGTTTAACTATTTCTAAACCAATGCTTCTGTTTGCCCCTGTTATTAATACTGATTTCATTTTTGTCGTTTTAAAATTATTAATACAAAGTTGCAATCCTAAAAAATAGAAACATTTGCCAAATGGCAAAAAAAACAATTTAACGAATATTTTTTCTAATCCGACTTAACGAAGACTGTGTGATTCCGAGATAAGAAGCTAAATAAGAAAGCGGAATTCTATTGATGACATTCGGGAACATTTTCATAAAAGACAAATAACGTGTCGTTGCATCTTCAGAAACGAGTGGGCTTCTTCTGGCAACTTTCTGAATTAAAGCTTTCGAAATTATTTTATGGACAATGGTATCCCAGCCAATTATAGTATCTAATAATTCCTGCCAATCTTTCTTTGAAAAAACAATGATTTTGCAATCTGTAACTGCTTGTACATAACACGACGAACAAATGCCGTTATCGAAACTTTCTAAATCTACAACGAGATTATTTTCTTCAATAAAGTATTTTGTAATTTCTTCGCCTTTATTGTCATAATAGCAAACGCGCATTATTCCGTCAATTATAAAACCAACTTCAGCTGCAACTTTTCCTGCTTCTGCAAAATAGTTCTCTTTGCGAATGTCTCTTTCTTCTCCTTTTGATAAAATTAAATCAATTTGCTGCTGATTCAAATTTCCAAACTGCAATATGTAATTTACTAATTCTTTCATGCATGAAAGTTAAGCATAACTTTTTAGTGTGAATTTGTCATTTGGCAAAAAAATATAGATTTCAATTCACTATTTAAATTCTATTTCTTCTTTTGCAAATTCACTAATATCGTTCTCATTGTAATCGAATCTTGTGTTGTATAATTGATTTTAGACAAATGAACATTTATAAACAAATCTTTGCCAAACATTGCATAAGCATACATGTGTTTTTGCCTTGTTTTAATTCCTTCAAACTCAGTAATGTCATTTTGCCTAAACATAAAATCATCTGTTGGTTCGCCCCAAGCGTCGTTGTTTCTTTCATATTTTGATAAATTGCCATTCAAAAAATAGGTAAAAGGTATTATTGGGCTTGTTGTATGTCCCGTCGGATCAAAAGAGTCAACCATTTGCTTTTGTTCTTGTTTATTTAATTTATAAAAAAGAACCGAACAAATAATGTTGTCTTTTCCGCTTTTAGATAAATAATAGTAATCTTCACCTCGCCATTCTTTTTCAAAATTTTCAAATTGGTCAGTTTTCATTAAGAGAACTGCTTGTTTGTTTTTTGGATAATTGAATTCGATTATTCCATCAGAATTGTCACTTGTAAAGGACAGAAAACCAATTATTAGAGCCGTAAAGAATACTTTTTTTATCATAGAATTTTGTTTTTTTGTGTGGTTTAATTTTGATTTGGCTTATACGAATGTACTGGTTTTAATACATATTTTCTTTGTTTTTTGTTAAAAATAGTACTTATATTTAAAAATGAATTATTAAGAATGGAAAAAGCATCATTAAATAAAAACTCCTATAACAAAATTGCAGATCATTGGGCAAAAGTCAGAAACAATTCGGCTTTAAATCGACCTATTTTTGATTTTTTGGAAAAGGTAAAACCAAATAGCAATATTCTGGATATTGGTTGCGGAACAGGATTTCCTATTGCAAAATATTTTTCAGATAAAAACCAATCAGTATGTGGAATTGATATTTCAGAGAAAATGATTGAAACAGCTAAATCTGCTGCAATAAAAAATGCTGAATTCTTTGTGAGTGATTTTTTTGACTTTGAAACCAATGAAAAGTTCAACGGAATCATTGCTTGGGATTCTCTTTTTCATTTCCCAAAAGAACGTCAAAAAGAAATTTATCCTAAGATTTATGATTTGATGTTATCTGGTGGTTATTTTCTTTTTACTCACGGAAAACAAGAAGACGAACATACAGATAAAATGTTTGATGAATCATTTTATTACGGCTGCCTTTCACGAACTGAGGTTTTGGATTTAATGATGAGTTTAGGCTTTGAATTAGTTTATGAAATCGAAAATTTTGTCGAAGAAAATACAGAAAGAGACTGGGTAGTTATGGTTAGAAAAAAATGATTTCTCTGATTCTGAATTAAATCAATTTTATAAATACGCCAATAATTCCGGCAATTAAAATGATATAAGGCTCTTGGATTTTTTTGTAATAAAGCAAAGCTCCAATCGTCAGAACAGCAATTAATGCTGTCGGAACATCAATAATACTTCTTGAAGCAATGACAATAACAGATCCAACTAAAGCGCCAATTACAACAGCCGTAATTCCTTCAACAAAAGCTTTAACCGATTTGTTATCGGCAATTTTTTTAAAATATGGCGCCAACAAAATCGTGAATAAATAACAAGGAAGAAAAGTTGCCAAAGCAGCTACTAAGGCACCAGAAAATCCATCTACCAAATAACCGATAAATCCAACTGTAATAACGACAGGTCCAGGTGTTATCATTGCTACTGCAACTGAATCAAGAAATTGCTGTTCTGTAAGCCAATGATTTTCGGCTACCACGCCCGAATGCAGAAAGGGAACAATCGCTAATCCGCTTCCAAAAACAAATGCACCGGCTTTTGTAAAAAAAACAGCCAATTTTACAAGTGTCGATCCTTCTGAATTCCATAATGCGAATTGAAATAAAACCAGAGAATTTGTGGTTTTGAAATTCCACCATTTTGGAGGAGCAGTCATGATCATGTAAAATAATCCTGCTAATATAAAAAGTAAAACTTGCTCCTTTTCAGTTATAAAAGTTATAATTGTAGCGGTGATAAAAAAAAGCCAAAGCAACCATTTTGTTCTAAAAGATTCTATATTGAATTTACCAATAGATTTTACCGTAAGCTTGTAAGAACTCAATGCTATAATCCCTACCACAGAAGCGCCAACGCCATAAAACACAGCCTGAATCCAAGACAAACCGCCATACAATTGGTAAATAACACCTAATGCAAGTACCATTAGAAAAGAAGGCAATATGAAGGCAAAACCCGCTAAAGTGGCTCCTAAAAAACTATAATGAACAAAACCAAGGTAAATCCCTAGTTGTGCTGCAAGTGGACCCGGCGCGAGTTGTGCTAGTGCCAATCCTTGCTTGTATTCCTCTTCCGAAATCCACTTTCGATCTTCGACTAAATCTTTGTGCATATAGCCTACTAAAGCGACTGGACCGCCAAATCCCGAAGTTCCTAATTTTAGGAAATAAAGAGTCAGTTGCAACAAGCTGTATTTTGATGTTTTTTCCATTTTAAAAAGCAATTCCAAATTGAAAACCTACAGTAAAAGAGCTTGGATGATTATTGCCAAAACGAACCGGCAAAGGAACCGCCACATAATAACTGCAAGTTTTATTTTTAATTATAGTCTTATTGAAAACTGGAGTGAAACCGTATCTTCCGCTAGTTTCAAAAGCCGCTCTTCCTGCAAAAGTGTAGCCTTTTCCCAATGCCACTAAAACTCCTGGATGAAATAGTAAATTTGTTACTTTATCTGTTCCGTTGTCGTCTTTGATGTTTGGAACAAATTCAAGCGAAAATCCTATCTTTTCGCTTTTCCAAATATTGATTCCTGTTGGAAATCCAACTGCATAATAGTCTCTGAAATTTACAGTTGTTTCTTCTTTACTGAATGTAGCTATTGGGTGCATAATACCAAAATAGCCTGTAATTTTTGGATAAACAGTTTGAGAAAAAATAGTATAACTAGAAAGGAATACTGCAAAAAGCAAAGTTGATTTTAAATACATTGTTTTAGTTTTGGTTATAAAGCAAAACTAATCGCTTGCGCTTTCTTAAAATAGAATCAAATTTACCTTTTGTATTTGGTTTACTTTTTTGCTTTTTTTCGATAAGCCGAAGGATTTTTTCCTGTGTGCTGTTTAAAAATTCTTGTAAAATGACTTTGATCGGAAAAGCCTGTCATGTATGCTATTTCGGTCAAAGTATGAGATGAATTTCCAATAAGATGAATTGCTTTTTCAATACGAAGTTTCCTGACATATTCGCCAAAATTTAAATCTTCAAAATGCTTTGAAAATTCTCGCGATAAATACGATGGATTTAAATCCAATTCATTTGAGATTTTCTTTAAATCAAATGCAAATTGGGCGTCAATTTGGTCCTGAATAATTTCTTTTAAATCTTTAACCCAAGATGGTGTTTTTGTTGAAGTTTTCTTTTCTTTTAGAAATTTAGTGTAAACTTCATGAAGCAAATTTTCAAAAGGACTATTTTGCAAATGATTTTGCTTGTATAAATGCGTTGCCCAGCTGTATAATGCATCGTACAAAATCATTCCGGTTTCTAGCAATTTATAATCATCCGTAATATTATAAGAGAGTCCAGCTGAGATCGCCCAAAGTCCTGCCGATTCTTTTGCGATATCATGTCGGTCAGTATCAGCTCCCCGAACAATTCCTGCAATAATTGAGATTGCAGGATCAATGATTTCATATTTTTTGATAATATAATCAAATGTGCTCTGATCATCGTAGTGCGTAAATTCAACATTTGGAATATCAAACGGAATTGCATTTAATTCTTTTGCTTTTTCTAAAACGACATTAAAAGGAACATAAATGAATTCGGCTTCTTGGTCAACAAATTTCCGAATTAGCCAAGGACAAGCAATTCGGTCTATTTTTGGGCGTTCTCTCGTAATCCATTTCATTTGATAAATATTAAAAATTTTGGATGCTCAAATCTAATAAAATCATTTCATTTTAATAATTTAAAAGTTAGGAGGATTTTCTTTTATTGATACGCTAAGTTTTAATTGAAATGGTTTAAAATATATAGTTGAAAACCAGTAAATTGTATTTTTAAAATTCTTAAATTTGTTTGTTCAAAAATATTGGTTTACACCATAATAAAACTTCATTTCTCCCCATTTTATTTGTTTTCGGAATTGGTATAAACTAGTTAGCCCCTTTTCTAACTTTGGAACAAGCAAAAAACAATTATAGAATCAAAATTTAAGAAAATGGAACCACACCTTGAACAAATTCGCGAGCAGCAAAAACAGTCTTGGAACAAATTTTCTGGAGGCTGGAAAAAATGGGATGAAATCGTAATGGATTTTTTAAAACCAATGGGAGATGAAATAATTCGATTAATAAATCCCAAAACCACTGATTATATTCTTGATATTGCTTCAGGCACAGGGGAACCTGGATTGACGATTGCTGCCAAATTAACAGATGGAAAAATCATACTTACCGATCTTGCTGATGATATGTTGAAAATAGCTCGTGAAAATGCAGCTTTAAGAGGAATTAAAAATGTTCAAACAATGACTTGTGATGTTTGCGAGCTTCCTTTTCCAGATAATACATTTGATGCTATTAGCTGTCGTTTCGGATTTATGTTTTTTCCCGATATGGAATTGGCGGCCAAAGAAATGGTTCGTGTTCTAAAACCTGGAGGAAGAATTGCCACAGCAGTTTGGAATGGTCCTGAAAAAAACTTTTGGATTACTGCAACTATGGGGACAATTAGCAGAAATTTGGAGCTTCCGCCACCACCTTCTGGCTCTCCTGGAATGTTTCGTTGTGCCAAAGACGGATTTATTTCTGATTTATTCACCAAAGCTGGATTGAAAAATATTGTTCAAACAGAAGTAGCTGGAAAATTGAACTGCAAAACTGTTGATGGCTATTGGGAAATGCAGACAGAAGTAGCTGCGCCAATTGTAGCCGCACTAGGTTCAACTACTGATGAAATACGAGAAAAAATCAAAAAAGAAACTTATATCATTGTCAATGAAAAGTTCCCTGATGGAAATGTAATAATTGATTCTAGTGCTTGGGTCATTTATGGCGAGAAATAAAAACAAAAAAACTCCTTAGGTTCTAAGGAGTTTTTTTATTATCGAATAATTTTTATAAATGCGCTATAAACATCATCTTTTATAGATGTTCGCATATAAAACATGTTTTCATCTTGTTCTTTTAAATCATATTGAACTAAACCTGCATCGCAATAATACATAAGCAGATTATCATCAAGAGGAAACTCAATATTTGAAATCGGCATGGTTGTCAATTTTTTGTCCAATACAACTTCACCATTGTCTAGAAGTATTTGGAAAAGCTTTTTTCCGCGCGTATATCCCCATAAATTATCATTTTCTTGAGTAATATATTCTATATTATCGTCTTTAAAATCGGTTTTCCAAAGTTGTGTTCCTGTTTTTGAATCCACACAGTAAACTGAAGTAGTATTTGTGCCTTGTGCTGCAAAATATATTTTATTGTCTTTGCAAAATATGCGATTCTTTACATTATTCTGATTTTCATCAAATTTAAATTCCCAAACAATATCTGATTTATTAGCACTTAAAGCGTAAAGCGTATTTTTTTCATTTGCTACAAAGACATATTGGCCATCTGTCACAGGTTTTCCTGTTATAGCTTCATCAAAAGTTTTTTGGTAGATTACTTTTCCCGTATTGGCTTCAAAACAATAAAAGTTGGTTGCGCTTTGTGTAAAAATTTTATTTTCAAAAAATAAAATTGGTGCATGATTAACTTCAGCATCTAACCTGTAGCTCCATGCTAAACTTCCATTTTTGATATCAAGAGCATAAATACTGCTGTTCTGATTTTGAGTACTGATATATAATTTTCCATTATTTATCGTTGGAGCTTGATCTTTTAAAACAATTTGATCTGTGTAATTGCCGATTCTTGATTTCCAAAAAATTGCACCAGTTTGATTGTCAATCGCAAAAATTTCACCGTTAATAAATGGGACATATACAACACCATCTTGAAGTGTTACAGCATTTGCGCACATTTCTGTATGTGAATCGGATGCTTTGACAGTCCAAACAATGGTTTCAGATTCTAAATCAAACGAAAAAAGAGTGCCATCATAATCATAAAGCAAGATTGAAGCCTCGTCTAATGGAACTTTTTTAAGTGCGCTTATAGCTTTGTTTGTAACAATATCATTTGAAATTAAAGCCTTGTTATTTGGATCAGTACTTTGGCTGTTTTTTGCTGTAGGCGACACTTGGCCAAACATATTTATAAAAGTAAATACAAATAAAAGCGTTGTTAGTTTTTGTTTCATTTTTAAGATTTTGGTTTTATAGTTTGATTTGGGGAAATCGTTTGGTGTAAAAAATGTAACTAATAAAATTAAAATTATTGTTTTAGAATTGGTTAATTCAAAATAATTCAATGAAATTGATCGAAATAAAACGACCAATATCTATGCCAAATATAGTAAAAAACTATTATCAGAATTTGTAAGTTTTGTGCACTTTGAAAAGTGGCAATTTTGGCTTTATCCAAATTTGCAGATAGAAAATTAAAATGTCTATATTCGTAATTTATAGCATAAAATATCCAAAATTTTAAATCTGAAATAATAAAGGTAAATTGTAGTGAATGAAATCATTAATTGAATATTTTGCAAAACTGGGTTTTCCAGAAAAAACTTTAACTGAATTTTTAGGTTGTCTTAAAACCAGAAGCTTCTCTGCAAATGAATCGATTCTTGTTCAAGGGCAATTAGAAAATTATTTGTCTTTTATTGATTCGGGAGTTATAAGATATTATGTAATTGCAAATGATAAAGAAATAACCTTTGATTTTGCATTTAAAGATTCATTTTATTGCGCCTATGATTCTTTTTACAATAGGACTAAAACCGATATCTATATTCAAGCATTGACTGAGTGTCAACTGTATTCAATATCATATGAAAATTTGCAGCGTTTGTATGAAAAATGTGAAACCGCAAAAAAACTAGGACGTATTGCAACAGAATATTTGCTTGATAAAAAAGTAAAGAGAGAACTGGATCTTTTGACTAAAACACCACAAGAAAGGTATGAAAATTTGCTATTGGAGCAACCTAAATACGTACAGCAAATTCCATTAAAATATCTCGCTTCTTATATCGGAGTTGTACCGGAAACTCTTAGCAGAATCAGAAAACGTATTTCTTGACGAAAGTCAATTTTCAAACCGCTTATTTAGTACAGTTTTGTATGATATTTTAACAATCAAAATAGAATACAAATGAAAGTTACAATTACACATATTGACACTGCTTGCGTGTTAATAAATATCAACGGATATAAGATTTTGACAGATCCAACATTGGATAAAAAAGATGGATTTTTTCCACAATATGTAAGTAGTCCAATGGCATTTTCAAAAAAGTATACTGATCCTTCATTGTCAATTGAAGAAATTGGCGAAATTGATTTGGTTTTGCTGAGTCACGATCATCATAGTGATAATTTAGACAAGAAAGGGAGAATTTTTATTCAAACAGTTCCGATTGTTCTTTCTACAAAAGACGCTGAACTTCGTTTAAAAGACACCAATACAATTGGTCTTGACAATTGGCAAGAATATAATGTAGAAACAGAAAAAGTAAGAAATCTAAAAATTACTGCTGTTCCTGCACAACATACCAATATTAAAAGATTGGATAAAATAATGGGCAAAGTGATAGGCTTTACGATCGAATGGGAAGGCCAAACAAACGGTTGTATTTACATTTCAGGAGACACCGTCCTTTTTGATGGAATTTACGAATTGAAAAAAAAGAAAAACGTTGATATTGCAATTTTGCATTTAGGAGCTGGCGCATTTCCTTATTTAAAAAAGAATTTAAGAGTCACAATGAATGGTGAAGAAGCAATTGCGACAACAAAACTCTTAAATCCGAACGCTGTTATTCCGATACATTACGAAGGTTGGTGGCATTTTAAGCAATCTACAAAGTCTTTAAAAAGTGAAATTGAAAAATCTGAAGTAAAAGAGAAATTTTTATGGCTTGAAAGTGGCAAAGAGGCTGTTTTGGTTTAATAAATTGCTATAACAAAACATGAAAAAAGCTCTGAAATATAGCGTTTCAGAGCTTTTGATATTTTAGAATTATTGTAATTGCTATGCTTTTTTTCTCTTATTTATGAATTTATTCGCTGCAATACAAAGAACAACAAAAACAAGAAAATGTATTAAATAGGACTTCGGTTCGTTTCCGTTAACTACAGAAAAAACGCGATTCCATCTTACTTTGTTAATGCCTTTACCATCTTTATCCCAACTAAACCAAATAAAAACGGGCTTACCTATAACATGATCGAAAGGAACAAATCCCCAAAATCTCGCATCTAAAGAATTTTGACGGTTATCCCCCATCATCCAGTAATAATCTTGTTGAAAAGTATAAGTATCAGATAATTTTCCGTTTATAATGATTTTCTTGCCGTCGATTTTCAAATCATTGTGTTCATATTCCTGAATAATTCTTTTGTAAAAAGGCAATGTTTCTAAAGTCAATTTCACAGTTTTCCCTTTTTTAGGAATATAAATAGGGCCAAAATTGTCGATATTCCATCCTAAAGACGAAATATGTGGAAATACGCCTCCATCCTCACCTTTTGGTGTCAATTGTTTCTTCACGGCTTTTACAGCGGGGTTATTTGCAATTTGTTTGGCTTCTTCATCTGTCAATGTCAAAAAATATTCGCCAGTATTAGTCAAAGCAAAAACTCCATTTTCATATTTTAAACCTTCTCTTGCTCCATATCTGTGAACAAGAGCGTCTTGATCTATAGTTTGCCCTTTTGTATCAATCAGAAAATTGTATTGTGGCTTTGCGCTTTTTGGCAATATTGATAATCTGCCATTAATGTAAATATATCCTTGGCGGATTTCTAAAGAATCGCCCGGAATTCCAACGCATCTTTTAACCAGGTTTGTTTTTTTGTCGATTGGTTTATAGTAATTTCGGTCAGGATGAAAATTATCCATATCTCGCAAGGTGTCTGCAGGCTGATTGAAAACTACAATCTCGTTTCGTTGAATGGTTTCAACTGCAGGGAATCTAAAATATGGCAATTGAAACTTGTTTAATAATGATGTTTCTCTTTTTGTCACATCATCATTAAATAAGTATGATTTTTTGCCCAAAAAAGGAATTGAGTCATGAACCATTGGCAATGCCACTGTTGTCATAGGAGTTCTTGCGCCGTAATTAAATTTGGTTACAAACAAAAAGTCTCCTGTATATAATGTTTTTTCTAATGATGAAGACGGAATTGTAAATGGCTGTATTACATAAGTATGTACCAATGTTGCAACAACAATTGCAAATATTAGCGAGCCTATTGTTTCTTCAGTTTTCGATCTAGGCGTTAAATCTCTATTTTCAATGTAAACTAGCTTTTCAGAATAGTTTATAAAAGTGATATATACTCCTAATGTCACTAAAACCAGTGTGGTATCTTTTGTGGAGTTTTTTCCAAAACTTCTTATAATTTCAATCCAAAATACTGGAATTACCAAAAGATTAATAATAGGGATAAAAAGCAAAACAACCCACCAACGCGGGCGCTTTATGATTTTCATCATTACTACTAAATTATAAATTGGTATAAATGACTCTATAGGTTTTCTTCCCGCTTTAATATAAAGTTTCCAAGTAGATAACCCATGGAAGATTTGTAGAATAAAAATAAAGATGAGCCATTGTGATAAATTCATATTTCCGAAGTTTTATTGGTTGTTTTACTTGTCCCAAATCTATATTGATTTAATATATGTAGCTTTTTAGAAAAATTGTTACACAAATCAGAAACAGAACAAAAAAATAATAAAAAAAGCACAGAAAATAATTGGTTTTCTGTGCTTTTCGATACTTCATAATTTACTTATATTATTTCAATTGAGTACTATCTACTCTTGTCGGCGTATCTTTCCCACTAATAATCGAAGAAGAACTTAATGCAATTGATTTTATTATTTGGGTCATGTTGTCAATGTCTAACGTTTCAAATTCGTCATCAGCTGTGTGGTAATATGGCTCATTATCCATTTTTGAAGTAGAAATGGTATGAGCAGGAACTCCAAGTCTGGCTAATGTAGCATTGTCTGAGCGGTAGAATAATTGTTGGTCCGGATAAGGATCTGGATAAAATGTAAAATTTGTTCCCGTTAAATTAGTTTGTAAAATCTGCCCCATATTCGACTTTTCGAAGCCTGTAATATAAGCCGAGTTTTTTCCCCATTTAGATTCTGTTCCTATCATTTCGATATTGAACATCGCAATTACTTTTTCTGGTACAAGCTGTTTCGAAAAATATTTGGCTCCATAACCACCTAATTCTTCTGCCACAAATGTGGTAAAAATAATAGTGCGCTCGTTGTTATTTTGTTTTTTGAAATATTTTGCTAGCATAATTACTGCTGTTGTTCCAGCTGCATCGTCATTAGCACCGTTATAAATAGAATCTGTTGCTGGATGCGGAGCGCCTTCTTCAGGAGAACCTATGCCTAAATGATCATAATGTCCTGAAAAAATTACATACTCATCTGGTTTTGTTTTTCCTGGTAATATTCCAACAACATTATTCAATGTTTTTTTGGAGATTGTATTTGTCAATTCAACAGAAAAAGTGGTCGCTTCCATCGTACCAAAAACAAACATAACTGTATTGTTTCCAGGATTAGCCGTTATTCTATCAATATGTTGAATATTCGGTAAAACTTTTTCGAATGAAGGGTCAACTAGGACTAAAAGATTTTTCGGACTTTTATAATATTCATTAAATTTTTGGCCTATGTTGTCCCCTTTGTTGATTTTTACTACAGAAATATCGCTTTTTTCAGTTAAAGAAACCTGAGGAAGGTACGAGAATGTTACAACTTGATTATTATTTATTTCTTTGCCGTCAATAGTAATTTTTGAAGAAACTGCTTTAGAGGCTGTCATCGAGAACTCTTGTCTGTAATTCGTTGCTCCATTGAAAGTTTGCAAACCAATTTTTTTAAACTCTGATTCTATGAAGGCAGATGCTTTGTCAATACCAGGAGTAAAAGTTCTTCTTCCCTGCATATCATCGGCCGAAAGTATTTTCTCTATACGAGTAACCTCCTTGTTCGTAATAATTTTATCAATCGATTGTCCATGTACATTAAAACATTGACTTAGAACAAAAATACTTACAATAATTTTTTTCATATTTTACTTTTAAAAATAACATTTGTGTTAAGTCAAAAGTAAGTTAATTATTTACAAAATTAGCGTTGGTAAAAGTTTTTAATTGAAAAAACTAAGGTTTTGTACCTTTAAGTAAATACTGCTTCGGGTCATTTACATTTCGGTAAATCCCTTGCTTTTTTGATTATGACGAACCAGTTTTTCTTCTTAATTGAATGTAAATCCGATATAGAATTTATTCTTATTTTACTTTTGTTATCTCTTTTAATCTCTCAAATGCAATAATATCAGATTCTAGAACAAATGGATTATTTTTTGAGTTAATATCAATCCATTCTAGTTTTTCTAATCCTGGGATTTGAACATTTAAATCTTCAATATTTAGTATCTTGATTGTATAATAAATATTAAGGATTTGTTTATTGTCATTAATACGGGACTCTATAAAACTTTCCTGAGTATATAGATGATCGACGATTTCTATTTTTAGGTTTAATTCTTCTTCAAATTCCCTATGAAGACAGTCAATAGTTCCTTCTCCAAATTCGAGACCTCCTCCTGGTAATTTACAGATTTTTACTCCTGCATATTTTTCGTGTAGTGCTAAAATTTTATTTTCATGTATACAAAATGCATAAACTCTAACATTAAATCCAATCAATTGGTTACTCATATGGCTTTGAATTAAATTTTAGTAAAAAAAAACTCCTTAATTTCTTAAGGAGTTTCTTTGTGGGCGATGAGGGGTTCGAACCCCCGACCCCCTCGGTGTAAACGAGGTGCTCTGAACCAGCTGAGCTAATCGCCCTATTTTATTAGGTTGCTATCATTTCCTGATTGCGAATGCAAATATACAGCTAGATTTTGTATTTGCAAGTATATTTAGAAAAATTTTGTGGGCGATGAGGGGTTCGAACCCCCGACCCCCTCGGTGTAAACGAGGTGCTCTGAACCAGCTGAGCTAATCGCCCTATTTTACGTAGGTTGCTATCATTTCGTGACTGCGAGTGCAAATGTACAGTTAGATTTTCTATTTACAAGCATATTTATAAAAAAAATCAAAACTTTTTTTTATTTTTTCTTTAGAAACCTATTTTCCAGTTATTTAAAAATAGAATAAAAACTATCTTTTTCTTAGTATTTAGTTAAAAAGCAAAATCTAGATGTCTAATTTCTAATATTCTTTTGTATTCATTGACTAGTGTCATACATTTGCATACCTTAATTGTATATTCAAATGGCACGATTTCAAGAAAATGATTTACCGAAAGCTAAATTAGACTCTAACTCACTTCAAAAAGCACTCCGAATTTTTAAATACGCCAAAAATCACAAATGGAAATTTTTCCTAGGCTTGATTTTCCTTTTATTAACCAGCGCCACTGCCCTCGCCTTTCCTAAATTAATGGGGATGTTAGTAGATTGCGTTACTAATAAAGATCTAGACAAAGCTAATGAAATTGCACTTGCATTAATGGGAATTCTAACATTGCAAGCTATTTTCTCTTTTTTCAGAATTTCACTTTTTGTAAATTTTACTGAGAATTCACTATCAAACATCCGTTTTGCATTATATGAGAATTTGGTAAAACTGCCAATGTCTTTTTATTCACAAAAACGTGTTGGAGAACTAAACAGCCGAATCAGTGCAGATATTTCACAGCTTCAAGACACTTTCACAACAACAATTGCCGAATTTCTACGTCAGTTTATTTTAATTATTGGTGGTTTTGTTATTCTAGGAAGTATTAGTCCGAAACTGACTTTGATGATGTTGGCTATTGTTCCAGTTGTAGCTGTAGCTGCAGTAATTTTTGGAAGATTTATTCGTAAATACGGAAAAAAAACACAAGATAAAGTTGCTGAAAGCCAAGTGATTGTTGAAGAAACATTGCAGGGAATTAGCAATGTAAAAGCTTTTGCAAATGAATGGTATGAAATTCAGCGTTATAAAAACAAAATCAAAGAAATTGTAAAAATCGCTATCAAAGGCGGACAATACAGAGGATATTTTGCTTCATTTATCATTTTATGCCTTTTTGGATGTGTGGTTGCCGTTGTTTGGTACGGAATTACTTTGACAATTAAAGGCGAAGTTGAAGGTGTTGGAGATCTGATTTCTTTTGTTCTTTATACCACTTTTATCGGAGCTTCTTTTGGAGGAATTGCCGAAATGTATGCTCAAATTCAAAAAGCGGTTGGCGCAACAGAACGTGTTTTTGAATTGCTAGAAGAAACTCCAGAGGAAATCAATGCAAATCCGCATGCATCGACTATAGAAAAAATCAAAGGAAATGTGGCTTTTAAAAATGTTGCTTTCCATTATCCATCACGAAAAGAAGTTCAGGTATTAAAAGATGTAAATTTCGAAGCCGGATTTGGGCAAAAAATTGCAATTGTTGGTCCGAGTGGTGCCGGAAAATCCACTATTTCATCCTTATTATTGCGCTTTTACGATATCACCGCAGGAGAAATTTTAATTGATGGAAAAGACATTCACGATTATGATTTAGAAAATCTGCGCGGCAACATGAGTATTGTTCCTCAAGATGTGATTTTATTTGGAGGGACAATTAGAGAAAATATAGCTTACGGAAAACCTGATGCTACAAATGAAGAAATTGTTGCTGCTGCAAAACAAGCAAATGCTTTCAATTTTATAGAAGGTTTCCCAGAAAAATTTGAGACTTTGGTTGGAGAACGTGGCGTAAAGCTATCAGGCGGACAACGCCAGCGTATTGCAATTGCGAGAGCTTTGCTTAAAAACCCTAGTATTTTGATTTTGGATGAAGCAACATCTTCACTAGATAGTGAAAGCGAAAAGCTAGTTCAAGAAGCACTAGAAGTTTTAATGGAAGGAAGAACAAGCATCATCATCGCTCACCGCCTTTCAACAATTAGAAACGCTGATAAAATTCTAGTTTTAGATAACGGAAAAATTTCGGAAGAAGGAACACATCAAGAACTAATAAACCTAGAAAACGGAATTTATAAAAACTTGAGTAATTTGCAGTTTAGTAACTCTTAAATTAAATTCCAATTATAAAACAAACCCGACACATTTTAAAAAACTGTCGGGTTTATTATTTATTGTAAACAATAGACTAAAGTTCCGCAGGAACAAACTATTTTGTAGAGCTGGACTTCAGTCCAGTTTAGACAAGACAAAAAAAGCTCCAATTTTTAATTGGAGCTTTTCAAATATTTGCAAGTTGAAAATATTGCAATTATTTCCCTTTTCTTCTGTTACGTTCCGCTTTAATCATTGATAATTCACGGCTAGTCTGGCCAGCTACAGAAGTGTTTTCTTCAGCACGACGAATTAAGTACGGCATAACATCTTTTACAGGTCCAAAAGGCAAGTATTTCGCAACATTATAACCGTTTTCAGCCAAGTTGTAACTAATATTGTCACTCATTCCGTATAACTGCCCAAACCAAATTCTGTTGTCATTTTTAGCAATTCCTTTTTGAGCCATCATTTCCATTAATTTGTATGAGCTCAATTCGTTGTGAGTTCCAGCAAAAATAGCCATTGTATCTAAATGCTCTAACATATAATGTACGGCAGCATCATAGTTTACGTCAGTTGCTTCCTTAGAAACACAAATTGGTGAAACATAACCTTTTTCTTCGGCTCTTTTGTGTTCTTTTTCCATATAAGCACCACGAACCAACTTCATTCCGATGAAGAAGCCTTCTGTTTTTGCTATATCATGTAATTTTTTCAAATAATCTAAACGATCCCAACGGTACATTTGCAATGTATTGAATACAATCGCTTTTTTTTTATTGTATTTACGCATCATATCCGTTACCAAGTCATCAGCAGCATCCTGCATCCAGCTTTCTTCACCATCAATTAGCAACGCCACATCTTTTTTATGCGCTTCGCTGCATATTTTATCAAAACGAGCCACTACTCTATTCCATTCTTCTTGTTCAGCTGGAGACAAAGTTTGTTTTTCACCTAACTTCTCATACAATTCAAAACGTCCTAAACCTGTTGGTTTGAAGACAGCAAAAGGAATCGCTAGACGCTCTTTTGCAAATTCTACTGTTCTTAATGTCATTTCCAAAGCCGCATCAAACTGCTCTTCTTCTTCTTTTCCTTCAACAGAATAGTCTAAAACAGATGAAACACCTTTTGTAAACATTTTGTCCACAACTGTAAGGCAGTCATTTTCATTTACACCACCACAAAAATGATCAAAAACAGTTGCACGAATAAGTCCTTCAACCGGAAGATGTGCTTTAATAGCAAAATTAGTAACAGCCGTTCCAATTCTAACAAGTGGCTCGCTGTCAATCATTTTAAAAAGAAAGTAAGCTCTGTCTAGTTCTGTATCACTCTTTAGCGAAAATGCCACTTGAGTGTTATCGAATATTTTTTCCATTAAGTTTAATTTTTATGCAAAGATATAGAGTGTTTTGAATATTGTTTACAAAACAGCATTATAATTTTGCATATTTTTAGTTAAAGTTGCCATTTGAAGCAAAAGTTTAAAGAATTAAGAATATTAGCACATAACTCTTGTGGATAGGTTTGTCAAACAAAATATTGAATAAAATATGGTCCATATCCAACAAATTAGACTCAAAGTTTGAATATTATTTGTTGAAAAATGCCTTATTTTGCGGTTTCAATTAACTTGCAAATTATGAAATCTATTCAAGCCAATAATTATTTCGTTCATTTCAACCAAAATGCCTACGAAGCTTTAAATAAACATTTAAAAGAAAATAAATACTCTAATATATTTATAATCGTAGACGATCAAACAAATGAATATTGTTTGCCTAAATTCATTCCTCTTTTGGAAACAGATTTAGCAATTGAAATCATAGAATTTGAAGCTGGCGAAGCCAATAAAAACATTGAAACGTGTATTGAGATCTGGAATATATTGACCGAACTTGGAGCCGACAGAAAAACACTTATTATTAATGTAGGTGGTGGTGTTGTTACTGATTTAGGAGGTTTTGTTGCTTCTACTTTTAAAAGAGGTGTAGATTTTATAAATGTACCAACTACTTTATTGTCTATGGTTGATGCTTCTGTTGGAGGAAAAACGGGAGTTGACTTAGGAAATCTTAAAAATCAAATTGGAGTTATCAACGTGCCTCAAATGGTTTTAATTGATACAGCATATTTAGAGACTTTGCCACAAAGTGAAATGCGTTCTGGTTTAGCAGAAATGCTAAAACACGGCTTAATATACGATGCGCCGTACTGGAGGCAGTTCTCTGATCTAAAATCAATTGTTTTTGATGAATTGGATCAATTGATTTATCGTTCAGTTGAAATTAAAAATGAAATTGTTGTTCAGGATCCAACTGAGAAAAACATTCGTAAAGCTTTAAACTTCGGACATACATTAGGACATGCAATTGAAGGTTACTTTTTAGAGAGTGAGGAAAAAACGACATTATTACATGGAGAAGCCATTGCAGTTGGAATGATTTTGGAAAGTTATATTTCGCTTCAAAAAGGTTTGATTTCTCAAGAAGAATATCGAGAAATAAAAGCAATAATTAAAGGTATTTATGATGATGTGATTTTTGAAGAAAATGACATTGATCCGATATTAGAATTGCTGATTCACGACAAAAAAAATGAATACGGATTAATTCAATTTGCATTAATTGAAGGAATCGGGAAAATAAAAATTAACCAATCTGTTGAAAATAAATTAATTCTAGAAGCATTTGAGGATTATAAATCTTAATTTTTTTTTAATCAAAAGCATTGCTTTAGGTATATATTATTTTTTACATTTGCCTCGATGAAAACAAACAGAAAACAAAGACATTTCAGCTCTTACAGAAACAGACTCAACAGTTCTTTACTAAGAATGTTGAACCGTTTTTATAATAGTAAAAGTCCGTTTTGTTTTGATGTTTTCCTATGTTCAAAAGCCGAGCACGAAAAGTTGCCGATTATTTTTGCCAATATTAGAGTTTGAATTTTAAATTTAGCGCCGTTTTTACTAAATTTAAATACAAATTAAAATATTGAAAATTAAATGAATACAAAATATTCTGATCTAATAAACCAAACATACTATTTTCCACAAGAGGAATTTAAACTAAACAAGGACAATCTTCAGTTTCATAATATCGATTTGATGAAGCTTGTTGAACAATATGGTACACCTTTAAAGTTTACTTATTTACCTCAAATTTCTGAAAACATAAACAAGGCAAAATCTTGGTTCAGAAAAGCAATGGAAAAGAACAAATACGAAGCAAAATATTACTATTGCTATTGCACAAAAAGCTCTCATTTTGAATATATTATGAATGAAGCTTTTAAGAATAACATTCATATTGAAACTTCGTCAGCATTTGACGTAAATATTGTTGAGAATTTGTTGGAAAACGGAAAAATCAACAAAAGTACATATGTTATCTGCAATGGTTTTAAAAGAGACGAATACATTACAAATATTGCAAGATTAATCAATAACGGACATAAAAACACTATTCCGATTATTGATAACTATGAAGAACTTGATCTGCTTCAAGGCGAAATCAAAGGAAAATTCAAAATTGGAATTCGTATCGCTGCTGAGGAAGAGCCTAAATTTGAATTTTATACTTCAAGATTAGGAATTGGATATAAAAACATAGTTTCGTTCTATAAAAAACAAATCCAGGAAAATGACAAATTAGAGCTTAAAATGCTTCACTTTTTTATTAATACTGGAATCAATGATACATCATATTATTGGAATGAGTTAGTAAAATGTATCAAAGTATACATTGCACTAAAAAAGGAATGCCCTACTCTAGATGGCTTGAACATTGGAGGTGGTTTCCCGATCAAAAACTCACTTGCTTTTGAATATGATTATCAATATATGATTGATGAAATCATCAATCAAATTAAAATTGCTTGTGAAGAAGCTGAAGTTGATGTGCCAAATATTTTTACAGAATTTGGCTCGTTTACTGTTGGCGAAAGCGGTGGCGCGATTTATCAAATATTGTATCAAAAACAACAAAATGATAGAGAAAAATGGAATATGATCGATTCATCGTTCATAACTACTTTGCCGGATACTTGGGCAATAAATAAACGTTTTATCATGCTGGCAATCAATCGCTGGAATGATACTTACGAACGGGTTTTATTAGGTGGACTGACTTGCGATAGTGACGATTATTACAATTCAGAACAAAATATGAACGCCATTTATTTGCCTAAATACAACAAAGAAAAGCCATTGTATATTGGTTTCTTTAATACTGGTGCGTATCAAGAAACAATTGGTGGATACGGAGGTTTGCACCACTGCTTAATTCCCCAGCCTAAGCATATTCTAATAGACCGTGATGAAAACGGTATTTTAGCAACCGAAGTGTTTTCAGAGCAACAAACTTCTGATGATGTATTGAAGATTTTAGGATACAAGAAAAAAATGTAAAAAAACAACTGCAAATTAAATGTTAATATTTTAAAAATGCTTAATTTGCATACAACACAGAAGGTTAAAATCTTTAATTCAAAAAAAACAAAAAAAAAGAGGAAATGAAAGGACCAATCAGTCAGTTTATTGAAAAACATTATTTGCACTTTAATTCTGCTTCTCTTGTAGATGCAGCTAAAGAATACGAGCAACAATTAGCAAATGGTGCTAAAATGCTTGTAAGTATGGCTGGAGCTATGAGTACAGCAGAAATTGGTAAAATTTTCGCTGAAATAATTAGACAAGATAAAGTACAAATTATTTCATGTACTGGAGCCAATCTAGAAGAAGATATCATGAATTTAGTAGCTCACTCTCATTATGAAAGAGTTCCTAACTATCGTGATTTGACACCAGAAGACGAATGGGCATTGCTTGAAAGAGGATTAAATCGTGTTACTGATACATGTATCCCTGAGCATGAAGCTTTCAGACGTTTGCAAAAGCATATTTATAAAATTTGGAAAGATGCAGATGACAAGGGAGAACGTTACTTCCCACATGAATTCATGTACAAAATGTTGTTGTCTGGAGTTCTTGAAGAATATTATGAAATTGACTTAAAAGACAGCTGGATGTATGCCGCTGCCGAAAAAAATCTTCCAATTATCGTTCCAGGATGGGAAGACAGTACAATGGGTAATATTTTTGCTTCTTATGTAATCAAAGGTGATTTGAAAGCATCGACAATGAAATCAGGTATCGAATACATGACTTTCCTTGCTGATTGGTATTCAAAAAATAGCGATAACGGCATCGGATTTTTCCAAATTGGTGGTGGTATTGCGGGAGATTTCCCAATCTGCGTTGTGCCAATGTTGTACCAAGATATGGAAATGCATGATGTTCCTTTCTGGAGCTATTTCTGCCAAATTTCTGATTCAACAACTAGTTATGGATCATACTCTGGAGCAGTTCCAAATGAGAAAATCACTTGGGGTAAATTAGATATCAAAACTCCGAAATTTATTATTGAATCGGATGCTACAATTGTTGCTCCACTTATTTTTGCATATTTATTAGATTTATAGGATATTTTTATGAAAAGAATTATAGTAGACTACGCCAAATTGACCAATGAAATTTTAAACCTTCTGGTTGAAAAGTTCCCTGATGGTTATGACGATTCGGATGTTATCCGTTTCAGAAACGCTAAAAACGAATTAGTAGAAGCTGTTGAAGTTCGCACGGAAGACACTATTTATTTAGTAAAAATCAGTACTAAACTTGCTGACAGAATCGAAAATTATGACGAAGATGACGATATGGATCTTGATGTTGACACAATCGAGCCAGTTAAAGGTTTAGATCTTGATGATGATGCAGCCGACGACGACGACGACGATGACAATCAAGATAAACCGGACAATGATGGTGGAGATGATGACGATGATGACGAAGATAGAGATAGTGACGACATCGCGGACGATGATGATGAAGACGACGAAGATTAATTTATATCTTTAAAAATAAATTAAAGGAACTCATAACTGAGTTCCTTTTTTTATTGATGCAATCATTAATAATTTTATAAGAATAATTATTTAAATATTTTAAAATATAAGAAAATTCTTTAAATTTATCTTTTAGATAAAAGCCATATGAATACAGAACTCCTCCATACTAAGCTTAAAGAAAATTTTGGATTCGAAAAATTCAGACCAAATCAAGAAACCATAATAAATACAGTTCTTTCGGGTCAAGATGCACTCGCCATCATGCCTACTGGCGGAGGGAAATCAATATGTTTTCAATTACCCGCTTTAGTGTTACCTGGAATAACAATTGTTATTTCACCATTGATCGCATTAATGAAAGATCAAGTGGACAGTTTGAAAACAAATGGAATTAATGCATGTTATATCAATAGCAGTCAATCTGCTCAAGAACAGCAATTTTATATAGACAATTTAAAAACAAATTCTTTCAAACTCGTTTATATTGCGCCAGAAAGTTTATCATATCTAGATGTTGTTTTTAATGAATTGACAATCAGCTTGATTGCTATTGATGAAGCCCATTGTATTTCTTCATGGGGACATGATTTCAGGCCGGCTTATACTAATTTGGGATATTTAAAAAACCGCTTTCCTTCTACTCCAATCCTTGCTTTGACGGCTACTGCAGACAAAGCAACTCGTACTGATATTACAAAGCAGCTAAATCTAAAGAACCCAAAAACGTTTGTAGCTTCTTTCGACAGAAAAAATTTAAGTCTGGAAGTTCGTCCAGCTTTAGATCGTGTAAAACAAATTATTGATTTTATCGAAAACAAGCCCAATGAATCTGGAATAATTTATTGTTTGAGCCGAAAAACCACAGAAGAACTCGCTGAAAAATTAGCTAAAAACGGAATTCAAGCAAAAGCTTATCATGCAGGTTTGGATAATGAGACTAGAGCAAAGACTCAAGATCAATTTATAAATGATGATTGCCAAGTGGTTTGCGCTACAATTGCTTTTGGAATGGGGATTGACAAATCGAATGTTCGCTGGGTCATTCATTATAATCTTCCAAAAAATATTGAAGGCTATTATCAAGAAATCGGGCGTGCCGGGCGTGATGGATTACCAGCCGAAACTGTAATGTTCGAAAGTTATGCCGATGTAATTCAGCTTCAGAAATTTGCTTCTGAGGGATTGAACTCAGATGTGCAGCTTGCAAAATTAGATCGAATGAAGCAATATGCAGATGCTGTAAGCTGCCGTAGAAAAATTTTGCTTTCTTATTTTGGAGAATTGGTTACTGAGAATTGCGGTAATTGTGATATTTGCAAAAATCCGCCAACTTTTTTCGATGGCACGATTCTCGCGCAAAAAGCACTTTCTGCAATTACGAGATTGCAGGAATCTGAACCTTTGGCCGTAATTGTTGATTTTTTAAGAGGCTCGAGAAACGCATATATCTATGAAAAAAATTATCAAGAGCTAAAAACGTACGGAATTGGTGCTGACATTTCTTGGTACGACTGGAATCAATATTTGATTCAGCTTATTAATTTAGGATATTGTGAAATTGCTTTTCATCAGCATAATAAAATCCTGCTTACTCCTTTTGCCAAAAAAGTTTTATTTGAAGGCGAAAAAGTAAAATTGACAACAGTAGTCAAAAAGGTGATCGATAAAAATGAAATCAAACAAGAAAAAGCAAAAGCAATCAAAAATTCTCTTTTTGAAACACTTCGAAAATTGCGTTATGAAATTGCACAAGAAGAAGAAGTTCCTGCTTATGTCATTTTTAGTGATGCTTCCCTGCGTCAAATGGAAATTATAAGACCAATGAGCGATGAAGAGTTTCTTTCTGTCGAAGGTGTCGGAAAAGCAAAACTAGAAAAGTACGGAGCAGATTTCATCAAAGCCATTATTGAATTTGAAAGAAATAAATCTGTTGTCAAAAAAGAGAAAAAAGACAACACTTATAAAAAAACGTTGGAATTATTTCAGAATGGAATTTCGGTAGAAGAAATTGCAGAACAGCGAGATTTGAGTCCAACTACAATTATTTCACATTTAGCGAAATTATATGTTGATGGTCATGATTTAGATTTAAGCCAGTTTGTTTCTGAAGAAGAAATTCTTCAAATAGAAAAAGCTCAAACAGCATTAGAGAATCCAAATGCATTAAGACCTTACTACGATTTTTTCGAAGAGAAAATGTCTTATGAAAAGATCCGATTTGGTTTGGCGTTTTTGGAGAGAAAACAAAAAAATCCTGTAAATTGATTTACAGGATTTTTTCTTTTTATAATTTTCAACCTTACAAATACCTTTCTTCAAAAACTTTTTGATGATGTTTTTGATGCCCAATAATAGCAAAACCTAAAGCACGAACTGAAATTGGATTGTTTGATGCAGTTCCAATTCTCTTAAGTTGTTCTTCAGATAAGCTTTTGTAAAACAATAAATTTGAATGTCTTAACGCAGAAAATTCAGTCAACAAATCTTGAATGCTTCGACTGTTTGCATTCGTATTAACAGCATAATCATTTTCCTCAAAACTTGGCAAAGCCGTTTTGTCGTTTCTTGAAAAACGCAGTGCACGATAAGCAAAAATACGCTCACAGTCCATAATATGCTGAATAATATCTTTGATTGTCCACTTTCCTTCCGCATAACGATAATCAAATTTGTCCATAGGAATGTCTTGTACAAATCTGATGAAACTATGCAGAGAAATTTCTAACTCTTCAATCAAATTTACATTTCCTGCTTCACGGATATAGGTTGCAAATCCGCCAGAATATTCATTTTCTAATAATTGGTCTGCATTCATGATTCTTATTTTTAAGCTGAATTTCTACTTGCATTCGTATTTCCGAAAAGCGATCTCGTCACGATTTTTTCATACACTTTGATCAAATCTTCGTTTGCTTCTTTTTCTTTATTTAGTTCATTGATTCTCAATAATGCATATTGCTGGATTGTCAACAATGGCAATACGATACGCTCTCTAATTTGAATAGAAGCTATCCCATCAGGATAATTTTCCATCAACGTTTTATGGCCTGCAATTTTAAGCAAAAGACGTTTTGTTTCTGAAAATTCATCGTAGATAATTTGCCAGAATTCGCCAAACTCAGGGTCTTTGCGCATGTAAGCTGTTAATGGCAAGAATGATTTTGCCAATGACATCATACTATTTTCAAGCAACGTTTTAAAGAATAATGAATTGTGGTAAAGATCGCTTACTTTTTCCCATTGTCCAGATTCTTCAAAATGTTTCAAAGCAGAACCTACACCAAAAAATCCAGGTACGTTTTGTTTTAATTGGCTCCAAGATCCAACAAACGGAATCGCTCTTAAGTCGGCAAAATCTAATGATTCCGATTTGCTTCTTTTTGATGGACGGCTTCCAATATTTGTTTTTGAGTAATATTTCAGCGTACTCATTTTTTCCAAATATGGAATAAATTTTGGGTGATTTTTAAAACTCAAATATTTGTCATATCCCAAATTCGCTAATTTAGTCAAGATTTGTGTTTCTTCAGCGCTTAACTCGTTTTCTTCTTTTTTGAACACCTGATTAGTAACTCCGGCAGTTAATAAATTCTCGATATTATATCGGCAAGAATCTAAAGTTCCAAAATTAGAGCTAATAGTTTGGCCTTGAACTGTAATTTGGATTTCGTTATTTTCAATTTTTGGACCTAATGATGCATAGAATTTGTGTGTTTTTCCGCCACCACGTGCAGGAGGTCCACCACGTCCATCAAAGAAAATTGCTTTAATTCCATATTTTCTTGAAATTTCTGTCAAAGAAATTTTAGCTTGATAAATACTCCAGTTAGCCATTAAATAGCCACCATCTTTTGTTCCATCAGAGAAACCAAGCATAATGGTTTGCTTGTTTCCTCTCGCTTGAAGATGTTTAGAATATTCTGGATTTGTATAAAGCTGCTCCATAATAGAGTGTGCATTTTGCAAATCATCTACTGATTCGAAAAGCGGAATAATATCAACCGAAGGATTTTCCCAATCATTCAAACGAATCATAGCAAAAGTTTCCATTACATTCAGAGCACTTTCATTGTTACTAATGATGTAACGATTTGCTCCTTCTTCCCCATTATTTTGCTGAATTGTTTTAATCGCTTGAACAGACTCTAGAGTCGATCTTGTAATTTCGTTTTCAAAATCCGCAGGATTCAAATTTCCTTTTACTTTTGACAAAACATCAATTTTTTGATCTTCTGTCAATTCATAATAGTTCTTAGGAAAAATATCTGAACCAGAATTTAAATAGTAATTAACTACATCTTTAAATACAGCGTTGTGAATTTTGCTATTCTGACGAATATCTAAAGTAGCAAAATGGAATCCAAAAAGATTGATCTTCACTAAAAGCGCTTCTAATTCATCTAAATATAAAGACTGATGTTTTTCAATAATAATGGTTCTAATTTTATTCAACTGAGTTAATAATTCTTCTAAAGTAATGAAGATTTCTCCTTTTGAATAAAATACCGAGCGATAAAGTTTATGTTCAAGTTCAGCAACTAAAGTATCTACTCCTGAGAAAGTTAGCTTTCGCTTTAAATTTCTCATTTCAACATAATAGCACTTCAAAATTGAAGTACGCAAACGATCTGCAACTTTCAAAGTAATTTCTGTTGTAACAAAAGGATTTCCATCACGATCACCTCCTGGCCAGAAACCAAGCTTGATTAATTGATTCTGAATCGCACTTCCGTTTAAAATGTTTTTCTGCAAATAATGAACAATTTCTCCAGAAGTTGCATAAAACACATTCTCCAAATACCAAATCAAACTTACGGCTTCATCATAAGGATTTGGTTTTACATTTTGAATAAAAGGTGTTTTTCCTAATTGCGCTAATAATTGTTTAATCTGCAACAAATCATTCTGACGAATTGCTTCAGTCAAATCATTAATGATTCCTAAAACAGGTCCAGGGTAAAACTGAGTTGGATGCGCAGTCAAAACGGTACGCACATTGAAGTTTTCTAAAAACTCAATTAATTCTTCGTCTTTTTCTTTTGCATCCGTTTTTTCTTTAATATCACGAAGAGACCCACGTCCTTCCATGTTGTTTACTTCTGGAAAAGCAGCATCTTCAATAGCATCAAATAATACGATTTGACGTTCTATATATTGAATAAATCGGAACATTAAGTCGATTTTTTCAGTCTCAGAAGCGTTATTTAGGAACTTATTTGAGAAAAAATCAAAAATTTCTTTCGGTGTTTCTTGTTTTTTGAATCCTGTTTCACAAGTCTCTGTAAACAAAGGCAATAAAACTCCTGTATTGTCTATAGAGTCAAACGGCAATGTTATAAAAACACTATTATAAATGTAGTATTTAGAGAGAACGTCTTGATTAAAACGCTCAATTTTTGGTAACGTGTACATAATTGTGTTGTAGTTGGTTGGTTAATTAGTCATAAAAAAACCCCAAGAATAAACTTGAGGTATATTTTTATATAGCATTCAAGAAAATATTACATATTTTTAAAAATAGTATGCATCAAACGCTTCTTATCGTTAATACTTTCTTCTAATGAAATCATAGTTTCTGTTCTGTAAACACCTTCGATATCGTCGATCATGAAGATAACTTCTTTTGCGTGTTTAGTATCTTTTGCTCTAATTTTGCAAAAAATGTTGAATTTACCTGTCGTTACAGAAGCTACTGTTACGAATGGAATTTGATTGATTCTCTCTAATACAAATTTAGTTTGAGACGTATTATTAAGGAATACACCTACATAAGCAATAAATGAATACCCTAATTTATCGTAATCTAAGGCTAAAGATGATCCCATAATGATACCGGCATCCTCCATCTTTTTTACTCTAACATGTACTGTTCCAGCAGATATCAAAAGTTTTTTTGCAATGTCAGTAAACGGAACTCTCGTATTGTCTATTAACATATCTAAAATCTGGTGATCTACTTCATCTAAACGAAATTTACTCATAATTCTTTAATTAATATTACTAATTGCTCTTACAAAGTATAAAAATATATATAAAAAACAACAAATTCACATAAAAATTAACTTTTTATCAACCCGTTAACAAATTTAATATTTTTATTTAAATAAAAGTCTGCTTTTTGGTTTGATTTCGGAAAATTACCTTGGTCGTCTGAATAAACTGCGCCTTTTGCGTCATATTCATAATGTCCAAAATAATTTTCTAATTCTCCTGCTTCAACGATGTAAGCATTGAAATGAATCTTATTTTCAATCAATTCCTCTTTGTATTGAGCGACAAAATTCGTAATAATTTCGATACCATCATAATTTATTTTGATATTTTTATACATAAAATCATAAAAAACCACTTTATTTTGTGAAATATTCAAATAATCACCAATTCTATTATGAACTAAATCGTTTTCGGAAATCAGTTTGAATGCTGTAATTAGTGAGAAAAATATGAACTTTCGCGTTGTTTCCCTATCATAATCGCCTGCGTAATGCCCTGCTTCAAATAAAATGGTCGGAACGCCTAAAAATTGAAACGTATCTCCAATACAATTAATATTAAAAGAATCATCAAAACGGCCAATTTGTCCTGGAATATATTTTTGAAGCTCATCATTGATTCCTGCAATCAGATTGATTGCGGTTAAACGGTTTGCATTAACTTCTCTCTCTTCGTTGTATGATGGAGCCAAAAATGATACTGTTGCAGGTTTTCCGGTATCTCCAGCGCCAAATATTGTTCTTTGGTCATGAAGGTTAAAGCAAAACTGAGGCTTAAAAGTCTCAAAAACATCCCTTAAAACATTACTTTCTGGTTGTGTTAAATTCTGCGAATCTCGATTCAGGTCAATTTTATTAGCATTTTCACGGGTATATAACTTCGCACCGTCAGGGTTTAGTATGGGGATGCTCAAAAAAGTAAAAGTATCTAACATTTTTTTCGCAAACTCTGAACCGCTATTTAATACATTAATAAAATCAAACAGTGCTTTTGTCGTTGTGCTTTCGTTTCCGTGCATTTGTGACCAAAGATAAACACGCGTTTTTCCGGTTCCAATTTGGTAACTATATATAGGAGCTCCTAAAACTGATTTGCCAATTACTGAAACTTGATTATTCGTATTTAATTTATTTAATAAAGGCTCAATATGATCTAAAGTCAAATAACGTCCTGAGATTGATTCTTCTTTGTTTTGGTTAAATAATTGTTCTAAATTCATTGTCTTTTGATTTGTTTACAAAAGTAAACATCTTTATTTTTACAAATGTAAACTATTAAAAAAGGACATAATTTAGAATTGTAAACAAGATTTATTACTTTATCAAAAGGAATTTGAATTTCTAAATTGACAAATGTTATTATTTAATCGATAAAGAAAAATAGCATTGTTTTTCAATCAGTTAAATAGTTTTATTTAAAGTTTCAATTATAGGTATTTTATAGTAATTTTCGATTTTACAACTGTAAAATTGCTTATTCAATTCCTTTTTGTTACATTTGTAAACAACACAATTTTTAAAAATAATTTACAATGGTAAACATCGATGATTTTGTAAAAAGGCTTGAAATCATACTCGATTACTATACTTTAAATGCTTCATCCTTTGCAGATAAAATTGGTGTACAGCGCTCAAGTATGTCTCATCTCCTATCAGGAAGAAACAAGCCAAGTTTGGATTTTGTCATGAAAATTCTTGAAGTTTTTCCTGATGTAGATTTATATTGGCTATTAAATGGCAAAGGAGTTTTTCCAAAAAACAATGAGGAAACCCTAATTCAAAAATCTACAGTTATTCCAGAAGTTGAAAAAACGGCCGCTCCTATTTCTTTAAATGACAATTTGGATGGAATTGATTTATTTTCTCAAATCAATTATGAGAAAGAAAAAATAGAAACAAAAAATCCGTCCTCTGCGAAAAATCAAATTTTTGCTTCGGAAGAAGACGAAATAGAAAAAATTATCTTTTTTCATAAAAACGGAACATTTAAGGTATATGTCCCGTAATTCGAAAATTTCGCGTATTTGAAAATTTTTAAAATTATTTTTCATTTAAGCGATTCTCACGCAATTGAAAAAAACATCGAATTTTTAGATTTGAATTCCGTTTTCAGGAATTTTACCAGCTACGCCTACATAATGCTTTTTTAAAATTTCCCAATCAGCTTCATAATTTCCTGTCGGAAAAAAAGGCTCTCCCAAATTCACTTCCTTTTTTCCCCAGTCAAAAGCAACAGGAACAATTGGAACATTTGCTTTGAGTGCGATATAATAAAATCCAGTTCTGATTTCGGTTACTCCTTTTCTAGTTCCTTCGGGAGCAACTGCAAGACGAAATGTTTCTTTCCGATCAAAAATTGCGGCAATAGAATCAACTTTATTTAATCCGCCACTTCGATCAAGAGGCTCGCCGCCAACATTTCTAAAATAATAACCAAAAGGAAATTTAAATAATTCCTTCTTTCCAACCCAATTCATTTGCAGTCCAGAAATTCCACGAGTAAAAAGCCCAATATAAAAATCATGATTGCTGGTATGAGGCATAACCATAAGAATGCATTTTTTTACATCTGCATTTTCGATTCCCTTAATTTGCCAGCCCATTAGCTTATAAAAAATGAATTTGTATAACTGTTTTTTCATTAAAGTTTAATTATTTCTGCAAAATAAAAGATTTAAAATGTATTTTTGAGTAAAAGCCTTATAAAATGATTCAAAAACTGTTTAGTTATCTAATCCCAATAAAAATATACAAAAAAAAATCAGTACGGAGCAAAACAATCGAGGTTACATGGGCAAATGGCGAACTGGTTTTGGACTCTGAAAACACGAATTATTCGTATGGAAGTTTGCAGCGCATTTTAAGATACGGATTGCGAAATATTGGTTACAATAAGGTGTTAGAAATGAAGCATATTTTGGTGTTAGGAGTTGCTGGCGGGAGCGTCATCAAAACTTTGGTAGATGAAATCGAATATAAAGGCAGAATCACGGGAGTTGAAATTGATCCAGATATGATTCAGATTGCCAATCAATATTTTAATTTAAATAAAATTCAACAATTAGAACTGATTATTGATGATGCGTTTGAATTTGTTTTAAAAACAAAAGACAAATACGATTTAATCATAATTGACATTTTTGAAGATATCAAAATGCCGAATTTTTTATTTGAGAGTTTTTTCAGTGCGCGTGTTTGTTCACTATTGAATGATCAAGGTTTTGTGCTTTTTAATACGATGATTTTGGACGAAGCACATAATGTGAGAAATAAGAAGTACATTTCAGAAATAAATCCTAAATTGTTTTCCTCAAAAATGCTGCCTCGCATTGAGGTTCATAATGAGTTAATTATAATCGAAAAAGTAGCCTAAATTTTATTTTTATGAAACCCCTTTCTGCCATTTTAAACGCCTTACCACCTACTAAAATTATTGATTCTAGTATTGATTTATCAAAGTATATTCCGTTAGATTTATCTGCAAATAATGAAGAATTAATGGACAGCCGACCAGAAAATGCTGTTGAATTTGAAGTTTTTATCTCAGATTATTTGTCAAGAAACAATGCCGAAGTAGCTTTTGGCGGTTATATTGAAGGACGTACCTTATATAAAAGAAGTACGATTTTTAGAAATGATTCGATTCCGGAGCGTAATATTCATATCGGATTGGATTTATGGACAAAGGTAGGAACAACTGTCTTGGCTGCTCTTGATGGAAAAGTGCATAGTTTTAAAAACAATATTGGTTTAGGTGATTACGGACCAACGATTATTTTGCAACATGAAATTCAGAATGTGAAATTTTATACTTTATATGGACATTTATCGTTAGAAAGTTTAGACGACTTAACGGTTGGGAAATCTTTTAAAAAAGGTGATCAAATTGCGACTCTTGGAAATGCAGCTGTCAATGGCGATTATGCTCCTCATGTCCACTTTCAAATTATACAAAATATTGAAGATTATTGGGGCGATTATCCTGGAGTCTGCAATTCAAGTGATCTTAATTTTTATATCGAAAATTGCCCCGACCCTAACTTATTATTAAAAATAACATAAATAGTTATGAAGAAAGCAGGATTGATTATATGTTTGTTATTGCTTATTGGATGCAAATCAAAAACGGTCAGCAGAGATACTGACGATTTGAAAATTAAGAAAGTAGCAGTTTCTGAAGTTAATTCGAACCAGCAAAAAAAAGCGTACGAATTAGGCAAACGTGTTTTAGAGACCTGCAATACTTCAAAATTTAAGCCATTTAATGAAACAGAAGTGACCAAATCAGTAATGGAAAACACAACCGAAGAACGACTGACAAAAACCTGCACTAGATTTAGACAGTATTACGGTAGTTTTATTGATTTGAAATTGGACGGCGTTTATAAGACCAAAAACGAAGTCATTTATCGTTATCATGCTTTGTATTCCAAAAAAGTAGCTAACAAAGAACTTAGAGTTTTTGTTGATGAAAATAATTTGATTTCAGCCATAAAATCAATGGATTGGGATGAAAAATTTGATGCTAAAATAACCGATAAATAAAGTAAATATATGCGTTTAAGATTACCGTTTTTTTTATTGCTGCTTATTGCAAACATTTCTAATGCCCAAGAAAGTTTGAGTGTAAAAGGATCAAAACCGTATCCTGCAACTCAAAATTATGTTTTCATTTGTGAAAAATATGCTTTTTCAGGTGAACTTGATGTTCAGGTAGCAAAAACAGAAAAAGGCGGAATTTTAAAATTAAGTATCGTTACAGCCAATGATCAATCCAAAATTTTGGGTGGTGTGTATGTGGATTTGGCAAACGGCGATGTAATTGCATGCGTGGATAAAAATGTAAAAGAAACTGCAAATGGCAAAACTACAGCATATTACTACTTCACTCCTGCTGAAATGCTGAAACTTAAAAAAACTGATATTCAAGGAATTCGATTTATTATTGTGGGCAATTCGAATGCTTTTAGCAATGAAACAGGGCATTTTACTGCAGTGAACAGAAACTCTTATTTTTCAACGGCCTACGACAAATCAAAAAAGACTTTTGATACAGCAAAAGAAATTAGTATTTTATAAAGAAAAGACTTAAATAATAAATCTTTATATTTATACTCAAATTAAGATCTAAATGAACGTCAACGAAAGTTTAATTACAAAATTCTACACCGCTTTTGCTAATGCTGATGCAAAAACAATGAGCGAATGCTATCATCCAAAAGTACATTTTATTGATCCGGCGTTTGGATTGCTGAAAGAAGAGCAAGTTTCTAAAATGTGGGAAATGTTGCTTTTGAAAAGCAAAGGAAACATTAAAATTGAATTTTCAAATGTAAAAGCCGATGATTTTTCAGGTTCTGCAAGATGGGTTGCAACTTATAACTTTAGCAAAACCAATAGAAAAGTTATAAACAGCATTTATGCAGAATTTGTATTTCAAGACGGACTAATCATCAAACATACAGATAGTTTTGACGTTTGGAAATGGTCGAAACAAGCTTTTGGAATTACCGGATATTTGCTGGGGTGGACAGGATTTTTTCATAAAAAAATTCAAGAGCAGGCCTTACTGTCTCTTAAAAAATTTCAGCAATCCAAATAATATCCTTAACTTGAATATTCAAAATTCAGGATTAACTAGATAATTTCAGTTTTAATATAAAGAAACTGCCCACAAATACAGATTTTAATTGTTTTGTTGCCATTTTTATAAAGTTAATCATGTTGTAATCTTGAATAATCATGAAAGAAGTCATCCACAAAAAATTAAATCAATTACAGGCAACAGCCATTTGTGGCAATGATATTAGCTCTTCTTGTTTGTATGTTTCGGCGTTAACTATTTTATATGCTGGTCAATACGCGTGGATTTCGTTACTGATTGTCGCAATTGTTTTGTTTTTATTTCGAAAAATTTATGGGGAAGTTGTTGGCGCAATTCCTTTAAATGGTGGAGCATACAACGTTTTATTAAATACCTCTACTAAAAAACTTGCATCGCTTGCGGCAACATTAACCGTTTTGTCTTATATGGCAACGGCAGTAATTTCAGCATCGGAAGGAATGCACTACCTGCACGGAATTTTCGATGGATTAAATGTTACTGTCGCTACAGTCATTATTTTAATTTTATTTACATTTCTTGCGATTTTAGGAATTGGAGAATCTGCATTTGTAGCCGTAATCATTTTCATTATACACATTACTACTTTGACTTTGCTGGTCTTAACATCAGTTTGCTTTCTGTTTTTTCACGGATTAGAAACTTTTCATATAAATTGGCAGACACCATTAGCAACAGGAAGTATTGAAACAGCTCTTTTTTTAGGATTTTCAGCCGCAATGCTTGGAATTTCAGGTTTTGAAAGTTCTGCAAATTTTGTGGAAGAGCAAGAAAAAGGTGTTTTTCCAAAAACACTCCGCAATATGTGGGGAATTGTCAGTTTCTTTAATCCTGTAATTGCAATTTTGTTGATTAGCGTAATTCCGCTTACCGAAGTTGGTGAAAACAAAGAATCACTTCTGGCGCATTTAGGCGATACAACTGGCGGTTCGTGGCTGGCTTGGTTAATTTCTATCGATGCTGTTTTAGTTTTATGTGGTGCCGTATTAACTTCATTTGTAGGTGTTTCTGGATTATTAAACCGAATGACTTTAGATCGAATTTTACCAAATTTTTTCCTAAAGCAAAATAAAAGAGGTTCGCATTATAGAATAGTAATCAGTTTTTTAATTCTTTGCATATCAGTACTTTTTGCCACTCAAGGACATTTAGAGTCATTGGCCGGAGTCTATACATTTTCATTTTTAGCGGTAATGGCGCTCTTCGGAATTGGGAATTTATTGTTGAAATTTAAACGTAAAAAACTTCCAAGGCCAGAACGCGCACGGGGTATTGCAGTTGTAACAGCGGTATTTTTTGTGGTAGCTGCTTTCATTGGAAACATGGAACTCAACATTCACGCTTTCTACACCTTTTTGAAATACATGATTCCGTCTTTGATTTTTATCGGAATTATGCTTAATCGTGTCATACTCATTAAATTATTAATTGAAGCACTTGAATATTTTTATCAACCCTTGCGCCGAATGGTGATTGTTAGCAATCGTTATCTGCAAAATTTAAGCATTAAAATAAATTCACAAGAATTTGTGTTTTTTACCAAAGGCGATGACATTGCAATTTTAAATAAAGTATTGCAATATGTTGAAAATAATGAAACTACAAAAAAGCTTAAAATTGTTCATGTTAAAAAACATGAAGCAACCAACACGGCTTTAAAAAAGGATCTTGAAGTTTTAGATCGCGCATACGATGATATTGACATTGAATACCTTGAAATACAAGGAGAATTTGGTCCAGAAATGATTGATGAGCTTTCGAAAAAATGGAATATCCCAAAAAATTTCATGTTCATTGCTTCTCCTGGAGATAAATTTTCTTACCGCATTTCAGATCTTGGTGGCGTACGATTGATAATGTAATTCTATTTTTTTTAGGAGCAGAAAAACCAGTTTTCTATTGAAGAGACGTCCCGCTATCCACTATATCTTTTATGATCTCGTAGAAAAAACGAGACCATAAAAGGATGCCGTTCCTATCGGGGCTAAGCGAGAAGTATCATTTTCAAAAGAAACATAAAAACCAAACCCGACAAGTTTTTTTAAAACTTGTCGGGTTTACTATGAAATAAAAATTTATTTTCTTTAAGACTTAAACCAGCTTTCCACCAATTCATCTTCAAAGGAAGTTGCTTCTTTATGAATAAATTCGTTTGTGTTTTTATTATAAGAATAATCTAAAGCCCAAGCTTCGTGGTTTTTAGCCAATTCTTTAATGCTTTCGCATACATACTCAATTTCTTCATCTGTTGTAGTAGGATGAATAGACATTCTGATCCAACCTGGTTTTTTGATCAAATCACCAATTGTAATTTCGTTAACCAATTTATTTGAAGTTTCCTGATCAACATGAAGCAAAAAATGTCCGTAAGTTCCCGCACAACTGCATCCACCACGAGTTTGGATCCCGAAGCGGTCATTCAATAATTTTACACCCAAATTAAAATGAAGGTTTTCGATAAAGAATGAAACAACGCCTAATCTTTCCTTATGTTGGCCAGCTAAAATTTTAATATTTTCGACTGGTTCTAATTGGTCAAAAACATACTCAACAATTTCGTGCTCACGTTGCAAAATGTTTTCAATTCCCATTTCCTCTTTCAATTCAATAGCAAGTGCAGTTTTGATCACCTGTAAAAAACCAGGCGTTCCACCATCTTCACGGTCTTCAATATTGTCAATATATTTATGTTCTCCCCAAGGATTCGTCCAACTTACCGTTCCTCCTCCTGGACAATCAGGAATCATATTGTTGTATAATTTTTTGTTGAAAATCAAAACTCCTGAAGTTCCTGGCCCGCCCAAAAACTTATGAGGCGAAAAGAAAACGGCATCCAAATAAGCTTCTGGATCAGAAGGATGCATATTGATTTCTACATAAGGTCCAGAACAAGCAAAATCAACAAAACAAACACCATTATAGTGATGCATCAATTTTGCCGCTTCGTGAAAAGGTGTTTTTAATCCCGTAACATTAGAGCATGAAGTAATTGAGGCAATTTTTATGGTTCTGTCTTTGTATTTTTCTAGAAGTGCTTCTAAATGTTCTAAACTGAAAAGTCCTTTTTCGCAAGAAGGAATAATTTCAACATCTGCAATCGTTTCTAACCAAGATGTTTGATTAGAGTGATGCTCCATGTGTGAAATAAAAACAATTGGTTTTTTCTCAGCAGGAACTGTTGTGCAGCTTTTAAGGTTTTCAGGAATTTTCAATCCAAGAATACGTTGAAATTTATTGACAACGCCTGTCATTCCTGTTCCATCAGTTATCAAAACATCATCATGATTAGCATTAGCATGACGTTTGATGATGTGTCTGGCATGATGATACGCTTTTGTCATGGCAGTACCTGACACAGTCGTCTCAGTATGTGTATTTGCTACAAAAGGCCCAAATTGATTAAGAAGTTTCTCTTCAATAGGACGATATAGTCTTCCGCTGGCAGTCCAATCAGTATAAATTATTCGTTTTTTGCCAAATGGAGAGGTAAATTCTTGATTAATTCCCACTATATTTTGACGAAAATCCTGAAAATAAGTTTCTAAACTGATGGTATTATTTTTGCTATTCATTATGTGTGCCTGAGTTTGATTGCAAATATATTGCTTTTTTATACAATTGCGAATTTATCAATACTAAACTTCAAATTTTAAAGAACCAATCAGTATATTTAACTATTTAGTTCTTTTTTTAATAAATTATCATAATATTCTATCGGATTAATAGGCATTAAAACAACAAACACTACTATATATTATGGGAAATTTAGCAACAGCTACTTTTGGTGGCGGATGTTTCTGGTGTATTGAAGCTGTAATTCAGCGTTTAAACGGAGTAAAATCTTTAAAATCAGGTTATTCGGGAGGTTTTATAAAGAATCCTCCTTACCGTGAAGTTTGTACTGGCAGAACCGGGCATGCCGAAGTCATACAAGTCACTTTTGATCCTGACATAATTTCATATCACGATTTGATTTTCATATTTATGACAAGTCATGATCCAACAACCTTAAATCGTCAAGGTGCTGATGTTGGCACACAATACCGCTCAATAGTTTTATATCATGATTTAGAGCAAAAAGAAATTGCTGAACAGGTTTTCAAAGAAGTGCAACCATTTTACGAAGATCAGATTGTAACAAAACTGACTCCATTTGAAGTATTTTATCTCGCCGAAGAAGATCATCAGAATTATTACAATAACAATCAAGATGCTCGTTATTGCCAAATCGTAATTGATCCGAAAGTACAGAAACTGAAAAAAATGTACGCCGACCGATTAATTTAATTTTTAGCCACAGATTTAAGGATTTACACAGATTAAAAAAAATCTTTTTAATCTGCGTAATCAATGGCAAAAAAAAGAAAAAAACAAAATGAAAAATCTAAAAATAAATAATCGATTTACAGCTGAATTGCCTGCTGATCCAGAATTGTCAAATGAAGTTCGTCAGGTAAAAGACACTTTGTTTTCGTATGTAAATCCAACAAAACCATCAAATCCAAAACTGATTCATGCTTCAGAAGATGTTGCTGCATTAGTTGGGATTTCAAAAGATGAAATTCAGTCAGAAGATTTCTTAAATGTATTTTCAGGAAAAGAAATTCTTCCTGAAACAAAGCCTTATGCCATGTGCTATGCTGGACATCAATTTGGGAATTGGGCCGGACAATTAGGAGACGGCCGTGCAATTAACTTAACTGAAATCGAACACAATAATCAGTTTTATACGCTTCAATTAAAAGGTGCAGGAAAAACTCCATATTCAAGAACTGCTGATGGTTTGGCTGTTTTGCGTTCTTCTATTAGAGAATATTTATGTGCGGAAGCAATGTACAATCTTGGCGTTCCCACTACTCGATCCCTTTCTCTGATACTTTCTGGAGATCAGGTTTTGCGTGATATTTTATATAACGGAAATCCTGCTTACGAAAAAGGCGCTATAGTGTGCCGTGTTGCTCCATCATTTGTCAGATTTGGAAGTTTTGAAATGCTTACAGCTCGAAATGAATTAAAAAATTTAAAACAGTTTGTTGAATTTACTATAAAACATTATTTCCCGGAAATAACCGGTGAGCCTAAAGACCAATATTTGCAGTTCTTTAAAAAAGTTGCCGATACGACACGAGAAATGATTCTGCATTGGCAGCGCGTTGGTTTTGTGCACGGTGTAATGAACACGGACAACATGTCTATTCACGGAATCACAATTGATTACGGTCCTTATGGTTGGTTGGAAAATTATGATCCGAATTGGACACCAAACACAACTGACAGCCAAAATAGAAGATATCGTTTCGGGAATCAGCCTGGTGTAGCACAGTGGAATTTATTCCAACTGGCAAACGCACTTTATCCGTTAATTAATGAAGCTGCACCATTAGAAAAAATTCTTGAATCGTTTATGAGTGATTTTGATTCTGATTACAAAGTAATGTTTTTAAGCAAATTAGGATTATTTACTTCAACTGAAACTGATGATCAATTAATTTCGGATTTAGAAAATATTTTGCAATTGACTGAAACCGACATGACCATCTTTTTTAGAAATTTAAGCTCAGTAGAAAAAACAGATTTCGCTCCAGAAGCGATCGAAAAAATAAAATATGCATTTTATAATGTTGACGAAGTTTCAGGAGAAATTCTGGCAAACTGGACAAAATGGTTCGCTTCTTATTTGGAAAGACTAAAAGCTGAATCATTATCAGATGAAGAACGTTCTCAAAAAATGAACTTGATCAATCCTAAATATGTGCTTCGAAATTATATGGCGCAATTGGCAATTGACGCTGCTGACAAAGAAGATTATTCTTTAATTGATGAGCTTTATACTCTTTTGCAAAAGCCATACGATGAACAACCAGAATATGAAAAATGGTTTGCAAAACGACCAGATTGGGCAAGATCAAAAGTAGGTTGTTCAATGCTTTCTTGTAGTTCTTAATTTTTCTTGTTGCAAATTATTTTTCACCCAGATTCCGCAGATTTATGCAGATATACGCCGATTAATTAAAAAATCTGTGTCGATCTCCGTAAATCTGTGGAATCTGCGTGAAATTTTTTTCTTTGAATTCATAGATAAAACTATTTTGAAACAATATAATCCACAATCATTTTAGCATGAATTCTTGAGTTTTCAATAAACCATTTATGCGTCTGCATGCCACCACATACAACGCCTGCGAGAAAAAGTCCTTCAATATTAGTTTCCATCGTTTCGGCATTGTATGATGGAATTTTTAATTCATCATTTGAAAGCTTAATTCCAATGTTCTCAAGAAAATTCAAATCTGGCTTATATCCTGTTAATGCCAGAACAAAATCATTTTCGATGGTTATTTTTCCATTGGGAGTTTCGATTTCAACTTCATTTTCTTTTATTTCGGTAATATTCGACTCAAAATAAGCTTTGATGCTTCCTTCGGCAATTCGGTTTTCAATATCGGGTTTAACCCAATATTTTACTCTACTGTTGATTTCATTTTTACGAATGACCATTGTAACGTTTGCTCCTTTTCGCCAGCACTCCAATGCAGCATCTACAGAAGAATTATTTGCTCCAACAACCAAAACATTTCGGAAAGCATATTCATGGGCTTCTTTGTAATAATGACGAACCTTTGTCAATTCTTCTCCTATTACATTCATTGTAATCGGAATGTCATAAAATCCAGTCGCAATAATTACATTTCTGGAATTATAGAAGTTTTTATTTGTTGTGATTTCAAAAATAGAGCTTTCGTTTTTCTTGATTTCGGTAACTTTTTCAAACAAATTAATAGCAAAATTGAAATAGCGATGAATGTTTCGATAATATTCCAAAGCTTCCTGACGGCCAGGCTTTGGCGCCAAACAATTAAAAGGAATATCACCAATTTCCAACCTTTCTGCAGTCGAAAAAAAAGTCATATACAAAGGATAATTGAAAATACTATTTACAATTGCTCCTTTTTCAATAATCAAATAACGCAAGTTTTTCTTTTGAGCTTCTATTGCACAAGCAAGACCAATTGGGCCACCGCCGACAATAATCAAATCATAATCTGTCATAAATTAGTTGTTTTCCCAGTCTTTAAAAGGTTTTTTGCTCAAATAAGCATTATAATATCGTTCATCATTCGTCACTTCTTCTCCAAGCCAATCTGGTTTTTCAAATGTCTCTGTCTCAGAATTAAGTTCTATTTCTGCAATAATCAAACCTTCATTTTCGCCATAAAACTCATCAACTTCAAAAATGTGATTTCCAGATTTTATTTCAAAACGAGTCTTTTCAATTTTTCCTTTTTCGCATAATTTCAGCAATTCTATTGCTTCTTCTAGCGGAATTTCATTTTCCCACTCAAAACGCGTCATTCCTCCTTGGTGTCCGATTCCTTTTATCGTCAAAAAACCTCTTTCTCCCTTAATTCTAACACGAACTGTCCTTTCAGGAATTGAGCTTAAATAACCCTGGGCAATTTTATTTTGAGTAAAAGCTTGTTCTTTAAAATCTCCTGATTTTACAAGAAACTTTCTTTCAATTTCAACCATTTTGATGTTCCAATTAATTTTACTGCAAGTTACTCAATTTAATTCAGGTATGTAAACTATCCTATTGAGACTCTAAGCTGTTTTCTATTTTAAGCATCAAATTAACTGATTGTTAATATATTAAGATTTGTTTTTTGAGTAAATTTGATTAACCCTAAATGCTGTTGATTCTATATTGTATTTAAAGAAATACATATTTCAATAGTCCATATTAATCAAAATTTAAAATGTCTGATCATGAATGTAATGTCATTTTTAATACCGGCACTAGTAGGTTTGATCTTTGGAATTTTAGGCTATCTACTAGGAAAAATAAGTTCGAAAAAAGATGTTTTGCTTGCTATATCATTACAGGAAGACCTGGATGTATGTAAAGCTACTGTCAAAAATTTAAACCAAAAAATTAATAGTCTTGACAACGAATTAGATACAAAAACGAAAAACTATAACTCGCAAATACAACCACAATTTGTATTTGACAAAGAGATAGCTGTAACTATTTTAGGCAAAAAAGTCAAAGATAATGACTTGAAAATTGTCGAAGGAATAGGTGTAAAAATAGAATCTTTATTTAATGAGGCAGGAATCACAAGCTGGCAAGAATTATCTATAACTTCTACAGAAAAACTGCAATCAATTTTGGATGCTGGTGGTGAAAATTACAGCATACACAATCCTAGTACTTGGGCAAAACAGGCATTAATGGCTTATCAAGGAAAATGGCAAGAACTTAAAGACTGGCAAGCTAGTTTATTAGGAGGGAAAGAGTGAAAAAAAAGGTACAAAGATGCAGAGTGACAAAGGCACAAAGTTTTATAGTTAGGGACTTTGAACCTTTGTCACTTTGAACCTTTGTCACTTTGTCACTTTGTTACTTCAAAAAAATCCCATTTTTTAGAAACATTGTACCATAATTGTCCTTTTGAAACTTCAAGTGGGCAATCGAAATTATTAGTATAAAGTGCGCCAGTTCCTAAACCTTGTGGCATATCAGAGTTTTGTAAAAAAGTCCATTGTGCAATTGCATTTAAGCCAATATTGCTTTCTAATGCTGATGTGATCCACCAACCAATATTGTATTTATTTGCCAAATCAATCCATTCTTTTGTTCCTCTGAACCCGCCAACAAAACTTGGTTTCAAAATAATATATTGCGGCTTGATTTCTTGCAATAGTTTTTCTTTATCTTCTAATGAAAATACACCTATCAATTCTTCATCTAATGCGATTGGAAATGGAGTTTCTTTGCATAGTTCTGACATTGTTTTCGTATGCCCTTTTTTGATTGGTTGTTCAATACTATGAAGCTGAAATTTATGAAGTTGATGCAGTTTATCTAAAGCTTCATTTGATGCAAAAGCACCGTTGGCATCAACTCTTATTTCGATTTGATCCGGTGAAAAATGTTTTCTTATAAATTGCAGTAAATCCAATTCTTTCTGGAAATCAATTGCTCCAATTTTAAGTTTAATACAGGTAAAACCTTCTGCTAATTTTGTTTCGATTTGTTGTTTCATAAACGATTCATCTCCCATCCAAACCAAGCCGTTTATAACAATTGATTCTGAATTTGAAGTAAAATCAGACGGAAACAACAAATATGGATTTTCACTTTTTAGCGATAAAAAAGCCATCTCGATCCCAAATTGAATTGACGGAAATTCAAGCATGGCTTCCCATAATGCTTTTTCTCCTAAATGAATATTCTCGCAAACCCACTTAAGTTTTTCTTCATAATCATCACGATCATCGGCGCTCAAACCTCTTAAAATACCACACTCGCCTATTCCTTTTTTGCCATTCTCTTCCAAAATGATAAACCAGGTTTCTTTTTCGGTCATGATGCCTCGTGAAGTTCCTGATGGAACTTTAAATTGAAGCATGTATTTATGGTAAGTAGCGTTCATTTTTTTTAAGATGCTAAGGCCCTAAGATGCTGAGATTCTAAGTTTTTTTTTAACATAAAATATGCTTAGAAGCTTAGTATCTTAGAAACTTAATTAAATAATTTTAAAACCTTCTCAAAATCTTTTGATGGAAGGCCAGCTTTCTGAAAAATCACAAAATCAGATTTTGTTTTGTCTTTCCAACTTAAGCTGTCGGTAACATTTTGATCTTGATATTTTTTATAAATGGTCTTTGCATCGCTGTAATTGTTGCTGACCAAATATAAATGTGCGAGGTTTAATTTTACTAGTAATTCTGTATTATCAAGCTTTTCTCCTTCTTGCAAAAATTTTAGCGCTTTTTCGTACTGTTTGGTTAAAATATAGCAATAACCAATTGAGCTGTAATCTAATGCTGTTGCTTTTCCTTCATTAATAATAGTGCTTAATTTCGGAATTGCTTCGTTGTATTTTTGCTGTTTGATTAATGCAGAAGCTTCTTTTCTAAGATCATTGAAAACGTTTTTTGAAATATCGGCGTCTTTGTAGCATGCGCTTCCAAAATCTTTATAAACTTTGTTTTTCTCTATCTGAAGCAGTTTTTGAAATTCAGTGTAGCGGTATTGTTTGATGATTTTATCTAAAATACAAACACAAAAATCATCAGAATTGGCCATTTTTTGTGCCATTGTTGATGTTTTACAAAGACTTATAATTTCGTTTTTATTGTCTTGATTCCAACCGCGGTTTAGTTTTACATCGACCCAAGGCACGACCTCTAAAACTATTTTTTGTTTTAAAAGCCAGTTTTTGCTGTGAAATCCAAACCAAATATTGCTAATATTCTGTCCTAAGCAAGAAGATTTATCCAATGACAAACGTTTAGCATCTTTGCTTAAAGGTTCTTCTTCAGAATAACATGCTTTGTCTATTTTTCCATCTTCTATATATTTTTTTGCCGCGTCGCTTGAAGTAAATAACGAATACGTACAAGTGTCGTCGCCAGAAATTTTAGACATCAAAAAAACAGCTCCCGCAGAGCCTTGACTAATTCCTGTTGGATCCGGAATTGATTTTAAAACAGAAACCAAACTGTTTGCCATTTGCTGATTTTCATCCAAAAGCGTTATTCTGTAAACTATTTCGGTTGTCCCAACTGGCAAATCTTCAGTTTTTAGAACGATTCGGTCGCGCGCAGAAACGATGATTTCTTTTGTTGTTGCACGTTCTTTATCCCAATAGCCGTCTTTTTGAGCAAAAGAGTTTAGAGAAAAAGCGAATAAGAGAAATAAAACTATTTTTTTTAAAGTCATATTAAATGGTCGTTTTTTTGGGCCACGAATTACACAATTTTTACTAATTTTTATTTTTGTCAATTTTATGATTTGAAATAAACTTAGTAAAAATTATGCCAAATTATTTATCTTGAAACCGAGTGTGCTAGCCCCGATTACTTCACTATAATTTTATTTTAATTGGAGTTCAGTGAACTTCGTTTGAGGCGGTATCCTTTTTTAGGCAATTTTTCTTTGCCTAAAAAAGATATAGCCGAAAGCGGGATTAGCTCCATCTTTCGACTATACTCAAAATCATTCTATTTTTATAACTCGATTGATTCTCCAATTGCCAATAGCATCAAATCTTTTCCTTTGTCGAAGAATTTTTTGATTGCTTCTTCGTGATTGATTTCGATGTATCCAAAAGTATCAAAATGGTACCCTAGAACTTTGTCGCATTCTAAGAAATCTGACGCTATAATAGCATCCTCAATATCCATTGTGAAATTATTTCCAATTGGAAGTATTGCTAAATCTAATTCTGTTCGCAACGGAATTAATTTCATATCCATTGTAAGTGCAGTATCTCCAGCGATATAAATATTTTTATGCTCGCTTTCGATTACAAATCCACCCGGATTTCCTCCGCTAGCGCCGTCAGGAAAAGTGCTTGAGTGAATAGCAGTTACATATTTTACTTTACCGAAATCAAATTTCCAGCTTCCGCCATGATTCATTGGATGCGAATTAAATCCTAATTTTGCATAATAACTAGCAATTTCTGCATTTGAAACAATGACTGCATTTGTGAGTTTAGCAAGAGCTTGGACATCTAAAACGTGATCACTATGTGCATGTGTCAGTAAAATATAATCTGCTTTTAAATCTCTCAAATCGATTGAAGCTGCAGCAGGATTTGCCGTAATAAATGGATCAACAATAATATGTTTTCCTCCAACTTCGATTCCTAAAGAAGCGTGTCCGTAAAATGTTATTTTCATGATCTTAATTTTTAAAATTGAACTTGATTATCTTCCTCCAAGAAAAAGATTAACGATAATATCTGAAATTAGTGAAATCATACAGATTACTAATAACAGCGAAAGCAAAAAAGTACTCAATGCAACCTTTTTCAATTCTGGATCTAAAAGCTTAGGGTCTTGGTTCTTAGAAACCGTAATTAAATGTTTAATTAAAGGGATATAAGCCAGCAAAAACAAATACTGATCAAAGTTGTAATCGCTTAAAACTGCAAAAACAACTACCAAAATCATTGCTGTAATAATCAGCGTGAAATGATAGACTTTAGCTTTTGCACCACCAATTTGAACTACAATCGTATTTTTTCCAGATTTTCTGTCTGATTCCTCATCACGCATATTATTCAAATTCAATACCGCAACGCTCAATAAACCGATAGCGATTGCAGGAAGAATTAAAATTGGCTCAACTTCTTTCGAATATAAAAAATTGACACCTAGCGTACTTACTAATCCGAAGAATATGAAAACGAAAACATCACCAAAGCCTTTGTAGCCGTATGCTGAATTTCCAACTGTATATTTAATCGCAGCAACAATTGCAGCAATTCCTAACAATAAAAAGAAAATTGAATATCCAAAATTGTCTTTGCCAAAAGCAAAATAAATCAAGATTACAGCTGATAAAAGCGTTAATAACGAAGTGATTATTATTGCTTTTTTCATAGCCTGAGGCGTGATTTTTCCGCTCTGAATAGCACGTTGTGGCCCTACTCTGTCAGTATTATCAGTACCTTTTACGCCGTCTCCGTAGTCATTGGCAAAATTGGACAAAACCTGCAAGCCTAATGTTGTTAAAAGTGCAAAACCAAAAATTTTCCAGCTAAATACTTCTGTTGGCGTATTAATTGTTTCTGTTGGGTTTGATAAAGCGTAAATACTTCCAACGATAATTCCAGAAACTGATAAAGGCAATGTGCGCAGTCGTGCGGCTTCAATCCAATGTTTCATGTTTTAATTTTAGATTTTAGAGTTTAGATTTTAGATTACAATATTCTGATCAAAAATTAAAGATTGAAAAATCTAAAATTTAAAATCAGAAATCTAAAATTATTTATGGCAACCATTTATTTTCGCCAAAGTTTGGTTTTCTTTTTTCTAAAAAGGCATTTCTTCCTTCTTTTGCTTCTTCAGTCATATATGCTAAACGTGTTGCTTCTCCGGCGAAAACTTGCTGTCCGACCATTCCGTCATCTGTCAAGTTCATAGCGAATTTCAACATTTTGATAGAAGTTGGAGATTTTTGAAGAATTTCCTGAGCCCATTCGTACGCAGTTGCTTCAAGCTCATCATGTGGAATTACAGCATTTACCATTCCCATTTCAAAAGCTTCTTGTGCAGAATAATTTCTTCCTAAAAAGAAAATTTCACGTGCTTTCTTTTGTCCTACCATTTTGGCTAAATAAGCAGATCCATAGCCACCATCGAAGCTTGTAACATCAGCATCTGTTTGCTTAAAAATAGCATGTTCTTTACTGGCCAAAGTCATATCGCAAACTACGTGCAAACTGTGTCCGCCTCCAACTGCCCATCCAGGAACTACTGCAATGACTACTTTTGGCATAAAACGAATTAATCGCTGCACTTCAAGAATATTTAAACGATGTTGCCCATCGTCACCTACATAACCTTGGTGTCCGCGAGCATTTTGATCTCCTCCGCTGCAAAAAGAGTATACACCATCTTTAGTTGATGGCCCTTCAGCAGAAAGCAAAACTACACCAATAGAGGTATCTTCTTGTGCATCGTAAAAAGCTTGATATAATTCTGAAGTTGTTTTCGGACGAAAAGCATTTCTAACATTTGGTCTATTGAAAGCAATTCTGGCAACTCCATTACATTTTTTATAGGTTATATCTTCAAATTCTCTGGCAGTAATCCAATCCATTTTTATTTGTATGTTTTATAATTATAGTGTAAAAATAAAGCATTTTTACATTTTTACCTACTCAATTTAATTTAAGTCTTGCACCAAAACAACTCTCAATGTTAACAATTGGTATTTACTTACAAAAAATAACACTTTTTAACATTAGTTTTAAAAAATAATAATTAATTTTACACCCTAGAAATCAACGAGATACAATTTATTTTGTTGATATAAGATTGATTTTCTTTCACTGATTTATTAACCTAAAAAATGATTTTTTTGAGAAACTTTAAAAAATTTGTCGCTCATTTTTTTACGGTTCTAATAAACAATAAAACCAAAAACAGTGAGCAAATGATTTATGCGTTTGTTAAAACTTCAAAAAGGAGATAGTAGCACCTACGGTTAAACAATAGAATTGTTCAATGTAATTAGTATACAAGATTGATTACGAAAAGAGGAAAAAAATACTAACTGAAACTTTCTAAAAGTTATTTTATCAAACCAAATGGATTAGCCGTGAAATCGAGCTTTTGCAAATAAAAATGAATGTATTGATTGTTTAAAAGACATACCCATGATGAAAAGTAATTTCTAAAAGTAATAAAGCTATTATTTTTTATATGGATTCGAATTATTTTATTTCTGTTTTTTTTTAATTACAATTTTTTTTAAAACTAGAATAAAAAGAGAGAGGCTGCTTGTAATGAGCAGCCTTTCTTGTTTAGTGAAATTCCAAAAAAAAAATCCAAATTCCAATAAAGATTGGAATTTGGATTTTAAATATTGTGATTTAACTCTTTAGTTTTCTTTTACAAGATAAATTCCATCATCTTTGATTTCAATGAGTTTCTCTTTATATAAAGCGCCAATTGCTTTTTTAAAGGTCTTTTTGCTCATTTTCAATACTGTTTTGATGTCTTCTGGATGTGAATTATCATTTAGCCTCAAGAAGCCTCTGTTTGCTCTTAATTCTCCTAAAATTTTCTCAGCATTTGGCTCAATGCTTTCATAGCCTTGAACTTGTAAAGCAACATCTATTTTATTGTCAGGACGAATGTTTTTGATGTAACCTCGCATTCTGTCTCCTGTTCGTATCGAATCGTCATATACTTCATCTTTATATAAAAGACCTTTGTGTTGCTCATTGATGATGACATTAATTCCCATATCTGTAATATGCGAAACGATCAAATCAACTTCTTCGCCTTTTTCAACCGTCAATTGATCGTTGCTCAAAAACTGATTTGTTTTGCTCGACGCCACCAAACGATTAGTTTGTTTATCCATATATAAATAAACTAAGTAACGTTTTCCTTTTTCCATTGGGCGAGCTTGTTCTTTGAACGGAACCAGAATATCTTTTTCCATTCCCCAATCCATAAACGCGCCAACCTGATTGATATAATTTACTCTCAAAAGCGCAAATTCATTCAACATTATATAAGGTTCAAGTGTTGTCGCTACTGGTCGTTGTTCGTGATCCAAATAAACAAAAACAACAAGCTCCTCGCCTATTTCAAATTCATTTGGAACATATTTATTTGGAAGCAAAACATCGTGAATTCCGTCTGGATCATTTTCAGGATTTCCCAAAAACAAGCCAACTTTAGTATCACGTAATATTGTTAGTGCATTGTATTTTCCTATTTTAAGCATATTCTTTAAGTTCTAGTGTGCAAATGTACGAAGTTTGGAAATGGTAAACCGAAAAATGTTAAAGAACGCTGCATTTTGTTATAGTTTATTCCTTTTAGTTACATTTGAAGACCTATTAATTAACACCAAATAAATGAAAAAGACCCTTATCTATGCTGCTTTTGCATTTTTAACTTTTACTCAAGCTTCTGTTTCACAAGTTTCTGAAGATCCGGAAATTAAAAAAATGATCAGCGAAATCAAAGCTGAAAATCTCGAAGCAACCATCAACAAATTAGTTTCTTTTGGAACCCGACATACTTTAAGCGACGCAAAAAACAAAACGAAAGGAATTGGCGCCGCACAGCAATGGGTAAAATCTGAGTTTGACAAATTTGCTTTAGAATCAAATGGCAGATTAACTTCTGAAATTGATTATTTTACTGTTAAAGCAGATGGAAAAAGAATCAATGTTGACAGCCAAATTGGAAACGTAATGGCAACATTAAAAGGAACCGATCCAAATGACAATCGTGTTATTATTATTAGCGGACATCTTGATTCGCGAGTTACAGATGTCATGAATATTAAATCAAATGCTCCAGGAGCAAATGATGATGGTTCAGGTGTTGCTGCCGTGATCGAACTAGCAAAAGTGATGAGCAAAAGATCTTTTCCGGCAACTATTATTTTTGTTGCAGTAACTGGTGAAGAACAAGGATTAATTGGTGCGCGCCATCTTGCTGAGAAAGCAAAAGAAGGAAACTGGAATGTTATTGCAATGCTTAACAATGACATGATTGGAAATAGTTTGTCTAGCGGAACTAATTTAAGAGATAATACTCAAATTCGTGTTTTCAGCGAAACTATTCCGTATCTAGAAACTGAGGAAGAAGCTAAAATGCGTAAAGCAATAAGCCGTGATAATGACAGCCCATCAAGACTTTTGGCGCGATATATCAAGACTGTTACTGAACAGTATGTAGATCAATTGAAAGTAAAATTAGTTTATAGAAATGACCGTTTTTTACGTGGTGGTGATCATACCCCATTCAGCCAAAATGGTTTTACAGCAGTCCGTTTTTGTGAAATGAATGAAAATTTCGATCATCAGCATCAAGATTTGAGAACTGAAAACAACATAAAATATGGCGATTTGCCTGAATTTATGGATTTTGACTATTTGAGAAAAAATACTTGTTCAAACTTGGCTACACTGGCAAATCTTGCTTCGTCTCCAAAAGCTCCTGAAAATGTTGGAATTGAAGTTAAAAAACTTTCTAATTCATCGACTTTGATTTGGTCAGCTCCAGAAGGAAAAGCGCAATATGGCTATCAAATTTTAATGCGTGAAACTTCATCTTCGCATTGGGAAAAAACAATTTTTGTAAAAGATACACAGGCAGAAATTCCATATTCTAAAGATAATTACTTTTTTGCTGTACAAACGGTAGATGCTTTAGGACATGCAAGCTTACCTATTTTCCCTATTCCGATTAAATAGAAATTATTCGAAAAAATAAAAGCGCCAAATTAGGCGCTTTTATTTTTTCAATTTTTATTTGTAAACACTTTCTTTTTTGAAGTGAAGTGTCAATAAATAATAAACAACTGCCCTGTATTTGTGTTTATTTGCGTGCCCATATTTTTCCAATACAGCATGAAGCCCTTCATCTAAAGCTGGAGTGTTAGCCAATCCTAACTTTTTAATTAAGAAATTCTTCTTCACTGTCTCTAATTCAGACGGCTGCGACGCAGCAACTGTAGATGCGTCTCCATTATAAATAGATGGTCCACAACCTATCGTAACTTTTGTCAACAAATTCATGTCGGGTGTAACACCGCACTTCTCTTTTAAATCTGAGGCATACTTTTTAATTAATTCTTCTCTTGCGCTCATAATTTTAATATTGGTTACAAATTAATGCAGCCAATTTAAAATTAAATACAATGCAATCCTAATTTTAACAATATTTATACTACAAAAAATCAATTCAATTCTTTGAAATATTGTTTCAATATAATATCATTCTCAACCGTTGGCGTAAATATTTCAAATATAGCCGGAGTTTCATTCTGCCTATAAAAAACATCGATGTTTTTGCTCAAAGATTCATTATCCGAAGCTTTCAAATATACAAAGCCATACATTTTGGCCAAATGTTCAGCTGTCAAATGATGTGAAGTTTCAAAGTAAGTATTAAAAACCGGCTTTTCTTCATGTCCAGGTAAAATCCTAAAAATTCCTCCTCCACCATTATTAATTATAATAATTTTAAAGTTTTTTGGAATGTACGAATTCCATAAAGCGTTACTGTCGTATAAAAAGCTGATATCTCCAGTAATAAAAATTCCCTGCTTCTCACTGCCTACTGCGGCTCCAATTGCTGTTGACGTGCTTCCGTCAATTCCGCTTGTTCCTCTGTTGCAAAACACTTCAATTGATGGATCAATCTCAATTAATTGCGCATAACGAATTGCTGAACTGTTACTAATTTGCAATTGGATGTTCTTAGGAAGCGATTCAATTACTTTTTCGAAAACTTTAAAATCTGAAAATGGAATTTTCTTTAGATATTCTTCTTTTCTTTCATTTCTTAGACTGTAAATTTTATCAATTTTCTTAAAATAATTACTAGTTACAAATTCTGTTTTTGGAAGCAGATCTTTAAAAAAATCATTTGGCTCCATAACAAAGTGTTTACTTAAAGCATTAAATGTATCATATGCCCGCAAAGTATCTATATGCCAGTGATGTGCAGGTTTATACTTTCGCAAAAAAGCTTTAATTCGTTTTGATACAATCATACCTCCGAAAGTGATTAAAACTTTTGCTTCTAACTCTTTAAAATCAGAATCGTCAAATGGTGTAATTAAAGTATCTATGCTATTAACAAAACTCGGATGATGCAAGTTCGAAGTAGTTTCTGTAAGTACAACAATTGATGAATCGTTGGCAAAGTTTTCCAGAATTTCCGGTTCTATAGAATTTACTTCATTTATTCCTCCAATAAGAATTAGTTTTCTTTTAGCCGAATTCCAAATAGAAACAATTTCTTCGCGGTTATCAATAATTTTGGTTGGAATTTCTTCTTCCAAAGTTGTAATTTTTGGCTGAACAGAAAGCGTTTCTACAGTTTCATACAAAGGTTCTTCAAAAGGTGCATTGATATGAACGGGACCTTTTTGAAGAATTGAAGTTTCGATCGCTTTGTTAATTTTCAAATCATTCTCAAGAGAAGCATCTTCTGTTAAATTTGCATTGAAAACCGAATGATTCAAAAAGACATTTTCTTGACGAATTGTTTGCCCATCGCCAATATCAATCTTGCTTTGCGGACGATCTGCAGAAATTACTATTAATGGAATTTGGCTATAAAAAGCTTCGGCTACGGCTGGATAATAATTCAACAACGCTGAACCTGAAGTACAGACAATTGCCGTAGGTTTTTTGGTTTGTTGTGCAATTCCTAAAGCAAAAAATGCTGCGCAACGCTCATCAGCTATGCTGTAACATTTAAAATTCGGATTTTGCGCAAACCCTATCGTTAAAGGAGCGTTTCGTGAACCTGGAGAAATTATGATGTTTGTTATTCCTTTTGCTGAACAAATTTCGATAATGCTTTGTGCAAGCGGTATTTTGGGGTAAATCATTCCTGTGGCGTATTATTTTTTAAAGAAAATCCATTAAATTAAAATTTTCTTTTACAATTACAAAGTTACAAACTTCGGACTTGATTTAACTTATAAATGGCAAGATATTAAGAAACATTCTAGAAAAAGGGAATATATTTGTAAAAGCGAATTTGTACTAAAAATATAGACCTTATGCGTTTACTTTATATTATTATCCTTTTTCTTTCGTTGCAAACTGTAAATTCTCAAAATCAGTTTGTTCCCAATGACACACCATATAAAACCGCATTGGAAAAAGCAAAGACTGAAGGCAAACCGCTCTTTATAATGCTATATGCTGATTGGTGTCCGCATTGCAATCAAATGAAAAAAGAGGTTTTTAGCAATCCTGACGTAATGGCTTTTTTAAATGAAAACTATGTTTGTATTTGGAAAAACATTGAGAAAGATGAAGGAATAGCTTTGAAAGATAAGTACAAGACAAAATCACTGCCTACATTTTTGTTTTTAGATTCGAATGAAACGCTTTTATACGCTTTGAAAGGTGAAATGAAAACGCCGGAATTTATGACTGAAGTAAAATACGCTCTGAATTCTAGAATGCAATTGCCTTATTTAGAAAAAGAATTCATGTCGGACCCGAGTAATTCTGATAAGTTTTTCGCTTATTTAAATACACTGAAAAAAGGAAAAGACAGAACTGAATTGTCGCCAGCAACGCACATTTATTTAAAAACACAATCTGATGCACAATTGGTTAGCGAGACCAATTGGCGAATTATTGCTAATGGTGTGACTGATATTAATTCAAGAGAATTTCAATATGTTTTAAAACACCAAAAAGAATTTGCTGCTGTTGCTTCTCAAAGTCGTGTAGATCGTAAAATTGAAAGTATTGTAACCGAATTGCTTCGCCCTTACGTTGATAATTTAGATACTGTAAATTATTACAAACAAAGAGAAGTTGCAAAATCTATTCGTTTGCAAAAAACAGATTCTTTAGTTTTTAAGTTTGATTTAACCTTGGCAGAACGAACAGAAAAATGGGAATTTTATAAAAAAGTGACACTTGAAAATACCCAAAAATTAGTTTGGAATGATCCAAGTTCTTTAAAAGATATTGGTCAGACTTATTTAAAACATATTAATGATACTGAAAGTTTGAAAAAATCAATTTTCTGGGTAAAACATTCTTTAGAAATAAATGACTCATACGACGGAAATTTGTTGATTGCTCGGCTTTACAATAAAATCAAAGACAAAAAAATGGCTTTGCAATATGCCAAAGATGCCAAGGTTATTTGTACCGAAATGACTTGGAATCCCAAAGAAGTTGACACTTTATTAGCTGAACTAAACACAAAATAAAAAACACCAAAAACTACCATGGAAGTTACATTAAGACCCGCAAGTGAAAATGACTTGCAAAAAATTCTAGAAATTGTAAATCATTCTATTTTGTACACAAATGCAAATTACAGTTATGATATCCAAACACTTGAAGTGCAAACTAAATGGTTTGAAGATAAAAAAGCTAAAAACTTGCCAATTGTCGTTGCCGATTTAGATGGTGAAGTTGTTGGCTTTGGAAGTTATGGCCAATTTCGTGAAAAAATTGGTTTTCAATACACCGTCGAACATTCTGTTTATGTAGTTGATAATGTTATTGGAAAAGGAATTGGATCTAAATTATTGACAGAATTAATTCGTTTGGCAAAAGAACAAGGTTACCACGTTATGATTGGCGCTATTGATGCAGATAATGCGGGAAGTATTGCTTTTCATGAACGTTTTGGATTTGTGGTAACAGGAACCATTCGTGAGGTTGGATATAAATTTGATCAATGGCTGGATTTAGTATTTATGCAGTTGATATTGAAGTAGTTTATGCAAGTTTTTTTTAGGCTTTGACTTTGTTCAGTCTGATATTCATAAAAAATCCACAAACTTGAATTTCTCAAATTTGTGGATTTATATTTTTTTAAAGATTTCAATTAGCTTTTAATCCAATTGATTACTTCTGCATCTGTAACTAATGTTTTAGGTTTGATTACTTTTACCAATTGCCCTTTTTCATTAATTAGATATTTTTGAAAATTCCATTCCACTTCTGAATCTTGTAATCCATTTTTAGATTTTTGAGTCAAGAATTTGTAAACTTCGCACATATCATCACCTTTTACCGAAACTTTATCCATCATTGGAAAAGTTACACCATAATTCAATTGACAAAATGAAGCAATCTCTTCATTTGTTCCTGGCTCCTGTCCTGCAAAATTATTTGCTGGAAAACCTACAATTACAAAGTTTTTGTCTTTGTATTCTTTATAAACTGCCTCAAGATCTTTGTATTGTGGAGTAAGTCCGCATTTTGAAGCTGTATTGACAATCATAACTTTTTTTCCTTTTAAGGAAGCAAAATCAAAAGTTTTTCCTGATAAATCTTCAACTTTGAACTGGTAAATTGTTCCTTCTGCCATGTTTTTTTCTGTTTTAGATTTTTTATTACTCGATTGAGCTTGAGTTTGTGCAAAAACCATAAAGAGCGCGCTGCACATTAAAAATGCTATTTTTTTCATTGTTTAATTTTTTATAAAATTAGTTAAAATCTGATTTACAAAATGGCTTTGGCAATTTTATTTTCTATTAAAGATTCGTTAAAAAAATGAAGCCTAACGTTAATCAGACGTTAGGCTTCCCCCCATACAAACAAATCAAACCATGAATTAATTATTATGTCTTATATACCTTTTTCTTATCTTAATATAGTTGATGCCTCTCGGTTGTATTGAAAATCATCTTTGTAAACTCTACTTCGCATTTTCTTCTATTTTTTTCAATGGCTTGTATAGTGGTTTTTACTCGTTTATAATTTGAAAATACGGTTTATCAATAATTTTCGGTTTGGAAGTCCGAGGACACCAACTATTTAATCATCTTAAACTTTGATTTCAGAAATTGAAAAACTCAACTTCTTTATCTTTTTATTTCTATCGCTATTCCCAAAATGTGTTAGAGCTAGAACGCTAGTAAGCCCAATAATCAAAACTTTTAAAATAGTTATTTTATTCATGATGCTTTTTGGTTTAGTTAATGCTATTTTTTAATTTTTGGAAATTCAACATTTTGTTTACCTGTTAAATAAGAAATCTTAAACAATCAAAATTTCAACTTCCTTTCATTTAATCTATTTCCTACTTATTTCCTTTCTAATTGCATTTACGTAATTGGATTGTTTTTGGTTTTAAAAAAAGTGCATTTTTTTTTATTTTTTTTACGAACCCTTATATTTCCTGATGTTTTTACTATTAAAAAAAATGTTTTTTTCATAAAAAAATGCTCTATCTTTATATCAGGTAATAAAATACTGTCAAATTAATTTTTTGTTTAAGCTTAAATCCAAATCTATGAGTCAAGAAGAATTATTAGTTTTAATTTACGAGAAAGACGAACGAGCTTTCACACATTTGTACGATATGTATTCAAAAAGTTTATTTTCGGTCATTAATATATTGATCAAAAATCGCGAAGAGGCCGAAGATGTTTTGCAAGAAGTCTTTGTGAAAATTTGGAAAAACATCGATTCGTATAATGAAAGTAAAGGCCGATTTTATACCTGGATCCTTAATATTGCTAGGAATACCTCAATTGATACTTTAAGATCCAAAAATTATAATAACACTCAAAAAAACCTTTCATCCGATAATTTCGTAAATCTGTTAGATGAGAGCAATAAATTAAGCAATAAACTTGATGCAATTGGAATTCAAGAGTTCGTAAAGAAGCTGAAACCAAAATGTATTGAAATTATTAATTTATTATTCTTTAAAGGATATACCCAACAAGAAGCTTCAGAAGAATTGGCAATGCCATTGGGAACTATCAAAACGCAAAACAGAAACTGTATTAACGACTTAAGAAATTATCTAAAAATATAATGGAAGCACAAGAATATATTGAATCAGGAACCCTAGAACTATATGTTTACGGTTTGTTGACCGAAACAGAAAATTTAGAAATTGCCGAATTGGCGAAGAAAAAACCAGAAGTTTTACAGGAAATTATTTCTATTGAAAAAGCTATCGTGGCTTTGTCATCAAGCTTCTCGCCTTTCCATTCGGTAGCGAATTTTGAAAAAATCAAAGCCAGATTAGAACTTAAACATGGCAAAGTAGTCGACATGAAACCAGCATCAAACTGGTCACAATATGTGGGCTGGGCTGCTGCAATTCTTTTATTGCTAGGTTTAGGTTATCAGACATTGGAATTGACTAAAACAAAAGAAGCTATCAGTACTGTTGGAACTGAAAAAAGCAAAATCGAAAGAGATTATGCTTTTCTAGATCAGCAGAATAAAGAAACTGAAAAAAGTTTAGCCATTGTTAGAGATATAAAAAATACTGGTGTAACACTTGGCGGTCAAGCCGTTTCTCCAACATCTTTCGCAAAAGTATATTGGAACAAAGAAACCAAAACGACTTATATTGACGCTGCTGGTTTGCCAAAACCTCCAAAAGGAATGGTTTATCAAGTTTGGGCATTAAAACTAAGTCCTGTATTAACGCCAACAAGTATTGGTTTGCTTAGTGATTTTGAAGGAAATTCAAACAAAATCTTCGCTGTTGACCGTACTAATGAAGCAGAGGCTTTTGGGATTACACTTGAACCAGCAGGCGGAAGTTTAACACCAACAATGACGCAATTATATACTTTAGGAAAAGTTTAAAATTGATATTCATACTTAAAACGAAAAACGCATATTATCTCAAATATGCGTTTTTTTATTATATTTAATTCGTTATTAATCAAATACCACAACAATGAACGGAAATCTACTTCTACGAATTGCAGTTGCTATTATTCTCTTGACACATTCCGTTTTTGGCATGTTCAACAACGGAATCAATGATTTTGGGAATTTATATCTGAATCAAATTGGCTTCGCTCCTTTTGGTGTTTTTCTTGCTTGGAGCATTAAACTCTCACATGTGATTGCGGCAATACTTTTACTTTTAAATAAATATATTAAGCTTGCTGGTTTTGTAACCATTTTTGTTTTAATAATGGGAATTATTCTGGTTCATTTTCAAGAAGGCTGGTTCGTTGTTGGTGGAGGAAGAAATGGTGTCGAATACAACTTTTTGCTTATTATGGTTTTGCTGGCAATCATGTTTCCGAATGGCTTTAAAAACAATACGATTTAAATTAATACTAAAAAAATACCACACAATTAATGGAAGTAATCTGCAAAAACTGCCATCACGTTTATAAAGGACATTACTGCAGCAATTGCGGTCAACCTTCGGCAACTCATAAGATAAATGCACATTTTTTATGGCACGATATTCAGCATGGATTATTGCATTTTGATAAGGGAATTACCTATTCTTTAAAACAATTATTTACAAGACCTGGGCATTCGGTACGTGAATTTATTGAAGGAAAACGAGTGAGGCATTTCAAACCGCTTTCGTTAGTTGTTGTTTTAGCAACACTTTACGGTGTGTTATATCATTATTTTCACATTAATACATTTCCTGATCCATCAGAGAAAACTTTAGATTATAATGAATTTAATGAATGGATGGCAACACATTTTTCTTGGGTAACCATTGCTACAATTCCAATTTACACAATTGGGACTTATATTGTTTTTAAAAAACAAGGTTACAATTTTGTTGAATTTTTTGTCTTAAATACTTTTAAAGCATCACAAAGACTTTTTGTGCAAATTTTGACTTTCCCAATATTACTTTATTTAAATGGAACGCCAGAAATTCGAAAGTTTTCATCTATAACTTATTTTATAGGACTCGTACTTATATTTTGGACCAATATTCAATTCTTTAATAAGATGTCAAAAACAAGAGCTTTTCTTTTAAGCATCTTAAGCCATTTAATATTCTTAGTTTGTTTTCTAATAATTTTAATAATTGTGTTGGCAATTTTAGGAAAGCTACCTACATAATAATTATTCGATGTATATAAAATAAAAAAAGGTTCAACTAGTGTTGAACCTTTTATATTTGAATTAATAATTATTCCTGATAATTACTTTTTCTTTACTTTTTTGCTTTTGTAATATTTACGGTATTTTGGATATGTTAATGCTCCAATTACGGAAATTGTTGCAAAACAATAATAAACCCAACTTAAAGAATGTGCTTCTCCACTTGCATATGAGTGCAAACCAACCAAATGGAAGTTTACTCCATAATAAGTAAATAAAATCGAAATAAAAGCAAACATACTCATTAAATTGAAGAACCATTTTCCGCGCAAAGCCGGTACAAAACGAGCGTGAATAACAAACGCATAAATCATAATCGAGATTAAAGCCCAAGTTTCTTTTGGATCCCATCCCCAGTAGCGTCCCCAGCTTTCATTTGCCCATTGCCCTCCAAGAAAGTTACCTATCGTTAACATAATCAAACCGATAGTCAATGACATTTCGTTGATATAAGTGATTTCTTTAATATTCAACTCCATTTTAGCCTTATTTTTCTCTGTTGTAAAGAAAATCAATAGTAAAGCCACAAAACCTAAAATCATTCCTAATGCGGTCGGACCATAACTACCTACAATAACTGCAACGTGAATCATTAACCAATATGAGTTAAGAACGGGCTGTAAGTTTGCTATTTCTGGATCAATCCAATTCATATATGCAGCCATTAAAATCATAGCAGTAACGAAAGCAGATGAAGCCACCGTTAATTTTGATTTGCGGTCAAAGGCCAATCCGAAGAACATCGTCGACCAAGCCACATATACAATCGCTTCATACGCATTACTCCAAGGAGCATGGCCAGAAATATACCAACGTGCTATTAATCCTAATGTGTGGATCGCAAATAACAGTCCCACAATAATATGGAAAGCATTTACCGTAATACGAATCCATTTTTTTTCAAAAAAGATATTTAAAATTGTAAATGTGAACATCAATATTGCTGCTGTCAAATACCAATACGGTAATTTTTGAAGTACATCATATTTATTATAAGCAATCTCAGCATCAATTTTTTGCTCGCTCGGACGAACTTTTGCACCAAATTTCTTTTGGAAACCATTGATGCTTTCTACTAATTGATCTGCTGTATCCCAATTTTTAGAAATTGAACCATTATTCAAAGCACTGAAATATAAAGGAAGTATTTGCTTCACATAAGTAGAATCCATTCCTTTAAAACCGCTATTTTCACGCTCTAAGAAAGAAACCCATTTGTTATTTGGATCGTTCGGAATTGGGAAAATTTTCAAAATGCTTCCGCTCAAAGCAGATTCCATCAAGTTTACTTTTTTATCTGTTTCGATAAAATCTTTCTCAAATTGATTTGGATTTCCTGCTTTATAAGCATCATCTAAATAAGGAGATAATTTATAATTTCCGTTTTCATCAAAGAATTTTACAAAAGGAGCATATTTAGCTTCCTTTTCAATGCCAATGATTTTGCGAATACTGTCATTCCCAGATTTGATGTAAATAAGCGGAATCTGGATCCAAACCTGAGCGTATTGCGTCATAGACAAAAACACCTGATCAGAATTCATTCCGTTATATGTATCATTATGACTTACTTTACGCAACAATTCAGATGAAAACGTATTAATCGGCTTCATTCTTCCTCCTGCATCTTGAATAATCAAACGTCCAAATTTAGCAGCATGTGCTTCTGGAGCTTTGTAGATTGTTAATAACGAATCCAACTGTTTTTGACTTGGCGGTGCTACAACATGATTAGCGTGATCGTTTGGATCTGCCGTATGATTATGATCGTGTTCATGTGAATGCACATGAGGGTTTTGTTGTGCAAAACCGCTCAAACCAATCATCAAAACAAGAATCGTAATCAGTTTTTCTTTTTTCTTTTTAACCACTTCCAATTTACGCTTCAAATCTCCAAAACGAGAATGTTTAGTAAACATAATTGCCATTAAACCGATGTACAGTAAAAAATATCCAAAATATGTAATGTTAGTTCCCCAGAAATCATGGTTTACAGATAAAACAGTTCCCTTTTCATCTGGATCAAACGAAGATTGGAAAAAACGATAGCCTTTATAATCTAAAACGTGATTCATAAAAATATCAGCGTCAAAAGTTTCAGTAGAATCTTGAACCGTTACTTTACTTTTAAAAGCAGAATAACTTTTTTCTGTTCCTGGATATTTATCGGCAATAAAATCATTTAATCTAACTTTGAAAGGCAAAACATAAGCTTTGCTTCCAAAGAATAAACTATATTCAATTTTCCCAATTTTTACAGTTTGAGCCTCTCCTACGCTTCCTTTAGAACCTAAAAGACGTACTTGTTTTTCTTGACCGTCAGCTTTAATTTTTACAAATAAAGCATCTGTATGCGATTTTGCTTTAAAATCATTACTTGATTCATAATCAACAACTCCTTTAATTGCCGGATCAGGAAAAACAATTCGGATATCGCCAATGCTGTAAAGAGAACGCATCATTAAAGGCTGCACATTATCTTTAGTTACATCACCTTGCAATTTATCGGCCATTCGCATAAATTTTCCTTCAAAAGGCGTTTGAATGGTATATTTTTCTCCAGTTGTATTAATGTTGATTGCGCCGTCAGTTTGTTTATTCAATGCAAACAACACATTATGAATATTTTGAACTTTACCCTCTTTCAAAAAATGCTCTTCACGTCCGCCAGCTCCAGCTTCAACTAATTTTAAGTAAAGTGTTCCTTTTGGATCTGGTTTAATTGTTTCTTTTGCGCCCATAATATAGTTGACGTAAGAAACCTCAAACGGAGTTTCGTCAAATTGACCCGAAAGGGTAAAATCATTATTCGTTACTGGTGACAACAAAAGGTTTTTGTCGAAAACTCTTCTTCTCGGTTCGCCCTTATATTCTCCATCTGCAAAAACAGTAATAAATGTTTTATCTGAATAAATTTGATTTTCTGCAGCGCCTTCACGAATTGGCATCATTCCTTCATAACTAATATAACGTGTTATAAAAGCTCCTAAAAGAATAAAAATGAAAGCAATATGAAGTAATAAAGTCGCCCATTTTTCTTTTTTAAGCAATTGGTAGCGTTTGATGTTTCCAAGGAAATTCAACATAAAAACGACCATTATGGCCTCAAACCACCAAGTATTGTAAATTAAGATTCTAGCTGTATCTGTGTTGTATTTACTTTCGATGAAAGTTCCAACACCCATTGCAATTGCAAATGTTAAAAAAAGAACGGCCATTAAGCGTGTAGAAAACAAAAAAGAGAATATTTTTTTATCCATTTTTGAGGAATTACATTGTATAAAAGTGGCACAAAAGTACTTAAAAATGTTGAGTTCCAATATTTGAGTTTTGTTAATAAAAACTAAAAGTAACAACCTTTTTTATCAAAAACGAGCCTTGAAATAGGTTAATTACTACAAAAACAAACTATTTAATAATTTCTTTGAATATTAAGATTTTTTCATAGATTTGTGTAATCGATTACATTTTGAATTTAAGCTTTATGACCAAAGAAATTTATACTTTTCTCAAAAAAGAAAGCTTCAAATAAAAATTCGTTTATTAACTATCTCTATTTAAAATCATTAAAATGAAAACCAAAACCATTAAGCTTGTTCTTTCGCTTTCACTATTTGTGGTGGTTGCAACAAACAAAACTGTTGCTCAAAATTCAAAATCTACTTCTTTTTATAACGATATTGAATTTAAAATGGCTAAAGTTCAAGAACCAATAATCCCCAAAAACACAGTAAACCTAAAAGATTTTGGTGCGATAAGTGGTGGTTATGTTTTAAATACAAAGGCTTTCGCCAATGCTATTGATGCTCTTTCAAAAAAAGGTGGCGGGAAATTGATTATTCCTCCTGGAATTTGGCTTACGGGGCCGATTACTTTGAAAAGCAATATCGAATTACACGCTGAAACTGGTGCATTGATAAAATTTTCGACAGACAAAAAACTTTATCCAATTATTGAAACCAGCTTTGAAGGATTAAATACTTGGCGTTGCATCTCTCCTATCTATGGGAAAAATTTGGAAAATGTTGCTTTTACAGGAAATGGTGTTTGGGATGGTTCTGGTGAAGTTTGGAGACAAGTAAAAAAAAGCAAATTAACAGATAGTCAATGGAAAAATTTTGTGGCTTCGGGAGGTGTTTTAAATGAGAAAAAAGATAGTTGGTATCCGTCTGAAACTTTTATGAAAGCATCTGTAGGGGCTGATCAAAATGTACGACTTGATTTAAAAACGAAAGAGCAATTTGAAGAAATTCATGATTTTCTTCGTCCTGTAATGGTAAGCATTCAAAACAGCAAAAGAGTTTTATTTGATGGTCCTGTTTTTCAAAATTCTCCAGCTTGGAACATTCATCCTTTAATGATTGAAGATTTGATTATTAGGAATGTTACCGTCAGAAATCCTTGGTATTCTCAAAACGGCGACGGACTTGATGTGGAATCATGCAAAAATGTTTTGGTTGAAAATTCAAGCTTTGACGTTGGTGACGATGCAATCTGTATTAAATCAGGAAAGGACAAAGATGGTCGCGATCGTGGCATCCCTTGCGAAAATATAATCGTAAAAAACAATATCGTTTATCATGGTCATGGTGGCGTAACTGTTGGAAGTGAGATGTCGGGAGGCGTTAAAAATCTGCATGTTTCAAATTGCACTTTTATGGGAACTGATGTTGGTTTACGCTTTAAAAGTACTCGTGGGCGTGGCGGAATTGTAGAAAATATCTTTATTTCGGATATTTATATGACTGACATTCCTTCTCAAGCTATTTCTTTTGATTTATATTATGGAGGAAAATCAATTGCTGAAACTTTGGCAGAAGGTGGCACTCAAGTAAAAAACAAAATGATGCCAGTAAATGAAGAAACACCTCAGTTCAAAAATATTTCTATAAAAAACATTACCATTGCGGGCGCTTATCAAGCGGTATTTTTGCAAGGACTTCCGGAGATGAATCTTGAAAATATTGAAATTTCGAATTTGACGGCAAAAGCTGAAAATGGTTTTTCAATAATCGATGCAAACGGAATCAAAATCAGCAATGCAAAACTAGATATTCAAAAGCCAACTGTTTTTGAAATTTACAACGGAAAAAACATGTCTTTTAAAAATATCGAATTCAATTCAAAATCAGAAAAAGCGATTTCGATTAATGGAGAAGTAAGCCAAAATATTGAGTTTGCAAAAAATCCGAATTCTGATTTTTCTAAAAACATAACCATTGGAGAAACGGTTCCTAAAGGTGCTGTAAAATTTTAAAAAGATTAATTCAACGCGGATAAAACCGATTCGCTATCACGAAGACGCGGATTAAACGGATTTCAAAAATTAAAAATCCGTTTAATCCGCGTTTTTACAAAGCAAACCAGTAAAATCAGCGTGTGATTACATAATTAAACAACAAACGAAATAAGACGAAACGACATTTCAAAAAAATAATGTTAATTTTGTGCTATGATTCGACTCTCGATAATTGGCTCCGGAAATGTAGCACAGCATTTAATTAAAGCTTTCGCAAAAAGTGAAGCTATAGAAATTGTGCAGCTATTTTCTAGAAAAAAAGAAGCATTGCTTTCTCTTATTGATGAAGACAAAATCGCAACTGATTTAGCTCAGCTAACAAAACCAGCTGATTTATACGTCATTGCCGTTTCTGACAATGCCATTTCAGAAGTTTCACAGCAGTTGCCTTTTCAAAATAAACTTGTAGTTCATACTTCTGGCGCTGCTCCTCTAAATTCCTTACATTCAAAAAACAGACGAGGCGTTTTTTATCCGCTTCAAAGTTTTTCTAAAAATAAAGCTTTGGATTTTTCAGTGATTCCAATGTGTTTGGAAGCTGAAAACATTTCAGATTTTGAACTTTTGGAACAAACTGCAAAAGCTATTTCAAATGCAGTTTTTGCAATAAATTCAGAGCAAAGAAAAGCATTGCATGTTGCTGCGGTTTTCGTTAATAATTTTACGAATCATTTGTATCAAATTGGTCAAGAAATTTGTGATGAAAATAAAGTTCCATTTGAAGTTTTGAAACCTTTGATTCAAGAAACTGCTGAAAAAATCAATATTCTAGATCCCATTGATGCGCAGACTGGTCCAGCAAAACGAAATGATACAAATACTATAGAAGCGCATTTGGCGTTTTTAACAAACGAAAATCAAAAAAACATTTATAAAATACTCACACAATCTATACAAAATAATGGCAAAAAGTTATAAAGAAATAATGAACGACATCACAACATTTGTTTTTGATGTTGATGGCGTACTTACAGACAGTTCGGTTTTTGTAACCAATGAAGGCGAAATGCTTCGTACAATGAACATTCGCGATGGTTATGCAATGAAAGCTGCAATTGAAAGCGGTTACCATGTCTGCATTATTTCTGGTGGAAGCAATGAAGGTGTTCGCATTCGCTTAAATAATCTTGGAATTAAAGAGGTTCATTTAGGAACTCCAGACAAGGTACAGACATTTAATGATTACACTAGTGCAAACAATATAAAACCCGAACAAGTATTGTATATGGGTGATGACATTCCTGATTTTCATGTCATGAAATTAGTTGGCCTACCAACTTGCCCACAAGACGCAAGCCCAGAAATCAAACACATTTGCCGTTATATTTCACATGTAAAAGGGGGACGCGGCGCTGCTCGTGATGTAATCGAACAAGTGATGAAAGTACAAGGAAAATGGATGGAATACTTTAACGGAAAACACGATTAATTAATTGACAATTATAAATTACTGATTATCAATTAAAAAACTTAGCAACTTAGCCCCTTAGCTCCTTAGAACCTTAAAAAATGAAATACTTAAAACTAGTTCGTTATCAAAATTTGTTGATGCTTGCTTTCATGCAGGTCTTGTTTCGTTATGCCTTTTTAAAACAGCAAAATATTCCACTTGCCTTGGCCGATTGGCAGTATGGATTATTGGTTTTAAGCACTGTTTTATTAGCAGCTGCCGGTTATGTTATCAACGATATTTTTGATGTCGCAACAGATTCAATCAATAAACCAAATAAAGTTATTATTGGCAAAGAAATTTCCGAAACTAGAGCTTATAATATTTACATCGCATTGAATATTACTGGAGTTGCTATTGGTTTTTATTTGTCGAATGTTATTTTGAGGCCAAGTTTTGCGACAATTTTCATTCTGATTGCTTCATTGCTTTATTTTTATTCTACGAGCTTAAAACAAATTATGATTTTAGGCAATTTTATTGTAGCGTTGCTTTTGGCTTTAAGCGTTATTATCATTGGTGTTTTTGACTTGTTTCCAGCAACAAATGCTGAAAACCAAGCGCAAATGGCAAGTTTGTTTTCGATTTTGATCGATTATGCGCTTTTTGCTTTTATGATAAATTTCGTGAGAGAAATAGTTAAAGATATTGAAGATGTAAATGGCGATTACAATCAAGGAATGAATACTTTACCAATTGCAATTGGCAATAGCCGAGCGGCTAAAATTGCTTTAGGATTTGCTATAATTCCGTTTATTTTGTCGTTGCTTTATATCAATGAATATTTCATGCATAATAAGCTTTATATTGCCACTTTATACGGTTTTGCTACTGTTCTCGCGCCTTTATTATATTTTATTGTCAAAATATTCACGGCAAAAACACAAAAGGAATTTCATCATTTGAGTACCGTTTTAAAACTGATTTTACTTTTCGGGATTTTGTCAATTTTGGTAATTACGTTAAACATCCATTACAATGCTTAAAGAAAAACTAAAAAAATATACTTTGATTCTGGCATCAGGATCACCAAGAAGACAGCAATTTTTCAAGGATTTGGATTTAGATTTCGAAATTCGCTTAAAAGATGTTGAAGAAATTTATCCACCAGAATTAAAAGCCGTAGAAATCACCGATTATCTGGCAGCGTTGAAAGCCAGTGCGTTTGATGGCGAATTAAAAGAAAATGAAATTTTGGTCACTAGCGATACAATTGTATGGCATCAGGATAAAGCTTTAGGAAAACCAAAAAATGCAGAAGAAGCTTTTGAAATGATCAAATCAATGTCGAATGCAACACATGAAGTATTTACATCAGTTTGCTTTAGAACAGAAAATACTTCTACGGTAATAAATGATGTAACAAAAGTAACATTTAATGATTTATCAGACGAAGCCATTTTGTATTACATCGAAAATTACAAACCTTATGACAAAGCTGGAGCTTATGGCATTCAGGAATGGTTTGGTTTTATGGCCGTTGCAAAAGTCGAAGGTTCTTACACTAATGTTATGGGACTTCCAACCGCTAAAGTTTACGAATATTTGAGTACTTTAGTATAAAAATCATTATATGTTTTCTTTTAAAGAATATAGTCAGGAAATACTAGCTACTGTTATACTGCTTTTAATTTTAGTCGCCCTAAGAATTATCGTTGCTGAATTAATTAGACGTTATGCCAGCAGCAGCCAATTGCTAGAACATAGAACAAATCTCGTAATTAAATATGTTCATATTTTGATGAATATATTGGTAGCAATTTGCCTAATTGTAATCTGGGGAGTTGACACTAAAGATATTTTTTTCTACGTTTCTTCAATTGCAACTGTAATTGGTGTTGCTATGTTTGCGCAGTGGTCAATTTTAAGTAACATTACTTCTGGAATAATCCTGTTCTTTTCCTTTCCTTTCAGAATCGGAGACACTATTAAAATCCACGACAAGGACTTCCCTATTGAAGCCGAAATTGAAGACATCAGCGCCTTTCATGTCAATTTGAAGACCAAAGAAGGCGAACGAATTATTTTCCCAAATAACCTTTTACTACAAAAAGGAATTTCTATAATGCCAGCAAAATACGAAGATAAAGAGTTTTTTGACTAATTTTTGAATGGAAATTTTATAATCCAAAACAAAAAACATAAAACACAAATCCTGATTTTAAGTGTAATATTTGTTTAAGCCAATTTACGTTTATTCAAAAATTCACAAAAATGACTCAGCCTATAAAATTGCCTTTTTATGCAAAGCTTGCTTGTATATTAATAACTCTAATTTCGTTTGCTTATATTTTCTGTATTGCCAAAGATGTTATAACTCCAGTGTTGATGGCATTTTTGTTTGCAGTTTTATTGTTGCCGATCTTTAGCTTTTTAAATAAAAAATTAAGGTTCCCGAGACATTTGGCGGCAATAATTTGTGTTTTGGCTTTTGCTGCTTTTATTGTTGGAATTTTAGTTTTTATTTCGTTCGAAGTCCGCGATATGGCTAATGATTTTGAGACGATCAAAAAAAATGCCAATGCTTTTATTGCTGATCTTCATCGGTTTATTAAAGACAATTTTAATGTAAGCATTGGCGAACAGAAAAAATATATTGATAACGTAACTAAAGATTCTGTAAAAAATGGAAATGCGACAATTAGTTCGGCGCTAATTTCAATTACTGATTTGCTTTTAGACTGCACCATTATTCCAATTTATACCTTCTTGTTTTTAATTTATAAAGATCATTTTATTCTTTTTTTAGCCAAATTAATCGACCAAGAAAACCATTCAACCTTAAAAGATATTCTATCTCAAATTAAAGTTTCAATAAATAATTACATTGCAAGTCTGATTTTAGAAATGATAATCGTCTCCGTTTTGACAAGTTTGGGACTTTGGATTATTGGTGTAAAATATTTTATTTTACTTGGATTGATAACAGGAATTTTAAATCTTATTCCGTACATCGGGATATTTATTGCTGGAATTATTACCGTTTTAGCTTCGTTAACAGGATCTGGTGAAACTTCAATTATTCTGGGAATTCTTGTAGTAAATATTATTGTGCAGCTGATTGATAACAATTTATTAGTTCCGTTAATCATTAATTCTAAAGTCGAAATCAATGCATTTGTTTCTATTATTGGAATTATAATTGGTGGTGCAGGTGGCGGAATTGCAGGAATGTTTTTAGCCATTCCACTTTTAGCGATATTAAAAATTATATTTGACCGAATTGAATCGATGGAAGCCTGGGGGTATTTGATGGGCAATCATGTACCCAGAAAATTCACTTGGCGTGCTAAAAAAACAAAAGGTGTCAGTTAAAAACCAGTTAATTTTATAAATAACAGCAATTTTTACCCTAAATTCATATTACAAACTGTGTTAAAATAAGTGAAATTCTATCTGAATGTTTTTAAACAAAAAAATAATCGTTTTCTTTTTGTTATGCTTTTGTTTACAAAGCACTTATGGACAATCAGATAGCATAAAAAAAAATCCTTCAGTAAAAAAAGATACTACTGGAGTTTACGATAGAATCCGAAATTATTCTAAAAAAAATACTTTTACTAAAACACTTCACAAACTTTTTTTCAGAACCAATAAACCTAAAAAGAAAGAAGAACTGCTCATACCAAGTGATACTTCAAATTACGATGGAAAAATCATCCGAAAAATAAATATTGTGACACTCGATCCTTTTGGCCATTCGATCACAGATACTACTCAAATGCCCAAAAATTGGGGTGAACGAACAGGGAACAGACTTCATCTAAAAACAAAAAAAATTGCCATTTACAACTTGCTTTTATTTAAGCGAAACACCGTTTACGACAGTTATAAAGTACAAGAAACCGAACGTTTGATACGATCTCAAAAATATGTCACGGCGGTAAGAATTACCCATAAATTGGCTGGTGTAGCATCAGATTCTGTTGATGTTACGATTAGAGTGCTGGATTCTTGGAGTACAATTCCGAGGTTCTCAATATCGAGCAATCAAGTTTCTGTCGGGTTTAAGGAAAAAGATTTCTTTGGATCAGGCCAGCAATTGGAGTATCGTTTTACAAATCGTTTTGACGATGGCGCAAACGGGAATGATGTTACTTATACCATTCCAAATATCAAGAATACTTATATAGGAACCACGCTGAACTACAAAATGGATCTTGATAACAATTATACCAAAAGCATTAATATCGAGCGATTATTTTATTCTCCACTGACCAAATGGGCAGGTGGAATCTATGTGGGTCAGAATTTCAGAAAGGATACTTTGCAGGCTCCTGATATGTCGTATGCTTATCAACCTTTCAAGTATAATTTTCAAGATTTTTGGGCAGGAAAAGCATATAAAGTTTTTGAAGATGAAGACAAAGGAATCACGAATTTAATCGTTTCCGGCCGATTTCTTAATGTTAATTATAGTGAAAGTCCAACGGAATTATATGATCCAACTAACTTTTATTCCGATCAAAAATTGATTTTATCGGGTGTCGGAATTAACACTCGTCGATTTATAAAAGACAATTACATATTTAGAAATGGCCAAACCGAAGACGTACCAATTGGCCGAATCTATGGCGCTACATTTGGCTATCAGTACAAAAATCAAATGTGGAGGCCTTACATTGGTGGTCAGTTTTCTTTTGGAAATTATTATCGGCTTGGGTTTTTAAGTGCCAATTTTGAAGGTGGAACTTTTTTTCATGATTCCAAAACCTATGAAACGGCATTTTCTATAGAAACCAACTATTTTACAAAACTTTACAGCATTGGTACTTGGAAATTAAGACAATTCGTGAATCCCAAAGTAGTAATTGGTGTCAATCGCGAAGATATTATCGGCGATCAATTAAATATAAACGAACAAAACGGACTGGCGGGTTTCAACAGCGCTATTTACGGAACCAATAAAATGGTTTTATCACTTCAAACGCAGACCTATTCGCCAAATGCACTTTTAGGTTTTCGTCTGAATCCGTTTTTTAATTATTCAGTCGCCGTTTTAGGAAGTCCCAATAATGCTATGGGAAGAAACAAAGCGTATTCAAAATTTACACTTGGCGTGATTGTAAGCAATGACTATTTGGTATTCAGTTCCTTTCAGTTATCACTGTCCTATTATCCTACTATTCCATTTGAAGGAGATAACGTTTTCAAAACCAATACTTTTGAAACAACAGACTTTGGTTTAATGAATTTTGAGCTGTCAAAGCCAAGAATTGTAGATTACAAGTAGAAGCATTTTTTTTATATTTTTTTATCTTTTTTAAATATTTCAGAACAAATTAAAAATCAATAGATTACCAAGTATTTAGCGCCTTCCCACTCGTTAAACGGCTAATTTTATCCGACGAAATGCATTCAGTTTTTATTTTTGGCACAGTATATGAATACTACTAGACAAGAGTAACATTAAAACTTTAGAAAAAATGAAAACGCTAAAAATAGCAATCGCCGGATTATTTCTTTTGGTTGCAAATGCCACGCAAGCCCAAGTATCAATCAACGTAAATATAGGTACGCCACCAGCTTGGGGACCTGCAGGATATTCTGAAATGGAATATTATTATTTACCAGACATCGAAGCATACTATGATGTAAGAGCTTCACAATTTATATATTTTGGAGGCGGAAGATGGGTTAGAACCACTTATTTGCCAAGACAGTATAGAAACTATGATTTATATGGAGGTTACAAAGTAGTTTTAACTGATTACCACGGAAGAACACCTTATGTATACTTTGATCGCCATAGAGTGAAATACTATAAAGGTTATCACGGAGCTCCTCAAAGACCATACAACCCAAGACCGGTTTATGGATATGACCGCAGAGATTATAAACATTATGACAAACACTACGACAAACACCATGACAAACACGATCGCGACGACCATGATCACGATGATCACCATGGGCATGGAAGAAGATAATTGATAAATATCTAGAATTCAACACAAAAGAGTATCAAAAATTATGATACTCTTTTTTTATGCATGCATATTATATTTTCCAAATGTTAATTTGTTATTTAATATTTAAAAATGATGACAAAATCAATTATATTTATAATAATTGTCCTATTCTATTACTTTTGTGACTTATATTTGCGCATTATTTTAAATTTCAGTTGTTTATGAAAAATAAATTCTATCTATTCGCCTTATTAACTACGTCATTTTTTATCTCTTGTGACAACAATGATGACAATTCAGGAAATCAAGCAACAGAAAATGGCATTACAATTAATAGTGATGCAACTTCTTTAAACAAAAGACTTGATTACACAAACTCAGGAGTTATTTCAATTACCAACACTTCAACTGCAAAAGGATTAGCAACGCAATCAACAACTGATTTGCCTTTGGTTCAAATTGCAGAAATAAATCCTCCAACAGACGGCAACGGAAGAACTTTGCAAGCAAATCATGTAGCTGTAAATGGAAACTATGCTTATGTAGCTTATACAATGATGGGAGAAGCCTATTCATGAGCAATCGATGTTATCGATGTTACAGATCCTTATAAACCTAAATTGCTTACATCTGCTTTAATTGCAAATACAGATATTACATCGCTTACTTATTCTAACGGAAATTTAATTATTGCTGGAGCAAAAGACATCGATAAAGATGCAACATTGACAAACCCTGCAATTGTAATCAATATGCAGTTAAGTTCCGGAATGTTAACAGACAAATACACAGTAACTAAACTGGAAAGCCATGCAACAACTGATGTTGCTGCAAATTCATCTTCTTATTTTGCAGTAACTGGTGATACAGGAAGCTTGTTTAAAATCAGTAATTCTACAAAAGCAATAACTTCAAAAGTTGCCGTAGAAGATTTGCGTACAGTAGCGCTAAGTGGTGACAAAATTGTTACTTTAAGCGGTAAAAAAGGTGTAAATATTTATAATGAATCGACTCTTGCGCTTCAAAAATCTTTTGCGACAAGTACTGATGTAAGTGCTGCAAAAAGAACAATTGATTTTGACGGAACAAAATTATTGGTTTCTGAAGGATACAATGGTTTAGGAATCTATGATATTAACAGCGGATCAAAATTGCAAACAATCGGTTTGGCTTCTGCTGGAGGTGATAATGTAACAAATGCTGTTTCTGTAAACGACGGATATGCTTTTGTAGCAAACGGCGCTGCAGGATTAAACGTTTATAAATCAGGAACTCCATATAGTTTAGTTGGAACTGTTGGAATTACAGGTTCATCAAACTATGTAAAATCTAGCGGAAACTATATTTATGTTGCGAGTGGAAAAGGCGGTTTAAAAATCATTAAGATGGAAAAACCAAACACTACTTTCGCAAATTGTTCTTCATATGGTGTTTACAACCAAGGTAAAGATCTGATTTTGAACTCAAACGAAGTGAAATCATATAATGGTTCAACTGCAATCAACTCTATAATTGTAAATTCTGGAGGTGTTTTAACGCATTGCGGATCAATCTCTGTTCAAAATACTTTAATTTTAAATAGTGGAGGAACTTTTAATATGACAGGAAGTTTGGCTCAAGGTAAATACCAACAATCAAATCCAACTGAACTTATTATAAACAGCAATGCCTTACTTCAAGTTGAAGGTTCTGTAGTAATCTGGGGGGACTTAAGATTGAACAGCGGTGCAAAAATTAATTTTATTGGAAACAATTCGTCAATTACCATTTACGGTAAAGTGACTAAAAATAGTGGCGTTACTATTACTGGAACGTACAATGACACAGAAAACAAATTGAAATAATTTTCTGTAATCCTAAGAAATACCACCTGATTTAATTTATTAAATCAATTCTTTAAAAAAAATGCTATCGGAGACAATCTGATGGCATTTTTTTTGTGGGGTAGTTTTTCTTAAAAAAGGAAATCAATAACCAAACATTAACAATTCATTTAAATAGTCTTCAAAAATATAATTACTATTTTTGAAGCACTTTCAAAAACACTAACCACGCTATGCGAAAAATTCAGTTACTAATTCTTTCATTTTTTTTAACAGGGATTTCAATTTCTTTTGCACAACAACCACAGAAACCAAGTTCTGTAGAAATTTACAATCAAATCAAGAAATTAAATTTTTTAGGTTCTGTTTTATATGTTGCAGCACATCCTGATGACGAAAACACGCGTTTGATTTCGTATATGGCAAATGAAATGAATGCAAGAACTGGATATCTGTCATTGACGCGCGGTGATGGAGGGCAAAATTTAATTGGTCCGCAATTACGTGAATTATTAGGTGTTATACGAACTCAGGAATTGATTGAAGCCCGAAAAATTGATGGTGGAGAACAATTTTTCTCTCGTGCGAATGATTTTGGTTTTTCAAAAAATCCAAGCGAAACATTGGAAATTTGGGACAAAGACAAAGTTCTTGCCGACGTAGTTTGGACCATCAGAAAATTTCAACCCGATGTAATCATAAACCGTTTTGATCATCGTTCTCCAGGAACAACACACGGGCATCATACATCATCGGCAATGTTGAGTGTTGAAAGCTATAAGCTTACAAATGATCCGAAAATATATCCAGAACAATTAAAATATGTTACGCCTTGGCAAGTAAAACGTCAATTTTTTAATCCGTCTTGGTGGTTTTATGGAAGCCAAGAAAAATTTGACGCTGCCAATAAATCAAAATTCACCAAACTAGAAACTGGAGTTTACTATACGGGAATTGGGAAATCAAATCAAGAAATTGCCGCTTTAAGCCGAAGCCGTCATCAATCGCAAGGTTTTGGAAGTACAGGTGCGCGTGGTGAAGAAACAGAATATTTGGAACTTATAAACGGGGAAACTCCAAAAGAAAGAGATAATTTGTTTGACGGAATCGATACTTCTTGGAACCGTGTTAAAAACGGAAAACCAATTGGAGAGTTAATTTCTAAAATCATCTCAAAATATGATTTCAGCAATCCATCAGCAAGTATTCCTGATTTGATAAAAGCATACACAATGATTGAAGCTTTAGATGATGATCATTGGAAACCTTTAAAAGCAAATGCAATTAAAAATATTATTGCATCATGCTCAGGTTTATATCTTGAAGCAGTTGCGAGCGAACAAGAAGCAACTCCTGGAAGTACAATTAAACTTAATCTTGAAGCAATCAATAGATGTGCTATTGAAATGGAATTAGTCAGTATTACGACTTTGCCAGATAATAAAACAACTGCTCAAAACCGTATTTTAAAAAACAACAACGATCAAAAAATAAATCTTCAATTACAGCTTCCTGAAACAATTGAATACACGCAACCTTATTGGTTAAAAGAAAAAGCAACTGTTGGAATGTACACGGTTTCAAATCAGGAAATTATTGGAATTCCAGATATCATCAGAGAAGTTAAAGTTGTTTTTAATGTAAAAATAAATGGCGTTGAAATTCCGTTTGAGCGCACTGTTGTTTACAAATACAATGATGGAGTAAAAGGTGAAATGTACAATTTCTTAGATATTGTCCCTGAAGTAACCACTTCTATACCAGAAAAAGTTCTAATTTTTAAGGATACGAAAACTAAAATGATTCCGGTAAAAGTTCGTGCTGGAAAAGATGGAATAAAAGGAAATCTGCAATTAGAATTGCCAAAAAGTTGGGTAGTTTCTCCAAAACAGATTCCATTTTCGTTAGATAAAAAAGGAAACGAGCAAATCTTTTATTTTGAAGTTACACCTCCAGTAAATCCAGAAGAAGCGGTTGCCAAAGCTGTTGCAATTACTGACAATAAACGTTTTGATAAAGATGAAACGGTTATAGAATACAGCCATATTACAAAACAAATGGTTTTAAAATCAGCCGAATCAAAATGTATTAGAATTGATTTAAAAACTTCGGGCGATGCCATTGCATACATTATGGGCGCAGGTGACGAAGTTCCAGAAAGTTTAGCGCAAATGGGATATAAAGTTACGATTCTGAAACCGGAAGAAATTACGCCAGAACGTTTGGATTCTTTTGCCACTGTTATTACAGGAATTCGTGCTTACAACACTGTTAATGCTTTGGCGAACAAACAAAAAATACTTTTTGATTTTGTGAAAAGCGGTAAAAATATGATTGTACAATACAATACATATGGCAAAATGGTTACGGATCAAATTGCGCCATATCCGCTAAAAGTTTCAAATGATCGAGTGACTGAAGAAAATGCTAAAATCACATTTCTAGCTCCAAATCACCCAGTTTTAAATACGCCTAATAAAATCAGCGAAAAGGATTTTCAAGGTTGGACTCAAGAACAAGGTTTGTATTATCCAGATCAATATGATGCAGCCTTCACTCCTATTATATCATCGCACGACAAAGGTGAATCTCCAAAAGATGGTGCTTTGTTAGTAGCGCCATACGGAAAAGGATATTATATTTACACCGGTTTAAGCTTTTTTAGAGAATTGCCAGAAGGTGTTGCCGGCGCATACCGATTATTATCAAATATAATTTCGTTGAAACAGCCAGTAGAAGCTCCTAAACAAGAATTTAAGCAATAAAACGTTTGTAAAATGGAAGCTAAAAAAACAAAAAAATGGAAAAAAAGCTACACCTATGTTTTGGTGGCAAATGCTATTTATATCCTTATTTTCTTCTTAATCATGCAATTATACTCTTAACCTATGCAACTATTTGATTGGATCGTACTTATTGTTACACTTTTATTCATTGTTGGATATGGTTCTTGGAAAACCAAAGGGAGTAAAAATGTTGAAGATTTTATTTTAGGAAACAATGAAACGCCATGGTATACTGTTGGGCTTTCAGTAATGGCAACGCAAGCGAGTGCTATTACGTTTTTGTCAACTCCTGGGCAGGCTTATCATGACGGAATGGGATTCGTGCAATTTTACTTTGGATTGCCAATCGCCATGATTGTAATTTGCGCCACTTTTATTCCGTTATATCATAAAAATAAAGTTTATACAGCTTACGAATTTCTTGAAAAGCGATTTGATGTAAAAACTCGTTCTCTTGCTGCAATTTTATTTTTAGTACAAAGAGGTTTAGGAACCGGACTTACCATTTATGCTCCGGCAATTATTTTATCGGCATTATTGGGCTGGAACTTGACTGTGATGAATATAATCATTGGAGTTATGGTGATTATTTATACGTTTTCTGGAGGAACAAAAGCAGTAAACGTAACGCAGAAACAGCAAATGTTTGTGATTATTTCAGGAATGTTTATCACTTTTTTCTTGATTTTGCACTATTTGCCAAACGATATGACATTTACAAGTGCCATGCATATTGCAGGCGCAAATGACAAAATGAATATTGTTGATTTCTCTTTTGATCCAGAAGAAAAATACACTTTTTGGAGTGGTATAACTGGTGGTTTCTTCTTGGCTCTCTCCTATTTTGGTACGGATCAATCACAAGTTGGACGTTATTTATCTGGGAAATCCGTAAAGGAAAGCCAAATGGGACTAATCATGAACGGACTTTTAAAAGTTCCGATGCAGTTTTTCATATTACTGACAGGAGTTATGGTTTTTGTTTTTTTCCAATTCAATCCAGTGCCTTTAAACTTTAATCCGAATAATAAAACGGTAATTGAAAAATCAGCATATAAAGAAGAATATCATGCTTTAGAAAAAAGACTTGACAAACTTTCTGAAGATAAAAAAGTAATCAACTTATTGTATATTGATCAGTTGAATCAGGATTACGACAATCCGATTTTAAGAAAAGAATTGGTTGCGTTGTCAAACAAAGAAAAGGATTTGCGCGACAAAGCAAAAGAAATCATTTCAAAAGCTGACAGCAATAGCGAAACCAATGACAAGGATTATGTTTTTTTCCATTTCATTCTGCATTATTTGCCAAAAGGCCTTATTGGTTTATTGCTTGCTGTAATTCTTTCAGCTGCAATGTCGTCGACTGCTTCTGGACTAAATGCTTTAGCTTCAACAACAGCAATTGATATTTACAAACGAAATGTAAAAACCGAAAAATCAGATAAACATTATTTGATGGCGACTAAATTCTTCACGCTTTTTTGGGGAGTTGTAGCGATTCTTTTTGCTTGCGTTGGAACGTTATTCGAGAATTTGATACAGCTTGTAAACATCATTGGTTCTATTTTTTACGGAACCGTTTTAGGAATATTCCTTGTTGGATTTTATTTGAAGCGCGTTCAAGCGAAGTCGATGTTTATTAGTGCTATCATCAGTCAATTGACGATTTTTGTGATTTATTATTTCATGATCTATATTTATCCAAGCGGTCAGGAAAAACTAGGATATTTATGGCTGAATTTTATTGGTGCAAACCTTACTGTTGCGTTATCATTGGTATTGCAATATTTGTTTTTTAGAGAAAAACCGGATTCTGATAATGTAATTTTGGAGTAAAATTTAGATGAAATATTTTAGAAATATGCTTTTCTTTTATTCTTCCTTTTTAGAAAAATCAGGAAGAATCGAATATGGAATTTATGCATTTTTTACAATTCTCATGCAAATGCTTGCTTTTTATTTATATCAAACGATTGATCTAAATAATGAAACTATTTTGCATTTATTCTACAGCTGTTTTATTGTTTTATTTACGTTCGTTCCGATGCAGGCCGTTACAGCTAGAAGATTGAGAGATTTAAATGCAAAACCAATTTTTATCATTTTTAATTTTATTCCAGTTTTGAATGTAGTTTTTATTGCATTTTTATTGTTTGCTAAACCTAAAAGGAATTAGTCACTATGTTACAAAAAATTATATCCACGATTTTTCTTCTTTTTAGCATATCAGTTGTATGTCAAAATACCTCAGATTCAATTGAAACAGAAGACAATTCGATCTCAGCCCAATTTTATACAAAATGTTTTGAAAATCTAAATCAAGGAGCTGAAATATTAGAAAAATATGCTGCTTTTAAAAACATAAAATTTTGTTCAATTTTGGCATGTAGTTATTTATTGTCATACGAAGAAGAAATTCAATTTGTTGGAGAAAAAAGATTAGTTGGAATAGCAACTCAATTATTTAGAGAAGGAAATCCCGTACACATGATTATGGGTATGGATAGCTCTTTATATGCAAACGAGAAAAACGAAAACTTGACAGATGACAATCATCTCGTTTACATTAGTTACGGAGAATGTACAAACCCATCTTTTTTAATAAAAGGTGCCGAAATTGTAAATAAACAGACTAAATTATTAATTGAACAATCTCGATCAAAATAATAATTCTAAAAAACCGAAATGCCCTAGCCCTGATGGAAGCGGCATCCTTTTTTATGGCTTTTTCTGCCATAAAAAAGATATAGCGGACAGCAGGAAATAGCTCCTGAAAATTACAAACACTTTATTCCTAATCCAATTCTTCTTCATTTGTAAGTAAAAAACACTATTTTAGATGTTCAAAGACAATTTATAATTTGAACCTAAAAAACTGCGAATGAAAATTTCAGACGATATTCAAAAATTGCTTCCTTTTGGTTACCTTTTTCTTGTGATAATGGGAATTGTTAAAGAGTGTATTTTTCATTATCAATTAGGAATAAACATATTGAAATACTCAACAATTATGGACATATTAATTAGTCCGATTGCAACTTTCACTTCAAATCCGATAGTTTTAATTTTTATACTTTCGCTATTTATATTTCACTATAATTTGCCGTCGTTGCTTGCAAAATATAGCGATAAGAAATTCATTATAAGAACATTTGAACTAAAAAAAAATGAGGGCCTAACTCCCGAAGAAACTAAAAGCTATTTCAATAGTATTTCAGTAAAAACGCTCGCGGCGATACTTTGCTCGTTTTTCTTGGGTTACGGACTCGCCGGCGGTTACGCTACTGCAAAAAAGATTAGAGATCACAAAGAAAGCTACAATTACAAAATCAATTATAATAGTGGCGAATCTGAAGAAATATTTTTAATCAACACCAACAGTCTTTATTATTTTTATACTCCTAAAGGAAGCAAAGCCATAAAAATAACACCATTAGGAGCTGTTAAAAATATTGAACTTATAGATAATAAAATGGTTAGCAAAGGATTATTTCTTTATAATACATCATTATGAAAGATTTGAAAAAATATAGCAATAAAACTAAGGCTGCATTTATTTTGCTGATTGTAATGTTGATTATTATTTTGAGCAACTTCAATACGCTTGAAAATTCTAAAAAAGTAAACGAAAACATAAATGCTATCTACAACGACCGATTAGTTGTAGCACATTATATTTTTCAATATTCGAAAGAACTACATTTTATAAAAGCCGAGGCAGAAAAACTGGATTTGAGCGACAATATCAAAAAAAACGAAATTAATCACACATTGGACATCATTCACAATATTGATGATTTGTATGCGAAAACTGTTTTGACAAATAAGGAAAAAGAGCATTTTGATATTTTCCTGGCTTCCTGCAAAGAAATAAATACTCAAGTCGAAAATAAAAATTGGAGCAAAATTGCTTATGCATGCGAGCAGGCTTTAAAAACCCTAGAATCTTTATCTGAAATTCAAATCAAAGAAGGAAAAGCAAAACTTGCCGCCGCAAATGCAATGTATAATGACAACAATAGCCTTGGACAGCTGGAAATTGCATTGCTGATAATTTTAGGCGGAATCACTTTCTACTTGTTAATAGTAAAGAAAATTAAAAGAAACATCAAAATTCCAGAACCACCTAGTATGAATTGATTCTTTTGTTTCAAGTTTCAACTTAAAATAACAATCTAACCGCAAAGAACGCAAAGGTTTACGCAAAGTTCGCAGAGAATATTTCATATAGCTTTGCGAACTTTGCGTTTTTTATATTCGCTAAATAAAACTAGCGTTCTTTGCGGTTGAGAAAATCCAAAAAAAAATTCCAAAACTATGAAAGCTTTGGAATTTGTAATTTAAATATTGGAATTTGCTTAAAGACTTATCTGCTCCATTCAGCGATACTGTCTTTGTTCATTTTTACATAATCTTGATTGTTTGCTGTTTCAGCCGCAGCTAATGAAGCTTTTGCAGTTTCAATCGCACCTTTTTTATCACCTTGCTTTGCTTGAATAATTGACTTCAATCTTAAGATGTAATAAGGTTTTTCTGTAACCATATCTAACGATTTGTCCACATAAGTTCTTGCTGTTTCGATATTTCCGTTAGATGAAAATAAATACTGAGCTGCTGCGTAATAATCATTTGATGTTGGCCCAGCCAAAGTTTTTTCTATACTTGCAGTTGCTGTTTTGGCAGTTGGAACCTCAAATTTTAATGCAACATGAGAGTTTTCCCAAGCCATTTCCAAGTAAGCGAAATTTTGATCTAAACCATTAATTCCTATAGTAAAAGTTTCTACCGGAGTTGGCAATGCCTCTTCTTTAACCGTAGTTCGTAATGCTACATAAGCATCGCTCCAGTTTTCTGGCAATCCCCAATTGTCTGTAGACAAGTAAAAAATAATTTCCCAGCTTTCAATTTTAGGAATTGTATAAATTGAGTACTTTCCTTTTTTCAAAGTTTTTCCATCAATTACAACATCATCACTAAAATTAATAATCGTATTTTCATTAGCTCCAGTTCTCCATAATTTTCCAAACGGAACTAAATTTCCAAAAACTGCTCTTCCTCTTGCACCTGGTCTTGAGTACGTCACTTCAACATCAGTTAAACCAACAGTTTGCTTGATGTAAGCTTTTGGACTCGCCTGTGGTGTTTTTATCTGTGCTTGTGAAGCAAAAGGCGCTATTAGTATCGCAAATGCAATAAGTATTTTTTTCATTTTAGAGTTTTATTTGTTTCTGTCCAAATTTACAAATTCAATTAGGTAACAAATGTTAAATTTAACTTAATTCAGACTGTAATCTGTGATATTTTTTGAGCATTTAATTCACTGAAATGATTTATAACCAAATCAGCATCTGAAAGATCTTGCAAGTTTGAATTTTCGCTTCTGTAACCTATACAGTAAATTCCTGCTGCTTTTGCCGCTTTAACACCGTTTGTGCTATCTTCAATAATAATGCATTCCTCTTTTGGCGCAATTGACAAAGAAGCCGCATGATTGAAAATTGCTGGATTGGGTTTTGATTGTGGAAAATCTTCTCCGCTCACAATATGTGAAAAATACTGATGCAGATTGAATCTTGTAAAAACTCTTTCAATTGTAACTTTTGCCGCCGATGAAGCTAAAATCAACTGAATTTTATTCGCATATAAATCTTTAATCAAATCTTCAACACCTTCTAACAGAAACAAATCTTCTTTCGTATCAAAAGCATCATTGAAAATGCTTCTTTTTCTTTGAATCAAATCTTCGACTTCTTGGTCGATTACGGGAAAAAATCCTTTTAAAGTCTGAAATGTATTTCGAGTCGAAAATCCAGTAAATGAAGTGTACATTTCTTCTGAAACTTCAATATTTAACTCTGAAAATTGTTTGTAATAGGCATAACGATGAACGGGTTCTGTATCGACAATTACGCCGTCCATATCAAAAATTACTGTTTTAATCATTTTTTTTTAAGTTGCTAAGATGCTGAGATTCTAAGTTGCTAAGTTTTTTTTGTGCTATCGTACAACTTTGTCAAAGTTTAAAACTTTAACAAAGTTCTTGCGAGTCTTTTAAAGTGCTCAGAAACTGAACTTCAAAGTTTTTCAGATAAAATCTTAGCAACTTAGAATCTCAGAATCTTAGCAACTCTAATTATTCTTTCGAAATTAAATATCTAATAACCGTTTCCGCTGCATGAAGACCGAATAAACCAGGCATGTAGCTGTTTGTTCCGTAGAAAGATTTTTTGAAGTTTTTTCCGTCAGTTAATTTTAAGCTTTTTTCATTTTGGATTTCAGAAGAGAAAACCACTTTCAATTTATTGATTTTTGCTGCCTTCAATCTTTTACGGATTGTTTTTGAAAAATAACAATTGATTGTTTTCGAAATATCTGCAACTTTCACTTTAGATGCCAGCATCTTTCCTCCTGCTCCCATGCTGCTTATAATTTTGACTCTTTTGCGTTTTGCTGCAATAATCAAATTTAATTTCGGAGTAATACTGTCAATGCAATCCAAAACATAATCAAACTCTGGCGAAACGATTTCAAAAGCACGTTCTGGCGATAAAAATTCTTTTACACGAGTCAATTTCAATTCTGGATTAATATCCATTAAACGATCACCAACAATCGTAATTTTTGGTTCGCCAACAGTTGAATGCAAAGCGGGCAATTGTCTGTTAATATTTGTAATATCAACTACGTCGCCATCAACAATTGTCATGTTCCCTACACCGGCTCTCGCTAAAAATTCAGCTGCAAATGATCCAACTCCCCCTAATCCTACTACTAAAACATTTGCTTTCTGCAAGTTTTCCAATCCTTCTTTTGTAAATAAAAGCTCGGCTCTTTCTGTCCACTCTGCCATATTATAATTTTTGTTGTTTTTTATTTTTCTGTTTCAGGTTTACATATTTTACCTTAAACATTTCACTTCTTACTTCTTCTCAAATATTCTTTTATAATTACTAGAAATAATTCCTTTTAATTCTTTTAAATTTAAGTCTTTATATGCTGCTGCTAAATCATAAACCTGTTGAATATTTTCTTCAATTGTATCCGTTTCTAACAGAAATTTATCATTTGGAATATTCTGAAAAACGGTTTTAAGCTCCGGGTTTTTTAGAAGATATTTTCCAAATGAAATATAGAAACCTTCTTTTATTAATTGTTCTGCAACTTGCTTATTCCTCGAAAAACCATGAATAATCATTGGAACAGAAATTTTCAATTTCTTTTTTATTTCTATCACTTCCTGAAAAGCGGCAACACAATGAATGACAACTGGTTTTTTATATTTTTCGGCCAAAGTCAACTGTTTTTCAAATACTGAAATCTGAGTTTCAAAAGGTTGTTCTATTCGTTTGTCTAATCCACATTCGCCTATTGCTAAACAATTTTCTGTTTGCAGTTTTTCTTCTATAATTTTCAAATCCGATTCCAGTCTTTCTTCAGAAATATACCAAGGATGAATGCCTATCGAATAAAACGGAATAGAAGCATCGAATTCATGAGGATATTGATTAACCAATTCCAATACATTGGATTGATTTGTAAACTGATGCGTATGAAAATTAAAGAATTCCATTAATGAAATGTTTTAACTCCCGCTTTGATTTCAATATTCAAATCATTTTCTAAAGGAACCAATGGACAAGAATATTTATGATTGTAAGCACAATATGGATTGTAAGCTTGATTAAAATCGATTACCATTGTATTCCCCTTCGGAATTTTCAAATCAATATATCTTCCGCCGATATAGCTTTCTTTTCCGCAAGTTAAGTCTGAAAAAGGCAAAAATAAATGATCTTTATATTGCTCTTGTTTTGAAAGATCAATACTTCTGTAAACATTCAGCTTCAGTGCTTTTCCTTCTAAAGTAAAAGACAAGGTTCCGTATTTTATATATTTAGGAGTTCTGGTTCCTGTAGTTTTCATTTCGAAAACTTTTTCATTTTTTGCCTTTTCAAATTTTGCAACCACAAAATATTTTCCGTTAATCGGATAAAAATCTAAAGATTTAAAAGTCTTCAAATCCTCTTCCATCAACGGACTAGTCTTAGCGTCAGCATATTCAGAATTGATCGTCGTCTGAAAATTTGCAACATTTGCGTAACTAAACTTTTTTTGGCTATAGCCAAAATTCAAAATCATCAATGCAACAAGTACAATTGCTTTTTTCATCTTAGAAATTTTCTGCAAAAATAGTTCAAAAGTAACAAAGCAACAACGGCAAAACGTGACAAAGTTTCCTAACTTTGTTGCAAATAAGAATAATTTTACAATGCTTAAAACTGCCTTAGGTCGCTACATTAATAATTTTAAGGGTTTCACTCACGAAGTTTGGATTCTTGCATTAATTACCTTTATCAATAGAGCAGGAACAATGGTTTTGCCCTTTTTATCTAAATATTTAAAAGAAGACTTACAATTTACTTATGGCGAAGTGGGCTGGATTATGGTTTCCTTTGGATTAGGTTCTATGTTAGGTTCCTGGTTAGGAGGGAAATTGAGTGACAAAATTAGGTTTTACAAAATCATGATTTTCAGTCTTTTTACTAGCGGAATTCTATTTATCTTATTACAATTTGTTACAACATTTTGGGGATTGTGTTTCGCCATGTTTATTATAATGGCAATTTCAGATATGTTTCGTCCTGCCATGTTTGTGTCTCTAAGTATATACGCAAAACCAGAAAACAGAGTTCGTGCATTGTCTTTAGTACGTTTGGCCGTAAATCTTGGCTTCACTGCTGGTCCGGCTTTAGGCGGACTAATAATTATAGGAATGGGATATCAAGGCCTATTTTGGGTTGACGGTATTACTTGTATGATTGCGATTTCAATTTTCGCATTTTATATTAAGGAAAAAAAGAAAACACCAATAAATAACGAAAATATCGTTTTATCAGATTTGCCAAAATCCATCTATAAAGACAAACCTTTTTGGTTACTGCTTTTTATCAGTTTTGTCACTTTTATGGTTTTTCTGCAAATATTTTCAACTTTGCCTTTATATCATAATGAGAAATTTGGGCTTAGCGAATTTCAAACTGGTATGCTTTTATCTATAAATGGTTTATTAGTATTTCTATTAGAAATGCCTATTGTAAGTACTCTGGAGCGAAAAGGAGTAAATAAAATTAAAAATATTGCTTACGGTTCCTTTTTTATTGCCGCTGGCTATTTTATTTTGCTGTTTGATTCTTGGGTTGGAATCCTTGTAATTAGTATTGTATTGCTCACATTTGGAGAGATTTTCTCTTTCCCGTTTGTGAATGCGGTAGCATTAAGTCGCGCACCAAAAGGTCAGGAAGGCCAATATATGGGTTTTTACACCATGAGTTTCAGTCTGGCTCATATTGTCAGTTCTAAAACGGGACTGGAAATTATTGCGCATTATGACTACCAAATCAATTGGTTGATTATGGGGACACTGGGTTTACTAGCATTACTTTGCTGTTTTTGGCTTAATGAATTGGTAGATACCAAAAAAAAATCATAAAGTTCACTTTTACTTAACTCGTTTAAATTCAATTTATTAATTTTAAATTGAAATATTTTCATGCGCCTAAATGGCAATTCAAACTTAAAAAATAGTTAAATAACTAATTTTATAGTTGTGTAACTATAAAAATAGTTGTAAGTTTGAATTAAAATTAGGAGACATGCAAAAGTTAACCAACAAAGAAGAAGAAATCATGCACATTTTATGGAAGCTTAGAAAAGCTTTTGTAAAAGAAATTCAGGCAGAAATTACTGAAGACCAACCGCACTATAATACACTTTCGACTATTGTTCGTAATCTTGAGGAAAAAGGTTTTGTAGCGCACAATGCTTTTGGAAATACGCATCAATATTACCCTATTGTAACTTTAGAAGCGTATAGCAAGAAGTATATGAAAACCGCTATTGATAATTATTTCAATAGTTCTTATAAAAATATGGTTTCGTTTTTTGCTAAGGAAGAAAAAATTTCGGCGGCAGAATTACGCGAAATCTTGGCTATGATCGAAAATCCAAAAGAAGAAAAATAGTCGTTTATGGCAGCACTTTTCATATATATAGCAAAATCAGCCGGTTTAGTTGTAATGTTTTATTGTGTTTATCATTTTTTACTTCGCAAAGAAACATTCTTCAATACTAATAGATGGTTTTTACTTGCAGGTTTAGGAACCTCTGCTTTATTGCCGCTTTTGGTTTATACCAAAACAATTTTTGTCAACCCTACTCGAGTATCGAATTTTGTCTTAAACCAAGTGCCTATTTCTCAAAACATTCCAAATGAAACTTTTGAAATCAATTGGAACTATGTTATTCTAGCCATTTACGGCATCGGTTTTTTAGTCTTATTAATAAAATTTGCTTTAGACTTTTATAGTCTGCAATCTGTTTTAAAAGGAAAGAAAATCCAACAACAAGCTGATTTTAAATTTATTGACACAAACGAAAATATTGCTCCTTTCTCCTATTTTGAGTATATAGTTTACAACTCATCAATGTACACTCCATCAGAATTAGAGAATATTATCGAGCACGAAAAAGTGCACAGCGATCAAAATCATACTGCAGATATTTTGGTAGCCCGCATTTTTTGTCTGCTGTTTTGGTTTAATCCAGTTATCTGGCTTTACAAAAAAGCAATCGCTCAAAATCTGGAATTTATTGCTGATAAAGAAGCTGCAAAAAAATTATCAGACAAAAGAGCTTATCAATACACGCTTTTAAAAATTACAACGCACGAAAGCTGTATCGCAATCACCAATCATTTTTATCAATCATTAATCAAAAAACGAATCGTTATGTTAAACAAAAGTCAATCAAGAAAAAGGAATTCTTGGAAATACTATGTTGTAATTCCAGCCCTTGTCTCTTTTGTTTTATTATTTCAAATTGAAGTAATTGCAAAAGAAAAGCAGCAAGAAAGCAAAAGAGAAGTTTCTAAAGAGAGTAAATCTGTAGACACATATAAAATCACAAAAACAACTACAGATCAGCAGTTAAAAGAAATTGCAGAAAATTTAAAGACAAAACATGATGTTGTAGCTTCTATTTCTGATGTTGAAAGAAACTCAGACAACGAAATTACAGCTATTAAAGTTGAAGCAAAAAAAGGCTCTGAACAAAATCAAGCTTTTATGGTTAATGGAAGCAAAGCTATTAAAGATTGCCAAATTGTTGTAACAACGGAAGATGACGGATCTATAAAAATTGATTTTGTTTCTGAAAACCTAGAAAATCAGATAAAAGTTGTCAATAAAGAAAGAAAGGTTGAAGTAAAAAATGTTCAAAATTCTAAAGTAAAATGTGATGTTAAAACTACTGATAATACTCATACAAGCGTTACTACAAGTAGTAGCACAAATACTAGCGATAATATAAATGTAAATGTTAACGCTAATGCATCTGTCAGCGTAAGCACAAATAGTGATGGTAAGTCAAATAGCAGTATTATGATTTTAAGAAATGGGACAAATGTTTCTAATAATTTGCCACCATTAGTAATTGTTGATGGAGTTAAAACGAAAAATATAGTTACTATTGATGATATGAATAAATTAAAGATGGAAACTGTAACAGTATTTACTGGAAAAGATGCCATAAAAAAATACGGAGAAGAAGCAAAAGAGGGTGTTGTTATTATAGAAACAAAAAAATAAATACATCTAACCCATTAATTAACAGCCAAAACCAAAATAATGCAAAAATTAACCAACAAAGAAGAAGAAATAATGCACATTTTATGGAAGCTTAAAAAAGCTTTTGTAAAAGAAATTCAGGCTGAAATCACTGAAGAACAACCGCATTACAACACGCTTTCGACTATTGTGCGCAATCTTGAAGAAAAAGGATATGTCAGCCATAATGCTTTTGGAAATACGCATCAATATTATCCAATTGTGAGTATTGAAGAATATAGAAAAGGTTTTATGAGCACTGCGATTGATAATTATTTCAACAGTTCATATAAAAGTATGGTTTCGTTTTTTGCCAAGGAAGAAAAAATTTCGGCAAACGAATTACGAGAAATCTTAGCAATGATTGAAAATCCAAAAGAAGAAAAATAGTCGTTATGGAAGCACTTTTCACCTTTATCATCAAATCAGGCAGTTTAATAGCTTTATTTTACTTTGCTTATTACTTTTTGTTGCGAAAAGAAACTTTTTTTACCAGCAACCGATTTTTTTTATTGGCAGGATTAATCACTTCAGTGGTTTTGCCTTTCGTGATTTATACAAAAGTAATCTGGGTTGATCCGGCGCCAATAGTTTATTCGCCTGTTGTTCAAACTGCTTCTTCAGTAAGCAATCATTATGTTGCAAATTACACCCCGCAAGTTATAGAAGAAGAACCTTTTGAAATAAACTGGAATTTAGTTTCTCTGGCGATTTATGCTATCGGCTTTACTGCCTTTATGCTGAAATTTGCTATCGATTTTTACAGCCTAAATTCGGTTTTAAAAGGAAAGAAAATCAAGCAACAAGAAGATTTCAAATTTGTTGATGTTACAGAAAACATTGCTCCTTTTTCTTATTTCGATTATATCGTGTACAACTCATCACTGTACAGCGAAGCAGAACTGCAAAGTATTCTCGAACATGAGAAAGTACATAGCGATCAATACCATACTGTTGATGTAATAATTTCTAGAGTTTTCTGTATTCTTTTTTGGTTTAACCCAATAATCTGGCTGTACAAAAAAGCAATTCTGCAAAATTTAGAATTCATCGCCGACAATGAGGCATCAAAAAAATTATCAGACAAAAAAGCGTATCAATACACCCTTTTAAAAATAACAACACATGAAACTTGTGTTGCAATCACCAATCATTTTTATCAATCATTAATCAAAAAACGAATTGTCATGTTAAACAAAAATCAATCAAAAAAATGGAATTACTGGAAATATTATGCTGTAATTCCGGCCCTTGCAGCTTTTGTATTTTTATTCCAAATAAAAACGATTGCTCAGGAAAAAAAGGCTTTGACAGAAAAAACTGTTGCTACACAAAATCAAGATCCTGAGGTTTTTAAAATCACAAAATCAACCACAGATCAGGAATTAAAAGACTTAGCAACAAAACTAAAATCAGAACATAATGTTGATGTTTTAATTTCAGATTTAAAAAGAAACAGTAAAAACGAAATCACAGGTATTAAAATTCAGATTATCAAAGAAAACGGTAAAAAACAAATTTTACAAGTAAACAATTCTGAAGCAATAAAAGAGTGCAATATTGTATTGAATACAAATGATAATGGCACTAAAAATATTACTTTAGTTAATGGCGAAACCATTACTACTCCAACAATGGTTAAAACTCAAAATGTAGTTATTACCGATTTCAAAAACTCAGATGATGCTCCTGAAGCTCCAGATGCACCTGCTCCGCCAAGTGTGACAAGTGCTCCAGGTATGGTCGCTCCTGTTCCTCCTGTAGCACCAGTTTTCCCAAGCGGACCACTACCTCCTGCTCCAGCAATTGATATGTCAAAAATGCCTAAACCTCCTAGAGCACCAAAAGATCCAAACAACAAAGTTGCAATGGCTCAGTTTGAAAAAGATATGGAAGAATTTGAGAAAAAAATGGAAAAATTTCAGCCTAACATCGATGCTATGGAAGCATACGGAAATGCAGTGGAAGAAATCATGTCTAAACGTGAAGCCATTTTTGAAAAACAAATGGAAAAGTATGAGATTGCCATGCAAAAATTCAATATGAACATGGACAAATTCAATATTGACATGAAAATGAAATTTGGCAGTGATTCTCAAGAGTATGAAAATCATATGAAACAATACGAGCAAGACATGAAAGAATATGAGCTTGACATGAAACAGCATGAAAAAGACATGAAAGAGCATGCAAAACAAATGAAACAGCATGCAAAAGATATGAAGCAGCATGAAAAAGACATGAAAATAAAAGAGAAAGCAGACAAGAAAGCTTAATCTTCTCAGTTTATAATTTAAAAACCAGTGCCCAAAACACTGGTTTTTTAGTTCTTATAATTGACTTAATCATTTAAAAACTTTAAAAATGAGAAAAAATTTTATTATCACATTCTTGTTTCTGGTTATTAATATGGGCTTCAGCCAAACAAAAGAAAGCAAGGAAACAGAACAAAAAATCGATACTTATATTCAAAACGTAATAGCAATAAATGAAATACCAGGTGCAGCTTTAGCCGTTATTAAAGACGGTAAAGTTATTTATGAAAAATATTACGGAAAGGCTTCATTGGAAGAAAATAAAGAAGTAGACAAAAACACCATCTTTAAAATTTTCTCAACATCAAAACTAATGACAACGGTTGGTGTTTTTCAGCTTATCGAAAGAGGAAAATTATCTTTAGAAGATCCTATTTCTAAATATTTAGACAACTTACCATTAGAATGGCAAGAAATAAAAGTCAAAAATCTACTAACCCATTCCTCTGGTTTACCAAATATTGTAATGTTTAGCGATATACCAATCCAAGCACCTTATAAAGAGAGAATAGAATTGCTAGCCAAAAAGCCTATGGATTTTGCTACTGGAAATGAATACCGCTATAATCAGACAAACTATTTATTTTTGGCAAAAATTATAGAAAAAATATCAGGTTTTACATTTGATGAGTATCTACTACAAAGTCAATTTTCAAATATAAAACGTGGCGTGTATCTTTCTTCTAACTTTGGTGAACCGTATCCAAATGCTGCTGAAAGATATAATTTTAATAGAGAAACCAATTCATATCAGAAAAGTGTTTTAGACAACGGTATTGATTCTCATTCTGCAAACGGAATGAATATCACACTGGACGAATTTATTCGATGGAACAAAAACCTCGATAATAATATTTATCTAAAAAACGAAACGAAAATTAAGATGTGGGAACCGTTTCAGTTTAAAACCAAATATGATTTTGGTTATGGATGGGGAATATATTCCACAAACAATATTCTCAGTTACGGATTTAGTGGTGGAAATGAAACGGCATTTAGAAAATTTCCTAAAAACAATTTAACCGTTATCTTTTTGTCAAATGGGCATAAATATTCTGGCATTCAAGATCAGGTTATAAATCATGTAGCTGGAATTGTAGATAAGAGCTTATTTGACGAATATGCAATTACTGATGAAAAATTAACTTTTGATTTTTTAAAATTGGAAATCAATAAAGCGCTGAACAATTATAGAACCATCAAAAAGCAACATCCAGACTGGAATTTTGAAGAAAGATTAAATGCTATTGGTTATACGCTACTTAGTTCAAAAAAGACTGAAGATGCCATCAAAGTTTTTGAATTAAATACGCAGGAAAATCCAAAATCAGGGAATAGTTTTGATAGTTTGGCCGAGGGTTATTTTTATAATAAGGAATTTGAAATTTCTAAAAAATATTACATCAAGTCCTTAGAATTGTCGCCTGATAATACAAATGCAAAACAAATGCTGCAAAAAATCGATTCTTTACTGGATAAAAAATCGTAGCTAACTATTTAACTAACAAAACCATTAAGCTAAAAAATGAAAAAAATATTAATTCTATTATTTCTTTGTTTTGGTTTTTCAAGTTGGGCTCAACAGAAAACAACTGAAAAAGACATTTTCATAGCAATGGATAAAGTTGCTACAGTCTTAATACAAAAATCAAAAGCAAATTCTGTTTCTATTGGAGTTGTAAAAAATGGCAAAACTTATACACGTCATTACGGAGAAATTGACAAAGGAAAAGAAAATGTAGCCAACAACAATACCGTTTTTGAAGTTGCATCTATAACAAAACTTTTTACTGGATTGCTTACTGCACAAGCTGTTTTAGAAGGAAAACTTAATCCAGATGATGATATCCGAAAATACATTACTGGCTCATATCCTAATTTGGAATATAAGGGAACACCTATTACCATTAAAGATTTGGTTTCTTTTAGAACAGGTTTTAACAAAGATCTACCAGATAATTCTGAACTGCGAAAAAATCGAAATGACAGCAGTTATTTAGCCTTCAAAAAAATGGACGAATCATACAATCGAGAAAAATTTTTTGAAGATTTAAAAACAATTCAATTGGATACTTTGCCTGGAACCAAATTTAAATACAGCAATGGAAGCTTGAACCTAACGGCGCATATTTTAGAGAATGTTTATCATAAAAGCTACGAAACACTTTTAAACGAACATATTCTTTCCAAACTTAAAATGACTTCAACTGGAATCAATTTAAGTCCAAATGTTAGTATTGCGAATGGCTATAATTTAAAAGGCGTTTTAATGCCTACGATTTCAGATAATCTTTGGGGAGCTGCCGGACGTTTAAAATCTACTTTAAGTGATTTGACCAAATTCATTGCTTATGAATTAAATACAAAAGATAAAATTGTTCAGGAATCACAGCGAAATCTTTTGAACAGTCCGACAATCTGGAATGGATATTTTTGGGATTATATCGAAGTTGACGACAACGGAAAAAACTGCTGGAAACACGGTGGCGCATTCGGAACGCAAAATATGCTTGTTGTTTATCCAGAACGTCAATTGGGACTTTCGATCATTGTAAATGTTAGCGATGAAAATACGGGAAATGCTTTAGGCGAAGCTATTGTAAATCTTTCAAACGATTTGTTAAATGAATACAAAAAACAATCTGGAATTTACGGATACAAAATAATCAATGATAATGTAGTTTTCAGCTATGAACACGACAAAGCTTTAAATGTCGGCTTAGTAAAAAGTGTATCAATTGCTGGATCATTCAATAATTGGAATCCTGATGACAAAAATTTTCAAATGATTCAAAAAAGCAAAAACACATTCGAATTGGTGGTTCCTCTATCTCAGCTGGAAAAAAACAAAACATATATGTTTAAATTTGTAATTAATAAAAGCGGCTGGATGCAAACGCCAAAAAACGCTATAAATAAAGAAACAGAAGGAGACCAAAATCTTATTCTGAAAATTTAGAATTGCAAGTTCCATAACATCAAAAGACTTTGCTAGCTGCAAAGTCTTTTTTTTATATCTTTGAAAAAAACTAACCTACTTATGTATAAAATTTTAGCCAAATTAAACAAAATGCTTTTGCCAAGTTTTACCAAACAAGGTTTAGATATTTCTAAAGCCAAAAAATGGCAAATGGCAATTATTGGTTATCGTGCATTTGTTACCAAGAAAGCTTTGGGTAATTAATCCAAAAACTTTTATTACTATTTTATTTAGCAGAAAAATGTTGAATTTTATTTTTCTGCAACTTTACTTCGATGAAAAATAAAGAAATCAAACTCCCTCCAGTTCAGGCTGTATTACTGGCAATTATTAGTGTACAATGTGGCGCTGCTATTGCTAAAACTTTATTTCCTGCAATTGGAGCTGCAGGAACTGCATCTATCAGAATTGGTGTTTCTGCAATAATTCTTCTTTTGGCTTACAGACCAAATCTAAAAGCAATTACATCAAAACAATGGAAAGTTGTGGTTCCCTATGGTTTGTCTTTAGGTGCGATGAATTTGATTTTTTATTTTGCAATTGAAAGAATACCAATTGGACTAGCTGTAACACTAGAATTTATTGGCCCATTATTACTTGCCATTATAGGATCAAAACGTTTGATTGATTATTGCTGGGTTGTTCTGGCAGCAATCGGAATTTTATTGATTGCTCCATGGACAAATGAACGTTTAGACACTTTTGGTGTCTTATTTGCACTTTTGGCTGGTGCACTTTGGGCTTGCTATATTATTTTCGGAGGAAAAATTTCAAAAATAATGAACGAAGGAACCGCAGTTTCAACCGGAATGCTTTTAGCAGCAATTCTAATTGTACCTTTTGGCATTTTTGAAAACGGACTCAGCAACCTTACGCCAAGACTTTTCGGAATGGGCGTTGCTCTTGCATTATTATCAAGCGCAATTCCATTTACTTTAGAAATGAAAGCTTTAGGAAAACTTCCTCCACGCACTTTTAGTATTTTAATGAGTTTAGAACCTGCAGCCGCAGCCATTTGTGCTTTTATTTTCTTACAAGAAAATTTAAGCTTTTATGAAATTTTGGCTGTTGTCAGTGTTGTTGTCGCTTCGGCGGGATCGACTTTAACTGCAAAACGATAAAAAAGCAATAAAGCAACTTGTTGTTTATAATTCTAAAATCACAACACGTACAAGCCCATTTCTTTCTTATTATTTCAAATTTCAATCATCTTTATTTTTAAGAAATATCTTTCAAATTTATTCAATACATGAATATTGAAACAATAAATTTGTTACTTTTAAATCAAAAAACTTACTATTATAATTTAACCAAAAAAATGATAATCAATAACCACACAAAAGTATTTCTTTCTATTTTAGTCGCGTTAACTTTTATTCAGTGCAAAACCCCAGCCTATAAAATGAATTATCAAGAAAATTATCTTTCAGAATCAGATAAAGCAATTAAACAATTTACGATCCCACCCTATCTTAAACCAGGCGACACAATAATGATTGTTGCTCCAGCAGGTTTCCTAAGAGATTCGACAGAAATCGACGCAGGAGTTGAACTTGCAAAAAGCTGGGGGCTTAATATCAAATTAGGCAAGAATCTTTTCAAAAGACACAATCATTTTGCAGGAACTGATCTTGAAAGACAAAATGATATGCAAGAGGCTTTAGATGATAAAAACATTAAAGCGATCTGGTGTTCTAGAGGAGGATACGGAACTGTCAGAATTATTGATGAATTGAATTTTACTGCTTTTAAGAAAAATCCAAAATGGATTATTGGCTACTCAGATATTACAACACTTCACGAACAAGTTCATAGATTAGGATTTGCCTCTATTCACGCCACGATGCCTGGCGGAATGAAACGAGCTTCACCTGAAGCCAAAGAAACTCTTTATAAATCCTTGTTTGGCCAAGACTTAACTTATGAAATAACAACAAATCCGCTAAATAAATTAGGCACAAGCAAAGGAGTTCTTATAGGAGGAAATCTATCAATTGTCATGTCAATGCTTGGAAGTAATTCTGATATTGATCCAAAAGGGAAAATTTTATTTATCGAAGATGTCGGCGAAGATTTATACCGAGTGGACCGAATGATGTATACGCTCAAAAGAAATGGCTTTTTGAAAGATTTAAAAGGAATTATTGTTGGTGATTTTGATTATAAAACAGAAGAAAATGCAGAGTTTGGAGGCACACAACGTGAAATCATTTTAAATGTAGTAAAAGAGTATGATTATCCTGTGATTTTTGATTTTCCGGCAGGACACATTAGAAACAATCATGCGATGACTTTTGGGAAAAAAGTTAAATTAGAATCAAATGCACAATCTGTTAAAATATCTTATTTATAACTAAACTAAAGTTCCAACAAAAAAATCCAAATTCCAAACTAAAACTTGGAATTTGGATTTTTTTATTCGAATTTATCAAATATTAATTCTTTGGTAATAAAACAGCATCAACTACATGAATTACACCGTTTGACTGATTAACATCTGCAATTGTAACTTTTGATTTATTTCCGTTTTCATCAGAAATATATAAATCCTTGCCGGACATCCAGGCAGTTAGAGTGCCACCATTTACAGCTTTAATAACTGCTTTGCCTTTACCGTCTTTTATTGCTTTTGCAATATCAGCCGAATTCCATTTTCCAGCAACAACATGATAGGTTAAAATATTTTGAAGTTGTTTTTTGTTTTCAGGTTTCAGTAAAGTTTCAACAGTTCCTTTTGGCAATTTATTAAAAGCCTCATTTGTTGGCGCAAAAACGGTAAACGGACCTTTTCCTTCTAATGTTTCTACTAATCCAGCGGCTTTTACTGCGGCGACCAGCGTAGTATGGTCTTTTGAATTAACAGCATTTTCAATAATATTTTTGTTTGGATACATTGCAGCACCTCCCACCATTACTGTTTTTTGAGCAAATGATGTAAATCCGAATGCTAATGCTAAAATTGCTGTTGCTAAAAATTTTCTAGTTTTCATAATTATTGTTTTAAGTTATAAGCTCATTTACGGCGATAAAGCCGTTTTGGTTTTAACAAAAAATCAATAAAGTTTAAATATTTTTAAAAAATACTCAAAAAACACTATAAAACAAGGAGTTAATACTCTAAAATATTTTCAAAAAAATACGCAATCCATATTTATTTTGTCTCTATTTTATTATTAACTTTAAATCAAAACAAATCGATTATGAAAAATCTACCACAAAAAATCAGAAGCAAAAAGTTAAATTCAAAAGTCGATTTAACTGCAATGGTCAGCGTTTCTTTTTTGTTGATTATATTTTTTATGGTCGTTGGGGAATTGTCGAAACCAAAAGCAATGGAACAATCTTCATCAGATACAGGATGTGGCCCAATACGAGAATGCAATATGCCTGACGAAAGTAGAAATATGACAATACTTTTAGACGGCGATAATAGAATAATTACTTATACAGGATTATTATTTGTTCCTATTGATGCACCAAAAGAAGTTCAATATGGTAAAAACGGAATTAGAAAAGAATTACTCGAAAGAAACAAAAAAGTTTTAGAATATTCAGCACAACTTGGCAAACCTAGAAGAGGAGTTACTGTAATTATCAAGCCAAGTAAAAAGTCGAATTATGGAAATTTAGTTGATATACTAGATGAAATGAAAATTGCTGGAATTAACACCTATTCTGTTGTAGATTATTATACTCCAGAAGAATCAAAATTATTAGCTTCTAATTAAATTCAGTTTAAAAAATTTACGACTTCGCTCGAATTTACAGTCTTAAAACTTGAAACAAAGAAAACCTGAAACAAAAAGCATAAAAAAAGTCCCACATTGCTGTGGGACTTTCTATTTATAAAAAATCTAAGAATTATTTTTTCTCAGTTTTTTCCATTTTAGCTTTTAAAGCAGCTAATACATCATTGTTGTCACCTAAAGTCGCAGCTGGTGCGTTTGTAGATGCAGATGCAGTAGTTTCAGCAGCAGCTTTCACGTTTTTCTCTTCTTCTTCTCTGAAGATAGCAGTGTGAGAGGCAACTACTCTTTTGAATTCTTTGTTGAATTCAATTACTTTGAAATCAGCTGTATCACCTTTTTTCAATTTCTTTCCGTCTTCTTTTTCAAGGTGACGAGTAGGAATGAAAGCAACGATATCATCTCCGAATTCTACAGTAGCTCCTTTGTCAACGATTTCAGAAATCTCACCGTTGTGGATAGTTCCTACAGCGAAAGAATCTTCGTATTGATCCCAAGGATTAGCAGTAGTTTGTTTGTGACCTAAAGATAATTTACGTCCTTCAACATCTAACTCTAATACAACAACATCAAGTTTTTCACCAACGTTTACAAACTCAGATGGGTGTTTAATTTTCTTAGTCCAAGATAAGTCAGAGATGTAGATTAATCCATCAATTCCTTCTTCTAATTCTACGAAAATACCAAAGTTTGTAAAGTTTCTAACGATACCTGTATGTTTAGAACCTACTGGGTATTTAGAAGTAATGTCAGTCCATGGATCTTGAGTCAATTGTTTGATACCTAATGACATCTTACGATCTTCTCTATCAAGAGTTAAGATAACTGCTTCAACAACATCTCCAACTTTCACGAAGTCCTGAGCAGAACGTAAGTGAGTTGACCATGACATTTCAGAAACGTGGATTAAACCTTCAACACCTTCAGCAACTTCGATAAATGCACCGTAATCAGCGATTACAACTACTTTACCTTTTACTTTATCACCAACAGTTAAGTTAGCATCTAAAGCGTCCCATGGGTGAGCATTTAATTGTTTCAATCCTAATTGAATTCTTGTTTTCTCATCATCGAAATCAAGGATTACAACGTTTAATTTTTGGTCTAATTCAAGAACTTCACTTGGGTGGTTGATTCTGCTCCAAGAAAGGTCAGTAATGTGAATTAATCCGTCAACACCACCTAAATCAATGAACACACCATAAGAAGTAATGTTTTTAACAACACCTTCTAATACTTGTCCTTTTTGTAATTGACCGATGATCTCTTTTTTCTGTACTTCAATATCAGCCTCGATAAGCGCTTTATGAGATACAACAACGTTTTTGAATTCGTGGTTGATTTTTACCACTTTGAATTCCATCATTTTGTTTACATATACATCGTAGTCTCTAATTGGCTTAACGTCAATTTGAGATCCAGGTAAGAACGCTTCGATACCGAATACGTCAACAATCATACCTCCTTTAGTTCTACATTTAACAAAACCGTTAACGATTTCTCCAGTTTCATTAGCTGCAATAACTCTATCCCAAGATTTGATAGTACGTGCTTTTCTGTGAGATAATACTAATTGACCTGTTTTATCCTCACGGATGTCGATTAATACTTCTACTTTGTCACCTACTTTTAAGTTTGGGTTGTAACGAAATTCGTTTAAAGAAATAACACCTTCAGATTTAGCATTGATATCAACGATAACGTCTCTATCTGTAATTCTAACTACAACTCCTTCAACTACTTCTTCTTGATCTGTAGCGATGAAAGTTTTTGATACTAGTTCTTCAAACTCTTGTAAGTTTTTTTCATCTACTGCATCGATTCCTTCTTGGAAGTTGTGCCAGTTAAAATTTGCTAAAAACTCTTCTTGTGATTTTGTTTGTTCAGACATGCTGATAAAAAAATTTGTATTCTGTTTTTCTCGAGTTTCTCTATGCGATAGAAAATACAGAAGTTGTTTTACATAAATGGTTGATTCCTAATGGAAACTCTTCTCTGCCAAAAGGACTGCAAAATTAATACTTTTTTCTGAATTAACAAAACAAAACCGATATGATTATCAGTTGATTATTAAGAAGCAGAAGATTTGAGGTTTCAAAAGACGTTTAGTCCCGCTATCCGTTGCAATCTTTTGTGCCGAACCCCGGCACAAAAGGATTTCCACTTCTATCGGGGCTAGGTTAGATTTTTTTGTTTTTCATAAGATCTCTAGAAACGAAACCCGACAGGTTTTAAAAACCTGTCGGGTTTACTATTCGTGACTATCTTTGTCAAAGTTTTAAACTTTGACAAAGATTCAAGAAACCTGCAAAGTCTGATTTTCAATCTTTACATTAAAACTTATTTCTGCCTTTAATGCTTTAAAAACTTTTATAACCGTATCTATTGTTGCGCTATTGGCACTACTTTCCAATTTTGAAATTTGAGATTTTTTCACACCAACTAATTCACCTAATTGGTCTTGGGTCAGATTTCTTTCTTTCCTAGCAGTTTTAATCATCCTTCCTAATAACTCCATACTAAGTTCGTATTCATATTGATCTCTTTCAGGAGTTCCAATTTTCCCAATAACTTCATCTTTCATTTCAGAAAGCGAATACATCTTTATTTCTTTCTTTGCCATAACTAATCTATTTTATTTTCAAAATATTTCATTCTAATTTTATTAGCTTTTTCAATTTCACTTCCAGCCACTTTATCAACCTTTTTTATAAAACCATGAGTTGCAATAACCAAAGTTTTCTTGTTATTAGTTTTGTCCCAAAATGCTAAAAGTCGAATTTGAACTCTCGCATACCTAATTCTAAATTCCCAAATATCATCACTAAGCTTCTTAAATAATCTAGGATCTTGTTTCTTTTCTGCTAAATCAATGTTATATAAAATTTTCGCGCTAATCTTTGCATCCAATTTTAATATAAATTCCCGCGCTTCTTCTAAAAATTTAGTTTCAAAATATTTCATTCAATTTATAACATAACAAAAATACCACAAAAGTTTCTAAATTTAGAAACTTTTGTGGTATTTTATATTTTTAAAAATTCTATTTAAACTATCTCTTTATACTTAATACAGTAATTAAAGATTATATATTTTTTAATGACTCAAACTCTCAATCTCCTTAGGATCATGTTTATGCTTAAACAAAACAGCAAAAGCAATCGCAATCACCAAAGCATAAAGCGCAAACGAAAGCCAGATAGTATGCCAATCTTTCATTAAAACTGGATTTGTAAAAATTCCATCTGCAGAAATTGAATTTCCTTGGCTCTTTACAAATTCTACCATCTTTTCATTTGTTGCATCAGTTTGTAGAAACCCAGCTAACTCAGTTGTATTAGCAAACGATTTTGTAAAGAAACGATCAATTGCCCATCCCGAAGTCAAACTTCCTAGAACCGCTCCTACTCCATTGGTCATCATCATAAACAATCCTTGCGCAGAAGAACGAATTTTAGAATCTGTATTACTTTCTACGAATAAAGAACCTGAAATATTGAAAAAATCAAATGCCATTCCGTAAACGATACAAGAAAGTATAATCATCCATAAACCTCCAACTGGATCTCCAAAAGCAAATAATCCGAAACGTAAAACCCAAGCCAGCATACTAATCAACATAACTTGTTTGATTCCAAAACGTCTCAAGAAAAACGGAATCGCCAAAATAAACAATGTCTCAGAAACCTGAGAAATCGACATAATAATAGTCGAATATTGAATCACAAACGAATCTGCATATTTTGGAAAATGCTTAAATTCATCTAAAAACACGTCTCCATAAGCATTTGTCAATTGAAGTGCTCCTCCCAAAAACATAGAAAAAACAAAAAACAAAGCCATTTTGTAGTTGGCAAAAAGCTTAAATGATTCTAAACCAAAAGTTTCAATCCAAGTTGCATTTTCCTTGATTAAACGTTGTGGCTCACATTTTGGCAATGTAAAAGCGTAAATCCCAAGAATCAAAGCGCCTGCACCGGCAATATAAAATTGATACTCTGTTGCTTTACTTCCGCTTAAGTTTGTAATCCACATGGCAACAATAAAACCAATTGTTCCCCAAACACGAATTGGTGGAAAATCTTTAACAATGTTTTTATTGTTTAATTTTAATGAAGTATAAGATATCGAATTACTTAAAGCAATAGTCGGCATATAACAGCACATTGCCAAAAGCATAACTACAATAAAAGTATCTGGTGTAGCAACCTGCGCAATTCCAACCAAAACTGTTGCATAAAGTATATGAAGGACACCGTATAATTTTTCGGCATTAATCCATCTGTCAGCAATAATACCTGTAAGTGTAGGCATAAAAAGAGAAGCAATTCCCATGGTTCCAAAAACAAGCCCAAATTGAGTTCCTTCCCAGTTTTTCGTCCCAAACCAATAATTTCCAATTGTTATAAGCCAGGCTCCCCAAACAAAAAATTGAAGAAAGCTCATTATGATCAATCTGTTTTTAATCCCCATATGATAAAATTGTCTTTTGAATAAAATAAAGCGGTAAAACTAATTTTTTAAAATAATATCTGCAAAAAATTAAGCGGTTTTTACAACATCATTTACTAATTCTAAAACAGCCGCAAACTGCTCTTCTTTATTTAAGTAGGAATTATCAATCTCAATCGCATCATCGGCAATTACCAATGGAGAATCTTCACGATGAGTATCCATATGATCACGATCAACAACATTTTTCAAAACTTCTTCATACGACACGTTGTCGCCTTTTTGCTGTAATTCATCAAAACGTCTTTGTGCACGGGTTTCGGCGCTGGCCGTCATGAAAATTTTAAGTTCTGCATCAGGAAAAACAACAGTTCCTATATCTCTGCCATCCATTACAATTCCTTTGTTTTTTCCCATTTCCTGTTGTTGTTCGACTAATTTAGAACGAACTCCAGAAACTGCAGCAACTGTACTAACAAAATTAGACACCTCAATAGTCCTGATTTGTTTTTCCACATTGTCACCGTTCAAATACATTTCTGCAAAACCTAAATCAGAGTTAAATTTGAACTCTAGCTGGATTTTTGGTAATGATGCAATTAACGCTTCTTTTTCAAAAAAGTCAACTCCAATAAAATTATGTTGCATCGCAAAATAGGCAACTGCACGATACATTGCTCCAGTATCTACATAGACATACTCAAGCTCTTTTGCCAGTTGTTTTGCTAAAGTACTTTTTCCAGTTGATGAAAATCCGTCGATTGCAATGGTAATCTTTTTCAATTTTTTATTTTTATTTTATTAGTCTAATTAATCAAAGTGTTGCAAATGTAACCATCTTTCTCTTTATTCGGAAGATTTACAACAGTTATAAAAGATTACTTTTAAACAAAAAAAAGCTTTCGATTATCAAAAGTAAAATTACTTATGACAATAAAAAGCTATAATAATTTAAACTAAAAGTTTTCTCTCTATTATTTATTTTAATAGTAAATATCCATTAAAATATTCGTTTTGGAACTATCAATAATTTTTTGGATTCTTTTGAAAAATTCCTCATTTACCATTGGACATCCATGGCTATTGCTGATATAATAATCTTGTTCTAGCAATGGAACTGCAGAATAAGCATGCAAAACTATAGCTCTCTCTAAAGCCTTATTATTAGTTTCATCCAAACCTGCTAATCTATAAGCTTTGCCAAAAATACCTTTGTATGTTTTTCCAATTGAATATCTGCCTAAAGCTGTACAATTAGAGTTTGGCATGTTGCTAAATTTTAACATGCCTTTGATACCAGTTTCTGAACCAGAACCGTGAGCTACAAGACCTTGATCTATAACTTCGTTCTTTTCTAAATCGTAAACAAAAAAACGATTTTTTCCAGAAGGAACCTTCATATCAATCAAAAATGCGATTTTAGAATTGTATCTACGATCAGCATTAATCATATTTCTTATGTCAGTTATTCTGCTGTTAATTCTTTCAATCTCGACATTGGTTATCGTAGATTCATCTTCCTTGAAGTAGTGTTTTGCTCCTGAAAAAACACCTACTGTCATAAACAAAAATAAAGTAAATATTTTCATTAACTATTGAAAATTTAAAGTTAGACCAAAAAGACTTGTATTAGCTGCCAATGTATATCTTGAATAAGAATAATTGAATTTTAATTTATTCATTCTTAAGCCAAATCCTAATGAAACCCCTGAAAAATTGCGTTGTTCATCAATTCGCAATTCTTCTCCTCTTCTAAAATTATATCCTAAACGCAAATTAAATGCTCTCTCGGGGAATAGCTCCAAACCAAAAGCAACATGTCGCAAAGCATTATTTACAAACGAGACTTTCTCGTCACTTGTTGACCCATCGATATTTGTTTCACCACGAACGGGATTCGAAAAAGAAATGTTCCATTGTTGCAAATTTTCTAATGTAAGATGCCAACGAAGCGGTACATGCTCTAATTCTTGTGAAACACCTGCTATGATTTCAAAGGGCAAATTCTCTTTTATTCCTGAATATGTTGTAAACTGTGTTCCAATATTACGAAATACTAAGGCCAAATTTACATCATTTTTTTCAATTTGATACATAATTCCCACATCAATTGCACCACCAATAGAATTATAACTCTCTAAAGTCGAAGTTATTAACTTCCCATTTACCCCAATATGCAAGTCTGTATAAGGAACATTGTAAGCATATCCTAGTGTTAGCGCGCCTTCACTCCCTGTAAAATCTGATGTGGCTTGGCCATTTTCATCATAACCTTCAAAACTTCCATAATTGACATAACTTACGCCAGCATAAAAAGTTTGAATATGTCTGTCGTAAGTATAAGCGTACGAAGCTGTTCCGTAAGAAGCTTCGCCGTAATAACTCCCGTAATTCATTGCTAAATGATTATCCATATCTTCATTCAAAACCGCGGGATTAAACATCACTTGGTTAACATCTTCATCATAAATCGTAACAACCTTTCCTCCTAACGCTGCTTGCCTGGGCGATGATGTCAGGTTTAGAAATTGATAGGTGTAGCGCCCTCCTACTTGCCCGATTGAACTCGAACAAAGTAGCAACATAAAAAATAAAACAATCTGTTTTAACATGTTTTTGGAACGTTCCTATGTGGGAATAACGTAAATACAAAGATAAAATTATATAATAGAAAAAATAATTTTTATAATTACCTTAAAATCAACAACTATGCCATAATTAAATTCCAAAAACATCAAAAAAAAGAACAAAAAAAATCCAAATTCCAATCTAAAACAATTGAAATTTGGATTTTATAATATTGATTTTTTTAAACTAAAGCTTACTTCAGTTGTTTTGCATTTTTCACACTTTGATCTGTAAGTGCAATTGCAAGAACTTCGCTCATTTCTTTTACATAATGAAAAGCAAGTCCTTCTAAATATTCAGCTTTGATTTCATCGATATCACTTTTGTTTTCGTGACACAAAATGATTTCTTTAATACCGGCTCTTTTCGCTGCTAAGATTTTCTCTTTAATACCTCCAACTGGCAAAACTTTTCCACGTAAAGTAATTTCTCCAGTCATTGCAAGACTTTTCTTTACTTTCTTTTGAGTAAGCAATGAAACCAATGAAGTCAGCATTGCAATACCGGCACTTGGACCGTCTTTTGGAGTCGCTCCTTCCGGAACGTGTAAGTGAATATTATATTTCTGGAAAATTTCCGTGCTCAATCCTAATTTCTTAGCATTAGCTTTAATATATTCTAAAGCAATTGTAGCAGATTCTTTCATGACATTTCCAAGATTTCCTGTAATTGTCAATGCACCTTTTCCTTCTGAAATCAATGATTCTATAAATAAAATATCTCCCCCAACACTTGTCCAAGCCAAGCCCGTAACCACTCCGGCAACATCATTGTTTTCGTATTTGTCGCGCTCTAATCTCGGAACTCCCAAAACAGCTACAATGTCTTCATCTGTAACTTTTTTATTGTATTCCTCCTCCATTGCAACCGCTTTTGCCGCATTACGAATTACCTGGGCAATCTTAGTTTCTAAGTTACGAACACCTGATTCACGTGTATAACCTTCAACAATTTTTTCCAATTGTTTTTTTCCAATTGTTAAATCTTTTGAAGTTAATCCGTGCGCTTCCAATTGTTTTGGAAAAAGGTGTCTTTTTGCAATTTCAACCTTTTCTTCAATTGTATAACCAGACATTTTAATTACTTCCATTCTGTCGCGCAATGCTGGCTGAATTGCCGCCATATTGTTTGATGTTGCAATAAACATTACTTTAGATAAGTCGTATCCCATTTCTAGGAAATTATCATAAAAAGCATTGTTTTGCTCTGGATCTAAAACTTCTAATAATGCAGAAGATGGATCTCCAGAATTTCCGTTAGACAATTTATCAATTTCATCTAAAATAAACACCGGATTTGAAGTTCCTGCCTTTTTCAAACTTTGAATGATTCGTCCCGGCATTGCTCCTATATATGTTTTTCTGTGTCCGCGAATCTCTGCTTCATCACGTAAACCACCTAACGAAATACGTACATATTCACGACCTAAAGCTTCTGCAACTGAACGCCCAATTGAGGTTTTCCCAACTCCCGGAGGTCCAGTTAAACAAATAATTGGCGATTTCATATCATTTCGCAATTTCAAAACTGCCAAATGCTCTATCATTCTTTTCTTAACTTCATCAAGTCCAAAATGATCTTTATCTAATACTTTCTGTGCATGCTTTAAATCGAATTTATCTTTAGAATATTCGCCCCAAGGCAATTCTAAAAACAACTCTAAATAATTGCGTTGAATTCCAAAATCTGGCGATTGCGGATTCATACGACGCATTTTAGACAATTCTTTTTCGAAATGCTTTTGCGTTTTTTCATCCCATTTTTTGGTTTTCGCCTTCTGCCCCATTTCGTCCATTTCTTCTTCTTGCGAAACGCCTCCCAATTCTTCTTGAATGGTTTTCATTTGCTGATGAAGGAAATATTCTCTTTGTTGCTGATCTAGATCAAAACGAACTTTTGACTGAATGTCATTCTTCAATTCTAATTTTTGAAGTTCGACATTCATATAGCGCAAAGTCTCTAAAGCACGTTCTTTTAATCCATTTATTGATAAAAGTCCTTGTTTTTCCTTTACCGACAAATTCATGTTTGAAGAAACAAAATTGATCAAGAACGATTGGCTTTCAATGTTTTTAATTGCAAATGTAGCTTCTGATGGAATATTTGGGCTTTCTTTGATAATCTGAATTGCCAATTCTTTAACTGAATCTAGAATTGCTGTAAATTCAGTATCATTGTCCGCTGGCCTTTCTTCTGCAACCTCTTTTATTGTTGCATTCATATAAGGCTCTTCTGAAACTACTTCGTCTATTTCAAAACGTTTTTTTCCTTGTAAAATAACGGTAACATTTCCGTCAGGCATTTTTAGAACGCGAAGAATTCTGGCTACAGTTCCAATCTTATGAATATCATCTTTAGATGGATCTTCGTCTTCCTCGTTAATTTGAGAAACTACTCCAATAATTTTTCCACCTGCATTGGCATCATTAATCAATTTGATTGATTTATCTCTTCCCGCTGAAATCGGAATAACTACACCTGGAAATAAAACTGTATTACGCAAAGGCAAAATTGGCAGAGAAACTGGAAGTTCCTCATTATTCATTTCTTCTTCGTCTTCGGGAGTTAATAATGGAATTAATTCTGCTTCAGAATCAAATTCCTGAAGTGACAGATTGTCAATAGTAAGTATTTTATGATTTGACATAATAATATATAAGTCGTTTTGTCATTAAATGATTAATACAACTTGCAAATAAAGCTCGAAATTTATTATTTCCTAATAAAAACAAGCTAAAACTTAATTTACAAGATACACCTATAAAATAGACAATCACTATGCCAATAATGGAATGTACTGCATCTATTTAATCAGCCAAACTAATAAAATCAAATTGTATTACCAAAAAAAATCCGCACAAGGCGGATTTTAAGCGAGTCTTATAAATTATTATAGACCTTCTATATCTATATCAAAAGATCCTGAAATTGTCTTTTCATCATTTATACTAAAATTCTGAACGACCAAATCAAAAGTCCCAACTAGTTTTGTTGCTGTTTTTGAAACAATTGTGATTGACCCAGATTTAGATGTATATATGTAATCATTTATTCTGAAAGTACCTGCAATAACGTTTTCAAGAGCGCCACCTGTATTCGATGAATTAGTTGAAACCTGATAAATTCCAGCATTATATGATTTATTAATACTCAAACCAACACTTACACTGCCATCATTCTTTTTTCCGACTATACTATAATATGGATTACTTCCAGTTGCGCTTACAACAGTTACATCAACTTTGTCATTAATAAAATCAACTCCATTTACTTTTGCTTTCAAAATTTGATCTGAATCATCTGCAGGAATATCTTCAGTATAAGGCACATTTGTAAAAGTACCATTTGTAATTACTTTAGTTTCAGTTGAGCCATTATCTGTTTCTCTAAATCCTGTGAATTGAAAAGTTCCTGAAATTGTTTTTTTCGTTTTATCTACCCCAGTAATTTTAATGATTGCAGTATCTGTATAATTTTTTATTTCCAAAAATGCCGCATCTTCGTTTGAAGCACTAATAAATCCATACCCTCCAGCTTCTTCGGCGTAAGCCAAAACAAAACGATCTGCGCTTTCTTTGCTGTTTGCCCATGTATATGTTCCTACTTTATTGCTTGGCAAAATGATCTGAATTAAATCTCCTTTTGAAGATCTAGTACCAGCGATTAATACATAGTCATCTGTTACAACTGCAGTTGTAGTATTTGCAACAAATTCTTCTCCGCCAATTTTAGCCTTAAAAACAGCCTTTTCTTCGACAGTTCCGCTTCCATTTCCATTTCCGCTTCCATTATTCTGAGAACCTTCGATATCGCGTCCATCATCAAATGGACTACAAAAACCTAAAAGACTGCATATTGCAAAAAGCAAGAGAAATAAAATATTTTTTTTCATGTGGTATTTATTTTACGTACAAATATAGATTTTATCCAAAGAAATAAAAATCTTACACAATCTAATTATTTCAAAAAAAATAAAATTAATTTTATAGAAACTGTAACAAATAAAAAAAAGTCAAGTCATTATAAAAAACTAGCAATCATTACTTGAGTATAACCAACCAAAATATCGAAGAATTAATCGCGCTTTGTAAAGAGAATAATCAAAAAGCCCAATTTGAAATTTACAACCGATACAGCAAAGCTATGTACAACGTGGCTTATCGTATTGTAAAAGACGAACATTTTGCACAAGACGTCATGCAAGAAGGTTTTTTGAAAGCATTTACAAAAATAAACGACTACAAACAAGAAGTTGCTTTTGGCGCGTGGCTGAAGAAAATTGTGATCAATTATAGTATTGATTTTTACAAAAAGAATAATGCTTTTCAGATCGATGATCTAAGCAAGACGCTTTATAAAATTGAAGATAGCGATGACTTTTATTCTGAAACCATTGATTTTAACACTTTAAAAGTAAAACAAGTTTTAGACACTATTTTAAGTCTGAAAGACAATTACCGAATGGTACTGACACTTTTTTACATTGAAGGTTACGATCAAGAAGAAATAAGCGAAATTTTGAATATTAGTTATCAAAACTGCCGAACTACATTAAGCAGAGCAAAGGAAAGTTTGCGAAAAAAATTAGAGGAGATATGAAAATGGAAAAGAACAACGACAATTTAGATCAATTATTCAACAAGTTTGAAGACCAATGGGATGTTCAAGAATTAAATCCAGATCATCAGGATATTTTCTTGAATAAATTAAACCAAAAACAACCTAAAAAGAGAAATTATTGGTTTGCCACAGCAATTGCGGCGACTATAGTTTTAATGCTTGGAATAACTGTTTTTTATAAAAATGAAAAACCAAAGGAATTCAAATTTGCATCTAAAGAAACACAGCGTACCGACTCTATTTTCAACATTCTGATTGATAACGAACTGGTTAAACTCAAAGAAAAAAGCTCGCCCGAAAATGAGCAAATCATCAATGATGCATTAAAACAAATGAAAGTTTTTGATGCCGATTATCAAAAAATCATTAATGAATTGCAAAAAAACGGCGAAAACAAACAAATCATTTATGCCATGATAAGCAATCTGCAAACTAGAATTTCATTTCTGCAGACGGTTTTGAAAAGAATTGAAGAAAACGAAAATTTAAAAAACACAAGCCATGAAAAAACATTATAAAATACTAATTCTGTTCATCTTGATGCCTTTTTTGGGGTTTTCAAATGATGACACGAATATTTCGAAACAAAAAAATATCAAAAAAACCTATATAGTAAACTCTAATGCAGGAATTGATATTGACAATAAATATGGAAACATCTCTGTATCTACTTGGGATGAAGACAAAGTTGATCTTGATATTACGATCAAAGTTACTGGCGGAAATGAAAATTGGGTAAATGAAAAACTGAACACAATTGATGTTGATATTACAGCTTTGAAATCAATGGTTACAGCGGTTACTAAAATCGGAAATTCTACCAACAAAGGAAGAGGAAGCAGTAATAGTTTTGAGATCAATTATGTAATCAAAATTCCGAAAAACGGAACCGTAAAATTGATGAACAAATACGGAAATATTACAACAATGACAATTGAAGGCGCAACTGACATTAGCTGTAAATACGGAAAAGTTACTCTTGGGAAATTGAACAATGCAACAAACAGACTAAATATCGAATATTGTCAAAATTCATCTATAGATTATATCAAAAATGGTACGGTAGAAGCTCGTTATTCAGGTTTGAAAATCAATGATTCAGGCAATATCAATTTTGATGCAAATTATACAGATTTAGTAGTTTCTGATGCTCAAAACATTAAATACGATTGTAATTACGGAAATCTGAAATTTCAAAAAGTAAACTCTTTTTCAGGTTCTGGAAACTACCTCACAGTTTCGGTTGCTGAAGTATCAAGCAATTTAAGCATCAATACAAATTACAGCAAAGTCAATATTGGCTCACTGACAGAAAAGGCAAACAATGTCAACATCAATTCAGGTTACACAGACATTACTTTAGGCTACAATTACAATTATGCATTTGATTTTGATATTAACACCAAATATGCAAATATTAAAAATGGTGATGATTTAGAAATCAATGTCAATGAAACCAAGAACAGCTCAAAAAACATTAGTGGTTTTCATAAAAAGAAAGGTCAGAATAAGGTAATAATTAATTCAACTTACGGAAACGTATCATTAATCAAAAAACAATAATTTTAAACAATCGAAAACCATGAAAAAAATTATTCAATCAGTAGTTTGCAGTGCACTTTTAATTGGCCTTACAGCTAATGCACAAGAAAAAATTAACGGAAACGGAAATGTAGTAACTCAGACAAGAACAACTTCAGAATATGATGCAATCAAAATATCAGGTTTTTATGATGTTGATTTAGTAGCAGGAAAAGAAGGAAAAATTACAATCAAAGGAGAAGAAAATATTTTAGCCGCAATTATTGTTGAAGTCGAAAATAATGCTTTAAAAATTTATACAAAAAAAGGAACCAATATTCGTCCGAGTACAGGAAAAAAAGTTGAGATTACAGTTCCATTCGAAAAAATATCTGAGCTTAATCTTTCTGGATCGGGAGATGTTGTTACAAAATCACCGATTAAAAATGATAAATTTTCAGCAAAATTATCCGGTTCAGGAGATATTGATTTAGATATTGCAGCAAACTCATTTGATTTCAGTTTGAGTGGTTCAGGAGACATTAAATTAAAAGGAAATTCAGATGACTTAGTTATTAAACTTTCTGGTTCAGGTGATATCGAAGCTGCTAATTTGAAATCTAAAAACGCTAATGTTATGGTTTCAGGCTCAGGAGATGTAAAAATCAATTGCAATGAAAGCTTAACTGCAAGAGTTTCTGGTTCAGGAGACATTAAATATACTGGAAATCCTGAAAAACGTGATGTAAAAGTTTCAGGTTCAGGAAGTATTTCAAAAGCATAAATTAAAAAAAACTCAATAATAAAAGATTTTTAAAAATCATCAAATCAAAAATCGAACAATCATTCGTCTTTTATTATTGAGTTTTATTTTCTTCATACTTTATTAAATAAAAAGAGGCACTTAAAGTGCCTCTTTTTTATGAACTCTTCTTAATAGAAAAATTGATGTAACGAAGAAAATTGCGAGAACAACAATTGCTTTACGCGGACTTCCTGTTTGCTGGTCAATTATTCCATAAATGCACATTCCTATTACAATTCCGATTTTCTCAGCAACATCATAAAAACTAAAAAACGAAGCTGTATCCTCAGTTTCTGGTAATAATTTTGAATATGTAGAACGTGATAATGCCTGAATTCCTCCCATTACAAATCCCGCAACAGTTGCCATAACGTAAAAATGTATTGGTAATGTTATGAAATATGCCAAAGCACAAAATACAGCCCAAATTGCGTTGATAAAAATCAAAGTTGGCACATTTCCATATTTTGCCGAAGCTCTTGAAGTTAAAACAGCTCCAACAACAGCTACTAGCTGAATTAATAAAATGCAAATAATTAATCCTTGTTGACTTTCTTCTGGCGAAGACCACTTAATTTCTTGCGCACCAAAATAAGTTGCTACAAGCATTACGGTTTGCACTGCCATACTTGAAACAAAAAATCCGCCTAAATATCTTCGTAAAGGGATATTGTCATTCAATAAACCCCAAACCTTTTTTAGTTCTTTAAAGCCGTTGAAAACAACACTTCTAGTCAGTTTTTGACCATTTTCTTTGCTTCCTTTTGGTAAATAATAATAGGTATACTGGCTAAAAAGAATCCACCAAACACCCACCATTACAAAAGAATAACGCATTGCCTCCATTGCTGAAATACTGAAAGTATCTGGAAACATGATCATTCCTAGATTAATCAGCAATAAAATCACACTACCAATATATCCCAAAGAATAGCCTTTCGCACTAATTTTATCCTGTTGCTCTTCAAAAGCAATATCTGGCAAATAAGAATTATAAAAAACCAAACTTCCCCAATACCCTATCAATCCCAAGAAATAAAATGCCAATCCGATATAAATATTTCCTAGTTCAAACCAATACAATCCCATGCATGATAAAGCTCCCAAATAACAGAAAAACTTCATGAATGCTTTTTTGTTTCCAACATAATCAGCAATTCCGGATAATAAAGGTGAAATAAACGAAACAACTAAAAACGCTGCTGCTGTAGTAAAACTAATTAATGCAGAATTTTTGAGTCGCATCCCGAAAACATCGATATAATGACCGCGATCCGTAAATAATGCTTCGTAAAATATTGGAAACACTGCCGAAGCAATAGTTAGTGTATAAACTGAATTGGCCCAATCATAAAATGCCCAGGCATTTAATAATTTCTTATCTCCTTTTGGTAGGTTTTTCATAGAAATGGTTTTGTTAATGCGCTACGAATTTATCTAATTTTTATGATAATCAAATACAAATTATTCAATTGGTATATTATTAAATCATAAAGCGCAAAAAAAAGCTATTCGTTTTCGAATAGCTTTAAATATCATTTAGTTTCAAATGCAAAAATTATTTTATAGTTCCTACTTTTAACGCTATTGCTTTAGCTTCAGGAACCAATGCTTTTATATTAGCAATCCTTGTTGCATCTGAAGGGTGCGTGCTCATAAATTCAGGAGTTCCTGATGCGCCAGATTTTGCCGCCATTCTGCTCCAAAATGCCACAGCATCATCTGGATTATAACCAGCAATCGCCATTAAAGTCAAACCAATTTTGTCAGCTTCACTTTCATTGCTTCTACTGAATGGAAGCATTACTCCTACTTCTGATCCAATTCCGTATGCTTGCGCAAAAATTTGTTGTGTTGCTTCAGACTTTCCGCTTGTCGCTGCTCCTAATGCAGCACCACCAATTTGCTGCAATTGCGCCGCCGACATTCTTTGCGCACCGTGATTAGCTAATGCGTGCGAAACTTCATGCCCCATTACAGTTGCCAAGCCAGATTCATTTTGCGTTACAGGCAAAATACCAGAATAAACAACAATTTTTCCTCCAGGCAAACACCATGCATTTACTTCTTTATTATCGACTAATTTATATTCCCAGCGATAATCTTTTAAATATTGTGTTTGTCCTAAATAATTCAAGTATTTCTCTGCCGCCAATTTAATCTTATAACCTACTGTCTCTACCAGTTTTGCATCCGAAGTTCCAGTAATTACTTTATTTTCAGTCAAAAACTGATTGTACTGTTGAAATGAAGATGGAAATAATTCACTATTGGAAACAAAATTCAAGTTTTGTTTCCCTGTTATTGGATTTGTTGCACAACTGTAAACCAAAACAGCTGTAAAAACTCCCGCAAATAGATGTTTTTTCATGATTTTAAAAATTTAAACACACACAAAAATACAACTAATTAAAGTCAAAATTATTATAGAATTCTTTAAAAATTTACCAGAATTTACTTATTCGCCAACAATATGGAGTTCATTGAATTCTTTATCAACAATCAAGAAATTATTTTGCTCAAAACCAATTTTATCAAATTCGATTTTTTCATTGTCGATTTCAATCTCCGTAACTTTAAATGGAAGTCCAATTAAATTGATTTTATATTTAGAATAAGGCGTGTCATATTTCCCTTCTTTATGAAGCTGAATAATCAATTCTTTTTCTTTTCCAATAGTCCTCAAAGACAAAAAGCTATAGCGTCCTTTTTTATAATCATAACCATCTTGCGCATCTTCATAGACTTCTGATTTTTCTTTGCCTTTTTTATAATAAACGTCCAAAGTCAATTCATCAAACTCTAACTCACCAACATATTGTTGAACAGGGTATTTCGGAATAATTGCACCTGCTTTCACAAAAACCGGAATTTCGTCAAATTTAGTATCAATCCAGATTTCTCTACCTCCTACAAAAAGCTCGCTTGTCCAAAAGTTATACCACTCGCCTCTAGGAATATACATACGTCTACCTACAGCATTAGGTTCAAGAATTGGGCAAACCAAAATTTGATTTCCAAAGATGAATTCATCATTTCTATAATGCGTTTGCGTATCATCCTGATCATAATAAACTAATGGTTTCAACATCGGAATACCTTCTTCAATATATTGCCAAAACATGGTATATAAATATGGTAGAAGCTGATAACGAAGACTCACAAATTTTCTTGTAATGTTAATGACTTCTTCATCAAAAGCCCAAGGTTCTTGGTTTCCATGATCTCCAGAAGAATGTGTTCTGCAGAATGGATGAAAAACACCTAACTGAATCCAGCGCGCATACAATTCACCTGTTGGTTGTTCCGCAAAACCTCCAATATCAGAACCCGTAAATCCCATTCCTGAAATTGACATTCTTTGAACTTGAATATTTGCAATCCACAAATGTTCCCAAGTTGCAACGTTATCTCCCGTCCATGATGATGTATAACGCTGAGCGCCAGAATAAGCAGATCTCGTAATTACAAATGGACGCTTTGGATAAACAAATCGTTTTACGCCGTGATAAGTGGCTCTTGCCATTTGGGTTCCGTAAATATTATGCGCTTTTCTATGACTGCAGGGATTTCCGTCATAAACGTGACGAACATCCATCGGGAAAGTTTTATTAGGAACCTCCATAACGGCCGGTTCGTTCATATCATTCCAAACTCCTTTTACGCCAATTTCTGAAATTAATTCTTTAAATAATCCAGCCCACCATTCTCGTACTACGGGATTTGTATAATCTGGAAAATTACATTCTCCAGGCCAGACTTTCCCTTTCATATATGGACCATCGGCTCTTTTGCAGAAATAATCTTTTTCTAAAGCTTCTTTATAAACCCAATAATTTTTATCAATTTTGATTCCCGGATCTATGATTACAATTGTTTTAAAACCGTCCTCGGCTAATTCGGCAACCATCTTTTTTGGATCAGGAAAATATTCTTTATTCCACGTAAAACATCGAAAACCATCCATATAATCGATATCAAGATAAATGGCGTCACACGGAATTTTAAGTTCTCTAAACTTTGACGTGATTTCTTTTACTTTGCTTTCTGGATAATAACTCCATTTACATTGATGGTAGCCTAAAACCCAAAGTGGTGGCAATTCAGGTTTTCCTGTCAAATCTGTATAGGTTGTAACTACATCCTGCATTTGCGGGCCGTAAATGAAATAATAATTCATCTCACCTCCTTCTGCCCAAAAACTAGTTACATTTCTTCTTTCCTGGCAAAAATCAAAAAAGGTTCTGAAAGTGTTATCGAAGAAAACTCCGTAGGATTTTTGATTATGCAATCCGATATAAAACGGAACTACTTTGTAAAGCGGCTCCTGATCTTTATGATAAGCGTATTGATCAGTGGCAAAATTTTCTACTCTTTTGCCTTTTAAATTCATTTGAGTGGCTTTGTCTCCAAGACCGTAAAAACATTCTCCATCTTTTGAGGATTTGCTCATTTTTACAACATTTCCGCCATACTCATAACTTTCTTCCCAATGAAATCCTAGTTCATCTTGAAGAATTAAGCAATTTTCCAAATCATAAATAGACAAACGAACATCAGCTTTTTTAATTTTGCAGACTACTTTACTGGTTCTGATTTCAAAATAATTTTCGTCTTCATCAACTTGGAGAAAATTATAGCCGTGAAGTTGTGTTTTGTCTATTGCATACGAAAAATCATTGCTGAAATATCCTTTTGTTGTAAAACGAAAACGAATTAAACTGTCCCTAAGAATCGTGACTTTTAAAATTACATTATTGTCTGTGTAAAAAGAAATAGAATCTCCCTCATGTTCATATGAAACTATTTTTGACGGAAATAAATTGCCTTTATGTTCTAATGATGTATTTGTAATCATATCGCTATTGTCTTAATTTATAACTCAATCCTTACTTCAAACATACAAAAAAACTTGGTAAAGCACTATGAATAAAAGGTTTATTCACGAAAACGTTTTTTCTGAATGAGTTACAAATTAGTTTACAAAAAATCAATAATTCGATAATTTTAAAACGCTAAACTGATAAAATAGCATCTCTGAAAATAACATCTAATTTTTTTACTCAAAAGAATAAACTGTAACGCTCAAAGGAGGCAAAGTCATTTCAACAGAATAATCTCTTCCATCATAAGGAGAAACATCAATTTTTATCGAGTTAGGATTACCAACACCACTTCCTCCATAAATTTTAGCATCACTATTGAAAATCTCTTTTAATTTTCCTTTTTTAGAAATACCAATTCTGTAATTTTCTCTGACAACTTGTGTAAAATTGCAAACAACAACTAAATTTTCATCAGGATTGTTTCCTTTTCTGATATAAGAAACGACAGCATTTTGATGATCAGAATAATTAATCCATTCAAAACCTTCACCTGTAAATTGTTTTTCGAACAATGCTGGCTGAGATTTGTATAGTTGATTCAAATCTGTAATCACTTTTTTGATTCCCGAATGATAATCATATTGAAGCAAATGCCAGTCTAAGCTTTTTTCAAAATTCCATTCATCGCTTTGTCCAAATTCTGCTCCCATAAACAGTAATTTTGTTCCGGGATGTGTAAACATATAGCCGTAGAGCAATCTTAAATTAGCAAATCGTTGCCATTCATCGCCAGGCATTTTATAAATCAGAGATTTTTTGCCATATACCACTTCATCATGCGAGAATGGAAGCATAAAATTTTCTGTAAAAGCATAAGTCATTGAAAATGTCAAATCATTTTGATGGTATTTTCGATAAACAGTTTCCTTCTGGAAATATTTCAAAGTATCGTGCATCCAGCCCATCATCCATTTCATACCAAAGCCTAAACCTCCATAAGAAGTTGGTCTCGAAACCATTGGAAAAGATGTACTTTCTTCAGCAACTGTCTGAACTCCATCAAAATTAGAATAGATTACTTCATTGAATTCTTTAAGAAAACTTATGGTTTCTAAATTCTCTCTTCCGCCATAAATATTAGGTTCCCATTCGCCATCATTTCTGGAATAATCAAGATATAGCATAGAAGCTACAGCGTCAACTCTTAATCCATCAACATGATAATTTTGAAGCCAAAAAACCGCATTGCTTATCAAAAAGGCGCGAACTTCATTTCTTCCATAATTAAAAACCAAGCTTTTCCAATCCGGATGATAACCTTTTCTTCTATCAGGATGCTCATATAAATGAGATCCATCAAAAAAGCCTAAACCATGTGCGTCATCGGGAAAGTGCGATGGAACCCAATCTAAAATTACGCCAATTCCAGCTTGATGCAGTTTGTCAACTAAAACCATAAAATCCTGTGGTTTTCCAAAACGAGACGTTGGCGCAAAATATCCTGTCAGCTGATATCCCCAAGAAGGATCATAAGGATATTCCATAATTGGCATAAACTCAACATGAGTAAAGCCAGTTTCCTTGACATATTTCACCAAATCGTCTGCCAATTCTAGATAAGTCAAAAACCTATTATGTTCTGCGCGTTTCCATGATCCTAAATGCACTTCATAAACAGAATAAGGCTTGTTTAATGCATTATTTTCATGACGGGATTCCATCCAATTTTTATCTTTCCAATTGTAATCTAAGTCCCAAACAACAGAAGCTGTATGTGGAGGTTTTTCACAATATAAAGCAAAAGGGTCTGCTTTTTCAGTTACAATTCCATCAATATGTGATTGAATTTTATATTTATAAAGCGAACCCTTAGCCAAATCAGGAATAAATCCTTCCCAAATTCCCGAAGAATCCCAACGAACTTGTAAAAGATGTTCACCTTGCGTCCAAAAGTTAAAATCACCAACCACTGAAACCGATTTTGCTGTTGGAGCCCAAACAGCAAAATAAACACCTTTTACTCCGTTTACTTCGATTAAATGCGCTCCTAACTTTTCATATAATTTGAAATGTTTTCCTGCTTTGAATAAATCAATATCAAAATCAGTAAATAGAGAATGCGTAATTACTTTTATCATATTTGGTTTTTAAGGCAATAATTGGAATTTCTCATTGTATTTGGAGTTTTAAAATTTTATTCAATTCTAAAATTATCAGAAAGAATTGCTCCTTTTTTAATCACAACAATACCATCTTTTATGCTGTATAATTCGTTTGTGAAATTATCTAAATGTTTTCCTCCGCTAATGTGAACGTTATTTCCAATGCGGACATTTTTATCTACTAGAGCATTTTTTATAAAACAGTTTTCACCAATTCCAACATGAATTTTATTTACGCTAGCTTCGTGATTTAGTTCATCCAAATCTTGGTAGAAATCATTCCCCATAACGTAGCAATTTTCAAGAACAGTTCCAACACCAATTCGGGAACGAATACCAATTACGGAGCTTTTAATTTCTTTAGCATTTATAATACAGCCTTCAGAAATCAATGATTGATTGATAATTGAATTTCTGAATTTTGATGGCGGAAGCAATCGCGGTCTTGTAAAAATCTTGTTGTCATTATCAAACAAATTAAACTCCGGAATATCAGCGGTCAAACCTATATTTGCTTCGAAAAAGGATTCAATATTTCCGATATCTGTCCAATATCCTTCATATTGATAACTCAAAATTTTATGTTTTCCAACAGCTTGTGGAATAATCTCTTTTCCAAAATCTTTCGTTTCCGGATTTGACATTAATTCGACCAGCAAATCTTTATTGAAAATATAAATACCCATTGAAGCCAAGTACTTTTTACCTTTTTCCTGCATCTGTTCGCTCACTTCAGATTCCCATTCTGGCAACAAAGAGGCATGCGGTTTCTCAATAAAAGCTTCAATAACACTTTCATGATTTGTTTTCAGGATACCAAATTCTGGAGCATCTTTAGCATTAACAGGCAAAGTTGCAATAGAAATTTCAGCATTAGCCGCAATGTGAGCTTCAAGCATTTCGTTAAAATCCATTTGATAAAGCTGATCCCCAGAAAGAATTAAAGCATGGTCAAAATCGTGTTTTAAAAAATGAGACATACATTGTCTAACGGCATCAGCAGTTCCTTGAAACCAAGTAGGATTATCTGGTGTCTGTTCTGCCGCCAAAATATCAACAAAAGACTGGCTGAAAATGCTAAAATTAAAAGTGTTTTTAATGTGGGCGTTTAAAGATGCAGAATTAAATTGTGTCAAAACAAATATTTTAAAAATATCTGAATTGATACAATTTGAAATTGGAATATCAACCAAACGATATTTTCCTCCAATAGGAACTGCAGGTTTTGATCTAGTTTCTGTTAATGGGAACAAGCGAGATCCTTGTCCGCCTCCTAAAATAATGGCAACTACATTTTTCTTTTTAAATTTCATTTTGCTGAATTATTAAGTTGTATATTTCGATATATTCTTGGCACACACTTTCCCAGGAATGATCTGCTGACATTCCTCTTTTTAAAACTTTATTGAAATTTATTTTATCATCGTATAGCTTTACTGCACGATTTATAGAATAACAAATATCGCCAACTGAAGCCTGGTCGTGGCAAACACCATTTCCTTCGTCACCAAAATCAATTACAGTATCCCTTAATCCACCCGTTCTTCTGACAACCGGAACAGTTCCATATCGCATTGCATACATCTGATTCAAACCACATGGTTCGACTCTTGAAGGCATTAGAATAAAATCAGAACCCGCATAAATTAAATGAGCCAAATCTTCATTATAACCAATAAAAACATTGTAATTGCCTTTATAATCGTCACGTAATTGAGTCAATTGCATTTCTATTTCAGAATTTCCAGATCCTAAAACCAAAATATTAATATTTTCAAAATTTTCAGACAATGCTAATGCCGAAGCTTGTGGCAATAAATCACCTCCTTTTTCATCAAATAAGCGTCCAATAAAACTAAATAATGGTTTTGATGGATCTAATTCAAATTGTTCGCAAAGTTTTTCTTTATTTTTTTGTTTTCCACTTTCAAAACTTTCTATGGAATAATGAAATTCAATCATTTTATCTTTTGACGGATCCCAAACTTCAATATCAATTCCATTTAAAATCCCTTTTGATTTACTTCGAACCGAATTAAACAACGCTTCTAATCCGTTTGCATAACGATTTATTTCATTAAGATAGCTAGGGGAAACAGTCGTAACAGCATGCGCACATTTGACCCCTACTGCTAATGAATTTATGGAATGATTCCATTCTAGAAACCCTACATGAATCAAATCAAACTCTGGCAAATAATGCAGTTTGTCAAATCCAAACCATCCTTGATAAAGACCATTGTGAATTGTAATTGCTGTTTTTACATTTCGCAAACTTTCGTATTTATATGCATACTTTATCAAAAATGGAACAACACCTGTATGATGATCGTGACAATTTATTATTTCTGGAACTTGATTGCGAGCTACAATCCAATCTAAACTTGCTATTTGAAAAGACAAAAAGCGTTCAATATCATCCTCGTAGCCGTACACATTAGGACGATCAAATAATTCATTGATTTCTATAAGATATAATTCATAGCCGAGCTTATCAGAAGTTTCTTTTAAAACACTAAAAGGAAAATTAAAATTCCCAAGCTTTACATTTCCCCAATGAACACACTCAAAATCATTTTCCTTTCTAAATTTTGTATCATAACAAGGAACAACGACTCTTACTTGATGCCCTGCGTTTCTCTGATATTTTGGCAATGCACCAACAACATCGGCTAATCCACCAACTTTTGCCATTGGGTAACATTCTGCACTTAAATGAAATATTTCCATCCTAAAATTTTATAACAGTATTAAATAGTAATTGTTGATTTATTTTTTTAGAGCTAATCAATAATATGCTACTTTTATGTTCTTTAAATTTAGGAAAAAATTAGGAGAATCCTGCTCTCTAAAAAAAATTATCAATATGTCAAAAAAGGAAACTAATCCTACTAAATCATTAAAAATTCCACAATTTATTATTGTATCCTGTAAAATTTGCGCTTTTATTTCCACCAAATTGGTTACTAAATACGCTGCAAAATTATTTACAACGCCTATAAAACATAAGATTCCTAAACGAGAACTTGAGATGGATTCTAAAAGTGAACAAATAACAATTAATATTCCCGCAATAGACAAAAATATTGTCACTTATCATTATGGCAAAAGTGATCGCAAAATTTTGTTAGTTCATGGATGGTCTGGAAGAGGTACACAATTATTCAAAATAGCTGATGAGCTCTTAAAAATTGGATATTCAACCGTTAGTTTTGATGCACCGGCACATGGAAAATCCAAAGGAAAATCTACTATTATGTCTGAATTTATTGCTTCGATCTTAGAAATAGAAAAGCAGTTTGGACCATTTGAAATTGCAATTGGACATTCTCTTGGTGGAATGTCAGTTTTAAACTCAATAAAAGACGGACTTCAAGTAAAAAAAGCAATAATTATCGGAAGTGGCGATATAGTTCAGGATATTTTAGATGAATTTATCTCAAAATTAGGTTTAAAGCAAGAAATTAGTGAACGCTTAAGGGATCTTTTTGAAGAAAAATATCAAGTAAAAATGGATGATTTCTCAGCATACAGAGCTGCACAAAAAGTAAAAATTCCTGTTTTAGTAATTCACGATAATGATGATCCAGAAGTTTTTGTTAAAGCAGGAATTCACATTCATCAACACTTGGAAAATGGAACTTTATATTTGACAGATGGACTAGGTCATCGAAAAATACTTGGAAATCAAAATGTCATTAAAAAGACACTAGATTTCATCAAAACTAGCTAATTTTGTGATAGTTATATTTTTACATCGATTAACTTAAAAACAAATTTGAAATGAATTTATTTGGAGAAACATCAGATTGGGAAACAAAATTGGAACCAATTTTAGAGAAATATAAAGGAAAAAGACATCCTCTCGAATATCAAAATACTTATCAATTATTGATCATGGTTATTTTATCTGCCCAAGATTCTGATGCCAATATCAATAAAATAGCACCTGTTTTATTTGAAAAATTTCCAACTTTAAAAAGTTTATCACAAACAGATATTGAAACATTAATTCCTTATATAAGTAAAGTTCGTAATTTCGGGACAAAAGCCAATTGGATATTAGAAATCGCAAAAACAATTCAAAATGATGACGATATTCCTTTGACTATGCAAGGATTAACGGCACTAAAAGGAGTTGGAAGAAAATCTGCAAATGTAATTTTAAGGGAAACTGGAAGACCAGCTGAAGGTATAATTGCTGATTTACATGTTATTCGTGTTGCTCCAAGAATCGGAATTATTAAAGAAGCAAAAGACGGAAATAAAGTAGAAAAAGATTTGATGCAAGTTTTGCCAAAAAATATCTGGTCAGAAATTGGAATGGCAATTTCTTTTTTAGGAAGAGAAACATGCCGACCAAAACCAAAATGCGACGAATGCTTAATAGCAGATTCGTGTCATTATTACGCCACTGAAGTAATATAATCTATTATTTTCTACGCGTATCTATTAGATAAATAATTTTCCAGGAATCTTTTTCTTTAAACAAAGTAAAAGTATTTACACCAGAATGACTTAATTTTTCATTCAAATAAAACTCATATGGAGCCCAAACATGCGCCATTCTACCATCAATTTGAATATTATAACTTAAAATCTTCTCCTGAAATTTCATATTTGCGGGAATTGACGCAATAGATTTGTAAAAAACGCTTGCTTTTTCATCTGACAATTTATTTCCTTTAGTAGAGCTCTCTGAAATAGACTGCAAAATAATACGATCAGAACAAACCGATTTCATTTTAGTTGAATCTTTTTGATGAAACCCTTCAAAAAACACTTCAATAGTTTTTTGGACATCTTGTTTCTGAGCATTAGCCGTTAGTCCTAAAAACAGAAAAACTACAATAATAGAAAATTTCATAGCAATAAAAATTATTAAACCCCAAATTGAGAAAGATGATGATCTAAATGTTTTGCAAACATATTATTCCACTCTGAAGCAGTTAACACTCCAAAAGAATGAGACTCTTTACCTTCAAACTCCTTTTCTCCCAATTCTCGTGTTTTAGTAATATAAGCAATTAACCGGCTTTTTTCAATTCCAAAGTCTCGATCATTTTTAATAATAAATTGTGGCGCCGTATTGATATTTCTTGAATAAGGTTTGCCACCAACCACTGTTTTTTTTGCAAGTAATTTTAAAATAAATTTCATAACCGCATTTGGTTTCGGATGGATATTATCATAAACCATTTCATAAGTAACGTTACAATGCGCAAGCATTTGATCAACAGACATTTTTCCCCATAGACCTTCCGAATCAGATTTTAACTGATTAATCCTATCAATAAATAGATCACAATCGGGTTTTTGAAAAATATTTTGCATAATTTAAAATTAAAGTAGTAGTGACACAAAAATAGAAAATTTACTTTGAAATTAAATTTAACGGGGATTTTATTTCTTGATATTCAATATAATTTAATCCTCAGTTTTTAAAGATAGAAGGACAAAAAAATCCCACCCGACAAGCCGGGAAGGATCCTCAAAAGAAAGGCTGGAGGCCCCCAGCTGCCG
>NZ_SJSY01000040.1 GCF_004352915.1 Flavobacterium zhairuonense | reverse complement strand
GCAGCAGGTTCTGTGATTGTAAAACTTTGCGTTTTTGTACATAAGTTGGCATCAGTTACGGTTACCGTATAAGTCCCTGCAGAAAGGCCAGAAGCTGTAGCTGCAGTTCCACCAGAAGGAGCCCATGAATAAGTATAAGCACCAGTTCCGCCAGTTGCTGCAACACTCGCAGATCCATTTGCTCCGCCATTGCAGGAAACATTTGTCTGTGGATTTGCTGTTACCACAAGTGCTGTTGGCTGGCTGATTGTAAAGTTTTTTACGATAGAACAGCCATTAGAAGAGGTAATCGTAACAGAATAATTGCCTGCAGGAAGGTTGGATGCAGTATCAGCAGTCCCTCCGGATGGCGACCAGACATAAGTAAAAGGTCCTGGAGCACCACTTGGAACTACAGAAGCAGATCCTGTTGCTGAACCATTGCATAATACGTCAGTTTGCGAAGTAGCGGCAACTAACGTATTTGTAGTGCCAATAATAAAGTTTTTTGTTATAGCACATCCGTTGTTGTCCGTAACTAAAACAGAATGGTTTCCTGCACTTAATCCAGTTACTGTTGCAGTTGTTGCGCCAGAAGGCGACCATAAGTAGTTATATGGTGAAGTGCCACCACTTACATTTACGCTTGCCTGACCGCCTGCAGAGCAAGTTGCGTCAATTTGGCTTGTTGTTGCTGTCAAGGCTGATGGCTGTGTAATGATGAAGTTTTTTGTTACGCTGCATCCATTGGCATCTGTAATCAGACAGCTATAATTGCCTATTGCTAATCCTGTAGCTGTAGCTCCAGTTCCTCCAGACGGAGACCACTGGTATGTATAAGGGGCAGTTCCTCCACTTGCAGTTACTGTAGCAGTACCTGTTGAACCACCATTGCAAAGCACATTTGTTTGTGATGTTGTCGCTGTAAGAACAGAAGGTTGATTTATAGTAACACTTTGTGTTTGGATACAGGTATTAGCATCTGTAATAGTTACTGTATAAGTTCCGGCAGCAAGACCTGAAGCTGTTGCCGAAGTTCCTCCAGTAGGAGCCCATGAATAAGTATAAGCACCAGTTCCGCCAGTTACATTTACCGTTGCAGATCCATTTGTTCCTCCATTACATGAAACATCAGTTTTTGTAATTGTAGAAGATAGTACTGCAGGAGTATTAACTGTGAAATTTTTTACAAGGGTACATCCGTTGGCATCTGTAATAGTACAAGTATAATTTCCTGCCGCTAATCCTGAAGC
>NZ_SJSY01000049.1 GCF_004352915.1 Flavobacterium zhairuonense | reverse complement strand
GATCAGACGGTGAACTATTCTGTGAAAGACGCAAACGGCTGTATCGCAAACGGATCAGCTACATTATACAAATTAAATCCACCAACTATTCAGAGTATTGCTGGAACGGCTGTTACTTGTAATGCTACTTCAAGTACGGTTACTGTTACAAAAACTGCAGGAACAGGTGTTGCTCCAGTTGTTTATAGCATTACAGGGCCAGCTTCTGCAGTAACAAGTAATGCTACTGGTGTATTCAATAATTTAGCACCAAATGTTACTTATACATTCAGAATTACAGATAACAACGGATGTTATGCTGAACAATCTTATAAAGTTAATCCTGTTACACCAATTGTTGTAAATGGAAACGTTGTAAGTCATGTAAAATGTTTCGGTGTTAATACAGGAAGTGGTGCATTTACTGTTTCTGGATTTAGCGGAACATACAAATATAGTTTTGATGGAGGAGCAACAGAAGTTGTTAATCAAAGCGCAAGTACAATCAGTTTAACAAATCTTGCAGCTGGAACATACAATGTTTTAGTTACAGATGAAGTTACAGGCTGTTTTGCAAACAGTTCATTTACAATTAATCAGCCAACAGCTGCATTAAGTGCATCTTATGTTGCTGTAAATGCAAACTGTAATGTTGGTACTTCAAAAGTTACAGTAACGGCTACAGGAGGAACTGTAGCTTATAAATACTCATTTGTACAAGATGGTCAACCAATAGGAACATTAACAACTTCAAATATTGCTAATTTAGATCCTACAGTTAATAAAAACTGGGACGCTTATGTTGTTGATGCAAATGGATGTCAAATAAAATTAGATATAGCAATTGATACTGATAATGCTCCAACAGTTACGGCTACTGCAGCAGGACAATGTTTAGGCGTTGGTACTTACACTATTACTGCTTCAGGATTTGGAAAAAACCCATTGACTTATAGTATTACGGGTGCAGGTTCTGGTTTTGGTTCTTTAAATACTTTTACTGTAACTGCTTCAGGTACTTATAATGTTTGGGTAAAAGATGGTAATGGCTGTATCGCTCAGACTACGGTACCAGTAATTGTAAATGATAAATTGACAATTTCTGCTCAATTGACAAAAGATGTTACATGTGCTGGTGCAACCCCTGCTACAATTACCTTAAAAGCTTTAGGCGGTTCAGGGACTTATTCTTATAGCTATACGAGTACGCCTGCATCAGCGACTGGAACTTTTGCTGGAAATGTTTTCACAACAAGTGATGCTGCTGACTTTATCTTTACAGTGACTGATACTAAACTTTGTACAGCGACTACTACGGCTGCTGTTACAACTACGTTACCAGTTAATCCAGAAGTTACAGTTTCGCTTGGAGCTGCAATTAGTTGTAGCGGAGATTCTTCAGCTTCATTGAATGTCGTTGTGGATCCTTCTAAAGGTCAAGCACCATTTGTAATTGATGTTTATAATAATACTTTAGGTATTGATTATCTTACAAGAACTTCAGGTCTTCGTGCAGGTTCATATACTATTACAGTAACCGACGCAAAAGGCTGTACTGATGTTAAGAACATTAATATTAATGAGCCATTGCCTTTAACTGTTACTTGGGATAAAACCGATATGCGTTGTAATGCTAGTACTGGTGGAGTATCAAAAGGTGAAATTATTATCCAATCTGTTACAGGTGGAACAGGACCGTATGATTATTATGTAACAGGTATTAATGGATATAGTGCTGAAAAACACGGTATTCCTGGTACTACTGTAGTATTCGAAGTAGTAGACTTTGGTTATTATCAAATTAGAGTAGTTGATGCAAATGGTTGTTCAGAATTTAAAGACAATGTTCTTATTGCGGCGCCTGTAACAGGACTTGATATTGATATTGATACAAGTGCAACTTGTGGAGCTACAGGTGGTTCGGCTACAATCACAATAAATAGTACATACGCTGGTTCAGGGCCATTCTATTTCAATATATACAAAGGAGCTGCTGCTACGCCACCATTCGTTGCCGCTGGTACCGGAGGTTGGATTGGCGAAAGTTCTCCTGGGCAAGCTATTTACACTGGATTAACACCTGGGGTTTCTTATACTTTTGTTGTTTATCAAGTAAGTACTGGATGTTATTATTTCCAAGCTGCACCAGATCCAATCCCGACACATTCTGCTTTGGAAGTAGTTAGTGAGGTAGCAAGTAATATTACTTGTAAAAATGCTGGAGATGGAAAAGTTACTTTTGCAATTAAAAATAATTATCCTACTGTACCAGCTCCAGGAGCTTCTGTAGATGTGACTTACTCAGTAAGAGAAGCATTTACAAATCAAGAAATAATTGCTCCTACAACAATACCAGGTTTAGCTGCAGGTGCAACATCTACGTCTATAACCATAAACGCGTTGCCTGTTGGAACTTATTATATATTAGCACAAGAGACCGTAGGCCCTAATGCTGGATGTTCTGTAGTTTCAGACAGTTTTACAATTAGAGAATCTGCATTGCCATTAACTCTTACAGCTTCAGCAACATCAAAAGAAGACTGTAATAATTTAGCAGTAATTTCTGCTCAGGCAAAAGACGGAACAGGACCATATACTTATCAAGTAGTACTTTCAGGATCTTCTCCTGTAGCAACTGACTGGATTCCAGGAAACACATTCACAAAAGCAGGTAGTGTTGCAGGAATTAATTATGATGTTTATGTTAAAGATGCATATGGTTGTACTCAATTTCAAACAGTTACAGTTTTCAAATATGCAACTCCAACAATAATACCACCAGCACCTTTCTGTTATGCTGATGCTCCATTTACAATTTCGATTGTAGGAAGTCAAGATGCTACTATTGTTGGTGCTCCAACTTATAGTGTAAACGGAAGTGCTTATCAAGCTTCTCCAGATTTTACATTTAATGCAGCAGGTACTTATAATTTATCTATTAAAGATGGTAAAGGCTGTATATTTACAGTTCCATATATAGTAGAGCCTAAATTATTATTAGATGTTAAATTAACAAGAGAGTTAAGCTGTATCGTTGGAAGTGAAAAAGCTCAATTTACATTGACGCCTTCTGGTGGACATGGTACAAATGTGTATTCATACACAGTAAATGGTGCACCAGGTACAGATCCTTTCGTAGGAAATGTATTGACGACTGCTGCTGTAGGAACTTATGTATTCACAGTAACTGATAGTGAAAGTTGTACAGCTAATTTCACGATCGATTTAGATGATATTCCAGCAATTGTATTTGATGCAGTGCCTACAAACTTGACTTGTAATTTGAGTGCTGATGGTACTATTAAAGTTGATGTAACAGGCGGAGTTGGTCCGTTCGAATATCAGTTGGAAAGAGGTGTGACAATCGTTCAAGGTTTCTCTAGCTCAAATGAGTTTACAGGATTAATTGCTGCACCAAATTATGTTGTTACCGTTCGTGATGCGAAAGGTTGTACGATTACCGCTCCAGTAACTATTACGCAACCTCCAGTTTTATCTGCTGCGTCTTCAATTACAACAAATTTAGTTTGTACAGCAGGTAATAATCCATCTAAAGCGGTAGTTACGGTTGTTCCTTCAGGAGGAACTGGACCATATGAATACAGTTATGATAATGGAGTAAGTTATTCTAATGATGATACTTACGAGACATATGCGGGAGTTACCCTAAATGTGCTTGTAAAAGATAATAACGGATGTACTTTTACTTTAGTAAATGGAGTTGATGTTCCAGCATTGAATCCACCAACTGATTTGACTATCGCAACGACAGTACCAGATACTTGTACAGGTGACGCTACAGTTGAAATCACGGCTACGGTAGGCGGAACAGGCACGCTTTATTATGAGATCTTATCTCCAATAACAAGAATTAAACAAACGACTACAACATTTGCAAACTTGGCTCCAGATACTTACGTATTCCAGGTTACAGATTCAAATGGATGTACGTATACAGAATCTTATACGGTAGATCCTGTTGTGAATATTACGGTTTCAAGCACATTGCTTGCAAACGTTTCTTGCAACGGCGGATCTAACGGATCAGTTCAATTTGATGTTGCTGACCACGCAAGCGGATTTACCGCAGTGTTAATTGCTGGTACAGGAACGCTTTCAACAACAGGAAACGTTGTGACAGCTACAGGATTAGTGGCAGGAAACTATACATTGGAAGTTACCGACACAGCTACAGGCTGTAAAGCTACAGCAAGCATGACTGTTACAGAGCCGGATGCATTAGCATTGACAATCGACAAGAACAAGAATGCAAACTGTGGTTCTGATGCCAAAGTGAGCGTAATCGCTACCGGCGGAACAGCTCCTTACGAGTATTCATTTGTACCGGCAACGGCTACAGGTCCTGGAACTTATTCAGCTTCAAATGAAGCTTTATTGAATCCATTGACGACTACAAGCTGGAAAGTTTATGTGAAAGATGCCAACAATTGTGTTATCGGAACACCGCTTGCAATACCTATCGGAAGCGACGATGCGCCAACAATCACTGCTCCGGCATTGATCTGTTTTGTAGGAACATCCACTAATGTAACGGTTACTTACACATCAGACACGGATCTTGCAACAGCACCGATGTTCAGCGTAAATGGAGGAAGCTTCCAAGCTTCGCCGACTTTTGCAATCAGTGCTCCTGGAACTTACAATTTTGTGATCAAGGATGAGAACGGATGTACAGCTTCAGCTTCATACGAAGTTAAGCCTCAGGTTACTCTACAGGCTGATCTAGTTCAAGAT
>NZ_SJSY01000018.1 GCF_004352915.1 Flavobacterium zhairuonense | reverse complement strand
TCCTGAGGCTGTGCCCGGAGCTACCGTGATTGTCTTGTCTGCGTTAAGCACAAGGCCTGATGGAAGTGTGCTCACCAAAGTGAAGCTTACTTCTCCTGCGCCTGTCCCTACCGTTACCGGACTTCCGTTCAGCGTGTCGTTTGCCGTCAGGGATGCTGTCGTGCCTCCTGCATTGCTGTTGATTGCAGTCGCCGTTTCGGTCACTGCATCGATCACAGGGATCGCAACCGGAGCGTTTACCATCAGGCTCACAGTCGCTGTCGAGCAGTTCGATGCATTGGCCTTGTCGCAGATCGAATAGGTCAACG
>NZ_SJSY01000048.1 GCF_004352915.1 Flavobacterium zhairuonense | reverse complement strand
GATTTCAAAACTTCCAGATGTTGGATTCGGATAAGCCGCTAAAGTTCCAAAAAGATCCAACGTTGCGATTTTTTTAGAATAAACTCCTTCGCAAGCTTTTGATGTCTTCACTTCTAATAAACCGCCTTTTTCTAAGTCTAAAGAGAAATTAGAATCGTTTGTTTGAAACTGTGCCTGACCATCAATAAATACTGTAAACGGAGCAGTTCCTTCGGTTATTTCAACATCAACTTTTTTTGCATTTACACTAGATTTCCCAGTGATAGTGGCTCCTTTTTGAATGGTTACATTAAATATTTGTTCATAGTTTTCTTCAGGAATAGTTATGGAAATCGTATAAAATCCTGGCGTTAAACTTGGTACTTTTAGACTGTTGTTGCTAAAAGTATACGCTTTTCCATTAATATTTGTTTGATAAATGTATGTTGCTTTTGCAATAATACTTATTTCACCATTGTTTTGACCAAGACACGATTCACCTTTTGTTTCTACAGCAAAATTGTCGTTTGGTAGTACGAGAGTAGATCCACAGTTTGTATTGTAGGTTGCTGTTGCGTCTTTTTTATTTATCCATTTTGTATTAGAATATGTTACATTATCAACCTGAATGCACACTAAATCAGGATTGTTTGTAAAATTTAAATAACCAGGATTAACAAAATCTAAATTAACATTATTCCCATTTTTTATATTCAAAGAATTTAGATTATTATTAGAACACATAATTGTCGTTAGGAGCCCATTTTTAGAGAGATTTAAAGTTTTTATTTTATTCCCAGTACAAGCTATTGATTTCAATTTGGCATTTTGCGAAACATCAAGATTTTGCAATTGATTATTACTACAAGCGAAATATTCTAAATCTAAATTTTTAGAAACATCAAGGATTGATAATTGATTCATAGAACAACCCAATGCCCTTAATTTATTGTTTAATGTAACATCTAATGTTGTCAATGAGTTGTTTGTAAATGATAGGACTTCCAAAAGCAAGTTTTTAGAAACATCTAATTTATTTATTTGATTGTTGTCTAAACTTAGTTCTTTTAATTTTAGATTTTTTGAAACGTCTATATCTTTGATTTTGTTTGAGGTCAAATTTAGATACCATAACAAGGTATTTTTTGAAATATCTAAATTAGGCAGGTTGTTTGAGTAACATGAAATAGACCATAAATTTGTGTTTTGGGAAACATCTAAGGATTCTAATTTGTTATTATAACATATTATAGAGCCCAATGCTTTATTATTGGAAATATCTAAAGTTGTAATTGAGTTATTATAGCATTCAAAAACATTTAATGACGGATTTTTAGAAACATCTACAGTACTTAGTTTATTGCCCCAACATGCGAAATTAATCAATAAAGTATTTTTAGAAATATCTATCGTACTTAGATTATTTTCAGAGCAACTAAATTCTGTTAGTTTGGTATTCTTAGAAATATCTAGAACTGTGATGTTATTTTGTGAACAATATAAACCTTTTAATGCCACAAAATCTTCAATACCACTTAAATTGGAGATATTGCTACCTGATACATTCAGAGAAGTAAGATTCTCAATGTTTTCTGAAAGTATTTTTCCGTCAGTTTTTCCTGAATCGATGCCCAGCGATATTAATTTTTTTTCAAAATTAATATCTGGAATTAAAGTATATCGACTGCATATTGAACCATAACTAGCCAAATCATCTTTTTTAGAAAGCCAAGAGGTGTTAAAAACAGTTGGATTATCAACAAGAATACAAGCCAATGGAGCATTGCCTGTAAAATTTGTTTCAGATGTATTTGTTAACGTATTTTTTCCGTTTTTTAAATTTAGTAATGAGATTTTGTTTTTTGAACAGTCTAAAGAAATCAGCGCTATATTTTTAGAAACATCTAAATTCGTTAATTGATTATTTGCACAGTTGATTTTTTCTAACTTAACATTTGCAAAAACATCAAGAGTACTTAAATTATTTGCAGAACAATTTAAAATGGTCAAATTAACATTTTTAGATATGTTTAAACTTCCTAATTTGTTATTGGAACAATTTAGATTAATTAAGTTTTCATTTTTGGAAATATTTAAATCTGATAATTGATTTGAAGAACAATTCAAAGTCTTCAGTTTGATAAATTTTTCAATTCCTGTCAAATCAGAAATAGTACTGCTTGAAACATCTAAGGACGAAATAGATATTATTTTTGCAGTTAATACTTTTCCATCTATAGTTCCAGTATCAATACCTAAAGCAATTAATTTTTTTTCAAAATTAATATCCGGGATTAAGGTATAAGGGCTACATAATATGCTATATGAAGCCGTTATATCTTTATTGTTAATCCAGTTTGTATTAGCATAAAACTCATCATCAACTTGAATACATTCTAAGTTGATATTGTTTTTAAAGGAGTATTGAGTAAATAAATTATTAGCACCATTCTTTAAATTTAATTCAAATAAATTATTTGAATCACATAAAATTTCCCTTAATAAGGAGTTTGATGAAATATCTAAATTTGTTAGTTGATTATTACTGCAGGATAAAGATGTTAAATTACTATTTACAGAAATATCTAAAGATGAAAGTAAATTATTGGCGCAATTAAGACTCATCAATTGTTTATTATTCTTACACTCCAATACGCTTAATTGATTGCTGAAAACATTAAGAATTTTTAATTGATCTAAAGCAGAAACATCTAAAACCGTTAATGAATTTTTGCTACAATTCAGATCTGTTAACAAGTTGTTGTTGTTTACTTGCAAAACGGTAATTTGGTTATTGCTTAGATCAAGTGTTTTGAGCAAATTTGCATTTGTAAAATTAACCTCTGTCAATAAATTTGAAGACCCGTTTAGGTCAGTTAATAAAGAGTTGTACCAAAGACCAACTGTTGCTAATTTATTATTTGAAAAATTCAAAGTAGTCAAATCTGCATTTTTAGTCAGATCCAAATCAGTTAAAAGGTTATTATTACAAGATAAAAATTTAAGCTTTTTTGAATAAAGCGGTTTCAAAGAGGTTAACTTGTTATTAGAAACATTTAGAGTAACCAGACCCATAAAATTTTCAATTCCAGTTAGATCAGTAATAGAGCTATTAGAAACATCAAGCGATGTAAGTGAGATAATGTTTGCAGTTAAAACCCGACCATTTATTCCATCAGTATCAATTCCTAAGTTTATTAATTTATTCTCGAAATTCTTATCTGGGATATTAGTATAAGATTCTCCACAAGAACTTGAATAAACTGCATTTTTGTCTTTATTATCAGCCCAGTTTAAGTTAGAATAATTTGGATCGTCAACTTCAATACAGCTTAAGTGGGGATTATCTGTGAAATCAAAAAACAGGGTTTTAAATTTTGTGTTGTTTCCATTTTTCAGATTTAAACTAATTAACTCATTTTTAGAACAAAAAATTCCTTGTAAAATCGGATTTTTAGAAACATCAAGGCTAGTTATAGAGTTTTCTGAACAAAATACACTAACAAGAGCTGGTAGTTTTGAAAAGTCTAAACTTGTTAAATCATTGCCCCTACAGTCTAAGATGCCTAATTTTACATTTTTAGACAAATCTAGTTTTGTAAGTAAGTTTAATTTGCATGTCAAACCAACTAGTTCTGTAAAACCTTCAATGCCGGTTAAATCCTTAATTTCAGAATCTGTGACATCTAAATTTACTACTGTATTGATGCTTGATGTCAATACTTTTCCATCTGGAGTGCCAGAATCAAGACCTAATGAAATTAGTTTTTTTTCAAAATTAAGATCAGGAATTGTCGTGTACTGAGCATAAATGGAAAAATGTGTTAAAAACAGTAACAAAAGTAATTTTGTTTTCATGGATTTAGATTAGAATTAGGTGATACAATTTTAATGCTTATAATCTTAAATTCATTACGGTAAACCGTAAACATAACGTAATGAGTTGTTTGTATTTTAGATTCTCTACAATCATTAACCTAAAAAATCCCATTTTCAGTTTGTCGAAAATGGGATTTTAAGGTTAGTTGATTTTATTTTTAGTTGGTTTTGAATTTCCAAACTTGGCCAATAGTTTCTCCGCCTTTATTGTCTTTTACAACAACTTTCCAGAAATATTCTTTGCCAGATTCAATGGCGGTATCAAGTATTTTTTCTGATTTGTTTTCACCAATTTTTGCTGTTGGCGGATTAGTAGTTCCAAAATAGATATCATATGTTAAGGCATCTGAAGTGTCAACATCAGAAGCTGTCCATTTTAAAGATACAGTTCCAGAATTTAAAGTGGTATTTAAAACTGGAGCAAGCAATTCTGGAGCAAAAGGCAAATGATTTACAACCGCTTCGCCAGAAGTGTAAAATTTAAAAACCGATGAATAAGCACTTGCCAATCCTTTAGCATCAGTAGCCTTGATTCTCCAGTAATAAGCAGTGTTTTTGCTCAAA
>NZ_SJSY01000071.1 GCF_004352915.1 Flavobacterium zhairuonense | reverse complement strand
AGGCCGCAGGTTCGAATCCTGCCACCCCGACAAAAGTCTTTTCATTTTTTGGAAAGACTTTTTTTTGCAATAAACTCAAAATCTTTGAACGACTATAGCGTCCCGATAAAAGCCGAACAGAAATGTTCGGCTTTTTTGCATCTCTAATACTCAACTCACCTTAAAACATAGCCCGTGGTTTCAACCACGGGAAAACATTGCATTATCACGATACGTTCCCGTGGTTGAAACCACGGGCTATGTCTCAACAACAAACCTCTAAAAATCAATTGATTTTTAGAGGTTTTACTTTCAAAAATATTTGCTTTTTGTTTATTTCTCCATATTAATATAAGCCGGATACGATTCACGACTTGGCAAAGTAAATTCCTCATCAAAAGGCTGAGCACCTTCGCCATTATTATATACTGCAACACGTTTTACGCCTGTTGCTGTACTTCCGCCTGTGCCATTAATAACATTTTGAATATTTCCTGAACCAGCGAAACGAGTAATACACATTTTCTCTAATTTCACATTTGGGCTATTCGGAATTTCAAAACCATTTTTCTTGTTCACATTTCCGTCGGTTCCTGTCATAACAGCATAAGAACCCATTCCGATGCTTTGATGTTCTTTTACTGTATTTGCTACTTTAAAAGCGGCATAACCGTCAACTTTTCCGTTTTGACTACTCCAACTTGCTTGATTTGGCGCATCATATGGCGGTTCATTTTGGAAGAAATACGTTCTGCCACGCTCTCCCAACCATAACACCTCGTATTCCTGAAAATGTTCAACAAACAATCCATAAAGTGTCACATCATTTCCTGTAACAATAAGTCCATTTTTGCATCTATCTCTTACCCAACGTAAATCTCCTCCTTTTTGCGAACCATGATCTGCACGCCATAACCAGAAATGATCTCCAACTACATTGTTGCTGTTTATCTGCATTGCCACTTGAATCTGAATATTTTTTGACTGAACGCCACCTACTCTGCACGTAATATCAGTAAGCAAAATCGGATCAACTGCATGGTCAGCTTTTGCACCTTCGGCTCCAATTCTAACCTGATAAGTTGTACTGTTAAATGAATCCATCAAAAGTCCGGCAATAATAATTCCGTCTTTATCATCTGCATAAATACAGCCCCACGTATTTTTTTCAGTAGGCTCCAGCGTTACAGAAGCAATCCCTGCACCTAAAAGTATCGCATCTTTTCTGTTCACTTGTATTGGAGCATTTAATGAATAATGACCTGGAGTAAAAAACACATTCTTGCCAGCTTTTAAAGCATTATTGATTTCCACATCAGTATCGCCTTCTTTAGCAACATACCATTCGGTAACCAAATCTTGAACTTTTCCTTGACCCATATCTGTTGATGACCAAGAAACTCCTACTCTATCCTTTTGCCAAGCAGGAACAAACACTTTATATTCACCGTCTTTATCTATAAAAAGAAAAGGTTTTTCTCTAATAATAGGTGTAGTCGGAACTGGTGAATTCTTTTCGTCTGCCTGCGGTGGATTTACGCAACCTTGCCAAACCATATTATACGATCCTCCCATAGCACCTGAACCCGAAGGAAAAACAGTATTTCTGGTGTACCATTGCTGCTGTCCTTTCCAGTCTGGCCGATCAGTTGTGTAATGAGTATCAGCAATAAAACCGCCACTTCCCCAAAAATTTGTATTTCCAATGTCTGAAATATATTTTGATGTGCTTTCGATCAATAATCTTCGTGCACTAGTTGACTGAGAAACCGTCCAAGAAAAATCGCGCATTACTTCTACATTTTCTACTGAACGCCAAAAAGTACAAGTAGCATTTGCTCCTCCAGAAAGATGAGGCCTTGTGAATATCGAACCCAATTTAACATCTGAAGGCACTCTTCCCAAACCTCCAATATGAGAATAAAACCCTAATTCAATGGAATTAGCTTCTGGCGAAGACGCAGAACCAGATCCGCCAACATCATAAGTTTGTCCATTAACATTTGGCTTGAAATAATAAGCTTGACGTTTTGTTGTCCATTCGCCATTTGGTCCGCCTAAACCAATTTTACTAAAATGCGAATTAATTTCGTTTTTTGCAGTTTCGGCTTTTTCATATTTTCTGTCATAAAAATACATATTACCCCCAAAAATCTGGTTTTCAAGCGAAATTAGTATAGTGATATCATTACGAGTAACTTTATAGTAATTCTCATATTTATTTGAGTTTGGTTTATTGTCAGTAAAGCTCATTTTAGAAGTACTCCCAACTGCAACAAAATCCGATGCCAAATGGCTTCCTCCTCTTGTTATTGTATAATTCCCTGACGAGCCGAATGCCGGCCATGACAATGTGATGCTGTGTTTTTTCTTGTTGTAAACAATCTTGCCTTCAATCTTATTTTCCGGTTTTTCATCAGACGAATAAGGTGTTGCGAAGCTGCATAAAATCAGTGTAAATGCAAATACGAAACATAAAGAGATTACCTTCTTGATCATAAAAATTCTTTTTTTGGTTTTAATAGTAATAACAGTTTTTTTGAGATCTGAAAAATAGCGATAATCTTCAACCTAAAAGTCCGTTTTTGGTTTCGATTTTCTTATCAAAAACTATACAAAATCCCAATTTACAAGGCTTATTGAGGTCTTTTCATACTAAACGAAAAATCGAACCAACTAAAAAAAATAATTCCAATCAAAAACAAGCTACCAAATGTTTCCATCTTGAATTTCCGAAATAAGAACTTTTTTCAAGAAAAACTAGATCTGACAATTTTTTGAGTCTAATTATGAAAACAGCTCGTCAAAATTCTTTTAATAATTTCATACATTATTAAAAGAATTTTCTGCCGAACACCCACCGTACAACGATTAAACAAAGTTTCTTAAATGTTAACAAAATAGATTTTCAAAAACCATAAATAATTGTATTTTTACGGTTCAAAATTCAGAAAATAAATGGGCAAAATCATTGCTATTGCTAATCAAAAAGGAGGCGTTGGAAAGACTACTACATCAGTAAATCTTGCGGCCTCATTAGGTGTTTTAGAGAAAAAAGTATTATTGATCGACGCTGATCCTCAGGCCAATGCAACATCTGGCCTTGGAATTGACGTAGAAACAGTAGAAACAGGAACTTACCAAATTCTTGAACATACTGTAACACCAAAAGAAGCCATTTTAAAATGCACATCGCCAAATGTTGACGTGATTCCAGCTCACATTGACCTTGTTGCGATCGAAATTGAATTGGTTGACAAGGAAAACCGTGAATATATGCTTAAAAAAGCATTAGAGGAGGCAAAACAAGAATATGATTATATCATTATTGACTGTGCGCCATCTTTAGGTTTGTTAACCTTGAATGCTTTAACAGCTGCCGATTCAGTAGTTATCCCTATTCAGTGCGAGTATTTTGCTCTTGAAGGATTAGGGAAATTATTGAACACTATTAAAAGTATTCAAAAAATACACAATCCAGATCTTGATATCGAAGGTTTATTATTAACCATGTATGATTCGAGATTACGTTTATCAAATCAAGTTGTTGAAGAGGTTCAAAAACACTTTAACGATATGGTTTTTGAAACTGTGATTCAGCGAAATGTTAAGTTGAGTGAAGCTCCAAGTTTTGGTGAAAGCATCATTAATTATGACGCAACAAGCAAAGGTGCAGTTAATTATATTCATTTAGCTCAAGAAATTATAAAGAAAAACAGCAAATAGTTTTTATGACAAAAGCAATTAAAAAACAAGCCTTAGGAAGAGGATTATCAGCATTATTAAAAGATCCAGAAAACGACATAAAATCAGTTGACGATAAAAATGCTGACAAAGTTGTTGGAAACATCATTGAGCTTGAAATAAGTGCTATCGAAATAAATCCGTTTCAGCCTAGAAGCAATTTTAATGAAGAATCATTACGTGAATTAGCCACTTCTATCAAAGAACTTGGTGTAATTCAACCTATTACTGTTCGAAAATTAGACTTCAACAAATACCAACTAATTTCTGGAGAGCGTCGTTTGCGTGCTTCAACTTTAGTGGGACTAACTCACGTTCCTGCATATATTCGTATTGCTAATGACAATGAATCATTAGTAATGGCGTTAGTAGAGAATATTCAGCGTCATGATTTAGATCCAATTGAGATCGCTCTTTCTTACCAACGTTTGATGGACGAAATTCAATTGACACAAGAACAAATGAGTGAACGCGTTGGAAAAAAACGTTCAACAATTGCCAATTATTTGCGTCTTTTAAAATTAGATCCGATTATTCAAACTGGTATTCGTGATGGTTTTATCAGCATGGGACACGGTAGAGCAATTATTAACATTGAAGATCTAGACGTTCAGACTGATATTTACCAAAAAATCGTAAGTCAGAATTTATCTGTTCGTGAAACTGAAGCTTTAGTTAAAAATTACCACGAAGGACAACAGCCAAAAGCCGAAGGAAAACCAAAGGCAGATGCTTCTTTTGTGGTTAGAGAAACACAAAAAAATACTTTCAACGACTATTTTGGTTCGAAAGTTGATATTAAAGTCGCAGGCAATGGAAAAGGAAAAATTACAATTCCTTTCAATTCTGAAGCCGACTTTAATAGGATTATAAAATTAATTAATGGATAGTGAATAAGATTGTCCCCATAAGTTTATTGTTCTTTCTCATAGGAACCGCTTCTATTTTTGCTCAAGCAAAATCAGATGCGGTTTTAGTCGCTAAAGACACTACCAAGTTAGAAGAAATAGACCCGCTAACGCCAGCAAAAGCCGCATTTTATTCAGCAATTTTACCTGGTTTAGGTCAAGCATACAACAAAAAATATTGGAAAATTCCGCTCGTTTACGGAGCAATTGGTACCAGCCTTTATTTCTACATTGACAACAACAAAAAATACCACGATTATCGCGATGCCTACAAAAGAAGACTTGAAGGCTATAATGATGACAACTATCAATTTTTGGACGACAGCAGACTTATTGCTGGACAAAAATTTTATCAGCGAAACAGGGATTTATCTGCCTTGTTTGTAGTTGGTTTTTATGTCCTTAATATTATAGACGCGAATGTTGATGCCGCTTTGATTCAATTTAACGTAAACGAAAGATTATCAATGCGTCCCGAGATTTATCCCAACGATGCAACATTTAGGCCCAACGTTGGACTAACTTTTAATTACACTTTTAAATAGCAATTAACGCTGTTTGAAAACTCAAAAAACACACACAAAAATGAAAATTGCGCTTTTAGGATATGGCAAAATGGGTAAAGTAATCGAAAGAATTGCTTTAGAGAGAGGTCATGAAATTATTTTAAAGAAAGACGAATTCAACACTTACGAAGGACTTTCAAATGCTGATGTTGCAATTGACTTCAGCGTTCCTACTGCAGCTGTTGATAATATTTCAAGTTGCTTTCACGCAAATGTTCCTGTAGTTTCTGGAACTACTGGCTGGCTAGAGCACTATGATGAAATGATTGCTCTTTGTAATGAAAAAAAGGGAGGCTTTATCTCAAGTTCAAATTTCAGTTTAGGTGTGAATATTTTCTTTGGATTAAATGAATATTTAGCCAAAATCATGAATCAATTTGATTCGTATAAAGTCACAATGGAAGAAATTCACCACATTCACAAACTTGATGCTCCAAGCGGAACTGCTATTTCATTAGCACAAGGTGTTATTCAAAACAGCAATTACGAGAAATGGACTTTAGACGAAGCGAAATCAAACGAAATTCGAATTGAAGCAAAAAGAATTGGAGAAGTTCCTGGAACACATACTGTAAACTACAATTCTCCAATTGACAGCATCGAAATAAAACATACTGCTCACAACCGCGAAGGTTTTGCTCTTGGAGCCGTTATTGCTGCTGAATGGTTAGCAGGAAAAACAGGTATTTACACAATGAAAGACGTATTAAACCTATAATAAAACTGAATTACGTTTAAGATTTTAAATCACAAAAAATCTTAAGCTTCAAACTTTAAACAAAAACATTATGACACTATATTTTTGGTTTGTCTTTTTCCTTGCGGTACAAGTGATTCATTTTATTGGAACATGGAAATTGTACCAAGCAGCAGGAAGAAAAAGCTGGGAAGCTGCTATTCCAGTTTACAATTCAATTGTTTTAATGAAAATAATCAGCCGTCCAACTTGGTGGACTTTGTTGCTTTTCATTCCAATTATCAACTTAATTATGTTTCCTGTTATTTGGGTTGAAACTTTAAGAACATTTGGAAAAAAATCAACTTTAGATACTTTTCTTGGAATTTTCAGTTTAGGATTCTATATCTATTACGTTAATTACACTCAGAAACTAGAATATCACGCCAATAGAGATTTAACACCAAAAAGCAAAACCGCAGACACGGTTAGTTCATTACTTTTTGCAATAATCGTTGCTACATTGGTACACACCTATGTTGTTCAGCCTTACACAATCCCGACATCGTCTCTTGAAAAATCTTTACTTGTAGGAGACTTTTTGTTTGTAAGCAAATTAAACTATGGTCCAAGAGTCCCAATGACAACAATTGCCCTGCCAATGGTTCATGACTCTATCCCATTAACAAAAAGCAAATCTTATTTAAAATGGCCACAATTGCCTTATTTCAGACTTCCTGCTTTTGAAACTATAAAACGAAATGATATTGTTGTTTTTAACTGGCCAGTAGATACCGTACGTTATTTTCACGAACCAGAAGGAAGACCAGGCGTTATTAAACCAATTGACAAAAAATCAAATTACGTAAAAAGATGCGTAGGTATTCCTGGAGACAGCTTGTCAATTAAAGACGGATTTGTATTCATTAACGGCAAAAAACTAATTTTACCAGAAAGAGCAAAACCACAATATTCATACACAATTGCTTTTGATGGAAAAACTCCAGTTGACTTACAATCTTTAGTTAAAGAATTAGACATCACTGATGGAGGTTATTTCAAAAATGAGAAAACTAGAGACACTCTTGTTTTAGGAGCTTTAACAGAAGCAAGTGCAGAACGTTTCAGAAGCACTCCTGGAGTTCTTTCAGTTACAAGAATAATCGACAACACAAGCGACAACAGAATATTTCCACATGTTGAGAAATGGAGTCAAGACAATTTTGGCCCTATCTATATTCCACAAGCAGGAAAAACAGTTGCTTTGACCAATACATCTTTGCCATTTTACAAAGAAATTATTACGAATTACGAAGGAAACACTTTAGAATTAAAAGGCTCTAAATTCATCATAAACGGCAAAGAAACCAACAGCTATACCTTCAAACAGAATTATTACTGGATGATGGGAGACAACCGTCATAACTCTGAAGATAGCCGTTACTGGGGCTACGTTCCAGAAAATCATATTGTTGGAAAACCTGTTTTCATCTGGTTAAGCTGGGATACTAACGGAAGCGGAATCAACAAAATTCGTTGGAGCAGAGTTTTCACCACTGTTGATGGCGAAGGACAACCTCAATCGTATTTTAAATACTTCTTAATCCTTCTTGCTCTTTATTTCGTTGGAGAATTCTTCTGGAGAAAAAGAAAAGAAAACAAAGCATAAAAAACGTTAATTCGTTAAACTGGTAAATCGTTTAATCGTTTCTCAAAAAGGGCGATTAAACGATTTACCGATTAAACTAAAATCATAATGAACTCTATACTACTTCCTACCTATTTTCCATCAATAAGCCACTTTGCCGTTATGGCTCAATCTGAGACTATTACTTTTGAAATGGAGGATAATTTTCAGAAGCAGACTAACAGAAACAGAACTTATATCTATAGTCCAAACGGAATTCAATTATTAAATATTCCGGTAAAGCATTCAAAAGCAACGCATCAAAAAACAAAAGATATTTTGATTGAAAATGAATTTGATTGGCAAAAACAGCATTTTAAATCGCTTGAAGCAGCATATAGAAGCTCGCCTTTCTTTGAGTACTTTGAAGATGATATCGTGCCAATTTTCGAAAAAAAACATGCTTTTTTAATGGATCTTAATTTCGAAGTTTTTGACATCGTTACAAAATGCCTTCGAATGAAATTAGAATTCGGAAAAACTGTTGAATATTTTCACGAAACACCAAATTTAGCCGATTTCAGATATTTAGCAAACGGCAAAAAAGATGCTAATACATTCGAAAAATACACTCAGGTTTTTGATGACAAACACGGTTTTATAAACAACTTAAGCGTTTTGGATTTGCTTTTCAACGAAGGCAAGTTTGCAATGGATTATTTAAAAAGTCAGAAATTAATTTGAGTTAATACGCCAATTTCCCAAATCTGTTTAGTAGATATGCAAAGTAGTCTTTATTTACAATACTTTTCTATAGTATCCCGACACCTTTGCCCATTTATAACCCATAGCTCGTCAGCTTTATTTAAGTCAAAACAAGCCCCATCTCTATCTCCTATTCTTAATTTAGCGATTCCTCTATTATAATAAGCTTCTGAAGCCATATCACTATGTATTTCTATTGCTTTCGTGCAATCGCTGATTGCACCTTTGTAATCTTTTAAATAATATTTAGCCAAACCTCTATCAGAATAAGCCACCCACGAAGTTGGCTGAAACGCTATAGTTTTTGTAAAATCATTTATTGCTCCTTGATAATTAGCTAAATCAATTTTGACAAGCCCTCGATGGTAATAAGAGTAGCAACTATGAGAATCTATCTCTATTGCTTTAGAAAAATCTATCATTGCTCCATTATAATCTCCTAAAATATGCTTTTCAATTCCTCTTCGACGATAAGCCTCTACAAAAGTCTTATCTAATTCTATTGCTTTAGAAAAATCTAAAAGAGCTCCTTCATGGTTTTCCAATTCACTTTTTTCTATTCCCCTATTATAATAATCCGACTCATCCATACAAGAAACAGCGGCAATAAAGACAAAAATAATGAGAACCCTTTTTAACTTCATTTTGTAGTTGTTTTATTTTCAGTTTTGTCAGTTTTTCACTTTCTGTCTTAGTTAACGACAATTTGGCGAATTACTTTCTACTAAAACTGATCTATTGAAAGTCTTGTCATTATAGGATAATGATCTGAATTTTCGAAATCCGGAAAACTTTTAAACTGTTTTACTTTCATTTTAGTGTCCGTAAAAATGTAGTCAATTCTTGCTGGATAATATTTAAACTTATAAGTTGCTCCAAAGCCTTCTCCTGCTTCTTCAAAAGCATCTTTAAGCTTTCCCTTAATATTTCGGTAAACGTATGAAAACGGACTGTTATTCATATCTCCACAAATAATAATTGGATATTTGCATTTTTTGATGTGCTCCTTAAAAATTTCAGCTTGTTCTTGCTGTTGGGTAAATCCTTTACTGATTCTTGCATAAATACGCTGTGATTTCTTCTGATTTACGCTATCAATATCATTCGAAATATCACTTACATCTGGAGATATTTTAATAGATTGCAAGTGCATATTATAAACACGAATAATATCTTTTCCGCGTTTAATATCAGCATAAACAACATTATTATCCGATTTAGGAAAAACAATATTTCCTTCATCGATAATCGGGAATTTTGAAAAAATGGCCTGGCCCGTTTTAATTTGATTTCCGTCTATGAAAATATAACGATGTGGATATACTTTCAAATCCAAATGCGCTGAATTTGAATATTCCTGAATACATAAAATATCAGGATCCTTTTCATCTATAAAGGTTTTAATATTCTCCGGAATATCATCGCGATCCAGCCATTTAAAAACATTAAAAAGACGCACATTATAACTCATAATTGAAAAGTCTCTTTCATCTTTCACATATTCTTTTGCCGAAAATTTATAAAACTTGCTGATAAAGGTAATTCCCATCAACAAAACCAATCCAGACAAAATAAGGCGTTTTTTAAACTGAATTGCCCAATACAAAAAGAAGAAACCATTTGCGACAAAAAAAGCAGGCATAAACAGCGTAAGCACCGATAAAAGCGGAAAACTTTTAGGTGCTAAAAAAGGTAAAATATAAATGCTAAACGTTAATACGGTAAGCACTATATTCAAAAAGAACATTATTTTATTAAACCACGAAAGGTTTTTCATATTATTTGCTAAAAGGATTATTTTCCAGCTCTAAATAGAAACTCTTTTTCTTCTTTTGTCAGACAATCATAACCAGATTGGCTAATCTTGTCTAAAATTTCATCAATTTGCTGCTGCGTTTTGTCTTTCGTAACAATTCTTGACGAAGTTTTTTCCGTAGGTTTTTTGTAATTCTTATGAACTTTTGTAAATGGGGTCGTTGGGGATTTTCTAAAAAGATTAGCAAAAAAGTCTAATACTTTAGAAACGATGGTACTCAAATCAGTACCATTTTGAAGCAGTTTTATATAAACAAATCCAAAAAATGCTCCAGCAAGATGCGAAATATGTCCGCCAGTATTCTCTAAACGAAGCTGCATTAAATCTAAAAGCAAAATAACTCCCGTAATATGCCAAAGCTTTACATTTCCAAATATTAGCAATCGAACATTCATTAATGGCTGATAAGTCGTTGCAGCTACCAAAATCGCCATAATTGCAGCGGAAGCTCCAACTATAGAAGCAGAAGCTCCTAAAACATAAAAACTTAATGCAAATATGATTCCTGAAAATATGGCCCCTAATATGTAGAGACCTAAATATTGCTTTTGATTAAAAAATGTCAGGAATAAATTACTGGCGAAATTCAAAACCAGCATATTAAACAACAAATGCATGAATCCAAAATGGAAAAACGCATATGTTAAAAACGTCCAAGGTTTGAACATAAAAACCTGCGGATCTGACGACAATGCAAGCCAATTAGGGAAATCAAATTGACCAATTGAAAATTTGTAGAAAACTAAAGAAATAAGAAAACAAGCAATATTCCAATAAATCACACGCATTGCGATGCCTCCCAATTTATATTGCAATTTTAAATCGTCTAGAATATTCATAAAGTCTTCGTTTCGTTTTTTAAAGTTAATAAATTAAAGTTAAAAATTAATTCCAACGATTGTTATTAAACTGATTTTTTTTCCAGTACCACATAATCATAAAACCAAAGAAAGCACCTCCAATGTGTGCATAATGCGCAATTCCTGATTCGATTCCCATTACCGAACTTCCGAAAATCCCAAAAAAACCATCGAACAAAAGCATATAAATTGGAACAAAATATTTTGCTTTTATTGGAATTGGAATAAACATAATTCCAAGTTCAGCATTAGGAAACATAAAAGTAAATGCCACAAGCAAACCGTAAATTGCACCAGACGCACCAATTACGGGTATAGAATATGCTTCAAAAAGATGTCTTAGCTGAGATACCGACAATAGTTCATTCCATCTTGTATTTATTTTGCCTTCATTAATTAATTGCAAAATTTCAGTTTTCTGAAAACCATTAGCTTGCAAAATATTTAAAGCATCTTGGTAGAAATAATAATTGACTGCAAAATTGACTAATGCCGCTCCTAAACCACATGAAATATAAAAAAACAAAAATTTCTTTCCACCCCAAAAATGTTCCAACGTCGATCCAAACGAATACAATGCAAACATATTGAAAGCAATATGAGCAAATCCGCCATGCATAAACATATGCGTAATAGGCTGCCAAAATCCAAATGATGGATTTTCAGGAAAATACAATGCCAAAAAATGCTCAGAAGCTGGCACTAACTGTGCACCAATAAAAAATATAATATTAATAATAAGCAGTTGTTTAACAACTGGAGTGATATTCATCATAAGGCAAACTTTTTATCTATATCTTCAACACGCATAGTGATAAAGGTAGGTTTTTGAAAAGGTGAAATATTAGGATCTTTACAAGCAAACAAACCATTTACGATATTATCCTGCTCTTTTTCGGTTAAATATGATCCTGTTTTAACCGCTAGACTTTTTGCCATTGATTTGGCAATTGTATCATTCTGACTGTAACTGCTCGCTGGAATTCCGTCTTGTAAATCGCTCAGCAATTGATCAATTACAATCGAAACTTCACTCTCGGTAATATTTACCGGAATTCCCGAAATCACAATATGATCTGTTTTGGCATCTTCAAAAATAAATCCTGTTGTTTCTAATGAAGGTTTTAACTCCTCAATCAATTTCATTTCGACCGTCGAATAAAATAAATCTAACGGAAAAAGCAATTGCTGGCTAGAAGCTTGATTGACAGTCATATTAAGCAAAAATTGTTCATACAAAATACGCTGATGCGCTCGTTGCTGATCCACAATAATCATTCCTGATTTAATTGGCGAAACAATATATTTTTTATGAATTTGATACGTTTTCTGACTCGCTTGCTCGATTTCGTCATCATTAAATAATGAAGAAGTTACTTCCTCGTTTTCGAATGTAAACGGCGAACTTTCTATCGCTTCTGGACTATCGGTATCCAAGCCAACATATAAACTTTCCCAGCTTACCGTTGGCTCAACTCTTTTCGAATAACCTGAATATGATGATCCCGAATACGAAGAACCAGAAGAAGATGATGAACCTGAGCTATAACCAGATCCCGAACTTCCTTTTGTATAATGCTGATTCGTTTTATCGTCCGTAAAAGGATTAAAAGTTCCATCAACTTGAATTGTTGGGGTTTCAGCTTCTAAATCTTTATAATGATATGGAGTGTCTAAATTGGCATCTCTCTCAAAATCCAAAACCGGAGCCACGTTAAATTGTCCTAAACTATGTTTGATCGATGCTCTTAAAATGGCATATAAAGCCGATTCATCGTCAAATTTAATTTCAGTTTTTGTTGGATGAATATTAATATCGATGGTATTTGGCGGCACTTGCAAGTATAAGAAATAACTTGGTTGCATTCCGTCTTTCAAAAGACCATCATAAGCCGCCATTACTGCATGATGCAAATAACCACTTTTTATAAAACGATCGTTCACAAAAAAAAACTGCTCTCCTCTACTTTTTTTTGCAAATTCAGGCTTGCATACAAACCCTTGGATATTTATAATTTCGGTATCCTCGTTTACAGGAACCAATTTTTCGTTGGTTTTGCCAGACATAATTCCTACGATTCTCTGACGATATCCTGCTGACGGAAGATTATACAATTCGCTTCCGTTATGATAAAAACTAAAATGAATATTTGGATGCGCCAGAGCTACACGCTGAAATTCATCCATAACATGACGAAATTCAACCGTATCTGACTTCAAGAAATTACGGCGTGCCGGAATATTAAAAAACAAATTTTTAACCGCAAATGATGTTCCCTTTGGCAAAACGGCCACTTCCTGCGAAACAAATTTACTTCCTTCAATCACGATATGCGTTCCCAGTTCATCCTGATCTTGCTTAGTTTTCATTTCCATATGAGCAATCGCTGCAATTGAAGCCAAAGCTTCTCCACGGAAACCTTTTGTGCCAAGCGAAAACAAATCTTCGGCCTGACGAATTTTTGAAGTAGCGTGACGCGCAAAACACAAACGGGCATCAGTAACTGTCATTCCTACTCCATTATCAATAACCTGAACTAATGATTTTCCGGCATCTTTAATAATCAATTTAATATCGGTTGCCTTCGCATCAACGGCATTTTCTAACAGTTCTTTTACGACTGAAGCTGGTCTTTGAACCACTTCTCCAGCAGCAATTTGGTTAGCAACGTGATCTGGAAGCAATTGAATAATACTCGACATTAAAAAATTTGGGTTAAAAGGTTTGTCTTTTGATTTTGATTAAAAACCTAAGATTGATATTGTTTGCGAACTCTGATTTTAAAAACCCGAGGTGTACAAATTTAATGAATTTTGGTTGTGATTTGGAATAGTCTTTGTCATAAAAAAAACAAAAAACCTATACTATTTTTACACAGTATAGGTTTTAGTATTTTTAAAACAATTGTGTTTTATTCGTTCTCGATTTTTCTTGGTGAATCTTCGATTTGAAGCGCGCCAGAAGTCAATAAAGGCTGATTGAAAGCATGAGCCATTGACGCCTGCTGACGAATATATGCCATTTTGATTGCAGCAATTGCAGCTTCAGTTCCTTTGTTGCCGTGAGCACCACCACTTCTGTCGATTGATTGCTGCATGTTATTATCTGTCAAAACACAGAAAATAACCGGAATATCCGTCTGAACATTCAAATCTTTAATTCCTTGAGTTACGCCTTCACACACAAAATCAAAATGTTTTGTTTCGCCTTGAATTACACATCCAATTACAATTACAGCATCAACATTTTGTGTCTGCAACATTTTTTTTGCGCCATAAATAAGCTCAAAACTTCCAGGGACATTCCATCTGATAATTTGCTGTGCAGGAACATCACAATCAACTAATGCATCAAAAGCACCATTATATAATCCTTCTGTTATCGTGTCGTTCCACTCAGAAACAACAATCCCAAATCGAAAGTCTTTCGCATTTGGGATTGTGTTTTTATCGTATTCTGATAAATTTTTATTTTCAGTAGCCATTTGTACTATTTTAGATTTTTGAATTTAAATTTCAGATTGCTAAAATACGAATCTAAAATCTAAAATCAGAACTCAAAAAGTATAATTATTGTGCTAATCCAATCAATACATCAACAGAAGCAGCTTCTGGCGTTGCATCAAAATTATCTTTGATATCGTTTAAATATTTTAAAGCATCTTCTTTTTGACCTAAAGCGATTGCTGTTTTAGCTGCTTTTAGCAAGAAACGAGGCGTAGTAAAATCATTTTTGTTAACCTCAGACGCTTTAATGTAATAGCTTAAAGCTTCTTTTTGATTGTTTTTTTGAGAGTAAGCATCTCCAATTGCACCAGTTGCCAAAGCTCCTAAAATTGCATCTTGAGACTTAAATTCTCCAAGATATTTGATAGCATCATCAAATTTCCCTGTATTCAAATATGCCATACCAGCATAGTAATTTGCTAAATTTCCGGCATCAGTTCCAGAATATTCATCAGCAATTTTAATGAATCCGAATTTACCTTCAGAACCGTTTAATGCCAATTTATACAATGAATCACTTGCAACACCGTCAACAGCTTTTTGAAAATTTTGCTGTGCAACAAACATTTCGTTTGCAGCTTCGTCTTGTTTTGGATTTTCAATAAATTTTTGGTAAGCTAAATAACCAATTGTAGCTACTGCAATACCAGCAACCAAACCAATAATGATTTTTTGATTTTTAGCCACCCAATCCTCAGTTCTTGAAGCTGTTTCATCTAATTTTGAGAAAACGCCAGCAGTTGTGCTGTCTTTTTCGTCAATAATTACTTGTTGTTCTTCAGTAACTTCTTTAACTTCCTTCTCTTTTGGTGTCTTATATCCTCTTTTATTGTAAGTTGCCATTTAAAAATTATTTAGTGAACGGCAAAAATAAAATTTTTCTTGAAACTGAGGCAAAAAAAATCAATTTTATCACTATTTTAAAAAAAATATTTTTCGAGTTCGCTTGTCCTTTCGCGGAAGCGTCAAAATAAATCGGCTGGAGGTTGCGCCAAAGCCAATTATATCAATAATTTTCGGTAATTTGCAGCCTCAAATTTTTACTGTCCAAAAACAGCAAATTTCATACTTGGAGTCCCTAAAAAATGCATTTAAACAAAATCTCTTTATTCAATTATAAGAACTTTTCAGAAGCAAGTTTTGATTTCGACATCAAAATCAACTGTTTTGTGGGGAAAAACGGCATTGGAAAAACCAATGTTCTCGACGCAATTTATCATTTGGCTTACGGAAAAAGTTATTTTAATCCGCTTGCAGTTCAAAACATCAAACACGGTGAAGAGTTTTTTGTAATTGATGCCGAATTAGACAAAAACGAGAGAACAGAACAAATTGTCTGCAGTTTAAAAAAAGGACAAAAAAAGATCTTAAAACGAAACGGAAAACCTTACGATAAATTTTCAGATCATATTGGATTTATTCCGCTCGTAATTATTTCGCCTGCCGATAGAGATTTAATTGTGGAAGGAAGCGAGACACGCCGCAAATTTATGGACAGCGTGATTTCGCAGCTTGATTCTGCCTATCTGCATGAATTGATAAATTATCAAAAAGTGATCACGCAGCGAAATGCGCTTTTGAAATATTTTGCGCTCAATCACACTTTTGACAACGATACCTTATCTATATATAATGAGCAGCTGAATGAATACGGGAAATCAATTTTTGAAAAACGAAAAGATTTTCTCGAGCAGTTTATACCTATATTTAACAGGCATCATCAAGCGATAACCGGATCCGAAGAAAATGTTCAGCTGGTTTACGAAAGTCATTTGTTTGAAAAAGATCTTTTGACGCTTTTGCAAGAAAACATTAACAAAGACCGAGCATTGCATTATACAACTGTCGGAATTCACAAAGACGATTTATCTTTTGAAATTGATTCGCATCCCATAAAAAAATTCGGATCGCAAGGACAGCAGAAATCCTTTCTGATTGCTTTAAAGCTGGCTCAATTTGAATTCCTAAAAAAACAAAGTGGCGTAAAACCCATTCTTTTGTTTGATGATATTTTTGACAAACTGGATGAAACTCGCGTTGCCAAAATTGTAGAAATGGTAAACAGTGAAACTTTTGGTCAGCTTTTCATATCGGATACGCATCCCGAAAGAACTGAAGCAATTGTAAAATCAACACATCAGAGTTATAAAATATTTAATTTGTAAAGTTTTTTTGCCACTAATTAAAACTTTGACAAAGTTTTGAACTTTGTCAAAGTTGATCGATATGCAATAAAAAAATTAGTGTAAATTCGTGCAATTAGTGGCGAACTAAAAAAAACAACTGCAATCAAAAACATAGAATATGCTAGCGAAAGAATCATTGCAATTTTTAGACGATTTAAAAAAGAACAACAATAGAGACTGGTTTCAGAACAATAAAAAACGTTATGAAATCTTCAAAAAAGACTATCATCAATTGGTAAGCGATTTTCTGGATGTTATGAAACCGCTAGATCCTTCTTTAGAATTATTAGAAGTTAAAAATTGCACCTTCAGAATCAATCGTGATATTCGTTTTTCTAAAGACAAATCACCTTATAAAGCACACTTAGGAATCTGGATGTCTGGCGGGACAAAAGGCTTAAACCGTGCTGGATATTATGTTCATATAGAGAAAGGTGCCAGTTTTATAGCAGGCGGATTTTATTCTCCTGAATCGGAAGATTTGAAAAAGGTTCGCAAAGAAATTGCTTTTTTCTATGATGATTTACAGGAAATCTTAAATGATAAAAACTTTAAAAAGGAATTTGGAAGTTTAGACATCAACGAAAACAATTCGCTGAAAAGCATGCCTCGCGGTTACGAAAAAGATCATCCTGCAATTGAGTTTTTGAAACTGAAAAGTTTTACAGCTACTCAAAAATACGATATCTCCGAAGTTACTCAGAAAGATTTCGTTTCAAAAATGAGCAAAAAACTGATTGCATTAAAGCCATTAAACGAATTCATAAACCGAGCTTTAGATACTGAAGAATTCTAAAAAAGATTAGATCGCCACGAATTTCACGAATTGACACGAATTAATTAGTGGAAATTTGTGAAATTCGTGGCGAAAAAACATTTTATTAATGAAAAGGAAAATACTTTTTCTTGGAGAATCTTACCGTGCTGACGCCATTACTTGGATGAAAGGTCTGAAAGAATTTGGCGACTTCGACATTATAACTTGGGAACTCCAAACCTCAAATAATCAAAGATTCAAACGTATTTTAGAGTATTTCTTTGCCCCGATTTCGATTCGAAAAATCATCAGAAAAGAAAAACCAGACATGGTGATTGCCGAAAGAACAACCAGTTATGGATTCTTAGCTGCAATATCAGGTTCAAAAACTATAGCAATCGCACAACAAGGCCGAACTGATTTATGGCCGGAAGAATCTAAATTGTATCCATTTAAAAAATTCATTCAGAAATATGCTTTCAAAAAAGCCCATTTAATTCACGCTTGGGGGCCTGTCATGGCAATTCACATGAAAGCAACTGGCGTTGATATGAACAAAGTTTTGGTTCTCCCGAAAGGAATTGACTTAGCACTTTTTACACCTTCAACAAATAATTCAAACAAAATTGAAGCTATTGTAACACGTTCACTTCAGCCAGAATATCGACATGATTCTATTTTGAAAGCTTTTGGAATTTTGAATCAAAAAGGAATTGATTTTTCATTGACGATTGTTGGCGACGGAACAAGATTGCAATCTTTGAAAGATTTAGCCAAAGAACTGCAAATTGAAAACAAAGTCATTTTTACAGGAAGAATTCCGAATACAGAACTTCCAAAATTGTTACAGCGATCAAACATTTACATCAGCATGCCAATTACCGAAGGTGTTTCGGCATCTTTGTTTGAAGCAATGGCTTGCAATTGTTATCCCGTAGTTTCTGATATTCCCGGAAACCAGAGTTGGATCACTCATCGAGAAAATGGCCAATTAATTGAAATTGACAATATTGAAATGTTAGCAGAAGAATTAATTTGGTCATTTGAAAATGCTGAATATAGAAATAACGCCATTCTTCGAAATAGAAAATTTGTAGAAGAAAATGCGAATTATGATAGTAATATGAAGGTTATTTCGGAGAAATATCATGAGTTGCTGGATTCGAGAAAATGATTTAACCGCAAGATTCACTACTAATATAAAGACTTAACTCTTCGTTTTTGGATAAGCTAAAGAAACCTTTTTCTTTATATTATCATAAACGACATAATGAAAATTGTCATTTTCTTTTAAAATAAAAACCTTACCATAAATTTCATTTTGAGTAAAAACAATTTTACAATTAGACAAATTGATTGTATTTATTTGATCTGAGCAATCTTTTATAATTTCTTCGGGCTGATTTTTATCTGTATTTTTCCAGACATAACCATATAATTTCCATTCGTTATGAAAAGATTCCATCAATTGACTATAAAGCATTTTATCTTTATCATCTTGTAAATCACCATTACTAGTAATTAATCGAATAGCATCATCACCTTCTTTATAAATATAAAAAACACCTAAATCTCTAATTATTTGGGATTTTTGTCTTCTCTCCTGCCCACAAAGAAGACCAAAAAAATTCACATCTTCTACAATCATGCGTACATGATAATCATCAAGCAATACATATGTGCCAGAAGTAAAAACAGAACAACCATCAGCGCATTCGACTGATTCATCGCTTAAAAACGTTCCATCTGAGCGAAAAGTTAAAATACGGCCATAAGGACGTTCTTTTTCCTTGACCAAAGAATAACTCCCAGAATCCCTGTATCCAATTATATCTTTTGTTTTCCATCTTCCTACGATATCAACTTGCGCATGAGAAATAACAGAAAAGAAAATATTCAAAATAAAAAAAAGAAAGCTTTTATTCTTAAAGATTGATTTCGACATAATTACGAGGCTATAATTAATTTCAAACTTACAAAAAACAAAGCCAAATTAGCAACCAACAAATATAAGAACACCAACAGGCTTAATAATTTTATTTTTATCTGCCGATTTTGACAAATAGAGTGTGAGACTCGAAACATTATAATGATTTGCCGTATCTAATATTAAATCTAATTTCCCATCACCATCAAGGTCTCCCGCAAAAACTACGCTAACCATTTGGTCATCAAAATTCTTTTTTGCCGTTAAAAGCTCTGTCATCACTTTTCCATTTCTGGAAGCTGTCAAATACAATTTATAATCAGAAACCACTAACCAATCTGAATCGGGATGTTCTTTTTTCTTTTTCCCAGTTGCAAATAATTTATATTGGGTTCCTAAAAACTGAAATTCGTAATTTTCTCCGGGGTAAACATTTTTAGGCAACTTTACAAATTCGACATTTCTGTCTGCAAAATCAGGCATTTTTTCAACCAAAATAACACAAGTATCCTTGATTTCAGTGGAAACTTCCCAACCTGTTTGCTCTGTTTCATCTTCATCTAGAACAGGATCAAAAGCATGATTTATCGAAATAGCTGTTTTAGAGAACAAATAATTATTTCCGCTTTTAAAAAGACCATACCAGATTTTCTTTTGTAAATTCGAATCAACTTCATCACCATGAAACAAACCTGTCCAAAGAATATTAGCCTTTAAAAGACTATCAACAGGATACGAATAATTATCAATTTTACTTTCTGCTGTTTCTACCTTCGCTTCTTTGGAAAGTCTAACATTTGATTTTGCAACACTTTTGACTTTAGTCTCAGATTTATTACAACTAATTTGAAAACCAATAATTAAAAAAAGCAGTATTTTATAACCTATTTTCATCTTAACAAAATAAAATTTCAGAATCAAACATACAAAAGTTAAATAGTATTAATAAATTTAAACATAACAAATAAAGATTAATTAACCGGCGAGGTTAGCAAAGTTTAAATTCATACTTTTGAACTCAGATTAAAAAAGCCTTTTATATGGAAATCCAATCCAATTTTTCTTTAAAAAACTACAATACTTTCGGCATTGAAGCCAAAGCAAAACAATTCGTTGCGGTACATTCTGTTGCTGAATTGAAAACCATTTTAGAAGAAAACAAAAACGAGAAAAAGTTTATTTTAGGTGGAGGAAGCAATATGCTTTTAACCAAAGATATTGACGCTCTTGTGATTCATATCGATTTAAAAGGAAAAGAAATAATCAAAGAAGATGATGATTTTGTTTGGGTTGAAAGTCAGGCTGGCGAAACTTGGCATGATTTCGTTCTTTGGACAATCGACAACGATTTTGGCGGATTAGAAAACATGTCTTTAATTCCTGGAAATGTCGGCACAACGCCAGTTCAGAATATTGGCGCTTATGGAACAGAGATTAAAGATACTTTTGTTTCTTGCGACGCCATAAATATCGAAACTCAGGAAACCAAAACTTTCACAAATGCCGAATGCGATTTTGGTTACCGCGAAAGCATCTTTAAAAATGAAGTAAAAGACCAATTCATTATTACTTCGGTTATATACAAATTGACAAAACACAATCATAAAATCAATACTTCTTACGGAGATATTTTGGCTGAATTGGCAAAAAACAACATTTCTGAACCAACATTAAAAGATGTCAGCAATGCTGTAATTACAATCAGACAAAGTAAATTGCCAGATCCAAAAGAATTAGGAAACAGTGGAAGCTTCTTTAAAAATCCGATTTTACTGAAATCTGATTTCGAAAAAATCCATCAAAAGTTTCCAGAAATGAAATTCTACGAAGTTTCAGATACTGAAGTTAAAGTTCCTGCTGGGTGGTTGATTGAGCATGCCGGATTAAAAGGAAAACGTTTTGGAGAAGCTGGAGTTCATAAAAATCAGGCTTTGGTTTTAGTGAATTACGGAAATGCAACAGGACAAGAGATTTTAGCAGTTTCTAAAGAAGTTCAAAAAACGGTTTTTGAAACTTTCGGAATTCAAATCGAAGCAGAAGTGAATGTGATTTAAAACACAAATTTCACCAATTGGCACAAATTTAAAATCATTGTCAGATTGAGCGAAGTAAAAGTCTTTCTGCATAAAAACCTTTGAACCTTTGCTTCTTTGAGCCTTTGAACCTAAAAAAGAAAAAATGTATACTCCAGACCTATACAAAAACGAAAATCAAGAAGAAATCAGAGCTTTTTTGAAAGAAAACAGTTTTGGAATTCTGATCAATCAAACTAACGGAAAATTATGTGCAACACATATTCCAATAGAACTTGAAGTTAACGCTGACGGAAAAGAAATTCTGCAAGGGCATATTTCTAAACTGAATCCGCAGGCAGAAGGTTTTAAAGAAAATGATCAGGTTTTAGCAGTTTTTACTGGTCCGCATAGTTATATTTCTTCGTCTTGGTACGATCATGAAAATGTGCCAACTTGGAATTATATAGCCGTACATGTTTATGGAAAAATCAAGATTGTAGATTATGAAACTTCGGTAGCACAATTAAAGAAACTGGTCGACAAATACGAAGCAAATTCTGAAAGGCCAATCCGTGTTGAAGATTTATCAGCCAAAACAATGCGTGAAGCAAGAGGAATTTACGGTTTTGAGATTGAAATCAGTGAAATTCAAGCCACTAAAAAACTCTCTCAAAATCGTGATGATTTTAATTATAAAAACATAATTTCGGAATTAGAAAAAACCGAAAACCCTCAGGCTATTGCTGTTGCAAAAGAAATGTCAAAATGCCGAAAGTAAATTGGTTTTGGACATTGAAAATTAGGAATTCATAAGTACATTTGCACTCGCAAGATTCAGAAATTAAAAGATATTAAAATCAGATGCTTACAATTTTATTTTACTTTTTTATTGCTATCGTTGTCGTACAACTTTTTTATTACTTAGGTGTATTTGGAAAGTTTGCTTTCGCTAAACAACAAGAAGTTACACAAAAAAAACTTCCAGTTTCAGTAATTGTCTGCGCTAAAAACGAAGAAGAAAACGTAAAGAAATTTATACCGCTATTAGCCGAACAAGATTATCCAGATTTTGAAATTGTTTTGATTGATGATGCTTCAAGAGATGAAACCTTGGAAGTTTTTGAAGAATTTGAACAACAATATTCAAATATTAGATTAGTTAAAGTTGAAAACAACGAAGCTTTCTGGGGAAACAAAAAATACGCGCTGACTTTAGGCATCAAAGCTTCTAAAAAAGAATACCTATTATTTACAGATGCCGACTGTTATCCAACATCAAAAAACTGGATCACATCAATGACTTCACAATTTACCATGAACAAAACTATTGTTTTGGGTTATGGTGGTTATGAAAAAATCGAGCGTTCGTTATTAAACAAAATCATTCGTTTTGAAACGGTTTTAACAGCAGTTCAATATTTGTCTTGGGCAAAAATTGGTTTGCCTTATATGGGAGTTGGAAGAAATTTAGCTTATAAAAAAGACGAATTCTTTAAGGTAAACGGTTTTATCGATCATATTCAGGTGCGTTCTGGCGATGATGATTTATTTATAAACCAAGCTGCTACTAAAGAAAACACAACAATTTCATATAATCCAGAAAGTTTTACTTATTCAAAACCAAAAGAATCTTATAAGGAATGGTTCAGCCAGAAAAGAAGACATGTTTCGACAGCGGAATATTATAAGTTTTTTGACAAAATGCAATTAGGCATTTTTTACACCTCACAATTATTCTTCTTTTTATTAGTTATACTTTTATTGTCTTTCCAATTTCAATGGATCGCTGTATTGGCAATATTGGCAACACGCTATACCGTTGCATGGACTGTAATGGGATTTTCGGCTGGAAAACTAAAAGAAAAAGATTTGAAAATCTGGTTTCCTGTTGTAGAGATAGTGCTGATATTCACACAAATTAATATCTTTATATCTAATATCTTTTCAAAACCGGTACATTGGAAATAAATTCTAAAATAGAAAAAGCAAAAAAAGGCGATCAGATCGCCTTTACTTTTTTATTAGATTTTTATTGGAATGAAGTTTACGGCTTTATGCTGAAACGCACCGAAAACGAAACCATTGCTGAGGATATTACCATAGAAACCTTCTCAAAAGCTTTTGACAAAATTGCCACGTATAATTCTGAATTCAAATTCAATACTTGGCTGATCAGCATTGCGAAAAACGTATACATTGATCTGCTTCGAAAAAAGAAATCAAGCCTTTTTATTGAAATTACCGATAGCGAAGATCAACAGGCATACAATATTGCCGACCCTACTCCATCTGCAGAAGATGCATTAATTAAAGAGCAAAATCTTTCTCGTTTGCTTTTATGCATCAAAGAATTAAAACCCCACTATCAAGAAGTTATTCAGTTGCGTTATTTTCAGGAAATGTCTTATCAGGAAATTGCAACTAAAATTGATGAGCCTTTAAGCAATGTAAAAGTAAAACTTTTGCGTGCTAAAAAATTATTGGCAGAAATCATTGAACGTAACAGATAATTTATTATCTTTAAGAAAAGAATAAAATATAATCATATTTTTTCTTAAAAAGCTAATTATCTAACATACTAAAACAACAACTTCTACGTTGTTTGCTAACAAACCCAAACCCTATTCGCGTATGATTTAAAGTTACTTAACCTTAAAATCCAAAAATCATGTCAAAATCAAGCATCTATGAAAGCAAGTGGACCGATCTTGTTTTCGAAAACAAAAACAAAGAGTATGGCGCGTATCAATTACGCCAAGAAAATTCTAAAACAACAGTTACCGCATTATTTATGGGACTGCTATTGATAGCTGCCTTGGGAAGTGCGTCGATGCTGATTAATAAATTAAAAACACATGAAATCGTCGAACATGAAATACCGCCGGGACCTTTAACACCAGTTAAAATCACGCCCGATTTGGTAAAACCTGCACCACCTGCACCTGTTGCACCTCCAACGCAAAGCGCTCCAGCTGCGCCATCGATCAATACGCAATTGGTAAATCCAGTTGTTACAGTGGCTTCTCAGGCGACGCCTGACATTGCAACAAACATTGAAAATCATGCTGTTGTAGACAATGTAGTACCTGGTGATGGATCAATTTCAAATGTAATACCGGGAAGCAACGGTGGAGAAGGAACTATTGTAGATCCTGCTCCGGTAGACAACACTCCTGTAAATTCGGCTATATTAGACAAAATGCCAGGATTCCCAGGCGGAATGGATAAATTTTACAGTTATGTTGGAAACAACTTTAGAAGACCAGAACTAGATGCCGAAATGACTCTTAAAGTTTATGTTTCTTTTGTAATTGAAAAAGACGGCTCAATAACTGACATCATGGTACAAAAAGATCCAGGTTACGGAATGGGCAAAGAAGCAATTAGAGTTTTAAAATCATTGAAAACAAAATGGACTCCAGGTATCTTAAACGGAAAACCTGTAAGAACAGCATATAATCTTCCGATTACAATTAAAACACAACCGGAATAAAATAATAATCGAAAAGTGGAAAAGCAGGACTTAGGTTCTGCTTTTTTTTTGATTTTACTTAATCAAATATTTTTATCTTTAAGTCTATTTTTACTTAAACCCAGAACCAAATGCCATTCACATTTGCTCATCCAGCAATAATTTTACCGCTAAAATATTTTCCCAAAAAATGGTTTTCTTGGACAGGATTAATTATTGGAAGTCTCGCTCCTGATTTTGAGTATTTTATTCGGATGAAAGTTCAGAGCAAATACAGTCACACATTTTCTGGAATATTTTGGTTTGATTTGCCATTAACAATTCTGCTGGCTTTTGTTTTTCATAATTTGATCCGAAACGATTTATTCTTAAATCTCCCAATTTTTTTTAAATCGAGAACAATTGCTTTTACAGAATTCAATTGGCCAAATTATTTTAGCAGAAATTTATTTATTGTTTTATTATCGGCAATCATTGGGATCGCTTCTCATCTTTTTTGGGATGCCTTCACGCATGAGAACGGTTATTTTGCAATCCATATTCCAAAGTTAAGAGACACTTTTGTTCTTTTTGGAAACAAAGTAACTTTTTGGAAGGCTGCACAACATCTAAGCACCATAATTGGAGCATTCCTCATAATAATAGTCTTTTTAAAACTTCCAAAAAAGCACTGCCATCAATCTCGATTAAATTCAAAATACTGGATTTTAATCATTGTTGCTTCAACAATTATCTTCGGATTAAGATTTCTAGTTTCTTTGAATATAAAAGCTTACGGAAACATAATTGTTTCTCTAATTTCATCATTTTTACTTTCGTTAATTATCTCTTCCTTATTAATTAAATCTGAGAGCAATCATAAAATTTAACAAATTCAATTACCTTTACGTCTCCTTAAAAGCAAAACAATTTTATTAAAATTAAAAACTAAAAAATGGGAATATTTTCTGCACTAATGGGCAACGCAGGTACTGTCAGCCAAGATGATCTATTAAAGAAATACGGTCAGCTTTTAACTGACAATGAAGAAATCGAAATGGGTTTCAAATTGATCCGTGATACTTTTATTTTCACCAATAAAAGATTAATTCTGGTTGATGTTCAAGGGATAACAGGAAGCAAAACAGAATACAAATCGATTGCTTACAAAAGCATTACTCGTTTCAGTGTTGAAACTGCAGGTACTTTCGATTTAGACGCTGAACTAAAAATTTGGGTTTCAAGCGAATTAAATCCGAGCATTGTAAAACAATTCAATAAATCTGTAAATGTTTATGATGTGCAGAAGGTTTTGGCACATCATGTTTTAGGATAATCTGTACAATAAAAAAACGGCAAATTTAAAATTTGCCGTTTTTTTTTAGAATATTATTTCTTCTTTGCCGTAGTTGTCGTTTTCTTAGTTGTTGTAGCCTTTTTTGTTGTAGTTGTTGTCTTTTTGGCTACAGGAACTGTATTGTCAATCTTCTGTTGCACATATGGCTTGTACAAACCATCTTTTTCTGCTCTTTTTTTCGCATCATCAGCTCTTTTAGCTGAATCTGGATGCGAACTCATCATTTGATCAAGAAAAGAAGCTTGGCTTCCTTCGCTCATTTTTGCCAAAATTCTAAAAGCAGATTCTTCAGCATTTACATCATAACCATGTTTTTTCATAAAATTATACGCAAACAAATCGGCTTCAGCTTCTTGTTTACGGCTAAACTTACTATCTACCATGGCGCTTCCAATTTTCCCTAACTGGCTATCCGTAACTGTGCTGATTTTTACAGATTGAGAAGATGCCCCATCAATTAAAGCTTCTTTTTGATAAGCTGCTCGCATAGCATCTCTTGTATCATTGTTTGCAACGTGCCCAATTTCATGTCCAATTACCGCAAGCAACTCATTATCATCCATAATATCCATTAAACCAGAATATACGCGAACACTTCCATCTGCTGTTGCAAATGCATTCACTTCTTTCAGTTTATAAACTTTATAATTCAGCGTATAGCCTTCACCCGAAGTATATTTTCCAAAAACCCTGTTTAATCTTAAAGTATAACCGTCGTTTGGCCCAGCAACTTCATTAGTAGAATCTAATTTACGTACTGCTTCTTTAGACAAAGCTGCCGCATCTGCATTAGTCAAGGTAAAACTAGTCACCCCTTTTTGAAGTGCGCCAATTGCTTTATCGCCCAAATTAATTTGTGCATTCATTTTAGTAAAAACCAATGCAGCAAACAATAATCCTGTTACTATAATTTTCTTTTTCATGTTTTATATGATTACAATTTAACAACAAATGTAGTACAACAAAATGCTTTTGTTTTCACACAAAGCTAGTTTTTTCAACAATTAAAGGTATAAATTTTATACGAGTTACAAGCAATATGTGTTTACATATTCATATAGAGACAAATAAAAAGCCGAGAGATTTTGATCAATCTGTCGGCTTTTTGATTTATGCAAAGAAAAATTACTTCTTTTTTGCAGTTGTTTTTTTAGAAACTGTTTTTGTTGTCGCTTTTGCGGCTACAGGTGCTGTATTGTCAATTTTCTGTTGCACATATTCTTTGTAGAGGCCATCTTTTGTCGCTCTTTTTTTTGCATCATCTGCTCTTTTTCCAGAATCAGGGTGTGAGCTCATCATTTTAGTAATAAAAGATGAATCAGCACCTTGACTTAAATTTTGAAGAATTCTAAATGCCGATTCTACTGCATTTACATCATACCCGTTTTTTTTCATGAAATTATACGAAAACAAATCTGCTTCAGATTCTTGTTTTCTGCTGTGTTTGCTATCAATCATGGCGCTTCCTAATTGTCCTAATTGAGAAGCTGTAAGAGTTTCCATTTTTCCTGATTGTGATGACGCGGCATCTAACAATGCTTCTTTTTTATAAGCCGCTTTTATTGCATCTCTTGTATCATGATTTACAACGTGCCCAATTTCATGCCCAATAACAGCAAGCAATTGATTGTCATCCATAACATCCATTAAACCTGCAAACACGCGAACACTTCCGTCTGCACAAGCAAATGCATTGATATCTTTCACCAAATAAACCTTATAATTCAAAGTAACTCCTTCACTAGAAATATGTTTCCCAAACAAACGATTTAATCGAATAGAATAACCATCTGTTGCAGGAGCTACAGGATTATTAGCATCTAATTCATCTATCGATTGTTTAGCCAAAGCCACAGCATCTGCATCGCTAAAAGTAAATCCTGAGACACCTTTACCTAAGGCTCCCATTGCTTTATCTGAAAGTATTTGCGCATTCATTTTAGTAAAACCAAAAACTGCGAATAAAACCCCTAATACAATAAATTTCTTTTTCATGTTTTTTTAAGCTATAAATTTGGCAGTAAAATTATTGTACTATTATTTTTACAATATCTTAAAAAGGCAAATTTGCATCAGAATAAGGTAAATTTTAATATTTCGAAAAAGCCAGCTTAAAAATCAACTTTTTAAGTAAAAAATTGAAAGATGAAACTAAAAACACATCTAAAGAAAAAACATTCTTATTTGAACTTGAAGCATTAAATTGAATAAACAAACATCAAAAGCAAACGAAAAGCAAATTAGCATCTTCAAATAAACTACATTCCGTATCTTTGTGTTTTGAATTTTGATATATGGAAACAGTCATTGAAAATATACCAACTGGAAAACCTAAATGGTTAAAGGTTAAACTTCCTATTGGACAAAAATATACTGAACTTCGTGGTTTAGTAGACAAATACAGCTTAAACACAATTTGTACTTCTGGAAGCTGCCCAAATATGGGAGAGTGTTGGGGTGAAGGAACTGCAACTTTTATGATTCTTGGAAATGTGTGTACACGTTCATGCGGATTTTGTGGCGTAAAAACCGGAAGACCTGAAACAGTTGATTGGGACGAACCTGAAAAAGTTGCACGTTCTATAAAAATCATGAATATTAAACATGCAGTAATCACAAGTGTTGACAGAGATGACTTGAAAGATGGAGGGTCTATTATCTGGATTGAAACGGTAAAAGCAATCCGAAGAATGAATCCTGAAACTACGCTTGAAACCTTAATTCCTGATTTTCAGGGAATCGAAAGAAATATTGACCGAATTGTTGAAGCAAATCCAGAAGTAGTTTCACACAATATGGAAACAGTTCGTCGTTTAACTCGTGAAGTTCGTATTCAAGCTAAATACGATCGCAGTCTTGAAGTTTTGCGCTATTTAAAAGAAAAAGGAATCAATAGAACCAAATCTGGTATCATGCTAGGTCTTGGTGAAACTGAAGAAGAAGTTTTTCAAACTATGAGAGATTTGCGTAATGCAAATGTTGATGTTGTTACTATTGGTCAATACCTTCAACCAAGTAAAAAACACTTGCCTGTAAAAGAATTTATTACTCCTGAGCAATTTGCGAGATATGAGAAATTCGGACTTGAATTAGGTTTCCGTCATGTTGAAAGCGGTCCTTTAGTTCGCTCTTCATACAAAGCACAAAAACATATTTTATAAATTTTAGGTTAATCGTTTAACTGGTTAATCGTTTAATCGCAAAGAGATTTAACGGTTTCAAACAAATAAACGATTTTAACGATTAAACGAATAAACCAAATAATTGAAAACAAGAATTGCTATAAATGGTTTTGGGAGAATTGGAAGAAATTTATTCCGTTTGCTTTTAAACCATCCTGAAATTGAAGTTGTTGCAATCAATGATATTGCGGACAACAAAACGATGGCACATTTAATAAAATATGACAGCATACACGGCGTTTTGCCTTATGCTGTGAGCCATAATGAAGAATCAATTATTGTGGACAACAAGCAGTATTTATTTTTTCATGAAAAAAGCATTTCTAATTTAGACTGGAAAAGCCATAATATTGATTTTGTAATAGAATCAACAGGAAAATACAAAACACACGAAGAATTAAATGCACATCTGGAAGCTGGAGCAAAAAAAGTTATTCTTTCGGCTCCTTCGGAAGTAGACACAATAAAAACTGTGGTTTTGGGTGTAAATGAAAACATTCTGGACGGAAATGAAAATATAGTTTCAAATGCAAGTTGTACGACAAACAATGCTGCTCCAATGATAAAAATCATTGACGAACTATGCGGCATCGAGCAAGCATACATTACAACTATACATTCGTACACAACTGACCAAAGCCTTCACGACCAACCACATAAGGATTTGCGCAGAGCTAGAGGCGCAAGTCAGTCAATTGTTCCAACAACTACAGGTGCAGCTAAGGCATTAACAAAAATTTTTCCTAAATTGCATCAAAAAATCGGAGGATGTGGCATTCGTGTCCCTGTTCCCGATGGTTCATTAACAGATATTACTTTCAATGTAAAGCGCGCTGTTACTATTGAAGAAATTAATAAAGCTTTTGAAAAAGCCTCAAAAACAAATTTAAAAGGAATATTAGATTACACAGAAGATCCAATCGTTTCTGTTGATATTATTGGCAATACGCATTCGTGTTTATTTGATGCTCAACTTACATCGGTTATTGATAAAATGGTAAAAGTTGTGGGTTGGTATGATAATGAAATTGGCTATTCATCAAGATTAATAGATTTGATTTTACTGATAAGAAAAACATAGATTCATTGTAAAAGCATTGCCATACATGAAATACCGAATTCTTATTCTTATTTGTTTTTTAAATTCATTTTTGTATTCTCAAACTAAAAAGAATACAGATAGCGTTTCCTATTACAATAAATTAGCCAATTCAAATCTCGATAAGCAAAAGTATAAACAAGCCGTTTTTTACACTAAAAAATCTATTGACTTTTGCCAAACCAACAATAAAACCGAAAATTTAGCCAATCAAACTTTCAAGCTGGGAAAAATTTATTACAACCAGCAAAAATATGATGAAGCACTAAAAAACTTTCACAAAAGCGTTTCCTTATTTGACAAAGTAAAGCCAACTTGCACTAAAATTTTGGCATTACATTATATTGGAGCCACAAACACTGCGCAAGGAAACTTTGAAATTGGCAATATCTATTACAAAAAAGCAGACAGTTTATTAAGAGAGCTAAAACTTGTTGATCATGCTGAAATTTTGGATTACCAAAAGGCAATGGCATTAAAAGCGGGCAAAAACTTACCACTATCAGTAAAGACTTTCCAAAAAATAGTAAACAAACCAGACAACCCAAAAATAATCAAAACCAAAGCCGATTCGTATTATCAGCTTGGATTGATCGAAACAACGCTGAAAAGAAATGATTCGGCTTTAGTTCATTTTGACAATGCATTAGATTATAGTGCCAAGAACAACAACTTGGCTCAAAAATCTAAAATCATACTTGCTATCAGTCAGTATTACAAAAAGAATCGAAACTTTGATCTTGCCTATTCTTATCTCGATGAGCATTACCAAATCGAAAACTATATTTTAAAACTGAAAAATGCAAAATTGGATTTCAATGATTTTGAAAAATTCAAAAAAACACAATCTATAAATAATACGCTGAAACGCGAAAGTGATCAAAAAATCCAGCTAAAAACCTATCGTTACTCAAAATTGGTAAGTATTTTAGCCATTGCATTAATTTCAATTTTATCGCTTTTAAGTTTGGCTTTATACAAAAACAATATTATTCGAAATCAGAATAATTTACTTTTAAGAGAAAAAAACAAAGAATTGATTCTTGCCAAAAACAAAGCAGAAAAAGCATCAAAAGCCAGATCTGAATTTTTGTCAACTGTAAGCCATGAACTCCGGACACCATTGAATGCGATCAACGGAATTACGCATTTGCTTTTAGAAGACAATCCAAAAAAGAATCAGTTAAAATACTTGGAATCTTTGAAATTTTCGGGCAATTATCTGACTACATTTATCAACGAGATTTTAGAAATCAACAAAATCGATTCTACAAAAGTCGAAGTTGAATACATCAGTTTCAATTTAAAAGAACTTTTATTCAACATCCAGAGTTCTCTTAAAGAATTGGCCGCTGCCAATAAAAACTATTTCAATCTTGAAATCGACGAAGCTATTCCTGATAATTTGATTGGGGACCCAACAAAATTATCTCAAATTATACTAAACCTAATCAATAATGCTTTAAAATTCACGCAAAACGGACATGTAAATGTGATCGCGAAATTGTACGCAATTGAAGAAGAAAATGCAACCGTTTATTTTGAAATCGTTGATACCGGAATTGGAATTCCAGAAGATAAACTGCAAACTGTTTTTGAAAGTTTTTCTCAAGGCTCTATTGAAGTAAACCGCAAATATGGCGGAACTGGCTTAGGATTAACTATTGTCAAAAAACTAATTGAGCTTCTTGGAGGAGAAATAAAACTTAAAAGTGAAGTGGGCAAAGGATCGACGTTTACCTTTAAGCTGAATTTCAATATTAATACTGAACCATTGGAAGCTGTCGAAGAAACCACCAAACTTTACAGCGACAAACAATTAGAGCACAAATCGATTTTATTGATTGAAGACAACAAAATCAATCAGATGATTACGCGCAAAATGCTGGAGAACAAAGCAATTTGTTGCGAAATAATTGATAATGGCGAAGAAGCTGTCGAACTTTTAAAAGTGAAGCGTTTTGATATGGTTTTAATGGATGTGCATTTGCCGGGCATTAACGGAACAACTGCCACAAAAATGATTCGAGAGTTTGACAAAACAACACCGATTATTGCTCTAACAGCAATTTCTCTTGACGAAAACAGAGACATGCTTTTATCTTTCGGAATGAATGACGTTATTACAAAACCTTTTGTTCCAGATGAATTTTATAGCATAATTGCTAAGTTTTTTGATTAACTAAGATGCTAAGTTACTAAGATGCTAAGACGCTAAGTTTTTAAGAAACTAAGTTTTTTTTATGTATTCTAAAATTGTCGCGTCAAAATTTTGCTGATGATTTATGAAAGTGCTTTTTATTGGCAAATAATACAATTGAGAAACCAATTTTGAATCTTTCAAACGAACATAATCTTTCTCGGTTGTTATTATTTTTCTTCCTTTTGCTTTTTCTTGAATGGATTCTAAATCTGCATCTGAAAAATGATGATGATCAGGGTAAGTCAAGCATTCATCATTTTCATTCTTTAAATAATCGAAGAATGGTTTCGGTTTAGCAATACCGGCTAAAAGTAATTTCGATTCTTGCTTGATTTTAGCAACCTCAACTTTTTCATTTTGCCCATAGATTATTTCATCATAATCTATAAAAGTAAAAAAGATTTGTTGCGAACAGCTTAATTTTAGTTTTAACCGAATTTCGGTTTGTTCTTCTTCAGATAAAATTTTAGGGCATTTTGTCACCACAATAATATTTGCTCTTGCTGCGCCACTCCTACTTTCACGCAAATTTCCTGTAGGCAACATAAAATCATCAGCATACAAATCATCATATGCACTTAGTAATATATAAAAACCGGCTTTGACTTTTCGATGCTGATAAGCATCATCGAGCAATACAATTTCAGGTTTTTCTTTCTGCGAAAGCAATTGCTGAATTCCGTTTGTACGATTAGCATCTACTGCTACCATTACATTTGGAAATTTTTGATAAAACTGAAACGGTTCATCGCCAAGAATTTCGGCATTTGAATTTTCATCCGCCAAAACAAAACCTTCCGATTTTCTTTTGTAACCACGACTTAAAGTAGCAACTTTATATTTGTCCGATAACAACCGTATTAAATATTCAATTTGAGGCGTTTTTCCAGTTCCGCCTACACTCAAGTTTCCAACCGCAATTACTGGAATATCAAATGAAGTCGATTTTAAAATTCCTTTGTCAAAAAGAAAATTGCGGATTGAAGTAATGAATCCGTATAAAATGGCAAATGGAAAAAGTAATTTTCGAAGTATGTTCATATCCTTATTTATCTGAATAATGACCTTTTGCTGAAACGACAAAAATTGTCACAGTATCATCTTCTAGATAATATATCATTCTGTCTTTTTAATTTATTCGTCTCGACCAAAAACCAGTAAGTTCATATTTTAAAGGCTCAGGATTTCCAATTCCTTCAAAAGGAGTTTCAGAAAGCTCTAAAAGAATTTTCTCAATATTTTTAATACTCTTTTTATCTCCTGATTTATAATGTTGAATAATATGTTTTTTTGCTAATTCTTTTATTTCAATCCTAAACTTCCCCATACGTCTTTAGGATTAATTTCTGTACTATTTTTACTTTTAGCTGATTTTAAAACCATATCAACAAACTCTGGATTATATGGACTTTCTTCCTCGTTCACCTGTCCATAAGAATCTGTTTCGACAATTTCAATACCCTCAACACCTTTAAAAAAAGCTTCAAACATCGCCATAAATGCTTTTCCTGCTTTAGTACGATCATTTATTTTTATTGTTGTCATGAGCTGTTACTTTAATATTACAAATGTACTAAATTTGTACTAAATATAATTTTCTTATACATTTAGTACAACTAATTGATACTAACACAAAACTCTGAATCACTCTAATGAAAATCAAAAATATAATCTCAGTCCTGGAAGAAATGTCACCTTTGGCTTACGCCGAGGATTTTGACAACGTGGGACTTTTAGTTGGCAATTCGGAAACCGAAAGTACAGGCGTTTTAGTTTGCCACGATGCCTTAGAAAATATAATTGATGAAGCAATTGCTAAAAATTGCAATTTGGTAGTTTGTTTTCATCCGATACTATTTTCTGGAATAAAAAAAATCACAGGCAAAAATTATGTTGAGCGCGCCATTTTAAAAGCAATCAAAAACGACATTGCTATTTATGCGGTTCACACAGCACTTGACAATCATTCGGCCGGCGTAAATAAAATTTTCTGCGATGCTTTGGGTTTGACAAATACCAAAGTTTTGATTCCAAAGCAAAATTTCATTCAAAAATTAGTGACTTATACCGTTCCCGAAAATGCTCAAAAGGTACGTCAAGCTTTGTTTGATGCTGGTGCAGGAACGATTGGGAATTATGAAAATTGCAGTTTTAATTCCAACGGAATTGGCACATACAAAGGAAATTCTGAAAGCAATCCTGTAATTGGAGAACGTTTTGAATTGACAGAAACGGAAGAAATCAAAATTGAAGTTACGTTTGAAAAGCATCTTCAATCCCGAATTTTAAAGGCACTTTTCGAAAATCATATTTATGAAGAAGTCGCTTATGAGATTTATAATCTTGAAAATTCACATCAGAATATAGGATTGGGAATGATTGGTGAATTTGAAAATGGAATGGATGAGAAAGATTTTCTGCATTTCGTAAAAGATAAAATGATTGCAGATGGAATTCGCCATTCCGCATTTTTAGGAAAAAAAATAAAAAAAGTTGCCGTTTTAGGCGGATCAGGAAGTTTTGCAATAAAAAATGCAATACAAGCCGGAGCCGATGCTTTTTTGACTGCCGACTTAAAATACCATCAATTTTATGAAGCCGAAAACAAGCTTCTTTTAGCCGATATTGGTCATTTTGAGAGCGAACGCTATACAAAAAACTATATTGTTGATTTTCTTCGAAAAAAAATTCTTAATTTTGCAATCATTTTATCGGAAGAAAATACAAATCCAGTTAAGTACTTATAGAATATGGCGAATACGAAAGAATTAAGTGTTGAGGACAAGTTAAGAGCAATATACGATTTACAGCTTATTGACTCTAGAATTGACGAAATCAGAAACGTTAGGGGAGAACTTCCTTTAGAAGTTGAAGATTTAGAAGATGAAGTTGCAGGTTTGAGCACTCGTTCAGAGAAACTGAAAGGTGAACTTGAGGTAATTGAGGAGCAAATCAAAGCAAAGAAAATTGCTATTGAGGAGCACAAAGAGGTTATTAAAAAATACACAAAACAACAAGAATCAGTTCGTAATAACAGAGAATTTAATTCTTTGACAAAAGAAGTTGAATTTCAAGAATTAGAAATTCAATTGGCTGAAAAGCAAATCAAAGAGATGAAAGCTTCTATCGAGCACAAAAAAGAAGTTATTTCTAATTTAAAAGAAAAACTTGATGCTAAAAGCTCTCACTTAAAACATAAAAAATCTGAATTAGACGCTATCATGGCTGAAACTCAGAAAGAAGAAGCTTTCTTAACTGAGAAATCTGCTGAATATGCTGCTCAAATCGAAGACAGATTATTAGCGGCTTACAACAGAATCAGAAGCAGTGTTCGTAACGGATTAGCTGTAGTTTCTATCGAAAGAGGAGCTTCTGCTGGATCTTTCTTTACAATTCCACCACAAACTCAGGTTGAAATTGCTTCAAGAAAGAAAATCATCACTGATGAGCACTCTGGAAGAATTTTAGTTGACACGCAACTAGCTGAAGAAGAAAAAGAAAAAATGGAACAATTGTTCGCAAAATTCTAAATATAAAGTCCCGATAAATCGGGACTTTTTTTTTGCACTTATTTTTTCGCCTCAAATTTCACTAATTATTCTTTTATCTATCATACTGAGAATAAAAAATTAGTGTTCATTTGTGCAATTCGTGGCAGACCTTTTTTTACCTTTAGAAAAAATTTAAGTTTTGGGAATTAAAAAAAACATTCGTTTCATCACATTAAAATCAGTTGGATCTTATATTAACTTTTTAAGTTATGTTCGTCCTCAAAAAGCTGTTGAACTTTCTTATGCACTCTTCAGCCAGCCTAGAATTGGCCGATTAAAAAAAGAAGAACTCCCAAAAGTTTTAAAAAATACCGAAACAGAAATTTTTCATCACAACGAGCATCATTTTCAAACTTATATTTGGAAGGGAAATGAAACCAAGATTTTATTGGTTCATGGCTGGGAAAGCAATGCTTCACGCTGGAAAAAAACCTTGCCACATCTTCAAAAATCGGGAAGCACTATAATTGCCATTGACGCGCCTGCTCACGGACAAAGCAGTGGAAAAGAATTCAACGTGCCTCTTTATGCCGAATTTATCAATAAAGCGGTCGAAAAATATCAGCCAGAAATCATTATCGGACATTCTATTGGTGGTGCAGCGTCTGTATATCATCAATATTTATTTCCGAATACGAGCATTAATAAAATGGTGATTTTAGGAGCGCCATCAGAACTGAAGACTTTGATTGACAATTATGTTTCAATGTTAAGTTTGAACAGCAAAATGTTTTCGCTTTTAGAAAGCAAATTCTTAGATCGATTCAATTTTAAACTTGAGGATTTTTCTGGGCAAAAATTTGCGTCAGAATTTAATATTCCGGGATTAATTGCGCATGATGTTTCAGATAAAATTGTTGCTTTTGAAGAAGGAAAAAAAATAGCCAGCAAGTGGAAAAACAGCAAATTTATTGAAACAACTGGCTTAGGCCACGGAATGCATGACGACGATTTATACGATCAAGTGATTGATTTTTTGTTTTCTGAAGGGACAAAGTAACAAATGGACAAAGGTTTTTCAAAAATCCAAAATTTGAATTCTAAAATCTACAATTAAAATGATAGCCGTAATTTTTGAAGTAATTCCTAATGAAGGAAAAAAAGAAGAATATCTAGATATCGCCGCGAGTCTGAAACCAGAATTAAGTCATATTGACGGATTTATTTCAATAGAACGATTTCAAAGCTTAAGTGATTCTGAAAAAATTTTGTCTTTATCTTTTTGGAGAGATGAAGCAAGTATCCAGCAATGGAGAAATCTTGAAATGCATCGTCACGCTCAAGAAAAAGGCCGAAACGGCATTTTTAAAGATTATCATTTACGAATCGCAACTGTAGTTCGTGATTATGGAATGTTTGAAAGAAATGAAACTCCAGAAGATAGTCGTGAGTTTCATCATCGATAAAGATTCTGAGATGCTAAGATTCTAAGCCTCTAAGTTTTTAAATCTAAAATCAATCCCGATAGTTATCGGGACTAAAATCATTTTTTTGCCTACTTTTGCAGTATGGAAGAGAATTTAAAACGTCTGAATAAATTCATTGGAGAAACTGGTTATTGTTCTCGTCGCGAAGCGGATAAGCTAATCGAAGAAGGACGCGTAACTTTAAATGGTGCTGTTGCCGAAATGGGAACCAAAGTTTCACCAGATGATGAAATACGCATAGACGGAAAGTTAATCGTGGAAAAGCACGAAAAAATGATTTATTTGGCATTCAACAAACCTGTTGGAATTGAGTGCACAACTAACTTAGAAGTTCGAAATAATATTGTCGATTATATCAATTATCCTAAACGTATTTTCCCGATTGGAAGATTGGATAAAGCCAGTGAAGGATTAATTTTCATGACCAATGATGGCGATATCGTAAATAAGATTCTGCGCGCAAGAAACAACCACGAAAAAGAATACACGGTTACAGTAAACAAACCTATTACAGAACGCTTTATTCAAAGAATGGGAAATGGAGTTCCGATTTTAGATACTGTTACCAAAAAATGTAAAGTGGAGCAAATCAGCAAATACACTTTTAAAATCATTTTGACACAAGGTTTAAATCGTCAAATTAGAAGAATGTCTGAATATTTAGGGTACGAAGTTACAGCATTGAAGCGTATCCGAATTATCAATATTTCATTAGACGTTCCGGTTGGTCGTTACCGCGATTTGACTGATGACGAAATAAAGGAATTAAATCAGTTGATAGAACCTTCGAGCAAAACCGAAGAAGCAAGTTTGCCAAAAGTTGAAGCTCCTGCTCCAACTCGAAGAAAAACTTTTATCTCAAAACATGATCCTAGATTTCGAAAAAGAGGTGATAATTAAACTGAATTCATAAAAAAATCCGAACTGCAAAACAGTTCGGATTTTTTATTTTTATTTTTTCTCTGTTAGAAAATCATAATATAAAGCTTTAGACAAAAATGTAGAATTTTGGTAAAAATCGACTAGTTCTTCTCGCTCCATTTCGGTTTTACCTCCATCTAAATGATTTTTTTCAAAATACGCTCTGCGTGCCTCTTCATTAAAATTCAAACTGCTTAAAAATTGCGCCGTTACTCCTTTATTTACAGAGATATTATAATTGGTAATTAGATTTCCCCAATTTACATAACTACAAATAAGAACGGTTCCGTAGAAATACCAAACCATTTGATTGACTAAATAAGCGTTTGTTTTTTGTTTTGAAATTTTCAAAAAAGTGTAAACCAAACCAATAATTGCTAAAACAAGAAAAGCATAAACTCCAAGGCGTTTGTAAGTCAAACCAAAAAACGAAACATATTCCGAATTTTTAATGATCGTACTTACAATCAAAATTCCATTTAAAAAAATCCAGATTTTAGCCAATGTTTTAAGAAGAGTTGCTTTTTTGTCAAAATTGAATCCACCTTTGAAATAAAACATAATTACGCCAACAGCCATTAAAATTGAAAGGATAACAGAATTTACTCTTTCATGCGTATCGGCACTCAATTTAGAAGCTTGCGCGGTAACTACTTCAAAAAACTGCTCATAATTATACGTTACGATAAAAACCAAAAGCATCAAATTCAGTAATCCTAAAGTAATTACACCGCTTTTTCTTTCGAAATCCAAATCCAAAAATGAAAATGTATTCTGATTTTTGACTTCGGCAATATTCTTAAATTCATTATCAAGAAGTTCATTTTTTTCATAACAAACTTCAGGAACCCAATAATTCCAAAAACTAAATGAAATATAAAAACCAGCAATACTCAACAGCAAAAACTGCGGCACATCAATATCTAATTGATAATCTGTAAAAAGAGAAGAAAAATGTTTGCTTCCAAAAGAATAGACAACGAAAAATAATCCTAAAAAAACAGCTGGAATCAAAACAAAAGCAACCAACTTTTTAGCAAAATTATTATGAATTTGCTTTTCTGGAAGCCATTGCTTGAAAATCCAAATACGTCCTAAAGAAGTTATTCCGTTTAAGATTATCAATGGAAAAATCTGAATGATTTTTAATTTATTTTCCTGCGTTTTGAATTGCAAAAATAAAATTGAAAGTGCCATTGCAAAAAAAGAAGCAGCATCTCCGTACCATCCAAAAGCAAGAGCAGACAAAACTGATGTCACTACCAAAATTAAATGTGTTCTTTCGGTAAATCGATCTTGAAAGAAATAACAAATAAAACCTGTTAAGACAAGTCCAAAAATAGACCAGTTCAGTCCTGGATCTTCTCTATAAAAAAGCAGTAAAAAAACAAAACTGCAAACGAAAATAATGTGGTGTTTTTTCATGGTTATTTAATTAAAAGTACTTTGTATTTCAAAGTTATTAGACAAAAAAATATAGTTATTAAGATTTCATTAATTTTTCAAGATAAGAAAGATGTTCTTTAAAAGCCGCACGTCCTAAAGCAGTTACTTGGTAGGAAGTTTTTGGCTTTTTGCCCACAAATTCTTTTTTAACTTCAATATATTCTGATTTTTCAAGAGCAGATGCATGACTCGCTAAATTACCGTCAGTGATATTCAAAAGGGTTTTCATCTCGGTAAAATCTACCCAGTCATTAACCATCAGAACGGACATAATTCCCAATCTGACACGGCTTTCAAAATCTTTATTTAGTTTATCAATAATTCCCATTGGGTTATTTGTATTTTTTGAACGCTACTAATCCGTATATGATATGAAGGACTCCAAATCCAATGATCCAAAATATCAATCCATATCCAATATAGAAAAGCGAAATACATCCTAAAACTAATTCCGAGAAACCTAAATATTTAATATCAGTGAAAGTATATTTTTCTGCATTTACAACTGCAAGTCCATAAAATATTAAAGTTGACGGCGCAATTAATCCATAATTTCCATGATAGATCAAAGCCAAACAAAATATCCCTCCCGCTGCAAGCGGAACAGCTAAATTAAACAACATATTTTTTGTTGCTGATGTCCAAATCGGCAAATTGTATTTTCGGCTTTTTCTAATAGTAAAAAAGGCTCCAAATACAAATGCGCAAACCAAAATTACAATTCCAATCCAAAATAGCTCTGACACCAAATCAACTGAATATGATCTGCTATAATCATTATTATAATTATTCCCAAAATCACTCCCATAATCAATACCATTTGCTTTAAATATTTGGTAAACATACAAACCGCCTATTAAAGCCGAAAGTCCTGCAAAAACTCCTGAAAGCCCGCTTAATGATATAAATCTTGAAGAACGCTCCATCATGGAACGAATATGTGCTAAATCTTCTTGGTGTTTCTGGTTCATAATAAAAGTACTTTGCAGTACAAAGTTATTATTTATTTTGAATTGGCAAATAAAAATCGAAAAATATTTTTCTCCTAAAAAATACTTGTACAGTTTTCAAAACTTATTAGGTTTTAAATTAAATCATTTTCTTCAAATTAAAACCATCGTCTTCTTTTAAAAAGAAATACGCCGATAGCCGATAAAACGATCGAAATCGAAAGAAGAATCCAGATTCCATATTTAATTTCTTCCAGGCCGTTAGGAACATTCATACCGTATAAACTGGCAATTAATGTTGGAATCATCAGAATAATAGAAATCGAAGTCATTTGCTTCATGATATTATTCATGTTATTCGAAATCACAGAAGCATATGAATCTACCATTCTTGTCAAGATATTGCTGTAAATATTTGCTGTATCTTGCGCCTGACTTAATTCAATTTCGACATCTTCTACTAAATCTATATCGTAATTTTCGGTTTGAATTTTTAGATTTTTGATCCGATGAAATAAAACATCATTTCCTTTTAATGAAGTGATAAAAAATACGAGACACTTCTCAATTTGAAGTAATCCCTGTAATTCTTCATTTTTAATCGATTTCTCCAGGTTATCTTCTGCCAGTTTAATTTTTTGATTGATTTGTTTAAGGTATTTCAAATACCAAACGCTTGACGAAAGCAAAAGTCTTAAAACGAGACAAAAATTATCGTTGATCTGAATGTGTTTTTTCTGAGAATAACGAACAAGGTCACAGATAATTTCGGTTCTGTAAAAACTGATGGTTACTTTGATATCACCTTTAAAAACAAATCCTAAAGGTATGGTGTAAAATGGTAATTTTATATCATCTCTTTTTATTGGAACGCGCAAAATTACTAATGTCCACCCATCCTCCGTTTCAATACGGGGCCTTTCGTCGATATCTTCAATGTCATTGTAAAAAGCTTCGGGAATTTGAAGTTCTTCTAATAAATATTTTTTTTCTTCTAACGTTGGTGATTCTACGTTAATCCAACAATTCGAACTCCATTCTGGAATTTCAAATAATCCGTCATTACTCTTAAAAAATGTTTTCATCTCAAACTCCGAATGTTTTTTAAATCACTTGTTGTAAAATCAAAAAGCCCATCTTTACGAGATGGACTTTCTGTATTGATTTTTATTTTTTGTATTATTTTCTTGCGCTTCTCATTTTACGAGCTAAAAGCGTATTTTTTAATAACATTGCAATTGTCATTGGCCCTACTCCACCTGGAACTGGCGTAATAAACGATGCCTTTTTGCTTACGCCATCAAAATCAACGTCACCTTTGATAACGTAACCTTTTGGATTTGATGCATCATCTACGCGAGTGATTCCAACGTCGATAACGGTAACTCCTTCTTTCACCATATCCGCTTTTAAGAATTCTGGAACCCCTAAAGCTGTGATAATGATATCTGCGTTTTTAGTAAATTCTGCTAAATCTTTAGTTCGGCTGTGTGTTAACGTAACTGTCGAGTCACCAGGATTTCCTTTACGGCTCATTAAGATACTCATTGGACGCCCTACAATGTGGCTTCTTCCAATTACAACAGTATGTTTTCCTGCAGTTTCAACTTTATAACGCTCTAACAATTCCATAATTCCAAATGGCGTCGCAGGAATAAAACTTTCCATTTCAAGAGCCATTCTACCAAAGTTAGTTGGATGAAAACCATCTACATCTTTATCTGGATCGATTGCTAATAGAATTTTTTGCTCATCGATATGCTTTGGCAAAGGCAACTGAACGATATATCCGTCGAGGTTATCATCTTCATTCAATTCTTTTATTTTTGCTAAAAGCTCGTCTTCTGTAATAGTTTCTGGCAAAGCAACTAAAGTTGAATCGAAACCAATTTCTTGGCATGACTTTACTTTACTTCCTACGTAAGTCAAACTTGCTCCGTTATTTCCCACTAAAACCGCTGCCAAATGAGGTACTTTTCCTCCAGCTGCTTTTATAGATTGAACCTCGGCTGCAATTTCGTTTTTAATGTCGTTAGATGTCTTTTTACCGTCTAGTAGTTGCATTGTGTGTTGTTTTGTTTCAGGTTTTAATTTTTGTTCAAAGTTTCATGTTTCAAGTTGAAAAACGAAACTCTTATATATTTAATTAAAAAAGTTTCAAGTTTTGGTTTCATAACTTGAAACCTGAAACTTGAAACTTTTAATTTTATTATCTCGGCATTCCTCCTGGCATTCCTTTCATGCCTCCCATCATTTTCATCAGATTTTTTCCGCCTGGACCTTGCATCATCTTCATCATTTTGCTCATTTGGTCGAATTGCTTCATCAGCTGATTTACTTGCTCGACTTTAGTTCCGGAACCTTTAGCGATTCTGGCTTTTCTTTTTACGTCGATAATGGCTGGCTTGCTTCTTTCTCCGGGTGTCATCGAATAAATGATCGCTTCGATATGTTTGAAAGCATCATCCTCAATTTCTACATCTTTCATGGCTTTTGAAGCTCCTGGTATCATTCCTACCAAGTCTTTCATGTTACCCATTTTCTTTACTTGCTGAATCTGCGTTAAGAAATCATCAAAACCGAATTCGTTTTTCGCGATTTTCTTTTGAAGTTTTCTAGCTTCTTCTTCGTCAAATTGTTCTTGAGCTCTTTCAACAAGCGACACAACGTCTCCCATTCCTAAGATACGCTCAGCCATACGTTCTGGATAGAAAACATCAATTGCTTCCATTTTCTCTCCAGTACCAACAAATTTGATTGGTTTGTTTACAATCGATTTGATCGAAAGCGCAGCTCCACCACGAGTATCACCATCTAATTTCGTTAAGATAACTCCATCAAAATTCAAGATATCGTTGAAAGCTTTTGCTGTATTTACAGCATCTTGTCCTGTCATAGAGTCTACAACGAACAAAGTTTCTTGTGGCTGAATCGCTTTGTGTACACGCGCAATTTCGTCCATCATTTCCTGATCTACTGCTAAACGTCCTGCTGTATCGACGATAACAACATTAAAACCGTTTGCTTTTGCATGTTTAATTGCGTTTTGAGCAATTTCTACAGGATTTTTATTTTCTGGTTCTGAGTAAACCTCAACACCTATTTGATCTCCCACAACATGCAACTGATTAATCGCCGCAGGACGGTAGATATCACAAGCTACAAGAAGTGGTTTCTTGTTTTTCTTAGTTTTTAAGAAGTTTGCTAATTTTCCTGAGAAAGTAGTTTTACCAGAACCTTGAAGTCCTGACATCAAAATAACAGTTGGATTTCCTGATAAGTTTACACCAGCAACATCTCCACCCATTAATTCTGTCAACTCATCTTTTACCAGTTTTACTAATAATTGTCCTGGCTGTAATGTTGTAAGTACGTCCTGACCAATTGCTTTGTCTTTTACTCTAGCTGTAAAATCTTTAGCAATTTTAAAGTTAACATCGGCATCAAGCAATGCACGACGAACTTCTTTTAAAGTATCGGCAACGTTTACTTCTGTAATTTTACCGTGTCCTTTTAATATATGGAACGCTTTATCTAACTTATCGCTTAAATTATCAAACATATTATTTTCTTTATTTGAAGTGCAAAGATAATCTAATTAGATATTTCAGGCAATTTTTATTTAGATGCATTTAACCGCAAAGTTCGCTTTAATTTAACCGCTAAGAACGCAAAGTATTACGCAAAGCACGCAACTTTTTTTTGCTCGCAATCCCGATAACTATCAGGAGCGAAGTCGCAAAGATTTTTCACGCAGATTTAAAAAGATTTAAGCAGATTTGCGCAGATCATTATTTAAAATCTAAAAAATAAATCTGCCAAAATCTGCAGAATCTGCGTGAAACAATAATCTTTCTAATCCTTTTATCCCGATAGCTATCGGGAGTGGCGATAATAAAAAAGCGCAAAGAATAAAACCTTTGCGCCTTTGTAACTATGTCACTTTGTAACTTTATTTTAGAATTGAAAGTATATAAACGGCTGTGAACCAGCAACAGCTGTTGCGTAAACAATCCAGTAAACAAAACCTAGAATGATAGCTTTTACCAAAATCGGTGTTTTATCAAAAACAGATTTCATTCCGTTTGTGAACGTTTCTGGCAAGAAATGCCAAACGTAACCGAATAACATTAATCCGAATACATTTTTGTAGCCAATGACAATTGTTTTCCAAAGTTCTGGTTCGAATGTTAATTGGCCGATATTATTGATGACTTGTAATGCCGTTTCGAAATCTCTGGCGCGGAAAAAGATCCAACAGAAAACCACAAAATGGAATGTGATTACTATTGAAAAGAATCTCCACAAGAAATTCGGTTTTTTATCTTTTTTGGATGGGAAAAGCTCCACGAAAATTTTATGAATGGCCAAAGCTAATCCGTGTAAGGCTCCCCAAACAATAAACTGTGCTCCTGCTCCGTGCCATAGTCCGCCCAAAAGCATTGTAGTAAACAAATTCAGATTCGTTACGAGAGTTTGTTTCTTTTTGCTTGAAAGCAGAAAAGATAAACAGAAAAGTAAAATGGAAACTCCTGCAACGATTAACGGAATTATACTCGTATTGTAACTAGTAATTCCCCAAACCAATAATCCGAAGAAGAATAAACTCGGAAATAAATATCCGGCGAAAGAACCTTCACGGTTTCCTCCCATCGAAATGTATAAGAAATCTTTTAGCCAAGTGGAAAGCGAAATATGCCATCTTCTCCAGAAATCGGTAATTGAAGTTGATTTATAAGGCGTTCTAAAGTTGACCGGCAATTTGAATCCGAGCAATAATGCAATTCCGATTGCCATATCTGAATATCCTGAGAAATCACAATAAATTTGAATTGCATAACCGTACGAAGCCATTAAATTTTCAAACGAAGTATAGCTCAATGGCGTATCAAAAACACGATCAACAAAGTTTACCGATATGTAATTTGAAATTACTGTTTTCTTAATCAATCCTCCAATAATCAAAAACAAGGCATTGTTCACATCTTGTCTTGAAAGATTTAATTTTTGATAAATCTGCGGAAGGAAATCTTTTGCACGCACGATCGGTCCGGCAACTAATTGTGGGAAAAACGAAACGAAAAATAAATACTCGATATAATTTTTTGTCGGTTTAATTTCTTCTCGGTAAATTTCAATGATATAACTCATCGACTGGAAAGTATAAAACGAAATTCCGACAGGAAGAAAAATATCATGAAGTGCATAATTACCATGAAACATATCATTGAAAGTCACAATCATGAAATTCATGTACTTGAAATAACCAAGCAATCCTAAATTTAAGATTACACTAATTATCAAATATATTTTCTTAGAACTTTCTTTTGTGGCTCTAAAAATAATTTGGCTCAAACCATAGTCAACAACAGATGAAAGCAACAAAAGCAAAAAGTAAACCCCGCTTGATTTATAGTAAAAGAAAAGCGAGAAGAGAATAACATAGGTTAATCTCAAATAAAATGTTTTGCGTAAAAAAGCATACACAAAATAAAAAACCAGAAATAATCCTAAGAATAAACCTGTATTAAATAATAGTTTTTCGTCTGGATTATAAATAAACCAGCTTTTAACTTGTTCTATTGTAATTGCACCAAAATTTTGGATGAACCAATCATTAATGCTATCTATTGTTATCAATTTAATTCTTTGATTTAAAATTATCGTATGCTTTTAACACTGCCTGCGCAAACAAATCACCTTGTTTTTCATATCCTTTTTTAGAATAATGAACCCAGTCTGGACCAATTAATTTCTGCGTTTTTAATTTTCGTATTCCGTCCATTCCTCCAAATTCATCGTATAAATCCCAAACGGCAAAACCATCTTTTTGTGCGATTTCCAAAATTTCTTTGGCGTAATCTCTTATATAAGTATTCGGCTTTCTTCTCAACAAAGATGGCGGTGGCGTCATCACGATTATTGGAACATTTATATTTTGAGATTTTATATTGCTAATAAATTCTCTTAAATGCTTGATATAACCTTCAACTTCTAGATGGTCATAACTTTCATTTGTTCCAAGCGAAAAAACAAGCAAATCTGGATGTACGGCTTTCAGCTGTTCAAAAAACAAAGGATATTTATTGTAATCTGAATATTTGGCACCATTTACTCCAATGCCGCTGTAAAGTATTCCTGGCGCATCTTTTTCTAATACAATTCCGTTCAATTCATATTTTGATGCTTCTTTATTCGGAACTAAATAAATTTTTTCTAAAGCTTTATCGGAATTATAATAATGGCAAAAAGAATCAGATTCTAGATTCAACGGGACAAATTCTGAACTTTTAATTGTTTTTTCTTTGGTTTCGTTTGTTGGAATTTTTAAAGTTCGACCTGCACGAATATTGTTTGATTTTAATCCGTTTGCTTTTTTAATCTCCGCAACCGATATGTTGTATTTGTCGGCAATAGTTGATATTGCTTCTCCTTTTTTAATTTTATGTGTAATTACTTTTTTCTCAGAAGATCGAATCAAATTGATTTGAGATGAAGTTGCCAAATCAAACATCGGCTGGTTTTGCGGTGTAATAATTTTAATCGTATTAAATTTATAGGCCAAATCCTTCACACGCAATTCAACAGCAAATCCGCCGTTGTCACGCCAAAGCCCAATCCCACTTAAACCAATTGGAGCATTTTTTGTTGGAAGAATATTTCGATAACTTTCCCAAGCTCGGTTCGAATAAAAACGCTCGTTATAAGATCCGTTTGTTTTTGCAAGCTGATACGGAAAAACCAAACCTCGACCTGCGTTTCCAAATTGCTGTTGCAGTTTTTTACGCACTTCATTAGTCATTAAATCGCCCTGAATATGCGAATCACCAACATGAACAATATTTATTTTCTGATTGTTATAGCTTTCATTTTCCTTCAATTTTTCAAAAAAATCTTTTAAAACTTTCGCATTATAAATTTGATCATCAGAAACTGGATCAGCCACTATTGAATCGACTTTGTGAATCATGTTTTTTGTTGTTGGAAGTGAATCTGTTTTTTGTGTCTTTTCATTTACAGAGAAAAAAAGGCAACAGAAAAAAATAATCAGTTTATTCATTTACACTATCATTTTTGACAGAAGTAGAATCTGCTTTGGTTTTTCGAGCTGCTCTTTGCTGATTCGCGACAGCTTCACGTTTTTCACGCAATATTTTATATTCTTCGTAACCTTTATTCAATTGAGTATATAATAAATTTCCGATTGCTTTTGCACCACGCTGATTAAAGTGCGTATAATCTTTATTGGCTTTAGCCGGAGTTTCGTCAACCCATTTCACCATCGATCCGTCGCCTCCCATCAAAGTATATAAATTCACAAAACCAGATTCTGTATCCAATGCATATCTTTTTTGAGATCTCATCAAAGGCACAACAGCTGAATCGGTCTTCATTTCTAAATCGTATTTAGTTGATTTATCAGCCGTAGAAACAATTAAAATCGAAACTCCCGGAAAAGATTCTTTTATTTTATTTACGGTTTTTGTCATTCCTCTTTCGTACCAATTATAATTTTTTGTTCCGTAGTTCAACACGTTTGTTCCGTAATGCAAAATAATCAAATCGTATTTCAGATTATTATTAAAACCTTGCATTACATTGGCATTAAACATTGAAATTGGCAAACCAGAATTTCCTCGTTGAGAGAAATTATCCACGTGAACACCAGCTCCATTGTCAAAATTGAATCCATAAATTGGAATAGAATCTGCACTTATGAAATTAGCTTTGAAGGCTTTTAGATGTCCTGAACTTACTTTTAAAGTGTTAACCAAATTATTCGGATTTAGATTTTTCTTCAAAGTATCTTTTCCTATAATGAAATTCACTTTTCCGTTTTTAGAAGCTCTTCCGTAAAATAAAGTCGGATTATCTAAAGTTGTAGAATATTTATTCGTTCCAGCTTCATATTGTACCCAAGTCGGGTTGGTTTTATCATTGGCAAAAAACACATGTCCGTTTACTCCAAAAGGGCTTGAAGGTTTTTTCACATTCAAATACGATTGTGTTTTCCAATTTTTAGAATAAGTAGATTTTACCGACCCGCGCGACGCTGCCGATTCTGAAGTTATTGGAACAAAACCAACACCGTTTCCTCCAAAACGTTCCTGATAATTCATTCTAACGTCTTGAACAATTAAATCACCATCAGTCATTGAATCACCATAATAAGCAATTCTAACATTTGATTCCGGATGCTTCTCTAATTGATATAATTTTTCGTAAAACGAAATCAGATATTGATAACCTTTGTAATTATCAAAAGTTTCAGATGGAAATTCAATTCCTTCTACATTTTCATAAACGATTTCTTCTTTTGCTTCGGCATCTTCGATTGCATCAAGACTATCGTTTGTACCTAAAGAATCTTTGGCAACAGCCTCTAAAAGCAAACTGTCGATCAATACATTTTTTGAATTCATTTTGCTTTCAGAAAAAATCTTATCTGGCAAAATTTGTTTGAATCCAATAAAAGCGACTAGTGCTAATGCAACAATGGCAAAAGACTGAAAAAAATATGATTTTGTATTCACTTGAAAATTTAAATTTTAAAGGATTATTCTCAAAAACTAATTTGAACGAAATTTCCTCTAATTTATTATGAAAAAATATGTGCAAAGATAAGATTAAAGCTTAATTAATAATTGTTTTTATAAACAAAGTAAAAAACAAAAAAAGAGGCCAGACGAATCTAACCTCTTTATCAAAAAAAATAAAAAAAACAAAGCTATTGATTAACTAAATATTGATATCGAATCATCATAAGTTAAAATGAAATGATCTTTTTAGATTTTTTCATTTTTAAGAATTATTTTAAGATTGCGTACTCTAAAGTAGTATTTCCTCTTAAACCTGCATCATTTGTCATAGCAAGGAATTTCACTTTGTAATAATTTCCAGCTGCATCTTTTACAACATAAAAACGATCTGTTCTAATGCTTGGCAATGAAGTTGGCCCACCACCATTTCTCCAGTTAGCTCCAATTACTCTTTGATCTGTTGCAGAAACAGTAAAGTTTGTTTCAACTACATCTGCTTTTGTAAAAGCCTCATAAGTTTTAACAGAGGTTAATACTTGGTAAGCTTGTGTTCCTCCTTTTGAATTTGTAGTAATAAAATCAGCATATCCGTATGTTACCTCACCACTTCCCATATTTAAGTAATTTGTAAAAGTTGTAAAATTCAAATCCCACTTTGTTTTTGCTGGTTCTACTGAAACACTATTACCTGAAACTAAACTAAAAAATGAAAAATTAAAGTCAGCATCTTTTGAGATTGTTTTTTCAGTAAAAGTCGTAGAAGTTAAGTCAGCATATTGAATTTTATATCCATTTCCACTTCTTAAGATTCTAACTTTTTTCCATCCTCTAGCTTCTCCATCAACACTTACTGAACCAACACCTGGTGTAGTAGTAGAAATTGCAAATCCTAGATTTACTAAATATACTTTATTGTCAGCATCTGTAGCAGAAATTTCAGCGATTGCTGTTCCGATACCTGCTCCTGCTCCTGCTAAAACTCCAGTTGGATTATCAACATATCCATTAGATGCAAGAGTTTCACCTGCCCCAACTGAAACATTTGCATCAGCCACCTGAGACAAAGTAATATCTGAAGTAGCTAATTTTTTCACTGCCATTTTAAGAGAACCATTGATGATTACTCTAAAATCTGAACCAGAAGAAAATCCTAAATCCCAAGATGCTCTGTTTACAGATTTAGTTTCTGCAGCACTTAAATCAAGATAAAGTTGATTTGGTTGGTTTGGCCCACCAACAGAAGTCTTTAAGGTTTCTCCCACTGTTGGGATCTCCACTTTATTATCGTCATCATTTGAGCATGATGCTAGTGACAGTAACGCGATTGATAAAAATAATAACTTTTTCATTGTATTCTATATTTATATTAAAGATTAAGGTTATATGCTAATTTTAAAAAGTAAGAACGCCCGTATGCAAGCATTACATCTGAGCCTGAAGCATGAGCTCCTGTATTGGCATTCGTTCTGTTTACATTAACTATGTTAAAAATATTTCTAGCGCCAAGGGTAACTTCTAAATGATTTTTGAAGAAATTTTGTCTAATTGAAGCATCAAGCCAGTTACTTGGATCAACTTCAGACAAAACAAAACCAGAACTTCCTTCGGTAAATTGCTGTGCTTTTCCGTTGTATTTATAATATCCCGAAACAACTGTTTTCCATTTTGGAAACATATAAGAAACACTCGCGTTTAAATTTAAAGTGTATAAAAATTCATCACTCATACCGTTATCTCCACTATCCATATTTTGAGAAACTCCAGCTAAAGTAGCGCCAATATTAAAAGTCAGATTGTCCAGCCTAAACTGATTGGTCGAAGAGAAGTTCCACATTCTGTATTTACTAATATTGATAAATTGATACATTGGACTTCCTGTATCTATATTATCTCCAACATATGCCTGATCGATTTTATCTTTTAAATCCAAATAACTCCCAGCAAATGTATTTGCCATTTGCAATCCAGATGAAAAAGCCGTTATTTTTTTGACACTCACTTCATAAGAAGTACTTTTTTCAGGAACTAAATTTTCATTTCCCACAAAAAAGTGGCCATCGAAAATTTGTTTTGAATATAATTCGTTAAAATTTGGTGTTCTATATCCAGTGCCAAAAGAACCTCTTAACTCTAAGCCTTTATCAAATAAATATCTCAAAGCAATTGAGGAAGCGTATTGATTGTCAAATTTTGACTGAGCAGAAAAACGTATTCCTGGTTTTATAGAAAATCGTTCTGTCGCTAAAATTTCTGCAGAAGCGAAAAAATCATAGTTTTCCAATGTTTTTTGAATCGGAACATAAACTTTGTTTGCCTCTTGAACTAGAGAAAAACCTTGATTGTTTACAAATTCGTATCCTAACTGAAAATCTAATGTTTTACTTTCAAAAAAGTTATTGAATGTTCCCATCGAAGAAAGCACTTCCATCGATTGGTCTTTTACCCTCAAATTAAGGGATTCGTCTCTGGTATATAAATTATATCTAAAATCCTCAATATCTCGTTCTTGCTTTTGATGTGTAACGGTAATATTATAATTTACTTGTGAAAACATTTTACCAATAGCATTCAAATTATTAAAATATCGATTTGTAAAATATCTGCTATCTTCAGCGTAACGATAAGGGGCAGTATTAAAACCAGATTGAACGGTACTATTATAATAATCTACATCTTCGTCTAAAAATTCAAATCGGTAAAAAAAACGGAAATTGCCTTTTTGATACGAAATCAAAGCCATACCATTTAATTGCTCTTTTGGCAACCAGCTGTATCCTCTAGTACCATCATTTTCTATATAATTTTTGCCGTTCTTATCTCCTAAATAACCCTGAAAATCATTTCTATTAATTCCAGCACTTACATACCAATTTTCATTAAAAGTATGTCCAATGCGCAAATTCTGAATATGCCTTCCTTCATCAAAAAGAGAATATTCATTGCCAACCGTTTCCTCTTGAGCGGCAACATTAATATCCCATTTATACTTCGAATATTTTTTTGTAATAATATTAAGAACACCGCTTACTGCATTTGCACCATAAACAACTCCCATTGCACCTTCTACAATCTCGATGCGTTCTACATCATTAAGGTTAATTTGCGAAAGGTCAGTGTTGTTTCCTAAACCACCCTCGTTAACCAATGGAACATTATCAACCAAAATTTTAAAATATTGAGCATCCAATCCAAATAATGAAACGGTCGAACGACCACTTGTCCCGCTTGGTGTAACTGTAATATTTAAATATTGATTTAACACATCTGATAAATTATTCGCTGCTAAATTTTTGATATCCTTATTAGAAATAACTCGAACATTGTATACAGATTTTTTTATAGATTGAGGCTCGATTTGACCAGTCACAACAACCTCAGAAAGTTTTTCCTGAGAGACAATGCTATCTTTTTGCTGAGCAAAAGAATATGTACAAAATAGAAGTCCAGCAAAAAGGGTAATTTTAATTTTCATTATTTTTATTCAGTCTTAATAATGGCGCAAATATATAAACTATTTTTATTTGTTCTAAATAAATTATATATATTTGCAAAAATTTAAAAACAAAATAATAAGTTATGATTACAAAAAGCCTCTATTTAACGGCCGTAATGGCTTTGACTTGTGGTCTTGGTTTCGCTCAGGACAAAAAACAACAAGACATTAAATCAATAAAATCAATGTGTGGTTGTTATGAAGTAAAATTCAATTTCACTGAAACATTTTCATATCCTAAAGATTCTCTTACTTATAAACCATCTGAAACTAAACACGAATCGGCTTTAGAATGGGTTCAATTATTAGATGATACTCCTAATAAAATTGTAATGCAGCATTTATTGATTGTGAGCGATGATATGATCATCAAACACTGGAGACAAGACTGGCTTTATGAAAACACAGACTTATATTCTTTTGACAAAGGAACTTCTTGGAAATATAAAAAATTAGATAAAAAAGCAGTTAAAGGGCAATGGACTCAAAAAGTATATCAAGTAGATGACAGTCCACGTTATGAAGGATCATCAACTTGGGTTCATGTTGACGGACAAGATTACTGGTCAAATGTTGCTGATGCGCCGCTACCAAGAAGAGAGCAAACAAAACGTAATGATTATAATGTTTTAAAAAGAAGAAACATTCATGAAATTACTGCTACAGGATGGAATCATGAGCAAGATAACGACAAATTAGTTAGAGATGACAGCGGAAAAGATGTTTTGTTAGCTCAAGAAAAAGGATTTGATGTTTACACTAAAGTTCCAGATTCTAAATGTGCTGCTGCTCAAAAATGGTGGGCAACTAATAAAGATCTTTGGAAAAATGTTCGTGACAAATGGCAAACTCTTTTTGACAGAAAACAAGACTTAAACTTAGAAGCAAAAGTTGATCGTAAAGCTTTATATTCTCTTTTATTTGACTTAAAACCAGATGCAACAAAAGCAGAGTCTGATGCTATTATCGACAAGTTCGTTAAGAAATAAAACTGTTTATTTTAGTAGTGAAAAAGCCGGAAGTATTGAAACTTCCGGCTTTTTTTTAAAACTATTTTTTATGCAAACAATTACAATTCATTTTGTTTAACTAAAGGATTTGCATCGATTTCAACTTTTGGAATCAACCATTGCCATCTTTTATCTGAAGGAGCGACAATTAAAACTCCATTTGTAATGCCTACATCATGATTTGCACCAGTTCTATCAAGAGAAGAATTAGTACGTTTTAAATCATAGAATCTAAATCCTTCTCCCCATAATTCAATTCTTCTCTGAAGTAAAATTTCATCAACTAATGCTTGTCCTGAATTTGTTGATAATGTATATGAAGGATTTCTTGTTTTTTCAAATTCGAAAAGTACTGCTGCAGCATCTCCGTTTCCAAGTCTTGCTTTTGCTTCCGCTTCTATTAAATACATTTCAGCAACACGCATATATGGAACATCACATCTACTATCTCCTGTACTTATGGCTAAAAATTTCTGGCTAGTATACGGAAATTTAGCAAAATTTGAAGGAAGTCCCAAAGCGGTATGATTTCCTGTTTTATCAAATATTGTAGAACGAACATCAGTTGTTGGAATCATGCTATAAAGCTTGCTGTTGATTGCTTTTGGACAAGAACGGATTACCGTTGAACTAAAATTTCTAGACATATAAGCTCCGAAATTTGCAAAATATGCCGTTTGCACTTCATTAATATGGCTTCCCCACATCCATTCTCTATTATTGTAATCGTTAAAACCTAAAGCATATTCTGTCATTTGCATTAAAATCATTCCTGCTCTGGCTTTATTAGCATAATCTGCTGCAATTGACCAATTTCCTTGAGTCAAAGCTACTCTAGCTTTCAAACCTTGAGCAACCTTCAAATCTAAATGTGAATTATTTGGTTTTGCGTAACCAATTAATAAAACATTCGCATCATCTAAGTCTTTGTTTATTTGAGCATAAACTTCTTCCACCGTTGAACGAGGGAATTTATCGTTTCCTACAGTCAGGATAAGCGGGATACCAAGTTGAGAATTTATTTCACCATTCACATATCTTTTGGCAAATAACTGTACCAATTGATAGTGACAAAATGCCCTGTAAAGCAAAGCTTGTCCTTTTACAATTTTCTTATCAGCATCAGAGCCGATTGCAGCATCTGTTGCATTTATTATTGTATTTGCATTTCGAATAATTCTATAATACGTTCTATAAGCAAAACGAAGTTCTGAAGAGTTTTCATTATTCATTGCACTCCAATTATAAATTGTCAAGAACCAGCCATTTGTAATTGGAAAAACCACATCATCACCGGCAATATCAATTTGTTCCATCAAACCACCTAAACCACCTTGACTCTGATCCTCATAACTTATGTATAAAGATCTATGAATGCCATTCAAAAGCGTCATTAAATTCTCAGTTGTTTTTGTTGCTCCTTCGTAATCAACAAATTCAGTTGGTTTTTTATCCAAAAAATCGTCAGAACATGCCCCTAAAAAGGTTAATGCTATAAATGCGAGTACTATTTTTATATATTTTGATTTCATAATGTTAAAAATTTAAATTCAATCCTAATGATATTACTCTTGATGGTATATATCTATTTTGAGTTGTTCCATTAAAAGTTTGAGTTGGATCCATTCCTTGGCGCTTTGTAAACAGCATTAAATTTTCTCCGTTAATATATACTGAAGCATTATCAATTTCGAATTTTGATATAAATTCTGAAGGTACTTTATATGATAAATTGACTTGTCTCAATGACAAATAATCAGAACCTATTAACCATCTATCAGAAGCTGCACTTGCTGGAGTATTTCTGTTAACATCCAATCGAGGCACATCAGTTATATCTCCAGGTTTCTGCCATCTTCTAAAAGTGTCTGTGCTTAAAGCTGATCCATAATTATTACCGGTATGCATTAAAACAGCATAATTTGTATCATACATTTGCCCACCTATCTGATATGTGCATATTACATCTAATTGAAATCCTTTATACTTAAATGTATTTCCAAAGCTTCCAAACAAATCTGGAATAGCCGAGCCAGCATAATGATAAAGCGCTTTATTTTGGTCAGTTGTTACATTTACTCCGTTTACAACTCGGAGTGAAGCATCTCCCGAACCAACAAATTTTGGATCTGCTACAAATAATGCGTAACCATCTGAAGGATCTACACCGTACCAATCTCTCAACCAATAATCATAAATTGAATGACCAACTGAAAGTTTTTTAGTTCCATCAATAATTTCTCCTTGAGGAAGTTTTGTAATTTTATTATTAATCGTTGAGGCATTAATATTTAAATTCCAAGAAAAATCATTAGTTTTAACAATAACACCATCCAAAGCCAATTCAAATCCTTTGTTAACCATAGAACCAATATTTTCTACTCTGTTGTCCAAACCAGAAGACAATGGGTTTGGTACAGAAAAAATTAATCCATCAGTGTTTCTATTATAATACTCTATACTTCCTTTTAATCTGTTTTTAAACAAACCAAATTCTAAAGCAAGATCTTTTTGAGTATTTACCTCCCATTTTAAATCTGGCGCTGCCGCGGCATAAGTTACAATACCTCCCTCGCTTCCATTATCATAACCTAAACTATAAGTAGGCTGGCTCACATAATAATTTAAACCATTAATTTTTGTACCTGCATCATTTCTGTCTCCAATTGTATGAGAATCATTACCAACTTGTCCTATTGAACCTCTTAATTTCAAATCATTGATCCAAGAATTTTCCTTAAGAAAATTTTCTTTAGAAAGTACCCACGCACCACCTAAAGACCAGAAATTACCCCAACGATTATTTTCAGCAAATTTTGATGATCCATCTCTTCTTAATGATGCTGAAAAAATATACTTGCTCATATAATCATAGCCAGCTCTCGAAAAGTATGACTCTGTTGCATAATTTCTTGTATAAGAAGTCAAGCCGGTGGTTGTTGCATAATTAACAAATTCAATGATATCTGGGGCTACTTGACCTGTTTTACTGCTACTTGTCCAGTTTGTTTCGTAATCGAAACTTTCATGTCCTAACAATACATTGAATGAATGCTCTCCGATTTTCTTCGAATAATTCAATAACTGATTGTATGTAATTCCTGTTAGAATTTTATCTTCTTTCGCCATCAAGCCAGTTGGCGCTCCATCTCCAATTTCAGTATTATAGGAATAAGTTCTATTTCTATATGTTTTATCAATAGAAGCATTTGTCGTGAATTTTAAATCTTTAGTAAATGAAATTTCAAAGAAAGTTCTAGCTGAAAGTGCCAATCCTTTTACCACATCAGTATCATTTAAAGTTTCATAAACAACGTTTCGTCCATTAGAAGCCCCTGATCCTCTAACTGTTGAATAAACGCGGTCACCATTTTCATCAAGTACATAATCGCCATTTGCTGTATGATCAAAAACTGGGTAAATTGGCCCCATTGTTCTTATTGTTCTAAATGGATTTTTGAATGAACTAGTATTTTCCACTCCATCTGTTCCTAATTTCGAATTGGTTAAAGTTCCTGAAATATTTACACCTGTTTTAAACCACTCTTTTAAACTTGTATTTAAATTCAATCTTCCTGTTGTTCTTTCGAAACCAGATTTTTGAATATATCCCTCTTCATCTAAATATCCTAAAGAAGCAAAATAATTTGATTTTTCTGATTTCCCCTGATAAGAAAAATCTACATTTTTTCGAACTCCTGCTCTTTCTAATTGTTTAGCCCAATCAAGGTCTTGCGGATATAACAATTTAGCATCAGGATTTAATTTTCCATCAGTGCCAACAATACTTCCGTTAGGAACGTTAAAAGGATTAGTTACCAATACAACAGGAACTCTTGCAGATGCATAAGCATTTGCTGCGTCAATTTGTGCTTGATTACCCATTGGGCGACTATTACGAATCGCTTCCCATTCTAAAGGATAATAATCAAGTGCATTTACTCTCGAATAATCTTTAATGGAACGTGAAGTCATCCCAGTACTTAAGTTTAATGAAAACTTATCTTTTTGTGATTTTCCAGATTTTGTTGTAATAATAATTACACCATTTGCCGCTTTTGAACCATAAAGTGATGTAGAAGAAGCATCTTTTAAAACGCTTAAACTTTCAATATCACTAGAATTCAAATTACTAATATCTCCCGCATATGGAACTCCATCGACAATATATAAAGGTGTATTTGATCCATTAATCGAACTAAAACCGCGAATCCTAACTTCTGGCGCTGCACCTGGCTGACCAGCTGAACTCTGAATTTGAACTCCTGATGTTGAACCTTCTAAAACGGAAAGTGCATTTGTCAAAGGTCTATTTTCAAGTTGGTCTGACTTTATTTGAGTAGCGGACCCAACATAAGAAGTCTTTTTAGCAGTACCATACGCTACTACAACAACTTCTTCAAGTTCCTTTCCATCTGCTTGCATTTTCACATTAATTACAGATCCTGAACCTATTGTTACAATATTATTTTTCATACCCATGTACGAAAAAACCAAAATATCACCAGTTTTAGCTTTGATAGAATATTTACCATCAAAATCAGACTGAACGCCAATGTTTGTCCCTTGCACCATAACATTTGCACCTGGAATTGGACCTGAACTGTCAGATATTATTCCGGAAACAGTTTTTTGTTGTGCAAAAATTAATTGCACTCCTGCTATAAAAAACAACAATACAATTCTTGTAATTTTTTGTTTCATTATTTTATTTTTTTTGAGTTATTGGGTGCAACTTAAAAATTTAAAATAATTTTAACAAGAATTAACGGTTTTTTTAACATAAAAAAGTAATCTTTTAACTACAATTTAGAAATGCAAAATTAATTTTTTTATGCTAATTAGTAAGAATTTTATTCTGTATTTAAAAAAGGCCAAGCTTAATAAACAAGAATTTACATAAATACATGAATTTTCATGAAAAATGTAAGAAGAAGTTTATGCAATCAGAAATGACAGTTATTAAAACAAAAACCGCCTGAAAAATTGATTCAGGCGGTCTTAGATCTCTACTAGAGATTTTCAAAAAACAATTAAAAATATTTTTTAAATCAATCTTTATCCCAAAATAATTTTGTGTCTAATTTATCACCGCCAATAGCATTTGCTGCGGCGTTATAATTTGTAGCATTTAAAGTCTGCTCTCTTATTGGATAAGCCATTCGGGATGGAATTTTTCCATTTGCAGCTGCATCAGCATTTGATGGAGGCACTAGTGCAGGGAAATTTAGTCGTCCTGTAAAAGTCCAACCTTCAAATCCTCTATTAAACATTGCATACCATGCCTGCTCGCCAATTTTCTGTTGCCAAGTTCCGATCGCTGTTGCATAAGCAACTAATGGTTGTGATAAATAGGCATTAGCTTCTGTCGAGGATACTCCCCAATCTTCCATAGAAGCTTTAATTGCATTATTATAATGTGATTCTGCGCTTCCATCAATAGCAATTCCCCTCTCAACAGCTTCCGCTAATAAAAACTCAACTTCAGCATAATCCAAATAAGTTCCTTTAAAATCTGGTGCTTGAATCTTATCACTTATATGAGTAAATTTTCCAAAACTATTTTTAACTCCAATTACACCTCCTTTATATGGTAAAGGATTTCCGTTTTCATCCTGTAAATTTTGTGCAAAGTATACCTTTGTTCTAGGGTCATTTTTAGCCACCAATGCATCCACAAATGGTTTAGCAGGCACGAAATCATGTCTTCCTCCAAAAACTAAGTCAACATAAAGCGGATTAGTATTAGGCACATTCGTTTCATACGATATTTTTGCATTATCAGCATTTGATGAAAATACGTTTTTTGAAGCAGAAAGAATCGCAACATCAGCAATCGAACTTTCCAAACCAGAAGCTTTGAGATTTATTCCTAGTTTCAATTTAACACTATTTGCAAATTTGATCCAAGAAGCCATATTGTCCCTGTAAATAACATCGGCATTACCAAAGGCAGGATATCCAATTTGAATGTTTTTAATGTTTTCATCTAATCGAACAATCAAATCTTTGTAAATATCTACTGCTTTATCATATTTTGGAAGATAATTCCCAGAACCTTTAAAAGCTTCTGAATAAGGAATATCGCCAAAAGTATCAACCAAAATTTGATACGAGTAAACCGTTAAAATATCGATTAAAGCAAGCTGATTTTTTTTAGTAGCAGTCTTCGCTTCAAACTCAGGATCAGAATCTAAAATCACTTCTTTTTCTATAAATGATTTCGCCATTACTAAGTCATACAAAGACCCATCATTATTTGTCGTACCTGCAAAATAAGCATTCCAGTGATTCCCTGAAATATTCCTTGTTGTCCATTGATAAACTGATTCATCAATATAAGTGGTTTCTGTCCATTGCTGATTTACAAGTCTAAATATATTTTTGTTAACGCTAGTATTTACAACTTGTTCAGCAATACCTTTTTCTGCACTAGTAAAAAGGGAAGAAGCCGGAACTTCTGAAGGATTTTTTTCATCCACATTTAAGTCGGTCAAGTCACTACACGAACTTGTAAGTGCTAAAACACTTAAAAAATAAACTATTTTTCTCATGATGTTGTTTTAAAATTTAAATGTTAAATTGAATCCTATATCCCTTGTTGTTGGCAATGAACCAACAGAATATCCTCTAGAATTATTTCCAGAAGACAATCCGCTTTCAGGATCAGCATAAGGCAAATGTTTGCTAATGATCCACAAATTAGACCCTAATAAACTAAAGGTTGCCGAATTAACAAATGTCCCTTCAAACATGCTTTTAGGAAAATTATACGAAATTGAAACCTCTCTTAATTTCACATAAGAAGCATCATACACAAATGCTTTTGCAGGCTCAGCTAAATAACCATAATTATTAGAATAGGTTCCAGGATTTTGTGACATTACTTTATTTGGCGAACCATCTGGGGCAACTCCCGGATTTAAGACACCTTTTTCGCGAATATCTCCTACGGCAGTTTCTTTATACAATCCAGTAGCTAAACCATAATACATATCCAAAGAAAAAATATCTCCTCCTTGTTGAGTATCAATTAAAAAACTAAACGAAACATTTTTATAAGTAAGACGATTTCTTAATCCGCCAATCCAATCTGGAGTAATATTTCCTATTGTATTGTCAGATGTTGTAGTAATCATATACTTACCTGTTGTTTGATCTACCGTTGGCTGGCCATTGGTGTAAACATAATCGGTTCCTTTTATACTTCCATATGCTTCATTAAGTGTTGCGTTGGTTGTAACCCCACCTTGAAAACTAGCTAACTGTAAATTTTCAATTCCTCCTGGCAATGAAATAACTTTACTTCTGTTATTAGACCAGTTTGCTGTAATATCCCAACTAAAATCTTTTGTTTTAACAGGTGTCCCTGTAATTTGAATTTCCAAACCTTTATTCTCAATATTTCCACCATTTACTACTGCATTTGTGTAACCAGATACAGAGGAAACTGCAGCAGAAACAATTTGATCCACAGAATTTGTTTTGTAATAAGTCACATCAAATCCTAAGCGTCTGTCAAGCATACTAGTTTCAAGTCCTACCTCAAAAGATTTAGTTCTTTCTGGTTTTAAATTTGGATTTTTATTTATGTTTGGTAAAGTGTACATCGATTGATTATCAAAATTAGAGCTTCTCACATAAGTGTTTCTAAGCTGCAAAGCATCTGCATCATTTCCTACTTCTGCATAATTCATTCTAAATTTTCCCAAATTCAACCATTCTTGTTTCATTAAATTCGAAAACAAAACAGATCCTGATACAGCAGGATATACATATGAATTATTTCCATTTGGAAGCGTTGAAGACACATCACGTCTTAAGGAAGCGTCTAAAAAGTAAGTATCTTTATATCCTAAAGATGCTTGAGCATAAATTCCGTTTACTTGTTTGGTGTATTTTGCTTCTTGCGGGAAAGGCAAGGCATATCTTGAATTTGATAATGCATATATTCCCGGAGTTACTAATCCTCCAATTGTTGATGAAAGAACACTCTCCTTATCATCTCTTCTTACATTCGCACCTAATATTCCCGTCAAACTAATATCTTCCCCAAATTTTTTATTAAAGTTCAACATGAAATCATAATTAACTTCTTGAAAATTATTATCGTTTCTTTGATAACCTGAATTTTCATCAACTGGAGACAATCCGAAACCTGACGCTATAGATCCTACAGCTCTTCTTTCTTCTTGAAGTTCTTTATAAGTATCTAATGACACACGACCTAACGCACTTAACCAATCTGTTATTTTATAATTAAGAGACGCATAACTGAACAAGCGTGTTCTACTGTCTGAAGAATAATTTTGATAACGAGTAAAATACGGATTGTCCCAATAAGCAGGTACTAATCCTTCAGGCGAGGTAGGGTCAGCCCAGTTCCAAGTAATGTTTTTACCTCCTGAAGCATTGTAAACATTTTGCAATTCTTTTAAATCAGTATTCGTTTGCCACCATTGTCTGAAATTACCAAGAATATTATCATTGTATCCTGTCGAGTTTCTACCAATAGTGTTTTGCAAAGTCACTGCAGCGTATGCATTTGCTGTTAGTTTATCTGTAATATTCTGGCTAAATCTAGCACTTAATTGATTCTTTTTCAATTCACTATTTGGTAAAATACCTGATTGAAGCGTATTTACATAGGACAGTGAAAGACTTGATTTTTCAGTAGCTTTTTCAAGAGACAAACTATTGGTATTTGTTTGCGCTGTTTTAAAAAAGGCAATAGGTCCATTTTCAGCAGCTTGCCAAGGTGTGGCTTTGTTATAATTTTTTGAATAAGGAGTAAAAGCATCCCATTGATATACTGGTTGTCCTGTAAAAGCATCTCCGTATGAAGCATCATTAGATGTATCTACTGTAGGAATTTTGCTTTCTGGGTCTAAAAACGAACTTCCAATTCCGTAACCTGACCCGTATTTATCCTGATATTTAGGAAATGTAGATTTATCAACCGTTCCAACTGTAAAATTGCTCGAAAAAGTAAAACCAACCTTTTTATCCTCTTTTTTCCCTTTTTTGGTAGTTACCATTACAACTCCATTTGCTGCTCTTGAACCATATAGAGCTGTTGCTGCGGCACCTTTAAGAATGTTAATACTCTCAATATCTTCTTGATTTATATCAGATACACTGTTTCCATAATCATAGCCTCCACGACCACTTGTTTGAGTAGTCGTATTATTATTTGTGTTATCTATTGGTACGCCATCAATTACCCAAAGCGCTTGATTATTTCCTGTAAGAGATTTATTTCCTCGAATCACAACATTTGTAGATCCTCCAAAATTTGTATTTCTCGAAACTTCAACCCCAGCTGCTTTTCCAGATAAAAGATTGGAAACATTCGTATTTCCTGCACCTCCGTCCAAATCTTTCCCTGAAATTTGTTGCGTTGCATAACCTAAGGATTTCTTTTCTCTTTTAACTCCCATTGCAGTAGTTACTACGACACCCTCAAGTTCTACAGAAGAATCAGTCAATTTTACATTAATAACCGAAGAACTCGCTGCAATTTCTTGTGTTCTCATTCCGATGTAAGTAAATACCAAGATTTGACTTGGAGAGACTTTAATTACATACTTTCCGTCAAAATCAGTTTGTGCTCCTAATTTTGTGCCTTTAACTAAAATGCTTACTCCCGGTAAAGGTATTCCGGCATTGTCCGTAACTATTCCTGTAATTTTTTTTTCTTGAGCAAATGATAATTGCATCATTAGAATAAAAAACAGAATAATCAATCTTGTAAATTTTTGTTCCATTATTATATTTTATTTGAATTTGAATGCAACTTATAAAATTTAAACAATTTTAACAAGAATTTTATTTTAATTAACATTAATAAATATAATACTATTACTACAATTATAATTAAAAGGTGAATTTTTAAAGGATATAACTTTTAAAAAGTGATTATGGATATTATGAAATCAAAAAGATTTGTAAGAATTCAAAAAACATTTACGTCAACAAAAAAAGAGATCCTTTTAGCTTCTATAAACATGAATGAAATAAGTGAATCAATGAAACCAAAAAACCGCCTAGATCATGTCTAGACGGTTTAATTCTCTTAGTTTTTATACTAAAAGCGTACTAATTCAAAATAGATAAAAATGACTAAGAGAGTTTTTATAAATGTTTTAATATTTTTATTGAAGCAAACTTAAATAAGAATTAAACTACAAAAACCCTCTTTAAGCCAAAAAAACAATAAAAAAAGCCAATAGTTAAAAAACTATTGGCTTTCCAAATTTTATAGTATCAATATACTACATTCTCTCAGGAACTTCAATCCCTAATAAACTGAATGCCGATTTAATAACTTCGGCTACTTTCTGAGAAAGCTGCACTCTGAAAATCTTTTTTGTCAAATCAACTTCACCCAAAATATGAACGGATTGATAGAACGAATTATATTCTTTTACCAAATCATAGGTATAATTTGCAATTAACGCCGGACTATGATTTTGTGCAGCGTTTTGAATAATTTCTGGGAAAAGTTCGATTTGTTTTACCAATTCTTTTTCTTTTTCATGAAGTTCTTCAATTGTTGTTTTTGCAGAAAAATCAAAATCGGCTTTGCGGATTATTGACTGAATTCTGGCATAAGTATATTGAATAAACGGACCTGTATTTCCTGCAAAATCAACAGATTCTTCTGGATTGAACAAAATACGTTTTTTAGGATCGATCTTCAAAATGTAATATTTCAAAGCTCCTAAACCAATTGTTTTATACAATTTAGCTTTTTCCTCAGCAGAATAACTGTCCAGTTTCCCTAAATCTTCAGAAATTTGTTTTGCTGTATCTGTCATATCCTGCATTAAATCATCTGCATCTACAACAGTTCCTTCACGGCTTTTCATTTTTCCAGAAGGTAAATCTACCATTCCGTATGACAAATGATATAAAGTTGAAGACCAATCGAAACCTAATTTTTTCAAGATTAAGAATAAAACTTTGAAGTGATGATCTTGCTCGTTTCCAACTGTGTAAACCATTCCTCCAACATCCGGCATATCTTTTATACGCTGAATTGCTGTTCCAATATCTTGCGTCATATAAACTGCAGTTCCATCAGAACGTAAAACAATTTTACGATCTAAACCTTCGTCAGTCAAATCAATCCAAACAGAACCATCAGGATCTTTTTCGAAAACACCTTTATCTAAACCTACCTGAACAACATCTTTACCTAATAAGTAAGTATTGCTTTCGTAGTAATATTTATCAAAATTAACTCCAAGATTATTGTAAGTTGTTGCAAAACCTTCATAAACCCATTCGTTCATTTTTTTCCACAGCGAAATCACTTTTTCGTCGCCAGCCTCCCATTTTTTAAGCATTTCCTGCGCTTCAATAATAATTGGAGCTTGTTTTTTAGCTTCTTCTTCTGTTTTTCCAGCTTCAATTAATTGGTTAATTTCTGCTTTGTAAGCTTTATCAAACTCTACATAATATTTTCCAACTAATTTATCCCCTTTTAAATTTGAGCTTTCTGGAGTTTCTCCGTTTCCGAATTTCTCCCAAGCCAACATCGATTTACAAATATGAATTCCGCGATCGTTGATGATCTGCGTTTTATAAACTTTTTTTCCAGAAGCTTTTAAAATTTCAGCAACAGAATATCCTAATAAATTGTTACGAACGTGACCTAAGTGTAAAGGCTTATTTGTGTTTGGCGATGAATACTCGACCATAATTGCCTTATCTTCTGGATTTGGAGTTACGTAACCAAATTTTGCATTGTCTTTTATTTCATTGAAGAAATTCAGATAATAACTGTCTGAAATAACAATATTCAAAAATCCTGATACTACATTAAAGCGCGCTACTTCAGAAACGTTTTCAACCAGGTAATTTCCAATTTTATTCCCTAATTCAGCAGGATTACTTTTAATTACTTTCAGTAATGGAAAAATTACCATAGTAATATCGCCTTCAAACTCTTTTCTGGTAGTTTGAAATTCGATTTTATCAACTGAAACATCAAATAATGCTTGAATTGCTTTTTGTATAGAAGGTGTAAGAATTTGTGATAATGACATGTAACTTATTTTAAAGTGAGCAAAGATACAGCTTATTCATCAATTACAGAAAATGAAAAACATATAAAATCGCACAAAACGTTCAGAATTTCTTAAAAAAGTCTTTTGGATGAATGTTAAAATTATCAAAAAATTAAAACGCTAATCTCCTACAAAACAACAAGTCACAAATTAAATTAAAAAATAATTAGCTTTTTCTTGTAACATATTAGATGTAAAAGAGTCTTAATAGTGACTTTGAATTTATTTAAAGCCAAAAAAAATCTAACAAAAACAAAAAAACAATCATCATCAATCAAATCAAAATAATCAATTACTTATTATGAAATTAAAATTCTTTCTGTTCGCATTATTCAGTTTAATTGCAACAGCACAGGCCCAGAATTCCGGGACAGTCTCGGGAAAAATTATCGAAAAATCGAATAACGCACCAATTTCTTATGCAACTGTTTCTATCAAAGAAAACGGAAAAGTGGTATCTGGTGTCAATACAGATGACAATGGTGATTTTACAATCAAAAATTTAGCTTTAAAAAGCTACACTATCGAAATTCAATATATTGGTTTCAAAAAATATGTTGGTTCATTAATTTTAAGCGAAAACAGAAAAACGGCTACAGTAAATGTTTCTCTTGAAGAAGAAGCAACACAGTTAAAAGGTGTAAATATTGTTGCTGAACGTTCGACAATTGAGCAAAAAATTGACCGTAAAGTAATCACTGTTGGTAAAGATTTGACTACTGCTGGAGCTTCTGCGTCTGATATTATGAGCAATATCCCATCAGTAAACGTTGATCAGGATGGAAAACTTTCGCTTCGTGGAAATGACAATGTTCGTGTATTAATCGACGGACGCCCATCTAATATTGACCCAGCTCAATTATTAAAACAAATTCCTTCAACTTCAATCAAAAAAATTGAGTTGATTACAAATCCAAGTGCTAAATACAATCCAGAAGGAATGTCTGGAATCATCAATATTGTATTGCATAAAAGTGCTAACACTGGTTTCAACGGAAGCTACAGTGGAGGTATAACTTTTGGAGAAACTGCAAAATACAATCAGTCACTTGACTTGAACTACAAAACTGGAAAAGTAAATTTCTTTGGAAACGGAGGTCAAAACTTTGGTACATATTACAACAAAGGAAGAATCCAAAGATTGGATCAAGATGTGGAACAAAATTTGAAAATTTCTAACGAAAACGACAATTATTTGTACAAACTAGGAATGGATTATTTGATTGATGACAAAAACACTTTGTCATTTTATACCAATCAAAACAAATCAACTGGAAATGGAAACGTAATTACTGATATTGATTACAATAACGCTGATCCAAATATTTTTAATATCTACCAAGATTCACATTATAAAGGACCAACAAAAACGGGAACTTATAATTTAGCGTACAAACATATTTTCAAAAAAGAAGGACATACTTTAGATTTTGAAGGTAACTACAGCGATACTAAAGCAGATCAAAATGCAAGCTTTAATACAACAACAACAAGACCTGATAACACTTCAAATAGTGTAATTTACAGCGATCAAATTGGTGATCAAAGAAAATTGAGCACAATAAATGTTGACTATGTAAATCCGTTGAACGATAAAACTACGCTTGAAGCTGGTGCTGAAGCTAGAATCACAAGAACAAACAACGATTACAACACTGGTAATCCATTAGTCCCTGTTGACGAAAGAATTTCAAACTATACTTACGACACTGATATTTACTCAGCTTATGTGACTTTTGGCCAAAAATTCAAAAAATTCAGTTACCAAGTAGGAACTCGTTTTGAAAGCTATAAAGTTCAAGCTAATTTAAATCACGGTCAGGACAAATTCAATGATGACTATATTACATTGTATCCATCAGCTTATTTGACGTATAATTTGAATGAGAAAAATGTTCTTCAATTTAGCTACAGCCGTCGTGTTGACCGTCCGAGTATTGAGCAGACAAAACCTATTCGTGAGTTTTCAACTCCGTTAGTAACTTCATATGGAAATCCTGAATTAAGACCTCAATTTACAAACTCAGTTGAAGTAAATTACACTAAAACTCTTGATAAAGGAAGCATTACAGCTGGTGTTTTCGTAAGAAGCATCAATGATCAAATCAGCAGAACTTTGAGCCCGGATCCAAATGATCCATCTGGATACAAACAAATTTTGAGCTATACAAACTACGATCACAATAGCGCTTATGGTTTTGATGTTTCGTTGAATTATAAGCTAACAAAATGGTGGGATATTCAACCATCGATTGATTTCTCAAGCATCAAACAGCAAGGTGTTGTATTTGAATTTGATCCTGCAACAAACACAAGTGCACCTCTTGAGCGTAGTGTAACAACTACAGCATTCAATGCTCGTATGAACTCAAACTTTAAACCGACAAAACGTTTAAGCTTCTTGTTATTTGGTTTTTACAGAGGACCAGTTGAAGATGTGCAGCAAAACAGACACGAAATGTACAAAATGGATATTGGTTCACGTTATACATTGTTAGACAACAAAATGAACATTAGCGTACGTTTTAATGATGTTTTCAAAACCATGAAATATGCTTTTGATGGAATTTACCCTTATCCACAAACAGGTCAGTTTTCTTGGGAAAGCAGAACAGTTTATTTAGGTTTGACTTATAACTTTGGTGGTGGAAAAATCAAAAACTTACAACGTAAACAAAGAGAAGATAACACTAATAAAGGTGGAGGCGGAATGTTTTAATCCCACTTTGATTAGTAGATTTTAATAGTTCTTGTAGAAAAGAAAAGCCTGGAGTATGCTAACTCCAGGCTTTTTTATTTTAGATTATAAAAAATTTCGCAATTCTTTTATTTCTTCGGGATTTGCAATTTCGGACTTATCTGTAATGGCTGATGAATGATAAAAAGTTGGAGTCAACTTATCTTGCAGTAATTTTATGTTTGAAGATCTTAAGCCTCCTCCCGGCATGATTTCGATTCGGTCTTTGGCTAATTTTTGAATTTGTTCTAAATCAAAAATTCCTTCTTCAACATTTTTTGCTTTTCCTGAAGTCAAAATAGTTTGAAAACCACATTCAATTACATCTTCAAGTCCTTTTTCAATAGAATCTACAACATCAAAAGCCCGATGGAAAGTACATGATAAAGGATGTGCCAAATGTACCAATTCTTTATTTTGACGCTTATTTACTTTTCCGTTTGGTTTCAAAATTCCGAAAACAAAACCATCAACTCCAAGTTTTTTATACTGCTTGATATCTTGTTTCATTTCTGTAAGTTCTTCATCAGAATAAACAAAATCACCGCCACGAGGCCTTATAATGACATGCATTTTTATTTTTACGCTTTCGCGGACTTTCACTACTAAAATCGAATTGGGCGTTGTACCCCCGAGTTTCATGTTTTCACATAGTTCAATTCTGTCCGCACCGCTTTCTTGAGCAATCAATGCCGATTCATAATTGAAACACGCTATTTCGAGCTGATTTTTTTTCATTTGATTCTTTTTTTGTCATTTCGTATGAAATCACAAGATTTGGGATATCAAAAATAAAAAAACCTGCTCCAAAAATGAAGCAGGTTTCAAAAAATATAATGTAAGATGATTATTTTACCATTTAATAATAGCACTTGCCCAAGTGAATCCGCTTCCAAAAGCAGCTAAAACCACAGTATCACCAGATTTTATTTTTCCTTGTTCCCAAGCTTCAGTCAAAGCAATTGGAATAGATGCTGCAGTAGTATTACCGTATTTCTGAATATTATTATGAACCTGATCATCTGACAATTTGAATTTATTCTGAATGAACTGCGAAATTCTCAAATTCGCCTGATGAGGAATCAGCATATCGATATCTGAAACCTGAAGACCATTTGCCTCTAAACCTTCGTTGATAACTTCAGCAAAACGAACCACTGCATTTTTAAACACAAATTGTCCGTTCATATAAGGATAATAACTTTCGTCATTTGGATCATTATCCGCAATAATATCCGTTACCCAACGCGCTCCCATTCCTGGTGCTTGCAACGCTAATTCTTCAGCATGTTGTCCCTCAGAATGTAAATGTGTTGATAAAATTCCTTTTGTCAAATCTTCTTCACGGCTCAAAACTGCCGCTCCAGCTCCATCTCCAAAAATCACCGATACACCACGTCCGCGTGTTGTCATATCCAATCCTGTAGAGTGAACCTCAGAACCAATAACCAAAATATTTTTATACATTCCGGTTTTAATATATTGATCAGCAACAGAAATTGCATAAACAAAACCAGAACATTGGTTTCTAACATCTAAAGCTCCAACAGTTCTCAATCCCAAATCTCTCTGAACCAAAACGCCAGGTCCTGGAAAATAGTAATCTGGACTCAATGTAGCAAAAACTACAAAATCAATATCTTCTTTAGCTACGCCAGAACGTTCTATTGCAATTTTAGCTGCTTTTACTCCCATTGAAGTTGTAGTGTCTTCTCCACGAATGATATGTCTGCGCTCCTGAATTCCAGTTCTTTCCTGGATCCATTCGTCGTTAGTATCCATAATCTTAGACAAATCATCGTTGGTTACAACATTTGAAGGAACATAATATCCTAAGCCCGCTATTTTTGAATGATACATATTCTTTTATTGTTTGTTAAAAATTGGATTGCAAATTTACGTATAGTTTAAAACATAAGCGTCCAAATTACTATTTTTTTCGTTATTAGCAATTTAATATATTTTAATTCTAAAGATCGTTAAAACTATTTCTTTTGAAAAAAATCATCTTTTTGCCAAAAACAATGAAAAATCTTTAAATTATGCTTTAAAATGTAACAAGATTAAAGTACTTTAGTCAAACATTACGAATACCATTTTTCAAACCCCTAAAATTCAAATTATGAAATTAAAGGTTACGCTGCTCTTATTTCTAAGCTTTGGCTTTTTTGCTTCTGCCCAAGAAAATTTAACCTACCAAAAACCATCCAAATCTATTTTAGATTTAGCCGATTACGAACGAGCTCCGACAGTATCAATGGATACTAAAAAGGAATATATGTTGCTAATGTACCGACCAACTTACAAAACATTAGATGACTTAAATCAGGAAGAATTACGTTTGGGAGGACTAAGAATCAATCCAATTACTAATATTTCAAGTTCTGTAACGTATTTAAACAATTTAAAAGTACGTAAAATCAACGGCAAAGATGAAGTACAAATTACAGGTTTGCCAAGCAATCCAAAAATCAGCAATATTTTATGGTCGCCAAATGACAAAAAAATAGTATTCTCGAATACTGTTGCAACAGGAGTTGAACTTTGGGTTATTGATGTTGCAACAGCAAGTGCTACAAAACTCACTGACGCTATTGTAAACGCAAATCTTGGAAATCCGTTTAGCTGGTTTTCAGACAATGAAACGATTTTAGTGAAAATGCTTCCTAAAAACAGACCAGCCTTATTAGATGCTAAAAAAGATTTGCCAACTGGCCCAATTATCTCAAATACTTCTGGAGAAAAATCTCAAAACAGAACCTATCCAGATATGTTGAAAAACAAAAATGATGAAATAAATTTTGAAAACATCATTACTTCTGAATTATACAAAGTAAATCTTAATGGAAATGCGACATTGTTTAAAGAAGCTGCAATGTTTGCTGGCGAAAAAATTTCGCCAGATGGAAATTACATTATGCTTACTACAATTCAAAAGCCATTTTCATATGTAGTGCCTTTGTATAGATTTCCTTCGAGAACAATCGTTTATGATTCAAGAGGAAAAGAAATCAAAACGGTAAATGAGGTGCCTTTGAGCGAAATTATGCCAAAAGGTTTTATGGCGGTGAGAAAAGGAAAACGCGAAATGACATGGAGAAACGACAAACCAGCAACATTAGCATTTGTAACAGCTTTAGACGAAGGTGATCCTGCAAAAAAAGTAGAATTTAGAGATGAAATTTTTCTTTGGGAAGCACCTTTTACAAACAATCCAACTTCATTAGCGAAAACACCGCAACGTTTTAGCGATGTTATTTGGGGGAATGACAATATTGCTGTAATCTCTGATGAATGGTACGACACAAGAAATACAAAAACGTATTTAATCAATCCTTCAAATCCAAGCGAGCAACCAAAATTAATCACAGACAGAAATTCACAAGATGTTTATTCTGATCCTGGAACATTTGAGACTAAGAAAAACGAATACAACAAATATGTATTAGCAATCGAAAATGATAATGCTTTCAGAATTGGAGACGGATTTACAAAAGCCGGCCAATTTCCTTTTATCGACGAATTCAATTTGAAAACTTTAAAATCGAAGCGTCTCTACACTTCTTCATATAAAGACAAAAAAGAAGACTTATTGGAAATTGAAGATTTTAAATCAGGTAAAGTTTTAGTTCAGATTCAATCTAAAAGCGAATATCCGAATTATTATTTCAGAAACATTAAAAAACAAAATAGTCTGACTCCAATTACTGCTTTTAAAAATCCTTTCGAAAGCATTAAAGATGTTAGCAAAGAAGTAATCAAATACAAACGTAAAGATGGCGTTGAACTTTCAGGAACTTTATATTTGCCTGCTGGTTATGACAAAGTTAAAAAAGAAAAATTGCCTTTATTAATTTGGGCTTATCCTGCAGAATACAAAGACAAAAACAGTGCTGGACAAGTGACTCAAAACTCAAATGAATTTACAGTTCCTTATTACGGATCGTTTGTTTATTGGGTCACAAAAGGATATGCCGTTTTAGATGATGCTGCTTTCCCAATTATTGGAGAAGGAACAACAGAACCTAATGACAATTTTATTACACAATTAGTTGATAATGCCGAGGCTGCAATCAACGCTGTAGATGCTTTAGGCTACATCAATCGTAAAAAAGTAGCAGTTGGCGGACACTCTTATGGTGCGTTTATGACAGCAAATTTATTGACACATTCAAATCTTTTTGCATGCGGAATTGCTCGAAGTGGTGCATACAACAGAACTTTGACCCCATTTGGATTCCAAACTGAACAACGCAACTATTGGGAAGTTCCTGAAGTTTATAATACCATGTCTCCATTTATGAATGCCGACAAAATGAAAACTCCAATTTTATTGGTTCATGGCGAAGCCGATAATAATCCCGGAACTTTTACTTTGCAAACAGAGCGTTATTTCCAAGCATTAAAAGGTTTAGGTGCCAATGCAAGAATGGTAATTCTGCCAAAAGAAGCGCATAGTTATGTAGCCAAAGAGAATATTTTCCACCTTCTGTGGGAACAAGATCAGTTTTTAGAGAAATACTTGAAAAATTAAATCCCTAATTTAATTCCAAAATTAAACCCGACAGGTTTTAAAAACCTGTCGGGTTTCTTATTTTAAAAATTATCTAATTTCCTAATTATCAAATTGACACATTTCCTAATTGACACATTTTCTAATTAAAGATAATTTAAGCCAAGAAATATTTCCTGTTCAAGAGGCAAGTCAATTTCGCTTTCAAAAAATATCAATTGTCTTTTAAAAACGGTTTCAATCAAATAATGATTTCCTCTAAAATAAGTCCTTCTGATTTTTACCGGAAGCTTTGATTCTGCAACCATTTTAAATTGATGCGGATAAACTAATGTTTTATGACTTTCATCTTCATAATCCAGTAATAAATGTGTTGAAACTTCATTAACTTCACCAAATAACGAAGCCACATATTTAGTTTGAGGATCTTCATAAATTTTTGTTGGGTCGCCTTTAGTGATCAATTCACCATTTCGCATTACAATTGCTTCATCGGCAAATGACAAAGCATCTGTGCTGTCATGAGTTGCAATGATACAGGTAATACCTTTTTGCTTTAAGTATCGAAACAAATTTCGACGTAAAGCATTTTTTCTAAAAGCATCAATCTGGCTGAAAGGCTCATCCAACAAAATCACTTCTGGCTCAAGTGCCAAAACTCGCACTAGAGCGACTCTTTGTTGTTGGCCTCCACTCAAAAATTTCGTTTTTACATTAGCAAAATTTTCCATTTCGACCATTTCCAATAATTCCTGAACACGGAGTTTTTTCATATTGGCAAATCCATTCGACAAGAACTTCCCAACATTCTCGGCAACAGTTTCATATGGAGACAAATCAAAATCTTGAGCTAAATATTTCATATACGGCATTCCGGGAATCAAATTGTATTTTGGTCCCAAAACTGGTTTTTCATCATAAAAGATCTTGCCTTCGTCTAAATCATACAAACCGTAGATAAGTTTAAGCAATGTACTTTTGCCACAGCCGCTTTCGCCTATGATAGCGATATTTTCTCCTTTATTTACAGTAAAAGAAACATTGTTTATAACAGGTTTATCGGTGTACGAAAAAGAAATATTTTGAATGTCGAGCATGAGTTGAATTTGAGAGTTCAAATTTACAATGTTTAATTTCTAAAGTCAAAAAAAAAGCTGCTTCAATTAAGAAACAGCTTTTAATAAATTTTATTGTCTTTTAAAACTATTTTCCAGCTTCGGCTTTAGCGTCATTTACCATTTTGTCATTTGCAGTAATAGCAAACTCTACACGACGGTTTTGGCTTCTTCCTTCTGGCGTATCATTTGTTGCAATTGGATCAGCAATTCCTAAACCTGAAGTTTTGAAGCGGCTAGATTTTAATCCTTTTGAAACTAAATAAGCTTGAACAGAAGCTGCTCTTTGTCCTGAAAGAGTCAAATTGTAATCTGGCTTACCTGTATTATCGGTATAACCAAAGATTTCGATATTAGTATCTCCGTAGTCGTTAAATACAGGAACTAACTTATCTAAATTTGCTTTTGCAGTAGCCGTCAAAGTTGATTTATTTGTATCAAAACGGACAGCATTTTCATTCAAAGTCAAGTGAATTCCTTCACCAACTCTTTCAACATCTGCACCTGGAAGCGCCTGATCGATTTCACGAGCTTGCTTATCCATTTTGTTTCCAATAAGAGCTCCAGTTCCCCCACCTACAGCAGCTCCAATAGCAGCTCCTAAGGCAGCATTACCACCGTGCCCTAAATTATTTCCTAAAATACCTCCAATTACCCCACCAGCAACTGCACCAATTCCGGCTCCTTTTTGTGTATTGTTTGCATTTTGCACAGATTCACAGCTAGTAAAAAAACTAGCTACAACCATTAAACAGCTTAGACCTAAAACAGTTATCTTTTTCATTTTCTATATTTTTTTAATATTAATTAGCTCTTTGAAATTGGTATACCACATCTTTAGTCTGACCACCAACATTAATGTTGTCGATTAACTGAAAAGAACTTTCAGTTACTCCCGCAACTTTAAGCAAATAACCATCTCTTACTTTCTTAGCTTTTTCACCTGCATTAAGAATTTTAAGAATAAACATTCCCTGATTATTGATACTCCAAACGATTGGCGAATTAAATGCTGTACAGCTAGGAGAATTCAAAGCCATTGTTCCTTTGTTGTTATTAGAAATAAAACTCCAAGTACTGCCTACAAAACATTTTGAATCGGCAAGATCAAATGAATTTACTTTGATATAATCAGAACCTGGATACGACACATTAGTTAATACCCAATTTCCTTTAAGTGCTACTTGAGTTGATTTGTCAAGTTTAGTTGAAAGTGTTGGCGCTTGCGCTTCAGTTGAAGCAGTTGTAGACGAAGCTGATTTACACGCAAAAAACATCGTGGCGATCATGCAAATGAAAATTATTTTCTTCATTTTGTACATTATTTAAGTTAATACTTACACGTTTAACAATTATTATACCACAAATATACGATTCGTTAGGATAATTTCTCTTCCAAAATCTATTTATTTTCTTTCAAAATTAACACTTCCGACATTTTGTCACCCAGAAAATAATTGGTATTCTATTTGAATAAATGAAAATCATCACATTAAACTCAAAAATTAAAAAAATATGACAACAGGTAAAATTAATGTTTCAGTAGAAAACATCTTTCCCTTAATCAAAAAGTTCTTATACAGTGACCACGAAATCTTTTTGCGCGAGCTGGTTTCAAACGGAACTGACGCTACTTTAAAATTAAAACACCTTATCAGCATTGGCGAAGCTAAAGTTGAATATGGAAATCCAATCATCGAAATCAAAATCGATAAAGAGGGCAAAAAAATCCATATTATCGATCAAGGTTTGGGTATGACTGCCGATGAAGTAGAAAAATACATCAACCAAGTTGCTTTTTCTGGAGCCGAAGAATTCTTGGATAAATACAAAGATTCTGCTAAAGATTCTGGAATTATCGGACACTTTGGTCTTGGTTTTTACTCAGCATTTATGGTTGCAGAAAAAGTTGAAATCATTACGAAATCATACAAAGACGAGCCTGCAGCACACTGGACATGTGACGGAAGCCCAGAATTTACTTTAGAGCCTGCTGACAAAACTTCACGCGGAACAGAAATTATTTTGCATATCGCTGAAGATTCTTTAGAATTCTTAGAAGATTCTAAAATCAGTGGATTATTGAGCAAATACAACAAGTTCATGCCTATTCCAATCAAATTTGGAACAAGAACAGAAACTCTTCCAAAACCTGAAGATGCGCCTGAAGATTATGTTAACGAAACTATAGAAGTTGACAACATCATCAACAACCCAACTCCTGCTTGGACAAAACAGCCTTCTGAATTATCTGACGAAGACTACAAAAACTTCTACAGAGAATTGTATCCAATGCAATTTGAAGAGCCATTATTCAATATTCATTTAAATGTAGATTACCCTTTCAACTTGACTGGTATTTTGTATTTCCCAAAGTTGGGTACAGACATGCAGATCCAAAAGGACAAAATTCAGTTGTACCAAAACCAAGTTTACGTTACAGATAACGTAGAAGGAATTGTTCCTGAATTCTTGACGATGTTAAAAGGTGTAATCGACTCTCCAGATATTCCATTGAACGTTTCTCGTTCTGGTTTACAAGCAGACGGTGCAGTTAAGAAAATCTCAAACTACATCACACGTAAAGTTGCAGATAAATTAAAATCATTATTCAACGAAAACCGTGCTGATTTTGAAGCAAAATGGAACGACATTAAAATCGTTTTGGAGTACGGAATGCTTTCTGAAGACAAATTCTACGAAAAAGCTGGAGCATTTGTTTTGTATCCAACTGTAGATGATACTTATTTCACTTTAGAAGAGTTAAAAGAAAAACTAAAAGAAAACCAAACTGATAAAGACGGCAAATTAGTTGTTCTTTATGCAGGAAACAAAGATGCTCAACACTCATATATTGAGGCAGCAAAAGAAAAAGGTTACGAAGTATTGCTTTTAGATTCTCCTATTATTTCGCATTTGATTCAAAAAATTGAAAACGACAATAGCAACTTGACATTTGTTCGTGTTGACTCTGATCACATTGACAACTTAATCAAAAAAGAAGAAAATGCAATTTCTAAATTATCTGATGACGAAAAAGCAGCTTTAAAAACTTCTTTAGAAGCATATATTCCAAAAGCATATAGCGTTCAGTTAGAAGCTATGGATTCGCAAGCAGCTCCATTCATTATCACGCAGCCAGAATTTATGCGAAGAATGAAAGAAATGAGCCAAACTGGTGGTGGCGGAATGTTCGGAATGGGAAATATGCCAGAAATGTACAATTTGGTTGTAAATACAAATTCTGATTTGGCTTCAAGCATTTTGAACACCGAAGACAAGACACATCAAGAACATTTGGTAAAACAAGCTTTAGACCTAGCTAAATTATCGCAAAACCTTTTAAAAGGTGAAGCCCTGACTGCTTTTGTAAAAAGAAGTTTCGAGATGATCAAATAAGATTTTCATCCTAAAATAACCTCAAAAATCCTGTAAGTTTTGCTTACAGGATTTTTTTATTGCAATTCATTTTTTTTGTTACATTTGAAGACCTTTAAAATCTAATCTTAAACAAAAACTACTATGAAAAAAATTGCCCTTTTAATCACAACTGTTTGTGTAACAGCACTTACTTACATTTCATGTTCAGGCGGTGATGACATTGCCAACCAAACAGACACTACGGCTGTTGGCGCATCAATTTCTATTGACGCTGCTAACGAAATGGACGTCAACACAGGATTATCTGTAACTAACAGCTCTGGAACATCAAAACCTGCAGGTGCTGTTTGTGCAACAATTACGGTTTCTGGAACATCTTACCCTAAAGTGTACACCGTAGATTACGGAACTACGGGTTGTATCGACAATCAGCTTACAAGAAAAGGAAAATTAAAACTTACACTTACTGGACCAGTAACTACTACAGGAAGCAAATTGACAATTGAAAGAATTGATTATTCGATTAATGGAATTAAGCTTGAAGGAACAATTGAATACACAAACACTACAACAGTTGCTACTGTACCACAATTTACCAGAAAAGTTACAAATGGAAAATTTACTGATTTATTAGGCAGAGTGTACACAAACTCAGGAACCTATACCGTAAAACAAACTGCTGGTGTTGACACTCCATTTGTTCTTGAAGACAACGTTTACGAAATGACTGAAGGAACTCACACTGTAACTACAGACAAAGGAGCGACTTTGACATTGACAGTTCAAGAATCTTTGATAAAAAAATATTCTTGCCAATACATTTCAAAAGGAAAATTGAAAATCGAAGGCGGATTCCTAAAAGGTGTTATCGACTACGGAAACAATGACTGCGACAGCAAATTCACTTACACACACGAGAGTGGCGTGAGCTACAATTTGCAAATGTAAAAGTCTCATTTTTATAAAAATACAGCAATCCCAATTTAGAAATAGATTGGGATTTATTTTTTATTAAAATTTTAATCACACCTACTACATTCAAACTATTTTCTTTATTTTGCACCAAAATCTAAAAACCAATGAAAAAATCGATTATTGCCTTTGCCGCAATTGCCCTACTAGCATCATGCAGCAAAAAAGAAACACCTACTGACCACCTACACCTTACAGGAAACATTAAAGGATTAAAAGAAGGAACTTTATATATTCAAAGAATTGTTGACACATCACTTGTGGCAATCGACAGTGTTAAAATTGACGGAAGCTCGGCTTTTGAAAGAGACATCAAATTAGAATCTCCAGAAATGCTTTATTTGTTTTTAGACAGAGGAGTTAGCAACTCGATGGACAATAATATTTTATTTTTTGCAGAGCCTGGAAACATTAACATCGACACCAACTTAGACAACTTTATTTATAGCGCCAAAATCACGGGATCAAAAAATCAAGAATTATACGAAGAGTATAAAAAAATAAACAACCGTTTTAATGACGAAAGTTTAGCATTAGTTGAGCCAAGATTTAAAGCGATGAAAAGAAATGATCAAAAAGCTGTAGACAGCATTAATGCAAAAGACGACTCTAATACGAAAAGAAAATACTTATTCGCTACAAACTTCGCTCTTAACAATAAAGATCACGAAATCGCACCTTATATTGCTTTAGCAGAGATTTATGACATCAACATCAAATTTTTAGATACAATTCAAAAGTCGATGACTCCAAAAGTTGCTCAATCGCTTTACGGAAAGAAATTAACCAAATATGTTGCTGACATCAAAAAACAGGAACAAAAACAATAAAACCCAAAACAAAAAAAACGTCCAGAAGGACGTTTTTTTTTATGCTTATATAAATCTTATTTCTAGAAATTACCTTCCTAATATACCTCCAAGCATTGCAAGCACAAATATAAGCGCATAAAGCGATAATATGGTAACCATCAAGATACCGATAAATTTATAATGCGATTTCAAATACCCTAAAGAAGATGTCAATGCTTCAGAATCATTTTCTCTAAATGCTCTTTTTGCGTTAGAACCAAATCTGAACAAATAATACACCGGGAAGAAATAAAGAGCAGCAAAAGCTAAATAAACAAAACTCATAAATGCTCCTAGAGAACCTGCGAAAAGGCCTGCTCCCATTGTGTTACCAAGAGACGCAAAAATCGCTCCTGCGAAAATCGCAAAAACAACAAAAAGCCCAACACCTATAAATCCAAGAATAGACAAAAAGTAAGCCCACTTTGCGGTTTCTTTTAAAAAATCTTTTGCAGATTGATCGAGCTGCATCTCGAAATTTTCAAACACTGAAGTTTCTTCCATTATTAGTATGTTTTTGGTTAAAAAACAAACATAAGAAATTTATTGTTTAAAAAAACCAAAAAGACACATTCTAAAATTAAATAAATTCAAGATTTAAATTCCAAAAAAAATCCAAATTCCAACTTGAACCTGAAACTTGAAACATCAAAACTTAACCTTTCAATTTTGAGCAAAAAAAAACCACCACATTTCTGTGATGGTTTTTGAGCCGATAGAGGGACTCGAACCCACGACCTGCTGATTACAAATCAGCTGCTCTAGCCAGCTGAGCTACATCGGCCTATTTTGCGAGTGCAAAGATATAAATGTTTTTTAATATTCCAAAAAAAATTTCACACCTCTCTCTATAATTAAAAAAACCACCACATTTCTGTGATGGTTTCCGTTGAGCCGATAGAGGGACTCGAACCCACGACCTGCTGATTACAAATCAGCTGCTCTAGCCAGCTGAGCTACATCGGCCTCATTACGGGTGCAAATATAAAGCGGTTTTTCAATTTCCCAAAATAAATTTGCACTTTTTTACACTTTTTTTTGCTTATAATGCGTTGATTTTTTCAATCAATTGATTAGCAGTTTGTTCTAATTCAACATTGATTTGTTTGAAGTGTGCTTTTTTATTTTCAACGTTCTTAGCGTTCACTTTTGTAATCAAAGTATCGAATGCAGCGATAGCTTCATCGATTAAAGCATTCGTTTCTGGAGTTGGATTTCCTGTTGTAGACATCTCAAACAAGTAAACTGCCTCAATAATATCTCCTAATACGAAATTGATGTCTTTCTTTAAATTTTTAACGTTTGCCATTTTTATTATAATTTTAATTTGCGTCTGCAAAAATACACATATTCTTTATATTAAGCGCTATGAAATGTAAATTTCTAAAATTGAAGCTTTTCCGCTCAAGACAAATGCATTTATCGCAGCTGGAACCAAAACCGTATCTCCTTTTATGTATGTATGTTTAAAACCATCAAATTCAATTTCAAAACTTCCTTCAACACACATATATACTGTAAATGTTTCTCCGGATTTAGAAACTTCGACTTTATTTTCTAACGGAATTAAATTTGTTGTAAAATAAGGACAATCGACAACCGTATTCGAAACGTTTTCTTTTGTTTCGTATTTTTTTTGAGTATCAACTTTATTGTAATTGATTGCGTCAAGCGCTAAATCTACGTGCAATTCTCTTTTATTTCCTTGTGCATCTACACGATCAAAATCATACAAACGATAAGTAATATCTGAAGTTTGTTGAATTTCGGCAACAACTAATCCTGCTCCAATCGCATGAACTGTTCCTGTTTCTAAAAAGAAAACATCGCCAGATTTTGCTTTTACACCATCTAAAATCGAAACCAATGTATTATCATTCAAATGCTTTAAATATTCCTCTTTGCTTGAGTTTTCTTTAAATCCCACAATAATTCTTGCATCAGCATCGGCTTGCATTACATACCACATTTCCGTTTTCCCGAAAGAATTATGACGTTCTTTTGCCAATTTATCATTTGGATGAACCTGAATTGAAAGATCTTCGCGAGCGTCAAGATATTTAAAAAGCAACGGAAATTGCTTTCCAAAACGCTCATAAACCTTTGTTCCAAGAATTTCATTTGGAGTTTCATCAATTAACTGCATTAATGATTTTCCTTTTAAAGCGCCATTTGAAACTACGCTAACATCGCCTTCTACTGTAGAAAGTTCCCAGCTTTCGCCAGTAATTTTAGAAGTAATTGGTTTATTCAATAAAGTTTTAAGTTTTTCTCCTCCCCAGATTCTTTCTTTTAAAATAGGCTCAAATTGTAATGGATAAAATTGCATGTTTATTATTGTTTTGTTTTAGCTAATATCTTTATTATTTCAATATTGAAATAATACTATTCCCTTAATTTATAATACTAATTCTTTAATCGTTTCCAATGCTTTCGGAATGTGTTTTGCCGCATTCATGCTATCAAAAATCAAAATTACGACACCATTGCGATCTACGATATAAGTTACTCTTCCTGGCAAAAGTCCAAAAAGGTTATTTCGCACCCCAAACAATTGCCTCAATCTTTTATCTTGATCTGACAACAAAATAAAAGGCAGCTTGTGCTTATTGGCAAATTTGTGATGTGATTTGACACTATCACTGCTGATACCAATAACTTCAGCGCCTAAATCTTTAAAATCTTCATATTGATCGCGAAAACTACAGGCTTCGGTAGTACAACCCGGCGTGTTATCTTTCGGATAAAAATAAATTACGAGTGGCTTTATCCCTAAAAAGCTTTTGCTTTCAAAAAGTTCCCCATGACTATCTTTTGCAGTAAAATTCGGAACTATATCTCCTATTTTTAATGACATTTATTATTCTCCTTTATAAGTTACAAAATTGCGGTCTGTTTCATAAAGCACGATTTCTAGATCAAAATCGGGCTGAATTCTTTTTTTAATTTTATTCCATATCACAACAGCAATATTTTCGGCTGTTGGATTCAAATCCTGAAATTCTGGAACATCCAGATTTAGGTTTTTGTGATCAAACGGAATCTCCACTTCTTCAAGTATGATATCCGCTAATACTTTCACATCTAAAACAAAACCAGTTTCCGGGTCAATTTTTCCTGTAACACTAACCGTCAAACCATAATTGTGACCATGAAAGTTGGGATTATTACATTTTCCAAAAACAGCATTGTTTTTTTCGTCTGTCCAATCTTTCCTGTGTAATCGATGCGCAGCATTAAAATGTGCTTTTCTTGATATGGTTACTCTCATTTAGGTTTTTTGGTTGCTTTGGTTATAATTTATGGTCTTCCAAATAATGATCAAATTCATCAAAAATTATCTTAAACCATACGGTATAAATTTCGGGTTGTTTTTCAATATCCTTTTTTACATCTTCAATGCTCATCCATTTCCAAGCTTCGACCTCATCTAGATTTATGTTTGGTTCATCATTATAATAACCAATCATAACATGGTCAAGTTCGTGCTCCGTTAAACCATTGTCAAAAGGCGCTTTATAAATAAAATGAAAAAGCTCTTTCAATTCGGCTTTAAATCCCATTTCTTCAAATAATCTTCGGCTTCCCGCTTCAATGTTGGTTTCTCCTTCTCTTTGATGACTGCAACAAGTGTTTGTCCAAAGCAAAGGCGAATGGTATTTATGATGAGCACGTTGCTGCAACATTATTTCGTTTTTACTATTTAAAATAAAAACTGAAAAGGCACGGTGCAAAAGCGCTTTTTCATGTGCTTCTAATTTTGGCATTAAGCCAATTTGTTCATCGTTTTGATTAACTAATATTACGTTTTCTTCTGTCATAAGGCTTCTTAAGCAAACAAAAATACGAAAAAAGAAATGGCTTAAAAATGCTAATTAAGTTAGTTAAAATCTAAGCTCAAAACCCATTTTCTATTTTATTGATTTACAGCATTATATTTTATATTAAAAATTAAAAGCTGTTAAAATTAAGACATAAAAACTACATTGCATTATTTTACGTAACTAATAAAAAGTTAAAACACACTTAAAAAAATCTCAATAATAACTCCAGCTGTAATTTGAAGCTAAATCTCGACGTATCTTTGAAATACAGATTAAAGCACCAAAAAATTTATGAAATCTAAAAATCTAATTTTAAGTCTTTGTTTTTTACTACCGCTTTTTATTCTACAAGCCTGCGGTCAAAACACAAAAAAACAGCCTGCTAAAACCGTTGCTATGGAAAACAAAATCAGCAAACCTGGAAACCCATATTATTCGAATACTGATACAACCAAATTAAACGTAAGCGATGCCGAATGGAAAAAGGTTCTTCCAGAAGATGTTTTTGCAGTAATGCGTAAAGCGGATACCGAAAGACCTTTTACAGGAAAATATTGGAATACTGATGAAAAAGGAACCTATTATTGCGCTTCTTGTGGCAACAAACTTTTTAGATCGACCGCTAAATTTTCAAGCAGTTGTGGTTGGCCAAGTTTTTTTGAACAAGAAAATAAAACCAGCATAATTTTCAAAAATGATGATTCATATGGAATGGACCGAATCGAGGCGCTTTGCGGGCGTTGCGGTGGACATTTAGGGCATTTATTTGACGACGGCCCAGAACCAACTGGAAAACGTTATTGCATGAACTCAATTGCTTTAGATTTTATTCCCGATTCTAAATAATTTATGCTATGAAAAATATATTCTTAATTTGCTTGTCTGTTTTGTCATTGAACGGATTTTCTCAAAACAAAAAACCTTCAAATCTTGAAACTATTACGCTCGGTGGCGGATGTTACTGGTGTGTTGAAGCAGTTTATGAAAATTTAGACGGAGTAAAATCTGTGGTTTCTGGATTTTCTGGAGGAAATGTCCCTAATCCTACTTACGAAGAAGTTTGCACCGGAGAAACCGGTCATGCCGAAGTTGTTCAAATTACATACGATAAAAACGTAACTGATATTAATGAAATCTTCAAAGTCTTTTTTACAGTTCACGATCCTACAACTTTAAATCGTCAAGGCGCAGATGTTGGAACACAATACCGTTCTGTGATTTTTTATAAAAACGAAGAACAAAAAAAGGCCGCACAAAGTATTATTGCCGAACTTAACAAAGCAAAAGTTTATAATAATCCGATTGTAACTAAAGTTGAACCTTTCAAAGTTTTTTACAAAGCCGAAGATTATCATCAAAATTATTATGCCAACAATAAAAATCAGCCGTATTGCAAAATGGTCATTCAGCCGAAAATAGAAAAATTCGAGAAAGTCTTTAAAGACAAACTAAAAAAGAAATCATAAAAGAAAAGGGGAAATGAATTGATTCATTTCCCCTTTTCTTTTTAGCTTCAACTTTGACAAAGTTCAAAAAGCTTAAATTATTTTTTAGCTACTTTTTTGAATCGCATCATTGCTACATCGCCTTCATTCAAAATCAATTTCCCATCTTTATCAATAGAATAGCTTGTGATTTTTTTCATTTGTTGCAAAAATTGCTGTTCTCCTCCTCCATCACAAAACATTAATGTAGATGGTCCTGGCTCCCCAAAAGTCAAAGAATTCCCTTTTAATGTATAAGGCGCACTATATCCGTTGCATCCATTATTTCCAAAAACTTTTGTCTCTTTTTGATCAAAAGTAATTTCAGGTTTTTTATTTGGATACAAACCTTCAAAAGCAATTCTCGGTCCAGAAATATATTCCAATTCCCAAGTTGAGCCAAAAAGATCTCCTCCATTATTAGCGCCTTTCGATGCCATACACGAATAAAGCAACAAAGTTAAAACTGAAACAATAGCAAGCGTATATTTTTTCATAAAATGCATTTTTAAAGATTAATAAAATTTGTTTTTTGAAGATTAAAATTCTGTTATAAACGTTCCATTCTCAAGATTCATGCCTTTTTAAGCTTAAATTTCACTGCAAATCGAAATTTTCTGATCTCTAAGTTACATCATTTTGCTTAAAATAATATTAATCAAACATTTAAATTACAATTTGTGATTCTATTTTTTTTGTAATTTGCACTAATCAAAAAACCAAAAATCATCAATAAAAAGCCAAAAAAATGAAGCAATTACTATTTTTCTTTGCCGTTTTGTTTTCCTTCTCACAAATTCAGGCGCAAGAAAACCTCCCAACAGATTATCTTTCAAAAGAATTTCACAAAGGTCGTCGTGAAGCCTTCAGAGCTTTGATGCCTGCCAATTCTGTCGCTGTAATTTTCTCATATCCGGAAAGAGTTTTCTCAAAAGACGTTAATTACAATTATCACGCAAACCCAGATATGTATTATTTATCAGGCTACAAAGAAGCTGATGGTGTTTTATTGATTTTTAAAGAACCACAGGGAGATGAAAAATACAATGAAATCCTTTTTGTGAGAGAAAGAAACGCTAATCGTGAAATGTGGACAGGAAGACGTTTAGGTGTTGAAGGCGCTAAATCGAAACTAGGATTTTCAACCGCTTACAACGGAAAAGATTTTAATGCTTTTAAAATTGATTTTCAAAAATTTGACAAGATAATTTACGATAAAATCCCAACAGATCTAACCAACGACAAAAGCGGATTCGATCTTTTTGGATTAATTCAGATTTTTAAATCCAAAGCTTCAATTACGCAAGAAAACGAATCTTCTACAGATTTATTTACCAACATTACCAATTCTCTTCGCGAAATAAAAACTCCCGAAGAACTTGATTTAATGCGCAAAACCGTAAAACTTTCATGCATTGCGCACAATGAAGTTATGAAAGCTGTTGGCCCAGACATGAGCGAAAATGAAGCAGATGGAATTCACATGTATGTTCACAGACATTATGGCGCCGAAGATGAAGGCTATCCTCCAATTGTTGGTGTTGGAGCAAATGGTTGTATTTTACATTACGGAGAAAACAATGCTTCAAAAATGGAAAATCAATTGTTATTAATGGACGTTGGTTCCGAATATCATGGATATTCGGCAGACGTTACCAGAACAGTTCCTGCAAACGGAAAATTTACTGAAGAACAAAAAGCCATTTACCAAATAGTTTATGAAGCTCAAGAAGAAGTTTTTAAACTTTGCAAAGAAGGAACTCCAATTCAGAATTTAAACAAAAGATCCAGAGAAGTAGTCGCAGCAGGCCTCATTAAATTAGGAATTATAACAGACCCTAAAGATGCACGAATTTATTATCCTCACGGATGTTCGCATTTTCTTGGCTTGGATGTTCACGACAAAGGAAATTACATGGGAACTTTAAAAGAAAACATGATTCTTACTGTTGAACCAGGAATCTATATTCCAGCAGGCAGTAAATGCGATAAAAAGTGGTGGAATATTGGCGTTCGTATCGAAGATGATATTTTAATGAAAAAAGATTCATACGAAAATCTTTCAGCCGAATCTCCAAGAAAATGGCAGGATGTCGAGGCAATGGCTAAACAAAAAAGCACTTTTAATGAAATGAAATTCCCTAAAATATAAAACCGAAAAGCTTTCAAAAGCAACCTAACAACAAAGCCATTGTAAATAAAAAGTATTTACAATGGCTTTGTTGTTGTATAATTTCACGAATATTCGGATTAAAACAAATACAAATAACTAAAAACAAATACACTACAGGCAAGAGTAAGACTAATAATTTGATTTTAAGAACATTCCACATCTCATTTTTTTGTAAATTAGTAGTCCCAAAATAGACACTATTTATCGCACTTCAATTTCCCAAACCAGTGAAGATAAGCCGAAAAAAAATGACGGATTCAAACAAGCGACGTGGAGATCTGCATTACCCAAATCCGAAGATCCCACATCTGCGAAATGAAATCCAATTTTTCTAGCTGAATATCCTAACCGTAATTTTTCGAATCAGGAAAAATCTGCCTCTTCGCATTAATTAAAAAAAATGCACTGCAAGAGAACTTTGTCTTTTTCACAAAATGCAACCATGACAAAGTTTTCAAAAAGAACACGTAATAAACAATTCTGGGAAAATTTAACCAATAAAAAAGAAATGAAATGAAAACAATTAAAAAGAATTTAATGCCTCTGTTCCTACTATTACTTTTTATATTAAGTGTGAATATCTATGCACAAGACCCATTAAAAGTAGCGCCTAATGCATATAAAAAGGTACTTCTTGAGAATGAAAGAGTAAGAATATTGCAAGTTGAGATTAATCCTGGAGAAACAATTCCATGGCATCATCATCCTGATCACACCATCTATGCATTGGCTGATGGAAAAATTGAAATAACCGATAAAGGCAAAGCTCCCATTGTTATGGATATTAAAGCCGGAGATGCCATGTACATACCAGCTGTTACACATATGGCAAAAAATTTAGGAGATACAACTGTTAATTTGATTGTAACAGAAATAAAAACTAAAAAATAAACCATAACCGATATCCCAACCTTTTTAATTTAACTCAAAGTAACAACCTGAATTCAAGTTGTTACTTTTTTTTTAAAGATTATCTTTAAAATGGAGCCAATATATTTTTCGTTCTTTGTAAACTTAAAAATTTAAAATATGAAAGCACTTACCTTCTCTAAATTCGGAGATTCAGATGTTTTAGAATATATCGAAATTCCAAATCCTCAATTAAAATCTGATGAAATTTTAGTCGAAATGAAAGCCATCGGATTAAACTTTGCCGATGTTTACAGACGAAAAGGAAATTATCATTTAAAAGGAAATCCGCCTTTTATTGCCGGTTATGAAGGCGCCGGAATTGTTGTTGATGCTAATAATCACCCAGAATATAAAGTTGGAGACCGTGTAGCTTTCGCCGATGTTCCCTTTGCAAATGCAGAGTTGGTCGCTGTAAACACAAATCATGTTTTGCCTTTGCCCGAAGCAGTTTCTTTCGAAACGGCTGCTTCAGTTTTATTGCAAGGTCTAACCGCACATTATTTAGCAACCGACAGTCATAAAACTGCAAAAGGAGAAACCGTATTAATTCATGCTGTTGCTGGCGGCGTTGGGCAAATTCTGACTCAAATTAGCAAGCTTTTTGGTGCAAATGTAATTGGATTAACCTCTTCTTCAGAAAAAGCAAAAGTTGGTTTTGAGCAAGGTGCTGATCATGTTTTACTTTATAATGACGATTGGAAATCACAGGTTTTCGAAATTTCTTCAAAAGGTGTCGATGTTGTTTACGACAGTATCGGAAGCACTTTAGCAGAAAGTTTCGAAGTCACAAAAGAATGTGGACAAGTAGTTTTCTTTGGAATGGCCGGAGGAGATCCTGCGCCTGTAGATCCAAGGATGCTTATGGACGGTTCAAAAACCTTAACCGGAGGCGATTTGTGGAGCTATTTAAATTCTAAAGAAGAACGCATCAAACGCGCAACACAATTATTCAGCTGGATTGCCGAAGGAAAAATCAAACTTTCTGAACCAACATCTTTCAAATTATCTGAAGGAAAGCTGGCGCATGATTTTCTGGAAAGCAGAAAAAGTACTGGAAAAATAATTTTAATTCCGTAATTAATAATCTGGGCGTGCCACCAATAAAAAAAGGAGCCAACTATGCAAAACGCTTAGTCGGCTCCTTTTTTTATTGGTGTCGGGCTTTCGCTGCTACTTCGGTAGCTTAGCTCTATCCCTCACGCGAAAAACACTTTGCTCGCAATATATAGTCCCTACGGGACATTCTCAACTTTTCTAAATATCTTTTTGCTACCAACATTTAATTCCTACCGGAATTTAATCCAAAAAAAACATCCTTAAATAATAGAGATTTAATATTGGTAGAAAAAATAAATTACACATTTAAATTCTGTCCCGTAGGGACTATATGTCAAAATGCCAACTTATCACCTCAAAGCCTCAGCAATCATCAAAGCACATTTTTCTCCATCAATTGCTGCAGAAATAATTCCGCCAGCATAACCTGCACCTTCTCCACACGGATACAATCCTTTTATTTGCAAATGCTCTAAAGTCATAGGATCTCTCGGAATTCTTACTGGTGATGAAGTTCGGCTTTCTGGCGCATGCAAAATAGCTTCATTGGTTAAATAACCTCGCATTGATTTTCCAAATTCCTGAAATCCCTGACGCATAATCTGCGTTAAAAATCCTGGAAAAACTTGACCTAATTCAACCGAGGTGGTTCCTGGAACATATGAAGTTTTCGGAATATCTGCCGAAACTTTGCTTTTTGTAAAATCGATCATTCGCTGCGCTGGAGCTTTTTGAGTTTGTCCAGCTAAATGCCAAGCTTTTTGTTCGATGCTTTTTTGAAATTCCATTCCGGCCAAAGCACCAAATTTTGCAAATGGTTTAAAGTCTTCCAATTTCAACTCAACCACAATTCCAGAATTAGCCGTTGACTGATCACGTTTCGATGGCGACCAACCATTTGTAACCACTTCACCCGGACTTGTAGCACAAGGCGCAATTACACCACCCGGACACATACAGAACGAATACATCCCACGACCGTTTACTTGTTTTACAATTGAATAAGGCGCTGGAGGCAAATGCTCTCCACGGAAATCACAGCTGTATTGGATACTGTCAATTAATTCTTGTGAATGTTCTGCACGAACTCCTAAAGCAAAAGGCTTTGCTTCTATAAAAATTTTCTTTTTATCTAATAATTCAAAAATATCACGCGCTGAATGTCCTGTTGCCAGAATCAATTTGTTGGCAAGAATCTTATCTCCGTTTTGAGTTACAATTCCCTCAACTTCATTATTCTTTACCAAAATATCGCTTACACGAGTTTCAAACAAAACCTGACCGCCAAATTCTCTAATTTTGTTACGGATATCTTCAATAATTTTTGGCAATTTATTGGTTCCAATGTGCGGATGCGCTTCAACTAAAATATCTTCAGAAGCACCAAAAGCTACTAAAAGTTCTAAAATTCTAGTAACATCGCCACGCTTTTTAGAACGTGTATATAATTTCCCATCAGAATAAGTTCCAGCTCCACCTTCGCCAAAACAATAATTTGAATCTTCGTTTACAATATGCTCGCGATTTATTGCTTTAAGGTCGCGTCGGCGTCCACGAACGTCTTTTCCACGTTCAAGCACAATCGGCTTTAAGCCCAATTCAATTAATTGCAAAGCCGCAAAAAGTCCGGCCGGACCTGCTCCAACTACAATGACTTCCTGCGCATTGGAAACATCTTTATATATAGGAAGTTCAATTTTAGTTTCCTGAAAAGGTTCGCCTTTCAGATAAATAATAACTTTCAAGTTGATTTTAATCGCTTTTTGACGCGCGTCAATAGAGCGTTTTAAAATCGAAACGTGCTGAATTTCCTGAACAGAAACTTTAATCTGCTTAGACAAATAGTCTTTTAGCAAAGATTCGTTTGCAGCAATTTCTGGTGTAACTTGAAGTAAAAGTTCTCTTGGCATTGTATTTTATTTATTAGCTTTTCTTTCTATGAAAAGAAGATGCAAAAATAACATTTTTAAATGAGATTATCTCTACCGTAAAATTTGCACAGAGATTTGCACAGATCTAAACAGATTTTATCACAAAGAGTATCGTAGAGACGCACTGCAGTACGCCTCTACAGAAAAAACTCAGCACCTTAGTATCTCAGAATCTTAGAACCTTTAAAAAAGACTTTGTACCTTTGTCACTCTGTCACTTTGAACCTTTAAAAAAAATGTCTAGAAAAATAAAACTAATCTGGGATTTCCGCGGGCCTGCTTCTGCAAAAACAGCAGAACATCACGAAATTCATCTTAAAGAATACATTGTTATTGAAAAGCTTCCAATAAATATTACGGGTTTTACAATCCTAAACGATATGCATGCGACCGCTTTTATGGTTGTAACCGATGAAAATATGATTCAGGTACGAGATGCTTTAAAACCGCATCGTGGAGAACTATTTGAAGGATAATCAATGCTTTAAATTCCAATTAAAAAATCCAAATTCCAACTGTATAATAGCTTTGGAATTTGGATTTTTTTATGAGAGTCTTTATCTGTTTATTTCAAATCAAGTTTATAATCGCTAAATGTATAGGTATCATTATTTTTTCCTAATAATTTGACACTTTTAAATTGAACTTCTTCTTCATTTTTGACTTCATATTTATAAATGTCAATGTCTTTACTACTTTCCGAAGCTTCATAAAACTTGCCGTCTTCAGTCCACCACTTTCCTTTTTCTGTAAAAGTTTCTATTTCACAGTTTTCTTTTGCAGTAAACATTATCATATAGGTACCGTCAGCAAATCTTTGTTGTATCCAGTGTTTTTCGACACCATCAATTTGCGCATCTTTCTCAAAGCCTTTCCAAATACCGACTAATTTCGAATCTTGTTCTTTTTTATCAAATGAGAAACTAAAAATTAAAACTGATAATAGCGCTAAAACAACTATTTTAAATGCCGACGAGTTTTTTTTCATAAAATTATTTAGTTGGAATTTCTATTGTTTTTATATAATCATTAAAAAAAGCAAACATAAAAGAATCGATTTGTTTTCCAACCTTAAATTCAGCTTCTTTTTTCTTTAGAGATTCATTTTCTCTTCCAGTTCCAGGATTTACTATTAAAAATGAACTGTTCGAATATTCTGGACTAAATCCCATTTCTTTAAATTCATTAAATCTGATTTTATATTCTTCTGTACTTTTAAAATATCTAAAATAATCTTTCCTGAATTTCTGAAATTCTTCAGCTGTAAACTTTTTCGATTTTACATTAACGCCATCTTTTATTTCGATAAGATCATAGTTTTCATACAATGAACTATATCCCATATGAACGTACTGCAACATTTTCCCAGAAGGGCAAATCAGCAATCCAGAATAAAAATTGCATTCAAAATTTTTCTGCTTGCCAAAAATCTCCTTATAAATAGAAACCAAAGAAAAACTCGAGTTGCCATTTTCTTTCTCGACATAGTCTTCTTTATAGATATTCTCTACAACTAATTTTCCGTTCAAAAATTTAAAATAGGCAATATAACCTCTCCAATTAGCACTAGAAACACTTGTTATTAAATTTTCCGGAATTGGATGGTCCTTAAGATATCCTTCTAATGGGTTCGATTGAATCCTTAAAGTATCTTTACCAACAATCAAATAATCAGGAACCTGAGCTGTCGCAAAAGATTTAAACGATAACAATAAAAATGAAACAAAAAGCAGTTTATAAAACTTCATGCTGAGAATTAATTAGCAACTTCGCTGATAAACTTAATACGCATTAAACGCAATTCATCAATATCATAATCACCATCAAATTCTTTAAGTGCGTCTTCAATTTTATCTGATTCTGATTCCATGAAGTAATCGTGAATTTCTTCTTGTTGATCATCATCTAGCATATCATCCAACCAATATTTGATATTTAATTTGGTTCCAGAATAAACAATCTGCTCCATTTCTTTAATCAGAGCATCCATAGAAAGTCCTTTCGCAGAAGCGATATCACTTAAAGGCAATTTTCTATCAATATTCTGAATGATGTAAAGTTTATTTGCAGAATTTACTCCCGTAGATTTTACAACCAAATCGTCCGGACGGATAATATCATTATCTTCGACATAACGGCTAATTAAAGCAACAAACTCGCTTCCGTATTTTTTGGCTTTTCCTTCACCAACACCATGAATATTATACAATTCCTGTATGGTTATCGGATATTTTAAAGCCATATCTTCAAGAGAAGGATCCTGGAAAACTACAAATGGAGGAACTCCCAGTTTTTTGGCTACTTTTTTACGAAGCTCACGAAGCATTCCGGTTAAAACTTCATCAGCAGTACCTGAAGCTTTTCCTCCTGTTACAATCGTTTCATCATCTGCCTCAGTGTATTCGTGATCCTCAGACATCATAAACGAAACCGGTTTTTTGATAAAATCTAAACCTTCTTTTGTAATTTTTATAACGCCGTAAGTTTCAATATCTTTTGACAAATAACCTGAAACCAAAACTTGTCTCAGCAATGCCATCCAATATTTCTCATCATGATCAGAACCTGATCCAAAAAAGGATTGCGTATCAGTTTTATGTGCTTTAATCACAGCATTTATGCGTCCAATTAAAGTAAACACAATTTCTTTTGACTTATAAATATGTTTGGTATCGCGAACAATTTCAAGCAATTTGACCACTTGATCTTTGGCTTCCACTTTATGTTTAGGATTTCGAACGTTGTCATCCATATCTGCACCTTCGCCCGTTTCGCTGTCAAATTCTTCTCCGAAATAATGAAGAAGGAATTTTCTCCGCGACATTGAGGTTTCGGCGTAAGCCACAACTTCTTGCAAAAGCGCAAAACCAATTTCCTGTTCAGCAACTGGTTTCCCAGACATAAATTTCTCTAGCTTTTCTACATCTTTATAAGAGTAATAAGCAAGGCAATGTCCTTCGCCCCCATCACGGCCAGCGCGACCTGTTTCTTGATAATAACTTTCAAGCGATTTTGGAATATCATGGTGAATTACAAAACGAACGTCTGGCTTGTCAATCCCCATTCCGAAAGCGATTGTTGCTACAACAACATCTACATCTTCCATCAAAAACATATCTTGATGTTTTGCACGTGTTTTTGCATCTAAACCTGCGTGATAAGGAACGGCACTAATTCCGTTCACTTGTAAAACTTCGGCAATCGATTCTACTTTTTTACGGCTCAAGCAATAAATAATTCCAGATTTGCCTTTATGTTGTTTGATAAATCGAATAATATCCGATTCAATATTTTTCGTTTTTGTGCGAACTTCATAAAATAAGTTCGGTCTGTTGAATGATGCTTTAAAAGTATTAGCATCAGACATATCAAGGTTTTTCAGAATATCTTCCTGAACTTTTGGGGTTGCAGTTGCGGTAAGCCCAATAATTGGCACTTTACCTAGTTGTTTTATAATATTTCTTAAATTCCTGTATTCCGGCCTAAAATCATGTCCCCATTCTGAAATACAGTGTGCTTCGTCAATTGCAACAAAAGAAATTGGCACACTTTGCAGGAACGCCACATACTCTTCTTTAGTCAATGATTCGGGAGCAACATATAAAAGCTTGGTTAAACCAGAGCTGATATCTTTTTTAACTTGGGCAATTTCTGTTTTTGTTAGAGAAGAATTGAGTACATGCGCAATTCCGTTTTCTGAAGAAAGGCTTCGAATCGCATCGACCTGATTTTTCATCAAAGCAATTAAGGGTGAAACAACAATAGCTGTTCCGTCCTGAATTAAAGCGGGTAATTGATAACAAAGAGACTTTCCACCGCCCGTAGGCATAATTACGAAAGTATTCTTCTTACCTAAAATACTCGTAATGACTTGCTCCTGCAAGCCCTTAAATTGGCTAAAGCCGAAATACTTCTTTAATTCCTTGTGTATTTCAATTTCGTTTGAATTCATTCTTTATTTTAATGGATATTTTTGTATAAATTTGCAACACATAAAGATACAACTTTCTTTTATACATACAAATTTTAAATATTCTGTTTTGATCACAAAAGAAAATATATTGGCGATTGCCAAAAAAACAATACTATCTGAAAGTGAGGCAATTACAAAATTAATTGATTTTCTTGACGAAAATTTCTACCAAGCGGTTCAGCGTATTTATGAATGCAAAGGCCGTTTGATCGTTACAGGAATCGGAAAAAGCGCTATTATCGCTCAGAAAATGGTCGCAACTTTTAATTCAACAGGAACTCCATCGATGTTTTTACATGCCTCAGAAGCTATTCATGGCGACTTAGGAATGATACAAAATGAAGACATCATTATTTGTATTTCAAAAAGCGGAAACAGTCCAGAAATTAAAGTTCTGGTTCCATTATTAAAACGTTTCGGAAATACTTTAATTGGAATGACAGGAAATATTACTTCATTTTTAGCCAAAGGTTCAGACTATGTTTTGAACACTACTGTCGAAATTGAAGCTTGCCCAATAAATCTCGCACCAACAAACAGTACAACAGCGCAACTTGTCATGGGTGACGCGCTTGCGGTTTGTTTAATGGAAATGCGTGATTTTAAACCTGAAGATTTTGCAATTTATCATCCTGGTGGTGCTTTAGGCAAAAAATTGTTGCTTCGAGTTAAAGATATGATTGAGCACTCGTTGAAACCAATGGTTACACCAGAAACTTCAATCAAAAAAGCAATTTTCGAAATTTCCGAAAAAAGACTGGGCGTAACTGCCGTAATTGAAGACAATAAAATTGTCGGAATTATTACCGACGGAGATATTAGACGAATGCTGAATGACAGAGATTCAATCGCTGACCTGACTGCAAAAGACATAATGTCGAAAAACCCAAAATTAGTTTCATCAGAAACAATGGCTGTTGATGCTTTGAATATCTTAGAAGATTTCTCTATCACACAGCTAATCGTTGCCGACAATGGCGAATATAAAGGAGTATTACATTTACATGACATTTTAAAAGAAGGAATCGTATAATGGCAAAGAAAAATCTTGGCGAAATGTCATTTTTAGACCATCTTGAAGAACTTAGATGGTTATTAGTTAGAAGTACAATTGCAATATGCATTATGGCATTTGTGACTTATTTTGTGAGTGATTATTTATTTGATCAAATTATTTTAGGTCCAATTCGACCAACATTTTTTACTTATGTTTGGTTTTGCGACTTATCACATTCATTAGGATTTGCAGACAGCATTTGTATAACGGAATTGAATTTCATTATTCAGAATACTGAAATGGAAGGCCAGGTAAACATTTTTGTTTGGATGTGTCTTTTAGCTGGATTCATTTTGAGTTTCCCTTATATTTTATGGGAAATCTGGAAATTTATCAGTCCTGCACTGTATGAAAAGGAAAGAAAAAATGCTAAAGTGTTTATTTTCGTTTCCTCTTTACTTTTCTTTTTAGGAGTATTGTTTGGGTATTATGTGGTAATCCCAATGTCAGTGAATTTCGTTGCTACTTTCTCGGTAAGTGATATTGTAAAAAATCAATTTACGCTTGAATCTTATATGGGAATGGTCAAAACGAGTATTCTCGGAAGCGCAATCTTTTTTGAGTTGCCAATCGCTATTTATTTCTTAACCAAGTTAGGATTAGTAACCCCTACTTTCTTAAGAAAATATTGGAAATATGCTGTAGTAATCATTTTGATTATTGCCGCAATCGTAACACCACCGGATGTAGTAAGCCAAACTATTGTGGCTATTCCGATGTTGATTATCTATGAAGTAAGTATCCTTATTTCGAAGATTGTTTATAGAAATAAAATGAAAGAAAATGTCTGATATCGTACAAGAATTTAACGACTATCGTTCTAAAATGAACGAAAAATTACTAGCTGACAACAACAAAATTGTAAAGCGAATTTTCAACCTTGACACTAATGCTTATGCAGAAGGCGCTCTTGATGTAAAAACAAAAGAACTTTTAGGTTTAGTTGCATCTACAGTTTTAAGATGTGACGACTGCGTAAAATACCATTTAGAAACAAGTTATAAAGAAGGCGTTTCTAAAGAAGAAATGATGGAGGCAATGGGAATCGCAACTCTTGTTGGCGGAACAATCGTTATTCCTCATTTAAGAAGAGCTTACGAATTTTGGGAAGCACTTGAAGAGCAAGGCAAATAATTAGAAAATGTGCCAATTTGATAATTAGATAATTTCTCTTGAAATATGCTAATTATTTAATTTTGAAATACAAATTCTAAGTTTTGAAAACGCAATAATTTGTTAATTGATTTACCAAATCGATTATTTTAAATTTATTTTGCCTTTCAAATCAAATTATAAAATTGATTATGATTTAGTTTTTTTTAATTATCTCATTTTCACATTATCTAATTTTCACATTAAACAAATGAAGCTAAGAGCCGATAATTTAATCAAAACATACAAAGGCCGAAGTGTTGTAAAAGGAATTTCTGTTGAAGTAAATCAAGGAGAAATTGTGGGGCTTTTGGGTCCGAATGGTGCTGGAAAAACAACTTCTTTTTATATGATCGTTGGATTGGTAAAACCAAATCAAGGAAACATTTATCTTGATGATTTGAATATTACCGATTATCCGATGTACAAACGTGCTCAGCAAGGAATTGGTTATTTAGCACAAGAAGCTTCGGTTTTTAGAAAATTGAGTATTGAAGACAACATTTTAAGCGTACTGCAATTGACAAAACTTTCTAAAGAAGCCCAAATCGCTAAAATGGAAAGTTTAATTGAAGAATTCAGCTTGGAACATATTCGCACGAACCGAGGCGATTTACTTTCTGGAGGAGAGCGTCGTCGTACAGAGATTGCTCGTGCATTGGCTACAGATCCAAAATTCATTTTACTGGATGAGCCTTTCGCGGGAGTTGACCCGGTTGCGGTTGAAGATATTCAAAGAATTGTAGCGCAGTTAAAAAACAAAAATATTGGAATTCTAATTACAGATCACAACGTTCAGGAAACCTTGGCAATTACCGATAAAACATACTTGATGTTTGAAGGAGGAATCTTGAAAGCAGGAGTTCCAGAAGAACTTGTTGAAGACGAAATGGTTCGCCGTGTTTATCTTGGTCAAAACTTCGAACTTCGTAAAAAGAAACTTGAATTTTAAAAAAAGTATTCAGTCGCAGTCGCAGTTTACAGTCTCAATAGAACTGAAAACTGAGACTGAAAACTGAGACTGAAAAACTACTCTACAGCAATAAACTGCAATTGCTCTAAATCGCCGTTGTAAATATTCACATCAACACGATGTTTAATTCCCGGCAGAGAAGCTTTTTCTGTAAACTGCCAAAACAACCAGTCATCCTCAATTTTTTCTCTGTAGAAATTGTAATTGGCAATCCAAAATAAGTATTCGCTAAATTCTTCTTTTAAAAAATCTGAATAATATCGTTCTCCAGAATAAATTATTGGGCGAACCTGATAATGTTTTTCGACTTTGGTCAACCAACGTTTCAAGCCTTTTTTCAAACTGTCTAAAGGCTGATTTTTTGGCAATTTTTCAATATCCAAAACTGGAGGAAGATCGCCTTTCTGCAATTTTACGGTTTTAATAAAAAGATCAGCCTGCTCAATAGAATTTTCATTCGGACGATAATAATGATAAGCGCCTCTCATGATTTTATTTTCCTTCGCTCCTTCCCAATTTCGTTTGAACTGACCATCTACACGGTCGTTTCCTGCTGTTGCTCTAATAAAAACGAATTGCACTGGATATTTTTCGTCTAAGATTTCAACCTCTTCCCAATCAACTTTTCCTTGAAATTCAGAAACATCAATTCCGATTACTTTTCCCTTATGATTTTCGAGAACGCGAATATTTCTCACGTCAGAAAGATGTTTATCAACCTCATCTTCCTCTAAAACCTTTTCCGATTTAAATCCTAAGTAATAAGCTAGTCCTTTACGATAATGATAAATTGCAAAAACGAAAATAACAGCCAGAAAGGAGAATACGAGAAAGCGGATAACTTTACTGAAGAAAGATCTTCCAGCTGGTTTTCTTGAATATGTTTTACGGTAAGTTGTTTTTCTTGCCATTACAATAGGAACTACTTCTTCAAAAACAAATTATTGATAATAGATAATAAAACGTAAAATATAATGATTACCGGAATAGCTCCAAAATGGAGTAAAAAAAGCAATGCAAGAGAAATTGCTAAAAACACGATCTGCAATGCGTTATCTTTCAAATTAAATTTCTTAAATTTTAAAGAAAATAACGGAATTTCAGCATTCATAACATAAGCACTACATAATGTAATTACCAATAAAACCCATTGATTTGTCAGGATTTCAAGCAATATCAATGAATCTGAAAATTGCAAAACCAAAGGCAAACTTAAAATAAACAATGAATTTGCAGGAGTTGGCAAACCAATAAATGAATCTGTTTGGCGTGTATCGATATTAAAATTTGCCAATCGATAGCACGAACCCAAAGTCACAATAAATCCAAGAAACGGAATCGCTGGATTTGTTCCCAATTCATGTGCACTTTCCGAAAAAAGGCTGTACATCACATAACCAGGCGCAACACCACTTGTCACCATATCAGCCAAAGAATCCAATTGCAGACCAAGCGGACTTGAGACCTTGAATAATCTGGCGAAAAAACCATCAAAAAAGTCAAAGAAAATTCCCAAACAAACCATATAAAAAGCCATTTCATAATCAGCTTTGGAAATAAAAACAATGGCTACACAGCCACAGAAAAGATTTATTAAGGTAATTAAATTAGGAATGTGTTTTTTGATATTCATCTTTTTAAATTTTGATAATGGTGAGAGCAAATTTCGTATAAAATAACATGCCATTTTTACATTTATTAATAAATTATTTAAACAATTTATATGAATTCACATATTAGTTAGAAAACGAGTACATTAAAAAGAAGTTTCAAATTACAACTTTGTCGATATTTATCGAAAGGACGAAAATTAGATGACTAAAAAATTATATTTTTGGTAAAAATTTTAAACAGGCCTCAGTCTGCAAATAAACATCAGTTGAAAAAACTTTTTGCGCTTTTATTATTTTGGAGTTTTACTGCACAATATGCACAAACCGTTCGAAAATATTCGAATGAGTTTATGAATATTGGTGTTGATGCCGCTGCATTAGGAATGTCGAGCGCTGTTGTGGCTTCTACTAATGATGTCAACGCCGTTTACTGGAATCCAGCAGGTTTGATCAATCTGGAAGATCATCAAATTTCACTAATGCATGCGAATTATTTCGCCAATATTGCACAATACGATTATATTGGTTACGCAAGCCCAATTGATGACAGAAGTGCTTGGGGGATTTCGATGATTCGTTTTGGTGTTGATGACATTATGGATACTACTCAATTAATCGACAGTCAAGGAAATATCGATTATAACCGAATCAGCTTGTTCTCTACTGCCGATTATGGTTTTACATTTTCATATGCAAGAAAATTGCCTGTCGAAGGTTTTCAATATGGAGTAAACGCAAAAGTGATTCGAAGAATTATTGGAAAATTTGCCAATTCATGGGGCTTTGGTTTTGATGTTGGTCTGCAATTTGAGCGAAATGACTGGAAATTCGGATTAATGCTTCGCGATATTACAACTACTTATAACATTTGGAATGTTGATGAAGAAGAATATGCCAAAATCGCCAATGCAATTCCGGGAGAAAACAACGAATTGCCGGAAAGTACCGAGATAACTTTGCCAAAAGCACAATTAGGAGTTTCACGAAAATTTGATTTTCACAATGATTACAGCCTTATGACTGCTGTAAATTTGAATATGCGATTCGAGCAAACAAATGATATTATTTCTTCAAAAGCCGTAAGTATTGATCCTGCAATTGGTTTTGAGTTTGGCTATACTGACCTTGTTTTTTTAAGAGCTGGCGCAGGAAATTTTCAGAATGTAATGCAATTGGACAATACCGAAAAAATAAATTTTCAACCCAATATTGGCCTTGGCTTTAAATACAAAGGCATTCAAGTCGATTATGCTTTGACTGATTTAGGAAATCAAAGTGCAGCATTGTATTCAAATATTTTTTCCCTAAAAGTAGATTTAGGTATCTTTAGATAATTTTTACAACTCAATAAAACTTCTTAAAAATTTTAAATTATGAAAAATGTCCTTTTCAAAAAAACACTTTTTGGTTTACTATTCTTAATGAGTTTCATTGGCTACAGCCAAAATTTGCCTTTATCTAAAGATGCTAAAATAAGTGTTCTGACCTGCGGACTTGGAAACGAAACTTATTCTTATTTCGGTCATACTGCAATTCGCGTTGCTGATCCTGTAAACAATATTGATTACGTTTATAATTATGGCGCATTTGATTTCAGAACGCCAAATTTTGTTGCCAAATTTGCAAAAGGAGATCTTCAATATTTTGTGATTGTGCATCCCTTTATTGATTTTATGAATGAATACAATTATGAGAAACGAAGCGTTTTTGAACAAGAATTACTAATCTCACAAGATTTCAAACAAAAGCTTTTTGACAACTTAAATGCTACTTTGCTCTCGGAAGATCGTTATTACACTTATAAATTTATTGATAAAAACTGTACTTCGATGGTTGTGGATATTATCAATAAGACTTTAAATGGCAAAATAATCACAAAAAAAGGTGATACTGACAAAACCTATCGTTCGATATTATTTCCCTATTTTGACGGACATTTTTATGATAAACTAGGAACCAGCATTATTTTTGGAACTAAAGTAGATCAATTAGGAACCAAAATATTCTTGCCTTTTGAACTAAAAAACAGTTTAGAGAAAACTATTTTTGATGGACATCCCTTAGCTAGAAAAAGCCAGACGCTTTTGAGTTTTGAGAAAGAAACACCCTCATCGTGGTGGAATAATGTCTATACTTATCTTGTTGTATTGGCTTTTATAATCTTGGCAAAAAACAAAGTGGTCGACAAAATCTATCTTTTGATTTTGTCGTTAATGGGACTCTTTTTTGTTACCGTTGGATTCTATTCTTTTCACCACGAATTGGCGATGAATTACAATGTTCTTTTGTTTAGTCCGTTATTGTTGATTTTGCTTGTTTTCTCACTTCTGAAAAACAAAAGATGGACGTATAGATTTGCCGTTTTGCATGTACTTTTTTTACTTGCATACACTTTATTCCTAATTAACAAAGCACACTTTTTCATTGTTTTGCCAATGATTATTACCAGCGGATTTGTTTTAATAAGAGTAGCGATCAGAAATAAAAAACGTATTCCGATTATTATCTAAAATTTATTGTCCGCGATAAAACAAAACCGTCGTAATGGTTTTGAATGTAATGCTTAAATCTAGAAAAATACTTCGGTGCTTAATATAATACAAGTCATATTGCAGTTTTACTAAACTCTCGTCAATAGATTCTCCATAAGAATAATTTACCTGAGCCCACCCTGTTAATCCAGGTTTGATTACGTGTCTTGTTTCATAAAAAGGCATTATTTTGGCAATTTCGGTAACAAAATAAGGACGTTCAGGACGAGGTCCAATTACACCCATATCACCAATCAAAACATTGAAAAACTGTGGAAGTTCATCTAATCTCGATTTGCGCATAAATCTTCCAAATGGTGTAACTCTTTTATCATTTGATTGTGCAAAAGGACCGTTCACATCACTATTTTCAATCATGGTTCTAAACTTATAGATCTTAAAGACAACACCATTTTTACCCACTCTTTCTTGTGTATAAAACAAGCTCCCTTTATTCGCTATAAGATTTCCAATAAAAATAAACGGAATAAAAGCAACGCAAAATACCAGACCTACAAAAGAGAGAACAAACTCTATCAACCGAATTAAAACCAAATATAATTTATTACTATTGCTTCGACTGAACGGGAAAAAGCGATAAAAATCGCGCTCGATATAATGCACAGGAATACGCTGCGTTTTGCTTTCATAGACATGTGTGTACTCTTTTATAATATTTCCAGATTCTAACAAATGAAGCAACTGTTGATAAAGATCTGCAGTAATTCCATCTGTTTTTTGAGCTGCAATAACTATTTCAGAAATATTATTTTTGTGTACAAAATCCTCTAAGTCTAGTTTGTTAATCCCTTTAACGTAATTAAAATTGCTATCTTCATTAGATTCAGAGTCAGAATTCACAAACCCAATTATATTATAATGCGGATCAACATTTTCAAGATCTGATACCAATCCTTCGACTTGATCTTTGTCGCATACTAAAACAACATTTTGTGAGAAACGATGCGAGGCCAAAAAAATAGCATAAAAAAATCGCCATAGTAATAATGCGCCAAGCACTGTAAAATAAAAAACCAGAATTACCAAACGTTTCTTTGGAAGTTCTGGTGATAAAATAGGTGTAAATAAATACACAATAATGGAAGCGGAAACAGTTAGAACAACGCTTCGAAGTATTTGAAATTGATTGCTTGAAACTTGGAGATTATACATTTCGAAGATTACTCCGAAAATAAAAATATAAGCAATGAGGATAATTGGTCTATAAAAATAATTCCAATCTAAAATATAATAGCGATTATCAAACAAAAAATGCAATACATACAAGCCTGTTAAAATAAAAGCAGCATCAAAAAAGCGCAATAATATTTTCCTTTCCGAAATCTCGAAATGCATTTTTTTTTGTGCCATAATAAGTTGTAAGTTTTAAAGTTGGGGACTTTTTCTTCAACGCAAATGTATTATAAAAATTATAATTTAACCTTCTGATTTTTCAGCTTTTTCAGGGAAAGTAATACGCACAGAAAGTAGCGACAAGGCATAAATAAATGCCGGCGCGGCAATACGCATTGCAGCATGATTTATAGTTAAGAGCCAAAAAAGATAAAAAGACAGACAATAGAGATGTTGTCTATTATTCAGAAAATGAATAAGTGGGGTTATAAACAATATCATCAAGCCAAAAACACCAAATATTCCATGCTCTGCTAGCATTCTGGTTATTTCATTGTGAGAGGCGATTACGGTTCCAGATTCTTTTCGTATTTCTTTACCCATTCCAGCACCTACACCTAAAATCGGATTATCTAAAAAAAGCTTAATTTCTGAGTCCATAATTTCTTCACGACCGCTTAATTTACTTTTTTTATCTCTTCCTAGGGCATCTTTGTTTGCATAACGTTTCTCTATAAGCCCACTGGTTTGAATAGAACTATAGGTCCAAATTCCAATTCCCATTAATGCTGTTAAAACAGCCACCACAACAAATTTCCTCTTCCCTTTTGCATTAGAAAATCGATACACCAAAAACAAAAAGCAAATAATCATTACAATTCCAGTTATCACTCCTCCTCTTGAAAAAGTCACAATTCCACGATAACTTATAAATATTAATAGAAACGTATTTAAAGCTATTTCTTTGATGGATTTTGAAAACAACACCAATTGTGTAAAAAAAATAAAAATTCCTAAACCTAAAATTGTCGAAACCTGATTCGGCCCAAATCCCCCGGAAGTTTCAAAATTAGACTCTGTTCCTGTAACTACATCTCTCACACTCGGGTTATAAAGAAACAGATAAACTGTCGTGGTTAAAATTGGCAATCCCATCACAGAAAGAATCTTCTGGAAACTCGAGAAATGAATCCGTCTACTAAAAGTATATATGGAACAAATACCCAAACAAACTGGTCCAGAAAGATTAAAAAACAATAATTTCTTTACATCAAAATTATAACCTTCTGCAGTCGACGTCACTAGAATACATGGAATAAGCAAAATTAAGAAAGACCAGTAAACAAATGAATTTGGAGAGAAACCTTTATAAATCATGCCAAGAAACATGAAAAAAACAAGATTAAACTTGACATATTCATTGTTAAAGTTTCCGCCTGTCATTCTTAAAAAAACTTCTGCTCCAACCAAATATGCACAAACCAGCAAAACTTCATTATTATTGTTTTTTGTTGTTAAGACGATAAAAAAACCTATTATAGGAATTAGTAAAGCATAAACCTTAGAAAGAATTGGCATTATAAAAATTGTCACTGCAATAAATGCATGAATTATGACAAGAAAAAAATATGAAAGTTTGGTATTTTTCATCAAAACAATTAAATTGAAATTTTGGGAGCAAAATTAGTCAAAGAATTCAACCATATTAAGTACTTCCCAATAATTGATTTTTGAGAATATTCTGACTCAATAACATTATACAAATTCAATCCCATTTCTGCTCTTTCCTCGCCATTTTTGATCAGTCTAATGATTGATTCTGAAAATTGTTTTATATCATTAGATTCAACAAGTAACCCTTTCTTTTCTGAAGTTATTATTTTTGAAATTTGGCCAACATTTGTCGCTATCACTGCTTTTTTATACAATCCATATTCTAAAATTGCCAAAGGAAGACCTTCTGATAACGAGGGCAAGACCGCAATATCACATTGTTTCAACACAAAACCAACATTATTGACGGTACCATAGAGAAAAATAGATTGCTCTAATTTCAAATCATCAATTAATTTATTGATTTTTTCAGAATGATCATCTTCAAAATCTTTTCCAAAGAAATGAAAAGTCCATTCAGGGTATCTTTTTTTGATTAAATACGCGACGTTAATTAATAATTCATGATTTTTTTGCGGACGAAGATTGGCTACACAGACAATTCTTTTACCATCATTTCCTTTTAAAATTGGAATTTCATTTGAATAGATAACGTCTTCAATAAAATTTGGAAGAAAAACAACATTTTTACACCATAAATAAGACTCTGCCCATTTTTTCAATGACGAATTAACCGCAATAGAACCTGTAAAAAAAAGTGATCCTATTTTCAAACCAAGATTTTTTCTCATCTCTAAATCCTGCGAAATTCCGTAGTGATCATGCCAGATTATTTTAACTCTTGGTACAAGACATTTAACGAGCATAGCTAAAAAAAACGAAGAGCTATGTGCATGTATAAGATCAATTTTATGCTTTTTAATATAGGAACTTGTTTTGAATAAAGCTTTTAAATCAATTAATTTCTTTTTATTTAAAAACTCATAAGCAACATTTTTATCGAGCTGGTTCTTTAATAACCCTTCTCTTCTAGTAGCGATCAAACCTGAAAATTCGATTTTTCTTGACAATGCATTAGCATAATTAACTGCCATACGCTCAGCTCCACCAGCTTCCAAAGAATCAATCAGTTGTACAATTCTCATGATTTAAAGCAAATTTTTTATTTCTTTTTCAAAAAAATCAGTTGTATAGGTTTGAGACCACTCTTGTGCAAGCTTACTTTTCATTATAAAAATTTCATGATTTTTAAGAAGTGTATTTATTTGTGTAAAATCTTTTTCCAAATCCATTTCGAGCATAACACCTCTAGCCCCATAATCAAGCATAAATGGCACGCACGAAACTTTAGTGGCAAGAGGAACACAACCCCAAAACATTCCTTCAGCAATTGCTTTTGGCCAACCTTCGCTTTTTGACGGTAATATTACAAAGTGGCTTTTTTGATACGCTTTTTTTACAATTTCTTTATTTTGATTTCCATGTAAAATAATATGTCCTTCTAGTTTATTTTCTTTAATATAAATTTCCAAATTACTCTTTTCAATGCCATCTCCATATAAATTCAATGTAGCATTTAATCCTTTTCCAATCAAATCTTTAATTAACATTATAGCGTAAAGAGGATTTTTTCCTGAAACCAAACTGCCAACAAAAATAAATTCTGCTTTAATATTTAAATTGCTTTTTGATATATTTTCTTTCTCATTTTCAGAATATGTTGCCGTAAAAAATGATTTAATATTTTTAGTTTGGTTCTTCCAGTCTCCGTAAACTAAAACCTGCATATTTTTAGTTAAAAAAGTATTATTCAAAATATACTTTTGTAATTTATAGGTCCAGGGTTGTTTGCTTCCCGGAGCCCAATTACCAGCATATTTTGCCGTTTTAATTTTACTTGGAAATAAAATTTGAATAAAACATCCAACTAGTCCCATATTACCTGGACAGCGTAAATGAATATGATTAGCATCATACATTGCCCAAAAGATTCGCCAAATAATCAAAGGAAGCTTCAGAAGTGATTCTAAATTACTTTTAAAACTAATAAAACTAAAATCTGCTACTTCTCTAAAATCGACATTATGATGTTTGTAAGCAATATCAATTTCTGTTACTTTCGATTTTGTAATGGGAGCCACAATAATAACCTTATCAACATACTTAATCCAAATGTTCATTTCTCTGACATACGGTGCATAACCAAAATATTCATCTGATTTTTGAACATGGCTAACGTGTGTTATAATGGCAAATTTAATGGTTTTCAATTCTAACTGTTATTTTCGATGACCAACAAAATTCTTTTAATATAATTTTTAGGATGCAAATATATATCACTCCACAATAAATTATTTTCGCCCATTACTAAATACTTTTTTTCTTCAAGAAGGTTATCGATTTTTTCGGGCAATTCCAAATATGAATTTCGCGTACTTAATTTTTCATAATTTGTATATTCATTAAAATCGTCAATTTCAACATTTAATGGAGTAGTTACAACAGCTTTTCCATACAACAAATATTCACCTATTTTCCATCCTGGCGTATTTTTTAATCCATCATCAGCGATACATATATCATAATTATGTAAGGTTTGAAGATAATTTTTTTTGTCTGAATGCTTTGGATCTAACAATAAATCTGGCGCTAATACACGTGATAAATTATCTGCCAGCAAACCAGCCGAAGCATTTTTATATGTTTTTTTTAATAAACGGCATGCATTAATTCTAAATTCATTTTGATATCTTCTACGTTCTTTTTCTTCTTTATTCTCATTATTATCTGGATTCCATAATCTTGTATGAAAAATTATTTTCCCACCATTATCATTTGTTTTTATCGGATATCTTCTAATATCTAAAACAGAATGAGAAGAATTTGTAAACAATGCAAATTTATCTAGAGCTCTTGTAACTTCTGTCCTATTAGATCTGTTTAACAAAAAATCAGATTTTAAATTCATCAACAGCCAATAAGCTTTGTACGTCATTGGAACATTGAAATTCAGAGGATAAACATTTTTATTTCGATCACCAGCACGAAGTGATCTTTTAAAGTAACAATCATATTTTTCAGGAACATCAATAAAATCAGGATCGTCTTGATAATCAAAAAAAGCAGTTTTTTGATTTACATATAATATTGCCCCAGTATGCTTTACATTTTTATTCCAAATAATATCAACTTTTATTTTCTCTTCTTTACAAAAATAAAAATAAGCATAGATAATGTGATTTAGATGATGTGTCCATACAGATAATTCTAATTTCATATTTATATTAATATTTTTGTTGCATTTTAAACGCAATGAATTTTTAAACTTATCTTGCCTATAAATTAAAAATATTTAATTTTTTGGTTTGTTGAATAATAAACTCCACCAACCTATTGTTCTTCCAATTGCTTCTGTAAAAGCTTCTATTTTCTTGCTCCCTTTACATGCATTGCTAAATCTTATTATCGTCAGCAAAATAGTTATTGCATTCCATTTGAAACGATCGCCAAAACTTGGATTTGGATTTTTTACTTTCCATACGTACCAGCCGTTTCTAACGACCATTTTTCCATATTTATATTGGTTTGGTCGTCCCGAGGGAGCATGAAAATGATCTAATTTTGCAGCTGTATTTAAATATAAATCCCCGATTTTTGAAACTCTTATTGTAAAATCTGAATCTTCGTACAAACCATAGCCGTCAAAATAAATTGAAAAAGAAAGCTTCTCAAAAACAGATTTCTTAAATGATGAGACACCTCCCATTAATTGCTCAACCTTATATATTTTATTGCTAGGAGGTAAAAAGCCAACACTTCGTCCGTGTGAAAAATTTGGCAAAAAACCTGGTGGACAATTACTGTCTAAATTAAGTTTTTTTCGAAGAACAAATCGGCTTCCATCTTTTCGTTTCCATCCATCATAGTAAAATTCATTAATCTTCGGAATATAATGCTCTGAAGTTTTCTCCCATTTTACTTCATTACAAATATAACCTCCTACTCCCAGAGCATCGGGAAATATTTTATAAGTTTCTATTATTTTCTCAAAATAATCTATTTCTAAAACGGTGTCATCATCTAAAAAACAAACAATTTCGCTACTCTGATTTACATTCTTAATTCCAAAATTTCGTTGTTTTGTCAGACCTCGATTTACATCATCAACTAAAAAATATTTCAAACCTTTGAATTGGTTTTTCTCTAAAATAGTTTTAGTTTCATCGTTTAACGATCCATCAACAATTAAAATTTCATCGGGATAAAAAATTTGATTTTGAATCGATTGCAATAATTTCAGCAAGGGTTCCGGACGCATATAAGTACAAATAATTAAGGAAAATTTCATATCTATTTATGTCTGATCCCTAATTTATTTAATCTTTTAGCATAAAAAAGAGACTTCTTAAACTGAAGATTTTTATATGGAATTCGTAAAAAACGGTATAAAAAACCTTTTTTCGATCCCTTAAAAAGATATAAAAAAAAGTACTTGTACTTATATTCTAATACTTGTTGTGCACTAAAATGCTTAACAATACCATACATAATTGTAGGACTTGGAACAGGTTGAATAAACTTTACAGGGATATCTAATTCCCATGGCTGTGTTTTTCTTTTCTTTCCTAAAATTTTGGCTTGACTACCCCAAAATCGATATCCTCCTACTGGTGGCTTTAAGTGCAAATTAGCTGAAAAAGGATTATGAAGAACAATTTGCCCTAACTTGAATAATGACAATCCAAAATCACTGTCCTCTCCGTAGCCTCCATCAAAATTGATATCATTACCCACTAACATTTTAACATATTCTGTTTTTACACATGAATTAGCATTGCTAAAAATACCACTTGCTCCTACTTTCCATCTATTTTCATTTATCCTTTCCAACTTATCATGCAAGTCTTTCAAATTTTGCTGCTGATTATCGGCTCGAACATCCAAACCGTTGCAGGCTCCGGCTTTATATGTCTGTAATGTTTTTATATGATTTTCAATAAAATCTGGAAATACTCGAACATCATCATCACCAAAAACTATGTAATCACCTGTGCATAAGCCTATAGCTTCATTTCGAGCTCTGCAGCTTCCTTTTGTTTCCTGCCATTTTACAATTAATTCAAAAGGAAAATCATGTGCATGATATAACTTTTCATCTCTTGCATTTTCAGGAGTAGCATCAACAACAACAACTTGAGAAAGCGGATAGGTTTGAGACGCTAAATCCTTTAATAGTTGTAAAGTAAAATCCTGGCGCATCATTGTAGGAATAATATAACTCACAGTAGGTTGCCCTTCAATTGGCAATAATTCACGAGGTTCAAGCACAGGTTTTTTAGCTGATAATCTAAAATTTTTCTTTGCATAAAAGAAAGCATTCCATTCTTTTCTTTTCCAAAATCCTTCTCTGTACAACATAAAAACAGAGTGATCTATTTTGAAATTTTTTCGAAAAAAAACATATCTGTCTTTTGCCGTTATATTAATTTTTTCGTGGAAATTTTCTAGAAAAAGCCCTTTTATATAAAGTGGAACCGCCGCAGAATTACGCAATGCATTGTAACCAAAATCTAGCGCCTTCAGTTGAACATTTTGATATTCTTCATCAAAACCTTTTAATTGTTCCCATACAGATTTCCGAACTGCAAATTGATTCGGATTGATTCTCCAACTTACACATTCATCAAGATTGTCAAAATCATTAATAAACATAAAAAAAACAGCAGTCTGATATACTAGTTCTGGAAAAGCATTTTTATATCCTTGCTCAAACGAACTATGCCAAATATCTCCTGCACCTGAGGCTAAAACTTCTAGTTTAGCAAAATCTGGCTGACCATTATAAAGTATAATTTCTTCGGTACTTGTTATAAATTCCTTTAAATGCATTTTTATTTCAATTATACTTTTATCTTTTTATAAAACTCAATATTTTTCTTAACCAGAATTTCTATATCAAAAAATTCTTCAACTTTTTTTCTTGCTTCTTTTCCTGCTTTTAAACATAAATTATCATCTTCCAAAAACTCAATTATTCGTTCTGCGTATAAACTATGTTTTTTGGGATTCACTAAAAAGCCACTTTTGCCATCATCAATCATTTCACTTGCCCAACCAATATTTGATGCAACTATTGGTTTTTCTAACGCCATAGCTTCTAGCCAAGAAACCGGAAAGGCCTCAGCAAAAGACGGAAAAATGCATATCTTTGATTGCTGAATTTTTTGTTTTATTTCATTATGAGGAATACTACCTAGATATTCTACATTTTTTAAAGCCTGATTTGAAAGAAGCTCTTGCATCATTTTCCATGTTGATGAATTTCCGGAAATAATATCTGACACATCTTTCCCAATAAGGATTAATTTAGCATCAGGCTTTTTTTCAACAACTTTATTAAATATAAAAGGCAATTCTAAAAGCCCCTTTTTTCTAATAAGACTTCCAAAATACAAGATAGTTTGTTCTGATTCATTATTTATAACATTTTTATTATCAAATAATTGAGAATCAATTAAATTTGGAACAATCTCAAATTTCTTAGTTATGCCAAAAACAAAATTCGTTTTATCAGCTGTAAACTGGCTTACGGACAATAATGCATCAGCATTTTGTAAAGCTCTTTTTTCATGAAACTTATTTTTCCATTTTACAGAGCGATTATCCAAATGACAAAAATAGGTATCTGAGCCATGCAACCGTATTATTATTGGGCATTTATTTGGCTTAATAAACGAAGTTATTCCTGTCCAATCTGGCGCTTCTAATAAATCAATTTCTTTATTAGAATATAATTCATTGATAATTCGCTCCAATTTCTTTCTAGTAAACCACCAAGACAATCCTTTGATTTTCACGTTCTTAACTTGCTGAATTAAAACACCACTATCATCAAAAGAAGCATCTTTTTCTTGACCATAAACAAGTACTCGCACTGGAATACCATGTGCTACAAGCCCAATGGCTAAATTTTTGATACTAGTTCCGATACCTCCTGAACTGCCTGTTTTAGTATGCGGATATTCTGGAGTTAAAAAAGCTATTGTCATAATTTATTTATCAAAAAAGTCTTTTAAAATGCGAGCTGTGAAAAGTTTTGCTCCCTCATCTGTCATATGTCCACAGGATGAAAAATATTTATCTTCAACAACTACATTTTCGTAATTATGAATTTCAGGATAAGCTTTTTCTACCTTTTCAAAATAATTCATTCCAACTACATTTTCGCACATTGGAGTCATTACCGCAATAAAATTGATATTATTCGCCTTGCAGATATTCTTTATTTCTTCATAATATTTATTGTGAGGAAGCGGATTTAAATTGACAATATTATTTTTCATATTACCATTTTTATGTTTCTCTAGTGGGTAATATCCTAAATTGTCTAATATTCTGGTCTTTTTATGAATTGCAGTAAAAAATGTTTCTCTAAATCCTATTTTAGAATCATATTTTATATACCTATAAAAAGGAATATAGTATAGCTCGTTAAAATTTGGTTGCGTCGAAAAATGGTCTTTAATTAGAGTTGAATTATGGATATAAGGCAAAAACATCGCAGAAATACCATCGGCCATATGATCATTAGCTAAATTTAAATCGGCCTCCAGGATCACATTTTTAATTGAATATTTTCGTTCTATCATTAATTTCAACATCAATGACGCTTCAAACAAATGCCCTCCGCTCATTCCATAATTGAAGGCCTTTAATCCTTTATCTTCAAACATCTGTGCAACAAAATGATTGTTTGCTCTTGAAGACCCCAAGATTACCACATCATATTTTTGAGCTGTTGAATTGACAACAGTTTCGATCTTTCCTCTATTTCGCGATTGCAGAAAAATATAAGTATAAAGTCCGTCAAGCGCAATAGCAACTAGGATAATGATTGCTACAAATTTTGCTGTATAAATTAAAAACTTCTTCATTAAAACTGAAAATAAATGAATTCTTTGTAATCGGAATACGTTCCGAAAGCCATAATTGCAGTGATAGCTAATGCTACTTTTAACAAGCTTCTTTTTCCTGAAATTGGCTCCGCTTTTGTACGATTAAACCATTCTACTAAAACAAAAATTCCAATTAATAGCAATAGTTCATAACTATATCTTTCATTATCTAAATACTGAAAACCAAAATCTCGATTAGTCACAATTCGTTTTAAATATAAAACAGCATCTGTAATTGTTTTTGCTCTAAAAAACACCCAGGCAATACAAGTCAATCCAAACGTATAGAGAATACTAAGTAGAATTTTTGCTGAATCAAAATTAAATTTGAGCTGAAAAACATCCATATTGTTCCGATTGCTATTTGATAACAGCAAAGGCAAAAAATAAACCGCATTAATAAGTCCCCAAATCACATACGTCCAATTAGCACCGTGCCAAAAACCGCTCACAAGAAAAATAATAAAAGTATTTCTAATTTTCATCCAAAGCCCACCTTTGCTACCACCTAATGGAATGTATAGATAATCTCGAAACCAAGAGGAAAGCGAAATATGCCAGCGACGCCAAAACTCGGCAATATCTCTCGAAAAATAAGGATAATTGAAGTTTCGTAATAAATCTAATCCAAACAATTTTGAAACCCCTAATGCAATATCTGAATAACCCGAAAAGTCTCCATAGATTTGAAATGCAAAATAAATTGCCCCCATAATTAATGAAAATGAATTCATTGAAGTATAATGGTCAAATATAGCATTTGCATAAGTTGCGCAGGTATCGGCAATAACTACTTTTTTTACCAGACCCCAAATAATTTGATAAATTCCATCTTTTGCTATTTGAAAATCGAATTCTCGTTTTATTTTTACTTGAGGCAATAAATGTGTTGCTCGTTCAATTGGACCAGCAACCAAAAGCGGAAAATAACTTACAAAAAGAGAATAGTCTACAAAATTATATTCGGCTTTAATTCTTTTGTAATATATATCGATTACATATGAAAGTCCGTGGAAAGTGTAAAATGAAATTCCGACAGGGAGAATAACTTTCAATAAAATAGGACTTGCCCTGACTCCGACAGCGTTTAATAAATCGGCAAAGGAGGTAGCGAAAAAATTATAGTATTTAAAAATCCCTAAAAAACCCAGATTAACTATGATACTTAGCCAAAACCAAAATTTGCGACTGTTTTCAGATTTTCCTTTTTCAATTTGAATTCCGGTGTAATAATCTAAGAAAGTAGAAAAAACAAGCAAAAACAAAAACCTCCAATCCCAACAGGAATAAAAATAATAACTCGCGACAATTAATAAAGCATTTTGGGTGCTTTTTGTTTTATTAAAAACAAACCAATAGAGGATAAAAACGATTGGCAAAAAAATAGCAAATGCTAATGAGTTAAAAAACATTTATGTATTTATAAAATTGTAAACTTATTGTTATTTAAGCACTTCAAAATGGTCATTTACCATTTTCGGCAAAGAAAAGGAATTGCAAATTAATTCTCTCGTATTAATTGATATCTTTTTGTTTCCTAAATAAATATCTTCAATAATTTTAGTTAAGGCTTTGACATTTTTTGCTTCAAAAATATATCCATTTTCTTCAGTTGTAATTACCTCAGAATTCCCACCTACATCTGTTGTAACAACAGGTACATTTGCTGCGAGACTTTCTAAAATAGATAAGCTAAAACACTCCATGTGTGTTGGTTGCAACATATAATCGTAGCAAAAAAAAATCTCATTCAAGTTTGGCCTACTACCTTTAAAACAGAAGCAATTATGAAGTGAATATTCTTCAATTTTCTTTATTAATTGATTTTCAAAAGGTCCATCGCCATAAATATCAATTTTAATTTCTTTCTGTATTTCATTAGGAAGAAACGAAACAGATTGAATCAAATCTTGTATTCCTTTCGATTCCCTCAAGTGCGAGGCTACTAAAAAAGTGGGTTTAGAAACATTTCTGTTCTCTCGAACTAAAATTTTATCGATAATTACTCCATTATAAATCACTTTAGTTTTAGATTTCAAATGTGATCCAAAATCTTTTAAAATCTCTTTTTTTGTATAATCAGACACACCTATAAACAGATTTATATATTTTGAAAAAAGCAACCCTTTGAGTCTTTTATTCATTCTTTTCTTAAATGAATATCCGTTCAAGGGTCTTGGGTTATGATCGATGGCAATAATTTCTGCCACTGAAAATTGTTTTACTTTTTTAAAAAAAGGCGTACACAATTCTACAAAATGAGTTATAATGTGAGAATACTGCGGTTGGTTTTCTTCAAGAAATTTTAGAAAACCATTTTCGACATTCGTTGCGGAACTGTAAATCTTCAATTCTGAATATTTCCCGTGATTTGAGTAATTTGGAAAAAACCAATCAACTTCAATATCATTTTCCCTACATTTTTCATCAAAGTCCCAGAAAAAATAATCCATACCTCCAACTCGTTCAGGAAGCAATTCATAATTGCAGATAATCGCTATTCTTTTAAGCATAATTAAATGTAAGTTATGGAAGCATTTGATTAAAAACTTCCCACATTTTTTTTGAAGCCAGTGCAGGTACTTCTCCAGCCACCGTAGTAAACCATTTTTTACATTCTGCTACATTAGAAACTTCATTACTAATAACTTTTTTAACTTGTTCTTTTAGTTGTTTTTTACCAGTACAAAAAACAGCCGCTTCCTTGCTCGGCATGGATCTGAAATGCACATAATCATAATTTTGTCCTATATCTCGGATTCCCTTTTTTAATTGTGGCTGTTCATAATTCAAGTAAATACAAGGCTTATTATGCATAACAAAATCAAAAATGGTAGTCGAACAAATATTTACAACCATTTCACTATGCTCACAAATATTATACAGCAATTGTGCATCTTCTGGAAGAGGCATTAAATCGCCAACACCATTAATTTTTTCCCATAAAGGGTCAATTACGTTTACTACATCTTTATTTTGCTCTAAAACGAGATTATATCTATCAGAACTGTCAAAAGGGCATCTTCTATAAATAACTCCTAGATTTTCTCCTTCCTGATTTAAACTTCTTACTGCATTAATTAAATCTTCCAAATAATACTGATCTAATGGAGAGGTGGTGAAATCATCTCCAGAATAACAAACGTATTTTTTAGTCAAATCCAAACTATGCTCCTTAAAAAAAGCTTCTCTAGATAAAGCTAAACTTTCATCGAAATGAGGCTCAAATTGGGGAGTTCCTGTTACAAAAACCTGATTCCCTTCTATTATTGGATAATACTTTAGCAATTCATTTTTCATCAAATCGCTCCAAACCATATAATAATCAGCCTCATAAACATTCATAGCCTTAGGAACATTATCCCAGGATTGTATAAAACAAACTGTTTTTATTCCTAAATCTCTTGCTGCCAAAATTGCACTAATTGCTTGTGAATTTCTTTGGTTAGAGCAAAATACAATTTCTGGCTTATTTTCCAACAATTGTTTCTTGTAAGACTCATAACGAGAATTTTTTCGTTCTTGATTATTAATTTTTTTTATTAATCGAGTCAACCCTTTTCGCGAAGCATAAAGTTGAATTAATAGAAGTATAAAAAGACTTGTAAGTGATTTTTTTACTCCTTTAAAACTGAAAGGAAATTTGTATTTATCATAAACTGAGTCATTAAATTCTTTTTTCCAAAGGTTTAATTCAATATGTTTTTTTGCTCTTAAAAAAAGAGGTGTTAGTGGTCGAACCTTTCCACTCTGAATTTTCAACTCTTTAAATCCTAAATTTTCTTGAATCGGGAAATTACTTGCATTCCAATATATTATCTCAAAGCCCGATTCATCACCTATACCCTTAAATGAAGAGTAGGCAAAATTTCTTAATCCTCCTCCATCAGGAAAGAAAACCATTATTTTTTTTGAAGACATGTAAAATCTTTAACTCTGAATTTAAACTTTTTGGTTTTTTAATTTTTCCCTTTGTACTTGTTCAATAGGTAAAACATCTTGTCTTTTAAAGGTCAAGGCTTTATTAACCGCTTTCAAGTCGCGAACAAGTTTACGCAAACCTTCTGGTTCTAGTGAAGCTGCGTGATCGGTACCTTTCCATGTTCGATCTAGGGTGTAATGTCTTTCAATGATATTCGCTCCTAAAGTGTATGCGGCTACATCTACTGCAATTCCTAAATGATGTCCAGAAAAACCAATATGCTTTACATTTTCTTCATATTTTGCCTTTAGTAAATTAATATCCAACAAACATACATCTTCGAATGGAACAGGATAGCCTGAAGTACAGTTATACAGAACTAGATCTTGATTACGATTTTTCTCAACAAAAAAGTTTACTAAATCGTCCGTTTCAGATTTTGTTGTCATTCCTGTTGAAATATGAATTTCGCCGCGGTAGTTTTCACACAACCAAGACAACATATCGTAATTATTATTACATGCCGACGGAATTTTAATAAAATCTGGCTGTAAAGAGGCTATTTCCTTTGCAGAAGTCAAATCCCATACGGAAGTAGAATATGTAATTTCTAAAGATTCACAATATTCTTTCAACTCAGCATGTTGCTCGAGATTAAATTCTAAATATTCGCGGTGTTCTCCATAAGTTTGTCCGTATGAATTTGCTGGATTAGGATGTGGTGCATTGTATTGTGCTTCAGTTAACAATTCAACATTATTTCGCTTCTGAAATTTTACTGCATCAGCTTGACAATAAATTTTTGCCATGCGTATTAATTCTTTTGCAATCTTTAAATCTCCTTTATGGTTACATCCAATTTCTGCAATTACATATGGGGCTTTGTAATTTTTCATTTCTTTATTTTATTTTAATTTTTAATTTTTAATTTTTAATTTTCAAATGAGAAAATTAATCAATACCTGACATTGTATTTCATAATCCATTCGCATACTTCTCGAATTGCTCCTGCACCTGAAATATTGGTTAATACTAAATCAGCGTTTTGTTTTATGGCATCAACGGCATTAGCAGGAGCAAATGACCATCCCACGCTACACATATTAGCCATATCATTTACATCATCACCCACATAGGCTAGTGCGCCTCTTGGAATTTCTCCCATCTGCAAATAATGCTGTAAAAAACTATATTTATCTTTTACTCCTAAAAATGTGTCTTCAATTTGTAACTTTCTCATACGTTGTGCCACTAATTCAGAATTTTCTGAAGTCAAAACGATTACTTTAACATTATTTTGACGAAGTATTTCTAATCCCATACCATCTCGCATGTCAAACACCTTAAAGTCTTCACCATTTTTATCGTAAGCTACACGTCCATCAGTAAATACGCCATCAACATCCAAAACTAAATAGTTAATACGTTTTTGTTGTTTCTCGCGTTTCAAGCGTTGCACTAGTAAATTTTCAACAATAAACCAATCTGTCATTGAGTCTATTTCAGTTAAACTATCTTCAGACATCTCCACAAGGCCAATACTGCCGCTCACTCGATTTTTTGTTTCTAAAAAAGCTTTTTTGGTCGTCGCATAAATAGCGCCATTTTCTATTAACAATCCTTCAAAATCCTGACGTCTTGGTCGTTCAAAGACATTGTAGTTTTGAGGTGTTCCATTTGCATTCCAAGTAAATCGATGTGTATTCACTACTGTTAAAGCTGAGTCTCGGCCAGCAATCACTTCTTTCAAAACAGCATTGATATCCGTAGAACGAGTAAAAGGAGATGTTGCTTGCAATAAACATAGAATTTCAAAATCAGTTGTTAGATTTTCTACAAACTCAATCATCCCACTTTCTGTAGAAGCAGTATCATTTGCATTTTTTTCCGAACGTAAAACTGTTTTTACTTTTGAACTCCAAGCGTATTCCCGATTGACATAGTTAATAATTTCGACATCATCAGTAAATACAAAAACCTCATCTAAATTGGAAAAAATAGCCTCAGAAAGCACCCAAGAAAATAAAGGGCGCCCAACTAATTTCTTTTTATTTTTTCCTGGTATTCCCTTTGATCCTTTACGAAGCGGAATGATGGCAATTTTTTTCATTGGCAAATTCTATATGTTTTTTCAAAAGCAAAATTAAACTTTAATTGCATATTTTTTCATGTTCAGGCCTCCAATACAATTTTGTATCAGATAATTTCATAAATTGATCAAATTCTGCTCTAGTTAGTCTATTACTCTGCTTAGCTAATCTTACCAAATTATAAATCAAATCTAACAATGCTCTTAAAATAGCATACAAAGCTTTAAAATCGCCTTTAAATACTTTTGTTTTAAACTGTATCCATAAAGTATATAAAAAACGTTTGGGAATTTCATTTAGAGGATAAAATAAAAAATATAAATACCAACCTGCTCGCAGAGATCTTCTCAAACGGATGCTGTAATCTTTATTTTTTTTCCTCCCTTTCACATCAACTCTATGATTAATCAACACTTCTGGAAGATAATAAACTTCCCATTTTTTTTTAAACATTTGATATGACGCAAAATCTTCTTCTCCATAAAATACAAACCAAGAAGGATAATTAGGTATATCTTTCCAAGCGTCCATGCGCCAAACGTGCCCACAGCCAACAAAACTTTTCACTCGATACGAAAACTCATTTGAATAAATTATTTCAGGTTCACGTAAATCCCAAAAAATCCTAAAACTAAGCAAAGCTACTTTTGGGTTATTATTAAAAGCATTCTCAATAATTTCTAGAGGATCCTTAGTAATAAAATGAGCATCGTCATCAAGAGAAATTGCATATTGTGTGGTCACCAAATTCAGCAGTCTATTTCGACTATAAATCAACCCTTTACTTTCTGAATTTTTAATCAATTGAATATCAGGAAAGTTACTTTGCACATATTTTGATGTTCCGTCTGCAGAACCATCATCACAAATCATAACATGAACATCACCTCTTGTAAGTAAAAATTTTAATTTTTCTAAAGTGACTTTCAAATCTTCCAATCGATTTTTAGTTGTGATAACAATTGTAAATTTATATTGCATTTTCTAAATCGTATTTGACATTTACTTAATAAATAACCGATAGTTACATATTTTATCAAAATTAATTGTTCTTATTATTTGACCTCAATTCTATTTTACAATAATTAGAAGCTAGAAAGGCTTTGAAATTTTAATAAAGTCTTCTTTTCTTTCTTTATTTCAACAAAAAAAGAATCTATTTAAAAAAGCTAATTTGGAAATACTTTTTCTAGATAATCAGCTGACAAATATTCTATCAAATCTGCTCTATTCAAGTTTAAATTATCCGGATTTTGTTTCCATAATTGATATAGATTTTCAATGATTTCTGCAATCTTTTCTACATGATCAGTTTCTGCCCAATAAGGATAATTATCGCCCAATAGTCGTCTTGTCTCACTGTAATAAGGGGCTAGAGAAAGTATGACTTTGTTGGCTTCTACGCAATGCGGAAATTTCCCAGGAAGAAATGGACTAATCTCTGATTTTGATTCCAAAATAATATTTACAGAAACCTGTTGTTGAAGCTGATATACAACGTCAAAAGATACATTTCCATTAGAGACATAGAGTTCTGGAATATTTGCTTTATATTTTTCAAGCATCTCTTCAAAATATGAAGCGTGCCCTAGCAACAGTAGTCTTGATAATTCTCGAGCTTTTGGATTTTTATGCAAAAACAATTTAAATCCTTCAATCAAACCTTCAGGAGAACGTTGTTTCATTAAATTTCCTGCATGCAATAAATTAAATTTTGATGCTTCAAAATAGTCTGGCAAATCTTGATTTTGAATATTTTGCTCGGCATTTTGATGAGGTATTACAATACCAGTTTTTTGGAAATTGGGAAAATAACTAGACATCCATTCTTTTAATAAGAAACTTGGAAAAATACTAAATTTTGCTTTTTCAGAAACCTTTAAAAAAAATCGTTCTTTTTGACGAAATCCTGGTTGGATCCAATTATAAGGCCGTGGATAATAATGAAATGGAAAAGGATCATGCACATAAGCCATCCATTTATCATGAAATTCAGGAATACCTAACATGGCATAATGAGGCTTAAAACTAGCTCCTTTACTTAAAGTCAAAATCAAATCATAATTATCTATAATCTCTTTTTTCAATGTTTTTTTTATACTTTGTGTATCATTAAAAAAGGTAAAAGAAAATCCAAACCAACTTTCTAAATAGGGATTCAAACTAATTTTTGTAATCCGAGTAAAAACTCTTTCTGTTCTACTCAATAAATATAGAAGTGAAAATTTTCGTTCTTTTATTTTAACACATTGAACACCCTCTAAAAAAATTTCTTTTGGTGTATAATGAAGTACTTTCAGATCAAATCCTGATTTTATCAGATTATTAATCAATGCCACACGCCCTTTTGACCCACTACTATCATTAATATCAATAGATTCTGAAATCACTAATATCCTTTTGGCTTTAATATCCATCAAATTAAGAGATTATAAATTTAATTTTTGCGGATAATGTCGATTATCCTTTCTGCAGTTTTTCCGTCCCATAATTCTGGTATAGTACCCTTTTTCCAATTCCCTGCAAATAGTTTTTCTAAAATAGGTTTAATTGCATTTGGATTAGTCCCAATCAATTCATTTGTACCTACCGTTATAGTTTCTGGTCGCTCTGTATTATCTCTTAAAGTAATACAAGGAATTCCCATTACAGTTGTTTCTTCAGTGATCCCGCCCGAATCGGTAATTACGGCTTTGGCATTTTTTACCAAATAATTAAATTGTAGATATCCCATTGGCTGAACTAAATAGAGATTTTTATGATCTATCCCTAATTTATCTATCACTTTTTGAGTTCTAGGATGTACCGGAAAAACGACTGGTAGATTATTTGAATTTGCTAAAATTTGCTCTAGATATCCTTTTATTTTTTCATCATCATCCACATTTGATGGCCTATGAATTGTAAGTAATAAATAATTCCCTGCATTTAGATTAATCGAATCCCAAAAATCAGGTTTGACAAATTTTAATTTAAACTTTTCAAGAGTATCGATCATGGTGTTGCCAACAAAAAATATTTTCTCAGATGCAACTCCTTGCGCAATTAAATTTTTATTTGCTGTAACCGAAGTAGTAAAAAAATAACTAGTAATACTATCGGTAACTATTCGATTTATTTCTTCTGGCATTGACCAGTCGTTTGATCGAATTCCAGCTTCTACATGTGCTACTTTTACTCCCATTTTAGCCGCTACAATAGAGCATGCCATTGTTGAATTGACATCACCAACAACGAGACAAATATTTGGCCTAAAACTTTCGTTTAATAGTTTTTCATAACGTACCATTATTGCCGCTGTCTGTTCGGCTTGACTTCCTCCTCCAACTTCTAAATTATGGTCTGGTAACGGAATATTTAATTGTTCAAAAAAAGTTCCACTCATATTCGCATCATAATGTTGACCTGTATGGATAAGCCTATATTTTATTTCTGAATTTTTTAAATCTTTAATTGCTGAAATAATGGATGCTATCTTTATAAAATTTGGTCGTGCTCCTGCTATAATATCAATTTCCATATTGAGGCTTTATTAACTTTTTATAAAATTTATGCATACGAATTTTAAACGGTAAAATTCGGTAAATAATTACCCATTTTGACTTCTTAAGAAAATTTAATTTGCTAGCGTTAAGTATTTTTGAAAACAATTTAAATTTCTTGTAGGACAAAGCTAGTTGAACAAAATATCTCATTAGTGAATCATTTAATAGATTCTTGGACTCTAAATTTTGAACCACTAATAAAATTGCCTCCTGTTTTGATTCAACGCGTATCGGATTATTCCTATAAAACTCAGCTGTATTGGAATTAGAATGTTTTCGTCCATAAAACAAACATTTTTCGATAGAAATTCCTCGATAACCAGATGAAATAATTCTGGAATACAACTCCCATTCTTCAGCATACATTAAATGTTCTACAAAACGATTCTTTTCAAAACATTCTTTCTTCCACATTACTGCGCAGGAATTAAAGGGAAGCTCATTTTTCAGCATTTTGTCGAGATATTTTACATCTACATAAAAAGAATCATAATCTTTCGAATAGTCAAAATCATAATCAAATTTTTCAAAAAAAACGTTCCGAATGTAACGGCAAAAGTAAATATCCGTATTTTCTAATTCTCGAACACATAATTCTAAATTTTGCGGATGTACAATATCATCATCATCAAAGAAAATAATTCTCGATCCTTTAGCTAGATCTAGTCCATAATTTCTGCATCCAGGCAAGCCTTTTTGGTAAGTATCTGGGCGTTTTAAGAATTTAAAACGTAAATCTTCATTTAAGATTTGATCGATAACTTCGCTGGTATTATCATTCCCGCCGTCATCAATGATCAAACATTCCCAATTTAAATAGGTTTGTTTTTGTATTGATTCTAATGTTTCAACAATAAAATGCGCCCTATTGTAGGTCGCCATAATAATGGTTACTTTTGGTTGCATTTATTTAAAAAATAATTTTATAATTCTAAAAGGTTTGAGTACAAAAGTCCCTATTTTGTAATCTATTGAATTCATTTTCTTTTTTTTCTCAATCTCCTCTTTTTGAACTAACTTTAGAAGATAATCGGTATATAGTTCAAAATTCTCTATATATAAAGTTTTATTTTTATTAAAAACATACGCTAATAATTCATATTTTTTTGAATTTGCTATACTTGTTGTCGAATAATTTCTTTTCCTATATGTGTATAATGGCTCTGGAATTACCACGGCTTGACCGCCATTTTTTAAAAGTCGAATAAAAAATTCCCAATCCTCAAAACCATTACGCATGTCTTCATCATAACCACCACATGCATTCCAATCTGCCTTTTTAAACATTGATGTCCCTAAGGCACTATTTCCAAATATAAAATCAGTTATCCCTCCTCCATTTGGAGTGAATATTCTTGACGATCCATCTTTGAAAAGCAAATTAGCTTGACAGGTTACCAATTTAGCATCTTCACTATTTAAAAAGATTTCCATTGCTTTTTGGCAAAAACTCAGGTCAAAAAAATCATCACTATCTAATACCAGAATGTATTTTCCCTCTGAAGCTTCGATACCTATATTTCTTGCTTTACTTTGTCCCTGATTTTCTTGAGTAATCAGCTTTGTGATTTTTGGTTCAAGTCTTTTCAAAACCTCTTTAGTATCTAAATTTGAACCATCGTCAACAACTATAACCTCTTTGTTTAAATGTGTTTGATTTAATGCTGAATTTATAGCTTGCTCAACATATCGATAGTCGTTATAACAAGGGATTATGATAGAAATTAAAGAACTATTTTTTTGCATAAGTTTTAAATCAATTTTTCATCTTTTTACTTATTATTTTTTCAAGTCTATGCACATATGATTCTACATCATACTTTTTTATTTTCATTAAATTTAAATCTCCTTCAATCTTTCTTAAACTATCCGAAGCAATTAATTTATTTAGTTTTTCAAATAATATTTCCTCATTGTTATCAATTAAGAATTCAGATTCCCCTAATAATTGGACACAGCCCGGATGGTTTGTAGTTATTACCGGCAATCCGTATAACATATATTCCATAACTGCATTTGGCATACCTTCAATCCTTGAAACTAAGACGCCTATGTCAATACAACTTAATATATCAGTAACCTTTTCTTCTGACAATAAAGAGACATTATTTTCTAAGCAATTGTTTTTAACAATATTTAATAGATTATCAAATTTTGTCTGTGTTGCGCTTGTATTAAATCGATTACCTAAAAAAACTAAATGAATATTTTTATGAATTTCATTTAATTTAATAAACGACTGTAATAAAAGTTCATGAAATTTTTCTTCGCGATAATGTGCAACCATTCCAATTACAATTGCATTTTCTTGAATATTATATTTCCTGCGTAATAATTTTTTGTCTCCAATTTCTTTTGTCAAAGATAGATATTGAGGAAGTATATTTAATTTTTCCCTATTTATAGAATAAGGTGAGGTAAACATCTCTAAACAATTTGATGCATTGCCAATCACAAGCGGTATATTATTAACAGCAATTTTTTCAAAAATGTCTAAACTTAGGGTATCTAGTCCTAATTGGTGCCAAAAAGTAAATTTAACAGAAGGTATAAGCTTGTATAAGTAGTAAGAAATTTTGGAAGGAAAATTTAAAAACGGAATAATAATTTCAGGATTGTATTTTTTTACTTCTTTTCTCAGGCGTATTAAATATTCTATTGACCATTTTAATCGCTTTATATTTAATATTGAAAACTCCTTTTTTAAAATAAGATAGGGAGGACCAAAGTACAAAACATTATTAATGCCACATTCTTTTACATAATCATCAAATTCAGCTGTTGTTTCGCTGGAAAAAGTTAAAAGCAAATCGACATTACAATTATATTCCTTTGAGAGGTATTTTCCTAATCCTAAAGCCTGCCTTTCAGCTCCTCCTAATGCACCTTGATGAAGAACCAATAATATTCTTTTACCTGCTAATCGCATCTACCTTCAATTTATTTCTTTATTATTAAAGCACTAGTTTTGATATCTAACTATGCTTTTTTAATCTGCAACTCATTTTTAACGATCATAATTTCTCTAATTATTTTTTCAAACAATTAAGTATCCATACCTTAATTGTTTGAAACAAAAGGTTATCACACTACAAACAAAAAAACATACAAATGCAAGCATCAAAATACTTATTACTGGACTGGCTGTATATACATTAAAACCAATTAAATTAAATTCATCCAAAACTAATGGATGCATTAAATAAATGCCAAAACACAATTGATTTAATCGTTCTACAAATAAATGAATATTTTTATTTGAACTATGTGCTTTATTAAAAAGCATAAATAATCCTGAACTAACCAAAAATGTATTTAGAGACAAATGCTCATAAAAATAATAATAGGGTTCAGAATTCAACACTGTAAAATGACATGTTCCTAAAAATGTAATGGTAAGGCCTAAAATAATAAACGAAATAGGAACTACTATTTTAAATTTAAACATCGATAAATAATAGCCTAAAATGAAATAGCCAATATAACCAGAAAAATAAACCAAATTAATTTTCGGAAAATAAATTTTTAAATTCGGGATTGTAAGAGTCACAGTAAGTAACCAAATAATTAATACATATTGTATCTCTTTATTAGAAGCATTTTTTATCCATTTTCTCAAAATTGGTACCATTAAATAAACCCCTAATAAAGCAAATATAAACCATAAATGATACTTTGAACCATAAAAAACATCTTTTACAACTTTAACTAAATTGAACGAGTCTTCTCCAAATAAATAACGATTTAAAAGACTATAAATCGTTGACCAAATTATAAATGGCGGAAGTATCTTGCCCAATCTTTTCTTCAAAAAATCAATTAGTTCATAATCTCTCCCCAATAATAAAGCACCGCTGATCATAAAAAACATAGGGACAGAATATCTGCTGATACTGTCAAAAAAATTAGCGACATTCCAATCAAAAAAGGAAATTTGACCATATTTTGTAACTAAAGATGCTGAAACATGAATAAGTATAACGGAGAAAGTTGCCATTATTCTTAAAAAAGACAATCCAAATTGTGTTTCGAAAGAAACATTTTCATTCTTCATTTTAATAATTTTGTTTTTAAATACTCTCTAGATTTAATTTTTAAAATATATGAGATATCCTGTAAAGACAATTCAAACAAAGCCTTTGTTCTCCATTTTTTTGTAATTCCGATTGAAGTCTTTTTAAAATAAAGAGAAAACAGAATCGATCTCTTTAAAATTTTCAAAACTTTCTCTAGTTCAATTGGAGAATAAATTTGAGTTTTTTTGTTTAAAAATTTTAAATTGTTTAGCCATTTTAAAAACAATTTCAAGTCTTTTAATTCAATAGGTTTATCCAATAATAACATTTTTACTATTACAACATCACTAAACAATTTAGTGTCATATTGCAATTTTTTAAATAAAAACAATTTTATACCTATATCGCCTTGTATTTGTATTGATTTATAACGAGTAGATACTTGTGACTCATGAACTCTATAATTATACAACACCTCCTGTATATTATAAAATTTTCCTGACCAAGCCACCTTTGACCAGAAGTCATAATCCTCAACATGTAATTTTGTTTTATCAAAAATATAATCTCGACACCATGATCTTTCAAGCATAACACTGCATAACGACATTGAACATGATAAAAGAAGTCTGGAAACTATTTCGTCATGACTTTTTTTATACTTTATTATCTTATTCGAACAATCAAACTCTTGAAGCCAGCTGCCACATGCTTTAATATCATGATTATTTTCTAAAATTTCTAATTGTTTTTGAAATCTATCAGGCCAACTAATATCATCACCGTCCATACGCGCAATATATTTTCCTTTAGCTTCTCTAAAACCAATATTAAGACTATCAATAAGTCCTTTATTTTGCTGCTTAAGTATTAGCTTAATCCTTTTATCTCCAATGCTATCAATTATTTTAACGGTATCATCAATAGAATGGTCATCAATAATAATTATCTCAAAATCCTGAATGGTTTGAGTCAAAATAGAATTAACAGCATCTTCAATATACATCGCACAGTTGTATACTGGTAGAACAACTGATATTAAAGGTCCTCCACTCATACTCGTCCAAGTATTAATAATAATAAACTTTTAAATTTTAATTTAAACTCATGAAATGGATCTGCTAAAAAAGCTTTTATTAAAAAATAAAACTTTGATTTATATTTCGTTGAGAATTTCAATTTAACAAATCTTGACAGATAATAATTGGAACGATATACCCTAATATATTCGCTTGTAAAATTATCTATTTCCATTTTTTGTTTTTTTCTTCTTTTATAAGCCTTATTTATAGCATAAAAATGCCAATATTCTGCTTTATATAAATTATCATTACAGGATATACTGTTTTTGTGGACCCTATAGCTATACAATACTTTATCGACAAAGGAATGACTCCCCGTCTCTTCAAGTTTATAATATAAATCTTGATCGACCGCCCTTTTCATCTCGCTATCTATACCGGGGGAATCTAAATAAAAACTTTTTTTGAATGTTGCAAAATGTGTTAATGCTCCTTTAGCATAAGTAAGATATGATTTATTTGAAGGCACAAAAGATCCATATTTACTAGCTTCTTTAAAATTCATTTCTAAGTCTACGAACTCGTATTTTGAAGTAATAATAGCTGCTTTTAAAATTTTTATATGCTCTGATACCATGACTTCTAGAGCATTTTCTTTCAATGCATCATCAGGATCTAAAAATCCTAAAATTTCTCCCTGTGCTAGTTGTGCACATCTGTTTTTTGTATAGCCACAACCTTTATTATTTTTGTTCTCAAATAATTTAAAACGACTATCATCTCCTGTTATCTGTTTTATTATTTCAACTGAATTATCAGTCGAAGCGTCATCTACAATAATTACTTCCCAATTATAATAAGTCTGATTTAATATACTTTCATAACAGTCCTTAAAAAAATGACCATTATTATAATTTGCTACTAATATTGAAAAAAGAGGATTCTCCATTATTTAACTCGTTTAATTTAAAAATGATAAATTGGAGTTCCTACTTTCGTTTCTTCTGCTTATTATACCTTTTTTATCCAAACTATTTAATATTTGTATCTGTACTTTGATTTTCAAAAAAAGTTTAAACCTAAAAGACAACAGAGCTCTAGCAGCAAATTTATAGAGTTTTTTATTTTCCAATTCAAATGAAAATTGATTGAAAGGATTAGAGGCCTTCAATAAAATTTTTCTCTTATAAATTAATTGTGAATCATGGAAATAAACACTTTTGTTTACTTCGTCCCTATCATGAAATAACTCTGTTATGGCCAAAATCCCCACTTTCATTCCATGAAAATGCACTCGTTCTACATAATTATCATCTTCACCATAATGAAAAAAGGAAGGATTAAATCCGCCGACTAATTCTATACACTTACGTGACAATAACCAACCTGCTGCATTAACAAAACTCACTTGATAAACATTTGGTTGTATTTTATTTAAATAAATATCTGAATACAATTTTTTGCATTGATACGGAATAATATAATTAGAAAAATTATAATCGAGCTCATCTCCTTTGCCATTCAAATGCATTGGGCTTATAATTCCATATTCAGGTTGCTTTTGTTGTGCACTTATTAATTTTTCGATGGTATCTGGTTGTACCCAAGCATCTTGATTCAATAAAAAAACGAAATCAGCATCATTATTATATGCTTTTCGGATACCTATATTATTTGCTGCTCCAAAACCCAAATTAGATGAACTTTGGACAAACATTATTTGCGGATATTTCGATTTTAAAATTTCTTGAAAACCATCTGTGGAGTTGTTATCTATAATCAGAATCTCAACTGAAATTGTACTCTGAATCAAACTGTCTAAACATTTTTCAATCCATTTTAAAGGATTATATGTCACTATGACAACTGCCGTTTTCATACTAGCGCTTCAAGATAAGATGTCCCCCATTTTTGGCAAGGCTCTAAATGATTCCCTTCTGCCCACTCATTCCATGCATTTATAAATACAAAAGAATCATCTAAACCTTCAAAATTTTTAGTTGTCGTTTTGTTTTTGTACCAATATTTAAATAATTCCGGAGTGCTATCATTAAGCATAATTGCATTCTGTCCACTTCGTCGAGATGAATTATCCCACATTGGGGTAACTCCCGGGTATACGCCTTTGGTTCTATTTTGAAGATCATACTCGATAAACTCTTTATAATCAACCCTAAAATCTTTATTCTTAACTTTACTTCTCCATTTGAATTTCTTGCGCAGTTTATTTTCAATACGTTTTACAAAACTTTTTTTTCTGTTTTCAATTTGGGTTTTAAAACTCTTCATTGATCTAGATAAAGGCTGAAATTCAATTATCGCATCAAAATCAAAGCTCAACAATTTTTCTTTATCCCATCCAATCCAACGTTCAAAACATCCCAAATAAAGTTCAATATTTTCCTTTCTTGCCTCCTCTCTAAAAATAGCAATAGTGTTTGCCATATCTGGAAACAAATCAGGTTTATAAAAAATAAAAAATGGTTTATTATTTACCCGTATATATCTTTCATCTTTAAAAAAAGACAATAAAAATTTTATATGTTCTCGATCGTCTTCTTCTGAATAATTCTGCTCTAATAAAATATCCTTTATGCTCCCATCCCAAGCTCTAGTCCAATTTTCATTTGCCCAACAGAACATAAACGGAAAATCTTCTTTTTGATTTTGCATTTTTCTGTCAATGGGTTCGTTCATAATACGTTTACCATTAAACCAATAATGGTAGTAACAAAATCCATAGACACCATATTGTTTAGCTAGATCTTCTTGAGCTAGACGTGCCTCTTCTAATCGCAAATCATAAAAACCTAAATCTGCTGGCAAATGAGGCTGATAATGTCCTTTAAATCTTGGTTGCGCCTTAGTTACATTAGTCCATTCTGTAAAACCTTTTCCCCACCATAAATCATTTTCAGGTATTGGATGAAATTGTGGTAGATGTATAGCTATGGGCTTAATTTTATTCATTTATTATCTTATTAAAAATATTTGAGATATTTTGTATGTAGCTATCTTTAGAAAAATATTTCATTGCTAATTTATAACCGTCATCTGAAGATTTTTTGTAACAATCAGAATTATTTATCAGATTATTCATTTTAACAGCTGCTTCATCTGCGTTATTATATAAAGACAATTCATAATTATCAATTAGAATTTCAGATGGCCCACCGCTATTTCTGGCTAATACTGGTATTTTATGACTCATTGCTTCTATTAATGTTCTTCCAAATGCCTCATCTTTAGAACAATTCATCAATATATCTATTTCTTTGTATATTTCTATATTAGGTATATATCCTAAAAAAGCTACAACATCTGTCAATTCATTATCCCTAATATAATCCTGCAATGATAAGTAATAATCGTGATTGGAAATAGCTCCGTAAATATTTAATCTTAAATTATTATTCTTTTCATAACATTTCTTAAATACTTGTATTGCAAAATCCTGTTTTTTAATACTCATTACTACTCCCACAATTCCAATCGTCATCAGATTGTTATTTTTTACTTTAAAAAAATCGTCCTTATGTTCAAGAACTCCATTGTATATAATTTCAGAATTAATTCGTTTTTTTCCTAACCAATGTGCTTTTAACAAATTAGTCGTAAAAATAGAAACTTTACTTTTTTTAATTTTATTTGCAAGTACCTTTCTTGATGGAATATATAAAATATTAAAATCCTTGTCGCCATATTCCCTAATATGCCAAACGTGAGGTTTTTTTATTTTTTTAGACAGATCATAACCAAGAGATAAGACCGAAGTATTTGTGTAGATGATATCTGGCAAAAAGTTTTTTGCTATCAAGAGCAGTTTTTTTTCTAACACTCTTTTACATCTATAATAACTTATTGTTAATTTTAAGTGATTAAGCAACGAAGAATAATTAAAATAACCGCATCTCGGCAGTTTTAATATTTCATAATTAATACCTATCCGATTCAATTCATCGACCATCATTCCGTTATCGGGCAGAATTACTAAAAAATCATAAACGGTCTTTAATTCTTCTAAAATGGTTACTAAAGAATGGGATGCTCCATTTAGATATTGTTCATGGGCTAGTACTAATATTCTAGGTTTATTAATCATTTTAAATTTTGCAATTTAGCCATCGTTAAATCGCCATAAAATAGGTCTTTATTTTTTTTAATTTTATCAATTTCCCAATTCCACCATTGAATTTGAAGCAGCTCATTTATAATATCTGGAGAAAATCTATATTTTAAAACCTTCGCAGGAGTTCCGCCTGCTATTGCATAAGGAGGTATATCATTTGTTACTACCGCATTTGCCGCAATTACAGCACCGTCTCCAATTTTTACCCCTGTTAGTATTGTTGAACCAGTTCCAATCCACACGTCATTTCCTATTTCAATCGCTCCTTTTGAAACAGCGTCTGCTCCATATTTATCATTGAAAATTCTATATTTTATAAAATAAGTTGTTGTACAATTAATATCATGATTATGTTCTTGAATATTTGTTCCTCGAGCGATAGAACAAAAATTCCCTATTGTTATTGGATAATCTAAAGCATAAAATTCTGTATTAGGCCCATTAACAGTAGTATTCGTGCCTATAACTATATTACCGTCAAATAGAACCTTATTAATCAAACTTCTAGCGCCAACTTTTACTTGTCCTCTTAATTCTGAAAATTGTACTTGTGCACTTCCATCAATTAACCCTAAGCACTGAACTTTTGATTCAATTATATTTTTTTCAATATCCTTTTTCTTAGGTTCACTAATTAAAGTTTTCTTAAATTTTCTATATAGGCTTTTAATTAATTTCATTTAATTAAAATTTTCTGTAATCAATTTATAAATATCTTTTTTCTCGGCTCTCGAATTTGATTTGTAATTTATCTTTTGTTCAAATATAAAATCTAAATCCTCTTGATCCTTTATAAATAAATATTTTTTTGTTGTGATTTCATTTTCATAACACAAATAACCTTTATCTCCATATATAATATTTGTTACATCAAAATATTCTGCTTCAATAGCAGAACCTGAAAAATTAGTTAAATGGTAATCTACAAAATTAAAAAGTTTGTACAAGGTTAATGAATTTGCTTTATCAATTTCTATTTGTTCTTTATATTTTAATTTAAGCATTTCGCATATTTCTTTATCTTGAGAGTAACGAGGATGCAATCTCAAATATAGCACAACATTAGGATGTCGATCTAAAGAATTGATTATATAATCTGGCAACCCAGTTCCTTGCAAAGTAACAAGTACCCTAATATGCGAGTCTGTCTTTATTTTTTTTATTTTTTTTGATAACTCTAAAGAAAGATTGCCCCCTATGATATAGTTTATCTTTTTTATATCCTGAAATTGTCCTTCTAAATATGCAGCATCACTCTGTCTCCAAGCCCAAATTTTTGAAGGAAAAAAATCTTTTCCACTTCCTTGCATGGCTTTCCAACTACTATAGGCAAAATGATTTGAAGTCACTTGACTGTGCTGATATTCTACTGTGGCAATATTTAACTGATTCGCTGCTCTAATAATGCTCATCATTGTATTGTTATAATAACAATATAACAGAATATTTTTCACATTACTTTTTTTCAAAATATTGAAATACGCAAAATACTCAGCTTGATTAGTAATAATATTTTCTACTAAATGATTGTACAGTTTAAAATCGATGCCGTATTGCTGCGTTAAAAAATCACAAAATTGCTTTAATTTAAATTTGATATCAGAATTTTTATTAAACTCATTTTTAACCAGCTCTAAATAGATTTTCCTTAAAATTTTTATATCATGACCGAGAAAAAAATCTTCTTTTTTAAAATCAAAAATGCAGTAATCAATTTTTAACTTTTCGAAACAGTCAATAAATGGGTCTGTATAAGGATTAATAAGAGCTGTTTCGTTATAAGCAGAATTAATTTTTTGATTAGAATCAGTAACAATTATATTTTTAATTGATTTACTTCTTTTAAAACTTTGTTTATAATATTTGAAACGTTCCTTCAAAGTTATTTTTAGTGGGACTTGAGAGAAACACTTGTTGCTGTCACTTAATTTAAAAATACCACAATTTTTTAAATGCACTTGATATGCCACCTGGACTTTTACCAGAGGCCACCAATTAATATCATAAAATAAAAATTCATGATTTTCAAACTCTTTAATAAAATCTTCGTGATTTAACATAATAATCTAAATACAAACTATATCTTCTTTTTAAAACATTGCTTTTATACCTTTAAAAACACTTATTAACATTAAAAGAAAATTAATTTTGAAGTTTTTGTAAATAATTTCTAAAAAACTTTTGATTTCAAAAAAGATTATAGAATCTTTTTTGAAATCCGTTTCAATCCAATTCTAGTCTGTATAAAAGCATGAACTATTTTAGAATGTTATAAAGCTAACTCCATTCACTGGGCAGTAAAAAATCAGCACCAATAGAAATAGTCGGTTTTACAATAAAGTGACCTATATTACTCTGTCTTAATATTTTTTTATTTGTATCTAGATTTATTACATGTATATGGATACTATATTTACCGTACTTCAAATACAAACCTTTAATAACGGTAGTCACTTTAATTTTTCCTTCAATCACTTTCCCTACAAAATTTACCGTATCTGAATCAACCTCTGCCAAAAGTTTATATTCAATATTAAAAAAACCTAGTCTAAATTTTAAATTTTCAATATCAGTATTAGCTTCTAATTCAAACTCAATTCTCAAATCTTCTCCATTTCTAATAGAAGTCTCGGTCACTTTTTCTGAATTTTCAATAAAATTAAATACTTTTAACTCTATAGATCCATCGCCAATTAATTGTTCGTCACTAGTTTGAAACTTAAAGAAGTACTTTTCAACTACCTCTCCAACATTTTTACTATAAAAATCTAATTTACCATGCTCTAACAACATTGCTTCATTACAAATTGTAGTGACTTGCGTCATTGAATGCGATACAAATATAACAGCAGAACTTGCCAACAATTCTGTAATTCTGTTCATACATTTTACTCGAAACCCCAAATCACCAACCGAAAGTACCTCATCTATAATTAAGACATCTGGCTCCATTTGAGCTGCTACTGCAAAACCTAAACGCACTTTCATTCCGCTGCTGTAATTTTGAACAGGCATATCAATAAACTCTCGAATTTCTGCAAAATCAATAATTTCTTCTACCTTAGAATCAATTTCTGCTTTTGAAAAACCTAAAACAGCTCCATTGTTATAAATATTTTCACGGCCTGTTAAAATAGGATTAAATCCAGCACCAAGTTCAATCAATGCGCAAACCCTACCTCTCATCGTTACCTTTCCTTCATCCGGATTGATTAGGCCATTCAATATTTTCAGTAAGGTAGATTTTCCTGCACCGTTATGTCCAATCAAACCAAGGCATTCTCCACGGCGCAATTCAAAACTAATATCTTTTACAGCCCAAAATTCCTTTAGTCGCAATGCTTCTGGATTTTCATTTTTATCCCCCAAAACATTTGAAAACAAATCCTTCACACCATACCAAAGACTAGTTTTTAAATCTTTGCAAAACTTTTTTGAAAGATTTTCGGCTTTTACTAAAACTTCATTTTCCTGCATAATTAAGCACTCATACGTTCAACAATTATTGGAATAGAAATTCGGTAAAAAACTAATCCCAAAAAAAATAGTGGAATACAAACTGCAAATATTCCAAAATAATAAGTGATATATTCAATATCTTGTCCAAACAATAAATTTCTTGTCGTTAACAATAATGGCGTTAATGGATTTGCTTCCATTAAAGTTTTCAACAATCCTGTTTTGGGAATTGCATATACTACGGGAGTTGCATACATCAAAAAGCTTAATCCCATACTAACTATTTTTGCAACATCATTATAGAGTATTCCAATTGGAGTGATAAACAAGCCTAAAGTCGTTCCAAAAAAAATAATTCCTAAAAATGCCGCTGGAAATAATAAAATAGAAGTATGGAAACCTACTCCATAAACTATTAAAAAAAACAAGAGCAAAAGTATTTTTGCAAAACTGTTTGATATTAATTTATAAACGCCTGACAGAATCAAAGCTTCTTTGGGAAAATTAATTTTAGAAAGTATTCCTCTTGCAGCATTTGTATTTGCCATAGGAGCATTAATAGATTCTATAATAATAGACCACAATAGGGTTCCAGAAAATACAAAAACAGGGTATGGGACACCAGTATCTGTTAATTGAACGGCTCCTGATTTACTTAAAATGATCCAAATCAAAGCTGTTGACAAAGGCGTTATAAAAGCCCAAAGAATACCTAGAAAAGATTGACGGTATTGTGCCTTAATATCGCGTACCGCTAATTGTTTTGCTAAAAAGCGAGAATTATAAATATCTTGAAGACTTTCTCGCACAAGTTTACCAATTTTTTTATTGTTTGCTTTTTGGTAAACTGTTGTTTTTAATTCCATTTAAGTAGGTTAGAATAATTGTTTATTTAATTATTTAATTTGGGCAAATATATTCATTCAAAAATGATTTTTTTTAATCTTAATATAATGAAATCTCATCAAGACATTTGTTCATCTCTTAATTAACAAGATTTTTACTCGTTTGAAAAATTCCTAAAAAGCAAAAAGGCGTTTTAAAAAAACACCTTTTATTATATTTCATTAAAAATTTAAAGTTCAAAAATTATTTATCAAGAACTTCAAAAGCAGAATTCATACTTTTGAATTCAGGGACAATTTTTTTCATTTTTGCGACAATATCATCATTGTCATAGAAATCAGCTATACCAATAAGTTCGTCTATATCAGTATGCAAGTTTTCATATTCATCTTGAATTTCTTGCGCAATCATAATTTTATTATGATAAGTCGGCAACGTTTTAGAAGTATCATTTAATAATTCCTCATAAAGTTTCTCTCCTGGTCGCAAACCAACAATCTTGATCTTTATTTCCTTATCTGGAATAAATCCTGCAAGTTTTATCATTTTTTTAGCCAAATCTATAATTCTAACTGGTTTACCCATATCAAAAATATAAATCTCACCTCCATTACCCATCGCCCCTGCTTCTAATACTAATTGACAAGCCTCAGGAATTGTCATAAAATAACGGATAATGTCTTGATGTGTTATTGTTACTGGCCCGCCTTCGGCAATTTGTTTGGTAAACAATGGCACTACAGAACCATTTGATCCTAATACATTTCCGAAACGAGTTGTAATAAATTTTGTAATAGCTTCATTATTTTCTCTTTGGTTTTTCAAAAATAATGATTGAACATATTTTTCTGCAATTCGTTTGCTTGCCCCCATAACATTGCTTGGATTCACAGCTTTATCTGTAGAAACCATAACAAACTTTTTGACACGATATTTACATGATAAATCTGCTAAATTCTTTGTTCCTTTAATATTAGTCAAAATAGCTTGCGACGGATTTTCTTCCATCAAAGGAACGTGTTTATAAGCTGCCGCGTGAAAAACAACATGGGGATTATAGTTTTTAAAAACCTTTTCCAATGCTTTCTTGCTTTTCACATCAGCAATCACAGCAACTATTTTAGTTTCAGAGTTCATTGCATAAGTTTCTAAACATAAATTATGCAATGGAGTCTCGGCATGATCTAGAATTATAACAACTTTTGGATTAAAACCAAGAACTTGTCTCACGATTTCACTACCAATAGAACCAGCAGCTCCAGTAATCAAAATTGTCTTTTCTTTTAATTGTTTAGAAATAGATTTGCTATCCAAAACGATAGGTTTTCTTTCTAGTAAATCTTCAATCTGAATATTTTTTACTTTTTGAGAAATCTCTTTTTGATTCTCCCAATCCGAAATAAGAGGTACTGTATAAACTCGATAATTAAATTCCAAACACTGATCTACAATGATCAACTGCTCATCTTTAGATAAACTTTTATCTGCAATAATTACACCTTCTGCAGCTACAGAACGCATTAAAGCTGGCAATTTTTTACGAAGAATCAAAATTGGCAAGTCCAACATCCTCTTAGATGCATTTTGATTATTTTTATCAACAAATCCAACAATTTTAAATCGAGATGGCGTTTCAAACTTCAATGCATTAGCGACAGAAATAGCATTTGCATCTGTTCCATAAATTACGGTCCTGATTAATTTTGTATTTGCTTTTTCCGAGAAATACAACTCAAAAGTTTGTTTGACAATTACACGATATAAAAATAAGCCACAAAATGATAAAACCAAATTGATGAAAAGCGCAGTGTTTAAAAATGCTTTATGCCCTGTATATAATTCAAAAACTAAATTAAAAAACAAAAAGAACACTAACACAGACATTTGTGAGAACAAAAGTTTAATAGCGTCAATATAAGAAGAATGCCTAATAATTCCTGAATAAGTTCTAAAAAGCCAAAAGAAAAATATATTTACAAGTATTAGACTTCCAACAAAATAAAAATCATGAGAAGTTATTATGTATCCTAAAGCTGTTCCTTCAAACAGCATATATGTGAAAGTAAATGAAAAGATCAAGACCATTATATCTATTGCCACAATAATCCACCTAGGTAAATAACTAAGATTATTAATATGTGCTCTTAGATTTCTAGGTGACAACGAATTATGTAGCACATCGGCTATTTTAGACTCTTTATCTGTATTCAATTTCAATGATTTTGATTCTGCAATTTGTATAGGTCTTACAAAAATACAAATTAAACGGTTTAAAAAATTATTTATATAAGTAAATTAAAATTTAAGCCCCTTTTTCTTTTGCTTTAAGAATTCTAATAAATAAGTTCCGTATCCAGATTTAACCAAAGGTGTTGCTAATTCTTCTAATTGTGTATCGTTAATAAAACCTTGTCTCCAGGCAATCTCTTCAATACAACCAACCTTTAGGCCTTGCCTTTCTTCAAGTACCTGAACAAATTGCCCTGCCTGCATCAAACTATTAAAAGTTCCCGTATCCAACCAAGCAGTTCCTCTACTTAAAATACCAACTTTTAGTTTTCCATTTTCCAAATATACCTTATTTACATCTGTAATTTCATATTCACCACGTGCACTAGGTTTGATATTTTTAGCTATTTCTACAACGGAATTATCATAAAAATAAAGACCAGGAACAGCATAATTAGATTTTGGCTCTAGAGGTTTCTCCTCAATAGAAATAGCGTTTTTGTTTTCATCAAATTCAACCACACCATATCTTTCAGGATCAGAAACGTGATAAGCAAAAACAACACCACCATTCGGATCGGCATTATCTTTCAATAATTGTTGCATATTTGTTCCAAAGAAAATATTATCCCCAAGAACTAAAGCTACTTTGTCATTTCCAATAAATTCCTCACCAATCACAAAAGCTTGAGCTAAGCCGTTTGGATTTGGTTGCTCTGCATAACTAAATTTACATCCAATTGTACTTCCGTCTCCAAGAAGTTTTTTAAAATGAGGCAAATCATGCGGTGTTGAAATAATCAAAATCTCACTAATACCAGACATCATCAAGGTTGATAACGGATAATAAATCATTGGTTTATCATAAACCGGCATTAATTGTTTGCTTACTGCCAATGTTAATGGATGTAATCTTGTGCCAGAACCTCCTGCTAATATAATTCCTTTCATATCCTTTAATCTATTTTTTAGTACTTAATCCTAAATATTTTATTTAAACATTGCTTTCAAACTCTCCTTATAATCCGAAATAGATAGCTTGTAAGTTTCTTTTATTTTCTTCTTATCTAATAGTGAAAACTCTGGTCGTTTAGCTGGAGTTGGATATGATGAAGATGGAATGCCACCCACAATACATTCATATTTCCCTAATTCTTTTATGCTCAACGCGAAATCATACCAACTTATTTCACCTTCATTTGAGTAATTATAAATCCCTGGTACCCAATTTGAAGACTCTATGATAGAAATCATTGCTTGTGCTAAATCAGCAGCATAAGTTGGCGAACCAATCTGATCATTAACTACATTAATCGAATCTCTTTCTTGCATTAATCGCTGCATGGTCTTTACAAAATTGTTTCCAAATTTGCTATACACCCATGATGTTCTAATGATAATCGAATCTGAATTTTCATTTAAACAGGAAACTTCGCCAGCCAATTTACTTGCTCCATATACATTTATCGGATTTGTTTCAGCTTCCTCATTTAATGCTATAGAGGACGTACCGTCAAAAACATAATCTGTAGAAATGTGAATTAATTTTGCTTTATTTTCAAATGCATATTTTGCAATTATTTCAACTGCTAAATGATTTATTGTAAAAGCTAAATCTTTTTCGCTTTCTGCTTTATCAACTGCGGTATAAGCTCCACAATTAAAGATAACATCTGGATTAATCTCGTTTATTTGTTTTTTAAGCAACTCTATCTGATCTAGAGTTATTTTTGTCCGATCAGCAAATACCCATTCGTATTGCGAATAATTCTCAGATAAAACTTTTAGTTCTGAACCTAATTGTCCTGTTGCTCCTGTTACTAAAATTCTTTTCATTAAAACAAACTATTACAATTTTCAATAAAAGGAAGAATTTGATCTTTTTCTGAAACTATTGCTTCCTCTAAATTCATTCCCCAATCAATGTTTAGAGATGGATCATCATATTTAATTCCGCCCTCAGAAGCTTTATTATAAAACTGATCACATTTGTACATTACAGAAGCGGTCTCGCTAATAACTGAAAAACCGTGCGCAAATCCTTGTGGCACTAATAATTGTTTCTTGTTTTCTGCTGACAATAAAACACTGAATGCTTTACCATAAGTAGGAGAATCTTTTCTCAAATCAACCGCAACATCAATAATTTCTCCTTCCAGTACACGGACTAATTTTGTTTGAGCGAAAGGCGGATTTTGATAATGCAAACCTCTTAAAGTACCTTTTTTAGAGAAGGATTGATTGTCTTGAACAAAATCAATATTAATTCCCAAATCCTCAAACTTAGTCTTGCTATATGATTCAAAAAAATAACCTCTTTCGTCCCCAAAAACGGTTGGTTCTACAATTACTAGATCTTTTATAAATGTTTTTTCAATTTTCATATTTTATTTTTCTTACTCGGAGAAATTACAAATAACTTCTTTTATTCTTATTTTATCTTCGTTTTTTAAATTTGATCCTGATGGCAGGCATAAACCTCTTTTAAATAATTCTTCTGCAATATTACTTCCGTAGTAGGGATGTTTTTCAAAAATTGGCTGTAAATGCATAGGCTTCCATAAAGGGCGACATTCTATATTTGCATTATCAAAAGCAAGTCTCAAATTTTCTCTTTGCTCTTTTGTTTTTAACAATACGGCATTTAGCCAGTAATTCGAAAAATAATCCTCATTTAAATTATCAAAAAGTTCGATGTCTTCCATTTTCTCAAAAACTTCTTTATAAAAAAAATGATTACTTCTTCTTAAATCAATATTCTTTTCTAAAATAGTCATTTGTCCAAGACCAATACCTGCGCAAATATTACTCATTCTATAATTATAACCAATTTCACTATGTTGATAATGAACTGCCTCATCCTTTGATTGAGTGGCATAAAATATTACTTTCTCTTTTTTCTCATTCGAGTTTGCAATTAATGCTCCCCCGCTAGAAGTTGTAATAATTTTATTTCCATTAAAGGACAAAACTCCATAATAACCAAAACTACCACATTTCTTTCCTTTGTACTTGCTTCCTAAAGCTTCTGCACTATCTTCAACAATTGGTATTTCATATTTATCAGCGATTGCATGCACTTCATCAACTTTATAAGGCATACCATATAAATGAACCGCAATAATTGCTTTAGGTTTTTTTCCTTTTTTAATTCGATCCTTAATAGCAATCTCTAATTGCTCTGGGCAAATATTCCATGTCTCTGATTCACTGTCTATAAAAACAGGAGTTGCATTTTGATACAAAATAGGATTTGCTGAAGCAGAAAATGTCATACTTTGACATATCACCTCATCGCCTTCTTTAACTCCCAATAAAACCAAAGCCAAATGTATTGCTGATGTTCCAGAGTTTAATGCTGCTACAAAATTATCTTGACCGAAATAATTCTGCAATTCATTCTCAAACTCGTTTACATTTGGCCCTCCCGAAGTAATCCAATTTGACTTTAAAGCTTTCTGGATATATTCTTGCTCAAAACCGCTCTCCTCAGATAATGATAAATAAATTCGTTTACTAGTCATTTTTAATAATCCAATAATCTGAAGGATAACGAACATCGTCTTCCTCAACTTTTGTTAAGGGCAAAGTCGAAAATGACATTAATTTTGAATTTTCTTCCAAGGATTCTACTGCATTTGCATAGCCTGCAGGAATATGGACAATTTTACTATCTGCTTCTGAAACAAAAATAGTCTCAATGATTAAATCTTTTGATGGATTTTCCCAATTATCAATTTTTATGAAATGAATATTGAAAGAACCTGCTAAACAATAAAAATTTTTAGCATCTAATTTATGTCCTTGCCAAGCCCGTATTGGATTTTCACATGAGTTGCTTATGATATAAAATCTTTCAATATCAGTAAAACTGAAATCGTTTACATAGGAAATACTCCCGCGATGATCTGTAAAATTTCCGCCTTGAATTATTTTAGGAATCATAGTTCTAATCTTAGTTTGCTTTTACTTAATAAATAAAATTTTAGCGAATAAACTAAAAGCAATGGAACAAGTACAATTGAAAACAAAACAATGTCTTGTACTTTTTGATAAAGAAAAACAACTAAACAAGAAACTCCAATTTGAAGTAGTGCATAATACAGAGAAACTAAACGGTGCTGTATTTTATATTCGTTACTCAGAACTTGATATAAATGCAAACGATGAGCTTCAAAAATATTTTGTTTTAAATAAAGGCGATGAACAATTGTACAAATAGCATCAACGCCATATACTGCAAGAAACAATAGCCAAATAAGAGAATTAGTAACCAAAATAAGTTTCGAAATCAAATAAATAATCCAAAATGCAATCGCAATACTTCCGACATCACCAGCAAAGCACTTTGCTCTTTTTCTGTAATTGAAAAACAAAAAAACTACACTTGCCATCATGGCATATTTTATGAAAGCTCCATCAGTAAAAAGCTGAATTTTTGTATTTACATACAATAGTGCGCCCATTACTACCAAAGTGTATAGACCTGTAATTCCATTAATTCCATCCATGAAATTATAAGCATTAATCAAACCGACTGCTAAAACGTACGCGGCCAAAATTCCCCAAAGCGGCAATAAATCGAACAAGCCCAGATCATAAAATATTAAAGAAATAGCAAGAAAATGGATCGAGATTCTAATTTTGTTTGACAGACTTTGAATGTCATCCCAAAAACTGACTAAGCTGACAAGGGTAATTCCTGTAAAGAAAAAGTAATTATTTTGAACATTCTGTACAAAATAAAGCAACACAGAAAACCAAAAAATGATTCCACCTCCTCTTAATGTTATTTCGGTATGTGAACTTCTTAAATTAGGTTTATCAATAATATTAAACCGATCTGCTATTTTAAAATAAAGCAGCATTATAATCATTAAAACAATTCCTAAAATTGTGTACTCCATTATTTATTTATAAAACTTTTTATTGTTTTTTCTAAGCCTTGTTGTGCTGTATTAGGTAATTTATTAATTCCTATCGCTAATTTTATCTTTTGGTTCGAAACTCTATAATTTTCTGTTAATTTTTGGATAGTCTCTGAATTCAACGGAAAATTAATGAAATCACCTACTTTACCCATACTAATAATGAGTCCTTTGGGAACTTTTACCAACTTTTCTTTTTTATTTAAAACTGCTGACATTATTTTTACTACGTCATTTGTAGATAAAACTTCGTCATCAGAAAAATTATAAATCCCAGAAGGAATTTCCTTATTTTCAAGTATTTCTTTTATTAAAAAATTAAGGTTGTCAATGCTTAAAAACGATCTTTCATTGTTAAAAGATGCCAAAGGGTAAGGCATTCCTTTCTTGACTACATTAAAAAGTAAATTCAGATTTCCTTTATTTCCCGGCCCATGAATCATACAAGGCCGAATAATAAAAATTCTTTTTCCTTCTGGAATTTCTTTTGATAAAATATATTCTTCAGCTTTTAATTTTGATAAGCCATAAGGTGTTTTTGGACTAGCAACAATATTTTCAAAAAGAACATCTTCTACCTCATCTGCAACCGCCTTAACACTACTGAAATAAATAAAATCTTCAATTTCACTGGCTAAAAATGCATTAAATAGTTCTATAGTTAATTCACTGTTAACTTTAAAATATTCTTGAGAATCACTTATGTTTTTTGTATCATGTGCTTTTCCAGCTAGATGAATCAAAGCATTTCCTCCTAAATTATTTATCCAATTTGAATTTCGCAAAGAAATATAATCTATAAAGAAAGAATTCTTTATTAAATTTTCTGCCAAATTACGGCCAACAAAACCAGAACTTCCAGTTATAGAAATTATCTTACTCATTGTATAAGTTCTTATATGCTTCTGACATCTTCTCTCTAGTAAATAATCTTGACCTATCTAAAGCATTTTTTGAAAACAATTCATATAATTCTTTGTTTTCAATAATTTTAGAAATAGCCATCCTTAAATTTTCTGAAGATTTAGGCTCTACAGTTATTCCTGAAAAATCATTTAATGACACGTATGGAACACCTGACTCAAGATTTGTGTTGATAACAGGAAGACCATTAGCCATTGCTTCTAATTGAACAACACCAAAGGCTTCCGCTTCATTTATAGATGGCAGGATAAATAAATCTGAATTTTTGTAAATCTGAGCCAACTGAGCATCATTTGCATTTGTTACAAATACAACTTTATGAGAAATATCAAGTTCTTTAACTTGTTCTCTCAAAGTTTCTAATTCTTCTCCATTTCCAACAATTGTCAATTTTACAGGTAATGTTTTAATTGCATTGATTAAATATTCTACGCCTTTATATTTTCTCAATTTACCTACAAAAAGCAGCTCAAAATTTCTATTTTCAGGCATTTCTTTTCCTGTTAAAATTTTATAACTTGGATCAAAACTCAAAGGAATTACCTTCGTTTTTTCTTTATAATTCTTTAAAATATCAGAAGCCTCAAAAAGTTGAGGAGAAGTTACAATAATATAATCTGCCCTATCTAGTAACTTTTTAATTATAGGATTGTAAAATTTCTCAATCCAACTCCAGCGAGAATTCTTGATATTTGCATGCCAAGTAATAATAAGTTTTTTATTTTTAACCTTTTTAAGATACCATAGCAAACTTACTTCCATGGTAGGAAAAGGATAATGATGGTGAATTATATCATTCTCATATATCAATTTCTTTAATGCCGGATATCTCAAATTCAAAGGTTGACTTTTAAGAAAAATAGGAGTAATCTCTTTAAGAATGGTAATTCTGCCTATATATTTTTTTACTTTGACAAAACTCTTTAAGTGATTATTCGAATAAACTGTAAAATCAATATCTTCAGAACAATCAACAACGCCTTCAACTAAATTTTTAACCACACTTTCCATGCCTCCTTGACATGGATCATAGTATTTTACCAGCTGAACTACTTTCATATTTAAACAGCAATATTTTTAATTAAATTATAAACTTTTTCTCCAGAATCCTCCCATTTAAAAAAAGTACTGCGTGCTTTTCCTTTTATTCTCATTTCTTCTTTTAAAACTGAATTATCAATGAGCTTTAAGATCCCTTTTTTAATACTTTCCGTGTCATAAGGGTTTACATAAATAGCTGCATCTGCACATACTTCTCGCAAACTTGGAATATCAGAAACAATAGTGGCGCTTTCTTTATACATTGCTTCTAAGGGAGGAATTCCAAAGCCTTCGTATAATGATGGATAAATAAAGAAATCACAGTTATCATACAACATTGCCAACTCGAAATCAGAAACAAAACCTGCAAAAATAATATTATTAGAATCTGACTTTAGTTTAACATTAAAATGGTTAGATTTTTTTCCTACCAGAACAAGTTTAATATCAGGCAAGTTTAATTCTGAAAATGAATCTATTAGTCTTTGCAGGTTTTTTCTCGGATCAATTGAGCAAACTGCTAATATATATTTATAATCTAGAATATAATTTATGTTAGAAGTACTTATCTCATTATTTCGAGAAGGATTTATAGTATCACTCACGGCATTATATATCACTTCAATTTTTTTCTCACTAACTTTTAAATATTTAACAATTTCATTCTTTGAAAAATTACTGACTGAGAGTATTTTGATAGCATTACGAGCTAAGATAGGGGTAGCATTCCTATAAAAAAAAGTGTAGGTTTTAGAAAACCACTTTTTATTAGCATAAAAAGATAAATCATGAATTGTAATAACCTGATTCTTGTAAAATATTGGTCCCAATCCTGAAAAATTAACGAGCAATGGACTTCCTTGAGATTTCAAAAATCTCTGTAAATCTATCTGTTCCCAGAAATGAGATTTTAAATTGCCTGTTTTTACTATTTTGAAATCTTCATTGTTTTCGTATTCAAGCCATGTAGGCACAATAATCTTAAAATTTAAATTTCTTTTTTTTAGTTGTTTACAAATTTCAAGTGAAAATCTGCTTATTCCATCCATTTTATGACTAAGAAAGCGCCCATTTATATAGATTTCTTTATTTACACTCATATCAAACTGTACTTGACTATTATTTTTCTATTTAACAAAAATGCTTTCTATAAACAAATTACAAAGAATTTTTTCAAATAATTTTAATTTAATACTATTCTGAACTTATTAATTGTGGAATCAAATGAATACTTTTCTAAAAACAACTCTTTAGAAGGCTCATTATACTTAAATGAATTATCTAAATTGGTAATTATTTTAACCATTTCTTCTTCTTCATCACAACAAATGCCTACTTTGTTACTAATTTCATATCCAACAAAGGCTTCCGTCGTCCCTACTAAAAACTTACCAAACATTAAAGCCTCAGCAGTTTTTACTTTCATCCCCCCCCCAGAAAAAATAGGGAGAACTACAAAATCTGCCTTTTCGTAGTATTCCGTCAAATTAGGAACAGAACTATATATTTCAAGATTATCAATTTCCTGAGAAATTTCATTCTTAAGTTTATCCATATCTTTCCCTACTACTATTAGCCTAATGTTAGTTTTCGGCATTACGTTTTCTAAAAACCACTTAATGCCTTGCACATTTGGAAAAAAATAAGACCCAACAAATAATGCTATTTTAACATCATTTGTAATATCTGAGGGAGTTTTATTATAGCTGTTTTCCATACTAATTGGAATTATCATATCAGGCTTTCTCTTATAAAGCGACATTAGCTCATTTTTATCTCGCTGATTTAATGAGATTATCTTATTAGAATATTTGCAGGCCATCTTTTCACTAAAATAGGCTAACAAAATGCGATAAAATAGAAAGTAATTTTTTTTCTTTAATATTTCTTGTAGAAAGAACTTATATTCTACATTATGAAAAAAAGTGACTACATTAATTGTTGGAAATTGTACCTTAATTTTTTTGCTTAAAATTCCAAAAAGAGATGAATCAATAAAAACAGTAGCTATCTTTAATTTATTTATTATGTCAACTATTTCTTTTTTGTGAAAAGTGTTTAGTCCACCAAAACCAAATTCGAAAATATCAACGGAAATATTTTTTAAATTCCAAAGTAATTTACTTTCATTTTTTTTTTTAGGAGTCCTACTTATAGAGTACAATAGAACATTTTCTTTACCATAAATTGTTTTCAAAGATTTCAAATTACGATTTGAACACATTCCGCCACCACTATCCAGTTGACCATTAAAATATGATATAAACAATATTTTCATTTTTTAAATTTAAGATTCAACACAAATAATAAGAATGGGACATAAACCATTGTTTTAAGCATGTATGGATAAGCCACCGCTCCTGTTGATCCTGCCCTTCCAATTGCAAGTCCAATATAAATTATAGAATAAATCATAAGTACCTTAAAACTATTTCTAGATTCTAAAAAATTGATAAAGGTGTTTAATACTGCACCAATAAGTATTGCATGAAGAAAAAATAGATAGCGCCCAAATACAAAAACAGATTCTCCTATTATACCTGTCAATGGCACGAAAAAATCAAGAGAATCATCCTTTCCCATTCCTAACAGAAGTTCCGCAATAGATACATTTTGATTAAAATCAGTTATCCAAGATTTTAAAAAACCTGGAATTGGCTGTGTTATGAACCAAATTAGATATTCACCAATATGAGTATCATTTTTAGATGCATAATCATAAATTGTATGAAACCAGGTCGGAAAAGTACACTCTATCCTAAATAAACCATCAACAGCGGTGCTAAATGGAATATCTGTAACCTCAACTCCCATTCTTAACGATTGATATGTTGTAAGAAATGAAACTGAAAAAAATAAGAAAACTAAGCTAGAAATAACAATTATTCGTCTATGTGCTTCATTATAATAGTATAATAATGAAACAAACAAAATAAAAGTTAAAACCATAGTTGTTCTTGCCGCGTAAGATGAATAACAATAATTTATATAAATTGGTAAAACCAAAAAGAACAGTAGAAAAAAAGGCCTTTTTTTAAATTTTATTAATGCCATATAGTAAAATGGCACTAAAATATTAATAAAGACATTTACAAAGCTAAACCATCCCGATTCTTTTTTCCCTTGAATACCTTCCATCATTGAGGATGCATCTACTCTGGGTGGAGAAATTAAGTTAAGCAACTTAAATTCAGGAAAAAACAAAAGTGATACCAGACAGAAATTATAAATAAATATAAAAAACAAACCGTACTTATCAATAATAGATTCGATTTGTATATCATTCAGCTTAATCTTTATGGTACTATTCCGAAATATAAAAAATGAAAAAACTAAAACTATGGTATAAAAGATGAAAAAGAACAAGTATTGCCCATCATCGTTTAAAATACTAATTCCAATACCTGAATAAATAAAGTACGACAGAACAAAAAGGAAAATAAAAATTCGTTTAAAAACGGTTTTTGTAATTCTAAATATTGGATAAAACATTCCAAAAACAAAAAGAAAAACAAAAAGAAGAGTAGAGTATGATATTTCATAATCCATCATTAATAATTCATCCATATCTCTTTCTCTTTAGAATATAATCATGTTGTTAAAAAATAAAACCATTAAAAACTAATTCCATCTATTAATTGAGAACAAATTACTTAGTCGATAAAATGTTATTCTTCATGTAAGATTTATCAATTACATGAACATGGTTTTCTACTTTTGAATATTCTCTTAAAACTTTAAGGAGCATAAAATACCTTTGGTGTCCAACTATTTTATAAAGCAATCTAAAGAAATTATTAATAAATTTTATTTTACCCTCCATATTAGATGTATTGAACCTATTTGATTTATCTATGGTACTCACTTGATGGGTAATCATCTTATTAGCTTTTAGTATAGAATAAAAAGATTTATCATCTGTTGTAATAAATGGATTGCCATCGATTTTCTCATCACTGAGTAATCTACGATATAAACGTCTGTGAACATTTAAAATTGGAGATGAATTATCATACTGACTATAAGAATATTTCATTTTCAAGTAATTCTTAAAACTACTTTCATTAAGAACTTTTTCATACTCTTTAAATAGAGGAAGTAAATCGTTAAAAACTTGTAATCCACGAACAGTGGTATGATGAATTTTACCTAAAATTAACATCGAATAATCAAATCCAGAATAATGTGTAAATAACAATGGAACCATATCTTTTCCATCAATTCGATCCTTAATATAAAAAACATTCTTTTCTACAACTAATTCACGCTCATCAAAATTCCAAGGCGCAACATTCATACCTATGTTATCACTCACTAAAAGCTCCCCTTTGTTGAAATATCCTGGAATGAAATCCATCCATTTTTGATCAGTAAAATATCCTTCGTAATAATCAATATAACAATAGTCTATTAATCTCTCGTTCCACCATTTTAACAATCTTGAAGAAACTTCATTATTTTTCAATGCAATAAATCCCAAATTAAAAACACCAGTATTCATCATATCATTATCCCTAATTTTTTTTGAAATGGAATTAACATTTAAAACATGAGGAGTTAAAATGATTGAATGCGACGTTAGATTATCAAAAACAGAATCTAATGAGTTAAAAATTAAAATATCAGGATCAAAGAAAATTCCTTTTTCATATCTTTTTTCTTCAAAAAGATATGAAAAACACATAGATTTAATAGAAGTACAAAATTCAGTAAGATTATACTTAAAACTCATTTCCTTCCATTTTTCTGATGTATAATTTAAAACATCTTTCGCAACTATAATATTATTTGGGAGTGCCGATTTCTTACCTATGATTGCCTTATCTGATTCAACAAATTCATCAACTACAAATATGTAAAAATCAAGATCATCATTATATTTTTTTATTGATTTTTCTAGAACTTGTGCTAATCCTATATAGTTTTTGGCACAAATTGTAAAAGCAACTTTTTTAATCATAACGTTCTTATTATTTTAGCAGGATTACCACCTGCCACTGAATTTTTAGGAATATTTTTGGTTATAACTGAATTGGCTCCAATAATGCTATTCTCACCAATTATGACATTAGGCAAAATAACGACTCCCTCTCCAATCCAAACATTTTTTTCAATTTTAATCGGCCCTTTACTATATAATTTTCGTACATAAGGAGGTACAAGAATTGCGTCACTAGTTATATCGCCGTGATAGTGATCTGTAATAAAAACTTTACTAGCTATTAGAACACCTTCTTCAATTATAATCTCATTTATTGCTCCAATATGGCAATCTGAATTTATACTAACATTTTTGCCAATTCTAATAGAAGGATAAAATTTTTCTCCTAAATGCATATCATAAGCTTCTAAACGTAATCTCACATCAGAAGTAAAACTGTCATCAATTGTAATATATTTTCCGCCATGTAAATATAAGGGATATCGAATATTAAAATTATCCCCAATTTTTTTAAAATCATTTGCTTTCCACATAGAGTACAATTGATTGAATCGTATATTAAAATAATGAAACATTTTGCATGGAAACAAAATGTAAAATACATATATTACAGATTTTAAAAAAAGTTTAAATATTACTTTCATTTACTAAACTAGGAGAATTACTTATTTTTTAATACTTGGTATATATCTTTATAAAGTTTAAATGAACAAAAAGCTCTTGGATAAAATTTGAAAGCATTTAGTTTTAAACGACTAACTATTAAATAATTAAACTGCTTCAAATAATTATTTTCACAATCTAAATAATAATTGGTAAAAACATCATAATCTATTTCTTCTTTTAAAAATGATGATTCTAACACATTATTAGAAAATATCTTTGTTAAATTTTTAGAAAATTCATCAGAAGATATGATATGTTTAGCATTATTATTGCCCTCGCTTAACCTATATGCATCATCCAAAATTAATCGTTTAGCATAAGATTCAAAAGATTCAAGATTAGTATGTGTAATATTAAAATCATCCGTAATATTCCATCCAACAAATCCCTCAATAAAATTACATGGTATGTCTGATGTGGTAAATGATAATATTGGTTTAGAACTTACAGCAGCATATTGCCCCATTAGTCCACCTGTTAAGGGATATGTACTTAAATAAATATCACTATTTTCAAATACATGCGTAATATCAGATCTTGAACCAAGTAAAAATATTCTATCTTCGAAATTATGGGAAACTATAAAATCATTCAAAGGTTTGACATCACCACTTCCTGCAATTAACAAAACTACCTTGCTATCAATTGCCAAAAGAATCTTAATTAATTCAAAAAAAAGTCCAGATTTACCGTACATTTTGTAGAAAGCGCCACCGGTAAAAATTTTTATTGCATCCTCTTTAATTCGAGATGGGAATCCAATAAAAGGCTTACAATCTGTAATAGGGTAAAATGGCTGCAACAAGAGCTGGGAAGACAATAGTCCTCTTTTCTCTAGCGAAACAGTTTTACCATAATTTCTAAACTCCAAACTGTAATCAATACATTTTGTACCCAGCCAAAATGCGTGATCAGTTAAATTTACCTGATATCTTATAGCAGATGATAAACTATTCCAAACGCTGACAGCAACAGCACTTGATGGATACAAATGTAAAAAAGCTTTTTCAGGTCGAAACGAAACTACTTTATTAAAAATAACCCTCATTTTATCTATCCGGGGTAGATTGTCATCTACAACAAAAAATTCAGCTTTAGGATAGGAAGAAATTTCATCTACAATTTTTTTGGAATGAGACAGATTCTTTCCTTCAAAAATAAATAATAATTCAACGTCCAAACTTTTTAATGCTCGAATGTATTGTTGGGTTAATCCTCTATTATCAAGTGCAAAAACATCATAGAATACAACTTTTTCTTTTATTGGACTAAATGAATTATCTTTTGGTAATACAGCCTCAGAAATAGAAGCCAACAAATTTTCTAAATCATCATCAGTGTAAATCCAATTAAACATATACGCAGTTTCCGCACAAGTCTCTATATATTTTAATGATTCTTCATAATTTCCATTATCAAACTCTAACTTTGCATTTTGTTTTAACTTTGTATAAACTGACTGTATATCTTTTAATTCTAATTTTTTCATAGTTTCAATTTCTTAAACTTTTCTTTAAAATTATACAGATTGTTTAATGTCTTTAAACTTTTAATACCAACAACTACTAATAATAAAGCACTTATAAAATATTGACTATAACTTTCAAAAAAAAGAACATTTAACATGGTTAAAAATGTAAATAAACCATAAAACCCAATATTTAATATGTTTTTTTTGCTAAAGTAAAAGCCATTAATTTTCTTAACTAAAAAAATCACTAGCAGTAACTTAAAGAAAAGTGCTATCGAGTCACCAATTCCCAGAACAACAAAACTATAGTAATTCCATCCAAAATATACTATTCCTAAAAACAATAGACACCATAAGGCATCCGTGGTCACAGAGAATTTACCTTTATTCTTAGCTAAAAACAAAACCCCTAATGGCCAAGAAATTAAAGTAAAAAAAGCCCCAAAAAGTTGCCATTGCAAAATAGAAACCGTACTTGTAAAAGAAGCACTGTATAATAATTTAATTAAAAAACTTGCAGAAGCTATTAAAAAAATTATCATTGGAGTGCCTAAAACTAATGCTATCTCTAATTGCTCATTTACTAACTTATTAGATTCATTTTTATCATTATTAATTGCGCTCAATCGAGGAAAAAAATCAGATAACATTGCATTCAGTATAATTCCTATATATGTAGTACTTATCATCCAAGACGCCTGAAAAAAACCAACCCCCTCTATGTTCATTTTGTCAGCAATAATTATCCGAATCAAATAAAGCGTCAGAGTAGCCATAAAACCACTAACCACAATAAAAAAGCCTAATTTAGCCATTCCTAGCCCTTTTGACACTATTAGCTTAATTGGTAATTGCTGTCTACTATAAGAAATTTTTCTTGAGTAATAAGAAGAGAGAATTAAAGGTATAATTGAAGAAAGAATTAGTACTGGCACTATACCACTTACTCCGAAAAAATAGTAAATTACAATACTAATCAAAGTACTATATACAGCACCATATAATGATGCTAAAGCCATAAATTTTATTTCACGTTTTCCTTGCAGCAATGCTAATTGTCCTCCGGAAATACTAGTTAAAAGAAGTGTTATTGACAAACATGCAACACTTAAGGCGTTATCCCCATTACCGAAAGTGAATATACTCAATGGTTGTGCCAGAATTACAGTTAAAGTAAATCCTAGAAAACCTGTCCATAATACCAAACTTCTTAATACCGTAATAGTTTGATTAACTCTTTGTATTTCACCAGAAGCTTCTGCCTCTGCGACATCTTTTACTGCACTGTAATTAATTCCAAAACCAGTAAGATTGCGGACCAAATCAATTATAGATTGGAACATCCCTACCATACCTAAACCATAAGGCCCTAGTAATATAGCCAAAATTTTGGTTCTAAGAATGCCAATTGCAATAGTCAAAAATTGTGTCCCTCCTATAATACTTGTAGCTCTAAGAATCTGCTTTTGTGATGCATTACTCATCTATTTCCATTGTTTTGGTTTGCCCCAATGCTCTACGCAACTCAATTAAATATTTGAAAATTTTATAATCAGAAGATCTATTAAAAAATTCAGTATAATAAAATTGATCAATCGTTCTATCATGATTATTCACATCGCCTCTCTTAACCTTATTTTCAAAATAATAACCAAAAGATTTACTCCAATAATGATTAATTTGAATAGTAAATGATTTATTTAAAAAGCCCATTCTATGGATATCCCATCGGATAATTTTCTTAAATTCATTTATTGGTGGTATCAAAAATAATCTATTGAATAATTTAACCTTGACCACTGTTGCATGATGAACATTAGCATCAAATGACGAAATATCAAAATCAGTATTCAAAAAGACTTTTCCCACTGTTGCCATTTTATCCCAACTCACAGTGTACTGCTCGGTAGTTAATTTATCAAAATCATGTTGTATTTTACCAGAGCTCCCAAACATTTTCCAATAAAGTACGATACAAGGATAATTTTTATAATTTATTAACCATTCAGAAATTGTTTTTTTATAAAATGGAGTTACAAATTCATCTAAATCTAAAAAAGTCACCCAATTAGTTGAATTTCTGTAATTTTCATAAAAATGCTGATATGCTGGAAATTGACCTTTTTCTACGGGCCATTCAATCAAAGTAACTAAACCATCCTTTACGTAAGAATCTAAAACTTCTAAGTAATTGTCATTTGAAAAATTGTTATAAAGATAAAAATGTTCAATCCCTACAATTCTATGAAATTCAATCCATTCTTTCATGTTATGAGCCTCATTCTTAAATATCGCACAAATTGACACGCCAAATTCTTTCTTTTTTATTTTATTATTATACAATTTAAGTATAATAATATAAACAATATCTAGGACTGATAACAATAATAGTTTTGTATAAAATTTAAAATTTATAACTATAGGCTGATCATATATAAAATAATTGTTTTCCTTTTTCAAATTCTTCATGTTTAATAATAAATATTTTTTCCTAAACTTTTAAAAGGTCTAGGTATGAAAATATAACCTTAATTATTTATTCTTTATTGATAGTAAATCTTGAGGCAATATCCTTTAAAGCTTTAAAACACAACTTAAAACACTAAATCATTGACATTAAACTAGATAATATCTCTTGACCAATTAATATCAGTTTTAACCACTTTTGCAGGTATACCAGCTAATAAAGAATTTGGAGCGTATTCTTTATTAATAATTTTACTCTGACCAGCAATTATTGAATTATTTCCAATGACTGAACCTTTTAATATTGAAGAGTTATTTGCAACCCATACGTGATCACCAATAATAACATCTATTTGATGTTGTTGTCCACCAATCTTATGCCAATCAGAATCGCTAATAAATACACCCCATGCGCATAAAAAATCTTTCCCAATATGAATTTTTTTATTACACATCAATATTGTGTCAGCCGTAATTCCAGAACCTGATTCTAAATCTTTTCCTCCAATATATAAATTAGCTTTATCACTCAAATCAATTTTTACTCCATTACCAATAATGAAATCTCCATCAATCTTTAAAATAGAATTTATTCCTAAACATATAACAACTGGTGATCTTCCACCAATATGCGAACTTATTGTAACGTTACCATTAACTATAAATTTTGCATCAAAATTTTTGTTAACTTTCAGTCTAAGAAATGGATCAGTTATGATTATTCTGCCATTTCCTTCATCGATCAATCGAGAATAATAAATTGACATTAATTTACAAATCAATATATTAAATACAATAAAAGGATTTTTAAGTAATGTTTTTATTTTCCGCCTTATCATTAGTACCTTGAATAAAAAATAATTTATTATTTAAATTTTTATTTGTAATTATTTAAAACTTCAATAACTTTAAAAACCTCATCACTTTTCATAACAGGACTTATTGGTAAACTCAAAACTTCATTATGAATCAGTTCTGTTATTGGTAAGACTAAATCTTTTAAATCAGAATAACATTTCTGTTTATGGGGCGGTATGGGATAATGTATTAATGTTTGTATGTTATTTTTTAGTAAATAATCTTGCAAATCTTTACGGTTAGAAACGCGCAACACGAAAAGATGCCAAACATGAGTTCCTAATTCACCACTTTCTGGCAAAATTATTCTTTCATTCTTTATATTTTTAATATAAAGATTTGCTATTTCTTGACGACGTACTAATTCAGAGTCAACGTAGCGCAACTTAACATTCAAAAAACCCGCTTGTAGTTCGTCCATGCGACTATTTAGACCTTGAAACTGATTTACATATTTTTCAGCAGAACCATAATTAGCCAAAGCACGTATAACTTTTGCTAAATCTGGATTTTTAGTCGTAACTGCACCCGAATCTCCTAGTGCCCCAAGATTCTTTCCTGGATAAAAACTAAAACCAGCAGCATCACCGAGATTCCCTGTTCTAATTCCGTTCCATCGAGCACCTATCGCTTGAGCATTATCTTCAATAATTTTTAAACTAAACTTTTTAGCCAGAATCTCTAACTGTTCACCCCAACAAATTCTTCCATATAAGTGAACTACCATAATAGCTTTAGTTTTCGGAGTAATTTTATTTTCAATCAAATTCAAATCTAAGTTGAAAGTACTTAAATTAGGTTCGACCAAAACTGGCACTAGTTTATTATCTGTAATTGCCAGTACTGAAGCTATGTAGGTATTGGCAGGAACTATAATTTCGTCACCTTCTTGCAGAACACCCATTTCTATATAAGCTTTAAGAATAAGGCGCAACGCATCTAATCCATTAGCAACAGCTATAGCATGTCCACCTTCTTGAAAAGTTTCTAAATTGCTTTCAAATCTTTTTACTTGTTCCCCTAATAAATACCAACCACTATCAATTACTTCAGCTGCTACTTTTTTAAGTTCTTCTGCATATTGAGCATTTATTTCTTGTAAATCTAAAAATTTAATCATTTTTTTACTGGTTTAAATCCTTCTAAAAAATATTCTTCTCCCGTGTTTTCATCTATTAAATCTAAATTTAGTAAATGAGAATCATCAGTAATATAACCTTTATGTGTTGCAGGATTACCGTACCAAACGGTATATGGTGGAGTACTTTTTGTCAATACACTTCCTGCTCCGATTAATGTTTTAGCTCCGATTTCAATTCCACATAAAATTGTAGAATTTGCTCCTATTGAAACAGACTCATTGACAATTGTTTTCTCGTTTTTATAATCTTTATTTTTAGAAATAGGGATTCTGTCATTAGTGAAAGTAACATTTGGGCCTATCATTACTTTATTTTTTATCAAAACACCATCCCAAATTTGTACACCTGGTTTTATGGTAACATCATCGCCAATAAAAACATCATTCTCTATAAAAACATTACAATTTATATTGCATCGCTTTCCAATCGATGCTCCCTTAAGTATAATTGAAAATTGCCAGACAAAAGATTCCTCTCCAATTTTTTTTGTTTGCACATCAGATAGTGGGTGTATCATTCTTATATTTTAAATATTCATCGTACTCTCTAATATAGTCTGACTCTTCATATTCAGCAGAAGCCAATACTAGACAAATAGAACCACTCGAAAAACTTTTAATCTCTCTCCAAATACCAGGCAATATATGCAATGCCTTTGAAGGGTCATTTAAAAAAAAATCTTTTCTAGTAATACCATCATCTAAAACAAATGTAAATGAACCACTGGCAGCAACTATATATTGCTGTAATTTGTAATGACCATGTCCACCTCTATCAGCTCCCATGGGAACGTCATACAAATAATAAATTCTTTTAATATCAAAAGGAACATTAACATTATTTTCTAAAACAGTAATATTACCAGCATCACTGTGCACCTTTGACAAGTCAACTACTTTGCAATCGGAAACACTATACATCCTTTATTTTTTTTAGTTCTTCAAAATCTCTGATATAATCTTCCTTTGTAAAAAAATCACTTGAAACATGTAAAGCCAATGAATTTGTAGAAAAATTTTCTATATGTCTCCATGTTTTTGCTGGTAAGTATATCCCATAATAGCTTCTATTCAATGAATATTTTTCTGTACTACCATCCGGATTTGTAATTATTACATCAAAACTTCCACTTAAAGCAATAATAATTTCCTCTTGAGTTTTATAAGCATGTCCACCGCGTATCTCTCCACCTGGAACATCGTAAGTCCAAAAAGTTCGCTTTATTTCGAAAGGTATTTGTGTTGGATATTGTAAAAAAGTCAGATTTCCTCTAGGGTCATGTATCTTAGGGAAACTTATAATTTTTAGTTCCATTTATTTACTAATTGGTCAGCATAAAAAACACCGTTCTTTGCTACATTTATTTATTCTAATTGCTTAACAAAAAATCACAAATTGTAATTTTGTTAAGTTTCTCTTCTCCGTTTACAAATAAAATTATTTAAAACTAAGCATGTCAACCTTAAACAATCTCTAAGCCTTTTAGCACCCTTTTAAAGATCAACCCTAAAACAGTCAGAAACCCAACTAAAAGCCCTCCAATAATAATGCCTTTTGCTTTTCCTAAACGTTCTTTATGTAGTGGCAGAATTGGTCGGTCTATAACTTGAATTAAAGGCGTTTCTTTTCGTAAAGTTACTTTTGCTAATTCACTTTGTTTAACTAACTCTGTAAGTATAGCAGTATTTGCTTGTACATCTACTTGCCTTCTAGCCGAAGGTGTCCTACGCACGTTAAGGGCTGGATTCAAATTAAAAGTATTGTCGTTGGCAAGAGCAACGCCAGTAATTGCACCATTTAATTCAGATCGAACAGAATCGACCTGATGCTCTAAAATTTGCATATTCATACGAGCCTTTTTACTTTTTGTATCAACATAAAACTCACCCACTTGTTTTGCAAGTGTTTCGCAAAAATAAAGAGAAAACAATTCGTTATCAGAAGTCACATCCATTGTGATAATTGATATTTTTTTATCCTTTTGAGCTACTGCTAAAGAAGTTTTCAAAAGATTACTATATATGACTCCTAAAATACTATCTTGTATTCGTGTAAACTTCTGGGGATTACTCCCAGGTACAAATTGTATGTTTTTCAGTTTAGAATCATCATCCCAATTCTTTCTCCACTCATTATTCTCAATATACATCTCGGCCAAAGAAATTTTTTTACCATTTATCTTCACTGGAGACAGTAGAGTTTTCTGAACCATCAAGCGTGATTTAAATAGCTCGGTTAAATTTGAACCTGTGAATATACTACCACCTCCGCCGCCGATATCAAAACCAAATGAGCTTGCTAATCCAAGAGCACCACCCAATCCCCCGCCTGGTTTTTCATCTTCCAACGCAAAAGTTAAAGTTGCGGTGTAAGTAGATTTCTTAATAAGCGAAAATGTTAATCCTAAAACTCCTCCAATTATTCCTGCTAGAATAATTATTTTCCATTGTGATAATAAATATTCTTTCCATTCTCCTATTTTTTGAACCAATACTTTTAATGAAATTTCATCATTTTCAATTAACTGTTTCTCCATCATTTCTTTTTATTTAAAAGCCGTAACAATAAGCAATGCCAAACTAGTTAAAACACTACCAATACTAACCCACTCTCCAGTACTCATCTTTTTAGTTTCTGGCTTTTCTGGAACAACAATTTGAGAATCTGGCTCTACAGTAGGATATGATCTAAAAAACAAAAATGATCTTGTTACATCAGCTTTACCATTTGGATAAATTATATATGCTTTTTTCTTCCATCCTTTATTATCAACTCCTCCTACCGCATTAATATAATACTTAAATCCTTTACCACTTCTGTAAGGAATTTCAGAAGTAAGCAAGACATTTCCAGTAACTTTTACACCTTCATTATAAACTGCGACTTCAATTTCATCACCAGGAAATAAAGTCACATTTGAATAATGATTTTTATCTTTTACTATCTTTTCCCAATTAACTGGAATAGTAGCATATTTTAAATCTTCTTTTAATTTTTTAGCAAGCCTTTCTTTTAGAGTATCATTTTTAGATAAATTCAAATCAACACTTTCAATTTTTTCAATCTGCTCTTGCTTAATTGGTCTTTTAATTTTCATCCCATCTAGGTTGGCAATAGAAGTTAATCCTCCAGCTCGCATAACCACATTATAAACTGTTTCTTTTTTATTAGCCAAAACGTATTTCCCTGGGTATCCTACTGCTCCAGAAACAGTAACCATTTGCGGTTTTTCATACACAGCCATTTTACGTATATTGATTACATCAAAAGGCTTTAGTATAAAATTTTTCACCTGTTCATTGTTATCTGCAGTAATTTCTAACTCTATTAATTCAACTCGTTTGGGATCTGTATCATCTATTACATCAGACTTCACCATTCTAGCAATTTCAACTCTTTTTGATGCTGAACCGGTAAGTCCTCCTACTTGTACAACCAAATCATTTAAAGTTAAATTTTCAAAATATTCATACTCACCAGGATTTTTAACTTCACCATCAATAGTTACTCTGTATTCTTCTCTGAAATCTAAAATTGAATAAACAGTTACAATATCTTCCCTTTTTAATTCAATGTCAGCATTTAAATCCCCAGACAATGCACTTCCTAAATCAACATTTACAATTTCAGTGGTTAAATCTGTTTTTAAACGAATAATTCGAGCTCTTTTTGTATATGCATCTTCTTTAAGACCTTCTGCTCTTGTAATAAGATCCGAAATTCGCATTCCTTCACTATAAGAATAATAATCTGGTCTAAAAACAGCACCTTCAATTTTGATACGGTTTTCGAAACGATTTAAAATTTTAGTTACTTTAAAAACATCGCCTGATTGTGGTATATAGGTATTATACTCACTTTCATTAATATCATGAACTTTAAATTCTTTTCCTGTTTTTTGCAAAACATTTACTGAAGCAGTATAAGCAAATTCATTAAATCCAGATGCAAAATTTAATAAATCAGAGAATTTTTCTCCTTTTTTCATTTCGAAAATCCCAGGACGCTTAACCTCTCCCTCGACTACAACGCGATCAATATATGAAGGAATTCTAATAACATCATTATCTTTTAATGTAACATTATCAGATTGATCACCTTTAACTAAAAATTTGTAAATATCAATATTTCTGTAAACTTTATTGTTTCTTAACAACTCAATATTTCGATAGCTTCCATTTTTTCCTGGACCGCCAGCTAAATGCAAAGCATTATAGACCGTAGCCAATGATGAGATCGAATAATTTCCTGGTTGTTTTCCGCCAACAATGGTAATCTTAATAGTTCTGATTCCGCTCAAACTAACACTAACTTGTGATTGTCCTGATCTTACAGTACTATATACTCTTGCTATTGCCGCTTTTATCTTTTGAGTGGCTACTTCAATTGACATTCCAGAAACCGCAATTTGCCCAACATAATCAATAGCTATTCTTCCCTCAACGCTTACTGGAATGCTGGCATTATATTCTTGAACACCATAAACACTAACCTGTAGTTCGTCACCAGGGCCTAAAACATAATTCATTGGTGTCGCCAGTTTCAAATCAGGCTCAAAATTTAATGTTGGATTATCAAATAATTCGGAGCCAAAAATCAAGGCATTTAATGAGTCTTTTACTTTGTCATTTTTAATTTTTTCTTGTTTTCTCCCAAATTCAGAATCTTTGTCTGTTTTCTTTGACTTACCGTCTTTATCTGTAGTTTTATTTTTCTCAGAATCTTTTGCAATTTTCTTCTCATACTCTGTAAGTTTAACTCTCAGTTTATTAAACTCTGTTTGAGTCATCCCTTTTGACAATGCTATTGACTCAATCTCATCAAGAGTTGCATTATTACTTTTTAATTGGGCACTGATTTTTGCCAAATCATCATCTGACAAATAATCAACCTTTACAGTACTCAAATCTTTAGACTTAAGCAAATCCTGAGCATGTCCCTGAAAAGACATCAATAAAATAAAAAATAATGTAAGAACGTAAGTTATCTTTCTCATTTCAGCTGTAGTTTTAACTTTTATATATCGTTAAAAAAATTTATATTATGAATATTGTTTATTGTAATAATCTTTGTAAGATCCTGAAGTCACATTTTTTAGCCACTCTTCATTGTTAAGGTACCAATTAATTGTTCTCTCTAAACCTTCTTCAAAAGTTACAGATGGCTTCCATCCTAATTCCTTATTGATTTTTGAAGCATCGATTGCGTATCGTAAATCATGTCCCGGTCTATCTTTTACATAAGTAATTAGTTTTTCAGAAGTTCCATTTTCTCTTTCTAATTTGACATCCATAATTTGGCACAATAGTTTTACCAAATCAATATTTTTCCATTCATTGAAACCGCCAATATTATATGTTTCGTGATTTTTACCTTCATGAAAAACTAAATCAATAGCAATAGCATGATCTTCTACAAAAAGCCAATCACGTGTATAATTTCCGTCGCCATAAACTGGCAAGGGTTTATTATTTATAATGTTATTAATAAAAAGCGGGATTAATTTCTCAGGAAAATGGTATGACCCATAATTATTTGAACAATTTGTCAAAACATATGGAAGACCGTAAGTTTCTCCGTAAGCACGTACAAAATGATCCGAACTTGCTTTTGAAGCTGAATAGGGAGAGTTAGGATCATAAGGTGTTGTTTCTGTAAACAAACCTTCAGCACCAAGAGAGCCATATACTTCATCTGTACTAATATGGTAAAATCTTTTCTCTTCAAAATTGCCTTTCCATTGATTTTTAGCTGCATTTAACAAATTCATTGTTCCAATAACATTTGTCCTAACAAATGCTAGCGGATCTTCAATAGAACGATCTACATGAGATTCAGCAGCTAGATGCAAAACACCATCAAAATTATGTTCAGAAAAAAGCTCATTGATAAAAGTTTCATCAACGATATCGCCTTTTACAAAAGTATAATTCGGTTGATTTTCAATATCCTTAATGTTTTCAAGATTTCCAGCATAAGTTAAAGCATCTAAATTAAAAATGTGATATTCTGGATATTTATTTACGAAACGTCTCACAACATGTGAACCAATAAAACCAGCACCGCCAGTGATAAGAATTTTTTTCATTTTAAATTTAATTAATTTAATAACTCTGAATTTTGCTTTTCTAGTTCGCTATAAATATCTTTTACATCTTGCGAGTTTTCTTTTTGCAAAATCAAATTAGCAGAATCCGTGTGAACAAATACTGTATTTTTTAATCCTAAAAAAGTAGTGTGCAAATCACACCCAATTACCATATTTCCATTTTTATCAATTGGATGTCCTTTTGAAATCAAGTAATCATAAACTGATTCAAACGACCCTAAATCTGACCATGAAAATGAAGCTGGAACAACTTTAATTTTCTTGCTTCGCTCCATTACAGCATAATCAATACTAATAGAAGGAATTTCCATTGATAAATCTAAATCTAGAAAGCCTTCTTTGCTTGATTCCCAAACCACTTTAGACTTTTCATATACCACTGGTTCAAATTGTTTTAATTCATCCAAAAGAACTCCGGCTTTAAAACAAAACATTCCACTGTTCCATAAAAAATTGCCTCTAGCGATAAACTCTTTTGCTGTAGTTTCGTTTGGCTTTTCACGGAAAGATATTACTTTATCGCCTTTTGATTCAATATACCCATATCCCGTTTCAGGCTTTGTTGGGATAACTCCAAATGTCACAATATAGCCGTCATTTGCTTTTGAAATAGCCTCATCAATAGCATTATTATAATTTTCCATTAAATCAATGATATGATCTGATGGTGTCACAATCAATACATCTTCAGGGTCGGATGCAAAGGCTGCAAAAGCAATTGCCGCAGCAGTATTTCGAGGAGTTGCCTCAACAATATTCGTGTATAAAGTTTTGGATTTATCCATTACTTTTCCACTTAAATGATGATTATCAACATTTCCAACAACCATGACTTTATTGGCTAAATGACTATTGCGATCTACTGTCATTTCAAATAAAGATTTACCTTCAAAAATCTCTAAATACTGTTTTGGTTGGCTTTTACGTGAAAGTGGCCATAATCTCGAGCCTACACCACCAGTTAAAATTACATGCGTAATTGTTTTTTTTGTACTCATTATTTCTATAGTAATAAAAAAAGGAGTCGTAGAAACTATAACCTGTTGTCAGCTACAGCGCCTAAGACTCCTTTTACATCGTATAATAAACTATTTTCTTTCTGTAATTCTGCGAAATTTAATTTTAGAAATTCAGTATGCGCAACACCTAATACTATTGCATCAAATTTTTCTTTAGGAATTGAATTTACAGTAACTAATTTATATTCTTCTTTTACTTCCTCTATATTAGCCAGGGGATCGAATATTGTTACTGATATCCCATATTCTGTTAAAGATTTTATAACATCAACAATTTTGGTGTTCCTGACATCTGGGCAATTTTCTTTAAAAGTTATTCCAAGCATCAAAAGATTAGCTCCATTAACGGAAATACCTTTTTTTATCATCAATTTAACGACCTGAGAAGCAATATATTCACCCATACTATCATTTAAACGTCGTCCTGCTAAAATTATTTCAGGATGATAGCCAAATTCTTGTGCTCTTTGTGCCAAATAATACGGATCAACACCTATACAATGTCCACCTACTAAACCTGGTTTAAAAGGTAAAAAATTCCACTTTGTAGCCGCCGCCGCCAATACCTCTTGAGTATCGATATTCATTAAATTGAATATCTTGGCTAATTCATTTACAAAAGCAATATTAATATCTCTCTGAGAATTTTCTATAACTTTGGCAGCCTCAGCGACTTTTATTGTTGGGGCTAAATGCGTTCCTGCAGTAATTACAGTTTTGTATAAAGCGTCTACTTTTAAACCAATTTCTGGAGTAGATCCAGAAGTGACTTTTAAAATTTTCTCAACAGTATGTTCCTTGTCTCCCGGATTGATACGCTCTGGCGAATATCCTGCGTAAAAATCAACATTAAATTTAAGCCCTGAAATTCGTTCTAAGACTGGCACACATTGTTCTTCTGTAACGCCTGGATATACGGTAGACTCGTAAATAACGATATCACCCTTTTTTAAAATCTTAGCAACAGTTTCACTTGATTTATATAACGGAGTTAAATCAGGACGATTATTTTTATCCACAGGTGTTGGAACCGTAATAATAAAATAAGTACAATCTGCAATATCCTCTGAGATATTTGTACAATAAAGGCCTACCTCTTTTGTGGGCTTATCGACCAATACTTTTTTCAAGGTATCTTGATCAATCTCTAAAGTTGAATCTATTCCAGATTTTAAACTAGCAACTCTAGATTCATTAATATCAAATCCAACAACTGGATATTTTGTAGCAAACAATCTTGCTAAAGGAAGACCAACATAACCTAAACCAATAATAGCTATTTTTATGTTCTCGTTCATTTAAAAAATATTAGCTTTAATCATTACAACACATGGCTTCGCCACTCCAAGCCCCATTTATTTGCTCGGTTTACTAAAAAGTATATTCTCGGCAAATATAACATAATAACTCAATTTATTCAATACGGTTTCCCGTAATAAGAGTAAAACAAAAAATAAGAAAAATTTTAAAAACCACAACTAGTTATTTATCAGTGTGTAAAAAAAAACACTATAAAAAAAACAGAAGATAAAATCTCAAATCCGAGCATTTTTATCTTCTGTTTTTATTTTTTTAGTTAAAACTATTTGTATTTTATCTTGAGAACACAACCCATAGATTCTAAAACCAAAATATAATGTGTTTTTGAAACTTCTTGAACAATTGCATCTTGATTACTAAAAGCTCCTGATTCTAATTTTATTCTATCCCCTACTTGAATTGAAGACACAGAAATATCGCTGACATTAGTATCTTTTAAACTAGCTCTAATTATATTAATTTCTTCCTCCCTAACAACTGCAGGTTTCCCCAACCAAAACAAATATCTCACAACGCCTGGAATATTGAAAACAGAATTTCGGTCAATTTCTGAAAGCTGAACAAATACATAAGAATTAAAAAGAGGCACTTCAACCTTCTTTTTCCTATCTGACCATTGCTTAACTTGGGTAATTAATGGACAATAACATTCAACACCTATTTGTGTAAGCCTTTCAGCAACTTTTTTCTCCCATTTGGGTTTTGTATAAAGTACATACCAATTCATAGCTCTTTCATTGAAATAAAATTTTCGACACCTTCTACCTAATTAATCTAATATTAAATTTCACTTCAATATCATTCTCAAAGTTAAGAACCTATTCCTTTATAAATAAATCCAATTGTTTCTAATTGTTTTGCATCTAATATATTTCTTCCATCAAACAAAAATGCAGGTTTATGCATAGAATCATATATTTTTTGCCAATCGTATGTTACAAATTCATCCCATTCTGTTAAGATTGAAATTGCATGTGCGTCTTTGCAAGCCTCATAAGGGTCTTCAAATACCATCAAAGATTTATTATTCTCTTCACTTGATCTTGTTTGCAAATAATCCAAATCACTTAACATTTTGCTTTGCGAAACCTTAGGGTCATATACTGAAATATGCGCTTGCTCATTAATTAAGTCATCTGCAACATAAATAGCCGCTGATTCCCTAGTATCATTGGTGTCTTTTTTAAATGCCCATCCTAAAAAGGTAATCTTCTTATCTGCTACTGTATTATATAAAGTCTGAACTATCTTGTTAGAGAATCTTCTTTTTTGATAATCATTCATTATGATTACCTGTTCCCAATAATCAGCAACTTCATTTAGCCCATAAGATTTTGCAATATATACTAAATTCAAAATATCTTTTTGAAAACACGACCCTCCAAAGCCTACAGAAGCTTTTAAAAATTTTGACCCAATTCGGCTGTCCATTCCAATTGCTTTTGCAACTTCATTTACATTGGCTCCCGTCTTTTCACACAATTCAGACATTGCATTTATTGAAGAAATTCTTTGTGCCAAAAATGCATTTGCTGTAAGCTTAGATAATTCTGATGACCATACATTTGTTGTCAAAATTTTATCTTTTTGAACCCAATTTGCATAAACATCAACCAAAGCACTAATCGCATCTTCTCCTTCAGGTGTTGTATCTCCTCCAATTAAAATTCGGTCTGGATTTAGCAAATCAGTCACCGCGGTTCCTTCTGCCAAAAATTCAGGATTTGATAAAATCTGAAACTGAACTCCATTTCCAGTATTGTCTAGAATACTTTTTATTGCTTCTGCTGTTCTAACAGGCAATGTCGATTTTTCTACAACTATTTTATTCTCTTTTGCAACTTTCGCTATCTGCCTAGCACATAACTCGATATATTTTAAGTCAGCAGCCATACCTTTTCCCTTTCCATAAGTCTTGGTTGGAGTGTTTACCGATATAAAAATCACTTGAGCTTCATCGATTGCTTTTTCAACATCTGTCGAGAAGAATAGATTTCGCCCTCTAGCTTCTGCTACGATTTCAGACAAACCTGGTTCATAAATTGGAATATTTTCTGTATTAGGATCATTCCAATCTTTAATTCTTTGTTCGTTCAAGTCAACCACTGTCACTTGAATATGTGGACATTTTTGAGCAATAACTGCCATAGTTGGACCTCCAACATAACCAGCACCAATGCAACAAATTTTTGTAATTTTCATTTATTCTACTATTATCTTAGTCTATTTTTCTCTTAAATTATTCCAGTACCAACTTACCGCTTCTTTTAAACCTTCTTGCAAAGAATATTTTGGATTATAATCCAACATGTTTTTTGCTTTCTCAATACTGGCCAATGAATGCGGAATATCGCCAGCTCTATTTTCACCATAAATAACTTGAACTTCTGCAATTTTTGGATCAAATTCTGAAAGATATTTTTTTAAATGCCCTACTAAATCATTTAATGTATTACGCTCACCATACGCCGTATTGTAAACAGCATTAACAGCGTTCACATTTTTGCTTTTGATTGCTAATTCATTCATTTGAATTACATTTTCAATGTATGTAAAATCTCTTGAATAATTTCCGTCACCATTTATAATTGGGCTTTCATATTTCATCAACTGCATTACGAACTTTGGAATTACCGCAGCATACGCTCCTTTTGGATCTTGTCGCCTTCCAAAAACATTAAAATACCGCAAACCTATAGTTTCCAAACCATATGTTTTACTAAAAATCTCAGCATACAATTCATTAACATATTTTGTAATGGCATATGGCGACAAGGGTTTGCCTATAACTTCTTCAACTTTAGGCAATCCTTCAGAATCTCCATAAGTTGAAGAACTTGCTGCATAAACAAAGCGCTTAACTTTTTCATCTCGGGATGCAACGAGCATATTTAAAAATCCAGAAACATTTACATCATTTGTCATAATAGGATCATTAATTGATCTCGGGACAGACCCAAGAGCCGCTTGATGCAAAACATAATCAGCTCCTTGCACAGCCAAAACACAATCAGCTAAATTTCGAATATCACCTTCTATTAATTTAAAATTTGAATTCTCTATAAAACCATCCAAATTATGACGATGACCAGTTGAAAAATTATCGAGACAAACTACTTTATTTCCAAGTCCCAAAAAATACTCGCACAAATTTGAGCCAATGAATCCTGCACCTCCAGTAATTAAAATTGTATTTTGACTTGATGTTTCCATTTAAATCAGATTTATTTTCTCATCAATTTATTAAAAAAGGTTTTGATTGATTTTGGCTTTTTTTCATCATCAAGATATCCGTTTGAATAATCTCCATAACCATACCCATATCCGTATGCAGATCCATATTTTGCCTTATTTTCATAACCGTTCAAAACAATACTTGCATTATTCAGCTCACCTCGTTTAACTCTTGTGTTTAGCAACGTAATCATATCTTTTTTAGTATAATTCTGCCTTACAATATACAAAGTAACATCCGAAAATTGAGACAACTCCAAAGCGTCTGATACTAAACCGACAGGCGGGGTATCTAAAATGATATAATCGTATTTTGTTTTTAACTCTTCAATCATTTCACGCATAGCATCGCTCATTATTAATTCCGATGGATTCGGCGGAATTGGTCCAGAAAGTATAACATGAAGATTTGGAATCTGGGTTGAATTTGTAATTTCATCAATACTATTTTGCTTAATCAAATAGTTCACAACTCCAGTTTTATTGATTAAACCGAACTCATCAGCTAATCTAGGTTTTCTTAAATCCAAGCCTACGATAACGGTTTTCTTTTCACTTAATGCAAAAACTGTTGCGATATTAATCGAACAAAATGTCTTTCCTTCTCCACTTATTGAAGAAGTAATCATCAAAGTTTTTGAACCGCTAACTTGTTGCTTTTTATACAAAAACTGCAACGAAGATCGTATTGCTCTAAATGATTCTGAAAGAGCTGATTTTGGCTTATCAAAAACTGCCAGATTAACACCATCTTTATTTACTCCAACTACCCCAATTATTGGTATTTGAGTTAGCTTAGTAACCTCCTCGGTATTTTGAATGGAATTATTAATAAAAAAGAATAGCAAAACAAATGAAAGCGGAATCAGAATTCCTAAAAACAACGCCAATATATAATTTACTGAGGTTTTTGGCCCAACCAAAACTCCATTAATCCCTTTTGCTGGATCAATAAAGTGAATATCTGACAAATTAGACGCCCTAACAATTTCTGCTTCATTTCGTTTCTGCAAAAACGACGTATAAATATTATCATTTAAATCATATTTTCTTTTGATTTTCAATAATTCCTGTTGATCTTCCGGCAAACTCTTTGCTGTATTTTCAGCCTCATTGATTTTAGCATTTACCAATGACAAATCGTATAATAACGAAGCCTTTGCAGAAGTAATATTCTCTAGCAAAACGCTTTTTAATGCCTCCATTTGATTATCAAAATCTTTAAAAATCTTATCACTCTTTACAGCATAAGCCATTTCTGACCTTTGAGCTGAAAGAGCAATTAGTTTCGAAATATTTGCAACAATATTAGGATCATCAATTCCTGCTACAGATGGCGCTGGCAATCTTGAATAATCAACACTATTATTAAGATAAGACTTTAAAGAATTATAGTATGTAATTTTTCTAGTTACCTGATCTTTCTGAGTGTCAAAATCCATTATCTTATTAGAAAACTTATCAGTACCACCTTCTATTTCATAAATATTCTTGTCTTTTCTAAATGACTTCAACTCATTTCCAGTTTGTTTCAATTGCGCTTCCATTGCAATAAGTGTACTGTCAATGAATTTTATTGTATTAGTTGCAAATTGATTCTTCCCATCAAGTTGAATTTTGATAAGCATCTTAACTGTTGAATTCAGATATTCTACAAGCCTTGCCTTGTTAGTCCCCTGCATGCTCAATGTTAATATAGAACCTCCTTTATCGTCAGAGCTTACATTAATTCCTTTATAGCGAGACACAGTTCCGTCAAAGTCATTAAACTTAACATAATATTCGTTTCCTTTATACAATCCTGGATTATCATTGATTTGAAGCTTCCAGTTTAAAAAAGGCAGAGAAACTTGCTCACCCACCTTATATTTTTTTATAAATTCTATCGGTTGAACAGCTGTATTAGAATATGAATTTTCAGCATAGTTTATCAATGAAACAGAATTACTTTCAAATGGTATACGAACTTCATATACATTTTCACTGAGGAATTTAATTTTAATTAGTGTATTTGCTAATTGCCCTCTAGACTTATCAATATTAACATAAAAAGGCACTTCACCATAGGAGTCAATCAAATTGTACTTCCCCATAGTCAAATAATCAATATAATATTGCAATTTACTAACAACTAACTCATTATGAGATCTTGACTGCAATATGGTTGTAATTCCGTTAACTTGATCTGAAATTCCCCCCCAGTTAAAAACCAAACTTGTATTTGAAGTAAAAAAAGGATTGCTTTCTTCTTTAATTGAAATCAAAGTTTGCATTCCATAAATTTTTTCTTTACGTATATTTACTTGATATGCGATTGTAAACGCAATGATCAAACTAATCAAAAACCATTTCCAATAGCTGAGGATTTTCAGCAACAAACCTTTAAAATCAAAACTTGACTGATTTTCAAAAATCGAAAAATCTTTTATATCTAACATTTTCTGAACCTTGTTTTGATGGTTATTTTATAATTAAATAAATTGTTGTTGCCAATGATATTAAAGTAATTATTGTACCTATTGACTGTATTCCCGTCTGACCGGTTCCCCATGTTTTTTGCCTCAATGGTTTTACATAGATATAATCATTAGGCTGTAAATAGTAATAAGGTGATTTCATGACATTAACATCCGTAAGATCAATTTCGTTCATTTGAACCCCTGTAGGCGTCTGACGAATTATGGTTACCGCTTTTCTATTTCCAACTGTATTAATATCTCCTGCATTTGCAACAGCTTCCATAATATTTACATGCTCTTGAAATAGTGTTTTTGTTCCTGTACTTCCAACTTCACCGTTAATTGTATATCTAAAGCCTGCTAATTTTACTGTTACGAAAAGATTTGCTTCCGTTTTAAAATATTCTTTAAGTAATTTTTTTTCTATCATTACTCGAACTTCCTCTAAAGTATATCCAATGACATTTATTTCGCCTAAAATTGGGATTCTAATATTTCCATGATCATCAACTGTAAAACCATCAAAATACAAAGCTGCCTCTGACCTTCCTGTTGCTGAGTTTGTACTTTCAGTTTTATTAAAAATTGAAACCAACTTGGGATCTATAGCTTTCAAACTAATACTCAAAACATCATTAACCTGTAGCCTGTATGGCTTAGTTTCCACAGCTGCGACAGTATTTGAATCTTCTGAAGTATTTTTATCCTGCAGATATACCAAATCTTTAATAGGGATACACGAAGTAAAAAGTGAACTGATCAGCAGCAGAATATAAAAGCTTTTTTTTGTCATTGTTAAAATTTTATCGCAAATATAGCTTTTCATTTATTCTTCAGAAAATCTATATTTTATTTGGGGTTTTGTTTAATTGTTTTTGAATGTTTTTTCAAATGGAACACGGTGCAAGATACTTCTTCCTAATGTAACTTCGTCAGCATATTCCAATTCATCACCGACAGATATTCCTCTCGCAATTGTAGAAATTACAATTTGGGATTCAGCAATTTGTTTATAGATATAAAAATTAGTTGTATCGCCTTCCATCGTTGAGCTTAGAGCAAAAATGATTTCAACAACTTTTCCGGATTTGACTTTTTCGACCAAACTTGAAATATTCAACTGACTTGGGCCAACACCTTCAATTGGAGAAATTTTCCCTCCCAAGACATGATAAATTCCTTTATACTGACCTGTATTTTCAATAGCCATAACATCTCGAATATCCTCAACAACGCAAATAGTCTGATGATTTCTTGATAAATTGGCACATATTTCACACACTTTTGTATCTGAAATATTATGACAATTTTCACAAAATTTAATATCCTCACGCATATTTAAAAGTGCTTGAGACAAAAAGCCTGTTTGCTCCTTTGGCTGTTTGAGCAAATGAAGAACTAATCGCAGAGCTGTACGCTTACCAATACCAGGCAATTGCGACATTTCATTAACCGCTTTTTCTATTAATTTTGATGAAAATTCCATGACGACAAAAGTAACATTTTTAACCGTATCAGCGCCTTTCAAACAATTAAATTCAATTCTAAAAAAAATATGGTTTTATCTTGTTTCGATCTGCCAATAAAAAACAAAACTTTCCAATATGATCGGAAAGTTTTAAAAACGCTTTTTTTCAATTAATATTGGTTTGTAGCCAATAAAACTAATGTACATGCAACTTCAACCTCAATATTATTCAATTCTAGTAACTGATATAATTCAGGATTTTCAGTTCCAGGATTAAAAATTACTCTTTTTGGCTGCGCTTCAATAATGTAATTATAATAATCACGCTGACGTGCCGGATTTAGGTATAAAGTTACTGTATCAATATTTTTAACAGGAATTGCTTTTGTATGAATTTTTACTCCGGCAACCTCTCCTGCGTTTTGACCAATTGCTAATACTGTGTGCCCTTTTTGAGTAAGCATATTTACAGCTCTAAATGCATAACGATCTGGTTTTGTTGTTGCACCAAGAAGCAAAGTTTTTTTGTTTTTCATCTTTTTAAAATATTTCACAAAAGTAATCAAAAAGGATGAGCTTAGCTTGTCTTATCAGTTCAGAATATTGACTCTAAAAAACAATAACATAACGCAAATTTATCTGTTGATATAAAATTTTGACTACTTTTACTTGACTAACAGAAACTTTATGGATTTATTCATTTATTTATTTGCCGCACTTTTTTCAGTATTAAACCCTATCGGAACCGTTCCTATTTTTGTTGGATTGACACAACATGATTCTCAAAAAGAACGTTCCAGAATTTCTCTTTGGACAGCCATAAATGTTGGTATAATTTTATTGGTTTCTTATTTCATCGGACAATATGTTCTGACCTTTTTTGGAATTAGTATCGATGCTTTAAGAATTGCTGGAGGAATTGTAATCGTAAATTCAGGCTTCTCATTACTTTCTGGAAAATTCAACAAAAAAAGAGGAATCAACAAAAAGATTGAAAATGAAGCACAACAAAGAAACGACATAGCATTAACACCACTAGCAATACCAATGCTTGCTGGCCCAGGATCAATGTCATTATTAATTGCTTTTTATCAGGAACATCATCAAATGGAGGAAATTATTTTTTCTTGCCTTGCTATTTTAGCTATTTCGGTTGTCATTTTTGCAATTCTAAAAAGCGCTCATTACTTAGCAAGAATACTTGGAGCTTCGGGAATTGTAGCTATTTCAAGAATTGTTGGCTTTATTGTAATTTCAATCGGAATTCAATATATCGTAAGCTCAATTGTGAATATTATTAAAGGAAATTTTTAATCTAAATCACTCTTTCAAACATAAAAAATGGGATAAAACTTTAAGCTTTATCCCATTTTTATTTTATTTTAAAATCTGTTTTTTTTTATTTTCTCGGCAAAAACACTTCGGCCATCATGCATCTTGCACTTCCACCTCCGCATGCTTCAATAGTATCTAAACTTGAGCTCAAAATTTCAGCATGTTTTTCTAATTGCGCAATTTGCTTTGGAGTTAGACTCTGATGTGCGGAAGCACTCATAACAATATATTTTTTATCATTTGCTCCTCGAACTTCCAACATATTTCCAGCAAAATTATTCACCTGATCTTCTGTAATCAAAATAATTTCTTTGTTATCATCTTTTAGATTTTCCAAAACCATTTTGCGTTCTTTTTTATCATCAATGCAATCTGCACAAATAACAGCAAAAGTTTCACCTAAACACATCATCACATTGGTGTGATAAATCAATTTTCGTTCTCCATCAACAGTCTGAAAAGCTTCAAAAATTACAGGAGCATAATCAAAATCTTCACAGAATTCGATAAACAGCTCTTCATCGGCACGAGGCGATAATGCGCAATATGCCTTTGCATTGGCACGGTCTAACAGCAAACTCCCAGTTCCTTCTAAAAAATAGCCATCATCTTCTGCAGATGTGTAATCCATTATATTAGAAATTTCAAAACCTTTCTCTTCTAACGTGTCCAAGATATCTTCACGACGTTCTTGACGCCTGTTCTCAGCAAACATTGGATAAAGAGCCACATCACCATTTTCATGAAATGAAACCCAGTTGTTTGGAAAAATACTATCCGGAGTGTCTGTTTCCAAAGTATCCTCAATTACAGTAACATCTACACCAACTGCTCTTAATTTTTCTACAAAAGCATCAAACTCCTGCTGCGCTTTGGCGTTTACAGTACTTGGCAAAAGCCCGTCTAATACTTTTTGGTAATAATTATTTACTGCAGTCTGTTCATTCATTCTGAATGCAACTGGCCGAATCATCACGATTGCATTTGTTGTCTGTTTCATGATTTTATATTTTTTTTGTTTCAGGTTTCACGTTTCACGTTTTATAAAGCTTGAAACGTAAAACTAAAAAACTATTTTTAGTCTCTAATTAACGGAAGTGTTGAACATCTCAACAATCCTTCTTGTTTTGCAATTTCAGCGTATGGAATTTCTTCAACAGTAAACCCTTTTTCGCGAAGCCAGTTATTCAATCTTGTAAAATTCTTTTCAGAAACAACTACATTTTCATCAATTGAAAACACATTCGAAAACATGTTATACATTTCATTTCTTTCAATGTGAAATAAATTTTCCTTTCCAAAAAGCTTAACCAAGTAAAGATAATCAGCTTCCTCGCGGAAACCTCTTTTATAAATAATACCTTTATCTTTTCCAACAGGCTGAAAACAACAATCTAAGTGCAGTGCATTATCACGAGCTTCCAATTTAGATTTCACTAAATCAAACTCCTTAACAATTTTATTTGGAAACAATTCTTTAACATAATTTACACCATGCATATTAGTTCTTGCAGTAATGTAGTCTTTATAATCACTCCCTTTATAAGTTCCAATAAAAATATGATCGTTCCAAAGCATTACATCTCCTCCTTCTATATGAACTTCTTCCGGCGGACGTACCACTTTTAACGGGTCAATTTGATCTATTACATATTGAATAGCATCCAACTCTCGTTCTCTATCTGGAAGAATATTAGATTTCACAAAAACGTTATCAATTACAAACCCAATATCTCTAGCAAAGATTTGATTGTAATTTTCAATCATTTCCGGACGGTAAACAGTTACATCATATTTCTGAAAAACGGCATTGAAAGCATCCATTTCAGCAACCATATCTTTTTCTACAGGATAAGTTCCTGCCTTAATATGTTCCAATGACTTAGGATCATAAGCTTCCTCTAGTGTTGGAGTCGGCCCATTATGAACAGCAGAACCCAAAACTACGGCACGAAGCCGCGATGTTTCGTTCTTTACATTTAATTGCAACATAACTCTATTATATTTTGAGCAAATATAAAAAAAGCTTCACAGTTAAGTGAAGCTTTCGTTTTTTATTTATTAGACTTGAACTCTCTTAAAGGATGTCCAGTATAAATTTGTCTTGGTCTTCCAATTGGCTCTTTGTTTTCACGCATTTCTTTCCATTGTGCGATCCAACCTGGCAATCTTCCGATAGCAAACATTACTGTAAACATATCTGTTGGAATCCCTAATGCTCTGTAGATGATTCCAGAGTAGAAATCAACGTTTGGATACAAGTTTCTTGATTTGAAGTATTCATCTTCAAGAGCCGCTTTTTCTAATTTTCTTGCGATATCTAAAATCGGATCTTCAACACCTAAAGTTTCTAAAACTTCAGTAGCTGCTTTTTTGATGATTTTTGCTCTTGGATCGAAGTTTTTGTAAACTCTATGTCCGAATCCCATTAAACGGAATGGATCATTTTTATCTTTTGCTTTCGCCAAGAATTTGTCAGTATCTCCACCGTCTTTGTTGATTTCTTCCAACATTTCAAGTACCGCCTGATTCGCTCCTCCATGAAGAGGCCCCCAAAGTGCTGAAACTCCAGAAGAAATAGAAGCAAATAAACCAGCGTGAGATGAACCAACCATTCTTACTGTAGATGTAGAACAGTTTTGTTCGTGATCTGCGTGAAGAATAAACAATTTATCTAACGCCGCAACAACAACAGGATTTGCACTATAAGGACCTGTAGGCAATTGGAACATCAATTGCATAAAGTTCTCAACATATCCTTTTGTATTGTCATAATAATTCAATGGATACCCCATTGATTTTCTATAAGTCCAAGTTGCGATCACTAAAAATTTAGCCATTGTTTTGCAAATTGCCTCATACATTTCTTTTTCATTATCAACATTAACTGCTTTTGGGTTGAAGGCAGTCAAAGCGCTTGTCAATGCAGATAATACTCCCATTGGGTGCGCTGTTTTTGGGAAACCGTCAATGATATTTTTCATTTCTTCGTTTACCAAAGAATGTTTTTTAATACCATTTTCAAATTGCTCTAACTCAGCTGCTGTTGGCAATTCTCCAAAAATCAAAAGATAAGACACTTCTAAAAAGCTAGCTTTTTCAGCTAAATCTTCGATTGAATATCCTCTGTAACGCAGAATTCCTAATTCACCGTCCAAGAAAGTAATTTCACTTGTACAAGATCCAGAGTTTTTGTAACCCGGATCAATTGTAATAATACCTGTTAAATCTCGTAATTTGTTAATATCGATAGCTGATTCATTTTCACTCCCTGTGATAACCGGAAGTTCAATTTTCTTACCATCTACTTCTAATGTAGCTATTTTTGACATAATATAATCGGAAATAATTCTATAAAATAATAATTTATCAAATCTAAGGAATTTAAGACTAACTAAAAAAAGAATCCTGCTATGAATTTGTTAAAACTCCAAAAAAAAACCATCCGCCGTGGCGGATGGTTTAAAATCAATATATAACTAGTATGATTATTTAATTTTGAAAGCATTTAAACCTGGGAAATAAGCAGTACTTCCAAGTTCTTCTTCAATTCTTAATAATTGGTTGTATTTAGCCATACGATCAGAACGAGAAGCCGAACCAGTTTTAATTTGCCCACAGTTTAAAGCAACAGCTAAGTCAGCAATTGTATTATCTTCTGTTTCACCAGAACGGTGAGACATTACTGAAGTATACCCAGCATTTTTAGCCATGTTTACAGCAGCAATAGTTTCAGTTAAAGTACCAATTTGATTAACTTTTACTAAGATAGAATTAGCAATTCCTTTTTCGATACCAGTTGATAAACGAGCAACGTTAGTTACAAATAAATCATCACCTACTAATTGCACTTTATCTCCGATTTTTTCAGTTAAAGCTTTCCATCCATCCCAGTCATCTTCGTACATACCATCTTCGATAGAGATAATTGGATATTTAGCAGCAAGTTCAGCTAAATACTGAGCTTGTTCTTCAGAAGTTCTGATTTTTCCAGTTTCGCCTTCAAATTTAGTGTAATCGTATTTACCGTTTACATAAAACTCAGAAGCAGCACAGTCAAGAGCGATCATAATTTCGTCACCGAAAGAATATCCAGCTTTTTCAACTGCTAGTTTGATAGTATCTAAAGCATCTTCAGTTCCACCAGCCAAGTTTGGAGCAAAACCTCCTTCATCACCTACAGCAGTACTTAAACCTCTATCGTGTAATACTTTTTTCAAGTTATGGAAAATTTCTGTTCCCATTTGCATTGCATGTGTAAAAGAAGTTGCTTTTACAGGGAAAATCATAAACTCTTGGAATGCGATAGGCGCATCAGAGTGAGAACCTCCATTGATGATGTTCATCATTGGAACAGGCAATGTGTTAGCAGAAACTCCACCTACATATCTGTATAATGGCAAACCAAGTTCATTAGCAGCCGCTTTTGCAGCAGCTAAAGAAACACCTAAAATAGCATTAGCTCCTAATTTAGATTTGTTTGGAGTACCATCTAAATCAATCATTAATTGGTCAATTGTATTTTGTTCGAAAACAGAAGTCCCAACTAATTCTTCAGCAATAATAGTATTTACATTATTCACTGCATTCAAAACACCTTTACCTAGATAAGCTTTACCTCCATCACGTAATTCAACAGCTTCGTGCTCTCCAGTTGATGCTCCAGATGGAACAGCAGCTCTACCTAAAACTCCATTTTCAGTTACTACATCAACTTCAATAGTAGGATTACCTCTAGAATCAAGAATTTGTCTTGCGTGAACTTTAATTATAATACTCATTATTTTTGTTTTTTATTAATAAATTATATTTTTTTTTCGAAATTATAAAAATATTTAATACTAAAAACGCATTCTAGTCATTAAACACCTTTATTTATTAACTACATCGTTTTAGGCTTTGCTACTTTTTATGTTCTCTACGAATTGATCAAACAAATATGACGAATCATGTGGCCCTGGACTAGCTTCTGGGTGATATTGAACTGAAAAACAATTTTTATTCTTCATTCTCATTCCCGCAACTGTACCGTCATTTAAATGAACATGAGTAATTTCCAACTCTGGGTGATTCTCTAACTGCTCTCTCTTAACCGCAAAACCGTGATTTTGAGAAGTTATCTCACCTTTACCTGTAATAATATTTTTAACAGGATGGTTAATTCCTCTGTGTCCATTAAACATTTTGTAAGTTTCAACACCATTTGCTAAACCAATTACTTGGTGCCCTAAACAGATTCCGAACAAAGGTTTATTATCCGCTAAAATTTCTTTTGCAACCTGAATTGCTCCGAACAAAGGATCTGGATCTCCAGGTCCATTCGACAAGAAATATCCATCCGGATTAAACTCAGACATATCTTTATAAGTTGAATCGAAAGGATAAACTTTAATATAGCAATCTCTTTTTGCAAGATTTCTCAAGATATTCTTTTTGATACCTAGATCTAAAGCAGAGATTTTATAAGTAGCATTTTCATCACCAACAAAGTATGGTTCCTTAGTCGATACTTTAGAAGCCAACTCCAAACCTTCCATATTTGGAACATTTGCCAATTCTTTCTTCAAATCCTCGATTGAAGTTCCATCTGTACAGATAACCGCATTCATTGCACCATTATCACGAATGTAACTTACAAGTGCACGTGTATCAACATCAGAAATACAGATTAAATTTTGTTTAGCAAAATAATCTTCTAAACTTCCAGATGCATTTGCTCTAGAATAATTAAAACTAAAGTTTTTACAAACTAAACCGGCAATTTTAATACTATCAGATTCAACTTCAGAATCATTAACGCCATAGTTTCCGATATGTGTATTTGTAGCAACCATTATTTGTCCGAAATAAGAAGGATCAGTAAAAATTTCCTGATACCCTGTCATTCCCGTATTAAAACAAACCTCACCGAAAGTTTTACCGCTAATTCCGATAGATTTTCCGTGAAAGATTGTTCCGTCACTAAGTAATAAAATGGCGCTTTGTCGTGTTGTGTATTTCATTATTTAATTTGTATTGTTTTTTAATCAAGTTATAAAACCAATATAAAGGTTTTAAGTATAATTAGATATTTTGCAAATTTACTTCTTTAAAATAGCCCTTCCAAGATTTTTTAAAACTTTCATTCGTAAAAATAAAACCTATCATTTTAAATAAGTTACATTTTTGCAGTTTCAAAAAAATCAAAAAAAAAGGATAAACTAAAAATTAGTTTATCCTTGATTTTTATAGAATGATTACTTTCATAATTATTCAGAAGCTTCTGTAGTCGATTCTGATTCAGCAGCTGGAGCTTCAGGAGCAGTTCCTTCAGCTTTTTTAGCTTTACCACCACGACGGCTTTTAGCTTTTTTAACTTCTTTTTTACCTCCGTTGTAAAGTTCATTGAAGTCAACAAGTTCGATCATCGCCATATCAGCGTTATCTCCCAAACGATTTCCAACTTTAATGATACGAGTGTATCCACCTGGACGGTCACCTACTTTAGCAGCAACATCTCTGAACAAATCAGTTACAGCGTATTTACTACGTAAGTAAGCAAAAACAATACGACGATTGTGAGTCGTATCCTCTTTTGATTTTGTGATTAAAGGCTCAACGAATTGTTTAAGCGCTTTAGCTTTAGCAACAGTAGTATTAATACGTTTGTGCTCGATAAGAGAACAAGCCATATTAGCCAACATAGCTTTTCTATGTCCAGTCTGTCTGCTTAAGTGGTTGATTTTTTTTCCGTGTCTCATGACGTGTTTTTTTTATCTTCATCTTGCTACAATCCACTATGGAGAGCAAAATATGAAGTAAATTATTCTTTATCTAATTTGTATTTAGCTAAATCCATTCCGAAAGTTAAATTCTTCACTGCAACAAGTTCATCAAGTTCAGTTAAAGATTTTTTACCGAAATTACGGAATTTCATTAGGTCATTTTTATTGAAAGATACTAAATCACCAAGTGTATCAACTTCAGCCGCTTTCAAGCAATTTAATGCTCTTACAGATAAATCCATATCAACAAGCTTAGTTTTAAGCAATTGTCTCATATGCAATGACTCTTCATCATACGATTCTGTTTGTGCAATTTCGTCAGCCTCAAGTGTAATTCTTTCGTCAGAAAACAACATGAAATGGTGAATTAAAACTTTAGCAGCTTCAGTAAGAGCATCTTTTGGATTGATTGAACCATCAGTTTTAATTTCAAAAACTAATTTTTCGTAATCTGTTTTTTGCTCTACACGGAAATTTTCGATTGCATATTTTACATTTTTTACCGGAGTAAAAATAGAATCTGTAAAAATTGTTCCAATTGCAGCATTCTGTTTTTTGTTCTCTTCAGCAGGCACGTATCCTCTACCTTTTTCAATTGTTAAATCGAAATTCAATTTGATTTTAGAATCTAAATTACAGATAACAAGGTCTGGATTCAAAACTTGAAAACCTGAAATAAATTTTTGAAAATCACCTGCTGTTAATTGATCTTTACCAGAAACAGAAATAGTAACTGATTCATTATCGATATCTTCAATCTGACGTTTGAAACGTACTTGTTTTAGATTAAGGATAATTTCGGTAACATCCTCAACAACACCTGAAATAGTAGAAAACTCATGATCTACACCTTCGATACGAACAGATGTAATTGCATAACCTTCTAACGCTGAAAGCAAAACTCTTCTAAGTGCATTACCAACTGTCAATCCATAACCAGGTTCTAAAGGTCTAAATTCGAATTTACCTTCAAAATCGGTTGAATCGATCATGATAACTTTATCGGGCTTTTGAAAATTAAATATTGCCATAAATTTCGACTAAGTCAATTATTATTTGTTGTACAACTCTACGATTAATTGTTCTTTAATGTTTTCTGGAATTTGAAGTCTCGCAGGTACAGAAACAAAAGTTCCTTCTTTAAGATCATTATTCCAAGTAATCCATTCATAAACATGACTTGAATTTGATAAAGAACGTTCGATAGCTTCTAAAGATTTAGATTTTTCACGAACTGCAACTTTATCACCAGGCTTAAGGTGGTAAGAAGGAATATTAACAACCTCTCCATTTACAGTAATGTGTCTGTGAGAAACGATTTGACGCGCACCTCTTCTAGATGGAGCAATTCCCATTCTAAAAACAACATTATCTAATCTTGCTTCGCATAATTGTAATAATACTTCACCAGTAACACCTTTAGTTGCTGATGCTTTTTCGAATAAATTTCTGAATTGTTTTTCTAAAATTCCGTAAGAATATTTAGCTTTTTGCTTTTCCATTAACTGAACAGCATACTCAGATTTTTTTCCTCTTTTTTTAGCCATCCCGTGTTGTCCAGGTGGATAATTTCTTTTTTCGAAAGATCTATCATCTCCGAAGATTGCCTCGCCAAATTTACGAGCGATTTTGGTTTTAGGACCAGTATATCTTGCCATTTTAAAAAAAATTTTAAGGTAGAAATTATGAATTCAGGTCTAATCCTTCGATAATCTATGTTCTACCTTGTTTATACTATAAAAATAAAAAATTAAACTCTACGTCTTTTTGGAGGACGACATCCGTTGTGTGGCATTGGAGTAACATCGATAATTTCAGTAACTTCAATTCCACCGTTATGAATAGAACGGATAGCAGACTCACGTCCGTTACCTGGTCCTTTTACATAAACTTTCACTTTTTTAAGTCCTGCCTCAAGTGCTACTTTAGCGCAATCTTCTGCTGCCATTTGAGCTGCATACGGAGTATTCTTTTTAGAACCTCTGAAACCCATTTTACCAGCTGAAGACCAAGAGATAACTTCACCTTTCTTATTAGTCAAAGAAATAATAATGTTATTAAAAGTGGCAGAAATATGAGCCTCACCCGTTGATTCAACGATAACTTTACGTTTTTTTGCAGTTGCTTTAGCCATATTACTTATTATTTAGTTGCTTTTTTCTTGTTAGCAACAGTTTTTCTTTTACCTTTTCTTGTTCTTGAGTTGTTTTTAGTTCTTTGCCCTCTTAAAGGAAGACCAGATCTATGACGAATACCTCTGTAACATCCAATATCCATTAAACGTTTAATGTTTAAAGAAATTTCAGAACGTAATTCTCCTTCAATTTTGTAAAATGAAACAGCATCACGAATTGCTCCGATCTCGTCATCATTCCAATCTTGAACTTTTTTATCTTGGCTTACTTGAGCTTTTTCTAAAATCTCAATAGCTCTACTTTTTCCTAATCCGAAGATGTAGGTAAGTGCAATAACACCTCTTTTGTTTTTTGGGATATCTACCCCTGCTATTCTTGCCATAATTATCCTTGTCTTTGTTTAAATCTAGGATTCTTTTTGTTTATAACGTATAGTCTCCCTTTTCTACGCACGATAATGCACTCGGCACTTCTCTTTTTTACTGATGCTCTAACTTTCATAGTAATTATCTTTTAATATCGATAAGTAATTCTTGCTTTTGACAAATCGTAAGGGCTCATTTCCAATTTCACTTTATCACCAGGTAATAATTTGATGTAATGCATTCGCATTTTACCAGAAATATGAGCAATTACAACGTGTCCATTTTCTAACTCTACACGGAACATCGCATTTGATAACGCTTCGATGATTGATCCGTCTTGTTCTATTGCTGATTGTTTTGCCATAAATAATATTAAGCTACCGCTTTTCTATTTTTACCAGTCTTCATTAAACCATCATAATGTTTGTTTAACAAGTATGAATTGATTTGTTGAATAGTGTCTATTGCAACTCCAACCATAATTATTAATGAGGTACCTCCAAAAAACATTGCCCAAGATTGTTGTACATCCATAATACTTACAACAATAGCTGGGAACACAGCAATCAAAGCAAGGAATAAAGATCCTGGGAAAGTTATTAAAGACATCACTTTATCTAGGAAGTCTGAAGTTTCAGCACCCGGACGAACTCCAGGAATAAAACCACCACTTCTTTTCAAATCATCAGCCATTTTGTTAGTAGGAACAGTAATTGCAGTATAGAAAAATGTAAATACAATAATTAAAGTTGCAAATACAAAATTATACCAAAAACCGAACATATTACTAAATGCTCCAACAATAGATTGTGATGTATCTGATTTTGATAATCCAGCTACAGCCGCAGGTATAAACATAATTGCCTGAGCAAAAATGATTGGCATAACTCCAGAAGCATTAAGCTTAAGAGGAATCCATTGTCTATTACCACCTGCCAAATCCTGCTCGTAGTCACCAGTTGTTGTACGACGTGCGTATTGAACCGGAATTCTACGTACTGCCATTGTAAGCAATACACAAGAAATAATTACTAATAACCATACAATAATCTCAATGGCCATTAACATTAAGCCTCCAGTGTTGTTTGTAACTACAGACTTAAATTCTTGCATAAAAGCTTGTGGTAAACGAGCTAAAATACCAACCATAATCAATAATGAAATTCCATTTCCAATACCTTTATCAGTAATTTTTTCACCAAGCCACATAGCAAAAATTGTACCAGTAACTAAAATGATTACAGAAGAGAATAAAAACTCAGGTGAGTTAAAGCCTAGTAGAAAAGCACTACCAGGCAATGTTCTGTATAAATTGTAGATATAAGTTGGACCTTGAACCAATGTAATAGCAATAGTTAACCAACGTGTAATTTGATTAATCTTTTTTCTACCACTCTCTCCATCATTTTGAAGTTTTTGCAAATAAGGAATCGCAATTCCCATTAACTGTACAACAATAGATGCAGAAATATAAGGCATAATTCCTAAAGCAAAAACTGAAGCTTTAGAGAAAGCACCTCCGGTGAACATGTCTAGGATAGATCCTAAACCATTTTTAGTTTGTCCTGCTAACCCCATCAATTGAGTTGCGTCAATTCCAGGAAGCGTAACGTGTGCTCCAAAACGATATACTAAAAGTAATCCTAAAGTAATTAGAATTCTATTCTTTAGTTCTTCGATTTTCCAAACATTGCTAATTGATTCAATAAATTTCTTCATACAATAGAAAAATTATATTGTTACAGCCTCTCCACCAGCAGCTTCGATAGCAGCTTTTGCAGTAGCAGTAAATTTGTGAGCAGTTACTTTTAATTTTGCTTTCAATTCTCCTCTTCCTAAAATCTTAACGATTTCATTCTTAGAAGCTAGACGGTTAGCTACGAAATCTGTCATAGAAACAGAATCAGTAATCACACCTTTGTCTACCAATAATTGAAGCGTATCTAAATTAACACCTTCGTATTCTTTACGATTGATGTTTGTGAAACCAAACTTAGGTACACGTCTTTGAAGTGGCATTTGCCCTCCTTCAAAACCAATCTTTTTTGAGTAACCAGATCGAGATTTTGCTCCTTTGTGACCTCTTGCAGCAGTGCCACCTTTTCCAGAACCTTCTCCTCTACCTAATCTTTTATTTTGATTGTGCGTTGATCCTTCAGCAGGTTGTAAGTTACTTAAATTCATAACAGTATTTGTTATTTAGCTTCTTCTACAGAAACTAAGTGTTTAACTTTGTTTATCATACCAAGGATAGCAGGATTTGAATCATGCTCCACAACTTGTCCAATTTTACGTAGACCTAAAGCCTCTAAACCTCTCTTTTGAGAAAGAGGGCAGTTGATTTTGCTTCTTACTTGTTTTACTAATAATTTAGCCATAATTTCCTTGAATTAACCTTTAAAAACTTTTTCTAAAGAAACACCTCTTTGTTTTGCAACAGTGTGAGCGCTTCTCATTTGTAATAAAGCATCAAAAGTTGCTTTCACTACGTTATGAGGATTTGATGATCCTTGAGATTTAGATAATACGTCGTGAATACCTACTGATTCAAGAACTGAACGAACAGCTCCACCAGCAATAACTCCTGTACCATGAGAAGCAGGAATTAAGAATACACGTGCACCACCAAATTTACCTTTTTGTTCGTGAGGAACAGATTGACCATTCAAAGGAATTCTCACCAAGTTTTTCTTAGCATCTTCTACTGCTTTCGCAATTGCTTCAGAAACATCTTTAGATTTTCCTAATCCGTGACCAACTACTCCATTTTCATCACCTACAACTACAATAGCAGAAAAACCGAAAGCTCTACCTCCTTTTGTAACTTTAGTAACACGATTAACACTAACTAGACGATCTTTAAGTTCAAGACCACTAGGTTTTACCAATTCTACATTTTTGTATTTAGACATAATATATTAGAATTTAAGTCCAGCGGCTCTTGCGCCTTCTGCTAATGATTTAATACGACCGTGATATAAATATCCACCTCTATCAAAAGTGATAGTATCTATCCCAGCTTTTAACGCTTTCTCTGCAACTAGTTTTCCAACAGCAGCAGCGATTTCAACGTTAGTACCTTTTCCTATTTCTTTTTCTCTTGAAGATGCAGCTAATATAGTAACTCCATTTACATCATCAATAATTTGAGCGTAAATTTCTTTATTACTTCTAAAAACAGAAAGTCTAGGTCTTGCAGCAGTACCACTAACCGATTTTCTAATTCTGAATTTAATTCTCTGTCTTCTTTCAGATTTTGTTAATGACATAATCTTATATTTTAAGCTGATTTACCTGCTTTTCTTCTTAATACTTCACCCACAAATTTAACACCTTTACCTTTATATGGCTCTGGCTTACGGAAACCTCTGATTTTCGCAGCAACTTGACCTAAAAGTTGTTTATCAAATGATGTTAATTTTACGATAGGGTTCTTACCTTTTTCAGATATTGTTTCTAAAGATACTTCTGGAGCAATTTCCAAAACAATATTGTGAGAATATCCAAGAGCTAAATCTAATTTTTGACCTTGGTTTGAAGCTCTATAACCAACTCCAACTAATTCTAGTTCTTTTGTGAAACCTTCAGATACACCAACAACCATATTACTGATCAAAGATCTGAATAATCCGTGTTTTGCTCTATGGTCTTTATGATCAGACGATCTTTCTACTAAAACTTGATCGCCTTCAACAGTTACATTTACGTCCGAAAACTCTTGTACTAGTTGACCTTTTTTTCCTTTTACTGTAATAATACCGTCTTTAACTTCTACAGTTACACCAGCAGGGATTACAATTGGGCTTTTACCTATTCTTGACATCTTATCTAGTGTTTAAAATTAGTATACGTAACAAATTACTTCACCACCTACATTTAATTGCTTAGCTTGTTTGCCAGTCATCAAACCTTTTGATGTAGAAACAATAGCAATTCCTAATCCGTTAAGGATTCTTGGTAATTTTGCAGCACCTGCGTACTTACGTAAACCAGGTTTACTAATTCTTTGGATATCTTTGATTACAGGCTCTTTAGTATCTTTATCATACTTTAAAGCAATTTTGATAGAACCTTGAACTGTGTTCTGCTCAAATTTGTAACTTAAGATATAACCTTGATCAAATAAGATCTTAGTTATCTCTTTTTTAAGATTAGATGCTGGAATTTCAACAACTTTGTGGTTTGCAGCCACAGCGTTACGAACTCTAGTCAAATAATCTGCAATAGGATCTGTATACATATGTATTTGATTGCGATTATGGTTTTCGGGAGATACTCATCTCCCGAACCTTTAATCAATTAAAAATTATTTTTTTGGTTTGCAAAAGTAATAACTTATTGCCAGATTACCAAGATGCTTTTTTCACACCAGGAATTAATCCATTGTTAGCCATTTCACGGAAAGTTACACGTGAAATACCGAATTGACGGATGTAACCTCTAGGTCTACCTGTTAATTTACAACGATTGTGTAAACGAACTGGTGAAGCATTTTTAGGCAATCTTTGTAAACCTTCGTAGTCTCCAGCTTCTAATAAAGCTTTTCTCTTCTCAGCATACTTAGCTACCGTTTTCTCTCTTTTCACCTCGCGGGCTTTCATTGATTCTTTAGCCATGTCTTAATTCTTTTTAAAAGGTAATCCTAATTCAGCCAATAATGACTTTGCTTCCTTGTCTGTTTTTGCAGTAGTAACAAAAGTAATATCCATTCCTGAAATTTTGTTTACTTTGTCAATATCAATTTCTGGGAAAATGATTTGCTCTAAAACTCCAAGATTGTAGTTACCTCTTCCGTCGAATCCAGTAGCTTTAATACCACCAAAATCTCTAACACGTGGCAAAGCAGAAGTGATAAGTCTATCTAAAAACTCATACATTCTTTCTCCACGTAAAGTAACTTTTGCTCCAATAGGCATTCCTTTTCTCAATTTGAAAGACGCAACGTCTTTTTTAGAGATTGTAGAAACTGCTTTTTGTCCAGTGATCTTTGTCAACTCATCAACTGCATAGTCAATAAGTTTTTTATCAGATACAGCTGCACCAACTCCACGGCTCAAAACGATTTTTTCAAGTTTAGGAACTTGCATCACGTTTGTATATCCGAACTCTTCTTTAAGAGCAGCGATTACTCTACTCTTATATTCTTCTTTTAGTCTAGGTGTATATGCCATTACTATAGTACTTGATTAGATTTTTTTGAAAATCTTACTTTCTTATCTCCTTCTACTCTAATACCTACTCTAGTTGTTTCCTTAGTTTTAGGATCAATTAAAGCAATGTTAGAAATTTGAATAGAAGCTTCTTTCTTAACGATACCACCTTGAGGGTTTTTAGCACTTGGTTTAGTATGTTTAGAAACCATGTTTACACCTTCAACGATCGCTTTGTTTTTTTCACGGTAAACACGTAAAACTTTACCTTCAGCACCTTTATGGTCTCCAGCAATAACTCTTACGATATCTCCTGATTTTATTTTTAGCTTTATCATCTTAAAACGAATTAAAGCACTTCTGGTGCTAATGATACAATTTTCATGAATTGTTTTTCACGAAGTTCTCTTGCTACCGGACCAAAAACACGAGTCCCTCTCATTTCACCTGCAGCGTTCAAAAGAACACATGCATTGTCATCGAAACGGATATAAGAACCATCAGCTCTTCTCACTTCTTTTTTAGTACGTACAACAACTGCAGTTGAAACAGCTCCTTTTTTCACGTTTCCGTTTGGAGTTGCATCTTTGATAGAAACTACAATTTTGTCACCAACAGAGGCATATCTTCTTTTAGTACCTCCTAAAACACGAATAGTTAAAACTTCTTTAGCTCCCGTGTTATCTGCTACTTTTAGTCTTGATTCTTGTTGTACCATAATTATTTAGCTCTTTCTAAGATTTCAACTAATCTCCAACATTTTGTTTTACTTAAAGGACGCGTTTCGCTAATTCTTACAGTATCTCCAATGTTACAGTCGTTTTTTTCGTCGTGTGCAACATATTTCTTTGTTTTCAACACGAACTTACCGTATAATGGGTGTTTTACTTTTCTTACTTCAGAAATAACGATAGATTTATCCATCTTATTTGAAGTAACAACACCTATTCTTTCTTTTCTTAAATTTCTTTTTTCTTCCATCTTTCAGCAGAATACAATTATTGTAACTCTCTTTTAGTTAACTCAGTAGCCAATCTAGCAACTGTTCTTCTTACACTTCTAATTTGAAGTGGGTTTGCAATTGGAGAAATAGCGTGAGCCATTTTCAGGTCAGCATATACTTTCTTAGTTTGACTAAGCTTTTCTTGCAACTCCGCTGCAGAAAGATCTTTTATTTCTGATTGTTTCATAATAAATATAAATTATGCTTCGAAATCTCTAGCAACGACGAACTTAGTTTTTACTGGAAGTTTTTGAGCTGCAAGACGTAAAGCCTCTTTTGCAACTGACAATGGAACCCCTCCAACTTCAAACATAATTCTTCCTGGTTTAACAACAGCAGCCCAATATTCAACTGCTCCTTTACCTTTACCCATACGTACTTCAAGAGGCTTCTTAGTGATAGGTTTGTCTGGGAAAATTTTGATCCACAATTGTCCTTCTCTCTTCATGTAACGAGTTGCAGCGATACGTGCAGCTTCGATTTGACGAGAAGTTAAGAACATTCCATCTTCATGCACAGATTTAATTCCAAACATTCCATTTGAAAGTTCATGCCCTCTTTGAGAGTTACCTTTCATTCTACCTTTTTGTACCTTACGGTATTTTGTTCTTTTAGGCTGTAACATTTTTCTTTAGTTTAAAAATTTACTTTCTTTTACGAGCATCTGGTTTACCGCCTTTGTTAAAGTTAGATTTGCCTCTAGGAGCATCTCCACCTTTACCACCACCTGTACCAGATTGTTTTTTGTCCATTCCAGCAAGCGGAGAAAGCTCTCTCTTACCGTAAACTTCACCTTTCATGATCCATACTTTGATACCCATTCTACCGTAAGTAGTGTGAGCTTCAGCCAAAGCATAATCAATGTCAGCTCTGAAAGTTGATAGAGGAATTCTACCTTCTTTGAAACCTTCTGAACGCGCCATCTCTGCACCATTCAAACGACCAGAAATCAAAACTTTGATACCTTCAGCGTTCATACGCATAGAAGCAGCAATAGCCATTTTGATTGCACGTCTGTAAGAAATACGGCTTTCGATTTGACGAGCGATGCTTGTAGCCACAAGATAAGCATCTAGCTCAGGTCTTTTAATTTCAAAGATGTTAATTTGAACCTCTTTGTCAGTAACTTTCTTAAGTTCTTCTTTCAACTTGTCTACCTCTTGTCCACCTTTTCCGATAATGATACCAGGTCTAGCAGTAGTGATAGTAACGGTTACAAGTTTCAAAGTTCTCTCGATGATTACTTTAGATACACTAGCTTTTGATAAACGAGCGTGGATATACTTTCTGATTTTGTGATCTTCAGCTAATTTATCGCCGTAATCATTTCCACCATACCAGTTTGAGTCCCATCCTCTGATGATACCAAGTCTATTTCCAATTGGATTTGTCTTTTGTCCCATGCTGCTTAAGAATTGCTTTGTGTGTTATTGATAGCTCCAAGCACGATTGTAACGTGATTAGAACGTTTTCTTATTCTGTGTGCACGACCTTGTGGAGCTGGACGAAGTCTTTTCAACATCATTCCACCATCTACTCTGATCTCTTTAACAAATAATCCAGCTTCTTCTAAATTACCTTCACTATTTTTTTGCTCCCAGTTGTTGATTGCAGATAATAATAGTTTTTCTAATTTTCTTGAAGCTTCTTTAGAACTGAATCTTAAAATGTTAAGTGCTCTTTCTACCTTCTGACCTCTTACCAAGTCCGCTACTAAGCGCATTTTTCTAGGTGAAGTAGGGCAGTTATTCAATTTTGCGAAAGCGATAGACTTATTAGCCTCTTTTCTCGCATCTGCTGTTTCTCTTTTACGAACTCCCATTGCTTCTTATTTTTTACCTTTATTTTTTGCTCCAGCATGACCTCTAAAAGATCTAGTTGGCGAAAATTCTCCTAATTTGTGACCTACCATGTTTTCTGTTACGTAAACTGGTACAAATTGACGACCGTTATGAACTGCGATAGTTTGTCCAACGAAATCTGGAGTAATCATTGAAGCTCTAGACCAAGTCTTTACTACTGAATTTTTACCACTCTCTACGTTTTCTTGAACTTTCTTATCTAATTTATAATGAACGAAAGGTCCTTTTTTTAATGAACGTGCCATATCTTATTATTTCTTTCTACGTTCTACGATATACTTGTTACTCGGGTTTTTCTTAGAACGAGTTCTGTAACCTTTAGCTGGCAATCCTTTTCTTGAACGTGGATGCCCTCCAGAAGAACGTCCTTCACCACCTCCCATAGGGTGATCAACTGGGTTCATCGCTACTGGTCTAGTTCTAGGTCTTCTTCCTAACCATCTTGTTCTACCTGCTTTTCCAGACACAACTAATTGGTGGTCAGAATTAGAAACAGCTCCAATTGTAGCCGAACATGTCAACAAGATCAATCTTGTCTCACCAGATGGCATTTTAATTGTTGCATATTTCCCGTCTCTTGCCATTAACTGAGCAAAAGTTCCAGCTGAACGAGCAATAACAGCTCCTTGTCCTGGACGTAACTCAATACAAGATATAACAGTTCCAAGAGGAATTCTGCTTAAAGGTAATGTATTACCGATTTCTGGTTGAGACTCTGGTCCAGAAACTAATTTCTGCCCAACTTTCAATCCATTTTGTGCGATAATATAAGTTTTCTCTCCATCAGCATAAGCTAATAAAGCGATAAACGCAGTACGATTTGGATCGTATTCGATTGATTTCACTGTAGCTGGAATTCCATCTTTAGTTCTTTTGAAATCAATAATACGATATCTCTGCTTGTGACCACCACCCGTATAACGCATGGTCATCTTTCCTTGACTATTTCTACCTCCAGAGTTTTTTATCGGCGCTATCAAAGAGCGTTCCGGCTTATCAGTTGTAATGGCGTCATAACCATTCACAACTCTAAATCGCTGACCTGGGGTAATAGGTTTTAATTTTCTTACTGACATTTTTCTATCTTAGATATTGTTGTAAAAATCAATTGTTTCTCCTTCTTGTACTTGAACAATTGCTTTTTTGTATGCATTTGTCTTTCCACTGATTAAACCACTTTTAGTGTATTTAGTAGATCTATCTGGTCTCACATTCATTGTGTTAACAGAAACGATAGTTACTCCATAAGCAGCTTCAACAGCTTTCTTAATCTCAACTTTGTTTGCTTTTTTGTTAACAACGAATCCGAAGCGGTTTAGAACTTCACTTTCTTTGGTTACTTTTTCTGTTACTATAGGTCTAATAATGATGCTCATATTCCTATTATTTACTTAAATTTTCTTCAATTAACTCTAAAGAACCTTCCAAAAGCACTAAATTATTAGCGTTTAATATTGCGTAAGTGCTTAATTCTGAGCTAGTTACGACATTTGAAGCCTTTAAATTACGTGACGACAAATATACATTTTTATTTGACTCGCCCAATACAAATAAAGATTTTTTATTCTCTAACCCTAAAGCTTTCAAAACGTTAATGAAATTTTTAGTGTTTGGCACTTCAAAATTAAAGTCTTCAAGAACTACAATATTTGACTCTTTTGCTTTAATTGAGAAAGCTGATTTTCTAGCCAATCTTTTCAAGTTTTTATTCAACTTAAATGAATAACTTCTTGGTCTTGGTCCGAAAACTGTTCCTCCACCTTTAAACAAAGGATTCTTAACACTTCCTGCACGAGCAGTACCAGTTCCTTTTTGTTTTTTAATCTTACGAGTACTTCCAGTTACTTCAGCTCTTTCTTTAGCTTTATGAGTACCTTGTCTTTGATTAGCAAGATATTGCTTAACATCAAGATATACTGCGTGATTGTTTGGTTCAATTGCGAATACTGAATCAGAAAGTTGAACTTTTCTTCCAGTATCTTTTCCGTTGAAATCTAATACTTTTACTTCCATTACTTCTGAATGATTACGTAAGAGTTTTTGTGTCCTGGAATACATCCTTTAACAACAAGTAGGTTCTTTTCAGCAACTACTTTTAAAACTCTAAGGTTTTGAACTTTTACATTTTCTCCTCCCATTCTTCCAGCCATACGCATTCCTTTGAATACTCTAGATGGATAAGAAGAAGCTCCTACAGAACCTGGCGCTCTTAAACGGTTGTGCTGACCATGAGTAGCTTGTCCAACACCACCAAAACCGTGACGTTTAACAACACCCTGGAAACCTTTACCTTTAGACACACCTTGTACGTCTACAAATTCTCCTTCTACAAAAATTGTAACATCAATAAGATCTCCTAATTTTTGTTCAGTTGCGAAATCTTGGAATTCAACGACTTTTTTCTTAGCAACAGTTCCAGCTTTTTTAAAGTGCCCTAAAGCAGCTTTAGTAGAATGTTTCTCGTTTTTGTCATCGAAACCAAGTTGCAACGCTTCATACCCGTCAACCTCGTTGGTTCTGACTTGGGTAACAACGCATGGTCCAGCTTCGATTACTGTACAAGGAATGTTTTTCCCGTTTTCATCAAAAATACTAGTCATGCCGATTTTCTTACCAATTAACCCAGACATAAATATTAATTATTAATTACTAAAATTCCCTTCAATTTGAAAATAACAGAAATTTCCAAACAGGGAGTGCAAAAGTAGTTATTAAAATTGAATATACCAAACAGTTACAAAAATTAAATCGCTCATAATCAAAATCCAAGCTCAAAACCGACATCAAAAACAGCCCTTTTTATTCCAAATTTTGATCTTATTTGTTCCCCTTACAAACAAACAACGCTTAACAATTAATTAATAAAATCACAACAAAAAAGTCTCGCATCACTTTAAAACAAAGGCATTTAAAGAAATTTAGAAAAAAAATTTCAAACTTAAAATCCCGCAAAAACATGCAACGAAAGGTATTTCTGCAAACAAAAAAAAGCGAGACATTTCTGACTCGCTTTTTATATAAAAAAATATAAAAAAATTATACTTTTATCTCTACTTCAACACCACTTGGCAATTCAAGTTTCATTAAAGCATCAATAGTTTTAGATGAAGATGAATAAATATCAATCAATCTCTTGTATGACATTACTTCAAATTGCTCTCTCGCTTTTTTGTTAACGTGCGGAGAACGTAATACAGTGAAAAGTTTTTTGTGAGTTGGCAACGGAATTGGACCTGTTACAACCGCTCCAGTAGTTTTTACTGTTTTTACGATCTTTTCAGCAGATTTATCTACCAACATGTGATCGTAAGATTTTAGTTTTATTCTGATTTTTTGACTCATTTTCTTAAAATTAAGCGTTACCTTTTGCTTTTTTGATTACCTCTTCTGAAATATTAGAAGGTGTCTCTGCATAGTGAGAGAACTCCATTGTTGAAGTAGCTCTACCAGAAGATAATGTTCTTAATGTAGTTACATAACCAAACATTTCTGATAAAGGCACATCAGCTTTGATAGTCTTAGCACCATTTCTATCACCCATGTCATTCACTTGACCTCTACGACGGTTCAAGTCACCTACGATATCACCCATGTTTTCTTCAGGAGTAATAACTTCGATTTTCATGATTGGCTCAAGAATAACAGCTCCAGCAGCACGTCCAGATTCTTTATAACCCATTCTAGCAGCTAATTCAAAAGAAAGAGCATCAGAATCCACAGGGTGGAAAGATCCGTCTAATAAAGTTACTTTCAAACTATCAACAGCATATCCAGCTAATGGACCTGTTTTCATAGCCTCACGGAAACCTTTTTCAACAGCAGGGATATATTCTTTAGGAACGTTACCACCTTTTACCTCATTTACGAACTGTAATCCAACTGGAACTTTACCATCAACTTCGTCAGCAGGCTCGATTCTAAATACAATATCACCGAATTTACCACGACCTCCAGATTGTTTTTTGTAAGTTTCTCTATGTTGAGCAGATTTAGTAAACGCCTCTTTGTACTCAACTTGTGGCTCACCTTGGTTAACCTCTACTTTAAACTCACGTTTCATACGATCAACTAAGATATCCAAGTGAAGCTCACCCATACCAGAAATAATAGTTTGACCTGAAGCCTCATCAGTTCTTACAGTAAATGTTGGATCCTCTTCAGCTAATTTAGCCAAAGCCATACCCATTTTATCAACGTCAGCTTTAGTTTTAGGCTCAATAGCAATACCAATTACTGGCTCTGGGAACTTCATAGATTCCAAGATAATTGGGTGCTTCTCGTCAGATAAAGTATCTCCAGTTTTGATATCTTTAAATCCTACAGCAGCTCCAATATCTCCAGCCTCAATAAATTCGATTGGATTTTGTTTGTTAGCGTGCATTTGGTAAATACGAGAAATTCTCTCTTTGTTACCAGAACGAGTATTTAAAACATAAGAACCAGCATCTAAACGCCCAGAGTAAGCACGGAAGAAAGCTAAACGACCTACGAATGGGTCAGTAGCAATTTTAAATGCTAAAGCAGCGAACGGCTCTTTTACATCTGGTCTACGAATGATCTTAGTTTGATCTTCTTCTAATAATTCAGCATCATCAGGGTGAATTCCCTCAATACCTTCTTTATCTAATGGAGATGGCAAATATTTACAAACTGCATCCAACATAAATTGAACACCTTTGTTTTTGAAAGAAGAACCAGCAAGCATAGGAATGATCGCCATATCAATAGTAGCCGCTCTTAAAGCGTTGTTGATTTCTTCTTCAGTAATAGAATTTTCATCTTCCATGTACTTATCCAAAAGATTTTCATCATAAGTTGCAATCTCTTCGATAAGAATAGAACGATAATGCTTAACATCATCAACCATATCAGCTGGGATATCTACAACGTCAAAAGTAGCTCCTTGAGTTTCATCATGCCATACGATAGCTTGATTTTTAACTAAGTCCACAATACCTTTAAAATCTGCTTCATCACCAATAGGCAAAGTAATTGCAACCGCATTTGATTTCAACATATCTTTAACCTGTCCGCATACAGCTAAAAAGTTAGCACCTTGACGGTCCATTTTATTTACGAATCCCATACGAGGAACTCTATATTGATCAGCAAGTCTCCAGTTAGTTTCTGATTGAGGCTCAACACCATCAACAGCACTAAATAAGAAAACTAAACCATCAAGTACACGTAAAGAACGGTTTACCTCTACAGTAAAGTCAACGTGTCCAGGAGTATCAATAATATTAAAGTGGTATGGTAATGATTCTGGAATAACTTTACCTTGTACAGTTGGAAAGTTCCAAGTACAAGTTGTAGCAGCAGAAGTAATTGTAATACCCCTTTCTTGCTCTTGAGCCATCCAGTCCATTGTTGCAGCACCATCGTGCACCTCACCAATTTTATGTGACTTTCCAGTATAAAAAAGAATACGCTCAGTTGTTGTTGTCTTACCAGCATCAATGTGAGCAGCGATTCCGATATTTCTTGTATATTTTAAATCTCTAGCCATTTCTTACGAATTAAAATCTAAAGTGAGAGAATGCTTTGTTAGCTTCTGCCATTTTGTGAGTATCCATTCTTTTCTTAACCGCAGCACCTTCTTCTTTAGCAGCAGCTAAACACTCTGAAGCTAAACGTTGTGCCATAGATTTTTCATTTCTTCTTCTAGAATAAAGTATTAACCACTTCATTGCCATAGAAATTTTTCTGTCTGGACGAATTTGCATTGGGATTTGGAATGTAGCTCCACCAACTCTACGGCTACGTACTTCTACGTGAGGCATAACGTTTGTTAAAGCATCTTTCCAGATCTCTAATGAAGTCTTCTCATCATTTTGCTTTTTAGTTTCAATGATATCTATAGCATCATAAAATACTTTAAAAGCTGTAGATTTCTTACCATCCCACATTAAGTTGTTCACAAAACGTGTTACTAATTGGTCGTTAAACCTTGGATCCGGTAAAAGTGGTCTTTTCTTTGCCGCTCTTTTTCTCATGTCTTTTTCTTAAAAGTTTTTAAATTACTTTTTTGCTTCTTTTGGGCGTTTAGCACCGTACTTAGATCTTCTTTGCGTTCTTCCTGCAACACCTGACGTATCAAGCGCTCCACGAACGATGTGATATCTAACACCTGGTAAATCTTTTACCCTTCCACCTCGCACTAATACTATCGAGTGCTCTTGTAGATTGTGTCCTTCTCCTGGGATGTAAGCATTCACCTCATTACCATTTGTCAAACGTACACGCGCAACTTTACGCATTGCAGAGTTTGGTTTTTTTGGCGTAGTAGTGTAAACACGCGTACAAACCCCTCTTCTTTGAGGACAAGAATCTAAAGCAACCGATTTACTCTTCTTAGTGATCTGAGTTCTTCCTGTTCTTACTAATTGTTGAATTGTTGGCATAATTAATACTAAAAATTATTATGTTTATTAAATTCCCGCTTTTTACGGGGTTGCAAATGTATAAAATATTTTTCACTATACAAACGTTAAATCATTAATTTTCAATAACATTATTTAAGCTTATGATTTTACAAACAAAGAATAGATATTTGCAATACTTTTAACAAATGAAAAACCAGCTTTTGAAACTAATTCCACAAATATTCCTTCTTTGCTTCATAAGCCTCTCCTCCCATGCCCAAAATTTTCATTTAACAATAAGAGGAAAAAACAAAGCTGAAACTCAAACAATTGACTCATTAGCCTATAAACCAAATCACATTAATGTAAAATCAATGTTTGACGAAATAAAACTGATTTCAGAAAAACTATCAAAAATCGGATATCTAGAAAACAACATTCAAAACACAATCCAAATAAACGACAGCACTTACAGCTCTGAAATTCAATTAAAACAACAAACAAAATCTATACATATATATATAGGTATAAATAATTCCTTTTTTTACGCCGAAAAAACAAAAAGCGACACCATAATCCTTCCATATATAGAACTCGAAAATTATTTGAACCAAAAAATAATTGACGCCGAAAAACAAGGTTTTGCACTAAGCAAGATCAAACTCGAAAACATCAAAAAAAAGAATTCTGTAATTTATGCAGATTTAAATTTTAAATCTGAAAAAAAACGCATCATAAATTCAATCATTCTTAATTACGCAAATCCAAAAGGGAAAGACTTTTTCCCCAAGGGACACTTAAAGCAACTCAACAAAAAATATCTGAGCAAAACATTTAACCAAGAAACCACGCAACAACTTTACGAGGACATCAACAGTTATGAATTTGTTTCTCAAACAAAATATCCAGAAATACTATTCACAACTGACTCAACCAAAATTTACACTTATATAGAAAAAAGGAAGGCAAATACTTTTGATGGATACATAGGATTTGCAAATGACAAAGATGAAAAAATGAATGTAAATGGATATGTAGACATTTCACTTTTAAACACGCTTCATGCCGGAGAACAATTTTCGCTATACTGGAAAAGCGACGGCAATCAACAAAAAACCTTCAATACAAAAGTTGAGATTCCATATATATTTCAGTCATCTTTAGGAATAAAAGCTCAATTAAACATTTTCAAACAAGACAGCACATTTCAAAACACAAAGACCGCGATTGATCTTGGCTACTTCATAAATTACAATTCCCGAATTTATGCTGGATATCAATCAACTGAGTCGAGCGATATTCAAAATGCAAACAATTCATTTATTAGTGACTTTAAAAATTCTTATTTCACTTCAAGTTTTGATTACAAGAAAACAGACCACAAAAACAATCTTGTACCGAGAAAAGCTTTAGTTAACTGGATTATTGGTTACGGGAAAAGAAGCACAAACAATGATCCTGAAACAGCCGGGACAAGTACACAATTTTATACAAATCTTAATGCATCATATAATTTTGAAATAAACGACAAGAATTTCATTAACATAAATTCACAAAATTTTTATCTCTCAAGCAAAAATTACATTTCGAATGAATTATACCGTTTTGGAGGCATGAATTCTATCCGAGGTTTTTTAGAAAACAGCCTACAATGTAACTTCAATTTTTTAATCCTAACGGAGTATCGATATAAATTTTCAAAAAACATATATATCCACACTATCACTGATTACGGCATCTATCAAGACTTAACATCTACCATCGACCCAAACAAAACAAAAAAGTTAATTGGTGTTGGTATTGGTTCTGTCCTGCAGACGCCCAATGGACTGCTGAGGATTAATCTTACAAACGGAAGTCAAGACATTCAAGAAATACAATTATATAACACTATCGTAAACATATGTTATAATGTTAAATTTTAGTGAGAACGGAAAAAAGTTTAAAGTAATATTAGGATAGTTAACAAATTATTAAGAGTTTTGCGATACTAATTCAAAATATTTAAAAATGAAACTAAAGTTCAATGGATTCTTAGTACTTTTCTTAGTACTAGTGGCGCAACTTACTTTTGCGCAAGAAAGAGCCGTTTCGGGTACTGTTTCTGACAATGCAGGAATGCCTTTACCAGGTGTTAGTGTATTAGTAAAAGGAACAAAATCAGGAACGCAAACTGATTTTGACGGTAAATTTACCATCAAAGCATCATCAAGCCAAATTTTGGTATTTAGCTACATCGGGATGAAAACCCAAGAAGTAGCTGCAAGCTCTACTTCTTTAAACGTAAAATTAGCTGCAGCCGCACAAGAACTTGAAGGAGTTGTTGTTACAACTGCATTAGGTATTAAAAGAGAGAAAAAATCTCTTGGTTATTCTGCACAAACAGTATCTGCTGAACAAGTTGGAACTGTTCCTACAGGAAACTTCACAAATAACTTATCAGGAAAAGTTGCTGGTCTTAGTGTAACTCAAGGTACTAACTTTGGAGGATCTACTAACGTGGTTCTTAGAGGTTACAAATCTCTTTTGGGTGACAACCAGGCTTTATTCGTAGTTGATGGTGTGCCAATTTTGAACAACAACGTAAACAGTAATGACCAAAAAAGTGGTAGAGGTGGTTACGATTACGGTAACGCGGCATCTGATATCAACCCTAACAACATTGCTGAGATCAACGTATTAAAAGGTGCTGCTGCAACAGCTCTTTATGGATCTAGAGCTCAAAATGGTGCGATCATCATTACAACTAAAAAAGGAAAATCTAGAACTGATTTATCAGTTGAATTTTCTTCTTCTTACACAATGTCTACAGTAGACAAAACAACTTTCCCTAAATACCAACAAGAGTACGGAGAAGGTTATTTTGGGCAAAGATTCTCTACTTACAACGGACAACCAAGATCTAGATCTGGAGATGATGCTTCTTACGGACCAAAATATGATGGTTCTTTAGTATGGCAATATGATGCTTTTACTCCAGGTTCTCCTAATTATGGAAAACAAACTCCATGGAAAGTGGCAGAAAATGGTCCAATCGAATTTTTTGATACAGGAACATCTACAATCAACAACATCTCGTTAAATGGAGGTACTGAAAAAGCTACTTACAGATTAACTTACGCAAACACAGACAGCAGAGACATTTTGCCAAACTCATTATTAAGCAAAAACAACTTTAACTTTGCTGGTAGCTACAAATTCAATGACAAATTAAGCTCTACTTTCAACGCGACTTATGTTTCACAAAACACAAGAAACAGAAACTCAACTGGATACGGAGGAAACCAATTAGCTGGTTTCAGACAATGGTGGGCTACAAACGTTGACCTTAACGAGCAAAGAGATCTTTATTTCCAAAGCCGTCAAAACTATACTTGGAATATCAAAAGTGCTGCAGACATTACTCCAGCATACTGGGATAACCCTTACTTCCAAAGATACGAGAACTACAACAACGATAGCAGACAAAGAGTTGCTGCTAACGCTAGTATTACTTACGACGTAAATAAAAACTTAAGCTTTACAGGTAGAATTGGTACTGACGGTTTCAACTTAAAAACAGAAGACAGAATTGCTCCAGGTTCAACTCCAGCAACTCTAGGCTCTAACTCAAACCTTCAAAACCTTCCTGCTCAACCATCTGGATATGCATTAGATTTGTATAACTTCAGTGAGCAAAACTATGATTTCTTAGCTACTTACAAAAAAGACTTAACTGAGGATTTGAATCTTAACTTTTTACTTGGTACAAACTACAACGTACAAAGCAGATTCATTAACCAACAAATGACTTCAGGAGGTTTATACATCCCTGGATTATACACAATCTCTAACTCAGTTTCTGCACCTGCTCTTCCTAGAATCGTAGATACTAGAAAAGAAGTATTAGGTTTATTTGCACAAGCTACGTTAGGATACAAAGGAACTTACTACTTAGAGGGTTCTGTTAGAAGAGATGAGTCTTCTGCTCTTCCAGCTGACAACAATGCATACTGGTATTCTGCAATATCTGGATCTGTTGTTTTCTCAAACTGGTTAAAAGATGTTGAGTTCATCAACTTTGGTAAATTCAGAGCTGCTTATGCTCAAGTAGGTTCTGATACAGATCCAAACCAATTATTAGACAACTATACTGCTAGAACTCCATTCGGAACTCCAGTATATTCTTTCAACACTACTGCTAAAAATCCAAACTTAAAACCACAACGATTAGACAACGTGGAGATAGGTTTGAACATGCAGTTTGCACAAAACAGACTTGGATTTGATGTTGCTTGGTTCCAAAACAAAGCTTTCGATCAAATCTTACCATTACCAGTATCAACTTCTACTGGATCAAACTTCAACACTGTTAATGCTGGTACATTAACTACAAAAGGTTTTGAGGTTACTCTTACAGGAACTCCTGTTAAAACTGACAACTTCTCTTGGGACATTAGCGTTAACTGGTCTAACCCTAACACTAAAGTTACAGAATTGGCTCCAGGTATTGAGAACATCAACATCAACTCTCTACAAGGAGGTATCAGTATCAATGCTCCATTAAACCAAGATTATGGTCAAATTTGGGGAACAACTTACGTATTAGATGATGCTGGTAACAGAATTATCGGTGCTAACGGTGCATACGAAGTTTCTACAACTACTGACAACAAATTGGGAACTTACCAAGCTGATTGGATTGGTGGTATCAACAACAAATTCAACTACAAAAACCTTTCTTTCAGTTTCTTAATTGACATGAAAAAAGGTGGAAGTGTTTTCTCACTTGACCAATACTATGGATATGGAACTGGTATCTATGCTAACTCTGTTGGAAACAACGACTTAGGAAACCCAGTAAGAAATACATTAGCTAACGGTGGTGGTGAAATTTTACAAGGTGTGATGGCAAACCCTGCTTACACTCCAACAAACGGACAACCACAATATGTTACAAATACTACAAGATTAGACAGATCTCAATCTAGCCAAGTTTTAGGTACAGACCCACCTGCTGCTGCATTTGTTTATGACGCTGGATTTGTAAAATTAAGAGAGGTTGTATTGACTTATAATCTTCCTTCAAGCATTTTAGGAAGTGCAATTAAAGGAGCTTCATTTAGCGTAATAGGAAACAACCTTTGGATCATTGACAAAAGCTTACCTTATTCTGATCCAGAAGCTGGATTGTCTTCAGGAAACACTCAAGGTTACCAATCAGGACCTATGCCGACAACAAGAAATATTTCTTTTAATGTCAAAGTTAATTTTTAAAAAAAATGAAAATGAAAAAAATCATAGCAATATTAGCAGTAGGTCTGTCGATGACAGCTTGTGTTAATGAAGATGCAAATACCGATCCAAATAGTGCTTATAGCACTGTACCAGGATCGCTAATCACTTACGCGCAAAAAGAATTAAGCGATTACACTAATACTCCAAGCGTAAATGAGAACAACTTTAGATTGACAATGCAATACTGGCAGGAAACAACTTACGTAAACGAAAGTAACTACGACTTTACGAACCGTAACGTTTCTAACCAAATTTACTCAGACAACTACGTAAACGTATTGAACAATCTTGGTAAAGCTAAAACGATCATTAGTGCTTATGAACCAACTGCAGATGAACTAGCAGCTTGGCCAGCAAACAAAAAGACTCAATTAGCTATTATTGATATCTTGCAAGTTTATACTTTTCAGCTTTTAGTAGATACGTTTGGTAATATTCCTTACACTCAAGCTGCAAACCTTGCTCAATACCCATTACCTGCTTACGATGATGGAGCAACTATTTATGCTGATTTAATTACAAGAATCAATGCTGACATCACTGCTTTAAGCAGTGGAACAGCAAATAGCTTCCCAACATTTGCTGATGGTGACAAAATTTACGGAGGAGATCCAGCTTCTTGGAAAACATTTGCAAACTCTTTAAAATTAAAACTTGCAATTGGAATCGCTGATTCAAACCCAACTTTAGCACAGACTACTGCGCTTGCAGCTATTGCTGGTGGAGTAATGACATCTCCTGCTAGTAATGCACATTTCCCATACTTACCTGCTTCACCAAACTACAACCCTTTATACGAAAACTTAGAGGCTAGTGGTAGAGAAGATTTCGTTGGAGGAAAAACTTTAGTAGATTACATGAATGCTTCTAATGACCCAAGAAGACCAGGTTACTTCACAACTGTAGGTGGCCAATATATTGGTTTACCAATTGGTGAAGGTGGTGAATTTGGAGAGTACTCTCACGCTGGAGATTATGCATACACACCTGACACTCCAGGAAACATCATCACAGCTACAGAGGTTGCTTTTTATGTTGCTGAGGCAAATGCACGTTGGAATACAGCTGCAGCACCAGCAGCTTACAATGCAGCGGTTACTGCTTCAATCTTAGAATGGGGTGGTACAGCAGCTGAAGCTACTGCTTACCTTGCGACAAAACCATACGATCCAGTTAACTGGAAAAAATCAATTGGAGAGCAAGCTTGGGTAGCGATGTACAATCAAGCTTTAGCTGGATGGAATTTCTGGAGAAGATTAGATTTCCCTGTATTACTAGCTCCTCCTACAGCAATTAACAATGCTGGCGGAAAAGTTCCAGTAAGAATGACTTACCCAGTTCTTGAGCAACAAACAAATAACACAAACTGGAAAGCTGCTTCTACAGCTATCGGTGGAGATTTGTTAACTACAAAACTTTTCTGGGATAAATTCTAATTTTAGACCAAAAAACATAATACTAAAGCCACTCTGTTCATTCAGAGTGGTTTTTTTTTATATAAACAATATACCTATATTTGCATCATGGAAAAAGAACATCAAATATTTGGAATTAGAGCCATTATAGAAGCAATTCAGGCCGGAAAAGAAGTCGACAAAGTATTTATACAAAAAGATATTTCTGGCGAATTAATGAAAGACTTAATGAAGGTAATGAAACGTGCCAACATTAATTTCTCTTACGTTCCTGTTGAAAAACTAAATCGCTTGACGCCAAATAACCATCAAGGTGCCGTGGCAACAATTTCACCAATTGGTTTTATGGAATTAGAACAATTAGTTGAATCAACAATTGAGTCTGGCGCAAAACCTTTATTTTTAATTTTGGACCAAATTTCTGATGCAAGAAACTTTGGAGCTATCATCAGAACTGCTGAATGTACGGGCGTAAATGGCATTATTATCCAAAAAGCTGGATCTGCTCCTGTAAATGGAGATACAGTGAAAACATCTGCTGGAGCTGTTTTTAACGTGCCAATCTGTAAAGTCGAGCACATCAAAGATGCTATATTTTATTTGCAAGGATCAGGAATCAAAACGGTTGCCGCTACCGAAAAAACAGATCAAAATATTTACGATATAACCTTAAATGAACCTGTCGCAATTATTATGGGTTCTGAAGATCGAGGAATAAATCCGTCGGTATTAAAAATTGTAGATGAAAAAGCAAAACTGCCAATGTTTGGTTCTATTGGATCATTGAATGTTTCTGTAGCCTGCGGTGCATTTTTATACGAAACGGTTCGCCAAAGAAGCTAAAACTATTGAGAATTAGGTTGACTCATAAACAACAGAATGAATGTCATCAAAAAATACTCATAACATCCTTAAAAGAAATTGTTTAATACTTGTAATTTTCTCAATTACAAGTATTATTCATTCACAAACTACTACTTATAATCAATTCTGGAACGAAATCCAATTTAACCGAACGATCAGTGAAAAGTGGTCTGCCGAATTAAATATTGGAAGCACATACAGCAGTACAGAATCTTCACCTAATTTATTTGAACAGAATATCCAGAGAGTACTTCGTGGCTGGGGACATTATTATTTGACTCCTAGATGGAAATTATCTAGCTTTCTTGCTTATTACAATAACAAAGATGTTCCAGAAATTGGTCAATTTAAATCTCCGGAATGGAGATTTGCTGTACAAGGAATTTATTACTTTCATAAAACCGGCTATACTTTAAGCACCCGCATGAGGCTTGAACTTCGGCATATGAAAAATCAGAACGATGATTATGACAATGTAATTCGCTATCGTCAACAAATTAAATACTTACAGCCAATTAATAGCAAAGTTTTAAGACAAGGTGTTGTTTACGCAATTGCTTCAGACGAACTATACTTCAAATCAGGGGCAAAAGTTACTGGTGAAAGTTTTTTTGATCGAAATAGATTTAATATTGGGGCGGGATATTTATTTGCAGATGATATTCAATTTGAACTAACATATGCCAATGAATTTCTTCCAAGGAGCGATGGCAATCAAACTGTAAATGCAGCATCGGTGACAGTAACTTTCAATAATCTTTTCAAAAATTTAAACAAAAAGTTATTTCACACTCACGAAGAATTGACACCCGAAGATCAATAATTATTACTTCTCCTCTTCTTTCAAAAAACAAGCTAGCTGTCTTATTATAGCTGCCTTGTGCAGTTTAAAAGTATAATCACGAACAAATTCTGTTCCTTCCATTCTAATTTCGGCAACTTGCGCTTCAAATTTAGAAAACGATTCTACATCTTTATCATCAATTAGATATAGAACCTGCATTATAGAATCGTTATTGATATACTGTGTGTCGTAATGTGTGAGCGTATATGTTTTATTATCTGCCAAGTGCATGAGTAAATCGGCCTTAATTTTTTTTCCTTCTTTTTTAGATGGAAATGGCGTTGGCTGTAATGCTATAAAATAATGTTCTTTATCAGTAACAATATTTATTTTCAAAGATTTAGACTTTGTTGTATAGAAAACTTCAGGCTCAAAATAATACATCATCGAACCATCAGCGGCTACTCTGTTTTTAATATCGCATTGAGCAATTATTTTCGTACTTACCAAAACAAGCAAGCCAATAAACACAAAACCTATCTTCTTCATAACAAGCTAAATAAAAGTTGATTTTCATACAAAAATAATCTTTTTTAAGCCAATTCAGAAAACACTGCTCATCTTTTATCCTCTGATTCAGATTTTGTTACGATATAATGCACGGGAAAACTTGAGCTAAAATAGCTATCCTTAAATTCAGATTCTTCTTCGGGTTTTTCAATATTTACAAAGTTTCCGTTTTCATCAAAATGTCTCATAAAAGGATCTTCTTCAGGATTAAAATCAGGTCTTTGCCAATCGTAAACAATAGGTTTGGCATATTCTGGCGTCTTGTAAAGTAATGAAAGCACAAATCCAGTTATCAAACCTGCCAAATGTCCTTCCCATGAAATTGCTGCATCAACATCAGGAAAAACATACCAGATCATTCCTCCATATAACAAAATCACCGAAAGTGAAAGCGCGACCAAACGATAATACCCCGTTTGAATTCCCTTGAAAAAAATAAAGCTAACTAAAACATAAATTAATCCGCTTGCGCCAATATGATAGTTTTCGCGGCCAATAATCCATGTAATTAAACCCGAAAACAAAATTCCGTAACCAATAACCGGAATACTCTGTTTTGGATAAAAATATTGCAAAGCGGCAAGCAAAACCAAAAGCGGAATCGAATTATTATACAAATGCTCCAAATTTTCGTGAATGAAAGGACTAAACAAAACGCCTTGCAAACCCGAAAAATCCCTTGGATAAATTCCGTTTTGGTAAAAATCAAAATCAAACCGAATTTGAAGCCAATAAATGATCCACAAAAAAAGGACAAAAAAAAGTGGAAGTCCAATTACAGCGGTCGAAAACTTGAAATCTTTATCATTCATACTTTTGAAAAATCTGTTCTGTTGATGTCATCAAAAAACTATCCAATTCTAATTTACTGATAATTTGTCATATTATAAAAATGTCTCAGATCGCAACAATCCTTCTCCGAATCATTTGTTTTTAACTTTTAGAGACAAAATCTAAAATTAAAAAACAGTAATTTTGTAATATGGAAGCACCTTTAGCCGAGCGTATTCGCCCACAAAAATTAGAAGATTATGTAAGTCAGAGCCATTTAGTTGGCCCTAACGGATCTTTGACACAACAAATTTCAAAAGGAATTATTCCGTCTTTAATTTTTTGGGGACCTCCCGGCACTGGAAAAACCACTTTGGCACAAATTATTGCGCAGGAGTCAAAACGTCCGTTTTATATCCTTAGCGCCATAAATTCTGGTGTAAAAGACATTCGTGATGTAATTGACAAAGCAAAGCAAAGTGGTGGCTTATTTACTGCCAAAAATCCGATTTTATTTATTGATGAGATTCATCGTTTTAGCAAATCACAGCAAGATTCGCTTTTAGCAGCAGTTGAAAAAGGCTGGATCACTTTAGTTGGCGCAACGACAGAAAATCCAAGTTTCGAAGTTATTCCGGCATTATTGTCGCGTTGTCAGGTTTACATCTTAAATGCGTTTACAAAAGAAGACCTGGAAGCGTTATTGCATCGTTCGATGAAAGTAGATACTTACCTAGCTTCCCAAAAAATAATCTTAAAGGAAACTGAAGCATTATTACGACTTTCTGGCGGAGACGGCAGAAAACTACTCAATATTTTCGAATTGGTCGTAAATGCCTCTGCAGGTGACGAAATTACAATCACAAATGATCGCGTTTTTGAACTTGTACAACAAAACACTGTTTTATATGACAAAACAGGTGAACAGCATTATGATATTATTTCGGCATTTATAAAATCGATTCGTGGAAGCGATCCTAATGGAGCCGTTTATTGGCTCGCACGAATGATTGAAGGCGGTGAAGATGTAAAATTTATTGCCAGAAGAATGTTGATTTTAGCAAGCGAAGATATTGGCAATGCTAATCCGACAGCTCTTATCATGGCCAATAATACTTTTCAAGCCGTAACAACTATTGGCTATCCTGAAAGTCGTATTATTTTGAGTCAATGTGCAATTTATTTGGCAACATCTCCCAAAAGCAATACATCTTATATGGCAATTGGAAATGCACAGCAATTGGTAAAACAGACTGGCGATCTTCCGGTTCCAATTCATTTACGAAATGCACCAACCAAACTAATGAAAGAACTGGGTTATGGCGATGATTATAAATATTCGCATGATTATGCCAATAATTTTGCCGAACAGGAATTTTTGCCTGATGCCATAAAAAAAACGGTTCTTTACAATCCGGGGAACAATTCTAGAGAGAATAGCACCCGCGAATTTTTAAAGAACCGCTGGAAAGATAAATATGGTTATTAAGCCAAATTTTATTTTTAGAATTTAACTGAAACTTTTTCAGAAACTAATTTATCGTTTTGATAGTATTCAAAAAACCATTGATTGTCTTTAGCATTCAAAGTTCCTTGAACTCCATCTTTAATCGCAATGAATGAATCTGGACGTGACGTTTTCAATAATTTCATTACCACTTTTGGTGTTTTGTCAATTAATTGAAATCCGTTATCTGTTGGCTGTGCGTAAAGCAAGTTTGGATCTGTAACATCAGGAACCGGAGTCGCGACAGTTGTCTGTACTTGTGCTTGAGCAGGCTTAGCTGCCGCCGCAACTGCAACTGGAGCTGCCGTAATCATACCTGCTTTTCCGCTAGGAGTAACTGTTTTTCCGCTATATTTATAATGAAGATTGTTGATTGAAATAAAGGCCATATTCAAACTTTCTCTATATGCTATTTCATAATCTTTTTCTTTGCTTTTTCCAACTTCAGAAGTATAAACTACTGTACCGTAACAATCTTTTAGCTCCACAAAAAGTTTAGTAACCAAAAAACCGTTATCTTTTTTTACATCCATATATAAAAGCTGGCAACGATCATTAAGTTCAGCCGGAAGTTCTTCATTGGCATAAAAAGCCTGAAAACCAGCTTTAGTCAAATTTCCTTTGCTTATTGTTGACATTCTGTATTGATTGTCTGATTTTAAGAAATCATATTTTAAAGGCACTATAACCGCTTTGTAATCATTAACAGCTTGTGAAGATTGAGCAGATTGTGCAAACCCAACAACCGAAACAAAAAGTACAGTCAACAAAAATTTAATTTTCATCATTATAAATATTTTTTAAGTTCTAATAAATGGTTTATTTGTTTAATATTTTGAGCAACATCAATTTTTTTCTCATTAAAGAAAATGGCATCCAAACCTGCATTTAATGCACCATTGACATCTGCATCTAAACAGTCGCCAATCATGATACTGTTTTCTTTTGAAGCTTGAGCCAAATTTACAGCATAATCAAAGATAATACTATTTGGTTTTTTTACACCAGCTAATTCAGAATTTGTAATGGTATCAAAATAACCCGAAAGTGATGCATTGTTTATTTTCTTATCTTGAACTTTTGCAAAGCCATTTGTAATGATATGCAATCTGTATTTGGGTTTAAGATATTCCAATACCTCGATCGCTCCATCAAAAAGATGATTGTTATCAGTCAAATATTCAATATAATCATTTGCAATTTCATTGATACTTTCATCTGAAATTTCATAATTCAATGCATCAAAAGAAAGCTTTAATCTGTTGTAACGCAATTCAACATGAGTTATTTCATCGTTTTGATATAACTTCCAACAAGACTGATTGATAGGAATATATTTTTCAATAAAATCCTCAGTTTTGATTTCTGGATATTTTGTCTTGAAAATACGATCAAAAGCCATTTCTGAGTTTTTGTCAAAATCCCAAAGTGTATGGTCTAAATCAAAAAAGATGTCGGTAATAGTGGTATTCATAATCTAAAAAATTCCTTCATCTACAAAACTATAATATTTTGATTCAGTTATGATCAAATGGTCCAAAACTTTAACATCTAAACTTTCACCTACCTGTTTTATGCGTTTGGTAATCTGTATGTCAGCTTCACTGGGAGATAAATTTCCTGACGGATGATTATGACACAAAATCAAGCTAGTAGCTCCATTTTCAAGTGCCAGTTTAAAAACCAGCCTAACATCAACAACGGTTCCTGTAATACCACCTTTACTTAATTGGGACTTTGAAATAACCTTATTAGAATTATTCAGAAAAAGTACCCAAAATTCTTCATGAGCCAATTCACCAATAATAGGAACCATCAATTCAAAAACTAATTTGCTCAATGTAATTTTAATCAACTCCGCTGCATCTTCAGCCCGACGACGACGTCCGAGCTCCATAGCTGCGATAATGGTGATCGCCTTTGCCTCGCCTATCCCTTTAAAATTCATTAATTGCGAAATCGACATTTTCCCTAAAGCGTTGAGACTTTCAGCATTCTTCAAAATTCTTTTGCTTAAATCAACAGCCGATTCATTTCGGCTTCCAGAGCCAATCAAAATTGCAATTAATTCGGCATCACTTAAAACACTTTTTCCTTTAAGCATTAATTTTTCACGAGGCCTATCGTCTTCTGACCAATTTGTAATTGGGAAATGAGCTTGTTCCATAAATTAGATAATTTTTGAAAAGCTAATATATCAAAAAGAAAGAAAAATCGCTCAAAATAAAAAAATAGAAAATATGGCAATTAGATAATTAGAAAATTTATCAATTGGAAAATTCCAAGCTCCAAAAAAAAAGCCGATTGTCTGTAACAATCGGCATATTATCTCATTGACTAATTGACAAATTATCTAATTAATCAAACCTTTAACTTCGTCAAAATTCAATCCGCCGTAATTTCCAGAACTCATTAATAAAAGTGCCGAATTATCTAAATTCAAATTGAACAAATATTCTTTGAATTCAGCTGGATTTGTATAAATAATTAAATCTTTTCTGTTGAATGCTGTAGCAATCTGATCGTAAGTCACTTCTTCTAATTGTTTGATCTTGACAGCATCTGGCGAATAAAATACCACTGCAACATCAGCATATTCTAGCGCACCTTCATACTCTTTCAAAAATGCAGCATTTAAACTGCTGTACGTATGCAATTCCAAACAAGCAACTAAAGTTCTGTTCGGATATTGTTCTTTAACCGCTTTTGTAGTTGCGGCAACTTTACTTGGTGAGTGTGCAAAATCTTTATATGCCACTTTTCCTTTTCCTTCAGCAATTTTTTCCAAACGTTTTGATGCACCTTTAAAACTAGCAATTGCTTCATAAAAATCAGCTTCGTCAACACCCATATTTTGACAAATCCATTTTGCTCCTGCTAGATTATTCAAATTGTGAGCGCCAAAAACTTCAATTGGCATATCGCCTTCGGGAGTTTCTAATAAAGTTACACCATCATTTACGCTATAATTTGGAGTTGAATAAGCCAGTTTACGAATTGGATTCGTCGCTGCTTCGGCAACACGTTTTACTTCTGGATCATTTTCATTATATACTAAAATACCACCGTTTGTAATTTTTTGAATGAAAATTTCAAACTGCTCTACATAATTTTCATAAGTTGGAAACACATTAATATGATCCCAAGCAATTCCAGAAATCAAAGCAATATTTGGCTGATATAAATGAAATTTCGGACGTCTGTCAATTGGCGAAGACAAATACTCATCACCTTCCAAAACCATAAAATCATTTTCTTCAGTAAGATGAACCATCGTGTCAAAACCTTCCAACTGCGCCCCTACCATATAATCTACAGCAATATTATGATAATGCATAACGTGCAAAATCATCGAAGTAATTGTCGTTTTACCATGAGAACCGCCAATTACAACACGCGTTTTATTTTTAGATTGTTCGTATAAAAATTCCGGATACGAATAAATTTTCAATCCCAATTCCTGCGCTTTCAGCAATTCTGGATTATCTGCTTTTGCGTGCATTCCTAAAATGATTGCATCGATATCAGCAGTAATTTTTTCTGGAAACCAGCCTAATTCAGCCGGAAGAATTCCTTTTTTTTCTAATCTTGATTTTGATGGCTCAAAAATAGCATCGTCGCTTCCTGTAACCTGATATCCTTTGTTATGCAATGCTAATGCTAAGTTGTGCATTGCACTTCCGCCTATCGCGATGAAATGTGTTTTCATTTAAAATTTCAATTTATTAAATTCCAAATTCCAATTAATTTTTCAGAATTCGGTTTTGAGATTTTTATTTTAAGCTTCGAATTTTCGTTTCAAATCCTGTGCTTTTTTTGTGTCTTTTAATTTGTTCAAATATAAATTATATAATTTTTGAAACGTGACTTTTGAATTGCCAATTTCATGTGCTTTTTTATAATTTTTTTCAGCCGAATCATATCTTTTAAAATATTCGTCGATTCGTCCTCTGGATAAATAACCGTCAACAGGTGAAAATTGGGCTAATTCATTTGAATATGCGAGTGCTTTTGATTCGCTTCCGCCAAGAATTCCAGGCAATTGCAAATAAATTTCTATCAATGCCCATCTGGCCTGAACGTGTTTCGGATTGAGTTCAATGGCTTTTTCAAAAGCTTCTTTCATATCGCCCACCATTCCAAAAGCTTTGATTCTATTCACTTCTAAAGAATGCATTGCCAAACAGCCTCCATATTTAAAAAAATAATCGGCTACAGTGGGTTTCAATTCTTTTAATTTTTTGAAATATTCTGCACCTTTCACCCAAGATTTTTGGTGCGCCGAAATTTCACCCAAATACTCCAACGTTTTTACATCTGATGGATTATTTTTTAAAATTCCTTCAAAAAGCAATTGGGCTTCACTGTATTTTTTAGACTGAAATAATTTTTCTGCTTTTTCAAAATTAGACTGTGACCAACAGCATATTGGAACAATTAAAAAGAAAATTAGCAACTTTTTCATATATCAAAAATAAGGAAATAAAAAATGCATCATTTGCTTTTGAACAGAAATTAGTAATTTGTACGAAAAATATTTTTAATCGCAAACCAACCTTTTCCACAAAACAATACTCTATACAAGAAAACCGATTTATGAAAAATATATTATTTGTATTCTTATTTCTTTCGACAGCAATTTTCGCACAACAAAACGATAAAAAATGGGATAAAGTTATTGCTCTTGAAACCGAAGGAAAAATAAGATCTGCAAATGAAATTGTCGTCGATATTTACAAAAATGCAAAAGCAAAAAAAGACGAAGAACAAATCATAAAATCCTTTTTCTACCAATCGAAATACATTCAAATTCTTGAAGAAGATGCTCAAACTAAGATTATAAACAATTTAAAACTGACTATAAGCCAAGTTTCTGTCCCTTCTAAAGCTATTCTAAAAATAGTCTACGCAAAATGTCTGAATGATTATTTCTACAAAAGCAATTATCAAATCAGAAGCCGAACTAATATTGAAACGGCCGATGCTGATTTCTTGACTTGGACTGAAAAGAACTTTAAAAATCATATAAATGAGGCAATGGCTGAAACATTGCAAAATGAAAATCTTTTAAAAAATACAATGATAAGCATATATGAAAAGATATTTGATTATACCTATTCAGAAAAATTCAAGACCGAAAATTTGTACGATTATGTTTTAGCCGAAAACATCAATTTTTACACTCAAAAATTATCTACTTGGCAAATTCCTAAAAATATTTTTATTCCTTATAAAAAAGATTTCTTTGGAAATTCTTCGGCATTTACAAAACTGAATTTAGACTTTATAAATGACCAAAATCTTCACTTGGTCATCTCACTTTATCAAAAAAAAGAAAGAGATAATCCGTCATCACAAAATCAATTTGAACGTTTGCTTTTTTGCAAAAATTATTTATTTCAGACAGATGATGATTATTTGAAAGCATTAAATAAAATTCAGAAAAATACCGATAGCAAAACTTTAATTCAAAAGATTCAACTTGAAAAGACTCAGTATTTAATTTCATCAGCATCAAAAAAACTGCATCCAGATTACAATAGTAGAGCACTTGCAACTTTAGACAGCATTATAGACGTCAACAACAATTCAAATGCACGCGAAAATGCTTTCAACCAAAAACAAAATCTACTTTCAAAATCAATTACGGTACAACTTCAAAAATACATTTACAACAATGAAAACACACGTGCCCACATTAAGTACAAAAATGTAGAAAATTTAAAAATTTCATTCTACAAAATCGACCAGAAACAAGTTTTATCTTTCACTGGTTATAGTTTTTCTAGAGATGCTTACGCCGAGGAAATCGCAAAAAACAAACAGCCCGAAATAACAGAAACTTATACCCTAAAAAATAAAAAAGACTATTTTCAGTACTCCACAGAGGTATTGTTGCCTCATTTGAAAACAGGTTCGTATCTTGTTTACTTTGAAACCACAAAAGATACAGAAGGAGAAAAAGCAACCGCTTATGAAACCTTAACTGTAACCAATTTTACAATAGCAGCATCTGAAACCAATGGAATTGAAACATATCAGGTTTTAGATCGGAAAAATGGTAACCCAATCAAAAATGCCACTTTCAAATCACCAAGATTTACTACTATAACAGATAAGAACGGCAAAGTTTCTTATCAACAAAAAAGTAATAACCGAAATTACGAAACGCTTCAAGTTGCCTCTGAAAATGATACTATTACAATTGACAATAGTTACATTAATCGAATTTATTCCTATTCAGCAAATCAGCAAGAAAACTTAAGAGCGAAAGTAGAATTTTATTTGGATCGTGCGATTTATCGTCCAGGTCAAACTGTATATTTCAAAGGAATTGCGATTCAGAAAAATAGCGATAAAACAACCATAGTTCCGAACACTGCTTTTCAAGTTCTTGTTAAAGATCCCAACTCCAATAAAATTGAAGAATTCAATATCACAACAAATGAATTTGGTTCATTTTCTGGAGAGTTCACTTTGCCAAAAACGGGATTAACTGGTTCATTTAAAATTACAGCCGAAAGACCTGCTGATTTTGAAAAAGAAAAGGAGAAATATCCATTCTGGTTAAACACTGATTTCGATTACTCACAAACAAATTTCAAGGTCGAAGAATACAAACGTCCAAAGTTTGAAGTTTTATTTGATCCTAAAAAAGAAAGTTTTCAAGTCAATCAATCCGTAAAAATTAAAGGTTCTGCAAAAGCTTTTGCTGGCAGCAATGTTTCAGATGCAACAGTAAATTACACTGTTACTCGTTATACAAACTACACGAGAAATTATTTTGGAAAAGAAGATGAAGAAGAAATTACCGAAGGCGAGGTTAAAACTGATGCTTCTGGAAAATTCACAATTGACTTTGTTGCCTTGCCTCCTGAAGATGCAAATAAAGCACAATTACCCATTTTTACTTATGAGATTGAGGTTTCTGTTACTGATATTAATGGCGAAACTCATGATTCAGGAACTTCTATAAAAGTTGGCTATCATGATTTGATTTTGGAAGCCTCATTGCCAAATAAAATTCAAACTAAAGACAAAAACAACATTCTATTAACCAGCACAAACCTAAACGGCGAATCCAAAGCTATAAAAGGCGAAGTAAAAATGTATTTTGTTCGTCCGCTTTTGAATAAGTTTAAAACTAGAGAATTAGAAAAACCTGAAATCGAAACCATTTCAGATGAAGATTTCGAAAAATTATTCCCTTTTGAAATCACAGGAAAAGAGTTCTTAGAAGATCCCGAAGAAATTTTAGTGTATTCAAAAAAAGTGGATACCGAAAAAGATAAAACGATTCTCCTGGATTTTATTTCAAATTATAAATCAGGAAGCTATAAAATTGTTTTTAGCGCAAATGACAGTTTTAAAAATTTAATTGAGGCTACAACAAATTTCGAGCTTACGCAAAGCAAAGACAAATACGATTCGAGTAAATTATTTACCATACAACAAATTAATGACGATCCAAAAAAGGATGGCTTTGTTGAATTAAAAGTAACTTCACCAATTTCTGACTTATATATTAACACTGCAGGAAATTATAAAAGCACTGTTTTTTTTGAAGAAACCTATCATCTTCAAAACAATGAACTTATAATTAGAATTCCTCTTAAATCTGAATTTGAAAAGATATTAAAACTAACATTTGAAAGTGTTTTTGAAAACCAAGTTTTTAATGACGAATTAAATGTTACACTAAAAAGTGAAATCCCAAAATTAGAATGGAAAGCGAAAAGTTTTAGAAATAAAATTGAGCCCGGGAGTAATGAAACTTGGTCGTTTCAATTAAAAGCAGAAAACTCTAAAAAAGAAGCCGAAGTTCTTGCCTCTATGTACGACAGTTCTTTGGATAAATTCACAACTAAGGAATGGATGGCGCCGGAAATAAATAGTTACAACTATAATTCTGGCAACAGGAAAACGGTCTTAGGTTTTGGTCAAATATATCAAACAATCAAAAACTTAAACAGTTATATTTCAAAAGTACAGTACACAAATGAGTCGACAAACTTAATTTGGTTTGGTTTTGATTTTAATAATCCAAACAATGCATATCAGCAAAGTCAATATTTAAAACAACTCACTAAAAAAGTACGAAAACCGTCAAACGCAAAACTGATTTCAGGCATTATAACAGACAATACGGGATTACCACTTCCTGGTGTTTCAGTAACGGTAAAAGGCACAAAAAGAACTACAATTTCAAGTTTTGACGGTTATTATGAAATTGATGCCGCTACTGGCGAAGAAATAATTTTCTCTTATATTGGAACAAAAACAACTTCAGCAAAAGTAGGCAAGACTAAAATTATAAATCAAACTTTAGAAGACGATTCTAATAGTCTAAAAGAAGTTGTCGTTACGGCTTATGGCGTTCAAAAAAAACAATCTGTTACTGGCTATGCAACACAGGTGTCAGCTGCACGTATGGTAGTTGAAGAAGATAATGCTGTTTATAATGCTTCACGCATAGATGGGGCGGTTCCAAGGGGAGTACAGATAGTTCCTGGTGATATAAACAATCCTGAATATTATTTTCAAACCAATAAAGTAAAGTTTATTCCTGGCCAAAAAATCACGAGTGGCTTAACCTCAATGGTAATAAACGCCTCAACATTATATATAATTGATGGAGAAATTTCATCTGAAGAAAATTTCAAAAAATTAAATCCAGAAGAGTTGCTTGACATCGACTTTCTAAATCCGGATAAAGCCATAAAAATCTATGGAAGCAAGGGTTCAGAAGGAGCAATACTTATTACAACCAAAAAATCACTAGAAGTATTAAGTCAAGTAAAAGCACGAAAAAATCTATCTGAGACTGCTTTCTTTTTTCCGCATTTAAAAACCGACGAAAAAGGAAATATAAGTTTCAACTTTACTTCTCCTGAGGCACTGACTGCTTGGAAACTTCGTTTATTAGCGCATAATAAAGATGCCGTTTCTGGTTATTTAGAGAAAAGTGTCGTTACTCAAAAAGAATTGATGGTTTTACCGAATTTCCCGAGATTCTTGAGAGAAAAAGATACGATTGTCATTAGTGCCAAAATTTCGAATGTAACCAACGAAATAAAAACTGGAATCGCAACTTTACAGTTTTTTGACGCCACAACCATGCAACCAATTGATGCAAAAATGTTGAATGCAAAAAACATAAAAAACTTTACAATTCCTGCTTTTGGCAACACAACCGCAAACTGGACAATTGCAATTCCTGAAGGTTTACAAGGCGTTCAATATAAAATTGTAGCAAAAGCTGGTAATTTCTCAGATGGAGAAGAAAACATAATTCCTGTTCTGACGAATAATATGCTTGTTACGGAAAGTATTCCGCTTTGGGTTCGTGAAAATTCAACTAAAGAATACACGTTTGAAAACTTAAAAAACAACACTTCAACGACTTTAAGAAATCATCAATTTACTTTGGAATACACTTCAAATCCAACTTGGATTGCCATTAAGTCGCTTCCTTATTTGATGGAATACGAACATGAATGTGCCGAACAGACTTTTGCTCGTTTTTATGCGAATGCTTTAGCATCAGAAATTATTTCGAGCAATCCGAAAATTGCTGCAATTTTTGAAACTTGGAGAAAAAACGGAAAACTGAATTCTAAATTAGAAGAAAACGAAGAATTAAAATCGATAATTCTTGCCGAAACGCCTTGGCTGAAAGATGCACAAAATGAAGATGAACAGAAGAAAAACTTGGCGCTTTTGTTTGATTTAGAAAAAATGAAAACTTCGCAAGAAGCAACTTTCGAAAAATTAAAACAGAAACAAAAAGCATCTGGAGGTTTTCCATGGTTCGATGGCTACGAAGAAAGCGAATATATTACAAGACATATTCTCGCTGGACTTGGACACTTGGCTAAGCTGAGCCAATCTGAAGATAATGAAGAAAAAATAGATGAAATTGCTAAAACTGGAATATCATTCTTAGACAATAATTTTCTAGAGTATCATAAAAATCGAAGTAAAAACCTAAAGGCAACTGACAAATTAATCTGGATCAATCCTCATTCTGATTTGCATTATTTCTATACCAGAAGTTTCTATTTAAAAAAATACCCTTTGTCTGATGAATTGAAAAAGGCTTCAAAATTATACTTAGAAATGGCTAAAAAAGATTGGTTACAATATTCTCTTTACGAAAAAGGATTGACAGCTTTGACTTTAAATCGTTTTGGTGAAAAAGAAACGGCTAAGAAAATCATCGAAAGTTTGAAAGAAACTTCCTCAAACAACGAAGATTGGGGAATGTACTGGATTGCCAATAAAGCGGGATGGTATTGGTATCAGGCGCCTATAGAAACTCAGGCTTTATTAATTGAGGCTTTCGCCGAAGTGACAAACGACACGAAATCTGTTGATGCAATGAAAGTCTGGCTTTTAAAAAACAAACAAACCAAAAATTGGCCCACAACAAAATCAACAACCGAAGCTATTTATGCTTTATTAATGCAAGGAACTGATTGGCTTTCGGTAAAAGATAATACGGTCATCAAATTAGGAGATGAAAAAATTGTAACCAAAAAATTAGCCGAAAATGAAAAAGAAGCTGAAACGGGTTACATCAAACTAAACTGGAAACCTGAAGAAATAAAAAAAGAGATGGCGTCGATCAAAATCGAAAACAAATCTAAAGTTCCAGGATTTGGTGGCGTTTACTGGCAATATTTTGAAGATTTGGATAAAATCAAAAACAATTCGGGTGCAGTTTTATCTGTTTCGAAAGAATTATACCTGGAGAAAAACACTTTAAAAGGCGACGAATTACAAAAAATCACAACTGAAAATTCTCTAAAAGTTGGTGACTTAGTTACAGTTCGTTTAATTATTACTTCTAAAGAAGATATGGAATATGTTCATTTAAAAGATATGCGTGCTTCTTGTTTTGAACCTGTAAACGTTCTTTCAGAATATCAGTATCGAGATCGATTAGGATATTATATGAGTACAAAAGACGTGGCAACACATTTCTTCTTTGACCGAATCAACAAAGGAACTTATGTTTTAGAATATGACATAAGAGTAAATAACATTGGAGAATTCTCAAATGGAATTACAACCATCCAGAGTATGTACGCTCCAGAATTTACAAGTCATACAAAAGGAATTCGAGTGAAGGTTCAATAAAAAAATCCGCCACGAATTCACGAATTTTATTTAATTAATTCGTGAATTCGTGGCGGAAAAAATTCTATAAATTGAGATTATTTAGCGATCGTCAATTCATCAATAATATTTTTAGCTCCAGCGTATTTGTCAATAATCCAAAGAACATAACGAATATCAACGTTGATTGTTCTTTGCAATTTAGAATCAAAAATAACGTCACCAGCCATAGCTTCGATGTTTCCGTCAAAAGCAATTCCGATTAATTCACCTTTTCCATTCAAAACCGGTGAACCAGAGTTTCCTCCTGTAATATCGTTATCTGTCAAGAAATTGATTGGCATATATCCTGCTTTATCAGCATATTGCCCAAAATCTTTTGCTTTGTTTAATTCTAATAAACGAGCTGGCAAGTCAAATTCCTGATCTCCCGCTTTGTATTTTTTAACCATACTCGTCATATCTGTATAGTTGTTGATTTTAGCATCGTTACGAGGATCTGCAGGCAATGCACGAACTTTTCCGTAAGTCAATCTCAAAGTTGAGTTTGCATCTGGATACTTAATTGCGTTTAATTTTGATTCTCTTAAACCTTCAACCAATTTGCGGTAAGCAATTGCAAAACCGTCGTCAGCTTTTGCTTGATCATCCGTTTTAGCACGGAACTTAGTCATTAAATCATTAGAAATAATATACAACGGATCGTGTACAATTGCCAATGGTTTTGGATCTGCTAAAAATCCTAATACTTTTTCTTTAGTAGTAAAATAACTCACCTCAGTTGCTTTTGCAACATCAGCAGTAAAGTCACCATTATTAGCAGCTTTCATTTTTGCAACTTCTGGAGCAAGTCCGTATTCCGAAGCTTTAGAAGCGTATAAGTTCAATTGTGCAGTTAAAACATCTTTTTCTAATGGCGCATAAAAATCCCCATAAATAGTTTCAACCATTGCATTGATTTTAGGAAGCATTTCAGCTTTCTTTGCTTCATTTTCTTTGTAATATGCAATTAATGCGTTTCCTAAATTAGCTGGTCCAGTTGCATAACTAGAAGTACGTAAAAGTTGTGTCAAGTAATTATCGTGACGCGCTTTTAAGTTCGTTTCTCTGTAATAATCGTTGATTGTCGGAATTACGTTTTCGTACTTATCTTTATTAGCAGGTTTGCTAGCCCACTCATAAAATTTATCTTCTTGTTCTGCTTTCGTATCTACTGTTCCAGCTTTTGTTAAAGCGTCAATCATACCTTGACGGTTTTTCCAGTAATTTGCAGTCGAAGCATATTTTGAAGCATATTTCAAACGAACAGTTGCATCTTTATCCATATACTTTTTCATGACATCCATTCCGGTTTTAGCACCTTCAACCCATGCAGGATAAGCATATTTAATATTTTGCTCAATTCCTCCAGCTGGCATCCAACGGTTTGTTCTTCCTGGATAACCTAAGATCATGGCAAAATCATTTTCTTTTACACCTTTAATGCTTACTGGCAAATAGTGTTTTGGTTTCAAAGGCACATTGTCTTTAGAATACGCAGCAGGATTTCCATCTTTATCAGCATAAACTCTAAACATAGAGAAATCTCCAGTTTGACGAGGCCATTCCCAGTTGTCTGTATCTCCACCAAATTTACCAACGCTTTCTGGCGGTGTTCCTACTAAACGAACGTCTGTGTAATCTTGGTAAACAAAATAGTAATATTCATTTCCTTGAAAGAAAGGACGAACAGAAACAGTATATTTTCCATTTTCGCTGTTTTCTTTTTCGATCAAACTGATTTCTTGCTGAATCGCTTTGTTTCTTTCCGTTTCAGTCATTTGATCGTTTACTTTAGATAAAATTCTTTTAGAGACATCATCCATACGAACGAAGAAACGAACAAACAAAGATTTTGGTTTCATTTCTTGGCTACGGTCTTTAGCCCAGAAACCATCTTTTAAATAGTTTTGTTCTGCTGATGAAAGCTCAGCAATTGCACTATATCCACAGTGGTGATTTGTAAGAACTAAACCAGTATTTGAAACGATTTCTGCAGTACATCCTCCATTGAATTGTACAATAGCATCTTTCAAGCTATGGTGATTAATGCTGTAAATTTCTTCGGCTGTTAATTGCAAGCCCATTTTTTCCATATCTCTATGGTTCAATCTTTCGATAAACATCAAAAACCACATTCCTTCATCGGCTCTCATAGGGAAAGCCACAAGGCACATGGTCAAGAATAAAATTACTTTTTTCATGTTATTTTGTTTAAGTGATGCGAATATAGCTCATTTTCGCAAAAAAAATAATCATATCATACAAAAACAAAACATAACAAATCAAAATGTAGATGATTTTGCGAAATTCACAATTTCGGCAAACAACAAAACTATCTTAAAAATCCTGTATTAATCTTCAAAAAATACTTAAAGTATGATAAATTAAATTATTCAAATTTTAAAAATCAAGATAATTTGTAATAATATACATATTATATTTAATTTTTATTATAAATTAATTCTTACAAATATAAATCTGCTAAATTTGTCATCTCATTTAAAATTTAATAAGATGAAAAAACTATTAACAGCAGTTATTATTTTAATTACAACTTTTGCAAGCGCGCAAAAAAACTCGATTTTACTTGGAGGAAACATCGGATTCTCTTCAGAGAAAATTGGTGACTCTAAACTTGAGAATTTTGAATTTTCTCCAAAAGTAGGATATCAATTTGCTGACCAATGGACTGCAGGAGTCGAAGGTGCAATTATGAATGCAAAAACTTCTGGATCTGATTCAACTGAGAGATATAAAATTGGAGGTTTTGTGCGCTATACTGTGCCACTTTCAGATTTATTTTCTGTTTTTGGAGATCTAGGAGCAGGCTACCAATCGACAAACCTAAACGATGCTAAAGGAATGTATGCAAATTTAACTCCAGCATTATTCATCAATATGAAAAGAGGATTCGGTTTAAATTTCTCTATTGGAGGATTAAACTATGATAATCTTGATGGAAAAAACGATCCAAGACAAGAACGTTTTGGATTTGATTTTGGAAAAACCTTGAAAATCGGAATTTCTAAAAACTTCGGATTATAATTTTTAGGGTTTACGCTAGAAAGTAAAAATCCTATGCTTTTTGTTTTTTCGCACAAAAAGTAAAAAACCCGACAATAGAAATTGTCGGGTTTTGTATTTTTATAACTAAACGTTTTTTTTACTCGTTAAGCATTTTCCAAAGTTTATCTTTCAAATCTGTAAGCCCTTGTTGAGCAACAGATGAAATAAACATATAAGGGACATCTTTGAAAGTAACATCTAGTTCTGCTTTCAATTCTGCTTTTAATTCGTCATCCAGCATATCGCATTTTGAAATTACTACCAAACGCTCTTTGTCTAGCATTTCAGGATTGTATTTCGTTAATTCGTTAACCAAAATATCGTATTCTGCTCTAATATCTGTAGCATCAACCGGAACTAAGAAAAGCAACGTTGAATTACGTTCAATATGACGCAAGAAATAATGACCTAAACCTTTTCCTTCAGCTGCGCCTTCAATAATTCCAGGAATATCGGCAATTACAAAAGATTGAAAATCTCTATACGCTACAATTCCTAAATTTGGTTTTAAAGTCGTAAACGGATAATCAGCGATTTTTGGCTTTGCTGAAGTTAACACAGAAAGTAATGTAGATTTTCCAGCATTTGGGAAACCAACTAAACCGACATCGGCCAAAACTTTTAATTCTAAAATTACATCCATTTCAACACCCAATAAACCTGGCTGTGCATAACGAGGCGTTTGATTTGTTGAACTTCTAAAATGCCAGTTCCCTAAACCTCCCTTTCCCCCTTTTGCAAGGATTCTTTTTTCTCCGTCTTCTGTAATTTCAAAAAGTGTTTCACCAGTTTCTTTGTCTTTTACAACAGTTCCTAGTGGCACTTCAATGATTTTGTCTTCTCCATCTGCTCCTGTACTTCTGTCAGAACCTCCGTCTCCACCGTGACCAGCTTTAATGTGACGTGCAAACTTTAAATGAAATAATGTCCAGAGTCCTTTATTTCCAACTAAATACACATGTCCTCCACGGCCACCGTCTCCACCGTCTGGACCTCCTTTTTCAATAAATTTCTCTCTATGTAAATGCGTCGAACCTTTTCCTCCCTTTCCGGAAGAAACATATATCTTAACGTAATCTACAAAATTTCCTTCTGTCATTTTTCTGAATTTCAGATTTTAGATTTTAGATTTTAGATTTCTCTAGCTTCTATTTCTAAATTCTATTTTATTTATTTTTCAGTATCAGTCTAAATTTTCAGCGCAAACTGCGACTGAAAACTGTGACTGAAAACTCTTTTTACTCTTTAAGCGCTCTCACAAGCACTTTGTCAATCTTAACACCGTCCATGTCGATGACTTCCAGAACGAATTTCTGCCAAACCAATTTTTCTCCTTCTTTTGGAATATGAGAAAGCTCGGTCATGATCATGCCACTTACGGTATTTACTTCGTAATCGTTGGTTAATTCGTCTAACTCGAAATACGTCAAGAAATCGTGCAACGAATAATGTCCGTCAACCAGCCATGAACCGTCTTCTCTTTCTATAAGCTGGAACTCGTCTTTATAAAATTCTGATGCATCGCCTACTAACGCTTCCAAAATATCATTCAACGTAATCATACCTTGAAAAACGCCATATTCATCTGAAACCAACGCATAATGTACACCCGTTTTTTTGAAATTTTCCAACGCTTTATAAGCCGTAGTTTGCTCCATCAAATAAGGTGCTTCATACATTATTGAAGCCAAATCAAAATTATCGTTTTCGATATGGGCAAAAATATTTTTTAACGTTACAACACCAACAATATCATCATAATTGTCTTTGTAAACCGGATAAACCGCATGCAAATCCTGAACTACCAATTCTTTGATTTTGATTTTGTCTGCATTTAAAGGCAACATATCTACCGATTTTCGGTGTGTCATTAATGAACTCACTTTTCGATCTCCAATGTGAAAAACACGTTCCACAATATCTTGTTCAATTTCCTGAACTTCTCCAACTTCGGTTCCTTCTTTAATGATGGCTTTAATTTCTTCTTCCGTAACTTTTCCATCGGCAGTTGGTTTTATTTGAAAAATATTCAATAAAAAATCTGTCGAAGTCGTTAAAAGCCAAATGAAAGGTGCCGTGATGATCGAAATGATTTTCATTGGCATCGCCACCATTTTTGCAATTGATTCTGGATAATTTAATCCAATTCGTTTTGGAAGTAATTCTCCCAAAACCAATGAGAAAAAAGTCAGCACTACAACTACAATCCCTACTGCAACTGAATGCGCATATGGCTTTAAAACTGCAAATCCGCCAACAAATCCTTCTACATCTAATGTAATTTTATCACCACTATAAATACCTGTTAAAATCCCAATCAAAGTAATCCCGATTTGCACTGTCGATAAAAACTTGTTTGGCGAATTTGCCAAATCGAGTGCAATTTTGGCGCTTTTATTTCCTTTTTTTGCGGCGGTTTCTAGTCTATTTTTCCTGGCCGAAATCAGTGCAATTTCAGACATAGAGAACACTCCGTTTAATAGTATTAGAAAAAATATTATTAGTATTTCCAATGTTTAGTAGATTCGTTATTTGTTTGGTTCGCTGTATTTAGATATTCTTGTTTTGGCTATTTTTTAAAAAACTAATTTTTCTAAACAAAAAACCGCATTCATTTGGAAGCTTGTTTTATGCTTAGAAAAATAGCTTTTAGGAATCCCGACAGCCATCGAGAATTTTCTACAAATTATCTATAACAGACGTTAATCTTTCTGTAATTTGTTCAATAGTTCCAATACCATCTACGGCATAAAACTTACCTTGTTCTTTATAGTATCCAATAAGAGGAGCTGTTTTCTCATTATATTCCTGATATCTTACACGAATTTTTTCTTCGTCTTGATCGTCAGCTCTTCCACTTGTTTTTCCTCTTTCCAACAAACGTTTTACCAAAATTTCGTCATCAGCTTCTAAAGCGATTGTTGCCGTTACGCTTGATCCAATTGTTGGCAAAAACTTATCTAAAGCTTGTGCTTGATCTAAAGTTCTTGGATATCCGTCGAACAAAAATCCTGCACTTTCTGGGTGTTTTTTTACTTCATCAATTAACATTGCAGTTGTTACTTCGCAAGGAACCAATTCTCCATTGTCCATAAAAACTCTTGCTTTTTTCCCTAGCTCAGTATCATTTTTTAAATTGAAACGAAAAATATCTCCTGTTGAAAGGTGCGTTAAATTGTATTTTTCTTTTAAAAATTCTGCCTGCGTTCCTTTTCCTGCACCAGGCTTTCCAAATAAAACGATGTTAATCATAATTGAAATGAGTGTTGTACTTCTTTTTTCAGAAGTCTTTAAATGAATATTTAGTTGTGTTTGTTTTTAATTATTCTGCTAATTTGTAAACTTCAGTAAGGTTTCTTCCCAAACCGTCGTAATCTAATCCGTAACCGACAATAAATTTATTCGGGATTCTGATTCCGATATAATCTATTTTCATGTCTTTTTTATACGCTTCAGGCTTAAAGAACAATGTTGCGACTTTAAAATGTTTTACATTTTGCGCTTTAAACAAATGCTTTAATTCTTCGATCGTATTTCCGGTATCGACAATATCTTCAATAATGACAACGGTTCTGCCTGACAAATCCTGATTAATTCCGATTAATTCTTTAACCGAATTTGTAGTTTCTGTACCTTCATACGAAGCCATTTTGATAAATGAAACCTCGCATGGTTTTTTATACTTTTTCAAAAAATCGGCAACAACCATAAAGGCTCCGTTCAAAACTCCAATAAAAATTGGTGTATCATCTCCAAAATCATCTTCTACCTGAGCCACTAATTTAGTTAAAGCAAAATCAATTTCTTTAGCCGAAATAAACGGAACAAATTGTTTATCGTGAAGTTGTATCATTATTTTTAAATTTAAAATAATGGACAAAGATACAGAATTACAACTTAACTGTAAATATCAAAATAAACTGTCTGAGCATTTTTAAATACTTTAAGTACATCTTTTCGGAAAAAAACTTTTTAATTTTAGTAAATTGTGGCCTTCAAAACTTTAATACGAACCCTAATGAAAACCACAATACAAATTTTTTCGGCTTTTTTAATTCTTACAGCATGTCACGGACAGGTAAGTAAAGAAGAAAAAGAAGCCCTTTCGAAACAACCTGCAAATGTTGTAAAAACTGCTATTGGAGATATTACACTTCCTCCGCCCTACGCAACCGAATCTAGCCGAAACAACAGTAAGATAATTGGCTGGCCAGAAGGAAAAACACCAATTGCGCCAGAAGGTTTTACGGTTACAAAATTTGCTGACGGTTTTAGCAATCCGCGTTGGAGCTATATTGGTCCAAACAATGATATTTTTGTTGTTGAAAGTGGCACAAGAACAAGCAAAAACCAAATTATAGTTTTGCGCGACAAGGATAAAGATGGAAAATATGAAACTCGCGAAGTTTTTATTTCAGGATTAAACAGACCTTTAGGAATGCTGATTCTTAAAGACTTTTTTTACATTGCAAATACCGACGGACTTTACCGTTATCCTTATAAAAATGCTCCTTTAAAATTAGAAACCCAAGGCACCAAAATTGTTGAACTTCCTGCTGGCGGATATAACAATCACTGGACAAGAAGTTTGCTTGCGAATCCTGAAGGAACAAAAATTTATATTGGTGTTGGTTCAGGAAGCAACGTTGGCGAAAACGGAATGGATAAAGAAATTCGTCGCGCAGCAATTTTAGAAATCAACCCTGACGGAACTGGTGAAAAAATTTATGCTGACGGACTTAGAAATCCAATGGGAATGGATTGGAATCCCGCCAACAAAAAAGAACTTTGGACAGCGGTAAATGAAAGAGATGAACTAGGCGATGATTTGGTTCCAGATTATATTACGAGTGTAAAAAGAGGCGGTTTTTACGGATGGCCGTATTCTTATTTTGGAAGTATTCCTGATCCAAGATGGAAAGGCGAACGAAAAGATTTGGTCAAAAAAGCAATTGTTCCAGATGTTCCGGTTGGTCCACACACTGCTTCTTTGGGATTGGCTTTTTATACAAAAGATGCTTTTCCGGCAAAATACAGAAATGGTGCTTTTGTTGGTCAGCATGGTTCTTGGAACCGATCTGTAATTTCGGGTTATAAAGTTTTATTTGTTCCTTTTAAAGATGGAAAACCTTCGGGAAAACCAGAAGATTTTTTAACTGGTTTTATTTCTGATAATGATAAAGCGGAAGTTTACGGGCGTCCGGTTGCGGTTACAGTTATGAATGATGGATCGCTTTTAGTTAATGACGATAGCGGAAATACGCTTTGGAAAGTTACAGCGAAATAAAATTGTATTTAACCACAAATTGCACCAATTTTTGCAAATTAATTTGTGTGAATCTGCGGAATTTGTGGTTAAAATTTTCATTTTTAAATTTCATTTTTATGATTTTCAAAAAATATTTTCTTCTTCTTTTTGCATTTACTATCATCCAAAATCTAACAGCACAAGAAAAAGAAGTCCAAAATATTGATTCTGTTAAAACTCAAAAACTGAATGAAGTTTTAATAAGTCCATTACATATTAATCGAGATTTACAGAATAGTCCAGCTTCAATTGGCATTTTATCTGAAAAAGAATTACTTCGAAATAATACCACAGACATAAGTAATGTCATTAATACGATTCCTGGTGTTTTTATGCAATCGTCGAATATTACCACAACCCGAATCTCGATTCGCGGAATTGGCGCGAGAACTCCTTATGGGACGAATAAAATCAGAGCTTTTTATGGAAATATTCCGCTGACATCCGGAAACAGCGAAACCATAATTGACGATATCGATCTTCAAAATATCAATCAGTTTGAAGTGATAAAAGGTCCGCTTTCGAGTATTTACGGCGCGGGTTTGGGCGGAGCAATTTTGATTTCGCCTGAAACATTTAATAGAGGAACTTATCAAGCCGAAATCAGTTCTGTTTTTGGCTCTTTTGGATTATTGAAAAACAGAATTGGTTTTAATTTGAATGAAAAAAATGCTTCTTTAAATCTGAGTTATCACAATTTAAAAACCGATGGCTGGCGTGAAAACAGCGCTTACAATCGCGAAGGAATTACGCTTTCTGGAGAATTATTTCGAAAGAAAAATAGTAAACTGACTTACTTTTCTAATTATACCTATCTAAAAGCATACATTCCGAGTTCGATTAACAAAACTACTTTCGACAATAATCCGCAAGCGGGCGCGCCAACTTGGGTTGCTTCAAAAGGATTCAAAGAATACAAATCGACTTTGGCAGGATTGGCTTATGATTTTAAATTAAACGATAATCTTCAAAATTCAACTTCCGTTTTTATCAATTATAAAGACAGTAACGAACCTCGCCCTTTTGATATTTTGCGTCAATATACTTTTGCTTCGGGCGCTAGAACACAATTTTCGGGAGATTTTAAAATCGGAAAAATCAAAAATCAATTTATTGCTGGATTGGAATATTTCAGAGATAATTACAGCGGAAATACTTTTCAAAATCTTTATCAGCAAAATAACGGAAATGGAAGTTTACAAGGCGATCAACTTACAGCAACAGATCAAAAAAGAGATTTTTACAATATTTTTTCGCAGATCAGGACTTTGCTTTCTGAACATTTTGAAATTCAGGCGGGTTTAAATTATAACAAAACCAAATTTGAATTGCAGAATAATTTTCCCCCTTCCGCGAATAATCCGAAAGAGAAATATAATTATGATGGGATTTTTTCGCCACAATTTTCTTTTTTATTTAAACCGAATGAAATCCGAACTTTTTACTTTTCTGTAAGTCGAGGATTTTCTCTTCCTGCAACCGAAGAAACTTTAACGGCAGCAGGAAATATCAATTCTGACATTAAACCCGAAACAGGTTACAATTTCGAATTGGGCGGAAAACTGCATTTTTTCAATAAAAAACTCTACACCGAAATTGCCATTTACCGAATGGAAATTAAAGATTTATTGGTTGCCAAAAGAATCGGAGACGATCAATACGAAGGTGTAAATGCCGGAAAAACGTTTCATGAAGGAATTGAGATTTCGTTAAATCATAATTGGGCAATAAATCGAATTTTCAATTTAAACTCTTACGTAGGTGCTTCAATAGGAAATTATGAATTCAAAGAATTTGTCGATAACGGAAATGATTATTCTGGAAACAAATTAACCGGAGTTCCAGCGAATACGGCAAGTGCAGGTTTTAATTTAAATACTAATTCAGGCTTTTACTTTTCAGCCGATTTCCAGTTTACAGATAAAATCCCAATGAACGATTCTAATGCAGATTATTCTGATTCTTATTCGCTTTTGAATTTAAAAACAGGCTATCAATTTGAGATTTTATATGGATTAAACGCACATTTAGACGCAGGCATAAATAATGTCTGGAACGAAAAATACGCTTCAATGATTTTGACCAATGCAACAGGAGTTGGAAATGCACAGCCAAGATTCTATTATCCAGGTCTACCAATAAACTATTACGGAATTATCTCATTAAATTACTTATTTTAGCGACGTATTAAACATCAAAAACAATGCTTTCCGAACTGCAGAAAAAACTGGATTATGTCAATGCTTATCGAGAAAATCGTCTCAAAACGGCACAGGATGTTTTAGAAAATCCTTCACTTTTTAGCGAGTTGGTTTCGATTTGCTTTTCACCCGAAGACAAAAACAATCATAAAGCCTGTTGGATTTTAGAATTTGTTTCTTACGAAGAATTAAATTGGCTTCAACCTCATCTTGATTTTTTCTGTTCCAATCTGAAAATTTTAAAAGACGAGAGTTCCATGCGTCCTATTGCAAAAGTCGTTCAGCTTTTGGTAAAATCGCATTACAAGAAAAACGAAAACGGGATTCAACTTTCAGAAGAAAACTTGCAAGACTGCATCGAAGCCTCTTTCGACTGGCTGATCAATGATACCAAAGTTGCCACAAAAGCCTATTCTATCAGAACCTTATACATTCTCGGAAATTATTACGACTGGATTCATCCCGAACTCAAAGTGATTATTGATAAAGATTTCGGAGACCATTCACCCGCCTACAAAGCCGTCGCCAAAGAAGTTTTGAAGAAAATCAAATAGTTTTTCAGCCACAAATTACACCAATTTACACGAATTTTTCTTTGACTCGATTTTAAAAATTAATTAGTGAAAATTGGTGTAATTCGTGGCAAACAAAAAAAATCCTTTCTAATCCTTTTATCCCGATAGCTATCGGGAGTGGCAGAAAAACTAAATTTTGGCTAAAAAAAGATTAAAAAGTATCTTTGCAAAAACACAACACAAAATGAATTATTTTTCTTCTGATTTTAAATTAGGAATATTAGGTGGCGGACAATTAGGCAAAATGCTTTTGTTTGACACCCGAAAATTTGATATACAAACTTACGTTCTCGATCCAAGCGACGAAGCGCCTAGTAAAATTGCATGCAACAAGTTTTTTCAAGGCGATCTAATGGATTATGAAACGGTTTACAATTTCGGAAAACAAGTCGATGTTTTGACTTTCGAAATCGAATTGGTAAATCTTGAAGCTTTAACGCAACTAGAAAACGAAGGCTTAAAAGTATATCCATCTCCAAAAACCTTAAAAGGAATTCAGAATAAAGGTGTTCAAAAAGATTTTTACGCTAAAAATAATATCCCAACTGCACCTTTCAAAAGATTTGAGAACCTTGAAAATCTAAAATCAGAAATCGTTAATCAACAATCAACAATCAAATTGCCATTTGTTTGGAAATGCACCGAATTTGGTTACGATGGAAACGGAGTAAAAATAGTTCGCCAGATTTCAGATTTAGATACATTGCCAAATGTAGAATGCATTGCAGAAACTATGGTTCCGTTCAAAAACGAATTGGCGGTAATTGTAGTTAGAAATCCATCAGGCGAAATGAAAACGTATCCAGTTGTAGAAATGGAATTTCATCCTGAAGCAAACCAAGTTGAATATGTAATCTGCCCAGCAAGAATTGATGATAAAGTAGCAGAAAAAGCGAGAGCAGTTGCCTTAAAAGTTTCAGAGAATTTTAATCATGTTGGTCTTTTAGCAGTTGAAATGTTCCAGACTCAAGATGATGAAATTTTAGTTAATGAAGTTGCTCCTCGTCCGCACAATTCTGGGCATTATTCAATTGAAGCAAGTTATACTTCACAATTCGAAAATCATTTACGTGCTATCTTAGATCTTCCCCTAGGAAACACAGACAGCAAAGTTGCCGGAATTATGGTAAATTTAGTCGGTGCCGAAGGTCATTCTGGAAATGTTGTGTATGAAAACATCGAAACCATTTTAGGATGGGATGGTGTTACACCTCATATTTACGGAAAGAAACAAACTCGTCCTTTCAGAAAAATGGGTCATGTTACGATCGTAAATGAAAATATGGCTGAGGCAAGAAGAATTGCACAGGAAGTTAAAGAAACTATTAAAGTGATTTCAGAATAATTAAAAAATTTAAAGATTGAAAAATTTAAAGATTGATGTACTAATTTTTAAATCTTTCAATCATTTAATCTTTAAATAAAAAAAATGAGCAAAGTAGCTATTATAATGGGAAGCATCTCCGACATGCCAGTTATGCAGGATGCAATCGACATATTAAAACAATTTAATGTAGAAGTTGAAGTAGATATCGTTTCGGCACACAGAACGCCGGAGAAATTATTCGATTTCAGCAAAAATGCACACAATCGCAGTATTTCGGTAATTATTGCTGGTGCGGGCGGTGCAGCACATTTACCAGGAATGGTGGCTTCAATGTCTCCGCTTCCAGTAATTGGAGTTCCAGTAAAATCAAGCAATTCTATTGATGGTTGGGATTCTGTTTTATCAATTCTGCAAATGCCAGGTGGCGTTCCTGTTGCAACTGTAGCTTTAAACGGAGCAAAAAATGCTGGAATCTTAGCAGCACAAATCATCGGAAGCCACGATAAAAAAGTTTTAGATACTATTATTTCTTATAAAGAAGAATTGAAAGCAGCAGTTAATAAAGCGGCTGAAGGTTTAAAAAAGTAATTTCACAGAGATACACAAAGAAGACACAGAGGAACGCAAAATTTTGTGAATCTCTGTGTTTTTTTCTTGGTGCAACTTTGCGAAATAGCTCATTCCAAGAATTAACTAATCCTTATAAAAATTTCTAAAAGAAAAACTTAACTTTGAGAAAAAAGCAAAATGAACATTCAAACTTCTAAAATAGAGCTGGCTAAAATTGTTTTAGACATTGATAATCCTGATTTAATTCAGGAAATTGTCGAGTTCATTCAATCTAAAGAAAGTCTTTCAGAAGAACAAAAAAGCAAAATAAATGAGGCTATTTATTCTTTAGATAATAATGAAGGAATTTCACATGATGTTGTTATGGAAGAAACCAAAAATCGTTATTCAAAATATTTTAAATAATGAATGTAATTTGGTCTCCACAAGCTAAACAAGACTTTTGGAACAACATCGATTATTTGGAAGCCGAATGGTCTGAAAAAGTTGCTCAAAATTTCATTGAGAAAGTAAATACCACAATTGCACTTTTAAAAAATGACAATGTTTTATTTCTGAAAACAAATTATAAAAATGTTTACAAAACTGTCATTACAAAACACATTTCACTTTACTACCGTATCGAAAATACTAATTTAGAATTGCTTCGTTTTTGGAATACTTTTCAGGATACGAAGAAATTTAAATTATGATTTTCTAATTTTATATTTTTAAACAGCATAAATAATATGAGTGTATTAACCCAATATTTCAACACCAAACATAACACAGCGCCTTTTTCGCAAATAAAAATCGAAGATTACGTTCCGGCTTTTCAGGAAGGAATTGCTTTGGCTAAAGCCGAAATTGATGCGATTGTAAATAATCCAGATGCTCCAACTTTTGAAAACACGATTGTAGCAATGGATTTTTCAGGCGATATTTTGGATCGTCTTTCTAGTGTTTTCTTCAATTTGAATTCGGCTGAAACGAATGACGAAATGCAGAAAATTGCTCAGGAAGTTTCGCCTTGGCTTTCAGAATTAGGAAATGACATTCGTTTGAATGCGGAATTGTTTGCAAAAGTAAAAGCCGTTTACGATCAAAAAGAAAGTTTGAATCTGAATCCAGAACAAACGACTTTATTAGACAAAAAATACAAAAGTTTTTCGAGAAACGGAGCTAATTTGCCAGAAGACAAGAAAAATCAATTAAGAGAAATCGACAAAGAATTATCGAAATTGAGTTTACAGTTTGGCGAAAATGTTTTGGCCGAAACCAACAACTTCGAATTGCATTTAACCGATGAGAAAGATTTGTCTGGTTTGCCAGAAGGAACAATCGAAGCGGCAAGATTATTAGCTAAAAATCAGGAAAAAGAAGGCTGGATCTTTACTTTAGATCATCCAAGTTATGTTCCGTTTTTGACTTATGCTGACAATCGCGAACTGCGTAAAAAAATGGCGATTGCTTTTGGTGCGAAAGGTTTTCAAAAGAATGAATTCAACAATGAAGAAAATGTTCTGAAAATCGCTAAACTTCGTCACGAAAGAGCTAATTTATTAGGTTACAAAACGCATGCGCATTTTGTTCTAGAAGAAAGAATGGCCGAAAGTCCAGAAAAAGTATTCTCTTTCTTAAATGATTTATTGTCTAAAGCAAAACCAGCAGCTCAAAAAGAATTTGCAGAATTAACTGCTTTCGCAAAAGAATTGGACGGAATCGAACAATTAGAAAAATGGGACGGCGCTTATTATTCTGAAAAATTAAAACAACAGCTTTTTAATTTAGATGATGAAAAGCTTAAACCTTATTTTCAATTAGAAAAAGTTTTAGACGGGGCGTTTACCGTTGCCAAAAAATTATACGGCTTAACTTTTACGGAAGTTTTTGATATCGATAAATACCACGAAGAAGTTACAACTTACGAAGTAAAAGATAATGATGGAAATTTAGTATCGATTTTCTACGCCGATTTCTTCCCAAGAAAAGGAAAAAGAAATGGCGCGTGGATGACTTCATTCAAATCTCAATATGTAAAAGATGGCGTAAACGAAAGACCACATGTTTCGAACGTTTGTAATTTTACAAAACCAACAGAAACAAAGCCTTCGTTATTAACTTTTAATGAAGTAACAACATTATTCCACGAATTCGGACACGGATTACACGGAATGTTGGCAGATACAGTCTACCCAAGTTTGTCTGGAACTTCGGTTTACTGGGATTTCGTAGAATTACCAAGTCAAATTATGGAGAACTGGTGTTATGAGCCAGAAGCTTTGGCTTTGTTTGCGAATCACTATGAAACTGGAGAAATTATTCCGATTGAATATGTTCAGAAAATTAAAGAAAGCGCAAGTTTCCAAGAAGGTTTGGCAACATTGCGCCAGTTAAGTTTTGGACTTTTAGACATGGCTTGGCACGGACAAGATCCAACTGCTATTTCGGATTTAAAAACTTTCGAAACAGAACAATTTGCCAACACGCAATTGTATCCAGACGTAAAAGAAAACGCGATGAGTACCGCTTTTTCACATATTTTCCAAGGTGGATATTCTTCTGGATATTACAGCTACAAATGGGCTGAAGTTCTAGATGCTGATGCTTTTGAATTTTTCCATGAAAATGGAATTTTCAATGCAGAAGTAGCGAAGAAATTCAAAGATAATGTACTTTCAAAAGGAGGAACAGAACATCCAATGACTTTATACAAACGTTTCAGAGGCCAGGAACCAAAACCTGAAGCTTTATTGAAAAGAGCAGGATTGTTGTAAAGATTCTAAGATACTAAGGTTCTAAGTTGCTAAGCTTCTTAGAGAACCGAATTTTGAAACCGAAGCAAAAAAGCTTCGGTTTTTTTATTTGATTTTTCTTAGAAATAAATTTACTTATCTTCGTCTTTTAAATCTTAATCTTACAAATACAAGCCGTGAAAAAATATTTTAAAATAGCGCTTTATCTTGCCATTATCGGATTGATTTCGATTGTTGCGATAAATTATTATGTAAAATCTTCTACTAAAAAGAACGTTTATTATTCAATAAAAAAGTTTCCTAAAAATGATGTCGGAATTATTTTTGGTGCAGGCATTAATGGAAATCAGCCAAGCAAATATTTAAAAGATCGCCTAGACGCCGGAATTATGCTTTGGAAAGCAAAACGCATCAATAAAATTTTACTTTCGGGAGATAATGGCCGTGATGAATATGATGAATTAACAGTAATGAAGAACTACTGTTACAATCACGGCGTTGATACAACCAAAATATTTATTGATTATGCTGGTTTTGATACTTACTCAACAATGTATCGTGCAAAACACATTTTCAAAATTAAAAAAGCAACTTTAATTTCTCAGGAATATCATTTAAACCGAGCGATTTATATTGGGCAAAAACTTGGCATTAAATCTTCCGGATATTCTGCCAATAAAGGAGAATATCTTGGATATAATTATGTTCGCTTTAGAGAATATGGTTCAGTTTTTAAATCTTTTTTTGATGTTTTGAGAAACCGAGAACCTCGTTTTTTAGGCGGAGAAATTAGTATTAATGGAGAATCCAACTTTTCTAAAGAAGATAAACGATAAAAGAAAATCCGAAACAGAAATGCTTCGGATTTTTTAGTTTAAAACTTCTTCATGTTTGACCACATAAGACAAAGCCTCTTTTACAACTTCATTTAAATTCAATCCTTTTCTAGAAGCCAAAAGGGCTATTTTTTGATGTAATTCTTGCGAAACTCTCACATTAAAAGATCCTCTATAAGTTTTATCTGGAGTCTTATTCAATAATTTACATGTTTCTAAATAATCGTCAACAGCTTCTTTAAAAGATTCTTCCAATTCTGTAACCGAAGAACCTTCAAAAGTTATTAAATCGTTTATACCATGAATTTTTCCAAAGAATATTTTATCATCTGCAGAAAATTCTAATGTACCAATGTATCCGTTATATTCTAAATAGTTTTTCATCTTACATTTCCAAATGTTCAATAATAATATCAAGCTGATATCCCTTCAAAACTTTCTGTGGATGCGGTTCATGCAAACTTATAATTTGTTTGTTTTCATTTACAAATTTTCTTCTTGAACCACCAGTCTTTCCCTGTGAAATTTGTTCGTAACCAAAATGCTTTAAAATTTTCAACATTTCATCCCAAGAAAAATCTTTTGGTTTTGATTTTAATCTTTCAACAAGCTTATCAATCTTACTCATACAAATTTATCATTAAATCTTCAATTTGCAACTAAATTTTAGTCGCAACCCGAATCAGAAATTAAAAATAAGAAAAATCTTTCAGGCAAAACATATCTTACTAAAATATCAAAACAAAAAAGATCATAAAAAAAGATCTACAAATATTCTTGCAGATCTTTTTTCAAATAGGCTAAAAATAAAATCTTTAATCTTGGTTCTATATTCTATTTTCTCTACTCCTTCTCCAAAACTCTTTTAGCTAATTTCCCAACAGTAAGCCCTTGTACTACAATTGAAAATAAAACGACTATATAAGTCACCTCTAAAAGCAAGTTTTTATATTCACTTTCAGGCATAGAGAGTACAAGTGCAATAGAAACTCCACCTCGAATTCCTCCCCAAACCAAAACCATCAACGAACCTTTGTTGTAGGCCGATTTTATTCCGAAAAATTTGAATATGTCGAAGAATTTCCACGGTAAAACGATCGACGTTAATCTTGAAAACAACACAATAAAAATGGCAATAACCCCTGTCAATAACTGTTTGTCTAAATTTGGAAGCAATAATAATTCGAAACCAATAAATAAGAACAAAACAGCATTCAAAATCTCATCGATAAGTTCCCAAAACTTGCCAAGATAATCTTTCGTTACTTCGCTCATCGCAACTTTTTTACCATAATTTCCAATAATCAATCCAGAAACCACCATTGCAAGCGGACTAGAAACATGCAACGCTTGAGCAACTAAAAACCCTCCTGTCACGATAGAAAGGGTAATTAAAACCGAAACCTTATAATCATCGATTTTTTTCATGACTCTTGAAGCTGTAAATCCGAAAACAGCTCCTAATAAAAGTCCGCCAATTCCTTCCTTGATAAATAACCAACTAATTGAACCAAAAGTAGCATCAAATGTTGGATCGGTTGCCATTTTTAAAACAACAGCAAACATTACTACCGCTACTCCGTCATTAAATAATGATTCACCAACAATCTTGGTTTCGATTCTTTTTGGAACTTTTGCTTCTTTTAAAACTCCTAAAACCACAATTGGATCAGTTGGAGAAATTAATGTTCCGAAAACCAAACAAAATATATAAGGAATAGTAATTCCGAGAAGCGGTGCTATATAATATAGCAGAACAGAAATAATTAAGGCTGATAAAACGACACTGACTGTCGAATAAATCATAATGGGTACTTTTTGCTCTTTAAGGTCAAACATGTTTACGTGTAAAGCTCCCGCGAATAAAAGGAAATTCAACATCGCTCCCATAAGGATTTCGTTGAAATCAAATTCTTTTATCAGATCAAAAAAATGCTTTGTCGTTGCAGGAAAATAAGAATCTCCCAAAAGACGAATTCCGACTGAAACCAGCATAGCAATAATCATGATTCCTATGGTTCCAGGAAGTTTTAAAAATCTTAAATTTAAATAGGCGAAGAAAGATGCCAATACAATCAGCACCGAAAATGTGTAGTATAATTCCATAAAATGTGATTTTTACAAAAATAATTTTCTCATTACTTAATCAACAATTACGGGACTTGAATTAACATAACTTTATAAGTTGATAAATAAGTTTCAATTATTTTTGAAAGTTTAAAAACTTTTACTTACATTTGATCTATGGAATTCAAAGAAGCAAAAAATAAGTTTGTACAAACCTGGGGAGCATTAGGTTCTCAATGGGGAATTAATAAAACGATGGCACAGATCCACGCTTTATTAATGGTTTCGAACGAGCCTGTTTCTATGGAAGACATTATGGAAGAATTGCAGATTTCGCGCGGAAACGCCAGCATGAACCTAAGAGCTTTAATGGATTGGGGAATTGTCTATAAAGAATTCAAAGCCGGAGAAAGAAAAGAATTCTTTACAGCTGAAAAAGATTTAGACGAACTGGCATCAAAAATTTCCAGAGAAAGAAGCAAAAGAGAAATCAAACCAGCTCTTAAAATCTTAAAAGAAGTTTCGACAATCGAAGCAAAAGATTCTGCAGAAGAAAAACACTTTGTTGATCAGACAACGAAACTGTATGATTTCGTTTTAAAAGCAGATAATATGCTAGACAAAATGACTGAATTTAATGAAAATTGGTTAGGAAAATTGGTTATAAAAATGATGAAGTAAATCTTCAAACTAAAAAAATTTAATTCAAACTTTCAATTATTTCTGAAAGTTTAAAACAATCAATAACTATGAAAAACATTAATTACTTCAATTATTTTTTTGTTGGATTCCCATTATTCTTTTGTTTGCTCGCAACATTTAACATTGGCTTTATATCAATTGCAATGCTTGCACTAATACCTACTGGAATATTTCAAGTAATTATTGGGATAAAAATGTTAGTTGATGAACCTCAAGATAAAAATCTTAAAATATATGTAGTAAGTGTTTTTCTTTTCTTCATTTCCCTTGTAGTGATTTCTAAATTGGAGTTATACAATTTTTTAAACTATATACTATTCGGAGTACCTCCAATACTAGCCTTTTATCTATCAATATTAATCTATAAAAAAGCAAACCAATGAACTTCTTAAAAGCAGAATGGAAAAATTTAGCACTTTTCAATTATGAAGTTGATGCTAATGTATTAGAAAAATATCTTCCAGCAGGTACTGAAATAGACATTTGGAACAACAAATGTTATGTGAGTTTGGTTGGGTTTATGTTTAAAAACACTAAAGTTTTAGGATTGAAAGTTCCTTTTCATGTTGATTTTGAAGAAGTGAATTTGAGATTTTATGTAAAACGTTTTGAAAACGGCGAATGGAAACGCGGAGTAGTTTTCATTAAAGAAATTGTTCCTAAAAAAGCCATCACTTTTATTGCCAATACTTTGTATCAGGAACATTATGAAACTCAGAAAATGAAACATAAAATCATTGAAAACGAAAACGGCAATACTTTCATTTATCAATGGAAAAATGATACAAAATGGAATACTATTGAACTAGAAACTAGAAATGTTCCAACAGAAATTGAAGTTAATTCTGAAGCTGAATTCATCACAGAACATTATTTCGGATACACCAAAATCGATGAAGAAACGACTTTTGAATATGAAGTGACACACCCAAGATGGGAACAATTGGAAGTTTTAAATCATCGAGTTGCTATTGATTTCGAGAAAAATTATGGAAGTGATTTTAGATTTCTTCAAACTCAAAAACCAACTTCTGTTTTTCTGGCTAAAGGATCAAAAATTACAGTTAAGAATAAAAGAAAACTTCAGCTGATTCCTGTCGAAGAAAAGTTATATGCATAAAACTATTCAACTTTAAAACCAAAAATCATGAAAACTTTAGAAAACCAAACTTTACTTTATGATGAAGATTGTCCGCTTTGCAATTTATATACAACTGGATTTGTAAAAAGCGGAATGCTTGATGAAAACGGAAGAAAATCATATTGTCAATTATCTGAAGAAGAGCAAAATTTTGTGGACTTGAAACGAGCTCCAAATGAAATTGCATTGGTAGATAATAAAACCAAAACCGTTACTTACGGAATTGATAGTTTGATAAAAGTTGTTGGTTTTTCTTTTCCTTTAATTGAAAAAATTGCAACCATAAAACCAATTCATTTCATTCTGAAAAAAATGTATTCTTTTGTTTCTTATAACCGAAAAGTCATTATTCCGGGAAATTTAAAAGAAGGAAACAAATTGCAATGCACGCCTGATTTCAATTATAAATACCGATTTCTGTTTATCGGATTTGCATTAACCGTGACTACTTTTATTCTTTTTGGTTATTCTAATTTGATTACGAGTTTGCCAAAAAGCAATATTATAAGAGAAATCATTTTAGCTTTTGGACAAATTGTTTTTCAAAGTTTATTTCTTTTAAAATTTGGCAAACAAACGATTCTAAATTATGCTGGAAATATCATGACAATTTCTTTGATGGGAAGTTTAATTTTAAGTCCAATATTGATTTTGAGTAATTTTATTCAACTTCCGGAAATGATTATTTTGGGTTGGTTTGGAGTAACGGTTTTCATCATGTTTCTGGAACATTTTAGAAGAGTAAAAATTTTAAAACTTCCTTTTTACCTATCTTTCACTTGGATTCTTTATCGAATTCTTGCTTTGATTTTAATATTAAATGTATAAAAATGGGTTGCCATGAATTACACAAATTTTCACGAATTTATTTTTATAATTTTTGCCACAGATTGAAGTGATTATTCGGATTTATAAATTGGGCAAAAAATCATTAAAATCCTTTTAATCTGTGGCATCAAAAATTTGTGAAAATTTGTGCAATTCGTGGCTATAAAAAATCACACCAATGAACAAACTCGTAATCGCATCTGGAACCGGTTTTCTTGGACAAGTTTTAGTAAATCACTTCAAAAATAAATTTGAAGAAATTGTAATTCTGACCCGAGGAAAATCTCAAACAATTGACGGGATAAAATATGTAAACTGGAATGCGAGAACTTTTACTGGCTGGGAAAAAAAATTAGAAAACGCAACAATTTTAATTAATCTTGCCGGAAAATCTGTTGATTGCCGTTACACCAAAAAGAATAAAAAAGAGATTCTTTGGTCAAGAATTGACAGTACAAAAATTTTAAACAAAGCCGTTTTAAATTGTAAAAATCCGCCGAAACATTGGCTGAATTCTTCAACAGCAACTATTTACCGTTTTTCATTAGACAAACAAATGGATGAAATTGACGGTGAAATCGGAAATGACTTTTCTATAAATGTAGCTTTATCTTGGGAAAAAGCGTTCTTTAAAACTGAAACTCCAAATACTTTAAAAACAGCATTGCGAACTTCAATTGTTTTAGGGAAAAATGGAGGCGCTTTAATTCCTTTAAAAACTTTGGCTAAAATTGGTTTTGGAGGAAAACAAGGAAATGGAAATCAGTTTGTGAGCTGGATTCATGAAAAAGATTTTGCTAATGCAGTTGATTTTATAATTGAAAAAGAAATTACAGGAATTATAAATATTGTTTCTCAGACTCCAATTCGAAATGCTGATTTTATGCAGAAACTTCGAAAAGCTGTCGGTTTTCCATTTGGAATACCGCTTAACAAATTCTTTTTGGAAATTGGATCTTTTTTTATTCGTACCGAAACGGAATTGGTTTTGAAAAGTAGGAATGTGATTCCGAAACGGCTTTTAGAAAATGGGTTTCAGTTTAAGTTTGGAGAGATTGATAGGGCTTTTAAAAATTTATTACACAAATGAAAACAGAAAATACAAATTGGAATTACTTTTTGAAACATTGTATTTCAACATTATTACTGGCTCCTTTCATCTCACAAGCATTCTTTTATATATTTCCCAATTCTCATCAGATAATTGGTCTTTTAGAAATTTATCCTCTGACATTATTTATGAGCTTAATTTTCTCTAGCCCAACTTATATTTTAAATGCTTACTTGTATCAGATTTTATCTAAAAAGGCAATTTCAGCTTTATATTCAAAAGTAATTCTGATTTCAATGTCAATTATTGGCATTTTTATTACAATGTATTTAATAATAGGCTACATGTGGTTAGATTTTGCTATTTCATATTCTCTATCTTCTCTAATTACAGGTATGTTTTTTAAATTAAATTTTGAAAAAAAAGAGCCCCAATCATGACAAAAATAAACCTCACAACCAAAATAAAAGCTCCAAAACAAATCGTTTTTGATGCTTCAAGAAACATAGAAATTCACCAGCAATCTGCAAGTCCTTCAAAAGAGAAAGCAATTGATGGAGTAACTTCTGGTTTAATAAGTTTGGGTGAAACGGTGACTTGGCGAGGAAAACATTTTGGGTTTTATTTCACTCATAAAAGCAGAATTACAGAAATGATTTTCTACGATTATTTTATAGATGAAATGGAAAAAGGCAAATTCAAATCCTTCAAACATGAACATTTTTTTGAAGAAGAAAATGGCTTTACAATTATGAAAGACAAATTGCAATATGAAACTCCGTTTGGGATTTTTGGAAAATTATTCGATGTTTTGTTTTTGAAAAGACATTTGACAAATTTTCTTTTGGAAAGGAATAAGGTTTTAAAAGAGATTTCTGAGAAAACCAATTGATATTTTCTTGATTTATTTCACGCAGATTCAAACAAATTTTAGCAGATTTAGCAGAAAAAAAATCAGATTCAGTTGCCTCCAGTTTTAACTGGAGGTGAATTTAGGATTGAATATTCTTGGCTTTAGCCAAACTTTGTTATTTGGCTAAAGCCCTTATTGATGATATTTCTTTAACCTCCAGCTAAATCTGGAGGCAATTTATTTAAATAAAAATATTAAATTTTGAAAATGAATCTTCTCGTTTTACGTTTTGCGTGAGGGATAGCAGTGGAAAGCCCACAGCCTGACGAAGGAAGAGCGAGGACTTGTAACGGATAGCCCGACCCGGAGGGACACGCCCAAAGTATTTTTATAAAAAAACTACCATTAGCCACCAAAATATCGGCACAGCTTCTACCCAAAAAGAAGTATAATATTTGGAACGATTTGGGTTGGCAAAAACTATAAATAACATCAGCGTGATAACCATTATCAAATTGATGAAAACATCATGATAATTAAATGTCGAAATAAAAAACTCCAAAACCCAAAACGGGACCAGAAGCGAAAGCCCTAAAATCTTGGTTCGCTTTACGCCAATAGTTTGCGGAACAGTTTGCAAATGCGGATCGTCATTGACTAAATCGATGATTTCGAAAACCAATATCAAAACAAAAACCAATACAAAACGCTGAATGCATTTGATGAAAAAAGTAAATGTAAACGACATTTCGGCATTTATAAGCGGTAAAACTAAAGTAGTGCCAACCCAACAAAGTGCTACTATATAAATTTTTACACCTGCCCAGTTTCGGGCGTTTTTCCGGTTTGGGAAAAAGGGCAAAGTATAAAGTGCAGTAATCAGAAAAATTACGACAGAAACAATTTGAGTAATCCGCTTTAAATGGAAAAAATAATAGCCAACCAAAATCACTGAAATAAAACTCAAAACAGCGATAATTTTTAATTGTGTCCCGATAGGATTTTTCTTTACGCGAACCAAAGCGTCATATTTTACGAAATTATATCCTACAATAGTTCCGAAAAAAGTAAACAATGCCATTGGCTCATCGTACTGAATATGAAATACATGAAACGTAATTCGGACTAAAGCATAACACGACAAAGCCACGTGAATACTGCTGTTCAAATAAAAATCGAAAATTTGTTTTAGAAGTTTCATATCTCAAATCTAATCATTTATTAACAAATCATATCAATAGTTAGAAATTTGATAAAAAATGAAGTTAAAAATACCCATTAAATTATTAATAATACTTAATTTTGCGCCACAAAAAAACAACACATTTACTTTTAAATGTGATTCGTATGTCAAAATGGTGTACGAACACATTAATTTAAAAAATTTAGATAGCTACATGAAAACAGATGCTTTTGCTTTAAGACACATTGGTCCAAGAGAAACTGATCTTCAGCACATGCTGAAAACTATTGGAGTTGACTCAATCGAACAACTTGTTTATGAAACCCTTCCGGACGATATTCGTTTAAAAGCGCCTTTGAATTTAGATCCTGCTATGACAGAATTCGAATTTGCAAATCATATTCGCGAATTAGGAAAGAAAAACAAAACATTTAAATCATACATTGGTTTGGGTTATCACCCAACTATCGTTCCGGCTCCAATTCAAAGAAATATCTTCGAAAACCCAGGATGGTACACAGCTTACACACCTTATCAGGCAGAAATTGCTCAAGGTCGTTTGGAAGCTATTTTGAATTTCCAGACTACTGTTATCGAATTAACAGGAATGGAAATTGCCAATGCATCTTTACTTGATGAAGGAACTGCTGCTGCAGAAGCTATGGCTTTATTATTTGATGTTCGTACAAGAGATCAAAAGAAAAACAATACACACAAATTCTTCGTTTCTGAAGAAATTTTACCTCAAACTTTATCTGTACTTCAAACACGTTCAACTCCAATTGGAATTGAATTAGTGGTTGGAAACCACGAAACATTTGATTTTTCAAATGAGTTCTTCGGAGCAATTTTACAATATCCAGGAAAATACGGTCAAGTAAACGATTACAGTGCTTTTGTTGCTAAAGCAAAAGAAAACGAAATCAAAGTTGCCTTTGCTGCTGATATTTTATCACTTGCAACTTTAACTTCTCCGGGAGAAATGGGAGCTGCTGTAGTTGTTGGAACAACACAACGTTTTGGTGTGCCAATGGGTTACGGTGGTCCTCACGCTGCTTACTTTGCAACTAAAGACGAGTACAAACGTTCTATGCCAGGTCGTATCATTGGAGTTTCTGTTGACACAAACGGAAACCGTGCTTTACGTATGGCTTTAGGAACTCGCGAACAACACATTAAACGTGAAAAAGCGACTTCTAACATTTGTACTGCTCAGGTTTTATTGGCTGTTATGGCTGGAATGTATGCGGTTTACCACGGTCCAGAAGGATTAAAATATATTGCAAACAAAGTTCACGCCTCTGCAGTTACTACTGCTGAAGCTTTAAATAAATTAGGAGTTTACCAAACAAACACGGCTTACTTTGATACCATTTTAGTAAAAGCTGATGCTCAAAAAGTAAAAGCAGTTGCAGAAAACAACAAAGTAAACTTCTTCTATCCTGATGCTGATTCAGTTTCAATTTCATTAAACGAAACAACTTCTGTTGCAGACATCAACCAAATCGTTGCGATTTTTGCTGAAGCTTTAGGAAAAGAAACGGTTTCTGTTTCTGAATTAACTTCTGCAAGCCAATTACCAGCTTCATTAGAAAGAACTTCATCTTTCTTGACGCATGATGTTTTCAACAATCATCATTCAGAAAGCCAGTTGATGCGTTATATCAAAAAATTAGAGCGTAAAGATTTATCATTGAATCACTCGATGATTTCATTAGGTTCTTGTACAATGAAATTAAACGCAGCTTCTGAAATGTTGCCTCTTTCAATGCCAAACTGGAACAGCATTCACCCGTTTGCACCAGTTGACCAAGTAGAAGGTTACCTTACAATGCTTAAAAAATTAGAGCAACAATTAAATGTAATTACTGGATTTGCTGGAACAACTTTACAGCCAAACTCAGGTGCTCAAGGAGAATATGCTGGATTAATGGCGATTCGTGCTTACCACATGTCAAGAAACGAAGGTCACCGTAATGTATGTTTAATTCCTTCATCGGCACACGGAACAAATCCTGCTTCTGCCGCGATGGCCGGAATGAAAATCATTGTTACTAAAACGACTCCAGAAGGAAATATTGACGTAGAAGATTTAAGAGAAAAAGCAATTGAACACAAAGATGATTTATCTTGCTTAATGGTAACGTATCCTTCTACTCACGGAGTTTACGAATCTTCAATTATCGAAATCACAAAATTAATCCACGAAAACGGCGGGTTAGTATATATGGATGGTGCAAACATGAACGCTCAAGTTGGATTAACAAATCCTGCTACAATTGGCGCTGACGTTTGTCACTTAAACTTACACAAAACATTCGCTATTCCTCATGGTGGTGGTGGACCTGGAGTTGGACCAATTTGTGTGAACGAAAAATTAGTTCCATTCTTGCCAACAAACCCAATCTTAAATGTTGGCGGCGAGCAAGCAATTACGGCTATTTCATCTGCACCTTACGGATCTGCTTTAGTATGTTTAATCTCTTACGGTTACATCACTATGATGGGCGCTGAAGGATTAAAAAGTGCTACAGAGCACGCGATCTTGAACGCAAACTATATGAAAGCACGTTTCGAAGGACACTACCCAATTCTTTATACTGGAGAATGCGGAAGAGCGGCTCACGAAATGATTTTAGATTGCCGTGCATTTAAAGAAAACGGAATCGAAGTTGGTGATATCGCAAAACGTTTAATGGATTACGGTTTCCACGCTCCAACGGTTTCTTTCCCAGTTGCTGGAACTTTAATGATCGAACCAACAGAATCTGAAGATTTAGCTGAGTTAGATCGTTTCTGTGATGCACTTATTTCAATCAGAAAAGAAATCGAAGCTGCAACTGCTGATGACAAAAACAACGTATTGAAAAATGCACCACACACATTAGCAATGTTAACAACTGATAACTGGGATTTCCCTTATACTAGAGAAAAAGCAGCTTATCCATTAGATTACATCGCTGATAATAAATTCTGGCCATCTGTTCGTCGTGTAGATGACGCTTATGGTGACAGAAACTTAGTTTGTAGCTGTGCTCCTATCGAAGCTTACATGGAAAACTAAGAAATTAGTTTTCTTTACATATTATTCCAAACCCGACAGGTTTTAAAAACCTGTCGGGTTTATTTTTTGGTTTCAGTTTTCAGTTTTCAAGTTTCAGTTTTCAACATAACGTGAAACCTGAAACTTGAAACAAAAAAACAACACTTTCTCTTTTTATAACATTCCTTCTGGTTTTGCTTGTTTTTATAACATTTCAAAATAAAACAGCGAAATAAAAATTGGCTCCTTAATCAATCTCAAACGTTTGAAATCTCGGAAAAATTAAAAAATCATTAGAAAATAATCAGTTTATCATTGAAAAATCTTTTATTTCACAATTATATGCGTGCATAGTATTTTTTATGATAGTTATCATTATTTTATTTCTATTTTAGCACCAAATTTATCGGATAATTACGGGAAAAATGAAAATAAAAATTATTGGTATTGGGAGCTATATTCCTAATTTAGAAGTAAAAAACACAGATTTTGACAAACATGTTTTTTTAAATGAAGATGGAACTCCTTTTGGTTATCCGAACGAAGTTGTTATTAAAAAATTCAAAGGCATCACCGGAATTCAAAACCGTCGTTATGCCGAACCTCAATATACCGCTTCTGACTTAGCATTTTTTGCAGCACAAAAAGCAATTGCAAACGCGGGAATTGATGCCGAAACTTTAGACTATATTATCATTGCCCATAATTTTGGAGATGTAAAAATCGGAACTACACAATCTGACATGTTGCCAAGTTTGGCAACGCGCGTTAAAAACAAATTAGGAATTAAAAATCCAAAGTGTGTCGCTTACGATATTATCTTCGGATGCCCTGGATGGATTGAAGGTGTTTTACAAGCCAATGCTTTCATTAAATCTGGAATGGCAAAAAGAGTTTTAGTAATTGGAGCCGAAACTTTATCAAGAGTTGTTGACGATCACGATCGTGATTCGATGATTTATTCTGATGGCGCAGGCGCTTCAATCTTAGAAGCTTCAACTGACGAAAGTGGATTGTTAGCTTACGAAAGTGCCACTTTTGCAACTGATGAAGCTGGCTTCCTTTTCTTTGGAAAATCATACAATCCAGATTTAGATCCGGATACAAAATACATCAAAATGTACGGACGTAAAATCTATGAATTTGCTTTAAGCAATGTTCCGTGCGCCATGAAAAGCTGTCTAGACAAGAGCGGTATTGATATCAGCGAAGTCAAAAAAATCCTTATTCATCAGGCAAACGAAAAAATGGACGAAGCAATTATTGATCGTTTTTACAAATTATACGATAAAACTGCGCCTAAAGACATTATGCCAATGAGCATCCATGATTTAGGAAACAGCAGTGTTGCAACTGTCCCAACGTTATACGATTTAATCCTTCAGGGAAAAATCGAAAATCAAGAAATAAATAAAGGAGATGTTTTAATTTTTGCTTCTGTTGGAGCGGGAATGAATATTAATGCTTTTGTTTATAGATATTAATTTATAAAACACCAGTCCCAGAGGGACGCCATATTTATAGAACAAATAATCTGGATTCAAAAAAGCTCCATCGGAGCGACATGATTATACAAACAAAAAGATTTCGCTCCTATGGAGCTTCTTTATGAGAACTAAATTGGCTATAAATATTACGCTTCTACGAAGCTATCTTTAAAATCATATAAAAACTTATAAAAGTCCGTATTTAAAAATAATATTTTAAATGCGGACTTTCATTTTCCTTCCAATTAAAAAACATAAAAAAGAAGATAACTTTGTATATTTGCGACCTAATTAAAATCAAGAACGAGAGATTGATTCGTTCGCAATGACTATGTACGAAAAAACGTTTCCTAATAAAAGATTCAAACTTACTTTAGAATTTTTACAAAAACACGTAAATACTTCAGAGACTATTTTTGATTTTGGTGTACCAAATCCATTTTCTAAAATAATGGAAGAAAACGGTTATACTGTAAAAAATACAAAAGGAGAAGATTTAGATAACGATCATACTGCTTTACAAACAGAAGAATACACTGTTTTTACAGCATTTGAAATTTTCGAACATTTACTTAATCCGTACACGGTTTTAGAAAACGTAAAATGCGACAAATTGTTAATTTCAATTCCATTGCGTTTATGGTTTTCTCCGGCGTATCGTTCTAAAACGGATATGTGGGACAGACATTACCACGAATTTGAAGACTGGCAATTAGACTGGCTTTTAGAAAAAACAGGCTGGAAAATTACAGATCGTATTCAATTTACACATCCGGTGAAAAAATTTGGTTTAAGACCTTTACTAAGATATTTCACTCCGAGATATTATCTTGTTGTAGCTGAAAAAGTAAAGAAATAAGATTGCAGATTAACGATTTTAAATTTTTGATTTTTAGATGACTTCCATACAATCTAAAATCTAAAATCTAAAATCTAAAATTCTTAAAATGAAATATTACATCGTCATTCCCGCGCATAACGAGCAAGATCTTATTGGCTTGACTTTACAATCTTTGGTTTCACAAACCGTTTTGCCTTCAAAAGTTGTGGTTGTAAATGACAATTCTACAGATAAAACAGAAGAAGTTGTATTAAGTTTTGCAAAAGAAAATCCATACATATCTGTCGTAAACAAAACTTCAGACGCAATTCATTTGCCAGGAAGCAAAGTCATTCAGGCTTTTCAGAAAGGTTTTGAAACTTTAGATTCCAATTACGATATTATTGTAAAAATTGATGGCGATTTGATTTTTCCTCCAAATTATTTTGAAACCATAATTAAACATTTTAATTCAGATTCAAGAATTGGAATGGCTGGCGGATTTTGCTACATTGACAAAAATGGAGAATGGGTTTTAGAAAACCTGACAGATAAAGATCATATTCGAGGCGCTTTAAAAGCATATCGAAAAGAAACTTTTCAGCAAATTGGAGGTTTACGTCCTGCAATGGGTTGGGATACCGTTGATGAATTACTTTGCAAATATTATGATTGGAAAGTGGTTACCGATGAATCTTTACACGTAAAACATTTAAAACCAACCGGCGCAAATTACAACAAAACAGCTCGCTACAAGCAAGGCGAAGCCTTTTATACTTTAGGTTATGGTTTTTGGATTACCGCAATTGCTTCTGCAAAATTAGCGATGATGAAGAAAAAACCGTTCCTATTTTTAGATTACATCAAAGGATTTTTAAAAGCTAAAAAAGCCAAAACTCCTTTATTAGTGACCCCAGAACAAGCTAAATTTATTAGAAATTATCGTTTACAAAAAATGAAAGAGAAGCTTTTTTAATCTTAAAAAAAATTAAAAAACTGCAAACTGAAACTGTAAACTGTAAACTAATCCTTAATTTAGCCAATATTTGTAAAACTTATGATGCTAATTCGTTATTTATCCCAAATAGGAAAATATTTTTTAATGCTGAAAGAAATTTTCAATAAACAGACCAAATGGCCTGTTATGAAAAATTTAATTTTCAAAGAAATCGACGATTTAATTATCGACTCACTTGGGATTGTTTGCTTTATCTCTTTTTTCATCGGAGGAGTTGTTGCCATCCAGACCGCGCTAAACCTAACTAACCCTTTAATTCCAAAATATTTAATTGGTTTCGCTACACGTCAATCTGTAGTCTTAGAATTTGCACCTACTTTTATTTCGGTAATTATGGCCGGAAAAATGGGATCTTACATTACTTCTAGTATTGGAACAATGCGCGTTACAGAGCAAATTGATGCCTTAGAAGTTATGGGAGTTAATTCCGTAAATTATCTTGTTTTCCCAAAAATTATAGCATTATTAATGTATCCATTTGTAATTGGGATTAGTATGTTTTTAGGAATTTTTGGAGGATGGCTTGCATGTGCTTACGGAGGATTTTCAACAGGAGCCGATTTTATTATGGGAGCGCAAAAAGATTTCATACCCTTTCATATTACGTATGCCTTTATCAAAACTTTAATTTTTGCCATGTTATTAGCAACAATTCCATCTTTTCATGGATATTATATGAAAGGTGGCGCATTAGAAGTTGGTAAGGCTAGTACAACATCATTTGTATGGACATCTGTTACTATTATTCTCCTAAATTATATATTAACTCAATTATTACTAGGATAATGATAGAAGTAAAAAACATAGAAAAATCATTTGGTGACAGCAAAGTTTTAAAAGGCGTTTCAACGGTATTTGAAACTGGAAAAACCAATTTGATTATTGGACAAAGTGGATCTGGCAAAACAGTTTTATTGAAAACGTTATTAGGAATTCACACGCCAGACTCAGGAACAATTGAATTTGACGGAAGAGTTTATTCTGATTTAGACAAAGATGAAAAACGTGAGTTAAGAACTGAAATCGGAATGGTATTTCAAGGAAGTGCCTTATTTGACTCAATGACCGTTGAAGAAAATGTAGCATTCCCGCTAAGGATGTTTACTAGCAAAAACAAAGCTCAAATTCAAGAACGAGTTGATTTTGTTTTAGAAAGAGTAAATCTGATAGATGCGCATAAAAAATTACCTTCTGAAATTTCTGGAGGTATGCAGAAACGTGTTGCCATTGCACGTGCTATTGTAAACAATCCGAAGTATTTGTTTTGCGATGAACCAAACTCTGGTCTTGATCCAAATACTTCAACTTTGATCGATAACTTAATTCAGGAAATCACTAGAGAATACAACATTACAACCGTTATCAACACACACGATATGAACTCTGTAATGGAAATTGGTGAAAATATCGTTTTTCTAAAAAAAGGCTTGAAAGCATGGCAGGGTAATAAAGAAGAAATCTTTAGAACTGACAATAAAGATATCGTGAAGTTTGTCTATTCTTCAAACCTATTTAAGAAAGTAAGAGAAGCTTATTTGAAAGGTTAAACGCCTTTTAAATTTCAATATTTAAATTCCCAAATTCCAAGCTATGCAAATTGGAATTTGGGAATTTTTTTAAAAAATTTGACAACTTATTAATTCACATTTTTAAAATCAGTTTCTTCGACTGTTATTGTTTGATATGTTGTATCCTCAACATTACTAGCTGGAAATTCATAAGATGCTTTCTGTAAAACTCCATTTTTGGTTCTATAAAAATCAACAATCTGCTTATTGTATTTATCAATATATAATGTTTGTTTTGATTCACCATTTGCAGTGATATTATACGTTGTATAAGTAAGATTATGACTTGGACCTGTAGGAAATGTTGTAACATTATTAACCTTAAAAGTTACCTCACATGGATATAATAGAATTAAATTTTTGGAATTAAATTCGAATTGCTTACCAATGTATTTTAAATCATTTGCGTCTTCGGTAATATTAACAGTGAATGGTCGCCATAAAACCTGTGGCTCCTTGTCTTTAGCCTCTTTACCAAAGGATAGTTGATAGAAATTCCCTTTACCAGTTGTTTTAAAAACAAAATCATAATTTCCATTATTATCCGTAAAAGTAGAATCAACCCATTTTATAAATTCATGATCCTCATAAGACACAAGATAAGATCCAGTGGTTGTCACTTTATATTCCCCAACTTTTACAATTAAATTTGAAATTGGCACATCATGATCATCTGTAATTTTACCGTTGACTTTAGTTTCAATTCCAGATTGAATTAATACAGGATCCTTGTCGCAACTAGCTAGTACAAATAGAAAAAACAAAAGCAATATTTTTCTCATAAAAAAGTGTTTTGTCAAAGCTGCAATTTTTTTCTCAAAACACAAAGAAACACACATTAAACTTTTGTAAACAAGTAGATTAAATAAAAAAATCAAAATCCAAATCCCAATCTTACATAAAATTGGAATTTGGAATTTTCTATTTTGAAATATTAAAATCTTTAATCTATCAGCTCAACTTCAGCATTTGGATTAAAAAGATAAGTTTTTCCTGTGCTTATTTCGAGGCATTCGAAACGTTTTGTTCTAACGGCAATTTTTTTAAATACTTTGCCATTTTTTATTCTGAAAACACTTCCGTAAGGAATTTCGAAAACATAATTTTTATCACTGTTTGAATCATATTGTTTTAATGCCAATGACAAAGTAGTATCTGTATCACTGCTCGCCGATGGATTTTTAAAATGTCTCGCCAGCAAAGGTAATATCATACTAGGAAATATTTCTGGACGAATAAACGGAACCATCAAACGTTGAAAAGTGTATTTCCACTCATTCCCATGCGGTTTTATATTTCGTCCGAATTTTTCGAATGCAACCAAATGCGAAATTTCATGAATGAGTGTAATTAAAAAACGATATTTATTCAAACTTGCATTAACCGTGATTTCATGTTTTCCACTCGGTCCTCTCCGATAATCGCCATGACGCGTCTGGCGCTCATTTACGATTTTCAAATGAACCTGATTGGAAACAATCAAATCAAAAACAGGCTTTACTGCATGCTCCGGAATGTATTTTGCTAAAGTTTCGTTCAATTTAATTATGAATTATGAGTTTTTAGTTATGAGTTATGAGTTTCTTCTTTGACGTTATGATTATACTTTTTATGATTTTTAGCACTTCCTCACATTGATTTTGCATCGATTCAAATTCAGCTTTAGAAATATAATTCGTTGCAATTAATATTTCCAGCAAATACATTGACTCATCACATTCTTTTTGAGAAATTGATAATTTATGAATAAAATCAGCTTTACTTTGAGCATTCACAGCTTCCCGAACATTTGCACCAACCGATGTAATTGAATGCAAAAACTGCTTACTCATTACAAATTCTTTCTTTTCAGCAACTAACCATTTATAAAAATTAACTCCTCTTATAGCTAATTCAAAACTTTTGGTTTTCACAATACTTTCACTCATAATTCATAACTCATAATTCATAATTAATTAAGGATTAGTAGAAGAAACCTCTAAAACCTTCCCATTAAAATACTTATTTCCATTAAGAGTAAAATCATAAATATAAGTTGCCATTCCTTCTGCCGAAATTGGCGCTTGATATCCTGGGAAAGCCTCGTTCAACATTTCTGTCTGAACTGAGCCTAGCGCAAGAACATTAAACGAAATTCCTTTCTCTTTATATTCTTCGGCTAATAATTCGGTTAAAGTAATTACAGCGCCTTTGCTTGAACTATAAGCGGCTAATCCGGCAAATTTCAAACTTCCTCTTACACCGCCAATCGAACTGATAGTCACAACATGACTTCCTTTTCCTAAATAAGGAAGACAAATTCTGGTAAGATTTGCCACTGCAAAAACATTTACTTTATAAATATTTTCAAAATCGGCTTGGGTAGTTTCTGCAAAAGGCTTCCAAATTAAAGCTCCCGCGTTATGAACCACCGCGTCAACTTTTTTCCAAGTCGACGACAGAAAATGCTCTACTTCACTTAAAGCACTTTCATCTGCCAAATCAATTGAAAGACAAGTAACATTTTGATGCTCTAATAAAGATTGCGGTATTTTTCTAGAAATTGCCAAAACCTGATGGCCAGCATTTGCAAATTGTAATGCCAATTCATATCCAATTCCTCGGCTGGTTCCTGTAACGATAATATTTTTCATGTTGCAAAAATAAACAAAACCAATAAAAAGCTGTGTTATTAATTCATTGTAATTTCCTTCGTTGGAGTAATCGTTATCTGAGTCACCGCCGGCAATAATTCTTGCACAAATGCAGTAATATGCGGAATATTCATTACTTTGAATTCATCTGAAACATGGTGGTAAAACTCAAAATTCTCAAAATCAAAAGTACTTATCGATTGGCAAGGTTTTCCGAAAGCCTCAAAAAAGGAATAATTATCAGATCTATAAAACAATTTGTATTCTGCTTCTTTCGGCAAAAACCCAATGGTGTTTTTACCGGTATATTCGTTGATTTTCTGTGCCATATTCGATTTATCAAAACCAGTAACGTAGGCCAAAAAATCGCGCTTCATCGGCACGCCAATCATTTCAATATTCAATTGCGTATATAAATTAAAATCTCTCTTTTTTAATTTTGGAACTAGACTTTTAGAGCCTAGCAATCCTTTTTCTTCTCCAGCAAAAAACACAATAAGAATACTGCGTTTATTCGATTTTGTTTTCGCAAAATATTCCGCCATCTGAGCAACAGCTGTCACACCCGAAGCATCATCATTCGCACCATTATTTATGACATCGGCTTGCTGTTTTTTCTCTTTTCCAATATGATCGTAATGTGCACTCAAAACCACAAATTCTTTTTTCAAAACAGGATCTGTCCCTTCTAAAACTCCGACAATATTGTACGCTGGCAATTTAAAATTAGTTAGTGTATCGCGATACGAAGCAAAATAAGGTTTAACATTATTCTTTTTTAAGAAATCTTCTAAAAAAACCGCTGCTTTTTCAATTCCTTTTGTCCCTGTTTCGCGTCCTTCCAATTCATCCGAAGAAAGATATTTCAAGAAATCTGAAACTTCAGATTCACTTACTTTATAATTGATTTCTATTTTTTTTGAACTTGAATCTGTTGTCTCAGTTACAACAGAAGGATTTGTTTTACAGCATAACAAAACCAGCGAAACAAAAAGAAAGTATATTTTTTTCATAAAAAATGATTGTTTGATTTAATAGAAAAACAAAGTTTTTTAAGGATTAAGTTGCTGAAAAATAGCAAAAAAAAATCAAAAAACCCTTTCGAAGCTCAAAAAGCTGAAAGGGTTCATGTTACTATTTTATTTGAAATCTAAATTTATCCTGCGATAACTGATCTTGAAATTACAATTTTCTGAATTTCAGAAGTTCCTTCATAAATCTGAGTGATTTTTGCGTCACGCATCATACGCTCCACATGATATTCTTTTACATATCCGTTTCCTCCGTGAATTTGAACCGCTTCAACAGCAGTATCCATAGCTACTTGCGAAGCAAACAATTTTGCCATTGCACCGCTCACATCGTAGTTTTTATGCTGATCTTTATCCCAAGCCGCTTTCATACACAAATGACGTGCTGCTTCGATGTTTACAGCCATATCCGCCAATTTGAAAGCAATTGCCTGATGATTGCAGATTTCAGTTCCGAAAGCTTTTCTTTCTTTAGAATATTTCAATGCCAATTCATAAGCTCCAGAAGCGATTCCTAAAGCTTGAGAAGCAATTCCTATTCTTCCTCCAGCCAAAGTTTTCATTGCAAATTTGAATCCGAAACCATCTTCTCCAATTCTGTTTTCTTTTGGCACTTTTACATCACTGAACATTAATGAATGTGTATCAGAACCACGGATTCCCATTTTTTGTTCTTTTGGACCAATAGAAAAACCTGGCATATCTTTCGTCATGATCAAAGCATTGATTCCTTTGTGTTTCAATTCAGGATGCGTTTGAGCAATTACTAAATATACTGAAGCCGTATTTCCGTTAGTAATCCAGTTTTTTGTTCCGTTTACCAAATAGTGATCTCCCATATCAACAGCAGTTGTTTTTTGAGAAGTTGCATCACTTCCAGCTTCTGGCTCACTTAAGCAAAATGCTCCGTGAATTTGTCCTGAAGCCAAACCTGGCAAATATTTTTGTTTTTGCTCTTCGGTTCCAAATTCCTGAAGTCCCCAGCAAACTAATGAATTGTTAACAGACATTACCACAGAAGCAGATGCATCAACTTTAGAGATTTCTTCCATAGCAATTACGTATGAAATAGCATCCAGTCCGCTTCCGCCGTATTTTGGGTCAACCATCATTCCCATAAATCCAAGCTCACCCATTTTTTTGATTTGCTCAGTTGGAAAAATTTGTTTTTCGTCACGTTCAATAACTCCAGGCAATAATTCGTTTTGAGCAAAATCTCTTGCTGCTTGCTGAATCATCAAATGCTCTTCGGTAAGATTAAAATCCATAATGTAGTTAGTTTATTGTTTTTCTAAATCCAAAATCTCATTGGCGAAAATGGAAATAATTTGTTTTTGTATTTTTTTGTTTTTTGCTCAAAAAGGCTTCCAAAGATAATTTTTAAAACCCAAATTAACAATGCGTGCATACAAAATTAATAGATAATCAATAATCACGATAACGTTTTCGTAATAATTCTGATTTTTGAGCACACAAGCATCAATTGTGCAACATTTTCTTTAAAATTCAAGAATATAATTTCATGAAAAAAAGCCATTTTTTTAAAGTTTTAAAAAATTACTTACTAAAAAATGCGCAACCGGTTTTGGAACAGGTAAATGTACGTAAAGCAAGTCTTACTAAATTGATTATGAAAGAAATACATTTTAAAAAAATGTTATACTTTAATAAAAAACATGTATTTTTAGAGAGCAAAATTTAGAAATTAAAAGTATTTTTGCCAAAAAACAAAAATTATCGATAGAAGTATGAAAAAGATTTTACTATTATTTGTATTCCTTTTAAGTGTACAATTTTTTACTGTTTCTGCCCAAACTCAATTAGAAGTAAACGGTGTTACGGTTCCAAGAAAAATTGAAGTACAAAATAAAACGATGCAGTTAAACGGTGCCGGCGGAAGATCAAAAATGTGGTTGGAAGTTTATGTTCAGGCACTTTATTTATCTCAACTAAGCCAAGACCCAAAATTCATTATCGATAGCGATACTGAAATGGCGATCAGAATTGAAATTACCTCATCTATGGTATCTTCAAACAAGTTGACAAAAGCGATGAATACAGGTTTTGAAAAATCTGCAGGAAGTAATCTTGAGGCTTTACGTCCAAGAATTGAGCAGTTCAAAACATTTTTAAGTGACGCAATTACAGAAAAAGACGTTTTTATTTTGTTTTACAATCCGCTTGATCAAACAATTAACGTAATCAAAAACGATGTTCCAAAAGGAAAAATTCAAGGATTTGATTTCAAACAAGCATTATTCGGAATCTGGCTTTCAGACAAACCAGTTGACGAAACTTTGAAAAAACACTTATTAGGAATATAATCCTGAATTTCTTAAAAATATTCGAATTCCGAAAGCCGAAAACCTTATAGTTTTCGGCTTTCTTTTTTTTCTTTCATTAAATTTGCCATAAAATACATTATTCGCATTATTCTATTTTATACTTTTACGCAAAATAAACATATCTCAACAAAATGAAAGATTTATTACAACAATTTGAAAACAAGGCACCTGAAATTGTTTTCAATTGGAAAGATTCAGAAACAGAAGCCGAAGGGTGGACTGTAATTAATTCACTTCGCGGAGGAGCTGCAGGTGGAGGAACAAGAATGAGAAAAGGCTTAGATATGAACGAAGTTTTATCATTAGCTAAAACAATGGAAGTTAAATTCTCAGTTTCTGGTCCCGCAATTGGCGGCGCTAAATCCGGAATAAATTTTGACCCAAACGATCCTCGCAAAAAAGGAGTTTTACAACGCTGGTACAAAGCGGTTTCTCCTTTATTGAAAAGCTATTATGGGACTGGAGGAGATTTGAATGTTGATGAGATTCACGAAGTAATTCCAATGACCGAAGAATGTGGTGTTTGGCATCCTCAGGAAGGTGTTTTCAACGGGCACTTCAAACCAACCGAAGCAGATAAAATCAACAGAATTGGCCAATTGCGCCAAGGTGTAATCAAAGTAATCGAAAACCCGAAATTCTCACCAGACGTCACTAGAAAATATACCGTTGCCGATATGATTACAGGTTATGGCGTTGCCGAAGCGGTTCGTCATTTCTATTCTATTTATGGAGGTGACATTAAAGGCAAAAAAGCAATCGTTCAAGGTTTTGGAAATGTTGGATCTGCAGCTGCTTTTTATCTAGCTGAAATGGGTGCAAAAGTTATCGGGATTATTGACCGTGACGGAGGATTAATCAAAGAAGAAGGTTTTTCTTTCGAAGAAATCAGAACGTTGTTTTTAAATAAAGATGGAAATAAATTAGTTGCCGATAATATGATTCCGTTTGAAGAAATCAATTCTAAAATCTGGACAATTGGTGCTGAGATTTTCACACCTTGTGCGGCTTCAAGATTGGTAACGCAAGCACAAATTGACAACTTAATTGCAAACGGACTTGAAGTAATTTCATGCGGTGCAAACGTTCCTTTTGCTGACAAAGAAATTTTCTTCGGATCAATTATGGAAGAAGTAGATCACAAAGTGAGCTTGATTCCAGATTTTATTTCAAACTGCGGAATGGCAAGAGTTTTTGCTTATTTCATGGAGAAAAAAGTTCAAATGACTGACGAAGCTATTTTTAATGATACTTCAGAAATTATAAAAAATGCGATTGTTAAAGCACATGCTTTGAATTCTTCAAAAACAAATATTAGTGCAACTGCTTTTGAAATTGCATTGAAACAATTAGTGTAATTTTTTTTATACTTCATTTATAAAGCGGGCTAAATTATTTAGCTCGTTTTTTTTTGCCACAGATTATTGAATTAGAAAGATTCTATTCTAACCATGAAATTTCGCGCAGATTTAAAACAGATTTAAGCAGATTAGCGCAGATCCATTTTAAAAATTAAACTCTGCTTAAATCTGCCAAATCTGCGTGCAAAAAAAAAACGCCTGCAAAATCCAAGCTACATGCAAACTGGACTAAAGTCCAGCTCTACAATATAATTTGTTCCATCGGAACTGGAACTAAGCCACGTTTAAAGCATTATGTCGTTCAAAATTAAAACTTTGCGTTTCTTTGCGCAGGCCTTAGCGTGCCTTGCGGTTAAATAGCATTCCGCTCTTTCACTTTAAACAATTTTTACTACTTTTAAACGTTTTTAAAATAATACATTACAAAATTCAGAATTAAATGAGTTCCCCTATTTCTTCAGACCAAAAGAAATCGTTACTATACACAACGGCTATATATGCAGTAATAATTGTATTATTGTTTTTTATCCGTTTTTGGCCACCATACAATCCAGAAAACAATGTTGCACTTGCTGATGGCGGAGGTGGCGGAGGCGGTGTAACAGTAAATTTTGGCGATAGCGATTTAGGTTCTGGAGCGAATTACAAAAGCGAAGTTCTGGATGTCAAAAACAATGTAAAACAAGCTCCCGCAAAAGCAACTCCTGAAGAAGAGGCTATAATTAGCCAGGAAAATACAACTGCAGATAATGACGTCGTTATTCCAACAAAGGAAAAACCTAAAAAACCTGTTCCTGTTGAAAAACCGGTACAAAAACCTGTTCCTGAAAAACCAAAAGTATCCAACTCAACAAATGATGCATTAGCAAGCATTATGAAAGGATCTAACAGAGGCGGCGACGGCGACGATAAAACAGCAGGAAATAAAGGAAAAGCTAACGGAAGTTTAGGTTCTAATGGCTATTACGGTTCTGGAGGCTCTGGCGGAGGAACCGGAGGCGGTAACGGAACTGGAAATGGAATTGGCACAGGAAGCGGGTATGGAGCCGGAAGTGGCGGTGGTTCTGGTGGCGGATCTGGATATTCTTTAGGAAACCGAAAAGCTTTATCTAAACCTGCTCCAAAATATAATTGCAATGAAGAAGGAAAAGTTGTAGTTGAAGTTACCGTTGATCAAAATGGAAAAACAATAAGTGCAACGGCTGGAATTAAAGGAACTACAAATACAGCAAGCTGTTTATTAGATCAAGCGAGAATTGCTGCGATGAATACAAAATGGGAATCGGATAGTGATGCTCCTGTTAAACAAGTTGGAAAGATTATTTATAATTTTAGTTTGAATTAAAACACGGATTTCACAGATTTACACTAAATCTGTTATTATATAAAAAAGGCTTTCAGAAAACTGAAAGCCTTTTTTTATCGTCTAGTTTGTCATTTCGACTGAAAGGAGAAATCACACTCAAAGATCGACAAAGATTGGCGATTTTGCTTGCGGAGTTTCTAGTGTGATTTCTCCTTTCAGTCGAAATGACAAGATTGTGTTTTTTGCTTCTCCAATTAGACCTGACAGGTTTTAAAAACCTGTCAGGTCTAAATAAATTAGTAATTCGCGTGAGGGATAGAAGCTGGCTACCGAAGTAGCGCGGATAGCCCGGTCCCGTTAAGATAAGTGGGCGAATATTGATAAAGAATGTTTGCCCACTTATCTTAACGGGATCACGCCCTAATGATTATTTTTACTTTGGACTTGTAGCAATAACGAACTTCAAGTTGTTCTTCACTCCTATTTGCAAGACATCTACTAAATCTTGAACTTGCAAATTAAACGGAATTCGGACTACAACTGTTTGTTCTTTGTCTGTTCCAATTTTTGACATTAAACTGGTTTCTAGATTTTCAAAATCAACTGGTTCTTTGTCAATGTAGAATTTTTTATCTTCTGTAACTGATAAACTGATTAACTGTTTATTCGTTTTTTCATTTGCTTTGGCTTTCGGCAAAGTCATTTTAATCACATTAGGGTTTGCCAGTGTTGAGATAATTAAGAAAAACAACAACAAGAAAAACATAATGTCGCTTAATGACGATGTTGCTACCTCAGCATGAAATCTTCTTTTTCTTTTGATTGACATACCTTATGCTCTTTGTATTATATTGACAAATTCTAAAATTTGTTTCTGAATTTTTAAGGCGAAATTATCAATTTTTCCGTTTAATAAGTGGTAAGCAGAATAAGCGATAATACCCACAATTAATCCTGAACCTGAACTGATCATTTTTTCATATAAACCTCCAGATATATTCCCGATACTGATGTTTTCTGTAACCGAAATGCTGTAGAAAATTTTAATAACTCCAGAAATTGTTCCAATGAAACCAAGAGTTGGCGCAATACCAGCTATAAGTCCAAGATGACCTAAATGTTTTTCCATTTCTCCAATTTCGATATCAGCGGCACGGTCCATATTTGACTCGATTTCTGCAATTGGCCTTCCAATTACTAGAACTCCTTCTTTCAAAATATTTCCTGCTGCGGTGTTACTTCTTTCTACAATTGTTCTTGCCAATTCAATATTTCCAGCATTCAATTTATCTCCAACATCTTGCATCAATCGGCTGTCGATTTTTGAAGCTTTGCTGATATACATATAGCGCTCAAAAATAATATATATAGTGTAAAACAATAAAATAGCGATTGGAATAAGGAAAACTCCTCCTTTCATGATGAACCCAAACATTGAAATTTCGTGTTCTGGAGCAATTTTTTCGATAACTACGTTAGATGCTGCGTTTGCAATTGTATCTGTTTGTAATTGAATGAAGCTAAACATATTTTAATTCTGGTTTTTATGATTAATTCTAAAAATTATTTGAAATTTGCACTAAAGATAATTTTCGCTGTAATATTAAACTACAAAAATCGAAATTTATTTCAATCAACCACTATTTTATCTGAATAAATGAACTATCAAGAGACCACAAATTGGATGTTTAATCAACTTCCAATGTACCAGACGCAGGGTGCTTCGGCATATAAAGAAGATTTGACCAATATTAAATTATTGGCAGCGCATCTTGATAATCCAGAAACCAAGTTAAAATGTATTCATGTTGCTGGAACAAACGGAAAAGGCTCAACTTCACATATGCTTGCATCCGTTTTACATGAAGCCGGATATAAAGTTGGATTGTACACTTCGCCACATTTAAAAGATTTTAGAGAACGAATCAGAATAAACGGCGAGGAAATTTCAGAAGATTTTGTAATTGAATTTATCGGAAAGCATAAAACCTTTTTTGAAGCCAATGATATGAGTTTCTTTGAAATGTCTGTTGGTTTGGCTTTTGATTATTTTGCTTCCGAAAAAGTTGATATTGCCATTATCGAAGTTGGTTTAGGCGGAAGATTAGACGCTACCAATATTATTACACCTTTAGTTTCGGTAATTACAAATATTGGTTTGGATCACACTCAATTTTTAGGAAATACGCTTGAAGCAATTGCGGGTGAAAAAGCTGGAATTATAAAACCAAATGTTCCGGTTGTTATTGGTGAATATACCAATGAAACACAGCCTGTATTTTTAGCGAAAGCCGAAGAAAATAAAGCACCTATATATTTTGCTTCTGATTTAATTTCAGAAGTTTTTCCATCTGATTTAATTGGCAATTATCAATTTCATAATAAGAAAACGGTACAGCAGACGATTCAGATTTTAAATGAAACAAGCCATTTTGAAGTTTCAGAAGAAAGTCTGAAATCAGGATTATTGAAAGTTGTAAAAAATACGGGGCTTCAAGGCAGATGGCAACAACTTGGCGAAAATCCGAAAATTATTTGTGACACAGCACATAACAAACACGGTCTTGCTGTTGTTATGAATCAGCTTCAAAAGGAAACTTATGAAAATTTGCATATCGTTTTAGGCGTTGTAAACGACAAAGATCTGGATTCAATTTTGCCACTCTTCCCTAAAAAAGCTAAATATTATTTCTGCAGACCCGATTCTCCGAGGGGATTAAGCACTGAAATTCTGCAAGATACAGCTAAAAAGTATGATTTAATAGGTGAAAAATACGATTCTGTGGAAAATGCTTTTTCGGCAGCGAAGAAAAAGGCTGCAAAAAGCGATTTTATATATGCTGGTGGCAGTACTTTTGTAGTCGCAGAGTTGCCGTTAAACATAAAAATTTAACGTTTATCGATAAAACACCACTTTTACAACTACCTGTTTATTAATGAGTTAAATTTGTTTACTTTTTTTTTTAACCAAACAAATTTAATCATGAAAACAAGAAGTACACTTCTAGGGCCCGTCCTATGGATGGCCTTATGGTGCGTAGCCACGTACGCACAAGACAAAGCCCCCGAAAAAGAAAAACCAGTCTTTATCACCATGACAACCCTGCATCGCAGTTTGGATGGAAAAGCTAAAGACTGGAAGGCCACTGAACAGGAATATTTTGACAAAATCACCAGCAAAAATGATCTTATTATCGGTTCAGAGCTTTTAACTCATTATTACACGGACGACAATACTGAAGTTATTTTAGTCAGTGTTTACAAAAATTGGGAAGATATCGAAAAAGCCAATGCTATTAGTGATGAACTCGCCAAAAATGCTTGGCCAGATGAAAAGGCTAGAAAAGCATTTTTTGAAAAATACGATGCTTTTTACACCCAAAAACATTCTGATGAAATTTATCAGAGCATCACTTCTATCGGTGAAAAAGCCTATAAAGATGTTACAAAAAAACCAATGATTATTTACATTCGAAAATCAGAAATGAGTGGAAAAGGAAAAGGACAGAATCTTAAAGAATTTAATGACAAAATCACTTTTAAGGATCCTTATATAAAAGCATATTATCCGTTTCGTCATTCTTGGGGTTCCAGCAGCACTGATTTTATGGAAGCCTTTTTTTACGATTCTTTAGCCGATATGGAGAAATCAAGTGAAAAAATAGATGAACTCATTAAATCAACTTGGCCAAATGAAAAAGATGCCGATGCTTTTTTTGATGAATTAGAAAAATCTTTCACCGGAAAACACAGTGATTACATCTACAGAAACGTTCCGACGCTTTCAAAGTAAAAAATAGCTAAAGAATTTATGCTTATAACATTTTCTGCCTCAACAAGATAGAAAACACATTAAAAAAAGTTTAAATTTTTAGTGTGTTTTCTTTGCAGAACTCAAAAACTAGCGTATATTTGCACTCGCAATCACGAAATGATAGCAACCTAGTAAAATAGGGCGATTAGCTCAGCTGGTTCAGAGCACCTCGTTTACACCGAGGGGGTCGGGGGTTCGAACCCCTCATCGCCCACAAAACTCCTTAAGAAATTAAGGAGTTTTTTTTACGCTTTTCCGAGCGTTTATGGGGAGATACTCAAGCGGCCAACGAGGGCAGACTGTAAATCTGCTGTGTGAACTTCGCAGGTTCGAATCCTGCTCTCCCCACAAAAATTCAAAAAACCTGTAAATCGAAAGATTCACAGGTTTTTTGTTTTAAAGTACTTTCAATTAGATGTTCTTCCCAAAAAATTGATCTATTTTCTGTAAAATCAAGTGTTCATCTTCTTTGTCTATTTCTAATACTTGTTGTTTTAATTTTCTAATTTCAAGCTTATACAAATCTCTTGTTTCATTTTCCAAATGAAATGCTTCATGAAATATTCTATCAAAAGTGGACCAAATAAAATCTAATAAATCTTCAGAATAAAAATTATTAGACAAAGCGACATTCACATTTTTAATAAATTCCAGAAAATATTCTGAAAAAAATGAAGCCTCAGATTGATCAAAAGTTTCCTCTAAAGCCATTAAAGAATTATAGTAATCCCAATTAAACGACTCTCTTTTTAAATCATTGCTGAATTCTAAAAAATAACTTTCGACTATGGTTAACCTATTTGTCTGATACAATAAATAAATTTCAGGATCAAAATCCTTAAACGCTATAATCTTCGAGTTTTTTTTGAATTCAATCGAAAATTGGTTCCAATATTCTTTTTGAACTTCAATAAAATTGGTTTGTTCTATGAATTCTTTGTGAGTCATATTTTTTTTAAAATTAATAATTCCGTTTCTCTTTAAAAACACAATAACAAAGCAACAATGAATTCAATTGAAATAAAAACATTCCGTATCTGAATTGTCCAAATGGAATTGTGATGCACAATAGAACAAAAGCAATAAAAGAGAGGAATGTATTTAAAAATGCAAGCATCGATATTTCGAAATTCCGTAAAGTAAAAACCCAAATAATAAAATTTAGAAACATAATTACTGTAAAGATCGACAACACCGAAATTTCAAAATCTAACGCCAAATCATAACCCGTTAAAGACGCTCTGTTTTTATCTTTTTCAAAAGCTTCATTTTTCTTCAATGGATCTTGAGCATCTGAATGCGTTCTAAAAATTTCAGATGGCGATTTAACAGAATCATGTGAACACATCTGAAAAAAAAGGAAGAAAGAAAATCAAAATTCCGAATGTAGATAAAACTCTTTTTATGTCTTTATAGCTCATTTCAGATTTTAATTGTTTACTATTCTATAACTTCCAAAAAAACATGTTTACAGCAAAAAACATTCCGCATTAATCTGAAGGCTAATATTGTTTGTATTTATCAATAACATATTTATGAAGCACTTCATTAAATCTCGGATCTATTCCGAAAGTATTTTTTTTAGGTAGACCGAATTTTATTTTAAAATCTTTTTCCGGATAAGTATAAACGCGATCACAACCAAAAGAAGAAAATTTATCCCAAAACCAGAATCCGTAGATTCTTTTATTATTTAAAACCATTACTACTGGCATACCAGGGAGAGGGATTTTTATTTTTTTTAATTTCTTTTTTCCAGATTCATTGAGAAAAATTTGCTGGTCTTTCCAATTAAAATCTTTAATATCATCTTCATCAAAAATTGGATTTTGATTTAAAATCACGGAATTCTCGTCGAAACAATAATAACAGTTTTTAATTGATGTTTTGAAATTTCCTTTGATTGTGTAAATTTCTATTCCAGATTTACTATTCTCAACCGAAAAACCAAAACCAATAAATATCAAAATTATACTTAGATATTTTGCATTCTTATAATCTATCATATGCTTCGTTTTCGAAAGTTTATAATCAATTTTCTAGTTGAAATATATAAAATCAGTATACCTATTAATATTGTATTTCATTTTAAATTTCTGTAATTCTGTATAATCCAATTGCGATATAATTATGCTTTCATTTTTAATTCTTTTGGATTCATATAATTTTGGCAAAATTATTTTTTCGAAATAATCCCACAAAAAATTGAACTCTTTAGGCTTTTCTACATAAAAACGATGCTTCTGAATTATATTTTGAAAAGTAAATACAATGTGATTTTCTATTCCGTTATATTTACCTTCTTCATCCTTCCATTTACCTTTAAATGCAATTAAATTAATTTCTATATTTTCTAATTGGTTCCAATCATATAAATCACATTCATCATTTTCTAAAATTTTCAGTCCGTTTTGATCAAAAGATATAAATTTATTTTTTTGAATTATTTGTAATGTCGTGAATTTATAATCTGTAAAATGATTAAATGTCAGGATTCCAAAAAAGCCAAGTGGCAAACTTAAACAGTACACTCCTTGATGGGTAAAAACACCATAAGAAAAAGGAACAAAAATAAAAACGATTAAAAACAAACTTAAAAAAACTCTAGTTTTGTCGGTGTTGGATGAATTGCAATTGGAAAAGTTAAGTTATCATTCATTAAACCGTGTAATAATTTAGTACTTATTATAGCGAATATAAGAATATTGATTCAATGATTTCATTCAAGTTTCACTTTGAATCAAATAAAAAAACTCCTTAATTTCTTAAAGAGTTTGTTTTACGTTTTATTTATTTCAAAACAGTATCATAAATTACATTCAACAAATCTTGTCTCATTTTTGAATTTCTTTGGTCTAAAAGTATAATTATACCCCAATTTTTAGCTCTGTTATAACAAATAATTGAAGATTGTCCCATCGAATCACCAGATTTCATATAAATGGTGTTTTTATCATCGGTAACAATATTTGTGCCTAATCCCATTTCTCTTTTTTCATCTTTATAAAAGGTTTTCTCCGTAATAATTGCAGCTTTTCCTACTTGAGTTTTATCGTTTAAAACGGCTTTTAAATAGACAACCATATCCGCTGCATCCGATTTTATCAAACCTGCTGGTGCAGTGATATTCCATTTAAAGAATTCTTGAATACCGCCTTCAGGATTGTGAGCAGTTGTACTATTTTTTACATTAAAATCTTTAGTTAGTGTATTTTTCATTTTTAAGGGTACAATTATTTTTTCTCTAATAATTTGATCATAATTCTTGTTATACACTTTTTCCAATATTTGCCCAAGCAAAGTATATCCTATTGTAGAATATCGATATTTACCATAATCTTTTAATTCACTGCAAGTATTGATTATTTCAGCCAATGTTTCTTGAGTTACATTGCTTACAGGTTGTTGTGGATTTAATTTTATTAATTTTCCAAAATCGATATCAGGCAAACCCGATTGATGAGATGCCAGATCTGAAACTTTTATTTTGTTTTGAATATTTTTTTGCAATACATATTCCTTCGGAAGATAATTGTCTATATAATCATCTACTTTTATTTTATTCTCGATAACGGCTTGCGCAATCAAATTTGAAGTCAAAATTTTAGTGATTGATGCGATCTCGAAAATTGAATTTTTATTGATTTGAATTTGACTTTCGGAATTCAAATTGCCATAAGCCGTAAAAAATTCGTCATTATCTTTAATAAAGCCAACACTAACCCCAACGTTCGGATTTTTTTGATAATTATTTTTTATTATAGAATCTATCTTTTTAGTAACATCTTGTCCAAAAGAAAAATTGGTTATTACTAATAGTACTGCTAAAAATTTTACTGAAGTTTTCATTGTATCGTGTTTTAGGTTAAAAATTTATTTCGATACAAATTTGAAAAAGAAGCAAGAACTACACGACCGAATAAAAAAAGTCGTACTCATTTCTTTAAAAAAAATAGTACGACTTTTTTATCCTTATAAGTACGAATAATCACAAAACACTGTTTTTAAAAATTTTACACAAATAAATATCAAAAAGAAATTTCAGGATTATCTAAAAATATTTAAGACTTTTTTTTCTTCACATAACTACCTCTCGGCTTATCTCCTTCGTAAAGTACAATATCAGAATGAAGGAATTCTGCAGCGGCGGCAGAATCTTTTACTTTTACGGCGCTGCGTTTTAGCATTTCGGCTTCAAATTCATTTAAGACACTTTCGCGCAATCCCACTTTTTTCCAATGCGATAATGATTTGCAGCCGTTTGTAATCGCTCTAGCAAGCGACAGCGCATCTAGCAAAGCCTGATTTGCTCCTTGACCTTTAAACGGACTCATTGGATGTGCTGCGTCACCAATTAGCGTTACGTTTCCTCCTTTTTTTAATATTTCGGCGTTGAGCAATTCACGGTCGTAAACAGGATAACCGGAAATTTGAGTTTCTTGTGTTGCTTTTAAAATTTGAGGAATTGGCTCGTGCCATTGTGTTCTCTTGATTGCTTCTTCTTTTAAAGCCTGAGTTCCTTTTGCGCTTAAATCTTTCGCCTCATTTTCTGGCATCAGAAAACTTAATTGCCACATTACAGAATCTGATTTATAAGGCATAATGTAAATACGCTCATTTCCATTTGCAGTTTGAAATACTGTAGCCGAATCCAATAATGAGTTGTCAACCCCTTCAAGCGCACTCAAAGAACAGATGCCTAAAATTACAATACAATCCAAATAACGTAAAGGAGCAATATCTTCGCCAAACCATAATTTTCGGACTGAACTTCGAATACCATCTGCTCCTACAACAAGAGTAGTTTTTTCACTTTTTATTTCGTCATTTACAGAAAAATTCAGCATAAAACTTTGATCATCGTTTTGTTGAAAATCTATTAATTGATGTCCCCATTTTATATTTTCATTTTCTCCAAGCTGATTCAGCAGTTCCAAACGCAAAGATTGGCGGGCGATATGAATATTAGAACGTTTTTTAAATGTTTTGGCTTCAGCTGGAATCCATTTTCTTACTCCCCATTCGCCAATTACTTTTCCATCGGTTGTATGAACCAAATGCCTAGTTGAAACAACGCCATCTTTTAAATCTAAAATTCCTAAGCCCGCGATCGCTTTGCTGGCTTGTTGCAAAGTAAGTCCATATCCTTGCGAACGTGCTTCGAAGTTTTGGTCGCGTTCATAAAGTGTAAAAGGAATACCGCGATGAAGACAAGCTACAGCCAAAGCCACACCTCCAATTCCGCCACCGATAATGGCAACATGAGGATATTTTTCGGCATCAGCCACAGGAAAAAAAGCAGACGGAATTATTCCTGTTCCGCCACAATTGGAACATATAATTTTGTGGGCTTTTGGTCGAATGGGAGCATTTCCTTCTCCATTAGATCTTTCAAATTGTTCTAATTCGAATTGGTATTGAAGCTTTACTTTTTTACTAAGTCGCTGGCTTTTTTTGCCACGCCCTTCGCATACCTCACAAATTGTCCAGTTTGTTGCTTCGTTTTTCACTTTTCCTTTATTTCGTGTATTTTTTGCATCTTTTAGCAATCGTACAAAATTAAGGCAAAACTTTACAATTTCATTAAAAGTATTAAACCATTAATTTGTTTAACTTAGTTTATTAACTATTCTAAAAACTAAAGTTTATGAAAACGAAAATGATATGGGCCAACTTGGTTTCACACGATTTGCAAAAAACAATAAAATTTTATTCGGAGCTTGGATTCAAGCAAAATGGGAAAGAAACAGAAGAATTAGTAAGTTTTACTTATGGAGAAAACAACTTTGTGATCAACTTTTTTATTCCAAAAAGATTTGACAATGCCATGAGAGGAAAAGTGGCTGATGCTAAAAATGAAAATGAAATTATCTTTTCCTTATCTGCAGAAAGCCGAGAAAATGTAGATAAATGGTATGAAATCGTAAAAAAAGCGGGAGCAAAAATATTTTCAGAACCAGAAAATTTTCAGCAAGGTTATACTTTCGGATTTACTGATCCTGACGGACATAAATTCAATTTTTTATATTGGCCCGGAATGTAAACACTGTACTTAATTAAAAGCTTCATTAGAAATAATGGAGCTTTATTTTTATATGGCCTTTTGGAATGTATTATTAAATATTTAAATCTCGTCGGTTTTAAAAAAAAATTAAGAAACCTTATTTTTCAAATTAGTATATTTGGCGCAATTTGAACAATAATATATCCTAGATTTAAGGAATAAAAACTTTATAAATCTGCCCCGCTGAAAATGAAACCTGCAAAGTTCATATATATCGTTTTGCTATCGCTGCTCTCTTTCTTCAGAGGCGCCGAAACGGTTCAGCAATCCATTCCTTTTTCTAATTGTATTACATTGGATAGTGTTGCCGCAGACGACTCACTTTCCTCTTCTGATTTTTCTTCTTCAAAAAATCTAGAAGTCCATTATATCATTAAGAAGAAAATAAAATCCAGAGCTACAATTTCGCAACAAAGCACAATCAAGGCTCCGTATTTTAGCAACTTAATAAACTTCAAGCTTTATAAAAAAAGCTTAATATATGGTATCGCTTCAATATACCAGGTTCAAAGGCATACTTATTTGCATTTGTACCAACTTTTCTAAACTTCAAAATTTCGTTGTTTTTTCAGTTTCAGAGGTATTTCTGGAATAATTTTTCATGTCTTTATGGTACATGAATAGCTCTTGCTGGAAAAACATTTTCTGAATCGGCACTTTTCAAAAAAGAAAAGCATCCGAATATATTCCTATTTTTTAATTCCAAATTCATACTCCCTACATTCAAGTAGCAAGGGAGAAGATCTATTTATTCAAAAATTAAAACCTAATGATTAATATCTATAAAAATCCATTTCTTTTATTCACCTTGGCTTTATTCGTTTTAGTCTCGTGCGGCGATAAATCAAAAAAAGATTCAAACAACATAAAAACGGTTCCTGTTTATAAGGTAACTCTAAAAGACACCATAGTTTCGAGCAAATTTGTTGCCGATGTACATGCTAAAAACAATGTAGAAATTCACGTTCGTATTCCTGGTCTGTTAGACAAAGTTTACGTTAGCGAAGGGCAAAAAGTAAAAAAAGGGCAAATCCTTTTCAAAATAAGCGATGTTGAACTTCAGATTCAACTTCTAAAAGCCGAAGCCGTTTTCAAAAGTGCAAAAGCCGATTTAAGAATCGCAACTGTAGAATTGGAACAGGCTCAAACTCTTTTCAACAAAAAAGTAATTGCAGATAAAGAATTAGAACTATCAAAAGCAAAATACGAAGCTGCTTCTGCAAAAGTAGCTCATGCGATTGCAGAAAAAAAAGCAATCAACCAACAGATTAGTTTTACAACAATTCTTGCTCCTTTTGATGGAACGGTAGATAGAATTCCGTTTAAAGAAGGAAGCCTCATTGAAAATGGTTCATTACTGACAACTATTTCTCAGCTAGATGATGTATATGCTTATTTCTCAATTCCTGAAGACACTTATTTCCAAATGATGGAAGACAAAACCTTAAACACGCAAGGCGACATCAAGTTGGTATTGCCAAACGGAATGGTTTACGATCAAAAAGGAGAACTAAGAACTGCCGATGGAGAAATCAACAGAGAAACTGGTTCTATTCAATACAAAGCAAAATTTCATAATCCGCAAGGGTTTATCAAACACGGAACTTCTGGTAAACTGATTATTTCAGAACCAAAAACCAATGCAATTTTAATTCCGCAGAAAGCTGTTTTTTCTATTCAAGACAAACAATACGTTTTCCGCGTGAACAAAGATGGAGTAGTTAAAATGACAAATGTTACAATCGAAACGACTCTAGATGATGTTTATATCTTGAACGAAGGTCTTAAAAGCGACGACCTAATCGTACAAGAAGGCACGCAATCATTGAGAGACGGCGATAAAATCAACATGAAACAAATGTAGATTATCGATCTGTAAAACAGTTATTTAATTATTTATCTAAAACATTTAAAATGATAGAGTTATTTATCAGAAGGAAAATATTGTCATTAATCATCTCGGTTATGATAGTCCTTCTGGGATTGCTGGCGTTGTTTCAGCTTCCTATTACCCAATTCCCAGATATTGTACCACCGTCTGTAACCGTTACAGCAAAATATACAGGAGCAAACGCAGAGGTTTCGGCCAATGCCGTCGCCCTTCCGTTAGAAAGAGCTATTAATGGTGTGCCTGGAATGACATATATGTCAACCGTAACTTCCAATGATGGTTTGACCTTAATTCAAGTTTTCTTTGAAGTAGGAACCGATCCCGATCTGGCTGCCGTAAACGTGCAAAACCGTGTAACGACAATTCTAGATGAACTTCCAGAAGAGGTAATTCGCGCCGGAGTTACAACCGAAAAAGAGGTGAACAGTATGTTGATGTACTTGAACATTACAAGTACTGATAAAACTCAGGACGAGCAGTTTATCTTCAACTTTACCGATATTAATATTCTACAGGAATTAAAACGTATTGATGGTGTCGGACGTGCCGAAATCATGGGTCAGAAAGAATATTCGATGCGTGTCTGGCTGGATCCAGAAAAGATGCTTTCGTATAATATTTCGGCAAATGAAGTCATAAATTCACTTCAAAAACAAAACATTTCTGCCGCGCCAGGTAAAGTGGGCGAAGGTTCAGGACAAATGAACAATCAGCTGCAATATGTAATTAAATATGGTGGAAAATTCTTCGAGCCAAAACAATATGAGGAAATTCCGTTAAGAGCCAATCCAGACGGAACGATTTTAAGATTGAAAGACATTTCGAAAATTGAATTTGGTGCGATGAGTTACGGAATGGTTTCTAAAACCGATGGAAAACCTTCTGCTTCGATCATGTTGAAACAGCGTCCGGGTTCGAATGCTTCTGAGGTTATTGCTAGCGTAAAAGAAAAAATGGCAGAATTGAAAGTTTCTTCTTTTCCTCCAGGAATGGAATTTAATATTGCTTACGACGTTTCGCGTTTCCTTGACGCTTCGATTCATGAAGTATTGAGAACTTTGGTTGAAGCCTTTATTTTGGTAGCATTCGTCGTTTTCCTTTTCCTTCAAGATTGGAGATCGACTTTGATTCCTGTATTGGCAGTTCCTGTGGCACTTATTGGTTCGTTTACCTTTATGTCGATGATGGGATTCTCGATCAACTTATTAACGCTTTTCGCGTTAGTACTTTCTATAGGAATTGTGGTCGATAATGCGATTGTCGTAGTCGAAGCCGTTCACGTAAAAATCTCCGAAGAACATATGTCGCCAATGGAAGCTACCATTAGCGCGATGAAAGAAATTACAGGTGCCGTTATCGCAATTACGATTGTAATGGCTGCCGTGTTTATTCCGGTTGCTTTCTTGAGTGGTCCAGTCGGAGTTTTCTACAGGCAGTTCTCATTGACAATGGCAATAAGTATCGTAATTTCGGGTATTAACGCTCTTACCCTTACTCCTGCCCTTTGTGCGATTATGTTAAAAGCGCACGATCCGAACAAAGAGAAAAAATCATTATTAGATAGATTCTTCCACAGATTCAACCATTGGTTTGATAATATTACTTCAAAATACATCAAAGTATTAGTAAAATTTGCTGATCGCAATACCGTTACTGTTGGTTTATTAGTACTGTTTTGCGTATTGACTTGGGGAACTACAAAATTCTTAGCGTCAGGATTTATCCCAACCGAAGATCAGGGAATGGTTTACGTAAGTGTTACAACGCCACAAGGAGCAACTGTAGAACGTACTGAAAAAGCTTTGGATGAAGTAACGAAAATTGCCCAAGGAATTAAAGGTGTAGACAACGTAACGACTCTTGCGGGATACAGTATTGTAACCGAAATCGCAGGAGCTTCATACGGAATGGGAATGATCAACTTAAAAGACTGGAGCGAACGTGATATTTCGGTAACCGAATTTATGGCAGAACTTACAGAAAAAACCAAAAACATTTCCGACGCACAAATCGAGATTTTTGCACCGCCAACTGTTCCTGGTTTTGGTAACACGAGTGGTTTTGAGCTTCGTTTGCTAGATAAATCTGGAGGAAGTATTACCAATACCGATAAAGTGACCAAAGAATTTATAAAAGAACTAAATGCTTCGCCAGAAATTCAGAACTCTTTCTCGAGTTTTGATGCCACTTTCCCGCAGTATTTAATTCATATTGATTACGATTTGGCGGCCAAAAAAGGAATATCGGTAGACAATGCCATGTCAACTTTGCAAACCATGTTAGGTTCTTTTTATGCAACCAATTTTATCCGTTTTTCTCAAATGTATAAAGTGATGGTTCAGGCAAGTCCGCAATTCCGTCAAAACCCAGAAAGTATTTTGGATATGTATTTGAAGAATGAAGCAGGCGAAATGGTTCCGTTTTCTACTTTCATCAAATTAGAAAGAGTTTATGGTCCAGAAGTTCTAACACGTTACAACATGTACATGTCCGCTATGATAAACGGTGAACCTGCTGAAGGTTACAGCTCTGGAGATGCTATTGCCGCTGTTGAAAAAATTGCTGCAGAAAAATTGCCAAGCCGTTTCGAATTGGAATGGTCGGGTATGACGCGTGAAGAGATTTTATCAGGAAACCAAACCATCTACATTTTTGCGCTTTGTATACTTTTTGTATACTTATTATTGGCCGCGCAATACGAAAGTTTATTGCTTCCGTTCCCAGTATTGTTAAGTCTTCCGGTTGGAGTTTTTGGTTCTTATATCGCACTTGTAATGGTCGGACTTGACAATAATATTTATGCCCAAGTAGCACTCGTCATGCTGATCGGTCTGCTCGCCAAGAACGCCATTCTGATTGTAGAGTTTGCGATGGCACAAAATAAACTCGGACGAGATATTGTCGAAGCAGCAATTGAAGGAGCAAGACTTCGTTTCCGTCCAATTTTGATGACCTCATTTGCTTTTATTTCAGGATTGATTCCGTTGTGTATCGCTTCTGGTGCGGGTGCAATTGGTAACCGTTCTATCGGAACAGCAGCTGCGGGTGGAATGTTAATCGGAACTGTGTTTGGTCTTTTAATCATTCCTGGACTTTACATACTGTTTGCAAAATTGGAAAAACGAATGAATAAATCTTAATGTGTAATTTTTTAAACACATAGAATCATAGGATTTGGAAAGCGTTTAAAGGCGTTTCACTTAACTTAAATAAACATAGTTGTATGGTAATCACCAGATCCCAAAGTTGAAACTTTGGACTATGTTCATTCAGCTATGTGTTAGAAACTAGTTTCTTTCAACTCCCTTTTGAGAATAAAAAATCTATGTTTCTATGTGTTAAAATAAAAATTTAGACAAAAGATTGAACAAATAAAATTAAACAATGAAAGACATATTAAATCAATATAAAAATGCTGATGTACAGTTTCTAAGGACAACTAAAAGTGCCGTTGTAATAACCGGAATTTTACTTTTGACAGCTTGTTCTGCACCAAAAGTCAGTACTAAACTAGACGCTGCAAAGCTTCCAGAAAATTTTGATGCACAAAGAAAAGAAGCATCAAACGAGACTTTTATTCCATTAAAAACAGAAACCTTTTTTAAAGACCCGAAACTAGAAGCTTTATTAAAGAAAGCTATTGCCAAAAATCCTGACTATTTAATCATGCAGGAAAGAATCTTAATTGCCAATTCGCATTTAAAAGTGGCAAAACTGGCGCTTCTTCCCTCTTTAGATTTTGTTGCCGATGCTTCGGGAACACATTACGGAAAATATACGATGGAAGGCGTTGGTAACTTTGACACTAACTTTTCTCAGAATATTACAGACAAACAAAGAATCAACGAGGATGTAACTCCTAACTTTTTTCTAGGAGCAAAAGTTTCTTGGGAAGCTGATATCTGGGGAAAACTGAGCAATCGAAAAAAAGCAGCTCAACAACGATTTTTTGCTTCACAACAAGGAATGCGATTGTTGCAAACTCGCCTTTTAAGTGATGTTGCCGACTTATATTTCAAACTGATTGCATTAGACAAACAAAAGTCGATTTATGATAACAACTTAAAAACTCAGGAAAAAGCGTTAGATATTGTTTCAGCACAAAGATCTGTTGGAAAAGCTACAGAATTAGCTGTACAACAGTTCAATGCACAAAACAATAACATTCATGCCGAAGCTTCAGAACTAAAATTAAGTATCGATCAGACTGAAAAAGCTTTATTGACTCTTTTGGGGGAATATGGCGGAAAAATTGACCGAAGTAGCGATTTCCTAGCAGGACATCTAGAGGTTTTAAATCAAAAAATAAGCGTAGATTCTATCATTCACAAAAGACCAGATGTTTCTGAAGCCTACTTCGAATTATTAGCAAGCAATGCAGATGCTAAATCAGCTCGAGCTGCCTTTTTCCCAACGGTAAATCTAGGCGGTTATGCAGGTTTCAATTCCTTTTCGTTCAACACTTTTTTTGATGCTGGTTCTTTCGCTTGGCAATTATTGGGCGGATTAACGGCTCCTGTTTTCAATAAAGGTCAGATTAAACAGGAATTTTATGTTTCAAACAGAAGACAGGAAATCTCATTTCTTCAATATCAAAATGCAGTGACGACAGCGTTCAACGAATTGAGCGCTTTACTGCATAGAAACGAAGCTTACGAAGATGTTTTGAAATACAAACTAAACGAAATCGATCACCTCGAAATTGCCGTAAATGTCTCAAACGATTTGTATTTGAGCGGTTATGCCAATTATCTGGAAATCATCAACGCACAAAAAAATAAATTGCAGGCCGAATTGGATTTTGTAGATATCCAACTTCGAAATGCAAACTCACAAGTATTGCTTTACAAAGCTTTAGGCGGAGGAATAAATTAGTTTAATTTTTGGTCAAAAATCGCTTCTGTTTATAATAGCTCATCGCAGAGGTTGTTTTATATCCCATTTCAAAAAATGAAATGGGATTTTTTTATTAAAACTTCGCTCATTTCCCGTTTACTTTTTACCTTTATTCTAAAATACTAAAATTCCATTTATGGATATTTTCAAAATCCTTGATCTTATTTATGAAATTCCTGAACAGTCAAAATTGGCTTTGCGAAACAATGTCTCCGAAATTGCCTTTTCAAAAGGACATATTTTATTAAAAGCAAATAAAATTGAATCTAATATTTATTTTATAAAAAAAGGATTGGTAAGAGCTTTTGTAGAAAGAGATAATGAAGTCACATTTTGGTTTGGAAAAGAAGGCGAAACCGTAATTTCAATGAAAAGTTATGTGGAAGACCAACCGGGATATGAAAATATCGAACTTCTGGAAGATTGTGAATTATATGAACTCAAAACTGAAAATCTTAGAAAACTCTTTAATGAAGATGTTCATATTGCAAACTGGGGTCGGAAATTCGCTGAAAAGGAATTAATCAAAACCGAAGAACGTCTAATTTCTAAGCAATTCAAAAATGCCTCTGAAAGATATTCAGAATTAATGAAAGATCATCCTGAATTATTGCAAAGAGTACAATTAGGACATATTGCTTCTTACTTAGGAATTACTCAAGTCAGTTTAAGCAGAATTCGGGCAGAATTAAAATAACCTTTTTAAGAGATTTTTTGCAATTTCACCCATTAGATTATATTTAAATCTGAGCAAATCTGCTATAATCTGTATGAATCTGCGTGAAAAAAATTCAACGCAAAAAGTATTTCACGCAGATTATAAAAGATTTTAGCAGATTAAATTAGATTTTCCTTGTTGAACGAAACGGTAAAAATAATTTCATTTTTTATCATTTGTTAAATTTTTTCCGATTTTCATAAAGGAACTTTGCAGCACAAAATTTAACTATATGAACTGGATTATTTTAATCATTGCAGGTCTATTTGAAGTAGCCTTCGCATCATGTCTCGGAAAAGCAAAAACAACAACTGGAACAGAAATGTACTATTGGTACATTGGCTTCTTTATATCTTTAACTGTAAGTATGCTTTTATTAATGAAAGCGACTGAAACACTACCTCTTGGAACTGCTTACGCAGTTTGGACAGGAATTGGCGCAGTCGGAACTGTATTGGTTGGAATCTTTATTTTTAAAGAACCTGCTGCTTTCTGGAGATTATTCTTTTTAGCAACTTTGGTTGGTTCCATTGTGGGTTTAAAAGCGGTTTCTCACTAAAAAAATATATATTTTTGTTTCAAGTTTCAGGTTTCACGTTACTTAACTTAACGTGAAACTTGAAACCTGAAATTAGTTCTTAGAGATTTCCAATAAAGCTATAAAAACAAAAAACTCCTTAAGAAATTAAGGAGTTTTTTGTTTTAGAGAATATTTTTTACAATCCTCTGCTTTTTTTCTCTTTCTGCAAATTTTTTAAATTGTTTGCATTTGCCAATGCGATTATTCCTAATGATAGTGGAACAACTGTTAAAGCGCTAAATTTATGTTGTACGATCGTCAGCCAAATTCCCGCCGCAAACAAGATCAAGGCGAAAAATATCAACATGTAAAGCATCGTTTTTATTAGTTTTTCATTTTTAAGCAATTCTTCATTGCTCATTTCTTCTGGTTTCTTAGCAGCCATAATTTGGTCGTGGTTTTAGGATTAAATTTTAAATTTAGTTATACAAATAAAATCAAAACTTTAACCTAATGCAATAATTAGTAAATAAATAACTATAAAAATGCGACCTTATTTAATCTGCAAATCGCCTAAAAGAAAAATTTTTTTCGCGCATCATCAATTCATTTTTGCGGGTTTCAATTTGCGCTTCTTTGGCATAAACAAACATTCTTTGTTCATAATCTGCAATTGCGGTTTCAATACTGTCAAATTTTCCATTCAAAAGATTTTCTGCCAAAATCATTGCATCAACCAAACCAATATTCGCTCCTTGTCCAGCAAAAGGAGGCATTAAATGTGCTGCGTCGCCAATAAGCGTTATAGGCAAAATGCGATTTTTTTTCCATTCTTTTTCTAATGAAATTTTGCGCGTTGGCAATCCAACAAAAAATGATGTTGCACAGAATAACTGTTTATACGTTTCACTCCATTCTGAGAAACGATTTGTCAAAAATGAACTTATACTTTGGGCATCTTTAAAATTTAATTCATTTTCGGAAATCCAGTTTAAGGGCGTTTTGAAAATGACATTATAACTCAAAGATGCTGCATTTTTTGGATTTGCCACTAATAAATTTCCGTTATGCGACGTCATTAAAATATTGCCATCACACAACTCAAAAAAATCTTTGCAATTTATTTCGGCTTGAGAAACTTCACCTTGAATCATATAAGTTCCGGTTTCTTCTACTTCCGCATCCGTAATATATTTTCTTATTGCCGACATTCCGCCATTTGCTCCAATGACAAAATCTACAATTTCAATTTTGTTGTTTTCAAAATGCAAAACCCATTTTTCATCTTTTGCTTCAAGATCAGTTACTTTACTGTTCCAGATAACTGTGTTTTCTTTTAAGCTTTCGAGCAATAAAATTCGCAAATCATTTCTGTTGATTTCGGGATTGTCTTGAGCTTCTTCTGCAGTAACTTTTCTAGAATTTAAAATCATCCCTTTCTCATCAGCAATTGTTCTTCCCATTGGAATTGCCAATTCATAATAACGTTCCAAAAGTCCAGCTTTTTTCATTGCTTCTTGTCCCGAGCCTTTATGTAAATCTAAAGTTCCGCCCCAAATTCTGGTTTGTGCATCTTCGTCTCTTTCGTAAACGGAAACATCGATTCCTTTTTGTTGTAATAATATTGCCATGGTTAAACCAACTGGCCCAGCACCAATAATGGCTATTTTTTTATTTTGAAGTAACATATTTTGTATCGTTTAATGTGATACAAAATTGCGAAGAAAGCAGTTGCTGAAATAGTAAAAATCAGTCGTTTTGTGGAGGCAGTTTTTTAATCGCTAAAATATCCATGAAACGTTCATCGGTATTTTTGCTGAGTTCTTTTGGCGTAACGCCCGAGTATTTTTTGATTTCTTTGATAAAATGATTTTGATCTGTGAAATTTAATTCGGGATAAAGTTTGCCTTCGCTTAAATCTTTAAACGAAGATCCAAAACGCAAAATTTTACAATATTCTTTAAGCGAAATTCCGAATTGCTGATTAAAATATCTATTAATCTGACGACTGCTCCAAAACACTTTTTCAGAAAGTTCATTTACTGTAATTGTTCCGTGCGAAACATAAATCAATTCAAACAGTTTTTTCTTTCTGTCATCTATTGGTTTTATGGAAATTGAATTGATCTTCCGAGTTACTTTTTTCTGAAAATTTTCCAAACTTTCTGTATCAATTTCATCAAATTGCCAAAAATCATTCGGAATCGTTTTTCCACCGTTCAAAACCTCTTTTATAGAATCTCCAAATAAATATTCTACTGCCAAAAGTTTAAATCCAACAGAAAATATTCGCACATCTTTAGCAATATTAACTTGACTCGGAACTGTATCCAATCCGCGAATTGAAATTTCCAAATCTTCTGAATTCATTTTCATCAACGTCATATCGGCCATTCCGTTTGGAAGAATCGTCCCAGGAATATCCTTTCCCGATTTGTTTTCCACCATCCAAAAGCTATGAACAAAATGCGAAATAGAAGCGTCTGGTAAAAGGGATTGAATGAGCAATTTCATTATTTATAATTATTTGAAGAAAATCTAAACAGCTTAATCTCCGCCACAGCCACCACAGGAACTGCCACAAGAGCTTCCACACGAACTACTGCAGGAACTCCCGCACGAACTTCCACAACTGGAACCATTTCCAGAAGAACTAAAATTATGATTAATATGTGTCGCGAGAGGAATAAATGAAAATGCAAGCCCACCATACAAAAAATACCTCCACTGCCAATCTAATATTTCGTTACTATCCTTTTTTTCGTTTTTGAAGCTTGAAAGAACTGCTTTTTCAAACAAAAAATTCGTCATTTTCTTGAAACAATAATTTGAAATCGACAGCAACAAAATCATCACAACAGTAATGTTTTCGACTGATTTCTCTCTTGAAATTCCGATAATTATTCTACTGAAACCAATACTCAAAAGAAATCCAAAAACAAACAATACGACTTTTATACTCCACAAAAATTGTTTCGAATTAATGATTTCATCTCTAATTTTTTCAACTGATTTTTTCAACTGAGCAAATATTGGCTTGTTTTTGAGCGCTTGATTTAATTGCCAATACGGCATCAAATCATATTCTTTCATAATTTCGATAACACAATTTTCATATAGATTATCGCTTAATTTTTCATCAGTCAGTTTTAAATATTTGCCTAAAACCTCTACTTTTTTGTTTTCAATTAAGTTATTTACAACTCCGTGAATAACAAAATCTAATCGGTTTTTTTGAAAAAAGACTAATTCAAAAGGAATGAGATTCTTAATAAGCACTGTGGCTTTCAAATTCTGAATCAATTTCTCTGCATGTTTTTTTACATACTGCATTAACAAGATCGTTCCAATAGCAAATAAAAAAACATAATACCAGGCAAAATCTGGATTTCCAATTTGAACTAAAACAGGTTTGAGCAATAACGAAATTGGAAAAATTAAAAGCAACATGCATCCCAAAAAAATTATTTTCAGTATAGATAGATCCAGATTGGAAATATCTAATTTCAATGATTGGAGCGAATTATCATAATCCCAGAATTCTTTTGGCTGTTCTCCAAAATTTAGCTCGTATAATTTTTTAGTTGTCTCTTTTGCCTTCTTAAATTTTTCAAATTCGGCTTTATTGTGTGTTGACGGAATATGTTCAATTCTTTTGGATAAAATTGCACAAAGATCGGAATATGATTTAGTAAAGATTAAATGCTGATGCCAAACAATATCAACAATTTCTGAAGGCGAAACCATTTCATTTGAAGTTGCGGCCAAATACATGAATTTTTTATATTCGAGAATAGCCGTTTTTGTAAAATAGATTGTCCAACTGTTTTCAAATGCTAATCTGGTCGAAAATCCGTATTCTTCATTTGGATTATCTAAATCGAAATTTTCAATTTCTGCCCAAAGGGTTCTATCCATAAATATTTCAAAGTTCTTTTGTTAACCTGTCCATTTCTTTCAACAAAGTCGGAATTCGAAATTCGCCCGCCATACTTTCAATTTTCTGAAAAGCATCTTCCAAATCAATTCCGATAGAAGTCACAAACAAAGGTTTTTTGCTGTCACCTCTAAATAACGCTTTTTTATCTTTTTCGATGCTGGCAAAATTCGTTTTAGCGACGCCAATAATTGGAATTTTCTTATCTAGCTTTTCATATAAATGGCCACCTAAACCATATTTTTCATCATCATCTAAATATACAAAACCGTCGACAATAATTACATCAACTAACTTTAAATCAATATTATTTAATAGACTTAAAATACAAGGTAATTCTCTTTTATAAAACTCGCCGGGAATATATTCTGAGACATTATCAATGATTTCGGTGTGAATTTTAAAATCTTTTTCTTGATTCCATTCTGTAAATTCTAAGCAGACTGTTTTGGCTTTATTGTCGTAATAATAAGTATCGAAGGCTAAAATCATAAAGGAATTGGTTTTATGCTAATATAAATTTATTGGCCTCAAAAATAGTTCAAAACTATTTACTGCATTTAGCTTTCAGCTTCTAAAAACCACAAATTACGCAAATTCACACAAATTAATTCGTGAAAATTTGTGTAATTTGCGGTTAAATTTAAGCTCCAACTTGCAAGCTTTCAGCCTGTTTATTAAATCTATGAACATTCAATCCATAACGCGGTTTAGTTGAGTAAAAATAAATCAATCTCCAATCAAACAAATTTCAAAAACCGTTTTTCCATTTTCATTTTTATAATTGATATAACCGCCGTGTGCTTCGATAATATTTTTGGATAAAGTCAAACCAATTCCTGCGCCTTCATTTCTGGTGGTGAAAAACGGAAGGAAAATTTTGTTTTCGATTTCTTTTTCAATTCCGTTTCCAGTGTCTGCAATTTTGATGAAAGTTCTGTTTTCTTTGGCTTCCGCTGAAATGAAAATCTGTTTTTGATTTGTCTTTTTAAGCGCATTTATCGAATTCGTCAAAAGATTAATTAAAACTTGTTCGATTTGCTGGGCATCAACCGTAATGGAATAATGACGCGAAATTGAGTTTACAATTTCGATATTTTCCTTTTTAAACATTGGCTCCATAATATCGAGGCTATTATTCACCAAATCTTTCAATTCTAATTTTTGCTTTTTTGGCGAAGGAAGCATCGCCAATTTTCGATAACCTTCAACAAATTTCTGCAAATGATCGCTTCGTCTGAGCATTGTTTCAACGCTGTTTTTGATGTCTTCTAAATCTTCATTTGATAAAGAATCTTGCTCAACCAAATCTTGCAAATTTTGACAAATGGAACGAATTGGAGTTATTGAATTCAGGAGTTCATGCGAAATCACTTTCATCAAATTAATCCAGGCATCTTTCTCTTTTTTCTCGACAACATTCTGAATCGAATCCAGCAAAACAATAAAATAATCATTCTCAAAAATCTCCGTTCGCGATGCCTGTAAAACAAAAGTCTGCGAATTTTGCTGATTAATACTGATTTCGATTGACGTTTTTATTTCCTGAAAATCATCTTTTTCGATAATCTCACATAATGAAGGTAAATGACTTTTCAGATATTTCCATTTTGAGAATTTCGGAACATTAAAATGAGTCGAAAAATAATCGTTCATCAAAAAAACGTTCCAATCTTTTTCCTGTTTTTGCAGAATAATAATTCCGGTTTCAATATTATTTAAAATCGAAGTATATATAATGTCTTTCGAAACCTGCTCGTTTTGCTTGTTTTTTAAAATATCATACAACTGAAACAAATCATTTTTTTCCGATTTATGTTTCGAAAAATCAGAACTAAAATCGTTTTGAATAATTGAAGAAATCGTTTTATCATAAAGCAAAATGATGCTTTTTATATAATTATATAATTCAACAATCAACAGAAAAACGACCAAAAAGCCAAAAATGGGCGCAAATACATAATTGATTTTTTGCAGATAAATAGAAAATTCGATTCCTGCCAAAATCAAAATTAACCGCAGAAAAAGAAGCTGATATGTTTTTAAAGATTTAAGCATACTAATTGGTGCTGATATTATATTTCTCCAAACGACGATACAAAGAACCTCTAGACAAACCCAATTCTTCAGCAGTTTTACTGATATTATTATTGTGTTTCAAAAGTGCTCTTTCAACCGTAGCTTTTTCAACCGAAGAAAGCTGAATATCATCTGGATTTTCATATTCGGTGATTTGTTCCAAATCTAAATCGGAAACTGTTATTTTATTGTTTTCGCAGAGAATAATAGCGCGCTCGATTTTATTTTCCATTTCGCGGATATTTCCGTTCCAAGCGTGTTTTTCGATTTGTTCCAAAACTTTTTTGTCAAAAGTAATTTGGCTTCGTCCATATTTTTCACTGATTTTGTCTAGCAGATATTCGGCTAACGGAATTTTATCTTCGATTCTTTCGCGAAGCGGAGGCAAAATAATTTCCATTGTATTAATTCGGTAATACAAATCTTCACGGAAATTTTTGTCGGCAACTTCGAGTTTTAAATTCAGATTAGTTGCCGTAATAATTCTAACATTTAGTGGTCGCGGTTTAGTTTCGCCCAATCTTGTTACCGTTTTGGTTTGAATTACCTGTAATAATTTTGATTGCAAATGAAGCGGAACATTCCCAATTTCATCCAAAAAAATAGTTCCGTTTTGCGCCATCTCAAAACGTCCCGGCGTATCGGTTTTTGCATCTGTAAAGGCGCCTTTTGCATAACCGAATAATTCGCTTTCAAAAATATTTGAATTCAAAGCGCCCAAATCAACATTTATAAAAGGCTGATTTTTTCTTTCGGACTGTGAAAAAATATGATGCGCCAAAACGAATTTCCCAGTTCCATTTTCACCAAGAATCAAAACATTTGCATCCGTTTTTGCAACTTTATCTGCCAACGAATAGGCTTTTTTTATAATTTCAGAATTTCCAATAAAAAAGTCATCAGCAATTTCTGGACTTTTAATTTTCTTTTGTTCTTTTCTCGCTTTATCAACTGCTTGTTTTACCGATTCTAACAATTTTTTATTTTCCCAAGGTTTCAAAATATAATCAAAAGCACCCGATTTTAAACCTTCAACCGCTGTTTCCACTTTTCCAAAAGCTGTCATTAAAATCACAACTGTTTTTGGCGAAAGCGTTTTTATTTCTTTCAATAAATACAAACCTTCTCTTCCGTCTTCAAAACCAATTCTGTAATTCATATCCAACAAAACAACATCAATGGTATTTTTTGCCAATAATTCGACAATATTTTTCGGATTATTGAGTGTATAAATATTCTCAAAATACTTTTTCAGATAGACTTTCGACGCAAAAAGGATGTCTTCCTGATCGTCGATAATTAAAATTGAAGCGTTTGTCTTTTTCATTTTTGTTCGGTTTTGGACGAAAGGTGTCCACTTATGGACAGTGAAGCTTTTTTTCTTAAAATAAAATCTTAAAAATAAGGCATTTACAAGGTTTAAATTTTTGGCATGAAAATCATAATTGTACTGATAAATCATTAATTATTAAGCCCTTTCGAAAGTAAAAATAACAAAAAATCGCATTGTTAATTATCTTAATTTTCCGATGCATTTCTTTTACTTCAAAAGGGAAAATATTTTAAAAAGAAAATCAATCAAAACTAAAAACATCAATTATGATTACGATCAGCAAACTTTCAAAAGTATTTAGAACTGAGGAATTAGAAACCAGAGCATTAAGCGAAATTTCATTAACTATAAATCAAGGCGATTTTATTTCGATCATGGGACCATCTGGAAGCGGAAAATCAACTTTATTAAATATCATCGGGCTTTTGGACAGCGCTTCAGATGGAAGTTATCATTTGCTTGATCAGGAAATGGTTGGCTTGAAAGAAAAATCAAGAGCAAAAGCGAGAAAAGAAAACATTGGTTTCATCTTCCAAAACTTCAATTTAATTGATGAATTGTCTGTTTATGACAACATCGAGTTGCCTTTGATTTACAATAATGTTCCTTCTTCTGAAAGAAAACAAAAAGTAAGCGAGATGGCAAAAATTTTAGGAATCTCTCACCGATTAAAACATTTTCCGCAACAGCTTTCAGGCGGACAACAGCAACGTGTGGCGGTTGCAAGAGCTTTAATCAATAATCCGAAAATTATTTTGGCCGATGAGCCAACTGGAAACTTAGACAGTAAAAACGGAAATGAAGTAATGGAACTATTGACTGATCTTCATGCCAGCGGTTCCACAATTTTGATGGTAACGCACTCTGATTATGATGCTTCTTTTTCGCAAAAAACGATTTTAATGAAAGACGGTGTTATTCTTTCTGAAAAATTAAATCATAGAAATGTCGATGTTTTGGTAACTTCTAAAAACTAGGGTCATGCTAAAAAATTGGATTAGTATTTTTATTTTTCAGGTAAAAAACAACAAGCTTTTTACAGCTTTGAATGTTTTGGGGTTGAGTATAGGAATTGCCGGATTGATTTTTGCCATTCTGTATTGGAATGATGAGCAAAGTTATGACCAATGGAATCCTAATAAAGACAATGTTTTTATGGTTGCCAATCAAATGGATCCTACTACATATTGGGCTTCAAGTTCGGCACCAATTGGTTCAACGATAAAAAACACAAGTCCTGAAGTTGAATCGTTTTGTTATGTAAACGGAAGTTATGATAACGAAATTATTCGTTACAATGGTAAAAAAATACAGTCTGGAAAAATTGTTGTAGCACAAAAAAACTTTTTTGACTATTTCCCGTATCAATTTATCGAAGGAAATGCAAAAACCGGTTTACCCGATGGCAATAGTATTTGTTTGTCTGAAGATCTTGCAATACAACTTTTTGGAAGTGAAAGTGCATTTGGCAAAAAAATAGTTTTGCAAAATCAGGTTTTAGTTGTCAGAGGTGTTTATAAACTGGATAAAAAATCGGTTTTTAATCCTGCGTGCGTGGTCAATTTTATGGATTTAAGAATAAAAAACACTATTCAGCAATGGGGAAATTTTCAGTTTATACTTTTATTAAAATTGAAAAATCCAACTGATGCAGGATTAGTAACAAAAAGCCTTGCTAAAATTTATTATGATAATATGACGGTGCCACGCGCCAAACTTCAGGGGGTGACTCCAGAAGAGTTTATTAAAAAATTTGGAGAAGTAAAACCTCATTTAGAACCTTTGTCCTCAATTCGTTTGCATACCAAAACAGGCGGTCTTATAGAAAGCAACGGAAATTATCAGCTTTTGCTAATTTTTATGGGGCTTTCAATCTTGATCCTGATATTATCTATCGTAAATTATGTTAATTCAGCAACGGCAAATGCTGTAAAAAGAGCGAAAGAAATAGGAGTTCGAAAAGTTATTGGCGCTTCTAAAACCAATATAATTCTGCAATTTATTTTTGAGACTGCGATCATTTTATTGTTTTCCATCTTGGTTTCTCTTGTTATTGTCGAACTTTCGATTCCTTATTACAATGCTTTTTTAGAAAAAGATTTTGTACTGCTAAGCTGGCAATTGTATTTACAATTAGGCGCTATTTTTATTATAACGGTAATTGTAGCAGGAATATTTCCGGCGATTTATGTTTCGAATTTTGAGGTTTTAAAAGTATTGAGAGGAAATTTTATTCGAAGCAAAAGTGGCGTATGGCTTCGTAACGGGATGTTGATTTTTCAATTTGCTGTGGCCGCTTTCTTTATAATCGGTTCTTATATTGTATATCAACAAATTGATTACATGAATTCTAAGGATTTAGGTTTTAACGGAGATCAAATTTTAAACATCTCTTATCGAAATATCTATGGCGAAAAAATTACCGATAAAGATCAATTTGGCAAATACAATAACATCAAAAATCAACTGCTTCGCATAAAAGGAGTTCAGCAAGTCGCTGGCGGTGGCTTTGTGATGGGTAACGGTGCAAGATCTGTAATTTCTTATCATTATAAAGACATTAATATTGATGGAAACAATGTTCCTGTAGATTTTGGGCTTCTTGAAATGATGAAAATAAAATTAGTCAAAGGCCGCTATTTTAGTCCGAAATATGCTCAGGATACAATCAATTCGATGTTGATCAATGAAACTGCGTTAAAATTATTGAATGAAAAAGATCCTATTGGGAAAAAAATAAACTGGGACGGAAAAAAAGCCATTATCGTAGGAGTTATAAAAGATTTTAACATCGGGAATCCGGGCGAAGCTATACCGCCAATATCAATATTCCATTTTAAAAGCGTGCCTTGGTTTAATAGTCTTTTGAATAATATTTATGTAACCGCAGATCCCAAAACGATGCAACAAACTATTGCTGCTATAGAAAGTTTATGGGTAAAGAAAATAGATTCAGAATATCCATTTTCATATGATTTTGTAGATAAGGAATACAAAAGATCATATAGCAGTTATGTAAAACAAAAAAATCTTTTTTCGTTGCTAAACTTCATAGTTATTATAATAGCTCTTATTGGTTTGTTTGCACTGGCTTCTTATTCTATCGAAAGACGTATGAAAGAAATTGCAATTAGAAAAACACTTGGTGCCGAAACGAACGTTTTATTGAAGGAACTTTGCAAACAATATATCCTTTTTAGTATAATAGGATTTGTGATCGCTTTATTTCCTGCTTATTATTTATTAAACAAATGGTTAGAGAATTTTGCCTATCGTGTTTCTATTTCAATTTCTCCGTTTATAATTGGTTTTTCGGCTTTATTACTGCTAACGCTTGCGGTAGTTCTTTCACGAGCTTATCAGGCAACAAAAGTTGATATTTTAAAATATTTAAAATACGAATAAGATGCTAAAAAACTATATCAACATATTTATTTACCGCTTAAAGCACAACAAGCTTTTCTCTTTCCTTAATATTTTAGGATTATCAATAGGAATTGCTGGGCTGATTTTTGCCCTGCTTTATTGGAACGACGAACAAAGTTACAATTCCTGGAATCCTGAAAAAGGAAAAGTATACCAGGTTTTGATTCAAGTGACCGATATGCCCGTCTGGTCCGATTGTGCCTTATTTCTGAAACCGGCTTTAGACAAAGATCCTAATATTGAATCTACACTCTATGCAGATTACTGGTATCAAAAGGATAAAATTATTTACAAAGGAAAAAAGGAATTTGTAGATAAAATTATCAATGTCGAACAAAATTTCTTTTCTTTTTTTCCTTTCGAAATTATTCAGGGCGATGCAATTTCAGCTATAAAAGATGATTCGAGTATTGCTATTTCAGATATTACGGCTAAAAGGATTTTTGGAAATGAAAACCCTATTGGAAAACAAATAAAATGTTTTGACCAGCTGTTTTCTGTAAGGGCCGTGTATCATATTCCAGGAAATTCATCGATTGCGCCGAATGTCATCATCAATAAAATGAAGGAACTGACAACTTCCGGATTGATGAATCCGTTTATTTTAAAATTGTTATTAAAAGTAAAAGACCCGACAAAAATTGATTTAACAAGACAGAAACTCGAAAGACTTTACAACCACGATTTTATTACGCGACTTGCCAAAGAAGCAGGTTTTACACCTGAAGTTATGGCCAAAAAAGTAGGTCATTTTACGGTTATTCTTGAACCTTTATCAAAAGCCAGGTTACATTCGGTAACCGATGGTTATCCTGAAACGCGAGGAAATTATCAGTTTTTGATGATCATGATGGGTTTGTCACTTTTGATTCTCATTTTGTCGATTGTTAACTATATCAATCTCGCCACTGCAGACGCGATAAAGCGAGCAAAAGAAGTTGGAGTGCGTAAAATTTCGGGAGCTTCTAAAGGCGATATTATTATTCAGTTTCTTTGTGAAACAATTTTAACGACAAGTTTTTCTATTTTACTGGCGTTGGTCATTGTAGAACTCGTTTTGCCTTATTACAACAACTTTTTAAACAAGAATATTGTACTTCTCGCCAATCAATTTTATATACAATTGCTTCTGATTTTCATCATTACGGTTTTGACAGCTGGATTATTACCGGCAATTTACATCTCCAATTTTAAACCTTTTAAAGTTTTGAAAGGAAATTTCGAAAGAAGCAAAAATGGTATTTGGTTGCGTAATGGAATGCTTATTCTTCAATTTGCAATTGCTGCTTTTTTTATTATTGGCTCTAATATTGTATATCAGCAAATTAAATATTTGCAAAATAAAGATCTTGGATTTAAAGGCGATCAGGTAATTTCAGTTTGTTTAAATTTTCCATCAATTGAACATCAGTCAGAAAATGCAGAACAAATTATTTACAATAAATACACCATCTTAAAACAACAACTGTATAAAATTAAAGGCGTTCAAAAAGTTTCGACTGGTCTTATTTCTTTTGATGGTTCAGATAATTCTATTTCTGCGGTTCTGTATAATAATGAGCTTTTTAAGGAAAGAGTAATCAATTTAGATTACGGCATGTTTGAAATGCTGAATATTAAATTTTTAAAAGGCAGAGATTTTGATAAAAAAATTGCCTCTGACACCGTTAATTCAGTTATAATAAATGAAACGGCTGCAAAACTAATGAATCTTAAATCACCTCTTGGGAAAGAACTTGTGATACGGGAGCAAAAATTAAAAATCATTGGTATTGTCAAAGATTTTAACTTATTGAGCCCAGAATTAAAAGTGCCGCCAATTGCTTTTCATCATATTAAGACCTTTGATATGGCGCATAATATAGATAAAGTTTTCATAAAACTAAATGCTGACAATTTGGAAAATACGATCACCAATATCGAAAAATTATGGTCGAAAGTCGATACCGAATATCCGTTTCAATATGATTTTGTAGACAAGCAATATGCGAGAACTTATGAAACTTACTCCAAACAAAAAAGCTTATTTTCATTGCTTAATGTTATTGTAATTCTAATTGCTCTTTTTGGATTATTTGCCTTAGCATCTTATTCTATACAACGACGCATGAAAGAAATTGCCATTCGAAAAACATTAGGTGCCGAAACCAATGTTTTACTCAAAGAATTATCGAAACAGTATGTTTTGTATTGTATTATAGGATTTTTAATTGCACTATTTCCTGTTTACTTTCTCTTGAATAAATGGCTTCAAAATTTTGCATTTAAAATTGACATTACCATAATGCCGTTCGTTGCAGGATTTATTGTCTTGTTGCTTCTGACTTTACTGATTGTTTTGTGGCGAGCTTATTACGCAACTAAAGCAAATGTCTTAGAATACCTGAAATATGAATAGAACTCTAATTAAGGGATTTTTCATCTAACTTTAATTCACATAAAAGAAGCCTCCAATACAAAACATTGGAGGCTTCTTTTATTCTTTAATTCCTTTTACAATTCCACGTTTTGATACTTTAATAAAATTTAAAATTTCATCTCTCTCAAAAGTCGGTTCAAAATTCTGTTCAATTAATTCTAATGCACTTTTAGTATTTCTCTTTTCCTGAAAAATAATTCTATAAATTGCTTTGATCTCTTCAATTTTCTCAGAAGAAAAACCTCTCCTTCTCAAACCAACAATATTTAATCCAGCAAATCGTAAAGGTTCATGCGCGACAGTTATGTAAGGCGGAATATCTTTCACAATTCTGCTCAATCCACTAATCATACTATGACTTCCGATTCGGGAAAATTGATGCACTGCAGTAAGTCCGCTTACATTAACAAAATCGCCAGTAACTACTTCACCCGCCATACCGACACCAAAACCAATAATACAATTATTCCCAACAAAACAATCATGCCCAATGTGAGCATTTGCCATAATCAAATTCGAATTTCCTATATGAGTTATTCCCTTTGACTCTGTTCCCCGATTTATAGTAACATTTTCTCTGATGATGTTATTATCACCAATTTCAAGCAAGGTATATTCATCCTTAAACTTTAAATCCTGCGGAATTCCACCTATTATAGCTCCTGAATGAATTTGGCAGTTACTACCTATTCTCGAGCCACTTAAAATAGTAACATTATTACCTATCCACGAATTATCACCAATAATTACATCACTCTCAATTGTAGAAAAATTTCCAAAGCGAACGTTTCTTCCAACAATTGTACTTTTATCTATTACACTATTTTTCAATATCCCATAATTTAATAACAAGCAAATATTAGAAAATAAAAAATGCATTTTATTGACCTAACATCAAATAATTGAAGCTCTAATTCGGCTTAAAGTTTCTTGACTTACTCCAATTAATGAAGCAATATGCTTCAATTTAGCTTTTTGAATAATTTGAGGAAAAAATTCTAATAGAAATAAATACTTTTTCTCTGCTGTCATTACACGAAACAGATGATGGAATTCATTTATTTTAGAAAGATAATGTCGAAGTTGATTAAGATGAAATTTTAAAAATAAAGGATATTCTAATAATAGCTGTTCATCAGAATATGTTAAAGAATAGGCAACTGTTTCTTCGCAAGCCTGAAATATTTCAAAAGAAGGTTTTTGATCAAAAAAGCTACTCATGGAAGTTACAAATTGATTATCTGTATAAATCCATTTCGTAACTTCTTCATCATTTTCAAAACAAAATCTTCGAACAGCACCAGAACTGATGAAATAAATCTTATCACATATTTTATGCTCTTGGATTATAAACTCATTCTTTCTAAACTTTTCTTCAACAAAAAAACTCCGAATCGCATTTTCAGTGTCAGCATCTATCTTTTGAAAGCTATTTATAACGGTAATTAGTTCGTTCATACTGGTAACTTATAAGGAGACAAATTTATCATTATATTTTGAAGAAGAGAATTTAAAGATAGCATAGCCAAATGAAAAGGTTTCAAAAACTTAAATAAGCACTTCTAAACGACAAAATATAAAAAATCAAGCTTGAGATTGTTCCAAAAAAAAAACTTCAATTAGCAAAAGCCAATTGAAGTTTTAGTACTCAGAGCGGGACTTGAACCCGCACGAACATTGCTGTTCACTGGATTTTAAGTCCAGCGTGTCTACCAATTTCACCATCCGAGCATTATGTGGTACCTCCAGGGATCGAACCAGGGACACATGGATTTTCAGTCCATTGCTCTACCATCTGAGCTAAGGTACCTTATTGCTAATAAGCAAAATTTAGAATAAAAAACCCTGTAACTTACGAAACAGGGTTTTCAAAAGAAAGGCGACGACATACTCTCCCACAATAATGCAGTACCATCTGCGCAGGC
>NZ_SJSY01000054.1 GCF_004352915.1 Flavobacterium zhairuonense | reverse complement strand
ATTATTTATTGTTTTTGTACAAGAGTTTGCATCTGTTATGGTAACAGAATAGGTTCCGGCAACAAGGCCATTTGCAGTTTGTGTTGTCTGATTATTAGACCATAAATATGTGTAAGGAGATGTGCCACCAGAAGGAGTTACAGTAGCTGTACCATTCGCTCCTCCGTTACATGAAACTGAAGTTGTAGAATTTGTGGCAGAAATCGCTGTTGCAGGACCACCAACAACAATGTTGTTTATGGTTTCAGAACAGCCTAAATTATCTGTAATGGTTACACTATATGTACCAGCTACAAGACCTGTTGCTGTTGCTGCAGTTCCGCCTGATGGAGCCCATGAATACGTATAAGGACCAGTACCTCCAGAAGGAGTTACAGTAGCTGTACCATTTGCACCTCCAAAACATGAAACAGGAGTGGTAGAAGTTGTTCCTGAAATTGCAGAAGCAGAACCGCTTACAACGATATTATTTACAGTAAGCTGACAGTTGTTAGCATCTGTAATTGTTGCACTGTAGGTTCCAACAGTAAGGCCAGTTGCAGTTTGTGTTGTCTGGCCATTCGACCAAAGATAAGTATAGGCAGGAGTACCTCCAGCCGGAGTAACTTTAGCAGTACCATTCGAACCTTCAAAACATGTAACCGGAGTTGAAGAAGGAGTTGCACTTAATGCTGCGCTAGGTCCTCCTATATTTATATTATTGATGATCTTCTGGCAGCCATTTGCATCTGTAATCGTTACGCTATATGTACCAACAGCAAGATTAGTTGCAGTTTGCGTTGTTTGTGCATTAGACCACAAATAAGTGTAGCCAGGAGTGCCGCCAGTTGGATTAGCTGTAGCACTACCGTTCGATAATCCGAAACATGAAACCTGGGTGGTTAATGCAGTACCGTTAAGTACGGCTACAGGTTGATTTATTGTGACATTTCTGGTTATTTGTGTTCCTTCATTATCTGTAACAGTCACTGAATAAGGCCCTGCTGTAAGGCTGCTAGCTGTAGCATTACTTCCTCCAGAGGGTGACCATGCATAGGTATAAGGCGTTGTTCCACCAGTTATACCACTAACAGTGGCAGTACCATTATTGCCTCCAAAACAACTTACATCTGTTTTGCTAAGAGTAGCAGGCACAGTTAATGCTGCTCCGGTAGTAAATGTTAAATCGTTACCATAGCTTGTTCCTGCACTATTTGTTGCATAAGCTCTAAAGTGAATTAACGTACCAGCAGGAAGTCCAGTTATTGTGGCACTATAAATACCGGTACCAGTTCCATTTGAAACTGTAGTATTGGTATTAACAACTGGATTTGCGGTTGTTGCCCAAACAATTCCTCTAACTACAGAATCTCCACCATCAGCAGTTACATTACCGCCTAATGTTGCAGAGAGTGATTTAACATTTGAAGCTGATGTTGAAGCCACAGTTGGCAAAGATGCACAAGTTATATTTGGAGTATAATTACTAGGTAAAATTCCCGGATCAGCAGCGACAATATCCCAGTTAGTGGTATTAACTGTATTGATACTCGTTCTTATAGCAGAGGATGTACCTGTCAGATTGCCTTTATATTTTGCAAAAAACTGACTTGTTTCAGTTGTTCCCGGAAATAGAGAGATACAATTAACGCCATCTGTCAATCCTGGTGGTATTATACTTTCGGCACCACCTCCGGTAGTTGTTACCGCAGCACTATTCCAATGTGTAGTACTGTCATAATTTAGAGAATTGTAATCACCATGAATTCCCGCTATAAATGTTATAGTACTTGGAGAAATTGCAGGTCTCATCGAATTATCAGCACTTTGATAAGCGAGCATTTGGTCTCCTGCCGATAAATTAAAATTATTAACTGGGCCTGTAGGATTAATTACAAAATCACCAGCTGACCCTCCTGTTACTGTAAAAACATTTGGTGTCGCACTTTCAATGACAGAAATAATTTTACCGCAGGTTACGCCCGGAGGAACAGTCCATTTTATATGAGGTTCAAAACTGTTTACCCAGCCACCGCTATATAAACCTTCTTCGGTAAAATAGATGATTTCACCAGCAGGAATATTTTTCAAAGCAATAAAACTAAAGCCATCTGGACCTCCAATATTAAAGCCTATAAAGGCTATATCGCCAGCTGCTAAAGTCTGCGCTTTTGCATTTTGGAACATGCCAAAAAAGCAAAAGAGCGTAATAAATAAGAGTAGTTTTTTTTTCATAACATAGGTTTTAGTTAATGACATAGATAAGCATTCTGCCAGCCGCTTAAGTTATCAGGTCTTGTAGTTGAAGTAAAAGCCTTAATAAAATGTCCGTCATTTATCAATGTTTCAATTTTTCTAAAGCTTATATTATTAAGAGAATCTAAATTTAATTCGTAGATGTGATGATTAAATATTGTCCTGTTTGTTTCCTTGTCAAAGTGAATAGTTCCCCTTGGTCCGGCAATATTTAATTGTGCAGTGGCTTCAATTAAAGAGTTTATATTAAGACTGGTTGTATTCTCAAGTATATTCTTTAATATAAGTCCGTTTTCATATCCTAAAATTGAAAAGGCAGATGGATTCTCTGAATAGGTATTGAAATATTCATTAGTAAAGTCTAATGTTTCAGTGTCATTTAGCATCCATGAACTCACTACATAAAGATCGTAAGGGTTGCTTTTGTACTCTTCTAAAATTTTATCATTTATGAAAAATGGAGTAACATAAAACGGATACTTTTGTGTAATTTGATTTTTACTTATAAAATCGGCACTTTCCTCGGCGTATAAACCACTATAGAACGCAAAAACGGCATCAGGTTTTTGATTGTCAATGGAATAATTCATATGTATAGCCTCGTTTTCTCTAGGTACAAAAGGAGTGATATAATGACCTGAAAAATTAGTGTTTTTTTTAAATGCATACTCAATTGCAGTAAGAAGACCATAACCAGAATCATAAAAAGAAGTCGCGGTAGCAATTTTTTCATAATTCTTGTTTGTGAAATACGTGCCTAAATGAAAGCACGATTCACTTAATCCAAATGAATTGATATAGACACCCTTTTGAGCTACGCTTTCATAGGGTAGAGTTGCCCCAAGATCTGCGGCTAAAAGTAAAATATCATTTTTTGAAGTATAATGGTATACTTCTGTTATTTTATAATGTCCAAAAAAACCAATGATAATTGAGATATCTTCCTGATAATGCATTTTTTGAATCTTCTCAATTATGATTTTCTCGTCTGCACCAATACCAATATTTTCGACAAATATCTTTACATTAAGAGCATTAAGTTTTAATCCTCTCATAAAGTCTTTATCTAGTCTGGGATACTGTTGTGACTTTGGAATTAAGATTCCTATTTTGATTTCGTTATCCATGAAATGAGATTAAAAAACAGAGGTAAAATTTTTTCACCTCTGTTTTATACTTTAAATATTAGTTTCTTGAAGGAAAAATTCCTTCCATAGCAATACAATAATTAATACCCAAATAAGGATCTCTAATACTAAATGGCTGTGAGCCTCCAGCGATAGCTGTAGAGCCTGATATACTTGAAGTTATACCTCCAACTTTAGTAGTATTTGCACTTGGTTCACTATAAATATTTGGAGTTGCACCAGCTGCCGCTAAAAAGTTAGTACCGTTATCAGTCTCATTAGTATTTGCTCCACCAGTATAAGCAAGAGCATTAGTAGCTAAATTTACCTGACCTGCTAAAGTTCCAGGAATAAGCTGATGATTATGCTGTGGCATATTGTTTATTGTTAGTGTAGTATTTTCAGTTCCACCAATTTGCCCGTAAACGACAGGGCTTAAGCCAGGTCCATTACCAGCACCTATCATACTGCGACCTCTTAAATCAGGCAAAGCAAAAGTAGTTTGTCCATTTCCTCCATAAGTAGTGCCAAGTAATGAAAAAAGAGCAGTGTTTTGAGCTATTGATATCAATTGACCACTACATGTTTGCCAGCCTCTAGGATTAAAAGTAAATCCGAAAGCCATAATTGCTCCTAAGAAAGGTTCATTCATAATTTTTAATTTTTAATTGATTAATGTTGGTTTTTTTTGATTTGTTAATAATTAGTCAGACAGAATAATGAACCGACTATTCTTACAACAACACAAAATTAGTTGATTACTAGTGTTTTAAAATAGGTATTTATACCCGTTTTAAAGTAAAACCGTACATTTCAATCAAAGGATGAATTTTCAGAAGTTCCAGTAAAATATTAAATGCTATAAAAAAAAGAATATGCAGTTTTGTAGATGAGCTGATTTAGCAGGGTGTTCAGTTAAGAACTAAATCTTAAACTTTGGAGGATGAAAGAGAGTTGTAGAACTTATGGCCGCAATTTTAAAGAGAAAGCAATCCAATTAAGTGACCATGGCATTATTTGAACCTAAGCGCGACCCCTTTATAATCTCGAGTCTAACGTTTCTTTAAATGGTCTAAAATAAAAAAGGCCAAGTAAATTAATACTTGACCTTGTGTGACCCGACTGGGGCTCGAACCCAGGACCCCATCATTAAAAGTGATGTGCTCTACCGACTGAGCTATCGAGTCATTGTTTTTCTCGATTGAGGGTGCAAATATAAGCACTTTTTTTAGGTTTTGAAGCCTTTTTTTAATGCTTTTTTGCAATAAATTTAAAGAAGAGTGATAAGAGTCTATTTTACAGTGTAATTAGTCTTTTATTTTTTTGTGATTTGATGTAAAGTCGTTAAGGTCAAGTTATGATATTTGAAGATCTAAGTGTTTAGTTCTAATAAATTTGTCTTAGCGAGTCCTGTTTTCAATTTTGCCATTGATGTCTAAGAAGATTTCGATATAAATGTCTTCTGATATTGGTTTTCCTTTGTCTTTTATAATGTCAAATTTTAAAGGTTTTAAGGCATTAAGTATTTTATTTGTGCAAAATATTAATTCATCTTTTTCGTAAAATTCTTCAATTTCTTGATCTGTATAAGCCATTCGAACTTTTGAAACATTTCCGTTTTGATCAATAGTGACAAAATATTTACTTCCGCAATCAAAACCATTTTTATTTCTCCATTTTTCTTTTTTAAGTTTTTTGAATAGAATTTCAGAAATCTTTTTTTCGTTTCTTCTATCCTTTCTTTTGGGGTCGTCTATGTAGTTTGAAATATCTTCAGTTTTGAGAACGATTCCATTTGAAATAGTAAGAAGTTTTTCCTGTTCGAATATTTTGTAGAAAACGCCATCCCATCGTAATAATTCATTTGTTCGAGGAAAATTTAAAATACCTTCGAACCAGTCTATATGTACTTTGTTGTTTCTTAATTTTCCTCCAAAGATTGATTTAAGTTTCTCTAAAGATTGAGTTTTATCAATTTTTCTATTAACTAGTTCTCCGCAATTGATTATATCTACAATGAATAGGCTGTCATTTTCTATTTTATAAATAGCTTGATAACCTCTCCAGCAATTTAAAGAAGAATTATTCCGAAAGCTTAATCCGAATAATGTATTGGTATTTTTGGAATCTTTTTTTTGTAAATATTTTTCGAGTATAAGATCGTAAGTTGTAATAGTGTCTTTTTTATAAATGATAAAGTCAGGCATTTGCGGACTTGCAAAAAGTTTGAGAGGAATAATCACAAAGATTAAGATTATTCTTTTTATCGCTTCATTCATGTTGTTAAGCTTGTTTATTGCTGATAGTATTTTGTTAAGCATTAAAACAAATATATCATTAATATACTTACAGTAAATTGAATCAGTGAATAAAAGGAGTGTAGTTTGGAAAGGTAGAATAATGTTGGAGTCATAAAAAAAGCCTGAGAATCGATATTCTCAGGCTTTCAGAATTTATAGTGACCATGGAGGGATTTGAACCCTCACGCCCTTGCGAGCACCACCCCCTCAAGATGGCGAGTCTACCGTTTCTCCACATGGCCTAAAAAGAAAAAAGGTCGAGTAAAATAAATTACCCGACCTTTGTGACCCGACTGGGGCTCGAACCCAGGACCCCATCATTAAAAGTGATGTGCTCTACCGACTGAGCTATCGAGTCATTGCTTTCAAGAAACTTATTTTGTTAATCACAAATTTTGTGACCCGACTGGGGCTCGAACCCAGGACCCCATCATTAAAAGTGATGTGCTCTACCGACTGAGCTATCGAGTCATATTCGTTTCTTGAATGCGGGTGCAAATATAAGGAGTTATTTTCGAAGTTTCCAAGCATTTTTATTATAAATTTGTCTTTTTTTACAAAAAGTTCCCAATGTCTTAGTTTATAAGGATTTATTAATATGAAAAAAATAGTGTTATTAGGTTATATGGGTTGCGGAAAGTCAACAATTGCCCAAAACTTGTCAAAAATTACAAATATTCCGTTTCTGGATTTAGATACTTGCATTGAAAAAAGAGCAAATTTGTCCATAAATGAAATTTTTTCTAAACATGGAGAGGTTTATTTTCGAAAATTAGAACACGAAATGTTTGTCGAATTATTAAAATCGTCAGAAAATTATATTATTGGTCTTGGTGGAGGAACTCCATGTTATGCTAATAATCATTTATTGCTTCAAAGCGATGATATTGTTTCTATATATTTAAAAGCATCAATCGATACATTATATAATAGATTAGTTCACAATAAGAGCAAACGACCGCTTATTGCAGAAATGAATGAAGAAGAAATGAAAGAGTTTATCGCAAAGCATTTGTTCGACCGTAGCTTTTATTACAACCACGCACAGCATAAAGTGTCGGTTGATGATAAATCAGTCGAAGATACGGTTGAGGATATTTTGAAGATCTTAGCTTAAAAAAGCATAATTATCGCCATTTTCATCAAAAACAACTTGAACATGCTCCAATAAAGAAGTAGATAAAGAAATTCCTTTAAAATCGGCTTTTACAGGGTATTTTTTGTGATTTCGGTCAACAAGTACTGCTGTTTTGAATTTCTTAAGCGGAACGTCTAAGAAATGACGAACAGCATATATTAATGTAGTTCCTGAATTTAAGACATCGTCAACTAAAACCAATCCTTTGTTTTGGTATTCTTCTTTGGTTAAAGATGTCTGGATTGGCAATTGCGGATTTTGCTTGTCAACTTTAACTTCGCAAGTCGAAACTTTAAGTGTTGAAATGCTGCTCAAGGCAGTGGCAATTTTTTGGGCAAAAACAGATCCGTTAGAAGCAATTCCGGCAATCACGACTTCTTCTTCGTCAACAAAGGTTTCGTAAATTTGATAAGCGATACGTTTGATTTTGTGTTCGATTTCCTGATTGGTCAAGATGATGTTTTTGCTCATGATTTTATTTTTTGCTAAAGTACAAATTTATAAAATTTAAAATTCCAATTTTTGAAATTCCAAATTCCAAAAGTAAATAGATGGATTTTTCAAGATTGGAATTTGGAATTTTGTTGTTGAAATTTAGATGTCATCTTCTTCGTCGAAAATTTCATTTCCGTAGTCGTCAATGTCTCTACGATCCTTTTTAGTTGGTCTTCCTGTACCACTTTTTCTGTAATGTTCTTTGGAGAGTTTTAATAACTCTAAATGTGCATAAGCTTCCGGTGGAGTTTCGTTCTTGCGATATATATCGACAAGTTTTGCACCTACACGGCTTTCAGGGATATCAAGTACAGTGATAATTTGTGTTATTTGGTCTTTTCTAAAGGTAATTCTGTCTGTAGGAAAAACTTCTTTAGAAGGTTTTGCAATTTGCCCATTTACAGTAATATGATTTTTTTTGCATGCCTCGGTGACCATGTTTCTGGTCTTATAATAACGCACGCACCAGAGGTATTTATCTATTCTCATAATTTTTCTAAAATCGAAGTTAAATTCTTTACAAAAATAAATCAATATTGTATCTTGCGCACCTAAAAAATTAACAATAATGAATAAATTTAAATATTATTTTATTTTATTACTAGCTGGTATTGCTATGGTTTCCTGCAACAAGGGTGATGATGATGAAACTACAGTTGAGGTAAGGGATTATAAAGAGCAGTATAAAGCAGACAAGGATTCTATTGAAAATTATTTAAAGACGAATTATATTAAAGAAGTAACCGCAGATTATGATATTGTAATCGAGAAAATTCCTGCGGGAGGTACACAGACTTCGATCTGGGATCAAAAAACATATCCGTTAGAATCTAGAGAGGTTTATAATCGCGATGTTTATTATACGGTTTACTATTTGACATTAAGAAAAGGAACGGGCGAGGCGCCATGTAATACAGATAGGATTTATGCTTCTTACAAAGGTAATTTGCTTAATGGGACTCAATTTGATACTTCTTATGGTTATGGTACGACATTTGACTTATTTGTGTACACGTCGGGGGCTGTAATTGATGGTTGGGGAGAGATTTTCCCAAAGTTTAGGACTGGTACTTCTACAACAGCAGCAGATGGCGTGATTACTTATGACAATTATGGAGCAGGTGTAATGTTTCTTCCTTCGGGATTGGCTTATTATGCAAGTGCACAAGATAAGATTCCAGCTTATTCTTGTTTAGTGTTTAGTTTTAAATTATTTGGTCTTTTAAGATTGGATCATGACACTAAAATTGTGGGTACAACCGTAACTGCCGAACCAGATGGAATTCCTGATTATTATGAAGATGTTAATAAAGAAGGTAATGGTAACGGTTATGTTTATGATTTAAGAGATTTGGTAAGATATCCAAATCCGCCAGCTTGGATGAAAGACGATACAGACGGTGACGGACTTGCAGACTTTTTAGATGTTGATGATGATGGAGATGGTTATACAACTCGTTATGAAATTACAAAGCCTACAGGTGCGCTTTTTACAGGAATAAGCAAGTATTATCCTTTTGATCCAATTCCGGATAATCCTAGCACTCCAAATGTTGATGAAACTGAAACATGGGGTATTCCAGCTTTTGGAGGCGATTATACTTCGCCAGGAAGATTAAGAATACATGTTGATAAAGATCATCATAGTGTGAAATAATAAAAGCAAAATAGAAAACCTTGAAAATTACTTTTCGAGGTTTTTTTATGGAATAAAATAAGGTATGAATTTCTTTTTTATTCGAATTATATGATTGTTTAAAAAGGCATAAAAAAGAAGCCCTCGAAATATTTTTCGAGGGCTTTTTATAAAGTAAGAAAAGTAAAAAAATTATTTTCTTTTGATCACTCTTTCTACAGCTTCAACAATTGCTTGATTGTTTAGTTTGTATTTTTCCATTAATTGCTCAGGAGTTCCAGATTCTCCAAAACTATCTTTTACTGCTACAAATTCTTGTGGAGTTGGATTGTTTAAAGCTAATACTCCAGAAACACTTTCTCCAAGACCTCCTAGGTAATTGTGCTCTTCTGCAGTAACTACACATCTTGTTTTAGCAACAGATTTAAGGATAGCTTCTTCATCAAGAGGTTTGATAGTATGGATATTGATTACTTCAGCAGAAATTCCTTTCTCTTCTAATTTTTCAGCAGCGATAAGCGCTTCCCAAACCAAGTGACCTGTTGCAATGATCGTAACATCAGTTCCTTCGTTTAACATAATTGCTTTTCCAATTACGAAAGGCTCATCAGCAGGAGTGAAGTTTGGTACAACTGGACGTCCAAAACGTAAATAAGCTGGACCATGGTGGTCTGCTAATGCTAAAGTTGCTGCTTTAGTTTGGTTGTAATCGCAAGTATTGATTACTGTCATTCCTGGCAACATCTTCATCAAACCGATATCTTCTAAGATTTGGTGCGTTGCTCCATCTTCTCCTAAAGTCAAACCAGCGTGAGAAGCACAGATTTTTACGTTTTTATCTGAATAAGCAACAGATTGACGAATTTGATCGTAAACTCTTCCTGTAGAGAAGTTAGCGAAAGTTCCTGTAAAAGGAATTTTTCCTCCAATTGTTAAACCTGCAGCTATTCCAATCATGTTAGCTTCTGCAATTCCGATTTGGAAAAAACGCTCTGGGTGATTTTTTTTGAAATCATCAAATTTTAATGATCCAATCAAATCAGCGCATAATGCCACAACATTTTCGTTTTTTTGACCTAGTTCAGTCATTCCCGCTCCAAAACCAGAACGAGTATCTTTACTTCCTGTATTTTCGTATTTTTTCATTTTATTTTTTGCTATATGCAATAGGCTGTACGCAATAGGCTTAAAGCTTAATGCTTACTGCTTAAAGCTATTTTAGTAATCAACTTGATCTTTAGAATAATTTTGAGCTAATGCAGCTGCCAACTGATCGTTGTTTGGTGCTTTACCGTGCCAAGCGTGCGTATGCATCATGAAGTCAACTCCGTGACCCATTTCTGTGTGCAATAAAACACAAACTGGTTTTCCTTTTCCTGTTCTTGATTTTGCGTCAGTTAATCCAGCGATAATTGCGTCGATGCTGTTTCCTTCTTTGATTTCCAAAACGTCCCAATCAAAAGCTTCGAATTTAGCGCGAAGGCTTCCCATTGCTAAAACTTCATCAGTTGTTCCGTCGATTTGTTTTCCGTTAACGTCAACAGTTGCAATAAGATTGTCAACTTTTTTAGCAGAAGCATACATGATAGCTTCCCAGTTTTGACCTTCTTGTAATTCCCCGTCTCCATGAAGAGTGAAAACTAAATGTTTGTCTCCGTTTAATTTTTTTGCTTGTGCAGCACCAAGAGCAACAGATAAACCTTGTCCTAATGATCCAGAAGCCATACGAACTCCAGGAAGACCTTCGTGAGTTGTTGGGTGTCCTTGTAAACGAGAATTCAATAATCTGAAAGTAGCAAGCTCCGAAATTGGAAAATAACCGCTACGTGCTAAAACGCTATAAAATACTGGAGAAATATGACCATTCGAAAGGAAAAAGATGTCTTCTCCAATTCCGTCCATATCAAAACCTTCTTTGCGGTCCATGATATTTTGATATAGTGTTACCAAAAATTCAGTACAACCTAATGAACCACCTGGGTGTCCAGAGTTTACAGCATGTACCATTCTAAGAATATCTCTTCTTACTTGGATCGTTAAATCGCTTAATTGTTGTGTGTTAGGCTTCATTTTATATGTAAAATTTTAAACTGAAGCAAAAGTAATTGTTATTTTGCGGGGAGGCAAATGATTTTCTGCTTTAGTTTGCCTCAATTGTGATATTTTTTTGCGCTTTTTTTAATCGATTTGAAGAAAATAAGAGATATTGATAATTGTATGTAAAAGCTATGCAGCAAATTAAACGTATAAGAACAATTTTAAATGTTATAAATACACTTAATATGTGGTGGAAAAATAATTTCAGAAAATTTGATGTAAAAATTAATTTGTGTCGCTTTCGCTGTAGAAATTATTTTCTTCATCTTCTGATCCAATTTCTTCTTGTTGGTCGTCAAGTTCAGAACCAGGGACATCTAAATCACTTCCAAGTTTATCACTGTTTTGTTTCCATTCGTGATTGTTTTGGTTAATGATTTTCTCGTTTGAGATTTCGTCAGGATCGATATCTTCTAGTTTGTCGTGATTGAAAATGTCTTCGCTTGCTGGATAATTTAAGTTTTTTAGATTATTTTCAATTTGATTTTCTTTTGCTGGGTTTTTATCTTCTGCATTTATCATGATTTCTCAAATTTTTGTTTACTTATAAAAGTACAAAATAAATTTATGGACTTGTTATGCTTTAAAGATGTGTTTGTTGTAATTTTTACATTGCAATGTTTTAATGACAGATTTTTTCTGAAAGATCCGTTTTATAAGGGACAGAAGTGATGTCTTCCGATTTAGAAAAAAAAGACTTTTGGGCTATCGTTTTTGTTAATCTTGGAATATAGCGGAAAGTCCGGCCCAGAAGGAAACGCCATAGTGATTTTGAATTGCAGAAAAGTAATCTCTGAAATCGAAAATTAGATGTTAAGAAAACATTAGCTAATTTTCTAATTGACAAATTGTCTAATTGCTAAAATTTCCCTGAAATTAGCTTATCTTTGCGCTCTGAAAAAAGAAACAGATGAAGTTCGATTTATTACAAAAAGATCCGCAGTCAAAAGCAAGAGCGGGAAGTATAACTACTGATCATGGCGTAATTGAAACGCCTATTTTTATGCCTGTTGGAACGGTTGCTTCTGTAAAGGGGGTGCATCAGCGTGAATTGAAAGAAGAAATTAATCCAGATATTATTCTAGGAAACACATATCATTTATACTTGCGTCCACAAACTGAAATTCTTGAAAAAGCAGGTGGATTGCATAAATTTATGAATTGGGATCGTAATATTTTGACCGATTCTGGTGGATATCAGGTTTATTCTCTTTCTTCAAATAGAAAAATTAAGGAAGAAGGAGTGAAGTTCAAATCACATATTGATGGTTCTTACCACTTTTTTACTCCTGAAAATGTAATGGAAATTCAGCGTACTATTGGTGCTGATATCATTATGGCTTTTGACGAATGTACGCCATATCCTTGTGATTACAGATATGCACAACGCTCGATGCACATGACGCATCGATGGTTGGATCGTTGTATTAATCATTTGGAAAAAGTGCCTTATAAATATGGTTATGAACAAACGTTTTTCCCGATTGTTCAAGGAAGCACATATAAAGATTTACGTCGTCAATCGGCAGAATATATTGCAAATGCAGGTCAGCAAGGAAATGCAATTGGCGGACTTTCTGTTGGTGAACCAGCGGAAGAAATGTATGCAATGACTGAAGTGGTTTGTGAAATTCTTCCAGAAGACAAACCGCGTTATTTAATGGGTGTTGGAACTCCAATTAACATTTTAGAAAATATTGCATTAGGAATTGATATGTTCGACTGTGTTATGCCAACGCGTAACGCGAGAAACGGAATGTTGTTTACAGCAAACGGAACAATCAATATCAAAAACAAAAAGTGGGAAGCAGATTTTTCTCCAATTGACGAAATGGGGCACACTTTTGTAGATACAGAATATACAAAAGCATATTTGCGCCATTTGTTTGCAGCAAACGAATATTTAGGAAAACAAATCGCTACGATTCATAATCTTGGTTTTTACATGTGGTTGGTTCGTGAGGCGAGAAAACATATCTTAGCTGGAGATTTTAGACCATGGAAAGAAATGATGGTTAAAAACATGAGCCAAAGACTTTAAAATATGTTTATTTGTTTAATCGTTTATTCGGTTAAACGATTAAACAGATAAACGATTAAACCTTACTATGTTAACGATAATAGATAAGTATATTTTAAAAAGATATTTAGCCACTTTTTCGGTGATGATTTTGTTATTTATTCCGATTGGGATTGTAATTGACGTTTCTGAAAAAGTGAATAAAATGTTGGAGAACAAGATTCCGTTTATGGATATTGCGTTCTATTACTACAATTTTACGATTTATTTTGCCAATTCTCTTTTTCCGATATTTTTATTTTTGTCGGTAATTTGGTTTACTTCAAAATTGGCAAACAATACAGAGATTATTGCGATTTTGAGTTCTGGAATTTCGTTTACACGTTTTTTAAGACCTTATATTATTGGAGCTTCTATCGTTTCGATTTTTGTGCTTTTGATGGGATTTTTTATTGTTCCTGCTGCCAGCGAAGGATTTAATAATTTTAGATATACTTATTTAAAAGGAAACGGAAAAGAGTTGATGCGAGGTGAAAACACAAATGTGTATCGTCAGCTTAATGATCATGATTTTATTTTCGTAAATAGTTTTAATGAGGAATCTAAAACGGCTTTTAATTTTACGCTGGAACATTTTGAGAAAGAAAAAATGACCTATAAAATTTCTGCTAGCCGAATTAAATGGGATCCAAAAAAGAAGACTTATGTTTTGTACGATTATGTAAAAAGAACAGTCGGCGAATTGAATGATGTAATTGAAAAAGTGCCAGAAAAGGAAGTTAAGTTCAAATTTGAATTGGCCGATTTGACGCCGGTTGTTTATATCGCCGAAACACTTTCTCTAGGAAAATTAATCGATTTTATTGAAAAAGAAAGAAAAAGAGGTTCTGGAAATATCAATACCTATTTAGTAGTACTTTATAAAAAATACAGTGTTCCGGTTTCAGCTTTTATCTTGACAATTATCGCCGTCGCAGTTTCTTCTATGAAACGTCGTGGCGGAATGGGAACCAATTTAGCAATCGGTATTGCAATTGCTTTCTCGTTTGTTTTCTTTGATAAAATATTTGGAACCCTCGCCGAAAAATCTACATTCTCACCTTTATTAGCTGTTTGGTTCCCAAATATCGTTTTTGGAACCCTTGCAGTTTACTTACTACGTAATGCGAAACGATAATTTAAAAAGTTATTTAAATCTTCATTTAATTGTTTTTATCTGGGGTTTTACAGCCATTTTAGGCGCCTTGATTACCATTGATGCTGAAAATTTGGTTTGGTTTAGAATGCTTCTTGCCATGATTTTTTTGGGCGGATTTATTTTGTACAAAAAACAATCTTTTCAAGTTCCGATAAAAGAACTTTTTAAGCTCATTTTTGTTGGATTGCTGATTGCCCTGCATTGGATTTTCTTTTTTAAAGCGATTCATGTTTCAAATGTTTCTATAACACTTTCTATATTTTCTCTGGGCGCTTTTTTTGCTTCTTTGCTTGAGCCTCTTTTCTACGGAAGAAAAATATTATTTTACGAAGTTTTCTTCGGATTGGTCATTATTGCTGGCCTTGCTATGATTTTGCAGGTTGAAATAAAATATCTTACAGGTGTTTATTATGCGTTGGCAGCAATAATCCTTGGCGTTTTATTTACGCTAATGAATGGCAAGCTGATTTCAGATCATGAGCCTTCGGTAATTACGTTTTATGAATTTGGTGCGGGCGTTTTTTTTATTACCCTATATTTTTTATTTCAAGGAAAATTCACTGCTGAATTTTTTACTTTATCATCAAGTAATTGGATGTGGCTTTTTGTTTTGGCTTCGATTTGTACAGCTTATGCTTTTACGGCATCTGTAAAAGTAATGCAGAAATTGACGCCTTATACGGTGATGTTAACGACTAATTTAGAGCCTGTTTACGGAATTATGTTGGCGTATTTTATCCTTGGCGGAAAAGAAAAAATGAGCACCGAATTTTATATCGGAGCCGTAATAATTATAATTACAGTTATCTTAAATGGGGTTTTTAAACATTACAAAAACAAGAAAGAAGTGTAATAGTTTACTTATCTTTTAAATCACAATTTGATACTTTACTAACAATTAACTATGCCAATGATATAATATTTTTATATTTGCGGTTCGATTTAAAAACAAAATTCAAAAATCCATGGAATATTTAGATTTTGAGCTTCCAATCAAAGAACTTGAAGAACAGTTGCAAAAGTGTGTTGTAATTGGAAAAGAATCTGAGGTTGATGTAACAGCAACTTGCAAAGAAATCAACAAAAAATTAGAGCAAACTAAGAAAGATATATATAAAAACCTTACGGCTTGGCAGCGCGTACAATTGTCAAGGCATCCAAATAGACCTTATACTTTAGATTATATCAGAGCAATTTGCGGTGATACTTTTTTAGAGCTTCATGGAGATAGAGGTTTTAAAGATGATAAAGCAATGGTTGGGGGTCTTGGTAAAATAAACGGGCAATCGTTTATGATTATTGGACAACAAAAAGGTTTTAATACAAAAACACGTCAATACCGTAATTTTGGTATGGCAAATCCCGAAGGATACCGTAAAGCTTTGCGTTTAATGAAAATGGCAGAGAAATTCGGAATTCCAGTTCTTACTTTGGTTGATACTCCGGGTGCATATCCAGGACTTGAAGCTGAGGAAAGAGGACAAGGTGAAGCTATCGCAAGAAATATTTTTGAGATGGTTCGTCTTCAAGTACCAATTATTACTGTTATTATTGGTGAAGGTGCTTCAGGAGGAGCTTTAGGAATTGGTGTTGGAGATAAAGTTTACATGTTAGAAAATACGTGGTATTCTGTAATTTCTCCGGAATCTTGTTCTTCAATTTTATGGAAAAGCTGGGAGTACAAAGAACGTGCTGCTGAAGCTTTGAAATTGACTTCATCTGACATGAAAAAACAAAAATTAGTTGATGATGTTATTCCGGAACCACTAGGTGGAGCACACTATGACCGAGAAACTACTTTTAAAACAGTAGCAGAATACATTACCAAAGGATATAACGAATTGAAAGACTTATCAACAGCCGAGCTAATTGCCCAAAGAATGGACAAATACAGCAATATGGGCGAGTATAAAGAGTAAATTCATATAATATGATTAAAAATCCGAAGCCCTGCGGTTTCGGATTTTTTTTTGGTTATCAACAAAAAAAACTTATTTATAAACATCGTAATAGTAATAACTCACTGACAATTTTTTTTTAAATTTTGTTACTTTCGCTATATGGAAAATTTCAAAAATGTAAACCCTGTAAAGGTAGATAAAACCACTATTATTAATCTTGAAAAAGGAAAACTTCCTCCGCAAGTAATTGATCTTGAAGAAGCTGTTCTTGGAGCGATGATGATTGATAAAAAGGGAGTAGATGATGTAATTGATATTTTGCAGCCTGATGCTTTTTATAAAGATGCACACAAACATATTTTTGAGGCGATTTTGCAGCTTTTTACAGAAACACAGCCAATCGATTTGTTGACTGTTTCGACGCAATTAAAGAAAAATGGAAAGTTAGATGTTGCAGGAGGTGATTTTTATTTGATTCAGCTGACGCAGAAAATTGCATCTTCTGCTCACATCGAATTTCACTCACGTATTATTCTTCAAAAATTTATTCAAAGAAGTTTGATCAGAATTTCATCTGAAATTATTGAAGAATCTTATGATGAAACTACAGATGTTTTCGATTTGCTGGATAAAGCCGAATCAAAATTATATGAAGTAACTCAGGGAAATATCAAGCGTAGTTCTGAAACTGCGCAGAGTTTGGTTCTTCAAGCGAAAAAACGTATTGAAGAAATTGCAGGAAAAGAAGGTTTGAGTGGAATCGCAACTGGTTTTGAAAAACTAGATGAAGTAACTTCTGGATGGCAACCTTCGGATTTGATTATTATTGCAGCTCGTCCGGGTATGGGTAAAACGGCTTTCGTACTATCAATGGCGCGAAATGTTAGTATTCAGTTTGGACACGCAGTGGCAGTTTTCTCTCTTGAGATGGCGTCAGTTCAGTTGATTACGAGGCTAATTTCTTCGGAAACTGGATTGTCTTCTGAAAAATTAAGAACAGGAAAACTAGAGAAACACGAGTGGGAGCAATTAAGTACTAAAGTAAAAGATTTAGAAAAGGCTCCATTATTTATTGATGATACGCCTTCGCTTTCAATTTTTGATTTACGCGCAAAATGCCGTCGTTTGGCATCACAGCACAACATTAAATTAATTATTATTGACTACTTGCAGTTAATGACTGCTGGAGGTAATGGTAAAGGAGGAGGAAACCGTGAGCAGGAAATCTCGACTATTTCCCGAAACTTAAAAGCTTTAGCAAAAGAGCTTAACGTTCCTGTAATTGCACTTTCGCAGTTATCGCGTGCGGTTGAAACTCGTGGATCAAGTAAACGTCCTTTGCTTTCGGATCTTCGTGAATCTGGAGCGATCGAGCAAGATGCTGATATTGTATCGTTTATTTACCGTCCGGAATATTATAAAATTGAAGAATGGGATGATGATGAAGCATCTCCAACTACTGGACAAGCTGAGTTTATTATAGCCAAACACCGTAACGGTGGATTAGAAAATATTCGTCTGAAATTCTTAGGACATTTAGGTAAGTTTGACAACCTTGAAGAATTTACTGGAGGATTTGATGATTTGCCATCAAAAATGAATCATGATGACAATCCGTTTATTACTAAAAATCTGCCATCAGCCAATGAAGCATTTGGAAGCAATTTGAACGATGACGATGACGACAGCGATGTGCCATTCTAAAAACAATTTAAAAACCTTTTTATAAGGTTTTTTTTATGCCTTATTGTTAAATTTATTAATTAAATTCAGTAGATTAGCCAATCGATTGCTAAACAATCGTATTATTAACTGTAACCAATAAACAAATTTATATTATGGCAAACAAACTAAAACAAGGAGACACTAAAATTTCTTTAGAAGAAGCTCAGGCATGGGTTAAAAAATGGAAAAATCAAGGTGCAGATGAAGCTGGAAGAAAAAAAGTTGATTCGTTTTTAATTCCGGTACAAAATTTGGCTTTTGTTCTTGCACAAGGTATTGATGCAGCAAGAGCATATGTAGGGATTAATAATGATGGCAATCAAACATTGATGATTGTTGGAACAAAATATGACGAAAAAACAGGTATTTATGTAGATATGATTCCAGGATATGGAGATACCGACGAATTAACTGGTGGAGAAGCAGGTATTTATGATTTTGCTGAGCCAAGCCCTCCTGGGACTCCAGACCCTAATAGCCCAATGAATGAGTAAAAGATGAACTTATCTCTTATAAATACTGGATATATACTTTTATTCATAAACTTTATTTTATATGGACTAGGCTTTTTTAGAAATAAAACGGCCTATAAGTTTTTTACTGCTTATTTGCTTTTGTTAATAGGTATTCAGATTGCTTCTCGGATTATAAGACAGATGGGAGGGAATAATCTTTTTCTATCTCACGTTTATTTCGATGGACAGTTTATAATTTTAAGTTTTTTCTATTTGAATTTAGTTAAAGATCAATTTCAGAGAAAGTTTATAAAAATAGGTTTTGCGCTCGTATTGTTAACCTTAGCAATTCAGTATGCATTAAAACCAGAATTGTTTTTTAAATTTAATTTATATGAAATTTTTATTACTTCTTTCTTATTGATTATCTATGCTGTATTTCATTTTTACAATATGTTGGATGAAAAAAAAGAGTTTTATTTTATCAACATGGGACTTTTATTATATCTCTTCGCAAGTACAATTTTGTTTCTAGTTGGCAATTTAACTACAAAATTGAGCAAAGATCTTAATATGATAACTTGGAATTTAAATGCAATATTTATTATAGTTTATCATATATTTTTCTTATACGAATGGAGAATTAGCTATTACAAAAAAGCAATAACGAATTCTAACTGATTATTTTTAAACAATGGTAAAAAAAACAACTTTATTTGGACTTGCAGGAGCTGCGCTTATAATGTTTTCTTGTCAAAAAGATAATTCACAAGAAAACGGTTCTGCAGTTTCTGCGACAGAACAAGAGAACTGGTTGACAGCAAAATTAGATGCTGACTTCGCAAGTTCACAAAAACAGGTTACTGCTTATTTGTTTTCATCAAATGAGCTTTCAGCACTAGTTGAAACTCCTAATGTAGAAAATGTGCAATTTATTTTAGGATATAGTGACAATACATTGCAAATAAAAGTAATTGGTGTTGATAAATCGGGCAAAGAACTTGGCAGTTTGGACTCCAAAATTTTAAAAGATCCATCTTATGCTGATAAACTGGCAAAATTGGAAACCGGAGAAACTAGTAAAACTGACAAAGGATCTGCTCTTTTAAATGAACATTTGATGTTATCTCAAGAAGCTTATGACGGAATTCTTGCATGGCAGAACAAATTAAAAACGGTAACGGATTTAAACGAAGTAACTTCGTATGAAGGAGCACGTTTTCAGCATTACAGTTTGGAAGCTGCAGTCGTGGCCGAAATGCTTAAAGGCGACAATACAGCAAATATTGGTTTGTTCCTTGGATTAAACGGAAAAGGGAAAGTAACCACAATTTTAGTTGAATTGGATAAAAACAATGCCATCAAATCAAAATCATCTGTGACAGGAAAAACAATGGATAATCCTGACGATGTTTATGATGGAGCACGTCCTTCGCCTCCATATTAAATTCTGGATTTTAAAAGAATATCAAGGCTCTCTCAGAATTATTATTTTGAGAGAGTTTTATTTAAAATTAAATTTCATTTTTGAAAAAACTAAATCTTTAAATAATATGACAACAAAAGCAATCTCAGAATCCGAAATAGTTGCAACCGCGATATTCAGTTGTGTTTCTTTTTTATTGATGGGTCTTGTTTTGATTTTGTTTTTCTATTTTTCAAGAAAAAAAATTACTCAGAAAGAATTAGAGAAAAGAGATTTAGAAATTCAGTATCAAAAAGAACAATTACATGCCATTATCGTAACTCAAGAAGAGGAACGGAAACGAATTGCTCAGGATCTTCATGACGATATCAGTTCAAAATTAAATATTGTTTCCTTGAATACGCATTTGTTGTCTGCTCCAAATTTGACTGAAGGAGAGACAAAAGAAATTACAGATAACATTATTAGTTTGACTACTAAAGCTTTGGAGAATTCTCGAAAAATTGCACACAATTTATTGCCTCCCGTTTTTGAAAAATTTGGACTTAACGCTGGAGTTGAAGAGCTGTGTGCAGAATTTGAATCCAGCAAAGCGGTGAAGGTACATTATAAAAACACTGCTGAGTTTGATGAAAATGATATTGATCGTCATTTGCATGTGTTTAGGATTCTTCAGGAATTTATGAATAATTCACTTCGACATGGAAAAGCAAGTGAAATCAAAATTGAATTTTTGGATGACAACGGAATTTTTGCCTGTAATTATGAAGATAACGGAATTGGTTTTGACAGCCAAAATGCCGAAAATCAAAAAGGCCTTGGCATGAAAAACATTGATAGCCGTATTTCTTTCCTAAACGGAACTATTCGAATTTCTTCAGAAATAAATAAAGGTTTCGTTGCAAATTTTACGTTTTAAGTTAAATTATTGGATTAATTGTAGATTTAAAACGACATATTAGATTTCTTCGGTCAATGTTTGCTACATATTTTGTAAATTCGGCTTACCAAACGACCAAAAACAATAAATAAAAATGAATGCTGCTATTAAAATTGCTTTAGTTGATGACGAAGTTTTATTTCGAAAAGGAATTGCCTTTTTATTGCAGAGAGAAGAAAATATCGAAATTATTTTTGAAGCATCAAACGGCGAAGAACTTCTTGCTAGTCTAGAAGAAAACGAATCCAAACCAGATATTATTATCATGGATTTGAAAATGCCTGTCCTTAATGGTGTTGAAGCCACAAAAATTATCCGAAAATCGTATCCAGATATCAAAATAATAGCACTGACCAGCTATGACACCAAATCATTTATTGCTAATATGATTCAGGTGGGCGCTGTGGCTTATCTTATAAAAAATACAACTCCAAAAGATTTAATACTTACTATTAATGAAGTTGCAAAAAAAGGATTTTATTACAATGAGAGTGTTTTAAAGACAATTCAAGATACTATAGTTTCATCAAAAAACTCAAAAGTGAATCTTGAAACGAGTTTTCTTTCTCCTCGTGAAATCGAAATATTGCAACTTATTTGTCAGCAAAAAACAACTTCTGAAATTGCTGAACATCTTTTTTTGAGTCCGAGAACTGTCGAGGGGCACAGAAACAATTTGCTTCTTAAAACAGAATCTAGAAATATTGCTGGATTAGTCGTGTATGCTATTCAAAATGAAATCGCTGTTTTGACACTATAAATTTCTAGGCAGTCAAAAATTGTATAGATAGAACATAATACAAAATAATGGTGAGGACAAGCACGCAAATACCAATTTTTTGAATAACATTTAATCCTTTTGGCTGGTTATTACTTTCGTTAAATTTCATAATTTTGGTTTTCATTGATTTATCTTTCAATGATTTGGATGACCAAATGTAGTTAGAATTTGCTTTTACAAAATACGTGTTTTTACCTGTTTTTATATTTGGGTATGAAACACCAAAATCTTTTTTAACTTTTCGTTCAGTTATAAATCAGAGATAACGTTAGTGTTTTTAATTGCTTACTTCATATCTTTACTAAAATATTTTTTTTGAATGAAGAAGAGTTTAGTATATATCTTTATCATATTGTTTTCGTTTTCAGCAAAGGCATCATTTATTTTGTTGCCAATGGACGAAACGACACAACAAAATCATCTTAAAGCTTACGGAATTACTTATTGGTGTTTGAGCAAAGACTATAAGGCAAGCTGGCTTCTTAATTATAGAGGCGGTTCATTTTTGTTGCCTGATGCCGAGGAAATTAGAAAAGAATGCAAAATAAGAGGAGTAAGTTTTGAAATTTTGTCGGATAGCGAAGAAGCTGCAATTTTGAATGAAATTTCTAGTCCATCTCAAAATATGGAGTCGGTTGTTTTGGAAAAAGCACCCAAAATTGCCGTTTATACTCCAAAAGGGAAACAACCTTGGGATGATGCTGTAACATTGGTATTAACTTATGCTGAAATTCCGTTTACACCAATATACGATGAAGAAGTATTAAGCGATCAATTGTTGTTATATGATTGGCTTCATTTGCATCATGAAGATTTTACGGGTCAATATGGAAAATTTTATGCTGCATACAAAAATACACCTTGGTATATCGATCAGAAAAAAGATGCAGAAGCTTTAGCCGCAAAATTAGGCTATGCTAAAGTTTCACAAGAAAAAGGTGCTGTTGCAAAAAAAATAAGAGATTTTGTGATTGGTGGTGGTTTTATGTTCGCGATGTGTTCCGCCACAGATAGTTTTGATATTGCTCTTGCTGCCGATGGAGTTGATATTTGCGAAGCCATGTTTGATGGCGACCCAAGCGAATCGAATTACCAGGCCAAATTGGATTTTGGAAATTCTTTCGCCTTTAAAAATTTTACTTTAGAAAGAAGACCTGAAGTTTATGAGTTTTCTGATATTGATATGACCTTGAAACGTAAAATTCCAATGGAAAAAGATTATTTTACTCTAATGGAATTTTCGGCAAAATGGGACCCAATTCCGAGTATGTTGTGCCAAAATCATACACAACTTGTTAAAGGTTTTATGGGACAAACTACTTCGTTTGATACTTCGTTGATCAAATCAAATGTTTTGATAATGGGAACTTGTGAATTAAATGGTGAATCGAGATATATTCATGGTGAGAAAGGAAAAGGAATGTTTACTTTCTTTGGTGGCCATGATCCTGAAGATTTTCAGCATCAAGTTGGTGATCCGCCAACAGTTTTAGATTTGCATCCAAATTCTCCGGGCTATCGCTTGATTTTAAATAATGTTTTATTTCCTGCTGCGAGAAAGAAAAAGCTTAAAACCTAGTTTAACGAAAACTCCACCCAGATTGGTAAATGATCGGATATTTTTCGTGCTTCTGATAAAGAATTGAATTTTGCATAAAAATGAATTACACCTGATTTTTTGTAATTCAATGTGTTTGATTTGTAAAAAATATTGTCAAATTCAGATGCTAAACAAACATTGTTTCTGCATTCTTTCTTTAAAGTGGTTTTTTGATTTTGCAAAATAGAAGTGTAGCCCATTTTCTTTAAAGGAAAAAAAACGGTATGCGACTGCGGACAGTTGAAATCTCCAAGAAAAATTAAATTTGATTCGGGATAAAGAGCAGGCAGAAATTTAAAGTATTTAATTTCTGTCTCTGGATTTTTGTTTTTGGTAATCGCGTGAAAGTTGCTTAAAGTAATAGTCTTTTTGCCAATTTCAAATGTGGCATAATAAGGTTCGCGATCAATTTCTTGACTAAATTTTTGTTCAAGCGAAGGTTTTCCTTTTAACTTTGCTTTACTTGTTTTCCAGATAAAAGCATAACGTTCCGCTTTGTAACTACTGCTGCTTGTTGGTTCACTGATTGTATAATCCCATTTTGTGCCCTTTTCATTTAATATAGCTGCAAGTTTAGCTATTGCTTGTGCACCGCCGTAACCAGCAACAACTTCTTGAATAGCCACAATATCATAATCAACAACAGTTGCAGCGATAAAATTTATCTCCGAATCAGTTTTTGATTTTCCAAAATTTTCCAGATTCCAGGAAAGAATTTTAGTTTGTGAAAAGGAAAGGAGTGTAAAAAAATAAAGAACAATGGTAATAAAAGTGGTTTTCATTTGAAATTTAAAAAATCAAATATAAACAATACAAAATTGGATTGCAGTAACCTTAATTTTTTTTGTATCTATTTTTTAGTGCTGATGAAATTATGATAATTTGCAATACAAGTAATGCAGGAATAAAAACCATTTTCCATTCAATTTCAAAGCCACCGGCTTTTTCTGATACGAATGCAAAACTCACTGATAAAAAAATACAAAGAAGCATTGTTTTCATAATAATTCTGTTTTTAGTTGTATTAATTTTGCGGATAAAATTAATGTGATATTTAGGTTTCATGGTTTAGCTAATAGGATACTAGACAAATTTATGAGTATAAAAGAGCATTTCATTACGGAAAACCGTAAAGCAAATGTTAATTTTAAACTAAACCAAAATCTTTAGCGATGGCAATTAAATGAACATTGTTGTTCGCTTTAAAATATATTTTCAATTTGTTGATTCGTTTTTCAATGCTGCTAGTCCCGTTAGGAGTTATAGACATTGCTTTAAATTCATTTGAAATATGCTCTAAAATATAGCCTTTTGCTAAAAGTGATAAAATAGAAATATCGTAAGATTCAATTTCAATTAAAGATTTATCGCTGAAACTAAAAGATAAATCAGAGGATAATATTTTTTCTTCATTTCGGCAAACCCCTTCAATGGCTTTTCTTAATTCTTCAATACTGTTGCGTCCTTTGGAAACATAAGCATTTATGCCTAAATCATTAAAAAGTGATTTTATGCGAAATGATTTGTCTTCTATCGAGAAAACAATCTTTTTTAAATCTGGCTGTACTTTATTAACCGCTCCAATGAGATCTTCGCCACTGTTAAGTTGATTTTTACGATAATCTGATTTGAATGATAAATCAGTGATCATTAAATCGTATGGTGCATTCTCTGCAAGTGCTTTTTTGACTTTTAATAAGCCATCATCGCAATATTTTACGTGGTCTATTATAGGAACCTTTAAGTCTTCAAGTACTTGAATTACAGCGATACTAATGCTGTCTAAATCTTCGGCAACTAAAACTTTTTTGAACATATAATTTGTTTTTAAATTGGGAATGTGAAACTTAATTTAAAACCTTTGTCAGAATTTTTGTCAAAAGTAATAGTTCCTTTTATAGTTTTAATACGGTTTTCCACATTTTGGAGACCATTTTTTAGAATTAATGCACTATTTTTTGTTCCAATGCCATTATCAATATATGAAACGGTCAAATTATAGTTAGATACTTTCAATATTACACTTACTAAACTTGCTTCACTATGTTTTTTCATATTTAGAAATAATTCTTGCATCACTCGGTAAAGAATTATTTTTTTGTTTTTTTCGATTTGATTCCATCGAACAGTGTCAAAACCTTGCAATAAAATATTCACTTTTTGGGTTTTGTATCCTGAAATCATTTCTTTTAGTTCGGAAATATAATTTTCATCAGTGGTTATTAAGCTATTTTCTTTAGAAATATTTCTTGCTTTTGAATATATATCTTCGAGATTATTTAATAATTGATCCTTATTTTGGCTTAATTCCAAATCTTCCTTTTGTACCAAAGCTATAGTATGGTACAAATCGTTGGCAAGTTCAGCATCTAATTTTCTGGAAATTCTGGCTTCACTAATATAAATAGCGTCTTTTTTTTCTTTTTTACCTTTTTTGGAAAGATGATAGAATAAAAACAGGAATGTCGAGAGAACAAATACAATAGAAATATATAAAATGATATTGCGGTTTTTTTGTCTTTCTATTTGTAATTCTTTTTCCGCTTTTTGAGTTTTCAGCTCTAAGTTTTCTTCCCTGTCTTTCTTGGAGTTGTATATAGCATCAGCAAATTGATTTTTTGCTTTTTTTCTGCTTACAATGAGGCTGTCCACTTTTTTGATGTAAACTTTCCAATGTTTTCTAGAATTTTGGGCATTGTCAGCCTCAATAAGCTGAGCCAACATATTAATTTCATATGTCGCAGCTTTTGCTCTTTTTGCGCAATAGTAAGCTTTTTCGGCATTAATTTTCTTTAGTTCTGGATTGTTGTATTTTTTATAATACTTATAAAAAGCATGATAGTTGCCAACTAGTTCATAATCGTCATTTAATGTAAGTGTTAATTTCAAGCTTTCGTCAAAACATTTAAATGCTTCTTCTTTATGATTTCCGAGATATAAATAGGAAAGGCCTAGATTATATAATATAGCTGCGCGCTGAGGAATTGTATTTGAAGGAGTTATTTTATCTTCAATCTTATATTTAACTATTGGTTTTAATAAATTTATTGCCTCATGATATTTTTCCTGATGCATATATACAAAAGCAATTTCAGATAAAATTCTTGATTTTCTGAATGTAGAGACTGCTTTTTTTAGTGCTTTTTTATGATAATACAATGCCTTTTCGTAATCGTATGTATACAAAAAGTTATAGGCCATGAATGTATAGGCGTTGACGGCATATTTTCCATTAGTTGTTTTGTCTAAATAAGGGAATGCTTTTATAAGAGTAGCTTCTGCTTCATAGTAGTTTCCATATCGTTGCAAGATTTCTACCATATTGTTTAATGATCCAACATATTCATCTGGATAATCTGCTTTTGGTTCACATAATAATTGTGTTTTATTGAAATAAAAAAGTGCACTGTCATTTTTTCCAGAATCCCAAAAAGCATATGCTTTTTTCTGCATTTGTTTTATTTCTGCAGTACGATCTTTTTTGATGTGCAGTATTTGTCGCTCTTTTGCTTCAGAAAATTGCGTAAAAAAACTAAATGCCAATACTATGATAAAGATTGGAAAGCAAAGAAAAATATAGTTTTTTCGAAAAAAACGGAATAAGTTCTTCTTTATCATAATGGGAGTTTTATTAGAACTTTAAAACCTTTTCCTAAATTAGAGTTTATATCAATTTCACCTTGGATTTTGTGAATCGTACTCTCCATGTTATGTAAGCCATTTTTTAAAACCATTTTGGAAGAATCAATTCCTTTTCCATTATCAGTATAACTAATTATAAGAGCATTGTCTTTTTCTTTAAAAGTTATTGCAACTAAACTGGCCTCACTATGTTTTTTCATGTTTACAAGTAATTCCTGAATAGCTCTATAAACCGATATTTTTTTGATCTTGTCGACTTTATCCCACGAAATGGTGTCCAAACCATTAAGCAACAGATTTACGTTAGAGGTGTTGAATCTCGAAATCATCTCTTTGAGCTGAAAAGTATAATTTTGATTGCTTAAAATTGGATTGTTTTCCTTTGAAATATTCCTTGTTCGGGAATAAATATCGTTCAGCTTCGTTAGTAAATGATTTTTATTTTCTTCGCTAGAAAGATTTCTGTTTTCAACAAATGCTAGAGTATGGTATACATCATTTGCTAATTCGTCATGAAGTTTTTTTGAAATTCGAGTTTCGCTCTGATATGTTGCTTCTATTTTTTGACGATTCATTCGAGCGGTTAAATAAAAATAAATTATAGTAATTAAGCACAATGCTAATATGATAATGATATAAGAGATAATATTTCTTCGTTCCTGTTTTTCTAATTGAAGTTCGTTTTTGATTTTTTGAGCTTTTAGTTTTAAGTTTTCCTCTTTTTCTGTTCTGGAATCATACTTCATTTTTGCAAATTGATTTTTAGCTTTTTGCCTGATTTCATAAATGCTATCAATCATTTTTATATAAAGAAGAGCCTTTTCTTTTGACTCTTTAGCCGAACCAGTATTTTCTATAATGAATTTTAAGGCAAGTAAGCGATCATCAGTATTGCCGGATAGCGTGTAATTCTCGTAGCTTAATTTGGCATATTTCATTGATAGAGCTTTATTGTTCTTATAGTATTCCGTAAGATTATAATATGTTTTGCCCAAACCATCTTTGTCTTTTGCTTGAGACTTTATTTGAATACTCTTTTCAAAAAAACTCAAGGCTTTAGGATTCTGGAGTTTGAAATAACAATAACCAATATAATTGATTATTTTTGAGTAGTAGGTTGGTTTTTGCTGAAGAAATTTCTCTTTGCTTATTGAAAGAAAAATCTGAAGAGCTTCATTGTACTTGTGCTGTTTTATATAAATTGTTGCGATATTATTTTTTGCTTCAAGTATGTTGATTCTGTCAACTTTTAAAATAAATGCTTTTGAGTAATAGGAAATGGCATTTGGATAATCGTAAGTATAATAATAGTTTCTTCCCAAAACACTATAGATATTCCAAACGTAATTTGGGTCTTTAATTTTATTTAAATAAGGAATTGTTTCTGTTGCGGTCTTAGTGCTTCCAATAAAATCTTCATGATCTTGTTGAATTTCGGCCATGTAATACATGCAATAAACGTAGGTCTTGGCATCTTCATTAGGATCGCATTTTGTTCTCGCTTTATTGTAAAAATAAAATGCACTATCTAACTGTTTGTTCTTGTAGAAAGAATCAGCAGTATTTATTATCTCTTTTATTTTGACCTTGTTATTTGTAATTTGCTCTGTAAAATATTTTTTCTTTTGACAGGCAAAAAAGACTGTGAAAATGAGAATTATATAGAGAGAAAATTGTACTTTTTTTGAAACCATGCGCCAAAAATAGAAAATTATATTTCTTACAACCACGTATAAATACGGTATTTTGTTTTTGATGAAAAAAAATAAAATTCGAAATCTCATTTACAGGTATATACAAACAGACCCTCGAATAGGAGGGTCTGTAGATATGAATTTTGTTGTAAAATTTATCTTTATAAAATTATTCTGCTCTCATTCCGGTGGAAATTCCTATTCTGTTCCAAGCATTGATTGTGATGATGGCCAAAATGATTTCGGCAAGGTATTTTTCATCAAATAATTTGACAGCATTTTGATAAACTTCTTCAGAAACATGATTACTTATTAAAGTAATTTCTTCGGTCAAAGCTAATATTGCTTTTTCTTCTTCTGAATAAAAATCAGCTTCACGCCATGCGCTCAATAAATAAATTCTTTGTTCAGATACGCCATATTTTCTTGCATCTGCTGTATGGATGTTAATACAGTAAGCACAGCCGTTTATTTGCGAAGCACGAATTTTGATAAGCTCTTTATGAACTGGAGTTAATGAAGTTGTCGCCATATATTTTTCTAATCCTAACATAGCTTGATAAGCTTCTGGGGCAACTTGCGGGATAACAATTCTTGATTTCATTTTTATATGTTTTAAAAGTTCATTACAAAGGTCAATAATGCGTGCTTCTAAAAACTTGAACTACTTCAAGAAATTCAAATCATACTTTTCCGGCTCTGATCTTACTCATGAATTCAGCAGAAAAATCCAAGTAGGAAGCAAGCATATATTGTGGAACTCGCTGAACAAATTCTGGAAAATGATCATTAAAATGATGATACCTCTCTTCGGCCGACATTGTAAACAAGAATTTAATTCGCATTTGCATTGCACCAAAAGTCTTTTGAGTAACGACTCTAAAATACCTTTCAAGATTTGGAATTTCAATTAATAGCGACTCTAAAACAGTTTTGTCAAGAGCAATAACTTCTGAATTTTCTACCGCTTGCAAATAAAAACTAGATGGAATGTGATTATGATAACTCAAATAATCAGTAATCCACCAGTTTTCAATGCCAAATTGTAATGTCTGTTCAGCTCCCTTAGGGTTGATGATATATTGTCTCATACAACCTTTGACAATAAAATACATTGTATTGCAAATTTGACCTTCCTTTAATACATGTTCTTTCTTTTTTATTTTGGAAACTTCTAGGCATGATTCTAATTTATCAATATCTGAAGGTTCGAGAGAAATGAATTTTTCAATATGATCAAAAAGTGCTTTGTACATAGGATTGTTTTGGTTTATACAAAGTTACTTTTAAAATTTTGTTTCTAAAGGAAGAGATTTGAAACTTCTTTAAAACAAAAAACCATCCCGTTTTGATAGGATGGTTTTTCTATGATAAGTAAGTAATCTTAAATTGAGTTTATAAAACGTTTTATTTTACTTTATTAAGAATAGCTTTGAAAGCTTCTGGGTGGTTCATAGCTAAATCAGCAAGAACTTTTCTGTTCAATTCGATTCCGTTAGCTTTAACTTTCCCCATGAATTGAGAATAAGACATTCCTTCTAATCTAGCTCCAGCGTTGATACGTTGAATCCATAATGAACGGAAATTTCTTTTGTTTTGTTTTCTATCGCGGTAAGCGTAGCTCATCGCTTTCTCTACTGCATTCTTAGCAACTGTCCAAACGTTTTTACGTCTACCAAAGAAACCTTTGGCTTGCTTCATTATTTTTTTTCTTCTTGCTCTTTTAGCAACTGAATTTACCGATCTTGGCATAATTTTAATGTGTTTTTGTAGCAGGCGTCCTGAATTGAATCAAAGGAACTTAAGGCCATACTCCAAGGTTATATAAATAATTTTTTAACCTAAAGATTAAATATTAGTTGTTCGTTGTCGGTTGTTGGTTGTCGGTTTTAAATCCATCAACTATCAACTGCCAACTATCAACCATTTAGATAATTCTTAATTGTTGTTTAATGCTTTTCATATCTGTTTGGTGAACTAGCGCTGAGTGAGTCAAAGCTAATTTACGTTTTTTAGATTTTTTAGTCAAGATGTGACTTTTAAAAGCATGCTTTCTTTTAATTTTTCCAGAGCCAGTAACTTTAAAACGTTTCTTAGCGCTAGATTTTGTTTTCATTTTAGGCATTTTTCCTAGTGTTTTAATTTATTCTTACTTACTTATATTTTCAAAAGCTTTAGGCAGTAGGCTTTAAGCTCTAGGCAAATGTTTGAATTTTTGCTTAAAGCTTAAGGCTTATTGCTTAAAGCAAATAATTATTTTTTCTTTTTAGGAGCAATGAACATAATCATTCTCTTTCCTTCCAGAACTGGCATAGCTTCAACTTTACCGTGTTCTTCTAAATCTTGAGCAAGACGCAATAACAGAATCTGACCTTGATCTTTGTAAATAATAGAACGTCCTTTAAAGAATACAAAAGCTTTTAATTTAGCTCCCTCTTTCAAGAATTTTTCAGCGTTCTTTCTTTTAAACTCGTAATCATGCTCATCAGTCTGAGGACCAAATCGAATTTCTTTTACAACAACTTGAGAAGATTTAGCTTTTAAAGCTTTATCTCTTTTCTTTTGTTCGTAAACAAATTTCTTGTAATCCATGATTTTACAAACCGGCGGTTCTGCGTTTGGCGAAATTTCAACTAAATCCAATTCAAATTGGTCAGCTAAACGTAACGCATCTGCGATTTTAAAAACGCCAGGTTCAATATTTTCACCTACAAGACGTACCTCTGGAACACGAATAAGATTGTTTATTCTGTGTGCATCTTTTTTTTCTACTCGAGGTTGAAAACCTCTGTTGCTTCTTATTGCTATGACTTTCTAATTTAAGTTAAACTGTAAATACTTTTAATGTCTTTTTTATTTCTTCGTCCACAATCGCAGCAAATTCTTCGATTGAAACTGTGATATTACCTTTTCCTTCTTGTCCATGACGACGAATCGAAATTGTGCCGTTTTTCTCTTCTTCCTCGCCTACAATAAGCATAAATGGAATTTTTTGCATTTCTGCATCTCTAATTTTCTTGCCGATAGTTTCGTTTCGGTTGTCAATTAGGGCGCGAATTTCGTGATTTTCTAGCAAATCTAAAACTTTTTTAGCATAATTTTCGTATTTCTCGCTCAAAGACAAGATAATAGCTTGCTCAGGCATTAGCCAAAGTGGGAAATTTCCTGCTGTATGCTCTAGCAAAATTGCTATAAAACGTTCCATAGATCCAAAAGGAGCTCTGTGAATCATAACAGGACGATGTAATTCATTATCAGCACCTTTATAAGTCAAATCAAAACGCTCAGGCAGGTTGTAATCTACCTGAATTGTTCCTAATTGCCATTGTCTTCCCAAAGCGTCTTTAACCATGAAATCTAGTTTCGGACCATAGAATGCGGCCTCACCATATTCTACGACAGTATTAAGACCTTTGTCTTTTGCAGCATTAATGATAGCATTTTCGGCCTTTTCCCAATTTTCATCAGTACCGATATATTTATCTCTGTTTTCCTGATCTCTCAATGAAATCTGGGCAGTAAAGTTTTCAAAGCCTAATGAGCCAAATACATACAATACAAGGTCAATTACTTTTTTAAACTCTTCGTCCAATTGCTCTGGAGTACAGAAAATATGCGCGTCATCCTGAGTAAATCCTCTAACACGAGTCAAACCATGAAGCTCTCCAGATTGTTCGTATCTATATACAGTACCAAATTCAGCATAACGCTTCGGTAAATCTTTATATGACCAAGGTCTTACATTGTAAATTTCACAGTGGTGAGGACAGTTCATAGGTTTCAATAAAAACTCTTCGCCCTCTGCTGGAGTATGAATTGGTTGAAAGCTATCAGCTCCATATTTAGCGTAGTGACCAGAAGTAACATAAAGCTCTTTTTGACCAATATGTGGACTCACAACTTGCTCGTATCCTGCTTTCTTTTGTGCTCTTTTCAAAAATTGCTCTAAGCGCTCTCTAAGTGCAGCTCCTTTTGGCAACCATAAAGGCAAACCTTGACCTACTTTTTGAGAGAAAGCGAACAATTCAAGTTCTTTTCCTAATTTACGGTGGTCACGACGTTTTGCTTCTTCAAGAAGTTCAAGATATTCGGTTAAGTCTTTTTGTTTAGGGAAAGATGTTCCGTAAACGCGTGTCAACTGTTTGTTTTTCTCGTCACCTCTCCAATAAGCACCAGCAACGCTCATGATCTTTACAGCTTTGATAATTCCAGTATTCGGAATATGTCCACCACGGCATAAATCAGTAAAAGTGGCATGGTCGCAAAATGTAATAGTTCCGTCTTCAAGATTCGAAATCAATTCCGTTTTGTAAACGTTGTCTTTGTACATTTCTAAAGCTTCTGCTTTAGTTACAGGGCGCATTTTAAAATCAAATTTTCCTCTTGCGATTTCAAGAATACGATCTTCTATTTTTTTGAAATCAGCTTCAGAAATTTTCTGATCTTCAAAATCCACATCATAATAAAACCCGTTAGCAATTGCAGGTCCTAGAGTTAGTTTGATTCCAGGGTATAATTCCTCAAGAGCTTGAGCCATTACGTGTGAAGTCGAATGCCAGAAAGCTTTTTTGCCCTCAGCATCATTCCAAGTATATAAAATAAGATTACCGTCGGTCGTTAATGGAGTTTCGGTTTCAATAGTTGTACCATTAAAAGATGCAGAAATAACATTTCTTGCAAAACCTTCGCTAATGTTTTTAGCGACCTCCATTGGAGTTACGCCTTGAACGAACTCTCTAATTGACCCATCGGGTAAAGTAATCTTGATCATTGTTTATAATTTTGTGAATGCAAATATACATGATTACAAAAATACATACAATATATATGTAGAAGTTTGCTTGATTATAATAATTGTTTGAAATGGTACTATAATGTGTATGTAGCAATTTCTTGCCAACCCGCCGGTTTTCCAAAAGCTGGCGGGTTTTGTTTTTATACATATATATATAAGAGTGAATTTTCCAGCTGAGCGAAGCGAAGCCTATTAGGTTTTGGAATTTAAGCAT
>NZ_SJSY01000070.1 GCF_004352915.1 Flavobacterium zhairuonense | reverse complement strand
TGGCAACAGGAGCCTGATTTTGTGCAGCTGTCAATCCTGCCGCATCGCTGCATTGCAAAGTAACATCTAAAGTGCCTGCTTGGGTTGTCCAAGTTGGTGCAGTAGTATCCTGAATGGTGATTACCTGTGTGAAAACTGTTGAAGTGTTATTGCAGACATCTTTAGCAGTCCAAGTGTTGGTGTAAGTTCCAGAATTGGCACAAGTTCCAGCTGCGAAAGTTCCGCTCACTTTTGTATAGGTTACAGTTCCACCACAATTGTCTGTGGCAACAGGAGCCTGATTTTGTGCAGCTGTCAATCCTGCCGCATCGCTGCATTGCAAAGTAACATTTAAAGTGCCAGCCTGGGTTGTCCAAGTTGGTGCAGTCGTATCCTGAATAGTGATCTCCTGAGTAAAAACTGTTGAAGTATTATTACAGGCGTCTTTAGCGGTCCAAGTGTTGGTGTAAGTTCCAGAATTGGCACAAGTCCCAGCGGCGAAAGTTCCGCTCACTTTTGTATAGGTTACAGTTCCAGCACAATTGTCTGTGGCAACAGGAGCCTGATTTTGTGCAGCTGTCAATCCTGCCGCATCGCTGCATTGCAAAGTAACATTTAAAGTGCCTGCTTGGGTTGTCCAAGTTGGTGCAGTCGTGTCGTTAACAGTCACTATTTTTTCACAAGTAGAACTGCATCCATTTAAAGTAGTAGTTAATAATAATTTAAACGTTGTATTACAAGTAGAACCAGCTTGAACCGTTACGTTTTGTAAATTTGTAGCAGATGTAATTGTAGCGCCATTTGCAGTTGCCGGAGGCAAAGACCACGAATAGGATGTCATACCGGCTGGAGCCGCATATACATTAGAAGAAGATAAACATACAGGACCACTAGTGCCAGTAATAGAACAAGCGGTTGGAGTATTTACCGTCACGGTTGCTTCACTTGTCGCAATATTGCTTCCAGAGCATAAACCTGAATTAGAAAATATTGCTCTAAATTTTGTGGTTTCTGTTAAATTACCTGTATTGTAACCGGTTAAACCTGTAGTATTAGCAATATCTACCCACACTGAAAATGGTGCAACAGATGATTGCCATTTAATTACATTAGAATTAGCATTGAGACCTGATATTGTTAAAGCAGCACTAGCTCCTGAACAAATAGTTGAGTTGGGTCCAACTGTTCCTTTTAGTGGAATTCCAAAAGTAAGTGGAGTATTTGTACATAGACTTGAATTAGGAGAGTTACCACTAACAGAAGCTAATTTTGTAACGTTAATTACACCAGGATTATTGGGATCACAAATGTTAATTCCCAAGCTTCCAAAAGGAACATTAAACTCTAAAAATGTAGCACCAGAATTACAATTGGCCTTACCTGCCTGAGCAGCAAGACCTGCTGGGATAACATTAGTTTGAGTTTTAACACTGCCATTTCCCGTATATAAAGTAAAGCCACTTCCGTTAGAATTAATTTCTAAGATATACTCAGCACCAGCTACACTAATGGTTCCTCCAAATGAATCTGAGGTTAATCCTGTTGCAGAATTATTATCGGTATCTAAGTACAATCTAAAAAGTGCCGAACCACCATTACCAATGTCCATACCTAATCTTAGAACTTGATTTTGGGTATCAACTTTAGCGCGAATCGTTCCAATATTACATGTTGAAGAAGGGTTAGCTAATAATACTGTGCTATAAACCGTTCCAGTCGCATATTCATCACCAACTGCACCTGGGCCAGGGCAGTAATTGCCATCATATGTATTTTGAGAATAGCCACTTGTAATAAATATTAAAAGCAACGTAATATAAACGTATTTAATATTCAAGTTAATTAAAGTAATGTTTTTCATAATCTCTATTTTTTTAATCTTTAGTAAATTTTTTTTGAGATTCTTTGAGTTATAATCCGTTTCAAGTGATTATAAATTGTCAAGGCTTGTTCTTAATAAAAAATTATGGAATAGATTTAGGGGCTTGTAAAAAATAGAATACAGTGATTTTTTTAAGGTTTTAGGTTAATGTTTAATAAAATCTCAGAAGATGGAAAAACGGTTCTATTTATTTTAACTGGGACAAATAGGTTATTAATCACATCGTACATTTCTAACAAAAAAATAACTTACAATTTTGACACTCTTTAGGACCTTTAAAGTGACACCTTTTTATTCTTATAAATTGTTTCTCTGTTTTGTGATATATTTAATATTTTAACAAAATCAAAGTTATATTAGAGTTTTTGTAATATGTTTTTTTTATCTATAACTAACCTAAAAACTCGTTGAAGTGTTGTTTTTTTACAAAAATTTGACTCAAAAACACTTTTACAACACAAAAAAAAATAGAAATTTTCCTAATTTTTTTTTGATTTATTCATGATATTGAGTTTTATTTATAACGATTAAATGATTAATAATCAGGTATTTGGTTAAAATTTTAAAGAATTGTATAATATCGACCAAATACTAATTTTATAGATGAAGTACATAAAATAATAAAAATCTCATTTTTTACTTTTTTAAATCTTACTGCTTTGAAACTTTCAAATTCTTGTTAAAATTTTGTTATAATGTTAACAGAAATAAAAAAAGGGAAATGATTAAAATTTCTTTTGTAAATTAGAACTTAGAAAGCAGTTTTCTCGTTATGTATGTATTTTTAAATATTGTCTTTTATGAAAAACTTAATTTTAATACGACACGCAAAATCAAGCTGGGAAGCGCCTCTTAAAGATTTTGACAGACCTTTAATGAAAAGAGGAATTTTAGATGCACATGAAGTGTCTTCAAATATTTCAAAATATCTACCGAAAACTTATATTATATGGAGTAGTACCGCTGCACGTGCTGCGGAGACGGCTCTTATTTTTGCTCAAAATATTTCATACCCCCTCGAAAGCATTGTTTTCAAAGACGATCTTTATACTTTTGATGACAAACAACTCGAAAAAGTTATTAAATCGTGTGATAATAGTTTAGAAAGCGTTATTCTTTTTGGACATAACGAGGCTATTACAAATTTTGTTAATAAATTTGGGGATGTTTTTATAGATAATGTCCCAACTTCAGGTTTTGTTTCCCTGCAATTTGATACAGAAAGCTGGGATGCTCTCAATAAAGGCAAGACACATAAAACAATTTTCCCCAAAGATTTAAAATAAATAAAGTGTACGAACAGAAATATATCGATAGAGAAAAAAGTTGGTTAGCGTTTAATGCAAGAGTGCTTCAAGAAGCTGCAGACAACACGGTTCCACTTTTAGACAGACTGCGTTTTGTTGGAATTTTTTCAAACAATTTAGATGAGTTTTTCAGAGTTCGGTATGCTGCGATTCGAAGATTAAGTCTCTCGGGTATTTCTGGCGAGAAGTATTTAGGCGGAATTTCTGCTCACCAATTAATTAAGGATATTACCGAAATCGTAATTCAGCAACAATCTGAAAGTTTGCGTATTCTTGGAAATATTGAAGCCGAACTAGAAGCGGAGAATATCTTTATTATAAATGAAACCCAAATTACCAAAAAACAGGAGTGTTTCTTAAAAGACTTTTTTACACAAAAATTGAGTCCAGAATTGGTAACAATCATTCTGAATGACTTGGCGGTTTTTCCAGTTTTAAAAGATACTTTAGGTTATTTGGCTGTTCGTTTAGAATTGGCAACAGATGAAGTTCGTTATGCTTTAATCGAAATTCCAAAAAACATCAACCGTTTTGTCGTCCTCCCTTCAGAAGATGAAAAGCAATATGTAATATTGATCGATGATGTTATTCGTTATAAACTTAAGAGCATCTTCAATATTTTTGATTATAAAAGTGTTTCAGCACACATGATCAAAATCACTCGTGACGCGCAGTTAGATATTGACAGTGACTTAAGCAAAAGTATGCTCGAAAAAATTTCTAGCTCTGTAAAAGACCGCCGAATTGGAGAGCCTGTGCGCTTTATTTATGACAATTTAATTGAAGAAGATACGCTGCAATTCTTTTTGGAAAAAATGAAAATTGTAGAAACAGATAGTATAATTCCGGGTGGAAGGTATCACAACCGCCGTGATTATATGGATTTTCCAAATCTAGGGCGCTACGATTTATTGTATAAACCAAATGAACCTTTGCCAGTTCCAGGTTTGAGTTTGGATGGAAGTATTTTAGAGAAAATCAACAAAAAAGATTATTTGGTGCATGCGCCTTATCAATCATTTTCATATTTGACCAAATTTTTACGTGAAGCGGCTTTAGATCCAAAAGTGACCAGCATCAAAATTACCTTATATCGTCTGGCTAAGAATTCACAGATTATAAGTTCGTTGATTAATGCTGCTAAAAACGGAAAGAAAGTTGTAGTTCAAATCGAACTTCAAGCACGCTTTGATGAAGCAAGCAATATTTCATATGCGGAGCAAATGCAAACGGAAGGAATTGAGCTTATTTTCGGAATTAAAGGCTTGAAGGTCCACAGTAAAATTTGTGTGATCGAAAGAATCGAAGAAGGAAAAACACGTCGTTACGGCTTTATTTCAACTGGAAACTTCAATGAATCTACAGCTAAAATTTATACAGATGTAACGCTTTTTACTTGCCATCAAGGGATTTTAAAAGATACTTCAAAAATATTCGAATTCTTTGATATAAATTATAGAGTGCACAGATACAAGCATTTAATTGTGTCGCCACATTACACAAGAACAAAGTTCATTAAGTTGATCGATCGCGAAATTTTGCATGCACTTGCTGGCAGAAAAACGCATATCAAATTAAAAATGAATAGTTTGTCTGATTTTAAAATGATTGATAAACTTTATGAAGCGAGTAATGCTGGAGTTAAAATCCAGCTTCAGGTTCGAGGAATTTGTTCTTTGATTCCTGGTATTCCTGGAATGAGCGAAAATATTGAAGCAATAAGTATTGTAGATAATTATTTAGAGCATTCAAGAGTTTATATTTTTGGAAATGCGGGTTTAACTGAAGTTTACATTTCGTCTGCCGATTTTATGACTAGAAATCTTGACGGAAGAGTCGAAGTTACCTGCCCAATTTATGATCTCGAAATCAAAAAAGAATTGATTGATAATTTTAATATTGCTTGGAAAGGGAATGTTAAAGTGCGATATCATTCCTATAAATTAGATAACAAATATAAGCCTCGAAATCATCATGCCCCATTTAGAGCGCAATTTGAAACCTATAAATATTACCAAAACAAAATTGAGGTAGCAGAAGCGGTTCCACAAAAAATAAATTAATTAAAACCAATTTTTCAAATCATAAGTGAGCATGATTAATATTAGAAAATTTGCAGCAATAGATATCGGTTCAAATGCCATGAGGCTTCTGATATCGAATGTTGTAGAACAAGAAGGGAAAGATCCGCAATTTAATAAAAGTTCGCTTGTCCGTGTGCCAATTCGTTTGGGACAAGATGCCTTTACCGTTGGAGAAATATCACAAGAAAATACCGATCGAATGATTGATGCCATGAAAGCATTCAATCTTTTGATGAAAGTACATAAAGTAGAGCGTTATATGGCGTTTGCTACTTCGGCAATGCGTGAAGCGTATAATGCCAAAGAAGTTGTGGCTTTGATTAAAAAGAAAGCCGATATTAAAATCGAAATTATTGACGGCAAAAAAGAAGCAGCAATTATTGCTTCTACAGATTTGCATCATTTATTAAAGACAGACGAAACCTATCTTTTTGTAGATGTTGGAGGCGGTAGTACAGAGTTTACTCTTTTTTCAGATGGAAAAATGATCAATTCAAGATCATTCAAAGCGGGAACAGTTCGTTTGTTGAATAATATGGTTTGCGACGTAGTTTGGGATGAAATCGAAAAATGGATTAAAACCAATACTGCAGATTATGACGAAGTTACTTTGATTGGATCTGGTGGAAACATCAATAAATTGTTTAAAATGTCTGGAAAACAGCAGGAAAAACCGCTTTCATACATTTATATCAATTCACAATATGCGTTCCTGAATTCATTGACCTACGAACAAAGAATTGCCGAATTAGGTTTGAATTCTGACCGCGCCGACGTTATCATTCACGCAACTCGCATTTATTTGAATGCAATGAAATGGAGTGGAGCGCGCCAGATTTATGTGCCAAAAATTGGACTTTCTGACGGAATTGTAAAAGCAATGTACTACGGTAAAATATAAATTATTTTTTTGCCACGAATTCCGCAAATTAGCACGAATTAATACTTCAAAAAGATTCAAAAATTAATGCTAATTTGTGAAAGTCGTGGCAAACTTTTTTTATAAATAGCACTTTAATAAATAACAAATGAATAAAACTAGACTTGAAGCCTTTAGTGATGGTGTTTTGGCAATTATTATAACAATCATGATTTTGGAAATAAAAGTTCCAGAAGGTCATGAGTTTGCCGATTTAAAACCGCTTATTCCTAAATTTTTGAGCTATATTTTGAGTTTTATTTATGTTGGAATCTATTGGAATAATCATCATTACTTGCTTCATGGTCTGTCTAAAGTAAACGGAAAAGTGCTTTGGAGCAATCTGCATTTGTTGTTTTGGCTCTCATTGATTCCAGTTTCGACAGGTTGGATGGGAGAACATAATTTTGAGAAAGCATCAATGGCGTTTTACGGAATTATTTTGCTTTTATGCGCAATTGCCTACGTGATTTTGCAATATGTAATTATGTGTAATGAAGGTGATGATTCTCCTTTGAGAAAAGCGCTCGGCAAAGATTTAAAAGGAAAAGCTTCGGCGGTTTTATATATCATCGGAATTGTTGCTTCGTTTTACAACGAGTGGATTTCTGGTGCTGCCTATTTTATTGTGGCATTGTTGTGGCTTATTCCAGATAAAAGAATTGAACGCGTTTTTAATTCTAACGACTAATTCATGAAAACCGTTTTTCAGTCCATTCAAGATTTTTCTTCAGAAGAATTAGAACTTTTAGATAGCCTAATTACATTTCGAACGCTTAAAAAAGGCGAACTTTTATTGACTGAAAATCAAGTTTGCAATGAAGTTGTTTTCATCAAAAAAGGTATTCTGAGGTCGTTTTTTGTAAATCATAAGGGAGACGAAATAACGAATTGTTTTGCTTTTGAAAATGAATTTATGGCATCGTTTGCCAGTTTTATTACGCAAGAAAAAGCAGAAGAAAATATTCAGGCTCTTGCCGAAACCGAACTGCAGATTTTAGATCGCAAAGCTTTAGAAAAATTATATCAATCTGGTTTTAACTGGCAGGAAATCGGAAGAAAATTAACCGAATTAGAGTTTGTTAATTTGCATAAAAGAATGGTTTCTTTTCAAAAATTATCTGGTGCTCAGCGCTACGAAGAATTGTATCAGAATCAACAAAAATACATACAGCTAATCCCGCTTCAATATTTGGCTTCTTATTTAGGAATTACGCCAAGACATTTAAGCCGAATCAGAAAAGCGGTTGTTTGATTTTTGGTTTCACGCAGATTTTACAGATTAAGCAGATTTGTTTTTTATTGTTATATTGTATAAATCTGCGAAAATTTATAAGTTGTTTTTAGATCGGCCTAATCTGCTAAATCTGCGAGACAAATAATTTGCATCTATTTTTAGGACATTTGTCCAGTAAAAGAAAAAGCACGAACGGTATTTTTGATAAAAACTTAGATATGAAAAAAATACTGATTATAAACGGTCATCCAAACGCGGAGAGTTTTAATTTTGGAATTGCAGAATCGTATAAAAATGGTGCAATTGCTTCTGGCGCTAAGGTAGAAACCATTACAATTGCAGATTTAAAATTCAATCCGAATTTGCAGTTTGGTTACCAAAAACGAACTGAATTGGAACCTGATTTACTTGAATCTTGGGAGAAAATCAAAAGAGCCGATCACTTGGTTTGGATTCATCCTGTTTGGTGGGGCGGACTTCCTGCGATTACAAAAGGATTTATCGATCGTTTATTTTTGCCAGGAATGGCTTTCCAATACAGAGAAAACTCAGTTTGGTGGGATAAACTATTGAAAGGCAAAACAGCTCATATTATTACAACTTTAGATCAGCCAGGCTGGTTTTACCGATTATCTTTTGGAAGACCAAGTGTAAATCAATTAAAAAAATCAACCTTGCAATTCTGCGGAATAAAGCCCGTAAAAGTCAGCTACATCGGAATTATTAAAGGTTCAGATGAAAATAAAAGAAAAAAATGGCTTGAAAAAGTCTATAATTTCGGACTTGCTAATCGATAATTTTTTGACGATTCGAGCAATAGTGACTTGTTGAAATAAATAATCTAATTCGTGAATTGCTTCGCCTGTTTGCTATCGCTTGAGTCGTGGCTGTAGGAAAATATTAATCTTTTAAATCCAATCCAAATGTTGAGCGCAAGAGCTCAATATTTGGGTTGATTTCTACAAAACGATTGTATCGATCCTGATTGTTATAAGTTCGTTTAGTTTGTGCCTCTTCATTAACAATTACTTCAATGGTAATGTCATGATTGTGCAAATGACCTTTTAAATGTCCTAATAAGGCATTCATCTGGCTTTCAAATTCCAATTTTGAACCCTCGTTTGGAAGTTCATAAGTGATTCTCGTTCCTTCTAAAACCGGGTCATTGATCAACAGAATAGATTCCATGATCTTCAAACCTTTTTGCCCTAAACGCTCCGCATATTTGTTCCAATGAAGGCGCATATCAGTCTCGTTAAACTCTTCCGTAGGCAATACAGAAGTAGGCTTGACATACGATTTGCTGCTTTGTTCTAATTCCTTTTTCTTGCGGATGCTGGCAAGAGAAAAAGCAGAAACTTTTTGAGGACCACTCAGGTCAGCTCTTGGTGTTTCTGGAGTTTGAACTTTTTGAGGTTCAGGAGAAACTTGAGTTGTATTTGTAGTATTTACAGGTACAGCATTGCCATTGTCATTTTGATTGACATTGACTTTTTCATCCGTTTTTAAAGTTTCAGTTGTACTTTGGACTTTGGCATTTGGACTTTGAACTTCAACTATAGAAAAGCTTCCGTTTTTATAATAAGTTGGCGGAATTATGAATTGCTCAACTTTTTTTTTTCTCCATCAAAGTTGATAGAGGCCAATTGCATCAAGCATAATTCAACTAAAAGTCGCTGATTTTGACTCAATTTGTATTTTAAATCGCAGTCGTTTGCGATATCAATTCCTTTTAATAAAAAGTCCTGAGAACATTTTTGCGATTGAACGCCATACATTTGTTGCGCTTGTTCTCCAACTTCAAGTAATGCAATAGTCGAAGGTGTTTTGCTTACCAATAAATCTCTAAAGTGAGAAGCTAGGCCAGCGATAAAATGATGTCCGTCAAAACCTTTAGCCAGAATGTCGTTGTATGCAATTAATAGTTCTGGAATTTTATTTTCCAGAATCAAATCGGTTACTGTAATGTAGGTTTCGTAATCTAAAACATTTAGGTTTTCAGTTACGGCTTGACGCGTCAGGTTTGTTCCACAGTATGAAACTACACGGTCAAAAATTGATAATGCGTCACGCATGGCGCCATCGGCTTTTTGAGCAATAATGTGCAGTGCATCATCTTCAAAAACGATTCCTTGACTTTCAGCAACATCTGCTAGATGTTCTTTGGCATCTTTTACTGTAATTCTTTTGAAATCAAAAATTTGGCAACGCGATAAAATCGTTGGAAGGATTTTGTGTTTTTCTGTTGTCGCTAAAATAAAAATAGCATGTTTTGGCGGTTCTTCTAATGTTTTCAAAAAAGCATTAAAAGCAGCCGAAGACAACATGTGAACCTCGTCAATGATATATACTTTGTATTGTCCGGTTTGTGGCGGGATTCGAACTTGATCAATCAAGTTACGAATATCATCAACTGAGTTGTTTGAAGCGGCATCCAATTCAAAAACATTAAATGCGAAATCTTCAGTAGGATCGTCATATCCAGGCTGGTTTATCTTTCGAGCCAAGATACGCGCGCAAGTTGTTTTTCCAACTCCACGTGGTCCTGTGAATAAAAGAGCAGAAGCCAAGTGGTTGGTTTCAATAGCATTCAACAAAGTGTTGGTAATGGCTTTTTGTCCCACGACATCCTTAAAGGTCTGCGGGCGATATTTACGTGCCGATACTACAAATTGTTCCATATTCTTTTTTATTCGATAGCAAATATATGACTTTTGTTTCGTTGTTTAAAGTCGATTTTACTTATTTGACGAAATTCTTTTTCTTTAAAATTACAAAGATTAAACTTAGAAATAATACGGTATTGACAATCAAAGAAATGATGATGTATTGACTATAAATTTCCAATTTCGTTTCAGTTTTTTCTTTTTCTAAAAAAACATTTTGCGATTTTTTGTATGCCCTTAATTTCTCAAGTTGATAAATCCAATCTTGCAAATTTCGATTTTCAAATTTCAGTTCCCAAACATAAAAGGATAGTGATTTTATTTGATCATCTGTTTTTTGAGACATTTTGATTTCTGGAGGAGAAGGCATGGAGTCACTCCCATAAGGTTGAAATCCGGTACTTAGAGAACAACCACTCACCTCGATAGTTTTATCGTCATTAAAATTGGCGTAAACAATCCAAAGTTGTTTTAGAGAGGGAATAACAGAGCAATTGCCAGAATATTTTTGAGTAATGAATTGAGAATTGTATTTTCCTTTAAAGAGTTCTATGATTTTAAAAGTGTACATTCTTTTTATTGAATCTACTTTTATAACTTCTCCGTAAAATACAATTTCATGCTTCAATCCTATTTCTATAATGTTTTTTCGGTCAATTGTCTTACAATCACAAGAAAATGACTTGTAGTAAATAAAAAAGAATACAAAAACAAAAATATACTTAAACTTCATAAAGTTGGTTTTGAATACAATAATAATCTTTTATGTTTATTTTTTTCATTTCTAAATTGAATTTTTGTAATAAAAAATGTGTTATTTTTAATCCGAAAGTAAAATAATCTATAAACAAAACAACAATTCGATAATTTATGAATGCAAAACAAATAGTAAGATTAAGCAACGTCATTGGCATTATTTCGATAATGTTATTAGTCTATTGGGTTTTCACTTTTATCTTGATTCAGGTTTTTGGATTAAAAGTTTTTAGGGAAAATATGACCGAATCTTTTTATTTAAGTGTTTTAGGGATTCTTGCTCTAATGACAGGTTCATTGATCATCAATATCATGTTTAATTTAACCCGAATTGCCGAAAAACATAATCTGGATGTTGTAAATTCAAAATCAAATAGATGGCGAATTATGATTTTGGTTTTGATTTTTCCATTAATAGCGATTATTTTATTTGGTGGCGATTATTTGACAGCTGCCAAAAAAGAAAAATTAATGATTAAATCGGCAGAGTCTATTATTGCTGTAAATAAAGCCAATAGTGATAAGTTAGTAAATTATAGCTTTTCTGAAAAGTACATTAAAGAAACAGCAGATATTTTAGAGATCTTATCTGGAACAGATAAAAACTTTCCAAGCGTAACTGTAATTGTAAAGGATTCAATAAAAGGTTCTCCAGTTTATTTAGGTTTTGATGATTATTACGAAGGAAATTTAAAAGATACAATACAGCCGCAGAAAAACAGATTTCTTTATAAAACCACAAAAGAAGAAAGGGATTATTTAGAAAGTGTTTTTGAAAAAAACAGTGACGAATTAAGATACAGCAATTACAATGGGAGATATGAATTGTTTTATCCTTACAGAAAGAATGGCAAAAAAATCGTTCTGTATTTTTCGGATACTCAAAGATATGGCAAGCTTGGAAGTTAATATTTTATTTAAAATCACGAGAATACTTAATTAAAATTTATGCAACAATATCACTACCAAAACAACATCTTAAATCTTAAAGTAAAAAAATCACCATTTTTTGTTAGAGTAGTGATGTTTTTACTGGCTTTCTCTTTTTTTATTTTTCCTCTTGTCGGAACAATTTTTGGCATTGCAAGCGGAAGTGGTTTACGGATAGGTTATTTTATCGGAATAGGAATATTTTCATTAATTGGATTTTATATGGTAAGAATTGCTCTCTGGAACACTTATGGTGAAGAAACGATTCAAATACTTGAAAATAAAGTTATTTATGAAGCAAATTATGGCTGGTTTAAAGATGGGAAAAAAGAAACGATAATTTCTAATCCGAATTTTTATGCGGCGTCAGTTGGTTATGAAGAAGATAACGAAGGGGTTTTAATTATTGCTTCTAATGATATTAAAGTAGAATCTGTTGTGAAAATGAAAATGTTTCAGATGGAAGAATTAATAAAAGTTTTGAAAAGTTCTTAGATCATAAATTCTTAACCATTTTAATATGAAAAAATATTTAATACTCAGTGCGATTATATTTTGTTCCTTTAAAATTCAAGCACAAACGAAACAGGATTCGTTAGATATCAAGCGAGTTGCTTTGGCTTATATTGAAGCACAGCATACTCCAAATCCGAAATTGATGGAAAGCGCTTTGCATCCGAGAATGGTGAAAAGATCGGTTTTTAGAAACAAGACAGCACAAAAAGATTATATTTCAGAATTTTTCGCAGAAAATATGGTTATTTTGGCTGAGACTTATAATGTAAAAGGAGATAAATTTCCCAAAAATCCGAGAAAAGAAATTAAATTATTAGATGTTTCGGCTAAAACGGCTTCAGTTAAATTGCTCGCCGATGCATGGATTGATTATATGCATATTGTGAAAGAAAATGGCGAATGGAAAATCATCAATGTGCTTTGGCAATATAATGATGTGACACAACATGAATAAGCAGTTTTATTTTCTGTGGAAATAATTTAGGAAAGATTAATAAGGCTCAAAATGAAAAATCCAATTATAACCGTAGACGAAACCCAAGGACATAAACTGAATATTGCCGGAGGAAATTACCGTATTGTCATTTCAGGAAAAGAAACCAATGGTGAATATGCAGTAATTGAAATGTCGGTTCCGCCGGGAGCGGGGCCAAATCCCCATGCGCACGCTAATTTTGCAGAAACTTTTTTTGTATTGGAGGGCGAGGTTACTTTTAAATCGGAATTAGGGATTTATATTGCCAAGAAAAATGCTTTTGTCAATATTCCAAAAGGTGGAATTGTACATGGATTTAAAAATCTGAGCAACGAACCTGCTAAATTGTTATGTACAGTTACTCCCGCTGGTTTAGATGATTTGTTTGAAGAAATTGCCAGTTATATGGAAACGAATTCTTCAGCTTCTGAAATTGAAAAGAAAGAAAAAATAAACTCTATTTTTATAAAATACGGACAAGAAATGTTTCCGCCGGACTATTTGGATTAATGTTTTTAGTTTTCAGTCTCAGATTAAAAAACTGAGACTGAAAACTAAATTAAAAACTACCTTCCCCTAATACTTAAATCAAATAAAAACTTTGCGGTTTCTTGATCTGAATCGGCTGAAAAGCCAGCAACATAAACTCCTTTTTTTCCAGAAGTTGATTTAATTCCGTATACAACTGCCTCATCGCCTGGGTCTGATTCCCCCTCGTATCGATACACATGAACAATTTCAAATTTCTCAGGATTTTTTTTAATCACGTCAGCATTTCGATTAAAATCACATGTAAATCCTTTCTCATTCAATTGATCTAAAGCCTTTGAAACAGTTGCGTAATGATACATTCTTTTCATGATAACTGAATTTAAAAATTATGGAATTTTAAAGATAACTATTTTAAAATTAAAAAGTTATGATAAAATTCATAAAATAGAAAATTTAAAATCATTATTCTTCATTCATAAAGTGTTACTTTTGCACCGCAGACCGCCTTATCGTCGTCCCGATTCATCGGGAGGGAGGAAAGTCCGGACACCATAGAGAAGCATAGCGGGTAACACCCGTCGGTCTTAGAAATAAGGCAAGGACAAGTGCAACAGAAAGTATGTACAGGTAATGCTGTAGTGAAACCAGGTAAACTCTATGCGGTGAAATACCAAGTATATCAGCATTTAAGGGCTTCTCGTCCGTTGTTGAAGGGTAGGTAGCTTGAGTCCCAAAGTAATTTGGGATCTAGATAAATGATAAGGTATTGCCTTGTTGCAAAATGAGGCAAGAACAGAATCCGGCTTATAGGTCTGCTTTTTTTATATATTTGTGAAACTATCTAACTGAACCTCATGAATATTTCTGCTCCAAATCCTACACCGAAAATCAAAAAAAGCCTTTTTCAAACTGTAATTACAAACTTGACTTTCTGGGTTTTGATTGCAATTATTGCTGGAATTTTGCTGGGTCATTTTTCGCCTGAGAATGGCATTGAAATGGAAAAAATAGGAAAAGGTTTTATTGATCTCATCAAACTTTTTATTGGCCCAATTATTTTTCTGACAATTGTTTTGGGAATTTCCGGAATGGGAAATCTAAAAAAAGTTGGACGAATCGGGATTAAAGCTTTGGGGTATTTTGAAGTAGTTTCGACTGTTGCTTTGGCAATTGGCGTTGCAGTCGCGTATTTGATTAAGCCAGGAAAAATTGATAAATCGGGATTGGCAATTGGAGATGCGAGCCAATATACAAGCAGTTCGGCTGAACATTTTTCGTGGTTGCAGTTTTTCTTTTCGAATTTTACTTTGCAGGTTTTGGTTGCCGCAATTGTATGCGGCATTGCATTGAATTTTTATCAAAAGAGAGAACAAACGATTTTAGTTTTAGAACGAATCTCGAATGTTGTTTTTACGGGTTTAAAATATGTGATGTATTTGGCACCAATTGGCGCTTTTGGAGGAATGGCCTATACAATCGGTAAGTTTGGTTTGGCAACTTTGATTCCGCTTGGAAAATTGATGCTTTGTGTCTATTTGACAATGGCTTTGTTTGTTTTTCTGGTTTTGGGAAGTATTCTGAGATATTATAAAATCAGCATTCTTTCGATTTTAAAATATATAAAAGAAGAACTTTTGCTGGTTCTGGGAACTTCATCTTCAGAAGCCGCTTTGCCGAGCATTATGGTAAAACTGGAAAAAATGGGTTGCAGTAAATCGGTTGTGGGATTGGTGATTCCTACAGGTTATTCTTTTAACCTTGACGGAACTTCGATTTATCTTTCGATGTCGGTCATATTTTTGGCACAATTGTATGATGTACATTTGAGTTTCTTCGAAATTTTATCCGTAATCGGAATTTTGATGATCACCTCAAAAGGAGCAGCGGGCGTGACCGGAAGTGGTTTTATTGTATTGGCTTCGACATTGACAGCCCTTCATAAAATTCCTGTTGAAGGTTTGGCTTTTTTATTAGGCGTCGATAAATTTATGAGTGAAGCCAGAGCAATTACCAATTTAATTGGAAACACGGTTGCCACAATCATAATTTCAAAAACGGAAAGAGATTTTACCGAATTAGATTTGACTACTCTGGACACATAAAAACCTATTTTAGTTTGATTTTCCGGCAGATTTTGCAGATTGAGCAGATTTAAATTTAAAATAATCTGCCAGATCTGCGAAATCTGCGAGAAAAAAACTTTGCTTCTTTGCAACTTTGTCCCTTTGCAACTTAATTTAAGACTCGTCTTTTGTAGTTCGAACCAAGCTGATTCCTGACGTAAAAAATACGATTCCTAAAATTCCGTAAATAATTAATGATTTAATATCTCTGGTTCCTCCAGTTGTATCTGCAAAAATCATTGCTGTATAAATAAGTCCTATTATTCCAAGGACCGTTAGCAATCCTCCGAAAAATCTTTTTAGGTTCATGATCAATATATTTAAAGTTGTATAACAAATTTATCCTTGTTGTTGTTAAATGCTGTTATACAATTACTTATGAAGATTATATGATTTCAAGGGATTATTTTGTAAGAAAAAGTTTTGTTATCAAGCATTTCGTATTGATTAAATACTATTTTTACGCACACTAATCGATAAACCATTATATGAAGAAAATTTACTTTTTGATGTTGCTTTTTGCAGTTTTTAATGTTCATGCCCAAGACGAAGCTTCAGTTTCAGTTGAAAAAAATCAATTTAAAATAAATGTGTTATTTCCTGGATTTATCTATGAACATGGATTTTCAGAAAAAAATACACTTTATTCAGAGGTAGCTTTGGGGCTAGGCTATAGTTACAGTGACTATTACGGAGAATCAAATACGTATATTGCACCACTAATTACAGAACAATTTCGTCATTATTATAATTTGCAAAAAAGAGCAAATAAAGGCAAAAGAACGGAGTATAATTCAGGCAATTATTTAGCATTAAATGCATCTTATTACTTTAAACCTCTTACAGGAAATTCAGAGCATTTTAATTATGTTCCATCAACAGTAGTTGCGGCACTTTGGGGATTACAGCGAACTTATAAAGGCAGATTCAATTTAGAATTCAGTGTTGGTCCCGGAGTTCAATTTGATAAGTATGAAACTCAATTTTTTCCTGCTGGAAACTTTACTTTAGGCTGGGTAATTGGAAATAAAAAATAAATAAAAGGCTGTCTCAAAATGACAGCTTTTTTTGTGAGCTTCAGGAGAAGCGAAATATTTATAGAAAAGTATTGATGTTTACAATATAAAGCTCCATCGGAGCGACATTTTTTCTACAAACTAAATCTGTTTCGCTCCGCTGGAGCTTTTTCATTAGTCGCATAGAAATTCTATAAATATTTTACCCCGCTGGGGTTGTGCTTGCAAAATATGTTTTATAAGTATTACACTTATTCAATCGAACTGTCCTTTTGAGAAAGTCATTTTTCTATTTTAAATTCTAATCCAATATTTCGAACACTTTCAATCTTGATTTTTGGATCTGAATTGAAATATTTTCTTAATCTGCTGATAAAGACATCCATGCTTCTTCCTGAAAAATAATCGTCTTTTTTCCAAACCGACATTAAAATTTGATCTCTTTTCAATAACTGATTATGGTTTAGGGACAAATATTCAATAAGTGCTGCTTCTTTTTCGGTAAGTTGCTGCACGTGATTTTTATTATTGAGTGTTAAACGTTCGTTGTCAAAAACATACGAACCAATTTCGATTATGTTATTTCCGTCTAGACTTCTTTTTTGTTCAATTCTTTTTAAAATATTCTGCAAACGCAGAACCAGTTCATCGACTTCAAAAGGTTTTACTATATAATCATCAGCGCCTAATTTTAAGCCTATGATTTTGTCTTCTTTTAACTTTCTTGCTGTTAGAAAAATAAATGGAATTTCTGGATTGATGGTAATTATTTTCTCGGCCAATGAAAATCCGTCCAACTTGGGCATCATGACATCAAAAACGCAAATGTCAAAAGTTTGGTTTTTAAAATAATCCAAAGCCATTTCGCCATTTTCTGCCCATATTACTTCAAATTGATGCAGTTCTAAATACTGTTTTAAAATCGCAGCAAAATCAAAATCGTCTTCGGCTAAAAGTAATCTTTTCAAAATAAGGGAATTAAACTTTTAATAAAATAGTGAACTGAGTTCCTTTTCCTAAATCGCTGATAACGTTTACAGAACCTTGATGCGCTTTTACAATTTGATCAACATAATACAATCCTAAACCTAAACCTTTTGTATTGTGTAGATTTCCTTGCTCAACGCGATAAAATTTTTCAAAAAGAAACGCTTGTTTGTTTTTGGCAATACCAATTCCGTCATCTTCAAAACTTATAGAAAATTGTTTTTCGACTATTCTTGTTTTCACTGTAATTGTATTTGAGCCATATTTTACAGCATTTTCCAAAACGTTCAAAAACGCTGTGGTCAAATGAAATTTATCCAAAGTCAAAATCGTTTTTTGTGTTTGAAAATCGGTTTTTAGATTGATTTTTGGAAACGTAATTTTAAAATCATTTACAATAGAAAGCAGAAAATCCTCTGTTTCAATTTTTTCTTTTTGAAGTTCGATTTCATTTTCCGCTAAAGAATTTGCCATAACTTGATCTATCAAATTTTGCAAGCGATTGTTTTGGCGTGAAATGGTACTTAAAATAGAGTTGAAATTTTCATCGTTTTCACGAATGTTTTTCTGTTCTAAAATCTTTGTCGAAATTCCTAAAGTCGCTAATGGTGTTTTAAGTTCGTGCGTAATATTATTGATAAAATCAGTTTTTACATCACTCACTTTTTTCTGTTTTATCAAGGCTTTAATCGCAATAACAAATAGCGAAATTAGTGTTAGAATTGAAAACAAAGAGAGGACCAAAATAAAAGTCATTCGTCTTAAAATAATCATTTCCCAATCAATTACCGAAACGTACATTGAATCTTCGGTCAGCAATTGATATTCTTGATTTTCAAATGTTCCGTTTGTGGTTCCGACATAATTCCGAACCAAAAAAGCATGATTTAACGAAGACAGATTTCCGTATAATTTGTTTTCGATAAATGGTTTTTCAGAGAAAATTGTATCGGCTTTTTGAGTGTTTTTATATACAATGAATTTATTGAGTACAATTGCAAAATCAATTTTGAAATTCGGAAGGTCTCTTTCAAATTTTCTTTGAATTTGGTGGGTTAACGTACTTTGATATTGTTTTTCTAAAACCGCATTTTTAACATCTAAACGGCTGTTTTTTCCTTTGATATAATTTTCAGATAATTGTTTGTAAAGCGCTTCTTTCTTAGCAACCAAAACCGAATCGATGTCGCTGTAATTGTTGGTAATTTGAGCGATTTCATTTTTTATCTGCGTATGAAACTCGGCTACTTTATAATCGTAAGCCGTTTTTACCAAATAACATTGAACAGTCGTCAAAACAATAAGTGCGATTACTGAAAATGCGATTAATAAATTGATTCTTTGTTTCATTACTTGTTTGAAATTATGGACTACAGATAAGGCTGGTTGAGCTGATTTTTGCTGTTTTTTATTATAACCTCTCGCAGATTTTGCAGATTCAGCAGATTTAAATTTATCTGCTGAATCTGCAAAATCTGCGAGAGAAAAAAATCAATTTGTGTAAATCGGCTAAACCCGCGTCAACAGTGTGCCAATTTTCTCCACCCAAAAATAATGCTTTTATAAAACAAAATCGAGATTAACTCAGCATTAACCTCCAATTAACTTTCAGAATTGGTTTTTCAAAGCACTTTTGCTGCATTGTTAATCCATTTTAAATATCATTTATATGCCATTGAAACTAATTCTGGCTCTTTTGCTTTTTCTTTTTTCTTTTTTTGCCAAAGCTCAAAATGAAACGGCAAAAGATTCCATTTCCCAAAAATTGAGTGAAGTTGTTGTGACTCAAAACAAAAAGACTTTTACAAATTCAAACGGAAATATTAAAGTTGATGTCGCCAATTCAATTTACAATACGATTCCAAATCCGGTTGATTTGCTTTCTAAATTGCCAACAGTTCAAGTTAGTTCAGATCGAGAAAATATTTCAATTGTGGGAAAAGGAAATCCATTGATTTATATCGATAATCAAAAAGTTGGAATGAATGAGTTGAATGCTTTGGCTGTCGCCGATATTAAAACAATTGAAATCATTCAGAATCCATCTTCAAAATATGAAGCCGAAGGTCGTGCCGTAATTTTGATTACCCGAAAACTTAGTAAAAAAGACAGTTTTCGAACTGAAATTTCTGAAACAGCTTCTTTTAAAAAGCATTTCAATAATTACCTCGGATTCAATTCAAGTTTCAAGAAAAACAAATTAGAATGGAAAGCTAATTTTAATTTTAATAGACGAAATCCGTGGGAAAATCATAGTACCGCCTATGAAATTCCGGAAGCTTCGATTGTTTCAAATTATGATGTAACGGCAAATTCACATGTAAAAGAATATGTGTTTGGTGGTGGTTTATTTTATAAGATAAATGACGAAGATTATTTTTCTGCGAGCGTAAACGGCAAACTGAGAGATGATAATTTCGGCATCAATACTTTCACTTTTAATAAAGACCAGAATGCAGCAAACAACGTTTTGACGTGGAGTGATAATTCGAGCGACAAAAATTTTGTGAACGCATTTATCAATTATTCCAAGAAATTAAAATTTATCGACACACAACTTTTTGCTGGTTTTCAATATTCCAATTTTAATCAGCATTTATGGAGTTTGGTGGAGAATAATTTTAATGAAACCGAATTTGAATTGTCGCAAAACAGAGATCAGAAATTTAATGTCGATGTTTTTTCGGGAAGAATTGATTTGGAAAAAAAGTTTAAAAATGAAATGAATTTAGAATATGGCGGTTTGTATTTAAAAGCAAAATCGAATTCGGATTCAGACATTTTTGATTTTGAGAAATATGAAAATGAGACTTTAAATTATGATTTTAAAGAAGAAAATTTAGCTGCGTACATTCAGTTTTCTGGAAAATTGAAAAAAGTTGATTTTTCTGTTGGATTACGAGCTGAAAACACAAACGTCTATGCAAAATACAAAACAGATTTATTGCCTTCAATTGATAAAAACTACACCAATTTATTTCCGAAAGCACAATTTTCATTTGCAATAGACAGTGCAAAAAATGTCAATATAAATTATGCAAAAAATATTGTGAGGCCAAAATATTCGTCCATAAGCCAAATTGCAACGTATATAAATCCGTATTTTTTATATGGAAGCAGTATTAAATTAGGTCCGGCATTTACAGACGAAATTTCGGGTACTTTTCAGTATCAAGAGAAATCGGTTAAAATAAGCTATTATCAAACTAAAAATGTCGTGAATCAAACTTTTATATTTAATAGCGAAACAAATGTACTGATGATTACGGATGTTAATTTTAAACGAGAAACCGGTTTTACAATCGATTTTACACTTCCGTTTACGTATAAATTCTGGACAGCAACCAATTCGTTGGTTTTTATAAAAAGCAAAGTTGAAGACAACTCAGCGTTAATGCATATATCAAAACCGTATTTGTATTATTACTCAAATAATTCTTTTAAGTTGCCTAAAAACTTTACTTATGTTTTTTCCTTTTGGGGAACAACAGCGCAAAATGACGGCATTTTTGAAAGAAAAGCCAATTTTGTTTTAGATATGTCGTTGAACAAAACATTTGGCAAAAATTGGAATTGCGCTTTAAATTTTAATGATGTTTTTAGACAAACGATTTACAGCGAAAGTTTTGCCGTCAACAATGTAAGTTCAGGTTCAAGATATTTGGTTGATGCACATGAGGTTTCGATTGCAGTTCGTTATTCCTTCGGAAAAATAAAGGATTCGAAGTACAAAGAAAAAACGGTTGATGAAAATGAAAACCGGGTACGATGAAAATAGAAAATCCCAAGTTTCTCCCGACGCTTCGGGATGGAATTTGGGATTTGTAAAATTTAAATATTGAAAGAAGACTATCCTTCGTCTTCTTCTGTGATTTTTATTGGAGAATCTCCAGGAAGTTCCTCATCATCATCAGTTGAGTTTAATTCGAAGAAGCTGAAATAAGAACCTCCGTAGCTTTTCTGAAAAGAAAAATTACTTAAATGATCTAATTTAGTATATTTTGAATGTTCGATTATCATCATTCCATCTTCATGAAGCAAATCTCTTTCAAAAACCGTCATTACGATTTTTTCAAAAGTTGCTTGATCTAAACCATATGGAGGATCAGCAAAAACAATATCGTAAGAAGTTTTGCAGTTTTCCAAAAATTTGAAAACATCGCTTTTTGTAGCAGCAATATCAAAATCATATTCTGATGAAACTTGTTTGATGAATTTTACACATCCAAAATCTCCATCCACAGAAGTTATTGGTGCACTGCCACGCGATGCAAATTCATAACTAATGTTTCCGGTTCCTGAAAATAAATCCAAAACCTTTAAGCTGTCAAAACTAAAATGATTGTTCAAGACATTAAACAATGCCTCTTTGCTCATATCAGTTGTGGGTCTAACAGGAAGGTTTTTTGGGGGAGAAATTCGACGTCCTTTGTGTTTTCCTGAAATGATTCTCATGATTGGAATAAAATATAATGTTTTTGGTTTTCTGTTAAAGAGAAGCTGTTTTTTTGCTGTAAAGTGCTTACATCCATGAAGGATATATTACGAATGTATTTATACGCAATGGCATAAAAAGGATCGTTTTGGTCTATCGTGCCCAATAATTCGAGCGGAAAAATTTCCGGATTTAAGTTCGATTGTTCGGCAGTAAATAGTAGGTAATATATGAAATCTTCAGGGGTTTGATATTCAAATGAATTGAAAAACAGAAGTTTTTGGTTTTGAACCACAATTACTTCAAAATGGCCAGGATTGAAATTGACCACCATTTTCTTTTCGTCATTGTTTCTTGAATTGTCTAAAATTTTTTCGACTAAAATACTGTTTGCATGTTTGTAGTCAAAAGAACCAACATTATCAATCAAAAAGTTATTGATATTCACATACGGAATGTAAACAGAATTCATGTGATAATTTGAAATTTCATCAAATGTAAAAAAGTCTGTTTCAAAAACTTTTGTAGTGTATTGCAAATAACTTCCTAGATAATCTTCATCAAATAAAGCTGTCGGAACAAAAGTCGAAAGATTGTTATTATGAATCACCATCACTTCATCATAAGTGTCCTTCAATTCCAAATTGTTTTTGAAAGCTTCAGTAAAAAGATCTTCAATTTTTGTGCTTTTGTTTGAAATGTCAAACTTGATTTCTTTAAACGATGTAATGACATTGTTTAAAGTATCGAAACAGCAATAGGAAAATCCAGTCAGAGAAACCTGAATAGAAAGTTTTTTATAATTTTTAGAAGTAATGTTAGTATTTTGTAATGACATATCTGATTTACAATCCGTTACCTGTTTTTGAATCAAGAAAGAATTTAAGCGACCACAAACTTACAAATTAAAAAGCAACAATAATAATTGCAATTTCAAAAAACAATTTTAAAAACATTTTAAAATATGGTTAAGGTTTCTTTACCATATAAGTTATATGAGTCCATAAAGTAAAGAACTTAAGCGAGAGCTTAAATTTTCTTATATGACTTACATGGTTTATAATTGATTTTGCCATTAAAAAAGACGAACTTTGTATTCCAATTTTACCTTATGAATTCAACATTGTTTTACAGCGTTTTACAAAAAAGATTCCCTTTTGCACCTACATACAAACAAGATATTTTTTTTCAGAAAATCGCAATTTTCCTAACCGAACCTAAAAATGACACCATTTTTGTGCTGAAAGGATATGCCGGAACCGGAAAAACAACCGTGATTTCAACGATCGTAAATAATCTTGGAGAAATCAATAAAAAATTTGTTTTGCTTGCGCCAACAGGTCGCGCGGCAAAAGTGATTTCGAATTACTCAAATACATCGGCTTTTACCATTCATAAAAAAATATATTTTCCTAAAAAGTCATCAGGAGGTGGAGTGGCTTTTACCAAACAAGTCAACAAACATAAAAATACCGTTTTTATCGTCGATGAGGCTTCTATGATTTCAGATAGTACGCTCGATAGCGGATCGCTTCTGGATGATTTGATCAATTATGTATATTCTGGAAATAATTGCAAAATGATTCTTTTGGGAGATACCGCGCAGTTGCCTCCGGTTAATTTAGATATTAGTCCGGCACTTGATATTCAGACTTTAGGCGTTCATTATGATAAAGAAATCGAACATATTGAATTGGACGAAGTAATGCGTCAAGAAGAAAATTCAGGGATTTTGTTTAATGCCACAGAACTTCGTGAATTGCTGAAAGAAAGTTTTATAACCGAATTCAGATTCAATGTAAAAAAGTTTAAAGATATCGTTCGTTTGACAGATGGTTACGATATTCAAGATGCAATAAATACAGCTTATAGCAATTATAGTATTGAAGATACTGCTTTTATTGTGCGATCAAATAAAAGAGCAAATCAGTACAATGAACAAATTAGAAGCCGAATTTTATTTAAGGAAAGCGAACTTTCGGTTGGTGATTTTTTGATGGTTGTCAAGAACAATTATTTCTGGCTAAAAGAAACGGATGAGGCTGGTTTTATTGCCAATGGAGATATTATTGAAGTTTTGGAAATGTTTGGAATCAAAGAATTATACGGTTTTACTTTTGCGAAAGTCAAAATCAGAATGGTCGATTATCCAAACCAAATTCCTTTTGAAACAGTTTTGATTTTAGATACGATCAAAAGCGAATCGCCGTCATTGACTTATGAAGAATCGAATCGTTTGTACGAAGAAGTGATGAAAGATTATGAAGACGAACCAACGAAATACAAGAGATTTCAGAAGGTTAAGGAAAACGAATATTTCAACGGATTACAAGTGAAATTCTCATACGCAATCACATGCCACAAATCGCAAGGCGGGCAATGGAATACTGTTTTTATCGAACAGCCTTATTTGCCGGACGGAATTGATCGCGACTACGTAAGATGGCTTTATACAGCTATGACACGTGCCAAAAATAAGTTATATTTGATAGGATTTAAAGACGAGAGTTTTGAGGAATAAAACACTGATTTCACGAATTAGCACGAATTTTTTTAGACAATATAGATTAGTGGAAATTTGTGAAATTAGTATTTAAAATACTTTTACAATGACAACACTAAACGACTTACATTCGATTTCATCAACGTTTTCGAATACAGATAAAATGCCGGTTCTGTTTTTAGGACACGGAAGCCCTATGAACGCTATTGAAGAAAATCAGTTTGTGACTGGTTTTCGTGATTTGGCAAAAACATTGCCACAGCCAAATGCTATTTTGTGTGTTTCGGCGCATTGGTTTACCAAAGGAACAAAAGTAACTTCGATGGAAATGCCGAGAACCATTCATGATTTTGGAGGTTTTCCGCAAGCACTTTTTGATGTGCAATATCCTGCAAAAGGGAGTCCCGAATTAGCAGTTGAAACTAAAAAACTCTTAGATCCCGTTATGGTCGAATTAGATGAACATTGGGGTTTGGATCACGGAGCATGGAGCGTAATCAAACATTTATATCCAAATGCCGATGTTCCGGTAATTCAGCTAAGTATTGATTATACTAAATCTGGTCAATATCATTTTGAATTGGCTCAGAAACTTCAACAGCTTCGTTATAAAGGTGTTTTAATCATTGGAAGCGGGAATATTGTACACAATCTTAGAATGGTCGATTTTAGGAATTTTGATAAAGACAATTATGGTTACGATTGGGCAATTGAAGCCAGAGAAACAGTTAATAATTATTTATTAGACGGAAATTTTCAGCCTTTGATTGATTTCGAAAAAATGAATAAAGCCGTTCAATTGGCGATTCCTACTCCAGATCATTATTTGCCATTGCTTTATACTTTGGGTTTAAAAGACAAAACTGATGAAATGGAACTTTTCAATGATAAATTATTAGCAGGTTCTTTGAGTATGACTTCGGTAAAAATATTGTAAGCTTTATTGTCTTTTTAAGTTATAGGCATATAAATAACCATCTGCGCTTCCAAAATAAATGGTATTGTTGTTTATGAATGGCGATGAAACAATTGGACCTAATTTGTAAAACTCATCCATTACTTTTTGGTTTTCGGCATAAACCGATAAATCGGCTTGTTTGGAAGCGTATGTAAAATCGAGATGATTGTTGTTTAAAATTTCAGGAGCATATTTTTTTCTGTTTTCAGTACTTACAAAATCAGATTCTTTTCCGTTGGAAAGCAAGTTTAAAGAAAAAAAGTTGCCACTAAAATCACCAAAATAAGCTGTGTTTCCTGAAATCGCTGGCGAAGAATAAATATAGCCGTTTCCTTTAAATCGGTACTTTTCTTGTCCGGTTTTTGCGTTAAGCGCCAATAATGCATAAGTGTCAGAAGTTCCAATATAAACTGTATTGTCTTTTACAACAGCCGAGCTTAAAATCCAGGAATTTTCGGCATTGTATTTCCAAACTAATTTTCCGGTTTCTGCATCAAGCGCAAACAAGAAAGGATCTCTGGCGCCAAAATAAACCAACCCATCTGCAACAACAGCAGAAGCCTGAATACCTTTAAATCCAGTTTTGACTTCAGTTGAAAAATGCCATTTCTCTTTTCCGGTTTCGCAATTTAAGGCGTAGAAATTTCCATCCCATCCTCCAAAATACAAATTCTCTTTTTCGATAACAGGAGTACTGTGAATAGGTTCATCGGTTTTGAAAGTCCATTTTAAAGTGCCGTTTTTTGAGTCGAGAGCATACATATTTCCATCACTGCTTCCAAAAATCACTAAAGATGTATTTTTATCTTTGTAAATAACGGGCGATGATAAATAAAAATCCCATAAATCGTTCATCAATAGGTCGTTTGGTTTCATTCCCCACATTCCAATTTCTTGGTACCAATGTTCGCCTTTGGTTTTAAACTTCCAGATTTCTTTTCCGGTTGTTGCATTTACAGCATAATAATACCCGTCAAAGCTTCCAAAATAAACAATATTATTATTGATGCAAGCCGAGCTGTGAACTGCGCCATTGGTTTTGAATTTCCAGTTGGTGTTTCCTGATTTTTCATTGATGCAGTATAAAAAACCGTCTTCACTTCCTATGTAAATTGCCCCGTTTTTAACAATTGGGGAGGAAAAGATTTTTCCATCTGTTTTAAATTTCCATTTTAAATCAGTCAATGGTCGATAACCTTTTCCATCAAAAATTCGATTTGTAAATGCGTTGAGGGTTTTATTCTGAGAAAAAGTATTGGAAGTAAAAATTAAAAAGAAATAGAGTAGGATAGAAGTAAAGATTCTTTTCATGTTTTTTTACATAAAAATAAAAATATTCTAAGAAATTAAATAACAATGCTTTAATGAAAATGTTATAAAAATATTTTAGAAAGCGCTGTCAATTATATATTTGGTTTTATATGGAAATAGGTAAAGAACATCTCAAAGTTTTCTAATCTTTTTCCATTTATGTAATTACGGTCTAAAAGTTATAATCTACACAATTTGTTTAAAAAATAAATTTGTTGAGATAGTAAAATGTTTCGTCTAAATTTGTTTATTTTTGTGTAAGTAATTGTTTGTCAGTTGATTGTTTAGTTTGTGTCTTCTTTTTAAGTAGTTTTTTAAATGCCTTTTGTGATTAACTGGTGATAATTTAAAAGATGATAGAAGATGTTTACGAATTAAGTAAAAGTGCGGCATCAGCACTATAATCACTGATAAAATTAAGATGAATCCAAACAAAGCATTATGGGAAAAAGGCGATTTTACGCGTGTTGCAGAATCTATGAGAGAAAGCGGTGCGGAATTGGTTGCCAAAATTGGAATAAAAGAAAATACTAATGTTTTAGATCTCGGCTGTGGAGATGGTACAACCGCAATACCTTCGGCAAAATTAGGAGCCAATGTTTTAGGTGTTGATATAGCAAGAAATTTAGTTGAAGCTGGCAATCTTCGAGCAAAAAAGGAAGGATTGGATAATATTGTATTTCAAGAAGGCGACGCAACCGATTTGAATGAGTTGAAAAATCAATCTTATGATGTTACAATGAGCATTTTTGGAGCAATGTTCGCTCCAAAACCTTTGGATGTTGCTAAAGAAATGGTTCGTGTCACACGACCTGGAGGCAAAATTATTATGGGGAATTGGATACCGGGAGATCCAACGTTGATTGCACAAATCTTGAAAATTAGTGCTGAATTTACACCACCGCCTCCTGAGGGTTTTGTAAGCCCAATGCTTTGGGGTATTGAGGATAACGTAATCGAAAGATTCACAAATGCGGGTGTTCCTAAAGAAAATATTTCTTTTGAGAGAGATACCTTTACATTTAAGGCCACATTTCCACCTTCGGAGTGGCTAAATCGATTAAAAACGTACTATGGCCCAACTATGAATGCTTTTGAAGCTGCAGAACAAAATGGGAAAACTTCGGATTTGTATGCTAAACTTGAGGGATTAGTTAATAGTCAAAACCAAAGTAATGACAAAAATTCTACATTAATTCCCGCAACTTATCTTCGGGTTACAGTTTCGGTTTAATTTTTCGTTTTAATAAGTGAGATAAGAAAGTTGTTGATAATAATCAATGCATTGTTTGCTAGTAGACAGAAAATTCTTGGACACGATTTTCATCCTTTACAGAAATAGAAAAACAGAAAATTTAAAAGTAATTTTTGCATATTTGCAAACACTTAAAACTAGTGAAAATTAAATTACTAAATTTTGAGTTTTTTAAACTCAGTAAAATATAAGAATGAAAATAATAGCGGTAATTCCAGCCAGATATGCTTCAACACGTTTTCCTGCAAAACTAATGCAGGATTTAGGAGGCAAAACAGTAATTCTAAGAACCTACGAAGCGGCTGTTTCGACAAAATTATTCGATGATGTTTTTGTAGTAACTGATTCTGATTTGATTTTTGATGAAATTGTTTCTAATGGGGGAAAGGCCATTATGAGTATCAAAGAACACGAATCAGGAAGCGATCGAATTGCTGAAGCTGTGGCCAATCTAGATGTTGATATCGTTGTGAATGTGCAAGGAGACGAACCATTTACTGAAGCAGAACCTTTAGCACAAGTTTTATCTGTTTTTAAGAATGATCCGGATAGAAAGATTGATTTGGCTTCGTTAATGCGTGAAATTATAGAGGAAGATGAAATCAATAATCCAAACAATGTGAAAGTGGTTGTAGATCAATCGCAGTTTGCATTGTATTTTTCAAGATCTGTAATTCCTTATCCTAGAGAGAAAAATGTTGGAGTTCGTTACTTTCAGCACATCGGAATTTATGCTTTTAGAAAACAGGCTTTATTAGACTTTTACAGCCTTCCAATGAAATCTTTAGAAGCTTCTGAGAAGTTAGAGCAATTGCGTTATTTGGAATTCGGAAAACGTATTAAAATGGTTGAGATAACACATGTTGGAATTGGGATTGATACGGCAGAGGATTTAGAGAAGGCGAGAATGATGTTGAAGGATATTTAATTAGTTGATGGTTGATGGTTGATAGTTTGTAGTTGAAATTAATAATTGTTTAATTCTTTTCGACCTTTATCGACAATCTTGTCATTTCGACGAAGGAGAAATCACACGCGGGATTCCACAAAGATTGGCGACATTCTGTGCGGAGTTTCTAGTGTGATCCTTCGTTCCTCAGGATGACAAAAAAAAACAAAAAAAGCTCCAAAATTTTGGAGCTTTTCTTTTATCTAAAACATTCTAAATCTTAGTACAAACTAGGAAATTTAGAAGGATTAACTTCATTCATCATGCTGTACACTTTCTCGAAAATATCTTCTGCCGAAGGTTTAGAGAAATAATCACCGTCAGTTCCGTAAGCAGGTCTGTGGGCTTTTGCAGCAAGCGTTTGCGGTTTGCTGTCAAGATATTTGTAAGCGTCTTGTTCTTCCAGAATTTGTTGTAAAATAAATGCTGAAGCTCCTCCCGGAACATCTTCATCAATTACTAACAAACGATTTGTTTTTGCAATACTTTTTACAATATCCTTGTTCACATCAAAAGGAAGTAGAGATTGAATATCAATAACCTCACAATCAATTCCTAAATCTAATAATTCTGTTGCAGCTTGCTGAACCAGTCTTAAAGTTGATCCGTAAGAAACTAAAGTGATATCTGGGCCTTCTTTCATGGTTTCAACAACTCCAATTGGCGTTTTGAATTCACCAAAATTGATAGGTGCTTTTTCTTTTAATCGGTAACCGTTCAAACACTCAATTACTAAAGCTGGTTCATCACATTCTAAAAGTGTATTGTAGAATCCTGCCGCCTGAGTCATGTCTCTTGGAACCAAAACATGAATACCGCGAATTGCATTGATAATCATTCCCATTGGAGAACCAGAATGCCAGATTCCTTCTAAACGGTGTCCACGAGTTCTAATGATTAATGGTGCTTTCTGTTTTCCAACCGTTCTGTATTGTAATGTAGCCAAATCATCACTCATGATTTGGATAGCGTATAATAAATAATCTAAATACTGAATTTCAGCAATTGGACGCAAACCTCTCAAAGCCATTCCGATTCCTTGTCCAATGATTGTTGCTTCACGGATTCCGACATCGGCAACACGAAGTTCTCCGTATTTTTCCTGCATGCCTTCTAGACCTTGGTTTACGTCACCAATGTTTCCAACATCTTCACCAAAAATTAAAGTTTCAGGATATTTAGCAAATAAGGCATCAAAGTTATCACGCAAAAGCATTCTTCCGTCGATATCAGCTTTAGCATTTTCTCCATATTCAGGAAGTACCTTTTGAACTGAGAAAACATTTTTATCTGATTCAGAATGTAAATTACTGCTGAATTTTTCCTGAGTTTCATTTAAAAATCGAGTAATCCAAGCTCTTAAAATTACTTTGCTGTTTGGAACTTCAATAAAACGAAGAATCTTTCTTGCATAAACAAGCAATTCCTTTTTTAAAGGTGCCTTAATCGCTTTTAATTCTGAAATGTATTTTTTGATTCTGTCTTTATGATTAACGCTTGCTTCTGCAATTTGTTCCAATAAAGCCAAAAGATTGTTTTGTTCTTCAATAATTGGATTGATAAATGAATTCCAAGCGTCTTTTTTAGCTTGTAATACTTCATTTTTCAATTGGAAATCAATTTCAGAAAGTTCTTCAGGCGATGCAATATTGATTGCAATCATCCATAAACGCATTTGACGAATACAGTCAAAATCTCTTTCCCAAGCTAATCTTTCTCCGCTTTTGTAGCGTTCGTGCGAACCAGAGGTAGAGTGTCCTTGAGGTTGTGTCAACTCATTTACGTGAATCAAAACCGGAATATGTTCTTCGCGGGCGATCTTGCCAGCTCTTTCATATGTTGAAACCAGTTCAGCATAATCCCAGCCTTTTACTCTAAAAATATCGTAACCTTTAGAATCTTCGTCGCGTTGGTATCCTTTTAGAATTTCAGAAATATTTTCTTTTGTAGTTTGATGTTTGGCGTGAACCGAAATTCCGTATTCATCATCCCAAACACTCATTACCATTGGAACTTGCAAAACTCCAGCAGCATTTATGGTTTCAAAAAACAAACCTTCAGATGTACTTGCGTTGCCAATAGTTCCCCAAGCTACTTCGTTTCCGTTTACAGTAAATTTGTCTTTGATGGTAATTCCGTCAACATTTCTGTAAATTTTAGAAGCTTGAGCTAAACCTAGCAATCTCGGCATTTGTCCTGCTGTAGGTGATATATCTGAACTTGAATTTTTTTGTTTTGTTAAGTCTTTCCAAGAACCGTCTTCGTTTAAACTGTGCGTTACAAAGTGTCCGCCCATTTGTCTTCCGGCAGACATTGGATCAAAATCTAAATCGGTGTGACCGTATAAACCAGCAAAAAATTGTTTTGGAGTTAGTTCGCCAATCGCCATCATAAAAGTTTGATCGCGGTAGTATCCAGAACGAAAATCACCGTTTTTGAAGGCTTTTGCCATTGCAAGTTGCGGTACTTCTTTTCCGTCTCCAAATATCCCAAATTTGGCTTTTCCGGTTAATACTTCTTTACGACCTAAAAGACTACATTCACGGCTAGTTACTGCAATTTTGTAGTCGTTCAATACCTCAGTTTTGAAATCTTCAAATGTCAATGTAGTATTGTTCATTTCTTTTATCATAATCTTTAATGGTCATGTTGAGACTGCGAAATTACTTAAAAACAATCAATAATCATAATTCTTTAAAATAAATATAATTTAATTATTTGTATTTAAAATCAAAAAACTACGTATTTTATTTATGTAATTTTTAGTAAAAAATCGATTTGTTTAAAAATAATTCAACATTTTGTTTAAAATTTATTCAATTAAAACCATTTTCTAGTGAAAAGATTGACTAATGTTTTTGGAGAAAAAGTTATCACAAATCGTATTTTTTCGTTGTATTTACTTTGAGAAATTTCCCATCCATTGTTCGAATAGACTGGAAAATAGAGTTCAAAATAATCTGGAACCAAGTTTAAACGAATACCACTATCATATGCAAAAAACGCTGCATCATGCTTATTCTTCAAAAATCCAATATCTCCGTACACTTCAACCCAGTTCCAAATAGCGTAGCTAGCGTTTAAGGTCGTCATCCATTGATTGGCATAAGAAGGTTGCAGTTGCGACTTAAATCCACCCTCGGCCAATACAAACTGCTGGCTGAAAAATCCTGTTGATTCGGATCTTCCAAACAAGTTATAATCAAATAAATAATCTGTTGGCCTGTCTAGACCAAAACTGAAATAATCTGAATTTGTTGTGTTATATAAAAATGCTCCCGCGTATAATCGTAAATTTAGTTTATGATTGTTTTCAAATAAACGTCTATATTCAACTTCTCCAGACAGTTTTCCAAAATCTCCAGAAAACTGAATATCATTCATATAACTGAAATGATCGACAAGCTCAGTTTTAGTATTTGAGTATCGGGCATTAAAAATTGAATAATTTGGTTTTGAATTATCAGTGATATATTCGCTTGCTTCACGATTTACAATTACTTGGCGAAACATAATAAGTTGCTTTCTATTATCTCTGAAGTTTTCTTCACGAATGCGCAGTTGTACCATTGGATTTAATCGCAAATAAGTCGCATCTGGAGCATAATGAAAATAATTCTGGCTGATAGAATATCGTACATTATAAAGGGTGCTATTTCGATAATATTGATTCCAAGAAAATGCCGAAGAACCTGATATGGTTTGCGCTTTGATTGAATAAGCTGGATTAATATCAAACAAAAACGGTTTGTCTAGTATGGTTTTATTATGAAAGCGAATTCCAGGCGTTATACCGTCATAATAGTTGTAAGTTAAAGTCGGAATATATAAAATCTGATTATAGTACGGATCTTCTAAATCTTTTGCAAAATTGAATTTGATCGGACGATTTGTTATCGCAATTGTTTTTAATGATTTCCAGTTGTTTCGCTGATTGTATTCTGGAACTTCGTTATCGTAATTCAAGACGATTTTATCTGCATTTTTTCGGCTGAAATGATAAACTGAATCATTATTTTTCGGTTCAATCCATTCTTTAAAAACAACTTCATTTTTTTTGATTCCATAAACCGGAATAGGAGCAAAAACTCCTGTTTTGTTTTTTACTGAAAATTGAACGCTGTCTTTTGTTCTTGAAACATCAGTAAATTTATAATCTATAATATCGCGTGATTCGATAATAGTTCTAAAAAACCAGTCAATTTTTTTTGGACTATTTTCGGTAAGAATTTTTTCAAAATCATATCGGTTTGTTTGTTGTGTTTTATTCAAGGCATAAAACTCTTGCGCACTTTCAGGTACAATATTATGATTCAAATAATCATCTAAGTAGCTTAAGCTCAATCCTGCGCGGTATTTACTAGCAATCTGTTCGTTGAATTTGATGAGTGTATTTTTTGGATCTCCAAGTGGTTGATCTAGATTTTTTCGAGCCATCAGCATATAATAGTAACTGTATTGCTCGTTAAAAGTCAAATTGGTAATGTTGTAGCTGTCAAAAAGTTTCATATCCGAAAGTCTTCCAAGCATTTTTTGATCCAAATGATGCTCTTCCATGTATTTCATCATGGTGTAAATCTGAATTCCGTCATAGATCCAATTGTCTTTTCTCGGATCTAGTTTTAGGGAGTTTTTTAGATAATTGCTCAGATAGGTTTTTAGAAAAGTAATTTCGAAGATAAATTCGTCTGAAAACGGACTGATGAAAGAAGGAAGCTGATTTAGTCCGTAAAACGGATTTCGGTCATAATCTGCCTGTGAAACTGAGATTTTTGAATGCGGATATTTCCCAATAAATTCATTTGCAAAAGTAGCAACTCTGTTTATGATTATGGCTCTTTGAATTTCATTCAATTTCTTTGTTTTCAAGTCTGAAACTATTTCCAAATCTCCATTTGTATAGCTTCTGAAACTGTTTTGTTTCTCAATCATAACATTGAAATCAGTCCTGTTGTTTCCAGAAAAAACATAATTTGTAAATGAAGAATTTGACTCGTCTTTTGAAACCGAATCCAAATCAGTACTGATGAAATAATTTGCAGGAAGTTTTATTTCAACCTGATAATCGACCACAGCATTTGCAATATCGTCAAGATTGAAATTATTGTTTTTTACAAAATAATGATTTTCAAATCGGGCAGGACTCAAAAACCAGTTTTTTAAAATCATGCCTCCATTTTGGTCAAAACCGTAATGTGTGAATTTTGCACTTGGAATTTTTGAAATATAAATTAGATGTAAATCAATTTTCTCGCCTGGATACAGTTTTTTGTTTAGTTTGATAATAATAAAATCAGGGTTTTTATCTGTTCTTTGCCATTCAAGTGCTAAATCATCAGAATCAGTAAGATTCAAAATAGTCGTATTTCCTCTTTCTTCAGGTTTTGCAACATGAAAACCTCTATAAAACTCATCTGAAAAACGTCGAGCTAATGGCGTGTTTTTATCAGAAAAAGCATTGTTCCAATCATTCAGCACAATTGCATCCAAAGAATCGTTGGAAGTATTATAGTACGTAATGTCTTGCCTAACATTAAGTGTTTTAAGGTCAAGATTAACCGCCACTTCCATCTTAGATTGATGTTGTGCATATTGTTTTACCGAGCTCAATAAAACAAAAATCAGGATAAAAATTTTATATAATGATTTCAAGTAGTGGCGCAAAAATAGTATAATTATATCTTAAGTTACGTGTATCAAGATCTTTTGGATTTTTGTAAAAATAGCATAAAAAAAGCTGTTTTAAAAAACAGCTCTTAAAATTTAATCATATTATAAGCAAAATAAGTTGGCATTAAAGCGATTACTCAAATTGCTTACTGATTTATGTGGCAAAAAAATATTTTAGAAATTCGGACTCAAATCGTATTTCTTGTAGAATTTATCTAAAGCTTCAACAACTTCGTCTTCAGTGTCAACTACTTTAAACAAGTTCAAATCTTCTGGACTAACGGTATGCATTTTTTCTACCAAAACCGTTTTTACCCAGTCAATCAATCCCGACCAGAATTCCACTCCAACCAATATAATCGGGAATTTTCCAATTTTCTTAGTCTGGATTAAAGTAATCGCTTCAAACATTTCGTCTAAAGTTCCAAAACCTCCTGGCATAACCACAAAACCTTGTGAATATTTAACGAACATTACTTTTCTCACAAAGAAATAATCGAAATTCAAGTTTTTATCGTGATCAATATAAGGGTTAAAATGCTGTTCAAAAGGCAATTCAATGTTTAAACCAACAGAAGTTCCGCCTCCTAAATGTGCGCCTTTATTTCCAGCTTCCATAATTCCCGGGCCTCCTCCCGTAATTACGCCGTAGCCAGCTTTACTGATTTTAAAAGCAATTTTCTCAGCCAATTGATAGTATTTATCATCTGGTTTTGTTCTTGCCGATCCAAAAATAGAAACACAAGGACCAATACGCCCCATGCTTTCATAACCATTGACAAACTCAGACATAATTTTAAAAATTGCCCAGCTGTCATTGGATTTAATTTCATTCCAAGTCTTTTGTTTTAAACTGTCTTGGATTACTTTATCTTCATCATTATCAAAATCTTCTAATCTCATTTTAGGTATTTTAATTTATTATTTTTATTTAAAGCTGTCATTTTTTATAGTAACAAGAAGGAGCTGATTCCTGCTGTCCGCTATATTCCCGATAAACAAAAAGCTACGGCTCAAAAGCCTTGTTTTTCTAAATCGGGAGATGCCGCTCCCATCAGGGCTAGAGTTGGTTTCAATTGAACAATTGGTTTAATTGAAATATTTTTGTTTAAAGCTCAAATTTTTGAAAAAAGGCGGATGCTAAATTAACACTTTTTATTAGAATTGTTACAAAAAGGAAGGTTTATAATCTAAAAGTAATCCAGAGATAATGTTTAGTTATTACTTAAAATTTTATTTTTAGGCAATTATCAAAAAAATGACGGATTGAAATCCGTCAGACGTTCGATGTGAATAGATTTTGGTCCATCCATTTTTCAAGAAATAGTCTTTACGCTAATTCCTTTTTCAAAAACTTAGCTGTATAACTCTTTTTGTTTTGCGCCACTTCTTCTGGAGTTCCTTTTGCAACAAGTTGTCCACCGCCTTTTCCGCCTTCTGGGCCAATATCAATAATATAATCTGCAAGTTTGATAACATCCATGTTGTGTTCGATTACTAGAATTGTATTTCCTTTATCAACCAATTTATTGATTACTTCCATCAAAACGCGAATATCTTCAAAGTGTAGTCCGGTTGTAGGTTCGTCCAGAATATAAAAAGTATTTCCAGTATCTTTTTTAGACAATTCTCCCGCTAGCTTTATACGTTGCGCTTCACCACCCGAAAGTGTTGTGCTTTGTTGACCAAGTGTAATGTAACCCAAACCAACATCCTGAATGGTTTTGATTTTTCTATGAATCTTCGGAATGTTTTCAAAGAATGGAACTGCTTCATCAACCGTCATATCCAAAACATCCGATATTGATTTCCCCTTGTATCTGATTTCCAATGTTTCTCTATTGAAACGTTTTCCTTGGCAAGTTTCGCATTCTACGTAAACATCTGGCAAAAAGTTCATTTCGATTGTTCTAACGCCAGATCCTTCACAAGTTTCGCAACGTCCGCCTTTTACATTAAAACTGAAACGACCCGCTTTGTAACCGCGAATCATACTTTCAGAAGTCATGGTAAATAAATTTCTGATTTCAGTAAAAACCTCCGTGTATGTTGCTGGATTTGAACGCGGTGTTCTTCCAATCGGACTTTGGTCGATATCAATAACTTTATCGATATGTTCTAAACCTTCTATTTTTTTATAAGGCTGTGGTTTTTTCACGCCATTAAAATAATATGCATTTAAAATAGGGTAAAGCGTTTCGTTAATCAAAGTCGATTTTCCGCTTCCAGAAACTCCTGTAACACAGGTTAATTGACCTAATGGAATTTCAATAGAAACATTTTTTAAGTTATTTCCTGTTGCTCCAGTCAGTTTTAAGAATTTGCCATTTCCTTTTCTTCTTTTCTTCGGAATGTCAAATTTCATTTTGCCATTCAAATATTGAGCGGTAATAGTGTCTGAAGCTAAAGTTTCTTTCGGTGTCCCAATACTGATGATTTCTCCACCATATTTACCCGCTTTTGGACCAATATCAATTACATAATCAGCAGTTTCGATCATGTCTTTATCGTGTTCAACCACAATAACTGAGTTTCCGATGTCGCGTAATTGTTCCAAAGATTGAATTAGCTTTTCATTGTCTCTTTGGTGTAAACCAATACTTGGTTCGTCCAAAATATATAAAACGCCAACCAATTGCGAGCCAATTTGTGTTGCCAAACGAATACGTTGTGCTTCACCGCCAGAAAGCGATTTTGAGCTTCGGCTTAAAGCCAAATAATTCAAACCAACATTCATCAAGAAATTCAAACGATCTTTGATTTCTTTCACCACTTCAGAAGCAATTAAAAGCTGTTTGTCTGTCAAATGACTATTTAAATCTTGAAACCAAGCTGTTAGATCTGAAATATCCATATCACACAATTCGGTGATGTTTTTTTCATTGACTCTAAAAAATAGAGCTTCTTTTTTCAGGCGTGATCCTTCGCAAACTGGACAATCAATTTCGTCCATAAAATCTTTTGCCCAGCGTTTTAAAGCTGTTGAAGAACTTTCGTCATATTGGTTTTTGATGAAATTAGAAATTCCTTCAAAATCAATTTTATATTCTCTGGTTACACCAAGATCTTTTGAGTTGATTGAAAACTTATCTTTTCCGCCATACAAAATCATTTGCATTGCTTCTTCTGGAATTTTCTCGATTGGATCGGTTATTTTAAAGCCGAATTTTTCTCCAATGGTTTCCAATTGCTTGAAAATCCAGGAAGATTTGTATTCGCCAAGCGGTGCAAAACCGCCACTTTTAATCGATAATTTCGGATTCGGAATAATCTTTTTCACATTGATTTCATGAACTGTTCCCAATCCATTGCAATGCGGACAAGCTCCTTTTGGAGAGTTGAATGAGAATAAATTTGGTTCAGGATTTTGATAGGATATTCCAGTTGTAGGACACATCAGATTTCTACTGAAATAGCGAACTTCATTTGAATCTTGATCTAAAATCATTAAAACATCTTCGCCATGATGCATTGCTGTATTAATGCTTTCTGAAAGTCTTTTTTGTGTCTCAGGATTGTCTTCAATCACCATTCTATCCACAATAATCTCAATATCATGAGTTTTGTAGCGGTCTAGTTTCATTCCGGAAACTAAATCCTGAACTTCGCCATTTACGCGAACTTTCAAGAATCCTTGTTTTGTAATTTGCTGGAAAAGTTCAGCATAATGTCCTTTTCTGGCTTTAATAACTGGAGCCAAAATGTTGATTCGTTTTCCATTGTAATCCTGAATAATCAAATCTTTGATTTGCTCATCAGAATACGAAACCATTTTTTCACCCGTATTATAACTGTATGCGTCTGCTCCACGGGCATATAAAAGTCTTAAGAAATCGTAAATTTCAGTAATAGTTCCAACAGTAGAACGCGGACTTTTGCTGGTTGTTTTTTGTTCAATTGCAATTACTGGAGAAAGCCCGTCGATTTTATCAACATCTGGACGCTCTAAACCACCAAGGAATTGTCTGGCATAAGCCGAAAAAGTTTCAACATAGCGACGCTGACCTTCGGCATAAATAGTGTCAAATGCCAAAGAAGATTTTCCCGAACCTGAAAGACCGGTAATTACAACCAGTTTTTCACGCGGAATAGAAATATCGATATTTTTCAGATTATGAACTCTTGCACCAAGAACTTCAATAGTATTGTCTTTGTCTAGCATAATTTTGAGCAAAACGCAAAGTTACCACTTTGATTTGTTCTTTTAGTGCTCGACAGCAAAAGTTTATGTTACAAATAGTAACAAAAAACGCTGATTTAAAATCAGCGTTTTCTTTTTCGGGTTGCCATATAGTTTTCAATTGCTTCTTTGGTGGTGTACCAATTTCGGCCTTCTTTGTAAGCATCAATTTTTCCTGTTCTTGCCAGTAAACTTACATATTCTTGGCCATAAGGAGTATCAGGTTCACTAACTATATTTTGTATCGATTGATAATCATAAGGGCTTCCTGGCATTGCTCCTAGATAAATATTTAGAGTTCTTTCGAGTGCTTGGCACATTAAAAGGGTCAATTTCTGGTAATTTCCATTATTGGCTTGGTTGAGTGCTTCATAATATTTCTTGCGGTCATTTTTTAGAATAATGGCAGGAGGAAAACCAGAACGCATTAATAATAAATTCATGCTTAAACGCACCGTACGCCCATTTCCATCAAAAAAAGGATGAATCCAGACCAGTTTATGATGATAGATTGTGGCAAGTTCAATATCATTTAAACCTAAAGGATTTGTATTGATAAATTCTATTAATTCATCTAAATAATCAGAAACCCTATTGGCATTTGGAGGCATAAAATTGGCTCCTGAAATTCGAACTCCTCCGTTACGAATTCTTCCTGCAAAATCTTCTTCGATAGAGCGCATTACCAAACCATGAATGGAAAGAATATCTATACTTCGTAATTTGTAATTTTCATCTACAATTGAGTAGAGATAATCAATAGCTTTATCATGATTATGGGTTTCAAAATGCTCGCGAAGTGATTTGCCCTTAATAGTAATTCCTTCTTGAATAACCATTTGGGTTTCTCGCAAGCTAAGTGTATTCCCTTCAATACTGTTTGAGTTATATGTCCATTCTAGAGAAAGACTTTCACGTATTTTATTTAAAGCAATATTAGGCAATGGTCTGCTGTTTTGCAGTTCCTGCCTTTTTTGATACAATCTATCAAAAGTGGATTGAAATTCTTCTCGGTATGTTAGATCAATATTAAACATAATCCTACAAAGATACATCTTAATATCGGATAAACAAAAAAAACAACCTATCCGATATTAAAAATTACTCAATCGTCATAGAACGCAATTTCATTCGGTAAGCTTCAAGCGCTATGGATTTAGAAATGATGCCGTAGTATTTTTCATTTCGAAGTACTGGCAAGAATGCCGATTTTGAGTTTTCGAATTTTGTCATTACGATTTCCATGCTGTCATATGATGAAATAGTAGCAGCTGGAATTTTCATTACATCTTTAATTTGCGTGTATTTGACGCGATACGCGTTAAAAATAATCTCACGAATATCATTAAAATGTACAACTCCAACTAAATCTTTTTCATTGTTTACAACTGGAAAAACAACTTGATTTGAATGCGAAATTAGGTCAACCAGTTTGCTTAAATTTTCATCTGGATGTACTGTAAGGTAATCACATTGAATGATGCTATCGATATCTAAAGTTGATAGAATATTAGAATCTTTATTGCTGGTGAAGGCATGACCTTTTTTGGCAAGATTTTTTACGTCAAGCGAATATTTTTCAAATCGTTTTGATATCGCAAAACTGATAGACGAAACGATCATAAGCGGAATCATAAGCCCATAACCTCCAGTGATTTCCGCAATAAGGAATATTGCGGTCAGTGGCGCATGAAATAATCCGCTCAGAATACCTGCCATTCCAACCATAGTGAAGTTGCTGATTGGCAAATGTGATATACCAGTAAGACTTATTAATTTGGAGAAAAAATAACCCAAATAGGAGCCTAAAAATAGAGAAGGAGCAAAATTACCTCCATTTCCGCCACTTCCGAGTGTAAGTCCTGATGCGAAGACTTTTACCATCATTGTACATCCAACAAACAAAAGTAAAACCCATTGGTTGTTTCTAAAATCGGCAAATAAGGTGTTGTCTAACAATTGTCCTGGATCACTTTCTGATAACGTTTTGATGCTTTCATATCCTTCACCAAACAATGTTGGAAAAACGAAAATCAGTAGAGCTAAAAGTGTTGATCCAATTAAAGCTTTTTTGTATGGGCCAATTTTCATTTTGGCAAAATAATGTTCAACACGCTGAAAATTTCGAGCATAATAAACCGCAACAAAACCTGTCAAAATTCCTAAAACGACATAAAGAGGAATATTGTGATAATTGAATACTTCTTGTTTTTTAAAAGATAAAAGGATTGTTTCATCTAAAACAATGGCTGAAACCAATGCACCTGTAGCTGCGGAAATCATAATTGGTGTAAAAGCAGAAATACTCACATCAACCAATAGAACTTCAATTGCAAAAAGCACTCCTGCAATTGGAGCGTTAAAAGCCGCCGCAATTCCGGCCGCAACACCGCATCCAATCAATAAAGTGCGGTCTTTGTATGCTAGTTTATAGTTTTGGGCATAATTTGATCCAAAAGCAGCTCCTGTAATCACAATTGGGCTTTCTAATCCAGCAGAACCTCCCAAACCTACAGTTAAAGAGCTTGTAACAATCTGCGCATACATTTGTTTTTTCGGAATGATACTTGCCTTTTTTGCAACTGCATATAAAATCTGCGAAGTTCCTTTTTCAATCGTTCCGTTTAAAACCTTTTTAATAACAAAAACAGTCAATAGAATACCAATAATTGGCAAGATACTGTTAATGAAACTTAATTTTAAAACCCCATTAATGTAGGTTGCAAAAGAAAAAACGCTGTGCGCAAAAGTCTTTAAAACAATTACAGCAAATGCACATGAAATCCCGACTAAGACACTCGACAAAAAAATAAACTGCTTTGGCGTCAATAAAGATTGAGCTAAGGCAATAATGCTTTCTAGTTTTCGAAAAAGTCGCTTTATCATAATTTTTTTACAAAGTTATCGGGAAATGCAAATTTAGCTCTAAACATTCAATTTTATCTAATTTTTTAATGCAAATCTTTTGTGTTTAAAATCCAGCAGCCTTGTCATCGCCACGAAAATCGGCACCTCCTTCAAGAGTGTTATCAGGAAGAACCAAAATAGCATCTACTTTCCCAATTACTGGCGTTGTATTTTCGCTGATCAAATATCCTTTCGCTTTTAGATTTGATAATGTTGTGTCACTAAAAGCTTTTGGCTCAAAAGTAATTAGGTCAGGCAACCATTGATGATGAAAACGTGGCGCATTTACAGCTTCTTGCATGCTCAAATTATACTCGTAAACATTTAAAATCGTTTGCAATACTGATGTTATGATTGTAGAGCCACCTGGCGAGCCAACAACCATATAGAGTTTTCCATTTTTTTCGACAATTGTTGGTGTCATAGAGCTAAGCATTCTTTTTTGTGGTGCAATGCTGTTAGCTTCGTTTCCAACCAATCCAAACATGTTTGGAGACCCTGGTTTTGCGCTAAAATCGTCCATTTCATTGTTTAAGAAAAAGCCCAATTCGTCACAATAATATTTTGATCCAAATCCGTCATTGATCGTTGTCGTAGCCGCAACGGCATTTCCTTGCGCATCAACAATGGAGTAGTGCGTGGTTTCGGTACTTTCGTTATAAGTCACTTTTCCTTCTTTTATATCAGATGATAAAGTCGCTTTTTCTGAATCGAAATTTGACATTCTTTCTTTTAAATAGCTATCAGACAAAAGACCATTAATTGGGATTTTTACAAAATCAGGATCACCTAAAAACTGACTTCTATCAGCATAAGCTCTTCTTTCGGCCTCGACAATAACCTGAATGGATTGTTCCGAATTATGTCCCATTTTTGAAAGATAAAATGGGGCAACCATTTTCATTATTTGTGCTAGACATATTCCACCACTGCTTGGAGGAGCCATTGAAGTTATTTTTAAATCTTTGTAATCAAATTGAAGCGGTTTTCTCCATTTTGCTTCATAAAGCGCCAAATCTTTTAGCGTTACAATGCCACCTTTTTTCTTTAAATAATCAACTAAAATTTGAGCAGTTTTGCCCTTGTAAAATTCATCTCGCCCATTTTTTAAAATTCTTTTCAAAGTATTGGCCAGTGCAGGATATTTTATAGTGTCATTTTCTTTGAATTCTTTGGCCATAAGTGTATTTGGGCCATTTGCTTTTACAATTGCATTATGGTAATTTTCAAGTTGTTTTTGCTGTTTTTTGGTCACTATTACACCTTTTTCAGCAAGTGCTATTACTGGTTTTAGGATTTCAGACATTGGCAATGATCCTAATTTTTTGTGAACGGCAAAAACGCCAGCGATTGTTCCCGGAACACCAATTGCCAAAGCTGTTTCGGTGCTTTTTCCTTTTATGACATTTCCATCTTTGTCCAAAAACATATTTTTTGAAGCCGCCAAAGGTGCTTTTTCACGATAATCCAAACTGCCAACTTCGCCATTTGCTTTTCTATAAACCATAAATCCGCCACCGCCAAGATTTCCAGCGTATGGATATGCAACGGCTAATGCAAGTTCTGTAGCGACCATTGCATCAAATGCATTTCCGCCTTTTTTCATGATTTCGGCACCAATTTTTGAAGCTTCTTCTCGAGCCGAAACTACCATCGCTTTTGATGCTGTAAAGCCTGTTGGACGAATTGCTTGTTGGCTAAAACCGCAAATGGATATAAAAAAGAGTAAAAGCGAAGTTTTTTTCATAACTGGATTGTATTTTAAATCGGTTTGGTTTATAATGAGATTAATTTTTGTTGTGCATTTAGTCGAAGATCTTCAAAAAATAAAGTGAATTCGTCTTCAAATTCGCTGTAAAATTCTTTTAGTTCTTCGCTTGCATATTGCATTTTAGAAATGTTCTTAGATCGTCGGTCCATTTGCGTGAGGATTTGATGAATTCCTTCGACAGTTCTGTAGCTTAACAGCCAATTTCGTTCAATCATATAAGGCATCAAACCTTGCGTTTTTTCAGTCAAAATAGAATAATTATCTCCTAATGATTTATAAAATCGATTGATGAAATTTTCCAGATTTTCATCAGAATACTTAGTCCAGTTTTTGGCTAAAAAATGATCGTAAACAATATCGACAATTACACCAGCATAATGATGGTATTTTTCGTGTAAACGCTTAGTGCTTTGTCTAAAAATATCGTGAGAATCGGTATAAGTATCTATAAAACGATGCAAAAGAATCCCTTTTTGGACATCTTCAGGAAAATTTTCAAATTGCTTTCCGCGGATTCCATCGGCCATAAAATTGCCAATTTTGATTAAATCATTATCACCTGAAAGATATATATGGGCAAGGAAATTCATTTTTTTAAGTTTCTAAGGTTCTGAGATGCTAAGAATCTGAGCTTGTTCTTGTAAATGTATAAAAACTTTTTTAAATCATTTTGTTATAAAATCGTGTCTGTTAAAATGGATACTTAACGATAAATTAAAAAACTTAGTATCCCAGAATCTTAGTGCCTTAGCAACTTTTAAAAAAATCTTAGCAACTTAGTATCTTAGAACCTTAGCAACTTTATCTATATTTGTAATAAAAATAACCTTAACTCGAAAAAATGACTTTAATAAAATCGATATCCGGAATTCGCGGAACAATAGGAGGCAAAGTTGGGGATAACCTAACTCCTGTTGATGCTGTGAAATTTGCATCAGCTTACGGAACATTTCTGAAAAATAATACTTCAAAAGAAAAATTAACGGTTGTAATTGGTCGTGATGCTAGAATTTCTGGGCCAATGATTCATAATTTAGTAGTGAATACTTTAATAGGTCTAGGAATTGATGTAATTGATCTTGGACTTTCAACTACGCCAACTGTAGAAGTTGCTGTTCCTCTTGAAAAGGCTGACGGCGGAATAATTTTGACGGCTTCTCATAATCCAAAACAATGGAATGCTTTAAAATTATTAAATGAAAAAGGCGAATTTTTAAGCGGTGCCGATGGTGCAAAAATTCTTGAAATTGCAGAAGCAGAAGCTTTTAATTTTTCTGATGTAGATAGTTTGGGCGAAATTATTTCGAATGACGCTTATATGGATATTCATATTGACGAGGTTTTAAATTTGCCTTTAGTTGATGCTGAAGCTGTAAAAGAAGCTAAATTTAAAGTGGTAGTTGACGGTGTAAATTCTTCAGGAGGAATCATTATTCCGAAACTTCTGAAATTAATGGGAGTTGAAGTTGTAGAATTATACTGCGAACCAAACGGACATTTTCCTCATAATCCAGAGCCATTAAAAGAGCATTTAACTGATATTTCAGAATTGGTTGTGAAAGAAAAAGCTGACTTTGGTATCGTGGTTGATCCAGATGTTGATCGTTTGGCTTTCATCAGTGAAGATGGTGAAATGTTTGGTGAAGAATATACTTTGGTTGCTTGCGCCGATTATGTTTTGAGTAAAACTCCAGGAAATACTGTTTCGAATATGTCATCTTCTCGTGCATTAAGAGATGTTACCAAAGCTCACGGCGGTAGCTACGAGGCAAGCGCAGTAGGAGAGGTGAATGTAGTTGAATTAATGAAGAAGAACAATGCCGTTATTGGTGGAGAAGGAAACGGAGGAATTATCTACCCAGAATTGCACTATGGAAGAGATAGTTTGGTAGGAGTTGCATTATTCTTGACGCATTTGGCTAATAAAAAAATGCCAGTTTCTGCATTGAGAGCTTCTTATCCAGAATATTTTATGAGCAAAAACAAAATTGAATTGACACCTCAAATTGATGTTGATGCGATTTTAACTCAAATGACAGAGAAATATAAAAACGAAGATATTTCAACAATTGACGGTGTTAAGATTGATTTTGCAGAAGAATGGGTTCATTTAAGAAAATCAAACACAGAGCCAATTATTCGTATTTATACAGAATCGTCTTCTCAAGAAGCAGCTGATAAATTAGCATTAAGAATTATTGACGAAATAAAAGTTATTGCAGGATTATAATCTTTCAATTTAAATACAAAAAGCCTCTTTTGAAATTTCAAAAGAGGCTTTTTTGGTGTTATGAGGTTCTAATATTTAATGATTTTAATTGATTTTCGAATTTTTCCATAAGAGGCTTTTACAATATAAACTCCAGATGCAAGTCTGTCGCCAATTTTAATGTCTTCGTTCGTGAAATGATCTTTTGATTGGTAACAAACAATTCCTTTCATGTCAATAACTTGTATCAATAAAGGCTCAGTATTGACTGATTTTACATGAAGCGTTGATTGATTTTTGACAGGATTTGGGTAAATCGTAAATGAATCTTTTTCAGCAATAGGATCATTGATTCCTAAATTGGCCAAAGTAAAATTCATATAATTAAAATTCATCCCATCCGATTTGAATTTTATTTTCATATAAACTTCGCCTTTTGGCAAATAAACTCCGTTTACATCTTTATTAGTAAAAGTTTGCCAGTCGCCAGTTGCAGGAAAAGTTTCGTCGGTTTTTACAACATTTTCATTTACAAGTATGTCGAACTTTCCATTGTTGACTGGCGCAGCAACTCTAAAGGTGATATTATAAGTTCCAGCATCTGCGACATTCAATAGAAATTCGTTCCAGTCACCAACTTGAATAGACGATACATGCTCGCCACCGCCAACATCGCCTGAAGCTTGTAGCCCTGTTCCTTTTCTGCGGTAATGCTTATTTGCAGGAACTTTTCCGGGAACGTCCATTTTTTTTGCAGTATAAGTTTCGTTTATGTATGCAGTACCAATTGGCTTTAAAACACCGCTTGTGGGACTTAATAATTGCCCTTCTTGCATATCGGTCCAATCTGCAGGAACACGACCAGTAAACCACGAGTATCTATAAATATCTGGATCGTTTTCAAAACTGCTTACGACATTTTTCATAAAATTGATTTTGTCGGCTTCACTTTGAATAACTCGGTTTGCAAACTCGGTAACCCAAATTGGGCGATTGAACGTTTTCAAGTTTCCTGTAACACCTACAACAGAACTTGCCGTGGCATCATAAGTGTGAAAAGCGATATAATCAACTTTGCAGTTAGGACATAAAAGAAAAAACTGATTGTGCCATGCAACAGGATCGCTGTATCCGCCATAATTGTCAGGCCCATTGTAAGCAGGAGATGCACTGACGATTTCTAGGTTTTTTGCGGCAGCGACTTTTTCTACATTTGCCCAAGCATTTACAGCTTCTTGTGGCGTTAAGCGTGCTCCGTCATTAAAGTTTGGTTCGTTAAACGCAAGCAAGTATTTCGCACCTGGTTTTATATTGTTGATAAAAGTCTGTACTTCGCTGTCGCTCAATTTCCCCCAAGCCATTGGTACATATTCAATACCAATAGAAGCGTAATTGTCATTTGTGTCATTTTCAGGGATTCTTCCCCAATTGTACCACCACGAGATTCCAGGTTTTAAAGCCATTAAATCAGCTGTGCTGTTTTGTCCGTAGGCAATACCTCGTTTCGGACTTTTTTGTGCGAGAACGGGTTTTGAAATGCAGATTATTAAAAAAGTAAAAAATAATTTTTTGATCATGGGTATTAATTTTGTAATGGTTTTTTGGATAGTTTTAGTCAGCCTCAAATGTATATTGTTTGTCTAAATATGCATTTGTTTAAATCCAAGAAAAATCATTACAAAAACACATCAAAATTATGTTTTAATGCCTTAAAACTTAGTTTTTGATTTTCGAGAACTTACATGAAATAAAAAAGCCCAAAAAGTCTTTCTTCTTTTTGGGCTCTGATTCTTTTTATGAAATTTAAGACTGAACTCGATGTTTCCATCTTTTGTGCGTCCATAAATAGTATTCTGGTTTTTCGAGGATTTGCTTTTCAACTTCTTTTAAATACATTTCGGTGATTTCAAAATCTGGATAATCTTTTGGATTATCAGCAATCGGAATAAAAGTGGCTTCATAAAAACCTCTTCCTGTTTTTTTGACCTCTGCAAAAATAACGCTCAAGTTGTATTTTTTTGCCAACATTTCGGCTCCAGTATGCGCAGGAACTTCAACTCCCATAAATTTCATAGAATGAAAAATGCGATCTAATTTTGGAGATTGATCACTCGCCAAACCATACATGCTTAATATTCCGTCACGCTGATTTTGGGCCATAGTTGGAATTGCTTTTCTGGTTTCGATCATTTCGGTTTTGTATTTAGAACGAATTTTTCGGACTAATTTGTCAAAATAAGGATTAGCGAGTTTTTTGTAAACTGCAACACCTTGAAAACCAATTTTTGGATTTATTGTCATCAGCCATTCATAACTTGCATAATGAGAAGCTACTAAAATCACACTCTTTCCTTTTTTTGCATAATCTAAAACCAAATCAAGGTTAGTTACTTTGAATCGTCTTTCCATCTCTTCAGGAGAAATGCTCATGGTTTTGATCATTTCCAAAAACATATCACACATGTGGCTGTAGAATTTTTTCTCAATGACTTTTCTTTCAGAATCATTTAAATGAGGCAAAGCCAAAGCTAGATTTTCACGAACTACTTTTCGACGATAACCAATAACATGATATACCAGAAAATAGACGAAATCTGAAAACCAGTAAAATAAACGAAATGGAAGTATAGAGATAAGCCAAAGTAAAGGATAGGCTAAAATATAGACAAGAAATTGCATGTAATTTTTTTTACAAATATACAGGAAAAATGATTAGATGCCGATATTTTGCTTTGGGGTGAAGTTGTGATTGGGAATGATTATATTTACACTTCAAATTAAATAATTTTTATGGGTACCTTCAATACTGTTTTAGTTGGAATTATAGTGGCTAATGTTCTTTTTAGTTATAAAGGTTTTAATGATTATGCTTTTTTTAGAAAATATGAATTTCATATTGGAAGCATTCGTTCGGGAGAACAAATCAGAATGCTTTCTTCGGGTTTTTTGCATGTTGATATAATGCATTTAGTTCTTAATATGTATACACTTTGGATTTTTGCTCCAGTAGTGATCGATACGCTTGGAACCATTTCTTTTGCGATGATTTATTTTGGAAGCTTGATTTTTGGAAACCTGCTTACCATGTTTTTTCATAAAAACGATTATAGTTATCGCGCAGTTGGCGCTTCGGGTGCAGTGACCGGAATTTTGTATGCTGCAATCTTGTTATATCCTGACATGACATTAGGAATTTTCTTTGTACTTCCGATGCCGGCATATCTTTTTGGAATCTTATATTTATTGTATTCGATTTATGGAATGAAAGCCAAAAATGATAATATTGGGCATACAGCACACTTTGGAGGTGCTATGGGCGGTTATTTGATTACTTTGATAAAAATGCCATCGCTTTTTGCAGATCATACTTTGATGACGATTCTGCTAGCAATTCCAATTATTATACTTTTTGGAATGGCAAAATTGGGAAAATTATAAGGTTGGCATAACTTTTGGAATGCCCTTATCAATAATTTAAAATATAACAAAAATGAAAAAACTAGTATTATTTTTAACAATCATGTTTATGACTATGTCTTACGGCCAAGAAATCAAACAAATACCTCTTATAAATGTTAATGGGGAAGGAAAAGTAAAAGTAGCACCTGATCAAGTTTGTATTTCGGCTACGGTTGAAACAAAAGGGAATAATGCTAAGGACGTCAAAAAACAAAATGACGAAAAAATGGATGCGGTTTTAAAATTCATCAAAAAGATGAATATCCCGACGGCTGATTTTAAAACAAAACAAGTTGCCTTGAATCCTCAATATGATTATGAGAAAAAGAAAACGAGTTACAATGCTACACAAACTGTAGAAATCGTCGTAAAAGATTTATCTAAATATGATGAGCTAATGGAAGGTTTGGTACAGCAAGGAATAAACAGAATTGATCGAGTTTCTTTTGAATCGTCTAAAGAAGCACAATTACAAGCCGAAGCAAGAAAATTAGCGATGAAAGATGCCAAAGCAAAAGCAGAAGATTATGTATCAGTTTTAGGTCAAAAAATCGGGAAAGCTTTTACAATTTCTGATAATTCGCAAGTTTATCATCCGCAACCAGTGTATGCTGCAATGAGAATGAAAGAATCAGCAGATTCAATGGGAGCTTCAAATGAAACTTTAGCAATCGGAGAAATCGAAATTACAGCGAATGTAAGCGTAAGTTTTGTTCTAGACTAAATTTTTAAATTTCAATCCCGAAGCTTCGGGACAAAATCCAAATTCCACTAAACTGGGATTTGGATTTTTTTTTGTTTTATGATTTACAACAAATAACGATTAGTGATTTTAGAAACCTGAAACCTGAAACCTGAAACCACAAATTGTCAAAGTAATAATTATAGGTTATTTAATTTTTCTGTTAGTTTTTTGAAATAATGTCATTTTTTGGTTACAAAACACGGGTAAAATCCATCCACAAGACTTTAGTATACCCAAAATCGGATTTTATTGCTCCCTGTGAAAACCATTAATTAGTCAAATTTGCCTCTGTAAAATCATTCTTGCGATTCGCTTATTGCAATAATGATTTTTTCAAACTAACTAATTAATTAACCAACAAATTACTAACCAAAAATGACAAATTTTATTAGGATTAAAAAAAGTCCTAATGGTGTATCTGGATTTAATTTGAAAAAGAAAATGTTGATGCTTTGTGTATTGTTTTCTTTATCTCAAGTTCAAGGTTACGCCGTTAGTTCTAAAAGTACAACAGGGTCTTACGATGCAGTTCCACAAAAAAGCATCAAAGGACTAGTTATTGATGAAAGCGGTATGCCGATGCCGGGAGTTTCAGTTTTAGAAAAAGGAAGTAAAAACGGTACTTCAACAGATTTTGACGGAAAATTTACTTTAAAGGTAGATAACGATAATGCAGTGATCGTTGTATCTTATTTAGGATATGTTACCGCTGAAGTTGCTGTAAAAGGAGAAGCTTCAATTACTGTAAAAATGAAAAAAGCGACTACTTCATTAGAGGAGGTTGTAGTAGTAGGTTATGGTAAAATGAAGAAAAAGGATTTAACGGGAGCAGTTGTTCAGGTAACACCAGATAAACTTGCAAATCAAAACCCACAAACAGTTCAGGATATCTTAAGAGGTACTCCGGGTGTAAGAGTTGGTTATGACCCTTCAGCAAAAGGAGGAGGAAGCATCCAAATTCGTGGACAGACTTCTGTGTATACTGGTAATTCAGATACAAAAGTAGGAGGCCCTCATAATTCACCTCTTATTATTTTAGATGGAATGCAGTTTTATGGCGAGTTATCAGAAATCAATCCTGATGATATTCAGCAACTTGATATCTTAAAAGATGCTTCGGCTGCATCTGTATATGGATCGAGAGCGGCGGCGGGAGTTATTTTGATTTCAACTAAAAAAGGAAAAACGGGTAAACCTATTGTTAGTTTTACTACAAACACAACAATCAGTAATAAAAGTGCTTATCGCGGTGTGTATTCTCCAGAAGGATACTTAAAATACCGTGAAGATTGGGAAACTGCCCAAACTTATGGTGTAAACACAACAACTAAGCAATATGAAGCATGGATAGCAGGAACGGTTGCTAATGGCAAACCTGGATATTTTTCAAATCCAAATGATTTAGCGAAATGGGGTATTACTGAAGCACAATGGTTAGCGTACCAGCCAGCTACTCAAACAGCAGGAAAAAGCAATAAAGAAGTATGGGGAACACGTTTAGGATTGAATTTTGATCCTTCATTAATGGCTAATTTCTTAGCTGACAAAACACACGATTGGAGTAATAGTTCTTTCAGAACAGGGATTAACCATGACAATAATTTAAGTGTTTCTGGTGCAAGCGACAAGGTTAATTATTACATGTCTTTTGGTTATTTAACTTCAGAGGGAGCTATTGTTGGAAATGATTATAAATCAGCTCGTTCTAATATGAAGGTGGATGCTAAAATTACAGATTGGCTTGACTTTAGTGCAAACGTTAATTTCCAAGATCGTACAGATGGAGATATTACACCTTCTTTAGGTACGGAGTCTGGTCAAAATAATATGATGAGAACTAGCCCATATGGAACTTTTATTGATGCAAATGGCAACTATGAGAGACAACCAATGGGGAAAAACGTTTCAGGACAAAATTATAACTATTACTACGAGCGTCAATTTATTGAGCAGGAAAGAGGATATGTGACATTGAATTCAGTTTTCAATACAAAAGTTACATTACCTTTAGGGATTACATATTCATTTAACATTGCTCCTCGTTATCAATTTTATCACAGACGTGATTTCAGATCGACACAAAATCCAAACTGGGCACCAGCAACTACTGGAGCAGTTAGAAATAATGAAATGAGGTTTGATTATAACCTGAATAATACTTTAGCATGGGATTACACTATTGCTGAAAAGCATCACATCATTGCAACTTTTGTTCAAGAAGCTGAAGAACGTCGTTTCTGGTCAGATGGAATGGATGCTAATAATATTCAACCTTCTGATGCTTTAGGGTTTCACAATGTTAATACCGCAACATTAGCAAATAGTGTGCTTAGATCTAACGATACACATGAAACGGCAGATGCATTGATGGCAAGACTTTTCTATTCGTTTGATAATCGTTATATGTTTACGGCGACTGTTCGTCGTGATGGCTATTCAGCATTTGGAGCTTCAGATCCGTACGCAGTTTTCCCTTCTTTTGGTGTTGCATGGACCTTCAAAAATGAAAATTGGTTTAAATGGGACGCGATGAGTACTGGTAAATTACGTTTGTCTTGGGGTAAAAATGGTAACAGATCGCTTGCAGATCCGTACATTTCTTTGGCAAACTTAGTAAACAATGGAACAATGGGTTATTTAGATCCTTCAGGAAAAGCGCTTGAAATGAGGTATTTATCACTTGATCGTATGTCAAACCCAAATTTGCAATGGGAAAAAACAACATCAACAAATATTGGTCTTGATTTAGGTTTCTTGCACGATCGCATAACGGCTACATTAGATCTTTATAAAACAGCTACCCATGATATGATTATGAGTCAATCATTGCCTGGTTTCACTGGATTTTCATCAATTGCAACCAACCTTGGTGAAGTTCAAAATAAAGGTTTTGAATTAAGTGTCAACACACTTAATATGAAAACACCAAACTTTGAATGGCGTACTACATTGGGTATCTCTTATAACGAAAATAAAATTATTTCATTATACGGTAATATGGTAGACATTAAAGATGCCAGTGGAAATGTTATTGGGAAAAAAGAAGGTGATGATTCAAGCAATGGATGGTTTATTGGCAGACCAATTTCTCAAATTTGGGATTATAAAGTAACTGGTATTTGGCAAAAAGATGAATGGAAAGAAGCTCAGAGATACGGACAGCGTCCTGGAGATCCAAAAGTTCAAAACAGCTATACAGCAGATGATATAGATGCGGTAGATGCAGATGGTGTAGCTTACAAAAAAGCAGTTTATAATGAAAAAGACAAGCAGTTTCTAGGAAATACAAATCCTCCAGTACAATGGACATTGCGTAATGACTTTAAGATTTATAAGAATTGGGATTTGGGTATTAGCATGTATTCTTATGCGGGAGGAAAATCACTTAGTTCAATTTATATGAATACTTTCAACGATAGTAGTTTGTACAAATTTAACTTTAACCCATATGTAAATCCATATTGGACGCTTGACAATCCAACAAACGAATGGGCTCGTCTTGACGCTAAGGGACCTGCTGGAACTCCAGTTGCCCCAGGAAGATTGTATGATCGTAGTTTTGTACGTTTAGATAACATTTCGATAGCATATACACTTCCAAGAGATCTTTTAGATCGTGCTCATATCAAAAATATTAAAATTTATGCTTCGGTTCAAAATGCTGCAACATGGTCGGCTTCTAAAGAATGGAAGTATTTTGGAGATCCAGAAACAGGAGGATTGGCTACAAGACAGTTTAATTTAGGATTTAATTTCCAACTTTAAAATTATTCAACAATGAAAAAATATATTAAAAATAAAATTACAAGACTGGTGCCTTTTGCTCTATTAGCAGTGATGACTAGTTCTTGTTCGAAAGATTTTCTAGATGCTGATCCGCTTTCGTTTTATGACCCAGAAACTACGTTTACTACTGAAGCTGGTTTGCAGGCTACATTGGCACAGTGTGATAAACAGTTGCGCAATAATTATATTCATTACAATTTTTCTGGTGTAAGTGTACCTATCGGTACAGAATATCTTTTCTCTGATATGGCACAATACGGTAAAACGGATACAGGAAGTAATATTGCGGATTATGCTGCAACTATAGTTCCTAGTGCTGGTACAGATGTGTTTCGTAGAGATCCAAGTGGTGAATCGATTTATCTTGGATTCCTTTGGACGGAAGCTTATACAGGTATTAAGAATGCTAATACCGTATTAACATATATTGGAGGTGTAAAAAGTTTGTCTGAAGAGGTTAAAAATAAATATATCGGACAGGCTTATTTTCACAGAGCTTATCGTTATTTGAATTTAGTGTATGAATTTGGAGATATTCCGTTGATTACTAAGATTTTATCAGTTCCGAAACAGAGTTATTATTCTACTAAAAAAGAAGCGATTATCGAAATGATTACCGCTGATATGGAGAAAGCGGTACAATGGGTGCCAGAGCAGTCGAAAATAGGATATATTGGTATGGTTAGTAAAGGTGCTTGTCGTCAATTGCTAATTAAGTGTTATTTGGCATCTGGAAGATTTGCTGATGCTGAAGCTCAAGCCAATATTTTGATAAATCAATCAGGTTATTCTTTGGTACAAGGAAATCTAGGAATCTTTGATCCAGGAGGGAATCCTACTGCATGGCCGATAACAAGAAACGTAATTTGGGATTTGCACAGACCTGAGAACAAAGTAATTTCTTCTAATACTGAAGCAATATTAGTTGCACCAAATGGAGGAGCGCAATCATTCTTAGCGTTTGCTTCAATGAGGATTTTTGGCCCTAACTGGAATGACGCGAATTTGATTACTCCTGATGGTAAAACTGCAGCGCCACGTTTTCCATTGACAGACAAAACAAATTATAATGCAAAATATGATTACCAAAGAGCAATAGGACGTGGTATTGGTACTATCAGTGGTTCTTACTATTCACAGCATCCTATGTGGGTTGTAAATGGTGTTGAGGATAAAGTAGATCTTAGACATAACAGTACTGTTGGTAACTGGGTGAATATGGAAGACCTTAAATATGCACCCGGAGCAGGAGGTAGTGCTACATGGGCTGGACAAAATTTTAGAATGAAAGACGCAACCGGAAAATTGTTGGCACAAGATTCTATTCGTGATTGGTATGATTTCCCACATTATAAAATCTTTTATCATGATGTTGTAGCCGAAGCTAATCAAGCAGCAAATGATTTTCAGGGAGCTACTGCAGGAGCAAGTGCGCATTTGTACATCTATCGTCTAGCTGAAACATATTTATTGCGTGCAGAAGCTCGTTTTTATCAAGGTAATGCAACTGGAGCAGCTCAAGATGTGAATGTTGTAAGAGCAAGAGCAAAAGCATCACAAATGTACACAACTGTAACTATTGGTGATATTTGTGCAGAAAGAGGTAGAGAGCTTTATATGGAAGAATGGAGAAATGTTGAGTTGAAACGTATTTCACACTGTTTAGCTATGAGCGGAAAACCAGATGAATGGGGTAATACTTACAGTAAAACGAATTGGGATAAACAATCTGGTAAAGATGCAACAGGAGGAAGTTATTGGTGGCAGCGTATTGTTCATTACACGCTTTACAACAAATATCCAAACGGTATTGCTCTTAAGCCAGGTGTGAAGTTCTATACTATGGATAAACGTAATAATTATTGGCCAATTCCATATAGACTTGCTATCGAGCCAAACATTAAAGGTCAATTAAGCCAAAACTATGGTTATGATGGCTATAATGAAGCTGTTAAAGTTTGGGATAAGTGGCAAGATGCTGTTGATGATGAAAGCAAAATTTAATTTTTTCCTCAAAGTGAAATTTGAGATATAAAATAAAAAAATAGCTTGATGCCCCAAAGAAAGCTAAAACAAGAAACGAGTTAATTTATATAGTTAACTCGTTTTTTTTATCTAATCAATTATCCTAGGAATCAATTTATTATATGATGAAACGAAAACTCATAAATAAGCGAATCGAAAAGAATAAAACTCAAGAGGAAGTAGCTTATCTTTTAGGAATTACACAATCACAATACAGCCGGAGAGAATCTGGAATCACTAAAATAACGAAAAATGAGTGGGATGAACTTGCAAAAATTTTAGATACCAATCTTCAAACAATATACGAATCCCATGATGGAATATTTATAGCAAACGATCAATCAAAGAAAAATTTAGAGAATTTAAATCATGAATATTTTGAACATTTTGAATTTTCACTTCTTATTATGAAAAAATATATTGAAAAGCTCGAACAAGAGAATAAATCTCTAAAAATGCAGATCAATAATTTAATGTCAGAATAACAATTAAAAATTCATTTTCAAGTAATTTTTAGATAATGGATAAATAACAATTTTTTTGGCTTTGATTAATTTACTTTATTCATACTAAGGATATGTCTAAAAATTAAATTGTAGCTAAGATTCTAGTATTAAAAAGAATTTCTTCAAATTTCTATCTTAAAAACACTACAAAAACCCATCAAAAGAACTTTGCTTTTGATTTTGATGTAAGCAAATATTAGGAATTTTTTATTTCAATGTGATTTCAAGCATATTTTATGCTGTATTTAGCATAGGAAATTTTCTACATATCTATCAGATTTGTTAAGACTTTTTTGTCTCTGAATTAAGTGCACGTAATTCAAAAGCCAAAGAATGATTCTATTTTAAAATAATTAATTAACATTAAAATCTAATTTATGAAGACACAAAAAATTAGTCTTGCAAACGTTCAAGGTAAACTTTCGAGAAATGAAATGCGTTCTATTATGGCAGGAAGTGGAGACGATAATCCACGTGAAGTACGTTGTTGTTTAATTGGTAAAGCAACAAACGATACTAATTGTGGTACATGCGTTGCTAGTACAGGAGTCCCAACATGTAGTACAGGGTATGAAGTGAGATCTTGCTAAAATTAATAATACAGGAAACTACTTTATTTTAAAGTAGTTTCTATTTTTTATTTAAATATGAAAGTAAATATAGCAATAGTCGTAGCAAGTTTTTATTTTTTAATTTCTTGCAATTCTAATTATACTAGTCAAATTGGAAACCCATCGGAAATAACTAGTAGCTTAGACAGTTTTTTTGCCTATAATAATAAATATATTTTTTTTTCAAGAGATTTTATTGCTTTGGATGAAAATGAAAATTTAATTGATAAGAAAACATTTTTAAAAAAAATGGAGACAGGGCATTACTTACCATTAAAAATTTATTCGGAGAAAGATGAAGAAATTTATAAAACTTATTTAATCAAGAAATGGAAAACTATAGAAATTAGTTATGTTTTAATGAATAACGCAAAAATTGAATTAGGAAATTTTTCTAAAGAAGGTAGAAATTTGCCTCATTTTAATTTTGTGGATTTAGAAAACAAAAAATACGACGCAAATTCAATAAAAAACAAAATTATTGTAATTAAATTTTGGTTTCTCGCCTGTCCAAAATGCATTTCAGAGATCTCACCTATGAATGAGATGATCAAAAGTTATGAAAAAAATAAGGATTTAATATTTATGAGTTTTGCTCTAGATCAAAATACGGAAATAAAAGAATTTATAAAAAAAAATCCATTAAAATATCCAGTTTTTGCTAATCAACGAAAATATGTTAACGATACACTGGGAATAATTTTTTTTCCGACCTATATCATATTAGGTAAAGACGGAAAGATTTCAAAAGTGGTCAATAGTTTTAAAGAACTAAAGTATGAATTAACAATTGAGACATCAAAATAAAATTATTGTAAGATTTGTTAATAGGATTATTTCAGCGCATATGGGTAGAACGAAAATATGCAATTTCTAAAGTTGCTGGTAGATGTAAAGAATTAGAAACTTCCTTGATGTAAAGAAATATTATAGTAATATTCCAAATTTATGGCACAAAATTTTAATTATCTTTTTCATTATTTAGAAAAAGAAAACATAAAAGTAGACAAAGTTGAATTTTTATTTCAAATTCAATCTCATCCCGATTATCCTTCGATTTTGGCAATAGCCGATACTTTAACTTTTTTCAATATTCAAAATGCATTCTTGAAAGTTAATATATCAGAGATAGAATTAATTTCAAAACGTTTTATTGCTCATTTAATAGAAAAAAATAGCGGTCCGTCTCTTGATATTGAGTTTTATTTTGTTGAACAAAAGAACGGAAGTTACTTTTGTTCAAAAGATGGTACAACTTATGAAATAACAAGATCAGAATTAGAATCAAGATGGAATGGGATTGTATTTTTGATTGAAAAAGAAGGAAGTGAAAATATAAAAAAATTTAAGAAAAACAATTCATTCTGGATATTATCATCATTTTGCTTAATACTATTTTTGATGGTAATCACTATGTTTGAAAAGAATGCGATCAGTAATTTTTTTTTAGTTTTTCCAATAATAGGTATTTTATTTTCTATTGTGGCGTTACAGGATTTATTTGAAGTCAGAAGTGGACTAATAGATAGTTTTTGCAATATTTCCTCATCTGCAAGTTGTGCAGACATTATTAGTTCAAAAAAATGGAAAATTTTTGCTTTTTTGGATTTAAGTAGTTTAAGCATTGTATTTTACACCACACAGCTGATTTCACTTTTTTTGTTCGTTTTGTCAAATAGTATAGATGAATTTTTCATTCTACAAAAAATAATACTTTTTAGTGTTATTCCAATGATAATATTGTCCATTTATTATCAAAAATTTATAGAAAAAAAATGGTGTCCTATCTGTTTGGCAATTATTACCATCTTGATTTTGGAATTAATAATTTTAGTTTCTATTCAAAGAAGTAGTTTCAAGGTTTCTTTAAAATCAATTGTTCTTTTTGGATTTGTTTTTTTTGCTACAGTATTGATTTGGAAATCATTAAAATCAATATTAACAAAACAAAAAGAATTAAAAGAATTTCAGTTAAAGGGAAATCGATTTATGCGTAATTATGAAATTTTTAAAAATTCGCTGATATCAAACAATAATTTTGATTTACCAAATAGTTCTATTGTTTTAGGTAATCAAAAAAGTGAAACTGAAATAGCTATTATTATAAGCCCCTTTTGTGGACATTGTAAAGAAGTACACAAAAGCATAGAGGAAATTTTAATTGCATACAAAAATGATCTAAAAGTTAAAATAATTTTTAACGTAGATATAGAAAATTTGGATGAAGATGCAAAAGTTTTTTTTAGAAGTATAATCTCAATTTATTTAGAAAAAGGAGAATATTCTTTTCTTGAAGCGTTAAATTATTGGTTTGAAAATAAAAATTTGAACGATTGGATAATAAAATATGGGCAGTCTTTCGAAAGCTATAAAATTGATTTGATATATAAACAGCAAAATCAGTGGTGCAAAAATAATAATTTAAATTTTACTCCGGTCATTTTCGTAAATGGCTATCAATATCCAAAGTATTATAATAGAGAGAATCTTGAATTTTTCATCAATGAAATTCTAGAAGATGAATTTTTTGTAGAAAATCAAATAACAGAGAGGGCTATCATTGACACTATATAACTTCTGAGAAAGAAAAACGCAATACCTAGGCGAGAAAAAATACCGGGTATTGTTACATAAACATTAATTTACAAATTTAAAAGTTGAAAAAATTTCCTAATTACAGACAATCTGATTCTAAAGATTGTGGCCCTGCATGTATAAAAATCATATCCAAATTCTATGGTAAGAGTTTTAATATTCAGCAGTTACGCGATTTTAGCGAAACTACTCGCCAAGGAAGTAATATGATGTTGTTAAGTGATGCTGCAGAGAAAATTGGTTTTAGGACTCTGGGAATAAAACTTAATTTAGGAAGAATAGATGAACTTTCTTTGCCTTGTATTTTGTTCTGGAACAAAGGACATTATGTAGTATTGTATAAAATAAAAAAAGGCAGGTATTATATCTCTGATCCTGCTTTTGGATTGATTGATTACGGTGAAAAAGAATTTATTAGATTTTGGATTGGAAATAATGCTGATGTAGAAACAAAAGATGGTATTGCTTTGTTATTGGAAACCACTCCCCGTTTTTTCAATTCAGAATTTGAGATCGAAGAAAAGAAAGGTTTAGGATTTGGTTTGTTGTCGCAATATATATTACGATATAAATCGTTTTTGTTTCAATTAAGTATTGGATTGCTAGCTGGGAGTTTATTACAACTAATTTTTCCTTTTCTTACACAAAGTATTGTGGATATTGGGATTCAGAATCAAAATATTCAATTTGTTTATTTGGTTCTGTTTGCTCAATTGTTTCTTTTTATTGGAAAAACAGGTTTAGAATTAATTAGGAGTTGGATAATGTTGCATCTTTCTACTCGAATTAATATTTCTTTAATCTCTGATTTCTTCATTAAATTGATGAATCTTCCGATTGCGTTCTTTGATGTTCGAATGACCGGAGATATTATGCAGCGAATTAATGATCATCGCCGTATAGAACGAATTTTGACGACTTCATCTCTGAACGTGCTTTTTTCGTTTATCAATATGTTTATTATGGGAGGTGTTTTGGCTTATTATAATCTTCAAATTTTCTTTGTGTTTTTTACCGGAAGTCTATTGTATTTTGGCTGGATTGCTTTGTTTTTAAGGCAGCGTGAAGTTTTAGATTATAAACGTTTTTCTGAAGTAAGCAAAGAACAGAGTAAAGTAATGGAGTTGATTAATGGAATGCAGGAAATTAAATTGCATAATGCCGAAAAGCAAAAAAGGTGGGGATGGGAATATATACAGGCTCGGTTGTTTAAAGTCTCTATAAAAGGATTGATTCTGGAACAAACTCAAACAATTGGTTCTTCGGTTATAGATCAGTTAAAAAACATATTTATTTCTTTTATATCTGCAAAATTAGTCATAGATGGCCAAATTACTCTAGGTATGATGATGGCAATAAATTCTATCGCAGGAAGCTTAAATGGACCTATTTCTCAGCTTATTAATTTTGTTCGTGAGTTGCAGGATGCCAAAATATCATTATCGCGATTATCGGAAATTTATAATAAAGAAGATGAAACACAACAAGAACCTTTTCAAACTCATGAAATTCCAAAAGATACAGCAATTGAGATTAAAAATCTTTCGTATCGCTATCCAGGCTCGGATGATTCAGTGATTGATAAATTGAATTTAACAATACCGGCACATAAAGTTACAGCGATTGTGGGAGTAAGCGGCAGTGGTAAAACTACTTTAATGAAACTCTTGCTTAAATTTTATGAACCTTCTGAGGGTGAAATTAAAGTAGGCAATACACAATTGAAAGATATTTATCAAAAATCCTGGCGTGATAATATTGGCGCTGTCATGCAGGAAGGATTTATTTTTAATGATACCATTGCAAATAATATTGCAATAGGAGTAGATAAAATAGATAAAGAGCGCTTAGTTTATGCGACAGATGTTGCAAATATTCAAGATTATATTTCAGGATTGCCCTTAGGATATAATACTAAAATAGGTTCAGAAGGTGTTGGAATGAGTACCGGTCAAAAACAACGACTATTAATTGCCAGAGCGGTTTATAAAAATCCTGAAATGTTGCTGTTTGACGAAGCTACTTCTGCTTTGGATGCCAATAATGAAAAAGAAATCATGAGAAAATTAGATGTTTTTTTTAAAGATAAAACGGTTGTTGTTATTGCTCATCGTTTGAGCACAGTTATGAATGCAGATCAGATTGTTGTTTTGGGTAAAGGAAAAATTGTTGAGATTGGCAACCATACTGAATTGGTAAAGCGAAAAGGAAGTTATTTTGAATTAGTACACAATCAATTGCAATTAGGAAATTAAGCTGTTTTAAGAAATAAAAAATGACGAAAAATCTAAAAATAAAGTCAACCGAATTTGAACTTCGAAGTGAAGAAGTCCAGGAAATTCTCCATAGAGTGCCACATTGGATGATACGATGGGGAACGGTTTTCATTTTTGTGATTATTATGATGTTGTTTCTAGTTTCCTGGGGTGTTAAATATCCAGACATAGTAAATACTAAAATCATAATAACGACTAATTTTCCACCAGAAAAAATTGTCTCAAGATCAACGGGAAGAATTGAGGCTATTCTTGTGAAAAACAAAGCTATTGTTTCAAAAAATACCACGCTTGCCGTCATTGAAAATACAGCTAACTATAAAGATGTTTTTTTATTAAAAAATATTGTCGACAATTATAATATCAATGATTCAGATAAGACATTTCCATTTGCTTTATTAAAGAATTTGCAGCTTGGAGAAATTGAAAGTGCTTTTGGAATTTTTCAAAAAGATTATGAAGAGGAAAAATTAAATAAAAATTTAAAACCTTTTGAAGTCGAGAGCCAAGCACAAATTTCTGAAAAAAAACAAATTAAGGAAAGACTTGAAATTTTGCAAGACCAAAAAGAAATTAATGAGAGCGAACTTCAACTTCAAAAAAATGAGATAAGTCGCTTTGAAACCTTATTTAATAAAGGCATTATTTCTGCACAAGAAATGGAGTCTAAAAAACTAGGTTATTTACAAGCCCAAAAAAGTTATAAAGGACTTCTATCAACTATTTCCCAATTAAAGTCAAGTTACATTACTAACACAAAATTGGGTTTGGTTACAGAAATCACTAGTACTAAAGAAGAGATGAATTTAGGGCGAAGTATGGCACAGTCTTTTTATCAGCTTAAAAAAGTGATAAAAGATTGGGAATTAGCATATACCTTAAAATCTTCAATAAGTGGTGTAATTACTTTTTTGCAAGTTTGGAATGAAAATCAAACAATTAATGCTGGTGATAATGTGTTTTCAATTATTCCAGATGCAAAAAATGATATTATCGGAAAAGTAAAATCTCCAGCTTTGAATTCGGGTAAAATAAAAGTTGGGCAAAAAATCATTGTAAGGTTGGTTAATTACCCAAGTAATGAATTTGGTAAAATTAAAGGAGAAGTAAAAAATATTTCTCTAATTCCTGATAAAGATGGAAACATTCTAATCGATGTAGCATTGCCAAATGGTTTAGAAACTTCCTATCATAAAAAACTTCCTTTCACACAAGAAATGGAAGGAAGCGCTGAAATTATTACTGAAGACTTAAGATTAACAGAAAGATTGTTGTATCAATTCAGAGACATTTTTAACAGACCAGCTCTTGTCGAAAAAAAGATGTCTTCGGAACAAACACAATGATATATAACTGATTGAAATATGAATAAACTAAAATCTATTGCTGTGGTTACGTGCTGGTATGGTCAATATCCATGGTATTTTCCCTATTATGTACATTCGTGTTCATTTAATCCAACGATTGATTTTTATATCATCACAGATAATATTGAGGAGATTCCAAATAAACCAAAAAATCTAATCATTATAAATAGAAAATTAGAATATATAAAAAAAGCAGCTTCTGAAAAATTGGGATTTGCCGTAAACATTGATTATCCATATAAACTGTGTGATTTTAAACCTGCGTATGGTTTTTTATTTCCAGAAATTGTGCAAGGATATGATTTTTGGGGGCAAAGTGATTTGGATATTATCTACGGAAATGTGCGTGATTTTATTACCGATGAAATGCTGGAAGAATTTGATTTTATAAGTGTCAGGCATGATTATACTACAGGATGTTTTGCCTTATATAAAAATAATAAAGTCATGAATACATTTTTTATGAGAAGCAAGGATTATAAAAAAGTGCTTTCTAATTCTAAACATTATTGTTTTGATGAATGCAGTTTTGTTTGGGATGAATTAACCGCAGGAGCATCAATATTTGACCTTGATACAGAAATTGAAAGTTTCACCCATCTTATAAAAAAAGCCGACCAGGAACGAGAGATTAAGGCTCATTTTGATTTTATTCTTTTCGAAGGACTAATAGGAAAAATAATTTTTGACAATGGAAGAATTTATTATAAAAATCAATTTGAAGGTTTATTGTATCATTTATTTTGGTTTAAAAAAGAATACAATACGACAAAAAAAACTAAAAAAATTCCAAATAAATACTATATAAGTAAAACAAAAATTTACCATTCTAGGTAAGGGGTTTTATCGTTGAAATAAATAATTGTGTCATTAAAATTTAAAGTATGTTCAATTCGCTTAAAAGAAAATCTGTTTTTAAAAATAAGTATAAAATGCATCCTGAGGCAATTATAATTTCTTGTTTTTTTAATCCTCAAAATTCCCCTTACAGAATAAAAGCTTTCGAAATATTTTATGAAAGTATAAAACATTTAGACCACGCAATTATTGAATGCGTAATTGGTAATTCGGAACCACAGCTTGAAGAAAATGAAAATATAAAAAGGATATATACCGAGAATTTACTTTGGCATAAAGAGTCCCTATTAAATAAAATTATTTCTGATTTGCCACCAAAGTACAAATATGTTTTTTGGTTGGATGCTGATGTTGTTTTCACGAATGAAAACTGGATAATTGATGGAGTAAAACAATTACAAACCAAGACAATAATACAGCCATTTGAATACGCGGTTTTTCTCGAAAAAGATGAGATAAGACCTTCTTTTGCTATGGATAAAATTAGAGAATCTTATTTGCCAAATGCTATAAATAAAAAGGTGTGGAGAAGTTTTAGTGCGAATTTTGCAACAACACAATATTGGAAAAATGAAAATTATAATAAGCATGGTCACGTAGGTTTTGCTTGGGGAGCGCAAAGAGAAATTTTAGACGCTGTGCCATTATTTGATAAGGCTTTAATTGGTGGTGCTGATTATATTATTGCTCATGCTGCCGCTGGATTACTATTCAATTCCAATGAAATTTCTAGTAATAATGTTTCAGAAGAAGTTTTATGGAGTTTTTCTTTTCATAAAATTACGGAGGGAAAAATCGGATTTGTTGAAGGTGATCTATATCATATTTGGCATGGAGATCTAGAAAAAAGGCAGTATAAAAGACGACTTGAATACAGTTCTAAAATAAAGGAAATAAAAGATCGTGATGAAAATGGTTTATTTATTACCAATAAAGCTGATGATGCTTTTATTAAAAATTATTTCATACACAAAGAAGTACAAAAAATAGATAAATGGACTGTTTTAAAGAAAAACGTTCTAAGAAAAAAAAAATAAGACCTTGATTTAATATGGATAAAGAATTCTATTATATATATAAATATTTAGAAAAAGAAAGAATTTTTATTGACCTAAATGAATTTGAGTTACAGATTCAAGAACATCCAGCATACCCTTCCTTATTGTCAATTACAGACACTTTGAATTTTTTTAATATAGATAACGGCGCTTTTCGTATAGATTTGCAACAAATAGATTCATTGCCAAGTCGTTTTATGACAGTACTTAGCGATGAGAGTAATAATAATCGGTACTACGTTATCGAAGAAAAGAAGGGGAATTATATTTGTTATAGTGGTAAAAATAAAAATAAAATTTCGAAAAAAGAATTAGAATCTCGTTGTAATGGCCTGATAATTTTGATAGAAAATTCGGAACTAGAAGTAAAAAGTTTTTTAAAAAAAATACTTATAAAATTGAATTTTAAACAATCAAAGAAAAATAAAAAGCTTCATAATTATCAAGCTTTTAAAGATACTTTGTTAACTTCTAATTTTATCGAAAATAATCTGCCTCAATCATCAACTATACAGTTGGGCAATATAATAAATGCTTCATTAAAAATTATAATGGTTATTAATCCATTTAGTAGTGCTTGCAAAGAAAGCTATTTTATTTTAGAGAGAATATTGGAAAAACATTTCGATAAAGTATGTTTAGATATTCGTTTTAATTTTAACAATAATGAGTATGGTTATAAAAAGTCAAAAAAAATACATCAGCAATTAGTGGCTTTTTATCTTGATAAAGGACAAGAAGTTTTTAAGAAAGAATTGCATAATTGGTTTGAATATAAAGATGAAAAGAAATTATGTGAAAGCACAATTTCACAATCAAACGAAATAAAATCAGACGAAATCTTAAACGCTCAATTTCATTCAAATTCAGAAAACGACATCATATTTACTCCCACAATTGCGATCAATAATTATATCTTTCCAAGACAATTTGATTTGAAAAAATTAAGTTTCTTTATAAATGAAATTTCCGAGGATAAAGATTTTAAAAACACGGATAAAATAGCATCTTTTATGTAAGAAGAAGAAATAAAAAACTCCTTAAAAATACAAAAGCCTTACTATCTAAACAGTAAGGCTTTTTGTAATCAACATAAATTTAATAAAAAACGTTAGTAGCCTCCACCACCTCCGCCACCAGCAGGACTTCCGGCTGGATTAGCAGTAACGAGTTGTCCTCTTATTTCACCTCCAGAAAAAGCATCAGAATGCAGATTGACATAATAATTATTAGCCATAAGATCTGTTTCTTGAGCTGCAGTCAATGCAGCGCTAGTATAGCTAATAGGTGATGCCAAACTAGAGAATGGAAATATTACAGGACCATTTGTACCTGCAGCGCCCATATGTATGTGTCCCATAGTTGGCGTTAAACCAGAATACGTCACAGTAACCGTAAAGATTTTTGTGGTTTTATTATAACTCAAAGTTGCTGCTCCTGTTGCTGTTGAAGCATTTGAAGGAACTTCACTTGCACCACTCAAAGTCGCATTGAATGTTACAATAATAGGTGACGGACTAGAATTGTCGTCATTACTAGAGCAAGAAACTCCAATAAATAGCAACAATAAGAGTGCCGAAAAATTGAATAGAGATTTCATAATTGTATAATTTTAGGATTACAAAAGATTATTTTTCATCAAGGATAAAATTCAGGGCAATCTTTACATCTTCTGAAACTTTGCTTTTTACAACACTCGGTATTTTGATATTAAAATCCTGAGCTTTGACAGTAAAATTGTTGGAGAGATATAATTTTCCATCTTTTAAGGCTAAACTGACTTTAGTTTTAATCTTCTTTGTAACGCCATGTATAGTCAGATCACCTTCGACATCATATTTTTTTGAGACGCTTAATTTAGAAGCATCAAAATCTATGATTTTACCTTTAAATGTGGCTTTTGGATAGATTGAAGATTCCATATAATTTTCATTAAAATGTTCTTCCATCAACGGAATTTCAAATTTGAAAGCTTTTATCAATGCCAAAACTGCAAATTCGCCAGTTGACTTGTCAAGAATTGCTGAAACCGAATTGTTTGTGGCGGCAACAGCCTCGAAAGAAGGCACTGAAGCTTCAAATTTTACTTGCCCGGTTCGTGTCATGATTTTCTGTGAGAAAACCGAGTTTCCCACAAAAAGCAATAATGCCAAAAATGCTATTTTTTTCATCGTAATAATTTATTCTTTTATAAATCCGTTTGTTGCCCAAAGTTTTATCATATCAATATCGCTTTGAGGCAAACTTCCTCCTAAAGGCATTCTTTGTCCACAAGATTCAGATTCTATTCTGCAGATTAAATTAGCATTGGTACATGCATTTTTTACTCCTTCGTAGGTTTCTAGATTAGGATATTGAGAAGCTGTTCCAGAATGACAACTTAGACAATTGTGTTCCATAATATGTTCTATGTTTGCTACATAAGTTGGGTTTCCAGCCGGCGGACTTATTTCGCTGTAAGTATTAGATTCACAAGAGATAATGAATACACTGGAGATTGCTGTGAGACAAATTTTTATTTTTTTCATAGAATTTCGTATTAATTTTAAAAAACTCTGTAGAGATTAAATCCGAAGTAAATACTTCCGCCATTCCATTTTCCAGTTGCATTAGAAAATACATAGACATCATTCATAGTCTGGCAGTTTGAGAACACCATTTGAAAAATATGTCCACCAGTATCGATATCCAATCCTAATGAAACCAAGTTGTGATACACATCGTTTTCTGGAGCATTTATTCGGGGCGCATATTCAAGATTCATGCTCAATCGTTTTGTGAATTTATATCGTCCGCCAAGTCCAACCACAAATTGATCTTTTTGTTCCGTAGTCTCGTCATATAGATTTTTATGAATGTAAATCGGGTTTACTTCAAGTGAAATTTTATCAGAAAACTGTCTCGATACTAATAATTGTGTCGTAAAAGCCAATCGATTGTTGAATTTTAAGTACGGATATTGATCCGTACTTAAATTGGTATTGATATCCATCGTGTTATAACCTACAATGGTCACAGGAAAGCCATCGATTTCTTGTGTTTTTAATCTGTATTTTAATGTCAATTCATAAATTTTGTTATTAGTTTGTCTTGACGCTCCAACTGAAAGCCAATCTGTAACACCGTAAATCGCTCCCAGTTTAGTGTAAGCATCATCTAAGCCAAAGAAATTCTCAAAACCTTGAGTCAAATCGCCAAAACGATGTGAAATCAAAACATACCATTCGCCTTTTGCTGTCAATTTTGTGGATTGCATGTTGCATATTTGCAGACCTTTAAAAGCTAAGGTTTCAGTCTGTTTTTCCTTTGGTTTTATTGTATCCAATTCTTTCAGCAAATCATCTTGCGCCGATATTTGGCCGATGACTGAAAGAAAAAATGCCAGGGATAAAAATAATTTTACGTTCATTTAATTAATTTTTAATTATAAAACATTGATCTAGTTTTATTTCGCCCATCAAATCATCATATCCAATAATTCTTCCTTTTACAGTCGCGATTTGCCCTTCTTTAATAGCTAAATCTTGATTTTTAAAATTGCAGATAATGGTTCCGTCTAGAATCACTTCTTTTGCATTTATAGCCGTAATTTTTCCTTTTATTGCTACTGCATTTTCAAGGTATTTTTTGTTAGCGGCTTCTAAATCTGATGTAAATTCGGCTGTAATGGATGCTGAGGAAACAGTGAAATCTGTTTTTTCATTTGCCAAATTCCGAGCACCGCCATGCATAACATAGTTATAGCCGAAAAAAGCAATTAGCCCAATTACTAAAACTATCGAGATGATTATTTTGATTTTTCTTTTCATTTCTCGTTTTGATGATTTATATCGCAAGCGGTATGTCTTTTACTGGAACAGGCCAAATTCCTGGGCTTGGAAAACTAATTCCTTTATTAGCGCCTCTCACGCCAGCATCTTGTCCAAAGTAATACAGAGGCCAACCATTATAAGTCAGTTGTACTTTTCCAAAAACAGTAATCGAGCTGAATTTTGATTTATCAAGAATAGAAGGAACAACAATCTTGTCGGTTTCATAAATTGGCCATACCGCATTATTTGAAAAATCTTGTTTTGTGAAATTATTTTTCTTGAAATTGTCGTTTTTAAAAGTATACAATGTCAATCCTTTGGCATCTGTAAAATAAGTTGTTGCGCCGTCGCCTACAGTATAATCTGATTTGTAATTTTTTCCGTCGTGCCCAACAAGCTGGCTTCTCACAATCATGATCGAATAATCGGGTTTTGCTATGAACCAAGTGCCATCAACTCCGTCGCCAGATGTTTTTCCAGGATCTTCTGGTGTGTTTGTACCGGCACCGCCATATGCACCACCTGTAGACATTGGTGCATAATAGTATAAAGGCCAACCTTTGTAGGTTAATTGTTTTTTGCCCGAAGTAGTAGTTATGGTTGCAAAATCAGATAATGTTAATCCAGCTCCTAATTTATCTGTGGTTAAATTATCTACAAAAAATACAGGCCAAAATGCTTCGCATCCTCCCGTGCATGAAGATTGTCCATTTGCATCAGTTGCGAAAAAATATAATGATCTGCCACTTTTATCTGAAAGATAAGATCCGAGTGAAGTGCTTGTTGAAAGATTGATTTCTGTTTTTGTTTCGGGAATAGGCGTTGGAGTAGGCGTAGTGGTATCATTGCCATTATCACTGCTGCAGCTTAAAAAAAATGTTGAGATTGCAAGTATAGTTGTCGCGAATTTAATTGATTTTAATTTCATTGCTGTTTTGATTTAAGTTATGTTAAAATGGAAAAATTGTACTTTACAAAACCGTAAAGTCTTTTTGGTTTAAATTTTTAACATCAAGGTTTGGGCTTGATTTTAAAGGACATTTTGTTCAATGGTTTGGAGTTATGAACTGTCGCAGAAAAAATAGCCAAGCGGATATAATTTCAAGTTTTTTAAAGGGCTCATATTTTACTATTTTGATAAGATTCAATAGTAAAACAGTATCGAGGTAATTTACCCTACCTTAAGAATTGATATTTTTTGAAAAAAAAGTAAAAAAATACATAGTTTCTAAACGAAACAAGTAGGAAGAAGATTAAAATGAAACTCTAAAGCTCACATTTGGAGTTCTTTGAAGTGAAAAAGTTTCTACTTCTTCAATAGAATTTGTCAGCGAACTTATTCTATAATATTCGCTGATTTCGTTTTTTCTATTTAAAATATTTAAAATTGAAATCCCTAATTTGTACTGAATTCCTTTTTCAGTTTCCCATTTATAAGTTGAGGAAAAATTCACCTGCGCAAAAGTGTGCAAATTTGTATTATTTGGCCTATTATAGATCAATACAGGATTATTGTTGTCAATTTGAGAATCGTCTGGTGAAGTTTTTGGTCGACCCGAAGTCCATTTTGTGCCTAACGCGATTTTAAAATTGTTTTTCTCATAAATTCCTGCCCAAGTTGCCGTATGCATGACTTCAAAATTGTTTGGAAAAACAGGATATTCATAAGTGGCAAAATGATAGTTATTGTGATTATAGGTATAACTCAACCAAGTCAAAAAGTGATTCATTTTTTTCTGAACAAGCATTTCGGCTCCCCAAATTTCATAATCGCCAGTCGTTTTTACAAATTCCAATTGATTCTGAAAACCTTGGCTGGAAGTTGTAATTCCAGAAACTCTTTTGTAAAAATTTTCAATATCAAACAGCCAGCCTTTTTTTTCGTAAGATAAGTTCAAAGACAGCTGCTTGCTTTTTTGAATTGGAATTGTTGAGTCGTTGGAAATAATCCAACGCCTTTTTTCAATGCCAAAATAATCTTTCTGCAAGTCAATGATTTGTTGCGAATTTTGACTTTTCAATTCACCTAGCAATTCTAAATTTAGATCTCTTGTAATGCCGTAACCAAACTGAATTCGAGGTTCAGCAATAAATTTCTTGAATTTTTCAATATAATTAAGTCGGGCTCCTGCTTTAAAATAGACTCTTGAAAGTGTGTCATTATATTTTCCTTCCAAAATTAAGGCGTGCGTTCTCAAAACATCTTTCACTTTTCGATAGAAATCGGGATTGGTAACATCCTCTAGATTTGTAACGCCAATTTCGTTAAACTGATAGCCATCATTTAAAATGAATTTGGAACTGATGATGTGATTGTTCTCTAAATTGATTCCGTTATTATTGACCTTGTTTTCCTGAATGACAATTTGATTTCCAAAAGTTGTTTTTTGATCGGCCAAAAGTTCGTAAGCCGAATTATAGACATTAATTTTAGTCGTATTAAAGCGGTTCCAGTTTCGTTTCCAAGCCAGATTTCCTCCATAATTTTGCTGTCTCAAAGTGTTGTTTTCTGATCTGAAAATATCATATACAGTGGCACTTTGAAAAACTTCCAAATTATCTTTAATCGTAATTAAATCCAGAATGATTTGATCTTTTTCGCCTATTTTTTGAGCGTATTTTAGCGTTGCATCATAAAAACCAAATTTCTTATCGCTCCGATAATCGACGTTTTGTTTATCTGAAAAATCAGTAATGGTAGTGTTTTGAAATACTTTGTTGAAATACTCTTTATAGGTTGGCGTTTCGACAAAATCAGTAATAGATTTGCGTGCTGAAATTTCGATATAACTTTTTTTAGAAAGATTATATTTTGCATAAATATCAGCATTAATCATGTTTATTCCGGCGCTAAAAGAGTTTTTTTCGGCCGTTTCGGGAGTTGATGAAATGGCCACAACGCTTGAAACGCTTTCGCCATAAAAAGCAGAACTTCCGTTTTTATAAATAGAAATTGTATGTGCCAAATTAGGATTAAAAACAGATATTAATCCAAAAAAATGCCCCGTTTGATACATCCGGATTCCGTTCCACAAAAACAAATTTTGATCATGCGTTCCGCCACGCACATTTATGCTCGAAACACTTTCATCAATGCTGTTTACACCTGGAATTTGCTGCATAGTTTGCAATGCATCTGGTTCGATAAGTCCAGGAAGAATTCCAAATTTCTTGGGTTTGATTTCAAATGAGCCGTCAACATTTTTCGAAATTCCTGAAGCTAAAATAGCATTGGTTTTAATTTCATGAAGTTCTGTGATTTCAGGGTCTAAAAATATTTGAGCACAATTTTTAGAATTAGTATTGGGAGCCGTAATTTTTTTGGTTCCAAAACCAATATGAGTAACGAAGAATGTATTTACTTGCTCTTTTTTAAATTCGAAATAACCGTTTGAATCTGTTTGCGTTTGCGTTTTGTTTGGCAAATTTATATTGGCATTTTCAATAGGCTTTTTGTCAACACTAGAAAAAACATAGCCACAAACCATTTGGGGTTCTTCATTTTTCTTGTAAATATTAATGAATTTGTTTCCAATGTTTTCAAAAGAAAGATTGGTGTTTTTAGAAAGATATTCCAGTTTTTGCTCTAACGAAAGTGTTTTTTTGGGAGGAATTAATTCTAACCCAGAAATATTGTCTTCCGTATAATTAAAGCTTACTTGATGTTGTTGCTCAATTTCGAATATGATTTTTTTAATGGGCATGACTTTTCCTTGGTCCTGCGCAAAAAGAGTGAGGACCATAAAAAAGTGAAAAAACAAAAAACGAAATTGTTTGGGGAGCAACATTTACTTTTCGTCAAATATTATTTTATTCCTTGATACTTTTTTAGCCTCTAAATGATATGTCGTACTAATAATTTGCAAAGCTACATTTAAGTCTTTTGCCGGTAATTTTCCTGTAAATAAAGATGTTGTGTCTTTTGTATTTAATTCTATCGTGATGTTATATTGTCTTTCAACTTCGTCTAGCAAGCTTCGAATATTTTCTTTATAAAAACATATTTGATTGTCAACCCATTCAGGTTTCAACGCATTTACGTTAATATTGGTTTGTTTTTGATTTTCAAAACTAACACTTTGGCCATGCGTCAATACGATTTGAGAATTTGCGTAATTTACCTTTACGCGCCCTTCATAACAAACCACATCAAATCTGTTTTTTCTGACTTTGACATTAAATTGTGTTCCTAAAACAGTAACTTTTCCTAAACGAGTGTGTACTTCAAAGCGTCTTCCTTTGGAAACTCTAAAATAGGCTTCTCCATTCAGGTCAAGACTTCTGTGGTTATCCCAGTTCCATTTTTTATAACTTATTTCAGAGCCTGAATTTAGTACTACTTCAGAATTGTCAGGTAATGAAAAAGAAGTCTTCTCTCCAAAACCAGCTGCGTGTGTTTCAGGTATGAAAAAATTAAATGCAAACGTAACTCCCAAGGCTAAAACAAATATTGCTGCCGCTCGAAAAGCCCATTTTTTGTACAACGGAACCACCTTTGGAGTTGCTTTTTTCTGTTTCAAAATAGTAGAAAGCATAGCACTTTCATCGAAGTCATCCATTGCCAAATGATCCGTGTAATTTTTAATCTTTTGATATTTTTCAAAATCGGGACTTGCTTCAAATGCTGCTAATTCGTCCTCAGACAAATCATTGTTAAGCCATTTTGCTAATAAGCGATTTTTTTTCATTTTCTTGTATTCTATAATTAAAACAATTGGAACTTAGTTTACCCTACTTTTATAAATCAATTTCTTTGCGCAAGCTTAATAAAGCTAAATGAATGCGTTTTTCGACCGCTTTTACGCTGATGTTTAAATCCTGTGCAATTTCACTATACTTTTTTCCATCAATTCGATGCATCAAAAACGCGACACGCTGTTTTTCATTCAAGTTTTCAATAGCTTTCAAAAGTTTGGATTGAAATTGCTTTTCTTCCAAAAGATATTCAGGGCTTTCATTGGTTTTATCCAACCCAGTGAAATTCTTTTCATATTTCAAAACAACTTTTTGATGTGCAATTTGGTTGAGACTGCTATTATTGGCAATCGTATAAAGATATGATTTTGCTTTTTCGAGAGGTACCTGTGAGCAGTTTTGCCAAAGTTTTACAAATGCTTCTTGTGCTATATCATCTGCTTGATCGAGATTGCCAAATTTGTAAAAAAGAAAATTTCTAAGCGCTTTAATGTGGCTTTTAAAGAAAGACGAGAAAACAATTTCATCGCAAGTGTTTGATTCGTTTTTAGTTGGCATTTAGAATTTCAATTTGGTATCGTACAAAAGTATTTGTTTTTACATTAAGTAGGGTAAAAGTGAGGCTGATTGTTCTATAGATATATAAAATGTTATTTTCGAGCAATATTTGAGCTTTACAAAAGAAAAATGAAAAACCGTAATGCCGAATTTATTGAAAAACAGTTTCTTAAATTTTATTACATTTGTAAAAATATGAGTATGTTCCCGTTTAAAAAATATTTATCAATAGTCGTTGTTTTGTTCTTGTTTTCATGTCAGAATGAAATGGACGAACAGACTAGTAATACGCAGGGAACAATTACAAATTCTTCTCCGCTAACATTGTATTTGCAAAGAGTTGCAATGGTTCCAACCGTTCAGGATAATGTAATCGACGGCTCAACATATTGTACCATAAAACCTCCTTACACCGTAACAGTCAACAACACTCAAATTGCGATAAACAGTGCAGCAGATTATCAAAAAGTAATTGATAATATCAATGCAAGCAATTCTGACGACGACATTGTAAAAATAAATTTTCCGGTGACAATGGTGTATTATAATTACATCGAGAAAAATATTCCAAATGAAGCCGATTTTAATTCACTAATCGATTATTGGAATCAATATCCTGATCTTTTATCTAAAATTAATGGCTTAAATATTAATTATCCAATCACCATTAATATTTACAATACTTCAAACCAAATAGCGAGTTCAACAACAATTATAAGCGATCAGACTTTTTTTAATTTCATAAAAAATCTAAATGCGAGTCAGTATATTTCTTTGAAATATCCAATCTCAATAGTTGATTACAACAATCAAACAAAAACAATTTCGAATAATTTAGATTTCGAAAATGCAATCAAATATGCTATTGATTATTGTCCTGAAAATAATATCGTAACACTTGATTTTGTTGCGGCTATAACAAAAGGAACTTGGAAAATACCGTACTTTTTTAGTGATTCAGACAAAACTTCATTGTACACAGATTATTCATTTGTTTTTAAAAGTGATCAAACTGTAGTCGCTACAAAAGGATCAGCTTCAGAAACAGGTCAATGGGAAACTAGTTTGCAAAATAATGTTAGGGAACTAAAAGTGAATTTTAATTCTGAACCGCTTAAAAAATTAAATGAGAACTGGAAATTATTTGAATTTAATAATTCGCAAGTTCGATTGCGTGATGGCAATGGCTCTAATTATCTTTATTTTGAAAAAAAATAAATTCTACTGTAAACATTCCTATTTTTAAGTCTTTTAATTGTTATTTTCCAAAAAAGCAAAATATAAATTGACAGTATTACACTACATATTGATTGATTTCTTAGATTTGTAATAAGTATCACAAAACTTGTTATTATGCCAATAATTGAGCAATCAGAATATAATTCACCTTCTGTTATTCATCGTAATAGGCATGTCTCGACTATTTATGCCGCTTTGTTTAAAAAATTTGAGGTTCCCGAATATACTAGGCAGAAACTTGAATTGAAGGATGGCGATTTCATCAATATTGATTTCATTATAAATGATTCTAAAAAAGCTGTGATTTTGTGTCATGGCTTAGAAGGCGATTCCCGCAGAACCTACAATAATAGTTGTGCAGCTTACTTCCAAAACAAAGGTTTTTCAATTTTTGCATGGAACAATCGAACTTGTGGTGGTGAAATGAATCGATTGCCAAGATTGTATCATCACGGTGCTGTCGACGATCTTGATGAGGTTGTGCAGTTTGCTTTAAAAAAAGGATTTAAAGAAGTTTATTTGATCGGCTATTCAATGGGTGGAGTGCAGCTTCTGAATTATTTAGGCTGGACAAAAATCGATGAACGCATAAAAGCTGGGGTTTCGATTTCAGTGCCAACCCATATCGCAACAAGTGCAGAAGTATTGAAACAAGGTTTTAACCGTGTGTATTTAAAAAATTTCACCATTGATATTAAAAGAAAACTGAAACACAAAGCGGCTCAATTTCCTGATTTCGTAAACCGAGATCAAATCGATAAAATTTCTTCTTTTGATGAAGTTGATCAATACTTTACAGCGCCACTTCACGGTTTTGCAAGTCGAGAAGATTATTATGAGCGCGTTTCTCCCGAATTTTCACTTCCAAATATTACGACTCCGGTTTTAATTATCAATTCGCTTGACGATCCTTTTTTGGGTGAAAGATGTTATCCAAGAACTATTGCAAAGAATAGTAGATATGTTTATCTGGAGACGCCAAAATATGGCGGGCATTGTGCTTTTCCGCTTCGGGATTCCATGTATTCGTATGCTGAAAAAAGAGCTTTTGATTTTTTTGAATCTTTGTAAGATTTTAGATTTTTAAAGTTAATTTAGATTACGACACTCCTCTATTAAAACCAATAGTGTCTCTGTAAAATTGCGGAGATATATCAGTTTTACCTTTGAAAACTCTGCTGAAATAATATTCATCATCGTAACCAAGTTCATAGGCAATTTCTTTAACTGTTTTATCTGTAAGATACAATTCTCTTTTGGCTTCGACAATAATTCTTTCTGTGATCAAATCCGAAAGGGTCATGTTGAAATGATTTTTTGCGGCACGGGCAAGAACAACTGGTGTTACGTGCAACATATCTGCATAATCGCTCGCAGAATGTTTTGTTCTAAAATTATCTTCGATCGCGTTTCTTAAATTTTGGATCATCAGCAACTGCTTTTCATTGGTATTTACCAATTTGATGGATTGCTGGTCGAGTTTTATTCGTGTGGCAAGAACTAGGAATATCTTTAAATACGAAACAAGAACTTCATCTTTTCGTAAAGCTTCCATTTTTAATTCGTTTACAATTTCGTTTACAATATTCATCAGCTTTTCCTTATTGATTTGATTAAGAAGAATAAAAGGTTGCTGGTAAATATTGTTGAACAAAATTCCGTTTGATGCAATCTCTTTATGATGTCGGTATATGCAAAAAAAATCATGATGAAACTGAATCGCAATACCAGTCAGCACTCCTTCTGAAGCCAGCATAAAAGGTTGATAAGGATAAAAAGCAAACATCGTATTTTCTTTAAACGAATATTCGCAAAGATCAACTTTGGCTAAGCCTTCTCCCGAAATAATAATGATTAAAGTAAAATAGTTATTTCGCTGAATATGATCGAAATAACTGCTGTTGTCAAACTTAAAAACTTTAAAAGACAAGTTTCCATTTTGTTGATTAACGAGCGTATATACGGACTGCGATAACATAATTATCTATAGTTTGCTTAATAATTCTAAAAACTGAGCGTTGAGGTCGTTGCATTCTTCAACGCACACATCGCTGATTATTTTTGGTTTGTTTCCCCATTTTGGTACATCTTCAGCTGACAAAACATTATATTTTGAAGTAAAACCGCCTACATAAGGAACTGATGTTCCATAAATGATTTCAGAGATTTTGTGATGCCGAATCATATAAGAGCACATTATGCACGGTTCATGTGTGGTGTACATACGCGCAAGATGCAATTTGTCTGAGTATCCATTTTTTATGGCATCTCGAACAGCAATTATCTCGGCGTGATTGGTAATATCTCCGGTTGATTTGCCAGATTCAACACCAGTTCCAATCACTTTTTCATCTAAAACAATCAATGCGCCAACGGGTGGATTGCCGACTTTTAAAGCCGTTTTGGCAAGATCCAAACATTGACTCATATAATATTGAAAATCCTCGTGCATAATTTTTAATTTAATTGTCTATTTGATGAATGTATCTAAAGCTAAATTACTCAAAAAAATCACCATTTATTATGACCTTTTTTAGTTGAATGAAATTTAAAAACTGTCCTCTAAACAATCAAGAGGACAGTTAACGAACCGATTTAGAAAATCAAAATATCGTAACCTTCTTTTTTAAGATTAACAAAAGTTGGCAAACCGGGAGTTCCTGGAACTTCATTTTCATTTAATAAATCGTAACCCGATATTTCGGTTCCAAATACAGCAACGCATCCTTTTGAGAGACCATGAACGTGATCTTTCACTTCTTTATAAAGAGCATTAACAGGATGCTCAGGTTTTTCAAGCTGTTCTGGCCATCTTATGCCTGTTCCTTGAAAAATAATTTTTACATCTTCGCCTTCGTGCTTGAATTCGTATGCCGATGCTAAAGCATTAAATACACGTCCAATCGCTTCCTCTGAACCTGCTTTTGGATCAGAAAGAATAATAATAGCTGTTTTTTTCATTTGAATAATTTTTATTAACAAGGCAAAGATCTGACGGTAATGACTGCAAGGGAATGGATGAAATTTACTTTATAATGGAGAATTTTTTCTTCATTTTAATTTTTCTATTAAATAGTAAAACGTCCATTATAAAGTAAAAATCATCCATTTTTAAAGAGTGATAATCAGTGCAATTTTGCCTCCAATTATTAATCTAAGTAAACTTAAAAAAATAAACTAATGTCTGTTTCTGATTTATTTAAACCTCTTACGATGCTGCATGGTCCAGCAATGAGAAACCGTTTTATGTTGGCTCCTTTAACAAGTCAGCAAAGTAATTTTGACGGTACTGCATCTATATACGACCAATATTGGATGGAACAACTTGCTCAAGGCGGATACGGATTGATTCAAACCAGTGCTGCGACCGTTGAAGCAGGAGGTATAGCCTTTGAACGACAGTTAGGCATTCATAGCGATGATCATTTGCCAGGTTTAACCAAAATAGCAAATGTTATTCGTGATGGCGGCGCATTATCAGCTGTACAGCTTCATCATGCTGGGCATCGCGCCAAACCTTTGATTGGAGGAATTCCCGCTCCGGCATCTAGTAAAACAATAGAGGGAATAAAAGCAATTACAACTGAAGAAGTAGAAAGAATTCGAGACAGTTTTATTGTTGCAGGAAAAAGAGCACAATTGGCGGGATTCAATGGGATTTCGGTACATGGCGCTTTCGGATGGATTCTTTCAGAATTTATGTCTCCAAATTTGAATGATCGCACAGATAAATATGGAGGAAGTTTAGAAAATCGTGGTCGTTTTACCATTGAAGTTATCGAAGGAATCCGCAAAGCTTGCGGTCCTGATTTTCAAATAGGTTGGCGATTGTCAATCGAGCGCTATGGATTGCTATTGGAAGAGCTGCGAGAAGTTACTGCGGCTATTTTTGATCGCGAATTAATAGATTATTTAGATTTGGCCCTTTGGGATTCTGCCCAAATAGTTCGTGAAGGTACTTTTAAAGGAAAAACTATGCTTAGTGTTTTTACTGAAATTCCTCGCAAAGGCGTGCGTTTAGGTGCTGCAGGAAAAATTATGAGTGCACAACGCGCAGGGGAACTTCTTGATGAAGGTTGTGATTTTGTGCTTATTGCTCGTGGGGCTATTTTACAACGTGATTTTCCGCTGCAAGTAAAAGCAAATCCATTATATGATAGTCCAGAGCTACCTGTAATGGCAGATTATCTGCGTCAAGGTGGACTTAGCGAACGCTTTATTGATACCATGCGAGGCTGGCAAACTTTTGTGAAAGCTGGTTCTTTATAAAATTATAGAGAAAAATGGTGTTTTATTGAGGCTATAAAATTTCAAAAATTTGCTCTTCAGTTGTCTTTTGTATAATTTTACATGCTATGTATGAAATATTCCAAAAGTATCTAGAAGAAAAAGCTGAACTGACACAAGCAGAATCAGAACGAATACAATCATTTGCCATTATTAAAAAACTTCGCAAAAGACAATATCTGCTTCAAGAAGGAGATGTTTGGAAATACGATGCTTTTATCACGCAAGGCTGTGTTAGAACTTATACAGTTGATGAAAAAGGAAGCGAACATGTAAATAGTTTTAGTATCGAAAATTGGTGGACGGGAGATCGTGAAAGCTTAATGATGCAACAACCATCTCGTTTTAATATTGATGCTATTGAAGACACAGAGCTTGTGCTTTTTACTCATGAAAATTTTGAATTGCTCTGTAGAGAAATTCCAGCGTTTAATAATATGGTCAATACTATTTTGCAAAGAAGTTTTATAGCGGCTCAAAACAGAATTCAGGCTTCACTCACTCTTACTGCAGAAGAAAAGTATTTGAACTTTGTAAACAAATATCCGGGGTTTGCTTCTAGAATTCCTCAAACCATGATTGCCTCGTATCTTGGCATGACACCAGAAACATTAAGCCGTATTCGTAAACAAACGGCAAAGAAATAAACTATTAAGGAGCTTTTAAGGCTCCTTTTTTTATGCCTTCTTCAAACTCTTGATCTAGATCAAGTTTTTACTTATTTCTAATCAATGTGCAGGTCTTGCATTCATCGCAACTTTGTAATGTTCAAAAGAAACAAACATTATAAACATTTAAATATTAGAAATCATGTCAAAAGCAATTTTTATTACAGGAACAAGTACAGGCTTTGGAAAATTAACAGCTATTACATTAGCAAATGCGGGTCACTCAGTAATTGCAGGAATGCGCAACACAAATGATAAAAATGCCGCTGTCGCAAAAGAATTAGGAGCAATAGAAAATATTGAAGTAGTAGATATCGATGTTACAGATGATGCATCGGTAAATAAAGCGATCGAAAAAGTATTAATTAAATACGGAAAAATCGATGTTCTAATTAACAATGCAGCAGTAAGTGGTTTTGGTTTGCTTGAAGGCTACTCAATTGATCAGGTTCGTAAAATGTTCGATGTAAACGTTTACAGCGTACTTCGTATGTATCAAGCGGTTCTTCCTTCTATGAGAAAAGAAAAAAACGGACTCGTAATTAATATTACAACTGGAGCAAGCGGACATACACTTCCTTTTATGGTTCCATATATCGCATCAAAACTTGTGGTGGAAAGTTTTACAGAAGGATTGCAAGATGAACTTGCAGATTACGGAATAGAAAACGTAAGCATTCAGCCAGGAGTTTATCCAACAGAAATGAATAACGGTTCTAAAGCTGGTATTCACGCTGATAAAGCAGAAATTGTTGAAGAATACGGCGACGCTGCAACAGAAAAATTCAACGCTTTAGGAACTGCGTTATTTGGAAAAATGGCTCAGTTTGATATGAATCCGCAAACTATTGCTAATGGTATTCTAGAATTGGTAAGTATGAAAAAAGGCGAGAGACCGCTTCGTTTCCCTCTTGATGCCATTGCTCAAGGAACGGATAAAGAATTTATAGAAGCTCGCGCTACTATTAAAGCAAAATGGGTAGCAGCTTACACTAATTAATTTTTTAAAAATATTGAATAATAAAAACATAAAAGTAACCATGAAAACAACTCATAAAAAATCAAATAAAAAAGTACAAACTTCAGCAGCTGCAATGCTCAATTTATTAATCCTCTTTTCTGCTTCAGAAAAAACAGTGGCGCAAACTAGTGCAGGAATTGTTGGGATAGATCATGTCGGAATCAATGTTCCGGACCTCAATAAAGCGGTTACATTTTTTAACGATGTACTTGGTTTTACACCCGTAACACAATTAGGGCCAATTCCGCTTGACGCTGATTGGAAAAAATTAAATCATATTAATCCAAACACTGGTGCCGTTACCATAAAAATGATCAACGCAGGAAACGGAGCAAGTATTGAAGTATTTGAATATGCTGATAATAAAGGAAGCAAAACGCATCCAAATACCGATGATATCGGAGCATCTCACATCGCTTTTTATGTAAATGATATTAATGCGGCGGTGAAATATTTAAAAAGCAAAAGCGTGAAAATAATTGGAGAGCCATTTGTAACACCTTCTGGGGATACAGCTGGAGAAACTTGGGTTTATTTTGAAACGCCTTGGGGTTCTAAAATGGAATTGGTTTCGTATCCAAACGGGAAAGGGTATGAAAAAGCAAATCCAAAAACGATATTATGGTCTCCAAAAAATGCAACTTTGAAAAAGGCTTCTGTTGAAGATTTCGATTCTAAAAAAAATGCAATAGTTGTCGAAAACCACCTTAAAATCTGGAATGAAAAAGACGAAGCAAAACGTAAAGTATTATTAAATCAGGTTTACGCTTCTAATGTAGAAATGGTAGATCGCCATTTTATTGCTGAAGGAATTGACGATATAAGCAAATTTATTGTAGAGCTTCAAACCAAAAATCCTGATTTTAAATTCACTACAAAATCAGTAGAGACCAATCATAATATAGTTCGATTGTATTGGCAATTTGGATCAAAAGAAAAACCGGCTGTTGTAAGTGGTATGGATTTGTTTGTGATTGAAAATGCTAAAATTCAAAAGCTATACGTTTTTGTTGATCAGAAAGAATAAGTTTTGAAGTTCATTTTAAAAGTTTTAAAAAGCCAGAAAATAATTTTTTCTGGCTTTTTTAATTATACTAAATAATTTTTAAATGAGGTCTTTAGTTGAGTAATTTATTTAAAAATAATGCATATTTTTATTAATTGATTTTTAAATTGACTAACAAACAAAAACATGAATTCTGAAAACCAAAAAAATGAAATAAACCGACGTAAATTTTTACAAACCACTGCAAAATTTGCGGCCGCCGGGATTTATTTAGGCGCATTTGGAATGCCTGAATTATTCGCTAATGTTGTCCCAGATAAAAATACTAATGGCATTCCAGATATTAAGTTAAATAATGGTCTGAAAATGCCAATATTAGGATTTGGTACATACGGACTCAGTGGAGAAGTATGCCAGCGATCAGTTGCGGATGCTATCGCAGCGGGATATCGTCTTCTTGATACTGCAAAAGTATATGGAAATGAAGAAGCGGTTGGCAAAGGAATAAAGCAAAGCGGTATTGACCGAAAAAAACTTTTTGTTACTTCAAAACTGTGGGTCGATGATGCTGGCTATGAAAATGCTAAAAAAGGCTTTGAAGAGACACTTAGAAAACTAGGACTTGAATATCTTGATCTTTACCTGATACACCGTCCAAGAGGCGATGTGAAAGGATCTTGGAAAGCAATGGAAGAACTTTACAAAGCCGGAAAAATTAAAGCTATCGGTATAAGTAACTTTGATCCTGCTCAAGTGGCAGATCTTTTGTCTTATGCGAAGATAAAACCTGTAATAAATCAAATTGAAACACATGCTTATTTTCAGCAAACGAATGATTATAATGTATTAAAGCAGCATAATATTCAGATGCAGGCATGGGCACCTTTTGCAGAAGGACGCAATGGTCTTTTTACGAATGAAGTATTAACCCAAATTGCTAAAAAGTATGGCAAAACTACAGCACAAGTAAGTCTGAGATGGCATTTACAGCGTGGTATTGTTGCCATTCCAAGATCTTCACAAAAAGCACATATTATAGAAAATCTGGATATATTTAATTTCAAGCTTGATAATGCCGATATGAAAGCGATTGAAAAGCTTGATTTAAATCGAACTCAGTTTCCGGAATGGAGTTGATTAACTCGATCTAAAATAATGCTTTTTATATCAGAAAGGACGTTATAAAACAAAAGACCTGCAAATCTAAGATTAGCAGGTCTTTTATTTTGGAGATAGGAGAGTTGTGCTTTAAGTTCATAACCATTTTGTATACTTTATTTTTTTTAAGTTGTATCAGCTTGATGTTACTATGGAAATTAAATCGTTTTATTGAGTGGAAATGAAGCCAATGATGATTTGATTTGTTTTTAATGTGTTGGTATGTAGTGGTTTAGGTGTTTCGGTGTATAGGGGGTAATTTGATGGTTTTATAACAAATAAAATGGTTTTATGAGAAAATTTCTGATATTTACAACCAGTGTAAACAACCTTTTTGATTAATTTAACCGCTATAATTTAAAGAAATTAATTCCATAACTATATGAGGCAACTTTGTTTATTATTTTTCTTTTCAATAACTTCTTCAGCTCAATTGTCACCGACGGTAAGTAAGTACGATTTACCTAAAAGAAGATATTTAATTAAATCCTGTGCCAATTTTCTGTATGGAACCAACCAAGGCGCCATAGATGTTGACAGCTCCGTAGTGTTAGCAAGCAAAGCTTATAAGTTGCCTGTTTCTTTAGCTTATGATGAAGGTTATAATGATGGTTCATATTTGATTGGTCAGGACTTAATTGATAAAGGAAATATTAGCTCGGCTAAAAGACTCCTTGCTAGTTCTAAAGATGATGAAAAGATTAAATTATTGCTGCAGCTTGGGAGTTTTTATCTCTTTAAGCCTGGAACCAAACCTGGAGATCTGCAGAATGCTTTTTTCTATATAAAAGATGCTGTTGATCAGAGCAATAAACTAAAAATAAAAAAATGGCAGCATCAAAGCGAAATTTTGCTTGGTAGATATTATTTTCAAGCGAATAATGAAGGTACAGGTAAAAAATACTTTGAAAAAGTTATTAATGAATCCCGAAAGGAAAATAATAAGATTACTCTTGCTTATGCTTTAGAGTGTTATGGGAATCTTTTAACCAATTTCGATCCTGAAAAAGAAAAAATTTTTAAAGAAGTAGCTTTTTTATACGCATCATTAGGGTTAGAGGAAAAAAGGATTGATAGCGAGCAAAGACTTAGCACTATTTATTTTTGGACAGGAAGAATAAATATAGCAAAAAAAAGATTTTATCAAGATCTGATAGACTTGAGAAAAATTGGTTTCTCTCATCAGCAATTTACAGAAAATACTATTGCATTTATAGAATTGTATCAACACAACAATAAAAGTGCCTTGTATTATGCTTTAAAAAGTGTAAAAAGAATGGAAGATGAAAAAGATTTTACTTTAGGAGATATTATGTATCTGCGGCTTGGTGACGTCTACAACACAATGGGGTATAATGAGGAAGCCTTGGAAATGTTCAAAAAAAGTATTGAAGTAAGTCAGGATGTCCTAAATAATGGATTTTGGTATCAAAGTATTTTTAGTGCAATTGATGCCATATCAGATAAGGGAAAGAATAGGGAAGCTCTTGATTTTATTAGTTCGATAAAAACTAAATATCCACCAACAGGTACATTTGACAAAATGATGCTTGCCTATCGGACAGCTGTGTGTTATATGCGGATGAAAAATTTTATCCAAACTGAAAAATATTTTAAAGAAATGGATTACTATGCTACACAACTGAAAGATTCCTATACCTTTAATGACGTTGCTATTGCATATACAGAAATGGCTTTGTTTTATGCCGAAACAAATCGCCTTAAGCTTGCCGAGTATTATACTAATAAAGTTTTCTTATTGGGCAAGATTCATCAAAAAGCATATAATTCAGAAATGTTTCAAATTTTGCTGTCAAAAACAGATTCCCTGAAGGGGAATTATAAAGGAGCATTGGCCCATTTCCAGAATTATAAAAACATATATGATTCAGTTTCTAATAGTACGCAAAATAAACAGATTGAAGAACTTAAAATTGCTTATGAAACGAAAAATAATAAGCAAAAAATACAACTATTGAATGATCAAACCAAATTACAGGAGAGAGAACTTCAAAAATCACAACTTTTAAATACAGTATCGATTTGGAGCTTAGTTTTACTACTCGCTGTTATTGGTCTTTTATTTAATAGGTATCGTATAAAACAAAAGACTAATGCCAAGTTGGAACAGAAAGAAAAGGAAATCAATCAGAAAAACATCAATTTGAGTCATTTATTGGATGAAAAAGAATGGCTTTTGAAGGAGATTCATCACCGCGTAAAAAACAATCTGCAAACAGTGATAAGTCTTTTGAATTCGCAGTCAGCATATCTGGATAATGATAAGGCGCTCTCGGCAATAAAAAACAGCCAAAATAGAATACATTCCATGTCGCTCATTCACCAAAGACTTTATAGTGCCGAGAATGTGTCGACAATCAACATGCAGCATTATATTAAAGAGCTTGTGGGGTATCTTAAAGAATCTTTCTCATTAGGACAAAGAGTGCGTTTTGAAGTAATAATAGATCCGCTGGAACTGGATGTAGTGCAAGCAGTGCCAATCGGTCTTATATTGAATGAAGCGATTACCAATTCTTTGAAATATGCATTTCCGAATGACAAATCAGGAGTAATCGTTATTTCACTTCAGCGTGTTGCTGAAAGCCGTTATCAATTGATTATTTCTGATAATGGAGTTGGTATTGGTTCTAACGTCATCCACGAAAAAACTAAATCATTTGGCATGAGTCTGATTAAAGGTCTTACGGATGATATAGATGGTAGTTTCAAAATAGAGAATAATAATGGAACGGTTTTGAAAATTGATTTTAAAGCGGAGTTTCCAATTAGTAAAAAGTATAAAAATAATAATGTGTCAAATCTTTAAAATAAAAGACATTGGCGCTGATTTTTTTATAAGATAAAATATTGATGTAATAATTTACATGTCCAAAATCAAGCATAGAATTTTTGCTACGACTTTGTTATAGATATTTTGATTGGGTTTTAAAAATATGAAAAGAAGTATAAAAAATGTGCTAATTCAAAGAATCATCAGGGACTAATTTCATTAACGTTAATGCAAAAAAAAATCCTAATCAAATGATTAGGATTTTTTGTGGGGAGAGCAGGATTCGAACCTGCGAAGTTCACACAGCAGATTTACAGTCTGCCCTCGTTGGCCGCTTGAGTATCTCCCCGATCTCAGCTTATTGTGCTTTGTTGTTCTAAGCGGTGGCAAAGATAGGAACTCTTTCTACATTTCCAAACAAAAAAACGACTTAATTTTAAGTTATTTTAAAGTTGTTTTTTAATTCGTTGGAATTGAATAAAATAAAAATAGGCTTCGAATAAGTTTTGTTTGATTATTTTTAAAAATAAGATTATTCTTTCGTTGCGTTTTTCGTTTTTACTCTGGATTTCTATTTGCAAAAGCCGTCAGCTATTGTTTTTATTGATAAAAAAATAAATTTTGCTCCAAAAATCATCTAATTTTTCTTTGCGCAGAAATTGATTTGTCTTAAAATTTAATGATTGAGCAAAAAAAAATCTCCACTAGGGAGATTTTTTTATTACAGTATATTTGGAATTATTTAGCCAAAAGCTCTATAATTTTTGCTCTCAATTCTGGACCTCTTAAATCCTGAGCTACTACTTTTCCTGATGCATCAAGAATGAAAGTTGCGGGAATTGACTCAACATGATATTGCTGAGCAATTGGTTCATCCCAAAATTTCAAGTTAGAAACATGCGTCCAAGTTAAACCATCTTTTGCGATAGCTTCTTTCCACTTGCTAGCTTCTTTGTCTAATGAAACACCAACAATGTTTAATCCTTTTGAATGCAATTCTTTGTAAATCGCCACTACATTTGGATTTTCTTTGCGGCATGGTCCGCACCATGAAGCCCAGAAATCAACTATGGTTACTTTGCCTAAACTTTCTTTAAGCGAAACCATTTTTCCTTCTGGATTAGGAGCTGAAAAATCTGCTCTTCATTTAGCGCTACCTACTGGAGCTGCTGATGCACCTACAGTTGGTAATTTTGCTTGACCAATTTTTGTTTTAGCTTCTTTTCCAGGAGTAGTGTTTTTTACTGACTCATCTAAAGAGTTATAAATGCTTTCAACTTTTTTAGCATCTGCAGTTGGGTCTTCAGACATTCCTTTTACGATTAAAGCAGAAATGAATGATTTTGGGTGAGACTCAGCGTAAGTGATATATTTCTTTTTAGTATCTGCTTGAACCTCTGTTTGGATTTCCATGTATTGTTTCATCAAACCGTTGATAGTTGCTGTATCTTGAGCTTGTTGAGCTTGTTGCATTTTAGTAGTATTGTTTTTTTGGAAATCTACTAATTTTTTAGAAGTTTTGTTAAGTTCCTCTTGGAATTTTACAAACTCTTCGTTGTTGTAAGTTCCTGTGATTTTTGATTTGTGGATGCTATCTTTATCAATTGCAATTGCAATTTCTCCTGTTTCTAAGATAAATGGAATTGGAGCATTAGCATCTTGAAGAATTAAAGTATGGAAAGCTGGTTCAGTTACTTTTCCTTTTATTTCAAATTTTCCGTTTTCAACTTTTACTGTATCAAGAGCAACTGTCATATGTGTTACTGGATCTTGACCTTGAAGAATGATTGTTTTTCCGTTCGCAATTCCAGTTGCAGTTCCTGTAATTAGATACTCTCCGTCTTTAACTTTGCTGCATGAAATAATTGCTACAGAAGCTGTAAGTAAAAAAAATATTTTTTTCATTATAAAAATTAATTAGTTAATTGATTTGTGCAACAAAAGTATTTAAAAATATAGAACATCAAGAATTTTGTAACCTAAAATTTTGTTATAGTTTTTTAGGTGTTAAAGTCTTTAAAATCAAGTGTTTTGACGATTTTATGTAATTAAGAACTATGAATTGTGTCTTTATTTTGAATGAAAATAAACAATTTAGCATTTTTTAGGCACAAAAAAAGCACTCTTTTGTAAGAGTGCTTCTAGGTATATTTTTGATGCAAAAACTATTCTTGGTTTGTTTTCTTTCTCCAAGTAAAAGCATTTAAGATATGTCTTTTTGCAAATCTTGCTGGAGAATCTGCATTTACCATTTTCACGTAAGTTGCTTTTGGTACACTGATGTATTCGTAAACACTTCCGTTAGAAAAATCAATAATCAAACGTCCTTCAACAAATTTGAAATCTGTAATAGAACAAGTTGTAATTGTTTCTGTGTACTCAGGTAAATTAAGTTTGATAGTATCAGGATGAATACTTACTAAAAAGTGGTAAGCTTCAATGATTGTTTTACTTTTTTCTTCTGCCTCTTTTAAACCTGCTTCGTTTCCAACAAATTTATCAGGATGAGATTCTTTCATCGCATTACGATAAATTGTTTTTAAATCTTTTAGCTCTGCAGTTTTTTCTACGTTTAGTAACTTGCGGTATTCAACTATTTTTTTCATAAATAAAAGGTAACTACTTGTCTATTAGTTTGAAATCGATATTAATTAGTTCAAATCGACAAATTTTTTGCAAAGGTACACTTTTTTTTAACTTTTCTGTTTTCAACTAAAAAAATTCTGAATGATATAAAAACTTAACCGCAAAGTGCGCAAGTTTTTTTATGTGAATAGTTTTATAAAACGCAAGGTTCGCAAAGCTTTGTAAAAAAACTTTGCGAACCTTGCGTAAAACATTGCGCTCTTTGCGGTTAAAACTAACCATCCCGGCAAAAAACTTGAAACCTGAAACAAAAAAACTTATTCCGGCTTATGATTCGCCTTATCAAAGTTTCTGGATTTTTTTGGATATTGTTTAAAGCTAATGTCGCTTGGATTTTCAATTACAGATTTAATAGTAACCCAATCGCCAACTTTAAAATTACTCTGAACCATTTTATAGTCTAAAAGATATTCTCCACAGAAGTAGTTGTTGTTTTCATCTTTTTCGATAATACCGGTAAAAACTCCTTTTTGCGGCATTTTTTGTTGTGCATCTTTAGACATGATTTTTTTATTTTAAATTGAAGAAGCAAAGGTAAGCATTTTAGGTTTGGTTTAGGGAGTTCGCCGTAATCTCAGTATATTTGCACATGCAGAAAAATTTTAAGCCACATCCAAATTCTTTTAAAAATACATTTTGTGCTTTTCATGAAGTGCTTCCGGATAAAATTGAAGGATTGAAAAAGCAATTCGAAAGCAAAGCTGGAAGTGTTTACTATTATACTGAAGAAGGCATGTATCGAGTTTCGAATCATTGGGGAAGATTAGCAAACAGTAAATGGCGTTTGATCGCGCTTGATCCTGATCCCGAAGCTTCGGGAGAATCGAAAACGAAAATTGGTTTTGCAAAATGGAGCGAATTTTATCCTGATAATGCCGAGGAAAAGCTTTATTATATTGAAGCTTATTTCGATAAAAATCTTGCCAATTATCAGCATAAAAATAATCCTGAATATGATGGAAAAGCGATTTTAAGAACAAGTTTTGAAACTACAAAAAGATTAAAACAAGTTCGGAATCTGCAGCAACTCACATCTTGGGCAAAACATTTCGATTATGATGATATTGATGATTTAAGAAAGCAAATCATAACCGAATTGATTTTTACAGAAAAAAGTTTAGAAGAAATTAAAAGAGAAATTTATGGGACGCAATAATGAAAGAAATATCAAAAAGCACAACGATAAATTGCACAAAGCCCAAGCGAAAGCAAAACAGGCTGAGGTTTCGCGCAAAGAAAAGCTCAAAGAAATAATGAAAAAGTTCAACGAAAGTAAAGAGTAAATATAAAGTTTCCATGAATTTCACGAATTAGCACGAATTCTATTTTAAAATTTGTGTTCAATGGAGATTAAAAATTTACGATAATTTGTGCAATTTGTGACGAAAAAATAAAATATATGAATAGTAAATTTGAAACCTTAAAAGCAAACGTTCAAGAAATCATTGATTTGATTGCTGCAAAAAACGACAGAGAAGCAAATAACAAATTGCTTGAGGTAAGTGAAACATTAGACGAAATGATTGATTTTGCTGAAGAAGATGAGGAAGTGAGAGAAATCAGTAGATATCAAGTTTTGCTGAATCAGCTTCATGTAAAAATTAATGGAGAAGAAGCAGTCGATGACGAGTCATAAATGTTTTTGCGACACTGGATTGCTTTTTGAAAACTGTTGCGGATTGTATCTTCAACAAAATAAAAAAGCCCCGACAGCTTTGGCTTTGATGCGTTCCCGATATTCTGCATACGCAAAGCACAATGCTGATTATCTTTTAGAAACTACTTATATTTCTGAAAGAAAACTGTATTCAAAAGCTGAAATTCTGAAATGGGCGACAGCAAATAAATGGCAAAAATTAGAAATTTTGAGTTTTACTGAAAATACAGTAGAATTCAAAGCTTATTTTTTAGATGCCAATCAAAAGCCGCAGACGCACTATGAATTTTCGACTTTTAAATTTGAAAATGATGCATGGTATTATGTTGATGGAAAGTTTGAATAATTATTATATCTAACACTGTTAGTCGCTGATTTTGGTTGGATATTTTAACTAAAAATTAATAAACGATTCGTTTTTCATAATTCTAAAAAGATGTAATTTTAAAATTATGAAAAACGAATTTAAAAAAGGTTTTTATTTTAAGTCGTACGAAGCCCCATTTCAGTCTCCGTTTGAGAAACTATTTGGCATTTTTAAAGAGCTGATCACCCATACTTCAGGGGATTTTGATGAAGCAATCAACTGGCTTCGTGAGTTGGACAAAGAATATAAACTGACCGACGAGAACTACACAATCGATGATTTTATCGAAGATTTAAAAAAGAAAGGTTACATAAAAGACGAGGTAAAAGAAGACGGCTCGAACGGTTTTGGCATTACAGCAAAAACAGAAAGAGCAATTCGTCAGCAAGCATTAGACCAGATTTTTGGAAATTTAAAACGTTCCGGAAACGGAAATCATAAAACAAAACATGCCGGAAATGGTGATGAACATACGGGAGAATTCCGCGAGTTTAATTTTGGAGATGGTTTAGAGCGAATTTCTTTGACAGAAAGCCTTCGAAATGCACAAATCAACAATGGTGTTGAAAGTTTTATGCTAACTGAAAATGATTTGGTAGTTGAAGAAACGCAGTACAAGGCGCAAATGAGTACCGTTTTGATGATTGACATCAGCCACAGTATGATTTTATACGGCGAAGATCGAATTACGCCTGCAAAAAAAGTTGCAATGGCTTTAGCAGAATTGATTACAACACGCTATCCAAAAGACACGCTTGATATTTTAGTTTTTGGAAATGACGCTTGGACAATTCCAATCAAGGATTTGCCATATCTTCAAGTTGGACCTTATCATACCAATACGGTTGCCGGACTTCAGTTGGCAATGGATATTCTAAGAAGAAAACGGAATACCAACAAGCAGATTTTTATGATTACTGACGGAAAACCAAGTTGTGTCCGCGAGCGCGATGGTTCATATTATATGAACAGCAACGGACTTGATGAATATATAGTTGACAAATGTTATACACAGGCGCAACAAGCAAGAAAACTTCATATTCCGATTACGACTTTCATGATTGCAAATGATCCGTATTTGCAACGCTTTGTGAATCATTTTACAGAAGCAAATCAAGGAAAAGCATTTTATACAGGCTTAAAAGGTCTCGGCGAAATGATTTTTGAAGATTATGAAACGAATAGGAAAAAGAGAGTTCGTTAAATAGGTTCAAAGTTGCAGAGGTTCAAAGGGACAAAGGTTTTGCCGTAGAGACGCATTTTAATGCGCCTAACACAAAGTAATGACACAACGCGAATCATCTACAAAAAAACAAAACAATAACAAATTGAATTTTTAAATCATTTAATCTTTCAATTTTTAAATCATCAATATGGAAATAACTACTATAAAAACATTAGGACAATTAAAAGCCTCTGGATATAAAAGCACAAGTATTAAAGACGAATTACGAAATAATCTTCGTGAAAAAATCAAATCGGGAAAACCGGTTTTTGAAGGTGTCCATGGTTTCGAAAACACAGTAATTCCAGAATTAGAACGCGCGATTCTTTCTCGTCACAACATTAATTTATTAGGACTTCGCGGTCAGGCAAAAACACGTTTGGCGCGCAAAATGGTCGAATTGCTCGATGAATATATTCCGTTTGTTACGGGTTCAGAGATTAATGATGATCCGCTAAATCCAATCTCGCGTTTTGCTAAAGATTTAATTGATGAAAAAGGCGATGAAACTCCAATTTCTTGGTTGCACAGAAATGAGCGTTTCTTTGAAAAATTAGCAACTCCAGATGTTACTGTTGCTGATTTAATTGGAGATGTTGATCCAATTAAAGCGGCGAATTTAAAATTATCATATGCAGATGATCGCGTAATTCATTTCGGAATGATTCCAAGAGCAAACCGCAGTATTTTTGTAATTAATGAATTACCTGATTTACAAGCCAGAATTCAAGTTGCATTGTTTAATATTCTGCAGGAAGGTGACATTCAAATTCGCGGATTCAAATTGAGAATGCCTCTTGATATGCAGTTTGTATTTACTGCAAATCCAGAAGATTATACCAATCGTGGAAGTATTGTAACGCCTTTGAAAGATAGAATTGGTTCACAAATTTTGACGCATTATCCAGAAACTGTTGAAATTGCCAGAACAATTACAGAACAAGAAGCAAAATTGGACGAAAGCCAAAGTGAAGTAGTCTATGTGCCAAGTTTAGCCAGAGATATTTTGGAACAAATTAGTTTTGAAGCTCGTGAAAGTGAATATATCGACAATAAAAGCGGTGTGAGTGCCAGAATGAGTATTACGGCTTTTGAAAATTTAATCAGCACTGCGGAACGACGTGCATTAAAATCGGGAGTTGATAAAACGGTTTTACGACTTTCAGATTTTATGGGAATAATTCCAGCGATTACTGGAAAAGTTGAGTTGGTTTACGAAGGCGAGCAGGAGGGAGCTGCAGTTGTGGCGCAGTATTTAATTGGCTCGGCAATCCGAACTTTATTTTCTGAATATTTCCCGAAAATTGAAAAATTAGAAAAACCTGGAGAAAAAACACCTTATTCAGATATTATTGAATGGTTTTTTGCCGAAAGCGGTTTTGAATTATTGGATGATGCTTCAGACAAGGAATATCAACAAATTTTAGATGAAGTAACTCCATTAGATGTTTTAATTAAGAAATATCAGCCCCAACTGGATAAAAAAGATCAATATTTTGTGAAAGAATTCGTTTTATGGGCTTTAGTAGAATATAAAAAACTAAGCAAAGACCGTTTTGCAACTGGACATCAGTTTAAAGATATGTACGGAAGTTATATTAGTAAATTGTAAATTGTTAATTATAAATTATTAATTGATTTTTCTAAAACTATTAAACCCGATAGGTTTTTAAAACCTGTCGGGTTTCTATTTTTAAAAGCCTACTTTTGTAATCAAAATTCAACCCTATGTTATTCCTTGTTTTAAGCATCTTGTGTAGTGTGACAGTTGGCGTAATCTTCAAAATCACGCGTAAATACAATACAAATGCTATTCAAATCATTACTTTCAATTACGTGATTGCATTATTGCTTTGCTACTTTACTTTTAGTCCAGATTTAACCGCAATCCCTGCAAATGTACCGTGGAACATTTATGCTGTGGTTGGAATTTTATTGCCAATTGTTTTTTTGTTTTTGTTTTCTTCCATAAAACATATGGGAATCGTCAAAACTGATGCAGCGCAGCGTTTGTCACTTTTCATCCCAATAATTGCCGCTTGGCTTATTTTTAAAGAAGAATTCAATTCGTATAAAGTCATCGGATTGATAATTGGGTTTGTAGCGCTTTTATTCATCTTAAAAAAGCAATCTGCAAATATTGAAAACAAGTGGATTTATCCTACAGCAGTATTTATAGGATTTGGCGTAATTGATATCCTTTTTAAACAAATCGCACTTTATACTGCTTTGCCATATACCACTTCTTTGTTTATGGTTTTTGATATTTCTTTGGCTATTTCTTTATTAGTTGTGGTTTATGATGTTGTTCTAAAAAAGGTAAAACTTCAGTCAAAAAATATTCTTTTTGGCGCCTTGGTCGGAATTTTCAATTTCGGAAATATATTGTTTTATTTAAAAGCACATAAAGCATTCGCCGAAAATCCATCTACAGTTTTTGCTGGAATGAATATGGGCGTAATTGCTTTGGGAAGTCTCGTTGGTCTGCTTTTTTTCAAAGAAAAATTATCAAAAATCAACTTTATTGGCATTGCTTTGGCTTTAGTTGCAATTGTTTTTATTGTTTTTTCGCAATTAAGCTGATATTTTTTTAATCCGTAAATCCTTAATTTACAAGTGTTTTAAAAATATTTTCAAAAGTTTTTAAAATTAACTCTACTAATTCGATAGAATTTATAAAATATATTTATAAATTTGCTTCAACAATGAAAAACTATAGTCTAAATATCATCCCGTTTATGTGCAGCTTGACGATGTGCTGCATGTCAAACCATGCGATGAAATGGCGTTAATAGAGAAAGTACTTGTTAGTTATTTTTTTTTTTTAGCCTTTCATGCACCAATGAAAGGCTTTTTTTTTAGAACTAGTAATAACCATGAAATATGAGATCAAATCGAAACACTAATATTATGATGCATTGTTGCTTGATGAAAATTCCGTGTTGTACCTGCAGTTATTGCCGATTTTATTTCACGAGAATTTAATTTGATGCCCCAAATCAAAAACTAACATTTTAAAACTTAAAAAGATGAGTTCAGAAATTATAAAACAGAATCCGTTTCAATCGATGATTGATCGTTTTAATATAGCAGCCGATATTCTTAATTTAGAAGAATCAATAAGGCTGAAACTGCAACGTCCTGAAAAACAAATTGTGGTGAATTTTTCGATTACTTTAGATAATGGAAAAGAGCAGAATTTTGAGGGATACCGCGTAATTCATAATACGGCATTAGGACCTTCAAAAGGAGGAATTCGATATGATACCGCCGTAAATCTTGATGAAGTGAAAGCTCTAGCAGCCTGGATGACTTGGAAATCGGCTGTAACGGGAATTCCTTTTGGAGGAGCAAAAGGCGGTATTATTTGTGATCCAAAAACGCTTTCTAAAACCGAATTGGAAAGAATTACAAGAGCTTATACCAAAGCGTTGTCAGATATTTTTGGACCAGAAAAAGATGTTCCAGCTCCAGACATGGGAACCGGGCCAGATGAAATGGGCTGGTTGATGGATGAATTTTCAATAGTTCACGGCAAAACGATTCATGCCGTAGTAACAGGAAAACATTTGCATTCAGGAGGATCTTTAGGCAGAGTAGAAGCAACGGGAAGAGGTGTGAGCATTATCACTTTATTGGCGCTTCAAAAATTAAAATTGAGACCAGCTAGATCGACAGTTGCAATTCAAGGTTTTGGAAACGTCGGATTGCATTCAGCTTTGTTTTTATTCGAAAAAGGATTAAAAATTGTGGCTGTAAGTGATGTCAATGAAGCTTTTTATAATCCAGACGGAATTAATATTCCGGAATTGATTTTGTATTATAATCTGAATAACAAAAGCATAAAAGGATATCCAAATTCGGTTGCGATTAAGCATGAAGAATTGTTGCTTTTAGATGTAGATGTTTTGATTCCAGCGGCAAAAGAAGATGTAATTACACAACAAAATGCGGCGGCTATTCGTGCAAAAATTATTGTTGAAGGTGCAAATGGACCAGTTTCATCTGATGCTGATAAAATTCTGCATGAAAACAATGTTTTGGTAGTTCCTGATATTTTAGCCAATGCTGGCGGTGTTACAGTTTCGTATTTTGAATGGCTTCAGAATTCCCTTTTAGAATCTTGGAGAATTCATCAAATCAATACACGTTTGGAAGATATTTTAGAAAAAGGTTTTGAAACCGTTTTTAGAACGGCATTGAAGCATAATGTTACGCCAAGAATCGCAGCGTACATTCTCGCGTTGCAAAAAGTTGCTGACACGCAGTCTGTAAAAGAAGTAGCGTTAGAAGCTCCAAAATTTAAGCAAAATTAATGGTTTGGTTGTAAAGATAAAGGTCGTTTCCAATTGGTATCATCTAAAAATGAATCGAAATACGAAAACGCCTTTATCTTTAGTTTTATAACGAATTGTATTTTGGTTTTTTAAGAATAAAAAGAAATTTAAAAAATGGAACACATTAATTTTCTTGCTTTTGCAATGCCTGCTTTTTTTCTGTTTTTGTTTTTAGAATATAAGCTGGCTCAGCACAAAAAAAGACCCGAAATTTTCAATTATGAAAGTTCGGTTTCTAATATCAGTATTGGTATTGCAGAGCGTTTAATTAATCTCTTTATCGCAGCAAGTTTTTATCAGCTGTATTATTTCATTTATAATAATTATAAGCTTTTTGATATTCCGAGCAATGTTTTTGTTTGGCTGGGACTCATTCTCGCAACAGATTTTGTTTGGTATTGGTATCATAGATTAGGGCACGAAGTCAACTTTTTCTGGGCCGCACATATTGTGCATCATCATAGCGAAGAATTCAACTTTACAGCCGCCGCCAGAATTACCACTTTTCAGGCCATAATCAGAACTGGTTTTTGGTGTGTGCTTCCCTTTTTTGGCTTTCATCCAGGAATGGTTATTACCATGTTGATTGTGCACGGAGCTTATTCGTTTTTTACCCATACACAGGTAATTGGCAGAATAAAATGGCTGGAATATGTTTTTGTAACGCCTTCTGTTCATGGCGTGCATCATGCTTCTGACGAGAAATATCTGGACAAAAATTATGGTGATATGTTCACGTTTTGGGATCGTCTTTTTGGAACTTTCCAAGAAGAAGAAGAAAAACCCAAATACGGTTTGACACATCCATTAAAAAGCTATAGTTTTCTTTGGCAACACTTTCATTATTATTTTGAGATTTATGAATTATGGAAGCGTTCAAAAGGTTTCAAAGCAAGATGGAAAGCCGTTTTTGGAAGTCCGGCAAATATGGATCAAGACATTCGACCAATATTAGAAAAGCGTTTTCTGCAAGATAAAAGTAATCCAAATCAACGGCTTCGCTTTCGAAATTATCTTTATATCCAACTCGGAATATGCACATTAATCTTGACTGCTTTTACGTATTATTTTGACTTATTGAATACGCTCGATAAAGTTTTTGTTTTGTCGGTTATCATAATCACATTAATAAATTGCGGTGCTTTGCTAGAACAACGCAAATGGATTTATTATTTAGAATACGCTCGAATTCTCATGATTACAACTTTCTTTTTGTATGAAGAAAATTTGATGGTGTTTTTCTTTATTCCGCTTGCAATAATGATTTTTGCGGAACAATTATTTTCGCTCAGCAAATATTACCAAAACATGATTTTGCAGTTGGAATCTTCAGAATAAAGTTAGAGCAAAGAATCAAGATAAAAGAAAGCGACACTTTAGATGTCGCTTTTTTATTGAAAAATAGTCCCAGAGGGACGAAATATTTATAGAAAAACGTTCATTATCCAAAAGGGCTACATCGGAGCGACATAATTTACCCAAAGTTCTTATTAAATATTTCGCTCCGATGGAGCTTTAATTAACTTCATTTTAATTGTGCTATAAATATTTTGCTCCTCTGGAGCTCTGATAAATATTTGTATAATTGCTGATTTAGCTTGCTAACTTGTTGTCGTTTTGGTAGTGAAAAAAACTTAGTTTCTTAGAGTCTCAGCACCTTAGTACCTTATATAGTTTTTATCGCCATAATCTTTTCTTCAAAAGTATCTTTAAAGTCTGATTTGCTTTTGATTCTGGTTTTGTAGGTATAAATGGTAGCTACAGAAAGTTCAAGGAATTCAGCCATTTGATTACTGTCTTGAATTCCTAATCGGTAAAGCGCAAAAATCCTTAATTCAGTATTCAAAAGTTCGCCTTTTTTGACGATGCATTTATGATCATTTGGAAACAAATTATTAAAATCAGTCACAAAAGTTGGGAAAAGTTTCAAGAAAATTTCATCGAATTGATGGAACAGATTTTCACGTTCTTCCTTGACATTATAGCGTTTTAAACTCGCAATAACTTCATCTGTTTTTTTAGTGATGATTTTATGAAGCGTACTTTTTTGAATGTGATCAATCTTATTAATGAATGCCGAGGTCGCTTTGATAAAATAGGTAATATATTCTTCTTTAATTGCATTTGCCTCGCTTAAGCTAACGTTCATTTCCTGAAGCTGTGCATAGGAAGAAGCCATTATTTTTCGGGCTTTGTTTCTTTCTTTTAATTGTTTGAAAATGATAATGGAGAACAATACAATTATAAAAGTCAAAATCGTAAGCAAAATAATGATTCGCTCCAGTTTGTCATTTTTTTCCTTTACATTATTAAGCTGAGCTTTTTCAATAATAGGCAAAATCGACGAAATCTCAATTTTGCGATGTCTGGCGTTGTAAAAAGTAGCGTCATCCATTGCAATATTGATGTATTCATTGGCTTTGTCCAAATAACCCATTTTAAAGAGTTCATTGGCTAGATTTCGGAGTGCAACGGTTTCTTTTGTTGCATTTTTCACATCGGCAATTGCAGCTAAAGCTAAATATTCAATGGCTTTTTTTGTATAACCTCTTTCAGAATAAATATAGCCAAGACTTGAAGTTGCAATTCCATAATAATCTGGCGGAAGGTTATAATTATTGATCCAATAACTAAATGCAAATTCAGCGCCACGCCAATCTTGCTGTTTTAATCTTTTCAAGCTTTCAGCGGCCCAATATTCATTGCTGTTGGTTCCAATTAATTCCAAAGCTTTTTTCAAGAAGTGGTTTCCTTGTTGCACATAATGAATATTAAAGCGCTGATCTTTATTATAATCGGCTAAATCATAATAAGCACGGGCTTTGATGTTGTAATATTCAAATTTGTTTTTTATATCCAATTTTTGATCGTCAATAACATTTAAAGTGTCAATGGCTTCTTTGAATAATCCAGAAGAAAGAAGTACAAAGCCTTCTTTGATTCGGCTTTTGGCCAAAAATTTTGGATCTTTCAAAACTATGGCCTTGATTTTTGCTTCTTCCAAATAATAATAAGCCGAGTCATATTTAAACGATTTATATTCATCAAATAGTGACATATAAGTATTGTAAAGGCCTTCGCTGTTTTGGCTCACGGTATATTTTGAAACGTTTCGCTTTAAAGCTTCAATCTTTCGATATTTCTGCTTCAAATAAACGTCTTTTTTGAGAAGCGTTTTATCTAATTCTTCTAAAACAGGATTTGTCTCTTTCGCAGCGAGAGAAAAACCTGCAATAAGAAAACATAGAATTAAAATTCTTTGCATGGTTTTTTGTTGGTTTAGGGTAAAAAAATCTTTTTTTGGTTTGTTCGAGTTAATTCGTTTTTTAATTCGGGATAAGCTTGAGCGGGCTTATGAAACAACTTTTTAGATCTTTAAAACTTCGTTAAAACAAAGCTATGAATTTAGGTTGAGCATCCAAAAATAAGACATAAATGTTAAAAGTTGTCAAATTATTTGCAATTATACAATAAAAACCAATTATATATATGCATAGTGAAAAAAATATACTATTTAATTTTCATATTGTCATATTTACCATCATTTTTAGGTTCGTTTTAGTCTAAACAGCATCTTGATTTTTTGAATTATCAAAAATAGTTAAAATACTGATTATTAATTATTTATGTTTAAAAATGTTTCAATTATATCTTGATTTTTCTCAGACATTTTTTTTTAGATTTATTTAACATCTAGTTTCGTCATGTCTTTTAACGAGACAGAAAAACTAACAAACAAACCACAAATTTATGAGATGTAAAAGTATTTATTGGTTAGCTGTTGTTTTGGGTTTAATGGCCACTGGCTGTGATAATACAGACGACGGAAGCTACGTTGATCCGATTACCCTTTATGAGAAAGTAAATGGAAATTGGGGATTGACAAACTTGAAAATGGTTGATGAAGTTGCAAAAGCAAATAAGATCGAACCAAGCGAAGAAAACTTGAGCACGTATTTTAACTATGAAGATTTTAAAATTAAATTCAACGTAGATGAAAAGAACCAGCCTACAAGTTACGAGGTAACAGGAAATGTGCCTCCATTATTTGCGCCAAAAGGATATTGGGCTTTAAGCTCAGATTTCCAGCCTACAAATCTTGGCGTAACAAAAATTTATTTGTTTAGTGATGCGCAAAAAACGCAAAAAACAGACGAATTAAAATTGTCATCAGTTCCAGGAAGCAGTGATGAAATGGAATTCCAATTAACGCATTCCTCTGGAGGTTCTGCATTCGTGTCTTATGTGTTTAAATTAAATGCTATTAAATAAAAAGTAATATGAAAAAATTTATATATACAATTTTACTTGCCCTTTTGATGGCTCCTAATTTTACGCAGGCGCAAGAAGCCGCTGGAGCCGTAGGCAGTATGTCATCATTTCCTGTAGTTTACAAATATGATGAAAAAGTGACGTGGTATTTTGATCTTTCGGGAACTACGTTTGCAGAGACCGAAGATGTTTATATCTGGATTTGGTCGCCATCTGAACCAGATGCTGGCCACTGGGAAAATTCATCAGATTTTGCAAAACTTAAATATGAAGGGAATAAAGTTTGGAGTTTTACTTTAACACCAACACTTTATTTCTCTAAAACTCCAGAAGAAATTGCTGCAAGCGCAGGGTTTTGGTTTCGTTTGAAAAACAAAAACGGATCTAAGCAAACTGATGTTGCCAATATGCCTTACACTGATTTTTCTTCTTTTTATACGGCAAATGAATTAATCAGATCGTACCCAACAAAACCTTTGATCGATAAACCGGTTAGTATTTTATTCAATTCAAATTTAAAAGATGGTTTTGCAGGTGTTCCAAGCGTTCATTTTCATTCAGGTTTAAACAACTGGGCTGTTTTGCAGGAATATCAAGCGTGGATTCCAGAAGTATCTGAAAAAACAAAATTGAAAGATCTTGGAAATGGTTTCTATAGAATGGATTTGATTCCACAAGAATATTACAATCCTCCGGCAGGTTTTGTGATGGAAAACATCACTTTCTTGATGGTTGCAAAAGATTGGACAACTAATTCTGGGGACCAAATTATTTACGCTGGTGAATTTATTCCACCACCACCGCCAAGTTTCAGTTTTTTCCCAACGGTTATCAGCCAAAAAGATTTCCTTGGAATGTCTAGAAAAAACAATGAAGTGGGTGTAAACAAACTTATTTACACTATAACAGCCGGAAGCAAAACAATATCTGGTGAGTTTTCAGGAGGAACGGCTGAGATAAAGGGATTTGTCAATTTAGTTTCAGAACTAAATGGTGTTCAAGGTTTAACGGAGATTCATGTTTTGGTAAAAGACAACAAAGACAAAACAATTTCGGATACCAATATTCCTCTTAAAACTTTAGACAAATAATTCACTATCAAATTAAAACATCAATTCTAATGAAATGAGCATAAACAAAAAGTTGGTCATAAAACCAATATTTGAGATGCGAATTACATATGACCGATAAAAAATAATAAATAGCTACATATGAATAGTAAAAATAAAAGAATAGTCCTGCATCAAATGTGGACTACTAAAACTGCAGTATTCATGATTTTCATGCTTTTTCTTTCGGCAGGAATGTTTGCGCAAGAAAAAAAGCAGATTTCAGGAACTGTGTATGACAATACAGGCACTGTATTGCCAGGAGCTTCGGTAATTGAGGTGGGTACAAAAAATGCAACCACAACAGATTTTGACGGAAAATTCACTTTGACGGTAGCCGTAGGAGGTTCGATCGAAGTTTCATTTATTGGATCAACAAATCAGAAAATACAAATCACTTCAGCAACTAAAAATCTTGATGTTCGTTTGCAAAATGATGGTTATCAATTGGCAGAAGTTCAAGTAGTAGCCGTTGGTTACGGAACTCAAAAGAAAGCTGATTTAACAGGAGCAATTTCAACTGTAAAAGCAGATGATTTAGTAAAAGGAACAATCTCTTCTACAGAGCAGGTTTTGCAAGGAAAAGTAGCTGGTTTAAATGTTATTCGTCCTTCTGGTGATCCAGCGGCGGGTTCTACTTTAAGACTTCGTGGAGGAACATCTTTAACAGCAAGCAACAACCCATTAATTGTAGTTGATGGAATTGCTGGTGTTGATATCAACATTGTACAACCTTCAGATATTAAAACAGTTGATGTTTTAAAAGATGCTTCGGCAACTGCAATTTATGGTTCTAGAGGAGCAAACGGGGTTATCATCATTACAACAAAATCAGGTACAAAAGGTGTTTCTGTTACTTACAGTGGTTTATCAAGTATTGGTTATGTAAATGATAATTTAGATCTTTTATCAGCAAATCAATGGAGAAATTATGTTCGTACTACAGGAAATAAAGATGCAGTTGATTACGGCGCAAATACAGATTGGCAAAAAGCAATTGAGCAAACAGCTATTTCACAATCTCACACTTTAACTATCAATTCAGGTAAAGCTGACAGTGGCTTTAGAACTTCACTTTCATACTTAAACAATGAAGGAGTTATTAAAAATTCTGGTTTAGAAAGACTTAGCGGAAACGTTACAGCATATCAATATCTTGGAGATAATAAAGATGTAAAATTCGACATGGGATTATTTGCTAATATCGATAAATGGCACCCAATTGACTACAGAATATTTGAATATGCTTACAACTTGAATCCAACAATTCCGGTTTATACACCAACAGGAGAATTTTCATCTGTAGCAGGCAATCAATACTACAATCCAGTTGAGCTTTTGACAAACAGAACAGTTGACAATGAAAGACACAGACTTTTAGGCTATTTTAAAACTGAGGTTAAGTTTTTAAATGATTTCCTGGCTGTTGCTAATATTTCTTTAGAACATAATGCAGTTAAAGGAGGTACTTACAAACCAAGTTATGCTGTTCTAGAAGGAACTACAGAAGGTGGTTACGCTCAAAGAACATACGCAGAGTATACAAATGCGCAAGGCGAACTTTATGTAAATTATACTAAAGTGATTGATAAACATAATATTAGCGCGCTTGGAGGATATTCTTATTTAGAAAATATCTATGAAGGTTTTGGAGCGCAAAGAAGTGGTTTCGTAACAGATGCTTTTAGCTACAATAATTTAGGTGCAGGTTACAAATATCGTTTGGGTGATGTGTATTCGTATAAAGGAAAATCAAATTTGGTTTCATTTTATGCTCGTGCCAATTATTCTTATGACGGAAAATATTTGCTGACAGCAACAGTAAGAAGAGACGGTTCAAGCCGTTTTGGAGAAAACAATAAATGGGGAACTTTCCCATCAGCTTCTGTGGCTTGGAAAATTTCAAATGAAGGATTTATGGATGGTACAAAAGGCTGGCTTGACAATTTGAAATTGAGAGTAGGTTATGGTGTAACGGGTAATCAAGATGGAATTGGAGAGTACAAATCGCTTTCTATTTTAGGAGTTGGAAACGACAGTTACTATGATCCAGTTACAGGAACTTGGAGTTTGGCTTATTCGCCACAACAAAATCCAAATCCGGATTTGAAATGGGAATCAACTGAGCAGATAAATGTTGGTTTTGATTTTACGCTTTTCAACAGAATCTCAGGTTCATTTGAGTGGTATTCTAAACAAACAAAAGATTTGTTATACACTTATGAAGTGCCTCAGCCACCTTATTTAGTGGGAACTATGTTGGCAAACGTTGGTGAAATGTCAAACAAAGGAGTTGAGCTTACTTTGAATGCCGATATCATCAAAGGACCAAAATTCAATTGGAATGCTAATTTAACGCTTGGACACAACGTTCAAAAAATCGAAAAACTTTCAAACCCAACGTATAAAACAGATGTTATTTACAGCGGTTCTTTACACGGTTTAGCAGGTATGTCTGGACAATATTCTCAAATTATTGCTGAGGGTTATCCTGTTGGAACTTTCTGGGGATTCAGAAATGCTGGTCTTGATTCAGCTGGTAAAATTCAGTACTACAATGCAGCTGGAGATATCGTTCCAGAAAGCGCTTTAGTTGATGCTGATAAAACAGATTTAGGAAATATTCAGCCAGATTTAACATTAGGAATCGGGATGAACTTTACTTACGGAAAATTTGATCTTGGTATCAGCGGTTACGGAATGTTTGGCCAAAAAGCATTAAATGCAACAAATATGATGCTTAATGATCCAACAAGATTGCCAGCTTACAATGTTCCAGATGATTTCTTGGGAAGCGGTATTACATCAGCGCCTAAATATTCTGATTACTGGATTGAGGATGCTTCGTTCTTCAGACTTCAAACACTTTCTTTTGGTTATACGATGCCTCTTGGTACGCAACAAAAATCAAAACTTAGATTTTATTTAATGGGAGAAAATCTTTTTGTAATTACAGGTTACAAAGGTGTTGATCCAGAAATTGGCTTAAATGCGCAAAATGGAGTAAATGGTGTTATTGATCAAACAGGTTTAGCATCTCCGGGTATCGACAGATATAACAATTATCCTAGACCAACAACAATTTCTGTTGGATTAAATTTCTCGCTAAATAACTAAGCGAATTAACTCAAAAATAGAACAAATGAAAATCAAAATAACAGCAGCAATATTGATAAGCATGCTTTTTACGATATCATGTACAGATTTAAGTGAAGATTTATATGATAAAGTAGAGGATGGAAATTTTGGAAATACTTCCAAAGAAGTTGATGCATTAGTTGGAGGGGCTTATTCTTCTCTACGAGGATTCGCTGACGGAATATCAAACAACTACCCAACTTGTGAGTATGTATTCTTTTTAACTGAAACAGTTTCTGATGAGGCGACAATTCCTACCAGAGGGACAAACTGGTACGATGGCGGTCAATATCAGGATGCACAGAAACATACTTGGAAAGCAGATAACCGAATGATTCTTTCGGCTTGGCGTTACAATTATACTGGGATTGCAAAGATCAATTCGATCATTTATCAAATCGATAAATCGTCTTTGTCTGATACTTCAAAAGCACCAATTTATGCCGAATTAAAAGCTTTGAGAGCTTACTATTACTATAATCTTTTAGATTTATTCGGAAATGTGCCAATTGTAACCAATTTTGAAGACACTTCGCTTCCGTCAAATTCTACAAGAAAACAAGTGTATGATTTTGTCGAAAAAGAATTGACAGATGCTCTTCCACATTTAAATGCAAATGTGGTGTATTCTAAAATGACAAAAAATGTCGCCTATTCTTTATTGGCAAGATTATATCTAAATTCTGAAGCTTTTATTGGAACAGCGCGTTGGCAGGATTGTATTAATATGTGCCAAAAAATTTCGGGTTATTCATTAACGCCAGATTTCTTTGCCAATTTCGCTACTGAGAATCAAAAATCACCAGAAATCATTTTTGCAATTCCTTACGATTCAAAAGCGGGAACTGTTGGAAATTACATGAATTCAATGTCTTGCCACTATTTGCATAAATTAACCGTTTCTGCAACTGGCGATTATCCTTGGAGCGCAAACGGAATGTGTGCACAGCCAGGAGTATTCTCAACTTTTGCTGATACAGATAAAAGAAAAAAATGTATGGTTGCCGGAGATCAAATTAACAAAGCTACAGGACAAGTTATCGTTATGGATAACGGTGAAAAACTAACTTATACTGAAGAAGTGAATAGTGTTGCTGACGCCAAAGAAAACCAAGGAGTTCGTTTAGGAAAATATGAAATGAAAGAAGGAGAAACTTGGGAGCGTGATCATGATTTAGTGGTGATTCGTTATGCCGAAATCTTGATGATGCAAGCAGAATGTTATGTTCGTCTGGGTTCTCCAGATTTGGCTAAACCTTTCCTACAACAAGTTACAGCACGTGCTGGTGAGGAAATGCCAACAACTATTGATCTTGCATTTATCGATAAGGAATTATTGAAGGAATTTACTTTTGAAGGAAGAAGAAGAACAGACAATATTCGTTTTGGAACATTCTTCTTGCCATGGTGGGAAAAAGGAACTACAGAAAAATACAGAGCGATTTTCCCAATTCCTAGCACCGTTTTAACAACAAATAAAAACCTAAAACAGAATCCTGGGTATTAGGTCATTGAATGTCAGTCTTCCATGTTGGTTAGTCGTGGAAGGCTGACATGTTTTAATATTCTCAAGATGATAAAAAAATTATTTCACGCAGATTCTGCAGATTTTGGCAGATTTAATTTAATATAATAAATCTGCGAGAATCTGCTTAAATCTTTTTAAATCTGCGTGAAATAATTCATCCAGAAAGCATAAATAAAAATATTAATTAATATGAAAAGATCTATCACCTTATTGTTTTTCGGGATCGTGAATATTTTGATCGCCGCCGGGTGCAGCGGTGATGATAATAAAGGTCCAGATAAGCCTATAGAGCCAGAAACACTTGCTCCTGTAGCCATTGAAAAAACAAACAGCACCAAAATCTACGTTCATTATATGCCTTGGTTTGAAACCAATGAAAGCAGTGCCGATAAAAAATGGGGATATCACTGGACAATGGCTAACAAAAATCCAAATAATGTAGGAGCAAATAATCGAAGAGAAATTGCATCGTACTATTATCCGCTGATTGGTCCCTATCATTCGGGCGACAAAAATGTGATTGAAAATCATTTATTATTGATGAAATATTCAGGGATTGATGGTGTTTTGATTGATTGGTATGGAACATATGACGTAAACGATTACCGAATGGTAAAAGAAAATACAGAGCAATTAATTGCCATGTTGAGCAAAGTTGGTCTTGAGTATGCGATTGTGTATGAAGACAGAGTAACGACAAATGTTGTAAACGCAGGAAAAGCAATTTCAGTAACCAGCGCAGCAAAAACAGATTTAAGTTATTTGCAGACCAATTGTTTTAATAATGCAAACTACATCAAAATAAACGGGAAACCTTTATTGATGAATTTTGGACCAATTGTATTGCAAACACCTGCAGAATGGACAAATGTTTTTAGCTCATTGACAGCAAAACCTACTTTCCTTACGCTTTGGGATCAATCTGTTGAAGCCGGAGATAATGCTTCTGGAGAATATGCATGGGTTTATAAAAACAGCACTTATTTGACTAATTTTTATACGAATACAAAACCAAAACTTTCAGTAGCAATGGGAAGTGCTTATCCTGGTTTTAAAGATTTTTATGCTGAAGGCGGTGGGGGAGCGGCAATTGGCTGGACAATAGAGCATAATAATGGTGCAACGCTAGACGAAACACTTAATCTGGCTAAAAATGCAAACCTAAGCTACTTGCAATTGATTACTTGGAATGACTTTGGCGAAGGAACCATGTTTGAACCAACAGTTGAATTTGGATACAATTATATCGAAAAAGTGAAAACTTTTGCCGGAGTAAAAAATACCGAATCTTATTTTGCAGATATAAGTAAACTCTATAACCTAAGAATTGAAAAGAAAAGCAGCGCTGACGCTCAGAAAAAATTAGATCAGGCTTTTAATTATTTTGTTTCGATGCAGCCCGCAAAAGCAAAACAAATACTAAGCGAAATAAAATAAGAGTTGTAATTAATACAATTAAATAATGAAAAACATAAAATATAGATACTGCCTGATTGCTTTAGCTTCAATGCTGATTTGCGCTTGCGGTACTAAAAAAACGACCTATAAAATCAGTTCTCCAGGAAAAAACACCGAATTGGTTTTTGAATTAACTCCTTCTGGACAGCCTCAGTACAGCTTTACTTCTAGCGGAAAATCGGTTATTGAACCTTCATTGATGGGATTTGAGTTTCAGGGAATTCAAAAAATGACAGATGGTTTTGAAGTGGTTTCTACTGAAGAAAAAACTGCTGATGAAACTTGGGAACAGCCATGGGGAGAATTCAAAAAAGTGCGCGATCATCATAATGAATTGATCGTTCATTTGAAGGAAGCTAAAGGTGAAGAACGCTTGGTTGATATTATTTTCAGAGTTTTTGATGATGGTGTAGGATTTCGTTATTCTTTCCCAAAACAGCCTCATTTAGGCAAAGTGAAGATTTCGAATGAAATTACACAGTTTACTTTTAAATCAAATAATGATGTTTGGTGGATTCCTGTTCATCGTGAAAATAGCTATTATGAAAGTGAATATCGTAAAACGCCAATTAGTCAAACAGATACTATCAACACGCCGGCAACTTTTGAAACAAAAGAGAAATTGTATGTGGCTATTCACGAAGCAAATTTGACTGATTTTGCCTCAATGACACTTTTAAAAACAAGCGACAAACAATACAAAAGCGATTTAGTGCCTTGGGCTGACGGTGTAAAAGTGTATGCAGAAGCACCTTTTGTTACGCCTTGGAGAACGATTGTTGTTGGAAAAACTCCGGGCGATGTTGCAACTTCGACCATTATGTTGAATTTAAATGAGCCTTCAAAAATTGAAGATCTTTCTTGGATTACGCCATCAAAATATATTGGAATTTGGTGGGGAATGCATTTAGAAAAATTCACTTGGGGACAAGGACCAAAACATGGCGCAACAACAAAAAATACGAAAGAATATATTGATTTTGCTGCGAAAAACAATTTTGACGGCGTTCTGGTTGAAGGCTGGAACGAGGGCTGGGATGGCGACTGGACTGCAGACGGATCTGCATTTAGTTTTGTAAAAGCGTATCCCGATTTTAATTTAGAAGAAATCACAAAATATGCGGCTATAAAAAATGTACGTTTAATTGGGCACCATGAAACAGCAGGCGCTTCAAAACATTATGAAAGCCAATTGGAAGACGCTTTTAAGTTGTACCAAAAAATGGGTGTTAACTCGGTTAAAACGGGTTATGTAAATAAATATTTGGACAAAAAAGAATGGCATGATAGTCAGTATGGAGCGCGTCATTACAGAAAAGTAATCGAAACGGCAGCGAAATATCACATTATGATTGACAATCACGAGCCAATGAAAGGGACAGGGATTCAGCGTACGTATCCAAACTTTATGTCACAAGAAGGCGGAAGAGGACAGGAATACAATGCTTGGTCAGTTGATGGTGGAAATACGCCACAGCATTTAACGACTTTACCGTTTACAAGAATGCTTTCTGGACCTTTTGATTACACGCCAGGAAATTTCAATTTTGATTATAAAACGCCTTCTGGAGCACGAGTGCAAACTACTTTAGCAAATCAATTGGCTTTGTATGTGATTATTTTCAGTCCGTTGCAAATGGCTTCAGACTTGCCTGAAAATTATGTTGGAAAACCTGAATTTCAATTTATAAAAGACGTTCCATGCACGTGGTCTTATACTAAAGTTTTGGATTCAAAAATTGGAGAATATACTACAGTTGCACGTAAGGATTGGGATGAGAAAAACTGGTATTTAGGATCTATTACAAATAAAGATACAAGAGACTTAAAAGTTGATTTGTCATTTTTAGATGCTGGAAAAGAATACGAAGCCACAGTTTATGCTGATGGACCTGGAGCAGATTATAAAACAAATCCATATCCGGTAACGATCTCAAAACAAAAAGTAAATAGCAAGAGTTCAATAAATATCAAATTGGCAGCTGGTGGAGGAACAGCTATAAAATTCACTCTTTTAAATTAATTGAATTAGTTTTCGTTTATTTTAGTTAAGTTTAAGTTTGAGCAGATGAGCCCGATTTCTTTTAAAAGATTTCGGGCTTCTTTATATTTTTTTGTTTCTCCCGAGGCTTCGGGATCAGGTTTCAAGTTTCAGGTTTAACGTTGCGTTGATTTAACCGCAAAGAACGCAAGGTTTTGTTTCTTGCTTAGCTTAATATAAACGCAAAGTTCGCAAAGCTTTATCTAAAAGCTTTGCGAACTTTGCGTAATCTTTTGCGTGCTTTGCGGTTTAAAAAACATAGAACCTTAGCATCTTAGTCACTTAGCAACTTTATTTATGAAGCTGAATATGTTTTCCAAAAGTATAAACAGCCGCTATAGTTGGTCCGTTGTAGCCCCATTTAAAGAAACCGTTTAATCTTTCTTTTTCAGCGTCAACTCTAATGTTTAAGCCTGTAAAGCCTGCTGTTAAACTAAAGTTTTTATAAACGTTATATAATACAGAAAGGTTGTAGCTCAAAAGACGGCCATCGATATCATTTACTTTTATAGCGAAGTAATTGAAATTAGCATAAAGGCCCACTTTTTTGCCTAATACAAATTCTCCCCAAACACCAATATCTGGTAATGGAGCAGTCACACCAAAATCATCACTAAAAGAAACTTGTTGTGTTTGCCCTTCCAAACTCAAACCAACATCTATTAACATTACGTGAGCACCTATTAAAGCACCTATTTCATAAGTTGGTTTTGACACAAACGCGTAGCTGTAATATATTCTAATAATCTGATTGTCAAAAAATGCTGAGACACGACCATCAACTGGATAAGTATGATCACCAAATTCTATATCTTTTTGAAGTACTTTTGTTGATGTTCTGTCTAAATAATAATATTCAGAACCTAGTCTTGATCTTCTTGAAATTCGCCACTCAAAAGTAGCAGCAAATGATTGGGTGTTTTTTTTAAAACCAAGATCTTTTTCAAAATCGATCATATTTCCAAAATCACCATTATTGCTTCCTACTTCAACTTGTGTATTATTTATGGGAAAAAATGCACCGGCCGTAAATTTAAATCGGCGTGCATGCCATGGCAAATCTTCGGGATCATAGTTTTGACCTTCGTCAGATTTTAAAGAGTTGTTTTGTAAGGCGGGTAAAGTTTCGGCTGGAATTTCGGCAGTAGTTTGTGCTTTGGCCAAAAAACAAGAGAAGAAAACTATCATAAAACAAATTAATTTTTTCATTGGATTTAATTTTAGAGTTTTTGATAAATTTTTAACACTTAAAGTTAACAAAAAAAATCATCCATTTTATTTTTTACCGTTTAATATTTAATTAATTCACTTGAATATCAGTTTGATAACTCAAGTTTTGTTTTGTAAACTCTTAAACTTCTTTTGAAAACGGATGCTGCGTGAGGGATAGGAGCAGTCCGCCACTGCGGAGCGGATAGCCCGACAGCTTTTAAAAAAAGGCCTCAATACGCACAAAGCATATTAAGGCCTTTTTTTAAAAGGTGGCACGCCCAGATGATTTTAGATTTTAGATTTTAGATTTTAGATTTTAGATTTTAGATTTTAGATTTTAGATTTTAGATTTTGGATTTTCGACTTTGAAACTATTTTAGACTCTATCATAATCTGCTTTCCAATGAACGATTGCTTTTTTGATAGAGTCGCCCGGAAGATTGTTTTTTAGCGCATCTTGAACAAGTGACAGAAATTCGGCATCGGGAGCAAAACGAAGCGCAAATATTTGATCATCGGTTAATTTGTATTCGAATTCTTCAAATCGTTTTCCGGTTAAAGTAAAATAGCGGTAACGAACTTCGAGTCTTATAATCCTGTTTTGAAGTATTAAAGCGTAATGCTGGCGAAGCATAAAGGCCAAGAAAAACAGAAAAATAAATCCGACGCTGATAAACGACCAAATTAAGGTGTCATTTGTTGTGCAGGCAAAGTAAATGCTGCAGATTAGAAAAAAGATCAGAACAGGGTAATATATAAAATGATGAGGTATGTAGAATCGTATGTGATTGTAATAAGTTTGTACTTTCATAATTATTCTTTTAAGCATTTATATAAAAAAACAAAGCTACCCTAAAAAATTAGAATAGCTTTATTTCTCAAAATAAACTAACATAACCAATGTTTCCTTATATACTCTAAACTTTGCAGTTTTGTACTTCTATTTATTTGAAAAAAGCCTTCATTTCTGTTTAAATTCTTTCTTTTTCGTGGCTTTAATTTCTTGATAGTAAAGTTACTGTGCGAGGGGATCTTTTTGTTATATTTTAAATTTAATTTGTTATATGATTTCAACTGCGGTTTTTTAAAACGGCTATGATTTTCCATTCGGATAATTTGGAATCGAATGATTTTCCTGCGTTTGCTGGACTTGTTGACGGAAGTGTTATTAGCTGATATGTATTTTCTATATGAATATATTTTTTGAAAAATGCATGCGCTTTTTGTCCGTTAAAAAGGATGGTTTTAATATTTGAATGTTGTTTTAAAAAGGTTTCAAAATCATTTGCTATTTCGTTTTTGATCGCGCTGTCCAGACTTCCTACTCGGTCGCAATATTGAAGCACGTCCCAAAGTGCAATTTTATTTTTTTGCAACAGTGTTTTTCTGATTTCATAATCGGTTGAAAAATCTTCTCCTAGAATGGTAAACATGAATTTCCAGAAATTGTTCTGATTGTGTCCGTAATATTGATTCAATTCTAATGATTTTGTGCCGGGCATGGTGCCGAGAATTAGGATTTCAGAATCATTTGTGGAGATTGGAGCGAATGAAAAGCTTTTCATTTTTTTTGAATTAAGAAATTTTTTGTTTGAGTTAAAATTTTCATTCCGAAGTAATTATAAAACAAAACTGAAAAATTATATAACATTTTTCGGGATGACTTGGCCGAACTTTGGAATATTGATTTAAAAAACAACAAGAATAAGTTTTAAGATTAATGTTTGAAATGAAATACCAAATCTAAATATAAGCAAAATGAAAATAGTTACAATACATACAGAGCAAATCAACACTGTTTTTGAGGAATTGAATGCTAATTTTGATGGAAAAATAGCTTTTGATTTTGATGAATACAAATTGGAAATCAATAATAGTTTTGCTCGCGGAACGATTACTGGAGCATCTTTCAATGATAATATTTCATATGTTCAGTTTGATATGACATTTTCAACTCCGGTTCGAATAGATTTTTTGAATGTGATTTCAACTCCTGTTTATTTTGCGTATTGTTCAAAAGGCAGTTTGAGGCATAGCTTTGGAGTTGATGGCGAAGAACGAAAATTTAAAACTTTTCAAACGGCTATTTTGGCTTCCGACCAAAATCAGGATAATATTCTGTTTTTTGAGAAAGACATTAATACAAAACTGACTTTGATTATTGTTGGAACTCAAATAGAACAGGCGTATTTAATGCCTTCTTTAAATCAAAAAGTGAAAGAAACTTTTTTTGAAAATAATGCCATGCAGAATTTTTTTTACATGGGATCCTATAATTTAAAAATTGCAAATAAAATCGAACAACTCAATGCCGTAACACAAACTGGAATTGTAAGGAATTTGTTGAAGGAAGGAATTTTGAAGATTATTTTGGCAATGGAAATTCAGCAGCACAGCGATGATTTAAATGCTTTTTCAAAAGATTCAAATTGTTTGACTTTGAAAGAAATGGAAGAAATCAAAGAACTTTCGGAATTTATAAAATCAAGTCCAGAAGAGCCATTTACGATAAAATCATTGAGTAAAAAATCGGGCTTGTCGCCAAACAAATTGCAAGGAGGATTTAAAATGATTCACGACAGAACAGTGAATGACTACATTACACATATGAGAGTTTTGAAGGCCGAAATTTTAATGCGCACCTCTGACCTTAATATTTCTGAAATTGTATATTGCATAGGATTTACCAGCAGAAGTTACTTCTCGAAAATCTTCAAACAAAAATTTAACTGCAGCCCGAAAGAGTATAAGTTTAATTTGTTGGTCTAGGTCTAAGGGGCAAAGGTCCAGAGGAGCAAAGGGACAAAGGTTGAAGTTCGCTAAAAAAACTTTGTCCCTTTGTTACTTTGTCCCTTTGCACCTAAAAAAAGCTGCAAGCTTTTTTTCAACGTCCGAAACGGTAATACTCTAAATCCATATTTGCCTTATTATTGATCGAATCCAAAATTGAATTCGTGCCAATGATGCTGAAGGTGATTCCGTTGCCGCCAAAACCTAAAACGTAATGTTCATTTTTTTTAGGATCCGGTTTTCCAAAATAGGGAAGACCATCTTTGGTTTCTCCAAAAGTTCCTGCCCAGGAATAATCTATTTTGAAATTGATGTTTGGAAATTTTCTTTTGAAAGAACGCAGCAAAAATTGCTCTTTTTTTGGCATTAGTTTATCACGCTTTTTAGCATCGATAAATTCCTCGTCGCCACCGCCTACAATTAAACGGTTATCTGAAGTTGCTCTAAAATATAAATACGGATTTGAAGTATCCCATAAAATATAATTTTTGAAAACTGCTGGCAAATCTGGCAGACTTTCGGAAGCAATGACATAAGTGCTTTTTAAATCGACAACTTTTTCTTTTAAGGTTTCCGTGCTTTCATAACCAGAACAATGTATGACATGATTTGCAGTTATAAGATTGCCGTTTTCTGTATGAGCAATAAATTTTGTGCCCTGATTTTTTATGGATTCAATATTTGTGCGATCAAAAATTTCCATTCCTTTATTTTTGCAATATATAAGTAAATCTTGCGCCAAATGATATGGATCAACCACCGCGGCGGTTTTTGATTCTATTCCTGCAATCGCCTTTAAACCCATTGTTTCCAATTCCGCTTTTCCGAGCCAATTAACATCAAATCCATGTTGTTTTCTGGCTTTGAATTCATTTTTTAAATACGAAATATCCTTTTTTAGCGTGCAGAAATAAATGCTTTTTTTGAATTCAAATCCACAATCACTTTCTATTGTATCAATAATTCTTCGCAAATCAAAAATGGCTTTTTTACCGTTTATATAGCTATTGATAGCGCAATCTGCTCCACGAAGTTTCATAAGTTCATGCAAAGAAACATCAATTTCGTATTGAAGCAGAGCCGTACTTGCGGCAGTGCTTCCGTTGCAAACATCGCGTCGGTCAACTAGAACAACTTTTCTTTCGTCATTAATCAATTTATAGGCAATTAATGCGCCAGTAATGCCTCCGCCAATAATTAAAATTGGTGTTTCGAGGTCACGATCTAATGACGGATAACTTGCTTTCAGTTCGTTTTTCAAAGGCCAGAAAGTTTCGGTTGAGCGTAGTTTCATTTTTTAGTGTTTTTTGAGGTAGTGGTTAAATTTGTTTTTTTGACTGCTTTGCTTTTTGGTTTGGGTTCAATTTTATTCTTCGTTCTGTTTTCTGATCTATTTTTGTCTTTTCTTGCATGTTGTTCGTGCGCTTCTGCAATGGAATGTGATGTTCTAATGGTTTCATCTTTCTTGGCAAGCTCGCTCAGTCTGCGGTAATATTTTTGAACGATTTCCATTTCTTCTTCCGTCATGCTTTCAATATCGACTAGACTGTTGCTGGAAAATTCGCTTGACGCGACTAATTCATTTAATTTTAGCTGAATTGCCAATGAATCTTTGTTTTGTGCTTTTTGAATCAAGAAAACCATCAAAAATGTGATGATTGTTGTCCCTGTATTGATTACCAATTGCCAGGTTTCTGAATAGTCGAAAAACGGTCCAGAAACCGCCCAGACTACAACAATCAGAAAAGCGATAATAAATGCTGGAGTGCTTCCGGTTGCTTTGCAGACAGCACTAGAAAATCTTTCGAAAGCGCTGTTTTTATTTTGAGTCTTTGTTTTCATTTGAATTTTATTTTTTTGGTTTGCTGACTTTTTCTTCCCGAATTACTTTGTTGTGTTTTTCGTCATAAATGGCTTCGTCAATTTGTTGTCCTGTTTTGCTGAAGATTTTTATTTTAGGTGCTTCGTGTGTTCCGGTAATGACAATCGGAAATCCGATAATTCCAAAAGGCGGAAGCCCAAGACGCATTCTTAAATCCAAAAGACCATCAAAACTGGTTGTGCCTTTAATAGTGGGCCTAAAACTGGCAACAGAAAAAGTAAAAGGTTCAACGCGAATTAAATTATTGTCAATTGTTGAATTGATCTCGATTCCTTTCATGTCTGGATTGTCAAGGCCTTTTTGTCCCGTTTTGGAACTGATTCCGTCAAATAATTTTAAGCCTTTCACTTGAACATCACGAAGATCTATTGTGCCACCTCCTTCGAGTGATTCATAAATCGGACTCATATTTCCATCTACATCTCCTTTGACTTTATAATCTACAGAAATAATTCCCTGCGCTTTTTCAGCTACCGTTACCATATCATGAAACATCGGAATTTCTTTGTAAGCTCTTTGAACGCTAAAATCCTTGGCCGTAAAATGAGCATCAAAATGAGCAGAAGTCGGCGATTCATCTTTATAAGAAGCATCAATTCCGAGAATACAATCAATAATATTGAAAGTGGCTTTTTCCAAATAAAAACCTTCTTTTTTAATTCCAACTTTTCCTGAAAGTTTGTTTAAGATTAATCCGTTGTATTCTACTTTGTCTGCATTTGCGGTTAAGGACACATTTAAGTTTTTCGGAACAATAACTACACCGCTCATTTTTGGATGATCTTCTTTGGCATATTCTACCTCAATATTTCGGTCTTTATTTTCACCTTTTTCGAGCGCCATAAATTCATCCACATTAATCAATTTAGATTTCATGTTGAAATTCCCGCTCAAAGTTCCGTGCGATTCCAAGAAATAGTTGATTGTGTTTAAAAGATATCCGTTAATATCAAAATCTGATTTTCCATAAGAAGCATTGAATTTTTCAAACCACATTTTTTCGTTCTGAAAACGGAAATTTCCTTGTTTGATAAAAAATGCTTTTGGAAAAAGTTCAGAAGTTGCTTTTATGTTTTTCAGCAGAATTGTTCCTCGGTTATCCAGTTTATTATATTGTCCAGTCGTAGCATAACTTTGTTTTCCTTTAAGCGAAAGATCGGCTTTTGCATAACCTGTTATGTCAACTCCTTTTTGAGAGAAAACCTGGTAAATACGGCCAACATTAAGTTCGCCTTTGATTTTTGCGTTATAAGCCAAATCATTAAAATCAGAAAGTGTTGCATTTACATACATTGGATTTCCTTCGAAAACAAAGGAAGCAGGAGCAACAGCAACAATTAAATCTTGGTAAGTTCCGGCTTTATTGAGCACATTGGCTACGAGAGTAATGTTGGTAATTGGGTTAGGATAGGAGTCGGTTTTGAGCCAGCCGTTATGCAGTGCAATTCCGCCAATAGTTTTTGGGAACAGTTTTTTTGAAGTGCTAAAAATTCCTTTCGCCTGAATATTAGTTTTTAAAATTCCTTTTAATTCTAAAGAATTCAATCCTAATGCGGCATCGACAACCGCAAGATCCAAAGCGCCTTTTACGCTAGCATCGATTGCCATTTCATTAAAACCTTTGCTGTGCAAATAAGCGTTGAAATAGTCTTTTTCACCAACCTTAAATTTAAAAGTGCGAAGGTTTACCAACAATTTTTCCATATCCAAATCGGGCAGAATTGCATTTAAATCCATTTGGAAATCTGTTAGCGGAACAGGTGCATTTTTATAGTTTACCGCGCCATTATTAATTTTTAGGTTAAAGGCTAAATTTGGCTTTTGCTTTTTTGCCACATTATAATTTCCTTTAAAAGTAAAAAGCAGATCGCTTCGACCTGAAATTTCAGTTTTTTCCAACCATGTCAAATATTCTGGTGGCATTACAGAAAGCAAATCTTTTACAGTTGTGTTTTCTGAAGCCGCTTTGATATTGATTTTGTACCCATCTTTTAAAATCGTAAAAAGCCCTGTAAATTTTAAGGGCAGTTTATTGATATGAAGCTCATTTTTTTGGAGAATAAAAGACAGCGAGTGTGTGTTGATTCGGGTTATTAAATCTGCGCTTACATTTTTTCTTCGTAAATAACCGGTTCGGTCATAAAAGAAATCAAGATTGTCAATTTGGGCATTGGTGCTCAAATCAAAAATATCTTCGCTCAGATTTCCCTTTCCAACATAATTGAAACCTTTGGCATCAACTAGTACTTTCGCAGAGCGATCATTGTATTTGACATGGCAATTTTTTAGATCTATTCGTTCTAACCGAATTGCTGTTCCTTCTTCGGGTGCGTTTGGATCGTTTTTTTCTTCTTTTCGATCTTCTGGTGCGATATAAATATTATAATTGGCTTGTCCTTTTTGATTGACCATTATATTGATCAAAGCATCAGAAACATACAATTTGTTGATTTTAACTTCGTTGTCGAAAATCAGTCTTTTTAAATTTATTCCGAATGCAATTTGATCTGCTTTTAGCAAAGTATCATTTCTAAAAGGAGCTGAACCCGTCATTGATAAATTGTCAAGGGAAACTGTCAATGACGGAAAATGAGTAAAAAATGAAAGTTTAGATTTCGAAAAATCCAATTTAGTATCTAAACGTTCATTGGCTATTTTTTTAACTTCGGATGCAACTTTTCCTGGGAATAAAAGCGGAATCAAAAAAAGTAATAATAAGATTCCTGCTATTGATATTCCTGACCATTTGAGAATTTTAAGGCTTATATTTTTATATGAAGTTTTCATGGCGTAGAAATTTTATTGTTTTTTTTCAGGCTCTTTTTTAGCTTCTTCGGCTTTTTGTTTGTCCTGTTTTTCTTTTTCTTCTTTAGCTTTTTCTTGTTTTTCCTTTTCTTCTTTAGCGGCTTTTTCTTGCTGTTCTTCCTGCTTCTCTTTAATTTCTTCTTGCTTTTTAGCTTTTTCTTTCTCTTTTTTCTTGAAGTAGCCTCTAAAAAGGAAATTGCTTTTCGCAGCCTCCATATTTTCGCTGAAACCTTTAGTGCCATTTTCTAAGTTCGAAAGTGTATTTGTAACGCTGTTTGCCATTTTATCATCTCTTACCAATCTTGCTAAAGCGCCGTTTCCGTTGTTCATACTGTGACTGAAAATGGCTAATTCCTCAGAAATTACGCCCACATTATCAACACTTTTTTTGACGCTTTTCATGATATCGTTCATTTCAATTCCGTCAATTGAAGCAATAACACCATTGTCTTCAATAATTTTATTTGATTTGGCGCCAGGCGAAATAGTTAAAACTTTGTCGCCCATTAATCCGTCAGACCCGATGCCTGCACGGGCATCGGTTTTTATAAATTTTCGTACTTCGTCTTTGATGACCATTGAAACAATTACCGAAGAATCATTAATAATCCTGATTTCTTCAACAGTTCCAATATTGATTCCAGAAAAACGAACATTATTCCCGACTTCTAAACCACTTACGGTTTTAAATTTTGATGAAATGTGAAAAGTTTGGCCAAATAGGTTTTTTTGTTTTCCAATAAAATAAATGGCCATAATGAAAAGCAACAGTCCAACTGATACAAACATTCCTAATTTCCAAGTATATCCAGATTCCTTTTCCATGATTTCTACAATTTATTTTGCTTAACTAATTAGGTATCACTTTTAAATTTTTAAACACATAAGAACATAGATTTCGAAAACTTATAAAGGCGTTTCACTTATTTGTAGAAACAAGTTTCTTTTTATTATTCTTAAAACATAATCAAGCCTATGTTTCTATGTGTTATAATCGTTTTTTTATTTTTATTCAAAAAATGAGCGCACCCATTCGTCTTCATCTTTTTCTAATTCTTCATAGGTTCCTTCGGCATGAATAACGCCATCTTTCAAAACCATAATTCGGTCGGCAGTCATTTTGGCGCAGGCCATATCGTGCGTAATGATTATTGATGATGTTTTTTGTTTGTGCTTTATGTCCAAAATCAATTCACTGATTTCTCTTGATGTGATGGTATCCAGTCCCGTTGTGGGTTCGTCATATAAAATGATTTCGGGCTTTAAAATCAGTGTTCTTGCCAATCCAATTCTTTTTCGCATTCCGCCAGATAATTCTGCAGGCATTTTATCTATAGCATCGCTTAAGCCAACATTTTCAAGTGCTTCTAAAACTTCATTTTCTAAGTCCTCAGCGCTCAAATCTCTTTTGTGTGCCCGAAGTGTAAAAGCGAGATTTTCTCTCACTGACATCGAATCGTATAAAGCAGCACTTTGGAATAAAAAACCAATTTTGACTCTTATTTTATTGAGTTCGCTTTTGCTGAGATTCAATACATTTTCATCAAAAACTTTTATTTCGCCCTGATCCGGTTCAATCAACCCAACGATGCACTTTATCGTAACTGATTTTCCCGAACCTGATCGTCCTAAAATGACTAAATCTTCGCCTTTATTGACTGACAGATTTACGCCTTTTAAAACCTCATTTTCGGCACCAAAAGTTTTGTGCAAATTCTTGATTTCAATAATTGGAATCTGCTTTTTGTCTTTTGTCTTTGAATCGATATTTTTCTTTTCCTTAATCATTTTAAAAAAATAAATCGGTTATCTGAACGGCAACCATGTCGATAATAAATATGCTTAGAGAAGCCGTAACTACCGCCGAGTTTGCAGCGCGTCCCACACTTTCAGTTCCATTTGCAGCGCTAAAACCTTTAAAACAGCCAATCATTCCGATGAAGAAACCGAAGAAAAAAGTTTTGATTGTTGCCGGAATAACATCTAAAAATTCCAATGATTGTACAATCTGTGCTAAATAACGACGAAAGGTCACATCTCCATGAATATTGATTCCGACATAACCGCCTACAATTCCTATTGCATCTGCAAAAAACACCAATATGGGAACCATTAAAGTACAGGCCAAAATTCGTGTTACAACTAAATAATTATAAGGATTGATAGCCGAAACTTCCATAGCATCAATTTGTTCAGTCACTTTCATAGAGCCAAGCTCCGCGCCAATTCCTGATGAAATTTTTCCTGCACAAATTAGTGCTGTAATTACAGGAGCGATTTCCCTAATGAGTGAAAGTGCAACCATTCCCGGAAGCCAGCTTTCAGCACCAAAGGTTACTAGAGTAGGTCTCGACTGAATGGTTAGGACCAAACCCATAATAAAACCGGTTATAGCAACTAAAGGGAAAGATTTATAACCAATGACATAACATTGTTTCAAGAACTCTTTTCCTTCATATGGAGGAATCAAAAGTTCCTTAAAAAATCGCGATGCAAATAGTGTTGCACTTCCAATTTGTGAGAATGTATTTTTTAAGATGAGAATCAAAATAATGCCTTTTAAAGTTCTAAAATTCCTTGCAAATCAGTTTTTTAACAGTTTTATATTCGTTTTCTAAAATATAGATGAAAGTTACCTTAATACTTGTTAAAATCTTTTACAGAACTTTTTTGGAAGCTTATATAATTTTCATTCAAATACAATAAATCGTTTGTTGTAGCGTTTTCGGATTTCTCAAAAACAAAAAATCCCTTTCGTTGAGAAAGGGATTTCAAGGGTTTAATTAAATTTTGGTCAGCTGTGTTGCAAATTTAAGAATTTATTGCGATGCCGCGACGGGTTTTCATTAGTGGAATAACTTTAGATTCTGAATGAACAAAATTCTCCATTAACAAACGTGCTGTCAAAAAGCAAATTGTTGATTCTGCACCTTGGTTGAGATTTACATTTTCTTTTTCGAGTCCGTCGTAACCGCCACCGCTTATTGGATTGTACATGATTTGGCCCAAATGATTTTTTCCTAAAAACCAATTAAAAGCTGCTTTCATTTTGTGCTTGTATTCTGGAATTTGAAATGCATTGTAAAAAGCATTTAAGGTCTGAATGGTGTAAGAAACATCAATTGGCTGTTCTCCATATTGTCTCGGAACCGCATTTTTTTGAAGCCAGCCTTGATTCGAAATTACTTTAAACTCTTTGTCGACAAACATTTTAGACATTAAAAAATCTAAGGAATCCATGGCTACTTTTTTGTAAACGGGCTTGTTGGTAATTAGATACGCATAAAGCATCGACTCTGGTAGAATTCCGTTTGCGTAAGTCAAATAGTTTTCAAACCAATGCCAATTTTCAGAGGCGTGATCTTCATAATTGGCGAGCAGTTTTGTATTTAATTTATTTATGATAGCTGCCACATATAAATTAGGAACAGCATTATGATAGTGATACAATCCTTTTGTTGCAAAACCTATTGAACGAGGCGACTGAATATTTTCGGCCCATTTTAAGGAATTCAACAAACATTTTTCTGCTTTTTTAGAAATATTTTCAGGGAGAATACCCTTATTTGAAATTACAATTCCTAAAGCCCAAATCGCTCTTGCATTTGAATCTTCTAGATTAACTTCGGCATTTTGCTCTATATGTTCGCGATTTTCTTGATCGACATAATTGATAAAACTACCGTTTGGTTTTTGGCATCTTTCAATAAAATCCAAATAAATTAGAATGTATGGCAAATCTGCTTTGTCTTGCGTCAATTGATAATGCATGCAAAAAGTAATCAAAGCACGCGCATTATCGTCTAAAGTATAACCCGATTCTAGATCAGGAATAGAGATTTTACTGAATTGGATAATACCCAAATCTGTAGTCAATTTTTTGATGTGTTTTAATTGAATATCAGGATAACTGAATTTGATTTCTGCTGCATTTTGAAACAGTTTTTTATATGTATTCATGTGTGTAATTGCACAATTTTCCCAAGAAAAAGCCCTGGTTTTTGAAAAAGCCTGAATTCCCATTTCGTGGCGTAAATCTTCATTGGCGATTAATTTTAAAGTCGCTTCAGCAAATTGATCTACATTTCCAATATCGACTAAAATTCCTAATTCAGGCGTTAATACTTCTAGTGTATGCGGAATTTTTGACGCTACCATTGGGCAAGCGCAACTCATTGCATAAGAGAAAGTGCCGCTCACGGCTTGATTCGGGTCTTTTGAGGTAAATAAATAAATATCAGTTGCTTTTAAATAATCCAAAAGTTCATTTGTATCCAAATATTCATTTATAAATTGAACATTGTTTTCCAAGTTCAATTCTTTGACAATTGATTCTAATTTGTCACGGTAAGCGTCAACGCCATCAACAATTAAATTTGGATGTGTTCTTCCGATTATTAAATACAGAACATTAGGCTCTTTTTCAATGATTTTTGCTAAAGCATGCAAACCAGTTTCAATATTTTTTCCTTCTCCTAAAAGGCCGAAAGTCGATAATACCAATCGGTCTTGAATATTGTATTTTGCTTTTGCCAAATGAGGCGTTTCATAAACCACTATATGCGTTCCGTGATGCATTGTGGTGATTATTTCTTCTTTGATACCGTAATCGTTCATCAAAATTTCTTTTGATTTATTTGTCATCACAAAAACCGAATTGCTGTATTTTAAAAGCAATTTTACAAATGTTTTGAGTTCATTATTTGGATTTGGAATAACACTGTGAAAAGTAAAGGTGACAGGTTTTTTTATTGCATTTAAAAAATCAAGCAAATGATCTCCATAATTTCCACCAAATAAACCAAATTCATGCTGAATATGAACCAATTTTACATTTTGATCCTTGTTGATTTCCTCCGCTACTTGAGCATATTCTTCTCTATTTTTAGTATTCAAAGTATAGGCTTGAGATGGATTTTCTTTGGGTTTGTCAACCAATTCGCAAATTTCACAAGTAATTGATTTGCCAAAAACATTGGTAATTCCTTTAATGGTATCTTGTGTATAAGTTGCTATTCCGCATTGTGTTGGAGGAAACGTGGAAAGAAAAACTATTTTCGATTTATTTGCTATCGTCTTCATGGGGATTCTGTTTTAATTCAGTTAATAAGTCGTTCAAGTTCAGTGAGGCCACCGCAATTTTGTCATCGGCGGCACCATAATAAATATAGAGTTGGCTATCAAAAATGGCTGTTCCGGTAGGGAAAACCACATAATTGACATAACCATGTCGTTCATAATGTTCAGAAGGCGTAATAATAGGTTTTGTTAGTCTTGACAGCACCTTTGCAGGATTGTGTAAATCCAATAAAGCGGCGCAGGCATGATATACCAAACCTTTTTCTCGTCTTTCAGCTGCATGATAAATCAGCAGCCATCCATCTTTCGTTTCAATTGGCGGGGCGCCTGGACCAATATGACTGGTTTCGTGGTCAAATTTTGGTTCCAGAATAATATGGTCTGGTAAGTTTTTGATGTATTCTTTCCAGAATTCAACTGTTAAGTCGCTTTTTTTTTCAAAAGAGAAAATCTGAATTGAAGGAAACAATCTGTGTAAAGCTATGAATTTTCCGTCAATTTTTTTAGGAAAAAGAACTACATTTTTATCCCAAACGAATAAATTTTCTTTAATAGTTTCCGACAAAGGATAATTTCTTTCGGTGTTGAAAGCCAATATCCTTGCAATACTAGTGTTTTGTAAGTGCTTTCTAATCAGGTTAGTAAATTCGTTTAAAATAAATTTGGGAGTAATGATGCCCTTTTTTTTAAAAGAAATCAAATCTTTTGATGTTGCCAATGCACCACAAGCATTTATTCCATCGTATGTAACATACGTCATATAAAACGTATCGTCAATTTTTACAATTCTCGGATCTTCGACACCATGAATTTCATAAATATATTCTGGAACAAAAATAGGTTCAGTTCGTCGTTCGACTAGTGTCTTAGGTCCTTCAAATCTGCAATATCCAATAGTTGAAAAATTTCCTCTTTTTGCAGCTCTGTAAAACATATGGATCGTATTTCCGTCTTGATAAATTGCAGGGTTTAAAACACCTAATTCTTCAAAGGTACGCTCTGTTTTTTCTAAAATGATTCCATGTTTTGTGGCTGTTATATCTTGAGCTGTCGCTATTTCCATAATGCTAAAAATTTTATCTAAAATTACTTTAGGAATGAAGCGGCTATTAATCCAATCGATCAAAAAATTAACTCAATAGCATTGGCATGGGAATTTTGTAAGAGTGAAAAATGAATTTTAAATTTAACATAGGAAGGTTCATTTGTAATCTATTGTGTTATAAAAATAATTTTTAGAGGTAATTAACTTTACACCAGAAAACGAAATTTGGCAAGGTTAAAACCCTATTAAATTTTATTAACAATAAAAAAGAACAGTATGACACATTGGACTATTACTTTTATTGTTCTAGCCATTCTAGCTGGGATTCTTGGTTTTGGAGAAATTGGAAATGATCCCTCTTTTATTGGAAAGGCTTTTTTCGTTGTATTTTTAATTTTAACTTTTATAACAGTAATAATTGGAAAGATAAAAGTGGTGCGTTAAGAAATGCTCTTCAAAACAAAAAAGCGAAACTAAAATTTATTTGGTTTCGCTTTTTTTGTTTTTGTTATTTTTTAGTTATTGTCGCAATGTTAAATATTTTTTGTGAAGGAAGGCTATTGGAATCCCGATGCAACATATCAAAATTATCATAGATAAGAATAAAGGAAAATCTAAATGTTTTTCTGGCAAAACCGGAAATACAACCGGAAGGACTACAAGATTCATTATAATCCAAACAAATATGCCGTAAACAATTCCGGATATTAGTGTGTTTTTTTTCAAAAAGGAAAAATAAGGATAGATAGTAAAATAAAACCAAGTAAAGGTAAAAGCTATAAAATAATGCAATAATAAACCGTACAATGCCATTTGCGAACCTCCAGAATAGGCTTCTTTTTTAAATATGCCACTTGCAATAGATTGTAAAATTTTAATTCCTGTGGTTTTGTTGAGAATTCCTGCATAAATTGTGATTGCTGCAACAAGGTCAAGAGTTCCGGCAATTAATCCTGTAATAAAAAGGGCCCCACTTTTTGATTTCATATAGATTTGTTTTTGGTTGATTTGAAGCTTAAAATTATATTTTGGTCAGCATTTTGTAAATTGAATTTAGTTGATGTGTATGTCTTTGAGTGTGAACGAGAGCAAAATTGATCCACTCAAAAATGGTGAATTTATCAAAACCCGGAACTTGAAAATCCTGACAGGTTAGTGTCAGGTCATAATTTTCAGTTGCCGTAAGCAAATCCGATTCGATATTCTGAAGTGCTAAAGTTAACGAATTTTTGTTATACTCCTTGTTTTCAGGTTTTAAGAATTCTGGGGAATTCATTTTTACGCTAAAATTTAAAAAAATGCCTTCCAGTTGCGGAACAAATTCTTGATATTTTCGGATTGTTTTTTCAGTTTTTCCTGCAAATAATTCGGGATAGCCTGAACAGGCCAAAATGATGTGCTGTGCAGTTTGTCCTGCTGTCCAGCTGTTTTTATACGGAACTGTATTTAATTCTTCTTCCGAAAAAGAATCAAGGGTTTTATTTAATTTTTTGAAAGTTTCAACAATATTTTTTTTGACTTCGGTTTTCATAGTATTGATTTTAAAAGTTGATCAATCTACTGATGTAATCCACCAGACATTTCCAAAAGGATCTGTTATGCCACAAGTTCGACCATAATCTTGATCGCTTAATTCCATTAGAGAACTGGCGCCATTTTCTAACGCTTTTTGATAGGTTTCATCAGCATTTGGAACATAAACAAATAAGTTTGCGGTTTGTTTAGCCCAATCTGTTATTTCATCGGTAATCATTATAGTGCTTCCGTTCAAAGTGATTTCGGCATGCATAATGGTTCCGTCTCCGCGCAGTGATTTTGTATTGGTTTCAGTTGCTCCAAAAACTTTTTTTGTAAAATCGATGAATTTTGAAGCTCCTTGTAAAATCAGATACGGCATTATCGTTTGATGTTCTGCTGGAATATTCATTTTTCTGTAATTTAAAATTCAGTATTCTAAAATTACAACTTTATTTTTAATAATTTGTAAATCAGTTAATTGTGAATTTATAAAAGTGCCTCGCAAGAATAGCCACATGAATTTACAAGTTCAATTACACTAGTATTACAAATTGAAGATGCATGAATACGGAGAATTTTATCGCAGTCTTCAAGGTCAAAATTGATAATGCTGTTTGGAAAATGCTCAAGAAGCTTCCCAACAATCAAATTGGATTGTTCGACTTCTTGAACATTTGTTTTGAAAACCTCGATCATCACGCCAAAAGGTTATAAGGCTATATTTTTATAGCGCTCGATTTTGTGATAATAGATATATGAAGTAGCTAAAATCAGTAAGATAATCAATGGGAAAAAACTTTGAAAATTCATTCCGTCAACTGCAAAATGACTAATTGAAGCAAATATGAAATCAAATCCGAATCCGGCATAAGCCCATTCTTTTACATTTTTAGGAACTTGCGGAATCACTAAGGCCAAAACTCCTAATACTTTGAAAACGACCAAGGCATTTCCAAAATACTCTGGATAACCTAAATGTCTGATTCCTTCTTTAGCTAATTCTGTTTGAGAAGTCAGCGCTGGCATAACGCCTTCAAATAAGAAAATTAGAATTGTTGTTGTCCAAAAAATAATTTTTGCTTTTTTCATGTTTTTTTTTTTAAAATAGTTATCAGTTAATGTATTACAAATGTAATATTCTTACTTTTTTATTTAAATACGTATTTCCGACTATTTTAGGGGCATTTGGGACATTTCTTGATTTTTGATTTTAGATTGAAAATAGTTCTCGCAAAGTCGCGAAGTCGCAAAGCTCACTTTTTAAGTTTCTTTTCTTTGCGACTTCGCGACTTTGCGAGAGATTCAATTAGTAAATTTATTGCGACCGAAATTTACGCTAACTGGTAATTCGTAATCGTAAACAAATCCTCAAAACCTAATCTGGTATAAATACCTTTTCCTAAGGCAGAGGCTTGCAGTTGTGCATATTCACAATCTGCTTCAATAGCTTCATTGATGGTGAATTTCATGATTTCCTCGGCAAAACCTCTTTTTCGCATTTCAGGAATTACGCCCACGCCATGAATTCCCATAGTGTTTCCAGTTTGAAAGAGATTTAGTGTTCCAATTGGCTTGTCGTCAAAATATACCAGATAAAATTTACTGTTTTCATAATTATGAACCAGTGTTTCTTTGCTGACTACATAACTAAAAGACAACGGATAAATATCTGACCAAGTTTTGGCATCTTCTTCATTCAAAACTCGTTTGAAAGTAAGAGTGTTTTCAAGTTGAAATTTTTCACCCAATTTCAATGCCATTGCTACCAATTGAATTCGTTTTTGAAATCTGTTTTTCTCGAGGATTTCATTTGAATTGCTTCCAAAAATATCCCAATACGGAATGATCAAACCGGGATTCTTGTCTATAATTTCAAAAATTTGTGGAAGATTTTCTTCAGTGATATCTTCGCGAAACCATAATCGGTTTGGCCAGCCTGAGTTTTTTATTTGGCTGAATTGAAATGGATCGTTTTTATGATAAGAAAGGAGAGGAGTTGCAACAGTTTTCCAAAGCGTGGTAAGATTGTCAATATTATCTTTAATGAGGTTTATAGTGTTCATTTTAATGTCGAATTTTAATTATAAAACAAAGATAAATGAGCAATTTAAGGAAAGCCTTTACATATGTTGATTTATGAAACTTTTTCAAGATTTTTTCGAATTCGACTTAACTGAGTTGGTGTAATGCCTAAATGCGAGGCAATATGCAATAATGGAATTCGATCTGCAATATTTGGATTTTTCTCTAAAAAGTCTAAATATCTTTCCGTTGCATTTTGCATAACCAGAGCAACCTCTCTTTGTTCTTTTTCAATAATCCAGTTTTTTTCCAAATAGGCAATATAGAAGGTTTTGAGGTCATCATTTTCGTTAATCAACTGCGTATATTTCTTGTAATCAAGAGCGATTAAAATACAATCTTCCAAAGCTTCGATCGTAAAGCTGGAAGGAGTTTGCAGTATTGATGACACTTTAGAGCAGGCAAGTTTGTTTTCGAGAAAAAGGTTTTTGTTATAGAAATTTCCTTGTTCGTCTGTAATAAAAGTTCGCAGAATTCCTTTTGCAATAAAATAAAGATTTTTGCAGATTTCCCCATTTTCTAGCAATATTTCTCCTTTTTTGATGGTCTGAAAATGCGTCAGGTTTTCAATCAATTTCCATGATTTTTCAGAAATTGGAGCATAACTTTCGAAATATCGTTTTAGATTGTTGAGGTATGTGTCTTTATTGAAAGTCATTTTTTTTGAGTTTTATTGCCACGAATTTCACGAATTTTCACGAATTATTTCTATAAATATTTTGAATAAAAACAAATTAGTGAAAATTAGTGTAATTCGTGGCTGGATAAAAAAAAACGCCATGAAACCAAAAAGTCTCATAGCGTTTTCATCTCAAAAAATAAATAATTAACGGGTATGGGTATTATTTCCAGCCACCTCCGAGTGCGCGATACAATTCAGTATTGGCTGTTAATTGTTGTCTTTTTATGTCTGCTAATTCTAATTCGCTTTGTAGTAAATTCGCTTGCGCAGTTAAAACTTCAAGATATTCTGCCATTCCGTTTTTGAAAAGCAGATTAGCATTTTTAATAGCTTGTTGCAACGTTTTTACTTTTTGCTGAAGGAAAGTTTCTTGCTGTTGTAATTTCTCGGTTACAACCAAAGCATCAGCAACTTCACTTACCGCAATCAAAACCGATTGTCTGAAATTGATAACTGCTTTTTCTCTTTCTGCGACAGCAATATTGTATTGTGTTTTTAGTCTTTTATTGTTTAATAATGGCTGCGTCAAACCTCCAGCAACCGTTCCAAAAAGAGAAGCCGGAATATTGAACCAAGTGCTAGTTTCAAAAGAGTTTACGCCACCTTGAGCAGTAATTCTCAATGTCGGATATAAATCGGCTTTTGTGATTCCAACGTTTGCATTTGCAATTTTTAAAGCCAATTCAGCGCTTTTAACATCTGGTCTTCTGCTTACTAATGAAGCAGGAATTCCCACAGCATTATTGTTTTGAATAGCAACTGAATTTAATAAAGCTGTTCTTTGTTTTGATGAAGGAAAGGAACCCGTCAAAACACTCAATGCATTTTCTTGAATGGCAATATTTTGTTCCAATAAAGGAATCAGTTGCTCCGAATTTAATTTTTGTGCTTCCGATTGTTGAATGGCCAATGAAGTAGTTTGTCCAGCATCGTATTTTAATTTGATGATATTGGTCGTACTATCGTTCAATTTTACATTTTGTCTTGCAATATCAAGCTGAGCATCCAACATCAAAAGATTGTAATATCCTCTTGAAACATTGGCAACAATATTAGTCTGCAAAGCTTTTTTCACTTCTTCAGATTGAAGATACGCTGCAAAAGCTCCTTTTTTCTGGTTTTTGATTTTTCCCCAAATATCAGCTTCCCAAGAAAGCGTTGCTCCTGCAGAGAAATCATCAATATGTTTTGCACCCAAGGCTTGATTCAAATTCATCCCAGTAAAACTATTGTCTGACGGATTGCTGGAACTTGCATTTACAGCTAAGTTAATCTGAGGAATATTTCCCCATTTTGACTGGGTAAAACGGTATTGTGCAATTTCGATATTTTTAGTAGCAATCTGTAAATCGTTGTTTCTTGCAATGGCGCTGTCAATCAATTGTACAATATCTTTTTCGGTATAGAAATTTTTCCATTCCAAATCGCCAATACTGGTTGTATCTTTTGAAACAGCTGCATTCCTGAAATTCTCAGGAAATGCATCTTTTGGTGTTTCAATATCCTTTGATACCTTACAGGATATTAAAGTCGTGATCAGAATGGCGAAGACCACGATTTTGGTTATATGATTTTTCATTGTCTTTTTATTAAAATTCCTTTAACCCGTTTGGGTGTAATTTTTTTTAAACACATAGAGAAATAGTTTTTTGGGATTTGAAAAAGGCGTTTCACTTATTTTAAATTCACATAGTTTTCTATGTGTTGAAACAAGTTTCTTCTAATCTCTTTTTAGACATATTATTCTATGTCTCTATGTGTTAAAATATTTTATTTAACCTCATTAACAGATTAAATTTCTGTGCAAACATCTTTTTTCGTTTCAAGATCTTTTGAGATTCTGTACGATATATATCCGATGCCAAATATTATGGCTACAAGAATTGTTGTTATATAGTTTTCCATTTATTTTTCTTCATTATGAATTACGGCTACTGGTTTTCCAGTAACTTTTTCTTGTAAATGCTGGAATACGATGAATAAAACCGGAATAATAAATAATCCTAGAATTACTCCAGAAAGCATTCCGCCCGCTGCTCCAATACTAATCGAATGATTTCCTTGTGCCGATGGTCCTTTGGCACTCATCATTGGCACTAAACCAACCACAAAGGCTAGGGAAGTCATGATAATTGGTCGCAAACGTAATTTTGCAGCTTCTATTGAAGCTTTAACCAAAGCTTGTCCTGATTTTCGTTTCTGTACCGCAAACTCCACAATCAAAATGGCATTTTTAGCGAGAAGTCCAATCAGCATGACAAGTGCAACCTGAACGTAAATGTTGTTTTCAATTCCGGTCAAGCCAATAGCTACGAATACTCCAAAAATACCTGCAGGGATTGATAAGATTACAGCCAATGGCAGAATATAACTTTCATACTGTGCGGCAAGTAAGAAATAGACGAATATCAAACACAGCAAGAAAATTGTTGCCGACTGTCCTCCAGAAGAAATCTCTTCGCGAGTTTGTCCTGAAAATTCATAACCATAACCTGCAGGAAGCTGTTGTGCTGCAACTTCTTCAATTGCTTTAATAGCGTCTCCAGAACTAAATCCAGGTTTCGGAATCGCATTAATCGAAATTGAGTTGAACAAGTTGTAACGTGAAGCGGTTTCAGATCCATAAACACGAGTCAGTTTTACTAAAGTGTTTATCGGAACCATTTCGCCTGTTTTGTTTTTTACAAAAACTCTGTCAATTGATGATGGATCAGCTCTGTCTGCAATATCAGCCTGAACTACAACTCGGTAATATTTTCCGAATCTATTAAAATCGGAAGCCTGAGCACTACCAAAATAAGTTTGCATCGTTTGTAAAATGTCTTTTACATTTACGCCTAACTGATTTGCCTTTTCATCATTGATATCCAATTGTAATTGTGGATAATCGGCTTTGAAACTGGTAAAGGCTACAGCAATTTCTGGGCGTTTCATTAATTCTCCAATGAAATTCTGAGAAATTCCACTGAATTTATCCAGTTTTCCTCCGGTTTTATCCTGAAGCACTAAATCTAAAGCTTCAACATTACTAAATCCGGGAACAGTTGGGAAACTGAAAACGAAGAAGCTTCCGCCTGAAATACTACCCAATTTTCCACGAACTTGGTTCATAATATCCTCGATGTTTTTCACTTCGCCACGGTCTTCATTTGGTTTAAGCAATACGAAAACTACTGCTGAAGACGGACTCGTAGAATTTGTCAATAAGTTGAAACCTGAAATTGCGGTTACAAATCGTGACGCATCTAAACCTCTTAAAGTATTTTCAGCTTCTGTCATTACTTTTTGAGTTCCGTCAAGAGATGTTCCAGATGGTGTGTTTACTGCAATCGCAATAAATCCTTGATCTTCTGTTGGAATAAATCCTGCTGGAGTTGTTTTTACCAATAAAACAGTTGCTATAGTAATTGCAGCTAATCCGCCCAAACTCAACCATTTTTTTCTGATTAAGAATTTAATTCCGCCCACGTAACGATTAGTAAGCGATTCAAAACTGCTGTTGAAAGCGGTAAAGAATTTCTCTTTAAATCCTTTTTTCACATAAGGCGCATTTGCATCATGAGCACCGTGATTATCTTTCAAAAATAATGCAGCAAGTGCTGGTGATAATGTCAAGGCATTAACAGCCGAAATTACAATTGCAATTGCCATAGTAAAGGCAAACTGACGATAGAAAACTCCCGTAGAGCCTTCCATAAAACCAACCGGCAGGAATACAGCAGCCATTACCAACGTAATCGAGATAATAGCACCCGTTATTTCGTGCATCGCTTCATGTGTGGCTACTTTTGGAGACAAATGTTTATGTTCCATTTTCGCATGCACGGCTTCTACTACGACAATCGCGTCATCCACCACAATACCAATCGCCAGAATTAATGCGAAAAGCGTTAGAAGGTTGATCGAGAATCCGAATAACTGCATGAAGAAGAACGTTCCTAAAATTGCTACAGGTACAGCAATAGCCGGGATTAATGTTGATCTAAAATCCTGAAGGAAAATAAATACCACAATAAATACTAGTATAAAAGCTTCTAACAAAGTGTGTTCAACCTGTTCAATAGATTGATCCAGCGATACTTTTGTACTATAGAAAATATTATGTTTTATTCCTTTAGGGAAATCTTTAGAGGCTTTTTCCATCATTTTATTGATGGCAATCTGAATATCATTTGAGTTAGAACCTGCTAACTGAATAACTCCAATTACAACTCCTTTTTTACCGTTTAAACGCGTTAAGCTGTTATAAGAATAAGCACCAAGTTCAACTCTCGCAACATCTTTTAAGTGAAGAACAGAACCGTCAGGATTTGAACGAATTGCTATGTTTTCATAATCTTCAGGTTTGGTCAGTTTTCCTTTGTATTTGATTACATATTCAAAAACTTCTTTGCTTCGTTCACCAAATTTACCCGGAGCCGCTTCCAAACTTTTGTCTTGAATCGCGCTCATGATTTCGTTTGGCGTGATTTTGTAAGTCGACATTTGCGTTGGATTTAACCAAACACGCATAGAATAGTCTTTTACACCACCAAAAATACTGGCAGAACCAACACCTGGAATACGTTTTAATTCCGGAATAATATTAATTTGTGCATAGTTGGCAACAAAAGTCTGATCGTATTTAGATTCATCTTCGGTGTACATACCAATGGCCATGATGAAACTGTTTTGTTGTTTCGCCGTGATTACACCTTGCTGTACAACTTCGGCCGGAAGCTGACTTGTTGCTTGAGCAACTCTGTTTTGAACGTTAACTGCAGCTTGGTCGGCATCAGTTCCTAATTTGAAGAACACCGTGATAGCCAAACTACCGTCATTACTTGCGGTAGAACTCATGTAAGTCATGTTTTCTACACCATTTATAGATTCTTCTAAAGAAGGAGCAACCGAACGCAAAACCGTTTCTGCATTTGCTCCCGGATATACCGCCGTTACCAAAACCGATGGTGGCGCAATATCAGGAAATTGCTGTAAGGGCAATTTAGTTAAGCCAAGTACTCCCAGAATCACCAATAAAATGGAAATAACGGTTGCCAGTACAGGTCTTTGTATAAATATTTTGAACATTGTCGTTTTTATTATTTTTGATTAATTACTTGGGCAACTTTAGTTGATTTCTCAGGCTGAATAACCTGTCCTTCCTGAAGTTTGTCAATACCGCTCAAAACGATTTGGTCGCCAGATTTTACACCATCTTTGATTAGATAATTTGTGCCGTTTTTACCAGCAATCGTGATCGGCATTTTGCTGACTTTGTTGTCTTTGCCTACAGTGAAGACAAATACTTTATCCTGCATTTCAACTGTAGCTGATTGCGGCACTAAAATCGCATCGTCATGTTGAACACCTAAACGGATTCTTCCTGTATTTCCAGAACGTAAAATTCCGTTTGCATTTGGGAAAGTTGCTCTTACAGTAATTGCTCCGGTAGTTTTGTCAAACTGACCGTCAACCATATCAATTTTTCCGGTTTGAGGATAGGCATTGTTATCTGCCAAAACTAAAGTTACAGGAGGCAGTTTTCTGATTTTATCACCAATTGTACTTCCTGCATATTGTGCTTTGAAATTGATGAAATCAGTTTCTCCAAGAGAGAAGTAAGCAAAAACTTCATGAACATCTGAAAGGTTTGTCAAAGGCTCAACATCTGTAGCCGAAACTAAACTTCCTTGTTTTTTAGGCAATCTTCCAATGTACCCGCTAACTGGAGCTGTTACTGTAGTATATCCTAAATTAATTCTAGCAGAACCCACCATTGCTTTTGCTTGTTCGATATTTGCAGCAGCAATTTTTTGAGAAGCTTTAGCCGTTTTTAATTGATAATCTGAAACTACTTTGTTTTGAACTAATGGAGTCAATTTATCAACTTCTAAGTTAGCGTTGATCAATGCCGCCTCAGCTGCGTGAAGATTTGCTAAAGCATTATTCAATTGTTCACGGAAAGGGCGTTCGTTTATTTTGAATAAAGTTTGACCTTTTGTTACATAAGCACCTTCATCAACATATACTCTTTCAAGGTTTCCGCTTACTTGCGGACGAATTTCAACGTCAACAGTACCTTGTATAGAAGCAGGATATTCAGCGTCAGTAGTTGTGTTAGCGCTTGTGATTGCTGCCACAGGTAAAACCGGTGGAGGCGGAGCAGCAGGCGTCTGATTTTTATCAGCACAGCTGCTTAGTACTAATGCCAGAATAAAGCTGGTTATAATTACATTTTTCATTTTCATATTGGTTTTAATTTGTTGGACATTCATTTGTTTTAAAATCTTTTGCATTCTGACATTCTCAGGATTCATAATTAATTTAATTAAATTATCTAACGTTGTTAAGTTTAAGTGCGCAAGTTTGCTTTTTTTAGCTGTTTTTGATTCTGTTTTGAATCGGTATTAAATTATTTATCACTGTTAAGTAAAAGAGTAAAAAAACTCGAATTACGTTAATTAAATTTTCTAACAGTGTTAAGTAAAACTTCCAAAAAAAAGGATTTTTAAATTGTCCTTAAATTATTTTACACTGTTAAGTGAAATCGAAAATTTTTTTATTGTATTGATTTGATAATACCGCCAATAGCGTCTTTCAAAATTTGATTGTTGATACTTTCTAATGCTCCATTTTGGTTTATAATGTTGATCGCAATCAAACCATGAATAATAGAAAAGAAAGTAAAATACTTTTGTTTAATAATTTCCGCATCCGGATTGCTGTTTTTCATGACTTCAGCAATAACTGCAGTGAACATCATATAAGGCGAATCTGAAAGTGAACATTGTTGCGAACAGCAATTCATCTGAACACCAAACATTACCTGATACATTTCGGTATCTGTAAAGGCAAAATCCCAATACGCCATCCACATGGCTTCTAATTGTTCTTCAGGTTTTTCAAATTTTGCTTTTGCTTTTTCTAATTCTTTTGCCAGTTTAATAAACCCTTGACCAGTCAATTCAGTCAAAATAGCATCTTTATTAGAAAAGTATTCATAAATAATAGGGGCAGTATATTCAATTCTGTCAGCAATTTTGCGCATACTCAAACCATTCCAGCCGTCTTCTTTCACGATGTCATAAGCAGCCCCAAGAATGTTACTTCTTGTCTCTTCTTTTTGTCTTAAAATTCGATCTTTACTAGCCATTTTGATTAAGTATTAAATTGTTTAACACTGTTAGGCAAATGTATGGCGGTTTTTCGAATTACAAAATATTTTTATCATAATATTTTCTTATTTAATCATAGAGAAAACTAAAACACCTTTAAAATAAGATATTCCGAAAGGTTTTGTGTTTTTGTGAAATTTCATTTTAAGCAAAATTCAAACTAAATCCGAATCAAATTAAGATGATTTTGAAGTTTTTTGATTCTGAAAAAAGTCTGATTTTCTCATTAACGAATAAAATTTCAATCAAAATTCTGATAAGGGCAAAAAATAAACAAGAGAAATAGGAACGATTATTTCATTCCCCGAACATTCATTTCTAATGTATAAACACTTTTACTTGCAGTAATAAATAATGTTTTAAATTTTTTACCTCCAAAACAAATATTAGCTGTCCATGGTTCAGGAACATCAATATGAGCTATTTTTTCTCCTTGTGGATTGAATATCGTAACTCCTTTTCCGCATAAGTAAATGTTGCCGAACTCGTCTATTGTCATTCCATCTGAACCTGATTCAGTAAAAAGCGTTTTTTTGCCTAAAGAACCGTTACTTTCGATGGTATAAGCGTATGTTTTATTTGCTCCTATATCAGCTACATATAAGGTTTTCCCATCCGAAGTTCCAATAATGCCATTAGGTTTTACAAGGTCATTTCCAACGTTGATTATTTTGGATTTATCTGGAGATAAATAGTAAACACACTCTTTCTCTATTTCTTTAGAGGTATGTTTCCAGTAATCTCTTTGGTAAAAAGGATCTGTAAAATAGATGCCACCTTTTGGATCGACCCAAAGATCATTAGGGCCATTCAGTCTTTTTCCTTCGAAGTTGTTTAGTAATACAGAATGGTTTTTGTTTTTGTCTATTTTCCAAAGCTCATTTTTTTCATCGGCGCAAGCCAAAAGGTTGCCTTCATGATCAAAATACATTCCGTTGGCTCTTCCTGCATTTTCCATAAAAACAGAAAGTTCGCCATTAACCGACCATTTCATGATTCGATTATTAGGCTGATCTGTAAAATAAATATTTCCTTTCTTATCTGAAGCTGGCCCTTCTGTAAAACTGAATTGATCGGATAGTTTTGTGAGAACTGCGCCTTTTGCTATTAAAGTTTGGCTTTTTTCTTTTGATGTCTGGGCAGATATAAAATTTAAAGTAATAAAAAATAAAAAGAGTGATTTTATTTTAAGTTGGAATTGAGTCATTATAATAAGATTTAAAAGTTGCCTTTGAAGCGGTTTTAAAAGTAGTTTTTATTTCTGATATTCTGCAAAGTTGGATTCAAATTTCCTTGTAATTGAAGAATTTCTTTTGATCTCAATTTATCAAAAAGCATTTTTTCGTAACATTACAAAAAAAAAGAAAATGAAACTAGCATCAACCATCACCATTCCAATTATTGCGTTATTCATGCAACAAGCTGTAAATGCACAGGAAATAAAAAAAGAAAAAACTCCATCAGAACCACAATACACAATCGAAAACTGCGTCAATCATTTTGATTTAAATAAAGCGACAAAAACAAAAGTTGGTTATCAATATTGGTTTGCCGACAAGAACTTCACTCAGGAAAATACCTTGAAAATGAGTATAGTTGAACCAGGAAAATCGACACACGCACCACATCATCATCCGGAAGAAGAATTCTTTTATATTCTTGAAGGTTCAGCTTCTTTTTTCTTGGATGGAAAAACAGTTGTTGTGGGGCCAAACACAAGTTTATATTGCCCTCCAAATGCAGAACACGGAATCAGTAATGCAGGAAAAACCGATTTGAAATATTTGGTGATTAAGAAGGATCTGAAATAAAATTTTCATTTCAATGAAAACGAAAATTCCGAAGGAATGACCAATATTGTAGAGCTGGACTTCAGTCCAATTTAGATAATAATTTTTACGAAACAAATTTCCACGTTAATACATTCGTTTTTAAAATGGATTAAAGTCCAACAATACCAGTATTGGTTGAACCTTTGGCTCTTGCTCCAATCTTACAGATTTGACTCCAAAATAGATTTCTTTTGAAAATTAATTATCTTTAATATCAAAAAAAATACATGAACCAGAAAACCAAAACCACAGCATTTCCAAATTTCCGTAACCAGATTTTGATATTTAGCCTGTTCTTGACTCTTTTTGCTAGCCAAATCAGCAACAATCTTTATGCAGTTGAAAAGGATACTTTAAAAGGCTTTTGGGATATAACCATTGATGTCGAAGGAAAACCTGCGCCAGCCTGGCTCGAAATTAGACGCTCGGGCCCCAAAACGCTTGTCGGACAATTTATGTGCGTAGTAGGCAGTGCGCGTCCAATAGCTGAAATTCATGTTCAGGATCGAAAATTTAGCTTTTCAATACCACCGCAGTGGGAGAAAGGAAGCAACGCTCTTCGCGTAGAAGGCGAAATTGAAGGTGAAAAAATATTCGGAACCTTACAAACGGTTGATGGAAAAACCCAAACCTGGACTGGTGTTCGCGCTCCTGAACTTCGCCGTACTACTTCGTCTGTTTGGGATAAACCGATTCATCTTCTTAATGGTAATTCTATGAAAGAATGGCACACAGAAGGCATTAGCCAGTGGATTTTGGAAAATGGTATTTTGCGTAGTCCAAAATCGGGTGTAAATTTGGTGACCAACGAGAAATTTAATGATTTTAAACTTCATATAGAATTTCGTATTCCAAAACACAGTAATAGCGGTGTGTATCTTCGCGGTCGTTATGAAGTGCAGGTGACAGATGGCAAAGGAATGGAACCGGCTCTGGACCAAATGGGAGCGATTTACGGACTATTAGTTCCCAATGAAATGGTTGCCAAAGAAGCCGGCGAATGGAATACGTATGATATTACTCTGATCGGCAGAATGGTAACGCTTGTTGCCAATGGTAAAACAGTAATCAGCAATCAGAATATTCCCGGAATTACAGGTGGAGCGATTGATAGTAATGAAAGCGAACCCGGCCCAATATTTCTTCAGGGAGACCACGGTCCTGTGGAATATCGCAATATCGTTATTACACCAGCTAAATAGGTTTTATTTCACTATAAAAGTGATATAGGTTCATTTTAAGCATTTTGTATTTATGCTAAAAAAAAAACTCCGCAAAATCAGAAGACTTTGCGGAGTACTATAAAATTGTAATTATTAGTGATTAATTATGATTTTTACATTGTTCACTTTTCCGTCTGAAAGTAATACTTTCATAAAATAGATTCCTGTATGCAACCAGCTTACATCATATTTAATTTCGCCTTTTAAGTCTTCATTAAATTGTTCCTGAATTTTTTTTCCATTTACATCCCATATCTCGAACTTAACAATTTCAGAATTATCAAAAGATTTAATATTTATTATTTTATTAGCTGGGTTAGGATAAACACTTACACGTTTTAGGTCATTATTTTTGATATTATTATGATCAATAGTACTCAAGTTTGGGCTATTTATTTTCGCAATATAAAGTTCATTTCCACTAATATCAGTTCGTGCTCTGAAATATAAAGTATTATCCGTTGCTCCTAATTCTTCAATACCTTCATTGTCAGCAAATTTTTGGCCATTTGAAAGGTTTATATCTAACTCTACTGGTTGAGCTAATTGATCATTGATCATCGACACTTTATGAGGGAACGTTTCAAGAAAATATAATAAATTTTTATTAAAACATGTCAAACCTCTGATATAGGTAAAAACAGCAGTTTCTGTGTTAGCAACCTGCTCTGTTATTTTGCCATTAGTTCTCCACAGTTCTCTAGGAATCCTTAAGTAATCTTCAATCACAAAATAAACATATTCACCACATGTTAAAATTGTATTTATATCAAGATTTGATATTGGATGTGTTGCTCCATCAAACAATAAAACGGTACCTCCAATTGTTCCATCAGTTTTATAAACTGCCTTATTATAACTTTCGGGACTTCTGGCAACAAAATATATTTCATTTTTAAGTGAGGCAGTTATTTGGATATCACTATCTATATTATCTCCAAAACTTTTGATATGACTTGTTCCAGACGCCGTTCCGTCTGAAACCCATACATCATGTGGTCCATACGATGTTCCAGATGTTTCTGCAACTATAAACAATTTGTTGTTCACGGTTTGTAGAACCCTCATATCGTTCAAATTTGTTATTTTAATTGTTCCAGATTGAGTACCATCAGTTGTCCATAATGCACTTCCGGTTAGATCATTAGCAATAAAGTAAATTGTATTGTTCAAGGAGGTAAAACTTCTCGGATAACTACTTCTATCAGTTGCTATATCTTTTATCATGTAGGTTCCTGATTCAGTTCCGTCACTTCGCCATAATTCAAAACCATTTAAACCATTGTCAGCAGAAAAATAAAGAATGTTATTTATGACAGTAAAAGATTGTTTGTCGTTATAATTTTGCAAACTGCTTTTGTTGCCTGGGTTTATGTCTTTAACCATGATAGTTCCATTTTCAGTTCCGTCGCTTTTCCATAATTCATAACCATGAGTAGCATCGATTCCACTAAAAAATAAAGTACCGTTTATTGCTTTCATTTCAGATAAATTGTCCATGCCATTATAGCCTGGATTTATATCTTTAATCATTTTAGTACCCAGAACAGTACCATCGCTTTTAAACAATTGATTTCCGGATTGTTTCCCATTTGCACTAAAAAAAAGATTTCCGTTTACATTAGTAAATTTAGAGGCATAACTACTATTTGAATAATTTAAATCGGCAAAAAACGAAGTTCCGGATTTTGTACCATCTGTACTCCATAGTTCATTACCTTCTTTTTCAGTTTGCCCTGTTAAGTATGTCTTATTATTAACAGAAACAAAGCTTTGTTCTATTCCTGAGATATTACTTGCTTGAACATCTGATAATTTGAATGTACCAGTTGCTGTACCGTCACTTACCCAAAGTTTTTTTTCTGGGTAATTAGTACTTGTGGAATAAAATAAAAGCTTGTTATTTGCTTTATCCACATGAATTTTTTCTATCCATACTGATGATGGTCCTTCACTAATGTCTTTTAATAAAATTGTACCACTTGCTGTCCCATTAGTTTTCCATATTTCTGTTCCATTTACATTGTCATTTGCTAAAAAGTAAGCTTCATTATTAAACACGACGAATTTATTATCATAACTTATACTGCTTGTTGCTGTATTATTGATGTTTTTGACCATCATTGTTCCAGATTCTGTACCATCACTTTTCCATATTTCAGAACCATTAATGCCATCATTAACTTCAAAAATTATCAAATTATCAAGAGAAACTCCTTTTAAGATTGTGGTGATGGAATTATTACTGGCATTGATATCTTTGACCATTTGAGTTCCAGATTCTGTACCATCACTTTTCCATAGCTCATAATTATTAAACGTATTATTTGCGAAAAAATAAAAATTGTTATTCAGGATCAAAAATTGATTGCCAAAAGTAAGTCCTGAGCTATTTGGACTAATATTTTTAACCATCTTAGTTCCTGATTCTGTACCATCACTTATCCAAAGTTCAAACCCATTTACTCCGTCATCTGCTATGAAATACAAAGCATTGTTAAAAATGAATAAATTACTAGGACTGGCGTTACCTTTTGGATTTATATCTTTTACCATATGCGTTCCAGCTTCAGTTCCGTCACTTGTCCAGAGTTCAGAACCATTGAATTCATTACTCGCATTAAAATATAATTTCCCTTTCCAGCCAATTAATTCTGTCGGCCCATTATATTCATCAGTATTGTTTGGCTTTATATCTTTAACTAATGATGTCCCAGCTTCAGTTCCATCACTTTTCCATAATTCGGTACCATGCTCATCATAGGCTGTAAAGTAAAGCAGATTTTCAACAACAGTTAAAGAACTTGGGTTCGAAGAAGATTGCCCTGGCTTAATGTCTTTAACCATTGATGTACCTTTTGTTGTACCGTTTGAGTACCATAATTCCCGGCCAAATTTTTTAAAGTAACCATCTGTTGCAGTAAAAAAGAATCCAGATTTGAAAGGCGTTAATTTTTGAGGGTCGCTATCTTCACGAAAATTTAATTCGACTAAAGTTGCATCTATAGTTTGAGCATTGGTAAATGTAAAAACAGCTAAAAAAAGAAGTAGAGTAATTTTATATTTCATTCAGTTTTTTATTTTGTAATTTTTTGTTGTTTAATCAATTAATAGTTTTGTAAGAATTTTATTTTTCTGGACGAATATAGGAATTAAAAAGTAAGAACTAAATCGAAACTTAAATCCAGATTCAGCAATTTTAAATTTCTTCAAAATTTTAGCTGACTTCGTTTTTTAAGAATCCAATTGTCACCCTGAGCGAAGTCGAAGGCTTATGAAATTGAATTTGCTATTTTATTCTGTTATAACATATTGCGTTACTATTTTTCCAGAATTTTTATCAAATTCAAAAACTTCATGGTTCGCATTCGTAAGCACTAAATTATCATTGACAGTCTTAAGTTGGTCTGCCATATGATAGACGTCAGGTTTTAGGGACCACAATTTTTTACCAACTGCTGAAAAGCAATAAATGCTGCCAACATAACTAACGTAATAGATTCGATTTTGACTAATACAAACAGGTTGCGAAGCGTATAAATCTACTTCGTTTTTCCATGTTACTTTTTTGGTTTCAAGATTTAAACAATACAGAAACTCTTTTCCTTCGGAAATATTAATGGTATTGACATACAGAAAATCACCTTTAACGATACCATTTTGCAAACCCCGATTGTCGTATTTATCATCCCATCGTTCGCCAACTTTTAATTCCGGATATGGCAAAGAAGGATCATAATCGAATTTGTTATTTTGACATCCTGAAAGTGTGGCAAAGAAAAGTACTATTATAACAATCCAGATTATAAATTTTGGATTTACATGATCAAAAAACTTTGGTTTTTTAGCAAATAAAAATACTATTCCAGTCATAATGGTTATGGCAAATAATAGTATAAATGCTCTTTCGCCATCTCCATTGTCTTCTTTGTTTCTGCAATTAAAGTCTAAATATTCTTTGCCGTTTTTTACGAGCGAATGAATTTCACAAGCAGTATCGTTATCAAAATCATCTATATCGCTTTTTAAAATTGAAAGCGAAATTGTATCACCCGCTTTTATTGCATTTAGTATATCATCGTCAACGACGCATCTATAATCATAATCGATAATCTTGAAAGTACTTTTGTTATCAATGCATTTAAATTCGATCCATTTTTGGCTATGTTTTCCTTTGGTTTCTTTGAATTTTGCTCCTTCAGAAGTTATTAGATTTTCGCAAACGACAAGATCTGACAATTGAATGATGTAACTTCCAGTTATTACTCTGATAAAAAAGAAAGTTCCAAGAAGAAAACAAAGCGTAGAAACGGCCAGATAAATTTTTCTAGTTTCTTGCCAGTCTTCGGAATTTTTGGCCATAAATTTTTTAGTGAAATATTTAGGTAGTTTTTTATTCACGAGTAATACACTCGCGCCAACAAAAGTTATCCAAAGTTTTTTGCAATATATTCGTCGAATTTATTTTGATCAAACGCCTCGATTGCTTTCTCCATTTCTTTACTTTTTGCAATCGAAATTCCTTTTTTATAGACATTTATCATAGAGATTATTCCGGCTTTAACTGCAGCAGTTTTATCGGCAGTTGTGTTTTGTAGAAAATATGCTGAATAACTTGCCATATACAAAGCCAATAATTCATTGTTTTTGCCATACAATTTCATTAGAGAACTATTCATTTCGACCGTGATATTTGGAGTTCCGGATACCCATTTTATAATAAAAGCATCAACTTGTTTTCTCTTGTCTGTTTCTTTATCTAAATCGGTTTCTTCCAGCCATTTTGCAGCGCTGACAATATCATTTTCATATTTAGCATAATCCGAGTCTCTCTTAAGTTCTATATTTTCTGGCAAATCAAATTTTGTTTGTGAATTCACGCTGATTGCTGCGCATACTGTAATTAGGAATGTGATTATTGTTTTTTTCATGGTTTTGGTTTTATTGGCTAGAGAAAGTTATATGTTTTTATAAAATGATTGTGAATTTTTTTATTTAATCCCACCACAACCATAGTCCGTTCATTTCTTTGATTGCTTCTTTTAGATTGTCTAAAGAGCCAACGCCTTGATCAATAGAATCTGGACAAAAAGCATAAACTTCTTTTGCAAATGCATCTAAATCAGAAGGTAATTTATTAAATTCAAGGTTAACCCAGTCCCTGCTACAACCAATTATTACCAAGCCATATTTTGTTTTCCACTCAGAAATTTTGGCCACTAACGCCGTATTATCCAAATCATAATTTATGCCGTCCGTTTTTCTGTATCTAATAATGTCGAGATCATCTGTACCTTTAATTACAGCCACCGCTTTCTTATCGTCATTAGTCTCAAATTCAAAGACTAAATAACCTTTATCTCTAAATTTATTTTTAAGTTCTTTGACAAATTTTACTGCTTGATCGTCTGTGGCTTCTGTGTAAACACCATCATAGAATTTATCCGAATGCATTTCGCCTGTTTCTTCGTCAATTAAAGGCAGTTGTTTGAAATCACTTTTTGTGAGTTCTTTTAACTCTACAAGTAAATCGGTATCAAAGTTTACTTTTTTTATTAACTCCGTTTCAGTTGCTGTCAAGTTATTTTTTTGACTGCAAGCAAATGATAAAAAGATTCCCATCGTGGCAAGTAATAGTTTTGGCTTCATTTTGATATTTTGGTTTTGAGTTTTTTTTATTTGTTAAACTTGACGTTTTGAATTGTGGTTTTTATTTTTCCTTTGTCTTGTTATGAAATAGTTTTGTATTCATGTGAACTTTTTTAAACCAAGAAAATTTAAAGGATTTTTTATCAGTTGAAAAGTAAATATTATTTTGAGATGAACATTACGGAAAACCATAACGGCTGTGTTTTTTATAAAAAACTTCAAACAAAAAATAAACCGCATAGATATATCTACAAGATCGATAGCGCTGATTTGCAATCCGTGCCCGTAGCAGTTTAAGGCAATGTAAGTCATTAAAATAACGTGCCAGACAATCTTTGCGGGAACGGATTGCAAATCCGCGCTATCGGGTATAATTTTTTACCTCATGTAATTCAATTTAAGCAGGACTGATCCCGAAGCCTCGGGACAGCTCTACAATATGGGTCAAGCCTTTGGCTTTTTTTTGAAATTTTGTTTATTTCAAAATCACAACTTCTTCTGGTACTATAAACAAAAGCGTACAACCATTTTTAGAAAAGACAGAATGTGTGCTTTCAGGTGGCATATACAAATAATCACCTGCTTTTAGTTCATCTTTTGCAGAGCGCACTTCACCTTCAAGAACAAAGATTTCCTCTCCAGATGGATGAAGATGATTTGGGTACGAAGCTCCTGCTTCAAATTTTAGTAAAAAAGTTTTCGGTCTGTTGGCAGTTTCGTCAAAACATAGCACTTTATAAAAAATACCGTCTGTATTAACTCCTTCTTCAATAAGAGGTTTCCAGTTTAATTCGCTTGTTTTTGCAATTTGTTTTTCCATTTTTAATTGATTTTTAATTGTTTAATTTTTTGAAAGAAATTCATCTAAGCTCCAGTTGTATTTTTCGATTGTTGCTAAAAGAAAAGCGCCCATCGAAAACACAAATACAGAATAATCAAGAGGTTCTTTAATTCCGAAAGAATACGTCATTGCCAGCGCAAACAAAAAAGTGAGGACTGAAGCGCCAAAAGCCGTTTTTCTAGTTTGATATCCAATCAACAATAAAACAGCAAAAAAGGATTCTAGAAAAGTGCTGATAATTGCTATTGGCGGAATAAAACTTTTAGGCAAAAAAGAATTGACTTGTTCGGCGTAAGCCAGAAAATTTTCCCAGCCCGAAGATTGTTTTCCCAACAAGCCTAACCGACTCAAAACGGCGGATAAAAATCCAATTGCCATTGCGATTCGTAAAAGCAAAGTGGCAAAATCCTGATATCTTTTCATAAACTATTTTGTTAGTTATTAATCAGATACAAAGATCGGGCGGTGGTGCTTTTTAAAGAATAGAGAATCTTGGAAAAAGCATGTAATGGGATATTCTTTTCGATTTATTTAAACACATAGAAACATAGATTTTGCACACGTACTAAGGCGTTTCACTTGTATTAATAAACATAGCTATGTGTTGAGAAACTAGTTTCTCTTTTACATTCTTTTAACCACATTTTAAACCTATGTCTCTATGTGTTTAAAAAATTATGCGCAAAGAATTGTAAATTATAAATCCGCTACTTTTTCCTTATAAGATTTAGGAGAAATATTAGTATGCTTTTTGAAGAAGTTCGAAAAATAAAACGGATCATTAAACCCCAAAGCATAAGCCGTTTCTTTAACCGATAATTTCTCGTAAGTAAACAAACGTTTTGCCTCAGAAATTAGCAATCCGAAGATGATGTTTTGAGCGGTTTTATTGCAATGCAGTTTGGAGAGTTTGTTGAGTTTGGCTTCGGTAGTTCCAATTAAATTGGCAATTTCAGCAACCGAAAGATTTTTGTCAAAATTGCCTCGAATCGCTTCCAGAAAATGGAGAAACAAAGCATCGGGTTTGTAGATTTCTTCTCCAAGTTTTATTTTAGAACGATTGATTTCGATTAAAATCAATTCGATATAATTATGAATAGAGATGAGGTATTGATAAGGTTTTTCAGCAATTTCTTTTTCAATAAGTTTGAGCGTATCAACAACCATTTTGTCATTGTCGACTTTGATAACTTCATTCATTGCAAAATGGCAGAACAAACTGTTGTGAAAAATGAGTTCGATATCATTATCATTTTTGCAGAAAAAATCATAAGTAAATTCAAGAACAAATCCGGTTGCATTTGAGCTGTTTTTAATAAAATGAATTTGACCAGAAGTTATGGTAATGACTGAATTTTTAATAAGTGTATATTCGTTTTCATCCACAGAAAGCGTCATTTCACCCGATGTACAAAATAGAAGCACATATTTCAATACACGTCTCGGATTTTGTAAATCTTCTGCTTGGTCAAATGTTTTTATATCAATCATTTGTTTTTGATTTTAACCGCTAAGTTCGCTAAGATTTTGTAAAGTTTTTATTTTTTTTTGCGTTCAGGTTGTCATTTCGACCGAAGGGAGAAATCACATACGCATATCGACAAAGATTTGAGACTTACTTTGCGGAGCTTCTAGTGTGATTTCTCCCTTCGGTCGAAATGACAAAATGATGTTAAACGTGTAGTTTATCATTTCGAGAAACGAGAAATCACACATGTATATCGACAAAGATTTGAAAGAAAGTAAAACTTATTCAAAATGAAAATTTAGAAATTCAAAAGTTTCATTAAAACTCCTTATCAATTCAATTTTCTTATCTCTTCGCCATTTTTTCAATTCTTTTTCTCGCGCGATTGCTTCCTGTATCCAAGCGAATTTTTCGTAATAAACTAAAAACTGAATATTATATTTTGCGGCGAAACTACTGATATTTAAATCTATATTTTCTTTATGTTTTGCAAGTCTTTGTTTTAAGTTATTTGTAACACCAATGTAAAAAGATGTTCGATGTTCATTAGTTATGATATAGACATAATAACTATGAAAGCCAATTTGAGGATTAAACATTTTATTTTTTTTGTATGAATATACGTGTTTTTTGTACAGTTTTATCATTTCGTACAATTGATCAATGCGTACAGTTTGTCATTTCGACCGAAGGGAGAAATCACACCCGTTGATCGACAAAGATTGGCGACATACTTTGCGGAGTTTCTAGTGTGATTTCTCCCTTCGGTCGAAATGACAAAAATAGATAATAAAAACTTTGCGACTCTGCGACTTTGCGAGATTATTTCTTCAACAAAAAAAAAGAGCGGCACTAAAAATAGCACCGCTCTCTTTTCAAAATAAATTTAATTTTGCATTTTAAAACCAAATCAAATTTTAAAATGCCGCATTCGTAAATGCGTACAGTTTTTGGGTAATCTACTAAAAAGAAGACTAAACGCAGGTTATTCGTTTATTGTATCGCCTTCTTTAGTTTCTTCGCTGGCAATTTTTACCAATTTATCGTTTGGAGTTAAATCACCGAAAATTTCAATTTTATCGTCGATTTCTCTTCCTTTTTTAATGTCAACTCTTGTGGCTTTGTGGTTTACCACTTTTACCACATAAATTCCTTCTGCAGAACTTACTACTGCTGATTTCGGAACTACAAATGTGCTGTCTTTCGCGTTAAGCGGTAATAAAACTTCAGCAACCATTCCAGGCAATAAATCGCCTTTTGTATTGTGAACGTCCATTTCGACTCTTTCAGAACGTAACTTCAAATCTAAAGCGCCAGACATTCTAGTAATTTTTGCTGTAAAAGTATCTGGCAATGATTTTACATTAAAACTCATATTGTCGCCTTGGTGCAAATAGCCTGTGTACAATTCTGGTACAGAAACCGCCAAACGTAATTTTGATTGCTCTTGAATTGTCAATAAAGGCAAATCTGAACCTTTTCCTTGCGGGCCAACAAATGTTCCTAAATTCACATTTCTAGCCGCTACAACACCGTCAAACGGAGCGCGAATTTCAAGATAACCTCTCATAATCGAGATTTCTTTGTGTGCTGCAATTGCTGCTTGATATTGTGCGTAATCAGAGTTTTTCTTTCCGTTCGCCATTTCTAAATCATTTTTAGAAATCGTTCCTTCCACTTTGCTTGTTTCGTACAAACGGTTGTATGTGCTTTTGCTGGTTGCGTAAATGGCTTCCATCGATTTTAATCTCGATTCAGCCGCCGCAACTTGTGAACTGATTTCAGGTGCTTCTAAAACAATCAAAAGCTGTCCTTTTTTTACTTTGGAACCAATATCGACTTTTAATGTTTTTACGAAACTGCTCACTTTTGCATACAAATCAACTTGTTGGAAACCTGTTAATTCGGCAGGCAAACGCAACTCTGTAGTCAGTTTTTCTTTCGATAAAAGGAAAGTTTCAACTTTAGGCTCGATTTCTGGTGCCACAGTTTCTTCTTTTTTCTTTTCACAGCTGCTTAGTGCTACTAAAGCTGTAAATAGTATCGCTGTAGATTTTATAATGTTGTTTTTCATTTTTTGGTTTTATATAATAAATATGTTTTAAGCTTTTGGATGAAAGTGTTTAAAATTTAATTTAACACATAGAATCATAGCTCTTCTTTATGGGTAAAGGCGTTTCACTTGTTTCAATGCACATAGCTATGTGTGAAAACTAGTTTTTTCTTTTACCTTTTTTTATTTAAAACTAAAATCTATGTTTCTATGTGTTAAAAAAATAATTACACTCAATGAGTTATGACTTTCCAAATTTCGACTTACTTATTGATGAAATATAATGGATGCTTTCTTCGTCTTCTGGATCTAAAGAAACAGATTGTGTCGATGTTTTTTCTTGTGCCCAAGCAAATATCTGCGGCAGGATCAACAATACAGCAAAAGTAGAAAATAATAATCCTCCAATAACCGCTCTTCCTAACGGAGAAACCTGATCGCCTCCTTCGCCATGTCCGATTGCCATTGGCAACATACCCATAATCATCGCAACCGAAGTCATGATAATTGGACGAAGACGCAACGCAGCCGCTTCACGAGCAGATTCTAAGGCATTACCATTTATTTTGCGCAATTGCTCCGCATTGGTAACCAAAAGTACGGCGTTGGCAATAGAAACCCCAACCGACATGATGATTCCCATGTATGATTGCAAGTTTAGTGTTGAACCCGTAAGCGTCAGCATTAGCAATGATCCTAAAACTACCGCAGGAACTGTTGTTAAGATTACCAGCGAAACTTTGAACGATTGGAAATTAGCGGCCAACATTAAGAAGATTACGAAAACGGCAACCAATAATCCTGTTTGTAAACTGCTTAATGTTTCGGTCAATACAGTACTTAGTCCAATTGGCGTGATAAACAAACCACGTGGCAATTCGCCAAGAGAACTAATTGTTTTGCTCACATCTTTAGAAGCCGTCCCCAAATCGGTCTTATAGATGTTTGCTGTTACAGTAATGTATGGCATGGCCCCTAAATTGTCATTTTCACCACTCACAAAGCCTGGCGTAATTTTAGCAACGTCACTTAAAACGGGACGAAGCGAGTTTTTCAATACTGGAATTTCTCCAATATCGGTTTTGCTTTTCATTTTATTCAATGGAACCTGAACTTGAACAGAATAGGATAATCCTGCTTTTTCGTCAACCCAGTTGTTTTTTTCTGTATAACGTGATGATGAGGTCGAAGCTACAAGTGAACGAGAAATATCATTCATATCAACTCCTAATTCGGCAGCACGAGTTCTGTCAATATCAATATTCATTGCTGGATAATGAATTGGTTGACCAATTTGCACATCTCTGAAATACGAAATCGCTTTTAATTTATCTACAATCTGGGTAGCGTACAATTCATTTTTCTTTTTGTCTTTTCCGGCAACTCGAATCTCAATTGGAGTAGGAGAACCTTGGCTTAAAACTTTATCAGTCAATTCGATTGGCTCAAAAGAAAGCTTCGTATTTGGAAGTACTTTTTTAAGTCTTGCTCTAAATTCATCTTTAAAGTCGTCCATATCTGCTTCGTAATCTTTCAAACTTACTTGGAAAACCGCTTCGTGAGAACCTGCCATGAACAAATAAATCGGGTTGATCGAGAATAGAGAAGGGTGCTGGCCGACATATACAGATGAAATTCCGATATGATCTTTTCCAACCATTTTTTCCAATTCTTTCAAAACAATTCTTGCTTGTTCTTCTGTTCGTTCTAAACGCGTTCCGTCAACAGCACGCATTCTCAATTGAAACTGACTTGAATTTGTTCTTGGAAAAACATCTTTTCCAATGAAGCTAATAAACAAAACAGCAAGTATTACCGAACTAGTTAGATAAATAATAGTCGTCGCTTTTTTATGAACAAACAAACGATCTAAAGTTCGCATGAAACGATTTCTGAATTTTTCGAAACCACTTACTTTTCCATCATCGTTGAAATCTTCTCTTTCAACCATATCTTTCTTCTGACCAATTAAATTTTGCTCAGATTCAGGTGTTAATCCACAAGCGTTAAACTCTGCTTCGTCGTCTGTAATTTCAGGTGCATGTTCGTGTTTGCCGTGTCCTTTCATCATCCAGTTTGCCATTACAGGCACAAAAGTCTGAGACAACAAGAATGAAATTACCATTGAGAAACCAATTGCTAAAGCCAAAGGCAAGAACAACGCTCCCGGAATACCAACCATTGTAAAAGCTGGTGCAAATACAGCTAGAATACAAAGCAAGATCAATAATTTAGGCAAAGCAATTTCTTGACAGGCATCCCAAATGGCGAGTGCTTTTGGTTTTCCCATGTCGAGATGCTGGTGGATATTTTCGATGGTTACGGTACTTTCGTCCACCAAAATACCAATTGCAAGAGCCAATCCTGATAATGACATTAAGTTGATCGTTTGTCCGAATAATTTCAGGAATAAAACTCCAGAAATAATCGAAATTGGAATCGTCATAATTACGATTAAAGCTGCACGGCGGTCGCCTAAGAATAATAAAACCATTAATCCCGTCAAAACCGCACCAATGATTCCCTCAGTAATCAAACTTTTAACCGAGTTGATTACATAAACTGATTGGTCAAATTCATAAGATAATTTTACATCTTCAGGAAGTGTGCTTTGGATTTTAGGCAATTCAGCTTTTAATTTCTGTACCACATCCCAAGTCGAAGCATCTCCCGCTTTTGCAATACTGATGTAAACAGAACGTTTTCCGTTCACCAAGGCATAACCTGCCGTAATATCGGCACCGTCTTTTACAACTGCTACATCACCTAATTTTAGGTTTTGAACGCCTCCTTTGAATAACGGAATTTGCTCAAAATCTTTAACTTCTTTAATCGTATTGTTGGTTGGCGTAATATAGTTTTTGTCGCCCATACGCACGTTTCCAGATGGAGCCGTTTGGTTGTTTAAACGAATCGCTTCTACAATTTGGTCTGGCGTCATATTGTGAGAACGCAATAAATCTGGATCTACGTTAACCTCAATTGTTCTTGGGCTTCCGCCAAAGGGAGCTGGAGATAATAAACCAGGAATTGCAGTGAAAGAAGCACGAACATAAACGTTGGCTAAATCCTGTAATTCGTTGTTTGAACGTATTTTACTGCTCAAAACCAATTGTCCAATTGGAAGTGAAGAAGCATCAAAACGAATGATAAACGGAGGTTGCGTTCCCGGAGGAAAAGCCGCTTGGATTCTGTTTGAAAGCGCACTCAACTCGGCGGCAGCCTGAGCCATGTTTGTTCCTTCGTAATAGGTTAATTTCATAATCATTAACCCTTGAATATTTTTAGTTTCTACAGATTTGATACCATTCGAGAAAGGCAAAACGTTTACGTAGTTTTTAGCAAAATAAGCCTCCATTTGGTCTGGCGTATAACCTCCAAAGGGATGCGCAATATAAATTACCGGCAAGTTCATTTTTGGCAGAATATCTACCTTAATGTCCTTTATGGCACCAATTCCGAAGAAAAATAGACCCGCAACCAATACTAATATGGAGATGGGTTTGCGGAGTGCAAAGCGTATTAAATTCATTTGGCTTTATAATTAAAATTCATTCATAAATAGGTCAAAATCTCCTGTTGCTGCCACTTTTAGCAAAAACGACTGCCATACATTGTTGTTGACGATATCACGGTCAATTTCGGCGCGATTTAGTGTAAACATGGTTTGAGTCAAATCGGTCAAATCGGTTAGGCCGTTTTTGTATAAGGTCGATTTTTGAACGTAAGCGCGTTGTGCAGCATTGACTTGAATTGGCGCTTCGGCATAATTTTCTAAAGTGATTTTTATTTTATCTTCGGCAAAAGTCAGTTGCGACTTCAATTCTCTGCTGGCTTGATTGTATTCTTCCTGCAAAGCTTGAGAAACAAATTTTTGCGAAGTCACTTGTTTGTTTGCCCTAAAAGGCGTTGTCAAATTCCAAGTGATTCCGACTCCAACCAAGTAATTTGAACGATCCGGATTTACGCCATCCCAATAATTTCGACTGAAATTCGATTGATCGACAGCATAACCCGTTTCAAAACCCGAAGCTCTAGTTTGCAAAACACCAAAAGCACTCATCGTAGGATAATAAAAACGTTTGTACAATTTAACCTGTTGATTGCTGTAATCAATCTTTGTTTTGTAATACTGCAATAAAGGGTGAAGACTGTCTGTTGAAACTATTGATTTTAAAACTTCTTTCGGAATTTGATTAACAAACAAAGTATCTGCAATAAAATCCTGAGGTGCAACTCCCATCAAATCGACTAATTTGTTGTTTTGTTCTTTGACAAAGTTTCGGGCAAGATTCAGCGCAATTTTCGCTTTTGAAACTTCAGCAGTCGCCAAGGTTGAATCTACGCCAGCCAATAATCCGTTTTTAACTCGGGCAACAGCTGTCTTTTTGAAAACTTCTGCACGGCTTAAATTCTTTTGCTGTGAAATCAGTAACCTTTGGCTTGCCAATAAATTCAAATAAGCAGCCGAAATTTTAATTTTCTGTTGGAATTCTTCTTGCTGCAAATCTTTTTCTTTTGCCTGAACATCAACTTTTGCTAAATTGATTTTTTCCTGTGTTTTTCCGAAAGTGAAAAAATCCCAGTTCATGTTTACCAGATATAATGCGCCAAAAGCTGAATTCCAGTTTTGTTCTGGCAACGCTGGTCCAGAAGAAGCAGTTCCTAAACCATTAAATCCATATAATGCACCGTTTTGTCCATTAATAGTTCCGTAATCTTGTTGTGCAGATAAATTAAGATTAGGAAGATAATCACGTCGAGATTGTTTTAATGTCTCTTTTGAGGCACTGGCGTAATTGTTTTTTGCTTTGATCGAACCGTAGTTTTCAAGACCTGTTTTTATTGCTTCTTTTAAAGACAAGGTTTGTGAATAACCAATTGAGGCTAGAATCAAGAAAAATAATAAGGTAATTTTTTTGAAATACATAAAACTCAAAATCTGAAATTATGGCACAAATTTATTTCTCTTATACTGATAAAAGTCAGGTTAAGTGATGTACTGCACTGATAAATGACCAATTGAATTTGTCATTTTTTGGAAAAAAGAATTAAATATTTGTGCGAACTTTGTGGACTATTTAAGTTTAAAAAATGAATAAAAAGTTTGATAATATATTGGATAACAAGTGGTGGCAAGAAATTGCTGTTGTCCTTTTTTCATTTACAATTTATACGTTAAAAAATGACTGGATGCTTTTCAGTTCGGTCACGTCCATTTTAATGGGGATTTTTTTCTATTGCATTTTGTACATGCACGCACAGTTTAATCGTTTTTTTCTTCTTCCTATATTATTCAAAACCCAACGTCCCTTAACTTATATTTTTCTCACTCTTTTCGGGGTTTTTGTGTTCTCTATTATTTTGTATGAAATCACAATGCTGGATATGTTCAGCAATTGCCGTTTGTATCAGAATTCGCATCAACGAAGTTATGTGTACCAATTGGCGAGCGTTTTAGGAACTTTGGTTTGCATTTTAAGCCCGATTATTGTTTTTAAATTCTACAGAATTCACAGAAAACAGACAGATGAAGCGCTTTTGTTCAATCAAATGCAATTGAATTCTTTGAAAGGACAGCTGAATCCGCATTTTTTATTTAATACCTTTAATACGCTTTACGGAATCAGTTTGGAATTTCCTGAAAGAACCCCAGATTTGATTATGAAGGTTTCGCAATTAATGCGTTACCAACTCGAAAGCAATAACAAGCAGTGTGTGTCTTTAGAAGATGAATTGGAGTTTATAAACAGTTATGTACAGCTTGAAAAAGAAAGAGTAGGATACCGTTGTGATATTACTTTTGATTCTAAAATTGACAACGAAAATGCGTATAAAATTTCGCCAATGCTTTTGATTGCATTTATTGAAAATGCTTTTAAACATGGAACTTGTGCAATCGAAAAATGTTTTGTCCGAATTTTTATTACAGTAGAAAAAGGAAATCTTCATTTGCATGTCGTCAATTCAATTCCGACGAAAAAAACAGATGTAGTTTCGACAAAAATTGGTTTGAAAAACACGATTGAGCGTCTGAATTTGATTTATGGAAAAGATTATAAGTTAGATATTCAGGATGAAAAAAACACCTATATAATCGATTTAAAACTGCAATTGAAAAAGTTTGTATAATGAAAGAGCCAAAAAAATGTATAATTGTTGATGATGAGCCGGCGGCGCATTATGTTTTGGCGAATTATATCAAACAAAATCCGCAATTGGAATTGGTTTTTCAAGGATATAATGGCATTGAAGCAATGGATTATTTACGTGAAAATCATGTTGATTTGATGTTTTTGGATATCAATATGCCGGAAATTTCAGGAATGGAATTGTTGAAAATTATTCCGAATCATCCTAAAACAATTTTAACTACAGCGTATTCTGAATTTGCATTGGAAAGTTATGATTATGGTGTAATTGATTATCTGCTGAAACCTATTTATTTTCCGAGATTTTTGAAAGCAGTCGACCGTTTTTTTTCGACTGAATCAGTAAAAATCAAAGAAGAAGAAACAATCGTAAATTCAATAAGCGTAAAAGTGGACGGTTATTTTATTGAGATCGAATTAGAGCAGCTTTTGTATGCGCAGAGTTTTGGTAATTATGTGAAACTTCATACTACAAAGCGAACTTATTTAGCTTCAATTACAACAACTGAATTAGAAAAATGCCTTCCTGAGAAAAATTTTATGCGAATTCATAAGTCATATATTGTTGCTTTAGACAAAATTGAAGATACAGAAAAAGATTTTGTGGTGATCAAACATGAAAAATTGCCAATAGGAATTACATATAAAAGAGAATTGTCAGACCGTTTAAAAAAATAAGAAATTGTTGATAATATTTTAATGCGTCTTCATTTGTACTTCATTTAAAAGTAGTAATTTTAATACGATTATTAATTCATAAATGAGCAGTTATGAAAAAGCTTTTACTGATTGTTTTGTTTTCATGCAATGGTTTTTTGATCGCACAGGAAGGAACAAATATGAAAAAAGTAATAACGCCTCCAGAAAAGGTAAAATTTACTTTTGAAAAGGAATATCCAGGGAAAACTGCAGTTTGGTCTGAAGAATATGTGGGAGATGATGATGATGAAGTTCGTTATGAGGCTAAATTCAATAAAGATAAAAATACTAAAGCGGTTGCGATTTATGACATTTCTGGAGTTTTGAAAGCATTCGAGCAGCAAATTTCGCTTAGTAAGTTGCCAATAAATGCGCAAGCTTATTTGAAAAAGAATTATTCGCTAAAAGAGATTGAAGAAATTGCGGTTGTGGTGGATGACAAAAATAAAACGACTTATGAAGTTGGCGTTAAAAAAGACTCCAAATTTTATGATGTGGTTTTTGATAAAGATGGCGACTTTAATGTCTCTATCGAGAAAAATTGAAATATACTTGCTTACTAATTCAATATATTTAAAAAGGCAAACCCGATAGTTTTAGGACTATCGGGTTTTGTTTTTTCTGAATTTTAAATTCATTAAAAGTAATATTTTTACTACATTCGCGTCTTTTTAACAAAATGCAAATGAAAAATATTTACCTATCTCTGTGTGTTTTCTATAGTACGTTATCAATTGGTCAAAGTATATTACTGCCATCTGAAAATATAAGAAACGCTTTTGAGAAACAATATCCCAAAAAGAAGCCAGTTTGGACAATAGTGTTTAGCAAGAGTGAAACAGATGTTAATTTTGCTGCAAAATTCATGTCTAAGCCCAAAACTCTGGCTTTTACAATTTATGATAGTCAAGGGAATTTTAAAGATTATAAAGAACAAATAACAAGCGCTAAATTGCCAAAAAGTGCGCACCTTTATCTGGACACCAATTACCGTACTAATATAGCTTCTAAAGAAAAATCAAAATCCAAGTCAAAAACTAAATCTGTTCCTTTGACTTTGGGAGAAATGTATTCTGTGCTTGATGCAGAGAATGAAATAACGTATGAAGTAAAAGTCAAAAAAGAAGGTAAAAATTATAATCTCATTTTTGATAAAGATGGAAATTTGACCAAAACGATTGTAATGGAATAAAAAGAATTCTAACTAATTCAAATTGTTTTTTTAGTTTCAGGTTTCAAGTTTCACGTTCAAACCTGAAACCTGAAACCTGAAACCTGAAACCTGAAACCTGAAATCCTTAAAGCATCATTCCACCAGAAGCTTCAATTCTTTGAGCATTAATCCAACGTGCATCTTCGGTACATAAAAAAGCAACAACAGCACCAATATCATCAGGCAATCCAACTCTTCCTAAAGCTGTTACAGACGCAATTTGCTGATTCATTTGTTCATTGTCACGAACCACTCCGCCACCAAAATCAGTTTCAATTGCCCCGGGAGCAACAATATTTGCTCTGATTTTTCTAGCACCTAATTCTTTTGCCTGATATTTAGTCAAAGTTTCCATTGCGCCTTTCATAGAAGCATAAGCAGCGTAACCAGGAAATGAAAATCTCGCTAATCCCGTTGAAATGTTTACGATTCCGCCACCGTCATTCATTATATTTAATCCTTTTTGTGTTAAGAAAAATGGACCTTTGAATTGAATGTTTGTTAATTGATCAAATTCTGCTTCAGTTGTGCCAATGAAAGAATTATGGATTCCAATTCCAGCATTGTTTACAATAAAATCGAATTTATCTGTTTTGAATGTGTCTTTCAAAACTGTTTTTACTTCTTCAAAAAAAGAATCAAAAGTTTTAGAATCACCAACATTCAATTGAATTGAAGCGGCTCTTTGACCCAAATTTTCAATTTCTTTTACTACTGAATCTGCTTCGTCTTTCTTGCTGTTATATGTAATAATTACATCTAATCCTTTTTTAGCAATCGCAATTGCCATATTTTTCCCTAAACCTCTGCTTCCGCCTGTAACGAGAGCTATTTTTGTATTTACTGCCATCTTTTTTAATTGTGAATTGTGAATTGTGAATGGTGAATTGTGAATGTGAAATGTCATTTTTTTGTGTTTTCAATTAACAATTTACCATTCACCATTTATCATTTATCATTTACCATTAATTATGCATTGCGTTAAAATGATTTCTCAAATCTTCTGCGCTTGCGTTTAATCTTGTTTCGCTTGTCCCAAATGTTAGTTCTTGTCTTCCTTCTTTTAATTGTTCAAAAATAGATTCGATAAAACTGCTCACGCTCGGATGTGCATCATGCAATCCTACGCCACCTAAATCTGTGTTTAATGCTGGTGGAATAATCTCGATTACTTCTATATTTTTTGCTTTTAATAGATGACGCAATGAAAGCGTAAACGATCTAAAGAACGCTTTTGTAGCGGAATAAACCGGAACTTTTGCAAAAGGCGAAAATGCCAATCCAGAAGTTACATTCATTACTGTATTCAAAGATTTTAACTGAATAAAAAGCGATGTCAAATGTAATGGAGCCTCGATATTTGTATTGATTTCTGCTTTCATGCTTTCGTAGAAATCAGTATCGGTTACAGAAACCCATTTTTGAATTCCGGCATTGTTGATCAATACGTTTAGATCAGGATGGTTTTCAGAAATCCATTCATAAAGTGCAATGCGTTCTTTTTCGATAGACAAGTCACATGCTTTTATAATTGCAGAAGGAAATTTTGCTTTTACTTCATTTAAAACAGATTCTCTTCGTCCGCAAATAATAACAGTATTGTTTTCTTGAATAAATCTTTCAGTAAGTCCAAGTCCAATGCCACTTGCACCACCCGTTATTAAAATTTTGTTGTTTGATAAATTCATCTTTTCGATCTTTTAAATTGATAAGACAAAGGTAGGAGCAAAGTAGATGAGGGGAGTTGTAAATATCAAACCGATGTTTGCAAAATTCAAATCAGTTGTAAAATCCCAATAATTAAATTCCAAAACGTCGCGTAAAACTTTGTCAAAGTTTCAAACTTTGATAAAGTTCCCACTGAAACCTGAAACAAAAGTTAACTTCTAAAAGCCAAAGGCGTATATGACGTTTGCTTTTTAAAGAAGTTAGAAAAATGCGCTAACTCCTCAAAACCTAATGAATAAGCAATTTCAGAAATGTTCCAATCGGTTTGTTTTAAAAGGATTTTCGCTTCGTTTGTTAGTCTTGAGCTAATCAATTCGGTTGTTGTTTTTCCTGTGCTTTCTTTTAGAACTTTATTTAAATGGTTGACGTGAACGGATAATCTTTCTGCAAAATCCTTTGCTGTTCTTAATTGCAATTTTTGATTTGGAGATTCTATCGGGAATTGTCTTTCTAATAATTCGGCGAATAAAGAGGAAACTCTAGCGGCAGAATTATGTTTGGAATACAATGCTGTAATAGGTTGTAATTTTTGTCCAAAATGAATTAATTCCGCAACATAATTTCGGATTAAATCGTATTTGTAAATATAATCAGAATTAATTTCTTTTTGTATTTTATTGAAAATCAGTTCTACTTCAAGAACTTCTTCATCAGATAACTGGAAAATTGGATATCCGTCTGAAGCAAAAATTGGAAGTTCGTCAAGATCGATTCCGCTTTTGCTTTTGGATAAAAATTCGCTAGTAAAAACGCAAAATTGCCCACCTTGATTCGTGTCTTGGGGTAAATAGTTGTACGGAATTTTTGGTGTAGCAAATAACAATCCTTGTTTTTTAATTTCGATTACTTTATCGGCATATTCGGCTTTGTTGTGTCCCCTGATTAAACTTATTTTGTAATAAGCTCTTCTGTCATAGGGCATCCCCGGTTTTCCTTTCATGCGTTCTAGAAGTTCTTTAATGTCAAAAACATTAAAATGCCCAATTTCTTTTTGAATGTCATTTGGCAATAATGAAGTGGGATCAACTGTTGAGCCTTCGGTAATATCTTGATAAAATGAATCTAGGGATTTCATATATGAATTGTAAAATTCAAATATACGAAAATTAAAAGATTAGTTTTTTTGTTTCAGGTTTAAAGTTTCAAGTTTGTGTCTTTACGGTTAAAAAAGACTTCCTTGTGTAAATTCTGGCTGAGGATTATTGCCAAACGGAATAGTATCAATAATAAAAAACTGCTTTACAACAGGATCAAATTCTCGCAAGACAATTTTGTCTAACAAAAATTCCATATCAATTGTAGTGAAAAGCTGTGAAGCGATTTTTAGATTTTCGGGTGTTAATCTTCTTCCAATTGATAAATGAGGATCATCACTTTTTTTGAGTTTTAAAAATTTCAAAGTTTCATGAATCTTTTTCATAATAGGCACAAGATTATTTTTTGAATCTTCAGTTACACCAATAAAAAAAGCGCCACTATTTTGATAAGAGTCAAAATGATCTAAAAATACTTGGAAAGATGTAAAAGTGTCGGAAACTTTAGAGAGTTTTTTTTTAATGGGGTCGAGTTGAGATTCATCAATTTTGAATTCGCAAATCGTAATATGCGCTACTGAATTACAACTATTAAACCAGCCAATTTTACTTTTTAAATAATCCTTCATTATTTTGATAGAATCGATTCCGTTATCTGAAGGATGAATTACGACTGAATATGTCTTTTCCATTTTCGGGGCATTGAATTACACAAATTTAAAGTTTTCCTTTTAAATATAGTCGATGCATAATTTCGGATTTTAGCAAACCGCTACCGCCTCCAAAATGTTCAATAACTTCTACATCCGGTTGCTGTTTCAGGCAAAAAGAAGTAAAATCTTTTTCGACATGATCTTCAATTGCAGAACTTAAAAGGACAATGTCGATTTTATGGTTTCGAAAGTGTTCTTGAGCTTCTTTTTCGTTATTAAAAGCGACAGCATTCCAATTTTCATCTGCATTCACCAAGCGAAGCAAAATAGCTAAAATGGCTTCATTTTTTCCGAGTAATAAGAATTCGAGAGTTTTCATAATATGTCAGTTTTCAAAGCAAAATTAGAAGTAAATACTTGTTTAGAACTTAATCTAGGACAAGAAATAATGTAAAGAAAAAGTTAATTTTTCTTTTTTTGAATTTTTGCAGATAAAATTTTAAGTTGCTATTGTTTTGATATACAGTGTTTTGTTTTGTTTTTCTTTTTTTTGATTAAATAAAAGAAGAATTTTTTTTTCAGAATGTGGAAAACCGTAATGTTATCTTTTAAGAGCGCGATACATTTGCCTCATAGAAATAGAGATTTATGATGTTTTTGCCTTTTTTAATCATCATTAAAGATTTCTATTGATTGTTACTAGTTTTTGGAGAAACACAGTAAGTTGAAATTTGACATATTCATTTGATCGTGGGTACTTGTGTAAATTTGCAAGATAAATACAAGATGTCAAAATTTTTATCGGGTTTTTAGGTTCAGTTACACGTTAACCAATCTAAAAACCCTTTTTTTGTTTAATAATATCCGTGATTTTTTAGCCATTCTTCGCAGTCTTTTGTCCAGTTTTTGCTCGTGTCTTTCACTCCTAAACCAAAACCGTGGCCACCATTTTCATACAAATGCAACTCTGATGTAACGCCACTCTTTTTGAGTGCCAAATAATAATTAATACTGTTTTCAGGAATAACAGCAGTGTCATCTGTGGCATGAACTAAGAATGTCGGTGGAGTTTGTGAATTAACCTTTTTTTCATTGGAAAAAGAATCGATTAATTCTTTCGATGGGCTATTTCCTAATAAATTAGTCTGAGAACCTTTGTGCGTAATATTGTTTTCCATTGATACAACAGGATAAACCAAGATCGAAAAGTCAGGACGGGCACTTGTTTTAGACCTAGTTTCATATGTTTTTTCGTCAAAATGTGTCGCTAATGTTGAAGCTAAATGACCACCTGCGGAAAATCCTAATGTGCCAATTTTAGCATTGTCAATATTCCAATTTGTAGCATTTTCGCGTACATAACGTACAGCTTCTTGTGCGTCTTGAAGCGGTCCTATTTTTTTATTTTTCATGATCAAATCACTCGGCAATCGGTATTTTAGTACGAAGGCTGTAATGCCTAAACTATTGAGCCATTTTGCAACTTTGGTTCCTTCCTTGTCAATTGCTAAGTGCGAATAACCTCCGCCTGGAAAAATAATGATTGCAGTTTGATTTGGTTTTGCATCTTTCGGAATAAAAACGGTTAAAGTAGGGACAGAAACAAAGCTTGTACTCTGAATTGCGCCGTCTTTTACGATTTCTTTTTCCTTATAATCAGGTGAAACAATTTCGTCTGGAATTTTAGCCCATAACGGAATTATTTGATTTTGTGAGTGTAAGTTATTGATAATTAGTAGATATAATGTTGTGTAAATAAATAATTTTGGAGAAAGAATGAGTTTCATTTTTTAGAAAATTGTTTTGTGATGAATTTGATACGAATGAAAATAAGCTAAAAAATGGTGAAGCTAGCAAAGCAATTTGCCTAAGGATTTTGTACAATTTTAGCCCTAGTAACGGATGAATTTGCTCCGTTGCTATTTAACAAATATATTGTTTAATATGTAATATTGTATTATTTTTTTTGTGCGATATGTTTATTTTCTCGGATAAAATAATTTTTTATATAATTTATTTGGAATATAAAGATTAAAAACTATATTTGTGCAATCGATTACATTATTTCGTTTTATTTGTATTAAATCATTGTTTTTTAGTGCTTTTTAATTCGGATTTCGTGATAAAATAAAAGAACCAAAAAACATCAATTTTTACAATAAAATAACCATGACCCAAGAAGATTCAGCTACTATCAGCCAAAGCGTCAAATCAGCAGGAAAATATCGTTGGAGCATTTGTGCTTTGCTTTTTTTTGCAACTACTATCAATTACTTAGATCGCCAAGTTCTTTCTTTGACATGGAAAGATTTTATTGCGCCAGAATTTCATTGGACAAACAGTGATTATGGAGACATAACAGCATTGTTTTCGATTTTTTATGCTGTTTCATTGCTGTTTGCTGGTCGATTTGTGGATTGGTTAGACACAAAAAAAGGATTTCTTTGGGCAATCGGGATTTGGTCTATAGGAGCTTGCCTTCACGCTTTCTGTGGCATTGCTACCTCTGGAATCATTACTGGCGATTGGTTAGTAGGTTTTCATGGTTCAAAAGCAATAATCAGTACTGTTCAAGATACTGCTTTAGTGATTAATGTAAGTGTGGCTTTGTTCATTTTTGCACGATTTGTGCTAGCAGTCGGTGAAGCTGGAAACTTTCCCGCAGCGATTAAAACTACAGCTGAATATTTTCCAAAAAAAGATAGGGCTTTTGCAACTAGTATTTTCAATGCGGGGGCAACAGTTGGAGCTCTAGCGGCGCCAGTTACAATTCCGTTTATTGCTAAATCGTTTGGTTGGGAAATGTCTTTTATTATTATTGGAGCTTTAGGATTTATTTGGATGGGATTCTGGACGTTTATGTATGACAAACCAGAAAGGCATGCAAAAGTAACTCCAGAAGAGTTGGCTTATATTCAGCAAGATGATATTGCTGAAAGTAAATTAGAAAATTTTGTTCCGGAAACTTCGTCAAAAGTGTCTTTAAAAGAATGTTTTAAATACAAACAGACATGGGCTTTTGCATTTGGAAAATTCATGACAGACGGAGTTTGGTGGTTCTTTTTATTCTGGACGCCAGCTTATTTAAGTTCGGTTTACGGAATGGACTCTACACAAGCGGCGTTGCCATTATTTGTTCTTTATATGATTACGTTATTGTCGATTATCGGAGGTTGGTTGCCGACCTATTTTGTAGAGAAAAAAGGGATGAATCCGTACGAAGGAAGAATGAAATCGATGCTTATTTTTGCTTTCTTTCCCTTGTTAGCTTTAGCTGCTCAGCCTTTAGGTTATATTAGTTATTGGGTACCCGTTATTATTATCGGAATCGCAGGTGCAGCTCACCAGTCTTGGTCAGCAAATATTTTTACTACTGTTGGAGATATGTTTCCAAAAAAAGCAATCGCAACGATTACAGGTATTGGTGGATTAGCTGGAGGAATTGGTTCTACAATTATAAACAAGGGTTCTGGAGTATTATTTGATTTTACACAGAGAAATTGGAGTACTATAAATGGCCAGCCATTATTGGAAAAATACCCACAATTCCAAAATGCAGTAACAGAAAAGGCTTTTCTGGCTGAAAGAGGAGTAGGGAATTTAGAAGAGTTCTTAAAGTCGCTTACAACTGCTGGTGAAAATGTTGTAAACGGAATAAATACTGGATATATGATTATTTTTTCAATCTGTGCTGTTTCTTATTTGGCAGGCTGGTTAGTGATGAAATCATTAGTTCCAAAATACAGTCCAATTAAAGATCTCTAACCGAGATTTGATGCTACTAACCAACCTAAACCAACCAACTAAATTATGAACCAAACCAACGCAGTAATTGGAAAATACCGCTGGACAATTTGCAGTTTAGTCTTTTTTGCAACAACTGTAAATTATTTAGACAGAAATGTAATAAGTTACCTTCGCCCTTTTTTGGCAGAAGCTTTTCATTGGACTCCTGAGCAGGAAGTTATTGATTATTCAAATATAGAGCTTGCTTTTAAAATTGCTTACGCACTTGGAATGCTGGTTGCCGGTGGAATTATTGATAAATTAGGAACGAAGTTAGGTTATGCGATTGCGACTGGTTTGTGGAGTTTAGCTGCAATTGGGCATGCATTGGCAACTGGGACAGGGGGATTTTTAATTGCGCGTGTATTTTTAGGGGTTACTGAAGCTGGAAATTTTCCTGCAGCAATTAAAGCTACAGCAGAATGGTTTCCGCAAAAAGAACGTGCGCTTGCAACGGGAATTTTTAATTCGGGAAGTAATATTGGTGCAATAATAGTGCCGTTGACCGTTCCTTATATTGCAGAAAAGTATGGTTGGCAATGGGCTTTTATTCTAACGGGTATTGTTGGGTTTATTTGGCTTTTATTGTGGTTTTTACTGTATGAAGTGCCTCAAAAACAAAAACGTTTGTCTCAAGCAGAATTAGAATATATTACTTCAGATCAAGTTGAAGTTGTTGAGGAAGATTCGAAGGAAAAAGTTTCTTGGATAAAGTTATTGTCATTTCGCCAAACATGGGCTTTTGCAATTGGGAAACTGCTTACAGATCCAGTTTGGTGGTTCTATTTGTTTTGGCTCCCAGATTTCTTGATGAAGCAATATAAATTGACAGCAACTGAGATTATTTGGCCTTGTGCACTTGTTTATATGATCGGAAGTGTCGGAAGTATTGGAGGAGGCTGGCTTCCTTTAAAATTAATCAATAATAATTGGCCGGCGTACAAAGCTCGTAAAACAAGTATGTTGCTCTATGCGTTTGCAGTTTTGCCGGTTTTATTTTCACAATATCTTGGAACGATAAATATGTGGTGGGCGATTTTAGTCATTGGTTTGGCAGTTTCTGCGCATCAGGCTTGGAGTGCCAATATCTTTACTACGGTTTCAGATATGTTTCCTAAAAAGGCTACCGCGTCAGTTACTGGGCTAGGAGGAATGTTTGGTGCACTAGGCGGTATTTTGTTGACTTTGGTGGTTCAAAAAAACATGTTTGTTTATTATACTAAAATTGGAAAAATTGAAACAGGATATTTTATTATGTTTTGTATATGTGGAGGCTCTTATTTATTAGCGTGGCTTATAATGCATATACTGGTGCCTAAGATGAAAAAAGTAGAATTGTAAAGAAAAGTGGAAGTGATGAAATATTTTTTTGGTTTCAATTATGGTATTTCAATATAAAAAATTAAATTTGTGCAATCGATTACATTAATTTAGAAATTATGACAAAATATAGTTCAAGATACGCATCAAGCCCAGAAGCTGTAAAAAAATATGATACACAACAATTGAGAGAAGAATTCTTAATTGATGATTTAATGCAGGAAGATGAAATCGTTTTGGTTTATTCTCATTACGACAGATATATTGCTGGATCGGCAGTTCCTGTAAAAGGAGATTTGGTTTTAGAAACAATTGATCCGCTTAAGGCACCTTATTTTTTAGAAAGAAGAGAGTTAGGAATTATCAATGTTGGAGGAAGCGGTTCTGTTGTTGTTGAAGGAACTACTTATGAGTTAGGTTTTAAAGATGCTTTATATATCGGAAGCGGAAATAAAGAGGTGATTTTCAAAAGTGCTGATGCTTCTAATCCTGCTAAATTCTATATCAATTCGGCACCAGCTCATACATCTTATCCGACGGTAAAGGTAAGTTTGGCTGAAGCGAATAAATTGAATTTAGGTGCAATGGAAACAGCAAATCACCGTACCGTTAATCAAATGATTATTGGAAGCGTAGTTACAACTTGCCAATTGCAAATGGGAATGACGGAATTAAATCCAGGAAGTGTTTGGAATACGATGCCGGCGCACGTACACGATCGTAGAATGGAAGTGTATTTTTATTTGGACATTCCAGAAAATCAAGCGGTTTGCCACTTTATGGGACAACCACAAGAAACAAGACATATCTGGATGAACAATCATCAAGCTGTTATTTCTCCGCCTTGGTCAATTCACTCTGGTTCAGGAACTAGCAATTATACTTTTATCTGGGGAATGGCAGGTGAGAACTTAGATTACGGAGATATGGATGTTTGTAAAATCACAGATTTAAGATAAGAAAATGACAAATTTATTTGATATACAAGGAAAAGTTGCCCTTATCACAGGAAGTACACACGGACTGGGAATGGCGATGGCAAAAGGATTAGGTCAAGCGGGAGCGACAATTGTGGTGAACGGAAATTCTTCTCAAGAAAAAATTGACAATGCTGTTAATGAATTGAAAAGCGAAGGAATAAATGCTGTTGGATATAAATTTAATGTAACAGAAGAAAAAGAAGTTGCAGAAGCGGTTCAAAAAATTGAAAAGGAAGTTGGTCCAATCGCAATCTTGATTAACAATGCTGGAATCATTAAAAGAATTCCGCTTCTAGAAATGGAAGTTGCTGATTTTAGAGAAGTAATCGATATTGATTTGGTAAGTCCGTTTATTGTTTCGAAACATGTTGCAAAAGGCATGATCGAAAGAAGACAAGGCAAAATCATCAACATTTGCTCAATGATGAGTGAGTTGGGAAGAAATACAGTTTCTGCTTACGCTGCTGCAAAAGGAGGTTTGAAAATGCTGACTAAAAATATGGCAACAGAATGGGCAAAATACAATGTTCAAATCAATGGAATTGGCCCAGGTTATTTTGCTACAGAACAAACAAAACCAATCAGAGTTGACGGACATCCGTTTAATGATTTTATCATTAGCAGAACTCCGGCAGCAAAATGGGGTGATCCAAATGATTTGGCTGGAGCGGCGATATTCTTATCTTCAAAAGCTAGTGATTTTGTAAACGGTCACATTTTATACGTTGATGGTGGTATTTTGGCAACAATCGGGAAACCATCAAACGAAGAATAATTCTCAAAATTTTATTTAAAAAGACATGAGCGCGAATACATTCATAAACGATAATTTTTTACTAGAAAATAAATTTGCTGAAGAATTATATCATAATTATTCTAAAAACCAGCCAATTATTGATTACCACAATCACTTAAATCCGCAGTTTATTGCTGAAGATAAAATCTTTGACAACATAACACAAGTTTGGATTAATGGCGATCACTACAAATGGCGTGCAATGCGTACTTTGGGAATCAACGAGCAGTTTGTAACAGGAAATGGTTCAGATAAAGATAAATTCTTAAACTGGGGAAAAACAGTTCCGTACACAATGCGTAATCCTTTGTATCACTGGACGCACTTAGAATTGGCTCGTTATTTTGATATTTATGATCTTTTGAATGAAAAATCGGCTGAGAAAATTTATATCGAAACTTCTGAAAAAATAAATTCTCCGGCTTACAGCACGCAAAATCTTCTTAAAAAAGTAAATGCAGAATTGGTTTGTACTACAGAAGATCCAATTGACAGTTTAGAGTTTCATCAAAAACTGGCTCAAAATCCAATTGGAACAAAAATGAGTACAGCTTTTAGACCTGATAAAGCAATTTTAATTTCGAATGACGGATATAATGCATATATAGATACTTTGGGGGAAGTATCTGGTATTGCAATTGAAACTTATACTGATTTACGTGCAGCATTGAGAAAAAGAATTGAATTCTTTAATGCAAACGGATGTAAATTAAGTGATCACGGTTTAGATCAAATTTATTTTGAAAATTTCACTGAAAATGAAATAAGTGCAATTTTCAAAAAGAAAAGAGAAAACAGCGTATTATCTCCAGAAGAAGCGTTAAAATTCCAAAGTGCAGTTTTATTATTCTTGTCTGAAACCTATCATGAATTTGGATGGGTACAACAGTTTCATTTAGGTGCTTTGAGAAATAACAATGCACGTATGCACAGAATTTTAGGCCCTGATACAGGTTGGGATTCTATTGGAGATTATCCGCAGGCGCAAAAGTTATCAAGCTTTTTAAATGCTTTAGACAGTAAAGATAAATTGTCAAAAACGATTATATACAACTTAAATCCTGCTGATAATGAAGTAATGGCAACTATGATTGGAAATTTCAACGACGGAAGCGTTCGCGGAAAAGTTCAATTTGGTTCAGGATGGTGGTTTTTAGATCAGAAAGACGGAATGACTAAACAGTTGAACGCACTTTCAAACATGGGCTTAATTAGCTGTTTTGTTGGAATGTTGACAGATTCAAGAAGTTTCTTGTCTTTCCCTAGACACGAATATTTCAGACGTATTTTATGTAATCTTCTTGGAGATGAAATCAAACGTGGAGAGCTTCCAAATGATATGGAATGGATTGGGAAATTAGTTTCTGATATTTCATACAACAACGCAAAAGAATATTTTAAATTTTAATTTTTCTAACCATTAAGACATTAAGAAGATTAAGTTTCGAGTTTAATAAATAGTTACTTAAATAATAAAGATAATTAAGTAGGCTTAATAAACTTAAATTTTAATAGCCAAAAAGAGTATAAAGCAAAGCTTAGTTTTCTTAATGCCTTAATGGTAAAATATAAAAAAGATAGTATGAGTAAAGTAGTTGCATTTGGAGAAATTATGTTGCGTCTTTCGACGGAGAGACATTTGCGTTTTTCGCAATCTACGGCATTTGGTGCTACTTATGGTGGCGGTGAATTTAATGTTTGTGTTTCTTTAGCAAATTATGGTGTGAACGCTGAGTTTGTAACAAGATTGCCTGAAAATGAAATTGGAGGTTCTGCATTGAAAGAAATGCGAAAAATGAACGTGGAAACCAAAAATATTGTTTACGGAGGAGAGCGTTTAGGGATTTATTTTCTGGAAACCGGAGCAGGAACTCGCGGAAGCAATGTAGTTTATGATCGTGCACACAGTTCGATGGCAACAATTCAAAAAGGAAGCATTGATTGGGATAAAGTTTTGGATGGTGCTGAATGGTTTCATTGGAGCGGTATAACTCCAGCGATTTCTGAAAGTGCTGCTGAAGCTTGTTTGGAAGCAATTAAAGTAGCGCATAAAAAAGGAATCACAATTTCATGCGATTTGAATTATCGTTCAAAATTATGGCAATACGGAAAAACGCCAAGCGAAGTAATGCCAGAAATGTTGAAATACAGCAATGTTATTTTAGGTGATATTGATACAGCGTATTTTATGCTGGGAATTCCAAAAGTGAACCCAAATTATCAAGATGAAAAATCGTTGCCAGTTTTATACACAAAACTGTTTGAATTGATGCCGAATTTAAAAACGGTTGCGACAACATTACGTTATTCTGTAAGTGCTTCACATCAAAGAATTGGAGGAATTCTGTTTGATGGAAAAGCAATTTATCAGGCAGCGGTTAAAGAGGTTACACCAGTAGTTGACCGAGTAGGAAGTGGAGACGCTTTTATGGGCGGTTTGATTTATGGTTTGCTTCAGTATAAAAATAATAATCAAAGAGCCTTAGATTTTGCGGTTGCAGCTTGTTGTTTAAAACATACGATTGCGGGTGACTATAATTTGGTGACTTTGAAAGAAGTAGAAAACATGATTGATGGCGACGGTTCGGCATTAGTATCAAGATAAAAAAGAAATGGCAAAATATTCAAGAATTGAAGTAGCACAGCAAATGAAAGAGGACGGAATGGTTCCGTTGTTTTTTCATTCTGATATAGAATTAAGCAAAAAAGTGCTTAAAGCATGTTATGATGGTGGTTCACGCTTAATGGAATTTACAAGCAGAGGGGATTTTGCTCATGAAGTTTTCGGAGCATTAAACAAATACGCTTTAGCTGAATTGCCAGGAATGATGTTGGGAGTAGGTTCAGTTACAGATGCAGCTTCAGCTTCGCTTTATATGAGTTTAGGCGCAAACTTTATTGTAACTCCGGTTTTTAGGGAAGATATTGCAATCGCATGTAATCGACGCAAAGTTTTATGGTCGCCAGGCTGCGGTACGCTTTCTGAAATTGCCAGAGCAGAAGAATTAGGATGTGAAATTGTAAAATTATTTCCAGCTGATATTTATGGCCCAGAATTTATTAAAGCAATAAAAGGTCCATGTCCATGGACGAATATTATGCCTACAGGCGGTGTTTACCCAACGGTTGAAAGTTTGAGTTCATGGCTTAATGCGGGTGCAACCTGTGTTGGTTTAGGTTCGCAGTTAATTTCAAAAGATATATTGGATAAAAAAGACTATGACGGTTTACAGGCCAAAGTAAGTCAGGTTTTGGATGTCATCAAAAATATTAAAAATAAATAGGGAACAATCATACCAGTTCCTTATTTGGCATGCGGTTTTTTTTAGAGTTTTAGATGTTGTAATTGAACATTACGCTTGCAAAATAAATCTTGTCACTCCTCACAGCAGGATTTGTTTTACTCTTTCAGGTGTAATGTTTCTTTTACAATATAAATCCCCACAAAAAAATAAGGTAATGAATATGGTTGTTAGTTGTAACAGTTAATGGAAATTTAGAATAATGGAAAAAATAAACAGATCAAATACGGAGTTTTCACATAGGCTTCCTATAAAAATTGTACAATTTGGAGAAGGTAACTTTTTGAGAGCCTTTGTAGAATATGCTTTTCAGGAATTAAACAAAAAAGCAGATTTCAATGCCGGTATTGCAGTTGTACAGCCTATTGACAGAGGATTGGTGAATATGATTAATGATCAGGATGGTCTGTATACTTTATTCATGAAAGGTGTTAAAAAAGGTGAGGAAATTCAGGAAAAAGAATTGATTACCAATATTGTAAAAGCGGTAGATCCTTATGCTTCTTTCCAAGAATTTTTGGCTTTAGCCAAAGAAGAAGAATTAGAATTCATCATTTCAAATACAACCGAAGCCGGAATTGAATACATCGCTTCTGATAGTCCCTCAATGACGCCTCCAATTTCTTTTCCTGCAAAATTAACTGTACTTTTGCATGAAAGATTTGAGCATTTTAATGGCGATAAATCAAAGGCTTTGACAATTATTCCTTGTGAATTAATTAATTATAATTCAGATACTTTAAAGGAAATTGTGTTGAAATATTGTAATGATTGGAATCTTGGAGAAGATTTCAAATCATGGCTAACAAACGATTGTTCTTTTCATAATACTTTGGTGGACAGAATTGTTCCGGGGTATCCAAAAGATCAAATCGAGGAATACAACAGCCAGTTGCTTTACAAAGACGACTTGATTGTAAGTGCTGAAAGTTTCTTTTTGTGGGTGATTGAAGGTGATGATAAACTAAAAGCAAAACTTCCTTTTGAAAAAACAGATTTAGATGTAAAAATTGTTGCAGACATGCAACCATACCGTACACGTAAAGTGAGAATCCTAAATGGAGCACACACTGCAATGGTGCCATTTTCATTGCTTTATGGAAACGAAACGGTAAAAGAAACTGTTGATAATGCATTTACTGGTGAATTTGTAAATAAAGCGGTTTTTGATGAGATTAATGAGACTTTAAACATGGATAGAGCAGAATTGACAAGTTTTGCAGAAGAAATTCTAGACCGTTTTAGAAATCCATTTATCAAGCATTTATTGTCTTCTATTGCTTTGAACTCAATTTCTAAATTCAAAGTTCGTGTATTACCAAGTTTGACAGGATATGTTGATGTTCATAAAAAACTTCCAGTGCATTTGACTTTTGCATTTGCATGTTTGATTCGTTTTTATAAAGGAACTTGGAAAGGTGAAAATCTTCCAGTTCAAGACAGTGAGGATATTGTTTCGTTCTTTAACGGACTTTGGACATCAGATGATTACAATAAAATAGCGAGACTTACTTTGCAAAACAAAAATTTCTGGGATGAAGATTTGACTGAGATTCCTTCATTAACAGATGCAATTGCAAAAGCTTTAGAAGAAATTGATGCAAACGGCGTTGAGCAAGGCTTCATCAATTTTCAAAAACAATTAAATTAAGAATTACATACGATAGTTATGGCAACTCAAAAAAAATTAATAAAAGTCAACCCAGCAGATAATGTAATTGTCGCTTTGACCGATTTGGTACAAAACGAACAAATTATGTTTGAAGGAGCCACTGTCTCACCAACAACTGATGTTAAAGCAAAACATAAAATCACTGAGAAAGATTTTGCAATTGGTGATGATATTATAATGTACGGCGTTTTGGTTGGAAAAGCTGCTAAACCTATAAAAAAAGGAGAAGTAATTACCACCGAAAATGTAAAACATCAAAGTGAAAAAGTTTTTGGTAAAAACGGAAATTTAGGTTGGACTCCACCAAATGTAGATCGTTGGAAAGACAAGACTTTCAACGGATACCACCGTACTGATGGACAAGTTGGAACTAAAAACGTTTGGTTGTTTTTTCCATTGGTTTTTTGCGAAAACAAAAATATCGAAAAACTGAAAGATATTTTTGAAAACGAATTAATGCCAAAAAAAGAAGTTTCTTATAAAAATTTGTTGCGCTCTTTAATTGAAGAAAAAAGCGTAGAAGAAGTTGCTGAGAGAAATAGAAATGAAAATCTTTTAGATAATATCGAAGTGAAATTTATCAACCATCAAGGTGGTTGTGGAGGGATTCGACAAGATTCAGAATTGTTGGCAAAACTGCTTGCAGGATATGTGAACAACCCGAATGTTGCAGGTGCAACTGTTTTAAGTTTAGGTTGCCAAAATTTGCAAGTTGATATTTTTAAAAAGGCATTGAAAGAAATTAGCCCGAATAGTGATAAAGAAATTTTGATCTATGAGCAACAACAAATTGGAACTACTGATCAAATGTTTCAAATGGTGATTAAAGATTCTTATGAAGCCATTAAAAGAGCCAACAAAATTGAACGCAAACCTGCTCCTCTTTCAAAACTAAGTATTGGTTTGGAATGTGGAGGATCAGACGGATTCTCAGGAATTTCTGCAAATCCAGCATTAGGAGTTGTTTCAGATATTTTTGCGGCTTTGGGAGGGAAAACAATTTTGGCAGAGTTTCCAGAATTATGTGGCGTTGAGCAAGAATTGATGAATAGATGTGTGGACGAAGAAAAAGCAGATAAGTTCTTAACTTTAATGAAAGCTTTTGAAAAATCAGTTGTAGATGCAGGTTCAGGGTTTGATATGAATCCATCTCCGGGAAACATCAAAGACGGATTAATTACGGATGCAATGAAGTCTGCTGGCGCAGCTAAAAAAGGTGGAACTTCACCTGTTGTAGATGTTTTAGATTACGGAGAATATATTTCAAAACCAGGGTTAAATCTTTTAAATACGCCAGGAAATGATGCAGAATGTACCACAGGATTGGTTGGATCGGGCGCAACAGTTGTTTTATTTACCACAGGTTTAGGAAATCCGATGGGAAATCCGATTGCACCCGTTGTAAAAATTTCTTCGAACACGGCATTAATTAATAGAATGTCTGATATTATCGACGTAAATGCCGGAACGGTGATTACTGGTGAAAAAACCATTACCGAGGTTGGGGCAGAAATAGTAGATTACATTATAGAATTGGCGAGTGGAAACGTGGAAACAAAAGCAGACCAGTTGAAACAAGATGTATTTATTCCTTGGAAAAGAGGAGTTTCACTATAGTTTTTTAGGCTCAAAGTTACAGAGATATAAAGTGACAAAGTTTTATATGTAGAGACGCACAGCAGTGCGTCTCTTTTTTTGTCATTTCGACTGAAAGGAGAAATCACACTAGAAGCTCGACAAAGATTGGTTACAAAGATTGGCGATAATCGGTGCGGAATTTCTAGTGCGATTTCTCCCTTCGGTCGAAATGACAACAAAAAAGCAGTTCTTTTAGAACTGCTTTTTTATTAAACTGAAGTTATTAACTAAATTGAACTTATATAACTTATATAACTTATATGGTGAAAAAATATTAAGAATTTGTTCTTGAAGAAGACTTACGAATATGCAATTCTGGTGCAAGAACAACCTTTTTTTCGATTTTGATGGTATCAGTTTTGTCAACTTGTTCCAAGAAAACTCGGGCTGACATTTTCCCCATTTCAAGAGGTGACTGATCGACAGAAGTGATTGATAATTCCATAAATTTTGTAAAAGGCTCGTTACTGAAGCCTGCAACGCAAAATTCTTCTGGAATACGGATGTTTTTTTCTTTTAATTCCTGAATAGCTCCTAAAGCGGCAAAATCACTGGCAGAAAATAGGGCATCAGGTGGCGTTTCTAAAGCTAAAAGTGCATTAATTGCTTCTTTTCCTGCATCAACACTACTTTTGGTATGAATAACATATTCTTCCTTAAATGTCATTCCGTTGTCTAATAATGCCTGTTTGTAGCCTAAAAACCTGTTTTTGAAAATTTCAAGAGACTGATCTCCAGAAAAATGTGCAATTGCACGACACCCTTCATTTATTAAGTGTTTGGTAGCTACGTAACCTCCCTTGAAGTCGTTAATTGTTACAGAGCTTACTCCGTCAATATGTTTGCTTCGGTCAAAAAAGATCAATGGAACGTTTTTTTCTAGAACATAATTGAAAGCGCCAATGTTTTCATCAGCAACATCAGTAACCGACATCATAATTCCATCAACCTGAGCATCTATTAAGGTATATAGATTTTCATTCTCTCTTTTTGCACTTTCATGTGTCTGACAAATAATTACCTGATAACCATGAGGATGAAGTTCTTCTTCAATACCTCTAATAACCGATGCAAAAAAGTTGCTGTCAATACGAGGAACAATAACACCAATATTGTTGCTTCGTCCGCTTTTTAATGCTAAAGCAAGTTTGTTTTGCTTATAGTTCATTGATGCAGCGGTTTTGATGACCAGTTCTCTAGTGCTTTCTTTTATTTTCGGGTTGTTGTTTAAAGCTCTGGAAACAGTCGCAGCAGTGATATTCAATTTCTTGGCAATATCATAAATGGTTATTTTTTCGCTCATTAAAAAAAGTTTTCAGATTTAATTTTAAACAAAAATACATTTTTTTTATATATGACAATATTTTTTGTTATCGATTACATAATTAATAACTCAAACGTTTTTTGTTCTACAATGATAAAAAATTATGTATTTTTTTATGTTAACTGTAAATATAATTGCAAATAAAAATTAAATATATAAATTATTTCTAAATAAATTTGTTCTGTAGAAACAATTTTTATACTTTCGTGTAATCGATTACATAATTCATGGCGATTTGCCGGTTTAAATTATTAATTTCTGCGTAAATGATTACAAATAAGATTATAGCGTTAAAATCAATTTCACTTTTTGGAGTGTTTTCTTTGTTGCTAATTTCATGTGGAAAACAAGTTTCTAGCGTGTCTGAAACAAATCCATGGAAGAAAATGGAATTAATTGTAAAAAGCATACCTGAAACAAACTTCATAAATAAGACCTATAATATAAATGATTTTGGAGCTGTTGCAGATGGAAAAACCATGAATACGCTGTCGTTCGAAAAAGCAATTAAAGAATGCAGTGCAAATGGCGGAGGTAAAGTTGTAGTTCCAAACGGGAAATACTTGACCGGACCTATTCATTTAGAAAGCAATGTTAATTTGCATTTAGAAGACAATGCCGAAATTCTTTTTAGTACGAATTCTAAAGATTATCCTCTTGTTCACACTTCATGGGAAGGAACAGAATTGATGAATCATTCACCGCTAATTTCTGCAAAAAATAAAACTAATGTTGCCATAACTGGAAAAGGAATTTTAAACGGACAGGCAAATAATACTACATGGTGGCCTTGGTGTGGCAGTAAAAGATACGGTTGGGATAAAGGCCAGCCATCACAGCATGATCCTTTAAATCGAGATAATTTAGTGGAAATGGCAGAAAAAGGCGTTCCGGTAGCTGAACGTGTTTTTGGAGAAGGACATTATTTACGTCCTAATTTTATTGAATTTTTTGAATGTAATACTGTTTTAGTAAAAGATATTACGGTGATTAATGCGCCATTTTGGATTTTGCATCCGCTTAAATCGAATAATGTAATTATTGATGGCGTGACTGTAAATAGCCACGGGCCAAATAATGACGGCTGTGATCCTGAATATTCTCAAAATGTAATTATCAAAAATTGCACTTTTAATACCGGCGATGATTGTATTGCGATTAAATCGGGGAGAGATGCTGATGGAAGACGAGTTGGTATTCCGAGTAAAAATATTATTGTTCAAAATTGTAAAATGATCGACGGTCATGGGGGTGTTGTAATGGGAAGCGAAATTACGGCTGGCGTAAATAATGTATATGTTGAAAATTGTATAATGGACAGTCCGGAATTGGATCGTGCCATTAGAATAAAAACAAATTCGAAACGTGGCGGTACTACGGAAGATATTTATGTTAGAAACATTGAAGTGGGAACGGTAAAAGAATGTGTTTTGAGAGTGACCATGTTTTATGATATATATGGTAGTCAGGTTGGAAATTATATTCCGACAATTAAAAATATCAGCCTTGAAAATATAAAGGTCAAAAATGGCGGAAAATTTGGGATTCTAGCCGATGGTTACAAAGAATCGCCAATTGAAAACATAACATTTAAAGATGTTACAATCGCAAAAGTTGATTCAGTTTATTCTCTGAAAAATGTAAAAACGGTAAATTTTATAAATACCTACATCAACGGAAAAAAAATAGAATCAGTTAAAAATTAAACCACTTAATTTACTTTATAACCAAACCAATTTGTGAACTTTCTTTAATTATCAAATGAAATAAAAAACAGTTTAGTTTTTTTATTTTTCGAAAATCTTGGTTAGTAATGATTTGATAGTTTTTTTGAAAGTTGTTTTTTGAAGTTGTTAAAAAAGGAGTTTGATCAAGTATCGGACTCCTTTCTTAACTAAAAAATAGAAGCTCAGAAATGAAAAAGAAGATACTGTTTTTATTGTTGCTTTTAAATGCTGTAACGGTCCAGAGCCAATACAGTATTGATACTTCATACACGGTTAAAAGTACTTACAATAAATTGATTAAAAAGTATCCTTTTATCACTATTGCAAATGCGAGAAAGAATCAAAAGGTAGATCAGATCAATGATTTAGTATATAATCAAATAGATAAAAGAGCATTGCATTTAGATGCTTATTTTTATAGTCCCAAAAAAGCTAATCCGGCCGTAATCATGATACATGGCGGAGGCTGGCGATCTGGAAATAAAAGCCAGATGCAGGTTATGGCGCAGGAAATTGCTGCAAAAGGATATTCTTGTTTTCCCGTTGAGTATCGATTGTCATTAGAAGCAAAATATCCAGACGCTGTTTTTGATGTCAAAAATGCGATTAAGTTTATAAAGGATAATGCTAAAAAGTTTCATGTAGATCCAAATAAAATTGCAGTTTTAGGCTGTTCTTCTGGAGGTCAAATGGCAGCTTTGATTGGTACAACAAATAACAATCCAGATTTTGAAGATTCAAATTTTAAAAGTAAATCTTCGTCAACAGTAAATGCCATTATTGATATCGACGGAATTTTGGCATTCAAGCATCCAGAATCACAAGAAGGAGAAATGGCATCGTTTTGGCTAAAAGGTACTTATGAAGACAATCCTGAAAATTGGAAAAATGCTTCTGCTTTAACTCATACAGATAAAAACACGCCTCCTGTTCTTTTTATAAATAGTAGTTTTGATAGATTTCACGCCGGTAGAGATGATATGATTACGATTTTAAATCAGTATAAAATTTATAGTGAAGTAAAAACGATAAAAGATTCTCCACATTCATTTTGGTTTTTTCAGCCTTGGTTTGATGAGATGAACAGCTACACAATATCATTTTTAGACAAAATATTTAAATAAATATATAACGAATGAAAGCAAAAATTAAAATATATTTTCAAATGGAAAACACTAAACGAATTAAATATTTGGCATCGACAGCAATGGCTTGTTTTATGCTTTTTACAAGCTCAAAAGCAATCTCGCAGGAAACAGCAGCTAAAGATATTGTGATTTCAAAGAATTCAAAATGGTCAGATAAAATGGCTTTGACTTTGATGAAACGCCATCCTGAAGCGTATATGATTGACGATTCAAAAGCACCAAAATGGGATTATGTTCATGGTTTGGTTTTGCACGGCTTTGAAGAATTGTACAAAAAAAATCCAGATCCAAGATATCCAGTTTATGTAAAAGGTTATGTTGATGCATTGGTTCAAAATGATGGATCAATTAAGTCATACGAGTTTGACAAATACAATATTGACATGATTGTTTCTGGCCGTTTGCTTTTCAATATTTATGAAACTACAAAACAAGAAAAATATCTAAAAGCAATGCAATTGTTGCGCAAACAATTATCAGAACAACCTAGAACACCAGAAGGCGGATTTTGGCATAAAAACATTTATCCAAACCAAATGTGGTTAGATGGTTTATATATGGGAGAACCATTCTATGCACAATACACGGTTACTTTTGAAAACGGAAAAAGCTTGGATGATGTTGCAAAACAATTCGAAGAAATTCAGCTTCACGCAACAGATCCAAAAACGGGATTGTTGTATCATGGTTGGGATTCAAGCAAAAAAATGCCATGGGCAAATCCGCAAACTGGAAATTCGCCAAATTTTTGGTCAAGAGCTTTAGGCTGGTATGTTATGGCACTTGTTGATGTGTTGGATTATTTTCCAAAAGAGCATCCAAAACATAAAGAATTGGTTGGATACTTGAATAATGCTGCAGAAAGTATTGCAAAATTTCAGGATAAATCAGGTTTGTGGTATCAAGTAACTGATAAAATGGGCAAAGAAGGAAATTATTTAGAAGCTTCTGGATCTTCAATGTTTGCCTACGCTTTTGCAAAAGGAGCAAACAAAGGTTATTTGCCAGCAAAATATAAAAAAATCGCCAACAAAGCTTTCGACGGATTAACAACAAAATTAATGAAAGTTGATGCCGATGGTACAATTACGCTAACTCAAGCTTGTCAAGTGGCAGGTTTGGGCGGAACTCCATATAGAGACGGTTCGTATGAGTATTATGTAAAGGAAAAAAAGAAAGACAATGACCCAAAAGCTACGGGACCATTTATTTTAGCAGCTTTAGAGTTAAACCGATAGTTTTAATTGATAATTATTAATTGTTAATTATCAATTATAAATAATGCGTATAAAATGAATAGAATAAAAAACAGTCTTTTTATATTATTATCAATATTCTCAATACAGAAGAACACGGCACAGGTTTGGATTCCAGACAATGGAGATGGCACTTATACTAACCCAATCATTCATGCTGATTATTCAGATCCAGATGTTGTAAGAGCTGGAGATGATTTTTATATGACGGCATCTTCTTTTAATTGTATTCCAGGTTTGCCAATTTTGCATTCTAAAGATTTGGTAAACTGGAAAATTATTGGGCATGCATTAATCAAACAAATACCAACAGAAACTTTTGATAAAGTACAACACGGAAACGGAGTTTGGGCACCAAGCATAAATTTTCACAACAACGAATTTTATATTTATTATCCAGATCCAGATTTTGGAATCTATATGATAAAAGCGCAAAAAGCAGAAGGACCTTGGTCTGAACCTGTTTTGGTAAAAGCTGGAAGCGGATTAATAGATCCAAGTCCGTTATGGGATGATGACGGTAAGGTTTATTTAGTTCATGCTTTTGCTGGCAGTCGTGCAAAAATTAAAAGTTTATTAGTTGTCTGTAGTATGAATGCCGAAGGTACAACTACTAATAACGATGAAGTTATGGTAATTGACGGTCATGATGGCGAAGGAACAATTGAAGGACCTAAGTTTTATAAAAGAAATGGTTATTATTACATTTTTGCTCCAGCGGGAGGCGTTTCTACTGGTTGGCAGACCGTTTTAAGATCTAAAAACGTTTTTGGTCCCTACGAAAAGAAAAAAGTTTTAGAACAAGGAAAATCTGCTGTTAATGGTCCGCATCAAGGTGCGTGGGTGCAGACACAAACAGGTGAAGACTGGTTTATACATTTTCAGGATAAAGGCGCTTACGGAAGAATTGTTCATTTACAACCAATGAAATGGGAAAATGACTGGCCTGTAATGGGAATAGATGTTGATAAAAATGGAATTGGTGAGCCAGTTACAACCTTTAAAAAACCAAATGTTGGAAAAAAATATCCAATTGAAACTCCAGCAGAATCAGATGAATTTAATTTACCGAAATTAGGATTGCAATGGCAATGGCAGGCAAATGCGCAGAATAATTGGGGATTTCCGACAAGTTTAGGTTATTTGAATTTATATTGTTTGCCAACAATTAAAGACAGCAAGAAAATTTTTGAAGCGCCAAATTTACTGCTTCAAAAGTTCCCAGCAGAAGAATTTACAGCAACTGCAAAAATGACGTTCAACACTAGATTAAATGGCGAAACAACTGGTTTAATTATTATGGGGTTAGATTACAGCTATTTGAATCTTAAAAATGATAACGGCAAATTGTATTTAAATCAAAAAACGGGAACTTTTGATAAAAAGGTGGAAGAGAATGAAACATCTCCCGTTTTGATTCCTAACAATACAATTTATTTGAGAGTTAGAATTAAAAAAGGAGGAATTTGTAGTTTCTATTACAGTTTAGATGATAAAAAATATCAGGCAATAGGAAATGATTTTGTATCAAAAGAAGGAAAATGGATTGGCGCTAAAGTTGGTTTATTCGCTTTAAGCGAAAAAATTACAAACGACTCAGGAAATGTTGCAGTGGATTGGTTTAGAATTTCGAAGTGAAAAAGTAAATAATGGCAAAAAATGCAATTTTTTCTCTATTTGTTAAAAAAACGACTGCTGTAGATAATTCCTAATAAACGAAATTTAAATTTCGATATCAGATTATATTTTGTAGGAAAAAGATGTTTTATTTGCGTCTTAAAATGAATTTGATTTCAAAAAAAACATTTTTTTGTTCACAAGAGGCATTATTTAAGTGTCACAAAAAATAAATCTTAAGAGTAAAACAGATAAAAATGATTCAACTAAAAAAAACAGCTTTACTTTTTTTATTATTATTTAGCAATTCTTTTATTGCTCAAAATACCTATAAAAATTGGTCGGATATTATTCGTAAAAATGAATCATCTTGGTTTGGTTCAGAAGAAGCAAAAAAAATAGCCGAGAACGTTTTGCTTTACCAAAGAAATATTGGCGGCTGGCCAAAAAATATTCAGATGCAGAATGAACTTTCGCCAGCGCAAAAAAAAGATCTGATTGCACTTAAAAAAACAGCTGTAGAAACAACAACCGATAATGGTGCAACTTGCCAGGAAATGCTTTTTATGTCTAGAATGTATGCGCAGGTAAAAGATGAAAGATACAAGGAATCGTTTTTAAAAGGACTGGATTATTTATTAGAAGCGCAATATAATAATGGTGGTTGGCCTCAGTTTTATCCGCTTAAAAAGGGATATTATACGCATATTACCTACAATGACGATTCGATGGTCAATATTTTAAATGTAATGAAAGAAGTTAGTGAAGAAACTGATTTTTATAGCATTAAGCCATCAAAAGAAGTTGTTCAAAAAGCAAAAAAAGCTTTTGATAAAGGAATTGATTGCATTTTAAAAACACAATACAAACAAAAAGGTGTTTTAACCGCGTGGTGCGCCCAGCATGATGAATTTACATTGGCTCCTGCAAATGCTAGAGCTTTTGAATTGGCGTCATTAAGTGGCTACGAGTCTACAAAAATAGTATTGCTTTTAATGTCGATAGACAAACCTTCTCGCGAAATTGTTACCGCTGTAAAGAGTGCAACGGAATGGTTTGAAAAGACAAAAATCACGAATTTAGAAGAAAAAAGAGTTCTAAACGACGAAGGAAAAATTGTCGATAAAAAAATGATTCCGGCTACAAATGCAGGTCCAATTTGGGCGCGTTTTATGGATTTGGAAACGAACGAACCTTTCTTTTGTGATCGCGACGGAATCAGAAAAAAATCATTGGATCAAATTGGTTCTGAAAGACGAAACGGATATTCTTGGTATTCTGACGCTCCAAAGGAAGTATTGAAAAAATATCCGGTCTGGGCAGTTAAAAATGGAACAAAAGTTTCATCTTCAGATAAAAAAAATGTTACGTTAATTACTGTTGCACAAGATGGTTCGGGCGATTTTACCAAAATTCAGGATGCCGTTTATGCTTGTCCAGCTTTTCCTTATGAAAAAGTAACCATTTTAATTAAAAATGGAATTTACAATGAAAAAGTTCGAATTCCAGAATGGAATACAAATGTAGTTTTGCAGGGAGAAAGCAAAGAAAAAACCATCATTACGTTTGATGATAATTTCTCGAAAATAAATTTAGGAAGAAACAGTACTTTTTATACGTATACAGTTTTGGTAGAAGGAGATGATTTTTCGGCATCAAATTTAACCATTAAAAATGCCTCTGGAGATAATGGTCAAGGTATTGCATTATCTGTTGTAGCAAATCGTGCCAAAGTTTCGAATTGTCTTATTTTAGGAAACCAGGATACTTTATATCTTTCAGGAAAAGATGCAAAACAGTATTTTGTAAACTGCTATATCGAAGGAACAACCGATTTTATTTTTGGAAGCGCAACAGCTTTATTTGAAAACTGCGAAATTCATAGTGTTAAAAACTCTTATATCACAGCGGCATCAACTCCAGAAGGAACTCCTTTTGGTTTTGTTTTCAAAAATTGCAAATTAACAGCCGAAGCCACTGCAGATGCAGTGTATTTAGGAAGACCTTGGCGTATTTATGCTAAAACGGTTTTCTTAAATTGTGAATTGGGAAAACAAATCAGGCCAGAAGGCTGGGAAAATTGGTCAAAACCTGAAGCTGAAAAAAAGGCTTTTTATGCTGAATATAATTGTACTGGCGAAGGATTTCAACCTTCAAAAAGAGTAACATGGTCACATCAGTTAAGTAAAACCGAAGCTGATAAATATGCTATAGAAACTATTTTAAAAGACGATTTATCAAATTGGTACTCAAAATAAAAACCAGTTTTTAATTACAATTACAATGAATTTAAAACAGCTTATATTTTTATTGATTTCTACGTTTTCGTTCGCGCAAAACAATGAATTTCCAACTGCAAAAGTAGATTCAATTGTCAAAAGAATTCAGTTGCCGGTTATTCCTACTTATCAAATTAATGTGGTGAAATTAGGTGCCAAAGGTGATTCAATTTCAAACAATAAACCTGCGTTTGATAAGGCGATGGCATTGTGCAAAAAGAATAATGGCGGTACTATAATTGTGCCAAAAGGAATTTATAGAATTAACGGCCCAATTCATTTTGTGAGCAACGTAAACCTTAAAATAGAAAAGGGAGCGAAAATAAAATTCAGTGATAAACCAGAAGATTACCTTCCTATGGTTTTAACAAGTTGGGAAGGTACTATGTTGTATAATTACAGTCCGTTAATTTATGCGTACGACTGCTCAAATATTGCGATTACAGGCGAAGGAACTATTGATGGAGAGGGAGGAAAAACGTGGAAAAATTTTAAGGCAAAGGAAGAAGCTGGCAAAAATAGAAGTCGCGAAATGAATCATAATAATGTCGCACTAAGTGACAGAAAGTTTGGTGAAGGCTACTTTTTACGTCCGCAAATGATTCAATTTTTCAATTGTAAAAATATAGTGGTTGAAAATATCAGAATTGAGAATTCTCCTTTTTGGTGTTTGCACTTATTAAAGTCGCAAAGTATTACCATTCGAGGTATTAGTTACAAATCATTAAATTATAATAACGACGGAATTGATCCAGAATATGCAAAAGATGTTTTAATCGAAAATGTGACTTTTAATAATGGCGATGATAATGTGGCTATTAAAGCAGGGCGAGATCATGAAGGACGCGCAAATAATAATTCGCCAAGTGAAAATATTATTATCAGAAATTGCAATTTTAAAGGACTTCATGGTGTTGTGATAGGCAGTGAAATGTCAGCTGGAGTACAAAATGTTTATATCGAAAATTGTAAAACCATAGGGTATTTAAAAAGAGGAATTTATTTGAAAACTAATGCAGATCGAGGAGGTTTTATTAAAAATATTTTTGTTCGTAATATTCAGTTAGACGAAGTGGAAGATTGTCTTTATATAACATCCAATTATCATGGAGAAGGGAAAGGCTACCAATCAGAAATTTCAAATATTTATTTTTCCAATATTTCTTGCAATAAAGCAACAGAATCAGGAATTGTAATTCAAGGTTTCGCAGATAAAAAAATCAAAAATATAGCTTTGAAGAATATAGAAATTAAGGAAGCAAAAAATGCGCTTTCAAATGAAAATGCAGAAAATGTTTTGATGACCGATGTTTTTATAGGACAAAGAGCAACAGTACCAACGGCGGCTAAATAGTTTTTCCAGGTTCATAGTTTCATAGACATAAAGGTTCAAAAATTTATTTGTAGAGACGCACAGCAGTGCGTCTATCTTTAGGCCTGATAGGTGTAAAGAGTTTAATTTTTTGTTCTTTGGACTTCAGGAGATGGATCTTTATATAGTTAAACACCTTTTTCAGATTCCAATACTTGGAGACAAGATCGTTCAGACTGATAATTGAAATTTAAAATAAATACAAAATGAAAAATTACATATTAATTTTATTGCTTATCACCACAGGCTGTTTTGCACAAAAAACAACGGTCTATTGTATTGGAGATTCAACAATGGCAAATAAAAAAGATCCTGAAAAAAATCCTGAGCATGGATGGGCACAAGTTTTGCAGCCATTTTTTAAAGAAAATATAGCAGTGGTAAACAAAGCGGTAAACGGGCGAAGCACTAAAAGCTTCATTAACGAAAAGCGTTGGGATTCAATTTATAATAAACTAAAAAAAGGGGATTATGTTTTTATAGAATTCGGACATAATGATGAAAAAATTGAAGATTCTACACGCTACACAAATCCACATACTGCATATCGATATAACTTAATTCGTTTTGTAAATGAAAGCAGAAAAAAAGGAGCGATTCCTATTTTATTAACGTCCATTGCCAGACGCAACTTTAATGAAAAAGGAGTATTAGTTCCTACTCATGGTGACTATCCACTAGAAACGAGATTGGTTGCACAAGAATATAATGTACCTTTTATTGATTTAGAATATTATACAGAACAGCTGGAGCAGTCTTATGGGCCGGAAAAGTCTAAGCAATTGCATTTACATTTTAAGGCAGGGGAAATTCCTTATTATAAGGAGGATAAAAAAGATGATACCCACTTATCTTTATTAGGGGCAAAAACTGTTGCTCAAATAGTGGTAAACCAAATTAAAATTCTAGAAGACAAATCTTTAGAAAACCTCAAAAAAGGAATCAAATAAAAAATATAAAAAAGTAATTTGATTTGTATAAAATCTGATTGCACGTAATGTGTAAATAAAGATAGATAGTAGTAAAAGAGAGAGCGAAATGCTCTCTCTTTTTTTTTGTTTAATTGTTTGTTTAAGGTATTGATTTTTAATTGTTTGATTGGTATTATTTGGCGTGGTGCCTTTCGCAATATAGGAATTCTACCCTAAAATTTAACAGGCTTTTTCATATATACCCTAATTTATAAGTTTAAAAACTTTTACAGGCAAAAATAAATTGATTTTCAGAGGAACTTTGCATCTTCAAATTTAGATGTTTGAATTTTAAATACTTAAGAAAATAATTAAACAGATAATAAGAAAGGTTATGAAAAATAGATTACTCCCTTTATTTGTTGTTTTGGCTAGCTTTTCGGCTCGTTCTCAGGTTGTGGTTGGGGCAAAAGCGCCAACTTCATCAGCTCAATTTGAGGTAACAACCACAGAAACGGATAGATTTGGTGGTAGTACAAAAGGTATATTGATACCAAGGGTTCGATTAACAAGTACAGTTGTTTATGCGCCAATCGTAGGTGATGAAGCTAATAGTTTGTTAGTATTTGCTACTGATGCAATTGGTGACATTACTCCAGGATACTACTACTGGTTTGATAAGAGATGGAACAGATTAGCAGTTGCTGGCGAATCAAGTTCTGGATCTGGAAAAGATGGAAAAGATGGAAAAGTTGGTGTTGCTGGAGGTAATGGAGCTCCTGGGCCAAAAGGATCATCATCTTATCTTGGTGAGGACATAAATATTTATACAGATTATTCATCTGGTATTGTTTACGTTCAAAATGCCGATGGAACTTGGACGCCAATTAATGGAAAAGATGGGGAAGTTGGTGTCGAAGGACTTCCGGGTATTGGAGTTCCTGGTTTGCCGGGCACACCTGGGGGACCTGGAAAAGATACTACTGTTGTGATCAATGATTCAGGCACATGGGTTTATGTTCCTGGCAAAGACGGAGCAGATGGCACTTATACTCAAATCGACGGTAAAAAAGGGGACAAAGGAGACAAGGGAGACAAAGGCGAAGTTGGTGTTGAAGGACTTCCGGGTATTGGAGTTCCTGGTTTGCCGGGTACATCCAATTTCGTCCAAGAAAACGGTACCACCAGATGCCGCTTGAAATAAACCCATTTTTGATTCAACAGCACCAGTAAATGCTCCTTTAACGTACCCAAATAATTCAGATTCGAGTAGATTTTCGGGTAATCCTCCGCAATTTATTGCCACAAAGGGCATTTTAGAAAATGCACCTTCATAGTGAATTGCCCTTGCAATCAGCTCTTTTCCAGTACCACTTTCGCCTTCAATTAATACATTTGCCTTATTGTTTTGCACGCGTTTTATCGTATCAATTAAATCTTTGAAATGTGATGATTGGCCTATTATTGAGGCGTAACTATTTATAGCATCAGGATTTTTAACCGATGTATTTGTTTTTCTTGCAAGTGAACTTTTGATGGCTTTAGAAAGTTCATCATTAGTAAAAGGTTTTATGAGGTATTCCAAAGCACCAGATTTTATTGCATTTATGGCATTATCAATAGATGGCATTCCGGTTATGACCAATTTTGATATATGAGGAAAATGCTCATCGCAATATTTTAATAGTTCGATGCCGTTTATTTCGGGCATATTTAAATCTGTAATTAATAGATTGATCGAATGGCTTTTTAAAACTTCAATAGCTTCATTCACAGACGAAGCTTTGTAAGTATTATAATTTAATGCTTTGATTGTTCGCTGAAAAAGAGTCAGCATTTCGTAATTGTCATCGACAATTAGTATATTTTCTTTTCTTGAGTTCATTTATTTTTTAACTAATTGGTAAACTGATTGTAAAAATTGCACCATTGGGTTTATTGTTTGTAACGGTGATTTTTCCATTGTGATTTTTAACAATTCCATAAACAACACTTAGCCCCAAACCTGATCCGCTTTTTGTGTTTTTTGTGGTGAAAAAAGGTTCAAATATTTTCTGTTTTATTTCATCAGGTATTCCGTGGCCTTGATCTTCAATGTGTATGATGATATTTTGGGCATCATTTTCAATAATAGTTTTAATGAGGCTTTTTTTAGTCGATGCATGAATGGCATTTATCAGCAAATTGAAAAGTAACTGGGTTATTTGTACGGCATCAATTTTTACAGTAGAAATAGAGTTGTTAAAAATCAATTCGCTTTTGATTTCTTTTTTTTGAAAATTTTGCTTTAAAATTGAAAAGGTAAAATTTATAATGGAATTGATGTTTTCAAATTTTGACTGGTGGGGCATCTCACAAGAAAAAACATTAACTTTTTTACAATTTCGCGCGTGTAAATGACAGAGTTGATAATTGTTGTAATATCAGAGTCAATTTCAGAATCTGTATTGGCGAGTTTGATAAATTCGGCATATCCTAAAATATTTCCCAGAGGATTATTGAGTTCATGCGCTATTCCAGCAATGGTTTCGCTGAGGATCGTTAATCGGTCAACGTGTTCAAGGGTTCTTCTTAAGGAAGCTTTTTTTTCTAAAATTTGAAATTTTTCGATGTAAAAGCTAATTTTCTGCGCAGCTGTATTCAAGAGTTTTTGTTCGTAACTGAGAAAGTGATGCGGTTTAAATTTGTCTGCTGGATAATAAACGGTTATAGATCCGGGCTCTGTATAGGGGAGTTTGATGATACTAGTTTGAAATATGTTGTTTTCGGGTATTTGAGATGTTGCAAAATAATACATTCCAGCCTGCAATTCAACTATTGCATCATCATTGAATTGCCAAGCTTTTTTTATACTTAGAACGACCTTTTTCAAGACCTTTTCTTCAAAAAAATGAGATTTGGAAATTGTTTTGGAAATTTCGAAAAGGCAGGTCAATTCTTTAATTCGTTCTTTCAGTTTTTTTTCGATTTCTTGGGGTTTCATTTTATAAGAAATTATCCATTATTTTGTTTTAATGGTGGCCAAAAGTAAATAAATTTAAAAGAAAAAAATATAAAGATTTGTTATAGTTAACTATTTGGAAATAAAATAATTATAATGATTTTTTTGTGTCTTATTTTGTCATTTTTAAATCTTTTACGGGCTTTTTTGGAGTAAAAAAATTCTCATTAAAATGTATTGCTTTTTCTAAAAAAAATGAAACCGTCACAAAGAAGTTTTTAAGTGTGGTTTTTATTTAAAAATGTCTTATTCTAATATTTTGGTGGCTTATTGGCTATATGGGCGAATTGTGCTTGAGCTAATTTTGCTTAAAATTTTAACTATCAATAAAGACAAAAACAATTTTTCTGGAATTTAATGTATGTTGGTATGAATGATGCTAAATTTTCGCTAGAATTTGAATTGAATGCTGTAGAAATACAGAAACTGAATAAGATGTATTTTAAAAATTTATGGGAGAAAAGAATACGCATTCTTGCAAGCGTGCTTTTGATAACAGCAATCTTTTTTAATAGTATTTTTTTAGACAAGAATACCGATTATATAATTTGGATTATCAGGAATTTAGTACTCGTCATAGTTTTCTTTTTGTTTCAATATTCATTTGTTAAAGCGGTATGTAGCCTGATTTTTCGATTGATTAAAAGACTTTTGAAATTTGATAAATTTATCTCAAAGTATAAATTCAATTTTACAAATTCATTCATAAATGTTCATTCGCCTTTAGGGGAAATTACACATAAATGGAGTCAAATTGAAAAAGCAATTTTGACTAAAGATTTCTTTTTTTTATATGTAAAAGAAAGAAACGGCTACATTATTTCGATATCAAATAAATACGATCAATATCGAAATATGGAAAAGCTGATTGATTTTGTAGAACGAAAAGTAACTCATGTTGTCAAGCTTTGCTAGAAAAACGGCTAATTAAAAATATCTTCAGGAGTTTTAAATCTGATACTAACTGATTACAAATTGCAAATTTTGAAGTTTATTTTTTTAAGAAATCCAATCAATAATAGAGAATTATAAAAAATGATTAAATGAGTGCTTCTTTTTTTAATACAAGAAACTATTTAATATATAAGAAAAAGGAAAAATCCAACTCTAGAGGTCAGTTTAAAATCTACAATGGTAATCGGGAGTGCATAGGCTTTATTACGAAAAAAAAGAGCTTTTCGAAAATAGCAGGGTTGAAAATTTTTCCATATTTATTTGAAATAAGAAACGCAAACGGAGTCATAACAGCTACATTATCTAGAGGCTTTTTGTTTTTCTGTGATGCAATTGTTATCAAAGACTTTAATGGTAATAAAATTGGGAGCATAAAACGACAATTTTCTTTATTTAAACAAAATATAAAAATTTTAAATAATAAAAATCAGGTTATTGCTGAAATTAGAGGAAATAAGAAAGATTCCTGCTTAGCCATTAATATCGAAGAACATATAACAATAGGCGAAATAAAACAATGTAGTCTCAGAAAAACTATTTTGCAGTCTTGTAATAAGTACGATGTTGTAATTGAGGAAATCTTTCGTAGTGTCGATGACAAAATGGCTATTGTGTCTTGTGCTTTGACATTTGGCATACTCTAGAAGTGCAATGAAAGCGTTATTATTAGCAAGGTAAAATAAATCTTATTTTATTTGTTTTTTGTCTTATTGTGTAAATATTGATCATTTTCTCCTTTTATCTTTGTTTTGTTATTTAAAGTATTGATTATTAGGTGTTTTATGGTTTTTTTTGAAGCCTGAAGCTTTACTAATATGCAAAAAAAATTACAATATGGAAAAGGAAAAAGTGTTAGTGCGTGATAATAAAGGAGTTTTTTTAAAGATGTTTAAACGTAAATTCAAGGATGAATTTGACTTTTCAGAAGAATCGTTTTTGCTTAAAGATGAAAATGATTCCAAAAAATATGATCGCTCAATATTTGTTGTTTATGAGAAAAGTGAATTGCTGGAATTCTTAAAAATAAATAAAAAGGACTAAATGTTTTAGTATGCTTATTTGATAAACAATTATATAGTAGTTTATCTTTTTTAAATGAGATGAATAATTTGATTGTATTGGATAATGCTAAAACTAGATCAGAAATAGTAGACGAATTGAAAATGCATTTCAATAACAATTTAGAGTTGAGTAATAAAAATAAAGGGGACGGTTTTTCAAATAATTCAATTTTTGAAACCCGATTTCAGAATTTTTATAAAGCAATGTTTTTTTTAATGTAGCTTGAAAGATAATAGTTTTATAGGTTTAAAAATTGTATTAATTCATTTTTTAAAGCAGGATATCGGTTGCTCAGTATCCTGCTTTTTTGTTTTAATACAATTTTATTCTTTCTTTAAATTCGCAATTTCATCGGAAGAAACTTTTATGATGGTGCCGTGTCTTGTACCGGTGGGAAAACTGATTTGTTCTGAAATATCTTCCCAGCCTTTAGATGTTTCTTTTACTGCACCATATTTTTTTTGTGTGTATTTGTCAAAATAAACAATCCAATTATTTTCGATTTGCATTGCCGTAGGTCCTTCAGCCCAATAATCGCCAGTAATGGCTTTGCTTGCCGGACTATAAGGGCCGGTTAGATTTTTACTGAGAGCAATTTTAATATTTTTTTGAACAGGGTTGCGTGTTTCATCTTTTAAATACATAACAAATTGCTGACCTTGCTTAACGATAGAAGCATCAATTACATTAAAGCCGGGGTCATACAATAGTTTTGTTTTGGCAAACTTTTTAAAATCTTTGGTTGTGGTATAATAAATTCGGTGATTGTATCCTTTCTCTTCCTCTGATTTTGTTTCAGGAAATTTGCCATCAATTGTTGATGCCCAGTAAATCATATATTCTTTTGATTTTTCATCATACGTAATTTCTGGTGCCCAAGTATTTCTGGCTTTTTCCTCATGAGCCATTACAGGAATAAATTCTTGTTTTGACCAATGAATCAAATCTTTTGAAGAAGCGTATCCAATTCCTTTATCTGTCCAACTTACTGTCCAAACCATATGATACAATCCGTCTCCGCCTTTAATTACGCAAGGATCACGCATCAATTTGTCTTTTCCAACCTCTGGAGTTAAAAAGGATGTATCATTTTTTAAAGCAGTCCATTTATAACCACCTTCACTGTATGCCAAATGAAGTCCGTCTTCACCATTTCCTTTAAAATAGCTAAATACATAACCATCTGGTTTTAGGGTGTAATTGTTTGCTGATAGCCATTTTTCACAATCTTTTGGCCAGTTTGCATTTGTTCCTTTTACGCCTAATCCAAAGCCATGTCCTCCGTTTTCAAATAAATGCATTTCTGCCGAAACCTTTTCTTTTTTCAGCCCTAAATAATAGTTGATGCTATTTTCTACAGGAACAGCTTTGTCATCTGTTGCATGAACTAAAAATGTTTTTGGCGTGGCTGAAGTTATTTGTTTTTCATTTGAATATTTATCGGTCAGTTCATTTCCAGCATTTTTTCCTAACAAATTATCTTTAGAACCTTGGTGTGTAATGCCTTCCTGCATTGAAATTACAGGATAAATTAAAATTGAAAAATTTGGTTTGGCGCTTGTCGTGTCGGTTGGAGTGTAAACTTTATCATTGTAATGTGTTGATAATGTAGACGCCAAATGTCCTCCCGCAGAAAATCCCATGATACCAATTTTATTTGGGTTTAGTTTCCACTTTACTGCATTTCTTCGCACAAGTCTCACCGCTTCCTGAGCGTCTTGAAGTGGTCCAACAGTTTTATTTTTCATGATTAAATCGCTTGGCAATCTATATTTCAAGACAAAAGCATTTATTCCTAAACTGTTAAACCATTCGGCAACTTTATAACCTTCTTTATTTATTGCGAGCATTCCGTAACCACCTCCTGGACAAATGATAACCGATGTTCCGTTTGATTTTTCTGGATTTGCTAAATAAACAGTTAATGTTGGTAAAGTTACTTTTCGAACTCCTTCTGAAAGTTCGTTTTTGTGATCTACTTCTTCAGAATATTCTTTGGATACAATTTCGTCCGGAATTTTATCCCATAACGGAATTTCTTTTTTCTGCGAAAGTGCCGGAATTGTAAGCGATAAAGACACAAAAAGCAATCCAGCTTTCAGACGATTTAAATTATTTGATTTTTTCATAAAATTCTATTTCAACAATGCGTAATTGACCGGCTGCATCAACCGATGTTTTATCTTTATATAAATCTAATTCTTTTGTTGGATCTACTTCAACAATTTTTGAAAATCCATCTTTTTCGGTATTGGAACCAATTAATTCGATTGTTATTTTTTCGGCTAAAACAGCTTCAAGTGGAATTGTAATATAACCCAAACTTTGGGTTGTGTTTCCTTTAAAGACTTCTTTTCCATCAGCTAAAATTCTGATTGGATAAATTTTAGTTCTCCAACCTGTAAATTTCACAACAGCTTCATTAACAATTGATGGTTTTGATAGCGTATAAGTTATAGAACCCGTCGAAATGTTTCCATCATTTCGCCATTCGGTTAATTCGTTGTCGTCATAACTTTTGTAAGTATCATTACTATTTGAAGGAGAAACGGCATTTAAGATATTTATAGGAACTCTTTTTTGCGTATATGACGGAGTTTTTGGCGTTGGTCCGCGTTCTAAATTTGAAGGCAGATTTTTCCCTGGCAATTCTTTTGAAAGACCATTTTCTATAATTACACTTTTAGTTTCAAAAGATAATTCGGCTGATTTTAATCCGTTAGATTGAGTAGAAATTGTTATTTTTCCGGCTTTCGCCAATGACTGAATCATTACTCTATTAACGCCATTTTCAACCGGAATTTCTTTAGAAAGAATATAATTTTTTGGACCTTGAGCAATGCCCCCAAGCCAAGTAGCTGGACCATTTAAAGAAAACGAAATCATATTATTACTTATTGGACAGCGATTTCCGTTTTTATCAATTACTTCAACATCAATTAAAGCTGTGTCAGCACCGTCAGCAAGCATTCCTTGCGGTTGTGTATTTAATTTTAGCTTAATTTGAAATGGTTCTCCCGCAGTTGTTTTTTCATCTTGGCTTAAAATATTTCCGTTTTCATCGTAACCAACCGCTTTTATTGTACCCGATTTCCAAGCAATATTTTCGAAAGTAAATAAAAATTCACTGCTTCGTTTTCCAAAACCTTGCGAAATTCCGTTTACAAAAAGTTCTACTTTTGGAGCTGTTGAAACGACATAAATATTTTTAACAGTCTTTTCAGCATAGTTCCAATGTCCCATAATATGCGTTCGTTGTTTCTCGACATCGACCCAGCCGTCCCACATAACTTGATGTGCAAAATAGCCATCTTTTGGAATTCGCATGGCATCAACTTCGCCACTCGTTCTATAATTTGATTCACCTCGATGATGTGTATTTGAATCAGAAAAAATAATATTTACACCGCCAGAATTTACACGTTTTCCTGTTCCGGGTCTTTCGCGATAATAATCATACCAGCGAACTACATTTTCGATAGCGTGCCGATCTTGATTATGATTATAATCAGATGCTGGAGCGCTGCGGTATAAAGGTCCGTCACCTTCTTTATGATATGGAGGTGAAAACTCGTCCCAATATTTACGCATTCCTTCATCTCTAGAATATTCGGTTGCCCATAATGGTTTTCGGGCGCTTTTATTTATGTAAAGCATTTCTCCTCCATATTCAGCTTCTTGGCTGTCAAGCATTTCGCGAGAACCAATCGCTCGCCCACCAAAAGGATCATACGTATCTCGCAGCATTTTCATTTCATGCATGTGTGCTTCGCTGATCGATTCGTTACCGCTTTCATAAAAAATAATACTCGGATTATTTCTGTTATAAATAATAGCGTCACGCATCAAATTTACACGTTGTTTCCAAGTATCGCCCTGAGCGTCTTTTTCGGCATCTCCGGCGGGCATGGCTTGCAACAAACCAACGCGATCGCAAGATTCAATATCTTGTTTCCAAGGTGTGACATGCATCCATCGGACTAAATTTCCGTTGCCTTCTACAATTAATTTATTGCTGAAATCACTCATCCAAGCAGGAACAGACATTCCAATCGCCGGCCATTCGTTGCTGGTTCTTTGTGCATAACCTTTTACCTGCAAAACTCTATCATTTAGCCAAAATTGTCCTTCGGCGAAAGCTGTTTTTCTGAAGCCCGTTTTAGTAGAAATTTCATCAACGATTTTTCCGTCAACTTTCAAAATGGTTTTTACAGCGTATAAATAACCATAGCCCCAACTCCAAAAATGTAAATTGTTTACTAGCGAATTAGCTTTCAGAATTTTAGTTTCGTTTGGCGAAATTGTAGTTTTTCCGCCTGAAAAAGAAGCTACTTTTTTGCCTTCTAAATCTTCAATAACGATATTGTATTCAACTGTTTTTGAGGATTCAAATTCATTTTTGATTTCTGTTTCAGCATTGATAATGGCACTTTCACTCTGAATGTCAATTTGAGAAGGATAAATGTAAACTCCAGTAGTTTTTAAATTGGAATAGAGTGGAAGCGTTTGGTATAATTTGCTGGTAATATGAAGAAAAACATTCTTCGGAATCCCTCCATAATTTGCATTGAAGTTGATATTATTCCATTGATAAGGGACTTGTGTTGCCTGTTCTTTGTATTTCCAATCGTTGTCAATTCGTAGAGCAACAATATTTTCTTGTGGAAAAGGCTTAATTAAATTTGAAATATCAAAACCAAACGCCATTACGCCATTTTCATGCATTCCAACTTTTTGTCCGTTGATATAAATGATTCCGGCTTGTCGAATTCCTTCAAATTCTAGGAAAATTTTTTCGTCTTTGATTCCCTTTGGAAGTTTAAACTTTTTTCGATACCAGACAATTCCGGTTGTGAGGTGTTCAATATCTTTTTCAAAAGCTTCTTCTTGATTGTAAGCATGCGGAAGCGTAACTTTTTTCCACGAACTATCATTAAAACCAAGAGACTCTGCATTTTTAGAGTCTCCGGTTTTTAGTTTCCAATCGGAATTGAAATTGTATTTTTCTCTCTTAAATTCCTGAGAAAATATCACGGTTTTAAAAAGAATTAAAACAAGAAATAAGAGCGTTTTTTTCATTATTTCATTTTATAAATTTCTGAACCTGCAAGCAAGAAACAACCTAATCCGTAATCTTCAAAATCAGGGAATTTATCGTAGGAAAGTGGTTGTCCATCTTTAGGTTCTTTTCCTGTTGATTGCAAAAATCCTAATGCACCATTGGTATGCAAACTTTCTTTGATGATCGCATCCCAAGCTTTTTGGACTACTGGCAAATACGTTTCTTTTTTCAAAATACCGCTGTTGATTCCATATGCCATTCCGTAAACAAATAAAGCTGTTCCAGAAGTTTCTTTTTCGCCAAAATTTGTTGGATCATGCAAACTCACATTCCAGAATCCGTCAGGTCTTTGAATTGGGACTAAAGCAGCTGCCATTGCTTTTAAATCTTTTACATATTGCTCTCTGTGTGGTGCATTTTCTGGAATAATGGTAAGTACTTTTGCCAAAGCAGCAATAACCCATCCATTTCCACGGCTCCAGTAGCAATTTTTTCCATTTGGTTCTTTGTACGGCGGATCAAAATCAGCATCACGCCACCATAAACCTTCTTTTGCATTGAAAAGTCCGTTGTCGCCATGTTTGTTTCTTGAGTACATGTACATTTCATACATTTTTTCGAAATAACGATTGTCTTTTTCTAAAACGCCCATTTTTGCAAAAACAGGCATTCCCATTTGAATAGCATCAATCCAAGACCAATCGTCTAACTGAGGCGTATTCAAAAGCATGTTGATGTTTGCTTTTGTGTTTTTTAGTTTTTTAGCATCTGGCTCTAAATTATACAAATCAATATAGGTTTGAGCAGCGCAGTAATTATCGGCATTTCGAGTTGTATTTCCTCCATTAAATCCCCATTTATGAAATTCTGACCACGAGTAAGCGTAATCATAATAAGCTTCTTTTGGGAAAATTTCGTGAAGCGCCATTAATCCTTCGTAGTAAACACCACGCGTCCAGATGTTACTTGGGCGCTCTTTGTTGGTAATAATTGTTTTGCCTGTTTCTGGCCATTTTTGCATAAAATAATCATTGGCCAAAATCATTTGTTTCAAGACTAATTTTTTATCAAATGGCTGTTGCGCGCTCGTTGTACACGTATACAAAAAGCATATTGAGAAGAATAAAGCTAATTTTTTCATTTTTTGTATTCTTAAGTTAATAGTTAGTTTTGCTGTTTTAATGGTGTAATAGTGATTGGGCCTAAAAGTCCCGACGGCATTGGAGCCCATTTTGTAGCGTCGAATTTTTTATAATCTTTATCTACCATATTAATTTCATAAAAAATCTTCCATTCTTCGCCTTTTAATTCTTTGTTGCGGATTCTATTTGCAGAAAGATTAGTAACCTGAATTTTTAAGGTGTTTTTCCCCGATTTTAATTTTCCGATGTTTAGTTGATAAGGAACTGACCAAGCCGTTCCAATGAATTCTCCATTTAACCAAACTTTTGCGCTTTCGCGGACATCACCCAAGTTTAAACTCCAATTTTCAATTTTTGCATTCGGATTGTCAAATTGCAAAGTATAAGTTGCTGATCCTGAAAATGCTTCGGCTTCTGGACTTAATTTTGTCCAAGATTCTAGATTTGAAATTGTTGCGCTTGGTGGCAATTGCGGTCCGCCTTTGTCGAAATTGATTTTCCAGTTTCCTTTTAACGGAACTGCATCAGCGATTGGTTCGTAATAATTCCATTTTTTCTGCGAAGCTGTATTTTCTGTTTTCAAGAAATAAGATTCTCCCGGTGCAATTTTAATTTTTACCAATGTTTGATTAGCTTCTTTTTTTACAATAGCATTTCCAAATTCTCTAGTTAACGGATTTAGAATTATAACTTCTTTGTTTCCAACTTGAATCGGAATAAAATCATCTATAATTTTTGTAGTATGATTTACTAAATAATAGATTTTTTCACCATCTACATTTCTTCTTGTAAATTTTAAGCCAGTGTTTACAAGTGTTTCAGGATAGATTTGAGTACTTTCCAAAGTTTTTAAAACATCTGCAGTAGGTTTTACCAATTCATTATTTGCTGATAAAAGATTTTGAAGTTCTTTTTCCTGATTTTTATAGTCATTAAAACCTGGAACAGATTCTGGAAGGCTTTCAAAAATGATGTTTGCGCCCTCTTTTTTCAATTCGATTAATTTCTGCAATGTAGCAAGAGGCATTTTTTGAGTTGGCGGAATTACTAAAGCTTTAAAAGAGGTTCCGTTAAGCATGATTTTTCCATCCGTTACTTTCGCATCGGCAATAAAATTATCAGAAATGAAATCTACGCCGTAACCTTTTTGCATCAAATTTTTAGTTGTTTTGTAAAAAGAAGTTGGGTGAAGCCATTCCTGAAGCGAATGTATTTTGAATTCAAAAAATAAAGTTCCTTTTTGGTATTTGTCCCAAGTATCAAATATTGGCCAATAAAGCAGAATTTCATTGTCTGATTTTCCTTGCTGCAACATTGTTTGGCAGTTTGAAATATAAGAGAATAGAGAAGGAGCATCTTCCCAAATACTATTATTGGCGTTAAAATTTACTGACGCATAAAATTGCCAACCCGGCCACGACGCTCTGTCTGGCGAATAAGTAGAACCATGAAGAAAAATATGATTGATACCGCTCAGCATTAAATCTTCAGCTTCTGGTTTGCATTGTGATAAAGCTGCTTTGAAATGTTCTCTAAGCCAAGTAAAAGTCTCAGATGAAACTAGATTTTTACCAGAAATATGCGCAGCAGATGATGAAAATTTCAACATGACTGGATCAGCATCGCCTTCGCGGATATCTTCTTTTTCGCGTCTAAATCCTGGAATATCAAACGGCATAGAACCAAAAGTCTCGCATTCTGGAATATCTGCAGCAGCGTATAAATCAATTAGATTTCCTGGTGATCCATGCGCTTGAAGTTTTGTTTTGAAGTTTTTTGAATGTGCCCATTGTGTCCAAGGCTTGTCAAAATTATTAAGCAATAAATCGCCAATAGTTTGTCGGTAATCACTTCTGATTCGGTTGCCAGTTTCGCCATCCGTTTCATTTAATAATATTGGCAACTCCTTTTTTAGATCATAACCACGCAGTTTTTGAAATTCTTCGAAAAATTTAGGCGTAAAATCGGTACCGTAAACTTCATAGCTATCATTAAAAATAGCTCTTATTTTACCTTCACGGCCTTTAAATGCATTGTTAAACGGAACTACATAAGCATTTAATGCATCTGTTGAATAATGATCTAATGTAAAACCGCTTCCGCCAGGCGCTGCTCTTTTTACCTGCTGTCCTGTTTTTCCGCTAAAAACGGCATACAGTGTATAATCAGTTTTTTTGGCTTTCCATTTTAATTTATTCGGTTCAGTTTGATTCGGAATTTCAACAGTTTTTCCGTCAATACCTTTATCTTTTGTTTTGGTTTGATTCTTTTTTAGTTGATCTGTCAAATTGATGTATGAACCGTCTTTTCCATAAGCTACTACATATAATAGTTCTGCTGGATTTTTTTCTTTTTTATTCTCAAGTGAAATATTTCGGTCAAATGTTTCGTCTTTTTTAAGCGGATATTTTTCAATAATTAGTTTTGTTGCCGCATTAGCGACTGTAACGTGAGATCCGCCATAAGGCCAACCTGTCCCTAAAACCATATCAACCTGCATGTGAAGACTGTCTGCTACATGAATCGTATAATCCAGCATTTCCATCCATTTAGGAGAAAGATAATCGATGAAATTGTTTTCTTCTCCTTTTATTCCATATATAGGAGTAATTTCAACACCGCCAATTCCTGCATTATGAAAATCAGTAAGACTTCTTTTTAAATTAGGTTTATCGACAGCGCTTCCCATCCACCACCAGCGCGCCCATGGCTGATTTACATTTGATGATTTTGGCCAAGGCGAATTTGTTTCCTGAGCTGTAGCATTAATAATCCAGCAAACGGACAATATAATAAGGAAATTTGATTTGGTTATTTTCATTGGTTAAGGTTCAATAGTTTTATGTAGCGGTTACTAATTTACTTACTTCATATAAGTATAGAATCATGCAATAGTAACTTTTTAATAGTTGCAATAAGGTAAAAGTATATGTAGAAACTCAATTTGCTATCCTGTAGCGTCCTGTTTTATGTCTTTTTATTAAAAATCAAATGAGTAATAATTTGTGGTATTTTTTTCTCAATTCGCATTTTTGTGTTCGAATTACTATGAATTACAAAAAAATATTTCAATAAAATTTTTGATATAATATTTGTGGATTCCACACTTATTCGCCCTTGTAAATCAAGGAGTTGAAACTTTTTAAAGTTAAAGAAATTCTAAAAATTGTTATAAAAACCTGAAAGTTAACAGGATACTACAGGATGCTGTGCCATACCGTTCTGGATAAATTTGGATAAACTAATTAATTAACCAAATTTAACTTTTATGAAAAATAGACTTAGTCTTTTGCTTATTTTGGCCTTGTTTGCATTACTGCATACATCAGGTTATGCGCAAAACAAAGTGGTTAAAGGTACAATCACTGATGCGGCTGGACTGCCTATACCAGGAGCAAATGTACTTATTAAAGGAACAAAACAGGGAACAAGTACTGATTTTGATGGTAAATATTCTATCAGTGCAAATACAGGACAAGTGTTGGTTTTCTCATCAACTGGTTCTAAAACTGTTGAAAGAACTGTAAGTACTTCTTCAGAAATTAATGTAAAACTTGTTGAAGAAGTGTCTCAGCTTAATGAGATTGTAGTTGTTGGTTATGGAACTGCAAAAAAATCTGATGTAACGGGATCAGTTTCTACTATATCTGCTGAGAAATTAATGAATAGACCTGTTGCAAGTGCGACTGAAGCTTTACAAGGTAAAATTGCCGGAGTTGATGTAACAACAAACGAGCGTCCTGGAAGTGTTGGTACTGTGCGTATTCGTGGTAATCGATCTTTGACTGCAAGTAATGATCCTTTGTATGTTGTTGATGGAGTGCCATTGATGTCTGCATCTGCAATTGAAACTTTAAATCCAAGAGATATTGAATCTATGGATATTCTTAAAGATGCTTCAGCAACAGCTATTTATGGATCTCGTGGTGCAAATGGGGTTATTATCGTGACAACTAAACAAGGAAAATCTGGTAGATTTACTTTGAATTATACTGGTACGGTAACTACTTCTGAAATTGTTGATAGATCACCATCAATGAGTGCTGAAGATTTTATTACTTACAGACGTTGGGCGGCATACAATCTTGACCCAACTAAATATGCTAATCCAGCAACACCTACGCTTGCAAATGATAAATTGATTTTTGACAGTGCATTAGACGGTCAAACATCAAGAGATAATGTATTGAAAGGATGGGCAAGCGGTACATGGGATGCTTCTAAAGTAACTAACACAGATTGGACTAAATATGTAACTCAAGGTGGAGTTAGTACAGAACATGTTATTAGTGCAAGTGGTGGTTCTGAAAAAGTGAATACATATGGTTCTGTTGGATATTTAGATAATCAAGGTACTCAAAAAGGACAATGGTACAAGCGATATACTGCAAAATTGACTTCAAATATTACTCCAGTTGATTGGTTTAAAATGACAGCTTCTTTTAATGTTTCGTGGAGTGAGCAAGATTATGGGATGTCGACTTTAAGTGCAAGAAGTGGTACAGCGCCAGATGCAATTTATGGTGCTGCTAAACAAATTTACAACATTGCTGTTCCTTATGATGCAAATGGCAATTTGATTATTAATCCAGGTGGTGAATCAGGTGTTTACACGATCATGGATGAATGGAATAAAAGTACGCAGCAATCTCAAACAATGCGTGTCTTAGGTAATTTTTCTGCTAATTTAGATTTTGGTAAAATGACAAAATCATTAGAAGGACTTACTTATAAATTAAACTTTGGACCAGATTTCCGTAGCTGGAGAGAAGGTGTTTACATAGATGGTACATCATCTTTGAAAGTGAATTCAAATGGTAGTGCAGGTACAAATTTTGCCCGCCTTTCAAACCGTCGTGATTTTTCATGGACTGTAGATAACATCATTAACTACGATCGTACATTTGCCGCTAAGCATAAAGTTGGTATGACTTTATTACAGACAGCATCATCTTGGAATATAGAAAACTCTCAAATGAGTGCTAATAATATTCCTAAGCCTTCATTCTTATGGAATGCAATGGGTTCAGTAGATGCGACAAATGCTGCTAATAATGCACGTATGAGTTCAGGTCTTACAGAACGTGCTATTAGTTCTTATATGGCTCGTGCTAATTATGGTTATGACAATCGTTATTTATTGACTGTGTCAGGACGTTGGGACGGAGTTACTCAATTGTCTGAAGGACACAAATGGGACTTTTTCCCTTCTGCAGCATTAGCTTGGCGTATCAACAATGAGGAATTCTTGAAAAATGTTGATTGGATTAAAAACTTAAAACTTCGTTTAGGTTTTGGTACTTCTGGTAACTCTTCTGTTGATCCTTATGGAACTTTAGGAAATATTAGCCAAATTTTCCTTCCTTTTAATGGTCAAAGCAATGCTATAGGTTTTACTACTAATGAACCTTATTATACAGCTAATCAAACTGGAATGCCAAATAAAAACTTAGGTTGGGAAAAAACTACTCAATACAATCTTGGTCTTGATTTTAGTTTCTTGAATAATAGAATTAGCGGTGTAATCGATGCATACAAATCTGATACTAAAGATTTATTATTAAGAGTAGATATACCACCAGTATCTGGATATCCATATATTGTTTCGAACATTGGTGAAACAAAAAATCATGGGATTGAAGTAACGCTTAATCTTATTCCAATTCAAACTGCTACAGGATTTACTTGGGAGACTAATTTGAATGCTGCATTCCAAAAAGATGAAATCGTTTCGTTGGCAAATGGTGCGCAAGACATGGTAAGCAACTCTTGGTTTATTGGACAATCTATCGCTGTTCGTTACGGTTACGATAACGATGGTCTTTGGCAAAACACACCAGAAGATCTTGCTGAGATGGCTAAATGGAATGCTAATGGTTACAAATTTACCCCAGGTAACGTAAGACCTAAAGATCAAAATGGCGATTACAAAATGGATGCTACTGATCGTGTAGTTGTAGGTAATAGCAACCCTCGTTGGACTGGAGGATGGAACAACAGTTTTACATATAAAGGATTTGATTTAGGAATCAATATTATCGGACGTACAGGTTACACGGCATCTTTAGGAGGAGAAGCTTTGACAGCACATGCTAACCAACGTGAAACAGATTACTGGACTCCAGATAATCCAGATGCTGAATTCCAAAAACCAATTTTAGGTCAGGCAACTTCAGGTTCAGCAGATCCTTTTTCTGGACTACTTGGTTTTCAAAAAGCATCATTCGTAAAAATTCGTAATATTTCTTTGGGTTATAATTTATTTAAAGATGTTGCAAATAAAATTGGATTAGCTAACATGAAATTTTATGTTCAAGCTGTAAATCCTGGAAGTATCTACCAATCTTTAAAATGGTATGATTTTGATACTGAAAGAACGTATTTCAATCGCAGTTATGTAATGGGCATTGAAGTTGGTTTCTAATAAATTATTGGCGAATTGAATTATAACATTAAAAGTAACAAAATGAATAATATAAAAAATATCGGAATCGGTCTTTTGATAATGGCAGGGATGACCTTTTCATCATGTTCGAAAGATTTCTTGGACGAAGAACAAACAAATGCATATTCGACAGCATATTTTGATACGCCTGAAGGTCTTGAGGCATTAACAGTATCTCTATATGGTAATATTCGTTGGCATTTTGGTTTTGAATGGTCTTATGGAACTACATTGTATGGTACAGATGAGTTTACCAATGCAAATGACCTTACGAATGAAATGTGGAATACTTACGACAATCGTTTTGGTCCAGTAGGTGCATCAACTTCAACAGGAGCAGCAAATGGAAATGCAACTAACCCAAATGCGGTTTGGGATGAAATGTATTATGGTATTGCATCGGCTAATACGATAATTGCTAAAGCTGAAAAAGTAATTCCAGATCTAAAAACTAGAAATCGTATTTTGGCTCATGCTTACTTTTTAAGAGGATTTAATTATTATAAACTTGTTGCACAATACGGAGGTGTTGTTCTTCAAACTAAACCTATTGAAGGAGTTGTTCGTAACTACGAGCGTGCTACAGAAGAGAAATGTTGGGAACAAGTAATATCTGATTTCCGTGAGGCTTACAAGCTTTTTGAAGGTGAAGTTTTTACTTATGGAAAAGGAGTTACTTGGACAAAAGCGACTGCAGCTCACTTTTTAGCAAAAGCTTTATTGTTCCGTGCATCTGAGCGTAATGATTCTTGGAATGCTTCTTATAAAGATGCTGACCTTAAAGAGGCAATCGATGCTTGTTCGTATGCAATTACTGCTCGTGGTCCTTTAACTGCAAACTATAGTGATTTATATGCAAACTGGACTGGAATTGACTGTCCAAATGAGCAGTTGAATGAAATTTTGATGGCAGCAGGTCACAATGGTGATGCATCTACTGTAGGCCGTTTTGGAAACCGTACTTACAACTATTTTGCTCCTCAATTTTCAAGTTTTTCTGGTGGATGGGTAAGACGTGGAGTTTGGATCGGAAGCATGGACTTCCAACGTTGTCGTCCAACTGAATATACGTACGCAATTTTTGATCACGTAAATGATGCACGTATGTGGAAAACTTTTAGAACTGTTTATGGCGCAAATACTGTTGTTGCTCCTAATCCTTCGGGGGTGAAAGTTGGAGATCCTGGTATTGTGATGATTTTGAATACTAAAAATGACAATACTTATAATGGTGCTAAATTTGGTGCTAGCGCACAGGCGCCAACTTGGACAGATGTTAACGGTCGTCTTCCAGAATGGAATACAGGGGCAAGACAAACTGCTACTACTGGAACTTTAGCAGTTAAAAAGGGACAATTTGTCCCAAACTCTTTGGTACTTTATCAAAATGGGGTTTATGTAGCGCCTACATTTAAAAATCAGCCAATTTGTAACTTCTTTGCTGGTATCAACAAAACCGATGACGGTTCTCGTACAGCTGAAAGAGGTGATGCACACCGTGACGTAATTATGGCTCGTCTTGCTGAAACCTATTTAATACGCGCAGAATGTTATGCTCGTCTTAGCCAATATGGAAATGCAATGACAGATATCAACGTAGTAAGAGCGAGAGCGCAATGGAAAGCTGGTGAAAATAGATCTTATTATAATGACGGTTCTCAAGCATTTAAAGTTAATCCTTTAAATACGGGAACTTCGGCTACAGCCTTTACGGCTTCTAACTTAGATATGAATACGTATTATTTGTCTAATCCAACACTTGCGGTTACAACTGCAGCATCTGATTTAAGATTAACTTCATTCCCTAATAATTTGCCAGCAGAAGATGAGGCAGTTATGTCTAAAATTGGAGCTTCATCAGATAAAGAACGTGCAATCAACTTTATTCTTAACGAGTCTACTCGTGAGCTTTTAGGAGAATGGCAACGTTGGGAAACACTTTCTCGTACAGGAATGCTTATCAAGCGTGCTAAAGCATTTAATGCTGAAGCAGCAGCTAATATCACAGCGAATAAACACGAACTTCGTCCAATTCCTCAAACATTTATTGATGGATTGTTGAATGATGATGGTACTAATTTATCTCCAGCGCAAAAAGCAGCTTGGCAAAATCCAGGTTACTAAACTTTTTAATTTTTTGTTTTTGGAAGCCGCCTCATTTTTGAGGCGGTTTTTTTGTTTTAAGTTCATGGATAAGTACAAAAAATGACGCTAAAATGGTGGCGCAAAACATTTTTTTTAAAATAAAAATGCAATCGATTACATTTTTTTATTCAGATTGTCATAATTTTCAGATATTAATCTTATATTCGATAAAAATTTTTGAATAAAATTACGGTATCTGAAAAAAAAATATTGTTTAATTCAGATATTCACATTTAGAGGTTGTTTCTTCAATTCCCCTTGTAAATCAAGCGCTTGAAGGATTTTATGGTTAAAAAAAACTTAAAAGTAATTTGTAAATCTCTGTATATTAGAATGGTACTAAATTACTTTGCAGGACACTACAGGATAGTGCCGAATTAACTTCTAAATAAATTTGAGTAACTAATTAATTAACCAAATTTAACTTTTATGAAAAACAAATTGAATGTGCTGCTGCTCATAGCCATTTTTGCATTATTCCATGCATCTGGTTACGCGCAGAACAAAGTAGTCAAAGGTACTATTAAAGATGCTACAGGATTGCCAATTCCTGGTGTCAACGTACTTGTCAAAGGAAGCCAAAATGGTGTAAGTACAGATCTGGATGGAAGTTACTCAATTAATGTTGCCACTGGAAATGTTCTTGTTTACAGTTTTATCGGTTTTAAAAAACAAGAAGTTGCTGTTGGCGCTGCAACTGTTTACAATGTAGTACTGAAAGAAGAAGACAATTCTCTTGAGGAGGTAGTCGTAGTAGGTTACGGTACAAAAAAGAAAAAGGATCTTACTGGATCAATCGTGAGTGTAAATGCTGATGAAATTGCATCGAGACCTGTTGTAAATGCTGTACAAGCCATGCAAGGTAAAGCCGCCGGTGTTGATGTTGCTTCAAGTGAGCGTCCTGGAACTGTAGGAGCTATTACTATTCGTGGTGCTCGTTCTATTTCTGCTTCTAATGCGCCTCTTTACGTAGTTGATGGTATTCCATTGAATACAAGATTAGTGACAGACCCATCAACAGGAAAAATTAGTGTTGATGCCAATTCAGGAGGAATCGATTTCTTGAATCCAACTGATATTGAAACAATCGACGTTTTAAAAGATGCTTCGGCGACTGCGATTTATGGTTCACGTGGTGCAAATGGAGTTGTTATCGTAACAACAAAAAAAGGTAAAAACGGAAAATTTACGTTGAACTATGATACATCTTTAATGACAGAAACAATTCATGAAAATGCACCTATGATGACGGCAGGAGAATATATTGAATTTCGTCGTTGGGGAAGATATTACTCTAATCCATCTGCTTTTCCAAAAGGAGATGCGCCTACTATCGAAAATGACAAATTGATTTTCTTGGCTTCTGCAGATCCTTCTGCGTGGGCTAATATTGAAAAAGGATGGAGAGATGCTAATGGAAATCTTACTACAACTTGGGATGGCTCAAAAGTAGCAACAACAGATTGGACAAAATTTGTATCACGTACAGGAATCACGCAACAGCATACAATTGGTATAAGCGGAGGAACTGAAAAAATGAAAGGTTACGGTTCATTCGGTTATTTAGATAATACTGGAACTTTATTCGGACAAAGTTATGTGCGTTATAGCGGTACAGCAAATGTTGATATTACGCCAACAAAATGGTTTTCTATGGGTGTTAGCCTTAATACTAGTTATGGAATAAATGAATACGGACAGTCAAACGTAGGTAGAACTGCGGTTACAAGTTCAACAGGAATTTATGCAACTGCCCGTACCAACCTTCCTTACGCGGTTCCTTATGATAGCAACGGAAACAGAATCGACAATCCTGGTGGAGATTCGACAATCAGAACTCCAGTTGATGAGTATAAATTATCTCAAGATCAAAGAGTGACATTGCGTGCTTTTGGTAGTTTATATGCTCAATTTGATTTAGGGGCAATTTCTTCTAAGCTTGACGGATTAAAATACCGTATCAATTTTGGTCCAGATCTTACTTCATATCGTGATGGTGTTTATTTGGATGGAAAATCAGCGATTCGTTCTGGAACTAGTTTCGCTTCTTTAACAAATGAAAAATCGATTTCATATACATTAGACAATTTAGTTTTCTACAACAAAACTTTCGGAAACCACACTTTTGGAGGAACATTGTTAATGAGCCAGACTGAATATCACAATGAAAACAGTTCAATGTCTGCTAATGATATTAAAAACCCTGAAAACAAATGGAATGCCCTAAATCCTGCAAACGTTACGCTTGCTGGATATTCTTCAGGTTTGACTGATACAGGTTTACTTTCTTATATGGGTAGAGTAAATTACTCGTATGCAGATAAATATTTGCTAACAGCTTCAGGCCGTTATGACGGAGCTTCGCAATTAGCGTCAGAAAACAGATGGGCGTTTTTCCCAAGTGCTTCTGCAGCCTGGGTGATCAATAAAGAGAAATTCTTAGAAAACGTAACTTGGATCAATCAATTAAAAATGAGAATTGGTTACGGTGAAACTGGAAATGCTGCAGTGCCAGCATATGCAACACAACCACCGTTGGTTGGTATTGTATATCCAAACGGATCTGGAGTTGTAAACAATACCTCTTTAGGAAATGTCGATTTAGGTTGGGAAAGAACTGCGCAATTTAACTATGGTATTGACTTCGCATTGTTCAGTAACCGAGTATCTGGTGCTTTGGATTATTTCACTAGTAAAACAACAGATTTATTGTTGAAAAGTAGTGTGCCAACAGTTATTGGAGTAAAAGATACTTACCAAAACGTTGGAGAAACTGAAGGACATGGAGTTGAGCTTACGTTGAATACCGTAAACGTTACGTCTAAAGATTTTGAATGGACAACTAATATCAGCGCTTCCTATCAGCAAAGCAAAATTGTTTCGCTTCAAAATGGAAAATTTGACGACATCAATAACAATTTATTCATTGGAAATTCTCAAAACGTAATTTATGGTTTCCAATCTAATGGAATTTGGAAGCCTGAGGATGCTGCAGAGATGGCGAAATTCAATGCCGCTGCAGGATCAAATATTTTCTCTTTTGGTAACGCAAGACCGGTTGATCAAAATGGCGATTATAAAATTGATGCTAATAATGATCGTGTGATCATTGGTTCAAAAGATCCAAAATACATTTTTGGGATGACCAATAATTTCAATTACAAAAATTTCGAATTGACATTTTTTGTTTACGGAAAAATGGGCTATTTATATGATACAGGCGGTGAAAATGAAGGAGCAAAAGGAAGTCAGAGATCTATAAATTATTATAATGACAACAACATTAATTCAGAGTATCAAAAACCAATTTATTCTGCAGGTACAGGAGATCCTTATTATCCAATTTTAGGATACCGTAATGGTTCATTTTTGAAAATGAGAAATATTTCTCTAGGATATCATTTCGATAAAGATTTAGTACAAAATCTAGGACTTTCAAAATTGAGAATATATTGCCAGGTGAATAACCCAGGCATGGTTTTCACAAAAGTAAAATGGACTGATTTGGATACGCAAACAACAGCGTCAAACAGAGGTATAACTTTAGGGTTAAATGTAGGATTCTAAATTAATTTAAAAACATCATTATGAAAAATTATAAAAAACTATATATCAATTTAATGCTTGTTGCAGCGCTTACTGTAGGCAGCTCATGCAATAAAGATTTTCTTGACGAAGAGTTGACAACTGCCTACAGCCAAGATTATTATAAAACTGAAGCAGGAATTCAGGCATTGGCTGTCGGAACATATTATCAAGTATTTGCGGCAGAACTCCAAGGAGAAGTGCCGCTTTGTGCGACAGAATCTGGAACTGATGAATTTCACGCTGGAGGTGACCCTTCAAACTGGATTTGGAATTCTTATTCTTCTGGTTTTAAAGCTTTCGTAACGGTTTCGAATGCGAATACTGTTGCAGCAAATACACACTGGGATAATTTATATATCGGAATTGGTAATGCTAATACATTAATTGAATCGGCTACAAATATTGTCTCATCAAATGATGCCATCAAAAAAACGGCTCTAGGTGAAGGTTACTTTTTAAGAGCTTTTAGTTATCTGCAATTGGTAAGTCAATATGGCGCTGTTCCTTTAAAATTAAAAACAAGTTCTACCGTTGAATTAGAATTCACAAGAGCTTCTCCTCAAGAGGTTTTAAATCAAGTAATTGCTGATTTTACTCAGGCTTATAATTTATTAGGAAATGCTGGTGCTCCTGCAAAAATTACGAAAGATGCTGCAGCACATTATTTGGCAAAAGCTTATTTGACACGTGCCAGCGAAATTAACGACAGCTGGAACGGAACAACAAAAACGGCCGATTTGCAGCAGGTTGTTACTTTGTCAGACGAGGTGATTTCGCACCATCCATTAGCGGCGAATTATGATAATTTATGGTCATACACAACTGCCGACGGTGCTAATGAAAAACTTCCAGAATTAATTTTGTCTGCGCAGTTTAATGCTAGCACATTGACAACTGGAGGGAATCAGCAACATTTGTATTTCCTTTCTACTTACGACCAATTGCCCCAAATGAAGCGTAATCTTGCCGGCGGAAGACCTTTTAGCCGTTTGGCCCCAACTTATTTTGTGTATGATGCTTTTGATCATGTGAATGATTCTCGTTTCTGGAAAAGTTTCCAAACAAAAAGTATTGTCAATAATGCATCAGGTGCTGTTTACAAAAATGGCGATTTAGGGATTATGTATATTGTAAATACAGCTGCAGATACACGTTTTGCAAAAACTAAAAATACTGATGTCATCATTTATCCAAAAACAGGGAAAACAATTCCGAGTGTTTATGTAGCGTACGCTGCTGATAAAGTTGGATTAATGGCTGATGTAAGATTCCCATCTTTAAGTAAATATATGGATGGAAACAGAATCGATTTGAGTAATATAAAAGGTTCTCGTGACGTTACTTTGGCTCGTTCTGCAGAAACGTATTTAATGGCAGCCGAAGCAAAAATCCGTTTAGCAAAAGCGGGTGGCGCTACATATGCAGATGCATTGCCATATATTAATACAGTTCGTGCGCGTGCAGCTTACAAGGCTGGTGAAAATCGTGCAGCTTACGCCGATGGTTCAGCGGCTTATACAACAACAGGTCAGGCTGGAATTCCAATTTCATACATTCCTGAAAATTCGTATTATGAGTCAAATAATATTGCAGTTGCAACGACTGCAACGAATTTGACAATAAGCAGCATTACGGCTTTGCCAACAGAAGATATGGCAGTAATTGCAAAATTAGGTTATGGAAGTGATTATGACAGAATGCTGTGTTTAGTTCTTAATGAGCGCACAAGAGAATTGTGTGGGGAATTCCATCGTTGGGAAGATTTAAGTAGAACTAAAACATTAGTTGCGCGAGCAAAAGCTTATAATATCGAGGCTGCTCCAAATATTCAAGAATATCATAACCTGCGCCCAATTCCACAGACATTCCTTGATGGAGTTTACGCAAGTGGAAAACCTTTGACTGCAGAACAAAAAGCGGCAATGCAGAATCCAGGGTATTAAAAAAGAACTTATTTTTTGGTTTTTTCACGTTGGAAACCGTCTCATTTTTTGAGACGGTTTTTTTTATAATTGAGCAGGGTACAACAGGATAGTTTTCAGTTCTTTAATAAATATATTTGACTAATCATTTTAAGGATATTGGTTTTCGTTAATATGGTAAAGGTAAAATTAAGTGGTTTTGATTTTACGAAGGCAGTAACACTCGTTGCTGCCTTTTTTGTTTTTTATATTTCTGCAGTAAAACAGGGAAGCACAGGATACCGATATCGTTTTAGTGCTTTATCTTTAAAGTTTTAGTATTAAAATTATATTCCGAATGATTTATTTGAAGAAATTATTATTAATATTCATTGTTTTAGGATTAAAACTGACGGTTAGCGCTCAAGTAAAACTGCCTGCATTAGTGGGCGATAATATGGTTTTGCAGCAAAATGCTAAAGTGAATTTATGGGGATGGGCTTCTCCAAATGAAAAAATAAAAATTCAATTAGGGTGGCAGAATGCATTATCAGAAATAACGGCAAATGCTGATGGAACATGGAAAACTTCGGTACAGACGCCAGCAGGAAGTGAAAAAACATATGACATTACAATTGAAGCTTCGAATAAAATCATTCTTAAAAATATTTTAATTGGTGAAGTCTGGATTTGTTCTGGACAATCGAATATGTATTTTCCAGTTGGGAAAGAAGAAGGAACGTGGAAAACGGGAGTGAAAAATTATGAGGAAGAAATTCAAAATGCGAATTTTCCATCAATCAGATTATTTACGGTTTTGACAAAAGCTTCTCAAAAACCTTTAGATGATGTGACAGGAAAATGGACGGAATGCTCTCCTTCATCTATAAAGACATTTTCTGCGGTTGCTTATTTTTTCGGAAGAGATTTGTACCAAAATCTGAAAATTCCAATCGGGTTAATTTCGACTTCTTGGGGCGGAACAAAAGCCGAAGCCTGGACAGCTCAAGCTGTTTTAGAACAAAATACAGATTTCCTTCCAATTTTAGAACAAGACGCAAAAAATGAAAAATTGTTTCAGGAAAAATTAGAAACCTATTATGCAGATTTAGCAAAAGAACGCCTTGCAAATAATGGAGACGTTTCTAAAAGCCAATTGAAAAAGCCAAAAAAAGAAGAAAATAAAACCTCTTATGTGCTATATAATGCGATGCTCCATCCGATAACGAATTACACAATGAAGGGCGTAATTTGGTACCAAGGGGAAAGCAATGCCGAAAAAGCATTTTTATACAGAAGCCTTTTTCCGGCAATGGTAAAAAGTTGGCGAAGCGAATGGAATCAAGGAGATTTTCCGTTTTATTTTGTTCAGATTGCACCTCACAAAGGGCAGAATCCAGATATTAGAGAAGCACAATTATTATCTTCAAAAATAATCGCAAATAGCGGAATGGTCGTTACAACCGATGTAGGAAATGCAGAAAATATTCATCCAATTGACAAACAAACTGTTGGTTATCGTTTGGCATTAATTGCAAAAGCTAAAACATATGGAGAAAGCAAATTAGTATATTCCGGTCCAACATACAATCATATGGAAATCAAAAGACAGCAAATCAAATTGTTTTTTGATGACGTTCAAAACGGATTTAAAAAGAGCAACGAAGATTTAAAAGAATTTGAAATAGCAGGAAATGATAAAGTTTTTTATCCGGCAAAAGCAAAAATCGAAAGCAAAATTATTGTAGTTTCTTCTGAAAAAGTAAAAGATCCAATTGCAGTTCGTTTTGCATGGAAAGCAGTTCCAGAGCCGAATTTATTCAACGCTGAGAATTTGCCTGCATCGCCTTTTAGGACAGATGAATGGGTGATAGAAAATGAGAAGAAAAATTAATTAAATACGCATAGTTTGTCATTTCGACGAAGGAGAAATCACACAAGAAACTCCGCGCAGAATGTCGCCAATCTTTGTCGAATTCCGAGTGTGATTTCTCCTTCGTCGAAATGACAAAACAACAACAAAACTAAAATGAAAATTAAACCAAAATATCTTTTTACAATCCTAATAACTGCATTGTTCGCCATAACAATGACAGCTCAAAAAGACATTCAAAAAGATAAAAAACATATTGCGCCAAAACCCTTATATCGCGATCCAATCTATGACGGAGCCGCCGACCCAACAATTATTTGGAATCAAAAAGAGAAAAAATGGTTCATGTTTTATACCAATAGAAGAGCGAAAGACACGACAGCAAAAGGAATTACATGGGTGCACGGAACGAAAATTGGTGTTGCAACTTCTGAAGATGGCGCAAAATGGACTTATAAAGATACTTGTAGCATTAACTATAAATTAAAAGATGTAACCTATTGGGCGCCAGATGTCATTAAATACAAGAACAAATATCATATGTATTTGACCATTGTTCCCGGAATTTTCAACGATTGGTATCATCCGCGTTCGATTATTCATTTAACGAGTACGAATTTAATGGATTGGAATTTTGAATCTGAATTAAAACTGGCTTCTGAAAGATGTATTGATGCTTCGGTATTTCAATTGCCAAACGGAACTTGGAGAATGTTTTACAATAATGAAAATGATGGAAAATCAATTTATTATGCAGACAGTAAAGATTTGTACAATTGGACGGATAGCGGAACGAAAATCATAAAAGACAGGGGAGAAGGCCCAAAAGTCTTTGTTTGGAAAGGAAAAAACTGGATGGTAACAGATTCTTGGAGAGGTTTGAATATTTATTCTTCTGAAGATTTTTTAAATTGGAAACGCCAGGAAAAAAATATTCTTCAAACTCCCGGAACAGGTGAAGATGATAAAGTGATTGGCGGACATCCGGATGTGGTTGTGAATAATGGAAAAGCGTATATTTTTTATTTCACACATCCCGGTAGAACTCCCGAAAATAAAGGAGTCGACAGCTACGAAACAAAAAGAAGCTCTATTCAAGTAGCAGAACTCGAATATATAAATGGAGAAATTGTCTGCAATAGAGACAATCAGGTTCAAATCAATCTAAAACATTAAAAAATGGCAAATAAAAATACAATTCGAAACGCTTTCAAAATGAAATTAAAACCTGGTTTTGAAACTGAGTACAAAAAAAGACACGACGAAATCTGGCCTGAATTATCGGCTTTGCTTTCAGAAACAGGAATACAGGATTATAGTATTTTTTTAGATGAAGAAACGTTGATTTTATTTGCCGTGCAGAAAATCAGTCCAGATTTTGACTTCGATTATTTGCCAAATCATCCAATTGTAAAAAAATGGTGGGCATATATGGGCGATATCATGGATACAAATCCTGATAATTCGCCAATTTTAGTTTCGTTAAAAGAGGTTTTTCATTTGGATTAAACCGGAAACTTGAAACAAAGAAAACCTGAAACAAAAAGAAAAATGAAAACAAAATATTATTTATCAATAGCTTTTGTAACAGCAATTTTAGTGACTTGCAATGCACAAAAAATCACATTAAAAAATGCGTCTGATTTAGCAGTTCCTCAAAAAGCCATTAGTATAAAAAGAAGTCAAATCGGTGCTAAATATGTTGCTGACAGTTTTCCAATTTTGATTGCTAAAAACGATACTATTCCGGCACAATTGAATGATTTAGACGGTGATGGAAAATGGGACGAACTCTTCTTGGTAACTGATTTTGCTTCCAAAGAAAAGATAACTGCAGTATTAAGCTGGTCTTTGAAAGATCCTAAATTTCCAATAAAAACTAGTGTAAGATTTGGAAAAAGAGAAGCAAAAGATTTGCCGGTTCAGCCAGCGACAGAAGAAGTTTTGATGGCGAATCAAGTACATAAAAAATTAGGTTTTCAAAAATATCAAACTGACGGCCCAACTTGGGAAAATGACAAAGTTGGTTTCAGACATTATTTAGACGGAAGAAATTCAAAAGATGTTTTCGGAAAAAAAATCCCTGCAATAACACCAGAAAATGTTGGAATAAACAGCAAAGGCGCTGTGGAAGATAATTATCATGTAATGTACGATTGGGGGAGAGATATTTTTCCAGTTGGAAATTCTGCAGGTTTGGGAGGTTATGCTTTATTGATAAACGGCAAAATCAACCGACTCGGAATTTTGACAAACGATACCTTGAACAATGTCGAAAAAACAACTTTCAAAATCGTGAGTGAAGGGCCGGTGAATTCGGTTTTAAGTTATAAATACCAAAATTGGAAAGCTTCAGGAAATGATTATCAAGTTCAGGAAACAACTTCAATTTGGCCTGGAATGTATGGTTATGAAAACACGGTTTCAATTAGCGGACTTAAAGGCGGTGAAACTTTTCTGGCAGCAATTTCAAACATAAACAACAAAAATCCGCTTCAAGTTATCGAAGCTGGTGATTGGGTTTGTTTTATTCAGCATGATCATTTGACCTACAACCGCGAATGGATTTTAGGAACTGCAATTTTGGTTCCGAAGAAAATTTATCAAGGTTATATCGAAGCTCCAAAAACGGGGCAGCTAACAGATTCTTATTTAGCAAAATTAAAAGTTGAGAACAATAAAAAAATAAGTTACTATGCGATTGCCGGATGGGAATTGAGTGCCGATAAAAACTTTAAAGATGCCGCCTATTTCAGCAATTATGTAACCACTTTGGCAAAACAGCTTTCTGCCAAAATAACGGTTGAAATCAGCAAATAAAACTAACACGTAAAACTAACACACTAACCATATGAACTATAAATCAACCCTTTTAGCAATGCTGGCGTTTGCATCATTTACAAATGCAAATGCGCAAAAAACAGATGCAACAGCGCCATTGCATTTAATGCAACCTGATTATCCAACGCCGTATGTTATTCCGCAAAAAGAAAACATTAAAGAAGTTTTGGACAGAGTTTATAATTTCTTAGATAAAAATTCGGCTTCAAAAATTATCGACGCAAATACAAAAGCGGTCATCACAGATTATAAAAAAGGAAATCAAGATATTGTTTTTGAACCGGGCGCTTTCAGATTGACGAGTTATGAATGGGGTGTGACGTATGCCGGAATGCTTTTGGCATCCAAAGCGACTGGTGAAAAATACTTCGCAGATTACTCCAATAAAAGAATACAGTTAATTGCTGATATTGCTCAAAATTATAATGAAAAAAACATAAAGGATAAAGACATGCTGAAAACGCTTCATCCTGAAGCATTGGACTTCGCCGGAGCGCTTTGTGCCGCTTTTATTAAAGCCAAAAAAGACGGTTTGAAAGCTAATATTGATCCTTTGGTAAATAATTATATCGACTTTATCAGCAACAAACAATTCCGCTTAAAAGATGGAACTCTGGCAAGAAACAGACCTCAAGACAACACACTTTGGTTGGATGATATGTTTATGAGTGTTCCTGCTTTAGCACAAATGGGAAGTTATACCGGAAATGCAAAATATTATGATGATGCTGTGAAACAAGTCAATCAATTTTCTGAAAGAATGTTTAACAGCCAAAAAGGAATTTACATGCACGGTTGGGTAGAATCTATGACGGTTCATCCGCAGTTTCATTGGGCTAGAGCAAATGGTTGGGCGGTTATGACGATGGTGGAGCTATTAGAAGTTCTTCCAAAAAATCATCCAGGTTATAATCAAGTTTTAACTCAATTGCAAAAACACATTGCAGGATTGGTTCAATATCAGGACGGAACAGGTTTCTGGCATCAATTATTAGACAGAAATGATTCTTATTTAGAGACTTCGGCAACGGCAATTTATGCCTATTCTATTGCTAGAGCAATCAATCGCGGTTATGTGGACAAAATGACGTATGCTCCAGCAGTTTTATTGGCTTGGAATGCCGTTGCAACAAAAGTAAATGATAAAGGCCAAGTAGAAGGAACCTGCGTAGGAACTGGAATGGGATTTGATCCAGCGTTTTATTATTATCGTCCAATAAGTGTTTTTGCAGCGCATGGTTATGGCCCAGTTTTATTGGCTGGAGCTGAAGTGATTATGCTTTTAAAAGACAGTCAGTTTCAGATAAATGACAGTTCTATTCAGTTAAAAATTGAAGGAAAAGATAATCTGCATAAGTAAAATCGATTAAGGCTCTTAGTAAAATTTTAATCTCGCCAAGTCGCCAAGTCGCCAAGTTTTAAAATTTGAATTGTCTCCAGTTTTAACTGGAGGTAAAATATAAGTCATCATAATCGGCTTTAGCCAATTCTGTGTTCATAGCAAAAAAACTTTGCGACTTTGCGTCTTTGCGAGATTCATTGACAAAGTATTAAAAAAACTTAGCGCCTTCCTGGCAAAACACCCAACAAAATATGAAATCAACAATAAATATACTTTTCTTATTAATCGGCACAATCGCTTTTGCCCAAATAGGAACCCGATTTCCATCAGAAAAAAAGATAATCAAAGATCCCATTACAGGTATCGATTTGATCTTTTTAACAACAAAATCAGCAGGAGATTCAAAAACATATCCAACACATCCACAATGGACGGCAGACGGCGAATGGCTTATTTTTAGAACCAAAAGAGCCAACGGAGAAGCTGTAGCAGTAAACGAAAAATCTGGTGTGATGGTGCAGGTAACCGAAGGTGGTTATACCGGAACATTATGCATGGCGCAAAAATCTATGAAATTGTATTTTATGAGAAAAGGCGAAGCCGATAAAATGCAGATTATGGAAGTGAATTTAGAAGCTGTTTTTGCTGATAGTGAAAAAGGAAAAATGAAACCCGTTTCCGCTTACGAGCGTGTATGCGGGACAACAAATCCAGAAATGGGTGCTTCGGGAGATATGGCTTTAGATGCTGATGAAGACCGAGTTTATTTCAGAATTGGAAAAGAAGAAGCAGCAAGGCATTTAGATCCGAATATTAAAATTGAAAAAAGTTTTGGCCCAAGAAATATGGGCGCTGGTCCGGGCGGAATCAGTAGTATGAATATAAAAACAGGTGAAATAAAACATGTTGTTTCGGTGCCATTTCAAGTTGGACATATTCAGTCTAATATCTGGAATCCGGGTGAATTGGTTTTTTGCTGGGAAACCGGAGGAAAATCTCCACAACGTACTTGGACAGTAATGGCAGATGGAACAGGATTAAGACCATTGTATCCCGAATCGGATTTTGAATGGGTGACGCACGAAGCTGTTATTTCTAAAGATGAGGTTGCAATGGCCATCATGGGACACAGAAAAATTGATATTGAAAAAGAAACTCCAGTAGAAGTTACTGCTAGCACAGAAGTTAGAAAACCGCAAAATCCTGGACAGGAAAGCAATTGGGGAAAAGCTGGAACGCGTGAAAAACCAACAGGTTTAGCGATTGTGAATTTAAGAACTAGAGAAATGATTATTGCCGGACAAACTAAAAGCGGTAGTGGCTTATGGCACGTTCACGGTTCTTCTGACGGAAGATGGGCTGTAGGAGATGATTTTTCAAGAAGTTTATATTTGATCGACCGAAAAACGAACGAAATGAAAATGCTGACAACGGGTCATAAAGAAACCGCTGCAGATCACGTTCATCCTACTTTCAACAGAGACGGAACAAAAATTCAGATTCAGTCGGCAATGCTTTCTGAGGATAATCGAACGCTTAATATCTGCATTGTAAATGTGCCGAAAGAATGGCTTAAACGCAAATGATTAATTGTGAATTGTTAATTGTGAATGGTGAGTTGTGAATTGTGAAAAGTGAGTTGTAAGATGTTTAATAGAAATTATTTTGTTTTGGGGCGCTTAATTTTCATTGTTTTTTTGTGCAATGTGATGGTTTCTTTTGCGCAGGAAACAGGAAAAATAGATGCCATTTATTCTGGTGTTCCTTGGCTTGACCAAAACGGAAATATTGTAAGTGCGCACGGTGCAAATATTATAAAAGAAAAAGATACGTTTTATTTGTTTGGAGAAGCCCACAGTGACACCAGCAACGCTTTTGCAGGATTTAATTGTTATTCTTCAAAAGATCTTTATAATTGGAAATTTGAACGTCAGGCGCTTCCTCTGCAGGAATCTGGAAAACTGGGACCAAATCGTGTTGGCGAACGCGTAAAAGTCATGAAATGCCCAAAAACAAATGAGTTTGTAATGTATATGCATGCTGATACTTTGACTTATAAAGATCAGTTTGTGGGTTATGCGGTTTCAAAAAATATTGAAGGCCCATACACATTCAAAGGTCCGGTTTTATTTGACGGAAAACCTATAAAAAAATGGGATATGGGAACTTTTCAAGATAATGATGGTTCAGGATATATTTTGGTTCACGGAGGTGAAATTTACAAATTGAGTGATGATTATAAATCGGTTACCGAAAAAGTAAACGAGAATATTACAACCGGATTTGAATCTCCAACGATGTTGAAAAAAGAGAATCTGTATTATTTTATTGGTTCGCATTTAACGAGTTGGGAGAAAAATGACAATTATTATTATACATCAAATTCAATAAAAGGGCCTTGGGAATTTCAAGGTTTAATTGCGCCAAAAGAAACCTTAACATGGAATTCACAATCGACTTTTGTTTTGCCAATTCAAGGTTCAAAAGAAACCACTTATATGTTTATGGGCGATCGTTGGTCGTTTCCAAAACAAGCTTCATCGGCAACTTATGTTTGGCAACCGTTGACAATTTCAGGGAAATCGCTTTCAATTCCGGTTTATCAGGAAACATGGAAAATTGATTTGGAAACCGGAATTGCATCGGTACCAAAAAACAAGAATAAAAATCTGAAAAGTAATAATAAAGAAATTAAATATTCTGGAAATTGGAGTCATACAGATAAAGAAAGCAAATCGGATGACAAAAACGGCTCTTTTTCAATAAAATTCAAAGGACAGCAAATTGGTCTTTCAAGTTTTGTCGGAACGGAAAATGGTTATGCGAAAGTTATTTTGACCGATGAAAAAGGAAAAATCATAACTTCAGCGATTGTTGATTTGTACAGTAAAAATGCGACAGAAACAGCCGTTTACAAATCTGCAATTTTGAAAAGTGGAAATTACATTTTAACGGTTTCAGGAACAGGAGAAAGACCAAATTGGTCCGATAAAAGAAAATCAAATTACGGAAGTACAGGATATTATATTTCTGTCACTCAGATTGAAATTAAAAAATAAAAACAGACATAATGAAAAAGTTTTTCACTTTGATTGTATGTGTTTTGGGAATATCGCAAAGCACATTTTCACAAAAATACAGCAACGACAAATTTCCTGATGGAACTGAAATTAGATCTTGGTTTAAAGATTACAAAAAACTTCAGTTAAAAGATTTAGGTAAAAAATATACCATTACAGATTTTGGCGTAAGCAAAGACAGTACAAAATTACAGACAGTTGCTATTCAAAAAGTAATTGATAAAGCGGCGGCGAATGGTGGAGGTGTAATCATAATTCCGAAAGGCGTTTATTTGAGCGGTGCTTTATTCTTTAAACCAAAAACAGTTTTGTACATAACTGAAGGTGGTGTTTTAAAAGGTTCCGATGATATTACCAATTATCCAATTATGCCTTCAAGAATGGAAGGCCAGAATTTGGATTATTTTCCGGCTTTGGTAAATGCTTATGGAGTTGATAATTTTTCGATTTCAGGAAAAGGAACAATCAACGGAAACGGAAGAAAATATTGGGATGCTTTTTGGGCACGCCGAAAAGAGAATCCGAAATGTACCAATCTTGAAGTTTCAAGACCGCGATTGGTTTTTGTTTGGAATTCGAATAACGTGCAATTTCAAGATGTAAAATTCATTAATTCAGGTTTTTGGACGAATCATTTTTATAAATGCAATAACATAAAAATACTAGACGCTTATATCTATTCTCCTCACAAAAAAGGCGATGCGCCAAGTACAGATGCAATTGATCTTGATATTTGCAACAATGTGCTTATAAAAGGATCTAACATGTCTGTAAATGATGATGCTATTGCATTAAAAGGCGGTAAAGGACCGTATGCAGATCAGGATAAAAACAATGGAGCAAATACCAATATTATTATCGAAAACTGTAAATTCGGATATTGTCATTCGGCTTTAACGAATGGAAGTGAAGCAATTCATAACAGAAACATCATTATGCGCAATTGCGAAGTGGATGGACCGTCAATATTGTTGCATCTTAAAATGAGACCTGATACGCCACAACTTTACGAATATATCAGATTGGAAGACATTAAAGGACAGACTAAAAACGGTCTTGCAATTTTGGCATGGAAACAGTTTTTTGATTTGAAAGGTCGTCCTGATATTCCGTTGTCGTATGGAGATAATGTTACGTTAAAAAATATTGATCTTAAATGCGAAATGTTTTATAAAGTAGAAAACGATCCAAATGTACGCTTGTCAAATTTCACTTTCGAAAATTTAAATATTGAATCTGCGAAAGCGGACATTGATAAAAGTTTGATTAAAAATGTGACTTTTAAAAATGTTTATGTGAATAATAAGGTTGTTGAGTGAAAAAGGTTCTAAGATTCTAAGATACTAAGGTTAAAAGTAGCAAAGGTTCAAAGATTTTCTGTAGAGGCGCACAGCAGTGCGTCTAACACAAAGTAACCATAAAGTTTGTCATTCCGAGGAACGAGGAATCACACTAGTAACTCCGCAAAGAATATCGCCAATCTTTGTCGATTCCCGAGTGTGATTCCTCGTTCCTCGGAATGACAAAACCGGTGCAAATCAGTAAAATCCGTGGCCCAACAAAATACCAATAATATAATCCGAAAATGAAAAAAATACTGCTATTAATTTTCTCGATTTTATCCATAAATGTTTTCTGCCAAAAGAAAAACACAACCGAATTCTTAATTGCAGATTCAAACAATGCAGTAACTATTTTCATAGATAAAAATACAGATCCATTAATTGTCTGGGCGGTAAATGAATTGGCAGATGACGTTCAGGAATTAACCGGAAAACGCCCAGAAATAGTTCCAACAAATTCATTTTCTAAAAACGGAATTTATATTGGAGAAATCTCAGATGATTTGTTTAAAACAAGAAAAGATCAAAAAGAACTTTCGAATCAATGGGAAAAATTTTCGATTCAAAAAGAAAAAGATAATCTAATAATTTCTGGCTCTGATGTTCGCGGAACCGTTTATGCCATTTTTGAAATATCAGATCGCCTCGGAATTTCGCCTTGGAAGTGGTGGGCAGATGTGCATCCGATCAAACGAGAGAAACTTTCTTTACAGCTTTCAAAAAATGCAATTATTTCTTCGCCTTCGGTTCAATATCGCGGCATTTTTTTGAATGATGAAGATTGGGCATTACAACCTTGGGCGGCCAAAACATTTGAGCCAGAAACGGGCGATATCGGTCCAAAGACTTATGAAAAAATCTTTCAGTTATTACTGCGTTTAAAAGCCAATACTATTTGGCCGGCGATGCATCCGTCAACTAAAGGATTTTTTACGATTGCCGGAAATAAAGAAATGGCGCAAAAATATCATATCGTAATTGGTTCTTCGCATGCTGAACCAATGCTTCGAAATAATGTTGATGAATGGAAGCCAAAAATCTACGGAGACTACAATTATTTCACGAATAAAACTCAAGTTGATAAATATTGGCAGGATCGATTAGATGAATTAAAATCGGCGCAAAATGAAACGATAATGACACTTGGAATGCGTGGCGTTCATGACAGTAAAATGGAAGGCGCAAAAGATTTAAACGAATCGATTTCGATGGTGGAAAAGATTATTGTCAACCAGCGAGAAATGCTTGCAAACACTTTCAAAAAGCCTTTAAAAGACATTCCGCAAGCTTTTGTTCCGTACAAAGAAGTATTGGAATTATACGATAACGGACTTAAAGTTCCGAGTGATATAACTTTAGTTTGGCCAGATGATAATTACGGTTATATTCGCCGTTTGAGCAATGAAGAAGAGCAAAAAAGAGCAGGAGGAAGCGGTGTTTATTATCATATCAGTTATTGGGGAAGACCGCACGATTATCTTTGGCTGAGTACGATGCAACCAGGTTTGATTTGGTACGAAATGAACAAAGCGTACCAAAACGGAGCCAACAAAATGTGGATTGTAAATGTTGGCGATATAAAACCTGCTGAATATGATACAGAGTTGTTTCTTGACATGGCTTGGAATATCAATAGCATTAAATCTGACGGACTTAATCAATATTTGGAAGATTGGTCAGCAAGAGAGTTTTCGCCTAAAATAAGTGTCGAAGTAAGTACTGTTTTTGAAGAATATTATCGTTTGGCTTTTCTGAGAAAACCAGAATATATGGGCTGGAGCCAAACTGAACCGACAACTCCAGTTAAACTCTCCGATTTTTCAGAAAAGGAAATTTGGAACAGAATAAAGGCTTACGATAAACTTATTGAAAAAATTGACAGCCTTTCAGCATTTATTCCGCAAGAGCGAAAAGATGCTTGGTTTCAATTGGCGGTTTATCCAGTAAAAGGAGCCGCTTATATGAATCATAAGTTCTTATATTGGAATTTGGCAACGATTACTTCTGATGAAAAAGAAAAGGTAAAATACGAACTTTTAGCTTCAGAAGCTTTCCATAAAATTGAAGCACTTACAGATTTTTACAATACCAAATTAAGCAACGGAAAATGGAATAAAATGATGTCAATGCATCCAAGAAATCTGCCTGTTTTTGATTCGGTTAAAAAGCCCGAATTCATTAAAAAGGAACAAAAAAGCATCGAAAACCGAATTGCAATCCAAGCGAAAGAATTTGTCTCTCAAAAAGGTTTTAAAAATTATCAATGGAAAACAATCAACGATTTGGGTTACAGCAATAATGCAATTACCTTGTTTCCATTGAAACAGCACTATTTCAAAACAGAAAAGCCTTTTGTAACATATGAGTTTGAAATTAAAACTTCTGGCGAATATGTAGTAGAAGTTCGTTTGCTTCCAACACATGCGAATAATTTTGATCACGAAATTGGTGTACAATTGGATAAAAATGCCTTACAAAATTTTAAAACAAACACAAAAGACCGAGATAAAACCTGGAAAGAGAATGTGCTTAGAAATAGCGCCATTGTAAAACTTTCTGCATTGAATTTGGAGAAGGGAAAACACACAATAAAAGTTGAGGTGAACCAGACAGGCATTGTACTGGATCAGCTGGCAATTTATCCGTCAAGCGAAGGAAGTTCTTACGAAATACCTTTAAAATAAGTATTAATTGATGAGTATGAAGCAATAAGATCTTCAAAAAGTAAAAAAAGTTTAAAAAAAATAAAACTTTAAATTTTTGTAATCCATTGATATAGAGAATTAAAGAAATGAGGTTAAATTATTATTAACTGAAATAGCCTAAACCGTTATAATTTTAACACTAAACGTGCGTTATAGTTCCAGCAAACTTCTATTTTTGCGCCTTAATTTAACAAGTATAAGCATGAAAGATCTATTAGTAAAAATCAACGCCGAAATTGACACATTCAAAGCAGAAGCTGAATCTTTAACTGAAAAAGGTATCAAAGCTGCTGGACCAAGAGCTAGAAAAGCTACTTTAGAAATTGAAAAACTTTTGAAAGAATTCAGAAAAGTTTCTATCGAAGAATCAAAAAAATAATACTTAGGTATTCAAAACAAAAACCTCGTCAGTCGACGAGGTTTTTTTATGTTAGGGGTTAAGAGTTAAGAGTTAGAAGTTAAACGTACTTACTTAACTTCTAACTTTTAACTTATAACTTCGTTATTTCAATATAATCTTTCAGATTGCAGTCTTTTAATTTTTTTAGGCTTTCTGCGACTGTTAACGCGTTGAAAGTTGCACCTTCAGCTCCCGTATGCGTATGATCTTTTGGGAAAAAGGCTTTTACTTTTTCTTTTCCTAAAGCTTCATATTTTGTTGCTACAATATCATTTAAATCTATAAATGGAATTTTTTCGTGAGCAGCAGCGATTTTAGACCATTCTACGTACGTATCCGTTCTGCGTTCTGCTTTGTCATTTGGCCATTCGTTTCTTGGCGTCAAGCTAATTACAATCGGAATAGCGCCTTTTTCTTTGGCTTCTTTGATGAATTTTACCATATACCACCCAAAAGTATGTACAATCTCTTTTGAGCCGTCTGGACGCGTTACTTCTTGCGTTTCATCTCCATTTCCTTTTAACGAACCTCTGAATTTTTCTTTGTCAATATCTCCCGCATCATTATGTCCGAATTGAATAATCACAAAATTTCCTGGTTGTAATTGGTTTTTTACTTCATCCCAAAGACCTTCATAAACAAAAGTTCTGGTGCTTCTGCCACCTCTGGCTTTATTGATTACTTCAATTCGTGTTGTGTCGCAATATTGTGGAAAAGGAACTCCCCAGCCAACAGCGTCAGGATTATTGTTATTATTAGCCATTGTCGAATCGCCTATTAAAAACAATTTTTTCTTTGGCGGAAGCACAATTTTTGGATTTGGCAAAATGTAATTTTTTAAAGAATTTTTGCTTGTTTTCAATTCATTGATAATCACTGAAGCCGAAAGCACTGCACCTTTTGCAGAAGTATGTGTATGATCTTTTTTGTAGAAATAAGTTCCAGTTACTTTTGCTTCTCCGAATTTCTCCATTTCTACAGCCATTTTTTCATTCAAATTGATGAAAGTGACTTTTTCTTTTTCAGCAATTTGTTTTGCCCATAATCCGTAAGATTTGTTGTTTCTTGGCACTTTTCCTTCTTTCCAGTCGTTTCTCGGAATTGGCGAACAAATAATCGGAATCGCGCCTTTTGATTTAGCCTCGCGAACTACTTTCTGAATGTACCAGCCGTAACTGTGAACGGTTTCATGCTTTTTGGTAATCAAATTATCGATTTCCTGTGATTCATTTCCAATTCCTTTAAAAGTACCGCGAGCACGAATAGTGTCATTTATTGGTCCGTCGTCATTGTGTCCAAACTGAATCAACACATAATCGCCTTTTTTTAGTTTGTTCAAAACTTCAATCCATAAACCTTTATCCTGAAAAGTACGACTGCTGGTTCCGCCCAAAGCATGATTTTCGATATTGACTTTTGTAGTATCTAAAAACTGACCAATATAATCTCCCCAGCCCCAAAGTCCGCCTGCACCGTCACCTTTACCATTTTTTACGGTTGAATCACCGACCATGTAAACGGTTGGTTTATTGTTTTTGGTGGTTGTAAAATTGAAAAATAGTGCTGCTAAAATTAGAGCAGAAAATATTTTAAATGTTTTCATATTTTGAATTGTGAATAGTGTGTGTTTATTTAACCGCAAAGTTCGCAAAGGTTTACGCAAGGCACGCTAAGCTTTGCGAACTTTGCGATTTCTCAGCGAAGGGATAAAAATCTTAGCGTGCTTTGCGGTTAAAATGATAAAGTAATTAAACCTGAAACTAAATCTTATCTCTAAAATCAAACCACAAATTCATCTTGATTCCGTCGTCGCCGCTTTTGATTCTGATGTTTGTTGGCTGGCTTTGTGGGCCTTGTTGTTCTAAAGGTTTAAAATCTCTCATCGCCGGAATTTCATACATAAACGAAATATCGCCTTCTGGAAACGCTGGTTGTGGATTACTTCCTGCGAAACCATTTTTAGGTAAATCTGGCGTGAATAATCTCAAGAATAAATTATCAGATTCGCTGAAAACTTTAAACGATGAAGCACCTGCTTTTAAATTTGCTCCCATTAAATTGGCATGATAACCTTTAAATTCTGGATAAATCAGATTTTCAAAGCTTTCTCCTGTAATTGTATTGTTATAGTCCTTCTCCCAAATTCCGTATGTTGTTCCTTTAATTCTGTTTTTCCAAACATGATAAGGTCCTCTTCCAAACCATTTAATTCCAGTAACTTCTTTTTCAGGAAAACTGAAAGTGATTCCGAATGAATTGATTTTATCCTCGAAAAAAGCACCGTCGAATCCGTCTGCACCGTTTGCTCTTTCATTTTTTAAAACTATCATTTCCATTTTAAATCTTCCGTCGGGTTCCATAGTCCATTTGATCGAAGAAATACCACCAACGTAAGTCACGTTACAAACCGCTTTATCGCCTTCCTGAGAAACCTGAATGTCTTTCAGTTTCGCTTTCATTCCAATTGGGCGCGGACCATTTGTTAATGGAATTGTTGAAGTTGCATTTTTAACCGATGTAATTTCTCCATTTGCCGAACTCAAAACAACCGTAACATCGCCTCCTTTTAAAGTAACGTCAGTTCCTGTTTTTACAGCCGATGCTTTTCCTTTTGTATTTTGAACTGCTAAAAACTTATTGGCATAAAATACAGCTTTATGAATAGGCCAAGTCCAAGTATAAATTTCTTTTCCAAACTGATCGTAAGCTGAAATTGATAAAACATCACCTTCAACAAAATTACTCGGAACAGCAAACTGAATTTTACGCGTTTCGCCCGGATCAATACTCGGAATTTCAATTTTTCCTCCGTTTATTTCTTTGGCAGTTCCTGTTGTATAAAGCACATTTTTATCCGATTGCAATACTTTGAATTCCATTTTGCAGGTATTCAAATTACTGAAAAGATAGTCGTTTTTGATCAAGAACGAACCGTCAAAACCTTCTGTAACTTGTTTTGGCGTGAACTGAATTGGAGCCCAAACTTCTTTTACCGTATAATAACTTCCTTCTCTTTCGCGGTGCGGACCTAAAATTCCGTCTGCTGCCAAAGAACCTTTTGAGTCAAATTTTGCATCACCTTTCCAATCAGAACGGAAAACAGCTTCGTCCAACATCGCCCACATAAATCCTCCTGCAAAAAGCGGACTTTCTTTGTAGCGATTCCAGAAATCTTCCAATGCTGCGCCGTGTCCGTTATCATATGTTCCGTGCATAAATTCGGTTGGGAAAAATACATTTTCGCCGGCATTAAAACGGTGCATTCCAGTTAAGTAAGTCGGGTAGTGGTGTGTATCCCAGCCATTGAAATCGGCCCAAGGGTGAATCACAATTCTCTTTTGAGGATCAAGATCTGCAAAGACTTTATCAGTATCATAATTCCATCCGCCTTCATTTCCGTTATCCCAAATAATTACAGAGGCATGGTTTACATCGCGCGTGATCATTTCAGTCGCTAATTTTTTCCCAGTTTCAGTATCATACGAATTTTGCCAGCCCGCCAATTCGTTCAAAACAAAAAGACCAAGAGAATCACAAACTTCTAAAAAGTGCGTATCTGGCGGATAATGCCCACGAACGGCATTCATATTCATATCTTTAATTAGCTTTCCGTCCAACTCGCTGATGCGTTTGCTCGTACTTCTTCCGCCTTCTGGCCAAAACGAATGACGGTTAATTCCTTTCATGATAATTTTCGTACCATTAAGATAAATTCCGTCTTGTTTTTTGAACTCTAAAGTTCTGAAACCAATTCGTTTGTCGTATTGATGAACTACAGTTCCGTTTTGTTTTAAAACCAATTGTAACTCATATAAATTTGGATTTTCAGGATTCCAAGGTTTAATGTTTTTCCATTGTGCAGCAATCGTTTCTTTGGTAGATTTCGCTTTAAGCGGAAAAGTAAAAGTCTGGAAATTTTCTCCGTTTAAACCTTTTAAAGTAGCTTCTAAAGTGGCATTTTTAGAAACGTTTTTCAGATTAACATCAACCGTAATAGAGCCATCCATTTTCGGATTTACAGCGATATTTTCAATATGCGTTTTAGGAGAAACTTCCAACCAAACCGGACGATAAATACCTCCAAATAACCACCAATCCGCTCTTCTTTCTGCCGCATTTACCGATTTATTTGACGACTGTTTCCAAACGTGAACTTCTAAAGTATTTTTTGCTCCATATTTCAGTAAAGACGAAATATCATATTTAAACTCGTAAAAACCGCCTTGATGAATCGCTCCAGCCAGTTTTCCGTTTACTTTTACTTCAGTATCCGTCATCGCACCGCCAAAAGCAATTAAAACATCTTTGCCTTTATAATCTGCCGGAACTTCAAATTCATATTTGTATAAACCTTCTTCTTTGCTTGGCTCTTTTTGGTTCAATTCTTTGTACCAGCGCCCGTATGTATATTCGCCAAAACCTTCCAATTCCCATTGCGACGGAACATTTATTTTCGACCAGGTTTTACTGTTGTTTCCATCAGTACAATAAAAATCCCATTGTACAGGATGTTCAAAATCTTTTCCAGACAAATAGACTTTATCAGTTTGTTGTGCATGGCTGTTTTGGGTCAGAAAAAGCGAAAATGCAAGAATAGAGAGATTTTGGATAGTGTTTTTTAGTAGCATAGTAAAGTGATTCTTTGATGGGTTAATTACCATCTGGTTTAACAATTTCAAATCGGGCGCTCATAGGAAGAGTCCAGCTTGAAATGAAATTTGGTTTCTTCGGATTGTAATCTGGTGTTTCTTTTTTAATGTGTTTTTTTAACGGAATATCCAATTCGCGAATGCCGCTTAAAACGCAAAGCGCAATTTCGTTGGCTCCAAATCCATTAAAATGAGTGTTGTCATCTAGTGCTTTTTCCTGTCCCGGAAAAGTATTGGCAGGATATTGCACAAAAGCTTTTCTTGAAGGTTCATCGCCCCAAGTTTCATACAATTCGGTTGTCATTTTTGTAACATCAATTAAAGCGATATTGTTTTTTTGTGCAACCGCTCGCATTGCAGCAGGAAAACCTCCGTGTGTTTCTTTTAACGTTCCATTTTCATTAAAAAAACGGCGTTGTGTTGGTGTTACCAAAACCGGAATTGCACCTTTTTCTTTAGCTGAATTTACAAACTCAGCCAATAAAGTCGAATAAGAACCAAAAGCGCCATTGCCTTCGCCTTTTATTTTTTCGTCGTTGTGGCCAAATTCCACGAACAAATAATCTCCTTTTTTGATTTCCGAAAGTATTTTTTTCAAGCGATTTGCACCTTTAAAAGAACTCAACGAAGAACCTGAATAGGCATAATTTGCAACTACAATATTGCTGTCGAAATAATTGGTGATGAATTGTCCCCAAGATGCCCAAGGTTCAACATCTTGATCCGTTACAGTTGAATCTCCAGCCAAATAAACAACAGTCAAATTGTCTTTTCGTGTTATTTTAATGCTTTGGATGGATGCTTCGCCTAAAAATTCAAGCGTCAATTTATGATCCCAATTTAAAATTTCTTTTTCACGGTCTTTTAAACTGATATTGGTTTGATCGTCAATTTTGATGTTTCGGACATTTACATTAAAAGTCTGCGTTGCTTTTTGTCCTTTTTTTACAACAAATTCATTTAGCATTAATCGTCTAGATTCTGCTTTTATGGTCACTTTAGAATCTTTTTCAGCACTTCCAATTGTTACTTCAACTTGATAATTTCCCTCCGGAACTGCTGTCGAAAAGTAAGTTGGTTTTGTAATAGAAAAAGAATTGGCATTGATTTTTACATTCGAAGCCGAATTAAAATCAAATCCATAACCTTTTGCATCTGTGTAAATTAATGCGTTGTTTACTGTAATGGCTTTTTTGTTTTTTGATTGATTTCCAAAAATAAAAAGCTGTGATTCTGTATTATTATCGCTGTCATTTCTATTTTCTGAAGAAGAATAAGCAGCATTTTTGACAAGCAGATTAGAAGGCATAGCAAAGAACTGATTCGGCATTGCCAAACAAATAACCATCGATAAGAAAGTACTGATTTTTACCAATTTTTTGAGATTTTAATTTTTTTATTTTCAAACTTAATGGTTCATTTTTGATATAGTATCCTGTACTATGATGTTAAAAAGAATTTAAAAACGCCAAAAATTAATATACTTTTTATATTTCGTAAATCAGGAAGGTACAGGATAGTATACCACAAAAAAACAAAGAAATTGCATCATAATTATTGAATTGATAAAAAAAAGCGATTTTAATTTTATTTAATTCTTATTTAGATTTTGCCATTTTTACTGCTTTATGAAAACAAAAAAATATTCTTTTACAACGTTTTTAAGTTTGCTTTTTTTATTTCCTGTCTTGATTCTTGGACAAAATAAAGAAGTTCGCAAATTGCATTATGCGCCAGATGAAAACAGTTTTGTTTTAAAAAATGGAACCCGAAAATTCAATCGTGCTTTATATGGTTCGAATACAGGATTTAGAGTAGAAACGGGCGATTTGCCTGAATTTGCCATGTATATGCCGGGAATGGGAGGAAACTTCAAACTCGGAATTACAAACGGAAAAGAAAGCAAATGGATTACCGAAGCTTCTAAAATTGATACGCGTTATGTCTTAGGCACAATGCATTATACAATTGAAGATGCTGTTTTAGGAAGCGGAAAATTATTTGTTGATGTTGTTGCTTTAAAAGAAAAAGAAGGATTTATTGTAAAAGTGTCTGGAAATTCAGTTTCAAAAAAAAGTAATATTATCTGGGCTTTTGGCGGTGCAACCGGAAAGAAATTCAGTCGTGACGGCGATATCGGCGCTGATCCTGAATCGGTGTTTTATTTGCAACCTGATTATTGTATTGGTAATAAATATACTTTGCAAAACGAGTCTTTTTTGCTCGAATATGGTTCTGAAAGCAATAAGCAGAAAACAGGAAACAATAAAAGTTTAAGTGGCTTTTTTCCCGAATCGAAAGCGCTTTTAGCGAATGCAAAAAATCAAAATTCTCCTTTAGAATTGTTTTCTTCAAAAGCAGAAAATCTTCCTGTAATTTCAGGCAAAACAAACAGTATTTCTGAAAAAGCTATATATTGGTATTTTTCTACAGAAGAAATAAAAACGACTGTTTCACAAAAAGAAATCGCACAGCTTTATGAAAAATCAGTTCAAGAAACAAAGACTTTAGCGAATAGAGTTAAAGTCAAAACTCCCGATCCATATATCAATAATTTAGGTTTCGCACTTTCAATTGCTTCCGATGGAATTTGGGAAAACCCAGCGTATCTTCATGGCGCAATTGCATGGAGAATGTACCTGAATGCGTGGCGTGGCGCATATACAGCAGATCCGTTAGGATGGCACGACCGAGCGAAAACACATTTTACAAGTTACAGTAATTCGCAAGTAACTTCACCAGAAAACGGTCCGATTGTTTTTGATGAAGAAAGAAATTTGGCTCGTCAAAAAGAAGAAATGGGAACGTCAATGTTCAGTAGCGGATACATTTCTCGAAACCCTAATAAGAATACAGTTGCACATCATTATGACATGAATTTGGTTTTTATCGATCAAATGTTGCGTCATTTTAAATGGACGGGCGATATTGCTTTTTTAAAAGAAATGTGGCCGACAATTGAACGACATTTGAATTGGGAAAAAAGAAATTTTGATCCAGATAACGACGGACTTTATGATGCGTATGCCACAATTTGGGCGAGCGACGCTTTACAATATAGCGGTGGCGCCGTGATTCATTCTTCGGCATATAATTATTATGCGAATAAAACGGTTGCAGAATTAGCAAGAAAAATTCAAAAAGACCCAACGCCTTACGAAAAGGAAGCCGAGAAAATTTTAAAAGCTTCAAATGACCAACTTTGGCTTTCTGAAAAAGGAATTTTTGCCGAATATAAAGACGCTTTAGGAAACCGATTGTTGCATGATTCTCCGGCAGTTTGGAGCATTTATCACACGATAGATTCAGAATTGTCAAATCCTTTTGAGAGCTATCAAATGCTGAATTATGTGAACAATCAGATTCCGCATATTCCAATTTCGGCAGAAGGTTTGGATAAAAAGGATCTTTATGTAATCAGTACAACAAATTGGCAACCCTATACATGGTCCATAAATAATGTGGCTTTGGCCGAACAATTGCATACTTCACTGGCTTTTTGGCAAGGCGGACAATCAGAAAAAGCATTTAAAATGTGGGAAAGCGTTTTGATCGAAAGTATGTATTTAGGTGCTTCGCCGGGTGGTTTTGAACAACTTTTGTATCAAGATAAAATGCGCGGTGAATTGTATCGTGATTTTGCTGATCCAATCGGAATGGCATCTCGAACTTTGGTCGAAGGACTTTTCGGGATTAAGCCTGATGCGGTTTCTGAAGTTTTGACGATTCAGCCCGGTTTTCCAAAAGAATGGGAAGAAGCATCTTTAGAAGTTCCAGATGTTTCGATTTCTTATAATAGAGATAATAGAAAAGATAGTTATCATATTGAAAATCGTTTTGCTTCAAAAATGAATTTGAAATTGATTCTGAATGCCTATTATGAAGGAATTGAAAATATTACTATAAACGGAAAAAAAGCATCATGGAAACCAATACCTGAAAGTATTGGAAATCCAAAAATTAGTATTGAAGTACCGTATAATTCTGTTTATGATATTGTTATAAATTGGAAAGCAATTACTTTTGCAACTATGTCTCATAAACCGTCATACTTTTCTGGTGATGCTTTAAATATGTTGATTTGGAAAGGAGAAATTGTTTCGGTTTATGATCCGCAAGCGGTTTTGGGTAAAATTGTAAAGTCAGAAAAGGATTTTCAATCTACAGTAAACGGCGAGGGGAATAAAACCTTTTTTATTCAGTTAAAACAAGGCGATTTTTCTTGGTGGCAACCAATAGAATTTACTTTAAAAGCAAAAAAAGAATCAAAGGAAATTACAAACTGGGATATTCCTTTAGAGAAATCGGAACGAGCCGAAACCATTTCGCTTTCGTCTTATTTCAATGCAAAAGTTACAGAGATTTTTACAAACGAATATTTATCTCCAAGATCAAAAACAGTGACTTTACAGCTTCCAAAACAAGGAATTGGAAATTGGTGTTATCCAAATATTTCGGTAAAAATTGATGATAAAGGTTTGCGCGAAAAAGCCAAACAAACTGGCGAAATTAAAACACCAAACGGAATTCCGTTTAAAACACCTTCAGATGAAAATCAGAAGAATATCATCTTTACTTCGATGTGGGATAATTATCCGAAAAGCATTGATATTCCGCTTGACGGAAAAGCTTCGCATGCTTATTTTATGCTGGCCGGAACAACAAACCCAATGCAAAGCCGAATCACAAACGGAGAAATTACAGTAAATTATACTGACGGAACTTCAGAAATTTTAGCATTAAAAAATCCAGAAAATTGGTGGCCAATTGAACAGGATTATTTCATTGATGGCTTAGCTTTTACAACCGACGCTCCAAAACCGCCAAGAGTGTATTTAAAAACCGGAGAAATTTCGAGAGATTTTAAAGATTTCACCATCATAAAAGGATTTACAAATTATGGAATTGACGGCGGTGCAGGAACAATTTTGGATTTGCCTTTAGATAAAAATAAAACATTAAAAAGTATGACACTTAAAACAATTGCTAATGATGTGGTGATTGGTTTGATGAGTGTTACTTTAATTAGAGAATGAGATAATTAGAAAATGTGCCAATTTGATAATTTCTCGGACATGAAACTTTGTCAAAGTTCAAAACTTTGACAAAGTTCTCGAGAACCTGAAACTTGAAACCTGAAACAAAAAAATAACCAAATGAAAAAATATCAATTAATTACAGTATTCTTATTTTCCATTTCCATTTTTGCTCAAAAAATAGATCGAAAAACACTTGTAAATCGCCATAATGTTCAAATTTCAGCTATTGATACTTTAGCTTCTTTGACGGTTGGAAACGGAGCTTTTGCCTTTACGGTCGACGCTACAGGATTACAGACTTTTCCGAAAACTTATCAAAATGGAATTCCATTAGGAACTGAGTCAGAGTGGGGATGGGATAGTTATAAAAATACGGAGAATTTCAAGTTTTCTGAGACTTTAAAAGAGTATCCGCAATACGGAAGAAATATTTCGTATACCGTTCAGATTAAAGAACCTAAAAGGAAAGTCGATGCGATAAATTGGTTCAGACAGAATCCGCATTTAGTTCAATTGGGGAATTTAGGTTTTGAAATTTTGAAGAAAGATGGAAGCCAGGCAAAAGCATCCGATATTAAATCGATTTCTCAAAAACTGAATTTATGGACAGGCGAAATCGAAAGTTATTTTGAAGTTGAAGGAACTTCGGTTACCGTTTTAACAGCTTCTCACCAAGAAAAAGATGCAATTGGTGTAAAAGTAAAATCCGATTTATTACAGCAAAAACGCTTGAAAATCAGTTTAAGAATTCCGTTTCCAACTGGAGATTGGGCCGATTTTGGAACCAAATATGAAGGAACGCAAAATTACACAAGTACCTTAAAACAAAAAACAAAAACGGAAGCTGTTGTAACACATGTAATGGACAGTATTTCATACAACGTTGATTTGATGTGGAAAGGAAATGCTCAGATTAAAAAATCGGCAGATCATTATTTTGTGATTGAAGCTTCAAATACAAATACATTAGAATTGAGCTGTTTATTTGCTTTGACATCTAATAAAACATCGAATTCTTCTTTCGCAGAAATAGAAAATAGCAGTGTAAAAGGCTGGGAAAATTTCTGGAAAAGTGGTGCTGCAGTTGATTTTTCTGGAAGTACAGATCCACGTGCAAAGGAGTTGGAACGACGCGTGATTCTTTCGCAGTATTTAACAAAAGTACAGTGTACAGGAAAAGTACCGCCTCAAGAAACCGGTTTGACTTATAACAGCTGGTATGGAAAACCGCACTTAGAAATGCATTGGTGGCATGGTGTTCATTTTGCACTTTGGAACAGACCAGAATTACTAGAAAAAAGCCTTCCGTGGTACGAAAAAGTTTTTGATAAAGCCAAAAATATTGCCAAAAGACAAGGATTTGAAGGCGCAAGATGGCAAAAAATGACCGATCCTGATGGTAATGAAAGTCCGTCTTCTGTAGGTTCATTTTTGATTTGGCAACAACCGCATTTTATTACCTACGCTGAATTGATTTATCGCGCAAAACCAACAGCTGTAGTCCTGAAAAAATATAGCGAGCGTGTTTTTGCAACCGCTGATTTTATTGCTTCGTTTGCAAATTATGATGCTAAAAACGATCGTTATGTTTTAGGTCCGGGCGTTATTCCGGCGCAAGAACGCTTTAAGGCGATGGAAACTTTTAATCCAACATATGAGTTAGCATATTGGAATTGGGCATTAAAAACGGCAATTTCATGGAAACATGGGTTGAACCAAGATGTGCCTGAAAAATGGGAAAAAGTTTTGGCTAAATTATCCAAACTTCCTGTTTCTGGAGATGTATATCTAGCAACAGAAAGCGCCACAGATTCGTATACAAATCCAGAATTCAAAACTGATCATCCATCGGTTTTAGGAACTTTCGGAATGCTTCCTGAAACTTCTTTATTGGATAAAAAAATCATGAAAAACACTTTTGATTTGGTATGGAAAACGTGGTCTTGGGACAAAACTTGGGGTTGGGATTTCCCTATGACAGCGATGTCTGCAGCAAGATTAAATATGCCAGAAAAAGCAATTGATGCCTTGTTTATGAATGTGACGACAAATACGTATTTAAAAAACGGACATAATTATCAAGCTGAAAGATTAACATTATACCTTCCAGGAAATGGCGGATTATTAACTGCTGTTGCCATGATGTGTGCCGGCTGGGACGGAACGACTGAACCAAATCCGGGTTTTCCAAAAGACGGAACTTGGAAAGTACAAAGCGAAGGATTCCAAAAGATGTTTTGATTTTTTTGGTTTCTCGCAGATTTTACAGATAAAGCGGATTTATTTAGTCTCGCAAAAACGCAGAGTCGCAAAGTTTCATTCTAATTTTTCTTTGCGTCTTCGCGACTTTGCGAGATTGAAAAACAACAAACTCACATTTTAAAATACAATATGAAAAATAATAAAAACTTTGTAGTAATACTGCTTTTCTTAAGCCTAAATATATTCAGCCAAAGGCAAATGGAAAATCTCGACCGAGGCGTTATTGCCGTAAAAAATAACGGCCAGTTTTTTATTGGATGGCGTGTTTTGGGCACTGATTCTGATAATCTTGCTTTTAATTTATACCGAAAAAGTGGCAATAAAAAAGCAGTTAAATTAAATGAGAAACCAATTTCTGGAGCGACAAATTTTATAGATACAAAAGCAAATTCGCAAGACGAAAATACTTGGTTTGTAAAAACAGTTTTAAAAGGAAAAGAATCGGACGCAAAAGGAAGTTTTACGATTCCAGCTTCAAGTCCAGATAAAGATTATTTGGCGATTCAATTAAAACAAATTGAAGGTTATACGGCAAATGATCTTTCAGTTGGTGATTTGGATGGCGACGGAAAATACGATTTAATTGTGCATATGACCGGAAAAGCGCATGACAATTCGCATACGGGAATTACAGATCCGCCGATATTTCAAGCTTATACTTTAGAAGGGAAATTTTTATGGCAAATCAATTTAGGGAAAAACATTCGCGAAGGCGCACATTATACACAGTTTATGGTGTATGATCTTGACGGCGACGGAATTGCAGAACTGGTTTGCAAAACGGCTGATGGAACAACAGACAGTCAGAATAATGTTGTGGGCGACGCTTCAAAAGACTGGGTAGATCGCGATCCGAATTCGGGAACTTATGGGAAGATTTTGAAAGGTCCAGAATATCTTTCTGTTTTTGATGGAAGAACCGGAAAGCTTGTTACAACAGTTGATTATATTGCTGAAAGAGGTGATTTAGCAGGCTGGGGTGGACATGGTGGAAGCGGCGGAAATGATACAAAAGGAAATAGAATTGATCGTTTTACAGCTTGTGTTGCCTATTTAGATGGCGTTCATCCGAGTGTGGTGATGTGCCGAGGCTATTACGGAAGAACGGTTTTAGCAGCTTGGGATTTTAAAAATGGAAAACTAACTTCAAGATGGGTTTTTGACAGCAAGGATTCTGAAAATCCATATTCTGGAATGGGAAATCATAATCTTACCGTTGCAGATGTGGATAACGATGGAAAAGATGAAATTATTTACGGATCAATGTGCGTTGATGATAACGGGCAAGGTTTATATACAACAGGTTTTAGACATGGAGATGCGATTCACGTTTCCGATTTAGATCCTGATCTTCCAGGTTTGGAAGTCTTTGGAATTCACGAAATCGAAAATGGCACAACGGGGCCTGGTGCTACTATTTTTGCAGCTAAAGATGGAAAAGTTTTATTTACAGGCTCCATGAATGAAGATGTAGGAAGAGGCGTTGCAGATAATATTGATCCGGAGCTGAAAGGAGCACAATTTTGGTATTCTGGTTCTCCAGATTTATATGATATGAAAGGGAAAGTGGTCGGAAAAGCACCAAACTCGATTAACTTTTTGATTTATTGGGATGGTGATACTTCAAGAGAATTATTAGATTCTAATCATATTGACAAATATAATAAAGGAAGATTATTTACTGCAACTGGAGCAGTTTCGAATAACGGTACAAAATCGACACCGGCGCTTTCTGCTGATATTTTGGGGGATTGGAGAGAAGAATTAATTCTAAGATCTGAAGACAATAAAGAACTGAGAATTTATTCCACAACAATTCCAACGAATGTTCGTCAATATACTTTAATGCATGATCCACAATATCGCTTAAGCATTGCATGGCAGAATGTTGGTTATAACCAGCCTCCGCATACTAGTTTTTATATGGGAAAAGACATGAAACTAGCACCTAAACCGACTATTTCTTTGGTGGTTAAAAAATAGTTTTTAAGGTGCTAAGATTCTAAGATACTGAGGTTCTAAGTTTTTTTTACAAGAGGTTTTATCGTAGAGGCGCACAGCAGTGCGTCTTTCGCATTTTATGAACGCTTGATTTATCATTTATTGTTCATAGAAATGACAAACAATGTGTGGATTTATTGTTTTTCTCTGACGGACTAAAGTCCGTCTCTACAATATAAATCGAGCCTACGGCTCTTTAACAAAAGTTCCGGAGGAACGTTCCATTTTGTAGAGACGGACTTTAGTCCGTCAGAGCATTTTATAAACGAAACATTTGTCATTTCGAGGAACGAGAAATGACAAACGATACACGCATAAAATACGAAAGACGCACTGCTGTGCGCCTCTACGATAAAACGTTTTGCGAAAAAAAACTTATAGCCTTAGCATCTTAGAACCTCAGTCCCTTAGATCGAATTTCTATCAATAAAATTAAAAGGTACTTTATATTCTCCTTTTTCTTTATTTAAGATCATTCTTGCAGCGGTTTCACCCATCACATTAAAGTCGGTTGACATAACGGTGATCCCTAATAATTCTTTTAGAGGTGTATCATTATAAGAGATTACGCCGATTTCTTCTCCTAAAATAAATTCCTCATCACGAATTTGTTTCATTAAATTAACAAGATCCGATTCTTCGATTGTGATGAATAAATCACCTTTTTTCAGAATCATATCATCGTAAACCTCGCTCAGAATTTCAAAATTGATTTCGTGCTCCACACAAAATTTTCTGAATCCGTGCAAAATTCTTCTTGGATAAGGGTAAACTGCTTTTTCAGGATAAACCAAAATTAGTCTTTTGTATTTGGTGATTTTTGAAAGGCCTTCTTTTAAAGCATTATAAATGTCATTCTCAAAATCCTGATAAATTTTGATGATTTCGCCTTCCATTCCGAGTTTGATATTATCCATAATGACCAATTTCTCCTTCGGAATTCTTTCTATGGCTTTTACAACATCATCAGTAAAGCTTAAATGTTTCAATTCATCCGTTTTAAAGTGCGTCGTGATTACATAGTAGTCGTAAGCACCTTCAAATTTGTCAAGAAGATTTAGAAATAAAGTTTCATCACAATGATAAATATGCAAATCAGTATGTGCATTTGCTCCAACGGTATTAATAAAAGAACTGTAGGTTTTCATTTTGTATGCACTCAATTTATTGAATAAAAAAAGCACATTTACCTTAGATTCTAGTTTTGTTCGAGTAATATAATAGCCTTTTCCTCGTATAGAAGAAATGATTTTTCGCTCTTTTAAGATGTTATAAGCCTTTTCGACAGTATCACGAGACATATAAAACTCTTCGCTAAAGCTATTTATCGAAGGAATTTTTTGATTTATTTTTAGATTTCCGTTAGCAATATTCTGCAAAATTGAATCTACAATCTGCTTGTATTTTGGAACCCTAGAATCTTCGTCTATTTTGATAAGTTTAATCATTTTGTGGCTTTGTTGATTATGGCGATTACTTACAGAATATAATTTTGAATTGTGATTTGTGCAGAAAATTTTAGGACTAAAGCTGAAAAATAGGCTTAATTGTTACTTTTCTCACAAAAGAGCAAAATTAAATAAGGCTTGTTTTATTTTTTTTGAGATTTCATTATTTATCGATGATTGTGGATACAATAATTACGAAATCGATTGCTAAAATAGAAATTTTAAATTTATTTTTCTACTTAAAAAGTGTTCTTCTTCTTAATATTCTTTGGTTTTAACATATTTCCTAAAATCATAAAGGATAGTACAGGACAGTTTTCTTTTTTACATTCTCTTATTTTACAAAACCAGATTAACTATCAATAACCACAAACTAAATTTAATTAATGGAATCATTACTAGGTATTATTTTTCACTCCATTGGAGGTTTCTCTTCGGGCAGTTTTTATATGCCATTCAAAAAAGTAAAAAATTGGGCTTGGGAAAGCTATTGGCTTGTAGGAGGTTTTTTCTCTTGGTTAATTGTACCGCCAATTGCAGCATATTTGACGATTCCGAATTTTACCGAAATTATCGCTACGGCTGCACCACAAGTTAAAGCACTAGCATTTACAATGGGATTGATTTGGGGAGTAGGTGGACTTACTTATGGTCTTGGCGTTCGCTATTTAGGAATGTCACTAGGAAATTCAATTACATTAGGATTCTGTTCTGCTTTTGGAGCTTTGATTCCGCCAATTTATTATCATTTTAATGCAGTAGAAGGAAAAGAATCAATTAGTGATATGTTTTCGAATTCTGGTGGACAAATGGTTTTGGCTGGAGTATTAATATGTATTATAGGTATTGCTATTTTAGGAAAAGCAGGAACACTGAAAGAAAAAGATTTTGAAACAGGTCACGAAGACAAAGATAAAGATTTCAGTCTGGTAAAAGGGTTGATTATTGCCATAGTATCAGGTATTTTGAGTTCGTTTTTTAACTTCGGAATCGAAGCAGCAAAACCAATGGCTGATGTTGCAAATGAAGCTTGGAAATTGGCAAATCCAAATCAAGGCGAATTTTTGTTCCAAAACAATGTAAGTTACATTATTATATTATGGGGTGGACTAACGACCAATTTTATTTGGTGTATCTATCTTAATTTCAGAAATAAAACTTTTTCAGATTATACAAATACAAGTACTCCAATTGCTAAAAACGTTCTGTTTTCTGCAATTGCTGGAACAATGTGGTTTTTGCAGTTTTTCTTTTATGGTATGGGAGAAAGCAAACTTGGCAATGGCGCAAGTTCATGGATTCTGCACATGGCAACCATTATTTTAACGGCTAATTTATGGGGATTCTATCTAAAAGAATGGACAGGAGTTTCTAAGAAAACAATGCGAACTTTTTCGTGGGGAATTGCATTGATGATGCTTTCGATTGTGGTAGTCGGAATCGGTAATTCATTATAAAATATAAACTAAAATCAAACAACCAAATGTCGAATATAAATACAACTAATATGAATTTTAAGCACGTAAGCTATCTTTGGGATGACGCTAAAGCAAAAGAATTAGCTGGGGATGAAGTAGCGCTTTTTATTTATCGCTCTAACTTACTTGGAGCCGATTTAAGATTGACAAACTACGGAGGAGGAAATACTTCTGTAAAAATAACAGATAAAGATCCATTAACAGGCGAAAGCTCTGAGGTGATGTGGATCAAAGGTTCTGGTGGAGATATTGGAACATTGACAAAATCAGGCTGTGCAGCACTTTATTTAGACAGATTGCGCAATCTTGAAAATGTGTACAGAGGAATTGAATTTGAAGATGAAATGGTAGAATTATTCAACCACTGTATTTTTGATTTGGCTTCAAAAGCACCTTCAATCGATACACCCTTACACGGATTTTTGCCTTTCAAACATATCGATCACTTGCATCCAGATGCGGCAATTGCAATCGCGGCTGCTAAAGATGGAAAGCAAATCACAGAAGAATTATTTGATGGCGAAATTGGATGGGTTGGATGGCAACGCCCTGGTTTTGACCTTGGTCTTCAATTAAGAAGCTGTTTGGAAGAAGCTGAGAAAAAAGGAAAAAAACTTCGCGGTATCATGTTAGGTTCTCACGGTTTATTCACTTGGGGAGACACTGCATACGAAAGTTATATTAATACGCTGGAAGTAATCGAGAAATGTGCTGAATATCTTGAAAGCAACTATGGAAAAAAACGTCCTGTTTTTGGAGGCAAAAAAATCGACAGTCTTCCTGAAGCAGATCGTAAATTAAAAGCAGCAAAAGTAGCGCCAATCTTAAGAGGTTTCTGTTCATCAGAGCGTCAAATGATTGGACATTATACAGATGATGCAAGAGTATTGGAATTCATTAATTCTAATGATCTTTCAAAATTAGCACCGCTTGGAACTTCTTGTCCAGATCACTTTTTAAGAACTAAGATCAGTCCGCTGGTTTTAGAATTAGATCCAAACGAAGATTTGTCTGATGTTGAGGTCATTAAAGCAAAATTGACACCAGCATTTGAAGCGTACCGTGCAATGTACAAAGATTATTACAATGCATGCAAAAAATCAAATTCACCTGCAATGCGTGACCCAAATCCGGTTGTGATTTTATATCCAGGAGTAGGAATGTTCACTTTTGCAAAAGATAAAACAATGGCGCGTTTGGCGTCTGAATATTATATCAATGCAGTAAACGTAATGAAAGGTGCTGAAGCAGTTTCAGAATATACTTCATTGCCGCACCAAGAAGCATTTGATATTGAATATTGGTTGTTGGAAGAAGCTAAATTACAGCGTATGCCAAAACCAAAAGCATTGTCAGGAAGAGTAGCTGTTATTACAGGTTCTGCTGGAGGGATTGGAAAAGCTATCGCTAAGAAATTTGCTCAGGAAGGTGCTTGTGTGGTAATCAATGATATTAACGAAGAGCGTCTAGCGTCGGCTACAGCGGAGTTTGTGAAATTGTTTGGTAAAGATGCCGTTTCAAGCACTTTATTGAATGTTACTGATTCTGATTCTACTGAAAAAGCATTCGATCAAGCTTCTCTAGCTTTTGGAGGTGCTGATATTGTGGTAAATAATGCTGGAATCAGTATTTCTAAATCTATTGCAGAGCACACTTTAGAAGAGTGGGACAGATTATATGATATTTTGGTAAAAGGACAATTTATAGTTTCTAAAGCCGGAATCGAAGTAATGCGCAAACAAGGTTTTGGAGGTGATATCGTAAACATTGTTTCTAAGAATGCAGTAGTTGCGGGTCCAAATAATCCTGGATACGGTTCTGCAAAAGCAGCTCAAGCGCATTTAACACGTTTAATGGCTGCAGAACTTGGAGCTGATAAAATTCGTGTAAACACAGTAAATCCAGATGCTGTAATTTCAGATTCAAATATCTGGTCTGGCGGATGGGCAGAAGGACGTGCAAAAGCATACGGAATCACGGTTGAAGAATTACCGGCTTACTATGCAAAACGTACCTTATTAAATGAAATTATATTGCCAGATGATATCGCAAATGCGTGTTTTGCTTTCGTTGGTGGTTTATTAGATAAATCTACAGGAAACGCTCTAAACGTTGATGGCGGTGTCGGAATGGGCTTTTACAGATAGATTGTTTAGTTTTTTTAAGTTTAAAACAAAGGTGGTTTTTTGTAATCTAACGTTCGGAAATTTTCGAGCGTTAGATTTTTTTAAAATTTAAGAGCTAAAAAAACGCAATAAAATAATTAAGATTAAGAAAATATACCAAAGTAGAGTTAGTTTAGCGTAATTGATTTTTTAAATTAAGCTTAATTTTCTTTTCACCATTAAGATATTAAGTAATTTAAGCCAATCTTTATGAACTTAATTTCTTAATGGTAAAACAAACAAGCAAACTTGTTTTGAAATAAATAATAACCAAGAGCGCAATCGATATAATGTGTTACATTGTGCGCTATTAAAATAAAATGCTATGTTAATTGAATCAAACAATATTGCATCTCATAATGAGGGATTGCTGAAAAAACATCAAAATAAATTTGCTTTTACAGCATCAGAAATAGAAAATGCAGAATCGATTATTCAAAAATTAATTGATTTTCAAATCGCTATTCCATCTTGGGCTTTAGGAACTGGAGGAACTAGATTTGGACGTTTTGCAGGTGGAGGAGAACCTCGTTCATTAGAAGAAAAAATTGAAGATGTAGGTTTGCTTCATAAACTAAATAATGCTTCTGGTGCGATTTCGCTTCATATTCCGTGGGATATTCCAACAGATTATAAGGCGATCAAAACGTTAGCAGCACAGCACGGATTAAAGTTTGATGCCATGAACTCGAACACGTTTCAGGATCAGGCAAACGCAGAGCATACGTATAGATATGGTTCATTGCAAAATGTAAACAAAGCAGTTCGCAAACAAGCAATTGCTCACAATATCGAAGTTATTAAACACGGAATCGAATTAGGATCTGATTCATTAACAGTTTGGTTAGCTGACGGATCTAACTTTCCGGGACAATTAAACTTCAGAAAAGCATACCAAAATACATTAGAAAGTTTAGAAGAAATCTACGATGCATTGCCTTCAAACTGGAAATTATTCTTAGAATACAAATGTGCTGAACCAAACTTTTACTCAACAACAGTTGCAGATTGGGGACAATCGTATTCATACGTTCAAAAATTAGGTGACAAAGCAAAAACGCTTGTTGATTTAGGTCATCATTTGCCAAATGCAAACATCGAGCAAATTGTTTCTATTTTATTGATGGATAATAAATTAGGAGGTTTCCACTTTAATGATTCAAAATATGGAGATGACGATTTAACTGCTGGAGCTTTAAAACCGTATCAATTATTCTTGATTTTCAATGAATTAGTTGAAGGAATGGATGCAAGAGGAATGAATCACGCCAAAGATTTAGGCTGGATGATTGATGCATCTCACAATATTAAAGATCCTTTAGAAGATTTATTGCAATCTGTTGAAGCGATTATGATTGCGTATGCACAAGCACTTTCTGTTGATAGAAAAGCTTTAGAGCAAGCTCAAGAAGAAAATGATGTGGTTAAAGCACAGGAAATTCTTCAAAATGCTTTCCGTACAGATGTTCGTGCGTTAGTGGCAGAAGCTCGTTTGCGTTCTGGGGCAGCTTTAAATCCGGTAGAGTTATATCGTTCTCTTGCTGTTAGAAGCAATTTAATTGGCGAAAGAGGATTAAAAACAATGGCAACAGGGTTATAATTATAAATTATTAATTGTTAATTATAAATTATGAATCCAAAATTAACAATTGATAATTAACAATTTACAATTAAAAAAAATGAATGTAGTTGCAATTTTTGATATTGGTAAAACAAACAAAAAGGTTTTTTTATTTGACGAAAATTATAAGATTGTTTGGGAAAAATCAGTGAATCTTGATGAAACCACAGATGAAGATGGTTTTCCTTGTGAAGATATTGATGTTCTGAAAAACTGGATACTCGACCGATTATCAGAAATAAAAGAGCTGACCAACTATGTTTTAAAAGCTATCAATTTTAGTACATACGGCGCTAGTTTTGTGTACATTGATGAAAACGGAAAAGTTTTGACTCCTCTGTATAATTACTTAAAAGATTATCCAGAGGAATTAAAAGCAGCGTTTTACAACAAATATAAAGGCGAAGAGAAATTTGCAGTCAAAACGGCTTCTCCAGTTTTAGGAAGCTTGAATTCTGGAATGCAGATTTACCGACTTAAGGAAGAAAAACCGGAGCTGTTTGAAAAAGTAAAATATTGTCTGCATTTGCCACAATATTTAAGTTTTCTGCTGACAAATGAGGCTTTCGCCGATATTACAAGTGTTGGCTGTCATACCAATTTGTGGAATTTCAAAAAAATGAAATACCACAAATGGATTGAGAACGAAGGTATTTCAGAAAAAATTCCACCTTTACATTATGGAAAAGATGTTTTGAAAAAAGGTGATTTGTCTGTTGGAGTTGGACTTCACGACAGTTCATCTGCAATTATTCCATACACAATCAACTTTACAGAACCGTTTGTTTTATTGTCGACCGGAACTTGGAGCATTTCGCTGAATCCGTTCAATAATAAGCCTCTGACTTTTGATGAACTTCAAAAAGATTGTCTGTGTTATATGCAGTACACTGAAAAACCTGTAAAAGCGGCAAGATTGTTTTCGGGCAACGAGCATGAAGTACAAGCCAAAAGATTAGCGGCCCATTTTAATGTTCCGTTTGATACTTTCAAAGATGTTTATTTTGATAAAAATATTGTAGCAAACTTAAGAGCACTTCATTTTCAGATTCTTTATCCAAAGAAATACGATTTTGATATTTTGAAAGAATGTCCGTTTCAAAAAAGAGACCTTTCGACTTTCAAGAATTACGAAACCGCTTATCATCAATTGATGTTGGATTTAGTCGAACAACAGGTTTTTTCGACTAACTTAGTGATACACAATAGCCCTGTTAAGAAAATTTTTGTGGATGGAGGTTTCAGTAAAAATTCGATTTTTATGAATTTGCTGGCAGAAGCTTATCCTGATGTAGAAGTTTATGCTGCTTCAATGGCGCAGGCAAGTGCATTGGGAGCGGCGTTGGCCATTCACGAAAACTGGAATCCAAAGCCAATTCAAAATGATTTAATAGATTTGAAATTTTATAAACATTAGGTAATTGATAATTTACAATTAATAATTGACAATTGATAATTATTAATTAAAAATTAATAAACTGTATTTTGCAACGCAAGCTTGTCAGTTCGCTCTCGCTCGAATCTCCTTTTGGTCGAAATGACAAAAAAATGAGAATAAATCCGCTTGATCTGCCAAATCTGCGGGCAAAAAATAAAAGAATAAAAAATGAAAATCGGACTTTTTATACCGTGTTATGTCGATCAGTTTTTTCCAAAAGTTGGAATTGCAACCTATGAACTTTTACAAAAATTAGGCTGTGATGTTCATTTTCCGATGGGACAAACTTGCTGCGGACAGCCAATGGCAAACAGTGGTTACGAACACTTAACAAAAGGCTGCAATGCTAACTTTATCTCCAATTTTGCGGGATTTGATTATATCGTTTGCCCGTCAGGAAGCTGTGTTTTACATGTAAAAGAGCACTTGCATGATGACAAATTAGAAGTTGTCGCGTCAGAAATGCGTAAAAAAGTTTTCGAATTAACAGAGTTTATTACCGATATTTTAAAAGTAGATCACATACAAGGAAGTTTTCCATACAGAGTCGGGATGCATCAAAGCTGTCATGGCCAGCGAGGTTTAAAGCTTTCGCAGATGTCGGAACTAAACGCACATTTTTTCTCAAAACCACAGCAATTGCTTTATAAAATAAAAGGTTTGGATTTAGTTTCTTTATCCAGAAAAGACGAATGTTGTGGTTTTGGAGGAACTTTCTGCGTTACCGAAGAAGCCGTTTCTGTAAAAATGGGACAAGACCGAATCAAAGATCACGAAAATCAAAATGTCGATTATATCACTGGTGGAGACATGTCTTGTTTGATGCATTTGGAAGGTATTTTAAGAAGACAAAACAGTCGAGTAAAAACCATTCACATTGCCGAAATATTAAATACAATGGTATAGAAAATAGGTGAGCCATTTTTTTTAAATTTAATCATGAAAAAAATAACTTTTTGTTTTACACTTTTGCTTTCGTTGCTTTTTTTATCGTTTCAGAAAGATCCAACTTCTGTAACACAAAAAGAAGTGGTGGTAAAAGCACCTTTTGAAATGCCCACCATCAAGATTCCTGATTTCAGCAAATGCAAAAAATTTTCGATTGTTGATTTTGGAGCAGTAAAAGGCGATAAAGAAAAAACTTCTGAAGCAATTTCTAAAGCGATTTCAAAAGCCAATAAAGCGGGTGGAGGAATTGTGATAATTCCGGAAGGCGAGTGGCTGACAAAGAAAATTCATTTTAAAAGCAATGTAAATCTACATTTGGAAAAAGGAGCGGTTTTGCTTTTTTCTGAAGATCCAAAAGATTATCTGCCAGCAGTTCGTTCTACTTGGGAAGGTTATGAATGTTACAATTATTCGCCACTGGTTTACGCATACCAATGTAAAAATATTGCCATTACAGGCGAAGGCGAATTGAAAGCAAAAATGGACGTTTGGACAAAATGGTTTGCACGCCCAAAAGCGCATATGGAAAGCTTGAAAAGATTGTATTATTTGGCTTCTTACCAAAAACCTGTCGAAGAAAGACAAATGGTTAATGATACTGCTAATTTGCGTCCGCATTTTATTCAGTTCAATCGTTGTCAGAATATTTTAATGGATGGCGTTAAGATTACCAACAGTCCGTTTTGGATGATTCATCCGTTTTTGTCAAAAGATGTCGTGATCAGAAATCTTCAGGTGTATGCGCACGGACATAATAATGACGGTGTTGATCCAGAAATGTCGCAAAATGTATTGATCGAAAATTGTGTTTTTGATCAAGGAGACGATGCAATTGCAATTAAATCGGGCTGTGGAATAGATGCTTGGACCTTAAACACACCTTCAAAAAATATTGTTATGCGAAATTGTACTGTAAAAAACGGACATCAATTAGTCGCAATTGGAAGTGAATTATCAGGTGGAATAGAAAATGTATTTATTGATAATTGTACAGTGGTCGATGGCGCAAAACTAAATCATCTTCTATACATTAAAACTAATGAAAGAAGAGGCGGTTTTGTGAATAATATTCACATGACGAATATCAAATCGGGGAAAATTGATGCCGGAATTCTCGGAATCGAAACTGATGTTTTATACCAATGGCGTGATTTGGTTCCGACAATTCAACGTCGTTTGACGCCAATAAAAAATGTATATCTGGAAAATATAACAGCAACCAATGTGAAGTTTGTTTCAAGAATTCAAGCTCAAAAAGAACTTCCGGTTGAAAATATTTTCTTGACTAATGTAACGGCTGCAAATGTTCAAGGCGAAAAAGCAATTCATGAAAATGTAGTGAATTTTGTCAGTAAATAATGATTTCGAAATTTCTTTCAAACCTTAAGTTTTATTCGTAGCAAAAGTCCCAGAGGGGCGATATATTTATAGAATATTCAGTTTGTTTTCAATAAGAAACCCCATAGGGGTGACATTTTTTATATTGCTAAAGATAGAAATGTCGCTCCGATGGAGCTATAAAAATAAGCTCTAAATTAGGCTATAAATATTATGCTCCGATGGAGCTCATGAAAAGCAATCGAATCAGTTTTATATTAAATGATTAAAAGATGTCTTCAAAAAAAACAATAGAACACAGCGAAGCAGCGGCACGTTTTAACAAAGATGTGGAGCGCGTAAATTGGCATGATGAAACGCTTTGGTTCGTTAGAGAAAAACGCGATAAATCTGCACATCAGATCTCGGATTGGGAATTATTGCGTGAAACAGCTTCTAAGATCAAGAATAATGTGCTTTCTAATATTCACGATTATTTAGTTGAATTTGAGGCAAATGCTCAAAAAAACGGAATAAAAGTACATTGGGCTGCCGATGCCAAAGAACACAATGAAATTGTGCATTCTATTCTGAAAAAGCATGACGTGAAGCAAATGGTGAAATCAAAATCCATGCTTACCGAAGAATGCCATTTAAATGAATATTTAGCTGAAAATGGCGTAGAAGTTATTGACTCGGATTTGGGAGAATATATTGTACAGCTTCGTAAAGAACCGCCAAGCCATATTGTTTTGCCAGCAATTCACCTAAAAAAAGAAGATGTAAGTGAAACGTTTCATGAACATTTGGGTACAGAAAAAGGGAATTTTGATCCACAATATTTAACCGAATCGGCACGACAACAGCTTCGCGATACTTTTTTAACTAGAAAAGCAGCTTTGACCGGAGTAAATTTTGCCATTGCAGAAACGGGTGAGTTTGTGGTTTGTACCAATGAAGGAAATGCAGATATGGGCGCGCATTTAGCCGATGTTCATATTGCCTGCATGGGTTTTGAAAAATTGATTCCGAACAGAGAGCATTTAGGCGTTTTCTTGAGATTATTGGCGAGAAGCGCAACAGGACAGCCGATTACGACTTTTTCAAGCCATTTTAAAAAGCCAAGAGACGGCAAAGAAATTCATATTGTAATTGTCGATAACGGCCGCAGCACACAATTAGGAAGAGAAGATTTTAGAAATTCGCTAAAATGTATTCGTTGCGGTGCGTGTATGAATACGTGCCCAGTTTACCGAAGAAGTGGCGGACATAGTTATCATAATGCCGTTGCGGGACCAATTGGTTCTATTTTGGCTCCAAATCTCGACATGAAAAAAAATGCCGATTTGCCATTTGCAAGTACACTTTGCGGTTCTTGTACCAATGTTTGTCCGGTAAAAATCGACATACACGATCAGTTATATAAATGGCGTCAGGTTTTGGTGAAAGAAGGACATACACCAACGGCCAAAACGATTGCAATGAAAACAATGGCGGCAGTTTTGGCAAATCCGACGGTTTTTAATATCGCAGGAAAATCAGGCCGATTTGTAATGAAAAATGCTCCAGGTTTAGTGAACAACAAAATGAATAAATGGTACGATCAGCGCGAAATGCCTGCAGTTCCAGAAGAATCATTCAGAGAATGGTACAAGAAAAATTCAAGAGAAGCAAAAGAGAAAAACAATGAGCAGTAAAGCCGAAATATTAAATAAAATCAAGCAAAATCAACCTGATTTTGTAACTGCTTTGCCAGACTTAAAAGTTTTAGGTTCTGAAAACTTTAATGTTTTAGAAACGTACAAAACAGTCCTAAAAAACATTGGAGGAAATCCCGTTGAAGTTTCCAATTATGACGAGGTGATTTCATATGTCAAAAAGCATTACAATCTTGAAAAGCGTATTATTACAACGCTTCCAGAACTTTCAGAAATAGCATCTTTAGATTGGACAAATGATGATCCGCATTCATTAAAAAATGTTGAATTGAATATTATAAAAGCAAATTTTGGCGTTGCAGAAAACAGTGCACTTTGGGTAACCGATGCTATTCTTGGACAACGTGTTTCGCCTTTTATCGCGCAATATTTGGCTATAATTGTAAATAAGGAAAACATTTATCCAACAATGCATCAAGCCTATGATAAAATAGGAAATCAAGAGTACGGATTTGGAACTTTTATCGCTGGACCTTCAAAAACGGCTGATATTGAGCAGTCGTTGGTTTTGGGTGCGCATGGCGCTAGGGGATTGGTTGTTTTTTTGATGGAGTAAAATTTAGATTTTAATAATATAAACTGTGTAAAGGTCTTTTTTGACTTTTATGCAGTTTTTTTGTTTTTATAAAGTTATGTAATTCGGATTTAAAATTATATTTGGTATTTTACGACACCATTGGAATTCTAATAAAACAAAAAATATTAAATATGAAGAAATTCCCAACTCTAAATGAAAAGCAGGTTGTAGTAGTTATTGCAGATGGAGCAACAGGTCATGTATTGAATATTAAACTAGAGCTCTACCTAAATAACACTGAAGATGAAATATATTGGTTGTTCAACAATATAGATTTAGCAAAAGAATTTATACAAAAACAGTCTGTTTTAAATGACAAATTAGAGTTTTTAATATATGATAGTAATGAATCTATTTTAGAATACATAGAAGCAATCCACTGGAAGAATTCTTGATAAAGCAAAGAATATTTATCCAATCTTTGTGGGCACAGATTACAAATCTGCGCTAACGATTGAGGGTAGACGTGCGCGATTGGAGGAGAGGTCAATTAAAAAAGAAAATGAGAAAAAAAGTTTTAGTTAGTTTATACATTATATCATTAATGTGTGTTTGCTGTCATGAATTCAATACAGCAACGCCTCAAGCATCTTCAACAATTTTAAATTCAAAAAAATCTGAATTTTATCTCTCTACAGCAAATAAATTACAAACTGGAGATTTAGATATTATTGATTCTGTTTGGATTGAAAAAGTTTGGCATTACAAAGTTATAGAGGGAGAAAAAAGAAAAGTTTCATTATCACCAAATAATCAAATTGTTTTGAAATTAAAAAAAGCAAGCAAGGAGTTTAAGAAAAGTGAATATCTTTTAGAATGGAAAATAGTAGAAAAACATTTTGGCAATTTAGGTTCTGGCAACGGGGTTTTCATGGTAACATTCCCCAAAACTACTAGAATAGACACTCTTCACTTTTTGTTACATAAAGTAAAGGATAATTCTACTATTGATATTGGAACCTTTGTAAATCTGCGCTAACGATTGAGCGTAGACGTGCGCGATCGAATACTTTGTAAAGCATAAGAATAAAGTAAAAAAGCAAAATAGACCCGTTAGCGCAGATTTGTGATCTGTGTCTGTACAGTAAAGCTCGTACTATATTGTATAAGATCTCCAATCTTTCTAGGCACAGATTACAAATCTGTGCTAACGATGAGCAACTCCAGGTCAAAAAGCGTCATCTGTTATTAGAAATTTGAAAGTGCTTTCTCATACATCAAGTACATCAGGCGTTTATAATACACATAATTAAATTTAAATTTATGAAATCAAGTTTTGCAATTTTAGTTTTAATATCAATATTATCGTGTCATAGTAACACAAATAATGAAAAAAAGAGGATTGATTTGTCAGAAAAAAAAATCTATGGAGATATTGATTTTATCAATATGAAGGGAGTAAAATTATTAGGTAATGATTTATCTAAAGTAGATGCCTATTTTGAAATTAATAAAAATGAGAATAATGTTGAAATCATATCATATGTCAAGTCTCAAAGTTTAAATAAAAACTCTAATGATTCTGTTTATAGAGGTAAAGAAGTTTTTATCAAAAAAAATGGAGGGTATTATTTTCATAAAGAATGGATTGATGAAGATAATCCTGAAGAAAAAATGAAAAGAGAAATCTTTATTATTAACAATAAGTTACTAAAAGTTGAAAACGTAATTGATGTTCATTCCAAAAAAAAATTGTCATCTAAAGTGGAAAAAATTGACTTAGTTAGGAAAGAAATTGAAACTTTAAAGTTTTATAATAATGGTTTCAATGTGTTCAATGAAATTAGTTTTGATAAATTAATTAAAAGTGAAAAGCCTTATAGTTATACAAAAACCCTAATAAAGCCAAATGATTTTGGTCTGTTATTAGAATATAATGTTAAAAATTTTCAGAATAATACCCAAGAACAGTATCAAGAAAAATATACTGGTTATCCTAAGAAACAATTAAACAATTATTGGAATTTATACAAAAAATTTTACGGCGATGAAATGTAATATTGGTAATGTCTCGCTGTTTTGAACGAATCGGGTTTACAATTGAGACGCTAACGATTGTGGAGAGAAAATCTGCGTGATTGGGTTACTAATTCAATAAATTAAAATGAAATTATTATATATATCATTTTTTACGGTATTAGGTTTGGTTCTTTTTAATATTTTATCTAAACCAATTTTAAAATTAAGATTGAAAATTTTATTTTCAATTTTAATAGTTGCATTTTGTTTATTACAAATTAGTTTATTCTATAATTTAGGTTATATGGATAATAATAAATTCTTTATCTTATTAGTATTCAGTTTTGTTGTTTTTGTCTTTTATTACGGCATCAATTTTCTATTGATTTTGTTTTTAAATAAAAGAGAGACTTTTCAAGGTAATTACTTAGCAAAGGGTTTTCTTTTCTTTAGAAATTATATTATTTATCTTCTAATTTGGCTTTTTCAAGTTTATACAATATTATCATTATCCCAACAGGAAACTTTTACCAAAGAAAAATTGATTGGAAGTTGGAAAATAGCAGATAAAAAACATTCAACTATTATTCTTGAAATCAACAAAAAAAATGTTACTAGAATAGAAAATGGCAAAAAAATAATTTATAGTAATTATGCAATTTCTGGAAATACTTTGATATTAGTTAATTCTAAATTTAAAGAAAAACATTTAATTGTAATTTTAACTGATAGCAAGTTGAGATTTGGCGCTGTCAATCCTTATGAAAAAGATATTGAATTGATTGATGCTGTTGAATTTGAAAAGATAAATATTAAATAGGAACCTTATTAACGGAAGCGTCTAGCTCGTAAAAAGGTGCGCATAAATGAAAACCTTGCAAAGCATAAGAATAAAGTAAAAAAGCAAAATAGAACCGTAGCTATTTTGCTTTTTTACTTCAATGTTTTAATAAAGCATTTGTGCCAATGCTGATGCCGAAGAAGCTGATTTGGGCAATAAAGAAGTTAATGTTGAAAATTGTGCAGGAGTTATGTTCTTTTTCATTTTGGTAAGAAAAGATTCTCTGTTGGCTGTCATTTTTGAGGTGTAACCTGCTTTGTCAGTCGCCATTGTTGGCAAAATATTTTTCTTTTTGTTTAGCGTTTCATTTACCAATGAATTTACAATAGGTTTTTGAGCATCGGTTAATTTCAATTTAGGATTCAACAATCCCATAACCTGATTAGAAATACTAGCCACATCAAACGAAGGAACTGCTGTCTGTGATGCTTTGCTTGCCGCTTTCGTAAGATCTCCTACACTTTGCGCATTTGCAAGCGTAATGGTTCCAAACAAAACCATTACAAGTAATACTCTTCTTTTCATAATATTATTTTTAAGTTGTTGGAATGTATTAAAGGTAAAAAAAATATTGATTTGATAAATGGATTTTTATTGTAAATATTTGTAAACGTGTGTTTTGTGTTTGTTTTGTGTTCGGGAAATTAGTCGTGAGATGCTGTGTAATCCCGAACGAATTTTGGGATTCACTTTGCATAAGTTTTTCTTTTTTAAAAATTGTAATTGTCTCAAAAATCAAAAACCAATTTATAAGCAAACCTTTACTAAAAACAAAAACGTAAGATTTAGCCTTACACATCAGCCCGAAAATCAAAATTTTATGAATTGATTTTTGCAAAATTGCCATAAATAGGCTTATAATTGTGGTTTCTACACAAATTCCAAAAAAAGCATACTATTTTGAAGCATTTTGTTCTGCATTTTATATTGTTATTTGGTTTCACTTCGCTGAGTTTTGCGCAGGATAATCCCGTGAAATTTCTTGATATTTCTGACGGTTTGTCGAACAATTCGGTGACGACTATTTTTCAGGATAATGACGGTTATCTTTGGTTTGGAACCTACGACGGACTCAACCGTTATGACGGTTACAACTTCAAAGTTTTCCGCAATCGAATCAACGATAAAAAGTCGTTATCTTTTAACACCGTTTACAATATCGAAGGCGATTCCAGAAAAAACATTTGGGTAGGAGGCGCAAACGGAATTAGCATTTACAACAAATCAACTGCAGCTTTTCTTCCAGCAGAATATTTTTCTTCCAATAAAAAGAAAATCCTGAACGATATTATTCATCAGATGCGTTCGGTTTCTGACAATTTGTTTTTGATAGCTTCGCAGAGTTTAGGATTAATCAGTTTTGAAAATGGTTCCTTTGTTGGAAAACAAATTCCGCTTACGGTTTTAGGCAATAAAATCAGCATCAATAATTATGATGCGATTGCAATTCAAGAAGACAAAAAGAATAATCATTCGTGGGTTTATGTTCGTAATGTTGGAATTTGTAGTTATAGTTATTCGGCTAAAATTTTAAAAGCAGTTTTTTCACTTTCAAAAGAAGTAAAAGCAATGAAATTGGCTTCTGATGGAAATCTTTGGCTTGGAACTGATGAAGGACTTTTTCTGTTCAATACCAAAACTGGAATCATCTCTGACAATTATTTTTCAAATAAATGCAGCGTCACCGATCTTTTGGTTGACAAGAAAAAAGAACTCTGGATCACGACTGATGGTTGTGGCATTTACAAAGTCATCGGAACAAATAAAAAAACCATTTCGTTTAATACGGTCAATGAAAATCAGTTGGCAAAAAGCAACTCAGTTTGGAGTTTATACGAAGACAAAGACGGCAATAAATGGTTTGGTTCATTGCGTGGCGGCATCAGCATGTTGAGCAACACGCCGAAATATTTTAAGAGCATTCGTTACAATTCGAAAAATCCGACAGAAAACTTTATTTTATCTTTCTGCGAAGATGAAAAAAAGAATCTTTGGATAGGAACAGACGGAGCCGGATTAAAATATTGGAACCGAAAAAATAATACCTACAGCAATTACGCAAATAAATTATCAAGTCCATTTATTACCGGAATTATTCGGGATAATAATAATGAAATCTGGCTTTCTACTTGGGCTGGAGGCGTCAATAAAATTAATCCGAAGAATAATTCGGTTACGCAATATTCGTGTTATAATCCATTTACAAAGCAAGTTGAAAAGAATATTTGGTTTGTTTACAAAGATTCAAAAGCAAATATTTGGGCAAGTGCTACAAATGAAGGAGCGTTGTATTTTTTTGACAGAGCAAAAAACAGTTTTGTGCTTTTTGACAAATCGGTTACAAACTTGCAATGTCTGACGGAAACTAGCGACGGAAAACTTTGGGGTGGAAATTATACGACTTTGTTTTCAATCGAAAAAAAATCAAAGAAAATAAGAAAGCTTTTCATCGGAAATACAATTCGATGTATTCACGAAGACAAAGACAAAAATCTTTGGCTGGGAACTCAGGAAGGCGGACTTTTATTATTTGACCGAAAAACAAATACTTTTAAAAGGCTTACAACAGATGATGGTTTGCCATCAAATACCATTTTGAGATTGCTTGAAGACAAAGAAGGCAATCTTTGGATGAGTACCTACAACGGAGTTTGCCGATTTGACAAAAAGCGACAAACCTTCCGCAATTTTTCTGTAAATGATGGTTTACAGAGCAATCAGTTTAGTTTTAACGCCGGAATCGAATTGTCTGATGGAGAGTTTCTTTTTGGAGGAATCAACGGTTTCAATATCTTTTTTCCAGAAGCGATCAAAGGATTTAATCAGAAGAATAATTTATTGCTGAGTGATTTTTCGGTTAATAATCAAAGTATTGAAGAAAGCAAAGCAGAGGTTTCTGAAGCAGATTCTGCAAATCTAAAAAAAGTCACGCTTGATTATGATCAAACGGCTTTATCGTTAGAATTTGTGGCAATTGACTATAACAATGCTGACAAAATAAATTACGCTTATTTTTTAGAAGGCTGGGACGAACAATGGAATTATGTGGGTCAAGCCCGAAAAGCAAATTATTCGAGATTGCCCGAGGGAACGTATACTTTTAAAGTAAAAACAACCAATTTTAAAGGAGGCTGGAATAAGGAAGTTGCATTGATTTCTATAGAAGTTTTACCGCCTTGGTACAGAAGCTGGTGGGCATATACGTTGTATTTATTTGCAATTGCCGGCTTATTATTTGCTTATTTGGAATACAATAAAAATAAGGAAAAACTAAAATACAAAGTCAAAATCGCCGAATTAGAAAGCAAAAAAGAAAAGGAAATTGCCGAGAAACAATCGTCAATGTTTACGTATATATCGCATGAATTTAGAACACCGCTTTCGCTGATTATAAATCCGCTGAAAAAAGCGGTTCAAAAAGAACGCGTTGAAAATGGATCTTCAGGAAGTGATTTGGCTATTGCACATCGTAATGCGAGACGCTTATTGAGTTTGGTTGATCAGCTTTTGCTTTTTAGAAAAGCAGAAAATGATGCGGATTCATTACGATTGTCTCCTATAAATGTAAATAAACTTTGCAATGAAGTCTATCAATGTTTTGTAAATCAAGCAAAAGATAAAAACATCAATTACAGTTTTGATATTCCAGACAATGAAATTGAGATTATTGGCGATTATGAAAAAATCGAAATTTCATTATTCAATTTAATGTCGAATGCTTTTAAATATACTCCAATTGGTGGTGAAATTAGTTTGAAATTAACCGAAACAATTTCAGATGTTGAAATGGAAATTTCAGATAGCGGAGAAGGAATCGATAAAGCGGATATTGACATTATATTTGAGAAATTTAGACAAATTAATTCTAAAGTTTCTATAAGTACTGGTTTTGGAATCGGACTTTTTATTGTGAAATATTTTGTTGACAAACACAAAGGAAAAGTGAGTTGCAGCAGTGAAATTGGAAAAGGGAGTATTTTTAAACTGACATTCTTAAAAGGAAGCAGTCATTTTGAGAATGCGATTATTACAAATGATGTGCAGCAAAGAAGCCAGCTTTTTGACGAACTGAATATTGATGATATTGAAGAAAATAATTCGGCTACAAATCAGGTTTCAGAAACTGATTTTCAAACCGTAATGCTGACTGAAAAAAGAACTGTTTTAATTATTGATGATAATGATGATATCCGAAATTATCTGATTAAAATGTTCTCTGAAAATTATATGGTGTACAGTGCTGAAAATGGCGAAGAAGGCTTGAAACTGACTAAAAAGCATATGCCAGATCTGGTTATCAGTGATATTGCAATGGAGCAGATGGACGGTTTGGAATTGTGCCGAAAAATTAAGGAAAGCAATGATTTGTCCCACATTCCAGTTATTTTATTGACAGCTTCAAAAAATCCTGAAACGCATTTGCAAGGAATCAACGATGGTGCCGATGATTATATCATGAAACCTTTTGATGATGATATTCTGGTTGCACGCGTAGAATCTTTACTAAAAAACAGAAGCAATCTTAGAACGTATTTCTTAGACAGCATTACTTTAAAAGAGAATACCCAGAAAGTTCCAGCTGAATATCAATTTATTTTGAAAAAGTGTATTGATATTGTCGAAGCGAATATTCATAAAAAAGACTTTACGATTAAAACCTTCGCTCAGGAAATGGGAATGAGCCACAGGACGCTTTATACTAAAATCAAGATTATTTCGGGACAAACATTAAATGCTTTTATTCGGTCTCTCCGGATTCGCAGAGCGGCGATGTTGATGCTTACTGAAGACATGAATATTGCACAGGCAAGTGCCGAAGTCGGTTTTGAAGATCCTAAATATTTTAGACAGCAGTTTGTGAAACTTTTTGGAATGACGCCTTCAGAGTATATTAAAAAATACAAGAGCTCTTTTAACTCCGATTTGAATATTATCGGTTAATCTACTGGCGTAATCTTAAACACATAGAAACATAGATTTTATATGGATAAAAAAGAATGCAAAAAGAAACGATGTTTCTAACACATAGTCCCGAAGTCTCGGGATGCATTTAAATAAGTGAAACGCCTTTTTTATAAAGTTACTATAACTATGTTTCTATGTGTTAAAATTAATTACGCTCAACGATTTCAGTTAAAAATCATTTTCAGACTTTACATTTTCTTAAAGACTCAATTGCATTTTGTGGCTGGGGGTATGTTTTTTTGAAAAATTTCAAACGTTTTAGTCTTAAAACAAAGAATATTTTAATGATTGCAGATTATGTAAAAATATTCGGTTATTTTTTAATACTCTGTAAATTTTAATGCGAAATAATAATTAATTACAATTTTGACCTCCTTTTTTTTCCATTTTACCCCTCCTTAGAAGTGTGATTTAAATATTTCTTTGCACCGATAGTAATAGATTAAGTTGTATTACTGTGTAAAATTATAAGTGTTATTTTTTTGATAAGTTTTTAATCAGTTTAAAGAATTGAGCCTTCTTTAAAATACGATTGTAAGAGTTGGTTTTACGTATTACTTATCTGGCCCGTGGCGAAAATCACGGGCCAAAAAATAAAAACTTAGCTGTTTAGAAAAAGAAAAAAAAGGAAATATTAATCAAACTTTACTAACATGACAAAAACCAAACCACCGATTTTTCATTGTCATTTTCTTTCTCCAAAAAGAAAAGGACAATCTGGATCTTCAAAAATGAGTCTGACTCATTTACCTAAACAATCACTTTACGCTTAAAAGAACAAACTAACCTAACCTTAAAATTAAAGAAATGAAAAAGAATAAATTTTTATTTTTTCTTGCCGTTTTTGCCATCTTGTTTGCAGGATGTCAAAGCAATGATTCAGATTTTGCTCCCTCTGATGATCCTACAGTAGTAGTTGCTACAAAGGAAATTTATGGTGCGCCAAACAGAAAATTCGAAATCAAAGCGGCTCTTGCTGATGATTTGGGATTAAAAAGTGTCGAAATTCAAATTCCAGAATTATCACTTGATAAAGTAATTACATTCGCGACAGATCCTTTGCTTAAATCATACGATCTAAGTTACTTTTTTGAAGTTCCAGCAAATAGAGGAACTTCTGAAGCTTTCAAAATTAAATTGATCATTACAGACGTTTCTGGAAATGCGGTTAATGAAGAAATTAATTTGCGTTTAGATGGAGAATTTGCTGCACCGTCAATCAATATGATTACACCAAAAGAAGGTGCTGTTATCTTGTTGTCAACAAGCAACCAAATGCCATTGAACTTTACAGTAAATGACGATTCAGGTATTGATTATGTACAAGTTCAGTGCGCTGCATTAGGAATCAACGAAATGATTCAGTTGACAGGATCGCCACAATCTTATACTTTCAACAAAACGTATACATTACCTGTAACTGCAGCGGATTATGTTTTAACGATTACGGCTAAAGACAAATTTGCAATTCCAAATACGGGATCTCTAAATGTAAATATCGTAGCTACAAATGAATATCCTGCAATTTATTTATGTGATCAGCCAAAAGGAACAAACTTGACTACTGATGCTGTTGGGGTTCCAATGTATTTCCACGAGAAAAACGGACAAGATTTCGAATTCAAATACTATGCAGACAAAGACAATAAGGAAGTTTATTTCTTAGGTCAAGAATCAGATTTTGCACCGCATTGTTTTGGTTTGAATACTGCTGGAGAATTAGTTGATGATGTTGCTTCAACACCAATTATTTTGCCAACAAAAGGATATTATAAAATTAAAGTGAATCCGAATACTTTAAAATATACAGCTGAAAAATATACGCCAACAAGCAAAGTTTGGGCTGATATCGCTAACGGATTATGGCATGACGATGCTGCTCTTAGAAAACCTTTTGTAAGTGTTTGTGGTGGAGGAATTAAAGATGCAAACTGGGATACTTGGAATGCATGGGTTATGACGGGACTTCACTTGAGCAATAATTCGGCAAATCCTTATCAATTAGTTGGTGAATACACTTTAACGGGAACTATGGAAGCCACTTTTACAGGCCAATGGTGGGATCCTTCTTGGAGATTAATCAAAAACGGAATTTGTACAATGTCGCCAGGAGAGAACGGAAATGCTAAATATCCAGCAGCCGCGGGAGTTTACAAAGTAGTTCTTGATACCGAGTTAGAAAGAGTATTTATAACTAAAAAATAGTTGCAGCCTTGTTTGTAACATTTAATTAATAAAACAGCTTAATATGAAATTAAAATATATAGGATTTTTTATTGCCCTGATGTGTACTGCGGTATCATTTGGACAAATAAAAATAACAGGTACTGTTAAGGATAAAGCCGCAGTGCCAATTCCAGGAGTTAATATTGTTGTAAAAGGAGCTTCAACTAATACTTCAACAGATTTTGATGGAAAGTTCGTGATCGAGGTTCCGAATAAAAATGCACAAATCGAATTGTCTTTTGTTGGTTTTGCTAATAAAATAGTTCCAGTTGGCGATAAAACGAATTTTGATATTGTTTTAGAAGAATCAAGTCAGGCTTTAGATGAAATTGTGGTGGTTGGTTATGCTGCTGTAAAAAAGAGCGACGTAACGAGTTCGATTTCTTCTGTTAAAGGGAAAGAATTACAAACAATGACAGTTGGCAACGTAGCTGAATCTTTGCAAGGAAAAGTTTCTGGAGTTCAGGTTACTGGAGCTGGCGGGCCGGGTGCACAACCTAGAGTTTTGATTCGCGGTATTTCTACGGTAAACTTAAGTACAGATCCGCTTTATGTGGTTGACGGAATTCCGATGGGAACAAGCATCAACTTTTTGAGCAACAACGAAATCGAATCGATGGAAGTTTTAAAAGATGCTTCTGCGAGTGCAATTTATGGTTCTAGAGCGTCAAACGGGGTTATCTTGATTACGACTAAAAAAGGAAAAGCAGGAAAAACCAGATTCAATTTTGACTTAAGTTCTGGTATGCAAATGATGAATAATCCATACAATATGGCTGATGCCGAAGGTTATGCAACGATGATGAATACGGCATACAACAATTCTGGTTATGCGGATTATTTGCCAAATCCTTCTCAATATAGAGGAAAAACAACGGATTGGTGGGATGCCGGAATCAGAAAGGCTTCTCCTGTAACAAATGCTTCGCTTGGAGTAACTGGAGGTTCAGATAAACATACTTTCGCAGTTAGCTTAAACTATTACAACTCAGAATCAATGTATGAAGTTGGTGGATGGGAAAGAATCACAATGAGAATTGCAAATGATTTTAAATTCTCTGATAAATTTTCTGCCGGAATTACTTTAAATCCTCGTTACGAAACCTATGGTTCACTAGGAAACTGGGCCGATTTTGATAAAATTGATCCAATTACGCCAATTTACAAACCAGCAGATCAATTAAACGGTACAGAAAACGAATACAGTATTTATGCACGTTCTCCTTCGTATATCTGGAATCCTGTTGCGGCTGTAAAACGTTATGATGATTTTACAGATCAGTACAATTTAAATACAAATGGTTATTTGCAATACACACCAATCAAAGGTTTGGTAATTCGTTCACAAGCTTCGATTGAAGTGGGTGATATCGTAAGAAATAAATTCAGCCCAGACTTCGTAATCGATGCTGCACACGAAAAAGCAGAAATCAACAGCGTTGAAAAGTGGAACACTACGGATGTGAACTGGACTTGGCAAAACACAATTACTTATAATAGAACATTTGCTGAAAAACACAATGCGTCTTTGATGATTGGTAATACAATGGAAGAGTATAACCAAAGCAAACTTTGGGGATATGGAGAAGGAATTCCGAACAACTCTGACTCAATGAGAGAATTAGATGCAGCGACTAAAAACCGTAACAGCAGTGGAACTCGAACTTCAAATTCTTTGATATCTTATATTTCTCGTTTCTCGTATAATTATGATGGAAAATATTATTTCACAGGTACTTTCAGACGTGATGGTTCTTCAAAATTTATGGAAAACAACAAATGGGCAAATTTCCCGTCTGCATCGGTTTCTTGGAGAATATTGAACGAAGATTTTATGGAATCTACAAAAGATGTTTTGAGTGATTTAAGATTCAGAGCAGGTTGGGGTAAAGTTGGAAATCAAAACTTGAAAGATGCTGTTTATCAGTCAAATATCGGAACAGGTTTTTATCCTATTGGAGATAATATTGCTGATACTTCTTATCCTTCTACAATGGCAAATAAAGACATTAAATGGGAAACGGTTGAAGATATCTCTTTCGGACTTGATTTCGGATTATGGAAAAACAAGCTTTCTGGATCTTTGGAATATTACCAAAAGAAAACAAACGATATGCTTTTCTTAAAACAATTTCCAACGTACAGTGGTTTCCCTGGATATTCTACAATGTGGACAAACGTTGGTTCTATGAAATCAAATGGGGTTGATTTATTAGTTTCATTTAAAGATAAAAAAGGAGATTTCTCATACGGTGCCGATTTGACTTTTACAACTGTAAATGTAAAAATGGTGAATTTATCTGCTGATGGTGAAAAATTATACGGCGCAAGCAACAGAACGTTAACTGTTGAAGGCAATGAGCCAGGCTATTTTTATGGATATGTTGCTGATGGCTTGTTCCAAAACCAAACAGAACTAAATTCTCATACAGATGAACACGGAACAAAACTACAGCCTTATGCACAAGTAGGAGATGTTCGCTTTAAAGATATCAATGGTGATGGAAAAATAGACGACAAAGACAGAACTAAAATTGGTACGCCTTGGGCTGATTATAATGTGGGTCTTAACTTGACTTTTGCTTACAAACAATTTGATTTGGTAGCAAATTTCTACTCGAGCATTGGAAATGATTTGGTTAACCAAAATATTTCAGATTTATACAACGGTGCAAGTTTGACAAATAAAGTAAGCAATTTATCAGAAATAGCTTGGCACGGAGAAGGAACTTCAAACTCTATTCCTCGTTTGGCTAAAGATGATAACAATGAAAACTTTACGAAATTCTCTTCTCTTTATGTTGAAGATGCTTCGTATGTACGTATGAAAAACTTACAAGTTGGTTTCTCATTCTATAACAAATTTGGTTTAGATAAATTAAGAATTTCATTATCTGGACAAAATTTATGGACATGGACAAAGTTTACAGGTGTTGATCCTGAAGTTGGTGGAGATGTTTTAGGATCTGGTTTTGCAGGATGGAATTACCCTGTACAACCAACAATCTTGATGGGACTTAATGTAGCATTTTAATAAAAACGATCATGAAAAAAATAATAGTATCAATAATCACTTTTTCTCTATTGGCAGTTTCTTGCAGCGATTTTATTGAAAAAGAGCAAAGAGGAACACAAACTTTAGAAAACTACTTTCAAACCGCACAAGAATGCGAAAATTATACCAACGAATTAACTCGCAGATTGTTAATTCCGAATGACTGGTGGACATTAATTGCGCCAAGAGTTACCAACGAAATGTCAACTGATGATGCCTGGATGGGTAACACAGGACAGGACAGCGGTGCGCACAGACCATGTTCGCAATACATCATTACGCCTGATAATATGGGTGACATGAATAGTATTTACACAGCTCATTATTATACGATTCAATCGGCAAATATTGGTTTGGAGAAAATGGCTTTATCGCCACTTACTGAAGCTCAAAAAAATCAGTATATGGGGGAATCTCTTTTCGTGAGAGCCTATTGTTATTACGAATTGGTGAATCTTTTTGGAGATGTTCCTTTGTACACAACTTCTTTAGGAACTGGCGATTTGAAATTACAACGTAGTCCAAAAGCGGATGTTTACGCTCAAATTGAAAAAGATTTAAAAGATTCAGCAGCAAAACTAGAAACGATTCCGGTAAACAGGGAAGGCAGAATCAACAAATGGGCTGCTTATGCATTGTTGGCTCGTGTAACATTGTTTCAAGAAAAATGGGCTGATGCTAAAACATATTCAAACAAAGTTATCACAGAAGGTCCTTATGCACTTGAAGCTGATTTCTTGAATATCTGGAATGTAAACAACCATAACGGAGTGGAGTCAATTTTGGAAGCACAGTCTTCATCAGTTCAAGATAAAAGTTTAGGTTCTATGCTTCCTACTTTAGCAGGAGCACGAGGCGAAGACAAAAAGAATTTCCCAAGCAACGATGCTGCGGATGTTCTTGACGGTTGGGGATGGTGTATGCCAACAAGTGATTTAGAAAATGCGTATTTATCTGAAAATGATGTCATCCGTCGTAGAAGTACAATTACAAAATGGGGCGAAGCAGCTTACGGTGATGAGGTTTTAAACCCAACACACAAATTCAGTTTAAATGACAATAAATCGGGACGTATTTGCCGTAAATATTATATTCCAATTGCAACGCGCCGTTCATTAGATAAAAAAGATGGTCACTTGCCATTAAATATTCCGTTGATTCGTTTGGCAGAAATGTATTTGACAAGAGCGGAAGCAAGTTACCATACTGGCGGAGACGCTTTAGCAGATATCAACATCATCAGAGCGCGTGTAAAATTAGATCCAAAAACAGGACTTTCTGGACCTACTTTATTAAGACAAATCTACAAAGAGCGTCGTTTAGAATTGGCTTTTGAAGGATTACGTTTATATGATATTCGTCGTGAAAAAGATCCAACAACAGGAAGACCAGTTATTGAATCGTTAATGGGACCAAATGGAACTTTTGTGAAATACAACTTGAGTTCTACAGATCCTTATGAAACGACAAACTTGAGAGAACCTCAGGATAAGGGAATCAATTTTAATCCTGCGAAAAACTTGTTATGGCCAATTCCGCAGTTAGAAATTGACTTGAGTGGCGGTGTTATTACTCAAAATCCTGGTTACTAAAATGAGGTTTTATAATCAAAATAAAGTAAGTCTGCTTTGTGCAGGCTTGCTTTTCGCTAGTTCACTTTTGGTGAGCTGCGACTCTGAAAAATCGGAGAATTCAGGTTCAGAAAGTTCAGTTGCAGAGTTGAACGTAAATCTGGATATGAATCTTCAGACTATGGAAAGCTTTGGAGCTTCGGATGCTTGGCAAACTAATTTTATTGGAAAAAATTGGCCTTCTGACAAAAGAAATAAAATAGCCGATTTATTATTCAGCAAAGAAGTTGATGCAGACGGAAATCCAAAAGGAATCGGACTTTCATTATGGCGTTTTAACCTTGGCGCTGGAAGTACAGAACAAGGCGATGCAAGTGATATTACAGATGAATGGAGACGTACAGAATGTTTTACAACAGACGGCGTAAGCTATAATATGAACAAACAGGCTGGTCAGGTTTGGTTTATGAAAGCAGCAAAAGAACGTGGTGTTGAAAAGTTGTTGGCTTTCGCCAATAGCGCACCAGTTTACTTGACGCAAAACGGAAAAGCTCATGCAAGCATCAAAGAATTTTATAATTTAAAAGATGGAAAAATGCCAGAATTGGCTGATTTCTGGGTGAATTCTTTAGACAAACTAAAAACAGAACACGGTTTAACAATCGATTATGTGAGTCCGTTTAACGAACCGCAATACGAGTGGGACGGTTCTGGACAGGAAGGTTCGCCCGCTACAAATGCAAATATTTACAGTTTTGTAAATGTTTTGTCTCCAAAATTACAATCAAAAGGGCTTGGCGCTCAAATTGTTGTAGGAGAAGCGGGATCTTATGAATCGCTTTACAAAACAGTTTCTGGAAAAGAAAGCAGATCAAATCAGATTGATTATTTCTTTGGAGCCAATTCAACTAAAAAGATTTCTGGATTGAGCAATGTTAAGAAAACCATTTCTGGACATAGTTACTGGCAAGCTTGGCCTTTGAGTGAAATGGTTTCGTCAAGACAACAAGCTGCTTCAAGAATTCAGGCAACTGGCGGAGTAAGTTTATGGTCCTCTGAATATTGTGTTTTAGAAAGTCCAGGAACAGCTGAATTACCAGGTGGAGCAGGAGCAGGAAGAGATTTAGGAATGCCTCTTGCACTTTGGACTGCACGTATTATCAGCACTGATATTGCGCTTGGAGGTGTAACTTCTTGGCAATGGTGGACAGCAATTAGCCGTGGTGATTACAAAGACGGTTTGATTCATGTTGATGACAATGCAAGCAACGGAGCCGGAAATGCTGATTATTGCAAATACGATGGTTATATCAGAGATTCAAAAACATTATGGGCTTTAGGGAACTTTTCGTTTTTCGTAAAACCGGGAATGGTGAGAGTTCAAATTCCAAGTGTGGATAATGCAACTGCTTTAAACGATGTAATGGTAACGGCTTATAAAGATGCTGCGACTAAAAAACTGGTAATTGTTGCAGTAAACATCAGCAAATCGGCGAAAGCCTATAAATTGAATTTGGCAGGAGGAGCTTTAACTGATAATAAATTAACACCTTATACAACTTCAGAAACTTTAAGTTTAAAGAAAGGAACTGCTGTTGATGCAGGGAGTTTAGAAATTCCTGCAAGGTCAGTGGTGACGTACGTTGGGAATTATAAGTAGGAATAAAAAAATTAACCGCAAGGATCGCAAAGAAAATACGCAAAGTTCGCAAAGCTTATGCAAAACTTAGCGCACCTTGCGCAAAACTTAGCGTCTTTGCGGTTAAATAAAATAAAATAAATGAAAAAAGTATATATCTCACTTTTTCTGGTAATGAGTTCGTTGTCATTTGCACAGCGAACTGCCATTATCAGTACAGATAAAGTCGTTCAGACGATGGACGGTTTTGGAGGTTCTGATGCGTGGCGAACCCAGTTTGTGGGAAAAAATTGGCCAGAACAAAAAAAGAATGCCATTGCCGATTTGCTTTTCAGTCAAGAAATTGATGCGGAGGGAAATCCAAAAGGAATTGGACTTTCGATTTGGAGATTCAATCTTGGCGCTGGAAGTACTGAGCAAGGCGAAAACAGCAAAGTTTCTGACGAATGGAGAAGAAGTGAATGTTTTTTAAATCCTGACGGAACTTATGATTTCTCTAAACAAGAAGGACAAAGATGGTTTCTACAGGCAGCAAAAAAACGTGGTGTCGAAAAATTCCTGATTTTTACAAACAGTCCGCCTGTTTTCATGACAAACAACGGACTTTCGTTTGCTTCTCAAAAGAATAAACTGAATCTAAAAGATGGCGCAATTCCAAAATTTGCCGATTTCTTAGTTCAAAGTATTCAAGGATTAGAGAAAAAAGAAGGAATAAAATTCGATTATGTTAGTCCAATAAACGAACCACAATGGGAATGGATGCCAAAACACGGCGATACAAACAGTCAGGAAGGAACTCCGGCAACCAATCAGGAAATTTATGATTTGACCAAATCACTTTCAGAAAAACTGAAAGCTAACAAAATGAAAACTGAAATTGTTATTGCTGAAGCGGCGCAGATTGATTATTTGTATGAAAATGTAAATAAAGAAAATCGCGATAATCAGATTGATTTCTTCTTTGGAAAAACAAAAACGAATGTTTCGAAATTCTCCAATGTAAAAAATGTGATTCTTGGTCACAGTTATTTTACCACTTGGCCAGTTGAAAGACAAGTTTTAAGTAGAAAACTAATTGCTGCAGAAATAAAAAGAAATCCAGGTTTGAAATATTGGCAGTCTGAATATTGTATTCTAGAGAATCCGGGAGAAAATGAAATTCCGGGTGGTTCTGGTGGCGGAAGAGATTTAGGAATGCAAACTGCGTTATTTGTGGCACGTTTGATTCATAATGATATTGCTGTTGCCAATGCAGCTTCATGGCAATGGTGGACATCGATTACACGTGTTGATTATAAAGACGGTTTGATTTATTTGGATGACGGAAAAAGCAACGGAGGAACAGAACCAAATTATGTTAGAAACGATGGAGAATTCCACGATTCAAAACTGCTTTGGGCTCTTGGGAATTATTCGCTTTTTGTGCGCCCAGGTATGCAACGAGTTGATGTTCCAAATCAAAACGAATTAGACGCAGCGCATGATGTAATGTTGACGGCTTACAAAGATATTCAAAACAAAAAACTGATTGTTGTTGCTGTAAACTGCGGAAAATCGGCTCAAAAATACAAGTTTGATTTATCGAAAGGAACTGTAAAAAATAACGAGCTTACGCCTTACATCACTTCTGAAACTTCAAATTTAAAAAGAAGCGATATTCAGAAAATCGATAATATAGAAATCCCCGCAAGATCAGTAGTGACGTTTGTGGGAGAATTTGAGTAAGTTTTCAGTCGCAGTCACAGTCACAGTCACAGTCACAGTCACAGTCACAGTCACAGTGTACAGTTTACTACACTGAAAACTGCGACTGAAAACTGCGACTGAGAACTAAAAAAGAACTTGAAACAAAAAAATTAACTAAAAATAAAACTATAGTGTTATCTAAAAAGACCTTACTACCCGTTTTACTCTTTTCGTGTTTGTCTGCGAGCAGTCAAGTATCGTTTGGAGATTCAAAGAAAATAAATGACAATTGGAAGTTCAATCTTCAGGAAACTCCAGATGCAAAAAACACAACATTTGACGACAGCAAATGGCAAAATGTAAATGTGCCTCACGACTGGAGCGTAAAAGGACAATTGAGTCCAACATTGGCAAGTTGTCAAGGATACTTGCCGGGTGGCATTGCTTGGTACAGAAAATCAATCAATATTCCGCAGAGCAAATCGGGTGAAAAAGTGTATTTGTATTTTGAAGGAGTTTACAATAGAAGCGAAGTTTTCATCAACGGACATTCTTTAGGAAAACGCCCAAACGGATATATTTCGTTTGCTTATGATGCAACACAATTTGTGAATTTTGGTGGAGAAAATACGATTTCTGTTCGCGTTGATCACAGCCAAAGTGCCGATTCAAGATGGTACACAGGTTCTGGTATTTACAGAAACGTTTGGGTAGTATATGCAAATCCGGTACATATTGCACAATGGGGCGTTTATGCGTATCCAGAAGTGAAAAAAGGGACAGGAACTTTGAATGTTGAGGTTGATGTTGAAAATGGTTCTGCTGCAAAATCATCTTTGACAGTTGTAAATGAATTGTTTTCAAAAGATGGAAAATCAGTAGCAAAAGCATCTTCTAAAATTGATGTTGCGGCAAAACAAAGTGGAAAGATTTCGGCTAAAATAAATGTCAAAAATCCACAATTATGGGATTTAGAAAATCCGAATTTATATGAACTTAAAACAACCGTTTTAAAAGACGGAAAAGAAATTGATAAAACAGTAACGAAAACTGGTTTTAGAGATTTTACTTTTGATCCAAATAATGGTTTTGCGCTTAACGGAAAATGGATGAAAATGAAAGGAGTTTGTCTTCATCATGATGCTGGAGTTTTAGGTTCAGCGGTTCCTAAAGAAGTTTGGAAAACGAGATTAAAAACATTAAAAGAAATTGGTGTAAATGCTATTCGTACAAGCCACAATCCGCAAGCTCCCGATTTCTATGAACTTTGCGACGAATTAGGTTTATTGGTTTTAAACGAAGCCTATGACGAATGGGAATTCCCAAAACGTAAATGGTTAGAAGGCTGGAATTACGGAACTCCAGGTTTTGAAGGTTCATTTGATATTTTCGCTGATTATGCCGAAAAAGATTTAGAAGATTTTGTACGTCGAGACAGAAATCACCTTTCAGTTTTTGCATGGAGTATAGGAAATGAAGTTGATTACCCAAACGATCCTTATTCACATCCAGTTTTAGATAAAGGAAAAGACGGTTTCGGCCAAGCGGCTTACGGCGGTTATAAACCAGATGCGCCAGATGCAATGCGTCTTGGAGTAATTGCAAAACGTTTGGTCGCTGCAGTTAAAAAATACGACAAATCGCGTCCTACAACAGCAGGTTTAGCGGGTGTGGCAATGTCTAACGAAACAGAATATCCGGGAGCTTTAGATATTACAGGTTACAATTATACCGAAAGCAAATATCTGACTGATCATAAAAAATACCCAAACCGTGTTATCTACGGAAGTGAGAATGTTCACGACATGGATCCTTGGTTAGCAGTTAAAAACAACAAACACATTTTTGGCCAATTTTTATGGACAGGAATTGATTATTTAGGAGAATCTGGAAGATGGCCTTCTCGCGGATTTTACTCTGGTTTAGTTGATTTTGCAGGTGTTATCAAACCTCGCGGGTATTTCCGTCAGTCATTATGGTCAGATAAACCAATGGCATATGTTGGAACTTATTCGTTGACAAATGATAAAGATATTTCTAAAGATGCATGGGCAATCTGGAACTACGAAGCAGGACAAAAAATTCGTGTGGTTTGTTATACAAATGCGACAAAAGCACGTTTGGAATTAAACGGAAAAGTGGTTGGAGAAACGAAATTATACGACGAAAAAACCGGAATTATTTATTGGGATATTCCATTTGCTTCTGGAAAATTAGAAGCAATTGGTTTGGATGCAAATGATAAAGAAGTGAGTCGTTATGCAATCAACTCAACACAACAACCTGCTGAATTGACAATTGCTGAAAAAGATATTACAATCAGCAAAGATAAAGGTGTTGCTAAAATCATGGTTCAGGTAAAAGATCAAAACGGACTTCCGGTAATGCTTTCAGACAATGAAGTGACTTGCAAAATCAGCGGACCTGGAACTTTATTAGGACTTGAAGCGGGAAATAATAGTGACATGACCGATTATACAGATAATATCCAAAGAGTTTTTCACGGACATATTGCTGCTTATATTCAGGCGAATGGGGAGGCACAACCTATTAAAGTTACTTTTAGTAGTCAATGGTTAAAGCCTGTAGAAGTGACGATTAACGTGAAATAAAAGTTTTGAGAATAGCTCCAGAGGGGCGACCTATTTATAGAAAATAAACAAATTTTAAGTCACAAGAACCCCATCGGGGTGAAATTTAATTTACGATCTGAGCTATAGATATCGCTTCGCTGGAGCTTAATTTCTCTAATTAATTTGTTACTATAAATATTTTGCTCCTCTGGAGCTTTTAACTGAGCGCAAAAATTATTAGTTAGTTATTTTATTTTTCAATTAACCTGTCTGTGTTTTTGGTTTACAGGCAGGTTAATTGCATTTTACGAATAAAGTTTATTATATTTGAAGTGTAAATTTTACATTTATTAACATCTAACCACATTATAATGAAAATTAAGAATAAAATTACTCTTGTTTTAGGAGTTGTTTTGGTATCAATTTGTTCTAATGCACAAAACAAAACATTTGGAAAAGAAGAATTTAAGCAATGGGCGAAAACACCACCAATGGGTTGGAACAGTTGGGATTGTTACGGACCAACTGTAGAAGAACACGAAGTAAAAGCCAATGCCGATTATATGGCAAAAGAGCTAAAAAAATATGGTTGGGAATATGTAATTGTGGATATCAGATGGTTTGTTGAAAATGACAAAGCGGGTGGTTACAACCAGACAGATCCACGTTATGTGATGGATAAATTTGGAAGATATTTGCCAGCTGTCAACAGATTTCCTTCTGCAAAAGACGGGCAAGGTTTTAAGCCTTTAGCCGATTATATTCATAAAAAAGGATTGAAATTCGGGATTCACATTATGCGCGGAGTTCCTAAAAAAGCGGTTGAAGAAAAACTGCCAATTAAAGGCGCAAACGGAATTACGGCTGACCAAATTTATTCAACTGCATTACAATGCGAATGGCTGAGAGATAATTATACTGTTGTAGCAGACAAACCGGGAGCACAAGAATATTATAATTCTATTTTCGAATTGTACGCACAATGGGGCGTAGATTTTATTAAAATTGATGATTTGTCAAGACCTTATCACGAAGGAGAAATCAACTTGATCAGAAATGCCATAGACAAATGCGGACGCAAAATTGTTTTAAGTACCTCTCCGGGTGAAACGCCAATTTCGGCAGCACCGCACGTAAGCACACATGCCAATATGTGGAGAATGGTTGACGACGTTTGGGATACTTGGCCACACATCACACATTTAATGGATGTGGCTCAAAAATGGTATCCGTACATTGCGCCGGGAACTTGGCCAGACTGCGACATGATTCCGCTTGGACGTATTTCTGTGCGCGGAGAACGTGGTGAAGACCGAATGACACGCTTGACAAAAGACGAACAATATACTTTAATTACGTTTTTTAATATTTTCAGATCGCCTTTGTTTTTTGGGGGAGATTTGCCAAGCAATGACGCATTCACTTTATCATTATTGACGAATAAAGAAGTTGTAAAAATGCACAATGAAAGCACAGCCGTAAAACAACTTTTTCAAAAAGATGGAAAAATTGCTGTGACTTCAAAAAATGCAAAAGACGGCAGTGTTTATCTGGCTTTATTTAATGTTTCAGATAGAAGTTCAGAGAAAGTTTCAGTAAATCTTTCTGATCTTGGGCTTTCTGGTTCAGTTGAAGTTTTGAATATGTGGACAAGCGAAAAATCTAAATTGTCTTCAAAAGAAATTTCGGCAGATTTAAAAGCACACGCTTCTGTTTTGTATCAATTAAAAGGTAAAAAATAATGAGAACATTTTTGCTGCGCTGTCTTTTTAGTCTGATTCTGCTTTTTACGATTATTTTTATAACGTCTGGATTTGCTGTGAAGCCAATGGAAAAGCCTGATAAAGTCTATTTATTTGCTTATTCAACTTTAAAAAATAATGGAAAAAACGGACTCCATTTTGCATGGAGCACGGATCAGAAAAATTGGTTTTCAATAGGTCCGGAATTCAGTTTTCTGAAATCAGATTTTGGAAGCTGGGGACCAACAGGAAAAAGCATGTCAGAACCTTTTGTAGTTCGCGATAATGTGGGAATTTTTCATTGTTTTTGGAGTGTAAAAGACAATGTTTTTGCACATTCTGAAAGCAAGGATTTAGTAAATTGGGGAAGACAAAATTACATTCAAGGAATGAAGAATTTTGTTGGAAAAAATCAGGATAAATCGGTGATTCAAAATGTTCAGGTAAGTCAAAAAGAAGGTCAGTATTTAGTACACTTCAGCGAAAGCGGAAAAAATTATTCGACAGCAACAAAAGACTTTAAAAATTACAGCACAACAGTAATTGACGCTGATGCTTCTTCTCTTAAACTGAAAAAAGAAATTACAATTCAAGGTGTTGTTTTACAAGGAACTTTGCATCAGGTAGATTGGAGTTTGGTCGATGCTATGATTAAAAACATGGAATCGGTTAAGTTTAGAGATAAAAAAGACAATACTTCACCAAAAAGTGACAGTTTATTATTTGCTGGTTTAAAACCTGTAAAGGCAACAATTAAGATCGATGGCCAGCAGTCAAAAAAAATAAGCAACATGCTTACGGGTGTTTTCTTTGAGGATATTAATTATGCTGCTGACGGTGGTTTATACGGCGAATTGATTCAAAATCGCGATTTTGAATATGCGCTTCATGATAAAAAAGAAAGAGATGAAAAATGGAACGCAACAATGGCTTGGAGCGGTGATTTTAAAATTTCAAAAGAAAATCCAATTCATCCAAACAATCCAAATTATGCCGTAATTTCAAAAGGAACTATCAGCAATTCTGGTTTTGATGGAATCGCTTTGAAAGCCAATGAAAAATACGATTTTAGTGTTTTTGCAAAAGGTTCAAAAGCGGTTGTGCGTTTGAAATCGGCAAGTGGAGAAACTTTGGCGGAAGCCGTATTTAGTCCATCAACTTCTTGGAAAAAATTAAATGCAGTTTTAAAATCGTCAAAAACAGTAAACGATGCGCATTTAGAAATTAGTACCAATGGCGAAACTGCTGTTGATATGGTTTCGCTTTTCCCTCAAAAAACATTCAAAAATCGCAGAAACGGACTTCGTTTAGATCTTGCTGATGCAATTGCAGACATGCATCCAAAATTTGTTCGTTTCCCTGGTGGATGCGTGGCACACGGTGACGGATTGCATAATATTTATAAGTGGAAAAATACAATTGGTCCGCTTGAAAGCAGAATCCCGATGCGAAATATTTGGGGATATCACCAATCAATGGGATTAGGCTATTTTGAATATTTTCAGTTTTGCGAAGATTTAGGTGCCGAAGCCGTTCCGGTTTTAGCAGCTGGAGTTCCGTGCCAAAATTCATCTGATGGCGGTTCAGGACAGCAATTCGGAATTCCGATGGAAGATATGGACGAATATGTTCAAGATGTTTTGGATTTGATCGAATATGCCAATGGAAGCGTGAATACCGTTTGGGGTAAAAAGCGTGCCGAAGCGGGTCATCCAAAACCTTTCAATTTAAAATATATCGGAATTGGAAATGAAGACTTGATCAGCGATGTTTTTGAAGAACGTTACCGAATGATCGTAAAAGCCGTTCAACAAAAATATCCTGAAATTATTGTAATTGGAACTGTTGGGCCCTTTTTTGAAGGAACAGATTATAATGAAGGCTGGAAAATTGCCAATGATTTGAAATTACCAATCGTTGACGAACATTATTATCAAACGCCGGGTTGGTTTATTAATAATCAGGATTTTTATGACAGTTATGATCGTTCAAAATCAAAAGTATATTTGGGCGAATATGCTTCTCGAGGCAATAAATTTTACAATGCGTTGGCCGAAGCTTTGTATTTAACTGGAGTGGAACGCAACGGCGATGTTGTAACAATGGCTTCGTATGCGCCTTTATTAGCCAGAGAAAAACACACGCAATGGAATCCAGATTTGATTTATTTTACAGGAAGTGAAATAAAACCTACCGTAAATTATTTTGTGCAAAAATTGTACGGTCAAAATCCGGGTGATATTTATATTGAAAGAAGTATCGAAACTTCAGAAAATGATGAAGTAAATAAGCGCATTGGAGTTTCTGTTGTAAAAGATCAAGCTTCTGGTGATTTGATTATAAAGTTGGTCAATGTGCTTCCGGTTGCAGTTACGCCGTCGATTGAATTATCGAATTTAACTCTAACAGAAAACGTTGATTATACTATATTATCAGGTACTCCAGAAAATACAACTGCAAGACCAGTTACTCAGAAAATTGGAGTTAAAGAAGCATTTTCAAAAGAATTACCTCCATATTCATTTGTTGTAATACGCGCCAAAACAAAATAAACCGAAAAAAAAGAAATGAAAAAATTACAATTAACGCTTGTTGCGCTACTATCATTTTTTAGTGTTGTACAAGCTCAGAATAATAAAAAAGGAACACCGCCTGTTATTGCCGAAAAGGATTTAACAGCCTATTTATTTGTTTATTTCACAGGAAATAAAGTCGAAGAAGAAGCGGTTCGTTATGCTGTAAGTGCCGATGGTTATCATTATTATCACTTAAATGACAACAAACCGGTTTTAGACAGCAAAGTAATTAGTTCTACTGGAGGCGTTCGTGATCCACATATTTTGCGTGGCGACGATGGCAAAACTTTTTATATGGTTTTGACTGATATGACGTCATCAAAAGGATGGGACAGCAACCGCGCTATGGTTTTGCTTAAAAGTACTGATTTGGTAAATTGGACAAGCAATGTGGTTAATATTCAGACCACTTTTCCTGGCAATGAAAACTTAAAACGTGTTTGGGCACCGCAAACAATTTATGATGCAAAAGCGAGGAAATATTTAATTTATTTTAGTTTGCAATATGCAGGCGGACCAGATAAAATTTATTACGCTTACGCCAATAAAGATTTTACAGCTTTAGAAAGCGCTCCAAAATTATTATTTGTTCCAAAGTCGGAACGAGCTTGTATTGATGGCGATATTATCGAAAAAGATGGTATTTATCATTTGTTTTATAAAACCGAAGGCGGAAAAGCGGGAATTAAAGTTGCTACAACAACCGATTTGACTTCCGGAAATTGGACAGAAAATGATAATTATCTGCAGCAAACAAATGACGGAGTTGAAGGTTCGAGTGTTTTCAAATTAAACAATTCGGATGATTATATCTTGATGTATGACGTTTATATGAAAGGAAAATATCAGTTTACGAGAAGTAAAGATTTAGAAAACTTCAGTGTGATTGATAATGAAATTTCAATGGACTTCAATCCGCGTCACGGAACTATTTTGCCTATTACGCGTTCTGAATTGAAACGATTAACAGCAAAATGGGGAACGCCGGCACAGTTTCCAAAAATCAATAACAATCCGGTTTTAGAAGGTTATTATGCCGATCCTGAAATTCTGTATTCAAACAAAACCAAGAAATATTATATCTACCCAACAAGCGACGGTTTTGACGGTTGGTCAGGATATTATTTCAAAACTTTTTCATCTGATAATTTAACCGATTGGAAAGACGAAGGAATTATCATCGACCTTAAAAAAGATGTGACTTGGGCAAACAGAAATGCGTGGGCGCCATGTATTGTGGAGAAAAAGATAAAAGGAAAATACAAATATTTCTATTATTTCACGGCAGCTCAAAAAATTGGTGTGGCGTCATCAGATAATCCGACAGGACCATTTACCGATAGCGGAAAAGCTTTGGTAAGCACAAGACCTGAAGGCATAAAAGGCGGACAAGAAATTGATCCAGATGTTTTTACAGATCCAAAAACTGGAAAAAGTTATTTGTACTGGGGCAACGGATATATGGCTGTAGTCGAGTTGAATGACGACATGATTTCGATTAAAGAAGGAAGTACAAAAGTCATTAAAGTAGACAATACTTTCCGCGAAGGAACATATGTTATTTACAGAAAAGGAACGTATTATTTCTTATGGAGTGAAGACGATACCAGAAGCCCGAATTATAAAGTAAGATACGGAACTTCAAAATCGCCTCTTGGACCAATTGAAATTCCAAAAAACAATATCGTAATTCAAGGAATTCCAGATCAAGGAATTTATGCAACAGGACATAATTCGGTTTTGCAAATTCCAAATAAAGACGAATGGTACATTACGTATCACAGATTCTCTTATCCAACCGGAATAAAAATGGGTGATGCAGGAGGTTTTCACCGCGAAGTTTGCATGGATAAATTAGAGTTTAATGCTGATGGAAGTATTAAGCAAGTTGTTCCGACACATGAAGGAATTTCTGCTTTGAAATAGACTTTAGATGATTTTTTTTTATAAGAAAGATAAAGACAGATTTAAGAAACAAAAAGCAATTTATTTAAATTATTGATATTTAAGGCAGATGTAAAAGTCTGCCTTTTTTATATCCGGAAAGTTTTTAAATTTAGTTATTAGCACTTTATTATATGTTGATTAAGGAGGATGAAAAAAAACAAGTATTTGATTGTCAGTGTTTTTCGTATTTATTAAATTTACATCGCTATAAAAAGTAAGTTTTATAATCCTCAAATCTTACATAGTACTTTCCTTTTTAGTTTACTTATTTTTTAAGTAATAATGCATTTTTTGAAATGCTGTTTCACCTACATTATAATGAATGAATTTTTGCAGATCTTTTAAACGACAAAATCTGTGAAGACGGTTTTGTTTTCTCTTTTATTTCTGTTATAACTTAAATTATTAATCCTAATAATTCAATCTTATGAAGAATAAATTACTTTCCATGTTTTTATTATTAATGAGTTACGTTGCTTACTCTCAAGTTGGAATTGGGACACCAATGCCTAATTTATCCTCGCAATTAGAAGTTGTTGCAACAAATCGAGGCGTATTAATTCCTAGAATAAATTTAACTGGCTCAACTGATACATCGACAATTGTAAGCGGAAATGTCAATAGTTTATTGGTATTTAATACAGCGACAGTTTCTGATATAAAACCCGGATATTACTATTGGTTTGATAATAAATGGAATAGAATTGGTATATCAGGAGAAGCCGTAGCTAGCCCTGGAACTGTTATTTATAATTCAGTTACACAGTCTTTTTCGTATATTGATAATGCAGGAAATTCGCAAATAATTGATTTTAGTTCCATAGTCAAAGCTAATGAAACTTTAACTACTGTTGTTAATAATTCAGATGGTTCTTATACTTATACCAATGAATCTGGAATCGCTGTGAAAATTGATGTTATAGGAGATGTGACAACAAATTTCGCTACTATTGTAAATAATCCTGCTGTAACAAATATTCTTCAGCAAATTGTAGATAAAACAAAAGGGATAGTTACGTATGATTCTACAACAAATGAATTTAAGTATGTTGATGCTTCGGGAAACACACAAGTAGTTAATATAAATTCAATTGTAAAAGCAAATGAAACAGTTACAACCTTGTCACAAAATTTAACAACCGGGGAAATTAGATATACTAATGAAACAGGCGCAACAAACATTTCGAAAATAATAAGTGGAGATAGTAATAATATCATAACCGTTGGAACTGATGGCGGAGCTTTGCTAATTCCAGCTTCAATTCAAAATGTAACATCAGTTTCAAATACATCAACAGTAAACAGTTTAAATACCACGGTCAATGGAGTAACGGGAGGAGATGTAAACATAATCAATACAAATGAAACTTCATTAACGGGAACAAGTTTGACGACAACTGTTAATGGCGTTGCAAGTACATCTTTGGATTTGGCTCCTGCAATTTCTGCGGGAACAACAAATGCTTTGAGCTTGTCCGGAAATACTTTAACGTCGAATGTAAATGGGGTTTCCTCAACTTCAGATGCTGTTAGCGGTGTTTCGAATGCATCAACTGCAAATACATCAACAATAACAGTAAACGGAATCACAAGTACAGGCGCGCCGATTGTCAATACAAATGAAACTTCATTATCAGGGACAAGTTTGACGACAACTGTAAACGGAGTTTCAAGCACGGCTTTGGATCTAAGTCCGATTTTAGCTTCTGGAACAACAAACGCTTTGAGCTTGTCCGGAAATACTTTAACTTCAAATGTAAATGGAGTTTCCTCAACTTCAGATGCTGTTAGCGGTGTTTCGAATGCATCAACCGAT
>NZ_SJSY01000044.1 GCF_004352915.1 Flavobacterium zhairuonense | reverse complement strand
AAATGAAACTTCATTATCAGGGACAAGTTTGACGACAACTGTAAACGGAGTTTCAAGCACGGCTTTAGATTTGGCTCCTGCAATTGCTTCTGGAACAACAAACGCTTTGAGCTTGTCTGGAAATACTTTAACGTCGAATGTAAACGGAGTTTCCTCAACTTCAGATGCTGTTAGCGGAGTTTCGAATGCTTTGTCTGGAAGTAATTTGACTACAACTGTAAACGGAGTTTCAAGTACATCTTTGGATTTGGCTCCTGCAATTGCTTCTGGAACAACAAACGCTTTGAGCTTGTCTGGAAATACTTTAACGTCGAATGTAAACGGGGTTTCCTCAACTTCAGATGCTGTTAGCGGTGTTTCGAATGCATCAACTGCAAATACATCAACAATAACAGTAAACGGAATCACAAGTGTAGGCGCACCGATTGTCAATACAAACGAAACTTCATTATCAGGAACAAGTTTGACGACAACTGTAAATGGCGTTGCAAGCACGGCTTTAGATTTGGCTCCTGCAATTTCTGCTGGAACAACACATACTTTGGGTTTGGCAGGAAATACTTTGACTTCAAATGTAAATGGTGTTTCGGCAACTTCAGATGCTGTTAGCGGTGTTTCGAATGCATCAACTGCAAATACATCAACAATAACAGTAAACGGAATCACAAGTGTAGGCGCACCGATTGTCAATACAAACGAAACTTCATTATCAGGAACAAGTTTGACGACAACTGTAAATGGCGTTGCAAGCACGGCTTTGGATTTGGCTCCTGCAATTTCTGCGGGAACAACAAACGCTTTGAGCTTGTCTGGAAATACGCTGACCTCAAATGTAAATGGAGTTTCCTCAACTTCAGATGCTGTAAGCGGTGTTTCGAATGCATCCACAGCAAATACATCAACAATAACAGTAAACGGAATCACAAGTGCAGGCGCACCGATTGTCAATACAAATGAAACTTCATTATCAGGGACAAGTTTGACGACAATTGTAAACGGCGTTGCAAGCACGGCTTTAGATTTGGCTCCTGCAATTTCTGCGGGAACAACAAACGCTCTGAGCTTGTCTGGAAATACTTTAACTTCAAATGTAAATGGAGTTTCTTCAACTTCAGATGCTGTTAGCGGAGTTTCGAATGCTTTGTCTGGAAGTAATTTGACGACAACTGTTAATGGCGTTGCAAGCACGGCTTTGGATCTTGCTCCTGCAATTGCTTCTGGAACAACAAATGCTTTGAGCTTGTCTGGAAATACTTTAACGTCGAATGTAAACGGAGTTTCCTCAACTTCAGATGCTGTTAGCGGAGTTTCGAATGCATCGACCGATAATACATCAACAATAACAGTAAACGGAATCACAAGTACAGGCGCACCGATTGTCAATACAAATGAAACTTCATTAACGGGGACAAGTTTGACTACAACTGTAAACGGCGTTGCAAGCACGGCTTTGGATCTAAGTCCGATTTTAGCTTCTGGAACAACAAACGCTTTGAGCTTGTCCGGAAATACGCTGACCTCAAATGTAAATGGAGTTTCCTCAACTTCAGATGCTGTTAGCGGAGTTTCGAATGCATCGACCGATAATACATCAACAATAACAGTAAACGGAATCACAAGTACAGGCGCACCGATTGTCAATACAAATGAAACTTCATTAACGGGGACAAGTTTGACT
>NZ_SJSY01000059.1 GCF_004352915.1 Flavobacterium zhairuonense | reverse complement strand
TACAGTAAACGGAATTACAAGTACAGGCGCACCAATCGTCAATACAAACGAAACTTCATTATCAGGGACAAGTTTGACGACAACTGTAAATGGAGTTTCAAGCACGGCTTTAGACTTGGCTCCTGCAATTTCTGCGGGAACAACAAACGCTTTGAGCTTGTCTGGAAATACTTTAACGTCGAATGTAAACGGAGTTTCCTCAACTTCAGATGCTGTTAGCGGTGTTTCAAATGCATCAACTGCAAATACATCAACAATTACAGTAAACGGAATTACAAGTACAGGCGCACCAATCGTCAATACAAACGAAACTTCATTATCAGGAACAAGTTTGACGACAACTGTAAACGGAGTTTCAAGCGCAGCTTTAGATTTGGCTCCTGCAATTGCTTCTGGAACAACAAATGCTTTGAGCTTGTCCGGAAATACTTTAACGTCGAATGTAAACGGAGTTTCTTCAACTTCAGATGCTGTTAGCGGTGTTTCAAATGCATCAACTGCAAATACATCAACAATTACAGTAAACGGAATTACAAGTACAGGCGCACCGATCATTAATACAAATGCAACTTCTTTAGCTGGAACAAGTTTGACAACAACTGTAAATGGCGTTGCAAGTACGGCTTTAGATCTAAGTCCGATATTAGCTTCTGGAACAACACATACTTTGGGTCTGGCAGGAAATACTTTGACTTCAAATGTAAATGGTGTTACGGCAACTTCTTCTGCTGTAAGCGGAGTTTCTAATGCATCTAGCTCCAATACTTCGACAGTTACAGTTAATGGAATAACTAGTACCGGTGCACCAATCATTAATACAAATACAACTTCTTTAACTGGAACAAATTTAACCACCACTGTAAACGGAGTTTCAAGTACAGCCTTGAATCTTGCTCCAGCAATTGCAGCAGGTACAACTGTTTCTAATACTAGTTCTGCGAACACTTTAAGCACAACTGTAAATGGAGTAACAGGAACAGGAGTGAATATTATTAACAGTAATGCTTTATCTGCTACAAATGGTAATTTAGTCTCAACGGTAAATGGTATTGCAACTACGCCGTCGGTGCCTGTGTTGATAAGTGCTAATAATGGCTTAGGCACAACAAATGGAAATACACAATTAGGAGGAACATTAGTTACACCAACAAGTATTGCTACTAATGCTACAAATACCTTAGCTATTTCTGGTTTGCAGGCAAGCGCTTCTGGAACTGATTTAATTGTTGTAGCAGATAATACAGGTATCTTAAAAACCAAAACGTCGACACTTTTAAATGCCAATAATTGGAACATACTTGGTAATGCAGGGACAAGTCCTGCTAATAATTTTTTAGGCACAACAGACAATCAGGATTTAGCATTTAGGACAAATAACACCGAAAAAATGCGGATTCTAGCAAACGGAAATGTTGGAGTTGGAACTACTTCACCTAAAAATAAATTTAGCGTATCAGGAGGGCCAGTATCGCAGGATGATTATGCAAATGGCGATAAATTTTTTCTTTTGGGTATCACAGGCGCAAATAAAATAACCTTAGATACCGGATTTTCAACATCAAATTATTCCGGGCAAATTACAGACCAAAATGGTAATCCTGTATCTACAACAACAGGTGTTTACAATTGGTACACTGCAAATAATGGTGCATGGGTACAAAGAATGAATCTAGCAAATGATGGCAGTCTAACTGTAGGTGGTAGATTAAGAGTAACTACTATTCCAGCGGCCGCAACAACAGATAATTTACTATCTGCCGATGCTACCGGAAACGTAAGAGCAGCGGTTCCTGTTAGTAGTATTCCTTTAAAAAGTAAATATGTAATAGCAGATGTTGCTGCAGGGGCAACTCAATCTGTTACAGTTACCAGTGCTTTCGATACCTATCAGTTAGTTGTTACTGTAATTAATGGTTGTGGTAGATCGGGAGTAGCAACATTTATGGTTACAAGCAGTAATATGATCGCCTTTAATGGTGGTCAAACAACCAACGCAGTATATGTCGCCACTTTTGGAGATGATGGTAACAGTCAGACACTTGTTGGTAACACAAATGGTTGTGCTGACGGAGGAAATTCTAGCGCACTTAATTACAAAATATTGATTTTAGGTAGGAGTGTTTCAATAACAAATAATGGAAATCTTCCAAGAACTTACAATATTACTTTAGTAGAAATGTAATAAAATTAAAAGAGAATTAGTTTTTTTAAAAGACAGAAAATGAAAACAAATGATATAAAATTAGGAATACTATTGCTGTTTTTTATTAGTAAAATTGCATCACAGACTGTAAATATTGGAGAGCTTTCAATAGCTTCCAGCACAGCATTTTCAACAGTTTCTGATTTTGTGAATGAAACTTCAGGAGATGTTTTAATCGATGGGAATTTCTATGCTTATTCTAATTTTAAAAACAACGGATTAGTTACTTACGATGATAATAGTGCGGGAAAAACTTTTTTTACTGGAACTAGAGTACAGTTGATCGAAGGCTCGGAAATACCACATTTTCAAAATGTTGAATTTGATAATAAATCGGTATTAGTTCCTTTTAGTTTAATGACCTCAATAAATATAGGAAGCAACGTAACTTTTAAAAACGGAATTATTGATGCTGATAGTTTTAATACTAAAATGATTTTTGAGCAAAATGCCTTTCACACAGATGCCAGTAACCTTAGTTTTGTTGATGGTCAAGTGGAGAATATTGGTAATTTGAATTTTGAATTTCCTATTGGAGATAATTATTATTTTAGGCCAACTTATCATGATAAAAGTACTAGCTTAAACAATGTTTATACAACACAATACTTTTTCGCTAATGCGGGGCCTCTTTATCCATATACAAGCAAAGAAGATGAAATTTTAGCAATAGATCAGGCGGAATATTGGAATCTAACGCAAAACCAAGGAACTGAAAAAATAGTGTTAACTTTAACTTTAGATACCAATACAACGCCAGCTTCTTTCTTTCAAGAAAATCCCGACACTCAATTGGCAATTGTACGCTGGGATGGCGCTTCTTCAAAATGGATTAATGAAGGAGGAGAATCAACAGATCTACTTACAGGAGCACATTATTCTAAATTAGTAACTACCCAAGTAAGTGGTTATGGTCTTTTTACCATTGCATCTGTTTCTAAAATAAATCCGGCACCGCCTTCAGATGTTATTGTTTATAATGCACTATCGCCAAATGGTGATGGTATAAATGATACTTTTCATATTCAAGGAATTGATCAATATCCAGATAATAGAGTTGAAATTTACAATCGTTGGGGAGTTAAAGTATTCGATGCAAAATCATATAATGAGAGTGATAATATGTTTAAAGGATATTCAGATGGAAGGGATACAGTCAAAAGAGATGTAGGACTTCCTCCAGGGACTTACTATTATATTTTGGAATACAAAAAGGAAAACCAAACAATTAACAAAGCAGGATATTTATATATTTCGTATAATAAATAGAAAAACGAGGCTTAAACCTCGTTTTGTATAATAAATGATTTTTTGATTTAAACCGTCTGATCATCAATTTCAGCATCGGGAGCATTTTTCTTTACAGATTCGATTCCGTTTTCTCTAGCCGCAACACTTTCGTACATTTCGCTTGTTCCAATGATTTGGCCGTTGCTTGCTTTTAGGTTGAAATACGGTTTTCCGTTGCTTGATTCTTTTCTGTCAAAACGACCATCATCTTGCGAATTTGTTTTTACAGATTCAATTCCGTTTGTGCAAGCCGCTTTTGTTGTATAACCCTCGCTTGCTAAAATTGTTTGGCCATTTCCAGCTTTTAAATTGAATTGAAATTCTCCGTTGGTTCTTTTAGTAATCACAAATTTTCCCATGTAGTTTATTTTTAAGTTAACTAATTTATTTTGCTTTCTATAAAAATACAAAACTTCATCATATAATTGATATTGTAAGAAAAAATAATCGTTTCATATTTGTTAAGTAATAGTCTTAGGCTATAAAACTTTGAGCTTTTTGAATTTTTAACGTAGGAAAATATTGTACATTTGAGAGAATGCTAAAATTTAAGGTTATGAAAAATGGATTCGTTTTAATGCTGCTTGCAATGCAACTGATTTCTTGTAATTCTAAAGTAAAACAAGAAGAAAATAAAATAATTGCTTTAGATTCACTAAATGCTAAGATCGATGAAAAATTAAAAGAAAATGTATTGATTTATGAAGGGATGCTGCCTTGTGCAGACTGCAGCGGTATTCAGACTGTTCTTAAAATTGATTCAGGAAATGGAACTATGGAAGGACAAAAGTTTGAAATATCAAGTATCTACAAAGGGAAATCATCTGAAAAAGAATTTATAGAAAAAGGGAATTTTAATACGGAACGTGGTTTAGAAAACGACCAAAACGGAACAATTTTCATCTTAAATTGGGATAAACCAGTTGAAAAGCAAATATATTACGGTTATTTGAGTTCAGATACAACAAAGATTTATATGTTAGATCGTGATAAAAAAATAATTAAATCGGAACTGAATTATTCGTTGACTTTGAAAAAGTAAATCGTTTCAGATATTTTGTTAAGTAAGAGATATTATAAACTTAAGCAATTTTCCTGTGCTTAATTTTATAATATTTTTTACTTTTAGACTGTTAAAAAGAATCATCAGCGGTTTGTTTTGCTGATGAAAATTATTTTATGAAGGAAATCAGCGAAATTTTAAAAGCATATTCAGCAGCAAAATCTGATGGCAAAAAAACAGCTTTGGCAACAGTTGTCAAAGTCGAAGGTTCTTCCTATAGACAACCAGGCGCTCGAATGTTAGTTACTGAAGATGGCCAGTTGACTGGTGCTATTAGCGGTGGCTGTCTAGAAGGCGATGCACTCCGAAAAGCACTTCTTTCAATTAATCAAAAACAAAATAAATTAGTTACTTATAATACCAGTAATGAAGATGATGCTGAAATTGGTCTTCAATTGGGATGCAACGGAATTGTTCATATTTTGTTTGAATATATTGATGACGAATCAGAAAACAATCCGATTCAGCTTTTAAGTCAATTAAAAGCAGAAAGAAAAGAAGCGGTAATTGTTACCATCTTTTCATTAAACAAAAGAGCAAATCAAATAGGAACGAGTTTATTCTTCAGAAAAGACAGTCCCGTTTTGCATCACAACAATAATGCATTAAATTTAATTTCAGAAGCAAAAGAAGTGCTTTTGACCAAAATAACTTCGGTAAAAAAAATACAAGAAAATAGCGACGATGAAGCTTTGATCGAGTATATAAAACCACCAGTTTCGTTAGTAATTGCGGGAGCAGGAAATGATGTGCAGTCATTGGTGAAAATGACAGCTTTATTAGGGTGGGAAGTAACTATAGGCGACGGACGAAATGCTCATGCAACAAAAAAACGTTTTCCGTTAGCAAATAAAGTTTCGGTTGTAAAATCGGAGCATTTTTTAGAAAATATAACGATCGACAATCAAACTTATTTTGTTTTGATGACGCACAATTACAAATACGATTTGGCCGTTTTGAAATTGTTATTGGGTACAGATTGCAGTTATATTGGAATTCTTGGACCAAAATCAAAACTTGATAGAATGCTTGATGATTTGCATTTAGAAGGAATTTCGGTAAATGAAGAACAGCTTAAAAGAATTCACAGCCCCGTTGGACTTGATATTGGTGCTGAAACTTCAGAAGAAATTGCGTTGTCGATTGTTTCTGAAATCAAAGCTTTTGAATCTGGAAAAATTGGAACTTCCTTAAAATACAAGTTGGGTAAAATTCATGACGAAATTTATTATGAAGGAGAAAGATCAAAATAGAATTGGCATTGTTGTTTTAGCCGCCGGAAATTCTTCAAGATTGGGCCAGCCAAAACAGCTTTTAGGATATAAAGATTCAACGCTTTTGAAAAATACAATTGCAGAAGCTTCTTTAGTTTCAGACTCAAAAATAATTGTTGTAACCGGCGCAGATAATCAATTGATTGAAGAAGAATTAGATCCTTCAATAATAAAAGTAAGTTTTAATCCGGATTGGGAATTAGGTATGTCGTCTTCAATTGTGAACGGCTTAAAGAAAATATTGAATTTATATCCAGATTGCGAAAACTGTATTTTTGCTGTTTGCGATCAGCCGTATGTTTCAAGTTTGATTTTTGAAAATCTAATTGAAGAACATCATAAAACGGGAAAAGGAATCGCAGCTTCGGCATATTCGGGAACGCTTGGAACTCCAGTTCTTTTCAATAAAAAATACTTCAATGAATTATTAGAATTGCAAGGCCAAGAAGGCGCAAAAAAAATAATCAATAAATTTTCAGATGATGTTGTTTCAGTGCCATTTGAAAACGGAAATATTGACATCGATACTCAAGACGACTATAATAAACTCATGTCTGAATTTTAGATGCTAAGATTCTAAGTTGCTAAGGTTCTAAGTTTTTTATAAATAAAATCATTTTAATCCTTTTAATCTGTGGCAAAAAAAACTAACGTAGATGTCCAGCCAAAGTCAAAACACGTTCAATAGTTTCGTCAATTTCTTCAGAAGTTGTAAATCGCCCCAAACTAAAACGAATAGAACTCAAAGCATTTTCATCAGATAATCCCAGAGCTTTCAAAACATGCGACGGCTCTGAAGTTACGGCAGAGCAAGAAGAACCATTAGAAACTGAAATATTTCTTAGAGCTAAAATCAGCCGTTCTGAATTTATTCCCGGAAAACAGATATTTGTAGTGTTGTAAATTCTGTCAGTAGTATTTCCATTTATAAAAGAACCTTCAAATTGCAATAAACCTTTTTCTAGTTTATTCCTTAAGATCTCAATTTGCTCTTGATCATTTTTCATTTCACTTAAAGCAATTTCGCTCGCTTTTCCTAAACCAATAATTCCCGGAACATTTAGCGTTCCACTTCGCAGTTTTTGCTGATGATTACCTCCGTGCAATTGTGGCATCAATTTAATTTTGGCTTTTGCCGAAACATAAAGCGCGCCAATTCCTTTTGGTCCATAAAATTTATGAGCAGAAAAAGGCAAAAGATCAATTCCAAGTGCTTTAACATCAATCGGGGTTTTTCCAACGGCCTGTGTTGCATCACACAAAAAAAGCGCATTTTTAGAATGAGCAAGTTCTGCAATTGCTTTAATGTTTTGCTGAACTCCCGTTTCATTATTCGTCATCATAATGCAGACTAACAAGGTTTTGTCTGTTATAGCTTGTTTTAAATTGGCAAGATCTAAAATGCCATTTGAAGCAGTAGCCAAATAAGTAACTTCAAAACCAATCGATTCCATAAACTCACAAGTCTTTAAAACCGCTTTATGTTCTGTTGAAACCGTCACAATATGTTTTCGGTCTTGATTTGCCAAACCTTTAATAGCCAGATTAATTGATTCTGTTGCGCCCGAAGTAAAAATGATTTCATCTTCCTGCGCTCCGATAAGTTCTGCAGTTTGCCAAGCAGCATTTTCAACAGCTTCATTCACTGTCAATCCTGCAATATGACTGCTTGAAGCATTCGCATAAAAATCATAAAAATAAGGAAGCATTGCATCCAAAACTCGTTCATCAACTCGTGTTGTGGCATTATTATCGAGATAGATGGTTTGCTGTTGAGACATAATTTTGAGTTGATCTTGTAAAAATAAAAAAATAAACCTGCTGTATCTTTTTTTTAACCGCAAAGCACGCAAAGTTTTTTTGATCTTCGTTATGTTAAATAAACGCAAAGAACGCAAAGCTATATAAATTCCAGCTTTGCGTTCTTTGCGTATGCTATACGCAACGAGGATAAAAAAGACCTTGCGTGCTTTGCGGTTAAAAAAAATAACGAGATTGTAATTATTCTAAATAAAGCTAATGTTTGAATTTTATAATTTTTTGTTCTTTAAGATTGTTAAATTTGTTAGAATAACCAAGGTGTTTTTGCTAATTTAAAAAATAGACTGAATGGCTTCTAAAAAAACAAATCAGGATAAAGTATCGAATGGGGATGCAAATTCTCGTCGGGACTTTATAAAAAAATCAGGACTTTTTACCGCTCTTGCCTTTACACCGCCTTCATTGGTAATGGCGTCGGAGAATAAATGGGATGAAAAAATTGCTGAATATTTAGAGACAGTGCCACTTTCTATTGAAGTAAATGGCAAAATGCACAATCTCAACATCGAACCAAGAACCACGCTTCTGGATTTGCTTAGAGAGCAGTTACAGCTTACTGGAACTAAAAAAGGCTGTGATCACGGACAATGCGGTGCGTGTACAGTGCATGTAAACGGAACCCGAATTTTGTCCTGCCTTACGCTTGCAACCATGCAACAAAACGCGCAGGTAACTACTATTGAAGGCCTTTCGAAAGGAAAAAAACTGCACCCAATGCAAGAAGCTTTCATTAAAAATGATGGTTTCCAATGTGGATATTGTACGCCAGGCCAAATCATGTCGGGAATTGCGTGCATAAAAGAAGGTCATGCCAACAGTAGAGAAGAAATTAGAGAATACATGAGCGGCAATATCTGCCGTTGTGGTGCTTATCATAATATAGTTGACGCCATTACTGAAGTTAAGGAAGGAGGGAAGGAAATATGAAAAACTTTCAGATTATTAGAGCATTGTCATCGGGTTCAGCGGTAACGAACATCAGCAAAGAAAAAGAAGCGATGTTTATTGCCGGCGGAACCAATCTGGTGGATTTAATGAAAAAGAATGTCGTAGCTCCAGATAAATTGGTTGATATTAATGGTTTGGATTTAAAGAAAATAGAATTTCTGAAAGGAAAGGTTTCTATTGGCGCTTTAGCAAAAAACAGCCAAGTAGCCGAAGATGCTTCGATAAAAGAAAAACATCCTTTACTGGCATTGGCACTAGCGGCTGGAGCATCACAGCAAATCCGACATATGGCTACTGTTGGTGGAAATATGCTACAGAAAACGCGTTGTTCTTATTTTTATAATACAGATATGCCTTGCAACAAGCGAGCACCTAAAAGCGGTTGCGGGGCAATTGGCGGTTCAAACAGAATGGCCGCTATTTTTGGCGCTTCAGAAAGTTGTATTGCAGTTCACCCAAGTGATATGTGTGTTGCTCTTGCTGCACTAGACGCAACAATTTTAGTGGAAGGCCCAAAAGGGAAAAGACAAATTAAATTTACTGATTTTCATCGTCTGCCTGGAAATACGCCAGAAAAAGACAATACACTTTTGGACAAAGAACTGATAACTTCAGTTGAGATTCCAGATAATAATTTTATCAAAAATGTTCATTATTTAAAAGTTCGTGACCGAAGCAGTTATGCGTTTGCATTAGTTTCTGTTGCGGTGGCTTTGGATATTCAAAACAATACAATTGTAAATGCACGTCTAGCAATGGGCGGTGTAGCGCACAAACCTTGGAGACTGACGGAATCTGAAGAATTTTTGAAAGGAAAAACCATTTCTGAAACGACTTTTAGGGAAGCGGCGAATTTGGCTATGAAAGGCGCTAAAAGTTATGGCGATAATGATTTTAAATTGACGTTGGCGCCAAATGCCATTGTTGAAGCATTAACTATAGCATCATCTAAATAAATTGAATTATGAGCAAGACAAGTAATATTAATAGAGTAGATGGATTTGCTAAAGTAACAGGTTCAGCAACTTATTCTGCCGAATATAAAACACCGGGCGTTGTTTATGCTTGCTTGGTGGGAAGTACAATTGCAAAAGGAAAAATTAAAACAATTGACACTAAAAAAGCGGAATGGGCACCGGGAGTTCTGGCTGTAATTACGCATTTGAATGTAGATAAACCGGTTGGCTATCAAAAAGAAAAGGACAAACATAATTTTGGTCAGCCTTTGCAGATTTTTAAGGATGATTCGGTTTTGTATTATGACCAGCCTATTGCGATGGTTATTGCCGATACTTTTGAACGTATGCAGTATGCGGCGAGCTTAATTAAAGCAGATTATATAAAAGAAGAACATTCAACTGAACTTCATAAAGCGGCCGAGAAAGAAAAGAAAGTTGAAACCGATAAAGGAAATGACTATCATCGAGGTGAACAAGATGGTTATAAAAATGCTGAGGTTGTTTTAGAAGCAGAATACACGATTCCAACCGAGGTTCATAACCCAATGGAATTGGCTAACATTATTGCAAAATGGGAGGGAAATAAACCAATTTTATATACTAAAAGTCAAGGTGTGGAAGGAACACGCCGAAGTGTTGCCGGAGTTTTTGGCGTACCTGCGGAAGATGTTGAAGTAACTTCAGAATATCTGGGAGGTGCATTTGGAATGGGATTGCATACTTGGCCTTACGAGATTGCGGCATTAATCGGTGCTAAAAAATTAAATCGTCCGGTTAAATTGGTGTTGCATCGTGAACAAATGTTTACGAATGTTGGTTTTAGACCTTACACTATTCAAAAAATGGGTTTAGGCGCCACTAAAGCTGGAAAATTGACAGGTTTAACGCATGAAGCAGTGGCAATGACTTCGAGTTATGAAGATTTCATGGAAGGAACTGTAAATATGTCCCGATTTATATATGATTGTGCCAATGTTTCAACACGATATAGAATTGTGCCTTTAGACACTTGCACACCAATCTGGATGCGCGGTCCGGGGGAAGCTACAGGATCTTTTGCCTTAGAATCTGCAATGGATGAAATGGCGTATAAATTAAATATGGATCCAATCGAATTCCGTAAAATAAATTATGCCGAAAAAGATTTGGAACAAAATAAACCTTGGAGTAGTAAATTCCTTTTAGAATGCTACGAAGGAGGTATGGAACGAATTGGTTGGAAAAACCGTAAAAATGAACCGGGTTCAGTCAAAGAAGGAAACTGGCTTGTGGGTTACGGAATGGGAACTGGAACTTTTGGTTGTTACCGAAGCCCAACTACTGTTAAAGCGAAGTTTTTAGCCGATGGAAATTTGGTACTTCAATGTAGTGTAAATGATATGGGACCGGGAACGGCAACTATGATGACAGCAATTGGAGCCGAAATTACGGGTTTGCCAGCAGAAAATGTGATTGTTGAAATGGGGAAAAGCGGTCTTCCAAAAGGCCCTACACAAGGAGGATCGGCGACGACTTCATCTGTGGGTTCTGCAGTGCATGATTCTTGCAATTTGTTGGTAAGCAAAATTCTTGGTTTGGCTAACGAAACACAAACTTTTAAAGGTACACCAATTACAGATTTGACTTTTGCAAATGGTGTGATTTCTTCAAAAAACAATTCTAAAACAGTTTCTTTGGCTTCATTAATGACAGCAAATAAATTGGAAGATTTTGCTGTAGAAAATCAATCTAAAGGTAATGAAGATGCAAGGAAATATTCTATTTATTCGTTTTCAGTTCATTTTGTAAAAGTATTGGTGAATCCGAATTTAGGGAAAATCAGATTGGCGCATGTGGTTTCTTGCGCTGATATTGGAACGGTTATCAACCAAAAAACTTCTGCAGGACAAATGTTTGGCGGAGCAGTAGGAGGAATCGGAATGGGATTAATGGAAGCTTTAGAAATCGATCATCGTTTTGGACGTCCAATCAACAACAATTTTGCCGATTATCATGTTCCCGTAAATGCGGATATTGAAAAACAGGAAGTTTTCTTTGTCAATAAAAAAGACCCAATAAGCAACCCAATGGGGACAAAAGGTTTGGGAGAAACCGCTTTAGTTGGAATGGCACCTGCAATTGCAAATGCTGTTTTTAATGCAACAGGAAAGCGTGTACGAGATTTGCCAATTACGTTGGATAAGATTATTGAGACCGTTAAGGTTTAGAACGTAAAAGAGACATTGAAAAATGTCTCTTTTTTTTCTGTATTTTTTAATGTAATTGGTGATTTCAACAATGAGGATTATGGCATGAGAAAACGATTTGTTTTCCGTGGTTTCAACCACGGGAAACATATGAAATTCATAAAGAAATATGTATTCGAATTTATTAGAACGATTTACAGTCATTTAATTACAACCTTTCAATTTTACAAATAAAACAACAAGCTTCTGAATTTCTGGCATGGAGATATTCAATATCATTTTTATTTTCAAAGATTTCAGAAATCAGTTGCTCAACATCATTGTCACCAACTAATTTTGTGTAAATCATTTTTTGTTCTTTGTTGTAACCAATTAACGATAGAGGAAAATTTTCTTTATCGGCTTTAATTTCGGGTGGAAAATTATAAATATCGGAATATTCGTCAACTTCATTTTTATTAATAAATATGGGGCCGGATTGATTAAACGCATTGTTTTTAGAAAACGGACTATAAGCGAAGACCAATCTAATATCTTTGCCAATATCAAATGGTTTTAGCGAAACTCTGCAAGGACCTTTTCCAGATGCTATTTGCTCGTAAACTTGGTTGCCGAAATTATCAATGTTTGTGTCACGAATTGTAGCAGCGAATTCTTTTGTTAACGGAACAATCTTAAAATTTCTCATATATTTTTGTGTTTTAAATTTGATCAAATTTCGATTTTGTCCGCTTTGTTTAAAACCTGTTTCTTGCTAAATGTTTAATCACTTATACATTTAAACCATAAAAAAAGAGACATTGAAAAATGTCTCTTTTTTGTTATCTGTAAAACGATTTAAATTATTTAATCGTAATAGGCAATTCAACCGTAGTTTTATCCCATCCAATAACTAAATTAGCCACATTGTCTTTAGTTGTAAAAGCAATTGACAAAGCTTCGATAACATCAGAAACTGGTTTAACTGGAACTGAAACTCTAACTACATCTTTGTTTTCATCATAAGCATAACCTCCCCATAAATCCAATTCTTTATTGATGATGATAGTCCATTTGTCTTTTTCTGGAATAGCAAATAAACTATAGTATCCAGCAGGAATTTTTTTACCGCCGATCGTTACGTCTTTGTAGAATTTGATTTCTGTATTTTCGTTAGCACCAACTCTCCAGACTTCGCCAAATTTCACAATATCGCCAAAAATAGTTCTTCCTTTTACAGAAGGTCTTGAGTAAAGAACTTTGACAACTGGGTTTGGAGTATCTGTTTTTTTGAATTTAACAGATCTGTTTGGAAAATAAGAAATATCAACCGGACTTGCATCAAGCGGAGCAAATTTCACCACATCTTGAGCCTGAACTGTAAAAGCAGCAAACAAGGTAACTGCTAATAAATAAAATTTTTTCATAGGATTACAATTTTTAGAATAACTACAAAGTAAGTTAATAAAGAAGAAAAATCATATAATTACACTTTGTTTTTTGTTAATGAATTGGTAATGATTTTTCTTCTTTTTTATTTTGATAGAAAACCTTTGCGGTTATATTTAATTAACAGGAATCTTTAAATATTCTCCTTTAAAGCTTTGATTTAAAGCCGTCATTTCAATTGGAGTATTTGAACCGTCAGGAATTACTTCGATCGAAGCTTTTCCGTTGGCCATTTTAATAGATTCGCTTCCTGTTGGAGTTCCTTGATTTCTCAATGTTTTTCCGCCTTTGATGCATTGGAAATAAACACTTTCTTCATAATCCAAACAGCGTAAATTATTGTTGTCTATTGCAATTGCAGTTACCAAATAATTGCCATTTTTTAATTTCTCAAATGACAATTGAAGAGAAGTTGCAGCTTCATTTTTCTTAAAACGATAATTTACTTTTAAAGTATCAGAAACTGTTTTTCCTTCTTTAGTCTTTCCAACGGCAACTAAAATATTTTCTCCTTTTGTAAAATTGACATCCCAAGTCAAGCCATTTGCTGGATAAAGCGCAAGATTGCGTTGTTTTTCGCCTAATGATTTACCGTTATGGAAAAACGTCACTTTTTCACAATTACTGAAAACGCTGATTGTTCTTGGCGTATTTTCAGGACCTTGACGTTCTGTCCAAGTATGTGATTCTATGTATGCAAAAGGTTCTTTTGCCCAGTAACTTTTGAAAACATAATAGGCGTCTTTCGGAATTCCGTTTCGATCTGTTAATCCTTTTTGATTCATATACGGAATATCATCTTCCGGACGTAACGGCGTTGCAAAATCCTTGAATGCCCATTGAATATTTCCCACAAAAGTTGGGTCATTCTCGGATATATGCAAATGCCAGTCAAACAAATCAACGATGTAATTTTCGCTCCAGTCGCCAATTTGAGCAATATTGGCAACCTTAGTTTGTACTATTGCTTCTTCCCAACCTTCGGCTTTTATTACATTTTCGCCTGTAATTGGGTTTTCACTATGACGCCCTACATGGCTGTCTCCACCATATTCAGCATGAATGAAATGGCTATATTCTTTTTTGTAAACGTCAATTGCTTTTTGATAACTTTTATAGCTTCCCGAATACCAACCCGACCAGATAGAAGGCGAGAAGACATCAACAATATGTGAACCTTCGTAATATTTTCTGATTGCCGTTTTTCTAGTTGGATCAAGTTTGTGCGCAAGATCATTTAATTCGGTTAAAAACGTATTCGTTTTTTCAGGATTATCTCCATCAGGAAAATCTGGAAGCCAGTTTATTTCATTTCCTAAAGACCAAATTATAATGCTCGGATGATTGTAATTTTGATTGATAATTTCTGTCAACATGTTTTTGGCATTCGTTTTCCAAACCTCATTACCAATACCTCCGCGACACCAAGGCAATTCGTCCCAAACCAATAATCCTAATTCGTCGCATGCTTTGTAAACTTCGGGATCTTGAGGATAATGTGCTAAGCGAACAAAATTTGCACCCATTTCTTTGATCGATTTCATGTCTGCCCAGTGTTGCGCATTTGTCATTGCCGCGCCAACGCCTGCTTGTTCTTCATGACGATGCGTACCACGAATAAGAAGTCGTTTTCCATTCAAATAAAATGGCCCATGATCTTTAAACTCAAACCATCTGAATCCTACTTTTTCAGCAATACTGTCTTTTACTTGATTTTTTTCAGATAAAAAAGCTGTCAATTTATACAAGTTTGGATTATCTGTATCCCAAAGTTCTGGATTTTTGATGTTTTCAAAAGTGATTGTCGAAGTTTTATCTGAAACTGGAATCGTTTTGCTGGCTACTTTTTTCCCTTTTGGAGTTTTTAAAGTCACAGTTAATGACAAATCTTTTGAATTGTCTGGATTTGCAATTGAAGAAACAATTTGTACAGATGCCTTTTTAGCCGAAACTTCAGGAGTCGTAATTTTTAAATTTTCGATGTGATTTTTGTATTTCGAAACCAACCAAACATCGCGAGTAATTCCGCCATAAATAAAGAAATCGCTTTTTTGAGATGGAATGATTTCGATATCATAACTATTGTCAACACGAACAAAAATATCATTATTTCCTTCTTTAATAAGGTTCGTAATGTCAATTGTAAAACCAATATAACCACCAATATGCGATCCAGCTTCTTTACCGTTTACATATACTTTTGTAGTGATATTTGAACCTTCAAAGTATAAAGAATAACGTTGGTTTTTATCAATCTGTGGAATGTTCAATTTCTTTTGATACCAGCTTGCATCGCGTCTGTAGCCAGGATATAAGTCGGTTGCGTCTTCGGCGTTCCACGTATGTGGCAAATTTAGTGCAACCCAGTTTTGATTTTTTTGAGCTTCGCTGAGGCTTGAAGTATGATTTTCTGAATAAAGCCAGTTGTCATTAATATTCAGCTTCGTCTGAGCAAAACTGCTGCTCAGACAAATCTGAAAAAAAACAAAAAGCGTAAAAAGTAAAAATGTATTGTTGTATTGTTTCATAAATTAAGAGGTTCAAAGGGTCAAAGGAACAAAGGGTCAAAGTCTCAAAACCAAAGGATAAAACCTTTGTCGCTTTGTTTCTCTGTGCCTTTGTACCTTAAATTATTTACTTTCTTCTAAGCAAAGCTTCCAGAAAATAATAATCGGCATAGATTATAGGTTCGTCAATTTCGTCGTGTTTTGGCCAGTTTCCTGTACTGTGGTCGAGTAGGAAAGGAGCTTTGATATTGGCATTTAAAATATATTTATCGGATTGTACGGAAGTCATTACTTTATCGGCGAAAGCCAAATAACTTTTGTTTTTTGTGTAACTGTACAATTCGTATAATCCAGATGCCATAACCATTGCTGCAGAAACATCTCGTGCTGCGTTTGGAATACTCGGGTCTTTAAAATCCCAATACGGAATTCCATCTTCTGGCAGATTTTTATTGGTCATAAAAAATTCCGCTGTAGCTTGGGCTTGCTTTAAATAAGCAGGATCTTTTGTGTATCTATAGCACATCGTAAATCCGTAAACCGCCCAGCCTTGACCACGTGCCCAAACTGAATCGTCACTATAACCTTGAAGCGTGGTTTTCTTTCTAACAGCGCCCGTTTTTGGATCATAATCAATAACATGATAACAGGAATTGTCTTCTCTAAATTGATTTTTTAAAGTCGTATTTGCATGTTTTATTGCGATATCACGGTATTTTGGATTTCCTGATAATTTTGAAGCTTCAAAAAGCAATTCCAAATTCATCATATTATCAATGATTACTGGAAAATCCCAAATTTCTTTATTGAAATCCCATGAACGAATTGAACCTACTGTCGAGTCAAATCTCGTGCACAGCGTTTCGGCACCTTTAATAATTACATCTGCATATTCTTTTTTGTTTTCGACTTTAAGTGCTTCTCCAAAACTGCAATACACTTTAAAACCTACATCATGCGAATTGCGGTTGACACTTTCTTTCTTGCTGAAAGGTGTCCATTTTTGGGCTTGTTCTTTGTATTTAGAATCGCCTGTAAGTCGGTACAATTGCCAAAGGTTTCCAGCTAAAAAACCGCTTGTCCAGTCTCTTGATGGCACTTTGTGAATCTCATTGGTTTTAATGTTCATGCTTCGAGGCATCGACAAAGAATCTATCGGATAATCGAGCAGCATTTTGTAGCGTGTTTCCAGCAGTTTTTCTGTCGCTGGAGAAACAGTTATTTTTTGAGAATTAATTCCGGATTTGCACCCTATTGTCAGCGATGCAAACCCTAGAATTAAAGAAATGAAACTAACTTTATTCATACTACTAATTAATCTTTTTTAAAAAACCAAAACTGCTTGGCTCTAAATTTGGGTTTGGAATCATTTCTGTTTTTTTATTAAATATAAGTAAACTATCTAAGCTCTTGTGTTTCTTTGCGTCAAAAAAACACATATCAAAAACACATCATTTAAAAGGTTTTTTGACTTTTTTGTTGGTAAATATTCATTTTTTGGTTTTAAGGTTAGTGTTAGATAAAATAGAAAAGCAACAAACTCATCCCGATTATAATTGCGGCAAATAAAAGTTGTAGCAACAAATAGTTTGGTTTTTTGATTTTCATATCGCAAATGTAGAAGCCGAGAACGATATAGAAATACAAAAAAGGGTATCTAAAAATACAGATACCCTTTTTTAAGCCTTTAAAACACTAGGATTGTTAAATTACCACCGAAGATTTGTAAAATTTGTCAGCATATTGTGATGGCGTTTCTCCATACTTTTTCTGGAAGCATTTGCTGAAATATTTTGGATTGTTGAAGCCAACCTTATAACTGATTTCAGATATTGTCAACTTATCTTGTTCTAATAATTGTGCTGCACGTTTTAATCGTATTTCATGAATAAATTCATTTGGTGTGCAATTTGTCCATGCTTTAATTTTTAAAAACAGCATGGTTCTGCTGACACCTAATTCGGTACAGAAAAATGGAATATCGAATTGTTCGTTCGAAATATTTTCTTCGACAATTTTGAATGCTTTTTTCAAAAGTTCTTCATCCAAAGAAGAAACCGTAATTTCTGACGGAATAAAACTGTCTTCGCTTGAAAATTTGATTCTTAGACGTTCAGTCGTATTTAAAAGATTTTTGACACGAAGCTTGAATTCCATTAAATTGAATGGTTTGCTGATGTAGTCGTCGGCACCGCTTTCCAATCCTTCAAATTTGTAAACCAATGAAGATCTTGAAGTCAATAAAATAACTGGAATATGGCTGGTTTTAATATTCTCTTTGATTTTTGAACATAATTCAGTTCCTACCATTTCAGGCATGATAACGTCGCTGATAATCAAATTCGGAACAAATTTTAATGCCTTTTCTAGAGCAATTTTGCCATTTTCGGCTTCAATAATATTATAATCTTTTTTGAGCAAGTTTTTCATGAACTTTCTCAAAACCTTATGATCTTCTACAATTAAAATTGTTTGCTTTTCTTCGTTTACAATTAAATCTTCAATGTCTTCATTTTCGATGATTTCCGAAGATTCTAGTTGAGCGTTATATTGCTCAATGTCATCACTGATTTTAAAATCTGAAATAATTTCGTTGTCCAAAAGATGTTCGCGTCCAAGTGGTAATGTTACTTTAAAAATTACACCGCCTGTTGGTTTGTTTGTAACATCTATTTTTCCTTTGTGAAGCTCGATAATGTTTTTTACAATTGAAAGTCCGATTCCGGTTCCTTTATTGTAGTTTTTTTGAACTTGATTATGTGTCGGAACTTCAAAAAACAAATCAAAAATCTTGTCGATATGTTCCTCTGAAATTCCAACTCCTGAATCTTCAACTGCTATAAAAAGATGTTGCTGATCTTGATTGATTTTAATGTTGATAGAACCGCCTTTTGGAGTATATCTAAAAGCATTCGAAATCAAATTATAGAAAACACGTTCAAGTTTGTATCGATCAAAATACACCAACATTTCTTCGTTTTCAGCTTCAAAAGTATAATCATAGCCTCCGTCTTTGGCGTATTCGATAAAAGAGAGAAAGATTTCTTTTGTGAATTTGACGATATTTCCGTTTGCCGATTCCAATGTGACTTGATGATTTTCCAGTTTTCTGAAATCCATTAAACGGTTAATCAAACTCAACAGATGATTGGCGCTTCCTTCTATAACCAAAAGCTTTTTGTACATTTCGTTGGTTCCGTTATAATCGGCTAGAATTTGTTGTAATGGCCCTAAAATCAAAGTCAACGGCGTTCTGAATTCATGCGAAATATTAGTGAAGAAATCCAGTTTTAATTTGTTGTTTTCTTCTATTCGCTGTGTTTCCAGATATTCCAGTTCGAGTTTTTGTTTCAATCTGGCTTTTGATTTCATAATCCATATCAAACCATATAATCCTAAACCAATTATAATTCCATATAATAAAAATGCCCAAATGCTGCGCCATGGAGCCGGATTTACAATGACAGTCAAGGTTGTTGGATTTTTGTTCCAAACCCCGTCATTGTTCGCGCCTCGAACCTCAAATGTATAAGTTCCCGGATTTTGAATAGCAAAATTAGCTTCGCTGTTTTTGGTAATTGTCCAGTTGTTTTCCAGTCCGGTTAAACGATAGCTGTACTGATTCTTTTTTGATCGAATGTAATTCGGAATCGCAAAACTGATCGAGAAATTAGCTTTATCATAATCCAAAGTGATGGTTTTGGTATACCCGATGCTTTTTTCTAAAATGCCTAAAGAATCATTTGGATTTGTTGTTTTATTTTTGATTTTCAAATCAGTTATCAAAACCTGGGGAGCGTATAGATTTTTAGAAATTTTTCGAGAGTCAAAATAAGTTGCTCCAAAAGGACTTCCAAAATAAAATGTATTGCCATTTAGTTTTAAAGCCGCATTATCATTAAATTCATTGTTTGCTATACCATCTTTTTGATCATAACTAACAACCGTTTTTCGGATTGTGCTGTATTTTATAATTCCCTGATTGCTACTAATCCAAAGGTTTTTATCAGCATCTTCCAAAATAGAATGGATTGAGGTAACAACCATATTTCCAATTTTCAGATTGATTCTGTTGAATTTTTTTCCATCAAAATAATGCAATCCTTTTGCTTTTGTTCCTACCCATATTTTATTATGAGAATCCTGAAACAATGTCAGAATATCATCTCCAGACAAAGAAACATCATCATAAAAATAATGTTTTACAGTATATTTATTAGATTGAAAATTTTTAAGTCCAATAAGATTCAGTCCACTCAGAGTTCCAACCCAAAGCCTTTTTTGTTTGTCGACCAATACTGTTCGAACGTAATTATTGGTTAGATAATTTGCTTTGGTGGTATCATTTCTAATAAATTGAAAATCTTTTGAAACAGTATTATAACGAACTAATCCTTTGCTAAAAGTTCCCATCCACAATACGCCGTTTCCTTCTGTTTTGATCGAATAAACTCCAACATCTTTTATTGAATCTTTCAATTTAGATGAAATTTTGTCGCTTTCAATTCTTTTAGTCAGCGTATTATAAGCTGAAATTCCTTTTGAGAAAGTCCCCATCCACAAAATATTATTCTCAGCAACACACATTGATTTAATATCATTTATAGGCGTTTGTCCAACTTGATTGTTAAGGTAGCTAGTAGCGTCTGTATTTTTATTGTAAATGGTAATGCCGCCGCCTTCGGTTCCAAAATAAATATTTTGATTTTTGTCGGCTACAATAGAACTTACCACATCATAACTCATCGGGATCTTTTTTGAATTCTGATCGTAATTATAGAAATTTACGCTCGAAATATCCCACATATTAACGCCTTTGTAATAACAGCCAATCCAAACTGAACCTTTTTTATCGATGAAAATTGATTTCACTTTCTCGATTCCACTGTTATGATTGCTACTGCTGTAACTATTGTTGTTGTTTATTTTTTGAATGCTCTTATCTTCTCCTAAGATATAAATTCCGTCATAGGCACCAATCCAGATCGAGCCTTTGCGATCAATAGCCAAAGCGCGAATTTCATTGTTGATTTCTCTACGTTTTTCCTCAGGTAAAAAGGAAACAAAGCTGTTTGTTGAGGGATTAAATTTTAAAAGCCCTTTGTTTTTTGTTCCAACCCATATATTGTTGAAACGGTCTTCAGCAATTGCTGACACATTCAATACATCAATATTATTTAGCGGATAATTTTTAAATGAAAATTTCCCGTTTTTTCTGCTTGTATATAAACACAGTCCTTTTGTCGTCCCAATCCAGACCTTGCCTTTTTTGGTTCTGAAAATACTCAGAATATTATTGCTTGGAATTGACGCATTATCAGTAGCAGAATGAACGGCAGAGGTGAACTGCCCGGTTTTTTTATTATAAACAGACAATCCTTTTGAAGTTCCAAACCACATTTCATCTCCAATTTTCTTTATACACCAAATGGTATTACTATTTATGGTATGAATGGTTTTGTCATTTAAATATCTCTTGAAAGTATTGCTAACAGGATCATAGCAATTCAGGCCATTATAAGTTCCAATCCATAATTTCCCTGAATTATCTTCTTCAATAGCTAAAATATCATTACTGATGGACATTTTATTAGCAACATCATTTCTAAAAACGGTGAAACGGCTTCCGTCGTATTTATTGAGACCGTCACGCGTACCAAACCACATCTGTCCAAATTTATCTTGATGTATGGCAATAACAGAGTTTTGCGAAAGGCCGTCTGTGGTTGAAAAATTTTTAAGGCGGTATTTATTTTGGGAAAACAAATTTCCTGAAATAAAAACTAAAACTAGAAAAACGCTCGTGTATTTCATAGTATTTATTTTTTGGTTAGTGTTAGAAAGGTTCAAAGGCACAAAGGTTTAACTCTTTGAGGCTTTGTGAGTTTAATTATAATGGTTCATTTTTAACACATAGAAACATAGATTTTTCTTTTGTAGAAGGCGATTTTTAGAAAAACTAGTTTTCACACATAGCTTTACTTAATATCTATGATTGTTTATGCAAGTGAAACGCCTTTTTTGCATTCCTAAAAGCTCTGTTTCTATGTGTTTAAATTATTTTTTCAATCGTTTTTGTAACTGATAATCGTACAAAGACGGAATTTTTTCAATCGATCTGTTCAAAAATTCAATATATGGATCTACGTCATATTTGATTTCAAATTTTGTATTTCCGTGAACACCGATAATTCTGGCAAAAGCGCCATCTTTCATCCCATACAATAAAACAGGTTTTGATGGATCTGGATTTTCGACTTGAACATTTAAATTCCAAAATGTGCTAAAAGGCGCATGCGATGGCTTCCAATAATCAGCGCCGCCACCGCCAAATATTGCGTAACTGTTGTTTTTGTCTGCTTTTAAATGAACTGTGATGTTGTCAAATAAATTTTGATGATTTGCTCCAGAATGTTGATCTAAAACTGGATCTTTAAAAATCTCGCAGTTTTGGTAAACATTTTTAGTAGCAAAAGTGTTGAAACTTAAAGGGTGAACTGCTGAATTGTAGATTTTTAAGTTTTTGACCAAAATGTTATGAACACCACCTAAAGTCACTGTATAATGCGCCAAATGCGTTCCATCGGTAATAATATCCTGAATAGTGGTATTGGCTACTTCTTCGGCCAAAATACCGCTGTCAGCATTTGTTATTTTGACATCTTTGACCCAGCTGTTGAAAAGGCGCGTCAAGAAAATTCCATTATTTCCCGGTTCAACATGATGCGCTACCCGTGGAATATCTGGAAAAGTAAAACGAAGATGCTCAATTCCAACTTCATTTAAATGTTTCCATTCTACCAACTGTGCCTGATAACTTGGTTTAATTGAAATGGTCAACGGCGTTTTTAAAGTAATTTTTGAGCCAGAAATTTTAGTGATTTCAACCTGTTGCCTCACAATTGGAAGTTTTGGATATTTCCAATGATGTGACCCCGGTTTTACATTTGCTCCTTGGTATAAATCTTTAATGATTTCGCCATTTTCACCATCTTTATTAAATAATTGCAATTCAACAACATCGCCAACTTTTAATCCTTTTATATCGGAAACAATAATCGTATGTTCACCCATTTTTCCCGAACTGACTTTCGCCAACGGATTAGGTTCAGGTTCATATTTATCCAAATACGATTTCACACGCTCACCCGGAACTTGCGTCCAGATAAAACCTCCAGACCAAGCATATTGAGAAAAAGGCAAATCAATATTGTTTTCGGGTTCGCGCTGTCTTTTGTCTAAAGTCGTAAGATATTCACGAAGTTCTGCCAAAGCCTCAGAATCTTTAAGATACATCATCGGTCTTGGGCAATAGAATTCAGTTCCGTTTTCAGCAGAACCGGCACCGCGAAGCACAAAATTGCTTCTTTCGACATAAAGTATTTCGCTAAGGATAATTCGTCCGGCAGGCAACTGCAAAATTACAGTTCCTTCAACAGCATTAGCGGCTTTGAAAGCTTTTAAAAGCGCTTTCGAATCGTCTAAATTATCGTTTGCTTTTACGCCAAAATCAACCGCATTAATTACTTTTCCATTAACCTCAGGAATTTGGCTTTCGCCGAAATGATACCCAGCGTAACTAAAATCTGGAAGATAATTTGTTTTTGGAGAAGTAATAATGTTCGGCAATTCCTGCGCCAATAGTGTGTTCATAAAGAGGCCACAGGATATAATAATGGCTTGGCGAATCATGGTTTTTGTGGTTTTGGTTAGTTAGTTTTTTGTTTTTTGCTCCGAAGAGGTTTTGGTTTTCAGTCTAGTTTGTCATTCCGAGGAACGAGGAATCTCCGCAAGTAGCTCTGCAAGCTAAATCGTCAATCTTTGTCGAGTTACTCGTGGAGATTGCTCCGCCAGTTCACTAACGTTCGTGTCCTCGTTCCTCGGAATGACAAACAGGATCTTTAAAATCTGTTTGAAATAAAAATTTCGCGTTGCAGCAAAACTTTTATATAGATCTTTTGATTCCCAATTCAAGTCCTCGCAACTCTGCAAGACCTCTCAAACGGCCAATTGCAGAATAACCCGGATTTGTTTTTTTCTTCAAATCATCCAACATTTGGTGTCCATGATCTGGACGCATTGGCAATTTGCTGTTGTTTCTTTTTTCGACTTCCAGAATTGCTTTTACGACTTCGTACATATCAACATCGCCTTCAAGATGATTTGCTTCGTAGAAACTTCCTTCTTCGTCACGTTGCGTGCTTCTTAAGTGAATAAAATTCATTTTATCGCCATGACGTCTTACAATTCCTGGCAAATCATTATCTGCACGAACACCGTAAGAACCCGTACACATTGTAAATCCGTTTGATTGAGATGGCGCCGCATTCATCAATTCGATCAAATCTTCTTCCGTGCTTACTACTCTTGGCAAGCCTAAAATCGGGTAGGGAGGATCATCAGGGTGAATGGCCATCAAAACGCCTTTGCTTTCGGCAACCGGAATAATTTCTTTTAGAAAATGAAAAAGATTATTCTTTAAAGCTTGTCTGTCAATATGATTATAAGCGCTTAACGTGACCAAGAAATCTTCTACCGAATAAGCTTCTTCAGCGCCCGGAAGTCCAGCCAGAATATTTTGTTGCAATTTGATTTTGTCTTCAGCAGTCATGGCTTCAAAGTAGCTTTTCGCTTTTTGAATTTGTTCTGATGAATATTCGTTTTCTGCGCCTGGTCTTTTCAAAATAAATAATTCAAAAGCAGCAAAAGCATTAATATCAAAGCGAAGTGCTTTTGAACCATCTTCAACAGTGTATGACAAATCAGTTCTTGACCAATCTAAAACAGGCATGAAATTATAACACACGCATTTGATGCCACATAAAGCTAAATTTCGGATACTTTCTTTATAGTTTTCAATGTATTCCAGATATTTTCCGGTTTGTTTTTTGATGTCTTCATGAACTGGAATACTTTCTACAACCGACCAAATCAAACCAGAAGCACCTTTTTTAGGGTCGCCATCCTCGTGTTCGATCTCCACTTTTCGTTTAATGATTTCTTCAATACTCCAAACTTGTCCATTTGGAATATGGTGTAATGCAGTTACAATTCCGGTTGCTCCGGTTTGTTTAATATCTTGTAAAGAAACAGGGTCATTTGGTCCGAACCAGCGTAATGTTTGTTCCATTTTTTTGTCTTTAAAATTAAATACTCGTAGCGGCAAAACCACCGTCTACTTTTAATACTGTTCCGGTTACGAATTTTGACATATCGCTACACAGGTATAAAAGTGCGCCGTCAATATCTTCAGGTGTTCCAAATCTTCCCATTGGAGTTTGTCCGATGATTTTTTCGCCTCTAGGCGTTAAATTTCCTTCTGGAGTCAACAATAAAGCACGGTTTTGTTCGCCAATGAAAAATCCTGGAGAAATCGCATTTACACGAATTCCCTCGCCATATTTTGATGCCAATTCAACCGCCATCCATTGCGTGAAATTATCAATAGCCGCTTTTGAAGCTGAATATCCAACAACTCTGGTCAAAGGTCTTTGAGCAGATGCCGATGAAATATTGATAATGTTTCCTGATTTCTGTTTTGCAAAAAGTTCCGAAAAAACCTGAGAAGGCAACATTGTTCCAATGATATTTAGGTCGATTACTTGCTGTAAATCCTCCGTTTTCATATCATAAACCGCTTGATCGGGTTGAATTGTTGCACCCGGCATATTTCCGCCGGCAGCGTTAATTAAAATATCTAGACGGCCGTATTTTTCAACAATAAAGTCTTTGATTTTTTCTACTTCTTCTTTATTCAAAACATTAGCTTGAACGGCAAAAGCTTGCCCACCGTTTTCTTCGATTGTTTTTACTGTATTTTCTGCTTTTTGAAGTGATTGAGAAACGATTCCAACAATTACGCCCTGTTTTGCCAAAACGTTTGCAAAGTTGCTTCCTAATACGCCAGCACCGCCTGTTATAAGTGCAATTTTCCCTTTTAAATTAAATATTGAATCCATATGGTTATTTATTGTTTTCTTAAAGTTTCGATGATGTCGAGGACTTTTTTAGTTTCATTTTCGATTGTTGCATAATCGCCTTCTTCCATGCGCTTTTTAGTAATGAGTTTGCTTCCCATTCCAACAGCTGATACGCCTGCAGAAAACCAACTCTCAATATTGGCATGCGTCGTATCAACGCCTCCGGTTACCATAAAAGTCAAATCAGGAAAAACATCTTTGATACTGCTCATGAATTCTGGACCAAGTACATTGCCCGGAAAAAGTTTGATGAAAGTGATACCGGTGTTTTCCGCAGCAATAATTTCTGTTGGCGTCATGCATCCTGGAGCGTAAAGTGAGTTTTTGCTTTTTAAGAAGTCAGCAACTTCAGGCACAAAACCGGGACTGATAAAAAAATCAGCGCCTGCTTCGTGAAAGTCTTTAGCTTGCGATTTATTTTTTATTGTTCCAATTCCTAACAGCATTTCGGGCATTTCTGCATTTCTGATTTGGACCATTTTCTTGAAATTCACCAAAGCTTCCGAGCCTCGGTTCGTATATTCGACCGCTCTTATTCCTGAGTTGTATAAAGCACGAAGAACCTCAATACTGATTGTTGCATCGGTATTGAAATACAAAGGAAGCATGCCTTGTTTTGCAACAGTTTCTATTGAATTTTGAATGGAGCTCATCACTAAATTTTTACTTTGAAAACAAGTTTTTTCAGTGATTCTTCGCCAATCATTGCAGCATGGACATCTTCTGGATATAAAATCGCAAACTGTTTTTCTTGCAATTCAAAAAACATATCTGGTTTGTCATTAAAAAAACGAACGTCTTTCTCGTTGCTATAATCGCCATTCGGACTTACACATTTTTCTCTAGGTTTCCATGCATAAGTTTCTGGACCTTTCAACACAATTTGAATGTCGATGTTTTTGTCATGGCATTCAAAACCTTTGATGCTTTGTTCTTTGGTTGTTCCTTCGCCTGCAATTACAATCAGTTTTAGTCCTTCTGTAATTTCCAAAACTCCTTCTTCAAGTTTGCTGATGTCGTTTTGATTCACATAATCAAAAGCCGTTTTGAAATTGGGATGAAGACCGAAGTATTTTGATGCGTTATTTAATGAATCTACTATCATTTTTTATTTGGTTGTTTTGATAATTAGTGTTTAATCTTTTTATTCAGGTTAATTGTTTTAATTCGCTGGTTATTAGTTTTTTATTTGTCATGTGTCATGTTTTTGACAAGGAATACATTTCCTGCTTATTTAAACATTTGAAACAGTATTCGTTATGATTTGATTAGACTTAAAGTTTTACTTTTAATGTTAGATATAAGTAATTTGAATATTAATAAGTTGATTTTTTATATTTTTAATTATTTGACTGTGAGTTTTTCAACAATTAAATCTTAAAAAAATAAACAAATTGTATTGTTGTTTTTATGGTTTGTGTATTTTTGCGTGTACGCACACGGTGTTTTGCAAATGTATATAAAAAGAGATGTAAAACAACTTATATTTGATAAAAAAAATAATAATTTTACGTGGCTAATCTATTTTTTTAACCTAAATATCAGAAATATCATAACAATTAAAAAAATTGCAGAACTCGCTAACGTGTCACCTGGAACAGTTGACAGGATTATTCATAATCGCGGGCAGGTTGCGCAGGAAAACGTAGATAGAGTCAATGCCATTATTGAAGAATATGGTTATAAACGAAATATTTTAGCAAGTAATCTGGCATTGAATAAGAAGTTTCGAATAGCGGTTTTTTTGCCTAAATATGAAAATCTGGAATATTGGAAAAGCCAGATTTCTGGTGTGGAAAAAGCTGCCGCCGAATTCATGAAATTTGGAGTTGTATTGGATTATTTTTTCTATGATTTCAATAAAGAATCTTTTCAGAAAGAGATTAAGAAAGTAATCGATTTTGAATGTGACGGATTGCTTTTTGCACCGATTTTTTATGAGGATTCTGTTCAGTTTCTAAAAGCATATGAAGACAAAGATATTCCTGTTGTGATGATTGATTCTAATATTTCAGAGGAAAATCAGCATGCTTATGTGGGACAGGATGCTTTTCAGAGTGGTTATTTGGCGGGAAGACTGATTAGTTTTGCGGTAAAAAACGAAAGACAGGTCTTGATTTTTAAAATAGCGAGAGAAATTGAAAGCACATCAGTTTATTTGCAAAGAATTGACGGATTTTATTCGTATTTTAAAGATCATGACGAACTTACAAATTTTAAGTTTTCTGAAATTACTATTAAAGATTCTGGAATCGATCAGCTGTGTCTAGAAATGTTCAAAGGTATCAACAGCGTTTTTGTACCTAATTCGAGAGCCTATATCGTGGCTCGATTTTTAGAAGAAAATGATGTAAAAGGCGTTAGAATTATTGGTTTCGATTTATTGAATGAAAATATTGAATATCTGAATAAAGGAATAATCGATTTCTTGATTAATCAAAGACCCGAAGAACAGGGATATTTAGGAATCAATTATTTGTATAAGAAATTGGTTCTTCAGGAAGAAACGGAACGAATTCAATATATTCCTTTGGAAATTATTTTGAAGGAGAATTATTTTCCTGCGAAAACAAGATAAAATACAATCTTGTCATTTCGACCGAAGGGAGAAATCACACTAGTAAATCGACAAAGATTGGCGACTTTCTTTGCAGAGTTTCTAGTGTGATTTCTCCCTTCGGTCGAAATGACAAAAAAATGAGAAGATTATTTTTTCACTTTAACAATAAGAGGATTGTTGATTTTTTCAGCAAAAGAAGCCAAATAAGTTTCCCATTCCTGTTTGGTTTGAAACGGACTTCCTTTTTTCCATCCAAAACCAGCGTAATAAATAGCTTTTCCGTTTTTAACAGTGATATTTCCGTAAAGATTGCTTAATTCTTTTTCGTTTGTAACGTGATTGTCAAAGCTCGTCATCGTATTTTTTGGAGCGACTAAACCCATTCCAATTTCAGAATCGTCGATTGGTTCCCAATAACACAACCATCCTTTTTTCAAATCGGTTCCGATAGTTCCTTTTTTGTCATGAAGCGTCAATCCAACTGAAATGCTTTTAGTTCCTGTAATTGTTGTTTCATAACGCGAAAGAAAGCTTCCGTAATCCAAGCTGATCAATTTTGATTCGGTTATTTTTTTGCCTTTTGCATCCCAATCGGCATAAGTCAAAATAAAACTAGTTCTGATTGGTCCGGTTGTAATCGTTTTCCAGCTTACAAAATTCTTCGAAAAATAATATTTACCATCAATATTTACAGCAATTCCGCCAATTCCTCGGCTGTCACCCACCTGAAAATTATCCAAACCTTCACCTGTATCTTTGTGATAAGTTCCTTTTCCTGTAGTCATTTTGTCGTACCATTTGTTAATAATTGGATAATCGACTCTTTTTAGCCATGCATCAATTCCGCTTGTTAATGTGCCTCCAGGAATTTTGTCTTCCACCATTTTTTGCGCCACAGGGCCATAGGTTCTAAAAGCAACTTTATTATTTTCCCACGCATAGTCATCTGTTCTTTCAGGCACAAAACGAGAATAACAGCTCGCTATTTGCGAAGCCGAAGGATTAGTTCCAACTAAAACTTCAAAATCCTGTTTAGATTTTGCTTTGATTTTTGGCTGAAATAAAAGAAGATCCATTGTTCCATCTCCGTCATTATCTACGGTTTGGGTTTCTAAGAATGAATTTGTGTTACGATCTTTTACCGCATAATTTTCAAGTTTTGCAGTATTTGGCAATCCGAGTGTTTTTTTAGTTAATTCGACAGTTTCAAATTCTCTGTCAGTTGCTAAAGTATTGGTTATTGTAATGGTTTTGTTTTGAGAATAAATGGCAAAATTGCTTGTCAGAATTACGCTCAGTAAAAGATTTTTTTTCACAATTTGTATTTTTTATAGGTTCGATAGGATTTATAAAATTACAAATCAAAAGGCACATACAAATACAGAAGAGGAGTAATTTTGTCCAAAAGCATTGAATATCTGGTAGGGTTTATTTTGCAATGAATTTGACGTAAAATATTTTTCGTAAATTTCAATGCTTGTATTTTGAGCAAGAATGAATTCTAATTAAATGAAAATCAATAAAATGGTTAAGTGTATAATTTTCGATTGTGACGGAGTTTTAGTAGATACAGAAAAAATCGGTAACGGAATATTGCTTGAAATGGCAGCTGAACATGGTTTTGAAATGCATATTGAAGATGTCTACCGAAATTTCAACGGACGAAATTTAAAAGATTGTTTTCGTCATATCGAAGAAGCAATCGATCAAAAACTTCCCGATTCTTTTGAAGCAGAATACCGCCAAAAAAGCTTTGAAGCATTTAAAACTCAGGTAAAACCAATGAAAGGTGTTATTAAATTTATCGAAAATATCGAAAAATTTAAAATTCAGTATTGTGTTGCTTCTAGCGGTCCGGTTGAAAAAATAAAGCTAAATCTTGAAGTGGCAGGTTTATTGGATAAATTCGAAAGTAAAATATTTAGTTCCTATCAAATAAACAGTTGGAAACCAGAACCCGGAATATTTTTGCACGCCGCTAAAGAAATGAGTTTTGATGTGAAAGACTGCATTGTTCTGGAAGATAGCAAAGCTGGAGTAAAAGCTGGAATTAGTGGAGGATTTAAGGTGTACGGTTTTGCAAATGGGTATAATAATGAAGATTTAGAAGAAGAAGGAGCAATTATTTTTCATCGTTATGAAGAGTTGAGCGAGTTGCTGGGATTTTAGATTTTAGATTTCGTTTCAGGTTAAACAAGTAGAGAACTTTGTCAAAGTTTAAAACTTTGACAAAGTTGACAATTCTCGATATTGGAATTTGAATTTTCAAAATTTGAAATTTTTACCTTACAATTACAAAATTGTTTGATTAAAATGTAATTTGTTGCACTAAAATAAATTTTTATATATTTGAATTTCGACATTCTCTTTTTTAGTTCAATAATAATCAATAATTGTTATTTGTACATTTAATATTGAATGTTTTTTGCCTAAAGAAAAATGACTTCTCCCAAAGAGTTATTTTGAAATTGTGATGTTCAAAAATCACAAAATAACCTACAGACAGAAACAAAAATGACGAAATTTATAAGAATTTTAATTTTATCGACATTATTCATTTCTCCAGTTTTAAATGCACAGATTAAAAAAATTGGAGTTCCTTTTATAATTAATTATAATCCGAAAACGTATAAAGCCGCTTCTGAAAACTGGGATGTCTTGCAAGATTCTAAAGGAATGATGTTTTTTGCCAATCATTTTGGAATTATGCAGTTTGACGGCGTTCGTTGGAGCATCGTTACACAACCGGAAAATAGGAGTATGGTTCGCTCGCTTGCTATCGATAAAAAAGATAAAATGTATGTTGGCGCTCAGGGCGATTTTGGTTACGCGATTCAATTGCCAAATGGGCAATATCAATATACATCTTTAGTAAAATTACTTCCGGAATCGGCTCGGAATTTTGGTGATGTTATACACACCATTATTCGAAATAGTGAAGTGATTTTTTTCTCTTATGAAGAAATTTTTATTTACAAAAACAATAAAATCAAGGTTTTAAAGTCTAAAGAAAAATTTGATGATTTTTTTGAAGTCAATAAAGAAATCTATATTTCTCATAGTACTAAAGGTTTATTGAAATTAAAAGATGATAAATTAATTTCGATTACAAATGGAGAGAAGTTTGCCGGAATGAAAATCAGGAAAATCTTTGAAACTCAAAAAGGTCTTTTGCTTTTTACGCAAAAAAATGGACTTTTAATTTTTAAAGACAATCAGTTAAAGCCTTTTGTGACAGAAGCAGACCATGTTTTGAAACAAAATCAAATTTCTACAGGCATTCAGCTTTCTGATGGATATTTCGGAATTGGAACTCGACAATCAGGGTTGATAGTCATAGATGGTTCGGGACGTTTGATTCAGCATATCAACAAACAAATGGGGTTACAGAATGATTATGTAACCAATTTAAAGATTGATAAAGAAGGCAATTTGTGGGTTACGCTTAAGGAAGGAATTTCGCTGATTCAGATTTCTTCGCCATTGTCTAGAATTTTAGATGCTTCAAATGCAGAAACTAAAATATACTGTAGCCAGATTTATCAGGACAAATTGTATATCGCAACAGACAACGGCTTGTTTTGGATGAATTGGCAGTCTTATAAAAACGGAAAACACGAAAACGCGAACTTTCAGCACGTTTCTGGAATGTCTGAAAATGTTTGGAATATTGGTGTTTTTGGAAACTCTCTTTTGGCTTTTGAGAAAAATGGAATCTTTGAAGTTTCCGGTAATGCAGCAAAATTATTGGCAAAAGTGGATGGCGCGTGGAAAGGAATTTTAGTTCCTAATCAACCTGATTTATTGCTTGTTGGCGGTTATAACGGAATGTATCTTCTCAAAAAAATAAATAATTCGTGGATTTATCAAAATAAAATAAAAGGTTTTGAAGAAAGTAGCCGAGTTATAGAAACGGATAAAAACGGCGATTTTTGGATTGCCCACGGATACAAAGGAATCTATAAAATTCACTTTAATAAGACATTCGATACGGTTTCAAAAGTTGAGTTTTACAATGATAAAAATGGATTTCCATCAAGTTTGTTTTTGAATACATTTAAAATCAATAACCAGATTCTTTTTGGAACAACCAAAGGAGTGTACAAGCAAGATTCACATTCGAAGAAAATGATTCCCGAGCCCGTTTTTAAGAAATATCTCGGGCTTGAAAGTCATATACGTCTTCTAAAGTCTGATAATCAGAATAATATATGGTACATTTCTGGGGAAAATACCGGGAAAATGACAAAAAAGCCAAACGGAAGTTTTGAGGTTGAAGAACTTCCTTTTAGAAAACTTCGTTATTCATATGTTCCGGGTTTTGAGAATATTCAAACGACAACGAGCGGTGATGTATTTTTTGGAACACAAGATGGTTTAATTCATTACAATGCCATTAAAACCAAGAAATACAAAACGAAATATAAAGCGGTAATTTCAGAAGTGAAATGTATTTTTCCGAAAGACAGTTTGATATTTTCAAGTCGTTACGATGTGCTTCCGAATAAAACAAAAGAAGCAGGAGAAAAGATTTCGCATGTTTTATCACATTCCAATAATGCTTTACACTTTTCTTTTTCATCACTTTTTTACGATGAAGCCGATGCAACAAAATACGAATACTGGCTGGAAGGTTTTGAACCCAAATGGTCAGATTACAGTTTACAAACCGAAAAAGAATATACAAATTTGCCTGAAAAAGAATATGTTTTTCACGTAAGGGCAAAAAATATATATGATGTCGTCAGCGAAGAAGCAGTTTTCCGTTTTGAAGTTTTACCGCCTTGGTACAGAACGATCTGGGCTTATATTTTGTATTTTATACTTTATTGTGTTGTCATTTATTTGATTATTAAATATCAAAAATCTGTAGCAGAGCATGATCGTCAACAATTGATTCTGAATCAGGAAAAAGAATTATTGCGCGCCCGTGCGGAACTTAACGAACAGCGATTGAATTTGGAACAGGAAAACATGGCCATTGTTCGGGAAAATCTCGAAGCAACGATCAATCTTAAAAATGCCAAAGTTGCTTCTAATACTGTGAATCTTATTCATTTAAATGAAATTTTGCTTTCGATAAAAGAATTAATCGGGCAAATGGATAAGAAAAACGATCCAAATGTGAATTTTAGTTTATTGACCAAAATAAATAAACTAATCGATCACGAATTGCAGGGAGACAAGCACTGGAACGAATTTGAAGAAATCTTCAATCAGTTGCATGATAATTTTATGCAGAGGATGAAAACAACTTATCCGGAACTGACTCCTCGCGATATGCGATTGTGTGCTTACTTGCGAATGAACTTCAATACAAAAGAAATTGCCCCGCTTTTAGGAATTTCTGTTCGTGGAGTTGAAGATACTCGATACAGAATTCGAAAAAAACTACAGCTTCCTTCGGATGCAAATATCACAGAATTCATTCTAAATTTCTAGAAAATCATTTAAACACATAGAGACATAGTTTTACTTTATCTACAGAAAAGGCGTTTTACTAGTTAAATACACATAGCTATGTGTGAAAGCGAGCTTTTTTTTATAATCTCAGATAAGAAGCAAGAAGAAAATCTATGTTTCTATGTGTTTAAAATTTTTCACGGCTTTAAAATCTGTGGAAGATATTTTACAAGCATTGCGATTAAGAATAACTTCTAAAAAACGGGATTTCAACCCGTAAGTAATATCCTAAGTAGTTTTACGCGTTTTTTCTTCATTTTTTTTAAATCACCGTAGTCAAACCGTACTCAAAAATGTAAGTCTAGCCTGATTTATTTGGTAATATTGTCGGATTATTATTAAGATAATGACCTGTTTACTGCAAAACGGGTTTTTATTACGGTAATACGCTTTACTAACAAAAAACTAAAAAAATGAAACAAAATGACTCTTTTTTCGGCCGACCACCGAAAGACAATTTCTATTATTTTAAGCAATTTTTGGCTGTAGCACTATTTGTGTTGCTGCCATTTTTAAAAGTTCAGGCACAATGTAAAACATTGGTTTGGTCTGATGAATTTAATGGCACTACTGTCGATTTAACTAAATGGCAGAGTATTTCAGGAAACGGTTGCCCTTCGCTTTGCGGATTCGGAAATGCTGAAGCGCAGCGTTACGATCCAAATCAGGCGACAATTGTAAAAGAAGGTGCAAACAGTTACTTAAACATCGAGGCTAAATACCAGCCAAACGGATCATTTCCAGATCAGCCTTACGCTTCTTCAAAATTAACTACAGAAGGAAAGTATTCGCTTAAATACGGTAGAGTAGAAGCGCGTATGAAGTTATCAAACGGACAAGGCGCATGGCCGGCATTTTGGATGCTTCCGGTTAACGGAAACTGGCCATATACTGGTGAAATTGATATTATGGAAGCCAAACACAGAAATCCACAATCTGTAGATGGAACCATTCATTACGACGGAAACGGATATCATTTTACAGGAAGAAGCTACAGTTCTCCAACAGATTTATCTTCTGATTTTCACGTTTATGCAGTGGAATGGGGACCAAATTTTATTAAATGGTATGTTGATGATGTTTTATTTCACACGGCAACTCCAAATACCACAGTAAACGGAGGATGGCCTTTTAACGATAGTCAGTTTTATATTATTTTGAATCTGGCTGTTGGTAGCGCTGGAACGCCTTATACAAGTGTAAATGGTGCAGGAGTGGCACCAATTCCAACTGATTTCCCTGCAAAATTACAAGTGGATTACGTTCGTGTTTATGACGGAAGTTATAAATATGCAGTTGCAGGTGATGCAAAAGTGTATCAAAACGAAACTAACAAAACGTATTCGATAAATGCTATTGCAGGCGCAACTTATAATTGGACAGTTCCTTCGGGAGCTACAATTACGGCTGGGCAAGGAACAAATGCTGTAACAGTAAATTGGGGAACTACAGGCGGAGATGTTTCGGTAACGACAACAACTTCTGGTTGTACTGCTAATATCTATAAATTGGCTGTAACGACTGAAGCTGCAATTCCGGTAGAGAAAATTCAGGAAGATTTTCAAACGAACCGAAATGTTGTTTACGGAAACAAAACGGGAGTTTTAACAGAAGCGATTGCTAATCCATCTGCAACCGGAATTAATACTTCGACTTTGGTTGGAAGATACGTTCGTAATTCTTCTGAATTATACGATGTTTTCAATATCAAAAATATCGTAATCAGCAATGCAAATGATTATGTGTCAGGAAGAAAAAGAATCTCTTTTGATTTGTATACTTCGGCACCGGTTGGAACAAAAATTTCTATGCAGTTAGAAAATAGTAATGTTACAACGGCTACTAATTATCCGTCAGGAAGACATAGCGGTTACAAAGCGATAACTACAGTTCAGAATAAATGGGAAACGATAGAATTTGAATTTGAGAAGATAATCGACCCAAATACAAGTGCTTTGACGATTAATAATGTGGCTTTACTTTTTGAATCGAATTCAAATTCGGGGGCGACGTATTATTATGATAATCTGTTGACAAGAGCTACTCCAGAAAAGCCAATTGTTGCCACAGATGTATTGCAGAACTACGACGGCATCAACAAAATTATAAAAGGAACTACTACGGGAACTTATACTGTTGTAGCAAATCCGGGTTCAAATTCGGTTAACTCTTCTGCAAATGTGGCGAAATATGTTAGAAATGTTACGGAACAATACGATGTACTTTTCTTTAATACCCAAACTTCAATCGAAGATGCCGGTTTATTCAAAAATCAAACTAATAAAATCATGATTGATGTTTATACAACGGCTCCTGTTGGAACAGTTGTTAGCATGAATTTTGAAAACAGTGCGACTTCGCTTCCGGCAAATTATCCAACGGGAAGAAATAGTAATTATGTAGCGATTACAACGAAACAAAATCAATGGGAAACGCTGACTTTCTACTACAATTCAAGTCCAGATGCAGGAACTTCGAATTTGGCAATTAACCAAATGGTTTTATTATTCAATTCAGGTTCTTACACAAGCGATACGTATTATATTGATAATATCAGAATTGGAGCAACAAAACTTCCAGATACTTACACGCCTGGAGTTGTTTACGAAGATTATCAAACGGTTCACAATATTACATTTAGAGACGCTATCGGAACTTATACTGCGAACGTTGCAAATCCAAGCGCAACGGGAATCAACACTTCATCAAACGTTGGAAGATACGTTCGTAAGTCAACAGAATTGTATGATAATTTCTCATTCAATACGACTTTAACCAATATTGGAGATTTTAAAGCCGGAACTAAAAAATTCGCTATGGATGTTTATACATCTGCTCCGGTTGGATCCATTATTTCGTGGCAGGCAGAAAGCAGCGCTTCGGTTCCGTCAAATTATCCTGTTGGAAGACATAGTATTTATCAGGGAGTTGTAAAACAAACGAATACTTGGCATACCGTAACTTTTACCTATGTAAGTACGCCAGACGCTTCGACTGCAGATAACGAAGTAAACCGTTTTGTTTTCTTATACGAGCCGGGAACAAATTCTGGAAACACATATTATTTTGATAATCTTAGAGCTTTGAATTTAGTTTCTACAGAAACTCCAGCAGGATTACCTTCGCCATGGGTTAGCACCGATTTGGGTGCGGTAACGCCAGCAGGTGAAGCGACACATTCTAGCGGAACTTTCACTATTAAAGGTTCAGGAACTGATATTTGGGATACAAGCGATCAATTTCAATTTGTTAACCAATCCATTACTGGCGATGCTGAAATTATTGCTAAAGTTAATTCACTAACTAATACAAATACTTATGCAAAAGCTGGAGTAATGTTCCGTGAAACGCTTACACCAACTTCCAAACATGCGATGACGGATGTTACGCCAGCTGCAGGAGTTGAATTTTTATCAAGAAATGCTACGTCAGGAGTAACAGTAGCCGATGTTGCTGCAGGAACAGCTCCAAAATGGGTTCGTATGGTACGTTCAGGAGATGTATTTACTTCTTATACTTCTGATAACGGTACGACATGGACACAGCTTGGAACTCCAAAAACAATTACAATGGCCAACACTATTTACGTTGGAATGGCGGTTACGTCTCACGCAAACGGAACCTTAGGAACGGGTGTTTTCAGCGACGTTATCGTTCGAAATATTACACCAAATCCGAATGTGAATTTAGCTTTATCAAAAACTGCAACGGCTTCCACAGAAGAAAATCCGACTTTATCAGCTAGTAAAGCAACTGATGGAGACGGAACAGTTTCAAGATGGGCGAGTTCTTTTGCCAATGCTACAGAATGGATTTATGTTGATTTGGGAAGTAATTATAACTTGAATCGCGTGGTTTTAAAATGGGAAGCAGCTTATGCAACGCAATATAAAGTTCAGCTTTCTACAGATAATGTTTTCACAGAAAATGAAACTATCAATACACAAACAGCCAGCGACGGAGGAACAGATGATTTAACTGTAAGTGGAACTGGTAGATACCTAAGAATTTTATGTACTGCAAAAGCTTTAACTCCTTACGGATATTCATTGTATGAAATCGAAGCTTACGGATCTGCTTCTGCCGCTAAAAAAGCGAATGTTACAGTTGAAGGAAGTGCGCCGGAAAATGTTGTTTTTGCCATTTATCCAAATCCGGCAGACGACTATATTCAAGTTGCAATTCCTGAAAATTTAGACAACAAAATCATCACGATTTATGACAATTCAGGAGCGCTGATTCTTCAGAATAATTTAGAAAAAGAAGCTAATGGAAGCGTAATTGATTTGAGCCGACTGAGAGAAGGAATTTATATTCTGAATTTCAAATCAGATCAAAAAAGTTGGACTAAAAAGCTAATTAAGAAATAATTAAAAACAAGTTGGGTGTGATGATCCTAAATAGTTACACCCAATTTTTTACACATTTTATTTTCTCATTCTTACTAATTAGAAACAAATTTTTATTAATCAAAAAATCTAAACAATGAGAAATTTTAAGTTACAAAAGAAGTATTTTTTAGCAGTAATGCTGACATTCCTATCTGTTTTAATGTACGGACAAGGCGCTATTCCTTTTACTATTAGTAATAATTCGACTTTCGCCGACAGCGATTTGTATGTAGCAATTGTTGGAATTGATTATACAACTGGAAACCATGTTTGGGTAAATGCCAAAACAAGCCAGGTTTTGCCAATGAGCGCTTCTTATAACACAGTTACAGGACCAACTTACGGCGGAAATACCGGACCGGGACAAAACTCAAAATATGCGGCGTGTTTTACAAAGCTGAGCGAAATTCCGAATAAAACCTTCACATTGCCTTTAATTGCAGGTTGCAGGGTTTTTATTTCTAAAGGCTCACAATTGTATTTCTACTTTTTTGGTGCAAATGGAGCGCCGTCAGGATATGCTTCTCCAAATCCGCAGAATGCAACTGATCCGAATCAGGGAATTTTATATGAAATGATCGAATTGACTAATAATCAATATGGTTTCTTCGGAAATCCAACACGTGTAGATTCCTATAAATATCCAATGGGATTGGAATTATTTGGTGCAAACGGTTACCAAAAGAAAGTTGGAGATTTAAAAAAACATGCCGATATCGTTGCGGCTTTTAAAGCGAATGTTCCAGCAGAATTTCAAGGCTGTGTAAACGATGCAACAGGAGAAATTACAGCTCCGTCTAAAACACCAGCTTATGCACCAGGAGGACCATACGAAAACTACTTAAAATCGTATATCGATGCGATTTGGAATAAATACAAAAATGAAGATTTGATTTTTTATGCCGGAGATGCCGGAGTTTTTAAAGGAAGAGTTATTGGTGAACAACTTGAAATGGTTGGACAATCGGGAGGATTTGTAGGTCGTACTGGAAGAGTTCAATACAGACCAAGTACGCAGGAAGCTCTTGAAGGAAAAGGTGTTTTGGACAGAAGATTGGTCGATGGAGATTTAGATCTTGTTATTCAGGCTCAATTAACAGCGGCAATTAACCGACATGTTGTAAATACGACAACAGCAAATCCGGGGCAGCAAAACTGGTACGACGCTTCTAAATATTATCAGGTAAACCCAACAAACCATTATTCTAAATTCTGGCATCTACCGGGAATTAATGTTGATAATCTGGCTTACGGTTTTGCTTATGATGATGTTGCTGATCAGTCGCCATCGCTTCATTCGCCACAGCCAACCAAAGTTATTGCTACTTTTGGAGGTTACTACGGACTTACGACGCCTTCAGTGCCGGCTTCGACAGATGTTATTACAGTTTATAAAGATTGTAACTACACAGGTTTTTCAGGTGGATTAACTATTGGAGATTATAATTTAGCTCGCTTAAATTCTTTAGGAGTTTTAAATGATGATATTTCTTCATTAAAAATCACTCAAGGATATCAGGCAATTTTATACCAAGATGATAATTTTGGCGGCGCTTCAACCGTAATCAATTCTGATAATTCTTGTTTAAACGCAACATGGAATGATAAAGTTAGTTCGATTAGAGTTATTGCAAACGGAACAACAACTTTAGGAAATCAGACTTTCTTCCTTCAAAACAGAAACAGCGGTTTGTATATGGATGTTTGGAACTCCAGCATGTCAAACGGTGCAGGAATCAATCAAGGTGCTTTGAATTCTGGAAACAACCAAAAATTTACTTTCACGCATTTAAGTGACGGAATGTATAAAATCATTGCTAACCACAGCGGTATGTCAATGGATATTAATAATTTCAATAAAGCCAATGGCGCAAGAGTAGAGCAGTATCCATACAATGCTACAACAAATCAACAGTTTATTTTAGTTTCTACAGGAGATGGTTATTACAAAATTGTAGCGCGTCATAGCGGCAGAATTGTTGAAGTTGCCGGAGCAAGTACAGCTTCTGGAGCCATTGTTCAGCAATGGGATAACAACAACCAAACTTGTGGACAATGGAAATTAATTCCGGCTATAAGTGCTCAAACTTCAGTTTTAATTCAGGCCGAAGATTATTCGGCAATGAGCGGAATCCAGGTTGAAGCTACTACAGATACTGGAGGCGGATCAAATGTTGGTTATACCGAAACTGGCGATTGGTTAGCCTATAACAGCATCAATTTCCCAACAACAGGTTCATATTTAATTGAATACCGAGTGGCAAGTGCTGTTAACGGCGGGCGATTGTCTTCTGACTTAAATGCAGGAGCAATTCTTTTAGGAAATGTTGATATTCCAAATACTGGAGGATGGCAAAACTGGCAAACAGTTTCGCAAACAGTAAATGTAAATGCAGGAACGTACAATTTCGGAATCTACATTCAGAATACCGGAATGAACATCAACTGGATAAAAATTACAAAAACAGGTTCAACAGCTAAAACTGCTTTAGCAAAAGCTCCAGAAGAAGAAGCTCCAGTAGAAACAGTTTTAAATATTTATCCAAGTCCGGTTGAAAATACGCTTTATGTAACTACAGATCTTTCTGGAGGAAGTGCAAAAATTGTCGATTCACAAACGGGATCTACTGTTGCATCTCAAAAAATCAGTAATAATAGTTTTGATGTTTCGCATTTGCGACAAGGAATCTATTTTATTGTTTTTGAAAAAGGTGGAAAACAGACGATCAAGCGTTTCATAAAAAAATAGTTTTAAAAACTGATTTCAGGCTTTGGATTTTTAGATATAATGGAGTAGTGTTAGTTCTGCGAAATTAGATTGGATAGCAAATAAATCGGATCTAAAGTTTAAAGTCTGAAATCTAAAAAAATAACTCAATAACCGTCCCAACATTTATGAGTTTATTAATCTATTAAAACAATTATTATGAAAAACAATTACCGAAGAATGCTGCAGAAATGCATGATTATTTTATTGTTGAGTGCTTTTAATTTAGTGACAGCTCAGCAGAAAAAAGTTATAGCCTACATTCCAAACTGGATAGATTTGAACGCCTTTTCAAGTACAATTCAGTACAGTAAATTAACGCACATTAATATTGCGTTCGAAAATCCTGATGCGAATGGATATCTAACTTTTAATTCCGGAAGCAATGCTATTATTAATGCCGCACATGCGCAAAACATTAAAGTTTTTGTTTCACTTGGAGGAGGTTCTGTTTCTGAAGGCGGAGCAATTCGTGACAATTATTTTAATTTAATTACCCCAGCCAACAGAACGGCTTTTATTCAAAAACTCTATGATTATGTTGTGGCTCACAACTTTGATGGAATCGATGTAGATTTAGAAGGTCCGGCAATCAATGGCGATTACGGCGGATTTGTTATTGCCTTGGCTAATAAATTGCATGCCAATGGTAAATTGATCTCAGCAGCGCTTTCAGAAGGATATGGTGGTGCAAATGTACCTTCATCTACTTTTGCGGCTTATGACTGGATCAATATCATGGCTTATGATGCAACAGGACCTTGGGCACCAAATAATCCGGGTCAGCATTCTCCATATAGTATGGCTGTAAATCAGTTTAATTATTGGACAGGAAGAGGATTGCCTGCAAGTAAAGCTATCATCGGATTGCCTTTTTATGGATATGGTTTTGGAGCATCTGCAAATCAAGGAATTTCTTATGCTAATATCGTAGCGCAATATCCGGGAGCAGAAAATCAGGATCAGGTTGGAAACACAATTTATTATAACGGAATTCCAACCATTAAAGCAAAAACAACTTTTGCAATTCAAAACGCAGGTGGCGTTATGATTTGGGAATTATCTCAGGACGCAACAGGTTCTAAATCATTACTAACCGCAATCAATCAAGTAATTACCGGAAGCAATCCTCCGGGAACAGGAACTTTAATTCAGGCTGAGAGTTACAATACAATGAGCGGTGTTCAAACAGAAGCAACTACTGATACTGGTGGCGGATTAAACGTTGGATATTGCGATACAGGAGACTGGATGGCGTATTACAACGTAAACTTCCCAACTTCAGGAAACTATGTTATTGAATATAGAGTGGCAAGTGCTGTAAACGGTGCCAGAATTTCATCTGATTTAAATGCTGGAAGTATTCAGCTTGGAGCGGTGAATGTACCAAATACAGGAGGATGGCAAAACTGGCAGACCATTTCTCAAACTGTAAATGTAAATGCAGGAACATATAACTTCGGAATCTATATTCAAGCTTCAGGAGCCAATATCAACTGGTTTAGAATTACGAAATCGGCATCAGCTTTAGCTGCAAAATCTGCTGCACCAACGGCTGAAACTCCTACAGATATTGCGAGCGTAACTATTTACCCAAATCCAACAGCAGATACACTTTTCTTTAGTTCAGAAGTTTCCGGAGCAAATGTAAGTGTTATCAATTCTGAAGGTGGTGCAACAGTTTCTTCTCAAACTGTAAATAATAACAGCATCAATGTTGCTAATTTAAAAAGCGGAATTTACTTGATTTCATTGGAGAAAGATGGAATCAAAACAGTAAGACGTTTTATTAAAAAATAATAATCCATTCGCCATAATGGTTTTATATACATTAAATTTTAGGTTTTAATGTTAAAGGCTGTCAGAAATGACAGCCTTTTTTATAATGAAGATTTAACCGCAAAGTCCACAAAGATTTACGCAAAGCACGCTAAGATTTTATAACATTCTGAACACAGCTGAACTAAAGTTCGCAAAGTTTTGTGAACTTTAGTTTTATTTAAAACTTACTTTGAAAAACTTAGCGTGCTTTGCGTAAATCTTTGTGTGCTTTGCGTTAAAAAAATAATCTCAATAAAAACATTATCATTCGATAACAATAACATAAACTCATTTCATCATTAAATTGATAAAATTGCTGCTTCTTACTTTTAATAAATCCCCATTTTGCAAAAGCTTAAAACCTATGAATTTAAAATTTACTTCCTCAATAATTATACTCTTTATAATATTCTTCAATAATGCAATTTCGGCTCAAAATCAAAAGAATTTAGAAGGTGTTCAGGTTGCATTTTTATCTGATGTTCACTTGCAAGATTTGTTTGGGACATTCTCTGATAATGATTTTAAAGGCGTTTTGAATACCAAAACAAAAAAATACACGTTAATAAGAACGATGGCCTCGCAGTTACACTCGACGAGAATTTTCAATGAAAATTATTTTGCCTTCATTGCCGCTCTTGAAGATATTGCAAAAAGAAAGATAAGATATGTTGCACTTCCGGGCGATTACACTGATGACGGTCAGCCAATTCACGTGAGAGGATTACAGAAAATTTTAGACCAATACCAAAAAAAATATGGCATTGAGTTTTTTATAACCACCGGAAATCATGATCCGGTTGGACCATTTGCTCAGGAATCGGGTAAAGAAGATTTTTTAGGAAAAGAAGGAAAAAGCCAACCCATTTTTAGCAAAGACGGCATGTATAAGCCAAACATGAATATCGAACAGCCAGTTGTCATAACAGCCGATATTGCTAAAATGGGTTATTTTGGCATTACAGAAGATCTTAAAAACTTCGGATTTTATCCGAATAAAAAATACAAATTCTGGTCAACTCCTTTCGCCAATTACACTTCTCAGAATTACGATTTCAAAAAAGCTGTAGAAGCTTCAAAACTTACTAATAGAGTGTATAATGTTGCACCCGGATTTGAAGTTCCAGATGTAAGTTATGTCGTTGAACCAATCGACGGACTTTGGTTAATGGCTATTGACGGAAATGTTTATATTCCGAAGAAAACCGATGGTGATCCTAAAGATTCTAAAAATTATTCGGAAGCCAGTACAGGTTATAATAATGTGCTTTCGAATAAAAAACATCTTATAAAATGGGTTCAGGATATTTCGGCGGAAGCCAAACTTCGTGGTAAAACTTTAATCGCTTTCAGCCATTTTCCGATGATTGATTTTAATGATGACGCTTCCGCGGAAATTAAAGAATTATTAGGTCCGAATAAATGGCAGTTGAACCGCGTGCCAGTTGAGGAAGTAGCACAAGTTTTTGCTGATGCCGGATTGAAAATTCATTTTGGTGGTCATATGCATATCAATGATACGGGAATGCGCACGACTGCAAAAGGCAATACTTTAGTAAATATTCAAACGCCTTCACTTGCGGCTTATATTCCAGCTTATAAATTATTGACAATTCAGAAAGATGATCTTGTAGATATTCAAACCATCACGATTGATGATGTTCCGAGATTTGATGAACTTTTTGATTTGTACAAAATGGAATATCAGTTTTTAGAAAGTCAGAATACAAAAGATATTTGGAATAGTGATATTCTGAAAACTAAAAATTACCACGATTTTACCGATTTTCATTTGAAAGAATTAGTGCGTCTTCGTTTTTTAAAAGACGATTGGCCTGTTGATTTCGCTTCTTTTATTTTGAATGTTTCGGCTCGTGATTTATTGGTTTTAGCAAATATTGAATCTGATAAAGATTTTGATGTTATTCTGAAAAATAAACCACAATTTCAAAAAGAATGGAACGAAGCCGAATTGAAATCGGAACAAATTCTGACTCAAAATAATCTAAAAAAGGAAGATTTCAAATGGACAGGAAATGATCTTTTGATTGATTTTTACCGTTTTAGAAGTGCCGATGAATTAGCTCTTACCGATGTTGGTTTGGAAAGAGCAAAACAATATAAAATGGTATCAAAATTGTTTTTGGAAAATAATGCTACTTCAAATGATACAACTCTTCAAAAACAAATGAAATTGTTCCTGATTATCTTCAATAAATTCATGCATGAAGTTCCTGCAGATCATTTTACAGTTGATTTGAAAACGGGCGAACTTAACCGCAAGGAGCGCTAAGATTTACGCAAAGCACGATAAGTTTTTTTTAATCTCGCAAAGACGCAGAGTCGCAAAGTTTTTATAATCTTGGCGACTCTGCGTCTTTGCGAGCAGATTTAAGCAGCAAAGTCCGCAAAGCTTTATCCATAGCTTTGCGAACTTTGCGTTTATATAAGCAATCTTTGATAAAAAACCTTGCGTGCCTTGCGGTTAAATTTCATTTCACACTTTATATAGAAATATTGTCCCGTAGGGACTAAATTAAAAATCCGGATTTCAAGAAGTATTAATTTATTTTAACCGCAATCCCGATAGCTATCGGGAGCTAAGGTTTACGCAAAGCACGCAAAAAGTTTTTTTAATCTCGCAAAGACGCAGAGTCGCAAAGTTTTTATAATCTTGGCGACTCTGCGTCTTTGCGAGCAGATTTAAGCAGCAAAGTCCGCAAAGCTTTATCCATAGCTTTGCGAACTTTGCGTTTATATAAGCAATCTTTGATAAAAAACCTTGCGTGCTTTGCGGTTAAAAAAATTAAGGCACATTTACAGGATTCGTTCTCACATAAGTTCCGTCATCATATTTAATTTGGTACGGAGAATCAAAGAAAGTACTTGGCAAATAATAATCGGTGCTGATGATTTGAGCTCCTGATTTTTTCGCTGCTTCAAAATGTGAATAATCATTTTTGCGTGCTTCTTTAGTATCAGAATCGGCGCGGGTTCTTATTAAGTAACCTTTTTTAACCAAATCAGTAATTGATGGATCTTCAGAATTATTTCTGAATAACCAAGCCGCTTCTGGTTTTCCCGGTTCAGCATTAATAAAAACGGCGCGTCCCTTAAGGGACGGATGATTCAATGCGTACAAATCTCTTTTTGCGCCGTTATTATCTAAAAGGAATAAAAATTTTCCTTTTGCTTCTTTCAAAGTTGGCCAATTATTGTTTAAGACCGCTTCTTCAAGTGTTTTGTATTTTCCGCGAACCATATCGGGCGTAATTAGTTTATTTCCTAAACCTTTACGAAGTTCTTTGTCTAAAGCATCAAAAAGTTCAGATGTAAATTTCTCTGCTTTTGTACCTAAGTAACTATCATCGTCTTTAGGTTCTAGCGTAATAAAAACCGGAACGTGATCAGGATTTGCGTCAGACCATTTTTTTAGTTCAGCAAGACAGCTTTTAAGCGTGTAGCAAGAGGTTTTAAAATCGATATCAATCATATGAAAAACTTTGAACCCTGGTTTTTTCATTTCTCCATTTGGGTCATAAGCTTCTTGTGATTTTGCAATATCAAGACCTTTCGGGTGTGCAAATTTTCCGCCTTTCGAATCGGGTTGAACATCAATTTCTAAGTTTCGCAAACCTTTATTTAATTGCTCTGTAAGACTGATATGTGTGTACTGAAGTCCTTTTAAAGAACGCGAAGTGTCCTTTGCCTGAATGGTATTGTATAAATCAGTTTCAATAGCGTGTCGATAACTATTGTGTGAACCGATGACTTGAATTTGGTTGATTTTTAAATTGTCATTTTGTGCGTGACTCAATTGAAAAGCTCCAGCAAATAATGCTGCAAACAAAATTTGTTTCATGATTTTGAAGAAATTAGGATTGTGGAATTAAGAGGACGCAGCAACAGAGAATTGCTTTTTTTAGAGATTACTAAAGTAAAATTGGTAATTGTTTTTGGTGTTAGCTAAACGAAAAGAAATCGCAAACCAAATATCATTTTTGCCCGAAAATAGTAGTATTATTAAAACAAATCGATTTGAAATTTAATTTAAAGATAACTTTCAGGCAAAAAGTATTGGTGTCGTATTTCATTATTTTACATCACCAAATACTACCAGAAATCACCATGAAGAATCCTGAAATTTTTGAAAAAACGTATACGCAATACTGGAAAAAGCTCAATGCTTTTTCGTATACGATGACTCAGGATAAAGACTTGGCGCAGAATATCGTGCAGGATGTTTTTATTGATTTGTGGGAACGAAAAGACGATTTGAACATCAATGCGATAGAACCTTATTTATTTCGTGCTGTCAAAAATCAGGTTTTCAAACATTATCAAAATAATAGGTTTGATAAGACAATTTTGGAAGATCAGTTCGAAGATTATATAATTGACAATTTTGCTTCGATTGATCCCGAAATAATGGATTTACTTTATGCCGCATTAGATCAACTTCCGGAGAAGAGAAAAGAAGTTTTATTAATGTATAAATTTCAGGATATGTCAATCGATCAGATTGCAGACGAGCTTGGAATTTCGAAACAAACGGTGAAAAACCAAATTTCATCGGCATTAAAACAATTGCGCGAAGGCTTGAAAGACTTGGCTTGGCTGGCGCCTTTTATTATTTTTCATAAAAACTTTTAAGATAACTTTCAGTTGATGTTTTCATAATATTTGCGGATAGTACGATTTCGAGATTCTGGTACTTACTTGTAATAACAAACCTTTTTAATTGAATCGTTTTTTTTTAACACATAGAAACATAGGTATTTCTTTTTGAAAAAGGAGATTTAGAAAAACTAGTTTTTACACATAGCAAAATGCTATGATTATTAATGCAAAGTGAAACGCCTTTAATAAGTAAGTAAAACTATGTTTCTATGTGTTGAAAAAATCACACAAAGTAGTATGATAAAAAGAATCAAGCATAGTTTAGAACATCTTATCGATAAAAGTTCAAGAAATAAAACTTCAATTGCAGAAGAAAATCTGCTAAATGATTTTGCCTTCAATCAATATCAAAAATCAAAATGGGATGAACTTTCGATGGGAAATTCTGAGGAAGTTTCTCAAGATATATATGACAATATTCAGCTTCGAATAGGAAAAAAGAAAACCTTTTATCCTTATTTAAAATATATGGCCGCTGCCAGTATTCTTATTCTTGCCGGTTTAGGCTTTTGGCTTAAACCAAAAATTGCTGTTGAAAAGCAATTATCGTTTAAAACGTCATCGATTCCCAAATCTATCCAATTAAGTGACGGCTCGAAAATTTATCTGGCAGCAAACTCATTATTTCAATATCCCGAAAAATTTGAAGGAGATGAAAGAAAAGTGACTCTTTTAAAAGGAAATGCATTTTTTGAAATCGCCAAAGACAAAAAACATCCTTTTATAATTACTTCCCGCGAAATTCGAACCAGAGTAGTCGGAACATCATTTCACATTCAGCTTTCGAAATCAAAATGTGAAGTGATTGTGGTAACTGGAAAAGTAAACGTGAGTTCAAAAGGGCAGAGCGTTGATTTGGTTCCAAATGAAGAAGCTTTATTCGAATCAAACAAATTGACGAAGCAATTAGCGGACAAATCATTTTTAGTGAATTGGTATTCAACCGATGTAACACTAAATGAAACCACACTTAAACAAGTCATTACGATTTTACAATATAAATACGGAGTTTCATTTCAATATGATAATGAGCGCGTGTTAGCAACGCCGTTAACGGTATTCATCAAAAAAGACGCAACATTAGAGAATGTTTTAGAACAAATAAATTATATCACAAACCTAAAATTCAGAGTTTATGGCGAAATAGTAAAAGTGGATTAAAACAAAAAAGCAGCTGCTGGAACAACTGCCTTTGAATAAATTAAGTATCGTAAAAAAACCAATAACTTAAATCATGTATTTTAAAACTTCTTATTTAAATCTAAAGAGTCTTTTCTTTTTAGTTCTGGCTTTACTGACCTTACAGACAGGTTTTAGTAAAACTTTAGTAAAAAAATCAAATTTAGAAAATAAAATAGAAAAAGCAACTCTAGTTTCTATATTTTCAAAATTGAGCCAACAAACAGATTACAAATTCAGTTACGGACAAGCTGTAATTGCTGATAACACAACTTACACGGTAAATTTTGCTGGCGAAACAATTTCGGCAATTTTGAATGACCTTTCAAAAAAAGCAAATTTCAATTACAATATCAACGGAAAATTAGTTTTGATTCAGAAAACTGCAGCTCCAAAAATTACAACTGTAAAAGCAGCAGACAGAGTTAAAGTAAAAGGAAAAGTAGTTGATGAAAATAATGTGCCAATTCCAGGTGCGACGATTATGGAAACAAGTTCGTCAAACAGTGCAGTTTCTAATTTTGATGGTGAATTTGAAATTACGGTTGGTGACGGAAAAACAATTGAAGTTTCGTATTTAGGTTATAAAACGAAAGTTGTTGCTGCACAAAAAACTTTTATGACAATTCAGTTAGAACCAAATACTTCTGAATTGAGCGAAGTTTTAGTTGTAGGTTACGGAAAACAATCTAAAAAAGATGTAACTGGTGCGGTTACGCAGCTTGAAGCAGCAAATTTTAAGCAAGGTGTAAATATTTCTGTAGATAATTTAATGCAAGGGAAAATTGCCGGAGTTCGTGTTGTAAATACAAGCGGTGAGCCTGGAGCTGCTGTAAATGTAACGATAAGAGGTGTAGGATCTATCAGAAGCGGAAGTACGCCTTTGTTTGTTGTGGATGGAGTGCCTTTGTCAAATGATGATGTGAGTCCGTCAGGAAGTAATGTTGGTTTCGGAAATTCATCGGCTAAAAATCCTTTAAACTTTTTGAACACAAGTGATATCGAATCGATTACCGTTTTGAAAGATGCTTCAGCAGCAGCGATTTACGGTGCAAGAGGATCAAACGGAGTTGTTTTGGTTACAACTAAAAAAGGCTCAAAAGGCGAAGGAACGTTGACTTTTGATTCTTATACAGGAATTTCGAATGTGGCTCATAAACTTGATGTTTTAAGCGCTGATGAATACAGAAAAGCGATTAAAGATCCAGCTTTTGATCACGGTGGAAATACAGATTGGCAAGATGTGATTTTTAGAACTGCTATTACAACAAATAATTCATTGGCTTTTTCAAAACAAACAGAGTCTGGAAATTACTATGCTTCGATTGCGCAAATGAATCAGGAAGGAATTATCAATAAGAGTAATTTCAAACGTATGTCGGGAAGAATTAACGCTGCTGAGTCGTTTTTGGATAACAAACGTCTGAAAGTAAAAATGAATCTTACAGCGAGTGAAACTAAAGATAACGGAGTTCCTACAAGTGATGACGGAGGTTCAAACGGACAGTTGATCGTTCATACTTTGATGGCAAACCCAACAAGATCTGTTTTTGATTCAAAAGGAAACTATACAAACTTCAACATGAATGCGCATTATAACCCAGCTTATTTATTAAGCATTTATGATGATGTAACGCGTACAATGAGAGTTTTAGGAAATTTAGAAGCTTCTTTAAGAATTGTTGACGGATTGGAGTACAAATTAAACATTGGTTTTGACCGTTCTATGTCAGAAAGAAACACGACTATTTTTCCAAACTTAACCGATTTGAATCCGAAAGGGAAATATGTTCAGAGTAATTTAGATTCAAGAAACTCTTTAGTAGAGCACTACTTGACTTACAATTTGAATTTGGATAAACATAAAATCGAAGCTTTAGGCGGATTTTCATACCAAAAATTCGAAAGATCTGGAACCTCTTTCAGTGTTGACGGAATTTCGAACCAAGGTGTTGGGGTGCCTCCAGCAATCAATCCTGGTTTTGCAGGAACACAATCTGGAGTTTCTGGATATGCGCAAGAAAACGAGCTTCAGTCTTATTTTGGAAGAGTAAATTACACTTTCAATGACAAATATCTTTTGACAGCTTCGATGAGAGCTGACGGTTCGACTCGTTTTGGGAAAAACAATAAATACGGTTATTTTCCATCAGCAGCTTTAGGATGGAATATTTCTAAAGAAAAATTCTTAGAAGATGTAACTGCAGTAAGCAACTTGAAATTAAGAGCAAGCTGGGGACAAACAGGAAATCAGGAAGTTGAAAATAAAATTACGCAGGCAAGTTATTCACTTTCAGGTGCTGATGGATATTATTTATACAGCGATTTGAATCTGGTAAATGGAGTTTCGGTAAACAGAACACCAAATCCTGATTTGAAATGGGAAGTAGTAACACAATACAATTTAGGTTTAGATTTCAGTTTCTGGAACGACAAATTGTATGGAACTTTCGATTATTTCAACAAAACTACAACAGATGCAATTCTAAATGTTCCGTCACAAGCGTTAAGCCCAACGACTACAATCTGGACAAATATCGACGGAAAAATCATCAATAAAGGTTTTGAATTTATGTTAGGTTCAAAATTGATTGACAAAAAAGATTTTTCTTGGAACATTGATATGAACGGTGCGACTTTAAACAATAAAATTCAAGATTTGCCAGTTTCAGAAATTTTGACAGGAACTATTTCAGGACCAGGACAATCTGGGGTAAATGCAAACATTTACAAAAGCGGTTATGCAGCGGGATCTTTCTATTTATTGCAACACATTGGTTTTGATGCCAACGGAGCAAATATTTTTAAAGATCAAAATGGAGACGGAAAAATTGACAACAGCGACAGAATTATTATTGAAGGTGCATTGCCAACATTCTATTACGGTTTCAACAGTGATATGAGATACAAAAACTTCACATTCTCATTCTCAATCATTGGACAAACAGGTGGTTATTTATTGAATAACACTGGACTGAATGCTTTAAATATTAACAACTTAGCTTCTGATAGAAACGTGGCAACAGGTTATTATGAATCTGGTGCAAACCCAACAAACTCTCCAATTTTATCGACACTTTTCTTAGAGAAATCTGATTTTATCCGATTAAATACAGCTCGTATTGGTTACAATTTCGATTTAAAAGGAATCAACTGGATCAATGGTTTAACGCTTTATGTTACAGGACAAAACTTGGTAACAATTACAAATTACACAGGCTTTGACCCATTAATCAACAGCCCAAAATCAAATGGAGGAAACCAGTCAATTGGTATTGATTATGCTGCTTACCCAACTTCTAGAACGTTCAGTTTTGGAGCAACTTTAAAACTATAATTTATTATGAAGACAAATACATTTTTTAGTATAAAATTAATTGCCTTGTTCTCATTTATCTGGCTGTTTGCCAGCTGTACAGATCTTGATGAAGTGGTTTTGGACGAGGTTTTAGGCGATAATGCTTCTAATCCAGCAGGTGCACTTGCGGCAGCTTATGATCGATTAGGAGATGGAACTTTTGTAGATCACGGAGGTGTTTTCTCTTTGCAAGAATATACGACAGATGAAGCCATTTTGCCAACACGTGGAAGCGACTGGGGAGATGGAGGAAAATGGAGAGACATGCATGAGTTTACATGGAAATCGGATAATGCTATTGTAGGGGACAACTGGAATAAATTGACTAACGGAATTACTCGTTCGCTGACCGCAATTCAATCGGTTGAAGAAAGCTCAATTCCAGAAAAGAAATTGTTTTTGGCAGAAGCTAAAGGGCTTTTAGATTATTATTTATACACGACTTTAGATTTGTACGGACAAGCGCCATATAGAGATCCAATGAACCCAAACGCGCCTTTGCAAATTTTAAAAGCCGATACTCAAATTGATAAATTAATTACCGATGTTGAAGCTTTAATTCCAGATTTAGCAAGCATGGGCGAACAGCAAACGCACCACGGACGTTTTACAAAAGAAGCGGCTTACGGATTTTTGGCAACAATGTATTTGAATCGTGCTGTATTTAAAGATCGTTTCAATGCAACTTCAAACTTTAACTTCAGTGAAGCGTCAGTTTCAGGTGGAGGAACCGATATGGATCGTGTAATTTATTATACTTCTTTATTGATCAATTCTGGAAAATATTCTTTAGAAAGCGATTATTTCAAAAACTTTGCAAGAGATAATGATAAAGGAAAAGAGCTTATTTTTGCAATTTCTCAAAAAATAGATTACATCCGCAACGGTTCAAACAGTTTTGCTTATGTATGTATGGAGCGTAACCAAAGAACTTCTGCAGCAAACAGAGGAACTAACGCAGCATGTACGACTCCAGAATTTTTTGCAACTTGGGATGGAAATCATGATGATCCAAGATTTCAGCAAAAATATCAATATTCAGATGGAACTTGGTTCAAAAATGACGGAACAGACGTAAGTGTTCCTGCAACAGATATCGTTCCGAAAAGCGCTAATTTGCCTTGGTTCCACTTTAACAGAGGAATTGAGTATGGACCACAATACGGACCAATTTTATTGTCTTCAGGTTCTTTAGAAATGATCAACGGACGTATTAAAGTTTCTCCATTATATATGGAAAAAAGTACAACAACTAGAATGGATTTTACACCATCATTGACTTTCAAAAATCCAGCTCAGGCCGTTTTTGCTCAAAATGAAATCAATAAGGGAGCAAGAGTATTTAAATATGAATTTGATCCAGAAGGAGGAAACGGAAACAGTAATGTTGATATTCCATTGTTCCGTTTAGGTGGAATTTATACGATGAGAGCTGAAGCTTATTTCAGAAAAGGAAGCGTAGGTTTGGCAATGGATGATTTAAACAAATTGCGTACAAGCAGAAAGAGAGAAGCTTTGTTTGGAAGTGTTCCAGGAAAAGCGCTTACATCGCTTGATGCGACTCAATTATACAATGAAATTGGTTTCGAATTGTATTGGGAATTATACAGAAGACCACAAATGATTCGTTTCGGGAAATTTGATTTGCCAGGAACTGCTAAATCGGCTTCACAACCGTTTAGAAGAGTATTCCCAATTCCACAATCTACGATTGACGTAACGAAACAATTTACACAGAATCAAGGTTATAACTAAGTTGTGTTAGTTAGTTTATTTTTTATTTATTTTTTTATTAGAAAAGCCCGTCTTGAAAAAGACGGGCTTCTATTTTTTTTAGAAGTTTCAGGTTTCAAGTTGAAATGTGACTTGGGCTGATTTTTTAACGCAAAGTTCGCAAGGTTTTTTTTATCTTAGTTTGTCTACAATAAACGCGAAGTTCGCAAAGCTTTATCAATAAGGCTTTGCGAACTTTTTCATTCTATGAAACTTACTAAAAAACTTTGCGTTCTTTTGCGTAAACCTTAGCGAACTTTGCGTTAAAAAATCAGCCCAATCCGAGTCGCATTTCAACTTGAAACTTGAAACAAATCAAACATTAAAAAAACTCTGTTCATATAAATCCCAGAGGCTTGCGCCGCTGACTGCTTCTTTCATTTGTGCCATAATGATATTGTCTCCATCGCAACGCATATTGATCATTCCGTATTTGATTCTGGTACTTCCTTCGGCAGTAGAACGCGCCAATTCTGTTGAGAAAACTAGTGGTCTTTTTGATTTTGTATATTTTCCGGCACAGCCAATAGCATCGGCGCGCGGGTGCGAGTAGGTTTCATTATCTCCAGAAGAAATTACAGTGGCATACGGATTCACTTTTGCCATAAAATCAGTTGTAAATTCAGATGCTCCGTGATGGCACGATTTTGCTACATCAACCTCAAACGGATTCGAAGTGCCATAATGTTCCAATAAATGATCTTCGGCAGGAATATTCAAATCTCCACCATATAAAAAAGAACGATTTCCGTAAGTTATTTTCAAAACAATACTATGGCCATTTATTGTATGTGCTTCATCGTCAAAATATTTGTAAACTACTTTGTTGTCGATTTTTGAAGTTACAGGACCCAAAACTTCTATAGCGAAATTTTTATTGTTGATTGTTTTTGAAGGAATCGTACTTGTATGATCCAAACGAACAAAATCTCCAAGACGACCTTGACTCGTAGCCGTATTGACTGCATTCAGAAATTTTTCCTGCAAATCAAGCATGCCACCTTTTGCTTTTAAAGCATTAAATTCAGCCAGAGTACTAAATGAAGTTTCAAGATAATATTCGCCATTGTGTTTCGATTTTTTCCCTAATTCGGTATTGTATTCTTGTTTAGGGAAATTCGTTTTTGTGTCATTGAATTTGGCAATTCCGTTATGGTAAATTGTTCCAATGGTATAATGGTCATCATTAATAATATCGATCAGACCTTGATAATGATCTTTATCAAAATGGCTAATGAAAATATAATCAAGATGTACTTTTTTGTTTTTGTCAAAATAATATTTGTACTGCCATTTGCTCAAATAATGACTTAAGTTATCATTTGGTCCTCCGTCAATAATTATTTTGAGTCCGTTTTCATCATTTCCAACTTCAAGAAGCGCTCCGTCGCCTTGTCCCACATCTACATAAAAACATTTTAAAGCAGCAGAAAGACCTAAACAAGTTTTATCAATCCAACCTTCTTTTCCAAAGGCCAGAATTTTTTGCCAGTTATTATTTTCTTCGGGCAAAAGCTTTACAAACGATCCCATAAGGATGGTATTATTCTTTCCCTTTGGCTTTCCATCAGCCCCAATATTTTTGTAAACATCAGCATAAAGGCTAATGATTACTTTGTAAATGTCTGCCATAATAATTTCGGATTAAGTTTTAGTTGTTTTACTTTATTAAATAATAGCTTACTAATTTTTTTTTTTTTTTTGATAAAATTATTGTAAATATATGGAAATCAATAAAGTAAATGTTTTTTGTTAAGAAAAAACTGGTAGCGTTTTTTAGGTTTTTGCTATTTTATTGGTTTCAAATTATAATTTGAAACCAATATGAGCTCTTAATTAACAGGTACCGGTTATCAATTTGGATAATTTTGATCTCAATCAAAAAAATAATAATTCTATGCTGATAGTAAATTAAGAAAAGTGAATGGTTGAAGAAAAAAGCAAACTCAATTTTTCTTATTTATTGTAAGAAATTAGAAAGAAACCGAATTAACAAACTAATTTAAAAAATCAAAGTCATGAAAAAGTATCATTTATTATTGGTTGTTTTTTTATTTACGCTGACGATGTCGGCGCAAGGTCAAGGATCATTTTTGCTTAATTTGTACGGAGGTTATACCTTTTCAGACAAAGTAGAATTCGATTCATCATACGCTCGTGTGGAAGATGGATTTGAATATGGGGCGGGATTTGAATATTTTATAATGGATAATGCATCTATTGAATTAAAATATAACAGACTAGATACACATATGCCTTTATATACTAAAGTTCCAATACCTGGTTATGGTATTCCTGCTGGCGGGCAAGTTAATGCTGGAGACGATAAAGGTGCTATGAACTACATTTTAGCAGATTATACGTATTATTTTGGGTCAAGTTCTCAAAAGGCACTTCCATATCTTGGTGCAGGCGCGGGTGTCGCAATTCTTGAATCACCAAAAAGTGGCAGCGGAACTTATTTTGCATGGGAAATCAAAGCGGGTGTAAAAGTTAAAACAGATTCAGCATTTTCAGTTAATTTCAATGCTTATTTGCAATCCATGTCGGCTGCTGTTGGATATGACTACTATTGGGATTACTACTGGGGTCCAGTAGCAGTTACTGATTATGCATCAACATTCCAATTTGGTTTAGGAGCTGTTTTAAGTTATGATTTTAAAAAATAAAACCACGATAAAGCATCTTTAATATTAAAAATTCAATTATGAAAAAAGTAGTTTTATTAGCGCTTCTTGTTTTCTCTGCAAATTCATTTGCTCAATCGAGCTTAAAAGAAGATGTAGAAGTTATACAATCTATTTATGGAAAGTCTAAAGCAGATTTAGTGAGACAGTATATGAATTTGTCTGAGCCACAAGCTTCTGCGTTTCAAAAAATTTATGACGAATATGAAGTTTCTCGAAAAGCTTTGGGACAACAAAAAGTTCAAATCATAAATGATTACGGAAATAATTATGCTACGCTTGATGATGCTAAAGCTGCTCAGCTTACAGAGGCAAGTTTGAAAAATGTTGGCGATTATGACAAATTGCTATCTAAAACTTATGGAAAGCTTAAAAAAGCAGTTGGCGGACTTAATGCGGCGAAATTTGTTCAAATTGAGCAATATCTTCAAGTGACAATAAGAGCAGCAATCCAAGATCAGATTCCTTTTATTGACGAAATAGATAAAACAAAAATTAGTAAAGCATAAAAAAGAAAGCGATAATAGAATTTATTATCGCTTTCTTTTTTTTAATAAATAGCTTATTTGTAAAATGCAGATTCAAAGCAATATAACATCGTTATTTTATAAAATTCCAAAGAGATGTTATAATACTTAAAAGTGGTTCAAGAAGTATTTTTGATTGGAGTTTTATGCATGCATTTTATTGGTATAATCTCAACATTAAATAACATTCAAAATTTAATACTATCATGATACATCAAATTGACACTACAGATAATATTGTTGCATTTCGAGCATTGGCAGAAGTAACAAAAGATGATTTTTTAAGCGTTGTTGTTCCAGCGGTAGAACATTTGGTAAAACAAACTAATGAAATTAATTTTTTGTTGGTTCTAGATACTGATATCGAAAATTTTACTGCCGGAGCATGGCTTCAAGATGCATTGCTAGGATTGAAACATTTAGGAAAATGGAATAGAGCTGCAATTATTTCTGATTCAGAAGATATTATTTCATTTACAAACGGATTCAATTTTGTAGTTCCAGGAGAATTCCACGGATTCAAAAAGGAGAATTTCAACAAAGCCTTGAATTGGGTTGAAGGAAATATTAATCTTTCTTGATTATGAGTTATGAGTTGTAAGTTATGAGTTATTCGGCAAAGATTGAATAAAAAAACAGCTTAAATTTTATTAAAATTTAAGCTGTTTTTTTATGACAAAATCTAAAATCTAAAATCTAAAATCTAAAATCTAAAATCTAAAATCTAAAATCTAAAATCTAAAATATTAGTGATTATATTCAATTCCGCTGCTATCTGTAAGTTCTTTTTTTGCTTTGTATGATTTTGAGATTTGTTTGTAGCATGCTGTCGACAAAAGAGGCAATGCTAAACTTCCTACCACTGCAGCTGTTTTATTGTGCCCTGTTTTTTTCAATACGGCACCAGCTAAAAGCGCCCCAAGTCCCGCTAAAACTAAATTCTTTGTTGATAATTTTGAAGCCGGAGCAGGCGTTATTCCGTGTAATAAAGGATCTATAAAATTCAAATTTTCCATGCGTATAATTATATTTAGTTAAACTTTATTTCTATTTAATTGGACAGCTTTTCATTTTCTGCCTCGTTCTCAATTTTTTCTATTTCTACTTTTTCTTTTTTTATTGCTTGTCTTAATAAAGCAAAAAGGCTCATATAAACATTTGCCATAAAAACCAGCGAGAATCCTGCCAAAATGTAACCGCGCCAGTCATTTAACAAAAGTTTATAATCGCAAAGCACTAAAAAGGCAATTGTGACATAATGACTGAAACAATATTCGCAAGTAAAAAGATAAAATGCTTTTCTTGACAAAATTGTCTTGTCATTTTTCGAATGTCTGACACACCATTCTCTCGGTTCTTTAAAGATTTCTTCATGCGTCACAGTCCAACTGATACAAGCAATTGGAACAGCTAAAGCAAAAAGCCAGATAATTTGAGTGGTCAGCTCCATGATCATTTAATTATGCTCTCGGATGATTTTCAGGATAATGCTCGGCATCAAAATCATCCATATCTTTTGTGTCGTCGTCATCTAAGTCGCTGTCCTTTTCTAAATCTAAATCGGGATCATAATCGTCATCAAAATCATTTTTTCGATCATCATTTGTAATCGCATCATCTTCATTTACAATTCGTTCTTGATTCGGAATATTTTCAGATCGAATATTGGTGTTTTTTTCAAAACCTGTCGGAAGATGTTTCATATCTTCTATAAATTCTTCCTGATATTGATACGGATCTTCATCTCGTGCATAATTATCATGGTCAACCAAAGTGTTTTGATCAATATAGTCAGGATCACTTTCGCTAAATTCATGAGTATTTTGTTCTCTTAAATCTTGTCTGAATTCATCTTCATTAAAAGAGCCATTCACGATAATATTTTGTTCGATAAAATCAGGATCGTGCTGATTGTAATCGGGGTTGTGATACTTTTCCATAACGTTTCCTTTTAAAGTTAAAAGTTGTGTTTTTACAAATTTACCAACGAAACAAGAGGAAGCTCTTACATAAAATGTATTTAGAGCTGCATAATTAACAGTTGGCAACAGTTTCTAAAAAATGGAAAAGCCGTAAAAATTTCAAAAACCAAAAATCACTATTTATAGTGATGTGTAAAATTGATCCGAATTATAGTTTTGCCCTTTATGAAAAGAGGTAAAACATATAGCAGGAGAATGAAAAATCACACAATTGTTTTCAATAAAACACTAAAGTTTTTTAGCATAATTTTCTTTTCGGGAATATTGTTTTCTTATGGTCAGAATGGCTGTCCGCAAATTCCCAAATCAAGTTTAAACGGATTTAATGGTTTCTCTGCAGAAGGAAAAGCTGGAGCAGATGATTTTGGTAAAAGCGTAAAAAGCGCTGGAGATATCAATAACGATGGAATTGAGGATTTAATGATTGGTGCTCCAAATGTAGATTTTGGCGGAAATGCGAACGTTGGGGAAATCTACATTATTTTTGGAAAAGCTGGACTTTCCATCAGCACTTTTGATGTAACAACGCTTAATGGTACAAACGGATTTGTAATAAGAGGCGTTGTGGCAAATGAGCGATTAGGTGCTGTAATAAGTGATGCAGGCGATTTAAATAATGACGGAATTGATGATGTTATTATTGGAAGTGAATTTGGAAATCAGGCTACAGCATTTGTTTTTTACGGATCTTCTTCGCCATTTTTACCGGTTTATAATAGAACTGATTTAAATACTTCAAATAGCGCCGCATTTTTTGTTGATTCTTCTACATACACAGATATTGTTGATCTAAGCAATGCTGGCGATTTAAATCATGATGGAATCAACGATGTGCTTTTGACTATTGATGGCGGATTTTATGTTCACTATGTAATCGTTTTTGGAAAAAGCGGACTCACAAATTTGAATACAATGGCCTTAAATGGGGCTAATGGATTTATTATTAATGGTTATCATATTACTTTTTTAGGCCCGAATGTTGTCGGACGTAACGCTGGCGATATTAATAACGATGGAATAGACGACTTGGTTTTTGGACTTCCTAGTTTTAGCGATGGCGGTTTTACAAATAATGGAAGAGCGGTAGTCTGGTTTGGGAAAAGTACACCTTATGCCGCTTTATATAGTTTGGATACAATGGGCGCTACCGAAGGTTTTGTAATTACTGGAACAGGAAATTATAATTATTTAGGAGCTTCGGTTGCAGGCGTTAAAGATTTTAATTCTGATGGTATTGATGATGTATTGATAGGTGGATATGGCAAAACCGTGAATGGAATTTCGCAAGCAGGGGAGGCTTTTGTGCTTTTTGGAAAAAATACTCCGTTTGCATCTACTTTTTCTAACAGTTCGTTAAATGCATCTAATGCAGTAATTTTTCAAGGAAAAGTAGCTAATGAGAATTTTGGATACAAAGTAAATTCAGTTAGAGATATAAATAAGGATGGAAAAAATGATATTATAATAACCGCCAAAAAAGGCGGAAGAGCGAATAATGGTGCCGCATATGTTGTTTTTGGGGGAACAACCGCGGCAGGCATTATTGGCGATAATGAAATTGTAGACGCAAAAGGCTATCAGGTTTTTAATGACGAGAACTATTACTCCTTTTATGTTTTTGGTGCCGATGCCAGCGGTCTAGGCGATTTCAATGCCGATGGAACGAATGATTTTGTTATAGGTTCCATCGGAATGAGTGCTACTTTCAACATCAAAGGAAACGCATATGTTTTTTATGGAGAAAAATTTGATCGTAAAGATGCCGTTCTGCCTGTAATAAATTGCCCTACCGGAATGGAATTGTATGCAAATGCTACATTGCCAAATTATGTTCATTTTTTAGGTACTATTTCAGATAATTGTACAGATGTAAATGATTTGGTATTTACTCAAAATCCTCCCGAAGGAACACTTTTTACGGCAAATACGAATGTAACGATTACGGTTAAAGATGAATCAGGAAATGTAAGTTCCTGTACTTTCTTAGTAAAGCTTAAAACCAATACTCCCGTATTTGATTGTAAAACGGCTTATTTGAGTACAGCAGATTTAAATGGTACATTAGGCTTTTCTGTTTATGGAGAAAAATCCTCAGGACTTGCAGGCGCAAGCGTAAATACAGCTGGTGATGTAAATGGCGATGGAATCACCGATTTTATAATTGGCGCTCCTGGCGAATATCAGTCGGCAAGTGGTCCATATAATAATATTTACAGAACAATAAACGGCGCAGGTTATGTAGTTTATGGAACAGCTTCTGGTTTTCCGCCAAACATTGATTTGGCTTTGTTGAATGGAACAAATGGCTTTAAAATCACCAACGATTTGCCACAAACTAATTTTCCTGTTACGGGTTATGATGTTGGTGCCGCAGGAGATATCAATGGCGACGGAATTGGTGATTTTATGATTAGTGATCCGTACAGGCATACTACATACGGAAATGAAATTGGACATGTTTACGTTGTTTTTGGAAAAGCATCTGGTTTTCCTTCAGAAATTCTTTTGTCATCATTAAATGGAACAAACGGTTTTGCGTTAATTGGTGTAAACGGTTATTCGGCAATTGGGATTGATGTCACAAATGTAGGAGACATTAACGGCGATGGTATTGATGACCTGGCAACAATTGACAACGGCTACGGAACAACTACCGGAAATGTTTTTGTAGTTTACGGCTCACATTCGCCTTTCCCAGCTGTATTACGAACCAATCAAATTAACGGAACTAACGGATTTATAATTCAAGGAGATATTGTTCAAGGGAAAGTAGGACGAATGATTTCGGGTCTTGGCGATGTAAATGGCGACGGAATTCAGGATATCGGAATTGGAACCGGAGATGATTCGGCCGAAATTAGAAAGTTTGTAGTTTTTGGACGTTCGTCTAATTTTCCTGCAGTTTTAAATACACTGAGTTTAAACGGGACAAATGGTTTTGCAATCGAAAATTCGGTTTCGCCTTTGTCTGAAAGCATCGGAATTAAAAAAGCAGGCGATATCAATGGCGACGGATTAAACGATATGGCAATCAATGGAGATTATATATTGTTTGGCAAAAATTCTTTTCCGGCTTTAATTGATTTAAAAGATCTTAACGGAACAAACGGATTTAAATTCCTGAATACTAGTGCTAGTGATGTTTTTTCTGGTGGAGGCGATTTCAATAACGATGGTTTCGATGATTATTTGGTACGATCAAATAACAGTGTTGCCATTTATTATGGAAAAAGCACTTGGACTGCGACTGTTAACGTAAGTGCTTTTACAACAAAAGATTATATAAGAATGTACGTGCCGTATTCATATCCTGACGATATGAATTATGCCGGAGATGTGAATCACGACGGAATTGATGATGTAATTGTTGGAACTAAATTGGCGCGATATACTATTGTACCAAATAATCTGCCGGGCTTCGCCTATGTACTTTTTGGGAAAAAAATCGAGGATAATGAAAAACCAATAATTACAAATTGTCCAATAAATCAAAATTTAAATATTGGCGATGCAATTCCGGATTACAAAACTGCAATAACCGTAACGGATAATTGCGATACAAATCCTTTAATTGAACAAACGCCGCTTCCGGGAACTATTTATACAGGAGGACTACAAACGATAACTTTAAAAGCAACTGACGCCAAAACAAATTTTCAAACCTGCACTTTTACTATTTCTGCTGGTACCGACATTTTGCCACCGAGCATAACTTGTCCTGGAGATCAACAATTGGCTTGTGGTTCTATGGTTCCAAATTATTTGAATCAGCTTATTGTTTCAGATGATACTGATACAAGTATTGATGTTACTCAATTTCCGGGCGCAGGTTCGACTTTCTTCGACGGAATGCAAATCAATTTTACTGCAAAAGATGATGCCGGAAACGAAAGCCATTGCAGTATTACATTAACCGCTTCTGGTGCAGACAATCAACCGCCAACATTTATTTGTCCAACAAACGTGACTTTAAATTGCGGAGATGTAACACCAAATTATGCAATTGATCCAATGATGAATCTTGCCGACAATTGCAGTGAAACGGTTCACTATGAAATGACACCGGCTGACGGAACGCCTTTTTATGACGGAATGCCAGTTCACATCAAATATACAGACGAATCTGGAAATTCATCTTTTTGTGATTTTATTATTCATAACGCGACGCCAGATGTTACAAAACCGGTAATTACTTGTACAGGAAATAAAACTTTGGCTTGCGGAAGTGTTTTGCCAGATTACAGAAGTTCCGTAACGGCGACTGATAACTGTTCAGGAACAATTGTTTATACACAAAATCCTGCACCGGGAACGGCTTTTACGTCAGGAATGACAGTTACAATTAGAGCAACAGACGTTTCAGGAAATTATGCCGATTGCAGTTTTATAATTAATGCTTCCGCAGATGTTACAAAACCGGTAATCACTTGCATCGGAAACCAAATGTTAGCATGCAACAGCACAATTCCAGATTATAGAAACCTAATTTCAGTTACAGATAATTGTGATACTTCGCCAGTTTTAGCTCAAAATCCAGTTGCAGGAACCGCCTTTGTTGATGGCATGTCGATAAAAATTACAGCAACAGACGCCTCAGGAAATTATTCGGATTGCAGTTTTATAGTCAACGCTTCCGCAGATGTTACAAAACCGGTAATTACTTGCATTGGAAACCAAACCTTGGCTTGCAACGTTATAATTCCAGATTATAGAAATTTAATTTCAGTTACAGATAATTGCGATGCTTCGCCAACTCTGACTCAAAATCCAGTTGCAGGAACCGCCTTTGTTGATGGAATGTCAATAACAATTACAGCAACAGACGTTTCAGGAAATTATGCAGATTGCAGTTTTATAATTAGTGCTTCCGCGGATGTTACAAAACCAGTAATGACTTGTATTGGAAACCAAACCTTGGCTTGCAACGCTACAATTCCAGATTATAGAAATTTAGTTTCAGTTACAGATAATTGCGATGCTTCGCCAATTCTGACTCAAAATCCAGTTGCAGGAACTGCTTTTGTTGACGGAATGTCAATAACAATTACAGCAACAGATGCCTCAGGAAATTATTCGGATTGCAGTTTTATAATCAACGCTTCCGCGGATGTTACAAAACCAGTAATGACTTGTATTGGAAATCAGACTTTGGCTTGCAACGCTACAATTCCAGATTATAGAAATTTAATTTCAGTTACAGATAATTGTGACGCTTCTCCAATTTTAGTTCAAAATCCAGTTGCAGGAACCGCCTTTGTTGATGGAATGTCAATAACAATTACAGCAACAGATGCCTCAGGAAATTATTCGGATTGCAGTTTTATAGTCAACGCTTCCGCGGATGTTACAAAGCCAATAATTACTTGTATTGGAAATCAAACTTTGGCTTGCAACAGCACAATTCCAGATTATAGAAACCTAATTTCAGTTACAGATAATTGTGACGCTTCG
>NZ_SJSY01000053.1 GCF_004352915.1 Flavobacterium zhairuonense | reverse complement strand
GCAGGCTGAGGCATTCACTGCTGTCGGAGCTTCAGGAGTCACTGCTGAAGGGGCGGTGATGGTGAAAGTTGCAGAACATGATTTCTGTAATCCGCAAGAATCAGTAACATTATAGTTTATAGTTACAGTTCCTCCACATAAAGCTGGAGGAGTCAAATTCTCTAATCCAGTAATTGTTAAGGTTCCATTACCTCCTGAAGCTGTAAAGCTTTGCTTAAATGCCTCAAAAGCGGTATTAACCGCGGCTTGATCGGCATAAAAACAGGAACTTTTAATATTATCTTCAGGACAAGTTATGTTAATAGGTGTTGGTGGAGTGCTTGTTACAACTACATCATCTGCCTTTTTACATCCATTAATAGGATCGGTAACTGTTAATGTATATGTTCCAGCCTTATCAACTGTTGGTGTTAAAGTATCACCGCCAGAAACAATGTTTCCATCCAATGTGCTCCATAAATAGGTAGCATTAGGCGTACTTGATGAACCCGACAATTTTATTGACGTTATCAAACAAGTTAAGGCTTTATCACCTCCTGCATTAACATTTGGCGGTTCTTTATTTTCGAGAACTGTGACTGTTTTTTTAGCAAAGCAGCCTTCTAAATTTGTATAAGCATATACCGTATAAACTCCCTTAACAGATACAACTGGTGCATTTCCTGGTATAAAAGGTCCATCTGCTATACCATCAGGTGAAGGCCCGTACCATTTTATAGTTGCATTTGCGGGAGTTGGTGTTGCTGTTAAAGTAGCCGTTGTATTATTACAGGTTAATGGATTACTAACATTACCCACTACGGCTACATCCGTAATATTTCCAAATAAATAAGGTCCTGAAAAATCTTTTAATTCTGCAGTAAATGAAGATGAAGATCTTGTTTTTACGATCAGACTACCTAACAAATTTGAACAAGGTGCTTGATTAACATTTCGGCTATCAAGTCCTAACGCTGTCAAATTAAGTCCGAACTCTGTAAACTGCAAAGCTTTATAATTATCTTGAAAAGAAGCTTGCGAACCTTCTAAAGTTCCCCATGGCGGTCCTAATGTAGCAGCCGTCACATTAACAACTGCAAAAACATTTGTAAGTATACCTCCTCCTTTTGCTTTTATTTCAGCATATCCGTAAGGCGGCGCACCATTGCCTTGGTCAAAAACACCAGTAAGATCAAATGGTCTGTCAGGTTTTGAGTTAAAACTAGCAATATCAACACTAGACATCCAAACTCTTACACTACCCAGCGGTTTTGTACCTCCATTTTCAAAATCGATGGCAACAAGTACATCACCGGGAACAAGTATTTTTCCAGTAGCATCAAAAGTCCATGCTGTATGTCCTGCTTGACTACCTGTGCCGACTAATGCGCTACCGTTGAAGCTAACTTCTGTTCTAAAAAATTCAAAATCAAAATGTGAATTCCCATCAGAAGAAATTTTAGATGCTCCTCCATATCCCCATAAAATTCCATTAGGATTAATTGCTAATGCAGCTGGAGATAAATCCCTTCTTAAATAGCCATACACATCAACAATATCATCCTTTTGAGGAATACTTCCTGAGCCTAAAGCCCAAGTAGCTGGATTATCACCATTCTTGTTAGAATTTCCAGAAAAAATATTAGAGTCGCTGTTATTTTGTGTTGAATTTCCATCACGTCCATAAACAGCATCAATCCACAAATAATTACCAACCATGGTATTTTTGGGTTTCGACATTCTTTTTTCGAATGTAAAATTATTATTAGCCTGGATTGATGTTTTTAGTCCCGCCGCATTAGTCTGATCAATAATATTTTGACCGGTTCCATTGGCAAAAGCCGAACTAAAAAACCAGTCATCATAAATACCCGAAACCGTAGGGGGAACTAAAAATTGTTCTTTGTTTGCGTAAACATCTGCATCAATACCGAAATTAGCTTGTACAGCTGCTCCAGATATAGCTTGTGAATACGAATAGGGATGAGAAGCAAATAGCATAAAAAATACCATCAAATAATAATGATACTTTTTGTGCACAACAACTTTCACCAAACTAAAATTTGGAAAAACCAAATTAATAAGATAACAACGAAAGATTTTACAAAATTCATGTATAATCTTCATGTGATAAAGGATAGTTTTTTTCATAATAATAGTATTTAGAATACCATTACATTAGCGAAAAAACAGATAGTTTGCAGATTTGGCAATTACATATAAATAATAAACCATCTTCAAAAGTTATGAAGTACAAAATCTAAAAAACTCTTATAAAAAGACTTGACCCTCAGAAATAAATCTGACTTTTACGATCAGGGGGTAAAAACATTTGTTAAAATTAGTTAATAACACAAATGCTCTCAATTAAAAAGAAGTAAAATCGATATCATTCAAAAATAATCGATGAACGGAATGTACACGTAAGAAAAGTATCACTCAGCAATTTAGATAAAACAAAAAAAACAGACCTTTGTTTTTAAAAATAAAAAATAAAGACCTGTTTTTTGTCAATTTATTAAAAAACACTATATTAAACTAACTCAACAAAAAAAACATACGCCAAGTAAAAAGCATTAGTTCCGTAATTACTTCGTTTTAGTTTTAAGCAAGATTTTATTGAAAAACAGCATGTGATATGGCAGTGAATTTTCCCAATACTCCCAAGTATGTGCTCCAGGGCGTTCTGTATAATCGTGCTCTACTTTGTTGTAAACCAATCTTCGGTGCAATTCTCTGTTTGGTTCAATCAAGAAATCATCAACACCGCAATCTATAATCAACGGCAATTTGTTTGCTTTTATTTTATCGAGCATATTCATAACAGCGTATTGCTCATACATTTCGGTACTGCCACTTTTATCGCCAAAAACAGGTTGCATCAGTTTTACCACTTGCGCAGCAGAATCCCTGTTCAACATTGTGCTCATATCTACAGCACCACTCATGCTTCCGGCCGCACAAAACAAATCGGGATGTTTTGCTGAAAGATACAAAGCGCCGTGGCCTCCCATTGAAAGTCCGGTAATTACTCTTCCGTTTTTATTACTGATGGTTCTGTAGGTTTTGTCAACTTTCTGAATTACTTCCTGAGTTATAAAAGTCTCAAACTGGCTTTCTTTATTTACCGGACTGTCCAAATAAAAACTAAACACCTCACCTTCTGGCATTACAATAATCATATTGTATTGGTCAGATAAGTTTTGAACTAGTTTTTTGTTTGGTGTATTTTTTAGCCAATCACTAAAATGTCCGTAAGCGCCATGCAAAAGATACATTACCGGGAAAGTCGATTTACTTTTAGCATAAGAATTTGGTAAAACTACAGCGGCTTTATAGGTTTTTCCCATAGCGGCACTGGGAACTTGCAAAGTGTCTACTTTTGCCGCGTATGTCATGGTAGTCAAGCAAAGCAAAAACAAAGACAGCAGCATTTTAAATTTCTTCATTTTAATATATTTTTTTCTGATTAGGGAATGTAAATATACCTTTTTCAAAATAAAATATATGAAAAATCCGACTCGCTTTTGCTAATCGGATTTGAGAAATATTGTAACTGCATTTTTTCAACCAAAGATTAAATGATTTTTAGGATTAATCATTTCAATCTGCAAAATCAATGGCAAAAAAGCATTAACTAATTATAGTTTTATGTTCCAAACGGTATTGCGATGCGCTTTTACCTGTATATTGTTTGAACGATTTGCTGAAATGGCTAAAATTATTAAATCCGCTTTCATAACAAACTTCATTAATACTGATTTGTTTTTCGGCCAATAATTTAGAAGCATGCACCAAACGATATTCATTTACAAATTCAGTAAATGTTTTATTCGAAATCTTTTTGAAATAACGACAAAATGAAGGCGTCGTCATACTAACCAGATTCGAAACTTCATCAATAGCAATTGATTCCTGAAAATGATCTTTTACAAAGTTAAAAATCATATTCATTCGGTCATTGTCTTGATTTTGCAATTCTAGCGAAAATCCGTCAGCATTTAAAACCGTATATTCATCTGATGATTCCAACTCATCTAAAATACTCAAAAGTGTCAACAAGCGCTCAAAAGGAAGCTGGTGCTCCATCATTTCGATTTTTTTACCTATCTGTTTTTTGGTTTCGCCATTAAAAGCGATTCCAGTTTTTGACTGATTGATAATATTTTGCACTCTCTTCATTTCTGGAGCGACAAAAAAATCATTTGCTAAAAATTCCGGTTTGATATGAATAACAGTTTCATTTTTGTTTCCCGTTTGTTCATTTGTAAAACCGCAATGTGGCAAATTGGCACCTATTAATATCAAATCTCCATTCGTATAATAAGAAACATGGCTTCCTATTTGCCTTTTTCCCGCACCTCCATTAATATAAACCAACTCAATTTCTGGATGATAATGCCATAAATGGGCTTTACTGTTGGTCTTTTCAGCATGTTTGGTGTAGGTAAAAGAACTTCCGTATGAGTTTGATATCACTTCAAGAGCTGGGGCGACTGTTTTCATGATATATATCTTTAAAAAATAATAGCAAATTTAACAAAAACACCTAAAATAATTTAAATTTTAACCTATAACGGTTTCGTAACTGAGAATTTTTCATAAAATTACACAAAACCACAATACTGTTTTTACACCAAAATAGCTTTTTTTTAAAAGCCTCATTTTTTTATCCGTAATTTTTTCTCAATATCATATTTAAAACCGCTTTTTTATAGAAATACATAATTTCTGTAAGAAAACCAGAACTTTTTAACATATCTCAATTTTATCAAAACATTAAAAAATAGTAACCGAATTAACAAAAACACTTATAATAATTCAAATTTTAACCTATATCGGTTTCGTAAATGAGAATATAGCATATAAATAGGCAAATGGAGTTGTGCTAAAAAAGCAACTGCTGCAGTAATTTTACATCAGAAAAATGAACTAAAAATTTAAACATAGAGAAATATGAAAACGATTTTAAAATTAAGTTTAGTAGCAGCAGTATTATTAACAGGATTAAATACTTATGCAATTGATGGTGATGCAGAATTTGGTCTTCACGTATTAAAAGGAAATGGAAAGCTTATTACGTTTGCTTTAAACCAAACTAAAAAAGCATACTTATCTATATATGATAAAGACGGATCTTTATTGTATTCTGAAAATGCATCTGGAAAAGATGGTATCTTAAGAACTTTCAGCTTAGAAGAATTTCCAGCTGGAACTTATTATTTAGAAGTTGAAGACAGCAATAAAAAAGTAAGACACGAAATTACAGTTTCTGATGATGCTACAGTTTTATCATCAAAAGCAGTTTCATCTGTTTACAAAAATGCTGCAAAAAATACTAGCGTAGCAGTACGCTAAAAAAGTTATACTCGCATACAGTATAAAAATGAGGTTAGATAGTTAGTAAAGTTTAAAAACCGAAAGGTTTTAGAAACAGCTCTTTGTGGTTATTGAGCTGTTTTTTTTTGCTCCTTATTTAACTTTCGTTTTTTTTACCGCAAAGACGCAAAGTTTAAAATAGCTTTGCGAACTTTTGCGTTTTTTTCTTTGCGCCTTTGCGGTTAAATTATACATCCTTTTGCAAATAAATCGTCAAGTAAAAATCATTAAAACTTTAAAAAATAATTACCCAATTAACATAATCATTAAATTAAATTCAAAATTTAACCTATAACGGTTTCGTAAATGAGAATACAGCATAGAAATCGGAAAATAGAGTTGTGAGAAAATCATTATAACATAAGTAATTTAGCATCAGAGAATTAGAACTATTAATCTAAAAAAACTAATGCTATGAAAAATTTAAAATTAAGTTTAGTAGGTGCAGTGCTTTTCACAGGATTTAGCGCTTTTGCAATTGGCGGGAATGAAGATTTTAATCTTCATGTATTAAAAACAAATGGTAAATTGATCACGTTTGCACTTAATCAAGTGAAAAAAGCAAACGTTGCAATTTATGACAAAGATGGAACACTACTTTATTCTGAAAGTGCTTCAGGCAAAGAAGGAATTTTGAGAACTTTTAATTTAGAAGAATTTCCAATAGGAACTTATTATTTAGAAGTAGAAGACAATGTAAAAAAAGTGAGACACGAAATCACAATTACAAATGATACATCAGTTTTATCAAGAAAAGCGGTTTCGTCTGTTTACAAATCAGGATTTAATAAAGACTCTAGCGTAGCAGTACGCTAAAAATTACACCTATATATTTAGGTATAAAAAATTGGTAATAAAATATAACAAACAAAAACAGCTCTTTGTGGTAATGGAGCTGTTTTTTTTGTTTTATGCTATTTTGAAGTAACTGATTTTCTTTCGGTTAATTCTTAAGAAATTGTTATTTTAAGATTAACTAAAACATTGAAAAATAATAGCTGTTTTTGCAAAAACGATAAATATAATTCAAATTTTAACCTATAACGGTTTCGTAAATGAGAATATAGCATAGAAATTGGCAAATAGAGTTGTGCTGATTTACCCCTTGTTGAAGTAATTTTACATCAGAGAATTAGAACTATTAATTTAATAACTAAGATTATGAAAAAGATTTTAAAATTAAGTTTAGTATGTGCAGTACTTTTCGCAACAAGCAATGCTTTTGCAATTGACGGGAATGATCTTTTGAATGTTCACGTTTTGAAAGGAAATGGAAAAGTGATCACTTTTGCTCTAAATCAGGTAAAGAAAGCTAATGTGGCTATTTACGACAAAAATGGAGAATTGATTTATTCTGAAAGTGCTTCAGGTAAAGACGGAATCCTTAGAACTTTTAGCTTAGAACAGTTTCCAGAAGGAACTTACTATTTAGAAGTTGAAGACAGTACAAAAAAAGTAAGACACGAAATTACAATTACTGATGAAACATCTGTTTTATCATCAAAAGCAATTTCTACAGTTTATAAAGCAGGTTCTGCTAAAAATACTAGCGTAGCAGTACGCTAAAAAAGTTATACTTCTCATAAAAGTATAAGGTTAGATAGTTAGTAAAAACGTGATTGTTTTACAAACAGCTCTTTGTGGTTATTGAGCTGTTTTTTTTTGCTTCAAACTGAACTGTTTTTTTGTTGTATCGCTTTTTTGGAAAACAATTCCTAATAATTTTAAAAGTCTGATTTTTACACTTTTAAAAAAATACACAAAAAAACATCCAAGATGCTAAAAATTTCGTACATACTGTAAGAAAATTATAGAAACATCTTTAATTCAGCAACTTAACCGTTTGAAAACGGCTTTTTTTTACAGAAAATTAAATTTCTTTTATAATTTTACGCGCCACTATTTAGTATTAATCTTTAAAAAAAGTAATTAAAAAAAACATGACAAAATTTACCAAAATGGGCTTGATTGCGGCCTTGTTCCTATCAGCAATTTTTACCTACGCAAATGAAGGAAAAGGTGATTATATTTTGAATATAGTTACTGGAAACGGAAAAGTAGTAAGCTTTACTCTTGATACTGTTGAAAATTCTTCTTTTTCAATTTATGATGAAAACCATAATTTAGTTTACACAGGAGAATCTGCTGCAAACAAATTAGAAGTTTCAAAAACAATAAGCTTAGAAGGTCATCCAGCCGGAACTTATGTTTTAGAAGTAACTGAAAATGGTAAAACCGCGAAACACGAAATTAAAGTTGCAGCCAAAAAAGTGAAGGCCGTAAAGTTAGATGAAACAGTGAACCAAAGTCCATCTTTCCGTCGCTAACCCTTTTTGTCCCCAACAAAAACAAAAGCAGCTCGTTCCAGGAGCTGCTTTTTTTATTTATGGAATTTCCTTCTTCCGAAAATCATTTCCTATTTGGACCATTTTCCAAAACAAATCGGAATCATGCGGCATTGGATTTTTTTGTTTCACATTTTCAACGCCGGTTTCATAAATAGAAGAATGCAAAATCGCATAAATGAAATCGAGCAAATCCAGTATTCTAAAACTTTGTCTGAATTCAGTTCGCAGTTCCGTATTATTTGCAAAACAAACATTTTCGGTTTCTTTTTCATTTAGAAATAATAAACCAACATGTTTTGAAATTAGGTTTACTGTTTCAATATTTAGTGTAATTTCTTCAGATGTTTTTTGAAAGAGATCTTCGACGTTAAAATAGTCTTCGCTCCTATTTAAAGCATTTTGCGAAATGAGATTTTCTAATTCGGTTAAATCAAAACCTTTTATTTCGATTTCTTCTCGATTCCATTTTTTTATATGATTTAAATATTCCCGAACTGTCATGATCCTACTATTTTAATACTCATAAAGTTAGATTTTAAATTTTCAAAAATAAAATTGCCTTCACTAAAATTTTTTCACCATAAGAACGTTATGAAAATAATCGTAAATCATTTCGCACATTCGTCTTAAAAAATCGACCAAATGAGAAAAAAAACAGTCCATTTACACGTTATATTACTGATTTAGATATATTTGCAAAACGAATTGAGAATACACAAATGAAAATATTGCTGATGAAAATGATGACCAAAACCAATCTTTTAAACTAATACTTATGCAACAGAAATTTCTTGTTTTAGTATTATTGATTGTTTTTTCATTTCGTGCAGCTGCCCAAAATGAAACCGTGTATATAACCGACAAAGTAAGCGACAAATATGCTTATGTTGATGTTATTAAAACCTACGAAAAAATCGCTGCAAAAGGCTATAAATCTGTAGATTTATTCCAAAAATTAGGTGACTCATCTTATCAACACGACAAACTAGAAAAAGCCGCCGATTGGTATGATAAACTATTTGCTATGACATATGATCTAGATCCTGTTTATTATTACCGCTATGCAGAATCGCTAAGATTCATATGCCAAGATGAAAAAGCAAATGCTATTATTGAGAAATTGAAACGAAAATCTAACGGAACAGTAAAAAAGAAAGTTTAAGCACTGTGCTGATTTCATAAAAACATAAAAAACCTCTCAGGAATGGGAGGTTTTTCTATTTTAATTTTTACCCTTATATAAAAAAATAATCGCAATATTGTCATTTCGACCAAAGGGAGAAATCTTCACGAGAAGCTCGACAAAGATTGGCGCTTTTAGGAGCGGAGTTACTTGCGAAGATTTCTCCTTCGTCGAAATGACAAACTTTATGGGAATTTTGTTGTCTTATTTGCGCAAATGTTTTTTATTTAATTAGTTTCCCTTATAATTTTATACAATTCCTGACAATAAGCGAACTTGTCATTTTGTTGGTTTCTTTTAAATTCTTGTCCAGTTTCATAAACCATAATTTGAAACCAGTTTAACACCCTAATAGCCATATTTTGAGCTAATAGATTTTTGTTGTCAAGCTTCATCTCATTCAATTCCTTAATTTCAGATTTCCAGTACTTAAAATCAGTATTACTATTAGCCGTTTTTAATTCCTCTTGAAAACGAACCGAGAGCTTATCTAAGATTTTATTTTCCTCAATTTTTATCTTCTCCATTTTTGCAATTTCATCTTTATAGTCTTCAGATTTTTTGATTTCAACAATCTTGGCTCTTAAAGCATTATCTCCATTTGTATTAAAAAAAGTAATTCCTTTTTCATAGGCATTTACCGAAAGTACGAGTTCATTATTTGCTTTTAAGCTATCGCCTATTTGCATATTAATCTCGTAAATTCTTTTGATAATAGTGTCGTTTTTAGGCCTTATATTTTTTTTATAAGCCTGAATTTCCAGCCAGCCAAATGCGCGAAGCATTTCAGATTGTTTAGGCCAGGAATGGCCAGCATGAGTTACAAAAAGCGTATTTACAATCTTAGTCTTGTCGAGCCATTCTTTATTTTCAACCATTTCATGATAATTCATATCCCGATCTCCAACCATACCAACGTAAGAAAATTTATTAGACGGAGGTATAAACTTATCCATAGCATTAAAAGAAGCCCCACAAGCAATAACGCCCTGAAAAGCACCTGTAGAGATTCCGAAAAGACTGGCTAATCTTGCACCTCCCGAAAATCCTGATATATAAAGTTGCGAAGCATCAATAGCATATGTTTGCAATACTTGATCAAATAATCTATTGGCTATCTCAATATTATTTTGGACTAATCCATTTTTTAAAGTATTGGAACAAACCAAAATATAGTCATATGTTTCTGAGGCCAGAATAAAAGGTTCAATTCCTTTTTTGCCTCTTGCTGCTGGATCAAAAATAAAAACCAATGCCATTGGGATTTTGGCATCGTATTTTTTAGGTAAATATATCGCATACGATTCTGCTGGAGCTAGTGCAATTTTCTCTGAATCGATAACAACTCCGGTTTTTAATAATTGCCTTTCTTGGCTATATCCAAAAATGGTAACAAAAAGAAAAAGAATATAATAGCTAGTGTTTTTCATGACACTAAAATTAAAAAAACCTTTCGTTTCTGAAAGGTTTTGCAACAACATATTATGCCATAGCTATGCGAAGTCTCCCAACTTCGTACCGGTCGTTATATTCCGTTCCAAAATTATTATGTTTTATTCTCTTCATTGATTATTGGAACGGGTAAGAAGTCGGGAGACTTCGCATAGCGGGAGTTCAAAATATTACAGTTTTTTCTTCAATAACTGATACACTTTGTAGAAAAAATAAATTATCACCAATATAAGTATCACATTCAATATTTGCCAAATTAGCAATCCACTACTAAAATCGTCAACAGTCATTATTTTTTTCATGATTTTACAAATTAAAGTCTTTTACCATCCGTTATTTTTCCAGTTCTATTATCGACAGTTATTCGATAAGTAATCGGAGATGAATAAACCGTTCCAATTCCTTCGATAACTAAATTATAGGCCCAAACGCCGTTTAATGTTATAACCGTTGCATTCCCAGTTGTAGTTTGGTTATAGTTAGTCTGTGACCAAGTAAATCCTACTGTTACACCAGTCATATTAGTTGTTATGTTTCGCACAACAAATTTATCCCCGATTTTACTTTGTTGAACGAATATTTGAACACCAGCCCAAGGCACTACATTTATTTGTATACCTGAAATAACCCCATTTTGATCTTGAGTAATTGTAATGTTATACCCATTTGAATTAGTACTATTAATAAGCGCAATTAATTGATCATAACTCGTTATTAACGTACTTGTTTCTGTATTTCCACCTCCAGTACCTCCTCCACTATTCGCCCCACCTCCATTTGAAGAAGTATAACCACCTGCATCGCCACCACCAATTACAGGAGAACGAGGCCCATAATATTCAACTGGACTTCCGTTACTTGGAGCAGTTACAACAACTTCTCTTAATACTATTCCAGGAAGATTAGATGAACTATCACCACCTGATTTACCACCACATCCACCATCCCCAAAATCAGCATAAACGCAAGGAGCTTCTATTGGAGCTTTGTTTGTTGAGTTTCTCTTATTATAATTTACAACTTCTACAACACCGGTTTCAATAACCTGATTGTTTTCAAATCTGGCAGCTCTAACAAAACCTGTCTTTAAATCCCAAACACTAATAAAACCAGTAAAATCACCGCCATCTATAGACTGACTTTTTAATGGGACATCTTTATTAGTAACTATTTCATAAACTAATGCCTTGTAATCGTCCTTGCCTGTCTTGTAAATATACAATCTTTGCTCCCAAAATTCTCGATCATCTTTTTTAGATTCAATTATAGGCACAATCGTAGTTTCCGTGCCATCTTCTGAGCTTGTAATTCTTGCTTGGTTCCAGTTGTACTTTAAATTATCTACCAAGAAATAGTTATCGCTTTCGGATTCATATTTGTGAAACCACTTTTGTGTTTCTTTTAATTTAGCATTGAAACTTCCGTCTTGTCTTTCTAAATTTTCATCATTTGTGCAATTAGCAAAAAGCATCATAATACAGCAGAAAAGCGTAATTCTCTTTAAAATTTTATTTTTTTGGCTCATAACTTCATGGTTTAAAGGTTAATAAAAACCAAATTATGAATCTAAAAATCAAACACTTGACACTATAAGCCTAAAAAATATCAAAATAAGCTTTATTTTAACCATAAAATATTTGCAAATTTAATCAATATAAAAAGTCGTAAAACAAAAAAACCTCTCATTCCTGAGAGGCTTCCCATTGCTGTGCGAAGTCTCCCGACTTCGTACCGGTCGATATATTCCGTTCCAAAGTTATTATGTTATATCCTCTTAGTTAATTATTAGGAGTAGGTACGAAGTTGGGAGACTTCGCAGAGCATGGAAATCACACTTGGGAATCGACAATTTAAATTGCCAATCTTTATAGAAATACTAGTGTGATTTCTCCCTACGGTCGAAATGACAAACTGGAGAGGATAAACTGTGAATTCACAAGCAAGATGCTTGCGTTAATTGGTAAAAGCCTGATTATTTAAAACTTTACTTAAATTGTATCCAATATCTATTTTTTATAAATCCTCCTTAGAAAATCCAGCATTTAATATTTCTGCAGTATCTACAACTTCTTCATCAAATATTGGATGAATTGCTTCTGGATATTCATCTAGATATTTCATTTTATAAAATTTGCCTATGTTTTGCTTAAATTCGAGTGAAACATTTTCAGTTGAATAATTTGTCATTCTTTTAGAGTTAACATAATAAATGAAATAATTTTCTTGTGATTTTGGATAACTTTTATACGAAACGTATTTACCTATAATTGTCTGCCCGTAATTATCTATTTTATATCCAACATAATAAGATCTCGCAATCATGACTGAAAGACAAATAAAAAACGAAATCACGATAACTTTAGATATTTTATTTATCATATTATTCTTTTTGATGATGTTATAACATGAGTTTTTCTCTATTAAAAGTAAATTCTTTAGTTGGCGCGAGCGTCTCGCTCGTGCATTACCTTGGGAATTCTATTTTTGTGGTTCTAATATTGCGTTTAAATAATATTGTATTTCATTTGAAGATAAACCTAATAGATTTTGTAAAGTTGTCATATCATCATCTTCTGAAAATATTATCTCATCTTGTCCATCAAATCTATAACTGTCATATCGAATAGTATTTAAACTACCATCTTCATTAAATGATGCAGTAATTATTGGAAAATAATCATCTTTTTCAAAATCATAAAAATACTTTTCAGTTTCTTCAAATTTTGGCAAGCCAGTTAAAAGATCAATGTTTTCTTGACATATTAGATTATTACTATTATTATACAAATCCCTAGAATGACTTTTAAGTTTTATTCCTGAATATTCTTTATAAACTTCAATACTATAATTACTAAAGTCTAGTTTTTCAATTATCGAATAAAAAGTATCTGAAGAGCTATATAATTCGATTATATCATCTTCACTTTCTATATTATTTTTGTAATGACTTATATGCTTTAAAATATTATTAATATAAAACTCTTTTTTTAGAATTATTTGATTTTCACTAAATACTTTATAATATTCGTTTAAATCACATAAATGTTCTGCCTTTACTTCTTCATCATTTATATTTTGGAATGTAATAGTCATTTTTAAATTCAATACAATTATTCTTTTTACTTGCTAATATAAAATAATTTCAACAAAAAAACCTCTCAGTTATCCTGAGAGGTTTTCCATATGATTAAAAAAATAAATTCTACATATTCCTTCTATACTGCCCACCAACTTCAAACAACGCCGAAGTAATCTGCCCTAAAGAACAAACCTTTGTAGCTTCCATTAAATGATCGAATAAGTTTTCGTTTTTAATAGCGGCTTGCTGTAATGTATTTAAATGCTCGTTTACTTTTGCTTCGTGGAAATTATGCAAGTTATCCAACATCGTAATTTGATATTGTTTTTCTTCTTCTGTTGCACGAATTACCTCAGCCGGAATTACCGTTGGTGAACCTTTTGAACTCAAGAACGTATTTACACCCACAATTGGGAAATCTCCGTTGTGTTTTAAGGTTTCGTAATACAAACTTTCTTCCTGAATTTTAGATCTTTGGTACATGGTTTCCATTGCGCCTAGAACTCCGCCACGTTCTGTAATTCTGTCGAATTCTTGAAGAACTGCTGCTTCAACTAAATCGGTTAATTCTTCGATGATGAACGAACCTTGAATTGGGTTTTCGTTTTTCGCTAAACCTAATTCTTTATTGATAATTAACTGAATTGCCATTGCTCTACGTACAGATTCTTCTGTAGGCGTTGTAATCGCTTCGTCGTAAGCGTTGGTATGCAATGAATTACAGTTGTCGTAAATTGCGTATAAAGCCTGTAAAGTCGTTCTAATATCGTTGAAATCAATTTCCTGTGCGTGCAACGAACGTCCAGATGTCTGAATATGATATTTCAGCATTTGTGCTCTTTCGTTGGCTCCGTATTTGTTTTTCATGGCTTTTGCCCAAATCTTACGTGCCACACGTCCAATAACTGAATATTCTGGATCCACTCCGTTAGAGAAGAAGAACGATAAATTTGGTCCAAAATCGTTGATGTTCATTCCGCGGCTCAAATAATATTCCACGTAAGTGAAACCATTTGAAAGCGTAAACGCCAATTGCGTAATTGGGTTTGCTCCTGCCTCGGCAATATGATATCCTGAAATCGAAACCGAATAGAAATTACGAACGTTTTTAGTAATAAAATATTCCTGAACATCTCCCATTAATCGAAGTGCAAATTCAGTTGAGAAAATACAAGTATTTTGCGCCTGATCTTCTTTTAAAATATCGGCCTGAACCGTTCCACGAACTTGAGCTAACGTTTTTACTTTTATTTCGTTATAAACCTCCAAAGGTAAAACCTCATCACCCGTAACGCCCAAAAGCATTAATCCTAAACCGTTGTTTCCGTCTGGCAGATCGCCTTGGTATCTTGGTCTTTCGATTCCTTTGTCTTTATATAATTTATTGATTTTAGCTTCAACTTCTTTTTCTAAATCATTTGCTTTGATGTAAATCTCACATTGCTGATCGATTGCGGCATTCATAAAGAAACCTAACAACATTGGCGCAGGCCCGTTAATGGTCATACTTACCGAAGTTAAAGCGTGAACCAAATCGAAACCTGAATATAGTTTTTTAGCATCATCCAAACAGCAGATTGAAACTCCTGCATTTCCAATTTTTCCATAAATATCAGGACGTAAATCTGGATCGTTTCCGTATAAAGTTACACTGTCAAAAGCTGTCGAAAGACGTTTTGCTGGCATTCCCGCGCTCACATAATGAAAACGTTTGTTGGTTCTTTCTGGTCCGCCCTCGCCCGCAAACATTCTTGACGGATCTTCGCCTTCACGTTTAAACGGATATAATCCCGAAGCAAAAGGAAATTCTCCAGGAACATTTTCCTGTAAATTCCAACGCAGAATATCACCCCAACCTTCATATTTCGGCAAAGCAATTTTTGGGATTTGTAAATGCGATAAACTTTCAGAATGCGTTGCAATCTTGATTTCTTTATCACGCACTTTAAACGAGTAAACTGGATTTTTGTATTTGGCCACTTTTTCATCCCAATTCAGAATAATTTCCCAATTGTACGGATCTAAATCCATTTTTACTTTATCAAATTGATTCAGTAAAAGATTTAAAAAGATTCTGTTTTCGTCGTGTTCAGCGATTCCGCTTGGTAAAACAGTCGAATCGTCGATTCCAGCTTTATTGATTTGAGGAATTTTTCCAGAAACCGATTCAATGGTTTTGAAAATTCCGTATAATTTCTGAGCTACTTTTTGTTGTGAAATGGCGGTTTCATCATAACTTCTGTTATTCTCTGCAATTTCAGATAAATAACGCGTTCTGTGTGGCGGAATAACGAATATTTTCTCGCTCATTTCTTTTGTAATTGTAAAAGTCGATTTCAAATCTGAAGCCGTTTTTTCAACCACTTTATCCATAATCGCTTTGTAAAGCGTGTTCATTCCAGGATCGTTAAACTGCGAAGCAATTGTTCCAAAAACTGGCATTTCGTCTGGGCTTTTATCCCAAAGATTATGGTTTCTTTGATATTGTTTTTTTACATCGCGCAAAGCGTCTAAAGCTCCGCGTTTATCAAATTTGTTTAAAGCCACTAAATCAGCAAAATCAAGCATGTCGATTTTCTCCAATTGTGTTGCTGCTCCAAACTCTGGCGTCATTACATATAAAGAAACATCTGAATGATCCATAATTTCTGTATCAGACTGGCCAATTCCCGAAGTTTCTAAAATAATCAAATCGTATTTCGCGGCTTTCAAAACCTGAATCGCTTCGGCTACATATTTAGATAAAGCCAAATTCGACTGACGTGTCGCCAGCGAGCGCATATATACACGAGGATTATTAATGGCATTCATTCGGATTCTGTCTCCTAAAAGTGCTCCTCCTGTTTTTCTCTTAGAAGGATCCACAGAAATTAATCCGATTGTTTTTTCTGGGAAATCAATTAAAAATCGGCGAACCAATTCGTCAACCAAAGAAGATTTTCCTGCTCCTCCTGTTCCTGTAATTCCTAAAACTGGAATTATAGAAGAAGCATTGCTTTCATGAATTTTATCAAAAACAGGTTTTGCAATTTCTGGGAAATTTTCTGCAGCAGAAATTAAACGCGCAATTGCAGTCGGAACTTTATTTTCAATATGATCGATTTCTCCGTTTAATTTATCTCCAATAGGAAAATCAGCACGCTGTACCAAATCATTAATCATTCCTTGAAGTCCTAAAGAACGTCCATCGTCTGGAGAATAAATTCTAGTAATTCCATATTCATGCAATTCTGAGATTTCGCTTGGCAGAATTACACCGCCTCCACCTCCGAAGATTTTAATGTGTCCTGCTCCTTTTTCACGAAGCAAATCATACATATATTTAAAGTATTCGTTGTGTCCACCCTGATACGAAGTCATTGCAATAGCATTTGCATCTTCTTGAATTGCGGTATTCACGACTTCTTCAACACTTCGGTCGTGACCTAAATGTATCACCTCAACTCCGGTTGACTGTATGATTCTGCGCATGATATTGATTGCGGCATCATGTCCGTCAAATAGCGAAGCCGCTGTGACAATTCTTACTTTATTTTTAGGAATATATGGTATTTGTGGTTCCATTTTATGAATATGATAATTTTAAGCGACCAATGTACAAATTATTTTAATATTTGATTACGAGAATAGCTTTATGTTAACAAAAAAAAGAAAAATGTTTTTTTGATAGCAGGGGTAACAATTTTGAAGATGAATTGATATAAGTTAAAGAAAGCTTAAAGACATGGCAATTTCGCAACATTTAAATAAAATCTAAAAACGTGTTTCAAGCTCTCTCATAGTAATTTAGCAGTGTAGAAAAGCCCCAAATTTTTACCAAAAACTTAGCAAATAAAAAGTAAAACGTAAAAATTTAAAAAAATGAAAACACTATATTCTTTCACCGTAATTTTAGGTTTGAGTTTTTTTGTATCTTCTTATAATAGAATCGAAAATATTAATTTCTTAAATACAAAAACTCCAAACACACACGCAGTCTCGAAGAATTTAAATAATGATGACAGCGAAACTTCAAATGACTTCTTTAAAAGATATTCTGATTTAAAAAAATATAAATCTGATGTCATGTCATTGTACAAAAATAGAACGCTAGGAACTATTTGGTATGATGAAAATGAAATTAGCGAATTTGGTACTGCATTGTATCAAAAAGCAAAAAAAACAAATGATTTGGTTATTCCTTATCAAAAAGAAATTGAACAACTTTTTGACTCTTCATCTGAATCAAATCTGTCAAAAATAGATGGTGATATGCTTTTGAGCTCTTTATATATTTTATATGCGAAAAAAAATAATTCAGATGCTACAAAAAAATTGTCTTATGATGCAATGTTGAAAGATTTTATGAATTACAGCACACTTGAAGAAACAACAACGACAGCTTCAACAGATGAAAAAGTAGAATTTGATCAATATTACAAATTGCAAGATGTTCTAAAAAAATACAAAAGATTAGAAAAATCTAGCAAATACAAACCAATTGTTCCAGCAGAAACTCCATACAAAGAATTACGTCCAGATGCCGTTTCAAATACTATTTCACAAGTTAGAACTCGTTTATATTTATTAGGAGACTTAAAAACAGATTCTAAAAGTGATGTTTATGACCGTGAATTGATGGATGCCGTAATGAAATATAAAGTTCGAAACGGATTCAAACCAAATTATATTTTGGCTGAAGAACACATTAAAGAAATGAATATTCCTCTTGAAGATAAGGTTGCGACTTTGAAACTTAATATGGAAAGATGCCGTGAAATCTCAGCTCAGATTGTGGCAAGTGATGAGTATGTTTTGGTCAACGTTCCTTCGTATGAATTGGTTTACGTTAAAAACGGAAAAGTTCAAATGACTTCCCCTGTATTTGTGGGAGCGCCTTTAACCAAAACAACTATTTTTAACGGTGAAATTGACCGAATTGTTTTTAGTCCATATTGGACAGTACCTCAAAGTATTGTGCAAAATGAATTGCGATCTAAAATTGCTGCAGATCCAAATTATCTTGCAGAAAAAAATATGGAAATGGTTAACGGTCAAGTAAGACAAAAACCAGGCCCTGAAAACTCTTTGGGATTGGTAAAATTTATGTTCCCAAATCCTGATGATATTTATATGCATGATACGCCTTCTAAAACTTTGTTTGATTTTGAAAAAAGAACGTTCAGCCACGGCTGTATCAATGTAAAAATGGCAAAAGAATTGGCCGTTGCAATGCTGAAAGATTATCCAGAGTGGACACAAGCAAAAATTGATAAAGCAATGGATGGTAAAGCAGAAAACAGTTTTAAATTGTCTAAAAAAGTGCCTATCTACATTACTTATTTCACTTCATTAGTAAATGAAAATGGCGAAATTGGTTTCTTCCCAGATGTTTATGAAAGAGATTCTGAATTGAATACACAATTATCTGTAACTTCAAATTAAGAGTTAACGCTATAAAATATAAAGTCGGAAATTCATTCAGTTGAGTTTCCGACTTTTCATTTCCAAAAAAAACCTTAACTTATTAATTTTAAATCTTTTACACCCTTTTGTTTTTTAATTTCTGTCGCAACTTTGCATCGTAATACTACCACTAATATTAATTGCAAAAACAATAGATCATGAAAACAGAAAATATCGAAGGTTTAACATTGTTTGAAATAAACTTATTGATACAACAAGGCGGCAGATTTGTTATGTTTCCAAATCTGATGACAAAAATTAAAAGTCATACCATTTATTTTGTTCGTCCCGAAGAAAAAACATTTAAGTATGCATTAAAACATTTCTTAAAAAACATAAGACTTGGCTGGCGCTCACTCCCGTTACGACCATTTTACATTTCAAAATCTTTATTTTATTTAACCATTGGTGGTAAAGATTACACGCACAATTTATTAGCTGATTTAAAGCAAATTAATCCAATTTGCAACCCCAATTTATACTGTTTAGAATACGTTTAAACGCCTTTTTTGTCCCAAACAATAATTATTTTTTTAAGGTTATTAATATGTGATGAGTTAAAAAGAGATTTGCCAAAAATTATATAAAATGGCAATCGATTTTTAACTCATTTTCATTATGAAAAAACCGTTCTTTTTAGGCTTTAATTAATTCTGCCCTAAAGACAATTTAAACTTGAAAGAACTTCCAATAATATTATCCTAAACTACTAGTTTTATAACCTTTAATGGCTCAAGTTGTGATTACTTAAAAAGAGATTTGCCAAAATTTTTAAGCAAATATTTTAATCAAAAGCTCACAATGAAAAAACAAATTTACCTTTTTGCTATTATGGCAATTGTACTTACTGCTTGCCATAACAAAGGAAATGATATAATTGTAACAAATGATGGCATTGTGAAACCAAAAGCACCAGAAGCTGAGGGATTCAAACGAATATTATTTATAGGCAACAACCACACTGAATATTATGTCAGTGCGCCAACTTTGTTTCAGGAATTGTGCAACGCAAACAATCAACCTGTATACGTGCAACAATTGACAACAATGGGCGTTCCGCTTGATAAAGTTTATGACACCAATAAAACCGAAGCCAATCAAAATTTTTCAAATAGAGATAAAGACGGAAATTATTATGATTATGTAATTCTTCAAGAATCAACTCCAATTGCATTGTCAAGCCTTGAAAAATACAGATCCAATTTAAAAATGCTAGTCGAAAAAATACATGTAAACAGTCCAGATGTAGCTGTTTATATATACGAAGGAATTTCTCCCGTATCTTACACCGATTCAAAATTCAATGAATATCATGAAGAAATGCGAAAAAATGCACTTTTAGCAATGGTTTATATTAAAAATGCAGGTTTGTTGAGAGTTGGTGATGCAATCAAAGATGCATATGATGGGAAAAATGGCTATAATTATTTACTAAACGGTAAAGACAATCTTCGCTATAAACAAAATAATTCATTTCTTGTTTTAAATGATGGCGGTTTTTTACAAGCCACTTTATTATATGCTACAATCTTCGATAAAAAACCAATCATTCCTAAAAAACTTCTTTTAACTACAGGAATTGAAGATACTGATTGTATGAGAAAACAAGAAGTCACAAAAGCAATCAGTAATCCTGATGCTTTACTAGAAATCGCTTTTAGCAATAGATAAAACTTAAATAAATTTGAAACTTAAAAATCTCCTCATAAAAATTTTGTAAGGAGATTTTTATTTTTATCCAAAACACTTAAAAGCAACAGAATTAATTCTTATTTTAGCTTTGCTATTCAACCAATTAAAGCAAATACTATTATGAATGACCCAAACGAATTAATTGTAGACAAAAGAAGCTGGTGGAATCGAAACTGGAAATGGTTTGTACCAACTGGCTGTGTGAGTCTAATTGTGTTGTTTGCTTTATTTTTATTTGGCGTTTTCTTTGAAGTAACTTCAATAATCAAAGATTCTGATGCTTATATCGAATCGATGGAACTTGTGCAGCACAATAAAATTTTAATTGAAAAACTTGGATCGCCTATAGAAACAGACGGAATGGTTTCTGGAACCGTAAGTTCTACAAACGACGTAAGAAAATGCGATGTGCAAGTACCGCTAAAAGGTCCAAAAGGCAAGGCAACACTTTTTGTTGTAGATGAAAAAAGAGGAAAATGGAAATACAGTGAAATGTCTGTTTACATTGAGAAAACAAAGGAGAAAATTGATTTACTTGAGAAAGAATAAAACGTATGCAAAAATATACTTTCATAATGTTTTTGGTCCTCTTTTTTTCTTGTAATAGGATTGAAAATAATAAAAGTTTAAATCAGGAAGATATTAAGTATATCCAAAATCTCGATATTTTAGACAAAAACGAAGTTATTATTAAGTTTTACAGTGAGTTTAAAAAAGAATTTGCAGGTAATTTTTTCACTAACAAAAGAGTTGCAACTTACTGGATTGATAAACGAAATTCGGAAAAAGATATAATTGATTTTGCATTTTATCCCTCTATATCGAAAATTGACACTGTGTATAATGCCGGGGTAACTTACTGCCCCTATGCATTAATTACCAAAAATGACGGGAGCAATTTTAAAATAAGCGTTGACGGCGATAAGCAAGAAATTAAATCTTTCTTTGAAGATTTATTACATGAATGGCATAAAAGGAAATAATATATTTTCAAACAATAATCTCTTAAAAACGAAAAAATTCTATCCTAGCCCTGATAGAAGTGGAAATCCTTTTGCTTTTTGCTGGCAAAAAGCAAAAGATTACTTCATCAGTTCGCTATCGCTCGTGTGCAACGAATAGCGGGACGACTGTTAATTATGAAACAAAATCTTTCTGCTCCTGAAATAAAATTGTGGCGTTGTTTTTGAATAAGTAGTATTTTTGAAACTTAAACAAACTCCCCAAATGAAAAAGATTTTATTATTAGCCGTTACATTTTCACTTGTTTCATGCGCAGAAATGCAGCAAACTTTAAATCAGTTGCCACAAATAGCATCACAAATACCTGCCGGAGGCGTTGACATCTCAGCTGGATTGAAAGAAGCTTTAAACAAAGGAATTACACAACAAGTGAGTAAATTAACCGCGGTTGACGGTTTTTATAAAAATGAAGCTGTAAAAATTTTATTGCCAGAAGAATTACAAAAAGTAGATGCTACTTTAAGAAAGGTTGGTTTAGGCTCGCTGGCCGATGACGGAATCAAAATGCTGAATCGTGCTGCCGAAGATGCGGTGAAAGAGGCAACGCCAATTTTCGTATCGGCAGTGAAAAATATGTCGTTTACAGATGCTAAAAACATTTTATTAGGAAACGATAGTGCTGCGACAACATATTTACAAGGAAGCACAACGACAGCTTTGTACGGAAAATTTAATCCGGTGATTAAAAATTCATTTGCAAAAGTAGGAGCTGATGCCGTTTGGACTAAAATTATTACCAAATACAATACGATTCCGCTTGTGAAAAAAGTAAATCCAGATTTGACTGATTATACAACCAATCAGGCTTTATCAGGCGTTTTTAAAATGATTGCTGTTGAAGAGAAAGAAATCCGAAATAATATCAGTGCAAGAACAACGCCTTTGTTGCAGAAAGTTTTTGCAATGCAGGACGGAAAATAGCTTTTTTCGAAGGTACAAAGAAACAAAGTAACAAAGGTACAAAGAAGCCTTTGTTACCTTGAACCTTTGTTACTTTGTCACTAACCAAAATAAACCAAAAGACCAAAATGCAAAAAATTACCATTCTTATTCATTGTAAAGACCAAAAAGGAATTATCGCTGCAGTGACTACTTTTATTGCTAAAGTAGAAGGAAATATCACTTACATCGATCAGCATGTTGATGTGGAGCAAAATGTATTTTTTATGCGATTGGAATGTGAATTTACCAATCAAAAAACTACGATTGAAAGCTTTAAAGCCGACTTCGACCAAGCTATTGCATCCGATTTTGATATGTCATGGGATTTGTACAATCAGGAACAAAAACCAAAAATGGCTTTGTTTGTCTCTAAATATGATCATTGTCTTTTTGATATTTTAGGCCGTTACAGCGCTGATGAATTGAATGTGGAAATTCCGGTTATTATAAGCAATCACAACGACTTAAGATGTGTCGCCGAGCGATTTAATATTCCGTATCACTGTGTTCCTTTTACAAAAGACAATAAAGAAGAAGGCGAAGCCAAACAAATTGAGCTTTTAAAAAGATACGATATCAATTTTATTGTTCTGGCGCGCTATATGCAGATTATTACACCAAAACTGATTTCACTTTACGAAAACAAAATCATCAATATTCATCATTCATTTTTACCAGCATTTCCTGGCGCAAAACCCTATCACTCGGCATTTAAACGTGGTGTAAAAATCATTGGTGCAACAAGTCATTATGTTACTGAAGAATTAGACGAAGGTCCAATCATTGAGCAAGATATTGCTAGAGTTTCGCATATTCACTCTGTAGAAGATTTTATCATGAAAGGAAGGGATTTGGAAAGAATAGTTTTGGCAAGAGCAATCAAACTCCACGCTGAAAGAAAAACAATGGTTTATAGCAATAAGACGGTGGTTTTTTCTTAAAAAGGTGCTACGATTCTAAGATGCTAAGGTTCTAAGTTTTTTTACTTTGAACATAAATAATACCCCCAACAGATTTAAAATCTGTTGGGGGTATTATTTATACATTTACGCATAATAAACCGGACTGAAGTCCGGCCCTACAAAATGAATCGAGCCGAAGGCTCTTTTAAAAATTCCGAAGGAACGAATCATATTGTAGAGCTGGACTTCAATCCAGTTTAGACAACGATAAAATTAAATTTGCATTTCATAAAATAAACAACCCTACAGATTTTAGAAACCTGTAGGGTTCCATTTCAAAATTCTCAATTTATTCGTTAACGTTAAACCGGACTGAAGTCCGGCCCTACAATATACATCGAGCCGAAGGCTCTTTTAAAAGTTCCGAAGGAACGAATCATATTGTAGAGCTGGACTTCAGTCCAGTTTAGACAATGATAAAATTAAATTTGCATTTCATAAAATAAACAACCCGACAGATTTTAGAAACCTGTAGGGTATCATTTCAAAATTCTCAATTTATTCGTTAACGTTAAACCAGACTGAAGTCCGGCCCTACAATATACATCGAGCCGAAGGCTCTTTTAAAAGTTCCGAAGGAACGAA
>NZ_SJSY01000056.1 GCF_004352915.1 Flavobacterium zhairuonense | reverse complement strand
AGTTCAAAATCCAGTTGCAGGAACCGCCTTTGTTGATGGAATGTCAATAACAATTACAGCAACAGACGCCTCAGGAAATTATTCGGATTGCAGTTTTATAATTAACGCTTCCGCGGATGTTACAAAGCCAATAATTACTTGTATTGGAAATCAGACTTTGGCTTGCAACGCTACAATTCCAGATTATAGAAATTTAATTTCAGTTACAGATAATTGCGATGCTTCGCCAATTCTGATTCAAAATCCAGTTGCAGGAACTGCTTTTGTTGATGGCATGTCGATAACAATTACAGCAACAGACGCCTCAGGAAATTATTCTGATTGCAGTTTTAAAATTAACGCTTCCGCAGATGTGACCAAGCCTGTAATTACGTGTCTTGGCAATCAAGAATTGTCATGTGGTAGTGTAATTCCAGATTATACGCCTTTAGTTACAGCAATTGACAATTGCGATGCCTCGCCAATAATTACACAAAGTCCAGCTGCGGGAAGTGTTTTTACATCGGGAATGACGGTAAAATTAACCGCGACGGATATTTCGGGAAATTATTCAGATTGCAGTTTTGTTATTAACGCTTCCGCAGATGTTGTAGCTCCAATTATAACTTGCATCGGAAACCAAAATCTTAATGTGGGAACTCTTTTGCCAGATTACCGTTCAATGATTACGGTGACCGATAATTGTGATTCAGGTTTGACAGTTACACAAACGCCGAGTCCGGGAATACCAATCACAAACGGAATGAGTGTTGTCATGTCAACAGCAGATAATAGCGGAAATTCTAAAAGCTGTTCATTTATCATTAATGTCGTGCAAGATAATGAAGCGCCAGTTTTCACTTGTCTTTTGGATCAGTTCGTGTCTTGCAATACTAAAGTGATTCCTGATTTCACGAAAATGATTACGGTGACTGATAATTTCGATTCAAATCCGCAAGTGACACAATCTCCCGTTGCGGGAAGCGCTTTCACAGAAGGAATGACGATAGAAATACAAGCGGTTGATAAAAGCAACAATACCAAGAAATGTTCTTTTAAAATCCAATCAAATCCTGTAGTTGTAGACGCGGGAGAAGATAAAGAAACAGCCGAAGGGCAATTAGTGACCTTGGATGCAATGGCGTTAGAATTAGGTTCATATTCTTGGTCGCCTTCAAAAGGACTAAGCAATAGCAAAATCGCAAATCCGTCATTTTTTGCTTCTGAAACAACAACTTATACGGTAACCTTTAAAAATGCACAAGGTTGTGAAGCGACAGATGAGGTTACGATTACAGTAACGCCATTAGATAAAGATGAAACAAAATACGGCTTTTCGCCAAATAACGATGGAATAAATGATTTCTGGGAAATTGATGATATCACACAATATCCGCAGAATCAGGTTTTGATTTACAGCCGTTGGGGAGATTTGGTTTTCCAAATGGATAATTACAACAACTCCACAAACGTATTTGCCGGAATTGCAAACAGAAGCCGAAAATTAGGCGCTAATGAACTTCCAGAAGGAACTTACTTTTTTGAAATCCGTGTCAATCAGCCTAATCATTTTAAGAAAACCAAGGGCTACCTTGTTTTAAAACGTTAATTCATGAAAAATAAACTAAATATATTCATTGCCTTATTCATCATTATTATATTTATAGATGGCGCTTATGGCCAGCAAACTCCAGTTTTTTCAAGTTACAATTATAATGCAGTTTTAATAAATCCGGCGCATGCGGGTTATTATCCAGATACTGATATTGTGATGACAACAAATGGTTATTTCAATTCTGTTGATGGAAGTCCGAAGAATTTTGATCTTTCTTTCAATACACTTTCTTGGAATGAAAAAATAGGATTGGCCGCCGGAATTTCGAACGATCAAATTGGTGTGACAAATACAACCACAATTTTTACTTCGTATTCTTATAAAATCAAATTTGATTCAGATTATAAATATGGAAAATGGTGGGCATATGATCCAAATGTCATTTCGTTTGGAATTACCGCTGGTGCAATGATTTATAATGAAAACCTAACGCAATTGGGCTTAGAAAACGATCGTGAATTTCAGGAAAATGTACATAGTGTTACACCAACACTCGGACTTGGTTTTTTATATAATAAAGATGCAGTCTATTTCGGAATTTCAGCTCCAAATGTGTTGAGCAGTACTTTCAATTCAAAAAACAATACCAATTTACAGAACGCGTATTATAGTTATTTCGGCTACCGATTTTTTACTAATCGTTTTGAAGAAATATTAATAAACCCGAGTTTTTTACTGAAATATATGGAAGGAGCACCTTTTCAAGCCGATTTTAATGTTTTGATAAACTATAAAAACAAATTGGAATTTGGAACCGGTTATCGAACATCAAATACCTTAAATCTTTTGGCGGGTTTTCATTTAAACAAAAATTTCAGGATTATTTGCACTTACAACAAATCTTTTGAAAATGTGGTGATTCCGGATACTTTTGGTTTGGTTTTGAATTACAGATTTGGTGAAGGATTTGAATAAAATTAGTCAATTACTCTAACACATAGAAACATAGACTAAGACCTCTAAAAAAAGGCGTTTCACTTGTTTAAAATAAACATAGCTTACTCTTACTATGTGTTAGAAACTAGTTTCTATCTAATTTCTTTCAGAAAAAATAAAATCTATGCTTCTATGTGTTAAACAAAAACGAATTGTATTTAAGTTATTGAATTTAATCCACCAAACCATTTTCAACCGCATATTTTACAAGTCCAGCAGTATTTTTCGCATTCAATTTTGACAATAAATTTCGACGATGCGTATTTACAGTATTCAGACTGATAAAAGTTTTTTCAGCAATCTCAGCAGTATTGTATTCATGTGCAATCAAAACCAAAATTTCTTTTTCGCGCGAACTCAGTTCAGTCAAAATCGAAACTTGTTTTTCAATTTTTAAATGATTGGCCAAGTGTTTTTCTTCTGTTTCTTCCGAAAAATAATTCTCACCCGAAGCAATTGTTTGAATTGCTTTCAACAATTCCGATTTTTCGGCATTTTTCAATAAATATCCATTTACACCAATTCGGATCAATCTCGAAATTATTTTCACATTGCTGTGTGTGCTGACTACCAAAATCTTTACTTCAGGAAAATCTTTTTTCAAAATTTTGCTCAATTCAATTCCATCCATTTCTGGCATGCTGATATCGAGAATCACTAAATCAGGATTTTCAGTTTTTATTTTTTCCAAAGCTTCAATTCCGTTTACAGCTTTTCCAACAATATTGATTTCAGATTCTTGTTCCAATAAAGAAACAATTCCTTGTAAAAACATCGTGTGGTCATCGGCAATAAGCAGGTTGATTTTTTTCATTTTAAGTGGTATTTTGGTTGGATTTGCCTTTTAATTAATCAGCTGATTTTTTATCTGAATTCCTTGAACTGGATTTTTCTTGGCAGTAGAATGATCTAAAATCGGAATTTCGATATTGGCAATGGTTCCTCTTTTTAGTTTTGAGTCTAAAGCAAAAGTTCCGTTCAGTTTTGCAATTCTAGCTTCTAAATTAATAAAACCAATTCCTTGGGAATAATTCTCAGTATGAAAACCAACGCCATTATCTTCAAATAAAATATTCAAAGATTGATCGATGAGATTAAGCTGTAAGTCAACATTTGAAGCTTTTGCATGTTTTATGGTATTAGTCAAAAGTTCCTGAACAATTTTGAAAGTTTCAATCTGAATGGTTTCATCCATTTGATTTATAGCCGTTTTTGGATAGGAAGTAAACGCTATTTTGATTTTGCTTGCTTCGCTGATATTCGTCAAATAGGATTCTAAAACTTCGCAAAATTTATGATTGCTGAATTTCTTCGGAATCAGATTATGTGCCAAATTACGTACCTGCTGATAGGTTTCATCAAGCTGTGCGCTGAGGTTTTCGATATTTTTTAAATTCGATTGATTCAAGTTATTAAGTTGCAATTTTATGGCCGCAAGATTACCGCCAATGCTGTCATGCAGTTCCTGTGAAATTCGTTCACGTTCTTTATCTTGACCGCTTATCGACGCTTTTATTAATTTCAATTCTTGCTCTTTCAAAATCCCATTAATTCGCTGTGTACTGATTTCAAGCTGTTTTGCATTCAGCAAACGTTGGTTTTTTAAACGGTTTCGGTATTGAAAAGAAAGTCCAGCAATCGGAATTAAAACAATCAGAAAAGCTAAAATCGTAAAAGCTCTATTTTTCTTTTGTTGCGAAATTTCAAGCGCTTTTAATTGTTGATCTTTTTTCAGAAGCGAAATTTCATTACGTTTTTTATCGGCTGAATTTTGAAAAAACAAAATCGTATTTTCGTTGATTTTCTTGGTGATTTCTTCCTTAAGGCTCATGTTTTTGATGGCTTGCGCCTGATTAGCCAAAGTCAGTTTTTTGGTTTCGTTTTCAAATTCCAGTTGTTTTATGGCTTTTTCTTTTTCAGAAGTATGGTATTTGACTTCCAAATCATTAATCTCTTTTATTTTTTGAAGTTTATTGATAGAATCTCTAAGCTGATTTGATTTTTCCAAGTAATTATAACCGTTTTTATAATCATCTTGCGCAATAGCAATTTTTCGGAGTTCATCATAAAAATGAACTTGATCTTGCAATAACCCAAATTGCACGGCTTTCTGAATTCCTTCAGAGAAAATAAGTTTAGCTTCGCTGTATTTTTTCTGATCAATATAAATGTCAGCAATATTTCCTCGGCCAATTACAGCAAGTTGATTCAATTCGCTTTTGTCAGCTATTGCAACTGCATTTTTGTACATTTTCAAAGCCTCGTTTGGATTATTTTGCAATTGATAATTGGCTCCTAAGCTCAATAAAATAACTGCTCGGCCTTGATTATTATTGGTTTTTTCGCAAAGCAATTGTCCTTTTTTGTAATACGAATTAGCATTGTCATATTCCTTCAATTCCGAATAAATATCACCAATATTGATGTAGCTTCCCAGAATGATTTCTTCGTCTTCTTTGTATTCCAAACACTTTTTAAACAATTCAAGCGCTTTTTTGTATTCGCCCAAATCACTGTATGTTTTTGCTAAACCGTGCGTATGAGTGTAATAAAGATTTTTCTCGTTGTATTTTTGTGAAGCTTCAATTCCTTTAATATGCCATTTTTTGCTTTCTTCAAGCAAACCGCGCTTTTTGTAATTGATTGCCATTAAATTATAGCCCAAACTGAAAAGTCTGTTTTTTAGCGAATCATTGACAATTGTATTGAATTTTAAGGCTTGTCGAGTGTAGTAAAGCGAAGAATTTACAAGCGCTCTTTTGTTGAAATAATACGCTAAAAGCAAGTTTGCAGATGCCGCTGAACGATTGCTTGAGGGCGATTTTAATAAAGAATGTGCTTTGAGATATGCCTTTTTTTCGTTGCCTTTATTGTATAAGGCATACAAATCTTTTATGGTTTTTTCTTCCTGGTTTACAACAGTATTTTTATGTACGAATGTTTTCTTTCTATTTTCAAGCTGGGCCAGCACAGAAAATGAAATGAACAAGAACATCCAGATATGAAGCCTTTTATAAGAAACTGCCATAATTTTAATTTGAACTCTGAGAAAATAGAGCAATGTTAAAGTCTTGTAAATTTGGGATTTATAAGAAATTTAAAATTTTAATTAGCGATAAAAGTACTACAAAAGGATTAAAATGGCTTTATTTTAATTCAATTTTTTGGGTTAAATTGTGATATAATTAGATTGGTTAAAATGTCTACACTTTTTGTTTCTTCAAATGTTCTAATTCTGCGATGATCAATCCTTTCATTGTGGTGTTAACATAGTCTTTCGCTTCGGCATATGAAATGGCATATTTTCTCGGAATATCTTGAAAATGAATAGGGAAGATGTTTAGTATTTTATCATAATATAAATCCAATTGCTTGTTACTTGGCATTTCAAATTTTAATTTTATTTGAAACCTTCTTAACAAAGCAGTATCGATACTATTGTAAAAATTAGTCGCACAAATTAACAGACAATTTATTGGAAAATAATCAATTAGCTGAATTATTGTATTGACAAGACGTTTCATTTCGGCAACATCTTTGTCATCATTTTCACGGCTTTTGGCAATTTGGTCAAATTCATCTAAAAACAAAACAGCATTTTCTCTCGCCGCTTTATCAAAAAGAGCTTTTACATTTCGAGAAGTTTCGCCAATTTTTGCATTAATAATTGTGCTGAGGTTTACAATAATAATCTCTTTGTTCAAAGCCGTTGCAATGGCTTTTGCTGTTGTCGTTTTACCACAGCCAGAATGGCCATGAAGCAATATTTTATTATCGACAGGAAGGTTGTATTTTTTTAATTCCTCAATATACTTGTGCTCTTTGATTGTCTGTTCTAAAATAGCTTTATTTTCTTCGCTGAAAAAAAGATTTTCTATCGCAATTTTTTCGGTATCCTGTATGGTAAGCTCGTGTAGACTCATTTCAAAATTATTTGGTGCAAAATTAAAGTTTATTCTGCAATATTTCGCACCAAATTTTCTAGCCTGAAAATTGACTCAGAGACTTTTATAATTACTTTTTCTTAAGTTTTAATTTGAAAAAATCTATAGTTCTTGTCCATGATAAAGTTGCGGCAGCTTCATCATACCTTGGCGTTGTATTATTATGAAAACCATGATTTACACCTGCATAAAAATAAGCCGTATTCTCGACTTTGTTTTTGTTAAGAATTGCTTCAAAAGCGGGCCAACCTTCATTTACGCGTGTATCAAGACCTGCATAATGCAACATTAATGGGGTTCTGACTTTCTCAGCTTCTTCGGCAGTTGGTTGGCCACCATAATAAGGAACCGCAGCTTTCAAATCAGGCAATTTTACTGCCATCATATTCGAAATCCAGCCGCCAAAACAAAATCCGACAACACCAACATAACCATTGCAATCTTTATGTGATTTTAGATATTCAAAAGCAGCGATGAAATCTTCCAACATTTCTTCGCGTGTACGTTTCTTTTGTAATTCTCGCCCTGTATCATCATTGCCGGGATAACCGCCCAAAGGTGATAATGCATCAGGTGCAAGAGTGATGAAACCTTCAAGAGCGGCTCTTCGTCCAACATCTTCAATGTAAGGATTAAGTCCGCGATTTTCGTGAACTACGATAATGCCAGGAAGCTTCTTTTTGGTTTCTGCAGGTTGCGATAAAAGCCCTTTAATGCTTCCGCCACCTTTTGGAGAATCATAATTGATATAGCCGGTTTTTAATCTTGGATCAGTTGGTTGAACCAAAATACTATCCACATAATTTGGCGTCATAAAGCTTAAAAGCGAAGGAAGTGTCAATGTCCCAACCGCAAAAATGGATAATTTCTCAATAAATATTCGGCGGTCAATTTTATTGTGAGCATAATCATCATATAAGTCAAATACTTCTTGGCTTATGTCTTCTTTGGTTAGTTTGTTCATAGCGTTTAATTTTAAAACTAATTTAAAAAAAATTAATTGATTACTTGAAATTAGATTTTTTAATTATTGAAATAGAAAGCACATTTTCAACGTTATATGAGGTAATTTTATAAGTTAAGATGGGAATTATGTAAATGAAATCTGATTTTATTTAGGAAATTTGGATAACATTACCCAAAACTATTTTTTAATTTTAAATAATCTAGTAAGATGAAAAAGATAACCTGCTTATTAGCGCTCTTCACAATATTTTCGATTTCTTTAAGCTGTAACAGTTGTTCCAATGATAAAGACAGTCCTGCAGATCCTGGCACAGTGACTGATCCAGTAGAAACAAATGCCCCAAACAGTGCTTATAAACCTGCTTTTGAAGGGCAAACGAGAATTAATGGAATAAAAACGAATACAAGTTTTCAAGGCGTTGTTGTAACAAGTTCACTCGCAAGTCCGTGGGGCGTAAAAATGCTTCCAGATGGCCGACTTTTAATTACTGAAAAAGCGGGACAAATGCGAATTGTGACAACAGCTGGCGTGGTTAGTAGTCCAATTACTGGAATTCCTGCTGTCAATGCTTCTGGTCAGGGCGGTTTATTAGGTTTATGTCTCGATCCCGAATTTGCATCAAATAAAATGATTTATTGGGTTTTTTCGGAAGCAACTACTGGCGGAAATAATACGGCTGTAGCCAAAGGAAAACTCTCGGCAGATGAAAAAACGATCGAAGGTGCAACGGTGATTTATCGTGCAAAACCTGCAAATTCAAGTAATCTTCATTATGGTGGACGAATTCTTTTTGATAAAACAGGAAATCTTGTTGTAAGTACAGGAGAGCGTTCGGTTTTAGAAACTAGACCATTGGCACAATCAGTTTCTTCTGGTCTTGGAAAAGTGGTTCGATTAACAAAAGAAGGACAACCAGCATCTGGAAATCCTGTTTTTACAGGAAGTGGCGCATTGGCAGAATTATATTCAATAGGACATAGAAATCCGCAAGGTTTGGCGCTTCATCCTGTTACGGGTGAGATTTGGGAAAGCGAGTTTGGTCCTCGTGGCGGCGACGAAATTAACCGATTAAAAGCTGGAGCTAATTTTGGCTGGCCAACAATCACTTACGGCATTGAATACAGCGGTGAGAAAGTAGGAGCGGGAATTCAGCAACAAAGCGGTATGGAACAGCCTGTCTATTATTGGGATCCCGTGGTTTCGCCCAGCGGCATGACTTTCTACACAGGAAATCGTGTTCCAGAATGGGAAAACAATCTTTTTATTGGCGCTTTGAGCGGTATGCACATTGTTAGACTTGCCATTGAAAATAATAAAGTTGTTGGCGAAGAAAGACTTTTGACTTCTGAAAATCAGCGTTTCAGAGATATTACACAAGGTAGTGACGGCGCTCTATATGCTATTACAGATCAAGGCCGACTTTATAAAATCGACAAAAAATAAAATCTTTTAAACGCTATTGAAAAAAGTAATTCAGTAGCGTTTTTTGTTTTTTGTTATTTTTGAATTGATTATTCATCACCCGAATTTTCAGTTGTTGAAGGCACTTTTTTTCGAATGCTGGTATTCAGATAAAAAAACAATCTGATGGTGTGATTCATGTCATATTGGTAACCTGAATATTTTTGTTGATAAACATTCATATATCCAAAATCATAACTCCATTTTGGATTGATTGTTTTTTTGATTCCGATGAAAAACCGGTTTTGGTCAAAAGTATTATAAACGACTTCTTCTCCAAAATGCAAAAGAATCTCATCAGAAAGCACCATTGATGGCCAAGATTTATTATCAGAAATTCTAAAAGTGAAACTCGCCAAATAGCGTATTCTATTTGTAAAACGCCAATCGCCGCTGGGTTTGTCGTCAACTATTTTTTCCTGCCATCGCTGTTCATTTCTTAAACGTTGCAAGATACTCACATTTCCCATTTTTGTATTCAATTGTGCCTGCTGATAAATTCTGTTTTCATCTGCAAATGTGCTCCAGTCTGGATTAGATGGTGCCAGCCACATATGAGCATATCCGGCATTTATCGAAACATTTGAATTTGGAATATAACTAATTCCTCCTCTTATAAAATAAAAACTGGGATCAGAAACAAAGTCGTTTCGTCTAATATGAAAATCTCCAATAATGCCCCAATGATCGGCAAATTTGGTAACGCTGTTTATAGAAACCCAAGTTTGAAGTTGCTGGTTGATTTCTTTTTTTTGACCAGTTTGTCCTAATACAGCAATGGGAAATAAAAGAATAAAGATCCAAGTAAAATTGTTTTTCATATACAGTACGATAGAAATTAGGTTATTGAGTAAATTTCTTTTTAATCGATAAATGGCAATAATTAAAAACAATGTATTGTAAAGATACTCATTTTCAGGATATTTAATGTTAAACAGCTTTTTTAATCAATTGATTAAAAAAGTTGTTTAACATATTTAAAAATGATTTATATTTGCATGTAAATTATTTGAAATGAGTACTTCAGAATCTAAACAGAAGGATATAACTACAGAAGAAAAAATAAAAACTGCAGCAAAAACAGTCTTTTATAAAAAAGGTTTTGCTTCAACACGAACTAGAGATATAGCCGAGGAAGCTGGTCTGAATTTGGCTTTGCTCAATTATTATTTTAGAAGTAAAGCCAAACTTTTTGAACTGATAATGACAGAAACTTTTGCTGGTTTTATTGGCAGTGTGAAAGTTATATTGAATGACGATAAGACTTCATTACAGCAAAAAGTAGAAATTATTGCGGAGCGTTATATCGATTTTATTACTGCTGAACCAGAAATCCCAACATTTATTCTTACCGAAATGCGAAATAATCCTGAGGGATTATTAAAAAAACTGCCCATTAGAGAAATTATAAATGAGTCGGTTTTTATAAAACAGTTTCAGGAATCGGTAGAGAAAAAAGAAATAACAGAACCGAATCCGCTTCATTTTTTGATGAATCTTTTAGGATTAGTGGTTTTTCCATTTATAGCAAAACCTATTATAATGGGAAGTCGAAATCTACAGGCAGAGCAATTTAATAATTTGATGCAGGAACGTAAAAAGAAAATTCCTTTGTGGATTAATCTAATGTTTAGCGCTGTATAAGTTTAATAATTTTTAAAAAATGAGGAAGTTATATTTACTTGCATATTTTGGAATTCTATCCTTTATAAATGTTCAGGCACAAACGCTTACAGTTGATCAAAGTTATAAGCTTGCGGTTGACAATTATCCTTTAATCAAACAATACGAACTGATTGAAAAAAGCAAAGAATATACATTAAGCAATGCCAATAAAGCGTATCTGCCTCAAATAAGCGTTACAGCAATTGAAGGTTATGTTTTTGGTGATTTTCCAACTATGGGAAATTCTGGAAATGACAGTAAATTCAAATTTATTGGACTTGGTCAAGTAAATCAAGTACTTTGGGATGGCGGTGCAACGAAAACACAAAAAAAGATTATTGAAGCTTCTTCAAGTGTTGATAAGTCTTCAGTCGAAGTATCTCTGTATGACTTGCGCTCGCGAGTGAATCAGCTTTATTTTGGCGTATTGCTAATTGAGGAACAGCTGAAACAATTGGAAATACAAAATGCAATTCTTGCCAACAATATTGACAAGGTCAAAAAACTTCATGAAAATGGCTTGGCGTACAAAACCGATGTTGACGAAATGAAAGCCGAACAATTAATTCTCAGCAGACAGAAGAAAGATTTTGAATATACCAAAAATGGTTACCAAACCATGCTTTCGTATTTGATTGGGAAAAACATCAATCAGTCAAAATTTGAAAAACCTATAAATGCTGTAGGTCTAGATACGTTGATTAAACGTCCAGAACAATTGCGTTTTTCGAATCAACGAAACTTGATAAACGCACAATCTGATATGCAAAAAGTAAGCTTAATGCCAAAAGTTGGTTTGCTTGGTGCCGGAGTTGTATTTGCGCCTGGAATTAATTTCGGAACAAATAAAATTTCGACTGTTGGCGTTGCTGGATTAAGCGTTAACTGGGACATAAAAGGTTTGTACAAAAATTCTAATGAAAAGGAATTGACAAAACTGCAATTAAAGCAAATCGACCTTCAAGAAGAAACGTTTTTATTCAATACCAGATTTCAAATGAATCAAAAAACGGCTGATATTGAAAGGCAAACTTCAATTTTGAAAGACGACGATGCTATTGTAAAGCTTCGGCAAACTATCCGCGAAGGATATCAATTAAAATATGACACTGGCGCTGGTCCGTTAATCGATTTGCTGAATGCAACAGAAAAAGAAGGAAATGCACGAGCAGAGAAGGCTTTGCATGAGATTCAGCTTTTAATGAGCGCTTACGAATATCAAACAATCAAAGGAAATTAATACCAATATATTATGAAAGAGATTAAGCTTTTGTGTTTTTTAGCAACGACGTTTTGCTTGTTTTCCTGCACTAAAAATGAAAATGATTTTGATGCATCTGGATCTTTTGAAGCTGTAGAAACTATTTTATCCGCGGAAGCGAATGGACAAATATTAAAATTCAATGTTGAAGAAGGACAGCAATTAGAAGCTGGACAAAAAGTTGGTTTTATTGATAGTACTCAATTATCGATTAGCAAAATGCAATTGCGACAAAATAAAAAAGCAATTTTAAGCGGAAGACCCCAAGAACAGATTCAGACTGAAAGTTTAAAGAAACAACTTGCAAATGCACTTTTAGATCGCAACAGAACTGAAAAGTTGGTAAAAGGAGGCGTGGCTTCGCAGAAACAATTGGATGATGCCAATGCAAAAGTGGCAACGCTGCAATCTCAAATTGCGGCGCAAAAAAATTCTCTGGAAATTACAAACGAAAACTTAACGGAACAAGGAAATACAGTTGGCGTTCAGCTAAAAGGAATTGACGATCAATTGAATAAAAGTGTAATCGTAAATCCGATTAAAGGAACCGTTTTGGCAAAATATGCCGAGCAATATGAAATGGCTGTAGTAGGCAAACCACTTTATAAAATCGCTAATCTTGAAACGCTTGACTTAAGAGCATATATTACAGGAACACAATTGCCACAAATTAAAATTGGACAGCAGGTTAAAGTCAGAATTGATGAAGGCGAGAAAAAATATAAGGAATATCAAGGCACAATAAATTGGATTTCAGACAAATCAGAGTTTTCGCCCAAAACAATTCCGACTAAAGATGAAAGAGCAAATTTAGTTTATGCAATAAAAGTTCGTGTCAAAAATGACGGGTTTTTAAAAATTGGCATGTACGGCGAAGTTCTTTGGTCAAAATAAAAAAAAGTTTTATGCCTGCAGTTGCGCTACATAATATTACTAAAAAATACGGCGATTTTGTTGCTGTTGATAATGTATCTTTTGAGGTTCAGAAAGGCGAGCTTTTTGGACTGATAGGTCCAGATGGAGCTGGAAAAACGTCAATTTTTAGAATTTTGACCACATTGTTGTTAGCAGAAAATGGAACAGCAACTGTTGAAGGTCATGATGTCGTAAAAGAATTTCAGGAAATTAGAAATAAAGTGGGGTACATGCCTGGAAAATTTTCGCTGTATCAAGATTTGACAGTGAAGGAAAATCTGAATTTTTTTGCTACTATTTTCGGGACTACAATCGAGGAAAACTACGAATTGATAAAAGATATTTACGATCAAATAAAACCGTTTAATGATCGACGCGCAGGAAAACTTTCTGGCGGAATGAAGCAAAAACTGGCTTTATGTTGCGCACTGATTCATAAACCTGAAGTTTTATTTTTAGATGAACCGACAACGGGAGTAGATGTAGTTTCTAGAAGCGAATTTTGGGAAATGCTCTACAAACTGAAAAAACAGAAAATCACAATAGTCGTTTCGACTCCTTATATGGATGAAGCAAAATTATGCGATCGCATTGCTTTGATTCAGAATGGAAAAATAATGAAAGTTGATGCGCCACAGCAAATTATAGATGATTTTCCAAAACCGCTTTTTGCCGCTAAAGCAAAAAACATTTACAAGCTTTTGAAGGATTTTCGAAACGATAAAGCAATCGAAAGTTGCGATGCTTTTGGAGAATTTGTTCATCTTACTTTGACATCGGAAATTGCGAATGAGGAAACTATAAAAACAATTGCAGAAAAGTACAATTCGGAGAATTTTGAAGTCAAAAAGATAGAACCAACGATAGAAGATAGTTTTATTCGTTTTATGAGAGAACAAAGCAATTCAGAAGAAACTAAAGAAGTCTTAAATGGAAAATAAAGCAATTGTTTGCAAAGATCTAACCAAACAGTTTGGTGATTTCAAAGCGGTGGATAAAATCAGTTTTGAAGTCAGCGAAGGCGAAATATTTGGCTTTCTCGGTGCAAACGGCGCGGGAAAAACAACGGCAATGCGAATTCTCTGCGGACTTTCTTTTCCTACTTCTGGAGAAGCCAGTGTTGCAGGATTTGACGTTTACAGGCAACAGGAAAAAATCAAGAAGAATATTGGTTATATGAGCCAAAAGTTTTCTTTATATGATAATTTAACCATTCTAGAAAATATTGAATTTTATGGCGGTGTTTATGGGGTTTCTCGGCCAGAAATAAAGGAAAGAAGTCAAGATTTGGTCAAAACTTTAGGTTTGGAAAAAGAAGCTAAAAAACTAGTTGGCGGATTACCTTTAGGCTGGAAACAGAAACTGGCTTTTTCTGTAGCTGTTTTTCATCGTCCAAAGATTGTTTTTTTAGATGAACCAACTGGCGGTGTTGACCCAATTACAAGAAGACAATTTTGGGATATGATTTATGAAGCTTCAGCCAACGGAATTACAGTTTTCGTGACGACGCATTATATGGACGAAGCCGAATATTGCAATAGAATAAGTATTATGGTTGATGGCAGAGTGGAAGCGATAGATTCGCCGACAGGATTGAAAAATCGTTTTAACACCACTTCCATGGATGAAGTTTTTTATGAATTGGCACGAAACGCTAAAAGGGCAGCAGATTAATATGAAAAGATTATTGGCTTTTATTCGAAAAGAATTTTATCATGTATTCAGGGACAAAAGGACTTTGCTGATTCTTTTTGGGCTTCCTGTTGCACAGATTGTTCTTTTTGGATTCGCGTTGAGCAGTGAAGTCAAAAATATCGGAATTGCGATTCAGGATAATGCACATGATGTTCATTCGGAAAAAATTATCAGAAAAATACAATCAAGTGATTACTTTCATGTAGAAAATCCGATTTTGGATTACAAAGACGTTGAGAATCGATTTAAAGATGGAAGCATCAAATGTGCAGTCATTTTTCCGTCAAATTTTGGTTCTGAAATACAGCGTCTTGGTGGCGCAAAAATCCAAGTAATTGCTGATGCTTCAGATCCAAATACGGCAACTATTGTAACGAATTATTTAACGGCAATTGTCGGTGATTACCAAAGAGAATTAAATCCAACGGTTAAATTAAATTATCAAATTGTACCTGAATTAAAGCATCTTTACAACGAACAGCAAAATGGTTCGCTTAATTTTATTCCAGGAGTTATTGCTTTGATTTTTATGATTGTAAGCACTGCACTGACTTCTGTTTCAGTCGTGCGCGAGAAAGAGCTTGGTACTATGGAAATTTTACTTGTATCGCCTTTCAAGCCCATAATGGTTTTGATTGCAAAAGCAATTCCGTATTTAGTGCTTTCGCTGATTAATTTTATGCTGATTTTATTTTTATCGGTATATCTTCTCCATGTCGAAATAAAAGGGAGTTTTTTATTGCTTTTTGCCGAAAGTATTTTGTTTATCATTACTTGCCTTTCTTTAGGTTTGCTGATTTCAAATGTCACAGATTCGCAACAAACGGCAATGTTGATTTCGATGATGGGAATGATGTTGCCAACATTGATACTTACGGGTTTTATGTTTCCGCTAGAAAACATGCCTTGGATTTTTCAGGTTGTTTCGCATATTGTGCCTTCTCGCTATTATTACGCGATTGTAAAAGCGGTAATGCTCAAAGGTTTGGGATTTGAGTTTGTTTGGAAAGAAACTTTGATATTGGCAGGAATGGCAGCATTTTTATTGACTATTGCATTGAAAAAATTTAAGATTCGGTTATCATGAAAGTGCTTCGATTTATATTGCAGAAAGAATTTCGCCAGATATTTAGAGACAAAACCATCTTGGCGATGATGTTTTTTGTTCCCACAATGCAACTCATTATTTTGCCTTTGGCGGCAAACTTTGAAGTGAAAAATGTAAATATCGCTTACGTCGATCACGATCATAGTTCGTATTCACAAAAATTGGCCAATAAAATTGGCTCGTCTGGATATTTCCATATTGTTGGCGCTCCAGCTTCTTATTTAGAGGGATTGGAATTGATTGAAACAGGAGAAGCCGATTTGATTTTGGAAATTCCGTCTGGATTTGAACGAAATTTGGTTAGAGAAGGAAGCCAGAAAGTAAATATCGCAGCAGATGCTATTAACGGAACAAAATCAAATATTGGATCAGCATATCTAAATGTAGTTTTAGCCGATTTTAGCCAAGATCTGGATATCCGATTTAAATTGCCCAAACAATCCGTTTCAAATGCTCCGTCATTAATTACTTTGACAAGTACAAATTGGTACAATCCAAGAGCCGAATACAAGTATTACATGGTTCCTGGAATTTTGGTTTTGCTGCTTACATTAATTGGCGGATTTATCACGGCACTCAATATTGTAAAAGAAAAAGAAATTGGAACGATCGAGCAAATCAATGTAACGCCTATTCAGAAATGGCAATTCATTTTAGGGAAATTAATTCCTTTTTGGATCGTCGGAATGATTGTGTTTACGGTTGGTCTCACAGTAATGTATTTGATATATGGAATATTCCCAAAGGGAAGTCTCGCAGTGATTTATCTTTTCGCAGCCGTTTATTTAATAGCTTTATTAGGTCTCGGGCTTTTGATTTCAACTTTTGCCGATACTCAATTACAGGCGATGTTTATTGCCTTTTTCTTCATGATGATTTTTATGCTCATGAGCGGTTTTTTTACTAGCACTGATAGTATGCCAAATTGGGCTAGGACAATGTCAGAGTTTACTCCGGTAACACATTTTATTAAAGTTGTGCGTTTGATTGTTTTAAAAGGAAGTGGCTTAAAAGAAGTTGGACGAGAACTTTTGTATTTAGGCATTTTTGCTGTGGTTTTAAATGCGCTGGCAATTTACAATTACAGAAAAACGAGTTAGATTAATTCTTTTTCACCAAAAGTTTAAGTTTATCAGTCTTAAAATTAACTTCAGAAATAATAGTTGCAGAAAAAATAAGGGTTCCGCCCAAAAGAAGTCGCCAACCTAGATTTTCACCCAAAATAAAAAATGCTCCAATAGCGCCGAAAACAGGCTCAAACAAATAAATGACAGCGACTCTTTCTGCCGATAAATAACGTTGTGAAATATTAGAAACCGTGTACATATAAGCGGTTGAAAATAACGCACAGTAAACTACGCCAAGCCAAAAAGTATTATTTTTTGGAAGCCAATCTGCATGGCTGTCTGTAAGCGCAATGCAAAAAGTGAAAAGCGCACAAAAGGCAAACATTGGCACAATCGAATACAAAAGATTTTTTAAAGCCGAATGTTTTTCAACCGTAATTAGATAAACCGCAAAGGCAAAAGCTCCCGCAATGGTGTATAAATCGCCAATGTTTATTTCAAATTTTTCTTTGATCGCGATAATAAACAATCCGGTTAAAGCAGTCAGAGCCGCAACCCAAATTTTTAATGAAGTATTGGTTTTATAAATCGCTAATTTTAATAACGGAATAATAATTACGGTTAATCCGGCAATGAAAGAACATTGTGAAGCATTAGTGTGTTTGAGTCCGATAGTCTGTAAATGAATGCCCAAAAACATCGGAATTGCTAGAATAGCTCCGGTTTTTATGGCTTCAAGATTGGTTTCTCTAACGTATTTCCAAAAAATTAGGGTCAAAACAATTACAGCCAATAAAAATCGGTAAAATAAAAATGTTGCAGGAGAATAATCTCCAATCGCCATTTTTGTAATTGAATATGAAATTCCCCAAAAAGCAGTGCCAATGATCAGTAAAATCAATAAAAGTCGTTTTTTTTCCATCTTGAAATTTAGGTTTTAGGATAAGACTTTTTTCATCATAAAATCGGTTTGCTCGTCATCGCCTAACTTGAAAATATGTGTGTCAAATTGCGTAAAACCATTTTTGGTATAAAAACTCACCGCTCTAAAATTCTTTTCCCAGACGCCAAGCCAAATGAATGAAGCATTTATTTCTTCTGCAATTTGCAAAGCTTGAGCATAAAGTTCCTGCGCTACTTTTTTACCATGAAATTCTTTTGCAACATAAATACGTTCAATTTCCAAGGCATTTTTTTCTTGTTTTTCGGTTTGTGCGTCTCCCGTATTTAATTTCAGATAACCAATTATTTTTTCATCCAATTCTGCCAAATAGAAATAAGATGATTCATTTTTAAGTTCCGCAGATAATTTTTCAGCCGCAAAACTTTCTTCGAGATATTTTGCCATATTTTCTTCTGAATTTACTTCTGCAAAAGTTTCAGAAAAAGTTTTTCTGCCAATATCTTGAAGTTTTGCAATATCGTTTAGCGTTGCTTTTGTAATTTTTAGCGTATTCATGTTATTTCTTTTAATGCGTTAAAAGCTATTTTTATTCTTGATAAATGCGTAAATTGCATCAATGGACTTACAGCAAATCAAATATTTTTTGGCTCTTGCCAAAGAACTTCATTTCTGGAACACTGCCGGAAAAATGAATATTACACAATCGGCATTGAGCAGACAAATTCAGTCGTTGGAAAATCAGTTGGGCGTTCAGCTTTTTGAGCGCAACAAACGCAATGTCAAACTTACTGCGGCAGGCCAATTTCTCAAAGAAAAATGGGAAGTTGAGCTCAGCAAGCTTGAATTTATTCACCAGTCGGCGCGCCAGATTCAATTGGGCGAAAGCGGTACCATTACTATTGCGCATCCAGATTCCATTTCGGCTTCAATTATGCCTGATATTTTATCCCGAATTTCAGCCGCTTATCCAAAACTCAAAATCAAATTGGTTCAAGTTCTTTATGAAGACCAGCAGGATTTTCTTCGAAATTATAAAATCGATTTGGCGATTACCAGAGATATAAATAATGCCAAAGATATTACTTCGGAAAAATTCTACACCGATAATTTAGCCATCGTTGTTCCCGAAAATCATCCGTACAAAACGCCCGAAGATTTGACAAAAGAAACACTTGCTTTTCAAAAATTCATCCTTCCAACAAATGATGAAGGCAGCAGTTACAGCGATTTGATTCAGCGATTGTTCAATTCCTTTGAAAATGCTCCTGAAGTCTATCTTCATTCAGAATTCGGATCCGCCATTATAGCTTTGGTTCGAAAAGGAATGGGAATTGCAATTTTGCCAGATTCTTATCTTTTTCACGAAATTCCCGGAATCCGATTTATAAAAATGCCACTTGAAACCGATTTGTTTATTAATTGGCGAACAGAAGATCATAATCCGGTATTGGCCAATGTTTTAAAACTGATTATTCCGTAATTCTTAATTTCTCAACATTTCGATATGCGGAATTCCGTCTTCGTCATATGGTTCTCCTTGCTCCACAAATCCAAGCGATTGATAAAAGTTGGATAAATGATATTGCGCACTAATCCGAATTGGGCTTTTGCCAAATTTTTCCTGACAACCCGCAATCGAAGCTTCCATAATTTTTTTACCTAAACCCAATCCGCGGAAAGTTGGTGCAATTACCACTCTTCCAATGGAAATATCATCATACGATAAACCCTTTGGAAGCAATCGCGTGCAACCAGCCAATTCATCATTTGCATAATATAAAAGATGAAAACTTTTCTGGTCTTTATTATCTAAATCAAGATAGACGCAATTTTGCTCTACCACAAAAACTTCACTTCTTAAACGCAGCATTTCATAAAGTTCCAAATTGGTAAATTCTCCAAATGCTTTAATTGTGTAGCTATAATTCATTAAAAACTATTTTATTTTTTGTCAAAGATAAAATCGAGAGTAATGATATAAAATGCTATTTTTTTATCATGTGATGCTAAAAACGCATTAAATAAGGGGGTAAAATTGTACGAAATGTGTATGAATACCAAATTACCCCTTTTACTATATCGGATTGCCCCTCATGTCTTTTAGGTGAATATCTAAATTTGTGATTCAAGAATTTGTCATTCCAAATTGATTTAAAGCGTACGTTTTTAAGATTTGGTTAGTGTTAGGGCCGTTCCTTTTTTATAAGTTTTTTATAAAGAAATGCTTTAAATCAATTTGGAATGACATTTTTTCTGTTTTAAAAACAAAACCTTAGACAATCAAAAATAGTTAGATGAAGAAAATTTTTTTAGCAGCGTCGCTGTTTTTAAGTGCACAGATTAATTTTGCACAAACCAATGAATGGGAAAATCCGCAAGTACTAGACAGAGGAAAAGAAGCCGGTAGAAGTTCGTTTCTTTTATACAGCAATGCAGAAGAATTAAAAGAAAACAATCCTAAAAAATCGGCATTGTATCAAAGTTTAAACGGAACTTGGAAGTTTGACATTGTAAAAACTCCAGCACAAAGACCAACGAATTTTTTCGAACCAAATCTCGATGTGAGCAAATGGTCAGAAATTCAAGTGCCGTCGAACTGGGAATTGCAAGGATATGATATTCCAATTTACACTAATATTACGTATCCGTTCCCCAAAAATCCTCCTTTTATAGCCGGAGATTATAATCCGGTTGCGAGTTACAGGCGCAATTTTACAGTTTCAGATTCTTGGAACGACAAAGAAATTATTCTTCATTTTGGTTCTATTTCGGGTTATGCGAGAGTATTTTTAAACGGAAAAGAAGTCGGAATGACGAAAGCTTCTAAAACTCCTGCCGAATTTAATATTACTTCATTTTTGAAGAAAGGAGAAAACTTAATTGCCGTTCAAGTTTTTAGATGGCACGACGGAAGTTATCTAGAAGATCAGGATTTCTGGAGATTAAGCGGTATTGAACGTGATGTTTATTTGCAGGCAATGCCTAAAACGGCTGTTTGGGATTATTTTGTAAAAAGCGATTTAGACAATCAATATAAAAACGGGCTTTTTAATCTGGATGTTACTTTGAAATATTTCGAAAATAACAAAGTGAAAAATCCGTCTATTAAAGTTGAATTGTTTGATAAAGAAGGAAAAGCAGTTTATTCTGAAAACAAAAAAGTAAATGCTAAAGAGCAAAATGTTAGCTTTTCAAAAACAATTGAAAATGTAAAACAATGGAATGCTGAAACGCCAAATTTATACCGTTACACTATTTCATTATTAGACAGCAAAGGAAATGTGCTTGAAGCGGTTTCTAAAAAAACAGGTTTCAGAAAAGTAGAAATCAAAGATGCACAGCTTTTGGTTAATGGAAAAGCGGTGATGGTAAAAGGTGTGAACATCCACGAACATGATGATGTAAACGGACACGTGCCAAACGAAGAATTGATGCGAAAAGATCTTCAGTTAATGAAGGAATTCAATATCAATTCGATCAGAATGAGCCATTATCCTCACGATACGAAATTTTATGATTTATGTGATGAATATGGTTTTTATGTAGTTGATGAAGCCAATATCGAATCACATGCAATGGGGGCAGAATGGCAAAATTGGTTTGACCAGAAAAAACATCCTGCGTATTTGCCAGAATGGGCACCAGCGCATTTGGATCGTATTAAAAGAATGTTTGCTTTTGACAAAAACCATCCGTCAATTATTATTTGGTCATTAGGAAATGAGTGCGGAAACGGGCCTGTTTTTTATGATGCTTATGATTGGTTGAAAAAAGTAGATTCTACTCGTCCAGTGCAATTTGAACAAGCTGGAGAAAATAGGAATACAGATATTGTTTGCCCAATGTATCCGGGAATCAAGAGCATGAAAACTTATGCAGCTGCAGATAAAAGTCGTCCATATATTATGTGTGAATATGCACATGCGATGGGAAATAGCGGTGGAAATTTTCAGGAATATTGGGACATTATCAACAGCAGTAAACACATGCAGGGCGGTTTTATTTGGGATTGGGTTGACCAAGGAATAAAAAACAAAGATGCAAACGGAAAAACATTTTGGGCTTATGGTGGTGATTTAGGCGCTTCAAAACTTCAAAACGATGAAAATGGTTGTGCTGATGGTGTGATTTTTTCAAACAGAACGCCAAAACCAGCTTTGAGCGAAATTAAAAAGGTATATCAAAATATTCATTTTCAGCTTAAGGAATCTGATTTAGTGATAACAAACCTTTACAATTTCACGAATCTTTCAGATTTTAATTTCAAATGGGAATTGATTAAGAATGGTGCAAAAATAAAATCAGGAGAATTTAATATAGATGCGGCTCCAACAGAAAGCAAGAAAGTAGCTTTAGATTTAGGTTCCATCGATGGGAATTCTGAATATTTTGTAAATGTTTTTGCGTATTCAAAAGCAGATGCGCCTTTAGTTGCAAAAGGACATGAATTTGCAAGAGAGCAGTTTGCTATTGGAAAAGGTTCCTATTTCAAAAATATAATTGAAAAAAGTGCTTCAAAATTGAAATACACTGTAAAGGGTGATATCCTTTCTTTTGAAGCTGAAAACGTTTCAGGTGAATTTGACATTAAAAAAGGAGAAATTCTGAAATACAATTTGAAAAACGATGCAAATTCAATTTTTGCCAATTTTCCAACTCCATATTTCTGGCGTGCTCCAACCGATAATGATTTTGGAAGCAATATGGAAAATAAATTAGTAGTTTGGAAAGAAGCTTCAAAAAATGCTACAGTTGTAAGTGTCGTTTTAGATAAAAAAGCAACTGATGGATTATTGATAAAAGCGGTTTATAAATTAGCAACAGTTGACGTTCCTTACACAGTAGATTATTTGATTCAGAATAATGGAGCAATAAAAGTTACAGCTTCTATTGATTTAGCTGGAAAAGAATTACCAGAAATGCCACGTTTTGGAATGCGTGCACAATTAAGCGGAACTTTCGATAATCTAAGTTATTACGGAAGAGGCCCGTGGGAAAATTATTCAGATCGAAACTCGGCGGCGTTTATTGGTGAATATTCAGATAAAGTGAGCAATCAATACACTAAAAGTTATATTCGCCCGCAGGAAGGCGGTTACAAAACTGATGTTCGTTGGTTGGCTTTAAAAAATGATAAAGGGCAAGGCGTAAGATTTGAAGGATTACAGACATTAGGTTTTAGCGCCTTGAATATTTCAACAGAAATGTTGGATCCAGGAAAAACAAAAGCACAACGCCATCCTTCGGATTTAGATTTAGATTCTAAAGAAGCGGTTTATCTTCATATAGATTATAAACAAAGAGGTGTGGGCGGTGATGACAGTTGGGGACGTTTGCCACACGATCAATATCGTTTAACAGACAAAAAATATACTTACTCTTATATAATTTCATTGGTTAATTGATAAGAATTGTATGTGTTTTTTTACATGAAAAACCTATGATTTATTTTCATAGGTTTTTTTTAAGATTAATTTAATAATTGTATTTTTCACACGAATAATTTGTGGTCCTGATTTTTTTCATAAAAAATGAAAAAATTAGATTAGAAAAAAAATATACTTAATCTAAAATCCGAAATTTTGAAAACCAAAATTCTATTTTTTTTAGCCTTTTTAGCTTTTTACGCAGCTAATTCTCAGACTGCAGGAAATGCTATTCCCAAATTTGGACAGAAAAAATATGATATTGGCTATCTCGGAATCAAAAATGGCCTTGCCAATAATGCCGTAACTTCTGTTTATAAAGACAAAAGAGGTTTGATGTGGTTTGGGACTTATGACGGAATAAGTCGTTATGATGGCTATAATTTTTTGAATTTCAGAAATGAGCCAAATGATGCTAATTCATTAGTAAATAATAGAGTTGTAAGCATTTGCGGAACTCAAAATGAAATTTGGATTGGAACAAAAGGAGGAATTTCTGTTTATAATTATTTGAGCAATCAGTTTAGTACAAAGAATTATGACAATGAAAAAACGTCTAAAAGTGAAAAGATAGATTTTGTTGTCAATCAAATCAGGGATTATAAGTCAAAAATGTATATCGCTACTGCAGGAAAGGGATTGTTGTATGCTGCAGGAGAAAATGAAAATATTGTTCAAATTCCGCTTTTAGTAAAAGGAAAATTAAAATGGGATTTTCACGTACAAGAATTGGATTTTGATGCTTCGGGCAAATTGTGGTGTTCAGTTGCAGGTGTGGGTTTAGTGGCGATGGAATCTGGGACTAAAAGACTTTCTGTTGTTTTTGAGAGCTCTGTTGGAAGTGGCTGTATTTTATTCGACAAATATTCAAATATTTGGATGGCTACTGAAGAAGGACTTTTGAAATACAATACTAAAAATAAAACACATCATCTTTATGCCAATCAAGAAATTCAGTATCCTATTTCAGATTTAATGTTTAAGGCTTCTGCCAATGAACTTTGGATTGCTACAAACGGAAATGGAGTTGTAAAATACAATTACAATAAAGATTCTTTTTCGCTTTTAAATGCTTGTCTAGATGAGGAGAAACTCAACAGCAATGCTATTTCATCGTTATATTTAGATAATGAAAATCGAGTTTGGATTGGAACTTTGCGTGGAGGAGTAAATACGATTGAAGAGACAAAAAGTCCTTTTGTGACCATTTCTAAAAACGAGCTGACAAAAAACACTTTGCCAAGTGATTTTATTCTTTCGTTATGCGAACAAGATTCTGAAAACCTTTGGATTGGGACAGATGGTGCAGGCGCAAGTCTTTGGAACAGAAAAACGAATACATTTAGCAATTATTCGTATAATTCCAATAATCCAAATTCGCTTAGCAATAATTTCGTTTCTGCCATTTTAAAAGACAGCAAAGGAACTTGGTTTGGAACTTACGGCGGAGGCGTTTGTCTTTTTAATTCGCAAACGCATAATTTTAAAAAATACAATCTTTTAAATCCAAAACTTAAAGCAGTTCAAAAAAACATTTGGGTATTATTCAAATGCAAAAAGAACATTTTGTGGGCGGCTTCTCCAGATGAAGAAGGTTTGTATCGATATAATGAAACGACAGATCAATTTGATTTTGTGAATGCAGGAATTCGCGGTATCATTTCAATGACACAAGATCAGAATAATCTTTGGATTGGGAATTTTTCTAAGTTATTCCGATTCGATCCCAAAACAATGCAACGACGAGAAATCGATGTAAAATATCCTGTTCGTTCTATTGTATCACATTCAGATACTAAAATGCTTGTGGGTACTGAGGGTGGCGGTTTGATGATTTTTAATCCGAAAACTTTCGAAAAGAAATTCTTGACACAGCGAAACGGCCTTCCAAATAATTCCATTTTGAATATTGTTCGTGATAAACAAGGTGCATATTGGTGCAGTACGTATAACGGAATATTTGTCTATAATGTTGACACTGGAAAAATCACTAGCTATCACGATGCTGACGGACTTCAGAGCAATCAATTTAATTACAATGCGGCGTTGCGACTTTCTACAGGAGAAATTGTATTTGGCGGTATCAAAGGATTTAATATTATTGATACCAAAGTAAACAGTCAGGTTCATGCTTTTCCTAAACTGGTTATCATTTCGATTAAAGTAAACAATAAAGTTTATGATCAAGAAGGTTTAGGAGCATTTGGAATTGATAAATTGGAACTTCCGTATGATGAATCCATGCTGAATATCGATTTTGCAGCATTAGAATACAGTTTGCCGGAGAAGATTTCTTATGCTTATTTTTTAGAAGGATGGGATTCGCAGTGGCATTATGTGGACAATATCAGAAGTGCCAATTATTCTAGAATTACAGAAGGCGATTATGTATTGAAAATCAAATCGACAAATGCCGAAGGAGTTTGGAACACAAAAGCTATTTCAATACCAATCACAATATTGCCACCTTGGTACAGAAGTAGTTGGGCTTACTTTTTATATTTTGTTTTGTTTGCACTTGCGATTTATGCCGTAGATAAATACCAGCGTGAACAGGCAAAACTTAAGTACGAAGTTCGTCTTTCTCAAGATTTGGCAAAACAAGAAAAAGAATTGAACGAGAAAAAACTAACTTTTTTTACTAATATTTCTCATGAATTCAGGTCGCCATTGACTATGATCATCAATCCGCTGAAGGATATTATTTATGGAGCAGAACAGCAAATTGATCCCGCAGCAATTGAAATGGTTTACAGCAATTCAAGAAGATTACTGAGTTTGGTGGATCAACTACTTCTTTTTAGAAAAACTGAAACCGAAACCGGAAAACTAAAAGTAGGACAAATAAATATTGTTGAGCTGTGTAAAGAAGTTTTCAGCTGTTTTGTACATCACGCAAAATCAAAAAAAATAGATTATAGTTTTAGTATTTCCGAAGAAAATTTGATGGTGTATGTTGATCGTGAAAAAATTGAAATGGCTTTATTTAATTTGATTTCCAATGCTTTAAAGTTTACCGAAAAAGAAAACGGAAAAGTTGCAGTGAATTTGCGATGCACAGATAATGAAGTAATCATAAATGTGACGGATAACGGCGAAGGAGTTGATGATGCAGACAAAGACAAAATTTTCAATTTGTTTTATCAATCAGGAAAAAACATCAAAAATAACCGCAAAGGATTTGGTATCGGATTGTATTTGGTGAAACAATTTATAACGCAACATCACGGAAAAGTAAGCTGTCGCGACAATGAAAATGGGGGAGCTGTTTTTGAAATTAGATTGCTTCTTGGGAAAGAACATTTTGGTGATATTGAAATCCGAGAAGATTTAAGCGATCGCACATTGTTTCTGGATGAAGCTTTAGAAGAAACTGTAATTCGCGAGAATGTTTTGCAGAAAATAGAAGATGAGCCTGAAAATGTTAAAGATGTTATCAAGGATGCCAAAAGTATTTTGGTTGTCGATGACAATGTCCAAATTCGCAATTATTTAAAAAGAATTTTAACCTCAAAATATCATATTGAAACAGCTGAAAATGCTGAAAATGCATTGCAGATTGTCAAAAATGTACAGCCAGATTTGATTATTTCTGATGTTGTAATGGGAGAAATGAATGGTGTAGCTTTTTGCAAACACATAAAATCTGATCCCGATTTAAAGCATATTCCTGTAATTCTCCTTACGGGCGGAACTTCTGAAGATGTAAAACTGAAAGGAGCAGAAGTTGGAGCTGATGACTACATTACAAAACCATTTGATAACGAGTACTTGTTAGCAAGAATTAACGGAATTCTGACGCGTCGCGACAGTGAACAAAACTATCTGCTTAATTCGGTTACAAAAAATGTTGCTGGACCAAAATTATCAGATGAAGATAAAAAGCTGTTGGATAAAATCATCGAAATCATTGATTCTAATTTAGATGTTGATGATTTTAATATTAAAGATTTGGCCAGCGAATTAGGAATGAGTCATTCATTAGTGTATAAAAAAATCAAAAAAATTACAGGAAAGTCGGTTTTAGAATTTACTCGAAATGTTCGTTTGCGAAAAGTAGCAACTTTATTAATTACTACCGATTTGCAAATTAGTCAGGCTGCGTCAATTGCTGGTTTTGGGGATATTAAATATTTCAGAAAGCATTTTCAGCTGTTTTATAATTTGAATCCTTCAGAGTTTAAAAAGAAATATCAAAATGTGAAGGACAACAAATATATTCTGAACGAAAGCTTTTGGAAATCAACTTAGAAGAAAGAAGAAAGAAGAAAGAAAAAAGATGAAAGAAGAAAGAAGAAAAATATAAAAGAAAAATATAAAAAGATAAAGGAAAATATATGAGTCATTGTTTTAAAAATGTTGTTCTAGCGGTATTTAGTTGTTTTCTAGTTCTGAATGTTCAGGGACAATCAAAGAAACCAGAAAAAGATTCTCCAGAAAAAGTTAGAGCGTTTTTTGTTGCTTCTTTGGTGAAAATTAGTGATCCGGTTTTAACTGCATTAAGCAATAATCAATTAAAAGCATTAATGCCTGTTGAAAGATCGCCAGGCGCTTGGGACGACCGAAAACATGTAACTTATTTGGAAGCTTTTGGAAGAACGCTTTCAGGAATGGCGCCTTGGTTAGAATTAGGAGCAGATGATACTCCCGAAGGAATATTGAGAGCAAAATATATTGCTTTGGCACAAAAATCAATTCATAATGCAACAGATCCCAATGCGGCTGATTTTATGAATTTTGTAAAAGACAAACAGCCTTTGGTTGACGCCGCTTTTTTTGCTCAAGCTTTATTGCGTGCGCCAAAACAGCTTTGGGAACCGCTTGATGCCGTCACAAAAGAAAATGTAATCAAAGCTTTAAAATCAACTCGCGTAATTGAGCCGTATAAAAGCAATTGGCTTCTTTTTGCAGGAATAATCGAAGCTGCAATTATCAAATTTGATAAAGAAGAAGATGCAAACCGATTAAATTATGCTTTATCAGAACACAAAAAATGGTATTTGGGAGATGGAACTTACGGCGACGGGCCCGAATTTCATTGGGATTACTACAATAGTTTTGTAATTCACCCAATGCAAATGGATATTTTAAATGTGCTGAAAGACAAAAATATTGATTACAAAAAAGATTTTGAAACAGAATTGAACAGAGCTAAAAGATATGCTGCCATTCAAGAAAGGCTAATTTCTCCAGATGGAACTTATCCACCTATTGGAAGATCGTTGGCCTATCGTTTTGGTGCTTTTCAGTTGTTGTCTCAAATAGCGCTTTGGAAAGAATTGCCAAAGGAAATTGCTCCGTCACAAGTTCGTTCGGCGCTTTATTTCATGATTAACAATCAAATAAATGCCAAAGAAACTTTTGACAAGAATGGCTGGCTTCAGATTGGTTTATACGGTCATCAGCAAAATATTGGTGAAGGCTATATTTCAACTGGAAGTTTGTATTTGTGTACAGAAGCCTTTTTAGTTCTTGGGCTTCCAGCTTCTGATTCTTTTTGGAGTGATCCTTATCAGCCTTGGACACAAAAGAAAATATGGTCTGGTCAGGAAATTCCAATTGATCATGCTTCAAAATAACTAAACTACTAACCTTATTATAATTATGTATTTAAAAAAATCAATTTTTATGGCGTTTACGGCAGTTTCATTGCTCGCTGTTGGCTGTAAAAGCACTGGTGTAAAACAGGAATCGGGAATAAAAGAATCTAAAAAAGAGGTTATTGCAATTATCGATAAAGTAAATAATCGTTGGCAATCGACGCATTCAGAACCAGGAAATTCGTTTTGGCATGTTTCGGCTTATCATACCGGAAACATGGAGGCTTATAAAGTAACTAAAAACAAAAAATATTTGGATTACTCAATGGCTTGGGCAGAGAAAAATCAGTGGATGGGCGCAAAATCAACCGATAAATCAGAATGGAAATATAATTACGGCGAAACCGATAAACATGTATTGTTTGGCGATTGGCAGATTTGTTTTCAGACTTATATCGATTTATACAATTTTACAGGCAAAAAAGATCCAAAAAAGATTGCTCGCGCACAAGAAGTGATGGAATATGAAATGAGTACGCCAGCAAACGATTATTGGTGGTGGGTTGATGGATTGTATATGGTAATGCCTGTTATGACAAAGTTGTACAAGGTTACTGGAAACGAAATGTATTTAGATAAACTACATTCGTATCTTCAATACGCAGATAGCATTATGTATGATTCGGAATCGAACTTGTATTTCCGAGATGCAAAATATGTTTATCCAAAACATACAAGTGCCAATGGAAAGAAAGATTTTTGGGCGAGAGGAGACGGCTGGATTTTTGCCGGTTATGCAAAAATTATTCAGGATTTGCCCAAAAAGGCTAAATATAGAGCCGAATACATAAAACGTTTTAAAGATATGGCGCAGGCATTGGCATCTGCGCAACAAAAAGAAGGCTATTGGACAAGAAGTATTCTCGATCCAGAACATGCGCCGGGACCTGAAACAAGCGGAACAGCATTTTTCACCTATGGTTTTTTATGGGGAATCAACAACGGAATTTTGGATAAAAAGATCTATTTGCCTGTTGCAGAAAAATCATGGAATTACTTAACCACTTTTGCACTTCAGGCAGATGGAACTGTTGGTTATGTACAGCCTATTGGCGAAAAAGCAATTCCGGGACAAGTAGTTGATAAAAATTCTACAGCCGATTTTGGTGTGGGTGCTTTTTTATTGGCAGCTTCAGAAATGTATCGCTTTGTGAAATAGTTTCAGCAAAATAATAAGAGATGAATCGGCTTAATTTCATGGCGAAGTTAAGCCGATTTTTTGCAAAAAATAGAGATTTTGAAAAATGAATTTCGCTGTTTTTTATATAAAATTTTGTGCATACTGTAAATATTGCTCTTGACGAAAAGAGATTTCATATTTATGGAATTTTGATTTTAGAAGTGATTTTTTTTAAAAATATCTTAAAAACCTAGTGTTTTTGCGGTAAGATACCAATTTGACCCTTGTATATTATCATATTTCCCCCCTCCACAACAATAGTGTTCTGCTAGATTTGTAACTCAAATTGAACGCAGTATTCCTGTACAGCTTCGATTTAACCAAACTAATTATTTAACCAAAATTACAACCAAGAAAATGAAAAACTTTATTAGGAAGATGAAGACTCCTGATTATGGATCTGGATTTGATTTTAAAAAGAAATTGGCCATTTTTTGCGTACTAGCTTCTTTATCTCAAGTTCAGGCATATGATGGAATACCTTCAGGAACAAATGCGCTGGAAAAAATTGAACAGCAAAATGGAATCACCGGACAAGTTAAAGACCAAAACGGAGTACCGCTTCCAGGAGCTACAGTTTCGATTAAAGGAACTAAGATTAGTACGATTACAGATTTTGATGGAAAATTTGATTTAAAAGGAGATCAAAATGCAATATTAGTTGTCTCTTATATTGGGTATGTGACTCAGGAAATTCAAGTAAATAGTAGAACAAATATTGCTGTAAAACTGGTAGAAAATGCAGCATCATTGAGTGAGGTTGTTGTAGTTGGATACGGTAAAATGAAAAAAAGTGATTTAACAGGATCAATTGTTCAGGTTAAACCAGATGCTTTGGCCAATCAAAATCCACAAACAGTTCAAGATTTATTGAGAGGTGTTCCGGGATTAAAAGTTGGTTATTCTGCTGATGCAAAAGGAGGAGGATCTTTGCAGATTCGTGGGCAAACTTCTGTGTACAATCCTGATGGAGCTAATCACAATTCGCCGCTTATTATTTTAGACGGAATGCAGTTTTATGGTGAACTTTCGGAAATCAATCCTGATGATGTTGGCCAAATTGATGTTTTGAAAGATGCATCGGCAACAGCAGTTTACGGATCTAAAGCAGCTGCGGGTGTAATTGTTATTTCTACTAAAAAAGGAAAAACAGGGAAACCGATTATTAATATTACTACAAACATGACGGTTGTTAACGAAAGTGCTTATCGTAATGTATATTCTCCAGAAGGATATGTAAAATATCGTGAAGATTGGGAGACTGCCAAAACATATGGTACAAATACAACAACTGGAAATTATGAGGCATGGGTTACAGGAACAGCTGCAGGTAAACCGGGTTATTACACAAATCCTAGTCAATTAAGTCAGTACGGTATAACAGAGGCGCAGTGGCTAGCTTATCAGCCAGCGGCACAAATTCAAGGAAAAAGTTTGAATGAAGTGTGGGGATTGCGTTTAGGTATTACGGATGCTACGCTTTTGAAAAATTTTGTTGATGGAAAAACACACGATTGGTACGACAGTACTTTTAGAACAGGAATAAATCGTGACAATAATTTAAGTGTTTCTGGGGCAAGCGATAAAGTAAATTATTATATCTCTTTGGGGTATTTAGATTCAGAAGGAGCTATCCAAGGGAATGACTACACAGCAGTTCGTTCCAATATGAAAGTGGATGCTAAAGTTACTGATTGGCTTGAATTTGGAGCAAATGTTAATTTTCAAGATCGTTCAGACGGAGATATTTCGGTTGGTACGGGAACTAATTACTGGGATGCCAATATGTTAAGAAACAGTCCGTTTGCTAACTTTAAAGAAATAAACGGCGACTATGCAAGACAGCCAATGGGACCAACAATTGGTGGATACAATTACTATTATGACCGCCAATATATGGATCTTGACAGAGGCTACACTGTATTGAACACAATTTTTAATACAAAGGTAACTTTGCCTTATGGTATTACATATTCGTTTAATGCTTCGCCACGTTATGAATTCTTTTACAACCGTTATTTTCAATCAGCAGGCAATAAAAACTGGAGTGCCGCAAACATAGGAGTAGACAGAGAAAATGGTAAAAAATTCACTTGGAACATCAACAATACAATAGCTTGGGATCATACATTTAATGGAAAACACCATATTATTGCCACTTTTGTTCAGGAAGCTGAAGATTTAAAAACATGGTCAGATCGTATTGATGCAAATAATATTCAGCCTTCAGATGCTTTAGGATATCACAATATTGCTAATGCGACACTTGCAAATAGTTCATTTACTGCAACAGATACACATCAAACGGCAGATGCATTAATGGGAAGAATTTTCTATTCTTACGATAATCGCTATATGATTACTGGAACAGTACGTCGCGACGGATATTCAGCTTTTGGTGCTTCTTATCCTTATGCAACTTTCCCTTCTGTAGCATTGGGCTGGAGTTTTAATAAAGAAAGTTGGTTTCATTGGGCGCCAATGAGTACGGGTAAACTACGCCTATCTTGGGGTAAAAACGGAAACAGATCGCTTGCAGATCCTTACTTGGCTTTAGCAAACTTAAGTTCTGGTACAGGAGCAACTATGGGGTATCTTGACGCTTCAGGAAATATTGTGGATATGAAATACCTAGGAATTGACCGTATGGCAAATCCAAATTTGCAATGGGAAAAAACGACAGCATCAAACATTGGTCTTGATCTTGGTTTCTTAAATGACAGAATTACAAGTACAATTGATATTTATAGATCTGTTACTCACGATATGATCATGAGTCAGCGTCTGCCTGAGTTTACTGGTTTTTCATCAATCGCAACGAATCTTGGAGAAGTTGAAAACAAAGGTATTGAAATTGCTCTGAATACTTTAAATATAAAAAATCCAAATTTTGAATGGTCTACGATGTTTGCTTTTTCATACAATAAGAATACGATCAACAAGTTGTATGGCAACATGGAAGACGTTAAAGACGCCAACGGAAATGTTATTGGAACTAAAGAAGCAGATGATAAAACGAACGGATGGTTTATTGGAAGACCAATTTCTCAAATCTGGGATTATAAAGTAATCGGAATTTGGCAGAAAGATGAAGCTGTTGAAGCTGCAAAATACGGACAACGTCCCGGTGATCCAAAAATCGAAAACAGTTATACTGCTGATGATGTAAACGGAAAACCAACGTATAATGAAAAAGACAAACAGTTTTTAGGACAAACAGCACCGCCAATCAACTGGTCGCTTCGTAATGAATTTAAATTTTATAAAAATTGGAATTTAGCAATCAATATGTATTCATACACGGGGCACAAATCAATGGATGGACGTTATATGAATAATTATAATGATGGAAGTTTGTATACAAACAACTACAATCCATTTGTAAATCCATACTGGACAATTGACAATCCGACAAATGAATGGGCACGTCTTGATGCAAGAGGTCCTGCTGGCGCTGGAGTTGCAAGATTGTATAATCGCAGTTTTATTCGTTTAGACAATATTTCGCTAGCGTATTCACTTCCTAAAGATTTAATAGACCGCCTGCATGTTAGAAACTTCAAAATTTATGCTTCTGTTCAAAATGCAGCAACATGGTCAGCTTCTAAAGAATGGAAATATTTTGGAGATCCAGAAACAGGAGGGCTTGCTACACGAATGTTTAATTTAGGATTCAACGTTTCACTTTAAAAATTATTCAATAATGAAAAAATATATAAAAAATAAAATTTCAATCCTTGTGCCTTTAGTAGTAGCTTCTGCTCTTTTGGTTTCTTGTTCCGAGGATTTTCTCGAGCCAGATCCGCTTTCGTTTTACGAGCCTGAAACTACATTTAGTACTGAATCTGGATTGCAGGCCGTTTTAGCAAGTGCTGATAAACAGCTTCGTAACAATTATATTCATTATAATAGTGCCAGCAATAGTGTGCCTATTGGTACAGAGTATGTTTTCTCTGATATGGCAAAATATGGAAAAACAGATAACAGTAGTACTATCGCTGATTTTGCCAATACTATGGTGCCAACCATGAGTTATAAAACAGCAACAAATGATGATTTTTATTTCGGATTTTACTGGACAGAAGCTTACACCGGAATAAAACATGCCAATACAGTATTAACATACATTGATAAAGTCACAAGTTTGACAGAAGATGTTAAACGTAAATATATAGGTCAGGCTTATTTTCATAGAGCTTACCGTTATCTTAATTTGGTTTATCAATTTGGAGATATTCCATTGATTACAAAAATTTTGGAAGTTCCAAAGCAGAGTTATTATTCTACTAAAAAAGAAGCTATCATCGAAATGATTACTGCTGATATGGAAAAAGCGGTAGAATGGGTACCAGAACAATCAAAACTACCTTATTTAGGAGTGGTGAACAAAGGAGCTTGCCGCCAATTATTGATCAAATGTTATTTGGCTTCTGGAAGATTTAAGGATGCAGAAAATCAAGCCGATTTATTGATTAATTCATCTGGATATTCGTTAATGAAAAATTCTTTTGGAACTTTTGATCAAGGAGGAAATCCAACTACTTGGACAATCAACAGGAATGTAATCTGGGATTTACACCGACCTGAAAATAAGGTTATTGCTGGAAATACAGAAGCCATTATGGTAATGCCTAATGGTGGAGTACAATCATTTTTGCCATTTGCCTCAATGAGAATTTTTGGACCTAACTGGAATTCAGCTACTGTTACTACTCCTGACGGAAAACAAGCAGCCGGTCGTTTTGCCTCAAACAATGTGAATTACCAAGCAAAATACGATTATGCAAGAGCATTAGGTCGTGGTATTGCTACAATTAGTGCTTCTTATTATTCTCAACATCCTATGTGGGTTGTTAACGGTGTAGAGGACAAACAAGATCTTAGACACAATAGTACAGTTGGAAACTGGGTGAATATGGAAGATCTTAAATACAGTGATAAGACTTCTGCATTCTATCAGCAAAATTTTAGATTGAGAAATGGTACGACTTTATTGTCAAAAGATACACTTCGCGAATGGTTTGATTTTCCATTATACAAAATCTATTTACATGATGTTGTAAATGAAACAAATCCAAACGCTACAGATTTTCAAGGAGCGAGTACAGGAAGTAAAGCGCATTGGTATTTATACCGTTTAGCTGAAACGTATTTATTAAGAGCCGAAGCCCGTTTTTATCAAGGGAATGTTGGTGGAGCTACTCAGGATGTAAACGCAGTTAGAACCAGAGCAGGTGCTTCTCAATTATATACGACAGTAACTATTGGCGATATTTGTGCCGAAAGAGGAAGAGAGCTTTATTTAGAAGAATGGAGAAATGTGGAGTTGAAACGTATTTCGCACTGTCTTGCACTCAGCGGGAAACCGGACGAGTGGGGCCAGACGTACAATAAAACCAATTGGGACAAACAATCAGGAACTGATGCCTCAGGAGGAAGTTATTGGTACCAACGTATTGCACATTATACATTATACAACAAATATCCAAGCGGAATTGTGGTTCCAAATGGTACTAAGTTTTATACCATGGACAAGCGTAATAACTATTGGCCAATTCCAAATAGTGCCATAACTGCAAATATTAAAGGAAAATTAAGTCAGAACTACGGTTATGATGGTTATGATCCAAATATTAAAGTTTGGGATAAATGGCAGGATGCAGTCGCAGATGAAAGTCAGCTTTAATAAAACTTTTTTGCCTATTTAGTTTAGGTATTGTGTTTTGGAATTAAATAATATCTCTGCTGTAACAATGGCAGAGGTATTATTTATAATAATTATTCAAGCACATTGTAAAGATCAGCATTTTGCTTTCATCGCTGATCTATTCACAAACAACAAATGTTATATTGATTTAGAGTGCATTATTATCGTAAATAATAATGCTCTAGATTTTTATTGCATCAAATGAACCAAAATCGAAATGTTCTTTTTTTATTTTAAAGAAGAAAAATTTAGATTAAAATAATAAGAAAATGAAATTTTACCTTCTACGCTTTTTGCTTGTAATCGCAGTTCTGACAGTAATTTATGGATTTGTTTCAAATACAAAAAAAGTACTCAGAGATAAAGAATACAAATTGGTCTGGAGTGATGAATTTACAAAAGACGGAACTCCCGATGAAAAGAATTGGAATTACGAATCTGGTTTTGTTCGAAATGAGGAAAATCAGTGGTACCAAAAAGAAAACGCCTACTGCAAAGATGGTTTTTTGATTATTGAAGCCAGAAAAGAAAATAGAGCAAACCCGAATTTTATTTCTAAAAATCATCCTAACTGGAAAAAACAGAGAGATTCTATAAAAGTCACTTCTTCCTGTTTAATCACGCAGGGAAAGCATTCCTGGCAATATGGCCGATTCGAAATGCGGGCTAAAATTCCTGTTGGAAAAGGAATGTGGCCGGCCTTTTGGACTTTGGGCATAGAAGGAAACTGGCCTGCAAACGGAGAAATTGATATTATGGAATATTACACCGGAAAAATATTAGCAAACGCAGCTTGGAAATCCAATCAGCAAAACACTGCTTGGGATAGCCAAACAAAAAAACTGAGTGATTTTAAAGACAATGCTTGGGCAAATAAATTTCATATCTGGCGAATGGACTGGGATGCAGACTGGATCAAATTATATGTTGACGACCAGTTGCTCAATGAAATTAGTGTAAAAGAAGCCAATCAAAATCCAGATCAAAAAATACTTCCGTTTCAGCAACCACATTATTTATTGGTCAATTTGGCTGTTGGCGGCATAAACGGCGGGGAACTTGCCCCAAACAGTTTCCCGTCAAAATATATAATAGATTACATCAGAGTTTATCAAAAAATAATAATTAAAAAATGAGATTAAAATATTCGATCATCATAAGTTTTATCAGCCTATTAATGTATAGCCAAAACACAGAATTTGTTCCAGGAAAAGAATGGAAAGATACTGATGGCGTTCATATCAATGCACACGGTGGCGGGATTCTATACGACAAAGGAACATATTATTGGTATGGCGAATTTAAAACGGCAGGAAAATCAGGAAATACTTCTTTGGTAGGTTTCAGTTGTTATTCATCTAAAGATTTATACAATTGGAAAAACGAGGGAATTGTATTAAAAGCAGAAGAAAACCCAAATTCTGAAATAACAAAAGGTTGCATAATGGAACGCCCGAAAGTAATTTTCAATAAAAAAACGGGCAAATATGTAATGTGGTTTCATTTAGAGTTGAAAGGACAAGGTTATAGTGCAGCAAAAGCGGCCGTTGCAGTAAGTGATAATCCAAAAGGTCCTTTCAAATATCTTAAATCGTACAATCCAAATAAAGGTGTTTGGCCAATGTATTATAAAAATGAAAATAAAACCGCTTCCGCAAATGAAAGTCAGCTAAAATCATGGAGCCCTGAATGGCTAACGGCTATCGATAACGGAATGTTGGTTCGCAGAGATTTTAGCAAAGGCCAAATGTCTAGAGACATGACAGTTTATGTTAATGATAATGAAAAAGCATATTTGATTCATTCTTCGGAAGAAAACTTGACCCTGCATATTTCAGAACTTACAGATGATTATCTAAATTTTACCGAAAAATGGTCCCGAATGGCGCCTGCAGGTCACAATGAAGCTCCGGCTGTTTTTAAGAAAGACGGCATTTATTATATGATAACTTCAGGCTGTACTGGTTGGGATCCTAATGAAGCGCGTTCTTTTTCGGCAAAATCGATTTTTGGCCCTTGGAAATCACTCGGAAATCCATGCGTAGGCAAAGATGCAGAGCTTACGTTTCATTCGCAAAGTACTTATATTCTCCCAGTTCAAGGAAAAAAAGATCAGTTCATTTTCATGGCCGACCGTTGGAAACCTGAAAATCCAATTGATGGCAGTTATATTTGGTTGCCGATTACAATTGCAAATGAAAAACCTGTTTTGAATTGGTTTGACAAATGGGATTTAACAATTTTTACAAAAAAACAATAAAAATATAGTAGTTGTAAGTGTTAGCAAATTAATAAATTGCAGTTGCTAGCTAATCTTAATTGTTTTAAAAAAATCTGTAAATGAAAACATTCCAAAATTATTTTATACAGAAATCAGGTTGTATTTTTTTTATGGTTCTATGTCTTTTATTTTTTTCGACAGCAAATGCTCAGAAAAAAAGAACAATAAAAGAAGCAATCCCTTTAGACTCAATTAGATTGAGTGATCCCGCTATTTTAGCAGACAAGAAAACCAATATGTATTATATGACTGGTACAGGAGGATTACTCTGGAAAAGCAAAGATTTAAAATCGTGGAGTGGCCCTTATGACATTGTCAAAACAGATCCAAATTCTTGGATGGGACCAAACCCAATGATTTGGGCAGCCGAATTGCATTTGTATAAAAATAAATATTACGATTTTGCCACTTTTACCAATAGAGACAAAAAAATAGGCACAGTTGCTGGCAATGTTATTGAACGACGCGCGAGTCATGTTTTAGTTAGCGATAAGGCAGATGGACCATATTTGCCAATGAAAGATGATATTTATTTGCCAGCCAATAAACCGACACTTGACGGTACATTTTGGGTCGATAAAGATGGAAAACCGTATATGATTTATTGTTACGAATGGCTGCAAAATGGAAATGGAACCATTGAAAAAATAGAGCTTAAACCAGATTTAAGCGGTTCAATCGGAGAAGGGAAACTGCTTTTTAAAGCAAGCGATTCTCCTTGGAGCAGAGAAAAAGATGCTAATGGAAATGACAAACCGAATAAAGTTACAGATGGCCCATATTTGTTCAAAACAGGTTCTGGACGTTTAGGAATGATTTGGACGAGCTGGATTTATGATGTTTACACACAAGGAGTAGCATATTCTAAAAGTGGAACCTTAGACGGCCCATGGATTCAAGAAAAAGATCCTATTACGCCACCAAATTTTGGACATGGCATGTTGTTTCAAACTTTTGAAGGAAAATGGCTGATGTCGGTTCACAGTCATAAAAAAGTAGATGGCAAAACAGTCAGAATTCCGAAACTTTTTGAGGTTGATTTGTCTGGAGATAAATTAGTAGTAGTAAAAGAATTGAAAAGTTTTTAAAAATGAATAAATTAAGAACATTCTTGTTTTTGGCCGTTATTTTCGGCCAGTCTTTATTTTCACAACAAAAGGAAAACAAGGAAAATATATTTCAGATAAAAAATCCTGATTTCAAAAACAGTCCCTATACTGGAATGACCAAACAGCATTGGAGAGATGCAGCAATGTATTTGCTCGAAGGAGCATTTACTTATGTTCATTCAATTGATGATCCAATGAAATTTCCAAAACAGGAAGGGAAAAGTTATCCGGCAAATGAATCTCAAGTTCCAACTGAAAAGCTCGAAGGACTTTGCAGAACTTTATTTATTGCATCACCTTTGTTAAAAGAAAATCCATCTTTAGAGATTAACAATATTAAAGTCGCGGATTATTATCGATATCAAATTGCAAAATTAATTGATCCTACTAGTGCTTCATATATAGAGCCAAGAGGAAAAAACGGAGGCCCAAGTCAAAAATTAGTTGAATTTGGAGCATTGGCACTTTCATTGATGACAAATCCAGATGTTTTGTGGAAACCGCTTCCGCAAAAGCAAAAAGACGATTTGGCAAAAATAATGCTCAGTTATGGCGATGGTCCAACTGTCGATTCGAACTGGAAATTCTTCAATATTTTTGTACTGAGTTTTTTTAAAGATCAAGGTTACAGTGTTAACGAAAAATTGCTTGTTGAATATTTAGAAAAATCACTGAAACATTATCGAAGCAATGGCTGGTATAATGACGCACCAGCTTTTGATTATTATAGTATGTGGGCTTTTCAAATGTATGGAACGATTTGGTCTGAGTTTTTCGGGAAGAAATATTATCCAGAGTTTGCAGCAAAATTAGCAACAAACTTTAGTGATCTAAAAGATAATTATCCGTATTTATTCAGCAAAAATGGAGAAATGATTATGTGGGGAAGAAGCATAAGTTATAGAACTGGTGCTGTTGTTCCTTTTCCGTTAATGGGATTCTATAACGATCCAAATACTAATTATGGATGGATGCGCAGAATTTCGTCTGGAGTAATTAAACAATTTTTGACGCATCCTGATTTTATGAAAGACAATGTGCCAACGCTTGGTTTTTATGGCGCTTTTGAGCCAGCAGTTCAAAATTATAGCTGTCGCGGAAGTGTATTTTGGATGGGAAAAATCTTTTTAGGGTTATTGGTTCCTGATGATAATCCGTTTTGGAACAGCAAAGAAAATAATGGAGATTGGGATACCAAGTTCAAAAAAGATGAAGTTTACAATAAGTATCAAGGAGATTCACAAATCCTAATTACAGATTACCCTAATATTGGTGCTTCTGAAGTAAGAGCTTGGTGTCATGAAAAGGTAAGCAGTGATTGGCAGAAATTCCGTTCCACAGAAAATTATAATAGATTGTCATATAACAGTGCTTTTCCATGGCAAGCCGACGGCGAAAATGGAGAAGTAGCGATGAACTATGTAATTAAAAACAAAAAAGACCAATGGGAAGCTTTTAGATTATACACCTTTCAAAAGTTTGAAAACGGAATTTATTACAGAAATGCAGTTTTAGAAACAGATGAAAATGTCAAGTTTAATCTAGCCGATATTCCGCTTCCAAATGGAATTTTAAGAGTAGACAAAAACAATAGCGATAAACCAATTTCAATTCATTTGGGGCATTATGCGCTTCCAAAATTAGATAAAGAAATTATAGTAACTAAAAAGAAGATAGAAGGGCATGAAGTTGCTATTATTGATAATGGAAAATATCAATTAGCAATGATTCCACTCCTGGGATGGAGTAAAACTGAAATTGTAAACGCAAAAGGATTGCATCCTGAAAGTAACGAAAGTACAGTCATAAATGTAGTAGCAGTTTCTGAACCAAAAAAATCCAATGTTTTTTCTGTTTTGATGCTTTGGAAAAAATCAGGAGAAAAATGGAGCAATAAAGAATTAGTTCCTGCAAAAGTTACTGAGCAGGAAAACGGAAAATTCGTAATTGAATTTAAAAATGGAACTAAGAAGTTGGTTGATTTTAATGAAAAATAGTTTGGTTGTGTGTTGAAAATCAGTAAATTGTCTTGAGTTAATTGCTAATGGCAAAACAATAAGTGATATGAATAAATTATATTTTCTACTTTGTCTTTTATGTTTAGTTTGTACGTATGGACAATCTAAAGAAGAATTGCAATTAGAAAAGAAATTGGATGAATTGCTTTCTTCTAAATTTAGCGCATCTGAGCCCGGTTGTGAAATATTGGCAGCAAAAAAAGGTGAGATCGTTTATAAAAAAGCATTTGGAAGCGCAAACCTTGAATTAAATGTGCCAATGAAGTCTGAAATGGTTTTTAAATTGGGTTCAATAACAAAACAGTTTACAGCCGTCGCAATTTTGCAATTGGTAGAGCAAGGAAAAATTTCTTTACAAGATAGCCTGCAGAAATTCGTTTCAGATTTTCCGTCAAATTCTAAAAAGATAACTATTGAGAATCTTTTGACTCACACCTCAGGAATTAAAGATTATATGCAAATTGACTACAAGGAACCTTATTTGGAAAGAAGAGACTTTGAGCCAAAAGAAATCATCGATCGTTTTAAAAACGTTCCTTTAGAATTTGAGCCAGGCACTAAATATAAGTACAGTAATTCGGGTTATTTTCTCTTGGGGTATATTATTGAAAAAGTATCAGGCAAAAGTTATAAAACCTATCTGGAAGAAAACATCTTAAAACCGTTAGATTTAAATCACATCTATTTTGATACTTCGAATAATCTTATTCCCAACAGAGTTAATGGTTATCGAAAAGAAGGTACAGAATTTAAAAACGCTGATTACTGGAGTATGACTATTGCATATGCAGCAGGTGAATTGATTTCAAATGTAGATGATTTGTTTAAATGGAACAAAGGTTTATATTCTTATAAAATCCTTAAAAAAGAAACCTTAGAAAAAGCATTTGTACCTTTTAAATTAAAAGATGGAACCGCTACAGAATATGGTTATGGCTGGATACTAAAAAATGTAAATGGTATAAAATCAATTGAGCATGGTGGAGCTATAACAGGATTTTTAAGTAATGAAATCTATTTTCCTGAACAGGATGTATTTGTTGTGGCATTATTTAATTGCGAATGTGCTCCTAAAGATGAATTATCAGTTGATATTGCCAGTCTCGCATTGGGGAAAACATTCCAAAATGAAGTAAAAGTTGATGATGCTTTACTAAATGACTACATAGGTACTTATACATTATCAATAGATACTAAAAGAACTATTGTAATTACAAAAGAAAATGGGCATTTACTTGCTAAGATTTCAGGACAAGGAACAGTTCCATTAATTTTTCAATCTGATACAAAATTCCAATTTAAAAATGTTCTGGGAGCAGAATGTGAATTTATAAAAGAGAACGGAAAGGTTACAAAATTTAATGTAAGTCAGAATGGGAATTTTGAATGGAAGAAAAAATGAAAAACCTATTAGTTGAGCGTTTCAGTGCTTTCAATTCTTAAGCAATGTTCTGTCCCGAGATAAAGTGGGTTTCCATGTTTTTCGGACCAAAATCCATCTAGAAAATCTTTTGTAATACAACGGTAAACAGCCACACCTTTATAAATCTGATTATCGTCGCCTTTATATCTAAAATTAATTACCAGAATATTGTCCTTAAAGAAACCAGATCCTTTTTGTTTTTGAGTATCGTTAATAAGCCAGTCCGCAATAATTCGATTGTTCTTATCTAAGGATAAACTCAAAATTCCTTTATAAGTGATTTCGTTATTCTCTTCTTGGTTACTTCCTGAAATAGCATATTTGCCAATTAAATCTTGTATGGTCATTATTTAAAGACAATTTAATAATTGAGGTAAAACAAATTTGAAGCAAATATAGAAACATATACTTATTATATATAGGTAATCATTTGGCAAAAGAAGTAATCGATAGTTTAAATCAAAACGATACCTAATATATAAGTATAAAAGCATACTATAATAAATAGCGGCAATTTCCAACCCGACAGGTTTTCAAAACTTGTCGGGTTTGCTTTTGAGGATATGACTATTATACAAGTAGAG
>NZ_SJSY01000016.1 GCF_004352915.1 Flavobacterium zhairuonense | reverse complement strand
TCACAGTCAGGTTCAGAACCTGGTCTGCCGTGCATCCGTTGTTTGAGATTCTGGTTCCGCTTTGGGTTGTGCTGTAGGCTGTATTGTTCACTGCCCATGTATAAGTCTCTCCCGAGCAGATTGTTGCGTTCGTCACCACATCCGCAGGCTTCGGAGTCACAGTCAGGTTCAGCACCTGGTCTGCCGTGCATCCGTTGTTTGGGATTCTCATTCCGCTTTGGGTTGTGCTGTAGGCTGTATTGTTCACTGCCCATATATAAGTCTCTCCTGAACAGATTGTCGCGTTCGTCACAACATCT
>NZ_SJSY01000046.1 GCF_004352915.1 Flavobacterium zhairuonense | reverse complement strand
CCACATCCGCAGGCTTCGGAGTCACAGTCAGGTTCAGCACCTGGTCTGCCGTGCATCCGTTGTTTGAGATTCTGGTTCCGCTTTGCGTTGTGCTGTAAGCCGTATTGTTGGCTGTCCATGTATAGGTATCTCCTGAACAGATCGTTGCATTCGTTACCACATCTGCCTGTTTTGGATCAACCGTAACATTTACAGCAGTTCTCGCGCTCTCGCATCCGCTGGTTGTCTGGCTCACATAATAAGTTCCTGTAGACAATACTTCTATTCCTGTATATGCAGTGGTTGCTGAATTTGAGCTGTACCATTTGATTCCAGTTCCTGAAGGTGATAGATCACCAACCGTTTTGGCATCTACAGAACAGAATGCCTGATCTGAAGCTGAAGGTGCTGAAGGAATGGTGTTCACAGTTACATCCACTGCTGTCGAAGATGCGCTTGAACAGCCCGAAGCATTCGTTACCTGAACACTATAACTTCCTGAATTTGAAACCGTAATTGATTGCGTTGTAGCTCCATTAGACCATAAGTAGCTTGTTCCGCTGGTTGAAGTCAGAACAACATTTCCTCCTGTACAGAATGTTGTCGGCCCTCCAGCAGAAATGCTTGGTGTTGCCGGCACAGGATTTACTGTCAGGTTCAGAACCTGGTCTGCAGTACAGCCGTTGTTGTTGGTTCTGGTTCCGCTTTGGGTTGTGCTGTAGACCGTATTGTTCACTGCCCATGTATAAGTATCTCCTGAACAGATTGTTGCATTCGTTACAACATCTACAGGCTTGGGAGTCACCGTCAATTGAAGCTCCTGATCAGCAGTACAGCCGTTGTTCAGGATCAGATAAGTCCCGCCAATCGTATAAGCTGTCGAATTTGCCGACCATGTATAAGTGTCACCAGAACAGATGGTTGCTGTGGTTATTATTTTTGCAGGTTTCGGAGTAATAGTCAGGTTCAATACCTGATCTGCAGTACAGCCGTTGTTGCTGATTCTCGTTCCGCTTTGGGTTGTGCTGTATACCGTATTGTTTGCTGTCCATGTATAAGTTTCTCCTGAACAGATTGTCGCATTCGTTACAACATCTGCAGGCTTCGGAGTGACAGTCAGATTCAGCACTTGGTCTGCTGTACAGCCGTTGTTTGAGATTCTGGTTCCGCTTTGCGTTGTGCTGTAGGCTGTATTGTTCACAGCCCATGTATAAGTTTCTCCCGAGCAGATTGTTGCGTTCGCACCACATCCGCAGGCTTCGGAGTCACAGTCAGGTTCAGCACCTGGTCTGCCGTGCATCCGTTGTTGCTGATTCTCGTTCCGCTTTGGGTTGTGCTGTAGGCTGTATTGTTCACTGCCCATGTATAAGTCTCTCCCGAGCAGATTGTTGCGTTCGTCACCACATCCGCAGGCTTCGGAGTCACAGTCAGGTTCAGCACCTGGTCTGCCGTGCATCCGTTGTTTGGGATTCTCGTTCCGCTTTGGGCTGTGCTGTAAACTGTATTGTTCACTGCCCATGTATAAGTCTCTCCCGAGCAGATCGTTGCATTCGTACCACATCCGCAGGCTTCGGAGTCACAGTCAGGTTCAGCACCTGGTCTGCCGTGCATCCGTTGTTTAGGATTCTCATTCCGCTTTGCGTTGTGCTGTAAGCCGTATTGTTGGCTGTCCATGTATAAGTCTCTCCCGAGCAGATCGTTGCATTCGTCACCACATCTGCAGGTTTTGGAGTCACAGTCAGGTTCAGCACCTGGTCTGCCGTG
>NZ_SJSY01000028.1 GCF_004352915.1 Flavobacterium zhairuonense | reverse complement strand
GCAGCGATACAGAAGCTTTGGCATCGGCGCAAGCCTTATTCCCTACTGCTACTGACGCATGCGATAATGATGTTACTAATATTGTAAAAGTAAGTGGCCAATTTGTCGCTTCTGAAGGTTGTTCAAATGCTGGAACTTATACCAATACTTGGACTGTGAAAGACGATTGTGGCAATACATCAGCAACTTTTACTCAGGTGATCACCATTGAGGACACAACAGCTCCAACTTGGAATACTGTTCCTGGCAGTCTAAATGCAACTTTAGAATGCGATGATACAGAAGGACTTGCAAGTGCTCAAGCCCAATTCCCTGTAGCTTCTGATTTATGCGATGCTGATGTTCTAAACATCACTAAAACAAGCGGTCAGTTCGTAGCTACTGAAGGATGCGGAAATTCAGGAACATATACCAACACTTGGACTGTGAAAGACGATTGTGGCAACACATCGGCTGTTTTCACTCAGGTAATTACCATCGAAGACACAACAGCTCCAACTTGGACAACACAAACTGCTTCTTTAAACAAAACAATCGAATGCAGCGATACAGAAGCTTTGGCATCGGCGCAAGCCTTATTCCC
>NZ_SJSY01000020.1 GCF_004352915.1 Flavobacterium zhairuonense | reverse complement strand
GCTTGCGCCGATGCCAAAGCTTCTGTATCGCTGCATTCGATTGTTTTGTTTAAAGAACCAATTTCACTTGTCCAAGTTGGAGCTGTTGTGTCTTCGATGGTAATCACCTGAGTGAAAACAGCCGATGTATTTCCGCAATCATCTTTAACTGTCCAAGTATTTGTGTAAGTTCCTGCGTTTCCGCATCCTTCTGAAGCTACAAATTGGCCGCTCACTTTAGTGATGTTTGAAACATCAGTATCGCACAAATCTGAAGCTGCAGGGAATAAGGCTTGCGCCGATGCCAAAGCTTCTGTATCGCTGCATTCGATTGTTTTGTTTAAAGA
>NZ_SJSY01000023.1 GCF_004352915.1 Flavobacterium zhairuonense | reverse complement strand
GGGAACAGGAGCGAGGTATCAATGGGGAACAGGATCTGTAGTCGGTACTAACCCGATTTCAGGAGCGACTTCGTCTACATATACCACTCCGACCCTTACGGGTAACGCGACATATTGGGTTCGAATAGAGAATACAACTTCGCCGTGTACTGCAACAACCGGAGGCGTTTCGCAAGTGGTTACTGTAAATGCGCCATCAACAGCACCGACAAGCATAAGCGGAATTACAACGATCTGCAGCGGAACCGGAACTACATTGACGGCAGTCGGCGGGACTTTGGGAACTGGAGCGACTTACCAGTGGGGTACAGGATCTGTAGTTGGGACAAACCCGATTTCAGGAG
>NZ_SJSY01000006.1 GCF_004352915.1 Flavobacterium zhairuonense | reverse complement strand
GTTGGGACAAACCCGATTTCAGGAGCCAATTCTGTTTCATACGCTACAGGTAATCTTACCGGGAACGCAACTTACTGGGTGAGAATAGAGAATACAACTTCTCCATGTACAGCAACAACCGGAGGCGTTTCGCAAGTGGTTACTGTAAATGCGCCATCAACAGCGCCAACGAGCATAAGCGGAATTACAACAATCTGCAGTGGAAGCACGACTACATTGACAGCAT
>NZ_SJSY01000022.1 GCF_004352915.1 Flavobacterium zhairuonense | reverse complement strand
CTCCTGAAATCGGGTTTGTCCCAACTACAGATCCTGTACCCCACTGGTAAGTCGCTCCAGTTCCCAGAGTCCCGCCGACTGCCGTCAATGTAGTTCCGGTTCCGCTACAGATCGTTGTAATTCCGCTTATGCTTGTCGGTGCTGTTGATGGTGCATTTACAGTAACCACTTGCGAAACGCCTCCGGTTGTTGCTGTACACGGCGAAGTAGTATTCTCTATTCTCACCCAATACGTAGTGTTACCTGTAAGGGTCGGAGTGGTATATGTGGACGAAGTGGCTCCTGAAATCGGGTTAGTACCGACTACAGATCCTGTTCCCCATTGATACCTCGCTCCTGTTCCC
>NZ_SJSY01000003.1 GCF_004352915.1 Flavobacterium zhairuonense | reverse complement strand
ATTATCTTTTGATGGAGCTGGAGATGTTCCAGTGCCTCCGCTCAAATTATAAACAGCATAATCATCAGTGGTATATTGATAAGCACCAATTAAAACTACTGGAGTATTATGAGTCCAGAAATATAATGTTCCGTCCAATAATGTATTATTGGCAGTAATGAAAGCATCTGCACTTAGCGCTGAAGGATATGGATTTCCTAATAAGTAAAAT
>NZ_SJSY01000030.1 GCF_004352915.1 Flavobacterium zhairuonense | reverse complement strand
GCACTTGCCAATCCTTTAGCATCAGTAGCCTTGATTCTCCAGTAATAAGCAGTGTTTTTGCTCAAAACAAAAGAAGCGGTGTTGTCTGCGCCGTCAAACGTTTTTTCGATTTGAGTAAAAGCATTGTCTTTGGCAACTTGAATTTGATAGGTTATAGCGTCTTTATTTTCATCCGTAGATTTATTCCATGAAAAAGAAACGGTATTGTCTAAACACAATTTATTGTCAACAGGAGAAGTTAATGCAGGTACAGTTGGCGCCACGTTTACTGCAGGCGTTGGATCTGGATCATCAGAACCTCCTCCGCAAGAAATAAACAAAACACTGATTATTGATAGATATATAAAATTTTTCATTTTTATTTTTTTATGATTTTAATGTATTCTGGAGTCTCAAAATAGATTTTAGCTGCATAAATTCCTGAAGGCTGATTTTCAAGAGTCAATTGTACTTTTCCATTTTCGATAACGTAGTTTTTTGCTGAAACCAATTGACCGCCGAAATTGTACAATTCAATTGTAACCTCTTTGTCCTTCGTTGGAATTTCGATTTCAAAACTTCCAGATGTTGGATTCGGATAAGCCGCTAAAGTTCCAAAAAGATCCAACGTTGC
>NZ_SJSY01000058.1 GCF_004352915.1 Flavobacterium zhairuonense | reverse complement strand
GGTTCTTCTCCAAAAAACCGATGCCATAGCCCCGATAGTCCCGAAGCATCGGGAGGAAATCCTTTTGCTTTTTTCTTTAAAAAGCAAAAGATTGGAGCGGATAGCGGGAAATAGCTCCTGATCAAAATCAAAATTCCAAATTTTCTAAATTTCAAATTCCAAAACTCAAAGAGGCTTCGGCTTTGATCTGTCTCAAAAAAATGCTCTTATATATTATAGCGCAACCTTTCTACTTATATATATGTATAAAAAAACAAACCCGACAGGTTTTTAAAACCTGTCGGGTTGGAAAACTTGTATTATAACAATTAATCAAAACGAATTGCTTTGACTGGAGATATCTTGGTTATTATATAGGATGGTATTAGTAATACTAAAAAGCAAATTATTATTGTCAGTAGATTTAATGCAATTACGTAACCCCAATTTAAATATACTGGAGCTTGATTTACATAATAGTTTTCAGGGTTTAAATGAACAACTCCAAATTGCTGCTGGATCAATAAAATTGAGATCCCGATAAGATTGCCCCAAAACAGTCCTCTTATTATTAAATAGAAAGCATTATATAAAAATATTTTTCGGACAGTCCAATTGTTTGCGCCTAGTGATTTTAAAATCCCTATCATTTGTGTGCGCTCTAAAATTAGAACTAAAAGTGCTACCACCATATTTATAGTAGCAACTAGAATCATAACCCCTAAAATCACCACTATATTAAAGTCAAAAAGCTGTAACCAATCAAAAATATAACTATACTTTTCAATTATAGTCTTAGTATCTAGTCCTGACGGTGTCTGTTCGTAAATCTGATTACCTGTTTGCTTAATTTTAGTAAAATCTTTTACAAAAACTTCAAAAGCACCAATCTGCTCAGGCGTCCACTTATTGATTCGTTGAATATGGCGAATATCACCTATTATAAAAGTTGCATCAAAATCTTGAAAGCCCGAACTAAAAATACCTGCAATTTTAAATCGGCGACTGTTAGGCATTTTACCTTGTTCTTCTTTTATAAAAAAAGTATTAAAACTATCTCCCAGTTTCAAGTTAAGCCGGTCTGCAAGAAATCTAGAAACAATGACTTCTTCATTTAGTGATTTTGAAAAATCAGGCAATCTCCCTTCAACGAGATATTCTTTTATACTGTTCCAGTCATAATCTGCTCCCACTCCTTTAAAAATAATTCCTTCAAAAGCATTTTGAGTCCTAATAATTCCAGCTTTAGTAGCAATTGCCTGGATGTGTTTTACATCTGGAACCGATTTGAAATTGGGATAAAAATCTTGTTTTTTTGAAATTGGAGTTAATGTCGCTTCAGAATTATTATTGTCAAAATTCGATATAATGACTTGCCCATTAAAAGCAGAGATTTTATCACGGATTTTTTGCTGCAAGCCAATTCCGGTTGCGACTGAAACCAACATCATAATAATTCCAATTGCAATAGCCGAAATAGCAATTTTTATGATCGGCGCCGAGATACTGCTTTTATAATCTTTTGCAGTAATAAGTCTCTTGGCTATAAAATATTCTAAATTCAATTTATTGATCTTGTTTTGATATTTATGATTTGTATTTTCTTCAATTCAAAAATACATTTAAAAAACCAGAATAGAATTGCTTTAAAAAACAATTAGCAGTTTTTAAACTCCTTATAACGGAAGTTTCTTTTTCATTTCTTCCACAATATTATAAGCCGCTGGGCAAATGGCAACATTCTTTAACGTCAAATCCGATATTTGATGAAACTTCTTGCGGTCTGTATGCGGGAACTCGCGACAAGCTTTTGGGCGAACATCATAAATCATGCAGTAATTTTCGCTATCCAAAAAAGTACAAGGAACGCTTTTTAAAACATAGTCTTTATCTTCATCGATTCTCAAATACTGATCAATAAACTGCTGTGGCTTTTGTCTGAATGATTTAGAGATTCTTTCAATATCAGCCAAAGTAAATAATGGCCCCGTCGTCTTGCAACAATTTGCGCATTGCAGACAATCTGTTTTCTTAAATTCGGCATCATGCAAATCCTGCATAATATAATCCAAATTCTTAGGCTGTTTCTTTTTAAGCTTATCAAAATACTTTTTGTTTTCGATATGCTTATCTTTGGCTAACTTATTTAAGTTGTTTAAAATTTGTTTCAAGTTTAAAATTTCAAGTTGAACTGCAAAATTAAACAACTTTAAACTTGAAACCTTAATCTTTGAACTAAATTACGATGAAAGATCTTTTTGGGAAAGCAATATACGATTTCCAAACTAACAACAAACCAGAAGATATCATTACCGAAACATCTATTTCTGAAGAAGATGAAATGAGTGTTGCCTATTTATTTCGTTCCTATGATGAAATGCCAAAATTGGAACAAAAAGCACTTCAATTATCTTTCGGCAAAATTTTGGACGTAGGATGTGGCGCAGGAAGTCATAGTCTTTCTCTTCAAAATGATCGTAATTTAGATGTTACTTCAATAGATATTTCAGAAAAAGCAATCGAAACCTGTCAATTACGTGGGCTAAAAAACAGTATAGTTAAAGACATCCTGAGTTTTGAAGGAGAAAAATTTGACACCATACTATTGCTAATGAACGGAACTGGAATCTTTGGAAAACTAGAAAACTGCAATGCATATCTATTGAAATTAAAATCACTTTTGAATCCCGGTGGGCAAATTTTAATTGACAGCTCAGATATCATTTATATGTTTGATGAAGATGAGGATGGAGGAAAATGGATTCCGTCTGACAATGATTATTATGGAGAATTAACTTTCAACCTTTCGTACAAAGGCGAAAAAGAAGAAACTTTTAACTGGCTTTATTTGGATTACAATACACTTCAAAATGCGGCAAACGCAAATGGATTGCAATGTGAGCTAATTTTAGAAGGCGAACATTATGATTATTTAGCTAAACTATCATTATAAAACTATGGAAGAATCAATCTTAGAAAAATTAAAATACCCAATAGGAAAATTTGTAATTCCTGAATCTTACACAACTGAATATCTCAATGAGAAGATTAACGAACTCGCTGCATTTCCTGAAAAGCTAAAAAAAGAAACCATTAATTTAAGCGATGAGCAACTAAATACTCCTTATCGCCCGGGTGGATGGACAATAAGACAAGTAATTCATCATTGTGCTGAAAGCCATATAAATTGCTTTATCAGGATTAAATGGACTTTGACCGAAAATAATCCGGTTATAAAAGCTTATGATGAAGTATTATGGAGCGAGTTGCCAGACAATAAAACAATGCCAATTGAGGCTAGCTTAACTTTATTAACTGGCCTTCATTCCAGATTAGTTTATATTATGCAAAATTTATCATCAGATGATTTAGAAAAATCTTTTATTCATCCTGAAAGCAATCTAGAATTGAAATTAAAACGAATCATCGGAATGTATGCCTGGCATTCCAATCACCATTTAGCACACATTACCACTCTTAAGAAATCAAAAAATTGGGATTAAACTAAATTCTTCTCAAAAAATAGAAATTCAAATGCCATAAAACAAAAAATCTCTTCAATTGAAGAGATTTTTTGTTTTATGGTATATTTAAATACTTATGTGTCTGAAGTGAAACACGCCATTTTGGATTATTCATTACATAATCAACTATCAAAGGTGTCATCTCCTCTTTCTTGCTCCATTCCGGTTGCAAAAACAAAATTGCATTGTCATTTACAAGTTCTGCCTGTTCCTCTGCAAAAATAAAATCATGCTTATTGTAAATAATTACTTTTAGCTCATGTGCATTGTCATAAACAGTTTGCGTCGGAAGTTTATTTTTTTTTGGAGAAAGACAAATCCAATCCCAAGTTCCACTAAGCGGATATGCACCTGAAGTTTCAATATGAACTTTTAGATTTTTTTCCTTTAATTGCTGTGTAAGCAAAGTCATATCCCATGTCAAAGGTTCACCACCTGTTATTACAACAGTATCAGCATAAGTCGACGCATTCTTTACAATCAAATCAGTTTTTGTTGGCGGATGCAATTCAGCATTCCAGCTTTCTTTCACATCACACCAATGACAACCAACATCACATCCTCCAATTCTAATAAAATACGCTGCTGTCCCAGTATGATAACCTTCTCCCTGAATGGTATAAAATTCTTCCATCAGAGGTAGCATAGCTCCTTTATTAACTTCTAATTGTATTTCTTTTGATAACATTATTCAATTTTAAAGTGCAAAGATAGTCATTTAAATACGTAACAAAAAAAACCGACAGTTCATTGAACTGTCGGTTTTATAATTAGTTAGAAACTAATTTATTATTTTAAAGCTTTTACAGAATCAGCTGCATATTTATTAGCAGGATCTAAAACTAAAGATTTATTGAAATATTCAACTGCTTTAGCTTTGTCTGTATTAGCATAAGCCGCACCAATACTATTGTAAGACTCAACTATTTTTTTTACTGTTGCAGGTTTTGCCAATTCTTCAGCACCCTTAGCAGTTGTTTTTGCAACATACTCTTCGTAGTTTTTGATAATTAAATCATCTTTCTCCAATAAGTTGTTAATTCTTCCTTTGTACAAGTAAGCCTCATCATAAGATGGAGAAGCAACAAGTACTCTATCAAAAGCAGCATCAGCTTTCCCTAAAGCTGTAGCATCAGCAGTTCCAGCTGCTTTGTTTGCATTTGCGTAGTAAAGTGATATACCTAAATAAACATTATCGTTCAAATAATTTTTTTGCTCTGTGTTAGTTGTACTCAACTCATAAATAGCTGCAGCTTGGTTATATTGTTTTTTAGTGAACAACTCTTTACCAAAATCTCCAAGATCTTCAACTGCCAAAGGCTCCATTGCAACAGCTTTTTTAATATCTGTCAAACCAGCCTCAAAAGCAGAAGCTTCAACTACACCATCAGCTCCAGTACCTTTTTTAATTTTAGCAAATCCTAAGTATAAGTAATCTTTAGCGATAATTTTATTGCTTGGATTACTCACATAATCTTGTAATGATTTAAGAGCTACATCAACATTTCCATTTTCATAAGCAGAATATCCTAAATATCTGTAAATTCTAGGATTAACTTTGTCTTCTGCGATCATTTTATTAGCAACAGTTTCTAGACTCTTATAATCTTTAACCAAGATCAAGAAATCTGCATGACGCATTTTTGAATCTAAAGAATAATCTGTCAAACTCAAATATTTCTCATAATTAGTAATTGCATTCTGCAAATTAACTTTAGAAGTAGAAGGTTTATTTCTAGCCCATTTGTAATATGTTTCAGCCAACTCTCTGTAAACTGGACCATAATTCGCGTTTAGAGCAATAACTTCATTGAAAGCTTTAATCGCTTCATCATAAGATTTAGCGCCTTTCAATAAAACACCTAATTGCATTTTTGCTCTTAAAAGTGTTGGATCGGCAGTAAACGCATCACGATATGCTTTATATGCATCATTTTGATTGTTTGCTCCATAATAAGCATCACCGATTGCCAATAAAGCTGTAGCGTTTTGAGGCTCGATCGCCAATGCACGCTTTAAACTTGTAATTGCACTGTTATAATCAGGATTAACTGAATTCATATAAGCTCTACCGATGTAGATATACTCATCAACATCTTTACGCTTCATATCTTTAGTCGCTAGACCAAAGTTAGCTTGCGCGGCAGCTGCATTTTTATTATCAAGATCGATTTGACCCAAACCAATATAATTAAGGTTTTTTCTATCCGAAGCTTCAATTCCATTTAAGTAATAAATTTTAGCCGAATCGATAACGCTTTGGTTCAAATAGATATTTCCTAAAACAAAATTAGCTTCACCATCTGAAGGTTTTGCTTTTATGATTGATTTAAGCAAAGATTTTGCCTTCTGAAACTGTTCAGCATCGATAGCTTTTTTAGCTTCTTTAATATCTTGCGCCTGTGCAACAGAAGCTGTGGCAACTAAAGCAAGACTAAAAATTTTAAATTTATTCATCTTTATTGTAATTAATTTATTCTTTATCTTTAATAATTTCACTTCTAATCTGAAGCTTTCTACTCGGAGTTTTAACCGGCATTAAGCTGGATTTTAAAACAATTCTTTGGCCAATTTCGCCAGCAATAAAAGAAGAAAACCCCATTCCTAATCCAGAATAGCCCTGGCAATTTATAATAAACAAATCACGTGCCAAAGGATATTTACCTTCCATAAGCTCAGTTTGGCTTGGATAATGGTATTCATTATCTTTCGCCCCTTTAACCCCCATTATATTAACTTTACTAATATAATCAGTCATATTTTGTGAAGGTTGCGAAAGCCAATTTACACCAATTACTCCAATCATTCCTTCATTTTCAGAAACGAATTTAATAACTTCATCGTTAGTATTAAAAGAAAAAACTCCATTTTTTGGAATATCTTTAATTTTAGCTAATTCTTTCATATAACGAACAGTACTAGAGTTCGGATTATCAAACACAAGACCTTTAATCTTCGAGTCTGGTTTTCCTTGCATAAAATCAATCACACTTTTCAACGCAATTAATGTATCATTATTGCTTTTACTTGAAATAAAAGCGATTGCATCAACAGCAAAAGGAGTAATTCTAGGATTAATCTTGCTTTTCTCGAATCTTTTCAACTCTTCATTAGTCAAAGTTCGAGCAGTTACAACAACTTTAGCTTTCTGATTTAATAAATCATTAACAACCTCCGCCTCAGATTTAGGTTTTACATGAATTTTAGCATCATAATAAGTGCCCTCAAAAACTGCAACTTGATCATCAACAATAGGTTTTACAGTTTCATCAACTGTAACATCAAGAGATCCTTTCAAAATTGTTTCTTTAGTATCATTCTTGCTTTTTTGGTTGCACATGGCAAACAAAAAGACAAAAAGAACTACTCCCGCAACTTTAGTATACTTTAACATCATTACTCTGTATTTGAATTAATTAATCTCAGAAAACGTATAGCTGAATACACAATCAATAATCCGCCGAAAGCGTATCTATATTTTGGTTCCATATTTAATGGCAATTTTTCCCAAAACATAATCATTAAACCCAGCACAAGATATATCAAAAAAAACAGTATTCCTAAAACAAGAAGAAATCGCTCTTTGAGCGATTTCTTCTGAATATTATTAAGCATATCTTTTAACATTATTCTGCAGATTGAATAGTAATAGGAAGAGAGTATAATACCCTAACTTTTTTACCATTTTGCTCGCCAGGAGTCCATTTTGGACATTTTTTAAGAACACGAATTGCTTCTGCTCCTGTACCGTAACCGATATCCCTTAAAACTTTAATGTCGGTTAATGAACCGTCTTTTTCAACTACAAACGTAACGTAAACTTTACCTTTTAAACCTTCTTCTTCTGGAGTTTTGTAATTGTTTCCTACGAATTTGTAGAATTTCTCAATTCCTCCAGGGAAATCTGGTTTTACTTCGATACCAGCTGTGTTATATACTTGGTTGTCTTCTTCAACTACTGCAGCAGTTCCAGTACCTACTGGCTCCTCAACAGTTAAAACTGCATCTGGATCTCCTTTGATAGTTTCAGCACCAACCTTCTTATCTTTAAGATCTTCAATTTTTGGTGGATCTTCGGTAACCTCTTCTGCTTTAGCAACAACCGGCTTCACAAACTTCACTTGATCCACTTTTGGTGGTGGGGGTGGTGGTGGCGGTTCATTAGGTTTTACCTCCTCTTTTTTCTTAACAGGAATTTTCGCTGTTACGATCTTGATATCATTATTCGTATCGTCTTCACCAGAATCTGGCAAATAACTTGCAATAAGAGGAGCAGCTACAGCAAAGCTAAAAATGATCGAACCTATGATAAGAGCTCTTACCGTAGTTTTGTTGTTCGATTTTCTCAACTCATATGCACCGTATATCTTATTACGACCTTCGAATACGATATCAAGCCATTGATTTTTTATAATATCTAATTTCATTTTTCTAGATTTTTAGTTGACAAAACTCAAGATTACTCTTATTGTTTATCTATAACCTTTGTTTCCTCTGGTGTGAACTCAGGAACAATTGCGTAAGTTTCAACTCCAGTGATAGCCATCTCATCTAAGATATCAACCAAATTACGATAATTTGATTTCTTAGTTGGTTTAATGATGACAATGATTCCGTTTTTAGGTTTCCCTAAAGCTGCAGAATATGCCAAAACGTTTTGTTTTTGTTTTAACAATTCTCTACGGATACCATCTTTTCCGTAAGCTATATCCTTAGGACCAACCTTAGGACTAGCTAACAATCCCATGTAGTAAACCATTTTATTATCAGCACCCAACATTACTGTCATAGTACGATTTTCATCTACTTTAGTGTCAACTTTTGGTTTATTTGGATCATCATCTTTATCTGGCAATGACAAATCCATTGCTTTAGGTTTTGACAACGATGTGGTCAACATAAAGAACGTGATCAATAAGAATGCCAAATCCACCATTGCCGTTAAATCGACTTTCGAATTTTGCTTTTTACTTCTTACCTTGCCACCTTTTCCGCCACCACTGTCGCCAGTATTTAATTCAGCCATTTTAGTGTATCTTTTTTAATTAAAAGTCTTTTCCTCTTGTACCTGTAACTAAGTTAAAGGAATTGATTTTTTGCTCTTGTAAAATATCCATAATCTTTTTGATTTGAGGATATTGTTCTTTAGCATCTCCTTTGATTGCAATCTCTAACTCTTTATCTTCAAGGTCAATTGTAGCTCTTCTTGAAACCAAAAGCCACTCTTTTAATTGATTATCCAAAGAATCGATTGGAATACCTGGCTGATTTGCTTTAGTTCTATCAGCTGCTTTCATATCGATGATTTGCTTCAAATTTGCCAATGGAACACCAAAGTCATCCATTAATGCAAATTTAGCTTTGTCATCTTCTGAAAAAGTTACACCTAATTTTGCTCCCATACCTTCAAGAGTTTTTTTACGAATCTCTCTTCCTTTGATATCGAAGAAAACTTTGCTTTTCCCGTCTTTTCCTTTTCCTATTGTAATAATTGCCAAATTAGAATCTGGTAATTTATGTTCTACAGTAGAAGCAGGCATATCTACAGGAAGCGCTTCAGGAACTTTAGCAGTAGCAGTCAAGATAAAGAACGTAAGCAAAAGGAACGCAACATCACACATGGCAGTCATATCTGTCGATGTCGACTTCTTTTTCATTTTAATTTTAGCCATTATCTTTTATTTTATTTTTTTGATATAATTAAATCTTAATTATTTATATATCAAAAATTAATTATTGTTTTAAACTTCCTCTGAATTTTCTGTAAGTATTAACGATTGTAGTACCAGCCTCATCGATAGAGTAAGTCAAATCGTCAATTTTAGCAGTAAAGAAGTTGTAAGAAACAATTGCAAAGATAGAAGTAGAGATACCTGTTGCAGTGTTGATAAGTGCCTCAGAGATACCTGTTGCAAGAGCAGCTTGGTCAGGAGTTCCAGCAGAAGCTAACGCACCAAACGCTTTAATCATACCTGATACTGTTCCTAATAATCCTCCTAATGTACCTAAAGATACTAAAGTAGAGATAATAGTCATATTTTTTTCCAACATTGGCATTTCTAATGAAGTAGCCTCTTCGATTTCTTTGTGGATTACTTCCGAAGCCTCTTCACTGTTGAAACCTTCTTTTTTAACGTCTTGATATTTAATCAAAGCAGATTTAATTGCGTTTGCAACTGAACCTTGTTGTTTGTCACATGAAGCGATAGCAGCCTCGATGTTTCCTTCTTTAATGCTTACTTGAACACTTTTCATGAATTTGTCTAAGTTAGCTTTACCAGCAGCTTTACCGATAACGATAAATCTTTCAATAGAAAAAACAACAACCATTAAAAGCATACCTAATAATACAGGTACAATGAAACCTCCTTTGTAAACCATACCTAAAGTATTGATTGGGTGACCTGTTTCTGGATTCCCTCCTTCAAAGTTAGCTGAATCCCCCATAACGAATTTCCAAATACACCAACCAACAAAAACACATGCTGCAATAATGATTCCTGAAATCATTCCTCCCCCATTTGAAGTGCTTTCTTTTTTAACTTTAACGTTTGCCATTTTTTTTAATTTTAATAGTTTTAAATAATTTTTATTTTTTAGTTATATTTAACTTGTAGAGGAGCAAATTTATACGTTTAGTTTAAATAAAAAAACTTTTTTTAATTTTATTGAAGGAAATTTAACGTCAATTTAAAAAATATCTCATTAAATTGCCTGCATCATTTTTTTGATAAAACAAAAAAAAGGTCGAATAGTAAAAAAATTACAACGTTTTAGTAAATATTCAATTAATCCATTGAAATCTTCTTAAAAAGCTGCGAATTTTTTTTTTATACATTTTTCAATCAAAAAAAGCTTTTTCTTACTAAAAAAAATACAGTTAAATTGTTAAAAACGAAGCAAAACTTTCATAATCATATAAATTACAAATAAAAACATGAATAAAAAAGATAATTTCATTCAAGACATAAATAACGGTTATCTTTCTAAAGGCGACAGCATTACTTTGGGAAGTGCAATTCTGGATGGAGAAGCTATTGCTGAAGCTCATGTAAAAATTCCTCTAAAAACCCTTAACCGCCACGGACTTATAGCTGGAGCGACGGGAACAGGAAAAACAAAGACAATTCAGGTTTTTTCTGAGCAATTATCAAATGCGGGAATTCCAGTTTTGATGATGGATATAAAAGGTGATTTCAGTGGTATTGCAAAAGAAGGAAAAGAACAAAGCTTTATAACTGAGCGTCATGCCAAAATGAATATACCTTATAATGTAGCTTCTTTTCCTGTTGAATTAATGTCTTTATCAAAACAGAATGGAGTTCGTTTGCGCGCAACAGTTTCTGAATTTGGCCCTGTTCTATTTTCTAGAATTTTAGATTTAAACGACACTCAAGCTGGAGTTGTTGCCGTAATCTTTAAATATTGTGACGACACACAAATGCCTTTGTTAGATTTAAAAGACATTAAAAAAGTCATTAATTATATTACAGAAGAAGGCAAAGACGAAATTGCAGCGAGTTATGGCAAAATTTCAACGGCCACGACTGGAACAATTTTAAGAAAGATCATCGAATTGGAGCAACAAGGCGGTGATTTGTTTTTTGGAGAACTGTCTTTTGAAACCGATGATTTAATGCGAATTGACGAAAACGGGAAAGGCTACGTAAATATCATCCGCTTGACGGATATTCAGGACAAGCCAAAATTATTCTCTACTTTTATGTTGAGTCTTTTGGCTGAGATTTACCAAAAAATGCCTGAAAAGGGAGATGCTGAACAACCGGAACTAGTAATCTTTATTGATGAAGCGCATTTGATTTTTAATGAAGCCAGCAAAGTACTATTGGAACAAATCGAAACAATTGTAAAATTGATCCGCTCAAAAGGAATTGGTGTCTATTTTGTTACGCAAAACCCGATGGATGTTCCGAGTGGAGTTTTGGCGCAATTAGGATTGAAGATTCAGCATGCGCTTAGGGCTTTTACTGCGAACGACCGCCAAGCAATTAAAAAAACAGCTGATAATTACCCAACATCAGAATATTATAAAACAGATGAATTGCTAACGAGCTTAGGAATTGGCGAAGCATTGGTCACTGCACTAAACGAAAAAGGGATTCCAACTCCTCTTGTTGCTACAATGATGCGCGCGCCAATGAGCAGAATGGATATTTTATCAGATGAGGAAATTGAAGAAATTAACGGAAAATCAAAATTGGTAAAAAAATATGCTGAAGAAATTGATCGTGAAAGTGCTTACGAAATCCTAAACAAAAAACTTGCGCAAGCAGCAGAAACAGCTGCGCAGCAAGAAGAACAAGCTCCAGCAAAACCATCAAAATCTGAACCAAGTACTACAGAGGTTGTTACCAAATCTGTTCTGAAAGTCGTTACAAGCGCTACTTTTATAAGAGGCGTTTTTGGCGTCTTGACCAAAATATTTAAAAAGTAAAAAACTTATTTAAACCATATAAGCTATATAAGTTCATTTAATTTTACAAATACAAAACGCGATAGGTTTTAGAAACCTATCGCGTTTAATTATTATACGCAAAGTATTATATTAACTTATATTGCTTACATAGTTTATTTCTGTGAGTTTTGTAGCAAGGCAAGAATTTTGTTTTCAACTTCTGGAGTATTCCAGATGTTTTCAATGTTTTCCATTCGGAGCACTTCTTCCATGATTCCGTTTTGATAATCTCCAATTGCCAAAGCTTCGGCATAAGGGCGATCACTGAAAGTCACTCGGCTATAAAGCGGAATCCATTTGTCTGGATGTTTGTCTGAAAAAACCTTCTCTATTTTCTTTTGCAGCAAGAATTTTTCATCTGCTGTTTTTGTGCTCATTTCCATAAAATTTCGATACGAAAGCTCTGCAATTGCATCTGCATTTGGCTTTCTTGAAATTTGATATTCTGAAAAGATTTTTCTCCAATCGTCTTGGTACTTTTCAATCATTTCACTCAAAACGGTAATATCCTCAAAACCAGCATTCATTCCTTGCCCATAAAAAGGGACAATAGCATGACAAGCGTCTCCGATCAGCGCAATTTTATCTTCATAAGTCCATGGAAAACACTTCATTGTAACCAATGTACTTGTTGGGTTTTTAAAGAAATCATTTGCCAGTTCTGGAATTACTTCGATAGAATCTGGGAAATTTTTCTCGAAGAAATCTTCTACCATTTTACGATCTGTCAATGATTCAAATGAATTTTCGCCTTCAAAAGGCATAAATAAGGTACAAGTAAAACTTCCATCAAGATTTGGAAGCGCAATCAACATATATTCGCCTCTTGGCCAAATATGAAACGAGTTTTTATCTAATTTATGTGTTCCGTCGGCATTTGCGGGAATATTCAATTCTTTGTAGCCCATATTCAAAAATTCTTGTGAATAATTGAACATGCTTTGACGTTGCATTCTGTGTCGAATTCTCGAAAAAGCGCCATCGGCACCAAAAACCATATCGTATTTTCTTTCCTCCCACTCGCCTCTTTCCGTTTCACCAATATGCAGCGTTGCATCACTTAGCGTCACATCCCAAATTTTTTCCTCAAAATGAAATTCAGCTCCAGCTTCTTCCGCTAAGTCGATCATTTTTCTGTTTAGCTTTCCTCTCGAAATTGAATAAATCGATTCTCCTTCCTGACCGTAATTCTGAAAATTCAATTTATCAACCAAATGAATAGCGCGCTTGTCCATAGGAATCGCAATTTCTCGAACCGAATCTCCAACACCAACAGCATCAAGTGCTTTCCATCCACGATTGGACATCGCCAGGTTTATAGAACGGCCAGAAAAGTTTATTTTTCTAATATCAGGGCTACGATCATAAACATGAACGGTGTGGCCAGCTTTTTTAAGATAAATTGCCAAAAGTGATCCTACAAGTCCAGAACCAACTACAGCAATTTTTAGTGAAGTTTGCATCGAGGGAAATTCTAATATTGGGTCGTAAAAATAAGTAATAATTATAGATAACCCTTAAAATAAAGCAATTATTTGCTGCTATAGATTTGCTGTAAGCTTTTCAATTTGTGGGATATTTAAAAACTAACTTATACCTTAATATATAATCAAATAAAATGAGTTCACAATTGGTTTTTTTATTTTGTCTAAAATAAAACAAAATGTTATTTTATTTGATTTATTCACAGAAATTAAACAAGTACTTTTGTCTCATAATTTACTCTAATTAAAATAAAAATTCATGAACAGCGAGATTCTAAAAACAGATATTATTCTGGAAAATGAAAAAGTTCTTTTAATTCCATTTGAAAGCGAGAGAAACGCAGAACTCAAAGAAATCATTTTTGATGATGAAATCTGGAAATATATGGGAATGTACATTCGGAATGCTCAGGATTTTGAAAATTATATTCAAAATACCTTAAAACAAAAAGCAGACGGGATTTGTTATCCCTTCCTTATTATAGACAAAGCCACAAATAGAGTTGCTGGAAGCACACGTTACGGTTATTTAAATCATGCAAGCCAAAAATGCGAAATTGGCTGGACTTGGTACGGAAAAGAATTTCAAGGAACCGGTTTAAACAAAGCCTGCAAATTTGAGTTGCTGAATTTTGGTTTTGAAAGAATTCAATTTAGAAGGATACAATTCAGCGCCGATCTCGAAAATTTAAGATCTCAAAGAGCTATTGAAAAACTTGGTGCTTTAAAAGAAGGCATTTTTAGAAATAATTATGTTAATTCTGAAGGAAAAAGCAAGGATGATGTTTATTATAGTATTATTTTGGAGGAATGGGAAAATACTAAGCGAGATTATTTTGGGGAGTTTCGTTAAACAATGATTTAGAAAACTGTAATTTAGTCTTCGATTTCAAACGACGAATCTTTAAACAGACGACCAAAATGCAATTATATTCAGAACATTATGTAAGCCCAAAATCTGAAAGGTTCGTCAATAAAATTTGGTGTCTGGACAATAGCATCGGCGAAAGCCTAATCGAAAACAAACTCGTTTTACCAAACGGCTGTTTCAATCTTGCAATTGTTTCTGGAAATGCTATTGAAGTTCATACAAGCAAACAGAAATATGAAATGAACGAAGGCAATTATTTCTGTTCTCAAATGACCAATAAAGTTTTGGTCAATATTCAGCCGAAAACCAAGGTTACTATCATTCAGTTTCATGCTTGGACGCTTTCGATGTTTCCTAAATATGATTTGAGCAATTTTGCTGATTCCATTATTAAAATTGATGCAGCAGAATTGCCTTTTCAAATTCAGATGGATTTTGATATCGTAACATTATTAGAAAAGATAAATTGTTATTTTGAAGAATTGAACAATTCAAATTTGCATCAAAATACAATCGAAAAAATCTGCGAAATAATCCGAATTCGGGACGAAGAAATTTCGGTTTCGGAAATTGCAAAAAAATTAAACTCTTCGCAACGTCTTCTTCAAATTAAATTTAAAACAGCAACCGGACTCACGATCAAAAAATACATTCAGATTTTGAAATTCAGAAAATCTGTTGACCAAATGATTGCTGCCGATTTAGAAAAAATGAGTTTAACCGATATTGCGCTCTATAATAAATATTTTGATCAATCTCATTTTATACGGAACTTTAAAGACGTAACAAAAGCAAGTCCAAAAACGTTCAACCCGAATTCGTATTTTCTTTCTCAAAAAAGATAAGATTTCGCTTTTGTACAATTTTCATAATTTTGATTGCCGTATTCTTGCAAAATCATTAATCATCAATCAATTATCAAAATGAAAACCATCTATTTTGTTGCTTTCCAGTTAAAAATCATATTATTCGGAATCGCATTATTCTGCAATCAAACTGTTTTTTCTCAGGAAGAAAAACACGATCTTTTTGACAATGACAAAGAAACAGAAAAATGGCTAAAGGAAAATAATGTTCCGACTTTAGGTCTCGGAATTATTTCGGAAGGAAAACTGAAGCAAATTAGAGTTTTTGGAAATCTTAAAAGAGATTCTCCAGCGCCTTATAATACCATTTGGAATGTAGCTTCACTAACAAAACCAGTTACAGCAATTACAACGCTAAAATTAGTAAGCCAAGGAAAATGGGATTTGGATGAACCGTTGGACAAATACTGGATTGATCCTGATATTGCAAGTGACCCAAATCATAAATTATTGACTACACGAATAGTTTTGAGTCATCAAACCGGCTTCCCAAACTGGAGATATATGAATAAATCCGGCAAACTCGATTTTAAATTCAAACCTGGAACGCAATATCAATATTCTGGCGAAGGAATGGAATATTTGAGAAAAGCTTTGGAGAAGAAATTCGGCAAAACTTTAGATCAAATGGCATCGGAATTAATTTTTCAACCACTGAAAATGAATGACACTCAATTTATTTGGAATGATAAAGTTGATATTTCGAGATATGCTGTCAATTATGACAAAAACGGGAATGCTTACGAACCGGTAAAAAACAAAACCGCAAGTGCTGCCGATGATTTATTGACAACAATTGAGGATTATGGAACATTTTTATGCAGCGTCATGAACGGCGATGGTTTAAGCAAAAAGGTTATCGAAGAAATGAATTCGCATCAGGTTACGACTAAAAAAGATAAATATTTTGGGCTGGGTTTTGAAATTTACGACTTAGGAAACGAGAATTATGCTTTGTCACATGGTGGTGCAGATCAAGGCGTGCAGACATTATTTTTTCTGCTTCCAAAAACAAAACAAGGACTACTTATTTTTACTAATGTCGATGATGGATATAAAGTTTACTTTAAGCTTATTGAACAGTTTTTAGGAGAAAATGGAAAAAAATTGATCGAGATTGAAACCAAATCGTAAATCAATCGTCTAACATTTAGAACGAATAAAATTTATTTGGTATTTTTAAATTAAACTATTGAATATCTAAATGTTACGACGTTTCAATCATCAATCAAAAAACAAATCATTTCTTAATCTTAAAACGATAATCAATTAATCATTATGAAAAAATCAATCAAACCAATCATCCTAAGTGCAGCCTTACTCCTTTTTACCTTTACAACTTTTGCGCAAGACAAAGCCAAACAAATCGAACAGCTTTTAAACAAATACACCGAATACGGACAATTTAACGGATCAGCTTTAGTGGCTGAAAACGGAAAAGTAATATTCAAAAAAGGTTTTGGTTCAGCAAATTTTGAATGGAATGTTCCAAATCAGCCCAATACAAAATTTAGATTAGGATCAATTACCAAACAATTCACGGCGCTTTTGATTGTAAAATTAGCCGAAGAAGGGAAAATAAAATTAGATGTTCCAATTACAACCTATCTTCCTGACTATCCAAAGGAAAACGGTGACAAAATAACCATTCATCACTTACTAACACATACATCAGGAATTCCGAATTATACGAACGCTCCAAATTTCTTTAAAGACAAAGCCAAAAATCCTTATACTCCTGAAGAATTTGTAAAGACATTTTCGGCATTGCCACTTGAATTTACGCCGGGCGAGAAATTTAATTACAGTAATTCTGGTTACTTTTTATTGGGTTATATTATTGAAAAAATCACTGGTAAAACTTATGAGCAATATTTACAGGAAACCATTTTTACACCTTTAAAAATGGTTAATTCAGGTTATGACCACAGTGATTTAATCATAAAAAACAGAGCAGCCGGATATGAAAAAGACGGTAAAAAAATTGTCAATGCAGCATATATCGACATGAGCATTCCTTATGCAGCCGGATCTTTGTACTCAACTGTTGAAGATTTGTATTTGTGGGATCAAGCACTTAATACGAACAAACTGCTTTCAGAAAAATCAATGGAACTACTATTCAAACCTTACATCAAAGCTTGGGACGGTTCGTATGGATATGGCTGGGGAATTGAAGAGGTTTCGCTTGCAAATAAAAAAGTAAAAATTATAGAACACGGCGGAGGAATCAACGGGTTCAATACTATAATTTCTAGAATTCCTGCCGATAAAAATCTGGTAGTTTTGTTAAACAATACTGGCGGAACTGTTTTAGGTGAAATGAATAATTCAATCAGAGCTATTTTATACAATCAGCCTTTTGATCAGCCAAAAAAATCATTAGCACTTGATTTATTGGACATTTACACGACTAAAGGAACTGTAGCTGGAAATGATGCTTACAAAAAACTAAAAAATGATCCAACTTACGCTATCAAAGAAGGCGACATGAACCGAGTTGGGTATCAGTTATTGCAAACTGGGAAGAAAAAAGAAGCAATAGAAGTTTTCAAAATTAATGTGGAGACTTTCCCTAAATCTGGAAACACTTATGACAGCCTTGGCGAAGCTTATTTAGCCGACGGTGATAAAAAACTGGCAATTGAAAATTATACCAAGTCGGTTGAGCTTGATCCAACTAATGAAGGTGGAAAAAAAGTTTTAGCTGAACTTTCGAAAAAATAGCCTAAATAATACATTCCGAAAAACTCTGATAAAACCTATTCAAAACCGTTTTATCAGAGTTTTTTTTGTTATAACTTGTAACATTCAAACATGATGATTTATCATAAAAAATACTATTTTAGCCGTCCCAAAAACAATTAAATAACCTATGAAAAATCTAAAAAAGCACAGTTTTTTGACTGCATTGTTATGTTTGTTTATTTCTTCAAAATGTTTATCGCAAAACAATCCCCCACCACCGCCGATGCCTACGCAACAAAACAAAATCATTGTAGATAAAATTGTCGAAGCCACTCATTATAAAACGTATGTAATTGATTTTTGCTTGACCAAAATTAATGAGGCTTCCGCCAAAGAAGGCTGGAACGAGCAAAAAGCAATGGAAATTACGCAAAGCATTAATTATAAAAACTTCAGAGACGCTATTTATAATTCTTTCGCTTTTTATGATGAAGTCGAATTAGAAACTCTGCTGAAAGCATACGAAAAAGATACTGCCTATCAAACCAAAAATGTAATGCTTGCAAATAAAGCACTTGTAAATAATTTGAACATTTTTGCAAATGATATTGTTTTAGGAAAGTATATTTCTAAGTAAAGGCTCAAAGTAACAAAGGTTCAAAGGTTTTAAAAACTAAAACTTTTGAACCTTTGCTATAACTTGAAACTTGAAACCTTAAACTTGAAACTAATTTTTCGGTTTCAAAACCAATTTTGTCGAGGTTTTCACGATTTCTTCTTTATTCAATTTCATTTTTCTGAATTTGCCTTCATTATACATTTCTGCTTGGTCGTGGTAATGTTTGCTGAATGGATTTCCGGATTGTCCAGTTGGTAAAATGCTCCAGCTGTTTTCGATGTCTGAGAAATCGACGATTCTTCTTGTCGAAGGACCGCCTTTTACGTAATATTTACCTTCTTCGTTAAAACCAAAAAATAAATTATTAATTACTTCATTTGATCCTGGAGATTCAAAAGGACCAACATTAAATAATTTACGAAGTGCTGCAATTTTCCCAAGTGGATGTTCATGTTCTACAGTGTGAACTTTGCCCCAATTCCAATCAGAAATTGAAGTTCCTAATTGCTTTTGAAGGTCAGAAATCGCGTCATGAAAAGATTTTGAAACAATATTTTTTCTGGTTTCTTTTACGTTTTTCGTTTTGATATTATCCCACCAAACCGAATTTTCATTGTCAACTTGTCTAGCAATAATTTGTTTACCGATGTGAGTTCCTAAAAACAAATCGAAATTGTCTTTTCCCATTTCATCTTCAAAAGTATTTTTCAAGTACAGATAAATCCATTTATTATAAATCGTTGGCGCAACATCTTCAAGATTTGTTGTTCCTTTCCACGATTTCAAAATTTCAATTGCTTGTTTTTCTTCCGCAGAAAATGTTTTGTTATCTAAAATCGAAATCAATTTTTGAGCAGTTCCTGGAGCAATTGGCGAAGTATTGTCATAAATCATTTTGCTGATTGCCTCCTTATTCCAATCTGATTTAGCATTCATTAAACTTGAAATTCTTTTGGCACGATCTTCTGGCAAATAATATCCCGGATACAAATAACCGTCAATCGCTTCCGGCTGATTATTGGCCGAATAAACATAACCCCATTCTGGATTTTCAGCTGATGGATTTTTAGAAAAATCTAAATATTCCTTAATATCATCTTTTCCGCTAGCACCGTCCAAAATCAAAAATGTATTTACGCCTTTGTCATGTTTATACAATTTTCCAGTTGCCCACCAAGCTACATTTCCCTTAGCATCGCCATACATTACATTCAGTCCGGGCGCAGCAACCAATTGGACTGCCTTTCTAAAATCATCTTTACTTTTTGCATGCGAAAGTCCGTAAACGGCATCCAAAATTTGAATTGGCTCACGAGTGAAAGTCCACGACATTGCGATTGGATTTTTCTTGCCCAAGCGATCCAAAACATCATTCATTATTGGTCCGTGACGAGTTGACTTAACCGTCAGCACAACATCTGAAGTATCTTTAACTTTTATAGTTTTCGTTCTCACTTCGTAATTTGCAAAACCAATTGGTGTTTGATATTGGCCCGAATTGTTTGGATTATTTTTTTCCTGATAAAAATCAATATCGTCATTTTCAAACATGGTCAAACCGTAAGCATAATCACGATTATGCGCTAATAGCGGAAATGGCGTTCCTGCCAAATAACAACCATACAATTCGTGTTTCGGTGTCATAATGTGTGCTTCGTACCAAGTTCCTGGTTGCGAAAATCCAATATGCGGATCATTTGCAAAAATCACTTTTCCACTTTTGGTCTTATGAGGTCCCGCAACCCAACTGTTGCTTCCAATAAATGGTGGAATCGGAGATTTATCCAACAACAAAGCAACAGATTTAGCAATGGCACTATATTCTTCTGAATTCGCTTTAGCACTTTTTAACTGAGTCGTGTTGAATTCTCCTTCAATTCCTAAATCTTTCAAATATTCGGTGCCATATTTATTTCGAATATCAGTCAACAATGGATCTGTTTTTTGTGCCATCGCAAAACTAAAAGACATGTATCCGAAAATATTGTAAACGTCTTTAATCGTAAATTTTTGCTTTTTCACACCAACTAAAGTAAATTCGATCGGGGTTACACCTTCTTCCAAATATTGATTAATTCCATCCAAATATGCCAAAGTCAATTGATAGGCCTGGCTGTTTTTATCCAATTTAGAAATGGCTTTCGCGGAAGCTTCTTCAATGCCGATTCCAGAGAAAAATTTATCATTTTTAAGCGCTACTGATCCGAAAATTTCAGACAAACGTCCTGGCGCAATTCTGCGAAGCAATTCCATTTGCCATAATCTCTCTTGCGCATGAACGTAGCCTAAAGCTGTCATGGCATCCTTTTCAGAATCGGCATAAATGTGGGGAACTCCAAAATCATCAAAATATACTGTTGTTTCCTTTTGAAGATTTTTCAATTCCAATTCACCTTCATATTTCGGTTTCAAATGGAAAATGTAAGCGCACAAACCAATTCCCAAAACCACAATCAAGAGTACTAAAACCAGCAGAATTTTTTTAAATCTTCTCATATTTTCGAAAAAGTATAAATAATAAAGTCTTTAAAATGATGTAACCAAATTGGCAAATAATGTAAATATTCTTCTTTTCTAAAGTCTAAATTTATGTATTTAAAATTAATACATAAATGTCGATCTATAAAAAAATAGCAATTGGGCTAATTTCTCTTTTTCTCATCCTAATTTCAGTCAATATTGGCTTGAATTATTGGATAAAAAAACAGCTTCCCATTATTGTTCATGAAAAAAACAAAACCGTTTATAACATAAATTACGAAAAAATTGAAGTTTCGCTTTTCTCTAGAAACATTTACGCTCAAACATTATTAGTAAGCCCGAAGAACCAACCGAAAGACAGCAAAAACGGCCTTTTTTCTAAAATAGAATCCATAACGATTAAAAATTTTAATATTTGGGATTTAGCTTTTCGCGATATTATCCAAGCCGAAAGTATTATCATAAACAGACCACGTGTAATTCTGTATAAAAAAGGCGAAAAACTCATCAACAACAGCAAAAGCATTAAAAACGAAATAGTCGAACCTTTTCAAAAAATCGTCGGCGTTTCAAATATTTATCTGAATGACGGAACTGTCGATGTGGTTTCTTTAGATACACAAAAACCAATTTTCAGCATTAAAAAAATTCTTCTCAAACTAGAAGGCATTTTAATAACTGATGCCACTTTAAAAGAAAAAATTCCTCTTCATTATAAAAGTTATGCTTTAGTCTGTGATAGTTTATTTTATCGTCCGAGTGAATTTTATCATATCACAATTGGAAAAATAAGCACTGAAAAGAACTTTTTGAAGATTAATAATTTTGCTAATATTCCGCAGTTTACACGTCCGGAATTTATAAAAAGACTTAAGGCGGAAAAAGATATTTACACGCTAAAAGTAGATTCGGCTAACATTCAAAAAATGGATTGGGGATTTAAAGATGATCGTTTTTTCTTCAAAGCCAATTCTATTGTAATGAATCATTTTGATGCGAATATCTACCGCGGAAAAATGCCAAAAGACGATTTGAGCAAAAAATACCTTTACAATCATTTACTTCGAAACATTAAATTTCCACTTCAGATTGATACGCTTCAGGTTTTGAAATCGAAATTGGTTTACGAAGAAGAAATGGATTTTTCCAAAAGTCCAGGAGTTCTAACTTTCGACAATTTTAACTTGCAGGCAACCAATCTGCGAAGTGGTTTTGGGTTGAAAAAAACCGACGATGTAAAGATCAAAGTAAAAACCATTTTCATGAAAACTTCTCCACTTGATGTCGATTGGAGTTTTAATGTTTTGGACAAAAGCGACGGTTTTCATATTCAGGGCGTAATTTCAAATTTTGATGTTCGAGCGATGGGGCAATTCAGCAAACCGTATATGAACGCCACATTTACGGGAGCTTTTCATAAATACCGTTTTAATTTCTACGGAAATGATAATGCTTCAAAAGGAAATGCATCTCTGGATTATGATGATCTAAAAGTGAAATTATACAAAAAGAAAGATCCTGAAAAAGAAGCCAAATTAAAATCGGCAATCGCGAATTTATTAGTCAAAAACGATTCTAAAGACAAAGCCAAAACAGCCGATGTTGAAATCGAAAGAATTCAGGAAAAATCATTCTACAACTTTTTATGGCGAAGTATTGCTGAATCATTGAAGAAGATTTTGATATAAAAATCACAAAGATTTCCCTCAATCTTGTCATTCTGAGGAACGAAGAATCTTCGTCAGAAACTCTACAAAGTATTTCGACATAGTAACTCAACTAAAGATATAATTCAAAAAATCCAAATCAGGATTAATTGTTTTAATTAATTCTATTTTTCTATCTCTAGTCCAGCCTTTTATCTCTTTTTCACGGCCAATCGCTTCTTGAATCCAAGTAAATTTTTCATAGTATAACAAAAATTCAACTTTATATTTTGAGGCAAAAGTTTTATTTTCTCCAGTAATATTCTCTTTATGTTGACTTAAACGAACTCTTAAGTTATTGGTCACTCCGGTGTAAAAGACTGTTTTAAATTTGTTTGTTATAATGTAAATGTAATACGTATGGTAGCCTTCATGTAATTTCATGAAACTACATTAATTCTTTTTTCTTATGAAAAGAAAGAATATTCTTTCTTTTTCATGTTTTATTAGTACCTTATCGAATTAGTAGCGAGCTTTGCATCTTTAGATTGCGGAACTACTTACGAAGATCCTTCCTTCGTCAGGATGACAAAGATTTCGTGAAAACTGAAACCTATTCTCACTTTTGTCATTCTATGGCACGAAGAATCCTCGTAAGAAATTCTACAAAGATTGGCGATTTGGATTGTGGAGCCACTTACGAAGATCCTTCCTTCGTCAGGATGACAAGATTGTATAATTCGTGGTGGAAAAACTTTACCCGCAAACCTGACAATTATCAGGTTTTAGGAAAATCCTTTTTTCAATATTTGTCTTTATTTTAATCTAAAGACAAATGACAAAAACGCCTTTACATACTTTCCACATACCTGTAATGGGGCTTGCATACACGATTGACAGTCCGATACGCGTGGCACAATACGGAATTTCATCTGTTATTGCTCTCGCTGATGATGATTTGATTGAAAAAATGCGCAACTTTTATAGCACCAAATTCAATATTCCTTATGAAGAAATCACTCAGAAATTTCATGATTATCGCGCTGAAAGAATTACATCTTATTTGAATTTAGTTGACAAAATTGTAAAAGAAAAATTCGAAAGTTTCAAATCTGAATTAGCAGAAAGCAAAACAGCTCTCGAAAATTTCATGTCGATACTCCCGAATACCTCTGACATCAAAAAAGGCTTTCAGAATTTATTGGACGACGGAATTGCTTTTAAAGAAAACATGCAGCATTATATAGAATCCCATCTTTTTCCCGGAGAAATTGACGTGAACATTATGACGAAATTAGACAAGGATAATTTCATAAAAAACGAACAACTTCCGATTGAGTTTAATGATGCACATGCGGCTTTGAGAGGTTTTGCAAACAGCAATCTGGAATCTTCTGTTGTGCTTTCTGCCGGAATGAATCCGAGATTGTTTGGCTACTTCGAAAATTTTGCAGCTTTTTTTCCAAATGAAAATAATGAGCTGAAAAAGAAAATCATTTTAAAAGTTAGTGATTTTAGATCCGCAATGATTCAAGGAAATTTTTTGGCTAAAAAGGGTCTTTGGGTTTCAGAATACCGAATTGAATCTGGATTAAACTGTGGCGGACACGCCTTTGCAACTGATGGACTCTTATTGGGCACAATTTTAGAAGAATTCAAGCAAAAAAAAGAGCAGTTGATACAATCTGCCCACGATTTGATGATTAAGGCCCTACAAGCAAAAAATCAATATTGCCCGAAAACCCCACTTGAATTGAAAATTACAGTTCAAGGTGGCGTAGGAACCGCAGAAGAACATGAATTTTTGCTAGACAAATATCAAGTAGATGCTGTAGGCTGGGGTTCTCCGTTTTTATTGGTTCCAGAAGCAACTTCTGTTGATAAAGAAACCCGAAATTTATTGATGAACGCTAAAGAAGATGATTTTTACTTGAGCAACATTTCACCTTTGGGAGTTCCATTTAATACTTTAAAAGGCACAACAAATGAATTTTTAAAACAAAAAAGAATTCAAGAAAATAAAGCCGGAAGCTCTTGCCCGAAGAAATTTTTAGCGTTGAGCAAAGAATATGATCCGCATGGAATTTGTACTGCTTCGAAAAAATATCAGGATATAAAACTGGAAGAATTGGAAACCAAAAAAGATTCTATAACTAATTCCGAATTCGAAAAAAGCAAAATCAAGATCACCGAAAAATCATGTTTGTGTGTTGGTTTGGCAAATGCTTCGTATTTGGAAAATGATATTAAAATTAAAGGTCAGGCGCAAGGTGTGGTTATTTGTCCGGGACCAAATTTGGCATATTTTGATCAAGAAGTTTCCTTAAGGCAAATGATACAGCATATTTATCAGGGAAAATCAATTTTAAGAACCAATGATCGTCCAAATATATTTATCAAAGAACTGAAAATGTATGTGGATTATTTCAGAAATGAAATCGAAAGCATTTCTGGAGAAGTCACTGCCAATCAGCTAAAAAAATGGACTTCTTTTAAAGCAAATATTTTAGAAGGGATTGAATATTATCAAACCCTGTTTTCTGAAACTTTGTACTTCAAAACCGATGGAGCAAAGATCAAAAAACAATTCGACTTTTATAAATCAGAATTAAACGCAATTCAAATCCCGACTTTGCAATTAGCCTAAAACAAAACGCCGATTTAAATATTTTAAATCGGCGTTTCTTTATATAAACTTATTCTTTCTTCTTCTTATTGCTGTCAATTATAGCACCTGTTCCAGCGCCTACTCCAGCGCCGGCCAATCCACCAATAATAGCACCTTCACCTTTTTTCTTGCTGACAATTGCTCCGGTTGCTGCACCAACGCCCGCACCAATTACAGCGCCCTTAGCCGTTGAACTCCATCCTTTCTTTTTTGTTGTTGTGGATGTTGCTGTTCCATCTTGCTGATGAACAACCACGGTTTTTTGAGTTTCCGTTTTTTGTTCTTCCTTCATCTTAGCCATTTCAGTCTTCATTGAATCAATAACACGCTGTTTGCTAATTTCCACCTTCATTGAATCAATACTGGCTTGCTTGGCTTTATTTATATCCTCCTTACTCTGATTTTGGCAAGAAGTAAATAATATAATTGCGAGTAAAATAGATAAGCCCTTCATGATTTTAATTTTTAAAATTTATATCACAAAGTTCCGACAATCTGATACAATGCTTGTTACAGAATTTTTTTTAAAGTTTATATGATTAGAAGATTTTTATGTTGTTTCTCGCAGTGTTCTTATTAAAGTCGAATGTTTTAATCGCGCAAAGTCGCAAAGTTTTTTCTCTTTTTTGTAGTTACAGATTTTTTTCACGCAGATTTAAAAAAGATTTAAGCAGATGCTCGCAGATTATTTATAGAAATCATTTTAAATCTGCTAGAATCTGCAAAATCTGCGTGAAATAATTTACTCCCCTAAAATTCCTTTTTTCAGAATTTGTCCAAAGTCGTACATATCTTCATAAGAGCAATATAAAGGAACTGGAGCAAGACGAATTACATTTGGTTCGCGCCAATCTGTTATTACTCCGTTTTTCATTAAATAGTCAAATAAAGCTCTACCTTCTCCATGAAGAAAAACAGATAATTGCGAAGCTCTTTCTTCTGGATTTGAAGGTGTAATAATTTCAAAAGTACTCTCTACTTCTTTATCGATTTCTTGAAGAATAAATTCTAAGTACGAAGTAATATGATCACGTTTTTTAATTAAAGCATCCATTCCAACCTCAGCAAACATTTCTACAGAAGCTAAATAAGGCGCTAATGAAAGAACTGGAAGATTACTAATCTGCCAGCCGTCTGCACCGTGAACAGGATCAAAAGTAGGTTCCATTTTGAAACGACGTTCTTTATTGTGTCCCCACCATCCGGCAAATCTTGGTAAATCTGAATTATGATGTTTTTCATGAACAAAGCATCCTGAAGCATTTCCTGGACCCGAATTCATATATTTATAACTGCACCAAGCAGCAAAATCTACATTCCAATCATGAAGTTCTAATTTGATATTTCCAGCAGCATGTGCTAAATCCCAACCCACTTTTGCTCCAACTTTTTGTCCGGCAGCAGTTATAGTTTTAATATCAAAAACTTGCCCCGTGTAATAGTTTACGCCACCAATCAAAACCAAAGCAAGCTCATCGCCTACTTCCTCGATTTTAGCTAAAACATCTTCTAGACGAATATTATGTTCGCCCTCTCTTCGTTTAATTTCTACAATCGCATCCTCGGGTTTATATCCATGAAAATTTACTTGGCTTTGAAACATATACTGATCTGATGGAAAAGCTTTTTCTTCACAGATAATTTTATAACGTTTCCCTTTTGGCTGATAAAAAGAAACCATTAATAAGTGAAGATTTACGGTCAAAGTATTCATCACCGTAACTTCTGATGGAAGTGCTCCAACAATTTTACTCAATGGTTCAGCAAATCTTTCTTGATAATCCCACCAAGGTTTTTCAGCATAAAAATGACCTTCAACTGCCAATTCAGCCCAGTCATTCATTACTTCATCAATATATGCTTTGGTACGTTTTGGCTGTAATCCTAAAGAGTTTCCTGTAAAATAGATCACTCTTTTGTCATTTACTTTAGGAAAAATAAATTGTTCCTGATAGTGGTTTAATGTGTCTTGCGAATCTAGCCCTCGTGCAAATTCGCGTGTATTTTGAAAAGTCATTGTTTTTTGTTTTGGATGCTAAAATAACAAAAATTGTTTGTTTTGTTTCAGGTTTAAGGTTTCAAGTTTATATACTTTGTGTTTTTTTAACCGCAAAGTTCGCAAGGATTTTTATCAAGGTTAACGTTTACAAACGCTAAGTTCGCAAAGCTTTGCGTTCTTTTGCATTCGGCAAACACAAACTGAGCAAAAAAACCTTGCGAACTTTGCGTTTAAATTTCACAACGAACTTCAAACTTGAAACCTGAAACTTGAAACCATTAAAAAACAGAAAACCCGACAGCTTCTAAAAAACTGTCGGGTTCTTATTTTGAAAATAAATTCTAATTAAAGAATTAACATTGCGTCTCCGTAAGAATAGAATTTGTATCCTTCTTTGATTGCTTCTTCGTATGCTTTTTTCATTAAATCATGTCCACAGAAAGCAGAAATCATCATTAATAACGTTGATTTTGGTGTGTGGAAATTGGTAATCATACAGTTTGCAATACTAAAATCGTGAGGAGGGAAAATAAATTTATTTGTCCATCCTTCGTAAGGATTCAAAGTATTCGCAGAAGAAACAGAACTTTCGATTGCACGCATAGAAGTTGTTCCTACAGCACAGATACGTTTTTTCTTTGCTTTTCCTTCGTTTACGATATCACAAGCTTCTTGAGTAATGATTAATTCCTCAGAATCCATTTTGTGTTTAGATAAATCTTCAACCTCAACTGGATTGAAAGTTCCTAAACCAACGTGTAAAGTTACCTCAGCAAAGTTCACTCCTTTGATTTCTAATTTTTTCAAAAGGTGTTTTGAAAAGTGTAAACCAGCAGTTGGTGCCGCTACAGCTCCTTCTTCTTTTGCGTAGATTGTTTGGTATCTTTCAGCATCTTCCGGAGTAACATCTCTGTTGATGTATTTTGGGATTGGAGTTTCTCCAAGTTCTGTCAATTTGTTTCTGAATTCTTCATAAGAACCATCGTATAAGAAACGTAAAGTTCTACCACGCGAAGTTGTGTTGTCGATTACCTCAGCAACTAATGAATCGTCATCACCAAAATAAAGTTTGTTACCAATACGGATTTTTCTAGCAGGATCTACTAAAACATCCCAAAGGCGTTGCTCAGAATTTAATTCTCTTAATAAGAAAACCTCAATTCTCGCTCCCGTTTTTTCTTTGTTTCCGTACAAACGCGCAGGGAAAACTTTTGTATTGTTAAGAATTAAAACGTCTCCGTCATCAAAATAGTTGATAACATCTTTAAACATTTTATGTTCGATCGTGTTTTTTTTACGGTCAATTACCATTAAACGAGACTCATCTCTGTTTTCTGCTGGAAATTCAGCCAAAAGTTCTTTCGGTAAATTGAAATTGAAGTGTGATAATTTCATATTTGAAGTTAGATTTTAAAATATCAATCTTAGATTTTTTTATCTAAAATTTTAAATCGCTTGCAAATATACGATTGTGAAATAGGCGTTGTCAAGTGTTTTGACGTTTATTTTCAAAAGTCCTTGATTTTGTGAGGTTTCGAGAACCATTAAAATGTTATTTTGCACCATATAAGAAATACAAGTTCATTAAAAAAGTTACAAAGTTGCAAAGTTACAAAGCAACAAAGGCTCTGAGGCTTTGAAAAACTGTCAGGTGTTTACTTTTAAATACACATAAAAAAAACCTCTGGTTAAAACCAGAGGCTATATTTATCGAGCTTTATTTAAATGAACTTATATTTCTTATATGGTTCAAAAAAAATTACAATTCTGATATTTGAAAGTTTAAAGCTTTTAAATCGTTCCAGAAATCTGGGTACGATTTTGAAACTACTCCAGCATCTTCAATAATAATTGGAACTTTAATTGCTAAAGGTGCAAATGCCATCGCCATACGGTGATCATTATATGTTCCGATTTTTACGTCGTGATTGATATTATCAGATTTTACCAAAGTCAAGCTGTCGTTTGTAACCGAAATATTAGCTCCTAATTTTGTCAATTCAATTCTTAAAGCTTCAAGTCTGTCTGTTTCTTTAATTTTTAAAGTGTGAAGACCAGTTAAATGACATCCAATTCCTAAACCTAAGCAAGTTACCACAATAGTTTGTGCAATATCCGGAGTATTATTCAATTCAAAATTTACGTCTTGATAATTGAATCCTGCTACTTTTTCCAAAGTCATTTTGTTGTTTTGGAAAGTCGTTTTCACACCCATTTTTTCATAAAGAGAAACTAATTCTGAATCTCCTTGAAGGCTGTTTTCTTTATAACTGCTCAAAGTAATTTTTGCAGATTCAGATAAAGCTACTAAACTAAAGAAATAAGAAGCCGAACTCCAATCCGATTCTACCACCATTTCTTTTGATTCAACCGACTCTTTAGGGAAAACTTTAATTACGTTTCCTTCAAAACTTGTTTTGATATCCAAATCAGTCAGCAAAGCCAAAGTCATTTTGATGTATGGAATTGAAGTAATTTCTCCTTCTAATGTCAATTCTAAACCATTATCTAATTTAGAAGCTACAAGCAAAAGTGCCGAAATATATTGGCTGCTAACATTTGCTGCCAAGTTTACTTTTGAAGCCGTAACTTTTTTTCCTTTGATTCTGATTGGCGGATAACCTTCTTCTTTTTCATAAGAGATCTCAACTCCCAATTGTCTTAAAGTATCAACCAAAATTTTGATTGGACGTTCCTGCATTCTACTAGAACCTGTCATTACCACTTCTCTGCCTTCGTTTACAGCAAAATAAGCAGTAAGAAAACGCATTGCCGTTCCCGCATGGTGAATGTCTACAATTTCGTCATTTCCAGCCAAAGCTTTTTGCATAACTTCACTATCATCAGAATTTGAAGTATTGGCTAAAGTAATATTTGGGAATAATGCTTTTAGTAATAATAAACGGTTCGTTTCACTTTTTGAACCAGTAATATTTAGTTGCGAATCATCAATTGTGAATGGTGAATTCGTCGTTAATTTTAAATTCATGATTTTGATTATAAGTTGCGAATTATTAGAAATATAATTCGAGTGCGCAATTTACCACTCCTCGTTCGTAAATCAAAATTCACACTGAAATTTCACAATTATTTCAATTTATCATTGTTTTTGTGACGATCTTTATCTCTAACCGATTTTAAATCCATTTTTTTGTCAAAAGCGGCCTGTAAATCAATTCCGGTTTGATTCGCCAAACATAAAACTACGAAAACAACATCGGCTAATTCTTCACCTAAATCTTTGTTTTTATCACTTTCTTTTTCTGATTGTTCTCCGTAACGGCGTGCAATAATTCGGGCAACTTCTCCAACTTCTTCTGTAAGCTGTGCCATATTGGTCAATTCGTTAAAGTAACGAACACCGTGTTCTTTTATCCAAGTATCAACATCTAATTGTGCATTTTTCAAATCCATTGCTATATTTTTTTAAGGACAATTTTTTCATTTTGGCTGGCAATGACTTGTTGGAAGAGTTTTTTTAATCCATCATAATCGCCAGCTGCAAAAATACTATTGTTTATTTCTTTGATACAGCTAATTTGAATTTTATTTTCGAGATTTGAAATATTTAAAGTATAAGTGATTTCTTTGTTTTGCGATGTAATACGAATTGGTTTTGGCATCGATTCTATTGTGTATCCAGTTGGAATTTCGAGACTCAAACTAATTTTTTCCAGTGTAGGATATCCAAAATAAATTCCCATTTGCCTTGTTTCCTGAGTAAAAGGGTTTTTAGATCGAGTAAAAAACAGAAGTGGATTAATAAACATTTGTTTTCCAATAATTTCAACAACATTATCAGATGCAAAATCAAAAGTTTCGATTACTGGATCTGAAAAATTAGCCTTCGCGTTTTCAATTTTATAATTGGCGATTTTTAGATCTCCCAGTTCTTCTTCATACTTTTCAAGATAATTTTCCTGATTTTGTTCTGAATGTTTTGATCTGAAATTATAAGCATCATAATCTGTTCTTTGAATTCTCATTTTACCGTCAACTTTACCGGTTTCATTTATTTTGCCAAAAACAGTCGAAAATTCTTTAGACAATGCAGTTGGGTCTAGATTGATTTCTTGCGAAGATCCATCAATTTTAATCAGCCTTCCTTTCCAGTTTAAAATATTCAATGGCAATATGTTTGGACATGTGTATTTACGGGTTGCGTCCAGCAAAACTAGTTTTCCGTCTATGAGTGCGCCTCCAATCACATAATTGAAACCTGTTCTTGTTGGATAAACAGGCACACCATTTTCTATTGTACTCACTAAAACTGGATTTGCATCAATACCTCCTAGTTTTAGCATATTGATTAAAATGAAATTAATTTCGGCTACATTTCCAGTTTGATCAGTGTAGGCTTTTGCAATTCCTTTATCAGTATAATAATCATTTTCCTCATTCCAATGCATTTTATTCTGAACATATTTAAAAATGATATTCATTCGATCATTCTGCGATTCAACTCCGGTCAATAATCTTTTGACATCATCGACCAAGAAATCTTTTTGATTAAGTTCTTTTCCGAAATGTTCATTTTTAAAAATGTTTGTTGCAACACCTTCCCAAGTAAGTGCATAATCTTTATCAGGTTTATCTGGATAACGAACGCGTTCGATTTCAAACTGAATACAACCTCTATAATTATCGACATTATTTACATATGGTTCATCTTTCAATGCAGGAACATCCTTTCCTTTGTACAAAGTACTGATTTGCTTAAAAGAAATTATAGTCGATTGATTATGTTCATTCTCATAACTCTGACTTCTTCCTTCTAATTTCGCATCAGACTCTATAGGATAATTTCCAATAAGAATTGGCTTATAAATAAAGTATTCTGGAATCTCTGTTTTATATTCTACATAATTTACAGGAATATCATATTGAATTTCAAAATCAGGCAATTTTACAATATTCTCTGATTTCAAAACATATTTGTATTCAATAACTGAACCCACTTTTACATTAGGAAGCGTTATTGTTTTTTCTTTCCAAAACTTATTGACTTTTTTCTTAAAAGCCCCTTGATTATCGAGTTTTGTTTTTACAATTGTGCCATTTTCCAAATTGTATGTAATCGCGTTTGAAAACTCCAAACGATCTTCGTTTAAATTTTCATAACCAATATAAAAACGAGCTTTTTGATCGGCCCATTTAAGTCCTTCTTTTTTGTAGATTTTGATTTTAAACTCGTAAACATGATTGGCCGAAAAACCAACATCTTTGTTATAAGTAAAAAAAGTTCGCCCCTTTTTAAACAAAATAGCGGCCGGAGCCGCTGTATCTTTTGGATTTGATCTTTCCTGCAGTTCAGCAATTGTAACTTTCCCAAGTTCGTAACTTTGAGATTGTCCTTTTAGCGAAATGAGTAAAAATAAAATGATAACCCTTAAACCTGAAAACTTCATTTTCTAAATTCTTTTTAAAACAATTTTTTCTGTTTCTTTCGCAATCATTCCTTTGTAGTATTCTTTAAGCATTTCATATTTTTCTGCAGAAAAAATTGCCTCGTTAATTTGGCTTGCAATAGAAAATTGGACAGTATTTCCATTTTGAGCAACTACAAATTTAAAGCTTCCTGCATTGTCTTCCATATTTATCGCTGCTGAAGCTGGCAAAGTTTCAACCGTAAATCCATCCGGAATTTGGATATTGATACTGTATTTCTCCAATTGTGGGAATCCAAAATCTACAGGATATTCTCGAACTTCCTGTTTAAACGGATTTTTATCATTGGTAAAAAACAACATCGGACTAACATAAATCTTGCCTCCAATTATTTCGCACAAATCATTTCCTGTAAATGAATAGGTTTCTATAGTAGGCAGTAAAATTTCTTTTTCATTTGTTCGGGTGTAATCGTTGATTTCAATTTTTCCGTTTTTGTTTTCTAATTTTTCCAGATAATCTTCTTGTTTAACACCATCAATTCTTTCTCTTGTTATTAGTGCCATGTGATCTGAACATTGTCTTCTGGTTTTTCCTGATATTTTCCCTTCGGCATCAATACTATAACTCATAAAAACGACATCATTTGATAGTTTTTTTGGTGTCAACTCAATTTCTTCAGAAGTGCCATCTTTACGAATCAATCTTCCGGTCCAATTAATGGTTCTAAAAGGAAGAATATTTGGCGTTGAAAATTTGTCAGATGCATCTAATAACAAATAACCTGTTGGCGTTTCAACCGCAGCAATTACATAATCAAAAGCTGTTCTGTTAGGGAATAATGCTATTCCGTTTTCACGTGTACTCACCAAAACTGGATTTGCCTCCAAACCTGAGTAACGAAGCATTGAAGTCAACATTAAATTAATATCGCCAATATTTCCAGTTTTTTCTTTATACGCTTTTTTAACTCCGTTGTCACAGTCATAACCTCTATAGCCATTCCATTTCACATTAGATTTCACATGATTTAAAATAACCCAAATTTTCTCTTCTGGCGTATTTTTTCCGGCTAGAAGGGCTTTTAGATCATCTTCATAATAACCTGTTTTGTTTAATTCTGGACCAAAACTTTCGTAATCATAAATGGTTTTTGCAACTGAATTCCAATCTGTAGAATACATTTTCATTTGTGAATTTGGAAACTTTGTCATCGATAATTCATGCTGAATACTTGAAACATAATTATCCATATTATTGACAAAAGCTTCCTCTTTAATGGCTGGAAAATCTTGTGCTACATAGGTCGTTCTTGTTTCAGTATAATCAATTTTATCTGTACTAAATGTCGTTGTAGAAACTTGCCCTTGAGATCTTTCTTTATTTGTAAAAATTATCGATTTTGGACTTTTTTCAACCGTCATTTTAGGAAAAACATATCCTTTTTGCCTTGAATTAAAAACATAATACTCCGGAATAGCCGTCATAAATTCCGAATAATTTACTGGAATTGTTTCTTGAAATTCCCATTCTCTTATCGCTCGATCACTTGGACTTTTGATGGTATATTTATATTCAATTACTGAACCTTCCTTTACATTAGGCATCGTGATTTTCTTTTGAGATCTGAATTTATTCAAAACTTCGTCAAATGTTCCTTCTGTTTTAAGCTTCGTTTTCTCAATTTTACCATTTACTAAATTGTAGGTATAAGCATCTGAAAAATATACTTTTTCAGTAAAATTAGACTGTTTGTAATACCAAACCGCCTTATTTGCCCAGTCGTAACCTTCTTTTTTATAAATTTTAATTCGGGCTTCTACATCGGTCACAGTCACAAAACCGTCTGCTTGATCGTACTCAATTCTTGCTTTTCCCTTTTTGTACAAAATAGCTGCTGGTGCTGCTGAATCTTTAGGATGTATTTTTTGCTCTAATTCGGCAACAGTTACTTTTCCTAGTTTGAATTCTTGAGCTGTTATTTTTGAAAAAAGCAATAGGGTTATTGCAAGACTAAAAAGTTTAATTGGTTTCATTTTGGCAATTCTTGGTTAGTTTATTATTAGTTTTTGGTCAATATTATTTTGGCATTATCATTTTTTGAAACCTGTTCCATAAAAAGGCGATATTCATCGTATTCTTTATTCGAATATTTTCCTTTGTTCAAAAACATGCTTCTTTTGTAGATGAGCTTATTATTATCTTTTTTGATGATTTCAGTTTTGTACTCTCCAAATTTCCCTTTCAACTCATAATTAGTAGGAAGAAACTCGACCGAAAAACCAGCTGGAAGGTTTACTTCAATTTCATCTGAATCCAAATAACCTCGCTGAATTTCAAATGGATTTTTTCTGTTTCTGATACGCTTCACACTTTGATTATTTTGATTGAAAACATCCAGAGCAAAAATCATTTTGTTTGCAGAAATAGAAGCATAATTTATTGCGCTTAGTTGTACATCTTCGGTAAAACGAATATTCTCCTTATCGTTTGAAAATGCGATTTTGCCTAATTTTAGATTATTGATATTATCCCAATATTCTTTATAATGCGCTTCTTTTTCTGTTGGCTGATAATTCTCGATTCTGAATTTCTCATTGTATTGAGAACCTTCAGACACAATTGAAATTGAACCTGAAAAATTTCCGTTTTCATCAATGGTGTAAATTCCTTTATCTTTTTGGGCATTTCCTTTGTCATCATATACTTTTGTTCGAACGATTTGGCCACCTTCTGGCTTTACTACTAAAACATCTCGGTCGTCTGTAAAAGTCCCTTGATAACCGAAAGGATCATCTTGACTTGTACATTCCAGCCAAGTGTAATTATCACCATTTGGAATTGCCAAAATCATATGATTTCCCTGCATTGAAACAAAATCAGACTGAATATTAGATTTATAACGGTCGCCATATAAAATGGTATTGTACGAAGGCACATCAACTGCCTGCAAAAGTGCTTTTGTATAGTTAGACAAAGCTTTACAATCTCCATATCCTAAACGATCAACGTCGCTTGCCTGCATTGGTTTCCAACCGCCAATACCAATTGCAATGTTTACATAACGTGATTTTTTTTGGACATAATCATAAATGATTTTTGCTTTCTTGATTGGATCTTTTTCATTACCTACAAGCGCTTTCATTTTTGCTTTGGTTTCTTCTGGCAAAGTTGTAGTTCCTGCAAGAATCTTTTCTCCGTACCATTTCCCAAATGCTTCCCAAGTTGTTGCAGTTCCGTCAACACCTTCTAAATGAAATTTCTCTAAACCCATTATAATTTTTGGAAATAAATCTCCAGGAGACGGACTCAAATCTTCGGCTTTTTGTGCCAAAATATTCGATGCAACATAGCTCAGCTTTGTAGCAGTTTCCTCTGTTTTTTTTATATTAAATCCTGCAAACTGAAATTCCTTTTTCTTAAAACCTAAATCTCTTGGAAAAGCAACATTTAGAACACATTTTTCAACGCTTTCATTGTAATCACTTATAAAATACCATCGTGGTAAAAAAGCAGTGTTTGAAGTTTCTGTTTCACAATTATAAGCAATCGTAAACGGATATGAAATTGGTGTATAATTTAGATAAACCACTCGGTTATCTGAGAAAAGCGTACTGCCGCTTACCGCACTTTGATCTCTAAAATCTTTTCGCTTTATTTTTTTGATTTCATTGCCGGCCGCATCATAAACAATCGCTTCGATACTATTTATTGAAGTTGTTTTGTCGTAGTGCTCATAAGCTTCAATATCAGAAAGTCCCTTGTCGTTTAAAACAGTTACCACTCTTTGCTTTTTGACGATCATACTTCGTTGCGAAACAATGTTCACATCCATTTGGTCTAGTCGTACGACCGCATTTGCATTTTGTTTTAAACTATCTGGAATTGCAACAACAGCATAGTTTGCTTTTTGAGCATAAAAATTAAGCGTAGTTAAGAATAAAAATAACGCAAAAAAGGGGTTTTTCATTAGTAAGTAATTTCCCCAAATATATATTATTTTTAGAAATCCTTAACATTTGTTTATATTTTTTTACTCTCGATTTTTGCTGTCCATAACGATCGTTACGGGACCATCATTTAAGAGACTGACTTTCATATCGGCGCCAAAAATTCCAGTTTGGATTTTTTTATTGAATTCCTTTTCTAATGCTTTAACAAAGTTCTCATACATAGGAATTGCGAAGTCTGGTTTTGCCGCTTTTATGTAGGAAGGACGATTTCCTTTTTTTGTAGAAGCATGAAGTGTAAATTGGCTAACTGCAATAATTTCGCCATCAATATCTTGAACCGAGCAGTTCATGACATCATTTTCATCGCCAAAAATTCTCATTTTAATGATTTTCCCGGCAAGCCAATCAATATCTTCCTGAGTATCGGCATCTTCAATTCCGACTAAAACCAATAAACCTTTTTGAATATCGGCAACAATTTTAGAATCGACTGTTACTGATGCTTGGGAAACTCTCTGGATAACTACTCTCATTATTTTTTTTTAGCCACAGATTATATGGATTAAACAGATTTTAAATTCTGACGTTAGATGCACTGCAGTGCATCTCTACAATATAATTTCGTTTGGAATTTGGAATTTATAATTAACCATTTACAATTCACAATTATTTCCTCGTTTCATCACTCGCAGCGCGATCTTCACCATAAGTATCGGTACGATAATGCTCTTCGTCGCCTTCGAGGATTTTTAGATAACTATTATAACGTGACCAAGCAATTTCATCTTTTTCTAAAGCTGCTTTTATGGCGCAATGCGGTTCTTCTTTATGTAAACAGTTGTTAAACTTGCATTGATCTTTTAATTTGAAAAATTCCGGAAAATAACCACTAATTTCTTGCGGTTCCATATCTACAATTCCAAAACCTTTAATTCCTGGCGTATCGATAATTCTGGCATCAAAAGACAAATCATACATTTCGGCAAAAGTAGTCGTATGCTGACCTTGCTTGCTTTGTTCTGAAATTACAGTCGTTTTTAAATGAAGGCTTGGTTCCATCGCATTTACCAAAGTTGATTTTCCAACTCCTGAATGTCCGGAAAACATGCTTACTTTGCCAATCATCATTTCTTTGAGTTTATCAACACCTTTATTTTCTGTAGATGAAATTCGGAGACATTTATATCCTATTTCAGAATAAATGTGCTGCAGATAAAGCTGATCGTCTAAAGTCTGATCATTCAGCGTATCGATTTTATTAAAAATCAGAATCGCTTCAATTCCGTATGCTTCGGCAGTAACCAAAAAACGGTCAATAAAACTTGTAGTTGTTGGCGGATTATCGATTGTGACCAATAAAAAAACCTGATCGATATTTGAAGCAATAATATGAATCTGCTTAGACAGATTAACCGATTTACGAACGATATAATTTTTTCTTTCGTGAATATTATGAATCATTCCGGTTACAGCATCTGAAGTTTCCTCCAATTCATAATCTACAATATCGCCTACAGCAATTGGGTTGGTACTTTTTATACCTTTAATTCTAAATTTCCCTTTCATACGGCATTCAATAAAATCTCCATTTTCAGATTTTACGGTATACCAGCTTCCTGTAGATTTATAAACGGTTCCTGTCATTCTTTAATTTTAGATTGTAGATTTTAGATTTTAGATTACTCTTTTAAACCTAAAAAATAAAAGGCAAAATTACGTTTTTAGAATGGAACAACGCAACTTCGCCTTTTAAAATTGAAATCTCTAGTTTGAATTTATGAATGTTACCAAGTGATTTCGGCTAGAACATCATTTTCTTTAACTTTTCCTAACTGAATTGTTTTCAAAGTTCTTGATGTTTTTCCTGCTTTTGTTGTATAAATTTCGACCATAATTGTCGCTGGGCCGTTTTCAGTTAATTCGGTTTCTCCAAAATAATTGGTTTTAATTTGGTACTTCCCTTTCATAGCATTTCGAATTATATATTGCTCTGGCCCATACCCTTCTGTAAAATCTTTAGAAAATCTGCCTCCAATTTGTGTAGAAGTGTGGCTGTAATAACATTCTTCATTTGTTGGTTCAATTACATGCAAATCTAAATCAACATCCATCTGGTTCCAGTTCATGATAATTCTGATATCAACCGGCATTTTTGCGATATATTTTTTATCTAATTTCCCTGTTTTCAATCCCGGATGCTCACTCATCAATCTGTTGATATCCATTAAAACAATATCTTCAACACCTTCATATTGCCCGCTCATTTCTCCGTAATAATTTACCTCAAGTGATTTTACTAATTCATCAAATGCCGCTTGATATTTTCCAGCATCTTCTAGCGTTAAAGCATAATCTCTAAGACTTTGCGGCTCATGTTCTCTCCATTTTGCAACTTGTTTTGCGGTAAAAACGGCATCATCATAATCTTTCCATTGACGCAAAGTATAAGTCAACGTTTTATAAAGTTGATGATTCTCTAAACCTAAATCGGCAATATTGCTAAGAATCAGCAACGCTTTTTTAACGTCACCTTGATTGTAGAAAAAGTGTGCCACATCAAAATAAAAACTTGGGTTTCTCTCTTGTGCTTTTCTTAATTCGAAATACAAATCATATTGTTTTTCTTTTGGCGCCGAAGCCAATGCTTTTAAATACAATCGATCTGGGTTCCAACTTTTTGTTTGGACAATTCCACTATTTGAAGTTTTCTTTTTCGTTGTTATAATAATAACCCCATTTGCTCCTTTACTGCCATAAGCAGAAATTCTCGACTTATCTTTCACAACCTCTACCGTCTCAATATCATCTGATTTTAAATCGGTCAATTCTCCTTCATAAAACTGACCATCAACTATAATTAAAGACTTTTTCGATTCATCGTCTAAATATCCTCGATCTAAATTTGTTTCGCTTTGAATAGTTTTTGCAACCTGACCTGCGACTTCGGGTTTTAAATCTTTTACAGCATCTTCATTTTTTACAGCACTTCCAGCGGAAACACCTACAAGATCTCTTTTCCTTTGAGTTCCGTATCCAACTATAACTGTTTCTTGAGGTTCTACAATAATTTCGTCTTTTCTTATTACTTCACTACCAACTTTTTTATCTTTTAATTCAGTGATTTTTGGTGTGTCCTCTGATTTTGCAACAACTGGTGGAACAAATTTTACCTGATCAACTTTTGATGCAGCAGTGTTATATACATTATTGTCTTCTTCAATTACTGTTGTAGCCGTTCCCGCACCAACAGGCTCATCAATTGTAAGTGTCGCATCTGGATCTCCTTTTATGGTTTCATAACCAACTGTAACAACTTCTTCCAATCTGTTAGCGTTTTCTCGTAAATGTATTGTAACCATATTATTTCTGCCCACATTTACTTGAGTAGATTCAAAACCAATATAACTAATTTCAAGTTCGCTGTTCGCTGGAGCCTGTATAGTAAATTTGCCATCAAAATCAGTCTGGGTTCTTGTTCTTGTTCCTTTTAAAACAACATTTGCACCAGGCAATAGTTGACCTGTTTGATCCAATATTAAACCTGAAACAAATCCAGCAGCAACATTTGTGTTTCTTTGCAAAACTGGCTCAGTAACATTATTATTATTTGATCTTTGTATGTTGCTATTTTTCGATTTTGCCACTTTTTTAGGGCCTGAATACTTAATATTTTTTTTCCACCAAACATCTAATCCATTAAAATAACTTTCAATACTTTCCCAGTTATTTTTTTGCTGAGCTAAAGTTGCATCACGTTCCTGCTTTTTAATTTGATCAAATTCAGCACGCAATTCTGCCGGCGGTACAATATCATACAAAATATAATCTCTCACATTTTCAAGAACAATCAGCGACGTGTTTTTAGTAACAATTCCGAATTTCTTTCCAAGAAGCTCAATTTCATCTGCATTTTTAGCGTATTGCAATTCGAGATTGGCGATTTTTTTCTGTACCCAAAGTTTCTCCACATTAATATCTCCTGCATTTTGGGCAGAAGCATCAAGTATAATTTTTCGTTCCAAAATAGCTTCATTTCCATAACCAAAAAGAAGCGTAATCTCATTTTTTGGATTTAAAGAAATTCCTGAAAAACTGAAATTTCCAGAAATCGAAGTTCCTTCCATTGGAAATAAATCGGTTACTGTCAAATTCTCTTTTATTCCTAAAAATTTCAAATTGGTATTTGTCAATTTATCCAAAACTATTTCAGCATTTATCTGATTTAAATTGATAAAATTACCGCCAGTTTTCGTTGACGAAAAATTCAGAAAAGCAAAATCAGCAGAAACGGAAGAAGTAATAGTATAAATTGGCTTTTTTGTTTTTGGCAGAAAGTTTTCACTCAAAGATGATAATCCATCTGTAAAAAACAAATATTCATCCTGACCTGAAAAGTTCAATTGCGAAAAACGAGTTCCGCCATCGTATCTTGTTTTTTCTAAAACAGCTTTTAGAGCAGACCAATTTCCTTCAGAAATAATATATTCTTGTTGCTTATCAAAAGTATAATTCAAAAAGTACAATGTAACTTTTGTATTTTTTATCTTCTGAAAATAAGCATCCAATAAACTCAATTCTTTCTTCAAATCACGATTTTGACAACTCAAAGAATTATCCCAAATCAAACCAATTGAAGCGGGTGATTTTTTAGCGGTTTTATTTCCTTCTATAAAAGTATTTCCATAAAAATAATATTGTCCGCCAGCGTCTTGCATTACGACACTCGGAATATTTTGCTGGATCGGAATTTTAAAAACTAATTTTTCGTCAGGCTGATAATTCTCCTTTTTAACTGAAGCCTGAAAAGCTTGGTTCCATTTTGAAAAAGCAATTTCTTTTCCTGAATTATCAGTAACAATTGGTGCTGTTGAAGTTCCTAAAACCGAAACATAGATTTCAAATTTATCCAACTTTTTAGGATAACGGCTCAAAAGCTGATATGCCAAATTATCCTTGTCAAAAGCCGAAAGTTCTTCTTCATAACCAATAACCACAATTCTTTCTCCATTTGGCATTAATGGATAAATTCTCGTTTTGAAATTATTCCCGTCGACTTTCTCCAACAATCCCGGATCAACGCGGCGATGTTCGATTGCCTCAAAAACCTGTTTTCCTTTATTTTTATTTACAGGAACAGCTTCTCTCAATTTCCCATTAATGTCAATAGCATATCTGGAAACCGAAACATTTTCTGGCAACGGAAAAATAAGTTCTGCCTCCATTTGTCGTGTACCCGAATTAAAAAAATGCATTTCGGCAGTTGTATAAGCGATATTGCCAACCACTTTTACATTGACGATAAGCTTGTTCATTCGCACTTTTTCTGCCTCTTCACCTTTCACGGTAAGTTCAGGACTTTGTGCAAAAGTTTTTGTTCCAATGAAAAACAAAAAGAAAAACAACACATTCCAATTCATTTGAAAAATTCGCGGCGCAGACGAAAACAATTTTAATTTCATGATACAAAAATTAAGGTTCATATTGTTATAGAGAACAAAAAACTGCAAAAGGTTGGGAAGATAATTATTTTATTTTTACCAGTTTAATCTGAATTCAAAATAGCAATAAGTTTATCTTTAGTGACCTTGTAAATCATATCAAATTATTTAATTATATTCAGCGAGTAAACAAGTAAATAATAGTTAAATGATACAGATTTTTAAATCCATCATTTAACATCTGAAAAAAAAGAATAAAATGACATCAAAAACAAAATCTGCCATAACTGCTTTATTGGCAATCTTTCTTATTTCCAACGGATTGAAAGCACAGACAAAAGCAATTAATATAGAAAGCAGTTATATTGCAGATCCACCCGTAACGAAAGCCAGCCACGCATCAACTTTAGTGGAATACAAACCAAATGAGATTTTAGCAGCTTGGTTTGGAGGAAAATATGAAGGAGCTAAAGATGTCGGAATTTATATTTCAGCTTATAAAGATAAAAAATGGTCGGCGCCAAAAGAATTGATTCAGCCCTTAATAAAAGGTGCAGATACACTGCCTTGCTGGAATCCGGTTCTTTTTAAAGCTAAAAGCCAGAATTTGTATTTATTTTACAAAGTAGGAAAAAACCCGAGAGAATGGTTTGGAGCTATGATTGTTTCCAAAGATAAGGGAACAACTTGGGGAGAACCAAAATATCTTCCAGAAGGAATTTACGGGCCAATTCGTAATAAACCAATCGAAACTACTCCAGGCGTAATTTTATGTGGGAGCAGTACCGAAAGTGTTAATACTGACGAATGGAGAATTCATGTTGAAGAATATACAGAAGCAACAGATTCTTGGAAGAAAATAGCCGTAGAAAACAATCAGAACTTTAATGTCATTCAACCGACATTTTTAATTCATAGTGCAACGGATATTCAGATGTTATCCCGAAGCAAACACAATAAAATAGTTTCTAGCTGGTCTGGAGATAACGGAAAAAGCTGGATTAGAACCAATACCATCAATGTGGTTAATTCTAATTCAGGGATAGATGCTTTAACCATAAATAAAAACCTTTTTTTATTAGTAAATAATCCATTACCGCAAGGAAAAGACTGGTTTAACGGAAGAACTATTTTGGACGTAGAATATTCAAAAGATGGTCTGAACTGGAAAAAATTATTTGATCTGGAAAAACAGGAAAAAGGCGAATTCAGCTACCCGGCAATCATTCAGACTACCGATAAAAAAATACATGTTTTATATACTTATGATAGAAAGTACATCAAACATACTGCATTCGATTTGAATTAATCAGTATAACATAAGAGCTCTTAAATCGTAATCATCTTAGTGTGCAATGTAAATCTGTGAGTGATTAATTTTTCTCGCAGATTTTGCAGATCAGCAGATTTATTTTCTATCTGAAATTAGTACAAAAAAAATCTCCAGAGCCTGAAAGCAATAGAGATTTAATATTAAAACGATCTGTTTTTATCTGCTTAATCTGTAAAATCTGCGGGCGAAAATTTTCTCGCAGATTTTGCAGATCAACAGATTTATTTTCTATTTGAAATTAGCACAAAAAAATCCCCAAAGCCTGAAAGCACTGGGGATTTAATATAAAAAAAACAATCTACTTTTAAATTCGTGATATAATAAAACTCAAGAACAGTTTTCAAGGAAAACTAAAATTATCTTATATCACTATTATATTTTGAAGAAAATTATGCGTTGAAAATTTTCTCTTGGTGTCCAATACTTTCTTGGTGAATTGCTTTGAACATTCTCAAAACGAATTCTTCAGTAAGTCCTTTTTTCTCACCTTCTAAAATCATTTTTCCTAAGATTTCGTTCCAACGGTTGTTTTGAAGAATCGCAACGTTTGCATCTTTTTTCACTTGACCAATTTCGTCAGCTACTTTCATACGTTTTCCTAACAATTCTAATAAGTTAGCATCCAAAACGTCGATGTTAGCTCTTAGTTTTTTCATTTTTTGGCTGTACTCGTCTGTAGTATCATCCGTTTTTCTGATCGTCAAATCTTTGATGATTTGTTTCAAAACGTCTGGAGTAACTTGCTGCGCAGCATCAGACCAAGCATTGTCTGGATCGATGTGCGTTTCGATAATCATACCATCGTAGTTCAAATCTAAAGCCTCTTGAGTTACTTCGAAAATCATATTGCGATTTCCTGTAATGTGAGATGGATCTATGATTAATGGTAAATCAGGGAATTTATTTTGCAATTCGATAGCAATCTGCCATTCTGGAATGTTTCTGTATTTCGTTTTTTCGTAAGTAGAGAAACCTCTGTGGATAACACCTAATTTCTCAATTCCAGCCATGTGTAAACGCTCAACACCACCTAACCATAAAGCTAAATCTGGGTTTACTGGATTTTTAACCAAAACAATTTTATCAGTACCTTTTAAAGTATCTGCAATTTCTTGAACTGCGAAAGGGTTAGCCGTTGTACGTGCTCCCACCCATAATACGTCAATATCGTGTTCTAAAGCTAGTTTACAGTGCGCTGCAGTTGCCACTTCAGTACCCATTAATAAACCAGTTTCAGCTTTAGCTTTTTGCAACCATTTTAATCCGATTTCACCAACACCCTCAAATCCTCCCGGACGCGTTCTTGGTTTCCAGATTCCAGCTCTGAAAACGCTTACTTTTGAATCTTTTAATTCGTGAGCAATTTTCAAAACCTGATCTTCAGTTTCTGCACTACAAGGTCCAGCTATCACAAGTGGGTGATTTAAATTGAAATCCTCTAACCACTTTCTCATTTCTTTCTTATTTTCCATCTTAATTCTAATTTTACTTTTTAGTTGTTGTTAATCCGTTTAGTATTTCTTTAATTTTATTTGTGCTTTCCATTTCTTCAAAAATGGCGTTGTAATCTTCTTCTTTTAACAAATCCCTAAACCGACTGAGATTTGAGATATATTCTTCTAATGTTTCTAGAACGTGTTCTTTATTCTGCTTAAAAATTGGCGTCCACATTGCCGGTGAACTTTTGGCTAAACGAACGGTACTTTCAAATCCACTTCCCGCCATATCAAAAATATCCTGTTCGTCTTTTTCTTTGTTCATTACCGTTTTCCCGAGCATAAACGAACTAATGTGCGATAAATGCGAAACATAAGCAATGTGTTTATCGTGAGAAGTCGGATCCATATATCGAATCCTCATTCCGATCTCGCTGAAAAGTTGCAATGCCTTTTCCTGCAATTTAAAAGTGGTTTTTTCCACTTCGCAAATAATATTTGTTTTTCCGTTAAACAAACCTTTTATCGCCGCCGAAGGTCCTGAAAACTCCGTTCCCGCAATTGGGTGTGTAGCGATAAAATTTCTTCTTTTCGGATGATTTGCTACTACATCGCAAATTGGCTTTTTGGTTGAACCAACCTCAAAAACAATTGTTTTATCTCCAACTGCATCCAGAACTTTAGGCAAAACTGTCAACGCCACATCTACCGGAACTGAAACGATTACAAAATCTGCTTTTTGTAAATCTTCGAAGCTTCCTACTTCATCAATAACGCCAAGATCAATTGCTTCCTGCAAATGTTTTTCGTTATTATCAATTCCGAAAATAGTCGCATTCGGATGCTTCTCTTTGATGTCCAACACCATCGAACCGCCTATTAATCCTATTCCTATTACGTATACTTTCATACTATCTTTTTAATTTCCAATTTTAAAATTCCAAATTCCAACCTTATTTACCGCAAAGGATTTACGCAAGGTTCGCAAAATCTGAAATCTAAAATCTGCATTCTAAAATCTAAAATCGATCTATCGCTTCTTGTACTTTTTCTTCTTTCACACACAATGAGAATCTGATATATCCTTCGCCGTTGCTTCCGAAAATAGTTCCCGGCGTGATGAAAATATGTTTCTCATATAATATTTCGTCAATGAACTTCTCTGCTGACTTGATTCCTTCGGGAAGTTTGGCCCAAACAAAAAGCCCAACTCCTTCTTTATACACTTTACAGTTTAGCTTTTCAGCTAATTTCTCCGTTAATTCTCTACGGCGTCTGTAAATTTTGTTTTGGTCTTCAAACCAAGATTTATCACATTTTAACGCAGCAATTGCACCTTTTTGAATTCCGTAATACATTCCGCTGTCCATATTGCTTTTTACTTTTAGAACTGCATCAATAATTTCAGGATTTCCTAAAACCATTCCGACTCTCCAGCCTGCCATGTTGAAAGTTTTACTTAAAGAGTTTAATTCTAAAGCCACGTCTTTCGCGCCTTCAACCTGCAACAAACTCATTGGATTATCATTCAAAACAAAACTATAGGGATTGTCATTGATCAATAATATATTGTGTTTTTTAGCAAAAGCAACCAATTTTTCAAATAACGCTAAACTTCCTCTAGCTCCTGTTGGCATGTGTGGATAACCCAACCACATAATTTTCACTTTCGAAAGATCCAGTTTTTCAAGAGCTTCAAAATCCGGTTCCCAGCCATTTTCTTCTTTCAAGTCATAATAAACCGGAACTGCCTGAACCAAATTGGTTACCGAAGTATAAGTTGGATAACCTGGATTCGGAATCAAAACATGATCGCCTTCATTTAAAAATGCCAACGAAATGTGCATAATTCCTTCTTTCGAACCCATAAGAGGTAAAATCTCATTATTCGGATTCACTTCAACACCAAACTGATCACGATAAAAATCTGCCATCGCTTGTCTCATTTCTGGCAATCCCTGATAGCTTTGATAACCATGCCCGTTTTCGTCTTGAATTGCCGCAGCGACTGCTTCAATTACTGCTTTTGACGGACTCAAATCAGGGCTTCCAATTCCCATATTGATGATCGATTTTCCTTCAGACATCAACTGACGAACTTCTCTTAGTTTTGATGAGAAGTAGTATTCTTCAACTGTGTCTAATCGTTTTGCTGTTGTAATCATTTTTTTTATTGCTTTAGGCCGTAAGCTTTAGGCTTTAGGCTCTTTTAAACTCTTTAATTTATTTTTTTTGACTTTAAGACTTTCGACTTTCCAACTTTAAGACTCACTTAAAGGTTTTGTATTTCGATATTCTCCTAATACCTTAAAATATTCTGCCATTATATTTAAAAGCGATTTTGCTTTTGCGTAATCTTCGTATTTTTCAAATGTTACATCTACGAAGAATGAGTATTTCCAAGGCGTTTCGATTTTTGGAAGCGACTGGATTTTTGTCAAATTCAGTTTGCAGTCACTCATTACATTTAAAACCGCTGCTAAGCTTCCTCTTTTATGATCCAATTCAAATTTTACAGAGGCTCTGTTGATTTCGCTTTCTGGCAAAAATGAATTTTGCTTTTTGATGATTACGAAACGCGTCATATTGTTTTTGATCGTTTGAATCGATGATGCAATAATATCAAGATCGTACATTTCAGCTGCCGTTTCACTCGCAATTGCTGCAATTCCAGTCAATTGTTTTTCCTGAATTCTTCTTGCTGTTTCAGCCGTATCTTTATCCTCAACCAATTTGATATTTGGATATTGTTTCAAGAAATCCATACACTGCAAAAGTGCCATTGGGTGCGAATGAACTTCTTTTATGTCTTCAATTTTCTGACCTTTTAAAGCCATTAAATTCTGTTGAATGTTTAAATAATGCTCCCCAATTATGTGCAGATTGTTTTTGTCAATCAATGCATAATTTGGAATAATTGGCCCTGCAATTGAATTTTCGATCGCCATTACGGCCTGATCAGATTTTCCGGCAATAAGGCTGTCGATCAATTCTTCAAAAGACAAACATTCATCAATATCCACATTTTCAGAGAAATACTCTTTTACAACCTGATGATGAAATGATCCTTTAATACCTTGTATTGCAATTTTCGTTGTCATATAGTCAAAAAAAAATCCTGATTTGCATCAGGATTGTATATTAGTTTTATTTGTCTTAAATTTTATCTCAAATAACCATAGCACAATCCTGACTTCTACTAAAGAAGAAATAAAAATTGTTGCTAAAATAAAAACGGTTACTTGCCATTTTGTTTGTGTTTTGTTTTAAAATCTTTGCGAATGTATAAATTATTTTTAGTGCGCCAAAAAAAAGATTGCATTTTATGAAACAAAAAAGGATTTCTTAACAAATTTAGCAGGTTTTGTATGATAATATAAAAAAATCGGCTTAAAATGAGAATATTAAAATGAGATTCTGAGGTTCTAAGGTGCTGAGATTCTAAGATTCTAAGATTTTTTCGCCACGAATTCACGAATTAGCGCAAATCGTTGTGGTTATTTGATTCAATTTCTCGAATTAAAGCCATGTTTTTCTTACCTCTTGTCATTCCGAGGAACGAGGAATCTCCGAAAGTAGCTCTACAAAGATTGGAGATATACTTTACGGAATTACTCCGTGGAGATTCCTCGTTCCTCGGAATGACAGGATTGGGGATACACTCAAAACTTATGTAAACAATCCCGAAACTGGTTTATTCATAATCCCAATTTTAGTATAATCGAAATTCATTTTTTCTTTTAATAAAGAAGCATAAACACTCCTGAAATCGATTTCATATTTTAAATCGCCATTATCTAGATCTGCTAAATTTGGATTGTTTCCTAAAATAGTGCCTTTATTATTTCCTCCAATAATGAACATTGGCGCAGCTGTTCCGTGATCGGTTCCGTTTCCGTTGTCTTTTACACGTCTTCCGAATTCTGAGAAAACTACCACTGTGACGTTTTGCAATAATTGTGATTGTTTTAAATCGGAATAAAAACTGAACAGCGAATCGTTTAAATCGGTCAATTTTCTTTCATGAATCGCAAGCTGATTATCATGCGTATCAAATCCGTTAAGAGACGTATAATATACTTTTGAATTTAAGTTTCCTTTTATCAGTCTCGCAATCCATTCTAAGTTTTTAGATAATTCGGTTTTGGGATAACTGATTTCTGTTTTTGATTTTGCCAAAGCTTTCTGAATTTCATCTGAACCTTCTGTAACCGAATTGGCTATTTTTCGAACAAAATCCAAATGCGGATTATTAGATAACGTTGTATCTTCTTCTTTTGATTTTACTTTAAATCGGTTTGGATCTTTTACCGTTATAAAATTGGGTTCGACTCCTTTTAAAGCGAGATTATCAATGGAATCTAAATTTATACCCGCCGTTGCCTGATGACCGTTGCACTGAAGATCTAAATATCTTCCGAGCCAGCCTTCATTTATATACTTATTAGAATCAGTTGCCGTTTGCCAAATTTCCTGACTTCTAAAATGCGACCGAATTGGTTCTGGATAACCTACATTCTGAATTACAGTCAAATCTCCATTTTGTTGCATTTGGGCAAAATCTTTCAATGAAGGATGAAATGCCATTCCTCTATTTTTTCCAACAACAATATCTTTATTTAAAGCAATCTTTGTTCGCAAATCATAATACAAAGGGTCGTCGTACGGAATAAAAGTATTTAAACCGTCATTTCCTCCATTCAGCTGTACAAAAACAACACATTGTTCTCCCACAACCAAATTGTTCTGAGAACCAAAAGCGTGTAAAAAATCAGGAAGCACAAGCAATCCACCTGTGAAAGTTCCTGTCAATGTTAGAAAATTTCTTCTGTTCATGATTACTGCTTTTTAGATTAATTGATATTCGGGAAGTTTGGTGATGTAGTTGAAAAGTCTGACCACAGCAAAATCAGCGTGCGGATCTTTGGGATCAAAATCGTATTTCAAAAGATTCTCCATGTCTTTTTGAGCCGAATAGCTGACATTAAACAATAATCGGTCTGATAATTCGGAAATAATAGTTTTGTTATTTCCATCTGAATCAAAACTGACTTTTACCGTAACTTTTTCATATTCCGATTTTTCTTTTTCAACTCCGTTCATCATCATTTTCAAAACTCTTCTATTTAGGCTTTTGCCACTGCATAATAAATCGGCTGTATTGTTTCTTTGCAGATAAATTTGTGAAGTAAGCCAGGAATTTCCGCCATCCCATCCTTTTACATTGGTCTGATTGTATAAATCCATTCCCTGCTGTTTTAAAAATGCCATAATTGCAGCATCATTCACATTTTCTATCTTCAATTCGTCACAAAGCTGTAAAATATAAACCAACGGATCTTTTATCTTATTTCCTGCATTTTCTTTTTTGAATTCTTCAGTAAAAATCTTAGTCAGCAAAGGCTGTATTTCAAACTTTTCTTTTCGGAAATAATCGCTGTAATACGCTACTAAATCTTCTGGCGGGTTATCATAAATAAACCATTTCAGAATTTTTCGGGTGATGAGATACGGAATGTTTTTTTGTTCGAAAATAATATCCACCAAATCATCTGCTTTCCAGTTTCCTGTTTTTCCGAAATAGATTTTATCGCTGTTATCTTCGATATTTTTTCTGTAAACGGCACCTTCATCACCAATATTAAGTCCAGCCAAAGCTTTTGCACCGTTTTTAATATCATTTTCGGTATAATTTCCGATTCCGATTGTGAAGAGTTCAAGTAATTCACGGCTTAAATTTTCGTTTACTTTTCCTTTTTTATTATCGCCATTATCGAGATATCGAACCATTGCATTCGATTTTAGAATCTGCTTGGTTAATTCTTTAAAATTGCCAAAAGCATTTTCGCGCAAAATCATGTTGTGCTGATAAATCCAATAATTGATTTTTACTTTTTGAGAAGTGGAAACAAAATGATTGTGCCAAAAACAAACCATGTTTTCGCGAAGCGGAAATTCATCCGTGCGCATTTTGGCAATCCACCATTTTTTGAATTCGGCAGTGGCTAGATTTTCTTTTTTCTGAATTTCCTTTTTGGTTTCGGGATCTGAAGTTTTGATTATTTCACGAACTTGTTTCAACTCTAAAGTTGTTTTAGGCTGATCATGCAGAAAGTCTGGAAGTGTTGTGTCAAATTTCGAATTATAAGATTGCTTTAGAAATTTTTCTAAGCCGAGTTTTTCAATTTTCGAAGTTTGTTTTCCTGAAAAACCTAATCGTAAGGACCAAAGACTGCTTTTTTTCATTGTTCAGAAATTATTACTATATGACTCGACTTTCTTTTAAAGGTTTAATTTTAAAAGATGCTAAGATTCTGAGGTACTAAGTTTTGAAAAAGTCTTTGGTAATAATTAAAACGGGGAATTTTTCGGGATATTGTTTACGCAACATTTGATAATCATAATCAAACATAGCTCGTGGTTTCAACCACGGGCTATGTTTTACAAAAAAAAGTTAACCTTTTTAATATAAAAATTCGTCTATGAATTCTTTATTTTCATTTAGATATAGAAAATAATTCGCGGTCTTTTTTTGATTTTCGAGAAGCTCTAGTTTGATTTCAATGCATGGAGTTGGAATAAAATCATGATCTACTAAAATTGAGATTGATTTTGAAATGATTTCGTTAGTATTAAAGTCAAGAATATCCATTTTTTTTAAATATTCTTGAGCTAACTCATAATATTCATTTTTACACTGAATAACTTTTAAATCCATTCGAACATTAATATTTTACCTTTTTCCAATAATATTTAGATCTGTCAACATTATCAAATATAAAAGCTATTCTTTTATCATCTACTTTAAAGAATTTCATTGGATGCCTCTCATTATCATAAAGTAATAATGTATCACCATACATCTTCCATTTACCATATTCATCAGTAGAGCTTCTTAAAATATTCTTTCTTGCCATTCTTCTTGAATTATACTTCTGAAACAAACATTTATAAGTATTATCATCTCGTAAATACAAAACACTAACATCATACGAATAACCAATTGCAGGATAAGAATCATAAGCAATTCTATAAACAATATCTCTCTTCTGAGCAGAGGCAGAATTAATCAAAAATAAAATTAAGATTAAAGTCTTATACATAAAACTGATACAATTAGATTACTAACAAATAAACAAAAAAAGCAGCTATCATTACAATAACTGCTTTCATATATCAATTTAAAATCTAAAATCTCAGATCTACAATCTAAAATCATTAAGACCCACACATTTCACAATCTTCAGGATCTGCCGCTTGTGCTTTTAAAAGCATCGCTTTGTAATCCTCAACGCTGATTGCTTCAGTTTCCTGAACTAAAGATGGTGCTGTCTCTTCTTTTTTATCGTTGTTTAATGTGAATTTAATCGCATCTACAGCCGCTTTTGTTCTTAGGTAGTACATTCCTGTTTTTAAACCAGATTGCCAAGCGTAGAAGTGCATTGAAGTCAATTTAGAATAGTTTGCATCCTGCATGAACAAGTTTAACGACTGAGACTGGTCAATAAAATATCCTCTTTGACGAGACATATCGATAATATCTTTCATCGACATTTCCCAAACTGTTTTGTAAAGATCTTTCAAGTCTTGCGGAATAATATCAATATTTTGAACAGATCCGTTATGACGCATAATTTCTTGTTTCAATGACTCGTTCCATAAACCTAGTTTTACTAAGTCTTCAAGTAAATGTTTGTTTACTACGATAAACTCTCCAGACAATACACGACGCGTGTAAATATTTGAAGTATATGGTTCGAAAGCTTCATTGTTTCCTAAGATTTGAGAAGTCGACGCAGTTGGCATTGGCGCAACTAATAAAGAGTTACGAACTCCATGTTCCATAACTTCTTTTCTTAATGAAGCCCAGTCCCAACGGCCTGATAATTCTTCATCTTTCATTCCCCACATATTGTGCTGGAATTCTCCTTGTGACATTGGAGAACCTTCGAAAGTTGAATATGGCCCTTCTTCTTTTGCCATTTCCATAGAAGCGGTTACAGCAGCGAAGTATAATGTTTCGAAAATTTCTTGGTTCAAAGCTTTTGCTTCGTCGCTTGTAAACGGCATACGCAACATAATGAAAGCATCTGCCAAACCTTGCACACCTAAACCAACTGGACGGTGGCGCATGTTAGAGTTTTCGGCTTCTTTTACTGGGTAATAGTTTCTGTCGATTACTTTGTTCAAGTTACGAGTTACACGTTTTGTAACGTTGTAAAGCGCTTCGTGATCAAATTTTCCGTTTTCGATGAACATTGGCAACGAAATAGAAGCCAAGTTACAAACTGCGATTTCATCTTTAGAAGTAAACTCCATAATCTCTGTACACAAGTTAGAAGAACGGATAGTTCCTAAATTCTTGTGGTTCGATTTACGGTTTGCTGCATCTTTGTACAACATATATGGTGTTCCGGTTTCGATTTGAGATTCCAGGATCTTCTCCCATAATTCACGAGCACGGATTGTTTTTCTTCCTTTTCCTCTAAATTCATAATCTGTATATAACGCTTCGAATTCATCTCCGTAAACATCATATAAACCTGGACATTCGTTAGGACACATTAAAGTCCAAGTTGAATCTTCCTGAACACGTTTCATGAACAAATCTGAAGTCCACATTGCGAAAAATAAATCTCTCGCACGCATTTCTTCTTTTCCTGTATTTTTCTTTAAATCCAAGAATTCAAAGATATCAGCATGCCAAGTTTCAATATAAATCGCAAAACTACCTTTACGTTTTCCTCCACCTTGATCTACATAACGAGCTGTATCGTTGAAAACTCTCAACATCGGAACAATTCCGTTTGAAGTTCCGTTTGTACCGCGAATGTAAGATCCTGTTGCACGAACATTATGAATAGAAAGTCCGATTCCTCCCGCAGATTGCGAGATTTTCGCTGTTTGTTTTAATGTATCGTAAATACCATCAATACTATCATCCTGCATAGCCAAAAGGAAACAAGAAGACATTTGCGGTTTTGGAGTTCCTGCATTGAACAACGTTGGCGTTGCATGCGTAAAGAACTTTTTAGACATTAAATCGTAAGTTTCAATAACCGATTTTAAATCGTCTAAGTGAATACCCACAGAAACACGCATTAACATGTGCTGCGGACGCTCCACGATTTTTCCGTTTATTTTAAGAAGATAAGAACGTTCTAAAGTTTTGAAACCAAAGTAATCGTAATTAAAATCTCTTGTATAAATAATATGAGAATCTAAAAAAGCAGCATTTTCCTGAATTACTTTGTACACGTCATCTGCAATTAACGGCGCATCTTGTCCGTTTCTTGGATTTACGTAATTGTACATATCTTTCATCGTTTCAGAGAAAGATTTTTTAGTATTTGAATGTAGATTCGAAATTGCCACACGCGCTGCCAATTGAGCATAGTCTGGATGCGCAATAGTCATAGAAGCCGCCGTTTCTGCCGCAAGATTATCTAGTTCAGAAGTAGAAACCCCATCATACAATCCTTCGATAACTCTCATGGCTACCTTTACTGGATCTACAAGCTCATTCAAGCCGTAACACAATTTTTTGATTCTTTCTGTAATCTTATCAAACATTACTGGCTCTCTGTGGCCATCTCTTTTTACTACATACATAAGCTTACTATTTATAGTTATTGAAAAAATGAAAGTACATAGAGAACGAACTCCAGCACTTAAACATTGCGTGTTTTAAAATTAATTTTAGAGAATTGTCAAATTCTCAATAGTTACCCGTTTCAAATTCGGAAATCGAACTTAAATACGTCAAAAATTGCTATTGAATCTTCGATTTGGGAAAGAGATTCAACCTTAAAATATTCTGTTAATCTTTTTTCAGCGTTTCTTGAAGAAGTAAATGCTAAAAGTATTCTTGTTGTCTAAAAATCTGCATCAAATGAAATTTTCTGAGCATCACTATCAGTATTCATCACACCAGATTTTTGATACTCTGCAACACGTTTTTCAAAGAAATTGGTTTTTCCTTGAAGAGAAATCATGTCCATGAAATCAAACGGATTCGCTGATCCATACACACGCTCGCAACCTAATTCTACTAATAATCTATCAGCAACAAATTCTAAATATTGCGTCATTAAAGTAGCGTTCATACCAATTAAACTAACCGGAAGAGATTCTGTAACAAATTGTCTTTCGATATCTAAGGCATCAACAATGATTTCTTTAATTCTTTCTTTTGGAACTTTGTTAACCAAGTGGTGATTATGCAAATGAACTGCAAAATCACAATGTACACCTTCGTCACGAGAAATCAATTCATTAGAGAAAGTCAAACCTGGCATCAAACCACGTTTTTTCAACCAATAAATTGAACAGAAAGCTCCTGAGAAAAAGATTCCTTCAACCGCAGCAAAAGCAATAAGTCTTTCTGCAAACGAATCAGATTCAATCCATTTTAAAGCCCATTCTCCTTTTTTAGCAATTGCAGGGAACACTTCTAAAGCATTAAACAATTCTGTTTTTTCTGCTTCGTCTTTAACGTAAGTATCAATTAATAAAGAATATGTCTCACTGTGAATGTTTTCCATCATGATCTGGAAACCATAGAAAAATTTAGCTTCAGCATATTGAACTTCGTTTACAAAGTTCTCAGCAAGATTTTCATTTACGATTCCGTCAGAAGCCGCAAAGAATGCTAAAATATGCTTAATGAAATATCTTTCGTCATCATTAAGTTTATTATTCCAGTCTGTCAAGTCTTGGTGCAAATCGATTTCTTCAGCAGTCCAGAAACTAGCTTCCATTTTTTTATACCATTCCCAAATATCATGATGTTTGATAGGAAAAATAACGAAACGATTTTTATTTTCTTGTAAGATTGGCTCTATTTGCGACATGACAATTTTGTTTAATTTTTATACCAAAATTTTGCTTTTTCAGTACACTACAAAGATTGTTAATTGTTGCCAAAAATAAAAGTCAAACTTATTCACAATCGGGCGTAGTTTTTAACAACACACCAAAAGCAGCAAACTTTTCAGACAATAATTAATTAATTGTAAATGAACATTTTAAAACCTTATTTTACATCTCGAAGGGCTGTAAAATATAGACTTTTTGAAATAAAAAGCAAGATTTTTTAATTGTTTTTAAAAGTTTTTTTTTGATGCTCAAGCTTTGCTTTTTCAACTAAAACTTGAGCAATCTCAAGTACAGCGGATGACCGCAGATTTATTAAGAATTTTTAAGTTCTTCGGCAACTTTTTCAAGCTCCAAATACCAATCTTCACCAAAGCGGCGAATCAATGCTTCTTTTACGAATTTGTAAACTGGAACTTCTAATTCTTTACCCAACGAGCAAGCGTCATCACAAATATCCCATTTATCGTAATTAACAGCAGCAAATTCAGTAAAGTCTTTTACACGGATTGGATACAAATGGCAAGAAACAGGTTTTTTCCAATCAACAATTCCTTGATTGTATGCTTGTTCGATGCCGCAAAGTGCAGTTTTTCCATCAAAAATTACGTAAGCGCAATCTTTATTGTCAATAAGCGGCGTTTCAAGATCGCCGTCGGTTCCTTTTACCCAAGTTCCTTGCGCTTCAATAGCGGCAATTCCTTCTTTTCTTAAAAAAGGCTTGACTTTTGGATAAATTTCTTCCAATATTTTAGTTTCAGCTTCATTCAAAGGCGCGCCGGCATCTCCATCGACACAACAAGCCCCTTTGCAAGCTGATAAATTACAAACAAATTCTTTTTCGAGGATATCCTCTGATACTATGGTTTTTCCTAATTGAAACATTTTGCAAAGGTAATTAAAGATTCAGGAAATAAAAACCACCATGACATATTAGATCTCCGCAACAAAAAAATTAACAGAATATTCTCTTTTTACATGAACTTGTAATCCGATTTATTGAATGCATAGGCACTTTTCTCCAAACTAACACACTTCATGGTAGTCACTTTACGGCTTTTTAAATCTTTCATGGTCATATCCATTAATAAGGTACGGTCGTCAGGTTTGAAATAATCCGACAATCCTTCGGGCATTTTCCAACCTTTCTGATTTTTGAACATATCTCCAAAACTCACTTTTGCCTCACTCGTGTAATAACAAATAATATCATGTTCGTCGTTTGTCATTTGAATTCCTTTGCAATTGTACCCTAAAAAAGTTTTATTAGGCAATGTCTTAATTGTGTATTTTGACTTTTCACCTTCTTTTTTTGCCATTCCCGAATAGTCTGGCATTTTTGAAGCTGTCGCCATTTTATCTTTGCCATCACCAAAACCTGTCACTGTAATATTATTTTTTGAATCCATAATCATCATCATGTTTTGACCTTTCCCTTGATCGATGTTCATTGCAAAATAAGGAGCATTTGGTTCCAGAAAATAATTTGCATTCATAGCCTTGCCTTCATCGGTTTTAATTTCCATTACATATTTCCAACTGAAAGAATAAGAATCTGGAACTGCCGAAGGATCAACCTTATTTTTACCATAATTCAAAACAGCATTTTCCATACTTACATTCTGATCAGCAGTTCCGCTATTATTTTGATTTTTTTGCTGCGCTGCTTTTTTAATTTGCTGCCAGATTTGGGCTTGTGTAGTATTGAATGAAAACAACAAACACAAGAAGACTAAAACAAACATCATCTTTTTCATAATCATTAACTTTAAACCATAAACAAATTTAACAATTGATTTTCAACAAGTTAAAACATTTAACGTTTGATTTCATCAAATCTTTGCAGCCAAAAAAACAGAATAAATCAAGTTCAAAAGCAAACCGCTCTTTTTTCTTTAAATCAATAAATTAAACTTAATACTGTTACAAATATCACATTTTACACATCAAAACAATGTTTTTATAACAAAAATACAGCGTATCAAAAAATCAACTAACTTTATTACCTACTTTTGCCGCAAATTATTAATCGCTTAAAATCAGAACAATATGTTAGAAATCAACTTTAAAGAAATTGTTACCGTTGGAATGGTACTTTTTGCTGTAATTGACATTGTAGGCTCCATTCCTATTATTGTTAATTTAAGAGCAAAAGTTGGCCACATCGATTCCGAAAAAGCGTCTATCGTTGCCGGCCTTATAATGATCGTTTTTTTATTTGTTGGAGAAGGGGTCCTTAACCTCATCGGCATTGATGTAAACTCTTTTGCAGTTGCCGGTTCTTTTGTATTATTCTTTTTGGCATTAGAAATGATTTTAGGAATCCGAATTTATCGTGACGAAGAACCAGGATCCGCATCTATTGTACCTTTGGCATTTCCTTTAATTGCGGGAGCTGGTACAATGACGACTTTGCTTTCACTTCGTTCTCAATTTCATACAATCAATATTGTGATTGCGATTTTATTAAATATCGTCCTGGTTTACATTGTTTTAAAATCTTCAAAAAAAATAGAAAATTTATTAGGAGAAAACGGACTTGGAGTGGTTCGCAAGACATTTGGCGTCATACTTTTAGCAATTGCTGTTAAATTATTCGCCGCTAATGTTAAAGGTTTGTTTGTCTAAAATTTATTTTTATACATTTACCCCATAAAATCTCTAAAAATATAACTTTAAGACTTTTTTCACTTAAAGTTCACTTTTATGTTTTAGACAAACAAAAACAACCATATGAAAATTTTTACTTCAATATTAGTGCTTTTGGCATTGGCTTTAATTGTTTTTAATATTACGCTATTAGACTTTAAAAACCCATTTCAGGGTGACAGTATGGTAGCTTTTATTGGAATCGCAGCTTCTTTCTGCGCCGTATTGATTCTTTTGATTTTTAGAATATCAAAAAGAATTGAAGAAAAAATGAATGAAAACAGATAACATGTTTGATGTTCTTATTATTGGTGGAGGCGTATCGGGCATGTCTTGTGCTTTGGTCTTAGGCTCTGCAAAAAACAAAGCTTTTGTTACCGATAAAAAAATCGGAATTTTTACACATCAAAAGAATTCTTCGTTACAAGAGGCAATCTTCTACAATGCTTATGGCATTACGCCAGGCAAATTAGGTTCTGAACTGCTTACAGAAAGCACACAGGATTTAGCAACGACTTACCCTCATATTAATCAGATTCCTAATGAAAAGGTAATTCGCATTGAAGGCGATTATCCAAAATTCACTGTCGTAACCAATAAAAATGCATATCAGACAAAAAATATTGTTGTTGGAATTGGCTCCGCTAATACTTTTGACATTGAAGGTTTGATGCAGTTTGTTGAACCACACAAAAAAGCGCTTCCAGAAAAACAGCGTATTCAGCTGAAAAACGAAGATCACAAAGTTGCTGACGGAATTTATGTAATTGGAACTTTAGCGGGCTGGAGAAGTCAATTGGCCATTGCTGCCGGAAGCGGTGCCGCTGTTGCTACAGATATTCTTACTTTATGGAATAATGGCGTACAGACACATGCGCATGACAGCATTCGATAATATTTTTTAGAAAAAAAAATAGTATGGTTCCAATTAAAGCAACGATTCCCACCGCAACCACACCATTAATTGCCAATTTCTTTAAGTCCGAAACATTGATCCCTTTAAAAATCAACTTTTTTATTAAATAATTAAAGAGCAGAAGAAATCCGATTCCTATTATACCAATCATTAATAATACGAGAAATCGAAAAATAAACGAAAAAGGAAGTTCTTTATTTAACTCTAATTTATCCTCATAACTTCCTATCCAAAAAAAACTAAAAAAAGCGACAATACCAATTATGATAATCAGGAAAAAAGTATTTATTGATTTCAAATTCTGTCTGTTTTAGTTCAAAAAAAATGCACCGATATATCGATGCAAATTAGTAAATCGTTTTAAAAATATTTTATTTCACCGAAATAATCTGCGTAACTTTGATATGGTTTTCATCTTCGTTTTTCCAGAATTCTCCTTTTACTGAAACTTGATCACCAATTTTTACTTGTTTGTAGTTTTGCGGTCCGCCCACATTTACAATACTGATAGTAGCAAAATACACTTCTTTTTGAGCTGTGTTGATTTTTGCCGTGTAACCGTCTTTTCCGCCTTCAATTGATTCCACTTTCCCTGAAACTGTTCTTGTTGCATCCTTTGCACCAGCACAAGAAATCATAAAAGTCACCAACAATAAAAGGAAACCAATCTTCTTTAAATTTTTCATATTTTATATTTTGATTGCAAATTACGCTAAAACAAATTCTATGCTCGGCAAGTTTTGCTTTAAATTAATATTATTTTAAACCAAAATTTATGCCAATGGAACACAGCTTCCGGCGATAACTTTTAACCCTTCATCAAACCGTTTCCAAACTCTGATATATTTCAAAACACCATTTATTGGAGTATTATCATAAACTCCTCTTAACGAAACTGTAACAGCAACCACAGCCGTATCACCAATTATATTAATAATTTGATCTGAAGCTTCCAATGATTCTACTTGCATTTTTCCCGAACGATAAGAATCTAAATCAAAGTTTTTTGTGATTGTATTTCCATCGGGTAAACTGAAAAGCAAATCGTCGTGCAGCATTTTTTCTAAGGTTGAAACATCAGCATTTTTTATTGCAGTCAAAAGTTCGATTTCAGCATTTACAACGGCTTCTGTTTTCATATTTTAAAAATTTCAGGATTGTTTCTTTGGATTCAAAACCGATTTGATCATTGCATCATCTTTCAAAACAACATTGTAGTAATATATTTCGCCAAACAATTGTCTTGCAAATTCTGCAGTAATATAGCGGTTTACCAAAGTTTTAGTTTTATCCAATTTCAAATCCAAACCTGTTATTGCGACGTATTTTTTAAACTTTTTGAAATAAACATCTGAGTTTTTCATTTCGTCTAAAAACGTGGCAAAATTCAGTCCGGCAAATGCATTTCGGTTTTTATCCAATTCTTCAAAAACAAAATGGCCTACAATTCCTGTTTGAAGCAAATACGCGACGTTTTCATTTCCGTGCTCTGCTTCCATCGGAACAAAAACATCAGGAACGATTCCTCCTCCGCCATAAACGATTTTTCCTTTTGGAGTTTTGAATTTTAAAGAATCTGCTACTTTAATACTATCTTTTGCATAAAGCTCTCCCGATTTAATTCGAGATTCTGATTCTTTAAAATATTCTTCGTTTCCTTTTTTATAAGGCTTTTGAATCGATCTTCCTGTTGGTGTGTAATAACGCGCCACAGTCAATCTTACCGCTGATCCATCATTAAAATCCATTTCACGCTGTACCAAACCTTTCCCAAAAGAACGACGTCCAACAATAATTCCACGATCATTATCTTGAATAGCTCCAGCTAAAATTTCACTTGCAGAAGCGCTATTTTCATTTATTAAAACATATACTTTTCCTGTTTCAAAACTTCCAGCTTTGGTAGCGTACGTTTTTTCGGTTTCACCGTTTTTATTTTTTGTAAAAACAATCAATTGCTTGTCTTTCAAAAATTCATCGGCAATTGCCACAGCTTCTTCCATATAACCTCCTCCGTTGTCACGAAGGTCAATTACAAGTGATTGGATGCCGCTTTGTTTCAATCTTGTTAAGCCGGTTTTAAATTCTTTATAAGTTGTTTCGGCAAATCGATTGATTTTGATGTAACCCGTATTGTTTCCGAGTAAAATAGAAGCATCGACACTTTTTATCGGAATAACATCTCGACGAACTTTAAATTTCAGTTTCTTTTGTTCCGATTTTCTAAAAACTGTCAATTCAATTTCTGAACCTTGAAGTCCTTTTAATTTCGAAAACAAACTGTCTGAAGGCAATTTTCTTCCAAATAATTTCGTTTTTCCAGCAAATAAAATGCGATCTCCCGATTTAATTCCCGCTTTCGCTGAAGGTCCGTTTTCAATTGGTTTTATAATCGCAACGGAATCTTTATACATATAAAAATTAATTCCGATCCCAACAAAATCACCTTTCATGCTTTCGGCAACTTCGGCTTGTTCGCTTGGCGGAATATAAACCGAATGCGGATCTAATTTGGAAAGAATATTATCAACTGTAAGATTTACAATCGAATCTGTATTGATACTGTCGACATATTCATTATTAATGAAATCGATCAGTTTGTTGAGTTTGGTTTTAGAGTAATTTTTAGCCAAAAGCTGATCATCTGCGGGAGCATTCATCAAGCTTCCAAGCACGGTTCCAAGAGCAAAAGTCGCTCCGATAACAATTGGCAAATATTTAGAATTAAATTTCATTTACTCTTCTAAAACAGGAATATGTTCGACTTCAATACCTGCTTTTATTAAAAATTGAATTCCAGAATCATCACGATATCCATCTTTGTACACCACTCTTTTTATTCCGGATTGGTGTATCAATTTACTGCATTCTTTGCAAGGCGAAAGCGTAATATACAATGTCGCACCTTCGCAAGATTGCGTTGACCGAGCTACTTTTAAAATTGCATTTGCTTCGGCATGAAGAACATCCCAACGGGTCAAACCTTCTTCATCTTCGCAACAATTTTCAAATCCAGACGGCGTTCCGTTATAGCCATCAGAAATAATCATTCGGTCTTTTACGATAATGGCACCTACTTGCTTGCGTTTGCAGTACGAAAGCAAACTCCATTCTTTTGCAATTCTCAAATAAGCTTTATCGTATTTGTTTAATTTTTTTATCTCCATTTATTTTATCTGTTCCAAATTGGGCTTTCAATAATCATTGGAATCACAACTCCAACAATAAAAGCCGACATTACAAGTGCCCAATCGCGTTTTGAAAAACGAAATACAGTTTGCACTATATATGATAATATCAAAGCTACAAAAACCACAACTAATTGTGCTGCTTCAATTCCTAAAGCAAATTCCCCTAAAGGTAATAATTTTGAAGTTGCCGTACCACCTAAAATTGTTTTAAAATAATTTGAAAATCCAAGTCCGTGAATTAGTCCAAAAAACAATGCAACAATGAAAACCAAATTTACACCTTCATTTTTGGTAGCTTTTCCAGCCGTAAACAAATGATATAAGGCGGTTATTAAAATCGTAATTGGAATTAGGAATTCAACAAGATTTACCTTTACTGCAATTATTCCGAAAACAGAAAGAATTAATGCTACGGTATGGCCGATTGTAAAAACAGAAACCAAGAGCAAAATTCGTTTCCAGTCTTTAAATGTATAAGGAATCGTTAGTGCGATTAAAAAAAGAACGTGATCGTAGGCATGGATATCTAAAACGTGTTTTAATCCTATCTGAAAATAAATCCAAAATTCTGACATGGGGTTGTTTCTATTAAATGATTAGGGGATGTAAACTTACGACTTATTTTGAAAATTTCGTGAAGTCCATCTTTAAAACAACGCAGAAAGTTACGTTAAATTTTATGAGAAATTTAAAATCGTTAAATTAAAATAAGATTTATATTTGTGTTAATAAAACTTTATAATTATGTCATTTTCAGAATTATTTGATAGCGAATTCAAACAAAGAAACAAGGGGCACTTTTCAGCTATCGTTCGTGTAGCATTAGCAGACGGAGTTGTGTATCCAGAGGAAAAACAATTTTTAGACAAATTAGCTTCACGTTTAGAAATTACAGAGTCTGAGTACGAGGAAATCTTAAGTGATCCGTTAAAATATCCTATCAACCCGCCGTATTCTTATGTTCAACGTTTGGAGCGCTTATACGATTTAACCCGAATGGTACATGTTGACCACCAACTTGAAGACAAGCAAGAAGTATTATTAAAGAAAATAAGTGTTGCTTTAGGATTTACTCCAAGCAACGTTGATTATATTATTGCAAAAGCATTGTCGCTAGTAGACAAAAAAGTTGATGGAGATACTTTTATTTACGAAATGCAGCACATGCATAAATAATAGTTTTTCAGATTTCGGTCTCAGTTTTCAGTTTAAATTAATCGAAAATTGAAATGCGTTTTAAATAACAAACCCGGCAGATTTTAAAAATCTGTCGGGTTTATTTTTTGTGCTTTATACTTTCAACCACAAACCGGACTGAAGTCCGGCCCTACAACATGGGCCGAGCTAAAGCTCTCTTTCAGTTCCGAAGGAACAAATTATATTGTAGAGCTGGACTTCAGTCCAGTTTAGATTAAAAAATGCAATCAATGGATTTAAGAAAAAGAGAATCTGCTTTTTTATCAAATAACAAACCCGACAGGCTTT
>NZ_SJSY01000055.1 GCF_004352915.1 Flavobacterium zhairuonense | reverse complement strand
ACTTCAGTCCAGTTTAGATTAAAAAATGCAATCAATGGATTTAAGAAAAAGAGAATCTGCTTTTTTTATCAAATAACAAACCCGACAAGTTTTAAAAACCTGTCGGGTTTATTTTTTGTGCTTTATACTTTCAACCACAAACCGGACTGAAATCCGGCCATACAACATGGGCCGAGCCAAAGCTCTCTTTCAGTTCCGAAGGAACAAATTATATTGTAGAGCTGGACTTCAGTCCAGTTTAGATTAAAAAATGCAATTATATGGATTTAAGAAAGCGAATCTGCTTTTTTTATCAAATAACAAACCCGACAAGTTTTAAAAATCTGTCGGGTTTTTTCATGAAATTGAATTGCACATTAATCCTTAATTAATTTCAAATTCAATTTTCCGTATTGGTTTTGAGAATCATTTGCGGTAATCTCGTATGTATAATTCCCTTTTTGCAATGGCGTTTCCCCAACATAATCAATAGGCTGTAATGTATAGGTTTTTCCATCTATTTGCAATTCAACAAATGCATATCTATATGCTAACGAAAAAGTTTTATACCCTGACTTCTGTCCAGAATTTACATTCTGAAAATTCACATTACCCGTTGAAGTGTTTACTATAATATTTTGAAAATTGAATTTACTGGCATTCGACAATCGAATTCTTAATTCAGACGAATCATCATTAGAACAGCCAACTAAAGTAAAAACCAGGACAACCAAAACAAATATATTTTTCATATGTCTATTTTTATTTAATAGATGCTGAAAATGCAAAAAGGTTGCGTTTACAAAGATAGTATCGTTATTAAACTTCTGCCATAAATTCCTCCGCTTTTTCAACCATGTTTTTGCTTCCACAGAAAAACGGAACCCTTTGATGCAATTCAGTCGGCTGGATTTCCATAATTCTTCCAAAACCATCTGTTGCTTTTCCTCCAGCTTGTTCAGCAATAAACGCCATCGGATTACATTCATATAACAAACGTAATTTTCCTTTCGGTGCTTTTGAACTTGTCGGATAAATATAAACGCCACCCTTAATCATATTTCGATGAAAATCGGCCACAAGACTTCCTATATATCTTGAAGTGTATGGTCTATCTTCTTCTTCGCGCTGACAATATTTAATGTAATTTTTTACTCCTTGCGGAAAATGAACATAATTTCCTTCGTTTACCGAATAGATATTTCCATTTTCAGGAAACCTCATGTTTGGGTGCGAAAGATAAAATGTACCAATTGCTGGATTTAGTGTAAATCCATTTACGCCATGTCCTGTAGTATAAACCAACATAGTTGAAGTTCCATAAATTACGTAGCCTGCTGCAACTTGATTGATTCCCGGTTGTAAAAAATCCTCGCTTGTTACCGGAGTTCCTATTGGAGTTATTCTTCTGAAAACAGAAAAAATAGTTCCCACAGAAACATTCACATCAATGTTTGAAGATCCGTCAAGCGGATCCATTAAGATCACGTACTTATTATTATGACTGTTGTCGCTCCCCTGAACAGTTATAAAATCGTCGTTTTCTTCAGAAGCAATACCACAGACAATCTCACGGTTTATTAACGTCTGGATAAATACTTCGTTTGCATAGACATCTAATTTTTGCTGGTCTTCTCCTTGAACATTTTGTTCGCCTGCGGCGCCGATGATGTCCACAAGTCCGGCTTGGTTTACTTTATAGTTGACAACTTTTGCTGCCAAACGTATAGAGTTGATAATACGGGAAAGCTCTCCCGACGAATACTGAAATGCTTTTTGGTTCTCAATAATAAACTCTCCCAGTGTTTTATTGCGTTCTTCCATTACTATATCGTTGTAGTTTTATTTTTAAGTCACAAATATCGTTTATTTTGTGAGAATGATTTAAAAATTATGTTGTTAGTTTACTACTATTGTATATTTGCTAATTATCAGCAAAAAGTACCTAGTAAAAAAACGCTTTTTTAGCTAATAAACACTTAATAATACGAATATATGAATATTAGAAAAGGAAATCCTGAAGACATGAAATCGGTGTTAGGGCTAATTCAGGAACTGGCGATATTCGAAAAAGAACCCGAAGCGGTCGTTGTTACAGAAGAAGATTTAGTTCGTGACGGTTTTGGAGAAAAACCATTATTTCATGTTTTTGTAGCAGAAATTGAAAACGAAGAAAAACAAAAAGAAATTGTTGGAATTGCGTTATATTACTACCGCTATTCTACTTGGAAAGGAAAAACAATTCATCTTGAAGATTTGATTGTAAAAGAAAAAATGCGCGGTACCGGTTTAGGTTCTGCACTTTATGCTGAAATCATGAAACAAGGAAAAAAAGACAAGGTAAGACGAGTAGAATGGAATGTCTTAGATTGGAATACTCCTGCAGTTAAATTTTACGAGAATTCTGGCGCAAGAATTCTTGACGAATGGAGAGTTGTTCAAATGGATGAAGCAGGACTAAATTCATTTCTAGAAAAATTGTAAAATAAAACAGTAAGATTTCGCCCCAAACTGAAATCTAAAAACTAAAATCTATAAATTAAAAAATGAGAGTATTTAAATTTGGAGGAGCATCGGTAAAAGATGCAGATGGAATTAAAAACGTATATGACGTTTTACAAAAAGTAGGTTACGAAGATGTAATTCTTGTAGTTTCGGCTATGGGAAAAACAACAAATGCTCTTGAAGTTGTAATCAAGAATTATTTTGACAAATCAGCAGAATTAAATTCATCTGTACAAGAAATAAAAAAATATCACAATCAAATATTATTGGATTTATTTGATGACGAAAATCATGAGGTTTTCTCAGCTGTAAATGCACAATTTGAAGAATTAGAATACTTTTTGGCACATAACAAATCGCCAAACTACAATTTCGTTTACGACCAAGTTGTAAGTTTTGGTGAATTGATTTCGACAAATATTTTAAGCCACTATATGAATTTCAGAGGAATTCAGACGCAATGGCTTGACGTTCGTAATTTCATTAAAACGAATGCAAACTACAGAGATGCAGAAGTTGATTGGGAAACTACACAACAAAACATCAGCAAAAATGTTCCAAGAAAACAATTAAATATCACACAAGGATTTTTAGGTGCTGATGAAAACAATTTCACTACAACTCTTGGCCGTGAAGGTTCTGATTATACTGCCGGAATTTTTGCTTATTGCTTGAATGCAGAAAGCGTTACCATCTGGAAAGATGTTCCTGGAGTTATGAATGCCGATCCTCGCTATTTTGAAAATGCAAGTTTGTTGAATCAAATTTCATATCGCGAAGCAATCGAGTTAGCTTTTTACGGAGCTACAGTTATTCATCCAAAAACATTACAACCGTTACAGAAAAAAGAGATTCCGTTATACGTAAAATCATTCGTGAATCCTTTATTAAAAGGAACTTGTGTTTCAAAAGGTGTTGACTTGGAGCCACAATATCCATGTTTTATCGTAAAAAGAGAACAGCTTTTAATTTCGCTTTCTTCTATTGATTTCTCTTTCATTATGGAAGAAAACATCAGCGAGATTTTTGGTTTATTCCACGAATTTAAAATCAAAGTAAATTTGATCCAGAACTCAGCAATTAGTTTCTCTGTTTGTGTGGAAGATAAATTTGGAAACTTCAATGACTTGAATGCAATTCTTTCGAAAAAATTCAAAGTAGAATACAGTGAAAATGTAACTTTATATACAATTCGTCACTTTACCGAAGATGCAGCGCAAACAGTTGAGGCTAACAAAGAAGTTTTATTAAAACAAGTTAGCCGTGAAACTATGCAGATTGTTACTAAAGAATTAAACTAGCCCTTACAATAAGGTAATTATTTCAATTCAAATATATTTTAGAAAAGGCTCCACTTAATTGTGTAGCCTTTTTTTATTTAATGTAAAAAGTATTATTTTTCTTATTTTTTATAGATATTGTCCGTAACTTACTTTGCTTTATATTCATAAATTTAAATTCTGAATTATGCAAGATCGAAAACCTTCCGAGGAAGAAAAAAACAATTGGCATAATGATCCAAATAATTGGATTTGGGGAATATTTTATTACAACCCAAAAGATAAAAGGATGTTCCCGCCAAAGAAAATTAAAGAACTAGGCTGGACAATCAACTTTGCAAATCCTAATTCGGTTTTCATTTGCGTTGTGGTTATTCTTGTTTTAATGATTTTATCCGAAAGTGTAAAATAACTTATCTTGCCCTATTATCCTCCGATTGCTCAACTTCCGATTTTTTATAGGTAGTCTTATTTGAATTTCCAAAACTGTACGTTGCAATTAATTTAAAATAATTAGTGCTGTAAGTTCTGTGATAATAAATTTGTGTTTGTCCCACATTATAATCACCAGAAACCATAAATTTATGAAAGATGTCGTTTGCAGTAAAATTGAGTCTTAGCGCATCTTTAAAAAAGTTTCTTTCTATTCCTAAAGTTACGGTCGATCGGCTGTTTTCGCTTCCTAATCCATAACTTCTATCGCTTAAATACCAGGCCAAAAGCTGCAGTTTAAAAAGTTTAGGAATCGTAAATGTATTATTGGTATATAAATAAATCTGAGGTTCTACAGGACTAAATTCAAACTCATAATAATTGTCTAGAGATTTCTGCCATGTAATGCTTGCTGTATTAACAGAATTCCACCATTTGACATTGAAAGATCTTGAAAACGAAGCAAAAAAAGCATGCCCTTTTTCTAGATTCAGCGCTCTTAAAATATAACTATTTGGCGTATCTCCGCGCAGAGCAGCCGCAGAAATCGGATCTATTTTATAAGTGTATCCCACTTTAAAATCGAACTTTTTATACATTGCCCCTAACTCAAAAGCATGTGTTTTCTCAGGAAGCAGATTCGGATTTCCTTCAATGGTCGTAAACGGATCTTGATAAATTACGTATGGGTTTAAAGCCTGATATCTCGGCCTTGTAATTCTGGAAACATACGAAAAATGCCCTTTCCAGTCTTCTGAAAGATTAAAATTTAAAAGTGCATTCGGAAAAAAATTTCCATACGATTTATCAAATTTTTGAATTCCATTGGCATCTGTAAACAAATTATAAGTGGTTCGCTCCGCTCTAGCACCAAGCGAAAAATTGACTTTTTCGTTTAATGTCATAATATAATTAAAGTAAGCGGCAGCAATTTTTTCATTGTATTCAAAATCACTCGAAAGCACATCGTCCAGCTCAAAATTTATTTCATCATCAGAAATCAAAAAATCTGTTCCTGAGTTTATCGTGGCGTGGCTGAACTTCGCTCCTATTTCGAGTTTTGTTTTTTCATCTATTTTCTTCGAATAATCGGCTTGAACTGCAATTATATTGATTTGGCTTCCGACATTATTCTTTAAATATCTTTCAGAATCTGTCTGTTCAACCAAGCTGGTTTCTTCAATAAAATCTCCTATGGTCTGATTATAATTAGAAAATTGCGATCCTATAAACAGTGTAGAACCTTTAGAGTTTGTAAAATTATAATTCAAATTAATAAACTGATTTAGTAAGACATCATTTCGGTCAACATCTGTGGCATAAAAACTCTTTCCGGAATTGTTGGTAATGGAATTTCTGCTTTCTGTAATTCCGCCCAAATCATTCACATTGCCGCTATAAGCCAATGAAATATAATTATTTGGAGAAAAACTATATTGAACTCCAAATCCGAAATTCGAATAATTATTAAATCTTCTTTTCCAATCGGTAGTCAATTCAGATTTCATAAAATCATCAGGATTTGGGCGTGTTCTAGTAGTGTACAGCAATTCGCGGTTTCTTCCCACTTGCAATCCGTAATTAGTAACAAAAGAGAATTTCCCTTTTGAATAATTAAAATCCAAAAGCGTGTTATAAAGCGTTCCGCCAAATTTGGAAATTGTTACATGCTGATTGACCGTTCCCATTACACCGCTTTCCTTATTTTGTTTGGTTACAATATTGATTACCGCTTTTCCTTCGGCATCGTATCTGGAAGAAGGATTGGAAATGACTTCAATTTTTTGAATCTGTGAAACCGGAATTGCAGCAAAACGTTCGTAATTAATCAAAACTCCGTTGAGATAAATTATCGCCTCACCTTTTCCGACAACGCTAATTTCTCCATCGGCGACCACAACATTTGGCACCCTTCCTAATAATTCGCTTACCGAACTGCTTGTTGCCAGAACGGTTCCGTTTACATTTACCTCAATATTTCCGTTTGCTCCATATTTTAACAGTGAAGCTTGGCTTTTTATAACCACTTCATTTAACTCATTTTGCTTATTCTCTTTACTAAGCACCGTATCTTGAGCAGACTTTAATGGCTTTTTTCCGAGGATTACATCATCGTTATAATAACTTTTGTCTTTAACATTTTTGAAGCGTTGCGCTTTTATTTCTATTGATGAAAAAGCAAGAAAAAAAACAGAAAGGATAACCCATTTTATAAATCTCATAAATTTTAACGATTAGCAGTTTGACTTTTATTTGAAACAAAAGTCATCTGAAAATCAATAAATGAGATTGCAAAAAGCGAAATCAGGAGTACGGATTTATAAATTAATACCCAAATTTACGGCTGTAAAGCCTGAATCTGGTAGTTAAGTGGAGTGGTTCCCGTATGTTTTTTGAATGCTGTGAAAAAGGTAGATTTAGAATTAAAACCAACATCGTAACCGACAGATTCTAAAGTTAATTTATCTGAAGAAGTGATAATTCTACACGCTTCGTTAATTCTGAATTCGTTTACATAACTGGTAAAATTCTTTCCTAAATTATTATTCAGAAACTGCGATAATTGATGGCTTGTAATATTAATTTCTTGTGATAAATCTTGAAGCGTTAAGTTTGGATTTTTATATAAACTCTTTTCAAACATGGCATTTTCAAGTTTTTCAGACCATATTGACGCTTCCTTCAAATCTATTTTTTTGCTAGAAATCTTTCCATTCAATAAAAACAAATCGTCTGTTTTTTTTCTGTACAAAAGAATCGAAATTCCCAAGTATAATATAAATGAGAAAACAACCGCACCACTTATGTATGTAGCGCCAGGTGCTCCAATAATGGATAAAAAATAAAATAGAAATAGGAGAAAATTACCCAAAAACAACATTCCGAACCATATTTCGGCTGGAGAAGTTTTCTCTTTTCGGCTGAAGATTTTTTTCAAAACACCACGGAGTTCAAAACTCGTAAAAACAATGTATACAAACCATTGAATGTAAATGATTCTTATAAAATAACCACCCCATAATTTCGGATAAATTTCGTACGGATATAAAACACCAACCGCAATAATTAAAGTCGCCCAAAACACTAATACAAATTTCCACGCTCTTGACATTACCTGAACTTCATCGACCGCTGACTTAATAAAATAATACAAAAAAGGGCCAATAAAAAAACAAGCCGTAAGTCCAAATTGCAAATACATTTTTGGAAGTTCGGGATGAAAATAAACAAATACAGATTTCCCTATTCGGATGCTTAAAGCGAATAAAAGCGCGCCAAGAAAATAATTCGTCAAATATTTTTTCTTCGTAAAAAAGAAGAAATAAACACCTAGAATAATTCCGTTGAAAGCTCCTAAAGCACTAAAAAAGAATAAAAGTTCTTTGCTAGTATCCATAATTTAAGTTTCTTATATCTTGAACAAAGCTAAAAAAAAGATTGATTTATGATGAGAATAATACTTCAAATTATAATTAAAAATGCGGTTTAAAATCAGAAAACAAACTTAAAATCAATCAATTGTCCAATAAATAAAAGCCTCATAATTTCCCAATTATAAATACTACTTTTGACTTTTTAGAGTTAAAGTATTTATGCTGAAAAAATTACTGGTTTTAACGGTTTTCATCTGGTTTTCTGGGCTTCATGCGCAGGAAAATGAATCATCGTACAAAACAAAAAAAGTAATTGCAACGCGCGACACGATTCGTTTAGAAAATGTCAGCATAAATTCCAGTTTTTTTGAGCTTTTAAACACAAAAAACCAACCCATTGATTCCAGTTTTTACAAAATCAACTTTGAAAAAGGAACGCTTCTTTTAAACGAAAAATTCACTTCAATTTCTGATACTTTAATTGTCAATTATTTAAAGTATCCAGATTTCATCACAAAAGAATACAGTCTTTACAAATCAGATCAAGTGGTCAGCAATGAAGCCGGATCTGAAAAGTTGTATAAAATTGACAACTCCAATACTAAAAAAGTTGTACCATTTGATGGTTTAAACACTTCTGGAAGCATCACACGTGGCGTTACTGTCGGGAATAATCAAAATACCGTTCTAAATTCAAATTTAGATTTACAGATTACTGGAAAAATCTCGGACAAAGTAAGTCTTCGGGCTTCGCTTCAAGACAATAATATTCCGCTACAGGATGGCGGTTACTCGCAAAAACTAGATCAGTTTGACAATATTTTCATGGAGCTTTTCAGTGATGATTGGAACATTCGCGCAGGCGATGTCTTTCTGGAAAATCATAAAACTCAATTTCTCAATTTCAACAAAAAAGTTCAAGGACTTTCTACGAGTTTTGATTTTGATACCGAAAAAAGCAAAACCAATATTTTTGCATCAGTTGCTTTTGTAAAAGGGCAATATGCAAAAAGCACTTTTACGGGGCAGGAAGGGAATCAAGGTCCATATAAATTGAAAGGTCAAAATGGCGAATTATATGTTTTAGTCATTTCAGGCTCAGAACGCGTTTATGTCAATGGTGTTTTGCTGAAACGTGGTGAAAACAATGACTATGTAATTGATTATAATGCTGGCGAAATTGTGTTTACATCGCTTTTTACGATTACTTCTGAAATGCGTATCAATATCGAATACCAATATTCTGAACGAAATTACAACCGACTTGTAACGTACGCCGGCGGAACACACGAAAACAAAAATTGGAGTTTTGGTGGTTATGTTTATTCTGAAAGCGATTTGAAAAATCAGCCTTTGCAACAAAATCTTTCTTCGGATCAAGTCCAGATTTTGAAAAATGCTGGAGATAATCCTGATTTGATGAAAGCGCCTTCTGCTTATGAAGATAAATATGCCGACAATAAAATTTTGTATAAAAAAACGCTGATCAACGCGGTTGAAGTTTATGAATATTCAAACAATCCTGCCGATGTTTTGTACAATGTAAAATTCAGTTTAGTTGGAAATAATGCCGGAAATTATATTATTCAGAACAACAATTCGGTTGAAAGAATTTATGAATATGCGCCGCCAATAAATGGAATTCTGCAAGGAAATTATGAACCAATTGTGCAATTAGTTCCGCCGATTAAGCTTCAGGTTGCGACATTTTTAGGAAAATATAATCCGAATGAAAAAACACTGGCTGATTTTGAACTTGCCGTAAGCAACAATGACAAAAATCTGTTTTCAGGCATTGATGATGGAAACAACGAAGGAATTGCTTTTAAGACCAATCTTAAAAAACGTCTTTTTACCAAAAGCTGGACGCTGGATGCATTTGCAAATTATCAATATGTAGAAGAAAATTTCAAGTCGGTTGAGCGATTGTATAATATTGAATTTAGTCGCGACTGGAACTTAAATACTACTCTTTTTGGCAATCAAAGTCTGCTGACAACGGGAATCAATTTTGATTTATTTGCCAAAAAGAAAACTTCGAATGTTGGATTATTAACTTATCAGTTTGAGAAATTAGATTTCAGTGAAAGTTATTCTGGAACTCGTCATACGACATCCGCTTTTTTCAAAATAAAAAAATGGACTTTTGAAAATCAGGGAAGTTTTTTGAATTCAGATGCTACAGCTTCAACATCAAAATTCATTAGAAACCAAACTCGAACAAAATATCATTTTGGCAAAAACTGGATTGGAGCCAGCATGCAACTCGAAGACAATCAAGAAAAAGACAAAACAACAAATCAGTTTTCGGCCTTGAGCCAAAGATTTTCAGAATATGGCGCTTTCATTGGTCGCGGCGACAGCACAAAAGTCTTTGCTGAAATAGGTTTTTTACAGCGTCGAAATGACAGTTTGCAAAGCGGATTCTTGCAGCATGTAAACAATTCGCAAACTTATTATTTGAAGTCAAAATTGATTCAGAACAAAAAGACAAATTTAGCAGTTTACATGAGTTATCGAAATTTGGATTTTACTGATCCAAATCGAAGTAATGAGCCTTCATTAAATTCGAGAATCTTATACAATGATCGATTTTTTAATCAGTTGATGCAAATAGGAGCTGCCTATGAAACCAGCTCGGGAACTATTGCACAGCAGGAATACACTTATATTGAAGTTCCTACCGGACAAGGAGTTTATACTTGGAACGATTATAATGGCAATGGAATTCAGGAATTGGAAGAATTTGAAATTGCTCAATTTTCAGATCAAGCCCGATTTATCAGAATCTTTTTGCCGAATCAGATTTATATTAAAACCAATCAGAATAAATTTTCGCAATCGCTGACATTAAATCCTACACAATGGCAAAATGAAAAAGGAATAAAAAAATTCGCCTCATATTTCTATAATCAAACGTCGTTTATTATGGATCGAAAAGTAAAAAGTCAAGGCGAACGCTTGGAATTGAATCCGTTTGATTCCTCAGAAGAAAACATTTTAGGATTGAATTCGAGTTTACGAAACAGTTTATACTTTAATAGAGGGAAACAAAAACATTCTGTCACTTATTCTTATTTGATCAATAAAGGAAAAAACCTTCTTTCAGTTGGTTCACAAAATGTCACAAATAATTCGCATCAATTGCAATACACACATTTGGTTCAAAAAACATGGCTTTTTAATTTTTTTACCAAAACCATAAAAACCAATTTAGTTTCGGAAGATTTTGCAGAAAAAAATTATGCTTTGAAAGGCTATCAGCTTGCGCCTAAAATCAGTTATTTATTTTCAAAAAACACAAGTTTAGATTTCTTTTATGAATTTCAGAATAAAGAAAATCAGATTGGAAATTTAGAAACTTTGGTGCAAAACAGACTCGGAACTTCATTTTCATTTGCTGGAGAAAAGAAAATAACTTTAAACGGGGAGTTTTCATTTTATGAAAACAAATTTACCGGAAATGAATTTTCATCAGTCGGTTATCAAATACTTGAAGGACTTCAAGCAGGACAAAATTTAGTCTGGAAACTCCTCTTGCAGAAAAACATAACATCATTTTTAGATGTCAATTTAAACTATCAAGGTCGTAAAAGCGAGACTGGAGCAACTGTACACACAGGAAACGTAAACCTTCGCGCATATTTTTAAAATTAAGAAAAAACTTACTTAATAATACAAATAAATTGATTAATTTTAATTGAAATTTAAACTCTTGACCTTATGAAAAAATTATTATTACTATGCTTTTTAGTGGTTTTCTCTTCAAATTTTTATGCTCAAGATGCTGTAACAGCAACTAAAGCAACTAAGAGTAAAACCGAAGCTTCTGCCAAAAAAGCAAAATCGGATGCAGACAAAGCAAGCGCTGATGCTAAAAAGCAAACAGCAAAATCTAAAAAAGCAGCTGATGACGCTACAGCATCTGCTACAAAAGCTAAAAAAGAATCAGCAAGCGATGCTAAAAAAGCTGCTGACAAATCTAAAAAAGCAGCTGATGACGCAACAGCTGCTGCAACAAAAGCTAAAAAAGAATCTTCAAGCACTGCTAAAAAAACAGCAGATAAAGAAGCCGCAAAAGCAAAAACTGAGGCCGACAAAGCAAAAAAAACAGCAACAAAAGCTGATGCTGCAAGCAAAAGTGCAAAAACGGAAGCCGACAAAGCTAAAAAATCAGCTTCTAAGACTTTAAAAGAAACTAATGAAAAAGCGCCAAAAACACCAGACAAAGTAACAGGCGAATACAACGGTAAAAAAGTATATACTGGTCCAAAAGGCGGTAAATACTACATCAACAAAAATGGAAATAAAACTTATATTCAGGATTAAAAAAAGCTACTAAGTTGCTAAGCTTCTGAGACACTAAGCTTTTAATCTTTAAAACTTTACATTTAAAAACCGAACATAAGTTCGGTTTTTTTGTTTGCAAAACAAACAATTCTTAGAAACTTAGTGTCTTAGAAGCTTAGCAACTCAAATAAAATATTCAGTTAATAATTTAGTAATATGTCCGAAATATCATAAAAAACATATTTCTTTATCTTCGTTTTTTAAAAAGCGTATAAACTTATGAGCATTGACTATTCTGCGAACAAAACAATTTTAGTTGCTCCATTAAACTGGGGATTAGGCCATGCCACTAGATGTATCCCAATTATCAAAGCGCTTCAGGAAAACAAATTTATCCCGATTATCGCCTCTGACGGAGTTGCGCTCGCTTTATTACGAAAAGAATTTCCATACATACAGACACTAGAATTGCCTTCATATCATATTGAATATGCCAAAAACGGCAAAAATTTCAAATGGAAACTCATCAAGAATCTTCCAAAAATGATTACAGCGATTCTAGACGAAAAAAAGATTGTTAATTCTTGGATAAAAAAACATGGAATTGACGGTATTATTTCAGACAATCGCTTGGGCGTATATAGCAAAAAAGTTCCTTCTGTATTTATGACGCATCAATTGAATGTCATGACTGGAAATACTACTTGGTTTACGAGCAAATGTCATCAACATATTATCAAAAAATACACAGAATGCTGGGTTCCGGATTCGAATGAAGAAACCAATCTTACTGGAGATTTAGGACATTTGAAAACAAATGATCTGAATTTAAAATACATTGGGCCATTGAGCAGAATGAAGAAAAAGGAAACGCCAATCGTTTATGATTTAATGATTATTTTATCTGGCCCTGAACCTCAACGAACATATTTAGATCAAAAACTCCAAAAAGAAGTAGCAAATTTTAAAGGAAAAGTAGTTTTTGTTCAAGGTATTGTGGAGAAAGTGCAAAACAAATGGCAGGCAGGAAATGTTACTTATTACAATTTCATGAATTCAAAACAGCTGGAACAAACCTTCAACGAAAGTGAATTTGTACTTTGCCGTTCTGGTTATACGACTGTTATGGATTTGGCAAAATTGGGCAAAAAAGCCTTTTTTATTCCAACTCCTGGACAATATGAACAAGAATATTTGGCCATAAAACTTCAAAATGAAAATTTAGTACCGTATGCAATGCAAGATGACTTTACTATTGAAGATCTTTCAAAAGTAAAATCGTTTAAAGGGCTGACACAATTTAAAAGTGATATTGACTGGGACGCTTTGTTTTCAGTTTTTGAAGAATAATTCTCTAAAATAAAAAATCCGTTTAATCAACGTTCGATTTAAACGCGGATTAAACGGATAATTACAGATTTTTTATTCTTTTTAGAAATTAAACTGTGCTTGCAAACGCAGCAAATTTCCTTCTTGTCTATTAATTGGACGGGCGCTGTCTTCAAAAGTTCGATCAGCAATAACATATTCGGCAGTTAATTCGAATGCTTTGATTGGTTGCCATTCGATTCCAAATTGGTAATCTCTTACAACATAACTTCTGGCATCTTTTTCATATTTCTTGCCTCCGTCATAATATTGAAATTGAGCGTAAGGATAAATATGTTGTTTCTTGTAATCCCATTTGTAGTTTAGCAAAACATAACCTCCATTCAAACTCGTTTCGTCTACAGTATTTGTTGCTGGATTATAACGAGGTCCTTTTCCGATATTATATTCCGTTTGAATTCCGAAAGGCTTTGGATATAAAACAAAAGTTGCTCCTACTCTTTCATCTTTCACATATTTAGGATCGTTAACAATCACACCCGTAGAAATTTCGTCTGTAAAAGCCCATTTCCCGTCATAAGCCTGGATTCCAGGTTCGATAATCTGGCTTCCAATCACAAAAGGATACGATACTCTTGCTACTACATTCAAATCTCTGTTTGCATCAATTTTATTGGCAATTTGTCCATTATAAACTCCAAAAGCAAATACCCCAAAATCGCCTGAACCTTTATAGCCATCCTTTACCAACATGGCAAAACGCTCTCTGATTTCGGCTGGCGCCCAATAAAAAATCATTCCCAAATCACGCTCATTTGCTATTGAACTATTTATTGCATCTGGACGATCCAAAGTCAAACGTTGTGAACTAGACTGCATATTTATGAATCCATAAGGGATTTTACTTTGTCCGACACGAACACGATATTCTCTTTTCTTATCAAAAGAAAGGTCAAAATATAAATCTCGAATTTGAACAAAATTCTGGATTCCCGTTACTGGAGAACTAGCAAAATCAGGTTGAAAGTAGAAGAAAACATTTGGGTGAACCTGGCCAGAAAACACTAAACGCGCTCGACGAATAAAAAGTCCGTTGTTTGCTTTTGCATCTGGAGCGGTTGAAGTTGTTCCCCAAGATCTGTCACATTGGTCGCAAGCAACTTTGTCATTTGTAGAAAACAAACCATTGTATCTAATTTGGGCATAACCTCTTAAAGAGATTTTATCGTACCAATGCTCTTCAATACCTCCTCCAGACTTTGTTTCTGGAAGTTTTGCTTTATTGATAGAATCTAAAATACGAAGTACTTCATTTTTTACTTCTTGTTTGTTTACATTTTGCTGATTTACATCTTGTGCATTTACTGCTGCTGTCAGCAATATTGTCATCACAAGAACTAGTTTTTTTATCATTTTTCTTTTACCCTTAGTTTCAGGATGCAAAGATGTATCACCTATGTTAACAAATCATTAACCAGATGTTACTATAATAAAAATTTAATGTTAGGCATCGAAGCCTAATGTTTATTTAATGTTAAAACCTTCGTTTTAAGACTTCTGAAAAAAGCCAAATTACAATTATTTAACCTCAGATTTTATCGTTTTATTAGCTTTTTCGAGCGTGAAAGAAAATTCTGAACCAATTCCGAATTCACTTTCAACATACACTTTCTCTTTATGCGCCTCAATAATATGTTTTACAATTGCTAATCCTAAACCAGAACCACCTTCAGAACGAGTTCCGCTTTTGTCAACTCGGTAAAAACGTTCAAAAAGTCTAGAAATATTCTGTTTTTCTACTCCTTCTCCGTTATCACTGATTCGGATTAACACTTTTTTCTTAGTAAGATTCACGACACCAACTTCAGTCAAACCGCCTTCTTTTCCGTATTTAATAGAATTCACAATAAGATTTTCCAGAACCTGCTGAATTCTATCTTGATCACCGCGAATAATAACCGATTGAACATTTTTACTTTCAAAAGCTAATTTGATTTTCTTTTTGTCGGCTTTCATTTCTAGCAAATCAAAGACATTCTGAATCAATTCCACGATATCAAAATCGGTCATATTCAAATTCAAATCTCCCGATTCTAATTTGGTAATCATATCCAAATCTTCTACTATATATATAAGGCGTTCTACACCTTTTTCGGCACGTTTTAAATATTTTTTACGAATGTGTTTGTCATCCATCGCTCCGTCAAGCAAAGTTGAAACATAACCTTGAACTGTAAATAGAGGCGTTTTAAGTTCGTGCGAAACATTCCCAAGAAACTCTCTTCGGTATTGTTCACGAATTTCAAGCATTTCGATTTCAAGCTTTTTATCCGTGGCGAATTTTTTCACTTCACGCGAAAGCGTTTCCATATCTGTTGTTATCGGCTGATTAATCAATGGTGTTGATTCTAGCAACGAAACCTCATCATAAATCTTCTTTACTCGTCGATAAATGAACCGCTCTACACGATATTGCAAAACCAAAAAAGAAAAAATATAGATCGAAATAATGAATATTATTCCGAAAGCAATTTGATGTTTTAATTGGTTTTTATAAAATAAAGACATCAGCATCAGCACAAATCCTGTCGAAAAAAGACTGATATACAAGGCCGATTTTATTGCGAATTTGTATGTTTTTTTAAAATTGATTTTCATTGATATTAAAACAATTAACCATTAAAGGATTATTTTTTTCACCATATAAGTGATATAAGTTCATTTAAAAATAAAACTTAATTGTGTGAATACAAACAAACTTAAAAAAGGAAATCTTTGTCAAAGTTTAGAACTTTGACAAAGATAAACTTTGATACAAAAGTATGTACACTATAATTTAAATGAACTTATATCACTTATATGGTTCATTTTTTTGCAGTTTTTTAGACTTCAAATTTGTAGCCAACTCCTTTTATGGTTTTAAAAAGGTCTTCGCCAATTTTCTCGCGAAGTTTTCTGATGTGAACGTCAATTGTTCTTCCGCCTACAACCACTTCATTACCCCAAACTTTATCAAGGATTTCATCTCTTTTAAAAACTTTTCCAGGTTTAGAAGCCAACAAATAGAATAATTCGAATTCTTTTCTTGGCAAGGCAATTTCTACATTCCCTTTTATGATTTTGTACTCTTCACGATTAATTTCGATTCCGCCTACATTTATAGTATCCGTAACGATTTCTTGTTCTTTTAACCTTCTTAACAAAGCCTTTACTTTGCTTACCAATAATTTTGGTTTTATTGGTTTTGTAATATAGTCATCAGCACCTGCATCGAAACCAGCTACTTGCGAATAATCTTCGCTTCTTGCGGTTAAGAATGTTATGATAACATTATTTAGTTCTGGAATTTTTCTGATGTGTTCACAAGCTTCCATCCCGTCCATTTCGGCCATCATTACGTCCATAATGATCAATTCTGGCAATTCTTTCTGAGCCTTTGCTATAGCTTCTTTTCCGTTTGAAGCTGTTACAATTTGATAGCCTTCTTGAGCAAGGTTATAGCCAACGATTTCTAAGATATCTGGTTCATCGTCAACTAATAAAATCTTAGTTTGTGTTTTTTTCATAAATAGCAAAAATTGAGATTTGAACATCAAATTTTCATTAATATATATTCGATGTTTTTTATTTCACAGCGTAAAGATAGTAACAAAATAACTGTTAAAAATTACGGTTAACGGTAATTTAATCTGGTAACAATTTGATAATCTTAGCGACACAAAAACATAACAAGTGGCTAACATGAACTTTACAATGCGTTTCTTTCTTTGCACCAAAATAAATTAAACACAACACTGAAATGAAATTCAATTTAAAATTTCTATTAATCACATTATTTATCTGTTCGATTTCGATCGCGCAAAACAAAGGTACGATTTCTGGTGTATTAACCGACAAAGAATCTAACAATCAAGCACTTCCTTTTGCAAATGTTTTATTAAAAGGAACAAACATCAGTGCTAACACTGACATTGACGGAAAATATTCGTTGACTGTAAATCCTGGAACTTATACTATAGTATTCAGTTTCGTAGGATATGAAAATGTAGAAAAACCTGTTACTGTAAAAGCTGGAGAAACAGTTACTGTTAACCAAGTACTTTCATCAGGAGGCTATACTCTTAAAGATGTTGTTGTAAAATCGACAGCTAACAAAGAAAAAGAAACAGCTTTACTTTTAGACCAAAAAAATGCTGTAGTAATCAAACAAAGTATTGGTGCACAGGAAATGTCTAGAAAAGGTGTAAGCGATGTTGAAGAAGGTTTGACAAAAATTACTGGAATCTCAAAAGTTGGATCAAGAGGTTTATTTGTTCGTGGTCTTGAAGATCGTTACAACAATTTATTGATCAACGAACTTGCGGCTCCATCAAACAATCCATTCTCTAAAATTGTTCCGTTAGATTTATTCCCAACAAACATCGTTGGAGTAATTGATGTTTATAAAACTTTCAACCCGAACATCTACGGAGATTTTGCTGGAGGAACTTTTAATATCCAAACTTCAAAAGCATCAAAAAGCGTAACTAAAATCAACATCGGTTTTGGTTATACAACTGGAAACAGCTTCAAAGACTTTTTACTTTCTGAAGATGCTGCAACTGCCGCTGGATTTTTTGGATTCAATGGAAAAGACAGAGAATTACCAAGTTTCTTGCCTTCAACGGCTTCAAAAACACCTTTTACAAAAGACCAAGCATTAAGCTCTGTTAGTGGCAATAAAGGTTTTAGCGTAAACGAAGGCAAAAGCCCATTAAACTCAAGTTTGAATTTATTGCATTCTGAAAAATTTGATTTAAGCAATGATCGTTCTTTTTCTTATTTATTATCAATCAACTACGATAATAGTTACGCGATTAGAGAAGGTGTTGATAGAACTTTAGATTTGCAAACAACAGGTTCAAAATACGTTAATAATTTTGTAGTAACTGATTACCGTTTTAAAACTACTACATCTGCTTTAGTAGGATTAAATTATACTGCAAGCAAATTTAAGTTAGCTTTTAATACGTTATATATTAAAACAACCTTAAACTCTATTAAAGATCAATTTGGTCAAGCTGGAGGTACAGCTATTCAAAATACACTTATCCGTACTAACCAATTAGACAAAAGTGATTATTTGAATTTCCAATTATTAGGTGAATACAACTTAACTGAAGATAAAAGCCAGACTATTAAAGCAGGTGCATCTTATGCCGATACTAAATTTGAACAACCTGACAGAAAGTTTTTTACTGGACAAAAAACAGGAGAAGATGTTATCAATACTTCATATGGAGCAAATAACTTCTTGCGTCAATATTTAACTGTAGATGGCAATTCATTTGCTTCAGCAATGGTTGAATATAACCTTAAGTTTGGAAAAGATGGAAAACAAAACAAATTAACCGTTGGTTACAACGGTAACACATCTGGAATGGAATCTTCTTACCGATTTGTTTCAAGCCGTGGTGGTTTATTTACATCAAGCATCAACAACATCAATGATCAAATCGTAAGTGATCTTCAAGCTGATAATGGTACTTCTTTTGAAGAAAACTCTAATTCAACTTGGCAAGTAAAACTTCAAGAAACTGCAAATGCTGGTTACACTAATTTACTTTTGAAATTTGGAGAGAAATATGAGCTTAACGCAGGTGTGAGAGTTGAAAGCACAACTAAGGAAACGAAATACAGAGGACTAGGAAGTTTTGATGCTCCATTCAACGTAAGTAAATATGATAATTTCTATGTTTTACCTTCATTAAACTTGAAATATTTGATGAACGAAAAATCAAACCTTCGTTTTGCTGCAAGTAAAACTTACACAAAACCAGTTATTATGGAGTCGTTCCCTATTTCATACCAAAATGCTGACGGAACTTCGGTACAAGGAAACTCATTATTAAAAAACAGTGACAATTATAACGCTGATTTAAAATATGAATTATTCCCATCTGCAAAAGAGATGTTTGCTGTAGGAACATTTTTCAAATATCTTAATAATCCAATTGAAAGAACTTTTGTTTCGAATGCTACAACAGGAACTGTAACAACATTCTTGAACTCTGACAACGCAACTTTATATGGAGTTGAAGCTGAATTCCTTTTCGGATTAGACAGAATTAGTGAAAATCTTAAAGCTTTCTCATTTGGCTTAAACGGTACATTAATGTCTACGAAAGTTAACGTTAGTCCAACATATGCATCGCAAGATGAAAATGGAGTGATCACAATCAACAACTCAATTGAAACACATAAAGGATCAAGAGATTTGCAAGGTGCATCTAACTGGTTGGTAAATTCAGATCTGAAATATGAATTCAATTTAGGAAAAGACTGGACAAACACAATGTCTCTTGTTTATGGTGTATTCGGAAAAAGAATTTATGCTGTAGGAACAAATGGTCAGGATCATACTTACGAACTACCAGTTTCACAATTAGATCTTGTTTGGTCAAGTAAAATTTCAGAACACTTTGATGTGAAATTCACTGCTGACAACTTATTGAACCCAGCAAGAAAATTAGAATTTGGAAACGACGGAACTATAAAAGTCGCTGAAGAATCTTTATTAGCACAAAGCTATAAAAAAGGTGTTGGTTTCTCTCTAAAACTAGGATACACTTTTTAATATTAAGAACATAACAAACTCAAAAGCTCCAGATATCTGGAGCTTTTTTTTGCATTTTTTTTTGAGACTTCCTAAAACTCCTTATTGTTTACATCGTTTTTTAATAATTGTAAGATAATATTTAAATAATACAGAATAATAATTATCCTACTAATTTTATCTAAACAAAATTAACTTTTATGAAAAATATAAAACTACTTTTATTATTCTTTTTCTTTTTTATAAAGATAGGATTTGCTCAAAATTACGTAACCTATAGCTCCAGGGACAGAACAATAGACCTTGATTCAGGAGTAGAAGGAACAGTTGATATTACCGTGAATTGCTACGGAGATAATGATGACTCTTCAATATATCTTGATGCATTTACATCATGCGGAAACAATGACGGAATTTTCTCAACAAGCTATACTAATGGAAATACACTATCACCAGGCCAGAGCACTATAATAAGATATAAATTCAAAAAAAATGTTACCACAGATACTCAAATCATTTATAAATTTTCTACAAATGGAAGTTGTCAGGATGAATCTAGCATGATCACGATTACAGTTAATTACAAAGCAGGATCAACTTCTACACCTACTGATCCAACAACAAATCCTAATTCTGATTGGAATAATATCAATTTTGTTTATTTGCCTAAAGTAATTACTATTTATGAAGGTGATATACCACCGCTTATAGCAGGTTCAGATGCAACTTATACTCTCGGAAAAACATATTCACGATATACATATAGTTATCAATGGAGTATGAGAATAAATGATGGTCCATTTCTACCAATTCAGGGTGCAACGGGCAGGAATTATTTACCAGAAAAGGTTAATACCAAAACAGCATTCAAAAGAACTGTAACTTATACTTACTATAATGTGACTACCACAAATGATAGCAATTTAATAACTGTCAATACAACCCCTCCTCCTACTTTGCAAAATAATACAATTTACTTAGAAGGTTTATCAGTTTTGGGGACTTCACCGACTGGAGGATTAGGCAGTCCAAATCCTTATTTATATTCTTGGTACATAATTGATGAAGATGGAGACAATTATCAACTTCAAGATACATCGTCATCTTTAGAACTAACTACGCCTCAATTCAGTGGATATTTAAATTCAACTCATAATTTTATACTAAAAAGAATTGTAACTTCTGGAAATCAAATTTTAGCTAGCAATGGTATTACATTACCACATAATACAGCAATACAAAACAACACTATTTCAATTAATGGCCATAGTGTTACTGGAAGCGTACCTACTGGAGGACTAGGAGATTACAAATATTCTTGGGCAATCTATTACACCGGCGATGCTATAGATTTTGATGAAACCACTAAAGATCTGGATTTGACTCCTTATCTCAATCAAATTAATACAATATTACAAATCGATAGCGGAGCAAAATTAGTTAGAATAGTTAAATCTGGAGGATCTTCGACCAGTAATAAATTAAGCCTTGGCGGGTTGACAGCAAAAACATTAATCCAAGAGAATATTTTAGAAGCTACTGTTTACCCAAACCCTACATCCGAATCAGTAAATTTCACTACAAATTATACAAATAATAAAGAAATAGAAATTGTTGTTTATTCCGAAACAGCAAAAAAAACACGGTCAATTTTTAAAGGAGTAATTGCACCAAATCAAACAGTAACATGGAATATTCCAGCTAATTATCCTAAGGGAATTTATTATTATAAATTAATATCTGAAAACAAAGAAATTAAATCCGGTAAGATTATTTATCAGTAAAAAGCATTGATTAAAAAAACAAAGCCCTTATTAATAAAGGGCTTTGTTGCTTTAAAACCCCCTTAACATTCTCTTCACATTTTAATCAATTTTTGATAACTGTAATGTAATATTGAGATAACACCTTAAAGAGATTTACATTCTAATTTTGACAAAAATAAAAACGAATAATACAACACAAAAACTATGAAAACTAAAATTCTTGCTTTAGCACTTGCTACAGGTTTATTTTTAAATTCTTGCTCAAGCAGCGATGATCCAACTCCTACTCCACAACCTGCTACAGGTGAAATTTCAGGTACAATCACTGCAAACAAAACTTACGCTTACGGAAACTACACATTAAAAGGAATTGTAAAAATCAATTCAGGTGTTACTGTAACTTTTGAAGCTGGTTCTACAATTACAATCGATAAAGCTACTGGAGACAATGCATTAGTTGTTTTAAAAGGTGGAAAATTAATCACTCAAGGTACTGCTGACAAACCAGTTGTATTTACAGAAAAATCTAAACTTCCAGGTTCTTGGGGAGGTATCATCATGTACGGTGATGCTCCTGCAAAAGTTGCTGGTGGAGGAACTACTGGTACATCTGAAGATGGTAACAAAATCTCTTACGGTGGATCTAATGCTACTGACAACAGTGGTTCATTAGTTTACACAAGAGTAGAATATGCTGGTTCTAAATTGGCTGATGGAGAAAAAGAAAACAATGGTTTTACTTTCTATTCAGTAGGTTCAGGAACAGTTTTAGATCACTTAGTATCTTATAAAGGTGCTGATGACGGATTTGAATTCTTCGGAGGAACTGTAAGTATGACAAATGCTATTTCTTACGGAAACTATGATGATTCATTTGACTGGCAAGATGGATGGCAAGGTACTGCTAACACAAACTGGTATGCTTACCAAACTGGAAAAGGTAACTACGGAATGGAAATTGAAGCGTCTTTAAACGACAACTCTTTCGGACCAAAAGTTTCTAACATTACTTTAAAAAGAGAAGCTGGTAACGTTCCAGAAGCTAATGACAACCAAGTTGATGCTTTCCAATTCAAAAGAGAAGGTAACGGAGAATACAGCAACATCATCATCGATGGATACGGTAACTTCACATTTGGAGCAAATACTTTCAAAGGAAGTGCAGTTAGTATCTTAGATGCTGCAACAAACGATCACCAAGTAAAAACATCTAAAATCAAACTTTTAAATGTTAAGATCACTAATACAACTAACGTATTGCCAATCGGAGCTACTGATGCAATCGTTGTTAATTTCCCAGCTGGAACTTTCGTTCAAAGTACTACAGCTACAGGAGCTTCATTAACTGCTGGTGCATGGGCTACAGTTGACGGTGTGAACTTGATCAAATAATTTACTTCGAACATAAATTGTTAAAAACATCCTAAATATTTAGGATGTTTTTTTTTGGCGTAATTTTTGTAATTTTTTTTGTATATTTACGTATCAAATAAATGCGATGGCAAAAAACTACTTTTATATTACATTCTTATTGGCATTTTTCTTTACTGTAAGTGTTTCAGCACAAGACAGTAAGCAATTACCAAAACCTCAGGAATCTACTGCTTCTATTGAGGGTCTAAGCTTGTACCCTAACCCAGTTACTAACGGAAAAGTATATATTTCGACCAAAAATGATTTGGAAAAAGAAATCATCATCTTCGACCTTCTGGGCAAAAAAGTACTTCAAACTCATTTGACTTCACGAGAATTAAGCGTCGCAGATTTAGTTCCTGGCGTTTATATCATTAAAATAAGCGAAGAAAATGCCTCAGCAACCCGAAAATTGATCATCAGATAAAAATATAAAAGCTCCTTCTTGGGAGCTTTTTTAGTTTTCAGTCGCAGTCGCAGTTTTCAGTTTCCATACTTTGCGGAAAATTGCGACTGAAAACTGTGACTGAAAACTGTGACTGAAAACTGTGACTGAAAACTGTGACTGAAAACTGTGACTGAAAACTGCGACTGAAAACTAAAAACAATATCTTTGCAAAAAAAAGTTTTGATTACAGCCAGCGATATCTTTACCATTTCAAATCAGAAACAATTTGAAAAAATAGCACTAAAAGTGTTTCGTTTTCAGCACGAGAACAACAAAGTATATCGTGATTTCTGTGACTTTTTGAACGTAAATCCGCAACAGGTCAAAACATTGAAACAAATTCCGTTTTTGCCAATTCAGTTTTTCAAGAGCCACGAAGTTGTTTCTAATTCTGATTTTCCTCAAGTAACATTTACCAGCAGCGGTACAACCGGAATGGTCACAAGCCGTCATTTAGTTACTGATGTTTCCCTATACGAGGAAAGTTACCGCAAAGGATTTTCGCAATTTTACGGCAATATCGAAGATTACGTTGTTTTAGCCCTTTTGCCATCTTATTTAGAACGCGATGGCTCTTCGTTAATTTACATGGTAGAAGATTTAATAAAACGCTCAAATCAGCCTGAAAGTGGGTTTTATTTACACAACTACGGAGAACTTACCCACAAGCTAATCGAATTAGATCAAGCTGGTCAAAATATTATTTTGATTGGAGTTACTTATGCTTTATTAGATTTAATCGAAAAACATCAGTTTCAGCTTCAAAATACCATTATAATGGAAACTGGAGGAATGAAAGGAAAACGAAAAGAAATGATTCGTGAAGAATTACACGAAATTTTATGTAAAGGCTTTGGAGTTTCTTCAATTCATTCAGAATATGGAATGACCGAACTTCTTGCACAAGCCTATTCTCTAGGTGACGGTATTTTTGAATGTCCATCATGGATGAACATTTTAGTTCGTGATCCGGAAGATGCACTTACGTATATGAATGACGGAAAAACAGGCGGAATCAATGTTATCGATTTGGCGAACATCAATTCATGTTCTTTTATTGCAACGCAGGATTTAGGCAAAAAATATCCCAACAACTCTTTCGAGGTATTGGGACGTTTTGATAATTCTGATATTCGTGGCTGTAATTTAATGGTTCTTTAATGTTTAATCGTTGATTTGTTTATTCGTTTAATCGGTTTCAAATTCGATTAAACAATTAACCGATTAAACAGTTAAACCACTCTTATTACAAAATAGTTTTTCTTTCCGCTTTGCAATAAAACAAATTGATTGTTGATTAAATCATTTGTCGTCAGAACAAAATCTTCTTTGATTTTTTCTCTGTTTACAGAAATTGAATTCGCAGTTAAAGCTCTTCTTGCTTCTCCGTTTGATTTAAAGAAACCTGTTTTTTCGTTTAGAACATTAATAATATCCAATCCGTTTTCTAAATCTGCTTTTGCAATTTCAGCTTGTGGAACTCCATCAAAAACTTCCAAGAAAGTTTTTTCATCCAATTTCTTCAAATCTTCAGCAGTTGAATTTCCAAATAAGATATTCGAAGCCTGAATTGCTTTTTCTAATTCTTCTTTGCTGTGAACAAAAATTGTAATTTCTTCAGCTAATTTCTTCTGTAAAACTCTTAAATGAGGAGCCGCTTGATGCTCTGCAATTAAAGCATCAATTGTTTCTTTATCTAAGAAAGTAAAGATTTTGATGTATTTTTCAGCATCTGCATCTGTTGCATTTACCCAAAATTGGTAAAATTTGTAAACAGAAGTTTTATCAGCATCCAACCAAACATTTCCACCTTCAGATTTCCCGAATTTAGATCCGTCAGCTTTTGTGATTAAAGGAGTGGTCAATGCAAACGCTTTCGCATTTTCGCCTCCCATTCTGCGCACTAATTCTGTACCTGTGGTAATATTTCCCCATTGGTCAGAACCTCCCATTTGCAAAAGGCAGTTGTTATTTTTATATAAATGATAAAAATCGTATCCCTGAATTAATTGATAGGTAAATTCTGTGAAAGACATTCCTTCCCCTTCTCCGTTAATTCTTTTTTTAACAGAATCCTTCGCCATCATGTAATTTACTGTGATTCGTTTTCCAACTTCACGTGCAAAATCAATAAACGAGAATTCCTTCATCCAGTCATAGTTGTTCACCATAATTGGACCATTTGGTTCGTTTGAATTAAAGTCTAAGAAACGAGACAGAACACTTTTGATTCCGGCAACATTTTTGGCCAAAGTTTCTTCATTCAACAGATTTCTTTCGTCAGATTTTCCAGAAGGATCCCCAATCATTCCGGTCGCACCACCCACAAGAGCAACTGGCTGATGACCAAAATTCTTTAAATGAACCAATAAAATAATCTGAACCATACTGCCAATATGCAGCGAATCTGCCGTTGGATCAAAACCAATATAAGCCGATGTTACCTCTTTTAGCAATTGTTCTTCCGTTCCTGGCATGCTATCATGGTACAAACCGCGCCATTTTAATTCTTCAACTAGATTCTTCATTTTTAAAATATTTTGCGCAAATATAGTCAATGACAATGGCAATGTCAAAAAAGTCTGCCACGAAGACACAAAGACACCACGTTTTTTATTTCTATAAAATTTACGCCAAGCCTTCACAGTAAAAAACAAAACTTTGCACCTTAGTGCCTTTGTGGCAAAATCAAAAAAACCTCTGCAACTTTGTTTCTCTGTCACTTTGCACCTTCCAAGCAAAAACTTATCTTTACAAAATGGTATTAGTAACTGGAGGAACAGGTTTAGTAGGCTCACATTTATTGCTTCATTTAATTGAAAATGGAGAAAATGTTCGGGCTATTTACCGACACGAAAGCAATATTCAAAAAACAAAATCCGTTTTTGAGCTTTATAAAAAAGTTGGTTTATTCGAAAAAATAGAATGGCTTGAAGCCGATATTTTAGATGTTCCTTCGCTCGATATTGCTTTTGACAACATTGACTACGTTTATCACTGTGCCGCATTAATTTCATTTGACCCAAAAGATGAAGATGCACTCCGAAAAACCAATATTGAAGGAACTGCCAATATGGTTAATTTTTCAATAGCGCGAGAAATTAAAAAATTCTGCTTTGTAAGCTCTATCGCTGCTTTGGGAGATTTAGCTTCGCATGAAACTTATATTACCGAAGAAACCGATTGGAATCCCGAAAAACCACATAGCGATTATGCCATTTCAAAATATGGCGCCGAAATGGAAGTTTGGCGCGCTGTTCAGGAAGGTCTTGATATTATAATAGTAAATCCAGGCGTAATTCTCGGACCAATTCCGAAAACAAAAGAACCACAACAAGGAAGTGCCGAATTATACATAAAAGTCGCTAACGGATTACCATTTTACACGCTCGGAAGCACGGGTTTTATTTCAATTGATGATGTTGTAAAAATAGCTTTTCTATTAATGAAAAGCGAGATTAAAAACGAACGTTTTACCTTGATAGCAGAAAATGTTGTTTTTAAAGATGTTCTCGACACCATTGCTACAGTTTTGAAAGTCAAAAAACCATACATTCATGCAAAACCCTTTTTAATGAATGTACTTTGGATGGCTGATTCAGTTTTTGCTACTCTGTTTTTCCAAAAAAGACGTTTGACAAGAGCCACAGCAAAATCTTCTTATACCAAAGTTTTATATTCAAATGAAAAAATAAAAACCGCTCTAGGAACGGTTTTTCAAGATGTACATGAGTACATTATAAATATTTCAAAACTTTAATTATTGATCTAAAAGTTTTTCTCTTCCTCTCGGATTAACATTTGCTGGATTCTCCGGAGTTTTTATAGAATCTTTTGGTTTTTCAGTTGCTTTCTTTTTAGCCGCTTTTGCTGCTTTTTTCTCTTCAATTTGAAGAATCGAATCAGTTGCTCTTTCCTTTACTTGCAATCTTTTTCCCAACTCATCATAAAGCTCCTTATACGTTTCATAATCAGAAGCGTAATAAATATTGCTTTGTGCAAATTGCAGGCTATCAACTTTGTATTTTTTGAAAATAAATTTCTTGGGATCTGATTCAACAGAATCTAAAGACAGCGGATTTTGATATTTCATTGCCTCCAAAAGAGACAAATCATACATAATATCAATCATTTTCTCTCTTTCAATAAGTCCTTTTGGCTCTTTTACAATCTCCTTTTTACAGCTTACAGAAAGAAACAAAACCAATATTATAAATACAAAATTCTTCATTTCAGTTTTTTATCTGTCAAACAATAATCTTTTTCCAGCGCGCACGTCTTTTACTTTGAAATTATTGTACACCATTTCTCCGTTTACAAAAGTATGCGTGATTCTCGACTTAAAAGCCATATTTTCAAAAGGAGACCAACCACATTTGTACAAAATATTATCAGAGTTTACACTCCAAGGCAAACTCGGATTTACAATTACCAAATCGGCATAATAACCTTCTTTTATAAATCCTCTCTTTTCGATTTTGAAAATTTTAGCTGGATTGTGGCACATTTTCTCCACAATTTTCTCCACGCTGATTTTCCCTTGATGATGCGCTTCAAACATGGCCACTACTGCATGTTGCACAAGTGGGCCTCCAGATGGCGCTTTCAAATACGATTGCTGTTTTTCTTCTTTTGTATGCGGCGCGTGATCTGTTGCAATTACGTCAATTCGTCCATCATTCAATGCTTTCCAAAGTTCAGCACGATCTTCAGCCGTTTTTACAGCTGGATTCCATTTTATGTAATTTCCTTTTGTTTTGTAATCTTCATCGGTAAACCAAAGATGGTGCACACAAACCTCAGCTGTAATTTTTTTGTCTTCTAACGGAATTTTATTGGTAAACAATTCCATTTCTTTTGCAGTTGAAAGATGGAAAATATGAAGTCTTGCTCCAGTTTTCTTTGCCAAAGCCACTGCTTTTGAAGATGAAATATAACAAGCCTCAGCACTTCTAATCAAGTGATGCGCCGTTACCGGAATATCTTCACCATATTGCTCTTTGAATGCAGCAAGATTATTTTGAATTGTAGTTTCATCTTCACAATGAACAGCAATCAGCATTGGCGTGCTTGAGAAAATTTTCTCCAAAGTCTCCTCTCTATCTACCAACATATTTCCGGTTGAAGAACCAAGGAAAATCTTAATACCTGCAACATTCTTAGGATTTGTTTTTAAAACTTCCTCCAAATTATCGTTCGTTGCGCCCATCATAAACGAATAATTCGCAAATGATTTTTGAGCCGCAATTTGATATTTTTCTTCTAAAATTTCTTGAGTTACAGCATTTGGAACCGTATTTGGCTGTTCAATAAAAGAGGTAATTCCACCCGCAACAGCCGCTCTCGATTCTGATTCGATATCGCCTTTATGCGTCAAACCTGGTTCTCTAAAATGAACTTGGTCGTCAATCGCGCCCGGAATCAGATAATTCCCTTCTGCATCAATCACTTTGCAGTCAGAGGTCTTTAGGCTGATGCTGTCTGAAACCTCAACAATCAAATCATTTTCGATTAACACATCGCCCTCAAAAATAGATCCTTCGTTTACAATTTTAGCATTTTTAATTAAAATCCTGTTCATCGCCTATGGTTTATAATGTATTGAATAATTTTTTTAATCGAAGAGAAATCACCCCAAGAATAGCTTCTTTAATAATGGCATTGCTCATTTTTGAAACTCCTTTTGTTCGGTCTGTAAAAATAATTGGCACTTCGCTTATCTCAAATTTACCACAATAAGTTCGATATTTCATCTCAATTTGAAACGCATATCCAACAAATTTGATTTTGTTTAGATTTATGTTTTCCAAAACCTGTCTTTTATAACAAACAAAACCTGCAGTAGCATCGTGAATTTTCATTCCAGTAATAAATTTAACATAAACTGAAGCAAAATACGACATCAAAACACGGCTTAAAGGCCAGTTAACCACATTTACACCTTTTACATATCTGGATCCAATAGCTAAATCAGCACCACCAAAATGACAGGCATCATACAATTTCTCTAAATCGTTAGGATTGTGTGAAAAATCGGCATCCATTTCAAAAATGAAATCATACTTGCGCTCTAGCGCCCATTTAAAACCATGCACATAGGCTGTCCCCAAACCTGATTTTTTTGCTCTTTTTTCCAAAAACAATCTATCAGGAAATTCTTCTTGTAAAGCAATCACTTTATTCGCAGTATGATCTGGAGAATTATCATCAATAATTAAAAGATGAAAAGGCTTATGTTGCGAAAGAACAGCTCTTACTATACTTTCTATGTTCTCAATTTCGTTGTAAGTAGGAATTATGACAATACTATCACTCATTTTTTTCTCGGTAATTTCACCGCAAAAGTAAACTTTTTATAGCATTTGCTTCATAATAAATACATAATAAAACTATTGAAATAAAAAATTGCTAATTTTGTGACATTATGATTGAACACCTGCATCCTCGAATTATTGAAAACAAAGACTGGGCAACTGCTTTATTTGTCCTTACCTTTGCTGTTGTTGCCATTACAAAATCAGCTTATGAGACTCGATTTTCGGAATTCAGCAAGCTAATTTTTTCTGATAAATATGCCAAAATTTACCGTGACAACAGCCACATGAAAAGCAGTTTTACGGTTGGATTGTTTTTTGTACAAGTTATCTCGTTTGCTTTTTTTATTCAGCTGACAATGCATATATTTTCACAGAATTCGAAAGCAGCAGAAATTGTGCTAAAAACCGATTGGATTTTGTTCATTCAGATCGCCACCTTTTTGCTTTATTTCATTTTGGCAAAATATTTAGTCGAGAAAATCGTTGCAACTTCTTTCAATATTGAAGATTTTGTAGATCTTTTCAACCTACAAAAAGTCACTTATCGAACTTATATTGGCGTATTATTGCTTCCTGTAAACGCAGTTTTATTTTATTATGACAATATTCCAACTATTGTTCCGTTGGCAATCATAGCTATTTCGCTGTGTATTAGCCTGTACTCCTATTTTATTTCAATTAAAACGTATCAAAATGCAATAATCAGTAAGTTATTTTATTTTATTTTATATCTTTGCGCTCTTGAAATAGCCCCTTATTATTTTCTTTATTATTGGTTAACAAAAGGGAGTGCTTAGAAAATGTTTATAATATGAAAGTGAAAACAATTTTGGTGTCACAGCCTGAACCTAAAGTGGAGAATTCTCCTTACTTTGAGCTCCAACAAAAACACAAAATAAAAATTGATTTCAGACCATTTATTCATGTGGAAGGGGTTAGCGCAAAAGAGATTCGATTACAAAAAATCGATCTTAATCATTATACTGCGATCATTTTAACAAGTCGAAATGCTGTAGATCATTTTTTTAGAGTGGCTGATGAAATGCGTTACAAAGTTCCAGAAGGATTGAAGTATTTTTGTCAATCTGAAGCCGTAGCATTTTACCTGCAGAAGTATGTTGTGTACAGAAAACGTAAAATTTACGTTGGAGCAAAAGATTTTGCAGACTTATCTCCTCTTATCAAAAAGTACAAAGACGAGAAGTTTTTACTTCCTGCATCTGATCAATTAAACGCAGATGCTCCTGTAACACTAAACAACTTAAAAGTTGATTGGGCTCAGGCTATTTTTTACAGAACTGTAATGAGCGATCTTTCTGATTTGGCTGATGTTTATTACGATGTTTTAGCATTTTTTAGTCCAACAGGAATTAAATCTTTGTTTAAAAACTTCCCTGATTTTAAACAAAACAATACCAGAATCGCTGTATTTGGAAGCACAACTCAAAAAGAAGCTTTAGATCATGGTTTAAGAATCGATATTCTTGCTCCAACTCCTGAAACTCCTTCTATGACAATGGCTTTAGAAAAATACATCGCTGAAGCAAACAAAGGAAAATAAACCTAAGAATATACAATATTGAAATTCCAAATTCCAACTTAATCACTTGGAATTTGGAATTTTTGTTTTTGTAAACTTTCGATTCCCGTGGCTGAAACCACAGGCTATGTTTTTAAATTTTGTTTCTGATAGCTTTAAGGATAAAACATTTATGTTTTATTTTTCTTTTATTGGAATTTAGGATTTAAAAATCGGAATTTCTATTTCTTGAGCATTTTAACTACATTTGATTTCTATTCTAAACCCAAATCACAAAAAATAGTTTCAAATTTTAAGTTATGAAAATTAATTCCCTATTAATTGAAATAGACGGTATCGACAAAGAGATTCTTCGTTACTTAATGGACGATGCCCGAAAACCAATATTACAAATTGCCAACAAAATTGGTATCTCAGGCGCCGCAATTCATCAGCGATTAAAAAAACTCGAACAGTCTGGCGTTATTTCAGGATCAAAATTTACCGTTAATCCAAAAGTTTTAGGTTATAATACTATGGCGTTTATTGGCGTTTATCTTGACAAAGCCTCCAGAAACTCTGAAGCTGTAAAAGAATTAAGAAAGATTCCAGAAGTTTTAGAATGCCATTATACAACCGGAAACTGGTCGGTTTTGATTAAAATCATTTGTCGCGACAATGAACATTTAATGTCTCTTTTAAATAATAAAATCCAAGCTATTGAAGGTGTTTCAAGAACAGAGACTTTCATTTCGCTGGATCAACAGATTGACAGGCAAATTCAGCTTTAGAATATGTCAATTAGAAAATTTGATAATTAGATAATATAAAATCCCAATTTCACAAGCGATGATTAATAGAGCTCGAAAAGAAATTAAAACATTCGTATTTTTTATTATCTACTTTATATTAGGCTTTTTGGCAGAGAAAGCAATTCCAAGCAGCGCCTGTAATCCAGGAGCAGGCTTTTTACTGTTCTTACTTTCAATCCCAACAAGCATTGTTTTGGCTCTTGTACTTCTTTTCAAATACTATAAATCAGAAAACATTCAATATGTAAATTCATTTTACATTATACTCGGAATTTGGACAATTCTTTTTTTATTAATGTATTTCAACAATTAGAAATATTATATTCCGAAATTCAATTAACTAAAAAAAAACAAAACCCGACAGGTTTAAAAAACCTGTCGGGTTTGCTAATAAATTATCTAATTGACTAATTTTCTAATTATCAAATTGACACATTATCAAATTAATTCCTCCTACTTCCTGAATAAATCGAAATGTAGTATAACAACGTTGCAATCGATCCAATCGCGGCAACCACATAAGTTCTCGCAGCCCATTTTAAGGCATCTTTTGCTCCTGCTTGCTCTTGCTGTGTCAACATATGTTTGTTTTCAAGCCATGCCAAAGCTCTGTTACTCGCATCATATTCGACTGGCAATGTAATAATCGAAAATAAAGTTGTTGCTGCAAAAAGAATAATTCCAACTAACAATAATTGAGGAAAAGCCTTTATCATTAAGATTCCAGCAAGCAAAATCCATTGCATGAAACTTGATGCAACATTTACAATTGGAACTAATTTTGAACGCATTGTCAACCATTCATATCCAACCGAATGCTGCACTGCGTGTCCACATTCGTGCGCTGCAACTGCCGCCGCTGCCGCATTTCGATGATTATAAACTGCTTCACTTAAATTTACTGTCTTGTCTGACGGGTTATAATGATCGGTTAATTGACCTGGAGTCGAAATAACACGAACATCTGTAATTCCGTTATCAGCAAGCATTTTTTCGGCAATCTCTTTACCGCTCATTCCGTTTTGCAATTGCAATCTTGAATATAATTCGAATTTACTTTTAAGTTTTGAACTTACCATCCAGCTAAAAAGCATTATCGCTCCGGCAAGTAATAAATATCCACCTCCCATATTTGTTTTTTTTTTGATTGATTTTAAAGTTACAAAATCAATCACAATTTCTGAACCATTTTAACAAAATGACATTTTGACATTTTTTGACACAAAAAAAGCTTCACAATACTGCAAAGCTTTCATGTTTAAGATTCTAATTGATTGTTTACTTCTTCAAACTTTTCAATTAGGCTGCTTATTTTTGATTGTTGTTTTTTAATTTGTTTCGGACGAATATAAAACCAATTGAACAAAATCCACAGTAAAGTGATTCCGTAAGTCAAACTCGCGCCCAGAACACTCATTCTGCTTGCATATTCATACATATACAAACAAATTCCCGCTGTTAACATCAAAAAGTACAGACTCATCATATTCGTCTGCAAAAATTGCTGTTTCTTTTGAATCGAAACCAATTTTTGAAGATATTCGTGATTGTCCTGTGTTGCATCAATATCTTTATAATTTCCAAATAATTTATTGGATGCAAAAAGATAGATTACCATTCCAAGAACAACCAAAACGATTCCTATTTTAGTTGAAATAAATTGTGGTTGATAATAAATCCATATAAAAATGATGAAAGCGCTAGTCGCCAAAAGCATAATATTTGTTTTCCACAAACTGCGCAATGATGCTTTTTTAAATTGGCTCACGCGCTCAAGCAAATCCTCCATATTGGGCTGACTTACGGATTGTCTTTTCCATAAATCTTTAAAATCAATATTATTATCGTTGTCCATTTTCTTTAAATTTTTGAGTCAATTTTTCTTTAATTCTGTGAATTTTCACTCTAACATTTGCTTCTGAAAGTCCCACAATTTTAGCGATTTCAGCCTGCTTCACTTCTTCTAATTCCAGTGAAATTATAATACGATCGGTTTCCGGTAATTCGGCGATGCATTTATAAAGAAACTGAATCTGGGGTTCAATTGATTGTTGTTTTTCTTCTGAAAGATGAATTGGCAAATCTGATTTCGGAAAACGTTTTTGTTTTTCAATCTGCCTCAGACAATTATTAGAAGCAATTCTAAAAATCCAGGTTCCAATAGCCGATTCGTTTCTAAAAGTGTCCAACTTCTGCCAGACAATTATAAATGTCTCCTGAGCGAGATCTTGTGCAATGTCATAATCATTGACAAAACCCATGCAAAGCCTGAATATTCGATCCCAATACGTCTTGTAGATTTGTTCAAATTCCATTCTTATTATTTTATAAAAGTGTTTAATTGTGCTAAATACCAATCTTTATCATCATACATAATAAAATGAAGACCTTTGTTTGCATATTGAAAATTGGCTGTTTTCAAATTTTTATACTGCTCTTCAATTGCTGGTTTTAAATTTATAAAATAAGACTCTAATAAAATTAACGCTGGGCATTTTATCTGTGCGATTTTCGCTCTTAAATCGGTATTTGAGAAATCACAATACATTTGGCCGAATGTTTTTCTATCTGATTTTACGCTCCAATCCACTACCATATCCATTTTTGAAGCATCAGCCAAAAGTCTTGGCATTGTTTTTTTCTGCATATCAAGAAACTGAACATCTGTCATCGATGTCATTTGATTTACTATTGCAGTACAATCATTATTTTCTTTTGATTTGAAAGAAGGATCCATCAGCGCCGCCATGCACGGAAGCGCATCAACAACCACAATTTTTCCAATCAATTCTGGATAATCGGCTGCAATAGCAAGCGCCAATCCTCCGCCCATACTATGGCCAATTAAAATTGGTTTTTCTATTTTGTTTGCTTTGATGTAATTGGCAACTTCATTTTTCCAATTTTCAAATGAAGGATTTTGTTCAGGTTTCACTCCTGCAAATCCTGCCATTGTAAGTGTATAACAAGTGTAATCTTTTTCGAATGCGGTTTTAGTTTCGTTCCAAACTTCTCCTGAAGAAGCAAATCCAGGAATGAATATTATAGATTGTTTTCCTTTTCCGGTTTTCAGAACTTCAAAAGGATATGATTTTGTTTGTGCAAAAACATTTAGACATAATGCTGAGAATAAGAATGCGATAATTAAGATGATATACTTTTTCATTTTTAATAGTTTTAAGTTGTTAAAATTCTAATAGCAATAAATTGTTAATTAAATCGGATCCATGCTTTTGATACGGCAACTATTAAAATGTTACAAAAGTTTTTAAAATTTTAATGATAAATTTTAACATCCCAATGTTAGTGCGGGTTTTTAACCGCAAAGTGCGCGAAGGTTTACGCAAAGAACGCTAGTTTTTTTGCTCGCAATCCCAATAGCTATCGGGAGCAAGGTCGCAAAGTTCTTTCCACAATCTTGTCATCCTGAGGAACGAAGGATCACACATGTAACTCTACAAAGATTGGCGATTTTGATTGCGGAATTTCTAGTGTGATTTCTCCTTTCAGTCGAAATGACAAACTATCAGCACAAAAAAAAATCCCAAACCCCAACAAGAATTGGAATTTGGAATTTTTATATTGAAAATTAATTCGGTTATCCTACCAAATTGATAATTTTTCCAGGAACAATAATCACTTTATTTGGTGTTCTACCGTCTAATTGTTTTTGTGTTCTTTCGTCTTTCATTACGATTTCTTCGATTTGCTCTTTTGTTAAGTCTAAAGGCAATTCGATTGTGAAACGCATTTTTCCGTTGAAAGAAACTGGATATTCTTTATTTGTTTCAACCAAATGATTCGCATCAAAAATTGGGAACGCCACTTCTGAAATTGAAGTTGTATGTCCTAATTGCGACCATAATTCTTCAGCAATATGTGGTGCGTATGGCGAAACCAAAATTGCTAATGGTTCTAAGATTGCTCTAGAATGACAGTTTTGAGAAGACAATTCGTTTACACAAATCATAAATTGAGAAACCGAAGTATTGAAAGAGAAATTCTCGATATCTTCTGCTACTTTTTTGATGGTCTTATGTAATGATTTCAAGTTGTCTTTTGTTGGTTCGTCGTTGTTTACGATTAAACCATTATCATCAAAATACAATCTCCATAACTTTTTCAAGAAACCAAAAACTCCAGAAATACCAGCGGTATTCCAAGGTTTTGCTTGTTCTAACGGACCTAAGAACATTTCGTATAAACGTAATGTATCAGCTCCATATTCATCACAAATATCATCTGGCGTTACAACATTGTATTTTGATTTCGACATTTTTTCGACTTCGCGACCTACAATGTATTTTCCGTTTTCATCTAAAATGAATTCAGCATCAGCATAATCTTCTCTCCAAGCTTTGAATTTTTCTACATTTAATTCATCTGAAGAATTCACCATTGAAACATCTGCATGAATTGGCTGTACTTTTTGATCTCCAATTTTATTTTTAGAAACAAAAGTATTTGTCCCTTCTAATCTATAAACAAAAGCACTAGTTCCCAAAATCATTCCCTGATTAATCAGTTTTTTGAATGGTTCTTCCGTTGGAGCAAAACCTTTGTCTTTTAAGAATTTGTTCCAAAAACGAGAATATAATAAGTGACCTGTTGCGTGCTCGCTTCCTCCAATGTACAAATCAACACTTTCCCAGTAAGCCAACGCTTCTTTGCTTGCAAATTCATTTTCATTGTGTGCATCCATATAACGCATCCAATACCATGAACTTCCCGCCCAACCTGGCATTGTGTTCAATTCTAAAGGAAAAATTGAAACATTATCAACTAAATCTGTATTGACAACTTTATTTTGTTTCGTATCCCAAGCCCAAACAGCTGCATTTCCTAATGGTGGCAATCCGTCTTCTGTTGGCAAATATTTCTCTACTTCTGGCAAAATAATTGGCAAATGCTGAGACTCGATCATTTTTGGCAATCCATTCACGTAATAAACTGGGAATGGCTCACCCCAATAACGCTGACGAGAGAAAACCGCATCACGCAAACGGTAATTTGTTTTACCTTTTCCTTGACCGATTTCTTCTAGTTTTTCAATCGCTTTTTGAGTTCCTTTTTTGTAATCTAATCCGTTTAAGAAATCAGAATTTGCGATTTCTACGTTATCTTTTGATCCGTAAGCGGCTTCAGAAATATCAACATTAGCGAAGATATTTTTGATTTCCTGCATTCCGTTTTGACCTTTAAAGAAATTAGCAAAAGCATAATCTCTTTCGTCTCCACAAGGAACCGCCATTACAGCACCAGTTCCGTAACCTGCTAAAACGTAATCACCAATCCAAACTGGAATTGGCTCTTTTGTAAACGGATGTTCTGCATAAGCTCCTGTAAATGCACCAGAAATAGTTTTTACATCGGCCATGCGCTCACGTTCAGAACGTTTTGCTGTTTTTTCGATATAAGCTTCAACTTCTGCTTTTTGTTCTGGAGTTGTAATTTTAGCTACCAAATCATGTTCTGGCGCCAAAGTCATAAAAGTTACTCCGAAAATGGTATCAGGACGAGTTGTAAATACTTCGATTACTTCATTGTGATCTTTCACATTAAAAGTCACCAAAGCCCCAACAGATTTCCCGATCCAGTTTCTTTGAGATTCTTTTATAGACTCACTCCAATCAATATCATTTAGACCTTGAAGCAAGCGTTCGGCATAAGCAGAAATTCGCATACTCCATTGTGTCATTTTTTTTCTTATAACAGGAAAGCCTCCACGCTCCGAAACTCCGTTTACAATTTCATCGTTTGCCAACACAGTACCTAAGCCTGGACACCAGTTTACTTCGGTTTCTGCCAAATACGTCATTCGGTATTGCAATAAGATTTTCTCTTTTTGATCTTCAGAATACGAATTCCATTCATCAGCAGTAAAAATTGCCACGTTATCATCGCAAACTGCTTCAACTAATGCATTTCCGCTTTCTTCAAAAACGTTTACAAGCTCTGCAATATCAAATGCTTTTCCTTGTTTTCTGCAATACCAAGAATTGAACAATTGGATAAAAATCCATTGTGTATGTTTGTAATAATCCGGATTTGAGGTACGCACTTCACGCGCCCAGTCAAATGAAAACCCGATTTTATCTAATTGTTTTCTGTAACCAGCGATTTGTTTTCCTTCTTTGTCAACACCACCGTCAATATTTACACGTGTTGTATCTTCTGGACGTTGCCCTGTCTGGATTGCATATTGTTCTGCAGGCAATCCGAAACTATCGTAACCCATTGGATGCAAAACATTGAAACCTTGGTGTCTTTTGAAACGAGAATACACATCTGAAGCAATATAACCCAGCGGATGCCCTACGTGTAATCCTGCTCCAGACGGATAAGGAAACATGTCGAGAACATAATGTTTCGGTTTTTCGGAGTTATTTTTTGCTGCAAAAGTTTGATTTTCTGCCCAATATTTTTGCCATTTGGCTTCAATTTCGTTTGGATTGTATTTCATTTTATAAGGTTCAAAGTTGCAAAGTGACAAAGATTCAAAGGTTTTATCACTTAATGAATTATCGCGCAAATTTACATTTATTGTCGCTTGTTCCAAAGCTATTTCATTGACAAACAAATAAAATAACAAAATACTTATTTTTAATTAAGTAAAAATACGTATTATTGCAAAGACAAAATACTTATTTACACTGAAAATCGATGGCAGAAAATAAGAAATATAATATCGAAGTCCGCGTTTGGATTGAAGAAGTTGAAGGCGCATTTCTCGGAATTGGCAAAATTTGGCTTTTAGAAAATATTCGTAAAACGGGTTCGATTACCAATGCTGCAAAAGAAATGAAAATGGCATACAGACAAGCCTGGCAGTTGGTTGAAGAAATGAATCAACGTGCCGAAAGTCCGTTAGTAGAAAAACTTCTTGGAGGAAAAGGCGGTGGCGGTGCAAAATTGACTGAAGCTGGAGAAAAAGCAATCGCTGTTTTTTATGAAGTTGAAAAACGTATTAAGGACTTTGCTCAAAAAGAAACTCAGAATTTGAAATTTTAATTTAAAGAAACCAACTCGCAGAGTTTGTATTTTTAATCTCGCAAAGACGCTAAGTCGCAAAGAGAATAATATAAAACTTAAAAAAGAAAAAAACTTTGCGCCTTTGCGTCTTTGCGGGATTAATAAAACCCAAAGCAGATTAAGCATTTAAACCAAAACAATATTTTTTTAACCATCAGTATTCATTTTAAAACATACTGATACAAAACCAAAAACATGAACCAAAAACTCTACCTACTTTTTATTTTTATAAGCCTGAAAAGTTTTTCCCAAATTGAAAATTCTAAAGCAAAACAAGACAGCATCAAAAAAGAAGAATTGAACGAAATCGTCATTACCGCTTCCCGTCGTTCTGAGAATATAATGCGTTCACCAATTAGCATCGAGCAATTAAAATCGGCAGAAGCCAAAAATATGGGATCGCCAAGTATTTACGAAGCACTTGAAAATGTAAAAGGCGTTCAGATTATTACGCCAAGTTTGGGCTTTAAAGTCATCAATACCCGCGGATTTGCCAATTCGACCAATGTTCGATTTGCACAATTAGTTGACGGAATCGACAATCAGGCACCACATTTGGGAGCTCCGATTGCGAATGCTTTGGGCGCAAACGATTTGGATATTGACAAAATCGAAATTATTCCCGGAACTGCGGCAGCTTTGTACGGAATGAACGCTATTAACGGTTTGGCAAATATCCAGACTAAAAATCCTTTTGAATACCAAGGCATAAGTGTTCAGCAATTAACAGGCGTAAATCATGTTGGGAATATTGATCGGTTTTCACCTAAGTTATACTCGCAGTTTAATTTAAGATTTGCCAAAGCTTTCAATGAAAAATTTGCTTTTAAAGTAAATGCTTCGACAACCGGAGGAACGGATTGGGTTGCTGACGACAGAACCGACTTAGCTCCAAATGCAAATGCTTCAACAGGTTTATTTGGCGCAGATAATCCGGCTTACGATGAAGTAAACGGTTACGGAAATGAATCAGCAAACCGAAAAACTTTAAACTTAAATGGCAAAAATTATGTTGTGGCCAGAACGGGTTATCGAGAAACAGATATTTCTGATTATGAAATCAAAAATTACAAAGCTGATTTCGGATTGTATTTTCGCCCGAAAAAAGATCATGAACTTTCTATGACTTATAAAACGGCCTTAATCAATACAATTTATCAGCGTTCGAATCGATTTAGATTAGACAATTATACTTTAAATCAATTTGCCCTTGATTATCACACTCCAGTTTTTCAAGTAAAAGCTTATGCAACAACTGAAAATACTGGAGATTCATACAACATGCGTTCGCTTGCCGAAAATATGGATCGCGCTTTTAAATCGGATGACAAATGGTTTGCCGATTATACTTCAGCTTATAAAAATGCAATTACAGGAGGCGCAACAGTTGCCGATGCACACCGAATGGCCAGAACTCAAAGTGATCAGGGCAGATTTATTCCCGGAACTGAGGCGTATGAAAAGAAAAAAGAAGAATTAATCGACATCAACAATTGGGATATTGGTGCGGCTTTGCGTGTAAAATCGACTTTGGTTCATGGCGAAGGTTTATTTAATTGGGATAAAGCTTTTACTTCTTTTTTCAAAAAAATTGATGCTAAATTGTTAAGCGGTTTCGATTACCGAAATTACATCATTGTTCCAGACGGAAACTATTTTATCAATCCTGTTCATACTGATGAAAATTTGACTTATCAAAAATTCGGAGGTTTTACACAATTGACAAAAGATTTCTTTACTTCAAAATTGCGTTTGGGCGCTACAATAAGAGCGGATAAAGCCGATTATTTTGACACTAAATTTACGCCTCAGTTCACTGCTGTTTATTCGCCGAAAGAAACTATGAATTTTAGAGCTTCTTATCAAACAGGTTATCGTTTTCCGAGTATTTTTGAAGGATTTTCAAACGTAAATTCGGGTGGCGTAAAACGTGTTGGCGGATTGCGAATTATGTCTGACGGAATTTTCGAGAATTCATACACAAAAGCTTCAATTGATAAATTTCAGGCGCAGGTAAATACTGATGTCAATACAAATGGTTTAACTCAGGCACAGGCGATCGAAAAAAACAAAAATACGATTCAGAAAAACCCTTATACGTATTTGGAACCTGAATTTGTAAAATCGTTTGAAATTGGTTTTAGAGGAATGGCATTAAATAAAAACCTTTTTATTGATGCCGATTTTTATTACAACTCTTATAAAAATTTCATTGCTCAAGTCGAGGCCAGTATTCCAAATACAACAGATCCAAATCTGATTCCGACAGCATTATATTCAAAAAACAGTCAAAGTCGCTACAGACTTTGGACAAATTCTAAAAGTAAAATCTACAATTACGGCGGAAGTTTGGGTTTAAAATACCGTTTTGACGAAACTTTTACAGCTTTGACTAATCTTACATATACAAAACTTGACAGAACTGATGACAAAGATGGTTTGGAAGACGGTTTCAATACACCC
>NZ_SJSY01000075.1 GCF_004352915.1 Flavobacterium zhairuonense | reverse complement strand
GTTGTTGCTGATTCTCATTCCGCTTTGCGTTGTGCTGTAAACTGTATTGTTTGCTGTCCATGTATAGGTATCTCCTGAGCAGATCGTTGCATTTGTCACCACATCTGCAGGTTTTGGAGTAACAGTCAGGTTCAATACTTGGTCTGCTGTACAGCCGTTGTTGCTGATTCTTGTTCCGTTTTGCGTTGTGCTGTAAGCCGTATTGTTGGCTGTCCATGTATAAGTATCTCCTGAACAGATCGTTGCATTCGTTACGGCATCCGCAGGTTTAGGCGTTACCGTCAGGTTCAGAACCTGGTCTGCAGTACAGCCGTTGTTTGAGATTTTAAGCGCTGACTGATTCGTTGTATAAGCCTGTCCGTTTGCCGACCATACATAGCTTCCTCCTGAACAGATTGTTGCGTTCGTTACCACGTCAGCCTGTTTTGGATTAACCGTAACATTTACAGCTGTTCTCGCGCTCTCACATCCGCTGGTTGTCTGGCTTACATAATAAGTTCCTGTAGACAATGTTTCTGTTCCTGTATATGCGGTGCTTGCTGAATTGGAACTGTACCATTTGATTCCTGCTCCTGAAGGTGATAGATCACCAACCGTTTTGGCGTCTACAGAACAGAATGTCTGATCTGAAGCTGTCGGTGCTGAAGGAATGGTGTTCACAGTTACATTCACTGCTGTCGAAGAAACGCTTAAACAGCCCGAAGCATTCGTTACCTGGACACTATAGCTTCCTGTATTTGAAACCGTAATTGATTGTGTAGTCGCTCCATTAGACCATAAATATCCTGTTCCGCTGGTTGAAGTCAGAACAACATTTCCTCCTGTACAGAATGTTGTCGGCCCTCCGGCAGAAATACTTGGCGTTGCTGGTGTAGGATTTACTGTTACTGCAACCAAAATCCTAGAACTTTCACAATTATTAAGCGTCTGACTTACGTAATAGTTTCCAGATGCTAAAGTTTCGTTTCCATTATAAAGTGTACCGCCTGAACTAGCACTGTACCATTTTAAATTTGTGCCGGAAGTAACGGTTAAATCACTGACCTTTTTAGCATCAATTGCACAAAAAGTCTGAGAATTAGCAGTTGGCGTAGCAGTTGTATTTACTGTTACTGCAACTGCTGTTCTAACACTTTCACAACTATTTAAAATTTGGCTAACATAATAAGTTCCTGAAGATAATATCTCAGTTCCAATGTAGGCAGTTCCGCCTGTATTGGCATTATACCATTTTTTAGTTGCACCTGAGATCAAAGTAACCGCCAGATCATTAACCGTTTTATTATCAGTCGTACAAAATGTCTGAGCCGATGCTGTTGGTCCTGCTGTTGTATTTACTGTAACTGCAACTGCCGTTCTTGTACTCTCTCCACAAGCATTTGACTGACTTACATAATAAGTTCTTGTAGTCAATAATTCTGTTCCTGTGTAAGCAGTTCCAGCTGTTGCGGCATTATACCATTTTTTTGTCGATCCTGAAGTTAATGTAACTGCTAAGTCATTAACTGTTTTAGCATCATTAATACAAAACGTCTGAGCCGATGCTGTTGGTGCTGATGGTACATTATTTATCGTCACTGCTACTGAAGTTCTTGCGCTCTCCCCACAACTATTAACCGTTTGGCTAACGTAATAGGTCCCGCTAGTTAAAGCTTGATTAGATGAAAGAGCTGAACCTCCTGAAGAAGCACTATACCATTTTATGGTTGATCCATTTGGAGATAAATCACTTACTTTTTTATTATCAGCAGCACAAAATGATTGAGCTGAAGCCGTTGGCGCTGATGATGTACTATTTATAGTTACTACTATTTGAGTTCTTGTGCTTTCACAATTATTTGCTGATGTCTGACTTGCATAATAATTATAAGTTCCTGCTGCAGTTTGTAAATTTTGATTAGCCGAAAGAGCCGTACCTCCACTATTTGAACTGTACCATTTTATGTTATTTCCAGTAGCCACTAAATCACCAACTTTTTTATTCTCAGAAGAACAAAATGTTTGATTCGAAGCCGTTGGTGCGGCTGGAGTAAGTGTTACTGTTATTGATGCAGAGCTACTACTTGCACAACCAGAGCTATTAATTATCTTAAGAGAATAAACTCCATCGTTATAAATTGTGATACTTCGAGTGTTTTCTCCTGTTGACCATAAATATGTACTGCCACTACCTCCTAATGTAGTTGCAGAACTCGTCGATCTTAAAACTACCCCTCCCGAAGTACCACAGGAAGCCTGTCCTGAATTAACATTAATTGTTGGTGTAGTTGGCAGTGCATTCACTGTTACTACAACAGGTTTTACAAACACACATCCATCAGAAGAAACAGCTTTTATATAATAAGTTCCCGCAACTGCTGCAGTTGGTGTTGAATAAGATGTAGTTGCCGTTGAATTCGTCCAATATGAAAGAGTTAAACTTCCAATACTTCCTGCAGTAACAGCCGAAGTTGTCAAATCAACAGTAGAAGGTGAGCAAACTGCTGCAGGATTTGTTACAACAAGATTTGACGCCTTTGGATTCACAGCCGCACTAGCCGAATTATTTGCCGTATTTATATCTATTGAAGCTGGTAATGATGCTGTATTTGTATAATTGCCAGATGCATTTACGGTCGCGGTAACTTTTAATGTTACTGATGTTTGAGCATCGACATCACCAATACTCCATGTACCGGTTGAAGAATCATAAACTCCAACAGAAGGTGTTGAACTTACAAAAGTATACCCCGTAGGAAGTAAATCACTAACTGAAACTCCCGAAACATTGTTTCCTCCCAAGTTACTAACCTTAATAGTAAATTCTACATTAGAACCTATACAAGGTGTTGCATTATCAACCGTTTTTGTAATTCCAAGGTCGGTACATAAAGTAACACTAACTGGTTTTGATTGTGTTTGGGCCCCACACGCTAAAGTAGAAGACACCGTGTAGTTACCCGTTTTAGTAGCGGTATAAGTTGATGAATTTGCTCCACTAATTGCGGTTCCGTTAAAATACCATTGGTAAGGAGCAAAATTTGGCGGCGTTGTAAGTTCAGCGGTATTGTTAGTACATCCGCCACCTGAAATATATGTTAAAGTTGGTTCATCTGGTTGCGCAGCAAAATTCGAGAAAAATCCTGCCATTGAAAACCCTCCTCCTTGTTGCACAATTGATACTGTCATTTTAGTATCACATAAAATCGATAGAACATCTGGACTTCCAATTTGAGTATCTTCAAAATTTATAATATACCATCCAGTGCTTCCTAATTGATGACGTGCAGCGATACCACTTCTTGTTTCAATATTAACTCCATTAACCATTACCGGATCATTTTGACTTCTCAAAAGAATATATCCAAAATAAGGCAATGTGCCCGTTCCATAATTTCTAAATTTGGCCGTTTCTATAAAATTAGATCCACCACATTCAGATACTGGAGCGATTGTCGATATATCAACTTCACAAGACTGAGCAGTTCCCGAATACACTACGATCCTCTTATCTGAAGAAACACGTGATGCTGAAAACGGAGTATTTAGCGAACCATTTGAAAAAGTATGAGAACTTCCTGCTGTTGCCAATGTAATAGTTGCAGTTCCTACCACAGCACCTGTAGTTGAATAGGTATCAATTACTAAGTGTGTATCGTCTTTTGTTGCGACCACGGTGGTTTGCTCTGCTGTATTATTCCCTTTACCCCTTTCTATGAAGTATTCTGTTCCTAAAACTGATTCAGGTGGAATCTGATTATATGCGCTATCACCACAGCCATCCGGAGTGTCAATTGCTGCAGAAGTATTCATAACAGCTGGATTAGATGACTCTACCAATGTTCCTATGTTCGCTTTGAATAAATAACTTTGGCCTGCGTTTAAAGTTGTTGTAACAACATTATTAATTTTCACTGTGGTATTATCAACAGTAGCCATGATAGTATAAATTGGCCTCTGATCTCCATAGCCTCCAAAATTCCCTAAAGAACCATCTCTGTAATAACCTACTCTAAATCTTATACCGAGTCCTGCATCACCAAAACTTGTCAATGCAGCATTACCTTTCAGATATCTATCATCATTATCACCCGTATTATCATCAGAAGCAACATTTCGCATATTTACTGAAGTAGGTCCAGTACTTGTAACGATCAATCCTGCTCCATTAATTACAGTATTTAATGCATACATAGGGAGATCCTTCGCTAAAAGCCCCCATCTGTAAATTGCTGGACTTCCTTTTACGGCTGACAAAGTTGCATCAACAGTACCATTACTTCTAGATAGCGTAATCGTTACCGGTGTAACTGAATTTGTTGCAATTACAATTTCGTTTGATTTACTAAAATATTGCCAAGGTGCTGGCGCTATATAGTGTTTCGTATAGAACTGAGCCGAAGCACTGTAGCTAATCAGTAATAAAAATGCAACAAAAAAGGTTAGTCTAGAAAATCTAGACTGATCAAGAGTAGAGTTACGCATACGCAGGTAAAATTTGAGAAATACAGATATTGTTAACTGAAAAACCAGCCATGGTTTTTAGCTTATTGGACAAATACGAAAAAAAATAGGGATTGGATTTTGAAAAAAAGACAAAATCTTTCTTCAGATTTTTATTAAAATCAAAATGCATTTGAACCATTTTAGGTCCAAGACATAAAAATTGTCTCATAGGTTATTGGGTAGTTTTGGTGTCGCGAAAATATATAAACACCTAATAACTAGCCACATTAAGTCGACAAACTACCTATAAAAACGTTGAATAACACCTTTTTTCGTCAAAATTCAATTTTAAAAATTCAAAAAAATACTTATTCCACAATAAAACAGATGAATTTTCTTAAATTATTACAAATAACTCATGTTTTTTAGACATTTAAAACAAAAACATTAAAATATCTTACAAAAAAGGCATTTTTAGGACTCAAAAAATTTTTTTAACAATTGTTTGCTTTTTTATACTTAAATCTCATTGATTAAGTTATTTACAAATTTGGTTTTATAATAGAACATTTTTTATTAAATTATTTTATTAAGTAAAAAGACAATGCCTCACTGCACATTTATCACATAAGCCATTTTTTTATACAAAAAAACAAGAAACACATGATTATCAGTAATTTAAATTTATACAAATACTAAAATTTGAGGTCAATAAATTTTACATACATCTTGAACTTCTATTGCGTTTGTTGAAAATCAAGATTGCTCTATCCTTTCTTTTTGCAGGATAAAACGTATTGTATTTTGCTACGAAAAACTATCGAAAAATTAATTTTAAAAATTTGCCATAAAAACAAATCACGAAATAATGTGTCATTTGTCGATAATAATTATCGACAAATGACACTCATCGTATTTTATTTCTTACAGCGACAAAAAGACACACGTATTTATCTAGAAAATAGAATCTTACAAAAATGTGCCTTGTTAAAATGAAGATTTATGAAATGAGAAAAATGATAATTTAATCAAATTCGAATCTAAAAAACATATTCTTTTACTCCAAAAAGGAGATATTTCGTTTTAATCCCGCAAACTTGGTTCTTTTAATGGGAGAATTTTTAAAAACGATACGGAAAGTTTCCTCCGTAATTTCAGTCCAATCTTTTTTAGAGAAAGAAAGCAATTCAGGATTTGGATTGAATAAAGGTTCTGAATGAGGTTTCGAAAACCGATTCCATGGACAAACATCTTGACAGGTATCACAGCCAAACATCCATTCATCAAATTTCCCCTTCATTTCATAAGGAAGATTTTCTTTTAATTCGATTGTATAATAAGAAATGCATTTACTGCCGTCGACAACATACGGAGCTACAATTGCCTGCGTAGGACAAGCATCAATACAAGCAGTACAAGAGCCGCAATGATCAGTTACTTTGTGATCATATTCTAAATCGATATCTAAAATAAGTTCCGCTATAAAATAGAAAGAACCTACTTTTTGCGTTATCAAATTGCTGTTTTTCCCAATCCATCCCAAGCCACTTTTTGCCGCCCAAGCCTTATCCAAAACTGGAGCTGAATCAACAAAAGCTCTACCTGAGACTGCTCCAATATTCTCTTCGATTGAATGGAGAAGTTCTTTCAATTTTTCTTTGATAACAAAATGATAGTCTTGACCATATGCATATTTCGAAATTTTGAAACTCTCTGAATTTTGAGACTCCGATGGAAAATAATTAAGAAGAAGTGAGACTACACTTTTTGCGTCATCAACAAGCAAAGTAGGATCTAAACGTTTGTCAAAATGGTTTTCCATATAAGCCATCTGGCCATTATGATTATTATTTAACCATTTTTCCAGGCGAGGAGCTTCTTCTTCCAAAAATCCAGCTTTCGAAATACCGCACGAAAGAAAACCAAGCCTTTTAGCTTCTTCTTTTATAAACTTTGAATATGTCTCTTTCGAATTAATACTCATCTTTTAGACAATGAAATTTCGATATTAACTGGTTTCAAAGTTACCAGTGGATTGAATTCTACGATAGCTGTATTTGATGTAATATTATAGCGTTTTACAATATGAGAAATTGCTAGACACATTTCGTAAATAGCGAAACCTGCTCCAATACACATGCGTGGTCCAGCTCCAAAAGGATAAAAATATTGCATTGACTGTTTCTTTTGCTCATCAAGAAATCGTTCTGGAATAAATTCATCAGGATCTTGCCAATATTTAGGATTTCGATGCAGTTCATAAAACGAAACCCCTATCAAAGTTCCTTTTTTGATTTTAAAGCTGCCAATAGTATCGTCTTCGAGGTTTTGCCTATCTGTAATCCATGCTGGAGGATATAACCGCATTGATTCATTCAAAACCGCATTTGTATATGTCATCTTTTGCAACTGCTCAATAACATTATCCGTCTGTGATTCAATTTCAATTATCTCATTAAAGACCTTTTGTTGCACTTCAGGATTACTTCCTAAAAAATGAAGCGTAAAAGTCAATGCGTTTGCAGTTGTTTCATGCCCGGCTATAAACAAAATTTTTATTTCATCTATTAGTTGCTGTGTGGACATACTTTCTCCAGTATCTTCATAACGAGTTTCCAAGAGCATATTTAGCAAATCATTAAAATCATCATTTGAAGCATTTCTTGTTTCTATAATTTCTTTGATGATGCTGTCATTTTCTTCAGCTAATTTTAAATGTTTTTTGACCTGACCGCTCAAAGAAAACCATAATGCTTTGTGAGGAAGTCTGATTTCTTTGACCAAGAATTTTTGAACTTCTTCAATTATAAATTTAATTCTATGCAGTTTTTCTTCCGAAATTGAAAATTCAAATAATGATTTTGCCACAACATTAAATGCCAATTGGCTCATCGCAGGAAAAGCGTTAAAAGTTTCATTTTCTTTTAAAACATCGATTTCAGAAGTGATAGTTGCATTCATATTATTAACCAGCATATTCATTTTTTGTTTATGAAAAGCAGGCTGAATAAGTCTTCGTTGTTGCAACCAAAAATCACCATCACTTGTCAAAAGACCTTTCCCTAAATATTTCGAAAGATAAACAGATTGGAATTTTGACTTGTAATAATTCTTCTGATTTTTAACTAAAATATACTGTGCGATATCATTATCCCTTGATAAAATTAAGTACTTTGAAAATCCAATTTTTAAAGAAAACGAGTCTCCTAATTTGCCAAAATATCTTTTATGATAAGGTATCGGATTTCTTCGAACGCCCTCGGCATCCTTAAAAAATCTGAGTATTGATAATTTATTTGGATAAATATATTTTTTAGTAGCAGACATTTTTAGTAGAATTAGAACAATTCACCTTGAATATTGATCTTTATATTTCCTTGTTTGTTAATCAAATTTATTTATTATGCAGTAAAATCCATTCCGTAATGTCTTTTATATTCTGGATTTCAGTTTCAGGTGTATTCATTCCAACGTCATGTCCTTTGCCCTCTCTAATAATCAATTTTGTTTCTACCCCTTTTCTTTTTAATTCATTATAAAGATTTTGTGACTGACTGACATCAACTATGTTATCAGCGTTACCATGAATTAACAATGTAGGTATATTTGAAATATTACTAAACGGACTAATCTTTGTCACTGCGGGATTATTTCCATTTGGATTAATTTTAGCTCCAGCCAATTTTTCGATAATATCCAAATGGCCACTATTTTTTCTAAGTTCCAAAACTTCCGCAGAGTCCAATCTCGAAGGTGCGCACAAAGCTGTTATAGACTTCATATTCTTCTTTGTGTAACCATATAATAATGCCAAATGAGCACCTGCACTAATTCCAACAATATGATATCCTCTTTTGGCATAACCATATTTACTAGAATTTTTCGAAACATACCCAACAGCAATATTAATATCTTCTAATAAATCTTTAGCAGAAATAGTATCATTTATATAACGATAATCAACATTAGCAACAACAAAACCTTTATTAGCAATATCTTGCGCATGCTTGTTTGTGTATTCAAGTCCGCCCATAGACCAAGATCCTCCATGCAGAAGAATTACAACTGGTACATCTTTCAAACTCCCATTTGGAACATACAAATCCAAAATTTGCTGCGACGATTTTCCATAAGAAAGATGTGGAAAATAACTAGTTTGCCCAAAAGAGCAACAATAAACAAACAGCAAAAATAGAAAGTAATGCTTCATAAAATGTCTTTAAAATAATCCACCTTGAATATTTGTATTAACCTTTCCCAAATGTTTATATGCTTTCTCTGTAACTTCACGGCCACGAGGAGTACGCATAATAAATCCTTCCTGAATCAAAAACGGCTCATATACTTCCTCAATAGTTTCACTGCTTTCAGAAACAGCCGTTGCTAAAGTAGAAAGCCCAACTGGTCCACCTTTGAATTTATTTATAATGGTCAATAAAATTTTATTATCCATTTCGTCTAATCCATGCGCATCAACATTCAATGCTTTCAATGCATAACGTGAAATTTCCAAATCAATTCTTCCATTTCCTTTTATCTGTGCAAAGTCACGAACGCGTCTTAATAATGCATTTGCAATACGAGGTGTTCCTCGGCTACGTCCTGCTATTTCAATTGCAGCTTCTAAGTCAATTGGTGTTTTTAAAATTGAAGCACTTCTTTCAACAATTGTAGTCAAAAGTTCTGTCGTATAATATTGCAAACGAGATGAAATACCAAAACGTGCTCGCATTGGAGCAGTTAACAAACCAGAACGTGTAGTGGCACCAATAAGCGTAAACGGATTCAAATTTATCTGAACCGTACGAGCATTTGGCCCAGATTCAATCATAATATCGATTTTGAAATCTTCCATTGCCGAATATAAATATTCCTCAACAACAGGGCTTAGTCGGTGAATTTCATCAATGAATAAAACATCACGTTCATCTAAGTTTGTGAGCAAACCTGCCAAATCTCCTGGTTTGTCTAGTACAGGCCCAGAAGTAATTTTAATTCCAACTTGAAGTTCATTAGCCAATATATTAGCCAAAGTAGTTTTTCCAAGACCAGGAGGTCCATGAAAAAGAGCATGATCAAGCGCTTCGCCACGCTGATTTGCTGCTGCAACAAAGACTTTCAAATTTTCCAAAACTTGATCTTGTCCAGCAAAATCATCAAATGATAGTGGACGCAATCTTTTTTCAAGATCTAATTCTTCTGAGTTATATCCTTTTGTAGTAGGATCAAGGTTTTCATTCATACTACAAAGATATAGAAAGTAATCAGTTTCTAAAACAGTAAAACTGAAGGTTTAAAACTTTAACTAAACAAAAAAGGCTATCATTTCTGATAGCCTTTTTAATATTTTTAGTGGTGTAAAACCTCTTCACCTTCTTTCATTGGTACATTTTGAGGTACAAAATCTACATCATGATTTGGGTTGCTGTAGTCATACGGCCAACGATATACGTGAGGGATTTCTCCTGGCCAGTTTCCGTGAATATGCTCAACTGGAGTTGTCCACTCTAATGTTGTAGATTTCCATGGATTTTGAACTGCTTTCTTACCGTAGAAAATGCTACTAAAGAAATTGTATAAGAATACTAATTGGAACGCACCTCCTACAAGAGCAAATGTAGTAATCAATACATTCACATTTTGTAAATCATCAAATAATGGGAAGTTTGTATTTGTATAATAACGTCTTGGCAAACCAGCTAATCCGATAAAGTGCATTGGGAAGAAAACTCCATAAGCACAAACTGCTGTTACCCAGAAGTGAATATAACCTAAGTTTTTATTCAACATTCTTCCGTACATTTTAGGGAACCAGTGGTAAATACCAGCAAACATTCCGTAAAGTGCAGAGATACCCATTACTAAGTGAAAGTGAGCAATTACGAAGTAAGTATCGTGAACGTTAATATCTAAAGTACTGTCTCCTAAAATGATTCCCGTTAAACCTCCAGTAATGAAAGTAGAAACCATTCCAATAGAGAATAACATTGCAGGGTTGAATTGTAAGTTACCTTTCCATAAAGTTGTAATCCAGTTGAACGCTTTTACAGCAGATGGAATTGCAATCAATAAAGTAGTAAAAGTAAATACAGAACCTAAGAAAGGATTCATACCTGAAATAAACATGTGGTGCCCCCAAACAATAGTAGATAAGAATGCAATTGCAAGAACTGACATAATCATCGCTCTATAACCAAAGATTGGTTTACGAGAGTTTGTAGCCATAATTTCAGACACAAGACCCATTGCAGGTAAGATTACGATGTAAACTTCAGGGTGTCCTAAGAACCAAAATAAGTGCTCGAACAGTACAGGAGATCCACCTTGGTAGTGAAGAACTTCACCAGCAATATAAATATCAGATAAGAAGAATGAAGTACCGAAACTTCTATCAAAAATTAATAATAAAGCTGCAGATAATAATACTGGAAACGAAATAACACCAATAATAGCTGTTACGAAAAATGTCCAGATTGTAAGTGGAAGTCTAGTCATAGACATTCCTTTAGTTCTTAAGTTGATTACAGTTACAATGTAATTCAAAGATCCCATCAAAGAAGATGCAATAAAGATTGCCATTGAAACTAACCATAAAGTCATACCAGTTCCAGAACCAGGAATTGCTTGTGGTAATGCACTTAATGGAGGATAAATTGTCCAACCTGCAGAAGCCGGTCCAGCTTCAACAAATAAAGAACAAACCATTACTACAGCAGACAAGAAAAACAACCAATAAGAAATCATATTCATGAATCCTGATGCCATATCTCTAGCTCCAATTTGAAGCGGAATAAGCAAGTTACTAAAAGTTCCACTTAAACCTGCTGTCAAAACGAAAAATACCATTATAGTACCGTGAATCGTAACTAACGCTAGATAAATATCATTAGCCATTACACCATTTGGTGCAAATTTATCGCCTAATAAAACATTAAAGATTTTGAAAGACTCTTCAGGCCAAGCCAATTGCATTCTGAAAAGCAAAGACATTACAATACCAATGATTCCCATGATAATACCTGTAATCAAGTATTGCTTAGCAATCATTTTGTGATCAATACTAAAAATATATTTAGTAATGAATGTGTCTTTATGATGATGTTCGTGCTCGTGATCGTGTCCGTGATCGTGACCGTGCGCTTCTGCTGACATATATGTGTACTTTAAATTTTCTAAATAATATTATTTCATCGCAACTTTAGCTACCGCTGCTTTTACAGTATCAATAACCGCTTTCACAGTATCTTGAACTTTTGCAGTAGTATCTGTAGTTGGAGCAGCTCCTTCAGCTGGTTTCTCAGCCGCTTTTGCTGCAGCAATATCTTGAGCTAAAGTAGTTTTTTCACTTAACCATTTTTTATAATCTTCAGGAGTATCAACCACAACTTTCATTTGCATGTTGTAGTGAGAAGCTCCACAAATTTTATTACATAATAATAAAAAATCAAAAGTATAAGGATCTAAAGCTGTTCCACCTTTAGCAACTAACTCAACACTTTTTTCAGCTCTAAGTTTGTTGATTTTTGCAACTTTTTCCTTCATAAAATCCAACTCTCTATATTCAGCAGTTGTATATGTTGGAATGAAAGCAAATTCAGTAACCATACCAGGAACACAGTTCATTTGTGCTCTAAAATGAGGCATGTAAGCTGAGTGCAATACATCTTGAGAACGCATTTTGAAATGAACTTTTTTTCCCTTAGGAATATGCAATTCAGTAACCACGATATCATCTTGAGAATTCTTGTCAGACATATCAACACCTAAAGTGTTAACTCCTTCGATTAATCTTACATTCGCTTTTCCTAATGTATTATCAGCACCAGCATATCTTGCAGTCCACTTAAATTGTTGAGCATATAATTCGATTTCAATAACATCTTCATCTTTGTCAACAAACATAATATTGTTCCAAGCATATAATCCATAAAGAATTAAACAAGCCAAAACTACAGATGGTATAATACTCCAAATTGCTTCAAGTTTGTTACTATCTGCAAAAAACAATGCCTTTCTGTCTTTATGCCCTCTATTTTTGAAAGAAAACCAATATAATAAACCTTGAGTAATAACTTGAACTGTAAAAATCAAAACCCAAGTAATATTCATTAAGTTATCTACTAAAAGTCCATGCTCAGAAGCAGGAGTATGAAGAGCTAAATTACCCCATTTCAGTAAACCATAAATCGTAAATATATAAATGAAAGCTAAAAAGCCAAACATAATATATCCTTGAACATTATTATCATTATCCGATGCAACCTGAGAATCGTCCGAAGAAGAACCTACCTGAGTAAGATCAAATATCTTCGTCAATTGCCATAATGCAACTGCTAATAAAACTACAACTATAATTACCAACAAACTTGTCATCTGTTTACTTCTTTAAATATTAATAATGAAAATGTTTACTTTCTTCGATGAAAGGATTTCTTTTTGCTAACAAAGGAGCTTTAGTTAATGCAGTAAATACAACAAAAATAAATAAACCTAAGAAGAAAAGAATAGATGCAATTTCAGGAACACCAATAAACCATTTGTCTCCAACTGTACCAGGCATAATCATATTAAAGAAATCAACATAGTGACCCAATAAGATAACAATACCAGCCATTACAATAACCCAATTAAGACGTTTGAAGTCTGTGTTGATCAATATCAATAATGGGAAAACAAAGTTCATAACTACAGCACCAAAGAATGGCAAGTTATATAATTGAATTCTTGTTACAAAATAAGTAACCTCCTCTGGAATATTAGCATACCAGATTAACATGAATTGAGAGAACCATAAATAAGTCCAGAAAACACTAATACCAAACATAAATTTAGCTAAATCGTGAATATGGCTTGTATTTACATACTCCAAATAACCTTTTGATTTTAAGTAAATTGTCACTAAAGCAATAGATGTAATACCACTTACAAAGAAAGAGGCAAATACATACCATCCAAACAAAGTACTGAACCAGTGTGGATCAAATGACATAATCCAATCCCAAGACATAATAGACTCAGAAACAATGAAGAAAACTAGGAATCCAGCAGAAGCTTTGAAGTTCTTTTTGTAGTAAAGATCATCATTAGCTTCGTCTTGTGCTAAACAGTTCTTTCTTGAAAAATGACGGTAAATATTCCATCCTAATAAAAAGACAAATGCTCTTGCAATCCAAAATGGGAAATTTAAATATCCTGATTTTCCAGCAATAATAGCGTCATAATTTGGACTTTTTGGATCAGTAACTCCTTCACCTAACCATACAAAAATATGGTTAAAATGCAATCCACATAAAACTAATATAATAAAGAAAATGATTGAACCAGCTGGCAAATAAGCCGTGATACCCTGCATAACTCTAAATAAAACTGGAGACCAACCTGCCTGAGCCACTTGTTGAATAGCGTAAAACGCTAAAACTCCCATAGAAAGCAGTAAAAAGAAAATAGAAGCAACATATAATGCAGACCATGGCTTATTTTGCAATTGGTGCAATACATGAGTTAAATGTTCAGTATGTTCATCAGCTGCTCCAACTTTTTCATGCTCACCACCTTTGTGTGATTCATGTGAAGCTTCAGCAGCTTCATGATGCGCAGCATCTTTATGAGAAGCCTCAGCAGCCTCTTCATGTGCAGCCCCATGCGAACCGTGAGCATCCGCAGCTAGTATTTTTTCAACTTCTTGAATATCTTTAGGTGCACTTAAAAAACCATACCCAATTCCTAATAGTCCAAGAACCATTAAGATGATAGAAAAAGTTTTTAATTTACTTGAAAATGTATACATATCTATTACGATCAGTTTGTTCAACAATTATAATTGGCTTTTTAGTTTTAGAACATAGTCAGCAACTAACCAACGTTCGTGGGCGCTTAATTGATTTGCGTGTGAACCCATTGCATTTAAACCATAAGTCTCAACATGGAATACACTTCCTTCAGTGATTACCCTGTCTTTATAGCTAGGTACCCCAAGAAATTTTTCTCTTTCAACCAATTTACCTTTACCGTTACCAGCAGCACCATGGCAACTGATACAATAAATTTCGAAAAGCTCTTTTCCTTTACCAGAATTTCTTTCTTCTTCAGTTAAAGGAGATTTTAAATTCGCTTTTGCTAACTCATAACCAGCAGTCGAATTTTCATATTCATAAGGCTCAAAACCTCTATTAATAGTTCCTGCAACAGGAAGCTGTCCTTCTTTTCCACCTTTAAATATATTTGCTTCTGAATATGGCTCGTAAGCAACAGACTCATACATATTTGGGAAATACTGATAGTTCGGTGCCGAATTATTGTGGCAAGATGAAACTAAAATAGTTATACCAACTAAAAGTGTTATTTTATATATCCTTTTCATAGCTACAATTAATTCTTTTCTATTACTTTAACTTCAACAGCACCAGTCCCTTCAAAGAAAGAAACCAATTCTGATTCGTTATCATTTACTGCTACTTCCATCAAGAAGTGATCATCTGTTGTTCTTACATCCGGATTTTCAGCTTCTTTAAATGGCCATAATCTACTTCTCATATAAAAAGTGATTACCATTAAGTGCGCAGCAAAAAATACTGTCATTTCAAACATAATAGGCACAAAAGATGGCATATTTTGAATGAAACTAAAACTTGGCTTTCCTCCAATATCTTGTGGCCAGTCATGAATCATGATATAACCCATCATTGTAGTGGCAACAGAAATACCAACACATCCATATAAGAAAGAACAGATTGCTAATCTTGTTGGCGCTAAGCCCATGGCTTTATCCAATCCGTGAACAGGAAATGGAGTAAAAACCTCTTCAATATGATGGTGAGCAGCTCTAGTTTTTTTAACTGCATCCATCAAAATATCGTCGTCATTATAAATGGCGTATATTACTTTATTACTCATGATGTGAATCTTTACTATTTGCTCTTTCTCTTATGTAATTATCTCCTGTTCCTTTCAAAATTGTTTTAACCTCTGCCTGAGCAATTACAGGGAATGTTCTAGAGTATAATAAAAACAATACGAAAAAGAAACCAATTGTTCCAATGAAAATTCCAATATCAACAAACGTTGGTGAAAACATTGTCCAAGAAGATGGAAGGTAATCTCTATGTAAAGAAGTAACAATGATTACAAATCTTTCAAACCACATTCCGATGTTTACTACAATCGAAATAATAAATGAGAACATGATACTTGTTCTAAGTTTCTTGAACCACATAAATTGTGGAGAGAAAACGTTACAAGTCATCATCGACCAATATGCCCACCAGTAAGGTCCAGTAGCTCTGTTTAAGAATGCATATTGCTCGTACTCTACTCCTGAATACCAAGCTACGAATAACTCAGTGATATATGCAACACCAACGATAGATCCAGTAATCATGATAATGATATTCATCAACTCGATATGCTGTAATGTGATGTATGCTTCAAGATTAGAAACTTTTCTCATAACGATCAACAATGTATTTACCATCGCGAATCCAGAGAAAACCGCTCCAGCAACGAAGTATGGAGGGAAAATTGTTGTATGCCATCCAGGAATTACAGAAGTAGCAAAGTCCATAGATACAATTGTATGCACAGAAAGTACAAGAGGAGTTGCTAAACCAGCTAATACCAAAGATACTTCTTCAAAACGTTGCCAGTCTTTTGCACGTCCACTCCATCCGAAACTTAGGATAGAATAAACTCTTTTATTGAATGGAGTAATAGCTCTATCACGAAGCATTGCAAAGTCAGGTAATAAACCAGTCCACCAGAATACTAATGATACTGAAAGATACGTTGAAATCGCAAATACGTCCCAAAGTAATGGTGAGTTAAAGTTTACCCATAAAGATCCAAATTGATTTGGAATTGGTAATACCCAGTATGCTAACCATGGACGACCCATGTGAATAATTGGGAATAAACCTGCTTGAACTACTGAGAAAATAGTCATTGCTTCAGCAGAACGGTTAATAGCCATTCTCCAACGTTGACGGAAAAGTAATAGTACTGCAGAAATTAATGTTCCGGCGTGACCAATACCAACCCACCAAACGAAGTTCGTAATATCCCAAGCCCAACCAACTGTTTTATTTAATCCCCATGTTCCAATACCGGTAGATACAGTGTAAATTATACAACCTAATCCCCAAAGGAAGGCTGTTAATGCGATTGAAAATACAATCCACCATTGTTTATTTGCAGGTCCTTCAACAGGCGCTGCCACATCTACAGTTACATCGTGATAAGATTTATCACCTATAACTAAAGGTTTTCTAATGGGTGCTTCGTAGTGAGACGACATAATCCTTTATATTGTTTCTTAATTAATAATTTACTAAGTATTTCTAACTTTAACATGGTAAACCACATTAGGTTTTGTTCCTACATGCTCCAATAAGTGGTAAGATCTTGCATCAGCTGCCAATTCTGCAACTTTACTTTCTTTATCATTTACATCACCAAATATCATCGCTCCAGAAGAACAAGCACTTGAACAAGCTGTTTGGAATTCGCCATCTCTTACAGGACGACCTTCGTTTTTAGCTTTTAATTTAGTAGCTTGTGTCATTTGGATACACATAGAACATTTCTCCATAACACCACGAGAACGAACGTTAACATCAGGATTTAATACCATACGGCCTAAATCATTGTTCATGTGATAATCGAACTCGCTGTTTTTGTTGTATAAGAACCAGTTAAAACGACGTACTTTATATGGACAGTTGTTAGCACAGTAACGAGTACCAACACATCTGTTGTAAGCCATATGGTTTTGACCTTCACGGCCGTGAGAAGTTGCAGCAACTGGACAAACTGTTTCACATGGTGCATGGTTACAGTGTTGACACATTACAGGCTGGAATGCAACTTGAGGATTTTCACCTGCTTTCTCCATTTCATTGAATGTAGACAATGAACTAGATAGACCAGCAATACCTTCTTTTCTCTTGTTATCACCTTCAAAAGTGCTTTCAGAAGAATAATATCTATCGATACGTAACCAGTGCATATCACGGCTTCTTCTTACCTCTGCTTTACCTACAACAGGAACGTTGTTTTCAGCATGACAAGCAATAACGCAAGCCCCACATCCAGTACAAGCATTTAAGTCAATTGAAAGATTGAAATGATGACCAGTTGTACGATCAAATGATTCCCAAAGATCTACAGTTGTAGCTTCAACCTCTTGGTGATCTAAAGATACCATTGGTTTTTCATTCCAATGTTCTGCATCTTCAGAATTGAATATTTTTAGGGTAGTTTCTTTAATGATATCCCCTCTACCCATTAATGTTTTTTGTCCTTGTACACAAGCAAACTCATGAACACCATTAGCCTTTGCTAAAGTAACAGATTGAACATTATTGAAGTTTTTATATAAAGCGTAAGCATTAACACCTACTTGCATTTCTTCTTTCAAAGATGCTTTACGACCGTATCCAACTGCCAAACCGATAGTTCCAACAGCTTGTCCTGGTTGAACAATAACCGGAACATTTTCAATCTTTACACCATCAGCTGTTGTAATTGTAGCATAACTTCCGTTTAAACCACCATTAGCAACGATCTCATTTGATAAATCGTATTTCTTAGCATCTGCATTAGAAACAGTAACATAGTTATCCCAAGAAACTCTTGTGATTGGATCTGGAAACTCTTGCAACCAAGGATTGTTTGCATGTTGACCGTCACCCATACCTGTTTTAGTATACAATACTAATTCTAATCCACCAGCAGATTTAGCACTAGCAAGAGCACTTGCAGCACCAGCAAAATCATAAGATCCACCAGCTAAAGCCGCAGAACCCGTTACTAAAACACCATCATGTAATACTTTATTCCAAGAAGAACCAGCAATTAAACTAGCTGAATTAGCTTTAAGGTAATCGTAGAAAGTTCCACCAACACCATTTAAAGACAATAAAACATCTTGAAATTGTTTTGTATTAAAGATTGGACGAATAGTTGGCTGTGTCAAAGCATAAGTCCCTTTAGTAATCATTACATCACCCCAAGACTCTAAATAATGAGGCGCTGGAGCAGCTATAGTAGTGATAGAAGCAGTTTCATCTTCTTTCAAAGAAAAAGCAACTGATGTATCCACTTTTTTCAATCCAGAAACAAAAGAAGCTGAATCAGCCAATGTGTAAGCAGGATTGATTCCACTCATAATCAAAGTATGAACACTTCCTGCATTCATATCTTTTAACAATTGAGCTACAGCAGCATTAGAACCTTTTCTAATTTGTCTTGTTCCAGCAGTACTGAAAGACTCACTAGCCAATTTCTGGTTGATTGCCAACACTAATAACTGAGCGTTTTTATCTTCAATTCCAGAAACCAAAACTCCATTAGCACCAGCAAGCTTTAATTGTTGAGCAGTTTTAACTGCTTCATCTTTAAGCTTACCTACTAAAGCAACAGGCACAGAAGCACCTACTATAATATTATATATTTGAACTAAAGCTTGTTTTTGATCAGCTGTAGTCATTGGAACACGCTTATCAGCTGCTGCTCCAGATAAAGTCATATTTGATTCAAACTGAATATGGCGAGACATTACTTTAGCGCCTTCAGCTCCAGAAGGAATTCTACCTTTTGCATATCCAGAATCATATCCTCCACCTTGCCAATCTCCTAAGAAGTCAGCACCAACAGATACAATTAAAGAAGCTTTTGAAAAATCGTAATCAACCAAGGCTCTTTCTCCATACACTGCCTCAAATGCATCTAAAGCTTCTGAAGAAGAAACCGCGTCATAAACAACGTGTTTTGCATTAGGATTTTTAGCAATGAACTCACCTATCAATTTCTCAGTAGATGGACTTGCTAATGTATTTGTCAACAATACCACTTGTCCTCCTTTTGCTTTTGCTTTAGCAAGGCTTGATTTGATTTGCAAATCAACAGCAGACCAGCTGCTTTTTTGCCCTTTTAATTTTGGCTCACTCAAACGAGCACTATCGTATAATCCTAAGATTGATGCGTGAATTCTAGCATTAGCTGCAAATTTAGCACCTTCAATAGTGTTGTTTTCAACTTTGATTGGACGACCCTCGCGAGTTTTAATCAAAAGATTTGCAAAATCAAAACCATCAAAAACTGTAGTTGCATAGTAATCAGCAACACCAGGAATGATTTGTTCTGGTTGTAAAACATAAGGGATAGACTTGTGCACAGGACCTTCACAAGCAGCAAGTGTAACAGCTGCAGTACTAAATCCTACGTACTTTAAAAAGTCACGACGTGAAGTTCCTGATGTAGCCAAAGCTTCAGCATTTCCTAAGAATTCATCTGTAGGAATCTCTTCAACAAATTCGTTATTTCTAAGCGCCTCAACAATAGAACCATTCTCTAGTTCTTCAACACTTTTCCAGTATTTTTTGTTTGATGACATTGTATATAAATATTAAAATCTTAATAATTCGATTAATAGTGGCATTTACCGCATTCTAAACCTCCCATTTGCGCTGCAGTTAATTTCTCTACACCGTATTTTTTAGAAAGTTCAGCGTGAATTTTATCATAGTAAGCATTACCTTCCATCTTAACATCAGTTTTTCTGTGGCAATCCACACACCATCCCATTGTTAATTTAGAATATTGCTTCATGATTTCAAATTCTTGTACCGGACCATGACAAGTTTGACACTCAATTCCCGCAACAGAAACGTGTTGTGAGTGGTTGAAATATACAAAATCAGGAAGATTATGAATACGAACCCATTTTACAGGTTGTGTTTTTCCAGTATATGCTTGTTTAGTTTTATCCCAACCAACAGCATCGTATAATTTTTGAATTTGAGCATCGTAGAAAGCTTTACTGTACTCAGGAGTAGCAGTTGTTTCAGCAACTTCAGAAATATTCTTGTGACAGTTCATACAAACATTCAAAGAAGGAATACCTGCAGTTTTACTAACACGAGCTGCCGAGTGACAATATTTACAATTGATCTCGTTATCTCCAGCGTGAATTTTATGAGAATAGTGAATTGGCTGAATTGGCTCATAGTTTTGATCCACACCAACTTGCATTAAATATCCATAAACAAAATAACCACTAGCAAGAAGCAAGAAAATCGAAGTAACTAACACCAAGAATTGGTTTTTAGCGAAAGCTTTCCAGATCGGCAATCTTTCTTCTTTAGGACCTACTTCGATACCATTTTTATTAGCCACTTTAGTCAATACTTTGTTCACCATGAACAACATAACAACCAAAATAGCCATTACTAGAGCAAGAGCTCCTAAAATAACATTATTAGAAATTGAACCGCTTTCTACGTTAGTTCCCGGAGGAGTCGCAGCACCACCAGCCGCAGCAACAGGTTCAGGTTTTTTCTCAGAAGTATAAGCTATAATATTATCAATATCTCCTTCAGATAATTGAGGAAACGAAGTCATTACTGCCTTGTTGTTTTCTTCAAAAAGCTTAACAGCAGCAGCATCGCCTGATTTAATCATATCAGAACTGTTGTGCACCCACTTGTAAATCCAAGCCATTTCATGCCTTTCAGCAACTCCTCTTAACGCAGGACCTGTTGATTTAGCATCTAATTTGTGACATGCAGCGCAATTTGCATTAAAAAGTTCTTTCCCTTTTACCGGATCTCCACCAGATGTCGCAGCCGGAGCAGCAGCTTCAGGCGCCGCAGGAGCTGCAGCAGGATCTTGAGCAAATGAAGTTAGGGAGAAAATAAGCGTTAGCGATAAGCTAAGCAGCAATTTTCTTGAGATCGAATTATGGTTACCCACCTTTTTCATATAGTATAATAATTATCTACTAATTTTTGGTATGATTTTTACTGTAATAAATTCGTAAAAACTTATACCCTCTTTTAAAACTTGCACAAAAATACGACTTATGAACTATTCTCAAAACCTTAAAATAGTCTTAAATATCAATTTATATCAATTCTAAATAATATTAAAATTTTCCACACAAACTTTAAATAGTATTTTTGCATAAAAACCATCACATTATGAGAATTTTAACCCCTTCAAAAAGAGTTTTCTTCACACTGACTCTATTCACATTAGCATATAATATTCATGCTCAGGATCAAAATTTAACAGTAAATCAAGACCCTAAATTCGAGCAACTATTGATAGAGAAGCGCAAAATTAACACATCAATAAGTACAAACGACACCTACCGAATTCAAATTTTCAGTGGCAAAAGTGACGAAGCGAAGAAAACGTTATCTGATTTCAAAAGAGAATACAGCAACATTGACGGAACGATAATTTTCAATACACCAAATTACAAAGTAATAGTTGGAAATTTCAAAACCAGAATAGAGGCTGAACGAAATTTGGCAGATATAAAAAACAGATACAAAAATGTCTTTTTGCTTAAGCCAGGAAAATAGCCTAATACTTCTAACAAAAAAAAGAGCGAGATTTAATCTCGCTCTTTTTTTTATCTCGTTATTCAAGTTAATTTACCACTTTGATTCCACTCGCCATAAAACGAATTTCTTCTTTAGGCATAGTAATCGCATTTATTTCAGCAGGTGATTTTTTAGCATCTTTTGCATAATGTTTCAACTCATCAACAGAAGTTATTTTTTTCTCTGCATTTCCTTCCAAAACTACATTTTTGCCCTTTAAAGCGGTCGGTACAAAAAATGCGTAGTCTTTCATTTTAACAAAAAAAGAAGATCCATTTTCGGTTTTAATCGTCACCCAACATCCTCTTTTTTCGCAAACATCAGTTACCATTCCCTTTACAGCAACATTCTTTATACTTTTTTGATCTTTAAATTCCCCTTCCAGTTTTTCAACAGAAATTGCTTTATCGACAGAAACACTAGAAACATCATCTCCATAAAAATCACCTACTGTCGCATTTCCTGCTGGTGGAGCACTTTTCTCTACAGCTTCTTGAGAAAAAGACAAAGTAGAAATACCAATAAAAAACAAAGCTGAATATAAAAACTGTTTCATAATCAAATAATTTTAATCAAAAATAGCAAAATTTCAGAAAAACGAACAACTTTACATAAAAGCATTTTTCATCAAGATAACGCATAAAAAAAGCCCCAATTTTCATTGGAGCTTTCTGTATATTAACTAAATATTATTTCAATTTCTTTTTGATTGCCACTTCATGGTAAGCCTCAATAACATCATTAATTTCGATGTCATTAAATCCTTTTATCTGAATACCACAATCGTAACCTTTAGTCACTTCTTTAACATCGTCTTTGAAACGTTTTAAGGCAACTAATTCACCTGTATGAACCACAACTCCATCTCTAATAACTCTAATCTTAGAAGTTCTCAAGATCTTACCATCAGTTACCATACATCCAGCAATAGAACCTACTTTAGAAATTTTGAAAATCTCACGAATTTCAGCATTACCTAAAACTTCTTCTTTCATTTCTGGCGCCAACATTCCTTCCATTGCATCTTTCAAGTCATCGATCGCAGCATAAATAATAGAATAGTAACGGATATCAATTTCTTCTTTATCAGCAAGCTGTCTAGCATTTCCAGCAGGACGAACGTTAAATCCGATGATGATTGCATCTGACGCAGAAGCTAAGTTAACATCGGTTTCTGTAATCGCACCAACACCTTTATGAATAATATTGATTTGAACTTCTTCTGTAGAAAGCTTAGAGAACGAGTCTGATAATGCTTCAACAGAACCATCCACGTCTCCTTTAAGGATTACATTTAATTCTTTAAACTGGCCTAAAGCAATACGACGTCCAATTTCATCAAGTGTAATATGTCTTTGAGTACGAACAGATTGTTCACGCATTAATTGAGAACGTTTAGATGCAATTTGTTTCGCTTCTTTTTCATCTTCGAATACATTAAACTTATCGCCCGCTGTTGGAGCTCCATCCAAACCTAAAACAGATACTGGAGTTGAAGGACCAGCTGACAAAATCGTATGCCCTCTTTCATCATGCATCGCTTTCACTTTACCATGATGTTTACCAGCAAGCATATAATCTCCAATTTTCAAAGTACCTTGTTGTACTAAAATTGTAGAAACATATCCTTTTCCTTTATCTAAGTAAGCTTCAACAACAGTTCCTTGAGCTGCTTTATTTGGATTTGCTTTTAGATCTAAGATCTCTGCTTCTAATAAAACTTTCTCTAGCAATTCTTTAACTCCTGTTCCGACTTTTGCAGAAATATCATGTGACTGAATTTTTCCACCCCAATCTTCAACAAGTAAATTCATACCAGCCAAACGCTCTTTAATTTTATCAACATTCGCATTTGGTTTATCAATTTTATTGATCGCAAATATAATTGGTACTCCCGCAGCCTGTGCGTGCGAAATTGCTTCTTTTGTTTGTGGCATGATATCATCATCCGCCGCTACTACGATAATTGCAATATCCGTAACTTGAGCTCCACGTGCACGCATTGCGGTAAACGCCTCGTGACCCGGAGTATCTAAGAATGCGATTTTTTGTCCGTTATCCAACGTAACTCCATATGCCCCAATGTGCTGTGTAATACCTCCAGACTCACCAGCGATAACATTTTCTTTACGAATATAATCCAGCAAAGATGTTTTACCGTGGTCAACGTGACCCATTACTGTTACAATTGGCGCTCTTGTTACTAAATCTTCCTCTCTATCTTCTACAACTTCTATCGCTTCTTCAATATCTACCGTAATGAATTCAACATCGTAACCAAATTCATCCGCCACAATAGTTAACGTTTCTGCATCTAGACGTTGGTTCATTGTAACCATGATACCAAGAGACATACAAGTTCCAATTACTTTAGTAATCGGCACATCCATCATAATTGCAATTTCACCTACAGTAACGAACTCGGTAACTTTAATAGTTTTACTTCCTTCGTCAAGCGCTCTTTGCTCATCATCAGATTTCTGACGGTGCGTTTCTCTTTTATCTCTTCTATATTTTGCCGCTTTAGATTTCCCTCCTTTACCTTGAAGTTTTTCAAGAGTTTCTCTAATTTGGTTTTTTACTTCTTCTTCTGTTGGCTCAACTTTAGCCACAATTGCAGGACGGTTTCCTTTTACAAATCCAGGTCTTTGGCTTCTATTTGCATTGAAACCACCTCCACTATTGTTATTATTTGGAGTTATCTTATTAGGATTTGGCGTTCCTGGAGCATTGTTATTATTACCTGTTGGTGGCTTTGGCGCACCAGGCATTCCTGGTTTAGGAGCAATTCTTTTACGCTTATTTTTATTTGCGTTGTTTCCTCCCGCCCCTGGCACCCCAGGTTTATTTTGAGCCGCTTTAGGATCTTCTTTCTTTTTCTTTGGTTTATTAAACTGAGACAAATCAATTGTTTGACCCGTAAGAGTTGTTCCTGAAAGCTTTTGATATTGAGTAGTGATAGTCTCTTCTGAAGTTGCCGGATCAGTAGACACGATTGGTTCCTGAGCAACTTTAGACGATTCTGCTTTAACTTCTTTTTTCTCCGTAATAATAGGTTCTTCCTTTTTTGCCTCCACAACCGGAGTCGCAGTAACAGGTTCAGGTTTTACAGTTTCAGCCTGAACTGGTTTTTCTGGCTGCACAGGTGCAGCAACAGTTTTTGGCTCTTCAACTTTTGCTGTTTCCTCAGAAGGAGCAATTGCAGGTTTTTTCGGATTTAGGTCAATTTTACCAACTTGTACAGGTCCTGAAACAACGGCTCTCGCTTTAATTATTTCTTGCTGTTTTTGACGCTCCTCTTCTTGTCTGCGTTTGTCTTCAATTTCTTTCTCACGCTCAACACGCAATGCTTCTTTTTCTTTTCTTTTCTCCTCTCCTACCTCTTTAGAAGCTTCCTTATTCCCCTTATCGCCCGCAAATTGGCTTTGTAGGATATTAAATTCACTGTCAGAAATTTTAGCGTTCGGATTTGCATCAATAGCAATTCCCTTATCTTTTAGATAATCAACAGCTCTTTCTAACGAAATATTTAATTCCCTTAAAACCTTGTTTATTCTTATTACTCTCTCTTCAGACATATAACCTTTTTATTATTACCTTTTTAGTTGTGTTGTTAGAGCAGATATCAGCTATTTTCTAGCTATCAAACTCCTCTTTTAGTATCTTCATAACATCTAGAATCGTTTCCTCTTCTAAATCTGTTCTTCTTACTAAATCTTCTACGTCGTGTTTCAAGATACTTTTTGCAGTATCCAAACCTATTTTTGCAAACTCTTCAATTACCCATTCTTCGATTTCATCAGAGAACTCTGTTAATTCAACATCGTCTTCATCTGCAACAGTTCCAGCCACATCACCTTCGCGAATAACATCTAACTCATAACCCGTCAATTGACCCGCTAATTTAATGTTGTGACCTCCTCTACCAATTGCTTTAGAAACCTCTTCTAATTTCAAGAAAACTTCAGCTCTTTTGCTTTCCTCATCAATTTTGATCGAAGAAACTTTTGCAGGGCTTAATGCTCTTGTAATAAATAATTGAATATTGTTTGTATAATTGATAACATCAATATTTTCATTTCCAAGCTCACGAACAATTCCATGAATACGAGAACCCTTCATCCCAACGCAAGCTCCAACTGGATCAATTCTATCATCATAAGAATCAACAGCAACTTTTGCTTTTTCACCCGGGATACGAACTACATTTTTCACTGTAATTAATCCGTCGAAAACTTCTGGAATTTCTTGCTCAAATAATTTTTCCAAGAACTTCTCTGAAGTTCTAGACATAATAATTTGAGGCTTGTTTCCTTTTAATTCAACGCTTTCAATAATTCCGCGAACATTATCTCCTTTACGGAAGAAATCTGATGGAATTTGTTTTTCTTTTGGAAGCACAATCTCATTTCCTTCATCATCAACCAAGATCACTACTCTTGGGCGTACATGGTGCACTTCAGCTGTATATATATCACCAATAATATCTTTAAATTGTTTGTAAAGATTTGTATTATCGTGTTCGTGAATTTTAGATATTAAGTTTTGACGAAGCGCTAAAATAGCTCTTCTTCCTAAATCAATCAATTTAACTTCCTCAGAAACCTCTTCTCCAATTTCAAAATCCGCTTCAATTTTTCTAGCTTCAGTCAATGTAATTTCTTCATTTTCAAAGTCAAGATCCTCATCTGCAACAATTACTCTTCTTCTCCATATTTCCATATCTCCTTTATCAGGATTTATGATAATATCGAAATTTTCATCTGAACCGTATTTTTTCTTCAATGCATTTCTAAACACGTCCTCTAAAATTGCCATAAGCGTTACACGATCAATAAGTTTATTATCTTTAAACTCTGAGAATGAATCGATTAATGCTAAATTTTCCATGCGAATTCTTTAATTAAAATGTTACTGTAACAATTGCCTCTTTTATCTCTGTATAAGGTATTTGTTGCTCTTTTTGAACTGTTTCTTTTCCTTTTCCTACTTTTTTCGGTTCTCTTGCCTTCCAAGACAAAATTATGAAAACATCGTTAGCTTCTACCAATTCTGCTTCAATTTTTTCATTATTTGTAGTAACAATCAACGTTCTACCAATATTTTTCTTGTATTGTCTAATCAATTTCAAAGGAGATCCTACTCCAACCGAAGCTACTTCTAGCGAAAAATCTTGCTCTTCACGATCCAGATTGTTTTCGATGGCACGACTGATATCAATACAATCCTGCAACGCAACTCCATTATCTCCGTCTAAACCAACACTAATTTTAAAAGAATCCGAAACAGCAAGATCAATCAAAAAGATCGATGGCTTTTCCAGAAGTGCTTCTGTAATTAATTCGTTAACTTTTTCCTTAAATGTCATAATTTTATAAAAAGAGGGGACACTTAGTCCCCTCATTATTTAGATTTTAATAAATAACGATGCAAATATAGTGATTTTTTTATAAATCAAAATAAATTGATTGCTCTAAAAATATTTCTTATCTTTATAAGAGCATTCAAAAACAGATTATTCTAATAATTTAACCCAAAAAATTATGAAACGAATTTTAGTACCTACTGACTTTTCAGAACATGCTGAAGATGCGTTAAAAGTGGCTGCGCAAATTGCTAAAAAAAACAATTCAGAAATTATCATTTTGCACATGCTTGAATTGCCGCACCAAATGAACGATGCCATACTCGGAGGCGCGAGCATACCTGAAACTATGCTTTTTATGAAAAAAGCAAACGAAACACTTGATGAAGTATCTTCAAGACCATATCTGGACGGAATCTCGGTAACTGAAATTGTAAAAATGGACAAACCAATTCACGGAATCCTCCAAGTAAGCAAGGATTATGAAGCTGATTTAATCATAATGGGATCCCATGGCTCATCAGGAGTTGAAGAACTTTTAATTGGCTCAAACACAGAAAAAGTTGTCCGAAACTCCGAAATCCCGGTTTTGGTCATCAAAAAAGACATTTCAGACTTCAAGGTTACCGATATTGTTTTTGCTTCTGATTTTTCTGAAGAAACCAAAAAACCTTTCGCTAAACTACTGAATTTCACCAAATTCTTTGAAGCAAAAATCCATCTGGTAACCATCTGCACGCCAAACAGCTTTAAGCCAACACATATTATGGAAAAAGCAATGAAGAATTTTGTAACAGAATTCGGCATAACCAACTGTACGACTCAGATTTACAACGACACCAATATCGAAAAAGGAATCCTCAATTTTTCAAACAGCATAAACGCAGACATCATAGGGATGTGTACACACGGAAGAACAGGCTTTGCACACTTCTTCAACGGCAGTATAAGCGAAGGATTAGTCAATCACACCGTCAGACCTGTCATTACTCTAAAGATTTAAAAGCAAAATCACTTTAACAGCAATAGCTTCTCAATCGAGAAGCTATTTTTTTTTGCAAAAAAACATGAGCTTTTCAACAAAGTTCAATTGAGCTTTACAACAAAGCCATACATGACATTTATCCGGAAATTTGTCAAATAAAAATTCATTAAATCATACATCATGAAAACAATAGACAAAATTTACATTAACGGAGAATTTACAACACCTAAAGGAACTGAATATTTCGACCTTATAAGCCCAACCACAAATGAAAAGCTCGGAAAAGTTCAACTAGGAAATACCGAAGACACTCAAAACGCAATTGAAGCCGCCAAAAATGCTTTTAAAACTTTTTCTAAAACTAGCACTTCAGAAAGAATTCAATACCTGAAAAACATCAAAACTGCCATCGAAAAAAGAAAAACCGATTTTGTGAACATAATGGTCGAAGAATACGGAGGAACATTTCAATTTGCATCAGTAAGTTACGAATACATGCTAAAGGGATTCGATTCTGCAATTAACTTATTAAACGGCTACGATTTCATCAAAACCATGGGACAATCTGAAGTCCAAATGACCCCAATTGGCGTTGTTGGGATTATAATTCCTTGGAATTCCAGTAACGGATTTATCTCTAGCAAATTAGCTACAGCAATCACCGCAGGATGCACAATTGTTATAAAGCCTAGCGAAATGAGCGCGCAACAAACGCAATTAATGATGGAATGCCTACATGACGCGCAACTCCCTAAAGGAATAGTAAATATCGTGAATGGATTGGGAGAAGTTGTCGGTGCAGAAATCAGTCGAAACCCCGATATTTCAAAAATTTCTTTTACTGGCTCAACAAACGTTGGAAAAATTATTGCCAAAGAAGCGGTCAACACTATGAAACGAGTTACGTTAGAACTTGGAGGAAAATCGCCAAATATTATTTTAGAAGATGCCGATTTATCAAAAGCAATTCCACTTGCCTTGAGCGCTGCATTTATGAACAGCGGACAAGCATGCATTGCTGGAACTCGACTTTTAATTCCAGAAAACAAATTAGAAGAAACCAAATCAATCCTTAAAGAAGCCCTAAAAAACATAATTGTTGGCAACCCAAAAAACAGCAATACCGCAGTCGGACCAATGGTAAGCACAAAACAATACCAACGCGTTCAAGATTATATTCAGACTGGAATTAATGAGGGAGCCGAAATTCTTGCCGGAGGATTAGGAAAACCTAATGGACTTGAAAAAGGAAATTTTGTCAAACCGACTGTTTTTGTAAATGCAAACAATCAAATGCGCATTGCAAGAGAAGAAATATTTGGACCAGTTTTAACCGTCATTACATACAAAACCGAAGAAGAAGCTATTGATATCGCAAACGACACCACTTATGGACTTCAAGCTTATGTAAGCTCATCAGACGAGAAAAGAGCACACCGAGTTGCCTCACAAATCAACGCTGGACGCGTTCAAATAAACGGAATTGGGCACGATCCTATGGCCCCTTTTGGCGGATTTAAGCAATCAGGAATTGGCCGCGAATTTGGAACCATTGGACTTGAAGCTTACTTGGAACCAAAAGCACTTATCAAACCACTATAATCATTTACGATCCGGAAAGTTTTCATGAAAAAAATTTCCGGATCTTTTGTAATTTTACCATTATGACGACAAAATCAAATCCGAAACCAAAAATACTCTACTCCTGCTACTATGCACGCAGCCGAGAAGGAGAACATTTCATTCCAGAACATGTTTTCAGCTATCAAATTTCCGGAGAAATGATAGCTTCAGACAGCAAAAACACCTTTCACTCAAAACCAGGAGATTTTCGCTTCAGCAAAAGAAATCATTTGGCGAAATTCACCAAAATCCCACCAGAGGGAGGGGAATTCAAAACCATATCACTTTTTTTAGATCAGGAAATTCTTCGCGAAGTAAATAAAGAATACAATTACAAAACAAGCAAAAAAGTCGATTCTGAAGCCATGATCACATTAGCTCCAAATCCGCTCTACAAATCCTTCATGGAATCGCTGATAACCTATCTCGAAGTCGAGCAAGAAAGTAACGAAGCCTTATTTAATTTAAAAATCAAGGAAGCGATTCATCTTTTATTAAAAGTAAATCCTGAATTAAAAGACATTTTATTTGATTTTACTGAACCCGGAAAAATCGATCTGGAAGCATTTATGAACAAAAATTTCCATTTCAATGTACAAATGCACCGATTCGCCTATCTTACTGGAAGAAGTTTAGCAACTTTTAAAAGAGATTTTCAAAAAATATTCCAACAAGCGCCTGGAAAATGGCTCTTAAACAAAAGACTTCAAGAAGCTTATTATTTAATTAGCCAAGGAAATCCGCCATCAGAAGTTTATATTGGCGTAGGATTTGAAGACTTATCCCATTTTTCATTTTCATTCAAAAAGAAATTCGGTATCGTTCCATCTTCATTAAATCACAAATAAGCCTTCTGCAATAAGCCTTCCAAAAAACACGTCTTTCCCTATAAGTTTCCCGCGGTTGAAACCACGGGCTATATTTAAAATAAGACACATAAAACTTTGCGAACTCAGCATTCTTTAAAAAGATACTTAGCGCACTTTGTGTATACGTTAGCGTGCTTTGCGATAAAAAAACATCTAGAAAACATCCTAATTTAAAGCATAAAAAAAAAGCCTCTCATTTCTGAGAGGCTTTTCTGTTGGTCTACTAGGACTCGAACCTAGAAAGACGGCACCAAAAACCGTAGTGTTACCATTACACCATAGACCAGCAGTGCTGTAAAGCGGGTGCAAAATTAGAACTTTATTTGTCTTATGCAAATTTTATTTGAAACTTTTTTGCATAAAAAAAAGCCTCTCATTTCTGAGAGGCTTTTCTGTTGGTCTACTAGGACTCGAACCTAGAAAGACGGCACCAAAAACCGTAGTGTTACCATTACACCATAGACCAGCAGTGCTGTAAAGCGAGTGCAAATTTAAGGCTTTATTTAGTTTTTGCAAACTTTTTAAACAAAAAAAATCATTTTTTTTGTTTTTTTTCACATTCAAATCTCAACAAGTTCCAGAATCATCTCATTGACAACATATTACTTTTAATATAGAGTTTTATAGAATTTTTTGTTAATGCTCGTTTCTTTACACAAAAAAACATTTTCTTTGTAGGATAGAAAACATACAAAATTTTAACACCTAAATATGGCACAATTCAATTTCAATAAATGGAATACTATTATTGGTTGGTTTGCATTTGCAATCGCTTTAATTACTTACACTTTAACCGTCGAACCTACAATGAGTTTTTGGGATTGCGGCGAATATATTGCCACTGCAGCCAAACTTGAAGTGGGCCACCCGCCGGGAGCACCTTTATTCCAGATGATGGGAGCTTTCTTTGCCATGTTTGCTATTGATGCACAACATGTAGCCGTAATGGTTAATATGATGTCTGTGTTTTCTAGCGCATTTACAATTTTATTCATGTTCTGGTCTTCTTCTATGATCTTAAAAAAGATTGTAGCTCGTTTTGCAGAAATCAACCAAAACAATTCTATAGTTATATTAGGAAGCTCTTTTGTTGGCGCTCTTGCTTACACTTTTTCAGATAGCTTTTGGTTCAATGCGGTTGAAGCAGAAGTTTACGCAATGGCATCTTTATTAATTGCATTGCTTTTCTGGCTTGGTCTTCGTTGGGAACAAGATATGGACAAACCAAAAGGAAACAAATGGCTTTTGATTATTTCATTAGTTGTCGGACTTTCATTTGGTGTTCACTTTATGGCATTATTGACAATTCCATCTATAGGTTTTCTTTACTATTTTAAACACTACGAAAAAGTTACTATTAAAAATTTCCTTATTGCCAATGTAGTTGTAATTGGAATTTTGTTGTTCATCTTCAAATTGCTTTTGCCTTTAACGATGGCTTTCTTCGGAAAAACTGAAATTTACATGGTAAACAACATGGGACTTCCTTTCAACTCAGGAACTATTTTTGTTGCGTTGCTTTTTGTAGCTTTCTTCTACTTTGGATTAAAATTCACCAAACGAAAAGGACTTATTTTTTACAATACCATTATCCTTTGTATTTTATTCATCTTGATTGGTTTCTCTACTTGGATGATGCTTCCGGTTCGTGCAAATGCAAATACCGTAATCAACGAAAATAAACCATCTGATGCTACTGAGGTTTTAGCTTACTACAATCGTGAGCAATATGGTGTAAATCCTTTATTCTATGGTCCGCAATACACAGAAGTTTTTGCAGGTCTTGACGAAAAAACACCATACTTAGACAAAAAACCAAACTACGAAAGAGATTATAAAACTGGTAAATACATCATTACTAACAATTACAAAAATGCAGATCAAAATTCTGATGACAATCAAAAAACGATTCTGCCAAGAATGTGGAGCACTGAAACTGCTCATATTCAAAACTATATCAACTTTACAAATCCGCCGAAATTCAGAATCAACCCAAATTATAATTATGAGGAAGATTTAGCAAAATACGGAATTGACGCAAGCCAATTAAGCGAAGATGAATACAACAAAGCGACTGCTCAATTAAGAAACGAAGTTGAGAAAACAGTTTCTGAATTCAGAAAAGCTTATGCTCAAAAACAAATCGACAACGAAGGCTACGTTAAGTTCTTAAATAGTTATAAAGATTATTTAATTATCGAAAAACCAACCGCGACTGATAATTTCAGTTTCATGTTCGAATACCAATTTGGATATATGTACTGGAGATATTTAATGTGGAATTTTGTTGGACGACAAAGCGATGTTCAAGGAAAATACGACAATCTTGACGGAAACTGGATCAGTGGAATCAAGCCTCTTGACTCAGTGCATTTAGGCTCTCAAGAAAATTTGCCTTCAGATGTTTTAAACAACAAAGGACGCAATGTTTATTATTTCCTTCCTTTCATCTTAGGACTTATTGGAATAATGTACCACGCAAATAAAGACCTTAAGAGCTTTTATGTGCTTTTAGCATTGTTCTTATTTACTGGAATCGCGCTAAAAATTTATTTGAACGAAAGACCTTTTGAACCTCGTGAAAGAGATTATGCACTTGTAGGATCATTTTATGTTTTTGCCATTTGGATTGGTTTTGGAGTTTACTCTTTATATGAAAGCATCCAAAAATATCTTGCTCCAAAAATTGCCGGACCAGTAATTATTGCCGGAAGTTTATTAGCAGCTCCAATTTTAATGGCTTCTCAAAACTGGGATGACCATGACAGATCTGGAAGATATACAGCAGTTGCAATGGCGAAAGCTTATTTAAGCTCATGCGACAAAGATGCTATTTTATTTACTATTGGAGATAACGACACATTTCCGCTCTGGTATGCTCAAGAAATAGAGCATTTTAGAACCGATGTCAAAATCGTAAATACGAGCTTGTTCATGACAGATTGGTATATTGATCAAATGAAAGCCAAAGCTTATGAATCAAATCCATTGCCAATATCATTCACACATGAAGATTATGTGGGAGATAAATTGGATTATGTGGCTTACATCCAAAAAATTGACACACGTTGGAACATTAATGATTTTATCGATTTTATTAAAAACCCAAAATCGACTGTTGGTCTTCAAAACGGGCAAACAATCCACTTTTATCCAACAAACAAAATCAGAGTTCCTGTTGATAAAGATGCTATCATCAAAAACAAGGTTATCAACCCTAAATACAACGATTCTATTGTTCCTTATTTGGATATTGACATCAAAGGAAGCGCGATATACAAAAACCGCTTAATGATGCTTGATATCTTGGCTAACAACAACTGGAAGCGTCCAATTTACTTTAGCGGCGGAGCTTTTGATGACGAAGATTATTTATGGCTGAAAAACTATCTGCAGCTAGACGGAATGGTTTATAAATTAGTTCCAATCAGAAATGTTCCATCAAAAGATGGTGGCCCAATGGATATGGGACAAATTGATGCAGATAAAATGTATGATATTGTAATGAAATGGGATTGGGGCAACAGCGAAAGCGATAAAATTTATCACGATCCTGAAACCAGAAGAAACAGCATCACGTACCGCACAAACTTATCTCGTTTAATGGATCAGCTCATTGCGGAAGGCAAAATTGACAAAGCTAAAAACGTAATTAATTTAGCAATGACAAAAATGCCGTTGGACAAATTTGGCTATTATTCACTAGTGGAACCTTTCACAAATGGATATTACAAAGTTGGAGAAACTGCAAAAGCACGAGAATTGCTTAATAGATTAGTCAAAAAATACAATGAAAACCTGAACTATTATGCAACATTACCTCCTGGAGACCAAACTGATCTTGCTATTGATATTATTACTGATATTGAGCGCTACAGAAGTCTTTTGCAAGTAATGGATCGCAATAACGACAAAGCGTTCTACGAAAAACACAAAAAAACATTCAATACATATGTAAATGTATTCGAACGTTTTGGACGTGAAAAAGAATAATAATATACGAAAAATATACTGATTAAAAAAATGCAGTGCTGTTAGATAAATAGCACTGCATTTTTTAATTTTACAGTATCTATAAATCCATTCAAAATGAGCTTTTATTGGGTCAAAACTAATTCATTTATAAAAAAGGTGTTTTCTAAGTATTGTTGGGATATCCCGAACAAGGAAAAGAAAATATACCTCACTTTTGATGATGGCCCAACTCCAGAAATTACAGACTGGGTTTTGTCTGAATTAAAGAAGTTCGATGCAAAAGCTACTTTTTTCTGTATTGGAAAAAACATCAATGCAAATTCTTCCTTATTTGAAAAATTGATCGCAGAAGGACATGCTATTGGAAACCACACCATGAATCATATCAATGGATGGAAAAGCCAAACTAACGATTATATTGAAAACGTAAAAAATTGCGCCTCGATTTTAGCCAATGAGAAAAAACTAAACAGTTTGCTGTTTCGTCCTCCTTATGGAAAAATAAAAAAAGCACAGTCCAAAATATTGCGCAGCTTAGGCTACAAGATAGTAATGTGGGATGTTTTAAGCGCTGATTTCGATCAATCGATCACGCCAGAGAAATGCCTTGAAAATGTGACTAAAAATGTAACTTCGGGAAGTGTAATTGTTTTTCATGACAGCATAAAAGCATCGCAAAATTTAAAATTTGCATTGCCAAAAACATTACATTTTTTAAAAGAAAATGGGTATGCTTTTGATGTTATTCACTAAATAACATCAAAAAAAAGATTTAATTATTGATTGAACTGCTCTTGAACAATTCCTATAATTGTATTTGCATCAAGCTCGCCTGACTGCCTCCAGATCATTTGTCCTTCTTTATAAATCATTAGCGTCGGAAGACCTTTAATACGAAGAGCCTCAGCTAGTTCTTGATTCTTATCTACATCAATTTTGATTACTTTGGCCTTATCACCAAGCGCAGCAGCAACGTCCTTAATTACAGGATGCATAGATACTGAAGATTCATTCCAATCTGTGTAAAAGTCGATCAACACAGGGACTTGAGCATTTATTAGTTCTCCAAATTTTGACATAAAACCAAAAATTTAAATTTTTTAATTTACTACAAAGAGGCAAATATTCTACAAATGTAGCATTTTTAACGAATTAAGCCACATTCTTGCCCTTTTTTAGTTCAATCACTGTTATTTCTGGCATAATGCCAACTCGGCCTGGATAGGCGTGAAAACCAAATCCGCGGTTAACATAAACGTATCTTCCGGCAGTTTCGTATAAACCAGCCCATTGTTTATAAATATACTGCGCCAAACTCCATTTAAAATAGCCCGGAATCTCAATTCCAAACTGCATTCCGTGCGTATGCCCAGCCAATGTTAAATGAAAGTTTTTAGGGTGATCTTTAATTTCGGCGTCCCAATGACTTGGATCGTGGCTCATCAAGACTTTAAAATCTTCTTTAGCAACATTTTCAGAGGCTTTATTTAAATCTCCAGCCTTTTTGAAATTGACTCCCCAGTTCTCTACTCCGATTAAAGCGATTTTATCATTGCCTTTTTGAATATAAGTATGTTCGTTCAGCATTAGTTTAAAACCAATTTGACCATAAAGTTTTTTGATTTCTTGAAAGTTTTCGTCCTTTTCTTTTTCTGATGGCCAAGTCACATATTCACCATAATCATGATTTCCTAAAACTGAAAATTTTCCATATTTATAATCTTTGATTCGGCTAAAAGTCTCCAGCCACGGATGCATTTCTTTTGCATGCGTATTTACGATATCGCCAGTAAACAAAATCATATCGGCTTCTTGATCATTGATCAAATCGATGGCATAATTTATCTTTTCAGGATTATCAAAACTGCCGCTATGAACATCTGAAATTTGTGTAATTTTAAAACCATCAAAAGCATCTGGCAAATCTGGAAAAAAGACAGTCTGCTTGATTACTTTGAAATTATATTTTCCTTCAAAAATTCCGTAAATCAAAGACAAAAAGGGCACAGCCGCCAAACCTAAAGCAATTTGACTAATGAACTTTCTTCTGTCTGGCATTATTTCTTTTCTTGGCGCATTATACATGAAATAATTCAAAAGGCTTGCACCAATTCTAAAAATGTCTTCACCAAACATTACCAATGTAAGAACGATTTTTGGAACATAAACCAAAAGCATTAACCCCATTGTAAACATGGTTTGCTTGGTCTGCCCTACTGAACGGTCAAACTGAGTAAAAGAATAAATGATAAAGGCTAAAAGAAGAAAACTTATGAGTTGATAACTTACTAAAACCCATCTCGTTTTAATTAAAGTACGAAAGGCCTGATAGGAATAAAATTCAATAAATAGAAAAAGGGCACAAAGAATTATAAAACGAATGATCATTAGTTATAGTTTTAAGCAAAGTAACAAAGAATGAAAATTTTATTGCTTTTTATTATCAAAAATTTAACTCAAAAATAAAGAACAAAAAGCTGGCAGATTTCTCCACCAGCTTTTTCTCTACCAAATTTTTTAAAACCTTTTATAATCCACACAAAGTCTGCTGCCAAGGCAAACTTATTTTTTTATTTTTGAGTTTTTGCCGCTTCTGGCTTAGTTGCCTCTGCTTTTTTAGCTTTTTTGTCTGCTTTTTTCTCTTTTGCTGGAGCTTTAGCTTCTTTTGCTGGAGCTGCTTTAGCTTGAGCTGGAGTTGTTTGAGCATTTACCATTGCTACTGTTCCTAGAACAGCTACTGCAACCATTACTATTTTTTTCATAACTAAAAATTTTACTGATTTGTTTATTACTTCTATTATTATACCTCAAAGATAGAATCACTAAATGAAGACAAAATGAAGATTAAACCATTTCAAAAAAATTAACTTTTAATTATGTTTTAGAGGCTCAGGAACGATCAAAGTGAATATTGTACCAACATTAATTTCTGACTCTACTTTGATTTCAATATGGTGAAAAGAGGCAATACTTTCGGCAATTGCGAGCCCTAAACCCTGCCCGTCCTGATCTGAACTGATTCTAGCAAATCGATTAAATATTTTTTCAAGATGCGCCTCACTCATTCCAAGACCTGTATCTGTTATGGAAATAAAATAACGCCCTTTTTCAAAACCATCTTTGGCAATAATTTTTCCGTTTGGGCGATTGTATTTTATGGCATTGGTAACCAAATTATAAATCAAAATATGAATCAGCGTTTTGTTTCCTGTAAAAACATAATCGTGCTCCATTTTATTTACAAACTCAATTTCTCGATCTTCAATTCGATCTTCTAAATCTTCCTGTAAGTCATTGACAATTTCATAAAAATTAATCTCTTCATTTGCTTCATATTGATTGTTTTCAATTCGGGAAATCAGCAACAAATTATTGATTATTTTTTTCAGCATGTCCAATGTCTTCATTGATCCAACTATTTTATCAACCGCATTATCATCTAAAGATTCATTTTGCAATAAATTTTCGAATTTATTTTTCAGCAATGCAATTGGAGTGAGCAATTCGTGAGAAACGTTTGAGATGAATTGTTTTTCTTTCTTAAAAAGCTCTGTAATTCGATCCATCATTTGGTTTAACACCAAATCAAGTTCTCTAAAATCTCTAGAATTTGCTTTTATCGGAGTATGATCAAAAGCTTCTGGCTCGTTGACACGCTTTATTTTTGTATCAATGATTTTATAAAAAGGTTTTAAAAGATATTCAATATAAACGGTATCTGCCAAAAAAGTAACGAGCAGAATAACCACCAACACAATAATAATAAAGAATCGAATAATGAACGTCAAGTCATTTACTTCGCTGAGGCTACTACCAATTTCCAGCTGATAACCTTGATTTTCATAAGTAAAATGATATTGCAGAATTCGATATTCATTTTCTTCTCCTTCAATAATTCGGTATTCATTATTGAAAAAAGTCTTTTTATCATTATCTTTTATAGGAATTTTAGAAAGAACCAAAAATTCGCTGTGTAGTGTCGAAAATTGAGAATAGGTTTCGGTTGAATCATCGGCATTCTGAATAAAATCATCTATTTCTTTTTTATTCAAATGATCAATGAATTTTTTCTTTTTTTCAACCAAGCCGTTATTGATATGCCTGTAAACCACATTTTCGACCAAAATGGGCAACATCAGCCATAAAATCAAAATCACCAACAATCTTGTCAGTGCATTAAAAATAGCCAACTGGTGTTTTATCTTCACAAATTTGTCTTTTTATTCATTGATTCGATAACCAACATTTCTAACCGTTTCAAACCAATCTATTGTGGTATGTTTATCTAATTTTTTTCGAAGATTTCGTACATGAACATCAATAAAATTAGAATCGGAATTGACTTCTAGAATATCGCCCCAAATATGCTCTGTCAATTGAAGTCTTGTAATAACTCGGTTTTTGTTCAGCACTAAATATTGAAAAATATCAAACTCTTTTTTGGTTAAACTAATCGGCACTTCATTATAACTGACTTTATAATCTTGAAGCTGCAGCAAAAATCCGTGAATGCTTAAATTGTTCAAAGTAAAACCATGAATTCTGCGAATCACGGCAAACAATCTCGCACTAAGTTCAGTCAATGCAAAAGGTTTTGTCAAATAATCATCAGCGCCTAAATGCAGACCATTTATTCTGTCATCTAATTCACCACGAGCCGTCAAAACAATAACAGCCATTTTTGACTGTGTTTTTCTTACCGCTTTCAAAACCTCAAAACCATCGCCATCCGGCAATCCTAAATCAAGAAGCATCGCATCAAAATCATTCCCAGCTACTTCTTCAAGAGCTTCATCACAAGTATGTGTAATTTTACATACATAACCTGCATTGCACAAAAAATCATAAACTTCGACCGCAAGTTCCTTATTGTCTTCAACAATTAAAATATTCATAATCTGTAGCTATTAAGCGCAATTAAATTTAAGCAATTTTAAAAAATCCCGACGACTATTATTAAAAAATTAACGATTAAAAAAGCCGACAAATTTCTTCGTCAGCTTTTTCAACCGCATTCTCCATAACCATTATCCCTGTTTTGTTTTCTAACCATGAATCTGAAAACAAATCAAAAACAAATGCTGTTATTTCATAGTTGAAGCTTCTGTTTTTGGAGCTTCAGTTTTTGCTGATTTTGCTTTTTTATTATGATGTTTAGAATGTTTAGCTGCTTTTTCCTCTTTTGCAGGTGTTGCTTTTGTATCTTGCTGAGGAGTTGCTTTTACTTCTTTTCCAGGAGCTTTCTTAACTGGAGCTGGAGCTGCTGTTACCATTGCACTTGTTCCTAAAACTGCGGCGATCGCCATAAATAAATTTCTCATGATTTCTAAGTTTTTTAATTAATTGATTTTATTCTTTAAAATTTTTTATTTTACTTTTTTACTTTTGCTGTTTCAGCTTTTGGAGCTTCACTTTTTTCTGATTTTGTTTTTTTATCAGATTTGTTTTTTGGGTGTTTTGTTGCCGTAACCTCTTTCACAGGTGCTGTTTGTTGGTTTTTCGCAGGAAAAGCATGAACCATTGCACTTGCACCTAAAACTGCCACTAATACCATCAATAAATTTCTCATGATTTCTAAGATTTAAAAATTAATACCTTTTATTTTACACTTCAAAATTACTTTCGCAAAATGAAGAAAAAATGAAGAATTCTTACAAACTGAATTATTTAACGAGACATTAACGCTTTGCTGTTTTTTGAACCATATAAGTCATATAAGTTTCATTTAATTTAACAATATACAAACAGGCGCACTGCAGTGCGCCTCTACAATGAGCGTCTCTACAGTGCATACCTTGCTAAAATGAACTCATATAACTTATATGGTGGAAAAAAAATCTCGTTAGTCTAATTTTTGAGAACCCAATTGTTTATTTTTACAGACTAATATTTTTAATATGTCAACTCAAAAACGCCTTTTTCTTCTAGATGCTTATGCATTAATTTTTCGTGGTTATTATGCTTTTATAAAAAACCCGAGAATCAACTCAAAAGGAATGGATACATCTGCAATTATGGGCTTCATGAACTCACTTTTGGATGTTATTAAAAGAGAAAAACCAGATCATTTGGCTGTCGCTTTTGATAAAGGCGGAAGTACGCTTCGAAATGATTTATTTCCTGAATATAAAGCAAACCGTGATGTAACGCCCGAAGCAATCAAAATTGCTGTTCCTTATATATGCGAACTTTTAAAAGCAATGCATATTCCTATTATTGAAGTTGAAGGTTTTGAAGCCGATGACTTAATTGGAACTATTGCTAAGCAAGCCGAAAAACAGAATTACAAAGTTTTTATGGTAACTCCCGATAAAGATTTTGCACAATTAGTTTCTGAAAACATCTTCATGTACAAACCTGCCCGAATGGGTAACGGAATCGAAATTTGGGGCGTTCCTGAAGTTTTAGAAAAATTTGAAATCGAAAGACCAGAACAAGTAATTGACTTTCTTGGAATGATGGGCGACGCCGCCGATAATATTCCTGGACTTCCAGGAGTTGGCGAAGTTACAGCCAAAAAACTTTTGAAAGAATTTGGCACAATGGAAAACCTTTTGGCAAATACTGACAAGCTGAAAGGCAAAATGAAAGAGAATATTGAAGCAAACAAAGAAAAAGGTTTGCTTTCTAAAACATTGGCAACTATTTTATTAGATTGCCCTGTTACTTTTGACGAAAATGATTATGAATTATCGCGTCCGGATATTGAAAAAACCGAAGCTATTTTTCAAGAATTAGAATTCAGAAGAATGGCAGAGCAATTTGACAATTTGTTCAAAACAGATGGAACACAAACCGCAGCTCCCGAAGTTTCTGATGCTAAATTGTACAAAAAGCCACAACCAAAAAACGAAGATCAATTTGATCTGTTTGGAAGCGCTTCCGCAGATGAAGATTCAGAAACTCCAAAAAATTCATTCTACAGCACTCTATCAGACACACCACACTCCTATCAGAGTGTTCAAGGAGATTTGGGTGTGAAATTGTTATTGCAGAATTTACAGAATCAAACTTCAGTTTGTTTTGACACTGAAACTACTGGAATTGATGCTTTGCACGCTGAATTAGTCGGAATGTCTTTTTCATATGAAAAAGGAAAAGCATTTTATGTTCCGTTTCCAGAAAGCCAAGAAGAAGCTAAAACTTTGATCAACAAATTTGTTCCGTTTTTTGAAAATGAAAACATTGAAAAAATTGGGCAAAACTTAAAATACGATCTAAAAATCCTTGCTAATTATGGCGTCACAGTAAAAGGAAAACTTTTCGATACGATGATTGCACATTATCTGATCAATCCTGATATGCGTCATAATATGGATGTTTTGGCCGAAACCTATTTGAAATATTCTCCTAAACCAATTGAAGATTTGATTGGCAAAAAAGGAAAAAATCAGCTTTCGATGCGCGATGTTCCTTTGGAAGATATTAAAGAATACGCCGCCGAAGATGCAGACATTACTTTACAATTAAAGGAAATCTTCACGACAGAACTAGACAAAACCGAAACCAAGAAGTTATTTGATGAAATCGAAATTCCATTAGTGAGCGTTTTGGCCGCTATGGAAACTGAAGGAATTCGTTTAGATGTTGATTTCTTAAAAGGAATGTCTTCTGAAATGGATGTCGAAATCAAATCTTTGGAACAAAAAATATACGAAACTGCCGGCGAAAAATTCAATTTGGCTTCACCAAAACAATTAGGAGATATTCTATTTGAAAAAATGAAGATCGGCGGCGCAAAACAAAAGAAAACCAAAACCGGTCAATATGCAACTGGAGAAGAAGTCTTGACTTATTTGGCTAACGAAAATCCAATTGTAAAAGATATTCTGGACTGGCGCCAAATGGTAAAACTACAAAGCACTTATATTTTGGCTTTACCTGAGCAAGTGGACAAAAAGACACAACGCGTTCATACCGATTATATGCAGACAGTTGCTGCAACGGGACGTTTGAGCTCTAACAATCCGAACTTGCAAAATATTCCGATTCGTACCGAAAGAGGACGCCAGATTCGCAAAGCTTTTGTCGCTCGCGATGAAAACTACACTTTAATCTCTGCCGATTATTCTCAAATTGAATTACGAATCATCGCCGCTTTAAGTGGTGAAGAAAACATGATAAAAGCGTTCCAAAATGGAGAAGATATTCACAGATCAACAGCCGCAAAAGTTTTTGATGTTGCTTTAGAAGATGTGACCCGTGAGCAAAGAAGCAACGCCAAAACAGTAAACTTCGGAATTATATATGGTGTTTCTGCTTTTGGATTAAGCAGTCAGACTTCATTATCTCGAAGCGAAAGTGCCGCTTTGATTGATGCTTACTACAAAACTTATCCTAGATTGAGATCATTTATTCAGGAACAAATTGAATTTGCGAGAGAAAAAGGATACGTGCAAACCATTTCAGGCCGACGCCGTTATTTAAAAGATATCAATTCGGCAAATGCAGTTGTTAGAAGTGCCGCTGAACGAAATGCAGTTAACGCGCCAATTCAAGGAAGTGCCGCCGATGTGATTAAAATTGCAATGATCAACATTCATAAAAAATTACAGGACGAAAACTGGAAATCTAAAATGTTGCTTCAGGTTCATGATGAGCTTGTTTTCGATGTTCACAATGACGAACTCGAAAAAATCCAGCCAATGATTAAACACGAAATGGAAAATGCATTTAAAATGTCGGTTCCACTAGAAGTTGAATTAGGAATGGGTAAAGATTGGCTAGAAGCGCATTAATAATTTTAGATTTTTTATGTTCAAAGTTAAATTGTGTTTATTTTTTTTATTGTCTATTTCTACATCAGCTCTCTATAGCCAGAAAGGTTTTAGAGTAGATAAAGATTATAGAATAAAAAAATATCAAAAAGAAATAATTCAATTTTTGATTGATCATAATCAGTTTGGGGTAAATGATATAAAGGCAAAATCATTAATCAAAAAATACTCGAATAATATTGGCATTTCTAAATGCATTGAAGTTTTCTCAAGTAAGCCAGAAAGAAGCTTTTTACTTGTTAGATTTTATTCTTTTGGTTCTGGAGCAGATAATTATTGGGGAATTCTTGAAAAGAACAATAAACATCTATTTTATTACGATGAGAAAGATATATCTTCAATAGCCGAATACACAAAGGGATATGACATTAAAAATCAAAAAATTCTTTTAGATTACTTAAAGATGTATAATGATTGGTCGGGACCAAATTTACATTCACCTCAAGTCATCGATGAAACTCAATAACTTCATATCACAAAAAAAAACCACCAGTTTACTCTGGTGGTTTTTTTATTATTTAACTTTTCTAGTCGATTCTCTTTCTTTTAAAACCGTCTTAATAACGATTGTTTCATAATCCGAAGTTTCTTCTTCGCTTTCTTCTAATCTTTTGATTAATCGTTTTGCAGCTACTTCTCCAATTTCGATTCCGTGTTGGCTTACTGTTGTCAAGCTTGGAGATAAACGTCTTGAAGCTAAAATTCCATCGGCAAAACCAATAATTGAAATATCTTCAGGAACTCTGTATCCTTTTTTCAAACTCACTCTTAAAGCAGCAACTGAGTCATTTTCATCTAAAGCAAAAATTCCGTCAATTTTATTATCAAAAAGCCCATCGATTTTAGCTTTCATATCATCTTCAGAATCGGTACGAAGAATAATTTTCTCGTTTACCGGAATATTATTGTCTGCCAAAGCTTTCAAGTATCCATCAGCTCTTAATTTCCCAACACTTAAATTATCTACAGAAGAAATTAGTGCGATATTTTTACATCCTAAATTAATCAAATGCTGTGTTGAGTTCAAAGCCGAATCAAAATCATCAACCACAACTTTATCACAATCTACTTCATCTGCAATACGGTCGAACATTACGATTGGTGTTCCATCATTAATAATTTCCGAAAAGTGATTGTAATCCTGAAGTTTTTGCGCTTCCTCAGAAACTGAAAGAATGAAACCGTCAATAGTTCCGTTACTCAACATTTCAAGCGTATGAATTTCTTTTTCCAAAGATTCATTAGAAATACAAGTAATCACATTATATCCTTTTTTATCGGCAACTTTTTCAATACCACTGAAAACTTTTGCGAAAAAAGAGTTCAATATATTAGGTATAATTACACCGATAGTTTTGGTTTTTCTGTTTTTCAAATTCAGACCAATAACATTCGGCTTATAATTTTTGAGTTTGGCATACTCCTTAATCTTCACCTTCGTTTGCTCACTAATTTCTGGACTGTCATTTAATGCCTTAGACACTGTTGACACAGAAACACCTAGTTCTTTCGCAATTTGTTTAAGAGTTGCTTTAGCTTTCATCTAATTGAATTTTATGTAATTAATACAAATATAGTAGAATTACCTAAAATAAAACAAAAAAGCCCTACCACTTATTAAAATTATAAGGTCTTTTGAAAATAAAAGCAAGATAACACTGATTTTTAAAACCGCATCTCCTTAAATCTCGTTAATACTCTAATATACGCTTTATTAACCTTAATAAAAACCTTTGATTATGAAAAACGAAGTTAAAATTCAGGAAGTTAATCCTTCCCTGGATAGCAGAAGGAGCTTTCTAAAGCTCAGTGGTTTAACACTAGTTAGTGCAGGTTTGGTTCTTGCTGGCTGCAGCGACAATGATAATGAAGATAATATGCAGGACAATTCCCTGCCCGGAATAAAAAATGGAGTATTTGATTTAGGCTCCGGAGATTTTGGCGTACTTACTTATGCGTATGCCTTAGAACAGTTAGAAGCTGATTTTTACACAAAAGTTGTAAATTCCTCCAGTTTCAATTCTGTTTTTAATGACACAGAAAAACAAGTTTTAACCGACTTGTATCATCACGAAGTAGTTCACAGAGATTTTTTTAAAGCCGCTTTAACAGGAGCCCTTCCTGATCCTAGCTCTCAATTGCTTCCCTCCTTAGCATTCAATTATGGCTCGCTCAACTTCAACAGCCGCAACGAAGTTCTTGCAACTGCAAAAGCACTGGAAGACACAGGAGTTGCTGCTTATAATGGTGCCGGAAGATTAATTAAAAGCGCAGACTACTTATTATTGGCCGGAAAAATTGTTTCGGTAGAAGCCAGACATGCTTCAGCAATAAGAAGCTTGATCAACCCAAATTCTAAAGATTTTGCGGGCGACGATATCGTAAATACATCAACAGGATTAGATGTCGCAAAAGATCCTTCCAAAATTCTGCCAATTGCTGGAGGATTTATTACTACAAAATTTACTGCCAACTATTTACCTTAATATTAACTAGCTAAAACTTAGAAATTATGAATATTTTAAAATTTATAGAAACCTTTACTGATGACAATTTAATGAATAGTACTGGTTCAAGACGAGACAGTTTTAATCAGTTTGGGAATATTGGGAAAAATTTGGCGTATGCCGCAATTCCATTTGGATTATCGACTTTTGCCAATAAAGTAATGGCAAAAGATATTACAGCCACGCCCGCAACACCAATTGGTGCTCTGCAATTTGCTTTGACACTGGAATATCTTGAAAATGAATTTTACGCAATGGCGTTAGACTCTGGCGTTATTCCTGCTTCTGAAAATGGCGGACGCGATTTAAAAGTTTTTCAGCAAATTGCTGCACATGAATCAAATCATGTAAAATTTCTAATCGCAGGACTGGGTGGTACAATGAGTGCAAATTTTGTTGCAAAACCTACTTTTGACTTTACCGTAGGTGGCGCATTTGATCCTTTTCATGATTACCCAACTTTTTTAGCATTGGCACAAGCCTTTGAAGATACAGGTGTAAGAGCCTACAAAGGCCAGGCAGCCAATTTAATAACAACACCAGACTTATTGACCGCAGCTTTGCAAATTCATTCTGTTGAAGCTCGACACGCCTCTGAAGTTCGACGTCTCCGTGGCTTAAAGGGATGGATATCGAATAGCGAAAGAGGCGCAGGTATGCCTGCTGCAACACAAGCTGTTTACGATGGTGAAGGAGTTACAATGCAGGCTGGCTTTAATACTGCAATGGCTTTTGGTGCTGCTGCAGGATCAGAAGCTTACGATGAGCCATTAACTACACAACAAGTTGTAGATATTGCCAATTTATTCATTGTTTAAGACAAAAATAAATCAAATATTTAACCGCCCTCACGTTATTGTGAAGGCGGTTTTTTTTTATGGTTTTAAATACAAAACTGAGCGCCTGATTTTCAGGATATAAAATATTCTTTTCAGGTATTTGGTTTTAAAATAATTAATTGTACTTTTGCATCCCCTTTATTGGGGATGGAATGTTTAATTAAAATAATATTATGGACGCATTAAGCTACAAAACAGTTTCAGCTAACAAAGCCACAGTAACTAAAGAGTGGATTGTTGTTGACGCTGAAGGTCATAACTTAGGACGTCTTGCTTCAAAGGTTGCTATGATCTTAAGAGGTAAGTACAAGCCAAGTTACACACCGCACGTTGACTGTGGAGATAACGTAATTGTTATCAACTCAGAAAAAATTAACCTTACAGGTACAAAAATGAATGACAAAATTTACATGCGTCATACAGGTTACCCAGGAGGACAAAGAACTTTAACTGCTAAAGTATTGCAAGCTAAAAACCCTGCATTATTAGTAGAAAAAGCTGTAAAAGGTATGTTACCTAAAAACAAATTAGGTGCTGAACTTTTTAGAAATCTAAATGTTGTTGTAGGATCTGAGCACAAACACGGAGCTCAAAAACCTAGAACTGTTAACCTAAATGATCTTAAGTAATGGGAGTTATTCACAAAATCGGTAGAAGAAAAACCGCTGTTGCACGTGTTTACGTTTCTGAAGGAACTGGAAACATCACTGTAAACAAAAAAGAATTCGCAACTTACTTTCCAACTGCAACTTTACGTTACAAAGTGTTACAACCATTATCTATGACAGAAAATGAAAACAACTTTGACGTAAAAGTAAACGTTTACGGAGGTGGTACAACTGGTCAAGCAGAAGCTGTAAGAATGGCATTAGCTCGCGTAATGTGTGAAGTTAACGCTGAAAACAGAGGAATCCTTAAACCAGAAGGTTTATTAACAAGAGACCCAAGAATGGTTGAACGTAAGAAATTCGGTCAGAAGAAAGCTCGTAAGAGATTCCAATTCTCTAAACGTTAATATTACCTGTCTTGTTCAGATGGGACAAGACATTATCAATTATTTATTGAAATTAAAAAACACAGTTATTGTTGCTCTCCTATCGAGGTAGGATATAGTTTAGCATCTAAATGTATAAAGCCAGAGAAATCGCCATTTATACATTGCTAATCAACAGAACGTAAACTAGTACAAAAATGGCAAACAAAATAGAAGTAAAAGAATTACTAGAAGCAGGTGTTCACTTCGGACACATGACTAGAAAATGGGATCCAAACATGGCTCCTTACATTTATATGGAGCGTAATGGTATTCACATTATCAATCTATATAAAACTGCAGCTAAAATTGAAGAAGCTAACGAAGCTTTGAAAAAAATCGCTGCATCAGGTAGAAAAATCTTATTCGTAGCTACCAAAAAACAAGCAAAAGACATCGTTGCTGATAAAGCAAAAGCTGCAAACATGCCTTACATCACTGAAAGATGGCCAGGTGGAATGTTGACTAACTTCGTAACTATCAGAAAGGCAGTTAAAAAAATGTCTTCTATCGATAAAATGAAGAAAGATGGTACTTTCAACACTTTATCTAAAAAAGAGCGTTTACAAGTTGATCGTCTACGTGCTAAATTAGAGAAAAACTTAGGTTCAATTGCTGATATGTCTAGACTACCTGCAGCATTGTTCGTAGTAGATATCAAAGCTGAACACATCGCAATAAAAGAAGCTCAAAAATTAAACATTCCAGTTTTCGCAATGGTTGATACGAATTCTGACCCAAGAGAGGTTGATTACGTGATTCCTGCAAATGATGACGCTTCTAAATCAATTGACAAAATTTTATCTTTAGTAACTACTGCAGTAATCGAAGGTCTTTCTGACAGAGGTGCTGAAAAAGAAGTTGAAGCTGCTGAAGAAGCTCCTGCTGCTGAGGCTGAAGCTGCTCCTGCAACTGAAGAATAAATCAAATTTTAAATTCCAAATTTTAAATTCCAAATTCCAAATACAAAATTAAAAACGTTATGTTGATAATTTATTAAAATTGGAGTTTGGGATTTAAAAGCTGGAATTTTTTACTTTTAACATTAAAAATTCAAAATATTATGTCAACAATTACTGCTGCAGACGTAAATAAATTAAGACAATCTACAGGTGCCGGAATGATGGACTGTAAAAAAGCTTTAGTTGAAGCTGAAGGAGATTTCGATAAAGCGATCCAAATCCTTAGAGAAAAAGGACAAAAAGTTGCTGCTAACCGTTCTGACCGTGAGTCTGCTGAAGGAGCTGCTGTTTCTTTTATCAATGCTGACAACACTAAAGGAGCTATCATCACTTTAAACTGCGAAACTGACTTCGTAGGTAAAAACGAAGCTTTCGTTGCTTTAGCTAAAGATTTAGTAGAAAGAGCTATCAACTTCTCTTCTAAAGAAGAATTATTAGCTTCTGATTTCAACGGAATCACTGTTGCTGAGAAATTAATCGAGCAAACTGGTGTTATCGGTGAAAAAATCGAAATCGGTGGTTTCGAAATTTTAGAAGGTGCTTACGTAGGATCTTATGTTCACGTTAATAAAATTGCTGCTTTAACTGCAATTTCTGCTCCAGTTGCTAACGCTGAGGCTTTAACAAAAGACATCTCTATGCAAGTTGCTTCTATGGGAGCTGATACTTTATCTTACAAAGATTTTGATCCTGCTTTCGTTGAATCTGAACTTGCTGCTCGTATTGCTGTAATCGAAAAAGATAATGAAGAAGCAAAACGTTTAGGAAAAACTTTGAAAAATGTTCCTAAATACATCTCTTTCTCTCAATTAACTCCTGAAGTTATCAAACAAGCTGAAGAAGATGCTAAAGCTGAATTAAAAGCTGAAGGTAAACCAGAGCAAATCTGGGACAAAATCCTTCCAGGAAAAGTTCAACGTTTCATTTCTGACAACACTACTTTAGATCAAGAGAAAGCTTTACTTGATCAAAACTTCATCAAAGATGACAGTAAAAAAGTTGGTGATTACGTAAAAGGATTCAATGTTGAAATCACTGGTTTCAAAAGAGTTACTTTAGGTTAATATTTATTATTTCAAATATTAAAAAGCCCTGAATCTTACGATTCGGGGCTTTTTTTGTTATTCTATCTATAAACTGGACTGATCCCGAAGCCTCGGGACTGCTCTACAATATAATTCGTTCCTTTCGGAACTACCATAAAGAACCCTTGGTTTAGATCGAACTTTAGCCTGATTAAAATGCAAAAAATTACATCATCGCAACTATAACGCAATTCAAAAAAAATCCCCGAATAAATAATTATTCGAGGACTTTAATCAGATTTTCATCTTAATTATTTTTTGCTCTTAATTGGAAAGTTTCTAGCGCGCATCAACGCATCAGATTTTGGAGCTCTCCCTCTAAAGTTTTCATAAGCTTTTTCCTGATCGATAGTGTTTCCTACACTAAATACAGTATCATAAAGTCTTTTTGCTACTGCTTTATCATAAGCACCTTTTCCTTCTAAAAAAGCTTCCCACGCATCAGCATTAATAACATCTGCCCATAAATAGCTGTAGTATCCTGCAGCATATCCATCGCTTGAAAAAATGTGGCCAAATTGTGGAATACGATGACGCATTACAATTTCTGATGGCATGTGTAAGGCATCTAACGTTTCTTTTTCAAATTTATGAGGATCAATCGGCTCAGTAGCTAAATGCAGTTTCATATCCACTAAAGAGCTTGAAATTGTTTCTACTGTAGAGAAACCTTCACCAAAGTTTGCTGCTTTTTCAATTCTTTCTACTAAAGCTTTAGGCAACGGTTGATTTGTTTTGTAATGCAAAGCAAATTTATTCAACACTTCTGGAGTTGCTAACCAGTGCTCTAATAATTGAGATGGGAATTCAACATAATCTCTTGCCACAGACGTTCCTGCCAAACTAGGATATGTTACATTTGAGCATAATCCGTGAAGCGCATGTCCAAATTCGTGGAATAAAGTTGAAGCATCTTCCCAAGAAATTAAAATTGGCTCATCTGGTGCACCTTTAACAAAATTACAGTTGTTAGAGACAATTGTAAGTACATTTCCGTCTAATTTTTCTTGATTACGGTAAGCGTTCATCCAAGCGCCAGAGCGTTTTCCTGCACGCGCATAAGGATCAAAATACCATAAACCAACAACTTTTCCAGTTACTTTGTTGCTTACTTCCCAAACACGCACGTCTGGATGATAAACTGGAACATTTGTAATTTGCTTGAAGCTTAAATTGAATAATTCTCCAGCAACCCAAAACATTCCTTCGCGCAATTTTTCTAATTGAAGATAAGGCTTAACTTCATTTTGATCTAAATCGTATTTTGCTTTTCTAACTTTTTCAGCATAAAAACGGTAATCCCAAGGCTGAATTTTGAAATTTCCGCCTTCAGCATCAACGATTTTTTGCATTTCGGCAACATCTTTATGAACTTGTTCAACAGCTGGCTCCCAAACAGATTCCATTAAAGCCAAAGTTTTTTTAGGATCTTTTGCCATTTTGTTAGATAAGCTCCAATCAGCAAATGTTGGATAACCTAACAATTTTGCTTTTTGCGTACGCAACTGCAAAATAGAAACAAGTGTTGCATTGTTGTCATTCTCGTTTCCGTTATCACCACGTTTAACAAAAATATCAAATGCTTTTTCTCTTAAATCTCTGCGAGTAGAAAATGTCAAGAATGGCTCAATTGAAGAACGTGTATTCGCAATACATCCCATAACATCCAATTTTCTCTCTTTTGCTTCAGCAATTGCTGCATTTTTAACTTCTGCTGGCAAACCAGCGAAATCGCTTTCTGTTTTTAATGCAACATATTGATTATGTTCTTCTGCCAATAAATTTTGACTAAAACGTGTAAATAATGTTGCAAGTTCTTTGTTTATTCCTGCAACTTTTGCTTTGTCTGCATCGTTAAGCTGCGCACCTTGACGCACAAAATTAGTATAGTACAACCAAATTAAACGTTGTTGCTCACCTGTAAGTTTGCTTTTTTCTTTTGAATTATAAACCGTTTCAATTCTGGTAAATAATTTTTTATTTTGATTGATTTTATCTGAAAACTCAGAAAATTTAGGAGACATTTCTCTGTCAATAGCGCTAAACTCAGGACTGCTTAAGTTTGACCTGTAAATTCCGTAAACGGTCATAATTCTTTCAATTGTTTGCCCAGAGCGCTCCATAGCAACAATAGTATTTTCGAAAGTAGCTGGTTTTGGATTATTTGCAATAGCATCTACTTCATTTAATTTTTCCTGAATTGCAAATTCAATTGCTGGTTTAAAGTCTGAAACTTTGTACTCATTAAAGGCAGGAACTCCTCCGTATGGCCCTGGCCATGGTTTTAGCAACGGATTATCAGAATTGCTTTGTGCGGAAGCCGCAAAAAAAGTTGTACTCATGATAAAAATTGACATTAATTTTTTCATTCTCGTGAATTTGATTATAAATAATAGAAACTTGTTCTTCTCCAAAAATACCTAAAATTTACCAATCGACAGCATATCACAATATGTTAAAAAAATGAGACAAATAAAACAATTTCACTTTTCAGGCAAACAATCGCTCGCAATCAGAAAACATTTATTAAATGAAAAGTAAAATAAAGAGTTCTATTATTAACTAAAAGGAAAACCGAATAAGAAATAATCATCGATGCTAAATGTTAATTTAGTTAAAATAATTAACTTTGAATAAATCAGATTTTAATAAGTTCACATGTTTAAAACCAAAAAAGAAGTTGTCTTTGTTATTCTAGCAGGCATATTTATAACCAACGCTGTTGTAGCTGAATTAATTGGAGGCAAGCTGATCCAGATTGGTCCATTTGTAATGAGTATTGGGATTTTGCCTTGGCCGGTGGTTTTTTTAACAACCGATTTGATTAATGAATATTTTGGAGAAAAAGGAGTGAAAAAGCTCTCATTCATTACGGCTTGCTTAATTGCTTATGCTTTTTTAATTTTATTTATGGCCATTATAATTCCCGCAGCAAAAGGAATAAGCCCTGTAAATGACGACCAATTTCAAGCTGTTTTTGGCCAAAGTATGTGGATTATTGTTGGTAGCTTGATTGCTTTCATGGCATCGCAGCTAATTGATGTATGGATTTTTTGGTTCTTTAAAAGACGAACTGGCGAAAGAAAAATTTGGCTCAGAACAACAGGATCAACTGTAATTTCGCAATTATTTGATTCTTTTATTGTTCTTGGAATTGCATTTTGGTTGCCAGGTAAAATTGATTTTGACACCTTTTTGTCATCGGCTTTGATTGGATATACGTTTAAATTGTCAATTGCAATATTGTTAACGCCTTTAATTTATGCAGGGCATCATTTGATTAAAAAATATTTGGAAGAAGATTCTACTCATAAAGAATAAAAACATCTGGGTTATGAAAAATGTTAGCTTACTTATTTTATTCGCATTAACATGTTTCTTTTTTAGTTGTGGAAATGATGAAAAAAAACCACCTAAAAAAATAATCACACCCGTAAATATGTTAACCCCCGCGCCAGTTAAAAAAGGAGTGAAAATTTCATCAAAAAACATCAAGGCGCCAAAGGAAATTGGAACAAAAAGAACAGCCGCAAATCAAACTGCTTTTGCGGTAAAAAACGCCATTACCATAACTCCTTCTCCTGATCTTGAAAGCAAACCAAAAAATACTGCTATTGATATCAAAAAAGAAGCAAACGACAAATTGCTGAATTTTGTTAATATCAGAAAGATTCTCGATAAGTGCAAAATGGGACAAACAATGACACAAAAAGAACTTACACAAAACTTTGAAATTCCTGAGGAAGCCGTAAAATTGGTAAAAAGTGTTACTAAAACTGCCGAAAATGAGTTATCTGTGAAATGGAAGTCAACTTGGCTTGTCGAAAAAGTATCAGATGCCGAACTTGAAGACGGCAAAATGAAAGTAAAATTCAAAGCCAATAAAATGTATATGTCTGGCAATGCTATCGGCATAAAATACAACCGTAAAATTTATAATGATTTGGTGATCGTTGGGCGTTCTGCTTATATACCAAGTGTAAAAGGCTATAGCTGGCAAATTGGAAGATAATGGAAAATGAAAATGTTACTCGATGCAGCTGGTGTACTTCCAGTGATTTATATAAAAAATACCATGACGAAGAATGGGGTGTTCCGGTTTATGATGATCCAACTCTTTTTGAATTCTTAATTTTGGAGACTTTTCAGGCTGGCTTGAGTTGGATTACGATTTTAAATAAAAGAGAAAATTTCAGAAACGCTTTTAATCATTTTGATTATAAAAAAGTAGCTCAATATTCTGAAGAAAAAATTGAAGAACTGATGCAGAACACCGGAATTATTCGGAACAAACTCAAAATTAAAGCGGCTGTTACAAATGCCCAAGCTTTTATGAAAGTTCAGGAAGAATTTGGAACTTTCTCTGATTACATCTGGAAATACACCGATGGAAAACCAATCATAAACAATCTGAAAAATTCAAAAGATGCTCCAGCTACTACTCCACTTTCAGATGAAATCAGTAAAGATTTAAAAAAAAGAGGTTTTAAATTCGTTGGTTCAACCGTTATTTACGCGCACATGCAAGCCACCGGAATGGTCAATGACCATACGGAAGATTGCTTTATTCGAAAGGGAAAATAGTCCCGTTTTAAGTCGCAGTTTCCATTTTTTTTGAACCTGAAACTTGAAACCTGAAACTTTTAAACAAAAAATACATATATTTGCTTCACACTTTAGGGGTGTCTGCATCGCGCAGGCTGAGATTTTACCCTCTGAACCTGATCTAGTTCATACTAGCGTAGGGAAAAGTAAGATGACTTCTTGAACGCATTTCTATGCGTCATTGTAGCCATTCCTAAGGTGTATCTATACACTAAACTCAACAAGGAATGGAACTAAAAATCAATCAACAAACCAAACAATTCAATGCTGAAACACTAAGCGTTCAATCATTGCTCGATCTCGAAATTCCGCACAAACAAAACGGAATCGCCGTTGCTGTCAACAACACTGTTGTTCCAAAAACCAATTGGAACGAATTCCTCATACAAGAAACTGACGAAATCCTCATTATTTCTGCTACGCAGGGAGGTTAAAAATAAATTCCAAATTCCAATTAAATACAAGACGTAGACGCACTGCTGTGCGCCTCTACAGAAAAACGCTGTTATTAAACGCAAACACAATCAACTTGAAACGTGAAACCTGAAACAAAAAAACTATGACAAACGAAGAACAAATATCCAGAACCCCATTTCCAAATTCTAAAAAGGTTTATATAGACGGAGAAATTCATCCAATAAAAGTTGCTATGCGCGAAATTGCATTAAGCGACACCAAACTTTCTAATGGCGGAATCGAAAAAAATCCTCCTGTAACTGTTTATGATACTTCTGGACCTTACACAGATCCAAATGTTGAAATTGATGTTAGAAAAGGTCTTTCACGCCTAAGAGAACAATGGATTTTAGACCGAAATGATGTTGAAATTTTAGATGAAATCACTTCAGATTACGGTCAAAGTCGATTGAAAGATGAAAGTCTAAATCATCTTCGTTTTGAATATTTACATCAGCCAAAACGTGCTAAAAAAGGCGCCAACGTAACACAGTTATATTACGCTAAACAAGGAATTATTACTCCAGAAATGGAATATATTGCGATTCGCGAAAACCAAAGAATTGAGCTTTTAAACGAACAAACCAAAGCGATGCAATGTCAACATAACGGACAAAGTTTTGGTGCGAATACTCCAAAAAGTAAAATTACTCCTGAATTTGTTCGTTCTGAAATAGCTTGCGGAAGAGCTATTATTCCAAATAACATCAACCATCCAGAAAGCGAACCAATGATTGTTGGCCGTAACTTTTTGGTAAAAATCAATGCCAATATTGGAAATAGCGCCGTGACTTCAAGCATTGAAGAAGAAGTTGAAAAAGCCGTTTGGGCCTGCCGTTGGGGTGCTGATACGATTATGGATTTGTCAACAGGAAAAAACATTCACGAAACCAGAGAATGGATTATCAGAAATTCTCCTGTTCCAATTGGAACTGTTCCGATTTATCAGGCCTTAGAAAAAGTAAAAGGAATTGCCGAAGATTTGACTTGGGAAATTTTCCGTGATACATTGATTGAACAAGCTGAACAAGGCGTTTCATACTTTACGATTCACGCTGGAGTTTTGCTTCGTTACATTCATTTAACTGCAAACCGTGTTACTGGAATTGTTTCTCGTGGCGGATCGATTATGGCAAAATGGTGTTTGTTTCATCATAAGGAAAACTTCCTGTACACCCATTTTGAGGAAATCTGCGAAATCATGAAACAATATGATGTTGCTTTTTCTCTTGGAGATGGCTTGCGTCCCGGTTCGATTGCTGATGCAAATGATGCAGCTCAATTTGCCGAACTAGAAACATTAGGCGAATTGACTAAAATAGCTTGGAAACATGATGTTCAGGTTTTTATTGAAGGCCCAGGACACGTTCCGATGCACATGATCAAAGAAAACATGGACAAACAATTAGAACATTGCCACGAAGCTCCATTTTACACTTTAGGCCCTTTAACTACAGATATTGCTCCGGGTTACGATCATATTACTTCGGCAATTGGCGCCGCAATGATTGGCTGGTACGGCTGTGCCATGTTGTGTTATGTAACACCAAAAGAACATTTAGGCTTACCAAATAAAAAAGATGTAAAAGATGGTGTGATCACTTATAAAATTTCTGCTCATGCTGCCGACTTGGCCAAAGGTCATCCAGGAGCACAATATCGTGATAATGCTTTGAGCAAAGCTCGTTTTGAATTCCGTTGGGAAGATCAGTTTAATTTGGCTTTGGATCCAGATACTGCAAGAGAATTTCATGATGAAACCCTTCCGGCTGATGGCGCAAAAGTGGCGCATTTCTGTTCGATGTGTGGGCCAAAATTCTGTTCGATGAAAATATCTCAGGAAATCAGGGATGTTGCAGCAGCAGAAAAAGGAATGCAGGAGAAATCAGAGGAATTTATCGAGCAAGGGAAAGAGATTTATATATAACAAAAGTATTAAGATGGTAGTATTAAGTATTAAGATTGAAAATCTGCAAACTCTTAATACTTTCATCCTAATACTTAATACTTTTTTCAAATGATTGTGATTACGAATCCTTTTTATGCTGAAGATGAAATTGACATCCTTCATTTTTTATTGGAGGAAGGATTGTCATTGCTTCATATCAGAAAACCTGATTTTTTAGAATTAGAAATGGCGCAGTTTATTCATCAGATAAAATTGGAATTTCGTTCTAATTTGGTTTTGCATAGTCATCATTCTTTAGCAGAAGATTTTGGAATTAACCGATTTCATTTTTCTGAAAAAGAAAGGAAAATCGATTCGGATTTTCCTGCAGGGCTTCCAAAATCTTGTAGGTATAAATCAACATCAACACATTCAATTACAGATTTTAATTCATTAAAAAATGATTTTGATTATGCATTTCTAAGTCCCGTTTTCAAAAGTATTTCAAAGGAAAATTATTTGCCAAAAACTGATCTTTTTGAAGAAATAAAATCAAGAACAAATCATAAAACAAAAGTTGTCGCTTTAGGCGGAATTGATTCAAACAACATTCAAACAACATTAAAAAATGGCTTTGATGATATTGCCCTTTTAGGAGCTATTTGGAACAACAAAAAACCATTAACCGAATTTAAATTATGTCAGAAAATCGTCCTTTCGTACTTACAATCGCAGGTTTAGATCCGTCTGGAGGCGCTGGAATTTTGGCTGATATCAAAACATTTGAACAGCATAAAGTTTCTGGCTTTGCTATTGCAACGGCTAATACTATTCAGACAGAAAATAAATTTTATGAAATTCAATGGATCAATTTAAGCTTTGTTATCCGATCGATCGAAACGCTATTTTTAAGCTATAAAATCACCGCAGTAAAAATTGGGATTGTTCCTTCTTTACATTATTTGAACCGAATTCTTTCGACTATAAAATTACTTTCTCCTTCAACTCAAATTGTTTGGGATCCGGTTTTAAAATCGACTACAGAATTTGATTTTTTAAATATTGAAGATCATTCTGATCTGCTCAAAATTCTATCAAAAATCGATTTGATTACGCCAAATCATATCGAAATCGAACAATTGCTTCCCGGTTTTATAAAAGAAAATCTTTGGATTGAAAACGAAATTTCAACAGCAATTTTACTAAAAGGCGGCCATAATTTAAATGCAATAGGAAAAGATCAATTGTTCTTGAAAAATGAAATTATCGATTTATTTCCATCAGAAAAATACTGTTCTGAAAAACACGGTTCCGGCTGTGTGCTTGCTTCTGCAATTGCTTCCAATTTAGCCCTAAATCAACCTTTAGAAGTGGCTTGTAAAAATGCCAAAACCTACATAGAAAAATACCTGAGCTCAACATCAACCTTAATCGGATATCATTATGTATAACAAACTGCAATACATTTCACAAGGCGAAACAATCGACGAACAATTACGCAATATTCATCAGGCTCTTGACGCCGGATGCAAATGGGTGCAAATGCGTTTCAAAAACCAAACTTCCAAAAACACCTATACTTTAGCAGAAGCAGTAAAACTTTTATGCGAAGAATATCTCGCCAATTTTATTGTCAATGATGATCTATATCTTGCCAAACAAATTGCTGCAGATGGAGTTCATCTTGGTTTAACCGATACAAAAATTGACGAAGCACGAGCGATTTTAGGTTCTACAAAAATCATTGGCGGAACTGCCAATACTTTTGAAGACATTCAAAATCATGTTAAAAACGGCTGCAATTATATTGGTTTAGGCCCTTTCAGATTTACAGCTACAAAAGAAAAACTAAGTCCGATTTTAGGTTTATCTGGCTATTTTGAAATCCTTCAGAAACTAAAAAAAAATAAAATCGAAATTCCTGTTTATGCCATTGGAGGCATCACATTACGCGATGTAAGTCCGTTAATGGAAACTGGAATTTTTGGAATTGCCGTTTCTGGAATCATTACCGAAAGTGATGATAAAGAAAAATTAGTTCAACAATTAAATGAAAAATTATATGCAAACATCATTGCTTAATATAGGAGATAGAGCCTTTAAATCCAGACTCTTTCTCGGAACAGGAAAATTTGGTTCGAATGAAGAAATGGAAGAAGCAATTTTAGCTTCAGAAAGCGAATTGGTTACAGTTGCATTAAAACGCATTGATTTAGAAACAGATACAGATGCTATTTTATCGCATTTAAAACATCCAAATATCAATTTACTACCAAATACATCTGGAGCACGAAATGCAAAAGAAGCTGTTTTTGCCGCGCAACTGGCTCGTGAAGCTTTAGAAACCAATTGGGTAAAATTAGAAATTCATCCAGATCCGAAATATTTAATGCCAGATCCTATTGAAACTTTAAAAGCTACCGAAGAACTAGCTAAATTAGGCTTCATTGTTCTGCCTTACATTCATGCTGATCCTGTTTTGTGCAAACATTTAGAAAGCGCTGGAACTTCAGCAGTTATGCCTTTGGGTTCGCCAATTGGCAGTAATAAAGGTTTGAAAACAATTGATTTTCTCGAAATCATTATTGAACAAAGCAATGTCCCGGTTATTGTCGATGCAGGAATTGGCGCTCCTTCTGATGCTGCAAAAGCAATGGAAATTGGTGCCGATGCTGTTTTGGTCAACACGGCAATTGCCGTTGCTGGAAACCCCAAATTAATGGCTGAGGCTTTTAAGGATGCCGTTACTGCTGGAAGAAAAGCTTTTGAGGCTAAAGTTGCTAATCAACAAAATTATGCTTCTGCTTCTAGCCCGTTGACTTCTTTTCTTTTTGAATAAAATTTTTATTTCACGCAGATTTTACAGATTTAAGCAGATTAAAACAGATTAATTTTTTGTTTATCTCTAGAAATTTTCTATAAAAACGACTCTTAAAAAGAAAGAAAATTCTTTAATTTTAAGTTAAACTTAAAACTAAAGAATTATGACTGAAAATGAAATATCATATTTAATACGTGGAGCAATTTTTAAAGTATATAATAATTTGGGGCCGGGATTATTTGAATCTGTTTATGAGAGTGCATTGTTTTACGAGCTTGAACAACTAGGCTTAGGAGTCAAAAAGCAGGTTGAAATTATTATTAATTATGAAGAAATAATATTAGATCCTGCTTTTAGAATCGATTTATTAGTTGAGGATAAAGTGATAATTGAACTAAAATCTGTCGAAGAATTAGCTCCAATACATTACAAACAAATAGCAACTTACTTAAGATTAACAAAGAAAAAATTAGGCTTACTAGTTAATTTCAACACATTGAATATTCTAAATGACATTAAACGAATTGCCAACAAAATTTAAAATCAAGTAGATTAGATTCAAAGAAATTAAAATAAATCCTTTTTAATCTGCTTAAATCTGCAAAATCTGCGTGAAACCAAAATAAAAAATGAAAACATTCAAATCTATATTCGAGCAATATAACTGGAATGAAATTCAATCCAGAATATACAAAACCACATCAAAAGAGGTCGAGCGAACTTTGGCTAAAACCAAATACAATCTCGACGACTTTTTGATTTTGATTTCTCCTATCGCCCAAAATTATCTGGAGCAAATGGCACAAAAATGTCATGAAATCACCAAAAAACGTTTCGGAAAAACCATTCAAATGTATGCGCCACTTTATCTGAGCAACGAATGCCAAAACATATGTACGTATTGCGGTTTCAGTTTAGACAATAAAATCAAGCGAAAAACTTTGACCGATGCTGAAATAAAACTCGAAGTCGAAGCCTTAAAAAAAACTGGTTTTGATCACGTTTTATTAGTTACAGGCGAAGCAAATTACACAGTAAACATCAATTATTTTCTGAATGCAATTAACTTAATAAAAAAAGAATTTTCGATTATTTCCGTTGAAGTACAGCCTCTTTCAACTGAAGATTATGAACGTTTGCATGATGCTGGAGTATATTCGGTTTTAGTTTATCAGGAAACCTATCATCAGGAAGTCTACAAAAAGTATCATACAAAAGGAAAAAAATCAAATTTCGATTATCGACTAGAAACTCCAGACCGAATTGGAACTGCTGGAATCCATAAAATTGGTTTGGGTGTTTTATTAGGTTTGGAGGATTGGAGAACCGACAGCTTCTTTAATGCGCTTCATTTAGATTATCTGCAAAAAAAATATTGGCAGACAAAATATTCAGTTTCATTTCCGCGTCTTCGTCCTGCTGAAGGAATCATCGAACCGAATTTTATAATGGATGATAAAGATCTAACACAATTAATTTGTGCTTACCGATTATGGAACGAAGATTTAGAAATCTCCATTTCAACAAGAGAAAACGAAAAATTCAGAAACAATATCATTCCTATTGGCGTAACGAGCATGAGTGCTGGCTCTAAGACAAATCCTGGCGGTTATGTCGTTGATCCTCAATCTTTGGAACAATTCGAAATCAGCGATGAACGTTCTGCCGAAGAAATTTCAAAAATCATAAAAAAGGCAGGCTACGAACCTGTTTGGAAAGATTGGGATAAAAGTTTTATTTCAGATTTTAGAGTTTAGATTTCAGATTTTTTTGCACTACTATTCATCAATCTAAAATCTAAAATCAACAATCTAAAATTAAAAAAATGAGTATTATACAAGAATTCCTTCGTTACAACAGACAAACCATACTTCCCGAAATTGGCGATGAAGGTCAGGAAAAACTAAAAAAAGCACGCGTTTTAGTAATTGGAGCCGGTGGTTTGGGCTGTCCAATTTTACAATATATTGCTACTGCCGGAGTGGGTTTTATCGGAATTATGGATTTTGATACTATTGAAATTCACAATCTACACCGACAGATTTTATATACTGAAAGTGAAATTGGCCAACACAAAGCCATTGTAGCAAAAGATGTAGTTTCAAAATTAAATCCGCTGATTGAAACTGCTGCAATTAATGAAAAGTTAACTGCTGAAAATGCTTCAAAAATCATTGAACAATATGATATTGTTGTTGATGGCTCAGACAATTTTTCAACTCGTTATTTGGTTAATGATACTTGCGTGAAACTAGGGAAACCTTTGGTTTATGGAAGCATTTTGAAATTTGAAGGTCAAATTGCAGTTTTTAATCACAATGGAAGCAAAAACCTTCGCGATTTATTTCCTGAAATGCCTGATCCAAAAGATGTTCCGAACTGCAATTTGAATGGTGTTTTGGGAACTTTACCCGGAATTATCGGCAATATCATGGCGCACGAAACACTCAAATTAATTTTGGAATTGCCTACTTTAAGAAACGAAATTATAATTTTAAATACGTTAAATTGGAACTTTACAAAGCTGAATTTCTAAAAAACAACCTCATCGCCTACGCTGATGATTCCCGAATTCAGGCTTACAATATTAGTTCCGAATAAAACAGAATTATCTACATTTCTGTATTTGCTCAGTGTTTTTAGAGGTTCTTTTTTTAAACGTCCGTTTTCCGGATCATTGTTAACCATAACGCATCTTCCGCAAGGTTTTATGTTTTTAAACTGAACTTCTCCAATTGTAAAAGTTGCAAAATCATCTTCTTCATGAGGATTTATACTACTTACTACAATGTTGGGACGAAACCTTTTTATTGTGATTTTTTCATCCAATTTATCGTTCAGAAAATCCAGGCTTTTTGAGCCAATTAAAAGATACGGATAACCGTCGGCCAAACTTACATTGAAGGTTTCTTTTAATCTGGAACTTTCGTGTTTACGTGCCCCGTTTCTTAATATTTTGACTAATTTACACTCAAAACCTAAGTGCTGACTAAACCATTTTGAAGTTTCTTGGTTTACCTCAACAACTTCACTTTTATCATCCCAAACATTAACTTCAATTATGTTTCCCCAAGAATCATCAACAGAAAATTCATGTTTTTGATCCTGAAAAGCAATGCCAATTTTTCCATCTAAAATCTGCGGATAAAACTGACTCATAATGCGATGTTCTCTCTGAGTCAGCATTTGATTTTCTGCATCAATAAGCATCCATCTTCTGTCATTTTCAAATCCCATTTCTTCTGCTTTTGAAGAAGTAAGACTGATTCCTGCCAAACTTTTAATTGGGTAAATATAAATTTCTGTTACACGATAAACTATACTCATTTTTACTTGCTTTTTAAAAGGAACATAAACTCTTCACGATCAATTTCGCGGCAACCCAAACTCTCCAAATGCGGATTGTAAACCTGACAATCCAATAATTTGTAATTTTCTTTTTTCAAATATAGGGCTAAAGCAATAAACGCTGTTTTTGAAGCATTTGAAACTTTAGAAAACATACTTTCTCCACAAAAAATTTTTTCATTTCCTAGATCAATTCCATACAAACCTCCAACCAATACTTCATCCTGCCAAACCTCAACAGATTTTGCAAATCCTTCTTCATTCAGTTTGCAATAAGCATCAATCATTTCATCCGAAATCCAAGTTCCGTTTTGGCCTTCACGTTTTATTTGTTGGCAATTTGAAATTACTTCTCTGAAATTTTTGTTGTAAGTCACCTTAAACATTTTCTGATTCAGGATCTTTCGCATGCTTTTGGATATCACCAATTCATCAAAAAACAAAACCATTCTCGGATCTGGCGCCCACCAAAGAATCGGTTCTCCTTCATTAAACCAAGGAAAAATACCGCTTTTATAAGCTAACTTCAATCGGTCCGGATTTAAGTCGCCACCAACGGCCAAGATTCCTTCTTCATCGGCTTCTGAAACAGGAGGAAAAAATAAATCTTCGAATAAATAATACATATTTTAAATTCCAATAAAATTAAATTCCAAAATTCCGCAATCTTGTCATTTCGACGGAGGAGAAATCACACGCGAAAATCGCCAAAGATTGTCGATTTACTTTACGGAATTACTTGTGCGATTTGCTTCGCCAGTTCGCTATCGCTCGGGTCTCCTTTCAGTCGAAATGACGAACAATGTGTAAAGCCTCATCATGTAAGTGACAAAACAAACTCAAAAACAAAATTCCAAATCCCAAATTCACGTTAATGAATTGGAATTTGGAATTTTTATTTCAGAATTTCTAAATTCTTAGAATGGTAAATCGTCTGGTTCGTCTTCGTTAATGCTTGTTGCTGGTGCAAAAGTTTCTGCAGCTGGCATTGGCGCTCCTTGTGCAGGACCTTCTGGCGCTAATCTTTCGATTCTCCAACCTTGAATACTATTGAAATATCTAGTTTCTCCTTGTGGGTTAACCCATTCTCTTCCTCTTAAATTGATAGAAACTTTTACTGCTTCACCTAGTTTATAGTTGCTTAATAAATCGCATTTATCTTGTGTAAATTCGATTAAAATGTGCTGCGGATACTGCTCATCTGTAGTTACTACTAATTCTCTTTTTTTGAATGAAGCACTAACTTGTTGCTCAGGATTTACCACTTTTACTTTTCCTATAACTTCCATCTTCGTCTATAATTAATTATTGTTTCTATTCTTTTTTTATTTTTTAGCTAAAAGCACTTTCCAAGCTGAAGCAACATCATCAATATTGAGATATTTTTTGGCTTCTAAGTGAATTTTTTCCTGATCATCTGAGCTTAAAACTCCTTTTACAGAAAAATTTTCTTTCACAAATATACTAACTTCTTCCGTTGTAGGCAAGGCTTCAATATTTCCTAATTTTCCAAGGTCATTCCCATTAAACACAGGGCTTTCCTTCACAAAATTCGGAATTGCATCTACTCCAACTCCTAAAGTTGTAAGCGGTTTTGGCACTTCAAAAAGTCCTTCATTCGATCTCGAATACCAATTTGCACCCAATCTTGAAACCAAATCAATTTTGTGTTGATCAATCGCTCCGTTTTCATCTAAAATGGATTCGTGAATATGCATTTTCACTACTTCGCACAAAACCAGATTTCCAGCTCCTCCTTCTGTTCCTAACGGAATAATCTGCGTAACCTTGCATTCAAACTGAACCGGAGACTCTTTTACTCGATATGGTTTTACAATATCCGACGGAATTTGTGTCAAGCCCGCTTTTATAAATTCGTTTACACCTTCTGCATATTCTGTGCTTGCCAACGAAGTCTGTTGTACGATGTCGAAATTAACTACATTTATTACAACTTCTTTCGTGGCTTCAACATTGATCAAAGTGTGTTTCACAGTATTGTCACGAACACGTCTTGCAGGTGAAAAAACCAAAATTGGCGGATTAGCACTAAATACATTAAAGAAACTGAAAGGAGATAAATTAGGAATTCCTTTTGCACTAATTGTACTCGCAAACGCAATTGGACGCGGTCCTACTGAACTTTGCAGATAACCATGCAATTTTGCCGTTGGTATCTCTTTTGGATCGATGCTAATCATAGTTTTTCTTTTTAACCAAACCTCATTTTGGTAACTGCAAAAATATAGAAATGGTTTAATTCGAAGAAATAGTTTAGGACATAAAAACAAAAATCTTTCGGGAATTGCAAAATATAAAATGACTATATTTCGTTATATTTATACCTCAAAAATTAATTTATGCATTTTTCTGAACGCAGAAATACAACTCGCTGGGTTATAATTCTTATTTCCTTTTTAATCATTACTTTGATTCTTTGGAATACTTATACTTTCTTCCAAATTTTCAAAAATGAAGAGCGTCTGAAAATGAAGCTTTTCGCCAATGCGCAGATTACAATTGTAAATGCCGACGAAAATACAGATGTCGAATTGCCTCTTCAGATTTTCAGCAACAACACCTCAATTCCTGTTGTATTGATGCTGTATGATAACGTAGTAAGTTCTAAAAATGTTCCCGACGAAATTTTAAATGACCCAAAAAAATTAAAACATTTTTTAACCAATTTAAGAAGTGAAAACGAACCCATAACTTTTGAGTATGCTCCAGGAAAACACCAAATTCTTTATTATGGAAATTCGGCATTACTCAATAAATTAAAATATTATCCAATTGCACTGCTCTTAATTGTATTTTTATGTGTTGCATTAATTTATAATTTCTACAAAAGCACCAAGATGGCTACACAAAACAAGTTGTGGGCCGGAATGGCAAAAGAAACCGCACACCAAATTGGTACGCCTTTGTCATCATTAATTGGTTGGATTGAAATTTTAAAAACAGAAAATATTGATTCGTCTATCACTTCAGAAATTGAAAAAGATATTAATCGCTTGCAAACTATTACAGATCGTTTTTCGAAAATTGGTTCTATTCCAGTTTTAGAAATTCATGATATTGTTTCAGAAACTTTAAATGCGTTTAAATATCTGCAATCTCGTTTTTCAAAACAAGTTTCTTTTTCTTATGATACTCCAAATGAACCTATTTTGGTTGAAATAAATCCGACGCTTTATAGCTGGACAATTGAAAATTTGGTAAAAAATGCGATTGATGCCATGAAAGGAAAAGGAATTTTAGAACTGCAAATCGAACAAGATTCTCATCAAGTAAAAATAAATGTAAAAGATTCTGGAACTGGAATCCCCAAAAAACAATTCAAAACCATTTTTGAAACTGGTTTTACAACCAAAAAACGTGGATGGGGATTGGGACTTTCTTTAACCAAAAGAATTGTAGAAGAATATCATAACGGCAAAATCAAGGTTTTACATTCTGAAATTGGTAAAGGGACTACTTTTCAGATTTCTCTAAATAAAAAAATGCAGTAAAATTATTTACTGCATTTTTTATATTCTTTATGATGGCTTCGACTTCGCTCAGTCTGACACTCTTAAAATATTTACAAATTTGACTGAATATCTTTTGCCAAAGCTTCAAACTCTTCTTTTGAAAGTGAAACTTTATCTATGAAACGCATTTCGTCCATATGATTCAACGGAATCAAATGCACATGCGTGTGAGGAACTTCCAATCCAACAACGGCAACGCCTACTCTTTTGCACGGAACTGTTTTTTCTAAAGCAATTGCTACTTTTTTAGAAAACTTCATTAAGCCTAAATACAGTTCATCATCCATATCAAAAATCTTATCGATTTCTTGTTTTGGAATACAAAGCGTGTGTCCTTTTGCATTTGGATTTACATCTAAAAAAGCCAAGAAATTTTCATCTTCAGCGATTTTATATGCAGGAATTTCTCCGTTTACTATTTTTGTGAATATTGATGCCATTTTTTTTTCGGTTAATCGTTTAACTGTTTATTCGTTTAACCGATTAAACAGTTAAACGATTAAACTAAAATATTTAGTCTCTTGAAATTTCTAAGATTTCGAATTTCAAAACACCATTTGGAACTGTGATTTCAGCTACTTCTCCAACCGATTTTCCAAGCAAGCCTTTTCCAATAGGAGACGTTACTGAGATTTTTCCAGTTTTTAGGTCAGCTTCGCTTTCAGCAACAAGTGTATATTTCATTTCCATTCCGTTGCTTTGGTTTTTGATTTTCACATTCGAAAGAACCAAAACTTTAGAAACATCCAATTGAGATTCGTCAATTAATCTAGCATTTGCATAAACTTCTTCCAGTTTCGCAATTCTCATTTCTAATAAACCCTGCGCTTCTTTTGCAGCATCGTACTCGGCATTTTCAGATAAATCGCCTTTGTCTCTTGCGTCTGCTATATCTTGAGATGCTTTTGGGCGCATTACACTCTTTAAATGCTCCAACTCATCTTTTAATTTTTTTAACCCATCTGCGGTATAATAAGATACTTTACTCATAACTTCATCGTTTATATAAATACAAAAAATCCCATCGGGACGGGATTTTGTAATACAAATATACTATTATTTTTAATAGTACATAATTATATGTTAATCATATAAAAATGAAAACTAAATAATTTATTTTTGTTTCACTAATCCAAATTCAAATAATGAAAAAAATCTGGCTCTTAATCGTCTTTGTTTGTGTACTTTCTGCTTGTAGCGAAGGTGAACGAAACAGTAAAAACCCTTACATTCCAAACTACTCTGTTAATTTGACTGTAGATATGAATTTGCCTTTGTATTCTAATCTAAAGTATCCAAGTAATGGCGTTATCATTCCGAATTATGGAGCTAAAGGAATTATCATTTTTAATGCTGGAAGCGGTTATAATGCTTTTGATGCCGCCTGCCCAAATCAAGAAATCAATTCATGCGCAGCAATGACAATTGATGGAATATATGCTGTTTGTTCTTGCGACAAAGTTCAATATAGCTTATTTACTGGACTTGGCTCAAAAGAATATCCGTTAAAATCATATCGCGTCGAAGTTTCGGGAACCGTAATCCACGTATATAACTAAAACAAAAAAGCCTGAAAGTTAAGATTTTCAGGCTTTTTTGTTTTTTAGAATTTCAAAGTCAATCCGGCTAAGAAATTGATTCCTGCCTGTGGATAATAGTAAGGATATATATCCCACATGTATCCGTTTGAAACATATTTTTTATCTAAAATATTATTTACCATTCCTGTTATCATAATTGATTTGAAAACTGATTTTGGTTTGATTTCATAAGACACATTCAAATCGTTTACAAAATAATCCGCCAGTTTTGCTGACGGCAATTCGATATTGTTCATGTATTGTTCTCCAACATATTTTTGCAATAACGAAATATGCAAATTCTGAATTGGGCTGTAAACAATTATATTTCCAGCAATGACTTCTGGAGAATACGCAATTTTAGTTGTTCCGTAATTTTGTCCTTCAACAGCCAAATCAACATTTTTATTACTGCTTAAAGTGAAGTTTGGACGAATGATAAATTGTTCTGAAAGCTTGATCGTAGCGTCAAATTCAAAACCTAGACGATAACTTTTATCTGTATTAGAACGAATTGGCGCACCAACGTCATCAAGTGTTCCAGTTAAAATCAGCTGATCTTTGTATGCCATGTAATAAACATTCGAATTCAATTGGAAATTCTCTGAATTAAATCTCCATCCTAATTCAAAATCATTCAATTTTTCAGGTTTTACATTTCCGCCTTCGTAATCCGTTCTGTTTGGTTCGCGGTTCGCACGTGCATACGAAAAATACAAAGTGTTTTTATCATTAAAAGCATAATTCAATCCTGCTTTTGGATTAAAGAAATTGAAGTTATCATCAACAACTCCGGTTTCATAAGAATTCGCTTTGTACTTAACATTTCTATATTGCAAATCGCCATAAAAACTCAATTTTTCTGTAAACTGATAATTGGCTTTTGCGAAAATATTTCCGTCTGTTTTTGTCGAAAAATCATCGTAATAATGATCTCCCAATTCTGAATTGGAAGCATATCTCGCCCAGATCACTTTTCCGAAATGATCACCTTCATATTTATTCCAGCCTCCGCCAAAAATAACATCCAGTTTTTCATCTTTATATTTTACAGAAAAAGTTGTTCCGTAGAAATCATTATCCAACCATTTTTGACGTACTAAATCTGTCGTTGTTACAGTACCAACTGGATCTAAATTATAGTCGGCCATATCGGCATCTTCTTTATAATTTTCGTAGTAACCTTTTCCTTTTGTATAATGGAAAGCCAAATTAGAACTCCATTTATCAGACCAAGATTCACTCCAGTGCAATTGATAATGGTCTTGCTGATAATTATCGGTTTCATTGTCGTAAAAACGAACATTTCCTGATTCATCTGTATACATTCCTGCTGAGTTGAAAGTACGATTTTCGTTCATAGTTTCAGCATCGATTCCGTTCCAAGATTGGTACGTTTTTTCAGTTCCGCCAAAAACCAAAGCTTTAATTAAAGTTGTTTTTCCAACATAAGTTCCTTGAAGGAAATACGATTTCAAATCAGAACTAGCTCTGTCAATATAACCATCAGATTTAATTCTGGACAAACGTCCAGCTAATTCAAAATGATCATTCAATAATCCTGTGCTGAATTTCACGGTATTTTTCTGGGAATTAAAACTTCCGAACGAGCTTGAGATTTCGCCTGTTGCCTTAGAAGCGTAATTATCTGTCAGCATATTCAAACTTGCACCGAAAGCTCCAGAACCATTTGTAGAAGTTCCTACTCCGCGCTGTAATTGAAGACTTTCTACAGAAGAAGCAAAATCTGGCATATTAACCCAGAAAGTTCCTTGGCTTTCTGCATCGTTGTACGGAATTCCGTTGATGGTAACATTCACACGAGTTGCATCGCTTCCGCGGACTCTGATGCCACTGTAACCAATTCCGTTCCCAGCATCAGAAGTTGTAACTACTGAAGGAAGATAATTCATTAAAGTAGGAATATCTTGTCCCAAATTTCTGAATTTGATTTCTTTTTTATCCATATTACTAAACGTAACCGGAGTTTTTGAAGTCACACGAACCGCTGAAACCAATACATCGTCAAGCTTATTGACTTTTGTAGAATCTTGCTCCTGTGCGAAAGAAATTAGAGTAAAGAAAATAGAGAATAGAGTAAAGAAAATAGATTTGTTACTCAGCTTTGCAACTTTGCAACTTTGTAACTTTGTAACTTTAAAAAGTGTTTTCATTCGTAAAAAATTACGAATAAAAGGGGGAATTATTCTTTTGTTAAATTAATAAATTGTTTCACGACAAAATAAAGTGTGCACGCTCGATAGTGTCGTTTTTTCCCTTAGCAACATTACTCGCTCAGGTTCTTTGGGTATGATCTCAGCTCGTTATTTAGAGCACCCCTTTGAGACAGTGCAAATATAGAAAAGTATTAAGAAAAATGTATTAAGTATTAAGATTTTTAGTTTTTGATGTCTTAATACTTAATTCTAGCATCTTAATACTAAAAATCAGGTTTTCTTCTAGATTGTTTAAGATCAGAAATATTCTTCTTATCCTTAATTCTTTTTTTAATTACAGATTTTGGAACCTTAGTTGCTTTTCTAACTTTCGGAACAAATAATCCTTTTTTGATTATTTCCAAAAATCGTTTTGTGACGATTTCTTTGTTTTTAAGCTGGCTTCGATCTTCGTCGCAATTTAAAATCAGAATATTTTCAGAAGTTAAACGTGCTGCAATATTAGTTTGTAAAAGCAATTTTTCTTCTTCAGACAAGCCTTGTGAAGCATTTAAATCAAAAGACAAAACCACTTTTGATGAAACTTTGTTCACGTTTTGTCCTCCCGCGCCACTGCTTTTAACAGCTTTGAAGCTTAATTCCGATATGATTTTTTCAGTTTCCATTATTGTGGCTGATGCGGTGCTTTCAACAAATCGTTTACCGTTTTCACCGGATTAAAAGTAATTAATGGAACAGCAACAAAAATAGTCAACCAATGCGCCATTGAACCATTCCATAATCCTGGCAATTCGTAATTTTTAACTGTTTTCCCGTCAACACTTTTTTCAACAATAAAGCCTGTTTTTTGATCTACAAAGTTTTGCAAATCAAATTTCTGGCCTTTATAATTTTTAATTCCACAAACTAAATCTACTGGATTAAAATGTGTCGATTCTGCCAAAATTTTAGCCTGCTTTTTATCTGATAAATCAATTTGCGATGTCTCAACAATTTGAAGTGATTTTATTCCTTTGTCGCTCATTACCCAAAAAGGTCCTCCACCAGGCTCTCCTTCATTTTTCACCATTCCGCAAACTCTAATTGGACGATCTAAAAGTTCTTTGACTTTGTTGATTTTATTCTCAAAAGTGAACATTTTAAAATCACTAGAGATTTCTACATTTAGATTTTCAGACAAAAAACGAACGATCACTTCCAATTCAGTTTCTTTGACTTTTTGCTCATCAATAGCATTTAAATAGCCAAAAACTTTTTGCTGTGCTTCAATCAATACTCCTGCAAGTGCTTTTTTATACAACGTAATTTTATCAATATGATTTTGAATTACATTGTCGATATTTTTAATAAAAATAACATCTGCATCAAGTACATTCAGATTCTGAATCAGAGCGCCATGTCCGCCTGGTCTAAAAATCAAGGCATCATTTTTATCTCTTACCAGTTTATTTTTTGTGTCAACAGCAATAGAATCTGTACTTGCATTTTGATAGGAATATCCAATATTAATTTGAATTCCAGAATCCTTTTCGACTTTCTCTTTTAGTATTTCAATCTCTTTCTCAAATAATTGCTGATGCGCTTCGGTTACCGTAAAATGAAGATTTGAAACCTTATTTGAAGAAGCATAATGAGCACATTCGTTCAAATGTTCTTCAATCGGATTTGCAATGTGATCTTTGTATTTATGGAAAGGCAAAACCGCTTTTGGCTTATCTGCGAAAGCAAAATAATCCTGCGAAAGCAATGTTTTTATGAAATAGTAATTTTTATAATCACGCTCCAAAGCATCAAAATCAGGATAAATTGATCTAAGCTTTTTATCGACCGCTTTAAAAAATGGAAACTTGTCCATTGCGACAATAAAAATTGGCAATTCTTTATCTTTCTTTCTATTTATGTAAGCGTTTATTGTTTCTTTTTCGATGTCAAATTCATTCAAAAAAGCCCTTAAAAACTTAAACATTCTCGTCGCTGCACCAGAAGCCGGAACAAACTTTTTAATTTTCAGATTCTTTACTTGCGAATCAAAAAAAGCCGCTTTTTCTTCGAACTCCGTTTCTGAAAAAGCTAAAATTCCATCATCAATTGTTGCTGCACTGACCAAGTTGGTTTTTGTTATTCCTTTTTTGAAAATTTTCAATTGTTTAAGGACATTCTCAAAAGGTATCCCTCGCTCATATAGCTGAACAAAATCTTCTGATGAAAAACCACGTTCTTTGGCCATAGCAAGCGCATCAATGATTGCGGTTGCTTTTGCCAAACGGCTTTCTTTATCTCCTGAAAGAATTATGAAAGGTTTTTTAGTATCTATTAAAGTCTGTTTGAAAACAGAAAATACAGTTTCTCTTCCATCTGGCGTATCTCTAATGTCATCTTTTTCCCAAGGGACATCAATATCAGTTAAGAAAAACAAATCATATTCGTGTTCCAGCGCTGCCTCATTTAAAAGCGGATCACAAAAACCATAATACATCTCAGAGAAAACTTTGGTCACCATCAAATTAGTATCGCAGAACAAATAAGTATTTGCCTTAGAAAGTTTTTCATTCTCTAATGCTGTTTGTCCGTATGCAATAGGCATCATATCATCAGCCACGCAAATATGCTGGTTTTCTTCCCATTTTTCTTGTAAATAATCACGAGCAAACTCTGGAACCCATTCGGTTTCGTAGTATTCTGCAAGCTGTTTTGCTAAGGTTGTTTTTCCAGTACTTTCAGGACCAAACAAAGCAATTTTTATGATAGTTGTTTTTTGCTGTCTAAGATTTTTCTCCATTCTAAATAAGCTGAAATAGCCAAAATTGTAAAAATTAAATATTGAAGTGACAGCATCCCTAAGCCACGATAAGCATAAAGAGGCACAACAATTACATCACCAATAATCCAAAGTGTCCAGTTTTCGATTTTTTTCCTGGCCATATACCACATTCCCGCAAAAAATATTCCTGACGAAATCATATCGACATAATTGTCTTTTTTGATTTCATAATCAAAATATTTATAAATTCCGAAAACTACAAAAACGGTTACAATAAACAGTAAGATTCCGATTAATTTTTCATTAAAATTTGTACGAGTAATTGGTAAATTATCCTCAACCGTTCCTCCTCGCGCCCATACGTACCATCCATAAATACTCATTATTGAAAAATATCCATTGATAATCATGTCACCAATGTAGCCCGCAATGTATAGCAAATACACTGAAATTACTGTTGCGATTAATCCCGTTGGATAAACCCAAATGTTTTCTTTTTTTGCAAACCAAACACTTAAAATGCCACAGACAAAAACTAAAAATTCAAGAACAATATGCCATAACGGCGCATTTTTGTAACTGTCTAGAAAAAAATCCATCATTGGGTCAAGCTGTTTTTTGGTTTGATTTAGGATTCAAAAAAATGACTGTTGTTTTCAAAAGCAGTTCCAATAACTACTAAATCGGCGCCAGCTTTGTATGCATTTTGAATTCCGTGCAAATCTACAATTCCTCCTCCAACAATTATAGGAATTTCTATATTTTGAGCAATTAACTCAATCATTTTCAGTGGCACTGCATTTTTAGCGCCACTTCCGGCTTCTAAATACATTAATTTATTCCCTAACATTTCTCCCGCTTGAGCAGTTGCCAAAACCAAATCAAAGTTTTCACGATTCAGCGGTTTCGTTTTGCTAACGCGCGCAACGGCAGTTTCATTGCCACTTTCAATCAAAATATATCCTGTAGAAATAACTTCTAGATTTGTTTTTTTTAGAATTGGCGCAGCTTGAACCTGATATTCAATTAAATAATCTGGATTTCTACCCGATAATAAGGACAGAAATAAAATAGCATCTGCTTGAGGAGAAATCTGCGACGGATCTCCTGGAAATATAATTACCGGAAGGTTTGTTTTTAGTTTTAACTGTGCGATTAAATCTTCTAAAATTGTTGCCTGAACAATGCTTCCGCCCACAAAAATATGTGTAGCGGGCGACTGATTCATCTTATCTAATAAATGATCTAAATTTTCCCAAACAATTTTATCAGGATCCAAAAGAATGGCCAGCAATTTTTGACCACTTTTTTTAGCTTCTAAAATTTGTTGATGGATATTAAGTATTTTATGCCTCATAATGGCCGTAAAAGTAAAAGTTTTTAATGTGAAGAACTATTTTGAATAAATTATATTTGTATTGCTGTTTTTGAAAACCAAAGTAATTAACGATATGATTGCTCCCGAATTATTAGAAAAATATGGCGCTTTGAAAAAATCTTTCGACAAAAATGAAACTATTTTTGAAGAAGGAATTTTTCCCGCAAATTATTATCAGATCCTTTCTGGAGAAATAAAAATGAGCAACTACAATGATGACGGACGCGAATTTATTCAGGGAATATTTTATAAAGACCAATCCTTCGGCGAACCGCCTTTATTTTTAAATCAAAAATATCCTGCAAATGCCATTGCCGTTGATGACAGCGAAATTCTTCTTCTTCCAAAATCAAACTTTATGAAATTGCTGGAAGAGAATCCAAAAATAAGCATTAAAATAATCGAAAACTTGGCGCAGCGTTTGTATTACAAATCAGTTATGGCTGCTGAGATTTCGACACAAGAACCTGAACACCGTGTTTTGAAATTAATCGATCACGGAATTGCTTATTTCAATTTTCAGAAAGATAAAAATGGTTATCTTATTAATTTTACCCGACAGCAAATTGGCGATTTAACCGGTTTACGTGTTGAAACGGTTATCAGAGCAATAAAAAACTTGGAGAAAAAAGGCGAATTAAAAATTATAAACCGAAAAGTATATCGATAAAAAAGTTCTTGTTTTATGATTTTAATCATAAAATGCAATTGTATTGTGCCTGTACCTTTGTTGGTATAAAAAACGCAATATCATGACACTATATCAATCAACATTCGACATTTTTAATAGAAATTACATGGGTTCAGCTGCAATGGCTGTAATTGGACAAAGCTGTTTGGGAGGCGCTGCGGCAATGTATGTTTTGGCTAACGGAACTTCAATTCTTCAAATGATTCAGTTAGGCATTATTGTTTTAGCTTGTGTCTTTGCAAACACCTCAATATTAGCACAAATGAAGCATAAAACAGTTTTTAACTTTATTCTTTTAAGTGGAATATTAAGCGTATTCTTTATACTTTTAAATAGTTTTATTCTATGAAAAAACAAATAGAAAACAGAGCTGATGTTTCTTTCTTAGTACATCAATTCTATGCTAAAATAAGAGCCGACAAGGAAATCGGCTTTTATTTTAACGAAATGATTTCTGATTGGGATGCGCACCTCGAAAAACTGACTGATTTTTGGGAAACAAATTTATTTGCGATTCGCAAGTATAAAGGAAATCCACATGAGGTTCATAATGAAGTTGATGCTCATTTTGGCGAAAAAATCACAGCAAACGAATTTGGCATTTGGCTGAATCATTGGTTTCAAACCATTGATGAATATTTTGAAGGCGAAAATGCTGATACGCTAAAAAGACGTGCGAGAAAAATGAGCACTTTTTTGTATATGAGTATGTTTCAGCACAGACGCAAGGAAAGTGAAGTTTAAAACTGAAGACGGTTAACTAAAAGCTACTTCTCAAAAGCATAAACCAACGTAAATTTACCCCCAAAATTATCTGATTGAACTTCCTGGTAATGCACATTAAAATCCTTTGTCAAATTATCAAAATGTAAACTTGCAACGGTTTTGCTTTCTTCTAAAGAAAAATCATTTACGTTGATATGATCTTTAAAACTGATACCTTTTTCATTTCTGATTTTAAAGATTGCTTCTTTGGCTCCCCAAATCACGGTAAGTTTTTTTATGTATTCTTCCGTAGATGATGGATTTAAATATTCGCATTCAAAATCGGTAAATTTATCTGCAATTCGCTGAATTTTTTCGCGTTGCAATTCCATGTCAATTCCTACCGTTTCATGACTTATGATTATTGCTGCAAAGTGATAGGAATGCGTAATTGAGATATAATTATGGCAATCAAAATACGGTTTCCCGAATTCGTCGTAATGCAAATCTTTATCGGTAAAACCCATTTCCTGAATCAGCATTCGAACACTCAAAAAAGCACGCTGATGCATTTGCGATTTCATTCCCTCTAATCTTTTTTGAGTTTTTTCTTTAAGGGTAACACGACTATACAGTTCATCAAACGATTCTGTTATTTCCCAAATTAAGATTTTTGTCGTTTCGTTAAACTGTATGGTCTGAAATAAAGGCATTACTTTTTAATTGTAAATGGTAAATGGTTAATTTTTTAAACCATGATAAGTCATTTAAGAAAATATAACTTTGGGCTTAAAAATGTATTAAGTAAATATAAGCAATTCTTAGCAAAGGTAATAGTTATGAGTCTTTTTAAATGAACTTATATCACTTATATGGTTTAAAAACGATTCGCAAACTAATGTTCTAAAGATTAAGATTTTAAAGATTTCACAAATCTTACATAAAGTAGTAAAAATAAAAAGCTATTCCTTAAATTTGCAAAAATTTTACAATTATACAAATATAATATAAATGAGTACATCAACTACGCCTTATGTGGCTTACAAAGTAAAAGACATTTCTCTGGCTGCTTGGGGAAGAAAAGAAATTGAACTAGCTGAAGCTGAAATGCCAGGTTTAATGGCGCTTCGTGCTGAATACAAAGACGAACAACCATTAAAAGGTGCTCGTATTGCTGGATGTTTACACATGACGATTCAAACTGCAGTTTTAATCGAGACTTTAATTGCTCTTGGTGCAGAGGTTACTTGGTCTTCTTGTAACATTTTCTCTACTCAGGATCAGGCTGCCGCTGCTATTGCTGCTGCTGGAATTTCAGTTTACGCTTGGAAAGGTCTTGATGAGCAATCATTTGACTGGTGTATTGAGCAAACTTTATTCTTTGGTGAAGACAGAAAACCATTGAACATGATTCTTGATGATGGTGGAGATTTAACTAACATGGTTATCGATCGTTACCCAGAATTAGTTCCTGGAATTAAAGGTCTTTCTGAAGAAACTACAACTGGTGTTCACAGACTTTATGAAAGAGTAAAAGCTGGAACTTTACCAATGCCTGCAATCAACATTAACGACTCTGTTACTAAATCTAAATTTGACAACAAATACGGATGTAAAGAATCTGCTGTAGATGCTGTACGTCGTGCAACTGACTTAATGTTGGCTGGAAAAAGAGTTGTTGTTTGTGGATACGGTGATGTTGGAAAAGGAACTGCTGCTTCTTTCAGAGGTGCTGGTTCTATCGTAACAGTTACTGAAATCGATCCAATTTGTGCTTTACAAGCTGCAATGGACGGTTATGAAGTTAAAAAATTAAACACTGTAATTGCTAATGCTGATATCATCATTACAACTACAGGAAACAAAGATATCGTTCTTGGAGAGCACTTCGAGCAAATGAAAGATAAAACTGTTGTTTGTAACATTGGTCACTTCGATAATGAAATCGACATGGCTTGGTTAAACAAAAACCACGGTGCTTCTAAAATCGAAATCAAACCTCAGGTTGACAAATACAACATCAACGGAAAAGATATCATCATCTTGGCTGAAGGTCGTTTAGTAAACCTTGGTTGTGCTACAGGTCACCCAAGTTTCGTAATGAGTAACTCATTTACAAACCAAACTTTGGCACAAATCGAATTATGGAACAACAGTGCTGCTTACAACAATGACGTTTACATGTTGCCAAAACATTTAGATGAAAAAGTTGCAGCTTTGCACTTAGCTAAATTAGGAGTTGAACTTGAAGTTTTAAGAGAAGATCAAGCTGCTTACATTGGTGTTGAAGTAAAAGGTCCATTCAAACCAGAATACTACAGATATTAATCTATTTTAGTCCCGATAGCTATCGGGATTAGATTTCTGATTTTTAGAAATAGATTTCAAACCCGACAGGTTTTAAAAACCTGTCGGGTTTTGTTTTTAGCAGATTTTTCAAATTATTTTTTGTCCTTTTTTTAACCAACGAAAAGATTTCTTTCAAAAAAATATGGTTTTAAAAAATAACTGCTTAATTTTAAGAATTAAAATAAGTTACTATTTCTCAACTACATAAACATTGTAATCTTGAAAAAAACATCTTATTTATTCGTCTTCTTGTTTTTACTGTGTTTGCCGCACATTATTTTTTCTCAGGAAAAAAAACCTAAAGTCGTTTTAGTATTAAGCGGTGGTGGAGCAAAAGGAATTGCCCATATTCCGCTTTTGCAAAAACTAGATTCGCTACACATTGTTCCCGATCTTATTGTAGGAAACAGTATGGGAAGTATTATAGGCGGCTTGTATGCTATGGGGTATTCTGGCGATAGCATCGAAAAAATAACCAAAACTATTTCGTGGGACAAAATTCTTGGCGGAGGCCAATCGCTTCGATCTGCGAGCGTAGAAGAAAAAAGAGAGTTTCAAAGATATTTAGTCGGAATTGGCATTAAAGACGGAAAACTCAATAGCATTGGTTCTTTATTAAATGACCAAAATTTAAGAGAATACCTTTCTGAATTGACTTTTCCTGTGTATAATGTTAGAGATTTTGACAGTCTTCCAATACCTTTTAGAGCCATGGCTACTGACTTGGTTGAAGGCAAAGAAGTTATACTAAGCAAAGGGAGCTTAGGCTATGCCATGCGGGCCAGTATGTCACTACCTGCCGTTTTTAAACCGATGCCTTACGAAAAAACAGTTTTAGTAGACGGTGGAGTATTAAATAATTTTCCCACCGATATTGCTAAACAAATGGGCGCCGATATTATCATAGGAAGTGACGTGGGAGGCGGAATGGAACCGATAGAAAAACTCAATAGTCTTGTGACGGTTTTAATGCAAACCAGTATGTTTCCGAGCAATATTAAGAATCCTGCAAATCGGGATCTTTGTACAATACTAGTTGATCATTTGCCAAACTTGCGTTTCTCTACTGCCGATTTTGCTGACAGTGATGAAATCTACAAAGACGGTAAAATTGCAACGAATCAAAATCTTCCAGCTTTGATTGCTTTATCAGAAAAACTGAAAGCATTCCCTCAGCGGACTCACGCATTGCCTGACATGCCAAAAGAATTTGTGCTAGACACCATCGTTTATAAAAAAATAAGTCCTGAGAACATGCCTTTGGTGGTTGGAAGAGCAAACCTCAAAACACATGTAAAATACACTACCAAAGATTTAATTGCAGGAATCAACAGAGCCATGGGAACTAATCTCTTTGACGAAATTACATACAGCTATTTTGTTAAAGACGGAGACAAATTAGGAATTAATTTATTTGGATTCGAACGCGCCAAAAATCAGTTAAATACCTCTGTGCATTATGACACTTACAGAGGCGTCGGAATCATTTTTAATTATACAGGCAGAAATGTTCTTGCCGTTGCCTCGCGTCTTCTCGTAACGGTAGATATTGCCGAACAGCCAAAAGCGAGAATTAATTATCAGAAAAATTTTGGAAGACTTCGAGAATGGTGGTGGGGATCTGAAGCATACGGAGCTTTTTTAAGACAAGAAATTTACATCAACGGAAAAGCCTCAGACAATATACTTTACAATGCTTTTGAATTCAAGAATGAAATAAATCGAAATATTAATTCTCTTCAAAGCTATTTTGGTTTTGGGTTAGATTATCATCACACGCATTTAAGGCCAAAATATACCAGAGAATACAATCCTGAATCATTGAACGTCACCAACTATACCTTCGATAATATTGATTTAAACATACATTATTCATATAATGACATGGATAAAGTTTTCTTTGCCACCGAAGGAACCATTATGAAAGCAAACGTTACCCGTTCGTTACTAAATGATGTCGAAACATCTTTTGATGATCCAGCTCTCAGTACAGTTTCAGGCAATACAAATGGCAATACAAAATTTGGTTTCAGTTTCGAAAAAAGAACGCTTTTCAAAAAGAAACTTACTGGTATATTCGGATTCGAATCTAATTTTACTTTTCAAGACAAACTTAAAGACGATCAAATCTCATACTCCGATTTTGGTTATGCCTCAAAATATTTCCTAGGCGGTATTATTCCAAGTTCCGGCAGTAATCGTTTTTCTTTTGCAGGTTTGCATGAAGACGAACTCAATGTTACGCAATACATTGGCCTTAAACTCGGCTCTCAAATAAACATAACCGGAAAAATTTATCTGACACCTCATTTTAATTTAGCAAGTGTAGGTTTCGATACTTTTGACGATTATATAAAGCATGCTTTTAATCCGAAAGGAAATTGGGATGAAAATATCGAAACCAGTCTTGTACTTTCTGGTGGAGCTGCCATTTCCTACCAATCTATTTTGGGGCCCATCCATTTTGATACTTCATGGATAAATAATATCGACAAAGTAAGATTATTTTTCAGCGTAGGGTTATCACTCAATCCATAGGAGAATTAATCCTAAAAGTGTAAGTTTGAAGCTCAGGAATCCATAAAAAAATAATGGGTAAAAAAATTATGATTGAGAAAGTTTTATGTGAAACACATGGCGTAAAAGAAATGACTTTTGGCTGTATTCATATTGCATTGGCAATAGATTCTAAAGAAAAAATAGGTTTTTATTATTCAGAGGCAGAAGAAGATCTTCCGCAGATTGCTTGGTGTGGAGAATGTGAACAATGGCTTCTTGATAATGGTGAAGAATGGACCGAAGTTTTTAAAACTAAAGCTGATTTTCAAATGTTATGCATTGATTGTTTTGATGAGGTAAAAAATAATGAAACAGAAATTCATCTTCGATAAATAAATTCTTTTTCGTTTTAAACAAAGCTTAACTTTGTAAAAACGACAATCATGAAGAACTTCTTATTTTTATTCATTGCCATAATTTTCGAAATCATTGCAACTTCGGCATTAAAAAAATCTTCAGAATTCACTAAATTAATTCCGAGCATTATTACTGTAATTGGTTACTGTGGTGCGTTTTATTGTTTAAGTTTTGCCATCAGAACTATTCCTGTGGGATTTGCTTATGCTATTTGGTCGGGAGTCGGAATTGTTTTAATTACAGCAATTGGCGCTATTTTTTTCAAAGAAATACCAGATTTACCAGCCATTATTGGATTGGCTTTAATTATAATAGGCGTTATTGTAATTAATGTTTTTTCTAAGACTACAGCCCATTAGTATTTAAAAACGATTAAACTTCATTATGAATAAAGAAAAACCTAGAATTTATGTTGACTTTAATGAAATGATCGATTTCAATGTAGTGTTATTATCAAAACATGACTTCAAATTAAACTCAATAGGAGAAAATATAGAAATGATTGAAGGAAAAAAGATTGATATCTATATGGATGATGAAAATGACAAAGGCTACAAAGACAACTTAATTGCAAGTGGAATAATTGAGAAAAATAATTCTGGAATGTTCGAAATTGCGAAATGGATTTGTAGAATTGATCAAAATGGAATTCAACATGAAAGTGATATAATTAAAACTGCAAATCTTAGAAAAGCAACAATTTCAGATCTTCCAGAAATGAAGCAATTGTTTATCCAGACAATCCAATCAGTCTGCAAAAAAGATTACAATTCTGATCAGATTAAAGTATGGGTCTCTGGCGCAGAAAACACTCAACGCTGGATTGATGTCATTGAAAAACAATTTGTTTTGCTCGCAATATTAGAGAATAAAATTGTTGGTTACGGAACTCTGAAAGAAGGTAATTACATTGATTTCTTCTTCATTCACAAAGACTTCCAACGGCAAGGAATAGCAAACAAAATCTTTACCAAATTAGAACTTGAAGCCAAAAACGATCTTTCAAAAACTATAACTTCAGACGTAAGCATAACAGCAAAACCCTTTTTCGAAAAGAAAGGATTTATCGTAAAAGCAGAACAAAAAAACCTCATAAAAGGCGTTGAAATCATTAATTATAAAATGGAGAAGGAACTATAATGATTTTAGAGTTTCATAAAAATTAATTGCAATTTTATACCAATCTTTGTAGAGTTACTTGCGAAGATTTCTCCTTCGTCGAAATGACAAAAAAACGAAAACTTTGCGAACTTTGCGTAAATCTTAGCGCTCTTTGCGGTTAGAAAAAAACTCAGCAAGTTTCGGATTTTATACCTGCCAAAACCACTCGATCTTTGCCTTATAAAATGGAATTAAAATGAACACACAAGAAACCATTAATTATAATCGTATCGCTGAAGCTATCGATTATATCAAAGCTAATTTTAAAGATCAGCCCAATCTTGATGAGGTTGCGGAGAAAGTACATTTAAGTCCGTTTCACTTTCAGAGGCTCTTTAGTGAATGGGCAGGAACAAGTCCGAAGAAGTTTTTACAATATACAAGCATCGAGCACGCCAAAAAATTACTCAAAGAAAATCAGGCGACCGTTTCTGAAACTGCTTTTGAAACAGGGTTATCAGGCACAAGCCGACTTCATGATTTATTTGTGAATATCGAAGGAATGACACCTGCCGAATATAAAACTGGAGGAAAAAATCTTGAAATAAATTACAGTTTTGCCGAAAGTCCATTTGGGAATATTATCGTTGCGTCTACTCAAAAAGGCGTTTGTTTTATGGCTTTCGCCGAAGATGAAATAACCGGATTTATTGTGTTGAAAGATAAATTCCCGAATGCCCAATTTTCGAAAAAACTGGATTTATCTCAACAAAATGCCTTATTCATTTTTCAAAACGACTGGAGCAAATTATCTGAAATTAAATTGCATTTAAAAGGAACCGATTTTCAATTGAAAGTTTGGGAAGCTTTGCTAAAAATCCCAATGGGACAGCTTTCTACTTATGGTTCTATTGCACATCAAATTCAAAAACCAAATGCTTCTCGTGCGGTTGGAACAGCAATTGGAAGTAATCCTGTTGCGTTTTTAATTCCGTGTCACCGCGTTATTCAGTCTTCTGGGATTTTTGGTGGCTACATGTGGGGAAATACCCGAAAAACTGCCATTATTGGCTGGGAAGGCGTGCAGGTAAATTCGGAATTCTAATTCACACAAAGTATATCCGTAGAGACGCACGGCAGTGCGTCTAACATCACGTATTTCCGCACAGAATCTTCGTAGACAATCTTTGCATAGACGCACTGCTGTGCGCCTCTACGATGAAACAAATACAAATGATTCGTCAATACACATTTAAATTACCTCTAAAAATCATTTATGCAAAATATACAATCCAAAATTGCTTCTCAAAATTGGGAAAGCATCACTGAATCTATGTACGAAAATGGCTTTGCCATAATTCCAAATATCCTAAATAACGAACAATGCGAAGATTTAAAATTCGATTATGATAATCCAAATTTATATCGAAAAACAGTTGTCATGGAACGCTACAGATTTGGTTTAGGCGAATATAAATATTTCAATTATCCATTGCCGGATTTAATCCAAAACATACGTTCTACAATTTATCCGAAGTTAGCACCAATTGCAAATGCATGGATGAAAGCTTTGAATATCAACACTGTTTTTCCTGAAAAACACGAAGAATTATTAAAACAATGTCACGACAATAATCAATTCAAAGCAACGGTTTTAATTCTGAAATACGGGAAAAGCGGTTTCAATACTTTACATCAGGATTTGTATGGTGATGTTTATTTCCCCATTCAAATTGTACTTTTCCTTTCTGAACCTGATGAAGATTTTACCGGAGGCGAATTTGTTCTCACACAGCAAACGCCAAGAGCGCAGTCGAAAGCGATTGTTTTGAAACCTAAAAAAGGAGATATTCTGATTTTTACAACCAATTTCAGACCTGTAAAAGGAACAAAAGGTTATTATCGGGTGAACATGAAACATGGTGTGAGCGAAATACATTCGGGTGAAAGATACACGCTGGGAATTATTTTTCATGATGCATTAAATTAAGGCACAAAGGTTCAAAGTTGCAGAGTTACAAAGCAACAAACCTTTGCCTCTTTGAACCTATGAACCTTTGTAACTTAAAAATGAATGATAAAGCACATTGAAATATCCGATTCAGATCTTCGTATTAAAGTTAAAAATGCGGAAATTTGTTTCGGTGGAAACCAAAAATTAAAAATCTACGGAACACTAAAATGTTCTTCGGGAAAAAGAATGAAACGTGAAAATCGGGTTTTCTTTTTATCTGAAAATGAAGCCAGAAAAAATGGCTTCAGACCTTGTGGACATTGCATGAAAACCGAATATCAAAAATGGAAAAATGGACTTATTTAATCCTGAAACTGACGAAAACACCAATTTACTTCCAAAAAACGGAATTGTAAATTATTACGGAAAATTGTTTTCCAGAACTGAAGCCGATTTTTACCGTGATATTTTATTAAATTCCATCGAGTGGAAAAATGATGAAGCCATCATCTTTGGAAAATTAATTTTAACCAAACGAAAAGTGGCTTGGTACGGCGATCAGGAATTTGAATATACGTATTCCAATACAACCAAAAAAGCTTTGCCTTGGACTCCTGAACTTTTAAAATTAAAAAAAATCATTGAAGAAAAAACAGGAGAAACTTTCAATTCTTGTCTGCTAAATTTGTATCATTCTGGAGAAGAAGGAATGGCGTGGCACAGTGATGCCGAAAAAGATTTGAAAAAAAATGGCGCGATTGGATCATTAAGTTTTGGCGCTGAACGCAAATTTGCTTTTAAACATAAAGAATCTAAAGAAACCGTTTCTTTAATTCTGGAACACGGAAGTTTATTAGTTATGAAAGATGAAACGCAAACGCATTGGTTGCATCGACTTCCTCCAACAAAAAGTACACAAAAACCTCGAGTAAATTTGACTTTTAGAACTATTGTGAGATAGAAATATTACTTCTTTTTGGTTGCAACATTTTCATACGAACGCCTTAAAGCATCTTCAAACATTTCTGGTCTTACTTTTGAAAGTTCAACAATTGTCCAGCCTTGTTTTCCCCATTTGTTCGGAATTGGATAAAAAATCATTTCGCTTGAAGCACAAAAAACAGATTGATCGATTTCGTTTAATTTCAAAACGGCATGATTATTTTTTTCATCAAAAGTGGCGAATATCTTTTTGTTAATACGAAAAGACGTTTTCTCAAAGTGCGGTTCTTCAGTAGCATTTTCGAATGACAAGGCTAATTTCCTGAATGCTTCTATTGATACCATAACTTAAACTAATTTGATTCAACAATTGGTTCCCATTTTCCTTTTTTAAAAAATACATTTCCAAATTTTGATGAATTGAATACATAATAAAAAGACCACATATCTCTGTAAAGTGTTGGATTTTCCTTAACAATGTGGTGAACAGGATCTTTGAAATGAAATATAATTCTTGGTCGAATATATCCTTCTAAAAATTCGACACTTCCTGCATAGCTTTTAACTATTTTATTCTGCTCTGTCAATTGAAAGACGACCTTATTATTTCTTTTAATTTCAAATCTAAAATGATTGTATTGCCATTTAGCCTGTTTGCCATAAAAATGAGTTGTATCAATTACATATTCACCATAAACATCATTTTTGTCAACTTCAGTTTTCTTATTTATTCTTCTTGCAACTAAAAAAATTACTACTGAAATAATAAGAAAAGAAACAAACTTTGTTGTTTTGCTTATTGATTTTTTGCTGTCAATTAGCAAGCCAATTATAGCTAGAATAACAAAAGGCCAAATGATTAAAATTAAACCCACTTTTATAATTTCAATTAATCTAAATACTACTTACCAACCCTGATTCAACCCATTTTTCAAGACTTCATCATATTTTTCCTTATCGAAAGAATATAAGTTTGGGGCTTTGTGAGCGACATTGCTTTTCTTTTCGTCAAGTTTTTTTACGATTCCTATGTTAGTTATTTTTCGTAGAAAATTTCTGCGGTCCAATTTCTTATCCAAAATCGTTTCATACAATTTTTGAAGTTCAGGCATTGTAAATTTCTCTGGCAATAAATTGTAACCTATTGGCATTAAATTCAATTCCATTCTAAGCGTGTCTAATGCTTTATCCAGAATTTCTTTATGATCTAAAATAAGTTCCGGAACTTCTTTATGATCTATCCATTCCACAATTTCACGATCGCTCGAAGGTTTGGGAATCGTTTTTAAAAAATCGACCAATGCATAATAGCCAATTGTAACAAAACGACGCAAAAGCCATTTTCCTTTTGCTTCTTCAATTTCTAAATACTCTAATATTTTTTTATCAAAGTGCTGATCGTTTCGTTTTACTTTTCCAAAAGTAGCAAACTGTCTTAAAAAAATTCCATCAACACCTGTTCTGTCGTTCAAAACGGTGACCGCTGCAGTATCAATATCTTGATCAATTGGAATAAATCCACCAGGCAAAGACCATTTTGGATTTCTATCAACTTTGATCAATAAAACCTTAAGCTGGTTATCATGAAAGCCAAAAATGACACAGTCGATCGACAGTCCAGGCTGATAATTTTCATTATTTTCTATTATGTCTTTTAACTTTTTTGTCATCAAAATCTAATTTTTCCTCATTGAATAGCCGTGCAATTTAATTCAATTTTGCAATATAAAAACAATTTCTGCTGATTATCGTCAAAAATTGGACTATGTTAAATAAGTGTGACTATCACAATTTTAACTTAAAATTAAAATCAAATATAAAAAAAATAAGTACATTGCGTCATAATAACACATTTAAATAAATATGTTATTATTTTAAGCCAAAAAGAAAGAATATTATTACATTTGTGTGATTCAATAAATCAATGTGAGAGATTATGAGCACTAATCCATTAAAAGATATAAACAAAAAAATACGAGCAAAAATCTGGACTTCTTTCGGATTTGTTTCGAAAACGTATTTATTGGAGGAATCTATAAAATACAGCCAACAACAGGAGAAAATTTTCAATCAAATGATTGTTGAAACTGAAGCTAAAGACAAAAAAGCAAAACGTGAAGCTTTTGATAAAGCTTTATACGCATCCTATAAAGGAATTGGCGCTATGGATTTTATAAATACTGTTTTGAAATAACTCAAAACTTTTATAAAATCCATAACGCCAATTTAAAATTGACTTCTACTATTGTACTAATTCAAAGTCTGCTCTAAGTTTTATATCTGCTGACGAAGCTCCAATCATTACTTCGAAATCTCCAGGTTCAGCAACCCATTCTAATTTATTGTTATAGAATGAAAGTTTTTCTTTGTCGATTGTAAATTCAATTGTTTTAGATTCTCCCGCATTTAATTTTACTTTCTGAAAATCTCTTAATTCTAAAACCGGTCTTACTACTGAACCAAATTTATCTTTCAAATACAATTGAACAACTTCTTCTCCAGCAACTTTTCCAACATTTGATAATTGGAAAGAAACTTTAATTGTTTCATTGCTTTTTATTTTTGTTGAAGAAAGTTTCAAACCTGAATAATCAAATTTTGTATAACTCAATCCATATCCGAATGGGAATTTTGGTGAGTTTTTCAAATCGATATAAGCCGAAACATAGTTTTTAGAATCTTCATTTTTAGCTGGTCTTCCTGTACTGAAATGGTTATAGTAAATTGGAATTTGACCGATTTCTCTAGGGAACGTCATAGGCAATTTCCCTGATGGATTATAATCTCCAAATAAAACATTAGCGATTGCATTTCCAGCCTCAGTTCCTAACCACCAAGTATATACAATTGCAGGAACGTTGTCTGCGGTCCAGTTAAAAATCAATGGTCTTCCTGCATTTACTAAAACCACAACCGGTTTTCCTGTAGCTTGAATCGCTTTTACTAAATCTTCCTGAACACCTGGCAAATGAAGATCGCTTCGGCTTTTTGCTTCACCACTCATGTCGTGTCTTTCTCCAATACTCAAAATAACAACATCAGCTTGTTTTGCAGTTTCTATTGCTTCAGCAAAACCGTCTTTATTGTCACCAGTAACGTCACAACCTTTTGCATAAAGCAATTTGGTGTTTTTCCCAACTTTATTTTGCAAACCGTCCCACTGCGAAACAACCCATTTGTTGTAATCTACATCTGGAAGTTCCACTGACCAAAATCCCATATTGGCTTTATATTCTTTTACCATTGGGCCTATAAATGCAATAGTTTTTAAGTTTTTAGAAAGTGGTAAAGTTTGATTTTCATTTTTTAATAAAACAATACTTTTCTGTGCTACTTCAAGCGCTGCTTTTCTGTTTTCAGGATTTCCTAAAACTTTTTCCGCTCTTTTATCATCCGAATATTTGTAAGGATCGTCAAATAAACCTAATTCAAATTTCTTGCGCAAAATACGTTTTACAGCATCATCGATCAAATCAACAGAAACTCTTCCTTCTTTTACTAATTCTGCTAAATTCTTGCGGTATGCATTACTTTCCATATCCATGTCGCTTCCTGCAGTAATTGCAGAATAGGCCGCTTCTTTAAGATCTTTTGAGTAACCGTGCGCTACCATTTCTCCAATTGATCCCCAATCCGAAACTACGAAACCTTGAAAATTCCATTTTCCTTTTAAAATATCGCGTTGCAAATGTGCATTTCCTGTTGCTGGAATTCCGTTTAAATCATTAAATGAATTCATAAAGGTTGCCGCACCAGCATCTAAAGCCGATTTAAATGGAGGCAAATAGGTTTCCAACAACATTCTTTCGCTCATATCAACTGAGTTATAATCTCTTCCGCCAACACCAGCACCATAAGCTGCAAAGTGTTTTACGCAAGCCATAACAGAGTTCAAATCACCTAATTTATTTCCTTGAAAACCTTTTACACGTGCATAAGCAATTTTAGAACCTAAGTAAGTATCTTCTCCTGCGCCTTCCATAACTCTTCCCCATCTTGGATCACGACCAATATCAACCATTGGAGCAAATGTCCAGTGAATACCGCTTGCTGCCGCTTCTGTCGCCGCAACTCTCGCTGCTAATTCGATTGCTGCCAAATCCCAGCTTGCTGCTTCGGCTAACGGAATTGGGAATGTTGTTTTATAACCGTGAATAACGTCCTGACCAAATAACAATGGAATTTTAAGGCGAGATTGCATTGCTAATTCCTGATATTGTCTGGTATATTTTGTTCCAATGATATTCAACATCGAACCAATTAAACCTTGTTTAATTTCAGATTGTTTGTTCGGGTTTATAGTAATTGGTCCTGTTGCTTGATTATCACCTGTGTATTGATTAAGCTGACCAATTTTTTCCTCAATAGTCATTTTCTTCAATAAATCATTTACTTTTTGATCTATTGTCTGTTGCTGCGCTGTCGCAAAAAGCGCAGCCATCAACAAGGCAAATGTGGTTATTTTTTTCATGAATTTAATTTTGATTACCAAACGTAAGTTGCTACTGCACCTGCATTTAAGGTAGTTGAAATTTGTTTTTGATTGTATTTGATATTGAATGTTTCTGCTGCCGTTCCATCATTTTCTACAATTAGAATAATTTGTCCTGACGGAGTTTTGAAAGCCGCATTATGTAAGTTCCCTGCGATATTGCTTCCAATTCTTACTGAACCTTCAGGAACAAATTTTGAAGCATGACCAATAATATAATATCCAACTTCTCTCTTAATGTTTTGATTTTGATCAATCATCAAAGCACCTTTGCAAGTTGAGCAACCTCCTGGCGTAAATGGCTTATAATATTCATCATTTGCCAATCCCCATGAAAGTGCATTTTTGCTCCAGTTACGCATAGAACCAATCACAACATTTTTTACGCTCCATTTCAAATCATTTTCAAAACTGCTTTTTGATCCTGTGTATTGCTCTGTGAAATACAAGTCTTTGTTTGGAAATGCGTCATGAACTGTTGTCAAAGCACTGATATCGCCTTCATACAAATGAAATGCTGAACCTGTAACATAAGGATTCGCTTTTGCATTTTTCAAAATAGTCAAAGGATATTCAGGCTTATTGCAATTGTGATCATAAACAATAATTTTAGTTTTGATTCCGGCAGCTTTAAAAGCTGGACCTAAATTGTTTCCAATAAAATCTGCTTGCTGTTCTGCGAGCATCAGCATACTTGGATTATTTCCTGGATGCAAAGGCTCGTTTTGAGGCGTTATAGCATCAATTACGATTCCTTGTGCTTTCATTGCCTGAATATATTTCACAAAATATTCAGCATAAACTTGATAGTATTTTGGCTGTAAACTACCGCCTTTTGAGCTTCCATTGTCTTTCATCCAAACTGGTGGCGACCAAGGCGAGCCCATAATTTTAATTTTCGGATTTATGGCTAAAATCTCTTTTAAAACCGGAACTACATCTTTCAAATCTGGTCCAAGATTAAAATGCTCCAGTTTTAAATCTGTTTGCCCTTCTGGCATATCATCATACGAAAAAACTACTTCATTCAAATCTGAAGCACCAATACTGATTCTTAAATAGCTAATTCCAATCGCATCATTTTTTCTTGAAAAAAGCTCTTGAAGCAATGCTTCTCTTTTCGCTTTATCCAATTTCAAAATGGTTTGAGCACTTCCTCCTGTCAAAGAAAATCCGAAACCTTCAATCGTTTGGAATTTTTGCGAAGCGTCAACTGTAATGGTTTGATTCGAATTTACATCAGAATTAAAAACCAAATCTGGCTGTTTTTTCAATTTTGATGTTTCATCAGTAGTTGTAATCCAAGATTCAGCTTTACCAGAATTGGCTGCTGTGTTTTTTGAAGTTCCGCATTTTATTTGAACTGCAATCAAAGGCAGTAAAAGTAAAATTTGAAGTTTTTTGTTGATGTTTTTCATATTCAATCTATTTCTATTAAAACAGGTAAATGATCTGACGGATATTTTAAATCTTTCGAATCACTTAAAACTGCATGTTTTTTAATTTTAAGTCCGCTATTTTTCGACACAAAAATATAGTCGATCAATAGGTTGACTGGTTTGTCATGTTGGAATCCATTGAAAGTTCCATAAGGACCAAATGGTTTTTCTTTTGAAACATCTTTGGTATCATCCATAACCTTTTTTATTTCCACGATTTGTTTCGTATCAGGTTCTGAATTGAAATCTCCCATCAAAAAGACAGGAAGTTTTTTAGTATTCAGTTCCGCAATTTTCGACAAAACAAGTTCTACTCCTTTTACTCTCGCAACTTCACCAATATGGTCCAGATGTAGATTAAAAACCCAAAACGTCTTTTTGGTTTTTAAGTCTTTAAAAAGTCCGTACGTACAAACTCTATTGCAAGCCCCATCCCAGCCTTTAGAGACTTGATTTGGTGTTTCAGACAACCAAAATGTATTTGATTGCTGCACCTGAAAACGGTCTTTTTTATAAAATATCGTCGCAGCTTCTCCCGTTCCATTTTCCTCTCTTCCAATTCCAAACTTGGCATAATTTGGCAAAGCCGATGCAATATCAATTACTTGATTTGGTAAGCCTTCTTGAATCCCGAAAATATCTGGACTGTAAAATTGCAATTGAGAAGCAAAATACTCCTTTCTCTTTGGCCAAGCATTTTCTCCATCTGAAGCAACATCCAAACGAATATTATACGTCATCAATTTCAGATTCTGACCAAAAAAAGATTGACTTGCCAAAACAAGCATTACTGCTAAAACTATTTTATTTACTGTTTTCATGTTTAAAAAATTTAATCTCGTAAAGCTAGGTTTTCCGAGGCTTTACAAAAAATAAATCATTTAAAAATTATGTTAATTATATACCCTAACGTAATCCACTTCGAAAGTTGCGCTGGTAAAATTTGGATCAACCTTTCCACCAAAATTTCCTCCCATCGCTAAATTCAAGATCAAGAAAAAGTTAGCATTAAATGGTGTTGAACTGCTGTTTCCGTAGGTATAAAACAAATTATCATCTACATAAAATTTGATGCTTTCTGCACTCCACTCTGCGGCATAAACATGAAATTCTGTAGCCGAGTTTGGAACTGTTGTAATGGCTGTATCAGGCGTATTTCCAGAACGTCCAGGTGAATGCAAAGAAGAATGATTAACATTTGGGTTATTTCCAACCGATTCTAAAATATCAACTTCACCGCAAGCTGGCCACGGCGCTGTATCAATATTATCACCCAACATCCAGAAAGCTGGCCAAGTTCCGCCGCCAACTGGCAATTTCGCGCGTACTTCGGCACGGCCATATTTAAATGAGAATTTCCCTTTTGTAAGCATTCTTGCAGAAGTATAATGGCTTCCCATATAGTCTTCTTTGATCGCTTTTATTTTTAAAATTCCATTTTCAACAATCACATTTTCAGGACGAGTGGTATAATATTCTAATTCATTATTTCCCCAGCCATCGCCAGTTCCTGTATTGTATCCCCATTTTGAAGAATTTGGAGCACCATTTACATCAAATTCATCTGCCCAAAGCAACTTTCTTGCGACAAAAATATTGACAGAAGTTGTTGTGCTTATAAACTTTAATCCGTTGTAAGCTGAAACCACTATTGGATAATTTTTAGTTCCAGAACCAGAAAATTCATATGTAAAATCTCCGGTCGTAATTTCTTTTAATTGATTATCGATCAAAACCTTATAAGACGTTGCATTAGTTGCTGAAATAGTAAGTTTTATTTTTCCGCTTCCGTCGCCATCAGGTTTATCCGCTGTTTTTCCAACAACTTCTACTTGAACTAAAAGATTTGATGGACCTGTTGCAACAGGCGTATCATCACCAGAATCACTGCCACCGCTGCAGGATTGGAAGACAAATAACAAGGCTATTAAAAAGCTTGTTTTCTTTATTAAAGTATTTAGGTTCATTGGTTTTGGTTTTAGTTAGTTTTTTGAAGCTTATTTTTTCCCTTCAGAAAAATCCAAATAATTCAAATTGAAGCCTCCTTTTTCAAAAACCGCTTTGATTTTATTTGTTCCCGCTTCTAATTGAATTCCAGACAAAACGATAGTTTTCCATTTATCATTTCCTCCAGTTGCAGGGAGCACAATTGATTCTGATTTTTTTCCATTCGCAGTTTCAAAATAAAGTTTCCCTTCTGATTTCTCGCTTGAGTAACGAATCGCAACTTTATAAGTTCCTTGCTTTTTTACTTCCGAAGTAAATTGCAACCATTCACCATCTTCGATAAATGAAACCTGATATCCGTTTGAACCAGAATCTTTGCATGGCAAAATATCTACACCATCATTTCTCATAGTGTTTCCTTTATTCCATTGGTCAAAATTTCCAGTTTCTACTCTGTAGTTTATAAAATCTTTATCTGAATAAGCGTATCCATTTGTTCCCAAATCATACTGAGTTGCAGCAATTTTTCCAGGAATTACATGTTTTTTATACGGTTTTGTGTCATTTGTTTGCACTTGTCTGAACATTGCATCAATTACATCTGGCTTAACCGTTACATTTTCCATTTTGTAATTGTCGGCCATTTTCATTAAAGTTTTCTTTGCAAATTCTGGAGTTGGCTTTTGTCCGCCATCTTTCCAATATTTCAACAAAACATCATATTCAGGAATTTTTGTAACCGAAGTTACACCTGCGATATTTTCAATTTTCTTCATTGGCCAAAAAGCCCAACCAATATTGCTGCCTTCCACTAAAGTCAAAACGTCTTTGAACCAAACATTTGAGTTCTCGCCGCTTTCTCCTAACCAAATTGGCACATTATATTGTTTTCTGTAATCCAACATTTTTTGAATTGAACCAATCGTGTTGTAGTTCCAATATTTATGAAAACTCAACGCCATATTTTCATCCCATAAAGGAAAAATTCCGTTGTAATTATTTCCCCAACAGTTTCCTTCAATAATTACCATATGATTTGGATCGACCTCACGAATGGCTTTTGTTACTGCAACCATCAAATCTCTCAATGGTCCGTTTGAATTTTCATCACAACCATTTTTATTGGTTCCGGTAAAATTCCAGTTTGGTTCGTTGATTATATCATATCCACCAATCCATTGATTGTCTCTGTAACGAGAAGCCAATTTTTTCCATAAAGCAATCATTTTTTTCTGATTGGCTTCGCTGTTCCAAAGTGATGGTTTTGTAGTATCGTAATCAGAAATAGCTGCATCATTTCCTTGTCCGCCAGGCGCTGCGTGCAAATCTAAAATTAGGTACATTTTATTCTCGGCACACCATTTGACTAAATTATCGGTGATTGCGAAACCTTCTTCAATCCAAGTAATTTCGCCATTTTTTTCTTCTTGAATTGATGGTGTATATAGATTGTAATGCATTGGAAGACGAACGGAATTGAAACCCCATTTGGCTAATGAATCGATATCACGTTTTGTGATTCCGTTTGCTTTATAAGCCGCATAAAATTCTTTTGTTCCTTGTTCGCCAACAACGTCCTGAATTTTTTGTTTGATTTGATATTGTGGACTTGCAAATGGCTGTGTCTGCAACATGTATCCTTCCTGAACCATCCAGCCTCCAAGACCTAAACCTCTTAAAATTATATTTTTGCCGTTTCCATCAACTATATTTTGTCCATCACGATGCAAAAAACCTTGCCCGAATGAAGCAACAGCAAATAAAAGTTGAGCCGCAATAATTATTTTTTTCATGCTGAAAACTATTTTCTGTTCAAAATTGTTTTTATTTCCAAGTAAATGTTCCCACTGCACCAGCTTCCAATGTAATAGTCACCCATTTGTCATTGTATTTGATGTTGAAAACTTCTACTCCAGATCCATCATTTTCTACAATTAAAACTTTAGAACCTGTTGGTGTAATAAAAGCGACATTTTGAAGATTTCCACTAGTATTGCTCGAAATTCTAACTGAACCCGCTGGAACAAATTTTGAGGCATGAGCAATAATATAATAAGCAACATTACGCTGAAAAGTCTCACTTGATGTTATAGTCAAAGCTCCTTTACATTGGCTGCATCCGCCAGATGTGTGAGGCTCAAAAGAACCATTATTAGCTAAATTCCATTCTAAAGCATTCTTGCTGTAATTTCGCATTGAACCGATCACTACATTTTTAAGATGCCATTTTAAATCACCTCCAAAATCTCCCGTTGACGAAGTCCATTGTTCTGTGAAATAAACATTTTTAGTTGGGAAAGCATTGTAAACATTTGAAAGTGCGCTGATATCTCCTGCATATAAGTGGAATGCAGAACCGTCTACAAAAGGAAATGCATCGGCATCTGCTAAAACTGCTTTTGGATAACCAGGCTGATCACAGTTATGATCATAAGCAATAATTTTTGTTTTAAGTCCAGCTGCCTTAAATGCAGGGCCTAAATTTGTTTTTATAAAATTAGTCTGTTCTAAAGCAGACATATACATACTTGGGTTATTACCATCATGCAATGGCTCATTTTGAGGCGTTACTGCATCAATAGTAATTCCTTCAGCTTTCATTTGCTGAATGTATTTTACAAAATATTTTGCGTAAACATCATAGTATTGAGTCTGCAATTTTCCGCCAACAAAACTGTTTTTATCTTTCATCCAAAGTGGTGCTGTCCAAGGCGTTGCTAAAATCAAAATTTTAGGATTGATTGCTAAAATATCTTTCAAAAGCGCAATTACACCTGCTCTGTCTTTCTCTAAGCTGAATTTACCCAAATCCATATCCGTTTCGCCAGTTGCTAGATCATCGTAAGTAAAAGTAGATCCGTGTAAATCTGAAGCACCAATACTAATTCTGATATAGCTTATTCCTATTGAAGTTTCGCTAGAGCCAAATAATTCTTGCAAAAGTGCACTCTTTTTAGCTGGCGTTAATTGATTTATCATTTCGGCACTTCCTCCTGTTAGTGTGTAACCAAAACCATCAACCGTTTGATATTTCAATGCGTCATCCACAACAATATTAGGATATGTATTGTATGATGTATTAAATCCTAAAGTTGTATTTTGTTTTGCCAAAAGAACACTTTGGTCTCCTTTTGTCAACCAAAAATCGACATCATTTGTTACTGTTACTGGTGGTGTCACAACTGGTGGAGTCACAGGTGTTGGGTCTGTAGCATCATTTGACGACGAGCATTTTACTTGCGTAAAAATTGCTAAAGAAAGAAATAATGCTTTTATAGTGGTTTTAGAATTAAAGTTCATTTTTTTAGTTTTTTAGTTAATAGTGCCGCTTAATAAACAATTGTTTGTATAGCGTGTGCTGGGATAGTTATAGTAGTTTTTAAAGAGTTGCTGGTTAAATTATATACAACTTCTTTATCTGATTGGTTCATAACAATAGTGGTAATTTTTCCGTCAGTATTTTTAAAAGACGTACTCAAAAGGGTTTTATCACTTATTGTTTGTATGATGCGTTTAGCATTTGCATGAATGAATTTTGAAAAATGTCCAATATAATAGTACATCGGCGTGTAGATCAATTCATCTTTTGCAGTATCAGCATGGATTGGTGCAAAGCAAAAATTACCCACATGATTTGGCCCTCCGTTTTGGTCCAAAAGAATATTCCAATCTGTCCAGCCTACTGTTCCGTTATTGAAATCGTTGATCATATTTAGACCATAACGTTCTGCATTTCCCCAAAACTGAAATCTTGAAGCATCAAATTTTTCAATACAGCCTTCTGTAAATAAAAGTCCTTTGTTTGGAAACGCTTTGTGAACAACACCAACAGATTCAAATCTTGGTGGGCCACCACTCCATGTTTCATACCAGTGAAATCCAATTCCCCAAGCAAATTTTGAAACTTCAGGATCAGAGAAAACAAGATTTGCTCTTTTTTCTAACATTTCGCCGCGATTATGATCCCAGATAATTACATTTTTTGAAGCAAGTCCTTCTTTTTCTAAAGTTGGTCCAAGGAAATTTTTCAAGAAATCTCTTTCAGCTTCTGGAGTATATATGCAAGATTCCCATCTTTGTTTTGCCGCTGGCTCATTTTGAATGGTTAATCCCCAAATCGGGATACCTTCTTTTTCATATTCTCTAATAAATTTCACATAGTAATTTGCCCATGATTGTGCAAATTCTGGCAATAAAACGCCGCCGTGCAAAATATCATTATTGTCTTTCATAAAAGCTGGGGGACTCCACGGACTGACAAATAAAGTTAATTTCCCGCCGGCTGTTTTGATTGCTTTTTTAAGAAGTGGAATTCTGTATTTTCGATCGTGGTCAATATTGAAGGTCTTTAATTCTTTGTCACCTTCAGCAATATATGTGTAACTGTCGCTACTAAAATCGCAACTATGTATGTTGGTTCTGGCTAATGAATAACCAATCCCTTTATTTTTATCGTAGTAAGCGTTTAGAAATTCCTGCTGTTTTTTTGGAGATAATTTGGCGAAAACTTCAGCACTTGCGTCTGTAATTGCTCCTCCAATTCCAAGGAAAGTCTGGTCTGTTTGTGCAGCATCTACATTAATAGATACTGTTGAATTTGTTTGTTGTGATGTGTTGTTTGAAATTAAGTTATTTGATAGTGTTAATTTCAAATTGGTATTTTCGGCCGTAGTATAAACCTCTACTTTTTGATTTGATTTGGAACCAGAAACCGCAGAAGCATCTGCAATTTTTGATGAATTACAACTAAATTGCAATACTACTATTGGGGCGATTAATATGCTGCTTATGGCTTTGGCTTTCATTGTACTTTCAAAAAAATTTAACTTACAAAAGTAAATTGAGGGTCGATTTGGATGATTCAAATCAACCCTCGTCATTTACCAATAAAATATTAATATACAAGCGTTTGGATTGCGTGTGCAGGAATCTTAACTACAGTCTTCTCAGAAGCTATAATCAAGTTATAGGTAATCTCTTTATCTGATTGGTTCATGACAATTGTTGCCATTGTTCCATCAGTATTTAAAAATGAAGTGCTTAATAATGCACTTCTACTTACAGCAGTGCTAACTCGAACTGCATTTAGGCGAATAAATTTCGAAAAATGTCCGATGTAATAGTAAGATGGAGTATAAATCAACTCACCTGTTGTAGTATCAGCGTGAATTGGAGCAAAACAAAAATTGCCAACATGATTTGGACCGCCGTTTTGATCTAATAGGATATTCCAATCTGTCCAACCAGCTGTTCCGTTGTTGAAATCATTAATCATTGAAATACCATATCTTTCGCCATTAGCCCAGAACTGATATTTTTTTGCATCAAATTTTTCAACACAACCTTCAGTAAACAAAAGTCCTTTGTTTGGATATGCTTCGTTTACTTTTCCAACATTGTCAAACATTGAAGCGCCGCCAGACCAGTTTTCATACCAGTGAAAACCCATTCCCCAAACATATTTTGAAGCTTCTGGATCAGAATAAATTACGTTGGCTCTGTAATTCATCAAATCACGATTGTGATCCCATGCAATGATTTTTACATCACCTAATTTTTCTTTTTTCAAAGTTGGCCCAAGGAAATTTTTGATAAAATCTCTTTCAGCTTCGGCAGTATAAATGCAAGATTCCCAAGTTTGAACCGCCATTGGTTCATTTTGAGTTGAAGTCCCCCAAATTGGAATACCTTCTTTCTCATAAGCTTTTATGAATTTTGCATAAAAATTAGCCCAAGTTTGATAGTATTCAGGTAATAATGTTCCTCCTTTTAAAACATTTTTGTTGTCTTTCATGAAAGCATTTGGCGACCATGGAGCAACATAAGTTGTTAATTTTCCACCAGCTTTTGCAATAGCTTGTTTGATTAACGGGATACGAAATTGTCTATCATGATCAATAGAAAAAGTCTTCAAATCTTTATCACCTTCTTTGATATAAGAATAGCTTCCACTGCTAAAATCAGAGCTTTGAATTGTTGTTCTTAGCAAAGAATAGCCAATTCCTTTTTGTTTATCGTAGTAAGCATTTAAAAATTCTTCTTGCTTTTCTTTTGAAAGTTTAGCAAATATTTCAGCACTCGCATCAGTGATAGCTCCACCAATTCCCATAAAAGTCTGGAATTTTTTTGATGGCTCTACAAAAACAGAAGATTCTATTTCAAGAGGTTGCTTTGATGCTGAAAATGTTAAATTATCTGTAGAGGTTAATCTTAAATTAGAATTCTCAGCTGTAGTATATACGGTTACTTTTTTTCCGTTGGTTGTAAATTCCTTTTTTGCTTTAGGCTGGGCAAAAGCTGCCACTGAAAACAAAAAACATAGAATTTTTAAACTATTATTTTTCATTCTTTCCTTAATTATATTATTTCTAATTACAAGTTCTCAGAAACTCATTTTCTGACAAGCTTAAGGAAGGATTTAAAAAATAGCCCATACTCATAACGATTATGGGCTATTTACAACCAAACTTAAACTTAACTTAATCTTTATTATTTTCCGCGTAATTCTACACCTTTGATTGTGATACCACCTGGAGCAATTCCTCCACCGCATCTAATCATTAAATAAATTTTACCTGTAATATCAAATTTTACGACATTGCTAATTGTACCTAATCTAGCATTTTTTACACATCCAACACCTGATAATTTACCAGATACAGTATTGTTACCACATCCATTCCAAGTGTTTAATCCCATTACAGCACCTCCATCACTATAATCTCCTGAAACTGTAGCTGGATCTGTTTTTCCTGCATAAACTTCAAACCACATGTCAGTTGAAGCTCCACCAGAAACAACCATATCAATAGTATATTCTTTGTCTTTTACAACATCGATTGCTTGATAGATTCCTGCGTGACCACCACTTACAGTAGCTCCTTTAGAACTATATGTCCAGTCTCCGCCAGCTCCATAAATCACTTTTTTCCAGTTAGCTTGATCTGCAGCAGTTGCAAACGAACCACCTTTTACAAGGTTACCTTTTACAGGGTCTGAAGTTGCAACAACAACTTGAGTATTTGCTGTACCTGTCGCTCCTCCAGCTCCAATAGCAATATGTGTAATTGTGTAAGTTCCAGCATCTGGAAGAACAATAGTTTGAGTCATTTTTCCTGGTGAAGCACCAGTTCCAGTATCCCACATTGATGAGATTACACCTTTAGGCTGTGCAACAGCAAGGTAAGTGTTTACTGCACCCGCTACTGGAGTTAAAGTAAATGAAGCATCAACGTTTGAAGCTATTAATGTATTAGGATTAACCTCGTCATCACAGCTTGATAGTGTACCTAATGCTATAGCTAGCATTAGGAATACACTTCTTTTTATATTTATATTTAGGTTCATTTTTATCGTTTTTTTGGTTAATTCTACTATTGGTAGTTAGGATTTTGTTTCAATTTAGTTCCATTTAACTCAGTATATGGAATTGGGAAAATCTCGTCAGTTCCAGCATTGAAACCTCTGTCAGATAATGCTGCTGCAGCATCTCCCCATCTTACTAAATCAAAGAATCTGTGTCCTTCACCAGCTAACTCCATTCTTCTTTCAGCTTTGATAGCATCTAATGTTACAGGAACTGATGCAAGACCAACTCTAGCTCTAACTGCATCAAGCAATGCTTGCGCTCTTGGTCCAGAACCTAATGCTTCTGCTTCCATTAAGTATGTATCAGCAAGTCTGATAACATAAGAATTTTGTTTGTAGTTTAACTCGGCAGCACCTCCACCTGTACGAACATCGCCAGTTCTTGGAAGGAATTTGTTCAAGAAATAACCTGTATCTTGGTATCCACCGATATAATCAGCTTCTCCTGCAGCTTTAAGCGCTTTAACGTCAAGAATTGTAGCAGCAAAACGAGGGTCGTTTTTCATGAAATCATACAATTTTTGAGTTGGTACGCTGAAGCTCCATCCTGATGGAAGATCTGGTGCATTTGAACCTTTTTTAGAATAACCTCTAGGTCCAACCATAACGTTTAATGAGTTTCCTTCATCTCTTCCAGAACCCCAGAAATCCCAGTTTGAGTTACCCGCACTAGAGTGAGATACTTCAATTAAAGACTCTGTATTGAATTTGTTAGCAACTACCCATAAATCACTGAATTTAGTTAACAATTTATTTCCGTATTGATTTGCTTGTCCAGGCGTTCCATTTACTTGAGCCAAAACTGTAGCTGCGTCAGCTTTTTTGCCTTCAAATAAATATACTTTACCAAGTAATGCTTGTGCAGCTCCTTTATTAAATCTTCCAGCTTCAGTTGATGCTACAACTGTATTTGGCAAAACAGGAATTGCTTCTAACAAGTCTTTTTCGATTTGTGCATAAATCACTTCTGGTTTAACTTGCTCTGGATTGTACATTGTTCCAGTAGTCAATGGCTCTAAAATCAAAGGAATATTTTTGAACAATCTTACTAAGTTGAAGTAGTAAAGTGCGCGAAGTGTTTTTGCTTCTGCTGCAAACCTTGCTCTTTTATTATTATCCATAGAAGCTTCTGGAAGCTTATTCAATAAAAGATTCGCTCTAGAAACTCCTTGGTAGTGATCACTCCAGAAACTTCCTGGAATTAGAATAGATGAAAGTGAGTGTGTAGAGAAATTCTGAATTCCAGTTCCATCTGTTGGACCTCCTCCACCAGCGTAGAAATCATCAGACCCAGCGTTTAACATTGCAACTAAGTTCTCAAAACCACCTGTATTTTTTCTCATCGGATCATAAACCCCTATTAAGGCAGCATAACACTCAGATTCATTAGAAAAATAAGTATTTGTGTCAAATTGTCCTTGTGGGTCAATTGTTACAAAATCTTCAGAACAAGCTCCTAAAGCGGCAAATGCCAATGCAACATATATATATTTTAATTTTGTACTTTTCATAATTCTTTAATTTTTAAAATTGAAAGTTTGCTCCAAACAAAATAGATCTTGCTTGTGGATAAACTCCTTTATCTACACCATAAACTTGACCACCAATTTCCGGATCATATCCAGTATATTTTGTAAATGTGATTAAGTTTTCTCCTGTTAGGTAAAAACGGATTTTGTCAGCTCCAATTTTAGATGATAAATTAACTGGCATTGTGTAACCAAGCTGAACAATTTTTAAACGTAAGTAATTACCATTTTCTAAATAAAAATCAGACATGTTAGTGAAGTTTTTATTTGGATCGTTATTACTCAATCTTGGGTAATCATCTGAAGTACCTTCACCAACCCAACGCTCTAAAGCTTTTGTTTGATAGTTTGCATTCAAGATATCAAGCCTTCTTAAACCTTGGAAAATTTTACTTCCTGCAGTTCCTTGAGCAAATGCCATGAAATCAAAGTTTTTGTAATCTAAATTTAAAGTAAGACCGAAAGTATATTTAGGCAAGTTTGTTCCTAAAAATTGCTTGTCATCATCAGAAATAGCACCATCGCCATTTGTATCTACCCAACGGAAATCTCCAGGTTTAGCATTTGGCTGAATTAATCCTCCAGCTGCATTTTTATATGCTGCTACTTCTGCTTCATTTTGGAAAATTCCTGCAGTTTTGTAACCATAAAACTCATTGAATGAGTGACCAACTTGAGTTCTTGTAACAGGTCCCATAGATTGGAATGAAGCATCTCCAACAATATAATTTGTAGATGAACCTACATAAGTGATTTCGTTTTTCAAGTAAGCAACGTTACCGTTAACTCCTAAGTTAAATTCACCAAGTCTTTTCTTGTAACCTAATTCAATCTCAAAACCACTGTTATCCATATCTGCAACGTTTGCAGATGGCGCAGTAACTACTCCAACATATCCAGGAATAACAACATCTCTCAAAATTCCTTTAGTAGATTTTTTGTAGTAATCAGCAGTTAATGTAAAGTCATTAAACAATTTTGCATCGATACCTACTGTAGTTTGAGATGTTTCTTCCCATCCTAAATCAGGGTTTGGTAAAGTTGAGTTACCATATCCAGTTGTAATATCTCCAGAAGTTCCAACTGCATAATTATATCCTCCAACAACTAGAGCTCTATATTTGAAATTAGCGATATTATCGTTACCAACAACTCCGTAACCTCCACGTACTTTTAAAGTATTTACTACATTGTTTTCTTTCCAGAATCCTTCTTTTGAAACAACCCATCCTAAAGAGAATGAAGGGAAAACACCCCATTTTTTATTCTCACCAAAACGAGTAGATCCATCACGACGAACAATTCCTGTGAAAAGATATTTCTCCATGTAATCATAGTTTGCACGTAAGAACAATGAAGCCAATTTGTGCTCAGTTTTGTCACTTGTAGATGTTGATCTATCAGTAGCAGGAACATTGAAATTCCAAGAAGCATCTTTATAGCTAGTAATTGGAAGTCCAAACATTGTAGTGTTAACTGCACTACCAATATTCTCTACATAAGCACCTTGTCCAGCTAAAACACTAACATTATGATCTCCAAATTTGTTAGCATAAGCTAAAGTGTTCTCAAGAGTCCAAGCAAATGATTTTTCATTATTTTGGTTGTAGTTGTTTCTATCCGCTTTAATATTAGGATTCAAGAAGAAAACTGGTGTAAATCCTTCACTTCCCCAGTAAGCTAATTTACCTCCAAGAGTAGTTCTTAATTTTAAGTGGCTTGTAATGTTAGCCTCTAAATAAGCATTACCAACAAAATCATCAGACCAGCTGTAACCACCTAATCTTGTTTGCGTATAAGCTAACGGGTTGCTCATCTCTTGTTGTACTAAAGTAGAAATTCCATAAGGATTTCCGTTTGCATCTCTAATAACGTTTGGATTTGCATAAAAACCTACAGTATTTTTAGTAGGATCTGTTTCAACTAATGGAGTTATTGGATCTAAGTTGATAGCAGAGCTTAAAGGTCCTCCAAACTCACTATTTGTATTTCCGATTCCTTTTGATTTTTGGTGTGTATATCCAAAAGTTTGTCCAAAAGTAAAATACTCAGAAATTTTGTGTGTTGAGTTTAAACGGAAATTCTTTTTAGTATAGTTTGAAATTTCTGTCGCTACAATACCATCTTGATCTTGAATTCCGAAAGAAGCATAAAAAGTAGATTTTTCACCACCACCACTAAAACTTAATTCGTGAGTATATCTCAAAGCTGAATGATTGAAAATTGCATCTTGCCAATCAGTTCCTTTTCCTAAAGCTGTTGGATCAGCATATTTAATTGGCCCTCCATCTGCTAAAGATTTTTCATTCATAATTGCACCGTATTGAGTAGCATTAAGCATGTTTAATACTTTAGCTGGTGCAGATACTCCTGCAAATCCATTATAGTTTACAGAGATTTTACCTGATTTACCTTTTTTAGTAGTAACTAAGATAACCCCAGTTGCAGCACGAGTACCATAAATAGCAGCCGAAGCAGCATCTTTAAGAACCTCGATAGACTCGATGTCACTTTGATTAATAAAACCAATTGCACCAGCATCTAACGCAATACCGTCAACAACCCATAAAGGATCATTTCCTGCTTCACTAAACGTAGTAACCCCTCTCACACGTACTTTCGAAGCTGAACCAGGCTGTCCAGAAGTAGATGCAACAGAAACCCCTGCTACCCTACCTTGTAAAGACTGCTCAACGCGACCGTTTGGAACTTTCTCTAAATCGGCAGCCTTAACACTAGAAATAGCTCCAGTAACTACTGATTTCTTTTGAGTACCGTATCCAACAACCACAACCTCATTTAATGATTGTGATTCTGGTTTTAATTGAAATGTAATTTTTGTTCTTCCATTTACAGCTTCACTAACTGTGCTGTATCCAATAAAAGTAACTGTCAAAACACCATTTGAAGGCGCTTGAATTTGGAATTTCCCATCGAAGTCTGATGCAGTAGACTTTTTTGTACCTTTTAATACAACAGTTGCACCAGGAACTGGCATCCCATTTTCATCGTTTATTATTCCGTTTACTGTGACATCCTGAGCCACAGCTATAACCGAGAATAACAGAGATGAAATACAAAAAACAAGTAATTTTGTTAATTTCATTTTTCTAAAAATTTTGGTTAATTAATTAGTAATTTGATGCAATAATAATGTTATTTTTTTACTATCAACAAGTAAATTTCACTACAAAAACACATCAAAACAAATTTTTATACATTACAAAAACACATCATTTTTTTTTCAAATATTTGATTTACAAATAATTAAAAATTAAAATTAAGATGTTATCGAAATGTTAATTATAAAAATAAACACTACAGTTGTATAAGATTCCTTATTTTTATCAATAAAATGTGTTTCTACAACGAAATAGTAGAGAAAAAACTATTGTAAAACACTACAAACAAGACAATTAAGACGCCAACACTCAAAAAAGCCGAAAAATTTATGAAATTGACAAAATCATATTTTATTATTACTTTTTTTACATTATTATCAATTAATATTTTTGCACAAGTTAAAAACATTGGGCTTCCAGATGTAAGAAATTACAAACGAAATGAATATAAAGGAGGAACGCAAAACTGGAGTATTGACCAAGATAAAAACGGAAATCTATATTTCGCCAACAACAATGGCCTTTTACAGTTTGACGGATCATCTTGGAGAAAATATCCGCTTCCCAATTTAACATCTGTAAGATGTTTAAAGATTGCCGCTGACGGAAGAGTATTTGTAGGCGGTTATAACGAATTTGGCTATTTCAAACCAAATGAAAAAGGAAAACTTCAATACACATCATTATCTAAAAAAGTCGATCGTAATAAAATTAAGATAATAGACTTCATCTGGAAAATCCACACTTTCGAGAAACAAACAATTTTTCAGTCATTTGCAAGAGCCTACATTTTAAAAGACAATAAGCTTACTATATTGCCAGCTCCTAAACGATTTCAATTTTCTTTTGTCGTTAATAACAAACTTTATTTCCAAGACATAGAAAAAGGGATTTTGGAGTACAAAAACGGAAAACTTTATTCCTTGCCAAACACTACAAGCCTAAACAATACAGAGATTTGGGGAATGTACAATTTGTCAAAAGACAAAACCTTAATAATAACCCTAGAAAAAGGCTTATTTGTATATGAGAATAATATTGTGAAACCATGGAATACTGAAGCCAACAATTTTGTCAAACAAAACAACTCTCTTGGAGGCGTAACAATAAACCACAATTTTATAGTATTAAATTCGGTATTAGACGGAATTGTCATTTGCGATTATAACGGCAAAATAATTCAGCATTTGAATCGTAAAAAAGGCTTGCAAAACAATACGGTTCTTACCTCATTTATTGACAACAAAAACAATCTCTGGCTAGGCCTAGATAATGGTATCGCATTTGTAAATGAAGGCTCTCCATTTACGTACTTTGGTTTCAGCTACGATATCAGTACCGTTTATGCATCAGTTATTTATCAAGGGAATTTATATGTAGCAACAAACCAAGGTGTATTTTATCACGCATGGAATAACAGCTTTAAAGAAGATACTTTCAAGCTTGTTCAAGGAACTACAGCACAATCCTGGAATGTTCAAGTTATAGACAACCAATTGATTTGCTCCAATAACCGCGGAGCATTAGTTATTAAAGGCGGCGCAGTAACCAATATCATTGACTCTAAAGGATATTTCGGATTTAAAAAAATCCCAAATCATCCCGGATTTTTAATTGGCTCTAATTATGAAGGTTTTGCCGTTTTTGAAAGCACCGCGAACGGATTAGTTTACAAAAACCAAGTTATCGGATTTGATAAATCATCAAACAATTTTGAGCTTGATGACTCTTATTTATGGCTTAAAAAAGATGAATCTATTTATAGAATGGCACTAAACAACGATTTAACTCGATTTTCATCCATCAAAAAAATTGATCAACTAACCAATCAATATAAAAACATTGGAAGTATTCAAAAAATTGACAATCAATTGTACTTTCAGACAAACAATCATTTCTACAAATATTCCAAAGAGCAGGATTTATTTTATGAAGACAAAAACCTGTCAAAACTGTTCAAAAACATTCCAGTAATAAACAGTTTAACCGAGGATTCACAATCTAATTTATGGTATGCTTTTGATGAATCCATAGGCGTATTAATGAAGACAAACAATTACTACACTAATATTGTCGCTCCTTTTTCAAATTTGACAGGAAATTTGGTTAGCAATTACCTATCCGTAAACACGATCGACCCAAAAAATATTTTTATCGGATTAACAGATGGATTAGCACATTACAACCCCGATTTACTGAATAATTTTGTTACTAAGCCAAAGGCATTTATTAGAAGTTTTTCATTTCCTGGCGACACTATTATTTTAGGAAACAACCAAAATAAAATCGAAAACATTCGCATTCCATATTCATCAAATCATGTGCGTTTTACTTTTTCGTCACCAACGTATGAAAATCTTGAAAACGTGGAGTTTTCATACCAATTAGAGCCTTTTGACGACAAATGGAGCAACTGGTCAACTATTTCTATAAAAGAATACACAAACCTTCGTGAGGGCGAATATGTGATGAAAGTAAAAGTCCGAAACAGTTATGGGATCCAGTCGGAGCCATCAACCATTTCATTTACAGTTTCTCCGCCTTGGTATCGACATTTCTTGGCGCTAATGATTTATTTCATTTTAATCATAATTGCAATTTATGTGATTTCTGATCGAATAAAAATGAAAATCAGGAAGAATAAATATTACGAAACAATTGAACAACGAAGGTTATATCTCGAAAAAGAATCGAAAATCAGACAGGAACAATATGATCTTGAAAAAGAGATTGAAAAACTGAAAAATGACAAACTTCAAATTAAAATTTTAGCAAAAGATAAAGAGCTTGTAAACAATTCGCTTCAAGTTGTAAAGAAAAACAAGATCTTGAACGGAATTATCCATAAATTAAAAGAAATTGACATTGAAGCACTTGATGATTCTACGAAATTTCAAGTAAGCAAACTCAACAAAAGCATTGTAAAGGAAGTAAATACAGATAAAAGCTGGAAAGATCTAGAAAAACACATCAAAAACGTTCATTTTGAGTTTTTGAAAAGATTAAAGGAAAAATACCCAACAATATCTCCACGAGAACTCGATTTATCAACTTATTTATTGATGAATATGTCAACTAAAGAAATAGCCGAAATCATGAACATTTCGACCGGAGGAGTTGAGTTGGCCAGATATCGCCTAAGAAAAAAACTTGGTCTGAATAAAAAAGAAAATCTAATTGGTTTTTTGATGAGTATCTAAAAACAAAAGAGCCATCAGCCGCGGCTGATGGCTCTTTTATTATGAAATATATTCTAATGTTCGTTCTAAAGCCATTCCTCTGGAGCCTTTTATCAAAATCGTATTATTGTCGAAATGAAGCGTTTTTAAATGATTAGAAAAATCATCAAATGTTTCAAAAAAACGAAGTTTCTCATTTGAAATTTTATTTTCAAAGAATGATTTCCCAATCAAATAACATTCAGATTTATTTTGATTCAACAATGAGTCAACAATTATTTTATGTTCTTGCGGACTTTCGACACCCAATTCAAACATATCGCCCAAAATCATTATTTTATTCTGGCTATCTAACTGTAAAAAGTTAGCAATTGCCACAGCCATACTGCTCGGATTTGCATTATAGGCATCAAGAATAATTTGATTTGTGCCTTTTTTCAACAATTGAGACCTGTTATTCTCTGGAATATAATTCTCGATCGCTTCTTTTATAGCCTCATTGCTCACTTTAAAATAATGACCGATAGAAACAGCCGCATTTATGTTATTTGAATTATATAAGCCTATTAAATGCGATTCAACATTGAAATTTTCATAATTAATTACAACAAAAGGATTCGCTTCGATCTTTCTGATATTTACATCAGCACTTTCATTATTCAAACCAAAAGTAAACAATTTAATTCCAGCCGATTTTTCGATCTGAATTGGGTCTTCAAGATTTACAAATGCAACTTTATCATTTTTTGCAAGATATTGATACATTTCGCTTTTCCCTTGAATTACCCCTTCAACACCACCAAATCCTTCTAAATGGGCTTTTCCAAAATTGGTAATATATCCATAATCCGGTTGCGCTATTTCACATAAAAACTCAATTTCCTTTTTATGGTTTGCCCCCATTTCTACAATTCCAATTTCAGTTTCCTTCGTAAAGGACAACAAAGTCAATGGAACACCAATATGATTGTTTAAATTCCCGATAGTCGCCTTGGTTCTATATTTTTTTGACAAAACTGCATTGATAAGCTCTTTGGTTGTTGTTTTCCCATTACTTCCAGTCAAAGCAACAATAGGCAATTTCAAATAGTTACGATGAAATTTAGCCAATTCCTGAAGCGTTTCTAAACTATTTTTAACCAAAATAGTCCTTTCGTCTATAAAGTAAGACTCATTGTCAATAACAACAAACAAAGCCCCTAATTTCAAAGCTTCTTCAGCAAAAGTATTGGCATCAAAATTCTCTCCTTTAATAGCAAAAAACATAGAATCTTTTTCAATCTTTCTTGTATCAATTGAAAGCGATTTACATTGTAAAAACAGATTATGAATGTCCTGAATATTCATTTATATTATTTTTTATAGATGATAAAAGTAGAAAAAAAACAATAAAAAAATTCCAAATTCCAGACTGAATATTCAGCTTTTGGAATTTGGAATTTTTTATATTGGAATTTCTAAATCTTAATTCCTTGGTGATTTTCTTTTTTCAGACTTAGATCCTACTCTTGACATTGCACATCTGAAACCAATGTAGTCAGTTGCCATATCTTGCGGGAAATATCTTCTTTGAGCTGGATCCAACCAATAAGCTCTATCTCTCCAAGAACCTCCTTTGTAAACTCTAACTTTATCATCTATTAAAGTAGTACGTTTACTAGAGCTGTCATATTTTCTAATCATTTTTCCTAAACTGTCTGTTGTTACATTGTGTTTAGGAGAGTTGTACATCGCTTGATCAGCTTTTGGTCCAGACTCTGAATCTCCGAAGTCAAAATATCTAGAAGATTGTTTATCACCATCTCTATAGTTGATATTGTCGCTTGTGCTGAAGTTTTGTCTTAAATATGTCTCTTGCTCATCAACTGGAACTTGTGCAATTTCACCAGGAAGATTTCTTGCAATAATTTTACCGTTGCTTAAAGTATCATATTTAATGTTAGCAGTTGAAACGATTTCAATTTTACCATCTTTGCCAATTTTGTTTTTAGCATAAAGGTTACCTCTAAAGTAGTTGAAGTCGTTCGCTTCGTTATCAATAATAGGTCTGTAAACATCGGCTACCCATTCGGCAACGTTACCAGCCATATCATATAATCCGAAATCATTTGGAGCATAACTTTTTACTTTGTTAGTAATATCAGCTCCGTCATCAGACCATCCAGCAATTCCGCCGTAATCACCATTTCCTTGCTTAAAGTTAGCCAATTGATCACCTCTGTTTTTACGTTTTGCAGAACGAGTGTAATCTCCAGACCAAGGATATTTCTTTTGACCTTTATAAATATTGTATTCTCTTTGTCCAACATCAGCTGCCGCTGCATACTCCCATTCTGCTTCAGTAGGAAGTCTGTACTCAGGCAGAATAACACCTGAAGAACGTTGTGCATATACGTTTTTCTCTTCTGGAACTACTCCGTCTTTACCAGCTTTAGGTCTTCTTCCGCTAGGATTTTTCTTTAATACAATTTCTTCACTACCTCCATATTGCGTTGAAGGAGAAGCTAAATAAGCCTCAGTATTAAACAAGGTTTCAGCAGTAACATCGTTGGTTTTAGCACCTTTTTTAATATATCCATCTTTTTCCAAAACAGCTTCGTTAACACGGTCTGTTCTCCATTTACTGAATTCAACAGCCTGAATCCAGTTAACACCAACTACAGGATACTCAGCATAAGCAGGATGCCTCAAGTAGTTGTTAGTCATAGTTTCGTTATATCCTAAGCGATTTCTCCATACTAATGTATCAGGAGATGCGCCTTCGTAAATGTTTTTGTAATTTTCTTCTGTTGGAGGGAAAACTTTTTTCAACCACTCAAGGTATTCTAAGTACATACCATTCGTAACTTCGGTTTCATCCATATAGAATGATTGAACGTGTTGTTGAGTTGGTGTGTTATTCCAATCGTGCATAACATCATCTTGTACTTTACCCATTGTAAATGTACCTCCTTCAACAAAAACTAAACCAGGACCAGCCTGTTGTTTTTTTCCTGCATTTCTAGCAGCCGTTCCATTTTGACTATCTACATCCCACCCAGTCGCTCGAGAAGCGTGAGAGGAACTCGATTTTTTGCTACAACTAGCCGTGCCCAACATCAATACCATTGACATCATTAATTGCAAGACTACAATTTTGTTTACTTTCATACTCATTCTTAGGTGATAAATTTAGGTGCTGCAATATAATAATTAACATTTAATTAGCAACATCTGTTCTAATAATTTTATTTAGCTGTTTTTTACCAGAAAATAACCTATAGTTACGAACGCAAAAATATACTTTTTATTATTACTATAACATTAAATACTATATTTTTACTTACTAAAATATTTTGCAATCAATTTCGTTTTCTTAACCTATGAAACAAGTCTTAATCTCATATTTTTTTTTAATTCCGATTCTTGCTTTTTCTCAGATAAATGGGAGCTTCACAATAGATTGGCAAGGTAAAAAAGAAATGAGCTTTGGCGATTTCAAAACTATTGTTCCTTATTTTTCTGGAAGCAGTTTTCGTTACGATACTACTAAAAAAAGCCTAACATTGCTTCTTAATTTAAGCGATTCGGGTCCTGCAACGAGCAATTCCATCCAACTTTCGAGCATTATTTACGAAGCAATTCCAGTGAATGACCTTGGCGATTTAGCTCTTGAAAACATCCCTGAAAAACCAAATGAAACGTTAAAATCTGCTTCTTCAAGAGACAAAAAACAACTTTTCCTGTCGCTTTCCCCAATTCTAAAAGATGGCAACGGGTACAAACGAATCAAATCTTTCTCCTATTCTTCAACCGGCACAACATCAAAAAACACTAGCGTTTCTTCCCTTCAAAAAGCAGCCACAGTTACAAATTCTGTTTTAGCTTCAGGAGATTGGTATCGCTTTTATGTTGAAAAATCTGGCGTTTACAAAATATCCAAATCGTTTTTGCAAAGTTTAGGCTTTGATCCGAGTAAAACTGATCCAAGAAGAATTAAAATTTACGGAAATGGGGGCAAAATGCTTCCCTTAGCCAACAGCACCTATTACCCAGATGATTTAACTGAAAATGCTATCCAGATTATTGGAGAAACCGACGGAGTCTTTAATAATGAAGACTATATCCTGTTTTATGCCGAAGGAATCGAAAACTGGAATTCAGAAAGCCAGACCAACCTTAATTTATATGATTCGAAATCTTATTATTATATTACTGCAACAGGAGGAGACGGAAAACGAATTTCAAATCTAAATCAGCCTTCAGGAAACGCAACCGTAGAACTAAACACGTTTGATGACTATCAATATCACGAAATTGACCAAACAAACATTGCACATTTAGGACGTCAGTGGTTTGGAGAATCATTTGACATTAATCAAGAGCAGGAATTTTCGTTTACATTTCCGAATCTCGACACATCAGTTCCAGTAAAAATAGAAGTTGTTGCCGCTTCGGCAGCCTTTACTCCTACTTCCTTTGCAATAAGTGCAAACGGACAAAACATTGGAAATATCAATTTCAATGCACTAGCCTCAAGTTCGGACATTAAATTTTACACAGGAAAACTACCCACAAATACAACATTCACAGGCGCCGAAACCACAAAAATCAAACTTACCTATAATAATAACGGCGTTCCTGGCTCGAAAGGATATCTTGACTACATCAATATTATTGCAAAAAGAAAACTCCTTGGAACCGGGAAACAATTCAAATTTCAATACGACCAAGCTGGATCTACTGCCGGAATTGTAAATTATACAATAGGAAACGCCGCAGGAATATCTCAAATCTGGGACATTACAGACATCTATAATGTATCTAAAATTGAAAATGCAAATCAAGCCATTTTCAGTTTTAAGGCTTCTTTAGGCGAGATCAGAAAATATATCGCCATAGACGCTTCTGATTATTTAGCACCTTTAAAAGAAAGCCAGTCAAAAATTGCCAACCAAAACCTGAAAGGAACTCTTTTTAAGAATGCTCAAAACAGCTTTCAGGATATAGATTATATCATTGTTTCGCCTAAATCCTTATCTTCTCAAGCTGAAAAACTAGCTACTTTTCATCGAAATTATTCAAATTTGAATGTAAAAGTTATTACTCTGGAAAACATCTATCAAGAATTTTCTTCCGGAAAGCAAGACATTGCCGCCATCAGAAACTGCATAAGATATATTTATGAAAATGCATCTTCAACAGACAAGAAAATCAAATATGTAAATTTGTTTGGAGATGCCTCATATGATTATAAGGACAGAATTTCAAACAATACCAATATTGTTCCTATATATCATTCCACAATTAGCAACTCTACAGGAGAAGCCTCATTTGCTTCTGATGATTTTTATGGATTAATGGATGCAGATGAAGGAAACATCACTAGTTTCTTTGGCGGAATTGATATTGCAACAGGCAGAATGCTGGTCTCTGACAATGCGCAAGCCAGCGAAATGGTCAACAAAGTGCTAGAATATCACGATGCTAAATCCTATGGAAGCTGGAAAAACAATTTTGTCTTGATAAGTGACGATTCTGACCAAAGCTCAGACGCCACAATTCAATCACGTCAAAACGCACTTGCAGATGTCATTGCAACTCAAAAGCCTTTTTTTAATATTGACAAAATCATTTTAGACTCCTACACACAAGAAGCATCTGCGGGCGGATCACGATATCCAAAAGCGCGGACTGATTTATTTGATGCTTTCGAAAAAGGCGCTTTGGTTTTTAATTATTTAGGACATGGTGGCGAAGACGGATTGGCTAGCGAAAGAATTTGGGAAAAATCAGATGGACAAAATCTAAACAATCAATACAAATACCCTTTGTTCATAACAATTACCTGCGAATTTTCTAGATTTGACGACCCAACACGACCAACTGCCGGAGAATATACATATTGGAACCCAAAAGGAGGTGCGATCTCAATGTTGACGACAATTCGCTCAATCGGCCAATTTAATGCTGAGAATTTCAATGACAGTTTGAGCAAAAATCTGCTTTCTTACGGATCAAATCAATATACAACTATTTCAGAAGCACTTCGAATTTCGAAAAACGAAAACCCAAGCTCTTCTAGCAATGTCATTTTTTATATCGGAGATCCGGCATTAATGCTTGCAATTCCAAAACCACGAATTAATTTAACAAAAATCAATGATATTGTGATTTCTCAGGCAATTCCTGATTTAAAATCACTTTCAAAAATCAAGATTTCTGGAGAAATCACAGATGAAAACAACACCCTTTTAAGCAATTATAACGGCGAATTAGCGACAGCAATTTTCGATAAGCTGATTACAACATCTACACTAAACAATGACGGTTTTAGCCCCGTAATGTCGTTCAAAACGCTTGGCGAAACTATTTTTAGAGGAAACGCATCTGTTACAAATGGCCAGTTTGAATTTAGTTTTGTTGTACCAAGAGACATTCGAATTCCAGTTGATTATGGCCGAATTAGCTTCTATTCGAAGAAAACTCAAGGATTAGAGAACCAATCCGGATATAACACCTCTATTAAAATAGGAGGCATAAACGAAAATGCACCTCAGGACAATATTAGTCCAAAAGTTAAGTTATATATGAACGACGAGACATTTGTTTCAGGTGGCATAACAAATGAAAATCCATTCCTTTTAGCTTTTCTTGAAGACGAAAACGGGATTAATACAGCCAGTGGAATTGGGCACGACATAGTGGCGATATTGGATGGCGACGTGAGCAATCCCTATATTTTGAATGATTATTATCAAACAAAATTAGATGATTATACAAATGGAAATTTACGCTTTCCGCTTAGGAATTTAAAAGCCGGACTGCATACAATAAGTTTTACAGCTTGGGATGTTTACAACAATCCTGTCACTAGTGAAATACAATTTGTTGTTGTTGGAGATGAATCATTATCTTTAACCCACGTTCTTAATTATCCAAATCCCTTTTCAACCTACACTCAATTTTGGTTTTCACACAATAGACCTTACGAACCGCTGGAAGTTCAAGTACAGGTCATGACTATTACAGGAAAAGTAGTCTGGACGACAAACCAAATTATCACGACAGAAGGATTCCTTTCGAGAGAAATTACTTGGGACGGAAAAGACGATTATGGAGATCGGATAGGCAAAGGAGTTTATATTTATAAACTTACCGTAAAATCTAATTTAACAAATAAAAAAGCAGAAAAATACGAAAAGCTTGTCATTCTATAATAATATATATAATTTGCACCACCCAAAACATATAGTCCCACAAATGAAAAAAATATCACTTTTATTAATTTGTTTTTTAATTGTTTCATACGCTAAAGCCCAAGAAACTCGACCAATCACCACGGGAGTTCCCTTCTTATTAGTTGCTGCTGATGCACGTGCCGCAGGTTTAGCAGACCAAGGTGTAGCCACATCCTCTGACGTTTTTTCTCAGCAATGGAATCCTGCCAAATATGCATTTGCCAAAGATGCACAAGGACTTTCTATTAGCTACACACCTTATTTAACAGATTTAGCCAATGATATTTCATTAGGCCAATTAACTTACTACAACAAATTTAGCGATCGAAGCGCCTTCGCAGGAAGTTTTCGTTATTTCGGATTTGGAGACATCGAGTTAAGAAGAACCGGTGACCCAAATGAAGTTCCGAATATCGTATCTCCAAATGAATTCGCTTTAGATGGATCATATTCTCAAAAATTAAGCGAAACCTTTTCGATGTCTGTTGGAGCAAGATATATTCGCTCTAATTTAAAAGTGGCTTCCGAAGATGTTGATGCTACTGCAGGAAAATCATTTGCCGTTGACGTTGCCGGATTTTATCAATCTGAAGAAATTGCCTATAGTAATTTTAACGGAAGATGGAGAGCAGGTTTCAACTTCCAGAATATGGGACCGAAAATCAGCTATGACAATGACGATTTAAGCTCAAACTTTTTACCTGCCAACATGCGTTTAGGAGGAGGATTTGATTTTATTCTTGATGACTACAACAAATTTGCGGTTAGCCTTGAGTTCACAAAACTATTAGTCCCAACGCCTCCGGGACAACAAGCAGCAGTAGACTTAAATGGAGATGGTGATTTTACTGATCCAGGAGAAAGCGCAGAAGATCAAAGCACTATCGCTTACAACAAATACAACGACATAGGCTGGTTCCAAGGAATGTTTAAATCTTTTGGAGATGCCCCAGGCGGGTTTAGCGAAGAAATAAAAGAGATTACCTATAGTATAGGTGGAGAATATATGTATCAAGATTCCTTTGCATTCCGTGCAGGATATTTCCATGAAAGTCCTGAAAAAGGAGCTCGTCAATTCTTTTCTTTAGGTGCTGGCTTCAAATACAATATCGTAAAAGTTGACGTTTCGTATTTATTCTCAACTTCAAAAGTTAAAAATCCGTTAGAAAACACGCTTCGTTTTTCTTTAACGTTTAACTTTGGCGACAAATACGAAGAATATTAAACGTTCTAAATAAAAAACATCAGCAATCCAAATTTCTATATCATAGGAATTTGGATTTTTTTTCCTATAAAAACAATGAAAGAAATAAGCATAACATCATCGTTCACAATTTTTGAAAACATCAATGAAGTCCCAGAAGATGTTCAGAACTTAATGAAACAAGCTATTGAAATTCGCAAAAAAGCGTACGCACCATATTCTAAATTCAGAGTTGGAGCCGCTTTACTTTTAGATAACGGACAAATAATTTTAGGATCTAATCAAGAAAACGCAGCTTACCCATCAGGATTGTGTGCCGAAAGAACGGCTATTTTTTACGCAGGAAGTACATATCCAGAAGCCAAAATTCTAAAAATAGCCATTTCAGCAGCTTCAGACACCAATCAAACCACTGCTCCCATTCCGCCTTGCGGTTCTTGCCGTCAATCAATTGCAGAATATGAAATCAAACAAGATACCCCTATAGAAATCTATTTTATGGGAGAAATTGGCGAAGTTTACAAATCAGCATCCCTTAAAAATTTGCTTCCTTTTATGTTTGATAAAAAGTTCTTGTAAAAAAAAGCCAAAAAGTAGCGTTTAAATTTTAGTTCTTAAATGTAATGTCTTATTTTTGCATCCCGACCTTTCGGGCGCAAATTTGTGGGAGGAAACTATTTTGCGTTATAGGCAACAATTGATAACACAAACAAACTTTAGCAAAAGAAAGAATTCAGATGAAAGAAGTTACAAAAGAGGTGTATTTAAAGTGGTACGAAGACATGCTACTTTGGAGAAAGTTTGAAGACAAACTTGCAGCATTATACATTCAACAAAAAGTTAGAGGTTTTTTACACCTATATAATGGTCAAGAAGCTGTATTAGCAGGTGCATTGCACGCTATGGACTTGACTAAAGACAAAATGATTACTGCTTACAGAAACCACGTTCAGCCAATCGGTATGGGCGTTGATCCAAGAAATGTAATGGCTGAGCTTTTAGGAAAAGCGACAGGAACTTCTAAAGGTATGGGAGGTTCTATGCACATTTTCTCTAAAGAACACGGTTTTTACGGTGGTCACGGAATTGTAGGTGCTCAAATTCCTGTGGGAGCTGGTATTGCTTTCGCAGACAAATATTTCAACACTGGCGGTGTTACCATGACTTATTTTGGCGATGGAGCTGCTAGACAAGGTTCTCTTCACGAAGCTTTCAACATGGCTATGTTATGGAAACTTCCAGTTGTATTTATCGTTGAAAACAACGGTTATGCGATGGGAACTTCTGTAGAAAGAACTGCAAACCACACTGACATCTGGAAATTAGGTTTAGGCTACGAAATGCCTTGCGGACCTGTTGACGGAATGAACCCAGTAAAAGTTGCTGAAGCAATGCACGAAGCAATCGAAAGAGCACGTCGCGGAGACGGACCAACTTTCCTTGAAATGAAAACGTACCGTTACAGAGGACACTCTATGTCTGATGCACAATTATACCGTTCTAAAGAAGAGGTTGAAGAGTACAAAAAAATCGACCCAATTACACAAGTTCTTGATGTAATCTTGGATCAAAAATATGCTACTGAAGAAGAAATCGAAGTAATTGACCAAAGAGTTAAAGACTTGGTTGAAGAGTGTGCGAAATTCGCTGAAGAATCTCCATATCCAGACTTGCAACAATTATACGATGTAGTATACGCACAAGAAGACTATCCATTTACACCTCATAAACTATAACATCATGGCGATTAAAGTAACAATGCCTCGTTTGAGCGATACTATGACGGAAGGAACGGTAGCGACTTGGTTAAAAAAAGTAGGCGACAAAATCAGTGAAGGAGATATCTTAGCTGAAATTGAAACAGATAAAGCAACAATGGAGTTCGAATCTTTTAACGAAGGAACTCTTTTACATATCGGAATCCAAGCTGGAGAAACTGCTCCAGTTGATTCATTATTAGCTATCATCGGTAAAGAAGGAGAAGATATTTCTGCTCTTTTAGCTGGCGGTGATGCTCCTGCTGCAGAAGCGCCAAAAGCGGATGCTCCTGCTGCTGAAGCAAAAACTGAAACTGCTGCTCCTGCAAAAGCAGCAACTGAATTACCAAAAGGTGTTATTGTAGTTACAATGCCACGTTTGAGTGATACAATGACTGAAGGTACAGTAGCAACTTGGTTAAAAAAAGTTGGCGATGCTGTAGCGGAAGGTGATATTTTAGCGGAAATTGAAACAGACAAAGCTACTATGGAGTTTGAGTCTTTCAATGCTGGAACATTATTATACATCGGAATTCAAGAAGGAAATACTGCTCCTGTTGACAGCTTATTAGCGATCATCGGGCCTGCAGGAACTGACATTTCTGGAATTGCTGAAAACTATACTGCCGGAGGTGCTGCACCTGCAAGTACTCCTGCTGCAGAAGAAACAAAAGCCGCTCCTGCCGCTCCACAAGCTACAGAAGCTGTTGCCGAAACTTCAAACGGAGGAAGAATTTTAGCTTCTCCATTAGCTAAAAAAATCGCTTCTGACAAAGGAATTTCACTAGACCAAGTGAAAGGATCTGGAGAAAACGGAAGAATCGTGAAAAGCGATATCGAAAACTTTACTCCATCTGCTCAAGCTCAAACTGCTGCTTCAGCACCTGCTGCTAAACAAGAAGCATCTGCTCCTGCTGCACCAAAAGTATTTGTTCCTGCTGGTGAAGTTTTCACAGAAGAGATCAAAAACTCTCAAATGCGTAAAATCATTGCAAAACGTCTTTCTGAATCTTTATTCACTGCTCCTCACTACAACTTAGTGATCGAAGTAAGCATGGACGAAGCAATGCAGGCAAGAGCTGCTATCAATAGCGTTCCAGATACAAAAGTATCTTTCAACGATATGGTAATCAAAGCTTGTGCATTAGCATTGAAAAAACATCCAAAAATCAACTCTACTTGGAAAGAAGATGCTATCATAATCAACCACCACGTAAACATTGGTGTTGCTGTAGCTGTTGAAGACGGATTAGTAGTTCCTGTATTGAAATTTACTGATGCTATGAGTTTATCTCAAATTGGTGGCTCAGTAAGAGATCTTGCTGGAAGAGCTAAAAACAAAAAACTTGGACCACAAGAAATGGAAGGAAGTACTTTTACAGTATCTAACCTTGGTATGTTTGGTATCACTGAATTCAATTCAATTATCAACCAACCAAACTCTGCAATCCTTTCTGTAGGTGCAATTGTTGAGAAACCAGTAGTTAAAAACGGTCAAATCGTAGTTGGAAACACAATGATGCTATCATTAGCTTGCGACCACAGAACAATTGACGGTGCAACTGGCGCTCAGTTCTTACAAACATTAAAACAATACATCGAAAGCCCAGTTACAATGTTGGCGTAATCTTTGTTAATTTTATAATTAAATCCCGTTCTGAAGTTTCAGAACGGGATTTTTTGTTTAATTTTCATCCTCAAATTCAAAATCTCATAAAATGAAAAAATTAATTCTTGTCGCTTTATTTCTTACGGCATTTGCTTGCCAGAAAAAAGAGCAATCAGAAAAAACGGCTATTGTTGTTGATGAACACAGTTATTCCAAACCAGAACTTGCTGTTGCAAAACATCTTGATCTTGATATCAAAGTTGATTTTGATACTCAGACCATTTCAGGAAAAGCATCTTGGACAATTAATAATATCAGTAAAGGAAACGAAATTATTTTCGATGAAAACACTTTGAATATTACAAAAGTTACTTTAGGACAAGGAGAAGAAGAAAAAGAAACCAAATTTGAACTTGGGAAAGACGTTGAATTTCACGGAAAGCCAATTCATATTACTATTGAGCCAAATACAACTAGAGTAAACATTTATTACAGCACAACTAAAGATGCTGTTGCATTACAATGGCTAAAACCAGAACAGACAGCAGACAAAAAGAAACCTTTCCTGTTCTCACAAGGAGAAAGCGTTTGGTCGCGTACTTGGATTCCGTGTCAGGATTCACCGGGAATTCGTTTTACTTATAATGCTAAAGTTACAGTTCCTAAAGATTTATTGGCGGTTATGAGCGCCGTAAATCCGCAGAAGAAAAATGATACTGGAGTTTACACTTTCAAACAAGACAAAGCAATTCCGTCTTATTTAATGGCAATTGCGGTTGGAGACATCGAATTTCAAGCAATCGACAACAGAACTGGCGTTTATGCAGAACCATCTGTTCTAAAAAGCGCTGCTTACGAATTTGCTGAACTAGGAAAAATGGTAAATGCTGCCGAAAAATTATACGGACCATACCGCTGGGGACGCTATGATGTTTTGGTTTTACCTCCAAGTTTCCCTTATGGCGGAATGGAGAATCCGAACTTGACATTCTTAACTCCGGGAGTAATTGCTGGAGATCGTTCATTAACAAGCTTGTTAGCACACGAATTAGGTCACAGCTGGAGCGGAAACCTAGTAACAAACGCAACTTGGGATGATATTTGGCTAAACGAAGGTTTCACTACTTATGTTGAACACAGAATTGGCGAAGCGATATTTGGAAAGAAAGAATTTGACATGCAAAATGTTATTACCAATAAAGAATTGACTGATAATGTTGCTGAATATGGAGATACAAATCCAGATACAAGATTAAAAGTTTCTTTAACTGGCAGAAATCCTGACGACGGAATCAGCCAAATTCCATATGTTAAAGGATATGCTTTTTTAAGAGTTATTGAAAATGCTGTTGGCCGTGAAAAATTTGATCCGTTTATTAAGAATTATTTCGATTCTCATGCTTTTCAATCTATTACAACAGAAGATTTCGTCAAATATTTGAATGAAAACCTAATCAAAGGCGACAAAGTTTTAGCAGATAAAATCCAATTGGACAAATGGATTTACAAACCAGGAATTCCGTCAAATATTCTTCCAGTTAGCTCTGCAGAATTTGATGCTATTGACGTAATCCAAAAAAGCTGGAGAGAAACTGGCGTTGCAGGTTTAAGTAAAAAAATCACCACAACTGCCGAAAAACAGCATTTTATCGACCATCTTCCAACTGATATTACAGTAAAAGAAATGGAAGCCATTGACAAAGAATTCAACTTTACAAAAGGTGGAAATTTCATTATCAAACGTCAATGGTTTGTTCAGGCATTACGTCATCAATACAAACCTGCCTATCCTGCAATTGAGCAATTTTTAATTGGAATCAGCAGAACAGGTTCTGTTATGATGCTATACAAAGAAATGGTTAAAACTCCAGAAGGAAAAGTTTGGGCTAAACAGGTTTTTGACAAAGCTAAATCTGGTTATCATGCTACAACTATTCAGGCTGTTGAAGGGGTTTTGAAATAAAATTTTATAAAATATGATTTTGAAAAGCCGTTCCAAGGAACGGCTTTTTTCTTTTTTTACATATTTATTTTGTTCTGCCCCAGAGGGGCAAAATATTTATAGAAATTCAATGATTCAGACAAAAAAAAGCTCCAGCGGAGCGAAATATATGAAATAGCACAAAAAATACATTTCGCTCCGCTGGAGCTTACCTCCGATAATAAATGTGATTTCTATAAACATTTCGCTTCTCCGAAGCTAAACAAAAATATTCTAATGAAACCGAGTGCCCTAGCCCAGATTGCAGTGGAAAGCCCGGAACCGCAAACCCTTATTTTTCTTGCCAGAAAACAGCGACCAACGGAAGCTCGTTTTATGGCTTAGAAAAATAAGGGTTTGCGGTGAGGACTTGAAACGGAAAGCTGGAATAGCTCCTGAAAAAAATACTAGGGAAAATTATCCATCACATAGCGTATATTCTCCATGTTCTAAAATCTGTAATCGTTGCAACTTTGTAATGTCAAAAGACAATAACAAATAACAACTTTAAAAATTAAATAAAATGGCACGATTAACAGCATTAAACCCAGAAGAAGTAACAGGAAAAACTAAAGATTTATTCAACGCAGTTCAGGCAAAATTAGGCGTTGTTCCAAACATGATGAGAACAATGGGAAATTCTCCAGCGGTTTTGGAAGGATATTTGAATTTAAGCGGCGCACTGAGCCACGGAAAATTAAGCGCAAAAACAGGCGAATTAATTGCATTAGCAGTTTCAGAAAGCAACTCTTGTGATTACTGCTTAGCAGCCCACACTTTTATTGGAGAAAAATTGGTAAAAGCAGATCCAGCAGTTTTACAAGCGGCAAGAAAAGGAAATTCTGCTGATGCAAAAACAGAAGCGATTTTACAATTGGCTAAAACATTAATCAGCAAAGGTGGCTTGGTAAACGACGAAGATGTAAATAAAGCTAAAAACGCAGGAGTTTCAGATGCTGAAATTGCAGAAACTATTGCTCACGTTGCTTTGAATGTTTTGACAAATTATTTTAACAATGTAGCCAATACAGAAATTGACTTTCCAAAAGTTTCTAACTTAGAATTACAAAACTAATACAGACAACAAAAAACAAGTTATAGAGATAGTTGTGAATTCATTTCATGACTATCTTTATATTTTCAAAAATGAAACCGAATATGAGCTCTCAAAATGTTTTCACTTTAATCAATCCGCAGAATGGTAATTTGGCTTTCAAGATTCTTCCTTTTGATGACAACAGCCATTTTGACCATTTACAGCGCAATAATTATTACTCTTTAATTTGGGTAACGAAAGGTAAAGGCAAAGTAAAAGCTGATTTTGCAGAACATCATTTTGAAGAAAACTCACTTCTCGCCTTTTCGCCTTATCAGCCTTTTATGCTCTGTGTAAACGAACCGATTGAAGGAATTGCAATTCATTTTCATCCTGATTTTTATTGCATTCACATGCATCAAAAAGAGGTTTCGTGCAATGGTGTTTTGTTCAATAACATTTATCAGCCACCTTATGTTCAGGTTACAGAACAAGCAGAACAGACTTTTAAAATGGTGATTGAACAAATGAAAGCCGAAATTCAGAATGCAGAATTGGCGCAGTACGAATTATTGATTTCGTATTTAAAGATCTTTTTAATTACGGCTTCAAGATTAAAAACAGAACAATTGGAAGAAATGAAATCGGTTCCAGATTCAAAAGAACCTTTGATTCTTCAAAATTTAAAAGATGCTATAGAACTGAATTTCAAGACTAAACACTCAGCTGGTCATTATGCTGATATGCTTAATATTTCATCTAAAGCATTGGCCAAATTATCCAAAAACTATTTCAACAAAACTTTAACCGATTTAATTTCGGAAAGAATCATCATCGAAGCCAAAAGAGAATTATACTTAACTAACAAAACAGTAAAAGAAATTGCCTACGAATTAGGTTATGATGACGAACATTATTTTAGCCGTTTTTTTAAAACGAATGCTGATGTTTCGCCTCAAATGTATCGTGAAACTGTTGGGTTTGGAAAAATGGAAGCTTAGTTTAGAGTTTTCAGTCGCAGTCTTCAGCAATTATAGACCGGAAAAACTGAGACTGAAAACTGAGACTATTTATTCTTCGCTTCAATCCATTTTGACATATACATCGTGCTTTTAAAGGCATGATGCTGCAACAGATTTCCCATAAAATTATGCAGACGGTGACTTTCAGAATCGATTAACAGCGAATTTACTAACGAAATTAAATGAGCTGAATAATCATCTTTTTGATAACATTTATTAATAATTGCAATTCCGTTTTTCTGAGCTTGTTTCCAAAGATTTTCATCTTGATACAATGCAATTGCTTTTTTAGAAAATTCCTCGGGATTATCTTCAATAAAACCATTCCAAGGCAAATTTGCATGCATGGCTTCAGAACCAATCGATGTTGTTGCGCTCGGCGTTCCGCATTGCATGGCTTCTAATAATTTTCCTTTTAAACCCGCTCCAAAACGAATTGGCGCCAGAACAATTCTTGATTTTTTTACAATTTCATTGGCATCTTCCGCCCTTCCCTTGATAAAAAACCCATTTTTAGGCTGATGCAATTGCAATACTTTTTGCGATGGATATGCGCCATAAACTTCTAAAACTGCTTCTGGAAAATTCTTTTTTATAGAAGGCCAAATGGCTTCTTTTAAATATTGAACAGTATTCCAATTCGGCTCGTGAAGAAAATTCCCGATGAAAACAAAATTCTTGCGATCTTCAAAAGAAGGCAATTTCAACAGCTCTTCTTCTTTCATTTTTTCTACTAAAAAAGGAAGATAAAACAGTAAAGTTTCATTGATTTTGAAAACATTTTTTAGAATATCCATTTCAAATTCAGAAATAATAAGAGATACATCGCAACGCAAAATACTGGCAATTTCTCGTTTTGCAACTTCTTCAGATAATAAATCAATCAATTCAAAAGTTCGGTTTTCCTTAAACGCTTTTTGTCTTGCTGTTCGCAGACAATGTAAATCTTCAGTATCAAGAATTCTTATTGCTTTCGGACAATTTTCAATCACTCTCCACCCAAACTGTTCTTCAACCATAAAACGATCAAACAAGACCGCATCTGGATTTAATTCTTTTATAAAATTATCAAAACTTGAAGAATTGAGTTCGATACCTTTTTTTATTATTCCAAACTCAGACAAATCAACCATAAAATCGCTGTCTTGGGCCGCACTTGCAAATGTGATTTCAAATCCATTTTCTTTAAAAATAGATATCAACTGCATCATTCTTCCACCTGCGGCAGAAGACTTTGGCTCAGGCCAAACAAACCCAATAATTAAAAGTTTCTTTATCTGATTCATAATATTTGTTTCATATTACAAAATAATGCTTTTTTCCGCGGATTTGCACCCAATTAACCAATATTCGGTCACAAAAAAACACTAATTTTGTACCATCTAAAAATGTTGGGAAATCATGTTGGGATTAAAATTAGCTACAGACCCTCGCTGGGTAAATATCGTTGAGTCAAATATCGAAGAAATTTTAACGGATCACGCTTGGTGTGAACAAAAAGCAGCTTCAAATGCCATCAGTATCGTTACGTATAACTCTGAAATTGAAGAATTAGTAACTGAAATGCTTGAAATTGCAAGAGAAGAACTGGAACATTTTCAAATGGTTCACAACATTATAAAACAACGCGGACTTACTTTGGGACGCGAAAGAAAAGATCATTATGTAAATGAACTTTTCAAATTCATGAAAAAAGACGGAAGCCGAAGAGACGCTCTTTGCGATCGATTATTGTTTTCGGCAATGATTGAAGCAAGAAGTTGTGAGCGCTTTAAAGTACTTTCCGAAAATATTAAAGATGAAGAATTAGCAAAATTCTACAGAGATTTAATGATTTCTGAAGCTGGTCATTATACTACTTTTTTAGGATTTGCTAGAAAGTATCAAGACAATATCGACATTGACAAACGCTGGAAAGAGTGGATTGAATACGAAGGATCTATTATTACCAATTATGGTAAAAATGAAACTGTACACGGGTAATTTTTTATGAATATTTTCTAAAAACTAATACCAAAATTGAATATGAGCGCCGATAAAAAGAAATCGATAATATTAAAAATCCTAAAATATCTCGGAATAACCTTTGTTGTTATTATAGGATTATTGTTTTTAACGCCAATTATTTTTGCGGACAAAATTAAAGAACAAATTAAAAAAACGGCAAACGAAAAACTTAGCGCAGAATTGAATTATTCTGATGTTTCGGTTTCGTTTTTTCATCATTTTCCTTCGCTGACACTAACTTTAAGCGATTTAAACCTTAATGGATCAGCGCCTTATGCAAAGGAAAAATTCATTACGGCAAAAGAAGTTTCTTTTGGAATAAATGTTGCCAGTCTGGTTTTTAGCAAAACTGTAAAAATTGATCAAATTTACTTATCCGATTCTTTTATAAACGTAAAAGTAAATCCAGAAGGCGAAGCCAATTACAACATCTACAAATCGTCAAAACCTTCAGATCCCAAAGACAGCACAGAAACTGCTTTAAAATTGGAACGCATTGAAATTCTGAACAGCAAAATAATTTACGACGACCTTTCGACCAAAGTTCATTTTGATGCGTTTGGCTTTAACTATTTAGGAAAAGGAGATTTGAACAAATCGGTTTTTGATTTGTATTCGAAAGCTAAAATCGAAAAACTAAATGTAGTCTATGAAGGCGAACCGTATTTGATGAACAAAAAGGTTGATGCTGACTTGATTACTAAAGTAAATGTGAATTCGCTTTCCTTCTTTTTTCAACAAAACAACTTAAAAATCAATCAGCTTGTAGTCGATTTTAAAGGAAAATTTGATTTCCTCAAAGACGGCTACAATATGGATTTTGTCATAAAATCAGAAAACAGCAAACTTAACGACGTGTTCACTGCATTTCCACCAAAATATATAACTTGGCTTTCTAAAACCGAATTGAAAGGAAATACCAATCTGCTTTTGACGCTAAAAGGAGACTATATCGCATCTCAAAATATTGCTCCCGAACTTGATCTTGACGTAAAACTCGATAGCGGATTTGTGAATTACAACAAAAGCGCTTTCCCGGTTTCAAACCTAAATTTAGATGTTAAAACTAAAGTCCCAAATTTAAATCCGGATCTTGCCGATATTGACGCCAAAAATCTGTCATTAAATATTAATAAAGATTATTTAAAATCGAAATTTCACGTAGTTGGCGTAAACACTCCAGATATTGACGCGGAATTAAAAGCTAAAATAGATCTTGGAAAATTGATGTCAGCTCTTGGAATTCCGGATATCGTATTAAAAGGAAATCTTGACGGAGATGCTGTTGTAAATGGAAAATTTGATCAAAAAAACCGACTTTTCCCAAAAACAAAAGGAACAATTAATCTTGAAAATGGTTATTTAAAAACGCCTTATTATCCAAATCCAATTACTAATATCACTATTAAATCAAACATCGACAACCAAAAAGGAACTTATGACGATTTAAAAGTAAAACTAAAACCTGCGCAATTTACTTTTGAAGGAAAACCCGTTTTTGTAGAAGCAGATTTGAGTAATTTTGATGATTTGACTTATGACATAAAAGCAAAAGGAGAATTGGATGTCAATAAAATTTATAAAGTTTTCTCTCAAAAAGGATTGGATTTAGACGGCTTCGTAAAAGCTGATGTGGTTTTGAAAGGAAAACAAAGCGATGCAGAAAAAGGAAACTACAGCAAACTGCATAATAAAGGAACGCTTGAACTACGAAATATTGGAATTACATCTGAATATCTGCCTAAAAAATTCATTATAAAAGAAGGAATTTTTAAAATCAATCAGGACAAAATGTATTTCAACAACTTTTTGGCCACATACGGAAAGTCTGATTTTACAATGAATGGTTATCTGCAGAATGTTTTCAACTATGCAACTACAAATACAGGCGTTTTAAAAGGCTCTTTCAAATCTTCATCACGATATATTAATGTTGATGAATTTATGTCAGAAACAACAGCCGGAACTTCTGTAACAGAAAATGCAACTCCAAAACCGGAAACAAAAACAGGAAATACACAAAGTGGCGTTATCATTATTCCGACAAATTTGAATTTGAACTTTACAGCCAATGCTCAAAAAGTAAATTTCGACAAATTGAATCTTCAAAATGCCACTGGAAACTTGAGCATGAAAAATGGCAAACTGACGATGCAAAACACAGGTTTTGATTTAATAGGCTGCAAAGTAACAATGAATGCCAATTATCAAGCTGTAACACCTCAAAAAGCAAATTTCGACTACGCCATTAAAGCAACGGATTTTGACATCAAACGAGCTTATAATGAAGTTGAAGTGTTCAGGAAAATGGCCAGCGCCGCTGAAAAAGCACAAGGAATTGTTTCTTTAGATTATCAGCTAAAAGGTCGTTTAAATGCAAATATGGAGCCTGTTTATCCTTCATTAACCGGAGGAGGAACACTTTCCGTTAAAGATGTAAAAGTACGAGGATTGAAGATGTTTAGCGCAGTCAGCAAAGAAACCAATTCAGAATCGATGAAAAACCCTGATGTTTCAAAAGTTGATATCAAAACGACGATCAAAAATAACATCATGACCGTAGAGCGCTTTAAATTCAAGTTTGCCGGCTTTAGACCAAGAATTGAAGGCACAACAAGCTTAGACGGAAAACTAAACTTAAAAATGCGCTTAGGATTGCCTCCTTTGGGTATTTTCGGAATTCCGCTTACAGTTACAGGAACTCAGGATAATCCAAAAATAAAAGTCGGCAAGAAATCTCAGGATTTAGAAGAAACTAAAGATACTGAGGAATAAATGTTTTAAAATCTCAATTTTATCCCGAAGCATCGGGACCAAATTCTAACTCACACTAACTAATCAACCTTTGTCAAAGTTTTAAACTTTGACAAAGGTTTTTTTTCGCAATCTTGTCATCCTGACGAAGGAAGGATCACAAAACTGTGTGTAGAAATATTAAAAACAAAAAACCCGTTCATTTCTGAACGGGTTTTTTATAAAAAGTAATCTATGATTATTATGCCTCGAATGGGATAATAGATACATAAGATTTGTTATCTCTTTTCTTTTGGAACTTAACAACTCCAGCTACTCTTGCGTGTAGTGTGTGATCTTTACTGATGTAAACATTTTCACCTGGATTGTGTTTTGAACCTCTTTGTCTAACGATGATGTTACCAGCAATAGCAGCTTGACCACCATAAATCTTAACGCCTAGACGTTTTGATTCTGATTCTCTACCATTCTTCGAACTACCGACACCTTTCTTGTGAGCCATGACGTATGAGTTTAAATATTGTTATTATTCTTTAGTAGTCTCTTTTTTTGCTTTTGGAGCTGCTTTTTTTGCTTTTGGAGCTTCAACTTCTTCAGTAGCTGCTTCTTCTGCTACAACTGCTTTTTTAGCTGCTGCTTTTTTAGTTCCTCCTGCTGCAGTAATACCTTCAATTACAATTTGAGTAAGATATTGTCTGTGACCATTTCTTTTTTTGTATCCTTTTCTTCTTTTCTTTTTGAAAACGATAACTTTATCACCTTTTAAGTGTTGTAACACTTTAGCTTCTACTGAAGCACCTTCTATAGCTGGGGCGCCTAAAGTTACATTTCCATTATCGTCTAATAAAAGAACTTTGTCAAAAGAAACTTTTGAACCTTCTTCATTAGCTAAACGGTGAACATAAACCTTTAAGTCTTTGCTTACTTTAAATTGTTGCCCTGCTATCTCTACGATTGCATACATATCAAATTGATTTATTGATTTTTAAGGTTGCAAATATACAACTAATAATTTACTACGCAATCCCTAAAAGCAAAAATATTTTTTTCGCGTTTAACGGCTGTTTTCCAACTCTTTTAAATAATTTCAAAATTAAAAACATAAGTATTTTTCTGTTAATTTTTAATGATATCTGCACAAATCCTAAAATACTTCGCAAAAAACACTATTTTTGAAGTAACTATAATCAACTTTTTGCTACCTACTTGTTTTTAGGTATTATAAAATTATTAATCTAATATGAAAAACTCAATAATGATGTTAAGTGCAGCACTAATGCTTGGCGGAGTAGCACATGCTCAAAAGGTAGCTTTTGAAGAATACAACTTAGACAACGGGATGCACGTTATTCTGCATAACGATCCATCGGCGCCCGTGGTTATTACTTCTGTAATGTACCATGTTGGCTCAAAAGACGAGCGTCCTGACAGAACCGGTTTTGCACATTTCTTCGAACATTTATTATTTGAAGGAACCCAAAATATAAAACGTGGCGAATGGATGAAAATCGTTACGGCAAACGGAGGAGTAAATAACGCTAATACTTCGGATGACAGAACGTATTATTATGAAGTTTTCCCATCAAACAATCTAGAATTAGGCTTATGGATGGAATCGGAAAGATTGATGCACCCTATTATTAATAAAATTGGAGTTGATACGCAAAACGAAGTGGTAAAAGAAGAAAAAAGAATGCGTTACGACAATCAACCTTATGGAAACATTCTTCCAGAAGTTAAAAAAAATATGTTCAAAAATCACCCGTATCGCTGGACAACTATTGGCTCAATGAAAGATCTAGATGCTGCAACTCTTGAAGAATTTCAGGCATTCAACAAAAAATTCTATACGCCAAATAATGCTGTTTTAGTTGTTGCCGGAGATTTCGACAAGACAAAAGCCAAAGAATGGGTTCAGAAGTATTTTGGCCCAATTCCAAGAGGCGAAGAAGTTAAAAAACAAACTTATACTGAAGAACCAATTACTCAGACGATAAAAGCAACTTACGAGGATCCAAATATCCAGATTCCGATGGTCGTTGCCTCATACAGAACACCTTCGATGAAAACCAGAGATGCCAGAGTTTTAGATTTGATCTCTTCATATTTAAGTGATGGAAAAAGCTCAAAGCTGTACAAAAAAATCGTTGACGACAAAAAAATGGCGCTTCAAATTGGTGCAGTTGGCTTTAGTCAAGAAGATTACGGAACCTATATTTTGTACGGATTGCCAATGGCCCCAAACACAACCGCAGACATTTTAAAAGAAATAGATGAAGAAATCGTAAAAATCCAAACTGACTTGATTTCTGAAAAAGATTACGAAAAATTACAAAACAAATTCGATAATAATTTTGTAAACGCAAATTCAAGCGTAGAAGGAATTGCAGAAAACCTTGCTTCGTATTACTTGCTTTATGGCGACGTCAATTTGATTAATACTGAAATTGATATTTACCATTCTATCACAAGAGAAGAAATAAGAGAAGTTGCAAAGAAATACTTGAATCCTAACCAACGCTTGATTTTAGATTATATCCCAACTGCAAAATCTCAAAACTAAGAATTATCGAATCATGAAAAAAATATATCCTTTTTTAATCCTTTTTTTCCTAACAGGAATTATGATAGCACAAGATCGTCCACAACCAAAACCAGGAAACGCCCCAGTAGTCAACATCAAAAAACCCCAGACCTTTGTTTTAGCAAACGGAATGAAGGTTTTAGTTGTTGAAAACCACAAATTGCCACGAGTAAGCTTTACACTAACTCTGGATAACGCACCGTTTACTGAAGGCAACAAAAAAGGTGTCGACGAATTGACCAGCAGCTTGATTGGCAACGGAACTAAAAAAACAACAAAAGAAGCTTTTAACGAAGAAATTGATTTTTACGGAGCCAATATCAACTTTACTTCTCAAGGAGCTTATGCAAGCGCTTTGTCCAAATATTCAGGACGCGTTTTAGAACTTTTGGCTGAAGGTGCTTTACAACCAAATTTTACTCAAACCGAATTTGACAAAGAAAAGGCAAAACTATTAGAAGGCCTTAAAGCCGATGAAAAAAGCGTTCCGGCCATCTCAAACCGAGTGGTTGATGTTTTAGCTTTTGGAAAAAATCATCCTAACGGCGAGTATCTTTCTGAGGAAACTGTGAAAAATGTTACTCTAGCAGATGTTCAAAACAACTACAGTACTTATTTCGTTCCAGAAAATGCTTATTTAGTAGTTATTGGAGACATTAAGTTTAAAGAAACAAAAACTGCGGTTGAAAAATTATTCAGTGGATGGAAAAAACAAGCAGCTCCAAAAAACACATATCCAAATCCAGAAAATGTTTCGAACTTACAAATTGATTTTGTTGATGTTCCAAATGCTGTTCAATCTGAAATTTCACTGGTAAATACGGTGAATTTAAGAATGAGTGATCCCGATTTTTTTCCAGCTGTAATTGCAAACCAAATATTAGGAGGCGATTTCAATAGTTATTTAAATATGAATTTACGCGAACAACACGCTTGGACGTATGGCGCAAATTCAAGCATTGGAGCCAGCAAATATGTTTCTAAATTCAAAGCAACTTCAGCAGTTCGAAATACAGTTACCGATAGCGCAGTGGTTCAATTTATTAAAGAAATCAAACGAATCAGAACAGAAAGAGTGGATCCAGAAGTTTTACGAAATGTAAAAGCAGGCTACATTGGAAGATTTGTAATGCAAGTCGAAAAACCTCAAGCCGTTGCACGTTACGCTCTAAATATTGAGACAGAAAAACTTCCTGCAGATTTCTACGAAAAATACATTCAGACAATAAATAATGTTACTGCAGACGATATTTATCGTGTCGCAAACAAATATTTCCTGCTTGACAATATGCGAATTGTAATTGTTGGAAAAGGTTCTGATGTAATTTCTGGCTTGGAAAAACTACAAATTCCTATTCATTATTTTGACAAATACGGAAACCCAGTTGAAAAACCAGCCACCAAAAAAGAAGCTCCAACAAATGTTACTGCAAAAACAGTTTTCGAAAATTACATCAAAGCAATTGGAGGCGAAAAAGCGGTAACTTCAGTCAAAACGCTTTATATGAACGGAAGTACGACTGTTCCGCAAGCTCCTACTCCACTGACTTTCACTTCAAAATTAGATTCAAAAGGAAAAATGATGGTTTCTCTTGCTATGGGAACTATGAATTTGATGAAACAAGTTGTAAATGAAAAAGGCGCTTATGTTGAACAGCAAGGCCAACGTAAAAACCTTGAAGGCGATGACCTTAAAGAAATGAAAGCAAATGCTGCCCCATTTGAAGAGCTTCAATTAGCAAAAAGAACGGATCTAAAAGTTGACAGTATAGAACCTATCAACGGAAGTGACGCCTATGCAATTAAAGATGGCAAAACAACGTATTTCTATGATATAAAATCAGGTCTAAAAGTAGCCGAATCTAAAGTTCGCGAACAAGGCGGAAAATCGGTTACACAAATCACAAACTTCAACGATTACAAAGAAGTAAAAGGCGTAAAAGTTCCTTTTAACTTAATTCAGAATGTAGGTTTTGAGTTGGATATCAAAATGTCTGATATCAAAATAAATGAAGGAGTTTCTGATGCAGATTTTCTTTAAAAAGATGCTAAGCTTTTAAGTTTCTAAGATATTAAGACACTAAGTTGCTAAGTTTTTTTCTCATAGGCTTTGTCAAAGTTACAACTTTGACAAAGCTTTTTTTTGCGTTTCATTTTGTCAGGCTGAGCGAAGTCGAAGCCCTTTGCTCTCTTCTCCCGAAGCCTCGGGATCGCTCTGGGTGACATGCGCAAAACTCATAACTCATAACTCATAACTATTTCTTAGCTGATAAATAAACCCCTATCAAAATAATAAACGCTCCAAAAAACTGAATTGGCGTCAGCATTTCATTGTCTAACAATCCCCAGAAAAAAGCCACTATCGGAATTAAATAAGTAACTGATGTCGCAAATACCGGCGATGACATTTGGATCAATTTAAAGAATAGAATATTAGCAATTCCAGTTCCCAAAACACCTAAAATTGCAACAAAAAAGATAGAATGCTGTGTTTCTGCAAAATGTATTTTTTGGCCAATGTCAGTTGTACTTAAAATAATTAACGCTGGTAAAAGCAAAACAGTAAAATTCCCTGTTGTGATACTTACAGAATTCAAATCATGTAAATATTTCTTAATCAAATTTACATTAATTGCATAACTAAGAGTTGCAATAACTACAAGCAAAACATATAAATAATTCTGAGTTCCGCCTGCAGAATCTCCGCTTAAAACCAAAAGCAGGCAACCCAAAAGCCCAACAAAAACACCTAAAACTTGTCTTTTTTGAAATTGAATTCCAAAAGCCACAATTCCTAAAACCAATGTATTTAACGGCGTAAGCGAATTCAAGATAGCCACAATCGAACTATTTACCTGAGTTTCTGCAATAGCGAAAAGATAAGCCGGCATGAAAGTTCCAAAAAGCGAAGTTATGGCAACATATTTCCATTGACGACGCGAAATCTTTTTCAAGCTATTAAAACCTACAATCAACAAGAACAAAGCCGCAAAAATAATTCGGAATGAACCTACCTGAATTGCAGTCAAACCAATCAATCCCTTTTTTATAAGAATGAAAGAACTTCCCCAGATAAGAGAGAGAATCGCTAAGTACAGCCATTTTAACTGTTTTGTTTCCATAAATTGTATTTTACTGCAAAATTGTAATAATTTTACGAACTGGCCTCTTGGTTTTTATTAATTTTGCAACAAACATATTGACAATTTAAAAATCATAAATATGAAATTCACTAAAATATTTGCATCATTAGCTATTGCCTGTTTAGTATTCGTTGGCTGCAAAAAAGAAGAAGACAAAAACTTAGCTAACATAAAACCGTTAGAAACAACTGCTAAAGAACATAAAGCAATCGCTGTTGAAAATGTGCAAACTGCAAGTTTCGAAATCGAAGGAATGACTTGCGCAATGGGATGTGCCAAAACTATCGAAAAAGAATTATCAAACCTTGACGGCGTTGAAAAAGCAGCTGTTGATTTTGACAAAAAAACGGCAACCATAACTTTTGACAAAACGATTCAAAATCAAGAATCTTTGACTAGAGTTGTTCAAGCAACTGGTGACGGCAAAACATATAAGGTTTTGAATTTTAAATCTTAAATTCGAAATTTAAACAATTAAAAAAGGCGCTCAAATCGAGTGCCTTTTTTAATTTATATTTGTTGATAAATTGTTTAAAGGGATAATATTAGATATTTTTAATTCAAATATTAATTACTTATCAAGATCAAAGAAATGATAAAAGAAATTAATGAGTTTATAGCTCAATTTAGAGTTGAAAAATCAATCTCAAAAAGATTAATAACAGACATTTTTGGTTCAGAAGTTGACATTAATCAAATTACTGAAGTTCTAAATATTTCAAAAACGAATAAAAATGAACCATTTTTAGAAGTTATTTTAATATTGATTGACTACTTTGAACTTAAAGATAAAAAACTGACAAAGCTATTATGTGAATTAGCGGTGGAGAATTGGCATTTTAAACATGAAGATATAGTCTTAACCCTTAAAGAAACTGCCGACCCAAATATAGTTGATTTTCTATACAATGCTATTTTTCTAAATTTAGAATATTTAGAATATGATGAAACTTATCAATTGGCGAGAAAGTGCATAAAAGCGATTGCTTCAATAAATAATTTTAACTCATTATCAAAATTACAAAACCTGTCAAATAATGAAAATAAAATTATTTCGCGATATGCAAGAAAAGAACTTGATAGATTCACTCTACTATCTTGAGTATTCTAAAACAAAAAAAAAGGCGTTCAAATTTGAACGCCTTTTTTTTATTTCCATTTCAGAGTTTCCATAATCCTCTGCATATCATTTTTAATATAACTCACAGCCGGCATAACTGAATCAAAATTAGGTTTAGCATAAAAATAAACAGAACCGATAAGAAAGTGTTTTGTGCTGTCTGTCACGTAAAATTGCGAGTTTGTAGCGGCATTTCCATCAACTTGGTAAAACATTCCGTAAACCTTTTTTTCTTGATTTAAATAAGGCTGTTCTAAAATATCATCAGCTTTGATAACGTGCTCGTAGGTAAGTTTCTGCGCATCTTTCAAAAGCTTATTAATATCTCCGTGTACAGGTTTGTATGTCAAGTAAATTGTAGCTTTCATTTTTGGATACGTAATCGCAAATCCGCATTCTTTCTCGCCTTTAATTATCGCATCTTCATTCATATCAAAAGCAAACGGACAAGTATTTTCAAAATGAACATATTTTGCTTCCGGATAATCCAAACGCAGAAAACTTGCCGGTTTTGGCAATACATCATCTTTACAGCTTACCAAAGTCAGAATTAATAAAATTACTGCTGTTGAGATTATCTTTTTTAACATCTTAATCTATCGTTACTTTTATTTGTTTTATACGCTTTTTGTCAACGGTTTCTATTGTAAAAACACAGTTTTCAAAAGCTATTTTTTGATCTTTTTTAGGAAAATTACCTAAAATTTCTAAAATAAATCCGGCTAGAGTTTCTGCTTCGCCTTTTCGTGATTCGAAAATATTTTCATCGACATCAATAATTCTGTAAAAATCTTTCAAATTGATTTTTCCTTCAAACAGAAAATTCTTTTCATCGATCTGCGAAAAATTTAAATTTTCATCATCAAATTCATCACTAATATCTCCTACAATTTCCTCTATAATATCTTCTAAAGAAACTAATCCAGAAGTCCCTCCATATTCATCAACCACAATCGCCAAATGGCTTTTTAGGCTCTGAAAATCCTTTAATAAGTTATCCAGTTTTTTATTCTCCGGAACAAAAAAAGCTTCTCTCATTAAAGAAGTCCAGTCAAATTCATCTTTATCAATGTAAGGCAGTAAATCTTTAACGAACAAAACGCCTTCGATTTGATCTATATTGTCTCGATAAATAGGAATTCTTGAAAAACCGCTTTCGATAATTTTAGGATAAATTTCTGCGAATGTTTCTGAAATTTCCAAAGCAAAAACATCAATCCTCGGACTCATGACTTGCTTTGTATCAGTATTTCCAAAAGAAACAATTCCTTCCAGAATTTTTTGTTCTTCCGTCGATGTCCCTTCAGAATCTGTAAGTTCCAACGCCTGAGAAATCTGATTTATTGAAAAACTATTCTTCTGTTTCCCTAATTTACGTTGCAAATATAAGGTAACAGCGCGCATAGGCAAACTTATTGGCGAAAGTAATTTATCTAAAAAAGCGATGGGATAAGCAACACGTTTTGCAAATTTTAAATTGTTTCGGCTGGCATAAACTTTCGGCAAAACTTCTGCAAATAATAAAATCAGAAACGTAACCAAAACTACCTCTAAAAAGAACTTAAAAGCAGGCGAACTAATATGAGAAAAAACATCTCGGCCAATAAAAGAGAACAAAATAACAACTCCGATGTTTAGAAAATTATTAGCAACTAAAAGTGTTGCCAGCAATTTCTTTGGTTTATCTAAAAGATTTGAAATGATTTTTCCTTTTGGGAGATTTTCGTGCAGTGCTTCATCAATGTCTTTTTGAGACAAAGAAAAAAGAGCGACTTCGGCACCTGAAACAATGGCTGATAAAAACAGCAAAATAAATATTCCGACAAAACCAATTATTAAATTGATGTCTAAAGTTGTAGATAAAAGTAAACTGGGCTCTGGGTCCAAATTAAAAAAGATTAGTTAAACAATCAAAAAGGCAAGTCATTTATAGGCAAGCCTTCATTAGATGCATCAAATGTAGTGTTTTTTGCCGACTCCTGCTCTTGATTTGGCTTATGATTTCCCGTTTCTTTTTTGGTAGTCAGGAAAGTAAACTCGGTAACCTGAATTTCCGTAGTATATTTTGTAGTGCCATCTTCTGCTTGCCATTGGCGCGATTTAATTCGGCCTTCAACATAAATTTTATCTCCTTTAGAAAGATATTTTTCACAAATTTCGGCAGCTTTATTACGCACAACTAGATTATGCCACTCCGTTGAAGTTATTTTTTCGTTGGTCGTTTTATTGATATAAACTTCATTTGTAGCCAATTGAAACCGCCCGATGCAATTCCCTCCATCAAAATAATGCATCTTTACATCATCGCCTAAATGGCCAATTAGCATAACTTTATTTAATGTTCCGTTCATAGTTTTTGGTAGTATTTATCCCAAAGATACATTTTTTTAGCAATTTAATTCTTGCTTTTCAATAAAATTATATATCACAATTGGAAACGGATTATTTTTTAACTCACTGTAACTCAAACCATTCTCAATTGTTTCACTAATTCTGACCTTCCAAAACTGAATATGGAGATGTTGATGCGAAAGTTTGTGTAAAACAGCAGTTTCAGCACATTCTTCTATACCTATAATAGTATAAGCTGAAAAAACATCCTTTTGAACGGCTTTTGAAATTACTTCAAAACCAACAATTTCATCGGTTTCCAGCAACGGAAATTCATATAGATTATGCCAAATTCCTTTTTCTGTTCTTTTTTGAATTAAAGTATTTCCTAAAGCATCTTCCAAAATCAAATAATTAAAGAAGCGGTTTGTCACTTTTGTCTTTTTTGATTTGACAGGCAAAACTGAAACTTTCTTTTTCTGTAAAGCCGCACAGCTTTCATTAAAATCACAAACTAAACAATTTGGACTTTTAGGCACGCATTGCAAAGCGCCAAATTCCATTATAGCTTGATTGAAGATTGCAGGATTGTCCTTTGGCATTAATTCAAAAGCCAATTCGGCGAACTCTTTTTTTGTTGCCGGCAGAGCAATATCTGACTCTATATCAAAATAACGCGAAAGTACTCGAAACACATTTCCATCAACAACAGGAACTGCCTCATTATAAGAAAAAGAAGCAATTGCTGCGGCTGTATATTCGCCAACACCTTTTAATTTTAATAAATTTTTATAGTCTTCAGGAAAAACGCCATTGAGCTCATTTGCCACATATTGAGCCGTTTTATGCAAATTTCGAGCACGAGAATAATACCCTAGTCCCTGCCAAAGTTTCAAAACTTGCTCTTCTGAGGCATTTGCCAAATCAAATACAGTAGGAAATTCCTTGGTAAATGCAAAAAAATAAGGCATTCCTTGAGCAACTCTAGTTTGCTGAAGCATAATTTCTGAGAGCCAAATCAGGTACGGATCGGCTGTTTTACGCCACGGCAAATCACGTTTGTTTTGTAAATACCAATTTATCAATATGTTATAAAAATCCATTCAAAAATACTTAGAAAACAAAAGTAAATGTTTATGTAATTAAAATTTAACGATTTAGCTTGATTAATTATTTTTTTAATTCCTATATTTGCAAACTCAAAAAAATAGTACATCATTTATAAAATAAAATAGGAAAGAAAATGACGAAAGCAGATATCGTAGCGAAAATTTCAGAGAAACTAGGTCTTGAAAAAGGAGATGTTCAAGCAACAGTAGAAACTTTTATGGAAGAAGTTAAAACTTCATTAGAAACTGGAGACAATGTTTACCTAAGAGGTTTCGGAAGCTTTATCGTTAAAACAAGAGCTGAAAAAACTGGTAGAAATATTTCTAAAAATACTACTATCAAAATTCCAGCACACAACATCCCTGCGTTTAAACCTGCAAAAGTTTTTGTAGAAGGAGTAAAAACGAACAACGAAGCAAAATAATACTATTAATTAACATAAAATCTGACACGATATGCCAAGTGGTAAAAAAAGAAAGAGACATAAGGTAGCTACTCACAAACGTAAAAAAAGAGCGAGAGCTAACCGCCACAAAAAGAAAAAGTAGTTTTAAACTACTTTTTTCTTTTTAAACGTTCATTGAAATTGAAAAAAGATGAAAGAGAAAAGAAAATAGAATATAGACGACAAAAAGTCTATTCTCTTAATTCTATTCTCTCCCAATCTTCTTTTCACCGGGTTAATACCTGTTAAAAATATTGTTTAATCCATCTGTAGATAAGATTTTAGATTTTAGATTTCAGATTTTAGATTTTTATAAGTCTATATTCTTTTTTCTTTCTTCTATTTTCTGAAAAAACAGATAAAAATTTACAGTGTGAATAAAGAATTAATCATTAGATCTAGTTCTGAAGCAGTAGATTTTGCCTTATTAAAAGATGGAAAACTAATTGAATTACACAAAGAAGAAGAAAAAAGCAACTTTCAGGTTGGTGATATTTTTATTGCCAAAATCAGAAAACCAGTTGCTGGACTTAATGCCGCTTTTGTAAATGTAGGCTTTGAAAAAGATGCCTTTTTACATTATCACGATTTGGGTCCAAATCTAGCTTCTCAGCTGAAATTCATAAAACTTGTAAGCGCAGGTAAATTAAAAGATTTCTCCCTAAAAACCTTTCAGTTTGAGAAAGAGATTGACAAAGATGGCATCATTACTGATATTTTAAGTGCCAATCAATCTGTCTTAGTTCAAGTAGTTAAGGAACCTATATCGACCAAAGGCCCAAGAATAAGTGCTGAGCTTTCTCTTGCCGGAAGATTTATCGTTCTAGTTCCTTTTTCTGATCGTGTTTCTATTTCTCAAAAAATAGAAGACAAAAAAGAAAAGGATCGTCTAAAAAAACTTGTTCTATCGATCAAACCTAAAGGATTTGGTGTTATTGTTCGTACAGTAGCCGAAGGCAAAAACGTAGCCGAATTAGAAAAAGATTTGCAGAACCTGCTTGGCAGATGGTCTGCAATGTGTAAAAAATTACCAACTGCTCATCATCCATCAAAAGTATTAGGAGAGCTTAACAGAGCTTCTTCAATATTAAGAGATGTATTCAATGATACCTTCAGCGGTATCCAAATAGATGACGAAGAGTTGTACCACCAAACGAAGGAATATCTGCAAGAAATTGCACCTTCAAAACAATCGATTGTTAAGTTTTATCAATCAAATGACACTCCGATTTTTGAGAAATACAATATAGAGAGACAAATCAAAACTTCTTTTGGAAGAACCGTTTCCATGAGTAAAGGTGCTTATCTTATCATTGAACACACTGAAGCTCTTCACGTTATAGACGTAAACAGCGGAAACCGTTCAAACAAAGCAACCAATCAGGAAGACACTGCCATGGAAGTTAATATGATTGCCGCAGCAGAAATCGCAAGACAATTACGTCTTCGAGATATGGGCGGAATAATCGTAGTTGATTTTATCGATATGTCTAATCCTGAAAACAGGAAAGTCTTGTTCGACTTCTTGCGAGAAGAAATGAGCGACGATAAAGCAAAGCATAAAATATTACCGCCAAGTAAATTTGGACTTGTCCAGATTACAAGACAGCGCGTAAGACCAGAAGTTAATATTAAAACTAGAGAAGAAGATCCTGATAAAATTAATGGCGAAATTGAAGCGCCAATATTAATAATTGACAAGATCGCCGCTGATTTAGAAAGACTTTTAAAAACCCACAATAAAGTTGTGCTAAACACACACCCATTTGTGGCTGCATACCTCAGCAAAGGTTTTCCATCATTACGTTCAAAATGGTTTTTTGAACATAAGAAATGGGTGAAAATCATACCTCGTGACGCTTACACGTACTTAGAATACCATTTCTATGATAAAAAAGGAAATGTTATTTCAGAATAAAAAACAAAAACCGCCTTTCCTAAGATTGGCGGTTTTTTTGTGCTTTAAAAGCTCTTAAATTCATTTTTTATAACTTATAGTAAAACAAAGAAAACTTATAACAGCAGCCAAAGCATTAATTTTACACTACGTTTATCGGCAACATTTTTTTTAAAAAATCATGCAGATATTCAGCACTTTATATCCTTTTTCTCAAAAAAAAATTATTTACTTTTTTCTGACACTATTCTTTTTGCTCTCCTTAAAAATGAGTGCCCAAAATGACACAATCTTTTTTAATTCAAAATGGAAAATCACAGTCCGAGATTCAGCTTTGTATTACAGAATAAAACCTTTAAAAATAAAAACCAAAGACGCAGTTGGTTACAAAATAAAAAACATTGACTCTCTTTTTGTCATTAAAGATTACTATTTAAGTACTAATAAAATACAATTTAAAGGTTATTCACAAGATTATGACGGCGAATATTTAATTGGCAAAGCTGAATGGTATAATAAAAAAAATCAAGAACCATTTACTAGAAATTTTAATTACAAAGAAAATAACAATGCTCTAAAATTTAAAATGCCAGACTGGCCAATTATATATACAGAATATTCTATTGCAAATAAAAGTCGTGTTACTGCTGGATTAGAATTTTGTTTAGATTGCAAAAACAGCAACAAACTTTTTTTAGGAGCAGGATACGGAATTACAAATAGTTATAATGGAAATTATTATGGATTTCCAGATTTGCATTTATCTTATAATGCCGCTTTTTTATTATTTTTAAAAACAGGAATCACTAGCAAAAATAGTTATATAGTGAGTGGTCTATCCTTATTTAATGTCGCTGATTTAGGTTTTGGATATTCTTTCCCTTTTAAAAAAGATGAAATCCCTTCAATAGAAGGATTCACTTTGGGTCTTACTTTAAGATTTACTAAAAACCAAAAAGCTTATAATCCATTAAGAATCATGCCCTAAACTTCAAGAATTATTCTCTGATAATTTCTATTTTTCGTCTAATTTCATTCCCAGAAGCATCTACAACTGTAATATAATGTATTCCCGTTGTTGGAGTTATAGGCAATTCATGAAAGGTTTTGGTTGTTGCTTTATACACATCATCAACATACCAAAATAATTCCTTATCCCTTTCAGAATACGCTACTTTTAAAATTACAGGCTGAACGTTACTATTGAAATCTTTTGTCAAGTAAATTTTACTATTTGCTTTTGGATAAATAAAATCCATTGTGGTTGCTTGTGTTCCTTCACAACCTTCTTTGAATGGAGGCAATGGCAGATATTCTATATGCTGGCTTTTGTAATACCAAGCCATAACTGGAGGCAAAACAAACCAATTTTTAGTCACAATATTTTCGACATTTTCACAACTGCTGTTTACCTGAAATTGTTCGGTTTTGTCTAAATGAATAGTTCTGTGATACGGACAAACTTTGGTTGATTTCCCTTTTTTAGAAACCCATTGTTTGATTTTAGGACAATTGTCTTTTGCCAAATAACCACTTAATCGGCAAACCTCAACTTCGGCCAAATCTTTATAGGGCGTATCAAACCATCTTTGTCTTGGCAATAAATTAAAAACATCAAATAATATTGGAGCCGCGCTGGTAACTCCTGTCAAAGTTGGCCTTCCTTCTCCGGTTGCATTTCCAACCCAAATTCCAACCACATATCTTGAATTGGTTCCAATTGCCCAAGCATCGCGATTTCCGAAACTGGTTCCCGTTTTCCAGGCAATTTTCAGCGAACTGTCATAAAATTTCCAAGCTTCGTCCCCTTCAGGCCTGTTAACCTCTTCCATTGCGTTATAAGTCAACCAAATTGATCCTGCGCCCAAAATGTTCTTCTGATCAGTTTTGGAACCAAAATCGGGCTTAAAATCGTTTTTATAATTTAGTTCTGTAAATTCATTTGTTCGATATTGCCCATGATTTCTGTTGAAATAATTTAATGTGGAAGATAAATTCGCATATGTTCTGCACAAATCCCACAAATTACTTTCCGCACCGCCCAAAATAAGCGATAAACCGTAATGGTCTGGTGTTTTGTTGATGTTCTTTAAGTTGAATTTCTGCAATTCTTCGTAAAATTTATTTACGCCAAAATCCTGAAGCATTAAAACTGCAGGAATGTTCAACGAACGTGACAATGCACGATGCGCCGGAACTGCTCCATCAAAAGTAAGATTAAAATTTTGTGGTGTATAACCCGAAATCTGTGTTGGAATATCAGCAATTAACGTATTTGGCAATAATTCGCCATCATCCAGCATAGCGCCGTATAAAAGTGGTTTTAAAATACTTCCGGTACTTCTTGGTGCATCAATAATATCTACATCTTTTTGGTGATCTGAATCTGCTGGAGAATTCCCCACATAACTCATTACATTTCTGTTTTGAACATCAATGACCAAAATAGCCAAATTATGAACCTCATTTTGTTTGTACTGATTATAATAATACCTCGCTATTTGATTGACTCTATTTTGCAAAGCATAATCAATTGTTGTTTTTACTCTCGTTCCTTCTTCATTTTTAGCTACTCGTTGCAATAAATGAGGCGCGATTTGAGGCAAATCATATGGTTTTTGAGGCAAAGGCTCTTCTATCGAAAGTTCGTATGTCTGTTTGTCGATAATTCCTTCCTGATGCAATTTTAATAAAAGTCGGTTTCGTTTATTCAGTAATTTAATTTGATTTTTTCCCGGATAAATTAAACTTGGAGCATTGGGCAAAACGGCCAAAACCGCATTTTCAGCCCATGATAATTGATTGGACTGAACGCCAAAATAACGCCACGAAGCCATTTCCAATCCTACAACGTTTCCACCAAACGGTGCATGGGCGGCATACATTTCGAGAATCTCATTTTTGGAATACCCTAATTCTAGTCTCGTTGCGAGAATAATTTCTATTATTTTTTCGAAATAGGTTCTGTTTTTTCCTTTTCGGGAAAGTCGAATAACTTGCTGTGTCAAAGTACTTCCTCCACGAACTACTTTTCCTGCTTTTCTGTTTTGTTGAAAGGCATTAATCATCGCTCCGGGATTAAATCCCGGATGTTTGTAGAAATATTCATCTTCAAAATAAACAATGCATTTTTTGAACTTGTCCGGCACGCTGTCCTGTGCGGGAAAACGCCATTGTCCGTCACGAGCAATTTTAGCTCCTAGTAATTCTCCTTCTTTACTTTCAATCACCGTTGAATAAGGCTCTTTGAACAAAGTTCGGGGTATCGAAAAATAGTAAATCAGCAAGAGCAGAAATGCAATTGCCGATTTAATTTTATTTCTTTTTATCCAATTTATAGTGCGTTGAAAAAACGCTTTTACTTTATTTTTCAAGGCTGATTATTTTACCGCAAAGACGCTAAGTTATTCGCTAAGTTCGCTAAGTTTTTTTTGCACGCAGATTTAGCAGATTATGGCAGATTTTCTTTTTTTTGATCTGCTAAAATCTGCCAAATCTGCGTGAAACCTTATTTCACAACCTCAACCCAGAATCCTTTTGTTCTGGCCAAGAAAGTATTATCATACATCGCTTCGCATTGTAAACCTGGTAAATAGTAATTTCCTAAATACGATGCGTTAAGCAATATTCTGAAAACTTTGGTTTCTCTGCTTGCCAGACTAAAATAGAAATTCGTTCTGTCGTCGCGAATATCGATATAATCAGCGATATTATTTACTGCGTCTCCATAATCCGTGAAACGGGTATTTACAATTTCGAATCCTGAAGGCAGAATCTGCGATAAAGCAACATTTTGAACTCTTTCGTTGCGTTGGTTTTTAATCGTAACCTCAGCAACAAATTCAGTTCCCTGATTTATTCTGGAAACATTAATTACACTTCCTTTTCTATTTTTGAATACAATACTAGCCGAAACATCATTCTGAACTGCGTTTTCTTTTCCAATTGGCAGAATTCCTGTATTCAACACACGCACATAAACCGTATTATTTTTATTGTTTTTCAGCGTAATACTGTTTGCTCCGCTTGCAGCAGATAAACTACGGTCTGCAATTGTTTTTTGTGTATTTATCGTTTCTCCTTTACCATTTTTGCTAAACTGAATATTGATTCCCTTAGGACCGTTGCTAATCGCAAATTTCGACATTGCATACAAGCAATAAGCCGTAGTTTGTGTACTCATCCATTGATTGGCTGACATTTCTTTGGCTAATCTACTCGCCATTGCAAACGCTTTTTGTTTTTGACCTAAAAGCAACATTGTTTCTAAAGCCATTGCTCTGTTTCGTTCCTTTGAACCGTAGTAATAATAACTGTAACCATCAGAATCACCATCAATACTCGTATTTAAAAACAAACTTTGTCCTGCCGATTTTTGTCCAGCTAAGACATACGCAGCGGACAAACGAAGCTTACTTTCGTTCGAAATTCCTTTTGTTTCGCGAAGTCGATTCATTGAGGATAAATCAGCGTTTCCTGCTAAAGCCAATGTGTATAATCTGTAAGCTTGAGCCAGATCATTTCCGTATTTTGGCTCAAAACGCCATTGTTTTGCTTCTTTTTGTTGATACGAAAGCCATTTTGATTTGAAATTAATTGGCAATACATATCCTTTTTTCTCGGCTTCAATCAAGAAATGTCCAGCATAAGATGTTCCCCAGTCGTCTGCGACGGCATTTCCTTGCCAATACGGCATTCCTCCATTCGACAATTGGAAATTACCCAATCTTGCAATTCCTGCTGTAACGTTTTTTTGAATTAATCCTTTACGAATTGCATCAATATCGGCAACATCTCCTAGATACAATTGTGGGAAAACAGATGAAGTAGTCTGCTCCACACAACCATGTGGGTATTGAATTAAGAATTGTAATCTTCCATTCAAATTCATCGATGGCATAGACGAAACTTCTAATCTTGCTTTGTTGCTTCCGGCAATTCCAAATGTCTTCCACGAAAGTGTTTTAGTACTGTTTGGAGTTAAAACAACATCCGTAAATGTACTCGTAACCGGATTCGGATTTGTCATATCAATTTCGACATCGTAACTTGATTTTTCATTTCCTGATGTTGCAATGACTTGAACTTTTGCAATTCCCGTTGCAGAACCAACTACTAAATTGAAATACGCCATTTTTTCGTCAGGCGAACTAAAAGTTAAGGATTGTGTTGCGCTTCCCATTACTTTCAAGCCGTTGCTAGTTTTAATTTGAATAGAAACATTTTTAATTTTGTTTTCTGTTGCAAAAACCGTTACTGGAATTGTTACTTTTTCTGAAGGCGAAATTTTTCTCGGTAACGAAGCCAAAACCATTAATGGACTTTTAACTGGAGTGGCTTTTTCAACACTTCCATAAGCGCTTGTATTGGCATCACCAGCTACAACCATAGTTCGCACAGAACCAATATATTTTGGCAATTTTAGTTGATGTGATTTTGTTTGTCCTTTTTCTAATTTAAATGGTCCGTAATACAATACAACGGGTTTAAAGCGGTTTGCTTTTTTAGCTTTTCCTCCTCCTAAATCCTGATCTCCACCAATACTGAAAATCTGATTTATTTTTCCGCCATAAGCCCCGATAACATCATCATAAATATCCCATGTTTTTACTCCTAAAGCTTCACGAACATAGAAACTATCCCATGCATTTGGTGTTTTAAAACGTGTTAAATCCAAGAGGCCTTCATCGACAACTGCGATTGTATAGGTCATTTCCTTACCTGATTTTTCACCTACTTTAACTGTAAATGGTTGTTCTGGTTTCAAAACATCCGGCATATTGATAGTTGGTGCCAAAATCGTGTTTTTATCTACAACTTCAATCGGAACGATTCCATACATACGAATCGGAGAATCATTTTTAGTTGAAGCATGAGGTTGTAATAAGGTAATATTAAAATACACATTTGGGGCCATTGCCCCCGTAATTGGAACTTCGACTTTTGTCTCTCCCTGTCTTGTTTTTGCCCAAAGCGTTTGCACTACTTTTGATCCGTTTTCTATTGAAATCAAAGCACGTCCGCCTTCACTTGAAGGAAATGAAATTTGTGCTTTTTCTCCCACTGCATAATTTTTCTTATCTGTAGAAAAAACCAACATGTTAGCTGTCGAAGCGTCGCGGTTACGCGTTTTTCCAGACCAGATTGGCCAGTCAATATTTACTGTTAACGCTGTTGCATGTCCATCTGAATTATCGGAAACACGAATCAAATATCGCCCCCATTCTTCATCGGTCAATGAAAAATGAACACTTCCTTTTCCGTTTGAGTCTGTATTAATTACAAAGGTTTTATATGAAGTTGTTGCATTCGATGAATTATAATTTGATAAATTATCGCTTGACGAATCCCACCACCAACGCCAATCTACTTTGAACACTTTTACTTCTAAATTCCTAACCGATTTTGGCCTTCCATTTTCATCAACAGTGACAATATCAAAACGATTATCCGTTCTGGTTTCAAGCATGTTGTATTTATTAAGTTCTGGCGATTTAATTCCGACATATGTTTTATATGGCGAATAAGTCGTCGCCACAACATCGGTACTGAAATCTCCGCCTTCTTCATATACTTTTGTGATGAATGAAGCGCGAAGCATTCCCGGCGCTTGGCCTTGTAATTTTGGTTGAATATTTACAGAAGCTTTTCCGTTTTCATTTAATTTTCCAGAAAAAACATTGATTTCTTCTGTACTAAATTGGCGTACCAAATCATCAAAACTATATTTCTCATAACCTTTAAATGTCGTTGCTTGTTGCGAAAATTTAGCCTGCATTTCTACATTCAAATTCTTCGCAATTGCACCATGAAGCCAAGTCACTTCAAGATTATCTGTATTTGGATACGACGATGAAAGTGTAGTTCTTGTAAATGTATTTTTGATTTTTAGACGATTCGGCTTAATAGTTTCAATCTTGATGCTCTTATAAAATTTTGCCCCTCCAACGCTTACCATTGCTTCCCAATTTCCTGTTGGTGCATCTTGGTTTGTTGGAACTATAAAAGCATAATGATTTAAATCATTTGTTTTTTGAACAGTTTGATAAACTGTCTTTCCATTCGGATCGTTTAATCTGAATTTAATTGGGTGTGATTTCGGAAGTTTATTCGCCGCATCATTCAAAATAAAAGACAAATACAAATTATCGCCCGGACGCCAAACGCCTCTTTCTCCGTAAATAAATCCTTTTAAGCCTTTTTGCAAAGTCTCTCCTGCTACATCAAAATTACTTACCGATAATGAAAGTCCATCATCCAATTTCACATAAGTCGATTGATCTCCTAAAGTAACAATTGCAAAATAGGCGAATTTATCCAATTGAAAAGATGCTATTCCTTCACTGCTTGTTGCCTGTGTTCCAATTTTTTGTTGTTGAAAATTATACAAATCCACTCTTACATTCGAAACTGGTTCTGTTGTAACAATATTGTTTACAGCAAAAAAGTATGATTTATTTTCTCCTCTTTTGGCAATTACACCCAAATCAGAAGCTAAAATATTGGTTGCAATTTTTGCATTATAAAAATACGAATTCGAGCAAGGATCTTGACTTTCGCGCCATTCATAATCATCATAGTAATAATCATCGTATGAATTGCCACTATAGTTTACATCATTTTCATCAACTTCTTCCTCATCTTCACTTTCGTCTTGATCGCCATCTGATGTTTCACATTTATAAAGTGAATATTTCTTTTTATATTCAAATTCTACTCTATAAATCGCCCCCGGTTCAGGTTTGATTATTTTTGATAAATCCAATGCAAAAGTGTTCCATTTACTTGGATTGGTAAGTTTACTTTCAACCAAATTGAGTGTTGTTTTCGCAACAGGCTGGGCTACCTTTTTAAGATTTTGCCCTCCATTCAGTTCATTGTATTGCAAAAATTGCAGAATATTGTTTTTGTAGATTTTATAAACCTTTACATCAACAGCTTTTAGATTAACGGCTTCAAAATTTAGTTTTAAATTGTTGGAACTTGGCAAAATTGTTCCATTTTTAATAAAACGAACACTTGGTTTTATTTGATCAAAAGAAATTTTTTCAGAATAATTGGCATCCATTTTTTTGCCATACTGACTTTCGATTCCCTGAAAAATTTCAATTAGCAAATCTCCTGCAACGATTTGTTCAGGCTCAGCTTCAGCATCTTCTTCCTGAACTACTTCTACAGGTTCTGAAACTACCGCACTTGCACTATCAACAACAACTGCTGAAGAATCTACAAGCGAAACTACAGTTTCTTCAACAGGAACTACAACTTCTTTTTTTGCAGGAGCTTCTTTTTCATTATTAAAATATACTTTCAGCAAATTTCCATCTGTAGAAAATTTCAGATTATTGGTATTTTGAATCGAAACCAATCCTTTAAAATCCTGTCCTTTTTCTAAAGGCTCAGAAAAATTAATCAAAACCGACTGATTATTTCCGTCTGGAACTTCAACTTTTACGATTTTAAATTCGTTAATAGTTGTGATCGGGAAATCGATTTGTCCTTTTTGATCAATATCAAAATCACTTCCATCATATAAAATTTCAAGATTTGACGCCTCTGAATAACGCTGAATACTATCAATAATAAAATGAAATTCTTTACCAAAGCCTGATTTTTGGTCAAATTTTATTTTAAGATTATTCCCTTTTTGTTTCGCTTCAACAAGCTTTTTTGCTGTTTCAACATCAATATTATCCGCTGTTTTCAATACACAGTTCAAATATTGATATTCTTTGCTATACGACTGAATATCTGCCGTATTGATTGTAAAATCCTGTTTGATTGTTTTGACAGTAAAATTGAATTCAGAAAGCTCTTTTTCTTTCTCCTTCGGAAGTGTAATAAGCTTATCAAGCTTTAAAGTTACCTGATATTCTGTGCCTGGTTTCAGCTTTTTTTCTGGAATAAAAGCAATGGTATTTGACGAAAGCGCAACTACTTTTCCGTCAACGCTTGGCGAAATATCAAACAAATCGCTGTCTAATTCTTGATTGGCTTTCCATTCTTTTTTATCAAAAGCCAAAACCACCCTAATATCAGATTCCGACGAGACTATACCTCCCGTGAAACTGACTATATACTCTTTAAATAATGAAAAATCAGAATTGAAATCGGCTGCTGATTTTCGGCCGCAAGATTGAAAAATAAAAAACACACAAAACACGAGAACTAATCCTTTTGCTTTCACTTTTATTTAGAGTTAATGGGTTACAATTTTAAAGAAATCAGAGAACATTTTAACATTTGACTGTTACAACCATAACTATCAAATGATAAATATATTGTAGTAAATATAAAATATTTTCCGAGCTTTTTTAAGAAGAAATTTCTTTATTATTTATTTTTAACTTTTGTTGAAGTTTTACAAAAAACGAATTATTAAAATGTTATATTCATATTTCTAAATCTACATAGGGATGCCAAACAATTCGAGCACATATTCTACTGAAAATGAATTTATAGTGAAAAACAAAAAGATCATTATTTATCTATTGGGCGCAATATCATTTTTTATTTTGATAGCTTTTACAGATTATTATGTTTTACCTGCTTCAAAAACAAATGATGTAATAACTCAATATTTTGTTCGAACTTCTGGGAAATCAAATCAAACAGTTTCTTATCATTATTTTACACAAAAAGGATATGCCTTTTCTACAACAAAAGAATTTATTGAAGAAGGCAACATTTCAGTTGGGACTTCTTTATTTTTTAAATTTGTAACAACCGTAAAATCTGATAAAAAAGATTATACCGACCTACTTTCTAGCGGTTTAAGCATTAATGGAATTACCTTTTACACGTGTCTTATTCTTCTTTTTTCATTAGGAATAAGTCTGAAAATAATGCTTTCGAAAAAAGGTTTTTCCCAAAACACATTTTATAATATCGTTTGTTTTAATTCCTTTATGATATTTATGTGTTTTTACATGGGAGGGTATTTGTTTTAACTATTTGCGTCTTTCCAGAAAAAAACGTTTCATTAAATCGGCAGCTTCATTTGCCATTACGCCTGAGACAACTGCAGTTTTGGGATGTAGTTTTGTTCCCATATTGATAAAACCGCGTTGCTCATCACGTGCGCCAAAAACGATTTTCGAAATCTGGCTCCAGTACAAAGCGCCCGCACACATTTGGCAAGGTTCAAGCGTAACATAGAGCGTACAATCCTTCAAATATTTCCCACCTAAAAAATTCGCTGCTGCAGTTATAGATTGCATTTCGGCATGAGCCGTTACATCATTTAATAATTCAGTTAAATTATGACTGCTTGCAATTACTTTATCAGCAACAACAATTACAGCTCCAACAGGGATTTCGCCTTTATCAAAAGCCATTTCAGCTTCCTGCAAAGCTTTTTTCATAAAATATTCGTCTGTGAAAGGATTTATCATAAGTGCAAAAATAGGGTTTTTAAAATGTATTTTTTATTACTTTTAAATTTTGATATTTGAATATGGAAAGAAATTACAAAATAACAATTCCTGAACCGTGCCACGAAGACTGGAACAAAATGACGCCAAATAAAAATGGCCGTTTCTGCATGAGTTGTTCTAAAACTGTTATTGATTTTACTTCTATGTTGCCAGAAGAAATTCAGCATTTTTTCATTCAGAATCAAAATAAAAAAATCTGCGGAAGATTCAAAAAATCGCAATTAGATACTATTACAATCCAGATTCCAAGTCGTATTTTATATACACAAACGCAATATCATAAAGTGTTTTTATTGGCATTATTAATTACAATGGGCACAACATTATTTAGTTGCCAAGATAAAGACGGCAACAAAAAGAAAATTGAGAATATTGAAATTATTGATAATACAGAACAACCCCAAGAGGAAAACGAAGCAGTATCAAAATGTTATGGACATCAAATTGAATCTAAAAAAGTGATTCACAAAAAAAAATCTGTTGGCGTTACAATGGGCGCGTTGATTCCTCCAGGTTTTTCTGAAGAAGGAAATTTCAATTATCATATTATACATCAATCAACTGATTTGGATGTTCTGCCAACTCCAGAAATTGGAATGAAAAAATTTCATGACTTTTTCAACAAAAATTATGTTGCTCCAAAGCAAACAGAAAAGTTTAATGGCGAAATATCAGTCATATTTGTAGTTGAGGAAGATGGTAGTTTAAGCAATTTCAACATCACTAAAAATACGCCCAAAGAAATTGGAAAAGAAGTAATTAGAGTTTTAAAAACAGCTTCAAACTGGATTCCCGGAAAACTTAACGGCAAAACTGTCCGCTCTTCTTATATATTGCCATTTACAATTAAATAATAAAAAATATTCAACCCCTCATCAAAATGTTACACAAACAAACCTCTAATTATAAAATACAACTACTGACTTTATTTATTGCAGGAACAACATTATTCAGCTGTCAAAACAAAGAAACCAAAAAACAAGAAATTGAAAAAGCTCAGATTGCAATTGATACCTCGAAAAAAGAGTCAATTGCTGTTGATAAAATTCCGTCAGATGAAAATGAAAAAAAACAGACTGTAAATACTCGTCCACAACCATCAAAAGCAGATCAGGTACAATTGAAAAAAGAATCAGATAAAAATATTGCAAAAACTGAAAAAACAGAAAGCAAAAAGAATAACGTTCCCAAAAAAGAAAATAACAGCGTACAAGAAACAGCATCTGAAACAAATGCAGAATTTGCGGGTGGTTTTGATCAATTTTATACTTTTTTTCAAAAAGAATTCAAAAAACCCGAAGAATCAGGATTTTATAAACTCAAGATAAACCTCTCTTTTGCAGTAGAAAAAAACGGTTCTGTATCTTACCTTCAATCAGAACCTGCTATTAATAAAAATGTAGAACAAGAAATTATCCGAGTTTTAAATGCTTGTCCGAAATGGCAACCCGGAGAATCAAATGGCAAAAAAGTAAAAAGGCAATATTCTTTGCCAATTGTATTGCAATAGATCAACACAATAAAATTAAATTTAAAACCGTAAATTTGCTTTTTACCTTACAATGAAAAGCGATTTACTTTCAAACATATACAATCCGGCCGATTTACGTTTATTAGACGAAAGTCAATTGCCCCAACTGGCAAAAGAATTACGAGATTTTATCATTGATATTGTTTCTGTAAAAGAAGGGCATTTGGGCGCGAGTTTGGGCGTTGTAGAGCTGACAATTGCTTTGCATTATGTTTTTAATACGCCAGATGATTTATTGGTTTGGGACGTTGGCCATCAAGCTTACGGACACAAAATTCTAACCGAAAGACGAGAAAATTTCCATACCAACAGGCAAATAGATGGCGTTTCTGGTTTCCCGAAAAGAAGCGAAAGCATTTATGACACTTTTGGTGTTGGGCATTCTTCTACTTCTATTTCTGCTGCACTCGGGATGGCGATTGCCTCCAAACTAAAAAGTGATTTTGAAAAAGAACATATTGCCGTAATTGGCGATGCTTCAATTGCAAGCGGAATGGCTTTTGAAGGCTTAAATCATGCCGGAGTTACAGATGCCAATATCTTAGTTATTTTAAATGATAACGCAATCGGAATTGATCCTAGCGTTGGTGCTTTGAAAAAATACCTGACCGCAGTTAAAAATGGAAAAAATCCGAAGCAGAATAACATCATCAAATCGCTGAATTTTGATTATTCAGGACCAATTGACGGTCATGATTTTCCGACATTGATCAAAGAATTAAATCGCTTAAAAAAGATAAAAGGCCCAAAATTCCTTCATATTGTAACTACAAAAGGAAAAGGCTTGCAACAAGCAGAAGAAAATCAGGTCAAATATCATGCTCCAGGAAAATTTGATGCTTCGACTGGAGAAATTCATTTTAAATCTGAAGAAAATCTTCCTCCAAAATATCAGGATGTTTTTGGTTTGACCATTTTAGATTTGGCAAAAAAAAATGAAAAAATAATTGGAATCACGCCTGCAATGCCGTCTGGAAGTTCATTAAAATTCATGATGGACGAATTGCCAGAGCGCGCTTTTGATGTTGGAATCGCAGAACAACATGCTGTAACACTCTCTGCTGGAATGGCAACTCAAGGAATGATTGTATTCTGCAATATTTATTCGACTTTTTTACAGCGAGCTTATGATCAAGTTATTCATGATGTAGCTTTGCAGAATCTACCGGTCATATTTTGCCTAGACCGAGCTGGTTTAGTTGGTGAAGATGGCGCCACACATCATGGCGTTTTTGATATTGCTTATTTAAGAGCGATTCCGAACATGATTATTCATGCACCACTAAATGAAATTGAACTCCAGAATATTTTATATACTGCCCAATTAGGCTTGAATCATCCTATCGCAATTCGATATCCGCGCGGGCGAGGTGTTTTACCAAATTGGGAAGTAGAAAATTTCGGACATTATGAAAAAATTGAAATTGGTTCAGCAAAAATTATAAAAGATGGTACGAAAGTTGCGGTGCTTTCGACCGGAACAATTGGAAATAATGTTATTGAGGCTCTAAAACAATGTGACAACGCACATGAATTTGCCCATTATAACTTTAGCTTCATCAAACCGTTAGACATCAACACATTAAACCATATATTTTCATCATTTGAGGGCATAATTACAATTGAAGATGGGGTGAAAAATGGCGGTTTCGGAAGTGCTGTTTTAGAATATGCAGCATCACAAAATTTCAAAAATAATGTTGAAATTTTAGGAATTCCTGACCATTTTATTGAGCACGGAAGCGTGTCTCAGCTACAACATTTGTGTAAAATTGACGTTAAAAGTTTGGTAAATCTTTTTTCTAACAGTTCAAAATAATTATTTTGCACAACCAAAAAAATAAAAATAAGCCTAATGAAATTATTGCGTTCTACCCTTTTGCTGTTATTGCTACTTAGTACGTCAAATAACTTTGCCCAGATTATCCAAACTACTTTAGATCCATCTCAGCTTCCAAAATTGCCAACGTATTGGACTAAAAAAAATCAGCTTGGATTTGACATTTCAGAAATTGCTTTTGTAAACTGGAGCGCGGGGGGAACCAGCTCGATTTCAGGACTTTTTAAAGGGGAATTCGGACGAACTTACATCAAAAGAAATCACAAATGGGTTAACGAACTTATCGTAAAATACGGCCTAAACAAACAAGACGGAATTGAATTAAGAAAAACCGATGACGCCTTTCAATTCAACTCCACTTATGGTTTTAGAAAAGATACAATTTCAAACTGGTATTATTCTTCAAAATTAAATTTCAATACGCAGTTTACAAACGGTTATAATTATCCAAACCGAGATGTAGCAATTTCGAAACCATTTGCACCAGCTTATATTTTCCTTGGAGCCGGAGCCGAGAATTCAAACAAAAAGAAAAACAGAACCTTTTATTTCTCACCAATAACGTTAAAAACTACTTTGGTTTTAGATCAAGATTTAGCAAATCAAGGAGCGTTTGGGGTTAAAAAAGCGGTTTATACAACAGATCCAAATGACCCAAATGCTCAAATATTAGTTCAAGAAGGACAAAAGGTAAAAGCCGAATTTGGTATTCTTTTCACAGGTTATATGAAAAGTGAGATTTATAAAAATGTGTTCTACGAAAATCGTTTAAGCTTATATACCGATTATTTGAATAAATTTGGAAACGTCGATGTTGATTATGACACCAAATTAGATTTGGTTGTAAATGCTTATGTAAAAGCTAACATTGGAGTCCATCTTGTTTATGATGATGATATCAAAACCAAAAAGGATGTTATCGACCCAACAACAGGAGCAAAAACACAGGTTAATGATGGGCCAAGAATGCAGTTGCGTCAAGTTCTTGGCGTTGGTTTAGTTTATGCTTTTCAATAAAGTCGAAAGTCGAAAGTCAAAAGTTGGAAAGTATAAAAAACTAAAATTTAAAAGAATAAGATTTGTTCAATATAATACTATTCTTTTAGACTTTCCAACTTTCGACTTTATGACTTACTTATTTTTTCGTCCCTGAATCATTTCATATAATTCCAGTGCATTTCCATCTGTCAGAAGCGAAACATAATGGCATATATGAAGCAGGCGTTCGTATAGATTTCCTTTTTCTAAATGATGTTTTTCAGGAAGCATTTTCAGAATCAGCTTATCGTAATTTGAAGCTGCTCCTTCATATTTGTTATTAAATGCTGTTATGAATTTATCCAACAAAGTCTGGATGATTTGATAACCAACAATTTCTTTCTCAATAACTTCACGACTCTGGTAGATTTTTTCAATACTCAACTTGATAATATCATTCATCTGGGCTTTGTATTTGCTTTTATCAGTCAAAGCAAAAGGAAAATCACCGGCTAGAATTGCTTCTTCATTTTCAATAAAAACATCAACCGCATCATTGATCAAAGCGCCAATTGCCAAAGCACGCAAATAACTGATTCGATCTTCTTTAGTTTCTAATAATTTATATTTTGCAACGCCAATATTGTCTTTTACCAATTTGATTAAATATTCTAAAGCATAATCTTCAGAAACCAAACCTAAATTAATTCCGTCTTCAAAGTCAATGATTGTGTAGCAAATATCATCTGCCGCTTCAACCAAATAAGCTAATGGATGTCTTTCAAAACCAATATCGCCATCCTCTTTATTGGCAATCAAACCCATATCCTGAGCTACTTCTTCAAAGAATAATTTATCCGATTGAAAGAAGCCGTATTTTTTATCCGAAATCTTGTTTGTTGGCTTTTTTGGAAGACTTTCTTTTGGGTATTTCATAAAAGCACCTAAAGTGGCATACGAAATTCTAAGTCCGCCTTCAATTCCTGGACGACTTGCTGTAAGTACCGAAAATCCATTGGCATTTCCTTCAAAATCAATTAAATCCTGCCATTGTTTTGCGGTCAGTTTATCTTTGTATTTTAATCCTTTTCCGCTCGAAAAATATTCCCCAATCGCTTTTTCACCCGAATGTCCAAAAGGTGGATTTCCGATGTCGTGCGCCAAAGATGCTGCGGCAACAATAGCTCCAAAATCATTCATGTGATACCCATGAACTTCTTTTAAATAAGGATATTTTTCAATGATTTTCTTCCCAACTAAACGTCCTAAAGATCTTCCAACAACAGAAACTTCCAAACTATGCGTTAAACGTGTATGTACAAAATCTGTTTTTGAAAGCGGGATAACTTGTGTTTTATCTTGTAAACTTCTAAATGCCGACGAAAATATGATTCGGTCATAATCGACCTCAAAACCTAAACGTGTGTCATCTTGTTCGACACGTAATCTTTTGCTTGTATCGCCTTGTCGCTTTAATGATAAAAGTTGTTCCCAGTTCATTTTCCTATTTTAGATTTCTGATTTTAGACTTTAGATTATTCATCTAAACGTCAAAAATACGTTTTATTTTAGGATAAAATATGTCACTGATTAAGTTTTATTCGCCACGAATTCACGAATTTTTACAAATCATTGTGTTTAAATAATTCGTGAATTCGTGGCGGAAAATTTAGAAGCAGAAATTCTTATTTTCAAAACATGTTCAGTCCCCCTATCCACTATATCTTTTATGGTGAACCCCACCATAAAAGGATATCGTTCCTATCGGGGCTAGTCGAGAAATTTATACTTTCAAAAGATCTTAAACAAAAAAAGCACTCCAATTGGAGTGCTTTTAAATTATGTCTGCTTCGAAATTAAAAATTCTTTGAAACACCTACAGAAAATGCTTTTCCTAAATTAAAATTAAAGCTTTTTACCTCGTTTGTGCCATGTTCATAATTATAAGTATTATAGCTCAAACCTCCAATATTAAAGTTCAAACCAAACCCTTTATCAACATTAATGAAAATTGCAGGAGTAAGACCAACATAAAATCCATTAGCTTTATTATCTGATGAATTAACACCATTGACATTAGTATTTTTCTGATTTGTAAAACCTGATCCCAAATCTACATAGGCAGAAAAAGTTTGATTTAAAGGCTTAGAATAACGTAAAAAACCTCCTAACGAAAAAATATCTGATTTGGATTTAGAGTATTCAGTAGTAGTTAATTCAGTTTTTGAGGTTCCAATTCCTCCTTCAACACCCGCTGTCCAATTCTCATGAAATTGATATCCTACTTTTGGCGAAAAAATAAATGACCTAGATTTGGTTTCTAAACCTTGTCCGGATCCATTCTGAGAATTATATTCAATACTTCCCATTACTAAAAATGTCCCTTTTTGGGCATTAGCAAAGCTAAACATAGCTAATGCAACGATAACTAGAATTTTTTTCATATGTGTAAATTGTTAAATTCAATCATTAATTTAACAAGAAAGATGCCATAGATCTGCTTTGCAGATTTCTTAACAAAAAAGACATATTTACAACACATTATAAACTATTTACGCTTTTTTCAAAAAAAAGCATCCGCTGGCGGATGCTTTCTGAAATTGAATATAAAACTTAAGATTAGAAGTTTTTAGAAACTCCAATGTTAAATGTTTGTCCAAAGTTGAAGTAGAATTTACTGTAATCAGGACCATTATTATCATAACTTAAAGTCTCGTATCCTAAACCACCAATGCTGAAGTTTAATCCGAAACCTTTTTTCATGTTAATAAAAAGAGCTGGAGTAATACCAACGTACACACCATCAGCTTTGTCTTTTGAAAAAGCATTTCCAGGACCATACGTTTTATTTTTCAAGTTTTGGAAACCAGCGCCCATATCTGCAAAAACAGAAAATGTTTGGCTTAATGGCACTGAATAACGTACAAATCCACCTAATCTGAATCTGTTGTCTTTTTCTTCAATATTTCCGTTGTCAGTAGTAGCTGAACTAACTGTAAACTCTCCTCCTACTGTCCAGTTATCATTAAATTGGTAACCTACTTTTGGAGAAAAGCTAAATTCGCTTGATTTTGCTTCGCTAAATTGGTATTCTGATTTTTCAGAAGTGTAGCCAATGTTTCCACCTACTAAGATTGTTCCTTTTTGAGCATTTGCAAAACTGCAGATAGCTAATGCAGCCATCACTAAAATTTTTTTCATGATTTGGGTATATTTAAATTTAGCATTCCCTTAACAATAACGATGCCGTGAATAAAGGGCCTTCGTATTTTTTATCATTATTTTTAAAAGGCAAATTGTAGCAACCGAAACTATTTCTCGTTACTTTTGCAGTAAATAAAAAGTCCATGTCGATAGAAGTAAACAGCATATCAAAAAGTTACGGAGAGCAAAAAGCTTTAAATGAAATTTCTTTTAAAATTGAGAAAGGAGAAATCGTGGGATTTCTTGGTCCAAACGGAGCTGGAAAATCTACTTTAATGAAAATTTTGACGACCTATTTACTTGCCGATAGTGGCTCAGCCCTTGTAAATAGTCATGATGTCATGACAAACACTAAAGAAGTGCAAAGCTCGATTGGATATTTGCCTGAGCATAATCCGTTGTATTTGGATTTGTATGTTCGTGAATATTTGGCTTTTAATGCCGATGTTTATAATGTTCCAAAATCAAGAATCGAAGAAGTTATTCAACTGACAGGACTGACACCGGAAAGCCATAAAAAGATAAGCCAATTGTCAAAAGGATATCGCCAGCGTGTGGGACTTGCGAATGCTTTATTACACAATCCTGATGTTTTAATTTTGGACGAACCAACTACTGGTCTGGATCCGAATCAGTTAATGGAAATCAGAAATGTAATCAAAAATGTTGGGAAAGATAAAACTGTTTTTTTATCAACACACATCATGCAGGAAGTCGAAGCAATTTGCGATCGTGTCATAATTATTGACAAAGGGCAAATTGTAGCCGACAATAAATTAGACCATTTGGTTTCAGCCGATAAAGAGCAAGTGATTGAGGTTGAGTTTGATTATCAAGTCGAACAACAACTTTTGGCTAAATTGGAAAACATTACTTCATACGTAAATACGCATGACATGACATGGGAACTAACTTTTGTTACCGAAAAAGATATGCGACCTACAATATTTGATTTTGCCAATGAAAATGGCTTAAAAACACTTCAACTAAATCAGAAGAATAAAAATCTGGAAGCCGTTTTTAGAGAAATTACAAAATAAGCTTATTAATCACAAACCAAAAATATTCAAAAACAAATACTAACTAAAAAATCAAACCATTGAAAATTAAAGTATTTCTAATTTTTCTTACCAGCCTATTATTACTTAACTGCTCAAAAGATGATTCTCCAAAATTAAGTTCTGAGAACAAAATTCTTTCATTTAAATTAACGTCTTCACAAGGATCGACATACGTTGGGAAAATCGACAATTCAAATAGAACCGTTACTTTTACTACTATAGGTTTTGAAACAGAAAAATCGCTAACTCCACAAATTGAAATTTCAGAAAAAGCTCAGATTTCACCTGATAAAAATATCGCGCAAAACTTCAACGAAAATGTAACCTATACAATTACAGCAGAAAACGGAGAAAAAGCTATCTATAAAGTAATTATAAGCAATACTCCATATTCTAGTGAAAAAAAAATACTCGAGTTTAAATTTAAAATAGATAATGAATCTTTTGTTGGAAATATAGACCAGACTAATCTAGTTATCAATGTTGTAACTTATAAAGATATATCTAATTTATCTCCAGAAATTGTTGTTTCCAATAATGCGCAAATCTCTCCATCAATAGAAACCAAACAAAATTTCAGCAATCCTGTAGAATATACCGTAACCGCTCAGGATGGCACTCGTAACACCTATAAAGTTATCGTTACTAAGCCTGAGATAACCTACACATTTACTAAAGTTTACATCAGAGCAGTCTCATCTGGATATGTGAACAATATAAATTTAACGGAAAGCTCTAAGTATAAATTATATCTTGAAAACGACAAAAACTCATATCTATTGGATTATTTTGAGGTAAATACATTTCCAACAGTAAATGGCGGAGTAGTATCTTACTTTAATTTTAAATTTGATGAAAAAATAATTTCTGCAAGCAATTATAAACTAAGAGTAAAAACTGAAGGAATAATTAAGGCAGAAACTAATTACACAATAGATGTCTTGGCTGAAAATGCGCCAAAAATCACATCAGCCAATCAAACTTCATATACTAATTATGATACGTTAATTCTTACTGGGACAAATCTTATTCCTGGAGTTAGCATTCCCGCCAATGGAAGTATATATAACTTAACGGACTACTATGTAAACTTAAATTCAGAAAAAACAATATTAAAATATTATATGGATGCATATCAAATGTTTCCTTCGTCAATGGGGCAAAAATCTCCCAGAAGTACTCGAGTTAGTGTTTACTATGATGGAAGATATGGTGATTCAATAGTATTAGATTTTAAGTAAATAACATCAATGAAATTATAGCAAAAACATTAAATAAGACCCTTCAACTAAATCAAAAGAATAAAAATCTAGAAGGCGTTTTTAGAGAAATTACAAAATAAAGCTTTTGCCATTCATACAAACAAAACCTATTTATTCTAAACCGAGAATAAATAGGTTTTTCTTTTTTCTACAAAACCAAAATCTACTTTTTATGATTTCGCTGTTTTTAGCCACAGCCTTATCAACTCGTTTCCAGACGATTAAAATTTTATTGGTTATTTTTAACTATTTTTATTTAGACTTGATATAAATAATATTATATTTGCATGCAGAAACATAATAATTTCTGCTTTAATCAACCTTTCAATTCTTGTTTTTTGTTTTTTTTTGTGTTAGTAAAGAGCCTGTCTGTAGTTAACAGGCTCTTTTATATTTAATTCATTGTCAATTATATTTCTAAATCCAGAATTGACGCTTTTAATTCTTCAATAATAATTTTCACATCGTCTTCAGTTGTGCGCCAATTCACAAAAGAAGCTCTAATTCCTTTTCTGCCTTCATAAACTGTTGGCGTCATAAAGACTTTTCCTTTGTCATTCAAAATCGTCAAAAAATCGCTTACTTTATCCTGATTGTGATTTCCTTTTAAAGTGAAGCAAACATTGTTTAACCTGATTGGAGCTAGCAATTCAAAGCTTTCAGTTTCAATTAAGCAATTTGCAAAATGCAATGCCAAAGCGGTACTGTTTTCAACAATATCTTTAAAACCATCTTTTCCATAAGCTTTGAGTGAAAACCAAGCTGGAAGCGCTCTCAAACGACGCGAATTTTCTGGAAGAACATTCAAATAATTAAAATTCTCCAACGGATTTCCTAAATAAGGCGCATTCGAATTCTGAAATGTTTCGATTTGAAAACCAACATGTTCTTTTTTTATCAAATAAAAAGCGCTTTCATATGGAACATTCAGCCATTTGTGGCAATCAATTGCTATGCTATCTGCTCCTTCCCAACCCTCAACCAAATGTTTGAATTTTTCTGAAACAGCGGCAAAACCGCCAAAAGCCGCATCAATATGCCACCAGAAATTATATTTTTCTCTTAGTTTAGAGATTGCTTCAAAATCATCAAAATCAGCTGTATTAACAGTTCCGGCACTTGAAATCAGAATAAAAGGTTTGCCATTTAGTTTTTTAATATTTTCTTCTAAATCTACAATATCAATTGCTTCACGGTTGCCTTCAATTGTTTTTAATGTCGTATAATTTTGGCTTCCAATTCCAAGCATTGACAAGCATTTAATGGAAGAGGAATGAGGCGTTGCAGTAAGAATATTAATGTTTTCTGAAATTCCGTTTTTAGCAAAATCTTTTCCCAATTGCTTTCCAAACCATTGTCTGGCAACACCTAAACAAGTAAAATTCGACATTGTAGCGCCGGTTACAAACCCACCAAGAAATGAATCTGGGAGTTCCAGCAATTGCAACAATAAATTAATCGTTTCAAATTCAATTAATGCCGATGCGCCTCCCTGCGCTTTAACCGCCTGCGTATTTTGGTCATAAACTGAAGCCAGCCAATCACCAACAATAGATGCTGGAGTCGAACCACCAGTTACAAATCCTAAGTAACGCGGTCCTGGAGAGGAAACCATCAAAGGTGCCAATCGTTCATTGAATTCTTTTAAGACTTCAATCGAACCTAAACCAAACTCGTTTAAGATGCTTTTAGGATCAATTGTGTTTTTATTTGAAGTGGGAATAGTGTCAAGGTTATTCAGAAAATCGATTCCTTGTTGTTTTGTTTTTTCTAAAATATTCTCAAAATTGTTAAGATCGTTTTGTAATGCTGCGTTCATTTTTTCTGCGTTAAAATGTTTTCTCGAATTTAGTGAATAATCTTCATTCACGTAAGAAAAACACAGGAAAACCTCTACCTTTTCATGCTAAAATGTCCTTTATAAACTTTGCCATTGGCTCTTGTAACTACAAACCAATAATCTGAAGCAGGAAGTTCTTTTCCGTTAAAAGTTCCATCCCAAGTAGTGTACGCATTTAGTTCTTTCAAAAATTTGCCGTAACGATCAAATATCTTGGTATTTATTGTAGGTTCAGTTTCAGAGAATTTTATTCCCCAAGTATCATTATAGCCGTCTTGATTTGGAGTAAAAAACTTTGGGTAATTCAGTAAAAAGACTTCCTGGTTTACAATTCCACATCCATTTTTGTCGCGAACATAAACGACATAATCGCCTGTTGCCAAACTTGAAAAGATATTGCTATCTTGATAAGTACTTCCATCAACAGAATATTCGTAATTTCCTAAACTAGTATCTGTTAACTGTACTTCAATTATGTTATCTGAATCTTTCCAATCTTGAATTTCAAGATTCTTAATTACAGCACTATTCGAAAGTTTTACGTCAAAATTTTTCGTCGAGGAACAAATTACATTTCCATGATTTTGAGTAACCGTTACCGAATAAGATCCAGCCTCAGTAATTACAATGGATTCTGAAGTAGCTCCATTGGACCATAAATAACTGTCAAAACCAATTCCCGCATGAACTTCAACATCTTTATTTTGACATAATGAAACCGTATCTGAAATCGAAATTACGGGTATATTTACCAAAGTCAATTTCAATTCTGCTACTTGAAAACATTTATCTGCAGAATCAATTCTCACATAAATTACGGTTCTTCCAGTCAATAAATTATAATTGGAAACGGTTGCAATTTGATCGACTAAAATTTGATTTTCGGCTCCATTCAATGTAGTATAGAAACTAAAAACACAAGAACTGCATGTTGCTAATTGTGAATTAAAATCTGTTAAATTTATGACTTCATTTCCATCATTCAATTCATCGCAAACATTTTCAGAAACATCATTTACTGGTAAACTGGGAGCAACTATAGAAACCGAAACTGCCAAACGGTTTACGCTTTCGCAACTATTGAGGGTCTGCGAAGCATAATAAGTTGCCCCATTTACCAAACTTGTTGAAGGAGATAAAATTACACCATTAACAATGTTGTCATACCAAACAACATTTGTTCCTTCAGCAATTAAATTTCCAATTGTAGGTTTTTGAGACGTACAAAAATTTTGATTTGAATCTCCTGTTGGAGTTGGGGTATTCTGAATATTTATACTAACTGGAATTCTTTCGCTTTCACAAACGTTAATTGTTTGTGACGCATAATATGTTTTGGTTTCCAAAATTGTAGCCGAAGACAAAAGATTCCCATTTATTGGCGCGTCATACCATTTTACATTTTGCCCGTTAATTGAAACATGCTGGAGACTTGCATTTTGTTGTACACAAAAAGTCTGCAGACTTGGTGCCGAAGGAAGTGGTTCTGTGTTGACGTAAGCTTTGATTTCGACTTCATTTGGAACCAAAGAAGCACAACCTAAATTATTCTTTATAAGAACTTTATAAAATCCCGGAACTAAATTATTTTTTGAATTTGAACCTACCCAAGTTGCTCCATTATCAAAACTGTAAGATGCTGCCGAATCAGAAATCGTAATTGTTCCTGTCAAAGACATGCAGTCTGGCTGAATAACTGAAACTGTCGGCGTTGGCGGATAACCTGGCGGAACTAAAACTGCGACAGAAACTGCTGTTGTTTCGCAACCAGAATTGTTCCTAGTTTTTATTAAATAATCGCCAGCCTCTAAACCTGATTTTATATTATTTGTCGACCAAGTTGCTCCATTATCAAAACTATATTCATAATCCGGGCTTGTAATTGTAATTGTTCCCAATGGATTTGAGCAAATAATGGGCTGAATTACCGAAAATGTTGGCGTCGCACTTGAAGATGCAACCGAATTTATGTGTGCAATTGTTGGTGTAGAAGCACAACCTGAACTCAATTTTGCTGTAACATTATAGTCTCCACCTGTCAAACCTGAAAATATTCCCGAGGCTTGATAATTTATCCCATCGATACTGTAAGTCGTATTTGCAGTCGCTGTAATATTAATAGTTCCAGTTGGCACATCGCATGTGGGCTGTACAGTAGTGAAAGTTGGAACTACGGTGCTTTCGTTTACTTTAAAGCTGATAGTATTTGATACGACCCTACAAGAAGCCGAGGAAATATTCACGATTTGTGCAACCGCCATGCGATATAAATAGGTGCCCACTGTCGAATTGGGGACAAAAGAATACGTTAATGCATTTGCTCCAGAAATATCAGACCAAGTTGTTCCATTGTCATTGCTAACCTGCCATTGATAAGCTGGATTCGAATAACCTGAAGAAACGGTTCCTGTCAAAGTGTAACTTTGAGAATCTCCTTGGCAAATTGTTAAATCTGTATTTGTATTGTTTTGTATTGATGAAGTAACTGTTGGTCCGCAAGCACGAAAAGTAATATCATCTAAAGCAATGTCATTTCCGGGTGCCGCTCCTGCTTTGTTGTTTCGCATTCTGATAACAACTGTAGAAATATCCGTTGGAGTTGTGAAAAAGAAACCATACTGTTTCCAGACCGCACTCGAACTTAGGCCAATATCTCCGGTATTATAAGTCCCTAAAATTGTTCCCGAAGTTGATTCAATCGTAAAGGTAATATTTGGCGGACTTGTATCATTTGAGCGCAACAAATTCATAATCCATGCTGCAAATTCATAAGTAGTATCCGGACAAAGACCTGTTACGGTATTTTTATAGAAATAATCTGTCGTAGAAAGACTCGCATTTACCACCATCATGTACCCACCTCCAGTATGATCTGTGGTTGTCCACCAAGTTCCTGGCGTGTTGGTTGTTTTTTCGATTGTATAAGAGCCATCATTTGGAAAATCTGCCGTAGTCCAAGTATAACTTGTAATTCCTGTTCCAAGAGCAGTACCATGTGAAGCTGTTCCTGATCCAAAATCAAGTTTAACAACAGCGTCGCCTAAACTTCCCGTACACAATTGCGCCTGTATTTTTAATACAAGAAAAAATAAAATGACGAATAAGGCAGTTTTGCGATTCAAAACAATTGTTTTTGTGTCGGTAAAACTACTTTATAATAAAATAACGGCTTAAATTTTTATACTAATGGCGAGAAACAATCGATGTATTTAAAGGTATCATCTACTAAAGATTTATATCGAATTTGAAATCATTTACCATTTGGTCTTTTCAGAGAATCTAGAAACCATCATAGAGCAGATAACATCTCCGTTGGCGTTTAACAACGTAGCAATTGGGTCAACCAAAGTTCCCAAAATCATGGCAACTGGAAGCGCTTGCTCCATTGGGAAACCATAAACTGTTATGGCAAGAATTTCGCCAATGTAACCACCATTTGGAATTCCTCCTTCTACAATAGAAACGACAACTGTAATTCCTAAAGCCAGAAGAATGGTCATCGGATCTGAAAAATCTTTTCCAAACATGGCAAACAAAAAGGTTATTTTTAAGATGGAAGACATACTCGAACCGTCTTTATGTAATGGCCCTCCTAATGGAATCACCAAATTACGAACATGTGCCGGAATTCCCATTTTTTCAGCCGCAACTAAATTGGCTGGAATGGTCGCAATACTACTGCAGGTTCCTACCGCTGTTAATGAAGGCGTTATGTTATTGCTCCAAAAGACTTTAAAAGCTCTTTTTCCGCCAGCGACAAGTGCATATAAACTGAAAAACACGAAGAAATAGAAAATACAGGCTCCATAATAAACCGCCATTGGTTTTGCATAAACCCCAAATAATTGTGGCCCAAAAATACCGACCTGATAAGCAAAATAAGCTCCTAAACCTATTGGTGCCGATTTCATGATAATGTTCAAAAGCTGTTTCATTACCTCGTTTCCAGAATCCAGAAAACTCTTGAAAGCTTTTCCTTTTTCTCCTGATTGCAGTGTAGCAAAACCAACTAAAAAAGAAAAAATAATCAATGCCAGCATGCTTTTTCTGGACAATAATTCGAAGAAATCATTTGCGGTAAGCAGTTTTGCAATTTGATCTCCTGCTGATCCTGAGACTACTTCTTCAAAGGGAACTTTAGCAATAGCTATATCTTCATGAATTGGAAAAAGATAGACGGCGCAAATCATTACAATAGCTGAAATCAAAATCGTAGCCAGAAAAACAAGAATCATGATAACAAACAGTTTTCCTAATTTTTCTGTTCGTTCCAAATTAGCAATCGAAGAACCAATCGTGAAAAAAATCAGTGGAATAATGGCTGTGAAAAGTAAATTCAGAAAAATATCGCCCAGCGGTTTTATGATCAGAACATCTTCTCCAAATACTAATCCGAAAATACTTCCAATTATAATCCCACCCAGAAGCCATAAAATACTGCTGTAATTCTGCAAAAAATTGATTTTCTTAACTTCCATAATGTAGAGAATTATAATTCAGAAAGATTAAATAATAAAATAATGAAAGTACTCAAAAAAGGATTGCAAAAATTGATTGGCTATTTTTTTTTGCCATAGATTATAGGGATTAAAATGATTTTCTAATCTGTGTTAATCTTTTTATTCCGATAGCTATCGGAAGTGGCAAAAAAATTATTTCTCCAGAACAATCGTAGTAAAAACTCTGTCGGCAAGTTCGCCTGTTTTGCTTTTTACCTGTTCTGTCTGACTTTCGATGTAAACAATTTTAAAAGCTGTTTTTTCGATTAATTTTTGCGCTTTTTCGGTGTTGTAAAGCTCAAATTCAAATTGCGTAAACGGAAGTTGCTTCATGAAATCTTCCTGAGCAAAAGTGATGCAGAAATTTCCGTTTGATTTTAAAACCCTGTAGATTTCCGAAAGTAATTCTTCCGGTTTCTGCCAAAAATAAATGGTATTTACGGTAAATATTTTATCGAATAATCCATCTTCAAACGGAATTGCATTTCCGTCATAAAGTGAAAAGAAAGCCTGTTTTTGAGATACAAAATTTCGGTTGATCTGGCGCGCTTCCTGAAACATCAGTTCCGACATTTCCAGCCCGTAGTACTTAAGTTTTTCAGCTTGTTCAAACAAAAACTCAACGTGACCTGCATTTCCGTGGCCTAGTTCCAGAATTCTGTTTTCATTTGAAATATTGAGATTCAGAATCGAATGTTTGGTCATATTGATGTTCGTTTCGTTCATCATATTGGCCATTTCAATTCCTTTTTCTCCCGATGGATGTTTTAATTGAGAGGCTATGGCTTGTAGTTCTTCTTGTTTCATGACTTTTAAAATTTCAATTAAAAAAATACCAAATTCCATTTTTTTGTCATTCCGAGGAACGAGGAATCACACTAGAAACTCCGCAAAGTAAATCGCCAATCTTTGTCGACACCCGAGTGAGATTCCTCGTTCCTCGGAATGACAAACTGTACTCAATCAACTTTGTCAAAGTTTAAAACTTTGACAAAGTTCCTAGCAAAGACCTTAAAAAACCTGACTTGCAATCTGGCGGATATTCTCAGATTTACCCATTGAATAATAGTGTAAAAACGGAACTCCAGCGGCTTTTAATTCTAATGACTGCTGAACCGCCCATTCAATTCCGACTTGTTTGATTTCAGCGTTATTTTTGCATTTATCTACAGCATCAATTAAATCTTCTGGCAAATCGATTCTGAAAATCTGGGGTAAAACTTGTAAATGTCTTTGAACAGCGATTGGCTTAATTCCAGGAATAATCGGAATTGTGATGCCCATTTCTCTCGCTTTTTCTACGAAAGCAAAATATTTAGCATTGTCAAAAAACATTTGCGTTACTACGTAATCAGCACCTGCATCTACTTTTTCTTTTAATCTTTTTAAATCTGATTGTAAAGAAGGAGATTCTAAATGTTTTTCAGGATAACCCGCAACTCCAACGCAAAAATCAGCTTTGTTATCGACATCCATTAATTCGTGAAGATACTTTCCGTTATTCAAATTGTTAATTTGTTTAACCAAATCAATTGCATAATGATTTCCTCCTGCTTTTGGCGTAAAAGATTGTTCGTCTTTCATAGCGTCTCCGCGAAGCGCCATTACGTTGTTGATTCCTAAATAATGACAGTCAACCAGCATGTACTCGGTTTCTTCTTTGGTGAAACCACCGCACAACAAATGCGGAACCGTATCTACATTGTATTTATGTTTTATAGAAGCGCAAATTCCAAGCGTTCCCGGACGCATACGAGTCAGTTTTTTATCCAAAAGTCCGTTACCTTTGTCAATATAAATATATTCTTCACGAGAAGTCGTTACATCAATAAACGGCGGATTAAACTCCATTAACGGATCAATATTATCGTATAACTCCTGAATGCTTTTCCCCTTTTGAGGCGGAATAATTTCAAATGAGAATAATGTTTTTCCTTTGGCGTTTTCTATATGTTCTGTTACTTTCATTTATTTTTGGTTGATGGTTGATGGTTGATGGTTGATGGTTCTTGTGGAACTTTACAATTACAACTTCAACTACATTATTTTTTTATAATAATTAATAAATCCGTTTAATAACTTCTTGCAGATTTCAATCTGTGCAAGTGCGATGTTAAAATTATTTTCTTCGATATATTTTTGATCAAAAGCCAAATAAAATTGAGTTTCCAATTCATATAGTGATCCTCTTGAAATATGAAGAAAATGTATTGTTTCTTTTGATGTTTGCCTTCCACAACCTTCAGCAATATTTGATGGTATTGAAATCGCTGCTCTCCTCATTTGATTTGTCAATCCAAACAATTCTTCTTTTGGAAACAATTTCGAAAAATCATACAATAAATTCACCAACTTCCGAGCCTCCAGCCACACATCCAGTTTACTGTATTCCATTTTTTATTAGTTGTTAGTTGTCGGTTGATGGTTGTTGGTCATAATAGTTACCTAAATCAATTATTAATCAAAACCAACAATCATTCTAATCCGTGAAAGTTTGTTGGTTCTAATAGTCAATCCATCAACTATCAACCAAAAACCATCAACCATTCTAGTCTGCTATATTAGGATTCAACCATTTCATTGCGTAATCAAGCGGTACATTTCGGCGTTTGGCGTAATCTGTAACCTGATCTTCTTTTATTTTTCCGAGTCCGAAATAGCGGCTTTTCGGGTTTCCGAAATAATATCCTGAAACCGACGAAGCTGGCCACATTGCCATGCTTTCTGTTAGTTTCACTCCAATTTGTTTTTCAACATCTAAAAGCTTCCAAATCGTTGGTTTCTCTAAGTGATCTGGACAAGCTGGATAACCTGGCGCTGGACGAATTCCTTTATAATTTTCTTTAATCAATTCTTCGTTGGTTAAAGATTCTTCGCTATCATAACCCCAGAAATCTTTACGAACTCTCTCGTGAAGATATTCGGCGAAAGCCTCAGCAAAACGATCCGCAAGAGCTTTTACCATAATCGAATTATAATCGTCTAGATTCTTTTCATATTCAGCCGCCCATTCGTCAACACCAAAACCTGTTGTTACGCAGAAAGCTCCTATGTAATCTTCGATTCCACTTTCTTTTGGCAGAATAAAATCAGCTAAAGCGATATTTGGCGCTCCTTTTGTTTTTTGCGACTGCTGACGAAGTGTTAAGAATTTCTCTAATACTTTTCCGTTTTCATCGCGCAATTCGATATCGTCATCATTTACCTGATTCGCAGGGAAAATTCCGTAAATACCTTTTGCTTTCAGTTTTTTCTCTGCCAAAATTACTTTCAACATTGCCTGAGCATCGTTAAAAACCGAAGTCGCTTGTTCGCCCACAACCTCATCCGTTAAAATTGCTGGATATTTTCCGTACAATTCCCAAGTCTGGAAAAATGGCGTCCAGTCGATATACGGAACCAAAACATCCAATTCTACTTCAATCGTTTGTGCGCCGATTACTTTTGGTTTAACCGGAGTATATTCACTCCAATCTAATGGTAACTTGTTCTTACGAGCATCTTCAATCGTCAGGAAGTTTTTATCTCTTGAACGATTTAAAAATGTTTCTCTAAACGAATCGTATTCTGCACGAATATCTGCAGCATATATTTTTCTATTATGATCTAACAGATTCCCGGCAACCGTAACGGCTCTCGAAGCATCGTTAACGTGAATTACAGTTTCTCTGTATTGAGGTGCAATTTTCACGGCCGTATGCGCACGCGAAGTAGTTGCCCCTCCAATCATAATTGGGATTTTAATGTCTTGTTTGTCTAATTCTTTGGCCAGATATACCATTTCGTCAAGCGAAGGCGTGATCAGTCCGCTTAATCCAATAATATCTACTTCATGTTCAATCGCTGCTGCAATAATTTTTTCCGGAGCAACCATAACACCAAGATCTACAATCTCATAATTATTACAAGCCAAAACTACCGAAACGATGTTTTTACCGATATCGTGAACGTCACCTTTTACGGTTGCCATCAAGATTTTTCCGTTTCCTTGTTTATCTCCGGCTTGTTTGCTTGCTTCAATGAAAGGCAATAAATAAGCCACGGCTTTTTTCATTACACGAGCCGATTTTACCACCTGTGGCAGGAACATTTTTCCGCTTCCGAATAAATCTCCAACCACATTCATTCCCGCCATTAAGTTGATCTCGATAACTTCGATTGGTTTTGTTGCGGCTAAACGTGCTTCTTCTACATCTTCCTCAATAAATGTGTCAACACCTTTTACCAACGAATGGGTAATACGCTCTTGAACAGTTCCTAAACGCCATTCTTGAACGGCTTTTTCGTCACTTTTTGCTTCACCTTTTACACTTTCAGCAAAATCCAAAAGTCGTTCTGTCGCATCATCACGTCTATCTAAAATAACGTCTTCAACGTATTCTAATAAGTCTTTCGGAATATCATCGTAAATCGTAAGCATTTCGGGGTTTACGATTCCCATCGTCATTCCGTTTTTGATTGCGTGGTATAAAAACACCGAGTGCATGGCTTCACGAACCGTATCGTTTCCTCTAAATGAGAACGAAACGTTACTTACTCCACCACTAATATGTGCGTGCGGAAGATTCTCGCGAACCCATTTTGTTCCTCTAAAGAAATCCAATGCGTTCAATCTATGCTCTTCCATTCCCGTTGCAACTGGGAAAATATTCAAATCGAAAATAATATCCTGCGGAGGAAACCCAACTTTGTTCACCAAAATATCATACGAACGCGCACAAATCTCGACTCTACGATCGTAATTATCCGCCTGACCAACTTCGTCAAAAGCCATAACAATCGCAGCCGCTCCGTAACGTTTGATTAATTTGGCGTGGTGAATAAAGGCTTCTTCTCCTTCTTTTAACGAAATCGAGTTTACAACGCTTTTTCCTTGTACTACTTTTAGACCTGCTTCAATGATTTCCCATTTCGAACTGTCGATCATAATCGGCACTCTCGAAATGTCTGGTTCTGCAGCGATTAAATTCAAAAATTTAGTCATTGCAGTAACTCCGTCAAGCATTCCTTCATCCATATTAATATCGATGATTTGGGCTCCACCTTCTACTTGTTGTCTTGCAATATCAAGCGCCTCGTCATATTTCTCTTCCTTGATTAATCTCAAGAATTTTCTTGAACCTGTTACGTTCGTACGCTCACCAACATTCACGAAAACACTTTCCGGCGTAATAATCAACGGCTCTAATCCTGATAATACAAGGTCTCTTCTTTTTTCTGTCATTTCTTTTTAAGTTACTAAGATCCTGAGATTCTAAGGTTCTAAGTTTTTTATTCTATTTTCTTTCCTGTGAGGTTTTTTAGAACCTTGTAGGTATACTATTTACTTTTAATCAATAAAAACATGCTTCTCAAATCCTCCATAAAATACCTTTTCAATCCATGTCTTAAACTCTAAATTTGTCGTAATAGGATATAATTCACCATTACTTTCTATTTTGAATTTTTCGTTATTATTAATCTTGTTTCTAATAATTATTAATTCAGAAACACAATATAAATATGGACTCGCCGTATCATACCAATTTGAATTCAGAAAAGCTTTAAAAATTTCTCCATCTTCTGAATAAACAATATGCTTTCCGTCCATTTTTAATATTGATTATATTTATTCAAAAACTGGCGCAACTCTTGGCTTATAATCCTTCGCCACCTCAGCCATTAATCGGATATGATCTGGCGTTGTTCCGCAACAACCTCCGATGATATTGATTAAATTATCTTCTAAATACTCTTTAATGAATACCTGAGTCTGTTCTGGTGTTTCATCGTATTGTCCGAAAGCATTTGGTAATCCTGCGTTTGGATGTGCCGAAACATTAAAACTTGTATTATGTGCTAATGTTTTTAAATATGGTTTTAGCAAATCGGCTCCAAGGGCGCAATTGAATCCTACACTTAATAACGGAATATGAGAAACTGAAATCAAAAATGCTTCAACTGTTTGTCCTGAAAGTGTTCTTCCAGACGCATCTGTAATCGTTCCTGAAACCATAATTGGAATATCAAGATTGCGTTCTTCTTTTACTTCTTCAATCGCAAAAAGTGCTGCTTTTGCATTTAATGTATCAAAGATTGTTTCTACTAAAAGTAAATCACAGCCACCGTCCATTAAAGCTTCTGCTTGTTGTTTGTAGGCAATTCGTAAATCGTCAAACGTTACGGCTCTGTAACCTGGATCATTTACGTCTGGCGACATACTTGCCGTACGGTTTGTTGGTCCGATTGAACCGGCTACGAAACGTGGTTTTTCTGGATTTTTTGCGGTAAACTCATCGGCAACCTCGCGTGCGAGTTTTGCCGATTCGTAGTTTAACTCGTAAACCAAATCTTCCATGTGATAATCGGCCATACCGATTGTCGTTCCAGAGAAGGTATTGGTTTCTACAATGTCAGCACCTGCTTCAAAATAAGCGGCATGTACATCGCGGATTGCTTGTGGTTGTGTTAGGGATAGTAAATCGTTGTTTCCTTTTAATGGATGCGGAAAATCTTTGAAACGCTCTCCTCTGAAGTCTTCTTCTGAGAAATTATAGCGTTGCAACATTGTTCCCATTGCTCCGTCAAGGATTAGGATATTTTTTTTTATTGCTTCTTTTATCGTAATTGCCATATTTTTTTGTTTTAGCTGCTAAGACGCTAAGGTTCTAAGATGCTAAGTTTTTTATTATGATTGTGAAGTTTAAACCTATCGGTTTACTTCGGATATTTTTTCACATTAATTCCAAAAGTGCACTATTGCCGGCTCATTAGCCCCGATTGAAGTGGAAATTATTTTGCTTTTTTCTTTAAAAAGCAAAATGATTGCAACGAAAAGCGGGAACTATTGACTGCAAAAATGCGCCAATGATTCGCTCCTGATACAGAATCTGTTTCAGTAAATATTATATGTTATCGAGAAAAGTTTTGAGAAATACGAGTATGTATTTGTGTTATCTATCTTTAATACTGGAAAATGTCGTATAAAGTAGAATTTAGCACCTTCTTTATGATAAAGGGTTGCTAAGGTTTCATCGGGTCTATCCCTCCGCCTTTCGTGATAACGAACAATAATTTTAAGAACAGTGCAAAGGTATGAAATAGGGTTTCGATTTGCAAATGTTTTTTTTTAAGATGCTGAGACTCTAAGTTTCTAAGATACTAAGTTTTTACCTTTTCATGAATTAGCTCCGGAGGAGCATAATATTTATAGAAAAACAATCAGCACAACACAAGAGCTCCAGCGGAACGACACATCTCTGTGTGTCGCTCCGCTGGAGCTTTATAGAGACCTAATCATTTCTTTTCTATAAATATGTCATCCCTCTGGGATTTCATGGGAATTAAAAAAGCCCAAACTAAAAGTTTGAGCTTTGTATATAAAAATCTTAGAATCTTAGTGTCTTAGCAACTTAGAACCTTAGACGATTGCTTTAACAACCGCTTTTGGCGCTTCTTTACGAGTTCCGTCGAAACCGTCTACTCCAGAAACTGTTGTATATTTCAATACATATTTTTTACCTGGGTTGATGATTGAATAAGCAGCTTGGCACATTAAAGTTGCTTCGTGGAAACCGCAAAGGATTAACTTTAATTTTCCTGGGTATGTGTTTACGTCTCCAATGGCAAAGATTCCCGGAATGTTAGTTTGGTAATCTAATGCATTGTTTACTTTAATAGCATTTTTCTCGATTTCTAATCCCCAGTCACCGATTGGACCTAATTTTGGTGTTAATCCGAAAAGTGGAATGAAATAATCGCATTCGATTTTACGGTGTGCTCCGTTTTCTTCGATATCTAATGATTCAACATGCTCAGCACCGTTGATTCCGATAACTTCTGCTGGAGTGATTAATTTGATTTTTCCAGCTGATTTTAATTCCTGTACTTTTTCAACAGAATCTAAAGCTCCTCTAAATTCGTTTCTTCTGTGGATTAAAGTTACTTCTGAAGCTACATTTGCTAAGAAAATTGACCAGTCCAAAGCTGAATCTCCTCCTCCTGCAATAACAACTCTTTTATCTCTGAATTTCTCAGGATTTTTAATAAAGTATTTTACTCCTTTATCTTCATAAAACTCGATATCCTCGATAAGTGGTTTGCGAGGCTCAAAACTTCCTAATCCTCCAGCAATTGCAATAACTGGCGCGTGGAATTTAGTTCCTTTGTTTGATGTTACAATAAAAGTTCCGTCTTCTTGCTTTTCAACAGTTTCTGCACGTTCTCCTAAAGTAAATCCTGGCTCAAATTGTTTGATTTGCTCCATTAATCCGTCAACTAAATCTCCGGCTAATACTTCTGGGAATCCAGGAATATCATAAATTGGTTTTTTTGGATATAACTCTGATAGCTGTCCTCCTGGTTGTGGAAGAGCATCTAAAATGTGGCATTTTAATTTTAACAATCCTGCCTCAAATACGGCAAATAAACCTGTTGGGCCTGCTCCAATTATAAGTATATCTGTTTTAATCATTATGTTGTTGTTTATAATCATTCTTAATAACGCAAAGAAACGAATAAATCCTTGTACTTTCAATGATTTTTATCATTAATTTCTTTCCGAAACTTTTTACTCTTTATTTTTTAATGAAGAGGTAATCTCATCCGTTCATCGGGTTAAAACCCGACGCTACAATATGAAACGTTCCTCCGGAACTCTTACAATCCCTTATTTTTCAATGAATCGGTTATCTCGTTCATTCTTTTAACCTTTTCTTCAAAATTGCCTTTTAACGTTTTTCGATATTCATTCAGATTTTCAACCATTTGATTGATATCTTCCGGAATTACTTCTTCGAAAAACTCACGCAATCTCTTTGCCGTTGTTGGTGATTTTCCGTTTGTTGAAATGGCGATTTTTACATTTCCTTTTGTTACGATTCCACCTAAATAATAATCACATAAATCTGGCGTGTCAGCGATATTGCAAATCAGATAACGTTTTCTCGCTAAATCGTAAACCTTTTTATTTACTTTCAAATCGTCTGTACAGGCAATTACCATGTGACGTTTTTTAAGCATTTTCTTTTTGAACTTTTTTTCCGTCAATTTAATTGAAGGATGTTTTTCTGCTAAAACCTTAATTTCTAAATGAAAATCCGGCGCAACTACCTCAACATTTGCATTCGGACTTGACTTAAGCAAGAAAGAAAGCTTTTCCAGACCTACATTTCCTCCGCCTACAATTAATACATTTAAATTGTGAAGCTTTAGAAATATTGGATATAATTCGTTTTGTTCCATTTTAATTTAATTTCATCTAAACAAAATTAGATGATTTTTCTATTGCCTTTGGTAAAATTGGTTTAAAATCCAACGTTATTACCATGCGTCCATCGGGTTAAAACCCGACGCTACAATATGAATCGTTCCTTCGGAACTTTATCTTGAAACTTCTTGTGATAGAAATTCTTCGTAAAAGCCTTTTAATTTATTGCTTTCGCGGACAACTTCTCCAAGAACAATAATTGCTGGCGAACCTAATTCTTTTTGTTTTACAACTTCTAAAATCGAATCTACTGTTCCAACGCCTACTTTTTCTTCTGCTGTTGTTCCGTTTTGGATGATTGCAACAGGTAAACTTCCTTTATCTTCTTTTTGAAACAAATCGATAATTTGAGGCAATTTGTGCATTCCCATCAAAATCACAACGGTTGCAGAAGATTGTGCTGCTAAAGCTACATCTGAAGATAATTTTCTATCAGAAGTTGTTCCCGTAATTACCCAAAAGCTTTCTGAAACTCCTCTTTTTGTGATTGAAATTCCCTGACTTGCGGGAACGGCAACTACAGATGAAATTCCAGGAACTACGATAGTTTCAATTCCGAAACTTTCTGCAAAATCAATTTCTTCTCCGCCTCTTCCAAAAATAAACGGATCTCCACCTTTTAATCTTACTACGTTTCCGTATGTTAAAGCATTATCCACAATCAACTGATTGATTTGATCTTGCGTGTAAGCATGATTTCCGATTCTTTTTCCAACAAAAATCTTAATCGCATTTTTTGGTGCGTAATCCAGAATTTCTTCGTTGGCCAAAGCATCGTATAAAACCACATTAGCTTCAGCCAATGCTTTTACAGCTTTCAGCGTAAGTAAATCGGGATCACCCGGACCTGCACCGACTAAAGTTATTTTGGGTTTTATATTATGCATTTGCTAATTCCTGTGCTCTGAAAGTTTCGATTTTATCAAAGAAAACGACTGCCTGAGCAATATAATCTTTAGCGAAAGCTTCTGATGGTTCATTTTTATTGATTTGGTAAACCAAGTCTTTAAAAGTTGAGTTTAATTCGATTTTATTTGTATCAATGAAAACAGTATCAAACAAATCCACAATTCCTGCGTGATGATTTGTTTTTTGGTTTTCAGCCAATAACAATGCTTTTGCACCGTTTACAAATCCTGCATATGCATGGTAAATTGCATCTGACCATTTTTTCTCATCGAAAGATTCCTGAGCCAAAATCAATTTCTCTTTAGCTTCAAACAATAATGTCGCCACTAAATCGATCACAACTCCGGCACATTCTCCAACTCCAACTGCTTTTACGTAATTGTCTGCGTTACCCCAATCCACAAAATCTGCTTCTGTTAAATTGGTTACATCTGCGTAAGGTTTTAAAATTTCGTAGAAATATTTTTCTCCTTTTGTATCATAATAATCAAGGAATTTTTGTCCGCTTCCATTCGTATCAAAATCATTTAAGATGGTACGTAATGCATCAGGACCTCTACGACTCGGTACTTTGATTACTTTATCAGCAAAACGTCCTGCTCCGTTTCCTAATCTTCCTCCTCCTAATAAAACTTGTAAAGCCGGAGCTACTAGTTTTCCTGAGTTGATAGACATTCCCTGGAATCCAATTGCAGACATATTGTGTTGTCCGCACGCATTCATACAGCCTGAAATTTTAATTTCGATTTCGCGGTTGTTTAAATACTGAGGATATTCTGCACTTAAAACTCTTTCTAATTCTTCTGCAATACCGGTACTACTTGCAATCCCCAAGTTGCAAGTATCTGTACCCGGACATGCCGTAATATCTCCAACTGAATTATATCCTAATTGAACAAAGTCAAGTTTGGCTAATTCTTGATAAAAGAAAGGAAGATTCTCTTCTTTTATGTGACGTATTACAATATTTTGACGCAATGAAAAACGTAATTCATTTGCTCCGTAATTTTTAATTAAAGCAGCTAATAATCGTGCTTTATCAGTATAAAAATCTCCTAATAAAACTTTGATCCCAATAGCATAATAGCCGTCTTGTTTCTGTTTAATTACATTCGAATTTTTCCACGCTTCATACGCTTCTGTATCTTCAATTGTAACTTGCGGAACTTCTAATAATGGTTCTGTAATTGGACCATCAAAAGCGGTTGTATCTATTTCGTATGTTTCAAAAGCGATTGCTTTTTTCTCTTTTTCAACCAAATCAAGGAAAGCGTCTTTCCCCATTTCTTTGATTAAGAATTTCATACGTGCTTTCATTCTTTTTGCACGTTCTCCGTATCTATCGAAAATACGGATGATTCCTTCTGCTGTTGGAATGATTTCGTTAACTGGAACGAATTCCGAAAGCAATTCCGCATGTGCTGGCTGAGATCCTAGACCTCCTCCAAACATGATTTTGAAACCTTTTTGTCCGTCTTTAATTTTCGGAATAAATCCTAGATCGTGTAAATAACTCAAAGCCGTATCTTCATCTGAAGATGAGAACGAAATTTTGAATTTACGTCCCATTTCCTGACAAATCGGGTTTCTTAACAAATATTGAAAAAGTCCGTGTGCATAAGGCGAAACATCAAATGGTTCGTTTACATCAACTCCAGCCAATTCACTTCCTGTAATATTTCTTACGGTGTTTCCACAAGCTTCACGAAGCGTAATATCGTCTTTAGCCAAATCTGCCCAAAGTTCTGGCGTTCTGTCTAAACTCACATAGTGAATCTGGATATCCTGACGCGTTGTAATGTGCAAACGTCCTGTAGAATATTTGTCTGAAACTTGTGTGATACGCACCAATTGCTCGCTGGTCACTTTTCCATAAGGCAATTTGATACGAATCATCTGAACGCCTTCCTGACGCTGACCGTAGATTCCACGCGCTAAACGAAGACTACGAAAACGCTCATCATCAATTTTTCCTCCACGGAATAAGTGAATCTTTTTTTCTAATTCGATAATCTCCTTCTGAACTACCGGATTTTCTATTTCTGTTCTAAAACTTTCCATTTCTCTTTAGTTTTTGGTTGTTGGTTGCTGGTTGTTGGTTGTTGGCCGTAAAAACCATCAACCATCAACTAAAAACCACCAACTATCTTATAAAGCCTACTCCTGCTGTTGTGTTTGTTGCTGTATCAATTAAGATGAAAGCTCCGTTTGATTTGTTTTCGTTGTATGAATCAAAGTATAACGGTTTGCTTAATTTGATCGTTACTTCTCCAATTTCGTTGATTGCCAATTGTGAAGCTTCTGTCGTTCCAGAGTAATCTGTTGCAATTGTATTTTTAATGCTTTCTACTTTTGCTAAAACTCTGTTTGTATTGTGTTGTACCAAATATTTAGTTCCTGCTACCAGTTTTTTACTGTCCATCCAGCAAACTGTTGTGGTAATGTCCTTTTCAATTTTTGGAAGTTCGCTTGATTTTACAATCATATCACCTCTCGTTACATTGATATCATTTTCTAATTCGATTGTGATTGAAGAACCTGCTGTCGCTTCGTCAAATGTTTTATCGAAAAAGTGAATTTTAGTAACTGTTGATTCTGTTAAAGAAGGAAGAACTGTTACGGCATCTCCAACTTTAATTGAGTTTCCGTATAATTTTCCTGCGTAACCTCTAAAATCGTGGTATTCTTCTGTTTTAGGACGAATAACCGTCTGAACTGGGAAACGTGCTTTTCCTGCTTCGTAAACATCAGAAGCATGTAATCCTTCTAAATGTTCTAAAACCGTTTGCCCATCGTACCAAGGCATATTTTCCGATTTATCCACAACGTTTCCGCCGTTGATTGCACTTAACGGAATGTAACTTACGTTTTGTTCTTTGAAAGTACTTTTTGCATTTAAAGCCTCAAAATCAGCTTTGATTTTATTGAAAACTTCTTCAGAATAATCCACCAAATCCATTTTGTTGATGGCAACGATTACTTCTTTTACTCTCAATAAATTATTGATGAAAAAGTGACGGTATGTTTGCTCAATAACTCCTTTTCTGGCATCGATCAAAATGATAGAAACCTGAGAAGTTGAAGCTCCTGTAACCATGTTTCTTGTATATTCTACGTGACCCGGAGTATCGGCAATAATGTAACTTTTCTTTGCAGTCGAAAAATAAATATGCGCAACGTCAATCGTAATTCCTTGCTCTCTTTCTGCCACTAAACCATCTGTTGCCAAAGAAAAATCAAGGTAATCGTATCCTTTTTGTTTACTGCTTTTTTCGATTGCTTCTATTTTATCAGTCGTCAACGATTTTGTATCGTACAATAATCTCCCAATCAAAGTACTTTTTCCGTCATCTACACTTCCTGCTGTTGCTATTTTTAAAACGTCCATTCTTTTTTATGTTGTTGGTTGTTGGTTTATGGTTGTTGGTTTTTCTAAAACATCAACTAAAACCATCAAAATATTTAATCTGCTTTTTTATGTTATTGTTGCAATTATTGAAGTTTTCAGCTATCAACTAAAAACTATCAACCAACAACTTAAAAGTATCCTTGTTGTTTTCTTTTCTCCATTGCAGCTTCAGAACGTTTGTCATCGATTCTGGCTCCTCTTTCAGAAATGGTTGACGATCTGATTTCTCCAACTACTTCTTCGATTGTTGCTGCGTAAGATTCAACTGCTGCTGTACAGCTCATATCTCCAACGGTTCTGAAGCGAACAATTCTTTCTTCGATTTGTTCGTCTTCTTCTTGGTACACAAAAGGAGAATGCGACCAGATTAAACCGTCTCTCAAAAAAACTTTTCTTTTATGTGAGAAATAGATTGACGGAATCTCGATTTTTTCTTTCTCGATATAACTCCAAACATCTAATTCTGTCCAGTTTGAAATTGGGAAAACACGAACGTTTTGACCGTTTTCAATTTTTCCATTTAAGATATCAAACAACTCAGGTCTTTGATTTTTTTCGTCCCATTGTCCGAAATCATCACGAACAGAGAAAATACGTTCTTTTGCTCTTGCTTTCTCTTCATCACGACGCGCACCACCAATACAAGCATCAAACTTAAATTCTTCAATTGCATCCAAAAGTGTTGTAGTCTGCAAGCTGTTACGGCTTGAATATTTTCCAGTTTCTTCAACTACTTTTCCTTCATCAATAGCATCCTGAACATTACGAACGATCAACTCTAAACCTAATTCTTCTACCAATTTATCTCTGAAAGCAATTGTTTCAGGGAAATTGTGTCCCGTATCAACGTGTAATAGAGGAAACGGAATCTTAGCAGGGAAAAATGCTTTTTGCGCTAAACGCACCAATGTAATAGAATCTTTTCCTCCTGAGAAAAGTAAAACCGGTTTGTCAAACTGTGAAATTACTTCTCTGAAAATGTATATCGCTTCACTCTCTAAAGCGTTTGTTTTTAATACTGAACTCATTGTTTTTTTGTTTGATATTTTGTTGTGGAAAATTTTGTTTCAGGTTTAAAGTTTCAAGTTTTTCGCCTGATCTAAAAGCTCCACTCTTTATTCTATTCTCTTTATTCTTCCCCCGGATTAAAATCCGGCGCTACAATATGGATCGTTCCTTCGGAACTTTAAATCTATATTCTATTTTCTTTGCTCTTGCTTCTTTATTCTTTTTTCGCACTATGAAGCCCACACTCTTTATGGCTCGATTCCCACCACCATCTTCCGGCTCTAATATCTTCCCCAGGGAAAATTGCTCTGGTACAAGGCGCACATCCAATACTTACGAAACCTTGTTTGTGTAGCGCATTTTGAGGAACATTGTTTTCAGACAAATACGTTTCAACTTCTTCTAAAGTCCATTTTAGCAACGGATTGAATTTGATGATTTCGAAGTTTCCATCGTATTCAAACAAACTTAAATCGTGTCTGTTTTCTGATTGTTCGGCTCTTAATCCCGTAATCCAAACTGAGTTTCCTGCTAAAGCTTTTCTCAACGGAACCACTTTTCGAATAAAACAGCATTCTTTTCTGTTTTCAACTGAATCGTAAAAACTGTTTGGTCCTTTTTCCTGCAATAGTTTTTCAACTGATGCCGCTTCTGGAAAATAAACCTCAATTGGTCTTTTGTATTTTTTTAATGTTTTATGAAAAACATCATACGTCTCCTGAAACAATCTTCCTGTATCTAAAGTAAACACTTTAATATCTGTGTTGCTTTTTGAAATGAAATCAGTAATTACCTGATCTTCCTGACCAAAAGAAGTTGAGAAAATTACTTTTCCCGGAAATTCTTTTGCTAAAAAAACTAAGGTTTCGTCAAGCGAAAGAGCTGCAGTTTTCTCTAATAATTCTTGTACAATACTCGCACTCATAAATCTCTCCTTTCTAAAATTATCTTTTACAATAATTTAGATAATGTTTTTAAACTCAATACTATAATTAGAACTCCAACTGCAATCATCATTGGTTTTCTTTTAATTCTATTTACCAAATAAGCCGCTATTGGCGCTGAAATAACTCCTCCTAAAATCAATCCGAAAATTATCTGCCAGCCATGAATTCCGCCAAAAAGCATGAAAGTAATTCCGCTCGCAAACGAAATGGCAAACTCAGCCGCATTCACAGATCCTATCGTATATTTCGGATTTCTTCCTCTTCCTAATAATGTTGAAGTCACAATTGGCCCCCAGCCTCCGCCTCCAACAGAATCCATAAAACCTCCAAACACTGCCAAAACTCCTAGCTTTTTAGTTTTCTTTTTTACAAGACTTTTTCTCAAAGCTTTTCTGATAATTACAACTGCCAGAATAATCATGTAAACCGCAATAAATGGCTTAATAATATCTCCGTCAATCACATCTGATAATAAATAAGCTCCTGTAATTGATCCTAAAACTCCAGGAATCAATAAATGTTTTACCAGTTTTTTATTGATGTTTCCAAAGCGGTGGTGCGAAAGCGCCGATGCTCCGGTTGTAAACATCTCTGAAACGTGAACTGCCGTACTACTCAAAACTGGCGAAACTCCATAAGCCAATAAAAATGATGTAGAAGTTGCTCCATATCCCATTCCTAAAGCGCCATCTACTAATTGTGCAAAAACACCAATTAAGAAAAACGCTAAAAGATTTTCATCAAATCCCTGAACAAAACCATCCCACGAAAATTCAGCGTGATGATTATAAATTAATGTAACTGCCAAACCTAACAACAAAACAACAGGTATTACAACCCACAATTTTTCCTTTAATAAAGAATCAGACTTTACTATAGCGTTGCTCAACTTAAGTTCATTTTCCATATTTTAAGAATTGTTTTTTGTTCTTAAAAATCCATTACCCTATCGGCTTAGTAGATTACTTTGCAAAAGTACTATATATTTTGAAATATCAAAACAATATATCTACTTTTTTACATAAGCTATCGTCCTATAAACCAAGTTAAAAGAGATTTAAAAAGAATTAGTGATTATTTTAACAACATGCTCCAATTTTGTGATCCACAAAAATACGCATTTAATCTCTACCAAATCTATAGGATAATTATAAAATTGTTATTATTTTAGCGCCAAATTTTTATTATGGATTTTCAGATCGGTCTTGTAATTGCAGGTTTAGTTGTTGGTTTTATTGTTGGGTTAACTGGTGTCGGCGGAGGCTCTTTAATGACTCCTATTTTATTATATTTCGGGATTCCCCCAACAAAAGCAGTTGGAACCGATTTACTTTATGCCGCTTTTACCAAAGCAGGCGGCGTATTTGTCCACAACAAAAAAGGAAATATCAACTGGAAAATTACCGGTTGGCTAACCTTAGGAAGCGTTCCTGCCGCTTTATTGACGTTATGGATACTAAACAGTATTAAAACTGACATTGAAAAAATCAACAGCGTTATTAAGTATAGTTTAGGCTGGGCTCTATTATTTACTTCAATTGCAATTATATTCAAACAGAAGATTTTGATTTTTTCACAAAAACATGCTGGAGATAAATTTCATAATGAAAGCACAACTCAAAACATGCTTACAATTGGAATTGGAGTTTTGTTAGGCGCAACGGTAACGCTAACTTCTATTGGAGCTGGAGCATTAGGAACTGTAACTTTATTTTTCTTATACCCACTTTTACCAACGCCTCGCTTGGTTGGGACTGAAATTGCGCATGCCGTTCCACTAACCTTAGTAGCAGGTCTTGGACATGCATCAATGGGGAATTTAGATATAGGCTTACTCGGGCAATTATTAATGGGATCACTTCCTGGAATATATTGCGGAAGCATGTTAAGCGGAAAAGTACCCGATCAATTCCTTAGAAATGCAATCGCCGTAATGCTTTTTATGGCTGGATATAAATTGATTTTTTAATAATAAACTGAAATAAAAAAGACCATTTCTAATTAAAAATGGTCTTTTTAAATAATTCTATTCCTAATTCTTAAAACGCTATATCTGCCAAAGAATTACTTTCTAATATCTTAAGTGTATTATCACGAACTTCTGTCATAAGACGTCGTGCTGCGCAAGTAGATTCATCATCGCAGTCATCGCATCTTTCGTAGAAATTGTGACTTGCACAGGGCAGTAATGCAATTGGCCCTTCTAGAATACGATAGACTTTCGCCATACTGATATCTTTCGGGTCTTTTATCAAATAATAACCGCCACCTTTTCCTTTTTTGGCACCAAGAAATCCTGAATTTCTTAGCAACAGCAAAATACTTTCCAAAAACTTAATCGAAATATGTTCGTTTTTTGCGATTTCAGCAATTTGAACCGGTTCATTATTTTCGCGTCTAGCCAAATAAGTTAAAGCCTTAATTCCGTATTTTGTTTTCTTTGAAAGCACTATTTTATATTTTAGATTGCAGCCTTTTGATTTTTAGTTTTTTTCTAAAAAACAGACTTCATATTTTTCTTCAACAAAAATAGGTTTTTTAAATGAGAAAATAACTGCATAATAGTTAAATTCTACTAAATCCATCAAATTACTTCGTTGTTTCCGATTAAATTGAATTCGTAAAAGCTTTTCAATTCTTCCTCTAGATCCTTTTTATTGACAACATAAGTATCCGAAATAGAATCGTGCCATCCTCTTGATCCAAAAAATGAAAGACCATCAAAAGGAATTATACGGCATAAGCTTCTTTTCAAAATAACATCAAAAGCAGGCTTTAAACCGTTCTCATCTACAACAACTGTTCCTGTAATCAATTTACCAACAGATCTCCCAAAAAGGCCTTCTGTAAAAACATAGTAAATAATGTTAATAAGAATAAAAAGCAATCTATCTTCTAATGTGCTTATATTTTCAAGCCAACTTAGCAATCCCGGAAGCCCGAGCAAAGTTGCAAGTAAAGCTAAAAAAATCCCCAAGCAAAACACTAGTACAAAAACTACTGCAGTGTCTAAAATGTAATTAAGAAATCTTTGTCCAGTTGAAGCTAATAATTTATCGTCAAGGACATAGGTAGAGTTACTCATGGTTGGTTAAGTTAATTTGGTTAATAATTTATTTTAATTTTGGTATTAACAAAAATATACTTTTTGACGAATGAATTACAAAAAATTACTACAAATCAACAAAATATTGTTCTTCTTCGAATAGAGCCAATGATCCTCATTTTCAAAAATTTGATCTGTCATCTTTAAATCTGAAAACCATTGCTGATTCGGTTTATTAAAATCATTACTGCCAAAATAAAGTTGTATTTCACAATTTGGCATTTCAGTCTCAAAACGCAATCTCGTTGAAGAAACTGCCACTAATTGCGTTGTTTTTAACCCTCGTAAAGAAGCTTTCCAAGCAATTGTTCCTCCAATGCTAAAACCTAAAATCGCTATATCTCCCTTTTCATAATTCAATAAATTTGCTACGGCTTTTTCAATTCCTCCGCTTAAGAATTGATTATGGATTTCTTTTTCATCATTTGAAGAATCAATCTGAGCTAATTTTAAAACATCATAATATTGAACATCAAATTTAGGCTCTAATATTTCGACGTAATATTGAATCCATTCGGGATTGCCTCCAAACAAATCAGACAGCAAAATTAATCTTGGCTTTATCATATTTAGGCAAACTTCTAATTTAGCAATTTCAAGATAACAAAAAAGGGCTATTTAAAACAAATAGCCCTTTCCATTTTCATGATTATATTTTAAGATAATGCTTGATCTAAATCGGCAATTACATCTTCTACCTTTTCTAGACCAACAGAAATACGAACCAAACCTTGTGTGATTCCAACCGCCAATTGGTCTTCTTCAGACAATTTGCTGTGTGTTGTTGATGCTGGATGCGTAACAATTGTTTTTACATCACCAATATTTGCAGAAAGAGAGCATAATTTAATTTTATTCAAAAAGTTTCGCCCTGCTTCAAGACCTCCTTTAATTTCAATCGCAATTATATTACCCCCTAAAAGCATTTGTTTTTTTGCAATTTCATATTTTGGATGTGATTTCAAGAATGGATATTTCACCTTGTTTACATTGGGGTGGCTTTCTAAAAATTCAGCCACTTTTAAAGCATTTTCACAATGTCTATCGACACGAACTGCCAAAGTTTCTAAACTTTTTGACAAAACCCATGCATTAAACGGTGACATTGCCGGTCCTGTATTTCTTGAAAACAAATAAATTTTACGTATTAACTCTGCTTCTCCAACTGCGATTCCTCCCAAAACACGACCTTGACCATCCATTAATTTTGTAGCCGAATGCACTACGACATGCGCTCCATATTTAATAGGTTGCTGAATATATGGCGTAGCAAAACAGTTGTCAATTATTAAAATTAAATTGTGTTTTTTTGCAATTTGCCCCAACAATTCTAAATCAATCACATCTACACCCGGATTAGTTGGCGTTTCAGCATATAGAATTTTAGTATTTGGCTTAATAAAGCTTTCAATTGTTTCGGGTTGATTGATATCAAAATAAGAAGTTTCGATTTTCCATTTTGGAAAATACGTCATAAACAAAGCATGAGTTGACCCGAAAACACTTCCTGCTGAAACAATATGATCTCCTGATTCTAACAATGCAGCAAATGTAGAATAGATCGCCGCCATTCCAGTTGCAAAAGCATAACCGGCTTCGGCACCTTCCATTGCACAAACTTTGTCAACAAATTCTGTTGTATTTGGATTGCTGAAACGAGAATAAATATTGCGGACTTTTTCTTCTGTGAAAGAAGCCCTCATATCCTCTGCATCTTCAAATATAAAGCTTGATGACAAATACAAAGGAGTTGAATGCTCCTGGAATTGTGTTCTTTCTAAATGTGTTCGTATGGCTTGTGTTTCAAAACCCAAATCTTCTATATTCATTGTGTTGTTTTGTTTTTTGTTTTAACACGAATTGCACTAATTGGCATAAATTCGATTTTTTTAAAATTTCACAGAGTTTCACTAAGAATCGGAGTGAATTTTACTTTTTATTAAGTCAAGGAATTATCTAATTTTCTAATTCTCAAATTGACTAATTATCTAATTTACAAAGCTTCGTTGTTCAAGACAACTTTGTATTTAATTGTCGCTGTTGGTTCAACCGTTTTGGCAACCGAACAATATTTCTCGAAAGAAAGTTGTGCTGCTTTTTTTGCTTTATCAGGGTTGATTTCTCCTTCTAAATAGAAAACCACATCAATTTCTTTGAAAGGTTTTGCTTCTTCAATTTGAACTCGTGTTCCTTCAACCTCAGCATTAAAAGAAGTGATTTCTTGGCGTTGCTTTTTCAAAATTGAAATCATATCGATAGCACTGCAACCTGCAACACCCATTAAAACTAATTCCATTGGACTTGCTCCTAAATCGCTTCCGCCAAATTCGGCTCTGCTGTCAACGTCAACTACGTGTCCGCGCTCATTTTTTACTTTAAAATGAAATGCGTCGTTTACTCTGTTTAAGGTTACTTTCATTGTGTTGTTATTTTTTTGTTTTTTATTCTATTCAATTTTGTCATTTCGACTGAAAGGAGAAATCGCACTAGAAATTCCGCAAAGAATATCGTCAATCTTTGTCGAGTTCCGCGTGTGATTTGCTTCGCCTATTCGCTATTGCTCGAGTCTCGTTCCTCGAAATGACAAACTAGGCTTGCAAATCTTAAATCTAAAATCTGCAATCTAAAATCTAAAATCAATTATCCTTTATCAGATAATCTCAAAATATCTCCGAAAACCCCTCTTGCTGTTACTGCTGAACCTGCACCAGCTCCTTGAATAACAATTGGACGATCTCCGTACGATTCTGTGTAAATTTCGAAGAAAGAATCAGAACCTTTTAATCCGCCTAATGCAGTATCTTTTGGCACTGAAACTAATTTTACTTCTAAATTTCCTTTATCATTCTGCAAATCTCCAGACAATTCACCAATGTATCTCAACACGTGATTTGGCTGTTGTTCTGCTTTTATTTTAGCATAAATTGGATCGAATTCTTTTAATTTCGTCAAGAAATCAGAAACATTTCCATCGCGCAAATGTTCCGGAATTAAATTCTGAATTGAGATTTCCTCAAATTCATTCTGCAAATCTAATTCTCTTGCCAAAATCAATAATTTTCTTCCCACGTCATTTCCGCATAAATCCTCGCGCGGATCTGGCTCTGTATATCCGTTATCAATCGCTTCTTGCAAAATTTCGCTGAAAGGCGCATCTTTTGCAGAGAAATTATTGAATAAATAACTCAATGTTCCTGAGAAAACTCCTTTAATTTTTGTGATATTTTCTCCCGAAAGATGCAGTAATTTGATTGTATCGATCAATGGCAAACCTGCTCCAACATTGGTTTCGTACAAATAATTCTTTTGGTTTTCTGCCAAAGCTTTTCTCAATTCTTTATAGAAACCATACGTCAATGTATTAGCCACTTTATTAGATGAAATCAAATCGAAACTGCTTTCTACAAGCGGAATATAATTTTCGACGAATGATGCACTTGCCGTGTTATCAATTGCAATTAAATTCTCTAAATGATATTCATTTGCATAAGCAATAATATCATTCAACGTATAAGCTTCTCCTTTTGTTTGAATATCATTTTTCCAATTTGAAGTTACGCCATTTTTATTTAAAAGCAGTTTTTTAGAATTGGCAATGGCAAAAACATTCAGTTTAATGTCTTTACGTTTTTCAATTGCAGAAGCCGATTCTAAAATTTGATTGATCAAAGTTCCTCCAACTAATCCATGGCCGAAAATTGCAATGTTGATTTTTTTAGAAACTCCAAAAATTTCTCCATGAATTACGTTTAAAGCTTTATTTAGCTCTTCTTTCTTCACAACCAAACTCACGTTTTTGCCTGTAACGGTGTTGTTGAATAAAATCGGAACTATTTTGTTTTTGATTAAAGCAGTATATGGCTTATGGAAAGTACTTAAATCCTGACCTATGATTGAAATTACAGATACATTATCTGTAACCGTAATTTGGTTTACATCTTTAGAATAAAAGTCATTTTCGAACTCTTTTTCCAACTCAACCATTGCAAGTGTCGCTTTATCTTTGGCCACAACCAAACCAATTCCTCTTTCAGAAGAACCTTGCGAAATGATGCTTACACTGATGTTGTGATCACCCATTACTTTAAAAATTCGGGCATCAACTCCAGCTTTTCCTAATAATCCTCTTCCTTCAAGATTTACAAGAGAAACATTTTCTAAAACAGAAAGCGTCTTGATTCCTTCTTTAGCAGAATCTGAAGTGATTAAAGTACCACGATTTTCATGATTGAATGTATTTAAAATACGAAGCGGAATATTTTTTTCTAATAATGGAATAATCGTTTTTGCATGAAGAATAGTTGCACCAAAATTAGCCAACTCATTTGCTTCATTAAATGACAAATATTCGATTTTTTTAGCATCAGCAACTAAATCTGGATTTGCTGTGTAAATTCCGTCAACGTGCGTGAAGTTTTGAAGTTCTTCTGCATTTAGATAATTCGCAATTAACGAAGCAGTATAATTACTTCCGTTTCTTCCTAAAGTCGTGGTGTCGTTATTGTTGTTTGAACCAATGAAACCTGTTACGATATTCACTGTTTCTCCGTTATGAAGCTTGAAATAATTGACAACGTTTTTCTTTGAAAGTTGTTCCAATGGTTGAGCATCACCAAATTTCGAATCGGTTTTAAGTAATTCTCTTGTATCAACAAAGTTAGCCGGAATACCTTTTTCAATCAAAATAGCAGTCAATAATTTAGCCGAAAGCAATTCGCCTTTAGATAAAATCTGATCTTTAATTTTGCTGCTGTAATCACCTATAAGACTTACTCCTTCAAAAAGTTTATCCAAAATACTGAACTCTTCAGACAAATCAACTTGCGGATAATCTGAAGTTTGATACGCTTTGAAACTCTCTAACAATGGCTTATAATTTCCGTTTTTAGCAGCAATTCTTAGAATATCTTCTAATTCATCTGTTGCATTACCTCGCGCAGAAACAACTACGGCAATTTGTTCACCTTGATTTACTTTATCTGAAATGATTGAAACTACTTTGTTAAGTCCTTCTCCGTTTGATAACGATTTGCCTCCAAATTTTAATACTTTCATTTTTATTTTGCTATTGTTTCTGCCTTAAAAATATCGGCAAGTAAATGATCTAATTGTTTGTACTCGATTAAAAAAGCGTCATGTCCGTGAACCGAATCAATTTCGCTGTAAAAAACATTGTCTTTAAACCTTTTTATTTCCTGATAGGTCTCCAGGTTTTCTTTTGGTGTAAAAAACAAATCTGAATTGATTGCAACAATATGAATCGTCGCGTTTGATTTTGATATTAATGTTTCGAAATCCTCACTATTTCGAGTAATATCTATGGTTTTGAGCAATTGGTTCATCAATTTATACGATGCCAATTGAAAACGTTGCTGCAATTTTTTTCCGTGGTGTGCCAGCCAGCTTTCGATATTAAAAATCAAAAGATCCTGATTGATGGTTCGTTGAAATTTTTCTTTGAATGATTCAGGAGATCGATAACAGAGCATAGCATGAATTCTGGCATCTTCAATTGGTTTGGATGAATTATTCAAAATTTGTTCCTGCAGAAAACAATTTGCAATCATCCAGTCGGTCGATTTCCAATCGGTTGCAATTGGAATTAAATGTTCTGTAATATTTGGTTCCAATGCCAAAATCTCCCACGCAATTCCGCCACCTACAGAACCGCCGATTATAGCAAAAACCTGTTCTATGTTTAGCGATTTCAAACCTTTGATAAAAATTCGCGCAACATCTCTGGTTGTAAAATCTTGATAATTTTCGATTAGGAATGAATCATTTCCATTTCCCGGAACATTAAAGGCTAAAATTGTGTATTTGTTGGTGTCAATTGTTTTTCCGTCACCAATCAAATCATTCCACCAACCATTGTCACCTGTAACTTGGGCATTTCCAGTCAAGGCATGATTAACCAAAACGATTGGAGCCGAATGCAAAGGCAAGCCAGAAAGCGTAAAACTTAACGGTAATGATGAAAATATTGCACCACTCTCTGTGATGAAATCTTGAATTATGATGGGATTTGGTATATTTTCCAATTTCAAATCTTTTTATTATTGATTTGTATGTGGAAATATTAGAAAGAAAGTCTAGAGTTTGAAACTAGAAAAATTCTTGTTGTTATCTTTCCACGTTTGGGCGTGGTAGAATGCAGCACCTTCTTCGAATTAACGAAGGGTTGCTAAGGATTCATCGGGTCTAATCCCTCCTCCTTTCTTTATAACATTTCAATACGTTTTTGAACTTAACGGTGCAAATTAACTACTAATTTCTTAAACTAACAAATTTTATCGAAACTGATTGTGCAATTTCTTAAACATACTTTAAAATAAGCCGATCACGAAGCCTCGGGATTAAAGCCATAAAGTCGAAAGAATTGGCATCACTAATACCATAATCTCTTTGTCTATTACTAAAACTATTATACGCAAAAAATTACCGAACAAACTGCCCAGTAAAATTAAGCGGGTTTTACCCTATTTTATGATGCTTTTTGATTTAGATAAAAAGCGTTTCATTCTCTTTTGAATACATCAAGAATAACAAAGAATTTGGTTCTTTTTTTGCCTCTTTTTTATCTGTCTCCGTGATTCCGAAACTTGGGTGGATCAACTCATTTGTTGGCGGCGGATTGTTTCTTTCGTTTTTGATGTTTTTGAAAGTTGAAATCTTTTTTCTTAAGTAGTTTAATGTGCTCATGATATTTAAGTTTAAGTTAGTTTGCGTTTTATAATCTTTACTTTTTCTTTAAATCTGTGTTATGGTAATCAAAATGAATAAAAAAACCCTTTTGGATTTTTAATACCAAAAGGGTTTAAGTTTTTATAGAAACTTATATATACTTTTAGTATCAACAGACGCATACACAAATACGTGCGACGTTAAACATCTTGTTCATCTGTAGGGATTTATTCATCTGTGATTTGACTTTTATTTTAAAAAACTCTTGCATTTAATTTTATTTAAAAACTTTTAGATTTGATTAAAATCTAAAAGGAAATAATCATTTGTTTTTAACATTTCGGCATCTGTTTTTAACAGATCTTACTTGTCTTACAAATTTGCGACTTTTTTTTGAATATTGCAAGTTACAAAAGCTTATTTTTTCTAAAAAAACGTTAAAAAACACGTTTTTGTCGTCAAAAAACATCTTACAAAATCACAATTTAGAGAAAAAACAGTTTTATCTTACAAAAAATTAACTAACTTTTTCTGTTTCAATCTTTCAAAGAACTTTTTTTCTAATATCAAAAACCACTTAAAGCCAAACTGCTTCTTTATTTTTAATTTTTTCGGCGACTTTTAAAATATCGGTTATAATTCCCCTTGAAATTGCCTCTTTTGATGGCGATGCACCTTGTATTACAATTGGAACATTGGCATAAGATTTCGTGTAAATTTCAAAAATGGCATCTGATCCTTTTAATTGACCTATTGCCGATGTAATAGGTTCTGAAACTAGCTTTACCTCAAGCGTATTTTTCTCAATATCAAATTCACCAACATAACGCAACACATGATTTTCGGGCTGTGTGATTTTTGCTATTTTGTATGATTTGTCAATTGCCTCTTTATTCAGTATTCCGTTTTTCTCTAAATGTTCTTCTCTAATAATAGGACTGATTTTTATATCTGCTAATTCGAACTCTTTTCCAATTTCGCGAGTCAAAATCAACAATTTCCGAGCTGTATCATTTCCTGACAAGTCTTCTTTGAAAGTAGAACGCATTAATCCGAGAAGACTGGCATCTTTCAAAATAGCTGAAAAAGAATTTTCTTCTGCAGAAAATCGATTAAAAACATAACTTAAATGATCTGAAAAAACACCTCTGATTTTTGTGATTTTTTCGCCCGAATAATACAAATCTCTTAAAGTTTGCAAAACTGGAAATCCAGTATCAACCGATGTTTCATACAAAAACTCTTTGTCGTATTTTTTTAAATTTTCTCTCAGCTTTTTATAAAGATCGATTGGGAGTGTATTGGCTTTTTTGTTTACCGCCACAATATTGAATCCGTTTTCAATCAGTGTATTGTAATGACCAATCAACTCATCGCTGGCTGTGGCATCAACGGCAATCAAATTTTCAAATTCATTTTCTTTTGCGAATTCTACAATATCCTCTACTCTAAAAGGCACCGCCAATTCTCTAAAATTGGTTTCCCATGAATACCCCACGCCTTCCTTCTCGAAAAAAGCAACGGTTGAGTTAGTTATAATAGGAAAATGAAAATCGACATTTTTGCTTTGCAGAAAAAATTCCTGACTTTCTATAATCTGATTGATTAAAGTGCTTCCAATATTCCCAATCCCAAAAAGAATAATATTTATTTTAAGCTTTGACATAATTTCTAACATTTTAAATGTTTTTCACCATATAAGTGATATAAGTTCATTTAATGTAATTGTTGCAATTTTGGACTTATTACGTTCTGAAGTTAGACGCACAGCAGTGCGTCTCTACGATTCATCAATGAAACGTGTTATTATACGCCTCTACTAAAATGAACTTATATCACTTATATGGTGAAAACTTTTTATTTTGATTTTTTTTCATCATAAAAAATCACCTCTAGCAGTACTTACGCTGCTAAAGGCAATTTTTCAAACAAAAAACAAAAAAACCTAATTTTTATTGATGCTGTATTGCGCTTGCGTAATGCTTTCAAAAACAGTTTGCAAATCAGCAATTAAATCCTCGATATCTTCGATCCCGACAGAAAGTCGAATCAAATCTTTAGAAACTCCAGTTGATAATTGATCTTCTTCAGACAATTGCTGGTGCGTTGTACTTGCTGGATGTATGATTAATGATTTTGTATCGCCAATGTTGGCCAACAATGAGAACAATTTAGTTTCATCAACCACTTTTTTTGCAGCGTCAAAACCGCCTTTTAATCCAAAAGTGATAATCCCGCTTTGTCCTTCTGGCAAATATTGTTTTGCTAAATCGTAGTATTTGCTTGATTTCAAACCTGGATAATTTACCCAAACAACCTCATCTTGTTTCTCAAGCCATTCAGCCAAGGCCAAAGCATTTTCGCTGTGTTTTTTAATTCGGATTGGCAAGGTTTCTAATCCCTGAATAATCTGGAATGCATTAAACGGACTCAAAGCCGCACCAAAATCGCGCAAACCTTCAATTCTTGCTTTTGCAATAAAAGCAGCATTTCCTAAAGCTTCGTGATATACTAATCCGTGATATCCTGCTGAAGGCTCTGTAAATTCAGGGAATTTTCCGTTTGCCCAATCAAAATTTCCGGCATCGATGATAACGCCGCCTAATGAAGTTCCGTTTCCGGCAATATATTTAGTCAAGGAATGAATTACAATATCGGCACCGTATTTAATTGGGTTTAATAAATAAGGTGTCGCAACTGTATTATCTACTATAAACGGCACTTTGAATGCTTTGGCTTCCGCCGAAATTCCTTTTAAGTCCAAAATATCAAGCTTTGGATTTCCTAAAGATTCTACAAAAAAAGCTCTCGTATTTTCTTTTGCAGCCTTAGTGAAGTTTTCTGGTTTTGAAGGATCAACGAACGTAGTTGTGATTCCTAATCGTGGCAATGTTACACTTAACAAATTGTAAGTTCCACCGTATAAACTATTTGAAGCAACGATATGATCCCCGGCTCTTAATAGTGTCAATAATGTTGTCGAAATTGCCGATGCTCCTGATGCCGTTACGACAGCTCCAATGCCGCCTTCAAGCGCCGCCAGCCGTTGCTCTAAAACATCGTTTGTTGGGTTATTTAAACGTGTGTAAATAAATCCGGCTTCGGCAAGACCAAATAAATTGGCTGCATGATCAGCATTATTAAATACATATGATGAAGTTTGATAAATAGGCACAGCTCTAGTTCCTGCGTTTTTAGTAACATCGTGTCCTGCGTGTAATGCGTTTGTTGCAAATTTTTGTGTACTCATGATTTCTTAATTTTTTAGATATTGTTAATACTATATTATAGTGTAATTGATTTTTTAAATTATAATTGGTTTGAATTGGCTTAAGCAAAAAAGTCGCCTTCTTCCAATTCATACATTTGAAGCAACAATGATTTTTGATCTCTCAGATACTGCTCTGAATTTATTCTGCTCACTTCTCTTGCGATATTTTCTGATTTATTATTGTTTTGAGAATCGTTTCTCAATAAATATTCTACTGCTATGGAATTTAATGTTTTCATGATTTTAATTTTAAATGGTAAATAAAAAAGCCCTTTCGGATGGCAACCAAAAGGGCTTATAGTTGAAACTATAACAAAGATTTTATCTTTCACTTTTGGCAACAGCAAGTTGGGATGCACATTTGCATCATGCTACAACACATCATATTTTTTCTTGCTATTGTTTTCATTTTAATTAAAATTTATTTTTCTTTTTTAAATTCGACTAATTCGATAGAGTAAATGTAATAAGTATTTTTTTATCCACCAAATTAAAAATCAGTTTTATTTTTTTCTTGTGTAAATTTTCATTTTTGACCAAAAAAAAACCTCTGCAATCAGCAGAGGTTCTATATATATTTTTTCTGAAAAAAAATCACAATAGTGTCTCTGCGGAATATTCCGGCATCATACAAGACATCATATTGCAAATTGTAAATTTCATTTTTGTTTTCTTTTATTTCAACGAGGCAAAGTTGCGAACTATTTTTGAATCAGCCAAACAAAATTAAAAATATTTTCCATTACCCTATCTAATTAGTATGCTATTGTTAAATTTCTCTTTAAAAAAATAAAAAAAGTTGAACTTTAATTTGCAAATCAAAATGGTTTTATACCTTTGCACCCGAATACAGAGGAAAAATTTGAACTGATTGCAACCTCTTCATAATGAAACGGTTCGTTATGAGTGCTGAAAGATTACTTTCGGCAGTAAAAAATGCTAAAGCAGCAACTCTTCTTTAGCCCTTTTTAGCAATTATTTTTCTCGCTTAATTTTAAATTTAATCATTATTATGGCTTATTTATTTACGTCAGAATCTGTTAGTGAAGGGCATCCAGACAAAGTTGCAGATCAAATTTCGGATGCATTAATTGACAACTTTTTGGCATTTGACGCTGATTCAAAAGTAGCTTGTGAAACATTAGTTACAACAGGTCAGGTTATTTTAGCAGGTGAAGTTAAATCGAATACTTATCTTGATGTACAACAAATTGCACGTGAGGTAATCCGTAAAATTGGATATACTAAAAGTGAATATATGTTTGAAGCAAATTCTTGTGGAATTTTATCAGCAATTCACGAGCAATCTGCAGACATTAACCAAGGTGTTGACAGAGCTAAGCCAGAAGAACAAGGTGCGGGTGATCAAGGAATGATGTTTGGTTACGCTACAAACGAAACTGAAAATTACATGCCATTGGCATTAGATTTATCTCATAAATTATTACAAGAATTAGCTATTTTAAGACGTGAAAACAAAGAAATCACGTATTTACGTCCAGATGCTAAATCTCAAGTAACTTTAGAATACAGCGACGACAACAAACCAACTCGTATCGATGCGATTGTTATCTCAACTCAACACGATGATTTTGATGAAGAAGCTGCAATGCTTGCTAAAATCAAAAAAGATATTATCGAAATCTTGATTCCAAGAATTATCGCTAAAAACCCAGAGCATGCTCATTTATTTAACGATAAAATCAACTACCATATTAACCCAACAGGAAAATTCGTTATTGGAGGACCTCACGGAGATACTGGTTTGACAGGAAGAAAAATTATCGTTGATACGTACGGTGGAAAAGGTGCTCACGGTGGTGGTGCATTCTCTGGAAAAGATCCAAGTAAAGTAGATAGAAGTGCTGCTTATGCAACGCGTCATATCGCTAAAAACTTAGTTGCTGCTGGTGTTGCTGACGAAATCTTAGTTCAGGTTTCTTACGCAATTGGAGTTGCTGAACCAATGGGAATTTTCATTGAGACTTACGGAACTTCTAAAGTAAACTTAACTAACGGTGAAATCGCTAAAAAAGTAGAAGCTATCTTTGATATGCGTCCTTATTTTATTGAGCAACGTTTGAAATTAAGAAACCCTATTTACAGCGAAACTGCTGCTTACGGACACATGGGACGTAAACCAGAAACTGTAACTAAAACTTTCTCTGCTCCAGGTGGAAATGAAAAAACAGTTACTGTTGAATTATTTACATGGGAAAAACTTGATTTTGTTGACCAAGTTAAAGCTGCATTTGGATTGTAATTTGATACTACTTAGACTAACTTAGATTGTTAGATTTTTTGACAACTATTTTATTCTTAAACATAAAAAGACCCGATTTCATATTTTCGAAATCGGGTCTTTTATTTTTATCAAAATGTCTTTTATCTTTCTAATTTTACATTAGGCAAAGTTTTAGGACGATTGGCATCGTTTGACAAAATCCAGCCTGTGCGGTACATCCATTCTGTCATTTTACGCAATTTTACGTAATCAATATTTTCCGATTCATCCATTGGCGTATGGTATTGACTGTGCAATACGCTTGTAAAGAAAACTGCTGGGATTCCTTTTCTTGCATAAGGCAAATGATCAGAACGAAAATAAAAATATTCTGGATGTTCTGGTCGGTCCCAAAGTTTATCTAAATCAAATTTTGGTCCTTCGTCATTTGCTTGTTTAGCAATCGCAACCAAATCAGATGAATTTTCATGTGGCGAACTAGAACCTAATAAAGCTGCTTGATTTACATTATTTCTTCCAATCATATCTCCGTTTAAAACGGCAATAATATCTTTTTCCGGAACTGTTGGATGCGCTGCATACCATCTTGATCCTAACAAACCCCGTTCTTCTGAGCCGTGAAATACAAATAAAGATGTTCTTTTTCCTGGTTGTTTTTTGTAAGCTCTTGCAATTGCCAGCATCGCTACACACGTACTTGCATTATCATCAGCGCCATTGTAAATAGAATCCTGCCCATATTTTTGACGTACTCCATCATGATCTTGGTGACCACTGAAAAGTACATATTCGTTTTTCAGTTTTGGATCTGTTCCTGCAATTGTTCCCACAACATTTACTGATGGATATTTGTAGGTTTCAGAAACTACTTCTGTCGATAAAATATCTTTGGTGGTTTTTAAATATTCTAATTGATCTCCGTGCACCCAAAAAACCGGCATTGTGGCTCCAATTTTATCGCGGAAACCTTCAATTCCATAAATTCCTCTTGTCATTTGCGGTTCAACTTGCGACCAGCTTTGTTCTGCTAATTCATCAGCAACCATAATCAATGCTATTGCACCTTTTTTCACCACAAGATCGTAGTATTTATTTCGGACCAAACCTGGATAACGTCTGTCAAAAAGCGAAATATCATCTGCAATTCCTTCTTTTGAAGCTAATAAAACAACTGCTTTTCCTTTAATATCAGCTTTTTCAATTTCTTCTTTAGTTGCTGCTCCTAGATAAACTAACGAACCTTCAACTTTTATGTTAGTTGTTTCTGCAACCAGAACTTCCTTCCATAATTTATATTCTTTTTGGCCAATTTTAAACTTTGTATTTGGCGTTACCTGATGTCTGTACAAATCAAAAAACTGAAAATAAGTCCCGTCATCTCCTGCTGGCGCCATTCCAGCTTCTTTAGCTTTATTGGCAAGCCACATCGATACTTTTAATTCGTCGAGTGTTCCGGCTTCACGGCCATTAAAGTGGTCGCCTGCCATTTGATACATGTCGGTTCTAAGATCTTTATCAGTTATTGCCGAAACTAATGGTTTTTTAACTGCCTGCGCAAAAGCAACTGCACTTGAGGCAAGTAAAACAAGGATTAATTTGTTTTTCATACATTTTAATTTTATAATCCAAACTTAATCATTTCAAGGCAAAATCTTTGTTTTTTTAACATCAAAAACAGGGAATAGCAACGATTAATAAACAAAAATGGCTGCCTACTTAGACAGCCATTGCATTTTTCACAACGATTATGTTTTTAATATTTTCCGTTTTTCATCTTATCCAAAGTCTCCTTAATATCTGCTGCCATTTCTGGTTCTGTAACTGCATTCAAAAATTTAACTGCCAGAGCTTGTGTTTCAATAGCTTTTTGCTTTTGGCCATCTTTGTAATACAATTGTGCCAAAGTATCTAAATAGTACGGATTGTTCTTGGTTACCACTAAACTATATTCTGACCATTTAATAGCTTCTTTTAAAAAATTAGCATTTTGTGATTGCAAGACTACTGACCAAGCTGCATTATTGCAAAGATTTGAATGATAATCTTTAAAAGAATTCCATCCATTATAAGCATATTCAGAATTTGAATCTAAAGCTGAATACATTGCATCTAATTTTTCAATTGGACTTGATGATGCTAAATTAGAATCAAAATACGCACTGAATTCTTTTAAGAAATCGATGTTTGAAGCGGTTGCATCTTCAGCATTATTTAAATATTGGAAATAATTGCTGTATGATTCGAAATTTCCTTTTCCTAAAGCGATTATCTTTTTATAAATAGAAATATTCTTCTCCTTATTTATATCCGAAGAAGATTTCTCTTCAGCAATATATTTATTAGCCTGCAATGCTGAAGAAATTTCAGAAATTACATTTCCTAAATTATGAACTTCGCCTTCCTTATTATTAAATGCTAAACGATTCTCTTCAATTTTATCAGCATGCTTTAAAAGATAATCGATAGAAAGAAAATCAGTATCATTCAAAACTCTGTCTTCATTAAAAAGCTGTTTTGTAAAACCTTGATTTTTTATTTCTCTTACAATGGTTTCCACCAAATACATATCTGGTTTAGAATCCTTTTGGTGCGATTCAATCAAATTTCTCCAACTTTGAGCAACTTCTTTTTTATCAGATGTCATTTTTGTTATTACAAAATCAGTCGAATTAGGATCCACAATTGTTTCATCTGAATCATAATCGTATGAAATTTCTAAAACCGCAGCTCTATTAAAAGCTCTGATCAAATCGCCATCAGTTGCTTTTTTATTTTTGAATACCTTATTAATATATACAAAAGCATTTGCACGCTTCAATTTTTTATATAAATCACCATAATAGCCAAACTGATAACTCTTGTCTGATAAATCAGATTTTGCTTTTGCCAAAATATCTCCTTCACTGTTTATAACCAATATGCTAGGATCATCTGTAATCTTATTATTTTTCAGCCATTTTTTATCATCGGCACCAGCCAAGTAATAATTATAAACATCATATATAGGATTGTATGCATCATACATATTGTAACTTGTCTGTGTTTCTTGATCTTTTACAAAGGCATTAAAGTTTTCTTTTGCAGCATTATCTTTGTTGTTTACATAAAACATTAAAAATTTGAGTTTTGCTTCTTTTGTTGCCGCTAGAGCACTTTTTAAGTTGTTCTCAATTTTTAATTTAAAATCGTATTGCAAAGGAAGTGCAGGAGGCGCAACTGTATAATCCGTTGCGACAGCGCTACTATCAACAGCTATTGGCTCAGAACCAAAATCTTCGGTTGTTAAAACAACCTCTTTTCCTGGATAATTCCAATTTGAAATCATTTGATTTTCAAGAGGAATTACTTTTTTCTTCTTTTCGGGCTGAGGATTTTTTTCATTTAAAAACACCAAAGGATCTTTGCCTGAAGGCTCAGAGATTTTCAATTCGTTTGTTTTCTGATCAAAAAAACCACCAATTTTTAAATCCCCTAAAAGTGCAAATTCATATTTTACAGTTACTTCAGAAACATCTTTTGGTAATGCATATTTACAGACATTGCTTTTGCCGTCATAATCCTCATAAACCAAGTATAAGTAATCTGCTTTTTCGATTTCAAATTCTAATCCTGTCTTCTCCCAATTTGGATCTATTTTGGATTTAATATCTGATAATCTTTGATAAGCAACATCTTCTGTTCGGTTTTGAGTTCCTATATATAAGGAGTAATAAGATGAATCTAAAAATTTAATTTTTATTTTTTTTGCTTTTTTGTCTGTTACAAAAGCAAGATCAAAATTACTTTCTGATTTTTCCTTTTGAATAAAAATTAAGGAATCCCCTTTAATTTCATAATCGCCTGTATAAAAAACCAACTCAAATTTATTATCATCCAACAAATTCAGTTTGATTTTTCCGCCTTTATTTGTTGATAAATAAGTTCCTTTTTCAATTCCTTTGGTTTGAGAAAAAGAAACAAGCATTCCAGAAAACAAGAGCAATAAGCTCCAAATAAAATTACGCATGACTATTATTTTATGTGCTAATAATGAAGCGTAAAGATATTTGATTAAAATGAAAAAAAATACCTAAACATTAAAATTTTGCAATCAAAATACTACAAATTATATTTCATTGAAAAGATGATGTAGCGTGGCTGAACAGTATATTGCGAAACTCGTGTGGAAAACTGCGAGAAGCTGTCATCATTAAGATAAGTTGTATTTAATATGTTTGTCGCCGAAATTTTATATTCCCATTTGCTGTCCTTTTTTTGGTAAACTAAACTGGCACTTAAAAAGTCATATTCGTTATCAACCGTTTTGCTTCCATTATAATAATGATAGAATTCATACTCTGAAACAAATGAAAAACTGTTCCAGAAATAATAATCTAATCTCGCAAAAGGTTTGTCTGTATAATAAGTAGAACCGCTGTATTGATTGATCAAGGCATTATAACCTAGCTCTAAATTAGGCAAGTTTTTATAATTTGTTGCCGCTTTTACCGTATAACTTTGAGTGAAACTTTCTGTTGTAGCCAAAACGTTATTCTGAATATTGTTGAATTTTGACCAATTCAAACTTGCCGTTGCCGATGCTTTGTAATTTTTCAAGAAAGAGCGCCCGTAACTTCCCATTCCGCTTGCGGTTTCATCTGCCAAATTGGAATTGTATGGAACTGAAGATTGGTTAATTCCATCAAAATTCGCCTTTGTTTTGATCGCATCAACTTTTTTAGTGTATGTTGCGTTGGCAAAAATATTTTCGAAATTAAACATATTATATTTAAAATAACGTAGCGAATGCACTTGTGAAGTTGCATTTTCTAAAAGACGATTTCCTCGGAACAAACTGCTGTAATCAGACAAAACATAACCCGCCGCAAGCTGATTTATATCTGTAAAATCGTTTGACAAAGAAAAATTATACGTCAATGTTTCCGACTTTTTGATTTGATATAAAGCAAAGAAATCAGGCAACACTTTTGTAAAACTTTGAGAATAATCCGTTCCAAGCTGTCCGTTTGTCATTTGATACGTATGCAAACTTACTCCCGGTGTCAAAGTAAATTTTCCAGTCAATATCTTAAAATGAAATCCTAAAAAAGCATCATTAAATCTGTAATCAACATCATTGTTGTTTTCTGCTGCATTCAAATCGTTTTTGTTTCCGTTATCTAACATCTGGAAAATATGCGAATTGAAGTTTTGGTACGAATACGTATTTCCTACAGTAACATTGAAATTACTTTTTGGCGTTACCATATAATAGTAATCCAATTTTGCATCTAGTTTGTTTGTTTTCACAAAACGATCCTGATTCAAATCATTTCGGTTTTGTCCCGAAATGTATCCGGCCAAATCAAAAGGTTGTGAACGCAAATTTGCATTATAAAACGGATTTTCGTCTTGATATAAATGCTGTGCCTCAAAAGCAAAAATGTTTTTGTCGCTTTGCGTGTAATACAAACTTAAGTTTTGATTTACCGATGTTGGATCTTGCTTTTTCTGTGTCAAAATGGTTTCAACTGCCGAAACATTATTCACAACCGATTCACGAAGCAAATCTGTGTCTTCATTTTGTTTTGACAACTTGGTCAAAATATCATAATCAAACTGAAATTTATCGCTTGGTTTATAACTCGAACTCAATTTAAAAAGTCCTAGATTGTTTTTTTGATGCGTCATTTCATCACGTTTCTGCTGATCACCAGAATCTAAAATTGTAGTTTGTGATTTGGTTTCTAAATCTGTTTTTGAAACCGAAAGAATTCCGAAACCACTAATATTCCAAGCTTTTGTAGGGTTATAGGAAAAATTCGTTGCGCCAAATTTGGTTTCAATTTCTTTAGCACGATTGTTTCTTAAAACTGAAATTCCCAAATCATTTGACGAAACATTAAAATTGCTTCCGCCCTTTTTCATCATATTTTTGAAACCACCAGTAAACTTGAAATAATCCTGCGCCGTGAGAGGCAATTCGCCAATATTATTAAAATTGGTAATTAAATTAATGCTGTATTTTGGACTGTAGTAAAATAATTTCGGATTGATAATATAACGGCTGTCAAGTTCTGCAACGCCAACTCCTGCAGTCACATCACCAAACCAAAAGTTCTTTTTGCCCGATTTCAGTTTAATGTTCATAGCCACATTATCCTGATCATTTTCAAGACCTTTTAACTGACTAACTTCGTTGTAATTTCTTAAAACCTGAACTTTATCAATGGCATCTGCTGGAATATTTTTAACGCCGAGTTTGGTATCTCCGTCAAAAAAGTCTTTCCCTTCGACCATTAATTTGCTGACTTTTTTTCCTTCAACTTCAATTTCACCATCAGCATTTACCTCAACTCCAGGTAGTTTTTTCAAAACATCTTCCAGTTTTTTTTCTGTTCCCGATTTAAACGAATCGGCGTTATAGACAATTGTATCGCCTTTTATAGAAACCGGCATTTCACGCACGATTTCAACACCTTCAAGTTCAATTCCCGCGCCATCCATTACAATATTCTGAACAATGTTTTCCGTATTGGTCGAAATGGCCACCTCTTTAGATTTCATTCCAAGATAACTTATCTTAATTGTATACGAAGTATTTGGCTTTAAAGTCAGCTGAAATTTTCCTTTATCATTTGTAATACCATAAGAATCCATTGCTTTGGTTCCGTTATTAACCGCCATAATGTTGGCCATTTCCAAAGGATTTTTTTGCTCGTCTTGAATAATACCATCAAAACGAACCGTTTGAGCAAAAGTTATCGAGGTCATTAAAAAAATGACGAAAAGAAATATATTTTTCATGGAGAAAATCTAAAAGATGATATGCTTACAATTATCGTCTGATCATTACAGGACCACCACCTGGACCGCCTTCACGACCACGGTTCATTTCTCTAAACTCTTCCATTTTTTTGATTACTGTTTCATCGTAATCTTTTTGAGAAATTGTTTTCCCTTTCGTAGGTGCTTTTATTTCGACTTTATCTTTGGCATTCAAAACAATTTTCGAACATAAAATAGTGGTTCTTCCGTCGTTTACTTCCAAAATCAAACCCGGAAGTCCCCAATAATTTTCTGGTCCTTGATTCACCGGAATTTCTGGAGAATACCAAGCTGTTATAATGATTTCTTTAGGAATTTCGAAGTTGTCCTGAAAGTTTGTTTTCGTTTCGCCAGAAGTTTTCTTTGTGTCATCTTTTTTCTCTTCCGGCTTTTTATCATCATTATTTTTTGGTCTGAAATTTCTAAAATCGGTTTTGCTGGCTTCCTTTACCGCTGTTGCTTTGTAACATGTATAACCTCCAATTTGTTTAGTTTCAGATTCCATTTTCCAATTTAATTTTGGCAAAGAATCTACTACTAGAAATTCTTTTCCCATAAATTCTTTGTCAACTGTGTACGATTTGCTTTTTACATTTTTATAGAAAGTGCCTCCACCACCCATGAACGAATTCATCATGATGCGCATGCCGCCTCCTTGTTGTCCTGGAGTTTCTAGTTTTTCTTCTTCTTTATAAATAGAAGCCGATTTGTCAAAATTTAAAATAAAGGTTTTTTCAAGCATTTTTTTCATTCGCTCCTCCATGTTTTTTTGCATTTCAGGCGTAATATCTCTATTGGCACGCATTCCGTCCATTTTTGGAGCTTGGGTTTTTGACTCGTAAACGGCCATTCCCTGAAAATCTTTTTGTGCTTGTACTTGAGAAAAAACAAGCAGTAAAGACATATAAAAAAACACTTTTTTCATTTTCATTTTATTTAAATTGGCAAATCCGATAAACTTACACTCAAATGTATTATTTATTTTAAAATACTAAAAAAATAATATATCAGTTCTGTTAAGGCATAGACAAAATGTACTATTTTTTAGACTATTACGTTTTAAAAAGGTTTAAAATGCAAAATCGGCAAAAACGCACTTTTTTAGCCCTCAATAATACAGTTTTTTGTAATTTGGCTCTACAGAAACCCAAAAAATCATGACCAAAAAGGCACTTACATTTCTATTTTTAATTTTAATTGCCGGCTTTCCGTCTGTACTTTTGGCACAAAATTCAAAAATAAATCCTGTTTCAATTTCTCATACAGCCCTCAATGCTGATACATTTTTAGGCTACGATTCTTTTGGTTTTATTTATCAGATAAACAACAATGTTTTCAGCAAAATAAAAGGAAAAGAGGTTTTTGAATACAAAAATGTCTCATTAGGAAGCATTACGAGAACCGATTTGCAAAATCCTCTAAAAATGGTTTTGTATTATGAAGATTTCAATACTGTTGTTTTGCTGGACAATCAGCTAAACAAAATCACCGAAATCAATTTTACGTTGAATACTACGCCAATTGTCGTAAGCGCAATTGGAATGTCAACTCAAAATCAATTATGGATTTACAATGCATTGAATCAACAAATTGGATTATTTGATTATTTAAAAAACGAATATAAAACAGTTTCGATTCCGTTAACAGAACCTATAAAATATTACCAGACGGATTTTAATGCTTTTTATTGGATCGACAAAAAAAACAACTGGTTCTCATGTGATATTTTCGGAAAAATCACCAGCCTCGGAAATGTGCAAGATTTTGATAAAATCGAAATAATTGACGCGCAAAAATACATTTTCAGCAAAGGTAATCACTTGTATTTAAGAGACATTAGCAAAGAGAAAACCGAAGTAATTTCTGAAATTGAAATTTTACAAAAATCGTTTGACAATTTCTATTACAAAGACCAAATTTTATCTATTTTTACAGCTAAAGAAATTGTAAATTATAAAATCGTAACACCGTAATGCACATAGCAATAGCAGGAAATATAGGCGCAGGAAAAACAACCTTGACTAAATTATTAGCCAAACATTTTAAATGGGAGCCTCATTACGAAGATGTGGTTGACAATCCATATCTAGACGATTTTTATCACCAAATGGAGCGCTGGTCGTTCAATTTGCAGATTTATTTCTTGAACAGCCGTTTTCGTCAAGTGCAACAAATTCGCGAAAGCGGTAAAAAAATCATTCAAGACAGAACGATTTATGAAGATGCTTACATCTTTGCTCCCAACTTGTACTCTATGGGTTTGATGACAAGCCGTGATTTTGAGAATTATACGTCGTTGTTTGAATTAATGGAATCATTGGTAAAAGCTCCCGATTTATTGATTTATTTAAGAAGTTCTATTCCGAATCTTGTTGGACAAATCCACAAACGTGGACGCGAATACGAAAATTCAATTTCAATTGATTATTTAAGCCGACTAAACGAAAGATATGAAGCTTGGATTCAGACTTATACTAAAGGCCGATTGTTGATTATTGATGTTGACAATATCAATTTTGTTGACAATCCAGAAGATCTAGGAAACATCATTAATAGAATTGATGCCGAGTTGAATGGGTTGTTTTAGAACACCAATTGCACTAATTTTCACGAAATAAAAAATGCCTCTAAAATTATTTAGAGGCATTTTTTATTTAAAAATTTTCCTACTTTTGTGACAATTAAATAAATTTCCCTATTTGGGAAAAAACCAATATATTTGTCAAACTAATTATGAGAATAATAGCAAAAAGAACACTGCAAAATTTTTGGGAAAGATTTCCAAATTCCAAACAACAGCTTTTAGCTTGGTATCAAGTTTTTGATAAAAATGATTTTGCAAATTCTAACGTTATAAAATCTTCTTTTGGTACTGCAGATTTTGTAGGCAACAACAAAGTAGTTTTTAATATTTGTGGAAATCATTATCGCCTAATAGTAAAAATAAATTATGAAACACAAATTGTGTACATTCTTTTTGTTGGAACCCATAGTGAATATGACAATCTAAAAGATATTAAAAATTTATAAGATGAACATAAACCCAATAAAAACAGAACAAGACTATAATGCAGCTTTAGAAAGAGTCGATTCTATTTTTGACGCTAAGCCAAACACTATTGAAGGTGATGAGTTAGATATTCTAGTAACACTTATAGAAAAATACGAACAAATACATTTTCCAATCCCTGAACCAGATCCTATAGAAGCCATAAAATTTATGATGGAACAAAATGGATTAACTGATGCTGATTTAGGAATTATACTAAACAGTCGTTCGAGAGTATCAGAATTATTCAATAGAAAAAGAGCCTTAACAATAAAACAAATTAGAGTTTTAACCGAAGCGCTTCATATTCCAGCTTCAACTTTAATCAAAGAATATAGTTTAAATCCATAAAAAATGCCTCTAAAATTATTTAGAGGCATTTTCATTTTTATATCCTAACAGGTTTTAAAAGCCTGTTAGGATCACAACTTGTATTCTTATTTTACAGCTTCAATCTTAGCTTTTACTTCAGCTTCTGTTCCTTCATAAACTTCAGTTGTTGTTTTGCCGTTTTCTGTTTTTGTTACTGTTCCAATGGTTTTGCCATTTTCATTTCTCAATTCAACACGAAGCTCTTTTTTCTCATATTTGCTTGTATCAAAACAATCTGTCTTTTGGTGAATATATTTTCCGTTTGCATCATAATGCGCTAGGCATTTTGCAGTTTCTTCTGCTGTACATCCTTTCTCTTTGCACATCTTAATGCATTCTTCTTTTGTCATTGAAGATAAATCGCCACATTTAGAAACTCCACCTGCATGCATTTCCATTTTAACGCAACAAGAACCTTTTTCAGCCATTCCAGAAGATGAATGTCCTTCACCTAAAATTGGTGCAACAACTAATCCTATCAAGCAAGTTAATTTAATCAAAATATTCATTGATGGCCCAGAAGTATCTTTAAACGGATCTCCAACTGTATCTCCAGTAACTGCAGCTTTGTGCGCATCAGAACCTTTATAAGTCATTTCGCCGTTGATCATAACTCCAGCTTCAAAAGACTTTTTAGCATTATCCCAAGCACCTCCGGCATTGTTTTGGAAAACTGCCCAAAGCACTCCAGAAACCGTAACTCCAGCCATATAACCTCCTAACATTTCAGCGATCAACTGATTGTTATCTGCATAAACTAATTTCCCTATTAATACAATTGCGATAGGAAAACCAATTGTCAAAATTCCTGGAAGCATCATTTCGCGTAAAGCGGCTTTTGTCGAAATTTCAACACATTTTCCGTATTCTGGCTTTCCAGTTCCTTCCATAATTCCTGGAATTTCCTTGAATTGGCGGCGCACTTCGTAAACCATATCCATTGCCGCTTTTCCAACAGAATTCATAGCCAAAGCCGAGAAAACTACTGGAATCATTCCTCCGACAAACAACATTGCTAAAACTGGTGCTTTAAAAATATTGATTCCGTCAATTCCTGTAAAAGTCACATAAGCAGCAAATAATGCTAATGAAGTCAAAGCTGCAGATGCAATTGCAAAACCTTTTCCGGTTGCTGCAGTTGTATTTCCAACAGAGTCTAAAATATCAGTTCTAGTACGAACTTCTTTTGGCAATTCGCTCATTTCAGCAATTCCTCCAGCATTATCAGAAATTGGTCCGAAAGCATCAATTGCTAATTGCATTGCCGTTGTCGCCATCATTGCAGAAGCCGCCAACGCCACTCCATAAAATCCTGCCAAAGCATAAGAAATCCAGATTGCTACAGCGAATAATAATACCGTTGGAAAAGTCGAAATCATTCCGGTTGCTAAACCAGCAATAACGTTTGTTCCTGCTCCTGTTGAAGATTTTTGAACAATTGCCATAACTGGTTTTGTCCCTAATCCTGTATAATATTCTGTTACCGATGAAATAGCTCCACCAACAACTAATCCGACTAATGTAGCATAAAAAACACGCATTGAAGAAATTTGTTGTGAACCTTCTCCAAAAAATTCCATTGTCATTACTTCAGGCAACATATGTTGCACCAAAAAGAAACAAGCAATAGCTGTTAAACCGATAGAAACCCAGTTTCCGATATTTAAAGCCTTTTGTACTTGTGCTTCTCTAGCACTATCATCTGAAATTTTCACCAACATTGTCCCGATAATCGAAAATAAAATTCCGAAACCAGCAATTGCCATGGGAAGCAAAATCGGACCAATTCCTCCAAAAGCGTCATTGATGCTTCCACCCATATCTTTGATAACATAATTTCCTAGAACCATTGCAGCTAAAACTGTCGCAACGTAAGATCCAAATAAATCAGCTCCCATACCTGCAACGTCTCCTACGTTATCACCCACGTTATCAGCAATTGTAGCAGGATTACGCGGATCATCTTCTGGAATTCCTGCTTCAACTTTACCAACTAAGTCGGCGCCAACATCGGCAGCTTTTGTGTAGATTCCACCTCCAACTCTAGCAAACAATGCAATTGATTCTGCTCCAAGTGAAAATCCTGCCAGAGTTTCCAAAACAACGGTCATTGTTTCGGTGTCTTTCCAAACACCGCCTGAAAATAAATTAAAGAAAATTATAAAAAAAGCAGTTAATCCTAAAACAGCTAAACCTGCAACACCAAGTCCCATTACAGTTCCTCCACCAAAAGAAACTTTTAAAGCTTGAGGCAAACTTGTGCGCGCAGCCTGAGTCGTCCTAACGTTTGTTTTAGTTGCGATTTTCATTCCCATATTTCCTGCTAAAGCAGAAAAGAATGCACCAAAAATAAATGCTACTACGATTAATAAATGGGTTTTTACTCCCGGAATAAAAGTGATTCCAGCCAAAGCTAAACTGGCAATAATTACGAAGATGGTTAATAGTTTATATTCGGCTTTTAGGAAGGCTAAGGCTCCTTCGTAGATGTAATCTGAAATCTCTTTCATCTTACCGTCTCCGGCATCTTGTTTTAAAACCCAAGTCCTTTTTATTCCCATGAAAAGTAATCCTAAAACTGCCATGACAATTGGCAGGTAAATCATAAATGCATTCATAATTATTTAATGGTTTTGGTTAATAGTCAACAATCTAACTAAAACGAATTTAAACAAAAAAGCAATACTCCTAACGGAGTATTGCTTTTTTTATAAAATATGAATGCTAAAATTATTTAATGCTAAATAATCCTGCTGGTTTATTTTCAATATCGTCAAAACGCTTCGTGCATTCTGCAATAATTTCGTATGCTTCTTTTACATCTCCCCATCCTTCAACATCAACTTTTTTGTTTTCAAGATCTTTGTAAACTTGGAAAAAGTGCTCGATTTCTTTTACTAAGTGAGGGTTGATATCTGATAAATCTGTTAATGAATTCCAGATTGGATCTGAAACTGGTACACAAATAATTTTCTCGTCTGGTCCTTTATCATCTGCCATGTGGAAAACACCAATTGGCTTAACTTCCATTACACATCCAGGGAAAGTTGGTTCGTTTACTAAAACCAATACATCAAGAGGGTCACCATCAAGAGCTAAAGTTTCTGGAATAAATCCATAATCAGCTGGGTACATCATTGAAGAGAACAACATTCTGTCGAAACGCATTCTTTTGATTTCAAAATCGTACTCGTATTTATTTCTGCTTCCTCTTGGTATTTCGATTAATACATCGAAAGTCGTTAGTTTGTCTGCGGTCATTTTCGTTTTTTATTATATCTTATAATTTCGGTTGCAAAAGTAACCAAACATTCTATTTTTACAATAAAAAAACAGGTTAAATTATCTGTATTAGGTATTAAAAAACAAGCATTTAATACGTTATTGTGCGATTTCGCTTTTTTAAGTAATGATGCCAAAGCAAATAGGTCGCATATGACCTATACGGAATCCATTGTTCTGCATGATTTTCCATTTCTTGTTTATCATGAATGTTGAACAATTCTTTCATTGTATTCACAACTGCAATATCTCCAAGTGGAATTAAATCTGGTTCTTCCAAACAAAACATCAAATAAATATCGATGGTCCAATTTCCAATTCCTTTGAGTTTTATAAGTTCCTCCCGAACCTCTTTTGCTGATTTTGAAGCTAGACTTTCAATATCCAATTCTTTGCTTAAAACCGCTTCTGCCAAAATTTTAATATATTTTGTTTTTTGACGACTTACCCCAAGACTCCTAAATTCTTCATCAGACAAAATAGCCATATTTTCTGGGTTACAGTCTTTATAGGCTTTAATTTTTAAGAATGTGGCTTTCGCCGAATCAATAGAAACCTGCTGTTCCAATATAAGCAATACCAAAGTTTCAAAACCTTGAGGGCGTCTTGGAATTTGAGGCATTCCGTATTTCTCGATTATTTCCTGAAATATTGGATTTTTATTCGTTAGAAAATCGATGGCTTCCTGCATTACTTTAATTGTTTAAGTCAATTCCAAAATTAATTAAAAAAGAATCTCGCAAAAGCGCAGAGACGCAAAGTTTTATTTCACGCAGATTTTGCAGATTTGAGCAGATTTTTTTTTGAAAATTATAAATCTGCGCTCATCAGCTTAAATCTGCGGAATCTGCGAGAAACAAATTTTACTCTACAAAAAAAGTCGCAAAGAATTTAAACCTTTGCGACTTTGTAACTTTGAATCTTTGCAACTTTAAAAATAGAATCCGAAAGATCCTTTTACAGCAAATTTATTAGCATCAGGCATATTCAAATAGTTTCCTCTCCAAGAGAAATCAATTCGGAACACTTTAAAAATATTTCCGATTCCGGCATTATATTCCCAATAAACATTTTCTGGCGCATTATATGGCTGACCAGAAGCATTAATAGCTCTATTGGCATCCGAAATAGTTCCGTGAACCGCTTTAATTCCGACAAATTCCCTCCAGTTTAATTTTCTCATAAACGGAACTCTTGCAAATAATCTTCCTTGAAAATTATGTTGCCATTGCAAGGTTGTATATTGATCTGTAATGAATTCGTAGAAATTCAAGTTGCTGAATGTATTTTCAATTGTCCAATACGTCTGGTTCCCCGGAACAACGCTCATCAAGCCTAACGGAATTGTGCCAAACGTTTTTCCTGTTTCAACAATAATATCCGTTCTTCCTAAAGGCCCAATAATAATGGGCTGTTTGTAATAGACCTGAATTTTTTCGTAAGCAAAATCACTATTAAAAACTCCTTTTAAACCGTAACTAAAATTCACAAAGAAATGGCTAAACGGGCTATCGACTAAATCTCTTTCAACTCCGTAACCAATCGTTTTACGATTCGGCATATACTCAAACTGAATATTGGCTTCAGACTGTCTTACTTTACTTTGAATAACTCCGGCAGGATTTTCTGCACTTGGCAAAGTAGAATAATAATCTAAACTAAATGTTGGCGAAGCCGATTCTAAAGTTCGATATGAAAAACCCGTTTGAATTATAAAATTCTTTTTGGCTTCAATCTCAAAAGAAACATTGCTCAAATTAATATTCGTCAATTTTCCATTACTGCTTGTCGTAAATAAAGCTGAAGAAGCAAAACTTCGCCCTAAAATATCATTTGTCGTAGTCAAACTCGCTCCAATTTGCTCAATATCGCGCCTGTTTCCTCCAGAAATAATGATTCGGTTTTTCTTATCCACCATCCATTTTCCAGAAACTCCGTACTTGAATTTGTTATCGTTAAAACCATACGCTGTGTAAGCTTGAACGCGCCAAGGATCGTTTGGTCCAAAATAAGTTCTTCCTCCAACTCTAACTCTTAAACCTTCAACTTCATTATAACCAAAAGTCGAGAAAATTGGACCATAATCGAAGTTTTTAAACTCGACATAACCACTTCCTAAAATGGAGACAAGGCTATACAATTGCTTAAATCGCTTGACCGTTTGTAGTGTGTCGAGCATTTTATAGATTCCTGCTTCGTCTTTATTTAATTTTTCAAAACGATTTTCCTCCCAAAATTCAGGCGGTCGGTCGTAAACAGCATTGTCTATAAAATTGACTTCTTCTTTATAAAACTTCTCTGGTTTCTGAATATTGAATTTATGATTTCGATATAAAGTCGTTCGCTTTCCATAAACTCCTTTTGATTTTTCTTTTTTATTCAAAGCAAAATCAGACATCATATAATCACGCGTCAGAAGGAAAACAGAATCGTTTTCTACTTCAAATTCCTGTTCGATATAAATATCTTTTACCCAGTTAATATTGGCACTTTTCGTCACGCCCATATTAATTTTCTTGATGGCAAAAGTGGTATCGTTTACCCAAAAATCTCCTTTAAAAGTCAATTCGTTTTTTCGCCTCGGATAAAAAACAATATTATAACACCATTTTTTATCTACAAAAGCACTGTCTTTTAGCACATAATTGTAAACATCAATTCCTGTTTTTGAAAGTGGACTCGTAAAACTCTTATCAAAAAATTTAAGGTGATTGTCGTAAATATTATAATCAGAATAAAGGTCTTTTACGAAAGATAAAATCTGCTGATTTCCGTTGAAACCAGACATTTTATTTCCTGTCAGATTCTCTTTTACTTTCTTTATTTTATTATCACCATAAACATCATAAACTGATTCATTGATAAAAATTGGAAGATACGTTTTACCCGTAACATCAGAAGTATCTACATGATCAAAAATAAACTCCATTCCTTTAAAGAGTTTGTTTTTCATCAAAGCACTGTCGATTGTGTTCATATCAAACTCGACCTTTTCGTACTTCTGCATCTGATATTGATTGAATTGGTAAAGCCCATTTTTACGCTTTCTTTCCCAAATTTTCCTCAAAATATCTAAAGCTGGGTTATTCTTTTTAGACGTTTTTCCGGTATAAATTACAACTTCATTTAGCACTTGTTCTTCAAATAAAACAATTTTGAAATTGTAATTGACTGCTTTTTCTAGAGGAACTTCCTTATCTGAAAATCCTGCAGAACTTACTAACAAAGCAGTATAAGTATTTGGTGATTCCAAATAAAAACGACCGTCTTCATTAGAAACGATTCCAGTATTAGAACCTTTGAAAACAACATTTGCAAAAGGTACTGGCTGATTTGATTTATCCAAAACAATTCCACTCACTTTTGTTTGTGCAGTTCCAAGATTCACAAAGGCGAATACAAAAAATAGGCTGAGTAAAATTATTCTTTTTATCATTTGGCAAAAAAAAACTTCATCAATTAATATGACTGATGAAGTTTTATAAGTATTGTTGAATTTCTTATTTGTACATTACTTTCTTTACTGCTTTTACTACATCACCCGCATTTGGCAACCAGTCTTTAAGCAATACAGGAGAGTAAGGCGCAGGAGTATCAGCAGTTGTGATACGCTGAATTGGCGCATCAAGGAAATCGAATGCTTGTTCCTGAACAATATATGTGATTTCAGAAGAAAGGCTGGCAACTGGCCAAGCTTCTTCAAGAATTACTAAACGGTTTGTTTTCTTAACCGATTTTAAGATCGCGTCTTTGTCCATTGGACGAACTGTTCTTAAATCGATAATCTCACAAGAGATTCCTTCTTTAGCTAATTCATCAGCAGCGATGAAAGCTTCTTTGATGATTTTTCCGAATGAAACGATAGTTACATCTGTTCCTTCACGTTTAACATCAGCAACTCCTAGAGGAATTGTATATTCTCCGTCTGGCACTTCACCTTTGTCGCCATACATTTGCTCAGATTCCATAAAAATAACTGGATCGTTATCACGGATAGCCGATTTCAAAAGTCCTTTTGCATCATAAGGAGTTGAAGGCACAACAACTTTAAGGCCTGGAGTGTTAGCAAACCAGTTTTCTAAAGCTTGAGAGTGAGTAGCTCCTAATTGACCAGCAGAAGCAGTTGGTCCACGGAAAACGATTGGCACATTAAATTGTCCACCAGTCATTTGACGCATTTTAGCAGCATTATTTATAATTTGATCAATACCAACTAAACAGAAGTTGAATGTCATATATTCTACAATTGGGCGGTTTCCGTTCATTGCAGAACCTACTGCAATTCCTGAAAAACCAAGCTCAGCAATTGGAGTATCGATTACTCTTTTTTCACCAAACTCAGCAAGCATTCCTTTTGAAGCTTTGTAAGCTCCGTTGTATTCTGCAACCTCTTCTCCCATTAAATATATGGATTCATCGCGACGCATTTCTTCGCTCATCGCTTCGCAAATGGCCTCTCTAAATTGTATTGTTCTCATATTTATATTGTATGTTGAATTTTCTGAAGAGCAAAAATAAATATTTTAAATCACTTAAAAGCATAAATTGAATTTAAAATCGCACGAACTTTCTTCTCTTCTCATGCTTTTAACTTTTTAAAACTTATTGTGATATTTACGAAATCGATATAATTGTTATTATTCTCTTCCGAAAAACACTTTTCATACAAATCCAACCCTATTTGTGTAATTCTGATTTATTCAAATTCGACCATTTAAACGGAATTGATCAAAATTTAGTATAAATCTCATCTAATTTTAACAGTTGACACCCTTCGGCCCATTACGAATTTACTAAGAATCAGGCAAAATAACTGAATTTTCGATTTCACAACCAGACAAAAGCGCTTCCAAATTTCAAAATCTTCGAAAACGTAATAGTTTTTAAAAAATATTATGCGCGCATAGTATATTATTCCGATTTTAATTTCTAAATTTGTCAAAGCATATTATTAAATTCAAAATATATACTTATGAAAATACTGGTTTGCATCAGCCACGTGCCTGATACTACTTCAAAAATTAACTTTACCAACGGTGACTCAGAATTTGATACCAATGGTGTACAATATGTAATTAACCCGAATGATGAGTTTGGTTTAACACGTGCTATTTGGTTTCAAGAACAACAAGGAGCAACGGTAACTGTTGTTAATGTTGGAGGACCAGATACTGAACCAACTTTACGTAAAGCATTAGCAATTGGAGCAAATGAAGCTATTCGTGTAAATGCTAATCCAACTGACGGATTTTTTGTTGCAAAACAATTAGCAGAAGTAATTAAAAATGGAGGTTACGATCTTGTAATTGCAGGAAAAGAATCTTTAGATTATAACGGAGGAATGGTTCCTGGAATGATCGCCGGAATTTTAGGTTCTAACTTCTTAAACTCTTGTACAGCAATAACTGTTGATGGAAATAACGTAAAAGCAGTTCGTGAAATCGATGGTGGAAAAGAAACTGTAAGCACTACACTACCTTTAATTATTGGAGGACAAAAAGGTCTTGTTGAGGAAAAAGACCTACGCATTCCGAACATGAGAGGAATTATGACAGCAAGAACTAAAGCCTTGACTATTCTTGAGCCAGTTGACGCTCCGATTAATACAAAAGCGGTAAAATTTGAAAAACCAGCTCCAAAATCAGCAGTGAAATTAGTTTCTCCTGATAATTTAGATGAGTTAATCAATTTATTACACAACGAAGCGAAGGTTATTTAAGATTGTAGATTTTAGATTGCAGATTGCAATACTAAATCTACATTTTGATTCACTTCAAAATCTAAAATCAATAATCTTTTTAGATTTCAATTTTCTAAAATCTGAAATCTAAAATCTAAAATCTAAAATTGTTATGTCTATATTAATATATGCAGAATCTGCAGAAGGAAAATTTAAAAAAGTAGCTTTCGAATTAGCTTCTTACGCTAAGAAAGTAGCCGAATCATTAGGAACAACCGTTACAGCTTTGACTGTAAACATCAGCGACGTAAGCGAATTGGGCAAATACGGAGTTGATAAAGTATTAAAAGTAAACAACGATAAATTAGCTGGTTTTACAGCTAAAGCTTACGCTGATGTAATCAAACAAGCTGCTGAAAAAGAAGGGACAAAAGTAGTTTTACTTTCTTCTACAACAGACAGCATTTATCTTTCATCATTAGTTGCAGTAGCTTTAAATGCTGGTTTTGCTTCAAATGTTGTAGGATTGCCAGTAAGCACTTCTCCTTTTCAAGTAAAAAGAAATGCTTTCTCTAACAAAGCTTTCAATATTACTCAAATCGATACAGACGTAAAAGTTCTTGGTCTTGCTAAAAACTCTTACGGAATTTTTGAAAGCGCAGGAGCCGCAACAGCTGAAGACTTCAACCCAACAATTGGAGATAATGACTTTGGTGTAAAAGTAGAATCTGTTGAAAAAGTAACTGGGAAAGTTTCTATTGCTGATGCTGATATCGTAGTTTCTGGCGGACGTGGATTGAAAGGTCCAGAAAACTGGGGATTAGTTGAAAATTTAGCTGCAGTTTTAGGCGCTGCAACAGCATGTTCTAAGCCCGTTTCAGATTTAGGATGGAGACCTCACAGCGAGCACGTGGGGCAAACAGGAAAACCAGTTGCAACAAACTTATACATTGCAATCGGAATTTCTGGAGCAATCCAGCATATTGCCGGAATCAACTCATCTAAAGTAAAAGTTGTAATCAACAATGACCCAGAAGCTCCTTTCTTTAAAGTTGCTGATTACGGTATTGTTGGAGATGCTTTTGAAATTGTTCCTCAATTAACAGAGAAACTTAAAGCTTTCAAAGCTCAGCATTCTTAATCCAAGAATTCTTAAATAATATAGCTGCCTGAAAACAAGATAATCGTATCTTTGTTTTAAGGCAGCTTTTTTGTTCAATTTTTTTTGATTAAAATTGCACCTTTATTTTCTAATCAAAAAAAGTATTAAAATGTGGCGCTAAGTGCCCTTTTTTCAATCATATATGAGTCTAGTAAAATTATCCATAAAAGGAATTTCATACAGCCAAACTCAAAATGGCGCTTACGCCTTAATTTTGAATGAAGTTGATGGCGAAAGAAAATTACCTATCGTAATTGGCGCTTTTGAAGCCCAATCGATTGCTATTGCCTTAGAAAAAGAGATCAAACCTCCTCGCCCATTAACGCATGATTTATTCAAAAACTTTGCAGAGCGATTTGACATTGTTGTAAAACAAGTAATCATACACAAACTTGTTGACGGTGTTTTTTATTCTAGTCTGATCTGCGAAAGAGATAAAATCGAAGAAATTATTGACGCAAGAACATCAGATGCAATTGCATTGGCATTACGTTTCAACGCACCAATTTTCACCTATAAAAACATTTTAGACAAAGCCGGAATTTATTTAAAATCCAATTCTGGAGATGGTGACCAAGGCACTCAAGAAATCGACGATGTACTTTCTAATCCAGAGACTTTTGGACATGAAGAAGAAAGCAACCAATCTGGCGATGTTTATGCTAAACATTCATTGCAAGAATTAAATGAGCTTTTGGACCAGGCAGTTTCTCAAGAAGATTACGAAAAAGCCGCAAAAATCAGAGACGAAATCTCTAGAAGATAATTTTGAGGCTGTAAGCCGTAAGCTTTAAGCTATAAGCTTAAAGCATAATCATAAAAAAAAACAAACTTTAAGCATTAGGAAAAAAGCCTAAAGCTTAAAGCCTAAAGCCTAAAGCAATAATGAAACAATACTTAGATTTAGTAAAACACGTTTTAGAAAACGGCAATCAAAAAGGAGACAGAACCGGAACCGGAACTAAAAGCGTTTTTGGCTACCAAATGCGTTTTGATTTAAGTGAAGGCTTCCCAATGGTCACGACCAAAAAACTCCATTTAAAATCCATCATTTATGAATTACTTTGGTTTTTAAAAGGCGATACAAACATAAAATACCTTCAAGAAAATGGCGTTAAAATCTGGGATGAATGGGCTGATTCCAACGGTGATTTAGGGCCTGTTTACGGGCACCAATGGCGCAATTGGAACAGTGAAGAAATCGATCAGATCTCTGAATTAATCACAGAATTGAAAACAAATCCAAACAGCCGCAGAATGCTCGTTTCGGCTTGGAATCCTTCAGTTTTGCCAGACACTAAAAAATCTTTTGAGGAAAACGTTGCAAACAATAAAGCTGCTTTGCCACCTTGCCACGCCTTTTTTCAATTTTATGTGTCGAGTCCCGATATTGAAAAAGGCGAAACAAAAGGCAAGCTATCTTGCCAGCTTTATCAGCGAAGTGCTGATATCTTTTTAGGAGTTCCTTTCAACATTGCTTCTTATGCATTATTAACCATGATGATTGCTCAAGTTTGCGATCTTGAAGCTGGTGAATTTATTCACACTTTTGGAGACGCGCACATTTACAACAATCACTTTGAGCAATTGGAACTGCAACTTTCAAGAGAACCAAAACCTCTTCCAAAAATGATTTTGAATCCTGCAATTAAAAACATTTTTGATTTTGATTATGACGATTTTACACTTGTAGACTATGAACCACATCCAGGAATAAAAGGAAGTGTAGCTGTATAAAAACATAAAAAAATCCGCTTAAATTTTTAAGCGGATTTTTTTATACTGCCAGGACACTATTTTCGCTTCCTGCAAAATCATTCCATTTATAAGAATCTGCCTCAGGCTCGTTAACATAAACTCCGTCAATTAAATACTTAAACTCATAAATGGCATCTTTCACCAAATCATAAGTTGCTTTAAAAGTTCCGTTTTTTAACTTACTCAAAGTCCCTTCTTCTGGATTCCAATTATTAAAATCTCCAACTACAGCTGCCGTACTTGCATCTTTAGCTTCTACAGAAAAAGTAACTTTTACCACTGGTTTTGTTTTGATAAATTGCTTCTTTAAAGACATAACTATTTAGTTTTTAGATTGATATGTCTAAGTTACACAAATTCGACTGAACTTTCAATACTCCATTATCCGATTTACGACAATAGCAAAAATGCATATTTATTTTAATCATATCCATAAATTAATCCGCGATAATTTTTTGATTTCAAATTCTTAACTACTTCAAAAGCAAATATTATAGAATCAAAATTCCTTGTTTTCAAAATAAATTTTAACTTTATAACCTCATTTCATTTAATATCTTATGGAAAAAGAAGTACACGAACAGTATGAATATGCCAGAAGAAGACTCAGACAAAAGAAAATTCTATATTTTCATTTTGTACTTTTTCTAATCGGAAGCTTATTTTTATTTGTTGCCAATAGATTTTTCGGTTTTGGAGCTGGAACAAATCAAAATTGGTGTATATGGGGAATTACGATATGGCTCTTTTTGTTCATTTTACACTTTATAAAAGTCTATATTACTGACCGATTCATGAATAAAAAATGGGAAAGAGAACAAATTGACAGACTTGTTGCACTGCAGCAGAAAAGAATCAGTCAATTAGAATCCAAAATAAATGCGGATACTGAAAAATAAAATTTTAGTTTAGAATGCCATGATTATAATGATAGCGGCTGTAGCCGAAAACAATGCTCTCGGAAAAAATAATGATTTAGTATGGCATTTGCCAAATGATTTCAAAAGATTCAAATCGCTTACAACGAATCATTACATCATTATGGGAAGAAAGACTTTTGAAAGTTTCCCAAAACCTTTGCCTAACAGAACTCATGTTATCATAACACGTCAAACCGATTATCAGCCTGAAGGCTGCATTGTAGTTGACAGTATCGAAAAAGCAATTGCAGTTTGTCCTGAAAATGAAGATTCATACATCATTGGCGGAGGTGAAATCTACAATCTTGCGATGCCTTATGCTGATATAATTGAAATAACCAAAGTTCATCATATTTTTGATGCAGATACTTTTTTCCCAAAAATCAACGAAAATGAATGGATGCTGGTAGAATCAGAAGAAAACTTTAAAGATGACAAACATCTTTATGATTATACTTACCAAACGTATATCCGTAAATAAAAAAACATCCTCTTGTGAAGGATGTTTTTTAAACAATTGATTTTAAGATTTTGACTCTTTCGAGAAATAGTTTTGGTAAAAAAAATCACAAATGTGTAAACACTTGAAATAACTGAATAACATTAATGTTAATTTGAGAACAAGTCTCAAAACGCCTTTAATAACAAATACCACTAAGATATTAAAGGCAAGAAAATTAAAATTTCCAAAAACAAATTTAATCCTAAGAACGTACTTTGCACTTTTAACTTTTAAAATGATGCTGCTTTTAAGAACAGCATTTCAAAACTACTTACAAGAACAACTGAATTACCAGTGCAAAAGAAGCAACCATTTGATTTAAGTCATATTTTTCAATCAATCATTAAAATTTTCATCATTTTATCTTTGACAAATTTGTGCATAAATCCAGCGCTACACAATACCCACTTTTGGTGATTTTTTTAAAATACCCACTTTTGGTGATATGTTTCAACAGACAAAAACAACGAGCTTGCAACATCAAAAATCTCGCTTTTAAAACATTTGGTTTACAAATTGAAAAAGCCAATTACAGTTAAGTCAGATTGTATTATATTTGCCTAAATAAAAAAAATGTCTGAAAAAATAACTCCATATAAAGACTCTTCTTTAGGGAAGAAAGAGCAGGTTGCCCAAATGTTTGACAACATTTCTGGGAACTATGATAATTTGAACCGTGTCATCTCATTTGGGATTGATGTGAAATGGCGAAAAAAAGTATTAAAAATAGTATCTGACACAAAGCCAAAAGTCATTCTGGATATTGCTACTGGAACTGGCGATCTAGCTATTTTAATGGCACAAACCAATGCCGAAAAAATAATTGGTTTGGATATTTCGGCGGGAATGCTTGAAGTTGGAAAAAAGAAAGTAGCCGAAAAAAATCTTTCAAATACTATTGATTTGGTTTTGGGAGATTCTGAAAATATTCCTTTTGAAGACAACTATTTTGATGCTATAACTGTTGGTTTTGGTGTTCGAAACTTTGAAAATTTAGAAAAAGGATTTGCCGAAATTTTAAGAGTTTTAAAACCAAACGGCATATTTGTAATTCTTGAAACTTCTGTTCCAGATAAAACTCCATACAAACAAGGATACAAATTTTATAGTAAAAACATCCTCCCAATAATCGGAAAATTATTCTCAAAAGACAATTCTGCTTATGGTTATTTATCAGAATCTGCTGCTGCTTTTCCATATGGAGAGGCATTAAACAATATTTTGAGAAAAATTGGGTTTATAGATGTTGTGGCTATGCCTCAAACCTTCGGAGTTGCAACCATTTATTCTGCTTCTAAAAAATAGTATGAAAAAAACAGTAATCTTAATTTTATTAGTCTTATCGACAAAAGGATATTCGCAATTTGCTAAAAGCATGTTTAGCAAAGATCCCATTATAAACCTTGAAAATTGGCAAAAACAACGCCTTTATTTTGGTTACTATTTAGGATTCAATAGTTTTGACTTTAAATTTGACTATAAAAACGTTACGTCTCAAGACATTCAGGTAAAAAAAACAACTGGATTTAATGTGGGAGTTGTAGCCGATTTAAGATTACAGGAATATATAAACCTGCGTTTTGAACCAGGTTTATACTACACTAAACGTGATTTATATTATCCTTTTTTCTCTTCTCAAACTGATTACTTAAGAGAAGTAAACAGCACTTACATTCATTTTCCGCTATTGTTGAAATTCTCTTCTTTGCGTACAGGAAATATCCGTCCTTATTTAGTTGGCGGAATGTCGACAACCTTGAATTTATCGAGCAATTCAAAATCTCAAGATGATAATTCTCAGCAAAAATTCAGAGTAAAACCTTGGACAGCAGCTTATGAAATGGGTGTTGGAATTGATTTCTTTACAGAATACTTCATTTTTTCTCCGTCAATCAGAGGAATGTTTGGCATAACTGATGAATTAATCAGAGATAATGACCCATACAGTCCTTGGACAGGAAATATAGACTCTATGAAATCTAGAGCCATTTTAATAAATTTTACTTTTCACTAAAACAAATAGCTAACTATTTCGTTTAAATTCACTGAGAATAATTGCTGTTGCGGTAGCGACATTTAAACTTTCGGTTTTTTGTAGCTCTCCAAATCTTGGAATTGTGAGTCGGCTTGTGACCATTTTTTCAATTTCTGCCGAAATACCATTGGCTTCATTACCCATAATGATGATTCCGTTTTGAGGCAAATTTGATTTATAAATGTTATCGCCGTCCATAAAAGTTCCAAAAATCGGAAGTTTTGTTTGAGCGATAAAGCTTTTCAAATCAACATAATTTGCATTTACTCTGGTTATAGATCCCATTGTAGCCTGAACCACTTTTGGGTTATAAATATCTACAGTTTCTTTTGAGCAAATGATTTGTTTGATGCCAAACCAGTCGCAAAGACGCATAATTGTTCCTAAATTTCCAGGATCACGAATGTCGTCTAAAGCCAAAATCAATCCTGATTCGATTATTTTATTTTCGGCAGGGATTTTGAATACAGCCAAACAAGTATTTGGAGTTGACAAAGCACTTATTTTCTTTAACTCCTGTTCATTAATAAGAGTACGTTTTGAAGAATGAACCACTTCAAAATCATTTTGTGTGGTGTATAAATGCTCTAATTCAAAGTTGGATTGCAACAATTCTTGAATTACTTTTACTCCTTCGGCAAAAAATAATTGATTTGCAAAACGTTGTTTTTTTTGATGCAAGCCTGAGATAAGTTTTATTTGGTTTTTACTAACCATAAAATAATGTACTTTTGAATTAAATATTTATAAACACTTGAAAAATAATTCCACAAAAATAACAGCATTTATTCTAATAGCAACACTTATTTGTGCTTGTAATGCCGTAAAAAGAGTTCCAGATGGAAAAAACCTTCTTGTAAAAAATAATATTCTTGTAAACGGAAAATCATCAAATGATGAAATTGCCACGAACCAAATGTACCAAAAACCAAACGGAAAACTGTTGGGTTTTAAATTACGTTTGAACTTATACAATTTAGCCAATTTAAATCCTGACTCTACTTATAAAGCAAAATTCGACAATCACCCGGGCAGATATGAGCGTTGGTCAAAATTATTATCAGCTAAACAGGTCGATCGTCTTGGCCAATCTTTTATAAATAAAGGCTTAAATGATTTCTTAAAAAATACGGGAGAGGCTCCTGTAATTATTGATACTGCAAAAACAAGAAAATCTTTGGTTCGTTTAAAATATTACTATTTGAATAATGGTTTTTTCAAAGTGCAAACAGATTATACTATTGACACTGTTGGAATCAAAAGAGCCAAAATAAACTACAATATCACAACAGGACCGGCCTATACATTAGATTCTATAAGAACTACGATTATGACTCCTGCACTTGATTCTTTGTACAACAACAGCAGAGAACCTTCAATCTTGAAATCTGGAAACCAATACAAAACCACTGATTTTGAAGACGAAAAAAATCGTATTACAACTTACTTCAGAAACAATGGAGCTTATTATTTCCAACCAACTTATGTAACTTTCGACATTGACACAATCGGCAAAAAAAATAAAGCGGACGTAAATTTAATCATCAACAACAATAGCATTCAGGAAAAAGATTCAAGCAGAACAGAACCTTTTAAATTGTACAAAATCAGCGATGTGAACATTTATACAGATTATTCACCCGCTAATGCTAAAACCAAAATCAACGACAGTATTTCGTACAACAACTTTAATTTATACGGTTACAAAAAAATCAAATACAAACCGCGAGCTATTACTGATGCCGTTTTTATTACAAAAGGAAGCACTTTCTCTGATACAAGAACAACGCTTTCTTCTCGATATTTGAACAATTTAAAAATCTTCAATTATCCTTCAATACAATATGAAGTCGATAAAAGAGATTCTACAGCACAATCTTTAATTGCGAATGTTTATTTAACTCCAAGAAAGAAATACAGTTTTGGAGCAACGCTTGACGTAACACACTCTAACATTCAGGATTTTGGTATTGGAGCGAGTATTTCTGAAACGATTCGAAATGTATTTAATCGTGCTGAAACACTGGAAATTTCTGCACGTATGAACATTGGTTCATCAAAAGACATGGCGAATCCTAACAATAATTTCTTCAATGTTTCAGAATATGGACTTGATATGAAATTGAATTTCCCAAGGATTTTGATGCCTTTTGGAACCGAAAAAATTATTCCGAAAAGAATGATTCCTTCTACATCAATATCAAGCGGTTTTTCTAAGCAGCGAAATATTGGTTTGGATAAAGAAAACTTTACTGGAGGAATTGCGTACAATTGGTCGCCAAAACGTCACAATACGGCAAAATTAGAATTATTGAACGCGCAATATGTTCGAAACCTAAACCCAAACAATTATTTTAATGTTTATACTTCTTCATATGATGAATTGAATGGCATAGGTAAAGATTACAATATAAATGATGAAAACTGGGGAACTACACCCGAAGAACAAGCTAGAAAAAACCTAACTATCCCTCAAGGAACTACAGGATTCACTGATGATGTATTGAATAACAGAACTGCATTACAGCCAGGAGATCCAGAGTATCGCGATGTAGAAAGCATTGAAGAACGAAGAGTTCGTTTGACCGAAAATGACTTTATTTTAGCTACAAGTTATACATTTACCAAAACCACTAAAAAAGATTTAGCCGACAATACTTTCTATCAATTTAAAACAAAAGTAGAATCGGCAGGAACTTTATTATCAGCCATTTCAAACATTGCGAGTCTGCCAAAAAACACAAATGGGAATTATGAAATATTCAATTTAGAATATTCAGAATACATCAAAACAGAATTCGATTATATCAAACACTGGGATTTTGGGAAAGAAAATGTAGTAGCAGTAAGAAGTTTCTTTGGGATTGCAATTCCTTTTGGAAACTCAGATTACATTCCGTTTTCACGAAGTTATTACTCAGGAGGTTCAAATGACAATCGTGCATGGCAACCTTACTCATTAGGACCTGGAAGTACAGACGCAAAGGATGATTTTAATGAAGCAAATATGAAGATTGCCCTTAGTGCTGAATATCGTTTTAAAATTCTGGGAGATGTCAAAGGCGCAATTTTTGCAGACGCAGGAAATATCTGGAATGTACTCGATAATGTCATTGATGAAAAGGCAAGATTCAACAACGTAAACGATTTAGCTGAAATTGCTTTAGGAACAGGATTTGGTTTACGATACGATTTAAGCTTTTTTGTTGTTCGATTAGATTTAGGCTTCAAGACTTATAATCCGGCACATGAGAAGGGAGACCGATGGTTTAAAGAATACAATTTTGGACACTCCGTTTTAAATTTTGGAATAAATTATCCTTTCTAATGCTAATTAATTCTTATTTTTGCAACCTAAAAACTAAAAACAACTATAAAAAAAATTACAATGGCACACAATATCAAACCAGGAGTTGCTACAGGAGACCAAGTTCAGGAGATTTTTAACTATGCAAAAGAAAAAGGATTTGCACTTCCTGCAGTAAACGTTACTGGATCAAGCACAATCAACGGTGTACTTGAAACTGCAGCAAAACTAAACGCACCAGTTATTATTCAATTTTCTAACGGAGGAGCTCAATTCAACGCTGGAAAAGGATTATCTAACGCAGGTGAAAAAGCGGCAATCGCTGGAGGAATCGCTGGAGCAAAACATATTCACACTTTAGCTGAAGCTTACGGTGCAACTGTAATTTTACACACTGACCACTGCGCAAAAAAATTATTGCCTTGGATTGATGGTTTATTAGATGCTTCTGAAAAACATTTTGCAGAAACAGGAAAACCATTATTCAGTTCTCACATGATCGATTTGTCTGAGGAGCCAATCGAAGAAAACATCGAAATCTGCAAAGAGTACTTAGCAAGAATGAGCAAAATGGGTATGACATTAGAAATCGAGCTTGGTATTACAGGTGGTGAAGAAGATGGTGTTGACAACTCTGATGTTGACAGCTCAAAATTATATACTCAACCAGAAGAAGTAGCTTATGCTTACGAAGAATTATCTAAAGTAAGCCCGAAATTTACTATTGCTGCTGCTTTCGGAAACGTTCACGGTGTTTACAAACCAGGAAACGTAAAATTAACTCCAAAAATCTTAAAAAATTCTCAGGATTTCGTACAAAACAAATTCAACACAGGACACAACCCTGTTGATTTCGTTTTCCACGGAGGTTCAGGTTCTACACTTGAAGAAATCAGAGAAGGAATTAGCTACGGAGTTATCAAAATGAACATCGATACAGATTTACAGTTTGCATACACTGAAGGAATCCGTGATTATATGGTTAAAAATCTTGACTATTTGAAATCACAAATTGGAAACCCAGAAGGTCCAGATGCTCCAAACAAAAAATACTATGACCCAAGAAGATGGGTTCGTGAAAGCGAAGTAACATTCAACGCAAGACTTGAACAAGCTTTTGCTGACTTAAACAATGTGAATACACTATAATTTTAGATCTCTGATTTTAGATTTTAGATTTCTTTCTGGAATCTAAAATCTAAAGTCTAAAATCTTAAATCTTAAATTTTAAAAAATGGCTTGGTTTAAAAGACAAGAAAAAGGGATTACGACCGCTACTGAAGATAAGATGGACGTTCCGAAAGGATTGTGGTACAAATCTCCTACTGGAAAAATTATTGATGCTGACGAATTGGCGAGAAATTTATTCGTTAGCCCTGAAGATGATTTTCACGTTCGAATTGGAAGCGCAACCTATTTTGAAATTTTATTCGACAACAACGAATTTGTTGAGTTAGATAAAAACATGACTTCTAAAGATCCTCTGCACTTTGTAGACACAAAGAAATATGCAGAAAGATTGAAAGATGTAATGGAAAAAACTCACCTTAAAGACGCTGTACGTACGGGAGTAGGAAAATCTAAAGGAAGAGAACTTGTAATTTGCTGTATGGATTTCGCTTTTATCGGTGGATCTATGGGAGCTGTGGTAGGTGAGAAAATCGCGAGAGGTATTGATCATGCTATCAAAAACAAATTGCCTTTTGTAATGATTTCTAAATCTGGTGGAGCTCGTATGATGGAAGCTGCTTATTCTTTAATGCAATTAGCAAAAACTTCTGTAAAACTAGCTCAATTAGCTGAAGCTAAATTACCTTACATCTCTCTTTGTACAGATCCAACAACTGGAGGAACAACTGCATCTTACGCTATGTTAGGAGACATCAACATCTCTGAGCCAGGTGCTTTGATTGGTTTTGCTGGTCCGCGTGTTGTTCGCGATACCACAGGAAAAGATTTGCCAGAAGGTTTCCAAACTGCTGAGTTCTTATTAGAGCACGGTTTCTTAGACTTTATCACGCCAAGAAAAGAATTGAAAGATAAGATCAACTTATATATCGATTTGATTCAAAATAATGATATCAGATAGTTTTAAAACTAGTCAAAATAGAAAATCCCAAGAAATTGCTTCTTGGGATTTTTTTATATCTTTATTTTAAATCTTATTCTTTATGGCTAGAATTTTTATTGGCTTTATGATTTGTTTTCTTTTTTGGAATTGTGCTAAAAAAGAGAAAAAAACTGTTATTAAAAACAAACCTTACATTATCTCCTATGAAGACAAAGAACTTAAAAAATATTACGATTCATTAGCAGTACATCCTCCATCAACAAAAGGAGTTTTCTATGGAGAAAGCCAATTAATAATTGACAAAAAAGGAAATTTATATTTTTATCAAAAAAGACACATTCAAATTTTATGTAGTTATGGTCGTGAAAAAGACACACTTCCACATTTTCTTGATTTAGAACCAAAAGACATTGTCAAAATTCCGAAAAAATGTCTAAACGATTTTATGTCAGAAAATATTTTAACAAAAGAGAAAAGCAGACAACTTTTAATAATAGGCTCACAAAGCGATACAATTAAAAATCCTTACTTTTTGAATTTTTTAAAAAGTAACATCATACCAATTTACTACATAAGAAGAACCACACAAGAAGAAGATACTGTTTTGAAATACAAGAAAAACAATGACTCGTACTTTTCAAACGAAATCAAATGGGACAAGACAAAAATTAAACTTCCAAAATAACATATATCGTTCCTACGGAACTTCTTAATTTTCGCTTCATCTTTCAACGGAATAAATTCCGTTGCTACCAACATTTCATTCCTACGGAATTTTTATGTTTTCTTATTTAGATGGCAATTTTAAATTAGCTTGCTTTTTTCAAATCCTTTTTCAATTCTTTTGCAGCAATTTTAAAAGCAAGTTTTTCACGCCATACCGCATAGCGTTCCCTGAAAACCACTTTTATAGCACTATCGACTGCGCCATGCATGAACAAGCTCCAAACGCTGGCCATTTTTCTAGACACCGATTGATCCCATGCGCGAAGTGTTAGCGAAAAAGAACCATCAATGTAACGCATCCAGTGCCACATTCCTGTTGGCATGAATAGAGTATCTCCGTGTTCCAAGAAAACTTCATAACCCTCTACTCCTTTCAAAGCTGGAAATTTTTCAAAATCGGGATTGGCTACGTCATAATCTTCCAAAGCGTAAGTAGTATTTGGAAGACAATACAATCTCTTTTTCCATTTATTATCGAATAATATAATGTGTTTTCTGCCTCCAAAATGAGTATGGAAAAGATGCGGCAAATCGATATCATAATGCAAAAAAGTTATTGCTTTTGAACCGCCAAAAAACATTGCTGGCATGCTTTCTATAAAACCACCCATCAATTCTTTTGGAATTTTTACATCATCAATTAATTCAGGTCTGTGTTTAAAAAGATTGAAAAAGAAAATTCGCAATTGTGTCGGTTCGCGTTTTATCAAATCCAAGTATTCGCCAAATTTCATACTGGCGATTGAAGCATTAATTACTTTTGAAGGATCTGCTTTTGAATTATCTACCAGTTTAACTTCAATATCACCTGCAATCTGCTTAAAATATTCGGTTGACCACTTTTCTCTAGCTGGCCAATCTTTTGTGAGTCCTTTAATGATTAAAGGCTTTCTTTTATCCAAGTAATTCTTTTTAAAATCTTCTTTGGAAATTGACTCAACAGTATCAACAGATCTAAGATTAAAGCTCATTTGTTTTGCGGATTAAGTTGTCAGTGGTCTATCAAAAATATCTAATTATTTTGAGCCATCAAAATTTACAGTAAAATAACACAAAAACAATATTACATTCCTGTTCGAATTGCTTCAACAGGATCTAGATTTGCCGCTGAAACTGCCGGCAAAATCCCCGAAATTATTCCAACAAAAATAGAAAGTCCTGCGCCAATGAAGATGTTCCAGAAACTTAAAACAAACTCAAACTCCAATAAATTGGTCAGAAGAAGAGAAAGCAACCAGACAATCAGCAAACCAATTACACCTCCAATCAAGCAAAGCATTATGGCTTCAAATAAAAACTGAAATAAGATGAATTTATTTTTCGCTCCCAAAGATTTTTGGATACCAATCAAATTTGTTCGCTCTTTTACAGAAACGAACATAATATTGGCCACTCCAAAACCTCCAACCAAGAAAGAGAAAATACTAATGAAAATTCCAGCAGTTCTCAAAGTTCCTAATATTCCATCTATAAAATCAGTGAAGCCAGAAAGCACATTTACGAAGAAATTATCCATTTCACCCGCTTTCATTCCACGAATAGCACGAAGTTTTTGAGCGACTTCGGCTTTATAAGCTTCCATATCCACTCCTTTAACGGGCTTCAAAACAATTACTGGCGTCATTGCATCGCTGTCACCATACATTCGGCGAAGGAAATTAGCTGGCAAATAAACCGATGTATCATTGCTATCTCCAAAAAAACCTGCCCCTTGCTTTGCCATTACACCAATAACCGTAAAACGTTGCCCATACAAACGAATATTTTTTCCAATCGGATCACTTGCTTCAAAAAGCCCTTCGGCAATATCATACCCAAGAACAATAACCGGAGTTCCAGAATTTGACTCAGATTCGTTGTAAAATCGTCCTTTGTCAAAACTCAATCCGTCAATATCAACCATTTCAAATGACGAAGGAATAATATTCACATCGGCAACTGTTTTGGAATCATATTTTAAAGTTTCTCTCGCAACAAAAAGCTGATAACCTACTTGATCAGTATTATTCAATGAATTTTTCAACCCAATATATTCATCGTATTTCACATTTGGAAACTGCTCTCTTTTCCATTGCGGAATTTCAGATGGCCCAAAGCAATATTTCATTAAATAAATTGTATTTTTATCTAAGCTACTCAAATCCTTAGAAATTTTTCGGTCTAAAGAATCGACAGCCGCCAGAACAGCAATAATCGAAAAAATACCAATCGTAACGCCCAGCAAAGACAATAAAGTTCTTAATTTATTATTTCGCAACGCATTTATGGCAAAGCCGAAACTTTCTTTTAATAATCGGAGGTAAAGAAACATATAATAGTATTTTTCAATAAAGTAAAATTCAATAAATTAAATTCAAAAACCTAATAAAACTTAACTTACTCATCAGTAGATTTTTTTAGCATAATGTTACATTAATTTTCTTTAAAATAATATATAAAAAAACTACTTTTGCAGTCTGAAAATCATAACTACACAATGAGCACAACTAAAAAAATACAATCAGCACTAATTTCGGTTTTTTCTAAAGACGGATTAGAGCCAATCGTTAGAAAATTACACGAACAAAATGTAACACTTTACTCTACTGGAGGAACTGAAGATTTCATTAAAAATCTTGGAATTCCTGTAGTTCCAGTTGAAGATATTACTTCGTTTCCAGAAATTCTTGGAGGAAGAGTAAAAACATTGCACCCGAAAATTTTTGGCGGAATCTTAAACCGTCAAGACAACGAGAGCGATGTTCAGCAAATGAAAGAATTTGACATTCCTCAAATTGATTTGGTAATTGTTGATTTGTATCCTTTTGAAAAAACTGTTGCTTCAGGTGCAAGTGAACAAGATATCATCGAAAAAATTGATATTGGCGGGATTTCATTAATTCGTGCAGGCGCAAAAAATTTCAAAGACACTGTAATTGTTGCTTCAGTAAACGAATACAGCATGCTTTTAGATTTAATTACAGAACAAAACGGAAGCACAACTCTAGAAAACAGAAGATTGTTTGCTACTAAAGCTTTCCACGTTTCATCTCACTATGACGGAGCGATTTTTAATTATTTCAATACAGACGAGACTATTTACAAAGAAAGCATTGCAAACGGTCAAGTTTTAAGATACGGTGAAAACCCTCACCAAAAAGGATTCTTCTTTGGAGATTTTGACGCGATGTTCAAAAAAGTTCACGGAAAAGAATTATCATACAACAATTTGTTAGATGTTGATGCCGCTGTAAATTTAATTGCTGAATTCAAAACTGACGGACCAACATTCGCAATTTTAAAACACAACAACGCTTGCGGATTGGCTTCAAGAAAAACAATCAGCGAAGCATACTTAGCAGCTTTGGCTTGTGATCCAACTTCAGCATTTGGAGGAGTGTTAATTTCTAACACAAAAATTGATTTAGAAACTGCACAAGAAATCAACAAATTATTCTGCGAAGTGGTAATCGCTCCAACATATGAGGATGAGGCAGTTACAGTTTTACAAGAGAAGAAAAACAGAATTATTTTAGTTCAAAATGAAGTTGAATTACCATCTCGTCAAGTAAGAACTTGTCTTAACGGATTGTTAATTCAGGACAGAAATAATATTACGGATAATAAAGAGCATTTAAAAACCGTTACAATTACAGAACCTACTGCTCAGGAGATCGAAGATTTGATCTTTGCTTCTAAAATCTGCAAGAATACAAAATCAAACACAATTGTATTTGCTAAAAACGGAACATTGATTTCTTCAGGTACAGGTCAAACTTCTAGAGTCGATGCATTAATGCAGGCTGTAGATAAAGCAAAAGCTTTTGGATTTGATTTAACTGGAGCTTCGATGGCAAGTGACGCATTTTTCCCATTTCCGGATTGTGTAGAATTAGCTAAAAAAGCAGGAATAACTGCTGTAATTCAGCCAGGAGGTTCGATAAAAGACGAATTAAGCATAAATTATTGCAATGAAAATAATCTTGCAATGGTATTTACAGGAACTCGTCATTTTAAACATTAATTTGTTTAACTTTGTTCGATAAATAATTTATAACATTTTAAACCCCTAAAAAACTTATGGGATTTTTTGATTTCATGACCGAGGATATTGCAATAGACCTTGGTACCGCAAACACTTTAATCATTCATAATGATAAAGTTGTTATTGACAGCCCCTCTATCGTAGCACGCGACAGAGTTTCAGGCAAAATCATCGCTGTTGGTAAAGAAGCCAACATGATGCAAGGTAAAACGCATGAAAACATCAAAACCATAAGGCCTTTGAAGGATGGTGTTATTGCCGATTTTGATGCTTCAGAAAAGATGATCAACATGTTCATCAAAAGTATTCCTGCATTAAAAAAGAGAATGTTTACGCCAGCGTTAAGAATGGTTGTTTGTATTCCTTCTGGAATTACTGAGGTTGAAATGCGTGCAGTAAAAGAATCTTGTGAGAGAGTAAACGGAAAAGAGGTTTATTTGATTCATGAGCCAATGGCTGCAGCAATTGGTATTGGTATCGATATCATGCAACCAAAAGGAAACATGATTGTAGATATTGGAGGTGGTACCACTGAAATCGCTGTAATCGCTTTAGGTGGAATTGTTTGTGATAAATCTGTTAAAATTGCAGGTGACGTTTTCACAAATGACATCGTTTATTACATGCGTACACAGCACAACTTATTTGTTGGGGAAAGTACTGCTGAAAAAATCAAAATTCAGATTGGAGCTGCTATCGAAGATTTAGACGGACCGCCAGAAGATATGTCAGTTCAAGGTAGAGATTTGCTTACAGGTAAACCAAAACAAGTAGATGTATCTTACCGTGAGATTGCAAAAGCATTAGACAAATCTATCCAACGTATTGAGGATGCAGTAATGGAAACATTATCTCAAACTCCTCCTGAGTTAGCGGCAGATATCTACAATACTGGTATCTATTTAGCAGGTGGTGGATCTATGTTGAGAGGTCTTGACAAACGTATTTCTCAAAAAACAGATTTGCCTGTTTATATCGCTGAAGATCCATTAAGAGCTGTTGTTCGCGGTACTGGAATGGCACTTAAAAACATTGCAAAATTTAAAAGCATCTTAATCAAATAAGATTCAAAATAACAAACTAATTTACTTTTATAAAGGTCAAATTACTATGATTTGACCTTTATAAAATTTGAAACCTAAAGCATATCCTGAAACAAAATAACCAGACAAGAAATGCAGCAAATATTTAATTTCATTATAAGAAACAGTAATCGATTGCTGTTTTTGCTGCTTTTAGGTATTTCGTTAGGACTCACTATTCAATCTCATTCCTACCATAGAAGCAAAGTAATCAGTTCTGCCAATTTCTTGAGCGGAGGTGTTTATGAAAGAATCAATCATGTGAATGAATACTTGAATTTAAGAGCTGAAAATGACGAACTTGTACTTGAGAACGCAAGATTAAAAAGTCTTTTATTCAATAAAGAAGACACAACAAAATTGCCTTTACCTGATACTATCAAAGGAGTAAAGCCAGCTGACATTATTGTGTCAAAAGTGATTCATAACACCTACAGTACTCACGAAAACTTTCTTACTTTAAATTCTGGATCCAACGAAGGTGTAAAACCAGATATGGGAGTAATCAACAGTTTAGGAATTGTTGGAGTAATTGATAATACTTCGCCAAGATATTCTACTGTGGTTAGTATTTTGAACATGAAATCACAAATCAATGCCAAACTTAAGAAATCAAATCACTTTGGTTCCTTAACTTGGGATGGAAAAAGTACTGGATTTGTACAGTTAAGAGATGTCCCAAGATTAGCATCTGTTAGAAAAGGCGACACAATCGTAACCGGAGGACAATCTGTAATTTTCCCAGAAGGAATCAACATCGGAACTGTTGAGACCGTTTATAAAGAAGACCAGACAAGTTTTTATGTCATAAAAGTTAAACTGTTTAACGATATGACAAATCTAGGACATGTCTATATCATCAAAAGCAAAGACAGAGAAGAACTTATTAATTTAGAAAAAAAGGAAAAAGATGAATAGCGCATTGTTAGTCAATATTTTTCGATTTATTATGTTACTGGCAATTCAGATTGTTATTTTCAACAATATGAATTTTTTAGGCTACATAAGTCCTTTTCCGTATATCCTATATATCATTCTTTATCCTGTTAACAGTAATAAATCAGGATTGATTATTTCAAGTTTTTTGCTTGGATTAACAATGGATATGTTTTGTAATTCGGGTGGAATTCACGCAACAGCCTGTGTAATTCTCGCTTATTACAGGCCTTATATTTTTAAATTTTCGTTTGGACTGAGTTATGAATATCAAACCATCAAACTAAATGAATCTTTAACGCCGGAACGCTTTTCATTCATTTTGGTATCAGTTTTGCTGCATCATATTGTACTATTTGTTCTCGAAGCGTTCCAATTTAAATTTGTTTGGGACATTTTGCTCAGAACCTTATTTAGTTCCATTTTTACAATTATAACTTCAATCATAATAATTTATCTTATTAAGCCCAATAAACGATGAGAAAAGTTCTGCTGCCCGCTTTAATTATCATTGCAGGATCTTTACTGGTGATCAGGGTATTTTATTTGCAAATTGTAGACGATTCATTTAAGTTAAAATCAGAAAACAACGCAATAAAAAAACAGTACGACTATCCTGAAAGAGGTTATATTTATGATAGATACGGCAAATTATTAGTAGCCAATCAGGCTTCTTATGATATCATGGTTATTCCACGCGAAATCAAAGAAGACTTGAATATTGCGGAATTTTGTGCCTTACTAAATATCACTAGAGAAGAATACGATAAAAGAATTGCCAAGGCTAAAGTTTATAGCCCGCGTCTTCCGTCAGTATTTTTGGCACAATTAAACAAAAACGAATTTGCTGCTTTTCAGGAAAAAATCAGAAAATATGAAGGTTTTTATTTCCAAAAAAGATCGCTTCGTGATTACGAAGTAGATTATGGTGCAAATATCTTTGGTTTTATCAGACAAGCAGACGAGCGTTTAATCGCAACAAACCCATATTATAACAGCGGTGATTTAATTGGAAAACAAGGTGTAGAAGAAAGCTACGAAGAAGTTTTACGCGGTATAAAAGGTGTAAAATACATTCAGAAGGATAAGTACAACCGAGAAATCGGATCTTATAAAAACGGGAAATACGATACTATCGCTGTTGCAGGAGAAGACATCAATTTAACTATTGATGCCGAACTTCAAAAATACGGTGAAGAATTGATGATCAACAAACGTGGCGGAATCGTTGCTCTTGAACCTAAAACAGGTGAAATTTTAGCATTGGTTACTGCTCCATCTTACGATCCGGGAATTTTAGTTGGAAGACAAAGATCAAAAAACTATACGCTTTTATATCACGATTCGATTGCAAAACCATTATATGACAGAGGACTTTTAGCAGAATATCCTCCAGGATCTCCATTTAAAATTTTAACTGGACTTGTAGCACTTCAAGAAGGAGTAATCGATGAACATACAACATTTATGTGTCATCATGGCTTCAGCTATGGTAGAGGCCGATTTATGAAGTGCCACGGTTTTGGTCCGCATCAGCTGAACAACGGTATTTATAATTCATGCAACACATACTTTGCGCAATCGTATATGCTAACGATCAACAAATACCGAAACCCTGGATATGCTGTTGATGTTTGGAGCAATCACGTTAAGAGTTTTGGACTTGGCCAATTTATGGGTTATGACTTGCCTACAGGAAGAAAAGGTAATATCCCAACTTCTAAAACCTATAAAAAGATATATCCAAACGGCGGATGGAGAAGCACAACGATTGTTTCTAATGCGATCGGACAAGGTGAGGTTTTAATGACTCCAATTCAGTTGGCCAATATGATGGCAACTGTTGCAAATCAGGGTTATTATTACACTCCTCATATCATTAAAAAGATTGAAGGCAAAAAAATTGATGCAAAATTCACCACAAAACACGAAACCACGATTGACAAAAAGTACTTCCCTCCTGTAATAAATGGATTATTTGACGTTTACAACAAGGGTACGGCTTATGCTCTTAAAGTACAAGGCATCGATATTTGCGGAAAAACAGGTACTGCCGAAAACTATGCTAAAATTGACGGAGTGCGAACAAAACTGAAAGACCACTCTATTTTTGTGGCTTTTGCCCCTAAAGACAATCCTAAAATTGCCATTGCAATTATGATTGAAAATGGAGGTTTTGGTGCAAACGTAGCCGGACCAATTGCAAGTTTGATGATTGAAAAGTATTTAAGAAAAAAAATCACAAGAACTGATTTAGAAGTTCGTGTATTAAATAAAAGTTTGGTCAGCGAATATGCTAAATTAGGAGGAATGACTGCGGCTAGCGCTATTGAATCGACTCCAAAAGACTCTGTTTTGAGAGCCAAAATTGTCGCTCCAAAAGCAGCAACTAAAACTGAATTGAAAAAGATACCAATAGACACCACTAAAGAAAACTAACAAGATTATTTCAAATGAAAAATCAAAGTGTAAAAAATAATATTGACTGGATAAGCGTCTTTATCTACATCACGTTAGTTGTATTAGGGTGGCTGAATATTTATTCATCTTCATTATTATCTACAGAAGGAACGTATCAAAAACAGCTTATTTTTATTGGCTGTACCATTCCGTTGATTTTTGTAGTTCTTTTTGTTGATGGAAAATTCTATGAAAAATATGCCAGTATCATATTTGTGGTTTCACTTTTATCTTTGGCTGGATTGTTCCTTTTTGGAAAAACTATCGCAGGACAAAGATGCTGGTATGCCATTGGAGGATTTACTTTACAGCCATCTGAATTTGCAAAAGCCGCCACATCGCTTGCATTGGCAAAATACCTGAGCGACACACAAATCAATCTTAAAGATGTCAATAGGCAAATGCAAGCTTTAGCAATTGTATTTTTGCCTGTAATGCTTATTTTACCTCAACCTGACCCAGGAAGCGCCTTAATTTATAGTGTTTTTATAATTGTTTTATACAGAGAAGGATTGCCATCATGGTATGTTTGGACTGGTTTTATTACCATTTTATTGTTTGTATTGACATTAATTCTCGAACCTTATGTTGTTATTATTCTAGCCGCAGTTGTTCTTGCAATTATACATTTTAAAGGCCGTGTTGTTGACAGAAATTTATTAATGAGCACTATTCTTTTAGCTATCATATCTGCTTTTGTCTTCTCTGTAGATTATGTATTTGATCACGTTTTCAAACAGCATCATAGAGACCGTTTTAATATTTTGCTTGGAAAAACTGTTGACATGAAAGGTATTGGATACAACACTAACCAATCTGAAATTGCGATTGGATCTGGAGGATGGCTTGGAAAAGGTTTTTTACAAGGAACACAAACAAAAGGAGGATTTGTACCAGAACAACATACCGATTATATTTTTACAACCGTTGGCGAAGAATGGGGATTTGTTGGCTCATTAGTCGTAATCGCACTTTTTGTTGGCTTATTCTTGAGAGTAATTTATTTGGCAGAAAGACAAAAAACTAAATTTAGCCGTGTTTATGGTTATTGCGTAGCCGGAATTTTATTCATACACTTCTTTGTAAATATTGCAATGGTTATTGGTATTTTCCCGACTATCGGGGTTCCGTTGCCATTCTTTTCTTATGGAGGCTCTGGACTCTGGGGATTCACCATTTTGCTGTTTATCTTCCTAAAAATGGATGCCAATAAAGTGAATGAATGGTAGATTAAATTCAAATCTTAAAGTACCAAATTCCAAATCACGATCGAATTTCATCTTAATTATTGATTCAAAATAATTTCATTCATTGCTAACTGATGAATGAATTCCAACAAAAAAGTCCGAAGCTAAAACTTCGGACTTTTTTTGTTTTTATTTATTTCTGTTTATATCTTTTCTCCGCTTGTTCTTTTTTTGATAAGCTTTAAGAAAACCGGGAAAGTTGATACAATTATAATTCCTATTACAATTACCTCAATATGCTCTTTCAAATCAATTCCATGCTCTAAAAACACTCCGTATAAATAATGCCCAGAAAAGATCAATACAAAAGACCACAAAAATGAGCTCAAAACATTATAGAACATAAATTTCTTTTTATCCATAGAAACTATTCCTGCAATGATTGGCGCGAAAGTTCTAAATATTGGAAGAAAACGAGCATAAATAATTGCTTTTCCACCATACTTTTCGAAGAAGTCTTTAGATTGAAGTAGGTATTTTTTCTTGAACCAAAAAGTATCTTCTTTTTTAAATAAATAATAACCGCTTTTTGCTCCAAACCAATATCCAGTCATGTTTCCAAAAACTCCCATCAAAGCCACTAAAGTTGAAAGGATAAAAACATTGATAAAATCACTAGGAATAGAAACCACATTTTCAATTAAGTCACGGCTGTAAATACCTGATAAAAAAAGCAAGCTGTCACCAGGAAGAAAGAAACCAGCAAAAAGTCCAGTTTCGGCAAAAACAATAAACAGCACAATGTATAAACCAATTTGAAAACCACCGATGCTTAAAGTAATATAAAATTCGGGGTTGACTAATTGTGTCCAATCAAAATTATTCATAAAAATGGTTTGGTTATACTTAATTTAAGTTTGTGAAAGTAACAATAATTTAGTTCAACCACAATAAAATGCGGTATTTTAAAGATAAATTAACTATTAAAAAAGCCTCAAGAAATAATCCTGAGGCTCTTACTATTGTTATTCTCTTACATATTTACAACAGCTGTGCAAGTTATCATAATCTGTTTGAGTGGCTTTCACTTCTTTAGTATCGTGTCCTACCTTTGCAATTGCATTATTCAAATCAGCTGGAGATGATTTTTCTTCATTTAAAATTACTGAAAGTTGGTGCGAAGCAATATCCCAATTTGCCGTTTTTACACCTGGAACGCTAAACGCTGCTTTTTCAATACGTTTCTTACATTGTTCGCAATTTCCGTTTACTTCTACAGTATATTTTAAGTTTTTATTCTTTTTAGTTTGCGCTTGCGCTGAAAACCCCAAAAAACCAATTATTGCTATTAAAATTATTTTTTTCATTTTGTCTAAATATTAAAATTTGATATTGTTATTGTTATTGATTCAGTTATTTTATTTTAAATCGCAATCCCGCATAATACATTTGTCCAAAAATTGGAGCATACGCTATAGAAGCATCAAAATTTGGTCCAAATGGATCATCAGCTCCTAAAATTGCTTTTTTCTGTTTATAATTTCCAATGTTTTCTCCGCCAATATACACTTCAAAAACATCTGAAAAAATTCTAGTGACCTGAGCATTCATAACTGCATAAGCAGGAGAAAAATCAGGAAACTGATCTTCAGCAGGATTTGATGCCGTATATGGCAATTGCTGACTTCCTGTCCAGTTGAAAGTATAATCAAACTTCCATTGCTTTCCATTATCAGAAGCTGTTTCATACTCTAAATTTCCGAGAAAACGATGCTTTGCCTGCAACGGACGCTGAAAAGTTCCTCTTAAATAATCGGTCTGGATATCGTAATATTTATAGGCTGTTCTCAAATTCAGATTATGAATCAACTCATAATTAAATTCGACTTGAAGGCTATTCGCAAAAGAACTTCCTTTTAGATCATAAAACAAAACTTGCTGTGGACTTTGCATCAAATCAACAACAGCTTGGTTTTGAAAATCAGTTCGATAGAAATCAAATCCCGCTTCAGCATTTTTATTAAAAAGCTTGAACTTTTGCGAAAAGCTGATTCCGTAATTCCAAGCAATCTCAGGATTCAAGCCATATATTTTCCCGTTTGTATCCAAAATTGAAAACGTTCTAGAACTAGCAAACAGCTGTTGGTTCTCGGCAAAAATGTTAGCCGAACGCTTTCCTCTTCCAGCAGAAAAACGAAGAACTCCATTTTTCCAAGGCTTATATCTCATGTGCAAACGAGGCGTTACAAAAAAGCCCAATCTATTATGATTATCGACTCTTCCGCCTAAAATCAAACTAAAATTATCTGTGTTGTCATAGGTATATTCAAAGAACGCTCCTACTGAATTATCGATTCGGCTATAATCAACAACATTCACAAATTCCTGATATTGATCGTATGTGAAATTCAATCCAGTCGTAAATTTATGCATCGTGTTGTTTATTATCGAATTGAAAATCAGATTCGAATAAAAACTATTCTGCTTGATGTCATACAAATTCAATCCAAAATAAGAATTTTGGTTATGACTGTTGAAGGCATTTTGAAAACCAATACTCTGATAAGGCATATCTTTAAAAACATATCCTATTTTTGTTGAAACGTCAAAACGCTCTGTATTGATTTCTGAACCCCAATGATTTGTAGTGCCGCGATCACGATCTTTATCAAAATCAACTTCACCTGTCTGTTTTTTGTCATTCATATATCTGAAATTAATAAAACTCACCAATCCGCTTTCAGGATCATAATATTGATAACGATTCAAAATATTGATTTGTTTCCCTAGTGGATTGTCCAGAAAGCCATCATTATTCATGTCATTTTTGGCTACGCGTGTATTTCCGTGTACAAAAAGGCTTGTCGCCCATTTATCAGATAATTTTTTATTGAAATGAGTATTTAGCTCAAAACGCGCATCTGTGGATCCATAAGCATTTAAGAAAAATGGAATATCGCTTAAAGGCTTTAAAAGCTCCGTATTAATTTGTCCCGAAATACTTTCGTAACCGTTAATAACACTCCCCGCCCCTTTAGTGATTTGAACACTTTCAATCCAAGTTCCAGGCGTAAATGATAGTCCGTAAGCCTGCGAAGCGCCACGAACCGACGGAATATTTTCTTCGGTAATCATCAAATACGGACTTGTTAGACCCAACATTTTTATTTGTTTGGTCCCTGTTAAAGCGTCCGAAAAATTGACATCTATCGAAGGATTTGTTTCAAAGCTTTCAGCCAAATTACAGCATGCTGCTTTTAGCAGTTCTTTACTCGTAATAACAGATGTATTGGATGTAAGTGTATAGGATTTTTTAATTCCTTTTTGCTTTTTAGTGATTTTTACTTCCTGCAAATCTTCCTGTGAAAAAGCAGTTACAGACAGCAAAATCATACTGAAAAGCATAATATTTTTGTGCATATAAATAATTTTAATGTTATTAGAAAAGCTGTTTTATTCTAAAAAAAAGAATAAACAGCGACTTTCAAGCGCAAGAAAACGGCTTGATTCTAAACATTAAAATCAGGAATAAAAAATGTATTGATTATATAACTTGTAAAAAGGAGGCGCATTCGCATCAGAATAATACGAAGTTATTTGATTGCTTTTGAAATTTGGAATTGATAAAAAAGCAATTGTTTTATATTCTTGAATTACAGCCGGAAAATCAAGCTGGAAAAAGAATATTTTAAAAGTTGCATTATCTGATTTTTTCTCAATATGAACTACTTTGTCTTTGCAACAAGAAGATTTTTTTTCTTGCTCTCCACAACATTTTTTTTCTGGAGAAGCTTTTGCCGATGTATTTAAAGATACCGAAGCGATTTCACCTCCACAATAATGCACATCAAAAGCGAACCCAATGTTGGAAACCAACAATAGGAAAGCCAAAAATAATCCTGTGCACTTTTTTACATTCATACTGCAAAACTATTTAAAAAGACTGAAAAAAATATTTAATAATTTGTTATTTTTTAAAATTTTGTTGCTGATAATAAAATGCAGGTATAAACAAAAGAACAAAAATGGGCTGAATTATAAATCTTCGAACGTAAAAAAGAAGCCAATTCGCATTTAGAAAACAATCCAAAATCACAAAAAATGCTACAAAAAGAATCACTCCGAAAAAGACATATAAAAAGAAACTGAATTTAAAAATATCAGCGTCTTTAAACAGTACATAAATCAAAGCCAGAGAAAGGATTGTATTCAAAAAATAGCGAAAAAAAAGTCCAAAGAACAACTTAGCAGATTCTATTTCAGGATAAGGCAAATTTTTAAAATCTTTCTCAAAATATTCCAAAAAAGGATCATAAAACAGACTGTTTTCAAATGCCCGTATAATTCCAAAACATATTACGATACAAACTGAAATCAAGATTTTGAATTTATGTTCCAATAATTTATTTAGCATACTTCGAAAATTTATTGACCCAAATAACCCATAAAAGAAAAACCAGTCCGTAAATAATCAACGGGAATAAAACACCATGTAAAAAGTGTTCATTTTCTGGATATCTAAAAAGCAAGATTGTCAAAAACATAATACGGAAAATGTTCAAAACATAAATGAAAAGCGCTCCAAATAAAATAAACAACAAAGTCGTCTTGAGTTTTCCTGAAAAAGCGATTATAAACGAAATAAACAAAATAATAACACTTACGGCGTTACATCCTTCGACAATTCGAATTGTATATTTATTATTGTACCAAACTTCTAAAGAAGGCTGAGAAAGGCTTTTTACAATATTGATATCACAATTAAAAAACGACATTAGCTGCTCAACATTTTTCCCGACTATTCTTGAAATTCCATCAATATCAATTGGGTCAAAACTGTTCAAATAGAACTTATAAACTATTGTCAGTAAAATATAAGCGGAGAAAAAAGTGCCTATAAAAATCAGGAAAGGTTTAAATTGTGCTAAATATTTTTTCAACGGAATTTTTTTTCAAATTTATGTATTTTTTAAGTCAGGCTTTAAATACTTTTGTATAAAATTTATTTATCATGACTTTTCAAGAATTACAACCAAAAATAAGTGCTATTGTAGCTGATAACAATATTGTTAGAGACGAAAAATTATTGGCAATTTGTCAATTATTAAATGAAAATGTAGAATACTATAATTGGGTTGGTTTTTATTTTGCTAACCACGAGAACAAAACACTTCATTTAGGGCCTTACGTAGGTGCTGAAACCGATCATACTGTTATTCCGTTTGGAAAAGGAATCTGCGGACAAGTTGCAGAAAGCAATGCCAATTTTGTTGTTCCAGATGTTAAAGCCCAAGACAATTATATTGCCTGCAGTTTAACTGTAAAATCAGAAATTGTTGTTCCTTTATTCGTTAATGGAGTAAATATTGGCCAAATCGATATTGACAGCCACGTTATTGATCCTTTTACAGAAGCTGATGAAAGATTTTTAGAATTTGTGAATCAAGAGGTTGCTAAATTATTTTAGAAATCGCTATTTTTATTAGCGAAAATAGAATTGAATGAAAAAATGTGCCTTACTATTATTCTACTTCGTAATTTCAGCTAATCTTTCGGCACAAATTAGTATGGTCTCGAAAAAGATTTTTCTTGACTCATTAAATCGCGAAACTACTTCTCCTAATTATAGTTATATGAGGGTAATTACCAACTATTCTCAAAAGAGTGTTCGATATGTTGTCACCGATTTTTACAAAAACGGTAGAAAAAAAATGACTGGCGCAACTTTAGACAGAGATATTCTAAAAAAAGACGGAGAGTTTATTTACTATTATAAAAACGGAGCAAAGGAATCAGTTGTAAATTATTTTGACGATCACAAGTCTGGCAAAGAAATCAATTGGTACGAGAATCAAAGCAAAAAATGTGAAAAACAGCATACTTGGGATCCTAAAACAAAGAGATCCCAAACTTTGATTCTTAATTTCTGGACTAAAGAGGGAGAACAAACCGTAATTGACGGGAATGGAGAATATGAAGAAACGGATGGATTTATAACTCAAAAAGGAGACCTAAAGAATGGTTTGAAACAAGGTGTTTGGCAAAAAATTGATTCCTTGACAAACGTTTCGACTACAGCTAATTATGACAAAGGAGTTCTGATGTCAAAGTAGAGAAAATGAAAACAATACAAAAACTTGTTAGTAGTTTTTGAATGAAAAATTAAATGCTAAAAATCCAGCATTAAAGAAAAATAGTATTGTTTATTAAATATAATAACATTATTTTTACTACAAAAAAACAATGCGCAAAACCTTTTTTTATTTAATTTGCTTAATAATCTCACAGAATATTTTCGCACAAAAAGATTTTTCAAAAGCTGTTTATCTAGACTCAGCATACAATGAAACATCGGTAGAAAACTATAAATATAAAAGAGTCATTGAGGACTACTACACAGACAAAACCTCGTATAAAGTAGTTTTATTTTACAAATCTGGCGCTAAAAAATCGATAGGAACAACCTTAAACAAAGATATCCTTAAAGGCGATGGCACTTTTATTTCATATTATGAAAATGGTGTTAAAGAGTCAATTACAACTTATTCTGAGAATTGGAAAACTGGAAAAGAATACAAATGGTACGAAAATGGAAATCCAAAATTTGAAAAAGAGAATATTTTAGATATAAAAACTAAAACTCTAAAAACACTGCTCGTAAAATTCTGGAACAAGGACAATCAGCAAACCGTAATAGACGGCAACGGAGAATGTGACGATGTTGACAAAGACTATCAAGCAAAGGGGAAAATACAAAATGGGGTAAAAGATGGCATCTGGCAAGGCACCGATCTAAAAAACAAAATTACCTACACTGAAAATTATAATCAAGGAGATTTGATTTCTGGTATCAGTACAGACGCAAACAACATAAAATATTCGTATTCAAAAGTATATGAAAAACCAATGCCAGAAATAGGAATGGATGATTTTTACAAAAGAATTGCGAAAAATTACAAAACTCCAACAGAAGCCTTTAAAAATAAAGTGACAGGCAAAATTTATGTCACTTTTGTAGTCGATGAAATGGGAAACATAACAAAACCTATAATTATAAAAGATTTAGGTTATGGAACTGGTGAAGAAGCATTAAGAACACTAAACGCTTCAGGAAACTGGATTCCGGGAAAAGTAAGGGGAATAAAAAGAGCTGTTCTTTTTTCTCTGCCAATAACAATTAGAGGCAAATAATTTCTAAAAAAACAACTGTCTAAATCATTAAAACAGAATTTTCTACACCTCTATTTTAAGATTCTTTTATTTTTGTTTGATTCTTTTGTTTTTTTAATCTAATTTTGCACCCGTCTTACAAAAGTTGTATTGACATACATAAAAATCATTAAATAATATTGGAATGTATTTAACTAAAGAAAAGAAAGAAGAGATTTTCGCACAACACGGTGGTGCAACAAACACTGGAAGCGCAGAAGGTCAAATTGCATTGTTCACTTACAGAATTTCTCACTTAACTGAACACTTGAAAAAAAATCGTCACGATTACAACACTGAGCGTTCTCTTGTACTATTAGTAGGTAAAAGAAGAGCTTTGTTGGATTACTTGAAAAAGAAAGATATCAACAGATATCGTGAGATCATTAAAGTATTGAATATCAGAAAATAATCAATATAGAAAAGAGGTGCGAAAGTGCCTCTTTTTGTTTTTACATTACTGCTGTTTATAATAAGCATATTACAAGAAAAAAAGTTTGGTTTTTCATTGGGTTTTAGATAACAACAACTACACACAACAACAACTACAACACAACTAAAACCCATTGTATAATCAAAAAGGAAAAAATTTATGATTCCACAATTATTTGTAGAAAAGATCGATTTAGGTGATGGAAGAAGCATCACAATCGAGACAGGACGTTTAGCTAAACAAGCTGATGGTTCTGTAGTAGTTAGAATGGGCGACACTATGATTCTTGCAACAGCAGTTTCAGCTCGCACATCAAACCCTGGTGTTGATTTTTTACCGTTAACGGTAGATTACCGCGAAAAATTCGCAGCAGCAGGTCGTTTCCCAGGAGGTTTCTTTAAAAGAGAAGCTCGTCCTAGCGACAGCGAAGTATTAACAATGAGATTAGTTGACCGTGTATTGCGTCCGCTTTTCCCAGACGATTACCATGCTGAAACACAAGTTATGATTCAATTAATGTCTCATGACGAAGAAGTTATGCCAGATGCATTAGCTGGTTTAGCAGCATCAGCAGCATTAGCAGTTTCAGACATTCCATTTTACAACTTGATTTCTGAAGTACGTGTAGCGCGTATCGACGGAAAATTAGTAATCAACCCAAGCAGAGAAGAATTAGAAAAATCAGACATCGACATGATGATTGGTGCTTCTATGGATTCTGTAGCGATGGTTGAAGGTGAGATGAAAGAAATCTCAGAAGCTGAAATGATCGAAGCTATTAAATTTGCTCACGAAGCTATCAAAGTTCAAATTCAAGCGCAATACCGTTTACAAGAAGCTTTTGGTAAAAAAGAAATTCGTACTTACGAAGGTGAGAAAGAAAACGAAGAAATTTACAAAAAAGTGAAAGCTGCAGCATACGATAAAATCTATGCTATCGCAAAAGTTGGTTCAGCTAAACACGAAAGAGGCGCTGCATTTGCTGAAGTAAAAGAAGAAGTAAAAGCTTTATTTACTGAGGAAGAACTAGCTGCTGATGGAGATTTAGTTTCTAAGTATTTCTACAAAACAAACAAAGAAGCTGTTCGTAACGTTGTTTTAGAATTAGGCGTTCGTTTAGATGGTAGAAAAACTACAGATATCAGACCAATCTGGTGTGAAACGGATTACTTGCCAAGAGTTCACGGTTCATCTTTATTTACACGTGGAGAAACTCAAGCTTTGGCCACAGTAACTTTAGGAACTTCTAGAGAAGCTAATCAAATCGACTCGCCTAGCGAGCAAGGTGAAGAGAAATTCTACTTACACTATAACTTCCCTCCTTTCTCAACTGGTGAAGCAAAACCATTAAGAGGAACTTCAAGAAGAGAAGTTGGTCACGGTAACTTAGCTCAAAGAGCTTTAAAAAATATGATCCCTGCAGATTGTCCTTATACAATTCGTGTTGTTTCTGAGGTTTTAGAATCTAATGGTTCTTCTTCTATGGCAACTGTTTGTGCTGGAACAATGGCTCTTATGGATGCTGGAGTTCAAATGGTAAAACCAGTTTCTGGTATTGCCATGGGATTAATTACTGACGGTGAGAAATTTGCTGTATTGTCTGACATCTTAGGTGACGAAGATCACTTAGGAGATATGGACTTTAAAGTAACTGGAACTGCTGACGGTATTACGGCTTGCCAAATGGACATCAAAATCGAAGGATTACGTTATGACATTATGGAACAAGCATTATCTCAAGCTCGCGACGGACGTTTGCACATTTTAGGAAAATTAACTGAAACTATCGCAACTCCAAGAGCAGATGTTAAAGCTCATGCACCAAAAATCATTACTAGAACTATTCCTGGAAACTTTATTGGAGCGTTAATTGGACCTGGAGGAAAAGTAATTCAAGAATTACAAAAAGCTACTGGAACTACTATCGTAATCAATGAAGTTGATGAACAAGGAGTTGTTGAAATCTTAGGAACTGATCCAGAAGGCATCAAAACTGTATTGGCTAAAATTGACGCTTTAACTTTCAAACCTCAAATGGGAGAAGCTTACGAAGTTAAAGTAATCAAAATGCTAGATTTTGGAGCTGTAGTTGAATATACTGCGGCACCAGGAAACGAAGTATTGCTTCACGTATCTGAACTAGCTTGGGAGCGTACAGAAAATGTAGCTGACGTAGTTAAAATGGGAGATGTTTTCCAAGTGAAATACCTAGGAATTGACCCTAAAACTAAAAAAGAAAAAGTGTCTAAAAAAGCGCTTGTTCCAAGACCTCCACGTGAGGAGAAAAAAGAGTAATCAGATCTTAGTTTACTAAAGGTTTATTCATAGGAAACCCCAATTCATTTAGTTGAATTGGGGTTTTTCGTTTTTATATGACTTCCCAACCTTAAATCAAACGCTTAAAACACTAGCCTACAACATTTTTGAGAAACGCATTATAGGCTAAATAATGTTGTTGGTTTAAAAATCAATGCTGTTGGTTTAATTTATTTTAAACCAAAATGTTATTAACATAGTTTTATATAGAAAACAGCTACACAAAACTAAAATCTTAATGAGAAAAGGTATTGCAAGGTCAAAAATTAAAACAATCTTATTCATTATTGCCTCTTTTAAATTCAAACTATATTGTAAAAACCTATCATTGAAAATCACAAATTACTCAACAATAATTATCATTCTACTATTCCTTTCAAGCAGCAGTTTTTCTCAAACTAATGAAAAAAAAGAAGTCTCCAATTATTTTGACAAAATAGTTGGCCAAGAGATTTTAAACATCAATAATGGCAAAATTTACATTGATCTTTATAATTTAAAAACCACCCACAATTATTATTCACACAAAAACTTTGTTAAAGGAACGGTTTTTTATGACAATCAGCTTTATGAAAATATCCCGATAAAGTATGATATATACACAGATCAACTTGTTAAATCATTCGAAAACAACGACACATTCGGTATAACTCTCATAAATGAAAAAACAGATTATTTTTTAATTGAAGACAAGAGATTTGTCAATATTGACAGTAAATATAAATTCCCAAAAATCATCACTGGTTTTTTTGAAGAAAAATATTTAGGCAAAAACATCTCCTTATATATCAAACATTTTAAAACTGCCAAAGAAATCATTATAGAATCTAGTTTGTACACAGAGTTCAAAGAGTACAGTGATTATCAACTTCTTTATAATTCAACATTTACAGCTGTAAATACCCAAAAAGAAATCCTCACAGCATTTCCTCAACTAAAAAAAGAAATAAAGAATTATTACAAAAAAAATAAAATTCTGGAAGAGACAAATCCATACCAGTTCAAAGCAGATTTGATACAATTTATTGACAACAATTTATAAGCTCTATTCCAAAATCTAAATGAAAAATCACTTTATCTTCTATTTATTTTTCTTAATACCAATCGTTCTTTTTTCACAAGAAAAAAACATTTCTATACAATATTCGAATGCAACTCGAAAAAAAGCCATTGAACTAATCGAGAAAAATACTTCTTTTCATTTCTATTTTGATGACAAATGGCTATCTGATACTGAACTTATTTCAGCGGAATTTAATAATACCTCTATTTCTGTAATTTTAGATGCAATTTTCAATAACACCACTATAAATTACATTATTGACGGAAACAATATTATTTTAAGCAATGGTCTTTTAATATCAAACTCTATAACGGAGGATTATTTTAAAAATGCTGATAACATAAACGTCAATAAAACTCCAAATTCACAAATTGTCCCCATTTACAATAAGCAATATCTAAATGATTCTAAGAAAGATTCAGATTCCATTATTTCCCTCGGAAAACAATCGTTAATAAATGCATCTCAATCTTATACCCTCTCTGGTTACATTAGAGATAGAATTTCAGGAAAACCTGAATATAATATTATTGTTAAAGTAAAGGATAAGGATATAAGTACAACAAGTGATGAGAATGGTTATTATAGTTTTAGAGTTCCGGCCGGCATCAACATAATTGAAACACAATCGATTAAACATGAGTCAAAAATTAAAAAGATTGTACTTTATAGCAATGGAAAAGTCGATTTTAATTTAGACGAAAATGTAAATGCACTTAAAGAGGTTGTCATCGAAAATAAGAGAACAAAAAATACAACCTCAGCAGTTGCAGGTCTCACCACTATTAATATCGAAAACATCAAAAATGTGCCTTTAATTTTAGGTGAAAGAGATATTTTTAAAGTTGCAACAACGCTTCCTGGAATAAAAACAGCAGGAGAAGGCTCTGCGGGGTTCAATGTTCGCGGAGGAAAAGACGACCAAAACTTGTTTTTACTGGATAATGCTTCTTTATACAATCCATCTCACTTTTTGGGTTTCTTTTCTTCTGTAAATCCTTTTACAACAAAATCAGCCGATATATACAAAGGAAGCATTCCTGCAGAGTTTGGAGGACGTCTTTCTTCTGTTTTTGATATTAAATCTAAAAATGGAAACACCGAAAAAGTTTCTGGCGAAGCTGGAATTGGCCCAGTAATGAGTAATGTTACACTTGAAATTCCGATAGTAAAAGGAAAATCAAGCTTGATGTTTGGCGGTAGAGGAAGTTATTCTGACTGGATTTTGAAGACCATCAAAGATCCTGAACTCGACAATAGCCAAGCCTCTTTTTATGATTTGCTTTTGAAGTACAACCATAAAATCACCAAAAAAGATGATCTAGAAACCTCTCTATATTATAGTCATGACAAATACAGCATCAATTCCGACTCTATTTACAAATACAGCAATTTATTAGCAACAGTAAAATGGGATCATGATTTCAATGCTAAAAATAAATCTTCATTAATTGTTACGAATAGCCAATATAAATTCAACATCGATTACGATTCTCAACCTGAAAAATCATTCGATTATGGTTATAAAATCAATGAAACTCAGCTTGTTTTTAAAATGAAGTACATTCTGAATGAAAAGCATTTATTTAACTACGGCATCAGCAGTAAAATTTACAATGTTAATCCTGGTTTTCTAGAGCCTACAAACGGTGATTCTCAAATTAAAAACAAAACTTTGGAAAAGGAAAAAGCTTTAGAGTCGGCTTTATTTTTTACCGAAAACTATAAGGTTAATGATAAACTTTTAATCAATTTAGGTTTGCGTTATTCTTTTTATTCAGCACTTGGTCCTTCAACGCAAAACATTTATCAAGACAATCTTCCTAAATCTGAAAGAACTGTTATTGATACTAAAACTTATTCAAATAATGAATCTATAAAAACGTATGGAGGTTTTGAACCTAGAATTTCCGCTCGTTATTTTATACTTCCCGATTTATCTATAAAAGCAAGTTTTGACAGAACGTATCAATACATGCATTTACTGTCAACAAATACGACTCAATCTCCAATGGATGTTTGGAAACTTTCGGATTTAAATACTGAACCACAATCTTCAAATCAATTTTCGTTAGGACTTTTCAAAAATATAATTGAAAAATCATTAGAATTGAGTATTGAAGGTTATTATAAGCGATCTAAAAACATTCTGGATTATAAAGTTGGTGCCGAATTATTTTTGAATGAAAACATCGAAACAGAACTTCTTCAAGGAGAAGGAAAAGCATACGGAATTGAATTTTTGGTCAAAAAAGAAAAAGGAAATTTCAATGGCTGGTTGAGCTATACCTATTCCAGAGCTTTAATAAAATTGGATAGCAAATTTGATTCTGAAAAAATAAATAACGGAAATTACTTTCCTACGAATTATGACAAACCGCATGATTTTAGCGCTATCTTAAATTATAAATTCACAAAGAGATACAGTTTATCAACTAATTTTGTTTATCAAACCGGCAGACCTGTTACTTTTCCAATTGGGTCTTATGATTTTGCCGGAGAGGATTTTACTTTATACAGCAATCGTAATCAATATCGAATTCCAGATTATTACAGATTGGATATCGGTCTTAATTTTGAAGGAAATCACAAAATAAAAAAGCTCGCTCATAGTTTCTGGAATCTTTCAGTTTATAATGTTCTAGGAAGAAACAATCCATATAACGTTTATTTTGTTACTGAAGATAGAAAAATCAAAGCTTATAAAACATCAATTTTTTCTGTTCCAATTCCGACAATAACGTACAACATTAAATTTTAATTCATTTATCCTATCAATATGAATTTATCAATAATCAAAAAAACGACTTTGGCTCTTTTTGCGTGTGTTATTTTATCGGGCTGTACAGAGCAATATGTTTTTCAAAACCAAGATTTTGAAGATGCAATTACTGTTGAAGCCACAATAACAAACGAATTAAAACATCAGGAAATAAACATTTCAAGAACAAGATTTCTTAACGATACAGTAAAAAAAACCGAATCAGGAGCCATTGTTACTGTTGCTGACAGCGATGGCAATGTATTTCATTTTGATGAAAAAGACGGAAAATATATTTCTGCAAATGAATTTAAAGCCGAACCAAATAAGAGCTATCAATTAAAAATCACATCTAAATCCGGAAAATCATACATTTCTTCGCCAGAAGTTTTAACAACCCAAAACACTATTGATCTAGAAACAGCAATCGCAGAAAAAGATGGCGTTAGAGGTATTCAGATAAACGTTAAAAGTTTTGATCCTTCAAATACTTCCAAATATTATCGTTACGAGTATGAAGAAACCTATAAAATAATAACCCCATATGCGGTAGACGAACGTATTAAATTAATACAACAAAATGGCCAATACACCTATCAAAAAATTCCTGTCGACACAAACATCAAAGTTTGTTACACCACCAAGCATTCTACAGGAATAAGACAAACCAATACGGTCAATTTAACTGAAGATCGTGTAAAATATCCTGTCCGTTTCATTAATGACACCGATTATATGTTAACAAATCGCTACAGTATTTTGGTTTCACAATTTACGCAAAGCCAATCTGCCTATGATTATTATTATAAATCCAAAAAAATGATCGACTCAGGAGAATTGCTATCTCCAAATCAGCCTGGATATGTAGTGGGAAACATCAAATCGACATCAGATATTCGGGAAAAAGTTGTCGGTTTTTTTGAAGTTGCTTCTGTCTCTAAAAAAAGAACTTTTTTTAGTTTCAAAGATTTTTTTCCTTCAGAAAAGCCAACTGAATATTTCAAAACTTGCGATGCCAGACTCTTTGGCTTTGATGAAATAGAAAAAAATAATTATGAGATACTTAAAACATATGAATATCTTGGAAATGGCCCCGGATTAACGTCTTCAGGATTCTACATGGTTGAAAAGGCATGTGGCGATTGTACATCATTTTCTTCTAACGTAATACCTTCATTTTGGGAAAATTAAATATCAAATTAGTTTTTTTACTACTAATAGTAAATTTCACTTATAAAGGCAACGCTCAAAATAATTCAAATTTGGGCACAGAATCACTATTAGTTAAAACCAATACTACTGTAGTCTTGACTGGTGAAACATTATATTATCAATTATACTGTTTAAACAAAACGACTATATTTTCTGATATTAGTGAGGTTGCCTATTTAGAGGTAATTAACGATCGTAAAGAATGTGTATCTAAAACTAAAATTAGTTTAAAAAACGGAATTGGATCTGGAGATTATTTTATCCCAACAACATTATCAACGGGAAATTACAAACTTATTGCCTACACGAACTGGATGTTAAACAACAGTCAGAACAGCTTTTTCGAAAAAGACTTTACCATCATAAATCCATTTGAAGAACATATCAATATGGTTATTGACAGCACTTCCAAAAAACTTGACGTTTATGAAAACAAAGTAAAAAATGCATCTGAGAACATTGTTTTAAACCTTGACAAAGAAAAATACTCAAAAAGAGAAAAAGCTACACTTATACTGCCAAAAACATTGGACAGAGGGAATTACTTTTTAAATATCCGAAAAATAGATTTTATTCCTGCATACTCGAATAATGAAATTGTCACTACTAATGTAAATTTAAAAGAAGATATAACAGTACTGCCTGAAACAAGAGGCGAAATTATAACTGGCTATGTGAAACCGAAAATTGCAAACTCTAATATAAACTCTAAAACAGTTACACTATCCATTCCAGGAAAAAATTTCATCTTCAAAACGACCCAAACAAACAGCAACGGAAAATTTATTTTTTTGATAGACAAACAAACTAGTGTATCAGAATGTTATGTGCAATTGTCAGAAACTGACAGAGAGAATTATAGTATTGAAATAGACAAAACGCCAAGTCCAGATTTATCAAATTTAATTTTCTCCAACAAGACATCAATTTCTAGCAAAAACTTAAAAGCGATTCAAGAGCGAGCATTGGCTTCCCAAGTAGAAAACGTGTATTTTTCGCAAAAAAAAGACAGCCTTATTGAAGCCATCAATACAGATTTCTTTTTTCAGCCTACTGATAAAAAATACAATCTAGATGATTTTGAAAGATTTAGAACTTTTAAAGAAACAATAATAGAAATTGTTACCGAACTTAATTTTAAAGATTACAATCAAGTTCCTTCACTATATTTAAAAGACACCAGATATAATACAACACAATCGCCTGAACCGTGTTTAGTTTTGGTTGATGGACTGCAAATTCAGAATATAAATGCCTTGCTTAATTACAATGCTTTTCAAATTGAAAGCATTAGCGTTGTTGACAGACCTTATTGCTACGGTCCTAAAATATTCAACGGAATTGTTAGTATCGCGACAAAGAATAAAGATTTTGCGACTATTTATTCTGATAAAAATATTTTAAAAACGACAATATTAAGACCCGAACCTGGAAAAGTGTATTTTGAACCAAAATACGAAACTGCTAATATACTTAGCCGAGTTCCTGATTACAGACATCAATTGCTTTGGAAACCTAATATGACTCTTAATAGTAACGAAATAACGATCCCATTTTATGCCTCTGATATTGCTGGAGATTATGAAATCATCTTGGAAGGACTTACTGAAACAGGGAATTATGTCCATTTTTATAAAACATTCAAAATTGAATAAGCCTATAAAAATTTCTTAATAAAGCCCCAATTCATTCAATTGCATTGGGGCTTTTCATTTCTTTTCAATTTGAAAAACTAATTTTGTTTTTTTTTGATTTGTTTCAAAAAAACCGAATTTGCTTAAACAAAAAATAGAAAAAATATTACATTTTAACAGACTCAAGTGTCATTTGTAACTTTTTTTTTATACTTTTGAAATTAACCGAAACAAATTCAAAAATCCACCAATCCTTTGAAAAATTACCAAAAAAAGAATATCTTATTCATAATATTTGGATTATTCTTAAATATTTCCTTGACCTATAGCCAAAACAACAGCACTAATGCATCTATTGAAAATCTGTTTGACAAAACTATTGGAAATGAAAACCTGGCTATATATAACGGTCCTCGTTATGTAAATCAATACAGATCTTTAGACAATACACACTGTTATTTTTTATCTGGCAATTATATTTCTGGAATTCTTGACTATCAAAACCAGACATATAATAATGTCGATTTAAAATACGACATTCACAATGATATTTTAGTTTTAAAACCAATTGGAAAATTTGACTACCTAGGCATTAATACGATAAAACAAAATATTATCAGTTTTAAAATTTACGACAAGAAATTCATTAATATAAATTACAATAATCCTTCATGTCCTGATTTTATGAATGGATATTATCAGGAAATCCTTTTTTCTGAAGCAATTGCACTTTATATCAAACACCATAAAAACAGATCAACTGTAATCGACCACAGATCAATTGCAGATGGAATTACAAATTCTACTACGGATTCATTTTCAGAAAAAAACGAGTTTGTATTAAAATACAAAAACACTTTTTATCAAATAGCGTCAAAGAATGACCTCATCAAAATTTTCCCCGAATACAAAAACAAAATAAAAAATTATTACAGCAATAATTATCGGCTAGAAGAATCAGATAACAAAGTTTTTATTGAAAATCTAATTAAAGAAATCAGCAATTTACGCGCCACTGAATCGAATTAAAAATGAGAAAAACTATACTTACCATCTTTTTATTAGCTTTTTGCACATTAATATTCGGTCAGGAAAAAAGCAATAAAATCTCCATTGAATTCAAGAATGCTGATTTAAAGACAGCTTTAGAAAACATTGAAAAAGCAACAAATTATAAATTTTATTTTGATGAGAATTGGCTTAAAAGCGAGCCTATTTTAATCAACAAAACGTACAACAATGTTTCTATTGAAGATTTATTGCGTGATCTTTTTGAAAAAACAACTTTAAATTATTTCATAAGCAATAATGTCATAATCTTGACCAAAAGCAGTACAATTCACACTTCACTGCCTGATGATTATTTTGAGAAAACCACACCACAATCTGATAAGCCATCAGCAAAACCTATATTTCATCAGCAATATGATACCATAACGCGAAATCGAAACGTTTCGGGAATTGTATATATGGGCAAAGAAAAAAAGGGAGCAGAACTAAAATCGTACACACTTTCTGGTTCTGTAAAAAATGGCAAGACAAAAAATATTCTTTCTAATGCAACCGTAAGAGTTCGCGGAAAAAACAGTAGTACTGTTACAGATAATGATGGAAATTACAAAATCACTGTTCCATACGGCCTTAATTATATTGATATAGAGCTGGTCAATCATAAAAAAACCACCGAAACCGTAATGATGTACGATGATGGAAAACTTGATATATTTCTCGATGAAAGTTTTAACGAATTAGACGAAGTCGTGGTCAAGACCAGTGCAAACAAAAATGTAAAAGATGTTATAGCTGGAGTTTCAACAATTGATGTTGAAAAGATAAAAAACATTCCGTTGGTCCTGGGCGAAAGAGATATTTTTAGAGTCGCAACTACTTTGCCGGGAATCAAAACAACTGGAGAAGGTTCGGCGGGATTTAATGTGAGAGGAGGAAAAGATGATCAAAATCTTATTCTTTTGGACAATGCCGTTCTTTATAACACTTCACATTTCTTAGGCTTTTTCTCTGCCGTAAATCCTTATACAACAAGCAAAGTTGATATTTACAAAGGAAGCATTCCGGCAAGATTTGGGGGCAGATTGTCTTCTGTTTTTGATATTGCTTCTAAAAACGGCAATCCCGAAAAATTTTCAGGCGAAGGCGGAATAGGATCAGTTACAAGCAATCTTGCTATTGGAGCTCCAATTATAAAAAACAAAGCTAGTGTTTTGGTTGGATTCAGAACTACGTATTCGGACTGGATTTTAAAAAAACTAGACAATGAGGATTTAAAAAACAGTCAAGCAGCCTTTTTTGACGGCATTATAAAATACAACCACAAAATAAATCCTAAAAACAATATTGAATCAACATTATACTACAGCAAGGACCGTTTTAGTATTTCTTCTGATTCTGTTTATAAATACAGCAATGCATTAGTTTCATTAAAATGGAATCATGCATTCAGTGAAAAAACCAAAGTCGATTTCATCTTGACCAATAGTAATTACAAATTCAATATTGACTTTGACAACGGGACTCCCGATTCATTTAATTATGGATACAAATTAAATGACACTCAATTTACTGCAAATGCAAATTATTCTCTGAATTCTAAGCACGCTTTTAATTACGGAATTTCGAGCAAACTTTATAATGTTGACCCCGGTTATCTTAATCCGAAAAGTCCTCAATCGACAATTATTCCTGTTCAAATTGAGAGTGAAAAAGCATTAGAATCTGCAGTATATTTTTCGGACAACTACAATATAAGCGAGAAAATTTTAGTGAGTCTTGGGCTTCGTTATTCTACTTATTCGGCATTGGGAGAATCAACACAACGTGTTTATCAGCCAAATGCTCCAGTGAATGACAATACCGTAATTGGCACAAATTATTATAAAAAAAACGAAGTCATCAAAACCTATGGCGGATTTGAGCCAAGAATCGCCCTACGTTATTTGTTCAATGATGATTTCTCTGTAAAAGCGAGCTTCGACAAAACGTATCAGTACATTCATTTACTAACAAACAACACAACGCAATCTCCTACAGATGCATGGAAATTATCTGATTTGAATATTGAGCCACAAGAAGCAAGACAATATTCTTTAGGATTTTATAAAAACCTGAAAGATGACGAATTAGAATTAAGTGTCGAAGGATACTTTAAAAAATCAAAGAATCTTTTAGATTATAAAGTCGGTTCTGACTTAATGCTGAATGAAAACACAGAAACTCAACTTCTGCAAGGTGAAGGAAAAGCTTATGGAATTGAATTTTTAGTGAAAAAAAATATTGGAAAACTTAATGGTTGGCTTGGATATACTTATGCGCGAACTTTTATTAGAGTAAATACTGAATTTATTGATGAAAAAGTAAATAATGGCCATTATTTTCCAACAAATTTTGACAAACCACATGAAGTGAGTGCTGTTCTGAACTATAAATTCACTAAAAGATACAGCCTTTCAAGCAATTTTATTTATCAGTCTGGAAGACCTATCACCTTTCCTATTGGATCTTATATTTATAATGATATGCAGTACACTATTTACAGTGATCGCAATAAATATAGAATACCAGATTATTATCGATTAGATATTGGTTTTAATATAGAAGGAAATCATAAAATCAAAAAACTGACTCACAGTTTCTGGAATATTTCGGTGTACAATGTTTTAGGGCGCAACAATCCTTATTCGATATTTTTCGTAACTACAGACGGACAAATAAAAGCCTATAAAACTTCGATATTTTCTGTACCGATTCCGACTATAACTTATAATATCAAATTTTAAGCATCAATAAGAAATGAGATTTAAAACCCTATATACAAAACATTTATGCCAGAAAATATTTCTTATATTTTTCTGCATCACCATAAGCAGTTGTACGGAACAATATATTTTTCAATCAAACACTTTTGAAGACATACTCGTAGTTCAAGCTAGGATTACGAATGAACTTAGAACACAAGAAATAAAAATTTCCAGATCATTTCGTTTAGGAGAAAAAACTCCAACGATGGAGGCAGGCGCAAATGTTTATATTAGTGAAGATGGAAATAAAACATATGAATTTGAATTTGAAGAATATTCAGGATTATACGTTTCAAAAGAACCTTTTCAGGCTCTTCCAGAAAAATCATATCAATTGCATATTACCACAAAAGACGGAAAATCTTATTCGTCTGCAACACAAACTTTAACAGCTGTTAGCGATGTTCAAGTCGAACCAAAGGTAGAAACTATCGATGGGTATAAGGGAGTTCAAATTCAGGTAACAAATTATGACCCAAGTGCAAAATCAAAATTCTACCGATACGAATATGAAGAAACATACAAAATTGTATCTCCTTCATGGAGTCCAAACAAACTTATTGTAGATCCAAACAGCCCAAATAAAGAAGAACCTAATTATTTGATAACTCCTAGACAAGGCGAAACCAGAGTATGTTATACTACAAAAAAATCAGATGATTTAATCTTGCTTAGCACAGTTGGCCAAAGTGAAGATCGCATCAATCTTCCAATACGTTTTATTGATATTTCAAATCCTATCCTTAATGAGCGTTATAGCATTATTGTACGCCAATATGTTCAAAGCTTAGAATCGTATACTTATTATACTACTCAAAAAAAACTTTCAACTTCAGAAAGTCTTTTATCACAAGTTCAGCCTGGATTTAATTATGGCAATTTAAAATCAGATGATGACCCTGACGAAAAAATAATCGGTTATTTTGAAGTGTCATCTGTTTCGTCAAAAAGGATCTTTTTTAATTTCAGAGATCTGTTTCCATATGACCAATATCCCCCATTTTATACAGATTGCATCCCGACAGAATTAGCGAACTGCTGGGACGCAAAGGGATGTGCCGGCGCAACAATACTTGCATTAATTAAGTCGCCTGTTCCTGAAAAAGTATTTTATGGACAACGAAGCAATATGGAAATCGTTATATTTTTTCCTCCTGGTTGTACCGACTGCACAAGAATTTCATCTAACATTAAACCTTTATTTTGGATAGATTAAAAAAAATAATACGCATCATAATGCTGATAGTCGCAAATATGGCTATTGCGCAGAATAGTTCATTAACTCAAAATGAAACTAAGCTATATAGCGAAAATATATTTGTTCACGCAAATAATACGACTTTAGTTGCAGGAGAAACACTGCATTGTAAATTTTATTGTTTGAACGCTCCTGATAACAATTTTAGTTCGATCAGTAAAATTGCTCACGTTGAACTTCTAAACAATGAAAAACAAATTATTTTCAGCAATAAGATTTATCTCGAAAATGGCACGAGTGAAGGCGACTTTTTTATTCCAACAACAATTGCAACAGGCAACTACAAACTGATTGCCTACACAAACTGGATGCTGAACAACAAGATTTCAAAAGCATCTGTGACTGATCTTATCATTATAAATCCTTATATTGTAAGCAACAAAAAACAAACGCAATCAACAACTCAAGAAGACAATAAATCAAATACAGAAAGTCAGTCAATTGCAATAAATTCTGCTTCCAAAAATCAGCTTTTTGCATTAGAAGCAGATAAAAAAATTGCGTCAAAAAGAGAGCAAATCATTCTTAAAATAAAGTCATTAAATAATCTAGACAATACAGGGAGTTATTCTCTTTCAATAAAAAAAATAAACAGTTTGCCTTTTAAAAGACAACTGAATTCATTGGAATTTGCAAAATCCAATACTGAAAACAATTTAAATCTGACAACATTTTTGCCAGAATTAAGAGGCGAAATAGTATCAGGAACAATCAAAAACAGCAAAGACCCAAGCCAAATAGCCGATAAAAATATCTCATTATCATTGCCTGGAAAAGATTTCGCTTTTAAAGTTGTAAAAACAAATCAAGACGGAAAATTCAGTTTTATTTTAGATAAAAACCCTAATTATTCTAATGCAATTGTTCAGGTAGTTGAGAATGATAAAAACGACTATACTCTTGAAATAGATAAATATGATGCATATAATTTATCTGAACTCAAACAAAATGAAGAATTTTATCTTACTGCCGACTACAAAACCAGCCTCGAAGAAAGATCAATTGCAAATCAAGTCGAAAATGCCTATTATCATTTAAAAAAAGATAGTATCCAAGCCAATCCAAAAGCATTTCCCTTCTTTCATCCATTACAAAAAGAGTATATTCTAGACAATTATACAAGATTCCCAACCTTAAAAGAAACTACCATAGAAATCGTTAAGGAAATGTATTATCGTGAAGAAAATAAAAATTTCACTTTGCACGTAAGAGATATCAATCATGATCTTAATTTTTTCTCGGAGCCGTCTTTAGTTTTAGTTGATGGATTATTAGTTCAAAATACAAATGAACTAATCGACCTTAAAATGAACAATATTTACAAAATCAGCTTAGTACCTGGCATTTATTTTTATGGGCCAATGGCATTTGACGGCATTATTAGTTTTACGACAAAAGACAATGATTATAGTTCAAAAGATAAAGGTTCTTATATTTTAAAAACTGAAATTCAAAGACCTTTAGGCAAAATAATACCGTTTAAGCAAGATTATAGCAGTGTTAGCAAATATGACCGTATTCCTGATTACAGATATCAATTGCTTTGGGAACCAGAATTATCATTAGAAGAGAAAGAAAAAACGATTTCATTTTTTACTTCTGATATTCCGGGACAATATGAAATAAATTTAGAAGGATTTACAAAAAATGGAGTACCAGTGTCGCTAAAAGAAAGTTTTGAAGTAAAATAATCTAAAAAACACATCTTTATTAAAACAATCCAAAAGGAGCAAAATCTGTAAAACCTTATTGCTTCTTTTGAATTTGTTTAAACATTGAGAGGTTTTTTAAAACAAAACATAAACATTTTATCGTATTTTAACAATTTTCACTATCCATTATAACTTTTTTTTAATACTTTTGAAATTAACCGAAAATAAAACCAAAAATCCACCAATCCTTTGAAAAATTCCAAAAAAACGATACTATTACTATGCTTATTTGGATTATTATTAAACATTCCTTCGATACACAGCCAAAGTATCAAAGAAACCGAAATCTTCAATTGGTTTGACAAAAATACAGGAATAGAATCCTTAGATATTAAAAATGGTCCTGCTCATTTGAATTTTGACCAAACTATCGATAATAAACATCGATACTACGGCACAGATGAATTCAGAAAAGGAAGTGTTAATTATAATGGCCAAAATTATTTTGATGTTTCATTAAAGTATGACATCTATGCAGACGAACTTGTTTTACGTCCTTATGATCAGCAAAACACAACAAAAATAAATCTTATAAAAGCCAATATTCCCAACTTTAAAATTGGCGATGAGAGCTTTGTAAAACTGACAGGATTAAGCAATTCTTTATTTAAAGGTGGCTATTACAATGAAACTCTAATCAAAAACAATCAAGCACTTTATATTAAATATTACAAAGAGAAAAAGAAGAATATCAAGGCAGAATTAGATGTGATTGATTACAAACCTCGATATGAATTTGTTTTATGGAAAGACAACAAATTCAACTTAATCAATGAAAAAAAAGAAATTATAGCCTTATACCCTGAAAGCAAAAGAAATATAAATGATTTCTATCTGATGAATAGAAGTTTGCGAAAAGAGAACCCTCCATTATTCATGAAAAACTTGATGAAATACATTAATAATTAAAACCCGAAGAAACATACAAATGAGAATATTTACTATCCTTTTATTATTTTTCGGTTTTAATCAGTTACTGCATTCACAAGGCGAAAAAAAGACAATAAACCTTACGTTCAGCAATATTAACAGAATTGTTGTTTTAGAAAAAATTGAAGCTTCAACTTCATACAAGTTTTATTATCAAGACAATTGGTTTGATAAAAACGTATTAATTTCTGGAGATTATCAAAACAAAACTATTGAGGAAATTTTGTCAAAAGTTTTACAAGATACAGAGCTTAATTTTTACATCAATAAGAATAAAATCATATTGACAAAAAACAGCATCATTTATGATAAGTTTCAAAGCAATAAAAAAGATGCAAATGCTCCAATTTTTTTCCAGCAATATGATTCGGTCAAAAAAGACAAATCTGGAACAACAGCTCCTATTGCATTAATTGGAAAAGAAGCCGTTGATTCAGAAGTCGATTTATATACCTTATCTGGTCATATTACAGACCTGAAAGACGGCAAGCCATTGGCCGATATTAATGTCAAAGTAAAAAACACATCAATAATCTCAACGACCAATGCTGAAGGTTTTTATAGTTTTAAACTTCCAACAGGACTAAGCACAATTGAAGTCGAATCATTATTTTACAACAGTACTTCCAGAAAAATAATGATTTACAGCAATGGTACATTAGACTTTTCTGTTATTGAAAAAATCAATCAGCTAGATGAAGTTTTGGTAAAAGGAAAAGACAATCAAAACATTAGAACCGCTATAACAGGAGTTACAACAATTGAAGCCGAAGGCGTAAAAACGATTCCGCTAGTTCTTGGAGAACGAGACGTCTTGAAAGTCGCTTTAACAATTCCAGGTATCAAAACGGCAGGTGAAGGATCTTCTGGATTCAATGTCAGAGGAGGAAAAGAGGATCAAAATTTAGTATTATTGGACAATGCTACGATTTATAATCCTATGCACCTATTTGGTTTTTTCTCTTCAATAAATCCTTATACAATCAACAAGGTTGATATTTACAAGGGAGGAATTCCTTCTGAATTTGGAGGACGCTTATCTTCTGTTTTTGACATTGTTTCTAAAAATGGAAATACCGAAAAAATTTCTGGAGAAGGAGGAATTGGCCCCGTAACCAGTAATCTTACTCTTTCTGTACCTGTTGTAAAAGACAAAGCAAGTTTGTTAGTTGGCGGGCGCGCTACTTATTCTGATTGGATTTTAAAAACTTTAGATGACGAAAGATTAAAAAACAGCCATGCTTCTTTCTATGACTTATTTGCCAAATACAATCACAAAATCAACAAAAACAATTCGGTTGAAGGAACAGGTTACTATAGCAAAGATTCTTATACTTTGACTCCAGACTCGTTATTTAAATACAGCAACAGATTAGTTTCATTGAAATGGAAACATGCCTTCAACGAAAAAAACAACAGCGAATTTAATGTTACGAATAGCGAATACAAATACAGCATTAAATATCAATCTATTAATCCTGAATCTTTTCTTTTAAAATATAAAATAAACGAAAGTCAAGCCGTTTTAAAATTTGGCAGCGAGCTTAACGCTAAACACAAATTGACTTACGGAATTTCGAGCAAACTTTATAAAGTAAATCCTGGAGAATTGTCTCCATACGGAGAAAGTTCAATAGTCACCCCAGTTACTGTTGAAAATGAAAAAGGATTGGAATCAGCCGCTTTCCTTTCGGATAAATTTCAAATTTCCGAAAAAATATTGCTAGATGTCGGAGCAAGATATTCTTATTATATGGCTCTTGGCCCATCGACACAAAATATTTATCAGGAAGGCGTTCCTAAATCTCCAGCAACTGTAATTGAGCAAAAAACGTATGGCAATAACGAAGTAATTACCCGAAATGGTGGTTTTGAGCCAAGAGTTGGTTTGCGTTACATTTTTAACGAAAGTCTTTTTGTAAAAGCCGGTTTCGACAAAAACTACCAATACATTCATTTGCTCACAAACAATACAACTCAAGCGCCAACTGATACTTGGAAATTATCTGATTTGAATGTAAAACCAGAAAGCGGTTTGCAGTATTCGTTGGGTATATTCAAAAAATTAGAATATAAAGATCTTGAATTAAGTCTTGAAGGATATTATAAAACTTCAAAAAACATTTTGGACTACAAAGTTGGATCACAACTTCTCTTAAATCAAAACCTGGAAACAGAATTGCTTCAAGGCAATGGAAAAGCATATGGAATCGAATTTTTATTGAGAAAATCAATCGGAAGACTTAACGGATGGATTGGTTATACATATTCTAGATCATTCATCAAACTAGACAGCCAGTTTAACGATGAAAAAGTAAACAACGGAGAATATTTTCCAAGTAATTTTGATAAACCACATGATGTCAGCATTGTAATGAATTACAAGTTTACACATCGTTACAGTTTTTCTTCTAATTTTGTATATCAAACAGGAAGACCAATCACTTATCCTATTGGAAAGTATTATTACAGTGGTGCTGAATACACCTTATATACCGACAGAAACAAATTCAGAATACCTGATTATTACCGTTTAGATATTGGATTAAACATTGAAGGAAATCATAAGATCAAAAAATTAGCGCATAGTTTCTGGAATATTTCCATCTATAACGTTTTGGGCAGAAACAACCCGTATTCAGTCTTTTTTGTAACCAAAGACGGCCAAGTAAAAGCTTATCAAACCTCAATTTTTGCGGTTCCAGTACCAACCATTACTTATAATTTTAAATTTTAACCGTTATGAAAAAAATCTTTTTAGTTAGATTTCTAATAACAACTTTGTTTTTATCGGTATTGGGATGTACAACGCCGTATGAGTACCAATCGAGCAGCGCCTATGAAGATGTTATTGTAATTGAAGCAACTATTACAAATCAAAATAAAACTCAGGAAGTAAAAGTCACAAGAGCCTATAAGCTTGATGAAAAAATGCCAACTTTTGAAGCGAATGCTACTGTTTTTGTTAGCGATAATTTGGGCAATAAATATGAATTCAAACAAAATGCTGAAAATTATACTTCTGTTGCTCCGTTTCAGGCTGCTCCAGACAGGCAATATCAATTGCATGTTCACACTAAAGATGGAAGAGATTATGTTTCAAGCACTGAAAAATTACCACAACAAACTAATATTGAAAGTCTAGAAGCCATAGCAAAAACCAAAAACAATCAACTTGGTATTGAAATCACTGTAAACAGCACTGATCCTACTAATAGCTCACATTATTACAGATATGAATATGACGAAACCTATAAAGTTGTAGCACCAAAATGGTATCCTCAAAAAGCTGTTCCTGTGTTTTTTGCTGCTGGCTCTAATCCTCCAGGAAAAGTAGTTTTTGAAGACAGAACCTATGAAGCAAGAATTTGCTATTTAAGTCAAAAATCAAACGAGCTGATTTTAACCAGCACAAGCGATTTGTCTGAAGACAAAGTAATCAATTTTCCTGTTCGATTTATTCCAAGCACTGATCCTATTATAAGAAACAGATACAGCATATTGGTAAAACAATATGTTCAAAGTCTTCCTGCGCATACTTTTTTCGCAACATTAAAAGAAATATCTAATATCGGAAGCATTTTATCTCAAACGCAACCCGGATTTTTTTACGGCAACATTCAATCCGTTGCCAATCCAAAAGAAAAAGTTATTGGTTATTTTGATGTGTCTTCGTATTCTGAAAAAAGGCTTTTTTTCAATTTCACTGATTTATTGAATGGTCAGCCATTTCCAAACTACCAGTACGACTGTCCTGCTCCAATTCCTGACTATGCTTTAGATGAGTATGTATTTAGCTACTGTTTTAGTCAAAATCCTTTGGCGCACTGCCAAGGCGAAGTAATATTAAATTTACTAGCCAATGGCACTAGGGTTTTCTACCCTACAGAATCGCCAACAAGCTATATTTTATACCCAATAGAATGCGGCGACTGTACTTCATTTTCATCAAACGTAAAACCACCATTTTGGATAGATTAAGATACATATTACTCCTTACGCTCGCTTTAAGCGGCCAGCAGATTGTATTTGCTCAAAAAAACAATTCCGTTAGTGAACTGAATGAAGTTGACAAAAAAATTAATGAGTCAATTTATATCAGCACAAATGCAAATTCTTTTTTGACAGGCGAAACTTTGCAATACAAATTATTCTGTATTGACAAACTAGCAAATACTGCTTCAATTTTCAGTAAAATAGCTTATGTACAATTAATTGACAGTAATAAAAAAACAGTTTTTACACATAAATTGTTTCTTGAAAAAGCAACAGGAAATGGCGACTATTTTATTCCAACTACATTAGAAACTGGAAGCTACAAATTGATTGGTTATACAAATTGGATGCTTAATAAAACCGCACCAGATTATTTTTCTGCCGATATTTATATTGTAAATCCATATAAAGAAAATCCAAGCAACAGCACAGTTTCTTATAATGCCGTTGCTTCAGAAACTGTAAACAACAGCAATATTTCATTTGATTTAAAAAACAAATCATACAACACCCGAGATTTAATTGAACTAAACATCAAATCTAATTCGGAAGAATTTTCAAAAGGGAATTATACTTTATCTATTAGAAAAACAGATGGCTTTTTAGCTCAAAATAAAGCGACTTTTAGCAGTAAAGCCAACCAAAATGGCGAAATCACAAACAACCAATTTGTATTGCCTGAATTGCGAGGTGAAATCATAACAGGAAAGATATCTTCGGCAAATGCTGAAATTAGAAACAAAAAAGTTGCACTTTCTATTGTTGGAAAAAATGCCGACCTGAAAATTGTAAAAACCGATGATCAAGGCAAGTTCATTGTTATTTTAGAAAAAGAGAATTCAAATTCAAACATTATTGTTCAAGTCCTTGAAACCGGCAAAGAAGATTATATAATTGAAATCGACAAACAAAAAAATATAGATTTTTCTAATTTGACTTTTCCTGCAGTTCAATTCAACTCAGAATCCAAACAAAACATCACTGATCGCTTAATTTCAACTCAAGTCGAAAATGCTTATTATGATGTCAAAAAAGATAGCATAATAACGCCTGCTGTCGCTCTTCCTTTTTTTGGAGCATCATCGGAAGAATTTGTATTAGATGATTTTACGCGATTTCCAAATATGGAGGAAACAATTACAGAAATCCTAAAAGGGGTTTACTATCGAAAAACCGATAATATTTATTCCATTCATGTTTTTGACAATGATGAGAATTATGAATCGGCATTACCAACAATGATTATTGTTGACGGCTTAATTATTGAAGACTTAAATGAGTTTTTTGCCTTTAATCCTAAAAGCCTTTACAAAGTAAATGTAGTAAGAGGACTTTACTATTATGGATCAAAATCGTTTAACGGAATCGTTTCGTTCACAACAAAAAATGGCGATTATGACACCAAGCTGAAAGGCAAGTTTATCGTTAGACCAGAAATTTTAAGACCTCAGGTAAAGAAAAATTATTTTAGTCCTGATTATACAGATAATAAAAACGTACGAATTCCGGATTATAGACATCAGCTTTTATGGCAACCAAACATTGATTTGAGCAAAACAAACTCAAACATTAAATTTTATGCCTCAGACGTTTCGGGAAAATATGAAGTAACACTTGAAGGATTTTCTTCTAGCGGAAAACCTGTTTTTATAAAAGATTTTATAGAAATAAAGGAAAACAGCAACTAATTTTATTTCTGAACAAATATCAAATAAGCCTCTGTTTCTAAAATTGAAACAGAGGTTTTTTTTTTTATTTATTAACGCAACCTTTTTCTTTTTTTTATACTATTAATTACAAACCGAAACAATCGCTTACCAAAATACTACAAAATCAAAAAATAAAATTTGAATTTAGACCAACTCATAAAAGGTTGCATTAAGCAAAACAGAAAAGCACAAGAAGAATTATACCAAATGTATAAGAAGACTCTTTTTGCGTTAAGTCTAAAGTATTGCACCAATGAAGCAGAAGCCGAGGACAATCTTCATGATTCTTTTATTGAGATATTTAGCAGTATAAAAAACTATAAAGGGAAAGGTAGCTTTGAAGGCTGGATTAAAAAAATAACGATTAATAAAGCAATAACCCGATACAAACAATCCTATATACTCACGGCAATTAAAGATGAATATCAGCAAGATGATTTTGTAACCGAAAACGAAATTGACTTGCCTCTTGATACTTTACTGAATTTCATTCAAGAATTACCACATCAATATCGTTTGGTTTTTAATTTATATGAATTAGATGATTTTTCACATCAAGAAATTGCAAATATGTTGTCAATTTCTGAAAATACTTCAAAATCCAATTTACATCGGGCAAAACAGATTTTAAAGGAAAAAATCAAACCAAAAAGCACATTTTATTATTCTAAACAGAAAAATGGAAAATAGAACTGAAATAGGAAAAGCAATAAGAGATCGTCTAGAAAATTTGGACAAAAATCCAAATGACTTGGTGTGGTCAAAAATTGAAAAAGATCTAAATCGTAAAAGAAAAAAAAGAATTCTGGCTTGGTTAATTCCGAGTTTAATTTCTATGGCATTCTTGTCAACATTTCTGTATTTCAATTCTAATATTCAAGAAATAAATCAAACGCAACCAAAAAAGAAAACTGATACAGAAAACCAAACTCAGAAATCAGATAAAAAACAAAATCAAAAATCAATAGTCTTAAAAACAGAACCAGACCAAATTACTACAATTACAAAAACTAAAAATGTAAAACTTGTTAAAGAATCCAGCAAACTCATCACATCTACAAATGAATATGAAGAATACGAAGTGGTAAAAAAATATAAAGTTGTTATTAAAAAAGAGCTAATAACTACAAAACCAATTCCATCAAATATTGCAAAAAAATCCAACAAACCTAGCAACAGTAAAACTGGCATTACAGCAAATAAAACAGCCAAAACTTTAAATCCAACTTCGAAAAAAGCATCTAAAGCTAAAAAACAAAATAAAAAGATTGGGACAAAACCATTAATTATTGAAAAAACAGAAAATTCAGCACCTATAAAAGATACTTTGACACAAAAGAAAACAGAAGTTGTTTCAGAGAAAAAAGACATAAAAAAAGACACTTTGCCAAAAACTGACAGTTTATATGTAAAGAAACCATCAACACCAAAAAGAGAATATGTAAAAAAAGAATATAATACTAAAACCAAGGAAGCAAATCCAGATTTTAGTGTCCATGCTTTTTATGGACCTGCAATTTCTGGTTCTTTAAACGGACTGTCAATGATTAGCCCAACAATGGATAATTTGCCAAAAAGCCATCCTATCACTTCTCATTACGGCATATATGTGAAAACGATGTATGATAGATTTGGTTTTAGGACAGGATTTTCAAAAATTAATCTAAAAACAGGTACACAACTTGATCAAAATTTAATTACCGATTTTAAAAACATCGATCTTAAATCTGACACCAATATAAAGGCGACATTTGGCAGTTCTAATGAAGTTGAATTGCTTCAAAAACTTTCTTATTATGAAGTTCCGTTAGAATTTAACTATGCCCTAAAAAAAGATGAAAGCAAATTTGACATCGATCTTTTCACCGGATTTACTTTTTTATTTTTAGATAAAAACGATTTGTATCTCAAATCAGAGAAAATAGCAAAACAGAAAATTGGAGAAGCAAAAAACATCTCCGGATTGAATGTTTCTTACGATTTTGGAATTGGAATCACCTATAAATTAACAGATAAGATAGGCTTAGACATCAACCCACTATTCAAGTATTATCTCAATACTTTTAAAGAAAATGGAGAAGCAAAACCATATAGTTTGTCACTGCAAACAGGAATTAATTATAAATTTTAAAAATATTTTTAAATTAGTTGTAACTTTTTTGATACTTCGTACGTATAACCATTTGTACACTTAAAAATTGAGGAGACAAAAACATGAGACAACTTAAAATCACCAAGCAGGTAACCAATCGTGAAACTGCATCGTTAGATAAATATCTACAAGAAATCGGAAAAGTTGACCTAATTACCGCAGATGAAGAGGTAGAATTAGCACAAAGAATTAAGGCGGGTGATCAAAGAGCATTAGAAAAATTAACAAAAGCCAACCTGCGTTTCGTAGTATCTGTGGCTAAACAATATCAAAATCAAGGATTAACTCTTCCTGACTTAATTAACGAAGGAAACTTAGGTCTTATCAAAGCTGCACAGCGTTTTGATGAAACTCGTGGTTTCAAATTTATCTCGTATGCCGTTTGGTGGATTCGTCAATCGATTCTTCAAGCATTGGCAGAACAATCTCGTATCGTTCGTTTACCTTTGAACAAAATTGGTTCTATCAATAAAATCAACAAAATGTACGCGTTATTAGAGCAATCTAACGAGCGTCCCCCTTCTGCTGAGGAAATTGCAAAAGAACTTGATATGACTGTAAATGACGTAAAAGAGTCTATGAAAAACTCTGGTCGTCACTTATCTATGGATGCACCTCTTGTTGAAGGTGAAGATTCTAACCTTTATGACGTTTTACGTTCTGGTGAATCTCCAAACCCAGACAGAGAATTAATTCACGAATCACTTCGTACTGAAATCGAGCGTTCACTAGAAACATTAACTCCAAGAGAGGCTGATGTTGTTCGTTTGTATTTTGGTCTTGGCGATCAACACCCAATGACTCTTGAGGAAATTGGAGAAACTTTCGACTTAACTCGTGAGCGTGTTCGTCAGATTAAAGAAAAAGCAATCCGTAGATTGAAACACACTTCTAGAAGTAAAATCCTTAAAACTTATTTAGGATAAACAATATTTGTTTCAAGTTTAAAGTTTCAGGTTGCTTTCCGTAACTTGAAAAATAAACCATGAAACCTTTGTAACGCAAACAACAGTTTGATTGACTGTTCGTTTTTTGATTGATGATTGAAACTCCGGCTGATTACCGGAGTTTTTTATTTTACGTTTTGAAATTTAACCGCAAAGCACGCAAAGGTTCACGCAAGGTTCGCAAAGGTTTTTTTATTGTTTCTTTTTAGCACACAAAGCTTTGCGAACTTTGCGCTTTTTTACAGAACCTTACAAGCCAAAAAACTTTGCGTGCTTTGCGGTTAAATTACCATGCAGTGCATAAAAAATTTATCTTTGTAAAAAAAACAACACACAACTACACAATGAAAAATACACTTATTGCTCCTTCTGTTCTTGCTGCCGATTTTGCTAATTTACAACGTGATATCGAAATGATTAACGACAGTCAAGCTGATTGGTTTCACATTGATATCATGGACGGAGTTTTTGTTCCGAATATCTCTTTCGGAATGCCTGTTTTAGAAGCAATTTCAAAACATGCAAAAAAAACAATTGATGTGCATTTAATGATTATTGATCCGGATCGTTACATTAAAACTTTTGCCGATTTAGGAGCAAATATCTTAACCGTGCATTATGAAGCTTGCACACACTTGCACAGAACACTTCAAGCCATTAAGGCAGAGGGAATGAAAGCTGGAGTTGCAATAAATCCGCACACCAATGTCGATTTACTGGAAGATGTAATAAACGATATTGACTTAGTTTTAATTATGAGTGTTAACCCTGGCTTTGGTGGACAATCGTTTATTGAAAACACATATGCGAAAGTCGAAAAACTAAAAGCTTTGATTACTCGCAAAAATGCTTCAACTATAATCGAAATTGACGGTGGTGTAACAAGCAAAAACGCAAAACAATTAGTAGAGGCCGGAGCAGATGTTTTAGTTGCAGGAAGCTTTGTTTTTAAAGCTGAAAACCCAACTCAAACGATTCAAGAATTAAAAGTCCTTACTGCTTTTTAAGTTTTTCAAATTCGGAAAGAAATCGATTCCTGTCATTTTTTCCAAAGTTTCAATTGGAACTACAAAATCATAAATCGATTTGTCGCTGTCTTCATTCGGAACTAAAAATGCAATTGCTTTATGTTCTTTCCCAGATTTAGCCAAAACAATTTTATAGAAATATTTAGGGACAGCAACATTTTCTGTCCCTATTTTTTTATCTGAATCTTTCGGAATTCCACCCGTTACGACATAAATATCATTGTATTTTTGAGCAAAATAACGTGTTTTTTGTTCGATTCTATTCCAAATTCCGCTATTAAAATCATGTTTTTGAGGCGAAATATTTGATGTGTAAAAAGTATCATTATATGCCTCTTTATTAAACTCCATATCGCCAGCCGGACAAAGATGTCCTTTGTCATAACCTGAATTTTTGTAATTCCTCCAATCTGCAGAACCCGTTGTCACTTTTGGATCTTCAATAAAATAAGGGCGTTTATAATCTCCATTTTTTAAATACTCCTTTTTTAATTCGTAAGCAACCCATTCAGCTTGCTCATATTTTTCATTATACGAAAGTGTATAATAATTATGTTTTACGATTTGTCCTGTTGTAGAAGTTGGCAAATATGCAATCGGATACAAAGAGTCCGAAGTATAATTTGCAGAAACAAACGAAGTCTGCTTTTCTGGTGCAATTTCCTCCTTTGCAATATTTTCCTTTTTGCAAGAAAAAAATCCTAAACCTATCAATCCCAAAACAATATACTTCTTCATTATTTTAATTTTATTTAAAAATAAACTTACAAAAAAATGCTCCACAAACATACAATTTATGGAGCATTTTAATAACAAATTAATTCTATATCGAACTAAGATTTAACTAGTTTATCCTTTTTCATTTTAGGAGCAACTGTATTTTTTACATAGCTTTTAGTTTGCAAGTCATCTAGAACATTCAAAGCTTCTTCTACATAAACATCTTTAGCCAAGGCTTGGTGCCAAGCATCTCTTTTTTCTTTTAATGTAGCATCATTCTTCATTTCAAGCTCTTCGTAAGGCAATGATTTGAAAACCAAATTGTTTTTGTAATCAGCGATTGGTTTGTATTTTTTACCTTCATTCTCAACTTGCTCCTGAGTTGCTTTAAAGTTTTTGATATTTAAACTATAAGTATTCTCTTTGTTTTTGACATCAATCCATTTTGCATTGTCCTCAATCAATTTGAATTGATCATTGTTAGCAATTCTGTTTCGGCTGTTATTGATTGCCTGATTGAATTTCTCGTTAGAAGTCCAAGTGCTGTAATCAGCTGGGTCAATTTTATCCCATGGCATTGCATTGTCAATATCTCGCTCACCCATTTTCAAATAAGCGTAACGATCCGGCATTACAACATCACTATGAACACCTTCTAATTGAGTAGAACCACCATTGATTCTATAGAATTTTTGACCTGTAATTTTCAAAGCTCCAAGATCGCCATAATTTGCATTACGAACAAACTGATTTAAATCAAGAACATTTTGCACTGTACCTTTTCCGTAAGTTTGTTTACTTCCAATGATTACTCCACGTTTGTAATCTTGAATTGCAGCTGCCAAAATTTCTGAAGCTGAAGCCGAGAAGCTGTTAACCATAATTACTAATGGTCCGTCCCATTCGATTTTTTTATCTTTATCGTATAAAACTTCTTTCTTTTTACCAGCAGATTTTACTTGTACAATTGGCCCTTCTTCAATAAACAAACCAGCAATATCAACTACCGTTGAAAGAGATCCTCCTCCGTCATCACGAACATCAAGTACGATACCGTTGATATCTTCTTTTTTCAATCTTTCTACTTCAAGAGCGATATCTTTCCCTGCGTCGCGGCCGTCTTTATTTTCAAAATCAATGTAGAATTTTGGCAAATAAATTACTCCATATTTCAATCCGTTTCTTTCAACAATACTAGATTTTGCATATGTTTCTTCAATTTCAACAACATCTCTGATAATAGAAATCACTTTAATACTTCCGTCAACTTTTTTAACTGTAAGTTTCACCTCAGTTCCTTTGTGTCCTTTGATTTTTTTCACAACATCGTCAAGACGCATTCCAACAACATCAACTGGCTCTTCGTTTCCTTGAGCAACTTTCAAAATCATATCTCCAGCCTCAAGCTGTTTTCCTTTCCAAGCTGGTCCGCCAGAAATCAATTCGTCAATTTGAGTAAAATCATTTTTCTTAGTCAAACGAGCTCCAATTCCTTCTAATTTTCCACTGATGTTAACATCAAAACGATCTTTTTCTTCTGGAGCAAAATAGCTTGTATGCGGATCAAAACGAGTCATAATTGAGTTTACATATACAGAAAACCAATCTTCTTTGTTCAAATCTTTAATCAAACCGAAATTGTCATCTAATGATTTTAGAGAGCTCTCACGAGTTTCTTTCTCCAATGCTTCAAAAGATTTTTCTTTGTAAGCTGGATCAGATTTCTTTTTGTCTTCTTCTAATTTTTGCTTTGTAACCAGTGACGATAATGTTGACAATTTGATTTGTTTTCTCCATCTTTCATTAATCTCAGTTGCATTTTTAGCATAAGGAAGATGCTCATAATCAGCATTAAAAGTTTCGTCAACATTATAGTTGAATGGTTGCGCCAAAATAGTCTTGTAACGTTTTTTGCTTTCTTCCATACGTTTCATCAATCTTGTATAAGTAAGATTGAAGAACGTCAAATCTTTATTCAAAAACTGATCATCAAGCTGTAGCTCATACTGCTTGAATTCATCAATATCAGATTGCAGGAAAAACCTCTTTGAAGGGTCTAGCGCATCGATATAATCTTTAAAAATACCTTTAGAGAATTCATCATTTATCTCAGCCGGACTATAATGCCCTTTTTCAATAACAAAGGCAAGCAATTCTAAAAGCGTTTTGTCTCTATTTGGATCCGGATCTTCAGACTTATCAGCATTTATTTTAAATGCAAACAAGGTAACTGACAAGCATAATACGGCTATAAGTATTTTATAATTTCTTTTCATAAACTTAATAATAGCATTCATCAAATTTTTTAATCTAAGTTACGGTAAAAACTGTGCCAACAAGGCCAAGCTCACTATAATTTTTTGTTAAAGATATAAAATAGTTTGTTGTTCAAAAGCCCTTTAAGATTTAGTTTACAATTTTTATTTATTTGTTAGTATTCTACCAAAATCTGTTGCTACATTTGCTTAAATAAGCCTTAATTTTGAAAAATTAAAAAACAATACCAAAGCATGAAAGACGAAAAACCCTTAATATTAGTAACCAATGACGACGGAATTCTGGCTCCCGGAATTAGAGCTTTGATCAGCGTTATGGAAACTATCGGCGAAGTTGTGGTTGTTGCGCCAGACAAACCTCAGAGCGCTATGGGGCACGCTATTACTATAAATAATACCTTGTTTTTAGATAAAATCTCAAAAGAAGGGGATGCAATTACCGAGTACAGCTGTTCTGGAACTCCCGTAGATTGTGTAAAACTTGCTGTAAATGAAATTTTAAAACGAAAGCCTGACCTTTGTGTTTCGGGAATAAATCATGGGTCAAATTCATCCATCAATGTAATTTATTCTGGAACAATGAGTGCCGCTGTTGAGGCTGGAATTGAAGGAATTCATGCAATTGGTTTTTCACTTTTGGATTTCGACTGGAATGCTGATTTTGAACCGGCAAAATCTTTCGTCAAAAAAATAGTTTTAGAAACGCTTGCCAATAAATTACCTCCTGGTGTCGTTTTAAATGTCAATTTCCCGAAATTAAAAGAAAACGAAATCAAAGGAATTAAAATTTGTCGTCAAGCGAAAGCGTATTATGCGCAAAAATTTGACAAACGCCAAACTCCTTTTGGAAAAGATTATTACTGGCTTACCGGAAAATTCACAAATGAAGACAGAGGCGAAGATACAGACGAATGGGCGCTAGAAAACGGTTATATTTCTGTAGTTCCGGTTCAATTTGACTTAACCGCTCATCATTCAATGCAGCAACTTAATACTTGGAAATTAAATGAATAAATTAGATATGTTAATTGGTTTTGTTCTCGGAATCATCACTTCGCTTATAGGAAGTTATCTTTTCGTTAAATTATTCACCTCATTTGATCTTTCAAATGGACTCGAAACCATAAAACAATACGGATATTTAGGAAAAGTTATTACTCTTGGGACTGTTCTGGACCTGATTTTGTTTTTATTTCTATTAAAAAGAAACAAAGAATTGATGGCTAGAGGTGTTGTTTTTGCAGTGATCGTTTTAGCAATTTCGACTTTATTTATATAAACCCTATCTTTGTCTTGCAAAAAAATGTTGTGCTCAAATATCATTGCACACTTTTAAAAAAATTGATATGAAATATTACATAATAGCTGGAGAAGCTTCTGGAGATTTACATGGTTCTAACTTGATGAAAGCTTTGTATGAAGAAGATTCGCAAGCCGAAATTAGATTTTGGGGCGGAGATTTGATGCAAAAAGCCGGCGGAACTTTAGTAAAACACTATCGTGATTTAGCTTTTATGGGGTTTGTTGAAGTTATTTTTAACTTGAAAACCATTTTAAATAACATCAAAATCTGCAAAAAAGACATTTCTGAATTCAAGCCAGATGTAATTATTTTTATAGATTACCCAGGCTTCAATATGCGTATTGCAAAATGGGCAAAGGATCTAAATTATAAAACGCATTATTATATTTCACCTCAAATTTGGGCTTGGAAAGAAAACAGAATCAAAGCTATCAAACAAGATGTAGACAAAATGTTTGTGATTCTTCCTTTTGAGAAAAGTTTCTATGAAGACAAGCATCATTTTCCTGTTGATTTTGTCGGACATCCATTAATTGATGCGATCCAAAATCAGCCTGCATTTGACGAAGCTGTTTTTAGAAAAGAAAATAATTTGGGCGAAAAACCGATCATTGCCGTTCTTCCGGGAAGCCGAAAACAAGAAATCACAAAAATGTTAAGTGTAATGCTAAGCGTTGTTGATGATTTTCAGGATTATGAATTTGTAATTGCCGGCGCGCCTAGCCAGGAATATGAATTTTATAAGCAATTCTTAAAAAACAAAAATATTGCATTTGTTTCCAACAAGACTTATGATTTGTTGCGTTCTTCAACGGCGGCTTTAGTAACTTCAGGGACTGCGACACTTGAAACTGCTCTTTTTAAAGTTCCAGAAGTGGTTTGCTACAAAGGAAGCGAGATTTCATACCAAATAGCAAAACGAATTATTACGTTAAAATACATTTCGCTCGTCAACCTAATTATGGATCAAGAAGTGGTTACCGAATTGATTCAAAATGACTGCAATACCAAACGAATCAAAGAAGAACTTCAAAAATTATTGGAACCAACATATCGCGAAAAACTATTGAAGAATTATGACATTTTGGAACAAAAACTTGGCGGAGTTGGTGCAAGCAAAAAAACTGCAAAACTTATAGTTGCTGATTTAAAGCAAGCTTAAACCTTTTTGATTTTGAAGAAAATAATTGTTTTACTGCTTATAGCATTACTTTTTGCTTCTTGTAAATCTTCTTCAAATGCGGTTAGCAAAAAGGAGACAAAACGAGAAAACAAAACTATTGCCAATCATTTAATTGAAACGGCATCAGAAAATCTTGGCGTAAAATATAAAGCTGGCGGCACCACTAAAAATGGTTTTGACTGCTCCGGACTTGTATATACTACTTTTCAAACAGAAAATATAAAATTGCCTAGAAGCTCATTTGAGCAAGCTCAAATCGGAACTGTTATTCCATTTAAAGAAGCCCAAAAAGGCGATTTGATTTTCTTTAAAACCAACAAAAGCAAGCAAATAAACCACGTTGGTTTGATTACAGAAGTAAATTCTTCAGAAATTAAATTCATACATTCCTCGACTTCAAAAGGCGTTATTATTTCCTCAACCAAAGAACCTTATTACCAAAATTCTTTCGCTCAAATCAACAGGATTGTAGAATAATTATTTTATATTCTTTTTCTTACAAAATTTTAATACTTTTAGATCATGAAAGTATTAGATTTTCCTTTGGCCAGAATTACAATTTGGTTTATTCTTGGCATTGTATTTTTTTATTATATCAAAATTCCGTTATTCATTTCTGAAATAGCATTGGGATTAGGCGTCTTAATCTTTTTTGTTCTGTACTTTTTGAGCAAAAGAAACAAAACATTTATTTCCATTTTCGGCGCAAGCACATATTTCATTTCATTTTTTATTGGCGGAATTACCCTTATTGCGCACACCAATTCGCTTCAAAAATCAAATTATATTCATTGCACAAAAGCGTTTGAAACTCCTTCAGAAATAACATTTATACTACGTGAAAAACTCAAAAGCAACTCCTTCAGCAATCGCTTTACTGCACTCATACAAACAATTGACAAAAAAACATATTCTGGCAAAATCATCGTAAATATTACAAAAGACAGCCTCAAAAATCCTCTAGCAATTGGAAGTCTTATTAAGACAAAAACCACATTACAGAAAAACAATTCAAACAAGAATCCAAATCAATTTGATTATGACCAATACTTGGCAGATCGTCAAATTTATGCTCAAGTTTATCTAAACAAAACCGAAATCGAAATCAATAAAAACATAAAAAAGGATATTTGGTATTACTCTGATTGTCTTCATCAACGCATCATTCAAAATCTAGAAAAAACAAATTTTAATCCCGCTGAAATGAATGTTGCGCTTGCCTTGATTCTGGGCCAGCAACAAGAAATTTCTTCCGATATTATTCAGGATTACCAATATTCTGGCGCAACGCATATTTTATCAGTTTCTGGGTTGCATGTTGGCTTTATAATGCTTCTAATAAATTTTATTCTGAAACCAATTCCAAATACCAGAAAAGGTTCATTTATAAAACTGATTTCCATATTAACAGCCTTAAGTTTTTTTGCCATTATTTCTGGGTTGTCTCCCTCCGTTTTACGTTCTGTAGTTATGTTTTCATTCCTTGCAATCGGAAATCATCTTCGCCGAGCAGGAAATATCTACCATACTTTATTAGTCTCAATGTTGCTGATTTTGCTTTTTGAGCCCTACTTTTTGTTCGATGCAGGTTTTCAATTAAGCTATATCGCATTATTTTTTATTCTTTGGCTTCAGCCTTTACTAAAAAAATTATGGAATCCAAAAAACAAAATCGCACTTTATATCTGGAATGCTTTAACAGTATCATTTGCAGCACAAATTGGTGCATTTCCATTGTGTCTTTATTATTTTCATCAATTCCCAGGGCTATTTTTCGTCACAAATATTGCCATTATTCCTGTTTTGGCTTTTGTGATGATCGCGGGAATTTTGGTCATGACTTATGCTGTTTTTGATGTTCCTCCGCTATTTTTAGCTCAAATACTAGAAAAAAGCATTTACATTTTAAACCAAATCATTCATGCCGTTGCTTCGATAAAATCGTTTGTTATACTTGATATCAGTTTTAATTTTTATTTCCTAATCACTTTTTATCTTTTAATAATTACGTCAATTGTTTGGCTAAAAAAGCCCGATTATCCAAAATTGGTCCTGCTTTTAATTTCAATAATTTCGGTACAGATTTCTTTTATTCATACCAAAAGAGAAAATGAGACTCAAAATGAAATGATTGTTTACAATGCAAAAAAACAAACACTAATTACAATGCGTTCCGGTAAAAATATAACGATTTTCACGAGTAGCAAAGCCATATTAACCAATCCAAAAAACAATATTTTAAATTCCTATTTAGTTGGAAATTTTGGCAAAATCAAATCGGCGAACCAAATTAAGAATATGTTGTTTTATAGCGACAAAAAAATCTTCATTATCGACAGCTCTGGTATTTATAATAATAAAATCCAGCCCGACATTTTATTATTGACGCAATCTCCAAAAATAAATTTAGATCGAGTTTTAGAACAAATACATCCAAAAACAGTAATCGCTGATGCTTCAAATTCAAACGTCATTCAAAAAAACTGGGAAAAGACTTGCTACAAAAAAAATATCCCTTTTCATGCTACTGCCGAAAAAGGATATTATAAATTAAAATAAAGCTTTTTAATCTGGATTCATCATAATATTAGCCTCTGCAATCCATGATTTCACAGCTATAGGCTTATAAGGCAATCTGCCCAATAAATTAAACGTTGTCTTTGTTTTTCGCACTGAGGCGATAGTTAAACAAGCCTGTGGCAATTCAACTACACCAAGAGCTGTTTTTAAACTCACATTTTGCTCTTTTTCAGCATCAGATATTGTCGTATCGGATAAATCTAGTTTAACCAAAACAACATTATCTCGAGCCCAAACAACAAAATCTGGAGTATTAAAAATTTCGTTTTGAAGTCTTGTTGGGGCGCCCGCAATTGTAAAGAAAATAAATAGCGGTCTTTTTTGTTCCATACTTGCTGCAACTGCATCAGTCATAGAAGTTTTCCAGACTAATCCTTGCGCATGCATAAAAAACGAACCAAGTAAAAATAACAGGGTAAGTGTTTTTTTAGTCATAATAATTTGGGTTTTAGGAGTAGGTTAATTTCGACTAAAGTAATATAATATCCCACTAAAAAATCCAACTTTAGACAAAAAATTGCAAAAAAAGTTAAGAAAATCGAAATTGCTAATTAAAAGTTAAATAAATATAAAATTCAAAAAAAAAGCTACTTAAAATTGTCAAACTAGCTGTGGCTATCACAAAAAAATCCCTTTTTGTACACAAAAAGGGACTTGTATCACAACGGAATTTAACCGCTTATCTATTCACTTGGGTGCAAAATCGCATTAGATTCGGCAATCCATGCCTTTGCTCCTCCTGGCTTATAAGAAATCTTTCCTAACGCACTAAAAGTTGTTTTTGTTTTTCTAATAGATGCACTGGCAAAACAAACCTGAGGAAGTTCTTCTACGCCAAAAGCACTTTTCAATCTAAGATTTTGCTCTTTATCACTGTCTGAAGCCGAATTATCAGATAAATCAAGCTTAACTAAAATCACGTTATCACGCGACCAAACAGCAAAATCTGGAGTTTTAAAAATTTCATTTTGAAGATTCTCTGGTACACCTGAGGCAGTGAAAAGAATTAACATTGGTTTTCTTTGTTCATTACTCATTGCAATTGCATCTGCCATATTTGTTTTCCAAAGAAGATTTTGCGCCTGCATAAAAAATGAACCTAAAAAAAATAGTAGGAAAAGTAATTTTTTGGTCATATTATATTGGTTTTGGTTAGATTAGTTTGACGAAATTAACATAATATTTTAATTATCCAATTTTTATTAATACAAAAAATACACAATGTGTTTTTTTATACACAATAAAATATCAAATACTCAATTTAACCACATCTAATATAAAAACTTTCTTACGAAACAAAAAAAGCTCCTTGCACAAGGAGCGCAAGGAGCTTTAAATTTTTATACTTTAACCTTTTAAGATTTCTTTGGATTTATTATTCCGTCAGCCACAGTCAACCATGCAGTTGGCCCGCCAGCAACATAGCCTGTTTGCCCAAGACCTTTAAAATTCACTTTTCCATCTTTAGATTCAGCACTTGTAAAAAAGATAGTTGGAAAACCTTGAATTCCAAAAGCTTGTTGCAATTCACTATTCTGATTTTTAATTTCAGTAGTCTGAGGTGTTCTTCTTGGATAATCCAATTCAACTAAAACAACATTTTCAGTTGCCCATTTTTTAAATTCAGGCGTTTTTAAAACTTCATTTTGCAAACGTATGCACCAACCACACCAATCGCTACCAGTGAAAAACATCAGCATTGGTTTATGTACATTATTACTTACAGTAATTGCCTCTCTCACATCAGTATACCATTTTAGCTCCTGCGCTTGAGATACAAAACCTCCAATTACAAACAATGTGATTATGTATAATTTTTTCATCTTAGTTTTCTTTTGTACAAATTTAAACAAAAAAAGAATCGCTCTGTAAGATCTATTTTACTTCTTGCATTAATTTTTTGATCAAAGTAGTTGACACTATCAAAACGATACCAGCAATTAAAGAATATACCGCTAATTGATAATATCCATCTGTATAAGCGATAAGTTTAGACATTAAAGTAGTTCCTGTATTTGCATCTGACATTTCTGACCCAAGTTTCCCTGCCGCCAATTGCCCAAAAGCACTTGATAAGAACCAAAGCCCCATCATCATTCCGAATAAACGTTTTGGCGCCAGTTTTGTAATTACCGACATTCCAATTGGCCCGATACACAATTCACCTAGCGTGTAAACTAAATATCCTAATGCAAAAAGATTTAAAGAACTTAGTCCTTCGGGATTAACAAAAAATCTTGCACTGTAGAAAATAAAAAATCCTATTGCCAATAAAACAAATGAGAATCCAAATTTAATTACGGTATTTGGCTCAATTTTTTTCTTACCCATAAATATCCAAAGAAAACCAACAAGCGGGCTAAAGATAATTACATACAAAGAATTTATACTATTATTTACGACATTTGGATCGATATGAAAAAACAATAAACTGTTAGTCAAATTATCTTTTGCAAATAATGACAACGACCCTCCAGATTGCTCTGAAATTGCCATAAACATAAAATACCCAAAAATAAAGATAAATGCCGCTAGTAATTTATATTGCTGATTTCTGTCTTTAATCATTACCAGTTCAAATATAAAATAACCAACTGCAATAGCACCAATTGTGTACATGAAATAATCTGTAAAATCAGAGTTGATCACCATAATATATATTAAAGGAATGGCTAACAATGATCCTACATAAACTGCGATTTCGTACATTTTTCTTTTTGAAGGCAAAGCATCTGCCAGAGGAGAATTTCCAATTGGCGCCAAATGTTTTTTAGTCAATAAAAATGTCACGACTCCAATAATCATAACAATTGCTGAAGACAAGAAACATAAGCTCCAAGAATAGTTTTTCCCTAAATAAATAGGAATAGCTCCGCCCAACATTCCGCCAATATTGATTCCAGCGTAGAATAATCCGTAACCAGCATCTCTTCTTCCATCCTCTTCATGATACAATTCACCAACCATTGACGAAACATTTGGCTTGAAGAAACCTGTTCCGATAATAGAAAGCGTTATTCCGTAGTAAAAGAAATCATGTGGAGAAGCTGCGATCAGCAAATTCCCCAAAATCATAATGATTCCTCCAAAAAGAAGTGATTTTTTGAATCCTAAAATTTTATCAGCAAAAATTCCGCCGATAAATGTAAATGCATAAACAAACGCCTGAATGGCACCGTATTGAAGATTTGCTTTTCCTTCAAGCAAACCCAATTGGTCAACCATAAAAAACGCTAAAACCCCTCTCATTCCGTAGAAGCAAAAACGCTCCCACATTTCAACCAAAAACAAGTACCACAATTGCTTTGGGTACTTGCCTTTAAAATTTTGAATTTCTTCTAATGTAATATTCTTCTCCATTCTAATTATCTAACTCCGTGCATCATTTTCTTTAAAATTGGAGTCAAAGCAAATAATAATATTGCCGCAATACCTGTCAAAACCACAAACACCATAAAGAATTCATATAAATTATGAATTTCAAATCCGGCAAAAATTGGGTTTTCAGCACTAATTTGGTGTTTGTCCAACAAAGCTAATTGCTCAGCAGTAGGCGTAATTGTTTTGTTTAAAACGGCATGAAGATCAATTCCTAATTCTTTTGCTTTTGCAAATTTATCACCGGTTGCAGGCAAAATTGACCCTAAAGTTCCTCCTAATGCATATCCTGAAGCATTAGACAAGAAAAATACTCCATATAATAAAGACGCAAAACGTTTTGGAGATAATTTACCTACCAACGATAATCCAATTGGAGACAAACATAACTCTGCACAAGTATTTAGGAAATATAATAAAATCAACCATTTAACCAACAATAACCCTGTAGTTCCGATATACGAAACTTGAGTAGCAATCATGAAGAAACTTATCGAAATAATAACCAATCCAGCAGCTAATTTCACTGGAGAAATAGGTTCTTTATCTCTAGCTCTTAAAAAGTCCCAAAGAATACTGAAAGGCACGGCCATTACCACAACAAAAAGTCCGTTGAAAATTTGAACCATTGAAGGCGGCATTTGCCAACCAAAGAAATGACGATCTGTTTGATTATCTGCAATAAAAGTCAATGAAGAACCTGCTTGCTCAAAAGCCGCCCAAAAAAAGATAATAAAGAACGAAACAATGTAAATTACAAAGATTCTATCGCGCTCTACTTTTGTCAAAGATTTATCTGAAATGATCAATCCTGCCAACGCTAAACCACTTGAATAAATCAAGGTATAAATTAAATTCTGACCTACTACATAGTGAAAAAAGAATCCTAATGCAACGAATGCGATTCCTGCAATAACCAAAGATTTAGAAGAGAAATTTGCTTGTTGTGCTTCTCCTTCTTCAAAATCTGCTGCAACATTTTTAGATGGTAGTCCGCCTAATGGCCTTCCTTCTGGAGAAACTACATATTTGTTTTTTAAGAAGTAAAACAAAATAGTCCCAATAAGCATCGCCGCTGATGCTGCCATAAAGCCCCATCTAAAAGCGTGAATATCTCTAATTCCACCTGCATCTTTAACATCTCCCAATAATGGACAGATTGACTGCCCCAAGAAAGCACCAATATTGATACCCATGTAAAAAATAGTAAATGCAGTATCTAATTTTGTTTTTTCCTGTTTTGGATACAAACTCCCGACCATACTCGAAATGTTCGGCTTGAAAAATCCATTACCAAAAACAATAACCCCTAATCCGCAATACATGATCGTTTTTGCTAAATCTAAGTTAGATTCAAAAACGCTTCCGCTGGTAAACAACAACATTTGTCCTGTTGCCATCAATAATCCCCCTAAAAGAATACAATTTCTGTTTCCTAAAAAACGGTCAGCGATGAACCCTCCAAGCATTGGAGTCAAATAACAAAGCCCAAGAAAACCTCCATAAATTAATGACGCTTCCTCTTCCTTCATTAATAATGAGTTTACAAGAAATAAAGTCAATAAAGCTCGCATTCCATAAAAATTGAATCGCTCCCACATCTCCGTTCCAAACAATACCCAAAGCCCTTTTGGATGCGCAGTTTTTACTTGAGTTTCTCCCATATTAGTCATTATTTTTTAGGTTAATATTTGTAGATTATAAATTTTCTTTGATAAAGTTAGTCATTTTAGTGTACAGCTGTACTCTTGTTTTTCCGCCATAAATACCGTGATCTTTATCTGGGTAAATTTGAGAATCAAACTGTTTGTTTGCTTGAATCAAAGCTTCCATCATTTGCATTGAATTTTGCACGTGAACATTGTCATCAGCCGAACCGTGAATCAATAAAAACTTTTCTTTTAATTTTTCAACATGGTTTATCGGTGAGTTTTGATCATATCCACTTGCATTTTCTTGTGGAGTCTGCATGTATCTTTCTGTATAAACACTGTCGTAGAATCTCCAGTTTGTAACCGGCGCAACTGCAATTGCCATTTTGAAAACATCATTTCCTTGGAAAATACAGTTAGAAGCCATAAATCCGCCATAACTCCATCCCCAAATACCAATTCTTGAAGCATCAACATAAGGATATGAACCAATTACTTTTGCAGCATCGATTTGATCTTCAACCTCATATTTACCTAACTGTAATTGCGTTACTTTTTTGAAAGCAGCACCTTTATACCCTGTTCCTCTTCCATCCACACAAGCCACAATGTAACCTTGTTGTGTAAGCATCATAAACCAATATTCGTTTGAACTTCCCCATCCGTTTACAACTTGTTGTGATCCTGGACCAGAATACTGAATCATGAAAACTGGATATTTTTTTGAAGCATCAAAATCTTTTGGCTTCATAATCCACGCATTCAATTCGTTTCCTTTGGCTGTTTTCAAAACAAAAAATTCTTTTGCCGGAAGATCATATCCTTTCAGTTTATCTGCAAGAGCTTGATTGTTTTCAATAATCTGAATTTCTTTACCAGATTTTGCTTCGTTCAAAGTATAAATTGTTGGCTGAGAAGCACTAGAATATGTATTGATGAAGAATTGGAAATTCGGACTAAAAGTTGCAGTGTTTGTTCCAATTTTAGTAGTTAAAGCTGTTTTGTTTTTTCCGTCTAATGAAATACGGTAAACTGCTCTGTTTATAGAACCATTTTCTGTAGATTGGTAGAAGATAGTTTTTGTTTTTTCGTCGAAACCGTAGTAATTAGTAACTTCCCAGTTTCCTTTTGTGACTTGATTTTTAAGTTTTCCGGTTTTATCATAAACATAAATATGATTGAATCCGTCTTTTTCGCTTGTCCAGATAAAACTGTTGTCTTTCAAGAAAGTCAGATTATCTGTAACATCAACATAAGCTTTGTCTTTTTCGTTCAAAACTACTTTTGCAGCGGCTGTAGTTCCATCAATAAACAACAAATCTAAATTATCTTGGTGGCGATTTAAAACCTGTGCTGATAACACATTATTATCATTTGTCCATTGCATTCTAGCAATGTAGAAATCATTGTAGTTTCCTAAATCAACTTTTTTAGAAGTATTTCCTGCAGCATCATAAATATGTAATGAAACTACTGAATTTTTCTCTCCTGCTTTAGGATATTTGAATGTTTCAATTGTTGGATACAAATCTTTATGAAAGATTGACATTGAAAACTCTGGAACCTGGCTTTCGTCAAAACGAATATAAGCTAGTTTTTTACTGTCCTTGCTCCAGTCAAATGCCCGCACGAATGCAAATTCTTCTTCATAAACCCAGTCAGTTATACCATTAATAATGGCATTTTTCTTTCCGTCAGTTGTAACTGCAGTCGCTTTTTTTGAAGCAACATCATAGATATAAAGGTTATTTTGTTTTGCGTAAGCAATTTTTGTTCCGTCAGGTGAAAAAGTTGGCTCCTGAATTTGAGAATCAACCAATTTTGTCAAAGTTTTTCCTGCGATATCATAAAGAAAATAATCAGCAGTAAAAGAGTGACGGAAAATCTTGTTTGAATTACAAGCGATTAGCATCTTTTTTTCAGAAGCGTCAAAAGTATAGCCATCTATTCCGTCTGCAAGTTCTTTGAAGTTTTTTGTATCAATTAAATTTGATACTTTTTTTAAAGTTGCAAAATCGTACAAATCAACCTGCATACTTCTGCTTGCCTGATCGACATTTAAAACAGTATATTGATTAGTATTTTTTAAGGATTGCATTTGGTCCATTCCTTTAGCTTTAAATGTACCTCCAAAAATGTTTTCGACAGTTATTTTCTGCTGTCCAAAAACAACCGCAGTTAAAAATAAAAGTACTGCAGTAAATTTACTTGTATTCATTATAATTATTTTAAATATAAAAAGAGCCCAATTTTAGTAAAAAAAATAAACATAATACACATTTTAAGTGTTAAATGTTAAAAAAAATAACGATTGCGTACTTTCATGTATGAAATAGATTGCAATCAAAACTCTTAAAATAGTATCTTTGTGCACACAATATTATTTAATACATTGAGAATGAACAACGCTGTTTCCGGATTTTCTAAATTATCCAAAAAAGAAAAAATTAATTGGATCGCCAACGAATATTTTTCTACACCCGAAGAGGCGCTAAATATTATAAGAAATTACTGGAATTCAGATGAAAAGCTTCAACAGCTTCATGACGAATTTATCGAAAACACAATTACCAATTTATACATTCCTCTTGGAGTTGCACCTAATTTTCTGATAAACGGAAAATACAAAACAATTCCGATGGCAATTGAAGAAAGCTCCGTTGTTGCTGCAGCCTCAAAAGCTGCCAAGTTCTGGTCAACACGTGGTGGTTTCAAAACCACGATAATCAATACCGAAAAAATAGGTCAAGTTCATTTTACCTTCAAAGGAAATGCCGAAAAACTTCATACTTTCTTTGACGAAATAAAATCTAAATTTTTCTCCGAAACACAAAACATCACCAAAAACATGCAACAGCGTGGTGGTGGAATTTTGGATATACATTTAAAAGACAAAAGAAATCTACTTGAAAATTACTTTCAGCTTCATGCTACTTTTGAAACCAAAGACAGCATGGGCGCCAATTTCATCAATTCATGTTTAGAACAATTTGCTACAACTTTAAAAGAGGAATTCCAAAATTCGGATTTGTTTTCAGAAGAAGATACCCTGCAAGTAATTATGAGCATTTTATCGAATTATGTTCCGCATTGTCTTGTACGAGCCGAAGTTTCATGTCCAATTGAGGATTTGTCAGAAAAACATATTACGAATCCACAGGAATTTGCAGAACGTTTTGTTCAAGCTGTCCAAATTGCCGAAGTAGAGCCATTTAGAGCCGTTACGCACAACAAAGGAATTATGAATGGTGTTGATGCCGTTGTTTTAGCAACTGGAAACGACTTTAGAGCTATTGAAGCCGGAGTTCACGCTTACGCATCAAGAAACGGACAATATTCTAGTTTATCGCATGCAAAAATCGAAAACGGAATTTTTTCTTTTTGGATGGAAATTCCTTTAGCTTTAGGAACTGTTGGCGGATTGACTTCGTTGCATCCGATGGTGAAATTATGTTTAGAAATCCTTGAAAAGCCTTCAGCAACAGAGTTGATGGAAATTACTGCCGTTGCCGGATTGGCACAAAATTTTGCAGCATTGCGCTCACTTACAACGACCGGAATTCAAGAAGGACACATGAAAATGCATCTTAACAACATCATCAATCAGTTTGAAGCAACTCATGAAGAGCGCCAGTTAATAAAAGCGCACTTCAAAAAAACTGCCGTTTCTCACAGCGCTGTAGTTGAGTTTATCGAAAATTTAAGAAAATAAAACACATTAGAATTCCTAAAAAAATATAGCTTCCAAATAAAATTCCAAATTCCAACGATAATAGGAATTTGGTCCCGATACTTCGGGATAAAATATTGGAATTTATTTTAAAATTGAAGTATGCCAACAACCTTTTACAGTAACGGGAAATTATTCATTTCTGGAGAATATTTAGTTTTAGACGGTGCAGATGCTTTTGCTTTGCCAACTAAATTTGGACAGAACTTAATTGTGGAAAATGCAAAAGACAAAATCATCGATTGGAAAAGCTATGATTTTGACAACACACTTTGGTTTGAAAACACCATTACATTTGACGAAATTATCAATAATGTAGATTCAAAAATCGAAACTGTAAAAACCACATTAATCAATATTCTTCACGAGGCTTATTCATTAAATCCCGATTTTATCAATAATTCCGAAGGATATAAAATCACTACAAATCTGACTTTCCCTAGAAACTGGGGATTGGGCACTTCTTCAACTTTGATCAACAATATTGCGCAATGGACGAAAATCAATGCTTTTACTTTGTTGCGAAATAGTTTTGGCGGAAGCGGTTATGACATTGCATGCGCACAAAACGACACGCCAATTCTTTATAAAATAGAAAACAATACGGTTGAGCCTGTAGCTTTCAATCCTAATTTCACTGAAGGCATCTATTTTGTTTACCTCAATAAAAAGCAAAATAGCAAAACCGCGATTCATGCTTACAACAAACACAAAGATCAGAATTTAGCCAAAAGTGTTGCCGAAAACAATAAAATCACCAATGCAATTCTTCACGCCAAAACATTAAAAGAATTTGCTCATGAAATCCAAAGACACGAAAATCATTTGAGCAATATTCTTGAAATTAGCACCATTAAAGAAAAGGTTTTTCCTGATTTTAATGGGACAATTAAAAGTCTTGGTGCTTGGGGAGGAGATTTTGTAATGGTTATTTCCAAAGAAAACCCAAAAGATTATTTCCTTTCAAAAGGATACCCAACCATTCTTACCTACGAAGAAATGATTTTATAAATTTCAAGAATTTACTTTTTTATCCTCAGCAGGTTCAGATTGAAGATGACGAACCTTCTGATTTTCTATTTCGTTAGATTCGATTAATGTATTATGAAGACGCTCAGCCATTTTTTCAATACTACTATTGATAGAATCATAGACAAGTTCCATTCGACGGTGTTTTTCTTCTTTTACAGCCTTTAAAACATCCTCAACAAATCCTTTATCATATTTTTCAGCAACCGAATCGCGTGTATTCGTTAACCTGATTACATAATCATTGCTCAATATAGTAACTTTAAAATGTTGTTCCTCATTGCTTAAGTAGTATTTACCACCCAATTCATCAACATTGATGTCAGTGCTGCTTACTTTCAAAAGCTCAATAATTATCCCGTAAATATGATTCTCTATTTTGGAATACACCCTGGGTTTTCTTCTAAAAAGCTTAAATGCAGAAAACATTAACTATCTGATTATTAAAGTACTTATTCATTTTGTCTCACTATTTTTAAATATCGTACGAATAAAATTAATTCTGTTTAAATAAAAATTTTAACAAATTAAATGCAATAATTCTAATAACCAAAATTTTTTAAATTATATTTCTATTATTCCTATATAACTTACAAAAAAACAGGCAATATGGATTACAAATTTGAATATTTCTTTAATTTTCTGAAATAAAAAACCCGAAACATTTAGAATGTTTCGGGCTTATATTTTGGATTTAACTTCTAAAACTAGTAGTTAAATTGTAATCTGTTATCTTCGATTTTAGCATTGCTTTTCAAAGCTGGTAAAACTCTACCTGCGTCAGAAGCACTTTGAGCTTTTAATTTAGCTACATATTCTGCATGATTTGCAATTGCAGGAGCTTTAACTGTGCTTACGTTTTTCACTACATAAACTCCAGTGTTTCCTTCAATTGGAGCAGAAATTTTGTTTGCAGCTAAAGCAAATGCATTTCCAACAACTTTAGGCTCTTGTCCAACTCCACCTGGCAAAACAGGATTTTCCATAGTAACGTTAGTTGCTTGTTGAACTGCTACACCAGCACTCTTAGCTACAGCTTCGATTGTTGAACCAGTTAATTTAGCTTTTAACATTTCAGCTTTTTTCTTGTTTTTCAAGATTGACTCAACATAAGGTCTAGCTAAAGATACAGATACTAAACCAGATTTGTTTTCGCTTTTGTATTGAGCAATTACGTGTCCAATATTAGCTAATTCAAAACGCTTAACATCACCAATGCTAGTTTCTTTGTCAAATGCCCATCTGATAATGTTACGTTGGTTTCCTAGAGGACCAAACGCTTCATCCATAGCTTTAGCAGTTACAGGAGCAGCAATTTTTAATCCTAATTCTTTTGCTGTAGCAGCAAAATCTTTATCAGCCGCTTCCATTTCAAATTTAGTAGCCAATGTAAATACTTTATCAGAAGTAGCTTCAGATGGCTCAATTTTTTGAGCAATTGTAGCTAAACGAATACCGTCTTGCTTGTCAGTAATTTTGATGATATGAAATCCGAATGGAGTTTCAACTAATCCAACTTTACCAATTCCGTTGCTGAATACAAAATCATTGAATGGTTTTACCATTTGGCCTTGACCAAAATATCCTAAATCTCCACCTTGTTGTGCAGATGAATCATCAGAGCTTGTAAAAGCAAGCATCATGAAACTATCTGGGTTAGCTTGAACTTGAGCTAAAATTTCTTCAGCTTTAGCTTTTGCCTCTTCTTTAGTTCTTTTTTCTTTTTGGTTAGGCGTTTGAGATCCTTCGTAACCAATTAAGATATGACTAGCTTTTGCATTAACACCAGCTTTAAATCCTAAAGATTTAGAGATAGCATAATATTTTCCATAAACGTATGGTCCGTAGATTGCTCCAGCAGGCAAGCTGAATAATTTGTCAGCATCAACAGCTGGCAAAGCATTTTTAGGAACATAAGTTGAATCGTAAGGAACATCAGAATTTGAGTTTACAAATTCAGCAATGTTTGTAGCATTTTTAAATCCTGGCACAGTATCGTTTTTACCAGTTTTAGCATTGTACACAACACTTCCGCTCAACAATCCTGTGATTTTAGCTTTAATTTCAGCTTCATCTTCTTTTGAAGCTTTGTCTTCAACTAAAACGTATTGAATTTCACGAGTTTCATCAGCTTTGAATTTCTTCTCGTTTTTCTTCATATATTCTACAATCTCATCATCAGAGATTTTCACTTCGCTATCTTTAATAGAAGAATATAAAGCTGCAGCATAACTAAAGTTTACTTTGTTTGCTTCCATTTCATATTTCAACTTTCCTTCACTAGCAGTTGTGTAAAGTCCAGATTTGATTAATGTGTTGTAGATTTGGAATTTTGCATTCAACTCAGCATCTTTTTCTTTTTGAGAAATGTATTGAGCTGCTTCAGGATTAGTTTTGAAGTATTCTTTGAATTTTACAACATCAAAAATTCCTGCTGCGTTTAAAAACATTGGATTTTTACCAATATTTGGATCTGCTTTTAAAACTTCAATCAAATGTTTTTCACCTACTCTTAATCCTAATTTCTCAAATTGAGCAGATAATAATGCGATTGAAACCTCTTGATCCCAAACTCTGTTTGCAGCTTCAGTGGAAGTAATTCCTTGACCACTTTTTTCAACATTGCTAACTTTAACTCTAAAGTCTTCAAATGAAATATCTTTTCCGTCGATGCTTCCCACATCTTTTGAACTTTGACTAAATGTCCCTCTTGTAAATAGATCTTGTATTATAAATGCTAATAATGCAAGTGCAATAACTCCTATCAATAAAGCGGAACGTTGTCTAATTTTTGCTAAAACTGCCATTTTTATTATCGTTAATTTTATATTCAGTTTGCGAAAATACAATTATCTAGTTAATAACAATACAACTAGCGTTTTATTTTGCACAATTTTTTTAATTATTGAAAAAAATCAGTCTTTTATGGACATTTTCACCAATTCAATTTTCTTATTTGTTGCCTCTTCGATCACAAAATGGTAGTTATCGATTACAATTTCGTCTCCTTTTTGTGGAATTTTCTTAGTCGAGTTGACTATAAAACCTCCTAATGTTCCATATGAATCTTCTTCTGGAATTTCTAGTTTATAGGCTTCATTTAAATACTCTACATCCAATCGGGCAGAAAACAAATACTTTCCGTCTCCCAATTCCTGTTCAATCAGCTCTTCATCAAGATCATGCTCGTCTTCAATTTCACCAAAAAGTTCTTCGACAATATCTTCTATTGTAATAATTCCAGATGTTCCTCCGTATTCATCAAGAACAACTGCAACATTTTTTCTTTTTTTTATAAGAAGATTCAAAGCGTCTTTTATCAAAATGGTTTCCGGAACAAATTCAACTGTCATTAAAACAGATTTTATTGTGGACGGTTTTTTGAACAAATCAAAAGAATGCACATAACCTACAATATCATCAAGCGAATTTTGACTTACAATTATTTTTGAATAACCTGTTTCTATAAAAAGCGCTTTTAGATCTGAAACACTATCAAACAAATCAATATCGACAATTTCTGTGCGAGGCGTCATGATATCGCGTGCTTTTACACCCGAAAATTCTAATGCATTTTGAAAAATCTGAATTTCAGAATCTACTTCTTCATCATCTTCAACTGCATTCATTTGCTCCGTGATATAATTCCCTAATTCAACCTTACTAAAGTACAATTGCACCTGATCGCCTTCGGTCTTAAAAAATTTCTTTAAGACAAAATCGGAGATCCAAATGAAAAAAGTTGAGACGTAATAAAATAGCTTATAAAAAAGATAAGCCGGAAAAGCAAAAAACTTGACTAATGAATTGGCGTAGATTTGAAAGAACACTTTCGGAAGAAATTCTGCCGTTATCAAAACAATGAAAGTCGAAAGCGCAGTTTGAATCAACAGACTTGTCAAATCTGAAAAATGAAATCCCAAGCTCACCATACATTCGAGAATTAAATCCCCCATGTAAAAGCCATAAATAACTAATGCTACATTATTGCCAATAAGCATTGCGGCAATAAATTTTGATGGATTTTGAGTAAGCCTTGTTAGGATTTTTGATAAAAAATTATCTTGTTTTTTCTCAATTTCAAGATAAATTTTATTGGAGGAAATAAACGCGATTTCCATTCCCGAAAAAAAAGCAGATAGTATTAAACACAATATTATAATACTAATCTCCATTTTTATTGTTTTTTGTTACGATCGTCAAATTTCTTGACAAATTTTCTTCTAAAGAAAAACATAAACACAGCCATTCCGGCAATTACAAAACTTAAAGCGTAAGACTCATTGCCTTCATTCAATTTTGCAACTCCGTCATATATAAAGTAAACTGCAAATGCAATATAAACGTATTGTGTGTATTTTAAATAACCCATAATTTTTATTCGTTTGATTCAATTTCACCACTTATACGTTGCGAATTGATCATTTTAAAATCTTTACTAAAATCTATTCCCTGACCTGTCGATACTCCTTTGGCATCTGTAAGCTTAAATTTTCGCTCGGTATAAAACCATTCGTTTTTTTGATCGAAATAAAGCTGTTCGGTCTCCAACATTTGCCCCGTTTCCGAAGTTATTTTTACATTTCCTTGCAAATCAATAATTCCAGTTTCTTTATATGAAACTGCGTAATTTGATTTAATAAAAGTACGTTTTTGTTTTTTGTCATATAAAGTAACATCAATTCCTTTTGGGAAATCTGTAAAAGGAAATTCCAGATTTGAATAATCCAACATTTTTGGACTAATCAAAACACCTGTTATACGCCCGGAATCAGTGTATTTTATATTTACCGTATCAGCATCGCTTCCTGGAACAAATTCTGCAAAATTACTTCTTTGCACTTCCTTGAAATTACTTTCGCATCCAAAAAACAGTGTCACAGCAAAAACTGTGACAACGGCTATAGTATATCTTTTTGGTAAATTCATTTGCCAAAAGTAGTAAATTGTAATGAGCTTAGAAAAATATAACTTAGGTATTACTCAATTTTACGCTGTCTAAACCATTTGTCGTTGAAAGAGAAACTTGCACTAAAGTTCAAATAATTCTCTTGAATCAAACCTGCAGAAGTTGTACCTCTTTTTCCAAATTCAATTCCAACGTTTACGTTTGAAAAAGAACCTGTAATAGGGAAACCAGCTCCTAAAGTCATTCCAACATCATTTATTTCTTGATTGTTTATTACCAATCCTGTTTTTTCATATTTCAAACCAGCTCTATAAGTAACTCTGCTGAAATAACTTGTAAATGAAGTATAATTAGGAATATAATAACCTCCAAGTGCATATTTTGAATATTTCTCATATCGAACATCATCGCTCGAATTATAATAATTCTCATATTGTCCGCTACCTTGAAAAGCAAGTGTTGTACCAACAAGCCATTTTCTCGGAATACCAACTCCCGCTCCAAGGGTCATTTTACCTCCAAGTTTTATTTTTGCCTCAACTGGATCAGCAATAATTGGATCTGGATCTGTACTTACAGATATGACCCTTGTATTACTGGCATTTAGCGTACTTGCAAAAGTGTAATTTAAACTAGTAAACAACATCATTTTTTTATCGATCTTGGTTTGATACATTGTCCCAACATTAAAATTTGCACCTGACAAATCAGATTCATTTGTTTCTGTAGTTGTATTTTGCACCCCAGTAATTGCCTCAACACTTGATGTGTTTATTGATCCAAAATTATACTGAACATCTGCTCCAATATTCCAATTTGGTCTAATTTTATAACCTAAACCAAAAAACACTTTATTAACGCCACCTTTTCCTTGGAACTGATTGCTTGTTGCTCCTTCTGTAGCAGTATTATCATTGATGATTTTATATCCAACAGACGATAATGGAACCAAACCAAAAGCTGCTCCAAACTTCCCCATCGGGATTCCTACTGCCAAATAATCAAAAGTCGCTCTTTGCGCTTTTTCTGAATGGTCAGAGTTTTTTAATGTAGCTGTACCAAAACTTCCGCCCACTGTAAATGTAGTTTGTCTTAAACTAGCATAACTTGAAGGGTTATCAACATTCAAGTGAATACTATCCTGCTCTATTGAAACCCCAGCCATAGATCTGTTTTCTAGAGTACCTTTGAATCTTGCATCTCCAATTCCGTAGAAAGAATATGGTGAAGCTGTACCTTGCTGAGCAAATGAAACGAACGAGATAAGTAAACAAGCACTTATTATAATTTTTTTAATCATTGTCGATTTTATATTGAAATGTTTGGTTCAAACTTTCTAAAAGGAAATTTGAATTGGCAAATATGGTATTTTTTAATCGTTTAGCCAAAAAATCTGCATCACCTCCCGTTAAAATTATTATAAAATTTGAAAACTCTGCTCGATATTCATCGATAAAACCGTCGATCTCATAGACGAACCCATTGACAACTCCCGAATGTATGGCTTGTTGAGTCGAGTTTCCTACATAATTTTGTGGCTCTTCAAAAGTCAGCAAAGGCAGTTTGGCGGTGAATTGATGTAAAGATTCATATCGCAATCTAAGTCCGGGCGAAATTGCACCACCCAAATAATTGTCATTTTCGTCGATAAAATCGTAGGTAATGCAAGTTCCCGCGTCGATTACTAATCTGTTTTTTTTAGGAAACTGCAAAGTTGCGCCCGCCGCCAAAATCATTCTATCTATTCCGAGCGTTTTTGGAGTTGCATATTTATTATGAAAAGGAAAAATGTCTTCATGTGTAAAAAAATGAACATTCAGTTGATTTTCGAAAGCCAAAAAAGACTGTTTTTCGACATTTCCGACAGAAGCGACAACCAAATCTGAGCAATTTGGAAATTTTTCTAAAATTTCTTTAATTTTTTTTTCGAGATCGTTTTTCTCAAAAATAAAATTTTCAAACATATTATCTCTCTCAAATACAGCCGCTTTAATTCGTGTATTTCCAACATCAACAGTTAAAATCATACCTATTTTTTTACCATTGCGAAGATACGAATTGATTTTTTTAAAAAAATGTTTTGGATAAACGAAAAATGATTCTATCTTTGCACCCGCATTAAGCACAAGACGGTACCTTAGCTCAGATGGTAGAGCAATGGACTGAAAATCCATGTGTCCCTGGTTCGATCCCTGGAGGTACCACGAAACCCGAATAGCAATATTCGGGTTTTTTGTTTTTAAATACTTTTTGAATATTTAACCGCTAAGAGCGCTAAGATTTACGCAAGGTTCGCAAAGTTTATTATTCTTTGCGAACCTTGCGTTTTTTCTTTGTGCCCTTTGCGGTTAAAATCACATTATTCTTCCACACTTTATAAGCCATATACTACTAAAAAAACAAAAGTCAATAAATAGCTTATTTTTGTTAAAAAAGTATTAAGTGAATAACAAAATATCTTATATATTCGTAAAACTATATTTTTATCATTTAATAATTATTAAGTACACAAAACAGTTTTATGAGCAAAACTTCTACTAAAGGTATTTGGAAAGTTATTTCGGCGTCCTCAATGGGCACCATGATTGAATGGTACGATTTTTATATTTTTGGAAGTTTAGCGGTTGTAATTTCGACCAAATTTTTCCCTAGTGATAATCCAGCTGCAGCATTTTTATCGACTTTGGCAACATTTGCCGCAGGATTTGTAGTAAGACCTTTTGGCGCTTTATTTTTTGGAAGGCTTGGCGATATTATTGGCCGTAAATATACTTTTATGGCGACTTTACTGCTAATGGGAGGCTCAACTTTTTTGATAGGCTGTATTCCTAGTTATGAAACTATTGGCTTTGTCGCTCCTTTATTAGTATTGATTCTGCGTTTGCTTCAAGGGCTTGCATTAGGCGGAGAATATGGCGGTGCGGCAACCTATGTCGCAGAACATGCTCCGGTTGGACAAAAAGGATACTGGACCTCTTGGATTCAGACAACGGCGACTGTAGGTTTATTTATTTCACTAATGGTTATTCTGGCCACAAAAAGTGTGCTTTCTGCAGAAGCTTTTGATACTTGGGGATGGCGTGTTCCATTTTGGGTTTCGATTGTAATGGTAGGCGTTTCATATTTAATTCGAAAAAATATGGATGAATCGCCAGTTTTTGCAAAAGCTAAAAAAGAAGGAACAACAAGTGCGAATCCGCTAAAGGAAAGTTTTGGTAATCGATATAATCTGAAATTTGTTCTATTGGCACTTTTTGGCGCGACAATGGGACAAGGCGTGATTTGGTACACCGGGCAATTCTACGCCATGAGTTTCATGAAAACTGTAATGAATATTGACTCTTCACAAGTTGATGCTCTTTTGGGAATTGCACTATTAATAGGAACACCGTTTTTCATTTTCTTTGGATGGCTTAGCGACAAAGTTGGCAGAAAATATATTATGATGCTTGGAATGTTTCTGGCAATTTTCTTTTATAGGCCTATCTATAGAGCGATGTACAAAACGACAGATGTAAAATACAAGACAGAAATTACTGAAAAAACAACTCAAACTACTGAATTAAATAAAAATAATGACACTTTAATCACTATTTCCAAAACCTATACAGACGGAACTACGTATGTGGAAAAGAAAACTGTTTTTGCCGATAAAAGAGAAGCTCAAAGCAGTTTTACTGTTAAGATAAATTCAGAAAACGAATGGTCATTAATTTTTTGGGTTTTCATTCAGGTTTTATTTGTTACCATGGTTTATGGACCAATTGCCGCATTTTTAGTGGAGATGTTTCCAACTAAAATCAGATATACTTCAATGTCGCTTCCTTATCATGTTGGGAATGGAATTTTTGGAGGATTGCTGCCTGCCGTTTCAACCTATTTTGTATTACATGCTAAAGCCAATAAAAAACCGGAATTTTATCTTGACGGGCTTTGGTACCCAATTATAATTGCTTCGATCTGCTTTGTAATTGGAATGGTTTACATTGACAATAAAAATAAAATAAATCACCTTTAATACCTACATATAATATGAACACAGTTAAGCAAATTTTAGGTGTTTTATGGATTATAGTTTCCATTGCTGCCGCTTATTTCTGCGTGTTTGAATTTGGCTTGCCAAAGTTTTTATCAGACCAGCAGGATGATACGGTATTTGGAATTATAACGCTATTCATTCTAACCCCGTTAATCGTTTTAGGCTTGGGAACTTTTGGCTATTTTTCTTTGATTGGAGAATACAACGAGAAAAAATAACCAAAACTACTTAACGAAAAAGGGCTGTCTAAATAAATAGACAGCCCTTTTAACTACTAAAAAACCAAAATTTAAATACCTATTAAAATTTCAAACCTAAAAGCAAACATTTACTTTTTGGCTAAATTTTAAACTAACGTATTTATTTCTTTATAAATTTCATGATCTGAATTTTATCGTTCTCATCATGTGCTTTTACTACATACAATCCTGTTTTCAGATCGCTTACATTATATTGAAAATCTACATTTCCGTTTGAAGCAAAACTTTTCACCAACTGACCCGTTATTGAATAAACCTGAACTTTAGATACTGCAACGTTTATGGTAAAATAATTTGAAACTGGATTTGGATATAAGTTTACAGCACTTGTCTTTCCGAAATCTGGCAGCGCTAAATTGGCTGTTTTATTTCCATAAATTCTATATTCACCCGGAGCTAAATTTACTGTTGCATTAACGTCAGACACATTGATTGAGGAATTATCCATCAAATTATACCATGTTCCTGTATATTGAAAACCTGTAGCAACGTTTTGTGGAGTAACATCAAAATTGGCCAAAATCAATACATCTTTTAATTGTGTCGCTGCCAAATTACTGTTTGTGATTTTAATATTTACCGTCAGTGTATTTGCGCTTGCCATTGTTGCTGTTCCCAAAAATACAGGTTCAGTCACTTTCATGTTGATCATTTTTGCCCAATCATAATAAATTTTATTACGATTTGTATCACCCAACCAGTTTTCTGCCCATTGAGGCTGTGGTTTTGTATCTAATTTACAATCTCCAGAAATCGTTGCCGAGTTATCATTAACAGTTCCATCGTTGCATGTATAAATTGAATCATCCCAACCTAATTCACCAAAATGCCAAATCATTTTCGGACCAGGAATCAAAAGTGAAACCGCTCCAATTGCAGACATTCTCGACAAAGCTGTATTTAAGTTTTTTACATTATATGTTCCAGAAGTATTTCCGTATTGCACATTTTTATACATCAAACGTTCTTCATCGTGACTTTCGGCATAACCCATCAAACGATTTGCTGTAAAACCACGGCTAGAGCTCATCATTCTAGAAATATTGCTGCTTGAAGAATATCCCATTGACAATTGATTGTATTGATCTGTCATTTTTCCCCACATCATCACTCCTTTGCTAGGCGTTTCAGCAACGCGATAATTTGCCCACTGTTGTTCTTCAGAATCAGATCCTAAATGTTCAAAAATCGTATAATGTGTTGGATCAAGGCTCCAAGAATAATCAGCGTATTTTTTCAAAATATCAACTCTATCTTGCTGATAAGCATTTGTACAAGATTCATCTGAAGCTGTACAAGCTTGAGTAAATCCTTTGGTCAAATCCCAACGGAAACCATCGATTTTGTATTCTTGGATCCATTGCTTCACTACTCGTTCTACATAATATTGCGTTTTTACAGACTGATGATTAAAATCTTCACCTACACTATAAGTATGTTTTGCAACGGTGTTAAAATATGGATTTTCTGAAGTTGGAGATCCAAAACCGTCTCCGTCAGGATCGTTCATCCACATTCTAACCATTGGATTTCTGCCAAAAGCATGATTTAAAGCAACATCTAAAATCACAGCAATTCCATTTTGATGACACAAATCGATAAACTCTTTTAATTTATCTGATGTACCATAATATTTGTCCAAAGCCATATGAAACGAAGTGTTATAACCCCAACTTTCATTGCCTTCAAATTCCATTACCGGCATTAATTCGATAGCATTTATTTTAAGTGTTTTAAAATAATCGATTCTGTCGATCAAAGTCTGATAATTTCTTTTAGCGTCAAAATCACGAACTAAAAGTTCATAGACAACTAATTTATCTTTTTCCGGTTTAGTAAAATTCGTTACTTGCCAATTGTATGGCGTTTGTCCCGTTTTAAGTACTGTAACTTCAAAATTTTGTCCTGTCGGATAAGCTGGCAAATTTGGATAAGAAGCTGCAGGAATTCCTGGATCATCATAAGGCGATAAAACCAAAGTTGAATATGGATCTGCTGTTTTTACCAAAGCCGGAGAATTTGCCAATGGTGTGCTCTCGCCTACCCAATATTGGTACGTATTATTTGCACCCGAAACTAATCCCGTTAATTCCAACCAAAACTTTCCAGAAGAAGGATCTTTTTTCATGGCATAAGCCGTTGTTGGTTGCCAATTGTTGAAACTTCCAGCAACGTAAACAAAATCTTTTAAAGGCGCATCTAAAACTAGAGTTGCTTTTGTTGCGTCTGTGGCATTATAATTTATTCCGTCAACTAAACCTGCTGGCATCGCTTCTGAAACTGTATTCGGATTTACAACAACCGAAAACTTTTTAGAAATTGTTACAGCTCCTTGAACCGCAACTAATTCATAACTCTGATTGCTTGTAAGATTATTTGCTGTATACGAATAACTTGCTGTACTTGCATTAGTATCAATTGTAGTTCCATTTGCTTTTAGCGTATAGCTTGCCACTCCATTTGTATTTGTAGCTGCAATATTAAAATTAGAACCTGACGCTAATATTGTTGTACTATTCTCTACCGGAGAAGTCAAGGTTACTTGAAAAGAACCAACTTCAACCAAGATATCTTGCGATTTTTTGTCTCCAGTTCCATTTTTGGCTTTAATTAAAAAACCTATTTTTCCTATTCCTGTTGTATTGTAATACGTTGTTGGAGTAATAGTTTTGGTATAAGTATCTGTTCCCGCATTGTAAGTAAATTTACTTTCCTCGCTTGAAGATTCCCATGTGCCATTGTTTGGTGTTCCTTTTTGAGTTGTGTCATTAGTATCAAATGCCCAAGCCCACATATATAAAGCATTTCCAGTAACGCCCCATGTACTTTCGTTTATACTGCTTCCGTTTATAGTAATGGTAATAGAAGTAGTTTCCTCAAAAGTAGATGGACTTACCGAATAAGTTACTGTTTGCTGTTGTCCAAATGAAATTGCCGACAACATAAAGAAAAATAATAGTAAAGTTTTTTTCATAATCAATATGGTTATTAAAAAAGGCTATCCGTAGATAGCCTCTTTTTAGGTTTCAACTTATTATTGTTTTACCATTGTATAAGTGTAATTTCTTGGATTACTTAAGTCTAAAGTAATTAAGAATTTTCCAGCAGTAGTACCAATATTTGTTCCTCCTTCTTCTAGAGTACCATTAGCTCCTGTATCTCCAAAGTTAAGATCCCAGTTTCCGTTTGCTCTAAATTTCAAACCATTATCTGGAGCTGATTGAGCTGTTAAAGTTACAGTAACTGTCCATTTTTTAGTAGCAGGATCATATGTCATTGGAGTATCAGTATCCCATCCTCCTGGAGTTGCATTACCAATGATTCCCCAAGTTGTTTTCAATGTAACAATTGATAATTTAGTTGGATCTGTATCAGCTTTAATTCTATAATATCCTGGAGTAGTGATTCCAAGATTTTTAGCAGTTCCTGCTGAACTTAATGTCCCAGCTGTATCACCAGCTCCATAGTTTGTACCTCCCCAACCTGCTTCAGTAGACAATTTGTATCCTTTTCCATCTTGTGTTGGATCTTGTGCAGTAGCGAAATAAACATATCCTTCAAAAGCAGTTTTTCCGTAACCTTCTGCTAATAATATTGGAGCAGAAGAATGTGTCCAATCTGAACCATAACCGCTTGTGCTTTGGTATCCACCAGGAACCCATAATTTTGGAGTTTCAGTAGTGTAAGGAGTTACCACGATTCCAACAACATTTGAATACATAACATTTGTACTCACAGTAGATTTTACTCTTACTTCAAAATCACCTGCAACAAATGGAGTTGCAGCTAAAGCCAAAGCTGCTGTGTTTAATTTGCTAACTGAAACTGAAACTTGATTTTGAGATTTTACAGTTCCTAATTCTTTAGGAGTTTTGAAACTGTTTCCTTTTTTATCCATTTCAACTGCATAAGTGATTTCAACATCTCCGCCGTAATTTGCAGAATTCCATGTGAAACGCTCTGCTTGCGCGTCAGCCGCCTCTGGTTTCAATACATATGCCGCACCACTTTGAGGAGCAGTTAAAACTGGAGAATCAACTCCTTCGATAACAGGTCTATCTTGTACATCTTCAACGCTGCATGATATTGCAACTAGCGCTAATAAAGCGATTAATGATTTTGTTATATTTTTCATTTGTGGTATTTTTTAATTCGTTAGTCAGTTAGTTTAGTATCCAGGATTTTGTTTTAAATTTTGATTTGCTCCTAAAGCTCCCGCAGGAATTGGGAATAAATCTCTGTAAGATTGTGTAGAAGTACCTCCAGCCACATTTCCTTTCCAAGGCCATAAGTATGAACCTCCTGTGAATTTTCCAAAACGGATCAAATCTGTTCTTCTGTGTCCTTCCCAGTAAAGCTCTCTTCCTCTTTCATCCAGGATAAAATTCAAGTTAAGATCAGTTTGAGTAATAATATTTGCTTTTGCTCTTGTTCTTAAAGCATTTACATAAGTCGTTGCAGTTGCCAAGCTTCCGCCTGCACCTCTAACAACGCACTCAGCATACATTAAGTAAGCATCTGCAAGTCTGAAGATTGGAAAATCAGTATCTGCAAAGTTCCCTGCTTTATCTGATCCTTGAACACCATTAACATCAACATTTTTAAATTTCATAATCGCATATCCATCAGTAAAGTTTCCAATGTTTGCAATTTCTTTAGATTGTCCGTTTGTATAGAACTGAGAACGAGTATCTGTAGTAACAGCTGGAAATTTGTCAACAAAAGCCGAAGTTGTTCTGATACCTCCCCAACCTCCGTTAATACCGTATTCAGATGCTACCATGCTTCCACCAACTGGAGCGTGAACTAAGAATGTTGTTCCTCCGTAAGTCTGCGTGTGGATTCCGTCAAAACCAATTGCAAAAATAAATTCTTTCTGCGCACCGTTTTTATCGTTATCAGCTAAGAATAATTGATTGTAGTTATTGTGTAATGTATAACCAGAATTGATTACTTTATCAATTAAAGGAAGCGCTTCAGCATAATGATCTGTACCAATATATACTTTAGCATTCATGTATAATTTAGCGTGCAACATCCAAGCAGCAGCCTGATCAACACGGTAAGCCTCGTTCGTTTTTGGTGTTTTCAAAAGCGGTTCGATAGCTGTAAGTTCCTCATCAATAAACTTGTAAATCTCAGCTCTTGAAGCATACGCTGGATAGTAAAATGTTGTTGGAGAATCTTCAGTTACGATTGATCCTGCTCCAAAAGTATCTACTAAGTGCCAGTATGTAATTGCACGTAAAAAACGAGCTTCTGCACGGTACGCTTTAATATCAGCCAATAATGCCGCATCTGTTATTCCTCTTGATGCTAATTTTGCATCTGTTGTTTGTCTTAAAAACTCGTTACAGTTTACAATTTGAAAAGAAAAACGTGCAAATGTTGCAGCGATAAATGAATCTGCAGATGACCATGTTTGAGAATGGAAATCTTTAATAGTTCCGTCATTCCAAGCAATAACAGCTTCATCAGTTGTTAATTCCTGCATCATCCAAAAACCTCTGATGTATTGACTTGTTCCCTCGTCAATTCCAGAAATATCTGGGCTTCCTGCAGGCCCTTGTTGACCAGTTGTAGCAAATCCTGCGTATAATTTTGATAAATTTTGCTTATATGATGCTGGATCAGAGAAAAGCTCATCGGCACTAACAGAATCTCCGTTGTCCGGTGATTGGTTTAAATCGTCTGTACATGATGAAACTAGCATCGTCATCATAAACAAAGAAATACCTAATAATTTTATTTGTATCTTTTTCATTATTCTTGTTATTTGAATTAGAAGTTAGCGTTTAGTCCTAACATGAAAGTAATTGGTCTTGGGTATATGTTATTATCAATACCATTAGAAATCTCAGGATTTAAACCTTCATATTTCGTAATTGTCAAAACATTTTGTGCTGAAGCAGTTAACTTTAACATTGAAATACCTTTGATCTTTTGATTGAAAGTATATCCAACTGTAACGTTATCCAATTTCACAAAAGATGCATCCTGAACATAGTAATCAGATTTTAATTGGAAATTACTTCCTTGTTTGAAACCTGTTTCTAAAAGATTCTCAACACCATTTGATAAATCATTTTGTCTGATTAAAATGTTATTATATGTACCATTACCAGAATCTACGTTGTTGTACATATAGTTCCCCCAAGAACCTCTCCAGTTCATAGAGAAATCCCAGTTTTTATAATTCAAAGTTGTATAAAACCCGTAAAACACATCAGCTGCTGGTTTATGGAAACGATACATATCGTCTTCATTTACTACACCATCTTTATTACGGTCAATAAAAACACCATCAATTGGTTTTCCAGCCGCATCATAAGCCTGCTCAAATACATAGAATGAATTTGGTGCATAACCTACTTGATTGTTTTGGATTTTATTTCCTGTTCCTCCTGATATATTATCTCCAGCTTCTAGTCCAGGAGTATTATCTTGAGTAGTTGTTAATTTTGTAATTTTTGAATTTTGGAATGTAATATTTCCACCAATTCTCCATTCTAAATTATCTTTTTGAACCGCAACTACTTCACCAGACAACTCAATCCCTTTGTTTTTAAGACTACCAACATTGTAATTGTCATAATTAGAAAATCCGAAGAAAGCAGGATTTTGAGTATACAATAACAAGTCATCTGTAGTTCTTTCATAAACGTCTGCAGTACCTGTAAATCTATTATTGAAAAGAGCAAAATCCAATCCAACGTTAATTGTAGTTGTTTCTTCCCATTTCAGGTTGCTGTTATAAGGTTGTGGTCTATAAGTGGTATAGAACGTATTTCCAATTTGATACTGAGCTGCTGTATTTGAAGCTAAATACAATGGAATAGATGGATAAGCACTTCCAATATTTTGCTGACCAGTAATACCCCATCCTCCTCTTAATTTTAAAGAGTTGATGCTTGCAACATCTTTTAAGAAACTCTCCTCATTCAATTTCCATGCAACAGAAACTGCTGGGAAATTTGACCAACGATATTGTTCTGTAAATCTAGAAGTACCGTCACGTCTTAAAGAAACAGTTGCTAAATATTTATCTGCTACTGTGAAATTAGCTCTACCAAAGAATGACTGTAAATTAATATGTGTTGGAGTGAATAACTCTACTGTATTTACATCATTTTCAAAATTATAGTTTGATTTGTTTTTTTCTTCTCTAAAATCTTGATAAGTATAACCCGCTGTTACATCGATCTGAGTTTTAATATCTTCGAACAATTTGTTGTAGTTCAAATACAAGTCCATTAACTTGTTATTTCTCTTCTCTATATTTACGTAAGAGTTGTTGTATCCAGAACCTTTAAGTCCAAATAAGTAATCTCCATTTGTTCCACCAAAACCTCTACCGCTCATTTGATCGTAACCTAAATTAACTGTAGCTTTTAATTCTGGCAAAAAGTGCATTTTATAATCCAATTGGATATTTCCAATACTTCTATTAAAAGTACCCAAGTTGTTTTGTTGGTTAATCAATGCCAATGGGTTTTTACCCGCTAACTGATTAAACTCTGTTGGAGATGTCATCCATTGGAAATAAGTTCCATCAGCATTTTTTACAGACTGAGTTGGATCAAAACCTACAGCTGCTCCAACTGCTCCTGTATTACTATAGTTACTGTTAATAATAGATGTATTGTTGTTTACTTGAACTTTTAAGTGTTTGTCAAAAAAGTCTCCATTTAACGAAACTCCTAAAGTAGTTCTTTCAAAATTGTCTCTTAACAAAACACCATTTAAGTTAGTATATCCTACAGAAGCTCTATAAGTAACATTATCTTTTCCGCCACTAGCAGAAATATTTTGATCAGTTCCCATAGCGGTTCTGTAAATTTCATCTTGCCAATTTGTATTAGCTTGTCCCATTGCAGCAATTTGAGATGCACTTCCATGAGCATTTACGAAGTCTCTAAATTGTCCGCTTGACAAAGCATCAACTTGCTGTGTTACTTCTGAAACTTGAAAATTACCATTGTAACTTACTTTGATATCACCAGATTTTCCCTTTTTAGTTGTAATAATGATTACACCATTAGAAGCTCTTGAACCATAGATCGCAGTTGCCGAAGCATCTTTTAAAACAGTTTGTGACTCAATATCGTTTGGGTTAATGGTAGACAAAGGGTTTCTTCCTCCTTCTACTCCTCCGCTTGCAACTGGAATACCATCAATTACATATAATGGATCGTTGTTTGCACTAAGGGAAGATCCACTACGGATTCTTACGATTGGATCAGCTCCTGGAGAACCACCTCCGTTAATAATTTGCAAACCTGCAACTCTTCCTTGAATCATTTGATCTGCAGATTGCACCGGTCCTTTATTAAAATCTTTTGCACCTAAAACCGTTACAGCTCCTGTAGCATCTTTTTTCTTAACAGTACCGTAACCTACTTGTACAACAACCTCTTTAAGTTGGTTTGTATCTTCTTCTAGAATGACGTTTACCGTTTTTTGTCCAGAAAAAGTAACAGTACTGCTTACATATCCAATAAATGATACGACAATTTTATCGCCATTTTTTAAATTTGGCAATTGAAATTTTCCATCAAAATCTGTAGAAGTACCTGCTTTCGAGCCTTGTACATTTACATTTACTCCCGGAATCGGCTGCCCAGTTGCCTTATCGACAACAGTTCCATTTAATGTGCTTTGAGCTAACACAGTAAACGGCAGCAGTAGGAATAAAAATAACAACTTTTTGTAAATTGTTTTCATACTTTTTGTTTAAATTAGTTTGAGTTTGTGATTGTTAGTTAAGTTTTTAATTTTACTTCGAATTTCAAAATTATGAATTTATTAACACGAACAACCGGTGGCAATTTTTATTGGTTTACGAAAACGTGGTAGTGTTGAAAACTTTCTATTTTTTGTAATCTTTTAAGTCAAAAATTGCCAATACCAAAAATATTAACCAACTTTATTATCAATTAGATTTTTTCCAAAAAACGCTATGAAACGTAAAATAACCCTAAAACAGATTGCAAAGGAGCTGGACGTATCTATTTCAACTGTCTCAAAATCACTACGAAACAGTTTAGAAATAGGCGAAGAAACGCGTCTAAAAGTACAGGCTTTTGCGAAGTTTTATAACTATAAGCCCAACAACATTGCCCTTAGTCTTAAAAACCGAAAAACCAAGAGTATTGGCATTATTATACCCGAAATTGTGCATCACTTTTTCTCTACTGTAATCAATGGCGTTGAGCAAGTCGCCAACGAACACGGATATAGCGTAGTAATCTGTTTATCAGACGATTCATTTGATAAAGAGGTTTTGAATATGGAAATGCTAGCCAACGGAAGTATCGATGGTTTTATCATGTCGCTTTCGAAAGAAACCCAATTCAAAGGCGATTTCCACCACATTACCGAAGTCATTAATCAAGGAATGCCTGTAGTTATGTTTGATCGTGTTACGAATGATATTTTATGCGACAAAGTAATTATTGATGATAAAGCTGCCGCTTATGAAGCCGTTCAAAGCTTGATAGATAACGGACGAAAAAAAATCGCTTTAGTAACCACAGTAGATTATGTAAGTGTTGGAAAATTGCGAACTGACGGTTATGAAAAAGCACTTTTAGATAACGGAATACCTTTTAATGAAGATCTAATCATCAAAATTGAAGATGTTGATACTTGCGAAATCACCATTTCTGAACTTCTCCACGCAAGAGCTTTTGATGCTGTTTTTGCAGTAAATGAGCTTTTTGCAGTAACCATTATCAAAACGGCATCAAAAATGGGATTAAAAGTTCCCGAAGATCTAGCGGTAATTGCATTCACTGACGGAATTATTTCAAAATACTCCACTCCAAGCATCACAACGGTAAGCCAAAGTGGAGAAAAAATGGGCAACAAAGCTGCAAAAATGCTGATTGAAAGACTGGAAGCCGACCACGAAGATGATGAAGACGAAAACGAAAACTATACTACCGAAGTCATAGAAACCCACTTAATAAAAAGAGAATCTACTGACTAATTTTCTTAAAATCAATGCATTCTAAAGCCATAAAAAATATTTATGGCTTTTTTATTAGCATTAATAAAAAAATAATTTATAATTTTACGCCCAGTCAAGGCTTTTAGTTTTACTTCGAAAGAAACAAAGTTTTGATAAGCAAAGCGCTTATCGTATAATTTTCAAATTACGATAATGGAAAAGCGTAAATTAAGTTTCTGGGAAATTTGGAACATGAGTTTCGGTTTCTTGGGAATACAGTTTGGTTTTGCACTGCAAAACGCAAATACTTCTCGAATTTTTGAAACTCTTGGTGCCAAAATTGATGAAATTCCGATTTTATGGATTGCAGCTCCTGTTTCAGGATTAATAATTCAACCCGTTATCGGTTATTTCAGCGACAGAACCTGGACGCGTTTAGGCAGACGACGCCCTTATTTTTTAATTGGAGCTTTATTGTCTTCGATTGCATTATTCGTTATGCCCAACTCTCCTACTTTATGGATTGCTGCAGGAACTTTATGGATAATGGACGCTTCGATAAATGTTTCTATGGAGCCTTTCCGCGCTTTCGTTGGTGATAATTTGCCAGACGAACAACGCGCTTTGGGTTTTGTAATGCAGAGTTTCTTTATTGGAACCGGAGCCGTTGTAGGTTCAGTTCTGCCTTATCTTTTCACAAATGTTTTCGGAGTAAGCAATACTGCTCCTGAGGGAATTATTCCTGATGCCGTAAAATGGTCTTTTTATATTGGTGGAATTGTTTTTCTTCTTTCAGTTTTATGGACGGTTTTCAAAACAACTGAATATACTCCTGAAGAACTTCATGCTTTTGAAGCCAACTCTAAAAAAGATGCTGAAGATCTATCTAGTTCTGAAACAGAATCTGGCATAAGCACTAAGAAGCAATTATCGCTTGGACTTGCATTTGCTGCTATTGGCGGATTAATTTCGTTTTTAATTTTTGAAAATAGCCTCGCAAAAGAGCTGTATATCTTATTCATTGGACTAATTTTTATGGGTATTTTATTTGTAATTGCATCGCAATTACGAAATAAAAAAGTCCAAAACGGCTTTACCATAATCATGACCGATTTATTGAACATGCCAAAAACAATGCAAAAATTGGCCTGGGTTCAATTCTTCTCATGGTTTGCACTTTTCTCAATGTGGATTTATACCACACAAGCTGTTACACAGCACATTTTTGGCACAACAGATACCACTTCAAAAGTATATAATGATGCTGCCGACTGGGTTTCTGTATTATTTACAGTTTACAACGGAATTGCAGCTGCAGTAGCTTTCTTATTACCAATTATTGCAAAAAAAGTAGGCGTTAGAGCAACACACTTATTGGCATTATGTGCTGGAGGTGTTGGTTTAATTTCTGTTTATTTTATTGGTGATAAACAAATGCTGATTGTTCCAATGATCGGTGTGGGAATTGCATGGGCAAGTATTTTATCTATGCCTTATGCGATGTTATCTGGTGCTTTGCCGGCTGCAAAAATGGGTTATTACATGGGAGTTTTCAACTTTTTCGTCGTAATACCACAAATCGTAGCCGCTACGATATTAGGATTTGTAATCAAACAATTCTTTCATAATGAACCTATTTACGCTCTAATAATTGGAGGCATCTCAATGATTTTCGCAGGATTATTGACTCTTAGAGTAAATAGCAAATCTAAAATTGAAATTCATGAATAAAAAAGCGTTCATATTCGACCTTGATGGCGTAATTGTCGATACCGCTAAATACCACTTTTTAGCTTGGCAAAAAATCGCACAGTCATTAAACATAAATTTTACACACGAAGACAATGAACTTTTAAAAGGTGTTAGCCGAGTTCGTTCTTTAGACATTATACTTGGATTAGGAAATGTTCAGGCTTCGCAAGAAGACAAAGACAAATGGCTGATTCAAAAAAACGAAGATTATCTATCTTATTTAGTTGACATGGATGAAAGTGAGGTTCTTCCAGGAGTTTTAAAAATTCTAAAACTATTAAAAGATAAAAACCAAGGAATTGCATTAGGCTCAGCGAGTAAAAATGCAAGACCAATTCTAGAAAAAACAGGGGTTCTGTCTTACTTCGATGTTATTGTTGACGGAAATGACGTTACCAATGCAAAACCAGACCCTGAAGTATTCGTAAAAGCGGCTCAATTATTAAACATTGATCCAAAAAATTCAATCGTATTTGAAGATTCTGTTGCCGGAATTCAGGCAGCAAACATTGCAGACATGGTAAGTGTGGGAATTGGTGAGGAAACAATTTTACATGAAGCTGACTATATTTTTAAAGATTTTACCCAAATCACATCAGACTTTATAGAAAAATTAATCAATTAGAAAAATATGCCAATGTGACAATTAGATAAATACGACAAACACAAATTATCTAATTCTCAAATTGACTAATTATCTAATTATCTCAATTATCAAATTAAACAAATGAATCAAGATTATATAAAACCAGACAATTGGTCAATTATCGAAGAAGGATTTGACGCAGAACGCGTAAAATCGTCTGAAAGTCTTTTTAGTATCGGCAACGGTGCTATGGGACAACGCGCCAATTTTGAAGAAACATACTCAGCAGAAACTTTCCAGGGAAGTTACATCGCTGGGATTTACTATCCAGACAAAACAAAAGTGGGCTGGTGGAAAAACGGTTATCCAAAGTATTTCGCTAAAGTTCTAAACGCACCAAACTGGATAGGAATTGACATTGAAATCAACGAAGAAAATCTTGATTTAAATACTTGCACCGAGGTTAGAAATTTCCGCAGAGAATTGAATATGAAAGAAGGTTGGTACAATCGTTCTTTTGAAGCAATTCTTAAAAACGGAACTGAAATCTCGGTAAATGTTCGTCGTTTTCTTTCATTAGATTTAGACGAAGCCGGAATCATTAAATACGATATTACACCTTTAAACAAAGATGCAAAAATCGTTTACAAACCTTATGTTGACGCTGGTGTAACTAATGAAGACGCTAACTGGGAAGAAAAATTCTGGGAACCGCTTGAAGTTAAAAAAGGTACAAACGAAGCTTTTGTAACGGCTCAAACGTTTAAAACGCATTTTAAGGTTACAACCTTCATGCACAATACGATTTTGGCAAACGGAGAAAATATCAACGTTTCACCATCAACAATCGATTCAACAACAGATAAAGTTCAATATACGTACGGGACAATTATTGCAAAAGGACAGACCTCATCAATTCAAAAAATTGGCGGATATACAGTTTCTTTAAACCACGAAAATACTTTGACTGGAGCCGAAAAGGTAATTAAATCGGCAGTTGCTTTAGGATATGACGCACTTCTTCAAAATCAAATTGAAGCTTGGGCAAAAATCTGGGAAATGTCAGATATTACTATTGAAGGCGATGTAAAAGCACAACAAGGAATTCGTTTCAACATTTTCCAATTAAACCAGACGTATTCAGGAAAGGATTCTCGTTTAAACATTGGTCCAAAAGGATTTACAGGAGAAAAATACGGCGGATCAACTTATTGGGACACTGAGGCATATTGTATTCCGTTTTACATGGCTACAAAAGACCAGCAAGTTGCAAGAAACTTATTGACGTATCGTTACAATCAATTAGACAAAGCAATTGAAAACGCTAAAGACAATTTAGGTTTCAAAAACGGAGCTGCTTTATACCCAATGGTTACCATGAATGGTGAAGAATGTCACAACGAATGGGAAATCACGCACGAAGAAATCCACAGAAATGGTGCGATTGCTTTTGCGATTTACAACTACAATCGTTACACGGGAGATTACTCTTATATTCCAGAAAAAGGTTTAGAAGTTTTAATCGGGATTGCGCGTTTCTGGCACCAAAGAGCTTCTTTCTCAAAAGATAAAAACCAATATGTAATTCTGGGAGTTACAGGTCCAAACGAATACGAAAACAACATCAACAATAATTTCTACACCAATTATATTGCAAAATGGTGTATTGATTTTGCTGCAGAACAAATCGAAAAAGTGTCTTCAGAATATCCTGCAGATCACAAACGCGTTCTTGAAAAAGTGAATCTTTCATCTGAAGAAATTAAAGAATGGAAAAAAGTAGCTGATGATATGTACTTTCCAATTTCAAAAGAACTTGGAATCTATTTACAGCAAGACGGATTCTTAGACAAAGATTTAGTTCCTGTGAAAGATTTAGATAAATCACAGCGCCCAATTAACCAAAAATGGTCTTGGGATCGCGTATTGCGTTCACCATACATCAAACAGGCTGACGTTTTACAAGGTTTCTATTTCTTCGAAGATCATTTTTCTAAAGAAGAATTAAAACGCAATTTTGAGTTTTATGAATCATTTACGGTTCATGAAAGTTCACTTTCTCCTTGCGTTCACTCGATTCAGGCTGCTGCTTTAGATAAAATGGATATGGCATATACTTTCTACTTAAGAACTTCTCGTCTGGATTTAGATGATTATAATAAAGAAGTAGAAGAAGGTTGTCATATCACGTCAATGGCCGGAACTTGGATGAGTATTGTGGAAGGTTTTGGCGGAATGCGTGTGAAAAATGACCAACTTCATTTCTCTCCAAAAATTCCAAAAGAATGGAACGGTTACTCTTTTAAAATTAATTTCAGAAACCAAATTTTAAAAGTAGCTGTAAATCACAACGAAACAACTTTTACTGTAGATGGCGATCAAGATTTAACAATTATCGTTAATGGAAATCCTATAATTGCAAGTAAATTTGTACAAATAAATTAATACAATAAACCATTAGGGATAATTAACAAAAAATATTAAACACATAGAAACATAGATTTAGAGTACTCAAAAAAGGCGTTTCACTTATTTAAAATAAACATAGTGCGCTATGTGAAAGAAACCAGTTTCTCTTTATTCTCTCTTTTTTACAGATAAAATCTATGTTTCTATGTGTTAAAAACAATTATACCCACTAATACGATACTATAAATTTAAAATCAAAAAAACATGAAAAACTTATTTTTCGCAAGTTTAATTTTGTTTGCGTTTAGCACCGTTGCAAAAGCGCAGCAATTAAAATCACCCGAAGGCAAGTTCGTAATGGAATTTTCTCTTCAAAACGACGGAACTCCAACGTACAATTTAAAATATAAAAACAAAGAAGTTGTAAAAACCAGTAAACTTGGTCTTGAACTTAAAGATGATAAAAAATCTTTGTTGAACGACTTTACAATTACTGATACGAAAACTTCAACTTTTGATGAAACTTGGAAACCGGTTTGGGGAGAAGTAGATCACATCAGAAATCATTATAATGAATTGGCTGTTACTCTGAACCAAAAAGGAACAGACAGACAAATCGTTATCCGTTTCCGTTTATTTGAAGACGGACTTGGATTTAGATATGAATTCCCGGCGCAAAAGAACCTTACTTACTTTGTAATTAAAGAAGAAAGATCTCAATTTGCTATGACTGGAGATCACACGGCTTTCTGGATTCCTGGAGATTATGACACGCAGGAATACGATTATACAAAATCGAAATTATCAGAAATTAGAGGTTTATCTCAAAAAGCATATACGGCAAACGTTTCTCAAAAATCTTTTTCACCAACAGGAGTTCAGACTTCTTTGATGTTAAAAACAAACGACGGAATCTACATCAACTTACACGAAGCGGCTTTGATCAACTATTCTTGCATGCACTTGAATTTAGATGATAAAAACTTGGTTTTCGAATCTTGGTTAACGCCAGATGCAAAAGGTGACAAAGGTTATATGCAGGCGCCAAGTCACTCGCCTTGGAGAACTATTATAGTGGGCGACGACGCTAGAGATATCTTGGCTTCAAAAATGACTTTAAACTTAAATGATCCATCAAAAATCGATGATACTTCTTGGATTAAGCCAGTAAAATATGTTGGTGTTTGGTGGGAAATGATTACAGGAAAAAGTTCTTGGTCATACACAAATGATTTTCCAACAGTTCAATTAGGAGTTTCTGATTTCTCAAAAGCAAAACCAAGCGGAACACACGGAGCAAATAATGCTAACGTAAAAAAATACATTGATTTTGCGGCTGCAAATGGTTTCGATGCCGTTTTGGTTGAAGGTTGGAACGAAGGCTGGGAAGACTGGTTTGGACATTCAAAAGACTACGTTTTTGATTTCTTGACACCTTACCCAGATTTTGATGTAAAAGGTTTGCACGAATACGCAAAATCTAAAAATGTAAAAATCATCATGCACCACGAAACTTCAGGATCTGTTCGTAACTACGAGCGTCATATGGATGCGGCTTACAAATTCATGAAAGACAACGGTTATGATGCTGTAAAAAGCGGTTACGTTGGAGATATTTTGCCTCGCGGTGAAAATCATTACGACCAATGGATTGTAAACCACTACCAATATGCGATCGAAAAAGCGGCTGAATATAAAATTATGGTGAACGCTCACGAAGCCGTTCGTCCAACAGGAATTTGTAGAACATACCCGAACTTAATTGGAAACGAAGCAGCAAGAGGAACAGAATACCAAGCTTTTGGCGGTTCTAAACCAAATCACGTTACAGTATTGCCATTTACACGTTTAATTGGTGGTCCAATGGATTATACTCCGGGAATTTTCGAAATGGATATCAGCAAAATGAATCCTGATAACAAATCGCATGTAAACAGTACAATTTGTAACCAATTGGCTTTATACGTAACAATGTACAGCCCGTTACAAATGGCGGCTGATACTCCAGAAAACTACAACCGTTTTCCAGATGCTTTCCAATTCATTAAAGATGTGGCTGTAGATTGGTCAGAAAGTAAATATATTGAGGCTGAGCCAGGAGATTTTATTACCGTTGCCCGTAAAGCAAAAGGAACAAACAACTGGTTTATTGGAAACGTAAACGGAGAAACTTCTCGTACATCAAACATCGATTTCAGCTTCCTTGAAAAAGGTAAAAAATACACGGCAACAATTTATGCTGATGCAAAAGATGCGCATTACAAAACGAATCCGCAAGCTTATACAATTAAGAAAATTGCTGTAACAAGCAAATCAAAATTATCGCAGCTTTCTGCTCCGGGAGGAGGATATGCAATAAGCGTTATTGAAAATAAATAATTTTAATTAACCATATAAGAATGTAAGTCCATTTAAATAGAAATCTCCCCAATTTTTGTCTTAAATGTTCTTACATTTCTTATATGGTTTAAATTCATCTTTACTATGAATAACCTAAAAATTAACCACACATTCTATAAAATAGTTTTAATGGTTTTGTTGTTTTCTGCTTCCGCGAAAGCGCAAATCCAAAAAGTAGAACCGCCATTTTGGTACTCCGGAATGAAAAATCCAGAACTGCAGATTATGTTCTACGGAAAAAACATTTCGCAATATGAAGCTTCGGTTTCTAATAATGTTGCGATTAAAAACGTTGAGAAAACAGAAAATCCAAACTACCTTTTCGTAACAATTGATACGCAAAATGTCAAAGCATCTGAATTGATTTTCTCTTTCAAAAGCAATAACAAAGTTGCTTTTACGCAGAAATATTCGCTTAAAGAAAGAAGAGCAAATTCGGCAGACAGAAAAAGTTACGATGCATCAGATTTGATTTATTTAATCATGCCGGATCGTTTCGCAAATGGAAATCCGAAAAACGACAGTGATGCCGTTTTAACTGAAAAAGGAAACCGCGCAGAACCAGGCGGACGCCACGGTGGGGATATTGAAGGAATTATTAAAAACTTAGATTATATTTCGTCTTTAGGCGCGACTACAATCTGGAGCACGCCTTTATGCGAAGACAACGACAAACAGCATTCGTATCACACTTACGGGCAATCGGACGTTTACAGAATTGATCCCCGCTACGGAACCAATGACGATTACGTTCGCCTTTCTGCAGAAATGCACAAAAAGAACATGAAACTGGTTATGGATTATGTGACAAATCATTGGGGAATTACGCACTGGATGATTAAAGATACGCCAACAAAAACTTGGTTCAATCAATTTGAAAATTTCACTCAGACAAATCACAGACGCGAGGTAATTCCGGATACGCATGCTTCAAAAGCAGATCAGGAAGTTTGTGTTGACGGCTGGTTTGTGCCTTCAATGCCGGATTTGAATTTAAGAAATCCTCTAGTTGCAAAATACTTGACTCAAAACGCCATTTGGTGGATAGAATTTGCCAATCTTGACGGTTTCAGAGTTGATACTTATAACTATTCTGACCCAACAGCTATGGCAAATTGGGCAAAATCAATTACAGATGAATATCCAAACTTTAATATTGTAGGCGAAATCTGGATGCACAATCAGGCAAGTTTAGCTTATTGGCAAAAAGACAGTAAAATTGGAGCGATCAAAAACTACAATTCGAATTTGCCAAGTGTAATGGATTTTACACTTCAAAGTCAGGTGACTTCTGCCTTCAACGAAGATAACCCAAACTGGGATAGTGGATTAATTAAATTCTACAACAATTTTGCGATGGATTATTTATATCCGAACATTAATAATATTTTAGTTTTTGCAGAAAATCATGATACCGATCGTATGAACGATAAATTCAAATATGATTTGCCAAAATACAAACTAGCCATGACTTTATTGGCAACCATTCGCGGAATTCCACAAGTGTATTATGGTTCAGAAATTGGAATGGGCGGTGACAAAAGCAAAGGTGACGCCGATATTCGTCAAGACTTTCCTGGCGGATGGGCTGGTGACAAAAACAATGCTTTCACAGCAGCAGGAAGAACAGCTCAACAAGCACAATACTTTGATTTCACTTCAAAATTATTCAATTGGAGAAAATCAAACGAAGCGGTTCATTTCGGAAAAATGACGCATTATATTCCTGAAAATAACACTTACGTTTATTTCAGATATACCGATGCTAAAACGGTAATGGTAGTTTTCAATAACAATGCAAAGGAACAAGTTATAAAAACAGCTCGTTTTAAGGAAAACATCAAAAACTACAAATCAGGAAAAGATGTGATCACAGGAAAAACATTCGATTTAGCTTCTGAAATTACTTTAGAACCAAAATCAGCTTTGGTTTTAGAATTGGAATAAGAATACTTAACCGCAAAGTTCGCAAGGGCAAGCGCAAAGTTCACAATATTTTTTTGCCACAGATTACACAGATTAACACAGATTTTGTTCGCCACAAATTGCACGAATTTCCACGAATTTATTTATCATATTTGAATTAGTGAAAATTTGTGCAATTCGTGGCAAAAGAAAAAAATCATTTTAATCCTTTAATCTGTGGCTATTTTTTTCAACATGATGTTTATCTAAAAAACTCTTAAAGAATGAAAAAATACACTTTCCTTTTTTTATCTTTAGTATTCATAATTACGGGTTGTTCTGGCTCAAAATCAGTTACAATGAATGATACTTCGAAAACACCTTTCGTTTGGGAAGGAGCAAATGTTTATTTTTTACTTACAGATCGTTTTTACAACGGAGACACTTCCAACGATGTCAATTTTAACCGAACCAAAACTCCCGGAAAACTCCGCGGATTTGAAGGCGGTGACATCATAGGAATCACAAAAAAAATCGAATCAGGATATTTTGAAAAATTAGGAATAAATGCCATTTGGCTTACGCCGATTGTAGAGCAAATTCACGATGGCGTTGATGAAGGAACCGGATTGAGTTATGGCTTTCACGGTTATTGGGCAAGAGATTGGACGGCTTTAGATCCAAATTTCGGAACCAAAGAAGATTTAGCTAAACTGGTAAAAAAAGCGCACGAAAAAGGCATCAGAATAATTCTCGATGGTGTAATCAATCATACCGGACCAGTAACTCCAGAAGATCCTGTTTGGCCTTCAGATTGGGTAAGAACTGGTGTTGTCTGCGATTACAAATCGTTCGAAAATACAACCATGTGTACTTTGGTTGACAATCTTCCAGATGTTAGAACAGAAAGTACTCAGGAAGTAGCGCTCCCTCCTTTTTTAATTGAAAAATGGAAAAAAGAAGGTCGTTACGAAAAAGAAATCGCTTCATTAGACGAATTCTTCAAAAGAACAAATTATCCAAGAACACCAAAATATTACATCATAAAATGGCTTACAGATTATATTTTAGAATTTGGAGTTGACGGATACAGAGGCGACACGGTAAAACACACCGATGAAAACGTTTGGGCCGATTTTAAAAAGGAATGTGAATACGCTTTTGAGACTTGGAAAAAACATCATCCGATGCAAGTTCTAGATCAGAATCCGTTTTACACCATTGCCGAAGTTTACGGTTACGGAATCAGCGGTGGGCAGGATTATGATTTTGGAGATCGAAAAGTAAATTATTTCCAAAATGGTTTCAACAGCATGATCAATTTTGAATTTAAATGGAATGCTGCACAAAACGATTACGAAGGTTTATTTTCTAAATATTCGAATGCACTTAACAATGACTTAAAAGGATATTCTGTTCTTAATTATATGTCTTCACACGACGACGGCCAACCTTTCGATGCCAACCGAACAAAAAGCATCGAAACCGCCAATAAATTATTGCTTTCTCCAGGAATGTCTCAGGTTTATTACGGCGATGAATCGGCAAGATCTTTAGTTGTTGAAGGTACGCAGGGTGATGCAACTCTACGTTCAAACATGAATTGGGATGATATTCAGAACAATCCAGAAACGCAAAAAACACTTTTACATTGGCAGAAATTAGGTCAGTTTAGACGAAATCATCCTGCTGTTGGCGCTGGTGTTCACAAACTGATTAATCCATATCCTTATACTTTTTCCAGAACGTTTACTAAAGGTTCCTTTACAGATAAAGTTGTTATGGGAGTAGATTTACCAAAAGGCAGAAAAGAACTTCCAGTTGGCGATATCTTCTCAAACGGAACAAAACTAAAAGATGCTTACTCGAATCAAGAAGTTGAAGTTATTGATGGAAAAGTGATTATTGACAATGATTTTGATATTGTTTTACTCGAACTAATCTAAAAGTTTAACCGCAAAGGTCGCAAGGGAAAATCGCAAGGTTCGCAAAGATTATAAAAAACTTTGCGAACCTTGCGTAAAACTTTGCGACCTTTGCGGTTAAACTCGCAGCAAATGCTAAAAATTGGACATCGAGGTGCAAAAGCATACGAACCTGAAAACACCTTGCAAGCTTTTCAAAAAGCCCTAGACCTACATTCAGACGGAATAGAACTTGACGTTCATTTGAGCGTTGACAGGCATATTGTTGTAATTCACGACGAAACCATCGACAGAACCACAAACGGAAAAGGTTTAGTAAATGATTTGACTCTAGCAGAATTAAAATCATTTTTAATTGATGGAAAATACCAAATCCCAACTTTAATCGAAGTTTTTGATTTGGTTGATAAAGAATGTTTGATCAATATCGAATTAAAAGGTTTAGGAACTGCACCGAAAGTTGTCAGCTTAATTGAAGAATATATTTCAAAAAAAGACTGGAATTACAATCATTTTATAGTTTCAAGTTTTGATTGGAATATGTTGGAGGAAACATCAAAACTAAACTCAAATATCCCGATTGCTGTTTTAACAGAAGAAAATATAGATACTGCTTTGGCTTTCGCAGAAAAAATAAAAGCAAAAGCCATTCATCCTGATTTTAATTTATTGAATAAAGAAAATGTGCAACAAATGCAGGAAAAAGGATTTCTAGTTTTACCTTGGACAGTAAACACAGAAGAAGACATTCAAAAAGTAAAAAGTTATAAAGTAAACGGAATTATCTCTGATAATCCAGACAAAATATAAAGTTTAAAATAGCAACAGATTAAAAGTTTTTTTTGCCACAAATTCCACAAATTTTCACAAATTAAATGCGAAAATCAATTTGTGAAAATTTGCGTAATTTGTGGTTAAATAAAAAAATTAGTGCCAATTCGTGTAACTAGTGGCAACCAAAAAAAAATGATCAAAAATTTCGATATAATTATCGTTGGCGGAGGCGCTGCAGGTTTTTTTACCGCAATTAACATTGCAGAGAAAAATCCGAAACTGAAAATCGCCATTTTAGAAAGAGGAAAAGAAGTGCTTTCTAAAGTTCGTGTTTCTGGAGGCGGACGATGCAACGTAACGCACGCTTGTTTTGAACCAAACGAATTAGTAAAGTTTTATCCACGTGGCGAAAAAGAACTTCGCGGGCCATTTCACCAATTTTGTTCGGGCGATACAATTGAATGGTTCGAGAAACATGGCGTAGAACTAAAAATTGAAGAGGACGGAAGAATGTTTCCAGTTTCAAACTCTTCACAAACTATTATCGATTGCTTCTTAAAAGCAACTGAAAAATTAGGTATAAAAGTATTGACAGGACAAAGTGTACAATCGATTTTCAAAAAAGAAAATCATTGGAAAATTGATACGCAAACGGATAATTATGCTGCCGAAAAATTAGTAATGGCAACGGGAAGTAATCCCAAAATCTGGGAAATGCTTCAGGAACAAGGTCACGCAATTGTAAGCCCCGTTCCTTCCCTATTTACTTTTAATATTAAAGATTCCAGAATTAAAGAATTGCCTGGTGTTGCTGCGCAAGTTACCGTAAATGTAAAAGATACTAAACTAGAATCTACAGGGCCTTTATTAATTACGCATTGGGGAATGAGCGGACCAGCAATCTTAAAACTTTCGGCTTGGGGCGCACGCATTCTACACGACAAAAATTATCAATTTACCATTTTTGTGAATTGGTTAAATGACGTTGATTTTGAAGACGCCGAAAAAATACTGAAAGACTTAAAACAAGAACACGCTAAAAAAGCAGTTTCTAAAAAATCTCCTTTTGATTTTCCGAATCGTTTATGGGAAAGTTTAGTTTTGGCTTCAGGAATTGATTCGGAAACAAAATGGGCTGATTTATCGAAAATTCAATTGCAAAATCTGACTTCACAACTAACAAAAGCCGAATTTAAAGTCAACGGAAAAAGTACTTTCAAGGAAGAATTTGTAACTGCGGGCGGAATCGATTTAAAAGAGATCAACTTCAAAACCATGGAAAGCAAAATTCACGAAAACCTTTATTTTGCTGGCGAAATTGTAAATATCGACGCTATTACAGGCGGATTTAATTTTCAGAATGCCTGGACAAGCGGGTTCATTCTGGCTCAAAATATTTAATATAAAATGAAATTTAAAGGAATTATTTTTGATTTAGACGGAACGCTAGTAGATTCATTACATGACATTTCAGATGCGATGAACAAAGTGCTTACCGCTCTAAGTTACCCAACACATGATTACGACACTTACCAATATTTTATCGGAAGTGGTTTACGAAATTTGGTAAGCAAAGCATTACCAGCCACAAACAATTCTGATGATGAAATCGAAAGTTGTTTTGAATGTATGGTTGAAGAATATACTAAAATCTGTACACTGAAAACAAAACCTTATGACGGAATTGTGGAGCTGTTAGAAAAACTCACTTCACAAAACATCAAAATGGCTGTTTTCTCCAACAAAGCAGATGAATTGACGAAGAAAATAGCATCAGAAATATTTCCAAAACAATTTGACACAGCGGTTGGTTTAAGTACAGAAGAACTTAAAAAACCAAATCCGTTTGAGGCGATTGAAATTAGTAAAAAATGGAATTTAAAGCCAGAAGAAATCCTTTTTGTAGGCGATTCTGATATTGATATGAAAACGGCAGTAAATGCTAATATGTTTCCTGTTGGCGTTTCGTGGGGTTACAGAACAGAAGAAGAATTGAAAGCCAGCGGTGCAAAAACGGTTATTAATACTGCTTCGGAACTGATTGCTATTTTATAAATCATGAATCCTTCTTTAAAAAAACAAATACAATCAATCGCTTCGTTTTCTGAAAATGAAATCGAAAGGATCGATTCTTGTTTTGAATATGAAAAGTTTAATGCTAGAGAATACCTTTCGTCGATGGGAAAAATCAGCAACAAGATTTTCTTTATTGTCGAAGGTCTTGCTCGTGTTTATTATTTAAAAGACGGAAAAGAAATTACCACTTATTTAAGCTGTGATGAAGGTTTTATTGCTTCGTATTCCAGTTTTATAAATCAATCGGTTTCTTTTGAAAATATTCAATGTATTGAAGATTGCGAAGTCCTTTCGATTACTTTCGAAAAAATGCAGTTTTTGTATAACGAAATTCCAAATTGGGAACGTGTTGGAAGAATTTTAGCAGAGCAAAATTATCTCTGCATGGCCGACAGAGTTTTAAAACTACAAATGATTCCAGCCAAAGAAAAATACCAGACTTTTTTAACTTCGGCTCCAGCCAAAATAATGCAGCGAACTCCTTTAATTTATATCGCTTCTTTTCTCGGAATTACGCCAGAATCATTGAGCAGAATCCGTCAGGATATTTCTTAACATTTATCAAGTGAGTTGAAAAACGGAATTCGAATCTTTGTCAAAATAAAATTTAAAAAAGATGAAGAATATCGCCAAAGACGTTTACCAGATTCCTTTGTTTCCAAGAAATGCCATTAATTGTTATGTAATTGAAGATGTTTTAATTGATGCAGGAATTCGAAATTCTGCAAATACAATTTTAAAAGCCTTAAACGACAAAGCAATAACAAAGCACGCTTTAACTCACGCACACGCCGATCATCAGGGAAGCAGTAAAGTGATCTGCGAAACTTTGAACATTCCGCTTTTATGCAGTGAACCTGAAAAAGAATTTGCCGAAAACGGAAATGTAATCACAGAATACCCAAATCCAAATCATTTTATTTCAAAATTTCAGAAGAACTTTTGGGCAGGAAAAGGACATCCAGTTTCTCAAATCTTAAAAGAAGGCGATCAAATTGGTGGATTTACGGTTATCGAAACTCCAGGACATTCAAGAGGTCATATATCTTTTTTCAGAGAAAAAGATGGCGTTTTAATTGTTGGCGATGTGATGACGAATATGAATTTGCTCACAACAAAAGTCGGATTAAACGAACCACCTCATTTATTCACTGCTAATAAAGAAACAAACAGAAAATCCATTCAAAAACTAGCTTTTCTAAAACCAAAAATACTGTGTTTTGGTCACGGACCTGCTTTAATCAATAATGGTGAACTGGAAAAATTTGTTCAAAGCATGAAATAGATTATTAACAAGAATTTACAGATTCTGTAAGTTTTCGTTAAGACTATTCTAATAATTTTACTCTCAACTAATTAATCCTATATGAGAGTAAAATTACTTACCACAATTTCTATTTTCACTTATCAGCTCAGCGTTTCTCAAACGGAAAAAGTATTGAACGGGAAAGTTCTTTCTCAAAATATTCCTCTTAATAAAGTCGAAGTAATTAATAAAACCACTAAAACGAGTACACGTACAAACGAACTCGGAGAATTCTCTATTTTGGTTCGGCCAAAAGACAGTTTGCTTTTTTTCTCTAAAGATTATTATTTCAAAAGATTAAAAGTTTGGCAGGAAACTATTGATCAAAATAACCTTACTGTCAACATGGTTTTAAAGCCTGAAGAACTTGACGAAGTGGTTGTTACCAAAATTACATTTCCGAAAGTTGGTCCCGCTGATGAAAATTCAATTATCGTACCTAAACCACCACTATCTACAGGCATTTACGACGGAACGATTGCAAATGGAGCAGATTTAATGGCGATTTTCAGTCTGTTTCGAAAAAAGCATAAAAAGACTCAAGAAAAATTCAATGAATTAGATTTTAAAAAACTAGCTGAAGCAACAGTTCCATTAGATTTCTTCACAAATGATTTAAAACTAAAACCCGAAGACAGAGAATTGTTTCTACAATTTTGCGATGCCGATCCTAAGGCAGAAATTCTTGTCAAACAGAAAAATCTACTTTACACCATGGATTTTTTGCACACTAAAAACAAAGAGTTTCAAAAATTAAATGCTGAAAGCAAAAACTAAAAACCATTAAATGAAAGTAAAATTACTTACCACAATTTCTTTTTTCACTTACCAAATTTCTATTTCGCAAACAGAAAAACTGCTTCAGGGAAAAGTCACTTCAAATAATATTCCGCTTAATAAAGTCGAAGTAATAAATAAAACGGCTAAAACGAGTACGACAACAAATGCTTTGGGAGAATTTTCGATTCTGGCAAAAGCGCAGGACAGTTTGATTTTTTTTGCGAAAGATCACCTATTTACACGATTGAAAATTACTGCTAAAGAAATCGGAACCAATAATCTTATCGTAAATATGATACCGAAAGCAGAAGAATTAGATGAAGTAATTATTCCAAATTTAACATCACAAAAAGTTTTTCTAACCAAAGAAGATATAACGCAAATAAAGCTAAACGATCATAAATCAAGACCAGGATTAAAAATTGAAGGTTTTAACGAGGTAAAGGGAAGCCCGTTAGACATTGATTTTATTTACTTGGGAAAACAAATTTACAACCTATTAAAAAAAGACGAAGAGACTAAAAAAGAGACTCCAAAAATTGATTTTAGAAAATTAATTGCAACAACTTGTCCTCCCGATTTCTTTACCAAAGATTTAAAATTAAATTCTGAAGAAAAAGAGCTTTTTCTCCAATTCTGCGATGCCGATCCCAATTCCCAATCGCTTTTAGAACATCCGAATGTTTTGTCGACTATGGATTTTTTATATGCTAAAAATGAAGAATTTAAAAAATTAAATTCAGGAATTAAAAACTAAAAGCCATTAAATGAAAGTAAAATTACTTACCACAATTTCTTTTTTCACCTATCAACTCAGCATTTCTCAAACGGAAAAATTATTAAAAGGAAAAGTTCTTTCGCAGCATACACCACTTCATAAAGTAGAAGTCATTAATAAAACAGCTCACACCAGCACAAGAACAAATGAGTTGGGAGAATTTTCAATTTTGGTAAAAGTGCAAGACAGTCTTATTTTTTTCTATAAAGATTCTTTTTTCTCAAGGTTGAAAATTTCTCAAGAAAACATCAATCAAAATAATCTGATTGTAAATAAAGTTCTGAAACCTGAAGAATTGAAGGAAGTTGTCATAACTAAGGTCGAATTTGATAAAGTTAAGGTTGATGCTGATGCTGTTGCAGATGTATTAATTAGTAAAAATGCCAAAGATTTATCATGGAATACAGGAGTTAGTGATAATACAATCAGAGAAGCTCTTCGAGTTTCATTCCCTTTAAAAGGTAAGCCGAAGAAAAAAACTGAACTTGATGATGATCGTTTTAAGAAACTGATAACGGCTTATTGCCCACCTGATTTTTTCCTCAAAGATCTAAAACTAAAACCCGAAGAAAAAGAACTTTTTATTGATTTTTGCGACTCAGATCTGAAATCAAAAACACTTCTGGAGAACCCAAATGTTTTGGCTATTATGGATTTTCTTTATTCTAAAAATGAAGAGTTTAAGAAACTGAAGTAGTTTTTTTTAATCTTTTCCATTTTCTAAAAAAGACAATAAAAACAATTAATAATATAACAGCAATTATTGATATGATTATTAAACTTATCTCTATTTGAGAAACATAATTTAAATCAATTGATTTGTTATTTTCTCTTAGGGCTTTAATTTGCCTGTTATAACTCCTGCTTTTCTGAAGATCATATGCATAGTCACTTACAGCAGTGTTGATCATTCTCGAAATGAGAAGATCGTCTTCATAGCCATATACTCTCGCAAGTTTAAAAACTAGAACAGCGTTTTTGTATTCTCCTTTAAGCGCCACCAGATTTCCTAGCTCGAAAAGTAAAATTGAAATGATTTTATCTTTTGGTTCAATAAATGACATTCTCTCATTTACTTGAAAATAGACCTCTTTTGCTAATTTGTCAACTTCTTCGTTTGATAACTTCGTTTGAGGCACAGCTATATTTCCAAAACTTGTATTAATTAAAAACTCACCAGATACATCTTTTAAATTTTTAATTTTTGCTTCTAATATTTTTAAATGAAGCCATTCAGAACCATTATGAGATTTAGGATTGATTTCAATAGATTTTTTAATCCAAGTATACGCCTTTTTATTGTCACCCATCAATTCATAAAGCGTTCCAAGATTAGAAGCTGTTGAATATCTATTAGGATTTGTTTTTTCAATGTTCAAATACAAATTTAAAGCTTCAACATATTTTTTTTGAACGATTAAAAGATATCCTTTATCAGATAAATAATCTATATCTCTTGTTTTATTATATGCACTGTCAAGTTCTTTTATAATTCTAGGATAATCGCGAGTAAAAAAATTATGCCCATGAGGAACCAGTCCTCTGTAATCAATATAAGCATAAGCTCCATTTTTAAGAATCTTGGTTTCGCCATTCAAACAAGCAAAACTTTTAAACGAAGTTAAAACCAAAACAACTAGAAAAAACTTAAATCTATTCATAAAGTAAACGCATTGATTAAACATGAAACAAAGAAAACCTGAAACAAAACTTTACTTATTCAACCACCAAATACTAGCATTTAAAACTGTCGCAAAAGCAACCCAAGCCAAATACGGAATCAATAAATAACCAGCAGTTTTATTGATTTTAATGAACTTCAAATACGTTTCATAAATCATCAACCATAACAGGATAATTTCAATTAAAGCCAACATCGGATTTTTTAGTCCGAAGAATATGTAAGACCAAATTGAATTTAAAATCAATTGAATAATGAAAAAAAGCAATGCTTTCTTTACTTCTTCCGCATTTTCTTTTATTCTATCCCAAACTAATGCTGCCGCAACCGCCATTAAAATGTAAAGTATTGTCCAAACTGGCATGAAAATCCAGTTTGGCGGATTAAAAATTGGTTTTTCCAGTGTTACATACCAAGTCTCAATACTCGGTTTTGTAACCACTCCTGCAGAATATCCAACAGAAAGACAAACAATTAAAGCTATAACGATTTTTACAATCTTATTCATTTCATCAAATTTTGTATTCAAAAATAGTTAAAAGAAATTTGGAAACCATATAAGTAATATAAGTTCATTTTAGCAAATACTCTTATAATTTCTTATATAACTTATATGGTGAAAAACCTATCTTTGCCAAAATTTATAATTCATGTTTACAGCAGCTGATTTTATTCCAAATACATATACTTCAACGGTCGAAAATGGAAATTTTGAATGGAGTGCTCCCAGCAATATTGCATTAGTGAAATATTGGGGGAAAAAAGACAATCAGATTCCGGCAAATCCTTCGGTTAGTTTTACTTTGAATAATTGCAAAACGATTACGAAATTAGGATTTGAAAAAAGAGCAAGCCAAAATTCTTTTTCTTTTGATTTACTTTTTGAAGGAAAACCAAAAGAAGATTTCAAACCAAAGATTCAGAAGTTTTTGGAACGAGTTGAAGTTTATTTGCCATTTTTAAAAGACTATCATTTTACGATTGATACCCAAAATACATTCCCGCATAGTTCAGGAATTGCTTCTTCGGCTTCTGGAATGGCGGCTTTGGCAATGAATTTTATGAGTTTGGAGAAACTGCTAAATCCAGAAATGACTGAGGATTATTTTTACCAAAAAGCTTCATTTTTGGCTCGTTTAGGTTCAGGAAGCGCTTGTAGAAGTGTAAAAGGCGAAGTCGTAGTTTGGGGAAATCAAGCCAATATTAAAGGAAGTACCGATTTATTTGGTGTTGAATTTCCGTACACGATTCATGAAAATTTCAAAAATTATCAAGACACCATTTTATTAGTTGATAAAGGCGAGAAACAAGTTTCAAGCACTGTTGGACACGATTTAATGCACAATCATCCTTATGCAGAAAGACGTTTTGCGCAAGCGCATGAAAATCTGGATAAATTAATTTCCATTTTTGAGAGTGGAGATTTAGAAGAATTCATCAAAGTTGTAGAAAGTGAAGCATTGACTTTACATGCTATGATGATGACATCAATGCCTTATTTTATTTTGATGAAGCCAAATACGCTGCAAATCATTAATGCGATTTGGAAATTTAGAGCTGAAACTCAAATTCCTGTATGTTTTACACTTGATGCCGGAGCAAATGTTCATGTGCTTTATCCCGAAAACGTTAGCGAAAAAGTATTACAATTTATTCAGGACGAATTAGTTGTATTTTGTCAGAATAGTCAATACATTTGCGACAAAATTGGAAGCGGCGCTATTGCATTATAATTTTCCGTATCTTTAATTAAAATTTTGATTATGGACATTCAATTAGAAAAACGCGAAGCAATGGAAATGTTGAAAGAAACAGATGATCCGTCAATCATTAAGGCAGTTGCAAAATTGTTGAGAAAAAATAAAAAAGATTGGTGGGATGATTTGACAGATCAGCAAAAAGAGGACATAGCTCAAAGTGAATTAGAATTCGAAAGAGGAGAATTTACAAGTTATGAGGAGGTGATGAAAAAATACAGATAGTGGATATTAAAGTAAGTTTTTCAAAAACAGCAGAGAAAAATTTAGATTCAGTTTTAAAGTTCATTGAAGCAAGATGGTCAGAAAAATCAAAAAAGATCTTTATTATCAAATTTGAAAAAGCAATTTCAATAATGGTAATGAATCCAGAGATTTTCCCAAAATCATCTATAAACAAAAAATATCGAAAATGTGTTGTAACAAAACAATCAAGCCTATTATATAGTTTTAGCGCAAATGAAATCAGAATTCATAATGTTTTCGATACCAGACAAAACCCAAATAAAATTAAGAAAGACATAAAATAAATCATGAAAGGACCATTATTTTATTCAAAAATATTACTTTTTGGAGAGTACGGAATTATCCGCGATTCAAAAGGGCTGGCTATTCCTTATAACTTTTACAACGGCGCTTTAAAAAAATCTGAAGAGCCTTCAGATGAAGCTATTGCGTCAAATAAAAGTTTAAGAAGTTTTGCTTCCTATCTTGAAGTGCTACAGACACAGCAGCCAGAATTGGTTACTTTTGATTTAGAAAATCTTAAAAACGATGTCGAAACCGGAATGTATTTCGATTCTAGTATACCTCAAGGATACGGCGTTGGAAGCAGCGGTGCACTTGTAGCGGCTATTTATGATAAATATGCAGCTAACAAAATCACGGTTTTAGAGAATCTAACACGAGAAAAACTACTTCAGTTAAAAAATATATTCTCTCAAATGGAGAGCTTTTTCCACGGAAAAAGTTCTGGTTTAGATCCGCTGAACAGCTATTTGAGCATTCCGATTTTAATTAATTCTAAAGACAATATTCAGACAACTGGCATTCCGACTCAAACTGTTGACGGAAAAGGTGCTGTGTTTTTATTAGATTCTGGAATTGTTGGCGAAACTGCTCCTATGATCAGTATTTTTATGGAAAGCCTAAAAGACAAAGGTTTCCGCGCAATGCTTAAAAATCAATTCGTAAAATATACTGACATCTGTATCGATAACTTCCTGCATGGCGACATGAAGTCTTTGATTGGCAATACTAAAAAACTTTCTAAAGTGGTGTTGAATAATTTCAAACCAATGATTCCTGAACAATTTCACGGAATTTGGCAACACGGAATTGACACAAACGATTATTACTTAAAACTTTGCGGCTCTGGCGGTGGCGGTTATATTCTTGGTTTTACCGAAGATTTAGAACGCGCAAAAGCATCTTTGAAAGACTACAAATTAGAAGTCGTTTACCAGTTTTAAGTTTTAACCTCTTAAAATATTGTAATTTATTGAATACCATTTTCTAACATTTAATCCTAAAAATTATTGCCTATGAAAAGTATTTTAAAGATTATCAAAGCAACATTTTTAGGAGGACTTATATTTTTAGTGCCTTTAGTGGTTTTGATAATTGTTTTAGAAAAAGGATACGGCATTATTCAAAAAACGACACTTCCACTGGTAAACAACTTGCCAAGAATTAGTGTTTTAGGACTTGCACTTCAGGAATTTATTGGAATACTGCTTATAATTCTTATTTGTTTGGTGGCAGGCTTAATAGCAAAAACCGCCAATGCAAAAAAACTGGTAGAAAAATTAGAAGACGGCATTTTGAGTTTTGTTCCTGGTTATTCGTTCATGAAAAACATGAATGAAAACATTCTGGGAATTGAATCTAAAGATGACTTAAAAGTAATTTTGGTACCTACAGATGCCGGATTGCAATTTGCTTTTTTGATTGAGCAAATCAGTGAAGATAAATTTACAGTCTTTATTCCAGATGCACCAAATCCTTGGAGCGGATCAGTTGTTTTTGTAGAAAAAAAAGACATTCAGGATATTGATATTACCCAAAAACAAGCTTTGGCCTGTATTCGAAAATTAGGTTACGGTTCTAAAGAATTGTTAAAAAACAAGCTTTAAAATATAGAATAAAAAAATATATTCTAACTTCCCTAAATCTAATCCATCACACTTTATAATTTATGTTAAGCAGACAGCACAAACTTGTAGTAATGAAAATTGTCAGTTTGTTTTCTGTAGTACGCGGTTATAATATCCCGATTATTGTTATTGCACAATATCTCTCTGCAATATTTATTTTGGCTCCAGAGAAAAGAGCGCTTGACATTATCTTGGATTTTTATTTGTTTCTGATTGTTTTTGCCTCAGCAATTACGATCGCTTCAGGTTATATCATCAACAATTTTTATGACAGCCAAAAAGATTTAATCAATAGGCCGAACAAATCGATGCTGGATCGTTTGGTAAGTCAGAAAACTAAATTATCGGTTTATTTCAGCTTGAATTTTTTAGCGGTTTTAATGGCTTCAATTGTTTCTTGGCGTGCATTTTTATTCTTTTCTGCTTATATTTTCCTAATTTGGTTTTACTCTCATAAAATTAAAAAATATCCTATCATTGGTAATTTAATGGCGGCTTTTATGGCTGTAATTCCGTTTTTTGCCATTTTGCTTTATTTCTACAATAAGATTTCATTTGAAGAAATTGAGGATCATATGAGTCATTTTATGGTAATTTCGGCGCATGCGGTTTTCTTGTTTTTATTGCTTTTGATTCGCGAAATGATAAAAGATTTAGAAAATCTGAAAGGCGATTTGGCAAATGATTACAGAACGATTCCGATACTTTATAGCGAAAAGGTTTCAAAGCAAATTATTACCGTTTTGACTTTTTTAACCATTATTCCGGTTTATATTTTAGTCAACATTTATGATGTTGGCTATATGGACATTTACTTTTATGTTTGTTTTGGAATATTACTTTTTTTCCTGATTTTTCTTTGGAAATCGAATTCAAAAGAGCAATTTTTAATGCTTCACAATGTTTTGAAGTTCTTGATTGTTTCTGGCGTTTTCTGCATTGTTTTGATTAATCCGAGTGTTTTATGGCACGGTCGCGAATTGATTTCTAATTACTAGTTTCGTTCCGGAGAGATTCACGAAGACTTTCTCTAAGATTTATAAAGTTTTTCAGGCATTGTACTAACTTTATATAGCAATCCTATTTATTTGTCTCACGCAGATTTGGCAGATTTAGCAAATTTTTTCTTAGCGCATCTTTGTGTAAACTTTGCGAGTCTTTGTGAAACAATATGCGCTCTCCATGTTTAAAAGAAGCCAATTGCTTGATTTTAGCCCCGATTACCTCACTTAACATTTATTTACATAGGAGTTCAGTGAACTTCGTTTGAAGTGGAAATCTTTTTATTTTTTTTCTTTAAAAAAATAAAAAATTGGGAACGGAAAGCGGGAAACCATGTTTAAAAAAATACCAAATGTATTGCTTCTGAACATTTTAAAATAAAAGGCTATTAATCTAAGAACATTGAACTTAAGATTTATTGGCAGGAAAAAACTATCTTTGCACAAATTAATGACTTTATGAACAACAAGGAAGGCAATAATAGAAGAGGCGGATCGAGACCAAATAGCTCAAGACCAAACTCTAGCAAGCCAAAACCTCCTATGGCAAAACGCGCTCAAGGGCCGAAAAAAGTGAAACCTGAAGTTAAAGCTGCTCAGGAAGCTGCTGCTGAAAAATTCAGAAAACAAAACACACCAGCTAAGAGACAAAAAGCTTCAGATGAAATTCGTTTGAACAAATACATTTCAAATTCTGGAGTGTGTTCACGTCGTGATGCCGATATTTATATTCAGTCTGGAAACGTAAAAGTGAATGGCGTTCCAGTTACTGAAATGGGATATTTAGTAAAAATCAATGATGTTGTAAACTTTGATGGCGTTGTTTTGACTCCAGAAAAGAAAGAATATATTTTGCTGAACAAACCGAAAAACTTTACTACTGCGCTTGATGAAGGTCAGGAATATCGCAATGTATTGGAACTTGTTCGTGGTTCTACAAATTCGAAAATTGCTCCTATAGGACGAATGGACAAGAATACAACAGGATTGCTTTTGTTTACGAATGATACTGATATGATTCGAAAATTTTCTTTGCCGAATCAAAAATCATCAAAAATTTATCAGGTTTCTTTAGACAAAAACTTGAAGTTTGAAGATTTGGAAAAAATCAGCAAAGGTTTAGTTCTTGAAGAACACCGTGTTTCTGTTGAGGAAATCAGTTATATCGAAAAAGAAGCAAAAAGCGAAGTTGGCCTTAAATTACGCACATCAAACGTTAAGGTTGTTCGTTCTATTTTTGAAAGTTTTGACTACAATGTTTTGCGAATTGACCGCGTTTCTTTTGCTGGTTTAACCAAAAAGAATCTGCCTAGAGGAAACTGGCGTTTTCTGACAGACCAAGAAATTATCAATTTGAAAAACTCTTAAGTTTTTCAAATTAGATTAAATATCAAATCCTGTTTTGCTTTTGTAAGACGGGATTTTTTTATTTAGAAACTGAAAAAGTTATGTCCAAAAAGTGTGAAGATTGATCTTCCAATGTTCTGGTTCTTGTCTTCAACTGTTTCGTAATTTGAAAATCCTAAAATGATTTTGATTCCGGGTTGAATGCTGTTAAGGATTTCTCTTTTTTGTTCTTCCAATAAAAGCTTTAAGCTATCTAATAATTGGATATTATTTTTAAGATAAGAGACTACAAGAAGTGCTGAAAAATTAAGTATTTCGCGGGCAGTTTCACTTTTGATTCCGACTTCGTTTGAAATCATTTCAGAAATTCTTCCTTTTTTATTGGTGAAGATTTCTTTTAAAATTGGGTTTCCTTCGATACGGTAACAATCATCGACTGATAAAATTCGGCCTGAAGCAAAATCGACTTCCTGATAAAAGGTTGAATCGTCTTCAATCAACGAGATGACTTCCTTATAAAAGCCTGATTCTTCGGCTTTGTTATAAAGGCCCATTAAAATTGTGCCTATTGAAACATCAATTCCCTTGATTAAAAGTGCATCGTTTTCAAAATAAAACTTGTTTAGCTTAGAAACAACATTAGAAGAAATAAAACGTCTAAGTTCAATTTGTAGGTTTGGGGTCATACTCATAACTTATAAAATAATTATTTATAACTGTTAAAAATAATCGATAAAGTGAGGCTTTTTATCGTTTATCAGGATAAAAATATAAAATATTTTAACATTTCCAAAAAATAAGTTAAGAATATACATACCCGATTAACAGGTTATTAACACAAATTGCTGTTGGGATCAGTAAACATAATACTTTCGTTATCAACAATAAAATGATTTTTTTTTATAAATTTTTAAATATTTTTAAAAAACGCACAAAAAATAAGAAAAATCCTAAGTACTTTTACACAATTAAAATAATATGTTTCGATATTCCCATGTTACACGCAGAAAAATTCCAAGAAAAATAACACAAAACATAAAGTTGATAAAACTTGAAGCGAGAAACCCAAGCAGTGATCCTGTGGCTGCCTTTAAGGCTCTTTGATGGTTTTTTGAATCGTAAATAAGCTCGCCAATAAATGCTCCGACAAATGGCCCAATAATAACCCCAAAAGGTATTGGAGCCAAAATGCCAATCACTAAGCCAATATTTGTTCCCCAAACGCCATAAGAACTTCCGCCAAATTTTTTAGTTCCTTTTGCAGGAATTATATACTCAAGAATCGTAATGAAAATTGTAATCAATAAAGTAATTCCCAAAACCCAATAATTGTTTTCGACAGCCTTTGTGAGATATAAAAGCAATAACCCAACCCAGCAACTTGACAAACCAGGCAAAACAGGCAAGAAACTGCCAAAAATACCGATAATCATACAGATAAAACCGAGCAACAACAATACTAAATCCATATATTTTTTGTAAATTGTATTTGCAAATCCTTAGAAAAAACTAGCTATGCCAAAATTTTTGAAAACATTTGCGTGCCTCTTTTTGATGCTTTCGATCAATTCGAATTTACATGCTCAAACTCAAAAACTTTCTTTAGACGATCTTTTATTGCAAGACAGCATTTATAAAAGTAATAAGAAAAAAGTATTAAATTTTTCTCTAAAAGAATTTGATACGCTTTTTCTTGAGTTTTTTAACCGCAAACAAGATCCAAATATTGTTCTGACAAAAACAGAATTTTATACTTATACCGTTCAGATCGCAACATTTTCAGACCGGCTTGCGTCTTTATATCCTGACCAAAAGGAAGTTGCGGCACAAAACAAACAACAATGGCTCTCAGAAAGCTATGAAGATTATTTAGAATACAAAGGTTCGCAAAAAAAATAATCGTATTTTTATACCACAAAAGCACTTTATTCAACTCAACCTCAAAATCTTGAAGCAGTTTTTCATTTTTTTAGCTTTCCTACTTTTGAACTCTTGTCAATATTTTGAGAAGAAGGTTCCGTCTGAAAAAGAATTACTTCAAAAGGAACTAAAAGCCATCAATTGGAAAGAAGTTGATGAATATCCGAGCCTTCCCGAATGCGAGGCAATTTCTGATGAGAAACAGCGTCAAAAATGTTTTTTTGATTTAATGACGCAGCTTGCGCAACAAAAATTAGAAATCGACAGTCTTTCTATTTTATATCCAGAACTCGACACGATTTCGGTAAAAGTGACTGTTTTTCCGAATGCAAAAATGAAGTTTGAACCACAGTTTCCTAAAGATTCTGTTGCTTATGACACCATCAAAGTTGACAGTGTTCTTCAGGCCCGTTTGGTTGATTTTCCAAAAGTAAGTCCCGCAATCAAACGCGGAATTCCAGTAAAAACACAATTTATTCTTCCTGTAATTTTAAAAGCAAAAGAGCAAAAATAGTTTGTTTAAGAGCTATTTCTTAAACTGACGGCCCTTCCATTCATAAGAACCAAACAAACTGTACAAAGCAACAGCCGAACTAAAAAACGGGTACAACAAACTACTCAGCAAAAGGCTTTTAATTCTGGTTTTTGTCAAAAATTGATTCGTTATCGAAAGCAATACAAAATCAATTGCAAACTTAGAAAAAGCAAAAATTACAAAAACTGGATAGGACCAAATTCCGAAAAGGAGAAAGAAAAATCCAATTACAAAACTAAAATTCCCAAAGAAAACAATCAAACCCAGAAACTTACCAAAAGTGCTTTTATAAGAACTTGTTTTTGCCGCCCAGCGCACCCTTTGATAAAATAATGATTTCCAGTTTTCGGTTGGTTTTGTGGTTACAATTGTTTCATCGGCTTTTAAATAATAAACTTTGTTAGGGAATTTTTCAATTGCTTTTTGGAGCAAAAAAACATCATCGCCACTGGCGATTTTATTATTTCCATCAAAGCCATTCAGTTTTTCAAACAGTGATTTAGTGTAAGCAAAATTGGCTCCATTGCACATAAATCCTTTGTTCAAACCAAAACTCCCAATGGTCGCCCCTTGCAAACTGGTCAAATCTAATTGCTGAAAATGATCTAAAAATGAATTTCCGCATTGATACGTCACAGCACCCGCCAACATTGAAACATTATTTTCCTGAATATAATTATCAAAGCTTAAAAGCCAGTTTTCAGGAACAATACAATCAGCATCGGTTGTAATTACCCAATCGGTTTTTACTTGATGCATTGCAGTTGTAATTGCATCTTTTTTTGGTGAAGATGAAATACGAACGTTCTCGATCATTGAAACTTGAAACCTGAAACCTGAAACTTGAAACTTTTCAATAGATGAATCATCTACCAGAATAACTTCAAATAAATTTTGTGGATAATTTAGGTTTGAAAAACTTTCTAAAAGTATTGGAAGATTTTCTTTTTCATTTCTAAAAGGAACAATTATCGTAAAACTCGTTTGTGGTTTTTTATCTGATTTTTGATGTTTTCTTATTCTGAAAAAACCATAAACAAGCAAACTGATGCTACAAACATAAATTGCTAATATGGCAAATAAAACAAAAATCATTCTGTTGTTTTGGTTTTAAAGTTAAGCACAAAATAGCTCCCCAAAACTACGGGAAGAACTACGTTTAAAAACCACATTAAAGTGCTTATGAAAATTACAATCCATTCGTTTACACCCAAAATTCCGAAGAAATATATTGCAACGCTTCCCTTTACAGCAAAATCTAAAAATTGAAAAGTTGGCAAAGATGAAGCCAAAAAGTAAACCGATGTAATTGCAGCCATTAAAGTTAAGTAAGGCAAATCGACATCAAAGCCTAAAAACAGAAAATAATATTGATGCGAGAAAACCAAATAACGACAGATTCCTAAAAAGATATTTTTCTGGTGAACCGATTTCGGAATTTCGTTGATTTTATGAATCAGTTTTTCAATTGAATAACCTTTGACTTTTATCTTTTTAATTGAAAACAAAATTATCAAAAGCAATACAAATCCGCCGAAAAGAATTAGAACTGTTTTAGTCGTAATCACATTGAATTGTGCATTAAAATATAACAGTCCAAAAATCCCAAAAATTATGGTCAGAATCATCTGGATTCCGTTGCAGATTAAGTTCAAGAAAACTACTCTTTTAGCTTCTGATTTCGGGTAATACAGCGCTTTTCCAGCATATTCTCCTACTCCATTTGGCGTAAAAATTCCAGCTGTCAACGCAGCCAAAACCTGTTTTGTAGATTCGTAAACCGAGATTTTATGAATAACTTGAACAAGATTTTGCCACTTCAAAATCTCGAAATAACGATTCAAAACACTCAAAAGCAAGATAAACGAAATCCCTAAAACCGACTGGTTTTTCTTGAACAAAACAATAAACTTCTGCCAGTCTAATTTGTCGTTGTTAGCCAGCTGATTGTAAATAAAATAAAATGCACCGCCAACAATTAAAAGTTTGGCCAGAAGAACTAGGAATTGCTTAGCTTTGTGAGGAATTGAAATCATGCCGCAAAAGTAATCAATTTCGAAATTAGGCAATGTGACAATTAGAAAATGTGATAATTTTCAAAAACTTGAAACTTTATACCATAAACTTGAAACAAAAACTTATCATATCATATTTCTTATTATTGTTGCTAATTGCTTGCAATAAAACCGAGAACACTTCTTCTAAATCTTATGTCAGAATTATGGGAGAAAACTCGTGGGGGTATAATGATGAAAATGGGAAAGTTATTATTCCAATCGGAAAATATAAATTCCTAAATCCAATAGATGAGAAAGGAATGATTTTCGCAGAAAAAGGAAACAAATATGGTTATATTGACATTCATGAAAATATAATTGTTCCATTTGAATATGATTATTTAACTCTCTTTTCTGAAGAATTAGCTTGTGTAAAAAAGAAAAATAAATTTGGTTTCATTAATAGAAAAGGAAAAATTGTAATTCCGATTCAATATGAAGAAGAAACATATTTTCAAAAAACAGGATTGGCCCTTGTAAAGAAAAATAATCTTTACGGTTTTATAAACAAAAGCGGAAAAGAGATAATTCCAATCCATTATCAAAATGCAAAAGAAGGCACTGCTGACAGTTTAGTCACTTTATACAAAAAGGGAAAATGGGCATTTTTTGATTCGTTTGGAAAGCAAAAGTCTGATTTTATTTATGACGAAATTGCCTTAACTGATATTACTATTAAAGGGAATGACGAAATTACATTTTGGAAAAATGGATTAATTTTAGCTCGAAAGAACAATCAAATTGCTTATTTGGATAAAAACTTAAAAGAAGTAGTTCCTTCTGGAAAATACAACACCGGCGAAAGATTCAATAAAAACAGAATTGCAATAGTTTCTAAAAATCATAAATACGGAATTATTGATGAATTTGGAAAAGAATGCGTCAAACCAGAATATGACACAATAGAACATCCCGAAGAATCTTACCATGAATCTGAAATTTTTGTTGCTAAAAAAGGCAATAATCTTGTTTTACTCGATGAACATGGGAAGAAAATTTACGACAAGATAAAAGACTTCTCTTTTGATTACTGTCGTTTAAATAAAAAAATTGAAAAAATCTATCACGTTCAGAATTTGAATGGAAAATACGGAGCGATCGACACAAAAGGAAAATTGATAATTCCTATTATTTACGATGAATTAGAAGAGTTTGCAAGTAATTACAATGCGATTGTAAAGTATAAAGGAAAATTTGGATTAATCGATTCTGATAACAAAACAACTTACCCAATTGAAAATGAATCCATCTATTCAGTTGACAGAAGAGATTTAGATTATTATGTTATAAAAAGAAACAACAAGTATGGGGTGATTGACAAAAATCTAAAACCAATTTTTAATTTTGTTTTTCAGGATTTATCTCCTTGTACTTATGATCAGAAAAATAGGTTTATCGCCAAACAAAATGATAAATACGGCGTTATAGATCGAGCAGGAAGAATTATCATTCCTTTTGAATACAGCGATATGTCAAATTGGGTTGAATATGGTCCAGGTGAAAATTATCATTTCGTAACAAAAAACAACAAACACGGTTTGATTACAAAAGAAGGAAAAACAGTTATTCCAATAATCTATGATAGTCTTTTTTATGATAGTGATAAAATAATTATTCTATCTAAAAATGGTAAATTCGGCATTGTAACGATTCAAAACAAACAAGTAATTCCTTTTGCCTATGAAAAAATTTATTTGGAGCCAAGTCTCTTTTCAAAGAAAAAAGAAACTGAATTTTATGTTTTGAATAATGGCAAATATTATATTGTGAATGATAAAAATGAAGTCCTAAAATCGAATATTTCGAAGGATAAAATAGAGAAAAAGTTCTCTTTCTATTATAATTAAAAAAAGTGGCACAAGAACGCATCATATTAGGTATTGATCCCGGAACCACTATTATGGGTTTCGGATTGATTAAAGTTACCAATAAAAAAATGGAATTTCTGCAATTAAACGAATTGCAACTTTCCAAATACGACAATCATTACCAAAAACTACGAATCATTTTTGAAAGAACGATCGAACTTATCGAAACGCATTGTCCTGATGAAATTGCTATCGAAGCACCTTTCTTTGGCAAAAACGTTCAATCGATGCTAAAATTAGGTCGCGCACAAGGCGTTGCCATGGCAGCGGGACTTTCAAGAGGAATCCCAATCACAGAATATGAACCTAAAAAAATAAAAATGGCGATTACCGGAAACGGAAATGCCAGCAAAGAACAAGTTGCCAAAATGCTCCAACAGCTTTTAGGTTTAAAAGAATTGCCAAAAAACCTCGATTCTACAGATGGTTTGGCGGCAGCGGTTTGTCATCATTTTAATTCGGGGAAAGTTGTCGCGGGAAAAAGTTACTCGGGTTGGGATGCTTTTGTGAAACAAAACGAGGATCGAGTGAAAAAATAATTCAATGTGCCAATTTGATAATTAGATAATTCTGTAGACAACGAATAAATTATCTAATTGACACATTCTCTAATTATCTAATTAAAAATGTCGGGAATCTACATTCATATTCCTTTTTGCAAACAGGCTTGTCACTATTGCGATTTTCATTTTTCTACTTCGATGAAGAAGAAAGATGAAATGGTTGTGGCTTTAGCCAAAGAAATTGCTATGCGCAAAAACGAATTCACGAATGAGATTGTAGAAACCATTTATTTTGGTGGTGGAACTCCTTCTGTTCTGTCAAATAACGAAATCAACTTTTTAATTTCTGAAGTTTATGAGAATTATAAAGTTGTCGAAAATCCCGAAATTACGCTTGAAGCCAATCCTGATGATTTATCTGCCGAAAGAATTTTAGAACTTTCTAAAAGCCCAATAAACCGTTTAAGCATTGGAATTCAGTCTTTTTATGAAGACGATTTGAAAATGATGAATCGCGCCCATAATTCGGCGGAAGCCAAAAAATGTTTGGAAAAATCGACAAAATATTTTGATAATATTTCGCTTGATTTGATTTATGGAATTCCAGGAATGAGTGACGAAATGTGGAGACAGAATATCCAGACTGCTTTAGATTTTGGCATTCCGCATATTTCGAGTTATGCTTTGACAGTGGAACCAAAAACAGCTTTAAGCAAATTAATTAAAACCGGAAAGGTTGCTGAGCCTCAAGACGAAGTGGCTTCCAACCATTTTATGATTTTGGTCGAAATGCTTCAAAAAAACGGTTTTATTCATTACGAATTATCCAATTTTGGGAAAGAGAATTATTTCTCCAAAAACAATTCGGCTTATTGGTTAGGTAAAAAATATATCGGAATCGGACCTTCGGCACATAGTTATGACGGTGAAAAAAGAGGCTGGAATATTGCCAATAATTCTCTGTATTTAAAAGCGATTCAAAACGACGAACTACCTATTGAAACTGAAATTCTTACCATTTCAGATCGTTATAATGAATATATCATGACAGGATTAAGAACTATTTGGGGTGTTTCTTTAGACAGAATTGAAAAGGAATTCGGATCAGAATATTTGAATTATTTACTAGAGCAATCTCAAAAATTCTTAAACGACGATTTGCTATCGATCGAAAACAACATTTTAAAACCAACTCCAAAAGGAAAATTTTTAACGGATGGAATTGCTTCAGATTTATTTTATTTAAATTTGGAAGACTAAAAATTGAACGCTGATAAAACGGATGCAAGCAACGCTGATTAATCCGTTTAAATCCGCGTTAGTATATCCGTAAAATCCGTGTCCCAAATGATTGCAATTCTCGACAATAAATATCAAATCGACTTATCTAAACCTATCGATATCTCTATTCCATTAACCAATACAGATGAAAATCCGATCGCTTGGTACATTGAAAAACCAGTTATTGAACCTGTCGTTTTTGGAGATTGGATTGGGAAAGTTTCGGAAGGAAAATCATCTACGAATTTTAATAATATTTTCTTCAATCCGCATGGGCATGGAACACATACGGAATGTCTCGGGCATATTACAAATGATTTTTATAGTATTAATCAATCGTTGAAGCAGTTTTTCTTTTTTGCTAAATTGATTACGATTGAACCTGAGAAAATTGGAGATGATTTAGTAATTACAAAAGATCAGATTATAAACTTACTTACTGAAAAAACAGAAGCTTTGATCATTAGAACAATTCCAAATCAGCTGGATAAAAAATCAAGAAAATATTCTAATACAAATCCGCCATATTTGTCTGAAGATGCTGCGATTTTCATCCGCGAAAGCGAAATTAAGCATTTGTTGATTGATCTTCCGAGTGTTGATAAAGAACATGACGAAGGGAAATTATTGGCTCATAAAGCTTTTTGGAATGTAAAAGACACGCACAATGTAAATCCAGACGCAAGATTCAATGCTACAATTACCGAAATGATTTACGTTCCAGACGAAATTGAAGATGGAAATTATATACTAAATCTGCAAATCGCTTCGTTTGAAAATGATGCAAGTCCGAGCAAACCTATATTATTTAAGATTTTAGATTGTAGAGTTTAGATTTCTATTCCTGCAAAAAATCTAAAATCTGAACTCTAAAATCTAAAATTAAAATGATTAGTGTTTCTACAGATAAAAGTAAACTCGATGTTCCGTTTATACAGAACTTTTTAAAAGACATTTATTGGGCTGCAGGACGAACTCTTGAAGAAGTCCAGCGAACAATTGATGCTTCGGTTTGCTTCGGAATTTATTTGGATGACAAACAGATTGGCTTTGCTCGCGTGATAACTGATTATGTCGTTTTCGCTTATTTGATGGATGTTTTTATTGATGAAGAACATCGCGGAAAGGGTTATTCGTCAATTCTAATTGAAGCGATGATGAACGAACCGCAATTGCAAAAAGTCAAAATATGGCGATTGGCTACAAGCGACGCTCACTTTTTATATGAAAAATTCGGATTTACAAAACTGAATCATCCTGAAAAGATGATGGAAAAAATAGTCAAATGAAAACAGTCTTAAAATTTGAAGAAATAGCTTTATTTATTTTCGGCATCTTTTTATTCCATCAATTACATTACAAATGGTGGTGGTTTTTGGCACTAATTTTAGCGCCTGATTTATCAATGATTGGTTATGCTTTTGGAAACAAAGTTGGAGCTTTTCTTTATAATATCTTTCATCATAAAGGAATTGCAATTCTTTTATATGTTTTAGGTTTTTATTTCAAAAATGAGTTATTGCAATTAGCAGGAATTATTTTATTTTCACATTCGGCAATGGATCGTATTTTTGGTTACGGCCTCAAATACGAAAAAGGTTTTAAATACACACATTTAGGTGAAATTGGTAAATAAACAATCATGAATTTAGAAACGTATTACGAATATTGTCTTTCGAAAAAAGGTGTCAGCGAGCATTTTCCTTTTGATGAAGATACTTTGGTTTTTAAAGTAGGCGGAAAAATGTTTGCTTTGTCTTCGCTTTCTCAATGGGAAAAAAATGAAGCTTCAGTCAATTTAAAATGCGACCCAGACCGCGCTGAAGAACTCAGAGCCGAGTACGACGAAATAAAACCAGGGTTTCATATGAGTAAAGTACATTGGAATACCGTAGCTTTAAATGGAAACTTACCAGATAAATTTGTGAAAGAACTTATTGATCATTCGTATGAATTGGTTTTCAAAAGTTTGACAAAGAAAATTCAAAATGAAATAACTGAATTAGAAAATTAGGCATTACATTTGCAACGTTAGAAAAAAATCTTAGCAACTTAGTTACTTTGTAACTTAGCAACTTATAACACCATGAAAGAACAATTTAAAAAATTTCTGAACGAAGAACAAGATCCAAAAGCGATTGAAAAAATCACTTCGAAACTTAACGATTTATTGATGAAAGGCGAAGAAGTTGGATACATTGCAGTGCAAAAAAAACCTGCTATTACTGTTTTTCCTGACAGCATTGTATTAACAAATAAACGTATTATCATCTGCAAGCCTAAAAATTTAGGTCTTTCTATGGACTTCACAGATTATACTTGGGATGATATTGCAAGTACGTTTGTAAAAGAAAATATTTTAGGTTCTGAATTTTCATTTGGCACCAAAACAGATTTAGCTATTTCTATCGATTACATTCCAAAAATCCAAGCTAGAAAAATTTATACTTACGCTAAAGAACAATTGGATTTATTGAAAAATCCTGTTCAAACTGCAACTCCAGTTCAAGAAACAGTACAAGTTGAAGAACCTGTTTTTGAAGACGAAGATGAAGTTGAAGAAGTTGAAACAGAAGAAGTGACAAGCTTTGCAGAAATCTTACCAGCTGCGCCTGCTGTTACAGAAACTTACGAACCATTGCCAACACAACCTTCACAATCAACAGGAGAACGCAAATTAAGTGATTTGTCTAAAGAAGAGCTTTTCGACAAATTACAGAATTACAAAAAACTTCTTGATAATGGCTTGATCATGCAAGGAGAATATGATGCGTACAAAAAAGAGATTTTAAGTTACATGTAATTTTTAAAGTACAAAGTTCTGAGAACAAAGTACAAAGATTTTTGACGTTGTCTAAAATAAAAAAGCCCGAAATAGAATCTCTATTTCGGGCTTTGCATTTAAACTTTATACTTAGAAACTTTGCACTTTGTACTTATTTACAAAGTCGCCTTCTGTTTTTCTACAAATTTATGCGATTGTAGTTCCAGCAATTCTTTTGCATTCTTTCGCTGTAAATCAAATAAACCTTTGTCTTCTGCAATGTCAGCATAAACTCTGTCGTGCATTTCGGCGCTGGTTTTCACTAATAAATCGCGTTGGTATTTGTTTTGTGCCAAAGTTGCTTTCATGGCAGTTTCGGCCTCTTCTTGCTTGAAATCAAATTCACCTTTTGGCGCTAATAATTTGGCAATAATTGGCGATGTTTCAATTGCCAAAAACAACAGCATAATGAAAAATGACGGAAGCCAAGGCAGTTTGTTCAACGCATTTATACGCGCCATTAATCCATCGAAGCCTTCAATAATTGGTTGTGTTTGCGAAACTTTCTTGTCTAAATCAGCTTGCAATTGTTTCCCGATTTTTTCTTTTTCGGCGATTTTTGCTTCGTTTGTAGTTTTTAGGGCTTCGAATTCTTTTAAAGATGCGTCGTGTTTTTCTCTTTTTTCTTTGTAAACTGGGCCTTTTCCAAGTCTTTTAGTTCCTGCAGTTCCTTCTGCTTCTGTAATATAAGTAGAGTATAAAGCGTTCACTTCTTTTTCTTTCTTTACAATATCAGCTTTTAAAGCCGCAATCTCAGCTTTATTTTTATCTAAATCCGTTTTGAAATAAGTTCCAATTTGCTTTTTATTGGCCAATTCCATTTCGTTTTTCTCTTTCAATAAAACGGTATTGATTTCTTTTTCGAAGATTTTAATTTCCAAAGGTTTTGAAATTACAATCGCAATAATAATTGCTAATGCAATACGAGGAGTTGCCTGCAGAAATTCATCCAGAAAACGATCTCTTTTCTTGATAGTCGAAACAATAAAACGATCCAAATTGAAAATCAGCAAACTCCATACAAATCCAAAAATCAAAGCGGGATAAATAGAATCGAAAACGGTAAAAAGTGCATAAGCACTCGCTAAAAATGCCATTACAGCAGTAAAAAATACAGTGGCGCCAATTCCAACATATTTGGTTTGCTCGCCCTCTGAGCAGTCTTTCAAGAGATCGCGGTCGGCTCCTGAACATAGGATAAAAAATTGTTTTAACATGATTGATGATTTTTGATTGTGATTGATCAAACAAATTTAGCGCCAAAAATTTAATTATGAGGCAAATAGTCAATTTGTTTTTGTTCACGCCTTAAAAAATTTCTATTTAACAAGTGTTATTTTAAAATTAATAAGTTTGTTTTTCACCAGGCTAATCATAACATTAAATTAATTTTTTTCAACTTTTTAAATAACATTAAGGTTCTAGTTTCGCACCATATCAGCTTAAATCATAATGAACAAATTACAATCAAAAATTACAAAGCTGATTCTGTGCTTAAGATTTGTCTAAAAGTATCAACCAGCCAAAAGAAATAAATTTCAAGTTTCCCAATCGCTGTTTTTCAGTGTTAAATTTATTTTTTGCGATTGGAAACAAAAAAAGCTGTTCAAATTGAACAGCTTTTTTATAATTTATAGCTAACCGAAAACATCATTACTCTTGGTAAAATATAGGTTGACTGCTGACTAATAATATAATCTGAAAAAGAATAACTATTCTTTCTTCGAACATCAAATAAGTTATTACTAATCAATTCAAATCCAAAAGGGTTGTTTTTTTTCTGATAACGCAAACTCATATTTGTTACTTCATAAGAATCACTACGATTATTTGAATTTATATTTTTTAGATATTGATAATCTACTTTATAAATCCAAAATTTAAAAAACGTAAATTCGAGATTACTATTAAGAGCATCAGATTGATAACTTGAGCTTGTTAACCCCGTAAAATGGCTGTATCCTTTTTCATACCCAATACTTAGATTCGGCCATTCTTTATAAGCAGTCTTAAATATTGCTCCAAAATTTTGGTTATTTCTATTATTTAATGTTATTGAATTATTTAACTTTTGGAAATAATTCAACCAATTCAAATTAGCATTTAAGATAAGTTCAAACCGATAAATTTTCTTTTTAAAAGAGCCGTTAAAAAGTACGCTAGTTTCGGGATCATTTCTTAAAACTGGCGTATTGAACTGATTGATACCATCTATTCCTATTTGATTCCTAATGACTTCGTTTTTCCTTATATAGTTTAAAAACCCATTCCAAAAAATCCCTTTATATATATTCATTTTTGAATAAAACAAATTAAAAGTATGATACTTACCATTTTGCAATAGTTCGTTTCCTTTGTAAACAAGGTTGTACTTTTGCAACGTATATCGATTTGAGACCTGATTAACTTCGGGGAAATTTGCCTCTAGTTTATAATTTAAGCTTATTTTTTCAGATTGGCTAAATTCATAGTCGATATTCCATTGTGGTAGTAATATTTTCTTCGAAAATTTGTAATCTCCGCCTATTTGTTTATTTTTCAATTCGTACCAGTGATAATATAGCCCTGTTTTATTAGTCCACTTTCCTATTTTAAACTTGTATTCTAACCCAAGATAAAAATCATTAAATTGATATTTTGTATTATTCCCAAATCCTGCCTTATCAAAATTGTTAATTGTATTATCACTTAGCAATTGCATTTCGGCTGTTTCGAATTTTGAATCTTCAAAATTGTTACCAATATTGATATAAATATGATTATGACTATTAATAATCCAATAATGTTTAAAAATAGCATCAACAATATTGGCTCTTAACTTTTTTAATTGGTCTACTTTATAACTTCTATCTTCTTGCAGGGGAATAAATCCTTCTAAAAAAGGCTCATTGGTTAGCCATTGATTCCCTAGTTTACTATTTTCATAAGATTGGCTTAGTACAAATGTTGTGGTATTTGTCAGGTTATAATTTTTATGCCATTCGAGATATTGCTTAAAAGAGGTATTATCAGCATTATTAAGTGTTTTAAATATACTTGAATCTGCTTTGGTAAAAGAATCCATTACGCTTTTTAAATCATTTGTACTGGATTGAAATTGTCCGTTATAAAATACTTTTTGATTCTTGTTAGGAGCATAATCCATTTTTAGATTCGTAATATTCAAAACACTCGAATTTTGATTGTTTTCAATTTTGTTTTCATAAGTCTGACTTGTGTTTTCTAAATATTCATTTTGAATCACATTTCTTGCATTACTTAAAATTTTTGAGAAAATTGAAAATCCTAAAACAGTAAATTTTGGAGAAAAATTATAGCTCAGACTTATCGCTTCAAATTGCGACTTATTATGTACAACATCTGTATTATCTTTAGTAAGTGCATACAAGTTATTAATTGTTTTTCTTTTTAACAGATAATTGCTTGATCCGCCTGTAAACCTTCTTAAGTCACTATATGTAAAAGTACTTTTACCAATATTATTTACATCGCCTATAAAACTTACATTTAATTTTGATGCATAATAAAACAATCCTGCATGAAGTAAATTTGACTCATTAATCCCTACACCAAGACCACCTTCAATGTCTCCAAAAACGAATTTCTTTTTATCCTCTTTGAGTTTTACATTCATTGCCAGATCTTCACTGTCAGAGACTTTTTTCATAAAACCAACCTCATTAAAATTATCAATGACTTCAATTTTGTCAAGAGCATCCGCTGGAATATTCTCAACAGCTAATTTAGAACCTCCTCCAAAAAAAGGTTTTCCTTCAACCAACATTTGAGTAACTTTTTTTCCCTGAACTGTTACTATCCCATTCTTGTCTACCTCTATTCCTGGAAGTTTTTCTAAGATTTCTTTCATTTTGCGTTCATTCCCGTTCGCAAAACTTTTAACAGTAAAAGTAATTGTATCTTTCCTTATTTTAATGGCTTTATATTCATGCTTTATGACAATCTCTTTTAATTTCTCACCACTTGAATGTAAACTAAAATTATATATTGTTACATCAGAATTAGATTTAAGTTCAAGTAATTGATCTTTAAAACCAATGTACGAAACAACAATTTCATAATCAATATTTTTATCGAGTTCTAAAATATATCTCCCTTTATTGTCGGTTATTGCAAATTTTAAGCCTGCTTTTTCTTGCAAAGGTCTAGCTATGAGATTGGCTGATTCCAAAAAAATACCTGTTTCAGAAGATATTGTTCCTTTTAAAATTTTTATTTGACAAAAACAAATTACAGGAAATAAAAAGAAAAGTATTACTTTAAGCATTACTATTGCCTCATTAGAGATGCTGAGGATTATTTTTAAGTGAACAAAATCTAAAATTTATCATCTGGCTTTTTAAATCCATTTACAGCATTTCTGTTTTTGAATGCAGTCATTACCATTTCATCAAATTCTTGCTGATTAATTACAGGATATTCCTTCGGATTATCCATTATTGGTGGCTTTGCTAAATTCAAATCAATTTTTTTAACCCCATAAACAACATTTCGCACTTGTAACTCTAATATAAGACCAGGCAGATTACCATACCCATTTGGTCCAAATGAAACAGGAATCTTTGGGCAGTACCAAGCAATAATTGGAAAAACAAAACTTCCTTTTCCATTATTTATTTTCTTTGTTGAAGTTGCTTTATAACATAAAAAGCCTTGAATTTCTTTGGTATCATTTTCTAATATCCACTCGCTTATAGCATCTGTCTTTAGCAAATAATTACCGAAACCATTAACCGCACAGAGTGAATATTCCTTATTTTGATAGACTACATTCATATAACCAGCAGAAATTTTCGCCATAAAAAGATCTGAATTTGCAACTGCCAAACCTTCATCAAAAGAAAAAACAGCTTTTTCTTTATCGAAATTTAACACAAAACTTAAATATTTAGCATTTTCAACAGTCTCTGCATATGTATTTTTGAGAGGTCCATTTTCTTTAAGCCCCTCAAGCATTTCAATATTTACGCCATATTCAATTCTTCCATTTCTTATCTGAGCAGAAGAAATAAAAACTGTAAAAAAAATCAAGATAATAATTACTCTATTTGTCATAATTTATACTGTTTATTGATGGGCTTTCATCGTAGAAAGCCCATTATTATTAGAATTATGCTCCCATGCATCTACCCCATGCGGCTGCACCAAAAAAGTATGATTCAAAGTAACCACATCCATTGGACATACACTCATCAAATGCGGCTTCTTGATCTTGAGTGCAATCTGATAAAACAACAACTTCAGGTTGAAGTTTTTTTACCTGTAAATAATTATTAGCAACTGAAATTGTGCTAAATCCAACAACAGCAAAAACTGTAAATAATAATTTTTCCATAATTAAATTTTGTAATATTAATACTATATTTTATATATTACAAACTTATTTATTTGTTATTTTTCTTACTATATTGATTTCGAATAAAATTTATACTATTTCAAACTAAAAAAATATCTATATGCCAGTAGGATTTAAAATCAAAAAATTAAGAGAGGAAAATAATTTGTCACAAAGCAAATTAGCCGATGATCTGGGAATTACTCAAAGCGAATTATCTAAGATCGAAAATGGAAGATTAAAAAAAATAGATCTTTATTTTGTCGTCAAAGTATGCAATTATTTTAGTAAAAATTTAGACTTTTTTGTTGCAGGAGAAATGACCCAAAAAAAACAAGGTGAATTTAATATTGAGAACTCTACTCTCGTTATTTTAAATGAACTCAACAAAATAGTTCAAGAGTTTCGAGAAAAGAATGAGTATAAAAACAAAAAAAGCTGTTCATAACGAACAGCTTTTTTAATTTTGAATTAGTAATTGCCCCTTTATTCTGTAATCGGTGCTCCTGCTAAAATTTCAGCATTTGCAAATTCTTCAAATTTGGCAAAATTAGCTTTGAATTTCTGAGCTAATTCTAACGCTTTTTTATCGTATAAATCTTTATCTGCCCATGTATTTCTTGGATTTAAAATTTCCTCTGGAACATTTGGACAAGATTGTGGTTTTGCAATTCCAAATACAGCGTGATCTTTGTACTCTACACTATCCAATTCTCCGTTTAATGCCGCAGTAATCATAGCACGAGTATATTTTAGTTTCATTCGGCTTCCAGTTCCGTAAGGACCGCCTGTCCATCCTGTATTGATCAACCAAACTTTTACTCCTGCATCTTTCATTTTTTTGCTTAACATTTCAGCATATTTTGTTGGATGCAAAGGCATGAAAGGCGCTCCAAAACAAGCAGAGAAATTTGGCTGTGGTTCTGTTACACCAGCTTCAGTTCCAGCAACTTTTGCAGTATATCCAGAAATAAAATGGTAAGCCGCCTGACCTGGAGTTAATCTTGAAATTGGAGGCAAAATTCCGAAAGAGTCTGCCGTCAAGAAAAATATATTTTTAGGATTGTGGCCAATTGAACCTGGCTGAATATTGTCAATATGAGATATTGGGTAACTAACACGTGTATTTTGAGTGATTGAAACATCATCATAATCCACTTCGTTAGTTCCTGCTTTGAAAACCACATTTTCTAAAAGTGCACCTTTTTTGATTGCTCTGTAAATGTCTGGTTCATTCTCTTCAGAAAGGTTGATTACTTTCGCATAACAACCGCCTTCAAAGTTGAAAACTGAATTTTCGCTTGTCCATCCGTGTTCGTCATCTCCAATTAATTTACGTTCTGGATCTGCAGACAAAGTAGTTTTTCCTGTTCCAGATAATCCGAAGAAAATTGCAGTATCTCCGTTTTTACCAACGTTGGCACTACAGTGCATTGGAAGTGTATTTTTGAAAACTGGCAAGATGAAATTCAACGCAGAGAAAATTCCTTTTTTCATTTCACCTGTATATCCAGTTCCGCCAATAAGAGCAATTTTTTTAGTAAAATCTAAAATTGCGAAGTTAGACTGACGAGTTCCGTCAACAGCAGGATCTGCCATGAAACTTGGCGCACAAACTACCGTCCATTCTGGAGTAAAGTTTGCTAATTCTGAATCTTCTGGACGAAGAAACATATTGTAGCAAAATAAATTTGACCAAGCCGTCTCGGTTACAACACGAACATTTAGTCTATAGTTTGCATCAGAACAAACATAAGAATCGCGAACGAAAACTTCTTTGTCTGATAAAAACTTTGTTACCTTATTATATAGTTTTTCAAAAGCTTCTGGTGCAAAAGGAATATTTACATTTCCCCACCATACTTTATCTTCTGTAATCGCATCTTTTACAATAAAACGATCTTGTGGAGAACGTCCTGTAAATTCACCTGTATTAATAGCCAATGCTCCTGTTGAGCTTTCGACACCCTGGCCTGATTGTAAAGTAATGGCATGCAATTCATCTGGGGATAATTGATAGCGAACTTTAGCATTTTCAATTCCTAATTCTTTTAACGAAATCGATTGCGAGAAAAGTGTGTTAGTGTCCATAAATTTTAAGTTGTGTGTGATGTTTGATAGAATGCAAAATTACAGATTTATTGTAAATCCTTTAAAAATATTTCAATTTCACTTTAATTTATGTCAAAAAAGCAAAATTTGAACTTTAAATTCAATAAAATAAAAAAATAAGAGCTTCTAATTTGTTATCTTATAACCTTTTGTGTCAATTTGTTATATTTTTCTCTTTTTAAAGTGAAAAACAAAACAAATTCACACAAATGAGATTATATGTTATTTATGAGACAAAATTAAATATTAATTTTTAGATAGAATTTTTTATTCGGGATTTTATGATTTTTGCCTCAAAATAGTAACAAATAAGGTCAACCAAGCAATAATTAATAGCATTCCGCCTAAAGGTGTTGCGAATCCTATAAATTTAAAATCGAATAAAGTGAAGTTTTTTGTAGCCAATAAATAAATCGAACCGCTAAAAAGAACAACGCCTGCCACGACCAAATTATAAATGGTTTTTAACGTTTTTTCAGAAATGTCTTTTCGAGTCGAAATGAAAAACAAAAAGAAAGCATGATACATTTGATAACGAACTCCAACTTCAAAAGTATTCAGTTCTTCTACAGATAAATATTTTTTAAGCAAATGAGCTCCAAAAGCGCCTAAAATAATAGCTAACATTCCGATAAAAGCTCCCGTCAAAACTATTCTTCTTTTCATGTTTCTGTTTTTCTAATTACCCCACAAAAATACTCAATACAATTAGAAAAAAGTGTTTGCTTTTTGCCAAAAATAAGGCCGAAACTGAAAAATTTGGTTTTTAACTTATTTCAAAAATAAATTGCATTTTTTTCTATTCTATATTGTTATAATTATAACATTTTAATATATTTGTGTTATAAATATAAAATATGAGAAGCATATTAATTTTTGGAGCGGGTCGCTCAGCGTCGTCATTGATTCGTTATTTACTTTCAAAATCTGAGAGCGAAAACCTTCATTTGGTTGTCGCCGATCTTTCTTTGGCCTTGGCCGAAAAAAAGACACAAAAGCATCCAAATGCAACTCCAATTGCTTTAGATATTTTTAATGCTGAAGAAAGAAAATCGGCAATTGAAAAAGCTTCCATTGTTATTTCGATGCTTCCGGCACATTTACATATTGAAATTGCAAAAGATTGCCTTCATTTCAAAAAACATCTTGTCACAGCTTCTTATATAAGCGACGCTATGCAAGCACTTGACAATGAAGCGAAAGAAAACAATTTGATTTTCATGAATGAAATTGGCCTTGATCCTGGAATTGACCATATGAGTGCCATGAAAGTAATTGATGAAATCCGATCAAAAGGCGGCAAAATGCTTTTGTTTGAATCTTTCTGTGGCGGACTTGTAGCGCCAGAATCTGACAATAATTTATGGAATTACAAATTTACTTGGGCACCAAGAAATGTGGTTTTAGCCGGACAAGGCGGTGCGGCGAAATTTATTCAAGAAGGAACTTATAAATACATTCCGTATAGCGCTTTGTTTCGCAGAACTGAATTTTTGGAAGTGGAAGGTTACGGAAAATTTGAAGCGTATTCAAACCGAGATTCCCTTAAATACAGATCAGTTTACGGACTTGACGATATTTTGACTTTATACCGAGGAACTATACGGAGAGTTGGTTTTTCAAAGGCTTGGAATATGTTTGTACAACTCGGAATGACTGACGACAGTTATATTATAGAAGATTCTGAAAACATGAGTTATCGTCAATTCATGAATTCATTTTTGCCTTATCACCCAACGGATTCTGTTGAAATCAAAACGAGATTCATCTTAAAAATTGATCAAGACGATATTATGTGGGACAAACTTTTGGAATTGGATTTATTCAACGCAAATAAAAAAGTAAATCTGCCGAATGCAACTCCAGCTCAAATTTTAGAAAAAATATTGACCGATAGTTGGGCTTTGGAACCAGATGATAAAGACATGATTGTCATGTATCATAAATTTGGCTTCGAATGCAACGGAGAAAAAAAACAAATTGATTCAAAAATGGTTTGCATTGGCGATGACCAAACTTACACCGCAATGGCAAAAACCGTTGGTCTGCCAGTAGCGATGGCAACATTGTTGATTTTGAACGGAAAAATTACAACTCCTGGCGTTCAACTTCCAATTAAAAAAGAAGTTTATGAGCCAATTTTAAAAGAATTAGAAGAATACGGCGTGATTTTCAATGAACAAATCGTACCCTATTTTGGATATAATCCGGACTTGTTTTAGTCCATTTTTTTTAATTTTTATTTTTTAGAATTTTTTTTTAGTTTATTTTATCCGCTTCTCTGATGCAAAGAAGCGGATTTTTTTTTGAAGGGACAAAGAAACAAAGTTACAAAGTGACAGAGTTTTTTGTAGAGACGCACTGCAGTGCGTCTAACTTATAAGAGAAAAAACCTTTGTCACTTTGTAACTTTGTAACTCTGAACCTAAAAATTATTTTTCCGATTGAATAGTTATCGGTAACGTGTACAACAGACGAACTGGCTGTCCTTTTTGAATTCCTGGATTCCATTTTGGAGAAAGTTTTAAAACACGAATTGCCTCATCGCCTAATCCCAAACCTAAATCTTTTATTACTTGAAATTCTGAAAGCGAACCATCTGTTTCAATCATAAATTCTACTATGACTTTTCCTTCAATTTTCTCTGCTGGTGTTTTAAAATTTTTGCCTACAAATTTGTAGAATTCCAATATTCCGCCTGGAAATTCTGGCTGTCTTTCAACATCGTTTACAGTTACTGTGGTTTCTTTTTCTGGCGTTTTTTGAATTTTATCTTTATGTGAGTCTTCACTAGCCATAATTGTTATGGTTCCAGCATCTCGCACTTGATTTTGACCATACACTTTATCATAACCTTCAGCAGTAAACAATGTTACTTGATACCTTTGCGGAAACCTCTTGCTTCTTGCATTTTTATACACAAAACTATTAAAGTAAGAAACAAAATTACTTGCCTGATATTTATTTAATTCCGAATTCGGGACGTGTTTTCCATCAATCCAAACAGCATAATTTTCGCTGTTTTTAAAACCTTCATACTCCTTTAAAGCAGGGGTTTTCTTTGCAAGAGATGGCGAAGGCGGAATAAGCTTTTTCTCTTGCTCTGTCAATTCAGAATATTTCTTTTCAACAAATACAGTATTGTTTTTATTTTTGAAAACAAAGTTTGTATTTGCATAATATTTGTCTGAAGACGAAGCATTTTGTGTTTTTTTGTTTCCTGTATCTGCTTTAATTTCTTGAGCAATAGTTTCCACACATAAGAGAAACATTAAACCAATGGCGACAGGCAAGGCAGCAATTTTTTTTAGAAACGCTGTGTTTTTTGATGTTCTTTTTTTCATCATAATTAATCGTTTTTTTGTTACTAAATAATTCAAATTACTGGCCAAGTAAATCGTTTGACTTCCACTTGCTTTACTTAAAAGAAGATTTTGATAAAATGGAACATCATTATAGGTTTTCACAATTTCCTGATCGGCAAGAAATTCATGATTGAGTTGTATTGCTTTTTTATAAAATAAAAATATAGGATTGAACCAAAAAATAGTTTTCAAAAACTCCACAAACAAAATATCCAATGTGTGTTTTTGAGTGACATGAACTAACTCATGCAAGTATAATTCGTCTTCGATATTTTCGCTTTTAAAATCATCCGCATTAATAAAAATATAATTCAAGAAAGTATATGGCAAGACCTTTTCTTCTACCAAAACCAATTTTGAATTTTTAAAATCTACTGAAGGATTACTGTTGATTTTAGATCTAAAATTTTTAATATTTCTTCCAAACCTCAGCATCAATATTAAAGTCACCAATGCATAGAAACTCCACAAAAAAATCAATTTATAATTGGTTTCTTCGACAACATTCTGCATCAGAATTAATGGCTGATTCACAACAATTTGATTCGATACATTTACCGGAATTTCTTTGATAATTTCAAATGAAACAAAAGGAACAACCAACGAAAACACAATCGCAAAAAGCAAAAAGAATCGATTAAACTGATGCATTTTTTCGCGCTCTAATACAAAATGGTAAAAGGCAAGAAAAGCACCTAAAGCAATAGCTGATTTTACAAGAAAGCCTATCATTTTTTCTTCTTTTGAATTTCTGAATCGATTATTTTTTTAAGATCTTCTAATTCTGAAGCAGATAGATTTGTTTCGGTCGTAAAAAACGAAGCAAACTGCGATGCCGAATTATTGAAGAAATTGCTGATCAATCCTTTTACGTGTTTCGAAAAATAATCTGTTTTCTTCACCAAAGGATAATATTCTCTCGAATTTCCAAATTCATTGTAAGCAACGAATTTTTTGTCGATCATTCGCTTTAGCAATGTTGCAACGGTTGTTGTTGCCGGTTTTGGTTCTGGATACGCTTCAAGCAAATCTTTCATGAAAGCTTTTTCAAGTTTCCATAAATGTTCCATTAATTGTTCTTCTGCGTTTGATAGTTGCATTTTTTTAAGGTTCTAAGGTTCTGAGATACTAAGCTTCTAAGGTTTTCTCTCCTGTTTGTTTTTTTTCTGAAGAATAAAATCTACTCTTTACTCTTTACTCTTTAATATTTTCAAGTTTTTCCAATTCAGGTAATTCTTTTTTGTACTCTTCTAAATTCCATTCAATATTCATTTTTGCGGCATAATCTGCTATAGGTCCAAGCCCGACCTCTGCGCGTCTTTTATCTACATTATCTGGATCAATCAGCGGCGATATGTACCATTTATTTGTCTTTTTATTCTTGGCACTCTGGCTTCCATAAATTTGATGTCTTCCTTCTCTCAACGCCACTCTATCTTCTAAATATGCCAAATTTATTGGACTTGCATTGCCATTTTTAACCGCATGTCTCAGCATTGGCAAATACTTTTGCTGGTATTTTAAATTAGAATGCTGAATAACCAAAAACAAAGTCTTATTTCCTTGAACACCAACAACATCTTTTCCTAACCACCCTCTTTCGTCCAGTATTTTCATAACCTTGATAAGATTAATACTGTCCTTTCTTATCATGATTTTGCCAATACTATCAATTTTCTTTTTGTCGGGTTTTGGAGATTTATAAACATTCATAAATTCCCCGCGAATTTCCTGATCTTCAATATAAATTTCCGAAAGTTCTTTTTCCAGTACCTTATCGTAATTTACTCCAATAATCTCTAATTTCTTTTGGAGTTTCTCAATTGTTTTTTTCCATTCTTTTTCTGAATGCAATGCCATTAAATCCCTATCAACTTGAAGTTCATCCATGTTTTGAAATCCATTGTCAATGGCCAGATTGAGCCATTTAAATGCTTTTTTGGTCTCTTTTGCCATAGATGCAGAACAGCCTGCATTGTATAAATTTTTCGCAGATTTTTGTTCCACTTTAAACGCTTTTTCATAATACGCAACAGCCATTTTATAGTCTTCTTTTCCGTAGCAAGAATCTGCTTTGCGAATCCATTCTTTATAAGTCTGCGCTTTCGCGGAAAGACAAATCATGACAATAAAACTAAAAGCAATTATTTTTTTCATGGTTTAATTTTGGCCTATTATTGGGTATTTTTGTTCTGAGATTAATTCGCCTTTATTATAATTTTTGATGCTTTTCAATTTTCCATTATCCGAATAGAATTTCCATTCTCCAAAATAAAACCAATGCGTTTCAACCGAATTCGCTTCTAATTTTGTTTTTCCTTTTGATTCTAATTTTCCGTTTTCGTAATAACTTTTCATGATACAAATTCCGTTTTTGTATTTTTCGGTTTTATAAAGCTTTCCGTTAATATACGATTTCCATTTTTTAACCGGAACATCGTGTTTATAATATTCATAAGATTTGTATACTGTGCCGTCTTGTGTATAATTATCAATCCAAACACCTTCTTTCTTATGATCAATTTTTTGATTGACTGGTTTGCTTTTACAACTCAAAAGCATAAATCCGAATAAAAATATTAAAAAAAAGTTTTTCATAAAAAAGGATTTGTTCTACAGTTATAGATATTGTTCTACAAATGTAGAGATAAAAATCAAACGTGCAACTTTTATGATCAAAATTTTCTAATCAATTATAATTTTACTGTTCTTTATCAGGTTCTTGAATAGAAATTGGAAGATGAAATTTAGCGGCGACTACTTGGCCGTTTAGTTTGCCAGGTATCCATTTTTGGGATAATCGTAGTACTCTCAAAGCTTCTTCGCCCGTGCCGTAACCAAGATCTTTTACCACTTGCATATCGGTTAGTGAGCCATCTTTTTGTACGATAAAGGTAACACGTATGGTTCCTTTTAACACAATTCCTGTTGGTGTTGATGGCACTTTAAAAAAATGACCAGCAAATTTATAAAACTCAGGCATTCCGCCTGGGTAAGTTGGTTTTTCGGTTAAATCTGCTGTTAGATAATAGCCGTTTTGAGGTTTTATTTCCTTAATTGGAGCAACTTTAGAAAGCGTGATTTCTTCAAACTCTGGACCGCCTTTTTTAAGTTTTTCGGCAATTTGTTCTTTAGATAATTTCCTGTTTTCAAAAAATACTTTTAGAACCGCTATTTTTTCTATTTCGTTAAGAGCAGTAAATTTCTTTTCTCCAACAAAAACTCCTTCGTAATTTTTAATTTTAAAAGTAGTATTCGCATAATAGGCTTCGATGTCATTTCGCATTTTTTGTGCTTCCTCCGAAGTAGGCTTTGGCTTTGCTTCCTGCGCGATGGTTCTGACATTGAAAAACAAAATAAAAGCCGAACACAAAAGTATTTTCGCTTTAAAAACTAAATCTGATTTTGGGAGCATCGTGGTATTTTTTTAGTTATTTTTCTTATAAAAATACTAAATTCCATGAAATTGCAATATTTAAATTCCAAAACTCTGTAAACAAAAAAATCCGCTCATTGCTGAACGGATTTTTCTAATATTTAAGCCTAAAAAAAAGATTTTATTCTCTGTATTAGGAATTATCTATTAAACACTCAAGAAGCATATCTTCATGATTATTAATTTCTTTTGTTGTCATTTTTCTGTATCGCCTTCCGAGACAGTCTAAAGCATCATCTAAAAGTGGATCTGAAATAGCTTTTACTTTTGCATCTTTTAATTCTTGTTGAATTTGTTTTTTTACTGTTGGTTTAGTACCAATAAAATCACCATCTTTTGAATAAAAGTAAAAATCCGGTTTTTCTTGTCGCTGCTTTTTCAAAAGTGCATTGCATCTCTTTAAACTCACAAGAAGAATAGAATCACAATCTTTTGAATTTCGAACATCTTCAATAACACAATTACAAATAAAATCGTTTTCTTTCGGACTAAGTTCCCTTATTTTACCAAGAGCTCTTTCATTTAATTCATTTTTAAGATTTTGTTCTGACCCTAACGGTATACCATCAGCAGTAAACACTTCGCCCAAAGAATAAGCCTTTACTTTTTCACCAGGTTTTACTTGCTTAATTACTGAAACAGATTCTTTCTCTGAATTTACAGGGATAGATCTTTTCTCTGAATTTCCACATGAAAATAAAAAGAAAATTAGAACTAATGAAAAGGCAACTTTAATCTTCATCTTCTTATTTACTCAATTCCACAAAATACTTGTAAAACAACGGAATCGTTTCAATTCCTTTCAAGTAATTAAAGATTCCGAAATGCTCGTTTGGCGAGTGAATTGCGTCGCTGTCTAAACCAAATCCCATCAAAATCGTTTTGCTTTTTAATTCTTTTTCGAATAAAGCTACGATTGGAATACTTCCTCCTGAACGAACCGGAATTGCGGGAACGCCAAACGTTTCTGTATAGGCCTTATTTGCTGCCTGATAACCAATGCTGTCTATTGGCGTTACATAACCTTGACCTCCATGGTGAGGCGTTACTTTTACTGTAACTCCCGCCGGAGCAATACTTGTGAAATGTTTTGAAAACAATTCTGTGATTTCTTCCCAATCTTGATTCGGAACCAAACGCATCGAGATTTTAGCGAAAGCTTTGCTCGCAATAACTGTTTTTGCGCCTTCACCAGTGTAACCGCCCCAGATTCCGTTTACGTCTAATGTTGGACGAATTGAGTTTCTTTCGTTTGTTACGTAACCTTTTTCGCCGTAAACATCATTTAAGTCTAATGCTTTTTTATATTTTTCTAAGTTGAAAGGCGCTTTTGCCATTTCAGCTCTTTCTTCTGCAGATAATTCCTGAACTTTATCATAGAATCCCGGAATCGTAATATGATTGTCTTCATCGTGAAGCGAAGCAATCATTTTTGCCAAAATATTAATTGGATTCGCCACTGCTCCACCGTACAATCCTGAATGCAAATCGCGATTTGGACCTGTAACTTCAACCTCAACATAACTCAAACCTCTCAAACCTGTCGTGATTGACGGTTGTTGGTTTGAAATCATTCCGGTATCAGAAATCAAAATAACGTCGTTTTTCAGTTTTTCCTGATTGCGTTCTACGAACCAAGCCAAACTTGCTGAACCTACTTCTTCCTCGCCTTCGATCATGAATTTTACGTTACAAGGCAACGTATTGCTTTGTACCATTAATTCAAGCGCTTTTACATGCATATACATCTGACCTTTGTCGTCACATGCTCCACGCGCGAAAATGGCTCCGTCAGGGTGAATTTCTGTAGTTTTGATAACCGGTTCAAAAGGTGGTGAAGTCCATAATTCTAATGGATCTGGCGGTTGAACATCGTAATGTCCGTAAACTAAAACTGTTGGAAGATTTGGATCGATTATTTTCTCTCCGTAGATAATTGGGTAACCTGGAGTGTCGCAAGTTTCGACATAATCGCATCCTGCTTTTGATAAACTTTCTTTTACAGCCTCTGCTGTGTCAATAACATCTTGTGAATATGCAGTGTCGGCACTTACCGACGGAATCTTTAATAATTCGATCAATTCATTGATAAACCGATCTTTATGTTGTTGAACGTAGGACTTAATATTTTCCATTTAAATTATTTTTATAGAAACCCAAAAGTACGAAAAAGAGAATTAATAATTTTTTTGAAATTTTTCTTTGAATATTCGAAAGTATGCTTATCTTTGCACCCACAATTACCGCGGATATGGCGAAATTGGTAGACGTGCCAGACTTAGGATCTGGTGCCGCAAGGCGTGTAGGTTCGAGTCCTATTATCCGCACTTAAACAAAGCTTCTGAAGATTTTCTTCAGAAGCTTTGTTGTTTTTGGTGTATTTTGATTTATACTTATAAAATCCTTTTACTTTTATAAAAACTCTTTTTTATTATATTTGAGTCTAAAGATTATCCCGATTTTTACAAATAAATTATGATCAAAACCAAAAAATTTCAACTTACTAAAAACGAATATTTCTTATTTATTATTAGAATTCTATTAAAAAAGCAATGGTGGTTTTATGCTTTTATGTTATTCCTCTCTATTGCAATTTTATTTAAGGATAAAAAAGATTCTCTCGATGTTTTTATGATTGTCTTTGGATTCCTCTTTCCAACAATTACATTTTTTCGATATTGGAGGTTTGCAAACTCAAAGGAAAATGAAAATTTCTTTAGAGAAATGCAACATGAAATTTTTAAAGATAAAATTGTTTCTACTGTAGGTGAAATATCTGAAAGCACAATTGACTTAAAGAGCTTTATAAAAGTTTTAGAATTAAATGATCTTTTTCTTTTATACCTATCAAAGGATCAATGCATATATTTTCCTAAACGAATTTTTGAAACTAAAGAGGATGAAAATTGGTTTAGAAATGAAGTTTTTCTAAAGATTAAAAACAAATGATTAAAACCAAAATCTTTTCTCTTAATAAATTTCATATTGAAAAATCTCAGAAATCTTGACTTAACTCAAAAATTTGCAATTGCAATTCCTGCCTTGTTTATCTTAAGTTGCTTAATAAAATATTATGTACAAAGATTTAGATTTTCTGATGAATTTAGATGGATATACAAATACGGTAGCATAGGTTCTTTATCACTATGCTGTTTGCTTGTTATTTTTTCTTTTGTAAATTCAATTTCAATGTTTGGTTTAAAAATGAAGCTAATTCCAAAACTCCTATGGATTTTACTTAGCGCATCTGTTTTTCTTTTTATAGCAATTGGAATGACAAATGTAATGTTCAAATAGAGCTAATTTTCAGGTAAAGCCTTTTCTCTTTAAAACATAAAAAAAACTCCAGCTAAAGCAGGAGGCAATTTCATTTATTCCTAGATTTGTTTATCAACTAAATCATTCGAGTAAGAATATGACAATACCGAAACAAAAGAAAACTACATTTTTTATTATTACATTATTAAGTATAATTGTATTGTGTAGTTTTATAAACTTCAGAAGTATCCATGTAAAATTTCACAATAAAACAGGAGAAGATATTGATTCATTAGTAATTGCAGGAACTTTAATTGGCAACTTAAAGAATGGTAGTTCAACAGAATATATTAGCTTCAAACAATTTAAATTTGATGGTAGTATTCCATACGAACAAATTAGCGGAATTATCAGCAACAAAAAAGTTAATCAACTCAATTGGAGCTGGTGCGGCACAGAAAGAAATACACAATCTAAAGGGTCTTATATTTTTGATTTGAAAAAAGACACTAGGATTAAAGACACATCTTATCTATATCTTGTAGCTCATAATCAAAAAATCTTCTGGGAAGAAAAATAAATCAACTTCATTTCAAATTCACAATCATGTTCAAAAAATCAACTTTTGCTTTTGCTCTACTTTTTATTCTAAATTCATGTCTCGTTCAGCAAAAAAGTTTAGAAATAAACGATTGGTATGCTTTTACAAAATCAAATACAGCGCAACAGGAACCATCAAATGTTTATGAATTCACAGACGGAATGATTCGCATGCACGGCGAAGATCCTAGCTGTTTGATGACCAAAAAAAGCTATAAAAACTTTGAACTTGCGCTTGAATACAGATGGAATCTCGACGAGAAATACAAAATGAAAGGCACAAAAAACAGCGGTGTGATGTATAATATTCCGTTAGATGCTTCTGATAAAATCTGGCCAAAAGGAATTCAGTTTCAAATAAAAGAAAACGTTACTGGCGACTTTATCTTTTTGGATAACGTAACAGCAAAAGTGAATGGAAAATTAGTTGAAGCTGGCGCAAGTGTAGTTTCTCCTAAATTTTTAGAAAATGAAAAACCTTATGGCGAATGGAATTTAGTTGTCATTAAATCTTTAAACGGAAAAATCAAGCAATATTTAAACGGAAAATTAGTAAATGAATGTACCGAAGCTTCTTCTACAGAAGGTAAAATTTCTTTGAATTATGAGCGTTCGCCAATTGATTTTAGAAATATTCAGATAAAAAATATTTCTAAGGAGTAAAGGCTATCCGTTTAATTTGTCATTTCGATCCCAAGGCTTTGAGAGAGAAATCACACTCGCATCTCGACAAAGATTACGCAGCGAAACCCGACAGGTTTTAAAAACCTGTCGGGTTTGCTAATCATTCATAAAAAAAACCTCCAGTTAAAACTGGAGGCAATTTAAATTATGTTCCTTTATTTAAATGAACTTATATTTCTTAAATGGTTCAAAATTTTAGGTTTAATAACTCCAAAATTTTATCGACATTAATTTCACTATAATCATTAATATAAAAATCACACGGCGGAAGTTCTTCTTTTGTATGCGAACTCAAAACACCAACCACTTTCATTCCGGCATTTAATCCCGCCGTAACACCCGAAAAAGAATCTTCGAAAACCACACAATCCGACGGCGAAACACCAACTCTTTCTGCCGATTTTAGATACACTTCTGGATTTGGTTTATGAAATTTAACATCTTCTGATGACATCATCGAATCCATTTTTTCACCTAGTTTCAAAGCATTCGCAATCAAATCCAAATTCGCGCGAGGCGCAGATGTTCCGACTGCCGTTTTAAATCCGCGAGATTTTAGTTCGCTTAAAAACTCCAAATAGTGTGGAATCGTTTCTACTTTATCTTTATAAATGTCACGAAACATTCCTTCTTTTTCATCTTCAAGTTTAGCCAATTCTTCTCCTGTAATTGGGCGCTTGAAAAAATGTGTCATAATATATCCGTTATGTTTTCCGTACATATGTTCTTCAAATTCTTTCTCTGAATGAGGAATCTGATATTTGTCAAAGAATGCTTGAAAAGCTTTTGCATGATCGGGATTGGTATGGCAAATAACGCCGTCCATATCGAAAATTACACATTGCTGGCTCATAATTTTGTTTTGTTGTTTTTAACGGTTGCAAGATACTTAATTCCGTAGAGTTGGACCGAGGTTTCTCGTAGAGTTTTTTTTAATCTCGCAAAGTCGCAGAGACGCAAAGTTTTTTTTGTTTCACGCAGATTTTAAAAAGATTTAAGCAGATATATACAGATTATTTATTTCAAAAATCTTATAAATTAAATCTGCTAAAATCTGCAGAATCTGCGTGAAATAAAATCCTTTAAATCTTATTAATCTGTGGCCATATACAAAAACTTTGCGCCTCTGCTCCCGATGGCTATCGGGATTGCGAGATTAATTCATCATCCAATCCAAATCTTACTTTTCACCAAAGTCATCGTCTGTCTCAAATGCTGATTGCACGCAATTAGAATAATCAAAACCACCAAACCATAACCTACAATCGTATAAATTTCCATATCGGCCAATAAAGTCGATTGTTTTGTAATTGTACTGAAAACCTTTTTCATTGCTAGAACATTTGCATTATCTGCCGAATATCCTTTGGCAATAAAACTTTGCGTTGTTGAAGCAATAGTTTGCTGTGCTTCGGGATTTTCGCCTGTTACAAATTGGCTTAGTTTCAAGAAGTGTTTTTTGTTCAAGAAAACCATTGCATTCTGCATTACGCAGAAACCAATTGTACTGCCCCAAAAACGTCCCGAAACCCCAACAATTCCCGAAGAAACCGCCATATTTGCTGGAACCGATGATGTGGTAAATAAGATGAGCGGAACAAATAAAAACCCCACACCGATTCCTTGCAAAATATAGGGAATGATAATATCACTCAATGCAATATCTGGCACAAAAAGAAACGTGAACCAGAAATGGAAAATAGCAATGAGCGTAAAACCAATCATGAAAATTATTTTAGTCGAAACAGATTTCATCAGGAAAAAAGCCGCCAGAACTAGTCCGATTACATTTCCTAATCCGTTGATGTACTGTACGCCCGCCACACGCGATGGATCCCAGTTCCAAATGGAAAACATCGCCGAATGACAAAGACTCAACGTTGCTCTGCTGATATAGAAAAGGAAAAACAATAAAAATCCTATTCGCAGATTAGCGTATTTTATCACTTCAAAATCAAAACTTGGCCTTTTTACCAAACGTTCTTTAAAAATGAACAATCCGCCTGTAATGAGCGAAATCATCAAGATTAAAACCATTTCTGAAGACTGTAGCCAATATTTTTTCTCAGCATAGACAAAAAAGTAGGCACCGCAAAGAATAGAAATTAAAACCAAAAAATAACTCATCCAATCAATTTGATACAACGGAATCTTCTTTGTAATTCGGTGCCCTCTGAAAGTAACTAAGATTAAAAAGACGTTTAAAACCTGTAGTCCGCCCGAAACATACAACATATATTTCCAGTCGTAATGATCGAGAAACCACACAGCGATATTCATAATAAAAGGCGTAGACAACAACAGCGCGCCGTAGTAAAATGAAAACCCAATAATAATGGCATTTTTTGTATTGAACTGCTCAATAAGCAATTGCCTGATCGTGATTACAGGAAGTGCCATTAGGATTCCTTCGGCAACTCTCATCAATAAAAAAACCGGAAAACTGGTAATATAAGCTGATGAAACAATCGTAATTCCGATTAAGGAGTAAACGGCCATCAAGTAATTTTTTGCAGGGAAAAAACTCGAAAATCGACCTTCTATCAAAATGGTTGCCAGTAGAGTTCCGTACGTAACGCACATTGCAAACTGCAAATCTTCTGGCTCAATGTCCAGAAAACTCGCCGCATACGTTACGTTTGACGTATAAACTCCCAATAAAATCATGGAGTGCAGCAAACAAACGAACAAAATAATAATGATCGCCCATCTTGGAACCCATGATTTAAATATACTTTTATCTTCCATTTTATTTGTGTGCAGCAACAACCGTAATGTTCATTCCTGCTCTTAAAAAATCGGTTTGTTTGTCTTGTTCTTTTAACTGAATTCTAACTGGAATTCTCTGTTCGATTTTTACGAAGTTTCCGGTTGCATTATCCGGAGGAAGCAACGAGAATCTTGCACCACTTGCAGGCGATAATGAAGCAATTGTTCCCACAAAAACTTTATCGTTTATAGCATCAGCCTTGATTTCTACTTCTTGGCCAACCGTTAAATATTGCAATTGAGTTTCTTTAAAATTAGCTGTAATCCATTTTTCTTTACTTACAATAGAAAGCAAAGATTGCCCTTCTTTTACCATTTGTCCTGGCTGTAAAGTTCTTTTTCCAACCCAGCCGTCATAAGGCGCTGTAATTACTGTGTACGAAAGAAATAATGCCGCATTGTCTGCAACAGCTTGTTTCGAAGCAATATTCGTTTGCGTTGTCGGAACATTCGCTTCAGCAACAGAAGTGCTTAAAGTTGCCGAATGAATTCTGTTTCTCATTTCCGAAAAATGTGCTTGCGCCGACTCGTAATCTGCTTTTACTTTTTCTAATTGTTGAGAAGTTGCAGCTTCTTCGCTCACCAAAGCTTTATATCTTTCGTATTCTAGTTTGGTTTTCCAAAGATTCGATTTTGCAGCCTCTAATTGCGATTCGTTAATTGCTGTTGCACTCGCTGTATTAATGGCGTTTTTTTGAGCCACAACACTATTTTGCTGTGCATTTTGAACATCGGCAAGAGCCACATTCAATTTCGATTTATATTCTCTATTATCGATCACTACCAAAGTATCTCCTTTGTGCACAAATTGATTTTCGTCAAAACGAACCTCTTGCACATAACCTGTAATTCTCGACATAATTGGCGTAACGTATTGTTCAACTTGAGCATCATTGGTTTCTTCATGGTTTCGGTTGAAAACATAAAACCAAATTCCTAAAATAATTCCGCTCGCAACCAAAACGCAAGCGATTATTGTTATTATGATATGAAACGTTTTGTTTCTCCTAGTTTCATTTTTTATCTTAACCATATCTTTTTCTCTATTCTTTTATCTATTTCCCCAGGATTAAAATCCCGCGCTACAATATGAATCGTTCCTTTGGAACTGAAAATCTATATCCTTTACTCTATTCTCTTACTTCTTTTCTCTTGCTTCTAACTCCTAACTCTGAGGCATTATCCCAGCCGTATGCATCATTTGGTAATGCTTCAAAACAGCATCCAATCGAGTGGAGATTTTGTTGTATTTCGCCTGAAGCAAAGCATTATCAGCATCAACCATTTCGGTAATTAAAACCAATTGGTTTAAGTATTTCAGCTTTACAATTCGGTAGTTTTCTTCAGCTAAATCCAAAGCTTTGTCAACAACAACAAACTTTTCAAGGATTTCCTGATATTGTGTATGTTCTTTGTAAAGCTGATCCTGAATTTCTTCTTTTATAATTTCAGTCTGCATTTTCTGCATATCGATTTTAGTACTCGCTTTTGCCACTTTCGTTTTGTTTTTATACAAAGCCGAAAGATCAAAACGCGCCTCGATTCCTACCTGACCTAAAGTGTACAAATACGGATTTGGCGGAAAGAATTTGTAGTTTGGATAATAAAAACCATAATTCCCGAAGAAATCTACAGTTGGCAAATAATTACCTTTTACCAATTTCAATTCAGTTTTGCTAATGTCTAATTCCTGACTTGCCATTCGCATTTCTTCGTTTTGAAAAGCTTTATTCAAATAAAAATCATACGGATCTAAACCGTTCATTTCATCCAGACTTGAAGTGGTATCAATTGCAATTTCCTCGTTTTCCGGAATCTGAATTAAAGTTTTCAGATCGTGAAGCGCAATTTTAATGTTTTTGGAGTTTGTAAGCGCGTTCAACTCACGATCTGAGAGCTGTAATTCGGCACGAATAACTTCATTTTTGGTTACCGTTCCGTGTTTTTGGAGGGATTGCACTTCTTTTAATCGGCTTTTTTCTTCTTTGATGTTTTCTTCAAATATTTTTTGAAGTTCCATCATTTTATAAATCGCCAGATAGTTGGCAACAACTTCTAGTTCAATATCATTTTCTGTTTTTTCCGATTTTATTTTCGCAATTTCGTTTTCTTGATTCGCAATTTTAATCGCGTTGTTGATCTTGTTTCCAACGTAAATTGGCATTTTAAAAGTTGAATTTACCTCATAGATTTCGGGAATTGCTTTTGTAACTTCTTTTCCACTCAAGAAACCATCTCCTTTAAATTCTGTAATGTTGGTAATTCTAGAGTACATTCCGTTTAGTTGTACGTCTGGCAACCTAAGTTCTTTTCTTTCTTTGATGTTTTGCTCAGCGAGCGTAATCTCCATTTGAGATTTAAGTACTTTTTTGTTGTTCTCCTTCGCCAGTTTCATCGCTTCTTGTAAAGAAACTGTATGAACTTCCTGCGCCTGTAAACTACTGAATGTCAAAACAATTATTAACAACCACAAGCTTCTGGGGAAACAATCTTCTTTTAAATTTGTAAGGAACATGAATACATAAATATTTTATGGTGCAAAGTTCCTTCATTTTTTTCTTGGCAGATGATTCTAAAAAGTCAATAACGTATTCATTTCGGACAAATGTTAAAGTCGTGTTTTCCGAAAACGTTATATTAAAACATTGAAAAACAATTTATTACAAAATAGATTTTGATTGTGATATTTCACGCAGATTTTAATACATTTTAGCAGATACGCGCAGATTTGTCTTTTTACTCTCGCAGATTTGTCAGATTGTGCAGATTATAAAGCATTTAAAAATCTCTGAAATCTGCTCCCGATAGCTATCGGGACTGCGAGAGGAACTTTTTTACACATGGAATAAAAAAGAATCTGCAAAATCAGCTAAAATCTATTAAAATCTGCGTGAAATAAAAACTATTTTCTTTCTAAAATCTCCTCGCCATTTAAGTAATCGGAAGGTCTTTGGCCTAAAATCTTAAAAAAAGTGTTACTAAAGGTTGGAACACTATTATAACCAACTTCTTGAGCTACCTCCTTTACCGAAAGCTTTCTTTCTAATAACAATTCGATTGCTTTGAGGATTCTTCGAATGGTATAATATTGAATAAAAGACATCTTGAGATCTTTCTGAAATAAGCGATACAGAGAGCGTTCGCTAAAGCCAAATTCATGCGCCACATCAGCAAAGAGAATTGTTTCACCCAAATTATTTTCAATATATCGAAGAATTTTTCCCAATCGTTTATCTTTAGGCTGAGGAAGTTCTAGAGGTAAATTGGTATGACATATCTGCGGAAGAATCGCTTTTATGGCTTTTGCAATTGTAAAACTCGGAGAGCCTTTTTTTAAATCTCCGTTCCATTGATTGGTAAACATCATCATTTGGAGCAACAAATTATTAACTGGATAAATGCCTTCTCTTTTATAGAATTGATCTTCATCTTTTTCAATCGGAAAATACAAATTTCGCATCATCACATGTTCCGATTTTGGCTCAATGCTGTGTTCCAATCCAGCCGGAATCCAAATAAAATGTCTTGCAGGCAAAAAATATGATTTTGTTTCTGTTGTCACAAAAACGACATCGCCTTCGGCATATAGCATTTGCGCTTTATCGTGTTTATGCCACGGAACAAACAATTCACCCATTATATCATGATGACAGTAAATGCTTTTTTTATCGGCATCTACTTTATGGAGATAATATTTGTCTACTTTGAATGTTGATTGTTCCATAATATAAAGATAGGAAAGAAATAAATTCCAAAACTGGAACCTAAAAAATGTTTAACCGCAAAGTTCGCAAAGCTATGATAAAGCTTTGCGAACTTTTATAAATCTTGCTGAAAAAATCCTTAGCGAACTTTGCGTAAAATCTTCGCGCTCTTTGCGGTTAAACCTCGCAAAATATATCAAAAAAAAATGCCTCTCATAATGAGAGGCATTTTAAACAACTTGGTCTCGTTCTTGAAAACGAGAGGACTCGAACCCGTCTCGTCTCTAGACGAGATGACAGACATGTATTCTAACCAGTTTACCTTTCTTATTTCTGATCGAAAATTAAAGCTTCTATTGATTTTCTATTTAGCTTTTTCAATCTCAATTCCTCAACCAAAGCCTCTTTTTTAGTTTCAAATGCTTTTGAATAAACCAGCTCCCATGGCCCTTTATTTGAAGTATACCTGCTTCTATTTTCATTATGATATAATAATCTTTGAGCAACATCTTCACTAAACCCTTTGTAATAAAGATCAAAAGTTTTAGAATAAATTATATAAACGTAAAACATAAATCAAAACTTAATGGTAAAAAAAAATGCCTCTCATAATGAGAGGCATTTTAAACAACTTAGGCGGTCTGGACGGGACTCGAACCCGCGACCCCATGCGTGACAGGCATGTATTCTAACCAACTGAACTACCAAACCCTGCGTTATTGCGAGTGCAAAAATACAACAGAATTTCGTTTCTGCAAGCGTTTTTTCAAATAAAAAAAAAGAAATTTTTAATTGACTAAATTCCAATATTTTAAAAATTGATAATAAATTTAAAAAAGAAGTATTTTCTTTCTTTTTAACCGCAAAGCGCGCTAAGATTTACGCTAAGACTACAAGGCTTGTTAATCTTTGCAACCTTTGTCAAAGTTTTGAACTTTGACAAAGGTTTTTCATATAGATAATTTATCATCTAAACAAACATAGCCCATGGTTGAAACCACGGGCTATGTTTAAATACAATGGATACAAAACGCAAAATCCGCAAAGCTTAAAAAAAACTTTGCGGACTTTGCGTAAATCTTTGCGCTCTTTGCGGTTAAATACAAAAGTGTCTTAAATCAAAAAAGCCATCCACAAAAGTGGAAAGCTTTTCATTGGTCTAACTACTAAACCAGCTACGAGTTACAAAGTCGTAGCAAAACAACACAACTAATCTTAGATACCGTTTTTGGGCAAAAAAGCCTTTCTTAATAGAAAGGCTTTTCCCAATATTGCGGTCTGGACGGGACTCGAACCCGCGACCCCATGCGTGACAGGCATGTATTCTAACCAACTGAACTACCAAACCTCTGCGTTATTGCGGTTGCAAAGATATAACAGAATTTCATTTCTGCAAGCCTTTTTGTGAAAAAAATTAAATATTTTTTTTAATCATCATCCAAAGTTTTGTTTTTCAACCAAATAAGTAGTCAATATTTTTTCAAAATTATCGCCTACATTTACCGAAACATACTTAATTTGGTTCTTTGCACAGGTTAAAGCCAGGTTTTTAAAATAGGCTTCTACCCTTTTTTCATATGCTGCTTTTACATTATCGGCAAAAATTGAAACCTCTTCTCCCGATTCTAAGTCGATAAATTTTCTTGGTGCATTATCAAAATCAAACTTCATTTCGGTTTGACTATCAACCACATGAAACAAAACCACTTTGTGTTTATTATGTTTTAAATGCTGTAAAGCGTTGAATAAATTCTCTTCATCTTCCGTTTGAAACATATCGGTAAACAAAATAATCATCGAACGACGATGCATTTTCTCTGCTATTTGATGCAGATACGTAATTGTATCGGTCGTTTTTTTGACTTTTGGCTGAACTAATAATTCTTCCAGTTTGTTTAAAAGCATTCTGTGATGACGATCGCTTCCTTTTTCTGGGGCGTAATATTCGTATTTATCTGAGAAAACGCTCAAACCAACGGCATCGCGCTGTTTCTTTAAAATATTCATTAAAACTGCCGAAGCCAAAACGGCAAAACCAATCTTCTTTTCATAAAAAGGCTGATTCGATTTCAATTCCGGATAATGCATCGACGACGAATTATCGACAATCAAATGACAGCGCAAATTGGTTTCTTCCTCAAAACGTTTCGTGTACAAACGGTCGGTTTTGGCAAACAATTTCCAGTCGATATGTTTGGTGCTTTCTCCTGCGTTATAGACTTTGTGCTCGGCAAATTCGGCCGAAAATCCATGAAACGGACTCTTGTGCATTCCGGATATAAAACCTTCCACAACCTGATTCGCCAGCATTTCAAGATGCTGAAAACTCGAGACTTTTTCTATTTCCGATTCAATTTTCATTCGGTTTCTTTTTTAATATTTTGCGCTTTATAAAGCAAATCTGTCGCCATAAACAACTTGCGTTTCAAGATCGGACTAAAATTAGGGTTTTCTTTTAAGAATCGCTGTACTTCATCAAAAGCATATTTCGAAGAATATCTTCCAACTGTATTATCCAACCAATCTTTCGGAAAGAAAATATCTCCCGTTCGCTGGATTTCATCTACCAAATCTAGTGAAAATCTAATATATTTTTGAGCACTTTCTTGACGAAGCGGATGATTTACATTAGCCAAACCAACAGAAACCCACGCTTCTTTTTCACGATTGGCATCGTCTTTTAACGATTCTATAAATGCATTTCGAACGGATTCGTCTTTTGATAAGGACGGAAGCAAAAATTCAAATCGCTTCTTCTTGTCTGGATTTGTGATTGTCGTTCTAGTTTTTTCTAAGATTTCATGGGCTTTTTCATGTTTGAAAATTGCCAGACTCATTGCCATATTGGTAAAATCGTCTTCGTTTAATTTCAAGCCTGGAATCACAATTTCTTTATTCCAAATTTTATACAATTGCTGTTTTCCAGAATCTGAATATGCAATTGAGCTGAACAAATTAAATAATGTCTTTTTAATATTTGCTGGTAAAACAGTATTCAAGCGCACGAACAAAGCATAAGTAAGTAATTTTTGAGATTCGCTCTGCTGTTTTGCTGTCAAAAATTTCCAATAAATTGCATTCAGATTATTTGACACAATTCGCAAAACCAATTCATTCTCTTCCTCTCGAATCCCTTTAAAACAATATGCATAGGCCTCTTCTGGAGAAACATTTCCAATAAGCATATTTTCATAAAGATTGCTGTAACTAGATGCTCTTGCAACTTCATCTTTCAGCGTCGTAATGTCACTTAAATTATTCTCGTCAAGCGGAAAAACACCGTATCCAAAACCATTATAGTTGTAAACTACCTGAAGCGGTTTTTTAAGCCCGATTGCTTCTTTTAAAACCAAATTTTTGTCTGTAATATTGACCGTTAAAATCTTTACGTTATCAGCATAAATTAATCCAATCTGAAAAATCTGAGGCCAGATATTATCTGATTTGTCTTCTGCTTGCTGTGTAATTTCAAAATTTTTGATTCGGTTTTTAGCATCGTATTCGATTTTATCTGAAAAAATTGCTCTTCCAGATTTGTTTACCCAAACTTCACTCCATTTTTTCATGTCTAAAGGCGTTTCGGCATCCAGAATTTCTACCAAATTATTCCAATCAGCATTGTCGTTGGCATATTTCTGAATGTATTTTTGGATTCCTTTCTGAAAAGCTTCCTTTCCCATCGAAGCTTCTAATTGACGCATCATAATCGGTGCTTTATTGTAAATCATTGCGCCGTAAAGCGAACCGGCATCTTTTAAATTCGCCAAATGTTGTCTTATCGGATGTGTTCCTAAAGAGCGGTCTTCCGCGTAAGCGCTGGCATAATGCGTACTAAAAAACTGTAGATTATGATTGATTTTCGGGAAAATCGGGTTCATGATTTTGTCAGCCATGAAGTTGGCAAAAACCTCTTTCATCCAAACATCATCAAACCATTTCATCGTTACCAAATCTCCAAACCACATGTGTGAGGTTTCGTGTGCGATTAATTTTGCACGGTTTAATTTTTCACTGTCGGTTGCGCTGTTGTCCAAAAACAAAGTCGATTCTCTGTATTGAATTGCTCCAACATGCTCCATTCCGCCATATTGAAAAACCGGAATTGAAGCGAAATCCAACTTCTGAAAAGGGAATTTATAATTGGTATATTTTTCTAAAAAATCTAATGATTGCTGATGCAGATTGAAAATGGTATCGGTACTTATTTTGATCTTTTCAGGATTATTTTCACGATATAAAAATGTCATTTCTAAACCTGGTTTCTGTGTAACGCTATTGAATTTCCCAGCCACAAATGAAAACAAATACGTGCTCATTTTATCCGATTCTCCGAAAGTGTACGAAGTAAAATCTCCTTTTTCGACTTTCTCTTTTACATCGGCTCCAGCCAAAACTGCCCAATCTTTTGGCACAGAAAGACTCAATTTGTAAGTCGCTTTTAAATCGGGCTGATCAAAACACGGAAACAAAGTACTCGCACGATCTGGAACTAATAAAGTGTATAGAAAATCATCATTACGGTTTAAAGATAAATTTCCGGCGATAAAGGATATTGAAATGGCGTTTTTCCCTGAAATTAAATTTTCAACAGGAACAACAATATGTCCGTTTTCATGAATGATTGAAACATTTTTCCCGTTTGCCGAAACTGATTTTATGTTTTGAGTTTTCTCTTTAAAATCCAAAACAAGCGGTTTACTTACGTCTGATAAATTCAAATTTACCGTTAAACTCGAATTAATATCTTCGTTTTTCTGATTCGGAATTTCAAAAGACAATTGGTATTGAACATCAGAAATCTGTTTTTTACGAAATTGAGCTAATTGCTCTGAAACACCATTTTGGGTTAAATCTTTTTCATTTAGTTTTGATTGCGAAAAACCAATTGTAGTGATTGTTAGAAAAGCAAAAAGGCTGTGAAGAATTTTCATTTTTAAAGGAATATAAGATTCGTTAAAAATAAAAAAAAGGATCGGTTTTGATAGACAATTGTCTAAGCAAATCTAAAGGTTAAAATTTTTCACGCAGATTTTAAAAGATTTAAGCAGATGAGCGCAGATTTATTTATAGCTATATCAAAATTAAATTTGCTGAAATCTGCTAAATCTGCGTGAAACAAATCCTTTTAATCTGTATATCCCGATAACCATCGGGAGTGGCAAAAAAAGAGCAAATAAAAAAGGTTTGACTTTCGTCAAACCTCTTTTATATAAATCATAATCTTACGATTACAACAAAGCGTCTAAGCTATCTGCGTAGGCTTGTTTCGGAGCTACTCCTACTTGTTTTCCTACTACTTCACCATTTTGAAACACCAAAACGGTTGGTATGTTACGCACACCATATTTTGCAGCGAATTCTTGGTTAGCATCTACATCTACTTTACCAACAACTACTTTACCAGCATATTCTTCGCTTAATTGGTCAATGATTGGACCAACCATTCTACAAGGACCACACCATGCTGCCCAAAAATCTACCATTACTGGTTTATCTGACTTTAAAACTACTTCATCAAAAGTAGCATCTGTTATTGCTAATGCCATAATAATTTATCTTTAAATGTTATTTCAGCTTTAGTCCCGAGAGACTCGTTTTTTGTTATTTCCTAAACTGAGGTACAAAGTTAAAAATTAAAAACTAATCAAACACCATTCGTAAATTAGTTTTGATTATAAAAGTATTGTAAATAATTATATCATAAATTTAGGTTTGATATCGCAAATTTAACATTGCAGTAATTTGAAAATCAATTTATTAAATATGATTCTTTTTTGTAGTATCTTTAATCAACTATTAAAATTTTCCAAATGAAAGAAACTTTACATCGCATAAAAGTCTTTTTCCAATCGGCTGGTTTTAAAAAATATGCCAAACGTTTTGGGTTTTTTATTTTAGGATTAATAGCGCTCTTGCTGATTGCTTGCGGAGGTTTGTCGATCTATTTCAATCGAAATAAAGCCGAAATAATAGCCAAAGTAAATACCAAAATCAACGATAATATTAATGGAAAATTTCATATTGGCGATTTTCAATATAAATTCCTAGCTGGTTTTCCCAATTTTACTCTGGCTTTAAAAGATGTTGAACTAAAAGACAACAAATGGAATACACACAAACATACTTTACTCAAAGCTAAAGAAATAGAAGTACGCTTGAATGTCGTGAGTTTGCTTCAAAAAGAAATCAATATTCATAAAATCCTCATTAACGACGCTCAAATTTATATTTACAAAGCGCCTGACGGATATTCGAACTCTAATATTTTTAAACCAAAGAAGAAAAAAACACCCGAAAATAAGGAGAAGCCCGAAACCACAATCGACCAGATTGATCTCAACAATGTTCGTTTTACGATTGACAACCATGTTGGTCATAAATTATTTGATTTTGAAGTGGCGAGCTTAAAATCAAAAGTAAATTACGACGAAGACAATTGGGAGACCGATCTTTTTCTGGACACCCAAATCAACAGTCTTGCTTTCAATACCATTCACGGAAGTTTTGCCAAACAAAAACAGCTTAAAGGAACATTACATGTTGCTTATGCTTCGGACAAACAAAAAATCGACGTTAAAACGGACGGCTTAAAAATTGGAACTGATTCTTTTGATATTGTTGCTTTTTTCAATATTGGAAAAAGCAATTCTTTGTTCGGAATCAACATCGGAACAACCATTTTATGGCAAAATGCCTCTAATTTATTGTCGGGAAACATCAGCTCAAAACTGAATCGGTTTAATTTAAAAAAGCCAATTGATGTAAATTGCGATATAAAAGGCGATTTGAATGCCGAAGGCGATCCAAAAATTGTCGTTCAGGCCATTATTAAAGACAACGAATTAAGCATTCCCGACGGACAGCTGAATGATTGCACTTTCAAAGGGATTTTTACCAATAATTTCAAACCGAAAGAAGGTTTTACCGATGCCAATTCGGCCGTAATTTTGACCCGATTTTCGGCAACTTATCAAAATATCCCTTTGAGGATTCCGCAATTGTCGATCAATAATCTCGAAAAACCAATTGCCACAGGAACCGTAAGTTCTGATTTTGACGTCGATAAGCTCAACGAAATCAGCAACGACAAATGGATTCAGTTTACAGAAGGACACGCAACAGCCAACTTGAATTTTCAGTTTGACATTGTTGATTTGTACATTAATAAACCCAAGTTTTTGGGAAATGTAAACATCACGAATACATCATTTCATTTTATCCCGAAGAATGTTCATGCCGAAAAAGTCAGCGTACAGCTGGAGTTTACTCAACAAGCGCTCTTGATCAAAAAAATTGCCTACAAGCATAAAAAAAATACCATTTTCATGGAAGGCAAAATCGACAATTTCCTGAACTTGTATTATGATGCGCCTGAAAGCATGGTTGTAAACTGGAAAATTTATTGCCCAAATTTAGACATCAAACAATTTTTGGGCGTTTTAGCCACTTCCCAAAAAAGGAAATCGAATATGAAAAACAGAAAACCTACTATTTCGAGTCATTTGCGAGATGTAATTGAGAAATGTTCCGTCGTAATCGATATTAAAGCAGATAAAATGAATTACAATAAATTGACTGCGACCAATACAACGGCAACAGTTCAGATGCTGAATTCAAAACTTGTTATTAAAAACGGTTTTCTGCAGACTTCAGGAGGTAATATCGCTTTTAATGCAGAAATCTCGCCTAGCGGGAAAAATTTCGCTTTTGGTTCAAATGCTCAAGTAAACCGAGTTGATATTGCAAGTTTTTTAAGATCGTTCAACAATTTCGGAATCAAATCTTTTTCTCCCAATAACATTCATGGAAAATTAACCAGCAACGCAAATGTTACGGGTTTAATGAACAGCAATGGCGAATTAATTACCAATTCTACTCACGGAAGTTTAAATTTCACTGTTACACAAGGCGCTTTAGTCAACTTTGAACCTATTATGAAAGTGGGAAAATATGCTTTTCCGTTTCGCGATGTCGAGAATATTACGTTCAGTGATTTGTCCGGTGATTTTAAACTGCGTGGTGAAATGGTCGATATTAATAAATTGACAATAAGCTCAAGCGTTTTAAATATGGATGCAAAAGGCGTTTATTCTTTTGGCCGAGGCACAAATCTAGCCCTGACAATTCCACTCCGAAATTCTAAAAACGATGCCAAACTTGCGACTAAAGCGGAACGTGATGCAGTGCGTGAAAAAGGGATTATTCTGCGTTTAGTGGCTTATGATGATAATGGGAAGATGAAGATTAAGAGGGGGAAGAAGGAGAAAGAGAAATAAAACCTTAACTTTGTTGAAATCATGCAATCTTAGCGTGATCAACCTATTACCAATTAAATACCACTAATTATTAAATTTCAAACCTTTAATAATTAAATTTCCATGGACTGTTTTACGCCAGAACAACGTTCCAAAGTCATGAGCATGATTCGTGGCACGAATACCAAAGATGAAGTTCGTTTGGCTAAAGCGTTATGGCATATAGGTTTGAGATATCGGAAAAACAACAAGAAAGTTTTTGGTTGTCCAGATTTGACTTTTACTTCTTTAAAAATTGCCATTTTTGTGGACGGCGAATTCTTTCACGGTAAAGATTGGGAAACCAAGAAAAAACCAAAAACCAATTCAGAATATTGGGTCAAAAAAATCGAGCGAAATATGCAACGAGATCTCGAAGTTAATGCATATTTAGAATCTCAAAACTGGAAAGTTTTACGTTTTTGGAGCAATGATATCAAGAAAAATCTAGGTTCTTGTATGGTCGAAATTCTGAATGTAGTTAATTTAAGGACAAAACAATTAGCAAAGATTCCGCCTTCTTGGGAATAATAAAAAACTAAACAAAATTTTCATAATCTTTCCTTAACTCTCTTGTCTTTTTCGGTCAAAAAAGATAGCTTTGAGAGACAATCATAAAATTTAAACCATTATGAAGATTCAAATCAACACCGACAAAAACATTGAGGGACACGCGAGATTAGAAAGCTACTTTTCTGCAGAATTAGAAAAAGGTTTAACCCGTTTTGAAGACAAAATTACCCGCATTGAAGTTCACTTTGGGGATGAAAATGGAGAAAAATTTGGTTTGCACGACAAAAAATGCTTAATCGAAGTACGTCCGCAAAAATTACAACCTATTACTGTTACAGAACACGCCGAAACATTAGAAAAAGCTTTTAGCGGTGCTTTAAGCAAAATCAAAAAATCACTAACAACAACCTTCGAAAAACAAAAAGCTTTTTAAATCTCAAAATATATAAAAAGTGACAAAGGCACAAAGGTGCAAAGTAACAAAGGGGGAAAACTTTGAACCTTTGTCGCTTTGCACCTTTGTTACTTTTTTAAGATTTCGGCAAAGGAGCTCCAACTGCAATATCGCATCTATGTCCTGCTTGTCCGTGTGGCGGGTTCATTCCTTCGGCAACTGTTTGTGTTGTTTCTGTGCTTAATAAAGCCGGAGTTGGATTATTTGCTGGTGGCGTTACGGTAAACGATTGTGAAGCCGTTCCGCTTTGCGCTGTATTTGTTGCAGCAGGTTTTGCTACTGGTGAGTTTAATGGCGCTCCAACAGGAATATCACATCTATGATTTGGCTGTCCGTGTGGTGGATTCATTCCTTTTGCTACTTTTACAGGAGCAGTTGTTGTAGTTACCACATTCTTCTGATTCGGATTTACCTGAACCATTTGCGGTTGCGCTACAACTTGGCCTTGTTGTGGCGGCGCAGAATTCAATGGCGCACCAACGGCAATATCACAACGATGCCCTGGCTGTCCATGAGCAGGATTTAATCCTTTTGTTTCTCCTAAAACTGTATTTGGGTTTGCTGTTTGAGTTTGTACAACTGGTGTTGTTGTTGCGGTTTTTGCAGTATCTTTTGCAAGTCCTAATCGAACCAATTCTGATGTTGCCGTGTTTTCTTGAGGCTCTAATTCCTTTTTACAAGAAATAAAAAGCAAAGACGAAAGAGCCAGCGAACTTATAAAGATTTTCGGATTCATAATGTGGTATTTTTAAAGCTCTCAAATATAAAAATTTTAAACCATATAAGTAATGTAAGACAATTTAAGTTTTGCCGTAAATTACTTTGACTTTTGAATTTGCAAAGACAAAAAATCCAAAGTTTTTTCACACAGATTTTACACTTGTTCAAAATCATTCTTACCTTTAAAGTCAAATACTATTAATCATGAAAAAAACTATTCTACTCCTTTTATTCGTTGCTTCTTTTGCAAATGCTCAAACCGACAAAGACAAAATCAATCAAACTTTAGATACTTGGCACAAAGCTGCCGCCGATGTCAAATTTGAACCCTATTTTGCTCTAATGGCTGACGATGCAATTTTCATTGGGACAGACGCTACCGAAAATTGGACCAAAAAGGATTTCAAAATCTGGGCAAAACCACATTTCGATAAAGGAAAAACTTGGAATTTTACCGCTTTAGAACGTCACATATTTTTTGACAAAACAGGAACTATCGCTTGGTTTGATGAATTACTGAATACGCAAATGAAAATTTGTCGTGGTTCTGGCGTTTTGGTTAAAATTGGAAAAGAATGGAAAATCCAACATTATGTGCTGTCCATGACGATTCCGAATGATGAAGTCGATGCTGTAACTAAAATAAAAGCGCCTATTGAAGATGCTTTGATTGCGAAGCTTCAAAAAAAATAAACATTTTTCAGTTTTATTCTTATAATCCTAACTTTTAGAAGGCTTTACAAAACATATTATCAAAATAATTATAGCAAAATTGACAATATTAGCGTAAATTTAGAAGTCGAAAATCAAATACTCTCAAAAAACCAATCCATAAATTACAAAATCAGCTAAAATAAATATCGTACCACTATTTTAACAGCCCTCTAAATCAAAATATTTAATTTTTTTTAACTTTGACCCCAAAAAAAATAGGGTTCCATTAAGTATTTGAAAAATGAAAATAGAAAAACGCTGGATCATTTCCTTTCTTATGATAAGCATTGTTTGCATCACAGGTGCATTTTGGCCAACAATGACTGAAAACAGCTATGTATTATCTGAATTTGGCACAACAGATCACATCGTTCCAGCCGATGTTGCTTGGATGCTTACTTCTTCTTGTCTGGTTTTAATCATGACGCCTGGATTATCTTTCTTTTACGGCGGAATGGTCGGCAAGAAAAATGTGATTTCAACCATGCTTCAAAGTTTTATTTGTCTAGGCGTTGTGACACTTTTATGGGTTGTGGTTGCTTTTAGTTTGGCTTTTGGAGAACCGGTCGGTTTTGGTTCTGGCGATCATTTTTATAGTTTCTTCGGAAACCCAACCACTTTTGCATTTATGGATTATGTAGGCGTTTTGCCTCATAAACAATTGGCCAGCACGATTCCGTTTATGCTTTTTGCTTTGTTTCAAATGAAATTTGCCATTATTGCGCCGGCAATTATCACAGGTTCATTTGCTGAGCGTGTTCGTTTTATCTCTTATTTGATTTTCATCAGCTTATTTACCGTTTTTATATACGCTCCTTTATGTCACGCCGTTTGGTATCCAACTGGAGTTTTAGGAAGTTATTTTGGTGTTAAAGATTTTGCTGGAGGAACTGTAGTTCATATGAGTTCTGGTTTCGCAGCTTTGGCCGGAGTTATTGTTTTAGGAAAAAGAAAAAACAACCAGCATATTCCAACAAACATTCCATTTGTATTATTAGGAACTGGAATGCTTTGGTTTGGGTGGTTTGGTTTCAACGCTGGATCTGCGCTTGCTGCCAACGGAACTGCCGCTATGGCTTTTGCGACCACCACAACTTCATCTGCTGCCGCAATGTTGACTTGGATTTTCTTTGACCGAATGAACGGAAGAAAAGTTTCGGCACTTGGCGCTTGTATTGGAGCAGTAGTTGGCCTTGTTGCTATTACGCCTGCTGCCGGATTTGTGTCTGTTCCAGAAAGTATGTTTTTCGGATTTGTAACAGCTTTGGTTTCTAACACTGCTGTAAACTGCAAATACTCAAAAAAATTCGACGATACGCTTGACGTTTTCGCTTGTCACGGTGTTGGAGGAATTATGGGAATGATTTTAACTGCGATTTTTGCTCACGGCGAAGACGCAAGTTTACTTCACGGCGGATGGAATGTTTTCGGACATCACATGATGGCATTAGTGTTAGTTTCAATTTTCACTTTCTTCGGAGCTTATTTCTTGTTTAAAGTAACCAACTTTATTATTCCGCTAAGAGTTTCAGAAGAATCAGAACATATTGGTCTGGATTTATCACAGCATGATGAAACTTTAGATCCAAAATCAAAACCAATTACAGAACCGCATTACGGTTAAAAATATTTTTTTTTCCGCCACGAATTCACGAATTATTTTTAAAATAAAATTCGTGAATTTGTGGCGGAAACATTTTAAACATATAGTCCCTACGGGACATTTTTTATTTATATACATTGTTTTCTACCGATATTTTATTCCTAACGGAATAACTATAAAAATACTTCTTAACTCAGATAAATCTCGTAAAGATTAAACATTGGTAAAAACAAATAATGCACTATCTTGATCTTGTCCCGTAGGGACTATATAAATATGCTTTAAAAAAATCTTTTTAATCTGTGACCCGAGCGATAGCGAAAAGGCGAAGCAAATCTGTAGCGAAAAACATTTAAACCTACTTACAGCATTTCATTCGTTTATATTCCTTAATTTTGCGGAAAATTTTTGTAAAAGTGGGAAGTAAAAATAAACTTAAGAGATTCAGAGAAAACGAAACATTTCAAAATGTTTTTCAACCAACCAGAGAGGAAGTTGTAGGCGATTTAATGCCTTTGAAAGGAAAATGGAATTCTGATTTCTTTAAAAATGATAATCCATTAGTTTTAGAATTAGGATGTGGAAAAGGTGAATATTCTGTTGGACTAGCTGAAAAATATCCTAACAAAAATTTTATCGGAATTGATATTAAAGGCGCTCGTTTCTGGAGAGGCGCTAAAACTGCTGTTGAAAACGGACTTCATAATGTTGCTTTCGTTCGTACTCAAATCGAATTGATCAATCATATTTTTGCTGAAGGCGAAGTAGATGAAATCTGGATTACTTTTCCAGATCCACAAATCAAATACAAGAGAACAAAACACAGAATGACGAATTCTGAGTTCTTGAAATTATACAAAAAAATCCTGAAAAAAGACGGTGTCGTAAACTTAAAAACCGACAGCGAATTTATGCACGGGTATACGCTTGGATTGCTTCATGGCGAAGGACATGAAGTACTTTATGCCAACCATAATGTTTACAAAAACGAAGGAAGTCCAGAAGTCGTAACTTCAATTCAGACATTTTACGAAAAACAATATTTAGAAATTAACAAGGCAATTACGTATATTCGTTTCAAAATTAAGGACTAACCTTGATTTTGAAACCTTTATTTTAACCGATTTTAATTACTAAATGACTTACCTTACACCATTACTTTCAGGTTTTATTGCCGCTGCAATTGGGACTATTCCTCCGGGATTGCTCAATATGACCGCAGCCAAAATAAAAATGAAAGAGGGAAAAAAGAATGCTTTGTCATTTGTAATCGGTGCTGTTTTTGTTATTTTTTTCCAAGCTTTTGTTGCTGTATTATTTGCTCGTGTTATAGATAATCGTCCAGATGTTGTAACGCTTTTACGCGAAGTTGGTTTTGTCATTTTTTCGATCTTAACCATTTACTTTTTATTTTTTGCAAAAGACCCTGTAGCAAAGAAAAAAACGAAAATCAAAAAGAGCAGCAAAAAAAGCCGTTTCTTTCTTGGAATGCTCCTTTCTGGATTGAATTTTTTCCCAATTCCGTATTACGTTGTTGTAAGTGTTACATTAGCTTCGTACAATCTTTTTGTATTCGAAAACACAATTATTTTGACTTTTGTATTAGGCTCAGTCCTTGGTGCTTTTGGAATTTTATACAGCTATATTGCTTTCTTCGGAAGAATAGAAAAGAAAACCGATTACTTTATGCGCAACATGAATACGATTATCGGAAGTATTACCGGATTAGTCGCTGTTGCAACACTTTTCAATATTCTGAATTATTATTTCGGATAAAAAAATTACTTGTAATATTTCACGCAGATTCACCAGATTTTAGCCGATCTAAATGGATTTTTTATTTAATTTTAATCTGCTAAAATCTGCTGAATCTGCGTGAAACCATTTTTTTTTAAAATCATTTTAATCTTATAATCTGTGGCAAAACCTATGGCTGAGGAAAATTTTTTTGAAAGAGTTTATGCAGTTGCCAGACAAATTCCGTTTGGGAAAGTGACTTCTTATGGCGCAATTGCAAAAGCTTTAGGAACCGCACGCTCTGCCCGAATGGTTGGATGGGCAATGAATGCCTGTCATAACATGGATGATGTTCCCGCGCACAGAGTCGTTAACCGAAAAGGTCTTTTGACCGGCAAACATCATTTTGACGGAACCAATTTAATGCAGCAACTTTTAGAAAACGAAGGCGTTAAAGTTATAGATAATCAAATCGTTGACTTCGAAAAACACTTTTGGCAACCTGAAATTTCCACCATATAAGTGATATAAGTCCATTCTTACTTTGTTCTTTTAATCTCGCAAAGCTTCTTCTTTAAAGTTTTCTTTATACAACAAAACAAACACAATCTTGTCATCCCGAGGAGGGAGGGATCACACTAGAAACTCCGTAACGTGAATAGACAATCTTTGTCGAGTCTCGCGTGTGATCCCTCCTTCCTCGGGATGACAAAAATGCGTGCAATACTTTTGACTTTCATTTTTGATAAAGCATAAAATGAACTTATATAACTTATATGTTTCATTTTTTTAAATCAAGCAAATCACAAAACTTGTTTTATCTTCATCGGTTTGATAGCTTAAGTAACCGCCGTGTGCTTCGATTATGTTTTTAGAAAGTGTTAGGCCAATTCCGGCGCCATCTTTTCTGGTGGTGAAAAATGGAAGAAAAACCTTGTCTTGAATTTCAGAAGGAATCCCTTTTCCATTATCAGAAATGGAGATGAAAAAACGGTTGTTTTCTGTATAACTTGAGACAAACATTTTCTTCTCTGTCTTCTCTTTTAATGCATAAATACTGTTAGTAATCAAATTAATAATTACTTGTTCCATTTGGTTTTTATCGATCAAAATAGAACGCGAACTATGAATATCATTAATCAATTCGATATTTTCAGATTTCAAAATCGGACTCATCACTTTAAGACAATCGTCAAAAAGTTCTTTTATTGGTGTCATTACTTTTGTTGGCGTTGGCAACATGGCCAATTTGCGGTAATTTTCGACAAAAACCTGCAAATGATCGCTTCGATTTATAATCGTAGAAATACTGCTTTTTATATCATCAAAATCATCTTCTTCTAGTTTTTCCTGATCGACAATGTGAAGTAAATTCTGCGAAAGCGCACGAATTGGCGTTAAGGAATTCATCAATTCATGCGAAATAATTTTCATCAAATTGATCCAAGCTTCTTTCTCTTTTTTCTCTATAACGCGCTGAATACTATCTAATAAAATGATAAAATATTCTTTGTTATAACTTTGAGTTCTTGAAGTTTGAAGCATAAAAGTCTGCAAATCCTGTTCTTCAATTTTTATCGAAATTGCCGATTTTAATTCACTGAATTCTGTTTTCTCAATTTCTAAACAAAGCGCGGGAAGATAATTTTTAAGGTATTTCCAATGGCTCACTTTTGGCACTTTGAACATATCCGAAAAACAATCGTTCATCAAAAAAATATTCCAGTCGTCGTTTTCTTTTTCCAAAATCAAAGCGGCGCTGTCAATATTATTCAAAAGTGAACGATAAATCAATTCTTTTGATGTTTGTTCTTGTTGTTGCACTTTCAATGTTTCATACAAAAGATACAAACTCTCAAAATTGTCTTTTCTATTCTCTTCGGGAAAATTCGTTGTGAAATCATTTTTCAAGATCGAAAGCAACGTTCTATCATAAAACTGCAATTGATTTTTGACATAGAAATACATTTCGGCCAGCATTATAAAAACAAAAACGCCAACCAAAATTGCGTTATAATAAAACATTTTATAAATCAGAAAAACGCAGAAGAAAAAGAGAATCATCACAAACAAAACTCTCACAAACAAAGCGTTATAAAATTTCCAGTTTTTCATTGTATTTATTTTTTTTATGCTGGTGAAAATCTAACCGCAAAGGTCGCAAGAATTTTACGCAAGGAACGCTACATATAGCTTTGCGAACTTAATAAAGCAATTACAAACACTACAAAAAATTACTTTTCGTGCTTTGCGGTTAAATTAATGCTTTTACCTTAATTTTTTAGATCGTATTTCTCAATTCTTCTATACAAGGCCGCTCTTGACAACCCTAATTCTTCAGCAGTTTTTGAGATATTTCCATGATGTTTAAAAAGTGCTTTTTCGATCGCTGTTTTTTCCAATTCAGATAATGGGTTTTCATCGTTTTCGTGAATTTCTTCAAAATCTAAAATATCCAGATCATGAACAGAAATCGTGTTATTATCAGCCAAAATCAAGGCGCGTTCAATCTTGTTTTCCATTTCCCGAACATTTCCTTTCCACGGATATTTTTCTAAATATGGTGCCGCATTTTCTTCAAAACGCCATCCCGAAGTTTCGGGACTATGATTGTATTTTTCGGCAATTTGCTCCAAAACAAAATTTGCCATCGGAACAATGTCTTCTTTTCGTTCGCGTAAGGGAGGCAAATTAATTTCCATCGTATTAATTCGGTACAACAAATCTTCACGAAAAGCTTTATTCTTTACTTCGGTTTTAATATCATTATTAGTTGCCGAAATAATTCGAACATTCAAAGGTCTTGCTTTGCTTTCGCCCAAACGTGTCACTGTCTTTGTCTGTAAAACGTGCAATAATTTCGATTGTAAATGAAGCGGAATATTACCTATTTCATCCAAGAAAATAGTTCCGTTTTGTGCATTTTCAAATCGTCCTGGAGTATCGGTTTTAGCATCGGTAAACGCGCCTTTTACGTATCCAAAAAGTTCACTTTCGAATAAATTATCGCTCAAAGAACCTAAATCAACATGCACAAAAGGCTCGTTTTTTCTTTCTGAATTTTGATGAATAAACTCAGCAAAAACATATTTTCCGGTTCCATTTTCGCCTAAAATCAAAACATTAGCATCGGTTTTTGCCACTCTTTCGGCAATTGAATACGCTTGTTTTATTTTTTGAGAAGTTCCAACAAAATATCTTTTTTCAACTTTTTCAACAATTGGCTTTTTACTATTTTTTCGGCTTTCGGCGACAGCCTTATCAATTATTTCGAGCAATTTTTCGTTATTCCAAGGTTTCAAAACATAATCAAAAGCACCCATTTTAATCCCTTCGACTGCGGTATCGATTTTCCCAAAAGCTGTCATTAAAATCACAATGGTATTGGGAGAAAGTGTTTTGATTTCTTTTAGCCAATGAATTCCTTCGCGCCCATCTTCAAAACCAATTCGGTAATTCATATCGAGCAAAACCACATTTATTTCATTTTCATTCAAAATTGAAATAATTTGCTTCGGACTGCTGGTGGTAAAAATGGTTTCAAAATATTTTTTCAGAATCATTTTTGCCGAAAAAAGAATTTCTTCCTGATCGTCAACAATTAATATTTGAGCTTGTTTTTTTCTCATGTTGATTTTTTTGTCCGATTTTGAACGGTCAACTGTTCATTATCGAACACTACTTTTTTTAAGTGGTTTTTAAAGCTTCTTTAAAATCAATACTTTACAAATAATAAATTTTATGGCACAGTATTTACCTATTGATTATCAGTAAAATATTAAAAAAATGGACAAGGTAATTCCTCGTAAAAATAGAAAATTTAGATATCTCACAATAGCAATTGGAGTTTTTTTAGCCTTGGGCGCAATCATCTTTTTTTCTTTTAATACCAAAAGAAGCTTGAATGTAAAAGCCGAAGAAATTTCAGTTCAAAAAGTTGAAAAAGCTTTTTTTGAAGATTTTGTGGTTTTTCAAGCAAAAGTCGAACCTTTGAACGTGATGCTTGTAAACGTTACAGAAGGAGGATCTGTAAAAGAGATTTTTGTTGAAAATGGCGCAATGGTTACCAAAGGACAATCACTTGCTCGTTTATACAACCCAAATACAGAGCTGAATTACTTGACTCAAGAAACTGCAATTATTGAGCAAATCAATAATTTGAATACCGGAAAACTGAACATCAGAAATCAAGAATTGAATTTGAACAAAGATTTAGTTTTGATTGAACACGATTATAATGATGCAAAAAGATTGTACGACATGAATTCGAAACTGTATGATAAAGATGTGATTTCGAAAAATGACTGGAACACTTTTAAAGAAAGCCTGCGTTTTCAGGAAGAACGAAAAAGAACGATTCAACAAAGTATTCAGAAAGAAAAACAATCCAATCAAGTTCAGATTTCTCAAATCAACCGCTCGATTCAGACAATGGAAAAAAGTTTGGATATTTTGAGAAACAATAAAAAGAATTTCTTGATCACTGCTCCAGAATCTGGCCGATTGACATCATTTGAAGCGGTCTTAGGACAAAATTTTCAGGCAGGTCAAAGCATAGGGAAAATCGATTCAAAACGCGGTTACAAACTCGCTGCCGATGTTGATGAATTTTATTTGGAGAAAGTACGCGAAGGTTTAAAAGGTCAAGTAGAATTTAAAGGAGAAAACCTTGAAGTTATTGTGACCAAAGTAATTCCGGAAGTTAAAAACGGACATTTCACAGTAGAATTGGCTTTTACATCAAAAGAAAATATTGTGTTGCAAGACGGACTTAGTTTTGGAGTAAAACTAATTTTATCTGAAAGAAATAAAATATTGGTTCTGCCAAAAGGAAGCTTCAATCAAGAAACTGCAGGAAAATGGATTTTTGTGGTAAAAGGAAATAAAGCCGAAAGAAGAAATATAAAACTAGGAAGAGAAAACCCTTCGTATTATGAAGTTCTTGAAGGATTAAAAGAAGGCGAATCTGTAGTTACTTCATCGTATACAGATTACAAGGACATTGAAGAACTTTCTATTAGTAGTGGTCAGTGATCAGGTATTTAGTAGTCAGTTTTCAGTCACAGTTTACAGTTTTTCAATTCACAATTCACAATTCACAATTAATAATTCACAATTATAAAAGTTTCAATCATCAATCAAAAAACGTAATTAACAACATTAACACCTTTACAAAAAATGATAACAATTCAAAATTTAACCAAAGTTTTTAGAACAGAAGAAGTAGAAACATCAGCATTGAGCGGTATTTCTTTAGAAATTAAAAAAGGGGACTTTTTAACTATCATGGGGCCGTCAGGTTGTGGAAAATCGACTTTATTAAACATCATCGGGCTTTTAGACAGCGCTACTGATGGAAGTTATAAATTATTAGACCAAGAAATGATTGGTCTTAAAGAAAAAGGAAGAGCGCAGGTTCGCAAGGAAAATATCGGATTCATTTTTCAGAATTTCAATTTGATCGACGAGCTTTCTGTTTACGATAATATTGAATTGCCTTTGCTTTACAACAATGTAAAAGCATCAGAAAGAAAACAAAAAATTGAAGCTATTGCTGAGAAACTAAATATTTCGCACCGTTTGAAACATTTCCCGCAACAGCTTTCGGGAGGTCAGCAACAAAGAGTTGCCGTTGCAAGAGCTTTGGTAAATGATCCAAAAATCATTCTTGCCGATGAGCCAACAGGAAACTTAGACAGTAAAAACGGTAACGAAGTAATGGAACTTTTAACCGATTTGCACGCAAAAGGCGCAACAATTTTGATGGTAACCCACTCTGATTATGATGCTTCGTTCTCACAAAGAACCATTCATATGAAAGACGGTGTGATATTCTCTGAAAAATTAAACCAGAGAAATGTAGATGTTTTTATGGACGCTAAATAAGGAAATGATGGTAAAATTTATCGTAGCAGCAATCGTAATTCTGGTAGAATTTGTCTGCAAAATATGGGCTTTGATTTAAAAAACTAATCGGGTTATAAAACCTAAATAACTACAAAACATACCACCATGATTTTTAACTGGTTTAAAATATTTATATATCATTTAAAGCAAAGCAAATTGTTTTCGTTTTTAAATGTTTTAGGATTAAGCATTGGGATTGCCAGCGTAATCTTTGCGATTTTATATTGGAATAATGAACATTCATACGACCAATGGAATCCAAACAAAGAAAATGCTTATATGGTACTGAATAAAATTGGTGCAACAGGCGATACTTGGGGATCAAACTCGATTCCGTTTGGAGAAACCTGCAAAGCGACAATTCCAGAAATCGAAAAAATATGTTTTTTCAACACTTGGTATGACGAAGATATTATCAAATATCAAGGTCAAAAATTAATGGCCAAAAAGATTACCGTAAGCGATGAAAGTTTCTTTGATTTTTTCCCTTTTGAAATTTTGAACGGAGCTAAAACCAATATCTTAAAAGAAAAAAACAGCGTTGCAATTTCCGAAGATCAAGCAAAATTGATTTTTAAGAACGAAGACCCAATTGGCAAATCGATCACTTATGGCACAAATGCCTATACTGTAAAATCAGTTTATCGCATTACTAAACCTTCATCAATGGAGCCAAATTATGTTTTTAGCGGTGTAAAACGCGAAAACGACATTAACAGCTGGGGAAATTTCAATTACGGTTTATTGGTAAAAATCAAAAAAGATGCTGATCCTGTTGCTGTTTTAAAGAAAATGCAAAACGTAAATTATGTAAACCGAACTTTAAAAGATGCTAAAGAAAATGGCCAAACTCCAGAACAATATGTAAAAGAAAATGGCGAAATCACTGTTATTTTAGACCAATTGCAAATGTCACGTTTGCACGGAACAAAAAGTTCAGCAGGACAAAACTTCCCAGAAGGTGTTGGGAATTTAAAACTGCTTTACATCATGGCTGGTTTATCTATTTTGATTTTGGTTTTATCATTGGTAAACTACATCAATCTAGCGACTGCATCGGCAATCAAACGTGCTAAAGAAGTTGGTGTGCGCAAGATTGTGGGTGCTACCAAAAACCAGATTATCACTCAATTTATATTTGAAACAGCCATAATTGTTGTACTTGCCATAGTGTTTGCACTTGCAATAGTAGAACTTTCGTTGCCGTATTATAATACATTTTTGAAGAAGACTTTAACCATGAATGGGAGCGAATTTTACCTGCAACTTATTATGATTTTTGGATTAGTAATCATTCTTGCAGGTATTTTCCCAGCCATTTACATTTCAAATTTCGAGACTTTAAAAGTATTGAAAGGTAATTTTTCAAGAAGCAAAAGCGGAATTTGGATTCGTAACTCGATGCTTATTTTTCAATTCGGAATTGCGGCGTTTTTTATCATTGGCGCTTTGATTGTCAATTCGCAGGTAAATTATATGATGAACAAAGATCTTGGCTTTAGTGGCGATCAAGTAATTTCGATTCCGTACAACAAACCAGACAGACAAAAAAGAACACAACAATATGGCGTTGATAAACCCGAAATCAAAAAAATTCCTGGAGTTGTTGATGTTTCTACTTTTGCAGGAAGTTTTGGAGGCAGTACAAATTCTAGCTCTGGATTCACACATAATGGCATTTTCGTGCAACCTCGAAATGTAGAAATGGATTTTGGCTTTCTTGAAATGATGAAAATCAAAATCGTTGAAGGTCGTGATTTATCTCCAAAATTTGCTTCAGACACCGTAAGCAGCATGCTTATTAATGAAACATTGGCTAAAACTTTAAATTTAAAAAACCCAATAAACACAATAATTACCTCGGGTTGGTCTAAAAACGACAGCGGTAATTTGAAATTCAAAATTGTGGGCGTTGTAAAAGATTTTCACATTACGGGTTTACAAAATAAAGTTCCTCCAATGGTTTTTGTAAACATCAAAACTTTGGGATGGAACAACTTCAACAACGTTTTTGTAAAGGTTTCTCCAAATAATTTGACTGAAACATTAGAAAAATTAAAAACATATTGGGCAAAAAATGTAAATCCAGATTATCCTTTCGAATATGAATTTGTTAATAAGGGATTTGCAAGAACATATCAAGAACAAATCAAGCAAAAGAACTTGTTTTTCATCTTAAATTTAGTTGTAATCATAATTGCTGTATTCGGATTATTCGCTTTGGCATCATTTTCGATGGAGAGAAGATTGAAAGAAATTGCAATCAGAAAAACCTTAGGTGCAGAAACTGATATTTTGTTGAAAGAATTATCAAAACAATATATCTTGTTCTGTTTGCTTGGATTTGGAATCGGAATTGTTCCAGCTTATATTTTATTACAAAAATGGCTTGAAGATTATGCATTCAGAATAAACATTTCGACTTTGCCATTTTCAATCGCATTAGTTTCATTACTGTTTTTTACTTTGCTGATTGTCTTGACAAAAGCCTATCAAGTAACTAAAATTGATGTTTTGAAATATTTAAAATACGAATAACTTGTAGACCATTTTTTTTAGGAAACCCGCCAAATCAGAATCTTGGCGGGTTTCTTTTTTTCAATTTTAAGCTTAAATTTTACTTTTCTTTAGTCAAAAAATTACTTCTTTTTGTTTCTTCATTTTAAAATCGCTTAAAAAAAATACAACATCATCATTTTGAATAATTTCAATATCAATAAATACGATTCAAAAAAAGTAAGAATCCGAACTTAATCTGTTATCTTTGCACTCTGAAACAAGTTTAAATAAATATAGTATCTAAACAAGTTTCATCAATAGAAAACAATTACATTAAAAATGAAATTAGATAGAAAAGAAATCCTTAAGGCTCTAGAAACTATCACTATAGCAGGAGAAGGTAAAAATATGGTGGAAAGCGGCGCCGTTGCCAACGTTATTACATTTGGCGATGAAGTTGTAGTAGATTTAGTACTTCACACTCCAGCAATGCACATCAAAAAAAGAGCAGAAGACGATGTTAAAAAAACAATCCATGACTTAATCTCTGCTGATGCAAAAATCAAAGTAAATATTAAAGTTGAAGTTCCTGAAAAAGTCGAAATCAAAGGTCGTGCTATTCCAGGAATCAAAAATATTATTGCCGTTGCTTCTGGAAAAGGAGGAGTTGGAAAATCAACTGTTACTGCAAACCTTGCTGTAACTCTTGCAAAAATGGGATTCAAAGTTGGTATTTTAGATGCTGATATCTACGGACCTTCGATGCCTATTATGTTTGATGTTGAAAACGAAAAACCAATTTCGACTACAGTTGACGGAAAATCAAAAATGAAACCAATTGAAAGTTATGAAATCAAAATACTTTCTATTGGATTTTTTACAGCACCAAGCCAAGCTGTAATCTGGAGAGGTCCAATGGCCGCAAAAGCGTTAAATCAAATGCTTTTTGATGCAGATTGGGGAGAACTTGATTTCATGCTTTTAGATTTGCCTCCAGGAACAGGAGACATTCACCTTTCGATCATGCAATCGCTTCCAATAACTGGTGCGGTTGTAGTAAGTACGCCTCAAGCTGTTGCACTTGCTGACGCTAAAAAAGGAGTAGCAATGTTCATGCAAGACAATATCAATGTTCCGGTTTTAGGAATTGTTGAAAACATGGCATACTTTACACCAGAAGAATTACCAAACAACAAATATTATATTTTTGGACAAGAAGGAGCAAAAAATCTTGCTGCCGACCTAGATGTTCCATTTTTAGGTGAAGTTCCAATCGTACAATCTATTCGTGAAGCAGGAGATTACGGTCGTCCAGCAGCTTTGCAAACAGCTTCAGTAATCGAATCTGTTTTTGAAGAAATCACTCGAAATGTTGTACAAGAAACTGTAAACAGAAACGAAAGCTTGCCAGCAACTGAAGCCATTAAAATTACAACGATGGCTGGATGCTCTGCAGTGAAAAAATAATTAGATAATGAGATAATGTGCCAATTAGATAATGAATTAAATTTTCTAATTGACACATTTTCTAATTGACACATTAATATTATGACAACAGAAGAATTAACAAATAACGTTTTATTGGCTTTAGATGAAATAAGGCCTTTTTTGAAATCTGATGGAGGTGATATCACGCTAATTTCTATCGATGAGGATAAGCATGTCAAAGTTCGTCTTGAAGGCGCTTGTATTAGCTGCAGCGTTAATCAAATGACTTTGAAAGCAGGCGTTGAAACTACTATAAAAAAATATGCACCACAAATTGAAACTGTGGTGAACATAATGTAGCAAATCAAAATTTGCAATCATTTATGATTTTTGATTATTAACAAGAATAATATTTCTTTTGAATGTTTTTCTTTTATTTTTCAATGAAAATGTTCAAAATCATATCAAATATTGCGAATTCGACAAAAAACAATATAAAGATTTAAGAGTTTTAGTTGCGTTGTTTTTACTAATTTAACTTATTTTTGTAAAATAACCCTAAATCTTAAATTTATGAAACACTATTACACTTTATTCTTATTGTTGTTTTTTGTATCTGTAAATTATGCTCAGCAAGCACAAACTCTAATTGTTGACAAGGCTTGGGTAAGTGAATCTGAAGAATGGTCAGATTTTAAGTTTTCAGGTCAGATTGTATTTAATACGAATACATCAAATGAAGAGGGAAGTTTGAGAATTGGCAATTATGATTTTTTATATGATTTTGCCGAAGGAAAAGCAAAATTTGCCAACAAAGCAACATACAGCACAGCTGAATTTGCACATCCTAGAAAAGTTTCTGTTACAACAGATAAGCAAGGAGTTGTAAATTCAACTTACGAAGGAACATTAATCTTTCAAGGCGATAGAGATTATTATTCTGTAATTGCAGTTGTAACATTGCTTGAAAAAGGTGGCAATATGCTGGGTGTAAAAATGCATCTTAAAGAGAACACTCAAAAAGAATATGCATTCAGCCTAAAACCAACAAGTTAAATTGAACCAGGATTTTTTCACGTTATAAAATCCTAAATTAAAATTCCCATAATTAAAATGGACGTATTAATAAAGATTAAAGATCGAGAAGGAGTTATTCATGAATTACAGGCTCCTACTGATATGGCAATGAACATAATGGAATTATGCAAAGCATATGAACTTCCTGTTGAAGGAACTTGTGGCGGAATGGCGATGTGCGCTTCTTGCCAATGTTATGTTCTGAATGATGTTGCCTTGCCAGAAATGGGAGATGAAGAAGAAGCCATGCTTTCAGAAGCATTTTATGTGAAATCAAATAGCCGTTTAGGATGCCAGATTCCAATCACAACTGATTTGGAAGGACTGGAATTAGAATTGGCTCCAGAATATTAATATCAAAAAAGGCGAGAATTTAGATTCTCGCCTTTTTAATTATATTTTAATCATATTTCTTAATCAAATCATCTAGAGAAAACTCTCTCAGCAACTTATCCAAATATTTTCCTCTACTACTTAATTCTCGCTGATACGGCGCAAAGTTACTTGTTGATTTATTTAGTTCGTCATTTAGTTCTTTTAAAAGTATTTTCTCTTCATTCCTCAATATTGAAGACTTCTGCTCAATAAAATTTAAAATTCTTTTGATCACAATTTCTTTTTCAATTACAGCATTCTCATTATTATTTAAAGTACAGATTCCATAAACTCCTTTACAGAAATAATCCCATTCTTCATCAAATATTTTATCTGCTTTTTTAAGATCTATTTCATCATTTTCATTAAGTATATTTCCGTAAGCAAATTCTTTGTAATCATGATTTTTTAAATTGAATAGCAACTTTTCTTTGAACTCTCCTCTTAGTTTTTCATACGTTTCTGTTTGATTATTATGGATCAGATCTATTATGTTTTTTGCAAAGTATTGCTTTGAAACAATAATCTTGAAGCTGTCATTTAAAGGTGAAGTTATTGTTATTTCAGAATCTATATTATATGAAGCATTTGGAATAAGCTTATCATCAATAAGTTGCTTTAATTTTTCTGAAGAAATATTTGTTGCTTTAATTATTTCTTCCCATTCAATATAATGATCTTCTATGTAGTTAAGGTTTTTATCCATTATTTTTCTAATTGATATGATGTCAAAAATACAAGGATTTAATATTAAAAATAGACCAAATAGATAATTAAAAATATCAAAATAAGATTTTAATTTGAACAGCTTTAAATCAAAAAAGCCGTAATAACATCACTGCAATTACGGCTTTTTCTTTATAACAATTTAATTTAATCTCGGCTTAAACCAAACCAGCTTGAATTAAATATTCAGCAATTTGGATTGTGTTTGTTGCTGCACCTTTTCTTAAGTTATCAGCAACGATCCACATGTTTAATGTGTTTGGTTGGCTTTCGTCACGACGGATTCTTCCAACAAAAACATCATTTTTACCTTCAGCATATAATGGCATTGGGTAAGTGAATGTATCTAAATTATCCTGCACCACTACTCCATCAGTATGGTGTAGAATTTCACGAACTTCGTTCACATCAAAATCATTTGTAAACTCAACGTTTACTGCCTCACTGTGCCCGCCAACAACCGGTACACGAACTGCGGTAGCTGTAACTCTGATCGTATTATCACCAAGGATTTTTTGAGTTTCGCGAACTAATTTCATTTCTTCTTTAGTGTATCCGTTTTCTTCAAAGCTATCGCAATGAGGAATCGCATTTCTGTGAATTGGATATTTGTAAGCCATATCACCTTGAATTCCTGCGTACTCGTTTTCTAATTGTTTTACCGCTTTTACACCAGTTCCTGTGATTGATTGGTAAGTCGAAACAATAATTCTTTTAACGTTGTATTTTCTATGCAAAGGCGCCAAAGCCAATACCATTTGAATAGTAGAGCAGTTTGGGTTTGCAATAATTTTATCTTCTTTAGTTAAAACTGAAGCATTGATCTCTGGAACTACTAATTTTTTAGTCGGATCCATTCTCCATGCTGATGAGTTGTCGATAACAGTTGTTCCAGCAGCCGCAAATTTTGGAGCCCATTCTAATGAAGTATCTCCTCCAGCAGAAAAAACTGCGATGTCAGCTTTCATATCTACAGCAGTCTGCAAACCAACAACTTTATATTTTGTTCCTTTATATTCAATTTCTTTTCCTACTGATCTTTCAGAAGCAACAGGAATTAATTCTGTAACAGGAAAATTTCTTTCTGCTAAAACTTTAAGCATTACTTCGCCAACCATTCCGGTAGCACCTACAACTGCAATTCTCATTTTTATATTTTTAAATAATTCTATAATCAAATTTGTATGGCAAAAATAAGTATAATAAAAGTCTCCGCAAGGCGATTCACAAAAAATAACAAAATGTTATAAAATAAACAATTTGTAAAAAAACCACCTCTTTAGAAGGTGGTTAAATTAGACTTAGTGTAGCGGTATTATATTTTTATTTATTTTTTAATAAATCTCTAATTTGAGTAAGCAATTCTTCTTGCGTTGGGCCAGCTGGTGGAGCTGGAGCTTCTTCTTTTTTAAGTTTGTTTACTCCTTTAATAACCAAGAATAAAACAAAAGCAACAATAATAAAGTTAATTACTGCCGACAGAAAGAGACCATATTTTACACCGCCAAAAGCGGTAAGATCTTGAATTTTTTCTAAATGCGCAGCTTCTAAAGCCGGTTTTAATACTAGTGGTGTAATTACATCTTCAATAAATGAACTTACAATTTTACCAAATGCCGCTCCAATAATTACTGCAACAGCAAGATCAACCACGTTGCCTTTTATTGCAAATGCCTTAAATTCTGAAAAAAATCCCATATCGTATCTATTTACATTTATAATTAGTGAATACCGAAAATACGCAATTTTCTTGAAAGTTCTTAAAATTATCTGAAAAATACCCGTTTCACGCGCTGGGAAATACTGGTCATAATCTCGTACGGAATTGTTTTTAAAGCTTCGGCCATTTCAATAACAGTTGGGCTTTCACCAAAAATAATAACTGAATCACCTTCTTTACAATCGATATGGCTGACATCAACCATCAGCATATCCATGCAGACACTTCCGACAATATTGGCTTTTTGATTTTTAATCGTTACAAAACCAACTTCATTTCCCCATAATCTTGAAATTCCGTCAGCATAACCTATTGGAATTGTGGCGATTTTGGTTTCTTTTTCGGCCATAAAACGGCGTCCGTAGCCAACGCTATCACCACTTGGAATAGTTCGGATTTGTGAAATAATCGATTTTAGTGTTCCAACATTTTCCAAATATTTTTGTTCCGATGAATCATTAGAAACTCCGTACAAACCAATTCCTAAACGTACCATATTATATTGTGCATCCGGGAAATTGCTGATTCCCGAAGTATTCAGAATATGACGAATCGGATTTATATTTAATTCTGACATTAATTTAGAAGATAATTTTTCGAACAAACCGATTTGCTTTTCGACAAACTCAAAATGTTTTGGATCATCACTTGTTGCCAAATGCGACAAAATACTTTGAACCCGAACGGTTGAATTGTTTTTCAAAGTCTGAATCAATTCGTCGATTGTATTTTCTTCAAAACCTAAACGATGCATTCCTGTATCCATTTTGATATGAATCGGGAAATCTTTTAAATTCTTTTCTTTGGCAATTTTCAAAAAGGCATTTAATCCTTTTAAACTATAAATTTCTGGTTCTAATTTATATTGAATTATCGACGGAAAACTTGTAGATTCTGGATTCAAAACCATAATTGGCAATTTGATTCCACCATTTTTCAGGGAAATTCCTTCATCGGCGAAAGCCACACCTAAATAATCTACTTTATGATGTTCCAGTAATTTGGCTATTTCCAAACCTCCGTTTCCGTAACCAAACGCTTTTACCATCACCATGATTTTGACATCATCGGCAAGTTTTGATTTGTAATAATTCAAATTATGACTAATAGAATCGAGATTGATTTCGAGAACCGTTTCATGCGTTTTTTCTTCAAGAAGCGAAACAATTTCTTCAAACTGAAAAGATCTTGCACCTTTAATTAAAATAGTCTCATTATGGAAATTCAAACTTTCAAATGCTTCAATAAATGATGCTGTATCCTGAAATGCAATACAATTTGAAAACTTATCTTTAAAAGAAGAAATCGTTGGGCCAATGCCAATTACGCGATTGATTTTATTAGCTGAAACCAATTGCGAAACTTTCGAATACAATTCTTCATTCGAAAATCCGCTTTGAAAAATATCTGAAAGAATTACTGTTTTTGTGGCGTTCTTTTTTTGCTGGCTTTCCAGGAAATCCAAAGCTATTTTAAGCGACTGAAAATCGGAACTGTAACTGTCATCGATTATACTGCAATTGTTGATTCCGTTTTTGACCTCAAGACGCATTTGAACCGGATACAGCATTTGCACACGGTTTTGAATGGTTTTGGAATCATATTTAAAATAAAGCAAAACCAATAAACATGAAATCGCATTTTCAACTGAAGCCGAATCATTAAACGGAATTTCTAAATCGGAAACTTTATTTTCATATTGATATTGAATGATTGTTGATTCATTTTTAGTTTCTTTTTTCAGAATAAAAACATCGGCAGAATTATCACTAAAACTCCATGAAAAAAATGTTCTATCCTGAATTGGATTTTCTGCGGAAAAAGCAACAAGGCATTTATCAACAAGTTCGTTTTTTTGATAAATAATGACATTGGTTTTTTTGAAAAGCAAAAGCTTCTCTTTTATTTTTTGCTCCAAATCCTCAAAGCCTTCATCGTGCGCAGAACCAATGCTTGTTAAAACACCAATATTAGGTTTGATAATTTTTTCAAGTTTTTCCATTTCATTTACTGTCGAAATGCCAGCTTCAAAAATTCCCAAATTGTGTTTTTCGTTTATTGCAATAACAGATAATGGAACACCAACTTGAGAATTATAACTTTTTGGACTTCGGATGATGTTATAATCCGGGCTTAACAGGAAATTAAGCCATTCTTTTACGATTGTTTTTCCGTTGCTTCCAGTTAAACCAATGATAGGAAAATCAAATAAATCTCTGTAGTAACTGGCAAATTGCTGTAAAGCGCTTAAAGTGTTTTTTACGACTAAAAAATTAGCTTTTCCTTTTACATTTTCAGGAACATATTGAACAGCAAAATTTTGAACTCCTTTTTCAATAAGTTCTTCAATATACAAATGAGCATCATTGTTTATGCCCGACAACGCAATAAACAAAGTTTTAGATCCATTTTGAAGTGAACGGCTATCAATTGAAATATGATCGATAAAAACATCCGAATTTGAGCCAATCCATTCGGCATCAAGAACCGGGATAAGGCTTTTAAGATTTATGCTCATTTAGAAATTCTTTTTGTCAAATTTAAAAAAAGGTTTGCCACGAATTACACGAATTTCCACGAATTATAACTTAATTTTTAGCTTGAGATTAAAAGGATTCAAATGATTTTAATCTGTAAAAATCTTTTAATCTCAAGCTAAAAATCAAATGAAATGTTAATTAACAAAATAGGATTTGTGGAAGTTCGTGTAATTCGTGGCGAAAACCATTATTTCATTATATTTGTTGAATACCCACAAATAACCGCGTTTTGAAAAAAATATTGCCTTTATTCTCTTATATCTTTCATCCGATTTTTATCGCGATGTACACCACATTATTTTATCTTTTTTGTAAAGAAGATGCGTTTTCGAATAATGAAAAATACTTTGTTTTATTTCAAATTCTGATTATTACGATTTTAGTTCCGATTTTGTTTTTTCTACTTTTAAAATCAACAGGACACGTGACTTCTATAATGGTTCACGAGACCTCGCAACGAAAAATTCCTTTGATACTTCAATGTTTTTTATATATTTTATTAGTAAAACGAAGTATTATCATTACGCGTTATCCAGAACTGCATTTCTTTTTTCTGGGCGCATTGTTCACTACAATTTTAGCTTTGGTATGCTCTTTATTTAAAATAAAGGCAAGTCTGCATGTAGCCGCTATTAGTGGTTGCTGCATTTTTGTAATTGGAATGAATATGCATTTGCAAATGCAAAATCCATATTGGCCAGCATTATTAATTTTATTGACCGGAATTGTTGCCTCATCGCGATTAGAAATGCAGGCACATACCTCGAAAGAAATTTTTATTGGATTATCAATTGGCGTCTTGCCGCAATTGCTCTTCTTGTTTTTATGGCTATAAAATGTAAAAAATAAGCCCAACATTCATGGCTTTCATATTTACTTTTTCGCCAGAAATTGTTGAAACCGAATCAAACAAAGGATTTAAACCGTAGTAGGCATAAATATTCCAGGTGTTGTAACCCGTTGCGAGATAAATTCCGTACTGAAATGTATTGACATCTGGATTATTCTTTATTTTATAAGTGTTTTCTCCATCGTCTAAAATTGATTTGCTTGAGAAAACATAGCTCAATTTTACACCACCATAAACCCTCCAAAATTTGGTGCTTTCATAAGTTGAATTTCTCCATCTGAATTCTATTGGAAGATCAACAGAATATTGTCGGTATCGGTTGGAAACAAATTCACCATAGTCATTTACGCCATAAATAGGTGCACCGTTTGTATCTTCTGAAACTGTAAAATTTTGGTAAAAGTTCTGATAAGTCAATCCAAATCCGGCTGCAATGGCGACAGTTCTGCTTTTATTAATTGGCATATCGCGTAAAAATCCGCCAGAAAGTCCAGCAGAAAATTTGTCTTGTTTCAATCTTTCTGGTGTATTTACCAAAAGATTATATGTCAATGAAAAATAAAATTGATCCTCTCGATATAAAGAATCGATTTTGATTACTGGCTTGATTTCAGGTTTCACTTCTTGCTGCGAAAAGACATTCAAAAATGAAACAAAAAACAAACAAGTAAAAAATAATCGCATATCGAATTTTGGTTTTAAAGAGGTTTTCAAGTTTAAACGTTTTTTGCCGTAAGTTTATTTTACATACAAATATAATATAATGCCAGTTGAAGATGCGATTTGAAAACAATTATTCTCTTTTTCAGAGTGAACAAAAGCATTTGTTGCACTTTTTTCAATAAATCTGCAACAGAAATCGAAAAAGGACTCATTTTTTCAATCCGCTTTTATACCTTTGCCTAGCATGAAAAGAAAACAGCTCATATTAAGTGTTTCCATGACGCTGACAATATTGTTCACAATATTGTTTCAGTCGTTGCACAGTTTTGAGCATATTGTAAAACAACTTTCAGAAAAACAGTGTCATCACGCTTACAATGATCCAAGCGGAGAAATAACACATCAGCATCATAATTACGATTTGTGTTATGTTTGTAGTTTTGCTTTTGGAAGTTATACTGTTGCCGAAGTTTTTTCTTTTCAGTTTCATTCTTTTCATAGAGAAATTCCTTATTTCTTTTCGTTTTCAGAAAATATCCGCTCCTTTTCAAAAAGCGTTTATTTACTTCGGGGACCTCCAGTTGCTTTAGTTTCTTAGATTTCGATTATTCGAAAACAAATTTCATTTCTTTCAATTTAAAATTCAGATTTCATTGAGTTTTCTAATCCTATTTTAAACAATCAGGATCAGAATGCTTTATTGTTTGTTTTGTTTTCTTATTCGAAAGAAAAATCAATTAACTATAGCATCATTTCCAAATGAAAAAAATACTATTAGCCCTAATTTTAGGGTTCTCGAGCATGCTTTCTGCTCAAAATTCGGTTTCAGGAATTGTTACCGACAATCAAAATCAGCCAATGCCAGGCGTTTCAGTATATGCTCCCGAATTACATAAAGGAACAACAACAGACACAAACGGAAAATACGAATTAAACAATCTTCCAAACGGAAGTTTACGCCTTGCTTTCAATTTTGTGGGTTATGCCAATCAAAATCAAACCATTGCAAAACTCGCAAAAGAAAACACTTTAAACATTACGCTTTTACAATCAATCATGGAAATGGACGAAGTAGTCGTTTCTACTCCATTCAACAAACTACAATCGCAAAACGTAATGAAAATTGAGCACGAAAGCATCAAAACATTACAACAAAAAGGAACATCTACTTTGATTGAAGGTTTGGCGACGATTCCTGGAGTTGCTCAAATTTCAACTGGAACTTCTATCGGAAAACCGGTAATTCGTGGACTTAGCGGCAATCGTGTTTTGGTTTATTCACAAGGCGTTCGTATCGAAAACCAACAATTTGGAGACGAACATGGTTTAGGTTTAAATGATGCCGGAATTGAAAGTGTGGAAGTGATTAAAGGACCAGCTTCTTTATTGTATGGTTCAGATGCTTTAGGCGGTGTTTTATATTTCAATCCAGAAAAATTTGCTGATGCTGGTGATTTTAAAGCCAATTTCAGCCAGAAATATTTCACCAATACACAGGGAAGCAATTCTTCTATCGGATTAAAAACTTCAACAGATAACTGGAAATTTTTAGCACGCGGAAGTTACAACACACATTCTGATTATAAAATTTCAGGAGGCGATCGCGTGACCAATTCGCGTTACAACGAAACCGATTTTAAAACTGGAATTGGCTACAGCAATTCAACTTTTTCAAGCGTTTTAAGGTACAATTACAACAAACTTGATATTGGAATTCCGGAAGAAGGAATTGCGGAACAATCGTCAAGCAAAGACACTGAATTTCCGAGACAAGGTATTTTTAATCATTTATTGAGCTTGAACAATACCGTATTTTTTGAAAACTCAAAACTGGATGTTGATTTAGGCTATATTGCCAATGATAGAAGCGAATTTGAAGACAGCAACGAAGCTTCTCTTCACATGAAATTAAACACTTTCAATTATAATGCAAAATATCATTTCCCAAAATTCGGAAAAATTGAAACTATTTTAGGCGTTCAGGGAATGCATCAAACGAATACAAATTCGGGAGAAGAATATTTGATTCCGGACGCAACAACTAACGATTTTGGCGTTTTTGGAACGGCGAATTACGAATGGGATAACAGCGTTTTACAAGCTGGATTGCGTTTTGACAACCGAAATATCAATTCTATTGCGCACGGAACTGAAGGCGAAGAAGGCTATTTTCAAGCTTTGGATAGATCATTTGACAGTTTTAATGCTTCTTTGGGATATAAAACAAAATTGGCTGAACCACTTACTCTTCGTCTAAATGTTGCTTCAGGATTTAGAGCGCCAAATTTAGCTGAATTGACTTCTAATGGTGTTCACGAAGGAACAAATCGTTACGAAATTGGAAACGCAAATTTAAAAACAGAACAAAACGTTCAGACTGATGTTAATTTAGAATACAAAAATTCGCATTTTGAATTTTTCATCAACGGATTTTACAATCACGTCAACAATTATATCTACACTTCACCAACAGGAGAGACTTTAGACAACAATGACGTTTTTGCTTATGTTCAAGACAATGCAAAATTATTTGGAGGCGAAGCAGGTTTGCATATTCATCCGCATCCTTTAGATTGGTTGCACTTTGAAACTAGTTTTGAAACCGTAACAGGCAAAAAAGACAATGATGATTATTTGCCTTTGATTCCGGCAAACAATTGGAACAACACGCTTAGAACAGAATTCAATATCAAAAATTGGTTAAGTGAAGGTTTTGCTTCTTTGAATGTTTCTTCTACTTTCAGTCAAGATAATGTAAGCGGATTTGAAACAGCTTCTAAAGGTTATACTTTGGTAAATTTAGGTTTTGGAGGAACTGTAAAACTAGGAAAAACAGCTTTTGATGTAAACCTAAACGGAAACAATTTATTCGATAAAAAATACATTGCGCACCTTTCAAGATTAAAAACGGATGGTATTCCAAATATTGGAAGAAACATCGTTTTAGGGGTTAATTTCAATTTATAATTTTTATTTAACCGCAAAGCGCGCAAAGAATTACGCAATGTTCGCAAAGTTTTTATTTTAGCTTAGCGTTTAAAAAATCTCGCAAAGTCGCAGAGACGCAAAGTTTTAAAATTCTTTGCGACTTGGCGCGTTTGCGAGATTAATTATTGCGTGCTTTGCGTAAAAACTCCTTGCGTGCTTTGCGGTTAATTTTTTACTACTCTCACAAAAAATGCTATTTTTGTTAAAACCGACAAACTTAAATATGAAAAAAACATTTCTACTAATGGCAATTACAACTGCAGGAATTTCATTTGGTCAAAATAAAATTCAATATCCGCAAACAAAAAAAGGTGAAACTGTCGATGTTTATTTTGACACAAAAGTAAGCGATCCGTATCGTTGGCTGGAAGATGACAAATCTGCCGAAACTGGAACTTGGGTTAAAGCTCAAAATGATGTTACTTATGGTTATTTAGATAAAATTCCGTTTAGAAATGAGTTAAAAGCTCGTATGGAAAAGCTTTGGAATTATGAAAAAATAGGCGCTCCATCTAAAGAAGGGAAGTTTACTTATTATTCCAAAAACAATGGACTTCAAAACCAATCAGTAGTTTACAGAAAAGATCAAAATGGCAAAGAAGAAGTTTTCTTAGATCCAAATACATTCTCTAAAGACGGAACAACTTCGCTTGGTGGATTGGATTTTTCTGAAGATGGCACAAAAGCAGCTTATGCAATTTCTGAAGGCGGAAGCGACTGGAGAAAAGTAATTATCATTGATGCTGTTTCTAAAAAAGTTTTAGAAGATACTTTGGTTGATGTAAAATTCAGTGGGATTTCTTGGCACAAAAACGAAGGTTTCTATTACTCAAGTTATGACAAACCAAAAGGAAGCGAACTTTCTGCAAAAACAGATCAGCATAAATTGTATTTCCATAAATTAGGAACTGCTCAAAAAGAAGACAAAGTAATTTTTGGCGCCGATCAAAAAAGGAGATATGTTGGCGGCTATGTAACTGAAGACAATCATTATTTAGTGATTTCGGCAGCCAATTCGACTTACGGAAATGAATTGTACATCAAAGATTTGACTAAACCAAACAGTCCGATTGTGACTATTGTTGACAATTTCAACAGCGACAACAGCATTATTGAAAATGAAGGAAGCAAATTGTTCATCGAAACCGATTTTAATGCTCCTAACAAACGTGTTGTAACAGTTGATGCGTCAAACCCGAAACCAGAAAACTGGAAAGATTTCATCAAAGAAACTCAGAATATTTTATCGCCTTCAACAGGAGCAGGATACTTCTTTGCTAATTACACAAAAGATGCAGTTTCTTTTGTACAGCAATATGATTACAGCGGAAAATTAGTTCGTGAAATCAAACTTCCTGCAATTGGAACCGCTGCTGGATTTGGCGGAAAAAAGAACGAAAAACTCTTGTATTACAGTTTTACTAATTATACAACGCCAATCAGTATTTACTCATTTGAGCCAAAATCTGGAAAATCTGAAATTTATCAGAAGCCAAAAGTAGATTTCAAAAGCGAAGATTATGAGTCAAAACAAGTTTTTTATACTTCAAAAGACGGTACAAAAGTTCCAATGATTATTACCTATAAAAAAGGAACAAAATTAGACGGCAAAAATCCAACTATCCTTTACGGTTACGGCGGATTCAATATCAGCTTAACGCCAAGTTTCAGTATTGGAAATGCAGTTTGGATGGAAAACGGTGGCGTTTATGCTGTTGCTAATTTAAGAGGTGGAGGTGAATACGGAAAAAAATGGCATGATGCAGGAACAAAACAGCAAAAACAAAATGTATTTGATGATTTTATCGCTGCTGCAGAATATCTAATTGCTCAAAAATATACCTCATCTGATTATTTAGCTATTCGTGGAGGATCAAACGGAGGTCTATTAGTTGGTGCAACTATGACACAGCGTCCTGATTTGATGAAAGTAGCTTTGCCAGCAGTTGGAGTTATGGATATGCTTCGTTACAACGCTTTTACTGCAGGTGCAGGATGGGCTTTTGACTATGGAACTGCTCAAGACAGCAAAGAAATGTTCGAGTATTTAAAAGGATATTCTCCTGTTCACAATGTTAAACAAGGAACGCATTATCCTGCAACAATTGTAACAACAGGAGATCATGATGATCGTGTAGTTCCGGCACATAGCTTCAAATTTGCTTCTGAATTACAGGAAAAACAAGCTGGAGAAAATCCGGTTTTAATTCGAATTGATGTTAAAGCGGGGCACGGAGCAGGAAAATCTGTTGCTGCTACAATTCAAGAAAATGTAGATATTCAAGCTTTTACACTTTACAATATGGGTTTCAAAGCCTTGCCTTCGAAATAAGACTTTAAACTAATTTTTATTAGCCACGAATTACACTAATTTCCACGAATTTAAATTGTGAGAAATGTGTAATTCGTGGTTATTTTTTTGCCACAGATTAAAAGGATTAAAATGATTTTAATATCTATGCGTTTACTTTAATAATCTGTGAAAATTCTTTTAATCTGTGGCAAAAAAAAGAATTCGTGGTAATTCGTGCAATTCGTGGCAAACCTTTTTTAAATTTGAGAAACTAAAAACTTAGACCATGAAAATTATAAAATGGGGAATTATCGGCTGCGGGAATGTGACCGAAGTAAAAAGCGGACCGGCTTTTCAAAAAGCTCCAAATTCAGCTTTAGTTGCCGTTATGCGAAGAGACGCAGCTCTTGCCGAAGATTACGCCAAACGTCACAATGTCCCAAAATGGTATTCGAATGCTGAAGATTTAATAAATGATCCAGAAGTTGATGCCGTTTATATTGCTACTCCTCCATCCTCCCATAAAGAATATACTGTTTTATGTGCCAAAGCTGGAAAGCCAGTTTATGTCGAAAAACCAATGGCCCTGACTTTTGAAGAATGCAACGAAATGATTAGTGCTTGCAAAGAACACAATGTTCCGTTGTTTGTTGCTTATTATAGAAGAGGTCTGCCTCGTTTTTTAAAAATAAAAGAAATAATAGATGAAGGAAAATTAGGAAATATTAGACATGTGAACTGTGTTTTATATCATCCTTTTGAAGCACGTTATGATGACGAAATCAATCTTCCTTGGACGGTTTTACCGCATATCTCTGGAGGCGGAATTTTTGTTGATTTAGCCTGTCACACTTTAGATTTCCTAGATTTTGTTTTAGGTCCGATAAAATCAGTTCGCGGGCATGCGACTTCTCAATTATTAGCTTATCCTGCCGAAGATTCAGTTTCAATGTCATTCTTATTTGAAAACGGAATTCACGGATCTGGAATTTGGAATTTTGCCAGTTTCGAGCGTTACGACAATACCGAAATTGTTGGTGATAAGGGAAAAATTTCGTTCTCTACTTTTGGGAATGATCCAATTCACATTCAATATACAAATGGTGAAAAAGAAAGCATTTTAATTGAAAATCCGTTGCATATTCAACAACCTTTTATTGAAACAGTTATTGCCGAGCTCTTAGGAGAAGAAAATGCTTCTCCTTCAAAAGGAATTTCTGGTGCAAGAACGACTTGGGTTATTGATCAAGTTTTGAAAGAGTTTAGAGAAGCTTCAAAATAAACGCCACTGTTTGTCATTTCGACTGAAAGGAGAAATCACACTAGAAATTCTGCAACATATATTATTAATCTTTGTCGATTCCGCGTGTGATTTCTCGTTCCTCGAAATGACAAAAAAAAAACGCATAAAAAAAGGATATTCTTTCGAATATCCTCTTTTTTTTAAACTATAAACTATAAAAACTCTGGAAAATTATAGGCTATATTTAACTCCTAAAGTCAAACCTAAACCTGAAATTCCAACGTATGAACTTAAATCATCTGTAGCTTTTGTGCTATCAAAACCAGCAGCATTTGTAACCATACTGTTAGAATTAGCATCAATTGAACTATGGTAATTAGTATGATTAGCAGAATATGAAGCTGCTCTAAATGAAGTTGAAGTATTTAATTTATCTACTCCATTTTCAGTATATTCTGTAGTTTCTTTAGTTTTTCCGTGTACTGTGAAGTTACGGTATTCTAATTCAGCAAAAGCAGAAATATGTTTTCCTAATTTATAAGAAGTACCAATAGACGCCATAAAACCAACTGTTGCATTTGGTTTTACTACATCTTTTGAATAAGCTTTAGTAGCTGCAACTTGAGCTTGATTAGCTCCAGCAAAACTTACATAATCTCTTGTAGTTTCAATATCTAATGTACCATGCACTGGAACAATAACTCCAACTTTAGTATATGGTTCAAAACCGTGAGCTTCTCCTAAAAACATTACAATAGCTGGTGCCAAATCAAAAGCTTTGATTTGTCCTTCTGCAGTAAAACTTACGTAAGTAGCAACTGTTGTATTTGGGTTATATGAAATAAGTCTGTCAGTTGTTTGAGCCATTGTTTTGCTATTACTGATATAGTAATTAGCTGACAATTCAACTCCTAAACGTGTTGAAAAACGGTAACCTCCAGTAATTCCGCTTCTGAAACCTTGTCCGAAAGAACCTGTTACACTTTCTCTTGAAACTAATTTATTATTTGTTAAAGTCCCTGAATAAACATCTCTGTTTGGTGCTTGGCCTCCAACTTCTGGAAACTCAGTTGAAGCTGTCTGGTTAAAATAAGATCCTCCTAATTTAAAATACCAGCTTTCTGGCTTGTCTGCTTTTTCTGTCTGCGCCATTGTAGCCATAGAGCAAACTAATAATCCTAATAAAAATAGGTTCTTTTTCATAATTCTGATTTAATTAATTTATACAAACTTAGAGTATTTTAACATATTCTTTTAGCCTGTATGGTTAGACTTGGAACGAAATCGTTGTAATTTCGGGCAATATTACTAAAAAAGTATTATGCATGCATATTTTTAACATTAAAATTCTACATTCCGTTAAATTTTAACTGTTAATTTTTTAGTTCAGTTTAAAATTAATCTGCATTTTTTCTAATTCTTGTAGTAATTCAGCTGAAATTTTCACCTTTAAACGTCGGCTTGGCATGGTTAATTTGGTAACAACTTTCACCTCTTCAACCTCTTTCATTTCCTTCATTTTGGCTTCTCCCGAAACTGCTTCGTTATCATCATTTTCATCTTCAAAAACAGCATCTTCACTGTCTTCAAACTCACTTGTAGTTTCGACTTCGACTAAACGTTTGACATTTTCAATTTCCATAATATCAAAACTCACCGTATTATCACCCTTGTTTTCGCTAAACAAATGACTCAATTTATGAATGAATTCTTCATGGAGATCCTTGATGTCTAACAACAAGATTAGTTTTTTGGCAAATGCTTCGAGAATATCCTGCAACTGTCGAACCTCAACAAATTGCATTCGTGGTTCTGTTTTCTTCCCTGTATCGTGGTTTACCCAGCCATCTTTTATCAAAATTTTTATGTAGGCGAAATTATTCTGAATCAAGAAATGGCGGAATTTCAAATATTCTTCTCCAAAAATCTTAAACTCATAACTTTCATCATAACCTTCTAGATTGAATGCCGCCCAACCTTTTCCGTTTTTAGCAACACGATGCTGTACGTTATTGATAATTCCGGCAAACATTAAATTCTTGCCGACATATTCATTCATGCTTTTCAGTGCTTCCAAACGAGAATTGCAGAAGTATTTCATCTCAAATCTAAAATCGTCAAGCGGATGCCCCGAAATATAGATTCCAACAACTTCTTTTTCTTTGGCCAGTTTTTCCATTGTACTCCAGTCTTCGCACGGAGGCACGACTGGTTCAGCGATTTGCACTTCGCTAGTTTCTCCAAATAAACTTACCTGAGACGAGTTTTCATTTTCCTGAAATTTCGATCCGTAACGCATTGCCTTTTCATAAAAAGTAATTCCGTCACCATCATCGTGGAAATATTGCGCTCTGGTTGTTCCTTCAAAAGAATCAAAACCTCCGGCAAGTGCTAAATTCTCAATCGCTTTTTTGTTGGCTGCGCGAAGATCAATACGCTTCGCCAAATCAAAAATCGATTTATATCTTCCGTCTTTTCTGTTTTCTACAATCGTTTCAACGGCTCCAGAACCAACACCTTTAATCGCTCCCATTCCGAAACGAACCGCATAATCATCGTTTACCGTAAATTTATAGTACGACTCGTTTACATCTGGACCCAAAACTTGTAATCCCATACGTTTACATTCTTCCATGAAGAACGAAACTTGTTTGATATCGTTCATGTTATTCGAAAGTACCGCAGCCATATATTCTGCCGGATAATGCGCTTTCAAATAAGCCGTTTGGTACGCAATCCAAGCATAACAAGTCGAGTGCGATTTGTTGAAGGCGTAACTCGCAAAGGCTTCCCAGTCTTTCCAGATTTTCTCTAGAACTTTTGCATCATGACCTTTTGCAGCCGCTTGTTCAACAAACTTCGGCTTCATTTTATCTAGTACGTCTTTTTGTTTTTTACCCATCGCTTTACGCAAGACGTCGGCCTCACCCTTTGTAAATCCTGCCAAAGACTGAGACAAAAGCATTACCTGCTCTTGGTAAACTGTAATTCCGTAGGTTTCAGAAAGATATTCAGCACATGCATCTAAATCGTATTTGATTTCTTCGTCACCATTTTTTCTTCGAACGAAAGACGGAATATACTCCAAAGGTCCCGGACGATACAATGCGTTCATGGCAATTAAATCTCCAAAAACTGTTGGCTTAAGATCTTTCATGTATTTCTGCATCCCAGGTGACTCATATTGGAAGATTCCAACGGTTTCACCTCTTTGGAAAAGCGCGTACGTTTCTTCATCATCAATAGGGAAAGTATCTGGATCGAGTTCGATTCCTGTTCTGTATTTTACCAGTTTTACAGTATCTTTTATCAGCGTAAGGGTCTTCAGACCCAAGAAGTCCATTTTCAGCAATCCGGCACTTTCTGCAACCGAGTTGTCAAATTGTGTTACATATAAATCGGAATCTTTTGCAGTTGTTACAGGAACATAATTCGTAATATCCGATGGCGTAATAATTACCCCGCAGGCGTGAATTCCCGTGTTACGCATCGATCCTTCCAAGATTTTTGCCTGCTGAATCGTTTCTCCTGCCAAATCATCTTCATTGGCAATCGCGATTAATTCTTTTACATTATCAAATTCGTCCGAACGAAGGGCTTTTTTAACTTCTTCTTCACTTTCAGAAATAAAACGCGCCAGATTCCATTTTGACGGCATCATTCCGGGAATCAATTTCGCAATTCTATCGGCTTCAAATAATGGTAAATCCAATACACGAGCCGTATCACGAATCGCCGATTTGGTCGCCATTTTACCATACGTGATAATCTGAGCTACCTGTTTTTGACCATATTTGTTGATTACGTATTCCATTACACGTCCACGACCCTCGTCATCAAAGTCGATATCAATATCGGGCATCGATACACGGTCAGGATTTAGGAAACGCTCAAAAAGTAAGTCGTATTTAATTGGATCAATATTGGTAATTCCGAGACAGTATGCAACGGCAGAACCCGCTGCAGATCCACGTCCTGGACCTACCGAAACATCCATTTTTCTTGCTTCGGCGATGAAATCCTGTACAATCAAAAAGTAACCCGGATAACCTGAATTCGAAATCGTCATTAACTCAAAATCCAAACGCTCTTGAATCGATTCCGTAATTTCTCCATATCTTCTTTTGGCACCTTCCATAGTAAGGTGTCTCAAGTATTTATTTTCTCCACGTACACCACCGTCTTCTTCATCTTCGGGAACCATAAATTCGTCGGGGATTTCAAATTTCGGAAGTAATACATCTCGATACAATGAATATCCTTCAACCTTATCAATAATTTCCTGAATATTGATAATCGCCTCTGGCAAATCAGCGAAGAGTTTTTTCATCTCGTCTTGCGACTTGAAGTAGTATTCCTGATTTGGAAGTCCGTAGCGGTAACCACGTCCACGTCCGATAGGCGTTGCCTGCTTTTCACCGTCTTTTACACAAAGCAAAATATCGTGCGCATTGGCATCTTCTTTATTTAAATAATAAGTATTGTTTGTCGCAATTAATTTAACATTATGCTTTTGCGAAAACTCAATCAGGGTTTTGTTGACACGATTTTCATCTTCCTGATTGTGGCGCATCACTTCCAGATAGAAATCTTCGCCAAATTGTTCTTTCCACCAAATTAAAGCTTCTTCCGCTTGGTTTTCTCCAATATTTAAGATTTTACTCGGAATTTCTCCGTATAAATTCCCAGACAAAACCATGATATCGCCTTTGTATTGCTCGACAATCTTGCGGTCAATCCTTGGAACATAATAGAAACCATCTGTATAAGCGATCGAAGCCATTTTAGCCAAATTATGATAACCGGCTTTATTTTTAGCCATCAAAACAACCTGATAACCGTTGTCTTTTTTGCTTTTATCTAAGTGATTTTCACAAATATTAAATTCACAACCTACAATTGGCTTTACTTCAGTTTCTGTTGGTTCTTCTCCTGCTTCAACTAAAGCTTTATTTTTTCCAGATGCGGCTTTGTTGTGATTCATAACGGCGCTCACAAAATGGAAAGCTCCCATCATGTTTCCTGTATCTGTCATGGCCACGGCTGGCATTCCGTTTTTAGCGGCAGCGACTACAATATTTCCAATTCCAATAGTCGATTGAAGAACCGAAAACTGTGTATGATTATGTAAATGCGCAAATTTTGCTGCTTTAAAATCGGCTTTATCTTCTTCTGATACAACCGTTTCTTTACCTTCTCCAGCTAAAGCTTTAAGCTGTTCTCTGATTTTATCAGAAGCTGCTTTTAAATTAATGTGTTTTAAACCAATTAACTTAAATGGCTCTGGATTTTGTTCTTGGAAATCTTTGAAATATTCCTTCGGAACGTCTAATTCTTCTTTGGTAAAAACTTCTCTTCTAACCAATTCTAAGAAACAACGCGTAGTTGCCTCAACGTCGGCAGTTGCGTTGTGCGCTTCCGCGAATGGCTGATCGAAAAGATAGCTGTGTAATTCGGTCAAAGTTGGCAATTTGAATTTTCCTCCACGACCTCCAGGAAGCTGTAATAACGAAGCTGTAACTTCGGTACAAGTATCCAAAACTGGCATTGAACTCATTTGAGACTCCACTCCCATTCTATGGAATTCGGCTCCCATAATATTAACGTCGAAACCTAAATTCTGCCCAACAATATATTTGGTTTTGCTTAAAGCAATATTGAATTTCTCTAAAACTTCGGCCAAAGTGATTCCATCGGCTTCAGCCAATTCAGTAGAGATTCCGTGAATACGTTCAGCATCATAGGGAATGTTGAATCCTTCTGGTTTTACCAAATAATCCTGATGCTCGATAAGCTGTCCCATTTCGTCATGAAGCTGCCAAGCAATTTGTATACAGCGAGGCCAGTTGTCAGAATCGGTAATCGGGGCATCCCAGCGTTTTGGTAACCCGGTTGTTTCGGTATCGAATATTAAATACATAGAGTTGTAAAAAGTCAAATTTTAAAATCCAAAATTTCATATCTTTCACATTGTAAAATATTGACAACATGAAACATAGCCAAATGCGTAATGAAAAATCGGAGGAATTCAAATTTACACTTTTTTTAGAGAAATAAAGAAGCTAAAGTTGTTAACAAAAACGTTAATTAAAACTCCATGAATTCGATTCGTAAAAAAATTAAACACATAGAAACATAGATTCAAGTTTTCTAAAAAGATAATTAAAAAAATCTAGATTTTTACACATAGCTATGTGTTTTTAAAATAAGTGAAACGCCTTTGTAGACAAAGAAAAACTATGTTTCTATGTGTTTAAAACAATTAAACTCAAAACTTTTTAATCCAAAAACTCTAATTATTCATTTTGGATACTCATTGCACCAAAATGAACACTTTTAAACTGCAGTGTATTCTGAACTTTGCTTCATCAAATTATAACAATTAAAAAAATAATAATCATGAAAACAATTTTTATCACAGGCGCATCATCAGGTTTAGGAAAAGCAACAGCAAAATTATTCCACGAGCAAGGATGGAATGTAATCGCAACAATGAGAAATCCTGAAAAAGAAACCGAGCTTTCTCAATTAAAAAACATAACCCTTTTACCCTTAGACGTTACCAATTATGATCAAATCCAAGCTACCGTTCAAAAAGCGCTTGAAATTAGTGACATTGATATCGTTTTTAACAATGCTGGTTATGGATTAATTGGCCCTTTAGAAAGCCTTTCCGATTCGCAAATCACCAAACAATTAGACACTAATTTACTGGGAGTAATTCGCGTTACGAATGCATTTATTCCATATTTCAGAGAAAGAAAAAATGGCTCATTTATTTCAACAACATCTATTGGCGGATTGATTGCTTTTCCTTTAGGATCAATTTATCATGCAACAAAATGGGGATTAGAAGGTTGGAGCGAAAGTATGGCTTACGAATTAAATCCGTTTGGAATAAACATTAAAACTGTTTCTCCGGGAGCAATTAAAACAGAATTTTTGCATGGCTCACTTGACACAAGCACTTTGCCTGAATACGAAACAATGACCAATAAAATGTTTGGAAACGTTGACGTTATGTTTGAAATGGCATCAACTCCGGAGCAAATTGCCGATGTGGTATATGAAGCTGCTACAGATGGAAAAAACCAATTAAGATATGTTGCAGGTGAAGATGCAAAAGCGCTTTACAAACAAAGATTGGAAGTTGGAGACGAAGTTTTTCGTTCTGAATTTGGCAAACAATTTTTTGGGGAATAATAATTCCTTATAAAGCTACCCAAAAAGCATTAAACATTGTTTTTTTGTTTTTATTAAGCCCCACTGGGGCTTAATATTTATAGAAATTCAATAATCCGGACACAAAAAAGCTCCAGCGGAGCGACATATTTATCGCAATGAATATGTCGCTCTGCTGGAGCTTTGCTCTCAATAATAAACATGATTTCTATAAATATTTCGCTTCTCCGAAGCTGATTTTAGTCTCTCAAATTTTCATACATTTATATCATGGAAAAGAAAAACAATAATCCAGCAAAAATCTCTTCTATATCGCAGTTTCATGACTTGCTTCGACTGCCAAAACCACTTCATCCGATGGTGAGTTTGGTAGACAATACGCAGTTGGTCATCAACGAAGATTTAGCGAATCATGCCTTTTTGCTTGATTTTTATAAGATCTCTTATAAGTTTTCTACCAAAGGAAAAATGGGCTACGGTCAAGGTTATTATGATTTCAACGAAGGCGGACTTATGTTTGCTTCCCCAACTCAGTTAATTTTTACTGAAAATGAGGAAGGCGTTGAATACGGTGGCTATACACTTTTATTTCATCCCGATTTTATTCGAAATTATCCTTTGGGAAAAAGCATCAAAAAATATGGCTTCTTTTCTTATGATACCAATGAGGCGTTGCATCTTTCTGATAGTGAAAAAACAATTATTATTGGATTATTGCAAAGTATCGACAATGAACTCAAAACCGCAATTGACGAAATGAGTCAGGATGTAATTGTTTCTTATATCGATGTTTTGCTGAATTACAGCAATCGGTTTTACAAGCGCCAATTCATTACCAGAAGAACCATCAGTCACGATTTATTATTAAAAGTCGAAGAAACTCTGGATAACTATATTAGCAATGCAGAAACCTTAAAAAGAGGATTGCCAACAGTAGAATTTCTGGCTTCGCAGATTAATGTTTCAAGTCATTATCTCAGCGACATGCTTCGCAATTTAACGGGGTTAAATGCACAACAGCATATTCATTCGAAATTGATCGAAAAATCAAAAGATTTTTTGATTACTACCAATCTTTCAGTGGCAGAAATTGCTTATCAGTTAGGTTTTGAATATCCGCAATCGTTTAGTAAATTATTCAAAAAGAAAACCAGTCTTACTCCATTAGAATTTAAAAATTCATTGAACTAATTTTTAAAAATATTGTCCTTAAGAAATCCTTTTTTGCTTCAAAAAATCATAAAATTTCATAAAAATACACTTCTTGGATGTCGTAGTATTTTGATGTTTTATTGAATCAAAATAATACCCAAAAAACACCTTAAAAAGCCTTAAAAAACCCAAAAAACATACTTTTTGCGAAGAAATCAAAACTAACAATTATTACTATTTTTATTCATTTTGTTAGATTTTTTCAAACAAATTCTTATATTTTATATTGATTTTGAGATAAATTTGCAAACTATTAAAACAAAAAACAATCAGGTAAAATTAAAGCCAAAAAAGAAAAGCTAAATCTGTTTCTTAATCATTTTTCTTTCAAATTTTAGTCTGCAAAAGCCATTTGGCAATTTGTAAATTGGTTTGGGTATCGTATATAATGAAATATTGAAATTGACGCTTTTTTATCTTTTTTTACTTTTGTTTTGCTATTATAATGAACAGGAAATTGCTGTGGTTATAGAAATTACAATTAAAAAAAATAAAAAATGAGTAAGACATTATTTGACAAAGTATGGGATTCACATGTTGTGCGTAAAATTGAAGATGGACCAGATGTGTTTTTTATTGACCGCCATTTCATTCATGAAGTTACGAGTCCTGTTGCTTTTTTAGGATTAAAATCAAGAGGCGTTAACGTATTATATCCGGAACGTACTTTTGCAACTGCAGACCACAATACACCAACCATAAACCAACATTTACCAGTTCAGGATCCGCTTTCTGCAAACCAGCTTAAAGCTCTTGAAGACAATGCTACTGAATACGGAATTTCGCACTGGGGATTAGGTCACCAAAAAAATGGAATTGTACACGTAGTAGGTCCTGAAAACGGAATTACTTTGCCAGGTGCTACTATTGTATGTGGAGATTCGCATACGTCTACTCACGGTGCTTTTGGAGCTATTGCTTTTGGTATCGGAACATCTGAGGTTGAAATGGTGCTTTCTACGCAATGTATCATGCAGCCTAAACCAAAGAAAATGCGTATTAACGTAAATGGTCAATTAAGCAAAGGTGTTGGTCCAAAAGACGTTGCACTTTATATTATTGCTCAATTAACTACTTCTGGAGGTACAGGATATTTTGTTGAATATGCTGGTGATGTTTTTGAAAACATGACTATGGAAGGCCGTATGACAGTTTGTAACCTAAGTATCGAAATGGGTGCTCGTGGAGGTATGATTGCTCCTGACCAAACTACTTTCGATTTCTTAGAAGGAAGACTTTACGCTCCAAAAGGAGAGGCTTGGACAAAAGCTGTTGAATATTGGAAAACGTTAAAAACGGATGCTGATGCTGTGTTTGATGCTGAATTGAACATCAAAGCTGAAGATATCGAACCAATGATTACTTATGGTACAAACCCTGGAATGGGAATTGGTATCACAAAACATATCCCGAATGCTAAAGAAGTTGAAGGCGGTGAGGAAACTTACAAAAAATCTTTGGCTTACATGGGCTTCAATGAAGACGACGTAATGATCGGAAAACAAATCGACTACGTTTTCTTAGGAAGTTGTACAAACGGACGTATTGAAGATTTTAGAGCTTTTGCTGAAATTGTAAAAGGAAGAAAAAAAGCAGATAATGTTACGGCTTGGTTAGTTCCAGGTTCTCACGTTGTTGAAGCTCAGATTAAAGAAGAAGGAATTTTAGATATCTTGACAGAAGCTGGTTTCGTATTACGCCAACCAGGTTGTTCTGCTTGTTTAGCAATGAACGATGATAAAGTTCCTGCTGGAAAATATGCTGTAAGTACTTCAAACAGAAACTTTGAAGGTCGTCAAGGTCCTGGTTCAAGAACGCTTTTAGCTTCTCCAATTATGGCGGCGGCGGCGGCAGTTACTGGAAAATTAACAGACCCGAGAGAGCTTTTTTAAAGATTTATGAATGAAGATTAACGATTTTTGATTTCAGATTTCGCTAAGCTTCATTAAAAAACCTTCTAAAATTTCAATTTACATTTTATAAAAAACATTAACGATTACAATTTTAAGACACAACAACAAATCTAAAATCAGAAATCGTTAATCTAAAATCAAAAATCAAAATGGCATACGATAAATTTAATATACTTACTAGCAGCGGAGTTCCGTTGCCAATTGAGAACGTAGATACAGATCAAATCATTCCAGCTCGTTTCTTAAAAGCTACAAAACGTGAAGGTTTTGGAGACAACCTTTTCAGAGACTGGAGATACAATGGAGACGATACTCCAAAAGCTGATTTCGTTTTAAACAACCCAACTTATAGCGGAAAAATCCTTGTTGGAGGAAAAAATTTCGGTTCAGGATCTTCTAGAGAGCACGCCGCATGGGCGGTTTACGATTACGGATTCCGCGCTGTTGTTTCTAGTTTCTTTGCTGATATCTTCAAAGGAAACTGTTTGAATATTGGTGTTTTGCCAGTGCAAATCAGCCCAGAATTTTTAGCTAATATTTTCAAAGCTATCGAAGCTGATCCAAATACAGAATTAGAAATCAATCTTCCAAACCAAACAATTACTTTATTGTCAACTGGTGAGCAAGAGTCATTTGCTATTAATGGTTACAAAAAGAACAATTTAATTAATGGTTTTGACGACATTGATTACTTACAAGATATGAAGGAAGATATTAAAGCTTTTGCTGATAAACTTCCTTACTAACAATCAACCAACTAAGAAGCAGTTACCCAAGCTCGACTTTAAAGGTTGATCTGGGGTAACTGCTTTATAATTTTAAGATTGAATTGCTATCGAATAAATAAAACCAACTAACGACTTTCTAAATGATCGACACTAACATTGAATTGCCAAAATCGTATTCAGAGATCAAGACTGACTCAGAAAAAATTTCGTTTTCAATGCCTTCTGATCTTCAAACAGGAAGTCTTCTTAGAACATTGGTTGCCACAAAAAAAGATGGCCATTTTTTAGAATTAGGAACCGGAACCGGATTGTCACTAGCTTGGATGGCTGAAGGAATGAGTGAAAACTCAACATTGATTACAATTGATAATTCATTAGAATATCAAAGCGTTGCAAAACGTCATATTCAGAATTCAAACGTTTCATTTGTTTGTGAAGATGCCGAAAATTGGATTTTAAATTATAAAGATTCAAAGTTTGATTTGATTTTTGCCGATGCGTGGCCCGGAAAATATTCGGTTTTAGAGGAAACATTAAATTTATTGAAATCAGGCGGAATTTACCTGATTGATGACATGCTTCCGCAATCAAATTGGCCTCAAAATCACGATAAAAATGTCGAAATGCTTATTCAAAAGCTTGAAAACAGAAAAGATATTCAATTGACAAAAATGTGTTGGTCAACAGGCTTAATTCTGATAACAAAAAAATAAAACAGTAAGCATTCAAAAGCTAACAATATAATAATGGAAAAAAGAAAAATTGAAATAATGGATACGACGCTTCGTGATGGTGAACAAACCTCAGGAGTATCATTTTCTGCTGCAGAAAAACTAACCATTGCGCAATTGTTGCTGGAGGAGTTACATATTGATAGAATAGAAATTGCTTCAGCGCGCGTGAGCGAAGGAGAATTTCAAGCCGTAAAAGGCATTACTTCATGGGCTGAAGAAAAAGGATATATAGGAAGAATTGAAGTTCTTACGTTTGTTGATGGAGGTGTTTCAATCGATTGGATGAAAAAAGCCGGTGCCAAAGTACAGAATTTATTGACCAAAGGCTCAATGAATCACTTAACACATCAATTAAAAAAAACTCCAGAACAGCATTTTTCTGAAATCGCTCAAATCATTGCTTTAGCCAAAGAAAACAATATTGAAACCAATGTTTATCTGGAAGATTGGAGCAACGGAATGCGAAATTCTCCAGATTACGTTTTTCAATTTTTAGATTTTTTAGCAACTCAGCCAATTAAAAGAGTTTTACTTCCTGATACTTTGGGTGTTTTAATTCCGTCTTTGGCTTTTGAATTTATTTCAAAAATTAGAGCAAAATACCCACAAATTCATTTTGATTTTCATGCTCATAACGATTACGATTTAAGTGTTGCTAATGTTATGGAAGCTATAAAAGCCGGCATAAACGGACTTCACGTTACCGTAAACGGAATGGGAGAACGAGCAGGAAATGCCCCGCTTGAAAGCACTGTTGCCGTAATAAATGATTACTTGCCAGAAGTTAGCATCAACATTAAAGAGACTTCTTTATACTCTGTAAGCAAATTGGTTGAAACATTTACAGGCTACAGAATTCCTGCAAATAAGCCAATTGTTGGGGATAATGTTTTTACGCAGACAGCTGGAATTCATGCTGATGGCGACAACAAAAACAATCTTTATTTCAATGACCTTCTCCCGGAGCGTTTTGGAAGAAAAAGAAAATACGCTCTTGGAAAAACTTCTGGAAAAGCCAATATCGAAAAAAATCTTCAGGAATTAGGTTTAAAACTTAACAACGAAGATTTGAAATTGGTTACACAAAGAATTATCGAATTGGGCGACAAAAAAGAGACCGTAACAAAAGAAGATCTTCCATACATTATTTCAGATGTTTTGGACAGCCATACTTACGAAGAGAAAATTAAAATCGAATCTTATATATTAGTCCACTCAAAAGGAATGCGTCCGTCAACCACTTTGTCCTTAAATCTTAATGGTGAAATAATTGAAGAAAACGCACAAGGAGACGGTCAGTTTGATGCTTTTATGAATGCTTTATCCAAGATTTACAAAAGCAAAAAACTAACTCTTCCAAAATTGATTGACTATGCCGTGAGAATCCCACCAGGAAGTAGTTCTGACGCGTTGTGCGAAACCATTATTACATGGGTCAACAACGGAAAAGAATTCAAAACCCGCGGATTAGATTCAGACCAAACCGTTGCTGCGATTATTGCAACGCAGAAAATGCTTAACATTATAACTTAATTATAGTGACAAAGGTTCAAAGTGACAAAGCGACAAAGATTTTAGTCTGCTTTTAAAACTTTGAACCTTTGTCTCTTTGTCACTTTGAACCTTAAAATAATAAATATTAAAAAATGAAATTAAACATAGCCCTTTTAGCCGGAGACGGAATCGGACCAGAAGTAATTGAGCAAGCAGTAAAAGTATCAGATGCAATTGCACAAAAATTTGGACATGAAATTACTTGGAAACCAGCTTTAACCGGCGCTGCTGCAATTGACGCAGTAGGCGAACCTTATCCAGATGCAACACACGAAGTTTGTAAAAATGCTGATGCGGTTCTTTTTGGAGCAATCGGACACCCTAAATACGACAACGATCCCTCTGCGCCTGTGCGACCAGAGCAAGGTTTATTAAAAATGCGTAAAGCATTAGGTTTGTTCGCAAACGTAAGACCAACTTTTACTTTCCCATCTTTATTAGATAAATCTCCATTAAAAAGAGAAAGAATCGAAGGAACTGATTTGGTTTTCCTAAGAGAATTAACTGGTGGAATTTACTTTGGTGAAAAAGGAAGAAAAGACAACGGAGATACAGCTTATGACAACTGTGTTTACACAAGAGTCGAAGTGCAGCGTTTAGCTAAAAAAGGATTCGAATTAGCAATGACTCGTTCTAAAAAATTATGCTGCGTTGATAAAGCTAACGTTTTGGAAACTTCACGTTTATGGAGAGAAACTGTTCAGGCAATGGAAAAAGATTATCCAGAGGTTGAAGTTAGCTACGAATTTGTTGACGCTGTTGCAATGCGTTTGGTTCAATGGCCAAATTCTTATGACGTATTAATTACGGAGAACTTATTTGGAGACATCTTAACAGATGAAGCTTCTGTGATTTCTGGTTCAATGGGATTAATGCCTTCTGCATCTATGGGAGCTAAAGTATCTTTATTCGAACCTATTCACGGATCTTATCCACAAGCTACCGGATTAAATATTGCCAACCCAATGGCTACGGTTTTATCTGCTGCTATGATGTTCGAAAACTTCGGATTAATGGAAGAAGGAAAAGCAATGAGAGATGCCGTAAATAAAGCTTTAGAAGCTGGCGTAGTTACTGAAGATTTGGCAAATGGAGGTAAAGCATACGGTACCAAAGAAGTAGGAGACTGGTTAGCTGCGAATGTATAATTAAAGAAATCGTAGAGACGCACCGCAGTGCGTCTTCTCGTTATATTAGACGCACTGCGGTGCGTCTCTACAAAAAACAACAAAAAAAAGGGATCAACTTTCGTTGATCCCTTTTATATTTTAGAAAAAAAATATTAATATCCTCCTCTGTTTCCGCGATCATCTCCTCCACGGTTGTTTCCGTAACCACCACGATTGTTTCCTCCGCGGTTGTTGTTAAAACTTCTTCTTTCTCCTTCTGGTTTTGGCTCAGATTTATTTACAACGATTGTACGACCTGATACAACAGCACCGTTCAATTCGTCGATAGCTTTTTGAGCTTCGCTATCATTTGGCATTTCAACAAAACCAAAGCCTTTACTTCTTCCAGTAAATTTATCAGTAATAATTTTAACAGAGTCAACTGTTCCATAAGCCTCAAAAGACTCTCTTAAATCTGCTTCCTCAATACTGAATGGAAGGCTTCCAACAAAAATATTCATAGATATTTATTTATAATAAGAAACAAATGTAGTCTTATTTTTTTCTAATCTACTATATTCTAGTTTATTTATGTTTTTATTTAGATTTTAAAACCAAATCTTTTTGAAATCATGCAACAAAAAAGAAAAAACTAAAACAAAGCTCTTGGCGTAATTGGAATTTTATAGAAAACGCCTTCTGTAAAAGCAACTTTCGGATTGTCTAAGTCTGATGTGTTGTTATTTACAGCATTAAATTTGAATGTCCCTGAAATGGTATTATTTTCCATATCATAATCCGTAATTACAATTTGGCCGCTTCCTTTTTTTGTCCCTGTAGAAAATTCGCTTTCTTTCCCTGGAAAAGTATTGGCGTAAGACGCTTTCACAATATCATTTACACCTAATATATAAGTCTTTTCTACAGGATTATTATCCACTTGCAGAATCACTTTTTCATAACCCAAAGAACCTTCAATTACAAAATTTCCTTCTATCGAAAATGCCGCATTGTGGCCAACAGCCCTCCAAAACACATTGTCTTTTAAGCCTTGAAACGCTGGATTATTAAATTTTATATCTTCCGTGCAAGATGCAACAACAAATAGAAGCGATAAAAAATAAAAGTATTTTTTCATATTCCGTGGATTTGATGCAAAAGTATTGCATTTGAAATAAATATCTAAAATTTCACTCTAAAAACAATAAAAAAAAGACTGATTTTTGTTTTAACAACATTTAATAATGTTTGGAACGTATATTTCATAAAAAAATTATATCTTTGCGCCCTTAATTAACAGAGGTCGAGTACCTCAAAATTTAATCACTAGATTATGTCAGTAAAAATTAGATTACAAAGACACGGTAAAAAAGGAAAACCTTTTTACTGGGTAGTAGCTGCAGATGCACGCTCAAAAAGAGATGGTAGATACTTAGAGAAAATCGGTACTTACAATCCAAACACTAACCCAGCAACTGTTGAGTTAAACCTTGACAGCGCAGTTAAATGGTTACACAATGGTGCTCAACCAACTGATACTGCAAGAGCTATCCTTTCTTACAAAGGTGCTTTATTGAAACACCACCTTGATGGAGGTATCCGTAAAGGAGCTTTAACTCAAGAGCAAGCAGATGCTAAATTAGCAGCTTGGTTAGAGGCTAAAGCTGGAAAAGTTGATGCTAAAAAAGATGGTTTATCTAAAGCGAAAGCTGATGCTAAAGCTACAGCATTAAAAGCAGAAAAAGAAGTTAACGCTAAACGTATCGCTGACGCTGCTGCTGCACAAGCTGAAGCTGCTGCCGCTGCGCAAGCTGAAGAGGCTACAGAAGAAGTTGCTGAAGCTACTGAAGAAGCTCCTGCTGCTGAAGAGAATAACGAAACAACTGAAGCATAATTTTACCTTAGCGATAATGCGTAAAGAAGACTGTTTTTATTTAGGTAAAATCGCTAAAAAATTTAGTTTCAAAGGTGAAGTTCTGATCTATTTAGATACAGACGAACCTGAGTTATACGAAAACCTGGAATCAGTGTTTGTTGAACACAACAAACACTTGGTTCCTTTTTTTATTGAAAAAAGTTCTTTACATAAAAACGACTTTTTAAGAGTTAGTTTTGAAGATGTCAATACCGAAGAGGATGCAGATGCTCTTGTTGGAAACGGTATTTATCTTCCATTAACTATGTTGCCAAAACTTTCCGGCAACAAATTCTATTTCCACGAAGTTATTGGTTTTGAAATTGAAGACAAACGTTTGGGTGTTTTCGGAAAAATAACTTCTATAAATGATTCTACTGCTCAGCCACTTTTCGAAGTTTTAAATGGCGAAGTTGAAATCCTTGTCCCAATGATCGACCATTTCTTGGTTAAAATCGATCGCGAGAACAAAAAAGTCATCATGGATTTGCCTGAAGGTCTTATCGAAATGTACTTATAAAAGTTGATTTGTTTAATCGGTTAATTGTTTAATCGAAAAGCCACACTTCATTTCCTTTCAAAATCTTCATTAATAATACTAAATCAAAATGTTTACATTCAAGCAATTTTCTGTAAAACAAGACAAAACTGCAATGAAAGTTGGTACTGATGGCGTTTTGCTTGGTTCTTGGGCTCCAATTTTTCACAATCCATTTAGTGTTTTAGATATTGGCGCAGGCACAGGAATTATTGCTTTGATGCTGGCGCAAAGAACAAATGCAGAACAAATTGATGCACTTGAAATTGATGAAGACGCCTACGAACAAGCCGTAGAAAATTTTGAAGCTTCTCCTTGGGGCGACCGATTATTCTGTTTCCATGCTGGTTTAGATGAATTTATTGAAGAACCGGAAGACGAATATGATTTAATTGTTTCAAATCCGCCTTTTTATTCGGAAGATTATAAAACCGACAATGAACAACGTGATTTAGCACGTTTTCAAGATGCAATGCCTTTTGAAGAAATTGTTGAGGCAGCCGATTTATTGCTTTCAGAAAACGGAATTCTAGCAGTTATTATCCCTTTTAAAGAAGAAGAAAAATTCATCGCGCTTGCAAAAGAATTTGAATTATATCCATTAAAAATTACTCGAGTAAAAGGCACTCCAAAAACAGAAATCAAACGCAGTTTATTAGCTTTTAGCCGAAATGAAATTTCTGAGATTGAAATTGATGAATTAGTTATCGAAATTGATAGACATGTTTATACACCGGAATATATCGAATTGACTAAAGAGTTTTATTTGAAGATGTAAAAAAAACATCTTTGTCAAAGTTTCAAACTTTGACAAAGATTTGTAATTTATTATTTACCATTTCTAGCAAAAAGAATGGCTCGATCCAGAATCTCATCTTTTCCTTGCTGAATACCTAAAATAGTTGGTTTTACTTCGATATCAGGAACAACTCCGATGCGTTGCACTTCTTTTTTGTTTGGATAAAAAACACCGTAACAAGTAAACGACGAAGAAAATCCTTTAATGATCAAAAATCTGGCATTTGCGCCATCTGCACCTCCTGTTTGAGAACCAATAACAGTCGATTTAGGAACTGTTTGCAGCGCCATCGCAGTATGTTCGCCGTGACTAACTGCATTTTCATCAATTAAAACAATTACTTTTCCCTTATAATTATCGGAATTAATCTTTCCTATTTTTTCTTCCTCTTCTCTCCAAATATAACGACCTGGATAATTAACATCGGGATCAATATATTTCACGTATTCGACAGGCTGAGGATTAAGCCAATCTGCAAGCGGATATATAACATCATGAGGTCTTTGCCTGTCATCAAAAATTATAGCATTTGTATTTTTAAGAGCAACTACCAAATTTGGAATATCTTCTTCGTTAACTCCTCCAAAATTTACGTAGCCAATATTTCCTTCTAGAATTTTCCATTTTTCCTGTTTAGGAAATTGAATTTTTAAATCTTGATATTTATATCGATTTATTGTTTTTTCTGCTGTTTTTCCGTCTCTGATGAATTCGATCTTAAAAGTTGGTGTTTTTCCATTAAAAATCGTCCAATAGGCATTTCTTAAAACCGAAGGTTCATTTGACCCTTCAACATATTTTGAATTTTCTCTTAGAAGCTGAGCAATCGTTTTTCCTTCTACTTTTGTGATTACATCGCCAATTTTAAGATCGCTGATTTTTGCCAAAGAGTCATTTTTTAAACCTATAACAACGGCTTTTTGATCAATAATTTTAACATCAACAGGAATAAATTTATCACCGAAATATTCGAACATCTGAGGCACTTGAGTAGAAGCGTGCGTATCATTTATTTTTATAGAAATTTCGCGCATTGCTAAAGCAAAATCTTTTTCTGATTCTGGCGCAATAATTCTAGGAAGAAATTCATTTAATGATTTATCCCAATTTTGATCCATTTGGTATTTATAAGGAAAAAAATATTCGATGCAATTCCAATATCTGAATAACGTCAACAGACGAAGATTTTTGTCCGTCCATTTAAAATCTGCATATTTTACTTCATTTTTAAATTGTAGTGGAGGGCCATTACTGCCAAATTCATAAGCAACATAATACTGTTTTTCCTGAATTCTATTTTCTTCAATAAATTTCAATTTTTTCGAAAGTGATTTCGAGAACAATTCTTTATTATTAACCCAGGACAAATCGAAGTTTTTATCAAAATATTCTTTTTTTACAACAGGTTTTAAAGTTTCCTGCTTTTTAATTTCTCCTAAAGAATCAACCCAATTTTCTATCACAAGAGAAAAAGCTTCAGAGGTTTGAGCCTCTTCTACTTTTGGCAAAATTTGAAACAATTGTTCGTCCCAATTTTTACTTCCATCAGCCACATTGGGATGATAATATTTTAGAAATCCCCAAACTTTGCATACTGCCGCTAATTTTTGGGTTTCATTTATAGGTTTTGAAAAAGAAATTTGAAATAATAAAACAAAGACAATAAGTAATACTTTTTTCATTTAATTTTTTGTGGTTTTGGTTATATAGTTATAGATAGTTTTGGATTAAAAATTGCCTTAAACCTGTTCAAAAATATTTTTAAACTGATACAGAATTCGTTCAATCAAGCGCAAGTCTTCGGTTACAATTTCTGCTCTTCCTTTCATTTCCTGCTGAAAAACAATCTGTTTGTTATATGATGTTTTAAGTCCGTTTGGCAATGCTACGTCAAGCAATAAATTCCCATCTTTATCTGGAACCAACGATATATTTCTTATTTCTCCTTTCAAAACCCCAAATTCTCGATCTGGATAATTTGACAAGCGAATATTGACACGCTGGCCAACTTTTATTTTACCCGAATTCAATGCCGGCGCTTTTACTTTTCCGATATAACCATTTTTAGCATCAGGAATAATCGAAAACACATTATCACCTATATTAATAGTTTGACTTTCATTCCAAACCTGCAAAAAGGTTACAACGCCACTAATTGATGATTTTAGTGTATATGCCAATTCCCAGTCTTTGATTACTTTTTTAAGCTGATAAAATGACTGCGCCATGTTTCGTCCCAAGTTAACCTCTTCTTTAGTACCACTTATCTGAGAAGTTTGGCTTAGTTTTGTATTATCAATCAAAGCCGATTTCAATTGTGAAATTGAAGACAAAAGACCTTTATAGCTCTTTTGCGCTTGCAAATAGCCCAGTTTTTTGGCTTCCATTTCCTGAGCCGAAATAATTCCTTTATTGTACAAAGTCTCGAAACGGGCAATTTCATTCTTCTGAAGCTGTAGCTCGCTTTCGTTGATTATCTTTTGTTGTTGCAGAATTTCCAATCTTTCCTTGATCTGTACTTTTTCCGAAATTTGTGCTCGGTTTTCAACCTCAAAAGGTTTTAAATTTTCGTTTAATTTTTCAGCTTCATAATCTTTCTGAAAAACCCCAAAAGCGCTCTCAATTTCGCCTAACTGTAGATTTTTTAATTTAGCAAATGGAAATTCTTTATTCGAATCGTTGATATTATAATTCTCCACAATACTTTTCAGCAAAAAAACATCCTTGTAATTTGCCGTATTTTCGATAATCGCCAGTGTAGTGTTTTTAGCAACTGTTGCTTTGTTTTTAATCAAAATAGCCTCAATTCGCCCAGATGATTTCGAAACGATTTTTTCTGGCGGAATATTAGTTGTAATCACGATTTCAGTATTTACAACATCCGGATATTTCACAAACCAAGAAACAAAAAAAAGCATGACAATGATGACAAAAATAAGAACAGTCCCCCACCTAATCATCCAGTGAGGCACTTTTGTTAGGATGTCTTGAACTTCCTCGCTTCTTAATTCTAATGCATTATGATCTTCCATGACTTAATTCCCTAATTGTAATTGGTTTTTAACGAGTTCAAAATAATTCCCTTTTTGCTCAACAAGCGCAGAATGATTTCCGATTTCAATAATTTTCCCTTTATCCAGCACGACAATCTGATCTGCGTTCATTACCGTGCTCAAACGATGCGCGATCACAATTACGGTCTTGTCTTTAAAGAAAATATCCAATTTTCGCATAATCTCCTTTTCATTATTGGCATCTAATGCTGAAGTTGCTTCATCAAAAAACAATATTTCAGGATTTTTATAAACCGCTCTCGCGATAAGCAATCGTTGTTTTTGCCCTGCACTCATCCCCGTTCCTTCTGCACCGATTTTTGTATTGTATCCAAGCGGAAGCTCACTTATATATTCCTTGATATTGGCTACATCAGCCGCGTACAGCAACCGTTGTTTATCAATTTTATCAACTCCAACTGCAATATTATTAGCGATTGTATCACTAAAAATGAAGCCTTCTTGCATGACCGCTCCAATATTTGAACGCCAAGCTCTTTGCGAAATATTTCTAAGTTGGGCATTCCCTATCGTAATTTCGCCTGTTTCAGGCTCGTAAAACTTCAAAAGCAGTTTCATCAAAGTCGTTTTTCCGCTACCGCTGGTTCCCACTATAGCGGTTACTTTGTTGGCAGGAATCGTTAGATTTAGATCTTTCAAAACAGGAACATCAGATCCTAAATATCGATAACTTAGATTCTTTATTTCGATGTCGGCATCATACGGAACTTCGCTTGTCTGACTGCTTTCCTGTTGTGTTTCATCTTCTTTTTCATGAATTTCAGATAATCTTGCCAATGAAATTTTAGCATCCTGAAGCTCTCTAACAAATTCAATAAGCTGGGTAATTGGCCCATTCAAACTTCCAACAATCGAACTGATAGCCAACATAACTCCAAGCGTAATAGATCCGTCGATCACTAATTTGGCAGAAAGGAAAACTATGAAAATATTTTTGAGTTCATTAATCACTGACGAACCTATAGTCTGTGTCTGCTCTAAAACCAAACTTTTTATAGAAACCCTGAACAATCTTGCCTGTACATACTCCCAGCCCCAGCGTTTTTGTTTTTCGGCATTGTGAAGTTTGATTTCCTGCATCCCGTTGATGAGCTCCATCACTTTGCTTTGTTCCTGCGAAACTTCCGCAAAACGTTTGTAGTCCAAAACTTCCCTTCTTTTCAAAAAAAGTGTAATCCAGCCAAAATAAAGAATACTTCCGGCAAAAAAGACTAAAAAAATCTGCCAATTGAAATATGCCAAAACTGCACCTAAAACAAACATATTTATAACCGAAAATAAAACACTTAGAGAAGAGGTAGTAAGAATTTTTTCGATTCGGCGATGATCATTGATGCGCTGCATGATGTCTCCTGTCATTCTCACATCAAAAAATGAAATGGGAAGATCCATCAGCTTGATGAAAAAATCTGAAATCAGAGAAATATTGATTCTGGTGGAAAGATGCAGCAATATCCAGCTTCTGATGAGTTCTAAACCTGTCCTTCCGGCAAAAAGAAACAATTGCGCAAAAAGAATCAGATAAATAAAATGAAGATTTTGATTTTGGATCCCGACATCAACAATACTTTGGGTCAAAAAAGGCACAATTGCCATTATCATACTGCTTGCCAGCAATCCGATGCTCAACTGCATCAAATATGATTTATAGCGCAAAACATATTGCGACAACAAACCAAAACCTAGTCCTTTATTGTCCTCTTTATCAAAATCAGATTGGAAGAATTTTGGTGTTGCTTCCATCAATAATGCAATTCCTTCATTGGTTACATCATCAGCATTATTACCAATCCAGAATTTTAAGAAATCCTCTTTGTTGTATTCAATCACTCCAAAAGCAGGATCTGAGACATAATAAATTCCCTTTTTTATTTTATACAGTACAACATAATGGTTTTTATTCCAATGCAAAATAGCAGGCAACGGCGCTTCATCTAATTTTTCAGCACTTAATTTTACACCCAGTGTTCGAAAACCAATTTTCTCGGCCGCATCGCTCAAAAAAAGCAAATTGCTTCCTTCACGAGTTGTTTCACTGTTGTCACGCAACTCCTGAATTTTGATTGTTTTTCCGTAATGTTTCGCTACAATTTTTAAACATGTCGGTCCACAATCTTTATGATCTGCTTGTTTATAATGAGGGAATTTTTTCAATTTTTAATTATTTCCTACGTTGAATGGTAAATTTTGGTTCTGCTAATGTAATATTTATCGGGCACTTTTAGAACTTTTTACTTCCATTATAATTCTTTTTAAACCAAAATAAATAATACATTATTCCTTCAAATTGATTTTTATAATAAATTCTACCATTATCAAACGTTATTCTACCAGTTAATCCCTCCAGAAGAATAAAATCAAAATGAGCCTTAATTTCCCTTCCTTGTTCTGCCTTTTTTTTCGATAAAACATAATCGAGGCATTTTATTCTGTTCTTTTAATTGTGTCACAAAATGATTTGGCAATAACTCTATGTCAGAAAAGGGAAAATGTATAGCTTGACTATTATATTAATATTAAAAAAACTTAAAGTATCAGTAATAGACAATAAAGATGGAAAATTAGGATGTGAATGCATTTGAAATGCAAATTCATTTTTATCTATTCTAATATCATTTTTTTTTAAAATGTTGAAATAGGAACTGTAATTCGTCTGTCATAATTATCAAACTGTTTTTTAATTTTATAAGAATCAATCAGCAGTTTTTCCAGTTCTTGCGGTCTAATGTTTTTTTGAATAACTTCACCTTTACTATTAAGCAGATAATTAGTTGGAAATGCTGTTATTTTTTCTCTAGAAGCAAAAACAGCATTTTCGTCAAGATAATTTTTCCAAGGTATTTTCTTTTCAACTATCCTTTTCTGCCAATATGTTTCTATGTTTTCTGTTTTATCAGTAGAAATACCGATTATATTCAATCCAACTGAATTATATCTTTCATAAAGATTAATCCACTTTGGCATTTCTTCTAAGCAAGGACGACAACGGCTAAACCAAAAATCTATTAAAGTATATTCAGCCTTGGGTATTTCCAATCTTTCAGTTGTCAAATCAATGTTTTTTAGTATTATCTCAGGAAATTTTAAATTTATTTTAATCATAATACCTGAAAATTCCTCGTTTATTTTTTTCCAAAGAATATCATTTTTAATTTTTTGGGAAAAAGACTGCAGGCTTTTTTCATATAATTCCGTATATCCCTCTTTATTAAACCTTCCTATTAAAAACCAAAGAGCAACATACGAATCTGGATATTCTTTAATATAATCATAAAGACGTTCATCTAAGCTTTCATCAAAACTATAAAAATGAAAACTTTCTTTTTTGTCTTGAAAAATATATGGAATAAATCTATTTATAAACTCTTTATTGGTTACACCATTTGATTTTTTTATTCTGTAATCCGAATCAAAAGATATTTCCGTGGTTGTACTATCAATGAAGCAATAATCAAATCTAAGTTTGCCACTGTTTCTTTCGCTAGTTAAACTAATTACATACATTTGAGGATAATGAACACTAAACTTTAAATGAAATTCATTTTGAATAATTGGGGAGCTTAGAAAATTATTTTCATAATATTTTTCATCCAAAAATAATCCAGGAATAAAAGAAATAGTATCCTTAATATTTTTTTTTACTACAACTTTGCCATGCATAATAACTTTAACTTGACAATAAATCAATCCAGAAATAAATAAAGTACAAATTATAACTATTTTCTTTAACATTCTTTAAATCATTTAAAAACAAACTTTACAACTAATATGTAGTGAAATTTGTTTTTTACATTTACGATAATTCAACATTATGCGATGCAACAACTATTACATTCCCCAACTTGTCCATCCATAGTTGTAGCGCATCCAGATGTGCAAGCACGAGTTGACACACAAACAGCTCTACTACTACTATAACTACCTGCCATGATAGTTTTCATTTCTTTTCTTGATAATTTTTCTTTAGCTAATTCAAGAGACATTTTTTGAATTTTCATAGTTTTTAAAATTTAAGAATTATACATTTCAAAAAATCAAAAATGAAATTGTCGCGATCAATTAAATATTAAGATTTGTATTATAAAAATAACAAGCTTAAAGGCTAGATAACCATTTTTTGTAGGAATTTTTTAGGCTATTTTTAGGAAATTCAGAAAAAAGTTTAAAATTTATTAAGAAATTACTGTATATTGGCTTTTATTTAACAACTATGGAACATGAAAAATTGATAAAAGCCAGAAAAGAAAAAGGTTTTACACAAAAAGAAATGGCAGAAATGCTTGCCATGGAGCAAACTACTTATTCTAAAAAGGAAAGAGGAATTTCACGTATACGCGAAAACGAATGGGAAAGTTTTGCTAAAATTTTAGACAAAGATATTGAAGCTATCAAAGGAAAAATGGAAGACTTAACTAGTAATCATGAATCTAATCACATAACCAATCTTAATGTTATTGAAATAATAATAAAATATACTCAAAAACTAGAGGAAGAAAACTTTTTGTTAAAGGAATTACTAAATAGACAAAGACAAAAAACAGAAAAGAAATAAATCAATTCTGTTTACTATTAAAAAAATGAAATTAGGAGATCCATCAGCTTGATGAAAAAATCTTAAATCCAAGAAATATTGATTCTGGTTGAAAGATGCAGTAATATCCAACTTCTGATGAGATTCAAGTTTATAGCGATTTTATACAAAAATTCCTAAAAAAAACAAAAAAGCAATGACTAAATTATACTGATTCGCTTTGAAATAATTAATGTTTTTATTTTATTAAAACTGTTTTATCAAATAGATTTATTTACCGATTTAAGTTATGAAAACATAAAAAAGCTTTGCTAAATAAATAGCAAAGCTTTCTTGTATTATTTAGTATAAACTCTAAGAGTCTGCTGGACATTTCTGATCAATAAGCACTTCACAACTTTCGCCATCTCTAGTATGTATAATTCCTAAAAGAATCTGTGTTCCTGGACAATAGCAAAGTTCAGTGCCCGGATCTCCACCTCCAACTATATTTTTTCTTTCATTAATACTTAAAATTTCAACTCCCGCTAAATTTTTTAATTCTTTCATAATTGATTTTTGTTTGATTTTTAATAGAATAATTTATTTTGAACAATATAATTATATTCACTTCTCTTAGATCTTAAAAAATTTGCCAAAATTTAAAACAATATCAAAAAGACATCTTTATTTTGGCAAGTTTACTTTATCTAAAATGCTTATTCACATGGCTCATTAGGATCTGTTACACAAATCCAATAAGCTGGTGAAGTTGCTGTTCGCGGACATCTTTTAGCGGTCGTATTGTTTTCGCAAACTGGTGCATTACCACCTATAATTCTTTGTTGTTCTTCTTTGCTTAATTCAGCGGCTCCATTTAATTCAAAAATTTTCTTTAACATACTGTGGCTTTTTTGGGTTTTTTGTTAATGCTTCAATCCTTTTTAGACATTTGAAGCTTCTGTCTTTTCTGTTAAATTCTATTTGAATCTGAATGAAATAAGTTTAAAAAAAAAGCAGTTAGAAATGTTTTTCTTACTGCTCAAATTATTTCAATTATTCGATAACTTTAATTTCTCTAGGATCTGCCGCTGGTTAACCTAACCAAATAAAATCAACGCAGCGGCTAATTTCCTGAGAATCCCGACACCAATCATCAATGTTGGGATATTTGCTCAATGTTCCACGATCGAGCGCCTATAGATTCAAAAAAAAACATGACTAAATTTTTGAAAGGCTTTATATTGTTTATTTATGAAATTTAATATTTAGCAGCATAATCGGCCTGTGTTGCAAATACCTGGCACAGTATCCATTGGACAAACTCCGCCAGTTGGTATTAAAATACATCCTGCCTCAAGAGCATGAATCCAACATTCAGGAATACCTCCCTTCATTGTCTTTTGCTCATTTTTACTGATCTTTTGCGTATGTTTCAGACTTAAAATTTTCTTTATCATAAAATTTAAATTTACTATTAGGTCTTTTTTATTTCTGAAACATCCTCAACACTTCAAGTTATTGGCTTATTTTAGGCTTTTTAAAAGCTTAAAACCTACCCGGCAACCAAAGCGTCAGAATAGCTCATTTCTAACGCAAAATAGTCTGTACAGTCTTCATATGACATTGATGACACATAATCCCATGCGTTACATTTAGACACATTCTCTTTTGCATAATTACCAAGAATCAGTTTTTGCTCGTTGGCAGTTATTTCCTGTGTCCCTTCTAGATTTAAAATATTCTTTAGCATAATCTTCAATTTTTAGTTCTCCTTCATTTATTCTTCAAAACGGCAATCTATATTCTATTCTTCAATTCTTATGAAATGCAAAGAAGCTTTCAAACTTCTTTGCACTCATTACTAAGTATATTAACACTTGTATTCTTTTTGTGCCCAATAATCCCAACACAATCCTGGAGGCATATTTCCGCCGGCAATATTTTTTTGTTCCTCTTTTGATAATTTTTTAGTCCCTTCCGATTTTAAAAATTTTTCTAACATGATGTGTGTGGTTTTTGTTTTTTGATAATAGGACTTCAATCATTTTAAGACACTTGAAGCTTATGTCTATCCCTGTGCCGGAATTTAATAAAACCGCTAAGCTATTTTTTCCAGAACTTAAACTTCTTCAGTAAAATCGTTTAAGAAGTATTTTAGTTCGCTCAGTTCATACTTGTGAAATGAAGAGAGGCTTTTAAACTTCTTCGCACTATTTTCTTTTTATGGACATTTAAAATATCCTCTATTAATATCCCAACACATTCCAACTTCAGGGAAGGTTCCGCCTGCAATATTTTTTTGCTCTTCTTTTGATAGTTTTTTAGTCCCTTCCGATTTTAAAAATTTTTCTAACATGATTTGTGGTTTTTGTTTCTTGTTAAATAGGACTTCAATCACTTTAAGACACTTGAAGCTTGTGTCTATCCCTGCGCAGGAATTTTAGTAAAGCCGCTAAGCTATTTTTTCTAGAACTTCAACTTCTTCAGCAAAATCGTTTAAGAAGTATCTTAGTTCACTCAATTCATATTCGTTTGGAAACAATTTTTCGTTTACAATCTTAACTGGGGTATAATTAAAATTGTTTTTAGAACACCACTCATATTGTTTGTTGATCTCTTGGTTTATCAAGATACTTACAGGCTCAACATGCCATTTTTTCAACCATTTTTTAAGGCTCATTTTTTTGATATGCCAGTCTGAAATCGCTTCAACAGTTTTTCCTGGCGTTGTTCTGTTGATTGTCAAGATTCTTTCCACAATTATTTTATATGGATTCTCTGTATTTTCTGGATTTATATTGAATAAAACATTCAAATAAATCTTATCTGGGAATCTTAAAACAAGATCAAATGCTTCGTGAAATGTTTTGTGACAATGTCCACAACTTGGACTTATTATTATTGATAATTTTATCGCTGCACTTCGGCTTCCAAAATTCAAACCTCTCAACTCTTCCAATCCATCTGCATCAGGCACTTTTTTAGCTAAGAAATTTAATAACGAATAATTTCTTTTGAATTTTTTCAGCTCTTTAAGCGAGTTTTCACTTTTCAAAACATTTTTAATCATAGGTTTCACTGCCAACCAAATTGGAACTAATAAAGCCAATGAAAAAACGAATGGGAAAACACTTTCGAAACTAAATGTCAAAGTGAATAAATCTGATGAAAACCAGATAAAGCTTTGAACAAAAATCAAAAATGACACCATCAAACACATTACGCACCATTTCTGAAGTTCAAATTTTTGAATCCAAATAGAGGATACTATAATAGGAATGGCCATAAGACTTAAAAAACCAATAAAAATTGATGAACTTAATGGCTGAATTAATATCGCTACAAAACTTGATGTAAAGAACATTAATGGTAAATCAGAAAAATTGAAAGCTTTATTTTCTGAGCCTTCATTTGAATTGATTACCGAATTGCAAGACGAATCGGAACTCAAATTGCAAAACTTCGCTATTATGCTATTTTTAAAACCTAATTTTTCTTGAGCAATAAATACGCTCACTATAAATCCTAATGTTGATGTTATTAAAAAAACAACACTAAAAAAATCATATGTATTATAAAAGAAAGACAAGCCAATCAAAAGCAAAAACGGCAACGAATACTTTAACCAATTGTATTCTACTTTAAAATTTTCTCTTGCAATAACATTATTAGGCTCAATTGCCACAATAACACCATTCCAATCTAAAAGAAATTTTTCGTATGCTAATTTTTGAACTCCTTTTTTAATAGTAGTAATGCGAACATAATTTTTAGCTTTTTCGACTAAAGCAAGTTCTTCTTTAAAATAAGCTAGAAAATTTGAAGGCAAATCTACTATTTGTTCTTTCGGAACTCTGATGGCTGCGTTTTCTACTGACAATAAATCCAACGAATCTGTTATCGCAAATAAACTTGGATAATTAGGATGAGACAAAAACAAATCCTTGAACTCATTTTTGATCTCTGAGTATCTATTTATTTGTAGAAATTTTTGGACTAGTTTCAACATCTTTTTCGACTGCGTTTAAATCATTATTACAGTACAAAGATTGTGGTTTTTATCGAGAAAAAGTGACCTTTGGTAGACATTTTATCAATTATACTACATACAATTTATAAATTATACCAGTCATTGGTAAAGTTTTAATTAATTGAAAATCAAATATTTACATAGATTTTTTTTGTTCAAAAATTGTCAAAACCCAAATCTCGACCAAGCGTTTTCCTTTTTATCTAGCTTTGACATATCAATAACCTAATTATTAAAATCATGGCAAATATGACATTAAAATTCGAAGATTTTGAGACCCAAAAATTATCAAAAAATGAGCAAAAATTTGTTCGTGGCGGCGATGGTGATTATCCACCAAATGAACCAGGAAAAGATGGAAAAGGAGGAAATGGATAATACTTTTTAAAAATCATTTTACACTTAAAATTAAAAATATCATGAAAAATACAAAAATGAGAATTGAAGATTTTGAAACTTTAAAATTATCTTCAAACCAACAAAAAGCTATTCAAGGAGGAGAAGGTGAAACGGATTCGAAAAACGAACCTGGAAAAGGATCTACTGGAAATGGGTAAAACCATTTTTTATAAGGAAATAAAATATTTACAGCTAAACTAAAATATCAAGTTTAGCTGTATTTTTTTTTAAATCAATAAATAGCACTAATTAATTTTTATCGTGCAAAATGTTATTTCTAAATATTACTTGCAAACTGAGCTGGAGAAACGCCTGTTCGTTTACGAAATGATTTTGCAAATGAAACTGCATTTTTAAAACCAACACTTTCTGCAATAGCCTGTGTAGAGTATTTGCGATACATATGATTGGTAATCATTTCATTGATGACATAATTGATTTTAAGCTCATTTGAATATTCTCCAAATGATTTGCCAAATCGTTTATTTACTACATAAGACAAATAAGTCGTATTGGTTTTAATTTTCTTAGCCACATAAGGCAATGTAAAATCGGCATTGAGATATTCGAGTTTATTTTCAAGTGCCAATAGTTTTTCGACAATTTTATTTTCCTTCGCTTCGTCAATACTTAGATTGGCATTTTCCTTTTTTAGATGAATTTCTTCGGCTTCTAAAACTTCTTCCACTGCTAAAATTGGAGGATTTTCTTTTTTCTCAATATTCGCTTTGAACTCTTCAATTAAGGCGTTCATTTTTTTATGAGCCTTGTTCTTGTCTCGAATATTTTTTATCAGAAAAAATACAATTCCTAAAACAAGAAGTACATAAAACACCTTTAATGCCTTACTTACTAAGACATCATATTTATATTTTTCTTGAATGGTAAGCATTTCCGCACCCAAATCTTCTACACCTAATTTATAATTTACCTCTTGGGCTTCATCTTTAAATTTTGTCTGAGATTTTTCATAAGCATTTAAATAAATTTTAGAATATTTATAAGCCTCTTCTGGTTTGTTAAGTGCGCTATAGATCTTAGCTTGCAGATAATTTGATTTCAAATAACTCTCATCCAAAGTTTTGTTTTTCAACGAAATAGAATCCACTTTTTTTAACCAAACCAAAGCCTTCTCGTATTTCCCCGTATAGAAGTACAAGTCTCCCAAGTTATAACTCGCAGTATGATAAAAGCTTTCCGAATTATTTTGTTTTGCCAAAAACAAAATATCATAATAGATTTTTTCAGCATTTTTATTGTCACTTTTCATTAGGTAAATATTCCCTAAACTCATTTTAGCGGCAATTGTATTACTAGTGAAATTTTGAGAATAAGTAACCGCTTTTTTATAAAAATATTCAGCCGAGTCAAGCAAATACTTTTTATCTTGATTTTTCATAAAATAGCCCTCGTAAGAACCACCTAAATCCAAATTAATGTTGCTTTTACTATTTTGAAACTGCTCCCTTGGGTAAACTCTTTCATTTTTATCAATGAAATCGTTGTTTTGTCTTAAATTTTTGATTGATAATTGATAATTTCCAACTTGTTCGTTAACAATTGCAATATTGCTCTTGAATTTAACAATTTGGATAACGTCTTCAACCTTAATTGAGAACTTAATACCTTTTTGATAATTTTCGATAGCAGCGCTTAAATTGCCCCTTTTCCATTCGGTCAATCCTCGAAAATTATAAAGATAGGCTGTAAGTTTGGTTTTTTCTGAAGATTCAGGCATTTTTTCTAAATACTGAAATGCTTTTTTATAACTCTCGTCAGACTTTGGAATATTGCCTTTCATTTGGTACAAATAACAAGCTGCACCATTAGCAAATGCTAGGTGCTTATTATCGTTTGATTTCATCAATTCTCTAGTGTATGCAAGACCTTTATCGACATTGTCATTAAAACTGAATCGAATTTTGTCTTGCAGGACTAAATATTCCTGTTCACTAATTTGAGTTTGTTGAGAAAAACTCGTATTAAAAACAAGAAAAATAAAAAAAGAGATGATTAGCCTCATTAATTTGTTTTTGGATTCCAAAAATAACGCATAAATTTTCAATATACTAAAATTTATTTGCCATAGTCTTGTTAATTTTACAACAAAATTAAAAAAATATAACAATTTAGCTTTGTTTTGTTATATTTTTATTACGTAAATTTGTTTTCGTAAAACATATCAAAAATGAAACCAGATTTATTTCAAGCACCAGATTATTACAACCTTGACGATTTATTAACTGACGAACACAAATTGGTTCGCGAATCTGCTCGTGCATGGGTTAAAAGAGAAGTTTCTCCTATCATAGAAGAATATGCTCAAAAAGCAGAATTTCCAAAACAAATTATTAAAGGTCTTGGAGAAATTGGCGGTTTCGGCCCTTATATTCCTGTAGAATATGGAGGTGCTGGTTTAGACCAAATTTCATACGGTTTGATTATGCAGGAAATCGAAAGAGGAGATTCTGGCGTAAGATCAACCTCATCTGTGCAATCTTCTTTAGTGATGTATCCAATTTGGAAATACGGAAACGAAGAACAACGCATGAAATATTTACCAAAACTAGCAACAGGAGAATGGATGGGTTGTTTTGGCTTGACTGAGCCAGATCACGGTTCTGATCCTGGAAGCATGATTACGAATTTTAAAGATATGGGCGATCATTATCTTTTAAATGGTGCAAAAATGTGGATCTCGAATGCTCCTTTTGCTGATATTGCCGTAGTTTGGGCAAAAAATGAAGAAGGAAGAATTCATGGTCTAATTGTTGAACGTGGCATGGCTGGTTTTACAACTCCAGAAACACACAACAAATGGTCGCTTCGTGCATCATCAACTGGCGAATTGATTTTTGACAATGTAAAAGTCCCTAAAGAAAATCTATTACCGAACAAATCCGGTTTAGGCGCACCACTTGGCTGTTTAGATTCTGCTCGCTACGGAATTGCCTGGGGCGCGATTGGAGCTGCAATGGATTGTTATGATACCGCTTTAAGATATGCTAAAGAAAGAATTCAGTTTGGAAAACCAATTGGAGGAACTCAATTACAGCAGAAAAAATTAGCAGAAATGATTACTGAAATCACAAAAGCACAATTATTAACCTGGCGTTTAGGTGTTTTGAGAAACGAAGGCAAAGCAACAACTGCTCAAATTTCGATGGCAAAACGAAATAATGTTAATATGGCAATTGAAATTGCGCGCGAAGCAAGACAAATGTTAGGCGGAATGGGAATTACAGGCGAATATTCTATTATGCGCCACATGATGAACCTTGAAAGCGTAATTACTTATGAAGGAACTCACGACATTCATTTATTGATTACCGGAATGGATGTAACTGGAATTCCAGCATTTAAATCATAAACAACTATTAAAATATATACAAAATCAATTTAAAAAGCTTCTTCTAAACGAGAAGCTTTTTATCTTTGCACCAAAATTTACATAAATGAATATTGAAACTATAAACAATAGCATTCAACCTCAAAAAGACCAGCTTTTACAACACTCTTTATACGCCAAAATTCAAAACATTGATGATTTGCACAGTTTTCTTGAAAATCATGTTTTCGCGGTTTGGGATTTTATGTCGTTGTTAAAAGCTTTGCAAGCCAAACTTACCTGTACAACAACGCCTTGGTTTGCAACAAAAAATCCAGAAACAAGATATTTAATTAATGAAATTGTTCTTGCTGAAGAAACCGATTTAACAATTGACGGAAGAAGACAAAGCCATTATGAAATGTATATTGAAGCTATGGAAGACTGTGGCGCCGATACAACTGGAATTAACAAGTTCTTGTCAGAAGTAAATTCACTTCATAATATTTTTGTTGCAATCAAACAAAGTTCGCTTCATCCTGATGTAAAAGCTTTCTTAGATTTTACTTTTAGAGTTATTGAAGAAGGAAAGCCACATGAAATAGCTGCAGCTTTTACTTTTGGGAGAGAAGATTTGATTCCGAGCATGTTTACTGAAATTCTGAAAAACTTTCAAAAGAATCTTCCTGAAGTCAATTTGGCAAAATTGCTTTATTACTTCGAAAGACATATTGAACTTGATGCTGATGAACACGGACCAATGGCGATGCAAATGATCACAGATTTATGTGAAGACGACGCTCAAAAATGGAAAGAAGTTGAAGAAGTTTCAATTTTAGCCCTAGAAAAACGAATCGGACTTTGGAATGCCATTGAGGAAGAAATTCTTTTAAAAGCCGAAATGGTCTAAAACCGAACTCAAATATTTAACGTAACTATTTGTTTAAAATGACTTCAAATTTAATTTATCAAAATTATGAAACCGCATTTCAAACAAATAGTTATTGTTATCTTCTCAATATTTGTGAGTTGCAGTGCTGAGCAATCAGACTCGGAGAATAATACTGTTCCGCCGGCAACAACTCCACCAACCACAGAAGTTCCAACAACTCCTATATCAAAATCCATTAATTATCTCGCTTTAGGCGATAGTTATACTATTGGGCAAAGCGTGTGCGAAACTTGCCGATATCCTGAACAGCTCAAAGCTAAGTTGCAAACAATTTATCCCGAAACTGCTTTTTCACTAAAAATTATTGCTCAAACCGGCTGGTCAACAAGTGACTTGATTTCGGCAATAAATACTCAAAATCCAGACTCCAATTATGATTTGGTTACGCTATTAATTGGCGTCAATAATCAATATCAGCATCAGGACTTCTCGGTTTATGAAAAAGAATTCCCGCGATTACTCAACAAAGCAATTGCATTAGCAAAAGGCGACAACAAAAATGTAATCGTACTTTCGATTCCAGACTACGCTTACACGCCCTTTACTAAGAATTATACAGATGAGAACCGTATGAAAATTTCAACCGAATTAGATCATTATAATTCTTTTGCAGAGAGTTATTGTATCACAAAACAAGTTGCCTTTATTTCCATTACCGATATCACAAGACAAGGCTTAAACAATCCAAATTTAGTTGCTTCAGATGGCTTGCATCCTTCTGAAACCGCTTACAAAATGTTTGTTGAAAGAATATTCCCAAAGGTGAAAATGGTTTTGCAGGATTAAATTTTTTTGAGGCTAGAAAAATTATAAAATAAAAAATCCCCAATTTCGTTATGTAAAATTTTGGAATTTTAACTTGCAATAAGGTTTTGAGAATCGAGCACGTTTTTTTCAAAATAAACGCTTAACTGACTTATAATTTGCGATTTAACTTTTGACGTGTCAATAAAAAAAAACATTGTTGTCATTCTTTAAAGTATCAGATGCTGGTTTATTGAAACGACAAACTGCAAGAGGAATTTTTCTTTCGTAAACCTTAAAAAAATCAAGAAAGTCTTCTTCTCTATGCGTAACAATTACTATTGCCTGATAAACATTTAACTGAACATCTGCTTCTTTAAAATCTCTACAAAGCTCAATATTTAAAACATCATCAAACTTGTGTTTTAAGAGCCTTGAAAAGCTTTTTTGGTTTCCACATAAAAGTACTTTTTTCTTTATCATTGTTATCTCTTTATAATTAAACACCTATAAAAAACCAGCAGAATTAAAAACTTTTAAATCTGCCTATTTTTATTTCAACAGTCAATTTGTTTCTATATCCATTTTACAAAGATACCTCAGAAAAGACTAGCATTTTGTAACATATTAACCACTTTTCTGTAGAATTTTTTCTACAGAAAATAAGTCCTGAAACTTATAAAATGTTTCTAGAGCGCATGTTCCCAAAAGTGAAAATGGTTTTGCAGAATTAAATACATTTTATAATTAACATTTCGTAAAATATTTTACACCAAAATAAAACTACTTTTACATGTTGCAATAAAATAATTAGCATGCAGATTTCTGTTCCAAAAGATTTATCACCTTATATCAAACATTATCTGTTTTTAGATGATGCAGAAACTGCTTTGCAAAAATTCCGCTTATTTTCAGACGGAAATACTGGTATTCTGTTCTCCGTAAAAAACAGGCTTATTTCCGGAATTAATAAATATGGGATAAAAGATTATCTTCCAACGTCATTTTTATACGGACAATTAAACAGTTATAAAGATCTTTACTCTGAAAATGAAATTAAACTTATCATTGTCGTTTTTCAGCCTAACGGAATACATCAATTAATAGGAATTCCAGCTAATGAATTTCACGATTCTATTATTCCTATTGAAGATATTTTTGACAAAAAAATCATGGTGTTTCAGGAGAAATTATCTGAAGGAAACAATCAAACACGTATTGATCTTTTAAATCATTTTTTTAGCTCGTTAATCAATGCAAAACCAGCTTCAAATCAATTCATAATAGATCATTCTTTAAACTTTATTATCAACAATAAAGGTCAATTTTCTATAAAACAATTAGTCGAATATACAGGTTATACTGAAAGACATCTTGAAAGAAAATTTAAAGAATGCATCGGATTAAATCCAAAGAAATTTGGCAATGTAATAAGATTACATCATTTTCTAAAATTATTAAAAGACAAAACTGAAGATGTAAATCTAACATCAATTTGTTACGATGCAGGATTTTCAGATCAATCCCATTTAATAAAAGAATTTCGAAAACATACTGGAATCACTCCAACCGAATACATGTGCAACAGCAAAAAACTTACCAATAATCTTATCAAAACTCTTCCTTCTCCAATATTCTAAAATGTCGGTTTTATACAATTTATAAAATACTTGTGCTGTTATTTTTGATTAAAATTAATAGCATATAAAATGAAAAATCTAAAAATAGCCTCCGCTCAGTTCGAAAACAAAAGCGGGGATAAAAACTATAATTTATCTGTAATTGAAAACCTTTGCCGAAAAGCATCTGTTGAAGGATGCGATGTGATTTCATTTCATGAGTGTTCTATAACCGGATATACATTTGCAAGGAGTTTATCCAAAGAACAAATGTTGGACTTGGCAGAATTAATTCCGAGCGGAGAAAGCATTTTAAAACTGATTGAAATTGCTAAAAACTATAACATTGTAATATTGGCTGGGCTTTTTGAAAAAGATAAAAACAACAATCTCTTTAAAGCTTATGTCTGTGTAGACAAAAATGGATTAGTAGCAAAATACAGAAAACTGCATCCATTCATAAATCCGTACTTAACGGCTGGAGACAGTTATTGCATTTTTGAAATTAAGGGTTGGAAATGCGGTATTCTAATTTGTTACGACAATAATATTATAGAAAATGTTCGCGCTACGAAACTTTTAGGAGCAGATATTATTTTTATGCCCCATGTTACTATGTGTACGCCTTCTACACGACCTGGCGCTGGTTTTGTATCACCTCAGCTTTGGGAAAACCGAGAAACCGACCCAACTTCTTTACGTTTAGAATTTGACGGAATGAAGGGCCGTGACTGGCTAATGAAATGGTTGCCTGCAAGAGCATACGACAATGCAATTTACGCCATATTTTCAAACCCAATTGGCATGGATGACGACCAATTAAAAAATGGCTGTTCTATGATTATAGACCCTTTTGGCGATATACTTGCCGAATGCAGAACTTTTGACGATTCTTTTGCAACAGCTGTACTTACGCCTGAAAAATGCATTCAGGCTGGAGGACACCGATATATAAAAGCTAGAAGACCAGAATTATACAAAGACATTATTGGTCAAGATCACAAATCAGAACAAAATGTAGTCTGGCTCAATCCTGATGCAGGAGAATAAAAATTAAAAACAAAACCCTTGCAAAGCAATTTCGCAAGGGTTTTGTTTTTTCAGCAGAAAGGAAGGGATTCGAACCCTCGATACAGTTTCCCATATACTAGCTTTCCAGGCTAGCTCCTTAAACCACTCGGACACCTTTCTTTGTTGGTCTGCAAAGAACACAAAAAAAATTGAGTTTCAAAAACAAAATTCAAGATTACTTTAAATGCTCTTTCTAAATTCTTCCATAAAGAGTTTTACCGCTTTTTTCTGGTAACCGCCAATTGTTAACATAAAAGCTTCTCTTTTAGTTGCAACGCCAGTAATCTGCAATGCTTTTAGCTGATCCCAACCTTTTAATGCCATTTCTGCAACGATTGTTGCCCAATCACTATTCTCGACCATTTGCAATAATGCGTGTATCGAATGCAGCTCTATTGAAATTTTAGGTTTCATATTGAATTTTTGAAACAATTCTTCAACAAATTCTCTTGAATTTGATCCTTTACCAGGCAATACCAACGGAATTTCTTCTATTTTCTTAAAAGCAATTTTATCTAATTCGGCCAAAGCGTGTGTTCTAGAAACTGCCAAAACCATATGAGAGGTAAACAAGGGAATTTTCTGGATGGGCGATTCGATTTCGTGCGAGGAAATAACCAAAACGACATCTAACTGGTTGTCAAGAAGTTTTTGCTCTAAAGATTCTGTTGTTCCATATTCAACAACAATTTTAAGGTTTTGATATTTTTTAGCAAATGTATTGACAACCGGAAGAATGAGTAAACCAAAAATATAGGTAACACCAATTCGCAACTCACCGCCAATCATTTCGTTTAAATCTTCAATTGCTTGTTTACCGTTTTCTACATTTTCGACTACTTTTTTCGCATGAATCAAAAAAACCGAGCCCGCTTCAGTCAATTGTACTTTTTTTCCAATTCGCTTAAATAACGGCAAACCGAGTTCTTCTTCCAGCTTTTTAATTTGTTGTGAAAGTCCGGATTGTGTGACAAAACACAATTCTGCTGCTTTGGTAAAATGCAGTACCTCAGCCGTTTTTATAAAATATTCTAGTTGATAGATTTCCATATTGATAAGTTTTATTACTTATTACTAGTAAAATTATTAATTTTTCTAATGCAATCATAATCCCGACCTTTGTAAAAAATATTTAAGGTTATGTTTAAGGCGCTAAAATCAAGAAATTTCAAGTTATTCTTTTACGGGCAATCCGTTTCTGTAATTGGAACATGGTTGCAAAAAACAGCCGTAAGCTGGATGGTATATAGCGTGACAGGATCTGTTTTTTTACTGGGATTAGCGACTTTTTTGAGCATGATTCCTTCTTTATTTCTTGCGCCATTAGCCGGAAGTATTATTGGAAGATATGACAGACACAAAGCCATGATCTTTTTGCAATCTATGGCAATGCTTCAGGCGGGACTTTTAGCTTTGTTGATTTACCTAAAAATTTACGATATTAATTTCATCCTAGCTTTAAGTCTTTTTCAGGGAATTATCAATGCATTCGACATGACCTGTAGACAAACCATGATGATTGACATTGTCGACGATAAAGAAGATTTATCAAATGCAGTTGCCTTAAACTCCACTTTGAATAATTTTGCCCGAATTGCAGGACCTGCCTTAGCCGGAATTATTCTCCACAATTATGGTGAAGATATTTGTTTTATTGGAAACTTCTTAAGCTATATTCCGGTTTTGATTTCATTATTAATGATGAGAATCACGCCGCATATCAAAGCCGAAGATAAATTCAAAATGCTGGATGATTTTCTTGAGGGCCTTGATTATGTCAAAAAAGAAACCGAAATGGCCAGAATGCTCTTAATGCTAATGTGCAGCAGTTTGTTCGTGATTTCTTTTAACACTTTAATGCCGGTTTTTGCCAAAGATATCTTTAGCGGAAACGCACAAACTTTCAGCTGGTTTGAAAGCGCTGCCGGAATTGGTTCTATTATTTCAGCAATCTATTTAGCCAACTTGAAAAAATCGGACAATATGAGCAAAATAATGGTCGCTGCGAGTCTTTTATTAGGTTTTAGTGTTATTATACTTGCTTACTCAAATAGTTTGACCATAGCGCTTATTTGTATGGCTCTGAGCGGCGTGGGAATGATGGCTCAAACTTCATCTATAAACATTTATGTTCAGACACAAAGTGCCGTCAATATGAGATCCAGAAGTATTAGTTATTATTTAATGGCATATCAAGGTATGATTCCTGTGGGAAGTTTGATTGTTGGATATGTTTCACATCTTATCGGAACCAGAAATACAGTTGCCATTCAAGGAATCATTTGTATTATTTCGGTTATTGTTTATGTGTATTATAGAAAACAGAAAACTTCTGAGGAATTGGAAAGTTGTCCGGTAACTTATAAAAATTCCAAATTTTAAGTTTTAAAATCCAAATCCCAAAACCTTTGGCAATAATGTTATACGCATAGTAAACCCGACAGGTTTTAAAAACCTGTCGGGTTTACTATGCGAAACTTTCAATAAAAAAATTCCAAATTCCAATTTTTGAGCGTACTCATCAATTTTGGAATTTGGAATTTTAATTATTGGAATTTCTATTTACGAGATTTCCCCACGCAAAGCAGTCTCAAAAATATCTTTAAACTCGTTTTGCGGGATATTGTGCCCCAACAAATACATCAATTTTGTAATTGCGGCTTCTGTAGTAATGTCTTTTCCGGAAATAACGCCTAAGGATTTCAAAGCCGTACTGGTTTCATATTGTCCCATGTTCACACTTCCGCCTGAACATTGTGTCACGTTTACAATGTGCATTCCGGATTTGATGGCTTTTTCGATTAAATTTAAGAACCAATCTTCGGTTGGTGCATTTCCTGAACCGTAGGTTTCTAAAACAATGCCGCGTAAACCTTGAGTTGCCAGAATGGAAGCCAAAACAATTTCGCTCATTCCTGGAAACATTTTTATGATGGCAACGTGGTTGTCTAATTTTTTATGAACGATCAGTTTTGCGTCTTTATTTATTGGAAGAAATAAATGTTTATTCAACTTTAAATGAACACCAGATTCTACCAATTCAGGATAATTTGGCGCTGTAAAAGCTCTAAAATGTTCTGCATTTACTTTTGAAGTTCGGTTTCCTCGGTATAATTTGTATTCAAAATACAAACAAACTTCAGTAATAACAGGTTTTCCATTTTCTTGAAGAGAAGCAATCTGAATTGCTGTAATCAGGTTTTCTTTAGCATCGGTACGCAAATCTCCTATTGGCAGTTGCGAACCTGTAAACACCACAGGTTTTGCTAAATTCTCCAGCATAAAACTCAATGCCGAAGCTGAATATGACATGGTATCTGATCCGTGTAAAACCACAAATCCATCAAAAGAAGCATAATTTTCCTCAATCATTGTGGCAATTTTGGTCCACATTTGAGGATTCATATTTGAAGAATCAATTGGGTGCTCAAATGAAATCGATTCGATTTCGCAGTCCAATTGCTTGATTTCGGGAATTTTCTGAATTAATTTACCAAAATTGAAGGCTTTCAGCGCTCCAGTTTCAAAATCTTTGCTCATACCGATGGTTCCTCCGGTATAAATCAATAATATTTTTGCTTTAGATGACATCTTGGTATTTTAATTTATTGACAACAGGATTTGCGTACATTGCCAAAAATCCTTGTGTTGTCACAGGATTATCGCTTCCGATTCTCATTTCTAAACGACGCTCAAAAAGCTGTTTTTCACTCTCTTTATACTTATGAGCGAATTTGTCTGTTTCGTTTAAAATATCGTACGCAATAAAATTTGTCGGCCATAATTGGTAGTTTTTCAAAATAACATCATCAATAGTTTGCGCCAAAGCCTGAACTTGCTTGTTTGCATTGTCATTTTCGGCCACAATCTGATCGATTTCTGTATCTAGAACATCACCAACAGAAATATGTATTCTTTTTTTAGTTCCCATGATACCGCTTATAATGGTCATGAAATCTTCATTTTTGTCTTTTACATAAACTTCATTGTTTGCTTCTGCCATTAATTGCGGCATTTTCAAAACATCAGTCGGATCGTATTCATACGAAATAGAAACCGGTACGATTCTCAATTTCTTAAAATAATCCATTAAGTTTTCTTCATCAGACCCCATTCCAATCATTTTTAAAACTCCAGGATTGGTTTCGTCGTTTCCGTCTTTTGTTCTTCCTTCTCTTTGAGCAATCCAAACCGAACGATTTTCGCGAAGCAATAATTGCCCCATGTATTCAGACAATAATTTTGAACTTTGCAGCATTTCTCGAGGCGTCAATCCTCTTAAAACCAAAAAGTTTCTATTTAATTTTGCTAAAGTTGCCAAGAAAGCTTTCTTCACTAAATTGTCTCCAATTGCCGAAGCAGTCATGACCAAACCATGTTCGAATAAACAAACATTCAGTAATGTAGTATCTAGAAGAATATCTCTATGGTTGGAGATAAACAGATAAGAAGTATTAGGTTCCAGTTTTTCAAAACCCGAAGTTGTCAAACCTTCAGAGCTTTTTTCTAAAACTTTCTGGATTGTATTGTAAATAAAATTGCACTGAAAATCACGAATAGAGTGTGTTTTCTTTAATTGTTCCTTCCAAACCTCATCTTCTACTTCCGGAAAAGTAAAGTTCATCATGGTTTTCATCATCGGATGATTGACAACACCATGAAGTGCTTCATTTATTTCGGAATCATAAAACGGTCGAATGGCATCAAATCTCTGCATTATTTATTTGGGTTTAAGTGGGCAAAAGAACAAAAAAAAAATTAAAGTTTTGTAAGGCTTGGGTTAAATCCCAAAAACGTCCTTTGAATTTTGAGTCGTAATCTTGGCAATTTCTTCTGCAGAAACTCCATAAATATCGCTTAATTTAGCAATAACGTTGACTAAATAACTGCTTTCATTTCGTTTTCCTCGATACGGAATCGGCGCTAAATACGGCGAATCTGTCTCCAATACAATATGTTTTAAATCGATTTGGTTCAAAAACTGATCGATTTTTCCGTTTTTAAAAGTGACAACACCACCAATTCCTAATTTCATTTTGTAAGAAATCGCACGCTCTGCTTGTTCTAAAGTTCCGGAAAAACAATGAAAAATCCCAAATAAATCTTCAGATTTTTCTTCTTCTAATACTTCGAAGATTTCATCAAAGGCTTCTCGGCAGTGAATTACAATTGGCAATTTGTATTGTTTTGCCAACTGAATTTGTCTTTTAAAAGCGATTTGTTGCTCTTTAAGATGTGTTTTATCCCAATATAAATCAATCCCGATTTCGCCAACTGCGTAGAATTTTCTTTTAGATAATTCGGTTTCAACATGAGCCAATTCCTCCAGATAATTATCTTTCACGTAAGTAGGATGCAGACCCATCATCAAAAAGATATTTTCAGGATAATTTTTCTCTAAATCGTACATAGACTGTGTTGCAGCGGCATCGATTGCAGGAATAAAAAAACGTGTAATCCCGGCATCAATGGCGCGTTGTATCATGGCGTCACGATCCTGATCAAATTCTTCAGAATATAAATGCGTGTGGGTATCGGTAATAATGGGTGTTGAATTCAAGTCTGTAATTTTAAAGTGCCAAAATTACGACAATATTAAAAGAATAGCAATTTCGTGTGGAATGGAACGCAGATGACACCGATTCACTTCGTGAAAACGCGAATTTTCACAGATTTTCCTTCTCTATCTAATTATTTATCATTCTGATGAACAAAGGATCTCAAAAGTAGTTTCGCATCGAAAACCCCCATCTTTTCTGCTAATCAACTAGTGTGATCCTTCGTTCTTCAGGACGACAAACTGAACTTACTAAATTTATTTTCCTGTTTCAATAAAAACTAAAGCACGATCTAAAACCTCATCTTTTCCTTGCTGAATTCCTTCAATTGTTGGCTTTACCTCGATATCAGGAATAATTCCTATTCTTTGCGTTTCACTTTTATCTGGATAATAAACGCCAATTCCTGTAATAAGCGTACTGAACGAGTCGAAATAAAATTGAGACACATTGCCATCTGCGCCTGCAGTTTGACTGCCTATAATTGTTGCTCTTCCTGCTGCACGAAAACACATAGCCGACCATTCTGAATGGCTTATCGATTTTTCGTTAAGCAAAACCACTACTTTTCCTTTGTAATTATCCTTGTTTTCAAAACCGCTTTTCGATACTTCACCCCATCTAAATCTTCCCGGATACGTCAAATCTGGAACAGTATATGTGGCAAATGATTTTTCTTGTGGATCTATGAAATCTGAAATTTCTCTAATCGTTCCTTGTGGATAATTTCTCATATCAAAAACAATCGCTTTTGTAGATTTCATCATATTAATCATATCAGGAACATTTTGAGATTTTAAGATTCCCATATCTACATAACCAATATTATCGTCTAAAAGCTTGAATTTTTCTTTCTTTTTCTTTGCTCCTTTTTTAAATTCATTTCGATGCGAATCGTGATAATTACCCCAATACATTGCTTTTGAAACATATTTCCCATCTTCCAGAAACTCGACTTCAACATTCTCAGATTCGCTCGACAATACAGCATTTTTAATTTTGTCTAAAAACTTTGGTTCGTTTGAAGCACCAACCAAGCCTCTGTATTCTTCAACAATTTCTTTTATTGTTTTATGGTCGATCTTAGTAACTACAGTTCCTATTTTAATATCATAAGCTTGAGCAAGGCTATCTCCCAGAATTTCTGTAACAACGAACTTATCATCAATTATTCTTCCATCGGCGGGAAAGTATTTCCAGTCTTTTTTGGGTGCCGAAGATTGATAAGTAAAAAACTCCACGTGACTATCATTTAGCTTAAATGCTAATTTTTTCATTGCCTTAAAAAATGCAACATCATCTTTAGAATTGATAACCTCAGGAATAGCTTTTTCAAGTGCTGTATCCCAGCTTTCATCCATTAAATATTGATATGGAAAAAAGTATTCAATTAAATTCCAATACATGAAAACCATTCTCAGTTTTGAATTTTTATCCTCAAAGTCAGGATTTGAACCACTTTCATTGATCTGATGAACATTTCCAACTACCTCTGCAGCTTCTATATAATACTGTTTGCCTTGAAATCTGTTTTCTTCTATAAATTTTAATTTTGCAGAAAGATTTTTAGAAAATAAAGCATTTGAATTTATCCAAGATAAATCAAAATTTTTATCAAAAAAAACTACTTCTTTCGGGACTGCAATTGGCGCAATAAGCGGTACTTCTCCCAAAGAATCTATCCAGTTTGAAATTATTAAGGAATATTCTTTTCTGGTCTGCGCTTTAGCAATTTTAGGTAAAATATCGATCAACTGCTGATCCCAATTGAATTCTCCAGCAGCTACTTTTGGATGATAATATTTTAAGAAACCCCAAACTTTGCAAGTTGCAACAAGTTTTTCGGTTTCAGTAATTTTCGTGGCACTGAAAATGGCTTGAGAAACTACAATAAAAAGAAATAAAATAATTTTTTTCATCAATTCAAGTCGGTTAGGTTTAAATAGCTTTGGGAGCAACTTCTTACAAAAAGAAAATCGAATTTAGAACTAAAATTCTAAATTCGATTGCGGTTTTCCGTAAAAGGGAATATATTTTCTGAAAAGCAACTTATTCTAAATCATCCAGAAGTAATTGCACTTCATCATAATCTTCATAATCCTCTGAAATTGTTCCAAGAATTTCCTTGCATGATTTATAATCTCTTTGTTTCAATTTAGACAATGCCAGATACCAAATCGCTTTTTCTTTATAAGCTGAATTTCCTGCTTTCACTTCATTAAAAACAGCTTCGGCTTTTAAAAATTCGCTTTGTTCTAAAAGTGAAATTCCATAATAATATTGGATTTCTGGAGTTTTCCCTTTCGCTAAAACTTCCTCAAAATACGGAATAGCCAATGAATATCTTTTCGCATTAAACTCTTTTTCGGCATTTTTCAAAGGACCATCTTCGCTTCCTCTTTCAGCAAAAGAAGCTTGTTCCGGATGGTTATAATCGGCGAAAGTCGGATTCTGATTGTAATTAAAAAAGAAAAGCCCAAATAATACCGCAACAGATGCTGCAACTGCCAAATACCAAGGCTTCAAACCAATTACTTTTGGTTTTTTATTGAAATGTTCTTCAGCTATCTGATTCAGATTTTCTTTGAATGCTTCTCGTTCTTCTTCAAATCCAAATTTGTTCTGCAATTGAAGCTGTACCGATTTGAAAGTTTCAAATTCTGAAGCAAATTGAGCATCTTCTGCTAATTGTTTTTCAAAATCATTTTTTTCTTCAACTGCAAGTTCTCCCTCAAGATACTGATCGAATAATATGTAGCGTTCTTCGTTCATGACTGCTTATTTTTTTAGAGAATTAAAATTTTTCGCTCCCTGAATCCACTCTGTAAGCTGGCCAATGCACAAGGATTTCTTTTTGCGCACGTAACCATACGTAACGTTTAGTTTCTCGGCAACTTCTTCCATTGATTTGATTGTAAAACTCAGCTTCAACAATTCCTGACACTTGTCTCCAAGTTTTTGAAACATCGTATCGAAAAGCTGTTGCTTTTCTTCAAAATCCTCAGTTTGAGCAATCAACTCCAGAGCAGATTCATTTATAGATACTACATCTTCATGAATTGTTACCCCTTTGTTTGATATTTTTTTGAATTCGTTAAGCCACTTTCTTTTGCATAATAGAAAAAAGTAAGCATCAAACGGACAAGTAAGCTTTAGTGTTCCTGCTTTGGCTTGATTGTAAAGCAATATCATGACTTCCTGAACAATATCCTGCGCCTGATCTCTGTCGCCTGAGTTGTTCAGAACGAAAAAAACGACTTTAGGAACAAACTTTTTATAAATAGATTCAATTATAGCCGAATCATTTGCTGCAAGTCCGTCAATATACATTTGGTCATGATGTATTTTAATTTTCTCCATAAAAAAACTTTTATAAGTTAAAGTTATAAAAGAATCTCAAATAATTTCAAAATATAGGGTAACAATTACAAAATCAAATTGATATAAACCTGTAATATTCTTTTGAACTAAAAAAAATTAAAAGAAATGGAAGCCTATCAATTTACCCAAGAAAAAAATCTGGATCAGTTTTACGAAATGATTTCCGCTAAAAAACGAAATGGTTTTGTAGTTGTCGAACATAATGAAAAACTGCCTTATGTTGTTTTATCCAAAGAAAAAAAAGCCGTAAACCATTCTTTGCATCTTTTTCTCAGCTGCATCACATTCGGGCTTTGGTCAATTGTGTGGCTGTATTTAATTGTAACGCTTTCGCAGAATAAAAACATTTTAGTAGCTGTTGATGAAGACGGAAATCTCTTTGAAGACAAATGTTTATCGGCCTAAATAAAAAAATAAAAAAAAGGGGTAACAAATTTTAAATCGAATTGATATAGCGTTATACAAGCCTGAAAAAATATTTTGAAAACGAAGGGTAACAAAATCAAACCCAAATTGATTTAAGAATATAAATGTAACAACCAAAATCTGAAAACCACTTGAAACACTCAAGTCAGATTTTTTAAAAACTAGAAATCATGAACACAAAATTTAAAACGATTAGTCTATTATTTTTATTGCTAATCTCTTTAGTAAGCTGCGACAACAGCGATGGAGATGATATCCAGATTATGCCTCCAACGGCGGCCGCTTTTAAAAGCATCAGCGAAAAAGGAGTTAAAGGAAATACGCAAAAATTTACTGCAACTGCCGGAAGCGGAATGATTACAATAACATCTGCAAAAGGTGTAAAATTGAACATTAACGGAAACTGCTTGACCAAAAACGGAAATGCCGTAACAGGACAAATCGATATCGAGTACATTGAGCTTTTTGACAAAGGAAATATGTTGATTACCAATAAACCAACCATGGGAATTACAGCAGACGGAAAGAAAAATTTATTGATTTCTGGTGGAGAATTTTTCATCAAAGCAACTCAAGGCGGCGTTGAACTTCAAACTTCTTGTTCAATGAGCATGATTGTTCCGGCTACTTTAACTGATGGCGTTGACAATACCATGACTTTATGGACTGGCGTAATTGACGATGCTGGAGAACTGGCTTGGAGAGAAGCAAAAGCTGGTGCTGACGGCGCTAACGGAAAAGGCGGTGTACAGGGCGAAGGAAACAATTATTATGTAACTTTTGGAAACTTTGGATGGACAAATGTGGACCGTTTTTACAGTGATCCAAGACCAAAAACAACAATTCTTGCCGATGCTCCTGATGGATACGACAACAACAATAGCGCAATTTATTTGTCTTATGACGGTGAAGGAACAAATGCGCTTGCAAAATTAGATACTTATACCGCTGCAGGATTATTCAGCGAACATTATGGCCAAATCCCGATTGGTCTGAAATGCCATGTGATTTTTGTTACCGAAGACAATGGTCAATGGCGATATGCGATCAAAGCTGTAACCGTCGCTGCCAACGATATTTACACTTTTACTCTTGCCGAAACCGTAGTCGGTACTGAGGCGCAATTGGTAGCAGCAATTAATGCTATTCAATAAGTTAGAAATGCTTTTTTAAGAAAAAGTGATGATTTGCTCATCACTTTTTTTTACATTTAAACCTGTTTTAAAATTGATTATTAAGATTTTAGAACCCAAAACTATCTAGTTATGAAACCACAATTGTCTATTTTCTTTCTTCTATTTTCTATTTTCTCAATAGGACAAACCAAAGTAAAAGACACCATAACCCGACGAGCCAATATTGGTTTTATCCAAAATGGAAATGCTGTTTCTTTCAAACCCGAAACACCGCCTTTGATTCCGATTGCTGGTGCTCCAAAACCAAGTTATTCGTATTTATGGGAACTCGGCGACGGCCATTACAGCAAAGAAGCAGAACCTAAACATGTCTATAAAAACAAAGGAACTTATACCACGCGACTTGCCGTAACCAACAATTACGACAACGGAAAACCTCCGGCAACGCGTCCTAAAAAAGTTGCTGTAAATGATATTACAGATACTAATTACAAAGACATTGCATCAATTGCAGATCAAAATGGTTTTGCCATAATTAAGAATTGTGACCCTATTCCAGATCAGGAAATGATAGTTGTAGTGAGTTATCAAAATCTTGAAAATTATGTTTCAAGCGGAAAATTGTATTTGTTTTATAATGAGAAGCAATTCAAACACAACAACTTCGAATTAAGCGATTTTAGAACCTATACAAACGAGCGTGAAGTAAAAGAGAATCAAGTTGCTTCCGTTGATGATCTCGACGACTCTAATAATTTTGTGGCTTCCGCCGAAAATACGATTCAGCGCAAAAAATACCGAAATACAACTACAGAAGAAGATCTGGATGCTTCGCTTTTAGAGGCCAACAAAACCTATCATAATGTTTCGGTTTTAGAATTTGATGATGCCAATCCGGGAGAAACGCGAAATGTTTTTTACACCTTCAAAACAACTCCCGAAATGATAAAAGACACCAGCGCAACGGTTACGATGCGTGGGATTTTTGTTCCGAATCGAAGTTATAAGAATCATAAAATCAAAAACCTTGAAATGGAAATTGTGACTTCGCACGACCCAAATAAAATGGGTTCAAATGGAAGTTTTATGAATTACAGATTGGTGCGCTTTAAAAGAGTGAATTTCAAAACCCGTTTTCAGAATAATGGCGAAGGTCCGGCGAGAAAAATTCGTTTAGAAACAGATGTTCCTGATATGTTCGACAAAAAGACTTTTCAGATTGAAAGCATGTATCCTGAATGTCCGATTTGTCCAAAAGGCGAAGAACCAACTGTCAGTTGTCTGGATACCATAATCAAACAAAAACAGATTATTTTCACTTTCAAAAACATTTATTTGCCTGGAAGCGAGCAGAAAAATGTTCAAGAAAAAGATTCTACAAAAGGTTTTGTAAAATACTCAATGAAGTTTGCCGAAGATTTCCATAAAGTAAAGACCAAAAGCCGAACTGCAATTATTTTTGACAAAAATGAACCCATAATTACCAATTATGCCACAACCCGATTTTTGCCCGGAATTTCGATTGGCGCAAAGGCGGGTTACAATATTTATCCTGATTTAGATAAATCGACAAGTTATTTTGTTGGCGCGACAATTTCGCCTTTTAAATCGTATCGTTTTTATTGGCAGGCTGAATGGCTGAATGCTTTGAATCAATATAACAGTGAAGTTAAGGTTGAAGATCAAATATTGACTAATGCTAATGGAGTTCGCCAATTGCAGCGCACAACCACCACAACCGAAAACAAAAACATCAATTGGGAAATTCCTGTTTTGATTCGGTATAATATTAATAATTATATTGGAATTGGTGCCGGAGTTCAGTTTAATGTCAATGTTTCTTCGGAACAAAATCAAAACATTCAAACTGATCTTTACGAAGGCGATAAAGAAAATTTTTTAATTGATTCGAAAACAACTTCAAATACAATTAAAAACTCTTTTACCGATTTTAAAACGGGACTATTATTTGATTTGACAGCCGGTTTTGCCAGAATCGGGCCAAGTTTAGGCGCACGTTATGTAATTAATTTTGAACAAAATTTCAATTATATTCAGCTTTATGGGATATGGAAGTTTTAGTTTTTTTTCCACAGAGATTCGCAAAGATGCTCAGAGACGCGCAAAGAACATTTTGCCACGAATTACACTAATTTCCACTAATTTTAAGCAATATTATTTTCAGTTTCGATTTGTGAAAATTCGTGTAATTCGTGGCAAAAAAAAAATTAATATGAACTTATATCACTTATATGGTTTAATCTTTCTTTTCATAAATCTGAATGTTTTTGGACAAAATCAGGAAGATAAAATATATAATGCCGTTGATCTCTTTGTGGCTCATCCTTCCGCGAAAGCGTTGCAAAATTTAGCAAAAGCCGAAAGTGATTTTTGGAGAAATCCGAAACCAAAAACCAAAGATGAATTTCTTGCCATTGTGGTTTTGAACTGCAATAAAGCGTATTATGAAAACCTGTTTGGGCAAACTCAAAACGCGATTTCCAGCTACGAAAAAGCTTGGCAGATTTATCAAAAGAATAAACTTTCCAATTACGACATTGTTGAATTCTGCTTAAAACCTTTGGGAAATTTATATACTGTTTTGGGTGATTACGATAGTGCCGAAAACACTATAAAACAGTATTTTTTTATTGCGAATCTCGAAAAAAACGAAGCTCAAAAAGTTGCCGCTATTCTGAATTTGTCAAATGTTTATCAGAATACTGGGAGAGTCATTGAAGGAATTGAACTTTTGGAAAAAACTTTAAAAACAGAAAAATTATCGAATTCACAGAAAGGAATTTTGCTGAATAATTTAGGCAATAATTATTTGTTTTTTAAAGGAAATCTGATGAGCCAGGAGCTTTATAAAAAAGCCGAAAATGTCTTTAAAGATGCTGTAAAATATTTGGAAAACGATAACGATCATCTTGAGAATTTATCCAATGCTTATCGAAATCTTGCAAACGTAAGCAGGCAAACCCATCGATTTAAAATTGCCGATTCTTATTTCGAGAAAGCAACCGAAATCTTTCTGAAAATCCCAAATCAACAACCGAGAAAAATTGCAAAACTGCATTATGAAAAGGCATTACTGCTTTTTGATGAAAAAAAATATTCTGAAAGCACTAAACAAGCCACTGTAGCTTTTAAAATTTTAATTCCGAGTTATGTTGCAAAAAACATTCTTCCGACTGAAAATGAATTATATGCAGAAACTGTTTTAATGGATGTTTTGGATTTACAGGCGTCAATTTTTGCCAATCAAAACCAACCTAAAAAAGCTCTTGAAGGTTATAAACTTTCGTTTCATATTGAAAACTTATTGATGAGCGGTTTAGTGTATGAAAACTCTAAAATTATTTCACAAATCCGTGCCAGAAATCGAACTGAAAAGTGTCTATTGATTTACGATCGATTGTATAAAAAAGAAAGTAAAGTGGAATATTTAGAAGAAGCTTTTCAATTGGCAGAAAAAACAAAATCGGGAATTTTGAAGCGTCATCTTTCAAACAGAAAAACAGCTTCAGCAAAAGAAAAACAGCTTTTGCAAGAATTTCAAAATGCCAATAATTCGATTTTAAAAGAACAGCAAAAAGGAAATTTGGCTAATATTTCAGTTATTAATTCGGCCATAAAAAAACAAAATGAATTGATGCTTTCGCTAAAGAAAATTCAATCTGAAAATTCAATTTCAATTACTGAGAATTTCGATTTTAAAGCATTCACTTCCAAGTTGAAAAAAGAGAAAGCTATTATGATTTATTATTTTATGGGTGCTGAATACCTCTATTATTTCACCATTCAAAATAATCAAATTAGCTTAAATCATTTTGATGTTACTGATAATGCAAATTCCAGAATTTTAAAATTCATCGATTATTTCAGAACTCCAGACGCTATCACAAATGATATTGTCGGGTATAATTATTATGGAAAAAGCACTTACGATTTATTAAAATTGCCTTCGAACTTCAGCTGCAAAAACCTCATCATTGTTCCTGACGGGATTTTAAATTTTCTTCCTTTTGAAGCATTGATTACAAAGGAATCAAATACAACAAATTTTGCTAAAATGCATTATTTGCTTAATGATTTTAAGATTGCCTACAATACTTCGGCTACTTTTTATTTGAACTCAAAACCCGTTTCAAAATCAGAAAAGACAGTTTTAGGTGTTTTTCCTGTTTTTGAGAAAACAACTTTTGAGCTGACATATTCGAAGAAAGAATTAGAATCCATTCGATGTAATTTTAAGGGAAAATATTTAGAAAACGCTGATGCAAGTTTCGCTAATTTTAAAAATAATGCACCAAATTATTCCATTCTGCATTTGAGTACACACGCCTCTTCGGGTGATCTTGAAACTCCGGCGAGCATTAAATTTTACGATCAGGAAATCTTCTATTCTGAATTGTATAATTTGCATATCAACCCCGATTTAGTGGTTTTGAGCGCCTGTGAAACCGGAATTGGAAAACTCTACAAAGCCGAAGGCACTATGAGCGTTGCGAGAGGTTTTCAATTTGCCGGCGCACAAAATTTGCTGTTTTCGTTATGGAAAGTAAATGATTTTACTACTTCTGTTTTTATGGAAGATTTTTATAAAAACATCAACCATAATATTTCCTATTTTGAAGCTAATACTAATGCAAAATTGGATTATCTGAACAACAAATCCATTTCGAATGTCAAGAAATCACCTTATTATTGGAGTTCGTTTGTCTATTATGGCTCTGTTTCGAATGAAGAAGAATCATCAAATTATATCTATTATATTGTTAGTTTATTGATTTTAATTGGTTTATTTTTGATATTCAATCGGAACCAAAAATGGAAAATCTTCACGAATACCTCAAAAAAGAGAAATACAAAAAAATAAAATTCAAGATTACCAGAACTCAGCATCTTGCTATAAAAGCCAAGATTAATGGCATTTCGGGCGACTTCATTTTAGATACTGGAGCCTCGAATTCCTGCGTTGGATTTGAAAGCATTGAACGTTTTGAGCTGACTGCAAAAAAATCAAAAACAAAAGCATCGGGCGCAGGTGGAACGGGAATGAAAACGCAAATTTCATCTGAAAATAAATTAGCATTAGGAAGTTGGAAAAACAATGATTTCAGTATTGTTATTTTTGATCTTTCACATGTAAATGAAGCTTTGGAATCACATAAAGCAAAACCAGTTCACGGCATTATTGGTGCCGATGTTTTGCTAGAAGGAAAAGCGATTATTGATTATTTCAACCATTATTTGTATTTAAAATAAAAGTTTTTCTTTAGGTTCAATTTTTTTTACGCCTTTACGGGAAACCGCAATTTTAACAATATTTATTGTATTATATTTGGTGAGCCATTTTAACAAATTTAATACTATGAAAAAAACTCTACTTTGTTTTCTTTTATTATTTTCTAACTTTTTTTATGCTCAAGTAACTTCTATTTCAATTTGTGCCGGCGAATCATTCAATTTGACGTCTCTTAAGACAGCATTTATTGGTAATTTAAATCCCGATGAGACAAATGTAAGCTACTTTTTAAGTGAAGAGGATGCATTAAATAACAATAATGTAATTGCAGATCCAACCGTTTATAATGGTTATCCTGGTGTAACAACAAAAATTTATGCAAGAATTGATCATAATGGCGTTATTACAAGCAATTATATCAATTTTCGCGTTAATTATCCTTTAGTTTTACACACAACAGTTGAGCCTATTAGTTGTGCAAAACCAACAGCAAGAATTACTTTATTTGCAGATGGCGGTACTGGACCTTATTTATATTCATCAGATAATGGCAGTACCTATACCAGCAATCGTTTTTTTTATGACTTACCTGTAGGAACCTATTCGTTTAATACTAAAGATGCATTAGGGTGTATTACTTCAAAAAGTGTTACTATTGAAAACCCGGCACCTCTTACTATTACTAGCAGAAAAAATGATGTCACTTGCTCTGGAAAAGCGAATGGAGTTGTCTGGATTCAGGCAAGTGGAGGAACCATTCCTTATAATTATTATTTAATAAACAGTGCGGGCAAAACTGTAAATACATCTCTAGACTCTGAGTCAAATTCTATTGGTTTTACAGGCCTGACACCAGACACATATACAATAAAAGTTAGTGATAATTATTCCTGCAGCACCCAAACGGCACAGATAGAAATCACAGAGCCAGCTCCATTAACAATGAGTACCGTTTTATCTTCTAATACCTGCGGTGCAAATTCTGGGTCAATTACTGTATTAGCAGTGGGAGGTACTCCTCCTTATATTTACAATATAGATAATAACCCTTTTCAGACTTCAAATATTTTTACGAATGTAGGTGCCGGAGCTCACGTTATTTATGTAACCGATTCTAACAAATGTCTTATCACTTTAATTACAGAAAAAGTGGAGATGACAGAAGCTCCAACTGGTATTTTAACCGTAAAAGACCTAGTTTGTCATGGAACAAAAGAAGGAGAAATAACCATAAATGCAACGGGAGGACAAGCTCCATATCAATATTCCATAGGTGAGGGTTTTCAGTCCAATAATACTTTTAGCAATTTAGCTGAGGGAGAATACACGGTGACTGTACAAGATGCTAAGGGATGTTCCAGCTCTTATACTACACAAGTTTTGGGCTCAATCTTGATGTCTACAAAAATAAAAATTACTAACTCAACAACTACAAATGATGATAATGGAAAAATAACCATTGTTCCTCTAACTGGCGTTGGTCCTTTTTCATTTGCCCTAACAGATGACAGCGGACTAGAAATTAGACCATTTCAAAAAACAAATGTATTTGCAGATTTGAAATCTGGAGTATATGGCTACCAAATGAAAGATGGATTGGGATGTGTTTTTTCAGAGACAAATATTTCTGTTCTAAATACACCTGCACCACTGAATACTTCTAATGTTGTAGTGCCCATGACCTGTGATACCCAAGCGCAAATAATTGTAACCGCAAACGGAGGTACATCACCTTATGTTTATTCTATAAATGGAGGAGCTTTTCAATCAAACAATACTTTTAGTAATTTAACTCCCGGCAGTTATACTATTACCGTAAAAGATGCTGCAAATACAATTTCAGATGCAAGCTCAGTTTTAGTAACTTCTCCAATTCCTATAACTATTACAGCTGCAAATACTCCACTAGCATGCTGGGGTGAAAAAACAACTTTGACAGTTATAGCAACAGGAGGAAAAGCGCCTTACCAATATTCAATAAATAATAATCCTTCTACAAGCAGTAATGTTTTTGCCAATCTTAAAGCTGAAAATTATACCATTAAAGTTACCGATGCTGGAGGCTGCATAAACACACTTCCTTATACGATTACGGAACCATCACTTGTAGATGCAGACTTGGTAATTGATGGAAATACGATATCACTTCTTAATGTGAAAGGAGGAACAGGATCTTATTTTTATTCGATAGATGACGGTACTTTTCAAACTAATAATATTTTTACAAATGTTACTCCTGGATTGCATCATGTGAGATTAAAGGATTCTAATAATTGCGAACCGGGTAGTTTTTGGGCTGAAATTACGGGTCCAATTACAGCTACGATTGCCATTACTAAAGATATTGATTGTATGAGCAATGCAGAAATAGTTACTGCTGCATCAGGAGGAACGGCTCCATATACTTATTCTATAAATGGAGTAAGTTTTCAGTCAGCTAATGTTTTTAGCAATTTAACTGAGGGAACTTATTCGATTACTGTAAAAGATGCCAATGGTGCTGTAACTACCACAAACAGTATAACTATTGCGCCTATAAGTTTTCCAACACTAGCTTTTACTCAAACTAACGTAAGTTGTTCTCAGAGCACTGACGGAACTATAATTGTAAGTGCAGCCGGTGGAAAAGCACCTTTTCTTTACGCATTAGACAATTCTCCTTTTTTTCCAACAAATGTTTTCACAAATTTAGTTGCTGGTTATTATAATGTAACTGTAAAAGATGCGAATGGCTGTTTGAGTTCTTCTTATGTAGTTATAACTGAGCCTACTCCTATAACACCAACTGTAAACGTTAAAAATTCATCCACTGTTGGTGTTAATGATGGTCAAATAACTGTTATTGCAAATGGTGGATTTGCCCCTTACACGTACGCATTGACAATCGACGGAACACCTTCTAGCATTTTCCAGCCTTCAAACATTTTTGATGGCTTACAAGCAGGATCATATAGTGTTCAGGTTAAAGACGCCAATGGATGTATCGCAATGCAAGCAGTTTCAATTATTGATGGACCGCCTGCACTTATAGCTACCGCTGCAGCAACACAAATTACATGCACTAATCCTAACGGAATAATATCTGTTACGGCAACAGGCGGAACACTTCCTTATACCTATTCTTTTGATAACGGAGTTACTTATAGTGCTTCGAATACGTATAACGGATTCCCAGGAACTTATTTGATTAAAGTTAAGGATGCTGAAAATTCTCAAGCATCTACAACAATTTCTTTAATTGCTCCAACTCCAGTATTTGCAACAGCAATACTTGCAAAAGCAGTAGATTGTCTTAGTAATGGCATTATAACCGTTTCTGCAACGGGAGGACAAGGTCCGTATTTGTATTCTTTTGATAATGGAAATACTTACTCCAGCAATAATACTTTTTCTAATGCTGTGGCAGGAGTTTATTCAATAATTGTTAAAGATAGTTATGGATGTATTTCTAATGTGCAAAACATAACTGTTGATCCTCTTGTATCACTTGTTGCAACAGCTACTATTACCAAAGAAGTGGATTGCATCAATGGATCTTTCAGAGTCGATGTTACAGGAGGGAAAAGTCCATATCTATATTCAATTAACAATGAACCTTATACCGCAAGCGTACCTCTTTTCTATAAACAAGCAGGCACTTATACAATAAATGTTAAAGATAACCTCAATTGTATTGCCTCTACAGTGATAACCTTAAAACCATATACTCCGGTTAGTGCTACTACAATAGTTACAAATGCAACTTGTTTTGGAACTGCAAATGGCTCAATAAGAGTTAATGCATCCGGAGGAGTGACGCCATATACTTATTCACTAGATGGTACTAATTATCAAACCAGCAATATTTTTAACAATGTTGTTGCCAAAACTTACACGATTAGAATTAAAGACAGTCGGGGATGTACAATAAATGCTACAGCAATTGTAACACAACCAACAAGTTTAGTTGCGACTTCAACAATTAAAAGTGTTACTTGTAAAGGTTTTAATAACGGATCGGTTACTTTGACTGCTTCTGGTGGTAAATCTCCTTACACTTATTCAAGAGATGGAGCGTCATATTCATCTAATCCTAATTTTATTGCTTTAACAGCAGGCATTTATACTTTTTTTGTAAAAGATGCAAATAACTGTATTGTAACGAATAACATTGCAGTAACTGAGCCTGCTACTTTACAATTAATTACTGATATTAAAACTTTAAATAATGATGGGTCAATTGGAGCCTTAATACAATTAGATGCCGCAGGAGGGACTGCACCCTATTTATATTCTGTAAAAAATCAAGTTACAGGGGTTGAGTACGGTAAAAATGTCCCTTATAAAAGATATAGTGGTATGCCTGCAGGTTTATACACAATTAGTGTTATTGATGCGAACGGATGTCAGGAAACCAAAAGCAATATAGACATTACACTTAATAATCCAATAGTATTAAATGCTGTTAAAGCGCCTATATCTTGTATTGCAAATGCTTCATTATCTGTAACTGCTTCAGGAGGTGTAGCTCCATATCTTTATTCTTATGATAGTGGTAATACTTATACCAGCAACAATCCCGGACGAACTAATTTGACTCCTGGTACTTATTCTATATTATTAAAAGATGCTATTGGAAACGAAGCACAAACACATTACATTGTAAAAGCCTATACTCCTGTAAAAACAATTGCTACCGTTACATACGAAACGTCTAACGGTCATCTTGACGGAGTAATAACTATGAGTTCAAGTAATGGTGTTGCCCCTTATACTTATAAAGTTAAAAATGCTACTACAAATCAACTAATATTTGATTATTCTGCTTCAGTAGGTTATGTAGGATTACCTGAAGGAACTTATTCTATAACTGCTAAAGATGCTAACGGTTGCGAGTCTGCTAGCGTAGATGCTACAATTGTGCTTCCTGCACCTATTTTTATAACTATAAGCAATGTTACTCCTATTACTTGTGAAAATCCTGGAGAGAGTTTATACATTAACGCATCTGGAGGAGTAGCGCCTTATCTTTATTCGTTTAATTTAGGTCAGACCTATACAACAATCAATGGCGTTGCAAATTTGAAATCGGGTCTTAATTATGTTTTTTATGTAAAAGATGCTATTGGTAATACAAGCTGGATTTCTTATAAGGTAAAAACATACGTTCCACTAGCAATCAATTTGACTAAAACAAACATTTTTTGCAACGGATCTCAAGATGGTACAATAACCGCAACTGCAAGCGGAGGAACTGCGCCTTATACTTATTCTTTAGGAACCGTATTTTCTTCATCTAATGTTTTTAATAATTTATCCCCAGGACAATATAATGTAACTGCTAAAGATGCTGCAGGATGTACTACTGTTTCTAGCATAACAATATTACAACCTTCTCGTTTATCAGCATCAACCAGCGTTGTAAATCCTTCTTCTTCATACAATAGCGATGGAAGAATTGCTGTTAATGCTTCGGGCGGAGTTCAACCTTATACTTATTCTCTTAGAAGGAGTAATGGAATAGTATTAGTTCCGTCACAAACTGCTAACCTTTTTGCAAATTTAGCATCAGGATCTTATGTTGTGGAAGTAAGAGATGCCTTAGGGTGTACATTTTTACAACAAGGAATTAGCATTATAGCACCACCAGCGCTTGTTGCTACTGCTAGTGTAAATCCATTGACATGTAGCACTAATGGAGTTATAACCGTAACTGCAACGGGAGGAACTGCACCTTATTCTTATTCATTTAATAATGGTACAACTTATATGGCTTCGAATGTATTTACTACCGCTATCCCTGGAAGCTATAATATAATAGTACGTGATGCTCAAAATAGTATTACTTCACTTTTTGCTACAATAGACCCTGTAATCCCTGTTCAATTAATAGCAACTATTACATCACCTGTAACTTGTTCACAAAACGGTACAATAACAGCAAATACTAGTGGAGGCCGTGCCCCTTTTGTTTATTCATTAAATGGAGGTCCGTTTCAAAGTAGTAACTCATTTGTCGTAAATGCAGGCACTCATATTATAACTGTCAGAGATAATAATGATTGTACAGCAGTTGTGGCTATACAATTAGAACAGCCTCAACCTATAATTGCAGATTTAAATATTGAGAATCAAACTGCAACAATTACGGCTTCTGGTGGTACAGGTAATTTTCAATATGCAATTTCTCCTAATTTGAATGTGTTTTCATCCAATAATACATTTACAAATTTAGAAGCTGGAGAATATACAGCGATTGTTCAGGATGCAAATGGATGCTATGTAATGTTAAATTTCGTTATTAATCCACCGGCTCCTTTAGCTGAAGGCAAACAAGAAGCCCTAGTTGTTGATGTCAAACCAGGATCAACTTTGGCAGATCTTGTTGTTGAAGGTCAAAACATTAAATGGTATAGTGCTCCAAGTCCTTCACAAACCAAAACAAGCAAATCAACAGCTGAAACTCCTTTGCCTTTAACAACTGTTTTGGTCGACGGAACTACTTATTATGCTTCGCAAACCATAAACGGAATTGAGAGTAAGGAACGTCTTGCAGTAACAGCTAAAGTAAATGGTTCGCTTTCGGCACCAGATTTTAATTTGACTTCGTTCCAATTTTATCCTAATCCGGTGATTGATATTTTAAATATTGAAAACAATTCAACTATTGATGATGTAGAAATTATTGATATCTCTGGAAAATCTGTTGTTTTTAAAAGAATCAATGATCTTCATTCGGAAATTGATTTATCAAACCTTTCTAGTGGAGTTTACATCTTAAAAGTAAAATCTGAAAACAAACAGAAGACAATCAAATTCATTAAAAAATAGTTTTTCAAAAGCTATAAAAAAAGCCTTCATTTTAGATAATGAAGGCTTTTCTATTTTTATTCTGTTTCTTGTGAATCTATTTCGACTTTTGGAACCGAATGTTTTTTTAAAGAAAAATAAGCAACTACCGTACTCAATAACATTAAAAAACCACCCAAAATAAACGGCGCTCCAGCAAATTTAAAAGGTGCATCGCTATGAGTAAAAAAGTAAAATGTGTTGGCCATCATTGGCGGACCAATAATCGAAGAGGCACTCATTAAACTTGTCAAAGTTCCTTGAATTTCTCCTTGCTCGCTTGGCGATACTTTACTTGCCACTACAGATTGCAAAGCAGGTCCAGCAATTCCGCCAAGACAATACGGAATCAAAAATACAAACATCATCCAGCTTTCTGTTGCAAAAGCAAATAATAACATTCCGATGGTATATAAAGCTAATCCAACATAAATACTTTTTTCATTTCCTAATTTCGGATTAATAAAACGGATTAATCCTCCTTGAACAACTCCAACCAACAAACCAATTATTCCTAATGAAATTCCGATCATTCTCTCATCCCAATTGAATTGGTAAATAGTGAAGAAACTCCAATTGCTTTGAACTGCATGAGAACCTACATATAAAAGAAATATCGCTGAAATCAATCCAATTAATTCTGGATGTTTTTTCAAACCTAAAATTGCCCCAACCGGATTAGCGCGCTTCCAATCAAAAGGCCTACGATTTTCTTTTTTAAGAGATTCCGGCAAAATGAAAAATCCGTAAAGGAAATTTACCATACACAAAATTGCAGCCGCATAGAACGGAACTCGTGACCCGTACTGACCTAACAAACCGCCAATAACTGGCCCGATAATAAATCCTAATCCAAAAGCTGCGCCAATTAAACCAAAGTTTTTTGCTCTGTTTTCGGGTGTACTAACATCGGCGATATAAGCAGAAGCTGTTGTAATACTTGCTCCCGTTACACCGGCAATTATTCTACCAATAAAAAGCCAGAGAATTGTTGGCGAAAAAGCCAACAAGAGATAATCTAATGAAAATCCGAATAGAGAAATTAAGATAATAGGTCTTCTCCCGAATTTATCACTTAAATTTCCAATTACTGGCGCAAATACAAATTGAGTTATTGCATACGCGAAAGTCAGCCAGCCACCAATTTTTGCTGCTTCACTGATATCACCGTGAATCAATTCTTCAATTAATTTAGGAACAACCGGAATAATAATTCCCCATCCCGTAATGTCAATCAACATGGTTATGAAAATGAAACCAATCGCCGCCGATTTATCTTTTTGTAGCATAATACTTTTAGTAAGGAGATGCAAATAAACAGATTTTTAATAAACTGTTTATAATTTTTTCACGCAGATTTTGAACATATTTAAGCAGATAAACACAGATTTATTCTAATTTGATCTGCAAAATCTGCGTGAAATACTTTCATTCTTAATTCAAAAAAAATCCCAAATTCCATTCGGGCGGAATCTGGGATTTTCAAATCAAAATTAAAAACTATTAATGCGTATGTTTCGGATTAAAACCGTCTTCGCTTAATTCTGTTGGTGTATAATCAGCAACCATTTCAGCTTCGTAGTCAATTTTTTCTCCTTTAGAGAATTTCTGAATTAATTTCTCCATAATATTATAAATTACAGGAACTACAATCAAGGTTAAGAATAATGAAGAAATCAAACCTCCAATAATTACCCAAGCAAGACCATTTTTCCATTCAGCTCCTGCTCCTTTTGCCAATGCAATTGGGAACATACCAAATACCATCGCAATTGTTGTCATCAAGATCGGACGCAAACGAGCGTGGTTTGCTTGAATCAACGCTGTTCTGATTGATTCTCCAGCCGCTCTTCTTTGGTTCGTATAATCGACAAGCATGATCGCATTCTTACACACCAGACCAATCAACATGATGATACCTAAAATCGTAAAGATATTCAATGAGTTGTTTGTCAATGCCAGCGCTAACATCGCTCCAATGAACGAAAGCGGAATAGCGAACAATACTACAAATGGGTGCGCGAAACTGTCATACAAACTCACCATTACAAGGTAAACCAAAATAATAGCGGCTAATAATGCGATTCCTAAAGTACCAAATCCTTCCGATTGGTTTTCTTGGTCACCACCCCAAATGTAGTTTACTCCGGCTGGTTTTTTCAATTTATCTAATTTCACCTGCCATTGTTGTACAATTGTTCCAGATGGAACCCCAACGTTTTGCCCTTTTACCGTTACAGACGCCGATTTGTCTCTACGCTCTAATTGGCTAGGTCCAGAACCTTCCGTAATATCTGCAAATTGAGATAATTTAATTTGCTGTCCAGCATTATTGATGAAAATCAAATTACTTACGTCAGCGATACTTTTTCTATCGAAAGAATTGTATCTGATGTTGATATCGTACTCGTATTCTCCAGCTCTGTATTTTCCGTCAGTATTACCACTAAAAGCAGTCTGCATGGTTAAACCAACCGTTTGAAGTGTCAAACCTAAAGCAGCCATTTTATCACGATCTACTTTTACGTTGATTTCAGGGTTTCCATCTTCAACCGTTAATTTGATCTCTGTTGTTCCAGGAATAGTTCTTAATTCAGCTTCAGCTTGTTTAGCAAATGCCATCGCTGCTTCTGTTGATGGACCAGTAACGATCAATCCTAAAGTTGCATCTTCAGCAGTACCTAAGATACCAACCGGAACCGTTTTTACTTTTGCTCCAACTAATACTTTTTCAAGCTTACGTTTGATTTTTGCTGCATACACATTAGCATCATCTGTACGATCTTTTTGCTCGATCATTTTTACGTCGATCTCTGCTTTGTAAGCTGTAGCTTGCGATGCTCCAAAACCTTCAGAAGTTTGTCCTACCGTTGTAATTTGGCTGTGAACATATTCTTGAGCTTTTAAATAAGCTTCGGCTTTTTGCGTCATGAAGTTTGTTTGTTCCAACGAAGCATCTTTTGGCATTTCAATTTGTACCAAAAACTCTCCACTATCAGAAGAAGCGAAAAACTCTCCTCCAATGAAACCTCCACCCATTAATCCAATGGTTGAAGCGAAAAACAATACAATTACAACAACAAAAGTTTTAATATAGTGATCTAAACACCAAGTCAATAAATGAGAAACCCAGTCAGTGAAACGTGTTAAATAGTTTTCGAAACCAAGAATGATTCTTCCGAATAAATTCTTTCCTTCAATATGCTCTAATTTCCCAAAACGAGAAGACAACCAAGGAATAATTGTAAATGAAGCCAACAATGACAACATCGTTGAAATAATTACCGTAACACAGAACTGCGTAATGATGTTAGAAACCAATCCAGAACTCATTGCGATTGGCAAGAATACAACCACGATTACTAATGTGATCGAAGTTACCGTTCCACCAATTTCCGCAGTTCCGTCATACGACGCACGGATTCGGCTTTTACCCATTTCCATGTGCCTGTAAATATTCTCCAAAACCACAATCGCATCATCCACAAGGATACCAACAACAAGAGATAATCCTAATAAACTCATTAAGTTCAAAGTATATCCCATCAAATAAATTCCGATGAAAGTTGCAATCAACGAAGCCGGAATCGAAACCATTACAATCAACGAGTTTCTGATACTGTGAAGGAAAAACAACATTACAAATGCAACCAGAATTACCGCAATCAATAAATCGTGAACAACAGAATCTGCTGCTTCAAGTGTAAAGATTGTACTGTCTTTTGCAACTTCTAATTTAAGTTGATTTACTTTATAATCTTTTTCAAGAGTTGCAATTGTTTTTAATAATTGCTCACTTACCGCAACAGCATTTGCATCAGATTGTTTGATAATTTGAAGTACAATTGCGCTTTTTTGATCTACACGTGATATTTTTTCAGCAATTTTTTGTGTATCCTGAACATCGGCAATATCACTTAAACGAATCTGGATTCCGTTTTGAGAAGAAACAACTAGGTTTCTTAATTCTTCAACACTTTTATATTTACCCGCTAAACGAATTAATATTTTTTGATTTCTAGTTTGAATGTTTCCTGTTGGGAAATCCAAGTTTGAAGTCAAAATGTTTTGTTGTACTTGCGGAACAGAAAGTCCATAACCTTGCATTTTTACTGCATCAAGATTTACCTGAATTTCACGCTCAGAACCACCAATAATATTTACTTGAGCCACACCTTGTACACGAGATAAAATTGGAGCAACTTTTTTGTCAATTAAGTCATAAAAGGCAGCTTCGTCCATTTTACCATTGGCACCAAGCGTCATAATTGGCAAATCACTCAGCGAGAATTTAGTCAATGCCGGCGTTTTTACGTCATCTGGCAAATCACTAATAATCGCGTTGATTTTTCGCTGTGCATCATTCAAAGAGAAATCGACTTTTGCGTTTGATGTCAATGTAATCGAAACAATCGACAAACTTTCATACGACTTTGAGTCAATCTTTTTTACGTTTTCTAAAGACGCAATCGCATCTTCTATCTTTTTGGTTACGGTATTTTCTACCTCACTTGGAGAAGCTCCAGGATAAACGGTAGAAATGGTAATAACGTTTTGTTCAAATTTCGGGATCAGCTCGTAGCCCAATTGGCTGTAGCTGAACAATCCACCAAGAGTCAGAATTGTAAACAATACAATTACCAGCGACGGACGTTTTATGGATATTTCGGCTAATTTCATATTTTTTTAATGCTATAGGCTTTAGGCTGTAGGCTTTAAGCTTTAAGGTTTAATTTCATCTTTTTTAATGCTATAGGCAGTAAGCTATAGGCTTTAGGCTTTTTTTAAATGCTTATAGCTTATTGCCTAAAGCTTAAAGCTTAAAAAAAGCTTACTTAATAATTTCTACTGTATTACCGTCTTGTAAGTTGATTTGACCTGTAGTAATTACCTTTTCTCCGTCAGATAATCCGCTGATGATTTCTACTTGATCTCCTAAAATTCTTCCAGCCACTACTTTTTTCAATTTTGCAACACCATTTTCAGCTACAAAAATTTCATTACTGCTCACACTTCCAACAAATGCATTTCTAGGAACAACTGTCAAGCTTTGTTTTTGTTGTTTCGATGCAAAATTTGCTGTTCCGTACATACCTGCTTTCAAATCATTGTTTGAATTGTTTGTAATTTCAATTTCAACTGGGAAATTTAAACTTGCGTCAGCTTTTGCAGCGATAAAAGTAATTTTTCCAGGGAAAGTTTTATCAGGATAAACACTTGCTGTTACGTTGATATTATCATGTAATTTCAAGCTTGCTACTTGATTTTCGTTTACAGTAACTGTCAATTTTAATTTTGAAGTATTTACAATATCAAATAATGCAGTTGCTGGCATTCCAGTCAAGATAGATCCTGGTTCAATGTATTTTTTATTGATGAATCCGTTGATTGGAGCTTTTACTTTTGTATCACCAACATTAATGTTCGCTTGAGTTAAGTTTGACTGAGCATTTGTCAAAGCCAATTTTGCCTGATCTAATTGCTGTTTTGTAACACCACCAGTTTTAAAAGCATTTTCATATCTCGCATAATCAGATTTTGCATTATTATAAACTGCTTGTGCTTGTTGCGCATTTACATTAATAATATCGCCTCTCATTGTCAATAAAGTCTGGCCTACTCTCACGTAATCACCTTCTTTAGCTAAAACACTAATTACTTTTCCAGATTTTTCAGCAGAGAAAGTCAATTCCTGAGTTGGAGCAAAGTTTCCGTTAGCAACGAAGTCTAATGAAACTACTTCTGTTTTTACTGGAGTAACTTTAACTGAAACCGCAGCATTTTTCTCAGCTACGACATCTGTTTTTTCTTTATTCTTTTTCTTATTGTTATTTAAAACATACCCAATCACACCCAAAGCTGCGATTATGATTACGATTGTTGTAATAGTCTTCTTCATTGTAATTAGTTATTTAATAAGAGTTTTTAGTTCGCCTTTTGATTTGATTAATGCCACTTCGGCAATTTTGTAATTTAAAACAGCTCTTGTGTAATTATTTTGAGCTTCTTGATGTGCATTTTCAGCATCTAACAAATCTGTTAATGATGCTAAACCTTGCAGATAATTGTTTTTTGTATTGCTCAAAATTTCACGAGCCAAACGCATATTTTCTTGTTGGTTTTGGATGGTTACCATATTGTTATCGATTTGCGCCATTGCATTTCTGTAATCCAGATCAAGAGACAGTTTGGTGTCTTTAATATTCTCCTGAAGTTCTCTGATTTGTACATCAGCTTGTCTCACTTTAGCACGAGTTCCAAATCCTGTAAAAATCGGTACGTGTAAATTCAATCCAATTGCAGCATAATCTGACCAATAAACACCATCTGAAGGCTTTGCAAACCAAGGCAATTGTGGCCCTTGACCAATATAGTTATAACCAGCAGTTAAAGAAAGTGTTGGATAATATCCAGCTTCAACCGCTTTTTTATTGAATACTAAAAGTTCTTCTTGTTTTTTCAAAAGCAGATATTCTGTTCTGTTTTCTACATTTGGAACTTCAGTTAATGATGCAGGAACTGCTTCAAATTCTTCTTTTGGAATAATGATTTGAGTTTCTATCGGCATTCCCATATAAAACTTCAAAGCATTTTCTTGTAATTCAATTTGATTTTTAACTTGTTGACGATCAGTATCAATGTTTGACAATTTTACGATAATACGGTCTAAATCTATTTTCTTAGCTAAACCATTATCAAATTGCCCTTTTACAACATCATGAACTTTTGTAGTATTAAAATAAGTACTATCTAGCAATTTTAATCTCTCACGTTGTACGTATACAGAATAATAGTTGTTTGCTACTCTTTCAATAACTTGTTCTTCTGTTAATTGATCGTTGATTTGATAAAATTCACGAGTAGATTTTGCCGCTCTTAATCCTGTAAAAACAGATTGATCAAATATAGCTTGAGTTAATGAAAGCCCTGCATTTGAAGTCCATTTTTGACCAAATGCCGCCTGAATCGTAGTTCCTGGCTGACCAAAACCAGCTCCATCAATAACCGTTGTCTGAATTATCGGATTATGAGTTAAGTTTCCATTTGCAGAAATCTGAGGTAATGCTCTAGAACGAATCTCCTGAATTTGGTATTCGCTGTTTTCAACCTGTAATTTTGCCTTTTTAGCTTCGGCTTTATTTTGAAGCGCATAAATAAGCGCGTCTTTTAAGGTTAATGTGACTTGTGCATTAGCCGAAAGGCCTAAAGAACACAAAAGTATTACAATTATTTTTTTCATAAATTATATATTGACGATTAAGCGGTAAGTTTCTTAAGTTGTTTTTCTAATTCTTCTATTCCTTTTGAAGTTGCCATCGCTCTGGTATGATATTCAAGTGCCTCTAATTCTACCCTTTGCGCCTCACTCTCAGAAACAGTATTTTCATTGATATGGAAAACCAGAGTGTAGTAAAATTTAACGTAAACCTCTACATTTAAATCACTTCTATAAAGACCTTCGCGAATTCCTTTTTCAATATTATCTCTAAAGCATTGTGTACACTGATCAATTTCAAAAGACAAAATGTTTTGATAAATCTCTGGATAATGTTTTTTTAATTGATAAATAGGCGAAGTATCAATGTTGTTTTTAAACATATCACGAAACATTTCTCTAATCTCAAAATTCTCCTGAATCGCATTATAATTCTTTGCTATAATGGTATCCATGATTTCGTGAACCTGCCTGTGAACCATCGAAGTACTTTCTTCGATTAAGACTTCTTTGTTGCAGAAATATTTGTAGATCGTTTTTTTAGAAATACACATTTCACCTGCAATATCATCCATGGTGACGCTTTTAAAACCAAGTTTCAAAAACAACTCACTAGCTTTTGATATAATTTTCTCTTTCATTTTGATTTTCATTGTATTGCAAATATAATTAGGAAACTAAAATCATAAAAATAGTTTCCATTATATTTGTAATAATTTTACATTAATTTATTCATTATGTAAGAATTATATGCTGAATTCTAAATTTGCAATTAATTTTATATCTTTTCCTAGCGCTTCACCACTCTGATGATTAAAAGAATCATAATCAAGACCAAAATCTTGACGCTTAATATTTCCTTTGATCTCAAAAGCTACTTTTTTCTCTCCATTGTAGGTATTCATGCCAATGAATTCAGCATCCAGTTCAACCACTCTAGTTACATCTTTTATGGTTAGATCGCCTTTAAAGAAGTTGATGTTATTGTTTACTCTTTGAAATGAAGTCGATTTAAAACTGATTATCGGATGCTCATCTTCTTCAAAGAAATCCTGAAGCTGCAAATGCGAATCTATCTGCTGGAAACTTTCATTTTTATTGTTTATATCCAATGAAAACTCAACCGATGCGTCTTCAATTTCATTATCTTCAATATCCACATAACCTCCAAATTTATTGGTAATACCTCCTAAATAGGCAATTTTAGAATGTCTCATTTTTATTAAAACATCTGATTGTGTCGAATCTAAAGTCCAAGTTGTTTTCATAAATATCTGATTTTGAAAAACTTATAAATTATCTAAATATCATATGGAAACTTTTACAGTGTTCGCAGTTTCCATTTTCAGCTGCAAATATACACGGGAAACTCTGAATACCAAAAAAGTTTCCAAGTTTTTTGAAAAATAATTTTAAGAACCCAAATATCACTGCGATTGCATCAAACAATAAAATCAAAGCCGCATTTAATATAGATTATTCATAATTGAATTGTATCTTTGAGCCTCGAAAATCAGAATTCCATTTTATGCACGATATTAGTCAGTACCAAGATTTTTTTGTTAGTTACTTAAAAAAACAAAGCATACAAAAAGAACCTAAAAACCTTTATGAGCCTATTGAATATATTTTAGGACTTGGCGGAAAACGCATGCGCCCTGTGCTTACTTTAATGGCCTCAGAAGTTTTTGATACTGATTACACAACCGCTTTACCGGCAGCAATGGCAGTAGAAGTTTTTCATAATTTCTCTCTTGTACATGACGACATTATGGATGATGCGCCTTTGCGAAGAGGAGAAGAAACGGTACATGAAAAATGGAATATCAATACCGGAATTTTGTCTGGCGATGCCATGTTAATTCTTGCTTATCAATATTTCGAGCAATACGAACCAACTGTTTTTAGAGATTTAGCCAAATTATTCAGCAAAACTGCACTTGAGGTTTGCGAAGGCCAACAATGGGATGTTGATTTTGAAGAAAGAAACGACGTTACCATTCCGGAATACCTAAAAATGATTGAATACAAAACAGCCGTTTTAGTTGCCGCCGCAATGAAAATGGGCGCCATTGTAGCCAAAACTTCAGAAAAAGAAGGTGATTTAATTTATAATTTCGGATTGAATTTAGGATTGGCTTTTCAGCTACAAGATGATTATCTAGACGCTTTTGGAGATCCAGAAACTTTTGGAAAACAAGTTGGAGGCGATATCATCGAAAACAAAAAAACGTATTTATACTTAAAAGCCTTAGAATTTTCAACTCCAGAAAAGGCAACCGAATTACAAAAATTATTCACTTTGCAATTGGATGAAAATTCAGAAAAAATCGAAACTGCAAAAACCATTTTTAACGAATCTGGAGCTTCAAAAGCAACGCAAGAAGCAATAGAAATGTACACTTTTAAAGCTTTTGAAACTTTAGAAAAAATGGATATCAATGCTGAAAAGAAAAATATCCTAAGGACATTTGGAGAAAATTTAATGGGACGTAAAGTTTAATATTGGGCATTTTATGAACCAAATCATTAATGCTCTTTTTTTTGACGACAGAAATCACGATGCCAAAAAACAATTGTTTTTTGCTGTCTTTTTCCCTTTTTTCACACTTTTAGCATTAGGAATTGATAGCGTTTATTTTAGCACACATTTTTTTGATGGTCAACATATTACCAACATTTTAGCGATCATCTATTTCTCTTTTTTCTTTTGGTTTTCTGATTCTCATTTAAGAAAATTGATGTTTGTGATGGTGCTTTTGTCTTATCTTGGCGAGATTATTTTCTGCTCGTTGCTCGAGATGTACAATTACAAAACCGAATTTATTCCTGTTTATGTTCCTTTTGGACACGCAATTGTTTTTGCTTCGGGTTATGTTTATGCCCATACAAAATGGGCGATCAACAACGAAAAAGCTTTTAGAATATATTTTACAGCTGGATTTTCGCTCTTATTTTTATACGTCGGTTTCTTTCTAAACGATATTTTTTCGCTTATTTTTGGAGTCTTTTTCTTTTTGCTTTTAAAGAGAAAAAAATGGCAGAATCTGTACTATTTTATAGCGGTTTGTGTTATATTTATTGAATTGGCTGGAACCTTTTTTAAATGCTGGAAATGGGTGCCAAAAACGTTCAGTTTAATCCCAACTGCAAACCCGCCAATGGGAGCAGTTTTTTTCTACGCAGGCGGCGATATATTGCTTGCAAAAATTGTTGACCTTTGGAAATCAAAAACAGACAATAAACGCATTAATGTTGCTATTGAATCTGAGAATTATCATTAATAATTTCTAAAATTATGTATGTTTCACCTTTAAATACCGAATTATTATTCGAAGAAGCTCAAAAGGAATCTTTATACCTAAATTTAATTGAGCAGATCAATAAGGATTTTAATTTGGCCAATGAAGGAATTGATTTTCCGCTCAGCATTTTGCCCGAAGAATTAAAGATTCAGCTTCACGAAAAAGTCTATAGAATGATTCAGTATAAGTTTGCAGAATATTTAAATCTGCTTTACATTATTGATGTTCCTGAAAACGAAATCAAACAACTCGATGGTTCAGATTTGGTTATTTTAGCTGAACAAGTTTCTTTTTTAATTTTAAAAAGAGAATGGCAGAAGGTTTGGTTTCGGAATTATTACAAATAAGGTTCTAAGGTGCTGAGATGCTAAGATTCTAAGGTTTTTTCTCATTGGAACGAACAATACTTTCCAATCTCTCTAATTCATTAATTAGCCCAAAACCTTCCGTATTTATTTTACTTCCTATAATCTGGAAACGAGCATTTTTAAAGCAAATCTTTGCTATACCAATAGTTTTTTCATTTTTCTTAAAAATAAAAATATCCTTATACTCGGCAATACAGGCACATGCATCATTTTTTAATGATTCTTTTTCACTAAATATATTTTCAATACGCTTTTCATCTTTAATCGATAAATTCGATTTTTTATAATTATGACTTAAAAGTATTTTTTCAAAATCTACTTTTGGAATATTATCAGGAAAAGTATGTATGTAGATATTAGTTAATTCCTTTTCTTTATCAGTTTTGTTCTCTTTTCTAATGAGCTTAAAAAAATTGTCATCAGAAATGTCCAAATAATAATGACTGATTTGATCAGAATCAAAAAAAGGTCGCAATTCCTTTTTTGCAACCTTTGCATTTTCAAAGTTTTCTTTTTTGGAATTATTACAGCTTAAAGCTAAAATTGCTACAATTACAATGATATATTTCTTCAAATTCCTTTATTTAAAACCTTAGAATCTTAGCATCTTAGAACCTTAGTATCTTAGCATCTTAGAACCTTAGTATCTTAGTATCTTAGTATCTTAGAAATAAACTCTCACAAAAGGCATAAATCCAGATCCGTAAAGACTTTTGTTAGGATCGTACAAAACGTCATAACGTGCACCGATGGTAACACTTCCGGTCCTATAACCAGCTCCAAGATATAAGGCGGTATTCCAATAAGCATAAGAATAACTCGGCTGATTATAATATTCTTTAAATTCTTCATCTACCCTAACTTGCTCCAATTCGGCAGATAATTGAACTTGCGGAATTGGGTTTACTAGTACAATCGCGCTTCCGCCCCAAACAAAAGATTCAGAATAATTTTTTTGATATATATAACCAAATTGTAATCCAGCACCAACTGAAACTATTGGATTGATGTTGTAAATAGCACTCGGCATAACCGAAATATTGGTGTAACCAGACCCAAAACCCAATCCAAGTCCGCCGCCAAATTGCACTTTTTCCCAAAAGTGGTTGCTGTTGTCTATAACATAATTTTGCTGCGCTTTCGCATTGGTTGAAAATAAAACTGCCAAAATCACAAAAAAAGAATTGAAAACGATTGAAATTTGATTTTTATTCATAGTTAACGTTTATTTTAACAAATTTTTACGTAAAAGTACGTAAAAAAAAGATTTAAATAAATGTGATTGTTGTACTTTTGCGTTTCTATATAACAAAAAAGTATATTCACTCATATTATGGATAGGTTTTCATTTTTAAACGCAGCGCATACCGAGTTTTTTGCACAATTATACGATCAATATTTAGTTAACCCAGACAGCGTTGAGCCTAGCTGGAGAAGTTTTTTTCAAGGTTTTGACTTTGGAATGACGACTTATAATGACGAAAATCCTGTGCAAACAATTGTTGAGTATGTGACAAGCGACAACACAGATTACAGTCAGGTTTCAGAAAAACTAAAGAAAGAATTCAACGTTTTAAAATTAATTGACGGATACCGTACGCGCGGGCATTTATTCACGAAGACAAATCCTGTTCGTGACCGCAGACAATCTTCGCCAACTTTAGATATCGAGAACTTCGGTTTATCTTCAGCTGACCTTTCAACAGTTTTTGATGCTGCTCAGACAATCGGAATGGTACCTTCTTCTTTACAAGATATCGTAAACCGTTTAAAAGCTATTTACTGCCAGCATATTGGTATTGAATACATGTATATCAGAAATCCTGGCGTTGTAAAATGGATTCAAGACAAGTTAGCTGTAAATGTTAATCAACCAACTTTCTCTACTGAAGAAAAGAAAACAATCTTAAATAAATTAAACGAAGCTGTATCTTTTGAGAACTTCCTTCATACTAAATATGTTGGACAAAAACGTTTCTCATTAGAAGGTGGAGAATCTATCATCCCAGCTTTAGATGCTTTGATCGAGCAAGCTGCTGAAAAAGGTGTTGAACAATTTGTAATGGGAATGGCACACCGTGGTCGTTTGAACGTTTTGGCAAACATTTTCGGAAAATCAACTCAAGATATCTTTGGTGAGTTTGACGGAAAAGATTACGATCAAGAATATTTTGATGGTGACGTAAAATACCACTTAGGTCTTACTGCTGACAGAAAAACTAGATCTGGAAAAAGCATCAACATCAATTTGGCACCAAACCCTTCTCACTTAGAAACCGTTGGAGCTGTAATTGAAGGTATCACAAGAGCAAAACAAGATAAATATTATGCTGATGATTTCTCTAAAGTATTGCCTATCGCAGTACACGGAGATGCTGCAATTGCAGGTCAAGGTATTTTATACGAAATCATTCAGATGGCGCAACTTGACGGTTACAAAACTGGAGGAACAATCCATATTGTAATCAACAACCAAGTTGGATTTACGACTAACTATTTAGACGCTCGTTCATCAACATATTGTACAGACGTTGCTAAAGTAACTCTATCTCCAGTATTACACGTAAATGCTGATGATGCTGAAGCTGTTGTACACGCTGTATCTTTTGCATTAGATTACAGAATGCAATTTGGACGCGACGTATTTATCGATTTATTAGGATATAGAAAATACGGTCATAACGAAGGTGACGAACCTCGTTTCACGCAACCAGTTTTATATAAAATCATCGCTAAACATAAAAACCCAAGAGACATTTATGCTGAGAAATTACTTTCTGACGGTGTAATCGATGCTTCTTATGTAAACGGTTTAGAAAAACAATACAAATCTAAATTAGAAGAAAACTTAGAAGCTTCTCGTAAAAAAGATTTGACTATCATTACGCCATTCATGAAAAACGAATGGGAAGGATTTGTTCAGGTAACTGACACACAAATGCTTCAAAAAGTTGACACTACTTTCTCTAAAGAAAGATTAGATTCTATCATCAATACGATCTCAACTTTACCAGAAGACAAAAAGTTCATCAACAAGATAACTAAAATTGTTACAGACAGAAAAGTTGGATACGACAACAATACACTTGACTGGGGAACTGCAGAAGCACTTGCTTACGGATCTCTTTTAACAGAAGGATTTGACGTTCGTATTTCTGGGCAAGACGTAGAAAGAGGAACTTTCTCTCACCGTCATGCGGTAGTTAAAGTTGAAGATTCTGAAGAAGAAGTAATTCTATTAAACGGAATTGAAAACAAAAAAGGAAAATTCGGAGTATTCAACTCTTTATTATCTGAATATGGTGTTCTAGGTTTTGATTACGGATATGCATTAGCAAACCCTAAAGCCTTAACAATCTGGGAAGCACAATTTGGAGATTTCTCTAATGGTGCTCAAATCATGATTGACCAATATATTTCTTGTGGAGAAGACAAATGGAACAACCAAAATGGTATTGTGATGTTATTGCCACACGGATATGAAGGTCAAGGTGCTGAACACTCTTCTGCAAGAATGGAACGTTACTTACAGCTTTGTGCAAGACATAATATGTATGTTGCAGACTGTACAACGCCAGCAAACTTCTTCCACTTGTTGAGAAGACAAATGAAAACGAATTTCCGTAAACCATTGGTAGTTTTCTCTCCAAAAAGTTTACTACGTGATCCAAGATGCGTATCGACAGTTGAAGAATTAGCAACAGGAAGTTTCCAAGAAACAATTGACGATAATACTGTAGATAAAAAGAAAGTAAAAACTTTGGTTTTCTGTACAGGTAAATTCTACTATGATATTGTGGCTGAAAGAGAAAACAACGGAAGAAATGACGTTGCGGTTGTTCGTATTGAGCAATTATTCCCTTTCCCAGTTGAGCAGATTAAAGAAATCATTGCAAAATATCCAAACGCTGATGATTATGTTTGGGCTCAGGAAGAACCTAAAAACATGGGAGCTTACAGCTTTATGTTAATGAATTTTGATCTTGTAAAATGGAGATTAGCTTCATTAAAAGCATATTCTGCTCCAGCATCAGGAAGTTACACACGTGCAAAACGTCGTCATGCAGATGCAATTAGAATGGTATTCGATAAAAATTTATTTAGATAATATATGAGGAAACTATTTATTCTTCTTTTTGCAATATTATCATTTGCAGGTTATTCTCAGGAATTAAAAAAACCAACTGAAGGAAAATCAATCATTTATTTTGTAAGATCTTCCGGAATGGGAGCTTTAATAAATTTTAAGTACTTTGATGGAGAAAAATATTTAGGGAAATTCAATTATGGCAAATACCTAGTATATGAATGCGAACCAGGTAAACATATATTTTGGTCAAGATCAGAAAATACAAATTTTATAGAAGCTGATCTTGAGGCCGGAAAAGTTTACATAGTTGATTCTGAAGCGCAAATGGGCGCAATCAAGGCTGGTGTAAAATTAGTTCCTTTCAATCCTAATCCGGATAGTTATAAGACACCGAAGAAATTTGAGAAGAAGAAGGCTGCTATCTTAAAATCAATTTCAGAAAAAAAAGAATATATTGCAACTGATGCAGATTTAAAAGAAGGCTTTGAAGAATATGAAAGCATTATTAAAAAATCTACAGAGAAATACAATAAATCAAAAGAAAAAGGAGAAGAATTTGCAAAAGTACTTCCTGAAATGTCATACAACAATTAGATAAAATGTTTCAAGTTTCAATCCCGATAGCTATCTGGATTGAAACCTTAAAAACCTTAAACAAAAACAAGATGATTTTAGAAATGAAAGTCCCATCACCAGGGGAATCAATAAAAGAAGTTGAAATTGCAACTTGGTTAGTAAAAGACGGAGATTATGTAGAAAAAGATCAAGCTATTGCTGAAGTTGATTCAGATAAAGCTACTCTTGAATTGCCTGCTGAAATGAGCGGTGTAATTACATTAAAAGCTGAAGAAGGAGATACTGTAGCTGTAGGCGCTGTAGTTTGTTTAATTGATACAGATGCTGCAAAACCAGCAGGAAGCGCTCCAGCTGCACCAGCAGCAACTGAAGCTCCAAAAGCAGAAGCTCCAAAGGCTGAGGCACCAAAAGCAGAAGCTCCAAAAGCGGCTCCAGCTCCAGCAGCTACAAGCTATGCAGCGGGAACTCCATCTCCAGCAGCAAGAAAAATATTAGATGAAAAAAATATTGCTCCAGCAACTGTAACAGGAACTGGTAAAGGCGGAAGAATCACTAAAGATGATGCTGTAAACGCAGTACCGTCAATGGGAACTCCAACTGGTGGAAGCCGTGGAACTGAGCGCGTAAAATTATCTATGTTACGTCGTAAAGTAGCAGAAAGATTAGTTTCAGCTAAAAATGAAACTGCTATGCTTACTACTTTCAACGAAGTAAACATGACTCCTATTAACAATATCCGTAACGAATACAAAGATGCTTTCAAAGCTAAACATGGTGGTTTAGGTTTAGGTTTCATGTCATTCTTTACAAAAGCGGTTACAAGAGCATTACAATTATACCCAGATGTTAACTCTATGATGGATGGTGATTACAAAATCAACTACGATTTCTGTGACATCTCTATCGCTGTTTCTGGACCAAAAGGATTAATGGTTCCTGTTGTTCGTAACGCTGAAAACTTAACTTTCCGTGGAATTGAAGCTGAAATCAAAAGATTAGCTTTAAGAGCTCGTGATGGTCAAATTACAGTTGACGATATGACTGGAGGAACTTTCACAATCACTAACGGTGGTGTTTTCGGAAGTATGTTATCTACTCCAATCATCAACCCTCCTCAATCAGGAATTTTAGGAATGCACAACATCATCGAGCGTCCGATTGCTGTAAACGGAAAAGTTGAAATTCACCCAATGATGTATGTTGCTCTTTCTTACGATCACAGAATCATCGACGGACGTGAGTCTGTTGGTTTCTTGGTTGCTGTTAAAGAAGCTTTAGAAAATCCATTAGAATTATTGATGAATGGCGACGCTAAACGTGCTTTAGAGTTGTAATTTTAAATAATTTTCGACAATACTGAAAAACCTGTTCATTAACTTGAACAGGTTTTTTTTGCTTAAGATTGTCTTAATTTTAGCTTAAGATGTTAATTTTTTGCATAAATGTAAATTTTACCCTTTAAAAAAGAATTATTTAGAATAAATAAAAATAGCTTGTATAGTTGGTGTTCAACACTTAAATTTGCACTATTAAAATTAATTCTAAATAAAAATGAAATTAAAATTTACAATTTCTGTTTTAGCTTTTTGTTTTTTCTTATTGACAGGCACAACATTATCTGCGCAAGAAAAAGCAACTATTAAGGGCAAAATATCTTTAAATAATAATGAATCTCCTGAAGGCATTTCAATAGCTTTAAAAGGCACAAGGTTTGGAACAATTACAGATGATCAAGGAAATTACAAAATCAAAAATGTTAAGCCAGGAAGCTACACTTTAAAAGTTTCAGCAGTTGGTTATAATACAACAGAAAAAAAGATTACTGTTACTGAAGGACAAGAGTTAACTGAAAATGTAAACCTTACTTCAAATTCAGAAGAATTAACAGAAATAGTTGTAAATGGTCGCAAAAATAGTTTTGTACGCAAAGACAACCAACAAGTTTCAAGATTGCCACTTAAAAATCTTGAAAACCCTCAAGTTTATACAACAATTACCGGAAGCGTATTAAAAGAACAAGTAGTTACTACATTTGATGATGCTTTAAAAAATGCTCCTGGTGTTACGCAACTTTGGGCTTCAACAGGACGTGGAGGTGACGGTGCAAGTTACTACTCTCTAAGAGGATTTCCAGTTCAAGCTACTATTGTAAATGGTGTTCCAGGTTTGACAAATGGAAGTTTAGATCCTGCAAACATTGACAGAGTTGAAATTATTAAAGGACCTTCTGGAACTTTATTCGGAAGCAGCTTAATTTCATATGGTGGATTGATCAATACAACAACAAAAAGACCTTACAAAGGATTTGGCGGTGATGTAAATTACACTGTTGGAAGCTATGGATTGAATCGCGCAACTGTAGATCTTAACACCTCTCTTAACGACAAAAAAACACTTAATTTTAGAATTAATTCGGCTTACAACAAGCAAAATACTTTTCAAGACGCTGGTTTTAGAGAGTCATTTTTTATCGCTCCATCCTTGTCTTATGAAGTGAACGACAAGTTATCATTCTTGGTGAATACAGAATTCATGACTAATGAAACAACAAACCCAACAATGTTGTTTTTAGACAGAGGAAACCCTTTAAGAGTTCACAATATCGCTGAATTAAAATACGACAACAAACGTTCTTACACAAGCGACGAATTGACAATCAAAACGCCTTCTTACAACATTCAGGCGCAAATGAATTATAAGCTTTCTAGCCAATGGACTTCACAAACTATATTCTCTACAAGCAACGCTAAGTCAACTGGAAATTACGCTTATTTATATGAAGGAACTGCTTATACACCAATGAAGCCTGGAGACGGAATTGTATTGGCAAGATACTTCAACTACCAAGACAACAAAAACACAACTTTTGATATCCAACAAAATTTTATTGGTGATTTTAAAATCGGAAGTTTGAGAAACAGACTTGTAGTTGGTTTAGATTACTATAACAGAGTTGGTCTTGATCGTGGTACAGGCTATTTTGGAAATGGCTATGTTTATGTCGGAGATAATTTAGCAGCATTTAATGCCATTTTTGGGCCTTCAAACGGTGATACAGGAGATTTGACAAAAGCTGGATCTGATGCAATTGTTGGAAATGCTCCAAGAAACAACAACAAAACAAAACAAGAAGTTTATAGTGCTTATTTCTCAGATGTAATTAACTTCACTCCTGCTTTTTCTGCAATGGTAAGTTTACGTGCGGATCGTTTTATGAACAGCGGTGACGTTTCAACAGATACTGATGATTATAACCAGACATCTTTCTCTCCAAAATTCGGATTAGTTTACCAACCTATTATCGACAAGGTATCGATTTTCGCCAACTACATGAACGGATTTTCAAACGTAGCTCCTAGCGAAAATGTAAATGGAACAGTAAGAACTCCTGTTACTTTTGATCCTGAACACGCCAACCAAATCGAATTTGGTACAAAATTGAATATTTTTAAAGATAAACTATACGCTACTTTAAGCTACTACGATATTAAAGTTTCGAATATGGCGTACAGCGTAAGACCAAATGCAACTGATGTAACGAACTACCAAGACGGCGGACAGCACAACAAAGGTTTTGAAGCTGAATTTATCGCTAACCCAATTACAGGTTTAAACATTATTCTTGGCTATAGCTACAATGATGCTACTTTAACACAAGGAGATGCTGACTTTGTAGGATTCAGACCAGAAAGTGCTGGAGCTTACAACTTGGCAAACTTATGGGCTAGCTACAAATTTACTAGCGGAACACTAAGAGGATTTGGTTTAGGATTTGGTGGAAACTATGTTGGAGACAACAAAATCATGAACAGATCTGTTTCAGGGACATTTACAATTCCAGAATATACAGAACTTAACTCTTCTTTATTTTACAGTACAGAAAAATTTGCTATTACACTTAAGTTAAACAACATCGCAAACAAAGAGATCTATGACGGATGGTCAACAATTCATCCAAAAGATCCTAGAACTTTCGCCGCAAGTTTCTCTTATAAGTTCTAATAAAAAATCAAACAAAAACACCTTTCTGTTTGTTCAGAAAGGTGTTTTTTAAATTCCCGAAATTATGATAACAATTGCCAGTCTTGTCGTTTTTTTAGCTTTTTACACGCTTTATTACACCTCAAAAAGAGCCACTTTATCGTATGATTTAGGGTTTGAAAAATGGATGCAGCGAAATCCAAAACAAACTAAAATCACTGGAGTATTTCTATTGGCTGCGGCATATTTCATGTGGCTTTTTACAAAATCTTTAGGCTGTGGAACATTAATGTTTTTTATTCAGCTGATGACTGTTGGAAGTCTAATTATTATTCTGACTCCATTAAAAAAAGTAAACAGTAAAGCACTTCTAGCATTGCTTGTTTTTGTTGCTATTTTGGAATTCTATTACAACTAAACTTTCTTAATTTTTATGCCTGCAAATCCAAAATATTTAACTCCGGCTTTTTTGCCTCGTTTTCTCAAAATTACAGCAGCGATTTTAGGAGGTTACTTTGTATCTGTCACTTTTCATCTGGCTTTAGCTGCTTGGTTCAATCGTGCAAATGTATTGATCACAATGGCTTTCAGCGGATTTATTCTTTGGGTCGCATTGATGGTCATTGCTTTTTTGGCTAAAAGTGGCTTGAAAATCTGGCTCATTTACATTTTTTTAAGTCTTCTATTTTGTCTTTTTATCTACTTGGGTCAAACCTATAATCAAACGGCGCACTAACCTATGAACAACCGTCATTATAATATCTATTTTCATACACATACTGTCAGCGGTATTGTCATCAGTGTTGCTCTTTTTGTGATTTTCTTCGCTGGGTCTTTTTCTTTTTTTAGAGATGAAATCATCAATTGGGAAAGAAGTGAATCTACAGCTTTAACAAAAGAAATTCAGTTAGATTACAACAATGCACTACAGCATCTTGACAAAAAATATATTTTACACGGAAGAAATATTACGATCTCTAAACCTTCAATAGAAGACAGAGTTGCCATTTATATGGAAGGAACCAAAGATACTTTGGCTCCAGCCAAACAAAAAGAAGGTTCGTTTTTTTATTTAGACAATAAAAATTTCAAATCCTATACTTACGAAGAATCTTATTCTTTAGGAGAATTATTATATCGTTTGCATTTCTTTGCTCAAATTCCATATCCTGTTGGGTATTATCTTTCAGGATTTACGGCTTTGTTTTTCTTGTTCGCCATTATAACAGGAGTTTTGCTTCATTGGAACAAAATTGTATCAAACTTTTATATGTTCCGTCCAAAAGAAAAACTAAAAACACTTTGGACAGACGCGCACACAGCCTTAGGAATGATTGGTCTTCCTTTTCAATTTATTTATGCTGTTACTGGAGCTTTTTTTATGATCAAACTTTTAATCGTTGCACCTGCTGTAATGGCATTGTACGGCGGTGATCAGGACAAATTATATAAAGAACTGGAATATACAGATGCCGATTATAAATTTGAAAATAAAAAATTAGCCAATCCTTTCAATATTAATCAACTTGTTACAAAAGCAAAAAGCAATTGGGCTGATTTTGAAATTACGCGTGTTTTTATCCAAAATTATGGCGACGCCAACATGCATGTTTTAGTTGAAGGTGAAATGTTGAATCACAAAAAATTTACCGGTAACGGAAAAGTGGTTTACCGAATTGCCGATGGAAAAGAAGTTGCGAAGAAAAACCCAGTTACACAAACTAGTTATCTAGATGTTGTAAAGAATGTTTTATACCGAATTCATTACGGCGATTACGGCGGATATGCATTAAAAATAGTAAGTTTCATTTTAGGAATCATTACTTGTTTTGTGATCATTTCTGGAGTCATGATTTGGCTAGTAGCCAGACAAAAAAATAATCTCCCTGAAAAGAAAAGACGTTTCAATTCTGCAGTTGTCCGAATTTATTTAGCAATCTGTTTAAGCATGTATCCAATTACGGCTTTGGCCTTTATTGGAAGCAAAATATTTTATCCTTTAAGTCAGTCTAATTTATTTACAATTTATTTTGGCGGATGGTTATTGCTTACAATCTTTTTTATCATCAAAAAGAATGATGCTTTTACCAATAAATTCTGCCTGATTTCAGGAAGTATTTTAGGATTCCTAATTCCAATTACTAACGGAATTGTTTCTGGAAATTGGTTTTGGACTTCATTCATGGAAAACAAAATTCAGATTTTCTTCATTGATGTATTCTGGATTTTCCTAGCATCGATATCGCTTTATACTGCATATCATTTAAAACCAAAACAAACAGTTTCTTAAAAAGTTTTTCTTTTTTTTCTCTCGCAGATTCCGCAGATTGAGCAGATTTATTTTAAAACTATCTGCTCAATCTGCGGAATCTGCTTGAAATAAAACCTAACGACTTGCCAAGATTTATACTTTTCGACAATCACTCTTTACTTTACTCTCTCGCAAAATAATTAGAATTATTTGTCCCTTATGAATTTTGAGCATAATTTTACGCTTTTAATCAAAAAATGGGATTCAAAACGAAAATACGTTTTCTGCATAAATGGCTCGGATTAATTTCCGGGCTTATTGTTTTTATTGTCTGCATTACAGGCTGTATTTTCTGTTTTCATGACGAAATAAAAGACATAACTCGAAAAGAATGGCGTTTGATTGAACCTCAAAACAAGTCTTTCCTTCCTCCTTCTGCTTTAAAAGAAAAAGCCAAAGAAATTGTTCCGAAGAACAAAATCAGTATGGTTGCTTATTACGGAAAAAATCGGTCAGCTATTGTTTACACTTATTCCGATACTGAAAATTTATACCTCTATTTCAATCCGTACACAGGGCAATATTTAAAAACCGAAAATCCAAAAACCGATTTTTTCATCATCGTTGAATACATTCATTTGTATTTGCTTCTGCCCGATTATATTGGAAAACATATTATTGGTGGCGCAACGATAATCTTTATTTTATTGTTGATTTCAGGAATTATTCAATGGTGGCCAAAACGAAAAAGCGATATTAAAAGAAGTTTTACCATTAAATGGAATGCCAAATGGCGCCGTGTAAATTATGACTGGCACAATACTTCTGGATTTTACATTGCACTGATTGCGCTGATTCTAGCAATTACAGGTTTAACTTTCACCTACGAATGGGTTGGCGATGGGATTTACAAAACCTTCAATTTTGGCGGAGATAAAGCCGCGGAAACAAAAACACCTACAATTGATAGCACTAAATTCAAAACAAATTCTGTTGATGCAATTGACAAAGCTTTTGTAGAAACCATAAAACTACAACCAAAAGCCGAGATGTTTTTTGTCATGATTCCACAACAAAAAGGAGACATTGTAAGCACGGGCGCTTATCCTCACACGTTACGCTATGATCAGCAAAGCAATTATTATTTTCATCCGTCAAGCGGAAAATTGATCAAGAGCCAGACTTTTGACAAAAAAACTTTAGGACTCCAAGTCGTTGAAATGAACTACGGAATCCATACAGGACAAGTTCTAGATTTGTCCGGAAAGATTATCGCTTTTACCGTCAGCCTGCTTGCTTCTGCCTTGCCGATTACCGGTTTTATAATCTGGTTTGGACGCAGCAAAAAATCAAAACATAAAAACATAAAAAAACCGTCCCGTTAAAAAACGAGACGGTTTTTTTATAATTTGTCGAAATCAATTAATTTCTGTTTGCTAAAGCATTTTTCTGTAGATTTTTTACCGAACTAACTTTGTTGTCTACATAAGCTACCTCTTTTAAAGTGTCTTCAGTAAAGAAAATCCATTTTCCAGTTTTCACTCCGTCTGCGTATTCTCCAACGGCTTTTTTATTTCCTTTTTCGTCATAAGATACCCAAACACCATCAAGCTTGCCATCCTTAAAAAAGCCTTCTTGCTGCACATTCCCATTTTCATAGTAATAAGTAGCTTTTACCTTGTTTCCAACGGCTTCTAATTCAGGTTTTGCTTCCTGCGCAACTAACATTCCAGAGAACAATAACGCAGCTAAAATTACACTCTTTTTCATATCTGTAGGTATTAATGTTAAGAAATCTTTATCAAATATAGTCAATTGTTTACATTAAAAAAACTTTTGCTTAACAATTTGGTAACATTGAATAAAAACTTAACATTGGAAATTTCTTCAAAACAAAAAAACCAGCGCTCAGGCACTGGTTTTGCTGGTGTTTTATGAAAATCAGAATATTGCGATAACGTTATCGATTTCGTAAATAAATTAGTTCAATAATGCATTTAATTGCTCAACAAGTTTTGGATCTGATGGTCTTGGAGCATCAGAATTCACAATATTTCCCTGAGGATCAATTAATATGAATCTCGGAATTCCAGTAACTCCATAGTTCACAACAAACTCAGAAGTCCAATCTTTATCAGCAAATAATTGAACACCGCCCAAATTTTTGTCTACTACAAACTTCTTCCATTTTTCATTGTCTTTTTCTTTATCAATAGAAATGCTCACAAACTCAATATTTTTTCCATGATATTTCTCTTCCACTTTTTGCAAGTATGGAATTTCAGCTCTACATGGCGCACACCATGTAGCCCAAAGGTCTATATAAACATATTTTCCTTTTAAGTCAGCCAGTTTTGTTTTTCCTCCTTTAAAATTTTCGTAATCGAATTCAGGTGAAGGCTTCCCTATCAGACTCTTTGCTTTCGATGCTCTTTCATATTCCGCAGACGCATATTGATTAAAACTTTCAAAACTATTTTTTAATGCCGTTTTAAATTCAGGATCAAAATCTCCCTTTTCCAAATTTTCATTATCTGTTTTTTTCTTTTTTTCTAAAAGAGCAGTAAATTCATTCGCTTCTTTATTAAAAGCCTCGTTCTGAAATTTCTCGTCTTTCAACGCCTGTTGCGCCAGAAAATTACTTTCATTGATACCTTTCCCTTTATAAACAATAGTTTCATCAAATTCTTTGGCATCCATTGTTAAGTTAATTTCAGAATTTGGTTTTAGATACAAGTTTGACGATTCAGTTCCATCAGAAAAAACATAAAACCCTTTTGGAGCATCAAAAACTGCAACAAAAACCCCTTTTTTATCAATAGGAATCACTTGCTTAAAACCATTTCTTGCCTTAATCACAAGGGTGTCACTATTTCGATTAGCAATTTTAGCCGTAAATTTTATTTGATTTTTCGCTTGACCAATAACATTCAGGGCGCTAAAAATCAATATTCCTGCAACAAAAAGTTTTTTCATAGATATTAAAATTTGTTTTTAGTGAATCAAATCTAAATAAATAACCGCTTCGAAATTTCAGAATTAACAAAATATTTCAAATTTCTAAGCATCAAGTTTATCACTTTACTATATTATCTTGAATTTTGTATTTACTTTTGCAGTCTAAAATTGAGATCATGTATAGAAGTCATAATTGCGGCGAATTAAACGCTTCAAATATTAATACCGAAGTTACACTTGCGGGCTGGGTTCAAAAATCACGCGATAAAGGATTTATGAATTGGGTTGATTTACGCGACCGTTATGGAATTACACAACTTATTTTCGACGAAAGTCGTACCGATAAAACTGTTTTTGAATTGGCAAAAACTCTTGGACGTGAATTTGTAATTCAGGTAAAAGGAACTGTTATTGAGCGTGAAGCAAAAAACAAAAACATTCCGACTGGTGAAATCGAAATTTTAGTTTCTGAATTAACGATTCTAAATTCGGCATTAACTCCTCCATTTACAATTGAAGATGAAACTGATGGTGGAGAAGATATCAGAATGAAATACCGTTATTTGGATATCAGAAGAAATCCTGTAAAAAACAGTTTATTGTTCCGTCATAAAGTAGCGATGGAAGTTCGTAAATATCTATCTGATTTAGATTTCTGCGAAGTTGAAACGCCTTACTTAATCAAATCTACACCAGAAGGAGCAAGAGATTTCGTTGTACCAAGTCGTATGAACGAAGGTCAGTTTTATGCTTTGCCACAATCTCCACAAACTTTCAAACAACTTTTGATGGTGGGTGGAATGGATAAATATTTCCAAATTGTGAAATGTTTCCGTGACGAAGATTTACGTGCTGACCGTCAACCTGAGTTTACTCAAATTGACTGCGAAATGGCGTTTGTTGAACAAGAAGATATTTTGAATGTTTTTGAAGGTTTGACAAGACATTTATTAAAAGAAATTAAAGGCATTGAAGTAGATAAATTCCCAAGAATTACCTACGATTATGCTATGAAAACATACGGAAATGACAAACCAGACATTCGTTTTGGGATGAAATTTGGCGAGTTAAACGAATTTGCACAACACAAAGAATTCCCGGTTTTTAATTCGGCAGAATTAGTAGTTGGAATCGCAGTTCCGGGAGCAGGAAATTATACTCGTAAAGAAATCGACGGATTAATTGACTGGGTAAAACGTCCGCAAGTTGGTGCATCTGGAATGGTTTACGTAAAATGCAATGAAGATGGAACTTACAAATCATCTGTAGATAAATTCTACGATAATGATGATTTGGCAAATTGGGCAAAAGTAACAGAAGCAAATCCTGGAGATATGATTTTTGTACTTTCTGGTCCTGCAAACAAAACACGCGCACAACTTTCTGCACTTCGTATGGAATTGGCAACTCGTTTAGGATTACGTAATCCAGAAGAATTTGCTCCATTATGGGTTGTAGATTTTCCATTATTAGAATTAGACGAAGAAAGCGGTCGTTACCATGCGATGCACCACCCATTTACTTCTCCAAAACCAGAAGATATGGCTTTATTGGAAACAGAACCAGGAAAAGTTCGTGCAAACGCATACGATATGGTTTTGAATGGAAACGAAATTGGCGGAGGATCTATTCGTATTCACGATAAAGCGACACAGCAATTGATGTTTAAATATTTAGGATTTACTGAAGAAGAAGCTAAAGCTCAATTCGGTTTCCTAATGGATGCCTTCCAGTTTGGAGCACCGCCACACGGAGGTTTAGCTTTTGGATTGGATAGATTAGTTGCAATTTTAGGAGGCCAAGAAACAATCAGAGATTTTATTGCTTTCCCTAAAAACAATTCAGGACGTGATGTAATGATCGATGCGCCTGCTGCAATTGATGATGCACAATTGAAAGAACTTCGTATTAAAGTTGATATCGCATAATTTTTTGCAAAATATTCAAAATACCAACGCCGATTGAAAAAAACCAATCGGCGTTTTTTTATCTTTTTTAAGTAAAAATTTAAATGCAAAATTTACATTTATAAATTATAAAATTCCTACAATATACCTTTTTGCATATTCTTACAATTAATGATTCTCAAATTATCCTATTTTATTAGCATTTTGATGTAATAAACCACGTAAAAACACTGTAAATCAATAATTTTTACAAAAAATTAACACGTACATGTCTTTTGTATTAGTTAATATGTTACATTTGCTTTATTATAAATTATTATTACAATTACAATGCGTACAGGTACAGTAAAATTTTTCAATGAATCTAAAGGTTATGGGTTCATTACAGACGAAGAAACAGGAAAGGACATCTTCGTTCACGCTTCAGGAATTAACGCGGAAGAATTACGCGAAGGTGACCGTGTAAGCTACGAAGAAGAAGAAGGAAGAAAAGGGAAAGTTGCTGCTAAAGTAGCAGTAATCTAAGAAAAATATAGCAATTTATTTTTTTTGCCTCTGAATGGTTTTAAAAACGTCCCGAAGAATCGGGACGTTTTTTTTTGCTTATTTCTTAAAAAAATATTAAAAAAACACCACCTTATTTATAATCAATAAAAATTAGGCATAAACGCATATTCTGAACATACTTATATACTCCTTTAGTTTGTGATTTACATAGTTGAAAGTTATCTTTGTGGCTTATTCTTTAAGTAAAAACCCTAAGTTTATGCAATCTGATCAATACAGTTACATTCCAATTTTAATGCAGTTAGTTCTAGCAGTTGGTTTTGTAGTAGGAACAATAATTATTTCTGGAAAATTAGGCCCAAAAAGAACCTCTGAAGTGAAAGACAAAAACTTCGAGTGTGGTATCGAATCTGTTGGAAATGCACGTATTCCTTTTTCGGTAAAATATTTCCTAGTTGCGATTTTATTTGTATTGTTTGACGTAGAGGTAATTTTCCTTTACCCTTGGGCAGTAAACTTTAAAGATCTTGGCATCGAAGGAATGCTAAAAATGATTGTTTTCATGGCTTTGCTTTTGGTTGGTTTCTTTTACATCATCAAAAAGAAAGCTTTAGAGTGGGAATAAAGAATATTAGATTTCAGATTTTAGATTTTAAATTAAATTGATTTAGAATTTTAGATTTGAAAATAATATCTCAAAATACAATATTGAATTTTAAAATATTGATTTCGGTTTCAAGATCAAAAATCTAAAATCTGAAATCTACAATCTAAAATAAAAATGAGCGATTCAAAAGTAAATATGGTTGCACCGCCAGAAGGAGTTACTGGTGAAGGATTCTTCGCCACAAAACTTAATGATGTTGTTGGTTTAGCAAGAGCTAACTCATTATGGCCGCTTCCTTTCGCGACTTCATGCTGTGGTATCGAATTCATGGCAACAATGGCTTCACATTACGATTTGGCACGATTTGGTTCAGAGCGTGTGAGTTTCTCTCCTCGTCAAGCTGATATGCTTTTAGTAATGGGGACTATTTCAAAAAAAATGGCCCCGATTTTAAGACAAGTTTACGAACAAATGTCTGAACCTCGCTGGGTAATTGCTGTTGGAGCTTGCGCTTCTTCAGGAGGGGTTTTCGATACTTACTCTGTCCTTCAAGGAATTGACAAAGTAATTCCAGTTGACGTATATGTTCCAGGATGTCCTCCAAGACCAGAACAAATTGTTGACGGTGTAATGAGATTACAGGAATTGGTAAAAAGCGAATCTGTTAGACGCAGAAGCTCTCCAGAATACCAAGAATTATTAGCTTCATATAATATCTCATAAAATGGCTTTAGAAAATACCCTGATCCAAGATAAACTTGTAGAAACATTCAATAATGATGTTTTTAGCTTTCATCAAGAAAGAGATATTTTTACTTTAGAAGCTTCGGCTGACAAAATCACAGCATTAATATTATTTTTAAAAAATGATGCTGACTTACAATTTCACTTTTTAACAGATTTATGCGGGATTCATTATCCAGACAATGAGCTAGAGCGCCAGTTTGCTGTAGTGTATCACCTGCACAACTGGATTGAAAATAAACGCATCAGAATCAAAGTTTATTTAAATGGTGAAAAACCTGAAATAAAATCTGTTTCAAATATTTTCTTGAGTTCAAATTGGATGGAAAGAGAAACTTACGATTTCTTCGGAATCAATTTTATTGGTCATCCGCAATTGAAACGTATTTTGAATATGGACGAAATGGTGTCTTTCCCAATGAGAAAAGAATTCCCAATGGAAGACAGCGGAAGAACTGATAAAGACGACAGATTCTTCGGAAGAACAGTATCAAATTGCTAAATAATTCAACATTATAAAATGTCAGAACTATTATTACCACCAGAGCATCGTTATGCTAAAATAATTAAGGAGCGACACAATGAAGACGGAAGCGAACTTTCTGTTCTGAATTTAGGCCCTACACACCCAGCTACACACGGTATCTTTCAAAACATCTTATTAATGGATGGAGAAAGAATTCTTGAAGCTGAACCAACCGTGGGTTACATCCACAGAGCATTTGAGAAAATCGCTGAAAATCGTCCTTTTTACCAAATTACTCCTCTTACAGATCGTATGAACTATTGCTCCTCTCCTATTAATAATATGGGATGGTGGATGACTCTAGAAAAACTTTTGGGTATTGAAGTTCCAAAAAGAGCGCAATATTTAAGAGTAATTGTAATGGAGCTTGCTCGTATTACAGACCACTTGATTTGTAACTCGATTCTTGGTGTAGATACTGGTGCGTATACTGGTTTCTTATACGTTTTTCAATTTAGAGAAAAAGTGTACGAGATTTACGAAGAAATTTGTGGAGCTCGTTTGACTACAAATATGGGAAGAATTGGTGGATTTGAAAGAGATTGGTCTCCAGAAGCTTTCAAAAAAATAGAAACTTTCCTTGAAGAATTTCCAGTTGCTTGGAAAGAATTCGAAAACTTATTCGAAAGAAACAGAATTTTCCTTGATAGAACTGTAAACGTAGGTGCCATTTCAGCTGAAAAAGCAATGGCTTACGGATTTACAGGTCCAAACTTGCGTGCTGCAGGAGTTGATTATGATGTTCGTGTTGCTCAACCTTATTCATCTTACGAAGATTTCGATTTTATTGTTCCTGTTGGAAAATCAGGAGACACTTATGATCGTTTCTGTGTTCGTAATGCTGAAGTTTGGGAAAGTTTAAGCATTATTCGTCAAGCTTTGGATAAAATGCCGGCAGGAAATGAATACCATGCCGAAGTTCCAGATTATTACCTTCCTCCAAAAGAAGATGTATATAATAATATGGAATCTTTAATCTATCACTTTAAAATTGTAATGGGAGAAGTTCCTGTTCCAGTTGCAGAAATTTACCATGCTGTTGAAGGTGGAAATGGAGAGTTAGGTTTTTATTTAGCTACTGACGGCAGTAGGACTCCATATAGATTACATTTCAGAAGACCATGTTTTATTTATTATCAGGCATATCCTGAAATGATTAAAGGTGCGTTGCTTTCTGATGCAATTGTTATTTTATCAAGTTTAAATGTAATTGCAGGAGAATTAGACGCGTAAAAAATTTTAGATTGAAAATCTAGACTTATATAGAATTGAAGAATTCAGATTGAAAAATCTAAAACTAAAACAAAGATTGCAGAATACGGATTGTAGATAAAGATTTGAAAAAATCTAAAATCTAAAATCTAAAATCTAAAATAAAAATGGAACGTAAACATTACAAACAAGAAATAAACATGACCGAAGCATTGATGACACGCATCAATGAATTAATCAGTCATTATCCTGAAGGCAAACAAAAATCGGCTTTATTGCCTGTTTTACATGAAGTTCAGGATGCACACAACAACTGGCTTAGTATTGAACTTCAAGATAAAGTTGCTGAGATTCTTCAGATAAAACCGATTGAGGTTTATGAAGTGGTTACTTTTTATACGATGTTCAACCAAAAGCCAATTGGCAAGTACATGTTTGAATTCTGCCAAACTTCTTGTTGTTGTTTAAGCGGTGCCGAAAATTTAATGGATTACACTTCTGAAAAATTAGGCATTAAAATGGGTGAAACAACTCCTGATGGAATGTTCACTATTGCCGGAGTAGAATGTTTAGGCGCTTGCGGATACGCTCCAATGATGCAGTTGGGAGATTTCTACAAAGAGAAATTGACAGAAGAAAAAATCGATCAGTTAATCGCTGATTGTAGAGATGATAAAATAATATTACACGATAAATAAGATGTCACAAAAAATATTATTAGATAAAATCAATATTCCTGGAATTAAAACCTACGAGGTTTATCGTCAAAATGGCGGTTATGCTTCTGTAGAAAAAGCTTTAAAAACACTTACACCAGACGAAGTAACTGAGGAAGTAAAAAAATCAGGTCTTCGTGGACGTGGAGGTGCAGGTTTCCCTGCCGGAATGAAATGGAGCTTTATTGATAAAAAATCAGGAAAACCAAGACACTTAGTTTGTAACGCCGACGAATCGGAGCCGGGAACGTTTAAAGATCGTTATTTGATGGAATTTATTCCTCACTTATTGATCGAGGGAATGATTACTTCTAGTTACGCTTTAGGCGCCAACCTTTCATATATCTACATCCGTGGAGAATATATGTGGGTTTTCAAAATTTTAGAAAGAGCAATCGCCGAAGCAAAAGCTGCCGGATGGTTAGGAAAAAATATATTAGGATCAGGTTATGATCTTGAACTTCACGTTCATTGTGGAGCTGGAGCATATATCTGTGGAGAAGAAACAGCATTGATCGAATCATTGGAAGGTAAAAGAGGAAATCCTCGTATTAAGCCGCCTTTCCCTGCGGTTTCTGGTCTTTGGGCAAACCCAACGGTTGTAAACAATGTTGAAACTATTGCTACTGTGCCTTGGATTGTAAACAATTCTGGTGATGATTATGCTAAAATTGGTGTTGGCCGTTCAACTGGAACTAAATTAATTTCAGCTTCAGGGAATATCAAAAACCCTGGTGTTTACGAAATTGAATTAGGTTTAAGTGTAGATGAATTCATGAATTCTGATGAATATTTAGGAGGAATGTCTTCAAGCCGTCCATTAAAAGCATTTGTTCCTGGAGGTTCTTCTGTGCCAATTTTGCCAGCTGAATTAATTTTCAAAACAGCAAATGGTGAAGATCGTTTAATGACTTACGAATCTTTAAGTGATGGTGGTTTTGCTACTGGATCTATGTTAGGTTCTGGAGGATTTATCGTTTATGATGACACTGCTTGTATCGTTAGAAACACTTGGAACTTTGCTCGTTTTTACCACCACGAATCTTGCGGACAATGTACACCTTGCCGCGAAGGAACTGGATGGTTAGAAAAAATCTTATGGAGAATTGAAAACGGTCAAGGCCGTGAAGAAGATATCGAATTGTTGTGGAGCATTCAAAGCAAAATTGAAGGAAACACAATTTGTCCACTTGGTGACGCCGCTTCTTGGCCAGTAGCTGCAGCGATTCGTCACTTTAGAGATGAATTCGAATATCATGTTCGTTTCCCTGAAAAAATCAAAAATAGAGATCACTTTGTTGCTGAACCTTTTTCTCAAGTGAAGCATTTAGTAGGCGGTAAAGTAATCGTATAAAAATAAAAAGCAGAAAGTTAAAAAGTTCATAATGTTAAAAAGGACAGCAATTCTTTTCAATATTCCGACTTTCAACAAAAAAGTTTAAAATAGTTTAAAGTTTCAAGTTTTTTTAGTTTCAAGTGAAAACGTGGAACCTGAAACCTGAAACTAAAAAAACAAAATAAAGAGATGAAAGTAACCATAGACGGTCAAAGTATAGACGTAGAACCAGGAACAACGATCCTGCAGGCTGCACGTATGATTGGTGGAGATTTGGTGCCTCCAGCCATGTGCTATTACTCAAAATTAAAAGGGAGTGGCGGAAAATGCCGTTGCTGCTTAGTTGAAGTTTCGAAAGGAAGTGAAGCTGACCCTAGACCAATGCCAAAATTAATGGCATCTTGTGTAACAGGATGTATGGACGGAATGGAAGTAAACAGTAAATCTTCTGCCAGAGTTATGGAAGCCCGTAAATCTGTAACAGAATTTTTATTGATCAACCACCCATTAGACTGCCCAATTTGTGATCAAGCCGGAGAATGTGATCTTCAAAATTTAAGTTTTGAGCACGGAAACCCGAAATCACGTTTTATTGAAGAAAAAAGAACATTTGAGCCCGAAGATATTGGCCCAAATATTCAACTACATATGAACCGTTGTATCTTATGCCAAAGATGTGTACAAGTTGCAGATCAATTGACAGACAACAGAGTTCACGGAGTATTAGACCGTGGAGATCACGCTAATATTTCAACTGGAATTTCTAAAGCAATCGACAATGAGTTTTCTGGAAACATGATTGACGTTTGTCCGGTTGGAGCTTTAACAGACAAAACTTTCCGTTTTAAATCAAGAGTTTGGTTCAACAAACCTTACAATGCACACAGAGAATGTACAACTCCAGGATGTTGCGGTAAAACTACCGTTTGGATGTTTGGTGGTGAAATTCAGCGTGTAACTGGTCGTAAAGATGAATATCACGAAGTTGAAGAATTCATCTGTAACAGCTGTCGTTTTGATCACAAAGATGTGAACGACTGGGTTATTGAAGGACCAAGAGAATTTGAAAAAGATTCTGTTATCAACCAAAACAACTATACTCAAAAATTAGAGAAAGTTGAAATCGATACTGAAAAGAACATTCTTTTAGGTAGAGATATTGACCGTAAAAAGATTAGTATGGCATCAATTCCATTAACTGATAAAGACCAAAAATAGTAAGAAATGGAAAGTGCATTTATTATAGAAAAAAGTGTTGTTATCGTTGTCGTTTTTGCGGTAACTATGATTATGGCGATGTATTCTACCTGGGCAGAACGTAAAGTGGCTGCTTTCCTTCAGGATCGTGTTGGGCCAAACCGTGCTGGATGGGGAGGTTTATTACAACCGCTTGCTGATGGTATGAAATTATTCTCTAAAGAAGAGTTTTTCCCAAACACGCCAAATAGATTTTTATTCGTTGTAGGACCTGCAATCGCCATGAGTACAGCCTTAATGACAAGTGCTGTAATTCCGTGGGGAGACAGACTACATCTTTTTGGAAGAGATATAATTCTTCAAGCAACTGATGTAAACATTGCTTTATTATACATTTTCGGAGTTCTTTCTGTTGGAGTTTACGGCATCATGATTGGTGGATGGGCTTCTAACAATAAATTCTCATTAATGGGAGCAGTTCGTGCTGCTTCTCAAATGGTTTCTTATGAAGTTGCGATGGGATTGTCAATGATTGCGTTATTGATGATGACTGGAACAATGAGCTTAAAAGAAATGTCATTACAGCAACAAGGAATGAACTGGAATGTTTTTTATCAGCCATTATCATTCTTAATCTTCTTAATTTGTTCTTTTGCTGAAACCAACAGAACACCTTTCGACTTAGCTGAATGTGAAAGTGAGTTAATTGGAGGTTACCATACTGAATATTCTTCTATGAAAATGGGATTCTATTTATTTGCCGAATACGCAAGTATGTTTATTTCAGCAACTATTATTTCTGTTTTATTCTTTGGAGGATACAATTACCCTGGAATGCAATGGATGGTAGAAAATGTTGGTGTAAATACTGCTAACTTATTAGGAATTGCTGTATTATTTGTAAAAATATGTTTCTTCATATTCTTCTACATGTGGGTACGTTGGACGATTCCAAGATTTAGATATGACCAATTAATGAACTTAGGCTGGAGAATTTTAATTCCGCTTTCGATTGTTAATATTATGATTACGGGCGCTGTTATTTTAAGACACGATATCGCAGCAGCTTTAGGATTCTAATAACCGTCATCAGCTTCAAATAAAAAACAAAATAGATTTGAATTTGACTTCTCAGATTTTAAATCATAAATTATAATAGTAAAAATGTCAATAGAAACTATATCATTATCGGGTAGAAAAAAAGTGGTGTCAAACAAGGACATGACTTTTTTGGAACGATTGTATCTTGTGGCAATTGTAAAAGGTTTATTGATTACCATTAAACACTTTTTCAGAAAAAAGGCTACAATTCATTACCCAGAGCAAGAACGTGAAAGAAGTGCTGTTTACCGTGGTCAGCATATGCTAAAACGTGACGAACAAGGTCGTGAAAACTGTACTGCTTGTGGATTATGCGCTTTATCATGTCCAGCAGAAGCGATCACTATGAAAGCGGCTGAACGTAAAGCAGATGAAAAACACTTATACAGAGAAGAGAAATATGCTGAGATTTATGAAATCAACATGCTTCGTTGCATCTTCTGTGGTTTGTGCGAAGAAGCTTGCCCGAAAGATGCAATTTACTTGACAGAATCTAAAGTTTTAGTTCCTGCAAGCTACGATAGAGAAGATTTCATTTTTGGAAAAGACAAACTTGTTATGCCTTTAGAAATGGCTTTGAAAAATTCACAACTTAATAACGCTAACTAATGATACACATTCCAGATCTTGCAAACGCAACTCCTGTAGGAGTGATATTTTGTATCTTAGCGTTTATTACCGTAATTACTGCTTTCTTGACTATTTTTAGCAGAAACCCAATTCACTCCGCTATTTACTTGGTGATTTGTTTCTTCTCGATTGGTGGTCATTATTTATTATTAAACTCGCAATTTTTAGCAATTGTTCATATAATCGTTTATGCTGGAGCAATTATGATTTTGTTCCTGTTTACGATCATGTTAATGAACTTAAATGAACAAAAAGATGTACACCGACCAAGAATTACACGCTTGGGTGCGATTGTTTCATTCTGTTTGATTGTTATTGTTTTGATCGCCATCTTCATCAACTCTAAACCAATTGTAGGAGATTACGATTCAACAGGAGAAGATTTCCAATCGATTAAAGTCTTGGGTAAAATATTATTGAACGAATATATGGTGCCATTTGAATTTGCTTCGGTCTTACTTTTAGTAGCAATGATTGGAACTGTATTATTGTCTAAAAAAGAAAAATTAAATAAGTAATGGGTAATATATTAAATCAAATAGGTATTGAAAATTACATCTTTTTGAGTGTTGTACTTTTTTGTATTGGTGTTTTTGGTGTGTTATACAGACGAAATTCTATCATTGTTTTTATGTCTATCGAGATTATGCTGAATGCAGTTAACCTTTTATTTGTGGCTTTTTCGACTTATCATCAAGATGCACAGGGGCAAGTTTTCGTATTCTTTTCGATGGCCGTTGCTGCTGCCGAAGTTGCAGTTGGATTAGCGATTCTGGTTTCTATTTTCAGAAACATTGGCTCAATTAGTATCGATAACTTAAAAAATTTAAAAGGATAAAAAGAAATGGATATTAATTTAGCTTTACTATTAGTATTAACTCCTTTTTTAGGATTTTTAATCAATGTTTTCTTTGGAAAGAGCCTTGGAAAAACAGTTGCAGGAGCAATTGGAACTGTGGCTGTGGCAATTTCTTTCGTCGTTACTCTTGTACTTTTTAATCAAATTACTTCAACTGGAAAAGCAATTGAAGTTACTTTATTTGATTGGATTCAAATTAGCAACTTAAAAATCAATCTTGGATTTTTATTAGATCAATTATCTGTTCTTTGGTTACTTTTCGTAACCGGAATTGGATCTTTGATTCACTTATACTCTATCAGTTACATGCATGATGATGAGAATATGCACAAGTTTTTTGCGTATTTGAATCTATTCGTATTCTTTATGATTACGCTTGTAATTGGAAGCAACTTATTAGTTCTTTTCATCGGATGGGAAGGTGTTGGACTTTGTTCTTACCTATTAATTGGATTCTGGCATAAAAACCAAGATTACAATGATGCGGCAAAAAAAGCTTTCATTATGAACAGAATTGGAGATTTAGGTTTATTAATCGGAATGTTCATCATTGGATCGATGTTCTCAACATTAGATTATGCAACTTTAAAAACAGCAATTGCTGGAGCTGCTAACTTAGATCTATCATTACTTTCTTTAGCTGCTTTATGTTTATTTATTGGAGCTTGTGGTAAATCTGCTCAAATTCCATTATACACTTGGTTACCTGATGCGATGGCTGGTCCAACTCCCGTTTCTGCTTTAATCCACGCAGCTACAATGGTTACTGCTGGTATTTTCATGGTAACAAGATTAAACTTTGTTTTTGATTTAGCAGTTGATGTTCAAACTGTAATTGCAGTAATCGGAGCGATCACTTCGTTAGTTGCAGCTACCATTGGTTTAGTACAAAATGATATCAAAAAAGTATTGGCTTACTCTACAGTCTCACAATTAGGATTAATGTTCTTAGCATTAGGATTTGGAGCTTATGAAGTAGCTGTTTTCCACGTAATAACACACGCTTTCTTCAAAGCTTGTTTATTCTTAGGTTCTGGATCTGTGATTCACGGATTACATGGAGAACAAGATATGCGTAACATGGGTGGATTGCGTAAAGCAATGCCAATTACGTTCTGGACGATGTTGATTTCTTCATTAGCCATTTCTGGAGTTCCATTTTTCTCAGGATTCTTTTCTAAAGATGAAATCTTATTGACAGCTTTCCACCACAGTATTCCGTTATACGTTGTTGGATCTGTAGCTTCAATTATGACGGCTTTCTATATGTTCAGATTAATGTTCTTAACTTTCTTCAAAGAATTTAGAGGAACTGAAGAGCAAAAACATCATTTACACGAAAGTGGCGCATTAATTACAATTCCATTAATCATTTTAGCAATTTTAGCAACTTTTGGTGGATTAATCAGTTTGCCAGGAAACAGCTGGTTGAATGAATATTTAGCTCCTCTTTTCACAAAAGTGGCTGGCGAAGAACACCACTTAGGAACTACTGAATATACTTTAATGGGTGTTGCAGTTTTAGGTGGACTACTAGGAATTTTAATTGCTTATATAAAATACTTTAAACAAGACAATGTACCAGAAAGCGACGAAAATATCACTGGTGTAGCAAAAGTTCTTTACAACAAATACTATGTTGATGAACTTTATGATGCTGTATTTGTACGTCCTGTAAACGGCTTATCAAAAATCTTTAGAGATTATGTTGAAACTGGTTTATCTGCACTTGTTTTTGGATTAGGCAAAGTGGTGAATGAATTATCATTTCAAGGAAAAAAATTACAAACAGGAAGTATCGGATTATATCTTTTTGCCTTTGTTTTAGGACTTTGTGCAATTGTTTCCTATATATTTTTAGCTCAATAATATTATAACTATGAACGTTTCTACTATATTAATTATACTTTTAATTGGTGCATTTGCCACTTATTTTTCTGGTGACAAACTAGCTTCAAAAGTTGCATTACTTTTTAGTTTAGCAGCTTTAGGATGTTCAATTGTATTATTGAATAATTTTTGTGCTGGCGAAAATATCAGCGTAATCAACAGCTGGATTACACAACCTAAAATTTCATTTGCCTTAAATGCTGATGGATTAGCTCTTGCAATGCTTTTATTGACAGCAGCTTTAACACCGATCATTATATTTTCTTCTTTTGGAAATGAATATAAAAATGCTAAGGCATTCTACGCATTAATTTTATTTATGGCATTTGCAATGACAGGAACTTTCCTTGCTGCAGATGGTCTTTTATATTATATTTTCTGGGAATTAGCACTTATTCCTATTTACTTTATTGCGCTTATTTGGGGTAATGGCGATGCTGATGAAAGAAGAAAAGCAGTGGTTAAATTCTTTATTTATACACTTGCAGGTTCATTATTTATGCTTGTCGCTTTTATTTATTTATACCAAAAAGCTGGCAGTTTCTTAATTGAAGATTTATACAAGTTAAATCTTTCTGCTGATGAGCAATTGTGGATATTCTTAGCTTTCTTTTTAGCTTATGCAATCAAAATTCCAATTATTCCTTTCCACACATGGCAAGCAAATGTTTACCAAAAAGCACCAACTGTTGGAACAATGCTTTTATCTGGTATCATGCTTAAAATGGGATTATACAGTGTAATTCGTTGGCAATTGCCAATTGCACCATTGGCTGCAAGAGAATACATGGATATTTTCATTGTATTAGGAATTGCTGGAGTTATCTACGGATCAATTGTAGCTTTGAGACAAAAAGATTTAAAGAAATTATTAGCGTATTCATCTTTAGCTCACGTTGGATTAATTGCTGCAGGAACTTACACTTTGACAGTTGATGGTTTACGTGGAGCTGTTTTACAAATGATCGCTCACGGTTTTGTAGTAGTCGGATTGTTTTATGCTGCTGAAATTATTTATAGAAGATTCGAAACAAGAGAAATTGCTTCATTAGGCGGTATCCGTACGCAGTCTCCAAAATTTACTTCAATGTTCTTAATTTTGGTTCTTGCTTCGGTCGCTTTGCCAACTACGTTTAACTTCGTTGGAGAGTTTACAGTATTATACAGTTTATCTCAAATCAATATTTGGTTTGCTGTTTTTGGTGGAACAACTATTATTTTGGGAGCTTACTATATGCTTAAAATGTTTCAGAACGTGATGTTGGGAGAAACAAATTCAAAAGTTTTTGCTGATGTTACGCTTAACGAAGGTGTTTCAATGGTAGCTATTATTGCTGTTTTGATTTTCTTTGGATTTTATCCAAAACCTATAACAGATTTGATTACACCAAGTTTAGAAACGATTTTAAACGTTATCAATAAAAATTAAGGTTTTAGAATACAGGTTAACGATTTTTGATTGCAGATTTAATCTGATACTTGAAAAGTTAATCTTCTAAAAAATAAAAATATATTTTAAATAAAATAAATTAGGGCGTTTTAGATTTCCTAAATCAAAAAAACAAAAATGAATACATTAATAGCTATAACAGGATTGGGTATTTTTTGCCTATTGTTTGAAATTCTAAATTTTAGAAAAGGCATTGTTCCGTTTACCATTTTAGGTTTATTGGGAGTTTTGGCACTTAACTATTATGAATTTGGATCAACAGCAAGTTATTATAACAATATGATTGTGGTAAGCAAGTTCTCTACTGCATTTTCATCGTTGTTTATTATTTTGACCATTTTCCTTGTAGCGTTGAGTCACAATTTCTACGAAAATCATCAAACAAAAATCTCTGATTATATTGCTATAAAAGTATTTTTATTAGCTGGAGCTGTCGCTATGGTTTCTTTCGGAAACTTGGCAATGTTTTTCCTAGGAATCGAAATCTTGTCAATTGCATTATATATTCTTGCAGCTAGTGATCGTTTGAACATAAAAAGTAATGAAGCGGGGATGAAATATTTCTTGATGGGATCTTTTGCATCAGGAATCATTTTATTCGGTATCTGTTTGATTTATGGAGCTATGGGAACTTTTGATGTAACTGAAATTTATGAAAGCTCTCTATCTGCTGAATTGCCAATCTGGTTTCCAATCGGGATGGTTTTAATGACAATCGGAATGTTTTTCAAAATTGCCGCCGTGCCATTTCATTTCTGGGCTCCAGATGTTTATGAAGGTTCTCCTGCATTGACAACTGCTTTAATGAGTACTTTGGCTAAAGTTGTAGCAGTTGCAACACTTTATAAATTGGTAGCAGGATTAAATTTAATTCCGTCTTTAGAAAACCAAGATCTTTTAGGAACATTTGAGCATATCATTGTTATCATTTCAATCGCCTCTATGACGGTTGGAAATATAATGGCTTTACGTCAAGTAAATGTAAAACGTATGCTTGCGTTTTCAGGAATCTCACATGCAGGTTTCATGTTGATGACATTTTTGACTATTGCAACTTCTGCTGGAGTTTTATTGTACTATGCTGCTGCTTATGCATTAGCCGGAATTGCTGCATTTAGTGTTATTTTATATGTTTGCAAAAATCAAGACAACGAAGATATTACAAACTTCCACGGTTTAGGAAAAACAAATCCACTTTTGGCTGCAATTTTGACTGGATCATTATTGTCAATGGCCGGAATTCCAATTTTTTCTGGATTTTTTGCTAAATTATTCTTATTCAGCCAAACCATCCAATCCGGTTATATTGCATTAGTTATTGTTGCTGTTATTAACTCTATTATCAGTGTTGGTTATTATTTCAAACTAATATTAGCAATGTATTCAAAAGAACCAAACGAAGAGCGTACAGGAAAACCATTCCTAATTTATGCGGTCGCAGTTGTTTCAATTACTTTAAACATTGTTTTAGGTTTATTCCCTTCTTTAGTTTTAGATTTATTGAATTAAAATTTTTCAAAAGATATTATAATGTCCATTAAGAATTGCTTTTGATGGACATTTTTTTGGCCTTATTTTTTCAAGAAAAATTCATGTTAAAAATTTCTATTCAAACTAATAGACTTAAAAAAAACTTCCTATATTTGAGTTCATCTAAATGTATTTAAACTATGGCTTTCAATTCAAAAAATCCATTTTTAAACAGCAAACGTTTTTCATCAAATGCTGTTTCAAGAGCTGAAGAAGTACACGAAGCACAAATTATTGATTACAATCAAGAAATGACTGTTTCTGGTACAATTAACAAAACAGCTATTTTATTTTTAATTCTTACTGGTGCTGCCATGGTAACTTGGTGGATGGCTTTTAATGGAATGAACATAATGTTGCCTGCAATGGGCGGCGCAATTGTTGGATTGATATTAGTATTAATTTCAGCTTTCAAGCCAGAATATTCTCCATATTTAGCACCTGGCTATGCATTATTTGAAGGTTTGTTCATTGGAGGAATATCTGCAATTTTTGAAGCCATGTATCCTGGAATCGTCATCAATGCTGTTGGTGCAACTTTAGTGACTTTTTTAGTTTGTTTAGGCTTGTATAAATTTGGAATTGTAAAAGTTAACGAAACATTTAAATCGGTTGTAGTTGCAGCTACATTGGCAATCGCAACTTACTATTTAATTTCTTGGATTGCTTCATTAATTTTCAATTTCACTCCTGTTCATTACGGAAATTCAATGATAAGCATTGGAATCAGTGTTTTTGTTATTGTAATCGCTGCTTTAAACTTATTCTTAGATTTCGATCAAATTGAACAAGGAGCGCAACAAAGAATGCCTAAATTCATGGAATGGTACGGAGCTATGGGATTAGTAATCACATTAGTTTGGTTGTATATTGAATTCTTAAGACTTCTATCTAAATTATCGAAAAAGTAATTTTTTCCAACCTTATATTTTAAGCCTTTTTGAAAATTCAAAAAGGCTTTTTTTTGTCATTTATTTTGATAAAATGACCTTCCAAAAAGATCTTCTCTGAAGTGTGTTTTTTTCTCAAAAACTTCACCGAAAACAAATCAAATCTATAGTTTTCCTTCTTAAAAAAAGATATTAAAAATAATTTTTCGAGCAAATTTCTCAAAGACCAATCTTTAAAAGTAATCTATTTCTTATTTAAATTAGAAGCGCCATTAAAATTTAAAAAATCATCAAAAAAGTTAAATTTTAGAATCAGCTTCCATTTAACTGATTACAAAAACGTAGTAAAAATAGGACTTCACGATAAATATAATCATTATGTAATAAATTACAATTCATGCAATTTATTACATAATGATTATATTTTTGCATATTTTTTTAAGTAATATATTTTTATTTAATCAAATAATTACGAATATCAAAAATTTATATATTTTTGTGTAATCGATTACAATTAAAATTGTAAAAGATGAATCAAAACCACAAATAATATTTATTAACTATCTTAACCAAAACAATTATGAAAAAAAACCTACTTTTCGTTTTCGTTTTTCTTTTTTGCGTCCAAACTTGGGCACAACAAGTTACAATTACAGAAGCATCGGGCTGGCTTGAAACTGCTTTTGTAAAATGGCAACCGGTCAGTAATGCACAAACCTACAATGTCTATTATTCTGGCAATGGAATTACCGACAGAAAAATTGATGATCAGCTCATCCGAAGCTACGGAAGCTATTTTCGAGCTGATATTCCAGGATTGAAAGCTGGATCATACACTGTAAAAGTAAAACCCGTGATTTCTGGAGTGGAAGGAACTGGATCTACAACAAGTTCGTTGACAGTTTCCGCACACGATCGAAACGGATTTGCCTTTGAAAGTGGCAGAGTTCCGGGTGGTTACAAAGCTGACGGAACACCTAAAGACAATGCAGTAATTTTGTACATTACGCAAAACACAAAAAACACCATTTCGATGAACATTACTGGAGCAAGTGCTAATCCTTGCGTTGGTTTGCAAAATATTTTATATGCAATCAAAAAGGGAAAAGATACTCGTCCGTTCATCATCCGATTAATTGGAAACATCACAGACATGACAGTTATGGAAGGTGGCGATGTCGTAATCGAAAATGCAAATAATGCATCAAGCTACGTAACAATTGAAGGAATTGGAAATGATGCTGTTGCAAATGGTTGGGGCGTTCGTTTAAAATCGGCTTCAAATATCGAAGTAAGCAATCTTGGTTTTATGAACTGCAACAGTACAGCCGGCGACAATGTTGGAATGCAACAAGATAATGATCATATTTGGGTTCACAACTGCGACTTATTTTATGGAAATGCAGGAAGTGATGCTGATCAAATTAAAGGAGATGGAGCATTGGATAACAAATCTTCAACTTATATCACCTTATCTTACAACCACTTTTGGGACAACGGAAAAGCAAGTCTTTTGGGCTTAAGCGAAGGAACAACAACCGGTTTGTACATCACATATCATCACAACTGGTTCGACCATTCTGATTCCCGTCATCCAAGAGTTCGTTATTATTCAGCTCATATTTACAACAATTACTATGATGGAAATGCGAAATACGGAGCTGGATCTACAATGGGATCTTCACTTTTTGTAGAAGGAAATTATTTCAGAAATGCTAAACATCCAATGTTGACTTCTTTGCAAGGAACAGATATCTGGGACGAAGCAAATCAGGTAAACAATGCCGGAACAATGGGAACATTCTCAGGCGAAGCCGGCGGATTTATAAAAGCATACAATAATACTTTTGATGCTTCCAACGGAACAAATAATATGCGATTTGTGGCTTATAATGATCCGAATCCGTTATATAATATTTCAGGAAAAATAAGTTCAACAACAGATTTTGATGCTTATGTAGCAACAACAAGAGGCGAAACTGTAAGCAGTACAATTAAATCAAAATCAGGAGCAAATTCATATAACAACTTTGATACGGATGCCTCTTTATATGTGAAAAATTTAGTGATTGATGAGCCAGCAATTGCAAAAACCAAAGTAACACAATACGCTGGGCGCGTTTCTGGAGGAGATTTAAAATGGGTATTTGACAATAGTGTCGATGATACTTCTTCACTTGTAATTACAGCACTAAAATCTGCATTGACAAATTATAGTGGAGCTTTAGTTTCGGTTCAAGGAGAAGGAAATCCTCCCGCGAGTTCGCAAACACTTACTTCAACAGGAAATGAAAACCAAACAGTAAGTAGCGGAACAGCAATCGCATCAATTGTATTCACATGGGGTGGAGATGCTACAGATGCCACTGTAACAGGTTTGCCAGCGTCTGGACTTAGTTTTGTGAAAAACACAACCGCAAAGACAATCACAATTACTGGAACACCAACAGCAACTGTATCTTATTCAATTGCAACTACAGGAACTGGAACTCCAGCAACAGGTTCTGGAACGATTACAGTTACAGCTGCAGGCGCTCAAACTTTGACTTCTACAACAAACAACAATCAAACTGTTGCTAGCGGAACAGCGATATCTTCAATTGTTTTCACTTGGGGAGGAACTGCTACAGATGCAACTGTAACTGGTTTGCCAGCATCTGGAATTAGTTTTGTCAAAAACACAACTGCTAAAACAATTACAATTACTGGAACTCCAACAGCAACAATATCGTACTCAATTGCAACAACAGGAACAGGAACGCCAGCAACAGGTTCAGGAACAATTACAGTGACTACTGGAACACCAAGCGGAGATGAAATTCATAATTTCACAACTTCAGGAAAAACAAGTACTTTCTATTCAATTACTGGGAATATGAATTCTACAGATGGTTCAGTAACATACAATGGACTAACTTTAACTAAACGTTTAAAAATTGAAACTAGCACTTCTATTACATACACAACAACAAGTGCTTCAACTTTAACTTTAGTATTCGATTCAAATTTTACAGGAACAATCAAAGTTGACAATGTTTCTTATACTGCATCAGCAGGCATTGTAACTGCATCAATTGCTGCAGGTTCTCACACTATTACAAAAGGTTCTGTTGCTAATTTATTCTATATTAGCACAGTATATAATTCAGGAAGTACTTTAAGAATGTCAAAAACTGCTGAAGTTATTGCGGAACCTGAAACCTCGAAAGTTGTTTTATATCCAAACCCAGTGACTGATATTTTGTATTTTGCAAAATCAACTCAAACTATAGAACAAGTTTTAGTTTATAATATATCTGGTACATTAGTAAGCAGTGCAGGGAAAAATGCTGAAAGCATCGATTTAAGTCAATTAATCTCGGGAACTTATTTGGTAAAAGTTTACACCAATAACGGTTCATTCAATCAAACTATTCTTAAAAAATAAACTAATTCAAACTTAACTAACTTAATTTTAAAGTAAAAGGCTTCCAAATATGGAAGCCTTTTCTTATTTAAAAATTCTCTGATCCTGGTAGATCTTCTAAAACAGTGTTGGGATTGTCTTTGGCAAATAACATTTGTCGTTTCAATTCAAATTTTTTAATTTCATTTTTAGCTGGAATACTGTCATTTAGCGTATTTGTTACTTCATGTTCAACAACTCCCGTCATCAAATTATAATCACTTACCATATGAGCACCAGCTCCAGCACTAAAAGTATGCATCTCTATTAGAACAAAATCATTATTTACATATTTATACAATGTTTCTCTTGTACCAGGAGGTCCACCACCACTCTGAAGCATAATATGCAATATTTTATTCTCTATAGAAATCTCCTCTGACGTATATACCTGATAACCATTTTCCGTATATTCAGGATCTAAGGCTTCCCAAGAAACATCCTGAAGTTTATATTCTCCCGTTTCCTGTTTTAAGAGAACCAAGACTGCACGAGAATCTTGGCTATCATTTTCATTTTGTAGTACAATTACAATATCCTTAAGCTCATCATCATTAAGAAAACCTTCTGCTTTCATTTTTATTTCACAAGGCTCTAAAACAAAATCCTCAATATTTTTTCCTGTTGATGGAAATTTCAAATCTTTTATAGTTACTACATCACTCCCATCTTCTTCAAAATCTTCTTCAGGAAAATGTTGATTTAAACTGTCTTTAACTGAAGTCGTAGATTTTATATCAGACTTTTTATTACAACTAAAAATAACCATCATTAGTAATAGCAAAAATAATTTACATCTCATTCCCATTCTTTGAAATTTTAAAAAACCATACGTAAAATACTACAAAAACAAGCAATAAAAAAACCGCCTTTTCATTTATCATGAAAAAGCGGTTTTGATTTAAACTTCTATTTTACAAATCAAATTTAATTCCTTGTGCCAAAGGAAGATTCGTTGTATAATTAATCGTATTTGTTTGACGTCTCATATAGATTTTCCAAGCATCAGATCCAGATTCACGCCCGCCTCCTGTTTCTTTTTCACCACCAAAAGCACCACCGATCTCAGCTCCAGAGGTTCCGATATTTACATTCGCAATTCCACAATCAGAGCCTGTTACTGACAAAAATCTTTCTGCTTCACGTAGATTGTTTGTCATAATTGCTGAAGATAATCCTTGAGCAACTCCATTCTGAATTTCGATTGCATTGTCAACTTCTCCAGAATATTTTATTAAATACAAAACTGGAGCAAAAGTTTCGTGCTGTACAATTGCAAATGAATTTTCAGCCTCAGCAATTGCCGGTTTTACATAACAACCACTTTCGTATCCTTCTCCAGAAAGCACACCGCCTTCGACTAGAACTTTTCCGCCTTCGGCAACTACTTTATTTAAAGCTACTGCATATTGTTCCACTGCATGGGTGTCAATAAGTGGCCCAACGTGATTATTTTCGTCAAGCGGATTCCCAATTCTCAATTGTTTGTAAGCTGCAACTAGTGCATCTTTTACTTTATCGTAAATACTTTCGTGAATAATCAATCTTCGAGTTGATGTACAACGCTGACCAGCCGTTCCAACAGCTCCAAAAACAGCACCAATAACTGTCATTTTAATATCTGCATCTGGAGTAACTATAATGGCATTGTTTCCTCCCAATTCCAATAATGATTTTCCTAATCGAGCAGCAACAGCTTGTGCAACGATTTTACCCATTCTGGTAGAACCTGTTGCAGAAACTAACGGAATACGAGTATCTTTAGTCAGCAACTCCCCTATTTTATAATCTCCATTTACCAAGCAAGAAATTCCTTCTGGCAAATTGTTTTCTTTGATAACTTGAGCGATTATGTTTTGACAAGCAATACCACAAAGAGGTGTTTTTTCAGAAGGTTTCCAAACACAAACATCGCCAGAAATCCAAGCCAAAGCGGTGTTCCAAGACCAAACCGCAACAGGGAAATTAAATGCCGAAATAATTCCGACAATTCCCAACGGATGATATTGCTCATACATTCTATGTCCAGGACGCTCAGAATGCATTGTTAATCCGTGTAATTGGCGTGACAAACCAACAGCAAAGTCACAGATATCTATCATTTCTTGCACTTCACCATAACCTTCCTGCAATGATTTTCCCATTTCATAAGAAACCAATTTTCCTAAAGCTTCTTTATTCTGACGTAATTTTTCACCAAACTGACGCACAATTTCACCGCGTTGTGGCGCAGGAATTAATCTAAAAGCTTTGAAAGCTTCCGTCGCTGCGCGCATTACTTTCTCATAATCTTCAAGTGTAGAAGTTTTTACTGATGCTATTAGTTTTCCATCTACAGGAGAAAAACTATCTAAGATTTCGCCTGATGAAAAATTCTCCACCCCTGTTGAAGTTCCTTCGTTTACTAGTTTAATTCCTAGCTTTTCCAGTGCTTCATTCATGCCAAATTGTGATGCTATTGTTGTCATTGTAACTTTTTTAGTTAAAATTGTTATATTTTTATGTAAAGATATTCTTTTAGAATTAATTTCAAATTGAAATGAATTCATAAATAAGAGTAAAATTAAGATTATTTAATAGTATTAACAGAAATCAGGTCTTATTTATTGGATTTATTTAGTGAAATTTGCATTACATAAAATAACAATTATGACCATTTTCAGTAGGCTTTTACTCTGTTTGCTATTGATTTCGACAAACGCTTTCTCTCAAAAAGAAAAATCATCATTTCAAGTCGTTCCACTCGGAATAAAAGGTGGAATCGATGAAAAAAATCTTTCAGCATATTTAATAGCCCCCTCCAATACAAAAGATTTTATTTGTCTGGACGCCGGAACTATAAATGCGGGAATCGAAAAAGCAATTGAGAATAAAGTTTTTAAAGTTTCAACCAGCGAAGTCTTGCGCAAATACATTAAAGGATATTTTATTTCGCACGCACATTTAGATCACGTTTCAGGATTAATAATCAACTCTCCAGCCGATTCTTCAAAAACAGTTTATGCAACTGAAAAATGCATGGAAATGATGGAAAATCACTATTTCAACGATGAAACTTGGGCCAATTTTGGAGATAAAGGCGTAGGATTTCCACTGAAAAAATATCATTTTCAAACTTTAAACCTAGGTGAAGAAACTCCTATTTCAAATACAAAAATGACGGTAAAAGCTTTTTCACTGAGTCATGTCAATCCGTTTGAAAGTACTGCATTTTTAATAAAAAGCGAAGATTCTTATGCTTTATATCTAGGTGACACTGGTCCAGATTCTGTTGAAAAAAGCGATAAACTTAAAGCATTATGGACGGCAATTGCGCCATTAGTTCAAAGTAAACAATTGAAAGGAATTTTTATCGAAGTTTCATTCCCAAATGAACAGCCAGACAAATTTTTATTCGGGCATTTAACCCCAAATCATTTAATGACTGAACTTCATGTTTTAGAAGAATTAGCCGGAAAAAGTTCGCTTAACAACTTCAAAATCATCATTACACATCTAAAACCGCCTGCTAAAAATATTGCCAAAATTAAAGAGCAATTAAAAAGTCAAAATGATTTAGGTTTGAAGATTATTTATCCTGTGCAAGGGAAGAAGATTGAGTTGTAAGAATTTAATATTTTGTAAGTTTATTTTTATAAATTTGTAAATATTCAAAATTTACAATGAAGATTATTTGGTCTAAAAAAGCAGAGTATAACCTTGATACTATTGAGAATTATCTTAAACATTTTTGGTCACCGCTCATAGCTCAAAAATTTATCAAGGACGTTTTACACATTATAACTTTGTTGGAAAATAATCCTTCACTTGGAAAATATAATCCAAAATTAAAATGCCGAAGTATTGTCATTTCTAGAAACGTCACATTATATTATGAAACTACGCAAGATTATATCGAATTGATTACTTTTTATAACAATCGGCAAAAACCAATGGATATTTTTATATAAGATTTCTTCTCTTTAGTTTAGCTAACATTTCTTCATGTGTTATATAATCTCCATTTTTTATATCTAGTTTTCCTTGCTCAATCTCTGCCTTCAATTCTAACATATAATTCTCTTCTGGGGAAAGAATTTTTGCAATTGAAAGCATTTCATCAGGAGTGAAAGTCTGAGTTTTTAATTTTCTATAAAATGTCGGACTCGGAATACCAATTTGTTCAATGATATAATTTTTTTTAAAAGGAGATTTAGTCATTAATTCCTCAATATCATTAACAATGTTTTTATAAGCAATAATTTCCTGTATCATAATTAATATTTTTTTATATCATATATGATACAAATATACATTAAAAACTATATAAATACATGTTTTTGCCTCAAAATACACCAAAAAAAAACGATAGGTTTTTAAAATCTATCGGTTTTTTTGGTGTATTTATTTCTTAGCCGTAAATCTAGGATCAGTTTCCATTATGGTTCCGCATTTATTACACGTTCTTAATTCTTCAGAATTGTAAAAATGCTCGAAATGAGGCAGAAAGTCTTTTTCGATATTGTGAAGCTCAAAATACACTTCATAAAGTTTATGATTGCAATTGTCGCAATGCCACAAAAGTCCGTCGGTATAACCTTTTCCGGCGCGTTTGCGCTCAATTACCAATCCAATCGAACCCTCAGAACGAACAGGTGAATGAGGAATTTTAGCAGGATGCAAATACATGTCTCCAGCATTTAATTCCATTTCTTTGCGCTCTCCATCTTCTTGGATTACCACTTTTATACTTCCTTCTAATTGATAAAAAAGTTCTTCGGTTTCGTTATAATGATAATCTTTTCGCGCATTTGGTCCGGCAACAATCATTACAATATAGTCACCAGAATCAACATAAAGATTTTTATTTCCAACTGGCGGTTTTAATAAGTGTCGGTTATCTTCAATCCATTGCGTTAGATTGAATGGTTTTGCTATAGCCATTTTTTTCTGAATTTATGAAAAGCTAAGGTAGTGAAAAGTATTCAGTAAACAGTCGCGGTCTCAAGTGTTCAGTCTAAAAACTGCGATTCATTTTAATTCACGTATCAAATAAATATAAACCGGAAAATGATCGCTAAAACCTGCTTCGGTCAATGAATTTCTTAACGGATATCCTTTGTATTTTCCTGAAGTCTGAATCAAATATGGTTTTTTAAAAATAGCAGCTTTCCAAAATTCATAACTTGAAAAATCAGGTTTTATGAAAGATTTCGTCATCATAATTTGGTCAAAAATATCCCAGGAATCACGAAATGCTAAAGTCCCCATACCTTTTTCGGCCATTTCCTCAAACGGATTATAAACACCAAATTCTGGAACTTCAACTTTTTTTGCTTTCGCGCCTAAAGCCATTTTTACACTTTTATTGAAAGGTCCGTCGTTTAAATCTCCCATAGTTATAACTTTCGCATCTGGGTTTATTTGCTGTAGCGAATCAATTATTCTTCTGTTTAATTTCCCCGCTGCTTCACGATACGGACTACTTGCTTTTTCTCCTCCAGATCTTGAAGGCCAGTGATTAACAATAATATGAATTTCTTCATTATCAAGAAACCCTGTTACCAAAAGCTGATCTCTTGTGAAAACTCGGTTTTTAGTATCAATTTTAACTTCAACATCTCCTAAATCTTCGTTTCCATTTTCTTGAACAACAGTTTTATTCTTATAAATTATTAAAGGAATATTCGAAAAAGAAGTCGGCCTAAAATATTTTTTCTGATACAAAAGTGCAACGTCAATTCCGCGTTGGTCCGGCGAATCAAAATGAATAATTCCGTAATCGAAACCTGCGATTTTTTCTTGTTTTATCAAATCTTCCAGTACGCCTCTATTTTCAATTTCAGAACAACCAATCAAAGTGGGAGCATTTGAATTTTCGGGAGTTCCAATTTCTGAAATAACTCGTGAAAGGTTTTTTAATTTTTGCTCGTATTTTTCTTTTGTCCAATGCTGTGCTCCTTTTGGTGTCCATTCGTCATCATTTGTACTTGGATCATTAATCGTATCAAAGAGATTTTCGAAATTGTAAAAAGCAACCGTATGAATAGCGTACTTTTTTGATTGTGCAAATAAAGAGGAAATTGAAAAAAGGAATAAAAGATAAAACTTGATAAACTGGCGCATAAATTTCAATTAAACATTTAAAGCCACAATTTAAGAAATTATTTTTTTTGTAAGAAATTTACTTTGTTTTATTTTTGATTTATATCTTTGTTTCTGTGCAAATCTCTTGTAACTTGCCTATAAAAATCGACACTTTCCCAAATGAAAAAAAATCTTGTTTTTTTGCTTTTCCTCAGCATCTTTACTACTATTTACGGACAAAAAAACAGTTCTTTAGCAGAGAATATCAGAATTAAATATAAAATTCCTGAATTAGCATATGCCGTAGTTTCTTCAGATTCTATACTTGAAATCCAGACTTTAGGATATCAACGAATCAATTCTTCTTACAAAGCAAAAAAGAATGATAAATTTCGACTGGGATCTTTAACAAAAACCATTACAAGTTATATTGCTATGACTTTAGTAAAGGAGGGAAAAATAAAATTAGATACTAAATTCTTTGACCTTTATCCTGAATTAAAATCAACCAGCAATCCCGTTCTTTATAAGGTAACACTGCAAGATTTCCTAACTTTTAGAGCGCCAATTCCTACTTGGTCATATGGTAATGAAACGCCTTCTCAAAAAGAAATTAAAGGAGACAAACAGCAACAACGATATGAATTTATTTCTTGGTTTTTTAGCCAAAAACAAGTTGTTTCTGAAAAGCAGGAAGCATATTTGTCCAATCCGAGTTATGTTGCTGCGGGTTTAATGCTCGAAAAAGCGACCGGAAAAAGCTATGAAACATTAGTAGCCGAATTAGGCAAGAATCTAAATATTGATTTCGATTTTGGACCGCCTAATCTAATCGATGAAAATCAGCCTTGGGGACATGACGAAAATTTAAATCCCGAAAAGCCCGCCCTCAATTATAAATTAAACTGGCTCTCATCTGCAGGAAATATAAATTGCAGTTTGCCTGATTATTGTAAATTTACGCAAATGCAACTTCAGGGTTTAGCTGGAAAATCGAAAACATTATCGGCTCAGGAATTTAATTTGATGCATTATGGTTTCCCCGAAGTTTCTTTTGGATGGTATTCTGAAATAAATGAAAACTCAGGTTTAAAATATTCGTTTCATTACGGAAATCCAGGAACATTTTTAACTAAAGTTTATATTTGTAAAGCAATTAATAAAGCTTTTATCATCTTTGCAAATGTGCAGTCTGAAGAAGCTGACAAAGGATTAATGCTTCTTTTGGAAGAATTGCAAAAACAATATGGAGGCTGATTTTTAGCCTAATTTTAAAAATAAAATGAACTTTTAAGCAAAAGATATTATGACGATCAACAGCTTTAAGCATATCAAGAAAAGTTTTGCCTTGGGTAAAATCGCATTTCTTATTTTTGCTTTGCAATCATTAACATGTCAATCTCAACAAATCATGATAACACCGCCTTATTTACAAAAAGGAGATACAATAGCTCTTTTGGCAACTGCCAGAAAAAATATCGACGATAACTTAAAACCAACTATGGACTTGCTGCACAGCTGGGGATTAGAAGCTGTTGTCGGCAGCACAATTGGTCTTGATTATCACCAATTGGCCGGAACAGATGAACAACGTGCTGCCGATTTTCAAAAGCAATTAGACAACCCTAATATTAAAGCAATTTGGTGCGTTAAAGGCGGATATGGAACTGTTAGAATGTTAGATTTATTGGATTTTACCAAATTCAAGCAACATCCAAAATGGATTATCGGTTTTAGTGATGTTACCGTTTTGCATAATCATTTAAACACGATGGGCTATAAATCAATTCATGGTGTAATGCCAATTACAATCCCGCGCGCAACTCCAGAGGCGATCAGTTCTTTAAAAGCAAGTTTATTTGGCGAATCATTATCTTACACCGTTGCTCCATCTCCAATGAATCGTTTTGGTAAAGCAACCGGCGAATTAGTCGGTGGAAATCTTTCCATTTTATATAGTTTGTTAGGTTCTCCTTCAGCTATTGACTGCAGAGACAAAATCTTATTTATTGAGGATTTAGATGAATACCTTTATCATATCGATCGAATGATGATGAATTTAAAACGTAATGGTTGTATCGAAAACCTAAAAGGAATTGTTATTGGAGGAATGACGAAAATGAAAGACAATGAAGTTCCGTGGGGAAAAAATGCTCTTGAAATTATTGACGATGTAACAAAAAAGTATAATATTCCCGTAATTTTCAATTTCCCAGCTGGTCACATTAGAGATAACAGAGCTTTGATAATGGGAAATACAGTTACAATTGATGTAACTGCTTCTGGAAGCACGCTTACTTTCCAAAAATAACATTCACTCTTTAAAAAGGGAAACTAAAAATACCACATAAAAATCTCGCAAAGACGCGAAGTCGCAAAGTTTTAAATATACTTTGCGACTTCGCGTCTTTGCGTGCAAAAAACCTCAAACTTGAACTTGAAACCTGAAACTTAAAACAAAAACTATGGCAGAACATAATGAACTAGGAAAACTCGGAGAAGATTTGGCTGTCTCCTATCTTGAAGAAAATGGTTACGAAATTTTAGAAAGAAACTTTGTTATTCAAAAAGCCGAGATTGATATTATTGCACAAAAAGATTCCATTTTGGCGATTGTTGAAGTCAAAACAAGATCGAGTTTGGATTTTGGTTCTCCGCAGGATTTTGTCAAGCAAAAAAAAATTCAGTTGCTCATAAAAGCAGTAAATGCCTACATAAACGATAGGGAAATGGATTTTGATGATGATTTAAATGTTCGTTTTGACATAATTGCCATCCATAAATCCGAGGAAACATTTGCAATTGAGCATCTTACTGACGCTTTTTATCATTTTTAACATATTTTTTTTCTTGTTATAATTGTAACATTTTGTTTTTTTATTTATATTTGCAGAGATTTATAACATCAAATTAACTAAACCAACACAATTAAGTTACCAAAAAAAAGAAAAAAAATTATGAAAACCGTTTCTTCCATCGTCGAAAATTACATCAAAACAAAGCCGTTTTTATTGAATGCATTATCGCTCGGGATTATCAATTTAACTTCTCTCTCTCGAAACATAATGACTGAGCTAGAAAGTGAATTTGGCAAAGAGGTAAAACAAGGTGCTGTTGTAATGTCCCTTAAAAGATTGACAGAGGAATTAGATTTTAAATTAAACCACAAAATCAATAAAGTAATCAAGAATATAGGCGAAATCACAGTTCGTTCTGAGCTTACAGATTACACTTTTGCAGCTTCAGAAACTGTTTTAAACAAACAAGCTGATTTAATTTCTGATATTAATGCTTTGTCTGATATTTTCTACACCTCATCTCGTGGTGTAAATGAAACCAATATTGTAGTGAGTAGCAGTGTGAATCATTTAGTTGAGAAACACTTTATGAGAGAAAAACTAATTCAAAAATTAGACAATTTAGCTTCAATTACAGTAAAATTGCCAAAAGAAAACATCGTAGTTCCTGGTATTTATTATTTCATTTTCCAACGTTTGGCTTGGGAAGGAATTATCATCAACGAGGTAATTTCAACTTCAAATGAATTTACAATATTAGTTGGTGAAGATCAAGTTGACGTTGCTTTCAAAGTAATCAAAGATTTGAAAAACTAATTAAGCAGAATTTAATTTTAGATCAATTATATAGATTCAATTTTCAATAATCCTTTTATCTTTTTTGTAAAAAGATGAAAGGATTTTTTGATTTAAAAAAAATGAAGAATCTGCAACTTCTACTTCTAACAATAAGAATATTCTCAAAATTAAAAATCCAGAATCGTTAATTTTTAATTTTTCAGCCAAAAAGTTATCAACTTGATAAAAAGCATATTACCTCAGCGTTTGTTGCCATCCAAGCTATATTGTTTTAAAAAAATTACAAATAAGTGTGATTTTTGACTTTTTTATGCGAATTATATTTTTATATATTTGCTAACCACTCAACGCATTAGAGTATCGATTTTGATAGTATCGTAATATAATTAGATTTAAATACAAACTAATTAATTTAATGTTGGAAGCCAAAGATCATAGCGACAAATTATTGGTAAGCGAACTAAAAAATGGCAGCGAAAAAGCATTTCGTTCCCTTTTTGATTTGTATTACCAAGACATCTATGGTTACAGCATTAGTCTCTTAAAATCAAAAGAAGCTGCCGAAGAAAATGTTCAGGATGTTTTTATGAAGGTATGGCAGCATCGTGAAAACTTGAATCTGGAGCAGTCATTTAAAGCTTACATTTTTACCATTGCGAGAAATCAAGCTTTTAATACTTTGAATAAAGCTGCAAATGATCAGGTTTTAAAAGAAGCCGTTTTTTATGAAAGCCAAAAGTCTCATGAATACGGCGATTATTCGATTCGCGAAGAAGATTGCAAAAAACTTCGCAAACAAGCCATAAAACAATTGCCCCCCAAGCGAAAGCAAATTTTTAAAATGTCCCGAAAGAAAGGCATGAGTTACGAAGAAATAAGTCAAGAACTCGGCATCTCTATAAGTACTGTCAAGAACCAAATGAGCAAAGCACTGGAATCCATGCGAGTCTTTTTTCAAGTTCATGATGAAATTATCTAAACCAAAAAACCACAAACCATTAAAATCACCTTTCTCGGGTGATTTTTTTTTTGCAATTCATACAGTTTCCCGTCATGTTTGTCATTTCGACCGAAGGGAGAAATCACACATGTAACTCGACAAAGATTGGCGATTTTCTTTGTGGTTTTCTAATGTGATTTCTCCCTTCGGTCGAAATGACAAATCGGTTGCTTAATAGAAAGATTAAATTTTTTAAAAATATTTTTCACACAAAACCTCAACAAAATCAATACTTCCCGCGTTTTTATATTTCATAAAAATGTTAAAATTGAAAAATTTATAACGTTTGAGTAGTACTCAACTTCATTTCGACTGTATTATATAAAATCCCGACCTAAAACAATTCGTAATGAATTCAAATTCTGAAATAAAAGGCCTTTTACAAAAGTTTGTTTTGAACCAGTGTACACTCGAAGAAACAAACGAGGTAATTGCTTATTATAAAAAAAATCAGCTTACCGATGATTTTCCTACGGTAGAAGATGTTCAAAACCTTTTGGATGAAATGCCAAAAATGGACAAGCAAACTGCCGACGATATTTTTATGAATATTTTATCTGCTTCCAAAGAAGAAGAAAAAGAGGAAACTGTAATTGAAATGCCGGTAAGAAAACCGAATTACAGAAAATACATTTCGATTGCTGCATCTGTTGTTGTTTTATTGGGAATTGGTTTTTTCTACAAACAAAATCTTGCAACTAAACCAGCTGAAAAAGAATTCGATTTCAAGAGTACTGATATTGTCCTTCAATTAGAAAATGGTGATATTCAAGTAATTTCTGAAAAAAATTCATCGATTGTAAAAGATGCTAAAGGCAATATTGTTGGGAATCAAACGGGAGATAAACTGGTTTATGAAAACAGTTCAGATCCTGAAAAATTAGTTTATAACACGATCAAAATTCCTTACGGAAAAAAATTCCGTCTTCAACTTTCTGATGGAACATTTGTTCATCTGAATTCGGGAACAACTTTAAAATATCCTATAAAATTTATTGCTGGTGAAAACAGACAAGTATTTCTTGACGGAGAAGCATTTTTTGATGTTGCCAAAGACAAAAAACATCCGTTTATCGTAAATGCTGACAACCTGAATGTTCGTGTTTTAGGAACGCATTTCAACGTTTCTAATTATCCAGAAGATGATTTGACTGATGTTGTTTTAGTTGAAGGTTCAGTAGGAATGTATCAATCAAACCAAGAATTTGATGCATCAAAAAACACCATTTTGAAACCCGGATTTAAAGGAAGTTTCAATAGAGAAAATGCTAAAATTTCGACCAAACCTGTTCTCACAGACATTTACACCTCGTGGATAAATGGCGGTTTGACATTTAGAAATATGTCGTTCAAAAACATCATTACAAAACTGGAAAGACGCTATAATGTTACAATTGTAAACAAAAACGAAAAACTAGCAAACGAAAAATTCAATGCCAGCTTTAAGGAAGAATCTATTGAAAATGTTATGAGCTATTTTAATGATATTCATGGCATTAATTATACTATCAAAGACAATCAAATACTAATTAAATAACCACTTAAAACCAATTACAATCTATGAGGAACTAACATTACGGGAATAAAAAAATCGGAAAGAGCTGCGAACAATTTCCGATTAACTAAGTGATTGAATATAACGAATTAACTACAATCAATTAACAAAATTATGAAAAAAAAATCAAAGAATACTGGGTTTTTATACCGAGTGTTCCAAAATGACCTAAAATTGAAATTAACTACCCTACTTATTTTGGTCGCCATGTTTAATATTAGAGCGAATACTTATGCCCAAAAAACAAAAGTAACGCTGGAATTAAATAATTCAACAATCGAAAAGGTGATTGAGACCATCGAACAAAAAACTGATTTCAGATTCATTTATAAACTAAATGATATTGACTTAGACAGAACTGTTTCTATTTCTGTAAAAGACCAATCAATCTATGTGGTTCTAGATAAGCTTTTTAAAGGTACCCCAACTGAGTTTAAAATTCGAGATACACAGATTATCTTAAAAAAGCCGGAGCTTAAAACACAAGTTATTGAATTTGAAAAACAAACCGTTTCAGGAATTGTTACTGATGAAAATGGAAGTCCGCTTCCGGGTGCATCAGTAAATGAGCAGGGAACAAAAAACGGTGTTGTTACTGATTTTGACGGAAAATTTACAATCACTGTTGAAAGCAATACTTCTGTAATTGTGGTGTCATTTGTTGGTTACAAAGACAAAAAAGTAACGGCAAACCAAAAAACAATCAACATTAAACTTGAACCAGATGCAACAAACTTACAAGAAGTAGTTTTAGTTGGTTATGGATCTGTTACTAAAAAAGATGTAACGGGTGCAGTTTCTACTATTTCTGCAAAAGAGATGAATCAAGGTGCAATTGTAAATCCGTTGCAATTAATTTCTGGAAAAGCGGCAGGTGTAAATATTAACCAAATTGGTAGTGAACCTGGTTCTGGTCCAAGTGTACGTATTCGTGGAGTAAGTTCTTTAATTGGTGGAAGCGATCCTTTGGTTGTAGTAGATGGAATTCAGGGAAATCTAGATTTATTAAACTCAATTCCTCCAACAGAAATATCGTCTATCGATATTCTAAAAGATGCTTCAGCTACAGCCGTTTATGGGTCTAGAGGAGCTGCCGGAGTTATCATTGTAACCACTAAAACCAATAAATCAGGAAAAACAACTTTTGAATATGTAGGTTCTTCTGCTATCGATTTTATTCCAAAAAAATTGGATTTTCTAAATGCTGATCAATGGTGGACTGCAGCTCAAAGTGTTGGAGTTCCTGCTTCTGCAAATCATGGTGCAAACACAGATTGGTACGGAATTTTAACACAAACAGGATTTACGCAAACGCATACACTTTCGTTTGGTGGAGGCAGTGAAAAATTTAGTTACCACGGTTCTTTAAGTGCTATTTTGCAAGATGGTGTTGTAATTAACTCTGACAATAAAAAATATATTGCCCGTTTACAAGCGACTCAAAAAGCTTTGGATGACAAATTAACTTTGACTTATAGTTTAACTAACGGAATTAGTAACACGAACAGCAGTGTACAAAGTATTGGTAGAGTGAATCAAGTTTCAAACTTGATTTCTCAGGCTTATCAAATGCGTCCTACTGATCCAGTGTTTCAATCAGACGGAACAACGTATTATACAGATCCTAATTTATTCCAATATTTGAATCCTTATGCGGCTCAACAAGAAATTACTAATGAAGGAAAATATGATAATTTATTCGGAAGCCTTAAGGCTGATTTAGATATCGTTGATGGTTTACAGGCTGGTTGGTTTGGAAGCTGGAGAAAAGCAAACAATTCAACAGGTTTTTATAACCCAGCTAAATCGACAGATGCAAACGCAATTAACCAAAAAGGCTTTGGAAATATTGAAAATATTCGTCAGGAAGAGAAGTTAATGGATATTAGCTTGAATTACAAAAAAACATTTGGCATTCACTCCATCAATGCCTTGGCTTTGTACGAATGGCAATACCAAAGTGAGCAAAAAAACTACTCTCAAGCAAGAGGTTTTGTTAATGATTTAGCTACTTACAATAACCTTCAATTAGGTGATATAACTAAAGCTTTACCAGGCGATATTCAATCTTCTAAAAATGACAGAACACTTGTTTCTTTTTTAGCAAGAGTAAATTACGCCTTATTAGATCGTTATTTAGTTACAGCAAGTATCAGACGTGACGGATCTTCTGTATTTGGAGCAAATAATAAATGGGGGAATTTTCCATCTGCTTCGGTAGCTTGGCAAATTGCGAAAGAATCATTTATGGCTAATCAATCTGTTATTAATGATTTGAAATTACGTGTAGGTTATGGAGTTACCGGAAACCAACAAGGCCTAAAACCTCAAAGCTCACTTTCTTTGGTTGGTGCTGCTGGTACGACTTATTTTGGAGGTTCACAAATTCCAAACTACAACATCATTCAAAATGGCAATGACGATTTAAAATGGGAGACCAAAAAACAAACCAATATTGGTCTTGATTTTGGTTTCATCGACAACCGATTGAGAGGTACAATTGATGTTTACACTGCAACTACAGATAATTTATTATTTGATTATACAGTTCCACAACCTCCATATCCATATGATAAAATCAAAGCCAATGTTGGTAGTATTAAAAACGAAGGACTAGAGGTTGCCTTGGCATATGATGTAATCCGTAATGAAAATACGACTTTTACTTTAGCAGGAAACGTTTCTTTCATGCGTAATGAAGTTCTTAACTTAAGCGGAAGCATTAATGGTGTACCATTAAATACAGACTACGTAGGTTGGGGCGCACCAAATTCTTACCTGATAAAAGGACAACCAATAGGCACATTTAATATTTTACAGCACCAAGGTAAAGATGCTGCAAATGCTGAAACAGTAGTAGATCAAAATGGTGATGGTATTATTGACCAAGGTAGTATGAGTCCGGATCGTGTAATGCAAGGTTCTGCTTTGCCAACTTATTCTTTCGCTTTCAATCCAAGTGTGAGATATAAAAAATTTGATGCTTCTTTATTATTAAGAGGATCTGGAGGAAACAAAATCTACAACACTGTAAATCAACGTTCAAGTTATATGGAAAACATTGGTAAAAGCAATGTTTTACAGAGCGCCGTTGACTTAGGTATTTACACCTCGCAATATTCTTCAAATTTATGGTTAGAAGATGGTTCTTTTGTTCGTTTAGAAAACGTTACTGCAGGATACAATTTTAGTTTTAAAGATCGATTCATAGAGTCAATTAGACTTTCTCTTACTGGAAACAACCTATTCCTTATCACAAATTATTCAGGTATTGATCCTGAAATCAACTTAAGTGGAAGTGGAGATCCAAATGTATATTTTGGAGGAGATAAAGGAATTTATCCTCGTACCAGAAGCATCTCGTTTGGTGTAAATGTTAAATTTAAATAGTAAAAGAAATGAAAATCAAAAATATATTTATAGCGGGAAGTATTTGTTTCCTGGCTTTGACAGGTTGTACCAATGTTGACGAAAATGTGTACGACAAATACCCTGCAGAAGATTTTTATGGATCACCTCAAGGAGCTGATATAGCTTTAGCAAGTGTATATGCACAAATCGCTGGTAACTGGGGTGGCGTTGGGTATGCTGGTGCTGATATGGGCTGGTATGACTTAAACTCTATGTGTGCTGATGACCAAGTTATTCCGCATAGAAATACGGGTGACTGGTCTACAGGATTTGCAATTTTGTACAAACACCAATGGTTGCCAACAGACGAAATTGTTGGGAATACATGGAACTGGCTTTATAAATCAATTTTCAATGCCAATCTTGCAATACAGCAATTGGAAGACTCTAAAGCAGATGCAGCAAAAATTGCTGAAGCAAAGGTTTTAAGAGCTTTTTTCTATTATTTATTGATTGATGACTTTGGAAGTGTTCCTTTTTATACAGATAACAATATTACTGTCGACAAAATTCCACAAGCAAGTCGTCAGGTAGTATTTGATTTTGTAGTATCAGAATTAAAAGCCAATGTTGATTTACTGCCAGGTACTAAAGGTGGTGAATTTTACGGTAGATTCAACAAATGGGCTGGATATACTTTGCTTGCTAAAGTGTACTTGAATGCTGGTGTTTTAACTGGAACTCCAAAATGGGCCGAATGTTTAGCGGCTTGTAACGTTGTAAATGGCGGCGGATTTTCATTACATCCTGCACTTTCAGATGCTTCAAGTCCGTTAGGGAATAAATACTACGAATTGTTTGGCGATACAAGTCCTCAAGATGAAACAATTTTATCTATTTATACTACCGTTGATGTTGTAGGCCGTAATATTTTTACTGTACGTAGTTTGATCGGCCCACATTCTAATGCATTATTTGGCTATAGTGGCTGGAACGGATCTATTGTTCCTAAAGATTTTTATGCAAAATATGATGATAAAGATATTCGTAAAAAACAATTTTTAATAGGAGCACAACCAGGTAGCGTAAATTATACATTAGATGTAGCTTCATTAGATAATCCGGGAGCTGGTGCTCAAGAGGGCGTTCGAAATGTTAAATTTTATCCAGCAGGCTCAATGAATGGCGGAGGAGCTTCAAATGATTTTCCAATTTACAGATATGCTGATGTTATGTTGATGACAGCTGAATGTAATGTTCGTCTGGGCAATGCTGGAGCAGCTAAACCTCTAGTTGATGCCATAAGAACTCGTGCTGGTATCGGTGCTTTGGCTACAAACCCAACTCTTGATGATATTTATGATGAAAGAGGACGTGAATTAAACTGGGAAGGACATCGTAGAGAAGACATGATTCGTTTTGATAAATTCTTGTTGCCAAATGAATTCAGAGGCGCATCAGAAGCATTTCGAAAAATATTCCCTATCCCAACTTCAGCTTTAAATGCAAATCCAGGACTTAAACAAAATCCAGGTTACTAAAAACAGCTAAATACTATGAAAAAATACATAAATAAATTAGTAGCATTACTTGCATTAGTAATTGTGGCTACTTCTTGTGACTCTGATGCCGAATTAACCGTTTTAAAATCGGTTAGTTTTCCTAGCGCAATTACCTCTTCGGCAAGTAAAATTGTGCTTAAAGAAGATGCTGCCGACAACACTGCAACAACTATTTCTTGGCCAGCTGTTGTTTTTCCAATTGAAGCTCCTGTTTTATATACGGTTCAATTTGATCTTCCAGCAAATACTTCAGGTGCCAAGGCATGGTTAAATGCTAAAGCTTTCGAAGCAGGAAGCGATGTTTTGACTAAATCTTTTACTGTTCGTGATTTGAATAAAATTGCAACTGATTTAGGAATACAACCAAATGCAGAAGGAAAATTAGCAATAAGAGTCGTGGCTGTCATGGATAGAAATATTTATTCAGATCCAATCGAAATCACAGTGACTCCTTATGAAAAAGCAATTGTTTTTGGCGAAATTTATATGCCTGGAGATTATCAAGGTTGGGCAGTTGAAACTGCTGCGTCTTTAACGGCAATTGAAAAAGGAGTATATCAAGGCTACATGACTGCTGAAGGTACTGCATTAGCGTTCAAATTAAATACGGCCAGAACGTGGGCTGAATTTTATGGTGCTGGCGCTACTAATGAAGATTTAGTAAGAATGGATGATGACAATTTATTCCTTCCAAGCGCTGGTTCATATCAAATAAAAGCAAACTTAAATACGTTAAAATGGTCTGCTACTCCTTATGCATGGGGAATTGTGGGTACAGCTCAATCTGGAGGTTGGGATAATAGTACCCCAATGAAATATGACCATAAAACAAAAACTTGGAAAGTGACTGCCGATTTAGTTGCGGGAGCTTTAAAATTCAGATTAAACAACAAATGGGACGTTAATTACGGACCAAAAGATGCATCAACAAATACAATCAACCGTGACGATCAAGGCGCTTACACAATTACCGAAGCGGGAACTTATGACGTTACGTTTACTATAGATGAAACTGATCCGGCAACAAAAGGTTATCCGGCAACAGCAACTTGCACTATAGTTAAAAAATAATCTAACATATATACATATAAGCTAGATTAGTTTGAGTGATACCTGCCTTTTTTGAGCGAAAGGCAGGTTATCTAAAAACACAAAATTGCAATTCTAGTCTTGTATAATTTAATTTCTATAATCATGAAGTCTAAAACCAACATCGTTTTTATTTTGCTGTTTGCTTTGGCATTTATTTCCTGCAGTTCATCAGACGACAGTCCTAAAACGGATCCAAAACCAGATCCAGGAACGGGATATCAACAATATGGAACTGCTTTTGACAAAGTTCCTGCAAATGAAGATGCGGTTATTTATCAGGTAAATATTCGTTCTTTTAGTCCGGAAGGAAATCTAAAAGGAGTACAGAAACGTCTTGATTCTATTCAAAAATTAGGTGCGAATGTAATCTATCTAATGCCTATTTATCCTGTTGGAGTTGTAAAAGCAGCTGGAAAATACGGTTCGCCTTATTGCGTAAAAGATTATAAAGCAATTAATTCTGATTTTGGTAATCTGGAAGATCTTCGTTCACTAGTTACTGAAGCTCATACTAAAAACATTGCGGTTATTTTAGACTGGGTTGCCAATCATACTTCATGGGACAATCAATGGATTACAGCGCATTCGGATTGGTACCAAAAAGATGCAAACGGAAACATTATAATTCCGCCTGGAACCAACTGGCAAGATGTAGCACAGTTAAATTATACCAATACTGATATGAAAAATGCCATGATCGATGCCATGTCATATTGGGTTTACAATGCCAATATTGATGGCTTCAGATGCGATGCCGCCGACTTTGTTCCGGTGACTTTTTGGACTCAGGCAATTACCGCAATCCGTAAAATCAAAAATCAGAAAATGATTATGATGGCAGAAGGTACAAGAGTCAACCATTATGACGCAGGATTTGATTATACTTTTGGATTTGCTTATTTTGATGCATTAAAAAAAGTCTTTTCTGAAGCACAACCTGCTTCTTATTTGCAATCTGAAAGTTCAAAAGAATATGGCCAATTAGACAGTTCAAAACGCATTGTTCGTTATATAACAAATCACGATGTGAATCTTTCTGACGGAACTCCACTAGAACTTTTTGGAGGTAAAAAAGGATCTTTAGTTGCTTTTGTAATTGCTTCAAGCATGAAATCTGTTCCAATGATTTACGGTGGGCAAGAAATTGGTTATGCAAAACGAATCGATTATTTTGACAAAGTAGCGATTGACTGGTCAACTACTGATTTTGATATGCTGAAAGAATACAAAAAAATAATCGCTTTCAGAAACACAAGTGAAGCGCTGAGAAAAGGAAAAATTACAGGATACAGCAGCAATGATGCAACCGTTTTTACAATGGAAACCACTGCTGATAAAGTTTTAATTGTAGCAAACGTTAAAAATAAAGCAGTTAAATATACAGCTTCGACTGCATTGGCAAATACTACTTGGACTGATGCCTTAACGGGAAATCCGGTTACCATTGGATCCGAAATAAACTTAGCGGCATACCAATATTTAATACTTAAAAAATAATAAAAGCCTCTAATAGAATTAGATTTGCAAAAAACTAAATAACATGAATTTTCAATCCCAAAAAATGCTGTTCCAAATTCGTTTGGGCAGAAGAGCTGTGCTTTTATTTTTCGCATGTGCCACTACATTATTCGTTCAGGCACAGGAAATAACTTCGCCAGACAAAAATCTTTCTCTAAAATTTGAATTAAAAGAAAGCGGCGTTCCTTCTTACCAATTATCATATAAACAAAAATCAGTTATAAAACCAAGTTCTTTGGGTTTAGAACTACAAAATATGCCTTCGTTTTTGGATGGTTTCACCGTAACAAATACAGCACAATCCTCAGTTGATGAAAATTGGAACCCGGTTTTAGGAGAAGAAAAAACAATTCGTAATCATTACAACGAATTGGTTGTCACTTTAGCTCAAGCAAAAAATAATAACAGATACATTCGCATTCGTTTCCGTTTATTCAACGACGGATTAGGATTTAGATATGAATTTCCGAAACAAAACGATCTAAGTTATTTTGTAATTAAAGAAGAACGCACCGAATTTCAATTGGCCGGAAATCACAAAATTTTCTGGATTACGGGAGATTATGATACGAATGAATATGCGTATACGACTTCAAAGATTTCAGAAATTCCTTCGCTGATGAAAAAAGCGACGATTGAAATCAATGCGCAATGTCCGATAAAAGAATTGTCTGTACAAACGCCTTCAATGATGAAATCTGATGATGGTTTGTATATCAACATTCACGAAGCTGGATTAATCAATTATCCGGCAATGTATCTTGAAGTTGATGCTAAAACCAACAAAATGATGAGTCATTTGGCACCAGATGCGCTTGGAGCAAAAGGTTATATGCAGACCGATGCACAATCGCCTTGGAGAACAATTGTAGTAAGCGACAAAGCAACCGATATTTTGGCTTCAAAATTAATTCTGAATCTTAATGAACCAACAAGTTATAAAGATGTTTCATGGATCAAACCAGTAAAATTTATCGGAATTTGGTGGGAATATTTTGTTGCAGGAAGAAGTACTTGGGCTTTCGGAAAAGAAAACAATGTAAAATTAACTGATGATTTCACAAAACTTACGCCAAACGGAAAACATGGAGCTACAACAGAACGTGCCAAGGAATACATTGATTTTGCTTCTAAAAATGGTTTTGATGCAATTTTGATCGAAGGCTGGAATATTGGCTGGGAAGACTGGATTGGAAACTGGAAAGAAGAAGTTTTTGATTACGTAACGCCTTATCCAGATTTTGATGTAAAAGCAGTTCATGAATATGCAGCTTCAAAAGGTGTAAAAATCATTATGCATCACGAAACTTCAGGATCTGCAACTAATTATGAAAGACGTTTGGATCGTGCTTTTCAGTATATGAATGACAACGGTTATGATGCTGTGAAAACAGGTTACGTTGGAAAAATTATTCCGCGTGGCGAACATCACGACGGGCAATGGATGGTGAATCATTACATCAATGTAGCCAAACGTGCCGCCGATTATAAGATTATGATTGACAGCCACGAAGCCGTTCGTCCAACAGGTTTAAACAGAACTTTTCCAAACTGGATCGCTCAAGAATCTGCCCGTGGAACGGAGTTTGAATCTATGGGAGGTTTAGCGCCAGATCACACAACAATTTTACCATTTACAAGATTAATGGGAGGTCCAATGGATTACACGCCGGGAATTTTCCAAACTGATCTTTCGTATTATGGAACAGGAAGTACACAACGCGTTAATACAACTTTGGTAAAACAATTGGCCTATTATGTAACGATGTACAGTCCGTTGCAAATGGCCGCTGATATTCCAGGAAATTACGAACGTTTTCCAGATGCATTTCAGTTCATTAAAGACGTTGCTGTAGATTGGGACAACAGTTATATTCTGGAAGCTGAACCAGGAGATTACATTACAATTGCCCGTAAAGCAAAAGGTAAAAACGAATGGTTTATTGGTGGTATTACAGATGAAAACTCAAGAACTGCCAACATTTCTTTTGATTATTTACCTGCAGGAAAAAGTTTCATCGCTACAATTTATGCCGATGCTAAAGAGGCAAATTGGAACAAAAATCCGCAGAAATATACGGTTACAAAAGTTATTGTAAACTCAAAAAGCAACTTAAACCAATATTTAGCTCCGGGCGGTGGTGTTGCAATCAGCATCAAAGAAGGAAGTACTTCAGAATTAAAGGGATTGAAAAAATTATAATTTAAGCTTCTAAGGAGCTGAGATACTAAGTTTCTAAGTTTTTTGACACGAATGTCACGAATTAAGGCTGCAGATTAAAATTTGTGCTAATTCGTGCATTTTGTGGCGAAAAAAACTACGCTCATTTCTGAGCAAAAAACAATTTTACGACTTGAAAACTATTAACCACAAAATGTTTGTCAAATTTAAAAACAATGCAAGTGAGAATGAATTTTAGTTAAAGATGCTGACAAGCATGCAAAAACCGAAATTATGAAAATCAAAATTACCCCAAGATTATTTCATTTTACGAAAACAATAGTCTGTTTTCTGTTATTATTTGCAAGTTCAGTTTATGCGCAAGATCCGTCTCAGTATGGAACGCCATTTGCCGGTGTTCCAGATACAAGAGATGTAAACATGTATCAGGTTCATATTCGCCCGTTTAGTGCCAACGGAGATTTAGCCGGAGTAACCGCCCGATTAGACAATATAAAAGCACTCGGTACCAACGTCATTTATTTAATGCCGATTTACCCTCACGGTACTGATTCTAGAAGTTCTGCTTCGCCTTATTGCATTAAAGATTTTAAAGCTGTAGGATCAGAATATGGTTCGCTTTCAGACTTAAGAACTTTGGTCGATGGTGCTCACAGCCGAGGAATGGCAGTTATTTTAGATATTGCCATCAACGGAACTTCATGGGATAATGTTTGGATCGCTTCACATCCAGAATATTACATGAGAAGCGGAACAACCATTCAACAACTCGGAAACTTCTCCGATATTGCTGCCCTTGATCTAAACAGCACAGCTACAAGAGCTGCCATAAAAGATGCCATGCGTTACTGGATTTTTGCTGCAAACGTTGACGGTTACCGTTGCGATTACGCAAACAATCCTCCTTTGGATTTCTGGTCAGAAGTAAATACAAACCTTCGCGGAATCACATCTCATAAATTATTAATGTTAGCCGAAGGTGACAGACAAGAAAACTTTCAGGTTGGTTTCGATATGAATTATGGCGACAGATGGTTTCATGCTGGTTTATATGATATTGCGGGAGGCGGACCAGTTTCTCAAAGAATCCAGGATCAGACTACTTATGAATATGCCAAAGCAACCGGAAATCAGCAAATTGTTAGATACACTGGTAATCACGATACTTATACCAATGATGATGGTGTGAGAAGACCTTTTGTTGTATTCAAAAACCATAACGGAATTGTTGCCAATTTCTTAGTTTCAGCTTACATGAAAGGCGTTCCTTTTTTAATGAGCGGACAAGAAATCGACTACGAGCCAAAAACAGACTGGCCTTGGACGAACTTCAAATTTAATTGGTCACAAAATCCAACTGCTGCTGCAGATTTTGCCAAAATCTTAAATTTCAGAACTTCAAGTGCAGCAATCAGACGTGGTGATTTAACGACTTATGCAAATGATGATATTTGTATTTTCACCAAAACATTAGGTACAGAAAAAGTAATCGTAATGTCGAATTTGAGAAATGCTTCAAAATCATATGTTATTCCCGCGGCACTAGCAGGAACTTATGTAAATCCTTATAATAACAATGCTTCAGTAACTTTAACAACGGGCGCAACAAGAACATTTGCAGCTTATGAGTATTTGGTTTTAACCAATACCAATGCTCCGGTTGTAGCCGTTACAGGAGTTTCGGTTAGTCCAGCATCAGCAACGGTTGGTTTAGGATCTACGCAACAACTTAATGCAACTATTGCACCTTTAAATGCTACTAACCAAAATGTAAGCTGGACATCGAGCAATACAGCCGTCGCAACAGTAAACGCTTCTGGATTAGTAACAGCGGTAGCTGCAGGAACTACAACAATAACAGTTACAACTGCAGACGGAAACAAAACAGCAACTTCTGCTATAACGGTAGCTGCAATTCCGGTTGCTTCTGTAGCCGTTTCACCTACTTCTGCAAGTTTATATGCTGGAAACACACAACAGCTTACAGCAACGATTTCGCCTACAAATGCAACCAACAAAAATGTAACTTGGTCATCAAGCAATACAGCAATTGCAACCGTAAATTCAAGCGGACTTGTAACAGCCGTTGCTGCGGGAACAGCTATAATTACAGCAACTACGCAAGATGGAAATAAAACGAATTCGGCAACTATTACAGTAAATCCGAATACTAATTTTACGGTATATTTCTATAAACCATCAAACTGGGGAACCGGAATTAAAATTTATTATTGGAATGCATTACCAACAGGAGTTTTAGCAACTGTAAACTGGCCAGGAGTAAACATGACCGATGCTGGAAATGGTTGGTACAGCTATACTTTTACCAATGTAACTTCGACCAATTTAATCTTTAACGACGGAACCAACCAAACTGCCGATTTAAGCCGAGATAAAAATGGCTGGTATATGAATAATACTTGGTATGATTCAAACCCAGGAACTGTTGTAGCAGTAACAGGAGTTACTTTATCTCCAACAACAGCAACTTTATTAGTTGGCGCAACACAACAATTAACACCAACTGTTAATCCTTCAAATGCAACTAATAAAACGGTAACTTATAGTTCAAGCAATACGGCTGTAGCAACTGTAAATTCATCAGGATTAATAACTGCTGTCGCTGCTGGTTCTGCAACAATCACAGTTACTACTCAGGACGGAGCAAAAACGGCAACTTGTGCAGTAACCGTAAATGCAGCAAATGTTGCAGTTACAAGTGTAACATTAAGTCCAACATCAGCTTCATTAAATGTTGGCGGAACGCAGCAACTAACTCCAACTGTTAATCCTGCAAATGCGACAAACAAAGCTGTAAATTATAGTTCAAGTAATACTGCCGTGGCAACTGTAAACAGCTCTGGATTGGTTACCGCTGTCGCAAACGGATCTGCAACAATTACCGTGACAACAGTTGACGGAAGTAAAACAGCTACTTGTGCCGTAACAGTTTCAACTGCAACTGGAGGAAATTATTATACAATCAAAAACAGATGGACTGGCGCTTACTTATCTGATGCTGGAACAAATGTTGGTTATGGAACAACAGTTTCAGGAAACAACTATAAATGGCAAAAAATCGCTATCGACGCCACTTATTTTGTGCTTAAAAATGTAGCTACTGGAGAATTGATGAACATCGAAAGTCAAACCGGAACCGTACAATGTAATATAACTGACACAACTTTCTGGAGTGCGCAATGGTCTAGCGATTATATTGACGGAACTTGGGTTAGATTAAGAAACAGATGGCAAACTGGAAACATTATCCATATCGAAAACCAAACGGGTTCTGCTCAATACGGAAATTCGCAAGATGGCTGGTACAGTGCGCAATGGCAATTGGAACCTACAACTGTTGGAACAGGAAAATCTGCTTTAACAATTAATGATGCATCAGAAACTGAAAAAATAATTGGAATTTATCCGAATCCTGCAACTGGAAATGAATTTCATGTTTTAATGCCAGAATTGGAATCTGGAGATGCTACAGAAATTGTAGTTTCTGATATGACCGGAAGAACTGTTTTGACTGAAAGACTTTCAACTTCAGGACAAATCAATCATAATTTATCTTCAGGAGTTTATATCGTAAATATAGCTTCTAAAGATTTTAAAGTGACTAAAAAACTGATTATACAATAAATTCGATTTGGTTTAAAATTAAATGGCGCATGAAATTTTCGTGCGCCATTTTTTAATTGATAGTGTACCAATAAACATTTTGAAATCTTTTTAATTTTAATTTTGAAAAACCTAATTCCTCTCGAGCAGTAATAAGAAATTTTCTTAATTGCTTACCTTTTTCTGTTTCATATTTGTTACGATATTCTACATCATATAGATATATTCTTTTGTTGTTTTTCAAATAAAACTGTATTGAAATTTTTGAGCTTAATAACTGAGGAGTAGTGGTTTCGTAATCATATGAATAAAATCCAATTATATCTTGTTTTAAAAACTTTTCAAATTTCCTTTCACCTCTCTTCACATATAAGTGATAATCATCAAACCAGATTATGACTTTGAATGATAGCATTTTAAGAACTGCCCAAATAGAAACAAAATAAAGTGTAATAAAAACTATTACTAAGGATAATGTAAAAGATCCTTTAAATAAATATTCATATAAAAATCCGTAAAAAAGCATACATGGTATACTTATAGGAATCATCCAAGCTAAATGAAATGTTATTACATTATTAAAAACAAATTCTTTTCTCTTTTTCATTTTTAAAAACCTTTTGTTTTCTCAACTATTACAACTCAGCCAAAAAATCCCTGTTCTTTTTCAAACATTTTTACATTTGGATTTATATTAAGTATTTCATTAAGTAGATTTTCTTTTAATATTTTATCGTCTGATAAAGAAATTCTTTTTTTCTGAGTTGAAGTTATAATATCAAATACATAAACATAACCTCCTTTCACTCTCATTCTTTTAAAATTTACCGCATTTATTTTATTAATATCTATAATAATCTTACCGAGAAATATATGAGTAATAACTATTACATTTTCGTTAATTATATATGGTGGAAAGTATTTTTCTATAAATGATAATCGATCGTTTACAAATCTAACTTTTAATAAATCCACATCAGAAAATGAAGTTATAAGACTTATTTGCTGATTGATAAAACTTTTAAAAATATAAACCAGTGGACTCAAGATTAAAAGAGTTAATCCTAATATTATGAACGAATATAGATAACTATCGTCCATTCTTGAATTATAACGTTCTTCGCCTATAAGAGCTTTACCAAGAGCATTAGTTTCTGAAACTGTATAAATAAAAAACCAAATTGGTCCGATTGAGGTAATTGCAATACAAAACCAAATAAATATTTTTTTTCGGTTATTAAGCTGTTTGCAATATTCCTTTAAATATTCTCTTGATTGAACATTCAAGTTTTGTTTATGTACAATTGACTCCTTGTTTTTATGGTCTTTTTTAGCAGATAATCGATGTATAATTAAAAGCACAAAAGGCAAAAGCACACATAAAATTGTTGAGTAGATAATTATTTTCATAGATTTTTTTTCTGTTTATTTTTTCTCAAACCTTTCCTTAAACTCTTTTCCTGACATTACATAAGTTAAATATTGGGTAACATTGTACTCATATTCCTGTTGAGTAGGTTCTAAATTTATCCAGCCTATTGTTCCATTATCAGTCTCAGTATTCATCTGTTTTTTTTCGTTTACTCCTTTGAAACTAAATACATGTATTGGTTTAGCAAGCGTACCGTAATCCGGATTATATATTTCTTCATTATTTACCATTACATATAATTCTTTTCCTTTTATTACTTTACGCTGTCCTGATGTGATTGATAAATTATTTACATCAAAACGCATTATTTTATAATATTTGTTAGTGTAATTATCTAAAAACATGTAATCTTTACTTCCTCCTGTAATGCCTTTATAAAAAATGGTGTACTTAAGATAACTTGTGTAACCAAATTTTTCGTTGAAATTTTTTTCATCAACCCTAACTTTAATCTCTTTTGAATTCTCAATGTATTGCTGATAATATTTCTTTCCATTATTTTCCCAAAGGAAAAAATAATTGATAATGCCATTTAAGAGACCAATTATTGCTAACATTGTCAACGCACTGATAAAAAAACTTTGTGCTTTTTTCATTATTTCTCAAACCTTTCCTTAAACTCTTTTCCTGACATTACATAGGTCAAGTACTGAATTACATTATACTCATATTCTTTTTGTGTAGGTTCGATACTTTCATAAACAACTTTGTTTTCTGCTCTTGAAAACCAATATTTTTGAATTGGCTTTTCAATTCCTTTGTAATAAAAAACATGTATTGGATTAGCAAGTGTGCCATAAGATGGATTATTTATTTCTTCATTATTGACCTTTATACATAATTCTTTTCCATCAATTTGCAAACTCTGACCAGATGTAATAGAGGGATCTTTCAAATCAAAACGCATAATTTTAAAATATTTGTGCGAATAATTGTCTAAAAACATATAATCTTCACTTCCCCCAGTTATACCTTTATAATAAATTGTATACTTCAAATAATTAGTTCCTCCAAATTGCCCCTTAAAACCTTTTTCATCAACTCGTATTTTAATTTGTCTAGAATTTTCAATGTATTTTTTACAATATTTTTCTCCATCATTTTCCCATAGAAAAAAGTAGTTAATAATACCATTCATAATTCCCATAATGATTAACATTACTAATGCAGTTCTTAAAAAATTTATCATTTTTTTCATGATTATTTTGTTAAGGCAATTACATTTATTCCTCTGTTTCTATCCTGCTTATCAAACTCTCCACTCATATAAATTGTATCTTTAGCCAAGTCATTCTCATAGTTATCAGAAGCAGTTCCAATAAGAATATTGCATAACATGCCACCTAAACTTGGTGTATCTATAGAAAAGTTAAATTTAGTTTTTCCAACAGCATAGCGTACAGCACCTTCAAGACTTTTCCCTATGTTATCCATTACGTTTCCAGCTCCATATTGAGCCAAACCTCTTGCCATAGTTGGTATACTTTTATTAGCCGTATTTTTGACAGTTCCTACTGCTACGTCTTTTAGAACTCCAGACTCACCTGCCGTTACTGCTGTACCAACGAGGTCACCGCTTACATTTGATGCTACATTTGCTCCCCCTTCGTTTGAAATTTTATCTCCCATCCATTCACCAGGAGCATACATTGCTACAGCAACAGTAGCAGAAACTGTTACTGCTGAAACCGCAGCCGCTGAAGATACTGCTCCCAAAGCTGCGGGCGCCATAACTGCAGCCGAGTAAACACCGATAAATCCCATTGCAAGCATAGAACCCTCTTGAGCTAAGATTTCTTTATTATTATTATTACTTATATATTTCGCTGCATCTTGAGCTATTTCTGGCTTCATGATTATGTTTATTAATCCACCTCCTTCTGCACAACTTAACTGAGAGCTATTTAACAAAGCACTAGCTCCCTCTATATAAACTGTCTCATGAAAGAATACCCATTCATAAGAAGAAATAACATCGCAAGCATGTGCTGTTTTATAAATTGATACTCCTGTTGCTATTACTGCTGCTGTAAAAGCTATGGCTACAACCGCTATTGCTGCGCCACCAGTTAAAACAACTGCTGCGGCAATGGCGATTCCAATACATAATGCTTTTAATCCTCCCCAAAATTTTTTGGTTGTTTTACATCCAAATTCTGCAGATAACTTTTTGTCATTAATATTAAGAAGCGGTTGCCCTTTTTCAGTATGTATATTATAAGCATTTCTTGTAATTCCTATTTCCTGAGGAGAACCACAGGTCATCATAGTACAAATTACCGATGTTCCTTGAGGTACAAATGATTGTGCCATTATAATTCTATTTTTTTAAGTTTATAATCTATCAAGATTTGTATATTGTTTTTTACTTGTTCAATCATAGTTACATCTGAGCTTTCAATCCATTTTTCTGTGGTATTAATAACATCTCGCTGTCTGTAACTAAAATTAAATTCAGAGAATTTGTATTTAATCAAAGGCAAAAATTTATCATTATACATTTGTTCAAGTTTACTGCGATCGTAACTTTTTGGCATATCACCTACTTTTCGCACCCCAATGGTATGTTCGGTTTCTGAAAGCATATCTTGCCTAAACTCAAGACCTACAGAAAGTCCGGTAAACAATTGTGAGTAAAAAGTTTTCTTGTAAGGCTCAAGTAAATCTTTGTTCGTTACAAGGTATTTATCAAAAAACAGCTGATGAAAGAGTTTGCTTTCGTAATCTAAAATCAAATTTGGCTCAGACAAAATCTGATTTCCTGCCATTTCTATAAATTTTTCAAGATTCTCTTTGTTCTCTTTAGATCGTATAAAAGCATATTTACTTTTCAAATGTTCTCGATGTTGTTTCCATTTAAACACTATTTCATGATGGTTAATCACTTTTCGTATTTTTCCTGTATTTGGGTTTACAAGGAAGATTGCATCACTTTTCACATTTTCTATATCGTTTACAAGCGTAATAGTTTCTTCCATTTGATCCGGATACATTTGCAAAATGTTATCCGTCATTTGTATTTTTACAAAAAGCCCGTCTTTGGTTTCTTGTTTTCCTACTATAAACTCAGATTTGGTATCAGCATGATTTTGAACTATACCATTAATTTTCGTGACAACACTTTGTTCACATCTGTATCTGGCTTCATTTGTAAACGATAAATTACCTACTGCCAGTTTTGCATCTTCTGTTAATTGTTTAAGAGGGATTTCTCTTGCAGGAACTTTTACATCCTGCAAAGCCCCAATATATTCTGGACCAAAAAAAGCGGTAAAATAACGTACATCTGGATTTAATCTCTTTATTTCTTCAACTGTAGTTTTAAATTTGGCAGCCACTTCAGCTATTTTTTCTTCCTTAACTACTTTGTATATTTCGTATGCCATTCTTCTTATTTTTTTATGATATATGACGAATTTTTAATACGTCCAACAAAATTTCTACTTTATAAACACCTGATCCCCATCTATCTGTGTTGTACCATTAAAAATAGCTTTCGCTGATCCTTCACCATAGATAGCAGTTTGTATACTTCTTAAAGCAATACTGTCACTTTTTAATTCTATTCCGCCTTTTGTAATAGTGATACTACTTTTACCTACTTGCAACCTTATATTTTCTTTAGCATAAATGGCAACATTCTTTTCAGTTGTCATAAGAACTTGACCTTTATTATCCATTTCAAGTATACATTGAGTCGGAGACTGCTCATTTCCACCGACATTAATGGTCATTTTTTCTCCCACATTTTGGGTCATATTGACTACAGCATTATTTGTAATATTTCCGCTTCCATCAAGTTCTATGTAATTACCATCTGGCGTACTTTGCTTCCAGCTTCCTTTTGCGTCATTGCTTAGGGTCTCAATACCGCTTCTTGTTCGAATACCTTTAATATCATTATTTGGTGAATGATAACCACTTTTTGCTTTATTGCTCGACATTGTTCCTACGACAACAGGCATTTCGGCATTGCCTGACTGAAAATCAACAAAGACTTTTTCACCAACTTCGGGAATAAAATAAAATCCTTTTCCTCCTCCTCCATGTGGCTGGACCATTGGTATAAAAGGTGTTGTTTCTCCTTTGGCTTCCTGCCATGACATTTGAACTTTTAAGCCTCCAAGTCCGTCTGGATCGTTATTAGATATTATTATTGCCGATTGGCTTTCACAACGCGGAATCAAGTCTGGATTTGTTTTAGGAGAAAAAGCGGCACCGCTAAAATTTACTGCTGTAAAATGGTTTTCGTAACCACCGCCGTCATCACAAATATGTGTTATTTTAGTAATCCTATAATTTCCTTCAAGCTGTTGGTCGACACCGTTTATAATTACATTGCTTCCTATATTAACGCCTGGAACCTCGCTTGAAGCTTCAACCTGCATCATATCGCTTATAGCCGCTCGCATTTTATTTTTGGCATATTCTTCAGAAGCACTGCTTCCGTATCCTCCAACTGCATTTTGATTGAGCTGAATTACTGTTTCCTTACTAAAAACCTGATTAGATTTATTGATAAAATTTTGGTGAAATCCAGAAACTTCTGTTCTATGTTCCAAAGTGTTGTTTATTGAATATTCTCCTTTTTGATTATCATTTTCAATTACTTTAAACAATGCTGGAGCCAATTTGATATCATAACTAAAATCATGCATATTGATACCATAAGTCAGTTTGGGTTGCACACCTCCTCCCGGGCCTCCAAAAACCATCTTGCGTCCATTGTAAAAAAACCATTGCCCGTAACGCATTGCCAATCGGTTTAAAAAATCAAAATCGCTTTCGTTATACTGGACTGTATATGCCAAAATATTGCTGTAAAAAGGATTGACCTCCATATCAATATCATAGCCTGATTTTACTTTGTTGACAATATCAGCCATTTTCATTTTTGTAAAAGAATGCGATTCTGGACCGCTGTCTAAAATTATAGATTCACTATAACCCTGAATCAGAATGGTTTCCTCCATATCCATAAAACGGGATTTGCGCATAGTGACTTTTGTGACAATCCCGTAAAACTGCATGATGTAATCTTTAGGATTTGTTAAAACCATAAGATCACCTAAATCTGGCAAGGCTTTTATTTCAATGCTTATTTTTTCGCCGGTAAGTTTTTGCGAAACCGGCATAACACTTTCAAATTCGCTTACGAGTAAATCATTTCGCACTTCGATTGAAAATGTATGATGATCATGTATTTCCTGATTAATTTGTAAATGGCTGAAATTTTTAATTATTGTTTCGCCAATTTTTATAATTGTGTTTGTTTGCAATGCCATTTTGTATTATTTATAGTGTTAATTTTTTAAACTAGAGAAAACAAGTTTCCTAATTATAATTTATCTCTATCTCTTTTATTCAACCATTTTAAAAAAATCTAATCGATATAAATGTTGCTATCACTCCAATAACAATTAATAAAAAAATATTTCTACTCCATTTATCATCAGCTTGTTCATCTTCAAGCTTTGTTCTGCAAAATCGAATTAAAACCCACCAAAGAAAACCTCCGATATCACTCTCTATTCGAAATCTCATAGCTCTAAAATTTATGTGGCGTTTTTTTAAGATCTTATTTTAAAAGAATTTCACATCAATAAACATTATGATGACTAATAACATGTAAGTAAAAAAAACATTTCTAGCCATTTTATCACGTGTTTGTTCATCTTCTAATTTTGTTTTGCAAAATCTGACTAATAACCACCAGAGAAAACCTCCAATTTGCTCTTGAAATTTATATCCTGCCATATCAAAACCTATGTAATTTAATCTTAAAAAAATCTTTGTATTAATGTTTAATGATCTCTATACAATAAAAAATAATTCTCTGGATCTTTAGGATTCTCGTTTATCTTAACTAAATGAAAATTATTGTTGCCAAAACTAATTTCTACTTTTATAGATTTTACTGTATCTTCCTTCGATAATTTTTCTAATCCTTTATATGAACCATTTTCTTTTTTATAAAAAATTGAAACACCAATTCTTTCATAATGAAAATCACTCCAGAAATTTTGTAAAGCTTTCTCTTCTTCTTTTGCATTTTTACTTTGTAAAACTTTTTGCCAAAGGACATCTACCTTTTTTTCTTTACTAGTACAAGAAAATAACAGAAGACTAATTATTACTAAAGAGATCATTTTTGTCATTCTATATCTTTTACCTAGTAGCTAAAAATCCGAATACTTATTATATTCGACACTATCAAAAGGTATCCATTGATTTTGTTTTCTGGTATACCATACCGCAATTTGTATCGAATCATCTTTATTCCAAATAGCCTCTTTTATTTGTATTTTAATTCCACTCTTATAATATTTACCAATTCCCGCTCTTATTCCTGGAAAAATTTCATTTTCCTTTGCATTATCAAAAACTTCTGTTTTAATTGGATTTCCATAAAAAGCCGTTGCTTTTTCATATGAAATTTTTGAAATAACCTCTAATTTCAATTCCTGTTTTTTATTCACAGGTTTTTCTTGTTTAACTTGGCAGCTTATAATCACAAATACCAAGCAAAAGAAGAATATTGAATGTTTTTTTTTCATAACGATACATTGAAATTTGTATTAGCGATCATGGTGTTTATCTCTTGGAGAATAAAATCGAAATGTCTAGTTCTTAACTCCATACCTACATTCATAATGCTAATTTTATCAGAAAAAAAGGTGCTTGATGGATTATATTCATCCGCATGCATACCTGTAATTGAACTACTATTTCCAATTGCATGGCCAAATTCATGGGGAATATTTTTTTGAGAGACATTCGTAGGCGCTCCCACTTTGGTCATGTTTTGAATATCAACAGTATATAATTTTATTTGACGGGTATTCCAATTTACAAAAGGTCTGTTACTAAAATTAGTTGGTGCAACCTTAATTACATCAACATTCCAATGACTATTATTAACAGCCCATTTGATATCAAAAAATAATTTAAAAATATCATTCTTATGTTCGATTGCAAATGTTGAACTACCTACTACCTTTAAACTTGCTTTTCGATTCCACACTCTATCCATCTCTTTTTCAAAAGCTTCATGAATTTTCTTTTTCTCAATATAATTCCAATCACCAAAACCATTTGCGATCCAATTATACTTCCACCTCTGGATTACCACAATATTTTTACTTTCGATGTTTATATCGATATCTAATCGAGGCGTTTTTTTTACAATATGTCCCATAGCTAATCTTTCTAAGAATTCTTCCAGTTATTCTCAAATGCAGTATTGCCAATTTTGATCTCATTGGCTGTAATCAAAATTTCGGTTCTCATAGGTACAGAACCTTCACTGCGGAAACTTTCGTGAAAGGAAATACAGTATCCCTTTTTAAAAATTACATTTTTCATGGTACTCATTGCGTCTCTGCGATAAAAAATAACTTTTCCATCTTTGGTGCTGGTGTGTGAAACCATCCAATCTGAGAACAAATCGGTACCTGTACTCTCAACAACTAATCGTACTTGTCCGCCTTTTGCTTTATTGGCTGGTTTGCCGTTGTTATCTGTACCTTGAGAAAATGTAACATCAAATTCTAAAACATTAAAAATTTCATTGTCTAATTCTAATTTTGCTAAAAAACTCATCTTATAATTGTTAGTTAAATTATTTAAAGTAAATTTCTTACAATTTAAATAGCGGTTTTTTAATATACAATACCCACTTTTGGTGATTTTTTAGAAAAAAACATAAAAAAAAGCTCCCGATTTAAAACCGAAAGCTTTTCTATATTTTAGATAAACAAAAAATTACTCCTCAAACAACTCCATCAACTCCAGCGCACGTTTTATCGATTTCACATTTTCAAAAGTCAATAACAAACGTAGTCCGTTTACCGTTTGTTTTTCTTTCATTTTACAAAGATTACTATGCTTTTGAACAAAATTCAAGACATTTCTAAATTTCACCGATTGATAATAATCTGATTGTTGATCGGATACAAAATAACCTATCATTTTACCTTGTTTCAGAACCAATTTTTCGATTCCTACTTTTGTTGCAATCCATTTTATTCTGATGCTGTTTAATAAAGCAACAGCAGGTTTTGGCAACGGTCCGAAACGGTCAATAAGTTTCTTTTCGAATTCCTGTAAACCAGCTTCGTCTTTTATTGCGCCTAATTCATTGTATAAAACCAAACGCTCTGAAACGTTATTGATATATTCATCTGGAAATAATAATTCGAAATCGGCATCGATCTGAATGTCTTTTACATATTCCTTCGTATCGATATCATTTTCTTCAGGATACAAATCTTTGAATTCGTTTTCTTTCAATTCTTCAATCGCTTCGTTCATGATTTTTTGGTACGTATCAAAACCAATTTCGTTGATGAAACCGCTTTGTTCACCGCCTAATAAATCTCCTGCACCACGAATCTCAAGATCTTTCATGGCAATATTGAAACCGCTACCTAATTCGCTGAATTGTTCCAAAGCTTGAATACGTTTTCTGGCATCTTCTGTCATCGATGAATACGGCGGACAAATGAAATAACAGAATGCTTTTTTATTGCTTCGCCCTACTCGACCGCGCATTTGATGCAAATCTGATAATCCGAAATTATTAGCATTGTTGATAAAAATCGTATTTGCATTTGGAACGTCCAATCCGCTTTCGATGATTGTGGTTGCCACCAAAACATCAAAATCTCCGTTCATGAAACCCAACATCAATTCTTCGAGTTTGGCGCCGTCCATTTGTCCGTGGCCAATTCCGACTCTCGCATTTGGAACCAAACGCTGAATCATTCCTGCCACTTCTTTTATATTTTCAATTCTATTATTGATAAAGAAAACTTGTCCGTTTCTTTGAATTTCATACGAAATCGCATCACGGATAATTTCTTCATTAAAACCAACCACATTTGTTTCAATTGGATAACGATTTGGTGGAGGCGTTGTAATTACCGATAAATCTCGCGCTGCCATTAATGAAAACTGAAGCGTTCTCGGAATTGGCGTTGCAGTCAATGTCAGCGTATCAACATTGGCAGCAATAGTTTTCAGTTTATCTTTTACGTTAACTCCAAACTTTTGTTCCTCATCAACAATCAATAAACCTAAGTCTTTAAAAACTACATTTTTGTTTACCAATTGATGCGTTCCAATTACAATATCCAGTTTCCCTTCGGCTAAATCTTTTAAAGTCTGCGTTTTTTGTTTTGCCGTTCTGAATCGGTTTAAGTAACCAATAGAAACGGGCATGTCTTTTAAACGTTCCGAAAAAGTTCTGTAATGCTGATAAGCTAAAATCGTAGTCGGAACTAAAACGGCAACTTGTTTGCTATTGTCAACTGCTTTAAAAGCGGCACGAATTGCAACCTCTGTTTTTCCAAAACCAACATCGCCGCAAACCAAACGATCCATTGGACGATCACTTTCCATGTCGGCTTTAACTTCTGCCGTCGATTTCATTTGATCTGGCGTATCTTCGTAAATAAACGAACTTTCTAATTCGTTCTGCAAATAACTGTCAGGCGCAAACTGAAAACCTTTTTCTAAACGACGTTTTGCATACAGCTGAATCAAATTGAACGCAATATGTTTGACGCGTGCTTTGGTTTTCTGTTTTAAAACCTTCCAAGCGTTCGATCCTAATTTATAAATTTTCGGAGGTGTTCCGTCTTTTCCGTTGTATTTCGAGATTTTATGAAGCGAGTGAATACTCACATACACAATATCATTATCGGCATAAACCAATTTTATCGCTTCTTGCGTTTTTCCTTCAACCTGAATTTTCTGCAGTCCGCCAAACTTCCCAATTCCGTGATCGATGTGTGTTACGTAATCGCCAACCGAAAGTGCGGTTAATTCTTTTAAAGTAATATTCTGCTTTTTAGAATACCCGTTTTTGATATTGAATTTATGATAACGCTCAAAAATCTGATGATCGGTATAAGCCGTTATTTGGTTTTCTTCATCAATAAAACCTTGGTATAAAGGCAGTACAATCGTATGATACTGCTTTCTGATATTTTCTGAATTGGCCTCGTCCAAAGATTCAAAAATATCATGAAAACGTTTTGCCTGAGTATCATTCGAACAAAACAGATAATTCACATATCCGTTAAAATGATTTTCGCTCAGATTATTCAGCAATAAATCAAATTGTTTATTGAAAGATGGCTGAGGCTGAATATGAAATTCAAACTTTTTAGTTGTTTTATAAACTGGTCTTGAAGCCAATTCTACAACTGAAAAATCCAAAGATCTTTTTATAAATGAAGCCTGATTTAAGAACAATTGCTCCGGCGTGGCATGTTTTATTTCTTTCGAAAGTTTCTCAAAAGCTTCTTCTGCCCTTGCAAACTGTTTGTCCAACTGAGAAAAAAGTCCCTCAGTATTTTGAATAAAAAGAACTGTTTTTTCAGCAATATAATCTAAGAAGCTTTCACGATTTTCCTGAAAAAGTTTGTTTTCGACATTCGGAATAATCGTGATTTTTTTATGTGTTTCAACAGATAATTGCGTTTCAACATCAAAAGTTCTGATGCTGTCTACTTCGTTTCCAAAAAACTCAATTCTGTATGGGTGATCGTTTGAGAAAGAAAAGACATCGACAATTCCTCCACGAACCGAAAATTCTCCAGGTTCGGTAATAAAATCTACTCTTTTGAATTCGTATTCAAACAAAACTTCGTTGATAAAATCAATCGAAATTTTATCGTTCAAAGCCACTTTTAAAGTGTTTTTATCGAGTTCTCTTCTTGTTACTACTTTTTCAAAAAGTGCTTCTGGATACGTAACAATTACTGCTGGCTTTTTTCTTGAATTAATTCGGTTTAAAACCTCAGCACGAAGCAGAACATTGGCGTTATCTGTTTCATCAATTTGATATGGACGACGAAATGAAGCGGGATAAAACAAAACATCTTGCTCGCCGATCATTTGTTCCAGATCGTTCAAATAATATGCAGCTTCTTCTTTGTTGTCTAACACAATCAAAAAAGGCAGTTCAGTTTTCTTAAAAACAGAACGGATTATAAATGAAACCGCTGATCCCAACAAGCCACTAAGATTCATTTTTATCTGATTCCCTTCCAGCAAACTTGTCGCAATCTGCTGTGCTTTTGGCAGATTATCGTATGTGGTATATAAGGCGTTCTTACTCAACTTTTGGTGTGTTTTGATCCGTTTTTTGTAATGGAACCTGCGGTGCTCCTGAACTCGGAATCGCACGCGTTGTATCTAACATTCTCAAGAAATCTTCTTCTCCTTGTTCTTTAGGAATTTTAGCTTTTTCGACAATTTTATCCATTTGTCTTTCCAATGAAATAATTTCCTTGTTGATTTCGCCAATTAAAAAAGTTACTTTATCATCTGGAATTGTACTCAAATTGATAAACAAATCCATCATTTTGACTTTGGTAATCAAAATAGAAATTCTGCTTTTTATGGCCGGTTGATTTAATTCAGTTGGTATATTATTATTTAGCGCCATTGCTTTTTTTGCAATCGCTTTTGATTTTTTTTGAAATGCACCAATTGTTCTTCTTGGTTTCTCTCCAATTTCTTTTAAAAATTCGCGCCATTCATTCCATGTGCTCGCATTTTTTTCCGCGGCTTCATTAATTGGCTCGTCGATAAAGGTCCAGGCTTTATTAATATTATTGAAGATTTTCTCGTTCTTTTTGGCTACTTTTTGATTTTCGGCAAGACGTTTTGCATTTTCATCCTGACAAGATTGCAGCAGAAAAGTCAAAAGTAAAAAGAGAGCTATTTTATATTTCATTTGGCAAAACATTAAGTGGCAAAGTTACGAAGTAAATTTACAATTACGAAGGCTGTTTTTTGCTAAAGATTCTATAAATCAAGGTTATTTTTTGGTCACTTATATTAGTGTTTAGAATCACAAATTAAGATACTTTTTTAGCTCTTATCATCAATAAAAATGATTTTTAGGAACGATTTTTCAAAGGCACACGGACACACTCTTATAGGCACAAAGACACACCGCTGTAAAAGAGAATAATCCAATGAACAAACTTTTTCATTATTGAATTTATAATTTATGATTCAAAAAAACGTATGTAATTGCGAAAACGTTATATTTGTCCTTCTCTTAAATCATTAAAAAATGAATCCAAAAATATTGATCATTGGTGCCTGTGGACAAATTGGAACAGAGCTGACGCAAAAACTGCGTAAATTGTACGGAACCGAAAATGTAATCGCTTCTGATATTAGAAAACTTAATACTGATGTTGTTAATTCAGGCCCGTTTGAAGTAGTCAATGCTTTAGATTTTAACCAAATTGAACATCTTGTAGAAGTACATAAAATTACTGATGTTTATTTAATGGCAGCGCTTTTATCTGCAACTGCCGAAAAAAATCCTGCTTTTGCTTGGGACTTGAATATGAATTCGCTTTTTCACGTTTTGAATTTGGCGAAAGCAAAAAAAATTCAGAAGATTTTCTGGCCATCTAGCATTGCCGTTTTTGGCCCTACAACTCCAAAAGAAAATACGCCTCAATATACTGTAATGGAACCTTCAACGGTTTACGGAATCAGCAAACAAGCAGGCGAAAGATGGTGCGAATACTACCATAATATTTATGGTGTTGATGTACGCAGTATTCGTTATCCAGGTTTAATCAGCTGGTCAACTCCTCCGGGTGGTGGAACTACAGATTATGCCGTTGATATTTTCTATAAGGCTATTGCCGATAAAAAATACGAATGCTTCTTATCATCAGAAACTAAAATGCCGATGATGTATATGGATGATGCAATCGATGCAACAATCAACATCATGAAAGCTCCGGCTGAAGAAATCAAAATTCATTCTTCATACAATTTGGCTGCCATGAGTTTTACACCAACAGAAATTGCAGCCGAAATCAAAAAGCATATTCCAGATTTTGAGATTACTTATAATCCAGATTTCCGTCAAAAAATTGCGGACAGCTGGCCAGCAAGTATTGATGATTCGTCTGCAAGAGAAGACTGGAACTGGAAACATACTTTTGATTTGGAATCAATGACAAAAGATATGATTGAACATTTGAGCTAAATCTCAATTTTTCTAAGATAAAAAACTCCCGTTTAAATTATTAAACGGGAGTTTTTATTTGATTTTATTACAATTAAGGAATTATTTTTTTCTGACGTAATTGATCAAAAAGACCAAAAAACATTTCTTCTGTATCTATAAATTCATGAAATCCTAAACGTCTAGCTTTTGATCCATCGGCAAAAAAATCATAATCCCAAGAAAATACAAAATCTCCAAAATTCCAACTGGCTAGTTTTTGATAATCGTGTCTTTCTAAATTGTATTTTTCCTGAATGTTTTCCCATAAATCTTTTTTATCAGACATTACTGTTTTTAATTCCATTTGAAGTGGTGGTGCAACAGGAATATCAAAATAAGAAGCAATTTTAGGCCAAAGTTCTGTCCAACGAAATAAATCACCATTTGTAATATTAAAAGCTTGGTTAGCACATTGCGGATTTGTTGCGGCCCAAACTGTGGCTTTCGCCAATAAACCAGCATCCGTCATTTCCATAAGTTTATCATACGCTCCTGTTTTTCCGGGAAATCGAAGCGGAAGATTTAATTCTTTAGAAATTGATGCGTAAACAGCAATCAAAAGCGCCAGATTCATTGGATTTCCGATTGCTGTACCACCAACAACTGATGGACGAATGGCACTCCAATTCCACTTTTTCCCTTCTTTCTTTTTTTCTAGATATTGCTGTTGGTCAATGTTAAATTCTGGAGGCATGTGTCCCGCATCTGTTTCTTTGGCCGGAGTTTTAAACGGTCCTAAATGAGCTCCATATACTTTATATCCCTGCATCAAACTAACATGCTGTAAATCTTTAGCTATTGGCTCAATTATCTCAACTACATTCTTAAGCATATTAAGATTAGGCTCAACAAGCTCAGCCCATGATGGACGATCCTGATAAGCGGTATAAAATATATGGGTAATGTTTTTGAGGTCTGCCAACTGTTTTTTACTGTTTTCAATATCCAGTAAATCAACTGATATGTATTTTAAATTAGGTACATTTTCACCTCCTTTTCTAGACAATCCAATAATGTCCCAGTTTTTTGTAGATAAAAGATATTCTATAAGATTTGCACCTATAACGCCATTTGCGCCCACAACAAGTGCCGTATTTCTATTTGTTGTCATTTTCTTTGTATTTAAAATTGTTTTACAAAGTTCAGACAACCTAAAAAGTTTTAAAATGAAGTAGATTATGAAAAAAGATTGAACTAGTTCAAGTTTATTTTTTCAATTTATTATTTTTTATTTTCGAAAGAAATTCTGTTGTCATCCCTAAATACGAAGCCAATGCATATTGCGGTACACGATTTACGATTAAAGGATATTGAGTTATAAATTTGTCATATCGTTCTTCTGCCGAAGATGTGAGGTTTGTAATAATTCTTCTTTGAAAAAATGCTGCGGTACGTTCTGCCGTAATTCGAAAAAAAGTTTCAAATTTTGGGTTAGCCATCCTTAATTTCGCTTCCGTTTCAAAATCTATTTGCAACAAGACAGCATCCTCTAAAGCCACAACAAACATCGTAGCCGGCTGTTGATAAATATAACTATTGTAGTCTGAAATCCACCAATCTTCAATAGCAAAAGCAATTGTATGTTCTTGGCCTTCATCATTTACAACATAAGCCCTTAAAGCGCCATCAACCACGTAACTTCTGTACTTAGCTACAAAATCAGGTTGCACTATAAACTGTCGTTTCTTTATGTTTTTAATTTTAAAATGAGAAACAAATTGATTGGCTTCTTCTTCAGAAAGTTCTATTCGTTCTTGCAAATGCTTTATTAAGGATTCATATACTGTCATTCTTTTTATTTAAAATTTCAAACTACTAGATTACCTATTGTATCAAAATTACAATTCTTTTAAATTTATTTAAAAAAAAATCCAAAGCCAGAAATCAGCTTTGGATTTTATTATTTAAAAATTTATAATCTTTATTTCACTTCAAAAACATTATTTGTTTGTTTCACATCAGCCATTAATCCGCTTGGATCAATAGTGATTTTTTTGATTGCAGTTTTGCTTTTATCAATTGAGAAACTATAGTTTGACTGCGCCCAAGCCCAATCTTCAAGAACCGTTCTTTTCTCATTTGGATTTGGATTTGGCTTAATGAAATTCATCATTCTCAATGGAATATAAAATGTCTCCGAAGTTCCATCTGTATAATCTACTTTTAAGTCGATTGGCATTGGCATTCTACCAATTCTTTCTAAAGTCACAGTTGTTTTTCCTGCATTATCAGCAACGTCTTTAATTCCGTAGTCGATTGTGTTTGCAGTTTCTGCCCAATCAATTAAATACCAATCTAGTTCAGCGCCAGAAACTCTTTCCGCTGTTCTTTTGATATCGTTTGGAGTTGGATGCTTGAATTTAAAATCGCTGTAATATCTTTTCAAAGTTTTGTCAAGGTTTTCTTTTCCGATTACATATTCCAATTGTGAAAGGAAAATGCTTCCTTTTACATAAGATGAAATACTGTATGGACGATTTTCGTCATAACGATCACCGTGCGTAGTTTGTGGCTGTTCTTTTCCAGAATTTACTAAACTGTAATAAGCTTTATAATTTCCTTCAAACGGATTTACTTCTTTCTTATCTCCTTTTAATTCGTTCAAAGCGCTGTCTTCGATATAAGTTGTAAAACCTTCGTCCATCCAAGGATGTTTAGATTCGTTTGAAGCCAAAATATGTTGGAACCAAGAGTGTCCTAACTCGTGCGTTGCAGTTCCAAGAATTCCTTCAAGCGTTCCGCTTCCAAGCATCAAAGTACACATTGCGTACTCCATTCCACCGTCGCCTCCTTGAATAAATGAATATTGTTTGTACGGATAAGCTCCAACTCTGTGGTTGTAATAATCCATAACTTTTACCATCAAAGGCTCAAGCTGTTTCCAGTTTGCAGTTGTTTTTTCGTCATTTTTGTAGAAGAAATGCAAATCAACATCGTTTGGTCCTTTTACAATATCATGCGTGTAAGCTTTATCAGCCGCCCAAGTGAAATCGTGAACATTTGGTGCGATAAAATGCCAAGTTAATGTTTTTGCTTTTTTAGGATAAGTTACTGTTACGCCAGCATCTTCATAACCGTGTCCGATTGAATTTTTGTCTTGCAAATATCCTGAACCACCGATTGTATAATCTTTATCAATTGTGATTTTTACGTCAAAATCTCCCCAAACACCGTGAAATTCACGAGCGATATAAGGATCTGCGTGCCATCCTTCAAAATCAAATTCGGCTAATTTTGGGTACCATTGTGACATAGAAAGCTCAACTCCTTCTTTATTGTTTCGTCCAGAACGACGAATTTGAACCGGAACTTGTCCGTCAAAATCTAATGTGAAAGTTGTTTTTGAATTTGGCAAAATTGGCTTAGCCAAAGTCACTTCTAAAATTGTAGATGAAAGTCTTGTTTGAGCAACAACGCCATCTTGCTTAAAATTGCTGATTTTCAGAAAACCAATTTCATTTGGCTTCAAAGTCTCAATTCGGCTTTGTTTGATTTCTTTTCCTTCAGCATCTTTAACTTTATTAACCATTCTTGCATCTGGATCTTTTATAGAATGCAAACGTGCATCCATTTCGCTTCCTGGCTGAAACGCATTTGGATATAAATGATAAAAAACTTTTCTTAAAGTATCAGGAGAATTGTTTGTATAAACTAATTCTTGTTTTCCTTTATATTGATAGGTTTTTACATCCATCGATACTTCCATTTTATAATCGACATGTTGTTGCCAATAAGGAGCGCTTTGAGCAAAAGCAGAGTTTAAACCTAAACTCAGAAAGGATAATAGTACAATTTTTCGCATGGTTATTTTAATGAAAATGGAAGAGCCGCCGCCCTTCCATCGGATTAATATATTCTGTTTTGTTATTTTTTAGACATTTTTTCGGCCATAAGCAATGCATTGTAAGCATTTACCATTTTAGCTGTTCTAGAGGATTCCGTCGATGAAACTGCTGCTGGTTTTTCACCTGTTTCTTCATTTTCTCCTAAAACTACTTTTGAAGGAAGTGCTACTCCAGAATCCATTAAAATTTGTTTTACCTGAACTGCTTTCAATTTTGGATAATACGAACGAATCAATGCTGCTACACCAGCAACATTTGGCGATGCCATTGAAGTTCCTTGCAGATATTTGTATTTATTGTTTGGAACTGTTGCATAAATTTCTTCTCCCGGAGCAAAAACATCAACGTTTATTTTTCCAAAATTTGAGAAACTTGCCACTACATTTTCGCCATATTCTTTCTTAATTGCGCCAACAGTAATCACATTGTTTGTAAATTCTTTTACGTTGTCTTTAGAGTCATTTGGATAATTGATGTTTTTAGTTTCATCAATATTGTAGCCGTCATTACCTGCTGCATGCACGATCAAAACATCCTTTTTAGCTGCGTAACTTAAAGCATCGTAAACCCAGTCTTTATGTGGCGAATAGCTTTTTCCAAAACTTCCGTTGATTACTTTTGCTCCATTGTCAACTGCATAACGAATGGCAAGTGCAATATCTTTATCATATTCGTCTCCGTCTGGAACTGCTCTTACGGTCAAAATTTCAACGTTGTTTGTGATTCCGTCTCCTCCTAAATTATTGCCACGAACTTGTCCAATAATTCCAGCAACGTGAGTTCCGTGTAATGCTTTTTCTTTATCTGGACCAAAAACAATATTGTTTCCGTAATGATTGTTTTTGATATCATCTGGATTGTCGCCTACGATTTTTCTTCCGTCGTATTCTTTATTTAAGTTGTAGTTCAAATCATCGTAAACTTGTTCTCTATACTCTTCAAAATCAGCTTCAGGATCAAAAGTCGGGCCTGCATTTGTGAAAATCTGAGTCATTGCGTCTTTACAATATAGAACTTTGGGGTCTGCTGATTTAATTGTACTTAAATCTTCGAGTTTATAGGTTGTTTTCCCTAACTCTTTTTTTATAGTATTGTGAATATTTAACAACGCATCTACTTGCTGTTTATTTTTTAAAGCTTCATCGTACTTATCATTGTATTCTGCCAAAGCAGCTTTGTATTGAGCAGAACCATCATCGCCTTTTTTCACAATTCGTGTCAATTCAAGATTTTCGTGCACTGCATTACCAAGGAAATTCCAACCGTGAACATCATCAATAAATCCGTTTTTATCATCATCGATTCCGTTGCCTGGAATTTCTTTTGGGTTTGTCCAAATCATTCCTTGCAAATCTTCGTGTTCGATATCAATACCAGAATCTACAATTCCAACGATTACTTTCTGGCCTGTTTTTCCTTGCAATAATTCGGCGTAAGCCCTATCAACACTCATTCCTGGGATAGAATCTTTTACCAAATCTAGGTGACTCCATCTTTTTAGTTCATTTTCTGTGACTGGTGCTTTTTTCACAACAGCCAAAGGTGCTTTTATAAATTCTTTAGAAGCAGCAGATTGCGCTTGTAAAGTGGTCCCGCATCCTGCTAAAACCAATAAAGCAAAAGCAGATAATTTTAATGGTTTTATATGACTCATGTGATTAAATGTATCGTTAAAGTTAAAAGATGCGCCTAAATTAGGACTTTTTGTTACAAAAAACTAACGATTAACACTGTCTTATGATTATTTAAATTTACTTTAAGGAAACAGAAACGTTACAAAAGACTCTTTGTATCAAATACTTAAAACTAATCTTATAAAATTTTATAGGTTTTATATTTTGTGAGTTTTGTAAAAAATTGGATATTGGATACACTGTTACGGTTTTCCGTAAGGAATGTCCGTAAAAAATATTTATTCTTGCCCGACCTTATCACTAATTTAATCCTATGAAGACAAAACTACTTTTGTTATTTTCTTTTATTACTTTCTCGAATTTTGCACAAACTTTACCTGCTTATGTACCCAAAAGCGGCTTAATTGCCTACTATCCTTTTGACAATAATGCAAATGATATAAGCGGAAATCTTAATAATGGTACTGTGAATGGTGCTGTATTGACGGAAGACAGAACAGGAAAATTGAATAGTGCTTATAGTTTTAACGGAGTAAGCAGCTATATTGATGCTACTACTACCAATATTCCTCAAGGCAACGCGGCAAGAACTATTTCTGGCTGGTTTAAAACAAACACGCCAAATTCTGGCGAAAACGGAGATGTATGTATCTTTAATTATGGTACTTTATCAAGGTTACAAAAATTTGGGCTTACTATTTACTCAAAAGGTTATCTTCAAACTTCAACTGGGCCAAACGCTATAGGTGATGATTTTTATGTAAATAATTTTGACTACTTAAGTAATGACTGGTACTTTTTTACACTTACCTACAATGGAACTAAAGTATCGTTGTATGTAAATGGAGTTTTAGCATCTGAAAAAGTTGCTAACCTAAGTACTTTAAACAATATTTTTAGAATAGGAAAACGAATCTCAGGAGATACAACTAGTGAGTTTTTTAAAGGAACTATCGATGATATTGGAATTTGGAATCGTGTACTAACGCCACAAGAAATTTCGGGTATGTACGTTGATGCACCTGAAAGATTGGATCTTTACACCCTAATTCCAGATTCTAATTTTGAGAAAAAGCTTATTGAATTAGGACTTGATTCAGGTGCAGTTGATGGAAAGGTACTCACAAATAATCTTAAAACGGTTAAATCGCTAGAAATCGATACCAAGGTAGTCTCTGACTTGACAGGAATTGAAAGCTTTACAGCTTTAGAGACATTAATTTGCAGAGGTAGTCAATATATACCATTTGAAGGTGGCAATGGCAAACTGACCGCACTAAATCTTTCGAAAAACTTTAACTTAAAGACTTTAGAATGCAGTGCAAATCAGCTAACAACCCTTGATGTTTCAAAAAATACATTTTTAACATCTTTAACTGCTGGGGGCAACAAAATAGTATTACTAGATGTATCTAAAAACGTAGCTTTATATAAACTGGATGTTAATAGCAATCCAATTACTACAATCGATGTTTCTAAAAACATCAATATAAACATATTAGATATTTCAAATACAAAATTAACAGGATTCGATGTTTCGCAAATCACGACATTGACGACATTAAATGTAAGCGGAATTAATATCCCAACTTTAGATGTTTCAAACAATATCAATTTAAGGTCATTAAACTGTGATATGAATTATTCATTGACATCCCTTGATCTATCTAAAAATACAAAATTACTTAGTTTAAGCTGTACATATAACAAAATAACCTCTCTGGATGTTTCTAAAAATTTAAACTTAACTAGTTTATATTGTGCATCAAATCAATTGACAAGTCTTGATCTTTCTAGCAATATAAAATTAACGGAGTTAGACTTAGCAATGAATAATATTGCTTCTGTTGATGTTTCTAAATGTACCTCCTTAACATACTTAAATTGTTATGCTAACTTGCTTACTAATTTAAATCTTTACGAAAACGCAAAACTAACCAGAGTAGATCTTGACAAGAACAACTTGACATCTCTCGATGTTTCTAAAAATACAGCTTTAAAAACCTTGCACTGCGGAGAAAATCAATTAACATCGATAACGCTTCCTGAAAGTAATACACTTGAAGTACTATATCTAAACAGCAACAAATTTACTGCGCTTGATATTTCAAAATATACAGCTTTAAAAGAATTTGTCTGCTCTACAAACCAATTGACTGCTATTGATGTTTCTAAAAATACAGCACTAACTTTTTTTCATTGCCATGAAAACAATCTGACAAATCTTGATATAACTAAAAACACTTTAATAACAAGTTTATATTGCCAGACAAACCAATTGAGCACAATAAATGTTTCTAAAAACAAGGCTCTAACAACTTTTTGGTGTTATGGAAATCAGCTAACGAGTTTAGATGTATCGCAAAATACAGCTTTGACAAAATTGGCGTGTAATAAAAATAAACTGACTACATTAAATGTCAAAAACGGCAATAATTCTAATTTAAATATTTACAATTCTGGTTTTACAAACAATCCAGATTTAACTTGTATTCAAGTTGATGATGTCGCTTATGCCAATACAAACTGGACAGCAAAAAAAGATGCAACAGCAAGTTTTAATACCTATTGCACAGATGGATACACATTGATTCCCGACGTCAATTTTGAGAATAAATTAATCGCTTTAGATCTTGATTCTGGCGTTGCAGACGGAAAAGTTTTGACAGAAAAAATTGCTACTGTTACCAATTTAAATATAAGTTCAAGCTCTATTTCAGATTTAACTGGGATTGAAGGTTTTACTTCTTTAACCTATTTATCATGCGATTCAAATAACCTAAAAAGTATAAACGTAAGCAAAAACACATCTTTAACAGACCTACATTGTGGCGGAAATAAATTAACAACTTTAGACTTAGATAAAAATATAGCGCTAAAAAAATTAACTTGCTCATCAAATCAATTAAAGAGCTTAAACATTAGTAAATGCTCAGAATTAGAATTCATACAGTGTTTTTACAATTCTCTAACATCTTTAGATTTAAGCAATAACACTAAGTTGCAAATTTTAGATTGCAGCAACAACCAATTAACTAACTTATCACTTGACAAAAACGTAAATTTACTTGCTTTAACTGCTGAAAATAACCAATTAACAACATTAGATGTAAAAGACAATCTTATTTTGGATTTATTAGATTTTAGCGGTAATCAGATAAAAACAATAGATATCTCAAATCAAAAAAACCTAACTCAGTTATTTTGTGGATCTAATGAATTAAAAATGTTAGACATTAGTAAAAATAAGGCTTTGACCACTTTGAATTGTTCAAATAATCCGCCATTACAAAGTTTAAATTTAAAAAACGGAAACAACACAAAAATCTTTAGTCAGGCGCTTATTTTATCAAACAATCCTGCATTAACCTGTATTGAAGTAGATGATGTTGATTACTCAAACAATAATTGGGCGAACAAGAAAGACACAACTGCGAATTACAATTTAGATTGTCCAGAATTTTTTACACTAATTCCAGACCAAAATTTTGAGCAAAAATTAATTGATTTAGGAATTGACTCAGGAACTCCAGACGGAAAAGTCGCAACAGCTTCTATTACTTATATTATTTCTTTAGATGTAGCCGACAGCAATATTTCAGATTTAACAGGATTACAGGATTTTGCATCGTTAAAATACTTTTTCTGCGACCGTAATAAACTGACAACTGCTGATTTTAGCAAAAATTTAATGTTAGAAAATATTGGTATTTTAGATAATGCTTTCACAAGTATAGATGTAACAAAAAACACCAAGCTTCATACTCTTGAGCTTTCAAAGAATCATATTTCAACTGTAGATTTGAGCCAAAATACAAATCTTCAAAGATTAGGTTTTGAGAATAACAATTTAAAAGAAATTGATCTGAGCCATAATACTCTATTATGGTTTGTAAGTGGTTTTGGAAATCAGTTAACAAATCTTGATCTTTCAAAAAACACAGCATTAACCACTTTAAACGTATCAAACAATAAATTGGTTGAACTAAACTTGAGAAATGGAAAAAATACCATTTTAGACTCCTCTTTAGATCTAAAAAACAATCCAGATCTAACGTGTATAAAAGTTGATGATGTGGCTTATGCGAGTGCAAATTGGGCATCAAAAAAAGATAACACAGCTTCCTTTTCAGTGGACTGTTTGCCTACATACACCTTAATTCCTGATGCTAATTTTGAAAATAAATTAATCGCATTAGGAATTGATTCTGGAACTGCAGATGGAAAAGTTTTGACTTCAAATATTACTTCGGTTACAGAACTAGATCTTTATGGCACAAATATTAACGATTTAACCGGAATAGAAAATTTTAAAGAACTAACCAATTTAAATTGTATGTCAAATAAATTGGAATCAATAAATGTTTCAAAAAATATTGCTTTAACAAACTTAAATGTTGCCTATAATAAACTAACAACAATTGATGTTTCAAAAAATATTGCTTTAGACAATTTCTCAGCGTTTAACAATGAGTTGACTCAAATTGATGTCTCACATAACCCTAGTTTACAATATTTTTCATGTTCATCAAATCCAATAACAGCGATAGATGTTTCAAATAATAAAGCATTAGCGGCATTATGGTGTTCATCTACTTCAATAACAAATTTAGATCTTTCTGAAAACACTTCTTTAAGCGCTATTTTCTGTACTGAAAACAAACAGCTTACAAATGTAAATTTGAAAAATGGAAACAATGGTTCAATTACTTCTACAAGCATTGACTTGACAAAAAATCCATCGCTAACATGTATTTTGGTTGATAACGCTTTAAATGCTAATGCCAACTGGTCTACCTTCAAAGATTCTTCAGCTAGCTATTCTATTGTAGATTGTTCTCAAATAACAGCAATACCTGATCCAGCTTTTGAAAACAAATTGATAGAGTTGAACATTGACAAAGATGGCAAAAACGGAACTGTTTTAAATAGCAGTATCGTCAATGTAACATCATTAAATGTTTTCTCAAGCAATATCAAAGACTTAACGGGAATTAAAGGTTTTGCTAATTTGCAAACTCTAAATTGTAGCGGGAATCAATTATCAACTTTAGATATTTCTCAAAATAAAAAATTGAATTCTTTAGATTGTAGCAATAATAAATTAGTAACTCTAAACTTAAAAAACGGAAACAATTCTAATTTTAACAACAATTCTAACTTCAAGCAAAATCCAAATTTAAGCTGTATTCAGGTTGATGATCAAACGTACTCAAACCAAAACTGGTCAAACTTTAAAGACAGCTCTGCAAATTACAATATAGATTGCACAGCATACACTTTGCTTGCTGATTCTAATTTTGAACAAAAGCTGATTGATTTGGGTATTGACAAAGATGGTCTTAATGGAAAAATAGCGACTTCTGATATTAGCGCTATTACATCGCTGGATTTATCAAATTCTAATATTACCGATTTATCAGGAATAGAAAATTTTACTGCCTTAACTTATTTGGATCTTTCTTCAAATAACATAACTACAATAGACGTAAGTAAAAATATTCTGCTGACTAAACTAGATTTATACAACAATCAACTAACAAGTTTAGATGTTTCTAAAAATACTAAGTTACTAAATCTGAGTGCAGGAAAAAACCAAATTACTAATCTGGATATTTCTCAAAATAAATCACTCTTATTTGTCGATGTCAATTCTAATTTATTAACGAACTTTGATTTAACTTCAAATACAGCATTAAAATCAATTGATTGTAGCGATAATAAGCTAACTCAAATAAACGTTTCAAATATGCCAGATTTGACTGATTTAGTGTGCGGAAAAAATAATATTGCTTCATTAGATCTTTCTAACAATGCAAAATTGGAAAATTTGTATTGCTATAATAATGCTTTAACCACTTTAGATCTGAGCAAAAATCCATTGCTAAAAAGATTGAATGTCAGCAATAATCAGTTAACAACTTTGGATATTTCTCATAATCCTCTATTAGAACTTATTTTTGTTGAGTTTAATCCTTTAGTGTCACTGAATGTTAAAAACGGCAATAATAAAAACTTTATTTTACCAACTCAAACTGGCAAAAAGACAGCGGCTTCGATCTATACTAGTTTCTTAAATAATTTAAAACTTAGCTGTATTCAGGTAGATGATGTTGCATTTTCGAACGCTAATTGGGCTGGGATCAAAGATCAAACAGCAACTTATTCTTCAACATGTAAATCTTTAGGCCTTGAAGATTCAGTTTTTGACCAAGTCGCGGTTTATCCAAACCCAACAAAAGGCGAAGTTAACATTCAAAATGTTTCTGTAGAAAAAGTTGCCGTTTATGATACAAATGGCAAATTGGTAAAATCATTCCAATTAAATTCAAATGAATCGAATACTAAAATTGATCTTTCTGGATTGCCAAGAGGTGTTTATTATTTATACTTAATTAATCAAGATGCTTCTTCAGCAAAGAAAATTGTTGTAGAGTAATAAATTCAAAAAAAAACTAAATGCCCTATTTTCTAAAAATGAAAATAGGGCATTTTTTATTCATAACTTTTTTCAAAAAAAACACGCCATTACGCTTTTCCGTAAGGAATTTCCCTTTAAACCAACTATAATTGCGCTGACAAAATTTTAAATTCATTCTATGAAAACAAAACTACTCTTGTTGCTGTTTTTGGCAAATTTTTCTCTTTATGCGCAATACACCTCGATTCCGGATCTTAATTTTGAGAAATTCTTAATTAATGAAAAATACGATTCTGGAACTCCTGATGGTCAGGTTTTAACGGCAAACATTGCCTCCTTAAAAACATTAAACATCAATGGGCTAAATATTAACGACTTAACCGGGATTCAGGATTTTAAAGCATTAACTCAGTTAATTTGTTCTTTTAACAATTTAACAGCTCTTGATGTTTCGAACAACACTTCGCTGGTTACATTGAACTGTTTTTCGAATAAATTAACAAGTTTAAATGTTAGCAAAAATACTGCTCTGACAAATCTAAATTGTGCGACCAACTTAATTACTAGCCTTGATTTAGCTACTAATTTAAATTTAACGACCTTAAATTGTTATGACAACAAACTAAAGGACTTAAATGTTACTAAAAATTTATTTCTGAAAGAAATTAATTGCAGTGCCAACGATTTTACAAACGGAATAGTTTTAACTAACAATACAGCATTAACTTTTATAAACTGTAATTTCAGCAACTTAACTGCTCTTGACGTTTCATCTAATCAATCTTTGCAAAGTTTAAATTGTCAAGGTAATAGTTTAAAAACATTGGACGTTTCTAAAAATCCTGGTCTTACGTTTTTAGATTGTTCTTCAAATAAGCTGACTACTATCAATTTAAAAAATGGCAACAACACTCGTTTGGCCACTACTTCAACTTTTAAAAACAACCCAGACTTGACTTGTATCCAAGTAGACAATGCTGCTTATTCTAATTTGAATTGGGCAAGTCTTAAGGATGCGGCTCCAAATTATGCAATTTCATGCGATGATCAGCAATACACTTTAATTCCGGATGCTGATTTTGAAAGACAGTTAATTAGTCTTGGTTACGACAAAGACGGTGTAAATGGAAAAGTGCTTACAAGTTCAATTTCGAATGTAAAAACATTAAAAATTTATTTTACTACTGTTAACATTAAAGACATAACAGGAATAGAAGGTTTTACAGCTCTTGAAAGCCTGACTTATGGTGGAACTACGTTTGGGTTAACTTCTATAGATCTTTCAAAAAACGTAATGCTGAAGACTCTTGACCTTTCAAGTAATAAATTAACAGCGATCGACCTTTCGGAGAATGTTAATCTGGAGAGTTTAACTATCAACAGTAATCCATTAACAAAATTAGATCTTTCAAATAATACTAAACTTACAACGTTAATTTTACAGCGTAATTCACTTGAAACTCTAAATCTAACAAACAATAAGAGCCTAACTCTTCTTGATTGTTATTATAATAACTTCGTAAACCCTGTCGACTTATCTCAAAATACATTATTAGCCAGTGTAGACTTTGGTGCCAATAAATTAACGAGTGTAAATTTTGACAACAACACTTCATTAAAAATTGTAAAACTGAATGGAAATAAGTTAACAGCTTTAAATCTTTCTAAAAATACAGCATTGGAGAATCTATATTGTGAAAATAATACTTTGACGACTTTAGATCTTAGTGCAAACGTAAATTTAAAGACTGTTACCTGTAGCAACAATCAGTTAACAAACATCAACATTACCAAATGCGCATTATTGCAAAAACTTGAATGTGGAAGTAATAAATTAAAAGAATTAAATACTACTGAAAATAAAGAACTTACTTATCTAAGCTGTCTTTCTAATAGCATATCAAGCTTTGATCCTTCTAAAAACTTAAAATTAACAGTTTTAGATTTAGGATACAATAGATTAAACACTCTTGATGTGACAAAAAATACTTTATTAACAAACTTAAGATGTGATGTAAACAGTCTTACAGCGATTGATGTCTCTAAAAATTTAAAATTAGAAGGCTTAGATCTTGATAATAACAGTATCGAAAATATTGACCTTACGGCTAATTTAAATTTGCAAAGTTTTTATATTGAAAGAAACAAGCTTACTACTCTTGATCTTTCAAAAAACAAATTACTAACTACCGTAAATGCTGTTAATAATTTGCTTTATGATCTAAACCTGAAAAATGGAAACAACAAAAATTTCACACAATACATAAGATTTAACAATAATCATGCTTTGTCTTGTATTTTGGTTGATGATGCTAATTATTCCAATTTAAATTGGGCCAGTTATAAAGATTCATGGGCAAATTTCTCTACAGATTGCCGAGCTTACACCACAATTCCAGATGCTAATTTTGAAAACAAATTAATTGCTCTTAAAATTGATACTGATGGCGTAAACGGAAAAGTATTGACTGAAAGCATAGCAAATATAAAATCTTTGGATGTTTCTGACAGTTCAATTGCCAGCTTAATTGGAATTCAGGATTTTACTGCTTTAGAGTCTTTGATCTGTAAAAACAATCAATTAATCTATTTAGATTTAACTAAAAATAGTAATCTAAGCTCATTAGATTGTTCAAAAAATAAACTTGTAAGTTTAGATTTAAACAACGGAAAAAATACTTTATTAAACAAAAACACTTCATTGTTTACGAATAATCCAAATTTGATCTGCATTCAAGTAGATGATGAAAGTTATTCTAATACAAATTGGGCAAGCTTAAAAGACGCAACCGCTTCTTACAATAAACTTTGCAACTCATTTACAGCGATTCCTGATGCAAATTTTGAAGACAAATTAATTTCTTTAGGAATAGATACCGATGGCAAAAATGGTAAAGTATTGAATTCAAGCATTGCTTCTGTAACTACTCTTGATGTTTCAAACAGCAATATTTCAAGCTTAAAAGGAATTGAAGGATTTACTGCTTTGAAAGACTTAAACGTTTCTTCGAACTCTTTAGCAGAAATAAATTTGGCAAAAAACCTTAAACTGACTACTTTAAATTGTAATTCAAACAAAATCTTAAGTTTAAATCTTTCGGCAAATACAGAACTTACTCAAGTACAATCTTCTTCAAATAATTTATACAGCCTAAATCTGAAGAATGGTAAAAACACCAATTTAACAAACATGACTTTGGGCAATTTCAAAAGCAATCCTTCTTTGACATGTATTCAGGTTGATGATATAAATTATGCTACTGCAAATTGGGCAAATGCAAAAGATGCTAATGCAAATTATTCTTTGGAGTGTACTGCAGCTGTTTTTACAGTTATTCCAGATGCTAATTTTGAGAAAAAATTAATTGCATTAGGAATTGATACTGATGGTGTAAATGGAGGAGTGCTTACTTCAAGGATTAATACACTTAAAGAACTTAATGTAAGTGAAACGTCTAACAATCCGGTAAATCCAATTAAGGACTTAACTGGAATTCAGGATTTTGTTGCGCTGGAACAATTAAGTTTCGCTTATAATAATATTTCAAAAGTAGATCTTTCAAAAAACACAGCGCTTAAAAAACTTTATATCAATAATAACCGTTTGACAGAATTAGACCTTTCTAAAAACACCGCTCTAGGTTTAATCTATTGTTTTGAAAATCAATTAACCTCATTAGACTTTACAAACAATACTGCGATAACTGATATTATTTGTAGCAACAATGCACTGCGCAATTTAAATGTTACAAAAAGCACTAATTTGAGTTTATTAAATTGTGACCATAACCAATTAGCAACTCTTGATCTTTCAGGAAACAGAGGGTTATCTTATCTGCAATGTCAGGTAAACAAACTTACAAGTTTAGACTTTTCAAACAACAGCATAATACAATTAACATGTAATAACAATCAACTGAAAAAGCTGGATATGTCTAAACAAGTATATATACAACATTTCGTTTGTAGTTATAATCAGTTAACAGAATTAGATTTGACCAAGAACAAAGATCTTTATACGTTTTATTGCCAATCAAATCAGTTGACCTCAATTGATATTTCAACTAATTCAAAAGTTGGTTTTTTAAATGTTTCTGATAATAAACTGACATATCTAAACATCAAAAATGGCAATAATGTAAAATTGAATACTGTCCTTTATGACTTTCAACTTGATTTTAGAAAAAATCCTGATTTAACATGTATTCAGGTTGATGATGTAACAGCTGCCAACACAAACTGGTCAATGAGAAAAGACGATACAGCAACTTATAACACTAGCTGTGGCGCTATCCTAACTTTACCAACTGATAATTTTACTGTTGAATCTAAGAGTGAATCTTGCTCAAATGAGAATAATGGCGAAATAAATATTACTGCAAAATCGGCTCAAAACTATACGGCAGTAATAAATAGTAAAACTTATGAATTTACAAATAACAGCCTAAAAGTTTCAGGTTTAGCTCCGGGCACTTACGGGGTATCTATTACGGTTGCTGGTCGCACATTCGAACAAAGCTTTACTATTACAATTGCAAAAGCAACAACTATTACTGGAAAATCTGTTATAACAGATAAAAAAGTTAATGTTGAAATTATTGACGGAACAGCTCCATTTACCATTTTTGTTGACGGTCAAGCTCAATTTCAGACAAACGATTCTAATTTCTCTTTAGATTTAGAAAAAGGTGGTTTATTAGAAGTTGCTACATCAAAAGCTTGTGAAGGAGTTTATTCTAAAAAAGTTGCAACGTTGGATCTTTTTGGAACTTTAGCGGCTTATCCGAATCCAACATCTGGAAGTTTTGAAATC
>NZ_SJSY01000038.1 GCF_004352915.1 Flavobacterium zhairuonense | reverse complement strand
ATCTTGAACTAGATCAGCCTGTAGAGTAACCTGAGGCTTAACTTCGTATGAAGCTGAAGCTGTACAACCGTTCTCGTCCTTGATCACAAAATTGTAAGTTCCAGGAGCATTGATTGCAAATGTTGGCGAAGCTTGGAAGCTTCCTCCATTTACGCTGAACATCGGTGCTGTTGCAAGATCCGTGTCTGATGTGTAAGTAACCGTTACATTAGTAGATGTTCCTACAAAACAGATCAATGCCGGAGCAGTGATTGTTGGCGCATCGTCGCTTCCAATGGTTATTGGGAATGGCGTTCCGATAACACAGCTGTTGGCATCCATTACATAAACTTTCCAGTTTGTAGTCGTAGGATCCAATAATGCTTCATTTGAAGCTGAATAAGTTCCAGGGCCTGTAGCTGTTGCCGGTACAAATGAATACTGATATGGAGCTGTTCCGCCAGTAGCGATTACACTCACTTTCGCATCAGAACCACAGTTTGCATTCTTGTTCTTGTCGATTGCCAATGCTAATGCATCCGGCTCTGTAACAGTCATGCTTGCTGTAGCTTTACAGCCTGTAGCCGTATCCGTAACTTCCAATGTATAGTTACCTGCCACTAATCCTGTAGCCGTCACGACGTTTCCTGTTGTTGAAAGCGTTCCTGTACCAGCAATCAATGTAGAAGTAAATCCGCCTGCGTGATCCGCAACATCAAATTGAACTGATCCGTTAGATCCGCCGTTGCAAGAAACGTTTGCAAGCAATGTGCTTGAAACCGTAATATTCACAACAGGATCTACCGTATGAGATTCTGTATATGTACATCCGTTTGCATCCGTAACCTGGAATACGTAAGTATCTGGAGCCAAGTTTGCAAATGTTGTAGTCGTTTGTTTAATTCTTGTTATTGGAGATAAGATCTCATAATAAAGCGTGCCTGTTCCGCCTACCGTAGCCGTGATTTCGACTGTAGCGTCACCTGAACAAGTATCTGGTACTGTAGTTGCGATAGTCAAATCAGTTGGAGGATTCAATGCCGGAACATTAACTCCGTTTGTGATCGTCACTGAACAGCCATTTGCGTCC
>NZ_SJSY01000009.1 GCF_004352915.1 Flavobacterium zhairuonense | reverse complement strand
GCTCTTTTAAAAGTTCCGAAGGAACGAATCATATTGTAGAGCTGGACTTCAGTCCAGTTTAGACAATGATAAAATTAAATTTGCATTTCATAAAATAAACAACCCGACAGATTTTAGAAACCTGTAGGGTATCATTTCAAAATTCTCAATTTATTCGTTAACGTTAAACCGGACTGAAGTCCGGCCCTACAATATACATCGAGCCGAAGGCTCTTTCAAAAGTTCCGAAGGAACGAA
>NZ_SJSY01000026.1 GCF_004352915.1 Flavobacterium zhairuonense | reverse complement strand
TTTAAACTGTCTTTTGACGTAAGCGTTTCGTGTTCATGTTTTTTGGTTTCAGAAGTTTTTTCAGTTGAAATTTTTTCTTCTTTTTTAGAAGAATTACACATTGAACATGAAAAAGCAATCAAGAAAATAAGAATATAATTTTTAGTTTTCATAAAACTTAAGGTTTAGATTTTTTTGGTTTCCCAAACTAAAGATAAATAATATAAACCACCAATTGATGGTCCGCCAAGAATTGAAGTATAGGTTTTATTCAAGACATTTGTACCGCCCAATTTTGTTGTGATTCCTGATTTTTTGAAATAATAATTAACCTGAGCGTCCATCGTCCAATAAGCAGGAACGGTTCCGCTGACTAAGAAAGAAACATAGTCGAAATTATTTTGATAACGTGCACTTACGCTTGCACCAAGATTTTTCCAGATATTTTGGGCAATCAGCGTTCCGTTTACATTAAATTCGGGTGTATTGAAACCGTCTTCCAAACCATCTTTGTCATCAGTTCTGTCAAGTTTTGTATATGTAAG
>NZ_SJSY01000001.1 GCF_004352915.1 Flavobacterium zhairuonense | reverse complement strand
ATGCTGTCAATGTAGTCGTGCTTCCACTGCAGATTGTTGTAATTCCGCTTATGCTCGTTGGCGCTGATGATGGCGCATTTACTGTCACCACTTGCGAAACGCCTCCGGTTGTTGCAGTACACGGCGAAGTAGTGTTCTCTATTCTCACCCAGTAAGTTGTGTTCCCGGTAAGATTACCTGTAGCGTATGAAACAGAATTG
>NZ_SJSY01000025.1 GCF_004352915.1 Flavobacterium zhairuonense | reverse complement strand
AAAAGGATTTCCTCCCGATGCTTCGGGACTATCGGGGCTATGGCATCGGTTTTTTGGAGAAGAACCAGGGACAAAGGGAATAAATCTCGGCGCCTTGGTGCCTTTGCGGCATAAAACCGGCTGATGAAAACCTGATTTCTCATCAAAGAAGAGGCAAAAAGATTGAAAACCCATCAAAAATGGAATCCGAAAAGAGGCGGAAACTGCCGAAACCGCATACAAAACAAGAAAATACCTACAGGGATTCAAAAAATCTTGCTTTGTAAACAAACCGTTATCAGCGAGTTAGGGAAAAGATCAAAAAAAGATCGAAAAAACATGGGGAAAAGTGTTGCATAACTGGAAAAAGGTCCTACTTTTGCACCCGCAACAGCGAAAACGTTCACAGAAATACTGGCAGGCAGCAAGGACTAGACGGGAAGAGATTCCTGAAAAAAAAGTTCAAAAAAAGCTTGCAGGTTTTGAAAAAGCGTTCTACATTTGCACCCCGCAAAACA
>NZ_SJSY01000029.1 GCF_004352915.1 Flavobacterium zhairuonense | reverse complement strand
TACCAATGTCGGTGTTCCCGGATCATTTACATTTATTGTTACGCTCAGTCTTGTCGCGCTCTCGCATCCTGTTGCAGGATCGCTGATTGCAGCGTAATAAGTACCGCTTGCCAATGCCTGAGTCGATGGAATCAAGTTTCCACCTATCATGGCGTCGTACCAAACAATATTTGTTTCGTTGAACTGAACGCTTGCAAATGTCGGAGCATTAACCAAACAGAAGCTCTGTGTTCCTGCGTTTACCAATGTCGGAGTGCCAGGATCGTTTACGTTTATTACAACTGCCAATCTTGTTGCGCTCTCGCATCCTGTTGCCGGATCGCTGATTGAAGCATAATAAGTGCCGCTTGCCAATGCCTGAGTTGATGGAATCAAGTTTCCTCCTGTCAAGGCGTCGTACCAAACGATATTGGTTTCATTGAACTGGACACTTGCAAAAGTAGGAGCATTGATCAAACAGAAGTTTTGAGTCCCTGCGTTTACCAATGTCGGAGTGCCAGGATCGTTTACGTTTATCGTTACACTCAATCTTGTCGCGCTTTCACAACCTGTTGCAGGATCGCTGATTGCTGCATAATAAGTGCCA
>NZ_SJSY01000074.1 GCF_004352915.1 Flavobacterium zhairuonense | reverse complement strand
AGTTTTGAGTCCCTGCGTTTACCAATGTCGGAGTGCCAGGATCGTTTACGTTTATCGTTACACTCAGTCTTGTCGCGCTCTCGCATCCTGTTGCAGGATCGCTGATTGCAGCGTAATAAGTGCCATTTGCCAAAGCTTGAGTTGATGGAATCAAGTTTCCTCCTGTTATAGCATCGTACCAAACAATATTTGTTTCGTTGAACTGAACGCTTGCAAATGTCGGAGCATTTACCAAACAGAAGTTTTGTATGCCTGCATTTACCAATGTCGGCGTGCCAGGATCGTTTACATTGATTACAACTGCCAATCGAACACTACTTTCGCAATTTGTAATTGGATCTTTTGCTGTAGCATAATAAGTTCCATTCACCAAAGCATCAGTAGATAATAAAGGAGTTGTTGATGTATCGCTATTGTACCAAACTACATTAGATTCATTTACTTGAATATTAGCAACTGTTGGATTATTGATCAAACAGAAATTCTGAGTAGAATTTGTTGTCGTTGGTGTATTTGGATCACTAATAATAATTACAGCATCTTGCAACGTTCCTGTTAAGTTTTCACAAGTTCCATCGCTAGAAACCGCAACATAATAAGTTATTGGACTCACAGCGCGTGTTAAACCTGTAACAGTTAAAACTCCCGTAGTGCTTACTGAATAAGTTACTCCCGCAGGCGTATTGTTTACAAGAGGAGTTTTATTGTTGTCAGCGTACCAGGTGAAAACAGGATTTGTCAATGTTGGTGCAGTCGGCGTCAATGACGCTGCAACTCCATTACACACTGTTAAATCGTCTACTTGGATATCTGTTGCAACTGAAGGAGGCAAAATAGTAAATGTTATTTGTTTTCTATCTGCTTCGGCAGTTTCGCAATATTCATCTGAACTCACACCAACAAAATAAGTATAGGTTCCTGGAACTAGACTATTAACAGTTAATGATGGCCCTGTTGCTCCAGCAATTGGCTGGCTCATCGTTCCGTCAAATTTGTACCAATGATATACCGGATTTGTAAATGTTCCAACCAAATTTGTAGCCAAAGTTACAGTTCCTGAAGGTGCACAAATTGAAGTTGTTGATCCACCATTCAAAGTAATATCAGCTAAGATATTTTCTGGACTTGTCGCTCTAACCTCAACTGTAACTTCGCCTCTTGTCATTGCTTCACATCCGTAACGAACTGGCTGAATATAATATTTATATGTTCCCGCAGCTAATGTAGCTGGAACTGTATAGGTAATACCATTAGCAACGATTGCGCCACCTGTAGGCGAATCATACCAAACATAGGTCGAGCAGGCTTCTTGTGGTATTTGAAGCGTGACTGTATCTCCCGGACAAACCGTAACTTTATTAGTTGGATCTCCTCCTATAACCGAGGTATTTGCAACACGCTCAACTGTATGAACTCGTAAAAATTCCAAAACTCCTGCAACACCACCAAAACGGATTCTAACTCTGTCATATGATTCTGTAGGTGAAGAAACCAAAACCATAGCCATTGTATTTGCAGATAATAATTTCAAACTTAACAATGTACTATTGTTTTGAATTGGAGCTCCAACTGCAACATTTCCTAAATAACGCTGAATGCTAAAGCCTGTCAATAAATTAACATTCAAAATTGTACCTGGTTTTGAAATCACAATTCTTAATGTATCGCTTACTACAGATGGTGTTTTAAACTGAACTGTCATGTCTGCCGAAGCAAGAACTCCTGCTCCACTATACATGGTTGCAAAAGTTGTAATATCGTTATCTGCTACGTTCCAAGCATCGCTTACTCCAACCGTTGAAGTCAGTGCTCCAACAGGAAGTCCTAAATCAGTGGTTCCATAAAAGATATCTTGAATATCTCCAGGTGTACATGTAACTGCAGTAACCGATTTATTGTAATAAGCTTCATAAACTTTAGTATTTTGAGCAACACTCAAAACAGCTCCTGATACAATTCTGATTCCGTCATAATCTTGAGGACCAGCTGCATTTGAAGGAACAAAAGTAAATTCATAAGCATTATCTCCAGGAAGCACATTCAATAATGCTCCCGAAACAGATTGCATTACACCAATATCAACTCCACCTTTTCTTCCAATAACAGAAAGTCCTTGCGCAACGCCTAATGCACTATATTCAGAACCAAGCTTAACGGTTACTGGTGTTCCTTTAGCAATCGTTGAAGGCCAAGTTAAATCTTGCCAAGTTGTACCAATTCCTAACAGCCCAACTCCTGTCGTGATAGTTGAGAATGTCTGTGGATTTCCATCAACTGCATTAGCTTCGTTAGAAACACCACCTGTAACAATTGAACTCCAACTTTGTCCTGTTGCATATACTCTTTCAGTTAATGATTGGCAATTGTCTGGATCTTTAACATTGATCGATAGTGTTCCTGTTACTGAACATGATCCTAATGTTGCAACAACTGTATAGGTATAAATTCCTGGAACATTTAATGCTCCTGTGGTAAACGGAGGGCCTGCCAATGCATTTCCTTGTGGATCATACCATGCCAGTGTTCCATTCGAAGTTGCATTCAAAGTTACATTTGTACCTTGAGCAACTGATTGAGCGGGATCGACAATCAAGCTTGGCAGCGGATTAACTGTTACATTTACTGCTTGTTTTGCAGATGGACAATCAACTCCGCTTGCTTGAGCCTGAACCGAGTAAACACCACTAATTGTTATGTTCATTGCCGCTTCATCTGTCATAGCTACGTCTGAAGGGTCAAAGAAAGTATATGTTGTATTTCCACTTGTATCAAGTGCCGTAATAGCATTTTTCAAGTTAGCACTTCCACACGCAACTAATGGAGATGTTACTGTCAAAGTTGTAGTAGTTGCTGGAAAATTAACAACTACTGGTTGCAGTGTATTTACATCATTCTCACATGTTACAGTATTTCCAACAGAAACAAAATATGTATAAGATGTTCCAGAAGTAAAACCATTAATGGTAAGTGCTCCAGTAGATGGGTCTTTAGAAAAAGTAATTCCTGGTTGTGCCACTACTGTTGAACCAGTTATAATTTCTTGTGTTTTGGCTTGATCAGTATAATATTTAAATTGTGCTCCTGTTAAGTTGGAAGTTGGGGACAACACTGCAATTCCCGCACAAGATGAAACTACCGGACTAGCAATTGTAATATTTGATGCATCTGCTAATGGCAGAACGGTTACCGTTACAGGCTGACGAACACTGTTTATACATGTACCTCCACGAACCGCTTCTATATAATATGTTTTTGAACTTGTTAGAGGCCCTGTACTATACGGAGTAGTAGTTACATCTGTCGCCAAAGCTACTCCGCCACTTGCAACATCAAATAAATTAAGCGTATCTCCAGCTGTTGTCGAAGCACTTATCGTTGCAGAACCTCCTGCGCAAATTGGAGAAGATACTCCAGATACTGTGGCTTCTTTATATCTAAATGAAGCTCCATAGATATCTAAATTTGTTAACAATGTTGCTATTCCCCCTAAACGAACTTCAACTGCTGTAAAATCTCCGGACGTTACAAAACTTGCTTTAAAACGTTCACCTCCTAATAATTGAACGCTTACTAACGATCCAATATCAACTTGATCACCGTTTGGTGTTCCTCCATTATAACTTCTTAAGCTTATATAGGAAAGAGCACTTACATCGGCAATTCCTCCCGGAATTCCTAATTCAACATCTATAATATCACCAGCTTTACCTGAAGTAGAAAAAGTAAGCGTTTGCTGAATATAATCTCCAACTAAACCAAGCGGAACCGTAAGTCTTGTAGCTGTCGCATCATTTCCATCAATCGAATCAGGATCATTAGCAGATGAACATGTAAGACATACTGTTAATCCTCCTCGTGAAACTACTTGTGAATTTGCCTGTAGACATGACGTAATTGGTGTCGGTGGCGTAACTACAACATTAATAGCTGTTCTTGAAGCACTAACACAATTTGCAGCATTTCTTGCTTCTATATAATATGTTTTATTTGCTGTTAAAGCTGGACTTGGAGTATAACTAGGATTAGTCACTAAAGCAGTTCCCCCTGTAGGAACGTCATACCAATCATAAACTACTCCTCCCACAGGATTTGAAACCTGTAAAGTAACAACTTGTCCTGATGGAATTATTACTGTCGAAGAAGCAACAGTTGGGTCTGCTGGCAACGGATTAACAGTAATCGATGCTTGTGTACGCGTTGAACTTGTACAACTTCCAATTACTGATTCAACGTAATAATTTGTCGAAGATGCCAAAACTGGCGTTGTAAAAGTAGTTCCCGTGAATACTAAATTCCCAGCGGTTGCTGCATCATACCAATTATAAGTCGTTCCCGCTACTGGAGACTGAACGCTAATTGTAGCCGTTTGTCCTTGACAAATACTTGCAGAGCCTCCGGTTAGAGTTGCCACCACAGGATCATTAACCGTAATTGGAACTGCAAAGCGTACACTGTTTACACAACCATTTCTAGTTATTTCTGCCCAGTAAGTTGTATCAGCAGTCAAATTTGGTGTTGTAAAAACTGCAGTACTTGCCAATGAAGCACCGCCAGTGGCTGCAGAATACCAGTTAACGGTTTCTCCAACAGCAAGGCCTGCAGTTAATGTAGTACTTTGTCCACTACAAATAATTTTATTTCCAGTAACATTTGGATCTGCATATCTATAACTTGCTTGATAAATATCTAAACTTGTTAAAGCTGCTACCAAACCACCTAAACGAACTTCTACACGGTCAAAATTTGCACCGGCAGTAATGCTAGCTCTAAAGCGATTCCCTCCTAATAATTGAACGTTCAATAAATTATTTATCGAAACTCTATCATTATTAAAAGTTGTTCCATTATAGGTTGCCAAATTAATATAGTTTAATACACTTAAATCAAGAACACCACCAGGTAATTCTAATTCAACATCTATAATATCTCCCGCTTTACCAGGATTGTTAAATTGTAATGTTTGTTGAATCCATCCATTTACTAAACCAACAGGCACTGTTAAACGTGCTGCAGTATTAATATCTCCATCAACAGAATTGTCCGGACTTGTACTGCTACACAATAAACAAAGACCATTTAAACTCGTTTGCTGACTGTTTGCTAATAAACATCCACCTGCTGGAGTATTTACAACATTTACCGTAATAGCTGTTCTTGAAGCGCTAACACAACCGCCAGTTGCACTCTGAGTTTCTACATAATAAGTTTTTGTAGCAGTTAAAATCGGAGTGGTAAAAGTTGATGTATTAGTTGCAATTGCTGTTCCTCCTGTTGGAACATCATACCAATTTAAAGTTACTCCAGCTTCAGATGTTGTTGCACTCAATGTCGCATTTTGCCCTGATTGAATAGTTACACTTTGAGTCAATGCTGTTGCCGCAGCGGGAACTGGGTTAGATATTACGTCAACTTGAGCTCGAGTCGGACTTATACAACTTCCGATAACAGCTTCTACATAAAAACTAGTTGTTCCAAGAGGAACTGTTGGCGAATAAGAATTTCCTGTTGCTAATATTGTTCCTCCTGATGATACAGAATACCAATTATAAGTTGTTCCCGGAATTGGATTTATCAAAGACAATGTCGTTTGTTGTGTTGTACCACTTGAACAAACTGCTGTCCCCGAAGAACTAATTGCAGGTGCTACCGGGTTAGAGACATTAATAACAACTGGTACTCGATTATTTCCTTCACATCCACCTGCTCGAGCTACTCCAATATAATAAGTAGTGTTTGCAGTTAAATTTGGAGTTGTGTAAGTGCTTCCAGTTGCTAAAGCTGTTGTAGATGATAAAGAATCATACCATGCTAAAGTTGTTCCTGCCACAGGTGTAGCAGTCAAATTAGTCGATGTTCCAGAACAAATGGTCTGATTGAGACCTCCCGTAACCGAAGGTTTGGCAAAATCCAAACGAACATCATAAACTCTTAAATTAACCAGAAGACTTAAAAGTCCTCCAACTTGAATTTGCACTTGATTGGCATCACCCGGAACAGTGTATCTCACCTCTCCAATGGCATTGCCAGATAACAAACTTAGGTTCAAAACTGGGCTGTTAAGCGCCACTCTTGGACCTACATCTGTGCCGGAAAGTTTAGTTTGAATTGATACGTTAGACAGTAGTCCAACATCAAGCAAACCATTGCCCGTACCAAAATAAAGTACAATTTCATCGCCTGCTTTTACAGTCTGATTCAATGTCATGGTTTCCTCGACCGCACAAAGAAGTCCGACTGCATTTTGCAGTGTTGCAAATGTCGTTAGGCCTGGATCATTGTCATAGGCCAATGTGGGATTGCTTACATCCAAACCTACACATAGCAAACCTGCCTGACTGTTTGTTTGTGACACTGGTCTACAAACTGTCTGAGAAAAAGCATTACTACATAATAGGAATAAAAATAATAGCCCCACTAATCTCTTCTTAAAGATGAGATCGCAAAAAGTAAAATTTCTTTTCATAATTTGGAAGATTAGAAAATGGACAATAAATAACCTGCTGCGATAAACACGTATGCTTATGCAATTATAAAAAACACTAATAATCAACACTTTAAAATATACTTTAGAGTATTTGGGGTTTACCTAAAAGTTACATTTCAATTAAAAAAACATTTGGATTACACATAACTATGTATACCATAGAGCAATCTTATTCATCCTGAATAATAAGTTCCTCAAAACTTTTAGGAAATACTGATCTAGACCATTCTTCCTAATGAAGTGATTTGTTTGAAGCTTAATTTTCATAAAAGAAAAATTAAATTACTATGTGAGGGGGAATTTTTTTATTAATATTCTAGGTTCAATGTCATTAGAAGTTGATTATGCTTCCTTAAGATTTTCTGTTTAAGGAAAATCTTAAACATTGAAACTTTTAATGCAATAAATAGTAGTGATCGTAATTATTTAAAAAAAACAAACACGACACAACATTATTTATTAAGCAAGCCACCGACTGGGGCTTGAAAACAAATAAATAATCTTATGAATAGATTTTTGGAATAAATCCAAAGTTGAATACGATAAAACCTTGTGGGCAAATTTTAAAGCTAAAACTAAGCTTAATAAAGTAAAAATGATTTGAACACCTAATGCAAACTTGATAATGAGAGTAATTGTCAATTCCATACGCATATTAATTAAGTTACTTAAAAAATAATACTGATAAACACTTTTAGTTCAAAATTCAAAACATTAAACAAAACATTTCTAAAACAGTAACATTTTACAAAACCGCATTATTTTGTTTAACCTTTACATATCAAAAATAAAAAAAATAAAATCAAAAACCAATCTAATTTTTTTATTTTTTTTCAGAACCAGAATTGTAAAAAGCTCTAAAAAGCACGAATATATAAGAAAAAACACCGTTTTTACTAGGAAAAACAAACTTTACGAAGTGTATTAAAAACACGTTTAATTAACGTTAATTTTTAATTATAAAAGAAAAAACTTACAAAAACACAGTCTAAACGTTGTAAAATTAACAACAAACTTAATAACACATAAGGATTTTACATTTTTAATACCAAACTCTTAAAATATTGAGAAATCCGAAATAAACACGTAAAACTACCTGCTCAAAAAAAAATTAAAGATTAAACAAATGTTAAAAAAATAAAAAAGATCAAACAATCCAAATATGAACTGTTTAATCTTTTTATAATTTAAAAAACTTAAAAATCGTCTAATTAAGACTCAATAATTGAATTAATTTGTCTAAACAATTGCCCGTCACTTAGAAAAGCTCCTTGTTGAATCAATTCAAAAATTGAAGAATTTCGATCCTCAGTGAAGATTTTTTTTCCAACTTTCATTTCTATTGTTTCAGTAAACATATTATCACTCAACCACTGCAAGCCTTCCTGAGTTAAAAAATCAGTTTCAGGCACTAGCGATTTCAAAACAATAGACTGAACATAAGTATCAAAACATTGAAATAAGAAAATATGATTTTTAGAAAAATGTTCCAAAAATTCAGCCCTTCCTAACACTCCTTCCCAGATCAAATCTGAAAAAACATCCAATTCCTGCTCAGCCACTTCAGGCTTGTTTACCTTAAGGGAATCCCATTCTGCTTTATCAATTGCTTGAGTTGCTAAAAAGCTTGCAAACTCTGCGTGCAATTCGTCAAATTGTTCTTTTGTTAATCTTGCGTATTTCATTTCTTTTTGGCTTTATGCTTTACGCTGTAAGCTTCAAGCAATATACCGAAAGCCGTCAAACATAAATCTAATTATTAATAATCGATTATATATCTAAAAAAAAATCCCGATTTTCATCGGGATTTCTATATAGATTTTAAAACTATTACTTTTCAGCAACAATTTCGTAAGCTAATTCAACGATTACATCTCTGTGTAAACGAACTGTAGCATTGTATTTTCCTAAACGTTTTACAACACCGCTAGTGATGAATTTTCTATCGATAGCATTACCAGATTTCTCTAAAGCTTCAGCGATATCGATGTTAGTGATAGAACCAAAAAGTTTCTCTCCACCAGCTTTTGCACTAAGTTTAATTTCAAGAGCTTTCAAAGTTTCAGCTAATGCTTTAGCATCAGCAACAATTTTAGCTTCTTTGTGTGCTCTTTGTTTTAGATTTTCAGCTAAAACTTTTTTAGCAGAAGGAGTTGCTAAAGTAGCAAAACCTTGAGGAATTAAAAAGTTACGACCGTAACCAGGTTTTACAGATACTACATCATCTTTAAATCCTAAGTTTTGTACGTCTTGTTTTAAAATAAGTTCCATGTTGTTGTCCTTATATTTTAGAAGTTAGGTTCTGAGGTAACAGAAACCAGCGACTAGAGTTTTTAATTATTTTAATAAATCGGCCACGTATGGCATTAAAGCTAAGTGACGAGCTCTTTTTACAGCTACAGAAACTTTTCTTTGGTATTTTAATGAAGTACCTGTTAAACGACGAGGAAGAATTTTTCCTTGCTCATTAACGAATTTCAATAAGAAATCAGCATCTTTATAGTCGATGTATTTGATTCCTGATTTTTTGAAACGGCAATACTTTTTAGTTTTGTTAGTTTCAATGTTTAAAGGCGTTAAATATCTGATATCTCCGTCTTTTTTTCCTTTTGCAGATTGTTCGATTGTAGACATAATAATTACGCTTTAGTAGATTTTAATTTTGCTCTTCTTCTCTCAGCCCATGAAATAGCATGTTTATCTAAACTTACAGTTAAGAAACGCATAACTCTTTCATCACGTCTGAATTCAGTTTCAAAAGCTAAAAGAACTTCTCCAGCTACTTTGAATTCGAATAAATGGTAAAAACCACTTTTTTTGTTTTGGATTTCGTAAGCCATTTTTTTAAGACCCCAATCCTCTTTCGATACCATTTCAGCTCCTCTACTAGTAAGAAATTCTTCAAATTTCGTTACTGTTTCCTTCACCTGAACCTCAGATAAAACGGGATTTAAAATGAAAACAGTTTCATAATGATTCATAAATAAAATATTTATTTGTTAAAATTGGGTGCAAAAGTAAGCATTATTTTTATATATCCAACCTTTTTTTGCTTTTATTCGTCATACAGCAAAAAATACTCGCTCAGTTTAGTTTATTTTCCAAAAAAATAATACATTTACTACTGCTATCCTGAATTTATTCTAAATTTAAATGTTATGAAACTAAACTGTGTTGTTGTAGATGATAGTTCTATACAAAGGACGATTATTGCAAAATTAGTTAATAATCACCCAGGTTTGCACTTAATCGGGGACTTTTCTAATGCAATAGAAGCGAAAAGCTGTATCTCTTTAAATAATATCGATTTAATATTTCTTGATATCGAAATGCCTGTCATCAATGGTTTTGACTTCCTCGACGGACTTAAATCGAAGCCACAAATTATATTTATCACTTCTAAAGCCGAATACGCTTTAAAAGCTTTTGATTATGACGCTACTGATTATCTGCAAAAACCAATTGCAGTGGATCGATTCAACGCCTCTGTCAAAAGGGCAATCGATATGCACTTGCTTAAAAAAGAAGTCAAAGAGGAAGAAGGCGAACATATTTTCATCAAAAGTAATCTTAAAAAACTTAAAATCTTTACCGCTAAAATCAAATGGATTGAAGCTTTTGGAGATTATGTAAGAGTAGTTACGGAAGATGACAGCAATTTGGTGCTTTCTACAATGAAGTCTTTTGAAAATGATTTATCCAAAGATAAATTTATCCGAGTACATAAATCTTATATCATCAATATTGATAAGGTAGAGCGCTTCAACAGCAAGTTTGCCGAAATCGGAATTACAAAAATCCCATTAAGCCGAAACAAAAAAGAAGATCTAGTAAAAGCATTGTCAACGTCGTCTTAATAGAAATCGACATTAACAATAACTTTTATTGATCTATACTGCGCTACAGCTTCAAAACTATTCAACATTTTCTGAATAGTCTTTTTCGTGTTTCCTAAATGAAGGTTTTGCGGAATCTTAATTAATATCGTTCTGATATATTCATTTCTGATTCTGCTTATCGCCGGCTCCTCTGGCCCCAAAACCGGCATATTCAAATTTTGGCTCAAAACTTGGTACAACCACATTGACCCTTCTTTCAATCGATCAAAGTCGCGGTGTTTCAAAGTCAGTTTTATGATACGGAAATAAGGAGGATATCTATAAATTTGCCTATCATACAACTGCTCCTTATACATACCTATATAATTATGGTTTGTAACCTGCTGAATCGTATTATGATTTGGATTGTAAGTTTGTATAACCGCTTTTCCCTGTTTTTCTGATCTTCCTGCTCTTCCAGCGACCTGAGTCATCATTTGAAAACTACGTTCAAAAGCTCTGAAATCAGGATGATGAAGCATATTATCTGCATTCATGATTCCAACCAAACTTACATTCTCAAAATCCAGACCTTTGGCCAACATTTGGGTTCCTACTAAAATATCAACTTCACGGTTCTTGAAATTATCAATAATTTTTTCAAAACCAAATTTACCCCTTGTAGTATCCTGATCCATTCTGGCAGTCTTTGCTTTTGGAAAAAGAGATGCCAACTCCTGCTCTATTTGTTCTGTTCCAAAACCTTTTGTTGTTAAATCTATACTCGAACAATTGTGACAATTGGTAGGTTTTGCAATAGAATAACCACAATAATGACATCGCAGCTGATTCTTATTTTTATGATACGTCAAACTCACATCGCATTGTTGGCAATGTGGCACATGGCCGCAACGCAAACATTCCATAATAGGAGAATATCCTCTTCTGTTTTGAAACAGAATAACTTGTTCGCCTAAAGACATCGCTTCTGCAATTTCATCAATAAGAACATCGCTAAAGTGCCCTGTCATTCTTTTTCTAAAATGCTTGTCTTTTAAATCAACCAATACTACTTCTGGCAAACGAACATTTTTATAACGTTCGTTCAGAGTTACCAATCCGTACTTATCATTTTGTGTATTAAAATACGTTTCAATACTTGGTGTTGCAGAACCTAATATTACTTTTGCTTTATGAAAATTGGCCAAAACAATTGCCGCGTCTCTTGCGTGAAATCTTGGCGCAGGATCAGTCTGCTTAAAAGTTTGTTCATGTTCTTCGTCGACAATCAACAAGCCTAAATCATTAAAAGGCAAAAACAATGCTGATCTTGCTCCGATTACAATTTGAGCTTTTTCTGAATTCTCAAGTGTTTGCCTCCAAACCTCAACTCTTTCATTATTGTTATATTTCGAATGAAAAACAGCAACTTTATCTCCAAAATGAAAACGCAATCGAGAAACCAATTGTGTTGTCACAGCAATTTCAGGAAGCAAATACAATACTTGCCTTCCTGTTTGCAAGTACTCCTCGATTAACTTGATATAAATTTCTGTTTTTCCGCTTGAAGTAACACCGTGAAGCAAGCAAACTTCTTTCTCAACAAAACTTGCTTTTATTGCTCTAAAAGCATTCTCCTGCGCTTCACTTAACTGAAGTGCATTTTCCGATTTTTCTCCACTAAAAGTAATTCTGTCCTGTTGCAAAAAATATTCTTCGAAAATTTCTTTTTCAACCAAAGCTTTTACAACTGCAGAAGAGACATTAGAAAACTCGGTCAGTTTCTTTACAGTAATTGGCTTTTTCTCAGAAGCGCTAAGCTGGAAAAATGCCATAACAATTTCTTTTTGTTTATTGGCGCTTTTTAAAACTTCCAGCAATTCTGCCAAACCATTATCTGATTCATATTTAGAATGCAATTTCACATATCGAATCAATTTTGGCTTATAGCTTTCTTTTATTTCTTCTTCTAAAACAATAATATCTTTACTTATTAATTTTTGAAGAACAGGAAGTATGTTTTTCTTATTTAAAATCGAAGCAATTTCTTGAACCTTCAACGAACTTTGATGCTGCAAGGCTTCATAAACCAAAAATTCATCATCGGATAGTTCGCTGTCATTTACGATAACTTCAGGTTTATGAGAAACAATTGTTTCACTTTCCAATAATAATCCGCTTGGAAAGGCTCCGCGATACACATCGCCAATTCCGCACATATAATAGTTTGCAACCCAAAGCCAATGCTTAATCTGAATTTCTGTTGCGATTGGTTTTTCATCTAAAATTTGATGAATTTCTTTGGCTTCATATAATGTTGGGGCATTTTCATGAATATCTAAAACTAGCGCCGTGTATATTTTGTTTTTACCAAAAGGTACCGCAACTCGCATTCCTTTTTTAATGAAATGATATTCGGCCTCAGAAATTCGATAAGTAAACGTTTTTGCTAAGGAAAGCGGTAAAATAACTTCGATAAAAAACATTGATTTTTTGTATATTTTCGAATAACCACAAAGATCTAATTATTCTTTTCAATTTTAATTTTTCTATAATAAATAAAAGACCCTAATCCGACAAACAAATGCACCAATTCAACAGGGGCAATTCCTGAAAAAGATAAAACTCCATTTAAAAGTCCCCAAATATCAGCCGTAATTCCAAAAAAATGACCAACCATATTTGCAATTAAAACCTTTTTTAAAACTGCAGAATCGTGTTCGTTTTTTACTAAAAAATTCAAAACACCGGAACCTATAATTAACCCTGCCAGACCTTTATACAAACTTGAAGTTTCAGGGCTTGATTTCATTCCAAAAATAGCAGAAATAAATTCCGGAAATAAGTACATAACAATTCCAAAACCCAGAGATCCAACTCCGGCAATTGCAAAAAACAATGAACGCTTCATAGTATTGGAATTTACAAATTATTCTTTCACATTTGATTTTTGAGCCAAATACTCATCAACCAGCTTCAAAGTGTGATTTAAAGATTCAGTATTTTTCCAATCTTCATGGCCTGGAACAATATACTTTGGCCCCTTAAACTTTAACTTCACTTTTTCAATTGATTTCTTCCATTCTTTCACATCAGCATCACCTAAATAACCAAGATTCTCAGCATCGGCACTTTTTACAAAACAGCCTCCATAAAGTACTTTTTCTTTATCAAACCAAACCACAATATTGTCTGGTGCATGTCCTTTTCCTGGGTAATAAACCTCAAAAGTATGCTGGCCAACTTTAAAAGTTTTGTCATTCGGAATTATGAATTCAGCTCTAGGTTCATTTTTCTTTTTCAGAATATCGTCAGTCAGTTTAATTGAATAAGTTTTGATTCCTTTTTTTCTAAAAAAATCAAAACCTCCCGCACGATCATCATGCGAGTGTGTTGCAAAAAGCATTATCACATCTTTATTATGTCTCGCCTTTATTGTATCTAACAATGGCTGAAATTGTGTTTTATCCCAAGGAGCATCAAACAGAACAACACCTTTATCTGTCACAAGATACATGGCATTAGCAGAAATCATCGTTCCGTTATAATCATGAAACGTTTTATAAACATAAAAGTCACCCGTAAGATGACTTATTTGTAATGGCGAATTCTTAGATTGTCCAACGCTATTTGCTGTTAAAACTAAGAATAAAACTATCGAAGCTAATTTTCGCATTTATTTTGAATTAATTATTTCACACGTGTCCAATATTGCGTTCTTCCCATTAATGAAATTCCAACATAACCGCGAAGTTTTAATTTGTCAGCAGATTCTAATGTGATATAGCATTTGTATTTTTTACCGTTTGTTGGGTCTAAAATTGTTCCGTCGTTATATTCATTTCCGTCTTTTTTAAGACCATTAATAATCACCATTCCTAAAATCGGTTTGTTTTTTTCAGCTCCATCACATTTGTTGCAAACATCTTTTTTATGATTTTCACGAAGTATTTCTACTACTTTACCATAAATTTTACCTGATTTTTCGTAAACCTCTACGATTGATTTTGCTTCTCCAGTTTCATCATCAATTGTTTTCCATTTTCCAATAACACTTTGAGCCTGAACACTCATTGCAAAGAAAAAAACACCAATTGCTAACATCCAATTTTTCATACTATTTATTTTTTTTTTGTTTTAATTTTCTGATAGTAGCATTCAATTCGAATCCTAAAAGCAGAATCATACAGTTTATCCAAATGTAGAACATTAGAATCAATAATGTTCCAATTGAGCCATAAAGTTCGTTATATTTTGAGAATTTTATAACCCAAATCCCAAAAAAGAACGAAGATATAACAATTAAGATGGTCGTAAAAACAGATCCGATGCTAATAAAGGGCACTTTATTATACTGCTTTGTACCATAACGCAGTAATATTGAAGATGTTATCAAGATCATTAAAACAACAAACAAATATCGCCCTAAAATAATCAATGGAATGCGGTCACTAAGCACATCTTGAATGATTGTTTTTTGAATAAATACCTCAAAAACGACAATTGTTGCGACAGTAACAAACAAAATAACAGTCATCACAAGTGAAATAGCCAACGCAACTAAATATTGATGCAAAAATCCACGTTTGTCAAAAACATGTTTTGAAGATTCAAAACCGCTTAAAATACCATTAATACCATTTGCCATTAAAAATATTGACAGGAAAAAACCCGTTGATAATAAGCCTGAATGACTATTATTTAAAATATCGCTGATAATTTTACTTATAGCGTCGAATGTGTTAGGAGGAACGCTCTGTTGCACAAACTGAAGAAAATCATCCTGAAAATTATCAATTGGAATAAACGGAATCAAGTTCAAAATAAACAGCGCAAAAGGGAATAAAGCCATAAAAAAGCTAAAAGAAACCGCACTTGCATGATACGAAAATGCCCCATCGATAATACCGATGGTATACATTTCGAGCAAATCATACAAAGAAAATCCCTCTAACCAAGGGAATTTTATTCTTTTAAAAAGTCGTGCCAGATTGCGTATAACAGGTAGTTTCTCAATCCGAGCTTCTATCTCTTGCGACATATTTACTTTGATTTTAGATTTTAGTCCCGATAACTATCGGGAGAGTTTAGATTCAAAAAAATTAACTCAAAACTTACAACTCAAAACTTCTTTAAAAAGCTTTCAAGCTCAAATCCATATTGTAAACTGAATGCGTCAAAGCTCCAGACGATATATAATTCACACCGCAAAGACCATACTCACGGATTGTTTTTTCATTAATGTTTCCTGAAGATTCTGTTTGGCATTTTTTGCCAATTAATTCAACAGCGGTTTTGGTATCTTCATAATTAAAGTTATCAATCAGGATTCTGTGAACACCATCACTCAATAAAATCTCTCTAATTTCATCTAGATTACGAGCTTCAACAATAATTTTCAAGTCCAAATTATTCTCCTTTAAATATTCTTTTGTTTTAGAAATCGCGCGTGTAATGCCCCCAGCAAAATCAATATGATTGTCTTTTAGCATAATCATATCGTACAAAGCGTAACGGTGATTTTCACCTCCTCCAATTTTTACAGCCCATTTTTCAGCGACTCTAAAATTTGGAGTTGTTTTGCGGGTATCTAAAATCTTTGCGCCAGTTCCTTCCAAAAGTTGCATTAAATGACTGGTTTTTGTTGCAATTGCCGACATACGTTGCATCGTATTCAAGACCACTCTTTCAGCTTTTAAAATAGACTGCGAGCTTCCTGAAACTTCAAAAACAACTTCACCATACTCCACATGAGTTCCGTCTTCTATATAAGTTTTCACTTTTAGTTTTGGATCTACATGTTCAAATATCATTTTAGCCAATTCAACGCCAGCAATTATCCCTTGATCTTTTACCAATAACTTGGCCTGACCGTGTGCTGTATCAGGAATGCATGCCAACGAGCTATAATCACCAGGGCCAACATCTTCTCTAATGGCATTTGTAATCAAAAGTTGTAATTCTGCTTGAAATTGCGCTTCACTTATCATTTTTCTATTTTTAATAATATGCTAAATTAGGATATATTTTATGGATTTAAAAATTCCAATAACACGAAAAGTTATATAAAGTATTAAATATCTCTTTTTTAACTATTAAAATATTCAGAAAAATAAAGTTACAATTCTTAACAAAACTTACTCCCATAATAAGCGTTCAATTAAATACCTTTGAGGTTCAATCAAGCAAAAAATTATGGGATTAATTAAAGATATTTACTCTGTTTCTTTTTACGAAAAATTTGGTCAGGCTGTGGCCGAAGTGCATCCTTCATTCAATAAAAAGAAATTCATTGATGCGATTTACGAAGGTGATTTTGCAAATAAAGAATGGAAAGACAGAATGAAGCATACAACAGTTGTTTTGCATCAATTTATGCCTCAAAATTTCGTAGAAGCAACTTCTTTAATTGACAAAATCATCGAAAACTTAAAGAAAAACAGTTTTACTGATGGAAATCTAGCGTTTATTTTCTTTGCCGATTATATCGAAATATATGGCTTAGACAATTTTGAAACTTCGACGAAAGCCTTTGTTTCCATAACACAATTTATAAGCTGTGAATTTGCCGTTCGTCCTTTTATTTTAAAATATAAAGAAAAAATGATTGATGAAATGATCAAATGGTCGCTTCATGAAAATCACCACGTACGCCGTTTGGCGAGCGAAGGTTCGCGTCCGAGATTACCGTGGGCAATGGCGATTCCGTTCTTGAAAAAAGACCCTACTTCTATTCTTCCAATTTTGGAAAATCTAAAAAATGATCCTTCAGAATATGTCCGCAGAAGCGTTGCCAATAATTTAAATGATATTGCAAAAGATAATCCGCAGATTGTTCTTGAAATAGCCTCGAAATGGAAAGGCCATAGCAAAGAAACCGACGGAATCATAAAACACGGAAGCCGAACTTTACTAAAACAAGGTCATCCTGAAATCTTGAGTCATTATGGTTTAGAAAGCACCAATATTGAACTTTCGTCTTTTGAAATTAAAACCCCGAAAGTAAAAATTGGCGATTACCTGCAATTTCAATTTCATTTAAACAATAAAAATGAAGAACCAAAAACCATTCGTTTGGAATATGCTGTTCATTACAAAAAAGCAAAAGGACATTTGGCTAAAAAAGTCTTTAAAATAAGCGAGAAGATTTATCATCCAAATCAATTAACTAAGATTGAAAGAAATCAGTCTTTTAAGTTAATTACAACGAGAGTTTTTCATACTGGAATTCATCAATTGTCTATTATTATTAATGGAACTGAAAGTGAATCCCTAAGTTTCGACCTAATTGAATAATGTCCTATTTTAATGCTCCAGCGGAGCAGAATATTTATAGATAATATTATCGTATTCCACAAAAAAGCTCCAGCGGAGCGACATATTTATTTCACCCCGCTAGGGTTTTGTTGTTGTGGCAACCTTTTTTCTACAAATATTTCGTCCCTCTGGGACTTTTTGAAACTAAATTTAATCATCAACTAAAAACTTAACCAACGTTTTTCCTTATTTTTATAATTCAAAAAAAACAAAAACAATTTTTCTTAATCTAAATTAAGTTACAGCTTTCTATTACAACTGTAACTTTGTTTTCAAATCAAATCAAAATACCAAATGTCAAATATCAGTTTAATTATCGAAGAACGTGCTGCCAATATTGGCAATTTTATGGTAGGTCGTTTATTGCCTTTCCGTGAAAAAAGAGCTGTCGGACCATTTGTTTTTGTCGATCATATGGGACCTGCACATTTAAGTGATCATGAAAATATGGATGTTCCTCCGCATCCGCATATCGGACTTTCAACATTGACTTTTTTGTTTGAGGGAAGCATTATGCACCGCGATAGTTTGGGAACAGAATTAGAAATAAAACCTGGTGCTGTAAACTGGATGACGGCTGGAAAAGGAATCGTTCACTCTGAAAGAACGCCAGAATATTTAAGACATTCAGACAAAATGCTTCACGGATTGCAGATTTGGGTAGCGCTTCCGAAGGAATTGGAACAAATGGACCCGAATTTCACACACGTTGAAGCAGATGATATTCCGGCTTGGGAAGAAGACGGAGTTTCATACAAATTAATTGCCGGCGAAGCTTTTGGCAAAAAATCTCCAGTTCCGGTTTATAGTCCTTTATATTTTATCGAAATTAAAAGTAAAGAGGCTAAGAAAATCAATATTGGACATCATTTATTTGGCGAAAGCGGTTTATATATTTTAGACGGAAGCATCAAAAATGGCGAACATACTTACGATCCAAGACAAATTTTAATTACAACCGAAGCTTCTCTTTGTGAGTTTGAAATTTCTGAAAACTCAACTGTTTATATCTTCGGCGGACAGCCATTTCCTGAAGAACATTTTATCTTTTGGAACTTCGTTTCTTCCGATAAAGAATTAATCGAAAAAGCAAAAAAAGACTGGACAGAACAAACTTTCCCAAAAGTTCCAGGAGAAACCGAATTTGTACCATTACCTGAACCAAGAATCAAATAATTATGGATACAATTTCAGCTAAAATAGATACGCGTTTATATCGCACCGAAATTACTTCTGCAAGCGGAAATGTTTTAATTTCTGATGAACCGCAACAACTAGGAGGGAAAAATTTAGGTTTAAATCCAACCGAACTTTTGGCTTCTTCCCTAGCTTCTTGCACATTGATCACTTTACGAATGTACATTAATCGCAAACAATGGAATGTCGAGGAAATCAATATCAAGATTGATTTTGAAAGAGATTCAGAGCGAAATTGTACCTCATTTACGCGAAAAATTGAAGTGATTGGCGATGTTGACCAAGAACAAAGACAAAGATTAGAAACGATTGCAAACAGCTGTCCAATTCACAAAACACTGACACATTCAATCGAAATCAAAACGACATTAATATAATTACAATGGAAATTCAACAAATAAACGATACAAGAAGAGGCTATTTTGAAGCAATCGAAGACGGAAAAGAAGCGGGAAAAATGACTTATACTTGGGCTGGCGATTCAAAATTCATTATCGATCATACAGAAGTTAGTCCAGATTTTAACGGAAAAGGTGTTGGTAAAAAATTAGTTATGGCTTCTGTAGAATATGCAAGAGCTAATAATTTGAAAATCATCCCGCTTTGTCCTTTTGCAAAAAGTGTTTTTGATAAGGTTCCTGAAATACATGATGTGCTTTTTTCTTGAGTTACAAAGGTTCAAAGTGACAAAGGTTCAGAGGTTTTAGTATAGAGACGCACAACAGTGCGTCTTTTTTTATTTGATTATTTCTTTAAAAACTTTGTCCCTTTGAACCTTTGAGCCTTTGTCCCTTAAAAACAAAATTTTCAAAATTCTCCGAAAACTCGTATATTTGCGCGTAATTTAAACTTAGAGTATGACAAGGATAATTACGCTTTTCTGTATTTTTATAACGCAAATCGGCTTTTCTCAATCGGCTGAGAGTTATTTAGAAAAAATCAGAAATAACGAAGCTCTCTTAACAGCTTTCTTTCAACAAATGCCTAAAGGAGGCGATTTACACCACCATTTTTCAGGATCAGTTTATGCAGAACCACTTTTAGAAAGAGCTATTGCTGAAGACTTTTATTTGAATCTGGAAACTATGGCGGTTTCAAAAACAAAGCCTGAAAAAGGAAACTGGGAAAACTTCTCCTCTCTTGCAAATAAAGGAAAATTAGATTACTACGAACAGCAAATTATGCAGACTTGGTCGATCAAAGATTACAATGGATCTGTACCGTCTGACGATCAGTTTTTTGATTCGTTTATGAAATTCGAACCAACTATTCAAGGTCATTTTGCTGAAGGAATGCTCGAATTAAAAAAGCGTGCCATTGCCGAAAATGTAAGTTATATCGAAACACAATTATCTACAATTCCGTGTGATATGAATGTTTCAGATTTATCAGATTTTAATTCAAAATTGCGTCAGGCATCTTCTCAAAAAGATGAAAAAGCAGTTTTAAAACTTTTGGATGAATTGTATAAATCACTTCAGAAAAAAGATGCTAAAAAATATGCTGAGGATTTCAATACTAATTTCTTAACAAAACTTCACAAAGACTTAAAAATTGACGACGAAAAATTCACGATGCGTTATCAAAACTTTGTATTGCGTTTTATGGAACCGGTAGATTTATTCAAAAATCTGGTTATCGCATTTATTTCGTCAAGCGAAAGCAAATTGACTGCGGGTGTAAACATCGTTTCTCCTGAGCACGGACAAACTTCCATGAAGGATTATTGGCTTCATATGGTCATGTTTAAATACTGCCACGATAAATTTCCGAATGTAAAATACACGCTACACGCGGGCGAATTGACTTTAGGTTTGGTTCAGCCAGAAGAATTGACCTGGCATATTAACGATGCGATTTATGTTGCAGGAGCAAACAGAATAGGTCATGGCGTTGATATTGCTTACGAAGCAAATTCGTATGATTTATTGAAATATATGTCTAAAAACAATATCCCGATTGAGATCAATTTGGCTAGCAATGAATTTATTTTGAAAGTAAAAGAAAATAGACATCCGTTTACGCTTTACAAAGAATTCAATGTGCCAATTGTAATCAGTACAGACGATGCAGGAATTTTAAGAAGCAATATGACGGAGCAATATGTTTTATTGGCTAAAAGATATCAGGATGTTTCGTATGCTACTATAAAAAAATATGTTTACAACAGCATCAATTATAGTTTTATTCAGGACGAATCGATTAAAAAACAATTAATTAAAGATTTAGATAATCGTTTTAAAACTTTTGAAGCGAAATTTTCTAAAAACTAATCTTTGCGAAAATTGCACGCAGATTTAAACAGATTTAAGCTGATAAACACAGATTTTATTAATAAAATATCAAAATAACATCTGTTTAAATCTGTGTGAAAAAACATTTACAATTATGATTCTAGAAGCTGTTTATCTTTATATAAAACCAGAATTAGCATCAACATTTGAAGCTGATTTTGCTAAAGCAAGCCAATACATTTCATCAATTGATGGCTATTTAGGACATCGTTTAGAAAAATGTCTTGAAGTCGAAAACAAATATCTTTTATTGGTAGACTGGAATACACTTGAAGATCATACGGTAGGTTTCAGAACTTCTGAAGCGTATTTGGAATGGAAAAAGATTTTGCATCATTATTACGAACCGTTTCCTATCGTAGAGCATTTTGAAACGGTTTTTGAGAATAAAAAATAGAGATTAAATCGCCCACAGATTCCACGGATTAAACTGATTGACACTGATTAAATTTGTAAAAATTTGCGAAATTTGTGGTGAAAAAATATTTCAAATGAACATCAAACTTATCGCAATAGGAAAAACAGACAATAAATCGCTTCAAACTCTGATTGACGATTATACCAAACGTTTGTCGTTTTACATCAAATTTGATTTAGAGATTATTCCAGACATCAAAAACGTAAAAAACTTATCTGAAAGCCAGCAAAAAGAAAAAGAAGGCGAATTGATTCTTTCAAAACTTTCAGCAACAGATCAATTAATTTTATTGGATGAAAACGGGAAAAACTTCTCTAGTGTTGGTTTTTCTGAAGAATTGCAAAAGAAAATGAATTCTGGAGTAAAAACTTTGGTTTACGTAATTGGTGGTCCTTACGGATTTTCTGAAGCCGTTTATAAAAAAGCACAAGGAAAAGTTTCGCTTTCGCTAATGACGTTTTCGCACCAAATGGTTCGTTTGTTTTTTATCGAACAATTGTATCGTGGGTTTACAATTTTACGAAATGAACCTTATCATCATCAGTAAGGTTTAATCGTTGATTTGTTTAATTGTTTAATCGTAATTTGACTAGAATATAAATTCTTTATCTGTTAAGTTTATTTCTGGAAAAGGAAATTTTAAAGTACCGATGAAAATTTTATTTTCAATGTAACTTCCATAACCCAAATCCTTATCAAAAGAAAACATATACTTTAGAGGTTTATCATGAAACATGTGGTTTAAATAATTCTGCAACTCTTCTCTTTTAACTAAATTTCCCTCTACTAAAATCGAATTGTCTTTCTTAAAATAGACTTCTACTCCAAACTTTGGTTTCTCCATTTTATAATACACTTTTGTGAAAGGCAAAAAGGCTAAATTCTTTCCAATAGAATCAGCGTAGGAATAATAATTTTCGGCTTTTTCGTTTTTGTGGGCACTGTCACCACGTTTTTTTTCTTGCAATTTCATTACTTCCGGAATTACCAATTTCAAAGGCAAACGTTTGTCAATATTGAAAATCCAATTGGTTGAAATAATGCTGTTTTTTCTGTTTACATCGGCAATTGTATCTTTTCCTTCTACTTTAAAAAAGATGTAAATTGGTGAATGATCTTGAACGTCTTTTACAATTGTAACGTTTGATTTTGGAAGTAAAACGTCTTTTTTTTCTCCGCAGGAAAACAGAAGACAAGCAACCAAAACTAAACCCAGAAACTTTGGCTTAAATAATTTCAAAATAAAAACCGTTATAAAAAGAAGGGCGGTCCCAAACACAAGCATTCCTAAGAAAAAATCAATTAAATAACTGAAGACTTCTCCAAAAGTATAATATTTAAAAATCAAAGCTGGAATCTTCCAAAATGCTAAAATCGCAGGAAAAATCATTAAAGCAATAGTGAAACCATTTTTTATTTTTGACTCTGAAGCGTTTAATCTTAGATAATTCATAAAGTTATCAAATACAGCACAAAAAAGTAAAAAGCATGAAAATATAAAATAACTGAATAGCACAATATTATTTTCGCTCGCGTACTTTTTAGTTAGAATTTTAAAGGCTAATACATCTTTATGATTACCAAACATTGTCTTAAAAACCTCATTTAAGTATGTCAAAATATAATCTAAACTCCATAAAGCATTTTGAGATTTTAGCAACATAAATGAACACAAAACACCAACTGAAAAATACATAATTGTAGGAGTAAATACGATTATTATCTGTTGATATATTTTTTTTGTAAAAAAAGCGAAAGGCAAATCATGTTCTGGAATAGCGCGTCGTTCCTCAATATCTGGAGTTTTTCCAAATATTTCAAGAGAAGAGCCAATCGGAATCCATCCTAAAACAAAATCAGTATTTCCAATTTTTCTATCATAAAGAGAGAATCTCGGACTGAAAAACATTGAAAATTTCAAAACTCTGATTCCAAACAGAAACGAGAAAAATAGATATAATAAATTACAGAAAAACAAGAAAAAAGCAATCAAAAAACCCAGTATTACTAATTTGGTATTAAACATATTTATAAAGTATATCTTTTATTAGGAATTAAGTTTATTAAACAAAGTAATGCATTCCACAGCTTCTTTTACATCGTGCACACGAAGAATTTTTGCGCCTTTCATTAAAGCAATAGTATTCAGAAATGTTGTTCCATTAAGAGCTTCTTGAGGCGTAATATCAAGTGTTTTATAGATCATCGATTTTCTTGAAATACCTGCTAAAACTGGCAATTCCAATAAATTAAAAAGTTCCATTTTTTGCATGACTTCATAATTCTGATCAATTGTTTTGGCAAAACCAAAACCTGGATCTAAAATCAAATCGTTAATTCCTAAACTTCTTGCCTTTTTTACCTTTTCTGAAAAATAAAAAAGCATTTCTTTTACAATATCCTCATAATGCGTCAAACTTTGCATTGTCTGCGGATTACCGCGCATATGCATCATAATGTACGGAACATTATATTGCGCAATAACATCAAACATTTTTTCGTCTAATTCTCCCGCTGCAATATCGTTTATAATCACTGCGCCACTTTCAATACTTGCTTTTGCAACTTCGGCTCTAAAAGTGTCAATTGACAATAACGTTTTTGGGAAATGCTTTAAAATCAATTCAATTGCCGGAACAATTCTATCAATTTCTTCTTGTTCACTAACAAATTCGGCACTTGGTTTACTTGAGTAAGCGCCAATATCGATAAAAGTCGCGCCTTCTGAAAGCATTTTATCTACTTGTGAAATAATCTCTTCTTCGTTTTTATACTTCCCTCCGTCAAAGAAAGAATTTGGCGTAACATTCAAAATTCCCATTACTTTAGGAATCGATAAATCTATAAGGGTGCCTTTGCAGTTTATTGTCATTGTTTTATTTTGTTTGCTTCGCCAGTTCGACTTTCAGTCTCGAGTCAGGTTTCAAGTTTCAAGTTGACACAGATTACGCAAGTTTCAAAACGTGAAACTTGAAACTTGAAACATTTTCCAGCTTCAAGTTATCCCATTAACACTTTGTTTAGAAAAAACTTGAAACAAAGAAAACCTGAAACTTGAAACTCTAAAAAAATTATCCTTATTTTTGAAAAAATTTAAGCAAATATACAGCATATAAATGAAGAATACTTCCCAAGAGTTTGATAATGTAATTACGATCTGTCGTACTTTGTTTATCAATAAAATGAAAGATTACGGCAGTGCGTGGAGAATTTTAAGACTTCCGTCATTGACTGACCAAATTTTCATAAAAGCACAACGAATCAGAAGTTTACAAGAAAACGATGTTCGTAAAGTTGATGAAGATGAAAAAGGAGAATTCATCGGAATTATCAATTATTCGATTATGGCTTTGATTCAGTTAGAGCTTGGTGTTGTGGATCAGCCTGATCTTGACGTTGAAAAAGCAACCGAATTATATGATGCTAAAGTAAAGCTTACCAAAGACTTAATGGAAGCAAAAAATCACGATTACGGTGAGGCTTGGCGTGATATGCGCGTAAGCTCTTTGACCGATTTGATTTTGCAGAAACTTCTTCGCGTTAAGCAAATTGAAGACAATAAAGGAAAAACAATCGTTTCTGAAGGAATTGATGCCAATTATCAGGATATGATTAATTATTCTGTTTTTGCACTGATTTTAAATCCTATAAAATAAATAGTTCGCCACGGACTGCACGAATTTTCACAAATTAATTCGTGGAAATTCGTGCAATTCGTGGCGAAAAAAATCCCAAATATATTCCCATGAAAAACATCATTACCCAATTTTCCCGATTATTTGTCGGTGTATTATTTATCATTTCTGGATTAATCAAATTGAATGATCCTGTTGGTTTCTCTTATAAATTAGCTGAATACTTTAGCGAACCCGTTTTTAATATGCCATTTTTAGAACCTTTGGCATTAGGTTTGGCAATCTTTTTAGTGATTTTAGAAGTAGTCTTGGGTGTAATGCTTTTGGTTGGATATAAATCTAAATTGACTATTTGGGCTTTATTATTATTGATCGTTTTCTTTACATTCCTTACTTTCTACTCGGCTTATTTTGACGTAGTAAAAGATTGTGGTTGTTTTGGAGATGCTTTACATTTAACGCCTTGGCAATCATTTACAAAAGATGTTGTTTTACTTTTCTTCATTCTGATTTTATTCATTAATAAAAAATTGGTAAAACCATTGTTTCCAAAAATGGTTACCAATATCATCGTATTAATCAGCATCATTCTTTGTGTATTTATGGCCGTTTGGGTTTTAAACCACAATCCGATAAAAGATTTCCGTCCATATAAAGTGGGAACTAATATTGAAAAAGGAATGGAAATTCCGGAAGGCGCACCAAAATCTGTGGTTGAAATGATTTTCATCTACAAAGTAAACGGAGTTGATAAAGAATTTACAGAAAAAGATTTAATGAACATTCCGCAAGGCGCCACTTTTGTTGATCGTAAAGACAAAGTAATTACAGAAGGATATATTCCGCCAATTCACGATTTCACGATGACAAAAGACGATTCTGACTACAAAGCAGAATTACTGCAAGAGCCTAAATTAGTAATTTTTGTAACTTATGATTTGGCTTTATCAAATCCTGAAGGAATGAAAAAATTAGAAAAAGTAAATCAGGATGCAAAAGCAAAAGGTTATAAAGTAATTGGAATGACGGCTTCTGGACCAGAAGAAATTGCAAAAGCAAAAAAACAATATGGATTAAATGTTGATTTTTATTTCTGTGATGCAACAGCTTTAAAAACCGTTGAAAGAGCAAACCCGAGTATTGTTGTTTTACATAAAGGAACTATTGTTCAAAAAGTACACTACAATGATGTTGATGATTTGAAATTATCTGATGTTGCTTACGGTATTTAAGAACCTAAATAAATAATTTTACTAAACGCCAATATTCTTTTTTAGATTTATTGGCGTTTTTTTTGAATAAACAATTAACCAATAAGAAATATGATTTTAAGGCCAAAAAATGAATCAACTACCGAGTTTTCTAAAATTCTTTACTTTTTTTTATTTATACTCTTTGTGATTCTTTATGTCATTTGTGATTCTAATTTTTACGAAACTGATGGTGTGCATTTGATTCCTCTTCACATCCTGGCACTAATCTCAGGTATTATTTTCGAAAGCAAAAGAATCACAAAAGCATGGACAACAGCTGCTGTAATAGCTATTATTTCTTTTATTTCTACTTTTGGCTTAGGTCTTTATTTATATCACATCTCACCTAATTCAAAATTTGATTTGACACAAATTTTAAATCTAAGTATTTTAGCTTGGCCTATTGTTTTCTTTATTTTATATGTTGTTTTTTCACTACTATTTAATAAGAGAAGAATTGCTCCTCAATTGACAGAAGGCATAACCTTAATACTTTCGATATCCATGATTTATTGGGTTATAGATAATGGTTTGGTAAGATTTGATAATATCATTTTACGAACATTTATGATTATTGTAATTTCACTTTCCTTATTTTCTTTATATAATGCTTTTAGTAAAGCTTATTTATCTGATACTAAAAAACTAATCTTAAGTATCTGGAGCTCCATAATTATGTTTTTTTTCGCTATCGATAATTTACATGGATTTTTTTATTATGGAAGCGTTGTAAGCACTAATGAATTAATACAAGGAACTTACATTGCAATTCAATATTTTCTTTTAGGTGTTTCAAGTATTTACATGATTCAGAATTTTATGATGCTTATTGGTTTTCTGCTAAGTTGGAAAATATTCTTCTATACAAAATATTCTGATGCGATAAGTGGACTCAAAAATGAACATATCGATAGATATTCAGATATACAAGTAAGCAAATCAGACTCTAAGTTTTGTCTTCTTTTTGTTAGTACTATTTTCTTTTTAAATTATTATTTTGAAATCGTTCCCAGACAATTTATAATCTGGTTAACTTTTGTGACATTCCCATTTCTCTTAATGGCATATAATTATTTTTTTAAAGATAATTAACAACCTTATTTTCTTTTTTTTGCAATGCAAGAGCTTGAACAAACAATTTTACTAAACGCCAATATTCCTTAAAAAGAATATTGGCGTTTTTATTTCGTAAGAAAAATAATAAAACCACTAATTGTTTGTTTATATTTGGTATATAAACCATTCCAAAAACCAATGTAAATTATGACCCGATTCTTAAGAGTTGCTATTCTTCTATTTATTACTTTTTTTAACATTCAAATTTCTGCTCAAACCAACAAAGACCAGCGTTACATCTTCTTTTTGCACAATGCTTATATAGAGCAAAATCCGTTAAATGTTCCACATCCTGAATATGGAAAAGCTGAATACAATGAAATTTTGGCTTCCTTCAGAAAAGATAATTTTATTGTTTACAGCGAAATCAGAAAGAAAAATACTGATGCGAAAAAATATGCCGAAAAGATTGTTAAACAAATTAAAACTCTACTTAAAAAAGGCATTTCACCAGATAAAATAACTGTAATCGGGACTTCAAAAGGTGGTTATATCGCACAATTTGTTTCTACTTATTTAGCCAATCCGAATGTAAATTTTGTTTTTATTGGCTGTTTCAGAGATGTAGATATTCAAGAATTTCCAGAAATTAATTTCTGCGGAAATATATTAACCATTTATGAGAAATCAGATGTTTATGGAGTTTCGGCAATCAAACGAAAAGAAACTTCTAAATGCAAAATAGAGCATTTTAAAGAAATTGAACTTAATACTGGCCTAAAACATGGATTTTTATACAAAGCTGCCGACAATTGGATTGCTCCAAGCAAAAAATGGGCAAATGGGGATTATGAATTGAATTAAAATTCATAATCAAAACTTAATATACAAATCGGAATATTATTCTTACATTTGAGAATACCTTAACCAACCGTTTGCTATGAAAACCATATCGAAGTTTATTTTTATTTTCTTGCTTGTTCTTAATTATGGATGCAGCAATGATAGTATTGCTTGCTTTACACCTCCAGAAGACTTCTCTTTTGAACTTATAGATAAAACAACTGGAGAGAACTTATTCACTTATGGCACATACAAAAGCAGTGACATTACTATAAAAGACTTAAACGATTCTAGTAAAAACATCGAATACAATTTTATATCCGAGAACAATTACAATGTAATTAGAATTGGAAGTATTGGCTGGAAAACCGAAACCATAAATTATTCAGTAAATATTGCTAGAAAAAGTATTTTTGAATTTCATGTACAAGCAAATAGAATCAGTGGCAAGTGTTCATATACAGAATTTAAAGACTTTCAAATTAAAAATGCAACCTTTCAATTAGATCAAACTCGAGGAGTTTATAAAATTTTAGTTGATACAAAGATTTAAATATTATCAAAAAGGAACTTAATTATAAGTTCCTTTTTTGTTTCGAAAAAAAGCAAAATCTCGACGTTTTTTCTCCACAAAAACGACTTCAAAAAATAAAAATTCAGTCCTTTTTTCATCTTCTCTAAAAAAGATCGAAATAATCTCTGCTTTTTTTCGTCAACTATTACGATTTCATTTTGCTTTTTGTAACCTAAATTTCACATTTTGTTACAAAATAAACGTTTCTTCAAATTTTGTTAATGAACAATTGGCATTCAATTTGTTTGTTTAACTTTGTGAATTCAGTACTTAATAAAAAATAATTAAAATATAATATGAAACAATTAGCCCTAGTCGTTATTGCGTTTATTACTTTTTCATGCACTCAGGCTCAGAAAAAAGAATTTTCAAAAGAAGCCTTGTCTGAAAAATTATTAGCTTCAAATGAAAAACAAGTTGCCTTCGAAAAGATTTTAAAAAAATACAAAGGAAAAACTTTAGTTATCGAAGTTTGGGCTTCATGGTGTGGTGACTGCGTAAAAGCAATGCCGAAAGTAAAAGAATTACAAGCCAATAATCCAGATGTATCTTATTTATTCATTTCAGCTGATAAAACAGCCGATAAATGGAAAGCTGGAATCGAAAAGCACGAGTTAAAAGGCGATCATTACATGATGAACGATGGTATGAAAGGCTTATTCGGAAAAGCGATCGACTTAGATTGGATTCCACGTTACATCATTGTTGACAAAACAGGAAAAATTGTGCTTTATCGCGCTATCGAAACTGATTTTGACAAAATCAACGAAGCTTTAAAAAGTTTAAAACAGGCTTAAGAATTACTTTAAAAACAAAAAATTAAAAGAATAATAAAAACTACCAAAATGAGAAAATCGATTGTTGCAGGAAACTGGAAAATGCATAAAAATGCTGCACAGACTGAAGAATTATTGAACGAATTAATTGCTAAAATTCCAGCAAAAACCAATGCACAAGTAATTGTAGCTCCAACTTTTGTTAACTTACAAGCGGCAGCGACAAAATTAAAAAATACAACTATCGGAGTTTCTGCTCAAAACGTTCACCAAGCTGAAGGCGGAGCTTTTACAGGAGAAATTTCTGCAGATATGTTGACAAGCATTGGCGTTAATACAGTAATTTTAGGTCACTCTGAGCGCAGAGCTATTTTCCACGAAACCGATGCATTAATCGCAAACAAAGTTGATACAGCTTTGAAACATGATATGACAGTAATTTTCTGTTTTGGAGAAGAATTAAAAGACCGTCAGTCTGGAAATCACTTCAACATCGTTGAAAACCAATTGCGTGACGGAGTTTTCCATATTGCAAAAGAATCTTGGTCAAAAATTGTTTTGGCTTATGAGCCAGTTTGGGCTATTGGAACTGGAGAAACTGCTTCGCCAGAGCAAGCACAAGAAATGCACGAATTCATTAGAGAAGTTATCCGCAAAGCTTTTGGAGCTGAAATCGCTGATGAAGTTTCTATTTTATATGGTGGTTCTGTTAAACCAGAAAATGCTAAAGAAATTTTCTCTAAACCAGACGTTGACGGCGGTTTAATTGGAGGTGCTGCTTTAAAAGCTGACGATTTCTTAGCAATTGTTACTGCAATCTAAAATATTTTTTTGCCACAGATTAAAAAGATTAATTGGATTTTTTAAACTAGTTTGAAGAAAAATCTGTGCGAATCCTTTTAATCTGTGGCTAAAAAACAGGAAGCGATGCTTAATGCATCGCTTTTTTTATGCTTTAAATTATTCTTAAATTTTAAATCTTCTCATAGATAAATAGGCAACTTCTGCTTTCTATTCTTACCTTTGCAAAAATTTTTTATTTATGTCGAATATATATTTAGGATATCATTTTACGATTGAGCCAAAAGAATTGGGTTCTGAAATTTTAGTGGCTGAATTGGGCGAAAAAGCGTTTGAAAGTTTTACAGAAACAGAAAACGGAATTTCAGCTTTTGTGAAGAAGGATTTATGGGATGAGAATATTCTGGATGATATTTATATTCTGCAATCTGAAGAATTTAAAATTGAATATACGATTGAAGAAATCGACCAAGTAAACTGGAACGAAGAATGGGAAAAAAACTTCGAACCTATTGATGTTGACGGGAAATGCCATGTTCGCGCACCATTTCACGAAAAAACTGATGCTCAGTTTGACATTGTTATTGAACCTAAAATGAGTTTTGGAACTGGTCATCACGAGACAACTCACATGATGATTCAGCATTTATTAGAAATGGATGTTAAAGGTTTGAAAACTCTCGATATGGGTTGCGGTACTGCAATTTTAGCAATTTTAGCAGAAATGAAAGGTGCTGAACCAATTGACGCTATTGATATCGACAACTGGTGTTATTTAAATTCGATTGAAAATGCTGAACGCAATAATTGCAAACACATCAGCGTTTATGAAGGCGACGCAGCTTTATTGGCTGGTAAAAAATACGATTTGATTATTGCCAATATCAATAGAAATATTTTATTGAACGATATGCAAGCTTATGTTGATGCTTTGAATCCAAAAGGGATTATTCTTTTTAGCGGTTTTTATGAAGAAGACATTCCGTTTATTGATGCTTCATGTGTTGAAAAAGGATTGACTTATGTTAAAAAGCTTCAGCGAAACAATTGGGTATCTTTAAAATACGTAAATTAGATTACTGATAATCAATTCAGTACAAAACATAAAACTATGAGTACTAAAGAAAAAGTAAGAGAAAGAGTTCGCGAAAAGGAAGCCATTGCTTTCAACAACGAGATCATTGTTTACAATGATGATGTAAATACTTTTGATCACGTAATTGATACTCTTATGCGTGTTTGCGACCACACTGCTGAACAAGCAGAGCAATGTTCTTTGATTGTACATTACAACGGAAAATGTACTGTAAAAACAGGTCCGATTGAAAAACTTAAACCTCAATGCACACAACTTTTGGAAGCTGGCCTTAGCGCCGAAATTGTTTAGTTGCAAATTTTTTAGAAAGCATTCTATTTTATTCTATATTTGAATAAAATAGAATGCTTTTTTTATGGAAGAATACGGAAAAATATTAATCATTGCGATGCCCGTTTTTTTGGCCTTAATCATTTTTGAAAAAATCTACGGCATTTACAAAAAAAACGACACTGCACCTTTAATTGACAGTGTATCGAGCATCAGTTCCGGAATTACAAATTCTATTAAAGATGTTTTAGGACTTAGCGTTACTTTTCTTTCGTATGAATGGCTGGTTTCTAAAATTGCATTACAGCATTTAGAACCAAGCGTACTCTCCTATTTTATAGCTTTTTTTGTTATTGATTTTTACGGTTATTGGAGCCATAGATTGGCGCATCAAATCAATTTTCTTTGGAACAAACATGCCATTCATCACAGCAGCGAAGAGTTTAATCTGGCCTGTGTCTTGCGTCAGCCTATTGCAAGTTTGGTAAATCTGTTTACTTTTTTGCTTATTCCTGCAGCACTTTTAGGAGTTCCGGCTTCTGTAATTGCCATTACGCTTCCGCTTCATTTGTTTTTACAATTTTGGTACCATACCAAACATATCAACAAAATGGGATTTTTGGAACATATTACCGTGACACCTTCGCATCATCGAGTGCATCATGCCATAAATCCTGAATATTTAGACAAAAACCACTCGCAGATTTTTATTTTTTGGGACAAATTGTTCGGTACTTTTCAAGCCGAATTAGATGATGTTCCGCCCGTTTTTGGAATCACAAGACCTGCAAATACTTGGAATCCAATAAAAATCAACTTTCAGCATTTAACCCTTCTTATCAAAGATGCATGGCGTGCCGAAAACTGGAAAGACAAATTCACTATCTGGTTTAAGCCAACCGGCTGGAGACCAGAAAATTTTGAAGAAAAATATCCCGTAAACAAAATTGAGAACGTATTTAACTTTGAAAAATATGGCACACAAAACTCTCAGAAACTGATTTATTGGTCGGTAACTCAAGTTTTAATAACATTATTGTTCGTTAGTTATTTGTTTGATAATATTGCTAAAATTGGTCTGCCAAATATTTTTGTCTACGGATTTTTTATTTTTATCACAATCTATAGCTACAGCGAGTTAATGGACAAGAGCAAATATGCCATTTTTTGGGAAGGATTCCGTTTTAGCATTGCAATCGGAATTATCGTTTTCAACGGTGATTGGTTTGGACTTAATACCATTTTTTCTTTTGCCAATTCTATTATTTTAATCTATTTAGCTTTATCTTTTTTAGCTACAATTTATTTTGTGACTGTCGATTTCAAAAACAACCAACCCCAAACTATAAACCCCATGAATGCCTTATGAGAAATGCCACATATTTTAAAATCTACCTCGCTTTCTGCCTAATTTATCTAATTGTTTTACTGCTAGGATATGAAAACCTTGATTTATATTTAAAGCCAATTTTAATTCCGCTGTTAAGTTTTAGCGTCTATTTTTGTCGATCATTTCCAACAAAAAATATTTTATTGCTTGCTTTGCTCTTTTCATGGATTGGCGATGTGATTCTGCTTTTTGCAGATTTAGGCGAAATTTATTTCATTCTCGGATTAGTTTCTTTTCTTATTTCCCATATCATTTATTGCGTTTTGTTCAACAGACAAATCAAACAGAAAATCTCCAGAAATTTAATTGTTTTTGGAATTGGAAGCGTAACAATTGCTTTGTACTTAATTGGAATGCTCGCAGTATTATTGCCTACTTTAGGCGATTTGCAAATTCCGGTAATCGTGTATGCAAGCGTGATTTCGATTATGCTATTATTTGCTTTTAATGGTTATTTGATGTGGCAAAAGCCAGGAAATATTTATGTTTTTTTAGGCGCAATTGCTTTTGTTCTTTCTGACAGTATTTTGGCTATTAATAAATTTTATGCGCCATTTGAGAAAAGTGCATTTTTTATTATGCTTACTTATCTTGTGGCACAATATCTGATTGCAGTTGGTATATTGAAAGTAAATCCAAAAAAGGCTGATTAAGGCAAAACTTGGATTTGATTTAAAACCAAAAAAGATTTTCAAAATCATTTTTTGTGAATGAAAAGCCGATACATTTGTATGACCAAAACTCTTAAAACCATGAAAAGAATATTCTTTTTTTTAATTTTATTATTTTCTGCAGTTTCTTGCATGAGCACAAAATCGACTTTAAAGAATGTTGATGACAATGCTCCCGATTTAATTTTGAAAAAAGACAATACTTTTGCCATAACGCTTTTTGCAAAAGACAAAAAATACGGTTACGACCCTGATTATCCAGTGAATATTTTCTACCGAAATACCAAAGATGAAACATTAAACGAAACGCGTTTTTTAAATGCTCTTGCGGGACCAAAAGGAGAAAAAATCACCTATAAACGCATGGAGACTTGTTGTCCTTTTCCAACAAAAAGAAGCGATATGGGAGCTGGATTTTTGAATGTTTATGAATTGACTTGGGAAGGTCAAAAAAAGCCAATTATCCTTTATTTAAATGTTTATGAAAAAGGAATTTTAATGGTTCCGATGGGATTGAGTTTAAAGCAGAACTAATACTTAATTGGATTTATAGCACTTATGGATAATATTGATATTCGAATTGATTTTTGGATTGATTTATGGGAAGATTTAATTTCTAATTTTCTTAAAAAATCCTATGGTCTCTCATTATATAATCCGCATATATTAATTGAAGATATTATTACAGAAATTGAGGAAAATTCTTTTCAAAATTCAGATAATAAAAAATACTTTTTTAACAAAATCTCATTTTATTTAAATAATGACACAGTAATTAAAGAAAAATTTAGCTCGCAGTTTAAAATATTGCTATCAATATTTAATAGCGGTAGAAACAATTATATTCTGGAAATTTCGAAAAATCTAAAAAAAGAATTTCTTGATGGAGTTTATTTTAATTCATGTGTCGAATTATTAAATCACGAATTACAAAAGCCTGAAGAAATAACAATAAGTTTTGTGAACTCCATAACATACTTAAGTCAAAATATAATTGTTGAATATATAAAAAAAGGATATGTTTTAGATGATATTAAAAAATTTGCTTTAAATATTTTTTCTAGTTATAAAATAACCCAAAATGTGATTTCAACAAAATATCCGCATAGTTTAGATACTAAAAATTATATATTTAAAAATGGTCGTTTTAATCATAAAAAATATAATCTTGAAGTATCTAACTTAATAGATAATTTGACGATTGCAGATCGAATAAATTCATTACTTTTTTATTACTATAAAGAAAAAAAGACAGTTAATTATATATTTATTGTAACAGGATTAAAAGGATCTATAGATATACAAATAGGAGAAACTACTTTATACACATTAGACAAGAAAAGATTTATCACAAATCCTGACTATTTTAAATATGAAGATTTACATAATAAAGAGCAAGATGAAAAGTTTATTCAAGCTTCTGTACAAATTGACAACTATTTGTTACCCAAATCATCCCTAATAAATGCCTTAACAAAACTTGAAAACACACTCGATTTAGTAAGTTGTTATTTTAAAAAAAATACTGAAATAGAAATTATTGCCACAGATTATTTAATCGTTGAAAAAGGAGAATATATTTATTCATCATGGGGGTTAAATAAAAAAGATAACCATATTAAGTATAGAGACTCATTAGATCTAAATGATTTTGAAAATGATATAAAAAGTCTAAATGATTTTTCATTCTTATGGGACAATGAAAATTTTAATGAAAAAGGAAAATCAAAGCTTCTAAATGCGATTCATTGGTATAGTAAAGCTGAACAATCAGTAAAACAGGAAGATAAAATGCTAAATTACTGGATAGCAATTGAAAATTTATTTAACCTAGAATATAATATCAAAAAAGATATTTTAAACGATGAGAAAAAAGGAAAAATTCATTTAATACAAGAAATTATTTCATCTGCTCAAATTTTTAAATATGCATATGATTATGGCTGGGAAGTATATCGTCATTATGAATCACAAGTTAAATCTTTTAATAAAAAAATTCATTTTCCTCAAGAACTGATAATAAAAGCAAACTTGAACCAAAATTTTGGTGAAAATATTTATTTAGAAAAATTCATTATTTGTTTACCTGAAATAAAAACTTATGAGAAAGACTTATTTATGCTGCAAAAAATAGAAAACACAATTAGTTTTTATAGTGATTCAAAATTAACAAAAAAGAATATTGAGGAAAACATCAAGCTCATTAAAGAAGATGTTTTAATGATTTATAGATTCAGGAATTTAATTGTTCATAATGCTCATTTTGATAATGCATTACTTCCATATTTCGTTTGGAAAGTTAGAGATTATTCCGGAAACTTGATACGTCAATTAATTAAAGTCTTAAGTGAAAATGATATTGAATTAGCAAATACTATGATTAATTTCTTTCTACGTAAAGAGTGTTTTTTACATGATTTAGATACTGGAAAACTTAATTTATTTGATAACATTTAAATAGATAATTCTATTAATCAGTTTTATATAAAAAACAACAGAGTATCATAAAACATGATAAATATCATTTACCAATTTCTTTTGATATCCTAATATTGTTGCCAAATAAGCTACAATGATTTTAGATCAATTTTCGTAATTCCACTAAACTCTAGCCCTGATAGCAGTGGAAATCATTTCACTCTTAAACTTATTTTTTCCTGACTGGGCAGAGCGACCGGAGGAAGCTCCTGAACAGACTTTGGAAAAAAAAGTTTAAGAGTGAAATATTGAAACGAATAGCAGGATTAGCTTCTTAAAATAATCTTAAATCTTCATCTCAAACTCATAAATCATAACTACCTTTGCAGTGCAAAAAAATAATTTTATGAACTTACAACATATTCCACAAATTAAGCATACTGACAGCGGGAATTTCTTTTTATTGGCGGGGCCTTGTGCTATCGAAGGAGAAGAAATGGCGCTAAGAATTGCTGAAAAATTAGTTGGTATTACCGACAATCTTCAGATCCCTTATGTGTTTAAAGGATCTTTTAAAAAAGCAAACCGTTCTAGAATCGACAGTTTCTCTGGAATTGGCGACGAAAAAGCTTTAAAAATCTTAAGAAAAGTATCCGAAACTTTTCATGTTCCAACTGTAACAGATATTCATACGAATGAAGATGCTGATATGGCAGCACAATACGTTGATGTTTTGCAAATCCCAGCATTTTTGGTTCGTCAAACTGATTTAGTTGTTGCGGCTGCAAATACTGGAAAAACAGTAAACTTGAAAAAAGGACAATTTATGAGTCCAGAAAGCATGAAACACGCCGTTCAAAAAGTTTTAGACTGTAATAACGAGAATGTTATGGTTACAGATCGCGGTACTATGTTTGGCTACCAAGACATGATTGTTGATTTTAGAGGAATTCCTACTATGCAACAATATGCATCGACAGTTCTTGATGTTACACACTCTTTACAACAGCCAAATCAGACTGCAGGTGTGACTGGCGGAAGACCTGACATGATCGAAACGGTTGCAAAAGCGGGTATTGCCGTTGGTGTTGATGGTATTTTTATCGAAACGCATTTTGATCCTGCAAATGCAAAAAGTGACGGCGCAAATATGCTTCATTTAGACTATTTTGAAGGTTTAATGAACAAATTAGTTGCCATCAGAAAGACAGTTAACTCATTCTAATTTTATAATACTTAAGTTCTTTGAAAACAAAAATTTTATTTTTCTTTCTGGCTTGTGTTTCACTAAACACTTTTGCTCAGAACGAAATTTCGGTTCAAGAAAAATATACTGCTCATAATAAAGGGAAATTCTTTGTAATGTGGGGAGGAAATAGAGAAAGTTACACTAAATCTGATGTAAATTTTAGAGGAAAAGATTACAACTTTACAGTTGCAGACATGTCTGCGCATGATAAACCAAAAGGATATCATGTTGATTATATAAATCCTGCAAACATGACAATTCCTCAGACAAACTTGAGATTGGGTTATTTTTTTAGTGATCACTACAGTGTAACAATTGGGGTTGACCATATGAAATATGTGATGACACAAAATCAGATTGCAAATGTTACTGGAAACATCAATTTACCTGCTGATCAGCCTGGGTCTTATTACAACGGAGTATATAATAATACTCCTGTAGATATGTCTCAAAATGGTGCTATTGAAGGTGGATACCCTAAAGGTGAAGCACAAGGATTTCCTCCTGCTTTTTTAATGTACGAACACACAGATGGTTTGAACTACATTAATACTGAGGTTTCTAGATTTGATGATATTTCAAAGTGGTTTGGTTTGCCAAATATTGATAAAGTTCAGATTAACTTGACTGAAGGTTTAGGAGCTGGGGTTTTATATCCAAAAACAAATACAAGTTTGTTGGGAATGGAACGCCATGACGATTTTCATGTTTCTGGATTTGGTGTATCTGCAAAAGCAGGTTTAAACTTCACTTTCTTTAAACATTTTTACCTTCAAGGTGAGTTAAAAGGAGGTTACATTGACATGAAAGATATCAGAACAACAATGAGCAATGACGATAAAGCTACCCAACATTTTATGTTTTTTCAGCGAATTGTTGCCGTAGGAGGAATTTTTAGAATCTAAAAAATTCATTCACAATATTAAAAGCAGAATTTCATTCATTTGAAATTCTGCTTTTTTGCATCTGTTAATTAAGAATGAAAACTGAAGAATAAATTATACTTTTAATTTTTTAAAATTTAAATATGAAAAGACCAAAATCCCTTTTTCTTATTATTACTTTTTTGCTCAGTTTTGGGTGTGCGCTGTTTGTTGCAATGAAAGTTTTTCCGAATAATCCATTTTCAGGAAAAAAAGCACAAAATACTGCTTTCGATAAAATTCAGGATGGTGATATTATTTTTCAGACTTCGCAATCTCCTCAATGTGAAGCGGTACGAATTGCCACAAATTCCAAATTTTCACATTGTGGTATCATTTATAAAATGAATGGCGATTTATTTGTTTTTGAAGCCGTTCAACCTGTAAAACTAACTCCTTTAGAAGATTGGATCCAACATGGAAAAGACAATAAATATGTAATCAAAAGATTAAAAAACAACAATGTTTTGAAACCTGAAATTCTTCAAAAAATGAAAGATTACAGTCATCAATTTAACGGTAAAGAATATGATGCTTATTTTGAATGGACAGACAATCGAATATATTGCTCTGAATTGGTTTGGAAAATATACAAAAACGCGGCCGCCATCGAATTATCAAAACTAAGAAAACTGAAAGATTTTAATTTAACTGACGAAAGAGTCGAAAAAATTCTGAAAGAGAGATATGGCAATGATATTCCGTTAGACGAAAATGTTGTCGCGCCCTCTGACCTCGCCGATTCTAATTTATTGAAAACAGTGATTGATACGTATTAACCTGAACTTGATTATTATCAATATGAAAAGTCCCAGAAGGGACGATATATTTATAGCATTTATTATTTAGCAACCAGTTAAAACCTCGTAGAGGTGTCATAATAATTTGATGATCTTGAAAAAAAAATCGCTCCGATGGAGCTTTCTTAAATCAATGCTACCAAATTTAACTATAAATATTACGCTCCGCCGGAGCTTGTAACAATCGAGCTCAGGTTTTAGAAACATTATAAAAGCAAAAAAGCTATGAGCAAAACTCATAGCTTTTTTGTTTTATGATTTATCAAAAATTAATTTGAAGCAGGAAGAACAATTCCGTTTTGATCAACTAAATAGATTAAAGATGTCATTGTAGCTGCGCCAAGTTCTAATTCCCTTTTATTGATTGCGTCAAATTTATCGTTTGCTGCATGGTGATAATCAAAATAACGTTGTGAATCTGGCTGTAAACCTGCTTTTACAATCGTTTTTGAAGTTAAATGCTCAATATCTGATCCTGCGTGTCCTTTTGTGAAATTATGAATCAAATAAGGCTCAAAAAGGTTTTTATATTCTTGCAGTTTTTTGAAGTTAGCATCATCAGCTTCAATTGAAAATCCTCTTGGCGTAAATCCACCTGAATCACTTTCTAAAGCAAAAATATGATTCTCGTTCTTTTGTTTTGCAACTTCTTCATATTTTGCACCACCTTTTCCTCCGTTTTCTTCATTCATAAACAATACCACACGAATTGTATTTTTAGGTTTGTAGTTTAAGTTTTTCAAAATACGAACCACTTCCATACTTTGCACTACTCCTGCTCCATCATCGTGTGAACCGTCAGCTAAATCCCAAGAATCAAGATGTCCACCAACAACCATAACATTTTCTGGTGTTACTGTTCCAGTCAATTCTCCAATAACATTATAAGACAAAGCATCTGGCAACGTCTCGCAAGATTGTTTGAAATAGAATTTTAAAGTTGGATTTGCTTTCAATGTTTTGCTCAATAATTCAGCTCCATTAGTACTAATTGCCGCAGCCGGAATATATTGCTCTTTTGGCAAATCGCCATAACTTTGTGCTCCTGCATGAGGAAAATCGTCTAAACGTAAGTTTAACGAACGTACAATTGCACCAACTGCACCAAGTTTAGCTGCTTCTTTTGCACCGCTTCTTCTTTGGTCTCCTGCTCCTGAATAAGAATCAAAAGTTCCTATGTTTTCAGGATTCATTGGTCTGTTAAAAAATACAATTTTTCCTTTTACTTTGTCACCAAGGCTTTTTAATTCGTCAAGGCTTTGCACTTCGATCACTTCTGCTGTAATTCCTGTTTTTGGAGTTGCAACAGAACCTCCTAAAGCACAAATTGGCACTGTAGTTTTTACCTTTCCATCTAGAATGAAAGCTGTTTCTTTCTCACCGCGAACCCAGTGAGGAACCATAACTTCTTGTAAATAAACCTTGTCAAGACCAAGGCTTTCTAATTGTCTTTTCGTATATTCTACAGCTTCTGCAGCGCCTTTAGATCCAGATAAACGGCTTCCGATATCATTTGAAAGATATTCTAACCAAGAATAACATTTAGCTTCGGTCAAGGCTTTTTTATAAAATAATTTAATGTTTTTTTCATCATTTGACTGAGCAAAAGATGCGGTCAATCCATTTAAAACTAAAGCAGTTAAAAGAATCGTTTTTTTCATTGTTTTATAGCATTTTTGGGTTGTTTCGCAAAGGAACAAAATTCTTTAGACCTGTCAGAATTTTTTTCGTAGTCTTTTCTCAAAAAAAAGCTCTGATTGTAATTTTTTAACTTTACAATCAGAGCTTTTAAATTTTATCACATCAAAACTACTTCACTTCAATAAGTTTATTTCTTGTACCAATTCCGTTTTCATTAAAAGGTTCAATGGTGAAATAATATTTTGTGCCTTTATCTAAACCTCTAAAATCGTATGAATTGTCGCCGTAAACCATAATACTGTTGTATAATTTATCAGGAGTAATTCCGTAATAAATATTGTAGCCAACGGCATCATTTTGTTTTTTCCAAGATATCATAGCATTTCGTGAATCTGCTTTATTTCTATCTACTTTGAAAGAAGAAACTGCTTTTGGTTTTTCTGCCAAACCATTTCCAAAAACCCTGAAATCAGAAATAGCAAACAAACCTGATGCGTTATGAATGTTTTCCATTTTGATATAACGCGCTTTGATTGATTTTGTAAGCTCTACATAATCATGTGGCACATCTTTATCATTTTTAGATTTATCTACAACCAAAGTCCAATTTTTAGCATCATCAGACATGAATATTTTATATTGATAATAAATATCCATTGCTTTATTGTATTGCGTTGCTTTATGATCAGCATAATTAATCTGAAGCGCTTTAATTTCCATTTGTCTGCCTAAATCCATTTGAAGCCATTCGCCAGGATTACTAGTTTTTGCCGACCAATACGTTTGGATATTTTCATCTGTTAAATTTTCTGCTCCGTAGCAAAATTTCTCATAGACTTTTTTTCCTCCATTATCCATTCTGTGAGTTTCAACCTCCATACATTCTTCAGAAGATGAAACCGTTACCGGCTTTTTGTACGAAAGCAACATCCAGCCCGATGAAGCGCCTTTTGTTTGATCGCGCTCGCCAGTTGGAAGCACAATCGGGAAATCTCCATAAGCTGTAATAGAATACATTACGTCATCTTTATCAAATCCTGCTGGAAACATATCAATGCGACGCTCGAAACGATCTTTTATAGAAATTTTACAGGTTCCTGTGTTCCAATAATTCCCGTAAATATCTGCAAAAGTATTTCCGTGTCCAGCTCCAATTACAAATCCGCCCGGTTTATATGACATTGGATTGTGTTTTTGATACGTAAAAGGTCCTAACGGATTATCGCCAACATGAACGCCATTTGCATAGCCTTTAAATTCAGTTGCCGGCGCGCCATATTGCATATAGTATTTTCCGTTGTGTTTAGTCATCCAAGCACCTTCAATGAAATTCCCCCAAGGTGCGGGTTCCATATCATTATTTGGTCCAAAACGTTCCCAACCATGCGCTGAAGGATCTAAAATCGCAACTTCTTTGATTTGTCCATACGGGCGCTGAATATCTTCTACTTCGGTTGCTTTATACAATTGCGCATAATCTGCTTGATTCCCTTTTGGAAGCCAAGTATTATAATCAACTTCAGTACCAACAAGAGGCAATTTTCCGCTTGAACCGTAGTACATATATACTTTTTTGTCATCATCTTGAAAAATTGCAGGATCCCAAGTTGGTAACATTGCTTTATCAACGTGACGCGTCCATCTTCCTGATTTTGGATCAGCAGTTTTCCAAATTGGATGGTCTCTTTTCCAAGTTGATCCAACATAGAATAATGTATCGTTTACAACCCAAGCTGCAGGTGCGCATTGATCATCATCGCCAGGTTGTCTTTGAAAACTTCCGTAAACAAATTTCCAATCAGACATGTCTTTACTCCAGAAGAAACCTGCTTGATTCGTCGCAAATAAATAATATTCTCCTTTGTAGGTAATAATTACAGGATCGGCGCTTGAGCGTCTAGATTCAGGAATCCCGTTGTGATTATGTGTCGTAAAATTGTAGCCAATATTTATTGGATTACAATATGTTGTTGCCGGTTTTGCAGGATCAAACCATTCTGTTTTACCAGAATTTTGTGCCAAAAGACTGCTTCCGAAAAGCATCGAAAACAAAATTGGCATAAATTGCTTATATATCTTTTTCATGATTAAATTTCTTTAGTAAAGCTTTCAAAAAGATTAATTTTTAATCTCTTTTCTTTCCTTTAAAAGTTCGGGTTCATTTGTTGTGATGTAATTGAATTTCTGAGCTATAATCCAATCCATGTCTTTTGCATCATTAACAGTCCAAGCGTTTAGAATAATTTTATTATCCTTAGCTTCCTGTATCCATTCTGGGTGTTTTTGAAAAACGGAATAATGGTAATCAACTCCGTTAATTTTATCAGCTTTAACTTCAATCGGAGATTTATTGCCTTCCAAATATTGAAGAGAAGTTTTTGAATCGATAGCTCTAATTTGTTTCAGAATATCGTAGTCAAAACTTATATAACATGTTTTTTTGTCGGCTTTCAATTTTTTGATGACTTCAACCGCCATTACTGCTGTTTTTTGTCCACGTTCTTTGCTTATTTCCGAAGGTTTGATTTCGCAAACTAAAAGTGTGTGTTTATTGTTTTTTATTCCTTCTGAAATATATTCGTAAAGCGTTGGAAGCTTTTCACCATTTGATAATTTAAACTTGATCAAATCGGCATAATTTGTTTGTTCAATCAATAGTTTATTAAAATGAGCATCGTGATTAATTACCAATGAATCATCGGCAGTGCGCCAAACGTCAAATTCTGAACCTGGCAATTTTAAATCAATTGCATGTCTTAAAGAAGCAATTGAATTTTCAGGTAAATTATTCTTTTTCCAAGCACCGCGATGGGCTACAATTGCATTTTTTTGCGCATTGCAAGAAGCAAAAATTACAAAGAACATTATTGTAAAGGTGCGAGATATTTTAAATGTATTCATAGGTAAAAAATTAAAAAGAGAATCTTTATTTTAGAAAAAAAGCCCTCCATATGAAGGGCTCTTAACTAACCAATAAACCAACTATTTAGTTAACTCGAAACTAACTTTCTTGTCGGCAGTTGAATTTCCTCCAACGAAAACATCAAACTGTCCAGGTTCTGCTGCGAATTGCAAATCAGAATTATAAAATTTTAAATCTTCAACAGTAATGTCAAAACTTACTGTTTGTTTTTCACCTTTTTTAAGTGCTATTTTTTGGAAACCTTTCAATTCTCTAACTGGTCTTGTTACTGAACCAACTAAATCTCTAATGTATAATTGAACTGTTTCTTTTCCGTCAAAATTTCCTGTATTCGTTACGTCAACTGTTACTTTTAATTTTCCGCTGAAATTCATTTTATCAGAAGAAATTTTCAAGTTTGAATAATCAAAAGTCGTGTAGCTTAAACCGTATCCGAAAGGGAATAATGGCTCATTTCTTTCGTCAATATAGTTTGATCTGAATTTCTCAAATTTACCTTCTGTGTTAGAAAGCGGTCTTCCTGTATTTTTATGTGCATAATAAATTGGTAATTGACCAACGCTTCTTGGGAAAGTTGCTGTTAATTTTCCAGAAGGATTTACATCTCCAAATAAAACATCAGCAATAGCATAACCCGCTTCAGTACCCGCGAACCAAGCATTTAAAATTGCTGGAACTGTTTTTTCTTCGTCAGTAATTACTAACGGACGTCCGTCAAATAAAACTACCACTACTGGTTTTCCTGTTTTTAGTAAAGCGTTTAATAAATCTTTTTGCGCTTGTGGAATTTGCAAATTGGTACGGCTGCTTGATTCACCGCTCATTTCAGCTGATTCTCCAAGTGCAGCAACAATTACATCAGATTGTTCAGCTACTTTTAAAGCTTCAGCTAATAATTCTTCTTTTGAACGGCCATCACGGTGTAATGTTTTTCCAAACATTGTAGCATTAGTCTCAAAAGTTTCATCATAATCTAAATTGCTTCCTTTTGCATATAAAACTTTAGTTCCTGCTCCGGCAACTTCTTTGATTCCAGCTAATAATGAAACTGCGTTTTCCATTTTAGTAGCCACACTCCAAGTTCCTGGCATATTTTCTTTAGCATCAGCCAATGGTCCGATCAAACCAATAGTTCCAGATTTTTTAAGAGGCAATAATTGGTTTTGGTTTTTCAGTAAAACCAATGATTGAGCAGCAATTTGACGCGCTTCTTTTCTGCTATCCATTGTGAAGATTTCAGTTTTAGCTCTTTTTTCATCACAGTATTTATATGGATCTTGGAACAATCCTAAATCGTATTTTGCTTCTAAAATAAGTTTTACAGCATTGTCGATTGTTTCCATTGAAACTCTTTTTTCATCCAAAGATTTTTTCAAAGTTCCTAGGAAACCTTCTCCAACCATATCCATTTCAACACCAGCATTTAAAGCTAAAGCCGAAACATCTTGAAGATTCCCCATTCCGTGTTCGATCATTTCAGGAATTCCCGTAAAATCGGTTACTACGAAACCTTTGAAACCCCATTGTTTTCTTAAAACATCTGTCATTAACCATTTGTTTCCAGTTGCTGGAATTCCATCAATTTCATTGAAAGATGCCATAACTGAACCTACACCAGCATCAACTGCTGCTTTGTAAGGTGGAAAATAATCATTAAACATTCTGATATGACTCATATCAACTGTATTATAATCACGTCCAGCTTCTGGAGCGCCATATAATGCGAAGTGTTTAACACAAGCTAAAATGGAATTGTTTTTTGAAAGGTCGTGTTGCTGATATCCGTTAACCATTGCTTTTGCAATTTGGCTTCCCAAATATGGATCTTCTCCAGAACCTTCAGAAACTCTTCCCCAACGTGGATCACGAGAAATATCAACCATTGGAGAGAATGTCCAGTTGATTCCGTCAGCACTTGCTTCTTTTGCGGCAATTTGAGCACTTCTTTCAATTAAAGCCATGTCCCAAGTACAAGACAATCCTAACGGAATTGGAAATGTTGTTTCATAACCGTGAATCACGTCCATACCAAAAAGCAACGGAATTTTTAAACGGCTTTTTTCAACAGCAATTTTTTGTACTTCTTTAATTTTTTGTACTGATTTAATATTGAACAAACCGCCAACTTTACCTTCAGCAATATTTTTTGCAACATTTGAACTATTTGCCTGACCAGTTGTAATATCACCAGATGTTGGTAAATTCAACTGCCCTAATTTTTCTTCTAATGTCATTTTTGACATTAACTCTGCCACAAACTCTGACTTAGGTTTAATTTTCACTGTACTTTTTGTGCTCTTTTTTTGAGCGTAACCCAAAACAGCACATCCTAAAAAAAGTAAGACTAATTTGTTTTTCATTATGTATTATTTATTTGTTTGTATTCGTTTTTTTCTGTTGCAACATCCAGTCATAAATCGCCGCGTTATCATAAACTCTTGTCCAGCTGTTGTGTCCTGCGTCATCAAAAATGGTCAGCTGAACATCTTTAGCATTACATTTTTTTAATTCCTTGTAAATCGTAATCGCATAATCAACATTTACAACATCATCTAACAAGCCGTGGAAAATTCTGGTTGGAATGTTAGCAATTTTGCAAGCGCCTTCTAACGGAATCAAATCCACAAAACCAGCAATAGGCACAACCGCAGCAAACATGTCTGGATAAGAAAGTGCTAAATTCCAAGTTGCCCATCCGCCAGAACTTAAGCCAGTAACGTATATTCTATCTGAGTCAATTTTGTTCTCCTTCTGAATTTTTAAAATCAATTCATAAATTGATTCAATACTCCAATTTTCATCTTCCTTGCATTGCGGAGCCAAAACATAAGCATCTAACTGATGTGTTTTTAAATAATTTAAAGGACCGTGAATTTTCACTTTTGAAATATCAGTTCCTTTTTCTCCATCTCCTGAAATAAAAACTATTAAAGGCTTCTTTTCTTTAGTATTTGCTGGCTTGTACAAGGCATAACCGAGCTCGTACTTCTCCATTATTACGGTATTAATTTTACCTGTAGTTTCGGTTTGAGAAAAACCAAATGCCGAAAATAATACGATTAGAAGCGTTACTTTAAATTTCATTTAGATGTATAATTAAATTCCGTATTTACCTGATGTAAATCCAAGTTTTTTTAGACCTTGTTTTGTATCTGATGCATTCATGAACAATTTCCACAATAAACCACTTCTGTAGTTTTCAACCATAGGAGCAATAGTTCCTTGATCGATTGCCAAATAACGAGCGGTTACCCAATTGTACTGAGGAGAAAAAGCATCGTAAGGCCCAGCAATCCCAACAAGTTTTGCTTTATTATCGTCATATAAATAATGTAAAAACTTCATAGACTCTACTGGTGTATATGGAAACGATGATAAAGCTGCTGTTGGCGAAATAACTCCATTGTCATTGTTTGGCTGATGTGCTGTATATCCAGTTGTTCCGTCAGGATTACGTGTATAACTTGCTGTTAATCCCCAACATTTATCAGAGTAATCTTTAAAACCTTTTGGATTAGCAACACTATACTGAACCATGATTTTTGCATGATTTTGTGTCAGCGCCCAATAATCCGCATATTTATCTTTTAACATATTTGGATCTAAACCTAAATATGAATAATGTGACCAAAACATTGGCCCAACATTTCCAACAGCTCCGTTATAACTTAAAACAACTGGAATACCATATTGAGAACCTCCATTTACTATAGCGCCATTTCTTGCCCAAGCTTGGTGGTAAGCTTCCGCCGAGATTGGGTGCGTTGGAGAAGAAGCGGCCATAACATAAGTAATCAAACATTCGTTGTAACCTTCAAGCTTAAAGTTCATTTCCCAACCATAATTTGGTGACCAGTGCCAATATAAAGCGTTTTCACCTTTTGTGTACCAATCCCATTCAACACCTTTCCAAAGTTCATCTGCTTTTGCTGCTAATGCTTTTTCAGAAGTGCTTCCATTTTTAAAATATTCGCGAATCGTAATTAAAGCTTGACAAACAAAAGAAGTTTCAACCAAATCTCCACCATTATCTTTTGTTCCAAATGGTATAACTTTACCAGTTTTGTTGTCCATCCAGTGCGACCATGCACCGTGAAAACGGTCTGCGTTTTCAAGAAAGGTTAATGCTGTTGTAAGTCTAGAAACAGCTTCGGCTCTTGGCAAAAAACCTCTTTCTACACCTACAATAATGCTCATTAATCCAAATGCAGAACCTCCTGTTGTTATAATATTAGACTCAAAACTCGGATCTTCTGTCAAGTATCTTTCTCTTGCCAATTTTGAATTTGAATCAGCATAATCCCAAAAATATTTTATTGCATCTTTTTGAACTTGATCCATTGCCTCAGCATCTGTCAAAGGTTTTGCTGGCGTAGTTGGATTTGTTGGTAATGGAGTTCCGCCACTATTACCAGCTTCTGGTGTAGACGAAGAACAAGAACTCACAGCGCTCAAAAACATTATAATATATAAACCTAACTTCATTTTATCAATTTCTTATTATTAATTACTAAAAAATACACCTGGATTTTCTCCAGGTGCATTTCTGAAAAATTTATCGTTTATCTTTTTCTAATTTATAAAGAGCTGAAACCTCATTATCTGTAAGTGCAACATCATAAATTCTAAACTCGTCCATTAAACCAGTGTAGTTCAACATCCATCCATCAGGAGCACTCCAAGGCGCACCTAAATGTTGCTGATAACCTCCAATAATAAATTTTGAAACCTCTGAACTAGCTAATTCTCCAAAAGGACCGCCGCCAGTTGCAGGATCGCTTGCATATCTTTTTGAAATAGATGCAGGTATGTCTAATTTTTGTCCATCAACATAAATACTGTATGTAGAACTTGTACCATTGTAACTCCATACAACATGTTTCCATGCTCCAAACATATTTTTCAAAACATTATCACCACCATGCTCTATAAATTGTCCAGCCCAAGGAATACTTGGCGTAACATCTCTTTGAATATGATTTTTCATCAACATTGTTGTTGCTGGTCCAGTTCCTTCGATAAGCGTAAAAATATTACCCCAGAAATCTGTCTTTTTAGGCAACATGAATAATGACTGAGCTCCTCCCGTATGCGGATCAGTTTTAATCCACATTGAAATACTTATACTTTTTAGATTTACAATTGAATTTGAAACAGTATTATAAGCTATAAAAGAACTTGGAGAACCTTGATATGCTTCCCCTTTTATACCTGTACCGTAATTTACATTAGTTCCTGTCCCACCTGTAATTCCACTTTTTGAATCTGCGATATTACCATCAAAACTAAGTTTAGATACTAAGTGCGCTGCAGCAACATCATCAGAATTTTCATAACCTCCAATCGATTCGTAAGGGATTGGGCTGTTTACTTTATCAATACTATCCTCACAGCCAGCAAATAATGCTGAACCTAAAGCAAAAGAAAGTAATAAAATAGATTTATTTTTTTTCATTTTAATTAATATTTAAGGATTAGTAACCAGGATTTTGAGATGACAAACCTTTTGCTTGATTAAGGAATGATGCCGGAATTGGGAATAATTCATTTTTACCTTCTGTAAAAGTTTTTCCATCGATTGCAAAAGCTGCTTTTGCTTGACCAGTACGCACTAAATCAAAAAATCTGTCGTGCTCAAAAGCCATTTCTACTCTTCTTTCTTTCCAGATTGCTGTTCTAACATCAGCTTGAGAACTTGCTGCAGTATTTCCTAATCCAGCTCTGTTTCTGATTTGATTCAATAACGGAATTGCTGCAGAAGTCTGGCCTAATTCATTTGATGCTTCTGCTTTCATTAATAAAACTTCAGCATATCTTAAATATTTAATATCAACATCTGTTTCCCATGCATCTGTGTAAGCAGAAGAATATGCTTTGTAGTTGTATCTTTCGTTTTCAACTGTGTTTGGCACTACTCTACCATCATATAAAGTTTGTCCTCTAAAAATGATAGTTGCCGCTTTTCTAACATCTCCTGGTTCATATGCGTTTACTAAACTTTGAGATGGCGTATTGAAGCCCCAGCCCCATCCACCGGTACCACGAGCACCTTGTGTGTTAGAGTATCCTTCGATTCCTTTTGCTGGTACTGCACCTTGAGCATAAATTTCAAAAATAGATTCTGAGTCAAATTTCCCAGTTGCTTTGTACATTGATGCATAATCACTTACAAGAGAATAACCCGTAACTTTATTACAGTTATCAATTACTTGTTGCCATTTCTTTTGGTACAAACTTACTTTAGCTAATAAAGCATAAGCAGCACCTTTTGAAACTCTTGATCTTTCATTAGCAGAATAAGCTGTTTTTTCAGGTAATGTTGCAATCGCATCATTCAAATCTTTCTCAATAAAAGCATAAACATCAGCAGCTGTTTTACGAGTTAATTGCATTACTCTGTCTGATTCTGAACTAGGAGATGGTATATGGTCTACAATTGGTACTCCACCATAACATTTTACCAAAGTAAAATACATAAAAGCTCTTAAAAACTTTGCCTCACCAGCAAGTCTGCCTCTAAGATTTGCATCTGCTTTGTCCAATTTTGGAAGAATAGCCAAAGCCTGATTACATCTGTTGATTCCATCATAATTAGCAATAAAAGTACTTTCTGCTGAAGGATTAGAAGCATTGTATGTCAAAGCATCCAATACATCTTTATCTGTTCCAGTATCTCCAGGCGAAGATCCTTTATCAGCATCATCTGATGTAATACTTGATAATCCGATCCAGCCAAAAGAAGTCATATCCCAATTTAAGAACTTGTTGTAAATTGCAGTTACAAACTGTGATGCTCCTGCGTCATTATTATATAGTTCAGTATCATTTGTCGAAATAGTTTCTGTTTGCTGAACATCTAAATAATCGTCTGCACATCCTGTAAAAAAGAATGCCGAAAGCACAAACGTTGTAATATATATCTTTTTCATCTTGTTAAAATTTTAAATTAGCACCAATTACAAATGATCTCAATGTTGGATAAGCGTCAAGCTCAACTCCTTGAGTACCGTATGGATTTCCGTCTCCATTTAATTCTGGAGAGAATCCTGAGAATTTTTGTGTAATAAACGGATTAATAGCATTTACATAAATTCTGCAAGCGCTTATAAAATTATTTTCTTGTAGCGGCAATTTGTAGCCTACTGTAATGTTGTTGATTCTGAAGAAATCACCTGACTCTAAATAGTATGTAGAAGCAACTGGTACCTGATTAAAAGGTGCAGGATTTGAAGCTGTTAAATTATTTGGTGTCCAGAAATCAGTAGCAATTGAATCTTCGATATTTTCTCCTGCAAAACGCTGTGCTTTTTTACCATTATACACTTTAGCTCCACCTGTTCCGTATCCGTCAACAGAAAAATCAAAGTTTTTATAGTTGAATCCTAAAGTAACACCATAGTTAGTTTTTGGCAAACTTGATCCAACATATTTTCTATCTGTATTAGCATTTAAAGCATCTTGAGTAACTTTATCTCCTGCTGCGTTATAGTACAACATTTTTCCGTTTGTAGCATCAAAACCAGCATAATCGTAAATATAGAAACTTCCTAAAGGCTGTCCAATTGTAGTATTGTCTAACAATTTAGTAGTTTGTCCGTTCCCTAAACTTCCTCCAACAACTGGAGATAAAATAGCATCTTTTAAACCAGTAAGTTCATTTTTATTATTTGAGAAGTTACCTCCAATCCAATAGCTGAAATTGTCACCAATTTTATCATCCCAACGTAATGAAATTTCATAACCTTTGTTTGAAACTTCTCCCACGTGCGATGGCGACTGATCTGTAAGACCAGATGTCATATAAGGTTTTGTATATAAAATTACATTTGAAGTATTTTTATCGTACAAATCAAAAGTACCTTTTAATCTGTTATTCAAGATTTCGAAATCTAAACCTACAGAAGATTCTTCTGTAATTTCCCAAGATAAAGTAGGATCAATTTGAGAACTTATTGTTGTCCCTTCGTTTAAAATAGAGCCTCCTAAATAAGCATTTTTTCCAGAAGCGTAAGATTGATTGTTAAGAGGTACATTTTGATTACCTAATTTACCCCAACCTCCTCTTAATTTCAACAAGTTGATTGCTGTAACATCAGACATAAAACTTTCTTTTGTTATCACCCATCCTAAACCGAAAGCAGGAAAAGTTCCCCAACGGTAATCTTTACCAAAATTTGACGATCCATCACGTCTTAGAGTTCCAGTAACTAAATATCTGTCCATTAATTTATATTGGAAACGCCCAAAATAAGAAGCCAATTTAGTTTGATTAAATACAATATTATATAAGCTAGTTACAGACGCTGCATATTCAACTCCATGTCCAGCATTAGGATCATTCAATGCCCAATAATTAGAATCTGGGTTAACATTTTTTCTCGCAATAGTAAGCGTTTCTCTTGGTCCTTTTACAGAAGTTTCAATACCAGCCGTTACCTCTACATCATGAATATTTGCAAACAACTTATTATATGTCAAATAATTAGACAAATTCCAATTAAAATAATCTTCTCTTCCTTTTGTTAATAAATTGATATTTGCATTAGGAAATTCTTTAGCATAATCACTATCCACTTTATTAGGATTTGCTGCTAACCAAATATTCTTTGTATCGTTAAAATTATATTGTTTCCAAGTATAATACTCACCATTAAATTGTGAAGTAAATTTTAATCCTTTTAGAATTTCATAATCTAATTTCAAACCACCTTGAAGTGTAACACTTTTTTGCTGCTCGTCATAAAAATTTAATTGAGCTACAGGATTTCCAACGTTGTTGAATGAAGAACCTGTTTCACTTGCAAAACCATTATCACCTACACGAGATACGCCGTATTTACCATCAGGAAAATAAACAGGCACTATAGGAGACTGTTTGTAAGCATTTGTAAATGCACTTAATGGTTTTGGAGAAGAATTAGCTGATGTAAAGCTAAAAGTTTGATTTAAAGTCAGTTTTTTAGAAATTTTGTATTCATTATTATTTCTAAATGTAGTTCTTCCATAATCAAGTCCATTTAAAACAGCTTTCTCTTCATAGTTTCCTAAACTGAAAAAGTACTTGATATGCTCTGACGAACCTGAAATCGATACGTTATTTTGGGTGTAACTTCCAGTTCTTGTAATTTCATCAAACCAATCTGTATTTACAGGTTGATCCTGAGAGAATGTTGTAGACTGCAAAGCTGCATTTGAGTAATAAGAGTATTTATTACTTCCTGCCATCTTAACTTTTTTAAGTGGTTGTCTTACACCTCCAAAGCTTTCAATCTCTACAGTAACTTTATCTCCTGTACCTTTTTTAGTTGTAATAATAATAACTCCGTTTGCAGCACGAGTTCCATAAATTGCTAATGCAGAAGCATCTTTTAAGATTTCATAAGAAGTGATATCATTTGCATTAATATTGTTGATATTCTCTGTCTGCATACCATCGACAATATATAGAGGGTTTCTTCCTCCTAATGCAGTTCCTAAACCTCTAATAACAACAGAAGGAGTACTTCCTGGCAAATCAGATGAAATTACCTGAACACCAGCCGCTTTACCTTGAATAGCTTGTGAGGCATTTATTACTTTCGTTTTAGTAATTTCCTCCGCTTTTATAGATGAAATCGCGGTAGTGTTGTCTACTTTCTTTCTTGTTCCATAACCAATAACCACAACTTCTTTTAAAGCAGTATCACCTGCTTCTTTTAGAGTAATTGACATTGCTCCTGCAGTTGCTGGTACAGAAACAGAATCAAAACCAAGCATAGAGATTTTTAGAGTTTCTCCAACTTTAGCATTAATGGTAAAATTACCATCGAAGTCAGCATCAGCAGATGTTCTGGATTCTGGTGCACTAATTATAGCACCAGGAACTCCCATTCCATTACTGTCTACTACTTTCCCTTTAATTGCTTGAGCCTGCCCCATCATATATGTAGGCAGCAACAAGAGCGCTAAAAAGCTAAAAATAAAATTTTTCATACAGTACGTAATCGTTTAAGTTAGTAGAGCCAAATTAAGCAATTACAACGTTGTAGTACATCAATTCACACTACTACATAGCTACATCATTATGTTAAAACCCTTTCATATACTACTAAAAATCAACACTATAAATGTTAATTTATTTTCTTTAACATAACCTTATGATGTAGTAATGATGTATTGGAATTCTATAAAAAAAGAACTGAAAAAATAGAATATTTTTAAAATTTAAATGCTAATCTTACAGAGTTAATAAAAACTTTGACAGGTTTTCTTCCTGATTTAGATTAAGTTTCTTTCTTAAGCGATATCTGTGCAATTCTACACCTCTAAAAGAGATGTTCATCATAGGCGCAATTTCCTTAGAAGAAAGGTTCATTTTAAGATAAACACACAACTTTATATCTTTTGGAGTAAGGTTTGGAAACTTTTTAGAAAGATTTATAATAAACTCATTATGGATCTGATTCAGATTTGTTTCAAAAATTTCCCATTCGTGTTTATTCACTTCATTAATTTTAATCGCTTTTTTGATTTCGCTTTTCAGCTTATTAAAGTCTTTCTCCGAATCTAAAATATTCTGAATCTTATCAATCATTTCACTTTGCTTTGCAATAGATAACGATTTTCCGGCAACTTCAGAGGATTTAGTTTGCAATTCTAATTCAAGAATGTGTTTTTCATATTCCTGAATATTCAATTCATTTTCTTTTTTCAATTCCATTTCCAGGATTTCGCGCTGATGCTTCAGCTCCTCTGCCTGAAGTTTTAATTTTTGCGTATAACGTAGCTTATTCCATTTGTAGTAAAAGAATAATACAGCGCCAACAATAAGCAAATAAAGAAGAATCATCCAGAAAGAAAAATACCAAGGCTGCGCAACTTTAAACTCGAAAGTCGAAACTTCATCGTAATTGGCGCCATCATGCTTAAAAACAACTATTGAATGAAAGCCACTATTCAAATTATTTAAAACGATTGTCCCATTTGAAATCGGAAAATAGTTTTTCCCTCCATTTATTTTATAAAACAAATTGGGCTTGCTGGCACCATAAATTCCCGAAATTACATTTATTCGGAGTTCTGTGTTGTGTTTAATTTTGCCTTCATTTTCTAATAAAACATTATCATTGTAAGCTTCAACTTTTACGGCTTCATTTTGCTTGTTTTCATATGAAAGTTGAAGTGATATAAATCCGTCGTCAAGATTCATTAAATAATGATTTTTGCTTTTGAAGATGCGCAAATTCTCATTGATCAATTTTCCTTTATAATATTTCTCCTGAATCATATTCCAGACAAATTTGTTGCCTGTTGCATAAATATGATATAAAATACCATCTTGAAGTACTATAAAATGATGCTCGTCTATTGCGACGACATCTGAAACATTCTTGAAATTGGCATTAAACAAGTCGTTTTTCTCTAATTTATTTGAAATCGAATTGAAAGTGTACCAAACATTATTAATTAAAAAGAGTATTTCTTCACGAAACTCAAAAATCTTTACACCAAAGTCATTTTCTATTTTGCTCTGTTGCGTAATATTTTCAACTTTTTTTGTTTTAAAATTATCATCAAAAAGTACTCTATATAGTCCTCGATAATTGTCTGCAGCCCAAATTTCATTTTTTTTGTTTTGAGCGACATATTTTATTGGTTTCGTAAAATCATTAATTACTTTGCTTTGTTTTAAGTTTGAAACATCATTATAAACCAAAATTCCGCTGTAAGTAGATTGAAAATACGTTTCATTGATGATGCTTTTTGATAAATTCCATCCACCACTGACATTATTGACTTTAGCCAATGCCCCATTTTCATAGCAAAATGTTCCATCGTTGTGGCCAATTACATATTTATTTCCAATTTTAGTAATATTCCAGCCTTGGCCTTGTGTATTCGGAAGCATTTTAAAATTTCCCGAATCAAATTCAAAAATACCGTGATTTGAAGCAATCAAATAGCCTTTGTCAATTGTAGCAACTGAGTAAACCGATCCTAAAATACCTGAGTTATCATAAAAAAATGAAATCGGAGAATTAACTTCAACATGTGCAATTCCGTTATCCAAGCCAAGCCACAAATCTTGTTCTTTATCAAAGCCAATGCACAAAACCGAATTATTCATCAAAACATTGTTTCGATCAATGTTTTTATAGGTTTGCGAAGCAAGATCATAAATAAAAACCCCTTTATTTCCAGTTCCAATTACAAGTTTATCGTTTTTAATAAATTTGGCAACATTGATTCCCGTTCCTTTTAAAGTTTCATTTAATGGACTTTTCCATACACTCAAGCCATTTTTATCAACAACAAAAACTCCTTTTTTGTGTGTAAAAATATAGGTCTTTCCACGAAATTTTTCGACCGCATGAACAACAGTGCTTTTCAAAATATTCCACCCTTTTGGGCTTGCAATTTTAGAACCTTGCATTCTAAAAATACCTTTATCAACAGAAGCCACATAAAGATTTTGATCGACAACAAAACAATAAGAAATTAAGAATGGAAATTTGATTTTTTTAATTTGTTTTCCATTGTAAATAAAAACATCATTAAACGACTGAAAGTATAGTGAACCATTAAATCTGAAAATTTTCCAGATTTCTTCATTGTCTTTTTCATCAAACAAACGCAGATTTTTTGTAATCGAAACATAATGCATTTTACCATCTTTCCTTTGCCAATAACCAAATTCTTTATAAGATCCCGAATAAATTCGGTCTCCTTCAATTAATATTGAACGAATAATTGTTTTATTCGGCAAAGAATATTTTTCCCAAACAACGCCATCATATCGCAACAAATAATGGTTGTTGGCAAAATACATGGCTTTGTCATTTCCTTGGGAGATGTTCCATATTTGATTATCGCCCTGATAATCTGATTTATTATAATTTTCGACGAAAGGAAGTAATTCTTGTGCTTGAATTTGAAAAGCAATGAAAAAGAAGAAAAGTGATTTTAAAAGTATCGATTTCAAGATATTCAGTTTTATCATCAAAGATACAATTTTAAGAAGTAAAAAAGCTTCTCAAAGGAGAAGCTTTAGAAGTTTAGAATGGTTCAATTTTAGTTTTTTAACAACTGAAAAACCTGATTTGCAATTTCATATTCCTCATCTGTTGGAACTACCAAGACTTTTACAATTGAATTTTCCTTGTTAATTTCTCTGATTTCCTTTGAGCGAACTTGATTCTTTGACACATCAATTTCAATTCCAAAATAATCCATATCTGTACAAACCAAATTTCGCATATACGATGAATTTTCGCCAATTCCTGCTGTAAACACAATTGCGTTTAAGCCATTTAAAGCTGCCACATAAGCCCCAATCGTTTTCTTGATTCTATAGGCATTCATTAATAAAGCTAATTGGCATTCTCTATTTCCTTTTTCGGCTTCAGCTTCAATATCTCTTAAATCACTATAGCCCGTAAGGCCAAGCATGCCGCTTTGTTTCAGCAAAACTGCATTTACCTCGTCTGGAGTATAGCCTAAATTTTTGATCATATAAAAAATAACAGACTGGTCAATATCGCCTGCACGCGTTCCCATAATCAAACCGTTTGATGGCGAAAAACCCATTGTGGTATCAATACATTTTCCGTCTTTAATTGCTGCCATACTACAACCATTTCCTAAATGAATGGTAATTATTTTCGAATGATTTTCTAGAAATTTAATTGCTTTTTCAGAAACATATTTGTGACTTGTTCCGTGAAAACCATAAACACGCACTTTGTTTTCTGTCAATAGATAATTCGGAATTGCATATTTATAGGCTACTTCAGGCATTGTTTGGTGAAAAGCCGTATCAAAAACGGCAATTTGCTCTGCAGAGCTGAAAATCTCTTCAGCAACATTAATTCCCTCTAAATTTGCAGGATTATGTAGTGGCGCAAGCTCAAAAAGTTGCTTGATTTTTGCTTTTACTTTTTCGTCGATTTTTACCGTATCGCTAAAATCGCTTCCGCCATGCACGACGCGATGCCCAACTGCTGCAATTTCTGAAGTCGATTTAATTACACCTTTTTCGGCATCCAAAAGCATATTGGCTACTTTTTGCAAACCAACTTTATGATTTGGAATAGGAAGTGATTCCTCAATTACGTTTGAAGATGTTTTAAAAGTTACATTTGAAGCCTCCAAACCAATTCTGTCAATCATACCGGAACAAATTACTTCATTTTCTGGCATGACCATTAATTGATATTTGATTGAAGAACTTCCTGAGTTTATAATTAGTATTTTCATTTTTTAAGTTGCTAAGGTACTGAGTCTCTAAGATGCTAAGTTTTCTTAAAAAGACATAAATCTTTATTTTTCTCTGTTTAAATTAGTACGCGAATGATGCAAATTTACTTCGTAAAGACGTGAATTAAAACGTTTTTTTATTCAATCAAAAATAAAATCCGTACAAATCTGCGTTTCGCGATGGCAAATCAGTCTCAACTGCGTTCTATTTTTTTAATTTTTAATTCTCAATTTTTAATTGAAATAAAAGCAATTTTTAAGGCAATGTCATAATTCACAATTTACCATTAACAATTCACAATTATCTACATTCCTTGCGCCTGAATCGCTGTAATGACAACAGTATTAATAATATCATCAACTGTACAGCCTCGGCTTAAATCGTTTACAGGCTTGTTTAAACCTTGAAGCATTGGCCCAATAGCCAAAGCTCCAGTTTCTCTTTGAACGGCTTTATATGTATTGTTTCCGGTATTTAAATCAGGAAAAATTAAGACGCTTGCTTGCCCTGCTACTTCAGAATCTGGCATTTTGCTTTTCCCTACTGCTCGGTCAACAGCTGCGTCATATTGAATTGGTCCTTCTATTTTTAAATCAGGGCGTTTTTGTTTTACAATTTCTGTTGCAGTCCTAACTTTATCCACTTCATCACCTTTTCCAGAAGCTCCAGAAGAATACGAAAGCATGGCGATTTTTGGCTCAATTCCGAAAGCTGCGCTAGATTCGGCAGATGAAATCGCAATTTCTGCCAATTGTTCAGCAGTTGGATTTGGATTAATCGCACAATCTCCAAAAACAGAAACTCGATCTTCTAGACACATAAAAAATACGGAAGAAACTACAGATGAATTTGGTTTTGTTTTAATGAATTGTAAAGCAGGCAAAATGGTGTGTTGTGTAGTATGCGCCGCTCCAGAAACCATTCCGTCAGCATGACCTTTATAGACCATCATGGTTCCAAAATACGAAACATCTTCCATTAAATCTCTTGCCATTGTGATGCTTATATTTTTAGCTTTTCTAAGCTCATAATAGGTATTGGCATAATCCTCAAAAAGTTCCGATTCTTTTGGATTGATGATATTTACTTTTGAGAAATCCAAAGTAACACCAAGTTCTGCAACTTTACTTTCGATTTGTTTTTTTTCTCCAATGATTGAAATATCAACCACGTCCATATCCATCAATCTTGAAGCAGCCAAAATTATTCTGTCATCATTTCCTTCTGGCAATACGATATGTTTTCGATGTTGTTTCGCCCTTTTCACCATGTTGTATTGAAACATTTTTGGCGTCATACCTTCTGGAACAAATGTAATTACTCTTTCAGACAGTGCTTCAATTTCAACATATTTCTCAAATGTATTGATTGAGGTTTCTATCTTATGTGTGTTATTGGCATAAATTTCAGATTTGATTGATCCAATTTTATTGGTAATATGATAGGTTCCGCCATCGACTGCTATAATTGGCACTACTGCCGAAAGTCCTTCGATCAGTTTTAAAATACTATCTTCAGGCACGATATTTCCGGTTAGAATAATTCCTGAAATAGTAGGGTAATTTGCTGATTCATTGGCCTGCAAAGCTCCTAAAATAATATCTGAACGATCGCCTGGTGTAATAACTAATGCATTATTATTCAGGTGAACCAAATAATTATGCAATTGCATTGCTCCTACACTGTAATGCCCGATTTCATTGTTCAGATAATTTTCTCCAAACAAAACTTTGGCATTAAGCGCATTTACAATTTCTTGCATTGTCGGATTGTTCAAACTAGAAATAAGCGGAATTGTATTGACCAAAACACTTGAAGGCAAACTTTTTTGAAGGCTTTTGGTTACCAATTTAATGTTCTCAGGTTGTACTTTATTTGCAAAAACTGACAAAACCTCAACCTCTTTGACTTTGAATGAATCGTAAACTAAATATAAGCTGTCAACTAATTCTTCTAATGTCTTTCCAACTCCTGAGCCAATAATTATAGTTGGGATTCCGAGATTTTTAGCAATTAAAACATTCAAATCTAATTCAATCGAAGTTCCTTCGCCGGTAAAGCTTGTTCCTTCGACTAAGACAAAATCAAAACGGTCTTCAAGTTTTTTATATTTTTCAATGATTAAATCTAAAACCTCTCCTATTTTGCCTTTATTTTTTTTCTTGATCAGTTTGCTTTTCGTAATTGCATAAGCATCTTCAAACTTTATATCAAGGTTAAAATAAGACAAAACGGTTTCAATATGATTGTCCTTCTCTCCATCTACAAAATCTTCAATTATGGGTCTAAAATATCCCACTTTAGCCGTTTTGCCAATCAAAATACTCATCACTCCCAGCGTAATAATCGATTTTCCGCTATTGTGATCACTTGTGGCTATATATATCGCTTTACTCATAATTTATGTTTTGAAACTATTCTTATCCCTTTTAAAATTAGAAAACGCTAAAACCAGCGTCTTTTTTTGAAATATATTATCAGAGCGATCACCAGTAAAAACATTACGCCCATAACTATAAAATAGCCGTTTTCAGTTTTGAGTTCAGGCATATTTTCAAAGTTCATTCCATACACTCCTACAATAAAAGTCAACGGAATAAATATTGCTGAAATAATGGTCAAAGTCTTCATAATTTCATTCATTTTTCGGCTTTGTTCCGAGAAATAAAAGTTCGATGCGCTTTCCAATGCGCTCATATCTGATTCGATCTGCTCTAAAAGCTCTAAACTCTTTTGATGAAGTCTAATAAAGAAATTAAACGTTTCTTTCTGAATCAGTCCGTTTTCATCTTCATCATCTTTGATGGTTTTTAAATAATACAGAGAATCCCTTAATGGTACAATGGAACGTTTTAAGAAGTTTAAATTATCGCGGTGATTTTCAATTTTTTCAAGAATAATTGGTTTTGCGTCTTTTTTGGTCAAATTGATCAATTCTTCCACTTTATCTTCTTCATCTTCTAGCGTTATATAGAAATTTTCCATTACGGCATCCAATAATAAATACAGAAGATAATCGACCTTTTTAGTTCTAACAATTCCTGCATGGGTACGAAGACGTTCACGGATGTGTGTGAAGAAATCACTTCTTTTTTCTTGAAACGAAATCAGTATCCCGTCTTTCAAAATAAAACTAAGTTGCTCAACACTAATATTATCTGAATATTCAGAAGGCAAAAGGGATTTTATATTGAAAAATAAAACATCTGGTTGTTCTTCTAATTTGGTTCTTTTGGTTGTATTTAAAATATCGGCAAGTAAAAAATCATCCAATTTAAAATGCGCTCCAATTATTTTAAGCAGACTTATATCATTTAAGCCATGAACATTTAGCCAGTTGTTTTTAGTATAATCAAAACAAGAATTTAAAGCTAGGACTGTAAATTCATCATATTCAATAACATCTGCATCATTATAAACAAAAAGCTGCATTTCAGTTTCATTTTCTTTATGCGTGCCTGTATACTCTAATGTAATATGCTGCAGCTTGCGCCCTTTCTTGTATTTAATCTTTCTCATTCATGAAAATTTACAATAGTAATATTACGAAAAAGAATCGGAATAGGAAATGACAATTGTCATTTTCATTAGATGATATTGCCTGATGATTCAAAATAATAATTACATTTATAAACAGCAATTTGTTTTAAAACACATTTAAACGGAACAAAATTAAATGACAAACAAAATTAAAATCTCAATCCCAGAATCTTGTCATGAAAATTGGTTAGAAATGTCAAAGACAGAAAAGGGAAAATTCTGCAGTGCATGTCAAAAAAATGTAATTGATTTTACAAAATCGTCAGATCGAGAAATTATTTTAGCTTACAAAAAAGAAGAAAAACTCTGCGGCCGATTTAGAATATCGCAATTGGACCGTGAAATGGTTATTCCAAAAGAAAAAAAATCGATCTGGATTATTGCAGCGGCTTCACTAATTGCATTTTTAGGATTAGGAAACCAAACAGCAAAGGCACAAGGCAAAATAAGAATAGAGCAAACGGATAAGAAACAACTTAGTGATTTAGTAAAGGTTAGAACTAATGGCAAAAACAAATATTCAGGAGTTATTTTGGATGAAAAGAATAATCCGTTACCAGGTGCAACGGTACTAATTAAAAATACATTAAATGGTGTTCAAACAGATGTTGATGGAAAATTTTCACTAGAAGCCAAAAAAGGTGACATATTAAAAGTTCTATTTATAGGCTATAAAGAAATCGAATTTAAATTGAAGAAAGATTTAGAACTAACAATCAAAATGAAATTTGAGGAAATAGAATTACAAGGTTTCACCATTATAAGAAATCCAGAAGATGAATATATTGAGTTTTAGTTAAAACATATAAAAAAAACCGAGCCATTTCTGACTCGGTTTTCTATCTTAATACTTTGTACTAATTACTTAGTACTAAAGAATTATTTTACTTCTTCAAAAGTAACACTCCTTATAAATCAATACTTTACAATGTAATGATACAAATATGGTACAAATAAAATGAGTAAAAATGATCAAAAAAAAGTAGAAACAATAAAGTTCAAAAAACAAAAACCGCTGAAAAACTACGTTTTCAGCGGTTTAGCACTTATTAGTAACTAATATTAATCAGTACTTAATGACTATTGCAAAACGATACTATCATATTCTCCGAAATGCAACTTTAGGTTTCAGCATCGCGTATACACTAACTAAGATCTAATATAATTTGAACTTCGTTCTGAACGGCCACTTGTGCAGCTACAGTTGTATATATGTCAGCCACGTTCTCCGGTGTTTCAATAGATACAATTAAAGAATAACGCAGTTCTGAATTGTATTTTTCCTGTTTTTTAAGTTCTTTCCACCATCCAGAGGCCATCGGAAATACAGCCAATTTGTTACAAGAAGCAATTTCGGCCGCAGAACCTTTCCAATAATTGCTGTGTACAGATCCCTTAAAAACAGTATCTGCCCCAAGAGCCCATCTGCTGGAACCTGTAGCTTTTTCAATCAACCCATCTTCTAATCTATCAACTCCCAGATTTTCTTTTAAAATATCTTGATTGACTTTGTTAGTCCTTAATTTAAAATTATCAAAATCTTCTCCAGGATTTATTAGCCCAAACTTCAATGCGGTTGATTGATACGCATACTTTGTAGTATAACCTCTATCCCCCGGATTGGGTTCAACAAAATAAGACAACGTTACTTTTAAAGTTACATCTGTGGCGCCTAAATTCTCTAAAATCTCTTTAGGCCAGGGAAACTCGTAATAGTGTATCTGATTAGTTTTTACTTTTCCGTCTTCGAGCTTATATGGCGTTATTTTTTCTTCAGATATGAAGGTGAGATAATTACTCTGGCACTCTATTGCTTTTTGAAGATTAGGAACACCGTATCCTACAGTTCTAAGAAGTCTTAAAACGTCACTTACTTTATTAACATCAATATTAAATTGATCAATCATTTCCTGAGTCCATGAAGAAGAATGTATCATTAATGCTCTAAGGGTTTCTTCCCAAGCTTCAGGATATACGTCCCTTATTTTAGCCAAAAAGTTTGCTGCCAAAGCGGTAGCCGCGCTTGTGGCGTTCATTGTCGTAAAATAATTTCTGACATCGCTTCTTGTAACAGTCAAGATATCTAGATCGTCATGACCTTCAACATCTCCATTATCAAGCAGTATCAAGTTACCTGCTTCGAAAACAACTTCAGGCTTAATTGGCCAGTTTGCATCCCAGGAACAGGATGTTCTGCTGTATGGGGAAAGTTCAAATTTTTTGGCAACTGTAACATTATCCGGCAGGGTCTTCTCCGTATAACCTCCAACGCTAATTGCATTCCATGCCTGAGCCGGGCTTTCGACCGAAAGATTTAGATTGCTTTCAGGGTAATTTCTCCAGTTAAATTCTTCTCTTACATTACCTGCACTAACCAGAAATATTTTTTTATCATTCGAATCTTCACCAAAAATTATTCTGTCCAAAACAGAGGAATATGCTGAAGGCTTGCCGAATTCAACCTGAAAGTCCGTTGTAACGGCCATGCAGAATATTCGTTTATTCTCAGGATTATTTACTATCGCACGATTTACCGCGTCAAGAGTGATCAGTGGAAATTTATTGCGCTCATTCGGATAGTCCGGATCCAAAATTTTTATTGATTCCAGCTGATGATGGATGGATAATGCGCTATTATTCTCAAGAATTGCATTTAGATTTCCGTAAAGAGCGACTCCGGCCATATTTGTGCCATGCCCTAAACTGTCATTGACTCCCCAGTTTGGATCAACGGTCAATCTGTTTGCATCATTCAGCGCAGGCGCAATTAAATGAGGACCATTGTTTACGCCTGAGTCCATTATCGAAATAAAATTATTGGTTCTTGTAAAATTAGTCAAACGCAACGCTTCTTGTATCCATGCATTATTTTCAGTCATATTCTGGTTAAGCCAGAAACTATTCAACTCTTCGGTTTTACGAATCTCAGCAATTAGGCCAAATGACGCAACCAGTTCATATAACTGTGCATAATCGGCTTTTACAATTACAATGCATCGCTGGGGAAAACTTAAAATTTCATCAAGGATCTCTATTCCAAAGAACTCGCATATCTGTTTTAATTCGGGAACGGACGTCTCTATATCTACACTCTCAACAGCTAGCCATAACTCACACCATACCGGTGCTTCGCGCGGCAGAGTTTCAATAGGGCTGCTCCATAGATTTTCAATTGAAGATCTGGTAACCACCTCTATTTTATCTACTAATGGCTGATTAACGGGTTTACCGTTTTTTTCTAACGCAATATAATCCTCAACTTTTTTGGTAAGCTTCCCTTTTTGGTTTTCTGGAATATAGAGAGTTGCAGTCTGCTGATTCGTTTCTTTTTCTATAGATACGTTTAATAATACAGCTCCGCTGGAGTCCAAAGATTCGATTTTTAAGCTGTCATTAGCAGCACTCTTAAAAGTAAGGTACTCTCCATCTTTGACAGGTATTCCCTGGTCTGTTCTGATTCTTACATCTTCTGCATGTGAGTGCCAGATATCGCTTAAAGAATGTAATAATGAATTGCCATGCGCATTTCTTTGTCTTGGGGGAAGTTCATCTCCACTTCCTCCGCTCGGAGGCGTTGTATAAGTTTGAGCTGTATGCACATCACTCACAAAAAGATGCGGTTTAGAAACTTCACTCATTATTATTATAAATTATAATTGACTTTTCTGTCTTTCATCATTTGAACTAATAATTTTTGAGTAACCAGATTTTTATCCATTAAAATTATCTCTTTCAGAGCATCATTGCAAGCATTAGTAATCTCTGCGTGAGATAACCCTTCTGCCGCCGCAACTGTAGATTTTAAGCTAAAATCTCCAAGAAACTTATGGAGTTTTAGTTTAATCAGCTCCTCAATCTCATTTTTATTTGGTAAGGTGTAGCTGATAATATCATCAAAACGTCTAAACAGCGCCGAATCTAATATCTTTATATTATTTGTAGCACCAAAAATGATGCTCTCTGATGAATCCTGTTCGATGAACTGCAAAAATGAATTCAAAACTCTCCGCATTTCCCCAACTTCATTATCCCTTGCCCTTTCTGCTCCAATTGCATCAAATTCATCAAAAAGATAGACGCCCCTGTTGGAAACCATCATATCGAAAATCTGTCGCAACTTCGAGGCAGTTTCACCCATGTATTTGGTCATTAATTTATCCATCATAACAACATACAATGGAAGCTTTAATTCGCCAGAAATAGCAGAAGCAGTTGCTGTTTTACCTGTTCCTGGAAGACCTGAAAGCAATACTTTCCTGCGGTTATGCAGACCGTGTTTTAGAATTTTATCGCGCTGTTTATACTCCCTGATAATCCTTGCTAGCTTATTGGAAACATCACTGGAAAGTATCAATTCATTTAATCTGTTCTCAGGATAATACACCAGAACTAAATCGCTTAAATCTGGATTGATGCGGATCACTTTAAAACCATCGGTCTTTGATCGGTCAACTAAATCTTGTATTTCCTTTGCAATAGACATATGTCCTTGTCTTGCTTCATGTGCAGCCACCTGAAGTGCAATAGAAGTGAATCTCTCATTATCATTCTTATAATGGGACTGTAATAAAGATTTTAATTGTTCTGCTGTTGCCATATCGCAAAAGTAATGAAAAAAGTCTTCAAATAAATTTAATTATTTGTAGGTAATTTTACAACTTATAGATCCTTATTATAAGGTAATTACATAAACCTAATATTCCCAGTGAATCCTAAATTTTGTAATAGCGTTCCTCGTTCCATATGTCTGCAAATATATCCTGGGCAATATCCAGCTTCTTATCCTTACCCCGAAAAAAGGAAATTCAATTTTTACATCTTAAATCCTTTATATCATTGAGCCAGATAAAAACGGAATCCTCTGCCTCTTTAACTTCTCCCTTATCATTGGTTCTCTGGGTGCTTGAAACCAGCACACAGGCTTTTCTTGCCCTTGTGACTCCCACATAATGGAGATTAAGATCCTGCTGATAGCTAAGATACTCAGGGTTTTTCCAGTCTTTACCGTCTTTAGGCCCCATAGCCGGAAAAACCCATTTGTGTAGATCCAGATGAATGACAACATCATATTCAAGCCCTTTCGATTTGTGAAGGGTTAGAATATTAATCTCATCGTCAGCTGCCGGTTCATATGACTTTAAATATGCAGAACTGTCCAGCACTTCCCTTAGCAGGATAATTGATTCGCCACTGTATAAATCAGGAGCGATAACCCGTGCAATTTCTATGAATATTTTTTCTAATACCGGAGCGCTCAGTCTTTTTTTATCGGCAACGGCAGTTTTCAGGTCTTTCTTTAATACGCTTAATTTTTTCAGATCCGAATCTTTAAGACGGTCATAACCTGTAAAAATTTCCACCACTTCCACAAATGTGTGGGAAGGATCAAAAATAAAATACAGAAGACCAGTAAAAATGGAAGACCAGATATTAAGATTGGTATCCAGATCAGTGCTAACTGACAGCTTATGGGGTGCCTTTAAGGCAGCAGACACCAAACTACCGGTCCTGTTTCCTCTCGTGAGCACTGCTATCTTACTGGGAGTTTCCACTTTAAATTCTTTCATCAAGACGGGCAACACACTATTAATCCATGCGGCAATCTCTGACTCTTTGCCTTTTACTCTTGTAAAAAAAACAAAATTCTTTCCGTCATTAACCTCCAGCAGATCTGTACCGGGATCGAGAAGATAATTGCTGTAATTGATAATGGATGGATCACAGCGGTGATTTTTGTTGAGCTTAAAATTCTTAAACGCTTTACTCTGGGTAAGTTCATTGAGAAATTTTGAGTCCTTGCCTGAAAAGCCGTATATTGACTGGTTCAAATCTCCCACTGCGATTGCTTTTATACCCAAAGAGCCAATTTTCAAAAAAATTTCGTGCTGCTGCAGACCCGAGTCCTGATACTCGTCAATATAGATATATTTATATTTAGCGGTGATATATTTGCGGCACGCCAGACTTTTGGTAAAAATGTAATTCGCAAAAACCCCTATGGTCTCAATGAATATTATCCCCTGCACGAAATAAGATGCCAGCTGCTTCACCGCTTCCCTGTCTAGGTCGTCCAAACTCGTATGGCGATCAAACCAGTCCAGAGGATTGCCCTTAGGGGTGTCAATAAAGCTTTTTTTTCGAACGGCTATGGGAGCGGAAGGAAGGCCGAATAGCTGTTTTCCAAAAGGAACAATAATTTCCGAAAGATTGAACTTATCTATAGTTCCAAAAAAAGAGCTTTTAGGATTTTCACCGTTTGAAAGGCTTCTTCTTTTGAGTTCATTGCTGGCTTTATTGGTATAGGAAATTGCAATTACTCCCTGATGCTCTAGAAGCCCCTTGAAGTTGTTTTTTATTTTCTGGGAAATCACAAATGTTTTCCCACTGCCCGGAGCGGCGATCACTACGCATGAATCATCATAACCTATAATTGCTTCCTGCTGTCTGGTAGGCTTCATTTATGAATTTCCTGTGCTAATTTAACTGATACGTGAAGTGGTGCCGCAAGCGGGCTGTCCTTTAATTTCGGTAGCGCCGCTTTGTTTTTCTTGATGAACCTGTACATAAAAATCGCCTTGTTTTTTGTCATTGCTTTGAGAATTTCTTCCTTATCGTCCAAATCGAAAAAGGTTTCAAGCTCTTTTTTAAGCTTTGAATTATAGATATCGTTTTCCAGATCCACTTCTGATAAAAAGATATTAAATGGTTCGAGCGCTTTTCTAATTTCGGCCGCTGATTTGATATTGACTGGATCTGGCATGCTCTTTGGGAATTCCCTTATATTAACTTCATGCGCTTTTAGTATCTTTTCCATTTGCGGGTCAGCCTGATAGTAATTACGGTAAGCGTTAATTCCTCTTCTGATTCCGGCAAAAGTGTAAAGATCTTTTTTCGGCAGCTTAAAAATATCATTATCAGTGCGCATCACCCATTCTATTTTAAGCGCTTCTAAAATTTTTGCAAAAACGTTAAACCCGATTCCGTCGACCATCAGGATGCTGATATTATAATGATCCAAGTCTATACCGAGCTGAGTGGCCAATGTTTTATAAAAGAGCTGTTCCGAAGGCCCTTCCACTAGAAATACCACATCGGCAAAAAATGCCTCAGCGGGAATGATGCTCATGCGGTATCCAAAATCTTCAAATGCTTCTCCAATAACAGCCGAGCATCCGTCAGAGGCCGCTTTTGCCGCACCATCGGTTTTATGCAATCTTACAATTGAATTCGGACTAAACTCGGAAGCTATCTGCGGGGAATGGGATGAAATCAGCACCTGCCCTGCAATGGACACATTGAGATAATCTGCAAGTTTTCGCTGCTGATGTGGATGCAGATGCGCCTCAGGCTCTTCAATGCAGAATATGGTCACTTCTCTTAAGTTATCCTCTGTCAGCTGGTTTCTGGATGCCCACAGCGCCAGATAAATCTGATTAAGTCTTCCGTCTCCCCCGATCAATATGCTTTTGCCGTCGGTATGCGATGATATGGAAACATTATTGATAAAGGCATCAACATTTGAAGTGGACGCATCAAAATTAATTTCCTGTTTTCCATGATGCAGGGAGAGTTTTTTCAGCTCTTCATTAATAGTGGATGTTGCCGACGATATAAAATGAAGATCGGGAATTTTTTTGTCTATCTGCTGCAATTCTCCTCTTATGTCTTCATACAGCAGATCGTCCTGCGTAATCTGTTCAGGGTTCCTGTTTGCTTTAGCAGTTTCCAGCAGATGATTTTTTTCGCGGCTGATGTACGCGTGAAAATCCCTTCTGCTACTTATATACTTTACATTTAAAACCTTCCTGTAGAACCTGTCCTCTATTTCTTCGAGTTTCGCAAGCGATGGCCCTGCCCACAATTTGTAATGTTTGGCTTTCGTATCAGGATCCCTGAAGGCCTGATAACGGAGCATAAATTTATCATTGTCGCTTATTCTGCCTTTAAGCTTTGCAACAACACAATCCTCGGTAACATTTTCAAAATAGAGCGATATCGTGTACTCATTCACCTCCTCGTAGACATAAAAATCGGAATCCTTCGGCTCGAGGTCATAATCAGAGAAACCTCTGTCCAGAAGAATCCTCAAGGCATGAAAAAAATTGGTTTTGCCAATGTCATTTGATCCTATGATTAGTGACTTCTGATTGAGTCTTATTGTCGCATCCTTAAAATTGCGAAAACCTCTTATCTTAACTTTGGTAAGTTCCATACAAATTTCATATTAATTGACAGCTTATACTGTTCCAGTTTTTAATGCCCGGCACCTTTGTAGTATTCGGCCAGGTTATCGTCATCGGCTGCCGCAAGACCATATTTACTCTGAAAATGCTTCATGCAGTCGATAATTATGCAATAGGAATAATAAATAATTTCTGCGAATTCAGTATATGTATGGTCCTTTTCGGGGTCAATTATCAGAACTTCTTCATGGGAAAAACTAGAATAATGCACGTGGTCTGATAATTTGCGCCAGATAAAATAGGCCCTTCTCAGAGAATGCGAATAGCCGCTGTCCTGAAGATCCCTTATCAGATTTCCGGTCGACTTGAAGGTTTTGAACCTGAAGTTATCCTTATCAATAAAATACTCCTGTCTCTTTGGCGCCTGTTTTATTTTTTCTTTTAAGTCTTCCATAGAAGCGTATGTGGGATATTCGGGATAATTCCCTCCTAGTTTTTCTTCATTGAGTGTGGCCAGTTCGGCAAGCTTGCTAAAATTCTTGTTTATCGCGTCCGCATTAAACCTGATTACCTCATCCTCCACATTCTGCTGACTTACCAGAAACCTGATGTGGATAAAATCATCGGCAATGCATCGGAATAAAATCATTTCCGAAGTCAGATACCCCCCTTTTTTGAATTCAAAGAGTATTTTGATATCACTCAGAATGGCATACTGGCGTACAATCATACCTGAAAAAAAATTATCGAGCTCGTCATCGGTGTCTATTCCTGCCTCTGTAATCCCTTTGAGATTCCGTTCTGAAAAACTGATTATCCTTTGGAGAAGCGTAATTATGTGTTCTTTCTTAAAATGCATACTGCGTCTGGATTTAGGTTTATGTTTTGGTTCTTTGGCGCAGTTATAAAAAACACCAAACAACTGCTAAAAAAAACTGCAATACAAATCTATCTTAATCTGATAATTTACGCATCAGTAAAAACACCTAATTATTGATGCGGCCTACAAATTAAATCATTCCCATTTTCTAGCGGCATGCATTCCAATTTTTGGAAACCGCCGTAACCATGCTCCCTTAAAGTGTCTCTGCACCGAAATTTCAGCGCATAAAAAAAACAAAAATTAAATTTCGGCTTTGGCAGTTTTTTATTGTTCATATTCACCTTATACAACTTTCATTGTATTTAAAAAGGAAGATCATCAGGTTCAATTTCCCATTCCTGAATCTCAATCGCCGTTTGCCGAACAGAAACTCTCTCCTTTTCAAAATCATAATCGTATTGATCTTCATCTTCGTAATAGCCCACATACGGATAGTTGCCATCGAAATCCTCTTCTATTTCAATTACTCTGCCGATGGCGAGCTGATCAAGATAATTTTGTTCTGCCACTACATTCCAGTCTTGAATATACAAATGATCATAAACCACCTCAATATCCTCACTTATAAGATCTCTAACAAATTTAAAATAATCATTTAGTTGCTCTAATAAGTCTACATGCCCATCCTGATTGATATTTTTATATAGCTTTTGGTATTTATCTTCCACTTCATGCTCTAGTAGTCTAGCGCACAGCATACGTACTTCAATTACCAATTCCTTATGTTTTCCATAATAATTTGAATTTCGATCAAATTTTTGAATAAAAATCAAATCAAAATGGTTTTTGAATAAATGAACAAGCTCGTATATCTCTTCTAAGCCACCGCAGCCAAGCAAAAGATTTAAAAAAAACTCTTTATTAAGTTTTGTGACAGTGTATAGCATTACTTTGTTTTTAATGCACTCTTTTAAAAACGGAATGGAATAAGCACTTAGAAAACCATCTTGACCAATTAATTCCCAGTTTTTAATCTTTTTCAAAACTCTGCTGATCTGCAGGTAGTTTTTTTTCTGAAGAGAGATTAGAAAAATAGCACTTTTAAATAAATCAATATCACTACAGTCTTCTTTAGTATGCAGAAGATTAAACTGCTCAAGCAAATTGTTCTCTATTATATTGTTCTCAAATGGTTTAAAAAAAACAAACCATTGAGATATGTAAACTGACGAAAGCAAAATACGTTCACGCTCATCTTTATTATTTTCAACAAAATACTTAAGAAAGTCTTCCAATGAAGGATTAATAAACGAAAATCCTGTAGCACCCCCAAAATTAAAACTAACTATAAACCCATCGTTAAGAGTTCTAATACTATTGTTGAACGGATCAATAGGCTTGAAATAATTATTTGTTTTTACTTCGTAATTTAATCTGACTGAAAAAGCACGCTGCAGCATTTCTTGAGAAGCATCAGAACCAAGAGAGTAGAGCGTATTCAACAAAAACCTTTCCATATCCGTTATTTGATTGAGATAGGCATGTTCCCATATTTTTTTCGGATTTGATAAATTATCAATCACAAATGTTTTAAAATTAGGAGCACTAAATTCACCTACAAGCCTTTTATCAGTGTAAAACTCTAAATGACGGGGAGAGAAGTTTCGATGATCACAGATAAAAAAAGAAAGGCTTCTCAGCACTTCAATATGCTCAATACTTAATTCTGATTCTGCAATATGATTATCAAGCATGCGTCTCTTTGCTCCGTAGGAATAAGAAACCAATTCTATTTTATTTTCACTTCGTAAAGGGTTAAAATTTCTAAATCGCTCAGACTCATCCAAAAAAGTATTTAATATAAATTTTCTGGTATTTAAAATAAGATATTTATTTTCAGACTTTTCAAATCTTGATAGTATTTTTAACAATGATGTCTCCGCTGCTTTTGATTTTAATATCTCAGCTTGGGTATGCCCTAAAAAATCATCAAAATAAAAAATCTGCTTACTGTCATCATCCCTTAGAATTCCTTCTATCTCTTTTATGTCATCATAAATAACTGACAGTTGATAATCTAAAGAAAGATATTTATAAATAATAATTTCCGAGAGTGTTGTTTTTCCAACTCCGGGTTCTCCGGTAATGACCAAGAAGCTATTTTGGTGAAGCAGTCCAACTGCTCGTCTTAACTCCTTCGTGCTCACGAAAAGCCTGAGCTTTCTTTTCATTCCATCTTCTGAAAATTCATTGTTTCGTCCGGCAAACTTGTATTGGTTTAATTTTTCAATAGCTAATGAACTTGAAAACCATAATTTGAAGTGTTTTTCTTCAACTTGTTTTTTTATTCTAAGAATATCATTAAGATCATCCCTACCCAAAACATCCTCTAGACTCACTACATAAGGAGCAAATATATCTTTGATTTCCTGTTTGTTATGCAAACTCAAATCCAGAGAAGTAACTAAAATATACTTTTTGGGCTCTAGTTTCTCTACTTTTATAATTTCTGCTTTTAATTCTCTTTTTAACGATGCAAATGAACTTTTACGAAAATGCTTAATTTGAACTACCGCTTCAAAATCATTCTCCGGAGTTGACAGCAGCAGATCTACACCCGCATCTTTTCCCTCTTTAAAGCTTCTGAACATGGAGCCTGATTTAGATTTAACACTGGCATTGAGCAGATCACAAACTAATTTTTCAAAATCAATCGGGTTTAAAGTAGAGAAATCGTAATTTGACATTTTACTATGTTTTTCGCTGTATGTTTTTTAAAGATCTTGAAATAAAAGCAATCACAGTATTTTAAAAATAAAAATTCAGCATCTACTTTTCTCAATTAAATTGAAGACTTTCAAAGATATTCAATTTAGTAAATCCTTTTGAAATTATTACTCTGAAAAAAAAAAACATTCAATAAAAGAATAAGATAAATCCAAGGCTATATCTTTTTAAAATCTATGCATTTTATCTTTCCATTTCATTAAAGCTGTCGGTAATGACCAACTGAAAAAGGTTCACAAAAAAACAGGTATATTCACCTGTTTTTTTGCTTCATCGTTTCAAGAGGTATTTTTATGCTCTCTTTTAAGTAATTTAGATTTATATTTCAATCAATCTTTGAACACTTTAAAGTTCTTTTTAAAAGGGATAATTTAACAATTAATTCCATAAATATTTAAAATAAACTTATCTAAATAGAGAGTAGTTATAAATTAAAAAATATGCATAAATCACTTTTAGTACTAAATAGTGACCAGTTAAATAAGCATGGTAGTTGTTTTGCTATTACAGCTATGGAAGATATTGTATGGAACAAATCCACGGAAGGTATCCCAATGCATGTTGGCCACGATATGCATAGACCCGTTGGCTGCATAGTTCCCTTTGCATTATACTTTGAGCCAAAATTAGTCCGTAATCTAGGGATATCCCTACTGCCGGAAAATGAAATTGAAACTCAAGAAATTTTAGATTTTAAAACAGCATCAAATAATTCGCACATTAAAGCAGACCTTCAAGAAAATGATGGAAGGCTATTAGAACTGGTGAAGGATCATTTGACTTCAGACTTCAAATATTTAGGTCCTTCTACCCTCGCAATATTAGACATAAATATAGTAGGGAAAATATTTCCAGAACTTGTACAATTTAAAGTAAAAAATGATCTCATTCCAATAAAAGATTTATTAAAAAATTTTGATTACAAATTTCAAGGAATTTTTGTTCATAAAACGATTCCGCTATGTATATATGCAGATAGCTTTTTTCGAAGATCATTGTCAAGACATAATAATTTTCATTATCAATTTTTGGATGATTTTATGGCTTTTAAGGATAATGAAAATGTAGTTTTAAAAATATCCATAGATTGGGACTTAATTGGTTATGCCCCAACTTTACATCCGACAATGGAACTTGACTATTGGTTTGGGCCTAAATATAACGATGAAATTGAAAAAATTACTCCAGGTTTAACCAAACATGTTGCCAATAAATTTGAAATAGATTACTATCAATTATCCTCGACTGAATTTCACTGGAAAATAAACAAATCATTAAGGGAGTTCGAACTTGAGGAATTAAAAGAAAGTACGGCACCAACATTAGATGACTTTTATGGATGCAGGTATGTACACTCCATTTACGATACAGATGAAAAAACATTTGTGCACTTTGACGGTGCGGTGCGAGGATACAGCTCAGAGCTTTATTTTGAAAGAATTGACCAAAAAATGACAGAATTTGGTAGACGTAGCGAGTATAAAAAATTATTTAGAATTGATGGCAAAATAGATTTGAAAGACTGGAAAAATCTAATCACAAGATATATGCAGAGCAATCCGTTGATATATGAATATTTTGATGTCGAAAAGCCAAAATCCCAGTTTGAAAAAGAAATAGAATCTAAAACGTTACTGCAGGAATTAGTGCCACACTCCATTGAATCAGGCGATGGAATTAAATTAATGCTGTCTTACCATAATAAAAACAAGAACTTCAAGGAATACTCTCACGCAGTTTCAATTTATGATGTTGTCAGTTTGGGAAGTAAGGATGTCAACGCTGTTGAGGAGGATATTATCGAAGTGAAAAAAGCATTATCAAGATTAGGCGTAGATTTATTTATTAAAAACGATGTTTTATACGGAAACTTCAAAGATGAGTACTGGAATATCCCATGTATTTTTCACAGCGCCGAAAAGCCAGAAGACGATATAAAAACTACCATTGAAGCATTAAGAAATATCTTTAAAAAATTAATTTCTAGAAAATTAAATTCTGTAATTTCATTTACCCTTTCGTGGAATGTGGATGAGAAAGAAGCAAGGCTAGGCTGTTTTGGCCATGTAAATGACCTCATGAAATGGATGAGTTCATTTGAATTTATTCCAACCAATAGATTGGATTTTAAGTCATGGCTTGAAAGACAGCGTTCTTTTCTAAATTCAAATTACGACTATAGTTTCAGACCGTCAATTGTAGATATATGCCAGTACGACGGCGTCATTTATTTAAAAAGAAAGGTTGTCGACGATAAATTTCAATTAAGACCATATACTGATGAACAAGGTTTAAAATGCGAATTCAAGCTTCCTGAAGACAATAGAGATTACTCCGATATTATTAATAATAAGATTGTTCCGGTAATGACATATTTCATCGTAAAAGCTACCTGCAGCAAAACAGGCCACAGTTATTATGAAAGTCCATATTCAAAGTTTTTGGATGATGACACTCATGTAATTATTGAAGAACTGGAAGGGCTTACTTTTTATTGGTCTGACAAGCCTGTTCGTTAGATAAACAAAACGATCAGTTTAATTTTTAAAACTTTATGTAAACACTTTATAATGCTTGAACATATACTAAAAAATTTCGATGTAAATACCGACGCTATTTCAACAAATAAGGGCTTTTATTATCAATATCTTACCATTTTAAAAAAATGGCTGGCTAACTTTATAGCAAAAAATGATGTCACAACTTTTACAGAAGTGGATCAGGATATTAAGGAAGTTGGAGAACATATATTGTTTACGCAAGTTAAATGCTATACATCAAACTTCAGCTTAAATTCTGAAGCAATAAAAAATACAATTTTTGATTTCTTCCTGCTTTATCTTAAAAATAAAGATCTGGTTGAAAATCCGAAGTTTTGTTTTGCCACAAATACAGCGATAGCTGCGAGAGAAAAACTTTTAGTAAAATGGATAAATGACGAACATTTGCAAGACGCGCACTTACTACTATCGTGTAAAAGCAAGATAAATGAAATTTTGATAAAAGAAATTAAGTCAAAGAAAAACAAAAAACTTAATCATAACATTTCTGATGAAAAGCGTCAATCAATAAAAACAGCAGTTAATGATTTTATTAAAATAGTCGATCAGGAATGTGAGAATTTCACAAAATCCGTACGGTGGCAATTTGAAAATCTATCCCCAGATGAAGCAATAACAGAAATAAAAAATGATATAGATATTCTGCTACAGGATAAGGCTTTTGGCAATAAGCCCACTACTCTTCTGTTTGGAGTATTAATGTCTGAAATTTACAAACGTTCTCAAAGCAAAATTGAAAAGGAAAGAAGCTTGACAAAACAAGTCATCATCGACCTGTTGGCCCATTCCGATACCGAGCTTGAAAAATACCTGAACATTAAATTTTTCAAACTACTAAACATTGAATTTGAAATATTAAAAGGCAGCATTCAAAAAATCCAGGCAGAAATTGACAATCATGAGCAAAAGATTAATCTGCTTGAAAAAAAATCAAATTCTATATCTGCATACACAATCCCAAAAGAAATAAATCTCCTCCCTGACTATAAATTTTCTTCGGTCTACGATTGGGATGCCTTTCTGAATACTGTCAATCTGGAATTGCAGAAGAAGAACGTATTATCCATTTATAGTGAAGGAGGAATGGGCAAAACCTCTTTTGCAAAAAAATATTTAAAAGCCTTTCCTAGCTATGATCACCTAATCTGGATAACCGTTGACAAAACAATTTCATATTCATTGGTGATTGATGATTTACTAATCAAAAACCTAAATATTGAATTCTCCCCAAATGATGAGATTGACCATCGCTTCAAAATAATTTTAAACCGATTAAATACTATTGAGGGAACTAATCTAATAATAATTGACATTCAGGAACTGGAAAAAGATCTTACATCCTTAAAACAATTGACAAGCCTTAGCAATTGGCAAAAATTAATCCTGACCAGAAACAATATTAGGACAGTACCTTCTATTAAGCTCCCAAAAATAAATATCGAAAGCGCGAAAAGCATTTTTAATTCCCATTATACAAAAGAGCCAGTTGACAATGTAATTCTTAGCCAGTTTATTGAATTTATTGATTTTAACATTTTGGTCATAGAACTAGTTGCTAAAACAATAGAATACAGCTTCGATTTGACACTGGAAAAGCTCTTAGAATCTTTAAAGGAACAGAATTTAGATGATGACGAATTTAAAGTAGATATCGATGTAATGGAAAATAACAGCACAATAAACATTTTCAATTACCTTTTAAAAAAATTCAGTCTAACCGATTTAGAATCATGGGATAGCAGTTATTTGCAGTTCCTTTCGCTTCTTCCAAGCAGAGATATAATAATCGAGGACGTAATTCTATTAAATGGGGCTGCCTACTACGAAGAAAATAAGACACATATAACAAATACCTTAATCTCTCTTGAGCGTAAAGGCCTAGTTGAATTTACCCGTGACAGAAAAAGGATTAATATTCACAAAATAATAAAGGAAGTAATATTGTACAATGGCAGGGAAACGCTCAATCCATTTGTAGATAATGTCATTTTTATCACATGGCTTACTGCCAGAATTAAGGAAGGGCAAAACAATCCGTCTATAGCATTCAGATATTTAAAATATGCTCAATCCATACTTGATAACATAAAAGAACAATACAGAAGAAGCGTTTATCAGCCTTTAATAATATTAGAAAGCGAACTTTTATATCTAAGCCGATACTATGTTAATTCTGAGAATGACTTGGATCGATTGATTGATTTAGCGGCTAGAGCTGAAAAATATCCAATGCTTGACGGTTTGAATCTTGGTGTAATTTACAATAATTTGGGTCTGGCTTATGCATATACAGATTATGAAAAAGCAGTAGAGCAATTTGAAAAAGCTGTTGCACTGTTTGAGCAAAATGAAATAAAGTTCAGACATGAAATCATTACCACGCGAAATAATATTTCTAATCTTTACCTTAAATCTAAAGACGTAGTAAAAGCTTTGGAAAATTTCAAAAAAATTCAGAATTTTAGAATGAAGCATAACATTTATAATGATCAGCAAGTTGTTGTGGAATATAGGATAATTGCAGAAAGTTATAAAATTTGCGGTGATTTGAAGACTGCAATTAAATCCATGAGTGATGGAATAAAATACCACAACACTTTAGATGCTGAAAAAAGAAATGATTTTTTAGTGGCTGCTTGCTATAATTATTTGTCACAATTATATTTATCTGATGGCAATCTTGATCTGGCCATCCTGCATCAAGAGAATGCCATTAAAATTATCGAGGATATGAAATTGAAAAATAGTGAATATTTACTTCTTATGTATCAAATACTAAAGCCACTATATCATCATAAAGGCCTCGCAGAAAAAGAAAATGAAATTACTACAAAAATTTCATTATTTATACCTGTTGAACATTTAGGCAAAAAGTCGTAAACAATTCCAGAATTGCACCGATATTAAATTAATTTACAAACTATATTATGAAAAAATTTCTACTAATTATTTCAGTTTTTATTGTTATTGGACCGTCTTGGGGACAAGAATCCTTCAAAAAAAAATATTTTGCTCCCAAACAGATTCAGATGAAAGGGGGACAAACCATTATTCTCAAAAAAGACACCTTAACCAAATACAAGGATTTGAGCCAAATTGAGCAGCAGGCTCTTAAAGATAAATACACAGGCGTAAAAAACATTTCGATAACCAAAGAAGAAATAGTTGATGGCAAAAAGGTGACTGTTACGCAAAATGTTGATGTCAATGACGATTTTTACAAAAGCCTGACTAAAAACAAGACAGAAAATGCTGCTGTTGATTTTGATAAGGCGTTCGTGAAATTTACCGAAGATAAGGTTATTGTCAACCCTTACTTAAAAATGGACGAAAATGGAAATTACAAGCGAGAAGGCATTTATTATTATCAGCTTGCAAACAGACAAGCAATCAGACTTAATTTTACGGAATGGACCGTTTCTGCTGTTACTATTCCCATAAAATACAGATTCAAAGGCAAAGGAGGACTGCAGGAAGAATTCTCAACGGCTTTTAACGGAAATATTATTATTGGACATTCTTGGGGCTCGACGAGCTTTTTGTATCAGGATAAAGTCGACAATAAAAGCAACACATGGAAGTTTACACTTAGCGCCCTTTTTGGAGCATCTACAGTGACATTGAACAGCAGCAACACTTCAAAAGCACTTATTCCCATAGAAGAAGATAAGGAAATCATTAAAGGTTTAGGGACTCTTGGCGCTGGAGGTGCGTTCATTTATAATAAAATAAATATAGGTGTTTTTTATGGTTATGATTATGCAATCGGATCTGATGCCAGCAAATGGAATTACAACAAGAAACCATGGCTAGGACTAGCAATCGGGTATTCTCTATTAAATTTTTAAGCGACAGGCAATTATAAAACGGAGCTATAAAGCTCCGTCGTCAATAAAAGAATAATAAGTTTCAGGAGTGATAATCAGATGATCCAGCAATGTGATATCCATAATCCTGCCTGCCTCTTTTACTTTGTTGGTTATCTGTTTATCCGCATCGGAAGGCTTAACCTGACCTGACGGATGATTGTGGATCATAATCAGCGATACAGCATTGGCCTTGATTGCTGCAGCAAAAATCAACCTGAGGTCTACTGAAGTACCGGCGATTCCTCCAGAGGACACTTCATACATACCTAATACTTTATTGGACTGGTTCAAAAGCAGAATTTTGAACTGCTCGAAAAATTCAATCGTATCGGGATTCCAGAACTGGAGTGCCAGCTGGTAAACTGTTTTGGAGGAACTGATATAAGGTCTGTCTGATGCTTTCACTTTTGTTTTGTAGATCAACTGTATTTCTGCTACCTGATTCCAATTCTGAAGTGTTTTTGAAGTTTCCATGATTTCAAAGTTTTAAGATTAATAATGGAACCTCAGCCGGGAATGAGAAAGCGAGCGAAAAAAGCAACGCAATAAAGCAGGTTTTTCCGCCTGCATTTATGGGGGAATTTTTTTCGGCGAACCGCCTTTCCTTCCCGAACTTTGTTTCGGAATTAAGCCTGAACCCTGAAACAATTTTCCCTTCAAGTGTCTGCGCCGCCGAATTCCACAAAAAAGCCGAAAACTAATTTTCGGCTCTCTCTTCTTTTTTGTTTTTAAGACACTTTTTGATCTGATAGAGGTTCTGATGCAGAAGCTTTAAAATCTGCTTATGATGTGGGGAAACCTTGTTTTTGTCTCCCCTGCACTGCAGGACTTCAAGCGAGGGAAGTGCCACCTCTATGGTCTCCACAGGCTTGTTCTCAAATTTGGCCGAAAGGATAAGGGAGTTTCTCTTTTTGTAGTATTCATTGGCAAATACGCAGTGGCGTAGCATATCGCCCTGTTCGAGAAAATCATGCACGCTTTCCATAACGCAGATGGAAAGATTCTCACGAGTGAACTCCAATCCAAAAAACTGTTTTTTCTGCTCTTCATAGCCAATCTGCGCCTGCTGTATTTGGGCTCTTAGTTCCTTTATATGCAGACGTCTTTGGATTATGCGTTTTTTCTCTACTAGCCTGTCGTGCACCTCTTCCAAATTCTCAGGGCATACCAAATCGGCATTATTCAAATCCTTTTTGAACCATCTGAGCAGGCTGATGTAATCTTCCCAAAGTGAAAAGTCCTTTAGCTTATAATTATTTTTAATGCAGGTTTTGACTGCCTGCCAGTTCTCCCTGATGTGCTGTGAGTGCGAGGTCAGATAATGACAAAGAAAATCGGTCTGCCCTGTCTTGAGAAGCGTCTCTGCATAGGAATCTTTCAAAAGAGCCGTAAAAAGCACCTGCGGAGCAATGCCATGGAAACTGCCTTTGAAACCGTTTCTTTTCAGGATGGAAATCGCCTTTAAAGACGAATGAACCTTATAAGGATTGATGCGGAATTTGGGAGAACTCTCAAAACTTTTCGGGCGGATTTCAAGGGAAGTATAATATTTCCATGCATCATAGGCTTGCGAGAAAACATTGGTGCCGAGAGAAAGCGTGCGCACCTCCCCTTTTACATGAATCCAATGCTGCATCACTTCCTTATGGAAGTATGCCGGCATGCAGTTCTTTTTCATGTCCTTGTGCGAACAGATGATACGCACCACCTGAAATCCCCCGCACACATCCAAAACAGCGAAATATTCAATTTCTTTGAAATGCACCTGATTATATTGTTGCATTTTCAGCTTGCCCCTGCATGAAGTGCAGTTGATGTACTTTTGGCAGGATGCTTTCTGGGCATCAGGCTTCCAGGAGTGGGCGCAGTCAAGGCAGTGGAATTTTCCTCGTGAAAGCACGCCCCATTTGATGAAAATATTTTTTTCTGCCCAAATCTGCATCTTCTGCGATACAGGCGAAAGTGTCTCACTAAGGGACACAATCTGCTTTTCGATAATGGTTTTCGGTATCATAGGTCAAAGAGTGTCAAAGTTTTTGATTCGGGTTTGGCAGTAAGGACTTCCGTTTTTACAACAACAGTACTCTGCGGAACTTCTACAACTGAAGTAAACAAATCAGCCACTGCAGGCTCTTTCACTACAACTTTGCAATTAACGGGCTGAGGCTGTCCGATGCTGTCATCGGTGTAGTATCTGACCGCCATGTCAAATATTTCCTGATTGTCAAAGGCGCACAGTCCTGTTTTTTTCACCTCGCCGAAAATGTAATTGCAGCAGCTTTCTAAGTTTTTGGATTCCTTGGCGAACTCCTGCGCAAAAACGACATCGGCAAGAGCGGTCTGATTAAGATAGTTTTCTATGGCGGTCTTGAAATTTTCTGAAGCTTTCATAAGGGAAGATTTAAGATGTAACAAAAAGATTATTCAAAAGAGGTTCTGTAGATGTCTGAGCAGTACTCTTCAAAACAGAGCCAGCACATAAAGGTGCAGTGAGGCAGACCATAGCTGTCTTTTACCGCTTCCCCAAGGGAATCTTCCATTTCTTTTCTGATGTCTTCCAAATCGTCAAGATGCTCGATGTAGAATTTCTTACAGTCGGCGTGATAGATAAACTGGGATATCATACCGCTGATGCATCCGCTTCTCTGCATATCCTCAAGGAATGCTTTAAGCTGCTGTTTTTTTGTTCCGTCATAAGACTGCATTTCCAAAAGGATTATCTTTTGGAATGCGTCGTTCACGTCATACTCGGCATATACTGATTTTTTCAAGGCTTTCATAACTCATTTCTTTAGGCTTATACATTTGAATAGGATTAGAAAGGCAGGTCGTCAGGCTGTTCTTTCCCGTTCTTTTTTGCAGGAGCTGACTGCCCCTGCAAGGCTTGCCCATCGGAGACAAACACCAGTATCTTGATATTGCTTGTGTGAAAAGTGAGGCTTGCCACGGCTTTGCCCTCCGAATTGAGATAGGCATTCACTCCCACACGTCCGAAAAGTTCCACCATGGCACCTTTTTTCAGCCACTGCGCAACACCAGAGCTGAGCCAATAGGAACAGTCAATGTAGGTTACTATCTTTACCGCTTCGGTGCTTCCTTTGGCTTTGTAGCTGTCGTTTACTGCAATTGAAAAATTTACCACCTCTTTGTTGTTGGCTGTTTTGGCAACAACCGCATCCCTTGTCAAGCGTCCTGTGATTTCCATGATTTCTAAATTTTAAGTGATTACTGTTTTAAAATCCTTTTCCCCTGCCTTTCCCAAAAAAATGTTTTCAAAAGAAAAAACGGAAAAAAAGAAAGCGGCAAAAAAGCGGGCATCAAGGATACGGAGGGCTATAAGTCCCGAAGGGCGGCAGGGCCGTTATGCGCCTGCAGGATCCGGCGCACGCTAACTTGGCTGCCTTTTTATCCGTTTCGAATGAAAACCACTAAGACTATCCTATCTCCTGCAGCCAGGATTCAAAATGCACAGCGAAGATTGGCTGGATATAATCTATATTTGTGATACATTTAAAATTTGTTTTCCATGTCAAAAAAAGGAGGAGATTTAGAAATCCTTGCACTGGAGTTCCTTGACAAGATCTTCAAGGAACTAAAATTTACGGTTGTCCGCAAAAGGATCCAATTATCAGGCACGCAGAACGGCTACGACAATGCAGTTGAAATCGTGAATGAGAAATATATAAGCAGATTGATATACAGCGAATGCAAGGACTATACAACGGAACTGAATTACACCGACGCAATGATCAAACTGCCCCAGCTTGCATCAGCTCATGAAAAGATCGATCTGGCGCTTTTCATCTCGCCGAGAAAAGATTTTACCAATATTTTTGAGGAAACCAAAAACAATCCTTTTTTGGAAAACCTTGCCAACAGGCATTTCCGTGTCGCATTTTTAACTCCGGAAACAGATGTGGAGAAATATTTTTCCCTTTATCCTGAAATCTACAGCAAGGCATATGACGAAGAGCCGCCAGTTCTCTCGGAAGCCGTAAGAGAAGAAATCCTAAATCAATTTGACAAATACATCTTCTCAAGCAGAAATCTGCAGAAGATCGTACTAGATGAATCCGACAAACAGCAGTATATTCAGGGCATTGAGACAGCCCCTTTTCATATCGAAAGAACCTTAAGGAAAAACCAGCAGAAGCAATACGACTATTACGGCGCTTCTTCCAACAGCAAAACGCTGCTTTCCGAGGTCCAGGAAAATAAAAAAGGAATAATTCTGCTGGGCAATCCCGGCTACGGAAAAACGTCGGAACTCCGTCAGCTGGCAGCCCGTCTTTGGAGTACGCGGGAGGACACGGGTATAATTCCGGTATTCAGATCATTAAAGAATTTTACGACGCTGTGCAGGATTGAAGATTTTCTGCCGTCGGATTTCAGGCGCATCCCAAAGCTGGCAGTCATTTTCGATGGCGTTGATGAAATCGAAAGTATCATTGACTTCAGCAGCAAGCTTAGGGAATTTATTGTCCAGAACGATGAATCATCTGAAAATGGAAGCATCCAATTCATCATAAGCTGCAGAACCAATATCTACAGGAAATACATCAAGGACATCAAAGGCCTTGACATCTACTTTCTAAACGAAGTAGGCATTTCCAGCGCCCTTGGTTTCCTTGCAGCAAAATACGGGCTGGATCTTCGGGAGCACAATACATTCGACATCTACAAAAACAGGGAAATCCTCGAAAATCCTTTTTATCTGGATCTGATCGGCATCTATTACAAGACCCATAAAAAGATCCTTACCAGCAAAGCGATGCTGATAAGGGAATTTGTCAATTCACGGCTGGATCAAGACAAGGCTGATAAATTTCAAAACGACATCAGCTTTGACCGTGAACGCATCATAAGCTGCACCCAGAAAAGCGCTTTTGCGCTGGAAGCGATGCAGAAGCCATTCCTAACCGCTGCAGAAATTAAACGGGTAGCGAAGATTGATGAGATAGGGCTTGCCAAAAACTCCTTTTTAGAAGAAAACATGACAGGAAGCTGGAGTTTTGTGCTTAAAAACATCCAGGAATATTTTGTAGCCAGCATTCTCTCGGAACTCGGCTTTGAAGAAATCATACAAATAATAAAAATTGACGCGGCTACTGACAAGGTTCATCCTACCTGGCACAACGTGGTAACGTTCCTATTGAACCTTATAACGGATGAAAGCCTTTACGATGCGCTGATCGGATGGCTGCTTGATAATGATTTCGAACTTCTTTTCAATGCCGATTCAGACCGCATTGCCGATAAAACAAAAAGCAGGGCGCTCGAAGACTATTTCGTCAAGAACTGCGTTGAGGACAACCTCTGGATTGCGGATCTTAAAAGCACAGCATTATTCAGCCAATGCGATGCCAACATAGAATATCTAATGCGCCAGGCGGCAGACACAGCCATCCACAGAAGAGCCAGAATGTCCGCCTTAAAGCTTTTGTCAAACATGAGCATTTCCTCCTCTTATCTTGAACCGATAAAAGCACTGGTCACAGCAATCATAAAAGAGAACGATTCCGCGGAAGACGATTATGTCTATCTGGTGCAGGATGCCATAATGCTTACCAAAAGCCTGAAAATTAATGAGGATCCCGTTTTTTTCAGCCAGATCATAACAATGCTTAAAAACAGGGATGAAAAGGAAATCGTATATTCGATAATCTCCAGTGCTCCTGCCGCATCTGCGGTTGAGAACATCGACTATTTTCTGGAAATACTTGACAAGGCCATCGGCACCAAACCATGGAATTCAAAAGCTAAATATCGATCCCTTGTTTCAACCAAGGACACTATCCTGAGCCTGTTCGCCAGAATAGACAACGGTCCGGTACTGGTTAAAATCTATGCCTTCTCAATTGAGAAACTCAACAGCCACCAGTTCAAGGACAGTCTGGAAAAAGAGTTTTGGCCATATGCCAATTCCTTTTTCAAATCCAACAAGCAGTTCAACTCAGATCTGATCAAGATCATTTCAAATGCGGTAATACACAACCCGTCAAATCGTTATGATGATGATCTGCTTCTTGAAACAGCTGAATCGTGCGGCATCCAGACCCCATTATTTGATCTGGTGCTCGACTCTGTGGATGGAAACTCCGGCGACAGGCATTTCCTGGCTGAAGTAATCAGCGAGGATGATTTTGAAAAAGTGCTTCAAAAATACCGCTCAGGATCCGTGAATGAGGAATTCCTGCATCAGTTCAGAAATGTGCTCAGCCACAGGGATTTCGATCTGAGCAAGAAACTTGAAGATTATATAGAGTCGCGCAGCGAGTATATCTTCAAAGACAAATGCACCCACGAACAGCTTAATGAAAATAGTGAATACTGGCGCACAAAAGACCAAAGAGATTTTAATATTCTTTTTGACAATGCAGAAATTGAAAGGCAGATTTTCATTCTCTATGAGTATATGGGCAAAACAGCATTAAATTATAAGGATATTGACAAGTTCTACCACCGCTACTATAAGGATTTTGAACTGCAGAAAAAAGTCACCGGCAATGCCAAACAGCTTTTGTATGAAATCCTGAGAGACAATTACTCCGGAAAGGCAAAACTAAGCAAGGCCGGCGTAAACAGAGAAATACAGAAGGCTAGACCAAACCTTATGCAGGATATACTAAACAGCCTTCCAGAAGAGAAAAAAAACAACAAAATCGAAATTTCAGAGAATCAAAAGCTGTACATCAAAAATTGGTGTACAGAAAATACGCCTTCAACCAAAGAATATTACTCGAAGCATCTGATCAAGGGAACTGCAGATAACAATTACAGGTACAGCCACGATTACGCTGTCTTTGAAGCCATTCATAAATTTCAAAAGTTTTTCCGTTTTCATCTGGACGAAGAACTCCTGTTGGATATGCTCTGGATCCATTCCCATGAAAAAGGCATCCAGACCGGCTTTCTGGATGGAATTGTTCCAATCGAAAAAGTCCATGACCGCATCCTGCACAACCTTTCAAATGCAGTGCTTTCAGCATCAAACTTCTGCCAGCACTTGAAATACTGCCAGCTGAACGGTATTGAAATTGATGTATCCTCACTAGGTTTAAAATCAAAGATCTATAGTTTTCTTGACAACGACCACTACTATTATGCAAGGGAGATCCTTGAGGATTATTTCAGCGGCGATCTGGATACCCTGAAAGAATTTTTGGAATATAATGTGGAGAACAAAAGGGAAACCAATCGCTCTCTGTACGACTGCATCATATCAATCCTAAAAAAGACGGGGCATGATGATACTGCCCGCGATTTTCTTATCGAAAACTATTCACGTCTTCTGGCACAGGATATCTTTACGGAAAAAGAACTGATAAGAAAGCTGATCAGACTGAACTACAAGTTTGGCTTTACCAGATATTATGAACTTTTAAAAGACCAGACCGACCGGAATGCAAAAGGGGAATTTGCTTTCCATAAAGACGAATGGCAGAATTTCAGCAATCCCGAGGCACTGGAAATGCTGGCTGCAGTTTTTGAACTCTGCCTTTCATCGCCCGCTGCAGGAGATCTTTTTGGCGACCATTATTCCCCTTTAAGAATATCTCTGGAGACTATTGTCAATATCTGCAAAGCCAATGATGAAAAAACCTGCATAAAGGCACTGGAACTCCTGGACGGCATAAATGTACAGTCGCTGAAGGAACAAAACATTGATTTGTTTCATCTGAACAGGCTTAGGAATGAAATCAAGGATGTACATTACAGCCATAAATCAAAGCCCTACCAGATTTCACAGGTGTTAAAGATAATTGACCAGAACAGAATTTTATTTTTTGATTAATGCTTCACAGCATCTTTACAATGAATCGTGCCGCTTTCAAAATTCACCATAAAAACTTAAGGCAGTTTTAAGAACATTCGGACAGATTTTAAGCTTGATTACTTACAATAAGGCATTAATTTAAAAAAATCAACACTGCATAAACCTGTGCAAAGAGAAAATCACGGAAAAAATTTCATAAAAAAGAGGTGAACTGAATAGTTCGCCTTTTCTTTATAGCTGCCGTACAGGATGGAAAGGGCTGGCATTAACAAATGGCTGTCTACAAAACACAGCCCTGAATCAGGCAGATTCCGTTGAGAAAGCAATAAGAACCTTATGGGCCTTTATTGATTTATTATTATCGGCAAGACTATCTTTCAGAAGGGTGATATTTGCTTATAAAATCACAAACCTTTATTATGCGGGCTTTATTGTCTTGACATCTATAGATCAAATCACCATCCCCGATGTCAAAAAAAATCGGTGCTGCAGCTGAACTCCAGCTTTTCCTTTCGTGTTTCCAAGACAAGGTAAGTTGGTCTTTGTCTTTAAGAATTTTGTTTTTTTCTTCTTCATAATCAGCTTCCAGCTTTTTCAAATTTGTTTTGATATAATTGTCGATTGAGATTTTTAACTCTTCTAATTCCTTACCATTTTCAGTGTTCTCCCATTGCAAAAAAGAAATTTCTCTTTTGAGCTGGACAATTTCCTCTTCCAGATTTAAATACTTTGCGGCAACGGATTTCAATTCTTCCTTCAGGGCTGGTTTCAGATTTTCAAGTTCAATCAGAATCTCATTACGTTCCTTATAAAGCTGCTCAATTTCTGCACTGTTTTCTTTAGCTGTACCCAAAAAGTGCTTATTGCGTTTCAGGTCACCCAGCAGCCTAAAAAATATCTTTTTAGTAGGAACTGCATCGCCACTGATAAACTGTATCAGAGATGGATCAACAAATAAGTTTTCACTCTGCCATGTAATTATAATCTGATCTGCAAATGTTTCTGCATTTTTATTGTACCTGCTAAAAAGAGCAGTCAAAGATTCCAACCCCCCTAATATATCTTCCCTTGACTGGATTTCAGAGGTTAAAACGTTCTGTTTTTTCTTGATATTCTGCAGTTCAATGGAGTTGTGTTTACTTAACAAATTTCGCTGCTTGAAATAGCGGCGTTCGATTTCCTCCAGCAGCTGCTCTGATATGTTTTCGGTGATCAGATTATTTTTAAACGCCTGCGCGTTTATAACCCAAATCATTTTTTCATAAAACCTTTCCCGCTCGGCAATTGTCGATGCAGAAATCGCGGAATTTTGAAATTCAATTACGATCCCTTCTGCCGTAAAAATGTCTGCGATGTGTTTTTCGCCATTTTTTTCCAAAACCATTTCCTGCCACTCGAAAGGAAATTTGTTTTTCCACTGCCGATGCCAGTCAGTCTCACCCTCCTTCCATAAGTCGCAATCTGCGTTATGGACATGCTGCCAATGCCAGATATAAATTTTGCCGCATTTTCCGCGCACTTTCTCTCCGCAGAAACCGCAAACAGCATTTTGGCCTGAATAAGCGGGGCTAATTTTTTTTCCCTCAATGTCTATAGCGTGCTGCATAATTGGAATAATGATAGCTAAATTTATTTGTATTATATAATCGCATAGTACTATGTTCAAATATACCGATTTTTGCTAATAAAAAATGCGACATTCCAAGACGATCAGTCCTCTTCGAGGCGTCATCAGATTTTTACCTGAGCTTACATGAGATTATTTTGTTTATTAGTTTGATTCTTCAGCTATTTTTTCAATATCAAATAAGTTAGAGCTGGATCGTTCACTAGGCGTTCCATTTCAGAATGGCAGATATCCTGAACATCCTGCTTAATCTGAAGGTAATTACGCTGGATCATTGCATTGTCCAGTTTTCGAACAGGAGGTATTTCCTTGTAATTATCCATCTCTTTTCGGAGCGCTTCATGGTCGTTTATAATTTCATTGTGAAAAGTTTTGAACTCAATTTTGCAATCTGGATCGTCGGCAACCATACCTACAAATTCACCAGAACTCAGCGATGAGATTTTCGATGGAGGCACTGCGGATTCCAATTGTTTTGAGCGGCTTATCGACGTGTCTGAACTATTGATCGACAGGCTTTCACGGTCCTGAAGAATTTTGCCAAAGCGCTCGGACAATTGTTTGGAAGTGTCTCCTGTAACCTGTCCGCTGATAATATTTCCCACAATATTCATAATAACATCCGCCTGCTCCCGCCCATAGTCCTTACGGAGCTGGCTGAAGTCCTGGATCCCAAGACACGTTGCCACCTTATTGCTTCTTGCAGTGGCAATCAGGCTGTCCATATTATTAAGATATATCGTCGGAAATTCGTCAAAAATCAGGCTGGATTTCATTTTCCCTTTTTTGTTTACCAGCTTCACTAGCCTGTTGACATACAAAGATAATACAGCTCCGTAAATCTGTATTTTCTGCGGGTTGTTTCCCATGCAGACTATTTTTGGATCTTCGGGATTGTTGATATCCAAAGTGAAATCATTTCCTGACAAAACATAGTATAGCTGGGGAGAAGAAAGTCTTGCCATGGCAATTTTTGCAGTAGCAATTTGTCCCTCAAGCTGGTCAGTCGCCTGGTTAAGGTACGCATTAATAAAAGGGTTTATCAGGACCTCGATTTCTTTCTCTGTCCGAAGCAGCGTAAAAAGATCATCGTAGTCCATCTGCATGAGCTCAATTACGTGAGGCAGCGTACAGAATTCACCATCATTGTACTTTCTCAGATACCAGATAACGGCCGACAGAAAATTGATCGGCGACTCTACGAAAAAGTCCCCCTGCCTTTTGATCCACTCCCTGTTGAGCCCCATCAGAATAGTCCTTGCCGATTCAGAGGCGTCCGTTATATCTTCCATGCTCTGCGGGTCCAGCGGATTGCACCGGTGCATGATGTTATCGAAATTTATGAAGTAGCATTTAGGCAATACTTTATAGGCTTTTTTGTTGTTTTCAAATGTATTGTAGACAATTTTTGAAAGGTCATCGTATTTGAAATCATACACAAACATGCTGAAGCCTTTTTTTATATGCTGGGTTATAACGTGACGGATAACGAAATACGATTTTCCAGATCCCGGTGTGCCGAGAACCATCAGTGCCCTGAAGGGATTTATAATATTTATCCAGCTGCTGCGCTGTTTATTTTTCAAGTAATATTTTGCTGGAAGATTGATGGAAAATTCATTTTCCAAAAGCCGTTCTTCCTGGGGAAAAGTTTCATTTTCCCTATTAAAAATATCTTTTTGATTCAGTCTCTTTATGATGATGCGCGAGAATAGGGTTCCTCCTGACAATATCAGAAGCCAGCCAGCTGATGTGAGGATGAAGTACAGTAATGTCTTTCCAATATCATCCAAAAATAGATAAAGCGAGCCGATGCTTAAAAAATACAACAGCAGGCCTATTCCCATATAAATAAGGGCTGTGCTGTAATTGAGTTTTTCATCTTTCCTTCCTTTGGCTCCAATAAGAGAAATAGCCAACAAAAACAATGAAAAAAGCTTTGATTTATGAAAGCTACCCAGCAGTCCGGTCCGGAAAATGCCATCCAGTAATCTGTCGGAAAATCCACTTACAAGCTTCCATTCCCGAAAAGCTTCATAAAAAAAATAATAAAAATGCAATCCTAAAATAATGATGCTGATCAACCTTGTCATATCCAGTATTTTTCTCAGCGCCTGTTCATTCTCTCCTGTCTGCATAGCCATTTTCTTTAGATTTATAAATTATTAAAACGTCTTCTTACTCTTTTCTTTTTTGATGCTTTTTTAAGCTGATTTGGAACATAAAAACTATCATTTTCTATTCTTGTCAGCACCTCTATTATTTTTTGAACAGCGGATTTGAAATCAAGGGATTTCAAATCCTGCTGCAGGTCTTTGAAAAAAGCTTCTTTATCGGTTTCGGTTTGAAAGCCTTCGTTAGATTTAGATGTTTCAGATAAAATGGGAACTCTATTTTGTACTCCCTTTTCAAAAGACAAACCGCAGCGTTCTTCTATCTGTTTGGCACTGTATTGTTTTCCCAAATCACTCCCGTTTAAAACACATTTTGAAAGGTGATCCACATAAGTAATCCCATAAAGCTGTCCCAACTCACTTTTTCTAAAAACCATGTCTATTCCTTCCTTTCTCAGCTTCAATTCCAAATCAGAAAGTGAAACGTTTCTGCCTAAAAGTATAAGGTCAACAGCATTAGTAATTCTCTTCTTTTGGTATAAAGTCTTATTATTTTCCTGAAACTTATCCTGCAGAAATTTTAACGTCGGTTTATTATAAAACTCACTTGCTTTGAGCGGAACTCCTATCGGTCTTCCATTTTCGTCCAGTGTCCTGTACAACAAACCATTCGTCTTAAATATCCTGGAATTTTCCTCTCCCCTGTCTGCCCTAACATTATACAGCCCCAGAACTGCATTCAGTTCGGAGAGGCTTTTATATTTATAAATCGAGAGCACATGATCAAGAACCGACTGAACTGCTCTTTTTGATTCTGTCTTCCCATATTTAATCTTTGAAAGCACTATAGGTTTAATAAACTTATCGATGCTCTTTTTCTTTAACTGTGCCTGGACCAGACCAAAAGTTTTTTCTATCTCTCTGCGTGCAGCTTCTGACTGATTTCTTCCTATGTTCTGCATATCAATCCTGCTTCCGTCTTCTCTCACTTTTATGGACATCAGATGCATGTGCGGGTGTCCCGCATCATAATGTCTGTATACCAGATAAGGCTGACTGCCAAAACCTATTTTCTGCATGTAATGCTCTGCTATTTTAAGCATCTTTTCATTTGATAATGCGGATTCGGAAGGATCAAAATTCAATGAAATATGCACGCTGTTCCGCTTTACATTTTCATTAAGTTCATTCTGTTTCAGAAGCCTGTTAAGCTTCATCGCACCAGTTAATTTTGCAGCTTCCAGAGGATAATTCCCCTCTCCAATACACTCTGCAATTCCCTCTTTAACTTTATTTTCATTGTAGTTAAAGATATTATGCACAGAAGATCCTGTTTTGATTACAGCAACCATTTTTCAGTGATTTCCTGGAAGTGGATTTTAATTTCTTCTACCTTGTCAAAAAGCATTTTCCGTTCAAAGTCCGAGTTCAAAATCCATGATTTAAACTCCGGAATATGCCGCAGGGTATGCAGTTTTTTTACGGACTGATTGAAGTTATTTCCAAGGGCGTTAAGTTCGCTTTTCAGCTTTATAACCTCAGCCATAAATTCATCAAGAGACTCGCTTCGATACTTCACTGTAATGGGCTTATTGAATAAATGCATACGGATGTAATCACTGAGTTTTCTGCATGTGCTGGCTTTCCATTTCCGTTCTATTTTCTGATACTCTTCAGGGGTAAAACGGAGTCCCACAATCCGTGTTCTTTTTGAAGTTTCTTTTTCCATCATTTAGCTTTTTCATTATTTCTTCACACATTTTTAAACTTGAAATTTCACTGCCCACGAGTTCCGAGTAAAGGGCAGCAAGATTCGGTTGTTTAACAAACGGACATCTTGCCGATTGCAGGAACGTGGCAATCTTTCAGATATTCAAACATTTTTCAGATCTGTTTTCAATGTTTTTTTAATTCTTATGCTAAATTAAAGAACTCATTTCGATGCAGCCCATCATGGTTATATTATGTCCATGACTATCAGCACAGCAGTTTCTATCTTTACCTCAACTATTTTATTAATTTAATTATGCTGAAATTATGATTACAAAAAATGATGTTGCCAAAGTTTTGGATACTGTATTAAGCAGTCCTGGCATGAATGAAACTGTGAAGATTGATTTGAAAATTTCACGCAAAAATGTACTGCTGCTCAGTCATTTTATTGATCAGGGACTGCTGCTGGAAAAAGATGACTCCAATCTGATGGGAAGCATTTCCGATGACGCTTTATCCGACCTCAAAAACATTTCTGCGGAATGTCTTCAAAAAGCAGGATTGGTGGAACTCAAAGAAAAGCTCGCTGCACTCAGCAATGCCCCAAAAGTTTAAAAAAGTATGGAACCATAAATTGAATGCTTAATGGATACTGATTATCTGTTAAGCATTTTTTGTATGAAAAAATGCCTGATTTGGAAAAACTTTGGCTTGATTTGGATAAGTGTCTAGTAAAATCAGCTCTCTAAATTTGCTTTGAATCTGCAATCAAAGTAAGCTGAATTAAATAGTTTGATATTATGAATCTAAAATGGAAAAATATCATAGTTGAAGCAGTAAGCCTTCTATATGTGCTATTGTTTGTATATGCTTCTACAAGCAAGCTGTTAGATTTTCAGCATTTCAAAATAGAGCTTGGGCAGTCGCCTCTGCTAAGTGCATTTGCGGATTGGTTTTCTATTTTAGTCCCCGTAATTGAATACCTTATCTGTTTGCTGCTCGTTATTCCCAAACTCAGACTTATTGGACTTTTTTCGGCCTATGGATTAATGTTGATGTTCAGCGTTTATATTTTTATTATTCTTCATTATACCTCTTTCGTGCCTTGTTCTTGTGGTGGTGTGCTAGAAAAATTAAAGTGGGGCGACCATCTTATTTTCAACCTCGTTTTTGTAGGTTTGGCTGTAATGGCAATTCTATTTTATTTCCAGACTTCTATAAACAAAAATAAAAGACTAAAGCGAAAATCTTTGTTTGGGATTTTTTTCATTATTACTTTTTGCAGCATAGCAATTGTGACTTCCTTATTTCTGCTTTCTGAAAATTTGGTTCATTATCACAATAAACTGACCCGAAGATTTCCCCAGGCACCGATTCATCAAACCGCAATTACGGATTTAAAGCTGAATTCTTTTTATTTTGCCGGTGCTGACAGCACTAATGTCTATTTGGGAAACAGCACTGCTCCACTGGTGATCACCACCTTTGACTCTAAACTTTTGCAGACGCAGAAAAAAATGATTGACTTAGATCATAAAGAACTTCCGTTTCGAGGAGTTAAAGTCATGGTTGAACCTCCGTATTTTTTTGTTGTGGACGGGACAGTCCCTTGCATTTTTAGGGGAAAGGCAAAGGATTGGAAAGCCAAATTGACCCATCAAAATGGGGAATATTTTACAACAGCCAAGGCTATTGATTCCAATGCAATTGCTGCCGTATCCAATAGTAAAATCACTGGTGATAATGTACTTGCTGTTATCCAATTGCAAAGTAACGGACAAACTATTTTAAACCCCGACATACTGCAAAAACAGACGGATGGTGTTTTTGATACTGACGGGATGCTATTATACAGCAAAGCAATGGAAAAAATAATTTATCTCTATGCTTATCGCAATGAATTTACCCTTGCGGACAACCGTTTAAAAATTGCGTACAGAGGCAATACGATTGATACCATTTCAAAGGCACAATTACAGATTACAGAAGATAAAAACCATCATCAAAGGCAATTTTCCAAACCGCCATTGTTTGTCAATAAAAACAGTGCCGTTTTTAAGAATTTACTCTTTGTCCATTCCGCTATCCCCGGGCGTTTTGAAGAGGATCGAATGTGGAAGGATTCCAGCATCATTGATCTTTATGATCTAAGCAAAAAAAGTTATGTATTGAGTTTTTGCATTAACGATCTCAATGGAAAAAAGATGAACTATTTCACTGTAGTAAATAATAAGCTATACGTACTCATTGGAACGCATATTATTCAATATGCAATGGATTCAAAAATTACATCCCATTACAATAAAACCAGTCCAGAAAATCTATTGGCCAAGTAGCAGGAATCTGATCGAAAACCTGTAAAAAAGAGTAGATCATTAACCATATAAATTACTTTTATTATGAAATCAAATGTTTTAAAAATCGTTTTGCCACTCGCAGTAGCTGTAGTGGGATTGACAAGTGCAGCAGGCACTTCAGCATTGAACGGAAGTTCAAAATCTGCAGCTCAATTGGGCTACAGACATATTGCAAATCCAGAGAGCTGTACACAAGTGCAGATTTGCAATGAAAATGGAAACTTCAATTGTAAAGCGTCAAATGGCGATCAGCTTTATGATGCAAGCTGTGTGACACCTCTGAAAAGAAGTACAGTAAATTAAATTGTTGAAATGTGCCGTCGCCAATAAAAAGCGACGGCATTTTTAGTATCACTGGCCAATCCTAACGGTTAAAATCAGATTGCATCCAATCTTTTTTCTCACCATTTTTCAGGTAATAATTAAACCACTGCATTACACGCAAATTCAGATCAAGTGCATTTTCTTTTTTATCTATAGTATGCTCTTCGCCCGGATAAATAAGTAATGTATGCTCCTTGTTAGCCCGTCGCAAAGCCAGATAAAATTCCATTGTCTGAGAGGCATTAACATGCCGGTCTTCTTTTCCTGTCCAAGCTAATAACGGAGTTTTAACTGCATCAGCGAGGAGTACGGGAGAATTTTTCAGGTAACTTGGCATATCTTCATATAATGATTTTCCAATTCGAAGCTGATGATTTTCAGTCCGAAAAAAATCAGGCCTGTAAAATGACGGTCCAATATATAGATAGGCACTTACTAAATCAGTCCACGCCGAGCCTGCAACCGCGGCCGCAAAACGATCAGTCTGTGTAATTATAAGATCGACCTCATATGCTCCGAAGGAATGTCCAATAAGTCCGATTTTGCCTGGATCTATATCGCCTTTCGCAACAGCTGCATCAACCGCAGCAAGCACGCTGTTGGTAACAGATTCTCTTAGGTTGCCAAACTCATAATTAATATCGGGATACAACACAAAATACCCCTGATTGGTAAAATTAGTTACGCTAAAACCATCACCTTCCAGCATGGAAGGATTTGCATAATCATTGAAACTGGAAAACTGCCGTTCATAAATTCGCACGACCATCGGATATTTTAAACCTGCCTTGTAATTTGCTGGATAAAATAAAATTCCTTTTGTTTTTATCCCCTTTACAGTATAGTCAATACGTTCATTTTTGCTCCAGTAAAATTGGTGCTGCTGGGGATTGCTCTGCATTATTTCTTTCGCACTGCCGTCCCAGATCATAATTCTAGGAGGACTAGCAAAATCCTGATCTTCATACATATAAAGATTCTTTTTCCCGGCTTTGTTAACCTCCGATATTTTCTTTTTTTCCCAGACAAGTTCTTTAACTCCTGATTTAAGATTCCAGGTGCTGAAGCCAGACTCTCTGGTTTCCTTATTTATTACCGTCAAAAACAGTCCTTCTTTAAGATCAACAGACAGCGGTGCAGTTTCTGAAAAGCCATACAGAAGTTCTTCATTAAAGTTTTTGATACGAAAAGTTTTTTGTATTTCCCTTCCTTTAGTGAGCCTCTTTTTTTCTTTTCCATCCAGTGAAATTTTCCAAAGATCAAATCTGTCATACAGGATTATTTCTCCACATGGTGTCCATCCGGCAATTCCGTACGGCTCAGGTTCGCCAGGAACATTGCTGTCTTCTTCAAAAAAGGAGTTTGGCATTCCCAAAGTAATACAGGTATGACGCTTTTTATCAAGGTCGTAAATCCACCAATTGCCGTCTTTGACATAACATAAATATTTCCCGTCTGGAGAACCCAGTGGTTTCTCACTAAAAGTATAGCGCTTCAAAATAAGCTCGCGGTTACCGCTCTGCAGATTCACAATATATAAATCGTAAGCGCCATGCTGCTGGCTTTGCGGTTCATAAGCGGCAGGATCAAAAATAAAAGCATGCTTATGATCAGCACTAAGAAATGCGCTCGGTAAATCCTTATCTGCTATCTGCAGCACCTTGTTCTCTTTTATATCCCATACTGCCAGTTTATCAGCCCATTTGTAATAAGGCAGGAACTTTTTGAAATCATATAAAAGTTTGTCTTTCGAATTCCAGATTTCCACCGTCGAGGAATCGATATTTTCAGTTTTAGCAGAAGGCTCTTTCATCCAAAAAAATAGCTTCGTATTATCTTTTGAATATATTGGAATCTTGTTTTTAACATTAGAAATTCGCATGTTAGAGGGAAAACCTATAGCATTTTTTGATTCCAAAGCACTTAGTTTGTCCTGTGTAATGCTATAAGAATAAAGTACAGGCTCCTGCGCATTATTTTCAATAAAAGCTATTGCATTTCCTTTCCAGATCACATTTTGAAATGGCGCTTTATGATTGGAAGCAACAATTTTTTTTTCGACCGAATTTTTAAAGAAAATCATTTCAATACCATAAAGATTATCGTTTGCTGTACTGTAGACAACGCCATTTTTTAAAGAATCAAAACAATATGAAGTTATGCCGGCAGTTTGCTCAACGAGATTGCCTTTCTGGTTTCTAATCTCAAGAGTGAATTTGTTGTCATTCTGCTTTAAAAAAATTGCTATAAATTTATTATTTGCCGAAAATTCAAAACTAAAAGCATCAGGCCTTTTATAATTTTTATCTGTTTTGAGATTCTGAACCACTAATGTATCATTGGCAATACAGGCAAATTCTGATTCCCCATTGAATTTCCCTTCCCATCCTTTAGGAAAAACATATTTTGTGTTCCCTTTGGTCTGCTGAGCTATTAGTGTATCTGCACCACTATATTCATATTTTAGACTGTAGCTTACCCAATTGCCATCACTGGATATTTTTTCGGGCAGAAGCTGGCTCCACAAATGATATTCCTTTGCAGAAAGCATTCGTTTTTGTTCAGCCTGTCCCCAAATAAAGGGACAGGTTACTAAAACAAAAATAAAGCAGGCTGCCCTGGTAAAAAAACGATAATATTTTAAATTAATAGCCTGCATTTTGAGGACGTAGATTGGGGTTTAAAACTAATTCAGATTGCGGCAACGGCAACAATCGATCTGTTGTCTGCCATTGTGATTTGGCAGCTGTCAGAATCTGGTCTAATTTGCCAGTCCTTTTAAGATCGAAAAAACGATGCCCGTACTCGGTAAAAAATTCCAAGCGACGTTCTACCTGTACAGCATCAAGTATTTGCTCTGCTGTTATTGCAGCAGTGTTTCCAAGACCTGCAAGATTCCTGATTTTATTCAAATCTTCCTTGGCTCCTATAAGATCTCCGCTGTGCGCGCGTGCTTCCGCTCTGATAAGGTACTGCTCGGCCATGCGGAGGACAATTGCATATTCCATTGAAGTGGGGGTATTGGATTTTTCTTTGTACTTAAAGGGATGATACCAGGTTGTTGCACCAGTGGTGACGGCTTTCAGCCAATTGTCTTTTCGGAGATCTCCCGCAGTAAAGGCATTGACCAAATCATCTGTTAAGGCTACAGAAGGCGGAGGTCCCTGAACAAAAATAAATGCGTTACCCTGATCGGTATTTTTTCCTTCCAGCGAAGACATGAGCTGCCATATGGTTGCAGTGCTTTCTTTTTTAAATTCCGAATTCAGAGAAACTGGCCAAACATATAAATCCGTTTGATTTAATACCGCCGATGCCGCATTGGACGCCTCTTCCCACTGCCCAGTGTATAGACAGACTCTGGCAAGCAGTGCCTGGGCAGCGCCCTTATTTGGGCGAACTCTGTAGTTTCCGTTATACTGCGCAGGCAACAAAGTAATGGACTGTTCTAAATCACTTTTAATAAGATTATATACTTCCGTTTCGGGCATTCTGCTCACGGCACCGTTTCTTTTGTAATCAGTTGTGGCTACATAAGGGATTGGACCAAAGCTGTTGACCAGATAAAAATGTATCAGTGCCCGAACAAACAGTGCCTCACCTGTTAACTGCTGCTTGTCCTCTAATGGCAGGGCTGAAGCTTTTGCCACGCCTTCCAGTACGGCATTAGCAGAATAAATCTGACTGTAGCTGCTGTTCCATAATTCTGCCATTGAAGGATCTGCGGCTAAAAGCGTATTGTTGTAAAAGTTTGCTTCTGTCGTTCCTGAAATACCATAAAATTGAAACTCGTCTGCATATAAACCCAACTGGGAGCAAATTCCCGATGGGGATCCTGTGAGCAATCCGCTATCCCTGATTTTAGAGTAAATATCTACCATTGCAGCATTGGCTGTTGCTTTCTCTTCAAATACGGCTGCTGATGTCAACTGGGAAGAAGGAAGATCTACCTCAGTAAAATCAGCACAGGCATGCAAAAGCATTAACGAGGCAATTGGAAGGGCGAACAGGTATATCTTAAAATAGAATGTTTTCATGTGGAAAGAATTAAAATTAAAAAGTTAACTGAATGCTCGTTGTGAATACGCGCAATGGAGGGAGATACCCCGAATATTTAAACTCAGGATCAATTCCTTTGTATTTGGTAATAGTGAGAACATTTTGACCTTGTATGCCAATTTTGCAATTGAACTTTTTAGTCCAGTTTTGCGGCAACTGATAGGTCAAAGAAATGTTCTTTAGACGTATGTAAGAGGCGTCGCTTATGGCAGCATCACTTTGAGAATATTGGTAATTGGCCAAACTTCTATTCTCATTACTGTCACTATACCCTTGATAAGGTCCCATGTCGCCTGGGTTTTGCCAGTGTGATAAAACACCTGTCGGCTGATTTACCATCGTGCCCGGCATAGGATTGTAAAAATTCTCATTGAGGTTTTCCTGTTTGACAAATTGAAATAAAAAGTTCAGATCCACATTGCGGTAATGAAACTGGTTTTGAAGTCCCCCATAATATTTCGGGTTTAGATTTTTTATAGTCTTTTGATCATCTCCGAAATTTATGGCGCCATCACCGTTTGCATCCTCAAACTGATAAATGCCTGTCGCAGGATCAAGTCCTGTATAATGGAATACTTTTATGATATTTAAAGGCTGTCCTATTACATACTGTTCACTGTAGGTCGAAGTTTCCAATCCTGGAAATGAGATCAGTTCGTTTTTAATACTGGAAATATTAAAACTAGTACTCCAGCTAAATGCCTCGTTTTTTATGTTTACGGTTCTTAGGCTAAATTCAAGCCCGCTGTTTTGAACTACCGCGTCCAAATTAGCCTGCATGGAAGAAAATCCTGTAGTCCCTGCAAGGGGCAATCCCACAAGCTGATCGGAAGAGCGGTTTTGAAACCATGCAATTGTCGAAAATATTCTGTCATTCAAAAATCCTGTTTCAAGTGCCACCTCCATTTTTTTGTTTGTTTCCCATCCAAAGTCAGGGTTGAAGAGCCTGCTTGGCTGCAGTCCTGATATGCCCTGATATTTGGCGGGTGATGTGCTATAGGTATCTAAATACTGATAATCCCCTATTTGATCATTCCCCGTGGTTCCATAACTGGCACGAAGTTTACCAAAACTGAAAAATGGCATTTTCTCCTTTATCCATTGCTCCTCGCTAAATGCCCAAGCTGCTCCTACGGCTCCAAAATTGGCAAATTGTTTACCCGGTCCAAAGCGGCTGGATCCATCACGTCTGCCGGTGAGGTTTACAATGTATTTACTGGCCCAATTAAAATTTATCCTTGCATAGAAAGCTTCATATCTGTAAAGATTCTCATCACTGCTCAAAACAACAGTTCTTGCTGCTGAGGCAGGGTTTTCCATTAGGCTGTTATTGGCAAATCCAAGTCCGTAATTAACGAGTTTATCTCCTTTCTGCTGCTGGAAAGTAGTTCCCACTAAGGCATCTAATGTAGTCTTGCCCATTTTATGAATCCAATTGAGCTGCGGCTCAATAATCCAGGAACTGCGATTTAAGGAATTGGTGAAAACAATTGATCTTTCACTCCCTGATCCGTAAGCAGGATTGACAACGGTGTTTGGCTGCAAATTCAGCTGCTTCTGGTTCAGATTGGTATAACCAAAACTGCTTTTGGCTGTAAGTCCTGCACCGATGTCATACGACAAAAGAGCATTGGCCAGCAAATCATATGTTTCTCCATTAATTTTGCCTTGCAATGGAGCCATTGGGTTATCAAATGTGTTGTTTTCCCAATTCAGATTACCAGCATCATCGTACAATGCAGGTGCATTGGGTACAAGCATAGCCGCTGTAGAAGTAAGATCTATAGCTGGCAGACTGTTGAACTGTGCGGTATAGGCAGAAGAAAAATTAAGCCTGAACCTTTTATCTTGAGATTCATGATTTATAGCCGCATGCCCGCCTGCCTTGACATAGTCAAAATTACCTGGAAAAACTGTTGTTTCTCTGCTGTAATTTCCACTAAGAAGGAACTGCGTCTGTTCTGATCCTCCTGTGAGTGATGCCTGCAGGTTACTATAAGTGGCTGTTCCGCCAATGAGTTCTTTCTGCCAGTTGGTATTTCGGTTCTGATCCCAGGTGCCATTGATATCATAAGCATACTCTGGGTACTCGGCAATTCCATCGTTGGCAAATGCTTCCCTGCGCATTGCCAAATACTGCGGTGTTTGCAAAACGTCCTTAAAATGGGCGACCTGCCCTATTCCATTGGAATATGTCGCAGAAAAAGCAGTTTTTCCTGCTTTGCCTTTTTTGGTCGTGATCAGTACAACGCCGTTTGCGCCCCGAGAGCCGTAAATAGCCGTAGCATCGGCATCTTTAAGAACTTCAATGGAAGTTACATCATTGGGGTTGATGCTGTTTAGGGGGCTATTCTCCGCAGGCATGTTTCCTGAGGTCATATTGCTTCCGATGCTTTGAGAAGAATAAGGCACGCCATCTATAATATATAATGGATTATTTCCATTAAACCGCAAACTGTTCTGTCCGCGGATTTCAATCTCAAATCCGCTTCCGGGCAGACCTGTATTCTGTATAATATTTACACCAGCCATACGCCCCTGCATCGTTGCCAATACATTGGTTACGGGTTGTGTTTCGATATCTTTGGATGTTATTCTTGCTATGCTTCCGGTACGTTCCTTTTCCTTCACAGAATAATATCCTGCATTTACTTTGACTTCCTGTAATGTGGTGGTATCATAGTGCAAAGAAATATCGATTACAGAACGACCGGCAATGGCAACCTTTAGGGTTTTGAACCCAATGAATGATACAATAAGTGTATCAGAAGATGCAGCAGTTATAGAATAATGTCCAGTGTAATCTGTGATTGCTGACGTATCTGCCCTTCCCTTTACGGAAATTGTAACACCTGGCAGAGGAGCAGAACCGTCAGTAATGGTTCCTTGCACCTGACGCTGTTGTACTGTTGATGAAAAATACCGGGAAGAATTTCCGGCATACGACGATGAAAAAGAGAGCAAAACTGCCGTAAAAATTAGGCAATAAAGAGCTTTTCCATCCTTGTAAAATGAAAAATAATTCATAATATTGGGATTGGTTAGTTAAATATGGATTTGATTAGCTAAGGTCCTCTGCTCTAGTTTGGTCGCTGCAGCTGAGGGCCATTTTTTTTATGCATTAAGTAAACGACTTAATAGCATAAATAATTTTTCGCACTTTTTTACAGATAGTAATGGTTTTAAATTAAACTTTTAGTTTAATGCGAGCCTTGTAAAAAAGCGAATGCTAAGAAAAGTTGAGAAAATTATTTGACTCCTAAAAAGGAGGCGTGGGTTTAAACTCAGCTTATCGCTCTCTAGGTACTGGTATACCTCACGCGCAATAAGTGAGCCCACGCCGTTTGGCGTGAGCATTTACACTTATCTTCCTGCGCGTATTAAAATTACCAGTTTTAGAGAGCAGGTTCAAAGCGAACGCTTCATATTATATTATTTGAAGTATCGCAAATATATGTATTTGATAACAAATATAGAATATTATTTTGAATTGCACACTATAGTGTGCAGAAAAAATATAATTATTCAATTCTTTTGTCTTGATGGCTTTAAAAAATGAAAATAATAAGCATTTAGTAAAACCCCAGAAAACCAAAGTTTTTCTGGTAGACAAACATGTTTGTAATTTCATAAAAGAAGAATGGATGGTTGGTATTGATTCATTTAGAGAATGGGCCCGACAGCATAACGTTCACGAATCAATAGCTAGAAAAATCAATCAAAGTGAAGGTTATAAAATTCCATTATCTACATTAAAAATTATTTGTTTTTATAGACAAATTTCTTTGGCAGATTTTTTTACTCTTGTTGAAAATAAATACGGAGATGCTGAAGATAATTTTTATTATATGGAAAAAAAGAAAGACATTTAAAAATGTCTTTCTTTTTCTATTTTATTTTTTTGATTCCTCAATAGAAACTTTTCTAAACTCCTTTAAAAGTTTCTCAATTTCCAAAGAAGACTTTCGAGCTCTTGCTCCTGCCGCTTTAACCCCTTTTTCTGACAGCGATTCAGATTCTGTTTTGAATGTTTCGATTTCAGCATTTATTTTTGCTATAAGATCTTTCATAATAATTGTTTTTTTAAATTACTTGGCAAAAGTAAAATTTTAAACTTCAAATAAAATAATCACGGACAAAGATTCTCTACAAATCCTCTTTTTGAATTTCTTCTATAAAAAATGTCGTAGGCATGCCGGTCTTTGCCTTAAAGACATTTACAAAAAGCTGTGTGCTGCTGAATCCGGCTTCCTCCGCCAGTGCCTTGTTTTTAAATTTGCGGACTTTTTTATCATTTCTCAATAATTCTATTATATGGTCTATCTTAAGATCATTAATATACTCTGTAAAGGCTGGCTGAAAATGGACTTTAAACACGCCGATAATTCCGGGAATTTCAAGATCAGCCACTACCATCAGAATTACGGGTATGATCTGGAAGCCAGCCTAGAGAAGCATTCCATAAAAGAGCTCAATACGCCCCAGTATAAGGAAGACCTTTTGAATTCCCTTAAAAAAGGAAATCTTCAGTCTGTGACTTTTGTCGTCAGCGGCGTGGAAAGCAAAATGTTTGTGGAGGCAAATCCCCAGTTCAAGACCCTTAATGTATATGATGCAAACCTGCAGCGCATCAATCATCGAGAAAGCAAAGAAGAGAAAAAATCTGAAGGAGAAAAAACTTCAGAAAAGCAATCTGACAAACGACAGTCCGACACCGCTGAGGAGAACAGCGAAACCTCTTCGGCGAACAGACAAAAAAAAAGAAAGCAGCAGTCTAATTCGGTTTAGATATTTCAAATAATTAAAGATTAGATCATGAACCCGCAGTTTCCCGTAAATAGAGTAGAAATGGAATTCAGCCGATGGAAAGCAAGAGAGGAGCGTTTGGGTACGCTCTTTTCAATTACTCCGGCTCAAAACAGATCTTTATTGGCCGAGAAACTGCGCCAGTTCAATAGAATCAGAACGAAATACAGATCTTCAAAAAATATTGAGGAGCAGCATACGCTCCGAATCCTTAAAACGGAAATCCATAGGATGTCAAAACAATTGTATCCAAATCTCATTTCACGCATCCTAAGGAAAATAATCACCTCCACACAAAATCAGCTTTCACTTCGCAGTGATGCAAAAAAAGACGAGATAAACTTCAATTCGCTTAACGAGAAAGTACAGAGTATCGGCTTTCCTGATTTATCTGAAAAACTTAAAAATCTTATCGGCAAAGAACAGGAAAATTTCATCGTTCTTCTATCCTACTACATTAATGAAAAAGAAAAGATCAGTCACGCTCTTTCCTTTTCAAAAAATGCTGAAGGCTATTTTGAACTCGATGGATTTAAAAGCAGCCTGCAAAATAATTCTTCACCGGAAGACCGCAGGGAATATTACTTTAAAAATGGGCTGGAAAACAATTTTAAGCTGAATGAAGTTTATAATTTATTGTCAGGCCGCTCAGTTGAGCATAACCAATCATGGTTTCAGCTCGACTTTAATGATAGAGACGCTTCGGGCAGTTATCACTTAAAAGAATTTCGAAATGAATATGCTTATGATTTAGAAAAGACTTTAAAGGCCATTCCTTTAAAAGAGATATCCAGCCAATATGAAATGGAGAAGCTAAAAAATGCTTTAAGACAAGGTGACAGCGTATCTGCTGTGCTGGTTAAAAATGGACGAGAAAATCAGATTTATATAGAGGCCAATCCGCAGTTTAGATCATTGAATATCTATGACCGGCATTTTCGTAAAATCCAGAAAGCTTCATCAAAAAACCAGGCAGCAATATTCCCGAAACAATCTGTCCAAAAAGGAATAAAATCTAAAATGCAGCAGTGATGGAACAATTAAACCCTTTAACTGAATTCTTTAGATCGATAGAAAAAGACCAGCGCATCAGCATTACCCATATTGGAATTTTTGCGGCACTGCTTCAATTCAGAACAAATGAAGGCAACATCAATCCTATCAAAGCCTATAGGCATGAAATTATGAAAATAGCCAAAATAACAGGTCCAGTCACGTATCACAGGTGCATAAAGGATTTAAATGAATACGGTTATATAAACTATATCCCCAAAAGAAACAGAAACCAGAAAAGCGTCATTTATTTTCCTGTTTAAAAGGCAGGTCCTGGCATAGTCTTAAAATCAAGCCTAAAGATCGAATTTATCGCAATAATGCAATTTAGAGCTTTAATAAAAATATCATTAAAACCCTATCACTGCAGGCGGTCCGCATCCCAAACTAGTTATTGAATCATCGCCAGCCGAGAGAATATAATCTGATTTAGGAGAAAAAGCGCTTTCTAAAAGACCCGGCTGTACGGCTGCAAAGCAAACCAGCTCCAAATTGATTTAAAATTCCAAAATATTTGAATTTCCTGTTCTTTTTTTTAAAATATAATTGCTAGATCGACTGAAGCAAAAAAATGGTGTATTTCCGTTTTAAGAAGCTCCTAATATTTCGTTTATTTTTTTGTGCTTTAGTATTCGACTGCTATTATCATCGCCAATAAGCAAGGTAATGCAGATCTTTTTTTATCAATAATTTCATAGGCTTTTATTTCCGACTACTGGAGCTGCCTTCAATTTTGCCACAAAAAACTAAGGCGTTTTTTTTAGATAATTCAAGGCAAATTTTTATGGCTAAATCATGTTACATTTGATTTTAGAGCCGCCTTTTAATTTACCATAAAAGCCAGGCCGTCTATAGTATCTTTTCACAAGTGTAAGTTTTGAAGCAAAGTCATGGCAGACAGCCCTTTTAAAACCAGAAAACCAGCACAATAAAACTATAAGAAACCCATGTTCAAATATTGTATTGATATTAAATGTTCAACCTCCTGAAGTCTAAAGGAGATCTGCCAGTGTGCTTTTTAAAGTATTTCACAAAATAGGAGTCATCATTAAAACCAAGTTTAAGCCCAATCTTACTGATAGTGTAATTATTGTCCATAAGCATTCTTTGCGCTTCTGCAATAATCCTTTGGTTAATAATCTCAGAAGGGCTTTTATCTAATAATTTGCTGGTAAGACCTGATAATGTTCTGGATGACAACTGCATAAGCCTGGCATAATCAGAAACCTTAAGTTCTTTTTTATAATTTTCTTCTACCAGCTCAACAAACTTCACTAATTGCGTCTGTCTTTTATTATCAGGTAAAATCTGATATCCATAAATTGCAGTTGATTTTTCCCATCTGTACAGAACCTGAGCGATAAATACTCTGAGGTAACACCTTAAAATTTCTATATGGCTAGTTTCATTTTTATATGTTAACTCATTTTTGATCAGGTTTAGATATTCATCTAAAAAAAAGACATCATCTATCTTAAGAGAACAAATCGACTGCAGCTGGCTTTCCAAAACCCTCTGTTTGAAAAAAAAGTCATTGTCATTATTCTGAATTAGAAACTCTTCATTAAACTGAATTAAAACTCCTTTATAATGGGTATTCCTGTCAAAATAATGAAGATCATTTTTGGTCAAAAAGAAAAGAGTATTTTCGTCAATATCATATGCTTTTAAATTAACAAAATACCTGCCGCTTCCTTTTTTAAACCAAATGATCTGGTAATGGTTTTCGGCATGAGCTTTCCTTCTTTTTTTATCATATTTTTTTAAATAATTATCAATTTCATGCACAGAAAACCTTGGCACGTTATGCTGATATTGATTCAGATGATATTCAGCAGCATAAGTGGGAATGTCATTACTTTTTTGCATTTGATGCTATTAATAAATTTATAATTGAATGATGAAGAAAGTCTCAGAAGCATAATTAATGGTTCTCACTCTTTACTTGTATTACAACTTTACCTTTTGCACGACCGCTTTCTACATATTCCAGCGCATCATTTGTTTGTCCAAAAGCAAATACTTTATCTACTACAGGTTTAACAACATCAGCTTCAATCAGATTGGTAAGTTCCTGCAGCTGGCTTCCTTCGGCTCTCATAAATAGAAAACTAAACTCAACCTGCTTTTTTTTTGCCTTTCTTCTTGTGCCATAACTAAGCAGTGCTACAATCATTTTAATGTACCATGGCAATCCCGCCTCTTTGGCAAACTCAGACGTTGGGGGCCCTGAAATAGAGATGATTTTACCACCTGGTTTTAAAACGTTTAATGATTTTTCAAGTGTTTTTTGATCCTGACTGTTTACTACAACATCATAATCTCTAAGCGCATCTTCAAAATCATGCGTTTTGTAGTCGACCAGTACATCAGCGCCCAAGTTTTTAAGCAATTCAAAGCTTTTATTGCTGGATGTTGTGGCAACCTCTGCTCCAAGATGTTTTGCCAACTGTATCGCTATAGTTCCCACACCGCCCGAACCTGCCTGTATAAACACTTTATTTCCCTTTTTTAAATGGGCACGCTCAACCAATGCCTGCCATGCTGTTAATGCTACCAGCGGGATGGAGGCTGCTTCGTTCATCGAAATGTTTTTGGGCTTAAATGCCACATCTTTTTCATTTACGGCAATATATTGGGCAAAGGTTCCTACGTGGTAATCCGCGGGGCGCGAATATACCTGGTCTCCAACTTTAAATTTCCTGACATTTTTGCCCACTGCGGTAACGATGCCGGCCACATCATGACCAAGGATCATAGGCAGTTTATAAGGAAGCATCAATTTAAATTCTCCTTTTTTAATTTTTGAATCCAGAGCATTAACGCCCGCTGAATAGATCTCAATCAAAACATCGTTGTTGCCCACAACAGGGTTTGGAACATCTGCAAGCTGAAGAGCTCCTTTGGTATATTTATTTATGATAAATGCTTTCATTTTTAGCTTTTTAAAAGTTGATGGCTTTTCTTAGGGTTAATTAATTTAAAGGCCATTTTCGGGAAAAACCTGTTGATTACGTTAAATAGTTTTGCATCGCCAACTCGTATTGTATAATGTTCTTTCTGAAGCCCGGCGATAAGGCCTTTTACCATTTCTTCAACAGATATTTTTTTATCTTTCCGGTCTGCAGTCATTTCTGTAGCAACAAGGGGCGGAATCAGTTCAAATATTTTTACGTTACTGCCAATGATCTTCAAATGTTCACGAAGCGATATCGTGTAAAAAGCCAGGGCTGTTTTAGAAGAAGAATAAGTAGCTTCTAGGATCGACGGACTCAGACTAAGTATTGATGTAGTATTTATTATCGCTGCTTCTTTTCGTGATTTCAGCATGTCCATAAAAATATTATTCAGTCTTACTACTCCCAGATAATTCACTTCCATTTCGTAGGCGGCACCATCCGTATGTATGTCATTGGCAATACCTAAATTTGAAGGAGGTACAAGTACAGCGGCATTATTATATAAAATATCTATACCGCCCAATTCTTTTACTTTACTGAAAAGAAATTTCGCATCTTCTTTATTGGCTATATCACTTTGGATTGCTATAATAGCAGGATTTGTTGTTTTAGCAGCATCAAGTTTGGCCTGATTCCTTCCGGTGATGATTACTTTCGCACCAATTGCTAAAAACTGTTTAGCGGCTTCAAGCCCAATGCCGGATGCTCCGCCGGTTATTAATATTGTTTTGCCTTGTATGTTCATTATGATTTATTTAAAGAGTTATTTATTTTAGACTTTTTAGTCTATTTTTAAATCAAAAAAAAATTATATGATGTATTGCTCTAATTCAGATTTTAAACTTTTGATAAGTCCCAGCATTGGTTTTGCTGTCCCCATAACTCTGCACATTACAATACCGCCTTCAACTGATGCTACTAATTTAAAAGCAAAGACAGCAGGATCAAGTTTAGCGGAAAACTCCCCAATATTAATCCCTTCCTGAAGTACCCCCGCTAACTCCTGTTGACCACTTTTAAATACTTTGGCTACTTTCTTTTTTATAATGGGATAATTATCATCTGCTTCCACACCAGCATTAAGAATGGGACAACCGCCGGAAATATACGTTTCGATTGGGTCTTTATAAAAATCTAAAAATGCAAACACTTTACCTTTAGCTGTTTTTGCCTGATAAACTGCTGCTCTGATTCGGTCTGAAACCATTTTCAACGACAAATCAATAACCTGCTCTGATAAATCTTCTTTATTTTCAAAATGACCGTAAAGGCAGCCCTTTGTAAGTTTTGTAGCTTCGAGAATATCATCAATATTCACCCCCGAAATGCCTTTTTCATTATAAAGAGGCACCGCAGTTTCCAGTATAAATTGTTTTGTTCTTTCAGCCTTACTTAGCATTGTTCATTAATTAGACTGCAAATATACCAAAAAGTATATTTTAAAACAAAAATTAAAAATAAGTTTTGCTTTCCTTAATTCATTTTTAATTTTCAAAAACCTCGATATACTAGAATCAAAATGATATATTTTGGATAACAATGACCTTTCGCATTCATTTTTGGATGGGTTTAAAATTATAAAGATAAAGTTATTCCCAAATGCGGCAGAGGCAATAACTTTTCCCATTCCCATAGCGCCAAATCCTCTCATCAATTTCTTGCCTGTTTGATTTTAAAATTAACCTTACCGGTATGTATATACGTTGAAAAAATAAAGGTCAGAATTATAATTAACCAAAATTGTATCAATAATTTATATTTTTAAACTGTTGTTGAATTTACTCATTTCTTTTAGGAAACAGCGCTTTACAAATGAGATATTGATAAAATAAATTTCAAGATTATCCCATCTTTTTTCCTGAGCAAACTGCACTTTAGGTCCCACTGGAACAATAGCGCCTTCTCTAACATAGAGCGGTATCATGTCAAGAGTTGTTTTTTTGGCAATTTCCTGACCGCTGTTCTATAAACACAGCCCCTTATGCTGTAAAAAAAACGCCCCTGTCCGCTCTGCATCTGATAAAGGACAGCACGCCAGGACCGCCCCTGTCGGATTTTCTGCGGCACTGCTTCAATTCAGAGCAAATGAAGGCAATATCAGCCTGCCAGAGCCCTATAGGCATGAAATTTTTTCAAGAAAAAAAGCCAGCAGTCTAAACACACGCTGCCGGCTTTAAAATTATCTTAATTTCAAAAAAAATCTTTTCTCTCTTCTTACATCTTTTCAATACTGGGAGGTATCAATTTATACATCACGGGCGTTACAATCCGTGATAATATTGTAGAACTGATCAATCCGCCAATTAACACAATTGCCAATGGTGCTATCAAAGGATTTGAGTTTAATGCAATCGGAATCAAACCGCAGATTGCAGTAATTGAAGTCAGCACTACAGGCAGAAAACGCGTTTCTCCTGCAATTGAAATAGCTTCATCGATCGAATGTCCTTCCTGTCTTAGCTGATTGGTAAAATCCACCAGCAGCAAAGAGTTCTTTACCTGAATTCCCGAGAGACCTATAAAACCGATTATAGCAACCAAAGACATCGGGCTTCCATTGAGAAGCAATAATAGCACGCCGCCTAAAATCCCCAGCGGTATGATAGATAATACAATAATAATTCCTTTGAAAGTCTTAAACTGCAGCAGCAATACCGCCACAAACAAAAAGGTGCTCAAAATAATTACTGCCAGAAAGTTACCGCCCAGCGCATCCCCTTCGGATTCTTTTTCACCTGATAATTTATAGTAATATCCTTTTGGCATTTTCAATTGATCCAGCTTCGGAATAATTTGCGTCAATAAATCATTGGCATAGTGCCCTTTTGCTGATAAAGCGGTTACTTTTGAAAAGCGTGATTTATTAAAATGATTAATCGCCGTTGGAGAAGTTTCAAACGAAATTTCAGCAATCTGGTTCAGGGCAATCGGAGTTCCCTGAAGGTTATTTACGTACAGGTTTTTCAAAGCATCAAGGTTTGAAAATTTATCCCGGGGCAGTGTCAGTGTAACATTTCTGGCATCTCCCCTGTCATCTATATAATCGCCGACCGTTAATCCTGCTACCGAAAGACGGATTACCTTATCCACATCGCTTGTCAGTACTCCCAATGTTCTGGCTTTTTCTTTATTGATTTTAACTTTAAGATCTGTTTTATACGTATTCAGCTCATTGTTGATATACACGGTTCCTTGCTGATTTCTAAGAATAGTCTCCACCTGTGAAGAAAGCCTGCGCAGCACCTGCTGATCCTCGCCAAATAATCGCACCACAATATTGGCTTCTAATGGTGTTCCCTGTTCAAAATCTTTTACCTCCACTTTTGCATAAGGCATCGTTTTGAATTTATTTCGAAGCTCTTCAATCAAAGCTGTTTTTTCTGATGGTTTTGCTTCATCTTCGAGCTGGACAAAAATCTGCGCAAAATCGGGTTTTCTGTCCTGGGGATGCACATTGTAATAGATCTGCGGATTTCCCTTGCCAACGTTCGAAGTGTAATACACAATTTCCTTATGATTTTCAAGCTCTGCTTCTACAATTTTGGCCACACGGTCACTTTCTGAAATATTGGCCTGAAGCGGCATTTTTATATTGATAAGAAACATCGGTTTTTCTGAAGTTGGAAATAATTTAAAACCCGTCACTTTAAACAATCCAAAAGCAGTGATGCTTAAAACTATAGAAATAGCAATAGTGGTTCTCGGATATTTTAAGGCTTTAGGCATAATATCACGATACGCCCTGGTCAGGAATTTTTGCAGATGCTGTAGAAAAATATTCCCTGCTGCATGATCGTGCGTTTTTAAAAATCGGCTTCCTAAAAACGGCACCAAAGTCAAAGCGACAATCATCGACGCCAGTACACTGGTAATAACTGCCATTGGAAGACTTCTGATAAATTCTCCCGAAACATCCGGCAGGAAAGCCAGAGGTAAGAAAGCAATGATAAGTGTTGCGGTACATCCTACTACTGCAATTCCGATTTGTCTGGTGCCTTTAAGGACTGCATCCATTTTAGAATGTCCTTCCCGCAGCCATCGCTCTATGTTTTCGACTACCACAATACTGTCATCCACCAATAATCCCAACGCTACTACCAGACCCACGATACTTAACTGATTTAAAGAAAAGCCAAAAGCATTCATAGCAATTAATCCTAATGCGAGGGATAATGGAATAGAAATCATCACAATTCCCGAAGCTCTTAAACCCAGTGGAAGCAAGGTAACAATTACCAAAACGATGGCAAGGGTAAAATCAAAACCTAAATGTCCCAAACGCTGCGATACCATATTGGCCTGATCGAAGTTTTTTACTAATTTGATGTTTGACGGCAATTCTTTAGAAAATTCATCTACAATCGGCAGGAATTCTTTCTGCACATCTGTAATGTTTACATTGTCTTTCATACCAGCTGTAACCAGTACGCATCGGTGTCCGTTGATGCGGGTAATATGATCGACAACCTGCGACTTGTAGCCTACTTCGGCTACATCTTTCATGTAGATTATTTTACCGTTGGCATTGTAGATTACCGTATTGGCTACATCATCCGCATTTTTGAATTTACCGCTGGTTTTTACATTAAATACCTTGCTGCCTAAATCAATGCTTCCACCCGGAATATCGGCCGCTTCGCTCTGCAGGCTTCCCATGACCACGTTTAAAGGAATTTTTAATTGGGCCAGCTTTTCAAGCTGCAGATCAATACGGATTTCCTGCTCGGGAATTCCGGCATATTTTACATCTTTCAGATTGGTGATTTTCTCAATCTTAGATTTAAGTTTATCCGCTTCATCGCGAAGTTTTTTGTCTGATGCATTTTCTGAAACCAACGCTATCTGAAGGATTTTCACATCAGAAGAAGCAATTTTTTCTGTTTTTATCTGATAAATATCTTTTGGAAGCTCGCTGTTTTTAAGCGCATTCATTTCCGTGGAAATCTCCTGATATTTATTGTCAACATCTACTCCGTATTTAAATTTTACCTGAAAAGCGGCAACACCGTCTTCTACTGTGGTTAATATTTTTTCGATGTTTTCGAGTCCGTAAATTTTATTCTCGATTGGTTTTACAACCTGCTCCTCCATATCCTTAGGACTTGTCCCGGGATAAATTACCGTAATTAAATATTGCGGCGGATGTGTTGAAGGATCTTCCGCCCTGGGCATGGTAAACAGCGTAAGATACCCTACCACAGCAACCAGCAGAAAGATAATCAGCGTAAACTGATAATTTTTAACAGCAAAGTTTGTTATTTTCATGATACTGATTATTTAATGATCTTGATAGTTGATTGTTCGTTGAGATAAGCACTGTTGGAGATCACGATCTGATCTGTTTTCTGAAGACCTTCTTTTATGAATACTTTATTGTTCTCGAATTTATTAATGGTCACCGGCTGGCGTTTTACTTTGCTGTTTTCCACAATAAAAACAAACGCTTTGTTTCCGTCAGCTTCAATAAGCGAATTGTACGGAATGATGATGAAATCTTCTGAGTGCTCTGCCTTTATTTCGGCTTTTCCAAACATCCCCACCGCTGGTCTGCTTTTTTTAAGGCTCAGTTTTAATTCGACCTGAAAAGAACCTAGTGCCGCATCTGCCGCCTGCGATTTTCTAAAAATAAAGGCATCGAATTTTTCATCAGGATAACCGTCAAGCGTTACAGTGGCCTTCTGCCCTGCTTTTACCGCGGCCCATTCTTTGTCTGTCAAGCCAACTTTCAGCAGATAATTATTGTTTTGGCTGGTTTCATTTATAGCCAGAATTGGACTTCCTGCGCCAACTACTTCTCCTTCGCTGGCTATTTTTTTGGAAACAAAACCATCTGCAGCAGCATAAATTTTAGAATAACGTGCATTAAAAGCCACTGCATCTTTCTGCTTTTTAGCAATGTCAAGACCCGTTTTGGTATTCTGAAGCTGTTCTAATGTATACACACTGTCTTTGTACAAATTGCTTGCTCGTTTATAATCACGCTCGTACTTTTTGAGATTCAGATCGGTTTGGTTCAATCCTGCATTAATCTCTGTTTCGTCCAATGATGCCAGAAGCTGCCCTTTCTTAAAAAACTGGCCTTCTTCAACATAAATACGACTGATGATCCCTCCTATTTTAAATCCGTAATTGGCCTGATTTTCTGTTGTTACCAACCCTGATGCGCTAATCGTATTGTCAAGAGCAAAAGATTCGACCGGAGCTGTTTTAATCGGAATGACATCTGCGCTTTCAAAGGGCGAATTTTCCTTTTTTTCTTCTTTACACGCGTAAAAAAGCGTTAAAGCAAGCAATATACCCAACCCTTTTTTGGAGGCTGCAATATGTTTTTTTAGATATTTGTGAATCGTTGATTTCATGTTTTTTGTTTTTAGTTAAAAGTAAAAGTGGCGTTGGCTCTCTCTAATTCTGCAAAAGCAATCCAGGAGTTATAAAGCGAAATATTAGTGTTAAGCTGCGCATTTACCCATTGGTTCTGTGCATCCAGCAGTTCTATATATATTGCCTGGCCTTCCTTGTACAATTTGGTAATGTCGTCATTGTATTTTTTGGCCGACTGTTTTTGATTTTTATCAGCATAGAACTGCTCTAAAGCCGATTTTAAATTGTTCTGTGAAACCTGAAACTGAAGCTGCAGCTGCTGTTTTACATTATCAGTTTGCGAGATGATTTTTTTACTGTCTTCTTCAACCTGTTTCAGCTTCCATTTGTTTTTGTTTCCCGAAAAGATATTCCACTCCAGCCCCACTCCGGCAAAATAATAGCGTGAGTTTTTATCTGCCTGAAAATCAAAATCCTGAATTCCGAAATCGGCAAAGCCACTTACTTTTGGCAGCCAGTACGAGTTGGTCAGCCTGCTTACATTTTCGTTTATTTCTTTTGCCTGGGTGAGCTTTTGCAGCTCTTCTCTATTTTGGGTATTTTCTGAAAGTACTTCTATTGGCGGTGCTTCACTCTGATCAGTTTCTATTGCGGTGTCAAGCTTTTGATTCAATAAAAAATTAAAATACGATCTGGCATTATTACTGGTTTGACGGGCGGTTTCTAAATTGGCCTGAATGCGGATCACCTCATTATCGCTTCTTAAAACCGCAGTCCGGTTTATTTTTTCATTTTTAAATAAAGCCTGATTTACCCTTTGGTTTTCTTTTACCAAAGCCAGGGCATCTTCATAAATCTTAATTCCTTCAACCGACTGCAGGTATTTGTAATAGGCAATTTTAATTTCCTTTACCAGCTCCCTTTGATAGATTTCGAGTTCTATTTTTTGAAGCGTCGTCTGCTGGGTTTTTATTCTTTTATTGTAAATAATTTCAAAATTCAGAAGTGGCATCGTGGTATGAATTTTAGCATCATAAAAATTATCCGGATTTATCAAGACCGACTGATTTTCCATCATTGGAAAAGCCTTAGAATTGGTAATCTGATTTAAAGTGCTATACACCGGATTCAGCATATCTCCTATGGGAATATCGATTGTCCTTCCGCCTTCTGCTTTGGTGTAACTTCCATTTAAGGAAACCGTCGGATAAAAAAGGGATTTAGCCTCTTTTAAAGCATACATGCTTTTGTTAATATCAAAATTATGCTGCTTTATCACTTCATTGTTCTTTAGCCCAGCTTGTATATAGCTGTCTAAGATGCTTTGCGAATATCCCAGATATCCAAAAAACAGAATTGTAAAATTTAAAAGTATTTTCATTTTGTACATTGTTTATAATTTGAACGTTGTTCAATTTTTATAGTAAAAAAAACTTTACAGTTTTTCTATTATTTTTAAAAACTCATTATATCCATCAAATAATATGGTATCTGGATTAGTAAATTTTACCCCCTTGGTCCGCTGCCTGATTTCCAGACAGCACATTCCATGAACCAGGCTCCATACCATAAAAGAGAGCGGTTCTGCTTTATGTCCTGCAAAATGGCCTTCAGCGATGCATTCTTCAACAGTTTTCTTGACATAACTGAAAGTCACCGCACCTTCGTCCCAATTGTCATTATCAGAATTTTCCAGAAATTCCATTGGCGCCTTTAAGTTAAACATCAGATCATACATTTCTGCGTTTTCTAAGGCGAATTTTATATAGGAATTCCCCATTTTTTTTAACCGCTCTTTTGGATCTGCAATTGTAAGCAAATCCTGAAAATAACTGCCCAGCTCCTGAAAACCTATTGAATGCAGATCATGCAGAATGGCATTTTTATCTTTAAAATAGACATATACCGTACCTACGCTGTAATCAATTTCATCTGCGATGTTCCTTATGGTGGTCTGCTCAATTCCCCTCTCTACGAAAAGCTTTTTAGCAGCCTTAAGTATCAGCGCCCTTAAGGCCTCTTTCTCTCGTGCTTTTCTTTCGGCTGTACTCATATATCTATTAATTTTATCCTTAGTAAACTAAATGCAAAAGCAAAGATATAAAATTAAATGAACAGCGTTCATTTTTTATACACCACCAATTAAAGGTGATTAAGACTGCAGTTTAAGACTTACCCCCTTAGGATTTATTAATTTATGTGCCACCTTTGGCAAAAAGCGATTCAGAAGATAAATGGCTTTTGTATCACCAACACGAATCGTGTAGGCATCATTTTTCAATCCCTTAATTAAACCGGTTATCAGAACATCAGGGGTTATCGATTTTCCATCCATGCCTTCTGACATATTTGTTTTTACAAGAGGCGGCAGCAGTTCGAATACTTTTACATTGCTTCTGATAGCACGCAAATGGTCTCTCAACGCTTCTGTGTAAAAACGAACCGCAGCTTTGGAAGCGGAATAAGTCGGCACAAGAATAGACGGCGTATAACTTAAGATTGATGAAGTATTGATAATGGCTGCTTCTTTTCTGGATTTCAGCATGTCCATAAATAGATTATTTAAAAATACGATCCCTAAATAATTGGTGTTGATCTCCACTGCCGCTTTTTCAAAATGTTTTGCGCTGCTTATGCCCAGATTGTCCATGCCATTCATAATTCCCGCGTTGTTGTACAAAATGTCAATGCCTCCCAATTGTTCGATTTCTCTGTATAATGCTTCGCCAGCTTCCTTATTTGAAGCGTCGCTTTTGATTGCTGTAAGTGACGGATACATTTTTTTAGCCAGATCAAGCTTTTTCTGGTCCCTGCCTGTTATAATTACCCTAGCGCCTTCTGCAATGAATTGTTTTGCAGCCTCTAATCCGATTCCGGCAGAGCCGCCTGTAATCAAAATTGCCTTACCTTGTAATTCCATGATTTTACTATTTAATTTATTATTCCTATATTTGCTTGCGAAATGCAAGTACAAATATAAACACATTTACTTGCGAAAAGCAAGTGATTTTAAATTTATTTTATGAAAATTCAAAAAAAAAGATCAGACTGCCCGGTAAGTTTTTCACTTGAAGCCTTTGGCGACAAGTGGTCACTGTTGATTGTTAGGGATTTGATGCTTAAAAAAAAATGTACCTATGGCGAATTGGCAAAGTCTGATGAGAAAATAGCAACTAACATTTTGGCTGCCAGACTGCTTTCATTGGAAGAAAACGGAATTATTCAGAAACTGGAACATCCTGACAGTAAAGCCAAAGTATTGTATCAATTGACACAGAAAGGAATGGATTTAATTCCGATAATTGTTGAAATTAATCTTTGGGCGGAAAAGTATACTGACATTCCTGAAGGAAGAAAGGAATTGCTGGCACAGATGAATGCTGATAAGGAAGGATTTATTAAAAAAGCTTTTAAAGAACTTGAATTAAATCTATAGTATATATTACATAGCTGCTACTTTTTTGCCACAATAAATTGGGGCTGGAATTCACATCACGCAACACGCCGCGCAGGTGTAGAACTGCCTTCAATTTTGTCACACAAGCTAAGGCGGTTTTAATAAAAGAGGTCAGCGATTTGTTTTTTGAAGCTGCATTTTCCTTCAATCCCCAGCGGACATCCAAACCAAATTCATAAAGCCACTGAAAGACAGACAACTTCATATAATAAGCCAATTTCTTCAAATCATCCAAAAAAATGTTGAAATTTGTCCCGTCGGGGTCACACAGCCAGATGGCGCCAATTGAAGACAATTGATGCCATTTTTTATTTAAGCTCAATAAATATACTAACTTTGAATCATTTTTGCTTTTATTTTTATTCTTTAAAATAATAGTAAATTGCATCAGTGTATATACTTATGTAAAAAAATACTCAAATAGCTGATTCAGCATTCGATAACTCAACAGGATTAGAACACCCAGAATGAAGTGAAATTATGACTTTATTATATCCTAGTTTTTTCTAATTACTGTCCAATTTCATAGAATGAAATCTCATTTTAAAATGGTCTAATATTTCAAAATTATTTGAATTTCCTGCCCTTATTCTTTTTAATATAATTGCTGCCCGGCTGAGTCAAAAAATTGGTTTATTTCTAACGGGCGTCAGCATTTTTCTAGCCCCGATTGCTTCGCCAGTTCGCTTCGCTCGTGTGAAGCGGAAATCCTTCTGCGCCGGGGTTCGGCGAAGAAGATTGAAACGGATAGCGGGAAAAAGCTCCTAAAAAAAAAAATAAACTTAGAGAATAATACCAATTACAATAGACAATGCCGGCCGCTCCAAATTAATCTACAGCGGCAGCTCTTAACACCCGATTGCCTTTATACCCGATTATTTCTGCCCCTGCCTTTGGCAGGACTACAGAGCATCTTTATCCCTTATCAATATGCTGCAGCATTATTAAAGTTTAAAAAATAGGGTTTATAACATTTTTTACCACTTTTAAAATCCCCTCCTGACCACCTGGCCGCTGTCCTGTAAACACAGCCCCTTATGCCGTAAAAAAACCGCCCCTGTCCGCTCTGCACCTGATAAAGGGCAGCCCGCCGGGACCACTCCTTGTCGGCATTTCTGCGGCACTTTTTCAATTCAGAGAAAATGAGGGCATTATCAACCCCATCAAGGCATATAGGCATGAAATTATGAGAACAGCCTGATAACCGGCCCTGCCGCGCATCACAGGCGTATAAAGGATTTAAATCAATACGGCTGTTTAAGCTGCGAACCTGATTTAGGAGAAAAAGCGCTTTCCAAAAGGCACGGCTACACGGCTGCAAAGCAAACCAGATATAAAATGATTTAAAAATTTCATAATATTTGAATTTCCTGCCCTTATTTTTTTAATATACCTGCTGCCCCGCAGAAGCAGAATATTGGCTTATCTCCCTTTTAGCATTGCCGCTTTAAGGGTTGTCTCCAAGGCAGAAAAAGCAACATCTCCCATAATAAGTTCTCTGTAAGCATCAAGATGCACAAAGTTAACAACATGTTCTGTAAGTTTGGGATGTGCTCTGCTTGTCGTCTTTCTCACAAAAATCACAACACTTCTGTAAGCAGCATCCTCTAAGAGCTCATCCACAAGAAACTTCCCTGTTGAACCCGCCGCGCCAATAACTAATGCCTTCATAATAAGGTTTTATAGATTGTGGCTGTCCTATTTTCCCTCACAAGGCCTGCACTGGAATTCCACTACAAGGTAACGAAAAAAAAAAAGAAGTTTCAAAAAAAACGGCGTAAAAGGGCAGCCAAGATAGACCCTGCATATGCTCTGCGTGCATAAAAGCGCCGCTTTCGCCTCTCCGACCTTGGGACTTATTGCACTTGCGTCCTATAGATCGGCCACTAGACAAATCCATTCCCACTTCCTTATGATGGGGTGGAAGTAAATTTTGTTGGCACATAAAAATCCCCATAAAGATACTATTGGAAATACCTGGATATAAATATTTCAGCACCAAAAAAAACAGATCATAAAAAACAATAGGAATGTTAAAATTTAATGGCTAAAAAATACTGCCAATCCTATTGATACAGAAACGCAATAAACTCATCAAAAAAAAATTAAACTAAACCTGACATAAAAAAGTTTTTTTTCTTATATTAGAACCTCATTACAATTGGCTTATAATTCTTTAATTAGTTTTTAATGTTTCTTATCATGCATGCCCTTTCATATGATAAGGATTAAAAAATTGCACGATATGAAAATAGGAATAATAGGCATTGGAAATATTACTTTGGAATTGGCTCTTAGGTCAGCCCGCTCAGGACACGAGGTACTCCTAAGCAATCCACGCGGCACCAGTTCTTTTAGAGATCTGGTGCGCCAGATGCACGGTAACATTAAATTGGCGAGCACAAATCAAGCAGCTGCAGCTGAACTTATAATACTCTTTCTTAATCGGGATGACCTGGAAAAGGAACTGCAAATGCTACCATGTATGAAAGGAAAAATTATACTGCACACCAATAATCACATTTTTAATTTAGATACCTTTTTGCCTATCTCTTCAGGTCAGTCATCAAGTGATATGGTTGCCTCATTATTGCCCTATTCACATATTGTAAGGCTTTTTAATCCATTACACGGCCTTACAATTTCTGAGGATAGCAACAAGGACAAAATAAAAATATTCTTTGCAACGGAAAATCAGAAAATAAAAAACAATGTCGAAATCTATTTGGATAGCCTGAATTTTGCAGGAATTAATCTTTGTTAAAATCTGGCAAGATTCGATGAGCTTTATTTTTACGTTATTGTTCCGGATTTTGATATATAACGGGCATAGATTAATTTAAGCAATAATTTTACTTATTTGCAGATCATTACGCTATAGATTTTATTACATTTATCCGGCTTTATTATTCACGGCTCCAAGTTAGAGATTACTTGAATAAAAATAAGCCTTTATAAAACATTTTAACCTTTTTTTACTGCCATAAAATCTTATCTTGGTTCTATAAAAATTCAATTGTCATAAAGGATAAAAAAGCTGCTATAATCAAACCAACTTCCATTTAGATTAATATCTATGACAATTATTTAAGAGTCCTCCTAAAAGGGGGCTTTTTTTTTCTTATAAATCTGTTGTTCTCATGACGGCAAAAATTGGTTTATTTCTAGTAGCCATCTGCAATAATGTTCTATTTTTGCAGTTTAGAATTCTCAAGTAAAAACTAAAGCAAAGCACCAATCCTGCCTAAACCATCAAAGCTGCCCGGGAGATCATGAAAAATGAAGAAATTTAAGATTGAAAATATAGACCAGAACAAATGGCTGGTATCCCATAACGAGCACCCCAGGTTCACCTGCGTATTTGAAGATAAAAAATTCAATTACCAGAGGACCATCACAGGACTATCTGATCCATCAGGGAACCTGAGTGAAATCCGCTTGCTTGAGAAAATGGAAAAATGGCTCTCGCGCTACCATAAGGAAAAAATAAACGGCTGACACTGCGGATAGCCCTTGAGAATCTCTTTGGGGTATATTCTCCCCACAAACAAAAAAAGATTTTTTAGCGGATCCATTAAGGCTTTTCTGCAGTGCAGAAGAAACACTTTCTTTAGGATCAGCATAAAACCTGCAAAAGAACCCGGTCTCTGCCTAAACGGCATTATTTTGAGTAGCAACCTGCTTTTTGATTTATTTAGAAAAAAAAATATTAAAAATTACATCTTTTTCAATGGCTATACAAGGATCGATCAAGGAATAAAACCCTGCCAGATCATGATTTGTCTTCAGTACTGTTTTTATCCCCTCATCATTGCTGACTATTATTTCTCCGTAATTTTTAAGAAAATCCAGCATCCCCTTTGTTTTCCCAATTACCAGTCCTTGGCCTGAAGCTGTCTGAAAGGCATCGGCAATCTTGAGCATCTCATCATAGGCGATAATATTCTCCTTCCTTAATTTCTTTAAAATCCCTATCTGATGTTCCATCATAATTATACTTTTTTTTGCTTTTGCGGCTTGACGCATCTGTTCCGGGTTTCACTGGACTTGCAATGCGCTTGCGTCATCGCTTCTTTAGGCTTCTGCCCTTCCTATGGTTTGGCATCCAACCTCTCATATCAGCCTCCGAAGTTCTCATGGAACTGGTCTGTTATAATTTCATTTTGCCAATCAGGCTATTGAGATAATCCAGCAGGGCCAGCCCTTCTTTTTCAGTAATCCTGTTGGCTAGGTATTGGTTCAAATCATCATTTTCATCAATATAAAGCTTGATTTTTTCCTGATTATTGTCAATGATGCTGAATTCCAGATTTGCAATCCTATCAGCGAGTTTTATGATGATCGCATTCTGGTTCAGGACTATTTTTTCATACATTGCCTGTTTCTTTTCTTTTCTGTCTTCCCCCTTGCCATCGCTCAAAGACCACACGATTTCAAAAATATGGATCCCAAACCTATCAATTATTTCATCCCGGGCTGTATCGGTATCCTCCAGGACATCATGCAGCCAGGCGCTGCTCCATAAATCGATATTCATTTCAGTATCAGGTAGGATATCATTGCGCAGCAATACATTGATTACATTTATCAAGTGCACCTCATACGGGTATCTGCCATACTTCTGGTTTCCATGCTTTTCAGCTGCAAAACTTCTGGCTTCATCTATTTTTTTTCTTAATGCTCCTATGGCTGTCTTATAATCCATAGCATCGTCTTCATCAAGCCACCCGCTGGCATATCTGTTCATAAAAGATTTTATAGGGTTCAGATCGCTGCTCCACCCTCCGTTTTGGAAAGATTCCAAAGTGCCTGCAGAATCCCTAATTCTGCCTTCCTGGATCCTGTACAATGTTTCTATGCCGTTATAGCTGCTGATATAATATTTATATTCCATTTTGGTAAGATTTAATTGAGCTTATATTTATATTGGATTAGATGGCATCCATTCTCCCCATATTTTCTGCTGTTCGCTTTCTTGAGCTTCATAGACATGATCATATCCACGGCGTCCATACTCGTTAAAATGAATCTGCGTTTGCGGCAGAGTCCTGGTTCTTTAAAGCCCATTTTTCAATAAAGACTCAACAGAAAGCTTAAGGGCTCTATAAGTACAGAATGCAGAAGCTTCAAAAGCGCTTTCCATATCGCCAAACGAAACGTCTTTATTTGCCTTATTTTTTAATTCCATATCATCCCTTTGTCCAGCAGTTCCCGGTCATAATCAGCCTGCAAAACATAAATGCCATTACTTTTCAAAACCTGCAGCCTGTCCCCATATGCCTGGCATATAAATCATTTTTTATGCCCTTTCTCTGCTTTTGCTTTATATTGCCAATAGGGCCCGGCCGGGTCCTGCCGCATCTGTCAGAATCAAATATAAGAATTAAGGCGATTTAAAAGTTAGCCAGCCAATTTGCTATTGTTTTCTTTTTAATTTCCGTTTCAATAAAATTAAGTTTAGTTTTATATTATCATAAATCAGCCCCCCTAGCAGCACAAGACCACCAAGAAACAAAACCTGCAGCCCTCTTCTTGAATAAAATATGCCTCCTATGATGCCTCCAATGAAAAAAAAGCTGATAATTGTAATCCGCAGCTTAATTGAAGAAAAAAGTTCGGCTTTCTTATTTTGTTCCCTGTAAAAGAAAAGCTGGGACAATTCAATGCCCAAATCAGTAAACAAGCCCGTCAAGTGGGTAGTCCGAACAATAGAATTTGAGATCCTTGTAACAAATGAATTCTGCATTCCCATTGCATAAAGCAATGTAAAAGAAATCAGATTGGGAAAACTGGCAATCAGATCATCTCCAAAGGCGGCAATAGAAAACAAAATTGCAATCTCAATGGAAGCAGGAATGAGATGCACAATATTTTCTCTTCGGCGTACTACCAATTCCATAAGAAAGCTTGATGTGAAAGACCCCAAAAAAAAGAAAAATATATACCCAAAGCAGATAAATGCTGTGAAGAAATCGAGTTTGAAAATTTCATCTATAAAAAATGCAAAATGTCCCGTGACATTTGTCGTGAGGGTCTGGACTGAAAAAAAACCAGCGACGTTTACCATTCCCGCAACAAATGATAGAAGAGAAGCAATTTTTAGATTATGTTTTAAGTTTCTTTTTTTTCCGTGGTGCTTGAACATTTTAATAATCCTTTTTTAAGTTTGGCCGCCCCTAACAGTCAAACATTATGCCCTAAATGCCTTTCTCCTATGATTTATGTGCTCTTAATTTATTTTGCAAACAAAGCGACTGGCTGGATTTCAAATATTCTTTTGCGAGTCAGATTCCCTGACTTTTAAAATATAAAATATTATCATCAATAAAAATTGGCTATGTGTATTAATTGCCGAAAATTCATCAATTGAATCTTGCGCCCCTCCATCCAGATAAGGTTTTCATTCTTAAAATCATGCAGCACCCTTGCCAGGGTTTCATTTACAGTACCTACCATATTGGCCAGATCCTTCCTTGAAAGGGTAATAAAAACATCTTTTTGGTCATCATTTATTTTGTATTTATCATGCAGGATCAATAGACTAAGGGCAACACGCTCCCGCACAGTCCGCTGCGATAAGACAGCCATCAAATTTGCCACTACACTAAACTCGTGGCTGAGGCATTTTAAAAGCAATCGTGAAAATACTGCAGAATTATTAAGGACATTAAAAAAGTCGCCTTTGGGTATAAATGAAATAACTGAATTTTCAATAACCACTGCGGTATCTCCATATGCCTGCTCGCTTAGTATGGCCGTATAGCCAAAAAACTCTCCTGAATTGTAGATATAAATGATTTGCTCCCTTCCCTCATTATCAACCTTATACTTTTTGACTTTGCCGGCTTGAATATAAAAAATGCCCGTAGGCAATGTACCTTCAGTAAATATTGTCTGATTTTTGGCATATTTCTTACTCTGCATTACCTTTTCAAGCAGATCCTTGTCAAACTGCGGCAACTCGTTTAAAATATACTGATTATTGAAGATAAATTTTGAAATCATAGCTGATTCCAAAATTACGATATTTTTCCCATGCCTTTTTAAGATTTGATTTAAATCAAGTTTTATGTACCGCTTTAGTCGCCTAATCTGATTTCCAATCTGTCTACTTTTGCACTATTGAAAATAAAATTTTATCGCGATGATAATCATGAAACACATAGAACAGCTGAAAGGCATTGGCATTAATGCCTCCAAAACAATCCATTGGAATCTGTCTGAACTTATATTGGTGACACAAACCGTAAACAGGCAGCAGGGAGTCATAACCAGTTCAGGTGCATTAGCCTGTGACACTGGGGAGTTTACAGGCCGTTCACCTAAAGACAAATATATCGTAAAAGATGAAAAAACGACAGACTCTATCTGGTGGGGGGATGCAAATCATCCTTTCGCCCCCCAGGATTTTGATAATCTGTACAATCGTGTTACAGATTTTCTTTCAAATGAAGAACTGTATGTAAAGGATGTATATGCCTGTGCTAAGAAAGAATATCAATTAAAAGCCAGAGTAATTACCCAAAACCCATGGCAGAGCCTGTTTGCCCATAATCTTTTTTTAAGGCCATCCGAAAAAGAGCTTGAAACTTTTGAGCATGAATGGCTTGTACTTGTTGCTCCTGAATTTAAGGCTGATCCCATAATTGATAAAACGCGCCAGCATAATTTCACTATAATAAACTTTACCAAAAAAGTAATCCTTATCGGCGGCAGTGCTTATACCGGTGAAATAAAAAAGGGGATTTTTACAGTCCTGAATTATATGCTTCCCCACGAAAAAAAGGTGCTTTCGATGCACTGCTCAGCCAATATTGGCAAGCAAGGAGACACCGCAGTATTTTTTGGCTTGTCGGGAACGGGAAAAACTACGCTCTCTGCAGATCCGTCCCGTGGATTAATCGGTGATGACGAGCATGGCTGGGACAATGAAAATGTATTCAATTTTGAAGGCGGATGTTATGCCAAATGCGTGAACCTCAGCCAGGAAAAAGAGCCTCAAATCTTTTCTGCAGTACGATTCGGAACCCTGCTTGAAAATGTAAGGTTCTTGGAAGGAACTGATATCGTAGACTATGATAATGTATCGGTAACCGAAAACACCAGAGCTGCTTATCCAATTGATTTTATTGACAACGCTGCAAATCCTTCCATTGGAGGCATTCCAAAAAATATTTTCTTCCTCACTTGTGACGCTTTTGGGGTTCTGCCCCCTATTTCCAAACTTACAGTGGGCCAGGCGATGTATCATTTTATTTCGGGATATACAGCGAAAGTGGCTGGCACCGAAGCGGGGATAACTGAACCGCAAACCACTTTTTCGGCCTGCTTTGGCAAACCCTTTTTGCCGCTGCATCCGGCAAAATATGCAGAGTTGCTGGGAAGCAAACTAAAAGAAAACAATGTAAAGGTCTGGCTGGTCAACACTGGCTGGTCCGGCGGAGCATATGGGGTTGGGGAGCGCATAAAGCTTTCTTACACCAGAGCAATGATTACAGCTGTATTGGAAAATAAGCTCAAGAACACAGATTTTACGGGGCACCCTGTATTTGGAGTGCAGATGCCGGTTTCGTGCCCCGGTGTTCCTTCTGAAATCTTAAATCCAAAAAATACCTGGAAAGATAAACCGGCTTATGATGCAATGGCACAGAGCCTTGCAGACCAGTTCGCCGCAAATTTTAAAACTTTTGAAGATCTGGCCAATGAAGAAATCTGCAGCGGTGCGCCCAATGCCATCAAGCCAGACCCCAATCTGTTTTATTTCAGCAAATTGCGATACATCTAAACAGTGCAGGACTGAATATTAAGGAGTGGATACCACTCAAAAGCAAAGCGGCAAGCAGCAGACGCGTATTCTGCGAAGCGGTTTTTGAAATAGCCGAACCGAACTAATGCTGCCTTTATCGCACTTACGGCAATATGCCTTGTCCCGAGAAGCAAAACAAAATTTAAAAACAATAAAAAATGGAAATGCCTAAAAACCTTTTATACACACAGGACCACGAATGGGTAAAAATTGAAAATGATGCAGCCTATATCGGAATCACTGATTTTGCACAGCACGAATTAGGAGATATTGTCTATGTTGAAATAGAAACCCTTGGAGAGAAACTAAACCGCCACGACGTATTTGGCACTGTTGAAGCCGTAAAAACTGTATCTGACCTTTTCCTTCCGCTGACAGGGGAAATCCTTGAATTGAACCCCAAACTGGAAACCAATCCTGAATTGGTCAATTCCGACCCTTATGGCGAGGGCTGGATGATTAAAATAAAAATTGAAAACAATGCGGAGATCGAGACACTGCTAAAATCTGATGCATATGCATCATTAATAGGTTTATGATATGGACACTCAATACGTAAATATCAAAAAAACAGCACTTGATGCAGTTCATCATGCCCTTGGCGGAAAAATGGCCCCATTTGCAGGCTATGAAATGCCCATACAGTACTCAGGGGTAAACCATGAGCATGAAACCGTTAGAAATGCCGTAGGCGTTTTTGATGTTTCCCACATGGGGGAGATCCTCATACAGGGAAAAGATGCCCTGGCATTAATCCAGAAAATAAGTTCAAACGATGCCTCAAAGCTTTTCCCAGGAAAAGTGCAGTACAGCTGCATGCCAAATAAAACCGGCGGCATTGTAGACGATCTACTGATATATATGATGAGCGAAAAGGATTATCTACTGGTGGTAAATGCTTCGAATATCCAAAAAGACTTGGATTGGATCAATAATATGGCCCTTGATTATTTAGATCTTGCCGTAACAAACCTCTCCGATATGATTTCCCTGCTTGCGGTCCAGGGCCCCTTGGCTGCAGAATCCCTGCAAAAATTGACCCGTATCAATTTGGCCGAGATGAAATATTATACGTTTGAAATAGGCGAATTTGCAGGCATCCCAAACGCTATAGTATCTGCCACCGGATATACCGGGGCAGGCGGATTTGAAATATATGTGCAGAATAAGTATGCTGAACTATTATGGAATGCCATCTTCGAGGCAGGAAAAGAGAATAGCATTGAGCCTATCGGGCTCGCGGCCAGAGATACCCTGCGGTTGGAAATGGGATACTGTTTGTATGGCAATGACATCAATGACACGACTTCGCCATTGGAAGCCGGGCTGGAATGGATTACAAAATTTACTAAAGAATTTATTCAGAGCGATACTCTCAAAATTCAAAAAGAAAATGGAGTAGCAAGGAAATTGGTAGGATTTGAAATGATCGGCAAAGGCATTCCCCGCCATGATTATGAAATCTGGGATGAAAAAAATCAAATTATAGGCACCGTTACCTCGGGTACCATGTCGCCTACTTTAAAAAAGGCTATAGGAATGGGGTATGTTGCTGCTGGGAAATCAAATATTGGCAGTGAGATTTTTATCAATATCAGAAACAAACCAATTAAGGCAGTCGTTGTTCAGACTCCTTTTGTTCAAATCTAAATCTTCGAGATATGTTTATTCCCAAAGCACTGTATTATACTGAAAATCACTTGTGGCTAAGACAAGTTGGATTATACGATTATTTTGTCGGCATCACTGATTTTGCCCAAAAGGAAATAGGCGAAATCAGTTTAATTGAACTGGAATTAAACTGCGAACACATGAAAAAAGAAATCCTATGGGGAAGCATCTACGGCACTAACCAAACTTTTTCTCTCCTTGCCCCTATTGATTGCAAGGTTATGGCCACAAACGCCATTATGGATGCCAACCCTTCAAGCATCAATCGAGATCCGTACAAACATTGGCTATTAAGAGTTTCAACAGTTGTGGGCAATTATGGATTATTAGCCCATGAAGAATATGTAGCACTTATCCGATGATATTTAAATTCCTCAAATTAAACATAACTGTTGAGGATGCGGCCTTCAATGAGCTGTATCCAAGAAGAATAAAAAGGCTCGCAGCCCGCCATTGGACCCCGGTTGCTGTAGCCAAATTTGCATCTGAGTATTTGGTGGACAGACCCAATAAAAGAGTATTGGATATCGGTTCGGGAGCGGGAAAATTCTGCCTGGTAGGAGCAGCTTCCACAACAGGCAGGTTTTATGGCGTGGAGCAAAGGGCATCGCTTGTTAAGTTATCAAAAAAAATTGCCGAGAGGCACTATGTAACCAATGTAGAATTTATTCATTCCAACATTAATAAAATTAATTTCTCTGACTATGAGGCCTTCTATTTTTATAATTCCTTTTATGAAAATATTGATTCTTCGTGCTCAATTGATAAAACAATAGCTCCGGAGAGGGAATTATTCTATTCCTACTCCAAATATGTAAAAGAACAGCTTGAAAAAACACCGGTCGGCACCCGGTTAGTTGCCTATTGGAGCAATTGGGAAGAAATCCCAGATAGTTTCAAACTGGAATATGCCGGTTGCGGGGGGGGTATTGACTTTTTGGCAGAAGACATCTTAGCTGATAGCCAAATAAACCTGCTGGCATTAAAAAAGCAGTGCAGTATCGTCCTATAGACTGCCAAAGATAAGAAGTTGCAAGACCGCAAGATCTTTTGCCTTTAAAATGAAAATATAACAATTTAACCTAAAAAACATATGACTATAATGGATAAAATAAGCACTCGCCTTGGCCCATTAGGCGATCATGCTCATTATGCGCATGGATATTATGCCTACCCGAGATTAGAAGGGGAGATTAGCAATACAATGCTTTTTAATGGTGAGAAAAAATTGGTATGGAGCCTGAATAACTATTTGGGATTAGCCAACCATCCTGAAGTCAGGCAGGCTGATAATGAAGGAACCAGATTATATGGCCTTGCCTATCCGATGGGAGCACGAATGATGAGCGGGAATAGCAAACTGCACGAAGAGTTTGAACAGAAAATTGCAGACTATGTTCAAAAAGAAGATGCCTTTTTATTAAACTATGGCTATCAGGGAATGGTCTCTATCATTGACAGCCTGGCAGATCGAAAAGATGTTATCGTCTATGATGCGGAATCTCATGCCTGCATCATAGATGGAATGCGATTGCATATGGGCAAACGTTTTGTTTTCAAGCACAATGATATTGATGATTGTGAAAAACAGCTGCAGCGTGCTCAAAAGATAGCGGAAGAAACTAAAGGCGCAATACTAGTCATAACAGAAGGTGTTTTTGGCATGCGCGGCGATCAGGGCAGATTAAAAGAAATTGTAGCCCTAAAAGAGAAGTATAATTTTTCACTCCTTGTTGATGATGCGCACGGGATTGGCTGTATGGGCAAAACCGGTGCTGGAACCGGTGAAGAACAAGGCATTCAGGATGGTATCGATTTTTATTTTGGAACATTCGCAAAATCTTTTGCAGGAATTGGCGCCTTTGTTGCCAGCACTAAAAAGGCAATATTGTTTCTAAAATATAATATGCGCTCACAAATCTATGCTAAGGCATTGCCAATGCCAATGGTTTTTGGTGCTTTAAAGCGATTGGAATTAATGCGCACCAGACCCGAATTAAGGGAAAAGCTTTGGGAAATTACCCGCAGCCTGCAAAATGGCCTTACCGATGCAGGTTTTGATATCGGCAATACCGATTCTCCAGTCACCCCTGTCTACCTCAACGGCACCTTGGGTGAAGCAACCGCCTTGGTGAGTGACCTGCGGGAAAACCACCAGATTTTCTGCTCAGTGGTAGTATATCCTGTTGTGCCAAAAGGTATGATCATTCTGCGATTGATCCCTACTGCAGTGCACACCTTGGAGGATGTTCAAAGGACCATAACCGTCTTTAAGGAAATCAGGTCTAATCTGAATTCAGGACAGTACAAAAAAGAAGAAGAACAAGAAGAGCTGGCAATCTAAATCTTAAAATATGAAAACAGAGCAATTTATAACGCGTCACAGCGGTGTTAGCAAAAAAGGTTCAAAAGAAATGTTGGATATCATAGGCGCTTCTTCGCTCGAAGCATAAATTGACAAAATAGCTCCATCTGATATTCGTTTGGCAGGACCATTAAATATCGCAGAAGGGGGTTCTGAATACGAATACAAAAAAAATTTAAGAAGCATCGCAGGCAAAAAGCGGCATTCCCTTTAAAATGGGGTAAGCACAATAAATTCTGGCCTTGTGCAAGCAAAATTGATAATGCTTATGGCGACAGGAATCTGATCTGTTCCCGCTTCCCGGCCCAGGAGTGGATGGCAATGGAAAACTTGGATTATTTTATAACCTGTCATTTTAGCGGTGCTCAAAATAAGGCGAATTCAGAATATCCGCCAATGTTCTGATGACTAATTTTTAAAAGGGAAGAGCAATCAAAGACTCTCTCCCTTTTAAAAATTAGGTGTTTTTTTGGGCTAATTCTCTTTTGGAGCTGCTTTCGGATCATAGGAGACAAACATATTGATATAAATATTTCTGGATAATCTCAGCAATATTGGAAACAAAATAATCAGCACTGCAGTAATTGCAATAAATGATGTTTTTATGCTGGAATCAAAAATAAGATATGAGATGATGAAAGCAGCAATCCCAGCACCAACATTCAGCCCATAACTTACGTACATTGCGCCAAAAAAGAAAGAAGGCTCTATTTGATATCTTAGCCCGCAATGGCTGCACTTCTCGTGCATTTTTAAAACAGAACTCAAATGCAGGGGATTTTTATCCAGATACATGTTCTCATTCTGACATTTAGGACAGCTTCCCGTTAAAATACTATTTAATTTACTTCCTTTCTTCATATGCGAACATTTCATTTAAAGCTCTAAATCCATGAGCCATAGTTTAATTTTAAATTTATAGATGTCCAAGTAAACCTCAGGGCTTATCTCTTTACAAGGCGGAGGAATTTTAAGAAGAACCATAGAATCCTGCGTCTTAATTTAACCGGCCAATATTTTCCCGACATAATTATGCTATTGCTTTTAAATGCGCTGATTCTTTCAGCCCATCATTCTCCCAAGCAAAAAAGAGGCTTTCATTTCTGAATAATCTTTTGAATTATTTTCACCAATCATATGCGGTCTGCGCTTTTTAAGCAAAGTTATTTCTTTTCGCGCCCTTCAAAATACTTAAAAGCCAAATGAAGCAAAACGGCCCTGGATATCCGCATTATTGGAATTTGCAATACAAAATATAAAAACAGGAAAATCGGCGGCACTATGCTTAAAGAAATTCCATAAATTTCATTTAAATACAGTCCAAGAACCAGCAGAGGTGCAAAAACGCCCGGCACGATTGAAAAACCAATCCACAAAGAAGACCAATAAAAATAAGGTTCCATTCTAAAGTCCTGGCTGCAATTTTTGCACTTTTCGTGCATTTTAAGAAATCTCGCCATGACAAACAGCCCCGGATTAACAAATAAGTTCCCCTTATGGCATCTTGGACATTTAAGTTTAAGCATATATTACAACTGCATTAGGGTTCATCTGCATTTTATTTATGCTCCCCGGGCCAAATTCAGGGCATTCAGGCAAAATCTGCTTGCAGCCAGACAACTCTGACTGAAATTTATTTCTTTACAAATTTGGTTAAAATCACTATTGCCTGCCCCTCTATTCTCCCCTCGATCTGCTCATGGTTATCATGGACCAAGCGGATGTTTCGAACTGCCGTGCCGACTTTCGCATTTAAAGACGAACCTTTTACATCCAAATCTTTGGTAAGGGTGACCGTATCGCCATTTTGCAGGATATTGCCATTGCTGTCTTTGTGGAAATTAACTGCCCCGTCACCGGTATGGTCTCCGGTTGCTTTTGCCCACTGCAGATTTTCATCATCCAAATACATCATATCCAGCGCATCGGCGGCCCAGCTTTCATTGCGAAACCGGTTAAGCATGCGCCATGATACCACCTGCACGGCCGGCACTTCGCTCCACATTGATATTGGCAGAAAATTTTTCCAGAAAACATCATCCAATTCCTCTTTTTTTTCAATTTGGTTAAGGCATTTCTCATTGATCAAAATCCAACCGTCTGCCCCTTTGTTTTGGGCCGGCGGAACTTCATAAGCAATTAGATCTTTATTGATGTCGCTTAATTCGCATACATTTCCGCTTCTCTTTTTTAATAATTCCTCTAATTTCATTTTATTTTGTTTGGAAATAAAGTTTAAAGACTTCTCAGAACATATTCTAACATCCATATATTCTTCACCGTCCATGTCTTAATTGATTCTATTCAGTAGGTTTGTAGGTTTCATGCTCCAATTTAGGCCGTTTTTCTCCAGAAGCTTAATACCCCGCCGTGCGAAACGGATTCTAAGCTGAAGCTTTTTGGAACCTCCCTGCAGTTGCTCCAGTAGGTAACCAGTTTTGTGCCAATGGGAGTTTTCTCCAACTGGTCTTTAAGATAGCCGGTATATAGATGGTATAGTTCCTCACTTGGATCAATTGATTTGTCAATACGGGCCGTCAGATCTATATTTTCCTGAAATGAATTGAAAAAATAGAAAGCGTCATAATCCAAAAAAGATATCTCCGTAATATTTGAGTGTATGAATTCTACATTATCAATCTTATATTTTTCGGCAATTTTTCGCGATAATTTTATAAGCGGTTCTCTTTGCTCCACGCCATAAAACCTGCCTGTTGTGGAAGCTGCTCCTACCAGGCAGAATTTTCCAGCCCCCGATCCTATATCCAATACTCTTTTATTGGGTCTGTCCACCAAAAAACCGGCTGCTTTTCTGGCTATTTTTACGGGGGTCCAGTGGCGGGCCGCCAGCTTCTTTATCCTAATGGGGTACACTTCGTTAAACTCGGTATCATCAATAGATTTATTTCGCTTGAGTTGTTCAAAAATCATTTTATAAATACTTTTGCATTTGCTGCAGTTGGCTTAATTTTCCTTGCTAAATGGAATAATCCAGCAAGTGGCAAAAGTATAGAGTGTCCCAATATATTTGACCGATTAATATCTTTCTAAAATTTGATTTAAATCAAAAAAAGTGGACGAAAAATGTAATTTTAATAGATAATCATAGCATACTGCTTCAAAAGGGCAGACGTGCCGCCTGCCAGTTTATAAGAAAAATACTGGCATGTTTTCCGTTGCCAGGATGTCCCTGATTTTTCAGGTGAATCCTAATGGCCAAAGCACAAAAACACATCGGAATTGCCTGCCAAAATCTATCCTTAAGTTTGCATATCAAAATCAGATGCTATGGGCGCCGAATATCATCCATCAGGAATTAATAAATACCCCATTGGCATAAAAGGGGGGCTGAATCTTTTTAGAAACCCGCCCTTACCCCTTAAAGGCGGAAAAGTGCCATTTGCTTTCCAGCAGCGCTTCCCCAAAAAGCTTTTCTAATTAAAGCAAAAGCAACAAACAGCTTTTTGGGGGATGCCGCAGGGTCCAAAAATAGCTGGCTATTGTTAAAAATGAATTAATAGTAAGATCCCTTGCAAAAAAAACCAGAGACTAAAGAAGCTAATCTCTGGCGGCAATAATAACAAAAAAGCCCGATTTTCAGGTGTCAGAAATTCTCCTAAAAACCGCACTTATTCCCATGAACTTGTGAAGCAAAAATAACATAAATTTTCGGACAGGATTCTTGATTAAAATCAAATTTAATTGATACCTAAGCCCTTCGAATCTATCGCTAATTGATGTATTTTTGTCATAAAACAGGATCATGGCCGTTTGGATATTGGGCAGAAACACCCCTTTCCCTATATTCGCCATTACGCTCAGGAAGGTTTATAGCCACCCTTGAGAAGTGCCTGGCATTTTAACGGAAAAGCACCAGCATGGAGGCCCCAGAGCCTTCAAATTAGCAGATCCCTATATTTTACAGCACTTTAATTACACAACCTAAATCACAGATCATGTTCATTCCAAAGGCATTGCATTATTCCAAAAATCATTTATGGCTCAGACCTGTAGGTCTTTATGAATATTTTATAGGCGTGACAGATTACGCCCAAAAGCAGATAGGGCTGATCAGTTCCGTCAATCTCCAGCAGTGTGGCAATATTGCAGAAACAAACACGCTGTTTGGCCATATATCCGGCCCAAACAAAACCTTTCCCCTGATTGCTCCGATAGACGGCTGGATCATAGCCATAAACAGCATTTTAAGCCATTCCCCCTTCAACATTAACGAAGCCCCCTATACATACTGGATTCTAAGGATTATCACTGACAGGCATATTTCCATTTCCAGCCTCTTAAACAGCCAGGAATACCAAGAACTGATTAATGATTTTTAAGGCCCTGAGATCAAGAAAGACTGTCGATGACAGCGTTTTTGACGCAATATACCCGGAGTGGATACAAAAACTGGCTGACCGCCATTGGACTCCGGTCGAAATCGCCAGAATAGCGGCCGACTATCTTGCCGACGAGCCCAACAAAAAAATACTGGATATCGGCTCCGGTGCGGGGAAATTCTGCCTGGTCGGCGCCTGTTCGACCCAGGGCCGCTTTTATGGTGTCGAGCAAAGGGAACCACTGATAAAATTATCCAAAGAAATAGCGCAGAAAAACAATATAGGCAATGTGGAATTTATCCACTCCAACATCGATGAAGTTTCATTTGCCTCTTACCAGGCATTTTATTTCTATAATTCCTTTTTTGAAAATCTGGACAGATCCTGCCCGATCGACAAAACAGTACATCTCGGAAGCGAGCTTTATTACGCCTATTCCTCTTATGTCAGGGAACAGCTGGAATTGACCCCTGCCGGGACCAAGCTGGCTACATTTTGGAGCAATCGGGATGAAATTCCGGACAGTTTCGATCTGGAGATCTCCTTCGGCAATGTGCTGCATTTTTGGAAAAAGAGACGATAGGCACGCGAGCAGCAAAGCTTGACCTGTAAACCTATGTCCGATAATTTAAAGGGCAAGGCACATGCTGGGATGCCCGCCCTGGTGATCATTCAGCTGCTCAGCAGATGCAAAAAACAAGGAGTCTACTTGAATTTCAGGATTCCTTTTCCGAACGATTTTACTGATTCGTCAAAACTGCCCAGCGAGGTTCCAGGCAGCCGCCTGATCAAGGCAGTGCTGACAATATAAATCTGTCCGTGGTCCTTGGAAGGGGCATTCGGCACAAAAACGACGGCATCCCCGTCTGCCGTCTCCTCAATAAGATGGGCAGGCTGCCAATACTCTCCAAATTTCAACAGTACCGGCAGGTCAGTGCTTGTTTTCTTTACTCTCGCTTTTAATTTCTCCTCTGCCATTTTTTTGTTCTTCTCATAGCCCGGCAGAAAAATCATCAATTTGTCATCAACCCAATCGGTAAATTTCTTAAGATAGGCGAGCCGCATCAGATAGCCGCTGAAATAAAGCAGCAGGACCAGAAATGCGCCTCCTATGAAATCTCTCGCATAGGTGCCGAAAACAGCGTCAAGGCCAAATAGATGGGCCGTCTTCTCTCCATACTTCTGAAAAAAGTGCCAGACTTTGCCAAGTATCACAAAAAAAACAATCAAAGGCAGCAGAAGCAGTGCGCCAGAAATACAGTTTCGTTCAACTTTTTTAAAAAACTCTTTCATAAAAACGGAATTTTAAGTTAAAATTAAAATAGATTTGTCAGTTACTCCCATTGCCGCACAGCCAGTCCTAATAGTGCCGCTGGAGCCTTTCCCGGAAATATAAGCTAAGCCTCCAGCCTATCGGCTCTTTATGCATCTGAAGCCAAGATGGCTCTCTGTTGGCCCGGCCTCCCCCTTGTCCTTTCCCCAGACCATATCTCTGATGCAGTACAGGTCGGTGCATAAAAAGAGCCGCTTCGGCGCACCCTTTTGGTCTGGCCTGGGCAGATCAAAGCCCCAGGACTGCTTTATTGCCGATCCGATTCCATCAAAAGGCCGCCATGGCTATTTCTTCTCCAGCTGGATCACTTCATATCTGTCCTTGCCGTCAATCTGCAGCGGCTGGCAATAGTTTTCCCTGAATTTCACAAATTTCGCATCGACTATGATGACTTCTTCACCGCCCTCAGGCAGGTTCTCCACTATGGTCCCGGCGGCCGTAGCCAGTACGGCATATTTCCCGGCATCCATCTTGCAATGGGTACCCGCAGTAATAATTGTTTGCCGGCAGGCTTAACACCTCCCGGTCCTGCCCTGAGAAACGAACCTGTGTTTTATGGAAAGGGCCAGCTCGTAGCGCGCTTTGAATCCAATGCTTTCCCGTACCACTGTTTTATTGGCCGCCAGCACAAGCGGAAGCGGTCCCGCTGCGGCCTCAAAAATCACCTTATTGCGCATTACTGTATTATTTATGGCTGACGAATCCCCAAACGGGCTTTTCCTGATCCCTAAAGGGATAAAGCTTTTATATGAAAAGCACTTCCGGTCAAAAGCCCTGCACCTCCTGCAGCATTTCCCCAAAAGGCGGCGGCCTTGGAAGGCCGCATGCTTTTGGGGCTTCTGCATTGAGTTAAAAAAAGATAGTTATGATAAAATGAATCAATACCCTGCTCCGAAAAGCAAAACTGGACAAAAGCCGGAGACCAAACAGCCGGCCTCCGGCACTGATGACAAAAAAATGACAGCTACTCCCCAGTAATTGCTTGTTACACCACAAAATCCTGCCAACTAAATTAACAATTTAATTTCTAAATGAAACTTGATTTAAGTCAAGTATCACGACCGCAGAAAAAGCTTAAACTTATTGGCCCTCGATGGCCGCAGCGCGCTTTTCTGGGCCTTTTGTTTTATGTCCGCCGCGGAAGCTGTGATCCTGGAAGAACAAAAGTCAGAACTGCTCTTAATCCCCAGTCGGGCCTGACGGGCGAAGGTCCGGCAGCTGGCGTATGGATCTCTCCGAAGCCTTCGCCTTTTTATTCCGTAAATATTCTGAAGGGGGCATCCCCTCGTATTTCACGAACGTCCTGAAAAATGTAGTCCTCGACGCAAATCCCGAGGCATCAGCCATTTCCTGCAGTGTAAGCTTCCTCCAGCCTGCGGAATCTACATTCTCTTTAAAATAGCTGATTCTGAGACGGTTGACAAACACCTGAAATTCCATTTGGTACTCTAAGTGGATAATCATTGAAATATATATGCCCCTTATTGCGGTCTGCTCCGATACGTCGCGAATGCACAAGCCAGGCTTCAGGAACAGCTTCTCTTCCTCGAATGCTTTTTTCAGGCACGATGTGTAGTAATCCTTTAGCCCTGATTTGAGCAGATATCGCTCCGCTTTTATCTTTTCTTTGGCCAGAATCCTTCTTTTTTTATCATGCCGGGCAACTGTCTCGCATGGGGCGTGCAGATAATCAGGCTTGAAATAGAGCCATCCGGCAATCAGCATCAGGGTCAGGGAAATAAGAAAAGGGCCATGGAGATCTTTTGGCCCATCTTTTGAAATAAAGAAATTCACAAAAAAACCGGAAAACAAAAAAAGCGTAAAAAGATTGAATATCCTTACCCAGCTCAAAATCTCGCTTTTATCCATTTCCCTGTCTTTTCCCCTGAACTGAAAGTTCAAGATCATCATGGTCTGGCAAAGGCCGTAGAGCACGCAGACCATCACACAGAGTACTGGCAATAATCCCTCAAGCACTGCAATATCATAATGAAAAGGGCTGTCTCTTCCAATAAGGCCTATACATGCAAATGCCGAGTATATTCCGAAAGGCATAAAATGGACCCAGCAATCTTTTCTCAAAAGCCTTTCTGGGAACAGAATCGATCTCACATACAGGTATGCGCATGGAGCTGTGAGGAAAATCAGTGATTTTACCAATATTGACCTCACAAGATTATGATGCTCAGAATTTGCCACCCAATAAAAATTAAAAAAGCTTACAATGGCAAGGCTGCATAAAAATATGCTTAAGAAAATGTTCGGCTTTTCCCTTTTGTGAAAGGTCAGGATAAATGTGGCCATAGATCCCAAAAGACCCGAAATCATAAAAAAGTTTGGAAGCAATAAATCAGCCATACTGTTGTTTTCTTTATTATCCCCTTAAAAAAATCTTTCACGGCCGGCTGGCTGGAAATAATTGGCCTTGTCCAGAAATGGCCGCATGAAAATTTCTTTCTCTACGTGCAGCCATCTTTTTTTAGGAGGCCGGCTGCCGGAAAAAACTGCTTTTCAGTCCTTTTCCATATCAGCAAATGGCCGGCCTCTGGCCTTTCTCTTCCCCATTTAAATATTTACTGCATGCATCAGCAGCTGCGTGTTGACTAGTCGGATTCTGCGGCCTTCCATCCAAATGAGCTTCTCTTCCTTAAAATCATGCAGCACCCTTGCCAAAGTTTCATTAGCTGTGCCAGCCATATTTGCCAAATCTCTCCGAGAAAGCGTGATATATACCTTTTCATTTTCATTAGCGGCAATCCTATACTTATTATCCAGAATCACCAGGCACAGGGCCACCCTCTCTCTGACGGTTCGCTGCGAGAGGACCGCCAGCAGGTTTGCCATCACAATAAATTCATGGCTCAGGCACTTTAGAAGCAAACGCGAAAAAACATCGGATTGGGAAAGTATCCTTAAAAAATCCTCTTTCTCGATAAATGAAATAATGCTTGGCTCAATAGCCACAGTAGTATCGCCATAAGGCTCTTCGCCCAAAACGGCCGAGTAGCCGAAAAACTCGCCCGAATTATATATGTAGATAATCTGCTCCCTTCCGAAATTATCGGCCTTGTACTTTTTTATTTTGCCTGTCTGCACAAAAAAAATGCCTGCCGCAAGAGTCCCTTCCGTAAAAATGGCCTCGCTTTTGCGGTATTTTTTAATCTGCATGACTTCCTTGAGGCTTTTTTTATCCTGCTCAGGGAGGTCATTCCAAAGAAAGTGGTTATTAAAGATAAATTTGGAAATCATAGTTAAAAACGAATTTACGGTAATTTCTTCCCTGTTTTTTTAAATTTGATTTAAATCAAATTATACAATGATTATCATCATTTTTAACACAATTCCATACAGCCTGTTTTTTCGTAGGGAAAAATCAGGCCACAGCATTCCTGCAAGAAGCTGCGCATGGTGCATCTTCCCGTTCTTTCGCAAATCATTCTGCTCCTAATTATGCAAACACCTTTATATAATGCATAATGCCTTATCCTCCACCTCCACTGGGCGCCCCATCGTCTACAGAAGCTTTTTTTCGCATAAAAGGCTTAATTGCATTAGATACAAGATTATTGAACGTAACATTGACCTGCAGTGCATTATAGACCTTATCAACGGCAGCTCGGGGCAAATATTCATTGGCATATGATATTTCAATCTGAAAATCCTTAGTTGCCCTGTAGCCAAGTCCAAGGGTAATCCTGTTGCGATCAAAAAACTCATCTCCGCTTATTTCACTCTGTGTCTTGAAATACAGCTCGTCTGAAAAAAAAGCATATACTTCATTTTTGTCCTTTCTCTGCCCATTGAGAAAATAAACAGCTCTGCCCTGAAACCTGAAACGCTCCACTGCTTCAAAAATCCCTGATTCATTTTCAATATTCCGATCCTCTATCCTTCCCCTTAAGTTAACGCTGAGCCTGCCATGCTTTAATAAATTATACGTTGCCTGAAGAGCAAACCTGTATTCGGGCGCTTCATTCTGATTAAGTTCAGGCACATTCACATTAAAGTAGTAGGCGCCGAAAAAAGAAAGCTTCCAGCGGTCGGCCGGATAATAATGCACCCAGGCGCGCAGATTAAACTGGGTGAATCCATAAAAAATAGTATTATGCTGCGGAACGCCGCTTGAAGTCAGGCCCGCATCAGCTTCAATTGCCCATTTTTGATTTAAGTCATGGACAAATGCATATTCATTCCAAAACTGCTGAAGCTTTTCTGTCTGTCCAAAAAGGGGAAACTGCGCTAGAATCCCCATCATTCCAGCTAGAAAACACTTTGACAAGCTATTCATATTTTTATAACCTTAATCATATACCGCCGTAGTTAACATCCAGATTAGCGCTTATGAAGCCTTACATGGCTGCCGAATGAATATGCAGCGGCAATAGAGGGCCCATTATAGCCCCATTTAAAGAATCCGTTAAGTCTTTGCTTTTCAGCATCAACTCTGATATTCAAGCCAGTATATCCGGCTGTCAGGCTGAAATTCTTGTAGACGTTGTACAAAACAGATAAATTGTAGCTCAAAAGGCGCCCGTCGATATCATTTATCTTTACAGCTAAATAGTTAAAATTAGCATAAAGCCCCACTTTTTTGCCCAGTACAAATTCCCCCCATACCCCTATATCCGGCAGCGGCGCGGTTACGCCAAAATCATCATGATATTCGAGCCCCTGCGTTTGGCCTTCCAGACGCATGCCGACATCTATCAGCATGACATGCGCACCAACAATCGCACCAACCTCATAAGTCGGTTTGGATACAAATGCATAGCCGTAATAGATCCTTATGATCTGATTGTCGAAAAATGCAGAAACAGCTGCATCTACCGGATAGGTATGATCGCCAAATTCGATATCTTTCTGAAGGGTTTTTCTTGAGGATCTCTTCAAATAAAAATATTCAGAACCAAGTCTGGACCTTCTTGAAATCCTCCATTCAAATGAAGCGGCAAAAGACTGCGTATTTTTCCTAAAACCTAAATCCTTCTCAAAATCAATTAAATTCCCAAAATTCCCATTATTGCTTCCAACCTCGACTTGGGTATTGTTAACCGGAAAAAATGCGCCTGCCGAAATTTTAAAACGTCTGGCATGCCAGGGCAAATCCTCGGCGTCATAATCCTGAAAGCCCTCAGAGCTGTTTTGTGCGGCTGACAAGGCGGTCTCCGGTGAAATCCCTGCTGCAGTTTGGGTTTGCGCTTGTGCCGAAAGCCAAAAGGCGGCTACTATTATACAAAAAATTTTTTTCATTGCAGTGGTAAGGTTTTATTGATAAATTCTGATGCTTAAAGCGAATAAAAATCATTTATTTTATTTTTATGATTCTGCTCTTCCAATATTCAGAAAAATATACTTTTGATTAAATCAGTTGAAATGTCATTATAGCAGGGCCGCACAGCATCAGAAGCTCATCCTTCCTGTTATCTTATGCTGCATATCATAGGAATGCCAGACCCCAGCAAGCATAATACTGGCACTATGATGAACCGGCATTCGGAAAAAACACAGGCCTTTCCTGAGCGTTAATTCTTCATTACAGCCAAAATAGGCTCCAAAAATACCGGCTTTTCGCTCTATTGGCGAAATATGGCCGTTGGCATCGGATCTTAGCTTCAAAAACAGGGCATCCAAAGTTCCCATTAGGGCATCAAAAAATATAGCCTTGAAACTTCCATGATGAAAAGCAGAACCTTTTAGCATAATATCCTGCCAAAAAGTCTCCATTATATAAATCTGCATTCAAAGTTTAATAACTGACCGCCATCCCATAAACAGGAAAGCCATACTGCCTTCTTCAATAGGTGCCCGCAATATCCTTGAACAAATCGAGCATTATGCTCTATTTAGAATTTGCAGAACAATCAGACAAAGCCCATATTTTCTTAAACTAATCAAAAAATAACCTGAAACTGAAAAATGGCCTGCCAGTCCCCAACATATTCGGGTTTCTCTACATTATAGAAAGCCTGTGTGGCTGCCGAATAGAACAGCTTGCTTTTATCACCAATCTTAAATGTTTTCCCAGGCCCCCCGCCAAGAGGAATCAGCCAGCGATCATTGCTTGAAGCCAGCCAGTTTGCTATGATTGTTGCATTGCTTTCTACAAACCAGCCTGCAGAAAAATTGTAATAGGCTATATACTGCAGGCTTCCTGAATTTACTCTGTTGTCCCCTTCTCCACCCAATGACCAGTAATTCTGAACAACTATGCCTGCAGAAATCTTATCCCCTGCATAATACAATAAGGCAGTTGGCCCCATGCTCAGACAGCTGCTTCCCAAAGCCGAATTGGTTCTTGTCGGTATCTGCAAAGCTGGGCCCAATCCCCAGCTTAATTTTCCTTTTTTGGCAATGCTGGAAAAATAGCCGTTGAACAGAATATTTCCCATTCCTCCCTCGTGCGTGCCATCTGGCGTAATGGGAGGCAAGCTCTGGAACGGAATGATGGTATAGGTAATCAATTTAAGATTGCTCCCAAGTTTGAAAGGATATACAGGCTGGACCGAAAATGAACTTGCTGTACCATCTCCCACGGGAAGCAATAGTTCCTGCAGAAAAACGCTGCGCAGGCCGCTTACAGGATCCTGCCTCTTTTTACTCATTTCTTCTACAGATGCTGATTCAGACTGAGCCAATGTAGCATTGCCCATTAAGCATAGCAAAAAAATACTATGCACGATACCCCTCTTAAACATTTTTGACATAATCCTTAATATGTTTTTTTCATTCTCTTATTTTGCAGATAATTGAGAACGCTGATCCCAAAAAGACAAAAAAAAGAGTTTTACTTATTCATGAACTGAAAGTTTATTCCTGAGAATACCTGAAACTGAGGTTGCACTCCATCAATGAGCATAGAATATTGAGGTTCGATGAAAATGTTCACCATAGTGCCGCCCAATTTAATCACCTTTCCAATGCCTAGACCCAACGGAACAGAGTATGCGTTCTTTTTAAAATCAAAGGCCCATATGGGAGCTCCTCTCAAATAGGTGCCTTTGCCGAGCTGAAAGAAATAAAATGGCTGTATGGCGCCAACACTGGTATCCTCCCGGTCGCCGTCACCCGCAAAAGAAGCCTGCCAGGTTACCAGACCGCCGAATTGAAAAACAGGGGATTTGGCAATAAAGGCCACAAAAGCAAAACCGCCCTGCCATTTGCCGCTTCCAATTTCATCATGAGAAGCGGTCGGAGCCGTAACCATCGGCCCCAAGCCAACTGTTGTTGTGGCATCAGAGACCAAGGCATACGAAACAAAAGCATTCAGGTCTCCCAACCCATTGATAGTTTTTACCGAGCCTGAGCCATCAGGCATCGCCAAGGTGCTCAGAGGCAAAGAAGCCCTAAGCAAGAACTTTCCATTTGCAAAAGGCTTAGCAAATCGAATCCAAGCTGTGTTCATGTAGGCGTCAGAAGGAGCATTGCTCAACTTGGGCATATAATAATCATGAAAGTTAAGCGCAGTCATATTGGCCAATGGGTTGTTGGCTTGCGCTGCAGCAGCAGCGTCATTCTCCTGCGCCTGAACGGATTTAATTCCCATGAGGCAGAAAAGCATCAGGGCTATATTTTTTTTTCCCATCTTCCTTGTGTGTTTTTTTTCGGGAAAATTTTTCATTGTCAAAAATTCTCCCGAAAGTAAATGGTATTTTTTTATAAGGCTTGGTTTTCAATATGCTATTTTACTTCCTCAAAATCACTAGGAATCCAGGAATTGTCAATCGCTTTTTCAGTAGGACCATACAGGCGCAATATCGCAAAATAGCCTTTTCCCGGGATGGTCTTTAGCCAATTACCCGTTTTGCCTGCAGGTGCCTTTGGCCCAATATACAAATCGGTAGAGCCGTCTGCATTTTGAGCGGGCTTATCTCTTGAGCCTAGGGAAGGAAACGGCTGGCCATTGGCATAGCCTGAAGCGTTTTCAGCTTCATACAAGGTAAGCGACCAGAAATTGGCGGCCGGAACATTAGCCGGAAGAGCTACTTTATAGGTTGCTGAAGGGTTCAGATACTTGCCTTCCTTGTCTCGGAAAGCAATTACATATTTCGCCCCTTTGCCAGATGTTTGAGATATCATCCCCGGGCTTATAGAATAATAATCAGTAAAGAACCAGGTGCGAAGATCAATATCCGTGAAACCGCCGTCTTTGCGCTTCCATCCCAGATCCGCAAAAGGGCCTCCGATATTATCGGGAGTCGCTCCCGCCAATGGATTGATCCACTGATGATTTGGATATACAATAAATGAGCGTCCGCTCGCAGAATTTTTAAACCCAATCACACGGCTGATTTTATAGGCTGATTTAGCCGCTTTATCCAGTATATCCTTTGTATGGGCATCAGGATTGAAAGGCTTTCCCTTAATAATGCCCAATGAGGCAAACATCCCCAGCCAGTCAGGACTTCCGATATTCTCTGTCGCTTCTGTCTCCAACAGTCGCTTCAATTGCTCAAAAGCACTGAAATTTCTTGCCGGAAGCATATCTGCCGCAATGCCTGAAGCATCCGGATATTTCATCGGCAATGCTGTAGTTTCTTTTCCTAGCGGATATATTTTCGATTTTTCCATTAGCGAAACCGCTGGTGTCAAATCAGAAGGAGTCTGGTAAAACGCTCTGAGAAAGATAAAAACATTGTTGGTCCCTGAGCGATAAACAAAATAGCCCGAAGGCACTTTGCCTTTATACCCTGGAGGCAATATCAAGAATTTGCCTCCTTTACCTGCATCAGGGCCAAAAAAACCGACATCTCCAAAATATTTGCCCCCGTCTACAGGAATTGGACGCTGCCAGAAATCCAGCAGGATTCCCTGCAGCATAGAGGGCGCTTCGAAAACCATTGGTCCTTCTTTTCCAAGATCCACGTAACTCATCGCGTAGATGACATCTGAGTTGGGGGTGGTTACGAGCGTTTTAGCATCCAGCCTTTTCTTCCAAATCGGCAATATGTTATAGCCTGCGCCAAAAGTCTTCTCCGAACCCTCTTTCATCCCTAATGTATTGATCAGGGGCAGTGCCCATAAATAAGTCTGGCTAGCACGCTGGAACAATAATTCGTCAGCCAATATTTTTGACTGCTCGTCTGTCGGACGGTTTTCTGCAAAAGCCATATTGGCCAACTCGTCAAAACGGGAATTCGAAGTTGCCGCTGATGCGCTTCCTGATGTCTCTCCCTCTCCTCTTTTTTTATCCTGATTACAGGCTGCCGCTAGCAGGACAGTCATTAGAAAAATCAATTTCATTTTCATAACTAAACTGTTTTTTTTTGATTATTTTATTTCTTCAAAATCATTAAGCGCCCAAGATTTGTTAAAGAAAGCTTCCGTTGGCCCATAAAATCTAAAATAGGCAAACCATCCCTTATCTGGATTAGTCTGTATCCAGTTGGATTCCTTTCCTGCAGGCGCCTCAGGGCCAAAATATACATCTATTGAACCATCACTGTTTTTTTGAATGCCTTCTTTTCGCGATGAAAGATCTGGTCGTCCCTGTTTGGTTACCTGCATTTGTCTGGTGCCTTCATCATAAGCTGTAACCGACCAGAATTGCGTTACAGGCGGGTTTGCAGGGACATGAAGCTTATAGGTTTTGCTGCCGTTGAGCCAGTTTTTGTTTTTATCGCTGTATGAGGCAATATATCTTTGGCCAACACCAGGAGTCTGCGTAAGCATGCCTTTAGAAATCACTACCGCTTCATAAAACCAGGCCGCACGTTCATCCAACTGATCAAAATTTGTTGCTTTCTGGTCCACCGACACTACCAAAGCATGCTTCCATTGCGTATTAGGCCAAAAAGGCGGTTCAACTCGTTTGTCAGAAGTATTTGCCTTTGCCATGGCTTCACCGATTAAAGCTCCTTGCTCCAATATTTTCTTTTGGCGTGCATCGGGTTTAAATGGTTTTCCTTTTTCGATGCCAAGAAAACGAAGCTGTGCCAAAATCAATCGGTCACGTTCATCTACGGGTTCATTCTGAACAACTTCATTGAGTGATTCCCAATATGCCATGCCTCTCGGCGGCATCTGGCTCCATTTTACATCCCCGGCACGGCGAACAGAAACTTTAGCCCCTATGCCATTTGGTGACCATGAATAAGTTTTAATCAAGGGAACAAGTTTTTTTATCTCCTTTTCCTTATCTGCGCCAAGAAGCCTCACTCCAGCAAGTATGGTACGACCAGGTGATGCGACAACAAAATATCCCTTAGGTGAGACTTTTTTATAGCCCGGAGGAAGTATCAGATATTTGCCTCCCTTTCCTTTATCTGGGCCAACTACCCCCAAATCTGCCAGTACGCGCTGCCATATATCCAAAATCATCCCAGCCATCAGGCCTTCAGGAATTTCCACCACCATTGGACCGCTCTTCTCCAGATCGATAAATGTTGCAATATAGGGAGTAGTGTAATTTGGCGTAAGTATTCCCAGTTTTTCCTGAAAATCCAGATACGACAGCATTTCTCCATTCTTGCCTTTCATGTCATTCTGATGCCCCTTGGCCCATTCATGAAGACCGACAGCTGGAATCCCCCAGATATACGCCTGACATGCCCGCTGGAAATCCATGTCATCATATAACTTCTGCACCGTTTCTCTCGAAGGGTATCCGCTTTCAAATGTAAGCTTTCCGATCGGTGTCTCAATGGAACCGTTCTCAGGAAGTTCAAAAACTGATTTGTCTTGCGCAGTAATCGGCTGATAGGCGGCTAAAAAAAGTAAACCTAACACAATTTTTCTTTTCATAATCTTAAGTTTAAAATAGTTTTTATATTGGTTATTTTGCTTAAATAAAATAATTCAAAAACATATTCCTACGGAAGAATTAAACATTTTCAGGCAATGAAAATCCTTTACGATTAAGCTTTATCAATTTGATAAAATCAGCATCAAAAACATACTGCAAATCATTCTGTGGCATGTTTACTATCAATCAATGAACAAGTCAAGCCAAAATTGGCCCTGAATTTTTTCGTTTTATAATTCCATTTTTAATAGTAAGTCTCCAATTACCACATCAAATAAAATTTATTGGTCCTTTTTGATTCTGCACAAAATTTAAAAACCAAAAAATTTCACTAAATGCTTTAAAAAAAATTCCTCATTACGGCAACATTTCAATTTTCTTTTCATCACTGGCGACATAACATATATCCCGAGTGTATAAGGCGTAGTTTTCATAAAAAGCTTCATATCAAAAACTTAAAACTAATTTACAATATTTTTCCTTCATTTTATTGATGTTGATTTAAATCATTTTTTTTTCAGATTTAAATCATCAAATGGAATTCGTTTTTTAATGTCAGTTCCGAAATGCAATTATTTTGGATGTCTTGTTTTAAACACATTCAAAGCATCACAAAGACTGGATTTATATCCTCGAGACAGCGCAAGCATGGATGTCATCTTTATTTTTCTGCATATCTGGCATCTCGAAGTAAAAAATACAGAATGTGAAAGAAAAAAAAATTGATTAAAATCAATTTTATTATACCGTTTACATCATTTAAATCTCACTATTAAATAGGTAATTTAATCGACCGATAATTTTGATTTTAAAGCCTTAAAATAAGGCCGATCACTAATATCAAATTCTTATAATATTAATGAACTAAGAAAGAATTGCAATGTCTGTAGAAAATAACGAAACTGATCCTAACGCAAGATTGGCCCCAGACAACTGTGTCCTAATACTAATTGATCATCAGCCATTTCAGCATGAGTGTGTTTCTGACTGGATAAGGGCAACTGGCAAAAAGAAAATTGTAATAGCGGCGCTATGGACTGAAATATGCAATGCAATGCCTGTGATTCCAGCATTGGGAGAAGGATACGAATTTTATTTTATCACTGATGAAACCCTCGGAATAAGTCTTGAAGCACACGAAATGGCAGTGATGAGGATGCTTAACGAAGGTGCAATCCCCATTACATGGGCTGTTTTTGGTTCGGAATTTCAGGGAGAATACTCAAGTTCAGAATCTCTTCCACAATTGAGTGAAATATTAATGAACTATATGGAAAATATAGGAACATGCCTAACATGGAATTTCTAGTATGGCTATTGGTCTCCCTCTATGGATTAATACCTTAATCAGATGTATTCAAGCGTAAAACAAAAACAAATCAAGGGCAAAACTAAGGCAAGCCGTCGAATGGATTTTGACAAAATTGTTTCCAATCATTTTCAAGATCAGCTTTTAGCATCTGCAACCCAGGATTCAACGCACCAAGTTTTTCTATTTTCTCAAGATATAATAAAAGATTGTAGCAAGTGGTAAACTGGCCTGTAGCAATTATTGAACGCCTCATGTCTTCGGACTCATGCTTTTTGTCGAACCACAATGTAGTACCCATCCTTCTAGACTTTTCTGCAACCGCAACAAGAGCAACCGAAGGGCTATGCTTATGTCTAGCTATTGTCGCCTGACTTAAGTCATAAATTGTGTTCTGAATGACTTGATCTTCATATTTGTCATTACTAAAAAGAGATTCATAATACATACGCCGAATCTGTTTTAGATAAACGTCATTTGTCAAAATAAAGACAGATTTTAATCTTGATGCGATCATTTGCCTTACAAACCCTAACGATAGTTTGGCAAAATCCCATCGAAACTTTTTAAACATTTTGCCCCATGAACTTTCAGGTTTAGATTTCATAAAAAATCCTTTAATTTTTACAAACAGGTATATGCCAAGCAGAGATCCAAAAATCCCCGATAAAGTTCCTGTTATATATTCCCATGGCGCCCAAACTCCTTTATCCATAATTAAAAGTATTGGCAGCCATAATGCAGCTACCAATAATATTAACAGCACGAATCTGATTGAAAATATATCGTACCATTTATTCTCATGGACAGGCAAGGTATAACCATCCATAAATGGGCTTGTGACATCACAACTAATAAACAGATCAAATGCAGGCAAATTATTTCCAACACGGCGAGCATCCGCCTTGAGGAACGCATCAATGGCCTGATTGTCATCAACTCCGCCATCCATGAGTCCAAACTGACGTTTTTTTTCATAATCTTTATTGCTTAATATGCTGAGGTGGTTGTATTTGTCAATTGTGTAGCTGTTTGCTTTATAAGAAATCGAAGCGCCTAATTGGTCCTCTGATACGTTACTATTGGCATAATCTTTTGGGAAGATCATCGGTTCAAAACCCGATGGGAAGCAAGAAGATGCCGCCAGTATATCCGCTAACTTAATCTTTTGCGATTCCGAAATTCCATTTTCTGTAAAATGAATATAGTTGTTGCCTATTTTCCCTTTGGGAAACCAGTTATCGGCATGCTGTGATTGAAACCGGAAAGGAAGACCATTTGTAAATTCAGTCGCATTGACACAAATCTCCTCGAGATGCGGTTCATTATTCCTGCTGTTAAATATACCAAAATCCTGCCCATTAAATATCCTATCATAAGCCATACTGAAAGCGTTGATCAAGTTGCGGCTTTTTACATCCCGACTTTTCCACTTTGACGGTGTATTAAGAATTTGCAGGGCTTCTTCCAGTAATTTGTCCTCCTGCATCTCCTTATTAAGAACTGTATAGGCATTATCAAGGTTGCCTCCATTAAAAATACAAGAACTGTAAACAAGATTGGTGATGCTGCCTCCAGAGGCTGAAGAAATATATTTGACATTTTCGAGCAAAGGCGAGCCATCAATTTTAACTCTACCCAGATATTTCAAGCATCCCAAACTGTAGGCAGCTGCACGAAAACCGCCACCAGAAAATGCGAGCGCTATGTTTTTCATAGTTGTATTTTTGGTTGTATTTAGTTCAATTCTAAAGAAATCTGTTTAATTAAATAAAGTTAAATGAAGAGAAATAAATCAATTTTTAACTTCGGTTGAACGACATTTACTGAGTTAATATTTGCATTGAAAATTAGCAAATATGATGATCATTTTGATCTCAATAACCTCTATTAATTTTGGTAAAACTGATCTAAATTCTTCATTTAAATACCAAGTTAGATAATCGGTTTTAACTATAGTAATTATATCAATAATAAATTAAAATCACATTCTTTAACATTTTTTAAGCACTAAACCCTTGCGATACGTACAAACCGCTCTGTGATCAAAAATTAAAATAATTATCTTATAAAACAACTTGAAGATAAGCCAATTTCTTTAAATTTTGCATAAAATTATTTTGAAATTGCGTCGTAGAGGGGCACACAGCCAAATTGCGCCAATTGAAGACAATTGACGCAATTTCTTTTACCACTTCTACTAAATTGAATCATTCTTGCTTTTATTTTCTTTTTTTTAATAATAGTAAAGCAAAGAGTCAGCCGCATCAGTGTATATATTTTACAAGAAAAATAATATAAATAATTGATTTATCATTCGAACACTTAACAGGATTCGAACATCAAGAATGAAGAGAAACGATGAGTTATAATATCTTATTTTTTTCTAGTTACTGTTCAATTTCAAAAAATGAAATCTTATTTTAAAATGGCTTAATATTTCATAACTTTTTCAATTTCCCGTTCTCATTTTTTAAAATATAATTGTTGCTCGACTGAAGCAAGAAATTGGTTTATTTCTTTTTGAATTTACAAAAAAACTGCAAATAAATAACTTGCAGTTTTTTCCTTTTATATAAAAGCTAAAAAAATTAAATCTTTGTAATAGCCGGTGGCGTCCATGTACCTTTGGTGACTCCTTCTTTCCCCCAATACGCGCGAATGTATAAAGAAAATGTCCCATCTGGTGATGGAAGCCAATTACTTTCCTTATCGGCTCCAGGAGATGTCGAGCTTACGTAAATCGTCAGAGATCCATCTTTGTTCTTTTTTAGGCCTTTATTTTTTGTACCCAATGAATATCTGTTTATTTTATTTTTAGAAAATAAATGGTGCTCATTATATAAAGTCAGAGACCAAAATCCCTGCACAGGAGGTTCTTCTCCCTTTACAAAAGTTACGGTATAATTATTCTTGCCGTCTAACTGCGTTTTATCTGAGGCATTATCTGTGTAGTAATACTGTGTTTCATTTGGTCTGTTATCAAACATGTTAGATTTAGCAGTTGCAGCTCTGTTGTAGTAATCATAACTTCCTGAACCTTCCCAGTCTGCACTGTAAAAGGAACGATTCCACCCGTTTCCTGCCGCTACTCCGTTATTTTTCCAAAGAAAAAAGCTATGTATAATATTTTCTTCTGTTTTTTGAGCTGTTTTGACAAGTGCTTCTTTTATTGCCGGATCTGATTTAGCGGCTGCTATTAATTCTTTTAGCTGTGCATACAATTCTTCCTCACCTTTAAGCGGAGGCAAAATCTCCAATACTTTGCCCAGCTCATTTTCGTCAAAAAACTTTTCAGGAACAACCCATTTTGTTTCTTTACCGTCAGAAGCAGGGCCTTTTATAGCTGGTAGATTTTTATATACAACGGTTTTCTTTTTTCCGTCAAACGCCGCAACAGGATAAGCGACAATCTGATTTATTGCAGCCTGAATGGCTTGCTTGTCTTCTTTAGTGTCATTTTGGAACACTCTCGGGATAATATTCGCTAATGTTGTTGGACATTTAACAACATCTGTAATTCCTTTAGGTGTTTCGCCTTTCCAATTAGGTCCAGTCAACAGATAAAATCCAGGTTTAGTGCCATATGGTTTGCCCAATTGCCCAAATTGATTTGTTCTATGATCGTACATTGCATATACCCAAAAACGATCTCCAAAATCTGGAACCTGAAGCACTACGGGCTGTGAATCTAAATCGAAAAATCCAAGACCATAGACCACATCTTGATTGGGACATGTAACAAACGTTTCATCAGGAGTGATATAATCGTTAAGCATCGCTAATTGTCCCTGAGGAGCCACTGGCAGAACGCCGTTTAAATATGCCGGTTTAGGTGCTTGGGTTATTGCGGTTCGTCGATTTAGCATATTTACCAGAGGCCACGCCCAAACGTATGCAAACTCTCCCAGTTTCTGTGCATATTCTGGACTCATTTTTTCCTTTTTTGGAAGCACTAGAGAAAAATCGCTGCCTGCTTCTGTATTCTTTATTTCTAAAGTAGTAAATGCAACCGGCGCTGCTTCTTCTGGTTTACTTGTCTCTTCCTCTGCCTTTTTTTTACAGGAAATCGTTATTCCTATTGCAATTAAAAATAAAACGGCTACTTGCAATGATTTCTTTTTCATGTTAAATTTGATTAAATTGTCATTAAATACTTTACTGCTTCTTTTTATTTTTTTTGATTTTTTATAGTATCAGGCGTTCCTTTCTCTAAAATGGCCGACATGTAAATATGGTTTATTTTGGCTTACATTTTGTCTCTCCATAATCAAAAGATATTTTAAGTATAAATTTACAAAAGAATGTATTACAATCTCAATTAAAGTGGTTGCATATTAAAATGTGAAACATTAAAATGTTTGAAGTTGATACAATTTTTCCGATAAAAAGTTAAGGTTATTTATAGCCTGCAGAGATCAATCATCATAAATTCTGATATGAATTGGGACCACTTTCCTACTTCATAAAATTTAAATCAATATTAATTGGGATTTTTAAAAGCTTGGTTGGAGTTGATATCTTTTTGCGACTAAAATTTAAGATTATGTCCTGCAAAATCAATTTTCAATAAATTTTGATATGAATCGAAACTGCTTATTGCTTCATAAAATTTAAATCAATACTATATGGAGGATTTTTAAAAGCTTGATTAAATGAATATAGAATCCAGTAATTTTATTATGTTTGAAATACACAAAAAAAAAGAATAATACTACTGTCTGTTAATTTGTTAGCAATTTAAATTTTGTGAATGATAATATTGATTTAGTAAAAAATTGAATTTGGGTGCAGAATCGGTGCATACAGTTTCAAGACACAGATAAAACTGGCATAAAAAGCGGTTTCAAGCCTAAAGTTCGAATCCTGCTCCCTTTGAAACGGTTGAAATCGCGTCAAATCAATAAATTTGAAAGAAAGCTGTACTTGTCAGACAAATTATCTCTTTATATTAAATGTTTTTTGAGGATGTAATGGAGCGGTATAAGTATTTCTGCTGGCTATTATCCCTCTATTTTTTGGATTATAATTATACTTCAATACCTCTGATTCGATTTCCTGTATTGTTTTCTTTTTCCCTTTAGAAATCCACTCTAAAAGTTCTTCTTCAAAAAAATACAGCTTTTTACCATATTTATAGCACGGAATTTTTCTTTGCCTAACAAGAGCGTAAATTGTAGGCTTTGCTTTTCCTATCAGCCGGCTTGCTTCTTCAATGCCAATAGGAATACTTTTTTCTTTAGATTCATATACCTGTACATTCTGAATCATAAGTTTAATCTCGGCAACTTCTTTCACTAGGTGTGCTACTGCCTTGGGCAGGTTCTCAAAAGAGATTTCGTTTGTATCCATAGCTATCGTCTTTAACAGTTATGGTGCAAATAAAAAAAGTGTTTTTGCTGTGTCATTCTCCACAGCAAAAACACTTGAAAAACACAGTGCTTTATAAATATTAGCAATTAAAAATCTGTAAAATCTTCTATAATCTTTATAAGCCCTTTTTGTTCATCATCTTTGAGATGCGTTTTAATGCTTTTCTCTTCAACATCTTTTAAAGCGTCAGCAAAAGTCAGTTTTAAAAATTGTGCGGCCCTGTCCTGTCTGCTGACTTTAAAACAATTCCAGATATTCCAGCCAAAATGATACAGATCCAGACTGGACAGCTCTTTTACTTTTACCGGTTTAATCTTTTCAAAATTTATGCCTTCAGCATATATGATAATATTCTTACCCAATTGCTTCAAGTCATCATCGGACGCATACAGCGCGAACTCCTGTTGCGTATAACGGATGGCAGCATCAATTCTGTCCTGTTTCTGATTTCTGGCTGCATTTTGCCGCTCCTCCCTTATCTGTTCAATATCTCTGGCAGAATTTTTATTTTCAGACAATTCGGACTTAACGAAAGCATCCTGCCTCTCTTCTATTTTTACAAGTTTCTCCCTTGGAATCCTACTTTCAGACGATTCATTTTTTTCTGCCTTCAAAAAACGATTCAGTAATCTCTCGGCCAAATCGTTAAGAAATAAGTTTAAAATTGCAAACATTAATATTCCAAATCCAATTCCGATCCAGAAAAATACGCCAGCCGTATAATCATCAGCACCCATTTCTATCAGCACAAATCTTGTGATTGCACCTATAAAAATACAGACTAAAAGTACAGAGAGGTAAACTGCGATATATTCAAAGTATTTTGTTTTCATTACAGCTTATTCTTTAAAGATTCCAATTGTATTGCCTGCGAAGCTTTGTTTTTCTTCTCATCTATTACTTTTGCATAGATTTGAGTAGTTTTTACGTTGGTATGCCCCAGCATTTTACTGACCGTATAAATGTCTGTCCCGCTCGACAGCTGCAATGTTGCAAATGTATGACGAAAGCAGTGGAAGGTAATATTCTTTTTAATGCCCGCCGATTCAATCCATTTTTTTAAAGGGCGTGAAATCCACGACGGATCCGGCAGATCCTCAAAAACAAGCTGTCCGGGTAGCCGAGGCTCTCCGCAGAGCTGGAAAGCCTGCTGGGAAATAGGCATATATTCGATACCCCTTGTCTTTTTCTGCGTGAAATGCAGTTTGGCCATGCCGTCTTCAAGGCTTATCTCTTTCCAGCGGAGCTTCTGGATGTCGGAATGCCTCAGGCCGGTAAGCGCTGAGAAAAGCGCGGCTCTTTTAAGGACATCTTTTTCGCAAGGCGTTTCAGCCAACACGTTCAATTCTTTAATGGTAAGATATTCGCGCCTTGATTCCTGCTCAGGTATACCTTTTATTTTTGAAGACAAATCAACGGTTAGATATCCGTCGATAAAGGCCTGTTTTAAAGCCGCTTTAAAAATGGAAAAATACCTTGCTGCAGTGTTGCGGGAAAGTATTCCTTTTTTGCCTCCTCCGAGCGGCGCAGCCAGCAGAAACAGCTTAAAATCTTCCGCCATTCTGATGTTAATCTGAGAAAACATCAGACTGCCTGCAGAGTAGCTTTTTAAAAATTCTTTGGTCCGCTCCCAATTGATCTGAATGGATTTTGAACTTCGGGCGTGTCTTTTAGCTGCTACAGAAGCAATGTATCTGATAAAATCCTCTTTTCCTCTTTCCATCTGTTCAATCAATAGGTTCTCAGAGTCACTGAATAGATCTATATTATCGTATTCTTTCTGACGGATTTTACGTACCCCGTCAGCATAAAGCATTGTCTCGCGGTCGCTTTCGCTTCTGCAGATTATTATTCCGTTATCGCTGCGTCTGGGTTTGTAGGATTTTACACCGTCTGCATCTGTCTGGGCTGCTCTTTTCTTGTCCCACTCCACTGTTGTAACGGATCTGTTTAAATACTCGCGGATTCTCTGAGGAGCTTTCTTTCCGGAAACCTCTACAGGATAGCTCTCTATGTAAACATACCATTGATTTTTGTCTTCTGCTTTTCGAAGACGCACAGTTACCTTGGTTTTTGCTAATTGCTTCATATAAAATCATTTCCGTTATACAAGTTATCAATTTCGCTTTTTGGGGCATATACATGTTTTCCAATCTGTCTGGTAGGGATTGAATATTTCCTGATATGGCTGTAGACAGAACCTTCAGATATCTGAAATCTCTGAGCTATTTCACCGATGGAATAGCAGTCCTCTTTTTCAAGGCTGTATAATTTTTTCTTCGGAGCGCTTTCAGGCTGCGGCAGGCTGCGGGCAGGGCCGAAAATCTCTTCCATGACTCTGCGGTCTATCCTTACAAGTCGGGTTCCAAGATTGACTGAAGGAATTTTTCCCTGGCCGACAAGCCTGTAAAGGGTCTTTTTGGCAACGCCAAAAAGCATGCCAGCTTCAGGAACAGAAATAAATGCTCTGTTCTCGGGTATTTTATCTACCAGAGCTTTGACTTCGCCTTCAATTTTAAGCTGCTTAATCTTCTGTTTATATGCTTTTTTGCTGCATATATGTGAGCAGTAAACAGAAGCCACGGTTTTAGGCAGAAATTCCTCCCCGCAGTTAAGACATTGTTTATTTCTTCTTTTCATCGCCTTTGTCGCCTAATTAAGGTACCATAAGGGTACATAAGGGACACTTTGTCTCCCTTTAAGTGCCGGTACAAATATGGTACAAATATATGATAAAAAACGCTTAAAAAACAGCAGAAACAAAAATGCATAAAAAAGAAAAACCGCTGTAAACTTTACGTTTACAGCGGTTTAACACTTATTGTTAACTGATATTAATCAGTACTTATTTGACTTCTTCGAATTCAACGTCTTCAACATTGTCTCCAGACTGCTCTTGTTGTGGAGCTGCTTGTTGAGCGTCACCACCTTGAGCGTACATTGCTTCTGTAGCTGTTTTCCAAGCTGCATTAACATTGTCTAATCCTTTTTGGATTGCATCAAGATCTTGAGATTGGTGAGCCATTCTCAATTCAGTTAAAGCATATTCGATAGCTGTTTTTTGATCGTCTGTCAATTTATCTCCTAACTCTTTCAATTGACTTTCAGTTTGGAAGATAGTACTGTCAGCTTCGTTCAATTTCTCAGCTCTTTCTTTTGCAATTCTGTCAGCATCAGCGTTAGCTTCAGCATCTTTTTTCATTTTTTCGATTTCTTCAGCTGTTAATCCAGAAGAAGCTTCGATACGGATATCGTGAGATTTTCCTGTTCCTTTGTCAGTTGCAGAAACTTTGATGATACCATTAGCATCGATATCGAAAGTTACTTCGATTTGAGGAACTCCTCTTGGTGCTGGTGGAATACCATCTAAGTGGAAACGACCGATAGTTTTGTTATCAGCAGCCATTGCTCTTTCTCCTTGTAATACGTGGATTTCAACAGATGGTTGAGAATCAGCAGCAGTAGAGAATACTTGAGATTTTTTAGTTGGGATAGTTGTGTTAGACTCGATTAATTTAGTCAATACACCACCCATAGTTTCGATACCTAAAGAAAGAGGAGTTACGTCAAGTAACAATACATCTTTTACATCTCCAGATAAAACTCCACCTTGAATAGCAGCTCCAATAGCAACAACCTCATCAGGGTTAACACCTTTAGAAGCTTTTTTACCGAAGAATTTTTCAACTTCGTCAGCGATTCTTGGCATACGAGTAGAACCTCCTACAAGGATTACTTCGTCGATATCAGATGTAGATAAACCTGCATCTTTTAATGCTTTAGCAACTGGCTCCATAGAACGTTTTACTAAAGAATCAGATAATTGCTCAAATTTAGCTCTAGATAATTTTTTAACTAAGTGTTTTGGTCCAGAAGCAGTAGCAGTTACGTATGGTAAGTTGATTTCTGTTTCAGCAGAAGATGATAATTCAATCTTAGCTTTCTCAGCAGCTTCTTTTAAACGCTGTAATGACATTGGATCTAAACGTAAATCAATTCCTTCTTCAGATTTGAATTCGTCAGCTAACCAGTCAATAATAACTTGGTCAAAATCATCACCACCTAAGTGAGTATCACCATTTGTAGATAATACTTCAAATACACCGTCTCCTAATTCAAGAACAGAGATATCAAAAGTACCTCCACCTAAATCGTAAACAGCAATTTTTTGATCGTTTCCTTTTTTATCTAATCCGTAAGCAAGTGCAGCAGCAGTTGGCTCGTTGATGATACGCATAACTTTAAGACCAGCGATTTCACCAGCTTCTTTTGTAGCTTGACGTTGCGCATCGTTAAAGTAAGCAGGAACTGTAATAACTGCCTCAGTTACTGTTTGACCTAAATAGTCTTCAGCAGTTTTTTTCATTTTTTGAAGTGTCATTGCAGACAATTCTTGAGCAGTGTATAAACGACCGTCAATATCCACACGTGGAGTATTGTTGTCACCTTTTACAACACTGTAAGGAACTCTTTTTGCCTCATCTTGAGTTTCAGCAAAAGTGTGTCCCATAAAACGTTTAATAGAAGCAATCGTTTTTGTAGGGTTAGTTACTGCTTGTCTTTTTGCAGGATCACCTACTTTAATTTCTCCACCTTCAACAAAAGCGATGATAGATGGTGTAGTTCTTTTTCCTTCTGCGTTAGGGATAACAACTGCTTCGTTACCTTCCATTACAGAAACACAAGAGTTCGTCGTACCTAAGTCAATTCCGATTATTTTACCCATTTTTTATATATTTAATTTTTGATTTAATTTTTAAACTCATGTGGCATAAGTCAATCTTTGTGCCATTATAAAAAACTAAATAAAATTGTCAGTTTTGCCGTCAGAACTTTTAAAATCATCTGACAACATGGCATTTTTAAAACATGACATACGTGCCACACATGTCTTAAGTATGTCATTAATAAGAAACTGGTTCCTACTCCCGAAGCTCCATGACCTTCTTTTTATTGTGATTTTTATCAGAGCTGGTGCATTCTGATTTTTAAAAATAATTGGACATTCAAGAACTTTTGGGACACAATAGCAGTAAAACCACAGAAATTTATACGCATGTAAGTACAAAGAATATACAATAAATAAAAAGTTCTTTTGATGATTTGTAGCCATTATTTTATATTTTAGCAATACAAGAAAAAGCTATTTTATAGCGCGTATCTCCCCATTACAGGGCGTATACTTGCTACACAAAGTAGGGCATATAAATAGTTTGTGACAATAAAGCAAAAAATGACGATATAATGAGTTTTCACTTTTCAATAAAGAATAAAAATAAAATTTCGTTTCATCAATTATTAGAAAATAAATACTTGCCGAAAGAAACAAAAGTATCATTTGGAGTAAATCTAAATGACATTGTAAATGGATATTCAAAATTCTATTTACCAAAACTTTCTTCTAGAGGTGTTGCATTAACAACTAATTCTGAAAAATATGATATAGAAATAAATGTTGGAGCTACTAAAGATGATTATTTATTAGCTACAAAAATTACTTTAGCCTTAGCAGAATTAAATGATTCATTAATCGATCCGGAATTTGATTCAGAATTAAACTTAACTGAATTTGAAAAAAAATATAATTCAGATTGGATTGAAAGTGTAAAACATTTAGGAATTGATTCTTTTATTCAAATGATTCACGAAGGTGAAGATGTAGTCTTAGCTTTTATGGGACCTATTAGGCATTATTATGTAGGCAAATATATAATTGATAAACTTTCTACTGATAGTGCTTCACAAGAAAAATTAAATGATCAATTAATTGAAGAAGTTCGAAAAATTCAATACTTAGAAGACTCCGAAGAAGGAATTGAATTTCCTTCTGTTAAAATAATGGATTTTCCAGAAGAAGGTGAAAAAGAATTAACTGTAATACTTCCTAATTTTAAAGTTTTACTTAACAATGTAGATTATGTAGTTTTAAATAAAGTTGGAGAAATATTAATTAAAGTTTCTTACTTAGAATTTGTCAATTATATATCACCTAAAGCCAAAAGAGTTGATGAAAAACAATATATTATTTATCCGATTAATGAAGAAGATTATTTAAAAATGATTTTACACTTTAAAGCAATCGAAAATGAAAAAACAAATACTGTAAAATTTGAAGTCAAACCTGAAGTTAAAACACAAATTATTAAAAAAGAAGATTCGAAAAAACTAAAATGGTGGCAAATTTGGAAATAAAACTTTAAGAATGGAAAAATGTAACTAAATAAAAAACTACTGCCAACCATGGTTACAAACGATTTGCGAATTTAGTAGAATTAACGGTTTTTCATCGTATTTTCGTTAAGCTGAAAATACTCAGTTTCTAAACTCGCAAACCACTTGCAACGTCAGAGCGTTGTGTGTCACATTAAACAGCACTCGAATGAAAAAAATATTGATATTCTTAATTCTTTCATCTTTGTGTTTTTCACAAACATCAAAAAAAAATATAAAAAGTGAAATTCTTTTCAGAGGGCCGCTTTATATTCAAGTTTACAGTGTCATTGATACACTAGTAAGTCAAGAGAAAAGACAGATTAAGGATAGTTTGAATTTCACTATAGTTACAGAAAAGTATAAATCAGGATATAAACATTTTGAAGTTTTAGAAGATAGACTGACCAAGCTATTTTATTGGAGACAATTCTATCCAAATGGAAAGATTAAGGAAGAAGGCACATTTACAAAAGAAGAATTGATATGCATTGGCAATTGGAAATTTTATCTTGAAAATGGAAACTTGAAAAAAACAACAAATTTTGATTCGTTATTCAATGTGCCATACACAACGGCGATCGAGATTGCAAAAAAACAAAATTACGTAATGCCCGACATTGAAATAGATTTGGTAGTAATTGAAAATAAATCCTATTGGCAAATAAGAAAATGGATAATGAAAAATGGAGATGGTATGTCTTCAACTATTTTGGTAGATACTAACGATGGGAATATTGTAAAACGGACAGAAGAAGTTGAACAACATTATTAAAATGTGAACGAACAACATCCGTTTGGCGATATTGCAAATTTAGCGGTAAAATCACGTTTACGTCTCGCAAGAAATTTTATCTTTAACAGAAAATAAGCAGTCCCGAACTTCGCAACCTTCACCAAGCACGAGAACGTTAGCAGAAATATCGCCAAACTAAATGCTAAAATTAACCTTATGAAAATTTTTCTCTTATCTATTTTATTGTCTTTTTGCATGAATAAATCAGAATGTAAATTCGATTTCAGTGAATTAAACATTAAAAAATTCGATTTGGATACTTCAGCAAAAGGTTTCAATTTTAGAGATAAATCAAAATTCAAAAAAACAATTATCTCGAATGAAGTATTTATAATAGAGTTTCATGAAAAAACTGAAGTGCTTTCATCGATAAAAACTGTGTTTTATGTTTTACGATTTGAAAATAATTTATTAGAAGGATATACTTTTAAAATCCCTGTTGATAAAAATGAAGATGGAACAGAATTTTTCTATAATATGTTGAAAAAAATAGATAAAACTAAAAACAATTTTATAGATAGTGAAGAAAAACTAGCATACATGAAAATGACTACTGATTGTAAACGTTTTTTTCGATTTACTGGTAGTGAAATATTTGGAGGAATACATAATAAACCTTAAGATAATTCTGCTAACACACGCTACAAGCAAGCTGGGCATTTGGCTGAATTTAAAGATGGTTTTGTTCTTGGAAAATTGTACACAATGGAAAAAAATCATGCAGAAATTTATATTTGAAATAAGGAAAATTTCATTTTTAAGAATTATGCAACCAAAAAGACAAATGAATAACAAATATTAACATATCTGCACTAATGGAAAACTACACCATAATCATTTTCATATTAGCCATTGTGATTGGTCTTTCAGCATTTGCCGAAAAATCAAAACTGCCCTATCCTATTCTTTTGGTTATTGTTGGAGTTGCCATTGGTTTTATTCCGACAATGAACGAAATCGAAATCAATCCAGAAATTATTTTTTTGATATTTCTGCCTCCATTATTGTATGACGCTTCGTTTAATATTTCGCCAAAACATTTTAAAACAAATCTCAGCACGATAAGTACATTAGCCATTCCGTTAGTTTTCCTGACTACTTTTTGGATTGCTGTAGCTTCACATTATATGATTCCCGGAATGAGCTGGCCTTTGTCTTTTGTTCTTGGCGCCATACTTTCTGCTACAGATGCAGTTGCAGCAGTAAATATTACAAAAGGGCTCGATATTCCAGAAAAAACGTTGACCATACTCGAAGGCGAAAGCCTGATCAACGATGCATCAGCATTGGTTGCTTATCGTTTTGCTGTAGCTGCGGTTATGGGTTCTGCATTTATAATCTGGAAAGCGACATTCGAATTTGTTTTCTTGCTTGGTGGCGGATTCTTAGTTGGTTTTGTAATGGGCAAAATTTTAGCTTTAATCCTGAAAAAAGTTCGAGACAACATCAACGTCACAGTGAGTTTTATGCTTTTAATGCCTTTTGTGACTTATTTAGTAGCAGAACATTTGCATGTTTCAGGCGTAATTGCGGTTGTTATTTTAGGTTTGGCAATGGCACGTTTCAGCAACAAAATTTTGCCCGAAAATTTAAAAAACAATGCTAGAAGTCTTTGGGATGTTATTATTTTTCTGCTCAACGGGTTGATTTTTATCCTCATTGGGCTCAATTTTCGATACATTTTGAAAGATATTGATAACGGCATGATTTTGCCTTATATTGGTTATGCTCTAATAATCACCATCATTGCATTATTAACGAGAATGACAAGGGTCTTTTTCCAAAAGAAGAATCTGCAGAAGGCTTTTCAAAAGAACAAAAAAAGAAAGCGAAAAGTCAGTGAGCATGCGTTGCTTGATTTTGGAAATAGCTTAATTATAAGCTGGTCTGGAATGCGCGGCATTGTTTCGCTCGCAATTGCTTTGGGTTTGCCCAAGTTTTTAGAAGATGGAACTCCTTTTCCGGAACGAAATGCCATTATTTTTATTTCTGTAGCAGTTGTATTGATAACTATTATTGGGCAAGGACTTACATTGCCTTGGATTGTTAAAAAAATAAATTCTTTGAAAGAAAAATAAGGAATGCGTCAGAAACCATCATTTTAATTTTTAACCAAATACTCCTACTGATTTTAATATTTTACGTAATTTCGGTAAATCATTTATACTGAATAAAAATACCATTTACTAACGACCAAAAAACAAAAGAATGAGTGAAGAATTACAAAGCAAATTTGACGAATTTGACAAACCCGAAATCATCCGAAGAAGTTTACTCCCTTGGTGGATTAAAACATTTTGTTGGATTTTTATGATTTTGGCCGTTTGCGGATTGGGCACACTTATAGGAAATGCCTTTACGCCAAATGTTCACTTATCGCTATATGGCTTTGAAACCAATACTTCCTATTCTGTTACTGGGATTTTTATCATTTCAATAATGGTATTAAAAGGATTTGCTAGCTACTCACTTTGGTTTGAAAAACCTAATGCAATTTCAATTGCAAAATTTGACGCTATTATAGGATTTGTAATTTGCGTTGCTTCTATGTTTGTGATTCCATTTACTCATGGAAATGGACATATCGAATTGCGATTAGAACTTTTGCTTTTAATTCCATATTACCTCAAAATAAACAAAATAGAATACGAATGGGATAATTTAGAAAAACCCTAAATCCATATTTTTAATTAAATAAGAATATAAAATGAGATCAGAAATCATCATAACCACGCCAGAATCAGAAATCGTGACAACCCGAGTTCTGAATTTTCCCCAAGAACTGGTTTTCAAAGCTTGGAGTGATCCTGATCATTTGAAAAATTGGTGGGGACCAAAAGGCTTTACCAATACTTTCAGCGAATTTAATTTTTGCGAAGGCGGAAAATGGAGCTTTATCATGCATGGGCCTGAAGCTGGAAATTATGCCAATGAATGCGAATTCATAAAAATTGACAGACCCAATCTTATTGCTTGGAAACGTTATTCAAAACCATTGTTCCAAATTCTGACAACATTTGAAACGATCGACAAAAACAAGACAAAAGTCATTTTTAAAATGCTTTTTGAAACCGTCGAAGAATGCCAAAAACTGAAACCTTACGTTGTCGATAAAAATGAAGAAAACTTTGATAAACTTGAAGTTGAATTATCGAAAATGAGCCTATAAACATCTCAATAAATTATATCGCATGGTAATTAATGAAGAGAGAAAATGTGCAGAGTTTATAATACCATTGGATGTCTAAATACTTTACAAATTGATTTAGTCAGATATAACATTGACCATTTTCATTCGTTAAACGAATTGATTAATTTTCGGAAAAATCATAAAATCAACGAAGAGCAAATCATTTCCAATCATACTTTATTTATTGAAGAAGAAAAATCAGCGCTCGAAAAAGATCTTTCTGAATTAAACACTTTCATTCCGCAAAAGAAAATGCTTCTCGAACTGCAATTAAGACAGCAACTCGACAATTTTAATGACGAAATTGAAAACCTTCCGGAAACTCATTCTAGAATTATTCCAACAATAAAAGATTATTGGCTCAACCTTGTTATCTGCACAAAATTTTGGTCGGCACAACTTAAATATCATTACGAAATCTTCCTATTTAATTATGAGGTAAAGAAACAGCTTCTTCGAAAAAATAAACGGTTCGAGTATATTGCTACCAATTTTCAAAATGTTGTAAACGAAAGCAGTTTTTACGATTTGCAAGCTTTTGAGAAGAAAAAAGAAATAATAGAAACGCTAAGCAATACTATTTACGGCGCAGTTGGCGAGCAAAAAGTTGAAAGCATGCTCAAAAAATTAACCGACGATTACATTTTGATAAATGATTTTTGCTGCACTTTCAATCCATCAATCTATAATAAAAACAATCACGACCACATTCATTCGATTCAAATCGATCATCTTTTAATATCTCCCGCTGGAATTTTTCTGATCGAAACGAAAAACTGGAGCGAAGATTCTATAAGTAATCTCGATTTGCGCTCTCCTGTTGAACAAGTCCTTAGAACCAATTATGCTTTGTTCAGACTATTCAACAATCAAATAAGCAAACTAAACCATGATTTTTCTCGGCAATATTGGGGAAACAGAAAAGTGCCAATCAAAAACATCATTGTTTTTACCAATAAAAAGCCTATTGAGGAATTTCAATTTGTAAAAATCCTCACGGTTGATGAATTGCTTCCTTACATCAAATACTTCGACGCAAGCTTTCTTATCGAAGAAACCGAAATAATCGCTGATTTCCTTCTTAAATTCTCCGAACAAAAACAAGTTCACTCAAAATTAACCAATTAACAACAACCTAGATTTTAAACAATCGATAAATAATTAAAATTTCTCTTATAAAAAAGTTCTATATTTATCAAAAAACTATAAAATCTAACCCATGAAAAAATTAATTTGTTTTACTCTTTTGTTAATTACACCATTCTTTTACGCACAAACTAAAGTCGCCAAAAAACCCGAAAGAGTAATCATAGCTAACAATGAAATTATCACCATGCAACAACTTGAAGAATATGGCAAAGAAGGGCGTATAAAATCAATGTCAAATGGTGTTTCGGAAGAAAAAAGAAATGAATTTGCAAAAAAATTTGGAGATAAAATTGGAGATACAGAGTTTATAAGCTTGGTCGAGATTTATGACGTTGCAAAACCAGAAAATAGTAGTTCAACTCCTGAAAAAATAGCCAAAAAAGAAAATCCCGAATATCTTCTGAATGTAAACGATAAAGCCAAAGATTTTACCTTGAAACTTGTTGATGGCAAAGAAATAAAACTTTCCGATTTAAAAGGAAAAGTGGTTCTTGTCAATTTTTGGGCAACTTGGTGCGCGCCTTGCCTTCAAGAATTTTATGATGTTCCGGAAAAAATTCTAGAGCCATTCAAAAACGACAATTTTATGTTTTTAGCCATTTCAAGTGGAGAAGCTGAAAAAATAGTAGCAAAAAAAGTTGTTAAACTTAAAGGTGACGGACTGAATTTTAATTACGGAATCGATGCCGACCGAAAAATTTGGAACGATTATGCCACAAATTCAATTCCTAAAAACTTCGTGATTGATCAAAATGGAGTTGTAAAATTTACGGCGACAGGAAATGCTGAAGGAAATCTAGATAACATTGCCACTGAAATCAAAAAACTGCTTGCAAAATAGATTATTCTGCCAAATATTGCAAAATTGGCAAATAATAAAAATATGCATGCATAGTAATTTTATGTTATTCGTCTATTTTTTATTTGTAATTTCGGTTTCTCATTAATTACAAATACAAAATGGCTTCATTTATTAAAGAAATTTCTTTTCGCTGGTCCGATTTAGACCCGAATTTTCACGTTCGCCACAGTGCTTATTATGATTTTGGTGCACAGCATCGAATTGAAATCCTTGAAGAACTTGGTTTGACTTTGAAAGTAATGCAAACACAGGGTTTTGGACCGGTTTTATTTAGAGAAGAATGCGTTTTCAGAAAAGAATTAAAACTTTCAGACAAAATATTCATTCATACCAAAACATCAAAAATGAAAGCCGATGCTTCTCGCTGGTCTATCATTCACGAATTCAGAAGAGAAGATGATACACTTTGCGCAACCATTACTGTTGATGGCGCGTGGATGGACACAAAACTTAGAAAACTAGCTTCTCCAACGCCAGAAATTGCGATCGAAGCGTTGAGCATTTTCCCAAAAAGCGACGATTTTGTTGGACTATAAAATCGAACAAATATTTGTCTTAACTTTATAAAATCCAAAAAGCAATATTCAAAAATTGTTTTTTGGATTTTTTTTCTAAAAAATGACAGTATATGATTGATTATTTAAAAGACTTTAGAATCTTATTTTTTATTGTTATTATTGCCGTTGTTACAATAGTCTTGGGCGCTTTAACAGATAAAATTCTTCGTTATTTTTTGTACCGAAAATTAAACGACAAAGAATATGACGCAACCGGTTTTAAGTTCTTAAAACACTTAATAATAACTGTAATTTACATTCTCGGATTTGCTTTTGCCCTAATTCAAATTCCTGAATTTAAAATCATCGGGCATTCCTTTTTAGCTGGCGCCGGGGTTATTTCTCTCGTTGCCGGTTTAGCTTCACAACAAGCTTTAAGCAATATTGTCAGCGGCATCTTTTTGGTGATTTTTAAACCTTTTAAAATCAACGATAAAATCACAATCAACAATTTTGTCGGAACAGTGGAAGATATCAATTTAAGACAAGTAGTTCTTAAAGATGCTGAAAACAACCGAATCATTATTCCTAATTCTGTAATCAGCGCTCAAATTATTGTAAACACCAATATGCACGACACAAAATGCTGTAAAATAATAGAAATCGGAATTGGTTATGAATCAAATATCGAAGAGGCATTAAAAATCATGCAAGATGAAATTGCCAAACATCCATTTTTTATTGACACCAGAACTGCCGAAGCCAAAAAGCAAAACACACCCCTGGTTGTCGCTCGCGTTGTTGCATTGGCAGATTCTAGCGTAAATTTAAAAGCGTGGGCATGGGCAAAAAACTCTACAGATGGTTTTGTAATGTATTGTGATTTGCTTCAAAGCATTAAAAAACGTTTTGATGATGCCAAAATCGATATTCCGTATCCACAAAGAGTAGTGACAATTAAGCAGTAATCCAAAAATTATTTTAACACATCGAGATATAGCCCTACTATCTTAAAATAAGACGTTTCACTAATTTAAATGCACATAGCAACTATGTGATAAGAAACGCGTTTCTTTTTAGCACTCTTTTTAAACATAAAATCTATGTTTCTATGTGTTAGAAAATATGGAGAATATTTTATTCAAACTTAAGTCCAAAATTTACTTTCTCAAAAGTTGTACTGCAGGAAAAGGCAAATCGACCAACATTAACAGTTCCGAAGATGCCTCCTACTGAATGTCCAGAATAAAATCCGCCAGCAGAAAATCGGCGAACTTGATATTTCAAGGCAATATCATTCACTCTTGAACTCAATTGTCCAAAAGCAATCACATGTGGGATAATTTCATAACTTCCAAAAACTTTCGGAACCAATTTTTTATAATAATCAAAACTTTCATCGGTTTCGTAATCCACACTTGTTGAATGTAGATTTTCCAGATTTCCGCCTATATATGTATTTTCAGAAAAATGCCATGAAACGCTGAAACCTGTAAAAGTTCCATCATAACCGCTCCTCGACTCGAGATATCCAACACCAATCGTGGCTCTGAATTTTCCGCAAATTTTTCCGATGTAGCCAATATAAGTCCGATCAATTTCCGACTTGTCAATTCCAGCGCCAAAAATAATATCGTCGTCACACATACTAAAGGCGTACTGAAAATAAGCCGAATATTGATCTTCATTGGCCGCGACAACGCTCCGGCCTTTATCAAGATCGATATTTGCAGAAATTAAGGTTGAATTTATAACGGCGAAATCAAATGTATTGAGTTCTTGGGCAAATGTGGGGACTGTGAGCAGGAATAAAAGTATCGTTTTTTTCATAATACTATTTTTTTTAGCTTACAACTTTCTGATACTAAATTACATACTTTTTTCCTGTTAATAAAAGAAGTCCTCTGAAGTGTAACATTACTCGTCAAAATGCATTATTTTCAAAATCAGAGTCATTTAATCGATAAAATTTCAATAAATCATCGATTATTGGCAATAAAAATCAGCAAACCATTTTGAAAACTTTTTTTCTGATAACTTTAAGACCCTATTCTTTGCATTTCAAATTGGTTAACGGTAATTTTATGCTTCCAACATATAATCAGCTCAAAATGAAAATTGCAAAGCTCTTATTGTTCTTATTCCCATTTTTGGCTTCTTCGCAAGATGCCAACATTAAACACTTAGATATTAATTTGACCAATTATGAATATCCATTTCCGGTCCAATTTTTAGAATTAAACAATCAACGTCAATACATGCAAATGTTTTATATGGACGTTGTTCCGGAAAACTATAACAACAAAAATATTGTACTGCTTCACGGAAAAAATTTTAACGGAGCTTATTGGGAAACTACTATAAAAGCATTAAATGCAGCAGGTTACCGCGTAATTGTTCCGGATCAAATTGGTTTCGGAAAATCATCAAAACCAGATAATTTTCAATATACTTTTCAGCAATTGGCAGAAAACACTAAAAAATTATTGGATCATCTTGGAATTGGAAAAGCTACTATTCTTGGTCATTCGATGGGTGGCATGTTGGCAACACGATTTGCTTTGATGTATCCGGAAATGACTGAAAAATTAGTTCTCGAAAACCCAATTGGTTTGGAGGACTGGAAATTAGTCGTTCCATACAAACCCGTTGATTGGTGGTACGAGTCGGAGCAAAAACAAAATTTTCAGTCGATTAAAAATTACCAAATGGCCAATTATTACAACGGAAAATGGAATGCCGATTATCAAAAATGGGCCGAACTCAGCGCAGGTTGGACAACCGATCCTGAATATGATAAAGTAGCTTGGAATTCGGCACTTTTATATGAAATGATTTTTACACAACCTGTTCTATATGAGTTCAAAAACATTCAGGTTCCTACACTTTTAATTATTGGAACAAGAGACAAAACGGCTTTAGGAAAACCTTTAGTTTCTCAAGATATTCAAGCAACAATGGGAAATTACGCCGAATTAGGAAAACGAACTCAAAAAGCAATTCCGAATTCAAAACTCGTTGAAATTCCAAATACGGGACATTTGCCACATATTGAATCTTTTGACCAATTTATAAAACCATTAATCGTATTTTTGAAAGAATAATTAATTAAAACCACAAATTATGTTTACAATTGAACAAATAAAAGATGCACATGCTAAAGTAAAAAGCGGGGCTGATTTCCCAAATTATATACAAGATTTAATCATTCTAGGTGTAAAAGGATATGACACTTACGTGAATGACGGACATGCAGAATATTTTGGCGTGAACAATTATTCTGTTTCTTCAGATGAAAAATACAGCACTATTTCAGTCGCTTCATCTGTTAATAAAGAACTTTTTATCGAATTTTTAGTAAAACACCAGCACGGAGAAACTGATTATCTGACTTTCTGCAATCATTGTGGACAATGCGGTATAGCAAAATGGCGCGTTGATATTATCGAAATGACATGCACCTATTTTGACAGTGCGGAAAACGAAATTTTAATCGAAAAAATTCCAAGTTAATTTTAAATAGATATGAAGATTTTCAAGAGAATAAATTCAGTTTTCAAAACAAATATTTTAATTACCCTTTTGTTGGTTTGCTTTACAGCCTTTTCACAACATAAAAAAGAAAAAACTAAGTTTAAAATAATTGCTTTTTACACGGCCAAAAACGACCAAGCACATATTAGTTTTGTGCACGAAGCCAATAAATGGTTTCCAAAAGTTGCAGAAGAAAATCATTTTGAATACGATTCTACAAGCAATTGGGACAATTTGAATGCAAAATTTTTAGCAAAATATCAAGTCGTTTTGTTTTTAGACACTCGACCAGAAACTCCAGCGCAACGCGAAGCTTTCCAAAAATATATGGAAAATGGAGGCGGTTTTATTGGATTTCACTTTTCGGCTTTTGCATTAAATAATTCCTCTTATCCACAAAACTGGGATTGGTATCACAATACTTTTTTAGGTTCTGGCGAATACGGAAGCAATACTTGGCGACCAACATCGGCCATTTTGAGAGTTGAAAATCAAGATCCAATAACTAAAAATATTCCGAAAACCTTTAAATCACAACCAAATGAATGGTATAGATGGAGCAATGATTTGACAAAAAATCCAGACATCAAAATCCTTTTGGCGATCGATGAAAGCAGTTTTCCTTTAGGAACTGGCCCAAAAGCTCATGAAATCTGGCATAGTGGGTATTATCCAGTGGTTTGGACAAACAAAAAATACAAGATGATGTATGTAAATATGGGTCATAATGATATTGATTATGAAGGCAAAACTAACAAAACCCTTTCCTATACATTTGAAAATGAAACGCAAAACAAAGTGATTTTGAATGCTTTGCAGTTATTTGGAAAATCAAAAAAATAAACATCTTTAAAATGTCTAAACTGTCATCTCTTATCAATCCCGAAGAATTACTTGAATTACAAAATCTTTCTGAACTTGTTTTAATCGACGCAAGAGCAGGATTAAATGCCGAAGAAAATTATAAAAACGAACATTTAAAAAATGCACGTTACGTTGATTTGAACAAAGATTTGGCAACAATCGACTGCAATCCGAAAAATGGCGGAAGGCATCCGCTTCCTTCTTTAGAAAAATTTTCAGAAGTACTTTCGAAAACAGGAATTTCACCAGAAAGTCATGTTGTTGTTTATGACGACAAAAACGGCTCAAATGCCGCTTCGAGATTCTGGTGGATGCTGAAATCAATTGGGCATGAAAAAATTCAGGTTTTAAATGGTGGTTTGCAAGAAGCAATAAAAGCTGGTTTTCCAATAAATTCTGGAATCGAACAATTTGAAAAAAGCGATTATCCGATTTCAAATTGGAAATTGGCTGTCGCCGATATTGAAGAAGTCGAAAAAGCGCGTAAAAACGATCAAAACATCGTAATTGATGTTAGAGATAAAAATCGCTTTGATGGCCTCACAGAACCGCTAGATTTAATTGCAGGGCATATTTCGGGCGCAATAAATATTCCGTTTAGCGAAAATTTAGATGAAAACGGATTTTACAAATCACGAGAGGATTTAAATGAAAAATATACGGCCATTTTAGGCAATATCAATCCAGAAAATGTAATTGTGCACTGTGGCTCGGGTGTAACGGCTTGCCACACCTTACTGGCAATGGATTACGCAGGAATTCCGATTCCGAAACTTTACGTTGGTTCATGGAGCGAATGGTCAAGAAATGATCGCGAAATGGCAACAAAAAAATAGAATAATTATTTTAAGAATTTATAATGCAACACTGGGATATACTTTTATCAAATCAGGTAAATAAAAAAAAACTAATCGACAACATATTAAATGGCGAAGCAACTGGAGAATTAGCTGTTTTTAATACTCAAAAAGGAATACTGTTTTCTGATATCGCGATCGAAAAATTCATTGAAAAAGAGTTTCAATATGACAGCGTAGAAGCTTCACCAGAATCGCACAGACAACTTCGAACTTTCTCGTCTGGCGAACGCAAAAAAGAGTTTTTAAAATACTGCATCAATCAAAAGCCAGATTTTATCATTTTCGACAATCCTTTTGATCATTTAGATCAGGCTTCGAGAGTGCTTTTAGCTGATTCCTTAAAAGATCTCACAAATAACATTGCAATCATCCAGCTCTTAAATCGTACTGTTGATGTACTTGAATTTGTTCCAAACAAAGCTCAAATCAAAGACAATACTTTTGAACTGCATCCATATGTAAAAAACGAAAATCATTTCAAAACCTTAAATACAACTGCAATTCCAAAAGCAACAGAAGTTCATACTTTTCCTGAAAATGAATTAATACGACTGGAAGATGTTTCTGTAAGCTATGACGAGAGAAAGATTCTCAATAACATTTCGTGGACAATAAAACAAGGCGAATTTTGGCAACTAATCGGGCCAAACGGTTCGGGAAAAAGCACCATTTTATCTTTAATTACGGGCGATAATCCAAAAGGTTTTGGACAAGATTTATTTTTATTCGGAAGAAAAAAAGGAACTGGAGAAAGCGTTTGGGACATCAAAAAACAAATCGGTATTTACACCACCGCAATGATGGATTTGTTTCAAAAAGGTCATACTTTGGAGCAAATGATTCTATCAGGTTTCTTTGACCAGATTGGGCTGTATACAGAACCCACAACACATCAAAAAAATATCGTAACACAATGGCTAGAAGTGATTGAAATGACGCATCTAAGAAAAAAGCGTTTCATAGATCTTTCTATCGGACAGCAACGCGTCGCGCTAATTGTTCGTGCCGTTTTAAAACATCCACCCTTATTAATTCTAGATGAGCCAGTAGAAGGTTTAGATGATGAAAATGTAGATTTGGTAATTCAGTTAATCAATACCATAAAACAAGAAACAAACGTTGCAATTTTGTACGTTTCACACCGAATTGAAGCCGGCCTCGCTCCTACTTCTGTTTTTGAGCTTCTGCCATCAGCAACAGGTTCAACAGGACAAATAAAATAATTTGGCAATTAGAAAATTAGATAATTTGGCAATTCGATAATATCGCAATTATAACACAAAGCACATCTGTAGAGGCGCACTGCAGTGCGCCTACGCAACGAATATCCACAATATGTTAGACGCACTGCGGTGCGTCTCTACGGAATATCAAATTGATTATAAAAATATCTTAAAAAAAAACAAAAAGCTCCATCAGGAGCTTTTTGTTTTTTCATTAAAAGAAATTATCTAATTTTCTAATTGCCAAATTATCTAATTTAGTTCTCCTCCTCAGTATTATGCGATTTCACATAATTTTGCCATTTCTCGATACAATCCTTAAAATCTTGTGGCAGTTCAGTATCAAAACGCATCATTTCACCAGTGTTTGGATGAACAAAACCAAGGGTTTTAGCATGCAGCGCCTGACGAGGCAATGCTTTAAAACAATTCTCAATAAACTGTTTGTATTTTGTAAAAGTCGTTCCTTTCAAGATCAAATGTCCGCCATAACGCTCGTCATTGAACAACGGATGACCAATATGCTTCATATGCGCACGAATCTGGTGTGTTCTTCCTGTTTCTAGCTTACAAGAAACCAAAGTCACATAACCAAAACGCTCCAAAACTTTATAATGCGTAATGGCAGGTTTTCCAATTTCTGGATCATCAAAAACGGCCATTTGCATGCGGTCTTTTAAATGTCTTGCCAAGTTTCCTTCAATTGTTCCGCTGTCTGCGGTAACATTTCCCCAAACTAGAGCAATATATTCACGTTCTGTTGTTTTAGCTTCAAATTGTTTTGCTAAATGCGTCATCGCTGCTTCGGTTTTGGCCACAACCAAAAGTCCAGAAGTATCTTTGTCTATTCTGTGAACCAAGCCTGGACGTTCGCTACTGTTCATTGGCAAATTTTCAAAATGAAATGCCAACGCATTCACCAAAGTTCCGGTATAATTACCATGTCCTGGGTGAACTACCAATCCGGGAGGTTTATTGATCAACAAAAGCGCATCATCTTCGTAAACAATGTCCAGCGGAATATCTTCCGGATCTACTCTATTTTCAAATGGCGGATGCGACAACATTACTGTTATCACATCAAAAGGTTTTACTTTATAATTTGATTTTACTGGAATATCATTCACAAAAATATTCCCATTTGTTGCCGCGTTCTGAATTTTATTTCGCGTGGCATTCGGAATCAAATACATTAAATATTTGTCAATACGCAAAAACGCCTGACCTTTAGACACTTCAAATCTGTAATGTTCGAATAATTCGTCTTCCAGATCTAAGTTTTCTTCAATATTATTGCTCATCTTTTGGGGTTTCTACAGGCTCAGTTGCAGTACTGTCTGCCTGACTATCATCTACATAACTCGCTTTTCCATCTCCTAAAACCAAATCAATTTTAGACGCTTTCAAAACGCGGTCTCCTACTTTTAAATTTCTTCCTTTGTAACGCATTTCAAGCACCATATCTTTTCCAAGATTCGGGATATACGTGATCGTTCCTGGCTCAAGTCCTAAAGCTTTCAAGGTTGGAACTGCTTCACGATATGTTTTTTCGATTAAATCAGGAATCTTAACAGATGAAAATCCCGATGCATTAATTTTGATGTATATTTTTCTACCTACTTTAACCATCGTTCCTGGCAACGGATCTTGCTCAACAACGCTGAATTTCGGATATTCACTTCGGTAATCAACACTATCCAAAAGCACATAATCTAAGTCCAGTTCGTCAAGTTTATCCTCAACTTGCTCTTCTGTCAATTTAGATAAATTCGGAACCGCAATTTCATGTCCGTGATCAGTTGTAAAAGTCAGCCAATGCATAAACAAATAACCCAAAACTGCAATGATAGCTGCCGCACCTAACAATTGTAAAAAAAACACGCGGCTAGTTAAATACTTACGTAAACTCATAAATTAATTTTTAGATGAACGCAAAGATAAAGTATTTCATTTCAAAAAAAATGATAATTTTGTTTAAAACAAAAATGCTCTGCGATTGTTATTTCTATTAAAAACTAAAATCTTCGGAATTTGGTATTTTAGAATTTAAAATTTCAATTTTTAGGAGCTGTTTCCTGCTGTCCGCTGTATTCCCGATAAACAAAAACTACGGCTAAAAAGCCTTGTTTTTCTAAATCGGGAGATGCCGCTCCCATCAGGGCTAGGACACTCGGTTTCAAAAGAACATTTCGATTAAACAAATTAACGATTAAACAAATAAACAGAAAGTCAATGAAAAACATTGCCATCATCATGGGCGGATATTCAAGCGAATACAAAATTTCGCTTATCAGCGGAAACGTTGTTTACCAATATCTTGACAAAACAAAATACAACGGATTCCGAATTCATATTTTCAAAGAAAAATGGGTTTATGTAGATGCCAACGACGCCGAATTTCCAATTGACAGAAATGATTTCTCAGTAACTGTAAATGGTGAAAAAATCACTTTTGATTGTGTTTTCAACGCCATCCACGGAACTCCAGGCGAAGATGGATTAATGCAAGCTTATTTTGAATTAATTGGCCTGCCACAATCATCTTGCGATTATTATCAATCGGCTTTGACTTTCAACAAAAGAGATTTATTATCGGTTTTAAAACCATACGGAATCAAAACGGCAATTTCTTATTATTTAAACAAAGGTGACGAAATCAATACAGCCGAAATTGTTAAAAAAGTTGGATTGCCATGTTTCGTAAAACCAAACAAAGCAGGTTCTAGTTTCGGAATCTCAAAAGTAAAAACTGAAGCAGAACTTCCAATTGCGATTGAAGTGGCTTACAAAGAAGACAACGAAATTATCATAGAAAGTTTCCTTGACGGAACTGAGGTTTCAGTTGGCGTAATCAATTACAAAGGAGAAATAAAAGTTTTGCCAATTACAGAAATTGTATCAGACAATGATTTCTTCGATTATGAAGCCAAATACGAAGGAAAATCTCAGGAAATCACTCCAGCGAGAATCTCTGACGAACTAACACAAAAAGTGGGAGAAACAGCAAAACGTGCTTACGAAGTTTTAAAAATGAAAGGTTTCTCAAGAAGCGAATTCATTATTGTAAACAACGAACCATATATGCTGGAAATGAATACTATTCCAGGTTTGACAACAGAAAGTTTGATTCCGCAACAAGCAAAAGCAGCCGGAATTTCTCTTGAAGATTTATTCACAAATGCGATAGAGCTAGCTTTAGCCTAGTCACTAAGATACTAAGGTGCTGAGATACTAAGATTTCAGCACCTTATTTTTTAAACACATATTGTCAGGCTGAGCGAAGTCGAAGCCATTCAAAAAAACTTTGTGCCTTTGCGCCTTTGTAGCTTTGAACCTCTAAAAAGAAAAAAAATGCGAAAAGCCATATTCCCAGGATCATTTGACCCAATTACACTCGGACACGAAGACATCATCAAAAGAGGAGTTCCTTTATTTGATGAAATCGTAATTGCCATTGGTGTAAATGCCGAAAAAAAATACATGTTTTCATTGGAAGAAAGAAAACGTTTCATTGAAGAAACCTTCAAAGACGAACCAAAAATTTCGGTAATAACTTATGAAGGACTTACTATAGATTTAGCTAAAAAAGAAAAAGCCAATTTCATTTTAAGAGGTTTGCGCAACCCAGCCGATTTTGAATTCGAAAAAGCCATTGCACATACCAACCGAAAACTTTCAAAAATTGAAACGGTATTTTTATTGACCGCTGCAAAAACTTCTTTCATTAGTTCAAGTATCGTACGTGATGTTTTGCGCAATGGTGGCGAATATGAAATGCTGGTTCCAGATGCAGTAAGGGTTAAGAAATAACTGAATAAATCATTTATTCACTTTACTTGCATAGGTAAGATAAATCATTATTTTTGTTGCTATAACCTATAAAACTTAACTAATGATTTTTTACGGAACCAAATCAAAACACATTAAAAACGACCGCATTAACAATGTAGATTGTCCAGATTGTAACACTACTGTTTCCATGAACTACAGTTTATATGAAAAGTATGCACACATTTACTGGATACCCTTTTTTCCAATTAAAAAATTGACTTTCGCCGAATGCAACTCATGCAAAAAGACATTTGAACAAAAAGAATTTTCAGCACCTATTAAACAAAAAATCCAGCATTCTATTGGGAGAATCAGTAGCCCGCTTTGGATGTATTCCGGAATTTTTATTATAGCTGGTCTTTTTCTATTTGGCATGTATAGTACGGTACAAAAAGGAAAAGATAATATCTCGTATATCGAAAGTCCAAAAATTGGAGATGTGTACAGCATTGACAATTCAAACGGTTTTTATTCGACGATGAAATTGACTGAAATTTCAAAAGACAGTTTGACTTTGTTATTGAATGATATGGAAGTCGATAAGAAAACAGGAATTGATAAAATTGACCTGGAAAAAAATTACAGAGATAAAAAGATTATTGCCAAAAAAGATTTGCAAAAACTTTTTAAAGAAAATAAAATTTATGAAGTGGTGAGACATTAATACTTCTAACCACAAATTTGTAAGCGAAGCAAATTATAAGTAATTTCGCATTTTTAAAACAAACAAGAAATAATGAGCATTGAAAGAGAATTAAGCAAACGAAGCGGATCTAAATGTGAACTTTGTGGCGCTGAAGAAAATCTAAAAGTATATCAAGTATTACCAACTAAAAAAGGCGGAATTGATGAAGCAATATTTGCCTGCAACACCTGTATTGACCAAATCGAGAATCCTGACAATGTTGATTTAAATCACTGGAGATGCTTAAATGACAGCATGTGGAATGAAAACATTCCGGTTCAAGTGGTGGCATGGAGAATGTTAAGCAGAATGCGTTCTGCTGGATGGCCTCAGGAACTACTTGACATGATGTATTTAGACGAAGACACGCTAGAATGGGCAAAAGTAACTGGCGAAGGCGAAGACGACGAAAACAAACTCGTTCACCGCGACAGCAATGGCGTTGTTTTGCAACATGGAGATTCGGTTGTTTTAATTAAAGATCTTAAGGTAAAAGGCTCAAGCATGGTTGCCAAACAAGGAACTGCGGTTAGAAACATTCGTTTAGACCACGAAAACGCTGAATACATCGAAGGAAAAGTCGATGGTCAGCAAATTGTTATTATCACACAATATGTCAAAAAAATATAGTTTTTTTGAAGGGACAAAGGTTTAAAGCAACAAAGGTTCAAAGCAACAAAGCAACAAAGTGACAAAGGTTTTTAATCTGGAACTTAAAATCAAAATAACCTGAAAATAAAAAAAGCTGTTCTAATGAACAGCTTTTTTTATTTTTATGATGCAAGGGACAAAGGTTTAAAAAACTTTGTCCCTTTGTCCCTTTGAGACTTTGAACCTTTAAAAAATTATTTCTGGAATAATTTATTGATTTGATCTTTTACAAATGGCTCAGAAACACTGCTTGTTGCAGAAGTAGCTTCTTTGCTAGAAACCATAAATTGAACAGTTGCTTTATCTGGAACAACACTTCCTGTGTAATGCAACCAGATATAGTTGTTTGGCAATTCTAATTTAATATCGTATAAAGGGCTTGCTGTGAAACCATTCATGATAATAGTGTAAAGATTTGAGTAATCGTTATTCACATTTTTGAATGAAAATTTTCTTAAAGGTGAAGAATCGTCATCGTTTTGAATACTAGTGTAATACACTGTATACTCGTCTCCAATTTTTTGAATGTAATTGTTATTTACTTTTCCTAATTTCTCAACAGGAACTGTTTCAAGAACTTTAATTTGTGCAAATGAAACGAAACTTAAAAACAAAGCAGCAACGGTAATAATGTTTTTCATAACAGATTTGGGGTTTACAATTTTACTGTAGCAAAAAAACATAGAAATAATGAAAAAATCGCTATCAAATCATTATTTTTTTAACACAAAATTGCAAAACTTAATTTGAATTTTACAAAACACTGACAAACAATACAATAGACCAATTTTTACTCACCTATCCTTTTTTTCCTCAATCTAATATTTTTTGCTTTTATCTTCTTCTTTCTTCACGACATTGCGGGCAACTTCAATCTTAAACTTTTTGCCTTTCATTTTTTCATCTTTAATATGCTTCAAAAGATCTTTTACTTTGTTGAATTTTACCGCTGCAAACGAAACAAAATCTTTTACCTCAATCAACCCTAAATCATCTTTTTCCAATTTTCCTTTTTGAGAAAAGAAACCTACGATGTCAAATTTATTCAGTTTTGTTTTCTTTCCGCCACTGATATATATAGTTTGAAATTGTGGTGGTTTTGGCAACGAAACTTTTCCTTCAACGTCCAAAATTTCCATTTCGTAATCAATGTAATCCAATTGTTTTTCACTTTCGTGGATAATTACGTAAGCCGTTCCTGTTGCCTGCATACGAGCCGTACGTCCGTTTCTATGTGTGAATTCATCTTCTTTTAACGGCAAGTGATAATGAATAACGTGTTTCATTTCTGGAATATCCAATCCTCTTGCAGCCAAGTCTGTCGTGACCAAATAACTGATGCTTCCATTTCTGAACTGAATCAAAGCGCGCTCACGCTCATCCTGATCCATTCCGCCATGATAATAAACCGAATAGATTCCTTTTTCGTTCAAAGTGTCGCTAATTCGCTCTGCAGCATCTCTGTGATTACAAAAAATAATAGCCGATTCTGATTTTAGCGAACAAATCAAATTGAACAAACTCTGCAGTTTATCTTTTGCTGGCGAAATCACCATTTTCATCGAAAGATTTGTTTTTTCCTCTTCTTCTGGAATAAAATCCAAAACAACTGGATTTACAACTTTCGTATATTTCGGAATTTCAATATCTGAAGTTGCTGATACCAAAACTCTTTTATTGATTTTCGGCAATCTTGCAATAATAAAAGACATTTGCTCATGAAAGCCAAGTTGCAACGATTTGTCGAATTCATCTAAAACAAGCGTCTGAATTTTATCGGTTCTGAAAGTTTCTCTGTCAATATGATCTGCAATTCTTCCTGGAGTTCCAATCAAAACCGCCGGCGGATTTCTCAAATTCTTGATTTCAGTATCAATCGAATGTCCGCCATAACAAATGTTCACCTTGTACTTCGTTCCCATTTTTTTCCAAACTTGTTCAATCTGCAATCCAAGTTCGCGCGACGGAACCAAAATCAAACATTGCACTGATAAAATCTCAGGTTGAAGCAATTCCAAAATTGGAAGCAAAAAAGCTAAAGTTTTTCCAGATCCAGTTGGAGAAAGTAACAATGTATTATTTTCGTTTAAAATAGCATCATGTGCCATTTCCTGCATTTCATTTAGGCTATCAATCCCTAAATTCGAAAGTATATCGTTGGAATGGTGTCTTTTGTTCATTTTGCAAAAGTAGGGAAAGTTTTTTAACCGCAAAGCACGCAAAGGTTTACGCAAAGTTCGCTAAGTTTATATTCAAAGCTTTGTGAACTTTGCGTTTTTTTAAAGCCTTATACATAAAAAACTTTGCGTGCTTTGCGGTTAAACGATCCTGCATATCAAACCTGAAACTTGAAACAAAAAAACTTATATTTGATTTCTATTAAAAACAAACTCATGAAACTTTTTACCCTTCTCATTTCACTATTAACAATCACCTCTTTCGCTCAAAATAATAAAAAATACGATACTTTTTTTGAGAAAGGAAACGGAAATCAATCGGCTTCTTATCAAGAAACTATAGCTTATTTTAAAATGCTTGCCGCTGATTTTCCAACTATTCAAATGAAAGAAATGGGATTGACCGATTCTGGCGAACCATTACACATGATAACTTTTAATCCGGACAAAGAATTTGATTTTGATAAAATTCAGAAAACAAAAGCTGTTCTTTTTGTAAACAATGGAATCCATGCCGGAGAACCGGACGGAATCGATGCAACCATGCAGTTTTACAGAGATTTGGCAACCGGAAAAATGAAAGCACCAAAAAATACGGTTTTGGTTACCATTCCGGTTTATAATATCGGCGGTGCTTTAAATAGAAATTCGACAACGCGTGCCAATCAAGACGGACCTGAAGTTTACGGTTTTAGAGGAAATGCCCGAAACTATGATTTGAATCGTGATTTAATGAAATCGGATACTCGAAATACAAAGAGTTTTGTAGAGATTTTCCAAAAAATAAATGCCGATGTTTTTATTGATAATCACGTGAGCAACGGTTCTGATTACCAATACAAGCTGACGTATATCATGACGCAACACAACAAACTTGGAAAAGTTTTGGGTGATTTTATGAATGACGAAATGATGCCGGCTTTGGTAAAAGATCTTCAGAAAAAGAAAATCGAAACTACGCCATATGTAGATTCTTTTAAAGACACGCCTGATAAAGGTTTTGGACAATTTGTTGACAGTCCGCGATATACTACAGGTTATACGTCTTTGTTTAACACAATTGGTTTTGTGGTTGAAACGCACATGCTGAAAAAATATGCTGAACGCGTAAAAATGACGTATGAATACATGAAATCAACTTTGGATTTTACCGATGCCAATTATCAAAAAATCAAAGATTTAAGAGTACAGAATTTAGAACAATATCAGCCTAAAAAATCCTATACGCTTCAATGGGAAATGGACAGCACAAAAGCCACAAAATTTACTTTTTTAGGCTACGAAGCGGGTTATAAAAAAAGCGACGCTACAACAGGCGACCGTTTGTATTATGACAGAAGCAAACCGTATAAAAAAGATGTTCCGTATATAAAAGAATTCAAATCGGCTAAGGAAATTGTGATTCCTACGGCGTATATAGTTCCGCGAGGTTATTGGAATATTATTGATCTTTTGAAAAACAACAATATTTCATTTCGCCAGTTTAAAAACGATACTATTATTGAAGTAGAAAGCTATAAAATTGCCGATTTTAAAACGGTTCCATCTGCTTACGAAGGACATTATACGCATAGAAACACAACGGTAACTTCTAAAATGGTCAAAATGGCTTTCGCGAAAGGTGATTATTACGTTCCAACAAACCAAAAAGGCGTTAAATATTTAATCGAAGCTTTTGAACCAGAAGGTGTTGATTCATTTTTTAACTGGAATTTCTTTGACCCAATTTTACAACAAAAAGAGCATTATTCAGAGTATATTTTTGAAGATACTGCCGGACAACTTTTAAAAGATAATCCTGCCCTAAAAGCAGAATTAGAAACCAAAAAACAAAACGACCGCGAATTTGCTAAAAGTGCTGAAGCACAATTGGATTGGATTTATAAGCATTCCGTTTATTATGAGAAGGCGCATTTGCAATATCCTGTGTATAGAGTACTTTAATAAAAAATGATATTTTCGATTTTACGTTTTACATCATATTTTATTATTCAGAATAATTATTTTTGATAATACTTTTCTTTATTACTTCTAATGGATAATCATCAATTATGAAATATTCTAAAAAAGAAATTACTAGAGCTGGAAATACTATTTTAGTTTCAAAATCTCAAGAAGAAATTAATTCTGCTCTTCTTAAGATAAATGACTGGAGAACTAGCCATCTTCAACCCCTAAAAGTTATGAAGAGAAGCTTGATGAAAATTCTAGCGAAAAAGAACATTGAACCATATTTAGTTTCACAACGCCTTAAGCGATTAACTTCTATTGTATATAAACTTGACTTAAACCCTAATATGGGATTGGGAGGAATGCAAGATATAGGAGGCTACAGAGCTGTTGTCAAAGATACTAAAGATTTAAAAAAAGCAAAAAGGGCATTAGAATCGGTATCATCAAACCACAAATTGGAAAAAATAAATGATTATATAGAAAATCCTAAAATATCCGGTTATAGAAGTATACATTACATATATAAATATTACTCTAAAACAGAAAAATACAATTCATTAAAAGTCGAATTACAGTTAAGAACTAAACTGCAACATTATTGGGCAACCGCTGTAGAAACTGCAGGGATTATCACAAAAACATCTCTTAAATCAAGTCAAGGTCCTGATGAATGGTTAGAATTTTTTAAAATCGTAAGTTCATTATTCGCAATAAAAGAGAATCTTCCTGTCCTAGAAATACATAAAAAAAATACCATGCAGGAACTCATGGTGGAATGTTATAATTATTGTGAAAAATTAAAAGTGATTGATACTTTGAAAGCTTTAAGAGTTACTACAGAGCATTTAGAGAAACAAAAATTTCCAGGAGATTACTATTTAATACATATCGACATTGAAAAACAAATAGTCTCTTTAAATGTTTTTAATAAATCTAGATACAATATTGCAACTAGAACATATCTTAATTTAGAAAAAGAAATAGATGATACAAAAAATGCTGTTGTATTAGTATCTGCCACTTCATTTAAATCATTAAAACAAGCATATCCAAGTTATTTCCTTGATACATCAGAATTTTTAAATGCGTTGGAAAGAATAAATGCAAATTGTATAAACAGAGGGTATCTGAAAACAATAAATAAATAAATAAATAAATAAATAAATAAATAAATAAATAAATAAATAAAACCTTAATCAACAAATCATTATAAACTTAAACCCGATAGCGCGGATTTGTAATCCGTGCCCGCAAACAAAAGAAATATCTAAAACTTAAAAACGATATACTTTGCATGCCCCATGCTAGCATGAGCGTCCCGCTCGTGAACACTCCCTAAATTACAAAAATCTAAAAAAGGTCACGAGCGGGACGCTCGCGCCAGCAAAAAAAATAAAGAAATACGGCTTCCCGTAACGTTATTCAATTTCAACATTCTATATTTGGTTTTAGAATTTATTACCCAATTCTAACCTTAACCAAAAACTATGAATAACCAAACCGGCGACACTATTGTTGAGGGAATATTTTACGGACTAAATTATTTTGGAGCCCTATTCCATTGGTCCGTTTTCTTCGGCAGAAAATCTTTTCAAAAAGTGCTTCAAAGCAGTTTTATAAATTCCGTTATCGGAATTCTTGTCCTTGTTTTGATCGTTATATTCTTCAAAAATGAAGTTTTACATTTAATCGTTTACCTAATCAAAAACCACCTAAATCAAAACTAAAAATGAATCCACAACCTTCAAGAAATTCATCTTCAGGAAACTCATCATCAGGAAACCCAAAAGTCTTTTCAATAATAGGTTTAGTATTTGCTATAATCGCTTTTCTTTTTTCAATCATTCCATGTATCGGGTTTTATGCCATCGGGCCAAGTATATTTGCAATTGCGTTCAGCGGTATTTCATATCTCGGCTTAAAAGAAAGAAATGAAAGCACAGGAACTTCTCTTGCTGGATTAATTGTTGGAGTTGCCGCAATCTCAATAGGCGCTTTTCAATATTACCAATATCAAACTGTTTTCGAAACCAAAGCCGAAATCGAAAAATCGATTAATGAAACTGAAGAACATGTAATGGACACGCTTCAAAAAAAGGTTTTGGAAAAAGTGGGAGAAAAATTGGAAGAAGAATTGGAAAAAGATTCGATACAAAAAGCCAAAAATGATTCGATCCAAAAAGATTCTATTTCAAAAAAATAAGGAATATCATTTTTTCAATCTTTTGATATTTATGACGATCGTGTTTTTAATTTTTTATTTGAAAACAGATCTCATACATATTAAATGCCCTTATGCTGAAATTGGAGTGAAATGCAAAACCTGCGGACTGACAACCTCTTTTAAAAGGATTTTAAATGGTAATTTTTCTGATTTAAACTTTGGTTTTTTATTGCTATTTATTGCTTTTTTATCGCAATTGATTATTCGGCCATTGGCTAGTTTTATTTTGCTTTTTTCGGAAAAAACCGTTTTAATTAGAAATATTGATTTTGTTCTTTCTGTATTTTTATTTGGATTTGCTTATGCTGAATTTATGTAACATTTTATAAAATTATTTCTTTTAACAAACTGACATCATGAAGTTTAAACCCGCATTAATAATCGTATTTGTTGCCGGAATTTCTTCATGCAAAAATGAAGCAAAAGAGAATAATCTTAAATCTAATCCAGATGCTTCGGGTTTCAAAAATCAATAATTCAACTATGATAAAAAAATACAATGCTCTTCTTATTTTTGGAATTATAGAAACGATTCTGTTGCTAATAACTTTTTATTTTACTTCAAAAGACAGCGCTCTTTCGTTTTCAGTTTTAACAGCACTTTTTCTAATTGTTGCACCTGTTGTGTACTATTTTTTGAGTCGAAAAGAAAAAACAGAATTCACCTTTTGGTTTGTTTTCTATTTGGCTTTCAAAATAACACCTTTTTTATTCCCAATGGAAGGCAACTTTTTCAAAGTTCTTTTTGATTGGAAAATTTATTTCAACATTGCATTTCTTTTGTTTTTAATGTGGACAGCCATTCAATTTATTTTAAACTTGAAAAAAAGCATAAAACTAACCAATAACGAAAGCCAGGACGATTACGATGTAATTACTTATTCTTTACAAAAATCTATTAAGTTTAAAAAATTAGGTCAAATAATAACATTCGAAATTTGTTCGCTCTATTACTGTTTTATAAAATGGACCAACAACAAAACTCCTGAAAACCAATTTACCGGATATAAAAACAGTGGAGTATCAGCCATTTATATTGGCCTAATGCTGGCCTCGATTGCCGAAGCCGTAACGGTGCATATGTTGCTTATTTCGCATAGCAAAAAGAGCGCAATCTTATTTTTGATCTTACACATTTACCTTTTGCTAAATCTAACCGGGCAATTAAAAGCAATAATTTTTAGAAGACATAGCATTTTGTCCGAAAAAATTATAATTCGTTATGGGCTTTTTAATTCGTTAGAAATCCCAATTGATTCTATTGAGAATATAAGCAGATTTGAAGGCGATTATGAAAAAAACAGCAATCTGGCAAAACTAGCCTTATTAGGCAAATTAGAACCTCACAATGTAAGTATTGAAGTTAAAGACAACATAGAAGTTCATTTACCTTTTGGCATTATTAAAAAGCCGAAATTAATACTCTTATACATTGATGATGTTGACACATTTGTGTTTAATGTCAAATCCCGATAACGCAGATTACAAATCTGCGCTATCGTTATACTAATTTCTTTGTTAGAAAAAATAACATTTACGGTTTCCCGCAACTATATTCAATTTCAAGATTTTATATTTGAAATAAAATAGCATTTCCTAACGCGTTTGCTTGGATACATGTCCGCAAAGAAAAAATATCAAAACACAAAAACAGATATACTTTGTGGATATGCTTTCGCGGTATTTATGTAAAAATAGTTCATTTAAAAACTTGTCTGATGAAATTTAAACTTGTACTTCTAGTTGCATTTATTTTAGGTATTTCTTCATGTAAAAATGAGTCAAAAGAGGATAATCTTAAATCTAATCCCAACGCTTCAGGGCTAAAAACTGAAAAGAAAACTATTCTGGAGGATTCTTTAAAGAAGGATTCCGCAGCTGTTGACTCGTCAAAAAGTAATTTGGCCGAAGACAGAAAGTTATTAGCCGATTTTTTCATTAAAAATGACAAAAAGCCACAATTCTTTTTGATAAATAATCTGAAAGACACAACAATTGTTTGTGCTGAGAAAACTAAAATTACTTTTAAAGCAAACTCACTTGTTTTGCTTAAATCAGGAAAGGAAGCAACAGGAAAAATCAAAATATCGGTTAAGGAATATTACGCTATTTCGGATATGATTTTGGATGGACTTTCGACCACTTCTAATGGAAAAATAATAGAAACCAATGGTATGTTGCATATTGTTGCAACTGCAAATGAAGAAAAATGTGGATTAAAAAAAGGAAAGAATATCGAAATTGCTTTTCCTCAAAAGGGAAATAAAGAAGGAATGCAGCTTTTTTATGGAAATTGGCAAAAAGATCAAATCAATTGGATTGTCGACAAAAACTCGGTTGATTTAGCACAGACTTTTAGCGATGTTGATGAAAAGCCAGTATATATTGGCGGAAATGACGCCTTGTACAAATTCATTGGCAAAAATTACAGACTTCCTGAAGAAGAAATTAGTGGCAAAATATATGCTTCGTTTGTTGTAAACAAAGAAGGAAATGTCACTAATATCAAGATAATAAAAGGTTTGAGCAGAACCGCCGATGATGAATATCTTAGAGTTCTCAAAAAACTAGGAAAATTTACTCCCGGCAAAATAAAAGGCATTCCTGTAAACTGTATCTATAGTATACCAATTACCATAAAATCTGAAGATTACGAGATTTCTACTTCGAGAAATTATAACAGTAATCGCATTGTGGAACCCTATAGTACTAAAACTGATGACAATATAAAAGCTGATGAAATAAATTATTATGCGTTCAGCAGTTCAAAACTAGGCTACCTAAATTGTGATCGATTTTTAACCTATATTCCATCGTTAGTATTTAATTACGGGGTTATTGTTGAAGATGAGAGTAATGTTTCGATTAGTATCATTTACCATCGTTTTAAATCAATTATGAAAGGTGCATTAAGTCCTAAAAAAGTTGTTTTTTATAATTCGCTTTTAAAAGAGAAAATTACAATCGTTGCTATTAAATATTTTGAAGGCAAACCATTTTTAGCTATTAAAGAAACTACAACTAGCGAAAAATCTGAGAAGAATTTGCAATTTAATCCGGTAACACCTGAAGAGTTGAAAAATGAAATTCTAAAATTGAATACACTAAATTGAAACTTTAAGCATTAAAAAAAAATTAAAGATAAAGTTTGGCGCCGCGTGAGGGATAGAAGCTGGCTACCGAAGTAGCGCGGATAGCCCGACAGCATACCGATAAAAGGGCGAATAAGCGCAAACTGAATTAGCCCTTTTATCGGGATGGTGGCACGCCCTACTATTTAAACTCCAAATTTTAAACTGCTGCCACAACGCAACCTTTTCAAGCTTTTTGTACTATAAAATATAACGCAAACAAAAAGCAAAATGAAAAAAATAGCAATATTACTTATTGGACTTTGCATGATTTCATGCTCAAACGAAGAATTGGGTAGTTCTGAAATTAAAAGTGAACTTATTAGTATTGAGGAAAATCAATATCTGGATAATGAATTATGGATACATAAAGTTTACAATTTTGATGACAATAAATTGATAAATATCAAATATGAAAACTCTGATTTTGGCGATGAATACACTTATAATGAAAAAGGATTAGTATCGAAAATAGTAGAAAATGTAGATATTGGAAAAGTTTTAAAAACAACAACATACAAATACGATAATAAAGGTAGAATAATTGAATTCAACCAGATTCCGGGTAACCTTGATTTTAATTTAAGTGCTTTTAAATATACCTTTACATATCTTTCAGATAGAATACTTCGTGCATTTAAATCGCAATCAGGAAACTCAGAAACAATAGAGTTTTTCGTCGATGCAAACTATAATATTATCAAAAAAACAGTAGCAAATAGCGACTATAACTACATTTTTACATATGAAAATGGCAACCTCACAGAGGCTTCGGAATTTAATAAAAATAGTAAAGGCACTTCTGTAAATTACAAGTATAGCAACTTAAAAAATGAACTTCAGATCAATCAATTTATTTTTGGAAAAGAATGGAAACTAAATAGTTTTTTATGTCGTTTACATCCTGGTAATTCTATTTTAACGAGGATTTCTGAAAACTTGGTTTCTGAATATTCGACTACTTTTAGAAATCCTATAATCACTGATAAACAAACAGATATCACAAAATTTAATTATAGCATGAACGACAAAAATCAAATGGAGAAATAGACTATTTTGCGCACGGCAACAACTAATGGAATTGTTGATGTTGATTCGCGAACTGAGATTTCATATCAGTATAAATAGCTCTTTTTTATAAGTCTTTAACATTTTATGATATTAAAAAAGCCCAATACCATTTGTTACTGGGCTTTTTTGTAGCTTTTTGTTTAGAAATTTTAAGATTCTAAATTTTCTTTTTTTGTTTTTAAATCTACAGAAGCGTAATTTTCTTCTTGAAACAACAATTTAATGTTTTCATAAGAATTTTTAAGTGCTTCTTTGATTTGTTCTCGATTTAACCAAGCAACTTTTTCAATTCCTTCTTCTAGTTGTCCGTGAGGTGTTCCCTCAAAATCAGATTGCATTTCGAACCAATGCGTAATTTTGAGCTTGTATTTTCCGTTACGTTTAAAGATATGATAGGTTTTTTGAAGTTTATTCGTAATACGAAGCTTGTTTACTCCTGTCTCCTCCTCTACCTCACGCATAGCCGTCGCTTCAATGTCTTCCCCTTTTTCGATACCGCCTTTTGGCAGATCCCATTTTCCGTTTCTAAAGATGAATAAGACTTCGCCTTTCTTGTTGTAGACAAAGCCTCCACCAGCTTTATTCACTGGAATTTTGGCTTTCAGGGTTTTCATTATCTCACTTTCATCTGGATGATACAGAATCGCTTTTTGAATTTTATTTTGAAAAATTTTTATAATAAGCTGTTCGATATCAATACTTTCTAACAAGAACAATTGGAAATCTGTTTCTTTCGAGATTTCATTTGTCAAAAAAAGTGGTTTGTCGTTTACAAAAACTTTATACATTTGTATTATGATTTTTAATAAAGATACTGCCGAAAAAACAGCCGAATTGCTTTTGCAAATAAATGCAATTAAATTGAATCCCGAAAATCCTTTTACGTGGGCTTCTGGTTGGAAATCGCCTATTTACTGTGATAATAGGTTAATTCTTTCATTTCCGAGCATCAGAAACTATGTTCGTGATGAATTTGCTAAAAACATTGAAAAACAATTTGGAAAACCTGATGTGATTGCTGGTGTTGCTACTGGAGCCATTGGTGTTGGAATTTTGGTTGCCGAAAGTTTAGGTCTTCCTTTCGTATATGTGCGTCCGGAACCTAAAAAACACGGAAGACAAAACCAAGTTGAAGGTTTTTTACAAAAAGGACAAAATGTTGTAGTTGTCGAAGATTTAATTAGTACTGGAAAAAGCAGTTTGATGGCTGTTGAAGCGTTAAGAAGCGAAGGTGCTAATATTAAAGGTATGGCCGCGATCTTCACATACGGCTTTGGTGTTGCTGAAGAAAATTTCAAAGAAGCAAATATTGATTTATTCACTTTGAGCAATTACGAAAATCTTTTAAGCTTAGCTGTTCAAAAACAATATATCACTGAAGATCAGCAATCAACATTGCTTGAATGGAGCCAAAGCCCATCAACTTGGGGACAAGAATAGATTTTAGATTTTAGATTTTAGATTTTAGATTTTAGATTTTAGATTTTAGATTTTAGATTTTAGATTTTCTAAAAAATCGCTTTGCTCTTTTTTGGAATTTATAAAGATTCGAGCTTTGCGAACTTTGCGGAATTATATATAAAGTTTATAAAAAACCTAGCGCCCTTTGCGGTTAAATAAAAATTAAAAAACAACATATGAACTTAGAAAGTCCAAAAGTTACTGTTCAGAAATCAGCTCAAGATTTATTTGATCAATTGACTGATGTAAAGAATTTCGAAAAATTAATGCCAGACAATATCGCTAAATTTGAAGTGACTGGTGAAGACGCTTTTATTTTTGGATTGAAAGGGATGCCGGAAATCAAATTAAAAATGAAAGATAAAGTAGCACCAAACAAAATTGTTTTGGGTGCTGCAAGCGATAAGCTTCCGTTTACTTTGACTTCAAACATTGATAGTGTTTCTGATTCTGAAAGCGCAGTTCAATTATTCTTCGAAGGCGAATTCAACGCTATGATGGCCATGATGATCAAAGGGCCAATCAGCAAGTTTATTGAAACCCTTGCAAACAATATGAATAAACTTTAATAATGGTAAATTATTAATTGTGAATTATAAATGAAAGCCTGATTTAACGATCAGGCTTTTTTATTTTAAATTTTCTCTCGCAGATTTTGCAGATTGAGCTGATTTATTTTCTTCATTTCGACTAAAAGAAGAAATGATAAAAAAGCTTTGTTACTTTCCCCCTTTGCCCCTTTGTCCCTCTAAAACAAACACTTCATCCACAAAAAATCACAGTTCAGCAGCAAAAATTATTTTCCGTTGAAATATTGATCGAAGTTTGAATCATCAAACTAAAACATATCAAAATGGAATCAGCTATTAAGATTTTAATTTACATTCACGCATTTTTTGGAGGAATCGGATTAATTACCGGAATTGGAAGTATCGTTGTCAAAAAAGGCGGAAAACTGCATAAACGAATGGGAAAATTATTTTCGATCGGAATGATTACAAGCTCGCTTATTTCACTGCCAATTTGCTGGATGCCAAAACATCAAAATTTTTTTTTATTCCTTATCGGATTGTTCACTATTTATCTTGTTGTTTCAGGAAATCGAGCTTTAAGCTTCAAAACAAAATCAAAAGCCGATTTGACTGACAAAATAATTTCTGGAACAATGCTTTTCTTTTCTGTAATAATGATTTCGATAGGTTTGTATTGTCAACTAAATCATATTGCAAACGGAATCTTATTTACATTTTTCGGCGGATTTGGGCTTTTTATGACCGTAAAAGATTTTATCTTTTTCAAAAACTTCTCAGAAACCAACAGAAACTGGCTTTCAAAACATATCGGAAAAATGATGGGCGCTTTAATCGCCTCTATTACCGCATATATCGTCGCAGGATTAGGAATCGGAAGTTTGATCGCCTGGATTATGCCATCCATTTTAGGAACATTCTACATCATTTATTGGAACAAAAAAATAGAACCAAAACCAATAATCAACCCGAGTTAAACAGTTTCAATAAGAAACCTTTGCCCCTTTGTAACTTTGCCCCTTTGTCCCTCTAATAAAGCATCTGAATTTCCTTGATGTCAAATTCTGAAATCGAATCATCTTCCAGCAAAACTTGCAATTTTCCAATTGAAGAAACGCCTTGGATAATTCCCATAAAATTTTGTCCAGATGAATTCGGATGCAGGTCTTTAAAAGGCATTGGGACACCTTTTCGGAATAATGTATTGTAATAATTGTCCCAAAAATCAGCAGCTTTATTTTCCCACGAATTAATTTTCTCTTTTATTTTTTCAACAATCATTTCTGGTAAAATATCTTTATTTAAAGCTTTACCTAAAATAACTGCCAATGAAGAAGCATTTGGCAATTCGTCAAAATTAGTCTGATTGACATTGAGCCCTAATCCGACAACTGACACGATTCTGCCATCACTTTTGATGGTATTTTCGATTAATATGCCACCGACTTTTTTATTGTATGACATAATGTCGTTTGGCCATTTTATGCTTAATTCGGGAATATTTAATGATTTTAAGACTTCTATTACACTTAATGAGACAATTAAACTCAAATTAAAAACCTGTTCGTTATCAAATATAAAATCTTTCACCAAGGTACTCATAATTAAGTTTTTACCAGATTCAGACTGCCATTTTGCTCCCATTTGCCCCTTTCCTTTTGTCTGATTTTCAGCCGTTACCACCGTAAAATTCTCGAGTTCATCTTGGCTTGACAATGCCTTTAGAAAGTCATTTGTAGAATCTATGGCATCGAGTTTGATTAGTTTCATCTAAATAATTTAAATTAACTTAATTTAATATTTTGTTAAGGTTCAAAAATAATCACAAATTTTGGTAACTTTACAAATTCATAAAAATAATTCATGGCGAAAAAGACTATTAATAATGATGTTCTATTGGCGAACATAATCAAAGGGATTGAAGAAGTAAAAGGGAATGATATCGATATTCTTGACTTAAGAGATATAGATACCGCCGTGTGCGACTATTTTGTTATTTGCAACGGTACTTCAAACACTCAAGTTAACGCCATAGTAAACTCTATACAGAAAACAGTATCTAAAGACTTAAAAGACAAACCTTGGCACGTAGAAGGAACCGATAATGCAGAATGGGTCCTGATGGATTATGTGCATATCGTGGTACATGTTTTCCAAAAACACATTCGTGAATACTATAATATCGAGAGCCTTTGGGGTGACGCCAAAATAACTACAATCGAAAACAAATACTAAAGAAAAATTTTTCTAATGGCTAAAGATAATAATCCAAATCCGAATAAATTTAAAATAAGTCCTTGGTTAATATATACCGCAATACTTTTAGTTTTTTTATTTATAAGTTTTGCAACCGGAGGATCTAACTTAAGCGAGCCTGCTCAATTGACTTCTTCTAAATTCAATACGCTTTTAGAAAAAGGCCAAATTGAAAAAGTTATCGTTTATAATAAAGCCGAAGCTGAAGTTTACCTAACAGCTGCAGCGCTAAAAGATAAAGCAAACGAGAAGGTTTCTAAAGACATTTTCAAAAATGTTAACAAGGGACCACACTATACGTTAGAAATTGGTAATGATCAAATTTTCCAAACTAAACTTGAAAAAGCAGTTAGCGAAGGAAAATTAAAAGATTTCAATTTCTTGCAGAAAAACAATTGGAGCGATATCTTAATCAGTCTTCTTCCAATTATCATCATTATTGGTGTGTGGATTTTCATCATGCGTAAAATGTCTGGCGGAGGCGCTGGCGGAGGCGGACAGATTTTCAACATCGGAAAATCTAAAGCAAAACTTTTTGACGAAAAAACAGATATCAAAACAACATTTAAAGATGTTGCCGGTTTAGAAGGTGCAAAAGAAGAGATTCAAGAAATCGTTGAATTCCTTAAAAATCCAGAAAAATATACAAATTTAGGAGGTAAAATTCCTAAAGGAGCTTTACTTGTAGGGCCTCCGGGAACTGGTAAAACTTTATTAGCAAAAGCTGTTGCTGGTGAAGCTCAAGTCCCTTTCTTCTCATTATCAGGTTCTGATTTCGTTGAAATGTTTGTTGGTGTTGGTGCATCTCGTGTACGTGACTTATTTAAACAAGCAAAAGAAAAATCTCCTGCTATCATTTTCATCGACGAGATTGATGCTGTTGGTAGAGCAAGAGGAAAAAGCAATATGTCTGGCGGAAACGATGAAAGAGAAAATACTTTGAACCAATTATTGACAGAAATGGACGGTTTTGGTACAAACTCTAATGTAATTGTTTTAGCCGCAACAAACAGAGCAGATGTTCTTGACAAAGCTTTAATGCGTGCTGGACGTTTTGACAGACAAATTTTCGTTGACTTACCAGATATTCGTGAGAGAGCTGAAATTTTTAAAGTTCACTTAGCTCCTATCAAAAAAGTTGAAGGTCTTGATTTAGATTTCTTAGCCAAACAAACTCCAGGTTTCTCTGGTGCTGATATTGCAAATGTTTGTAACGAAGCAGCATTAATTGCAGCTCGTAACAATAAAGATGCTGTTGACAGACAAGATTTTCTTGATGCTGTTGACAGAATTATTGGTGGTCTTGAAAAGAAAAACAAAATCATTACTCCAGACGAAAAAAGAGCAATCGCCATTCACGAAGCTGGTCACGCAACGGTTAGCTGGATGTTAGAGCACGCTGCACCACTTATTAAAGTAACAATTGTTCCTCGTGGACAAAGTTTAGGAGCCGCTTGGTACTTGCCAGAAGAAAGACAAATCGTGAGAACAGATCAAATGCTAGACGAAATGTGTGCCACTATGGGTGGTAGAGCTGCTGAAAAAGTAACTTTTGACAGAATTTCAACTGGCGCATTGAGCGATTTAGAGAAAGTAACGCGTCAAGCTCGTGCCATGGTAACGATTTACGGTTTGAATGACAAAATCGGGAATGTTACGTATTATGATTCAAGCGGACAGAGTGAATACAGTTTCTCTAAACCATATTCTGATGAAACAGCAAAAATTATTGATGCTGAAATTTCAGAGCTAATTGAAGGCCAATATCAAAGAGCTATTCAAATTCTTGAGGAGAACAAAGACAAGTTGAATCAACTTGCTGATATACTGATAGAAAAAGAAGTTATTTTTAAAGATGACTTAGAAACAATTTTCGGAAAACGAACTTTTGACAAAAATCTGGAAGAAGTAGTTTCGTAAATTGTACTGAAATATGTAATATTTTTTAAAATCTTAATTCAAAATCGCCTTTTGAATTAAGATTTTTTTATCTTTGAACGTTTTCAATTAACATGTAAAGTATTTCATATAAAAATGAATTTTTTCAAAAAAATATTTGGTTCTAGCGAATCTGCTTCTGACGAAGAGCACGAAAGCGAATATGGAGGAAACCCTATTCAGAACAGTCATTTATCTATAGACGAACAATTCATTTTTAACTTTAAGAAAAATGGCGGTAAATTTTTATATTGTGAAAACACACAAGAAGTTGCCGAACAATTTGAAAACATATTAGAAGAAAATGATTGGTTTGAAAATGAAGTTTTATGTTATGAGCCCGCCTTATTTCATTTATTAGAAGAAAATAAGCTGACTTATATTTCACCAAGAAATCCAAAATTTCTATTGGCTTCATGCGAAAACTTAATTGCCGATGAAGGTTCAATTTTGTTTTCTTCCAAACAAATCAGACAGGACAAACCTAATGAACTTCCTGCAAACATTGTCATAATTGCAACAACTAGTCAAATTTTACCAATGAAAAGTGATGGCTTGAGCGCAATTAAACGCAAGTACGAACGTGACTATCCAACTAACATTACCACAATAAAATATTTCGAAAAGGCAAAAGAGGAAGATTTTACACAATACGGAAGTGTTGCAAAAAATCTTTATTTACTGCTTTTAGAAGATCTTTAAGATGAACGAAACGTTGAAGAGAACCATCTCTGGTGCTGTTTATATTGCTTTACTGCTTACCTCTATTCTGTTTTCGACTGAAAGCTTTATTATTCTTTTCGGGGTCTTCTTGATTATTACGATTTATGAATTCAGCAATCTGGTCAATCTGAACAAAATATTTTCAATTGTTTTTGGAACTTTGATTTACGCATCCGTTTTATTGATTAGTCACTACAACGAACAAACTACTTTGTTTTTGAATGATGCTCTTCAATCGAACCTAGATTTGAACATCAATATCAAACAATTAGATTTAATCTTGCTTGCAGTTACTATAGTAGTTTCAATAAAATGTATTTTGTTTTTATTTTATGACTCGGTTCAAAAAATAAGCACATCTTCAAAATATTTATATTTATTAGGATACATTACACTTCCTTTTATTTTTATCGTCAAAATCTCTTTTGGAACTAATGATTATAACCCAAAAATTATTCTAGGCTTATTCATTTTGATTTGGACCAATGACACTTTTGCTTATTTGGTTGGAAAATCTATGGGAAAGCACAAATTGTTTGAAAGAGTTTCTCCTAAAAAGACAGTTGAAGGATTTCTGGGTGGCGCAATTTTCGCCGCTTTTGCAGGTTTTTTAATATCAAAATTATACATTCAGCCTAATCCCGAATTCAGCAATAAATCAATCTTAATTTGGACTATAATCGCCGTAATTGTGAGCATTTTTGGTACAATTGGAGATTTGATTGAATCCAAATTCAAACGAATTGCCGGCGTAAAAGACAGTGGCTCGATAATGCCCGGACACGGAGGCATCTTAGATCGCTTAGATAGTGTTATATTTGTAGCACCAATTATATTTTTATTTTATCAAATTTTATATTATGTTTCATAAAGAAGGAGGACCATCCATTTTATTAGGTACCGTTTTTGCAGTAGTCTTGCTATTAATAGCTGAAAAGTTTATTGATATTACATGGCTTAGAATGCTAGTTCAAATTTTTGGCGTAGTAGTTTTGATTATTATTTTACAATTCTTTAGAAATCCTAAAAGAATTGCAATCCGCAACAGCGATCATGTTCTTGCACCGGTTGATGGAAAAGTAGTGGTTATTGAAGAAGTTTACGAAGGCGAATACTTCAAAGACAAACGTTTACAGGTTTCTATCTTTATGTCTCCAATCAACGTACACGTAACACGTTACGCAATGGACGGGATTATAAAATTCAGCAAATACCATCCAGGGAAATTCTTGGTAGCGTGGCACCCTAAAGCAAGTGAGGAAAACGAAAGAACTACGGTAGTTATCGAAAATGATACTTTCGGAGCTGTTCTTTACAGACAAATCGCTGGAGCTTTGGCACGTAGAATTGTAAACTATGCAAAAGAAGGAATGCAAGTTGTTCAAGGAACTGATGCAGGCTTTATAAAATTTGGCTCAAGAGTAGATTTATTTTTACCTTTAGGTACTCCAATTGACGTGGTTTTAGGCCAAAAAGCAATTGGCGGAAAAACGATTATAGCTAAAAAAGCTTAATGACTGAAAAAGATTTAGATACACGTTTTTCAGAGGCTGTTGAAACTGCTATGCAAATGACTCAAGCCTCGCTGCCACAAGATGTGCAGTTAAGGCTTTATGCATATTACAAACAAGCTACGTTTGGGACAGCGGTTTATAATCAGTCGCAAAATTTTGATTTGAGAGATGCCTTCAAAACAAATGCTTGGATGCAAATTAGTCATATTTCTATTGAAGAAGCAAAAGAAAATTATATCGAAATCATCAATTCACTAACATCAAAATAAATTAATCATGAAGAGAAACATTACTCGTTTTGGCATTTTAGCTTCATTTTTTGTATTATTTTCTTGTAATGACGGTAACAAACTGACTGAAGTTGTTGAAGTTCCTCTGCCAACAAAAGAAGAAAAAATTACTATAGGAACTCCTGATCAAGTGACTATTGACCCAGGCTCTTTTGGACTTACAAAACTGCCTTTTGGTTATGACGGTTTAGCGCCAGATATTCGTTCGCTAACTTTAGAATCACATTATTCTAAACACTATGTTACGTTCACGAATAATTTAAACAAAGAAATTGTTGCCACTGAGTATGAAAACATGCCAATCGAAGATATTCTGAAAAAAATGGATCTTAGCAATGCTAAGCTTCGTCAAAATGCTGGAGGTTATTATAATCATACATTGTATTTTAATGTTTTGACACCAAAAGAACAAACTCCAAAAGATACGCTTTCAGGATCGATCAATAAGGAATTTGGCTCATTCAATAATTTGACAAATCAATTTAAAGGACAGGCTGAAAAACAATTTGGTTCAGGCTGGGTGTGGCTAGTTGTTGATCGTTATGGCAAACTACAAATTACCACGACTGACAATCAGGACAATCCTTTAATGAAAAATGCATTGATTCCTGGAACTCCAATTTTAGGAATTGATTTATGGGAACATGCTTATTATCTGGACTACCAAAACAGAAAAGGAAGTTACATAGATGCTTTTTACAAACATATAAATTGGGAAAAAGTGAACGAAAATTACGTCGAGGCTTTGAAGAAAGTCAAAAAAGTATAAATCATAAAAAAGCTGATACTCAAAAATGTATCAGCTTTTTTTTATATCTTAATGTCTATTTTTAGAAAACATGAAAGATATTGCCAACCGTTTTACCGAAAATCCGCTGTTAACTCCAGCAGATATTCCTCCAAGTAGAGAAGGATTAGAAATCACCTGTCTTTTAAATCCGGGTGTATTTCGGTTCCAAAATAAAACATGGCTGGCCGTTCGGGTCGCAGAAAGACCAAAACAAATTGAAAACATTATTTCCTTTCCGATTTTAACAGAAACTGGAACGATTCAAATCATTGAAATTCTAAAAGACCATCCAGAATTGATCGCGACAGATGCTCGAGTAATCAATTTTCAAGGAAATGACTATCTAACCACACTTTCGCATATTAGATTGTTGTGCAGTGAAGATGGACATCATTTTTATGAACCAGAAGATTATCCACTTTTAGTTGGCGAAGGAATTCTAGAAACTTTTGGAATTGAAGATTGCAGAGTTTCATTACTAGAAGGAAAATATTATCTGACTTTTACTTCTGTTTCAGAAAATGGTGTTGGAGTTGGATTGCGTACCACAGCAGATTGGAAAGTCTTTCAAAAACACGGAATGATTTTGCCTCCACACAATAAAGACTGCGCAATTTTTGAAGAAAAAATAAACGGATTATTCTATGCTTTGCATCGCCCAAGCAGTGTTGATCTTGGTGGTAATTATATCTGGATTGCTTCTTCCCCTGATGGCATTCATTGGGGAAATCATAAATGCATTATCAAAACCCGAAAAAATTTCTGGGATAACAAAAGAGTTGGTGCTGGTGCCGCTCCGATTAAAACAGAAAAAGGCTGGTTAGAAATTTACCACGGCGCAAATGAACATCACTTATACTGTCTAGGAGCTTTTTTAATGGATTTGGAAGATCCATCAAAAGTAATTTCAAGAACCGAAGACCCTATTATGTTCCCAACAACTGATTATGAATTGAGTGGCTTTTTTGGAAATGTTGTTTTTACCAACGGACACATCGTAGAACCTGATGGCAACACGCTTACAATTTATTACGGAGCATCAGATGAATTTGTTTGTGGCGCTCAATTTTCAATTAAAGAAATCTTGTCACTTTTAGTCGCCATTTAAAACACAAAAAAAGATTTAGAACAATCTTATCCTAAACCTCTTTATATTGAATTTAATACTCTTGATCTAATTCACTTCATAAATAAATGATTCGGAAGGTTTTATTTTTACTCTCGCCACTCCTTCTCCATTCTTTATCGTAAAATACGTTTTATTCTCTGAATACAATTTGTCAACCAAAACATACGAACCATCTTTCAGTTTCCATTTTGAAATAACATCCGAAGGCACTTTCAACTCGAATTCACTTGTTTTTTCAGATGAAAAATTAGCAACAATAATCAATTTTTGTTTTTCAGACCATCTTGCATAGGAATAAATCAATTCATCATATCCTGCATTCTGACGATTTGCAGATTGGATTTCTTGAAAACTTCCCATTAAAGCTGAACTGTTAATCGAAAAGTTCAATAATCTTTTATAAAAATCTCTCAAGTTTTTTTCTGAATCAGATAACTTTCCGCCATCAAATTTCCCATCATTCATCCATTTTTGATGATTTGGAACTCCGATATAATCAAAAATAGATGTTCTAGAGCGTTTTCCAAAACCAGCATCTTCATTTCCAGCCTCTCCTACTTCTTGTCCAAAATAAACCATGGTAGGCGATGTACTAATTGTTGTTGAAACAACCATCAAAGGCTTTCCACGTTCTGGTGTTCCGGCAAATTCAGGACTTGCTAAACGCTGTTCATCATGATTATCTAAAAAATGAAGCATATGATGCTCTATATCTGCCATTCCTTTTTGAATATCCGACAAACCATCAGGCGAAGATTTTCCTCGAATTACATCTTTTAGTTTATCATACGTTTCAACTTTGTCATACAAATAGTCCATTTTCCCTAAACGAATGTAATTTCGATATTCGTTCGGATTATAAACTTCAGCCAATAAAAAAGCATCTGGATTTTTCATTTTAATTGCCGAATTCATATAACTCCAAAATTCGTACGGAACCATTTCGGCCATATCATAACGGAATCCATCAACACCTTTTGCTGTCCAATATAAAGCAATGTCTCTAAACTTTTTCCAAGAACTTGGCACATCTTTATCTTGCCAAAAAGCAAAATGATCTTTGTATGATTTCTGATCAAATCCCTCAGGAAGTTCAGGAAAATCTTTTGATCCATCTGGGCGAACACCATAATTTACTTTTACAGTTTCGTACCAATCATTTTGATCTGGCTTTGCTTTTCTAGAACCATTTCCAGTCCATTTCGCAGGATTCTCCGCAAATTTCCCATCAATAAGCGGATTTTTTTCTCCGTTTAAAGGAACATCATTATCTGGAATTTCGAAAGGAGCATTCGGAATATAATAAAAGTTGTTATCTCTTTTGTATTCAACAGTGACATCATCATCGGCACCAAAATCTCTTACGCCTTCAGGATTATTTTTCCCTTCATATTTTCTCGCAATATGATTTGGAACAATATCAATAATGAGTTTCAAACCTGCTTTATGCGTGCGCGAAATCAAAGCTTCAAATTCCTGTAATCTGTTTGTTGGATTTTCTGCCAAATCAGGGTTTACATTGTAATAATCCTTAACCGCGTACGGCGATCCTGCCCGTCCTTTTACCACTTCTGGATCATCGTTTGAAATACCAAAAGCTGTATAATCTCGCACTAATGCATGATGAGGTACGCCAGTGTACCAAATGTACGTCACACCTAAGTCTTTTATTTCATGGAGTGCTTTGTCTGTAAAATCATTGAACTTACCAACTCCATTCTCTTCGATCGTACCCCACGGTTTATTTGTCGTATTTTTATTTCCAAACAAACGTGTAAAAACTTGATAAACTACAACTTTATTTGCTGGAGCATTTTCTTCTTTCACATTATTCATTTTTAAATCTCTTGTTTTACATGCCGAAAAAAGCATGCTTGCTGCCATTCCCGCAGCAAAAAATCGTTTATTTATCATATTCTTTATAAAATCGGTCTATTTTGAGATTTCAGAATAAAATTTAGTTCTGAAAATCATTTCCTAAATTTACTCTAATTTTTACAACTCAAATAAAACTGATTTCAAATTGTTTTAAAATCAGCAAAAAACAGTTTACTACAACGAGAGAGTTGATCGTTTTGTTGATAAATTAAAGATCCTGAGATACAAAGAAACAATGGCTTTTAAATACCATTAAAAGTGTAAAAAAATCAACTTTAAATTTAAAACTATTCCCCTTTGTGCCTCCAAATCTAAAAATATAAATTAATCCTAATAACATTATAAGGTTGTAACCTTTTTCATAAATTTGACAAAAATTTAATCAATTGAAGAAAGCACTCTTTTTCATATCTTTTTGTCTGTTGTTATTGACTACTCAATTCGGTTTTGCGCAGGCATCAAAAAATAAGCCGGGAACTAAAAAAATCATTATCGAGAACGCTGACTTTTCTGATGTCAACCAGGAAATTGCGCCAGATGCAGTTTTATTGACTGGAAATGTAAAAATAAACCATGATGGAGTGGTTTTGACTTGCAACAAAGCTTATTTTTTTCAGAAAGAGAATTACTTAAAAGCTTTTGGAAATGTACAACTGGTGCAAGGCGATACTTTATACTTAAACAGCAAATATGCTGAATACAACGGAAATCTTAAAAAAGCCTTTGCGACTGGAGATGCTGTAATGACTTCCCCAGATGCTACTTTGCAAACGGATACAATTAATTTTGACCGAAATGTACAGCAAGTTTTTTACAATACAAAAGGAACGATTGTCAATAAAGACAATACTTTGGTAAGCAAATCAGGACGTTATTTTGTTGCAGAAAAAAAATTTCAATTTTTGACCGAAGTAACGATTACCAACCCAAAATACGTAATCAAATCAAATCATTTGGATTATTACAGTAATTCTGGACATACTTATTTACTCGGTCCTTCGACCATTACAAGTAAAGCCAATTACATTTATACCGAAAAAGGTTTTTATGACACAAAGAAAAATCTCGCTCATTTTCTTCGAAAATCATACATAAAATATGACGATAGGCGCATTGAGGGCGATAGTTTGTATTATAACCGAAATATTGAATTTGCATCGGCAAGTCGAAATGTAAAAATAACCGATTCTATAAATCGTGGCATTGTTAAGGGACATTATGCAGAGATTTACAAATTGAAAGATTCGATGTTTGTAACCAAAAGAGCTGTTGCAGTAAATTTTGTTGAAAATGATTCAGTTTATATTCACGGAAAAAAATTAATGGTAACTGGAAAAGAAGGCGAGCGAATTTTAAGAGCTTATAATAACGTACGTTTTTATAAAACCGATATGAGCGGTAAATGCGATTCGATTCATTCAAACTCTAAAACTGCGTTGACAAAATTGATCGGCAATCCGATTTTATGGAGTGGCGAAAGCCAGATTACTGGCGATGTAATGCATTTGATTGGCGACAACAATACCAAAAAAATAGATTCGTTAAAAGTACTGAACAACACTTTTCTGGTCTCGCGGGATACCCTCGGAACCGGATTTAATCAGGTAAAAGGTCTCAATTTATTCGGAAAATTTAAAGATGGAAAACTTCACAATGTTGATATTATCAAGAATACCGAAGTCATTTATTACAGCAGAAATGATCAAAATGAGCTTGTTGGAATTGATAAAAGTGTGAGCAGTAAAATCAATTTGATTATAGAAGACAATCAAATCGAAACTCTTACTCTTTTCACAAACGTTGACGGAGATTTATATCCTGAAGCCGATTTGCCTGAAAACGCCCGAAAACTAAGAGGTTTGCATTGGCGTGGCGACGAACGAATAAAATCGAAGGATGATATTTTTACCGATGAAGACAATGAACTAAATGAAAAATTAGTAAAAGAAGGAAAAGATCAGGAAGAAAAAGGCAAAGATGTCCCTATAAAAGTCAGGAAAGAAACCCTGAATTACGACAAAAAGAAGCCTGCTGTCAAGACGAAGAAATAGTTTTCAGTCTCAGTCTCAGTTTTCAGTATTCTGAGATCTTTTAGTTTTAAAAACTTAACCTAAGCCTAAAATAAAAACCTTAGTCCCTTAGTACCTTTGCCACTTTGAACCTTAAAAAAATGAATCCAGATTTTATAAAATATCAGGCGCAAACTTCTCCTTATCCGTTAGGAATGGAAGTTTCTCACGCCATTGGCTCTTATATTTACGACACAAACGATAAAAAATACTTAGATTTTGTTGCAGGTGTTTCTGCCTGTACACTCGGGCACCAACATCCACGCGTAAACCAAGCAATAAAAGATCAGTTGGACAAATATTCGCACGTTATGGTTTATGGCGAATATTCGCAAAGTCCAGCCGTTCAATATTGCAAATTAATGGCTTCACTCCTGCCTGAATCTTTAAACAAAACCTATTTGGTAAATTCTGGTACAGAAGCTATTGAAGGCGCTTTAAAATTGGCAAAAAGAACTACAGGACGCAGCCAACTGATTTCGTGCCATAATGCATATCATGGAAACACAATGGGTTCGATGAGCGTAATGGGTTTTGAAGAGCGAAAACAAGCTTTTAGACCACTTCTTCCAGATGTTGATTTTGTTACCTTCAACAATGAAGAAGATTTACAAAAAATAACCACTAGAACTGCTGCAATTCTTTTAGAAACTATTCAAGGAGGCGCTGGATTTATTCAGCCAGAAAATAATTATCTGGAGAAAGTGCGAAAGCGTTGTGATGAAGTTGGCGCATTAATGATTGTGGATGAAATTCAGCCAGGTTTCGGGCGAACAGGAAAGCTTTTTGGTTTTCAGAATTATAATGTCGTTCCAGATATTGTCGTGATGGGAAAAGGAATGGGTGGCGGAATGCCGGTTGGCGCATTTACTGCTTCGGCCGAAAAAATGGATTTGCTTACTGAAAACCCAAAATTAGGACATATCACAACTTTTGGTGGTCACCCTGTCATTGCGTCAGCCTGTCTTGCTACTTTGCAAGAATTAACTGAAACAAATTTAATGGCAGAAACGCTGGAAAAGGAAAAACTCTTCAGATCGCTTTTGGTACATCCTTTGATAACAGAAGTAAGAGGAAAAGGACTGATGTTGGCTGCCATGACAGAATCAGCTGAAATTACAAACGAAGTCATTTTAAATTGTCAAGACAAAGGATTGATTTTATTTTGGCTTTTATTTGAAGGATGTGCGATCAGGATAACGCCTCCTTTGACCATTTCAGAAGATGAAATTAGAGAAGGTTGTGCGACAATTTTGGCTGTGATGGATGAAATATTGAAGAAACAGGAATAACTCAATTTTGAAATCATTTTTCAAGCTTCAATGCGACTACATCAAATAATAAACAGCACATTTTCAATCGAATAAAATCATTTTTGAAAATAAAAAAAAGAACAAAACGAAGTTAATCCCTTAAGAATAAAAGGATATTTCTTCCTAAAATAGAATAAAAAACATCATATTTTGTTAATTAAATTGTTCAAAACAATTAATTCCCTTTCCTTACAACAATTATATGGTTGCCTAAATTTATAACAGGCTAATTTCAAATAGAGAAAGTATGCAATTAAGCAACGAAGAAGAAGATTATAACCTATCTCTATCCAAATTTGAGTCGATGTTAAAAACTAACAAAGTACTCTTTTTTGATTCTGAAGAATTTGAAGAAATTATTCTTCATTATTTAGATATAGGCAAGGCCAATTTAGCAAAAAAAGCCTTAAAACTTGCATTAGATCAGCATCCAAAATCTACAGGCTTAAAATTAGTACAAGTAGAAATGCTGGTTTACGACGACAAACTCGATATCGCCGAAAAGCTTTTAAACGAGTTGTATGCAATTGAACCGAACAACGAGGAAATTTATATCCAGAAAGCCAATATCTGCTCTAAAAGAGATCAACACGAAAAAGCTGTAGAATTACTGAAAATTGCGTTGCAATATACAGATGATTATGCTGATGTGTACAACTTGATTGGAATGGAATATCTTTTTATGGATAATCTTGAGATGGCAAAAGACAGCTTCATCAAATGTCTTGAAGAAGATTTAGAAGACCAGTCGGCCTTATATAACGTAGTGTATTGTTTTGAATTTTTAGACCAAAATCAAGAAGCTATTGTTTATCTTAACGAATACATCAACAGAAATCCGTATAGTGAAATTGCCTGGCATCAGCTTGGACGCTTGCATTATGGCGTAAAAGAATATGAAGCCGCTATTCGTGCTTTTGACTATGCAACGCTTATTGATGATGAATTTTTAGGTGCGTTTATGGAAAAAGCGAAAGCTTATGAACGCCTTAAAAAATACAACGAAGCAATTGAAAGCTACAATCGTACAATTGAGCTTGATGATGCAACTTCGTATGCTTTATTGCGTATTGGAAAATGCTACGAAAAACTTGGAAATGCTGTAAAAGCGCTTCAGTATTACAATCAAACCGTTCACGAAGATCCGCTTTTGGACAAAGGATGGATTGCGATTACTGATTTTTATATGCGTCAGAAAAATTTCCAAAAAGCATTGTTCTTTGTAAACAAAGCTTTGGCAATTGACAATCAAAATCGTTTGTACTGGAAACGCTACGCGACAATCAATAAACAAATGAACTTTTTTGAAGAAGCTGAATTTGGATATAGAAAAGCAGTAGAATTTGGAGATTACGCACTAGACACTTGGCTGTTTTGGGTTGATATTCTTCAATTTCTTGGCGAATTTGAAAGTGCAATTCAGACTTTGTTGCAAGCATCGGAATATTTTCCAGAAGAAAACGAAATTGAATACCGATTAGCGGGATTGTATTTCATGATTCAGGACAATACAAAAGCAAAATTCCATTTAAGTAATGGCTTGCGTTTAAACTTTGACAATTATATCTTGATTGAAGATTTGTTCCCTGTTGTATGGTCAAAAAAAATGGTAAAAAATTACATTGAAAAACATAAGAAATAAAGATGATTGATACTCTAAAAAGACGATTTGGCTTATTAGGCCGTAATATAAGTTACTCTTTTTCAAAAGGATATTTTACAGAAAAATTCAATAATGAAGTTTTTGCAGGCAATACCTATGAAAACTTCGATATTTCTGAAATCAGTCATTTCAAAGGATTGCTTAAAAACAATCCAGATTTGAAAGGCTTGAATGTTACAATTCCATACAAAGAGCAAGTTATTCCCTTTTTAGACAAACTTTCAACAAAAGCAACTTTAATTGGCGCCGTAAATACTATTAAGTTCACTAAAAATGGTAAACTTAAAGGCTACAATACTGACTACTATGGATTCAAAAAATCCTTAAAGCCATTATTAGAACCGCATCATAAAAAGGCATTGATTTTAGGAACCGGTGGCGCTTCAAAAGGTGTAGCTTTTGCACTTGATGAACTTGATATTCCTTATGTTTTTGTATCTAGAGAAGCTAAAGAAAACATAATTGATTATAGTTTAATCAACGCTACAACTTTTGACAATTTTCAAATCATAATCAATTGCACTCCAATAGGAACAAGCCCAAATATTGAAGCTTGCCCTGACTTGCCTTATGAATTTTTCACAGAAAAACATATCGCTTACGATTTAATTTATAATCCAGCAGAAACCCAATTTTTAAAAAATGCAAAAGAAAAAGGAGCAATTATTAAAAATGGTTACGATATGTTAATTTTTCAGGCCGAAAAAGCTTGGAAAATTTGGAACAAATAAAAAAAAGCTGACTATCAGAATGTTAAAGTAATTTTTGTAAATTAGTCTACTCATTTGTAGACAGTTATGAAAAAAAAACTACTTTACGTTTTCCTGTTTTTTCTGTTTGCTTTTTCAACTAAAGCACAAGATCAAGACATTAGCAAAGTCGATGGTCCCTTTAATGAACCACGATTTAATTATTTTCTAAAAACGATTTTGCTTTACAATGAATATTTGGATACTAAAAACGGTTCCTTCAATACAACCAATTTACGTATCCTGCATCCAATTGGAAACAAATCTTGGAATCTCAGATTTGATCTCCCTTTAATTTCCACTAATAATCCTAATTCAACCAATCAAACAGGTCTTGGTGACGTAGGTGCTGGAATTAGTTATATTCCCTACTTTAAAACAAATGAAGGATTTGCTGTTAGAACTAGAGTAACGGCGCCGTCAGCAGTTGCTACAAATTTTGGAAGTGGAAAATGGGTTGTTATTCCGGCATTTTTTTATGCAAGGTATTTTAAACAAAGACAATTTTTATGGATTTCTGATGTAGAACATTCTCAAAGTTTTGCAGGCTCAAGCAACAGAAGTGATGTTAGCGTAACCGTGATTGAAAACAATCTATTATGGTTCTTTGGCAAAAACTGGATTGCAACCGATGTAGCCTTTAGATACAATTATGTATTGGACGGCTTTCAAAATAATGCCTTTGTTGAATTTGGGCGAAAAATTACACCAAAAAATCTAGCATACGTACACCCAAGTGTAGCGTTTGGAGGTGAAAAATCTTATAATTTTGGTATAGAAATGGGATTGTTAGTTTTATTCTAGTTTAAAGATAAGTTAGATAAAAAGACTATCAATAACATTTTTCTTTTCCTTTTTCTAAAAAATCTAAGAAATATAAATTTTCACTTCATTCAACAAAAAAGATAAAATTAAAGTATCTTAATTGCAAAAATAGTGTAACTAATAAGGATTTAATCGTAAAATAAAGCATAAACAAGTGATTTATTTTGTATTTAGAAACACCTTCACTATCTTTCGCACTGTTAAAAGTAAAAACCTTATACATTTAAAATGTTAGAAGAAAAGAATGATAACCTGCAAGAAGCAGACGGAAAATTAGGAATCGACACTACTGATTCTATTCAAGAAAACGCAATTGATACATCGAGCGCTGAAACAACTGATGAAAATTCAGTTTCAGAAACAGAAACTGCACCAGTAGAAGCTGCCGTTGCTGAAGAAAATGATCATCAAGAAGCGCTAGACGCTATTACAAATTCTAATGCAGAAGAAAGTGAAGATGAAACGCTGAAGGAGCGTCATGACATTCCTATGAAGGATTATGACACTTTTACATTAGACGCTCTTGTTGATGAATTAAGAAAATTGATCCAAATTGACAAAGTAATGTCTGTCAAAGATCATATTGAAGAAATTAAAAAGTCATTTTTACTGCAATACAATCATTTAATTGAAGAGAAAAAAGAAGAATTCAACGCTTCAAAACAAGACCCAAATGAAGAATTTGAATATCATTCTCCTTTAAAATCTAAATTCGATGAATATTATAATGTTTTTAGAGAAAAAAGAAATGCTCATTTCAAGCATTTGCAAACCAACCTAAAATCAAATTTAGATAACAGACTTGCTATTGTAGAAGAGCTTAAAGAGTTAATCAATCCGCAGGAAAACATCAAAGATACCCTTAAGCATTTTAATGAATTAAGAGAAAGATGGAAAAATGCCGGAGCAATCCCAAAAGACAAATACAACCACGTTTGGAACAATTACCATTTTCACGTAGAAAACTTCTATGATTATCTGCATTTAGACCGTGAAGCGAGAGATTTGGATTTCAAATACAATTTGGAACAAAAGCAAAAAATCATCACACGTGTTGAAGAATTGGCTAATGAAACTGATATCAGCAAAGCATTCCGTGAATTACAGGATTTACATAGAATTTGGAAAGAAGACATTGGGCCAGTTTCTAAAGAACACCGTGATTCAATTTGGAATAAATTTAGTGAACTGACAAAAAAAATACACGACAAGAGAGAATTATTGTTTGAAAGCCAAAGAGCAAACGAACAAAAAAATCTTGAAGTTAAAAAAGAAATAATTGGCAAAATCGAAGTTTTAGGAACTGAAAAAGTAAATTCACATTCGCAATGGCTTGTTCAGATCCAAAAAGTTGAAGAACTTAGAAATGAGTTTTTTGCAGCAGGAAAAGTTCCTTCAGAAGTAAACGAAGAAACTTGGGCCGCTTTTAAAACTGCAGTTCGCAACTTCAATGCATTCAAAAATTCGTTTTACAAAGACATTAAAAAAGACCAAAACGATAATTTAAACAAAAAAATGGCTCTCGTAGCAAAAGCAAAAGAGCTTCAGGAAAGTACTGATTTTAGTTCTACAACTCCAATCATGAAACAAATTCAGGAAGAGTGGAAACAAATTGGCCACGTTCCGAAAAAATATTCAGATAAAATCTGGAAAGAGTTTAAAGATGCCTGCAACCATTATTTTGACAAACTAAAAGAGCACAAATCAGAAGAAAATGCTGATGAAGTAGCTGCTTTTGACAACAAAAAAGCATATTTGGACATCTTAAGAGCTTATCAACTTACGGGAGATCACAAAACTGATTTAGATGCCATTAAACAGCATATCGAAATCTGGAAAGGTTATGGAAAAGTACCTTTTTCAAGACGCCACATTGAAGGAAAATTCAACAAGATCCTGGATGCGCTTTTTGAAAAATTAAGCTTGAGCAAAAAAGAAAGCGAAATGATGCGTTTTTCTAATCGTCTTGATTCACTTTCAGACAGCAACGACACACGCAAACTAGATAATGAAAAAATCTTTATCATGCGTAAAATTGAGGAAGTTCAAAATGAAATTTTCCAATTAGAAAACAATATCCAGTTTTTTACAAATACGAAGAATGCTAAAAAAGAAAACTCAATTGTTCTAGAAGTACGCAAAAACATTGCAATCCACAAAGAAAGTCTTGAACTATGGAAAGACAAACTAAAACAGTTGCGTAATTTAAATCAAGAATAGAAATAAAAAATACAACTTTTTTAAATTCCAAATTCCAGTAAAAGCAAACAACTGGAATTTGGAATTTTAATTTTATATAAGATGCAAGAACGACTCTTTGCATCTTTTTTTATGCATTTCACTTTCAGATAACAAATTGATAAAGCGACACTTAAAAATATTGACTATATTTGGTATTGTCATCACAATTGATAATCAATATCTTAACCACATTTATTAATCAAAAAATAACTCTAATATGAAATTTACAAGAAAAGCACATGCTAACTGGAAAGGAACCGGCATGGAAGGCAAAGGAACAATAAGCACACAAAGCACAACTTTAGATAATGCACAATTATCATTTAAAACCAGATTCGCAGATGGCGTAGGAACAAACCCGGAAGAACTTGTTGCGGCCGCGCATTCGGGCTGTTTTACAATGCAATTGAGCTTTTTGCTGAATGAAGCAGGTTTTACAGCAGATGATTTAACGACCGAAGCTACAGTAACTTTTGAAGACGGAACAATAACATTAATCCATTTAGAATTAAAAGGAAAAGTTCCTTCAATTTCAGCTGAAGAATTTAATGCGACAGCAGCAAAAGCAAAAGAGATTTGTCCAATCTCTAAACTTTTAAATACAACCATAACGCTGAATGCAACTTTAGAAAGTTAATTAAAACTTTAAGACATAAAAAAAACCATTCACAATAGTGAATGGTTTTTTTATGAATTCTATTTCTTATTATCCTTTAGCCTTCAACGCTTTAGCTTCAGCTGTCATTTCAAGAGCACTATAAACCCCCAACAATGTTTTCTTAACATCATCATTTTGAGGATCTAATTCATTAGCTTTTTTAAGATAAGGAATCACGCTTTTGAAAACACTTTCTCTTTGCGCTTTTAACACATCATAACGCTTCATATCTTTAGCTGATGTACCTAATTTATTCATTTCGTCAATGATAGGTTTTTCAGCCTCTAATTTTAGAGCTGCAATATTGATATAAGCATTTACATAATCAGGTTTGATTTCAATTGCTTTCGTGTAATATTTCTCTGCGTCAGCAGTATTTTTTGCTCCAGCACTGATAACTCCCAAGTTAAAAATCAAGTCAGCATTGTTTGGATCTTTTTCCAAAGCTTCGTTAACTAATTTTTTGTATGTATCAAAATCTTTAGTTTCCAAGTATAAGTTAGCTTCAGTAAGAATCAAAGAAGTATCATCTGGGTTTGTTTTTCTTGCATCAGCAATTGCTTTTTTAGCGTCTTCAGTTCTTCCTTTTTGAACTAAAATCAAAGCTAAATTTTTGTAGATCTCACCTCTTTTAGAAGGAATAGCTTCTGTTTTAGGCTTTTCATGAGTTCCTAATTTCACAGCTAAATCTCTGTCTTTTGCATTAGCAAACCCATCTTCGCTTCCAGAAATTTTGTTTACAGCAGTATACTGAGTTCCTTTTCCAGAATAGTTTAATTTTTTCAACTCTTCATACATTGGCAAAGCAGTATCATAATCCTGCGCATTTACAGCTGTTGAAGCTGCATAGTATAAATTAATTGTATCATTCTTATCTAATTGATAAGCGTCATACAATTTTTGCGCACTTTCCTTATGCTTATTCGCTTGAGAATCAGCAATAGCCGAATTGATTAATTTTCCTTTGATTTCAGTAATTGAAGCAGCAGCTTGAGTTGAATACTTTTGTTTACCAGAAGTTTTTTCAACATCAATTAATGTTTTGTAGCTTTCAGCAGCAGCAGTCAAGTTTTTGCTTTCATCTACTTTTTTGTTTGCTAAATCCAAATAAGCATTTCCTTTAACAAAATAGTATTGCGCTTGCTCAACATCTTTAGCGTTTGTTACTAAGTTCTCTGCATCTTTCAATATTGCAATTGCTCCTTGAGCATCACCGCTTTTTAGCGCTTTTTCAGCACTTTTGATTTGGTCCTTCTGAGCAAAAGTAGCTACTGAAATCAATAATGCTGAAGCAAGTATTACATATTTACTTTTCATAATATTCAATTTGTGTATTTAATTTTAATTTTTCTTTTTTTACTATTCTTCTGATTCCTCCTCATCAGATTCTTCTTCGTCCTCAACTACATCATCAGCGTCATCATCGTCGTCGTCAGCAGTTCCGTCATCTTCAAGAACTTCATCAAGATCTGGCTTCACTCTTTCGATTGCAGACTCCACTACATTTCCATCTTCATCAACAACAACTTCTTCGGCGTCATCTTTCATTACTTTCGTAACCGCAGCGATAGAATCTTTTCCTTTCAAGTTGATCAATCTAACACCTTGAGTTGCACGTCCCATAACACGTAGATCCTCAATAGCCATTCTGATTGTCAATCCTGATTTATTGATAATCATTAAATCGTCAGAATCAGTTACAGCATTGATAGAGATTAATTTTCCTGTTTTCTCAGTGATATTAAGTGTTTTAACTCCTTTACCACCACGGTTTGTAATTCTATAAACATCTTCTCCATCTTCGTCAACCAATTTGGTACGTTTTCCGTATCCATTTTCAGTAACAACCAAGATTTGAGATTCAGCTATATCATTTTTATCAACAGTTACCATTCCGATTACTTCATCAGCATCATCTTTTAAAGTAATTCCGCGAACACCAGAAGCTGTTCTTCCCATCGGACGTGTTTTAGTCTCTTCAAAACGAACTAATTTACCAGACTTAACTGCCATAATGATTTGGCTTTCACCGTTAGTCAATTGCGCTCCAATCAGTTCATCTCCTTCTTTAATTGTAATTGCAGCAACACCGTTTACACGAGGCTTAGAATATTTCTCTAAAGAAGTTTTCTTAACCTGTCCTTGTTTTGTTACCATTACAAGGTTATGTGTATTGATGTAATCTTTATCTTTTAAGTCTTGTGTACAAATGAAAGCTTTTACTTTATCATCACTTTCAATATTCACCAAGTTCTGGATTGCTCTACCTTTTGCTGTTTTGCTTCCTTCTGGAATTTCGTACACACGCATCCAGAAACATTTTCCTTTTTGCGTAAAGAACATCATATATTGGTGGTTTGTCGCAACGAACATGTGTTCCAAGAAATCCTGATCTCTTGTTCCAGCACTTTTTTGGCCAACTCCTCCTCTATTCTGAGTTTTGTATTCTGTCAAGTTGGTACGTTTGATATAACCAGCGTGCGAAATTGTAATTACAACATTTTCGTCAGCAATTAAATCTTCAATACTTACATCTCCTCCAGAATATTCAATTTGAGAACGACGCTCATCACCGTATTTATCACGGATTTCAGTCAATTCTTCTTTGATCAAATCAATTCTTAAATTAACATCTGCTAATAAAGCTTTCAAATGCTCGATCAACTTCATTAATTCTTCAAACTCAGCTCTTAATTTATCTTGCTCCAGACCTGTCAATTGACGCAAACGCATCTCAACAATAGCACGAGCCTGAATATCAGAAAGTTTAAATCTTTCGATTAACTTCTCTCTTGCTTCATCTGTGTTTTTAGAACCTCTAATTAACGCAATTACTTCGTCGATATTATCTGAAGCAATAATTAATCCTTCTAAAATATGTGCTCTTTCTTCCGCTTTGCGTAATTCGAATTGTGTTCTTCTAACAACTACATCGTGACGGTGCTCAATAAAATAATGAATCATATCTTTTAGATTCAATAATTGAGGACGTCCTTTTACTAATGCAATGTTGTTTACACTAAAAGAAGATTGTAATTGAGTGTATTTATATAAGGTATTCAAAACTACGTTTGGCGTAGCATCACGTTTCAAGATATAAACGATACGCATACCGCTTCTATCCGACTCGTCACGGATATTGGCAATACCTTCAATTTTTTTATCGTTAACCAAATCAGCCGTACGTTTAATCATTTCGGCTTTGTTAACTTGATATGGAATTTCAGTAACGATGATGCATTCTCTTCCGTCAACTTCTTCAAATCCAACTTTCGCACGCATTACAATACGTCCTCTACCCGTTTTGAAAGCTTCACGAACACCTTCGTACCCATAAATAATACCTCCTGTTGGAAAATCCGGAGCTTTAATGTGAGACATTAACTCATCAACTTCAATATCATTATTATCAAGGTATGCTAATGTACCATTGATAACTTCAGTTAAATTGTGTGGTGGCATATTCGTTGCCATACCAACTGCAATACCAGTCGCTCCGTTTACTAATAAAGTAGGAACTCTTGTCGGCATTACTTTTGGTTCATATATAGTATCGTCAAAGTTTAATTGAAAATCAACTGTTTCTTTTTCGATATCTGCCATAATTTCTTCCGAAATCTTGCGCATTCTGGCCTCAGTATAACGCATAGCTGCAGGACTATCCCCATCTACAGAACCAAAGTTACCCTGACCATCAACTAATAAATATCGCATACTCCACTCCTGAGCCATACGAACCATCGCATCATAAACTGAAGTATCTCCGTGTGGGTGATACTTACCCAGAACCTCTCCTACGATTCTTGCAGATTTTTTGTGGGCAGATCTTGAAGTTACACCTAAATCATACATTCCGTAAAGAACTCTTCGGTGCACTGGTTTTAAGCCATCTCTAACATCCGGAAGTGCTCTCGATACAATTACTGACATCGAATAATCGATGTAAGCTGATTTCATTTCATCCTCAATGTTAATAGGAATTAACTTTTCTCCTTCAGACATAAGTTGTTATGTTTAAATAATTATATTAGTTTCAAAGCGTGCCAAGATACGTTTTTTTGAAATTTTTTCAGCTATTTCCTTACACTTATTTCAATGATTTATTAACAACTTTATTTTCGCTTTTAGTTAATAAATTAAGCGTTTTTTAACGCTTTTATTGTTATTTTTTTTGTCAATTAGCTGACAGTAGATATCGCTAGGTATGATTTTTGTTTTTCAACCAGTAAATAATTAAATTTACATTACGAATTAATATATTATGGATGATAATTTTTCACCAAGGGTAAAAGATGTTATTACATACAGTAAGGAAGAAGCTCTCCGCCTAGGGCACGACTTTATTGGTACTGAACATCTAATGCTAGGCATTTTAAGAGATGGTAACGGAAAAGCTATTCATATACTTAATAACCTAGCAGTCGATTTAGATCATTTACGCAGGAAAGTAGAAATACTCAGTCCGGCCAATCACAGCATTGAGATAAACACTGAAAAGAAAAACCTTCACCTAACACGTCAGGCCGAAAGAGCCCTTAAGACAACATTTCTTGAAGCAAAAGTATTTCAAAGCTCGTCGATTAGCACGGCACACCTGCTTTTGTGCATCTTACGAAACGAAAACGATCCAACAACCAAGCTATTGAATAAGCTAAAAATAGATTATGACATAGCTAAAGAACAATATCTAAACATGACGCCAAACGAAGAAGAATTCTTAGAAAACTTGCCAAGAAATGAGTCATACAATGACGATTCAGGACAAGATGACAGTCTAAAAGAAAGCAGTTTTAATAATCCCGCCAATAAGTCAAACAAAAAATCTAAAACTCCGGTGTTAGATAATTTTGGGAGAGATTTAACAGAAATGGCCGAGGAAGGAAAATTAGATCCTGTCGTAGGACGCGAAAAAGAAATTGAACGCGTTTCTCAAATTTTAAGCCGAAGAAAAAAGAACAACCCGCTTCTTATTGGAGAACCTGGAGTTGGTAAATCTGCTATTGCAGAAGGACTGGCTCTACGCATTATCCAAAAGAAAGTATCTCGTATTCTTTTCCACAAACGTGTAGTAACTCTTGATCTAGCAAGTTTAGTTGCCGGAACAAAATATAGAGGACAATTTGAGGAAAGAATGAAAGCCGTAATGAACGAGCTTGAGAAAAATGACGACATTATTCTTTTCATTGATGAAATCCATACTATTGTAGGCGCTGGAGGAGCAACAGGTTCGCTTGATGCTTCAAACATGTTCAAACCTGCTTTAGCAAGAGGCGAAATTCAATGTATTGGTGCTACTACTCTTGATGAGTACAGACAATATATTGAAAAAGACGGCGCCTTGGAAAGACGTTTCCAAAAAGTAATTGTGGAACCAACTTCTGTTGAAGAAACAATCGCTATTTTGAACAATGTAAAAGACAAATACGAAGATCACCACAATGTAACTTATACTCCAGAAGCAATTGAAGCTTGTGTAAAATTAACAAACAGATACATGTCTGAGCGTTTCTTACCAGACAAAGCTATTGATGCAATGGATGAAGCTGGATCACGTGTTCATATTACCAATATTGATGTTCCAAAACAAATTTTGGATTTAGAACGTCAATTGGAAGAAGTGCGCGAAATGAAGAATATGGTAGTTAAAAAACAAAAATACGAAGAAGCTGCCAAACTTCGCGATGATGAAAAACGCATCGAAAAAGATCTTGCTTTAGCTCAAGAACAATGGGAAGAAGATTCTAAAAACAACAGAATTGAAGTTACAGAAGATAATGTAGCCGATGTTGTTTCTATGATGACCGGGATTCCTGTAAACAGAATTGCACAAACAGAAAGCAATAAATTAGCGCATTTGCCTGAATTAATTCAGAATAAAGTAATTGGTCAAAATGAAGCTGTTTTGAAAATTGCACGTTCAATTCAACGTAACAGAGCCGGACTTAAAGATCCGAACAAACCAATTGGTTCTTTCATTTTCTTAGGTCAGACTGGTGTTGGTAAAACGCAATTGGCAAAAGTATTGGCAAAAGAATTATTTGATTCTGAAGATGCTTTAGTTCGTATTGATATGAGCGAATACATGGAAAAATTCGCGATCTCTCGTTTAGTTGGAGCGCCTCCGGGATACGTTGGTTACGAAGAAGGTGGACAATTAACTGAAAAAGTTCGTAGAAAACCATATTGCGTAGTTCTTTTAGATGAGATCGAAAAAGCGCATCCAGATGTATTCAATATGATGCTTCAGGTTTTAGATGATGGATATTTGACAGATAGTTTAGGTCGTAAAATTGACTTTAAAAACACTATTATTATCATGACATCTAACGTTGGTGCTCGCCAATTGAAAGACTTTGGGCAAGGTGTTGGATTCGGAACTGCCGCAAGAACAGCTCAGGCTGATGAAAACTCAAAAAGCATTATCGAAAATGCATTGAAGAAAACTTTTGCTCCTGAATTCTTAAACAGAATTGACGACGTAATTGTATTCAACGCACTAGAAAAAGCTGATATCGATTTGATTATCGAAATCGAATTGAAAAAACTATATTCTCGTATTGCAGAGTTAGGCTACAAATTAAGCTTGACTGACAAAGCAAAAGCGTTTATTGCCGAAAAAGGTTTTGACAAACAATTTGGAGCTAGACCGCTAAAAAGAGCAATTCAGAAGTATGTTGAAGATTTGTTAGCCGAAGAAATCATCACTTCAAAAATTCATTCTGGCGATGAAATCATGATGGACTTGAAAGATGATTCACAAGAATTATCAGTTGAAATCCATAAAGCTGAAGAGCCGACAAATCAGTAAATTAGTTTAAATATATAACAGAAATAACCTACCCGTTACGTTTTCATAACATAACGGGTATTTTTTTTATTAAAAATCACTATCTTTAGTAAAAGCAAATAGCTATTTTTGAATTTAAATTCTATAATAAAAACAACTTATGCTTCAAAACAAAGTCATTTTAGGCAGCGAAGAATGGTGCTCATTTCCAGAACTCGGAATCCCAACTATTAAAGCTCGTGTGGATTCTGGCGCCAAAACTTCGGCAATGCATGCAATAAACATAGCTCCTTTTATAAAAAATGATGCCAATTGGGTGAAATTCGATATTAATCCAATTCAGAATAATATCAAAACTATCATTCATTGTGAAGCTCCATTGGTCGATAAAAGAATCGTAAAAAGCTCAAGCGGTTTTAGAGAACATCGTTATGTGATTCAAACCAGCTTGAAAATTGGAGATGCTAAATGGCCAATCGAAATGACTTTGACCAACCGCGATTCTATGGGATTTAGAATGCTTTTAGGACGCGAAGCCATGAGCGGAAGAGTTTTAGTTGATCCTGAACAAAAATATCTTTTAGGACAGCCTACAGCAGAATCTTTAAAAGAATTATACCAAAATTCAGAAAAAGCAAAAACAGGCTTGCGAATTGGTCTTTTGGCCAGCAATCCAGAATTGTACAGCAATAAAAGAATCATGGAGGCCGGCGAAATGCGCGGACACGAAATGCATTTCCTTAATATCAAGGAATGCTACATGAAATTGGACGCCAAAAAACCAGAGATTCATTACAGAGGCGGAAAAATCCTAAATGAGTTTGACGCAATTATTCCGAGAATCAGACCAAGTATTACCTTTTATGGCTGTGCGTTAACGCGTCAATTTGAAGCCTTAAAGGTTTTTGTTTTGAATTCCGCCACAGCAATTACACAATCAAGAGATAAATTATATTCACTGCAATTGCTTTTGAATAGCGGTATCGATATTCCAACAACTGGTTTTGCGAATTCTCCGCTTGATACAGACAATTTAATCAAAATGGTTGGCGGTTCACCTTTGATTGTAAAATTATTGGAAGGAACACAAGGAAAAGGCGTTGTTTTAGCCGAAACCAAAAAAGCTGCAGAAAGTGTTATTAATGCTTTCAAAAGCTTAAATGCTAATATTCTAGTTCAGGAATTCATCAAAGAAGCCAACGGAAAAGATATTCGTTGTTTTGTGATTGACGGAAAAGTAGTCGCAGCAATTCAGCGCGAAGCAATGCCGGGCGAATTTAGAGCTAATATTCACTTAGGCGGAACTGCATCTGTTATAAAAGTAACTGCTGAAGAAAAAAAGATTGCTATAAAAGCGGCAAAAGCAATGGATTTAAAAGTAGCCGGAGTAGATATTATTCGATCTTCTAAAGGCCCATTATTGCTTGAAGTAAACTCTTCACCAGGTCTTGAAGGAATTGAAGGCGCAACAAATAAAGATGTTGCTGGAGAAATGATTAAAGCGATTGAGAAAAATTTCAAACTCTAATTAAGTTCATCTAAACTTAATTACATCTGAATATTTTAGCAGCTTTGCCAAAGTTTAAAACTTTGGCAAAGCTTTTTTATTTAACTTTAAAAGAAAAAAAATAAGAAATGAATCAATTCCCTTATTTAGATATAATCATACGAAGCGTAGCTGTCTATTTTTTTATGACGATCGCTCTAAGAATCTTTGGCAAAAAAGAACTTTCGCAGTTAAACACAGCCGATGTAATTCTAATTTTATTGATCAGCAACTCGGTCCAAAATGCAATGGTCGGGCCTGACACAAGCTTAACAGGCGGTTTGATCGCCGCTTTGGTCTTATTTATCATTAATTACATAATCAAAAAACTGACACACAAATACAAACTTTTTGGCGACATATTGCTAGACAAACCAGAAGTTTTAATTCATGACGGAAAACTCGATTTCAAAGCCTTAAGCCGCCTAGATATTTCGGATGAAGAACTAAAAGAAGCCATGAGAGAACACGGCATCGAGTTTTTTAAAAATGTAAAACTAGCAATGCTAGAAATCGACGGAACCATCAGCATTATTTCTGAAGATGAAAAAAAGCTAAAGCAAACGCATTTCAAAAGAAAACACAATCGCAAGAATATGCAGAATTTCTAATGCAAAAAAGAGCCGATTTCAATTTGAAAACGGCTCTTTTTTATTTCCAAAACTGAAACCATTTCTTTTTGTCAGATTGAGGAATTTTATATTGGTTCAAATCCAGTGATTTTAATTCCCCAGTAGACAATTCAAAAATCTTCAGATTATGATTTAAATTAGTCAAAATAAAATCCTCCGCTTTAGGAAACTTCTCCGCAATCAATTTATAATGAACTAAGAGTTTTTCGTCTTTGATTCCGTTCAAAGCCTGCAATGCAGCATGTAAAACCCAATAAGAATCATCTTTTAACCCCAGTATAAAAGTATCCAGATAATCGCTTTTATTTTCTAAAAGGCCGAGTGAGTAATAAGCCTGTTTTCTTATTTCTTCATTTTCATTTAACACTAAAGGAACAATAATTGATCCGTAGTCAAATTTCATTTCCACTAGTAAATATGTGCAAAATTGAAATATTTCTTTATCATTTATTTTTTCAATATTGGCTTTAATAAATTCAAGCCAATCGAGACTTCGATCTTTTGCGTACCAAAATATAAATTGAAAAACACTCAATAAATCTTTTTCAGCAAAATTGATCAAATAAGGAAAGGCGCGATTATAATCAAACTTTGTAAGTACTTGAAGTAATTTTTTCTGAATCAAACCTTCGCTTGTAACATATTCTTTTTCCAAAATATCTAATGTTTGGGAATCTACCTTTTTCTTTTTTAAGATTGCAAAAACACACTGTAATTTAGCACCTTCATCATCCGCGGCACCATACACATTCAAAATATGAGCCACAGTTCCACCTAATGTATAATTAAATAAATTAGCATCAATACCTCCCTTTCCTTCTGTAATTTCATCCAACCAGCGTTCATACCAATCCAAAAAACTAGATTCGAAAGCAAAAAACGGCTTGCGTCTGTCTATATCAATATTGACAACCCTTCCTTTAAATTCTCCATTTAAAATAAGACCATAATAGTACGTACATCCTTCTGTTCCAAGAGGCAAAATACCACCGAAAATTTTCCCAAGTTCATTCTCAAAATCCTTATCAGAAACATCTTCGTCAATTTTTTTATTTAGCTCTTTCCAAAAATCATCACTCATTTCAGGATAGATAATGCAATCTTGTTTTAAAAATTTTTCTGGATTACTATAAACAAATTCCTCTAGGTTTGTTCCGAAGGGAAATATTCCATAACCTGGACCGGCAGCCGATTTACGATGGGATTTTCCACCATTACCGATATTTATTAAAAATGCTTTATAACATTCCGGAAGAGACACTGAGTATTCGTTTTCAAACTGCAAAATAACAGCTGGACTTATTGTTTCTCCAACAAAATATTCATGACTGTCTGCAGCAAATACTTCAAAATCCTTATCAATCTCTTTTGCCCAGAAAAGCTTTATTTTTATTCTTTCTATTTGCTCTAAAGTTTTTTGATCTATCATAAACAGATTTTAAATTGAAATCAAATATATCATTTTTCGATTGTTAAAAAAGATATTTCAAAAAACAAAGAAAGCCGATTTCAAATTTGAAATCGGCTTTTTATATTTAAGGAAAATGCAATGTACATTTTACCATAATCGTTTTACGAAATAAATACGCTTAAAATAAAGTAAACCAAACCTGCTAATATAGCCGAAATAGGAATAGTTAAAATCCAAGCCCAAATTAAACTTACAGTTACTCCCCATCTAACGGCAGATACACGTTTTGTTAATCCAACCCCAATGATAGATCCCGTAATGGTATGCGTTGTACTTACTGGAATTTTTAAGTGTTCTGTAAAGTAAAGCGTCAAAGCACCTGCAGTTTCAGCCGCAACACCTTCAAACGAACTTACTTTTGTGATTTTAGAACCCATTGTTTTTACAATTTTCCATCCACCACTCAAAGTTCCCGCCGCAATTGCAGAATAACATGCTAACGGAATCCAGCCTGGCATAACACCTTTAATTCCCAAATCATCATTTGGCAATACAACGTCTAACCAAGAATCCATGTGAACACCAGGGTTTGTATTGATATAAACCGCCACTGCTGCCGCAATAATACCCATTACTTTTTGAGAGTCATTTCCTCCGTGTCCTAAACTAAATGCCGCAGAAGATATTAATTGCATTTTTTTCAAAGCAGCGTCAGCCTGATGCAGATTTAGACTACTGAATATCAAACAAAATCCGCTTACTGTTAATATAATAAAGGCTACTAAAAACCATTTAATATTATGAGCATCAAAAGCTACGCTCCAGAAGTGAGAATCAAATCTTGGTTTTTCGATCTTGTCGTAAGGAACCATTTGGCTATAAACAAACCAAATTGTTGCAATCATCAAGCCTACTGTAAATATTTTTGGCCAAATACTTTTACGAGAAGCATTTAACAACCAAATTGATATTAAATATGATGCTAGAGCCCCTAATAAAGGCGCCAAAACAATAAAAGCAATAATGATAATAACTCCAGAAGGCATTCCTCCATCTTTCCCCGCTTTATACCAGCTTACAATTTGATACCAATAATGCGTAGTACCATCTTCGCCAATATATCCTGAAAATCCGTGAACTGCAATAGCATGCGCAACCGCTGCTCCCGCAAAACCTCCAATAAGTGTATGTGAAGAACTTGAAGGAATTCCTAACCACCAAGTCAATAAATTCCAACAGATTGCCGCTATAACTCCAGCAAGAATCACTACTAGATTGATTTCCATGGTATGAGCTGTTTTAGCAACAGTATCTGCCACACCAAATCCGAAAACCCAATAAGCAAGGAAGTTAAAAAATGCTGCCCAAAGAACGGCCTGAAAAGGCGTCAAGACCTTTGTAGCAACAACAGTCGCTATAGCATTTGCCGCATCATGAAAACCATTGATGTAATCAAAAATTAAAGCTAATACTATAATTAATATAAGTATCGTCATAAAATTATAACTTCAGATTGAAAAATTAAGAATGTTTTACAGAAATAGATTCTAGTATGTTCGCAACACTCTTACATTTATCTGTTGCTGATTCTAAAACAGATAATACCTCTTTGTATTTAATGATATTTTTAGCGTCTGTTTCGTTTTCAAAGATTTCAAAAACTGCTTTGTTGTAAACATTATCAGATTTGTTTTCCAGTTTGTTGATTCTGGCACAAGCATCTTTAATGATTTTAAAGTTCTGCAAGTTTCTCAACTCTTTTACAGCACTGTCAATGTTTTGACAAGCCTCAAGGTTGATTTCTGTCATTTTTCTGATTGATTTTGTGATCTTATCAACTTGATACAATCTCATACGGCTTGCAGCACCGTGAAGATAATCAGCAACGTTATCAATAGAAGTAATTAATGTGTGAATATCCTCCCTGTCAAATGGAGTAATGAAGTTTCTGCTCAATTCCAAATTGGTTTGACGTGTAATGTCTTCTCCTTTTTGTTCTAATTCGTCAATTTTTTGAAAAAGGATTTCTCTTTCTTTTAATGGAAGGTTTACAGCTTCGTGTAAGTTAGAAGCTAATTCAATTAAATTGCTTGAAGCCTCTTCAAAAAGTGGAAAGAATTTCTTGTCTTTCGGCACTAAAAATTGGAAAATACTGTTTATTGACATTTTTATATTTTTGATAGTGCAAAATTACTTCATTAATATTCTATAATGTTAAGCCATTGTTAACAAATCGTTTTCAATTTGGAAACTATTTAGGAACGCAACGGTATTTTCAATATCATAATGTAAGATCCTGTCTTCCTTTACTAAAGGCACAACTTCTCTATAACTGCTCAAGAACATTTCGATAAAATCGCTTGATTTCAAAGGCTCTCTATAAGCAATTGCCTGTGATGCATTCAGCAATTCAATTGCCAAAATACGCTCTAAATTATCTAAAACTCGCAAAGCTTTTGTAGCTCCATTTGCTCCCATACTTACGTGATCTTCTTGTCCATTACTTGAAACAATACTATCAATACTTGACGGAGTTGCTAATTGTTTGTTCTGACTCGCAATACTTGCCGCAGTATATTGCGGAATCATAAATCCTGAATTCAACCCCGGATTATCAACCAAAAATGCTGGAAGATTTCTCAAACCAGAAATCAACTGATAAGTTCTTCTTTCAGATATACTTCCTAATTCGGCTAAAGCAATTGCCATAAAATCTAATGCTAAAGCTAATGGTTGTCCGTGGAAATTTCCTCCTGAAATAATTTGATCCGCTTCAACAAATATGTTTGGATTATCTGTAACCGAGTTAATTTCGGTTTTGAATACTTTACGAACATAATCAATCGCATCTTTTGAAGCGCCATGAACTTGTGGCATACAACGGAAAGAATACGGATCTTGAACGTGTTTCTTCTCTTGTTCGATAATTTCACTTCCTTCTAAAAATTCAGCTATTCGCTGTGCCGTCACAATTTGTCCTTTGTGTGGACGTATATAATGTATCAATTCATTAAAAGGTTCGATTCTTCCATCAAAACCTTCCAAAGAAATAGTTCCGATCAAATCAGCCAAATACGAATATTTATATGCTTTAATCAAAATATGAGCTCCGTAAGCGCTCATAAATTGCGTTCCGTTCAATAAAGCCAGACCTTCTTTTGATTGCAAAACGATTGGTTCCCAATTAAACTGTTTTAAAACTTCGGAAGATGCTACTTTTTTCCCCTCAAAAAGCACTTCTCCTTCGCCAATTAAAGGCAAAGACAAATGCGCTAAAGGTGCCAAATCACCAGAAGCTCCAAGCGATCCTTGTGTATATATAATAGGAAGGATATCATTATTATAGAAATCAACTAAACGCTCCAATGTTTTCAACTGAACGCCCGAATGCCCATAACTCAAAGATTGAATTTTAAGCAACAGCATCATTTTCACGATTTCGGCAGGAACTTCTTCGCCTGTTCCGCAAGCGTGTGATTTCACTAAGTTCTCCTGAAGTTTAGATAAATTTTCATTAGAGATTTTTACGCTGTACAATGAACCAAAACCTGTATTGATTCCGTAGATTGGCGCTGTATGCGTTGCCATTTTTTTGTCTAAATAATCACGGCATTTCTGAACATTTACTTTTGCTTCTTCAGATAATTCAAGCGTTTTATTAAAGCTCAAAATTTCTTGCAATGTTTCTAAAGTTATGGTTTCAGTACTTATATAATGAATCTCTCTCATGATTATTTTAAATTTAAGACGTCAAAATTCAACAAATCAATATTAAAAAGCAACATTTTATCACAATAATTAAAATTTGCATTGATACAATTCTTCGCTTTTAATTATTTCATAAAGCTGAATTTTGTTTAAATCACCATTTTTTCGCAAGTTTTTCGTTAAAAACCAATTCATTATACAAGTTTAACCAACAAAAAAACCAGCATAAATAATATTAAAACCTCAAATTAGCTTATTGAATTTTAACAAATACTCAATATTGATTTTTTGAGATTTGAATTATTAAAATATTCGCAAAAAGCCTTTAAGAATTTTTAATCCTACTTAAAAGCTGTACTTTTGAAAAATCAAAAATGAAAAGTAACAGCACAAAATATCAATCTACAATGACAACTCAAACTGGAGTTGCAATTGCTGCTACCATTATTTCTACTACAACAACTACTACCCCTTAGGGGTATACATTTTCACATATAATCCTAGGTTACCTATACTTTTTTCTTGAAAGAAGAGAGTTATTGGATACATAAAAAACATTTACAACGAAAAAAAAAAGTCGCAGTTTTCAGTTTCAGTTCACAGTTGATATCCTTTGAACCTTTGTTACTCAAAATCTTTGCACCTTATTAAAAAATATCAAAAAAAATGAAAGTATTAAAATTTGGCGGAACTTCGGTAGCCAATGCTCAAAATATAAAACTCGTTCTCGAAATTGTCGAACAAAAAGCAAAGCAAGATAAATTAGTTGTAGTAGTTTCTGCCTTAAGCAAAGTAACCGACTTATTGCAATTAGCAGCAGCAAAAGCAGCGGCAAACGACGAAAGCTTCAGAGAAGTTGTTGCTGAAATCGAGAAAAAACACCTTGACACTTTAAAAGAATTGATTCCAGTAAGCGAGCAAAGCAGTTTGTTAAGCCACGTAAAAAGAATCATTAATCATTTAGAAACTTTATTAGACGGCTGTTTCCTACTTGGCGAATTATCTCCAAGAACTGCCGATACTATTTTAAGTTTTGGAGAATTGCTTTCGTCATTCATTATTGCAAAGGCATACGAGCAAATCAATAACGATGCGGTTTACAAAGACAGCCGTGAGTTGATTAAAACAAATGCTGATTTTGGAAAAGCGGTTGTGAATTTCGAAATCTCGAATAAATTAATTCAGGAATATTTTGCTGAAAACAAAGCAAAAATCAACATCATGCCTGGATTTATCGCACAGACTTTAGACGGAATCACTTCAACTTTAGGACGTGGCGGATCTGATTATACTGCAGCAATTATTGCCGGAGCAATCGACGCAGAACAATTGGAAATCTGGACAGATGTAAACGGAATGTTTACTGCAAACCCGAAAATCGTAAAACAAGCACAGCCAATTGCAAACATTTCCTATCAGGAAGCGATGGAATTGTCGCATTTTGGTGCGAAAGTTTTGTATCCGCCAACAATTCAGCCTGTCTTGCGAAAAAATATTCCGATTTTAATCAAAAATACTTTTGAGCCAGAAGCAGAAGGAACTTTAATTTCTGATGTTGTTTTATCAAAAGATACTGTCGTAAAAGGAATCAGTCATATTGACAATATTTCATTGTTGACACTTGAAGGTCCAGGAATGATTGGAGTTGCAGGTTCGTCAAGACGCTTGTTTGAAGTATTGTCTCAGGAAAAAATCAACGTGATTTTTATTACTCAAGCTTCTTCTGAGCATTCAATTTGTATCGGAATTTTAAATTCAGATGCTGATAATGCTGAAGCTGCCATCAATAGAGCATTCGAAATCGAAATTGCACAAAACAAAATCGATCCTTGTTATGTAGAAAAAGACCTTTGCATTATTGCTTTGGTTGGTGAAAACATGAAAAATCATCAAGGTTTGAGCGGAAGAATGTTCAGTACTTTAGGAAAAAACAACGTAAACATTCGTGCCATTGCGCAAGGTGCTTCTGAAAGAAATATTTCGACTGTAATCAACGAAAGAGACGTTAAAAAAGCATTGAATACGCTTCACGAAAATTTCTTTGAAGAAAACACAAAACAGCTGAATTTATTCGTAATGGGTGTTGGAAATGTGGGTGAGAAATTCATCGAGCAAATCCACAACCAAAAGAAATTCTTAAAAGATGTTTTAAAGATTAATGTTCGCGTAATCGCATTATCAAATTCAAGAAAAATGGTGTTTGACGAAGACGGAATTTCTTTAAAAGATTGGCAAGCGACTTTGGATAAAGGTGAAGAAGCCATTCCGACAGAATTCATCGCACGCGCCAAAGAGCTGAATTTACGCAACAGTATTTTCGTAGATATTACTGCAAATGCAAGCGTTTCTGATCTATATGAAAAATTCTTAAAAGAAAGTATTGCGGTTGTGACTTGTAATAAAATTGCTTGTTCATCGGCTTACGACAATTATAAAAAACTAAAAAGCTTATCTCGCCAATACAATGCTCCGTTTTTATTTGAAACGAATGTTGGTGCGGGATTGCCAATTATTGATACGGTAAAAAATTTAATTGCATCTGGAGATAAAGTGCATAAAATTCAAGCTGTTTTATCTGGAAGTTTGAACTTTATTTTCAACAATTTTGACGAGAATAATTCTTTCCATGACGTGGTTAAAGAAGCTGGAGTTCAAGGTTTCACAGAACCTGATCCGAAAATCGACTTAAGCGGAATCGACGTTGCTCGTAAAATCCTGATCCTAATTCGTGAAAGCGGTTACGAAATGGACATCGACGCCATTGCAAACGAATCGTTTTTGCCTGCCGAATGTTTAGCTACAACGAATAACGAAGACTTTTTTGCATCGTTAATCAAACATGCTTCTCATTTTGAGAACATTTACAAAGAAGCTTTAGCAAAAGATTCAAGATTGAAGTACGTAGCGCAATTCGAAAACGGAAAAGCAAGCGTAGGTCTGCAATTCATCCCAAAAGATCATCCTTTCTACAATCTAGAAGGAAAAGACAATATCGTATTGTTCTACACAGATCGTTACGTAGATCAGCCTTTATTGATCAAAGGAGCCGGAGCTGGAGCAGCTGTTACGGCATCGGGAATTTTTGCAGATGTAATTAGAATTGGAAACGTGTAAAAGATGCTAAGATGCAGAGTTGCTGAGATTCTAAGTTTTTTTCTTAACTAAAACTTAGAATCTTAGAATCTTAAGTACTTAGAATCTCAAAAATAAAGTTGCAAAGAAATCTTAGAAACTTAGAATCTTAGCATCTTAGAAACTTTAAAAAAAATGGAAATAAAATTATTCTGTCCCGCTACAATTGCAAACCTCTCATGCGGATTTGACGTACTTGGACTTTGCTTAGACAATGCGGGCGATGAAATGATTGTTCGAAAAGTCGATCAAAAAGGAGTTCGAATCACTAAAATTGTGGGTGCCGATTTGCCTTTGGAAACCGAGAAAAACGTTTCTGGAGTTGCTGCTTTGGCCATGTTGGAAACTTTAGACGAATTGGACTTTGGATTCGAAATCGAAATTTACAAAAACATAAAAGCCGGAAGCGGAATCGGAAGCAGTGCTGCAAGTTCTGCCGGAGCGGTTTTCGGGATTAATGAATTATTGGGAAGACCGTATTCTCGTAAAGATCTGGTTCAGTTTGCGATGCAGGGCGAAAAATTAGCCAGCGGAAACGCGCATGCCGACAACGTTGCTCCTGCCCTTTTAGGTGCTTTTACTTTGGTAAGAAGTTATTCGCCTTTGGATATCATTAGAATTGACAGTCCGGAAGAATTGTACGCAACTGTTGTTCATCCGCAGATTGAGTTGAAAACATCTGACGCTCGTTCGGTTTTAAAACAAAACGTTTCCCTAAAAAGCGCGATCATGCAATGGGGAAATGTTGGCGGATTGGTTGCAGGTCTTTACACCAAAGATTACGAATTAATCGGTAGATCGCTTCATGACGAAATCGTTGAACCCGTACGAAGCGTTTTAATTCCGGGGTTTGATTTAATCAAACAAACGGCTTATGAAAACGGCGCTTTGGGTTCTGGAATTTCAGGTTCCGGCCCGTCGATTTTCGCTTTAAGTAAAGGAAAAGAAACCGCCGAAAAAATCGCAAAAGCCATGAGCGATGTTTACGAAAAAATGAATTTGCCATATGAAATTCACGTTTCGAAAATTAATCCTGATGGCGTAAGAATTTTATAGAGAAAGTATTAAGTACGAAGAATTAAGTATTAAGATTTATACGAGACGTTTGTCAGGCTGAGCGGAGTCGAAGCCCACGCAAAGTATAGCACATCTAGTTTGTCATTTCGACTGAAAGGAGAAATCACACTAGTTTGTCGACAAAGATTGGCGAATTTCTTTACGGAGTTACGAGTGTGATTTCTCCTTTCAGTCGAAATGACAAACGTTGAGGATTTACTTTATGTCCATACTTTGCGGGGCTTCGACTCCGCTCAGCCTGACAAAAGCAAAACATAATTGAAAATATAATTTATTGGAATTTGGAATTTTAGCATTGGGATTTACCTTCCAAAAAATCTAAAATCTAAAATCAAAAATCTAAAATAATGAAATACTACAGTTTAAACCATAATGCCCCAAAAGTTTCTTTCAAAGAAGCCGTAATACAAGGATTAGCAACTGACAAAGGATTATATTTCCCAGAAAGCATTACACCGCTTGATCCTTCATTTTTTGACAAAATCGAAAGTTTAAGCCACGAAGAAATCGCTTTTGAAGCGATCAAACAATTCGTTGGCGATGAAATACCAGCAGAAAAACTAAAAGCAATCATTGCTGAGACTTTAGTTTTTGATTTTCCGGTTGTGAAAGTCGAAAACGGAATCTATTCGTTAGAATTATTTCACGGTCCGACAATGGCTTTTAAAGACGTTGGAGCGCGTTTCATGTCACGTTGTTTGGGCTATTTCAATAAAGACAAAAAAGATGCTAAAAACACTGTTTTAGTAGCCACTTCCGGAGATACAGGCGGAGCCGTTGCCAGCGGATTTTTAGGCGTTGACGGCGTTGATGTTGTCATTTTATATCCGTCAGGAAAAGTGAGCGATATTCAGGAAAAACAATTGACTACTTTAGGGCAAAACATTAAAGCTCTTGAAGTTGACGGTGTTTTCGATGATTGTCAGGATATGGTGAAAAAAGCGTTTTTAGATGAGACTTTAGCGCATAAAAACCTGACTTCGGCGAATTCTATTAATATTGCGCGCTGGTTACCGCAAATGTTTTATTTCTTCTTTGCTTACAAAGCGTTGAAAAGCCAAAACAAACCTTTAGTTTTCTCTTGCCCAAGCGGAAACTTCGGAAATATCTGCGCCGGAATTATGGCAAAGAAATTAGGTTTGCCAATTGAGCATTTTGTAGCTTCTACCAACGTAAACGACACCGTACCAAGATTCTTAGAAAACGGAAAATACGACCCGAAACCTTCTAAAGCCACAATTTCTAACGCCATGGATGTTGGAAACCCAAGCAACTTTATTAGAATTCAGGAATTGTACAACAATGACTTAAAAGCTTTCGAAAAAGACTTTTCTTCTTATAGTTATACAGATGAAGAAACATTAGTTGCTCTAAAGAAAATTTATAACACAGATGGTTATATCGCAGAACCACACGGCGCTGTTGGTTATTTAGGTTTGAAAAAAGAATTGGAAAAACATAGCAATGCAATTGGTATTTTCTTAGAAACGGCGCATCCTATTAAGTTTTTGGATGTTGTTGAACCTGCTTTAGGCATTACACTTCCTATTCCTGCTCAAATTGAGAGTGTTATTAATGAGGAGAAAGTTAGTGTTAAGATTGGGACATATGAGGAGTTGAAAAGTTTCTTGGGGTAAAAACATAAATAATTAATGATTAAAGCGGGTAATACATTTTTGCTCGCTTTTTTATTGCATTACAACTAATTATTTTGAATTAATAAATATATCAAGTACGGAAATCCGTAAAAATTAGCAAGAATATATACATATATTTGGAAATAAAAAACGAAATTAGTTTTTCAAATCCAGACTAATTTTGGACAATAATATAGAATTATACAGAAATTAATACTTAGATCACGCATTTATTAAACTAAAATTATAATTTTGAACTTAAACAATAAAAAATGAAAACAATCTCATTTATAAATATGAAAGGTGGTGTTGGAAAAACCACTTCAGTAGTCGAAATTGGAGCATTACTAGCAAAAGAACATAAAAAAAAAGTCTTAATAATTGATTTAGATCCACAAACTAATGCTACTTTGTCTTTAATTTCATTAAATGAATGGGAAGGACTCAAAGATGATGCGACAATTAAAGATGTTTTAGGAATGAATCGCGCTACCACTTCACGCGACGATGAATATGATATTAGAGACGCTATAATTGAGAATGTTGGTGGAATTAAAAATCTAGATTTGATACCTTCACATTTAGAGCTAACATTTCTTGATTTAGATTTAGGTTCGGTACCAGCTAGGGAAAGTATCCTGCAAAATAAAATAGAATCTGCCAATTTTGATTATGATTTTATTCTAATAGATTGCCCTCCGAATTTAACAATTGCTCCTCAAAATGCTTTAATCGTCAGTGATTATATAATTGTTCCAGTAACTCCAGAAATATTCCCTGCAATTGGTTTACCATTATTAATAAACCGTGTAAATAAATGGAAAAAAAGCTTTAAAGACTGTAAAGTTGAGTTCTTGGGAGTATTATTTACTAAAGTTGATGGCAGATACAGCATGCATGCACAACAAATGGATATTCTAAGGAAGGGAAAAATAATACCTTGTTTCTCAACAATAATAAAGCAAAATGCGGATATAGGAAAAGCAATTGCCGAACATAAACCGGCTACAATATCTTATCCTAATTGTTTAGGTGTCCAAGGTTATCGCACATTAGTACGTGAAATTTTAGGAATGTTATAATATGGAAAACGACATAGTAAAAAGATTAGAGGAAATTTTAAAAGATTTAGCTCCTTATCAAAAAAAAGGTCTAGATACATCATCTTTAAAAATTTTTATGAAAGGTTTTAAAGACTATCTAAAGTTTAGCGTTGAACCCTATGATCAAATAGAAGTGACTTTAGATGAAAAATTAATCATTATAAGAACTTTTTTGGAAGACAAAAAGGCTTTCCCTACAATTAAAGATGTGATCTCATTTGCTAACGAGCGATTAAACTTAGGCTTTAAGGACCAAAAGGAATCTCGAGATATAACAATCAATAGGATTATTGGAAGGATTGCAGCAAAACCTGAATTGAAAGAATTATTAAAAAATGCAGTTATATCTTTAAGAAATGAAATGGTACACGATACCAAAAATACAAAATCAAGAAAGCAAATCATTACTATAGACACTTTTAGTAAATGGGCTGAAATTATAAAAAATATCTAAACAATGAATTCTACCCTTTTAGCAAGTGCAAAAAAAGACATTCCATTGTACTTTAATGATTTTAAAGATTTTTGGGATGCGACCACCACACATATTTCAGAAGAAGAATTAATTGATTGTTACGCAAATACATTAATCTTTAGAAATTGGCAACTTTCATTGAATCATGTTGGCATTCAACATTTAGACTCAATTTTATCAGAATTACATGAGGACATTAACACATCATTTTTTTTAGCTCATTTTGGTCAGTATCGCACAGCTATAATGCATTTGAGAAGTGTAATTGAGCTCTCTTTACAATTACTATATTTTTATCAACATGAAGTAGAATTTTCACAATGGAAAGATGGAGAATTTCGAATTAAACATGAAGAATTGACCGAATATTTAAAAAAACATCCACAGTTTATTGGAACTTCCGCAGTCAACTTAATTGGAAATATCACCCAGAATTGGAAAACATTTTCAAAATATATTCACGCAGAGGCTCCAAGTTATTTTCAAACTACACTAGAATCTTCCACTAAAAAAACGATTATAATAAAAGATTTTAATATCTGGAAATCACATTTTTTGAAAACTGGTTATCGAATTAATAAATTATTTTCTATATTTTTTCGAGATAAGATTGTTCAATTTCCAACACAATCAAAAGATTTACTTTTAAGAAATTTACTTCCAAATGACATAACTGAAATTGGGTTAGTTCCATAAATAACTTATTAGACTTCAGAACAAAATAAGAATAAAAAAGAGACCTCATCAAAGGTCTCTTTTCAATTTAATATATCTTCAAAAACGTTTATTTCCCATTCAATAATTTCCCCCGCTAGCGCGAGCGTCCCGCTCGTGAACGCAAAGGAATTCAAAAACAAATTGAACCATTTTCGAGCGGGACGCTCGCGCTAGCAGAGGAAAAGCTTATTTACCTTATAAATTAGTTATAACCTATATTAACCAAAATCCGTAAACAATAGTTATTATTCAATGAAATTAAAACTTAACTTCCCCCCGCTGGCGCGAGCGTCCCGCTCGTGAACACAAAGAAATTCCAAAACCAATTGACACGTTCACGAGCGAGACGCTCGCGCTAGCTGAGGAAAAGTTTGTTTCGCTTATAAATTAGTTATAGCCAATGTTAACCAAAATCCGTAAACAATAGTTATCATTCAATGAAACTAAAACTTAACTTGAACAAAATAATATCACTTATACTTCTAGTATCTATTGTAGTGCTCTTCATTACATATTATATTCACGGAGGAGATGCAATCAGTGGTAAAATTGAGCATGGAAAATATTTTGTCTTCGATGCAATAAATAAATCTGATGCAAAAGGAAATAAGCTGTTTTTGAATGTATCAAAAGGTGAATATTACTTTAATTTGTTTATGACATTTTTTGTGTTTAGTTTGATGCCATTTTTCTTTTTGTTTAAAGTGAAAGAATTTATCAAGAATAAAAAATTAAAAGAACGTTTGTAAAAATTATTGATGTTTAACAAAACCCGCTCTCCAAAGTGTTCTTTGTCAAGAATCGTAGTCGCTGTGCGAAGTCAGGAGCCTTCGCACAGTCGTTAATTAATTTGTGAAAATTTGTGCAATTTGTGGCTATATATTTCCAATCCTCAAATTAGCATTTTGTAAGCAAAATCATTATGTTTGATAAAGTAAAAAACACTTATGAAGAGAAGAAACTTTATTAAAACAACACTGCTTTTTGTTGCCTCAGCGCAAATGTTTCCGAATACAGTATTGAATTTCGCGACAGAAGTTCGAAACAACTTTAAATACATTTATACCAATTCGAAGCTTAAAAATCAGTTCTTTTTGTTTTTAAAAAATGTTTTCAATTTATATCCTGAGAAGGAATTCCACGATTTAATTTACCAAAACACGATTTCGAAAAATACCGATAAAGAGATTTATTTGGCAACGCAAGCAAAACTTGACGACATTACTCCTTTTATGTCAAGTTTTCGCTATCAGCTTCCGGCATTGATGCATCAGAAAAATGAAATGTCGGTGGAGACGGTTTCTTTGCTTGGCGAAGGCACTAAATATAACGGTTATTTAGAAATTGGTTCTTCGGGACGCTATTTAGATTATCTGGAGGAAAGTGTTTCCATCAAAGGAAAAAGATATTATGCTGATGGTCGAAAACCCAAATATTCTTTTTCTGAAATGGTCGATCGCGGTCAAATTGCCGTTGGTGCCGAATATATTCCGTTTACGAATTACAAAACTAAGTTTGGCGACCATGTTCCGCATAATAGTGTTGATTTGGTTACGATTTATATTGGATTTCATCATTGCCCGTTAGAGTTGCGAACGCAATATATTTCTTCAATTCGCGATACTTTGCGAGTGGGCGGAAAAATGATTTTAAGAGATCATAATTGCGATACCGAAGACCAGAAAGTATTGGTGGCATTGGCGCACGACGTTTTTAATTTGGGTGTAAACGAAACCTGGGAATACAATGAAAAAGAGGTTCGAAACTTTTATTCTTTGGATTTTATCATTGCTTTTGTGGAAAATATCGGGTTCAAGTTTCATAAAAAAACCTTGTATCAAAAAGGCGATCCTACCAAAAATGCCTTAATGCTTTTCACCAAAATCTAATCATTGTACGTTCTTCTATGAAAAAAATCTACCGTTTGGTTAAGCTTCTCTTCGCCTATTTTCTAAAAATCGTAAAATTTACATACGCCGGAATCAAAAAGTCAATCCGATATATTAATAGCAAAAAACGCTTATTCATTCCATTTTACAGTTTTATTGCTTTTGCGATTTATATCTTTTTATTGATTCAATTTTCGGGAGATTCAGCATTTGAAACCACTTTAGACAACAAAACCTTAAATGATGTCACGCAATTAAATCCGATTCAGGTCAATCAGGTTATCAAACCAAAAACGGTTAACGAAATTGTTTCTGCTATAAAAAACACCACTGGGCCAATTTCTATTGGCGGAGGAAAATACAGCATGGGCGGGCAAACGGCTTTTGAAAACAGTCTGCATATCGACATGACCGATTTCAATAAAATAATCAATATCGACCAAAAGAAAAAGCAAATTACGGTTCAGGCAGGAATTCGCTGGAGAGCTATTCAGGAAGTAATTGATCCGTTGAATTTATCGATCAAAATCATGCAAACGTATTCTAATTTCACGGTTGGCGGTGCTATTTCGGTAAATTGCCACGGAAGATATGTGGGTTACGGCCCAATTATTTCATCGGTTTTAGAATTGAAAATCATTACGGCAAATGGTGATATTATTATTGCCAATCGCCAAACAAATCCTGATATTTTTAATGCCACAATTGGCGGTTATGGGGGAATTGGAGTTATTGCCGAGGCAACTTTACAATTGGTTGACAATGAAAAAGTAGAACGATTTCACGAAGTTATGCCAGTTGAAAATTACAAAGCTTATTTTGATAAAAACATTAGAGACAATAAGAATGTAGTTTTTCAGAATGGGAATTTATATCCGCCGAAATATGACAAAATCATGAGTGTTTCGTGGCAAAAAACCACAAAACCGCTGACAGATACCGAAAGATTAATTCCGAGAGACGAAAATTACTGGCTGGAATCGCATATGGCGGGAGTTGTTTCCTGGGGAAATTCGGGAAAATGGATTCGCGAATACACCATAGATCCTTTGTATTATATTCCTGAAATTGTAAGATGGCGAAATAAAGAAGCGAGTTATGATGTAAAAGAATTAGAGCCTTCTTCTCGCGAAAAAGCAACTTATGTTTTGCAGGAATATTTTATTCCAGTGGAAAACATAAAGGCTTTTATCCCGAAAATGAGCACCGTTTTTCAGAACAATAAAGTAAACGTTATCAATGTTTCTTTGCGACACGCGTTGCCGGATCATGAAAGTTATTTATCATGGGCAAGAAAAGAGGTTTTTGCTTTTGTGGTTTATTACAAACAAAATACCGATCAAAAAGCGAAAGACCAGGTAAAAAAATGGACGCTTGAAATGACGGATGCCATTTTGAGCGAAAACGGAACTTGGTATCTTCCGTATCAGCCTCACGCAACGCTTGAACAGTTTAAAAAAGGATATCCAAACAGCGATAAATATTTTGAACTCAAAAACAAATTAGATACAAATCAGCGATTTACCAATAAGCTTTTGGACAAATATAATCCGTATGCGAAAAGCAAAATTTCGGAGGAAAAGAAAAAGATAAAGGACTATTTCAGAGCCGAAGAACAAACCGTTTTGACAGTTCCAGAATGGTATTTAGTGTACAATCCGAAAGAATATGCGGATTATCTGGAAAGTGGTAAAAATCCGTCTGATTTTCCGTTTTACAAATCGATTGATGAATATTGGAAATTATACGATCGTTCGATAAAACTGACTTCGAAAGCGTATCCTGAAAATAGCGAATACAAAACCATGCTTCAGGTAATTGGCGTTAGTATGACGATGGAATACGGTGCCAAAATTCTCTACGAAAATACGATTGGAAGATTTTTTTCTTTATTCTCGGAAGAAAAAAATTCAGAAGCAGAAAAAACAATCATTGAAGCGCAAAGAGCTTACAGCGATTTTATATACCAAACGGCTTGGTACGAATTCAAATTTATGCCTTGGATTAAAAAAGTCTGGACGGCTCCGGAAAATTCAGAGCACAGTATTCTTCGCAAATGGGAACGAACTTTTATTTTTACTTTAGAATTTTCGTTCAAAGCGTTTTATTCAAAGCTTATTGAATGGGGTGCAAAATCAAGCTACGAAACGCCTTCAAATTTGATTTATTTGATTGTTTCGAATGTTGATTCCATCAAAGAAAATCCGAACTTAAAAATCGTTAAACGAGATGGCGATAAAATGATAATTTCGGTTACGCGTTGGGAGATTTTCACGCAGGAAATGATGAAGCTTTCGAATCAGGAGGTGAAAATCTATGAGATTTCTGGGAATGATGAAATTGTGGTTTCGGCAATTGAGAGCCAATTTAATAAACCAAATTTAAAAGAGGTAAAATTGTTATATCAATCTAAAATTGTGACGAATGATAGTTTGAAGCGAAGTGTCTATATTTTGCCTGTTGAGAAATTATTGGAATTTATTAAAGATTCTAAAAAGAATAAGCTTACAATTGAACATGTTTATGATTATTAAAAGGTAAAAACCAATCATGAAAAAGGAACATCAAATAATACTCGATCTAATTGCTTCTTATTTAGAACAAAACCCTGATCAAAGATTTGGACAGGCGCTTTTCAATCTAAGTGTTAATGAATTTCAGAAAACTACTGACCCAAGAAATCCAAATTATAATATAAGAGATATTCATGGTGACAATGATTTAGGTATTATTGAACGTATCAAAAATCGATTGGATTTAATTGAATCGCAGAAAAAGAATTAGTTCTTCTTACTGGTTCCAGCTCTACGAAGTGTCATGGTCGCTGTGCGAAGTCAGAAAAATATTGTTTTCCATCACTTTTATTTATCTTTAAAAGAAAAATAAAGCCTCTGGAAAACTTTAAACCTAACTAAAACAAATCTTAAAACTTATATGCATATTATAGTCACAATCATAGTCATCATACTAGCAATTATCTTTATTACTTTTATATTGTATATCCTATTTTCAATGTTTGGGACTTTATTTTTTATTGGTTATGTTTTTAAAAAATCAGTAGAAAAGAAAACACCTGATTTCTTAAGAGCTGAAAAATTAGAGATGGAAAAAAAGGTTAATAGTCTAAAAACATCGATTGTAGATTGGAATAAATATTCTATAAATGATATCACAAACGACCTTGAATATTCCTATAAAAAGTGGATCACGAACAAACTAACTGGGCATATTTTAGCACTAGATGGCAATCGTGTAATTGCTTTTCAAAGGCTACAAAGAGGAATTCGCTTAAATTGCAGAATATTGGCATCTTCTACTGAATTTAAATATTTTTATGAAATAAGTCCGGAAGAAATCATTATTGAATACAATGACCAATATTTTGGAAAAATCATTCACCTAAAGGATATTTTTGATTCATCAAATAACAGAATTGGAACTTTAAATCGAGATAATCCTAACAGCAAATATGTTATAGATTTTGATTCAGAAAATAGTTTGGAAATTAACAAAAGTTACGATAATAAAAGATTTGTAAAAAACGTATTTTACGAAAGTCCACATTCTACATACCGCTATAAACGAAATATGTTGGAATATAGAGAGCCATATCAAGAATATTCATTAATGAATAATAACGAAAACTTAAATGCAGAAGAACAAAAATGGGCTATTGCAATTGGGATTTATGAATCTGTATTTTATAGTTTCGATTTTACTTTCGCGTAATTTCAAGGATTGCTTAGAAAATATAAAAATCAATTGCCTCCAATTTTAGTTGGAGGTTTATATTTTGAGTAAGATTCGGCTTTAGCCAAAAAACATTGCGGATTCGGCTAAAGCCATTTTCTAATGTAATTTTATTCCCCATCTAAACCTGGAGGTAATTCAAAAAAATCGAATCTCCTTAATTGAGCACTTTCATAAAATGATGTTGTCCTTCTTTAAGTCTAAAAATCATCAGTTCTATTTTTTTTATATCTTTAAAAACTTTAATTAATAATCCCCAAATTCAGAACATAAAAATAATAACACCCAAAAAATTTATGAAAAAGACATTCCTTTCATTTCTTTTAGTTGGATTTTTAACTGCCTACGCTCAAGAATCAAAACCAGATTCAAAACCGAAAACACCTCCTGCAAAAGAAGAAAATTCACCTTCTAACCTTACTTTCAATCCAGATTCTCAAGTTGTAACCAATCATACCACAACGATAAAAGGCCAAAAGGTTTCGTATAAAGCAACGGCTGGAACTATGCCTGTTTGGGACGAAGACGGAAAAGCAATTGCCGGATTATTTTATACCTATTATGAGCGTTCTGATGTAAAGGATCGAGATTCTCGTCCGTTAGTTATTTCATTTAACGGCGGTCCTGGTTCTGCTTCGGTTTGGATGGAAATTGCTTATACAGGGCCAAGTTTGTTAAATATTGATGAAGAAGGATATCCTTTGCAACCTTACGGCATAAAGGAAAATCCGTATTCGATTTTAGATATTGCTGATATCGTTTTTGTAAACCCTGTCAATACAGCGTACTCAAGGCCTACAAACAAAGAAATTCCGCCTGCAAAATTCTTCGGCGTAAATGCCGACATTAAATACCTAGCCGATTGGATCAATGGTTTTGTAACCCGCTCTAATCGTTGGGCTTCACCTAAATATTTAATAGGAGAAAGTTATGGCACAACTCGAGTTTCGGGATTAGCGCTTCAATTACAAAACAATCAATGGATGTATCTTAATGGAGTGATTTTAGTTTCTCCAACTGATTTAGGAATTACTCGCGGCGTTGTTTCTAATGCGGCTCTTAAATTGCCTTATTTCGCAGCCACTGCTTGGTATCATAAAATGCTAAGTCCTGATCTTCAAAACAAAGATTTAACTGCTATGTTACCAGAGGTTGAAGATTTTACCATAAACGAACTTCTTCCTGCTTTAAGCAAAGGAGGATCTTTGGACGAACAAAAAAGAAAAGAAATTGTTTCTAAAATGGCTCGTTATTCTGGTATTTCAGAGAAAGTTTTTCTGCAAAACAATTTAGATGTTCCTAATGATTATTTCTGGAAAGAATTGTTGAGAGATCAAGGTTATACTGTTGGAAGACTTGATTCACGATACAAAGGAATTGACCGCAAGGACGCCGGTGAAAGTGTTGATTTTAATGCTGAACTTACTTCTTGGCTGCATTCGTTTACACCTTCTATTAATATGTATCTACGAAATAATCTTAACTACAAGACTGACTTTAAATACAATATGTTTGGTCCAGTGCATCCTTGGGACAGATCGAATGATAAAACGGGAGAAAACCTAAGACAAGCGATGGCACAAAATCCTTATTTACATGTTATGGTGCAATCAGGATATTATGATGGTGCCTGCGACTATTTTAATGCAAAATATGATTTATGGCAAATGGATCCAAGCGGAAGACTAAACGACAGAATGTCTTGGAAAGGCTACAGAAGCGGTCATATGATGTATTTAAGAAAAGCCGACTTAGAAACGGCAAATGAAGACATCAGAACATTCATAAAACAATCTTTACCTAAAGCGGGCGAACCAGCAAAATATTAAATCTGGTTTCTTTGCTACTAACAAATAAAAAGTCAATTGCCTCCAGCTTTAGCTGGAGGTTTTGTTTTTAAGCATAAATCGGCTTTAGCCAAAAGCGTAAAAAATTAGGCTAAAGCCATTTTCTAGTCTAACTTTGTCCCTCCAGCTAAAACTGGAGGCAATTCATTTTTTAAATTATACCATTACATCAGCATTATAATGATTACAAAATCAACACTGGGAGACATTCCTGCATTAACAACCTTAATAAATTCAGCTTACAGAGGTGAAACTTCCAAAAAAGGCTGGACAACTGAAGCCCATTTACTGGAAGGAAAAAGAACCGACGAACAGGAAATGACAGCCATTTTCGAAGATTCAAAAAATACGATTCTGAAATTCACTGAAAATGAAAAGATTATTGGTTCGGTTTTATTGGTTGAAAAAGGAAATCAATTGTATTTGGGAATGTTGACGGTTTCGCCAGAACTTCAAAACAGCGGCATCGGGAAAAAGCTTTTGGCTGAAGCCGAAAATCATGCTAAATCTTTAGGATTATCGAGCATTATTATGACGGTTATTTCAGTTCGCGAAGAACTTATTGCTTGGTATAAACGCCACGGTTATGTGGATACAGGCGAACGAGAAGCTTTTCCTGAAAGCGAAATTCATGTTACGGTTTCTGAAGAACCTTTGGAGTTTATTTTCCTAGAGAAACAGCTTTGAGAATTTAGAAAACAAAATGAACATACATCTTTTACCTAAAGAAAATAGCAAAGCCTCTGTTTGGAGTGGCGGATTAACGTATGAATATATAATACATCCAAAAACAGCAAACTATGCCGATAGAGATTTTGTATTCAGAATAAGCAGTGCCACAATAGAGGAAGTACCTTCAGAGTTTACAAAATTTAAAGGCTATTACCGATACTTGGTTATGCTTGATAATAGCTTAGATATCGAGATAAACAAAGAAAAAAGAACGTATGAGAAATATGAAATCATGGAATTTAATTCAGATGATAACATAACTTCTTATACAAAAGGTTCTGATTTCAATTGGATGATTTCTGAAAAAATAAGTCATCACAAACTGATAATAAGTAAAAATGAGCAGTATTATAATGCTCAAATAATAATTCTATTTTCTTTAGATACAACAGTTATTAAAATTAATGAGAAGTCATATGATCTAAAACCTTATGATTTATTAATCATTGAAAATCAAAAAAAAGAAAATATCGCGCTTCATTTTTCTAATGAATGCTTAGCTGGAATATTGGATCTTTAATCTAAGTTTTTTTGCCACGAAGGCACAAAGACACTAAGCTTTTTTAATCTCGCAAAGTCGCAGAATTGCAAAGAAATATAAGAAGAAAACTTTCGATTCTGCGACTTTGCGAGATTTTTTTTTAAGCCAAACCTTAAATCATCTTATATGACTTATATGGTTAAAGTACGAGTTCCTGAAACAAACGCTGAATCGTTTTCTCCAAATCCTGACACAAACCCGGATGAGGTCTTGAGGTTTGAATGGCCGAACTTCTAATTGCTGTCAACCAACGAAAACGCTCTGGAATCTCAAATTCAGCAATTGGCCCACCGTCTTTGGCTCCGTTTGCAATTTTTTGTAATGAAGTCAAATTGCATTCTAATTGTTCGATATCAAAATCGGCAGAAAGAGCTTGGATTCGCTCTTTATTTAAATGAAAAAGCACTTTTATAAATTTGGCTCTTTTGCAAAACAAAATGATTCCGATATTCAGGAATTCTTCGCGCTCTACCCTTGGCACAACACGAATCACAGCATATTCGTATAAATGGTTATCTTGCATTTTGAGCCTGATTTACAAATATTTCTGAATTCTCTAATCTTGTTTTTAAAAACTGCAAATAAACGTTTCGTAAATTCTCTGGCGTTTCATCTGCGTCTTCCCATTGCAACCAATCTAACGGAATTGTATTTACAATTTCTTCTAAAATTTCCGGCGTTAAAAGCGCTTTAAATTCGGCATCAACTTCTTTTAAAAGTGAAGCTTGTGGCAATAAAACGTGATCTTTTATCAACGCAAACGGACTTTTGGCATGCTGTTCCCAATTGTTCCAGGAATGATGAAAATACAAACATGCGCCATGATCGATCAGCCATAATTCTTTATGCCAAATCAGCATATTGGTATTTTTGAAAGTTCTATCGACATTTGTAATATAAGCGTCCAGCCAAACAATCTGCGAAGCTAATTTTGCGTCAACAGTAGTTACAGCAGGATCAAACGTAATCGCTCCTGATAAAAAATGAAGCGCTAGATTCAATCCCTGACTTCCTTGAAGCAAATCCTGAATTTCCTCATCAGCTTCGGTTCTTCCAAAAGCTTCGTCGAGATTCGCGAAAACTAATTCTGGTAATTGCAGTTTTAAAGCTTTTGCTATTTGTCCGCCAACTAATTCGGCAATAAGAGCTTTTACGCCGTGTCCGGCACCTCTGAATTTTAATACGTATTTAAAGTCGTCATCGGCTTCTGCCAAAGCGGGTAAAGAACCGCCTTCGCGCAGTGGCGTTATATAACGCATGACGTTTACCGTTCTGAGATCGAAGTTGTTTATCATTTTTTTTAAGATTCTAAGATGCTAAGAAACTGAGATTCTAAGTTTCTAATCTTTGATATTACAAACTTACAATTTTTGATTTTAGATTTCAGAGTGTAGATTTTAGATTTTCTTCTAAAATTGTTTAAGAAGATAATCTTTTTAAAGAATTATCTAATTGACACATTTTCTAATTATCTAATTCCAAGAAAGCTTTCCCAAGATATTTAATAATTGTAGAAGCTGTAAAAGATTCACAACCTGTTTTTGGTAAAGCTAAATCAGCTGTTAATCCATGAAGATAAACCCCAAGTTTTGAAGCGTATTTGGGTTCGTAACCTTGTGCCAAGAGGCTTGTTAGGATTCCGGTTAAAGCATCTCCACTACCGGCAGTTGCTAGAGCTGCATTTCCTGTTGTATTTTCGTATACCGAAGTTCTGTTTATGATGTAAGTAGGTGCGCCTTTCATGACTACAATGACTTTGTATTTTTCTGAAAAAGCAACTGTTTTTTGGAATTTCTCTGATTCAGAATTCCATTTGCCTATCAAACGCTCCAATTCTTTAGGATGAGGTGTCAAGATGGTGTCTTCTGGAACTAATTCTAACCAAGATAAATTTTCAGAAATAATGTTTAAAGCATCTGCATCAAGCACTAAAGGCACTTTGCTTATTCTTAAAAACTCAAATAAGGCTTTTTGTGTTCCGAGCTCCTTTCCTATTCCTGGACCAATTCCGATAGCCTGTGGCATGAACGGTAAATGAATCGTAGTAATGAAGTTTGTATTTTCATCGGTTACAGTCATCACTTCGGGAATGGAAATTTGAAGGATTTGATAACCGCATTTGGGTATAAAAGTCGTAACGAGTCCGCAACCTGATTTTAGGCAGGATTTTGAAGCTAAAACAGCCGCTCCAACTTTCCCGTAACTTCCGGCAATAATTACAGCGTGACCTTGTGTTCCTTTGTGTGCTTTGGAATCTACAGGTTTGTATATTTTTAGAATTTCTTCTTTTGTAATTAAATACGTAGATTTCATTTGAATACTTTTATATACTAAAATTACACAAAAAATTGAAATGATAATTCCTCTTTTGAAACTGTAACACTTAGCCCTGATAGTAGCGGCATCCTTTTTGTTTTTTCTTTAAAAACAAAAAGATATAGCGGATAGCAGGAAATAGCTCCTAATTATTGCGAAATTTATAATTTAAGGTATTCGAAATCGATATTTTTTGAATAGATTTGCAAAACAATTTTATAAAACTACACAATGAAAAATACAGCGCTTACGCACATACATGAAGGTTTAGGAGCAAAAATCCTTCCTTTTGCTGGTTACAACATGCCTATTACTTATGAAGGAGTTAATGCTGAACATGAAACGGTTCGTAATGGTGTGGGCGTTTTTGACGTTTCGCATATGGGTGAATTTTTGTTGACAGGCCCAAATGCTTTGGCTTTGATTCAAAAAGTGACTTCAAATGATGCATCGACGTTGACAATTGGAAGAGCACAATATTCTTGTCTTCCAAACAATGAAGGCGGAATTGTTGACGATTTGATTATTTATAAAATGAAAGAGGAAGAGTATTTACTAGTTGTAAATGCTTCGAATATTGAAAAAGACTGGAACTGGATTTCTTCTCACAATGATTTGGGTGTTGAAATGAAAAACCTTTCTGATGATTATTCATTATTAGCCATTCAGGGACCAAAAGCGGTTGAAGCAATGCAGTCTTTAACTTCTGTTGATTTGTCTGCTATTGTTTATTATCATTTTGAGGTTGGTGATTTTGCTGGTTTCAATGATGTAATTATCTCTGCAACTGGGTATACTGGTTCTGGTGGATTTGAAATTTACTGCAAAAATGCTGATGCTGAAGCAATTTGGAACAAAGTTTTCGAAGCTGGAGCATCTTTTGGGATTAAGCCAATCGGACTTGCAGCACGTGATACTTTGCGTCTTGAAATGGGATTCTGTCTTTATGGAAATGACATTAACGATACTACTTCTCCACTTGAAGCTGGTTTAGGATGGATTACGAAATTTACAAAAGATTTCACTAATTCTGAAGCGCTTAAAAAACAAAAAGAAGCTGGTGTTACAAGAAAATTAATTGCTTTTGAAATGCAAGAGCGCGCTGTGCCAAGACACGATTACGAAATTGTTGACGGTTCTGGAGCGGTAATCGGAATTGTAACTTCGGGAACAATGTCGCCTTCTATGAACAAAGGTATTGGTTTAGGATATGTGACAACTGCAAACAGTGCTGTTGACAGCGATATTTTTATCAGAATCAGAAAAAATGACGTTCCTGCTAAAGTGGTAAAATTACCGTTTTACAAGAAATAATTTCTAGTAAGTCCTAAAGTCGAAAGTCAAAAGTCATAAAGTTGTGAAATATAAAATTTTTGACTTTTGACTTAAAGAAAATTCCAAAAATGCATTGCAATTTTATAAAGTTGCAATGCATTTTTTTATGCCAATTCGGAAATTTTAATATTCAGTTTTAAAGTTTTTGCTGATTTTTATTACCGTTTTTTTTTATTTAATGTCATTCACAGATAAAATCTTTTACTTGTCGATATTCTTCGGAAATTACTGTCTTTTCTAAAAAAAATACCGTAATTTTAGTGTAACCGATGATTTACAGATTTATGAAAAACTTAGTAATAATATTTCTGCTGACTTCAACTACACTATTTAGTCAAAATAGCGACCATACATGTCAGATCTTAAATAAAATCAATGCACTTATTCAAAAAGAGCATATTCGGCCAAAACCGGTTGATGATAGCCTGTCTGTTTTTGTTTTTGATAATCTGATCAACGAACTGGATCCATCGCGAAACATTTTTTTTAAAAGTGAATACGATGAAATGTCAAAAAAATACCGTTCAAATCTAGACGATTTAATTTTGAACAACGACTGCAGTTTTCTAAATGATATTACTTCAAAATATCGAGCAGGCCTTTTGAGAACAAAAGCTGTTTTAGAAAAAATTCAGAACGCAAATATTGATTATTCTATTAAAGACACCATCCGATTTTATAAAAAAGCTTTTCCTTTTTATCTGAAAAAAGAAGATTTAGAAAAGGTTTGGCAAAAAAAACTGCGCTATCAGATTTTAGACGAAATCGCTGAAACCAGTGAAAATCTGGATTCGATAAAAGCAAACTTCAAATCAATTGAAGCCGCTTCTAAACAAATGATTTTATCGAATGAAATTTGCAGAATAAGCACTCTCTTAGAAAACAACAACAAGCAGGAGGAAAATCTATATAATTATTTCTGTACTTATTTTGATCCACATACTGCTTATTTCAGTGACGATTCTAAGACGAGCTTTGTTGCATCTTTGTCTAAAGAACACCTTTCGCTTGGAATGAGCGTAAATTTGAATGAAAAAAATGAAATAATTATCGCTGAAGTCGACCCAAATGGCCCTGCATACCAAACAGGACTGATTAAAAAGGGTGATCAAATTATTTCTATTTCAAATCAAAAGGAGACTTTAAAGGTCTCCTGTGCTTCATTGGAATTGATTTCAAACATGATTTTATCAGAATCCAATAAAAGTATTACGCTTACGCTGAAAAGAAACTCTGGAAAAAGCTTTGATGTTTACATTGAAAAACAAGTGATGAAAGATGAAGACAATTCGGTTTACAGTTTTATTATTGGAAAAGATAGTAAAATTGGTTACATCAAAATTCCGAGTTTTTATGCTGATTTAGACGAAAACAATCGAAAAGGTTGCGCCGATGATGTGGCACGCGAAGTAATGAAACTCGAAAGAGATGAAATAAAAGGCCTCGTAATTGATTTGATTGATAATGGCGGTGGTTCTATGGAAGAAGCTATCAAACTTGCAGGAATGTTTATTGATTATGGCCCGATTTCGATAGTGATTGATAATAAGAAAGAGAAATCTATAATAAATGATCCTTATCGCGGACTGATTTACAAAGGCCCAATTGTGGTTTTGGTAAACAGTAATACAGCATCGGCAAGTGAATTTTTTGCTTCTATTTTACAAGATTACAACCGTGCGCTTTTGATTGGCAGCAATACACTCGGAAAAGCAACTATGCAGACCATTCTTCCGCTTGACGAGGAAAAAAATACTGATTTTTTAAAAATCACAATCAATAAATTTTATCGCATTACGGGAAAAAGTCATCAATATATCGGCGTTAAGCCAGATGTTATTTTACCTGAATTTTATGAAGATGTTTATCAAAAAGAAAGTGATTTCCCCACTGCAATCAAAAACGATAGTATTCAATCTTTTTTGAAATACAGACTTTATGCAAAAAGAACTTTGATCGACAAACTGGCTAAAAACTCTACAACAAGGATGGCAGACAACTACTATTTTAACGACATTAAAAAAATAAATCTAAAGATTGACCAAATTGTAAATACGCCAAAAGCAGAACTTCCAATGACTTTGGACGCAGTTTTCAAACAAAAAAAACTTGTTAATTCGCTTTGGAAAGAAATCAATACTTTTAATGACGAAAATAATCCGCTAGATGTTTACAACTCAACTGTAAATCAATTTTTGCTCGGGGTTTACCCAAATGATAAAACAGCAAACCAATATCAGCTTGAAAATTTAAAAACAAATCCTTATTTGAATGAAGCTGTAAATGTCATCAATGAATTTAATGGTTCAAAATAGGAATTTTGTTTTATTTGGTTCAGGTTTCAGGTTTGAAGTTTAACCGCAAAGCACGCTAAGGTTTACGCAAAGTTCGCTAAGGTTTTACACAAAGCTTTGCGAACTTTGCGTTTATAAACACAACCTTAGATAAAAAACTTAGCATGCTTTGCGGTTAAATCAACGTAAGCCATTCAACTTGAAACTTGAAGCTTAAAACAATACAAAAAAAGAATAATTTTGTTTTTGGAAAAATAAGGAATAACCGTATTTTTGCATCACAAAACTAAAAATTAGAAATGGGAAGAGCGTTCGAATTTAGAAAAGGAAGAAAAATGAAACGTTGGTCAGCAATGGCCAAAACATTTACCAGAATTGGTAAAGATATCGTTATGGCTGTTAAAGAAGGCGGACCAAACCCAGACGCCAATTCTAGATTAAGAGCTGTAATACAAAATGCGAAAGCGGCCAACATGCCTAAAGACAATGTGGAGCGCGCGATCAAAAATGCAAGCAATAAAGATACTGCCAACTATAAAGAGATTTTGTTTGAAGGATATGCGCCTCACGGAATCGCAATCTTGATTGAAACTGCTTCTGACAACAACAACAGAACTGTTGCAAACATCCGCAGTTATTTCAACAAATGCAACGGAACTATGGGAACTCAAGGTTCTGTTGAATTTATGTTTGACCATACTTGTAACTTTAGAATTGCCAATAATGGCCTAGATGCTGAAGAATTAGAATTAGAATTAATCGATTTTGGTGCTGAGGAAGTTTTTGAAGACGAAGACGGAATCTTAATCTATGCTCCTTTTGGAAGTTTTGGTGCTTTGCAAAAAGAATTAGAAAACAGAGGTCTTGAAATCCTTTCTTCTGGTTTTGAGCGTATTCCGCAAATTACAAAAGAATTAACTGAAGCTCAAATCGCTGACGTTGAAAAATTGATCGAAAAAATCGAAGAAGATGATGACGTTATGAACGTTTATCATACGATGAAAGAAGAATAATATTTTAAGCATATACTCACTGAAAGCCTTGAATTTTTCAAGGCTTTTTTGTTTGTAATGATTTTAAACTAAAGCCTGATATTTGAGAAATCATTTTTCCTATTATATTTGCAAAACCTCAAACAAAAATTAAAATAAAATATGCAAACATCAAAATACACTAGAATCGCTGTAGTTGTACTGGTACTCCTTTTTTTAGCATTAAGCGTAATTAGCTGTAGTGCTCATGTCCATACAACAGGACCAGCGCCAACTGCTAAAAAAGTACCGCCAGGACAAGCTAAAAAAATGTCAGGAAGCAAAAGTGCAAAAGCTTACGCTCCAGGACAACAAAATAAAAATTAAAAAAAAGCCTTCTGAAAAACATCAGAAGGCTTTTTTGATTTATTCTATATTCAAAGTCAGTGAATTTTACAATCACATTTATTTTTTTGCTGGTTTTTTTGTTACTTTCAACAAATAAGTTCCTTCCGGCAAATCATCAATATTAGAAGCATTGCTACCCGTTATTTTTCTTCCTTGAGAAAAAACTTCGATTACCTTTTCTGTATTTCCTTCTGTTGTACTTGGCGTTACAACTGAATTTTTTGGAGGATTTTGAGTTTTTACAGGCGCAGATACATTTTTTTTCTCATTTGAAACCATTTCAGTTTTTGCACTTCCAGCTGGTTTTGAACTGTTGTATGATTCTAAAACTTGCTCATCTGTCATTGCGACATTATAAATTTTCAGATCGTCTATATCGGCATTGAGGGTCGTCGTTGTATTGATTTGTCCTAATCTCAAAATATAACCTTTAGTAGCTCGTACAATTCCGCTTGCTGATTTTAATAATTCACCGTTACGGTAAATTTTAGAATTATTGCCATCATAAGTAATATTATATTGATACCAAACTTCTTTTTGAAGTGGCACGGCAGCAATAACATTGTTAGCATCACCCCAGCCTACCAAACTTACATCTGAATTTCCTGAAACGACAGGTTGCTGCAATAAACCAAAAAATTGAGAATTTGATGGCGTTCCATAACCAAAAACATAATTTGCAGCATTGAGTGTATTAAATTTTATCCAAAAAGATATTGATCGAGGTTTATTATCCTGAGGAAGTTCCCCAACCATACCTTGCAACACTTTGTTTGTAATGCGTTGCGCCGCTTTTGCTGTCCCCATTCTGTCCGCAACAAAATTAGGAGTACCTAATAACGAAATTGTATTATCAGCGCTATTCAGAGTTCCATTGAAAGTAAATTCCTGAATAGGATTTTGGGCATTAGACGTTAAAAAAGTTACCAACATTACCGTAAGTACTAATTTTTTCATGGTTTCGATTTTTGGAGATTTTGGGGTTATATCTTTTATTAAAACAATTTTAATAATTTATTATGAAGAGAACCTTTTTTAAATAAAAACGATTCCTAATGTTCATTAAATAATTTTATTTATTTGTTAAAATTATAAATTTAATTCAAAGTCACAAAACATTTGTCGATAACGAGTACGATATTCTTATTAAAATTCAGAAAAACAAATGCAAAAAGAAGTTTTTCTTATAATTTGTAAAAACATCTTTACAAAAATCATCTTTACAATAAAAAAAAACCTTCTGAAATTCAAAAGGCTTTTTCTACTATCCAAAATAAATTGCTCACTAAACAATCTGATAAAAAATAAAAAAACTAAAAACTAACTATTAACCAAATTTTTAAATCTTATTTTGATGTCAATTTGTTCGCTGAACTATTTGTAATTTTCAACAAATAGGTTCCCTCTGGCAAATCTTTTATGTTCATTGAATTGTTTTCAAGAACCTTTTGCCCCTGCGAATAAACCTCAACATTTTTTTGTCCTCCACCACTTACATCACTGTTAACAACAATTGCACTTGATTGCGTAGTCTTAGCTGCAACTTTGGTTTTCCCTGTGACAGTTTTTCCAGGAACTGTTTTAGGCGCTACTTGTTCAACAGCAACAGCAATTATAGGTTTTGTTTCTTCATAAAGTGCAGCAACTTGCTCATCTGTCATGGCCACACTATATATTTTTAGATCGTCAATATCAGCATTGATACCCACAGTTGTATTTATTTCGCCTAATCTAAAAATATTGCCTTTTGTAGCGCGTGTTAAGCCACTTAAAGATTTTAACAGTACACCGTCACGATAAATTTTTGAAACTGTTCCGTCATAAGTTATCGTATATTGATACCAAGTTCCTTTAGCTAATGGAACAGAAACAATTATGTCGTTGCTTGCGCCCCATCCAGCCAGACTTAAATCTGAATTTGATGAAACTGTAGCCTGCTGAAGCAAACCATAATATTGTCCTTGATAGGCAGTGCCATAACCCAAAATATAATTTGCCTTAGAAACATCATTTAGTTTTACCCAAATACTTATTGTTCTAGCCGAGTTGTTTTGAGGAAGATCATCTATTACAGCTTCTAAAGATTTATTATTAAGGCGCTGTGCTCCATTAATATTTCCCTTTCGATCCGGAACAAAATTGTTTGCCCCCATGAAAGTGATGGTATTTTGAGTATTATTTAAAGTATTGTTGAAGTTAAATTCTTGAATAGGATTCTGCGCACTAGCATTCAAATAACTTACAAACATCAAAGAGAGTAGTAATTTTTTCATAGCGATAGATTTAGGAGATTAAACAACTTTGTGTCATTTTAACACTGCTAAACTATATTTTTATGCTTTCTAGCAAAAATTTTTTCGACAACGAACCTAAAAACTCGTTAAAATAACCAAAATTGATGATTTTTAACAGTTAATTGCATTTATTTATACTATCAGCAATACTATTAAATTTTTAAATTTACTTCAATCAAAATAAATATTTCTTACGTATAAATACGGTATTTACAAAAATACATTAAACATTCAAATTCGATATATTTTATAGAATAAGATGTTTTTCAACTTTTTAAAGATTTTTTTTTCGATTAGATTCAAAAAAAAACTCCATCACAAAGGATGGAGCTTTCTATGTATCTAAAAAATGTTTTATTTAACAAATTCAACTTTTTGAACTTCTTCTTCATTAATACTATCGAAGAATCCTTGTTCATTCATCCAGTCATCACTAAATACTTTACTCATGTAACGAGAACCGTGATCTGGGAAAATAGCAATGATATTGCTGTCTTTTGTAAACTCTCCTTCTTCAGCATATTGTTTGATTGCTTGCATTACTGCTCCAGATGTATATCCAACGAACAAACCTTCTTTACGAGTAATTTCTCTTGCAGAGTGTGCACTTTCTTCATCGGTTACTTTCATGAATTTATCAATAATATCAAAATCAGTAGCTGATGGAATCAAATTTTTTCCTAAACCTTCTATACGATACGGATAAATTTCTTTATTATCAAATTCTCTTGTTTCGTGATATTTCTTTAACACTGATCCAAAAGCGTCAACACCAAGAATTCTAATATTAGGATTTTGCTCTTTTAAGAATTTTGCAGTTCCTGAGATTGTTCCTCCCGTTCCGCTGCATGCAATTAAGTGTGTTATTTTTCCTTTTGTCTGTTCCCAGATTTCAGGGCCTGTAGTGTTGTAGTGCGCATCAATATTTAATTGATTGAAATATTGGTTGATATAAACAGAACCTTTTGTTTCTTCATGTAAACGCTTGGCTACATTATAATAAGACCTTTCGTCATCTGCTGAAACGTGCGCTGGGCAAACATAAACTTTTGCTCCTAAGCTTCTCAACATGTCAATCTTATCTTTTGATGATTTTGAGCTTACTGCTAAAATACAGTTATATCCTTTAATAATGCTGACCATTGCCAAACTAAATCCCGTGTTTCCTGATGTAGTTTCAATAATCGTATCACCTGGTGACAAAATTCCTTTTCTCTCAGCTTCTTCAATAATATATAATGCGATTCTATCTTTTGAGGAATGACCTGGATTAAAAGCTTCTACCTTTGCGTAGAAATTTCCTTCTAACTCTTCGGTGATTTTATTTAGCTTAATAAGCGGGGTGTTACCTATTAATTCTAAAACATTATTATAAGCGTTTATTTCTTCTTTCATAAAAAAATAGTTAATCGAGATGGTATTTAAAAATAACCTCGATAGGTTGCAAATTTAACAAAAAATTTTTAATTAGCTTTTAATTTTCTCTAAATCTAATAAAAAACTAAATTCTTTTGCCAGGTCCTTCAAAGCCTCAAAACGTCCTGAAGCACCGCCATGTCCAGCATCCATGTTGGTATCTAAAAACAAAAGATTTCCATTTGTCTTCATATTTCTCAATTTGGCTACCCACTTGGCAGGCTCCCAATATTGTACCTGCGAATCATGCAATCCTGTAGATACATACATATTTGGATAATCTTGCGCTTTTACATTATCATACGGTGAGTACGATAACATATAATCATAATATTTTTTGTTGTTTGGGTTTCCCCATTCGTCATATTCTCCTGTTGTTAACGGAATTGTATCATCTAACATTGTTGTTATGACATCCACAAAAGGAACTTGAGCAATTACTCCGTTGTATAATTCAGGAGCTTCATTTATGATAACTCCCATTAAAAGTCCTCCTGCTGATCCTCCTTCTGCATACAAATGTTTAGAAGAAGTATATTTCTCGTTTATTACAAATTTAGAGCAATCGATGAAATCTGTAAAGGTATTTTTCTTTTTTAACAGTTTTCCGTCTTCATACCATTGCCTTCCCAAGTCTTCTCCTCCACGTATATGAGCGATCGCATAAACAAATCCGCGGTCTAAGAGCGAAAGTCGTGTCGATGAGAAGTAAGTATCCATCGTAATTCCATACGAACCATAAGAATACAATAAAAGCGGATTTTTGCCATTTTTCTCCAATCCTTTTTTATAAATCATCGAAATCGGTACTTTTACACCGTCTCTTGCCGTTGCCCAAACTCGCTCTTCAACGTAGTTTTCTTTGTCAAATTTACCTCCTAAAACCTGTTGTTCTTTTAAGATTTCTTTGGTTTTAGTTTTCATATTAAAATCAATTACAGACGATGGCGTTGCAAGTGATTGATAACTGTAACGCAAAATATCGGTATCAAAATCAATATTTGTTGTCGTAAAAGCATTGTAAGTTTCGCTTCCAAATGGCAAATAATAATCTTGCTCACCATTCCATGGCATAATTCGGATATGATTTAGGCCGTTTGAACGCTCTTCTACGACTAAATAGTTTTTAAAGATTTCAATATCTTCCAATAAAACGTCTTCTCTATGCGGAATAACATCTACCCAATTTCTTTTTCCTGTTTTATTCTCAGGCGTTTTCATCAGTTTGAAATTGGTCGCTTTATCCTTATTAGTTAAAACATAAAACGAATCTTCGTAATGCGAAATACTATATTCTAATCCGCGAACTCGTGTCTGGAACACTTCAAATTCGCCGTCTGGATTATCTGAATTCAGAATTCTATATTCTGTCGTTAAAGTACTTCCAGAACTAATTACAATATATTTTTTAGATTTTTCTTTGTGCACAGAAACATTAAACGTATCGTCTACTTCATTATAAACCAAAACATCAGCTGCAGAATCTGTGTTTAATTTATGTCTGAAAATTTTATCGGCTCTTAAAGTAACTTCATCTTGTCTGGTATAAAACAAAGTATTGTTGTCATTTGCCCAGACAGAACTTCCTGTTGCATTTTCGATTTTATCTGAAAGAATTTCTCCTGTTTCTAAGTTTTTAACTTGAACTGTATAAATTCTTCTTCCAACAATATCGATTCCAAAACTTGCAAACTTATTATCTGGACTGATGCTTAAACCTCCTAATTTAAAATAAGCGTGCCCTTTTGCCATTTCATTGCAATTGAACAAAATTTCTTCATTTGCTGAAAGGCTTCCCTTTTTTCTGGCAAAAATTGGATAATCTTGGCCAGTTTCAAAACGTGTGATGTAGAAATATCCGTTATAAAAATAAGGAACAGATGAATCGTCTTCTTTGATTCTGCTTTTCATCTCCTCATACAATGATTCTTGCAAACCTTTAGTATGAGAAGTCATATTTTGGTAATATTCGTTTTCTTTGTTCAGATAATCAATTACTTCTGGATTTTCACGGTCATTCAGCCAAAAATAATTGTCAATTCTAATCTCTTTATGTTTTTTAAGTTTCTTTGGAATCTCTGTGGCTTTTGGAGCCATTATATTGTTTTGCATTGATTGAGCATTTATTTTTAAATACGAAGTGGCAAAAGTAGTACAATCAAAAGAGAACGAAAATTAATTTTTTCATAAAATATTCTATTGATTTACCATAGCAATATACTAATTTTGTCTGAAATAATTTAAAAAAGCAAGAAAAATGGATTTAATGGGAATGATGGGCAAACTTAAAGAAACCCAACAAAAAATTGAAGATACAAAGAAACGCTTAGATACTGTTTTAATTGACGAACAAAGCGCTGATGGATTATTGAAAATCACAATTACAGCAAGCAGAAAAATAAAATCAATCTCTGTTGATGATTCACTTTTAGAAGACAAAGAGCAATTAGAAGATTACTTAATTGTAACATTAAATAAAGCAATCGAAAAAGCTACAAACATCAACGAAAGAGAGCTTGATGCTGTGGCAAAAATGGATATGCCGATGATTCCTGGAATGGATAATCTTTTTAAGTAAGGGACAAAGGTTCAAAGGGACAAAGGTTTAAAGTTTTTCTTATTGGAGCCTAAAAAAAGACGCACAATTGTGCGTCTTTTTTTTAAACCTTTGTCCCTTTGAACCTTTGTTTCTATGCAACTTAGAACCTTAGTGACTTAAATCTTCGAGAAGATTTCCATCACATAAGTATGCATTACTTCTTTGTAATCTAAATGCGTAACGATTCGGAGTTTATTATGTCCTAATGAGCTTATAAGTATGTTTTTTTGTTTTAACTTTTCAATCAAAAGCGTATCGCTGTAGCCTTCTGCCAAAGAAAAAATTAGAATATTTGTTTCTACTGGCTCTACAGAAGCAATCCAAGATTTTGTACTCAAGATTGCACCAATTTCTTTTGCTCTGCGATGATCTTCAGCCAATCTTTCGATATTATTTGCTAAAGCATACAACCCTGCTGCTGCTAAATAACCAACTTGGCGCATTCCGCCCCCAAGTATCTTTCTGATTCTCAACGCTCTGTGGATATCAGCTTTACTTCCAAGGAGTACAGAACCAATTGGCGCCCCTAATCCTTTTGATAAACAAACCGATATCGTATCGAAAATTGCCCCAAACTCTTTCGGGTTTTGTCTTTTAGCAACTAATGCATTCCAAATTCTTGCTCCGTCTAAATGGAATTTTAAATTATGGGCATCACATACTTTTTTTATCTCTCTCAAATCTTCCAATTCATAACACGCTCCGCCTCCTTTATTGGTGGTATTTTCCACACAAACCAAACTTGTCAACGGACTATGATAAAATTCTGGGTCGTTGATTGCTGCGGCAACTTGCGAAGCGTTGATCATACCACGATTGCCATCCAGCAAACAACACGAAACGCCGCTGTTGAATGAAACTCCTCCTCCTTCATAATGAAAAACATGCGCATATTTATCTGCAATCAACTGCTCACCTGGTTGTGTATGCAGTTTGATAGCAGTTTGATTTGCCATAGTTCCAGACGGAAAAAAAAGTCCAGCTTCCATACCAAAAAACTCGGCTACTCTTGTCTCTAATTCGATAACCGTAGGATCCTGTTTGTACACATCATCACCAACTTGCGCATTAAACATGTACTGCAGCATTTCATATGTTGGTTTTGTAATGGTATCGCTAACTAAATTTATTTCCATATAAAACTGATATCTTTTTTTGGACAGCAAAATTACGTATTACTGTTATTTAATAATCGTAAGTTTTAATAAATTTTAACTTTCGATTACTATGTAACCAAATTAACGTTTTATTTATAAAAAACATATAAATCTAACATTAATAATTTAATCATCTTCCAATTCTCTTCTTTCAAACAAAAATCAACATCCTTTTATCACTTACAAAAAAACACAAAACAACTAAACACCAATCACTTATACAGGCATAATTGTATTCTAAATTATTTCTGGTATTCTGAAAACTAAATCTTATTTTTGTATAAAGAAATCGCGTTAAAAATCTAAAGTGATTTCAACAAAAAACATTTAAAACAAGTTATTAATTTATGACAACAGCCGAACAAGTAAAAGGTATTGTGGAGCGCCTTGGTGCGTTGAGGAGGTATCTTTGACGTTGATGCCAAGCTAATCGAAATTGCAAACGAAGAAGAAAAAACTTTTGCGCCAGATTTTTGGAACAATCCAAAAGAAGCCGAAAACATTGTAAAAAATCTTCGAAACAAGAAAAAATGGATTGAAGATTATGACAAAGCCGTATCACTAACAGAGGAATTACAGCTAGCTTATGATTTTTACAAAGAAGGCGAACTTTCTGTAGATGAATTGGATGAACAATACAATGGTGCGCAATCACATATTGAAAACATCGAATTCAAAAACATGCTTTCTGACGAAGGTGACAGCCTAAGCGCCGTAGTTCAAATCACTGCCGGAGCCGGCGGAACCGAAAGTTGCGACTGGGCAGGAATGCTGATGCGTATGTACATGATGTGGGGCGAAAGTTATGGTTACAAAATAAAGGAACTTAACTTTCAAGAAGGTGACGTAGCCGGAATAAAAACGGTTACTCTAGAATTTGAAGGAGATTATTCTTTCGGATATCTAAAAGGAGAAAATGGAGTACACCGTTTGGTCCGTATTTCACCTTTTGACAGTAATGCAAAACGTCATACTTCGTTCGTATCAGTTTACGTTTATCCCCTTGTTGATGACAGTATCGAAATTGATATTAATCCTGCCGATATTGAAATTACAACTTCTCGTTCAAGTGGTGCTGGTGGACAGAACGTAAATAAGGTTGAAACAAAAGTTCAATTGGTACACAAACCAACCGGAATTCAAATTCAATGCTCTGAAACACGTTCACAACAAGACAACAGGCAACGTGCGATGCAAATGCTTCGTTCTCAATTGTATGAAATCGAATTAAAAAAACAACAAGCACAACGTGCAGATATTGAGGCCGGAAAAATGAAAATTGAATGGGGTTCGCAAATTCGTAATTACGTAATGCAACCTTATAAATTAGTAAAAGATGTTCGTACAGGTTATGAAACCAGCGACGTTGACGGCGTAATGAACGGAAATATTGACCCATTCCTTAAAGCATATTTAATGATGATGGGCCAAAAAGAGGAAGAGTAAATAGTCTCAGTATTCAGTGATCCGTTTTTTGTGTTCAATCATAGTTTACGGTCGCAGTAAACTTGAAACCTGAAACTTTAAAACAAAAAAAGTTATGATAAAATGGGCCGATGTAATTCATTTTACAAATAAAGGAAATCCAGCTCCAGATAAAAGAGTGGAAAAAACGGAAGAAGAATGGAAACAAATTTTGACTCCGGAAGAGTTTCAAGTTACTCGATTGAAAGGAACTGAAAGATCTTTTAGCTCTGAACTATGCAGTTTATTTGATCCAGGAATTTATGAATGCAAGTGTTGTGCAACAGTTCTTTTTGATGCAAGTGAAAAATTTGAATCAGGAACAGGATGGCCTTCATTTACACAACCAATCAAAGAAAATGCAATTGCATATCACGCTGATAGATCATACGGGATGGTTCGCGTTGAGGTTGTATGCAATGCCTGTGATTCTCATTTAGGTCATGTTTTCCCTGACGGACCTCCTCCTAGTGGCCTGCGTTATTGTATTAACGCTGTTTCACTTTCTAAAATCAAAGATTAAAACAAAAAAACGATTCCTTTAAAAAGTGAATCGTTTTTTTTTTGTTTGAAAATTAAGTAGTTAAGACAAAATGTAAGTTAACGCCTATCAATAAAAAAAATCTTTTTTATTTTCTCAAAAAAGGCTAAGCATCTACTATTAAATGTAATAAAACTCATGCATAGCCAAATTCTAATATTAAAAAACTATCAAAATTTTAATATCTAAAATGTTAATTTTGTAATATTTAAATTGTTATTTTAAATATCTTTCAATAAACCTTAAAAAAATATTAGGTAATTAAAATGTAAATTATTTTATTTGGCAAAAATTAACCCTAAATTCTATAATTACAGTAAATGAGATCCTATTCAATACAAGAAATTAATGAAGTTATTAATGGCGTGATATATGGCTCAACTTCTCAAAGCATAACTGCAACTGAGCAACTTGAAAAGGCAACAACTTCGCAAATTTCATTTATTGGAAACAAAAAATACGAAAAATATTGGTCTGCATCAAACGCTTCCATTGCGGTTGTAAATGAAGACATTTCGATAGAACCAGGAGAAAATCGCGCATTCATTAAAGTAAAAAATGCTGATTTAGCTATGTCGCAAATCCTTAGCCTTTTTGCTCCTCCTACTCCTGTATTCCATAACAATATTCATAAAACAGCAACTATTGATGAAACGGCAATAATTGCAGAAGATGCTAAAATTGGGGCTGGCTGTTATGTTGGACCAAAAGTAGAAATTGGGGCTAATGTGACATTATATCCAAATGTGACAATTTTGGACGAATGCACTATTGGAAAAAACACAATAATTTGGTCTGGCGCTGTGGTTCGTGAACGCTGCCATATTGGGAACGACTGTATTATTCATCCAAATGCTACTATTGGTGCTGATGGTTTTGGATTTCGCCCTTGTAAAGAAAATGGACTTGTAAAAATTCCCCAAATTGGAAATGTAATTATTGGAAATGGCGTCGAAATTGGTGCAAACACCTGTGTTGACCGTGGAAAATTTAGCTCTACCATTCTAGGTGATGGTTGCAAAATTGATAATTTAGTTCAAATAGGGCACAACAGTAAATTAGGAAAATTCTGCATTATGGCCGGAAACAGCGGTTTAGCAGGATCTGTAACTTTAGGAAATGGCGTTATTATTGGCGGAAGTGCTTCAATAAAAGATCATACAAATATTGGTGATGGTGCTGTAATTGGTGCCGGATCTGGAGTTACTGGCGATGTTCCTGCAGGAAAAACAATGCTGGGTTATCCAGCAGTTGAAGCTAGAGATGCTTTAAAACAATGGGCAATTCTCAAACAAATGGTTTGTGGTTCCAAAAAATAAGTGCATTTTAAATATTTTAGAAAAACAGAAGTATGTGCTTCTGTTTTTTTTTGCCTTGATGTGACTAAAATCAGACAATCTCAAAACTTTCCATTTATTTCAATTGATTTTGTAAATTAGCCAAGACTATTTTGTAAAATCAATATTATACCATGGATTTAAACTTCAATAAAAACGAAGATCACAATAAATTACTACTTTCAGAATTAAAACAAAAATTTGCCAAAGTAAAATTAGGCGGAGGCGAAAAACGAATTGCCAAACTTCATTCAGAAGGAAAAATGACTGCTCGTGAACGCATCGCATATTTATTGGATGAAAATTCAGAAAATATTGAAATTGGAGGTTTTGCCGGCGAAGGAATGTATAAAGATCATGGAGGTTGCCCTTCTGGTGGTGTTGTCGTAAAAATTGGCTACATAAAAGGAAAACAATGCATTGTTGTTGCTAATGATGCCACAGTAAAAGCTGGAGCTTGGTTTCCTATTACTGGAAAGAAAAACCTTCGCGCACAAGAAATCGCCATCGAAAATAGACTTCCAATTATTTATCTTGTTGACAGTGCTGGCGTTTATCTGCCAATGCAAGATGAAATTTTTCCAGATAAAGAACATTTCGGACGCATCTTTAGAAATAATGCCCAAATGAGCAGCATGGGAATTACCCAAATCGCTGCCGTTATGGGAAGTTGTGTTGCAGGCGGTGCCTACTTGCCTATTATGAGCGACGAAGCTTTAATTGTCGATAAAACCGGAAGTATTTTTCTTGCGGGAAGTTATTTAGTAAAAGCCGCCATTGGCGAAACTATTGACAACGAAACCTTAGGAGGCGCTACAACGCATTGCGAAATATCTGGAGTTACTGATTATAAAGCTAAGGATGATAAAGATGCTCTAGATAAAATCAAAAATATCGTTGATAAAATTGGTGATTTCGACAAAGCTGGCTATAGCCGAATCAAAGCCGAAAAACCTGCCTTAAACCCAACTGATATTTACGGAATCCTGCCAAAGGCCCGTACAGAACAATACGATATGATGGAAATCATCAAACGTTTGGTTGATAATTCGGAATTCGAATCTTATAAGGAAGGTTACGGCCAATCATTGATTACAGGTTATGCGAGAATTGATGGCTGGGCTGTTGGGATTGTTGCCAATCAGCGAAAAGTGGTAAAGACCAAAAAAGGCGAAATGCAGTTTGGCGGTGTAATTTATTCTGACAGCGCTGACAAAGCGACTCGTTTTATCGCAAATTGCAACCAAAAGAAAATTCCGCTTGTGTTTTTACAAGATGTAACCGGCTTTATGGTGGGTTCAAAATCTGAACATGGCGGTATTATAAAAGATGGCGCAAAAATGGTGAATGCAGTCAGCAATTCTGTTGTTCCAAAATTCACAGTAATTGTCGGAAATTCATATGGTGCGGGAAATTATGCCATGTGCGGAAAAGCTTATGATCCAAGATTAATATTTGCTTGGCCAAGTGCTGAACTTGCCGTAATGGGTGGAACGCAAGCCGCTAAAGTTTTGGCACAAATTGAAGCTTCTTCCCTTAAAGCAAAAGGAGAAATTGTAGATGAAGCTAAAGAAGCAGAACTTTTCAATAAAATAAAAGCAAAATATGACGAGCAGGTTTCTCCTTACTATGCAGCGTCGCGATTATGGACAGATGCGATAATTGATCCGCTTGACACACGCAAATGGATTTCAATGGGAATTGAAGCTGCGAACCACGCTCCTATTCAAAAACCATTCAATTTAGGCGTAATTCAGGTTTAACATATTCCGAAATTCTCAAAACAAAACAAATAAACCCCAGAAAACTCATTTTCAACGACTTATTTTTAAATATGTGATTAAAATTTTGTAATTTTAATAAACAATTTTTAATCACATTATGTCATGGAAAATGTAAAAAGCTTGAATAAATGGGCGAATTCGCACACTTATTTGCCAATAGATTTAGTACGTATTGTATTGGGTGTTTTTTTATTTATGAAGGGAGTTTCATTTGTAACCAACGTTCAATATCTGCATGATTTAATTTCTCCAATCGATCAATTTGGAGGCGGAATGTTCTTACTGCATTATATCGCACCTGCGCATATGATTGGTGGAATAATGATCGTTTTTGGTCTGCTCACCCGTTGGGCAATCGCCGCACAGCTTCCTATTCTTTTTGGAGCCGTTTTAATTAACTTCATGGGAAGAATGCATTCTGAAAGCTTAATTCTTGCAATAGCAGTATTGGTGCTTTGCATTTTCTTTCTATTTTATGGCGGGGGAAAGCATTCCGCCGACTATTATTTTAAAATGCAACAATAATATATTTTATCCTCAGCTTATCTATTTAAGCTGAGGATAAAACAAAAAAGCATTTTTAAGAAGTAATTAGCACTTCAAAATTTCTTTTATTGTGTTTTATGAACTAAATTCGCCCCCATGAATTGGATTCGTAAAACTGTTTTATTTATATCACTTTTGATTATTGGCTTCTTTGCTGCTCAAGCAAGCGATGTTCCTATGCAAAAAATCGAGAGCCAAAAAACAGATACCAATTTCTCTAAAGACATTCCTGATTCTTCTGCATTTATTCAGCCACAAGCGAGTTATCAATTTGCTGCAAGCATTAAAACTGAATATCCAGTTGTAGCAAAATGGTTTGATTCTTTACTATCAATCGTACCTCAACATGAAACAGTTAAGTCTGTTTTTAATTTTACCCGTCAATTTTCGACTCAGAGCAAAAAAATAACACTCATGCTCTATGCCTTCCATTTTTTTTGGTAAATAAATCTGTGAAATTTTAACGCGAAAGGTATTTTCTTTCACACCCCTAAACAGTTTTCTGGATAGAAAACTATTTACAATTTCATAGTATTCATCAAAATAAAATCAAAAATGGAAACAAGTGTAACCATAATTGGTATTGTGATCGCGATTATTGTCGCGATTCCAATCTATTTTTCAGCACGATCGAGTGCTGCAAACAAAGCTAAAATCTTAAACATCAAGAAGAAATTTGACTCTGTAAATCCAGAAAATTTCAGCTTGACTGAATCGCAAAGCAACAAAACCCTTACTATAGATCAAAACAACAAAAGATTCATTGTGATGAATTTTAATCCAAATCAGCAGGAATCGACTTATGTCGATTTAAAAAATATTTCTTCCTGCAAATTGGTTTTGACCACAGATGGAAATTCAGATACCATCTTGAAAATTGATTTCGAATTTCAAGAAAAAGACAACGCAAAAAAAATCAATATACCTTTCTATGATTTTGACGATGACCGAATCAAACAGATTAGCGCTTATCAAGATCATGTCTTTGCAAAAAAATGGCTTAAAATCATCCAAGATTCTATTTCACGTTAGTTATTTAATTCAGAGAAGAGGCTCAAGTTTTGAGCCTCTTTTTTATGTTGCAATATGATATTTATCATTTTAATTTTTAAACGGTCGCTGTAATTTTGATTATCTCTAAATGTTTTATTTATGAAAATATCATTGACTCAAAAATATAACGTCCCAGGTCCAAGATATACAAGTTATCCAACTGTTCCGTACTGGAATGAAGAAAATTTCAATTTAGAAAAATGGACAACTTCTTTTCAAAAATCATTTTCAGAAAGCAATGCACAAAACGGAATCAGCTTATACATTCATTTGCCTTTTTGCGAAAGCATGTGTACTTTTTGCGGTTGCAATAAACGAATTACAAAAAATCATTCTGTAGAAGAAAAATATATAGATGCTGTTTTAAAAGAATGGAAATTATATTGTGAACTTGTTCCTGAAAAGCCTTTTATAAAAGAAATTCATTTAGGAGGAGGAACACCAACTTTTTTTTCGGCCAACAATTTAGAAAATCTTATAAACGGCATTTTTAAATTAGCTGATAAAGCACCAAACTATGAATTTAGCTTTGAAGGACATCCAAATAATACTACTTATGAACAGCTTAAAACATTATACAATTTAGGCTTTCGCCGAGTTAGTTTCGGCGTTCAGGATTATGCAGAAAAAGTACAAAAAGCCATTCATCGTATCCAACCTTTTCACAATGTTGCAAAAGTAACTTTCTGGGCTAAAGAACTCGGATATACTTCTATCAGTCATGATATAATTTTCGGACTTCCTTTTCAAACTTTGGAAGATGTTGTTGATACAATTGAAAAAACAAATTCATTAAAACCAGATCGTTTAGCTTTTTACAGTTATGCGCATGTGCCTTGGATAAAAGGAAACGGACAAAGAGGTTTCAATGAAGAAAATTTGCCGAAAGATGCCGAGAAAAGAATGCTCTATGAAACTGGAAAGACTTTGCTTTCTGCAAATGGATACCATGAAGTTGGGATGGATCACTTTGCATTGCCCTCAGACAGTTTATTTCATGCTGCACACAGCAAAAAAATGCACCGAAACTTCATGGGATATAGCGCTTCAAAAACACAGCTTATGATTGGTTTAGGTGTTTCATCTATCAGTGACAGCTGGTACAGTTTTGCACAAAACACTAAAAATCTTGAAGATTACTACCAAATCTTGGAATCAAATCAGCTTCCTGTTATAAAAGGACATATTCTAAATGCAGAAGATTTAATTATTAGAAAACACATCTTAAATTTAACTTGTGACCTTGAAACTTGCTGGAGCAGCGAATCTTTGTATTTTACTGAATTACCCGAAGTTTTATTGGCTTTAAAAGAAATCGAAAATGACAAGTTGATTGTAATTGAAGAAAACAGAATTAAAATTACAGAAGCTGGAAGGCCATTTGTCCGTAACATCTGCATGGCTTTTGATTTGCATTTAAAAAGAAAATCACCAGAAACAAATTTGTTTTCGATGACAGTTTAATGGATTAGTGGCAATTTGGGGATTGCTGAATAAACAAACTCATATTTGAAGGAGACAAATACGGAATTCCCAATCCTAATCCTCTTAGAATAAACAATACTCCAATAAAGACAGCTACATAAGGAATTGCCTTTTGAATTTTATTTCGGAATGGCAATTTTAATAACGAATGAATGTAAACTACAATAGTCATAAGTGGAATAGTCCCTAATCCGTAAAGCAACATATAGAGTGCGCCTAAACTTGAACTTTGCATGGCAATTGCACCAAATAAAGCCACATAAACCATTCCGCAAGGCAAAAAGCCATTCAACAAGCCAATTACAAAAAGTGATTTATATGTCCTTTTTTTGAACTGACTTCCTAAACTCGATTTGATTTTTGAAATTACTTTATAAACTGGCTTTGAGAAATTATATTTAGCAAATGTTTTTTCGGGAATCAAAACCACTGCAATCATAGCGATACCAATAAAAATTGATATTTTTTGCTGTATTCCTGCCATGAAAAAACCACGCCCTAATAAGCCAAAAATCAAGCCTATCGTAGCATAAGCAATCAAGCGGCCGAAATGGTAAGTGATAATCTGAATTACTTTTTTTGCTCCATTTCGATGATCAACTGGGAGCATTACCGCAATCGGTCCGCACATTCCAACACAATGCAAACTACTAATAAGTCCTAATATGAGTGCAGAATATAACATTCCTATTTAATTATGAATTATGAATTATGAGTTATATGTTTCAAGTTTGACTTTTGACTTTTGACTTTTGACTTTCGACTTTCGACTTACCAAAATTAGTTTATGTAGATCACCTCTTTAGTCAAATATTTTGTGCCGTTATATTGCCATTCCATATTAACATCCCAGCGTCCTTTAATCAATTTGTTTTTTGGAATTACTAAAGCTGAATTTGTTAAAGCAATTTTAGTATTAAAGTCAAATTTCTTATTAGAAGGACGATACAACAATATATTTCCAGTTACTTTATCACTTTCAAAAGTTACTGGAAAAGCTACTTTTACACCAGCATCGCTAGAGGTAATTGATGGTTTTTGCTGTAAATCATGCGCATTTTGAACACGAGCCATTTCTTCTTGAAAATGTGAATCATGTTTGTAATACTCTTCTACAACCAAATCATTGTCATACTTTGAATTAGACTGCACTTCGAAAACAAAATACAAAATAAAGCTCATGAAAAGAGCAAAAGCAATAACAATTCCTGTTCCCCAATTTATTTTCATAATCGTATTATTTTAATTAAAACTTCTTGGACCTAAAAAGTTTGTTTTTGTAGTTTCAAGCAATTCTTTGCCGTTGTAAACTCCAATTTTTACTGTCGTTTTATCACTTTCTAGAATGGCTTCATTGATTTCTATGAAAAGAGTTCCTTGAGCAGTCTCTTCTCTTTTAATTCTGAAATGTTTGTTTCCAACATTTTTAATTTCACCTTTCTGGTCAATCAATTCAAAATGAATATCATTGTAATCATTCATTGTTTTGTTAACGATTTTATAGGTATAAACATTACTTATATTTTCGCCTTTGTGCTGAAACAATTGTCCAGGTAAGCGCAAGATAATCGCCTCTACATTTGTTCTTAAAAATAACATCCCGACAAAAACACTCAACAAAATGCATAGAACAGCAGTGTATCCTTTCATTCTTGCCGTGAATTTAAAAGGCTCTTTTTTCGCTATTTCATCTTCAGAAGCATAACGAATTAGACCTTTTGGCAAGCCAACACTTTCCATTATATGATCACATTCGTCAATACATGCCGTGCAGTTTGTACATTCTAATTGAGTTCCGTTTCGAATATCAATTCCCATTGGGCAAACATGTACACATTGAAGACAATCGATACAGTCGCCTTTTCCGGTTAAAGAACGGTCTTCTTTTTTATTGAATTTTCCGCGCCCCGTTTCTTTTTCTCCACGAACAAAATCGTATGCAACATTTATGGATTTATTATCTAAAAGAACACCTTGAAGTCTTCCGTAAGGACAAGCAATTATGCAAACTTGCTCACGAAACCAAACAAAAACGAAATAAAAAACACTAGTAAAAATCAGCAATGCTATAAAATTACTGGCTTGTTTTACAGGACCTTGCTCGATCATCAAAAACAATTGATCACTTCCTACTAAGTAGGCCAAAAACACATTTGCAATACCAAAAGAAATCAAAAAGAAAATAGTCCATTTAAGAAGTCTTTTTCGGATTTTTTCGGCATCCCATTCTTGTCGAGCTAAACGCGATTGTGAGCCTCTGTCGCCATCGATCCAATATTCAATTCTTCTGAAAACCATTTCCAAAAAAATAGTCTGCGGACAAATCCATCCACAAAAAATCCTTCCAAAAACCACTGTGAACAAAATGACGAAAACAACACCTACAATCATTGATATCACAAAAAGATAAAAGTCCTGTGGCCAAAATGGGAAACCAAAAATATTAAAACGACGTTCCATAACATTGAACATCATAAATTGGTTTCCGTTTATTTTTATAAAAGGGTTTGCGACTAAGATGGCCAATAAAACATAACTGACAATCTTTCTATAATCATAGAATTTACCAGACGGTTTTTTAGGAAAAATAAATTTTCGATTACCACCTTCATCAATTGTTCCGATGGTATCTCTAAAAGCTTCGTCTGGTAAATTTGACATGATTTTTATTTTTTAACTTCTGTACTATCTTTTGTATTACTTGGCACTGCGTCTTTTTTCGGAGCACTTTCATCTACCCAAACTTCTCCTTCAGCTTCTTTAGGATCTTTAGGATTGCTTCCTTGCAAAGACAAGATATAACTGGCCACTTTTTGAATGTCTTTTGGCTTCATACCATTAGTTTTCCAAGAAACCATTCCTTTTCCGTCACGGCCTCCATTTGTAATGGTATGGAAAACATTTTTAATACCTCCACCTAAAATCCATTTATCGTCAGTTAAGTTTGGACCAATTTGCCCTCCAGCATCAGCTCTGTGGCATGCGGCACAATTTGTCAAGAAGATTTCTTTACCAGCCGCTAAACTTGGTGCATCAGTAAGCAGAACCACCGTTTTTTCATCCATTAAATCTGGAGCAGTTTTTAAATATTCCTCGACGTCAATTTTGGCTTGCGCCATTTCTTTTTTCAATTCTGTTTCTTGATTGTCTCCCCCAAGAATTTCATAATGAATAAGATAAATAGCGCCGAAAATGATACAGATGTAAAACAAACCCACCCACCAAGGCGGCAAATTATTATCAAGCTCCTTTATTCCGTCATAATCATGATCCATCAACAATTCGCCTTCTTTTTCCATAGGCTCTGTTTTGGTCAGTTTATGCATTAGTTCTTTGAACCAAGTACTTTCCGTTAAGCTCAAACTATTTTCATAATCCAATTTCGCTTTTTCTTCAGGCGACATTAATTGGTATAAGACCTTGTTTACTGCACTAAGTGTAATTTCAATTGCAACCAAGACAAATAGAAATACAAACAAAAAGACTGAAACCATTGGATATTTTATAAAAGCTGGCTTATCACCTGAATCAATAAAATACTCCATCAAAGCAAAACCGATGAAGAAAATAAGCGGTACTCTTACATATACTGGGAAAAATTTTTTCATTTTATTTATCTTTTGAAATTATACCAAGTCCTCGTTTAAAGGAATTTCACTCATTTCTTTAATCTTTTCCTTTTTGTATGAAAACACCCAAAAGGCCAATCCTACGAAAAACAAAAAGAAAATCATTAAAGAGAGAATCGGGTAAATTTCTACACCCGATATCGTCTCCATATTGTGTTTTATCTGTTCAAACATAATGCTGTTATTTAGAAGTTTCTTTTACCTTAATATCAGTACCAAGTCTTTGTATGTAAGCAATCAAGGCTACAATTTCTCTTTCATTCATTGGAACAAATTTTTCGCCTTTAGCTTCTGCTTTCTTTTTGCTATCTGCATAACTTTTCACGAAATCAGGATCATTTTCTAAGCTCTTCTCAATTTTAACAGCTTGATCTCTCAATGTTTTTTGAGCATTTGCAATTTGAGCCTCTGAGTATGGAACTCCAAGAGAAACCATCGCTTGCATTTTCTTTTGAGTCAATGATATATCCAGTGGTTTGTTGTCAAATAACCATTTATAACCTGGCATAATTGAACCTGCAGAAGTACTTTGTGGATTCCACATATGATTGAAATGCCAATTGTCATTATACTTGCCTCCTACTCTAAGCAAATCTGGACCTGTACGTTTTGAACCCCATAAAAATGGATGATCATAAACAAATTCTCCTGCCTTAGATTGTGGCCCATAACGTTCTACTTCACTTCTGAATGGACGTACTGACTGAGAGTGACAACCCACACAACCTTCTCTGATATATAAATCTCGACCTTCAAGTTCTAACGGTGTATAAGGTTTCACGCTTGAAATTGTTGGGATATTTGATTTTACCATAATTGTTGGAACAATTTGAATAATTCCTCCAATCAAGATTGCAATCGTAGCCAAAATCGTCAATTGAATAGGTTTTCTTTCTAGCCAAGTATGAAATTTCTCTCCTCTAAGTCTGTTGCCACTTATTGTTTGCAATGCTGGAGCTTGAGCCAATTCATCTTCAATTGTATCTCCTGCTTTAATAGTCATTATAATGTTGTATACTAAAGTCAGCATTCCAACTAAATACAAAGTACCTCCAATTGCTCTCATCCAGTATAATGGCATAATTGCAGTAACTGTTTCAAGGAAATTTCCATAAGTCAAAGTTCCATCTGGATTAAATTGTTTCCACATAGATGCTTGCTGGAAACCTGCCACATACATTGGAAGTGCATACAAAATAATCCCTAAGGTTCCAATCCAGAAATGGAAATTAGCCAGTTTTTTAGAGAACAAAGTGCTTTTTGTCATTCTTGGAATCAACCAATAAATAATAGCAAATGACATAAATCCGTTCCATGCTAATGCTCCTACGTGTACGTGTGCTATAATCCAGTCTGTATAATGCGCAATAGCGTTTACATTTTTGAAAGAAAGCATTGGACCTTCAAAAGTTGCCATTCCGTAGCCTGTAATTGCAACAACAAAGAATTTTAAAACTGGTTCTTCACGAACTTTGTCCCACGCACCTCTTAAAGTTAAAAGTCCGTTGATCATACCTCCCCAAGATGGAGCAATAAGCATTACAGAGAATACTACACCTAAATTTTGAGCCCAATTTGGCAAAGCAGAATACAATAAATGGTGTGGTCCTGCCCAAATGTAGATAAAGATTAATGACCAAAAGTGAATAATAGATAATCTATAAGAATAAATAGGTCGGTTGGCTATTTTAGGAACAAAATAATACATCAATCCTAAAAATGGTGTTGTCAAGAAAAATGCAACCGCATTATGCCCGTACCACCACTGCACCAAGGCATCCTGAACACCAGCGTAAACTGAATAACTTTTTAAAGCAGAAACTGGCAATTCGATATTATTAAAAATATGAAGTACAGCTACTGTTACAAATGTGGCCAAATAAAACCAGATCGCAACATATAAATGTCTCTCTCGTCTGCGAAGCATTGTACCTATCATATTAATTCCCATAACTACCCAGATCACGGCAATTGCAATATCAATAGGCCATTCTAACTCTGCATATTCTTTTGAAGAAGTATAACCTAATGGCAGCGTAATAGCGGCAGCAACAATGATCAACTGCCAACCCCAGAAATGCAGATTGCTTAAAAAATCACTGAACATTCTGGCTTTCAGCAAACGCTGGAGCGAGTAATATAAACCCGCAAAAAAGGCATTCCCTACAAAGGCAAAAATAACCGCATTTGTATGCAAAGGTCTCAATCGGCCGTAGCTCAACCAAGAGATTCCATCTGTCATGTTGGGAAAAAGGTACATAACCGCTAAGGTCAGTCCCACTAACATACCTACTACTCCAAAGAGGATAGTGGCATAAATGAATTTTTTTACAATTTTGTTGTCGTAATAAAACTGTTCCATTTCCATAATTATACTTGTTTTTCTTCGGTTGGTGAAATATTTTTCTGGGGAGTAATTTTGGTTTCGTCGTCAAAAAGCATTCTGACAGAAGGCGTATAATCATCATCATACTGTCCCGATTTGACAGCGATGATAAAAGCAATGAAGAACCCGATTGCTACGAAAATACTTACTGAAATTAATAGATAAATTACACTCATACCTTAAATTTATGTTAACAAAATTAGTAGGTTACTATTGTATAAAATATGATAATTATCATAGTACAAAGACTTATGATAAATTTAGTAAAAAAACTCCTCAGAATTATTTATAATCAATTTAAATTGCTCTTACTGAAATAGTTAGACATCAAAGTCACAAAACTTACGATCGTAATAGTGCTCAACGGCATAATGATCGCCGCTACTAATGGCAACAGATTACCTGTGATGGCAAAGGCAAGTCCCACGATATTATACAGCAGTGATAAAACGAAACTCATTTTAATAATCAGAATCGATTTATGCGATAATTTTAAAAAATAATCCAATCTTGAAAATTCATTTGCATCTAAAATTGCATCACAGGCGGGAGAAAAAACATTCACATTCTCTGAAATTGAGATTCCAATATTACTTTGCGCCAATGCTCCGGCATCATTCAAGCCATCACCAACCATCATAACATTCTGCCCTTCTTCTTGGAGCTTTTTAATGAATTCTAGTTTTTGTTCCGGTTTTTGATTAAAAATAAGCTCCGTACCTTTTGGAAGAATATTTTCAAGATTAGCTCTTTCTCCGTCATTATCTCCTGAAAGCACTTTTAGCTTGTAATTTTGGCTTAAAGTCGAAAATAACGTTGCAAGGCCATCTCTATATTGATTTTGGAAATTAAATTGTCCGTAATATATATCGTTTATTTTGACATGAAGAGCCGTTTTTTCAATTTCTGATGTATCTAAATCTGGGCTTTCAACAAATGTTGCCGAACCAACTTTTATTGTTTTACTTTCAGCTGTAGCCAATAATCCTTTTCCTGTGATTTCTTGAAATTCATCAATTTTGATTCGATTTGTTTCTGGCAGAAAATCATACAACATTCTGCTTAATGGATGATTTGAAGCACGTAGCACATTTTTCAATAAAATCATATTTTCCTCCGAAATCACAGTTCCTTCATAAATAATATTTGACTTTTTATTTGTTGTAATCGTTCCTGTTTTATCAAAAACAATAGTATCAACTTTTGCCAATTGCTCTATTACCAAAGCATTTTTAAGATACATTTTTTGTTTTCCCATAATTCTGAGAATATTTCCAAAAGTAAATGGAGCCGTTAGCGCCAGCGCGCAAGGACAAGCCACAATTAAAACTGCAGTAAAAACATTAAAAGCGGTATTGGCATCAATAAATATCCAATAACCAAATCCAGCAAAAGCGATCAATAATAATATCGGAGTAAAATATCGACTGATTTTATCTGTAATTGTTTTGTGTTTTTGAATGACTTTTTTCTGGAAAATTTCATTGCTCCATAATTGCGTAAGATAACTTTGAGAAACCGAATGCAATACTTCCATTTCGATAACTTTTCCAATCTGTTTTCCACCAGCGAAGACTTTATCTCCTGATTTTTTGGTAATTGGAACTGCTTCTCCGGTAACAAAACTATAATCAATTTCGGCTTTTTCGCTGATCAAAATACCATCAACTGGAATCAATTCTTGATTTCTGATCAATAATCTGTTTCCTTTTAAGACATCATAAATAGGTACACTTTCTTCAGAAGTATCTGAATTGATTCTTGTAACTGCAATTGGAAAATACGATTTAAAATCTCTTTCAAAACTTAAGAAACTATAGGTTTTGATTTGGAACATTTTTCCTAGAAGCATGAAGAAAACTAAACCTGTAAGACTGTCAAAAAAACCTCCTCCGTAATTCATTACGATATCAAAAGTACTTCTGACAAACATTACAATAATTCCCAGCGCAATCGGAATATCAATATTCAGCATTCTTGACTTTATACTTTTATATGCCGAAACATAATAACCGCTCGCTGAATATAAAAAACTTGGCAAAGCCAACAAAAAAATCAAAATCCTAAAAAAAGGCTTGTAATTATCCAACCAAAATTCTTTGATTTCGAAATATTCCGGAAATGATAGCAACATAATGTTTCCAAAACAAAAAAATGCGACTCCCAATTTATACGTCAAACTTCGGTCAACATTGCTTTTCCCTGTTTCATAATTTTCGAGACTGATATACGGCTCATATCCTATCGAACTCAGCAAATACGCTATCGATTTGAGCGAAACTAGCTCAGAGTTAAATGTAATTCGGACTTTTTTTTGTGGAAAATTAACTTGCGACATGCTAATTCCTGGCTGAATTCTGTTCAGATTTTCCAGAATCCAAATACAAGAACTGCAATGTATGTGCGGAATATTTAAAGAAACTATCGAAGTATTACCTTCTTGAAAATCGATTATTTTTGAAGCAATTGCTTCATTATCCAAAAAATCATATTTTCCTTGAATGTCTTGCGGAGTAGCACCTGGCGATTTTTCAAAATCATAATAGCAGGTTAAATCATGAAGGCTAAAAATTTCATAGACGGTTTTACAGCCGGCGCAACAAAACTTTTTTTCATCAAAATTGATTTCTTCATTTTTAGGAATATCGATTCCACAATGAAAACAGCTCTGCTCAGTCATAATTTGTTTCTTTTTTAATGTAACAAATATTCCAAATAAGAATTAACTATAAATATGACATTTATCATATGAAAATGAAATCAAATTCTAATTTAATAAAATAAAATAGGCAAATTACATCCGTAAAATTTTTCTTCTGATTTTAATGTTTTTCAATGCGAATATTGGTTAATTTTGCACTAAATTATATTACGATGAATAAATGTGATCAATGTATTGTACGCCAATTGTCGTCTTTAAAAGCCCTTAGTAAAGAAGAAGTTATCAAATTAGCGAATAGCAAAACAAGTTACTCGATTAAAAAAGGGGAAGCTATTTTTGAGGAAGGGGAAGTTACTAATGGAGTATTTTGCGTGAAAGATGGCGTTGGGAAATTATCAAAATTGAGCGCGAACGGAAAAGACCAGATTGTAAAATTGGTAAAGTCTGGCGAACTTTTAGGCCAGCGTTCTATGATCAGCAATGAACCAGCTAATTTATCTGCAAAAGCAATTGCTGATATGGAAGTTTGCTTTATTCCGAAATCTGAAATCATACATTTTTTCAATAACAACAATCAATTTTCATTGAATTTGATGCAATCTATTTGTGAAGATTTGAAAGAATCTGAAAACGACAAAATTGCTTTAGTCCAAAAAACTGTAAAACAACGTTTAGCCGAAACTTTATTGCATCTTCATGACGAATTTGGAGAAAATGAGGATAAAACCTTGAAAGTTCAACTTACTCGCGAAGAACTTGCAGGAATTATTGGTACAGCAACTGAAAGCTGTATTCGTTTATTATCTGATTTCAACAAATTAGAACTAATTGAACTTGTTGGAAAAAAAATTATGCTCAAAAATGTTCGAGCATTAAAAAAAATGGCCGAATAATTAAAGCTTTTTAGCTTCATTCCAAAAGACATCCATTTCAGCCAAAGTCATTTCTGAAAGAGGTTTTCCTAATTCACTGGCTTTGCTCTCTAAATATTGAAAACGCTTGATGAATTTTTTATTAGTTCGTTCCAAAGCATCTTCGGGATTTATATTTAAAAATCGGGCGTAATTGATCATTGAGAATAAAACATCGCCAAATTCGGCTTCAATTTTATCCTGATTTCCTGATTTTACTTCAACTTGAAGTTCTTCTAATTCTTCCTGTACTTTGTCCCAAACTTGATGCGGTTCTTCCCAGTCAAATCCAACACCTTTTACTTTATCTTGAATTCGGCTTGCTTTTACTAATGCAGGAAGACTTCTTGGAACACCTTCTAAAACTGATTTTTTGCCTTCTTTTAATTTGAGTTTCTCCCAATTCTGTTTGACTTCTTCTTCATCTTTTACAATGGTATCGCTGTAAATATGAGGATGACGATGAATCAATTTATCGCAAATTTCATTACATACATCAGCAATATCAAAATCATTGGTTTCTGAGCCTATTTTGGCATAAAAAACAATATGAAGCAACAAATCTCCGAGCTCTTTTTTAACTTCGTTTAAATCATTATCTAAAATAGCATCTCCAAGCTCGTATGTTTCTTCGATTGTCAAATGACGCAAAGTCTGCAATGTTTGTTTTTTATCCCACGGACATTGCTCACGAAGTTCATCCATGATAATTAATAACCTTTCGAAAGCTTTAAGCTGAAGTTCCTTGCTCATTTTAATGTTTTTTGAATTGTGACGGAATAGTGTAAAAGTAAAAAATCCTGTCAAGAAAACATCTCAACAGGATCAATATATTTAAAAGTAGTAACTACTATTCTTCTTTTTTAGCTTTTGCTTTTTTAGCAGGCGCTTTTTTAGGTTTTTCTTCTACTACTGGAGCTTCTTCAACTGTTTCTGCTGCAGCTGGCGCTAAATCTGTAACCAATCCTTTTACTTGAAGCGTATTGTACCAGTTTAATACTTTTTTAATATCAGAAGGATACACTCTCTCTTCGTCATAATCAGGCAAAATTTCTTTAAAATAAGCATTTAAAGTAGCATTGTCTTCTTTGTGCGAAATCGCTTGACCTTTATTTTCTTTAGTCGCAATTTTTTGCATTACTTCAGTTAATGGTTTTTCGCCTTCGTATGTATAAATTGAAATTTCTGACAATAAACTTACATTGCTTTTTAAGTTTACTGTGATTTTTTTTCCATCTGTTAATGATTCCGCCACAAAACCTGTACGAGTCTGAACTTTAAGTACATATAAACCTGGTTTCCCTGAAATGGCTAAAATTTTGTCTAAATTCATGTTTTATTAATATTAGTATTAGGAATTTTTATTGTATGTTTTCGCTGCTTCCGAATGATTATCTTCCTTTTTTAGCAGCTGCAAATTTCATTCTGTATTCTTGAAAAGTCTTTCCTTCGGTGATATTTTTCAATTTCTTTTGAATCAAACGCTTTTTCAAAGAAGATATTTTATCGGTAAACAAAACTCCCTCGATATGATCATACTCATGTTGAATAACTCTTGCTATCAATCCGTCAAAAACTTCGGTCTTCATCACAAAATCCTCTTCACAATACTCAATCGTAACGGTTGGTTTTCTATAGACATCTTCACGAACATCAGGAATACTAAGGCATCCTTCATTAAAGCTCCACTCTTCCCCTTCTTCCTTAACGATTTTAGCGTTGATAAAAGTTTTTTTGAATCCTTTTAATTCTTTAGCCTCATCAGACTCCACATCATCATCTTCACTAAAAGGAGTTGTATCAATAACAAACAAACGAATTGCTAAACCTACCTGCGGCGCAGCAAGCCCAACACCGTAAGCATTGTACATGGTTTCATACATGTTTGCTATTGTTTCTTTTAGGTTTGGATATTCTGGCGTAATTGCCACACCTACTTTTCTTAAAACAGGATCACCATATCCTACAATTGGTAAAATCATTTGTATTATTTTATTGCATTATCTACTGTAAAAACTGAATTTTAGTTTACCTCAATTCAGCTGGCAAAAATAGTAAAAAATAGTCTACGAATGATTTCAAACAACATATTATATCTTATTTTTTGCTCATATGTTAAAATCTCATCTATAATTATGCCAAATTAATTCGTACAATTCTTACCTTTGTTAGTAAACCTCTATATATGTTTGATCGCATCTCGAAATTCACGAACAGTACTTCTTTCTTAAACGCCTCAAAAGTAACTATTGCTTCTGTAGTTCCTGTTGTGATTTTAAATTTCTTTGGACATTTTGAGATTGGGTTTACCATAGCGCTTGGCGCTTTTTATACCTATCCAAGTGATATTCCAAGTTCGTTGAGCCACAAAATAAAAGGCCTTATTGTTGCTTCATTTATTGTCTCTGGAGTGACTTTACTTGTAAATTTTGCTTATCCGTACCCATTCTTATTTTATCCCTTCTTAGGTGTTTTATTGTTTTTATGTTCAATGATTTCGGTTTATGGACAACGTGCAACACTTGTATCATTTTCTGCCTTGTTGTCGATTTCATTATCATTTGGACATTTAAACCAAGGCTGGCAAGCGATTGAATATGCTGCATTTATTTTTATTGGAGGAATTTTATACCTAATTGTTTCGCTTGTTTTTCATTTTATACAACCTTATAAATATGTCGAATTAGAAATTGCAGAAGGAATAAAACTTACAGCAAAATATTTGAAATTAAGAGGTGATTTATGGAATCCCGAAGCCAATAAAGATGCCATTACAGAAAAACAATTAGCCGTTCAAGTTGAATTGAATTTGATTCATGAAGATTTAAGAAAAATGCTGATTGGAAACCAAAATGCATCTGGTACGACGGCTCAAAACCGTAAAATGCTTTTAGTTTTTATCACTTTAGTCGAAATTCAAGAGCTTGCGCTTTATACTTCATTTGATCACAGCAAACTTCATGAAAAATTTGCCAAACATCCCGAAGTACTTCGCACTTATCAAAATGTAGCCTACAAACTGGCATCGACTTTAAAAAAACTTTCTAAAAATGTACATCATATTGCAGTTTATGTCGATAAAAATGATCTGAAAAATGAATTGGACGCTCTTGAATTTGCCATTTTTGATTATGAAAAAAGCTTAGGAAAAGATGAAGCTTCAGAAGGCGTTTTGATGTTGACCAATATGCTGAATTATGCCAAAAACCAAGTTGGAAAAATCAAAATCATTCAGCGTGCTTTTTCGTTGGCAATGCAATCTTACAAACTAAAAGACAAGGACAAAGAGTTAGAAAAATTCTTGACTCCGCAATATTATCCGTTGCGCACATTGATTGAAAACCTAACTTTTTCATCTTCTATTTTCAGGCATTCGATACGATTGACAATTACAATTTTAATTGGTTTTTTAATTGGAAAAATACTTCCGTTTCAAAATGTCTATTGGATTTTGTTGACAATCGTTGTGATCATGCGTCCAGGTTATGGATTGACAAAAGAACGCTCTTATAACAGGATTTTCGGAACCATTTTGGGAGGTGTTATCGCCTTCGGAATTGTGTCTGTCATTCAAAATCACATTGCGTTGAGCATCTTTTCAATTGTCTGCATGCTTTTGGGAATCTCATTTACACAAATCAATTACAAAATCAGTGCAACCTTTGTTACTATGTACGTCGTTTTTATTTACGGAATTTTGACGCCAAATGTTGTTGAGGTAATTCAATTCAGGATTTTAGATTCGCTTGCAGGAGCTATTTTGGCCTTTATTGCCAATCAATTTTTATGGCCGGCGTGGGAATTTATAAATACGCCCATACATATTGAAAATTCAATTCGGGCAAATCGAAATTATCTTAAAGAAATTGCTGATTTTTACAATAAAAAAGGAGAAGTCCCAACTTCATATCGACTAGCAAGAAAACATGCTTTTGTTGAAATTGGCAATTTAATGACATCTTTTCAACGAATGATGCAAGAGCCAAAATCAAAGCAAAAAACAATGCCTTTGGTAAATAAATTGGTTGTGCTGAATCACTCTATTTTATCTGCTTTGGCGTCTCTATCAACTTATATTCAATCACATCAAACTACATCGGCATCAGATTCTTTTAATTATATTATCAAAACGATTTTATCTAATTTGGATCAGTCGATTTCTATTTTGAGAAACGAAATGATTATTAAGGATACGTTTTTCGACAAAGAAGACGTTACACTGCAATTTGAAGAATTAAAACGCAAAAACTTTACACGCCTCGCTGCGGACGATGAACTCGACAAAGAAACGCGCCAAGCCAAAATGCAGGAAGCTCAAATGGTAATTGAACAATTAATATGGATGAGCAATCTAGCCGAAAAGATTTTAAAAATTACAAAAGAGCTAAAAGCAACAAATCCAGATTAATTCATCTGGATTTGCTGTTTTTTTTATATATAACTTTAAGTTTAATTAAGCTTCAAAACTTCTGAAGTTTCTTTCCTAAGTTGAGCTAAAAGCTCTGGTTTGTCATTCAAAGTTTGACCATAAGAAGGAATCATTTTTTTCAATTTTGCCTCCCATTCTGGTGACTTAATTTGATTTGCAAAACATCTACTTACTAGATCCACCATAATTGCTACAGCAGTTGATGCTCCAGGCGAAGCACCTAAAAGAACTGCAAGAGTTCCATCGTGTGTATTGATTACCTCAGTACCAAATTCTAAAACTCCACCCTCTTTTTCATCTTTTTTGATTACTTGAACACGCTGACCTGCTTTTTCAAGTTTCCAATCTTTAGAACGCGCAGAAGGCAAATATTCGCGAAGTGCTTTCATTCTGTCTTTTGGCGACTGGCGCACTTGCTCGATTAAATATTTTGTCAACGGAATATTGTGATATCCAGCTGCCAACATCGGAATCAAATTGTTTGACTTTATAGACAATGGCAAATCTAAATAAGAACCATTTTTCAAGAAACGAGTTGAAAAACCTGCAAATGGACCAAAAAGCAATGCTTTTTCGCCATCAATTACACGGGTATCAATATGTGGCACTGACATTGGAGGAGCTCCAACGCTAGCTTTTCCGTAAACTTTAGCTTGGTGTTTTGCAATAACTTCTGGATTTGTACATTTCAACCATTGCCCACTTACTGGAAATCCTCCGTATCCTTTTCCTTCCGGAACATCGGCTTTTTCTAATAATGGCAATGAACCACCTCCTGCTCCAATAAATACAAAACCAGTATATGCTTTGCGTTTTTGTCCAGTAGAAAGATCCGTAATTTTGATTCTCCAAGATTTATCTTCGCGCTGTCTTAATTTTTTAACCTCGTGATTAAAATATAAACTTACGCCGTCTAATTTTTCAAGATAATTGAACATGCTTCTGGTCAAAGCCCCGAAATTAACATCGGTACCAATTTCCATATATGTAGCTGCCAATTTTTGATCATTTTCTCTGCCTTCCATCACTAATGGCATCCATTTTTTCAACTGCTCAAAATCAGTGCTGAATTCCATTTCAGAAAAAATTGGATTGCTTTGTAAAGCAGCGAATCTCGTTTTTAAATATTCAACGTTTTTATCGCCCCACACAAAACTCATATGCGGAACACTTTTTATGAAATTCTCTGGAGAAGGAACTTTTTTTTCCTGCACTAAATAAGACCAAAACTGGCGTGAGATTTCAAAAGATTCTGCTATGCTGATTGCTTTTTTAGGATCAATACTTCCATCTGCCTTTTCTGGTGTATAATTCAATTCACAAAAAGCAGAATGCCCCGTCCCTGCATTATTCCATGCATCAGAACTTTCTGCGGCGGCAACGTCCAATCTTTCGTAAATTTCAATTTTAATATCCGGTTGCAGCTCTTTCAAAATTAATCCAAGAGTCGCACTCATAATTCCAGCTCCAATAAGCACTACATCACTATTGGAACGTATTGTATTGTCAGGCATAACAGTATTTGTTTTTAAAAATGCAAAGGTACTTTTTTCAATCGCAAAAAAAAACTAAATTTTGCATGATAAAAGTTAGGAAATCATATTTTTTTCTAAATAAAGTGAAATTTTTAAGCCGTAAACCTAAAATCGATTAGAAGAAAGATAGTCTTGAAGCATAATCGTTGCAGAAATTTCATCGATCAGTCCTTTGTTTTGACGCTGTTTTTTGCTGAGTCCGCTGTCGATCATGGTTTGAAATGCCATTTTTGAAGTAAAACGCTCATCAACACGAACCACTTTCATGTCAGGAAAAACATTTGAAAAATGAGTTACAAAACCTTTTATAATAGAAGCACTTTCCGAAGGCTGTCCATTCATTTGTTTTGGTTCGCCAATTAAAACTGCTTCGACTTTTTCTTTGGCAAAATAATCTTTTAAAAAATCAATCAAAGTATGTGTCGGAATTGTAGTCAAACCTGATGCAATTATTTGCATTTCATCGGTAACAGCAATTCCGGTACGTTTTTGTCCGTAGTCTATGGAGAGAATTCTTGGCATTTTATTTTTTTAGCAGGTTTACTTTAAAACAATTCATTGTATTTTAGAATACCAATAATATAAACAATATCTATTTCTGATTCAATTCTAATAACTACAGTGTAGCCCTTAAAAACATAGTCTCTATATTTTTCTTCTTTAAAATAAATGGACTTTTTAAAGTGAAAAGGGCTTACTAAATCTTTTTTAATATTTTTAAGCAGATCCTTTTTAAATTTTCTTGCTGCAATTGGTTTATCTTTCGCTATATATCTTATCTGTTCTTTTAGTTGCAATATAAAATCTTCAGTAAAACTAACTTTAATATTTAGAGATAGTTTTTTCTAAGATTTCATCGACTTCCTCAAATGAATAAAACTTTGCCGTGCCGTTATCAATTTTAGCCGCTGCGGCTTCGAGCTTTCTTTTGTTTTTAATAAAATTAGGATCAACAAAATTATTCTCCTCAACTATCTTCAATTCATCAGAAGAAAACGAACTTAATAATTTCAAGATCTTATCTTTGATTTCTGGCTGAAATTCTAATCTAATTGCTTCCATAATATTTTTATTTTACAATACAAATATAGTGCATTTTCTACGCGAATTTTCCATATTTAACATTACAGCAATTGGATATTTAAAATAAAAAACCGCTTTAAAAAACTTCAAAGCGGATTCTTCCAAAATATTCAAAACCTAAAAATTCAAATCTACCTATTAAATAATCTTCTAAAAAAACCTCTTTCCTCCTCTTCTTCCTCTGCTTGCTGTTCATATTGCACAAATTTAGATTGTGATTTTTCATGCTCAAGAATCAACTCCTTAATATATTCAACGTACGTCCTCTTTTTCTCTTCCAGAAATCCGATTAAATATTTTTCACTGAATTCAACACCGCTGGCCGCTTCAATCTGCAAAAGTTTTTTATACAACGGCTCAATATGCAATGAAATCACCTCATGAGGAACCGATTGCCTTCTTCCAAAATAATTTACAATTACGCCATTCTCATCTTTTGCAATTTCAAAATCGGTAATAACCCAGTAATATCTGCCAGATTTTGCTAGATTTTTTACAATGGCATGAAAGTTTTTCCCTTGTTTCAGATTCTCCCAAAGCACTTTAAAAATAACTTTTGGCATATCTGGATGACGTATAATATTATGAGGTTGTCCCATTAATTCATAATCTTCGTAACCTGAAACATCGACAAAGACTTCATTAGCATATTCAATAATACCAAAGGCATTTGTTTTACTCATAATAACCTGTGTCTTGTCCCAAGTAACTTCTTTATCGATTATTGCAATTTTGCCTTGAAGTTGATTTTCCTGATTCATAATGTTGTCGTACTTATTAATTTGTTTTGGAGTAGTTCAATCAATTTCAATTGTTTTCATTGAAATTAACGGCGCGAAATTAATCTGAAGAAAAAAGACAAAATCTGATTTATGTCATATTTTGATATAAAAAAAACTTCTAGAGGTATTCCAAAAGTTATAGATTAATTTAGAAATTATTTTATTTATCAAATTCACAACAAAATGTTACACGCATAACACTTTCAAAAGGTTTTACTTTTTCGCTTTTGCACAAATACCTTATCTTTGCCAAAAATTAAAACTTATGAATTCTTTACAGACTATAATTGAACAAGCTTGGGAAAACAGAGCTTTATTACAAGAAACTGCTACAACTGATGCTATCAGAGAAGTTATCGAACTAGTAGATGCAGGAAAATTACGTGTTGCTGAACCTGTTGGCGAAGGCTGGCAAGTAAACGAATGGGTTAAGAAAGCGGTTGTAATGTATTTCCCAATTCAAAAAATGGAAACATGGGAGTCTGGTATTTTTGAATACCACGACAAAATGTTGCTAAAAAGAGGATATGCTGAAAAAGGAATTCGTGTAGTGCCAAATGCTGTTGCGCGTTACGGAGCATACATTTCTAGCGGTGTTATCTTGATGCCAAGTTACGTAAATATTGGTGCTTATGTTGACGAAGGAACTATGGTTGATACTTGGGCAACTGTTGGAAGCTGTGCACAAATTGGAAAAAACGTACACTTAAGCGGTGGTGTTGGAATTGGCGGCGTTCTTGAACCATTGCAAGCTGCTCCAGTTATCATTGAAGATGGTGCCTTTATTGGTTCTCGTTGTATTGTTGTAGAAGGAGTTCACGTGGGCAAAGAAGCTGTTCTTGGTGCTAACGTTTGCTTGACTGCTTCAACAAAAATTATCGACGTTACTGGTGATGAGCCGGTTGAAATGAAAGGTTTTGTTCCTGCACGTTCTGTTGTAATTCCTGGAAGTTACACTAAGAAATTTGCGGCTGGAGAATTCCAAGTTCCGTGTGCATTGATTATTGGTACTCGCAAACCATCTACAGATTTAAAAACTTCATTAAATAATGCACTTCGCGAATACGACGTTGCGGTGTAGATTTAAAAAAAATCAAATTAAAAATCCAAATTCCAATGTAATAATTGGAATTTGGATTTTTTTTTGCATTATCAGAAAAAAAAATTATACTATTGCACAAATTTTACAAGATTTAAAACTGCCCGTTTATGTCTACTAAAAATAAAAAATTATCTGTCATTATATTAACTTATAATGAGGAATCCCATATTAGTGATGCAATAAAATCTGTCGCATTTGCCGATGAAATAATTGTTTTAGATTCTCATAGCACTGATGCAACTGCTGAAATTGTTATAGATCTTGGCGCTGAACTTCTTTTTAGAAAATTCGATAATTATTCGAATCAAAGAAATCATGCCATTGAATCTGCAAAAGGTGAATGGATTCTTTTTCTTGATGCCGATGAAAGAGTTACTCCTGAACTTAGAGATGAGATTCTAGAGAGCATCCATTCAAATAAATCTGATGCCTACAGAATCTGGTTTCCTCACTTTTTTATGGACCGCTTCTTATTTCATTACACCGATAAAGTAACGCGCTTGATGAAAAATGAAAATCTTCGTTTTGAAAATGAAGTGCATGAGAAATTAGTTGTAAAATCAAAGCCGCCTGTACTTAAAAACTACATGATACACTACACCTATAAAGGTCTGTTCAATTTTATTTACAAAAAAGATAAATATGCATGGTTTCAGGCCAAAATGTCACACCAAAAAGGAAAAAAAGCAACTCTTTTTCTATTATTCTTTAAACCTTTTTACCGATTTTTCCATACTTACTTTGTAAAAAGAGTTTATCTTGATGGTGTTCCGGGATTAGCTGCCGCTTCGATTGATGCGTATGGCGTTTTTTCTAGATATGCAAAAATGGTATTGCTTGAAAAAGATCTAGAATAATTTCAATTTTCCAAATCGTATTTTCAATTTGAAAATCATTAAGTTATCGAATCCTTTAATATCAATACGTTTGATTTCATAATTGTCTTTAAATGGAAATGCATTAGGTCTATTTCCTATTTTTAACCCAAATTTCATCTTATTTTCCTTGAGTAATGTTTTGAAATTTGCATTTTCGACACCTTCTTTTTGGTAATTCCCGTACGGATATGCAAGTGCGGGAAATACTTTAAGGTTATGCTTTTTGATTTCCTCTTCGCAGTTTAAAAAATCATTTTCGATTTCTGCCGCGCTTAGCATTTCATATTTGTTATGCCCATACGAATGATAACCCAGCTCAATTATATCACTTGGCAATTCTTTTAATTGCTCCACAGACATAATTTTTTGCTCTGGTTCTCCTGTATCTTTATTCCATGAATCCGTTTTTCCTATGTATTTAAAGGGAATAAAGAAACTGGCTTTTAAGTTGTATTTTTTTAATAAAGGCAGAGCAAAAATTAACTGATTTTCAGTTACGTCGTCAAAAGTTAGGATAATGCTTTTTTGAGGAATCGTTTCCATTTTTTCTAATTCAGAAAAATGAAATGTCTTATAATTATTGTCTCTTAAATATTGAAATTGTCTTTCTAAATTTTGTACCGAAACTGTCAATTTATTACAATCTGAAGCAGATTGGCATACATTGTGGTACATTAAAATTGATAATTTAGACATTTTAATTAATTTTCGACAAAGTTATGGTTTTTAACATTATTTTTGGCGAAAAAATCAGAAATCGTGTTGGCCGAAAAAATAAGCATCATCTCTCTTTGTTACAATGACGAGACCTACATAAAAAAGCATTTCGACAATTTATCATTTGCCAATGAGATCATTCTAATTGACAATAACAGCACGGATAAAAGTGTTGAAATTGCAAAAGAATTGGGTGCGACTGTTATTACGCAAAACGACAAATTGAAAGCTGATTGTATAAAATCAGCAATTGAGTCTGCAAAAAACAATTGGGTAGTATTACTTAACTGTACAGATCATCTTTCTGAGAAACTCATAAACGAAATGAGTTCTGAAATTTCCAAACCAAAAACTCAAGCATCGTATTTTGCTGGGCAAACCTTATTTTTCTTTGGAAAAACAATAAAATATGGCGTGTTTTTAACCCGAAAGAAGCTCTTGATTTTTGACAAAACGAGACACTCCTTTACCCAAAGTGCATATAATAGCCTATTTAAGAGACCAAAACGCTTCAAAAACAAAATAGAATCTTTTGCATACAAAAATTTTGATGATTTTAGCAACAGAGTAAATATAGTACGAAAAGAAGAGGCTTTAGTTTTGTTTAAGAAAAACAAGAGACCCAATATTTATCATTTTTTTATAAAACCATTTTTCATTTTTATAAATCAATTTTTTCTGAAATTAGGTTTTCTTAATGGTCGTGAAGGATTTATTTTAGCTTATATATATGCTTTTTCTATATTAAAACGTTATTTTATCCTATGGCTGTTATATCGTAATATGGATTGATTTTTCTCAACACATTTTATAAAAAAGTTAAGCCTTAATCAAAATACTCAAACTATTTAAAATGAAAATATTAGTAATACAGCAGAAAAGAATTGGAGACGTTTTGCTAAGTTCAATCCTTTGCAATAGCTTGAAACAAGCTCATCCAGACGCCACAATAGACTTCATGTGTTATCCTAATTGTAAAGATGTTTTGCTTGGAAATCCAAATATTGATTCTATAATATTGCTTCCAAATGAAACGCGAAAATCATATCCTTCATTATTTAAGTTTTTTTTTGAGATTAGAGCCAAAAAATACGATATTCTTATAGATGTATACGGAAAATTAGAAACCAATTTAATAACATTATTTTCTGGTGCAACTAGTAAAATATCGTATTACAAGTGGTATTCTTCATTGTTTTACAACCATAATCTTAATCGACTGCCAAAAGAGGCTAAAACAAAATACGGTCAAGCAATCGATAATCGACTTTTATTGTTACAACCATTAAATCTGAATCCAAATTCGATCAATCCATATCCAAAATTATATGTTGATCCTAAAGAAAATGAAGAAGCATTAGCTTTATTCCAAAAGCATAATGTAGATCAAAACAAGAAAATTATAATGATCAGCCTTTTGGGAAGTGAGAAGATTAAAACATATCCTTTAGAATATATGGCTGAAATCGTTGAATATGTAGGCCAAAATAATGATGCCGAAATTCTATTCAATTACTTTCCGAGCCAAATCGAAGATGCACAGAAAGTACACAATTTATGTTCAAAGGCAACTCAGAAAAAAATACATTTTGACTTGCTAGCTGGCAATTTAAGTTCTTTTATCGCTATAATGGATCTGTGTGATGTCATTATAGGAAACGACGGAGGCGCTATAAATATGGCAAAGGCATTAAACAAACCTTCGTTTACTATTTTTTCTCCTCATGTTGACAAAAACGATTGGGCAACTTTTGAGGATGGCAAACAAAATATTTCTGTGCACTTAAATGACTTTAAACCCGAATTATTTAGCAAATTGGGCGATAAAGAAGTAAAGCCAAATACACTTCAATTGTATACTCAATTTACTCCTGATTTTTTCAAAGATCAAATCTCCTATTTTTTAAACGAGAATTTGTAGTCATCAATATTGTCAAGAAGCAAAGGCAGATCTTATTATTTTTTCCAGAATTTTAATTTCTTTTTCAGTCTTTGCTTTCTAGCGAATTTTTCTTGAAAGTCGCATGTCTCCTGCCACATTTTTTCAAAAATTTCAGCCTCTGTTTTGCTAGGATAAAGTTTAGCATACTCATTACTCATTACAGCGATCATATTTTTTTCAGGCGTCAAACGTCTCAAATTATGCATTCTTTGCTCAAAACTCATAGTCTCGTGAAAATCCATTCGGTTTAAATCGACCAAGAAGAATTCGTATTTATTGTCTGCAACCTTCTTTATCAAAGTATTTCCAGGAGAATGGTCTAGAAACTCAATTCCTTTTTCATGAAGATCAAAAGAAAATCTGGTAAACTGTCTTAAAATATTGTCTCCATCTGGATAATCTGGAATTAGTATAAGTTCTCTATAAGTTAATTCTGTTACTAAATGCTCACTTACATAATAACTGTCTTTTAAACCTAACGCATTAAAATTTTCAACGAATGCAATTGGTTCCGGTGTACCAATACCTTTACTCAACAGAATTGTAGCATATTCATAAGAACGTTCTGCCTTAGATTTTCTAAAAAACCTATAAACAACTTTATTTACCAAATTAGGAATCTTAAATGATTTAATATTAATTGTTTTACCATCAAGATCAAATAACTTAATAATGTTGCGTTGTCCGTTACCAAAAATAGTTCCAGAAACATTGAAATCTCTAGTAACACCAAGAATAGATGAGATAGCGTTTAAAAAAACGGGGTTTACTCTAAAATTCATTTATGATTTTTTATAGACGGCAAAAATACGCATAGAATATAATACTTCAAACGAATATGCTATTTCATATTCATTAAATCGCAATAAACATAGCGGTTTGCCGTAAATTGTTTTTTTGTTTGTTTTTAACTTCCAAAAACACATAATTCCTTTAAAAAAATACGCATTTTCAAAATGGAAAACGGACATTTTGCTTTTATATTACTTCAAAGCAAATTAAACTGAAATAAATATGTTTTCATCTTAGACACCAAAAAAGAAAAAAGGTTTAATCTTAAAATAAAAATGCATGATTTTAAAATTTGACATTAGTCGTTATTCAACTCAAACCACTTAACTTCATATTGATTTTCAAAAGATTCTGGAGAAACATGAAGATCTTATGTAAAAGTAAGAATATCTTTTGAGTTTTTTATTTCATAACAGAGTTTACCATATACAGTTTAAAATATTTATGAATTGATTAATGTTGTATAGGCTTCGGCTGTATTTCTTGCAATCACTGGAGCTATAAAACCTTTTTTAACAGCAAATTTACCATTTTCAACAAAACTGTTCTGCAAATTTTTATCCCTTAAAAGTAAATTTATATTATCTCCTAAACTTTTGAAATCTTTAATAGGAGCAATAAATCCATTAACACCATTTGTTATGATTTCTGGCACAATTCCTACGTTAGTTGAAACTATCGGAACGCCAATCAGCATAGCTTCTAAAACAGAAGTCGGTCCCCCTTCTCTTTGAGATGTCATTAAAAAAACGTCAAATTCCTTGTTTAAAGCAGATGCATCTTCAATGGTATTAGTAAAAACAACATAATCTTGAAGATTTTTTTCAGTAACGTGCTTTAAATATTCATTTGTACGTTTTGTATAATCTCCTATCTGAAAAAAAACAAGATCTTTTCTATTCAGTACATTTACTAAATAGTCTGCTGTATTTACAAACGTTTCTAAATCTTTTGCTTCTGTGTGATTTGCAATATTTCCAATTAAAAATCTGCCTTCAGCAACTTTATATTTTTCTCTCAAGCTAACTTTTGGCTTCTTATTTACGATTTCTAGAGGAACACAATCGGGAACAACCGTTAATTTTGATTTATTTGAAGCAGAAAGCGCTTCTGCAAAATTCTCTTTAACCGCATTTGAAACACAAAAAACAGCATGAATTGCTTTTGAATTATACTTGAAATTACTCAAAAAACTACTGCTCGCACTGATTGCTTTTTTAGAAAAAACAACTTTTGCATTTAGCTTTAAAAACAAATTACTTAACACATAAAACGTCAAAGAATTGCTGGTATGAAGATGAATTAAATCAGGCTTAATATCTTTTATCAATTCTTTAAACTGTTTATAATTTGAAAATTTTACAAGCTTTCTATTTTTAGCGGGAATAAATGAAATATTATTTTCTAAACATAGCTTTTCTAACACTGTATCTTTAATTCCGAAAACTACATTTTCAATTTCTAATTTATTCAATTCTGGAATACAATAAACTAATTGTTGTTCATTTCCGCCCCATGCCTTTGCTCCTGATATATGCAATACTTTCATAAAAAGATGATTTCACAGCTTGCAAATATAAAATAAAGTAGGAAAAATTATGTTAAAAATAAATCAAATCTAGTTCTTACATTAAAAACAATCTTTAAATTTTAGTGATAAAGTTTTTTAGGTGATGAATTGGCAAAGCAAAATCGCAATTGATCTTGCGTGATTTTGCTTTGCTTTTATTTTTATAAAAAAGTACTTAATACTTGTTAATTATAGGTTTCCAAAAATCGATCACTTTTGGCTTATTAATTCCATGACAACCAAAAGGGAGTTCGTTATTTGTAAGTTTCATTCCGATATTTGGTTTTCTATCTAATGCAAAATAAATTGCTTCTTTATAGTCTGGAATTTTAAAATTCTTTTCAAATTCAGGAGCTTTTAAGGACCAAAACACATCTTCTATAGCATAGATTTTCTTTTTTTCTTCTTTTAGAAAATCAGAAATAAATTGCTGATATTTTTTTGTTATTACATAATGCGACGCCACTTTACGCAATGAGAATCCACCGTTTCCTGATTTATAGAATATCTGATGTCTTTCTTGTTTTTTCTTAGACAGCTTTCGAACTAATTTATGATAGTACTTTAAAAACACAGTATCTTCCGGAGTTGCAAGCCACGGAGCTCCAATATAATCATATCCTTTTTGGCACCATTTTGTCAAGTCATCCTTAAAAACAAAAGCATCTAATTGGTAAATCAAAATGTATTCAGAATCCAAGAAGCTTTCGTAAAATAGTGGCGACAAAAGCAATTCATTATAACCGTCAATAGAAGTAAAATATTTTTTCGGAAAACTTTTAGCCGAAATATTCTCAAACTTGCTAGTCAAATAAGAATGATTTAATCCTTCTGGATGCACAATTACAATTTCATAGTCTTTCAAGACTTTGCAACATTGCAAAAATGATTTTTCTTCGAGTTCACCAAAATATTCCTTGTAAACAGGAATAATTACTTTTACTAATTTTTGAGACATGTGGTATTTTGTGGTATTTTAAGATTAATCTGCAAGAATGCGATTTGAACCACATTCTTGTTTTTGGACATTTTAACTTAAGCAACAAAAATAATCTTATAAATTACAAAAACTCGATTATTGTAAATAATTTTAAACTTTATACGAAGAAGAAATATTAATTTTGCAATAAAATTACATTCCATTTTACAATGAACGAAGAAATAATCAATGCTTACGAAGTAATTAAAGAAGGAGGAATTATTCTTTATCCAACTGACACTGTTTGGGGAATTGGTTGCGATGCGACTAACCCTGAAGCTGTTGCAAAAATTTACAAATTAAAACAACGTGCCGAAACACAAAGCATGATTGTTTTGATGAACGGAGAAAAGATGATCTATAATGTTTTCAAAAACATTCCCGAAGTTGCTTGGCAAATCTGGGATTTATCAGACAAACCAACAACTTTGATTTTGGATGACGCTAGAAATGTTGCGCCAAATATTATTGCAGCAGATAAATCATTGGGTGTTCGTTTGGTAAAAGAGCCTTTCTGCTTCAAGTTGATGGAAAGAATGAAGAAACCTTTAGTTTCTACTTCTGCTAACATTTCAGGACAACCTACTCCAATTGCTTTTAAAGATATTAGTCCGGAAATAGTTAATGGCGTTGATTATGTTGTGAAACTGAATCAAGATAAAATAAACGGAAAATCATCTACAATTATAAAATTGACGAACGATTCGCAAGTAAAAGTGATTCGTAAATAGTTTTTTTTTTCAAGTTTCAAGTTTCAAGTTACAAATAGAACGTGGAACCTGAAACTTGAAATTTTAAACCGTTTTCAAACTCTCAATAAGCCAATCTATATCTTCTTTTGTGTTGTAGTGGCTGAATGAAATTCGGAGATTTGGTAATTTTAGATCCGCCTCCGAAAGCATTTCTTTTAAAACATGAGAAGGTTTTATGCTTCCTGACTGGCAAGCGCTTCCTCTTGAAACCGCAATTCCTTTCATATCGAGACTAAACAAAAGCATCGAAGTTTTGTCTGAAGAAAAAGGCAGAATTATATTGATGATATTGTAGAAATCCTCTTTTTTACCGTTAATTCTAAAACCAGGAAAATGAATTTCCAACTGTTGAATCAAGTACGATTTTAACCCCGAAATATAAGTTCTTTCTTGATCGAGATTTTCATACGAAATTGATAATGCTTTTGCCATTCCCGCAATTTGATGAACAGCTTCGGTTCCGGCACGCAGACCTTTTTCTTGCTCTCCTCCGAAAATCAACGGTTGTAAGCCCGAATTTCTTCGCACAAATGCAAATCCAATTCCTTTTGGTCCGTGAAACTTATGGGCACTTGCTACGATAAAATCAACTGGGATTTTTTGAAGATCAATTTCTGTTTTCCCCACAGACTGTACTGTATCTGAATGAAACAATGCATTATACTGCTTGCAAATAACTCCAACTCTTTCAAGATCTAAAATTGTCCCTGTTTCATTATTTACATGCATCAAGCTTACAATTGTCTTTTTATCTTCTGAAAGCAAATTAGACAAATGCGTCAAATCAATACTTCCATCTGGATTAACATTTACGTAATCAACCAGGATTCCGTAATCAGACTCCAGCGCTAAAACACTATATAAAACAGCGTGATGCTCAATTTTTGAAGTAATGATTCGCTCGACTTTTAAATCTTCAACAGCAGAACGCAGAATCCAGTTGTCGGCCTCAGTACCGCCAGAAGTAAAAATAATTTCTTGTGCGGCACAATTTAAATGCTTGGCAATGCTTTTTCTAGAAAGTTCCAAAATGGTTTTTCCATTTCGTCCAAAACTATGTGTAGAAGATGGATTCCCAAAATCTTCTGTCATAACTTTTGTCATTTCCTGAATTACTTCAGGACGCATGGCACTTGTAGAGGCGTTGTCGAGATATACTTTTTTCATTGCTGCAAAGTTATGAAATATCAATTGTCCAATCTTCAATATCATTTGCCAAATTTTTCACTATTTTTGACCCAAATAAAATTACGATGAAAAAATATGCAAGCCTTCTATTATTTGCGCTTTTACTAAATGGTTGCGATGATGGTGATTTAACGGTAGAAAACATTGACTTTAAAGACATAACAGCAACAAGCTGCGACGCAACTAATACGTTAATTTACAAGCTTAAACCTCAGGAAGCTTTAATATTACAAATGCCTGAAAACCAACTTGCAACTCAACCTGACACTATAACTTACAATCTTGACAATAGCCAATATCGCTTTTTTTACAGAACGTATGATGGAACGGTATCAAAATCAAACATTTGCGATGCAATACCACCAGCTACGCCAAATATCAATCAAGAATGGTATGCAATTGGAGGAAAAATAGAAATTGTTACTACAGCTCTTTACAAAAGTCCTCCACCAACAGATGGACATACAGAAATTGAAGGTTATAATCACAATATTACCTTTAATGGAATTACATTTTCTAAACCAGGACCTACTCAAGTTGAAGATAATTTTGTTTTTGGAGATTTTAAAACTACTGTAACTCCTGTTGTTGTTGCGTTTACAGACGAAGTTGCAAAATATTGTGATGTACAGAATAAAGTTTACAACAATAATCTATCAAACTCATTAGTAATCGAAAATTTAGACAAAAACTTAATTAAACCAGAAGATACTCCAATAGGACAGCCTAGAAAAAGCTTGATCAATGCAAGCTCTGGAACTCCTGCAGTCATTTCAAATAATGTTTATTACAGAACTTATAACACGAATTTGCCAGAAGCAACAAAAGACTATTATTGTACCAACACAACACCTACGAGCCCAACCGTAAAAGATACTTGGGTAGGCGTTACAGGTGAAGCAAATGTAAGTGGAATTATAGAAGTGACCACCACCCATAACAATAATGTATACAAGCATAAAGTTGTTTTGAGAAACGCTAGTTTGAAAAAAGGCAACAATACTTTTAAACTTGCAACCGAATTTGTTTTAGGAACCGTAACTACTATTGCGCCCTAAATTACAATCTAAAAAAAACGAAGCAAAAAGCTTTTCATATTCTTACAAAAAAACATCCGTTTTTCAAACTGATTTTATAACAGAATCAAGTCGAAAAACGGATGTTTTTTTATGCTTTGAAAACAGCAATTTTAAGGCATGAAAAATCAGATCATTTATTGTTTTGCCTAAAATAAACTTCAGTTGCTCCAAGTCCATATTTTTGATAATTGGCATCTTGAAAATCTATTCCGTCGTAACGTCCCAATAAAAAATCAAGTTCGGCTTTAAGAATTCCTTCACCGACACCATGAATAAAAACAATTTTAGGAATCCTGTTTTTGATCGCAAATTCGATATGTCTTTTTGCAGTTTCAGTCTGCAAAGTCAAAATATCATAATTTGACATACCACGTTTATTTGGGACTAATTTTTCGATGTGCAAATCAAATTCTGGAACGGCAATATCGCGTTTATCTTTCTTTTCTTTTACAAAACTGCGTGGTTTTGGCTCTGTTTTTTCTTTTTTGATCTCATCTAAATCAATTCTTTTAATAGAATTCATTAAATCGCTGGTTTCTTGAATTTTAATTAATTCATTGACAAAAAATGTCATCATAAAACCATCTTCAGTTTCAATCAAAACTTCGTTATTTTTAACCGAAACCACCGTTCCATTTATAGCTTCGTCTAAAACCGAAACCTTGTCTCCTTTACTCAACATTATCTTCGTCTTTATCTTGATTTTTACTTGGCGTTTTTGCACTCAGTTGCATCATTCCATACATGAAAACTACAATTGCAACAATCATGATGTAGATATTTTTTTCTTCAGAAACTTGCTCATAAAGCGCTACTCCAATTGCAAGAATCATTATTAAAATTTTAAAGGCTTTCATTTTTTCTAGTATATAAGATTTCAAAAGTATGAAACTTTAAAATAGCAGTTTGCCAATTCTAAAATCACATCCAATATTTTTTTGTAAAATTGCAAAAAATACCTTGATTGAATTTCGAAAATTATATGGTTCCCTGCTTCTTCAAAATGCTCTTCGGATTTGACTGTTTAGGGTGTGGTTTTCAACGCGCCTTATTCTTACTTTTTCATGGCGAATTTTTAGGCGCTTTCAAAATGTATCCGGCACTTTATTCGACTCTTTTATTTTTCGGTTTTCTGCTTTTTTACTTTTTCGACAAATCAAAAAAATACAAAAAAGCAGTTTGGAATTTTGCTTTCATCAACCTCATTTTTGTTATCGCCGGTTATTACCTCAAGCATTTTTACTTCTGATTTTTGTCCCGAAGCTTCGGGATTATTTTTTGATCTGATTTAAAATGTCATTCATCATTTCGATTTGAACTTTTTGAATTTCGATTAATTCTTGTTGCTGGTGCATAATCAAATGATCAATTTTATCATGGATCATTCTGATCTCCAATTCCGATTTTAAGTTGATCATAAAATCTTTTTTTGCACGATTTCTGTCTTTTTCTTCCTGACGATTTTGACTCATCATGATCACTGGAGCTTGCAAAGCTGCAATACAGGACAAAATCAAATTAAGCAAAATAAACGGATACGGATCAAAACCTTTGTTCATCAAGATAAAAACATTGGAGCCAATCCAGATTACAATAAAAAAGACAAACGAAATGATAAAAGTCCAGCTTCCGCCAAAATCAGCTACTTGATCGGCCACTTTTTGTCCAAGATTTCGTGTTTCTTCTTCATCTTCAACAATACTTACTATTGATTTATCTTCTTTCAACGAAGAAATAACGTTTTTTTCAAGATCCGAAAGCATTCCAATTTCTCTTGACAAATAATTCGAAATATACTTTTGGCGGTATTCATTCAATTCATGCACTGATATGCAGTCATCATCACAAAACGAAGGGTGATCTTTCGTTATAAGACTCAAAATAGGATCGTGAATTGATTTTCCACAGATTTTCTCACTTTCTGAAAATTCAATACCAGAAATTGCGCTTTTAAAAGTTGAATTATTTTTCATTTTAGGGATTTTATAAAGCTAATTTAAGCAATTAACTTCTTAGGAGTTACATCTTAATTCATGATTCGGCAATCTTTTTAATATCACAAATACAAGTCGCAACACAAAATTTCTTTAGTTAATTCATGCCCTTATTTACAAAAAACGCCTTACTTTTAACGTTTCAAAATTATCCACTCAATTTTTCGATTGTGACAAAAGAAAGTATCATACAAAACATAAAGGCTCTAAAGAGCCATTCTAACATAAACTACGGTATTAAAACTAAAACAGAAGACTTTACCGAAAAGCTTTTTTATACTCTATTTGATTCGAATGCGGCTTTGGACGAAAGCATCAGTGATCTTGAAATTCGCTTTAAAGAAATTGCTGTTTTGGCTTGCAAAAAACCAGAAAATCTATGCGAATCAATTTGGGACAAGTTTCTTGAAAAACTTCCTGCAGTTTTAGAAAAACTAAATCAGGATGCTGAATATATTTTAGAAAATGATCCTGCATCAAACAGCATTGATGAAGTTTATCTTGGCTACCCAGGCTTTTACGCTATTGCCATTTACAGATTAAGCCACGAATTATACCTGCTTGATTTGTTGCTTTTTTCAAGATTGATGAGCGAATACGCGCATAGAATTACCGGAACCGACATTCACGCAGGAGCAAAAATTGCATCGCCATTTTTTATTGACCATGCTACAGGAATTGTTATTGGAGAAACGACAGTAATTGAAAAACATGTGAAAATCTACCAAGGTGTTACGTTAGGCGCGCTTAGCGTGAGCAAAGACATGAAAAACGCAAAACGTCATCCTACGGTTGAAAAAAATGTATGCATTTATGCAAATGCAACGATTCTTGGCGGCGAAACTGTTATTGGAAAAAATAGCATTGTGGGCGGAAATGCTTGGATCACCAAATCGATTCCTGAAGATTCTATCGTTTTAAATACGACCACAACTGAAGTTAAAATAAAAGAAAAAAAATAAAATGAGTCCACAAAAATTGCTAAACCTAATTGGAAATACTCCATTGATGGAAACTGTCAATTTGGTTAAAAATAAAAACGTAAAACTGCTGCTGAAACTTGAAGGGAACAATCCTGGCGGAAGCGTAAAAGACAGAGCAGCATATAATATGATTGCAGCTGCTTTAGAAAGAGGCGAAATTAAAAAAGGTGACAAGTTAATTGAAGCGACGAGCGGCAATACGGGAATTGCGCTTGCAATGATTGCACAACTATTTGGAATTGAAATTGAATTGGTTTTACCAGAAGATTCGACTAAAGAACGAACCCAAACCATGCGTGCATATGGCGCAACAGTGATTTTAACGCCTGCCGCAGAAGGAATCATAGGTTCAAGAGATTATGCCGACAAAAAAGTCGCTCAAGGCGGTTATTTGATGTTGAATCAATTTGCAAATGACGACAACTGGAAAGCACATTACAAGACAACTGGACCTGAAATCTGGAATGACACCGAAGGAACTGTAACTCATTTTGTTTCGGCTATGGGAACTACAGGAACTATTATTGGAACTTCGACTTATTTAAAAGAAAAAAATCCTGCGATTCAAATTGTTGGCGCACAGCCAAGCGACGGATCTCAAATTCCAGGAATTCGCAAATGGCCTCAAGAATATTTGCCAAAAATATTTGATGCTTCTAAAGTTGATACTGTAATCGATGTGAGCGAGGAAGAAGCTAGAGCAATGACAAAAAGATTAGCTCTTGAAGAAGGCGTTTTTGCAGGAATGAGCAGTGGCGGTTCGGTAGCTGTTGCTTTGAAAATTGCAGAACAATTAGAATCTGGAGTTGTGGTTGCTGTTATTTGCGACCGCGGCGACCGATATTTATCTTCGGATTTATTTGATTAGAAAAAGATGCTAAGTTTCTAAGCTACTAAGACTCTAAGTTTTCCATACTTTATCTACAAATTTAAGCATCTCAGTAACTTAAAATAAAAAAACTTAGCAACTCAGAACCTTAGCAACTTAGCACCTTAAAAAAAATGAACTACAGAAAACTAGGAAAAACCAACTTTAATATCTCTGAAATCTCACTTGGAACTTGGCAAGTTGGAGGAAAATGGGGATCAGGATTTGATGATAAAACAGCCGATGCGCTTATAAATACAGCAATTGACAACGGTGTTAATTTTATTGATACCGCTGATGTTTACGAAAACGGCTTGAGCGAAACTGCTGTTGGACGTGTGGTTCGTTCTCGTTCTGAACGCATTTATGTAGCGACAAAATGCGGGCGACAAATTAATCCGCATGTGAATGAGGGCTATCAACCAAAAGTGCTTCAAAAATTTGTTGAAGACAGCTTAAAAAGAACGGGATTAGAAACATTAGATTTGATTCAGTTGCACTGCCCTCCTACCGAAGTTTATTATCGCCCAGAAATCTTTGAATTGTTTGACCGATTAAAAGATCAAGGAAAAATTTTAAATCTCGGCGTAAGCGTCGAAAAGGTTGAAGAGGCACTAAAAGCAATTGAATATTCAAATGTGACTACTGTTCAGATTATTTTTAATTTGTTCCGCCAGCGCCCTTCACAATTATTTTTCTCTGAAGCAAAGAAAAAAGACATCGGAATTATTGCTAGAGTTCCATTAGCAAGCGGACTTTTAACAGGTAAATTTGATTCAAAAACTACTTTTGAACCTCAAGATCATCGTAATTTTAATCGTAACGGAGATGCTTTTGACAAAGGTGAAACATTCTCAGGAATCGATTATGAATTAGGGCTAAAAGCCGTCGAAGAATTGAAAGCTTTATTTCCAGAAAATTCAAACTTAGCTCCTATCGCTTTGCAATGGATTTTAAATTTCGAAGAAATTAGCTGTATTATTCCAGGTGCCTCAAAAGCGGATCACGTTTTGTCAAATTTATCTGTTTATGATCTTCCCAAAATAAATCCTGAAAAAATCGCTGCTATGAATGCGATTTATGAAAAATACATAAAATCTTCAGTTCACCATTTATGGTAGTTTAAGATGCTAAGATACTAAGATACTAAGTTGCTAAGGTTCTAAGATTTTGAACTCAGTAACTTAGTATCTTAGCAACTTAGTATCTCTTTCCCCACGCAACCTTTTTTGATTTTGTTCATCTACATATAAAACTAACCAACAATCACTTACCATGAAAAAATTAGGTTTTATACTAGCTGTAGTTTGTCTAATGCTTGCTTCTTGCAATAACGACGATGCCAATTCAAATGCTTCTCAGGAAGAGGATGCACAGAAATTAGAAAAAATGTATCAGGAAATTGTAGCGCTTTCGCAAGTAAATACGACACCTTGCACCGATTCTAAGGACTGGGATTTTACGGCAATTGGCACAAAAGCGTGCGGTGGTCCAGCCAAATACATTCTTTATTCTAAAAAAATAAATACGATCGATTTTTTAGCCAAAGTAAAATCATATACAGAAGCAGAAGCTGCATTTAATGTAAAATGGGGTATTTTTTCGACTTGTGACGTTCCTGTTCCTCCAGACGGAATTGGTTGTGTAGATGGAAAACCAACTTTTCTCCGTAATACTGCTTTTTGACAGGCGCTAAATTCTTTGCAACAAAAAACTAAAGCTCAAATTCAATCTTAAATTCGGCGCCTTTGTTTTTTCCTTCACTTATTGCAGTCAATGTACCTTTATGACGTTCGATGATCTTTTTGCATAGATAAAGACCAATTCCGGTTGACAATTCGTTTGCAGTTCCTAAACGACTCATTTTGGTGAATTTTTTAAACAATTCTTCAATTTGATTTTTATCAAATCCTACCCCTTTGTCGGCAACTGTAATAGTTAATTTAGAATCTTCATTATAAATTCGAACTTTGATTTCGCTATCAAAATAAGAAAATTTGATAGCGTTGCTAATCAAATTAACCAAAACTTGAACCAGCAAACCTTCATCTATTCTAAGTTCAGCTTCAGAAATTTCCAAACTCAGACTCATCGTAATGTTTTTATCTAAAAGTCTTTGCTCGACTTGTTCATTAATAAAAGACGCAATATTTGAAAAAACGACAGTTTTAGCTTCAGGGTTAAGATTTGCAACTTGATCTTGTTCTTTCAAAAGCTTTATAAAGTTATCGATATATCGAAATTGCAAACTTGTCGATTCACAAATTAATTCTGCCAAATGCTTCACTGACTCAGATGGATTTTCGCTTAAAATTAATCGTGCCAGTCCTTGTGGATTTCCAGCAAAATTTTTCAAATCGTGCGAAAGCATATAAATCAAATCTTGTTTTTCATTGATAAAACTTTCAGATTCATAAATTGATTCCTGAATGTTTCGCATTAACAAACCTGCTTCATCAGTATATTCAGTCGGTAAAACTGAAAGTTTTCGATTATTTCGGTAATCGTCCAGAGATTTTGATGCGATCGAAATGGGCTTGATTAATTTTTTTAAAATAAACAAAGTCAGAAGAGTTGCTATCAAAGTCATAATTAAAGCAAAAATCAAAATCGAAATTGCCGAAATGTTTTGCGTTGTAAACAACACAAAAAACAAAATACCAATTAAAGGGATATGTATTCCTATGAAGGCAACAAACAAAAATTTCAAGACATAGCTCTTTTTTAGAAAGCTTATTTGTGACAAATTATGATATAACTTCATAAAAAACAACAATAATATAGGTTAAAAATGCGGCATTTAGGGGAAATTACCAAAAAACAAAGTTAACTTTTAAACTTAATTTATGTGTTAAATTACACAATTTGATAAAATATTTTGAAAATTAAATTTATAAAAGTTTACAAACCCTTATTTTTGCGCTATGGGAAGAAAAAATACAGACAAAGTTGTCTTTCATCAAATTGAAGTATTAGACGCAGGTGCAAAAGGAGTTTCTGTTGCAAAAGCTCCAGACGGAAAAGTAATCTTTATTCCGAATGTTGTGCCTGGTGATGTTGTTGATGTGCAGACATTCAAAAAAAGAAAAGCATACTACGAAGGAAAAGCCGTAAAATTTCACGAATTATCAAAACACCGTATCGATCCAATCTGTGATCATTTTGGAGTTTGTGGTGGATGCAAATGGCAAAATATGAAATACAGCCAACAGTTGTATTACAAACAAAATGAAGTCAAAAATCATTTACAACGAATTGGAAAAGTGGAACTTCCTGAATTTGAAGAAATTTTAGGTTCAGAAAAACAGTTTTTCTACAGAAATAAAATGGAATTTTCGTTTTCAAACAGCCGTTGGTTAACTGAAAAAGAAATTGGAAGCACCGAAGATCTAGGAAACAGAAATGCATTAGGATTTCATATTCCAAAAATGTGGGATAAAATTCTAGATATCCAAAAATGCCACTTACAGGAAGATCCTTCAAATGCCATTAGAAATGAAATTAGAGCCTTTGCCAATGCGCATAATCTAGCTTTTTTTAATCCGAGAGAACACGCTGGATTATTAAGAACTTTAATGATTCGTACCGCTTCAACTGGCGAAATCATGGTTTTAATTCAGTTTTTTGAAGATGACAAAGCAAATCGTGAATTGGTTTTGGATCATTTATATGAAAAATTCCCGCAAATTACATCATTGCAATATGTGGTAAATGCAAAACAAAACGATACAATTTACGACCAAGATATCAAGCTTTATAAGGGAAGAGATTATATCTTGGAAGAAATGGAAGGTTTGAAATTTAGCATCAACGCCAAATCTTTCTATCAGACAAATTCAGATCAAGCTTACGAATTATACAAAATTACACGTGATTTTGCTGGATTGACAGGAAACGAAACCGTGTATGATTTATATACTGGAACTGGGACTATTGCTCAGTTTGTTTCTAAAAAAGCGAAAAAAGTAATTGGTGTAGAAAGTGTTCCTGAAGCAATTTTAGATGCAAAGGCAAATGCTGAACGCAATAACATTACAAATTGTGAGTTTTTTGTTGGAGACATGAAAGTTGTTTTCAACGAAGCTTTTATTGCTCAACATGGCAAACCAGATGTTATCATTACGGATCCGCCAAGAGATGGAATGCATGCATTGGTAATTGATCAAATCTTGAAGATTGCTCCAAAAAAAGTAGTTTATGTAAGTTGTAATTCGGCTACACAAGCACGTGATTTAGCTTTAATGGACGAAAAATACAAAGTTGCCAGAGTACGTCCAGTGGACATGTTTCCGCAAACGCATCATGTCGAAAATGTTGTACTTTTAGAACTTCGCTAATAAATTTTAAATGAAAAAAATAGTTTCAGTTTTACTGCTTTTTACTTTTGGCTTATCAAGCTGTGAGAAAGATGATATTTGCGACCCAAATACACCTACCACTCCTAGATTGGTTATTGAATTTTATGATGCTAACAATCAGTCAGTACTTAAACCCGTTACGAATTTAAAAGTAATTGGAGAAGGAATGAGCCAAGGAATTATTTTTAATGAAAATGCGGCAACCGATGAAGCAAAACAGCTTACAAACGCAAGCAAAATCTCAATTCCATTAAAGACCGATGCTGATTCTACAACCTATACGTTCATTTTAGATTCTGGTAATGAAAATGCAGCAGCTGTTAATACAGATCAAGTAACATTTTTTTACTCTCGTCAAAATCTATATGTTTCTAGAGCTTGCGGATTTAAAACTATTTTCAAGCTTAATCCTCTTTCTGACGGACCGCCAATTTCAGCGCCATTTATAAAACAGGATGTAGATTCAAAAGGTTTTTGGATGACCCAAATTTATGTAGATGATTATAACATAGAATTAGAAAATGAAGCACACATTAAAATATATTTCTAGTTTTTGTTTATTGTTTTCAATGTTTTTGGGTTATGCTCAAGAAAAACAGACAACTACAGTAACCAAAGAAATTGTTCCAGAAAAACCGAAAACTGAAACGGTAGCAAAACCTGCATTACAGGAAGTAAAAAAAGCCGACAGCATTAAAACTGATCGCTATGGACTTCGTGTTGGAGTTGATTTGTATAAATTGACTCGCGGTTTATATGACAAAGATTACAAAGGAGTAGAATTTGTTGGTGACTGGCGATTAACAAAAAAGTATTATTTGGCCGCCGAACTTGGTTTTGAAGACAAAACTACTGACGACGACCGATTAAATTCGACTGCAACTGGAACTTACATAAAAGGTGGTTTTGACTACAATTTGTATCAAAACTGGCTTGATATGGAAAACTTAATTACAATAGGTTTACGAGGCGGATTCAGTACTTTTAGTCAAGAATTGAACAGCTACAAAATTTACAATCCAAATCCGTATTGGGGTGAAATGCCTCCAATTACGGAGCATCAAAAATACAGCGGGCTTACAGCAGGCTGGATTGAAGTTGCAATGGGCTTGAAAGCAAAAGTATTCAATAATGTATTTGTTGGATTTGGCGTTCAACTGAAAATGCTTGTAGCTAATTCAAAACCAGACGGTTTTGACAATTTATACATTCCCGGATTTAATAGAACTTATGATGGAAGTTTTGGAATTGGCTTCAATTATACCGTTTCATATTTCATTCCGATTTACAAGAAAAAAACTGTTATTCCAGTACCAGCTAAAGCGGCTCCTAAAAAATAATATTTTAGTGCAAAATAAAAAACCACGAATTCAAAATGTCGAATTCGTGGTTTTTTATTTTATTTTAAATCTAAGACAACTGAAAATCAACAGCCGCCTTTGAATGGATCAAAGCAGTATCAAAAACAGCAACCGAAACATCTTCTGGTTTTATTACTAAAGGAATTTCGGTACAACCTAAAATAATTCCTTCAGCTCCTTTCGAAATCAAATCATTGGCAATTTCTAAATAGCGTTTTTTAGTTTCGTCAGTTACTAATCTTCGGCCTAATTCTTCGAAAATAGTGTAATGAATAAAATCTTTATCTTCCTGATTTTCTGCAATTATTGTTTCTACGCCTTTTGCTTTTAGCTTTTCTTTGAAGAAGTCAAGTTCCATTGTAAACTTGGTTCCCAATAATGCAACTTTCTTAATATTTTGCTTTTGAATTTCAATCGCCGTAGCTGTCGCAATATGAATTAACGGAAGACCAATCGCTTCTTCAAGCCTGTCAGCAATTAAATGCATCGTATTGGCACATAAAATAATCGCTTCTGCCCCGCCCGATTTCAAAAATTCGCATCCTTTTAAAAGCATTTCAAAAGTCGAATCCCAATCGTTGTTATCGTTATTTCTTTTAATATCAGCATAATTAAAAGAATAAACCAAACATTCTGAGAAATTCAAACCTCCCAACTTTTCGTTTATTCCTTCATTAATAAGTTTGTAGTAATCTCCTGTTGAAACCCAGCTGATTCCGCCAATAAGACCAATTTTCCTCATAATGCTGTTTTAAAAAATTATCCGATTTCTTTAATTCCTTTTATAAATATCCATTTCATAAAAAGCTTCTCGCCATCTTTTGTTCTCACTGCTTGGAATTTTGGCCCAATGATAGTAGCAACAATAAAAGAAGTCATTGGAATCCAAATCCCAGTTAATCCAGTATACATTGCAATTACATATCTTCCTGCTATAAATAAAATTGCAAATGTTCCTAATTGATATAAAAAAGCTCTTATTTGTAGTTTTGTCATTTTTTTTAAGTTCAAAGTTGCAAAGTAACAAAGTTGCAAAGTTTTTTCTTCACAACTTTAAAGCTTTCCAACGTTATAATTATTTATTTTGACTTATGATTTCATGTTTTTTTCAAAGCGGGTAAAGTTTTAAAATCTTTGCTACTTTGAAACTTTGTCTCTTTGTTACTTATTCAGAAACCTGAAATTTTGTTCTTTTACTTCCTTCATACATTTCGTATTTAACCAAACGTGCTTCAAGGCTTGCGTTGAAAAGTTTGATTTTTCTTGAAGGTTTTAAACCAACAAATTTTAAGGCTTCTAAGTTTGCTGTAATAAACCAAGCATTCGTTCCTGGGTAATTTTTCTTCAAAGTATCACCAATACTGGCATAAAATCGTTCCATATGAATATCCAAACGCTCATCATAAGGCGGATTAAAAACAATATGCAACTTGCCTTCTACTTCTTTTTCAGTATCAAAAAAGTTGTCTTCGCGAATGGTTACGTAATCCTCAAGATTTGCATTTCTGATGTTGTCCTTAGCTTTGCTGACTGCACTCGGCGCTTTGTCAAAACCTTTTATTGTATAATGAAACTCTCTAGTTTTTTTCATCAAACTATCGACAATCTTGTCAAATAAGTCATTATCCCAGTCTTTCCATTTTTCAAAAGCAAATTCTCTTCTGTTGATGTTTGCTGGAATATTGCAAGCAATCATTGCCGCCTCGGCCAAGAAAGTTCCTGAACCACACATTGGATCTAGAAAATGGCTTTGTCCGTCCCAACCTGACAGTAAAAGAATTCCAGCCGCTAAAACCTCATTAATAGGAGCAATATTTGTAGCGGTTCTATAACCACGCTGATGAAGTGAAGCTCCAGAAGTATCTAAAGAAACCGAAACCTGATCTTTGTCAATATGAATGTTGATTCGCAAATCTGGATGTTGCTTGTCAATGCTTGGGCGCTGGCCTGTTCTTTCTCTAAATTGATCAACAATTGCATCCTTACATTTTTGTGAAACAAACTCAGAATGGTTGAAGTAAGTCGAATGTACCGTAGTATCAATCACAAAAGTTTGATTGGCATTTAGAAATTTAGCCCAATTCATGCCTGAAATTCCTTTATACAAAGCCTGATCGTTATTTGCTCTAAAAGAATAAATTGGCTTCAATACTTTAAGCGCAGTTCTAAGCGATAAATTGGCTTTGTACATAAAACCTTTATCTCCTTTAAAACTTACCATTCGCACACCTTTCTCAACATCTTGAGCACCAAGTGCGCGCAACTCATTCTCTAATATTTCTTCAAAACCAAAAAAACATTTGGCTATCATTTTAAAATTTTCTTCCATTTTTTTTCAATTAAAAAAAGCCAATCACCATTACCTATGATAGCGAAATAGTTATTTTTCGGCAAAAATACACTAAATTTGCCGGACTTTGAATTAATTGAAATAGAATAAATGTCTGAAGCACCAAACTCATCAACACCTAATCAAGATCGTAACACCGAAAACTGGTTTACATCATGGTTTGATACTCCGTATTATCATATCCTTTATAAAGATAGAAACTATAGAGAAGCTCAGATTTTCATGGACAACTTAACGCATTACCTAAACTTGCCAGAAAAAGCAAAAGTATTGGATTTGGCATGCGGAAAAGGAAGACATTCTATTTATTTGAATCAGTTAGGTTATAATGTTTTAGGTGCTGATTTATCTGAAAACAGTATTGCCGAAGCCAGCAAAAACAGCAACGAAAACCTTCATTTCAAAGTTCATGACATGCGTGAGCCGTTTGAAGAAAAATTTGATGCCATTTTTAATCTTTTCACAAGTTTTGGTTATTTCGAAAGCGACGATGACAACCTGACAACCTTAAAAGCCATCAAAGAAAGTTTATCTGAATATGGTTTTGCGGTAATCGATTTTATGAATGTGACTCAAGTTATTGAAACTCTTGTTCCTGAAGAAGTCAAAACTGTTGATGAAATCGATTTTCACATTAAAAGATATGTTAAAGACGGTCATATTTTCAAAGAAATTGATTTTGAAGATCAAGGCCGAAAATTTCATTTTACCGAAAAAGTAAAAGCGCTGACTTTAAAAGATTTTCAAGATTTAATGGATGAAGCTGGAATTTATCTTTTGGATATTTTTGGAGATTACAAACTCAAAAAATTCCACAAAACCGAAAGCGAAAGATTAATCATGATTTTTAAATAAATTAGTTAATCGTTTAATTGTTAAACCATTTAATCGGAAACAAAAACAATTAAGCGATTAAACGAATCAACGGTTAAACAAATATAAATGAACTATTTACTACCCTTATTTTCTGTACTTTTAGGATATAGCGTGGCTTTGTTTATTAAACCAAATAACAAAACCAATTTAAAATTATTGCTGGCTTTCAGCGGTTCTTTTTTATTGTCATTGACTGTAATGCATCTTTTGCCGGAAGTTTACGAATCTCACAACCACAATATCGGCATCTTTATAATGGTCGGCATTTTATTCCAGATCGTACTTGAGTTTTTCTCAAAAGGTGCAGAACACGGACATGTTCACGGACACGCAAAAATGTCTCAAATTCCATGGCTTTTATTCATCAGTTTGTGTATTCATGCTTTTTTAGAAGGTTTTCCTGTTAGTCATCATCACGGTTTGGCTGTCGGAATTGCGATTCATCATTTGCCGATTGCTGTAATTTTAACGACATTTTTCATCAATGCCGATTTGGATAAAAAAGCCATTTTTGCCTTCATGCTGACTTTTGCGATCATGACGCCTCTTGGAACAATTGCTTCAGAATATTTATCTATTTTAAATGACTATTATACTGAAATAACCGCAATCGTAATCGGGATTTTATTCCATATCTCATCGACGATTATTTTCGAAAGCAGTGAAGGACATAAATTCAATGTCGCCAAAGTTTCGATGATCGTTCTCGGAATTTTATTGGCATTCTTTTTATAATAACTTAATGTGTCAATTAGATAATGTGTCAATTAGATAATGTGTCAATTAGATAATGAGATAATTTTCTAATTGACACATTATCTAATTATCTAATTTAATTAGCTCTCTTTCTCTCGTCCTGATTTCCGAAATTACGTTCCTTCACATTTATTTTTTTATTTCCAAAATTGTAAACTACAGACAAACGAACAAATCTATTACCTTCATTATTACTATAAACCTGTTTTACGCCATTTACAACCGAAGTAAAATCTTTTAAATAAGAAGTATTAAAAATATCATTTGCCAAAAACGCAATTTGCATGGTTTTATCAAATAAATCTTGTTTAAATCCGATATCAAAACTAGAGGCATATCCTATTTCATATAAACCGCTTTTATAAGGTGTCGTATATGAAAAATCAATTTGCAATTTTGTATTTTTTCCTAACACAAAAGTATTGTTTGTTGAAAAATCAACTTGCAAACTGTTCGATGGTGTTGCATTGATATCCTTAATAAATTCCGTTTTTGCGCCTAAAAAATATACTGAATTTTCACTTTGCCACCATTTAGCAAAACTTGCCGAATAATTTTCTCCAATACCATAATTCAAACTTTTAAAATAATTGTCGCGAGTTATGATCTGAGTGTTTGTTTCTGGATTCGAAGTAAATAAAACGCCATAACCATCTGTAATTATATTTAAGAAGACACTTGTTCTTAAAATTTCTTTGTATGAATGAACAAACTCAAAATTATCACTAAAAGAAGGCTTCAAAAAAGGATTTCCTTCTGAATAACTATTACTGCTGATGTAAATACGGAATGGATTCAGCAAATCAAAACGAGGTCTGTTGATTCTTTTTCCATAATTCAAACTGAAACTATTATTCTCATTCTTTTTATATGAAGCAAAAACAGTCGGGAAAAGCTTGAAATAATTATTTACCGTTTCTTGATTCAGAGTTTCAGAAAATCCGTTTGTTTGTGTATTCTCTAGTCGCAATCCCAATTGAAGATTCCATTTTTCATTTATTTTCTTGTCTCCGTTTATATAAACTGCCTGATTGTTTTCTGTGTATTTAAAGCGATTCGATTGACTTGGATCTAACACTGGAGTTCCTGTAATTGAATCATAATAAAGTACATCGCTTATACTATTGGTAAAACTTACTTTGGCTCCGTAGGACAAATTCACCGTTTCCAGAGGATGTTCCATATCTGCTTTAAAACTCAAGTTATCAATATCCTGATTTGAAATATTTCTTCCGGATTGATTCACATCAACAAAAGTTCCATCAGCTAAATAATTATTTGCAATAAACTCACGGTCAAATTTTGAATTATAATTAAAGTAATCTACATCAAAAGATAATTTTCGGTTCAATGGATCTAGTTTTGTAATCAAATGCGCATTATACGTTTGATTTCTGGATTCTCTGTCTGCGAAACTATTGTTGACGATGTAATGTTGCAATTGATTTTCTGTATTGTACTTATTAACTACAATATCAGATTGAAAATCAGGATTTGTTCTATCATTCAAAATTTGAAAACCAGCTGATGTTTTTTCTGAAAAATCATAATCTAAAGCTAATTTTCCAGATAGACTTTCGTTTTTCAATTTTGTACTTGCATTGAGATTCGAAAGTCCGTCTTCAAAATAAGCATCTGAAACTTCATCTACATTTTTATAACCTGTTTTTCCATTGATGCTTGCTGAGAAACGAAATTTATTTTTGTTGTAAAAGAAATTATCTCTTAAAGTAAAAACTCCATATTTGTTTTGATCATAAGACGCGGTAGTTGTGTTTTTCCATGAATCGCGAGCTCCTTTTTTCATAATAATATTAATTAATCCGCCAGTTCCTTCAGCTTCATATTTTGCAGGCGGATTGCTGATAATTTCAATATTTTTGATGTCGCTAGCCGAAATTGATTTTAAAAAATTATTCAATTCTTCGCCCGTTAGTTCAACAATTCTTCCATCAATCATAACTCTAGAAGTTCCCTTTCCTAAAATATTGATTGTATTATTTTGCACTACAACACCGGGAGCCGTATTAATGGCGCTCAAAGCATCTCCTGCAACATTGGTAACATTATTTTCAAGATTATAGACCAAACGATCTGTTTTCTGTTCGATTGTTTTCTTTTTTGATTGAACGACAACTTCTACCAATTGGGTTTCACTTTCTTTCATCATAATAATTCCCAAATCAGTATCTTTTTCTACTAAGATTTCTTTTTCAAAATCGGTAAATCCTAAAAGGCTTATTGCTATTTTATAATTTCCTTTCTTTAGATTAATTTCAAAACTGCCGTCTTGCTTGCTTGTTGTGCCATCAATTATTTTTCCTTCTGAATTTGAAATTGAAATCTCTGCCCATTCTAATGGCGATTTTTCACTGGAAATTTTTCCTTTTAATTGAAATGATTGTGCTAAACAAAATAATGGCAATACTAAAAAAATAAAGAGATGTAATTTTTTCATGGTTTCTAATTTTAACTTGTTCGATTAATTTGAAGCAAAGTTGCCTTAGAAATCTCGAGTAGGCGACCGACAAAAAAAAGTCGAACCAATTTCTGGAGATGAAATTGGTTCGACTTTATTAAGCTCGAAGTACGACTTTTTACAAACCCTTAATTATGAAGCGTTTCTGTACGCAGTAGGCGTTAATTTTGTATATTTTTTAAAAGAAGTATTAAAGGACGATTTTGAATTAAAACCCACTTCATACAGAATTTCCAAAACCGTAAGCTGATTTTTAGACTTATCTTTTAAGATATTCATGGCTTTTTGAATTCGATATTCATTTACAAAATCAAAAAAATGCTGATTCATATGATGATTAATCAAAACAGATAAATCACGAACCGGAATATCAATTTGATTAGAGAGTTCCTGAATCGTAAGTGAAGGATCCAGAAAAGGCTCTTTTTCGGTCATATATTGTTTCAATGCCGAAATCTGGTTTAAAATTATTTCGTTTTGACTCTCTTTTATTCCAACATTATCCTGAGTTTCTTTTGGAAGAATTTCTCTTGCCAATAGCAATTTAGAATCAATTCCTCTAAAAAGTTCAGGGTAATTCAGCGCTTTTAAAACAAACCAGCAAGTTATTGCCAAAATCAAAACTTGCAATATTGTATTAGACCAAATCCACAAGAAATCAAGAGCGGCATATCGCACCATATTTTTAGCTATTGATAGATAATACAAAACAAAAAGTGCTGTCGCGATTTGAAATAACCACTTAAAAATAGAAGTTCTTGGGTTCGTATAATTTTCCTGAAATATTTCTCTATACTTTTTCAAAACCAAAAATACACCAATACTATATATTATAGTCTGCAAACCTAAAACGAGAAATAAATAAAACATTTCTGGCGATTGATCGCGATGCTCATAAAACAGTTTTTTTTCTGCATCATTTAGAAGATAAAGCCTGAACAAGAAAACCACATTTGTAATAACAAACGGAATTAAATGCAAAAAATGTTTCGATTTTAACTTAAAATCAGCAAAACAAACCGACAATACATAAAGATAGAAAGCTGGCAATATCAAAACACAAATAGTCCATCTAAAAAACTCCAAATTAAAATGGTTCGTAATGAAGTTATCGTCAATAAAAATACCGCTATTATCAAGGGCAAAAAACATCAAATAACAAGCAAATAGCCTATTTGCCAATTTATTTTTTGTTTGCACAGTGAGCAAAAAGAAGGCTAGCAATAAGGAAACAAAAACTGATATTCCGGCCATACCGGTTAAAAAACTTATCTTATTCATTCGTTTTTTGATTATTTAACAAATATAATACTTTAGTTTTTTAGCACAATTCACTTATTAAGAAGCATTTCGGTAAGCTGTCGGCGTTAAATTCGTATGCTTTTTAAAAGAAGTATTAAAAGAAGATTTAGAGTTAAAACCAACTTCGTATAAAATTTCCAGAACAGTGAGGTCACTTTTAGATTCGTCTTTCAAAATATGCATAGCTTTTTGAATGCGATATTCATTCACAAAATCAAAAAAATGCTGATTCATATGATGATTAATCAAAATTGATAAATCACGAACAGGATAATTAAATTGATTTGCGAGATCTTGAATCGTAAGAGAAGGGTCAAGATAAGGTTCTTTCTCTGTCATATAATTTTTTAATGCTGAAATTTGAGAAAGAACAGCTTCATCCTGCTCATTTATTTTTTCCGGCGTATCATTATTTTCTTTAGAAAGAAATTCTTTTGTTAATTGTATTTTAGAATTAATTCCTCTAAAAAGTTCCGGATGATTTAAAGCTTTCATTACAAACCAGCAAATCACACACAACGCCATCACTACCATAAGAACATTTCCCCAAAGAAAATTATCTCTAGAAGTTGTGTAACGCATTAAATTTTTTGTAGCCGTAATAGAATGCATGACTACAAAAACGCAGGTCATCTGAAAAAGCCATTTATAGGTAGAAGTGCTGGGATTTGTATAATTTTCAAGATAAATTCTTTTGTATTTTCTTAAAACTAAAAACATGCCCGCAATATAAAACCAATATTGAACTTCGATTAAAATTTGAAAAAAATAAATCTCAAACATTTCATTGAAATGATCTAAAACATATTGTTTTTCGGCACCTGATTGCAAATAAAATCGCGGTGCAAAAACTAAATTCATAACCACAAAGGGAATTGTATAGACCAAATGCTTCCATTTTAATCGAAAATCCGAATAACAAACTGCTAAAACATATAAATAAATCAAAGGCATTTCCAGCAAACAGATCGTACTTCTGAAGAATTCTATATTCATATATTCCAAAGGACGAGAATATGCTAAAAGTCCGCTGAAATCAACGGCTGAAAAAATAATAAAACAAGCAAATAGTCTATTAGCCAATTTATTTTCCGTTTTTACCGTCAACAAAAAAAGAGCTAGTAATAACGAAACAAAGACAGCAATACGGGCAACGCTATCCAAAAAAACTAATTTATCCATTCTTATTTTTTTATTTAACAAATATAATATTTTAGTTCATTTTTTGCAGATGTAAGAAAGGATTCGCAACATCGCCAACAAAACTTCAATTCTTTGTGAGTTTGTAATCTAAATTTCGGGATTCAGAGAAAAAAATATTAATTTTGGCCAGTCTAAATAACGATAAAATGACATTTACAAAAACTACTGAACAAGCCTCAAAATACGAACATTTAGAGAAAATGTCTGTTCATGAATTGTTGTCGAATATTAATCAAGAAGATAAAACTGTCCCTTATGCAGTAGAAAAAGCTTTGCCACAAATTGAAGCTTTGATTCCTCAAATAGTTGAAAAATTAAAATTAGGCGGTAGATTATTTTATATTGGAGCTGGAACTTCTGGCCGACTTGGTGTTGTTGATGCTTCAGAGTGTCCTCCTACATTTGGTGTTCCTTTTGATTTAGTAAACGGAATTATTGCTGGCGGCGATACAGCCATAAGACGTGCAGTAGAAAATGCTGAAGATAGTACAACAAATGCCTGGATTGATCTTCAAAAATATAAAATCGATTCAAATGATGTTGTAATTGGTATTGCTGCATCTGGAACAACACCTTATGTTATCAGTGGTTTAGAAACTTGTAATCAAAATAATATTGTTACAGGATGTATAACTTGTAATGCAGGAAGTCCGCTGGCATTAACAGCACAATTTCCTATTGAAGTAGTTGTCGGTCCAGAATTTATAACTGGAAGTTCTAGAATGAAAGCTGGGACTGCTCAAAAATTGGTTTTAAATATGATTTCGACTGCTGCGATGATTCAACTAGGAAAAGTACGTGGAAACAAAATGGTCGATATGCAGTTGAGCAATGTAAAATTGGTTGATCGAGGCGTTAAAATGATTATGGAAGAAATTCCTGTTTCGTATGACGAAGCATCAGAATTATTAAAAAAATACGGCAGCGTAAGAAATGCTGTTGACAATTATAGTAAGTAAAAGGTTTTCTGCACCTAGTTTGTCATTTCGAGGAACGAGAAATCACACGCGTAAATCGACAAAGATTGGTGACATACTTTGCGGAATTTCTAGTGTGATTTCTCGTTCCTCGAAATGACAAAACAACGAGAAACTTGAAACCTGAAAAAAAACAAAAATGGCAACAAATAAACAATTATTAGGAAAAGGAATTAAATATATGACTGGTGCCTTGCCACTTATGTTTCTTGGGCCAACATTGATTTATAATGCTTTTATGAATCAGCATACGAATTGGCATTATTTGGTTTTAGGAATTGGAATTGTTGCTTGTTTAAGCTCGATGGTTTTGATTTTTTTAGGTCTGAAAATCATCATGAAGGGCTTGTTTAACGACTAATTAACTATATAAACCCGACAGGTTTTTAAAACCTGTCGGGTTTGATCATAAACTGCATTTCACTCTTTTTATCCAAAAAACATTCATGGAAAGTCTAATTCACATTCAGAAAACATTCGAAAAAGTTGTTTACATCGACAAAAAAATAAACAATCGAGAGTTTGAAGATTGTGTTTTTAAAAACTGTGACTTTTCCAACAGTAATTTTGCCTACAACACATTTTTAGATTGCGAATTTATTGACTGCAACCTCTCAATGACAAGTTTGGCGGGGACAAGTTTAAAAAATGTCACTTTTAGAAACTGCAAACTTTTAGGAATTGCTTTTAATGAATGCGATGATTTTTTATTTCAAGTTCATTTTGAAGAAAGTGTTTTGGATTATACTTTGTTTTCGAACAAAAAAATGCCAAAAACAAAATTCATTAATTGTTCCGTACGAGAAGTAACATTTATTGGAACCAACTTAACGAGTTCTTTATTTGACAATTGTGATCTTGATGGAGCTATTTTCAACGAAACACAATTAGCGGGAGTTAATTTTAGAACTGCTTACAATTATAAAATTGATCCTGAATTTAATCCGATGAAAAAAGCACAATTTTCAAATGAGGGAATTGCTGGACTTTTAGATAAATATGATATCAAAATCGTTTAATTATGAGTGCCGATCAATCTTATTTGGAAAGTGTTAAAAAGCAATTTTTATATTATAAGATGCTTGGCGAAAAAGCAATCGATCAGCTAGAGCCAGTACAGCTTTTTGTTTCTTTTAATGACGATACCAACAGTATCGCTACAATTGTAAAACATATTTCAGGCAATATGCTTTCGCGCTGGACCGATTTTTTGACTTCTGATGGTGAAAAAGATTGGAGAAACCGCGATGCAGAATTTGAAAATGATTTACAATCTAAAGAAGAAGTTCTGGAAGTTTGGAACAAAGGCTGGAATTGTCTTGAAAATGCTCTGGAAAGTTTGAAACCTGATCAACTTTCGGATATCATTTATATCCGAAATGAAGGCCATACGGTTATTGAAGCCATCAATCGTCAATTGGCACATTATCCTTATCATGTTGGACAAATTGTTTTTTATGCTAAACAATTGAAGAACAGTGAATGGAACAGCTTGTCGATTCCGAAAAATAAATCAGGAAATTATAACGCCGAAAAGTTTGCCAAAGAAAAAGAAATCAAGAACTTTACCGATGACGAATTAAAAAGATTAAAATGATCGAATATTATGCAAATTTTGGCGGAACATGTTGGTGGATCTTAATTAAATTCTGCAAAACAAATTTAACCGAAGAGCAGAGTTCTAAAAATAAAAAACGGAATTTGCTTTTTTTGACTTTTATAACTCTTGTAATTTTCTTTTTGTTCTTTAATTAAAAAGAGCTCTTGAAAACTAAAGCCCTAGCCCTGATGGAAGCGGCATCCTTTTGTGCCGGGGTTCGGCACAAAAGATACAGCGGACAGCAGGATTAGCTCCTAAAAAAACAACTTACTTAAAATGAAAAAAATTATATTCTTATTTCCTTTTCTGGCTTTAGTATCTTGCTATAATGCCGAACACAATTGCAAAGATTTCAAAACCGGAAAGTTCAAATTTGAAACCGAAGTCAACGGAGTCAAAAAAACAACCTTCTTTGAGCGAAAAGACAGTATTGAAATTGAAACTTTTGAAGGAAAGACAGATACTGCAACCATTCGCTGGGTAAGTGACTGCGAATATGTTCTGCAAAAAAAACATCCAAAAAACATGGCTGAAGAAAAAGCAATAAGCATGAAAATTCTAACAACCGAAAAAGATTCTTATACTTTTGAATTTGGCCTAGTTGGTTCTGAAGAAAAACAACGAGGCAAAGTTTACAAAGTCGATTAAATAATTAAGCTTTTTTTTCTGCCACAAAGGCACAAAGACACCAAGGATTTATTTCTGTGTGACTTTGTGCCTTTGTGGCAAATTATTATAATGTGTTTCTTTTACATTTCTATTTTAAATAGTATTTTAGAACTTTAATCTAGCCACATGAAAAATACCATTTCGCAAAGAGTTGCCGACTTTTTAAAGAATTATCCTCCGTTTAATTTTTTGCATCAGAAGGATCTGGAAAAACTGTCGGAACAAATTTCTATTATTTATAAAGAAAAAGATTCGGTCATTTTTGCTGAAAATGACAAAACGCACGATTCCTTTTATGTGGTTCATAAAGGCGCTGTGGCTTTGAAAAAAAGTACTAAAAACACCGTTTTAGACATGTGCGATGAAGGCGATATTTTTGGGCTTCGTCCGCTTCTGGCGCAAGAAAACTACATTATGGAAGCAGTCGCTCATGAGGAAAGTATTTTATACGCCATTCCGATTGCCGTTTTTAAGCCTTATGCGTTGGAAAATAGAAATGTTGGTAATTTTTTGATCGAAAGTTATGCATCGAATACCAGAAATCCATATTCTGATATTCATAAAGATAAATTATACGGTGATGATGATCAACTGAATGAGAATCTTCATTCCAGCAATCATTCTTTTGACTTAGCACCCATAAAATATTCTAAAAAAATTGTGACCTGCAGTCCGTCAACCACGGTTAAAGATGTTGCAAAAATTATGAATAAAAAGAAAGTTGGTGCAATTTTAATTGTAGATGAAATGTTGCCAATTGGCATTTTGACAGATAAAGATCTTAGAAATAAAATCGTTACAGGCGATTTTCCGATAACGACAACCGCCGAAACGATAATGACAAAACCTGTTATTACATATCCGAAAAAAATGACGGTTACAGAGGCCCAAATGGCAATGATGAAAAGCAATATCAGCCATCTATGCTTGACCAAAGACGGAACTGTAAATACCAAAGCTGTCGGGATTTTATCAAAACATGATGTTATGGTGGCACTCGGAAATAATCCTGCTGTTTTGATAAAAGCTTTAAAGCGAACCAAAAAAATAAAAGAAATAAAGCCTATTCGAAACCGAATCATGCAATTACTTCAAGGTTATTTAGATCAAAACATTCCGATGACTTTGATAACCAAAATAATTACTGAACTTAACGAAGCTTGTACAAATAGAGTAATTGAAATTTGTTTAGAAAAAATGAGCAGTCCGCCTCCAGTAAAATTTGCATGGCTGGCACTTGGAAGTCAAGGACGCGGCGAACAAATGCTTCATACTGATCAAGATAACGCGATTGTTTACGAAAATGTAAATGAAGTTTTTAGAGATGAAACCAAAATTTATTTCTTAAAATTTGCTCGTCTTGTAAATAAAGGTCTTTTTGAAATTGGTTACGATTACTGTCCTGCCGACATGATGGCTTCGAGTCCAAAATGGTGTATGAGTTTAGATGAATGGAAAGCTCAAGTACATCATTGGATTACAAATCCTGGAAAAAATGAAGTTTTGCTCTCGTTTATTTTCTTTGATTACAGCAAAACTTATGGTGATTCTGAAATCGTAAATCAGTTATCCGATTCTATATTTGAAGATGTAAAAGCGAATCCGATTTTTTATATGCATTTAGTGAGTGGAGCTTTGCAAAGCCCTTCTCCAACAGGCTTTTTTAGGCAATTTCTGGTTGAACAAGATGGTGCAAATAAAGACAATTTTGATATTAAGCGAAGAGCTTTAATGCCTTTGACAGATGCAGCACGTCTTTTAATCTTATCTCATTCGGTAAAAGGAATCAGCAATACCGCTGAACGTTTTGAAAAACTGGCTGAACTTGAACCTACAAATAGAGAATTGTATTTGTCATGTTCGTATTCGTTTAAAGCTTTATTAAAATTCAGAACCAAACAAGGTCTTCTGCATCATGATTCTGGTCAGTTTATCGAATTGGAATCTTTAACCAAAATGGAAAAAATCAAACTGAAGCGCACTTTTAAAACTATAAAAGAGCTTCAGGAATTAATTTCGGTTCGTTTTAACATCTCAAATCTAGTCTAATTATGAGTTTATTTGATTTTTGGAAAAAAGAAGAAAACAATCTGTTTGAAGAAAATGTTACGATCGAAGAAACTCGTTTTGTTGTTTTAGATACTGAAACTACAGGTTTTGATTATGAAAACGATCGAATATTATGCATAGGCGCTCTTGTTTTACAAAATGGTGTAATTTCTGTTCAGGACAGTTTTGAAGTTTATGTCGAACAAGATCATTATGATAAATCGACCGCCCAAATTCATGGCATTTTAAAAGATCTTCTTGTCAAGCGCCCAACTGAATTAGAGGCTTTACAACAGTTTTTAGCCTTTTTAGGAGATTCTATAATTATTGCGCATCATACCATTTTTGATGTTACAATGATTAATAGGGCCTTAGAACGAAATGGACTTCCGCAATTGACAAACAAAACTTTAGATACAGCTTATTTATACAAAAAGACTTTGATTCAGTCGCATTTATTTGAACGAAAGGATCATTATACCTTAGATGATCTGGCTGATAAGTTTGATATTTCGAAAAAAGATAGGCATACTGCTTTGGGTGATGCATATATTACAGCAATTGCATTTTTAAAAATTGTGAAAAAATTGAGAGAGAAAAAAGAAATCAATCTGAATCAACTTTTTAAATAAAAAAAGGTTTGAAATTATTCAAACCTTTTTATTCTACTTATCAATAAACAAACGATATGGAAAAACATTTGAAGATCTATTTTTAAGATTTTTCATAAAGCTCTCACATAAATAATCCCATTCCGAATTTGACAAATGTTTTCTTTCTTCAGGATTTGTTTTGATGTAAATGTCGACCGTTCGACTAAAACCAGCTTTAACGGATATTTCCTTTCGCGTTCCTTTTTCAATTTTAATATCTTCAATTGAATTTTTAAAATGATTAAAACCAAATGCTTTAATATCAGCAAAAGTTACAATTCGGCCTCGAGTTAATAATGCATTTCTATAAGCGAGAATTCGGTCTTTGTTATTTTGTTTATTTCGGCCTCCAACGGTATTGGTCATTAAAGTAACTGTTTTGCCAATAAAAAATAAATCATCTTTAGATTCTAAAACAGTTCCTGCTTTGATGTCGTTTCCTTCTTCAGCACAAGTTGACCAATAACTTATCGTAAAAGATTTTCCTGTCGAATCCTCAGTCGTAGGTTTAATCATTAAATATGGATCATTATTTTTAGAAAAACTGCTTTCTTTCGCTTGTTGCTCAACGGAAGCGAGCAACTATTCTCAAAAATCATTTATATAAAAAACGCTAAGAACTAAATCTTAGCGTTTTTTATTTTTTATTCTAAAACCAAACCAATCTGACCATCGTCGTCTAATTCTGTTTCTACAGGATCGTCTTCTGGAATTTCTGGTTTTTCAGGAACTTCTTCAACTGGCTCTTCGTAAGGAAGCGGATCTAATAAATTAACTTGTCTTAATTTATCAGTCGTCAATTGGTTTCCTAATGCTTTAAAACCTTTTACAGCTATAAAATCTTCCACATCGATATGTAAATCGTCCTTTTGAACTCCTTTTACTTTAGCAAACACTAATTGCGCCACAGGACGATAATCAGTCGAAACGATTTCCAATTGTGAATTCGGATGATCGGTAATAAAGCTTTCTTCTTTACCTTCATTTTCAACAAGGAAACGTTTCAAGAAATAACGCTCTTTTTCACCATCATAATAAATCGCTGAAATCGGTTTTTTAGGTTTCCATTTTTCCAAGACAATCATATCTTCATCGAAATGAGTTGATAATTCTGGAATAATTACTTTCAATTTTCCTGACTGACTAATTACTAAGATTTTGTCTGTTGGTTTAAACTCTCCTAAAAGCTCTCCTCTTGCATCAACATTTAAACGTTTTACAGTATCATCAAACCAAACTTTTCTTGGCAGTAAAGTAGAAATACCTTTTTCTTTTAATTCGATTTTCTTGATTGGATATTTGGTTACTAAGTTTCCTTTAGAACCACGTCCTTTAATGGCTAACTTAGCAAAATCAATATCAAATTTCAGTTTCTTAATCGTTCCAACCTGACGCAATAATATCGTTACAACCTCAGCTTCTCCATTTGGATTATGTGAAAAATAAACGACCTGAGAACCATTTGTACCATTTGTCAAATCATAAGCTTTATCACGCGTTACACCAGTAACATTAAAACGTTTAATATAAGATGGACCTGATTTACCATCACGATACATCATATTATAAATGGTACGTTTATCGTTTTTATCAAAAACGGCAGCATGTATAATGTCTTTTCCAATAAAAGTCTTGGCATCTACTTTTGTGATCATCAATGTTCCGTCACGTAAAAACACAATAACATCGTCAATATCAGAACAATCACCTACGTATTCGTCTTTCTTTAAACTTGTTCCAACGAAACCTTCTTCACGGTTTACGTATAGTTTTGTGTTACGTAAAACTACTTTTGTAGCTTCAACGTTATCAAAAACACGAAGTTCTGTTTGACGTTCGCGTCCTTTTCCGTATTTCTCTTTTAATTTAGTGAAATAAGCAATTGCAAAATCCGTTAAATGCTCCAGATTATACTCTACTTCCTTCATTTCTTCTTCTAACTTAGCGATTAAATCGTCGGCTTTATCAGAATCGAAACGTGTGATACGAATCATCGGAATTTGAGTCAAACGTTGTAAATCGTCATCGTTGATTTCTCTTACGAAAGATTTCTTAAATGGCTCAAAACGATCATATAAATATTTGTAAAGTGATTCTCTGTCACCATACAATTTGAAGTCGATGTACATTTCTTCACGAATGAAGATTTTCTCTAAAGTAGAAAAATGCCACTTATTTTTTAATTCTTCTAATTGTATTTCTAATTCCTGACGAAGCAAATCAACAGTTCTCTCTGTCGAAATTTTCAACATTTGAGAAACCCCAATAAACAATGGCTTATTATCTTCAATAACACAACCTAGAGGCGCAACAGATGTTTCACAGGCTGTAAAAGCGAACAAAGCATCAATTGTTTTATCTGGTGAAACGCCTGGGAAAAGATGAATTAAAATCTCAACATCGGCAGCAGTATTATCTTCAATTTTCTTGATTTTGATTTTGCCTTTTTCATTAGCTTTCAAAATACTATCAATCAAACTCGATGTATTAGTAGAAAACGGAATTTGCGTAATTACCAATGTATTTTTGTCTAACTGCGAAATTTTAGCACGCACACGAACGCGACCGCCACGCATTCCGTCGTTGTAATTCGAAACGTCGGCAATACCCTGTGTCATAAAATCAGGATAAAGCGTAAATGGCTTTCCTTTTAAAATTTTAATCGAAGCATCAATTAATTCATTGAAATTATGAGGAAGCACTTTTGTAGAAAGCCCAACTGCGATACCTTCTGCTCCTTGTGCTAAGAGTAAAGGGAATTTTACAGGAAGATTGTTTGGCTCTGCACGACGTCCATCATACGAAACACCCCAATCGGTAATTTTTGGAGAATATAAAACCTCCAAAGCAAATTTAGACAAACGTGCCTCAATATAACGGGGTGCAGCAGCACCATCTCCTGTTAAAATATTACCCCAGTTTCCTTGGCAGTCAATTAATAAATCTTTCTGACCAATCTGTACCATAGCGTCACCAATACTTGCATCTCCGTGTGGGTGATACTGCATGGTGTGACCAACAACATTGGCTACTTTATTATAACGACCATCATCCAACTCTTTCAAAGAGTGCATAATACGACGTTGAACAGGCTTAAATCCGTCCTCGATAGCAGGAACTGCACGCTCCAGAATTACATACGAAGCATAATCCAAGAACCAGTCTTTGTACATTCCGGTTACTTTGGTAATAACGTCTTCTCCTTCTTCTTCCTGATTTTCGTAAAAATGCGCTCCTTCAAAATGCTTCGCGTCTACATCGATAATCTCATCGTCATTTCCATCCTGATTGTCATCCATCAGGTTTTCATCTTGATTATTCTCGTCTTCGTTTGGAATTATGTTATCGTCTTCTTCGTCTTTCATTTTTATGCTGAATTATTTCAGTATTTTATTTTAAAACTTTCTTGTTAACTATTTTTGTTGTTTTCAAACTATCCAAAAACAATCTTTCTTTTTCTTCCTTTTCTTCTGAATCAACAAAATATTTGATTCCAGCTTTCTTGAAAAAATCTTTTACATCATCTTTACAATAATCCCAATTTTCTTTAAGATTATTAGATGACTCAGATGTTCCGCACTCAAAGCAAAGCTCAATATGTCCTATAATTCTATTTTTATTATTATAAAAGAGAATTAAATTTCTTGGCATATAACAACTTGAATAAGGAGCAACATCACCTTCAACTTTACAATGGATTTTAATCAAATCAAATAACTCTTTTATTTGAGTTTCTTCCAATAAGGTGACTTTTTCATTAATCATTGAAGTATCAAAATCGATCTTATTGTTTATAATAATTTCTTTATGCCTTATTGTATCCCAAGCTAATCTATCTGGATAAGAAAATATTTCAATCTTTTTAATTGCTTCTTTTTCTAAATCAAAAACATCAGAATAGTCTAGATTTTTTTCTCCATCAAAAGCTTTATTTTTATTACAAGAAACAACTATCCCCAAGATAATTGATAAGACTAAAAGTGAACTAAACCTCTTCAAGCTCATCAATCTCCACCTTCAAATTCTTGATAATAAACTCTTGTCTATCCGGAGTATTTTTCCCCATATAGAAAGACAACAACTGTTCTATCGAAGTATGTTTATCCATCATAACAGGATCAAGGCGAATCGTATCTCCAATAAAGTTTTTGAACTCATCTGGTGAAATCTCTCCCAAACCTTTAAATCGGGTGATTTCTGGTTTTGGTTTTAATTTTTCGATCGCGTCTTTTCTTTCATCTTCAGAATAACAATAAATCGTTTCTTTTTTGTTTCGAACCCTGAAAAGCGGTGTCTGCAAAATATACAAATGCCCTTCTTTGATTAATTCAGGGAAAAACTGAAGAAAAAACGTAATTAGAAGCAAACGAATGTGCATTCCGTCGACATCGGCATCGGTTGCGATTACGATATTGTTGTAGCGTAATTTTTCTAGTCCGTCTTCGATATCAAGTGCCGCTTGAAGCAAGTTGAATTCTTCGTTTTCATACACAATCTTTTTAGACATTCCGTATGAATTCAAAGGTTTACCACGTAAACTGAAAACCGCTTGTGTATTTACGTCACGCGACTTTGTAATCGATCCAGAAGCCGAATCTCCCTCGGTAATAAAAAGTGTACTTTCTAAGTTTCTTGGGTTTTTGGTATCTGGAAGATGCGCTCGGCAGTCTCTTAATTTTTTATTGTGAAGATTGGCTTTTTTAGCACGATCTGTCGCCAGTTTTCTAATTCCTGATAATTCTTTACGCTCACGTTCAGCCTGAAGAATTTTACGCAATAAAGCTTCGGCTGTCGGCGGGTTTTTATGAAGATAATTATCCAGTTTTGTTTTGATAAAATCGTTAACGAAAGTACGAACAGAAACTGCAGGCGTTCCATCATCAGAACCCATATCGGTAGAACCTAATTTAGTTTTAGTCTGAGACTCAAAAACCGGTTCCATCACTTTAATACTAATAGCACTTACAATCGATTTACGAACATCTGATGCTTCGAAATTCTTGTTGTAAAACTCACGAATCGTTTTTACAACCGCTTCACGATACGCCGCTAAGTGCGTTCCTCCCTGTGTCGTATTTTGACCGTTTACGAAAGAATGATATTCTTCACTGTATTGCGTTTTACTGTGTGTTAACGCAACCTCAATATCGTGATCTTTCAAGTGAATAATTGGATATTCTAAATCTTCTTCATTGATCGTTTCTTCCAATAAATCACGAAGTCCGTTTTCTGAATAATATTTTTCTCCGTTGAAAATAATCGTCAAACCATTGTTTAAGTAACAATAGTTTTTAACCATTTTGATTACATACTCTAAACGGAATTTATAGTTTTTGAAAATCGTTTCGTCTGGCGTAAAAACTACTTTCGTTCCTTTACGTTTGGTCGTATCGATTACATCTTCTTCTAAAACTAAATTTCCAGCCGAAAACTCTGCTCCTTTTTGTTTGTCATCACGAACAGATTCCACACGAAAAAAAGTAGAAAGCGCATTTACCGCTTTTGTTCCGACACCATTTAAACCAACTGATTTCTGGAAAGCTTTAGAATCGTACTTTCCTCCGGTATTCATTTTCGAAACTACATCGACTACTTTTCCTAACGGAATTCCACGTCCATAATCACGAACTGTAACTGTTTTATCTTTTATAGATACTTCGATAGTTTTACCGGCACCCATAACGAATTCATCGATACAGTTGTCTAAAACCTCTTTTAAAAGAATGTAAATACCATCATCCGGTGATGATCCGTCCCCTAATTTCCCGATGTACATACCCGGACGCATACGAATATGTTCCTTCCAATCGAGTGAACGAATATTATCTTCGTTGTATTGATTTTGCTCTAGCATAAATGAATTTAGGATTTTTGGCTAATGTACCATTTATCGGTAAAAAATGAAAGTCTATTTTTTCTTTTGTTACGAATAATAACAGTTTTTAAACCAATTTAAATTGATTTTAAAAAATACGACCGTTAAAAATATAAAAAATCAGCGATGAAACAAAAAAATACTATTTGATTCCGAGTACTTCTTTTGCGAGCGCAATCATTTCGGGCGTTCCCGTATTTTTATTTTTTTCGTCAGAAAGTTTCACAACACCTTGCCAATGTGTATTATCAGGTTTTGTGTCGGTTAATTTGATCACCATATTCATTGCCGGAAGCCCCACATCATTGGTGAAATTTGTTCCAATTCCGAAAGACATTTTTATTTTGTCCTGACAGAAATCAACAATCGTTTTTACTTTGTCGTAATTAAGTGAATCGGAGAAAACGATTACTTTTGATTTTGGATCGATTCCCATTTTTGTATAATGCGAAATCACTTTTTTTGCAAATTCTATAGGATCTCCGCTGTCATGTCGAACGCCATCAAAAAGTTTTGAATATTTTTTATCAAACTGATTGAAAAATATCTCTGTCGTATAGGTGTCAGTTAACGCAATTCCGAGATCTCCACCGTAAACATTTGTCCAATTTTCAAGACTTATAAAGTTCGCCACCTGAAAACCGTATTGCGCTGCATGAAACATAAACCATTCGTGTGCATGTGTACCTAAAGGCCTTCTGTTGTTAACCATAGCAAAATGCACATTACTGGTTCCAATGAAGCTCTGCCCTCCATAAGCTTGTAGGGTTTCATTTACCAGTTCATGTACATCATAGGAATGACGTCTTCTTGTTCCAAATTCTAAAATAGAAACGCCAAGTTTATTGTATTTATCAATTTTCTCTTTGGTCAGCTCTTTAATGGCTTCATCATTTAGACGAATTAAATGATTGGATTTATAAAAAAGTTCTGAAATCAAGGCCATTAAAGGCACTTCCCACAAAATAGTTCTATACCAAAAACCTTCAACGGTAACTTTTATTTCTGAACCTTCTTGAGAAATTTGAACCTCAGACGGATCATAACTATAACCTTGCAGAAAATCCAAATAAGTTGGATCCAGATAAGGGCAATAATGTGACAGATAATTCTTTTCTTCTTTCGTCAAGCGAAGATCTGCCATGGCATCTACAGACTTTCGAAGCAAATCGGCAAAACCATCTGGAAAAATATGCTTTCCACGGTTTATAAATCCATAACGAACTTTTGCCTTTGGAAAAAGCCTAATTACCGCATGTTGCATCGTGAATTTATAGAAATCATTATCTAAGATTGATTTCAGAAAAGTTGTTTCCATAGCCCGTTACATTCAGATCATTCCTTGCTAAGATACGGCAATTTAATTTATTTTGGAATTATTTTAAATGTTGCGAAAGATTTTCCAAAACGATAAAATTCGATAAAACGTCCTAATTTTTTCTGATAGGTAAGCTGAAATTCCATTACTCCATTTTCTACTTTTGAATTTTCTACCGGTATTTTTTCTTCTTTTTTACCGAGATAATATAGGTCATCTATTTTTGAAAGATTTTTAATTTTAAAGGTAATCTTATCGCCATCGTTTGCATTGACAATACCAGAAAAAGGCATTAAAACTTCGCAATTTTCTTCTATAAATTCATCATATATAAGAGGCCCATTCAAAAATTCGGCTTTATTACCTGTATTTCCTTTGTACATTGCATTCTCAGCGTAATGTTTCGCATTAAAATATTTCGGATCCATATCAAAATAGATCGGAGTAAATTTTTTCACTAGTACTTTTCGACGATAGTCATAACTTCCCTGCCCCCAAGTAGCATCAACTAGAATCCACTTTCCATCGACTAGAACCGAATTCCATGCATGATTTACAACAAAATTTCTTCTGCCAATATCCGTCGATTCAACTTTAGCATCTCCAGATATCACCTGACATTTTAAACCCGTCAAAATTGCTAAATGTTCATACAAACGCGAAAAACCTTCACAAACTGCTTTTCTTGATCGAAATGCTTTTTGGACTGTTTTTGCATTTTGCAACTGAATTTGCTTTGCCCAGTCAGAATCACTTTTTGAAAACACTTTTGGCGCAGGAGGATCTAAAAACGTTTTTAAATCATATTCTATATTTAAGGCAATCCAGCTGTAAATTGCTCTTGCTTTATCATGTTCTGTGGTAAAATCTGTCTTAATTCTTTCTGCTAATTTTTCGGTGCTACCAAAATCAGGATATTTTAATACAATACTGTCAATAGCGCTATATTGTTGGGAATATGAAGAAGTTATAAAGATTAAATTAAAAAAAAAGAATGCGAAAACAATTTTCTTTGATGTCATTATGAGGTTAAGATTTAGGAATAGTTTAAAATGGAGTAAGTCTTTTATTTCTGAATAATTTTAAAAGAAACAATACTATTTGTATTGGCATAAATCGTAATATACTCTCCCACATTACTATCAATCAAAATCTGAAACTCCAAACCTCCTCTTTTTTCTTTTGCATTTTGGATTTTTACAGGCTGATTTCTTTTATTCAAATAAAAAACCTGATCTGATTTTGAAAGATTTTTGATTTCAAAAGTGATTTTATCTCCTCTCCTTGCTTCAATAATTCCAGATTCGGGAGTTTTGACTTGATAATCTTCTTCAATGGTTTTATTGTAAATCAAAGGTCCGTTGAGGAAATCATCTTTACTTAATCTGTTGCCTAAAAAAGTTCCTGAATCCGGAAAATGTTTAGCAAAGAAATAATCTGGATCTGTATCAAAATAAGCAGGGTTAAAATCATTAACCATTCTGCCTTTACTGCTGTCGTAATAGCCTTGCCCCCAAGTCACGTCAACCAAACGCCATTTCTTATCAATCAAAACCATATTCCAGGCATGATTGGATGAAGTAGTTTTTCTTCCGATATCTCTAACTGAAATTTTAGAATCACCACGGATTATTTCGCATTTTATTCCCATTTCAAGAGCCAAATGCTGATACAAAGCAGTAAAACCCTCACAAACAGCTTTTTGAGATTTAAAAGTCTTCTGAATCAGATTATCATTAATCTGTTTTATTTTTCGTTGCTTTTCAGCTTCAGATGAATAACTGAAACCTTGTGTTCTGGGCGGATTCAAAAAAGCATTGAAGTCATATTTTATATTGAAGGCAATCCAGCTGTAAATGGCGCGTGCACGATCATAATCCGAATCAAAATCATTTTCGATTCTGTCAGTTAATTTTTCAGTGCTACCAAAACTTTTAGGGTATTTTGCAACAATTTTATCAACTTCGCTTACTTTTTGTGCAGAAGCGAAATTGAAAAAAATAATATGAAGCAAAAGGACTAAAAATGAAATCTTTTTCTGTGGCATTTAAAAATTTGATTTAATAATATCTTTCAGTTCCTGATCTAACTCAAGATTCGAGATTTTATTTTCTTGTAAATCAAAATTCGAGCCAAATGCTGGCAATGAAAAACTTCCTTTAATTTCAGCTCCATAACGCGGAAAAAGATTTTGAGCAATTCCTAAAACAGAACTTCCGCCTCTTCCTCCTGGAGAAGTGGCCAATAATAACATTGGTTTGTGCTGAAAAACATCTTTTTCGATACGAGAACTCCAATCGAAAACATTTTTGAAAGCAACAGAATAATTTCCATTATTTTCTGCCATTGAAACTACTAGAATATCAGCTTCTTTAAGTTTATTCAAAAACGATTGCGCCACTTCATGCTGACCAATTTCTTTTTCAAGATCTACGCTAAAAACGGGCATTGCAAAATCATTTAAATCTAAAACCTCAACATCTGCATTTTCAAATAAACTAGATGCATAAGTCGCTAAACGCTTATTGATTGACTGTTTGCTGTTGCTTCCTCCAAAGGCTATTATTTTCATATTTGTGGTATTTTATTTTTCTATTCGGTTTCTATTTCAAAAATCTCTTTTTGTATTTCTACAGAATAATCATTTGGCGAAATACTTCCTCCAAATGCTTTTGCGTAGACTTTTGTAAATTCAGCTCCAAAATACAAAATAATAGCGGAGTAATACACCCAAACTAAAATTATAATCACAGAACCTGCTGCACCGTAAACACTTGCAACAGTAGAATTTCCTAGATAAAGCCCAATTGCAAATTTACCTATCATAAATAAAATTGCTGTGCAAGAAGCTCCCACAAAAGCATCTTTCCATTTGATCGCTCCGTCAGGTAAAGTTCGGAATATAATTGCGAAAAGCAATGTGATGCTGGCAAAAACAATTACCAAATTTGCCACATAAAAAAAGTAAACTGTTGTATCTGGAAAATAGAGTTTTAAACGTGCATTTAAAACATCGAGCGTAGCATTGACCATTAAGCTGACCAACATCAAGAATCCAACCGAAACTATCATTGAAAATGACATAATTCTGTTTTGGATAAATTTTCGCAAACCTCTATTGGGTTTGGCCCGCAAGCCCCAAATATAATTAATGGAACTTTGGATTTCTGCAAAAACTCCCGATGCCCCAATTAGCAACATTACGACCCCAAAAACGGTCACAAATACATTGCTGTCTGATAATTGAACATTTTTTATTGCCTCCTGAATTTGTACCGCTGCATTATTCCCCACCAATCTATTTATTTGGCCGTATAACTGGCCTGTGACTGCCTCTTCCCCAAAAAAGACACCACAAATAGTAATTATAATTATCAATAAAGGAGGCAATGCAAAAATGGTATAATAAGATAATGCTGCACTTAACTTAATGGCATTATCGTCATTGAATTCTAAAAATGTCGTTTTTAATAAATACCAAGTTTTTGAAAAGATGTTGTGCTTTTTCATTTGCTGGCTGTTTGATATTTACTCAAATTTAGGCATTAATGAAAATGTTGCACTTCTCAGATTTTAGCCGAATTTTATATTTTTCCCATGTTTATTCAGATACCTTTTTATATTCCTGATCGTATCCTAAATGTTTAATTTTAAAGATTTTTTTGAATTCGCTTCTTGCTGGCTTCATCAAATAAGAAATAGAATCAAGCTTTTTTGCTTTTATTTTAGTGACTGAATCAAGCTTTTTAAGGTCTTTTAAATCGTATAGGTTTTTAAATTTTAAAGTGTTTTTGTCAAGTGAAACAAATCTAACCTTCCAAAATACAGAATCTTTTTTACTCAAAATTAATTGTCCATCAATGCGCTTTGCTTTTTCATAAAGAGAAAACCTAAACAGCGTATCGATACTTTTTTGAATTAATTCGATTGAATCGCCTTTCGGTAGCATATCATAAGTATATCTTGTCTCCTTCACCACTAATTTGCCATCAACAATATCGCATTCAGCCTTTAACGAATCTAATTTAAGCTTATGAATTTTGAACTTCCAAAAATATTCTTCTAGAATTCTATCTTCTTCAATTCTTATAAAAGTTGAATCGTTATTGACGTACAATCCTCTGAATTTATTCGGAAAATGATCTAACTCAGAATCATTTTCAGGTTGCGGTTTTTCAAAATAAAAAGTCGCGCATCCTTCTACGCATTCTGCTGGTGCATCTACTTTTTTACAAGAAATACTTACTGCTAGTATTGCTACAATTAAAACTATCTTTTTCATAGCAGAATCATTTATAATGACAGAAAATCCCCTTATCATAAACCGTCCACAAGCTTGCCTTTTGGTTCGCCGCTTTTAAAGCATTATTTGCCCAAGTATTGCAGGTATTAAAAAGACTGTAACTTCCTTTTGCTTCATAAAAAGCGTCTTTTCTTCCGCAACTATGACCTTCAATCCATTGTGGATGAACGGGATCACTGAAACTGTTGGAGATATAATTGACTAAATTTTGATAATTTTCTTTTGAAACCAAAATGCGTTTGCAATCTTCCCCTTCCCTCAATTGTTTAAAAAATGTGGTATGCATTGCAGAAGAACTTACTCCAAAAGTCGCTTTTAATGCTGTACTAGCTTTTAAGTCTGACCATTCAGGCGTATCGAGATAAAAACCTTTATCACCCCACCCGAAACCAATATAATTCATCAATGAATCTTTTGATTGTGTCTGGCTGAACTGGATTTCGTTTCGCCAATCTTTGATTTCGTTTTTAATAGGAACAACAATATCGGTATGAACACCATTGGAAAGAATGTAAATTGGAATTGCATTTTGTTCTTCGACTTGAGCAATATCCGAATTCACAGTAATTCTTGAAATAATTAAAACTGATGAAATATACAGCGCAAGGAAAGTGAAAATTCCGAAGAGTGTCCAGCCCAGAAATTTGAATGATTTTTTTAGCATTTTGATTGGTTGATTTTTAGATTAGTAATTGGTTAATTTTTCTGTAACCAATTTTTGAGCCAAAAATTTTTAATGCTTAATTCTCATGATAAATTAGAACGCGGATTCTACTGATTCGCTTTCGCGAAAGCGCGGATTTACACCGATTTTATTTTTATCTAAACATAAAAAAAAACTGCTGAATCTCTCCAGCAGTTTTAGTCTATTCTCTTTGTTCTTTACTCTTTCTTCTAAAAAAAAGATTAAACGTTGAAACGGAAGTGCATTACATCACCATCTTTCACAATATATTCTTTTCCTTCAACTCTGAATTTTCCAGCTTCTTTTGCTTTTGCTTCAGAACCGTATTGAACGTAATCATCATATGAAATTACCTCAGCACGGATAAATCCTTTTTCAAAATCAGTGTGGATAACTCCAGCCGCTTGTGGTGCAGTTGCTCCAATGTTGATCGTCCAAGCACGAACTTCTTTTACACCAGCTGTAAAATAAGTCTGTTGTTTTAATAATTTGTAAGCTGCACGAATCAAAACAGATGCACCTGGCTCTTCTAATCCCATATCTTCAAGGAAAACCTGACGCTCTTCGTAGCTTTCTAATTCTGTAATATCAGCTTCTGCTCCTACTGAAAGCACAATAACTTCAGCTTCTTCGTCTTTTACTAATTCGCGAACTTGATCAACATATTTGTTTCCGTTTACTGCTGAACTTTCGTCAACGTTACAAACGTATAAAACTGGTTTTGCAGTAATTAATTGGAAACTTTCCATTAAAACTTCTTCGTCATTATTTTGAGGAACAATTGTTCTTGCAGATTTAGCCTGCAACAAAGCTTCTCTAATTCTGTTCAACAAAGCTTCTTCTGTTTGTGCTTCTTTATTTCCAGTTTTTGCAGCACGTTTTACTTTTTCTAAACGTTTTTCGATTGTTTCTAAGTCTTTTAACTGCAATTCGATATCGATCGTTTCTTTGTCACGAATTGGGTTTACATTTCCGTCAACGTGAACAATATTATCATTGTCAAAACAACGCAAAACGTGAATAATAGCATTACACTCTCTAATGTTTCCTAAAAACTGATTTCCAAGACCTTCGCCTTTACTTGCTCCTTTTACCAAACCTGCAATATCTACGATATCTACAGTTGCCATTTGCACACGCTCAGGTTTTACTAATTCTTCTAATTTATTGATTCTTGGATCTGGAACGTTTACAACACCAATATTAGGTTCGATTGTACAAAACGGAAAGTTTGCACTCTGCGCTTTTGCATTAGATAAACAATTAAATAATGTTGATTTTCCAACATTTGGCAATCCTACAATTCCTGCTTTCATCTGTTTGTTTCTATATTATTTATTCGACCTTTAGTTTTAGGTCTAAACATTAAACATTGTACTTTAATGTTTTGCGATTTAAATGTTCTTTTTTTGATTTCTGCCAAAATCATATTTTTTGGCTTTAAAATTTTGCAAATATAAGATTTAATAGCTCTTGCACGAACTAAAAATGTTCATTAATACAATTTTAAAGCAAATCTTGAAAATTTTTAAACATATTATTAAATTTTTGTTAAAAAATACTACTTTTATAAACTAAACCAATAAAAAACAAACCAAAAAACCAAACCCACATGAAAAGAATAGTTTTTTTATTATTTCTGCTGAATACAGCATTTCTTTTTGCTCAAAAAGAAGTCTCAGGTGTCGTGAAAGACAAAACAGGCACACCCCTACCCGGCGTAAACGTTGTCGAAAAAGGAACTTCAAATGGCGTTTCAACTGATTTTGAAGGAGCCTACAAAATCAAAGTCAAAGATGGCGCTACATTAGTTTTTAGCTATGTTGGCTTTTCAACAGTTGAAAAATTAGCTTCAAGCGATAAAATAGACATCAATTTAAGCGAAAGCGATGGCCAAGTTTTAAATGATGTTGTTGTCGTGGGTTCGAGAAGCACCAAAAGAACCGTTGTAAATTCGGCAGTTCCTATTGATGTAATTAATGTAAAAGATGTTACTACACAAAGTGGTAAAATCGAAATCAACCAGCTTTTACAATATGTTGCACCTTCGTTTAACGCTAACAAACAATCTGGTTCTGACGGAGCAGACCACGTTGATCCTGCTTCTTTAAGAGGTATGGGACCTGACCAAACCTTAGTTTTGATTAACGGAAAAAGAAGACACCAATCGTCATTAATCAATTTATTTGGAACTCGCGGACGCGGGAACACAGGAACAGATTTAAATGCGATTCCTGCAGCTTCTATTAAAAGAATTGAGATTTTGCGCGACGGTGCTGCTGCTCAATATGGTTCTGATGCCATTGCCGGTGTTATAAATATTATAACAAATGACAATGTAGATGAACTTACAGGATCTGTAACATATGGCGTTTTTAATACGCATGCAAAAGGCGAATTCCTTCCGGGAACTCCAAATACAAAAGGTTTTAGATTAGACCAGAACGGAAATGGAAATTCATACGGAAAAAATCAGGATTTAGATGGTGGATCTGTAAAAGTTGCTGCCAATTATGGAACTGGTATTGGAAGCAAAGGCGGTTACGTAAATATTACAGGTGAGTTTCTAAGCAAAAACAAAACATTAAGACCTGCCTACGATTTTAGAAAAGGTTTTGGTGATGCAGAAATGCAAGGCGTTAATTTATTCGCTAACTTGTCTATTCCGATTAGCGACAAAACTGAGTTTTATGCTTTTGGCGGAAGCAATTTTAGAGATACTGATGCTTATGCTTTTACTAGAAATGATGGCGAAAGAGTTGTTGAATCAGTTTATCCAGGCGGATATACTCCAAGAATCACATCAAAAATTAATGACAATTCTATTGCCGCGGGAATCAAAACTGAATCTTCTGGCGGATGGAAATTTGATTTGAGTAATACTTTTGGAAAGAATAAATTCCAATATGACATAAAAGGGACGATCAATGCTTCTCTTGAGGAAAAATCTCCTCATGAATTTGACGCTGGTGGACATAGTTTACTTCAAAACACAACCAATTTTGATATTTCTAAAAACTATGATGATATCATGAGCGGATTCAATATTGCTTTCGGAACTGAATTCAGAGTAGAGCAATTTGAAATTTTTGCTGGCGAAGAAGGTTCATACGCAACTTATGATACTAACGGAAATGTTATCACAGATCCTACAACTCAAAGCCCTCCAATTGATCCAATTTCAGGCGAACCAAGACCGGGAGGTTCGCAAGGTTTTCCTGGATATAGTCCATTAAATACTGTAAATAAAAGCAGAACAAACTTTTCACTATATACTGATGCCGAATTAGATGTTACAGAAGCTTGGATGGTTAGCGGCGCAGTTCGTTTTGAAAACTATAGCGATTTTGGAAGTACTATAAATGGAAAATTAGCTTCAAGATTAAAAATTACAGATCATATAAATGCTAGAGGATCTATTAGTACAGGTTTCCGTGCACCATCTTTAGCTCAAATTTATTACAATTTACATTTTACAAATTTTAATGCTCAAGGAGCACAAGAAGTTTTGCTTGCGCCAAATGACAGCCCTGTCACAAAAGCGTTTGGTATTCAAAAATTAAATGAAGAAAAAGCAGTAAATGCTTCTTTAGGACTAACTGCAACATTTGGTGATTTCACAGCTACTGTTGATGGTTATTATATTAAAGTTAAAGATCGTATCGTACTAACAGGTTATTTTGATGCAAGCAGTTTAAATCTTGGCGTTGATTCGGCTCAGTTTTTTGCTAACGGAGTTGACACAAGCACACACGGTTTAGATTTAGTTTTCTCTTGGAAAAAGAATTATGATTTTGGACACATTGGCGCTACTTTAGTTGGAAATATCAACGATATGAAAATTGATAAAGTAAAAAATGGCGATTTAGATGAAGCAACTTTCTTTGGAAAACGTGAAAAAGCCTTTTTATTGGCTTCTGCGCCAGACAGCAAATTTGGTTTAAACCTTACTTATTCAAAAAATAAATTTGATGCAGGTTTAGCATTTACACGTTTCAGCAAAGTGGTTTTAGTTGATTATGCTGACGAAGATGATGTTTACAATCCTAGATTAGTAACTGATTTGACTGTAGGTTACCAATTGACTAAAAGTTTAAAATTAAGCCTTGGAAGCAACAACTTATTCAATGTTTATCCAACAAAACAAGATGAACAAGGAAATACAGAAGCTGGTGGTTACTGGGATGCAGTTCAAATGGGATTCAGCGGTGCTTACTACTATGCAAGACTTGGATTTAACTTCTAAAATATTTCAGAAAAAAGGGCTTCGACTTTACTCAGCCAATACTCTCAAACAAAAAATCCTGAACGATTGTTCAGGATTTTTTTCATCTAAATAGCTCTCATTTTAAATTTTACAGCTTATAATCTAAGCCCGAAATAATTGCTTTTTCTTCATCAGTCGCGACAAAACCCGAAATATCCCAATAGTTGGTCATGATTTTATTCTTTTTATTGAAAAGCGTTTTCTCTTTAAAAACGTCACTTTCTTTATAAGTGAAATTTTGTCGGTTAAAATGTGTTGTTGTAAAACTGTTTCGAACCTCAATTTTCTTTATTTGTTCTTTCAAAACAAGATTATATGCAATTTCTTCATTCGAGCTTAACAAATAATAATTTTCGCCATCAATTCTGTAACTAACTCTGATATTAGATTTGGTTACATTTTTTGAGCCTGGTTTAGTTTGTTCTTCGATTTGCATAAGATTTCCTGGCTCAATCGTGATTGTATATTCGACAATCAGTTTTTTAACCGGATCGTAAACAATTTCAAAAGTATCTAATGCTTTTTTAGACTTATCAAGAGGCGTAATTTTCAGCACATAATAATCTTTATTATTAGGATGTCCTGTGGTTGTAAAATCATATTCTTTTCTAGTTTTCGGATCTAGAACCGGATCAAAATATTTTAAATTCGAATAGTTTTCCATGATATTATTCAAATTATATCCTTTCAAGTCGGCACTAACATCAGTTTCTAACAAACCGTAGGATCTATTTTGCTCTACAAGCAATGTGGTCGTTGATTTTTTTTGATTTACTGAAAACTGAAAATTTACAAGTCCGTCATTATAATAAGAGTACTTGTTATCGAGCATAAAAAACTCTCTTACATAGACTTTTAATCTATAAGACGATGCTAATTTTTTCCTAGAATTAGCCACAATTTTTTGAAAGATTTTTTGAGGATTTTCCTTTGAAACTACAATTTCATCCAGTTTGTTATTCTTGTTCTTCAAATAGACCACAAACTTTTGATCATCTTTTAAAGAAACCCATCGAATATTCAAAGTTTCATAATCTGTTTGCGAAATTTCAATATTAGAACCTCCTGTAAGCATAAAAGTGACTTTGCCCTCCTTATTGCTTAACAGAATTTGCTTGGTCTTCATAATAACTACTGTTGCATTTTCTATCGGCAATTGAGTTTCGATATCTTTTACAATAATAGAATATTCAGATTTTTGCGCAAAAGCTGTAATACTAAATAATACGATAAATAAACATACCAGTCTCCTCATAGGCTGTTTTTGAAATATTAACATCAAATTAACAAAATAAATCGTTATGTAACAGCATTGTAAAGAATAAATATCAAAAAAAAGACAAAAAAAAAATCCTGAGCGTGGTACTCAGGATTATATTTTTTAAATCATAAAAGTTCTAATGTATCCATAAACAAACAAGAATCCTAGCAAACAAAGAATCAATTCATTATAATCAATCCAATAGTAAAACAAACTGTAGATCTTTACTTCATATTCATTTTCCTTGTCCTCTAAAACAATAAGCTTCTCATTTATTTTAAAATTTGTGACCAATCTTAATTCTCCTTGATCACATTTTATAGTATCATAATTTTTATAATACTCGATTTCTGGTATTTCTCTGCTAATTCTTACCCAACCACTTCCGCGTCCTGCGCCTGAATATTTTGATGAAATTTTATGAAGTCCAATTACTTTGCCTTCGTAAAAATTATAATTATCAAGATTTGCAACTTTTAAATAAATAAAACAACAATAAACAACAAGTAAAGAAAAAGTTATAGGGTTGTTTATTATATATTTTCGAAATTTATTCACCATGTAAAAACGCTTGTCTATTCAACAAGGTTTCTTCATCTTCTACGTGATTATCATCTGGTACGCAGCAATCAACAGGACATACAGCAGCACATTGAGGTTCATCGTGAAACCCTTTACATTCTGTACATTTTCCTGGAACGATATAATAGATTTCATCAGAAATTGGAGTTTGAGCATCTTCAGCGTCAACCTCAGTTCCGTCAGGTAAAACTACTTTTCCAGAAAGACTTGTTCCGTCTTTATATCTCCAATCATCTGCACCTTCATATATTGCTGTATTTGGGCACTCTGGTTCGCAAGCCCCACAATTGATGCATTCGTCAGTTATAATAATTGCCATCTTTTTTAGTCTTAAAGTTTAAAAGTCATAAAGTCTAAAGTCATAAAGTCTGTCATAAAGTTTGAAAGTATTTAAAGTAAAAGTATTAAAGCCTTTTCAACTTTAGACTTTCGACTTTGGACTTTGGACTTTTGTCTTTCGACTTAATTATGCTTATTTTTGTGCAAAATTACAATCAAAACAATTCATAAACAAACATTATGACATTAGAAACAAAAAAAAGTGTTTTTGTTGAATTAGGAAATTTTTTAAGTCAGTTCTCTGAAAAGGAATCGATAAAAAAAACTGACGTTTTATATAACGACATTTTTTTTGATGATTTTGAAAACCTGATCCATTTATCACAATCTCATAATGGCTGGTACACGCCAGAGCAAGTTTATTTTGCTATAAATTCTTGGGCAGAAGCTCTGACAGAAGAAAACATTACAAAATGGATTTCAAAATATCATTTTGATGCCAATCCAAAAGAAAAAACCGTTGCTTTGATTTTGGCCGGAAATATTCCGTTAGTTGGTTTTCATGATTTTTTATCTGTTTTGATTACAGGAAACAAAGCTTTAATCAAAACTTCGTCGAATGATCAGCATCTACTTCCTTTCTTAGCCAAATATTTAATTACTGTCGATGAAAACCTAAAAGATAAAATCACTTTCGTCGAAGGAAAACTTGAAAACTTCGATGCCGTAATTGCAACGGGAAGCAACAATACTGCTCGTTATTTTGAATATTATTTTAAAGACAAACCATCGATCATCAGAAAAAACAGAAATTCTGTTGCGATTTTGAACGGAAAAGAATCCAAAGAAGATTTAGAAGCTCTTGGTGAAGATATTTTTAGATATTTTGGATTAGGATGCCGAAATGTTTCCAAGCTTTTTGTTCCAAAAGGATATGTTTTTGATGGATTTTTTGAAGCGATGTTCAAATATCAAGATGTAATTCATTACGAAAAATACGCTAATAATTATGACTATAATAAAGCAGTATTTTTAATGAGTAATTTCAAGCTTCTTGACAATGGCTTTTTGACTATAAAAGAAGATTCCAGCTACGCCTCTCCTATCTCGAGCGTTTTTTATGAATTTTACGAAAATATTGAAGATTTGCAGTCGCGTCTTAAAGCTGATTCTGAACAAATTCAATGTATCGTTAGCAACAATTTATTTGAAAACAGCATCATATTTGGGCAAACTCAAAAACCTCAATTGTGGGATTACGCAGATAACGTTGATACTATAACGTTTTTGTTAACAACAAAGTAAAAATATGTTTAATTATTTCGAATAATTTATCGCTTTTTCGTCTCCTATTGCCGAAATTTGCATCTTTAAAATTTTCGACTATTAACAACAACCATGAAAAAACACAACTACAGCGCAGGACCAAGTATTTTACCTCAGGAAGTTTTTGAGAAGGCATCAAAAGCAATTTTAAATTTTAATGATTCAGGATTATCTATTCTTGAAATTTCGCACAGAAGCAAAGATTTTGTTGCAGTTATGGAAGAAGCTCGCTCCCTTGCTTTAGAATTATTAGGACTTCAAGGAAAAGGATACCAAGCATTATTTTTACAAGGCGGTGCCAGCACAGCGTTCTTAATGGCTCCATACAACTTAATGAAAGAAAACGGAAAAGCAGCTTATTTAGATTCAGGTACGTGGGCAACTGCGGCAATCAAAGAGGCTAAACTTTTCGGAGAAACTGTTGTCGTAGCTTCTTCAAAAGAAGACAATTATACTTATGTTCCAAAAGGTTACGAAATTCCAGCAGATGCTGATTATTTCCACTGCACTAGCAACAATACCATCTTTGGAACTCAAATGAAAGAATTCCCATCAACTAACGTTCCAGTTGTGTGTGATATGAGTTCTGATATTTTTTCACGTGAATTAGATTTTTCTAAATTCGACTTAATCTATGCAGGTGCTCAAAAAAATATGGGACCAGCAGGAACTACTTTAGTTGTAGTTAAAGAAGAAATCTTAGGCAAAAACGGAAAAACGATTCCGAGTATGCTAGATTATGCTAAACACATCAAAGGAGAAAGTATGTACAATACTCCACCTGTATTTGCTGTTTATGTTTCTCTTTTAACTTTACAGTGGATTAAAGAAAAAGGCGGAATCGCTGCGGTTGAAAAATTAAACAACGCTAAAGCAGAATTACTTTACGCTGAAATCGACAGAAACCCATTATTCAAAGGTGCTGCAAAAGTTGAAGATCGTTCAAACATGAATGTGACTTTCTTATTGAACAATCCTGAACACACTGAAACTTTTGACGCTTTGTGGAAAGCGGCAAACATTTCTGGATTGCCAGGACACCGTTCTGTGGGTGGTTACAGAGCTTCTATCTACAACGCTATGCCAATTGAAAGCGTTCAGGTTTTAGTTGATGTAATGAAAGCATTGGAAACAAAAATTTAAAAATTAAAATATTGAATGATTGAAAGATTTATTTCTATGTAAATCATTCTATTTTCTCTAATCAAACAATTCAGATTGAATTTTTAAATCATTAAATTTTTCAATCTTTAAATATCAAAAAATGAAAGTATTAGCAAATGACGGAATTTCTAAAAGCGGAATTCTAGCCTTAGAAAAAGGCGGTTTTGAAGTTATCACTACAAAAGTAGCTCAAGAACAAGTAGCTAACTATATAAATGAAAACAATGTTGACGTAATTTTAGTTCGTAGCGCGACTAAAGTTCGTAAAGATATTATCGATGCTTGTCCTGGCATCAAAATCATCGGTCGTGGTGGTGTTGGTATGGATAATATCGATGTGGATTATGCAAAAAGCAAAGGAATCCACGTAATTAATACTCCTGCTTCATCTTCAGAGTCTGTTGCTGAATTAGTGTTCGGACACTTATTTTCTGGTGTACGTTTTTTACATGATTCTAACAGAAATATGCCTCTTGAAGGCGATTCAAACTTTGATGGTTTGAAAAAAGCTTATGCTAACGGAACAGAATTAAGAGGTAAAACTTTAGGTATTGTTGGTATTGGTCGTATTGGACAAGCTACTGCAAAAATGGCTCTTGGTTTAGGAATGAAAGTTATCGCTGCTGATAGTTTTATTCCTGAAGTTGATGTAAAAGTTGAATTTTTCGATGGACAATCTATTACAACTAAAATCGTTTCTCAATCTTTAGAGTCTTTATTTAAAGAAGCTGATTTCATTACATTACACGTTCCTGCTCAAGATGGTTATATCATTGGAGAGAAAGAACTTGAAATCATGAAAGACGGAGTTGGAATCGTAAACTGTGCTCGTGGAGGAGTTATTGATGAAGTTGCTTTGGTAAAAGCTTTAGATTCAGGAAAAGTTGCTTTTGCTGGTTTAGACGTTTTTGAAAGCGAACCAAAACCAGAAATGGCAATCTTAATGCACTCTAAAATCTCTTTAACGCCGCACATCGGAGCTGCAACAGGAGAAGCGCAAGACAGAATTGGTACTGAATTAGCATCACAAATCATTACTTTGTTAAGCTAATTAACTATAATTAAATTACTTGTAAGGGATTTATTAACACAGTTTAATAAATCCCTTTCTTTTTTTGATTAAATTTGAGTTCTAATCTAAATCCTTAATATCATGTTTGAACAATTAACCCAATTAGTACAGCAATACGGAGGCGATGCTGTTGTAAACAATAGTGCGGTTCCAAACGAACATAATGAAGCTGTATTAAGCGAAACCAGTAATTCAATTTTTGCAGGATTACAAAAAATCGTTTCTGAAGGTGGAACAGAACAAATTGCTGGCTTGTTTAATGGAAACACTCCTATTGACAGTTCAAATCCTGTTGTACAGCAAATCCAACAGCAATTGAGCGGTAATCTTGGAGAGAAATTCGGATTGAGCAGTGCAGATTCAAGCGGAGTAGCTTCTAATTTGATTCCACAGATTTTAGGTTCTTTAGTCAATAAAGCAAAAGACCCAAACGACAGCAGTTTTCAAATTTCAGATATTATAAATTCAATTTCAGGAAACAGCGGACAAGCTTCTGGAATAATGGATACCATTTCTAAATACGGAATGCAATTTGGCCTTGACCAAAACAATGACGGAAAAGTCGATGTTGCCGATGTTCTAGTAGTTACTAAAAGCAAAGGTGGCATTTCTGGTTTTATAGGCAAATTGTTTGGAAGTAAATAAAGACTCTAAGTTGCTAAGATTCTAAGATATTAAGATTTTAGCCTCTTTGTAAAATATTCAAAAAGCTGTTTATCTTAATAAACAGCTTTTCTTTTTCACGAAACAAACAAAAAACTTAGAATCTCAGCATCTTAGAGACTTAGAATCTTTAAAAGAAACTGTTAAATAACAAACCTCTTTCTTCAATTATTCGTAAATTTAAGTTTCAAAACTGCGTCATGAGAAAATGCATTTATATATTGATTGTTCTATTTACAATTATAGCGTGTTCGACAGCTTCAAAAAATAATGTTGTAGCTTCAAATTCGCCTAAACCACAATCTGGCGTAAATGATACCGTTCGAATTGCAAACGATTCCTTAGAATATGAAGTAATTATTATCGACAATGGTTTTTCGACTTGGTTGGCCTCTATTGCGCAACCTCGTTTTTATTATTCTTTAGCTTATCTCGAAAACAAAAATTACTTGTATGTAACCGAATGGAATAATCGCGTGCGTCAGCCTCAACTTTACAATCCGAATTTATATGAAATGCTGATTGACTACCGCCCAGAGATTCATTATGGCTATGAAGTAAATTACCTTATCTACAACTACATGATTTATTTTCAAAATACTTATAAACAAAAGCTTTGGGATTACGTTCCAATTAGATAATGTTATTATATTTGTAATCATTACAAATAACAATGAATAAATTAAAACAACGCTGGGGAATTACCTCAAATTTACAAGCCATTATCATTCTTGTCGTATTTGCCATCACCGGATCGGCATCTGCGTGGCTGTCTAAGCCTTTCTGCGTTTGGCTTGGAATTACAAAAGAAGATTTTGGAGGTTGGTTTACTTTAATTCGCTTATTGATTATTTTTCCAATCTATCAAGTTTTATTAGTTGCCATAGGAGCCATTTTTGGGCAATTCAAATTCTTTTGGAACTTCGAAAAGAAAATGCTTAAAAATATGGGATTAGGCGTTTTATTTAAAGACTAAACCTCTTTGTTTCTTTTCTGAAAATAATAGGTATAAATCCACGTAATAGTAAAGGAAGGAATTACATCAGTGAAAGGAATAATCTCTTCGACAAAAGTCAAAACACTGGCCACTTTTCCTACTCTTCCTTTGTACATTTGAGTCATTATAAATGCGGCAAGAGGCGCCCATATAACATCGGCAAATTCTCCAATAAACGGAATAGTAAACGAAATCATTCCGATTCCATCTAAAAGCAAACCCAACAAAAGTTTTCTGGTTTTATCATCTTCATCTATTGCTTTCAAATTCTGCATATTACATTTGTTTTAAGTTCATCTAAATTAAAAATAATTGATCAAATCGAATTATTTCTTTTTCTGGTTTAACTTCTAAAATTACCATCTTTCCTATTTATTTTTCACAACAGCAAATAACGCTCCAAAATCTCCATCCGTTTGATTCCAATTTTGTGACGGAAGATAGGCTCGTGATACAAATCCATCAAGATAAAGGGCATTTTTACATCCTAAACTTTTAAAATAACTTGCAAAATCATAAAAATTTACTTCGCTTTTAGATAAAACAAAAACCACATTTCCATCAGGCAGAATTCCAACTCCATTTCTAATATTCATATTTTTTGATCCTTCTTTAAAATCAGGATGAATTTTTCCATCAATAACCAACATTGGTCCAGATTGGGTCGCAAAACTGATTTGGCCGTTGTTAGAGAACGTTTCTGTCGTACAAATCTTTGCTGTTTTTTTAATTGTAATATAAAATACTCCATTTGGTTTTAAATAAAAATTTCCTGTCGCTTTTATGGTATCCAAAGAAATAATTTCTTTTCTATTTTCAATATAAAGTCCCTGAGGAGAATTATCTGCTTTATACATTCCTGCATTCATAGCAAAATCTAATTCAAGATTTTTTTTTGTCGCCCAACTCTTCAAGTTTTGAATGCTCCCAAAACGCTTCCCGTTTTCATCTTTCCAAAATAATTTCAAGTTTTGCTTTTTAACATCAACTTTATACGTTAAAAATTTATCATCAGAATATTTTTCGGCACCCGAAAAAACCAGCAAAATCCCTGCTATCAATACAAGTAAGAATATTTTTAATTTCATTTGAAAATATTATTTCATTAAAGATAAACCTAAATTACTTCATAAAATTCTGTTAGAACTGATTTTTATATCGATATAATCTTCGTTTCTTTGTAGAAACAGTTTCAAAAAATGATACACGCAAAAAATATACATAAATTCTACGATCAGCTTGAGGTTTTAAAAGGCGTTGATTTACATATTAAAAAAGGAGAAATTGTTTCAATTGTAGGTGCTTCTGGTGCCGGAAAAACAACTTTATTACATATTTTAGGAACTTTAGACAAACCTTCAAATGGCAATACAGATACTTCATTAACCATAAATGGAGAAAATATCCTCAAACTGAATGACAAGGCTTTATCAAATTTCAGAAACTTGAATTTAGGTTTTATTTTTCAGTTTCATCAGCTTTTGCCTGAGTTTACGGCTTTAGAAAATGTTTGCATTCCCGCTTATATCGCTGGCAAAAAACCATCAGAAACTGAAGCTGAAGCCAAAAAACTTCTTGCGTTTTTAGGTTTATCACATCGTGTTGATCATAAACCAAATGAACTTTCGGGCGGAGAACAACAGCGCGTTGCCGTTGCAAGAGCTTTAATAAACAAGCCTGACGTTATTTTTGCCGATGAACCATCAGGAAATTTAGATACACATTCTGCCGAAAATCTGCATCAATTATTTTTTCAATTGAGAGATGAATTTGGTCAGACATTTGTAATTGTGACCCACAATGAAGAATTAGCAAATATGGCCGATAGAAAACTGGTAATGTCAGACGGACAAATTCTTTCTTAATGCTCTTAATTGCAATAAGCTGGATTTATATTTTATTTACAACCTTAAATTTAGGTGTCGTTTTTGATAAAATAATGGGATTAAAAAACCAAAATTTTATTATTACATCGATCTTAGGCTTATTTTCTGTCACAATTCTATCTAGTATTTGGGCGATTTTTGGACGAATTAATATTGAATTCCACATTGTTTTTGCGCTACTAAATATTTTTTTAGTATCCAGATTCTGTGATTCCATTTTTGTGATCTACAATTCTTTTTTACTAGAAATAAAAGAATTAACAACCTTTTCAAAATTATTTCTAATACTAATTTCGGCTTTAATAATTGCGCAGTGCACTACTGTTCCTTTCGTTATTGACAATGAATCGTATTACATACAAACCATAAAATGGCTAAATGAATATGGTTTTGTAAAAGGATTAGTAAATCTGCATCTTTTTTTCGGACAAACCAGTGGCTGGCATATTGTGCAAAGCGTTTATAATTTTTCGTTTTTATATGAAAACTTCAATGACCTAAGCGGATTTTGTCTGCTTTTAGGAAACATTTTTGCCATTTTAAAACTAAACGAATATTATAAAAACAGCAACAAAAATTTTCTGCTTATCGGATTATTTCCTTTGATGAATATTTTCTTTTTTCAGTTCATCAGTGCGCCTTCTCCAGATATTCCGGTTTATGTTTTTTCCTTCATTTTGTTTTTTTACTTCTTAGAAAACTTCGAAAAAACAACTTTGGAGAAATTTAATTTAATGGTGGTTTTGGTACTTTTTTTACTTTATATCAAAAACACGACGCTGACTTTGGTTCTAGTGCCAATAATTATTTTGAGTTACAATTTTAAATTTCTCAAAAACAAACTTTCAAAATCTGTTGTATTGAGCATAATTGTATTGTTGCTCTTTGTGATCAAAAATATGATCATTTGTGGGGCGCCAATTTTTCCTTCAAGAATCGATACTTTATTCACTATGGATTATAGTATTCCAGATTCGATTCAGCATTTTTATTATAATGAAATAAAATATTTCGGCTTTTCTGTTACCGAAAATCAATATGAAAATTTTTCTGTTGCAGCGCTATTTTTTCAATGGCTAACAATGCCAAAGCTAAACGGAATATTCAATAAAATAAGCATCATTTTGATTTTTATTGTTCCGTTTTTCATTTATAAATTCCACAACAAAAAATCGCTGTGGGCACTTTATTCAATAATGGCAATTCAGCTGTTTTTGTTATTAATCACATCGCCACAGTATCGATTTTTTATGAATTTTGTGCTCTTCTTTTCATTGTTTTGTCTGCTGTTTTTTGTCCAAAATAAAAAAATGATTCAATTTTTGATGCTATTTTCATTATTGCCCGTTGTTATTGTTTTATTCGTGCCAATAAATCTTACTACGTTTACAAATAATAAGTCAATGATGGAAAACAGCAATTTTTCAATTTCGAATGTCATTTTTCCAAACAAAAACACCAAAAATGATACTACTTTTGAAGTAATTCAACTTGGAAACTTAAAATACAATTCTCCTGTAAAAAACGAGTTTTTCTGGGCAAACGGAAACGGAGAACTTCCTTGTGTGAACAAACAGCAAATTGATTATTTTAGGAAATATTTTCACATTATTCCGCAAATGCGTACAAATAATTTAAAAGACGGATTTTACGCTAAAAAACTTTCTGAAAATGAATAAAACAGAACTTAAAGAATTTCTAGACGAAAAAGTCATTCAATATAATAATCAGGATTTTATAGAAAGCGATCCTGTACAAATTCCGCATTTATTTTCACAAAAAGAAGATATTGAAATTGCCGGCTTCTTAAGCGCATCTATTGCTTGGGGAAACCGTAAAATGATTATCAAAAATTCGCATAAAATGATGGAATTAATGGGCAATACGCCTTATGATTTTGTCATGTCACATTCTGAAGAAGATTTAGCCCGATTAGAAAACTTTGTTCACCGCACTTTCAACGGAAAAGATTTGGGCGGTTTCATCAAAGGACTACAGCATATTTATAAAAATCATGGCGGACTTGAAGCTGTTTTTGCCAAAAACCAAGAAGAAAACAGTCTGCAGAAAAGCATCAGCGAATTCAAAAAAATATTTTTCGAAATCGATCATTTGGCCAGAACCCAAAAACACATTTCAGATCCTTTGAATAATTCTGCCGCAAAGCGAATCAACATGTACCTTCGATGGATGGTGCGCCAAGATGCAAAAGGAGTTGACCTTGGAATCTGGAAAAGCATTTCTCCATCGATTTTATCATGCCCATTAGATGTTCATTCTGGAAATGTTGCACGAAAATTAGGCTTGCTTGCGCGAAAGCAAAACGACGGAAAAGCTTTGGCCGAGTTAGATTTAAAACTTCGGGAAATGGACAGTCAAGACCCTGTAAAATATGATTTTGCTCTTTTTGGCTTAGGCGTTTTTGAAGGATTTTAATCCTAAACTGAGTTCTTTTCGTTAGCTTTTTTCTGTTTTTTTTCGTAATATTACAGTATAAAGCTATTGGTATGGAGCAACTTATAGATTATATCAAATATTTTGTCATTCCTTTTTTTTTATGCACAACCTTATCTTTAATCGTAATTCTGCTTTTTAAAAGAATACGTTATCAATTCACACTGCCGTATCGATCCCGCATTATTCGCAAATCAGAAATTTTCTTAACTGAAATTACACTTTCAAAACCAGATAAAAACACTTTAAAATATAAAATTTCGCAATTCAAATCTGAAATTCCCATACACAAAAACTGGTGTAAAGACATGCTGATTGACGATATGATTCGCATGAAAAGCAATTTGAAAGGGAAAACAGCTAAAAATATCCTTTCCATCTACAAACAACTTGAATTAAATCATTATTCAGCACGTTTGATCCGAGACTTTAGAAAATACAAAAAGTGCATTGGCTTTTATCATTTTCAGGCATTAGGCTACACTCCGGGAATATTGATGATAAAGAAATATTTACTGCATCCCAACAAAATTATTCTATCGAATGCCAATATTGCATTTTTAGCACTTTCAAAAGGCAATTGGCTGGCTTTAGACAAAATTCCTGTCAAAGTTTCGCGTATTACAACTATAAAAGTGATGGATGTACTTCATTCAGAAAACATTCCGATGCCAAAAGACATCGATTTTTGGATACATTCTAAAAACAAAGCCATTTTGAAATTAGCCGTAATGACAATGGTTTTTTATAATTATAGAAATAAATCTGTTGAAATTATAAAATTGCTTAACCACGAACATAAAGCATTACGAACTGATGTAATTATTGCCATTCGTGAACTTTTTTTATATGAGGCTGAAGATGAACTTCTTTCTATATTTCCTTATGAAACGCGAGATACTCAAATCGAAATATTGGAGACTTTAGCTGTAATTGGATCAGGAAAAACAATTTCTTTCTTAAAGACTGAAATCCCAAAACAGGAAATAAAAGATGTAAAGCTGAAAATGGTTTTTTGTTTCAACAACTTAGATTCTAAAGGCATCGACCAATTAGGGCTTCAAGATCCTGATACTCAAAAAATGATCAACCATATTAGAAAAGTAGAATTATGATACAGGAGTTTTTTTACTTGCTGATTCATTGCTATGCAATTTTTGCAGGCATATTCTCTATTGCTTATATTTTATTTTATGTTTTTTTAGCCAGCATGTCTTATTTGGCAATCATACGACATGTCAAATATCAGCGTTATCTTGAAGAGGAAGTTTTGCTTCGTTCCAATCATATATTAGGAGTCTCAATTGTAGCGCCTGCGTTCAATGAAGGTGTAAATATTGTTTATAATGTAAAATCACTGCTTTCGCTTACTTATCCTAAATATGAGATTATTATTGTAAATGATGGAAGCTCTGATGACACGCTAGAAAAATTGATAGCCGAATTTGAATTGGTAAAATTTGATTTTTATTATCAGGAAAAAATCCATACACAGCCTGTTAGAGGGCATTACAGATCTAAAAACCCCGTTTATTCGAAATTGCTTGTTGTAGACAAAATAAACGGCAAGAGCAAAGCCGATGCTTCAAATGCAGGCATAAATTCGTCACAATATCCTCTTTTTTTATGTACTGATGTTGATTGCATTTTAAAAAAAAATACCATTCTTAAATTGGCAAAACCTTTTATGGAAAGCAGCATTCGTATTATAGCTACTGGTGCAGGAATTAGAATTTCGAATTCATGCGATGTAAAAGAAGGTTTTTTGTTCAAAGTACATTATCCAAAAGAATGGTATCCACGTTTTCAGGAATTAGAATATGTTCGTTCTTTTTTATTTGGACGAATGGCTTGGAGCCAAATCAATGGATTGCTTTTAGTATCTGGCGGACTTGGAATGTTTGATAAGGAAATAGTAATAAAAGCTGGCGGATATTGGCATCAGTCTCTTGGCGAAGATATGGAGCTTATTACCAGAATGCGAAAATACATGCACAGTACCAACCAAGAATTTTTAATCAAATATATTCCCGAATCACTTTGCTGGACTGAAGTTCCAAGTACAAGAGAAATTTTTTTGAGACAAAGAATACGTTGGGCAAGAGGACTTATACAAACACTTTATCTGCACAGAAAAATGTTTTTAAATCCGAAATATGGAAGAACTGGTTTGCTTGTTTTGCCTTTCTTTTTCAGCTTTGAGTTTTTAGTTCCCATAATCGAGCTCATAGGAGTTATTATTTTGATAGCCAGCTTTATACTTAATATTATAAATTATCAGTATTTATTGATTGTGAGTCTTTTAGTATATCTTTTCTATTTTTCCATCACTATAATTTCAATATTGATTGATGAGACATTGTACAGGACATATTCTAATTACAAAGAACTTCTGACATTGATCGGGATGGCGGCTATTGAGCCGTTTGTTTACCATCCTGTAAATGTTTATGCTTCATTAAAAGGATATTGGTATTTCTTTGGAAAAAAAGAACAAAAATGGGGCGTCATGGTTCGAAAAGGTTTTGATCAGCCAAACAAAAAATAATGGAATTATGAAATACAACAAAATTTTGCATACCTGCCTGATTTTCATTTTATTTTTGTCTTTTGTCCAAAATTCAAAAGCTCAGAAAAAAATAGATGCTGACAGCCTTTTGACCGTGATAACAAAAGATATGCAAACCAAGCATCCTAATTATGAACTCAATATTCAAAGGGCTTTATTAGGAAAAAAAAATGCGCCAGACTATTTGGATTTTCATTTGGCTTTAGGACGCAATTATGATTTCACAAACGTAAAAGACAGTGCTAGATATTATTATAATTATGTCATTGACAAAAACCCAAAATATCAGGAAGCTTTTCTTTATTTAATCAATTTAGATATTGAGGAACAACAATATGATGACGGAGTTGTCGTTGCAAACAAAGCAATAGAATTATATCCCGACGAAAAAATATTTCGCATTAAAAGAATTACTTTTTATTCCTTGCAGAATGATACGGCAAATGAGGCAAAATATCTGAAATCAATACGGGCCAAATTCCCAAATGATCCGGATATTGAACAACGACTTTTTGAATTGTATTCGCAAATCAATATGGACCGTGTGGGTGCCTATTACAATTATACCACAATTAGTCGCGATGGTGTTGGTCCCTGGCATTTAGGAAGTGTCGATTATTTAAGACAACGCTCTTGGGGAAGCTTAATTGGAAGAGTAAGTTATGCCAGTAGACTTGCGGCAAATTCAGTTATGACAAGCGGTCTTCAATTTGAAGCTGAATCTTATCTTTTTGCAAAAAAGAAAAATTATTCATACATTGATGTCGCTTATAGTCAAGATGATGCATTTCCAAAATTTAGATTAGGCTATTCCTTTTTTCATAATTTCAACAAAGGTTGGGAAGCCGATTTGGGATTTCGTTACATTTTGATGAATGATGACAGCGATGTAAAAACATTAAATATTGGAATCGGAAAATATTTTGGCTCTTATTGGGTTAATTTAAGATCATATATACAAAGTGAAGGTCCTTCTTTTACGCTGACCTCGAGATATTACTACAAAACAAAATTTGATTACGTCACACTAATTGCTGGTTACGGAACTTCCCCAGATGACAAAACTAGATCAGCAGATTATGAAAGCAGATTGTCTTTAAGATCATACCGCTTGAGCGCCGGCTTTTTTAAACTTATAAAAAGCCATTATATCGCCGGATTCATGATTACCGACAACGAACAAGAATATACCGCAAATAAATTTCAAACCGAACTTGATTTTGCCTTTGTATTTCAATATAAATTTTAAATAATTATGAAAAAGAAGCCTTATTTCAAATTACTGCTCCTCTTTTTTTTCCTATTTAACCTAACTATAATGGCTCAGTCTGAAATTATTATAACGCACAAAAACAGTATTATTTCCAAATCTGATGAAAGCCGTGACGCCGCTTTGATTCTAAAAAAATATGTTGATAAAGCTTTTGGGAAAGAATTTGAAAACATTACTCAAAATAAAAGTAATGATGCCTCTGAAATAATTCTCGAAATTTCAGATACCGAAAAATTAAAGCCTAATGAATTTCTAATCAAAAGTGATTCAAAATCTATTTATCTGATCGCTCAAAATCCTAAATATCTTCGATATGCAGTTTACACTTTATTGGAACTTTGGGAATTCAGAAAATTTACAGCAGCAGAAACTTATGTTCCTAAAGTAACTGAATTTTTATTTCCTAAAAATAGCACAAAGCGTTATCAGCCTTCTTTTGATTATCGCGCATTATTTTTTCCTGATTGTTATGACGAAGCTTTTCGCGATTGGCACAAACTAGATTGGCATATTGACGATTTTGGAATCTGGGGACATTCTTTCAACGTTCTTGTGCCGCCAAAAGAATATTTTAAAAGCAATTCAAAGCTTTTTGCTTTGTATGAAGGAAAAAGAAACGGCGAATCTTTATGCATGACAAATGACACCGTTGTTGATTTGGTAGAGAAAAAAATGGCTAAAATTATTGCCGAAAAGCCAGATGCACAATTCTATTCAATAAGTCAAAATGATGATGTAGTATATTGCGAATGTACCGAATGTAGAAAATTAAACGACAAATTTGGTGGGCCACAAGGTTCTTTCTATTACTTCTTGAATAAAATTGCTTCCAACTTTCCAAACACAAAAATTACAACGCTCGCCTATCTTTATACATTCAAACCGCCAGTCAATTTAAAAATAGCGCCAAATATTTACACCATTTTATGTCCCATAGAACTAAATCGAGGAAAAGCAATTTCGGCACAAAGCGCACCTTCATTTGTAAAAAATTTAGAGAATTGGAGCAAAACTTCTCCACATTTATTCCTGTGGGATTATACCGTTCAATTTTCTAATTATATGTCGCCTTTTCCAAATTTTGAACCTTTTCAAAGCAATTACAAGCTTTTTGAAAAAAACAAAGTCAAAGGATTATTTGTTCAAGGCTACGCCGACGTTCCTGGGGATTTTTCAGAATTGAGACAGTATCTTTTAGCGAAATTACTTTGGGATACCAATATTGATATTAAAGCCGTTACAGCCGATTTTTTAAGAGGTTTTTACGGAAAAGCAGCGCCACATATAAGTGATTATTTGAAACTTCTGATTGAGAATCAAAATAAAAGCAATACATATCTTGATATTTATTCCGGTCCGGTTCAGGCTCGAAATACTTTTTTAACGCCTGAAGAAATGGATCAATACGATAAATTGCTGGAATTGGCTTCTGATGCTGTCTCCGATGATGCTGTTTTAAAATCACGAGTCTTAAAACTTCGCTTGGGTCTTGAATTTGTTTATTTTGAACAGTCTAAGTTTTATGGAAAAAACCAACACGGAATGTTTACCGTAAATAATAATGGAAAAAAAAAGGTAAAAGAAAAATTGACCGAAAGAGTTCAAAATTTCACGAAATCCTGCAATGATTTTGGAATTTATGAACTAAGCGAAGACGGACTTTCACCCGATAAATATTATCAGGAATGGCTAAAAATTTGTGAAAACACAACAACACATTTAGGTGAAGATTTGAAAATCAATTTTATTACCCCGCCTTCGGATGATTTTAAAGGCAAAGGAAGTTACGGACTTGTGGATGGAAATAGAGGTTATAAAGATTTCAACATTAACTGGATTGGCTGGTATGGAACAAATCCTTCTTTTGAAATCGAAACCAAAAAATTAGATTTTAATCTTTTAAAATTAAATTTCCTTGAAGATCAGAGGCATTGGATTTTTCCACCAAAAAAAGTAAAAATTTATGGTTTTAAAGATCAGAAATGGAAGCTATTACACGAAAAAAATTATGATAATTTAACAGAAGACTATGAAATTACAACAAAATCATGGGAATTTAAAAACCTGAACCTTAGTACTTTTGCCAAAATAAAAATTCTCATAGAAAACCAATCCAAATTACCTGAATGGAGATTACGAAAAAATAAAAAACCTATGGTGATGATTGACGAAATCGAACTGTACAAAAAATAAAAGCCAAAAACAGCAAAATGAGTATCAGCGAAAAAAAAATTTTGATCATCGAAAATGATGATATGGCAATTGAAATTCTCAAATTTATTTTAAAAAAAGAAGGCTACAAAATAAGTATTGCCAAAGATGGTATGAGTGCATTAGAGCGTATTCCGGTAATTTTGCCAGATTTAGTGATTACCACAATCATTATTCCGTTAAAATCTGGTCTGGAAATTATTAATCATATCAAAAAAAACTTCCAAAATATTCGTGTTATTGCCCTCTCATCACTTGGTGAAGAGGAGAATACGGTTGAAGAAGCTTTTGAATTGGGTGTTGATGATTTTATTGCAAAACCATTTAATCCTAACGAACTTTTATTGCGAATAAAGCGATTATTATAACTTTTTAAACGCTGTTTTTGAGAAATACGAAAGTAATAATCGAGTGTAATTTTTAACAGATGCCAATTTTTCAGCTATTTATAGCTATCTTTGCGCAAAATTTAATGCAAATGAGCACTTTCGAAAAATTCAATCTCCCAAAATCATTACAAAAAGCAGTTGACGAATTAGGATTTGTTACGCCTACTCCTATTCAGGAAAAATCTTTTTCTGTAATCATGTCAGGAAGAGATATGATGGGAATTGCACAAACCGGAACCGGTAAAACATTTGCTTATTTACTTCCTCTTTTAAAGCTTTATAAATTTACGCATACAAATACTCCAAAAATTGTAATCCTAGTTCCAACACGTGAATTAGTGGTTCAGGTTGTAGAAGAAGTTGAAAAACTGACTACCTATATGTCGGTTAAAACTTTGGGAATTTACGGAGGCGTAAACATCAATACACAAAAAAAAGCCGTTTATGAAGGTGTTGACATTTTAGTTGGAACTCCTGGTCGTACAATGGATTTAGCGCTTGACGCTGTGGTTCGTTTTGATGAAACTCAAAAACTGGTTATCGACGAGTTTGATGAAATGCTGAATTTAGGTTTTAGACCTCAATTGACTGCGCTTTTTGCGATGATGAAAACCAAACGTCAAAACATTTTGTTCTCGGCAACGATGACTGATGAAGTTGATGATTTATTAAATGATTATTTTGATTTTCCTGAAGAAGTTACGCTTGCGCCATCAGGAACGCCACTTGAAAAAATTACTCAACTTACTTATAATGTTCCGAATTTCAATACGAAAGTAAATCTTTTAAAACATTTACTGGAAACCGACGAAAGCATGAGTCGTATTTTAGTTTTCGTAAACAATAAAAAGATTTCAGATATGCTTTTCAATCGTATTGATGAGCTTTTTGAAGGACAATTTGGTGTTATTCACTCTAATAAATCTCAAAATTACCGTTTGAGCACAATGGCCGAATTTCAGGAAGGAAATCTTCGAGGCTTAATTACAACAGACGTTATGGCCAGAGGTTTGGATATTTCGAATATCACACACGTAATCAACTTTGAACTTCCAGAAGAACCAGAACTTTACATGCACAGAATTGGTCGTACAGGTCGTGCTGATGCAACAGGAACTGCAATTAGTTTTGTAACCCCAAGAGAGGAAGAATTCAAAATTGAAACAGAACTTTTAATGGATCAAGAGCTTGACATTGTTGATTTTCCTGAAGAAGTTGAAATCTCAGAAAAGCTAATAGAAGCTGAAAAAGACAAATTGCCAAGAAAATTTTTAATGAAAAAACCAAAGCTTGAAGGTGACGGTGCTTTTCATGAAAAATCAAAAAAGAATCAAAAAGTCAATCTCGGAGGTCCTTCAAAAACCAAAAAGAAAACGCATGGTTCTGTCAACAGAAATATGTTGAAAACGAGAAATGAGAAAAAGAAGAAAAAGAAATAAATAATTATTAGTCACAAAGGTCCAAAGGAACAAAGTGACAAAGTGACAAAGCATAAAAAAGGCTCAAAAGTACAGTAGTTTAAAAACTTTGTACCTTTGAGCCTTTGTTACTTTGAACCTTTTAGGCTATATTTTCGTAAAAACTAAACCTACAGGCGAACACAATTCAATTCTTTTTCCTGTATCAGTAAGTTTTCCCGTAGTTTTATCTCTTTTAAAAATAATAATGTCGTTTGTATATTGATGCCCCACCAAAAGATAATTTCCTGTTGGATCAATAGCAAAATCTCTTGGACCTTTTCCTAATGTACTTTGTTGTTCTACCAATTCCAAACTTCCATTTTTCAGAATTTTATATACTGAAATAGCATTTGCATCAACGCGGTCTGTTAGATATACGAATTGTCCATCTGGCGAAATTTTAATTGCTGCAGCGCCTGTTCCTCCTTTAAATCCTTTAGGCAGAATGCTTGTTTCGGCAACTATTTTTAGGCTTCCAGTTTTATCATAACTTAAAGTTGTCAATGTGCCATCTAATTCCTGAACCAAATAAACAAATTTGCCATCTTTACTAAAAGTCAAATGTCTTGGCCCACTTCCTGCTTTTACATCAACAGAACCTTTTAAAGTCAGCATTTCGTTTTTAGAAGCTGGATTGTATTTGTAAATAAACACTTTATCCAAACCTAAATCATTAGATAAAACGAACTTTTTATCTGGTGAAAAAACAACTTGATGAACATGTGCTTTTTCTTGGCGCGCTACATTTGGTCCTTTTCCTTCGTGCTGTATTAATTGTTGTACAGTCGTAATACTTCCGTCAGCATTTTTCTTAAAAACAACAATACTTCCGCCAGAATAATTGGCAACAATTACATTTTTGTCGTCATTGATCAAATGGCAAGGATCTGCACCTAAAGCATCATTTGTATTCAAAAATTTAAGTTTTCCAGAAGCAGCATCAAAACCAAATGCACTCACAGCACTTTGAGTTCCGTTTTCATTTACCGCGTACACAAATTTATTATTTGGCGAAATCGATAAATAACTCGGACTTATTACATTTTCAGAAGAATTTTTAAGCTTGAAATCGCCCGATGCAGCGTTGAATTCATAAACATAAATTCCGTTGCTTTGGCATTTATTGGTATAAGTTCCAACTAATAAATTGAATTTACTTTGAGCTTTTGCTGCAGTTAATGCTAAAGCTGAAAATAAGATCACATATAACTTTTTCATATTCTATATTATTTTTTGAATACGCTAAAATACACAATAATATCTTTTTCATCATTACAAATGGAACCAGAAAAGTTACATTTTTTTGTTACATTTCACCTTAGAAGTCATATAAGTTCATTTAACTGAAACGCAATAACTACTTCCTTATAATCTCTTGTATAACTTATATGGTTTAACTAAAAATTTGTATTTTTGACCAGCATCTACAAAACGTAGTGAAGTAAATCGAAGCCAGAATGCATTTTAAACATCCCGAAATTCTATACTTTCTCTTTTTATTGATTGTTCCAATTTTGGTTCATTTATTTCAATTAAGACGTTTTAAGACTTCGTATTTCACCAATGTTCGTTTCCTGAAAGAACTTGCCATTCAAACCCGAAAAAGTTCAAAAATCAAAAAACGATTATTGCTTGCTACTCGTTTATTATTACTTACCTGTGCGATCATTGCATTTGCCCAACCATTTTTTGAAGCAAAAGACAGCAAAAATGCTTCAAACGAAATGTATATTGTTTTAGACAATTCGTTTAGCATGCAAGCAAAAGGAAAAAAAGGCGAATTGCTGAAACGTGCAGTGCAAGAATTGCTTGAAAACACTCCAGAAACGGCGCAGTTTTCACTTTTGACAAACACTGAAAATTATTGGAATACCGATATTAAATCTTCGAAAAGCGCGCTTCAAAATTTAAATTACAGCGCTTCGCCATTTGAACTTACTTCTATTATTGCAAAAATCAAAGCGCACAAATCGGCACATAAAAAAGATATTGTCATTATTACGGATGCTGTTGGCTTAAAAGAAAAAGATGTTAAAAATATTGATTTTGAAGAAAAACCATATTTCATCGTTCCGGAAGCAGAACAAAAAAACAACGTTTCAATTGACAGCGTTTACATCAATCAGACTTTAGAAAACTTTTATGAAATTGGCGTAAGCTTATCGGCTTATGGTGATGATTTCAGCCCAATTTCGACTGCTTTATACAATCAAAACAAACTGATTGCCAAAACAATAATCAATTTTGATTCAAAGAAAAAGAAAATCAATTTTACGATTCCGAAAGAAGCTTTTCATGGCTATGTTTCAATTGAAGACAACGGATTAACTTATGACAACAAATTGTTTTTCAGCATTTCTAAAAACAAAAAAACAAACGTAATCAGTATTGGCGAGCCTGAAAAAAGCAATTTCTTAACCCGAATTTATACTCCAACCGAATTCAATTACAGTAATTATCCAATCAGTTCTTTAGATTATAATAGTTTAGAAAAACAGAACACCATTATTCTGAATGAATTAACTGAAATTCCGCAGGCATTACAAACTACTCTAAAAAGTTTCGTTTCAAAAGGTGGAAATTTAGTTATCATTCCTTCTGAAAAAATTACAGTTTCAAACTTCAACGATTTCTTAGGAAACTTTGGAAAAATTCAATTTAATTATCTAAAAACTGAAAGCAAATTGATTACGAAAATCAATTTTGATCATCCGCTGTTTTCTGGAGTTTTTGAAAACAAAATCACAAATTTTCAATATCCAAAAACAAATTCTTCATTTGCGGTTTCAAGTGCGTATCCGGCTGTTTTGTCTTATGAAGATCAAAGTGCTTTTGTGACTTCCATTCAAAATTCAGTTTCTGGAGTTACATTGTTTTCGGCACCAATAAACAGCGTCAATTCTAACTTTCAGCAATCGCCTTTAATCGTTCCTTTGTTTTATAAAATCGCAACAAACAACCAAAAAACGGGAGTTAATGCGTTGACCATTGGAAACAATCAGCCTTATTTTGTTGATGTTTTATTGACAAAAGATGCTATTTTAGAAGTAAAAGGAACAGAAGATTCATTTATACCAATTCAGCAGATTTTAAACAACAAAGTCAAATTAACGTTTAATGATTTCCCTGAAACAGCTGGAAATTACAGCATTTTTGACAAAAAAGAATGGGTTGAAAACCTGAGTTTCAATTATAAAAGAACTGAAAGCGATTTAAGCCAAGTAAACACAAATATTGTTTCAGATTTCAAAACTGCCGATACAATTTCGACCATTTTCAATACTTTACAAACTGAACGAACCGACAGCCAAATTTGGAAATGGTTTGTTATCTTTGCACTGTTGTTTTTAGCATTAGAAATGGCAATTATAAAATTTGTAAAATGATTTTTTTTCACCATTAAGGCATTAAGATTATTAAGTTTTTCCTTAATGATCTTATTCCAAATGTCCAGAAAATTAAGTTTCTCGCTTTATGAACTTAATTTCTTTATGGTAGTAAATAAAAAACATTTAATGTTTTAATAAAATAAATATCCAAAATATGAAACTAATCATCAAAAGCGCCAAAATTATCGACTCAAAAAGTCCGTTTCATAATCAGACCGTTGATCTTTTAATTGCAGATGGTGTAATAGAAAAAATAGGAGTTTCTCTTCCAAACGATGATGCTGAAATCGTTCGATTTGGCAATCTTCATGTTTCTCAAGGCTGGTTTGACAGCAGTGTTTCGCTTGGAGAACCAGGTTATGAAGACAGAGAAACCATTGCAAACGGCTTAAATGTTGCGGCAAAAAGCGGTTTTACTGCAATTGCATTACAACCGAATTCATTGCCAATTATTGACAATCAATCTCAGGTTAATTTTGTAAAAAGCAAAGCAAATGGTTTTGCTACAGAAATTTTCCCAATTGGAGCTTTGACTAAAGCCAGCGAAGGAAAAGATATGGCAGAACTTTTCGACATGAAAAATTCGGGAGCTATTGCTTTTGGAGATTACAACAAAAGTATCGACAATGCTAATATTTTGAAAATCGCTTTGCAATACGTACAAGATTTCGACGGATTGGTTATTGCTTACTCGCAAGATCCAAATATCAAAGGAAATGGCGTCGCAAACGAAGGAATTGTTTCGACAAGATTAGGTTTAAAAGGAATTCCGAATTTAGCAGAAGAACTACAGATTTCTAGAAATTTATTTTTATTAGAATATACTGGCGGAAAACTTCATATTCCAACGATCTCTACAGCAAAATCAGTTCAATTGATCAGAGAAGCCAAAGCAAAAGGTTTAAATATCACTTGCAGTGCATCCGTACATCATTTGGTTTTAACCGATGAAAAACTAGACGGATTTGACACTCGTTTTAAAGTAACACCTCCATTAAGAACCGAAGTTGACAGACAAGCTTTACTTAACGGTATCGCAGATGGAACCATCGACATGATTACATCAGACCATAATCCAATTGATATTGAGTTCAAAAAAATGGAATTTGACACTGCCAAAAACGGAACTATTGGTTTAGAAAGTGCTTTTGGAGCCTTATTGACTGTTTTACCAGTTGAAACTATCGTTTCAAAATTGACTTCAGCGAGAAACATTTTCAACTTAGAAAAAAATACGATTGAAGAAGGTGCAAAAGCCAACTTGACATTATTCACAACCGAAGGAAAATTAACTTTTACAAAAGAAAACATTCTTTCAAAATCTAAAAATTCTGCTTTTTTAGGAACTGAAATAAAAGGTTCTGTGTACGGAATTTTCAATCAAAATCAACTTGTTACAAAATAATATAATGAATAATTCAGTCGAAGAAGGAAAATCAATTGCTATTACAAGCTATATTCTAATTATTGGCGTTTTGATCGCCATGAGCATGAATTCTGAAAATAAAAACAGTTTTGCTTCTTTTCACATCCGTCAGTCTCTTGGTTTGTCTTTAACCTTTATTTCTTTAGGCACCATTATTAGTAATTTTGATAGTTTTTTTATCACTTTCCCAATGTGGATCTTTATTTCCATACTATGGACTTTCGGTATTTTTAATGCTATTCAAGGGCAAATGACACCAATTCCTTTGGTTGGAAATTTATTCCAAAAATGGTTTAAAAAAATCGGGTAATTTTTAAAATTCCAAGTTTTAAAATTCCAAACTAAAAACGTCAAAAACTTTGTCAAAGTTTTAAACTTTGACAAAGTGAAAAATTCATAATTCACAACTTACAATTCATAATTAAAAAATGAATCTATCTTTAGAGTACAAAATAAAAGAACCAAAAGTAATTTTAGATAAAAATCCGTTATTGCTTTTATTGCACGGATACGGAAGCAATGAAGAAGATTTATTCTCTTTTGCATCAGAACTTCCTGATAATTACTATATCATTTCCGCAAGAGCGCCTTACGATTTACAATATGGAGCTTATGCTTGGTACGCCATCAACTTTGACGCAGACCAAAATAAATTTACGGATAACGTACAAGCTAGAACTTCAAGAGATATAATTGCTGGTTTTATTGACGAATTAGTAGCAAATTACCCAATTGATGCTAATAATGTAACATTAATTGGATTTAGCCAAGGATCTATTTTAAGTTATGCAACAGCACTTTCTTATCCAGAAAAAATTCAGCGAGTGGTTGCGATGAGCGGTTATTTCAACGAAGAAATTATAAAAGAAGGTTTTGAAAATAACGATTTTCAAAACTTAAAAATATTTGCTTCACACGGAACTGTAGATCAAGTCATTCCGATTGAATGGGCTAGAAAAACTCCGGCAATTTTGGAGAAATTAAATATTCCGGCAACTTATAAGGAATATCATGTTGGACATGGTGTTGCACCACAAAATTTCTTTGATTTTAAAAATTGGCTAGGACAGTAAATATCAAAAGAATATGTTTTGGAGAAAAAAGAATAAAGTTTCTAAATCAGAATTTAAATGTTCGCAATGTGGAGAAATACATGAAGATTGGCCTGCATTAACATTTATAAGTCCTACTCCATTTCATAATTTAAGCGATAATGAAAAAAAAACTATTGGAAATCTAAGTAGTGATTTTTGCACAATTGAATATGAAGATCAAACCAACAGATTTATAAGAGTAGTATTAAATCAAAAAGTAAATGATCATCCTGAGTCGTTACAATATGGCTTTTGGGTTTCACTTAGTGAAAAAAGTTACGATGATTATTATAATAATTTTGAGAATGAAAATCATGAAACCAAATATTTTGGATGGTTGTCAAATTATTTAGTCGATTATGACAATTCAGAAAGTATTCCAACTACTGTAATTACAAAAAAAGGAAACGACAGACCTGAAATAATTCCACATGATGATTTTGATCATCAATTTGTTCGAGATTATTATAATGGAATTTCAAAAGAAGAAGCTGAAAGAAGAATTCATAACATGATGGATAATTCTTAAAAACTGAAAACGAGAAATGAAAATATACACCTCAAATCTAGTAACAGGCAAAATAATTAGTAAAATTGGAACTACACAAGGATAAGCTTAAATAAGCAAGTTAATTTCGTTCCATTTTTAATTCAAAATCATTATTTACAAATGAGCATTAAAAAACTTGACAATCCTGCATTAATTTTAATTGACATTCAAAAAGGTTTTCACAATATTGAGTATTGGGGCGGAGACCGAAATAATGTTACTGCAGAAGAAAAAGCCGGTGAACTTCTAAAAATTTGGAGAAGTAAAAAACTGCCTATTTTTCACGTTCAGCATTGTTCTTCAAATCCAAATTCAATTTTGAATGAAACAAATCCTGGAAATGAATTTCAAGATGTAGTACAACCATTAGAAAGCGAAACAATCATTAAAAAGAATGTTAACAGCGCTTTTATCGGAACAAATTTAAAAGAGCTTTTGGATGATGCTAAAATTACAAACCTTGTAATTGTTGGCTTAACAACAGATCATTGCGTTTCTACAACAACCAGAATGGCTGGAAATTTTGGTTATAATGCATATTTAGTTTCTGATGCAACAGCAACTTTCAACAAAAAAGGAATAAATGGCGAAGCGTTTTCTGCAGAAGTAATTCATCAAACCGCTTTAGCAAGCTTAAATGAAGAATTTGCTCAAGTTGTAACTTCTGATTTTATTAAAGAGAATATTTAAGTCTCAGTCGCAGTTCTCAGTCACATACAAACTTAGACCTTTGTCAAAGTTTTAAACTTCGACAAAGTTTTCCGCAATTCAAGACTGAAAACTGCAACTGCGACTGAATACTAAAATTTTATTGTCCCGTATAAAGAATCTTCCCTCCTTTTTTCAAAACATAACCTTTCCAAGGAATCAATTCTAAATCGTCTTTTTTCCAAGAATCACCTTCAGATTTTCTTTCCAAAATAATAGATTCTTTTTGAGTGTCTAAGAAAAGCTCTGCCTTATTTCCATCAAAAATTACGTATGACGCAGTAGTATATTCTTTTCCATCATCGTAGTGTGATAATTTTGTCCCTTCAAAAACTCTGATACATTCTTTTTTAAGCGTTGACCAAGTATATCCGGCCGAAGCTTTACACCCGTGAACATCAGAATCAGCGCCAACTACTGTTTCTTTTTTGGTCTCACTTTTTGGTTCTTGAGACTCGCTTTTTTCTGGTGATACTTTTTTTGCACAAGAAAACGAGGCAACAACAATAACTGCTAATAAAATAATCTTTTTCATAATCCTATAGTTTTAAAAATTGGACAAAAAAAAATAGGATTAAAAATCCTATTTTTGATATAACCAACTTTGATTTACTTCAAATGTAATATTATCATCGTTATCTACAAAATATTTTAACAAGACTTCTCCCCATAATTCACCATTACTGTAATCTGCAATAATCCATCTGTGGTTTAAAATTTTAATTTTATTGATGATAAATTTCTTTCCATCAATCATATCTTGCCCTGTATATGGATTTCCTTTTGGGCCGGCATTTAAATCCAATAATTTCTCTTTTACAACAGGAATTAATTTTTCGTATAAAATCACTTTTCCTCCAGAAGCACTGTTGTCAAAGTAATTTTGAGCATTTTCATTATGCTCTAATGAGAAATAATCGGCTTCAGCTAGTTTTTCTGTAACTAAATTAATACTGTCTCTCAGCTTCTTAGTTGTTCTATCGTATCTCTCCTTCTCAAATTTCACTTCACCGCTGTAAAACGTATAAGTAAAAACGTTCATTAATATTGCAAGGAGAAAAAGATAAAGCATTAAGGATTTTTTCATTTTGTGGTATAATTAAATTGTAATTTCTAAATTATCATAAGCCAGAAAAACATTTTCTGGGAGCGTTTTTTGAACTTCTTCATGAAAGCCCAATACATGGCTGATATGAGTCAAATAAGCTTTTTCAGGTTTGACAAGGTTAATAAAATCAAGGGCTTCCTGCAAATTGAAATGTGTATCATGAGGTTCGATTCGCAATGCATTTACGACCAAAACTTTTAGGTTTTTAAGTTTTTCAATTTCAAGATCATCAATTGTTTTGACATCAGTCAAATAAGCAAAATCGTCAATACGATAACCAAAAACCTGTAAATCACCATGCATGACATTAATTGGAATTGCTAATTTATCGCCAACTGCAAAAGGTTTATTGTTTTCTACCTCGATAGTTTTGACGCTTGGAGCTCCAGGATATTTATTTACAGTTTCGAAAACATAGTCAAAACGGCGTCTTAAATTATCAATTACACGCTGATGTGCATAAACAGGAATTTCGCCTTGTCTGAAATTAAACGGACGAATATCATCCAATCCAGCAGTATGATCCGCATGTTCATGAGTGAATAAAATAGCATCCAGTTTACGGCATCCGCAAGAAAGCATTTGTTGTCTAAAATCGGGACCACAATCTACAACATAAGAATGCTCGCCCCACGAAATCCAGATGGATACTCGGAGCCTTTTATCCTTAGCATCAGTGCTTTTGCAAACGGGATGATCAACCCCAATAATCGGGATACCTTGAGAAGTACCAGTACCTAAAAAATAGACCTTCAATTGAACTTAATTTTTTTACAAAAATAGGATTATTTCTCTTTCATTAGAAGCCTAATTTACTAACTTTGTAACAAATCTATTTAAAATAAAATGGGTACAGAAATAAAACTCAAAGGTGACAAGGTCATCGAACAGATTCCTTCTATAAAAGACAAAGCGTTACGCATTAACTTAAACGAGAATATTTACGGAACATTTGCCGAAATTGGCGCTGGACAAGAGACCGTTAGGCATTTTTTCAGATCCGGAGGTTCATCGGGAACAATTGCAAAAGCGATGTCTGCCTATGACAAAGATTTTAGTGATGCCGTTTACGGAATTGAATCTGACGGACGCTATGTGACAGAAAATCGACTAAAAAAAATGCTGACGTTTGAAGGTGAATTGATCGAAGAACGTTTAAGCCGAGAAAAACACCCAAACAAACTTTTTTTCAGCTACGCCAATACAGTAGCAACTATAGATTTTGCCAAACAATTTAAGGGTCACGGATGGGTAGGAATTAGATACCAAATTGAACCTGACGAAGCTTACAACGAAATTATACTTCACATTCGTTTTAAAGAAACTGACGCCCGATTACAACAGGAAACTCTTGGAGTTTTAGGTGTGAACTTGATTTACGGTGCATTTTACAAATACAACGACCCGAAACGTTTATTACGTTATTTATACGACCACTTAGACAAAGATCAGCTTGAAATTGATACAATCAACTTCTCTGGACCTCGTTTTGCAGATGTTGACAACCGATTAATGAGTTTACAATTGGTTAAAAACGGAATGACAGATGCCGTAATGTTTAATCCAGAAGGAAAAAATGTATTGCCAGCTGCCGTTTTGTACAAGAAAAACCTTCTTGCTTTTAGAGGAAGTTTCCGCCCGGTAACAAATGTAAACCTTGACATGTATGAGAAATCATTAAAAATGTTTCTCAGCGAGAATAAAGTTGACAAAGACAATACTTTAACCGTTTTTGAAATTACACTTTCAAATTTGCGTTCTGATGGTGAAATTGACGAACGCGATTTTATGGACAGAGCTGAATTGCTTTGTTCGCTAGGTCAAACCGTTATGATTTCAAATTTCCAAGAATACTATAAAGTAGTTGAATATTTCTCTAATTATACTAAAGCCAGAATGGGATTAGCAATGGGAGTAAATAACCTTGTAGATATTTTTGATGAGAAATATTACCGCCACTTAAGCGGTGGAATCTTAGAGGCCTTCGGAAAATTATTCTACCGAGACATGAAAGTATTCTTATACCCAATGTTAGGCGATAATGGCGAAATTATCACTTCAGACAACTTAAAAGTTCATCCTAGAATGAAAGAATTGTACAAATTCTTTAAATTCAACGGAAAAGTGGTTGACATTAAAGATTACAATCCAAACATATTAAATGTATTCTCTCGCCAAGTATTAAAAATGATTGGCCAAGGACAATCGGGATGGGAACCAATGCTTCCTTCTGGAGTTGCCGAAATCATAAAAGAACATCATCTTTTTGGATATCATCCACAAAAAGAACTAGAACAAAATTCTTAATATAAAAAAAGTCCCTTAGTTGGGACTTTTTTTTAAATATTCAGTCGCAGTTTTCAGTCTCAGTTTTCAGTTGTCACCCTGAGCGAAGTCGAAGCTCACGTTCCAATTGGAGTGTCCTTCGACTTCGCTCAGCTTGACAAACTGAGACTGAAAACTGTGACTAAAAACTATTTCAAAATCTGATCAGCGTGTTCTTTTGTTTTTACTTTTTCGATTACCTCATCGATAATTCCGTTTTCATTGATTACAAAAGTGGTTCTGTGGATTCCGTCGTATTCTCTTCCCATGAATTTCTTTGGTCCCCAAACTCCAAAAGCATTGATAACCGATTTATCTTCATCTGCTAATAATGGGAAAGGCAATTCGTATTTTTCTTTGAATTTTGTTTGAGCCTTCTGACTGTCAGCACTTACTCCAAGAAGTTCATAATTATTTGCTTGAAAACGGTAAAAATTATCTCTTAAATCGCAAGCTTCAGCTGTACAGCCTGGCGTACTTGCTTTTGGATAAAAGAAAACTACTAATTTTTTTCCAGCATAATCTGCCAATTTATGCCCTTTCCCTTCTTGATCAATTCCCGAAAAGTTTGGCGCTTTATCGCCAGCTTTTAATGTTGTCATATCTTTTATTTTAGATTGTTGATTTTGGATTTTAGATTGAAAAACAAAGATAACTTATAACTTGCAACTTCTAACTCATAACTTATAATTCATTATTTTTACGGCTCTAAAAATACGGAAATGAATAAAGAAGCTCGCGTACAATTTGTTATCGACACCTTAAAAGAACTTTACCCTACTATACCTGTCCCTCTTGACCACAAAGATCCTTATACTTTATTAATTGCTGTTTTGCTTTCGGCACAATGTACAGATGTTCGTGTAAACCAAATTACGCCTTTGTTGTTTGCAAAAGCTGATAATCCGTATGATATGGTGAAAATGTCTATTGAAGAAATCAAGGAAATTATTCGTCCGTGTGGGTTGTCTCCAATGAAATCAAAAGGAATTCATGGTTTATCAGAAATTCTGATTGAAAAACATAATGGCGAAGTCCCTCAGAGTTTTGAAGCACTTGAAGCCTTGCCTGCCGTTGGACACAAAACGGCGAGCGTTGTAATGTCACAGGCTTTTGGAGTTCCAGCTTTTCCTGTTGACACTCATATCCATAGATTAATGTACAGATGGAATCTTTCGAATGGAAAAAATGTCGCTCAAACTGAAAAAGATGCTAAAAGATTATTTCCGAGATCATTATGGAATGATTTGCATCTTCAGATTATCTGGTACGGACGCGAATACTCACCCGCACGTGGTTGGAGTCTAGAAAAAGACATCATCACCAGAACTATAGGAAAAAAATCTATAATTGAAGAAATGACAAAAGCTTAGATTAAAAAAAGGCGCAAAGATTAAAACCTCTGCGCCTTTGTTATTTCTTAATGTGCCAATTTGATAATTAGAAAATATGATAAAGCAGTTCGTCTTAAACTCATTATCTAATTATCACACTTTCTAATTATCAAATTTTAATTACATTCCAGCTTTCAAGGCATTATATTCAGTTGTCATATCAAGAGACCTGTAAACTCCTAAAAGTGTTTTCGTTACATCTGGATTTTTAGGCTCGATAGTAAGTGCTTTTTTAAGATATGGAATTGCACTTCTAGCAATATCATCTTTTTTTGCGTTCAATTTATCATATTGCTGCATTTCTTTTGGAGTTGTTCCCAAGTTTGCAATTTCATCAGCTATTGCCTTTTTTTGCTGCAATTTCAAATAAGCAAGATTAATGTAAGCATCAATATAATTAGGATTCATTTCTAAAACGTAATTGTATATCGCTTCAGCTTTAGCATAATCTTTATTCTCCATATAAGAATATGCTAAATTATTATTTACATCAATTTTTTTTGAAGGAACAGATTCTGTTCTTGGTTTCTCATAAAGTCCTTGATCAATTGCTGATTGTCTCGCTTTTGGAGAAAGAAATGCATCTTCTTCCTTTGTCTTTTTATTTGTAGCATAATAAAGAACGCCGTTTCCTGAATAATTCTTTTTCTTCAGTTCTTCGTAATACTTAATTGCTGAATTATAGTCTTTAGCATTAATCGATGACGAAGCCGCGTTATATAAATTAAGCGTATCTTTTTTGTCAAACAAATATACTTTATAACTTTTCTCTGCACTTTCTTTAAATTTTCCAGCTTTGAAATCGGCCATGGCGCCGTTAACCAAGTTAGATTTCATATCTTTCAAAGCCGCACTAGCTTTTACAGTAAATTTAAACTTACCAGATTCATTTTCAAACAAAAACACATCTTGATAAGCTTGTGATGCAAGACTAAAGTTGTTTGCGGCATCAATATTTTTACTGGCTAAATCCTTATATACATTTCCTTTCAAAAAATAAAAATCAGATTTATCCTCATCCGGCGCGTTTATGATAAGATATTCGGTCTTGTTTAAAATTGTTAGGGCTTCTTGTGAATTACCTTTATCAAAAAGTGACTGCGCATCTTTAATTTGTGCTTTTTGGGCATATGCCCCAACATTTATCAATAGTATTGATAAAATCATAAATTTCATTTTCATTGTAGATCAAGTTTGATAGTTAAATAGATTGGGTTCTTTTCTCAAACAATTTTGTTGGTTTCCAAAAATTGGACAAAATTGTACTTTTGATATCCTTCTGCTAGGATTCAAAAATTATCAAACTGAATAATTAGCGAGAGTAGTTTTTTATCATATTAAATATTTTTGAGAATTAAACATTTTCATTTTATCACTTTTAAAAAAAATCAAATTTTAACAGTATTTACACTATAAATAACATTATTTACTATTGTTTTCTGCAAACATTATATTTTTTTATCTAAAATAGAATTAAAAACTGAATACGCAATAAAATATCATTATTTTTTTATTCAAAATTTAACTTTTTTTTAAAGAGGTGATTCGCTCAAATTCTCAATTTATTTAAATACGCGCAAAAAAAAACTCACTATCAGTATTTTACATACAGAAGTGAGCTTTAAACCAAAACGACCATTTGGCTTTTCTATTAGCGATAAACTTTTGGCAAGTTTGCGATTGTTTAATTTGCTATTATATCGAAGCTTTTGTCTTCAATTTTCACAACAGTCAAAGCTTGTGAATAACTGAGTAAAAAAGAAACGACTTCTTTTTTAGGTTTTAAATTTTTAGAAGCTAATGCTTTTTTAGAGTAAATTTTTGCCATACTATGAAAATGTTTATACATAGGATAACGGATTAATACTCAAATTAGTATTAGTTGGTTAAAATAATTTGATGTTTATCAATTATTTTTCTCAAATTCATTAATGCATAACGCATTCTCCCTAGAGCTGTATTGATGCTAACGTCTGTCAACTCTGATATTTCCTTGAAACTCATATCTTGATACATACGCATTACCAATACTTCTTTTTGATCATCCGGAAGTTCTTCGATTAATCTTTTTAGGTCGATTTCCACTTGGTCAAGTATCATTTTGCCTTCAATTGTCAGCGAATCGTCAGACATTACAGAGAAGATTGAGAATTCTTCTGTTTCTCTATACATTGGCATTTTTTTAGTTTTGCGGAAATGATCTACAATTAAATTGTGAGATATACGCATTACCCATGGCAAAAATTTACCTTCTTCATTATATGAATTGCTTTTTAAGGTTTTGATTACCTTAATAAAAGTGTCTTGAAAAATATCATTTGAGATATCTCTATCAGCAATCTTAGAATATATGAAACCATAAATCTTCGATTCGTGCCTTTTGATTAATGTCGACAGCGCAACTTCATTGCCATCGATATAATTTTTCACTAACAGAGCGTCTGGAATGTGCAGATGAGCCATAATACTACTTTTTTAGGTTTTTAATTTGGAGTAATTTTCTAAAAAGTAATTTTATTGTATAGGCTTCTCTTTTTTTAGTGTGTTAATTAAGTGACCAAATTTAACAAATAATTATTTTAAAAAGCAAATAAAACGCAGAATAATTAACAATAAAAACTTAAAAAATAGACACATAAGTTAATTTTTACCGGAAAAGACCGCTAAATCAGCAAATGAGCCATATTTACAAAAAGACATAAATTACTTACAATTAAGTAGTTACAAAGTAATTTATGCCTTTTTTGAAATAAAGAACTATTGATAGACGCGTACGTAATCGACATAGTACTTTTGCGGAAAGATTTTATCATCTACCTCTGGTCCGCCAAAATTTCCTCCAACAGCTAAATTGACAATGATATAGAAAGGTTTGTCAAAAGGCCAAGTATCTTCATTTTTCACTGGAGGATTAAATGTATAGACTAATGTTTTATCTACAAAAAAATCCATTTTATCTTTAGTCCATTCAATTGCAAAAATGTGATAACCTTCTTCAATATTAGGATATGGTGTTCTTTTAGTATTAATTGTGTTTCCGTGGCTGTCTTGCGTATGCAAAGTAGTATAAACCATTCCTGGATCGCGCCCTATATATTCTAAAATATCAATTTCACCTGCTTTTGGCCAGTGGATTTCATCAATGTTTGCTCCCAACATCCAAAATGCCGGCCAGATTCCTTGACCAACTGGCAATTTTGCTCTTGCTTCAATTCGGCCGTATTTAAATTCTTTTTTACCTTTTGTGGTGATTTTGGTTGATGTATATTTTGCGCCTTCCTTTCTCGCTTCTATAACTAAATTTCCATCTTTGAATTCATGATTTGTTTTGGTATAAACCTGTCTTTCATTGTTTCCAAAACCGCAAAGATTAGGACAGCCATCGCCTATTTCAAAATTCCAATCTTTTTCATTCAACTCTTTTTTATTGAAGTTTTCTTCCCAAACGAGTTTTCTTTTTACTTCCTGCGCAAAACATGCACTGCTGATCAACAGCAACATAATTACCTTTTTCATACTTTCATTTAAAATTATAAAAATTGAGAAGGTCAACCTAAACTGACCTTCTCATTTCATTCTTACTAATTAATTTATACTCTATTGATACACTCTAACGTAATCAATCTCCATAGAAGACTGCGTGAAAGCCGCATCAATATTACCGCCAAAATTACCTCCCATAGCAACATTCAAAATTAAGAAAAAGTCTTTGTTGAAAGGCAAACTCGTATCATTAGGAACCGAATGAATTAACTCATCATCTACATATATTTTTACAGCTTCAGGACTCCAGATTGTTTTATAAATATGGAATTCTGTAGAAACATTTGCAATAGTTTTTGAACCAGTATTAGCAGTTCCGCCAGAGTGTCCAGGATAATGAAGCGTTCCATGGATTACATTCTGGCTGTTTCCTACATGTTCCATAATATCTAATTCTCCACATGCAGGCCAAGCATTTGTAGCATAATTTGCTCCAAGCATCCAGATAGCAGGCCAAGTTCCTCCACCTATTGGAAGTTTTGCACGAACCTCAACTTTTCCATACGTAAATTTATATTTCCCTTCAGATTTCAATCTGGCTGAAGAATAATCAGCTCCGCCAGAAGCTTCTTTTTTAGCTGTAATTTTTAAGTTACCTCCCTGAACAATTACGTTTGTTGAAGAATTCGTATAATTCTGTTTTTCATTATTTCCCCAACCATTATCGCCACGCCCTAAATCATAAACCCATTTTGAAGCATCTGGCGCTCCATCAGTATTAAACTCATCAGACCAAACTAAATTTGTATAATCTTTATCTGGTGTTGTTGGATTTTGTGTTGGTTTTGTTGTCGTGAAAATATGATACCAAGCCAATGATGCATTTCCGCCCATAACGGCTCTAACAACCATTCTGTTCGCTGTAATCGATAAAATCTCGTATGAACTCTGACCGATATAGTACCCCATAAATCCGCCATCAGAGAAATTCATCATTGTTCCTCTTGTTTGTGTTGCGTGATTTGGATTTTGCATTACAAAAGATTCTGAAGGACTCAACGAAACTGTTTTCTTTCCTGACGTATCATAAGCCAAACAAGCATCAGATCCCGAATTTCCACCTCCTACACTTTCAAAAGCGGCGTTGAAGAAAGTTGCGCCACCATTGTTTAGCTGGAATTTAAGCTGACCTCCTTCTAGAGAGAATGTCAATTCGTTTTCATATAAACAGCTGCTAGTTGGTGAACCTGCTTTTTCCCAAGCTCCTGCTTGATAATAGTTTCCGTAATAATTTTTAGTTGCATCGCCATCATTTTGACCAACTCCTAAATGTCCAGCTTCTGAAGCTGACCAATACCATTTTTTAGAAGTACCACCAGTTAAGAATTGTACCGCCTCGGCATCACTAAAATCACTTTTAACTGTAACATCCGTAGTAGTTGTTGTACTTACTCCACCTTTTCCGGAAGCAATTACAGTTACTGTATAGGTATTAACTCCCGTTTTTGTAAAACGCTTTGTAATTACTCCGTTTGGCGCATTATCAGATGTTCCATCGCTATAAACATATTTATATGATATAGCACCATCAGCCTTCGCAGTAAATTTTACTGTTCCTGAACCATCTCCGTTTGGAGCTGCGGTAGTTTTACCAATAACCTCAGCAGTAACTTTAAGATTTGTTGGTGAATCAATTGATCCAAAAGTGAAATCATCATTTTGACATCCCATCATCAAGACAATCGCAAATAAGGATACTATTTTTAAAATTATTTTTTTGTTCATGATTTCTCGTTTTAATTGGATTGTTTAATGTCGTCAAAATAATACGTGGCTCCAGTTCCTGTTTGCCCAAAATCTGGGAATAAAATTACTCTGTCGTATTTGATGCTAGAGTCGAAGCTAGCCGCACTTGTTAGGTCAAAAGTTAAAATTTGCCAAGCATTTGCAACTGTAGTCGATGCATGTACTTCAAAGTTTACACTTGGGTTTCCATTTCCATCTTTTGGAGATGTAGAAAGCTCCATTTTGTATAAAATATCAGCACCAACTTTTGGAGACCAAACTGCTACTTTTACTTTAGTTCCTTTAGAAAAATCCGGCGAAGCATCAAGATTCAAACTAGCTCCAGCCCAAGTTTCTGCACCTGATTTTTTCTCCATTTTAACCACTTTATCAGATACGTTTGCTCCTGTTTTGTCAGGATTTGTTACCATTGATGCATTAACATTTCCGAAACCTCCCCAAGAATAAGTCAAGTTTGCTGATTCGAAATCAATAGGCAATGCGATTGATTCTGCAGGCGCTTTATAAAAATAAATATTGTCAATAAATACGGTTCCTCCAGCCCAAGGCGTTCCAACAAATTTCAATTGGAAAATTTTATCTACTGTTAATCCTTGGCTTGTCCATGCTGAAATTGGAATATCAATGCTTGTCCATTGATTAGCTGTAAGGTCTTTTGTTACAGGTTTTTCTGAAGGTCCAGTCTGAATCAATGAAGTTTCAATTTTCTGCAAATCAGCTGTCCAAACATCCATGTGTAGATATTCCATTTTAGAAACATCTATTGTTACATTGTCTGCTAAAGCAATTCCTTGGTAGCTTAATTTAATATAATTCAGCATTTTATCGCCGTTTAAATCAAACTCTGCCCAACTGCTTCCTTGTCCCGCTTGTCCCCAGTCTGGGAAATAATTTGTTCCTGCAACATTGGCATATTTCGTACCGTAAATAGAAATAACATCAGCTGGCTGTCTGTTTGGAGGCGTTGGTGCCGATGCTGAAGGCGCTACAACCAGTTTTGCTGTCACCTGAGCTGTATATTCAGTAGTTTTGATTGCGGCACTTTTTGAAACAACACGAACTGTGTAAACACCCGCTTCTTTATATGTATAAGAAACAGATTCGCCATTGTTTGCAGAAATCGGATCTGGTTTTCCAGCTTCTCCAAAATAAACATCATAAAACAAAGCAAAATCTGCAGTTGCTTTTACGGTTACTTTTTTAGATACTGATAAATCGTTTGTGATTTCAACTACTAAATTTTCAGGAGCTCTAAATGATACTACAACATCATGTGTTACTTCGGTTGTTTTCCCGTTCACATTCATTGCTGTAATTTTCGATTTATATGTTCCTTCTTTATAAGTATGCGTTAAAGTTCCACCAGAAGGAATATAAGCTGATTCCGGAGTTCCATCACCAAAACTGATTTTATATTGCGTTGCACCTTCACCCGTCGGAATAAAAGTTACTTTTCCTGTATTGTCTTGTGTAACGGTTGTCAGTGCCGACACATTTGTTGGCGCCGCAATACTGTCTAAATCAACATCGAGAGCATCATCGTTTGCACAAGCAATCAGCATTGTCAAAACGAATAGATTTAATATTAAATATATTTTTTTCATAATTGTATTTTTTAGTATCCAGGATTTTGTTGCCAGTTTCCGTTTGAGAATTGAATTTCTTCAATTGGAAGCGGGAATAATTCGTTTTTATTAGCTGTAAAACCAGGAATTTTCCCAACAGCTTTTCCAGTTCTTACCAAATCAAAGAAACGATGTCCTTCACCAAAAAGTTCCACTCTTCTTTCAGCATAAATAAAATCGGTCAAAGCCTGTCCTGAAGCTGTGATATCATGATTATTGTCTCCAAAAGCTCTTCTTCTAACCTGATTTAGATACTCTCTTGCCTTCGCATCATTGTTTCCTGCACGACTATAAGCTTCGGCAGCCATCAATAAAACGTCTGCGTAACGAATCGCTCTGTAGTTGTTTGGATTTGTCAAGTTCAAATCTCCCGCTGCGGCAGAACTTCTTTTTCTCGGAAGATATTTTCTGTTGAAATATCCTGTATCCTCATTTCCTTTTCCGTAGCTCACACCTTTTCCTCCGTCATAATTAGCATTTGCGGCAGCAAAAGCGGCAATGTCTAAAATCGCAACATCTTTACGTTTGTCACCAGCTTCAAAAGCATCTGCACCTTCTTTTGTTGGTACATTAAAACTGAATCCTGAAGAGAAAAGTGGCCCAGAAAAATTTCTAACACCGCTAAATCCTACTGCTACGTTCCCTTCGCTACATTGAAGACATCCAAATCCTGCTCCTTCAACATCTGTATATTGTACTTCAAAAACAGATTCTGCTCCGTTTTCTCCATCCATTTCAAAAATTGAATTATAGTCTGTTACCAAAGAATATTTCCCTGAAGTAATAACTTGATCTAATGCAGTTGCGGCCTGAGCAAATTTCCCTTCATATAAATAGGCTTTTCCAAGAAGTGCCAAAGCAGCACCTTTAGTAATACGCCCTTTTTGAGAAGCAATTGGAGATAAATTAGCACCTGCAAAAGTTAAATCAGCTTCAATAGAAGCGTAAACTTCTTCTTTACTAGAACGCGGTACTGTTTTTTCATCTCCAATTTTAAACCTCGCATCACCTTTCATTGGTATTCCACCAAACCATTTTACTAACTCAAACTGGTAGTATGCTCTTAAAAAACGTGCTTCGGCTATAACTTGTGTTTTTCCTGGAAAATCAGTCTTATCTTTAAATTCAAGAATATAATTTGCTCTTTGAACACCTGCAAACATCCAGTTCCAGATATCTCTTAAATTGCTATTTACCGGCGTATGAATCATATCGTCGATTTGTTGCCAGCCAATAACGTCCGTCGGGCTTTCTCCTCCACAAAGTGTATTGTCTGAAGCAATTTCTCCTAATATGACATTTGCATATGAAGCTTGCAAGAGATCATATGCAGCAACTAATGCCTGATCATAATCTTCTTTTGAATTAAAATAGTTTTCAGAATCAATCGAATATTCTGGTGTAGGATCTACAAACTCATCCGAACAAGAAATGCTTAAAGTCGAAAATAGAGTAAGCGTTATAACGGTTGTATATAAATATTTTTTCATTTTAATTGAAATTAAAAATTAAGGTTAAGTCCCATTAAATAGGTTCTCGGAATTGGATAGAAACCATAATCGATTCCAGCACCAATAGGAGACTGAGAAACATTATCACGATTTCCTGGACCAAATGAAGCTCCCGGATCAAAACCTCTATACTTTGTAAATGTGTATAAATTATTTACTCCAACGTAAAGTCTTAATTTTGTAAGTCCAGCTTTTTGAGCCACATTTGGATTAAGAGAATATCCTAATTGAATATTTTGGATTCTGAAATACGAAGCGTCTTCAACAAAATAATCAGAGAAAACATTATTTGCAGTTGCTCCTGTTGTAACTCTAGGAGTCGAATTTGTTGATCCTTCACCTGTCCATCTGTCTAAAACATAATTCAAACGATTAGCGTCTGAAAGTGTTCTTTCGTAATTACGAACCATATCATTTCCTACAGATGCAAAAGTGTACATTGCAAAATCTACATTTTTGTAATTCATTTGTATATTGAAACCCATTGTAGCGTCTGCAATTGGATCACCAATATTGGTTTTGTCATTTGTATCGATTTTGCCATCGCCATTTACATCAACAAAACGAAGATCGCCAGGAACTGCATTTGCTCCTAAAGCAAGCTGTGATGGATGAGCATCAATTTCTGCTTGATTCTGGAAAACTCCATCGGTTTTATAGCCGTAGAAATAGCCCATTGGTTTTCCTACCTCCATGCGCGAAGGTGCAGGCTGACCAACACCAAAAGCGCCTCCTTCAATAAATCCTGTACCATTATTTACTTCTTGTACAACATTTTTTAGGAGAGTAACATTATATCCTACACTAAAATTGAAAGAATCTGAGAATTTATCTTTGTAGTCAATTGCGAATTCAAAACCTGAATTTTTAACAGATCCCGCGTTTAAAGTTGGAGCGCTTGCGCCTGGAGCTCCAGTTCCGTTAATTCCTGAAACTGGAATATTTGGCACTAATAAATCTTTTCTAACATCATTAAAATAATCTGCTACGATGTACACTTTGTCGTTTAGAATTTTCATATCCAAACCAACATCGAATTTTTGTGCTTCCTCCCATTTTAAATTTGGATTCGGAACCTGTCCTGTTGCACTTCCGTTTACGATTGTACCATCAAAAACATACGTTGCTTCGCCGTTCAAAAGTCCTAAATAACCATAATTCGGAATTTGGTCGTTTCCTAACGTTCCGTAACTACCTCTCAGCTTTAAGAAATTGATAAACTTAGATTCTCCAAAAAATTCTTCTTTCGAAATGATCCATCCACCTGTAACAGAATAGAAATGCCCAATCTTGTTTCCTGGCCCAAATTTAGTCGAGGCATCACGACGCGCCATTCCAGAAAGCAAATATTTCTCTTTATAGTCATATTGAAGTCTTGCATAATAAGACAATCTTCTTTGATCATAATTATAAGAACTGTTTGTCAATGTTTCTGAAATTCCTTTTGTCAAAGAAATATCGGCAAACTGCCAAGAATTATTTGGAACATCATAACCCGTTGCTGTAAGTCCGTTACCCCATTCTTTAAAGATTGTTGTACCTAAAGTTCCCGTAATGTTATGTGCATCGGCAATTTTTGTTGTATAAGTTCCAAAAAGGTCAAATGAATAATTATTATCATTTACAGCTCTTTGCGTTACTGAACTTCTTTGAACATCAAAGACTTTTCCGCCATAACTAATTTGTTTTGCGAAATCTTTTCCTTCACTGTTTGAAGTATTAAAACCAATTGCACTTGACAAGGTAAATCCTTTGAAAATTTTATAATCCAAAGCAAAGTTCCCGTTCAGTTTTTTATAATTATATTTATTATAAGAATTTTCGATTTGCGCCAGCGGATTGATAATTTCATTTCCTAATCCAGTAGTATTTGGCACTAGCGTAAAACTGCCATCTGCATTATAAGGACTTAATGTTGCTGGAACGTTCAACGCATTAAATAATACAGATCCAAGACCATTTTCATTTAATGTTTTTCTAGTGAAATAGGTATAAATCACATTGGTTCTCATTTTAATCTTACTGCTAAGATCAGCGCTTAAACCAAGTCTTGCCGTATTTCTTAAATAACCTGATTTGTCGCCTCCAACAATACCTTCTTGATCCAAATGTGATCCACTTACAGAATATGTAATGTTATCTGAACCTCCAGAAATAGTCAAATCATTATTAATAATAGGTGCCATCTGGAAAACTTCATCTTGCCAGTTTGTACCAGTTCCTAGTCCACTTACATTTGGATAAGGAAGTGCTTTTCCGCCATTTGCATAACTTTCATTTAATAAAAGTGCATATTCTGTTGCATTTAAAGTCGGAAGTTTTCTAGATGTTTCTTGAAATCCTGCGTAGCTGTTGAAAGAAACTTTTGTTTTAGAATTCTTTTTACCCATTTTGGTAGTCACCAAAATAATTCCGTTTGCTCCAATTGTTCCGTAGATAGCTGCTTGCGCATCTTTTAAAACGGTAATCGTTTCAATGTCATTTGGATTTAGCAAACTAAAATCTCCAACATAACCATCAATAATTGCAGTTGGCGAGTTTTGTCCGTTTGTAGCAATACCACGAATACGAATATCCAATCCCGCACCTGGCGCACCAGACTGCGTAGTAACATTCACACCCGAAACTGTTCCTTGTAAAGCCTGTTCAATTCTAGCTGGTTTCAAGATGTCTAATGTTTTGCTGTCAACAACAGATACAGCTCCGGTAATTTCTCTTTTTTTCTGAGTACCGTAACCAATAACAACAACTTCTTCGAGTGATTTTGCGTCATCGGCCATCTTTACATTCATTTTAGTTCCAGAAACTGCAATTTCTTGCGTTCTGTAACCTATATAACTAAAGACAATTGAAGCTCCTTTTGGAACTCCGGTTAACTTAAAAGATCCGTCAAAGTCTGTGGTTGTACTTTGCGACGAACTTTTAACTTTTACATTTACGCCAGGTAATGATAATCCTGACCCATCTACTACCGTTCCGCTTACATCATATGATTGCGCAAAGGCAAATGATGTGCAAAGCGATAGCACAATTAGTAACAATTTCGATTTCATAATTAGTTAGTTTTTATTGAAAGATAAATTTATTCGTTCCGATTAGGAATCCGATAAATTTAACCTCAACAAAAAACATACATCATAAAAAAACTGTTAGTAATTTTAGGATATCGCAAAATACAACTCGAAAAAACTAATAATTACGAATGTTAATTTCTTTAACATTTGCTTTACAAAAACCCAACAAAACCATAATGTTGTGGTGATGTATAGTTTTTTTGATCCGATTTTTATTTTACTATACAGCCAAAATATATTCAACTAAACCGTTTTCGTGCTGTAAATCCATTTTTTTACGCAAACGGTATCTTTTAATCTCTACACTTCGAACTGAAATATTGAACAATGGTGCAATCTCTTTTGAAGAAAGATTTAAACGAAGATAAGCGCACAAACGAAGGTCATTTGGAGTCAGAAGAGGATGAAGTTGTTTCATGCGTTTTAAGAAATCCTTATCTGCATTATCGAAAGCTTCTTTAAATACATTCCAAGAATCTTCTTCAGTGATATTTTTATTAATCGTACTAATCACCGATTTGATATTTTTCCCTTCACCCGTTTTCTGCAAATCTTCTTTAATAAAAGCAAGCAATTCATTTTTACTATTTAAACTCATCGTTGAAACTGCTAATTCTCTGCTTTTTGTGTCGACATCTTGTGAAAGCTGTTCATTTCTAAGTTTCATCAATTGCTGTTCATTTTCCAATTCTTTAATTTCTAACAAAAGATTATTTTCTTCGATTAGTTTTTCTTTTTGTTTTTGGTAATAATTTCGATACGCTTTATTGATAAAATAAGCCATTGCAAGCATCAACAAAAAATAAATAAAAACAGCCAAATTGGTCAAGTACCAAGGTTTTGAAATTACGAAAGTGTAAACGGCCGTATTTTCAAGAATGGTATTGGCATATTTTGCTCTAACCTTAAAAGTGTATTTTCCTGGAGAAAGGTTTTTGAAATTTACCGTCGCTTTTGTACTCCACTCGCTCCATTCATTCTGAAAACCTTCTATTAAGTATTGATATTCCGTATTGATGTATTTATTGTACTCTGGAACCGTATAATTTAAAGTGATATTGTTGTCGTTTGAGTGAAAACTTCCTTCTTCTCCAATTGCAACATCTTTCAGAACTTCATTTTGCTTATTTATGGCAATCTCTGTGATATTAACTTTGTAATTTTTAAAAACCAAATCGTCAATATTCAAGGTATAATAACCGTCTGTTGTACCAATTAAATAAGTCGATTTAGAAATTTGAGTAATATTTTCATAACCGAGCATCGAATTAGTCAAAGACGCCGGAATCGGGATTACGTTTTGTTTTAACTGATTGCTTAGTTTGCTTGCCGAGAAATAATGGATATAATTTTTAGAGAAAAGCCAAATTTTATTTGATTTATCTGTAATCAATTTGCCCGAAGTATATTCGTCTTTTTCAAAAATCGAACTCAAAAGAGCGTCTTTTTCAAATTGTTTCGTTTTAGAATTCAACTTGAAAATTCCGCCTTTGTAAGCATAATAAATCGCGTTATTGAATTTGGTCAAACTTGCGCGCGTACCATTTTTAGGCGATTTATACGTGTAAAAACCATCCGTTTTTTGCAATGAATTGTCAAGTTTCAATCTGAAAATCCCTTTATATTCATGGCTTACATAAATTTCTGAACGATTTGCAATTTCAAAATAGCGAGACGAGTAATCGAATCCTTGAATTTTATTTCGAAATACCCATTGATTATTGATTTTTTCTAAAACCGAAATTCCGTAATAATTTCCTTGAAGCAATACATTTTTATTATTTGGAGAAGGTTCAAATTTCCAAGTTCCCGAAGCCGAAAAAATACTTCTGGCCGTATCATTTGTTACTACAAAAGTTCCTGAATCATGTCCGCAAAATAGAGTATCCTCATATACAAAAAGCGACCAAACCTGCCCTTTTGTTCCGTTTATAAACTTAAAATCACTATTACTTTGAAGCGGTCTGCAAAAAAGTCCTTGATTTGTTCCAATGTATAAAATGCCTTTATAAACCGCCGATGCGTAAACGGTTCCCAAAACGCCAGAATCGTCAGTAAAACTATGTACAGGCGACTGCATATTGATGCAATTTATTCCGTTATCAAGTCCTGCCCACAAATTTTGATCTTTATCTTCAAAAAGCGATAATGCCGTATTATTGCTCAATCCTTTGCTTTGCGAAAGATGGTATTTTAATTTCCCTTTGTCTGATAAAACAAAAATCCCGTTTGAAACCGTTCCCAAAGCAAAACTTCCATCTTGAAGACGCTGACTGCTATAAACAAAACTCGATTTTAACTCCGAATCAACATCAGTCACAAAACGAGTTAATGTATTTCCGACAAGTTTATACATTCCATCGAGCTGTGTCTGAATCAGCAAACCGTCATCAACATTGAAAATATTCGCAATTATAAATTTTTTAAGAATCGGGTTATCCGAAACTAACTTTGCTTTTCCACTTTCAATTTCAAAAAGGCCTTCCTTCAAGGTTTGAAAATAAATCGCATTTTTTGGTGCAAATGATTTTACGACACCATTTTTGGGAGCGATTATTTTAAATTGCCCTGTTTTTGTATCATAAATGTAAATTCGGTTTAATGACTGAAACAAAATCCATTGATCATATTTTAATATGTTCCAAAATTGCTCATCGTCGAGAATCTTTCCTTTTATCTTGTCACTTAACGAAGTATATTTTAGCTTCCCATCCAATTTTCGCGTCCAAAAGCCAAAATTCATGTATGTTCCTGTGTAAATCTTATTCCCAATGACCTTTACAGAACGCAGAATCGTTTCATTTGGCGCAGGATACAATTGCCAGTTTGTACCATTAAATTCTAGAAGTCCATCATTATTTGCAAAGTATAAATAGTTCTCATCATCTTGCGAAATCATCCAACTTTGATTTCCAGCCCCATAAACTGAAGCTGAATATTTTACAATTGGCGGAAACTCTTGTGCAAACAAGAACAAACTCATTAAAAGAAAAAGGGCAGAAAGTTTTGTTTTCAATTCCAGTAAAGTATTAATTTATTATAAAAACAGTTCTAAAATAGCTTATTTTATATTGATATAACAAGTTTTTAATAAAAAACCTTATCGTCAAAAATCAAAATTTGCTAGACGAATTAGTTAAAATTTGGAACAATCTCGTTAACTAAACTCAATTCAAAATTGATTACTTTTGTAAAAATTGACTTTTTTTATGCAAATTGATCTTTCTACACTCGACCCAAAGCAAAATATCATCATCAAAGGTGCACAGGTACACAATCTAAAAAATGTAGATGTTGCGATTCCGAGAAATAAACTTGTTGTGATTACAGGACTTTCAGGATCAGGAAAATCCAGTTTGGCTTTTGATACTTTATATGCCGAAGGACAACGTCGTTACGTAGAAAGTTTATCATCATATGCGCGTCAGTTTTTGGGGCGTCTGGATAAACCAAAAGTTGAATATATAAAAGGAATTGCACCAGCAATTGCAATTGAGCAAAAAGTAAATACTACAAATGCGCGTTCAACAGTTGGAACATCAACTGAGATTTACGATTACATCAAACTTTTATATGCCAGAATTGGTCGTACTTTTTCTCCAATTTCTGGGCAGGAAGTCAAAAAAAATACCGTTAGCGATGTTATTGCAGATGTAAAATCATTAGAAATCGACAGTAAATGGCTTTTATTGGCTCCTATTCATTTAGAAGAAGGAAGACAGCTTGAAGATAAACTAAAAGTGCTTCTACAACAAGGTTTTGCACGTATTCTAGTTGACAACGAAATGGTTCGTTTAGATGATTTTACAGCTTCTGAAATGCATTCGCTTGACAATAAAGATATCTTGTTGATCATTGACCGTATTGTTGTCAAAGAGGAAGAAGAATTCTACAATCGACTTGCAGATGCGGTACAAACTGCTTTTTTTGAAGGAAAAGGAATTTGTTTTCTTCAGGAATTGGGTTCGGAAAAGCGTTTTTCATATTCCAATAATTTTGAACTTGACGGCATCACTTTTTTAGAGCCAAATGTTCATTTATTCAGTTTTAATAATCCATACGGCGCTTGTCCGGTTTGTGAAGGTTACGGAAACATTATTGGCATTGATGCCGATTTAGTAGTTCCAAACACTTCTCTATCTATTTTTGAAAGTGCAATTTATCCTTGGCGAGGCGAAAGCATGAGCTGGTATAAAGATGAATTGGTAAAACATGCCTATAAATTTGATTTTCCTATTCACAAACCTTATTTCCAACTGACAGATGATCAAAAAGATTTGATTTGGAAAGGAAATCAGTATTTTCAAGGATTAAATGATTTCTTCAAAGAACTTGAAGAAAAGAATTATAAAATACAAAATCGCGTAATGCTGTCGCGCTATCGCGGAAAAACAAAATGTCACGCTTGTCGCGGAAGACGTCTCCGCGAAGAAGCTTCATATGTAAAAATCAATGGCAAAACAGTTTCTGAATTAGTTGATTTACCAATCAGACATTTGGTTACTTTTTTCAAAAACATCGATTTGAATGTTTATGAAGCACAAATAGCAAAGCGTTTAATGGTTGAAATCAACAATCGTTTATCGTTTCTGACAGAAGTTGGTTTGGATTATCTGACATTAAACCGAAATTCGTCAACTCTTTCTGGAGGAGAATCACAGCGTATAAATCTGGCAACTTCGTTAGGAAGCAGTTTGGTTGGTTCGATGTATATTTTAGACGAACCCAGTATCGGTCTGCATCCAAAAGATTCTGAACGATTAATCAAAGTTTTGCTTTCGCTTCGTGATTTAGGAAATACCGTAATTGTGGTAGAACACGACGAAGATATTATGAAAGCAGCCGATATGATTATTGATATTGGTCCCGAAGCAGGAACTTTTGGAGGAAAATTAGTGGCTCAAGGCACTTATCCTGAAATCCTTAAATCAGATTCGCTTACTTCAAAATATTTGAATGGCGATCTAGAAATTTCGGTTCCAAAAAGAAGACGAAAATTTAAAAATCATATCGATATTATTGGCGCAAGAGAAAACAATCTGAAGAATATTGATGTTACTTTTCCACTGGATGTATTAACTGTTGTTACAGGAGTTTCTGGAAGCGGAAAAAGTACTTTGATCAAAAAAATCTTGTTTCCTGCCATGCAGAAAAAACTGGAAAGCGCTTCTGAAAAAGCGGGACAATTCAGCGAAATAAAAGGTTCTTTTTCTCAAATTAAACATATTGAATACGTAGATCAAAACCCGATAGGGAGAAGCTCTCGATCAAATCCAGTAACATACATTAAAGCTTATGATGATATTCGAGATTTGTATGCAAAAGAAAAATTATCGAAAATAAGAGGTTATCAGGCGAAACATTTTTCTTTTAATGTTGATGGAGGCCGTTGCGAAACTTGCAAAGGAGAAGGCTCTATAAACGTTGAAATGGTCTTTATGGCCGATGTTTCTTTACCATGTGAAACTTGTGGCGGAAAACGATTCAAAAAAGAGATTTTAGAAGTTACTTTTGATAATCAAAACATCAACGATATTCTGACTATGACTATTGATGATGCGATTGCTTTTTTCGAAAAAAATAAACAATCTAAAATTACGCAAAAATTACAGCCTTTACAGGATGTAGGTTTAGGATACGTTCAATTAGGACAATCCTCTTCTACTCTTTCTGGCGGTGAAGCACAACGTATTAAATTGGCTTCATTCTTGGTAAAAGGCGCAACAAAAGACAAAGCTTTATTTGTTTTTGATGAACCAACAACAGGTTTACATTTTCATGATATCAAAAAATTATTAGCTTCATTTGATGCTTTAATTGAAAAAGGACATTCTATAATTGTTATCGAACATAATCTCGATTTAATAAAATGTGCCGATTGGATCATTGATCTTGGTCCTGAAGGCGGTGAAAATGGTGGCCATTTATTGGCAACCGGAACTCCAGAAGATATTGTAAAAGTCAAAAAATCTATTACAGGAGTTTATTTGAAAGACAAACTTTAAAAAAAAAGCTTTAGGCTTTAGGCAATAAGCATTAGGCTTTGCTTTTAGGGATATAAAAAAAACAGCCATTAAAAATGGCTGTTTTTTTTTTTAAGTTACTTCTGCTTATAACTTATGGCATAAAACCTATAGCACTAAGCGACTAAACATCTTTCTTCAAAAGGAACACCATCTTCATCGATGGCGACTAATATTTTTTTCTGCTTTGAAGCTTCCAAAGTAAGATAAAGCCATGCAAACGACCACAATCCTAAAGTCAAGCAAAAAATAATAAAATTCAAACCATGATTTACTGCTTTTCCGCCTTTTGAAAGCACTGCAAAAAGCAATTCATCATTTCTCTCTTCTAGAGTAAATCCATTATGAACTTTGTTTGAGATCATGTTGGAAAATACTTGTAAACTTTGTTCTTGACTAAGTGGATTGCCTTTCATAATCATTAATTAATTTTAAAATATTAATTTATACTACTACAACTACTTAATACATTTCAGGTTCTGAAAAGTATTTCAAACTCAATAAAACACAAAATCAGCTGACTTTATTGCTTAATGAACGTATTTTTTTATCATTCTCAACAAAGTATTGCTGAATTCTCAGCTAAAGTTAGTTTTAATAAAATTAACTGCAAAGAAATACAGTGTTAAAATTTCAAACTTAACAACTAAATATCAATAACTTAACCTTTATTCTTAACTTCAAATGCAGGTGCTTCGTAATCTGGATTCAAATAATTTGCCGGAATAGTTGTAGCATTTCCATCGCGAAGCGAATTATAATGAGGTGACATGATTTCGATACCTGCCGCGTTGAATGAATCTTGAATATTTTGATGCAAAGAGGAATAAATCCTAGGCTGTTTTGTTGGTTCTTTTGTATAAACATTAATTTGGTAGGAAACATAAAAATCATCCAAACTAGTTTGAAGAACAAATGGTGCTGGAGTCTGCTCTGTCATTTCTGTTTTGAGTGCCGCATCAATCAAAGCTTTGTGAATGTCTTTCCAAGGAACATCATATCCAATTGTTACTGTAGTATGAATAAGCAATCCGTTTGTAGAATGCCTCGTATTAGCAGAAAAATTGGTAGAAGTACTGGACAGCACTGTCGCATTCGGAATTGTAATGTCTTCAAATTTTGGCGTTCTGATTCGGGTAACCAGAGCCGTTTTTTCGATTACTTCTCCGCTCACATCTCCAATTTTTATGAAATCACCAATTCTGAATGGTCGCATATATGTTATAACCAATCCAGCAACCATATTTGCAATCGCATTTGATGAACCTAATGAAAACAAAATACCAACAAATACTGAAACTCCTTTAAAAATATCCGAATCTGATCCAGGTAAATAAGGAAAAATGATAACCAGCATAAAGGCAAACATTAGGAATCGGATAATATTGAATGTCGGCATTGCCCAATCGCTATAAAAACCATCAATTTTTATTTTCTCCTTTTTAATTTCATCAAAAAAGAATTTGATTATTTTGATTGTATATCTGAAAATTACGATTATAACGACAATTGTAATCAAACTTGGCAAAAAATCAACAAAACCCATAACTGCAAGTTTTGCCGGAGTTAATATCCAACGCAGTAAAGTTTTGGTATAAGCTTCAGTTGCCGGAAAAATACTGAACAAAACCGGAAGAGAAAGATAAACTATAAAAATCAAAGTTAATATCTTAATAAAACTGAAGACTTTCATCAATAGAAATTGTTCTTTCTCCGCTGACAAAATGCTAATTTTATTATAGAAAAATCCTTTAAAATACTTGTCTTTTCTATTTAAGATTCGGGTCCTAACCCAATTGAAAATTTTGCTGACGACATATAATACAAGTACTATTATAAAAATCAACAACGCAGTATATCCGAGTCTTTTTGGGAGCTGCGAATAATTTTCATTTTGGTAGGCAATCTCCTTTTTGATCAGACCTAAATTCCTTTTTGCAATAACGTCTGCCGTTTGATTTTCGGCTTTCGCATCATTATCTAAAACAGACATGATGATTAGATCATTTTTATAGGTAATATCCTGAGAAATATCAGACTGGACAATCGCTAAAGAATCAGAATCAAAGAAGGAATCCTCATAAAGTTTCTTAATTTTTTCAGTAATGGCACGCGCTCTATTTTCAGCAGAAAATGATCCTACATTATTGTAAACATAAAAAAGGGTATCTTTAAAAGGACTTACAGGATATCCCTTTAGCCTCTGACTATGACTGTCTTTTTGAGCAAAAATAAACGGAGAAGATAAAATAAAACAGAAAACTAAAAAATAATTGAATTTACTTTTCATAATTCATTAGAAATAAATTGGTTATCCATTCTAACAAATATAAAACAAAATAGACTCAAATCTAAGTTAGTTCTAATTTTCTCACAAAAATCATATTAGATTTTAATTCCAACTTTTCTCAAAAGACTATCGATTACTTTATTGATATCAGGTGAAATATTAAATTTATAATTGAGATATACATATAATATTGTAACCAAAATAGATTTTAAAGCAATGCTGATTAATTGAAAAAATGGAAATTCCCAGAAATAAAACAATAAAAACAATACAAACGTCAACAATGCCGAGTAGATTGTTTGTTTTGTAAAAGGATACAAATCTAATTTTTTAACAACAAAAAGCAGTTTTGCCAAACTATATAAGGTAATCGACAATAAAGTAGCAATAGCAGATCCCAAAATTCCTAAAATTGGAATAAAAATCATATTTAAGATTACCGTCAAAACAACAAGCATCAAGCCTAAATACAATACCATTCTGTAATATTTGGTATTAAAGATAATAGCGTTGTTGTTTCCTAAAATCAAGTCAAAATATTTCGATAATCCAATCATAAATACAACAACGATTCCGCCACTGTATTCCTTAGGAACTAACTCATAAAGCTGATTGATGTTTACAAATATGCAAAGCATCACAAATCCGCCTACGATTTGCAAATTAATAGACGTTTTTTTGTAGAGCGAATTCAATTCGTCGTGTTTGTTTTCATGCATCAGTTTTGCCGTAATCGGATAAACAATTTGATGCATGGCGCGACTCGGAACTGAAATTACCAAAGCAATGTAAGTTGCAACCGAATAATAAGCGATATTTTCGATTTTCATGTATTGATTCAGCATCAGTTTGTCACCGTCCAAAAGCAAATTGGCAACACTTCCTGAGAGAATAATATAAAATGTATATTCCATTACCGCTTTAACATTGTCAGGAATGGTAATTTGAAAATTTGGTCTTTTGATATAAAATGCATAAAACATTGTGATCAAAAATGCAAAAAAGTAGATTCCGGCTGTTATATAGATGAAACCAACCAATGAAATCCAATTAAAATACAAACCAATCAAGGCAACAGTCGAAAGCAACCTTAAACCAACTTCTTTAATGAAATTTCCAAAAACAGAATGCATGTGAACTCTCGCCCAGGCATAAAAAATCTCAAAATAAGCCATGCAAATTCCAATAAACGGAATCAAGTACATAAATTCCTTTACAACTGGATTTTTCTTGGTTACAAAAGCCGTAATATCATCAAAGAAAAATATGCCAATTAGTCCTAATGGAATACACATCAAAATAGGAAATAAGGCTGTAAAAGATAAAAATTGTTCTCGTTTTTCTTCTGTATCATATTGCGAATAAAACTTGACCAATGTATTCTGCATTCCAATGGCAAATAAAGGCATTATCACATTTGCCGCTGATGTAATGTAATTTGTTAATGCATAATATGTTGCACCCAAAAAAACTGGATACAAATAAAGTGTATTAATGGCTCCAATAGCGAAACCTATGTAGGTTATGATTGTATTTTTAAAAGATTGGTTTAAAACAATACCCATTTCTTGATTGCAGAGTTTAGATTGTAGAGTTTAGATTTTTGATTTCTGCTCTCTTTTTATTTTGAAATTGTTATTTTACTGAATTAATTGCGCTAATTGTTTCGTCAAATTTTTTCGCGAATATTGCTGTAAACCAACGCCATTTGCCTGTAATTTCCCTTCTAAAAATTGATTATAAAAGTCCAAAATTACACTTTTTAATTTCGCTTTTTCAGAATAATCAAAAAATACTCCTGTATTTGTCTCGGCAATAATGTCGGCAAAGTCAGAGCCTTGAGGTCCAATTGCAACAATCGGGCGGTTTGACACCATATATTCGAACAATTTTCCCGGAATAATACTTTTAGTATCTTCTGAATTAATTTCGATTAAAAGCAAAACCTGAGACTTTCTTTGATGCGCAATTGCTTCTTTATGTGAAACATACCCTAAAAGATTCAGAAAGTCATTTAGCTTAAATTCTGAAATTGAATCCAAAACTTCTTGACTTACAGCGCCAATTAATTTGATTTCCAAATGGGCTTTAAAATCTGGAACTTCGCTTAACAGCTCTACTAATGCTTCCCATAAAAATTTAGGATTTCTATCGGATAAAAATGAGCCAATATGCGCCAACGTAAATTTAGAATCCAAAGTCTGTTTCTCAACATTTTCGATATCATAACCATTCGTAATTACAGAAATTGGCTTGCTGGTAATCGCTTGAAATTCTGTTTTTGTGGTTTTGCTTGTTACAATAATTTCATCTGCCGAATTAAGAACTTTATGCTCTAAATTTTTATGCTTTTTCTCGGCATAAGAAGATAGACGAAGCGCTTTATGATAGCCAATTGTCGTCCAAGGATCGCGAAAATCGGCAAACCATTTTACATTTAGTTTTTCTTTTAATTCTAAACCAATTAAATGAAGACTATGTGGCGGTCCTGAAGTAACAATCGTATCAATATTGTTTTCCTTGATATATTTTTCAAGATAAGAAACAGAAGGCTTTACCCAAAAAACACGAGCATCGGGAATAAAAAGATTGCCACGGATCCAAAGAAATGTTTTGTCTAAAAAAGTCTGTTTCTTTTTATGCGGAAATATCCCAGAACTGATTTTCTTAGTCTTATTTTTTGAAAATATAGAAGCCAATTGATAAGGTTCCCAAATTTTATTCTTCAAAACAATTACCTTATCTGATATTTCGCTTACTAAACCTTCATCAACGATTGGATAAGTTGGATTCTCGGGAATGTATACAATTGGTTGTACATCGAATTCTGGCAGATATTTAGTGAATTTCAACCAACGCTGTACGCCTGGGCCTCCTGCTGGCGGGAAATAATAGGTAATTATTAAGAGCTTTTTTTGTTCCAATTTACTTTGTTATATAAAATTTAGTTATATCAACTAAATATTTTCTTCATTTTCATTATTCAATTTCTCAAGCTCCTCAATATCTAAAATATCTTTAGGTCTATTCGCGGCTTTTTTTGCAATTATCAAATTATCATAATCTATAAAATAAACCGGAGTTTCGTCTATCATTACAATTGTAGCTTCTTCTAATAATGAAGTAAAAGATTTATCTTCTAATCCTTTAACAACTGTCATAATATCTAATCGCAAACCATAATTCAATGTAAAATCACTCCATCCTGGAATAAACTGCATTGTTTCAATAGTTTCAAAATCTCCCAGATTGATTGACTTTAAAGCTTTTCGTAGGTTAATTCGATTTTCGATAGTATCTTCTAAATAAATATCGATATCTCCTGTATTTCTATTATAGCCATATATGTTTACAGCAAATCCACCAATAGTTATGTATTTAACTTTGTTCTCAAAAAAACTATTCCAAATAGCGATTATTTGTTCATTCATCGTTTTTTAGATCGAATTATTTTAGCCGTTTTTAAAGTATAAGAAACTTCAATAATAGCCATTAATCGTTCTAATCTTTCAAGATAAGAAAGTGATTTAATTTCTCTTATTCTTTTAGCTTCTAATTCTTGCGGAGTACCAAAACTTAACACATTATTTTTCATTGCTTAGTTTCTTAAAATACAATACAAAGATACAAAAATGGTATAATGAAGAATCCTAAATAAATTATGAGTTTTTATTCTTCGTTTCAGATTTTCTTTCAAAATAAATACCTCCAATCAAAAGCAAAAACATTCCAATCGAACTTGCTAGCGTAATTGTTCCTCCAGTTTTAATCACCTGAGGCTCAAATTTGAACTCTATTGTATGTTTTCCACCAGGAATTTCCATTGCTCTTAAAACATAATCAACAGGAAAATGATCTGTTAATTTTCCATCAACATAAGCGTTCCATCCATTTTTATAATACATTTCAGAGAAAACCGCTAAACCGTCATTCTTGTTGTCAGATTGATATTTAATGTAATTTGGTTTGTATTCCACAACTTTAATAGTTCCAGTTGTATCCCATTGTTTTTTCATACGAGCGTTTTTAAACTTCGCTTCGTGCTCATGAACATTGAAAACAGCAACTTGTTTTGTATCGATGTGATCTAAAGCTTTCATTACATCATCTGGTTTGTTTACCAATTTTACGGTGCTTACAAACCAAGCATTTCCATTTGCTTCAGGATTAATTGTAGGGATCGGCGCACCTGTACTGTCAGTCTGAATAACATACTTAACATTTAGCATATTAAGTATTTCTAGATTATTTTTAGCAATTTGATAATCGTATAACTGCTGCATTCTTCTTGGTCTTACTGCGCTATAACCTCCAATAGTTTTATGAAAATAAGAAGATCTTCCCTGCAATTGTCCCTGAAGATCAAATACACGATAAATCGACTTATCTTCTAAAATTTTTGCATCAGCTGGTGTTTCTTGAAAAGGAGCTGCAATTTGAACCGGACTAACAAAATCTTTGGCCGATACATATTTTTTATCTACAAAAAACAAATCAAAAATCATTAAAATTCCAACAATGCTTAAAGTAGTTGTCTGTGAAAACTTATTTTTAATAAATAACCATAAAATTCCAAAAGTCACCACAATAAAGAATCCAGAACGCAATAAATCTGCCGAATAAAGACTCTTTCTATCCTCAACTAAAGCATCAATAAAAGCTTGTCCATAAGCTTCTACATAACTTTTATCGCTCATTCCTGTAAAATGGAAGAAACCTTTAGCAAATAACAAAATCAGCAATACACCTATTCCAAATACTCCTGTCTGAATTAAAGCTTTCTGTTGCAATTTTGGCTCATCTTTCGCTTTAAAAAACGATTGTAATCCCATAACTGCCAGAACAGGAAAACATAATTCAAGAATTACCTGAATAGATGATACCGCTCTAAACTTATCATACATTGGAACATATTCAATGAAAAAGTCTGTCAACAATGAAAAATTTTTCCCCCATGAAAGCACCAAGGTAAACAATGCTCCAGAAAGGAAAACATATTTTATTTTTCTTTCATCAATAAATAAAGCTAAAACTGCCAAAAAGAAAACTACAACGCCAATATAAGCTGGTGCCGAAACAATAGGCTGATCACCCCAATAAGTCGGCATTCCAGAAACAAAGTCTTGTGCCTGATCTGAAGGAACGCCCTGCTCTATCATAAATGAGTACATACGACTGTCTGTACCTACATTTTCATGGCTTGACCCTCCAAAAATTCTTGGCGCAATTAAATTCAAGCTTTCTGCAATTCCATAACTATATTCTGTAATATAGTCTGTTGTCATTGCGGCCGTCGTCTCGTTTTTAGATCCGTCAGGATTAAAAGTCAGCTCACTTTTTTCACGAATACTGTATTTAGCATATTCGCTTGTTGCCAAAAGATTTCCAGCATTGGCACCAATGGCAAAAACTCCGGCTACCACCAATGTCCCAATAGCAATTAAAAGCGGTTTATACTCTTTATCTTTTATAAAATTAAAAGCATAATAACCTGAAAGAATCAGCAAGAAAATCAATAAATAATAAGTCATCTGAAAGTGGTTGGCATTCACTTCAAGTGCTACAGCAAACATAGTAAGCAAACCTCCCCAGACATATTTTTTCTGAAAAACGAGTATGAAACCTGCTATAACCAACGGCATATACGCAATTGCATGCGCTTTTGCATTATGACCAACACCAAGAATTATAATCAAATAAGTAGAAAATCCAAACGCAATCGCGCCAATAAAAGCTTTTAATGGATCTGTTTTTAAAACCAATAACAAGCCATAAAAACCTAAGAAATATAAAAACAGATAATCTGCTGGACGTGGAAGAAAACGCAAAGCATCATCAATTTTACCAACAAAATCATACGGATAATTTGCTCCTAACTGATAAGTTGGCATTCCGCCAAAAGCAGAATTTGTCCAATAAGGCTCAGCGTGTTCTGCAGCTCTGAAATCATTTTGCTCTTTTGCCATTCCGGTATATTGAGCAATATCTGACTGGAAAATTTGTTTTCCTTGCAGAACTGGATAAAAATAAATTAATGAAACGAGAATAAAGCCCAGTACTACAAGGGCGTGCGGATAGAACTTATTTACTATTTTCAATTTTGGCTGGTTTGGTTAAATGATGAATCCTACTTTGTCAGGATACAAACTTAATCTATTTCTTCGTAATCAACATAATCCCCTACTTTTTTGGTCTCACGAGGATTTTTTGCATTCGCAGTATTGATGATTATTTCATCATTATTATTATTTTGAGTTCTTTGCCATGAATTGTCTTGGCTATATTGTTGTTGTCTCTGAAAATTTTCACCAGCTTTCTCAACCGCTTTTTTTACTAATACTGGTAAAAAGATTTTGGCCAAAAACTTAAAAATATAATAAAACGCAATGATCCACATTATCGTTTTAAACAAATTTGTAAAAGATGCTTCTTGCATAACTAAATAATTTTTGCCAAAATTAATAAATCCGCCGTTTAAAATTAAAATATCAATCTTAAATAAATAATAAAATATAGTACATTTGAAATGCGTTATAGCTTTTTAATCAAAAAATACATTTATGTTGAAAATTAAAAACTTACTCATTGCTTCTCTTTTTTTTGCGCCCCAATTCTTTTTCGGACAATACACTGATGTTATAAATTCGAATCGTCCAGGCGAAACCATGTCGGCTTACGCTGTTGGAAAATCAGTAATTCAAGGCGAACTCGGTATTTACGGAATCAAAGAAAAGCACGATTTGTTAGATTATGACGCAAGCGGTTTCGGAACCGACTTCACGCTTAGATACGGAGCTTTTTTAGAGCAATTAGAGTTTGTTTTAGACGTACAATATCAAATGGAAAATTTTGATACTCCATACACTAGTTATAAGAAAAACAATTTCAGGCAAACCGTTTTAGGAGCTAAGTATTTAATTTACGATCCTTATAAAAATTACAAAAAGGAAGCTAATATTTACAGCTACAAAGCCAATCATTCTTTCAATTGGCGTGAATTAATTCCAGCAGTTTCTATATTTGCAGGAGCAAATTTTGTTGGTGCAAATAATCCTTATTATTTTTCTGCAGATGGAGCAATTTCTCCTAAAGTAGCATTAGTAACCCAAAACTTATTTGGAGGCGGAAGATGGGTTTTTGTAACGAATATTATTGCAGATTATATTGGAACAGACTATCCAAGTTATGGATATGTTTTAACTTTGACCCATGGATTTAATGACAAATGGTCTGGATTTATAGAAAACCAAGGATACAAAAGTGATTTTTACAGCGATGCCATCGTTCGTGGCGGTGCCGCTTATCTTCTTTCATCAAATATGCAGGTTGATGCGTCTATAAGTACAAACTTCAAAAATACGCCTTCAATATTATACGGAGGAGTTGGGATTTCTTGGCGTTATGATGGCTGGTACAAAGAAAAACTGACTGCAGTTAAAAACAAAGAAAAGGCTGATAAGAATTCTGACAACAAAAAAGACATTGATTATCAAGCAAAAGAAAGAAAACGAAAAGCTAAATACGAATAAATTTAAACTTAAGTCTCTTATAAGAGAATCTTAATAATACCACTTTAATGATTACAATAAAAGAAGCCAAAACTAAAAAAGAATTAACTGAATATATCAAATTCCCATTTTCACTTTATAAAGACAGCCCGTATTGGGTACCGCCTATTATTGCCGATGAATTGGAATCTTTTGACAAAACCAAAAACCCAGCTTTTGATAATGCCGAAGCTTATTTTTATATCGCCTATAGAAATAACGAACCTGTTGGCCGAATTACTGCAATTATCAATTGGGCAGAAGTTAACAATCAACACAAAAGAAAAGTGCGTTTTGGCTGGTTTGATGTTATTGATGATATTGAAGTTACGAAAGCATTACTGGAAAAGGTATATGAATTAGGCCGAAAACACAACTTAGAACACGCCGAAGGCCCAATGGGTTTTTCAAACTTAGACAAAGTAGGTGTTTTGACTGAAGGTTATGACCAAATTGGAACCATGATTACTTGGTACAATCATCCATATTATGTTACGCATTTGGAACAATTAGGCTTTCAAGTCGAAAAACAATATATCGAAAGCATCTTTCCTTTTTCAAATGTAAAACCTGAGTTTTTCCAAAAGGCTCAGGAATTAATCAAAAAACGCTACGGATTAAAGCCGCTTACTTTTACCAGAACAAAAGACATTATGCCACATGTTGATGAAATGTTTGATTTGTTCAATGAATCGTATGAAAAACTAGCGTCATTTGTAGCTATTTCTGATGTACAGAAAGAATATTTCAAAAAGAAATACATCAGTTTCATCAATCCAGAATACATCAAATTTGTGGTTGACAAAGATGATAAATTAGTTGCTTTTAGTATTGTAATGCCAAGTTTTGTTGAAGCTTTGCAGAAGATTAAAGGAAAACTATTTCCGTTTGGATTTCTGCAACTATTAAAGGCTAGAAAGCATAGTAAAGATGTTGTCTTTTACCTTATCGGAGTTCGACCTGAATATCAAAACAAAGGCGTTACAGCCATAATTTTTGATGAATATTACAAGACTTTTTCTGCAAAAGGAATTCAGACTTGTATTAGAACTCCTGAATTATTAGAAAATAATGCTATTCACTTGCTTTGGAAAAACTTTGACCCAACAATTCATTGCCAAAGAAAAACGTATTTGAAGAATCTTTAATTTTAGTATTCAGTCGCAGTTTTCAGTTTTAATATGAAAAAAATCGGCATAATCTTTTTAATTATAATTTCTTTTTCATTTACAAAAGATGAAAATAATCTCTTATATAAAAATTATGCTAAAGCACTAAATCAAGGTGGTACTTTTCAATTTTTTCTTGTAATTAAGATTAAAAACTTAAACACGAATGAAGTTAGAGAAATATGCACGAAAGGTGACTTTTTAAAAGGAGCAATTCATCGCGAATATAAGCTTCCCTATACTGAAAAAGGATTGATTAAAGCGCATCAAATTGCTTTAAAAAGTAAAAAAAGATATTTTGAATTCAAAAATGATAGTGCAATTGCAAATTTAGGCTTAGAATATTATTCAGTAAACGACTTGAAGAAATTAGAATCTAAAATCAACTTCAATTTACTTGCTGAAAAAATAAAGAAGAATAAAAAATGGTCTTCTTATCTTGATGATAAAGACTTAACAATGTATGCACACGCATTATTCAATAGAGGAATTTTAACTGGAGAAAATAATTGCATGGGAGGTTCTCTTATTTACGTGGGGCCTGAAACAAAATTTTAATAACTTCAATGAAAAAAAATCCATTCGCCCCCAAACGAATGGATTTTTCAGTTAATGAAACTATATTTATTCACTATTTTATTCCACTTTACAATCAACCTTACTTAAGGTGTTTTTTGCATCAAATTTTAATTTTGATTTGTCTTTGAAAGTGAATTTATCATTTACCTGAACTACATCACCAAACCCTTCGATCAAAGTTCCATCTTTTTGCAGAAAAGCAACTTCGCGGACAGACGAAACTCCTTCTGACATAAAAGTATAATCAGCAATCAAGGTGTCGCCTTTCATGTTTCCAATTAAAGTCCCTTCGTTTTTATCTTTTCCAGTTATATTATAAGTCAGTTTGCCGTTTACTTCCTGATGCGAATTAACATTAAAACTTAATTCAATTACAGTTCCATCTCCTCTAGAAGTATAGCATTGATCTCCTGATGGTTCGGCAAGTTGTGCTTTTTTAGGCGGTGTCGGCTCAATTTGAATTGGTTCAGTATCGGATGCTTTTTTACAAGAAATAAGAACGGTTAAAACAAGTGCTGCTATGGCTAATACTTTTTTCATAATTCGTCATTTTTATTTTGTTGATTGTGAAATAAAGTTAGTCCAAATAAAAAAAATCCATTCGTATAACAAATGGATTTTTTTACATAATTCCCACTTAAGAGAATCTATTTTTATTCGTAATTACGAAACGTCAACAGTTGTACGCTCAGCAATTTCTTTATAAGTTCCGTTAACTAGTTTCTCACGAATTGCTTCGAAAGCAGTTAATGTTTCTTCAATATCAGCTAATGTATGAGAAGCTGTTGGGATCATTCTTAACAAAATGATTCCTTTTGGAATAACTGGATAAACAACAATAGAAAGGAAAATACCGTAGTTTTCTCTTAAATCGTTCACCATCACCATTGCTTCCGGAATACTTCCCTCTAAATAAACTGGTGTAATACAAGTGTTTGTATCTCCAATATTAAATCCTTTTTCTTTAAGACCGCTTTGTAATGCATTTACATTTTCCCAAAGTTTGTCTTTAATTGCAGAAGATTTACGCAACAACTCTAAACGTTTTAACGAACCAATTGTTTGAATCATTGGCAATGCTTTTGCAAACATTTGAGAACGCAAGTTGTATTTTAAATAATCAATAACCGTTTTGTCTGCTGCTACGAAAGCACCAATATTAGCCATAGATTTTGCAAAAGTCGAGAAGTAAACATCGATTTCATCTTGAACTCCTTGTTCCTCACCTGCTCCAGCACCTGTTTTACCAAGTGTACCAAAACCGTGCGCATCATCAACCAATAAACGGAAATTGTATTTTTGCTTCATAGCAACAATTTCTTTCAATTTTCCTTGCTGTCCACGCATTCCAAAAACACCTTCAGTGATGAATAAAATTCCTCCTCCAGTTTCTTCGGCCATTTTAGTAGCACGTTGCAAGTTTTTCTCCATACTTTCAAGATCATTGTGTTTGTATGTAAAACGTTTACCCATATGTAAACGAACACCATCAATGATACATGCATGTGAATCAACATCATAAACAATGATGTCATTTTTTGTTACCAAAGCATCAATGATCGAAACCATTCCTTGGTAACCAAAGTTTAGTAAATAAGCAGACTCTTTCATTACGAATTCAGCCAACTCATTTTCTAATTGTTCGTGATACGTAGTATGTCCAGACATCATACGAGCTCCCATTGGATAAGCAGCACCAAACTGGATTGCAGCATCTGTATCTGCTTTACGAACTTCCGGATGATTAGCTAAACCTAAATAATCATTTAAACTCCAGTTTAAAATATTCTTTCCGTGAAATGTCATTCTAGGACCCAGCTCACCCTCTAACTTTGGGAAAACATAGTAGCCCTCTGCTTGAGAAGCCCATTTTCCTAAAGGTCCTTTATTGTCCTGAATTCTCTCGAATAAATCTTTTACCATAATATAGTGTAGTAATAATTTTAACTTAATCAGCGAGCAAAAATAATCATTATTAATTTAAAATGAAGAACCTCAATTATTTTTATTGAAAATAATTCATCTTCTAAGATTTAACAAGATTAAACTTAAAGCATTGATACAACCCTTTATAATTTAAGCCTATAGTTGCTGTTAAATCTCGACTCCAATTATAACAAATGAGAGAATAGTCCTTTATTTTTAATTTTATTTTAACCAGAGTAAAACCAAAAAAATCCGAAAAGCAAAAAAGATATTCCTATGAAAATGAAGCAGTTTATGCATTTGCTTTCGCTAAATTATTTACAAGCAACAGCAAAACAAGAGCAAAGTGTTAATTATGAAAACTTTATAGCCAAGCCGGAAGCAAATACAGAATTAGCTTCTTATTCAAACCAAGACTTTTGAAGCAAATTCAGATTTTATGTTTCACCAAATCACTTTTTCTTTTTTTTTCGTTTACAATTTTCAGCAGGAAAAACTTATTTATAACCAAACTAATTAATGCAACCAAAAACACGAATTCCCTTTTAAATTCTAATAAAAACCAATTTTAATTTTAACTTTGAGAGTATTTAATTTTTAATATCAGAATAATGCCTTTAAGCAATTCAAAAGATTTAAAACTGGCAGTCCTAATTGATGCAGACAACGTACCATACAGCAATGTAAAAGGTATGATGGAAGAAATCGCAAAACTTGGAACGCCAACAACAAAAAGAATTTATGCCGATTGGACAAAGCCAAATGCAAATGGCTGGAAAGGCGTTTTATTAGAACATGCCATCACTCCTATTCAACAATACAGCTACACCGTTGGAAAAAACTCTTCCGATTCTGCTTTGATAATTGATGCCATGGATTTGCTTTATTCTGGAAAATTAGACGGGTTCTGCATTGTTTCGAGTGACAGCGATTTTACAAGACTTGCGGTAAGACTTCGCGAATCTGGCATGAAAGTAATTGGTATTGGTGAAAAGAAAACACCAAACTCATTTATTGTTGCCTGCGACCGATTTATTTATATTGAAGTTTTGGATGGAGCAACTCAAAAGAAAAAACCTAAAGTTGTTGCTGCCGACACCAAAAAACCAGTCGAAAAACCTACAGAAAAAGCACTTCATAAAATTGACAAACAAACTATTGAACTTATAGAAGCTACAATTGAAGATATTGAAGATGACGATGGTTGGGCATTTTTAGGTGATGTAGGAAACTTGATTGTAAAGAAAAAACCAGAATTCGATCCCCGAAATTATGGTTTTTCTAAACTTACTCCAATGCTTAAATCATTGACTGATATCCTAGAAATTGACGAAAGGGAATCAGACAAAAAAGGAATCAAACACGTTTATGTACGTTTAAGATTCAACTAATATTTCATTACCTATTTAAATTTTTAAAAACATGAGAAAAAAATTCTTTATTTACGGATTCTTATTGTTTCTAATTGTTCTCGCAATTTATTATTACACTGGACGAGGCTATTTACTCGTTTTTATTATCCCGTTTTTGCTCATTGTGGGAGTTTACAACGCATCTCAAGAAAAACACGCAATTTTGAGGAACTTTCCTGTTTTAGGTTATTTCAGATACTTATTTGAAATGATTGCTCCTGAAATTCAGCAGTATTTTATCGAAAGATCTACAGACGGAAAACCATTTTCTAGAAATCAGCGCTCCTTAGTTTATCAAAGAGCTAAAAATATCGATTCGAGCACTCCTTTTGGAACGCAATTAAATTTAAATACGGAAAATTATGAAGGAATAAAACATTCTATTTTTCCAGCAAAGGTTAACGAAGAATTGCCTCGTGTATTAGTAGGCGGAAAAGATTGCAAACAGCCGTATTCAGCTTCTTTATTTAATGTATCAGCAATGAGTTTCGGTTCGTTGAGCGAACATGCCGTTCGCGCGATCAATATTGGAGCGCAAAAAGGAAATTTCTATCAAAATACGGGAGAAGGCGGGTTAACCGAATTTCATCTTGCAGGCGGTGGTGATATTACATGGCAAATTGGCACAGGATATTTTGGTTGCCGAGATGCAGAAGGAAATTTCAGTCCAGAAAAATTTTCTGAAAAAGCCAATCTCCCAAATGTAAAAATGATTGAAATCAAGCTTTCTCAAGGTGCAAAACCTGGCCACGGAGGTGTTCTTCCTGCTAGAAAAAACACCGAACAGATTGCAAAAATTAGAGGTGTTGAACCACATACCATGATTCTTTCTCCTCCTGGCCATCATGCTTTTTCAGATTCTAAAGGATTAGTGCATTTTATTAAGCAATTGCGTGATTTGTCAAATGGAAAACCAATTGGATTTAAATTATGTATTGGAAACACAGCAGAATTTGAAGCGATTTGCCACGAAATGATCGCAGAAGATATTTACCCTGATTTCATTACAGTTGATGGCGCCGAAGGCGGAACCGGAGCCGCTCCTCTTGAATTTGCAGATGGAGTTGGAATGCCATTTGAACCTGCCTTAATTTTCGTCAATAAAACTTTGGTCGGATTAAATATCAGAGATAAAATGAGAATTATCGGAAGCGGAAAAATCATTTCTGGTTATTCAATTTTACACGCCATTGCATTGGGCGCTGATATGTGCAACAGTGCAAGAGGATTTATGTTCTCTTTAGGCTGTATTCAAGCTTTGCGTTGTCATAATAACGAATGCCCGACCGGAGTTGCCACTCAAAACAAAATGCTGATGAAAGGCTTGGTTGTCAACGATAAATCAGAACGCGTGTATCATTTCCATAAAAATACGCTTCACTCGGCAAACGAACTTTTGGCCGCAGCCGGAAAAACTTCTTTTGCAGATGTTGACATTAACATTTTTATGCGAGGTGATGAGTTTACTAATTTATCTGAACTATATTTTCCAGACAATCTGACAAACGTTACCAAAAGAAATTAAACGAAAAAGCCTTTTTGAAAACAATCAAAAAGGCTTTTTTAGTTATCTAAAGTAGTTTTATATCACAGGCAATTACAGTTTTGCAGTTTCTTTTCCATTTCCTCCTCCAGAACCTTCCAATATAGCTAGTTCTTCTTTGTCAACTAATTGTTTGGCCAAAATGATATTATTATAAGACAAGAAATAAACATCAAACGACACCCCTTCTTCAATCAATTCTTGAGAAATCTGATTGTTTTTGATCATTTCTTTCAGCAAGTTTGGAAAAGATGTTTTTGTTGCCAATTTGTTCTCTTCATTGCCTTCTAAATTAGTCTCGATTCTAATTTCGATTTTATTATCATTTAAAAATGCTTTTGCGCTTGTGCTAATAATTCCTGCACCTTTTATTGATGACGAAATATTGTAATTACTTACATGCTCCTGTATTTTCTGCTTTGTGTTTTTACAGCTGGCAAGCGCTAAAATCAAAATAAATGTAAATGCGATTTGGGTAATTTTTTTCATAAATTTTTAGTTTTTTGGTTATTTTTTAACTCAAACATAACAAACTTATAACACAAAAGCAACATTGAAGTAAAAAAATAAAATTTGTAATTATTTGATTACAAATAACCTATAACCTCACAATGCAATTTTATAGCAAACAAAAAAAAAGCCCCTTTAGAGAACTAAAGAGACTTTTGAATATTTAAAAAAGATTTTGCGAATCTATTTATTTTACTATTTCTGAAATTGATTCTTTATCGATCACTTTCTTTGAAAGAACAGTATTATCGTTTGCCAAAAAATAAGCATCAAATCGGATTCCTTCTTCAACTAAATCTTTAGGAATCTGATCTTTTTTGATCATTTCTTTCAGCAATTTCGAGAATGCCAAATCACCAGCCATTTTATTCGCTTGATTTTGCTCTAAAGCCGTTTCAAATCTCAATTCGATTTTATCATCATTGATATAACCTCTTGCCGTTGTCAGCGTAACATTATCAGCTTTAAAAGTTTTTGCCGAAGCATTGTATGCTGTTACATATTCCTGTAGTTTCTGTTTGGCATTTTTACAGCTTACCAATAGCAACACAATCATGATCATTGACAAAATCTGGCTTAATCTTTTCATAGTTTTTTAATTATTTTATTTTTTGAAGTCTTAAAAGCGCTTCAAGATAATAATAATCTGCATAATTTATAGAACAATCAACTTCGCTCCCAGCTGGTTTATGACCAGTTGAATGAAGCAAAAATGCCGAATTGACATCACGGCTTTGATAATTATCTGAAAGCGAAACAATCATTTTTTTAGCTTTTGTCAAATATTCTTTTTTCAGATTTTTATCTTTGGTATAAGAGCTCAATTCCAAAAGAGCTGATGATACAATCGCAGCAGCAGACGCATCACGAGGCGCATTTGGGATGTCTGGCGCATTAAAATCCCAGTACGGAATCAAATCTTCTGTTGTTAATTTATCCAGATAAACTCTGGCTATTTTATGTGCAAAATCTAAAAATTTAGGATCTTTTGTTTCTCTGTAAACCATTGTAAAACCATAAATACCCCATGCCTGGCCTCTTGCCCACATACTATCATCACTGTATCCCTGCGCAGTTCTTCCTTTTATCTTTTTCCCCGTTTCATAATCATAAATTACAACATGGTAAGAAGTATAATCTGGTCTAAAATGATTTGCCATTGTAGTTTCGGCATGTTTTACGGCAATATCGTATAACTTCTTACTTCCTCCATTTTTAGAAGCCCAGAAAAGCATTTCTAAGTTCATCATGTTGTCAATAATCGTATTATGACCACCCATTTTATTATGAGGCCAAGACTGAATTGTTCCCACCTTCGGATTAAAAAGTGTTGCCAATGTATCAGCAGTTTTCAGAATAATCTCCTTGTATTCTTTGTTTTTTGTCAAACGATATCCATTTCCGAAACTATTAAAAACTTGAAAACCCAAATCATGATCTCCGGCTTTGCTAACTGATAAAGGAGTCAAAAATCGGCTGAATTTATCGGCTTCTTTTTCCCATTTCTTATCGCCGGTTGCTTGGTACAAATACCATAATTCACCTGGCCAGAATCCGCTTGTCCAATCTTTATAACCAACAAATTTCCATTCTTTACTCCCATTCGGAACAGTTCTAGGCGATGTCCCATCATTCGGAATCACTTTTAACGTCTTTGAAGCCTGCTCTGCACAATAATCAAGTTGTTTTTTAATATTAAACGAATTGTCTTTTTGGGAATAGCCCTGATTTCCAAGCAAGCAAAAAGCCGCAATCAGAGTGAAAAATTTTGCATTCATGTGGTTATTTTTTGAAGTATAGTTTTATTGAATCGATAAATTTATAAAATAAAGTAAACCTATCCGAATCTTTGTATTTTTGTTTACCCAAAAAAGTACTAATACCGCCAACCGAAATTTAAGTTTGAATAAAAGAAGAACTCGATATCTTATTCTATTCCTGTCAGTTATCCTTCTCGGGATTCTTTCAAGGAAAATTTCATTTATTCCCTTGTGGATTGGCGATTTTCTGTATGCTGTGATGATATATTTTCTTGTTAGGATTGTATTTTTCAATAAAAAAGCAACTTATATCTTTATTCTTTCGTTAGCAATTTGCTATGGAATTGAATTTTTACAGCTTTATCAGGCTCCTTGGATTATTGAACTAAGAAAAACGCTTTTCGGAAGATATGTTTTGGGTCAGGGCTTTTTATGGTCAGATATAATAGCCTACACTGGTGGCGTATTATTTGTCTTTTTTATCGAAAAAATCATTTTAAAATACAACAATTATGAAGCTCGTTTTCGCATCAAACAATAAAAACAAAATCAAAGAGATCCAAAGCATTTTAAACGGATCTATACAATTATTAAGTTTAGAAGATATAGGCTGTCTTGAAGATATTCCCGAAACAGCCAATACAATTGAAGGAAACGCAATTTTAAAAGCCGATTATGTAACCGAAAAATATGGTTACGATTGCTTTGCCGACGATACAGGACTAGAAGTTCATGCATTAAACGGAGAACCCGGAGTATATTCAGCACGATACGCAGGCGAACAAAAAAATGCCGACGACAACATGAATAAGCTTTTAGAGGCTTTAAAAGGCGAACAGAACCGCAATGCACAGTTCAAGACCGTTATTGCTTTGAATTTAAATGGAAAACAGCATCTTTTTACCGGAATTGCAAAAGGAGAAATCACTTTAAATAAAACTGGAAATCAAGGCTTTGGTTATGATCCGATTTTCAAGCCGGAAAATTACGGTGAAACCTTTGCAGAATTGCCTTTAGAAACCAAAAATAAAATTGGCCATCGCGGAAAAGCAACGCAGCAACTTATTGATTTTCTGAACTCAATAAAATAATTGTTTAAAATACAACATTTTAGAGGCCAAAATTTATATTTCACGACGTGTTTTTTTCGAAAATTCTTCAATCTTTAAAAAAAATCATTCCACAACAAACATAACTTTTTGATAATCAAATCATAACAAATACATAATTCTTGAAATAGCATTAGCATATCTGAATAATTAACAGTAATTTTGCACCCTATTTTAAAAATACATATGAACAAATTTGAACAATTAGGATTAAATGAATCGTTACTGAAGGCGATTTTAGATCTAGGATTTGAAAATCCGTCAGAGGTACAGGAAAAGGCGATTCCCCTATTATTGGAAAAAGACACGGATATGGTTGCGTTGGCTCAGACAGGGACAGGGAAAACGGCAGCTTTCGGTTTTCCGTTAATCCAAAAAATTGATGCTGACAACAGAAATACACAGGCATTAGTTTTATCGCCAACAAGGGAGCTTTGTTTACAGATTACTAACGAACTTAAAAACTACTCAAAATACGAAAAAGGTATTAATGTGGTAGCAGTTTACGGAGGAGCTAGTATTACAGAGCAAGCAAGAGAAATTAAAAGAGGAGCACAAATTATTGTGGCTACTCCAGGAAGAATGCAAGACATGATCAACAGAGGTTTGGTTAACATTAAAAACATAGATTACTGTGTTCTTGATGAGGCTGACGAAATGTTGAACATGGGATTTTATGATGATATCTGTTCTATTTTATCAGATACTCCAGACGAAAAAAGCACATGGTTGTTCTCTGCAACTATGCCACAGGAGGTTGCTAGAATTGCAAAACAATTCATGAGCGACCCATTAGAAATTACTGTTGGAACTAAAAACTCAGGTTCGTCTACAGTATCTCACGAGTTTTACTTAGTAAATGCTCGCGACCGTTACGAGGCTTTAAAAAGATTAGCCGATGCTAATCCAGACATTTTCTCAGTAGTTTTCTGTCGTACTAAAAGAGATACGCAGGCAATCGCTGAAAAATTAATTGAAGATGGTTATAGCGCCGCTGCGTTACACGGAGATTTATCTCAAGCGCAACGTGATGGTGTAATGAAATCATTCCGTGGAAGACAAATTCAGATGCTTGTTGCTACTGACGTTGCTGCACGTGGTATTGATGTTGACAACGTAACACACGTTGTGAACTACCAATTGCCAGATGAAATCGAAACGTACAACCACCGTTCTGGACGTACTGGTAGAGCTGGAAAATTAGGAACTTCTATTGTAATTGTTACAAAAAGCGAGTTGCGCAAAATTTCTTCTATCGAAAGAATCATCAAACAAAAATTCGTTGAAAAAACTATTCCATCTGGAATCGAAATCTGCGAAATTCAATTATTGCACTTAGCGAACAAAATCAAAGATACTGAGGTTGATCACGAAATTGACAACTACTTGCCAGCAATCAATAATGTTCTTGAAGATTTATCTAAAGAAGAATTGATTAAGAAAATGGTTTCTGTAGAATTCAACCGTTTCATCACTTACTACAAAAAGAATAGAGATATTTCAGCTCAATCTTCTGGAGAAAGACGTGAAAGAGGTGATTCTGAGCCAAGAGAATTTAGCAATAACGGAGCAGTTCGTTATTTCGTAAACATTGGTTCTAGAGATAATTTCGATTGGATGTCTCTTAAAGATTACTTGAAAGAAACTTTAGACTTAGGTCGTGATGATGTTTTCAAAGTTGACGTAAAAGAAGGTTTCTCTTTCTTTAACACTGATCCTGAGCATACTGACAAAGTAATGGACATCTTGAACAATACGCAGTTAGAAGGACGTCGTATCAATGTTGAAATCTCTAAAAATGACGGTGGAGGAAGACGTGACCACAACAACCGTGGCGGAAGACGTGATTCTGGAAGAAGAGAAGGAAACTTTGCTCCAAGACGTGAAGGCGGTTCTGACAGAGGCGGATTTAGAGGAGAAAGAAACTCTTCATCTAGACGTGAAGGTGGTTCTGACAGAGGCGGATTCAGAGGAGAAAGAAATTCTGCTCCAAGAGAAGGTGGTTTCAGAAGAAACGAAGGCGGTTCTGATAGAGCTCCAAGACGTTCTGAAAGCTTTGGTGATTCACCAAGACCAAGAAGACCAAGAAGAGATTAATTTTTCAAGATCTTAAAATACAAAATCCCAAATTCCAGACATAATTGGAATTTGGGATTTTTTTTGCCAAGAATCGTTCTCCCTGCCTCTTTTAGTCCATTAAAAGAAAGCAAGATATTTATTCAAACACATAGAAATATAGATTCGGCAGTACTTAAAAAAGGCGTTTCACTTATTTCAAACAAACATAGCAGGCTATGTGTTAGAAACTAGTTTCTTTTTTAAGCTCTTTTCAAAAAATGAAATCTATGTTTCTATGTGTTGAATAAAAAAATATGAATTACACGCCGCAGTTTAAAAGCAATTCTTTTTTGCTTTGTTAATTTTCTTATAATTATATTCCAAGACAGTAAAATATTTAATCCCGTTTTACTACTTTTAGTGCTTTAAATCAGGATATGAAATATTTCGCAGTTTTCTTTTTTATGTTATTGACGAGTATTGGTTTTGCCCAAGAAACAGAATCGACAGCTCCTCAAAGAGTTTCAGGTTACATCTTTAATGATAACACCAAACAACCTCTCCCTAATGTAAATATCATCAATAAAAACAAAGTATTAGGCGCAAAGTCTGATGCTAAAGGTTATTTTGAAATTGATGTGCAACAAAATGACACTCTGCAATTCTCTATTCTAGGATTCCAATCTTTGCGTATTAGAGTAACCAATGACTGGATTAAAAACAAAATCACAAGAATTCAGCTTACAGAAAAAGCTATTGCACTTGAAGAAGTTGTTATTGCTCCTTTCAGCTTGACTGGATATCTTGAAATCGATTCAAAATTGATTCCGACCAAGGAAAACTATCGTTATAGCATTTCTGGCCTTACGCAAGGTTATGAAGCTGGTGAATATGCTCCAAATGCTTTTGGAAAAGTATTGGGTTCTATTTTCAACCCCGCCGATATGCTCTATAATTTCTTCGGAAAAAATGGAAAGGAGCTCAAGAAGCTCAAGGACATGAAAAAAGATGACACTATCAGAAATCTACTTGAAACCAAATACGACCGTGAAACTCTTGCCCTGCTTTTAGGAATTACAAAAGAAGAAATTCCGGAGATTTTGCAGCGTTGCAACTACTCAGAATCGTTTGTTCAGCAAGCAAATGACTTGCAGATTCTTGATGCTATTAGTGGTTGTTATGAGCAGTATAAAGTTTTGAAACGTAATTAAATTCAGTTAAAATAAATCATAATCCTCTTTACATTAGTATTGAGGATTTTTTTATTTTAGTTTTTACTTTCAACTAATATTAAAACTATGTCTAAAATACCTTTTCAAACAATCGATTGGAATCTAATTCCAAAAACAGAGCATATTGGAGAATCTGGAACAGCATATTGGCAAACGATACAATTAGGAAAGTTACGCGTTCGGAAAGTTATTTATACAAAAAACTATCTCGCCGATCATTGGTGCAAAAAAGGGCATATTGTTCACTGTCTGAAAGGAGCACTAACCAGTGAATTAGAAAACGGACAAAAATTCATCCTTTCAGAAGGAATGACTTATATTGTTTCTGATGACATGAGTTCTCATAGATCAATCACTGAAAATGAAGTCGAATTACTAATAATCGATGGCGATTTTTTAAAAATCTGATCGATTACGAATTTGAAAAATAAAATGGGTGAAATGCTGGTTTTGCATTTGTATTACTTGACAAATCTGAATAATTACCATAAACACGCTATAGTATTTGACCATTATATGCTATAGTATCAACATTAATCTAAAAATCATGAAACAAACCATAATTATTCTCGCTTTATCAATTACATTTTCTTCCCTTGCACAAAAGAATCGCAAAGCATTTTCACTAGAAATTGCAGTGAATGAAACACAACAGTACAAAGCTGAAATACCCGAAAGCCCATATTTTGTAAAGGAAAAATTATTACAAATTTATTGTGGAGAAAAAGTTTTTGTTGAATGTGAAATTGCTGGAGATTCAATAAGCAGTATGAAAATAGTTGCCGAAAATATACATCCCGAAAAAACAATAGAAATTCAGTTTTCTCAAGATGCTAAAGACCGAAAGAGCATTAATACTATGCTTCAGCTAAATAATCCCTTTAGCAAAGATTTAATTTATGAAGCAATTATGCTTACCCCATTTAGTGAACAATGGAAATCAACATCCACAATTCCAATTACGGCAAGATTGAAGGCTTTCGAAACTTGGGGCCATCCAATTATATCTTTAGGCTTAATGAATTGGCACTTTAAATAAAACCATGAAACTTAACAGCTACTATAATGATTTTAGGTAATTGCCTAAATGGAAAGTAAGTTTTACTTACCAGATTTGGTAGATACGAAAACAGGACTTAATTTAATTCTCAAAAAGCTGTAACCTCAAAACTTTAAAGTCAATTTTTTAAGATACCATATGTTCAATATATTTAAGAAAAAAATTAAATCATCAGATACGGACATCTCCTCAAACCCTTCAATTTTATTTGATACTTCCATATCATGTGATAAATTATCCGTTTATAACATTTTTTTAGGAGACAGTGCTAATAAAATAAATATTGAGAATATAGCGACAACAACTATGGAAAAACTGCCTGTAAATGCAACGGCTTCAAGTTGGTGTGATAACAAGACATTTTATTATATTGATAATGAAGAAATAGAATATAAATTAGTTGACAGGATAAATACTGTTTTAAACAATAGTGGATGGATTCATTTAAAAAATGGCATAAAATATAGAGTCTTAGATAAAATCGTCGTAGAATTCGCAATTCATGGTGAATTTCTCAATTTCTATAAAAATATCCCAAAGAACGATATTGAAAACAAATTTGGGAAAGCAGATAAAGTCATAGAAAACTGGGAAAACTATGACGGAACTCTTTTCAATACTGATTACATATACAGTGAAAGAAAAATTAGAATTTATTTTCAAGACTGGGACAAAGAAATTAATGGAATTAATATTGGAGAAAGCTTAAAAAGTTATGAATAAAACCACCTCGAAAGCTATTTTAATGAATTTAGGCAATTCGTTTAATTAAAAATTTAATTTACTTAAAATCGTTTTATAACATCCGAAGATTCGAGAAAATAAACACATTACAATCAACCCAAATCTTTATAATCAAACAACCAATAAACAATGAAGAAAAAACTAGCAACACTATTTTTAATTTTAGGATTTATTGCTGTATACTTTTTAGTTAAAAATTCTCCTCCCATTCATGGTATGCTTTCCATTATTGCTAATTATCTTTTAATATTTATTCCGTCGTATTTTTTCCTAAAAACTTTTTTTGCTTCTGCAGATGGAGTCGGTATGTTTAATGATGGGAAAATGACTTTTGTCGCTTGTGCAATAATCACTGTTATAACAATGAATTTGTTGCAAACTAATATTCACGGCGGCACAACATCTAAAGAAAGACTTCAAACAATTAGTGCCAAATATAGCTTAACAACACAAGCAAATATTACAGAAATTGTTCGTCAGGATGGATTTTTTGTTAGAGGGAATGAAGTTCAAGAATCGTGGTTAGTACTATATTCTTTTTACGTTGACGGAAAAGAATATTATGGTAAAGAAATATTTCAATCAACACCTGACTTAAAAGTAGGCAAAGCTATTGATGTGAAATATGTAAAAGATACTCCAACGATTAATATACCTTTATTATAAATAAAGATAAAAATTCATCTTTGTAATAATCGGTCAGCACAAACTCAAAGCGGAATAAATGATAAAACCAATAAAATTATAAAAACCCAAATAGCCCGATTTACCACTTTTTTTGATTAAATTAGACATTCAGAGCAATTTCTATTCTAATCAAAAGACTAAATGGCCGATTTTACCCGAAAAATTCTAAATTTCATTGACCTTAATAAAGGAGAAGAAAACAAAAAACTCGTAATCGAAAACATTACGGGTGCAGTATCTTTTAGAGGCTCTAATATCTGGATTTTGGCTTGTGCTATCATAATTGCTTCTGTCGGATTAAACGTAAATTCAACTGCCGTAATTATTGGAGCAATGCTCATTTCTCCTTTAATGGGACCAATTGTTGGAGCGGGTTTTGGCTTAGGAATGTATGATTTTGAACTTTTAAAAAAATCGATCAAAAACTTATTGATCGCTACAATTGTCAGTTTATGTACATCGACTTTTTATTTTTATATCAGTCCATTTAAAGATGCTCAATCCGAATTATTAGCCCGAACGTCACCTAATATTTATGACATTTTAATTGCTTTTTTTGGAGGATTGGTTGGTGTGATAGCTGTTACCCGTGTTGAAAAAGGAAATCCAATTCCGGGCGTCGCGATCGCAACCGCACTTATGCCTCCGCTTTGCACCGCTGGTTATGGCTTGGCACTTGGAAATTACATTTACTTTCTTGGCGCCATGTATCTTTATACTATAAATTGTGTTTTTATATGTATTGCAACTTTTGTTATTGTCAAATACTTAAAATACCCTATTACAAAACAACTTGACATCAAAACTCAGAAAAGGGTAAAATATGGCATTACAATTCTAATATTGCTAATGACAATACCGAGTGTGTTTTTTGCTTATCAACTTTATGTTCAAAAAAGCTATAATTCTAGAACACAAATATTTATTCAAAACGAATTTATCAACAATGACTTTCCTATTATTTATAAAAACATTAGATATAATACCAATCCTAAAAGAATTGAACTCGCCTTTTTGACCAAAAAATTCACTGAAAAAGAAATTGACAGCCTAAACAAAAAACTAGTTTCTTACAATCTACCCAATACAAAATTGATTATTCGACAAGACACCGTTAATTTGAGAAAAGACATCATGAACCAAATTAATACCAGTCAGAACATTGTCGATCAAAAAGATATTATAATTAATAATCTCCGAAATCAATTATCTGAATATCATTTTAACAGTGAGAAAATTGGTTCTGAAAGCAAAATATTATTTCCAGAGATCACTTCGCTAAAAATTGGAAATTATACCATCAAAACAAATAGCGAAAATGCTAATGTGATTCCGATCATTCTTTACCAAACTAAAAAAGAACTGAACCCTGAATCACGCCAAAAATTAAAACTGTGGCTAAAAGAAAGACTTGCAAAAGATTCAATTGAAATTTATCGTCAAAATTCTGAATAACAAAGAAGTTACGTTTTTAGTCGCATTAAGATTGAAAAACAAATAAATATTTCCAGCATTTTACAACATGCTAATTTCTAGCCTATACCCTTTGCCACGTACAACAACAATTTTTAGATTAGGATCAAATTCCAGTTTTTTTCTAAGTTTTGATATGAACATGTCTAGGCTACGTCCAACAATAACACCTTCATCTTCCCATATCTCTTTTTGAATTCGACTTTTTTCTATAATTTCATTGGGAGACAATGCAAAAATGAGCAGTAAACGGGTTTCCGTTCCAGTCAGATCTATTGCATTTCCATTTACAAAAAGTTTCTTGTTCATCGCGTCAAATAACGTCGAGCCCAAAGTGATGCTATCTTTATGTTCATTATTCGACAAAGCTTTTTGCGGCTTAAAAGATCTAAAAAAAATAAATCCTAAAAATCCTAAAAACGACAGGCCCCCAAAAAGATATCGATTCTTTAAAATATTTATGCTTGTTGGCTTAAATTTAATATTAATCATATAGCAAGCTTTGGGCTGCTTTCTTCCCATACAAGCTACAATATCATCTTTCTTATTTTTGGATATAGCATATCCATATGCCACACTTGAATCACTACAGTTTAAAACATTAACAATATAATTACTTCCAAACGAGGATTTATCCAATAAACGACTGGTCGTATTCATTAAACTATCCGGTTGAAAAGTAAAATCCTTCTCAAAACGAATCAGATACTCATTTTCTGCGATTTTTTTCACAGGCAACACTCTTGATATGCTATCGCCCGACTGCAGCAATATTTCATGCCCAATTCTGCGAAGCAAAATTTCTCTTCTAGCATAATCAAAGTCATCATTATCCTCACCACTAAAAGCAGCACAGATTACACAAATAAATGAGAGAAATAATAATCCCAACACGTATTTGCGTTTTCCTGAAAGTAGATTTCTGCTATTAAACATAGTATCAAGTTTTTATTTACAAAGTTTACATTTTTATTTACAATTTTAAGCTCACAATCCGTAAAATAATAAAGTAATTTGCTTCATAAACTTTAAAAAACGACAAAACTAGAGTATTAATTAAAACAACAAAAACATGAAAAAAATCATTTATGTTCTGATCTTATTCTTGATTGTAATAGGCGGAGTAATGTTTGCAAATCGTAAAATTAAAAATGAAACTATTAAAAATACAATTCCAAAGCCTCTCTCTATTGCAGAAAGAAAAGCGGCATTAAAAAAATGGGAAGCTACGCCAGATGGTATAATGTATAAAAAATGGCAAGCATCTGATGCAGGTAAAAAAGTGCAAGCTAGTGTTAGCAAAATAAGCAAGTCCATTAAGGATTATACCAATATGGAAGCAGTTGTAACCTCTCTTTCTCTTCCGCCTGGCTCAAGATTAGGCTTCGGTATAATGGCCAAGATTAATGGAGAAGATTATATCCTTGCTTTTGGAACAGAAAAGTCAGATTATACTGTTTTAAATTTTAACAATAGTTTTGACCAATTAAAAACATTAAAAGTAAACGACAAAATAATTATACGAAGTCATAGCGTATCGCAAGCGCCAAAATATTCATATCCAATAATAACCGTTGACTATGTAGAACAAAACAGTAAAACAATTTATAAACGCGTACCTCGTAAAGATGGAGACGGTTGCTAATTTAAAAACGATTAAAGAGAAAATGGATTAATTAGTTTTCAGTCGCAGTCGCAGTTTTCAGTTTCCTTTGAAACTGAAAACTGCGACTGAATACTGAGACTATTTAACTGGTATATTCGAAAGAATTTCCAATACAAATTTCCAATATTTTTGTGCCGATGAAATACTCGCTCTTTCGTCTGGAGAATGCGCTCCGTGAATAGTCGGACCAAAAGAAATCATATCCATTCCTGGATAATTCGTTCCTAAAATTCCGCATTCCAAACCTGCGTGACAAGCTACCACTTTTGGCTTCTCTCCGTTTTGCTTTTCGTAAATCTCTTTTAAAACTTCTAAAATTTCAGAATTTACGTTTGGAGTCCATCCTGGATAAGAACCTGTAAGTTCCACCTCGCATCCAACCAATTCAAATGCAGAACGCAATGAATTTGCCAAATCAAATTTTGAAGATTCCACAGAAGAACGCGTTAAACATCCAACCAAAATTTCTCCGTCTTTAATAACAACCCTAGCAATATTATTTGAAGTTTCAACCAAATCAGCCATATCCGCGCTCATTCTGTAAACTCCATTGTGCGCCGCATAAATTGCTCTGATGATTCCTTCTTGAACTCCTAAATCCATTACTTTTTCTGGTAAATCGCCTTTTACGATTTCAATCGTTAAGTTTGGTTCAGTTGTTTTGTATTCGGCTTTGATATCAGCAATGATTTCCTGCATATCATAAACATAAGCCTCATCAAACATTTGCGAAATAATCACTTTAGCAACACTTTCTCTCGGAATTGCATTCCTTAAACTTCCACCGTTGATTTCAACAATCTGCAAACCGAAGTTTTCAAAAGCGTCAAACAACAAACGGTTCATGATTTTATTGGCGTTTCCTAAACCTTTGTGAATATCCATTCCTGAATGTCCTCCGTTTAGTCCTTTTACCGTAATCGTATAACCAACAGAACCTTCTGGAACTTCTTCTTCATGATAGGTTCTTGTTGCTGTAACATCAATTCCGCCTGCGCATCCAATGTCAATTTCATCATCTTCTTCAGTATCCAAATTCAATAAAATCTGACCTTGCAAAATGCCTCCTTTTAAGTTTAGAGCACCGGTCATTCCCGTTTCTTCATCAACGGTAAATAAAGCTTCGATTGCTGGGTGCGGAATATCTTTGCTTTCTAAAATCGCCATGATAGTCGCTACTCCAAGTCCGTTGTCAGCTCCTAGAGTTGTTCCACGCGCACGAACCCAGTCACCATCAACATACATGTCGATTCCTTGCGTATCAAAATCAAAAACAGTATCTGCATTTTTTTGGTGCACCATATCAAGGTGTCCCTGCATTACGATTGGCTTGCGGTTTTCCATTCCTGGAGTTGCTGGTTTTCTGATGATTACATTTCTAATTTCATCTTCAAAAGTTTCTAAATCTAAGCTGTTTCCAAAGTTTTTCATAAACTCAATGACACGCTCTTCTTTTTTTGATGGACGCGGAACGGCATTTAAATCTGCAAATTTATTCCAAAGTGCTTTTGGCTCCAGATTTCTTATTTCTTGACTCATTATATTTTGTTTGACGTTTAACAATTAAGAGCTCCAAAGTTACAAAGTTTATATTTTTTTTCGCCACGAATTCCACTAATTAGCACTAATTCTTCTTCTTTTAGAATCATACTACGCAAATGCATTCTTTTTTTATCTCAATATTGTATTTATATTTACGTATCTAAAAAATCAATCCGTGAAACGAAAATATATACTTCCTATATTCCTTTTAGTTCAGATTATCTTTTTAAAAATTCTCCCATACTTTCCAGATTATGTTGAAGGCTTTTACAGCAATAATTTATACATCCGAATTTCGCATTTTTCACGAAGCGTTTTAGGCAAGATTCCGTTTTCTGTTGGAGATTGTTTTTATGCCATTTTGATTCTTTCGATAATCAGTTGGTTTTGGAAAATCAGAAAAACTTGGAGATCAGAATGGAAAGATCATATTTTAAAAATTTTAGGCAAAATCTCTATATACTACTTTTTATTTCATGTGCTTTGGGCGTTCAATTATTATCGTGAACCATTATTTGAAAAAATGGAAATCAAAAGAGAATATACGGATGCTGATCTTTTGGCTTTTACAAAAAGATTAATTGCAAAAACCAATGAAATTCAGTTTGAAATCACAAAAAATGACAGCGCAAAAGTGGTTTTTCCGTATTCTCAAAAAGAAGTTTTTGAAATGAATGTTGACGGATATAATAATTTAGCCAAAGAACACCCGTACTTTAAATATGAAATTTTAAGCGTTAAAAAATCACTATTCAGCGTTCCTTTGACTTATATGGGATTTGGCGGTTATTTGAATCCATTTACAAATGAAGCTCAAGTAAATGATTTGTTGCCTATGTATAACTTCCCGATTACAAGTTCGCATGAAATGGCGCACCAAATTGGTTTTGCAAGCGAAAATGAATGCAATTTTATTGGAGTTTTGGCAACAGTAAAAAACAAAAATCCATATTATCAATATTCTGGATACAGTTTTGCTTTGCGTTATTGTCTTGGAATTTGGCAATTCAAAAATGAAAAAATCTTTAATGAATTGAAAAAAACAATTCACGTCGGAATTTTAAAAAACTATCAAGAAAGTCAAGATTTCTGGAAAAAATACGACACTTTTATCGACAAAGGTTTTCATTTTTTATATGACAATTTCTTAAAGACAAACAATCAAAAAGATGGAATGGAAAGCTATAGCAAGTTTATCGATTTGATGATTAATTATTATAATACAAGAAATTTTTGATCCAACTGTAACAAAAAACATTTCACGACTACTAATACTTTTATGAGCGAAAACCTAGAACAATCATTTGTTGCGCAATTGCAGGCAAATCAGAATATAATCCACAAGATTTGTAGATTATATACTGCCGGCGAAGATGCTCACAAAGATTTGTTTCAGGAAATTACCATTCAGCTCTGGAAAGCCTATCCTAAATTTAGAGGCGACAGTAAATTTTCGACCTGGACTTATCGTGTTGCTTTGAATACTGCAATTACCTTATACCGAAAAACCAAACGAACCGTATCGACAGTAGAATATGAAAGCCATCAGCATTTTGTGAAAGATGTCGATTACAATTATGAAGAGGAAGAGCAGATAAAATTGATGTACAAAGCGGTTTACCAGCTTAACGACATTGAGAAAGCATTAGTTTTTATGTATTTAGAAGACAAAGATTATCAAGAAATAGCTGAAACTCTAGGGATCAGCGAAGTGAATGCGCGCGTGAAAATGAACCGAATTAAAGGGAAACTTAAAAAGATACTAAATCCTTAAAAATTATTATGAAAGAACTGGATTTATTAAAAAAAGACTGGAAAAAGAACTCGGATTCTTTTGAGCAAATTTCTGAAAAAGAAATCTACAAAATGATTCACAAAAAATCATCGTCAATTGTAAAATTGATTTTGATCATAAGCATTTTGGAAATTTCGTTTTGGACTTTTTCCAATTTATTTATCAATACCGATGATTTATTAAATAAAATGAATCATCCCGAAATTATACTTGCACTAGATATTATAACCTATTTCAATTACGTAGTTGTTTTGATTTTTGTTATTATTTTTTACAAAAACTACAAAACAATTTCAGCTACTGTTGCCACAAAAAATTTAATGAGTGCCATATTAAAGACTCGAAAAACAGTTCAATATTATGTATGGTATAATCTTGGAATGCTTGTTATTATTACGATACTTAGTTATTTCATCGCTTTTGTTTACAATCCTGACATGGCATTTTTAAGAGAAAAATTAGCCGAAAATGGAAAAGCCTTGTTCTTTACTGTCGGAATTTTGGTTCTGATAATATTAGGATTGTTCGGTATGTTTTGGGGCATTTACAGATTAGTATACGGAACTTTATTACGTCGCTTATACGCGAATTATAAAGAGTTGAAGAAGATTGATTTCTAAAGAAGTTGCTAAGTTTCTGAGATGCTAAATTTTTACTTAAAACTTTTTACCTAAACTTTAAACAAAATTTTAGAATCTAATATTCATTTTCTGTATCCTTGTAGCTCCATCGTCTCATTTCATTAAGTTCTTCCTGTGCTTTAATTTCCTCAGCTGGAATAACTTTTAAGAATGATGGATGTTGTTCGATTGCATATTCTACTTTTTCTACAATTTCGTCGATCGTGTCGTTTTCATAATCAATATCAAGAGGTTCTTTGATAATGAAAGACTGTAGAATTCCTTTTTTCTTCATTCGCAAACCTTTTTTGTCAAATGATCTACGAAAACCGTCGATAACAATAGGAATAACGATTGGTTTATGTTGTTTTATAATATGAGCAGTTCCTTTACGAACCGGCTTAAACGACTTTGTAGTTCCTTGCGGGAAAGTAATTACCCAACCATCGTTAAGGGCAATTTTGATATTTTCAGTGTCATTAGGGTTAACATCTCTTTTTTCAGTAACATCAACTCCTTTTGCACGCCAAGTACGTTCAACCGTAATCGCGCCAACGTAAGCTAAAATTCTTGGCAATAAACCTGCTTGCATCGTTTCTTTTGCAGCAACATAATAAATGTTCATTTTGGGTTGCCACAAATATCCAATGTTCTTAATAGTATCTTGACGTCCGCTTAAACTTGCGTTAAAGACATGAAACATTGCCACAACATCTGCAAAATAAGTTTGGTGATTGGAAATAAACAGCACATTTGTATCAGGCAATGTTTTAATAATTTCAGATCCTTCAATCTGCAATTCATTAAATCCTCTGTATCTTCGGTGCGTCATGGCTCCCAAGACACGGATTAACCATTTCTTGATGAATAAAATATGTCCAAAAGGATTTCGTTTAAACAATCCCATAGCTGTTTATTGTATTTTTTTTGTTAGTCCGCAAACATACAAAAATTATTCTTTCAGCAATACTGAATAGCAATTTCGGAAATAAATCATTAAAATAATGAATATCAAATCGTTAATTTTTCAATTTTACGATTTTTCGCCCAAAACCGTTTTTAACACATCTCTTAATTCACTTAATATCATTGCCGTTGCTCCCCAAACAATATGATTTTGGATGCTAAAAGCAGGAACAGGAATGTTGGCCGCATAAGAAGTTGATAATGTGGCTTCGGTAATAATTTCGTCATTCAAAAAAACAGACAAAGGCAACTCGATAATATCGGCTACTTCTCGGATATCAGGATAAAATGAAAGCTCTTCTTTTGCAATTCCCATAAATGGATGAACCAAAAAATTGCTTGGCGGAATATACATTGGCGTAAAATGCTTTACCACTTCAATTTTTTCTGGAAGAACACCCACTTCTTCGTTTGTTTCTCTAAGTGCGGTGTCTTTAAAATCAAAATCTGAAAGTTCATACTTCCCTCCGGGAAATGCAATTTGCGAAGAATGAACTCCATTATAGGCGTTTCGGACAATCAAAACGAGATGTGTTTTTCCATTTTTTGGGTAAAACAGCATCATAACGGCGGCAATTCTCGGATTTTTTGTGCTTAAATCAAGGTTTTTGAGTTCCTGCATGCGTTCTTTTGGTGCCATTTTTATATGCGACGTTGTCGCTGGCAGTTCAACAGGAATTAAATTAGGAACATATTGCAAAAAATCTTGAAAATCCATATTCAAAGTTTATTTTTGTACTTTCAAATAAAATATAAATATACTCTAGAAAATGCGGTTCTACAAATTTTCTAAGATAAAGCCATAAATAATGTACAGTAAAGAAGAATCACAACGAATGAAAAGAGAATTCTGGGTAGCTTTTGCAGAAAAATATCCGCGAAAATGGGTTCTTTATGATACAAAAATCAAAGATTTCTCTTTTAAATTTTTTGTGGATAATAAAAAAGCGCAGGTATTAATCGATATTGAACACCGAAGCGAAGAAAAACGATTGGCTTATTTTGAAAAACTTGAAGCACTAAAAAACATTCTAGAAGAAGAATTTATTAAAGATTTGGTTTTCGAAAAAAACTATACACTGGAAAGCGGCAAAACCATCAGCCGAATTTGGGTGGAAAAACAAGGAATTGGTTTTAGCAACCGCAATAATTGGGATGCCATTTTTGATTTTTTCAATGAAAACATGCATGCTCTGGAAATGTTTTATCTGGAATATGATGAATTTATAAAAGATATTGAATCGTAAGTTTCTAAGACTCTAAGATGCTAAGGCGCTAAGATACTAAGTTTCTAAAACGAATATTCAAACCCGACAGGTTTTAAAAACCTATCGGGTTTACTTTTGTATTTCACTTTCGCCTTTCGACTTTCGACTTTCGACTTTGGACTTTGGACTTTGGACTTTGGACTTTCGACTTTGGACTTTCGACTTTCGACTTTCGACTTTGGACTTTCGACTTTTTACTCAATCAGCAGTAATATCAAGACACGACAACAGATTTGTTTGATTTTTAAGATATTTGAAAATAATTAATAAAGAAATACCTATAATAGATGAAGATTTGAACAAAATCTCTATATTTGAAAAAACCAAAAACTATAATGAAAAAAATTTTACTGCTGTTTTTATTAGTTTCATTTTCAAAAAACTATGCACAAACTGATTATGCTTTTGTTTACAACAACGATTCAATAATCAAAAAAGGTGAAAAATTGTATGATGACAAAAAATATGATGAAGCCTTAAAAGAATATCAAAAAATCAGTAAAATTGATCCACGCTACTTAAACGCACAATATGAGATTGGCTTAGTCCTTAATGCGCAGGAAAAAAAGAGCGAACTCAAAGCTTTTTTAGAAGATTTATATGCGAAAGGAAAAATGCAGGAATTTCCAGAATTGTATAAAATGTACGCCATCTTTTTAAGCAACGAAAAAGAATACGAATTATCAGAAAAAATCTTTAAAGAAGGTGAAAAATACATAGGGAATTTTTCAACCTTTCAGTACAACTTTGCAATCCTTTATATTCGTAAAGAGGAGACACAAAAGGCACTAGATATATTAAAACGTATTGTTACAAATGATCCTAATTATGCTTCAGCCCATTATTTATTGGGAATTATGGCATTTGAAAATGGAAAAATTACCGAAGGAACTCTTGCTTTGATGAGCTACCTTGCGATTGCTCCTACTGGACAATTTGCCAGTAAAGCCGTATTGCAATTGAATGAGAATTTCGGGCAAAATTATTTAGCAGAAAACAAACTGGTTTTCTCAAAATCTGGAGATAATTTTGAAGAAATCGAAACTATTTTGAGAAATCAATTGCCATTGAAAAAAGTATATAAAATAAAATCAAGCATTGATGACAAAATAACACGTCAAGTACAAGCAGTTGCCGAATATACTTTGGAACATAAAATGGGAGACGGTTTTTTTGAAACTACATACATTCCGTGGGTAAAAGATATGGTTGAAAAAAATCAGCTGGAAAATTACTCTTACTACAGTTTGCTTTCTCTTGAAGATAAAATTGGGAAAGAATTAAACAAGCAAAAGAAGAAATTAATGTCATTTAATGACGACTATGTACAAAAAGGTTTTTGGAGTGTTTTTGGTAAAAGAAATTTAGATCTTTTTGGTAAAAATGAAGAAGTTGTAGTCAGCATCAGAAACGAAAGACCATTTATTATTGGTCCGCAAGTTAATGGCGAATTTAACGGAAAATGCAAATATTTAAATGCATTTGGAAATGTAAATGGTGAGCTTAGTTTTAAAAACGGAGAATTAGACGGGCATCAAAAATATTATGATCAAAAAGGCCGACTTACTGAAGAGAAATCTTTTACAGCCGGAAAACTAAATGGAGAAAGAACTACTTACTATGAAAACGGAAACATCTCATTGTTTGAAACTTACAAAGATGACAAACTAGACGGAATCAGTACTTCGTATTATCCAAATGGCGGCAAAAACTGCGAAATAAACTTTACAAACGGAGAACGAAATGGTACTTTAATCTGCTTGCACGAAAATGGAACTAAGAAAAATGAAATTGATTTTGCTAACGGAAAATTAAGTGGTAAATACAATTCATACAATGAAGCTGGAGATTTGACTGAAACATACAATTGCAAGGATGATAAAATTGAAGGAAATTATGCTGAATATTTTGATGGCAAAACTTTAAAATCTGAAGCAGTATATAAAAATGGTTTTATTGAAGGAAGCTATAAAACATATTATGCAAACAAAACTTTAGAAAGAGAAAACATTTGTGCGCTTGGCAATGTTTCAAAATCAACTGATTATTATGAAAATGGAAAAAAATCGGCTGAAAGTTTATATGCTCCTAAGGGTGTTTTAGAAAATTACAGTTGCTTTGATACGGCTGGAAACAAATATTTTGAAGAAAAATACAAAGCCGGCGAATTAAAAACAGGAATTCAATATACTGCAGATGCTCCTAAAGGAACTGAGGTAAGTGTTGCCAAAAAAGGTTTTGAAATGAAAAACTTTGATGGAACATTACGAATTAAAGGAGATTTTGAAAAAGGAAAAAAAACAGGCGAATGGAACTACTTGTTTTCTTCTGGGTTGCCTCGCTTGAAAGAATTTTATGTTAATGGAAAAAACAGCGGTTTAAGTACAAGCTACAATCAAGGTGGAGAAATTTCAACGATTTCGAATTTTTCAAATGACACTTTAAACGGACGCTATGAAGTGTATGACGCAGCTAATCTTAACCAAATTTACAACTACGAAAAAGGAAAGCAAAATGGTCCTTTTCAAGTTTTGTATCCTAATGGAAAAGTAAGCACTGAAGGTTTTATGTCTGAAAATAATGTTGTAAATGATAAGTTTGTTTATTTCCAAAACGGAAATATTGCATCGATCGAACATTATGTGAATGATTATATGACCAACAAAAAAACGTTTGCCCCTGATCAAAAGTTGGAAAACGATTTTGACTATAAAAACAAAACCGGAAAATTCAATTTAGCATTCAATAATGGTGCGTACACTAAAAACTGCGAAATGAAAAACGGAATCTTGAATGGAAAGCTGATTATGCAGGACAAATTCAAGGCTAATATGTTAGATGCAGAATACGTTAATGGAAAACTTCATAATTTATATAAAAAATACAGTCCGGTTGGATCGCTTTTGGTGGAACAAAACTACTATTGTGGTAAACTAAATGGAACCGCTAAACAATATGATTATGTTGGGAATTTAAAAACTGTCGAAGAATATTCTTTTGGAGCTGAAAATGGAAAATCGGTTCGTTACTACAACAACAAATCGAAAATGATGGAAAATTCAATGGTTAATGATTCGAGAGAAGGCGAAACTACTTATTACAATCAGAAAGGTGAAGCTTTATTGATTATTGGCTTTGAAAATAATATGCCCCAATATTTTATTTCAAGAAGCAAAACTGGTGAATTGACTGAAAAAACTCCAATCAAAAATCAAACTGCAACGATTGTATCAAATTATCCAAACGGAAAACCTGCTATTGAATTAACTTTGAACAAAGGTCAACTACACGGCAAATTTGTAATTAACAATATTGATGAAAAACCTGAATACGAATGCAATTACAACAACAGCAATCTAGACGGAGAGCGTGTTGAATATTATGCAAATGGAAAACCATATAAAAAAGAGCATTTTTCAAACAACAACTTCGAAGGACCACAACAGTATTTTAAAGAAGACGGACAATTATGGGCTAGTGTTTCTTTCAAAAATGACGAATTACATGGGAATACTTTGATTTATAATGCTGGTAAATTAGTACAAACCAAAAAATATGATTCAGATGAATTGGTTGACGTCATCAAATAAATCTTTAATTCTGAGTGCGTTCTTTTGTCTGTATTCTGTTTTAGGTATCGCTCAAAAATCATTTCAGGAAATAAAAGACTTGTATCCAGATCACAATGAAATCATCTTGGATAACACTGAAATTTATGATATTTCTATTGAGAACAATGGTTTAAAAATCATCGATGACAGTCATTATGAATCCATGATTTTAACACAGAATGGAATAATCAATAATAAAGAATCTTTCTCTTATTCAGATTTGATTCCGCTTAAAAGTTATGACGCTTATACCGTGGTTAATGAAAACGGAAAAGAGAAGAAAATAAAAGTAACTCAGACTATTGAAAAACAGTCTCAGTCAAACTCAATTTTTTACAATGGTGTAAAAGAGCGTCAACTTACTTTTCCGAATTTGGAAATGGGCGCCAAAAAAGTGTACAATTATCAATCGCAATTTTTAGATCCGCATTTATTGCATAAATTTATATTTGGCGATAATATGCCAATCCAAAATTCGACTTTAGAAGTACGAACCGACAAAAATGTGGTTATTGATTATAAAATTTTCAATGATCCAAACAAAACCATTACCTATTCTAAAACAGAAAAGAAAGGAAAATGGATTCATAGATGGACATTATCTGACATAAAAGCTGCCAAATACGAAGATGGCGCTCCAGGTTATTTATATCAAATTCCGCATGTTGATTTTTATATTAAAGAATATACAATCAACAATATAACAACACCGGTTTTAGGCACAATTACAGAATTGTTCAACTATTACAGGGATTTTGTAAAAGACCTAAACAAAAAAGAAGACCCTGAATTAAAAGCACTTACGCTAGACATTACAAAAGACAAAACTACTAATGAAGAAAAAGTAAAAAGCATTTTTTACTGGGTAAAGGATAACATCAAATACATTGCTTTTGAAAATGGTTATGAAGGATTTATTCCGCGTGAAGCAAGTCTGGTTTTTGAGCGAAAATTTGGAGATTGCAAAGATATGGCCAGCATTATTTCCAGCATGGCACACTATGCAGGTGTGAAAGATGTTACTTTGGCTTGGATAGGAACGCGCAGTATTCCGTATTCTTATAATGATTTGGCGACTCCATCTGTAGATAATCATATGATTGCCATTTATAAAAAAGGCGATCAATATATCTTTTTGGACGGAACTGACAAAGAAACACGATATGGCATTCCAACAGCTTTTATTCAAGGAAAAGAAGTGCTTTTCAACGAAAATAACCAATACAAAATTTACCCAGTTCCAGTTGTTCCGGCAAATCAAAATGAGATCAAGGAAACTGTCAATTTAAAAATCGAAAACAGCAAATTGATTGGAAATGCAAAAATGGAACGTTTTGGTTACAACCGAAGCCATATTTTAATGCAAATTGGCGATGCGTCAAATAAAGCGCGTCAGGAAATGATCAAATCTTTGGTTTTAAAAGGAAACAACAAATTCATTTTAAAAGATTATAAAGAAGAAAATTTATCGGATAAAAATCTGCCGTACATCATCGATTACAATTTTGATCTCGACAATTATATTGTAAAAGTGGACAAAGAGATTTATCTGAATATGTTTTTGGACAAATTCTTTGACCGTTCGAATCTTGCAAAAGACAGAGTTGCACAATATGAATTTGAATATCTGACTCAATTTTCAACACAATATGTATTGGAAATCCCAAAAAACTACAAAATCAAATATCTCCCAAAAGATTTTGACATCGACAATGATTATTTGAAAGCGCATTTTGCATATGAAGTAAAAAGCAATATGCTCTATTTGAATGTCAATTTACAGCAAAAGAAATTATTGCTCAACAAACCCGATTTTGAGCCTTGGAATGAAACCATCAAAAAACTAAAAACTAACTATAGCGAAACCATAATTCTACTTGAAAATAATGAAAAAAAACTTCCTTAAAACCATTTTTACCTTTGTCGCATTACTGTGCACTTCAGTCTTTTTTGCGCAAGATTATAGTTTCAAAAATTATGACTGGAATGAAAAAGATGTAAAAATCGACGTTCCAAAAAAATATGAAAACGAGAAAGAATTCATTCTTAATCGAACTGTAAAAATTGAAGTTGCTGTCGATAAAAACAATGTAACACAGTTTCGCTTGATTCATGAAAAAAAATACATCAACTCAGATGATGCCATCGAGCGCAACAACAAAATTTATATTCCGTTTGGAGACAACGAAAATGTACTTGTTACTAAAGTTCGTGTAATTCTGAAAAATGGAAAAATCATCAGTCTAGACAAAAAAGACATTAAAGAAGAAGTTGATCAAGAAAAAGGAATGAAATACAACTATTTTGCGATCAACGGACTTGAAAAAGGAGCCGTAATTGAAAAGCTTTATGTGCTGCAAGAAATGCCGGACTTAAAAGGAAATACCATCAAAATGCAAGATGAGTATCCTATTGCCGACCTTAGTTTTGAATTAATTACGCCAGCGCATCTTGTTTTTAAAACCAAATCTTATAATGGTTTGAGCGAAGCTGTTGTGGATGACAAAAAATTGGAAAATAAAAAAGTAATCAGCGTTTCTGAAAAAGATATTCCAGCTTTAAAAGATGATGAAGAATACTCAAACTGGGATGTCAAACTTAAACTTTTCCGATACAAATTGGATGCAAATTTATTCAATGGAGGAAAAAACTTGAATAATTTCAAGGAATTTGCAACAATGACTTATGAAAGAATCAATCCTGTTTTAGATAAAAAACAAGAAAAAGCGATCGCATCTTTCTGCAGCTCAATTCCAGAATCAAAAGATCCTCAGGAGCAGATTTGGAATATCGAAAACAAAATCAAAAAAACAATCATATATGATAAATATACTGACATGAAGCCTTCGCTGACGGATGTAATCAGTACAAAGCAAGCGAACAGTGTTGATATTATAAAATTATATGTTGCTGTTTTCAAATATTTCAAAATAGAACAAAATCTAGTTTTTACTTCTAGCCGTTACAAAGTTCCTTTTGACAAGGATTTTGAAAGCTATGAAAACTTAAACGATTTCTTGTTTTATTTTCCTGCAATCAAAAAATATCTTTCACCAACTGAAATCGAATACCGTTTGCCTTTATTTCCTAATTACTTAGGAAACAACAATGGTTTATTCATAAAAGAAAAAGTTTTTGCAGGTGTTTCAATGGGAATTGGAGAAGTTAATTTTATTGAAATTCCAGGAACAGAAATTACACACGATTTTATGGACATCACAGTCGATTTCACAAAAGACCTTGAAAACCCAACAATCACAAGTGTTATGACTTATGGAGGATATTCTGGAATGAATTTTCAGCCTATAAAAGATTTCGTTTCGGCAGATCAATACAAAACCATGCTGAAAAGTATTTCTGAAAATTATACCCTTCAAAGCGAATATAAAACGCTTACAACAGAAAATGACGGTACAGAATTTATTGGCAAGAAACCATATAAACTAAACCTGACTTTTGATGGAAAAGATATGATCCAGAAAGCAGGAGAAAATTACTTATTTTCAGTAGGACAAACTATCGGAAGACAAATGGAATTCTACCAAGAAAACAAACGTGTTCTTCCTGTAGAGATTGATTATCCGCACTATTACACTAGAAAAATAAAAATCGTTTTGCCAGAAGGAGCAAAAATCAAAAACTTGGATAAGTTTATAATGGACTTCAAAACCGATTTAAACGGTAAAACTGAGGCTGCATTTACAAGCAATTTTTCACAAAACAAAAATGAAGTTACAATTGAGAACACTGAGTTTTATAATATTGTAAATTACCCTTTATCAAGTTTTGATCAATACAAAGCCGTAATCAACGCCGCTGCCGATTTCAATAAAATTGTAGTTATTGTAACGCAGTAAATTTTAGAATTATATAAAAAACTAAATCCGACATATTTAAAATTTGTCGGATTTGTTTTAAAAATCCATCTAATATGGATGTATTCATATTTAGAGGTTTAAAACTTCTAAAGCAAGCTGAGAATTAATATAAAGTTGTGTTTCATTTGCATACCTTCTCCCTTGATTGGCATCTTGTGTAGTCTTTCTTAATAACTTCAAATTATAAAAAGAATTCTCTTTAAGTTTTTTTATAGAATTAACTATAGAATCTTTATCAGGATTGATATCATCCTTTTTAAATGCATTAAATAAAATTCTTTCTTTAAATTCTTCTTCTTCCAGCTTTAATTCTAAAACTACATCAGTATTTAATAAAATTTGCGTCTCTTCCGCTCCTAAAATTAAATATCCGAATTGATGTGCATTTTCACCTTTCGGCAAATATCTATCTTCTACTATTAATAGATAACCATCATCTTTCAATACTCTCTTCGCAGTTTTTAAAGAATCTTCCCACTCTTGAGGGTGAATTTCATGTAATACATTACACAATAAAACACAATCAAAATAATTGTCTGGTATCTCGGTTGGTAAAGAGTAAATTTTTTCAATATTAGGCACATTATTTAACATCTCATAATTTCCTTTATCAGGTTCAAATGCAGAATAAATTGTTTTTTCAGAAACGACTTCATCTTCATTTAAGGTGTATCCAATTCTCCCTTTACCTGCTCCAAAATCTAACAAATTAATTTTAGTTTTTTGCGCGATAAATTCTTTAAACAATTTAAATTGAGGATCATTAGGATCATTACCAAAAATTACATCTGGTTCTTTAAAACATTGAGTCATGAAGTTTCCATATGCCCATTCAGAAATAGAATTTATAAAACATATTAATTCATCAATATGATTATCAAGCCCCATAAGATCATTAAACGATTTACCTGGAGTAGTTCTTGATGGTGGTATAATTTTATTGTCTTTCACCATCATAATTTCATCATATTCTAGATGTGATAAAATATGAACTGAATGAGTAGCAATCCAAAGTTGGCCAGATTTCGAAATAATGCTTTTTAACGCATTTATCAACGTTATTTGAGCCTCTGGATGTAAATGTTTTTCAGGCTCATCAATTATTATTATACTATCTCGGATATTAGTTTGAGAATTTACGTCTAAATAAAAAAATAAAATGGCATAGGCAAATAATGTCTTTTGTCCTGGCGAAAACTGATCTAAATTGAATGGCAAGTTATTATAATGTAGAATACTGTTTAAAGTATTCCCTTGTGCCGTTTGTTGATATGAAAATTCCTTTCCTAAGAATTTTTTCACATAATCTTGAAACAGACTAAATAATTGAAAAGCTTTTTGTTTTTTGATTTCATCAATAATTACTTGAGGATTATCTCTGTTTTTGATATATAAATTAAACTCCTCCCCAATGATTTCGTGCGTCAATTTTGTAAAATATTCTATCGTAGATTGAGTATTTAACGCTGTGAATTCATTTAACAAACTATTTTGATTATTATTTGGCGGTAAATTACTTTTTAAGTGCTCATTATTTAGAATCTGCTCAAAAGATAGACTTTTGGCATTATTCACACTTAGTTTGATGTTTTTCAAATCATCATTATCAACAAATTTAACAAACCCTTTACCCAATCTTTGAAGATTTTGATAAATTGGTCCTATAAAATTTTGTGCTTGAATTAAATAAGCTTGATTTTGCTGATCACTAATATTATTATTAATTAGCTTTAACGCAGATTTGGCATTTATTAAATTTTTTTCTTGACCTCTTGTAATTGATTGTGGCAAATGCAGGATGTGGTCTTTTAAAAAATCTATAGGGCTAATAGTCTGTATATATGATTCAACAAAATGCAAAATTCTTGATTTTCCGGCTCCATTTTTTCCTACTAAAGCAACTGTCGGACCTAAAGATTTTCTAATCAAATTAATTTCTTCTAAATTTTTGGTCTTGGTAATTTCTTCTTTTACATGAATTTTTGAAATTCTCATATCACAAAATTGGATTATAAATTAGTATAATCTTTAAAATTATAATTTTATGACATTATTCAAATCTATACTGAAAAAATGTTATAAACAATAATATGGTCGTCGTAGTTAATATAAAGCTGTTTTCTGAAATCTTGTTTTTTACGGGTTATAATTGAGAGTTTGCATTCTTTCCCGTCATTGTCTTTACACATAAAAGAATACGTAATATCTGTTTCGTTTTCTTCTCTTTCGATATAATCCAAAATATTAAAAAGCTGAATTTCTTGAGAATACACTACAATTCGGTGTTTGTTGGTGTCTAAAACCACACTTAAATTCACCAAATCAAGATTAGACCATTCGCCCCACTTCCCTCTTTCATTTTTCTCTAAAACACTAAAACCTGAGGTCTTAAAATGATAGGATTGGCTTTGGGCTTTTTGCAGTCCAAAAACAAAAAACAATATTACTATAGAAGTCTGAATAAAATTCATAAAATATTTCTTACCTAAAATTAAAATTCAAATGTAGCTTTTTCATTTCTTGCTTTCTCAAATTCAGCTATCATTTGTTGCACAATTTGCTCTACAGGCAAAATTTCATGAATCAGTCCAGCAATTTGTCCAATTTCAAGTTCACCTTCGTCAAGATCGCCTTCAAACATTCCTTTTTTAGCTCTTGCTCTTCCCAAAAGCTGTATTAATTCTTCTTTTGAAGGGCATTTTTCGTATAAATCCTGAACATCTTGATAAAATTTATTTTTCACCAATCTAACAGGAGCTAATTCTTTCAAAGTCAAATGCGTATCGCCTTCTTTTAACTTAACTATTGTTTCTTTGAAATTATTGTGCGCCGAAGATTCAATTGATGCGGCAAAACGACTTCCTACTTGTACACCATCTGCACCAAGAATCATTGCGGCCAACATTCCTCTTCCTGTGGCAATTCCACCAGCTGCAATAAGCGGAATTTGAATTTTTTCCCTAACCATCGGGATCAAAGTCAATGTTGTAGTTTCTTCACGTCCGTTGTGTCCTCCTGCTTCAAAACCTTCGGCTACAACTGCATCTACACCTGCATCTTGAGCTTTTAAAGCAAATGTACTGCTGCTGACTACATGCACAACGGTAATTCCTTTTTCTTTCAAAAATGAAGTCCACGTTTTAGGATTTCCTGCCGAAGTAAACACGATTTTCACGCCTTCTTCAACAACAATATTCATGATTTCTTCAATATTTGGATACAACATTGGAATATTGACTCCAAAAGGTTTATCAGTAGCTTTTTTACATTTTTGAATATGTTCTCTCAAAACTTCAGGATACATTGAGCCTGCACCTATCAGGCCCAAACCACCAGCATTACTAACCGCCGAAGCCAATTTATAACCGCTGTTCCAGATCATTCCGCCTTGAATTATGGGATACTTTATATTAAAAAGCTGTGTAATTTTATTCATGCAAATATGCTGTTATTGTTTAATTATCTTTCCTGTCTTATGTAAACCGTCGGCATCAAAAGTATAAAAATAGAGACCGCCGTTTAACGCTTCAACAGAAAGAAATGGATTTTGATTTGTGATTTTTTTTTCAATTAATTTTTGTCCTAAAACCGAATAAATAACGACAGAAGCATCATAATTTCCTTCCGAAAACGAAAAAGTAATCATTGTTTTAGCCGGATTTGGAAATACAGAGAAAGACGAAGATACAGCGAAATCATCAATTCCTAAATTTGCGCCAAAATTTGGAATTCCGTAACCATAATTATTATCAGGAACACTATATCGATCAGCTGATTGCAAAATCATTTGCCTGATTTCTTTATTTGTTTTTGTTGGAAGGGCCTGCCATAGACACGCAACCATTCCCGCCATAACCGGACATGAAAACGATGTTCCGTTTGCAGTGCCAATATTTCCCGAAGCATCTGAAATTACTGTTGCGGTTCCCTGAGCCATAATATCTGGCTTAATCCGATTGTCAAAACTTGGCCCAATGGAACTAAAATCAGACTTTACTTTTGCCGAAGTGACAGAACCAACAGCTAAAACCGAAACTGCATCAGCAGGAGCCCCAATATGTGGTTCAGTAGTTCTTCCTTCATTTCCTGCCGAAGCTAATACAATTATTCCTTTACTAAAAGCCATTTCAGCTCCGCGCGAAATAAAAGTTGTACTTCCATTCATGTCGCTATAAGTATGGCTTTCACCTGCTTTATCAAACTCAAAATAACCTAACGAAGTTGTAATAATATCAACACCAAGACTGTCTGCTTTTTCTGCTGCTTCAACCCAAAGCGATTCCTCTATTGGATTTTCAGATGCATCGTTTTCAGTAATAAACAAATAGTATGACGCATCTGGTGCCGTACCAACCAATGAGTTCTCTTTGTAGCCACCCATAGTTGAAAGTACTAATGTTCCGTGATCATCGCCAGTATAAAAATTGGCATTTCGATTTACAAAATCATAACCGCCTAAAATTCTGTTATTTGTTTGAAGATTCTGAAAAGGTTGTGCTGTATTTACACCCGGAAAACCTGCATCTAAAACCGCAATAATTTTTCCAGATCCTGTATAATTTTGTTTATGTAAAGTCTGTCCGTTAAGCATTTGGATTTGGTTAGCGGAATTTCCGTAAGCATAATCAATAGTTGTTTTAAGCTTATCGTTTGTACGAGCAGAAATATTTTCATTAACTCTTTTTCCTGTATTCAAAGTTTTGTTTGTAAAAACAACTTTATCAACAAAAGATAATGATTTAAGTGCCGAAATATTAGTTTGAGTTCCTCTAATATGAAGTGCATTTAGCCATTTCGATTTGGCCAAAACCGTAATTCCTGTGCTCGATTTTATTTGTGAAAGATATGTTTTTTCAATAGGAACATCGGTAATATCTAATGCAATATTCTGAGCTGTTCTTCTGGTTAAAGAACGCTGTGTCAGCATATCGGAAGGTTTATCTAAGAAGGATTGCGAACTTGGTTTATCTTTAAAATAAACCCATGCATCTTCCTGCGAAAACATCGCCGAAGTGAAGAGCAATAAAAAAAAGAAAAAATAGTATCTCATAACTTACTTTTTTAAAAAGAGAAATCTCTTATAAAAAAGTATAAAGCTAAGAAATTACTCCCGAACCAACTAATTCATTATCTAAATACCACGCAACAAACTGACCCTCAGTAATTGCCGATTGTGGTTCTTCAAAACGAACATACATTCCGTCTTCAAATTGATGTAAAACAGCTTTTTGCAAAGGCTGGCGGTAACGAATTCTTGCCATCACTTCCTTTGATTCGCCAGGTTTTAAAGTCAAATCTGTACGAACCCAATGAACTTCAGAATTCCCAACAAACAAAGCTTTTTTAAACAAGCCAGGATGATTGCTTGATAAACCTGTATAAATAGTATTGGTATCAACATCAGTCGCAATTACAAACAAAGGATCTGTAGTTCCTCCAACGTTTAAACCTTTTCTTTGGCCAACTGTAAAATAATGAGCACCTTGATGTTTTCCAACCACTTTGCCCATTGTTGGAAGATAATTCAGTTTTCTAGATTCTATTTTTAATTGTTCTTCTAAAGATAATCCAGATGTATCTTCAACATTATAAATTGGATCGTTTTTATCAATTTGAACAATTTTGCCTTCTTTTGGCTGTAATTTTTGTTGTAAAAATTCAGGCAAACGAACTTTCCCGATGAAACATAATCCTTGAGAATCTTTCTTTTCCGCTGTTACCAATTCCATTTCAGCAGCGATTTCACGAACTTCTGGTTTGGTCAAAGCGCCAATTGGAAACAATGCTTTTGACAATTGTTCTTGAGACAATTGGCATAAAAAATACGATTGATCTTTATTGATATCATTTCCGGCAATCAATTGATAAACGGGCTTTCCGTCAACTTCAATTTCGCTTTTTTGACAATAATGTCCCGTTGCAACATAATCAGCGCCAAGACTTAAAGCAATTTTCATGAAAACATCAAATTTGATTTCGCGATTACAAAGCACGTCAGGATTTGGAGTTCTTCCTTTTTCGTACTCGTTGAACATATAATCAACGATTTTCTCTTTGTATTCTTCGCTTAAATCGACAGTTTGAAACGGTATTCCAAGTTTTTCGGCTACTAATAAAGCATCGTTACTATCTTCTAACCACGGACATTCGTTAGAAATAGTAACCGAATCATCATGCCAGTTTTTCATAAAAAGGCCAATAACTTCGTATCCTTGCTGTTGCAATAAATAAGCGGCAACACTAGAATCTACTCCACCAGAAAGTCCAACAACTACACGTTTCATTTTAAAGTCTTTAATTTTTCAAGGTTGCAAAGGTACACCAAATAATAGAAAATTTTACAAACGTTTTGATTACTTTAAGCAATCCCGCGGTAGATAAAACTTATTACTTTTTTGAGTACATTTAATCATCAAATCAAAAACATGAAAAAATACATCTACAGCTTATTTTTCCTGTTCGCGCTTACTACTTTAAGCGCTCAGCGCTATTCATCTTCTCTAAAAGATTACGAAGCATATAAAGCATTTAAAGGAAAACCGCTATCTGATAAATTTTCTAATATCGAATCTGTAAAAATTGTTTACGATTTGAGAAAGAAAAAAATGTACTATTTCAACAGCCAACTTATTTCACATCACTATCAATTTGCAACTGAATATTTGGGTTATGATAAAGACATCGAAGTCTTTAATAATGAAAATTACAGTGACAATGAAAAAGACAGAGATTATCTGCTCGGAAATTTAAATCACATCAAAGGAACTGAGAAATGGATTTTTGAGCTCGCAGCTTCAGACCACATGAAAGTGTCACAAATCGAGTGGTTTTATAATCAAGTAAAAAACAGTTCTTTTATTGGCAACAATCTCAAATTTTACCTCAATGATCCTGAGAAAATAGCCTTATTCCAAGAAGGAAAATTTAAAATTCCTTGTGTAAAATCAGATTATATTTTTAATGAAATAACCTATCAGCAAGTCGCTGGTGGCTCTACAATTGGAATTCTTAAACAATACAAAATAAAAGATTTAGAAAAAATAAAACCTAATCCGGATGAAATTATTATTCTTGACGGAACTCCAAACATTTTACCCGAAGCAAAAGGCATAATTGTAAACGAACTTCAAACACCGCTAAGTCACTTAGTTCTTTTGGGCAAAAACCGAAAGATACCAATAATGGCCTATAAAAACATTGACAAAGACAACAACATCAAAAGATTGCTTTCTAAAAAGGTAGAATTCAAAACCGAAATTGACACTTTTTATTTGAAAGAAACAACAAAAAAGATTGCTCAGAAAAATTCTTCTAAAAAGAAAATTCTAATAATCGACAATTCTGTAACTGATATTATTGATCTTTCCTCTATTCCCAAAAAAGGAGTAAATTATATTGGTTCCAAAGCACAAAATATGGCTTATTTAATCGCCATTTCTAAAGATACACCTTTTAAAACTCCTGAAAATGCACATGCAATTCCTTTTTATTATTATACCAAACACATTCAGAAACCATCAATTGCTGGCTTAATAAATGAGTTGCTGCATTATCCAAAAAAGGATTCAACTGCTTGGATAAATAAAAAACTGAAAGAAATTCGGGAAGCAATCAAAACAGAAAAAATTGATCCGGAATTGATTGCAAAACTAAATGAGACTTTTAAAAATTCCTCTTTTAAAAACTTCAGATTCAGATCATCAACAAATGCAGAAGATTTGGATGATTTTAATGGCGCCGGATTATATGATTCTAAAACGGGAATTTTAGGCGATAGCATAAAAAGTTTCGAAAAAGCGATCAAACAAGTCTGGGCTAGTGTATGGAACGAAGCTTCGTATAACGAAAGAGAACTTTTTGGAATCGATCAGCAAAATATTGCTATGGGCGTTTTAGTACATCGTTCATTTCCTGAAGAAGTTGCCAATGGAGTTGTAATTACAAAGAATATATTTAGAAGAAATTTTCCCGGATTTACAGTCAATGTTCAAAAAGGAGAAAATTCAGTCGTAAAACCCGAAAAAGGAGAAGTTTGCGAACAATTTACCGCCTATCATATCAATGAAGGAAACGACGATGAAGATTTTGAAATCGATTATACTTCTAATTCAAATTTAAACAATAACGAACCATTATTGACACGAAAAGAAATGAACCGATTGTACACTGTCAGCAAAACAATCGAATCTAAAATGTATCGATATTGGCGCAAAAACCAATTTCATCCTGTAGATATTGAGTTTAAAATTGTTGGAGAAAAGAGAGACTTATATATCAAACAAGTTCGTCCATTTAACGACTAATCAATAAAATACCAATAAGTCAATTTCGCTTGCTGTTGTATTAATTAAGACAATTCTAAAGTCAAAATCGTCAATTTTAATTTTCTGCTGAATTATTTTTCGAATGGTTTCCTGATTCAAAGAAAAATTATCGTCAAGCGGAATTTTCAAATCTACTGAATTCAAATATTTCGAAACTTTTTTATTGACAATCATCGAAGCGAAAATATAAAACCCAATAATGATTGTTTGGAAAAAGAGAAGCAATTCAATCTTCTCAAAAGGATACATAATATCTAAAATGGAAAGCGTAATAGTAGCAAAAAGAAAAATAATTGCATTTACCGTAAAAGATTGCGTTCTGAATCTTAAAATAGAAAAGATCGCAAACAAACCAAAACCAATTCCGACTCCAATCTCTATTTTGGTAAACAAATAACAAAGCGAGAAAGTGCACAATCCCACAATAACCATTAATGGATTTATAGTTTCGTTATCTTTTCGATTAGAGAAAAAATACAAAGCCAAAATTGAAAAAAACAACAATAAAAACCTTCCAATCAATTCGTTTAAATCCATTTTTCAAAATGTTAGTCAATCAAATTTAAAAAAAGTTTGCCACGAATTCACGAATTTTTATTCTAAAATTAATTCGTGAATTCGTGGCAAAAAAACTTTACGCTAACTTATATAGTTTTATTATTCCATTTTAGGCTTTGAGTCCGCTTGGTAATTGCTTTTTGGATCACTCATGTTTATTTCTTTGGTCAATTTTCCTTTCAAGTAAAACTGCCATCTACCAACTTTTTTGCCATTTAGAAATTTTCCTTTAGATGCCATAATCCCTTCTGAATCATAAAAAATCGCATCTCCATTATATAGATTGTCTTTAAAAGTTGATTGCTCTAAAAGAATGGCATTTTGACCATATTTTTTATAAACTCCGTCTTTTAATCCATTCTTATAAGTCGTTTCTTCAGCAATTTTACCATCTGGATAAAAAACAGATCGGACACCTTCCAACTTTCCGTTTTTATAATTTTCAAGAGTCATCACCAATTTAGAAGCTTTGTGATAATATTTCCATTCTCCTTCTCTAGCTTTCCCTATTTCTTTCCCTTCGCTTACTTTATTTTTATTCTGATCATAAAAAATAGTATACGAACTTCCGTCATTTGCAGAAAAATCTCGCGTTGCAACTACATCGCCTTTTTTAGTGTCATCAAAAAATTTAAAAATTCCGGTTTCTTTTCCATGACTAAAAGTTCCTTCATATCGAGGGCGTTTTGAAGTTTCATAAATTCCTTTCCAAACCCCGTCTTTTTTGCCGTCTGCATCAACTTTATTTACATCTTGAGCCGAAACCAAAAATGCATTTAAAAAAAGCAATCCAACAACTATTTTTTTATAAATCATAATAAATTTAAATTTTAAGCTTTAACGAAAAATACTTCTGATAAAGTATATTTTAAAAATAAAAAAATCCCGATAAATCGAGATTTTTTTATTGAATTATTTCTTCTTTTGAGCTTTAGCAGCTTCTTGTTGTTCCATTACCTCTTGAAGACGCTGTTGAAACTTGCTTTGCTTTTTAGGCTCTTTTAATTTATTTTCTTGAATTTGAGCATGAATTTTTTCACTGTCAACAATATAGTTCTTGATCACAAACATAATTCCAATTGTAATTAAGTTTGAAATAAAGTTGTATAAACTCAATCCTGCACCGTAATTATTGAAGAAAAGCAACATCATTAATGGCGAAACATAAATCATGATTTTCATCATCTTAGCCATATCCGGCATTCCTTCTTGTTGAGGCGCTGCCATTTGTTGATCTCCCGAAGTCATTTTCATGTAGAAGAAAATTGCAATCGCTGCCAAGATTGGGAACAAACTAATATGATCTCCATAAACTGGTATTGAAAACGGTAATTTTACAACAGCATCAAATGATGATAAATCGTCTGCCCAAAGGAAGCTTTTTTGTCTTAACTCAAAAGCAGCTGGGAAGAACTGGAATGAAGCATACATAAAAGGAAGCTGAATCAAGGCTGGAATACATCCTGCCATTGGGTTAACTCCTGCTTTGTTGTACAATTTCATTGTTTCTTGTTGTTTCTTCATTGGGTCTTTTTTGAATTTCTCTCCCAACTCTGCAATATCAGGTCTTAAAACTTTCATTTTAGCCTGAGACAAGAATGACTTATAGGTAATTGGCGACATAGCCAATTTGATAATAATCGTAAAAATGATAATCGCAATTCCTAATGACAATCCTATTGTAGAGCTTAAAAATCCGAATAATGGAATAAAAATCCATTTGTTGATCCATCCAAAAATCCCCCATCCTAATGGAATGATTTTATCAAAATTTTTGTCGTAAGACTTTAATGTTTTGTAATCTACTGGACCAAAATAAAGGCTCATTTTATAATCAACTTCTCCATTTGAGAATGCTAAAGGTAAATTAGCTCTGAATTGTTTTGTATAGACAGTATCAATTTTTTCGTCTTTAACTAAATTGTCTGACTGCAGTTTCGAAGTTTCAAAAGGTTTTTCAGTAGCCAAAATTGTCGCAAAAAAGTGCTGTTTAAAAGCAACAAAACTAACTTTCTCAGGAGTCTCCTCTTTACCTTGTCCCTGACCATTTACATTACTGTATTTCGATTCTTCGTATTTGTAATCAATTTGAGAGAAACGACCTTCGTACGAAATACTTTTCTCATTTCTGTATGTTTTTAAATCCCATTCTAAATTTAATGGTTTAGCTGAGTTTAAAACTTTGTTTAAACCTTGAGAACGAATATCAAAACCAACTAAGTAATCATTTGGTTTCAAAATATATTTATACTCTAGAAATTCATTTGCTCCCGCTTTTAAACGCATAGACAAAACTTGATCTGCACCAACTTTTTCTAATGTTGGTTCAAAATACAAATCTTTAGAATTTAATGTTCTATTATCTGTAGTAAGAAGCTGTAAATTTAAGTTTGAGTTGTTGTTTTTAATTAACTCAACTAATTCGCCAGAACCTTTTTTAAACTTTTCAAATTCTTTTAAAGTAGCCTCAACAATATAACCGCCTTTATTAGCAATTTTAAGTTTAATCTTCTCGTTTTCGATTGTAGTGAAAGCTTCTTTTGCAGAAGGAAGTGTTGCTGAATAAGCAAATCCTCCTAAAGTTTTTTGCAATTGAGCCAATTGCAGTGTATCTCCAGGAGTTACAGCCACAGCTGGTAATGACGCAGTTTTTGCTTTATCTGCTTTTGCTTGTGCTTCTTGTTTAGCAACTAATTCTTTCTTGGCTTTTTCAGCAGCAATTTCTTTTTCAGAAGGTTGATTTTGGTACATAATCCAAAGCAAAATTCCGAATATCAATACAAAACCAATGATTGAATTAAGGTCTAATTTTTTTTCTTCCATTATTAATTTAAAAAAGTTATTCGTTTGAGGCTATTAGTATCTGTTTAATTTAAAAGTTACAGTCTCTTAGAATATAATTATTATTTTTTATGCGCATTTACAGCAGCTGCCACAAAGTTTACAAAAATTGGGTGCGGATTTGCAACTGTACTTTTGTATTCTGGGTGGTATTGTACACCAATAAAGAATGGGTGATTTTCAAGCTCCACGATTTCAACTAAACCTGTATCAGGGTTAACTCCCGAAGCTTTTAAACCAGCTTTCTGTAATTCATCAGCATATTTATTATTGTACTCATAACGGTGGCGGTGACGCTCCGAAATAGTTTTTTGTCCGTAAATTTTGTACGCTAAAGTGTCTGGTTTGATATCACATTTCCAAGCACCTAAACGCATTGTTCCTCCTTTATCGGTTACATTTTTCTGTTCTTCCATTAAATTCACAACCGGATGAGGCGTTTTATCATTCATCTCTGTTGAATTCGCTTCAGCATAACCTAAAATATTTCTAGAATATTCGATAACAGACATCTGCATTCCTAAACAAATTCCGAAGAAAGGAATATTATTTTCACGAACGTAACGAACTGCTTCAATTTTTCCTTCAATACCTCTTTCACCAAAACCTGGAGCAACTAAAACTCCGTCTAGATTTCCTAATTTCTCTTCAACATTATCAGCATTGATATGCTCTGAGTGAATTGAAATTACGTTTACTTTTGTTTCATTTGCAGCTCCTGCATGAATGAACGCTTCTAAAATAGATTTGTAACAATCCTGCATTTCTACATATTTACCAACCAAACCAATATTTACAGTTTGTTTTGGGCTCTTTAGTCTCTTTAAGAAAGTGTTCCAGTTTTTAAGATCCGGAGATGCTTTTTTAGGCAAATCCAATTTCTTCAAAGCCACAACGTCTAATCCTTCTTCAAGCATTAAATTTGGAACTTCATATATTGTAGAAGCATCAATTGATTGAATTACTGCTTCTTTCTTTACATTACAGAATAAAGCTAATTTTTGGCGTAATTCCTGAGACAATTCATGCTCTGTTCTACAAACCAAAATATCTGCCTTAATACCGCTTTCCATCAATGTTTTAACAGAGTGTTGCGTTGGTTTTGTTTTCAACTCACCAGCAGCAGCCAAATAAGGAACTAAAGTTAAATGAATAACGATTCCGTTGTTTTCGCCTAACTCCCAAACTAATTGACGAACAGACTCTATATAAGGTAGCGATTCGATATCACCAACAGTTCCACCAATTTCAGTAATTACAATATCATAATCGCCAGATTTACCTAGCAACTGCATTCTGTCTTTGATTTCGTTTGTAATATGAGGAACAACCTGAACTGTTTTTCCTAAAAATTCTCCTCTTCTTTCCTTTTCAATAACCGAAAGATAAACTCTTCCTGTTGTAACGTTGTTAGCCTGAGAAGTAGGAACGTTCAAGAAACGCTCGTAGTGTCCTAAGTCTAAGTCTGTTTCAGCTCCGTCATCTGTCACATAACATTCTCCGTGCTCATACGGGTTTAGTGTCCCCGGATCAACGTTAATGTATGGATCAAATTTCTGAATAGTTGTGCGGTATCCTCTTCCTTGTAACAATTTTGCCAAAGATGCCGCGATAATTCCTTTTCCTAATGAAGAGGTCACACCTCCTGTAACAAAAATATATTTTGTTTGATTCATTCTGTTGTTGTTTGTAAGTAGTTGTGTAAAAAACTTGGCAAAAGTACAAATTTAATTAGACAATTTATCAATTCGAGAATGAGATAATTTTGCAAATTTTTAAACATATCGATTACTTGGTTTTGTAATCGATAATTTTAACTTTTAATTGGAGATTTTTTTGAAGAATATCTCTGATTTCTAGCCTAAAATGCTTTTAAGTAGGCGATAGAAGAAAATAGAATTAAAAAATGAAGGAAATCTAAGCCTAATTTCCGATAACATTTAAAGATAAAAATTTTAGGACTTTTTTAAATAAAAAAAAATATTATAATTTAAAAAACACTGACTTGTACACATTTATGAATTCAGTCTTGAACTCTGTGGTATCACTTTGTTTTTGAAAATTATAATATTTTTGTATTTCAAACTTAAATAAAAAAAATCAAACTACCAAAGATTTTTCTTACTATTAACTAGATTCTGAATATTTTGTCCATTATAGTTTTAAATATAAATCATTGAAGCTATAAATTTTACACTCCAATATGCAATTCATCTTAAGTCAAACTCTCCTAAAAAGTGATTGGAAGCGACCATTTCTCCCATAATTCAACATTAACCCCCTTATTTTTAGCTGAGATATAAGTGAATGATTTAGTAAAAATTGAGATAATTTCTTGTTTTATAATTCCTGCATCTTTTTGATCTCCCGTAACATTTACTATTTTTACATTTAAGCTATCAGCATTGGTAATACTGAAATGAACATACGTATTTCGCCCAATTGCTTTGTCACTTATGATTCTTGATTTCTTAAGTTCTCCTCTTAAAAAATTAATGTATTTTGGATTTATCTGATTTTTTTCAAAAAGCAAATATTCTTTTCCGTTATAGATAAATTTCGGTTTTTCTTCAACATCATTTAATGACATTACTGATCCATTCCTAAAATTAGGGCAATTCGTTTTGATCAATTGCAATGCCTCTCCATCACCTCGCAAATACGCTTGATAGAAATGTTCGCAGGCATTTTTCATTATCTCCTAATTCTAATTCAGAAGCACCAAGATTGTACCAACCATTTTTATCATTCGGAATTACATTTGTTACTTTAGTATAGATTTCTTTAGCTAGCAGAAAATTGTTTTCAGAAAAAGCTTTTTCGCCTTTAGCCATTAATTCATCCGCTTCTTTTGTTTGCGAAAAACCATTCTGAACAAAAAAGAAAATAAAAACTGCTAACCAATGAATTAAATTTAAATCAACTTTTGATTTATTATTGTACATAATTTTCATGTTTTTCATTCAAATATACATGAAAAAACAAGCAAAAACTTACATCATTTATAAAAAAGATATTTTTGCAACAGACGGAATCTTATTTTATTGGTTTCGGATATTGCTTCTTAATATTTCGAATTAATTCCTCCAATCCATTCAATTTTAACTCATAAATCAATTGAAGTTGCTGTCCCAATTCTCCTTTTGGAAATCCTTTATTATGATACCAAACGACATAGTATTCAGGTAAATCAATCAAATATTTTCCTTCGTACTTCCCGAAAGGCATTTTGGTATGAGCTAATTTTATGAGTTGTTTTTTATCTTGATCCATAGTTTTTAAGAAGAAAGAAGCAAGAGGAAAGACTTATCTTTCTTCTTGCTTCAATTGTATGCAAAGCTATTATTTATTTGCCACAGATTACACAGATTTCCACAGATTATTTAATTCAGAAACGAAAAAACTTAGTCCCGAAGCCTCGGGATAGCGACTCAGCATCTTTTAAAAAAAGAAGCAAGAAAAAAGAACATAATTAGTTCTCTCTTCCTGCTTCAAAATTATTGTTTAAGGCTTTATTACTAATTCCTAAAAAACTTAGAACCTTAGCAACTTAGCATCTCAGAACCTTTTTTAGTAATGCCATCTCACGAAAGCTTCCATTGCAGCATAAGTTGCCAAACCTAACTGATGGTATAATTCTGCTGTTTCGCGGTTTCTATCTTCGGCTCTCTGCCAGAACTCTCTTGCGTCTGTTCCTTGGAAAACAACTCCATCTTTTTGAGATTGATGTTTGAAGATTCCATGACGTTTTGCTAAAACTTGGTCCGGGCTCATTGGTACTGCCATTTCGACTTCGTCAATTCCCCATTCTTGCCAAGCGCCACGGTACAACCATAACCAGCAGTCGTTCATGAATTCTTTTGGTTTTAAAACTTTAACCGCTTCAAAAATCGCATCCAAACAAACTTTATGCGTTCCATGCGGATCTGCTAGATCTCCAGCTGCGTAAATTTGGTGTGGCTTAATTTTCTCAATTAAATCAACTGTCAACTGAATATCTTCTGGGCCAATTGGTTTTTTCTCAATTGTTCCTGTTTCGTAGAAAGGCAATTCCATAAAGTGAATCTGTGAATCTGGAAGACCAACAAAATAACTTGTCGCTCTTGCCTCACCTTTTCTAATCAAACCTTTAATGTAACGAACTTCTGGAATATCAATTTCGCTGTTCTTTTTGTTCTGCAAAAATGCTTCTGCTTTTTTGTAGATGCTATCTGCCTCTTCGCTTTTGATTCCGAATTTCTCGTTGTAATCAATTACGAATCTTGCAAAACGCAATGCTTCATCATCAGCAACTGCAATATTTCCTGATGTTTGGTACGCCACGTGCACTTCATGCCCTTGCTCTTGAAGGCGCATGAAAGTTCCTCCCATACTGATAATGTCATCATCAGGGTGCGGGCTGAAAATCAATACACGTTTTTTAGCTGGTTCTGCTCTTTCTGGACGATTTGCATCATCTGAATTTGGTTTTCCACCTGGCCAACCTGTAATTGTATTTTGTAATTTATTAAATATCTTAATGTTAGTATCATAAGCTGGGCCTGAATCTGCCAATAAATCACTCATACCGTTTTCGATATAATCAGCATCAGTAAGCATTAAAATTGGCTTTTTAAGATCTAATGCCAATCCCAAAACTGCTTTACGAGTTAATTTGTCTGTCCAAACAATTTTCTCAACCAACCAAGGCTTGTTGATTCTTGTTAATTTCGAAGAAGCTTCTTTATCTAAAATAAAAACAGCATTATCATGTTCTTGCAAAAACGAAGCTGGAACTCTATTTGTAACTTCATCTTCAACAGATTTCTTTACAATATTTGCTTTTCCTTCTCCCCAAGCCAATAAAATCACTCTTTTGGCTTCCATGATTTTTTTCACTCCAAGCGTGATTGCTGTTCTTGGCGTATTATTTAATCCGAAGAAATCTTTGCTTGCGGCAACTCTAGTAATATGATCTAAAGCTACTAAACGTGTTTTCGAGTTTTGAAGCGAACCAGACTCGTTAAAACCAATGTGTCCGTTTCCTCCAATTCCAAGAACCTGCAAATCGATTCCACCTAAAGCTTCGATTTTAGCTTCATATTCGTGGCAGTAATCTGCAATTTGCTCCTTTGTCAAAAGCCCGTCTGGAACATGAGCGTTTTCAGGTAAAATATCGACATGATCAAACAGTAATTCTTTCATAAAACGAACATAACTGTTGATTGAGTTTGGTTCCATCGGATAATATTCATCCAAGTTAAAACTTACTACGTTTTTGAAACTCAAACCTTCTTCTTTATGAAGACGAACCAATTCAGCATACAAACCTTTTGGAGAAGATCCCGTTGCAAGCCCTAAAACACAAAGTTTATTTTCTTTTTGTTTTTCTCTAATTAGAGCCGCAATTTCCTGTGCTACTTCTTTTGAAGCTTCTGAAGAATTTTCAAAAACAACCGTATTGATGTTTTCGAATCGTTTTTCGAATCCTGTTGCTTTGTCGATTTTACTTTTTAACATGATATAGTTTTTTATTTAGTTTCTCATTTATTTACCATCGTCGGTATTTATGTCCTTTTACTGCGTAAAAAAGAATCATTACGTATGATGGCAAAAGCATTAAATACGCCAGCTGATTGCCACTTCTTGAAGTTGCCTGCGTACCGGCTGCAATATTTGACTCATTAATAGTTTCGGTAATCAAACCATAGAACAGCGGGAAAATGGCACCGCCAATAATCCCCATAATCAAAATGGCACTTCCTATTTTAGTATATCCGCCCAAATCTTGTAGCGCCATTGGCCAAATTGCCGGCCAGCAAAGTGCATTTGCCAAACCCAATAAGGCTACTAAAAGAATCACAACTGGCAAAGCTGGAATTCCAGGAAGCTGCATCATTATTTTAGGCGAAATCACAACAATTGCCAGAACAAGAATAATTCCTAAGACTCCAGATCCTTGCAAAGCCGTTGCTTGCGAAAGGTGTTTCGGAATCAATGTTATTCCTAAAATATATCCGATAACCATTGCCGACATCGTAAAAGAAGTTAATTTGAGATAAAAATTGCCTTCATCACCATAAACCCCTAATTGTTTTCCAAAACCTCCAATCGAATCTCCTGCCAAAACTTCTGCAGAGATATAAAGCATTAAAGTAATAACTCCAAAAACCAATTGAGGTCGCTTGAAAGCATTTTTAACTTGTTTAAAAACACTCAGATGCTCCACATTTCCATCTTCATCCAAATCAATTTCTGGAAGTGGCGAAAGCTTCACAAATAGAGCTAACACCATTATAATCAATCCCATATAAAGATAAGGCCTTTGCAATTGTAATGCAAGAGAATTCAATGCATTTGATTTTGAAACCGAATCCAACATGGCAATTTTATCTGCCGTAAACTCCTGCATATTAGACAAAACTAAAGCTGTCAACACAATTGGAGCTACAAATCCAGCCAATTTATTAGCAATTCCTAAAACACTTATTCTCGCAGCGGCGCTTTCACGCGGGCCAATTACAACTACATACGGATTTGAAGCTGTTTGTAAAATAGCCAAACCTGTTCCCATAACAAAAAGTGCAATTAAGAACAATAAAAAAGTACGGCTTTCGGCTGCTGGATAAAACAAAAATGCACCTAAAGCAATGATGAGCAATCCGAGCGAAATTCCATTTTTATAACCTACTTTCTCAATTACCCACGATGATGGCACTGCCATAACAAAATAAGCAATATAAAAAGCGAACGTCACGAAATAGGCCTGAGACGATGACAGTTCGCAAGCCAATTCAAAAAACGGAATCAATGGCCCATTTAGCCAGGTTACAAATCCGAGAATAAAAAATAATGCAGTCAAGATAACCATCGGAATAATTGAATTCCTTTTTATTGCTGGTATGACATTTTCAATGTTTGACATAATACTTTGGGTTGATTGTTAATAGATTTTTTTGTTTTTTGAATCTAATTTAGAATCAACACTAAATTTATCTGTTTGCATATTTTGTGCAAATGTATGCATTTTTTTTGCAAAACCAAAATTAATGCAATAAATGATGGTTATCCTAAAATAGAAATGAAGTTTTTGTTACTATTTATTATGACATCCAATCAAGTATTGGATAGTGTTTTTTAAGATATTCTTTTACGTCTGCAATATCTTCTTTGGCCGTCAAATCAGGCACATGCTCAGAAAATGGGATTCCGATTGTAGTATTTGGGCTTGCTTTTACAGCATTCAAAAGAACCGTTGGCAGCTCCTTTTCATCTCTTTCTGGATTTACAGGACAATTTTTGAGATGCAGATACAAAGTGCTTCCTGTAAACTTAAAAGCATTCATACTTACTCTGATTTTTCCTTCCTTATCCTTGTAATTTTGCAAATCATTTGCAGACGGTTTTTCTAAAATATCGAGCAACTGATTATTTTCATCTAATTTTGCAATCGCAAAACGCGAAATTCGTTCCGATGGAAATTCTAAAGCATCACGATCATAACTTATAAATGCATTAGGGCTTTCTGTTTTTCTTAACGCCAATAAAGCTGCAACAGAATACAAATTATCACTATTGCAAACTGAATACTCCATTCCATTGAGCTCTGGATATTGCTCAACTGCCTGAAACAAAGCATCTGCTGTACCAAAAGGTTTTGTTCTTCCCTCTGGAATATATTGTACAGCAAATGAAATGTTGAGGCCATGAAAATCATTATCGGCATCATGATTTCCGTAAAATTCCTTGAACAATTCTCCCTGCTCTCCTATAATGATATAAATGTTTTCGTAGCCTGCTTTTTTTGCATTCAACAACAGGTAATCCAACAAAGGCCTTCCGGTTGAGCCTACTCCAATCAAGCCTTTGCTTCTTTCATTTGCCTGAGCGATTTCTTCTGCAGACAAATTATCTGCAATAGCTTCTTTTTTCATGCGAGACGATGCTCCGCCCGCTAGAATAACTAAATTGTTGTGCATATCTGTTTTTCTAAATTTCAATATTTTCAATAATTCTGACACCAGGATCAACCGTTACGCCATAAGCTTCTTGTGCGCCTGCGTTCAAAATTGCTTCAATCACCAAAGCTTCTTTTTTAGGATCTACTATCACCACAATGCTGCCACCACCGCCGGAACCAACAATTTTAGCACCGTACGCACCAGCGCGCAAAGCCGCATTTATCATATCATCAATTCTAGGAACGGTAATTTTCAACAAATCACGCAAGACTTCATGATGTTGATTCATCCAAAAACCAATCTTTTCAAGATTTAAAACTGGTTTTTCAAACTCTTTTAAAGCTTCTTTGGTATAATGATAATTTTTTAGAGCTGCTTCAAAAAACGGAATCAAACGATCTGGAAGACAATTTTTGTATTTCCCAATATCTTCAATTTCAGAAGCATTCAAATCAAAATCAGGGTAATTTTGTTTTACAAGATCAATTGCCATTAACGCATTTCCTTTCAATTCACCAATTAATCCGATGGTTTCTTTAGGCACTCCTGAAACTCCAGTAATCAAACCTTTTAATTCTGTTCCGATGCAACGGTACGAAAAGGGATCTTTCGTGTTAATATAAACGATATTTCCAACACCAATACTGAAATGATCCATCATACCGCCAGGTTCGCCATGTTCTAAAACTTCAGATGCATATCCCATTTTGGCGATAAATTCTGGTGTTACTTCATTATCAACTCCAAAAGCTTCGATTAAAAAGCGAATCCAAGCCATTAATAATGCAGATGAGCTTGATGTTCCTGAATTTATTGGAATATCTCCTGTGATTGTAATGTCATAACCACATGTAGGCACACAGCCATGTCTGCGCAAAACGCGCAAGGACGAGGCGAAATAATCGCGTGGTTCCAATTTCTCAAAAGAAGCATTAATATCAATGACACGAACTTCATTGATATCAGTCATATTAATAACAAATGTGTTGGTATTATTTTGCTCTGCTGTAAGCTTTATGCTTCGGTCTATCGCGCAGGCTATAACAGGCAATCCTAAATAGTCCTGATGGTCTCCAAAGAGACAGGTACGGCCCGGGGCTAATGAAGTAATTTTTCTCATGTAAAAACTTTACATTAAAACATTAAAAATCAATAATTTAAAATGTTTATTGGTTATTAATTTTCTTTTCTTTTTTAGGTTTTGATTTTACGAAACTATATATTATATTTTGATAAAACAAGAAAAAAATAAAAAATGTGCTCGAACACACAAATTTTATGTTCTCGAGCACACAATTGGATTATAGCGAAAATTTTTACCGATTATTAAATCAAAGTTTTTATATTTGCTTATATGGATAAAAAGTACACGATTAAGGATATTGCTCAAATGGCCGGAGTTTCAAAAGGAACTGTTGACCGTGTTTTGCATAATAGAGGAAAGGTTTCTCCTGCCGCCTTGGAGAAAATCAATGAGGTTCTGAATGTTATCGATTACGAACCCAATCTAATTGCCAGAAATTTAAAAAGCACAAAAATTTATCGCATTTGCGTGTTACTTCCAGATCCGGCATTCGATCCCTACTGGCTTCCTTGTGTTAATGGAATTCAAGATGCTGTAGTCGAGTTTAAAGCATATAATGTGATTATTGAGACTCATTATTTTAATCCTGAAAGCACAAAATCCTTTTTAAAAGTCAATGAAAACATTATCGCTCAATCGCCAGATGCTGTTTTGCTGACGCCGTTATTCCATAAAGAAACGGTTGAAATCATAAAACAATATGACGAATTAGGCGTCATGATAAACACATTCAACAACGAAGTCGAATCTTCATATATTAAAAGTTTTGTGGGACAAGATCTTCACAAAAGTGGACGCGTTGCTGCCAGCTTAATGAATTTGATTTTAAGTCAAGGCCAAATTGCCATTATCCACATTGACGAAAGCCTTAAAAATGCAGTTCACATGCAGGAAAAGGAAAAAGGTTTTAGAAATTACTTTGAAGAAAAAGAGCTTCACGACTATTCAATAACCACCTTGAAACTGAAAAACGCAAACATCGAAACGAAATTTGCTTCGTTTTTAGAAGAAAATCCAGATTTAACCGGGATTTTTATTACTACCTCAAAAGCGTATCAAATTGCTTCATTGCTATCTTCAGCTAAAAGCAAAAAAATTGCACTTATCGGTTATGATTTGCTTGAAAAAAATGTCAATTTCCTAAACCAAGGATTGGTGCACTTTTTAATCCATCAAAATCAAAAAAGACAAGTTTACCTGGGAGTCAGTACATTAGTCGAGCACTTTTTATTCCGAAAAGAAATTCCTGACACGATTTTACTGCCAATCGACATTATTAATGTTGAAAACGCTTCTTTTTATGTCTCATGATTTTTTTTTAACAGATACAAAGAGACAAAGGGACAAAGAGACAAAGATCTAAAGGTCAGCAACTTTGTAACTTTGTGACTTTGTGACTTTGTGACTTTGTGACTTTGCAACTTTGCAACTTTGAACCTCAAAAAAAGCTATTCCATCAAAATAAACGTTCCGAATGAAGAAGCGATATGGAAATTTGGCGTTTCTGTATTTGGGTTTACCCAGGAAATCCAAGTTGGTTCATAATTTTGACTTTCAGTTTTGGAGAATTTTGCCCTGAAAACACCTGTTTCGATTTTATTATTTTGAAGCAAGTTTAATTCTTTCAGCGATTTAATACTGATACTCCCTTTTACCGTGAAAGAGATTTCATCTTTTGACGCATTTATGCTTAAATCTTCTTTTGGCCATTTCCAATCAAAATCGAAAACTTTATCAGGTCGTGCCTCAAAATCCATCAATCTTGCCGAAGTATCCATTTCCAGGCAATAATATGGATTCAAAGAATCATTTGCTCTAAAAAACAATTCAACGCGATCAGAATTTCCAATGCTGTCAACACTATTATCTTTTTCATCAATATAAATATCAGTATCAAAAACTCTGAAACTAAAATATAAATTTTCAAAATCCCAAAGTGCACGAAATTCAACTTTAGAAATTGGATCTCTATTCCAAGGTGATACAAAATCGGTAAGACAATTTGCATTTTCTAAAAAAAATGAATCGGAAATTTCACCTTCATTTCTTAATTTTTTATCGATTAAAACTACCTGATATTCTTTCATGATTTTAGCTAAAAAAAATGTTAATTTTTGGTTTTGAAAAAAAGCTGGAACAACTTCAAATTCGGCTTCCCTTCCATTCCTTTTTCATAGCGTCTAATATAGTCCAAAAAAAGAAGAAAAAAAGTTTCATTTTCATGTCGATAAAACTAAAATCTCTCTCTTAAAACCCATAAGAAAGCACTGCTTAATTTATATATTTTTAAATCACTAATTGCGAAATTCACAAGTTTTTTCAAAAACCTCATTTATAATTCAAAAAACAGACATTTTTATATGCCTGCGAATTTCTGAAATATTTTAAAAATATCACATCATTTTAGCGTAAAAAAAATGTATCGCACAATTTTATGTGCTCGAGAACATAAATTTTGTGTGTTCGAGCACATTTTTTGTGTTTTTTCTTGTTTTATAAAAATATAATCTATAGTTTCGTCAGAGATTAATCTCAAAACTGAGTTAAATCAGTAATTTTTTTGATGATTTTGAAGCCTAAAAAATGATCAAAAACGAAGTGAATAAGCTGTTTTTCTATTAAAAGATTTAATGGATTTTTTTCAAGAAAATGATACAGTGATAATCAAATAAAAAAAAACAAAATGAATTTGCGAATCAAAAAAGAAGTCTAAAACCTACAAACAACAAAAAACAAATTAATCATTAACCAAAACCAATTTTCGTATGAAATTATTAACCCAAAAAAAGCCAAGAGATTTTCGGATTAACAATTTATCCGGTAAAGAAATTAAACTAACATTGCTTTCATTGTTGGCATTTACATTTCAAGCTTCGGCTGTTTCATCAATAAATACCTCTGAGAAAAATTATTCTTCAATATTTTTTGAGAAAACCATAAAAGGTACAGTAACAGATCAGAATGGTTTGCCTCTTCCGGGCGCAAATGTTGTGGTAAAAGGTACTACAAAAGGAGTTCAGACCGATGTTGACGGAAGTTTCTCGATTACTGTAGCTGATAATGTTACAAAATTGATTGTGACTTACATTGGTATGGAAGATCAAGAAGTATCAGTTGGAAGCTCTTCTCTAAAAATTGTCATGAAAGAAGCAGGACAAAAATTAGAAGAAGTTGTAATTGGATACGGAAAGGCAAAGAAAAAAGACCTTACTGGAGCTGTAGCATCTGTTGGCAAAGACAATTTGAACTTAGGCGGTACAGTTGCCAATGTTGGCCAGGCTCTGCAAGGACGTGCTTCGGGAGTTCAAGTACAGCAAAACAGTTATGCTCCGGGAACTAATCCAACTATCGTTGTCAGAGGAGGAAACTCTATTACAACTTCAAATGCACCTTTATATGTAGTTGACGGATTTATTACAAGTACAGGTGCATCAATCAGCCCGAATGATATTGAAAGCATCCAAATCCTTAAAGATGCCGCTTCTACTGCAATTTACGGTTCAAGAGGAGGAAATGGAGTTATCATGATTACGACTAAAAAAGGGAAATCAGGCAAAATGCAGATTGAAGGCGAGATTTCAGACGGTTTCCAAAATATTATTCAGGAGCCATCTTTATTGACTGGACAGCAATATGCTTCTATTCAAAACGCTATTGCTGCTGAAAACGGAAGGCCAGCGGTTTTTCCTCCAAGTTTTCCTATTGCCAATACTAATTGGTTTGAAGCTGCAACGCGTCCAGGTGAAGTGCTGAACAGAACACTTACTTTTAGCGGAAGCGATAAAACATCTAAATTTTTCTTATCTGGAAATTACTTAAAACAAACCGGAGCAGTTGAAAATACTGATTTCACAAGATACAGTGTTCGTATTGGATCTGAGAAAAAATTTACCGAAAAAGTAACTGTTGGAGCAAACGTTTATGGTGCTGCAAGCGAAGGACATAATAGTGATTTTGGCGACAATATCTTGTCTCCTATGTTCTCAATCCAGACTGCACCACCTTCAATTCCTATCTATAATGCTGACGGCTCTTACTATAAATATCAAGGAAAAGACAATGCTTTGGCACTTTTGCTAGAACCTACAGATCATAGCATCAACAGATTAGTAAACGGTAATATGTTTATGGATTATGAAATCATTAAAGGTTTAACGTATCATTTTGGTGCAGGTGCTGAATGGCAGGAAAATATCCAAGGTAAATATACTCCAAGAACTCTTGTGGCAGGTGCCGCTCTAAACGGAACAGGATCTGAGGAAAACAAAACGTATTTTAGATGGAGTACAGAACAATATTTAACTTATAAATTTAATATTAAAGAGCAACATTCTTTCACAGCAATGATTGGAACTTCTAACCAAAAAGATACTTACGAAAGAATGAAAGCGTCTGGCTCTGGCTTTGCTAATGATATCTTGACTTATTATAATCTTGAAAGTGCTTCGGTTTACTTGAAACCAGAAACACAAAAACAAGAAACAAAACTTACTTCTTATTTTGGAAGGTTAGGCTATTCATTTGGCGACAAATATTTAGCTTCATTTACAATCAGACGTGATGGTTCTTCTCGTTTTGGTCCAAATAACAAATACGGTACTTTTCCATCTGGAGCTGTTGCATGGAGAATTTCAAAAGAGTCATTTATGCAAAGTTTTGAAAAGCTATCTGATTTAAAATTAAGAGTTAGTTATGGTATTACAGGTAATGACGGAATCGCTGATTATGCATACATGTCTACTTTACAGCCTTGGAATACTACTATTTCTGATGGTTCTTTTGAAGGAGGTAACGAGCCTAAAAACTTGGCAAATCCTGATTTGAAATGGGAACAGCAAGCTCAAGCCAATATTGGTTTGGACATGGGATTCTTTAACGACAGAATTACTGCTACAATTGATGTTTACAAAAAGAGAACAACTGACGCACTTTTGAATGTGCCAGTTGGAGGATGGTGGGGATTTAATACTCAAACACTTAACTCAGGTACAATTGACAATAAAGGAATTGAGCTTGGAATAAGCAGCGAGAATTTCAGAAATGATAAATTCTACTGGAGAACCTCTTTAAATCTTGCTTACAATAAACAAGAAGTTGTTGCTCTTGCTGATAATGTTAAAATTATCAGTTATAATACTTCTAATCCAAGTGGAACTGTTTCTGGTCGTGAATTCACAAGACTTGAACCAGGAAAAGAAATGGGGCTATTATACGGATTTGTATATGCAGGCGTTGTAAAAACAGGAGAGGTTTATGCTCCACAACCATTATCTAAACCAGGTGATCCAAAATATGCGGATTTAGATGGCGACGGAAAAATAACTGCTGCTGATAGAACTTATTTAGGAAATTCTACTCCACATTACATCGTTGGTTTCAATAATGATTTTAGATTCGGGAATTTTGATGTAAATATCTTTTTCCAAGGTGCTCTTGACTACTCCGTTTACAACATGACAAAAATGGTTGGTGAATCAAGCACAAGTACAGATGCTTTGAATCGTTGGGTTGCTGGAACAAATGAAAATACTGATATTCCAAGAGATGGTTACTACAAAAGTTCATACGGAAGTTATGTAAATTCAAAATTTGTTGAAGATGCATCATACTTGCGTCTTAAAAATTTATCGATTGGATATTCTATTCCAGAAAGTATCTTAAAACCAACAAAATTTATTGATACTATCAGATTGTATGCAACAGGTCAAAATTTATTGACCATTACAAAATATTCTGGAAACGATCCTGAAATTAATGGGCATACTGGTACAGCTACGGCACAAAACCTTGGTGGAGGAATTGATTTCAACTCTTTCCCGGCTTCGAGAACGTTTATATTAGGAATTAAAATAGCAATTCATTAATAGCTTTTTCAGTAACATTTAAATTTATCAAAATGAAAAAATATACAATCTTATTGCTTTTACTTGCTGCTGGTTTACAATATTCCTGCAATGAGGACTTAGATCCTACGGTATACAGCAGTTTAACGAATACCAATGGGTACCAAACCAAATCTGACGCGATTGCTGCTGTTAATTCCATTTATGGCCGACTAAAAGGACCATCTGTTGGCGATAACTTTTCGTACTGGGCAACGAGACATTTTGCTCTGACTGATATTGCAACAGATTTAGGACACTGCCAATATGGTGGTGACCCGGGACAATTGTCTTTAGGAACTTGGAGCTCTACAAATGGCTTACTTTTAGAAGATTGGAATGCGATGTATAAATTGGTCTCAAATGCAAACAATGCCATCTTTTACATCAACAAGATGACTTCGATTACTGATGCCGAAAAAGCGCAATTTATTGCTGAAGCTAAATTTTTGAGAGCTTCTGCTTATATGGATTTGACAGATTCTTGGGGCCCTGTTATTTTAATTACCGACGAAAATCTTGCTAATCCAAATTATTTAGAGCAGACACCTCCAACATCTGTTGAAGAAATTGATGCTTTTTTAGTTAAGCAATTAACTGAAGCTGCAGCTGTATTGCCTGTTAATTATAAAAAAGAGACAATCTACGGCACAAATGATGTTCAACGTGCAACAAAAGGAGCTGCGCTTACTTTGTTGGCGAAACTATATATGCGTAGCCACGACTGGCAAAAAGTTGTAACGCTTACACAGCAAGTAATGGATTTAAATGAATACCATCTTTTTCCATCTTATTTAGGTTTATTCAAAGAAAGCAACAAATGGTGCAGTGAGAATATTTTCTCTTCTCTTAGTGATGCAAATACAAACGGTACTGAGTTGCTAAACCACTTTGGCCCAATTGATCACCCTATAGTTCAAAACAGATGGCAGTATTATACTGTAAACTGGGATTTCTACAATACTTTTGGCGATGAAGATGAAAGAAAACAATGTTTCTTCCCAGAATTTATGGGAACTGATGATCTTCTTCATAAACAAGCCCCATCATTGGGAGCTCAACCGCCAGCTGGTGAATTTTACATGCCAGATGTTTCGACAAGAAAATATGCTGACGATGAAACTACAACGTATTATGACGGTCATAGTGTAAACATCTTACGTTACGCTGATGTTTTACTAAGCAGAGCTGAAGCTCTGAATGAAATCAGCGGACCAACTCAGGAAGCAATTGATCTTATCAATCAGGTAAAAGGAAGATCACACGCTAAATTATTGGTTTTATCAGGTCTGACAAAAGAAACTTTGAGAGATGCGATATTGCAAGAAAGAGGCTGGGAACTTTTCTACGAAGGAAAACGTCGCGCCGACTTGATCAGAATGAACAAATATGATGTTCTTGTAAATGCATATCACCTTAGAGTTGGTGAAGCGGCTTTAGTTAAAATGCCACAAAACAAGTATTATACTTATCCACAAAGTCAGGTTGATCTTAACCCGAAATTAAGCAATGCCGACAGACAATAAATAAATTTTTAAATCAAGAATAGACAGTTAAAATTGTCTGTCTATTCTTGATTTTTTACACAAAAAAAGTACTTTTCTGTCTCACAAAGAAAACCTTTAAGATGATCAAAAAAATAGTATTAAAATGGAGTTTTATTTTGGTTTTGCTTGTTTTTGCAGGCTGTTCCAAAAATCAGAGCAATGGTATCACAAATATTAGCATTGGGACTCATAGCAACAACGAATTGAAAATTCAGATCGATGTTACTACGAAGGACAATGTTCAGGTATATGCAGAATATTGGTCGGATAAAAAAGGAATCGCGAGCAAAATAACTTCACCTATTTCAAGAAACGGTCTTAAACATTCTTTAGTTCTGTGCAATATCAGTCCGGAAACGAATTACAGTTATCAATTGGTTACGATTCAGAACGGTGAAAAAAAACCAAGCAAAATCTACACTTTCAAATCAAGAAAACTTCCGGAATGGCTTCAAAAACAATTCAAAGCCAATTGCCCAAAACCAGAATTATTACCAGAAAATTTCAAAAAAGGTTTTATGCTTTTGGCAAAAAGAGAAACTCCTGGAACCGCTTATATTGTTGATTACAAAGGAAATTTAAGATGGTATTATACCGTTGAAGGAACAGGATTTAAAGTAGCGCATTTTACTAAAGATCAAACCATACTTTCGATTTTAGGAACAAACGACGAACCGACAAGCTACGGAAGCGAAATTCTCGAAATCAACATTCAAGGCGATACTTTAACACATATTAAAAAAGGCCAAGGCGATTTAAAACAAACAATTCATCATGAAATCATAAAAAAATCGGCTAATGAAATTGTGGTTTTAACGGTTGACCAAAAAATAATCGATTTGACTTCCATTGGAGGAAAAAAACAAGATACAATCAACGGCGACGGAATTCAGATTTTGGATCGAAAAGGAAAACAGCTTTGGAAATGGAGCGTTTTTGATGATTTAGATCCGTTTAAGGATAAAAATTTACTAAAAACTAAAAAAGACTGGACGCACGCCAACAGCTTGAGCTACGATACAGATGGAAACTTCTTAATCTCTTTCTATAATAATGGGCAGATTTGGAAAATTAACTCGAAAACTGGAAAAGTAATCTGGAAATTAGGAAAAGATGGCACAATGAAAATGGCTCCAGACACAAATTTTTCTCAGGCGCATGCCGCACACATAAATCAAGAAGGAAGTTTGTTGTTTTTTGATAATGGCGTTGATAAAAAACAATCATCGGTTTTTACTTTAAAAATAAATGAAAAAGACAATTCAGTACATCTGGATTTCCAAATAAAATTACCAAAAGATATATACAACGATAGAATGGGAAGCGCCTATATGATTAATAAAGATCTTCTTCTTGTTTGTTGTTCTAAAAGACATATTACCGTTTTAACCAATAAAAAAGGTGTCTTGTTGTGGGCTTTAGAATCTGAAATTCCACCATACAGAACCATCTTTATTCCCGAAGAAAAACTGAAACCTTTTCTTCTAAATTAAAAAATACTAGCCATGAAAAAGACAATTCTTATCGGACTTTTTTCAGCATTTTCAATAGCTGTTTTTAATTCTTGTACCAAATCAAATTCTCAAACTTTGGCTTCAAAAACAACTGAAGAAGGAGAAGAAGATGAAGGTTATATCACAATTGACACTTCTGATATTCCAGACGACCAATTTGGAGAATCGGTTCGCTATGGAAGGGAATTAATGATGAAAACGGCTTATTACATTGGTCCAAATGGAAAAAATGGGAAATATTTAGGCAACAAAATGAATTGTACGAACTGCCATCAAGATGCAGGAACAAAACCTCATGCGTTCAATTTAATGTCTTCACACGATAATTATCCGCAGTATAGAGGCCGAGAAAATAAAGTATTAACGCTTGCTGAACGTGTAAATAACTGTATTATGCGTCCGCATTCCGGAAAACCTCTTCCGCTTGACAGCAAAGAAATGGTGGCTTTTTTATCTTATTTTAAATGGATCAGCAAATTTGTGCCAAAAGATGGTAATTTTAAAGGAGCAAAAAATCTAGAAATCGAATTTCCAGATGTTGCCGCAAGTCCAGAAAGAGGAAAAGTTTTATTTGCCGAAAACTGTGCAAGATGCCACGGAAATAATGGCGAAGGTGTTTATAATGCTGATAAATCAGGCTACACCTACCCTCCTCTTTGGGGAGAGTACGGTTACCAGCCAGGTTCAAGCATGCATCGTGTAATCAAACAAGCACAATGGCTAAAAAGCAATATGCCTTATGATAAAGTTTCCTTAGGAAAACCTTATCTTACAGACAAAGAAGCGCTTGACATCGCAGCATTTGTAAATGACGATTCACAGCATACAAGACCAAATCCAAAAACATTTGATTATCCTAATAAAATGGGCAAACCTATCGATTATTCGCATAGCCCTTTTCAGGATAATTTCTCAGAAGAACAACATAAATACGGTCCTTATAAACCAATTATTGCATATTGGAAGAAACAAGGTTGGAAAGCCGTTTACTAAATAAAATCTAACTACACCTTATTAATTGAATATCAAACACAATGAAACTAAACAAACAAACTTTAAATCAAATATTGGTAATGAGCTTTTTCATTTTCAGTATTTCATTGACTGCCCAAATAAAATATTCAGACGGAAATGACAGCTGGAATCCTAATCAATTAGGAAATCACCGTGCTGTAATTGCTTTTTCTGGCACAGGAAATGTTGCTAAAACAACTATCGAATGGCGAAGAAGAGATCAAAATCCAGAACTTAAAAAGATCATTGTTCAGGATGCATCTGGAAAAGAAATTCAGAACATAAAAACCGAAAACATCAATAGAGAAAACGGAACTATTTTCTTTGAACCTATTTCGGGAAAAGGAACATATTACGTTTATTACATGCCATATGTTGATGAAGGAACGGCAAATTATCCGAAAGGAATTTATCAAAAACCTGAAAACAAAGCTGATGCACAATGGCTTTCAAATATTAAAACAAATTTAAAAGACAATGCTTCAGTAACTGAGATTCAGAGTGTAAATGCGTTCAATAGCTTTTATCCGATGGAAGTTATTGCAACAGCATCTGAAACTACTGCTATTGTTGCAAAAAACAGCGGAAATTCTTTCTTAGTTTTTCCAGAAGATAGAGAACATTCGATTAAAATGAAAACTGATTTGCCTCAAAGATGGATTCAGAAAGGGGTTCAAAATAGTTTTTCAGACACGGCAATGAAAGGTGAATATCTTGCTTTTCAATTAGGAGTTTACGCTCTTGAAGATTTAAAGAATGTAAAAGTTACTTTTTCGAATTTAGTTGGTCCAACCGGAACAATTGATGCAAAAGACATTAATTGTATCAATACTGACGGAACAAGATATGACGGTTCTCCTTTTACAAATACAGTTTCGGTTTCTAAAGGAAAAATTCAGGCAATGTGGTGCGGTATAGACGTTCCGCAAACTGTTGCTGCGGGAACTTACAACGGAAAAGCAACTGTTATTGCTGACGGAAAATCAAAAGAAATCAATTTACAAATTACGGTTTCTAATGAAGTTACAAAAAATGGCGGTATCGACAGTCCTGAAAAAATGACGCGTTTGAAATGGTTAAACTCAACTTTAGCGCAAGAAAATACGGTTATTGCTCCTTACATTCCTTTAGTCGTAAAAGATTCTGAAATTTCTTTATTAGGAAGAAAATTGACTTTGGCTGCGAATGGATTTCCAGCACAAATTCAGACGTTCTTTACTCCAGAAATGACAACGACAACGGCAAAACCAAATAACATTTTAAGTTCGCCAATCGATTTTCATTTTGTTGATGCATCAGGAAAAGAAGCACAATGGAAAAACAGTGGGGTAAAATTCACTAAAAAAGAAGCTGGAACGGTTTCTTGGGAAAGTACTTCTACCTCAAAATCGGTTCAAATGGATGTGAACGCTTCAGTTGAATTTGATGGTTTCGTACATTATATCGTGAAAGTTACAGCGCTTGAAGATGTTGCCTTTAACGACATTAATTTCCAAATGCCAATGCAGCCAACAGCTGCAAAATACATGATGGGATTAGGTCAAAAAGGTGGAGATCGTCCTGCAACTTTTGACTGGAAATGGGACGTTGCACATAAAAACCAAGACGGCGCTTGGATTGGTGCTGTAAATTCTGGATTGCAGTTTTCTTTGAGAGACGAAAAATACAGCCGTCCGTTAAACACGAATTTCTATTTACAAAAACCTTTATTGCTTCCAACTTCTTGGGGCAACGAAAATAAAGGTGGAATTACGATTACGCCAAATCAAAAATCAGTTGTAGTAAATGCGTACAGTGGTGCTAGAACAATGAAAAAAGGAGAAGTGTTATACTATAATTTCAATTTGTTAATTACCCCTTTCCACACAATTAACACAGATTTTCAATGGGATACAAAGTTTTATCACAGATACAGCCCAATCGATTCTATTGCTAAAACTGGCGCAACGGTAATCAATATTCACCACGCAAATGCAATCAATCCGTATATCAATTATCCTTTTATCGAATTTAAAAAGATGAAAACATATATCGATGAAGCGCACGAAAAAGGATTAAAAGTAAAAATCTACAATACGGTTAGAGAAGTTTCTAACAAGGCTTATGAGACTTTCGTTCTTAGAAGTTTAGGTCACGAAATCTATTCTCCAGGAAAAGGTGGCGGATTCTCTTGGCTTCAAGAACATGTTGGGGACGATTATATCGCTGCTTGGTTTGTTCCAGAAATTAAAGATGCTGCGATTGTAAATAGTGGCATGAACCGTTGGCATAATTACTATGTGGAAGGAATGAATTGGCTGACTCAAAATGTTGGTATTGATGGAATTTATCTAGATGACGTTGCTTTCGACAGAATCACAATGAAACGTATCAAAAGAGTTTTGACTAAAGATGGTCACCCTGGAATTATCGATTTACATAGCGCGAATCAATACAACAAAAGCGACGGATTTAATAACAGTGCCAACTTATATATGGAACACTTCCCGTACATCAATAAATTATGGTTTGGAGAATACTTTGATTACGAAAAAAATCAACCTGACTTTTTCTTAACTGAAGTAAGCGGAATTCCGTTTGGATTAATGGGAGAAATGCTTCAAGATGGTGGAAATCCATGGAGAGGAATGGTTTACGGAATGACAAACAGATTGCCTTGGAGCGATGGTGCTGACCCAAGAAACATCTGGAAAGTATGGGATTCTTTCGGAATTAAAGGTTCTGAAATGATTGGATATTGGAGCGAAAACTGTCCTGTAAAAACAAACAATGAAAAAGTTCTAGCAACAGTTTACAAAAAGAACGGAACGGCTTTAATTTCAATCGCAAGTTGGGCAGATGCTGATGTAAATGTGAAACTAAATATTGATTGGAAAAAACTAGGAATCAATCCTGCAAAAGCAACTATTACTGCTCCGGAGGTTACCAATTTCCAATCTGCAAAAACGTTCACAACAAAAGACGAAATAACTGTTCCTAAAGGAAAAGGATGGTTATTGATTGTGAAGTAAATTAATAGCCTAGATTAGTTTAAGCTCCAGAGGAGCGTAATATTTATAGATTAATTCATCAGGATTTTTATGAAGCTCCAGCGGAGCGACATATACCGCCCCGCTGGGGCTTCTATCGACATCAAATTGTATTTCTATAAATATTACGTCCCGCTGGGACTTTCACACAATAACTACTACGAAACAACCACAAAAAACCAAGCTCTCCATCATGAAATTTAGACCATTTTTATCAATTCTACTCCTTGGAAGCCTCTTTGCCACAGCACAAAACAAACCCACTATAAAAGAATACAAAAAAGTATTTACCACATATCCGTTTTCAGATCCTGATCCGATTCCGAAACCAGATACCAAGTTTTATCCGTATTTCCGTTTTGATGGTTTTACCGATAAACCGATTCAGAAAGAATGGAAAGTAATCGAAATCGAAAACGATTATATTAAACTGATGATTCTGCCAGAAATTGGCGGAAAAGTCTGGTCGGCTATAGAAAAATCTACAGGAAAAGACATTGTTTACAATAATCATGTGGTAAAATTTAGAGACATTGCCATGCGCGGACCGTGGACAAGCGGCGGTGTTGAAGGCAATTACGGAATTATCGGCCACACACCAAACTGCGCAACTCCTGTCGATTACAAAATCATAAACCGAGAAGACGGAAGCATCAGCTGTGTGATTGGCGTTTTGGATTTATTAACGAGAACTTCTTGGAAATTAGATATCAATCTGCCAAAAGACAAAGCGTATTTTACCACAAATTCATTTTGGTCTAATACAACCGAATTCGAACAGCCTTATTATACTTGGATGAATACGGGAATAAAAGCATCCGAAAATCTGCAGTTTATTTATCCGGGACAAACCTATATCGGTCATAACGGAGAATACAATTCGTGGCCAATTGATAAGGAAAATGGCAAAGATTTGTCATTCTACAAAAACAACAATTTTGGAGGTTATAAATCGTATCACGTATTCGGAAAATACGATGATTTCTTTGGCGGATATTATCATGACGAAGATTTCGGAATGGGAAGATATGGCAATCACGATGATAAACCGGGCAAAAAAATATGGATTTGGGGATTGTCTCAACAAGGAATGATTTGGGAAAAATTATTAACCGATACTGACGGACAATATGTAGAAGTGCAAAGCGGTAGATTATTTAATCAAGCGAGCGAAGGCAGTAACCTTACGCCTTTCAAACAGCGCTCATTTGCGCCATATCAAACCGATACTTGGACCGAATATTGGTTTCCTGTAAAACAGACAAAAGGTTTTGTAAAAGCCAACAATTATGGTTCTGTCAATATTAAAAACGAAAACGGTTGGTTGAAAATCTATTTTTCTCCTCTTCAAAAATTAAATGAAAAAATTGAAGTTTTTGAAAACGATAAAAAAGTGTATTCTAAAGATATTGCTTTGAATACCATGCAAACTTTCAAAGATTCTATTCAGATAAAAGTTGATTCTAATAAATTGAAATTTGTTTTAGGTGAAAATAAACTGGTTTGGAATTCTGCTCCAGAAGATGGAAACATCAATCGTCCTGTAGAAATTCCAAAAGATTTTGATCATAATTCGGTTTACGGATTATATCAGCAAGGAAAAAACTACATCAGTTTTAAGGATTATGTAAAAGCAGAAGAAAACCTTACGGCTTGTTTACAAAAAGATCCGAACTTCGCTCCTGCTCTTTCTGCATTGGCTTCTTTGCAAATTAGAAAATTAGAATATAAAGAAGCTGTAGAAGTTGCTAAAAAAGCATTATCAATAGACACTTACGATCCTGCTGCCAATTATTTTTATGCTTTAGCGAATTTTCATTTAGGAAATAATACCGATGCAAAAGATGGTTTTGATATTGCTGCTGCAAGTGTTGAATTTCGCAGTCCTGCTTACACCGCTTTAAGCAAAATTTATTTGGCAGAAAACGATTTGCCAAAAGCTGTAGAATATGCTGAAAAAAGCTTAGTATATAATCAATACAATATAGAAGGTTTACAGCTTTTAGCCGTTTTGTATCGTCTTCAAAATAATTCCGATAAAGCAAATTCAGTTTTAAAAACCATTACAAAATTGGATCCACTGAATCATTTTGCTGATTTTGAAAAATACCTTTCGAACAATTCAAACTATTCAAAAAATGCTTTTGTTGCTGCCATTCAAAACGAAATGCCAGAACAGACTTTTCTTGAATTAGGAATCTGGTACAATAATATTAGCCGAAAAGAAGAAGCTTTAAAAGTGTTTTCTATTGCAGAACCAAGTGCAGAAATTATTTATTGGAAAGCCTTTTTAGAAAATAAACCTGTTGATGTAAGCAAAATAAAACCAGGAACGAGTTTTCCTTTTAGAAATGAAACTGCTGAAATTTTGAAATCATTAATTAAAACAAATGATCAATACCAATTAAAATATCATTTAGGTTTAATTGAATGGAATCGTAACAGCATTTCAGAAGCTAAAAGATTGTTTTCAGAATGCGGTGCAAAACCAATCGATCCTGCTTTTTATGGCGCAAAAGCTTCTTTATTCAAAGACGATCCTTCAATCGTATTGGCAAGTCTTCAACAAGCTATAAAATTGGATCCACAAGGCTGGAGATACCATAAAATGCTTACAGAATATTACATCGCTCAAAAGCAATTTGATAAAGCGCTTACAACGGCTGAATCTTTCTATAAAAAACATCAAGACAATTATTTGATTGGAATGCTTTACGCTAAAACTTTATTGCTAAATAAAAAATACCACGAAGCAGATTCGTTCTTAACCAAATTGCAAATCCTACCGTTTGAGGGCGCAACAGCAGGAAGACAATTGTATCATGAAGCTAAATTGATGCTGGCTTTAGCAGAAATCAAAAACAAGCAGTACAAAAAAGCACTTCAATTTATTGCTGATGCCAAACTGTTTCCAGAGAATTTAGGCGTTGGAAAACCGTATGACGAAAACATAGATGAAAGACTAGAAAACTGGCTGGATTATCAATGTTATAACAGTCTTGGAAATAAAGAAATGGCATCTAAATCTTTAGATAAAATTGTCGCTTTCCGTCCTGTAGTGGATAATACGGTTATGAACTTCCTTCCGGCGAACAACCTTGTTTCGGCTTGGGCGATAGAAAAAACGTCTTCTTCACAAGAGGCAGAAAAATGGATTAAAACTCAGGCAGATTTATATCCGACAAATAAAATAGTGCAGTGGAGTTTATTGGCTTACACCAAAAAACAATCGAATATTTTGAGTGAAGATGAAAAAGACGGTGAAGTTAGAATTATCGAAAAATTGTAAAGAACTTTCAAAAACAATAAAAATGAAAAACCATTTTTTAAAATATACTTTTTTGGGTCTTGTCGTTTTGATGAGTCCAAAAATTGAGGCACAAAACAAAGCAGAAAAGGTTGATGAATTATCTATTTACCGCGCTACTCCTTTAAAAACACACGATTTAATTCATACCAAACTGGAAGTTTCTTTCGATTATGGAAAACGCTATTTGTATGGAAAGGAATGGATTACTTTAAAACCTCATTTCTACGAAACTGATTCGCTTAAGCTGGACGCAAAAGGAATGGATTTTAAAGAAATTGCTATTATTGATGGTAAAAAAAGCATTCCGTTGCAATACAAATACGATAACGAAGAACTTTCTATTGCTTTAAACAGAAAATATAAAAGCACAGAAAAGTATACAATTTTCATTAATTACACGGCAAAACCAGCAGAATTGAAAAGCAAAGCCGGAGAATCGATTACCAACTCAAACGGATTGTATTTTATTAATCCTGACGGAAAAGGTGACAAACCAACACAAATATGGACGCAAGGCGAAACGGAAGCTTCTTCTTGCTGGTTCCCAACAATCGACAAACCAAATCAGAAAACAACTTCTGAAATTGCGATGACCGTTGAGGCAAAATATACCACACTTTCAAACGGTAAATTAACCTCGCAAAAAGTAAACAAAGACGGAACAAGAACAGATATCTGGAAAATGGAACAGCCAAATGCACCTTATTTATTTATGATGGCCGTTGGTGATTTTAAAATCTATAAAGATTCTTATAATGGCAAAGAAGTCTGCTATTATTTAGAACCGAAATATGCGCCATATGCCAAACAGATTTTTTATAAAACGCCAGATATGATGAATTTTTATAGCAAAATGCTTGGTGTCGAATATCCTTGGGCAAAATATTCGCAAATTGTCGTGAAAGACTATTTTGGAGGTGCGATGGAAAATACTTCTGCGACAGTTCACGGTGAATATGTTCAGAAAACAGAACGCGAATTATTAGATGATAATCAAGAAAGTACCATTGCTCATGAACTTTTTCATCAATGGTTTGGAGATTATGTAACGGCTGAATCTTGGTCAAACTTAACCATGAATGAATCGTTTGCCACTTTTGGAGAAGTGCTTTGGCACGGGCACGATGCAGGGCAAGATGGTGAAGACAGGTCTCGTTATGAAAAATTGCAGAATTATTTACGCTCTCAAAAAAATGGCGACAGCCCTATTTTAGCACGTTTTCATTACAAAAATGCAGATGACATGTTTGACAATATCAGCTATTCTAAAGGTTCGATTATTTTGTATGCTATGAAAAACCAAATGGGTGACGAAGCATTTTTTAAAGGATTAAATCATTATTTGACAACAAATGCTTATAAATCTGGCGAACCGCATCAGCTCCGTTTATCGATGGAAGAAGTGACGGGAAAAGACTGGTTGCCTTATTTTGATCAATGGTATTATAATGCTGGAAGTCCGATTTTGGATGTGACTTACAAATATGCCAACGGAAAAGTTATCATTACAATAAGTCAATCTCAAGATAGTGCAGTGCAAACCTTCACATTGCCTTTAAAAGTTGATTTTTATGTAAACGGAACTAAAATCAGAAAGGATATTTTAATTGATAAAAAACAACAAAGTTTCAGTTTTGACCTTCCTTCAAAACCTGAATTTATAGATTTAGATCCAGATAAAATCTTAGTTGGCGAAGTTAATGTCGATAAAAAAACGGCTGCTGATTATCTTTTTCAATATAAAAATGCACCATCGTATTATAACCGAATTGAAGCCATAAAATTTGCTTCAAAAGATAAAAGTCAGGAATCACAACTTATTTTATTGGAAGGATTAAAAGATCCTCAAGAAGATTTGCGAGTACTGAGTATCAGAGCAATTGATTTAAATGAAAAACAAACAAAAGATCAGGTTTTAAAAACGCTTCTTGATATTGCTAAAAATGATAAAAAGACAATCGCCAGAGCAAATGCAATTGTAAAATTAGCTTCGACCGGCGATGCTTCTTATAAAAATTTAATGGAAGAAAGCAGTAAAGAACAATCATACAACGTAATTGCAGCTGGATTATCAGGATTAACAAAATACGCGCCAGCCGAAGCAGATAAAGCATTAGCTTCATTAGATGACGACACTAAAAAACATGTGACGCCATTAATGAAAAAATTTAATAGTCAAAAATAATTAGCAAGATCCATTTGAATTGTTTTGTTTTTGAAAACCTCTCTAATCTGGTTCATTAGAGAGGTTACTTTTAAATAAAAAACCAAAAATCACAGCAAATGAAAAATTTATTTTACTTGTTTTTTGCTTTTCTTTTAGTTTCTTTTTCGAATGATAAAAAAGAAGCTGAAACAACCGTTTCTATTCCGCTGGCAGGAAATGCTTTTAGTTCTGAACATATCGACGGAAGTACTACTATTGCAGAAAACGGTATTGAAAACTGGACAAATCCTAATGAGTTTTTTACAGTTTATTTTAGAGTTTCAAAGCCCGGAACCTTCCAGATTTCTGTTGAAGAATCAGTTGAAGTTTTTGGAAAATCAGAAGTTGCATTTTCGATAAATAATGAAACTAAAAAAGTAAGTTTTAGCACTTCTAAAAAAGCTGTTGTAATTGGAAACTGGAACATCAATCAAGAAGGCTATGTGGCATTAAAAATAAAAGGAATCAGCAAAAGCGGTTCTCAATTTCCATCTATAAACCGTTTAACGATTTCAAGCTCAAATTACGACGGAAAAATTTCTTATGTTCCAAATAACGAAGGCAACTTTTATCACTGGGGACGACGCGGACCGTCTGTTCATTTAAATTTTCAAGTTCCCGAAAACATCAATGCCGAATGGTATTATAACGAAATTACAGTTCCAGAAAAGGAAGACAAAATTGGCTCTTATTTTATGGCAAACGGATTTGGCGAAGGCTATTTTGGAATTCAGGTAAATTCGGCAACAGAAAGAAGAATTCTGTTTTCAGTTTGGAGTCCGTTTACGACAGATGATCCAAAAAGCATTCCTGAAAATCAAAGAATAAAAATGCTTAAAAAAGGAGAAAACGTTCATACAGGCGAATTTGGAAGTGAAGGTTCCGGTGGGCAGAGTTATCTCAAATACAATTGGAAAGCAGGAACAACTTATAAATTTCTATTAAGAGGTTTTCCCGAAAACAATAATTCAACAACATATACAGCTTATTTTTATGCGCCAGAATTAAAAAAGTGGTTGTTGATCGCGAGTTTCAATCGACCTCAAACCAATACTTATTTAAAAAGATTTCATTCCTTTTTAGAAAATTTTGTTCCTGAACAAGGTGATTTATCGCGTAAAGTTCTCTTTAATAATCAATGGGTTTGTGACGAAAAAGGAAATTGGACTGAAGTTAATTCTGCTCGTTTTACAACAGACAATACCGGTGCAAAAGGGTATCGAATGGATTTTGCCGGCGGGCTGGAAAAGAATTCTTTTTATCTAAAAGATGGCGGTTTCTTCAACGATTTTACAACACCAAAAACCGTTTTCACAAGACCATTAAACAATAAAAAACCAGAAATCAATTTTGATGCTTTGCCTTAAAAATGATTGCTTTAAATAATAAAAAAAATAAATAACCACACATGAAAACTCGTATTTTAAAACTCTTTTTAATTGTTTGCATTTTATTTGGCTGGACAGTCTCGGCGCAAATGATCAAGACCAAAACACCATCAAGGCCAAAAGGACAGCAAGATGTTCTTAGGATGTCTGCACCTGCTATCCCAACAGTTCGTATTGCTTTCATTGGTTTAGGAATGCGCGGACCAGGTGCTGTTGAGCGTATGACGCATATTCCAGGTGTTGAAATTATCGCACTTTGTGACATGAAGCAGGAAAACACTTCAAAAGCCAATGAAATTTTGACAAAAGCTGGATTCCCAAAAGCTCAAGAATTTTATGGAGACGAAAATGCTTGGAGAAAAGTTACAGCGCTGCCAAATGTAGATTTAGTGTATGTGGCCACAGATTGGTTGCATCATGCCGTAATTGGAGTGCAGGCCATGAAAGATGGAAAACACGTTGCAATTGAAGTTCCGGGAGCTTTGACTATGAAAGAAATCTGGGAACTAATTGATACTTCAGAAAAAACAAGAAAACACTGTATGCAACTTGAAAACTGCGTTTATGATTTCTTCGAATTGACAACTTTAAATATGGCGCAACAAGGTTTATTTGGTGAAATTCTTCATGCTGAAGGATCTTACATTCACGGTCTTCAGCCATTTTGGGGAGAATACTGGAACAACTGGAGAATGGATTACAACATTAAACATCGCGGTGATATTTATGCAACACACGGAATGGGACCTGCGTGTCAAGCACTAAATATCCACCGTGGTGACAAAATGAATTTCTTGGTTTCTATGGATACAAAAGCGGTTGGGAATCCTGCATATATCAAAGAAAAATCAGGGCAGGAAATTAAAGATTTTAGAAACGGAGATCACACCATGACGATGATTCGTACGGAAAATGGAAAAACAATTCAGATTCAGCATGACGTTACTTCTCCTCGTCCGTACAGCAGAATGTATCAATTGAGCGGTACAAAAGGATTTGCTAATAAATATCCGTTAGAAGGTTATGCCTTAGACGGAAAAGAACTTGGCGACGATGTAAAACCAAATCATGAAAAATTGAGCGCACACTCTTTTGTTCCGGAAGAAGTGAAAAAAGCTTTAATGGAAAAATACAAACACCCGATTGCAAAAGGAATCGAAGAACAAGCCAAAAAAGTAGGCGGTCATGGCGGAATGGATTTTATTATGGATTATCGTTTAATTCACTGTTTGCAAAAAGGGCTTCCGTTAGATATGGATGTTTACGATTTAGCAGAATGGTCTTGTTTAGGCCCACTGACAGAAATTTCATTAGATAATAATTCTGCACCCGTAGAAATTCCTGATTTCACAAGAGGAGGCTGGAATAAATTGAAAAAATTAGAGTTTTCAGAATAAATATTGGTTAGTTAGGAAGACAAGAGGGCAAAGTTTATATTTGTCCTCTTGTCTGTTTTCAAGCAAATCTTATCACAACACAATGAAAAAAATAGCTTTATTTCTTTTTATCGCTTGTTGCTTATTTTCAGAAGCATCAGCGCAGAACAAACAAACTTTCGCAATCAGCGATGGAAATTTTCTTTTAGATGGAAAACCAATACAAATTCACTCTGGAGAAATGCATTATTCTCGAATTCCGCAGCCGTATTGGAGACATCGCCTAAAAATGATGAAAGCAATGGGACTAAATGCCGTTGCCACTTATGTGTTTTGGAATTATCACGAAATCGCTCCCGGCGTATGGGATTTTAAAACAGGCAATAAAAACTTGGCCGAATATATTAAAATAGCTCAAGAAGAAGGTTTATTTGTGATTTTACGTCCAGGTCCTTACGTTTGTGCAGAATGGGAATTTGGAGGTTATCCTTGGTTTTTGCAGAATGTTCCAAATATGGTTATTCGTGGAAATAACGCGGCATATTTAGCTGCAACAAAAGCTTATTTTACCGAATTATACAAACAAGTTGCCAATTTACAAATCACGAAAGGCGGGCCAATTATTATGGTTCAAGGCGAAAATGAATTTGGTTCGTACGTTTCACAGCGAAAAGACATTTCATTAGAAGAGCATAAAAAATACAGTGCAGCCGTTTTTCAACAATTAAAAGATGTTGGTTTTGAAGTTCCGTTTTTCACTTCAGATGGAAGTTGGCTTTTTGAAGGTGGTGCTTTGCCAGGAGCTCTACCAACTGCAAACGGTGAGGATGACGTTACAAAACTAAAAAAAGTCGTAGATCAATTCCATAATGGGAAAGGCCCTTATATGGTTGCCGAATTTTATCCGGGCTGGCTAGATCATTGGGCAGAACCATTTCCAACACAAAAACCAGAACAAACCGTTCGCCAGACTAAAAAATATTTAGACAACAATGTTTCTTTCAATTATTATATGGTGCACGGCGGAACCAATTTCGGATTTACATCTGGTGCAAATTACGATAAAGAGCACGACATTCAGCCTGACATGACATCGTACGATTATGATGCCCCAATAAGTGAAGCGGGTTGGGCAACTCCAAAGTATAATGCCTTGAGAGAACTTTTAAAAACTAAAGAAACCCCAAATATTCCAGATCAAATTCCGGTAATTACGATTCCGAATATTTCCCTTTCTAAAGTCGTTGATTTAGATGATTTAAAATCGAAAATAGAACCTGTTTTCGAAGATACACCACAAACATTTGAGCAATTAAATCAAGGTGATGGTTATGTTTGGTACAGCAAAAAATTTACACAACCAATCAGCGGGAAATTAGAATTAAACGGTTTACGTGATTACGCTATCGTATATGTTAACGGAAAAAAAATTGCCGAGTTAAACCGCTATTACAAAAAATACGATTGTGAAATTGAAGTTCCTTTCAATGCAACTTTAGATATTATTGTGGAAAATATGGGACGCATTAATTATGGTTCGCAGATAAATTCTAATAACAAAGGAATTGTTAGTCCAGTTATCATCAATGGAGAAACGATTACTGGAAATTGGGAAATGTACAAACTGCCAATGGATAAAAAACCAGATTTAACTGCTTATAAAAACTCAGGAAAAGCAAATCGTCCTACTTTATATCAAGGAACTTTTGATCTGAAAAAAACTGGAGATACATTCTTGGATATGAGAGATTTTGGAAAAGGAATTGTCTTTATTAACGGAATTAATATTGGGCGCTATTGGAGTGTTGGCCCACAACAAACACTTTATGTTCCAGGATGCTGGCTGAAAAAAGGCAAAAATGAGATTACGATTTTTGAACAAAAAAATGAAACAATTCAGAAAGAAGTCAAAACAATTGCATCGCCAATTTTACAAGAATTAAGACCAGAAAAAGGTTAAAAAAGCCCTATTAAAAACCTCTAGAATAAGCAGATATTTTATAAAAAAAGCCCCAGCGGGGTAAAATATTTATAGAATTTAAATCAAACAAATAAGAAAAAGCTCCAGCGGAGCGACATATCAAAAATGTCGCTCCGCTGGAGCTTTATTGCATAAATATTCTTTTCTATAGGTATTTCGCTTCTCCGAAGCTTACAAAAAAAGCTGTCCTTTTGGGACAGCTCCATATTAATATTCGGTTAAAAATTAATTCCAGTTGAAACTAATTTTCTTTTCAATTTCACTGCTCAAGCTCAAAAACACTGGACAAGTCATTGCTGCACGCTCTAAAATTGTTCTACTTTTTTCATCAGCATTACTTTTCATTTGAAAAACAATTTCGATTGCACCAATTCGTCTTGGTTCCGCATTCATTATTTTTGTTACTTCTGCGGTAGACCCTACAAAATCAACTTCCATATCGCGGGCTTTGATTCCCATAATCGTCATCATACAACTTGCTAATGCATTTGCAACTGTATCTGTTGGAGAAAAAGCCTCCCCTTTTCCGTTATTATCTAATGGCGCATCTGAAATAATTTCGCTTCCAGACTGCACATGAATTGAACTTGTTCTTAAATCGCCTAAATAGGTTACTTTTGATGTCATTAATTTGCTTCTTTTAAAGTTAAATCACTGTCGTAATATAAAATGTAAACACCTTTGTTTGCGTGTCCTCCATCTTCTTTTTTGTAATATTGAAATTTATTGTCCACTTGTTCTGTGGTCATTAAATCGGCCGTTTCTTGGTATGTTTTCCCTTGAACCAAACGCATCATCGTGTCAAAAGTAACATCAAATCCTTTTGTTGCATAAACATTCGGATTTACTTTGTTTTTTAAACGGTATTCTTTTTTGAAAATCAAAGCTCTTGCTTCACTGCTTTCTCGTGTTACTGATGGATACATCAAATTCAGTTTAACTAAATTATCAAAATTAATTTCATCTGTATCCAATGTATTATTTGGCTCTAAAATTACTAATTGAACCTGACACGTCTTTTGCGAATCAAGCAACGCTTTTATGGTTGCTTTTACCATTGCTGTATTTCCAGTTTCCATCACTACATAGTTTATACGGCCAGGAAGCAATAAACCTTTTAAATTCGCAACATCTAATCCACCTGTTTCTGTCAATGTAGCAAATACAACTCCTTTTTGGTTTTGTTTGATATAGTTGATTACCGACTCTTTTTTCTTGTCAACAACAGCTACAATATTTCCGTTTTTGGCGCGCATATAATCAAAAACTGAATTACGCACCACATCGTTTGACGGAATCGCTTGATACAAATTATCAATTGGATTTGCTACATCTTTTGATAAAGGTGAAATCACCGGAATATTATATATGCGAAGTGAATTTGCAGTCGACTCAGCATTGTTTTGATAAAATGGCCCAATCACAGCATTTGCATTCTGCAATTTATTTTGCGCAATCAAACTTGAAACGTTAGATGTCGTTTTGGTTTCTCCTGAATCATAAATCGAAACATCAATAGGCAATTTCAAAGCTTTAGCCGAATCAATCGCCATCATTGCTCCCGAATAAAAATCCAAAGTCATATTTAAGAATTTATCCGTTTTGATTTTTGTTGCCAAACTCGTTGTATCACTTTGAAGTTTTGCCAAATTAAACGGCAATAATAAAACCACTTTTTGGCGATCTGTCTGACCTCTTTTCTTTGTCAGTTCTATCACTTCAGGATCTGCAGAAACTGTTTCAGATTTTACTTTATCAACAATTTTAATTCCGCTAGGTGCATCTGCTGCTTTTTCAATTGGTTTCTCAACAGTTTTCTCAACTATTTGTGGTTGTGCTTGAGGAATAATTGGCTGTGGCGCTAAATATCCTGTCGGAACTTTTAGAACCATTCCCTCTTTTACACCTTCTGAAAGCGAAGGATTCAAAGCTACCAACTCGTCTTGCGTCAAATGAAATGTTCTTCCTAAACTATAAAAAGTCTCTTTTGGCTTAACCTGATAATCCATATAAGTTGTCGCTTTTTTAGGAGTATCAGTTTTTTTAGCTTCAGTAGGTTTAGCTGTATTTGCAATTGGAGCTGCATCTGTTTTAGGAGCAGTTCCTTTTATAGTCAAACGATAGCCAACTGGAAGGTTTGAAACAATTTCAGGATTTCGTTTTTCCAATTCCTCAACTGTCATATTGTATTGTTTCGCAATACCAAATTTGGTTTCTTTTGCCAAGACATCATGATAAACATATTTTTCTTGAGATGAATTTTTAGCTGGTTTTGCTGCTGTTTTTGGAACTGAACCTTTCGCCGGAATTACCAATTTTTGTCCAATTTGAACGCCGTCTTTTTCTAAAAACGGATTCGCAGCTTTCAACGCTTCATCCGAAATTCCATATTTATGTTCGATGCTGTAAAAAGTCTCTTTTGGCTGTACTTCGTGAATAATATCTTTTGTATTAACGGGTGTTTTTGCCACAGCAGGCTCAGATTTTACCGTAGTTTTTCCACTTGCAGGAATCAGCAAAACAGTATTTGGTTTCACTCCATTTCTCGCATCTGGATTTAATGCATAAATATCATAAGGCGTAACTTTAAATTTTACGGCAATCTGGTTTATTGTTTCTCCGCCTGTAACTGTATATTTCACCACTTTTTCCTGTGAAAAAGCTGAACAGGTTACAAAAAAAACCAAAGACAATAATGTTGAATAATATTTCATAAATAGGACTTAAAACAATTTAATTTTTAATTCAAAAACAAGTTACTAAATTCTAGACAAAGCAAGATTCGGGCCAGTGTTAATTCCTGCCCAAATATTATCTGAGATCAATCTCTGCTTTGGCAATACTAATTTCTTTATATAACTCATCTTCTTCCTTTTTCTTGCATTTATACAAAACTTCTTCCATGTTTTCGAACTTGTCCGAGTAAACATAATACGAAAGACTGTTTATATTGAAAAAGAAACTTGCGTTAAAATCACCAGAATCAATAAGTTTCATGATAAGCTTATCGCGAAGTGTTGCGTCTGTAAATATACCTAAAACTAAGTAATACCCGTTTGAAACTTCTTTAAGATTATCAAAAACTTCCACTTTTACTATTTTATCTTTTTTAAGCGGATTTTCTTCCAATTCACGCTTCATTTCTTCTAACGAAACTGTTTTTGAAGCTTCAGGAACACCTGATTTATTTTGCTTTTTAATTGCTTCATCCTGATACTTTTTCAGTTTCATCAAAGCTAATTTGTCATCAAATTTTCGAGCTTCCATACTATAATAAGAAGCTTTGCTAATATGTCTTTTTACTTCAATTTGTTTCTGAGTATCCAATGAATCGATTTTGGCAATCAAAAGCTGATTTTGGGCATCGCCTTGCTCCTGTTGGATTTTGTAGCGTTTGATTTCTTCTAAAGAAAGCCTTTGCTGAATTGAAGTCACATTATTATTTTTCTCGCTTTCGCGAATTTTTTTCTTGTATTCCTGATTTTCTTCAACAGCAATTTTCTCTACTTTATTCATCAAGCCGGCATATGCTTTTCTGTTTTCAGCCAATTCTTTTTTTAATTGAGAAGATAATTCACTTGTTTTCCCAATGCTTTCATATGATAGTTTTTCCAAACGTTTTGATTCATCAACATTCAAAACATCCATTCGTTTTAATTCAACCAAATCATTATTCATCGTGTTTACCAATGAATCCAGTTTAGCCATCAAAATATCCTGAACATTTTTATTGGCTTCTAAAACCAATCGAAGTTTTTCAACCGAATTTTCTTTAGAACCATTCATATCATTCAGATTTACTTTCAAATCATTGATTTTGATAATCTTCTGATTCATTTCTTTCTGAATTACCAATCTGTCTTTTAAATCTTCTAATTCTACAGTTTTGGCTTTTGTTTTTTCAACTACAACTTGTTTTTCTGCCAAAGCAAGCATCAATTCTTCACTTTCATTTGCAGGTTTTATTTCTTTTGTATTGATGGCTAATTTATTTCCAACAATTAATCCGTTTACAATTTCTGGATTTTGCGATTCCAATTGATCGATCAAAATTCCGTATTTTTTAGCAATCGAAAATTTCGTTTCTTTTGGTTCAACTACATGAAAAACCGTTTCCTGATTAATAACACGAACTCTTCCATCCAACGTTTTTCTTTTATTCGGAATTGAAATCGTCTGTCCAATCTGCAAACCGTTAATCAAAATATCTTTATTCAGACTTTCTAAATCCTGAACCGAAACATTGTATTGTCTGGCAATACTGAACAAGGATTCCTTTGCGATAACAAGATGTGTTGTTTTTGAAGAATTTGAAATTTCAGTTTTCGAAAGATTTGAACTATTTTGCGGAATAACCAATTCCTGACCCACTTGAAGTCCGCCGGCGAGAATTTCTTTATTTGCTTCCTGAAGTGCTTCTTGAGAAACATGATATTTTTTTGATAAACCGTAAAAAGTTTCCTTTTCACCAACAATGTGAGTAATTTGTTGATCTTGCTTTGGTTTTTCTGAAGAATGAACCGGAACCTTAATAATTTGATTGTCTTTGATTCCGTTTTGTGATTCGGGATTGAATTTGTAGATCTCTTCAACCGAAACCTTGTACTTTTGAGCTATAAAATAAGCGGTTTCTCCCTTTTGAATTTTGTGCTCGATAAATGAATCTTGTGCAGTTATTTTGTTAAAACACAAAATAAAGACAAGAAAAAACGTTAAAAATTCTCTCATAAATAGTAGGTTATAAAAATTAAGGCCTTACAAATGTAAGACCTTAATTTTAAAATATACTACTATTCCCACTCAATTGTTGCAGGTGGTTTTGAACTAATATCGTAAACTACACGATTCACGCCTTTTACTTTATTGATGATATCATTTGATACTTTCATCAAGAAATCGTAAGGTAAATGAACCCAGTCAGCAGTCATACCGTCTGTCGATTCTACAGCTCTAAGCGCTACTACTTTTTCGTAAGTACGCTCATCGCCCATAACCCCAACAGAGTTTACAGGAAGCAAAATTGCTCCAGCTTGCCAAACTTTATCGTATAATCCCCAAGATTTTAATCCTTCGATAAATACAGAATCTACATCTTGTAAAATTCTAACTTTCTCTGGAGTAATATCTCCCAAAATTCTGATTGATAATCCTGGTCCTGGGAAAGGGTGTCTTCCTAATAATTCAGGATCTATTCCTAATGTAGCTCCTACTCTTCGTACTTCATCTTTGAAAAGCATTCTAAGTGGTTCTACAATTTTTAATTTCATATAATCTGGTAATCCACCAACATTGTGGTGTGATTTAATAGTTGCAGATGGTCCTTTTACCGAAACAGATTCGATTACGTCTGGGTAAATAGTTCCTTGCGCCAACCATTTTACATCTTCTAACAAGTGTGATTCATCATCAAAAACCTCGATAAATACACGACCAATTGTTTTACGTTTTGTTTCTGGATCACTGATTCCGGCTAATTCGCCAAGAAAACGATCTCCAGCATCTACTCCTTTTACATTTAATCCCATTCCTTTGTATTGATCTAATACATTTTGGAATTCGTTTTTACGCAAAAGTCCGTTGTTAACGAAGATACAGTATAAGTTTTGTCCGATTGCTTTGTTTAATAAAACTGCTGCTACTGTAGAATCTACTCCTCCAGATAAACCAAGAACTACTTTATCGTTTCCTAATTTCTCTTTTAATTCTGCTACCATTTCGTCAACGAAAGCATTTGGAGTAAAGTTTTGAGGAACTTCAGCAATTTTTACTAAGAAGTTTTCCAACATCTGTTTTCCATCTGTTGAATGGTAAACTTCTGGATGGTATTGAATTGCATAAGTAGTTTCGCCTTCAATTTTGTAAGCTGCATATTCTACATCATGTGTGCTTGCAAGCTTTACAGCATTTGTTGGAAGCGCTTTGATACTATCGCTATGGCTCATCCAAACTTGGCTGTTTTCTGAAACTCCTTCAAAGAAAGTTTCGCCTTCTTTAATATAAGACAAGTTAGCTCTACCGTATTCTCTTGTGTTTGAAGCAGCAACTTCTCCACCACTAAAGTGTGCTAAATATTGTGCTCCGTAACAAACAGCAAGTAAAGGCATTTTACCTCTAATTTGCGATAAATCAGGATGCGGTGCATCTTCTCCTCTAACAGAGAAAGGGCTTCCTCCTAAAATTACGGCTTTATAACTTGATAAATCACTTGGAATGTGATTGTAAGGAAAAATTTCGCAGAATATATTTAATTCGCGAACTCTACGCGCAATAAGCTGTGTATATTGCGATCCGAAATCTAAAATAAGTACGTTGTGTTGCATGCGCAAAAGTATAGTTGTTTCTAATATGTTTATTTTCAACAAAATAAATAACACCCCTTCAAAAGCGGGACAAAAAGTGGGAAACTTTATTATCTTCTTTTATCTTAAATGTCGCAAAGGTAGTAAAAAAGAACTGAAGACTCATTAAAGTCAATTGTTTTAAAATATTTGAGAAATGCCCAAGAAATGTATTTACATGCTAATACAACATACATAAAAATATTACTTTAAAAAATCCATCTATTAAAAAAACACCTTTACATTTCTTATATATAATATATGAATTGAATCGATTTGTTTTAATTCAAAAAAAAGAAAAATATTATATGAAAAAGAAAACAAGCTTGTATATCGACTTCGCAAAGTTCGTTGTCGAGAAATACAATAAGGAAGACCAGGAAATACCTCAAGAAGAAACAGAAAAAGCAAAAAAAAACAATACCAAATTAGTTGACAACATTGATGATATTTTAAACCCTGATGATGACAATAGCACTTCAAACGAAAATGAACAAAACAATGATGAAAATATTGATGACGAAAATATTGATGATCTCTTAAAAGAGTATAAAAAACTAGAAAAAAATTATTGGAGATTAAAGAATGATAAAATTTATAAAAGACGATAAAACACTTTATGATATTGAAACTATCAAACAAATTTTAAAAGTTTCCAAATCTAAAATACAAAGAGAAATAAAAAAGCAAAAACCTGAAATTATTAGATATAAGAATTTGCATTTATATAACGAAACGACTGTATTCGAATTAATGGAAATCATTCTTACAGAAAAATTAAATAAACTAGAATGATTGATAATGATAAAATTAAAAAATGCCAGACTAATATTGAAATTGGAAACTTCAAACTAAAGTTTGAAAAAGATCCTAAAAAAAGGGAAAAATTGAGAATTAAAATACAAATTGAAGAATTAAAGATAAAGATGGAGAGACTAAATTAATCTCAATATCTATATAAAAAAGAAATCTTGTTAATAAGAACAAGATTTCTTTTTTATATTTAAGGGTATAATATCTATACTTTTCTTTTTTTAGAAACTATTTTGTGAAAAATTTCATTTCCTATTCGACAACCATTACCACAACCCCACAGCATATCAATATTTCCTAACACTTTAACATTTAACACATTATTAGGTTTAACGTTAAATTGAAGTATATAGTTGTATCCTCCTTGAGGATCTTCTTCGGTTAGAAAAAATTCTCCATTTTTTGGTTCATCGTTGTCCTCTCTAGCTATTCCTTCTCCACCACAACTACATAAATCATTTGGATTTAATCCCTCCCAAACAAAATTAAATGATTGTTTCTGTTTTGAATAGTTAGAAATTGTAAGTTTATACAAACCATCTTTACTTTTGTAAACTCCATTTAATTGAGAGAAACCTAAATTGAACACTAAAATCAATACCACAGTAATTATTTTCTTCATACTTTTTTAAATTATAATTCTACTATCTGTTTATTATGAAACTTTATATTATTTCCAATAATTAAAATGTGGAACTTCTTTTTTTAATCCATTTAATATTTGTGAATATTCACTTAGTGAAATATTTTTCACAATCCATGGCCCACCATAATTTGGACGGTCAGATTCAGCATTAGACATAGAATTAGGTTTCCAGTTTTTATCATCTAATCCATCTTTACGAGAGGGTTCAAACTTTATTGAATAAACTCCATACACAACATCATTTATATTATAATCAAAGTCAAAATTTTTCAAATCTAACACCCAATTATTGATTATTTTTCCATTTTGCATTTCCTCAAACTTACTAACATAATAACTGCTAACACCTTCGTCTTTTTCAGATAATTGACCAATATCTATACTCCATCCACTATTTTTTGCAGCATTTTCAAAGGTAAAATCGCTCATTGTAATATAAGACTTGCTCTTATCAATTTTCTTTTTAAGAATTTCTCTGTTTACCCAACCATTCTTTACCTCAACTTTTCTAATAATAGAATCGTGTTGGTCTTTTTCTATACAAGTTCCAGTATACAATTCATTTGTTCCTTTTTTTCTTATATCTTTTAATTTTCGAGGAATTCCATTCAGTAAGTTATTTTCCAAATTTAAATCTGAGCATTGACAATCATTTTTCACCAATACCTCAGTAGATATTTTCTCTTCTTCTTTGCTTTTTGATTCACTTTTGTCATTCTTACCTCCACAGGAGATTATTAAGCCTCCACTAATAATAATTAACATTAAATTGATTTTTTTCATTTTATTCTTTGATTAAGTTTTTCCTACTCTTAAGCTTTTCAGATACGCCCCGTTTAATATGGTTTCCAGACTCCATCAAGTCAATAATTTTTAGACTTTGCTGCAGTAAAAATATAAAAAAACAACTAACTAATCATACATGATTAGTTAAATCATAAATGATTAGAGGAATTTTACATGTAAATAATCCTTCATAATTGATTTACACGATAGACAAAGAGTATTTAATTAAATTTGGTAAGCATTTAAAACAGATGCGAGAAGGGAAAAATATGTCCCAAGAACAACTAGCAAATCTTTCAGAAGTTTCACTTCCACAAATCACTAGAATAGAAAGAGGTGCGATAAACCCAACCATTTGCACTATAAAGTCATTATCAGTAGGATTAGGTGTTGAAATGTCTTTTATGTTTGACTTTGAAAAGAAATAGTTAACGCCTGGAGCTCAGCTTTAAAGAGCCCCGTGTATTTGGATTCTTATTTAAACTGAATAATAAGTTTTATAAAAAGTAAAAACCTCGGTTTTAAATATCGAGGTTTTTACTTTTATAAAGACAAATTTTATAAATTTTACTTCTAAATCAATTTTAATTGTTTTGCTATATCTTGTGAGTATTTTGCCATTGGTCTTTTATGTATATCTGATTCATCAGCATAATTTCCGACAATAAGTCTATCTAATATTGATTTGTCAGGAAATAAAGTTTTGAAACTGTTTACTAAACTTTTTTTATAAACATCATTATATACTTTAGCTTTGTGCACAAGTTCTTCTGCGATATCTATTTGGGTATCATAAATACCTTGAATTCCGAACATTTTATTATATTCATTAATAAAATCAAAATTGCCATCCATACTTTCAAAATGTACTTTTAAATCCTCATTATTTAAAGATAACCAATAAGTTAAAATAGATTCTTCATCAATCCAAAATCTAAACTTATCTAGATCATTTATATTATCTGTATACAATTCAAAATCTATTTCATTGTCGTGTTTTGCACGATTGCAATTTCCACAAACTGGATAAAGATTGTAAAAAGAAGTACATAAGAAAGGATGCTTTGATTTAGAGTAAAAATGATCCAACTCTAATTTGGCCATAGTTTTAGGTTTTCTCTTTTTTTTCTTTTTGTCATAAAAAGAAAAATTTACAACAACATTAAGTTGAGCATTACAATATACACAAGTTTTAATACCTGAAGCTTTAAGATATGAATGAAATTCAGAATCTCGTAATTCTTCGTATTTCATTGCTTTTATAATTGCTTCATAGAATTTTACTTTTTTATCAGGAACATATTGATTAAGTATAACCCCACTATCAATAGAATTAAACTCTTTAATTAAAGTTTCTATTTTTAAAGGGGTAGCGGTAATTATTGTAGAATATTCACTTATAATTTTATTAATATATTCTCTATGCTTTTTATGTTTTATTTTTCCTAGCCTATCATGTAAGCTTTGTAACGATTCTTTAGGTTTAATAAAATTTTTACTTCTTGCTGAGAATAAACTGCTACTAAAATCTTGAACTTTTTTTTCTAATTTTTTATCAATTAAAATTTTTCTCATTTTTCGAATTTTTTAAGTTCGTTTTGCAATTCTTCCATTCTTGCTATTATTGAGTCTTTAGATTTAAATGTGAATTTTTTATCAAATAAATTTAAAAGACGATCTCTTATAACTTGTTCACCAACAACATTTATCACTTTAAGTGCAATATCTTCTGACCACTTTTGTTTTGGTTTTATATTATTTTCATCTTCTGAAACTTTATCATTAAATGTTAAATAATTTATCAGATCAAGTATTTTGCTTTTTGCAAACTCCCCCATGAATCCTTGGTTTAAGAAAAAGCTATCAGATAATAACTCATGAATATTAGCTCCAAATGTTTCTTCTCTCTCAATATTTGAAATTATAGTATTATTATTCTCATCTTTATCTAAGAATAACACATTATTTTTTGGAATGTCGGACAAAACAAAGGGGCTATGGGTAGTTAATATTAATTGAATCTTTTTATTAACAAATAAATCACTGAGATAGTCTATCATATTTTTGAAAAAAGTTCTTTGCCATTCTGGATGTAGAGCAACTTCTCCCTCATCAACAAAAATCACAATAGACTCTCCTTCAATACCATATGGTTTAGTCTCAGATTTATCGATCTCTTTTTTTGTCCAAAAAAATCTAGAATAAAGAGTCAATAAATGTTTCTGTCCTGAGCTAAATTCATTTAATGATTCACAAGTGAAAATTCTTGTATTGTCTAATAATTTATCCATTAATACAGTCATTTCCTTAATTATTTCTTTATTATCTGGAAAAGAAATAATTAGACTCCCCAGATATCTATAAATATTGGACTTTTTAGAGTCGCTGTCAGGTATAGGTACTTCAAAATCTATCCATTTGGAATTATTAATTACATTTTTAACTTTTTCTTTTAACTCTAAAATATCGCTTTGAATATCAAAATCTTCAAAATTTTCATTTTGTAATTCTTCATATAAGAAAGCGTAAAAATATCCTCGTGGAAATAAGATTTTTTTATTTAAAAGTATTTGAAATATGTTCACAAATAATAATCTAAAAAAAATAGCTTTTTGTTCTGTAATTGGAATTTTATAATATTTAATAACTGATTGTTCTTTAGCTCTTACAAAATATTGCTGATAATCATAATTATCAATTTGATAAGTTTCTTGGTAATTTAATTCAGTTTGAAGATTTTTTATTTCTTCATTAATGCCATCTTCTAATTCCTTACTATCAAAATATATTTTATTCAGAAGATAATTATTTTCAATTGTATCTATTTTAAATTCAATTTTTTCAGGTAAAAACTCAATATATTTACTCACCGATTCATAATTTAAAATGAAATCATATATTCTGTTTTTTTCCATACTGCTATAAGCGTCCAATTGATTAATCTTAGAATCTTTGTCAACTACGTAAGAAAATAGTTTTTCTGAATTTTCGTAATCACTATAAACTAACATTGTTGTTGATATATTTATCAAATTGTCTGTAACTGGAATACCCCTAAGATCGAATGTTGGATTATAGTATATGTATTTATTTCTGGCCATTTCATACCAACTTAATTCTACTTGATTGTCATCTAAAGGAGCATTATCATATTTTAGTATTTTATAACCTATATCTTCAAGAAAATCACTGTTTTTTATCTCAATCTCATTTTGTACAAAAATCCAATCATCTAATATTATTAAACCATTACTTTTTATATAGGTCGATAATCTTCCATTAGTTGCATGTGCAAGATTATAGTTTATAAATTCTGTTAAATTTGTTTTACCAGATCCATTTTTACCAACAATCGCTGTAACATTAGAAACATTTTCTTTAAAAAAATTTTTAAAAGATTTAGGTAAAATTGAGATTATTAGCTCATTATTTTCAAATCTAAATTCTTGATCAACGCTGTGATTGAAATTAAAACCTGTATTTATTATATTTTTATATTCCTTTATCCAAACAAATTTTAATTCCATTGAAATATTCTTTATAATTAGTGTCGATAAATTTAATTTTTTTTACTTTATCAACTTTACGAGAAAACATAAAGATTCTATTTTTTAGTAGAGATATCTCTATTAAAATTATAAACAATTTCAATTAAACATTTATTTAACTTTTTTTGTAAGCCAAGTATTTATAAATAGTATGTTATATATATCATATCACTATATTGTTGCTCGCTTTTGACTCAATAAATGAGTAATTTATAAAATTCGAAAACAAAACATTCTTTTAATATATAATAATTGAACTTAAAAATTATTATATGAAGATTATCACACCTCAACAAGTTATTGATTGTATTTCCGAAACTGGAAATAAAACAAAACAGAAAAATGGATATAAAATTTACGCCGCACTTGTTTTAATGTCAAAAAGACAAAATAAACACGGTTACTTCCCAGTACCATCCATTTATTTACAAAAGATAAATAGACGATACAAGAGATACATAGAAGCTCTACAAGAAGCATATATCATAAAAGCTTTTACTCGAACAGAACAACATCCCAAACTTATATTTGAATCGACAGAAAAAAAATATTACAATGTTTCAAAAGGTATATGTATGAAGTATAAATTTCTGATTGATATTACAAAAGGAATTATTATAGATATAGATTTCAATAATAACCGAAAATTTAGATGGTATTCAATAATTAAATCCTCAATGAATCAGTTAGGTTATGTTGGCAAAATATCAAGAGACACTTTTGGAAGAAGAGTTCATCATCCCATTATTTCAATCTACAAGAAGGATTTAAAAAATAAAGGATTAGCAAAAATTGATGCTAAATGTTCTCAACCGAAACTTCTTTTAAATATTATGAAAGAACAAAAAGTTATAGATAAAAATTATGAAGAAGCATGCGAAATAGATTTTTACACTTATTTAATTCAAAAATTAAGCCTAAACAATCGAGAACAAGCTAAGAAGTTATTTACTTACTTCCTGAATTCAAATGGTTATATTCCCGATTATAGAATCAATAATTTATTTCCAATTACTGCAAATTTCATTAGAAGTCTTAAAACCAAAAATTATAAAGATGCCTCTTCTTATCTACAAAGAATCGAAGCTAAAATTTGGATTGATGATTTATTGGAAAACATTCCAACCGATTTTGCTATTCCTATCCACGATTGCTTGATTGTTAGAGATAAAGAAGTTTATAAAATTCTTGAGTATTGTAAAAACAGGTATCCAAATATAGACTTTGAGGAATCATTTCTTTAATTACCTAATCTATCTAATGACACGAAATTAAGAAATTTATCATTTGGATTATTTTACAGCTATTCTTCTTCACGAACATAATCTATATAAGGCAACATCCATTCTTGTTCAATTTCGTTTGGAATATATTGTAAATGCATACTAATCAAAGCATAAATTGATAAAGTTTTAAATTCACTTTTAGTATTTATGCTTCGATTTAAGTTTTTTTGCCATTTATCTAAATGATTGAAATCATTTGGATTAGTTAATACTCTTTGTGTCCAAAATTTGTATACAAATTGATATAAAACAAATATATGAGCTCCTTTAGAAAGCCCTTTAATAACCTTTTCTAAATATGGCATTACTGCCAGATGCAATTTTAGAGCATCATTTGTAGATAAATTTAAAGAACAAATTATGTAACAAATAATTTGGATAGCCCTTTTGTTTTCAGATTCTATGTCATTTACCCAACGAATTAATTTCTGACAATCATGATAATTTTGCGGGAAATTTTCCAAAATATATAAAATGTGTTTTATTGCTTGTTTATCTAGATATAAAAAATCAGTATCGCTTAAATGTTTTTTTAAATTGGCAACTATGCTCTTCTCATTAGTTTTATTTTCGAACAAACGTGTTAATTCTTGCAGAAGAATTGGAATTAAATTATGTGTAAAAAAATATTCATCTTTTCCATCTAATGGAGGCAATTTATCAAACAAGGCAACAAACATTTTTCTTTGTTGATTATTAATAATCTCATCTGCCATCTCAATATTAATGGTATTCTCATACTCATCAAGTTCTTGTTCAACTTCAATAGTTTCTTGATACTTATTTTGTAAAATTTTGTAGACAATAATACTTCTTAACGTACTTTTAAAAGTTAAAAGATTTATTTTTTTATTTAACTCAAAAGAAAAATTAGCCCATTTCATTGCGTTTTCTTTATCATTAAGATATTCAAACGCTTGAACAAGTAAATAGCAATTCATATACTTTCTTTCATCATAATACCATTCATTAAGAAGTTTAGAATCATAATTACTATTAAAAATTCCTCTTGTGGGAACTAGATATTCTCCCCCATCTTCTGTTTTTGTGGGTGGTTTTCCAAAATACAATGATTGATAAATGTAGTTTAGTGCACTGCCTATTTGAAGAACAATTACATTGTGATCATCTATGTTGCTAAAATTATCAATCTCTTCATATGAACTTAATAATATTTCAAAAGATTCGGCGAATTTATAAATTGCAGTTTTAGAATCTTTTAAAAGCCAAAACGAAATAGCGTATTCGCATATTATTTTTGATTTTGAAAGTTTTGTTGCTTTAAGCTTATCGTGAAGAAAATCAACTGCTTTTTTTGTATAAAAATGAGCTATATTCTTATCTTTTTCACCAAATATTCTTGCGATAGTAAGCAGACTATCAACTCTTGCTAATGTATAGATTTCGACATCTAAAACATCTAATAAATTTATTAATGCTTCTTCTTTTTTTTCTTTATAAAATTGTTGTCTTCCAAATTCATCTTTTATTATAAACTGTGCGGAGGGTTTTATGAAAGAATCTTTAATCGAATTAAAATATAATTCTGCTTCAAGTAAATTATTTAATTTTTCAGAAAGAATAAAAATTTTGGATTTTACCGAGTAAGCTCCTAGAAGCTCTAAATTATTTTGAATAGATTTATCTACAATAAAATCTAAAGTTTCTAAAATCTCATACCAATCTTTTTTGCTTTCAATAATATTATCAAAAAGCCTTCTTGAAAAAACATGTATTATCTCTTCTTCAAAAAAATCTTCAGATTTTTCAATTTTTGCAAAACTTTCAAACCACTTCTCAATTTCAAATTTTTCGCTTATTTTATCTAATGTTAACCATAAATTATTAAATACTGTTTTATCTTGCTCTTTATAATTAATTTGGTTATTATCATTTAATAAGATAAAATAATCCAATGAGCGAATAACATTATCTTCTGTATAACTCTTAAACAAAATGAGGTTCGCTAAATTCTTAATTTCTATTGGTTGAACATCTTCTAGCTGAATTATTTTTTCTAAATCTTCTCTAATAAAAAATTTATTCTTTTTATCAAACTTTTCATGTTTTTTAAATTCTAAATCAACCAAAATATGTAACTGTAAAACCCTTATGGCTAATTTTAGGGTAGCACTCATTTTTTTAGGCAAATCTGTACTTATCCATAATTTTGAAAATAATGTTTCAATATAAGTCTCTGGATGATTAAAATAAAACTGCAAACCCATTGCCATCACCATTCCAGCATCATCAAAAGATTCTCCTTCTATAAAATGACTTATTGCAGATTGAGCATCATACTGTGAAATATTTTTTTTAGATAATATATTATGAGCTAAACCATTATTTATCTCTTTTTTTGTTTCTAGCAATAAATTATTGCTTCCCAGTCTTTTTATCAAGGGAGAAACCGAATATGTTTGATCACTATTTTTCTGCAACCATGTTCCTGATAGGTTACTAATCTTTTCAAAAGGGTAATTTATTGCGGGGTTAACATTGCAAACAATTTCAATTTTTTCATTTGATATTGTTCCATTAATGATGTTCAATCGATATAAAATTTCTCTAGATTTATCATCTTGTGTCGTATCAAGTAATTTTTGATATATTTCATCATCAAATTCATTAAATGCCTTTCCAGAAATAAACAAGGCAAATTCATCTTCAGAGAGACTCCATTTTACACTTTCTAAATATTTACAAATAATCTGAACATATATCGGGTTTCCTTGAGAAATTACTTCTATAATAGTAGAATAACTAACTTTTGATTTATCATTAGTATAAGTAGATATAATCTCTTCAATTTCTTCTTTATTTAGCAAAGGAACCTGTAACTGTACTAAATTATCATTTACCTGTTCAGTAATTTTGAGATGAATTTTATAATTAGAAGTTGAAAGTATTTTTATACCGTTAGAATTACAATACTTAAAGAGTTGTATAAAAAGTTGATTTGTATTATTATCTGAACCTAATTGAGGAATATCATCAAAGATTATTAGAGGATTCGTTATTTTACTGAAATCATACGAAATAATTTTCTCAGTGATGATTAGTAGTGTTTTTTTGAATTCTTCTTTAGACAAATTTTTAAAGCTAAAACTCAAATAATTATTCCTTAAATGATTACTTAATAATAAAGAGATATGTGATTTCCCTGTATCATAACCTCCATAAATATTTAACCATGTTTTATTCTCCCATTTCTTTAAAATATCATTAATTGTATTCTTTCGATAACTTATATTCTTAGATAAAATAGTTAAAGATCCGTTATAAGAATTTGGATCCTCAATAACTATATCGCTATATCTATTATTATTAAAAAGGGAAGAAATATCTTTGAAATCTATCTTTGAATCCGTTTGTAAAACTAGGACATTAGAATTATTCAAATGACTGATGTCAATAGCCTCCATTTTCTTTTTGCCACCAAATATTTTATCAAAGATACCCACCAATTATCTTTTTTTGATCTTTACTTTTGAATTGTTTTTTATATCAGAGATATCAAAATCTGAAGTATCTTTTTTTGATGTGTCAATATCTACTGTAGAATTAAATACTTTTTTAATTGAGAATTTACTTTGTATAGTGTCACCAAATATTAAAACTATTAAAGATAGTAATTGACCTAAAAAAACAGTTATTGGTTCAATATCAAAATTAGATTTATTAATCCAAAAAATTGATAGAATAAAAATTAATAGATTTATTACTATTGCAATGTTTTTAATATTTGTACTCATACTAATAATTTACATAAAGATTTGAAACAAATATAAACAAAAGCAATAAAGAACAGTTCACTTATTTTGTTTGTGATAGATTTGAGATATTGCTATATAATTTTCTTAATAAATCAGTGAATAACTTTAATGTTTTTAAAAAAAGAAAACTTCCATTTTCTGTAGCTTAGACAAAAACTAAAGAAAAACTTGTAATTAATTTATTACAGTCACAAAAAACATATTTACTAAGCAAATGACTATTTCAGATTTAATAAAGGAAGTAATTGATTCTTCCAAAGAACGTGTAAAAACACCAATTAGTGGAGCATATTTATTATCATTCATATTATGGAATTGGAGACCAATCACATTACTTCTCTTTGAAAATACTACAATAACACAAAAAATTATAGTAATCAATTCTGAATATTGCGATGTAATGGCTTTAATCGGCCCTTTTCTTCTTGGTATTTTCTTTACAGTCGGTATTCCTTATATTATGACAGTTATTGATTTTTTATTAGCACCTGCAAAAAAGAAAAGATTGCGAACAATTTATCAAGCTAAAAATAACGAGCTGAGTGAACAAATAGAACTCGTTGTAAAAGAATTGGAGCTGCAAGACAAAAGAACTAGAAGCAAAACAACTGATGATTTTGAAAAAGAAATTAGTGCATTACAAAATAGATTAGATACTATTAATAACTCTAATAAATCCATAGTGGACGACTATGAAAATAAAATTCAAGATTTAACTAAAATCTTACAAAAAACTATTTCTGAAAGGGAAAACGAAAAAGAAATTAATGATTTTAGAATTTTAATGATTAATAGCGAATTTCATCCAACAGATTTCCAGTTTGTAAAAAATACTGAATTAACTAAAAACGATGTTTATGGCAATTCCTTAATTACTCCTAAAGTTCAAACCTTTCTTACACAAAAAGAATTCATCGAACCTTTTAATAATGGTTTTAGGATTACACAGAAAGGCATCAGTTTTATGAAATTTGTAAAACAGACATTAAACAATAATGAAAACAAAACCTCAAATTAAAGTTTTCTAATGCCAATACTTTGCGTGCAATTGTGAAATTAGCCAATAGGCAAAAAAATAATCATAAAATATGGGATGGTATACAGAGTTAAAAATAGGTGGATACAATTGGAGCTGGAGAAAGAATTTGCCAATTGAGGTACCATTACTCTTTTTTGGACATCATAAAATTATCGGCGAGAATATAATCGATTTGTCATCAGATTCGAATGATTTTGTTGGCTTTGAAGCAACAGTAGGTCAAGTTATATCAAATTTAGATAAACTTGGATTGACCTTGGATTTCTTTATTTCAACGTACAGTTCTTACAGAGAAGGCCTTATTCATTGGGGAGTTTCAACTCTAAATGCTCGTAAATTTTTTTATGAATTGGAAATAGATAAAACTCCGGAAACAAAAAAAGGAATAAAGGAATTAAACAATCAAATAAAAAGGATTAAAGAAAGTAATGGCAAGAATGATATTTTATGTTCAATAGAAGTACTTAAGAGCAAGATTAAACTTGAGTCACATTTATATGATGATAGATCTTTAATTCCAAGTCTAGACACCGTTGATATGAAATACCTTAATGATCTCAACATAATAGAAGCAACATCTTTTGGAATTTTCTTGAATTATGCTCATGAAAATTTACCTGAAATTGCCTGGCTTTATGAAGTACGTTTAATACTTGAAACCTTAAACAAAAGGACAAAAGTAAAATTAGACATGAAAGAATGGGTAATGGAAGGATTAAATATGGATGTAATCAAAGATTCAATTGATTCACTTGCATTAAAAGCAAAAACATATACAAAGACATTCGATGCAATACTTGGAGGAAATGAAACTTATAATAAAGAATATGAAAGAATTCAATTAACAGAAAAATGGAAAAAACTAAATTCTCTTAAAAAGGAAGATATTTCTAAAGGAACTAAATTGGAAGATTTCATAGCTTCTTTATTTCATAAAAAATTTGGTTTTGATGTTTTAGCTAAAAAATTATTAACCGAAACTCAAGAACTGGACATAATACTTAAAAATGTATCGAAAAACGATTTTGTTAAAAGTTTAAATAGTCCATTTGTGTTAATTGAGTGTAAAAACTGGTCTTCACCAGTGGGAGTGGCTGAAGCAAGAGTTTTTGAAAGCAAATATCGTGAATCAGGAAGTAAAGTCAATTTAGGAATTTTTGTAGCTATAAATGGAGTAACCAAACCTTTTAAGACTCATATTAATAACTTAATTAGGGAAGGCATTAATTTAATTGTAGTAAATAATAAGGACATTGAACAATATCTCTATAGTGAAGATTTAGATATTGGTATTTGGTTAGAAAATCTGATTTCAAAACAATTTGTATTAAAATAAGATAATAATATACCCAGGTTACCACTTTAAGTTTTAAATATAACCAAGATTTTTAATAAAGATAATGATTACAATATCATTATCTTTTATTTTTTTATATATCTATCTCATTATTTCTTAAATTCACGTAATGGAACCTAAACTTTTTAGGAAATGGAGAAGAATAAAATTTACGACCGTGATTTCAAATTAAATGCAGTCCAATTAGCACTTAAAACAAATCTTTTTAAAGTAGCAAAAGAACTTGGTGTACCAACTACAAATATCTATAGATGGCAAGCCGAATTTCAAAAATATGGTGAAGCAGATAGCTTTTGTGAAGGTCATTTTAGAAACCCCGAGCAAAAAAGGCTTGCAGTACTTAAAATGACACTCACAAAAAAGCTACAAAAATTAGAACGTCAAGTTGAAATTTTTAAGAACGCAAGAAAATATATCCTTCAAGGAAAACCAATGATTTTTCATTTTATTGAAGAAAATTTACACAGATATCCAATTTGCCGAATGTGTAAAGTTTTAGACATAAGAGAGACAACTTATTATAAATGGAGGGATAAAATAGTTTCTTCAAGACAACTTCAAACAAGTTTAATAGACAAAGAAATAACTTCCATATTTTATGAAAATAAAGAAAGATATGGTAATTATAAGATTTCCGCAGAATTGCAAAGTCGTGGTCTTAAATTACAACCTTGTACAGTTACTGGGTATATGAAAAAATTAGGTCTTACCAGTAAGCTTTGTAGTAGACGTAAAGTAAAATCTGATGCACCATTTATTAAAAAACATAACCCTTGCATTTTTCCTAATGTTCTAAACAGACAATTCAAAGCTGATGAACCTTCGCACATTTGGGTATCGGGTATAACAAACTTAGAAACAGAGGAAGGTCTTCTATCTCTAACAATTATTATGGATTTATTTGACAGAAAAATTATTGGATGGAATTTGAGTACAGGTGCGACAATAATGGAAACTTCAATGCCAGCTTGGGAAATGGCTGTTCTAAATCGTAAACCTAAAAAAGGATTAATATTTCATTCTGATAGGTCGCCTCAATACGCTAATAAGATGTTTACTCGTAAATTGAACTCATATAAACATATTAAACGAAGTATGAGCAGGAAAGAGAATCATTTAGATAACGCTGTGCCTAAAAGCTTTTTTATCGCCCTTAAATCTATACTAGCTCCTTTAAATGAACTTCCTAGTAAAAAAGAAATGGAAGAAAAAATACCTGAATATCTTGAACAAACATTAAAGGTTTTTAAGTACAAATTATTATAAACTTCATGTTATGAAAAATTATGATCGTGCTTTCAAAATCAAAGCAGTCAAATTAAGCTATAAAAGAGGTAAGGGACAAATTGCAAGTATTGAAAGGGAGTTAGGAATAACTGCAAGTTGCTTGTATCGATGGCGACAAGACTATGAAAAATTTGGAACAGGAAGTTTTTGCGGAGCGGGGTATTTAAAATTAACGCCTGAGCAAAGTATAATTTTTAATCTCAAAAAGAAAGTTAAAGACTCAGAACTTACACTTGAGATTTTAAAAAGTGGAAGTAGATATGTTGCTCAAGGAAAAATACCAACAAAAAATTTCATTGAAAACAACAAACATAAATTTTCTATTGTAAAAATGTGCAACTCATTAGAAGTTTCTAGAACTACATATTATAATCGGAAAAGACAAGAAATTCCAAATACTGAATTGCGAATAAATTTATTAAAAGAAAAAATTACAGCTATATTTTATGAATTTAAGCAAACGTATGGAGGCCCAAAAATTGCTAAAGAACTTGAAAAGAGAGGATATATATTATGTAGTTCACAAGTAAATATTTATATGAAAGCATTAGGACTACGCAGAAAAACCAAAAGAAAATACAAAGCAACGACAGATTCATTTCATAATCATTATGTGTCTCCAAATGTTTTAAATAGAGAATTTAAGGTTAGTGAGCCTTCTCAAGTTTGGGTTTCGGACATTACGTATTTACAGACAAAGAGAGGCTTTCTATATCTTACCATTATTATGGATTTATTTGATAGGAAAATAATAGGATGGAGTTTAAGTGATACAATGGGTACAAAAACGACAACTTTACCAGCTTGGGAAATGGCAGTTAGCAATAGGAAAATTGATAAAGAATTAATTTTCCATTCCGATAGAGGTTCTCAATATGCTAATAAAGTTTTTACAAAAACTTTAGATTCTTGTAAGTGCGTCAGACGCAGTATGAGCCGAAGGCAAAACCACAATGATAATGCCGTTTCTGAAAGCTTTTTCAGCATATTTAAAAGAGAATTCATTAACAGGGATAAACTTATATCGAGAAAACAGTTGAGAATCGAAGTTTATGAATACATTGAAAATTGGTATAACAAGAAAAGAAGACATTCAGCTATAGATTATATGACGATCGAAGAATTTGATAGATTACATTCCGTATAATATTGATGTTATCTTAGAAATCATTCCATATCACTTAGAGTGATTGTTTGATTATACATATATATTAATATAATATTAAAACAATATATCATGAAAACACTTTCAAATCACATTCAAGGAAGTTTTAAGCCATAATCTTTTGAGTTAGAATTATGACGAATACAACAACATTAAAAAATGAAATGAATTTGATTTTTAAAAGTTTAAAACTGGCAAGTTTTTGACACCTTGCTATTGTAGTTTTATAGTTTTATTTTTACAATATTTAATTTTCATAATTGGCAGGCAAATGGGATTTCCTAAAAAAGTTAAAGATCAGATATTAGTTTTGTGTGCACGTCATTGCTGTGTTTGTCATACAAATGCAGGTTTGAATATGGAAATACATCATATTAAACCTGAAGCTCAAGGCGGAGAAAATACATTAGAAAATGCAATAGCTCTATGTTTTAATTGTCATTCATTTGCAGGTCATAATTACAATAATTCACATCCAAAAGGTATAAAATACTCACCGGAAGAACTTTTATTACATAAGGCAAATTGGATAAAGAAAGTCAAAGAAAATAAGATAATTTCTAAAGATACTTTGGTAGAATTGTCAATCAATAATAAAGATTACAAGGGAGCTCTTAAGCCCATATTTATAAAGGAAATAACCACGCATATTGAAAGAGACTCTTGGAAAAAAATTTATGAAATACTTGGAAAAGACCCTATGGAACATGTTAATCAAATGAAATCAAATGATTACAATGATCCTTATTATAAAAATATTGTAAATAGAATTGAAAATTTTGATCAATATTTAGACTTTATAAATGGTGATTTTCCTAAAAAGGATTTTGCAAAAGTATCTGATGTGACTGAAAATACAAATTGCCAGCCAGTAAACTATTTATTGCCTAGTATGCTAGGTTATAAATATACTGAAGAAAGAAACTTAAGTAACTGTATTTTAGATTTGAAGTTTACGAATCATGGTCCTCAAGTTTTAGAAGATTACAAATTGTATATAACTTTTAGCGATGTAATTGAAGTTGATTCAGTTAATAAACGAAAATCTTGGGATGATCTTTATAAATATCAATATAATGTTTCGTTTATAGAAGACAATAAAGCAGAATTCATTCCTAAACAAAATGTTTTAGTACAAAATGATTCGATAACTATTGATTCCATTTGTTTTAGAACTAATCATAAAACTAAAAGTATAGTTGTGAAATGGGAATTATTTGCTAGAAATTTTCATGATGAAGGAATAATGCAAATTAAAATTTCTCCAAGTTTTGAAAAATTAGAACATACAAGATATGAAAAGAATGCAGATGAAAAGAAAGTTAAAATTAGAGTTCTCCCAAAAATAGAAACCTACTGATCGATTATTAAAACGAAAAAACACCTAATGAATTAGATGGTTCAAAAACTATAGTTGGATTATACAAGACTCCGTTTATTATTGTTAATTAGTTATGAAAATTATGATGGTAACCTGGGTATATTATTATCTAAAATAATTTTTAAATAACATTTATCTTTACCTTTTAAAAATTAAAATTGAAACTAATACTAATAAAGTGTATCATTTTAATTTTTGTGATCTGTTAGTTTTTTTATTTTTTGAATAGTCCCACTGCTTCTATCAGTTAATTTCATTATTTTTCTAATTGAATATCCCTGTCTTAACAACTTTACAACTTCTTTATTTTCAGCTAAAATAGTCTCAGAATCTTTTTTAAATCCATCTTTTCTACCAACTTTACCACCATTTTTTCTGTAACTATCATATCCAGATTTTATTCTCTGTCTAATCTGCGTTTTTTCCATTTCACTTACAGAAGTCAAAATTTGAATTAAGAATTGTGACATTGGGTTTATTTCACATTTTTCGTTGAGAGTTTCAATATTATGATTCTTAATGTAAAGAGAAATACAATTATCATTTAACAATTGAATTGTTTTCAAAACCTCAATCGTATTTCTCCCTAATCTACTTAGTTCCCAACAAAGAACTTTATCAATCTTATTAGTTTTGACAAAGTTTACCATCTTCATCAGTTCTGGTCGTTCTTCATTTATTTTTCCTCCAGAAACTTTTTCTTCAAAAATATTAGAAACATGATATTTCATATTTTTGGAAAACTCTATTAACTCTTCTGTTTGTCTTTTGTAATCTTGACTATTTGTTGAAACTCTTGAATATATAACAACTTTCATTTTGTATCGTTTTAATATTTTATATTATAAAGATACAAAAATATATCATACTACATTATTTAAAATAGATTAAAATGATACGTTTTAAACTTGGTACATTTTTCATCAAATAAATATCTTTTAATACATTTGTTTTTATGATAGAAAAATTCAAAGAGTGGGTGGAAATTGGATTTATAGGTTTTGATCTCTCCGACCTAGATGATACATACTCCTTGCATGTTAATAAAACAGCCTATAAGGCTGTTATGCAGTCTTCGGTAATCAATTTGTATAAAAATTTATCCGATGATTATTATAGCTTACTAAAAAGAAAGACTCGTTCAAATATTTATAGAGAAATCTTTCCAAAAAAATATTCTGGCTTTACATATACAAATTTTGGATATAAGGAACATAAAAACAATGAGTTCTACGAAGGATATTTAATAACCGTAACTATATTTGGTTCAAAAAGAGACGAGCAAAAATTTATTGATTTTAATGAATTTGTCGATGATTCAATTTTAAAAGTAAAGACTCTAATAGAGCAAGATGAAAATTTCGATAATTTTACTTTTAAAATTGCATTTTTAAATGATAATCGTTGGGAAGCAACCATACATATCTATCTATTCAATCTTAATAAAATTAAGAAATTAAAAACTTATTAAAGCCCGAAATTCTCATAATCATGTAATCTTTTAAAATTAAAATATCCTAAAAAAAATCTTTATCTCCTAAACTTGTAATTAATTGCAGTATTTACCAAATCAGATTTTTTAAAATCAAATCCTGTCTGTATATATTTTTGCGTTGTTGCTAAATTTGTATGCCCTAATGCAATTCTAATATCATTAAGATTAATATCTTTCATTTCTAATAAAAGATTTGTAAATGTAAAACGAGAAACATGCGTTGTTATATCTGTAATAGATAATTCATATCGTTTTGCCATTCTTTTTAACTTTGCATTATAAGAAGTGAATCTACTTTTATAAGTATCAAACTGCAATTTATTCATTGGTTGATTATTATTATAATCTTTAAAACAGTCTGATTTTACAAAGTCCTTAAACAGTAACTCTTTTGGATCTAATTTTTCAATATGTCGATTAATAACTCGTTTACATTTCAAGTTAATTTGTTTTTCAACTTTAATCAACTCATCAATTATAGTTTTGGATTCCATATCACTAGACTTTATTTTAAAACCGGAATAAATCTCATATTTTTCATCTACCCTATTATAGTCCCTTTTTATTTTTGTTTCTAAAACAAACCTTGCCTTTCTATAAGAAATTATTTCTGGCTTAAGAATTTTTGAATTTGATTCTATATCTTTAAGATGACTTAATAAGCCAAATATCTCCATTAATACATATATAATCTTGTCACCATAATTTACCTTAATCGGAATATTAGTTTTAGTTTGAAAATATTCTATATATTCTTTCTGAATGTTTTCATTTTTCATCAACATCATATCTGCACATCTTAATCCATTACTGAATAAAGAAAACAAAAACATTCTACTTTCAATAAAATACAAATCTCCTTTTTTTATTCGCAATAATTTTTGTACGTCCTCATATGACAAAATCTTTTTTGGCTTAGGGTTAACTTTTACTCGATATTCATTAAAAGGATTCTTACCAATATAAATATTATTACTAATCGCATTATTAAAAACTGTAGAATAGTTATTAAAATAAAATCTTATGGTAGAAGACTGTAAAGATTCACTTGTGAAATAATTATTCATTTCTGTAATAAAATCGTTGTCTATTTCATCAAAATCAATATCAGCAAGTTCATACTTATAGAATAAAAATTTCTTAAACATATTTGAACTGCTTTCATAGGTATTTTGAGTCGAATAATTATTTTTTAGATTTTTTCTTGTTTGCATATAACTCAAAAACTGGTAATGATGGATGCTTTTTTCTGCCTTTTTTAAAAAAGGATTTTCTAGTAGTTTTTTCCTAATCTTACTATTAATTTCATCAAAATTGATTTTTTTATTTGGCTCAAACTGGTTGAAACTTTTATTAAAGTAATCTTCAAATTGTCTTCTAGGCAAACTATAATTTAAACTAATTTTCTTCTTTTTTACAAATTCCCCTTTTCTTTCTATATAAGTTACGAAAAGATAACCTTTCTCATCTCCCTTGTTTTTTTCTGAAAATACAATGCTTGCCTTCATATAATATTCGTTTTAGATAATTAACAAATATATGGAGTGGGAAATAAGTGGGAAAATAAACTACTAAAATATTTCAAAAAAGAAGTGACTTTAAAATATAACTGCTTGATTTTAAATACAATAAAAACATAAAGAATATACGTTGTGTTGCATGCGCAAAAGTACTTTTTATATTCGAAATTCAAAAATCGGAGCACTGAAAAAAAAAATTTTTTTTCAGCGCAGATTCTAAGATACTAAGCTACTAAGATTCTGAGCTATTTTTTTTTAAATTCAAAAAGAAAAAACTTAGCGCCTTAGAAGCTTAGCAACTTAGTATCTTTACCAAAAAATCCAAATCCCAAATTATTTCGTATGTAACGAAAAACCCAATTTAAATTTAACTATGAAATCAAAACTTATTGCCTTGACAGTTTGTCTGTCACTTTTTTTAACTTCTTGTGATGCTGTTGATGATTTATTGACTTTCACTATTTCGAACAATACTTCGATTACAATCAAAAGTACTTCACCTATTAATTTGCCTTCGGAAATAATCACGCCGGAAGTAACGACAAATTCATCTGCAGAATTTCAAAACAACAAAACAAAAGCAAGTCTGGTAAAAGATGTAAAATTGAGATCGTTGAAATTATCGATTTCTGATCCATCAGATAAAACGTTTACATTTTTGAAATCGGTTCATTTGTATATTTCAACTACAAATTCAGATGAAATTGAATTGGCCTATCAAGATAATATCATGTCAACCAGCAACACAATTGATTTGATTTGTACCGATCAAAAATTGGATCAATATATCAAAGCCGATAGCTACAAAATAAGAACTAAAGTTACTTTGAAAGAAACTCTAACAAAAGATGTAACTGTAAAAGCAGATATGAAGTTTAAGGTTACTGCGGATCCTTTCTAAGATGCTAAGACGCTAAGATACTAAGGTTCTAAGTTTTTCCCGCAAGCTTAAAACTCAAACAAAAAAGGAGATTCTTAAATAGAATCTCCTTTTTTGTTTATAATATAATCAGAATCAAATCTTAGCATCTTAGAACCTTAGCGTCTTAGTAACTCAGAAAAAATCATTCTTTTGTAACCACAATCGAAGCCTTAAATCCTGCCGCTAGATTGTCCCAATAATCATTGGTCACCAATTGTCCTTTATCATCAAAAACTTGGATTTCTGCTGTGTTTCCTCCGAGGCTTCCTATATTAAGGGCTTCAAAATCTAATTTGTTAAATCCATCAGCCAGATTAATTTTTACATCTTTAAAATTGGCGTCCAAAAATATCTGATCGCGAATGACTTGATCGTTATTTGAGACTTTTACCAAATCACCGTCGATTGCTCCAAAATCACGAAATTTGACAATAAAATATTGCGATTTTGTTTTAAAATCTCCCAAAGAAATATTCTTTTTCACTAATGTCCCTCTTCCTTCGCGAAGTCCAGCATCTTTTAAAGCTTTATCTAAATCTTTTTCCATTTTGGCTACATAACGATCTCCAGGATTAGCAAACTGGCTTTCGGTTGACATCGTAAATTTGCTTTTTTCTTCTCCAATCTGAAATTTTGATTTTGTCGTTAATTGTGTATTATCATAAACATTTGGCGTTTTGATACTTGGAATTTCAGAAGTTGAAGCAGCCGGATCATCTAAACTTGGCAAATCAGGAGCCGGTATTTTTTTGGGCTTCGCATTAAACTTTGGTGCAGGAATACTCTTGAATTTAGTGCTAAATTCATTTTGAGCTGAAAGCGTTGCAGCGGTAAAAAATAATATGAAAAATAAAATATGCTTCATTGAAAACGTTTTATCGACTCGGCCTGTTAATTTTTGCAAAATATTTTAGTGTAGAGCAAAAATACTATAATTTGTTTACGCACTTCCACTTTAAGTATTTTATAACAATATTTTGGCCTAATTTTTAGAATCAAAAAACCTGCCATAGTTTAATTGCTCGTATTAAATTTTAACATTATCCTTAAAAATATTCGCACAATCATTTTGCGAAATTTTTGCTATAAAATGCTCTTTTGCTTTGAGAATAAGCAACTTATTCCTAAATTCAAGCTTTAAATTTTTGTTCATCAAAAAATCAAGAAAATGGATTATATCGACTATTATAAAACATTGGAAATCACAAAAACAGCTACAGAAGCCGAAATCAAAAAAGCGTACAGAAAATTAGCTCGAAAATATCATCCCGATTTGAATCCGAATGATAAAGAAGCGGAGAAAAAATTCAAAGAAATCAATGAAGCAAATGAAGTTTTGAGCAATCCGGAAAATCGAAAAAAATATGATAAATACGGAAAAGACTGGAAACATGCCGATGAATTTGAAAAAGCTGGCTACGACCCAAATCAGCAACAACAGCAATATTCAAGACAGCAAAGCGGACAAGATTTTTCTGGTTTTGGAGGTGATTTTTCTGGAAGCGATTTCTCCGAATTTTTCAATTCGATGTATGGATCTGGAAGAAGTTCTCGAAGTCAATCCAAATACAGAGGCCAAGATTTCAATGCTGAATTACAGCTCGACTTAGCATCGGCATACACGACACACAAACAAAGCTTGACTGTAAATGGAAAGAATATCAGAATTACAATTCCGGCTGGAGTTGAAAATGGTCAGGTTATAAAAATTCCTGGGCATGGTGGCGCCGGAGTAAACGGCGGGCCAAATGGCGATTTGTATATTACTTTTCAAATCTCTAACAATTCTGATTTTAAAAGAGACGGAAATAACCTCTATTCTAATGTTGACTTAGACTTATACACAGCAATTTTAGGTGGCGAAATAAACATAAAGACCTTTGATGGAAAAGTAAAAATAAAAGTGCCGGCCGAAACTCAAACAGGCACAAAAGTAAAATTAAAAGGAAAAGGCTTTCCGATCTACAAAAAGGAAAATCAATTTGGTGATTTATATCTGACATACAACCTTAAAATCCCAACCAAATTATCTGAAAAAGAAAAAGAATTATTTGCAGAATTAGCTAAACTTAGAAATCATGGCCAGTAAAAATTTGATTCAAATAAAACAATTTTGTCTGTATCACGAAATTGAAAATACCTTTATAAAAGAGCTTAACAATTATGGTTTGGTGAAAATTATTTTTGAAGAAAATGATGAATACTTGGAACCAGAAGAATTGCCAACGATCGAGAAAATGATGCGCATGCATTACGATCTTAACATTAATATGGAAGGAATTGACGCGATTTATCACTTGTTGAACAAAATCGAAATTTTGCAACAACACTTGACAAATACACAAAACAAACTCCGAATTTATGAAGACCAGGAGTAAACTAGAACCGTAGCTTTAAAAAATTCATTTTGACTCCAAATCACACAATTTTTCACAAATTAATTTGCGTGAATTTGTGCAATTTGTGGTTAAAAACATTTTAGAAGCTAAAATCGCGCGCAAATTTAACTATATATTTGAATTGTTTTTTTTTATCTATAAAGAATCGGAATCATTTTAAAATATCACAAAAAAGAAAGATTTCTTTCGGGATTTCAACCTAAAACGGTTCTTTTTGACGCGCTTATTTTATAAATTGCAACACATTAATTAACCTGAATTTGTTTTAAAAACCATCAAAAAACAATTCAAAAAAACTCATACAATGAAAAGAGAAAACATCTTAACAGGATCGCCGTGGGAAGACAAAATGGGATACTGCCGCGCTGTAAGAATTGGCAACATTATTGAAGTTTCGGGAACTGTAGCAATCGTTGACGGCGAAAAAGTAAAAGCCGATGACGCTTACGCACAAACGTACAACATTATTGAGCGCGTTGAAAAAGTTCTTGAAGATTTGAATGTGGGAATCAAAGATGTTATCAGAACACGAATTTTCACAACTGATGTTTCTACTTTTGAAGAAGTTGCTAGAGCACACTCAGCTTTCTTTAAAGATGTAAAACCTACAACTGGATTTTATGAAATCAGCAAATTAGTTGCACCTGAATATTTAGTTGAAATAGAATTTACAGCTGTAGTGCAGTAATATTTTTTTTGCCACGAATTTCACTAATTTACACTAATTATTTTTTACCTCTCCCAATAGCAATGGGGTAAAAAGATTAAAAATGATTTTTTCTATTTTAATTCGTGAAAATTCGTGAAATTCGTGGCTGAACTATTTTAGCATCATTAATGACTTCCCAAAACACTAAACAATTACTGCTTTCTCTTCCTAAATGGATTCTTATCTGTGCTTTAATTGGTATTTTATCTGGATCTGCATCTGCATTTTTTCTTGTTTCTTTAGAATGGGTTACTCAATTTAGAATTGCACATGACTGGATTATTTGGCTTTTGCCAATTGGCGGATTATTAGTTGGCTTGAGTTATTATTACTGGGGAGAATCTGTTGCAAAAGGAAATAATTTATTGCTGGAAGAATACGAAAATCCTCAAAAAGTGATTCCGTTTAAAATGGCTCCTTTAGTGCTTTTAGGAACTTTGCTCACTCACTTGTTCGGAGGTTCAGCCGGACGTGAAGGAACTGCAGTTCAAATGGGAGGCGCAATCGCTGATCAATTCACCAAAATTTTCAAACTCGATAATTCCGAACGCAAAATTTTAATTATTCTTGGAATCAGTGCTGGTTTTGCATCTGTTTTTGGAACACCTTTGGCCGGCGCCATCTTTGCTTTGGAAGTTTTATACTTTAGTAAAATCAACTTCAAAAGCATTTTACTTTCTTTTTTAGTCGCTTACGTTGCCTATTTCACAGTTGAATTTTGGGAAATAAAACATACTCATTATAGTATTCCAACAATTCCAGAACTTAGCTTAAACAATATTATTTTCACTCTAATTGTTGGAATTTTATCAGGCTTAGCGGCTTTATTATTTGCTCGAAGCACCCATTTTTGGAGTTCTCTTTTCTCAAAAAACATTAAATATCCTCCACTTCGTCCGGTTATCGGCGGTGTAATTTTGGCAATTGCCATTGCGGGTTTTGGATTTACAAAATTTTCTGGACTTGGCGTTCCTGTGATTGTAGATTCATTTTCAAATCCGAATGAATGGTATGATTTTCTGCTAAAAATTTTCTTCACTGGATTTACTCTCGGAGCTGGTTTTAAAGGCGGTGAGGTAACGCCTTTATTTTTTGTTGGAGCAACTTTAGGAAGCGCTCTGTCAACTATAATTCCAATGCCAATTGCGCTTTTAGCCGGAATTGGATTTGTGGCTGTTTTTTCGGGCGCAACTCATACTCCAATTGCTTGCACAATAATGGGAATGGAATTATTCGGAATTGCTCCCGGAATATTTATCGCTATCGGATGCACAATTGCTTATTTTTCTTCAGGCTCTGTCGGAATTTATAAATCGCAGATTGTCAAAGGTGCGAAGTATAAATTGTATCAACGATTTAAGAAAGAAGAATTAGAACATCTTTAATTAAAATTCCAAAATTCATAATTCATAACTCCTAACTTAAAAGTGTGTTAATCTATAAAATGATTGCAACATTACATTAAAAAAATGTAAATTCGCACACTATGAAAATACAAGATATCCAAGCGATACAATTGTTGCTTGCTGCCCCAAAGAAAATTGCAATAATTCCGCATAGAGGCCCAGATGGAGATGCCATGGGATCGACCTTGGCTTTATACCACTTTTTAATAAAAAACAATCATCAGGCAACCGTAATTGCGCCAAATGATTTTCCTGAATTTCTGGCTTGGCTTCCAGGTTCTGAAACTGTAAAAGTTTTTGAAAAAGACACCGAAAACTGCACCAAGATTTTAGAAGAAGCTGAGTTAATTTTCACACTTGATTTTAATGCGTTTCATCGTACAGGCGAAATGGAACATACTTTAGCAAAACTAACCGTTCCGTTTGTCATGATCGATCATCATCAAAAACCTGATGATTATGCGACTTATATGTACTCTGATACTGAATTTGGATCAACTTGTGAAATGGTTTACAACTTTATTTCTTTCTTAAATAAAAAAGAAGACATTGATAAAACCATTGCAACTTGCATTTATACCGGAATTTTGACTGATTCTGGTTCATTCCGTTTCCCAGGAACAACAGGAAATACACACCGAATTATTGCCGAATTAATTGATCTTGGAGTTGAAAACACTCAAATTCCTGTTTTATTATTTGACAATAGTTCGTACAGCCGTTTGCAATTATTAGGGCGTGCGTTACAAAATATGAAAGTTTTTGAAGAGCATAAAACATCATACACTTCGCTTACTCAAGACGAATTAGATTCATTTGATTATGTAAAAGGCGATACTGAAGGAATAGTAAATTATGGACTAAGTATAAAAGGTATTGTTTTTACTGCTATTTTTATCGAAAATAAAGACGAGAAGATTATAAAAATATCTTTCCGTTCGCAAGGAGGTTTTGATGTAAACCAATTTGCCAGAGATCATTTTAACGGTGGAGGCCACAGCAATGCTGCCGGAGGAAAATCGGAATTATCAATGGAAGAAACTTTAGCTAAATTTGAAGATTTAGTGTCTAAACTTACAATATAACCGAATATGAAATATTTAAAAATCAGTATTTACACACTCCTTTTTACTGTTTTGCTTTCGAGCTGTAAACAGCATGAAGAAGCCAGAAGGCCACTTTCAAGAGTGTCGGGAACCTTTATGAAAAAATCAGCTGACCGAAATAAAAAGTTAGTTGCCAATGAAGAAGAAGTCATCAAAAAAATCATAAAAAGCAATCCGAAAGTAAAATATTACGCGACAAGAAAAGGCTATTGGTTTTCTTATGACGAAAGAAATCTAAATGAAACTCAAACGCCTAAAAAAGGAGATATTGCTTATTTTAATTTAGAAATAAAAGATATCAAAGGCAATATAATTTACTCAGAAGCTGATCTTGGGCCACAGACTTATTATGTGGACAAACAAGACATCATGATGGGATTGCGCGACGGTATCAAATACATGCACAAAAATGAAACCGTTACGTTTTTGTTTCCTTCACATATTGCATACGGATATCATGGCGACAATAAAAAAATTGGGCCAAATGAATCGTTAATGTGTACCGTAACGCTTCGTAATTTTGTTCCTGACCCTACCGCACCAAAAGTTGCCGTTCCTGCAGGACAGACAGCTCCAATGGATGCTTCGGCTGGACAAACGCCAAAACCTACAACACCAAAAACAGTTGCTGCAAAACCAGTCGCTCCAACTAAAAAAGATACAGTAAACCCATAAAAAAACATTTTAGAAATGAAAAAAAGCATTTTATTATTACTACTAGCCGTTACTTCTCTTTATTCATGCAAAGATGAACACAGTAATTTGCCTGATGGTTTATACGCCGATATTGAAACAAACAAAGGGCACATTATAGTTGAGTTGGACTATAAAAAAGCTCCAGTTACTGTAGCAAATTTTGTTACCCTAGCAGAAGGAAAAAACGAATTTGTGACTAAAGATTACAAAAAAGGAAAACCTTTTTACGACGGATTAAAATTCCATAGAGTTATTGAAAATTTCATGATTCAATCTGGAGATCCTGAAGGAACAGGTTCTGGAGATACTGGATATAAATTCAAAGACGAGATTACAGATTTGAAGTTTGACAAACCTGGTGTTTTGGCAATGGCAAACAACGGCCCTGGAACAAACAGCAGTCAATTTTTTATTACACATGTTGAAACGCCTTGGTTGGAAGGAAGACACACTATTTTTGGTCATGTAGTTGAAAAAGGACAAGAAGTAGTCAATCAAATAAAACAAGACGATACAATCGTTGCAATTACTATCATCAGAAATGGTGAAGCAGCAAAGAAATTTGACGCCGTAAAAGTATTTCATGACTATTTTTCAGAAATTCAAAAAGAAAAAAGCAAATATGCCGGTGTTCAAAAAGAAAAAGTAGCTTACTATGCTTCTATCAAACCAAAAGCTACTAAAACAAATTCAGGATTAGAATTTGTTATTACAGAAAAAGGATCTGGCAAAAAACCAGCAATTGGATCTCAAATTTACATTCACTATGCAGGTTTCCTTGAAGATGGAACATTATTTGATTCTAGTATTGCTGATGTAAACAAAACATTTGGAAAATACGACACTGCAAGAGCAGAACAAAACGGTTACCAACCAATCCCATTTCAAGCTGGTAAAAAAGACGGTTTGATTCCTGGATTTATTGAAGGAATCGAGCAACTTTCTTTTGGGGACAAAGCGGTTCTGTTTATACCATCTCATTTAGCCTATGGAGCAACTGGAGCTGGAGGAGTAATTCCGCCAAATGCTAATATCATTTTCGAAATTCAATTATTAGAAAAACCACAATAATAAATTATACATCGACTTAAATTCGAAACAAAATGAAATTTAAATTTCTATTATTATTTTGCTTGGCTTTAGTAAACTTACAAGCTCAAACAACAAAAAAACCAGCAGCAAAGCCAAAAGCACCTCAATCAAAAGTCGCTCCAGCAAAACCTGCTGCAACAGCAAAACCAGTTGTTCCTGAAGACCCTAACAATGGTATTTTTGCTACAATTTCGACTTCAAAAGGCGATATTGTTGTTTCTTTAGAATACGTAAAAGCTCCAGTTACTGTAGCTAACTTTATTTCATTGGCAGAAGGAAACAATCCGAATGTAAAAGTAGAAAGACTAAAAGGAAAACCATTTTATGATGGCTTGAAATTCCATAGAGTAATTAATGATTTCATGATTCAAGGTGGAGATCCTGACGGAAACGGAACTGGCGGTCCTGGATATTCATTTAAAGATGAATTTACCGAAGAATTAAAATTTGACAAAGGCGGAATTCTTGCCATGGCAAATTCTGGTCCAGCCACTAACGGAAGCCAATTTTTTATTACGCATAAAGACACTCCTTGGTTAAACGGAAAACATACTATTTTTGGCCACGTAGTTTCAGGAATGGACAATGTAAATAAAATTGTTCAGGACGATATCATGACAAAAATTACGATTACGCGCAAAGGAGATGCTGCTAAAAAATTTGACGCTGTAAAAGTTCTTGCAGATGACGTAAAAAAAGAAGAAGCTAAAAAGCAAGAAGCACAAAAGGTAGTTGCTCAAAAAGCAGCTTATATTGCAGCAACTAAAGCAAAAGCAACTACAACTGCATCTGGCTTAAAATATGTAATTACACAAAAAGGAACTGGTGTAAAAGGTCCTGAGGGATCAACTATTTATTTTCACTATGCCGGTTATTTTGAAAATGGGAATCTTTTTGACAGCAGCATGGCAAATGTTGAAAAAGCATACGGAAAATACAACCCAGCGAGAGATGCTCAAGGCGGTTACAAAGCTTTTCCTTTCACAGTTGGTAAAAAAGACGGAATGATTCCTGGATTTATCGAGGCATTAGATATGATGACAGACGGAGAAAAAGCAATTTTCTTCCTTCCTTCTAATTTAGCTTATGGAGAAAAAGGAGCTGGAGGCGTAATTCCGCCAAACTCAACTTTGATCTTTGAAATTGAAACTTATAAAAATCAGCCGGTTAAATAATTAACACGAAAGTTTTATAAAACAGAAACCATCAAAGCGTTTGTTTTGATGGTTTTTTCTTTTAAATCAAATTCTGATTTTCTGCAAAATACGCAATTTACAAATCCAAAACACTCTTAAAATAATATTAAACCAAACGTTTAGCCATAATTCCTGTCAAATCACAAACAAAATAGCTTACCTTTGCCGGCCTTAATTTTTAAAACAGGAATATCAAATGTCACAGAACAATGTATTAAAAGGAGTTTTTTTAGTTGCTTTAGGAGCTACAACTTACGGAATGTTAGCCACTTTTGTAAAAATGGCCTATTCTGAAGGATATACAACAGCCGAAGTAACAACTTCACAATTTGTTTTGGGAATAATCGGAATTTTGATCATCAATGCATTTCAGAAAATCAAAAATAAAGGAACTGCAGTAAAAGCTTCCTCAAAAAACATTTTCAGTTTGATGCTTGCCGGAACTTCATTAGGAATGACTAGTTTGTTTTATTATCTGGCTGTAAAATACATTCCGGTTTCAATCGGGATTGTTTTATTAATGCAAACCGTATGGATGGGCGTTTTATTGGAAATGATTCTAGAAAAAAAACTGCCTTCAAAACAAAAAGTAATAGCCGTTTTTATTGTCCTTATCGGAACAGCTTTGGCTACAAATCTTATTCATGCAGATTTTAAACTAGACTGGAGAGGAATTGTTTGGGGACTTTTGGCCGCTGCATCTTTTACTACTACTATGTTTACCGCAAATCGTGTTGCTACTGAAATTTCTTCAGCGCAACGAAGTCTGTATATGCTTTTGGGTGGAGCTGTAATTGTCTTTTCTTTTGCATTTGCAACACAAGTAGGAGCGTTTAATTTGGCTATTTTCATGAAATGGGGAATTGTATTATCATTGTTTGGCACCATCATTCCTCCTATGCTTATGAATGCCGGTTTTCCATTGACCGGAATTGGATTAGGAAGCATTGTTTCTGCTCTCGAACTTCCAGTATCAGTGACAATGGCTTTTATTCTCTTAAATGAAAAAGTAATCTTTTTGCAATGGCTCGGAATTGCTTTAATCATTCTTGCCATAATTATTATGAATGTAAATTTCAAGGCAAAAAAGTAAACAATTTTACATAGCTTTAAAAAAAAGCCTCTTGTAATGCAATAATTGTTAATTTTTTTATAAATTCGTGATATACAACAAGATATCATGAAACAACCTTGGCATTTATATTTAATGGCTTCTTTATATATACTTGCTGGTATCAATCATTTCAGGAAACCGGGAATGTACGTCAAAATCATTCCTCCTTTTTTTAAAAACCCCAAATTAATAAATAATTTAAGTGGATCTGCCGAAATCCTACTAGGCATACTCCTATTGCTTTCTTTTACAAAAAATTTTGCTGCTTGGGGAATTATTGCACTGCTAATTGCCGTATTTCCAGCAAATTTATACATGTACCAAAATAAAAAAGCGAGTTTTAATTTACCCAAATGGATTTTATTTGTACGTTTGCTCTTACAAATTGTTTTGATTTTATGGGCATACCAATATACCCTTTAACGATCGAATCTATTAATTTAAAATTATTTAATTATGAAAAAATTATTTGCAGAGTTTTTTGGAACTTTTTGGTTAGTTTTTGGAGGTTGCGGAAGCGCCATTTTTGCAGCTGGAATTCCTGATTTAGGAATTGGATTTGCGGGAGTTGCTTTAGCTTTTGGTTTAACGGTTTTAACAATGGCATATGCTGTTGGACATATTTCTGGCGGACATTTTAATCCCGCAGTTTCATTTGGGTTATGGGCTGGCGGAAGATTTTCAGCCAAAGATCTTGTTCCTTACATAATTGCCCAATGCGTTGGAGCAATTGCAGCGGCCGGAACTTTATACACAATTGCTTCTGGAAAAGCGGGTTTTGTAATTGATAATACAAAAGCGGGGGCATTTGCATCAAACGGTTTTGGAGCTTTTTCTCCTGATGGCTATTCTTTGCAAGCTTGTTTTATCGCAGAATTTGTATTGACATTATTTTTTCTTTTAATTATTCTGGGCGCAACTGATAAGTTTGCAAACGGAAGATTTGCCGGAATCGCAATTGGTTTAGGCTTAACTTTAATTCATTTAATTAGTATTCCAATTACAAATACTTCTGTAAATCCTGCTAGATCTCTATCTCAAGCTATTTTTGTTGGAGGCGAACCATTATCTCAAGTATGGTTATTCTGGGTAGCGCCAATTCTAGGAGCGGTCGTAGCCGGATTTATCTATAAAAACTTACTGCAAAATCAAGCAGAAGCATAATTTTAATTCAACCAAAAACATTTACGAATCTTAAAAATTTAAAAGTTACCTAATATCCTATAAAGAGAAAAAAGTTCTTAATGAGCTTTTTTCTCTTTTTTTGTTTTCTCAAAAGCAGTCCAAAAAAGCACTAATAACAACAAAAAGCACATAAAAACTCATATTTCATAAAATTTAAATTGTTATTTCATCAATTTCATTACATTTGAAGAAATACATTATTGAATTATGAATGCTATAATTGATTATTTCAGTACAATTCCCTCTTCACATCGAAGCTTAATTTTGATTGGTGGCATCACTATTTTTTGGCTGATCGAAAATGCCTTTCCGCTTTTTCAGATGCGTTATAAAAAATGGCATCATGCGGGAATCAACATTTTTTTTACGCTTACAACCATAATTGTCAACTTTGTATTAGCCTTCATTCTAATCAAAACTGCTTCTTGGACAACTGAAAATCATTTTGGGATTCTAGAATGGCTTCCTGAAATTCCCATTTGGCTCTATACGATAATAGGCTTGCTTTTACTGGATTTAATTGGTGCTTATTTGGCTCATTTTGTTCAACATAAAGTAAAATTTTTATGGCGTTTTCATTTGATCCACCATACAGACACTTGGATTGACACAACTTCGGCAAACAGGCACCATCCGGGAGAAAGCGTTATTCGATTTATTTTTACAACTTTAGGCGTTTTGATTGTTGGAAGCCCAATGTGGATGGTTTTTCTATATCAATCATTGTCCGTAATAGGTTCTCAGTTTAATCATGCTAATATTTCGCTTCCGGATAAGTTGGATGTTTTTTTGAGTTATTTTATTGTTTCACCAAATATGCATAAAGTACATCATCATTATGTACTTCCATACACCGATAGCAATTATGGAAATATTTTTTCAATTTGGGATCGTCTTTTTGGAACGTTTACCACTTTGCCAAAAGACCAATTAATTTATGGAGTAGATACCCATATGAATCCCGAAGAACACAACAAATTGGGAAATTTATTGCAAATTCCTTTTCAAAAATCAAGATCAATAAAAAACAGTTAAAATCAGCAAAAAAAAATAGTTCGGCGAACCAAGTAATTATTTTTTTTATTAATATTGATATATAAAATGAAAATCAATCTATTATTAATCATTAACCTCTATTTTGAATTAATTTTCACGAGATGAAAAAGAGTAGCCGCAAAGAATTGAATTGGGAACAAACAGAAAGACTTGTTTCGTTAGCTTTAGAAGAAAAAAATCCATTTGAAATTATAAAAAAAGAATTTGGATTAGCAGAAAAGGAAGTTCTGGAAATCATGAAGAAGAAAATGCCTCTTGAAAAATTTGAGATGTGGAAAAAGAAGGCAATTGCAAATAAGCCAAAACCAAAACCAGTCAAAATTGATGACTTCGATGAAGACTTGGACGGAAAATATTATATAAAGAACAAACTAGACTAATACAAAACTCCTGAAATTCAGGAGTTTTTTTTTATTTTTATATAAAATGTAACAATTTGATAATTTAGAAGTCAAATACACATAACTAAACGCGAACAAATGAGAAAAATAATTTACACCCTTGCTCTTGCTGTAACATTTTGGAGCTGTAAAACGGGAAGCACATCTGGAGATGCAAAAAGCAAAACTGTCGATGTAAACATTAACCTTGTAGATGTTAAAGACGACAAAGTCTTGGTAACTGTAACACCTCCGGCAATTAAAACGGACGAAGTTATTTACAGCATCCCAAAAACAGTTCCTGGAACTTATTCAACAGATAATTACGGTAAATATTCTGATGGTTTCAAAGCTTTTGATGCCAAAGGAAATGAGCTGACTGTAAAAAGAATTGATGATAATTCTTGGTCAATTTCGAATGCAAAAACACTTAAAAAAATCACTTATTTAGTTGGAGATACTTTCGATACTGAAAAAGGAACCGGATTTGGAAATGACGATGTATTTTCACCAGCAGGAACAAACATTAACGCGGGTGTTAACTTTATGGTCAATACGCATGGTTTTGTAGGTTATTTTCAAGACAAGCTAGATGTTCCTTACAAAGTTACTATCACGCATCCTGAGACACTTTGGGGCGCAACTTCAATGACTGATACAGACGACAGCAAAACAAGCGACGTTTTTACAACGCCTCGTTATGCAGTTTTGGTTGAAAATCCAATTATGTATTCTAAACCAGATTACACGACTTTCAATGTGAACGGAATGGATATTTTGATTGCAGTTTATTCTCCTACTGGAAAATTTACTGCTGAAAGCATTACGCCTGAAATGAAAACAATGATGACGGCGCAGAAAAACTTTTTAGGGAAAATCAATTCTACTAAAAAATATACTGTTTTATTGTACTTGTCAAGCCTTGCAAAAGATGATGCACATGGTTTTGGAGCTTTAGAGCATCCAACAGCTACAACGGTTGTTTTGCCAGAATCTATGCCAAAAGAAAAACTGGTAGAATCAATGAAAGATGTGGTTTCTCATGAGTTTTTCCATATTGTAACACCATTGACAATTCACTCAAAAGAAATTCAATATTTTGATTATAATGCCCCAAAAATGTCTGAACATTTATGGATGTATGAAGGGGTAACAGAATATTTTGCAAACCTTTTCCAAATCAATCAAGGTTTGATCAATGAAGCAGAATTTTACACTAGAATTGCTGATAAAATCGAGCAAGCAAAAGGCTTAAACGATACAATGTCATTTACTGTAATGAGCAAAAATGTATTGGAACAGCCTTATAAAGACCAATATTTGAACGTATATCAAAAAGGTGCGTTGATTGGTATGTGCATCGATATTATTATCAGAGAAAAAAGCAATGGAGAAAGAGGAATTCTTGATTTAATGCACAAATTATCAAACGAATATGGTATTGAAAAGCCATTTAATGATGATGAGCTTTTTGCTAAAATCACGCAATTGACTTATCCTGAAGTTGGTGAATTCTTAAACAAATATGTAGCAGGAACAACTCCAATTCCTTACGATTTTTACTTAGCAAAAGTTGGTGTAACAAAAGCAATTGAGAAAAAAGCAAGCCCGATATTCTTAAAAGGGCAAACTCCTTATATTTCTGTTGACAAACAAACAAAAGAAATCGCTGTCCGTTCTGATATTCAACCAAATGAGTTTTTCAAAAACCTTAATTTAAAAGGTGGCGATATTTTGGTTTCTATAAACGACAAACCTTATTCTCTTGCTAATATTTATGATTTAATTGGAGAAAGTGAAAACTGGAAAGAAAACGATCCAATTACTGTAAAAATCAAACGTGCAGGAAAAGAAGAAACTATCAAAGGAACTGTAAAATTACCTTATGAAGAATCTGAAACTTTTAAAGCTACTGATGCATCAAAAGAGAAACTTAAAAATGCATGGTTGAAAGGATAAGCTTTTCAGCATAAAAAGCATAAAAAAAACCGACAAGTGATTGTCGGTTTTTTTTATTGTCTTAAAAGAACTTTGTCAAAGTTTAAAACTTTGACAAAGTTTTCGATATACTATTTCTTCACAGGAAATTTCCAATCAAATTCGTCTTTATCATTTATGATTGCTCCTATTTCGAATTTTACAACTTCGTCAAATTCTGTTTGAAGAATAAACCAATTGTCTTCGTTGAAGTAATTTTCAAAAGTGTCAAAAGTCTCTTGATTGAATTTTGTGATTCCTTTTGTTGCCAAATCTTTCTTTACATCGGCAATTTTTCTTCCGATTAATTTGAAACCAAAAACTTCTAGATCATTGCTTGAAGCTACTGCATAACCAAATTTAAAATCTTCTTCTTGATAAAAAGTCAATCTGATTTTATGTGCATTGTACACAAAAATCACATTTTCATCTTCATCTTTATAGTTTTTATCAGGTTTTCCTAAAACAGCCGTTACGTCGTTCTGCTTCATTCCGAAAAGCAATTTGTCAATTCCTGATTTTAGATTTATTTTCATAGTTTGTTTTCTTTATTTGAAATGCAAATTTCGTGAAGTTTTTATAAATTATACACATATTTCTTTTTATTAAAAAAATTAATGTTGAATGCGCCCAACTTTTTTGGCAATTGTTATATAATCATCCGATTCAACAAAATCTACAGCATCTAAAATTATTTTTCTCAAAGAATCTTTTTTATCATCAGCTATTTTTGCTCCAAATTTTGCATTTTTTATTTCTAAAAGTAAGTCTTTTTCTAGCTTAGATCGAATCTCTACTTCTTTATCATTTAAAATTAGACTTCCCGGAATTAGCATATGATCTACTTTTCTTTTATATTCCAAAATAACTTTCTGAACAAATTTGACTTCAAAGAAAATAGATTCTCCTTTTCTTATCTTTAAAGAGATCGTTCCTCCATCCATGTAAAGCCCAATGTCCTCGATAATTAAATCGTTTATGATCATATACTAAAACTTAAAGAAACTAATATTTACTCTTATTTGGTTTACTACTCATATAAAACGTTATTTTTCCACCATTCATCACATCAGAATGCTTCAAGAAAGGTTTTGAAAGCTCTTTTCCATTTAAAAGAACTTTCGAAACAAATACATTTTTATCGGATTGGTTTACGGTTTCAACTTCAAAGCTTTTTCCGTTTTCTAAATTGAAAATAGCATTTTTTACCAGCGGACTTCCCAATGCATATTCGTCAGAACCAGGCGCAACTGGATAAAACCCTAAACTGCTAAAAATATACCAAGCGCTCATTTGCCCAAAATCATCATTTCCGCCCAAACCATCGGCTCCGTTACGATACATTTTTTTCAAAATCATTCGGATTTTATCTTGTGATTTCCATGGAGAATCTGTCCAATTGTATAAATAAACTACATGATGCGAAGGTTCATTTCCGTGCACATAATTTCCGATAATTCCGTCTCTGGTAATATCTTCTGTATTTTCGAAATATTTATCTGGAAGATGCATGTTGAATAAAGAATCCAAACGAACTTTAAATTTTTCATTCCCACCCATCAGATTAATCATTGAAGCTGGATCTTGCGGCACATACAAACTGTAATTCCATGAATTTCCTTCAATAAAACCTTGCCCATGCGTATCTAACGGATCAAATTCTTTTTTGAAAGTTCCGTCATTCAATTTTGGACGCATGAATCCTGTTTTTTCATCATACACATTTTTAAAATTCTGAGACCTCGCGATGAATTCATTATAAATGTCAGTCTTTCCTAATTTCTTCGCTGCTTGCGCAATTGCCCAATCATCGTATGCGTATTCTAAAGTCTTTGAAACTGAAGAACCATTTTTATCTTCAGGAACATAACCCATTTTCATATAATATTCCAATCCATCGTAATAAGGAACTTTTGCAGTATTGACACATGCTTGAAGCGCCTTTTCAGCATCAAAATTCACATTTCCTTTTACAATTGCATCGGCAACTACTGAAACCGAATGATACCCAATCATGCACCAATTTTCATTGGCATAATGCGACCAAATTGGAAGCATTTTATGTACACTTTGATCCGAATGTGCTAACATTGAACTCACCATATCAGCGTTGCGAGTTGGCTGTATAATATTAAAGAAAGGATGCAAAGCGCGATACGTGTCCCATAACGAATAACTAGTATAATTTTTAAATTTATCAGCTTTATGAACATTCATGTCCAGTCCTTTATAATTCCCATCAAGATCCATATATTCTGTTGGACCTAAAAAGGCATGATACATTGCAGTATAAAAGTTTACATAATCTTCTTTTTGAATGGCTTCAATCTGGATTTTATTCAATTCATTGTTCCAAACTTCCTGACTTTGTTTTTTTACTTTTTCGAAATCCCAACCCGGAACTTCTTTTTTCATATTTTCTAATGCTCCAGCCGAACTTACTGGTGATAAAGCCATTTTTATTTTGATTTTTTCTCCTTCTTCGGTACTAAAATCAAAGAACAATTTTAAGTTTTGTCCTGCCATTTCTGGAAAATTTTTCGTTTGATCAAATCTTCCCCAGAAGCCTCTGTAAACACTTTTTTCTTGAGCGGCTTGCCCATAACTTTTAATTGGTTTATTGAAAGACATGGCAAAATAAACTGTTCTTGTGCGCGCCCAACCATTTGTCTGACGATAACCTGTTATCAAAGTATCATTTTCTACACGAACAAATGTCCAAACGTTTTTCTTATCATAATTGTAAATTCCTGAAGTCAAATCCAAAATAATATGCGCTTCATCTGATTTTGGAAATGTATATTGATGCATTCCAACTCTTGTTGTTGCAGTCAATTCGGCTTTAATTTTATGATCTTCTAAGAAAACACTGTAATATGCTGGTTCTGCTTTTTCTGTAGTATGAGAAAATGCAGATCGATAACCCGATAAAGGTTTTGAAGCAACTCCAGGATTCAATTGCAGTTTTCCTGTTGTAGGCATAATCAAAAAATCACCTAAATCTGAATGTCCTGTTCCACTGAAATGGGTATGACTGAAACCTACAATTGTTTTGTCTTCATATTGATAGCCTGCGCAATATTTATAGACTTCGCCATTGTATTTTCCATTCAAGCCGTAAGCAATTGTATCAGTTTCTGGACTCAGCTGAACACTTCCAAAAGGAACTGTTGCACCTGGATAGGTATGCCCCATTCTTGCTGTTCCAATCATTGGATCTACATACTGAATTAAATTTCGTTTTTCAGCTGTTTTTTTCTGCGCATTTGAAGTGATTCCAAGTATCAAAAATGAGAATCCAAAAAGAAGATTTTTGCAATTTATTCTATTCATTGGGTATTTTTTAAATCATTATATTTTATCCAAAAAAATCAAGAAGCTTCTAAAACGATTTACCTGATTTTTGGTTCAGAAAAATACAACAAAAAATGCTTTTAAAAAATATAAATTTTACCGCAATGTGAACCGGACTGAAGTCCGGCCCTACAATATGAATCGAGCCTAACGGCTCTTTACAATGATTCTGTTCATTTTTTTGATTCTATGAAAAAATGCGATCGATTGAAAAAATATATACAATCAAAAAAAGTTCCGAAGGAACGGTTTATATTGTAGGGCCGGACTTCAGTCCGGTTTAAAAATAGTTTGAGCCTTTGGCCACTTTTATATTATAGTTTGTTTTTAAGGTTTTCTTTTACCTCATCAAACCATTCGTTTTTAAGGATGCTTAAAACTATTGAATCACGTCGAAGATTGCTATCTCGTGTTGGCATATTGCTTCTTAAAACGCCTTCGACTTTACAGCCAATGCTTTTCATTGCGGCAATACTGCGTTCATTATTATTGTCGGCGCGAAATTCTACTCTTTCTAATCCTAAAGTTTCGAAAGCAAATTGCAGAAGCAAAAATTTGCAGTGTTTGTTTAATCCGGTGCCTCTAAAAGCAGATCCGTACCATGTGTAGCCTAATTGCAGTGTTTGAAATTCAAGATTTATGTCATAAAAACGCGTAGAACCTGCATATTTCTGAGATTTTTTGTCGAAAACAATAAACGGAAATTCTTTTTTGGCTTCCCTTGCTTTTATTGCCAATTGAATATAATTAACCAAATTTTCTTTTCCTTCAGCACCAACTAAAGAGTATTTCCAAGTTTCTGGTTCGTTGATGGAAATTTCTAACAGATTTTCAACGTCTGATTCTTGAAGCGGACGCAATAAAACGAAATCATCTTCTAAAATAATAGTATCTATAAAATTGAAATTTGATGTTGTATTCATAATTCATTTTTCGTTATTAAATTATTTTCGTCTATAAATATAAAGTCCCTACGGGACAAATAAAAATCGCAAATCATTTTTTCTACCGATATATAATCTCTACGAGATATTTATTATAATTTGTATACTCCCGTTAGGAGTAAAAGATTGGTAAAAACAAATACCACTACATAATCTCTACGAGATATTTATTATAATTTGTGTACTCCGTTAGGAGTAAAATATTGGTAAAAAACAAATCCAAAAATAAAAAAAGTCCCATAGGGACTTAACTTTTATACTATAATTTACAAAAATCTGAAAAAATCACTCGCTCATTTCATCGTAACGCTCCGGAACTTGTGGATCGTATAACGGGCATTTGAATTCTTCCATTATCGAAACCAATTGATTCATGGTTTTGCCTTCGGTTCCATAGCAATCAATTTTAACGCTTTGTGGTGTTGTAATTACTTGAAAAGCGCCTCTTCCAGCATTATTTTTCCAGCTGTTTTCATCGACTCTTTCCCATTTTGAAAACACTGCATTGATTCTGTTCACGATTACATCAATTTGAAGAACAGCCAGACCATCTACTTCTTCTTTTTCTACAAGAGCTTCATAAACTTCCTGATTATTAAGGTAGATTTCATCTAGATATTTCCAAAAAAGTAATTCGTACATAGTGAAATATTTTCAAACCATATAAGTAATGTAAGTACATATTAAAAATACTAAACCGAACTTATATCACTTATATGGTTAATTTTTTTTAATAATTGAATGTTCCGTATTCGCTCGTAATAGTAAGCTTTTTATCATCTGAAGCCTCTACTCTACCAACGATTTGCGCATCAACATTGAATGATTTTGAAATCTCAATAATGTCTTGTGCAATGTTTTCTGGAACGTAAAGCTCCATTCTGTGTCCACAGTTGAAAACTTGATACATTTCTTTCCAATCTGTTTTTGATTGTTCTTGGATTAACTTGAACAATGGAGGAACTGGAAATAAATTATCTTTTATAACGTGTAAATCTTTTACGAAATGCAAAATTTTAGTTTGTGCACCACCACTGCAGTGTACCATTCCGTGAATATCTTTTGGAGTATATTTATCTAAAATTTTCTTGATGATTGGTGCGTAAGTTCTTGTTGGCGAAAGCACTAATTGTCCCGCGTTGATTGGGCTGTTTTCTACTTCATCAGTCAAATTAACTTGTCCTGAATAAATCAATTCTTCTGGAACAGCCGCATCGTAGCTTTCTGGGTATTTTTTAGCCAAATATTTTCCGAATACATCATGACGAGCAGAAGTAAGTCCGTTGCTTCCCATTCCGCCGTTATATCCTTTTTCGTAAGTTGCCTGACCAAATGAAGCCAAACCAACAATTACGTCGCCAGCTTGAATATTCGCATTATCAACAACGTCGCTGCGTTTCATTCTTGCCGTTACTGTAGAATCGACAATAATGGTGCGAACAACATCTCCAACATCTGCAGTTTCACCGCCTGTTGAATGGATGGTTACGCCAAAAGATTTTAATTCGTTGATTAATTCTTCTGTTCCGTTGATGATTGCAGAAATTACCTCAGCCGGAATTAAATTTTTATTTCTTCCAATAGTTGATGAAAGCAAAATATTATCTGTTGCTCCAACACATAATAAATCATCAATATTCATAATCAATGCATCTTGAGCGATTCCTTTCCAAACTGAAAGATCTCCGGTTTCTTTCCAATACAGATAGGCTAATGACGATTTTGTACCAGCTCCATCAGCATGCATAATTAAGCAATGTTCTGAATCTTGGGTAAGATAATCTGGAACAATTTTGCAAAATGCCTGTGGAAATAAACCTTTATCAATATTTTTTATTGCGTTGTGTACGTCTTCTTTTGATGCCGAAACACCTCTTTGTGCGTACCTTTTGCTAGAATCTGAACTCATGAAACTTAGTTTGTGTTGATGTGGTGCAAAGATAATTAGATTTTTTAATTCTTGGGTTTATACCAATTTAAAATTAGATTTTATTCGAACTTAATCTTCTATAATGAAATTATGTTTTTCATAAAAAAATCGACAGTGAGCAAACTGCCGATTTTTTGACATCAAAATTATTCGAAGATTATGATATTTTTATTTCCAGTCAGGCATCGACGCATTTTGGAACAAAGTTGTCCTTGTACTGTCGTCGGTTGTACTGACGGTTTGTATATTTTTAGCTGAAAGCCCATCATTAGAGGTATTTACAAAAATAACTTTTGCTTCATTTGGTGAAAATTTCACATCGAGGTCGTTAAAACCGTTTTCTTTACCTGATGACAATTCTGCAGATGTATTTGTTGCAACGGTGTAAATAAATATTCTGGAATCCAAACGTCTGTAATCTGCATTTTCAAATCCAGAAACATCTCTGGTATAAACGACTCTTTTATTATCAATCGAAATATCAATGCCGCTTGCTCCTCCAGTTACTCCAGAAAGCACCGTATATAAAACAGTTCCGCTCATATCTATTGCATAAATTTCAACACTGTAGCCTGAAACATCATTTACTTTTAGGATAATTTGGCTTCCATCGCGGCTCCATTCGCATTCTGAAATAAATTTGCCATTTGGAGTTTTAAACAACTGAATCAAACCAGATCCATCGGCATTTATGCGATACAGTTTATCAAAATTTGGATAAATCAACTGACTTCCGTTTGTACTCCACGAATAACTCACATTGTCCATATTGAAACCAGCTATCGGCACAAAATTTGTAATTTTTCGAACATCTGTGCCATCCGGATTCATACTGAAAATTTGATTCAATGATCCATCAGTGCTGATATAAGCAATTCGGTTAATGCTTAAATTTTTTCTCGGTCTAAAACTATTCACTTCTGCTGAAGATAATTGAAGTTCATTTCCGGCATCATCAGCAGTAAAAATTACATTGTTGTTTTTTATCTTTTTCACATACATATATCTCGGATTCGGGAAAGCCAATGTCCTAAACGAATTTGTGACGCTGTTTATAGGCTTGTTGATTCCGTCATCAACACTTACTTGCCAGTAATATTTAGTACTGAAACTTAAATCTTTAATATTTAAAGTTGTTGTTTTAAGATCTGAATACGTTTTTACTTCATCTGTAGTTCCGTTTTTCACCGTAACTGTATAAGTCAACGGATCTCCTTCTGGGTCTTTGGCTGTCCAAGTCAAATCAAGGCTTAAAGCTTGTCCGGTAGAATTGTCTGCAGGCGCTGTAAGTACTGGAATTTCTGGTGGCTTATTTGTTGCAGTTGATATTTCTAACTCAAAAATAACTTCAATTTCGATGTCTTTTTCAATTGTACCCGGTACAAATCTGGCAATAAAACCGTCTTTTTGAGCTTGAAAAGCATATTTTCCCACAGGCACTTTGTCTATTTTAAAATATCCATCTTTATCCGTATAAACTGTGCTTGTTGTTGGGCTAGAAGATACACGAGCATTTTCGATTCCAGCATAGGTACGGACATCAACAACTCTTCCTTTAATTGAACCAGTTCCTGTGTTATCAAACTGCTCTTCACTGCACGAAATTAAAAGAAAAAAGCACGCCAAAATTTTTAATCTTATTTTCATTTGAGACTGAATTTTATTAAACTTATATTGAACTTAATTCTTTAATCATATCTTATTAAAGATTAAAAAGTTGCTTATTTTTTCTTATAATTTGTTTTTTTAGGAAAGTAATATGTCATTCCAAGACCTATGCGGTAAAAATAATCATCCCTGACGCCAGCGACCATATGATCAACATTATCGCTGAATGCCGCATTGAACTCGCCATACATTTTGATTCCGACGTGGGGCGAGACAAGATATTCGACTCCTGCTCCAAATTGCACTTTGCTATGGAAATTTTCCCGATGATGATCAAATTCAAATCCAGTTCCTGCAAAAACAAAAGGAGAAAAAACGTCGCGTGGCAATATGATGCATTCCAGATTTAGATCTAAAGACAAATAGCCATAATCCATATAATTCCGATTTGCCACCTGAAAAGCATTTGACGACGCACTTAAGTTAAATGTGGGGGAGAAAAAAAATTTCATCGCTCCTCTTACCATTGGCATGGGTTTGGGATTTGGATAATCTCCCTGCATAATTGCCGTTCCTCCTACCGCTTCTATACCAAATCTTGCTCTTCTGTTTTCACTTAAATTTCTGTTATACAATTGTGCTAAATCGGCTTCGTTTTTTTCTTTGTCATATTCAGCAACAAAATCATCTATTTGTTTTTGTGGGGCATTTACTTCCCAAAGTTTGTCTTTTATTCCGTCAACTATAAGTCCTTCCACCGCTTTTTCGATAGCTTCTGTAACAGCCATCTGGATTGGCTCATTTCGGGTAAAACCAGTTTCAACTTCCAAAAGCCTGTTTAAATTCACATATCTGAACAAACTTGCATCAATACTTTGTGATAAAATAGTTTTTGAAACATAAACCGTATTTAAGATTTTTCCGTTTGAAGTCGATACTAGTCTCAAATAAACGGTTACTCGGTCTTGTCTGTATTGTGTTGAACCCCCAGCTCCAAAATATCTCGCACCAAAACCTCCTGTAATTATATTTGTATCATAAGAAATAATTCCACCCTCCAACAAAACTCCGGCGAATAAAAGTGGCGTTAAAACAGCTTCATTAGGTTCTGTTTTTGATGCGTATTCCTGACGCGTAGAACGAATAATATTTCTTTCGTTTAAAAGATTTCCCAGATTTTCACGCTCAATAGGTATAAACCATTTTGAATCTTGTAAAGCTTTTATCAAAATAGAGGTTGCTCCTTGTGTTACAGCTGTACTGAAGGTACTTCCTAATTCTGTAGGCTTGTATTGTCCAGTCTGGTCTTTGAATTTATACACCCCTACAACAATCTGTTCTTTGGGTTTTGGCATTTCTACCAATTTGGCAGTGGCCGGAGTGTTTTCTCCATATACGGCTTTTTGCACCCCAACAGGCTGATTAAAATATGCTCCACATCCTGAGAATAGGCAAATTAATAAAAATAGAAAAAGGGGACTTTTATTCATAATCCTCAATTATTTACAATATACTTGAACCTTACTTTTACCTTGAACAATAATTTTTATTGTCCTGGAAGAATTACTTGTGTCTGCTCACCAGTTTCTGTATCTAAAACATCAACTACCAATCCTAAATTAGAATGGTAAATATCAACTGACAACGTTCCAAAAACATAAGTTCCTGGAGAAAGTGTGCCATTTCCTGTTCCAGTGCCCGTACCGGTACCTGTTCCAGTTCCGCTTCCTGTGCCGGTACTGCTTCCAAATTGATTTTCGAATAATGAATTTGAAAGCCTATTTAGCAACTGATTGTTCAAATTGCTTTTGAAACGCTCCAAATCTGTCTGCTGTTTATACTGTGAACCAGTATCTTCCTTATAATCATTCTGAGCTTGAGCCGAGCTTAAAAGCCAATTATAGTTGAAAGTGTCTCCTCCAAAATTTGGATTTGCCGCTTTATATTGAAGGTTTTGCGCAATTGATATTGTACCAAAACCGAGCAAGCAAACGAGTAATGCTATAGTTTTCATATAGATACTTTTTTAGTTTGAATATTAAACAGTAAACTCTTTATCGAAAAAAATATACTCAATTGAAAAGCTTAGTATTGAGTAATCATTTTGTTTTGCTTTTCTAGATCTTTAAAATACTTGAATAGCTTTTGAGAAGCTGAATCTGCCATGTATTTTAAAAAATCTTCATCAGGACGTGAAATAAATTCCTCTATAATATCACTATCTACTAATATTGTAATCTTGGTTGTGCGTCCAAATGTCAGTTCTTCTTGGACTGTTACGATTTTAGTAGTATGAATTTTCAGCTTCGAATATTGTGCATAAAACATATCATAAAAATCATTTCCTAATTTTGTTTTGGCATCGTTGGCGACTATTCCAACCATTTCGATGCCGTCAACAGGGAAAGATTTTCCCGCATCTGATTCAGTTTCTTCATTAAAAACAACTCGGTCTTTGCCAATTATGGCATTTTTTTCATCATAAATCAGCAACATTACAATTACTTCATCCTGTTTGGTATAATTGATTTGCGTTTTAGACAATTCTACCCTTTGAATAGGTTCAAGTGTTACTCTTCCGTCTTGTGCATTAGTTGATTTATTTGAATTTGATTTGTTTTTTTTGAATACGCTTAGTTTGTATGAAATATTCTTGAACTCTGATTTTAAATTTTCTGCAGTTCCGGTTATAAATAATAAATTCTCGATTTCCTTAACTTCAATTTTCGCTTTTACCTCTTTATTATACTCGGTCTGCGAAAATCCGTTTTCAGAAAAAAAAATAAAAAAAGCTGCAACAATTATGTTTAGATACTTTTTCATGATCCTAGCGATTGAATACGTAAATTGTACCAGAATTTCCAGATTGATTGATGATCATATCCTTGGATATTGAATTTGATCCTGTACTGAAAACCGTTAAATTATTGCCTTCTTGATTGACCTTCATCGATTCGACTCCTCGGGAGTACAATGAAACATCATTTATATAATTATTATTACCTGACTGTATATAGGATTGATTTATTTCGTCTGCTTTTTTGTAGACATTCATGTAGTTGTTGTTACCAGTTTGCTGCGCAGTTACATTAGCACTATTACTGATAATAGTTAAATTGGCCTGATTATAACTGCCAATTTGAGTGATTTTGACTATATTATGACTTATAATATATTGATTGGTATTCTGATTTTGATTGCGATTGTTTGATTCATTCATGGCTATAACATAATCATTTATATTCCCATCAATTGACTGTGAGAATATAATTCCTGTAAAAAGAAAATATAGGATTAGTACGGTTTTCATAACTTTTGAAATAATAAAAAAAAGGAAGAACTGATTATATCGAGTCCTTCCTTTTCTTGGTTTGTTTTAGTTAGATTGGATTACCAAGCTTCCGTTAAGTGCTCCAACTTGAGTAACAGTGCTGTCATGGCCCCATCCAAATTGTGCTGTAGCTGCGAAGTTTGCGATTCCGTACTGTTGAATACTAGAATCATTAAACCATCCTGCTTGAACTGTCAAAGCATTATTGAAAATTCCATATTGTTCAGTAGATGCATCGTTACCAAATCCAACTTGAATTGTTGCTTGATTGTTCAGCCAGCCTACTTGAGTAGAAGAAGCTGTATTGAAATCCCCAAGTTGGAAGATATCAGAAGAGTTGTCTTCTCCAAACTGAGTTACATAAGCTTGATTTCCAACCCAGAATCCTTGGAAAATATTTGAATCATTGTCATCTCCAATTTGAGTTACGACAGCAAGATTTCCTGCTCCTAATTGAAGAATTGTAGATTCGTTGTCTTCCCCATATTGCCCAACAAGAGCAACGTTTGCAATACCAATTTGGTCTACATCAGACATATTGTCTTCACCAACTTGAACTACTAATGCACCATTTAATAAACCAGCTTGGTCTACATCACTCACATTGTTTTGCGCAAAGGCAATACCTACCACTAGCATCGCGGAGATGCTCAAAATTACTTTTTTCATAATAAATATATTTAATTGGTTATTAATACAAATTATTATGCAGGTTGTAATTTGGGGAGCAAAAATTGGGGAGTCCTTTTTAATGAAATCTGAGATGAAAATTGGGGTTATTTTCTGATTTCTTTTTCAAAATTAGAAAACTTACAGAAAACCAAAACAGGTATAAATACTTATTTTACAACAACTTAACCCGTTTTTCGACAAACTGTAAAACTATCCCGATGAACTGCTATTTTTGTCTTTTTTATTAGTACGAAAAAGCTTAGTTATAGCAATTTGTTTACATATAAAGACTTGTGCCGCGTTAATGAAATGTTAAAAAAATAATCATTTTAACATTTGGCAAAAAAAAACCTGTCTTAAAAAGACAGGTTTTTTATCTAAATATTTTGAGAATGTTATTTCGTAAACAGCAACTCTCTGTATTTAGTCAGAGTCCAACTTTCATCATCTACTAGTAATTCCAATTTATCACAGTGATTGCGAATATCTTCAAAATATGGTTTTACTTTATTGCAATAAGCCTCTGCCATTTTTTGTGCATCAGTCAATTGATTGGCTTTCTTTCTTTCATTAGTCATTGCCAATACTTTTGAATTAATTCCTTCAATATGTCCTGAAATTTCTTTAATCAAAACAATTTGTTCTTTGGCTAATGCTTCAAAATCTTTTGCAAAAATTTCTTTCAATCCTTTTACATTTTCAATTAAAGTGTTTTGATAGCGAATCGCCGTCGGGATTACATGGTTTCTAGCAATATCGCCTAAAACTCTTCCTTCGATTTGGATTTTCTTAGTATATTCTTCTAATTCAATCTCGTAGCGCGCCTCGGCCTCCACGTGATTAAAGATTCCTAATTCTTCAAATAAAGTCAAAGCTTGTTTTGAAACTTTTGCTTTAATTGCTTCCGGAGTTGTTTTGAAATTGCTCAAACCTCTTTTTGCTGCTTCTTTTTCCCAAGCTTCACTATAACCGTCACCTTCAAAAAGAATCTTTTTAGATTGTTTGATATATTCTCTTAAGACATTAAAGATGGCATCATCTTTTTTCATGTCTTTATTTTCAATCAAGTTCTCCACTTCATTTTTAAAGTCAATCAATTGTTTTGCAACAATCGCATTCAAAGTTGTCATTGCATTTGAACAGTTTGAATTTGAACCTACAGCTCTAAACTCAAATTTGTTTCCTGTAAAGGCAAAAGGCGAAGTTCTGTTTCTATCTGTATTATCTAATAATACGTCTGGAATTTTTCCAACTACGTTTAATTTAAGATCTGTTTTTTCTTCTGGAGAAAGTTTTCCTGTTGTTACACTTTCTAATTCAGATAAAACCTTAGTTAATTGTGCTCCAATGAAAACCGACATGATTGCTGGTGGCGCTTCGTTTGCTCCTAACCTGTGATCGTTACTTGCCGTTGCGATAGACGCTCTCAATAAAGTTTCGTTATCGTTTACTGCTTTAATTGTATTAATAAAGAATGTCAAAAACTGTAAATTGCTCATTGGTGTTTTACTCGGACTCAATAAATTAACTCCAGTATCTGTAGCCAATGACCAGTTATTGTGTTTTCCAGAACCGTTTACACCTTTAAATGGTTTTTCGTGGAATAACACCTTAAAGTCATGACGTTCTGCAACTCTTTGCATTACATCCATTAATAAAGAGTTGTGGTCGACTGCAAGATTTGTTTCTTCAAAAATTGGAGCCAATTCAAATTGATTTGGCGCAACTTCATTATGACGCGTTTTTACCGGAATTCCCAACAACATACATTCCTGCTCTAAATCTCTCATGTAAGTAAGAGCGCGTGTTGGGATTGATCCAAAATAATGATCGTCTAATTGTTGCCCTTTTGCTGATGTATGTCCTAATAATGTTCTTCCAGTCATCATCAAATCTGGACGAGAATTTGCTAAAGCTTTATCAATCAAAAAATACTCTTGCTCCCAACCTAATGTTGCAGTTACCTTTTTTACGTTTTTATCAAAGTAGCGGCAAACTTCTGTCGCAGCTTCATCAATTGCAGACAATGCTCTTAATAAAGGAATTTTATTATCTAAAGCCTCACCAGTATAAGCGATAAAAACTGTTGGAATACATAAAGTTGTACCATATATAAAGGCTGGAGAAGTTGGATCCCAAGCAGTATAACCTCTAGCTTCAAATGTATTACGGATTCCTCCGTTCGGGAAACTAGATGCATCTGGTTCTTGCTGTACTAATTGCGCACCGCCAAATTTCTCAACAGATTCACTTCCATCATAAGAAGTTTCAAAAAAAGCATCGTGTTTTTCTGCAGTTGTTCCTGTAAGAGGCTGAAACCAGTGTGTATAATGCGTCACACCTTTGGATAAAGCCCACTCCTTCATTCCCATAGCGATATAATCTGCCAATTTTCTTTCTATTTTAGTTCCATGCTGAATGGCATCTCTTACTCCTTTCAATGCATCTGAAGTCAAGTATTGCTTCATTGCTTTTTCGTTAAACACATTTGATCCGAAAAGATTTGATTTTCGACCAATTTCTTCAAAATGCACCGGCTTTCTGTTTGAAGCTTGTTGTAAAGCTTGGAAACGTAATGTTGACATGGTATATAAAGTTTTAATTCGTACTAATTTTCATAAAAAAAATGAAGAACAAATATAAACAATAAAAGTGCCTGTTCAGAATATAAATTTGAGTTTTTTGAGCTGTGAATTCTCAACAGATCGGTCTTTTTTCAGAGAATAAGCAAAGTCATTTGAAGAAATATAACAATTAACAGCAATATTCTCTATTAAATAAACATTTTTTCATAATTCCTTAACTCAAAAATTCAAAAATAGTCCTTAATTATTACGAATTTATTTTTTATACGCATCTAAAATTGCTTTTTTAAAAATATACCCCTGCGAAAATTACGCTTCTCTAAAAAATTATACTCTACAAAACAAAATAGCCCCCTAATTTTTAGGAGTAAAAAAATAAATCTATATTTGACCCAGCGAAAAAACAAAAAAAATTAATTTATATTATTATGGCTAAAATTAAGTTAGAGTACATTTGGTTAGATGGATACGAACCAACTCAAAATCTTAGAAGTAAAACTAAAGTTGAAGAACACGAAAATTTCAAAGGAACATTAGAAGAACTTGGAAATTGGTCATTTGATGGTTCGTCAACTAAACAAGCTGAAGGTGGTTCTTCTGACTGTCTTTTAGTTCCTGTTGCAATTTATCCAGATCCAACTCGTATCAACGGATGGTTAGTAATGTCTGAAGTTATGTACGCTGACGGAACACCACACCCTTCTAACGGTAGAGCCACAATTGATGATGAAGATGATGATTTCTGGTTTGGTTTCGAACAAGAGTATTTCATCATGGATACTAAAACTCAACTTCCACTTGGTTTCCCAGTTGGAGGATACCCTGCTCCACAAGGGATGTACTACTGTTCAGTAGGTGGAAAAAACACTCACGGTAGAAAATTAGTTGAAGAGCATGCTGATTTATGTATCGCTGCTGGAATCAACTTTGAAGGAATCAACCAAGAGGTTGCTTGCGGACAATGGGAGTTCCAATTATTCGCTAAAGGAGCTAAAAAAGCTGGAGATGAAATCTGGGTTGCTCGTTACTTATTAGATCGTTTGACTGAGAAATATGGTTACTATATTGAATATCACCCAAAACCTCTAGGAGATACAGACTGGAATGGTTCTGGAATGCACGCTAACTTCTCTAACTCTGTTCTTAGAACTTGTGGTTCTCAAGAAACTTATGAGAAAATCTGTGAAGCTTTCCGTCCTGTTACTAAAGAGCATATCGCTGTTTACGGTGCTTACAACGAGCAACGTTTAACTGGTAAACACGAAACTGCTTCTATCAACGATTTCTCTTATGGAGTTTCAGACAGAGGATGTTCTATCAGAATTCCTTTGATGACTGTTCAAAAAGGTTGGAAAGGTTGGTTGGAAGACAGAAGACCAGCTTCAAACGGAGACCCTTACAAAATTGCTGCTAGAATTATCAAAACTGTTAAATCAGCGCTATAATTCAAAGCTTAAATTATATTCTAAAAAGTGCCAACGTCATTGTTGGCACTTTTTTTATCTATTATTCTCAGTTTTTACATTTCACATCTAACAATTTCACTGAATTTATCAATGCCATTCTTAATAAATTATTTTTAATTTGAACTTCAAAACTTATCTTTGTAGATCATTTAAAAAAATTGTTATGATAGTCTGGTCTCTCTTTTTACTTGCTGTAGTTTTTATTCTTGCTTTAGACCTTGGTGTCTTCAACAAAACCCCTCATATTATCAGTACCAAAGAAGCCAGCAAATGGACCTTGATTTGGGTAACACTTTCTTTTTTGTTTTCAGGAGTAATCTATTGGCTTTACACAACTAATTATATAGAAAATCCAGACAAACTGTTGCCTATGGCAGCATCAATGAAATTCATTACAGGTTATTTAATCGAACTTTCATTAAGCGTTGATAATATTTTTGTGATTGCAATTATTTTTGCCTCATTCAAAATCCCTCAAAAATACCAGCATCGTGTTTTATTCTGGGGAATCCTGGGCGCAATAGTTTTCCGTGGATTGATGATTTTCTTTGGCGTAATGCTGATCAACAAATTCACTTGGACAACGTATTTGTTTGGTGCATTCTTGATTTTTACCGCGATCAAAATGCTGTTTTCTGGCGAAGATGAAGACTTTCACCCGAAAGATTCTTTTGTTTACAAGACATTAGGAAAAATTATGCCAATTACCTCAGAAATGGATGGCGAGAAATTTTTTATTTCAACCAAAACTGCAAAGAAAGCGGCAACTCCATTATTTGTAGCTTTAATTGTAATTGAAGTAATGGACGTTTTATTTGCTGTTGACAGCGTTCCTGCAATTCTAGCCATTACTAAAGATCCGTTTTTAGTATTCAGTTCTAATATTTTCGCTATACTAGGATTGCGTTCTATGTATTTCTTCTTGGCAAATATGCTGGCAAAATTCAGTTATTTAGAATACAGCTTAGTCGCAATTTTAGCTTTCGTAGGATTAAAAATGTTGCTACACGATTGGATTCAAGTTCCAGAATGGGCTTCTTTAGGATTTATCGCCTTGTCACTTCTAGTTGGAGTTTTAGTTTCTCTTAAATTTGGAAAGGAAAAACTATTGACAGATTCTGATATTACTGAGAAATAATCTTTATAAAACATATAATCATAAAAAAAAGGAAATCTTGCGATTTCCTTTTTTTATTTAAACTTCTAATTAAAATTAAAAATTAATATCTTTAACTTGATTTTCATTTAGTTTTAAAGTTTTCATTACATCTAAATAATTTGTTTTATCAACTTTATTAACAAAATCAGCAGGCACAACAACAATTCTAAAAATTTGATTTAATCTGTATGCATCAAGTTCAGGATCATTAAGATTATTTCCATCTAAATAAATGTTTACGTAATTATAAGTAAATACATATTTAAAAGAAAAATCTCTAGTTCCATCATCAAAAAAATAAGTTTCCGGCAAAGCCTGCCACACTGGTCTACCTCCATTATCCAATCCATCATAACGATAAACCAAGACAACATCCGAGTCATATAGCGCAACAGGGAAATTAAATCTTACGCTAAACTGATTATTAGTAGTGAAATTATAAAAATTTGGTGCTTTATTTTCATAGACAGCTCCGATCAACCCTGGTTCTCCCGGAGGCCCTTCAGGCCCTTCACAGCTTGAAAATGCAATTAATCCAATAACAGCAAATAAGGTAAGTATCTTTTTCATAATATATTTTTTAAGGATTATACTATAAAGGTATTCCAAAAACCAAACCAAAAAAAAGAAAAACATGATTTTTCCTCTATTTTTTTAAACCTCACCGACATTTAACAAATCGCTTTACTCGTAAAACACACATAATTAAAGGATAAGCAAAAAATAATTTTCAAAAAAAAGCATCCGCTTTTAACGGATGCTTTAAATAAGATTTATAAATTAATTAATTAATTACTGGCAGAAATGATTTTTTTAGTACTACTGCCTTTACTAGTCGTAATTTGTAGAATGTAAACTTGAGATTTGCCAACGTAGAAATCAATATTAAAGTTGTATTCTTTTCCTAAATAAGAATTTGTATCTGTTTCTGAAGCTAACAATTTTCCTGACATATCAAACAATTCAATTTTAACATCGCTCGCATAATCAAAGTTATAACGAATGGTAATATTATCTTTGAAAGGAACAGGATAAGCATCAAAACTAGGTTTTTTACTTTCTTTAGCAGTGCTTTCTACAACAGCTGTTTCTGTAGTAGTAGGTGCCTGAGCAACTATTGACTCTTGAGTAGCTGTACAAGCAAGTGGTTGAATGTTGTATCCTATTGCGATTCTACATTCATCAAATGCATTGTTTATCAAATCTACCAAGCTTGCTATATCAGAAAGAGAAAGTCCATAAGTGTTTCCACCTCCTAATGCTTGATTAGCCAAGTTAAACAAATCACCAACTGTTTTATCTCCAGCCAGTTTGCTAACCACATTGTTCGGAATAGTGTAATATTTGTATTCATTACTTACTGTTCCGTCAGGATTACAAGAACGTGCTTTTGGAGTTTTAGATCCGCAACCACCTTCAGGTTGAGCAACTGCCAATGTACCTGCCTGCAATTTGAATTTACTCAACTCACTATCAACACCTAAATTAAGTCCCAAAGTAATGGTTTGAGCCAATAAAGTATTATCAAGTTTTCCTTTTTTAAGGTATGATGCAGGCAATGCACCAATATGAGGATTTCCATTTGCTAGCACTTTACTTGCTCCTCCTCCTGGTAAAACTGCTATCACACCATTAATATCGGCTTGATTATTAGATACTAAAACAGATTTTCCAACTAAACCTATTGTCATTGTTCCTCCTGGATAACTACTTAATGCTTTTGCAATAAGAGCTTTGGTTGTGTAAGATTGTCCTCCTACACAGGCCATACCTCCAACATTTCCGTAAGCTCCTTGAGTATAAGTACAAATTGGAGTCGTACATGGAGTGATCAAAAATGTTGATACTTTTTTAATCGTTTCACAATTGTTTGAAACAACATATTCTATAACTAATGCCGTTCCAATCTGAGGTTTCACAAACTGAGATAAATCTGTAGCCTGAACATTTCCTGCACATCCTCCTGAGAATTTAAATCCAGCAATCCATGCTACAAATGCGGCATCTGCATCTTCACCACAAACAACTGTTTTATTTGGCGGACTTAAAACATTAAGCAAATTAACTTTAGTAATGGTGAAATCTCGGCTAATTGTGGTTTCATAACATTTGTCGGTGACTTTATAGGTAACTGTCGTTGTTCCTCCATCGCACAATTTTGGCGCAACCGGACTACCCTGGATAACACCTTTGGCATCACAACCGCCGCTTACTTTAAAGCCTGCTTTGAAAATTTCAAAAGCAGCATCTAATGCGGCCTGATCAGCATAGGCACAAGCAGAAGCGTTTACTGCTGCGGGAGCCTCTGGCGTTACGGCTGCAGGAGCGGTAATCGTGAAGTCTCTACTGATTGTAGTAGTGTAACATTTATCAGTGATCATGTAACTTACGCTGGTAGTTCCGCCCTGACATAAGTTTGGTGCTACCGGATTACCTACAAATGCACCTTTTGCATTACAACCGCCACTTACACTAAATCCTTGTTTGAAGATTTCAAAGGCAGCATTTACTGCAGCCTGATCGGCATAAGCACAAGCCGAAGCACTAAACGGATTCGGTGACACAGGAACAACAGCTGCAGGAGCAGTAATGGTGAAGTCTCGGCTGATGGTAGCAGTGTAGCATTTGTCGGTCACTTTATAGGTCACTGTCACTGTTCCGCCGTCGCATAGTTTCGGAGCCATCGGACTGCCTTGGATCTCTCCTTTCGCATCGCATCCTCCGCTCACTTTAAAGCCTGCTTTGAAGGTTTCGAAAGCGGCATCCAATGCGGCCTGGTCTGCATAAGCGCAGGCTGAGGCATTCACTGCTGTCGGAGCTTCCGGAGTCACGGCTGAAGGGGCAGTGATGGTGAAGTCTCGGCTGATGGTAGCAGTATAGCACTTGTCGGTCACTTTATAAGTGACTGTCACTGTTCCGCCGTCGCATAGTTTTGGTGCAACTGGATTTCCTTGGATCTCTCCTTTCGCATCGCATCCTCCGCTCACTTTAAAGCCTGCTTTGAAGGTTTCGAAA
>NZ_SJSY01000033.1 GCF_004352915.1 Flavobacterium zhairuonense | reverse complement strand
GCTCACTTTTGTATAGGTTACAGTTCCACCACAATTGTCTGTGGCAACAGGAGCCTGATTTTGTGCGGCTGTCAATCCTGCCACATCGCTGCATTGCAAAGTAACATCTAAAGTGCCTGCTTGGGTTGTCCAAGTTGGCGCAGTAGTATCCTGAATGGTGATTACCTGTGTGAAAACTGTTGAAGTGTTATTGCAGACATCTTTAGCAGTCCAAGTGTTGGTGTAAGTTCCAGAATTGGCACAAGTTCCAGCTGCGAAAGTTCCGCTCACTTTTGTATAGGTTACAGTTCCACCACAATTGTCTGTGGCAACAGGAGCCTGATTTTGTGCAGCAGTCAATCCTGCCGCATCGCTGCATTGCAAAGTAACATCTAAAATGCCTGCTTGGGTATTCCAAGTAGGAGCTGTTGTGTCTTGGATTGTAATTATCTGTGTGAAAACTGTTGAAGTATTATTGCAGACATCTTTAGCAGTCCAAGTGTTGGTGTAAGTTCCAGAATTGGCACAAGTCCCAGCTGCGAAAGTTCCGCTCACTTTTGTATAGGTTACAGTTCCACCACAATTGTCTGTGGCAACAGGAGCCTGATTTTGTGCAGCAGTCAATCCTGCCGCATCGCTACATTGCAAAGTAACATCTAAAGTGCCTGCTTGGGTTGTCCAAGTTGGCGCAGTAGTATCCTGAATGGTGATTACCTGTGTGAAAACTGTTGAAGTGTTATTGCAGACATCTTTAGCAGTCCAAGTGTTGGTGTAAGTTCCAGAATTGGCACAAGTTCCAGC
>NZ_SJSY01000035.1 GCF_004352915.1 Flavobacterium zhairuonense | reverse complement strand
CAATGCCTGAGTCGATGGAATTGCATTCCCTCCTGTCATGGCATCATACCAAACAATATTTGTTTCATTGAACTGGACGCTGGCAAAAGTTGGAGCATTGATCAGACAGAAGTTTTGTGCGCCTGCATTTACCAATGTCGGAGTGCCAGGATCGTTTACATTTATTGTTACGCTCAATCTTGTTGCGCTCTCGCAGCCTGTTGCCGGATCGCTGATTGAAGCATAATAAGTGCCGCTCGCCAATGCCTGAGTCGATGGAATTGCATTCCCTCCTGTCATGGCATCATACCAAACAATATTTGTTTCGTTGAATTGAACGCTCGCAAATGTCGGAGCATTTACCAAGCAGAAGTTTTGAGTTCCGGCATTTACCAATGTCGGTGTTCCCGGATCATTTACATTTATTGTTACGCTCAGTCTTGTCGCGCTCTCGCAGCCTGTTGCAGGATCACTGATTGCAGCGTAATAAGTGCCATTTGCCAAGGCTTGAGTTGATGGAATTGCATTCCCTCCCGTCATGGCATCGTACCAAACAATGTTGGTTTCATTGAACTGAACACTTGCGAATGTCGGAGCACTTACCAAACAGAAGTTCTGTGTTCCCGCATTTACCAATGTCGGAGTGCCTGGATCGTTTACGTTTATTACAACTGCCAATCTTGTCGCGCTCTCGCAGCCTGTTGCAGGATCGCTGATTGCAGCATAATAAGTGCCGCTTGCCAATGCCTGAGTCGATGGAATTGCATTCCCTCCTGTCATGGCATCATACCAAACAATATTTGTT
>NZ_SJSY01000031.1 GCF_004352915.1 Flavobacterium zhairuonense | reverse complement strand
TACCAATGTCGGTGTTCCCGGATCATTTACATTTATTGTTACGCTCAGTCTTGTCGCGCTCTCGCAGCCTGTTGCAGGATCACTGATTGCAGCGTAATAAGTGCCATTTGCCAAGGCTTGAGTTGATGGAATTGCATTCCCTCCCGTCATGGCATCGTACCAAACAATGTTGGTTTCATTGAACTGAACACTTGCGAATGTCGGAGCACTTACCAAACAGAAGTTCTGTGTTCCCGCATTTACCAATGTCGGAGTGCCTGGATCGTTTACGTTTATTACAACCGCCAATCTTGTCGCGCTCTCGCAGCCTGTTGCTGGATCGCTGATTGCGGCATAATAAGTCCCGCTTGCCAATGCCTGAGTCGATGGAATCGCATTTCCTCCTGTCATGGCATCGTACCAAACGATATTGATTTCATTGAACTGAACGCTGGCAAAAGTAGGAGCATTGATCAAACAGAAGTTTTGTGCGCCTGCATTTACCAATGTCGGAGTGCCAGGATCGTTTACATTTATTGTTACGCTCAATCTTGTTGCGCTCTCGCAGCCTGTTGCCGGATCGCTGATTGAAGCATAATAAGTGCCGCTCGCCAATGCCTGAGTCGATGGAATTGCATTCCCTCCTGTCATGGCATCATACCAAACAATATTTGTT
>NZ_SJSY01000065.1 GCF_004352915.1 Flavobacterium zhairuonense | reverse complement strand
TTTACAATCCTATCTCGTTAGAGATGGAATATCGGTAGTTTTTACCGATATCGAACCCCTATCGGGATTTTAAATCAATCTTTTACAATCCCATCTCGTTAGAGATGGAATATCGGTAGAAAAACGTATGGCTCCAAACCTTTTGTCCCGTAGGGACTTTACAATTATCGAATCAAATGATTCATAAAAGTAATATTTTTTTTCAATAATTGGGAATAAAACGAGAATATGAGATGTGTTAATTTGACTTTTATTTGTTTTAAAAATTTAATTTGACTTATTTTTATTAAATGAAAGTTTAATTTTTACTTTTTTATATCCTGTTTAAGAATTTTTGATACTTTTGTGCTTGAAAAATAACTTATTATGACACATACAGAAAACATACTTTCGTCAAAATCTGAAGTTTTGATCGAAAAAGAGAATAAATACGGAGCTCATAATTATCATCCGCTTCCTGTGGTTTTAGAAAAAGGAGAAGGTGTATATGTATGGGATGTTGACGGAAAAAAATATTTTGATTTCCTATCGGCTTATTCTGCTGTGAATCAAGGTCACTGTCATCCAAAAATTGTAAAAGCAATGGTCGATCAGGCGCAAAAACTGACTTTGACTTCGCGTGCTTTTTACAATGATAAATTAGGTAATTACGAAGAATATGTAACCAATTATTTTGGTTTTGATAAAGTTCTTCCAATGAATACGGGTGCTGAAGCAGTTGAAACAGCACTAAAAATATGCAGAAAATGGGCTTACGAAGTAAAAGGAATTCCTGAAAATCAAGCGCAAGTTATTGTTTGTGAGAATAATTTTCACGGAAGAACCACTACAATTATTTCATTTTCAAATGATGAAACGGCGCGTAAAAACTTCGGGCCATTTACAGATGGGTTTATAAAAATTGAATATGATAATCTTGAAGCTCTTGAAAAAGCTTTAGATTCTTCAAAAAATATAGCTGGATTTTTGGTTGAACCAATTCAAGGAGAAGCTGGAGTTTATGTTCCGTCAGAAGGTTATTTGGCGAAAGCAAAAGCATTGTGCGAAAAACATAATGTTTTATTTATTGCTGATGAAGTTCAGACAGGAATTGCACGTACAGGAAAATTATTAGCAGTTCATCATGAAGATGTACAGCCTGATATTTTGATTTTAGGAAAAGCAATTTCTGGAGGTGTTTATCCGGTTTCGGCTGTTTTGGCAAATAACGAAATCATGAATGTTATTAAACCAGGTCAGCACGGATCAACTTTTGGTGGAAATCCTGTCGCGGCTGCGGTGGCGATTGCTGCGCTGGAAGTTGTAAAAGAAGAAAAACTAGCTGAAAATGCAGAACGTCTTGGTGCAATTTTAAGAAAAGGTTTGAATGAAATTGCTGAAAGAAATGATTTGATCAAACTCGTTCGAGGAAAAGGACTTTTGAATGCAATTGTAATTAACAGTACTGAAGAGTCTGATTTGGCTTGGGAAATCTGCTTGAAATTTAGAGATAATGGATTGTTGGCAAAACCAACTCACGGAAATAAAATTAGATTTGCTCCACCATTGGTAATGAATGAAGCTCAAATTCAGGAATGTCTTGAAATTATTGAAAAATCTTTGAATGAGTTTAGATAAGGTTCTAAGATACTAAGTCGCTAAGACTCTAAGATTTTTATTAAGAAAGGTTCAGAGTTTTATAGAATAACTATAAATCTTTGAACCTTTTTCTATGTTCAAAAAACTCAGAAACTTAGCGACTTAGTATCTTAGCCTCTTAAAAAAAAACTAACTTCCGTAACCTGGGTTTTGAGTGATTTTTTTGTTGGCATCCATTTCTTTTAGTGGAATAGGGAATACCAGTCTATCTGCATCATACGGAATCAACTCTGAACCATCTCCATCTGAACTAATATCAATAGATTGTTTTGTTCTGCGGATGTCGTGAATTAAAAATCCTTCCATTCCTAATTCTAATTGGCGCTCTAACAAAATATCATCAACAGTAACGGTTGTCAATTCATCGGCGTTTGCTCTCGTACGAATAATGTTGATATCGTCAAGTGGCGTATTTCCAACAGCTGTTCCTGCGCGTAAATTACTTTCGGCTCTAATCAAATACATTTCAGCTAAGCGAATAAGTGGCACATCCCCAAATTGATCTGTATATTTAGAAGTCAAAAGTCTTCCATTATCATCGTTGATATAATTAAAAACCGCTCTATCATCAGGATCACTGAATTTCTCTAAATAAGCGTCTCTGATAGAGAAATCTCCTCCACGACCTCCGTTTCCTTCAGAAGCATAAAAAGTTACCAAATCATTCAAACCAGTTTGTTTTGTGATTTGAATGGCAAAAACATCTTCAGTCTTATCGGTATCGTGATTAAATGCGTCTGCATATTTAAGAGACAAGCCATGTCCGCTGTTTTCAATAACATCATTTGCAGCATCTCTTGCAGCCGCATAATTTTGTTGTTGCAGATAAACTCTTGCTAATAAAGCTTTAGCAGCATATTTGTCAGCATAAAAACCGTTCTCTTCAGGAAGATTAGTATAAGCCAAATTCAATCCATCAATGATTACTTTATAAACTTCATCGACAGTGCTTCTTTCTTTTGAAAGGTCTGCGCTGAAATCGTAAATGGCATTTGGTCTGATTACAACTCCCAATTGAGAATTTGCTTGTCCGGCTACATAAGGTTTTGCAAAAAATCGAACTAAGTCAAAATAAGCTAATGATCTTAAAAAATTTGCTTCTCCAATCATAACAGCTTGTTTATCTGGGTCTTTTACTTTGTCGATATTTTCGATAACTGTATTTGTAGCATTGATCATCGAGTAAAGTCTAGAATATGTTCCTTCAATAATTACATTGTTAGAAATCATTGTCTTAAGGTACATTTGTCTTAGCTCGCCATAAGTTCCTCTCCATCTTAGGTCGGTAGTACTTAAGGAGCCTGTTACACCTAATAAGTCGGCATATAGTAAAACGCGACCGCCATAGGAATTTCCGTTTGCGGCAATCGCATAAGTTCCTGTTAATATATTTGTAATACCTTCTTCGGTACTTAAAGTAACCGATGCGTCTTCAGCCTGCTTAGGATCTAAGTTTAGTTCATCTTCACAACTTGCAAAAAAGAGTGCGAAAATTATAAGTAAGATTAATTTATTTGCTTTCATTTTGTTCTTTTTAAAAATTAATATTTACCCCAATTGCCATAGTTCTAGCAGGTGGCGCAGAGTAAAAATCCTCTCCAATTCCTGAATCGTCTCTTCTTGCTTCTGGATCTGTTCCTTCATAATTTGTAAAAGTAAGCAAGTTTACAGCTGTAAAATAAATTCTTAAACTACTCATTCCTGCTTTCTGTACAGTTTCTTTAGGTAATGAGTAACCTAGCGTAACGTTACGTAAACGGATGAAATCTGCTTTGTCTAAATAGCGAGTAGATTCCTGCGTTCCGTTTGAACCTCCAAATCTTGCCTGAGGCACGTTTGTGATATCACCTGGATTCTGCCAACGATTTAACTGATCTGCGGTTTGGTTGTCAAAATAATCTGCTGCTGTCGACATATATATTCCCGCAGAGTTATAAATACTTGCGCCCCATTCACCTTGAAATGTAAAGTTAAAATCGAAATTTTTATAATTCATCGTATTGGTCAATCCAGACATTAAAGTTGGAAAAGGATTTCCGGCTACGATTCTTTTAGCTTCGCTGTAATCGTTAGTAGTACTTTTGTCCAGACTTCCATCAGCATTTACAGTGTTTTTTACAAAAAGAGCATCTCCGTTTGCAGGATCAACGCCAGCATATTCAACTAAATAAAATGATGAAATGTTTTCTCCAACGCGATTGATGTTATAATCTGTAATAACGTCAGTATTGTTGTTTGGAAGTGATTTTACTTTTGATTGGTTTGTTGTAAGGTTGAAACTAGTTGTCCATTTGAATTTTTCGGTTTCAACATTTTTTGTATTCAAAGTAATTTCAAATCCACTACTTTTTATTTCTCCAATGTTTGTATTGATCGATGTAGCACCTGAACTTAAAGCCAAAGGTTTTGCAAAAAGAAGACCATCAGTACGTTTGTCATAGTAATCGACTTCTAAATTGATCTTATTTATGAATCCGACTTCAACGCCAACATCGGTTTGAGAAGATTTCTCCCAAGTAAGATTATCATTTCCAGCTTGGCTAAAAGTCAGTCCAGATTTTAAGTTATAAGAACTTGGTCTGTACAATTGACGTGAAGCAAAGTTACCCACTTCTGCATTTCCAACCTGACCCCAGCTTGCTTTTAGTTTTAAATAACTCAGAACAGCATTGTCTTTTAAGAATTCCTCTTGCGACATAACCCATCCAGCTGAAAACGCTGGGAAAACCGCAAAACGCTCGTTTTTTCCAAAACGAGATGATCCATCACGACGAATACTTGCTTTGAAAAGATATTTATTTTTGAAACTATAATTGAAACGCCCAAATTGAGAAACAAAGGCATAATCCGTTTCACTGCCATGTCCTTCGTTGACTTCAGCACCGCCATCAACAGTGTGAAAATCGTCGTTAGGGAAATAAATACTGTTTACATCTTGGTATCTTCTGTTGTATTTGTTGAATTCCATACCGGCAACAGCATTGATAGTATGGTTTTCAGCAAAAGTAAGATCATACGTAAAGTAATTACTGAAAATATAGCTTTCAGTATTTACAGAAGTCGCAAATACAGATCCATCAGTTGCCATAAAAGGAGCATTTTTACCTTGCCAATAATCTTCGGTTTGAGTCAATAAGTCATAAGCAAAATCTGAATTGAATTTCAATCCTTTTACCAGTTTTAATTCTCCGAATATTTTTCCTGTAACTCTTCTCATAATGGTTTTCCAAGAAGTATTGTCCTTTGCTAATAAATAATTGACATACTCTGTATTTGGATTTGGAGTTCCATCTTCTAATCTTGCTTGCGAAATTGGAGCTTGAGCAAGAGATTGCATTGGAGTAGAGAATGAATTGTCATCCTGAACTCTATTGATAACAGATCTTGAGAAACCAATATTCATTCCGGCCGTAAAATGGTCTGTAATTTTATGAGAAACGTTTGATCTCGCTGTTATTCTTTCTAAATCATTGCTGTCCACAATTCCTGTAGTATTGTTGTAAGCTCCGGCAAAGAAATATTTTGTTTTGTCATCACCTCCAGATACAGAAAAATCGGCATCAGTAGTATAACCTGTGCGCAAAGCGATATCTTGCCAATTCGTGTCAATTTCTCCGTTTCTCCAATCTGTTCCTTGAGACAAATAGTCTAATTCATCTTCTACAGATTCTAAATCATCAACATTTCGTCCAGCTTCTTGCAATAATTCAACATATTGCTTTGCATTCAGGAATTTTTTAGTGTGAGTAGCTTCGCTGATACCCTGAGAGAAGTTTAAAGAGAAATTTCCTTTGCCTTCTTTCCCTTTTTTAGTTGTAATGATGACAACTCCATTAGCTCCACGAGCACCATAAATTGCTGCAGAAGAAGCATCTTTTAATACATCAATTGATTCTATTTCATTTGGGCTTAATGTCAACAATGGATTTGTTGGCGCTCCATTGCTAGACTCGTCATCTGTGATAAGTGGAATGCCATCTAAAACATATAGAGGCTGTGTGCTGGCACTAATACTCGCAGCTCCACGAACTCTAATGTTCATTCCTCCTTCAACTTTACCATTAGTTTGTGTAATCTGTACTCCGGCTAGTTTACCTACTAACGCATTTTGTACATTGGCAACAGGTACTTGCTGAATATCTTTTGCAGTTACACGCGCAATATTATCGGTTAAATTCTTTTTTGATTGTGTACCGTAACCTACAACAAGAACAGCTTCGAGCTCATTTTGAGTTTCAACCATCCTGATTGTCATGGAATTTGAAGCTTTTACTTCAACAGTTGCAAAACTAACATAACTAGCAAGTAAAATATCGCCAGTATTGGCTTGAATTTTAAAATTTCCATCAAAATCAGTTTGAGTACTGACTTTTGTTCCTTTTACTACAATATTTACTCCTGGAATTGGAACTCCTTTACTGTCCGTAACGGTTCCAGAAATTGCCCCTCCTTGAGCCACAGCTATTTGCACGCTTAAAACGAGCATCAGCCACAAAAAATGCTTTAAATTAATTTTCATTTTTTATTGTGTTTAAATTAGTTCTTTCAAATATCTTAAATTAATGTTAAGCAAAAGTCTCTTTTTAACATTAAATATAACATTGTTGATTATTTTTGTATTATCTGTAACATTTTTAATTTAAATAACCTTATTTTGTAAAAAAGGGTGTAATAAATTGATTAATTTTTAATTAAAACTTTTTGTTTAGTGTGATAAATGAAGTGAATTAACATAAAAACAAGTAAAAAACATGTTATTTGTAACATTTTGTGAAATATATGGTTATTTCGATCAGATTTGAAGTAAAAAAGCGGCTGTTCAGGAAAACAGCCGCTTTGGGTATAATTACTCAAAATATCAAAAAAAGTAATTATTTTTTTGAGACTATAGTCTCAGTATTTTAGAATTTGACTTTTTTAAGTTCCCACAAGGTTCTTATAAAAGTATCGACATCTTGTGTTGTATTATAAAATGCCAACGAAGGTCGAACTGTAGTTTCAACCCCCATTCTTCTCAAAATAGGTTGTGCGCAATGATGTCCGGTTCTAACTGCGACACCTTCTTTGTTTAAAGCCTGACCAACTTGATCGTTTGTATACCCTTGAAGATTAAAAGACAATACGCTCGCTTTGTCTTTTGCGGTACCAATTAATCGTACACCCGGAATTTCTTTCAGTTGTCTTGTTGCATATTCAAGCAAATAATGTTCGTATTGGCCAATTGCTTCAATTCCGAGTTTTGTTACGTAATCTATGGCGGCTCCAAGGCCAATTGCATCTGCAATATTTCCTGTTCCGGCTTCAAAACGATTCGGTGCTTTATGGTATTTTATTTCCTCAAAAGTCACATCCTGAATCATATTTCCACCAGATTGATACGGTTGCATTTCGTTCAACAAATCTTCTTTACCGTATAACGCGCCAATTCCCGTTGGCCCAAATAATTTATGTCCAGAGAAAACCAACCAATCCGGATTTAAATCCTGAACATCTACTTTCATGTGCGAAACAGATTGTGCGCCGTCAATTAAGACTTTTGCTCCGGCTGCGTGTGCCATTTCAGTTATTTTTTTTGCCGGAGTAACAGTTCCAAGTGCATTTGAAACTTGTGTAAAAGCTACTAATCGCGTTTTAGAATTCAGCAGTTTTGCATATTCATCAAGCAAAATCTGGCCGTCATCGTCAACCGGAATTACGCGAAGTTTTAATCCTTTTTTATCGGCTAATCTTTTCCATGGAACAATATTCGCATGATGCTCCAAATTACTCACGATAATTTCATCTCCAGAATTTAAATTTTGATCTCCCCAAGTTGAAGCCACTAAATTTATTGCTTCTGTTGCGCCTCGGACAAAAACAATTTCGTTTACAGAGGAAGCATTTAAAAATGTTTTCACTTTTTCTCTCGCCGCTTCATAAGCGTCAGATGCTCTTGCCGCTAATTCATGCGCCGCACGATGAATGTTTGAATTTTCATGCTCGTAGAAATAGGCAATACGATCAATAACCGATTTTGGTTTTTGAGTTGTTGCTGCATTATCAAACCACACCAAAGGTTTTCCGTTTACAGTTTCGCTTAAAATTGGAAAATCTTTTTTGATTAATTCGGCATTAAAATGCGAATTTGTACTGCCACTTAATGGATTTGTTCCAAAAGAATTTCCAACAATAGCATTTGTATTTTTCGAATAAACGAACGGATTCTGCTCTAAAAAATAATACGAATTTTCATTTCCGCTTGACGGAAAATCGGAATGCTTTCTAAAAAAAGTATCAACGCTTTCTAATGCCGCTTTTAACTCATTTTCAAAAGAAGAATTCTCACTTTGAAAAGGCAAATACTGATCATTTAAAAACAGTGATGAAAACAGTGATTCTTCATTTAGTTGTGGTGTATCGTTGTTTTTTAAATTGACATCGTTAAAACCTGTCTGCGGATTATTAATATTTAATCCGTTATCTTCTGGAATTCCAGATGAAGGAATTCCATATTTAGGATCATAACCTGCACCTGCGTTTGGATATAAAGCAGCGGCGCTAGAACTTTGAGAAGCACTAGCAGGCGAGCCTCCAAAACCGCTAAATGAAGGCGGAACCAGATTAACATTTAACGGATTTTGCGCTTGAAACGGAGCAACAATATTGGCACCGCCCGCATGCAAAAGTGTTTCTGCAATTTTTGTCGCTCGCGGATGTTCTGCTTTATCTGGGCTTAATGAAATTTCTTTCGGAAATTCATTTGGCAAAGCACTGAACAGCTCGTTGGCTAAATTTTGCAGTTCGTCAATGTTTGGCAAACCGTTTATGTTAGTATTTGTACTCATGATACTTTCCTATTTCGACATCTTCTAAAACTGCGATGGCATCATCAACCAAAATGGCTAAAGAACAATAAAGTGAAACTAGGTAAGAAGCAATCGCTTTTTCATTAATTCCCATAAAACGAACTGATAATCCTGGAGATTGTTCGCCTTGTAATCCTGGCTGAATAAGTCCGATTACACCTTGACGACTTTCGCCTGTACGAAGCAGAATAATTTTTGATTTTCCTTTTACGATTGGCAATTTATCTGATGGAATCAGCGGAATACCTCTCCAAGTTAAAAACTGGGATCCAAATAAAGAAATTGTCGGTGGCGGAACACCTCTTCGAGTACATTCGCGTCCAAAAGCGGCAATTGCAAGCGGATGCAATAAAAAGAAGCCAGGTTCTTTCCAAACTTTAGTCAGCAATTCGTCTAAATCATCTGGAGTTGGTGCGCCGGTTCTGGTTTTTATAATTTGTGAAGGAGCGACATTGCTCAATAATCCGTAATCTTTATTATTGATTAATTCGCTTTCTTGACGCTCTTTAATGGTTTCTATTGCCAGTCGTAGCTGCTCTGTAATTTGATTGTATGGTTTGCTGTACAAGTCAGAAACACGCGTATGGACTTCTACAATCGTTTGAACGGCTGCAAGATTATATTCTCTAGGATTTTCGATATAATCAACAAAAGTATTTGGTAAAACCCTTTCGTCACGTGCAGAACAATCGACTTCAATGTGGTTGGCATTTTTTACTTTGTTTAAACGAAAAACTCCCGATTCTACTGGTGTCCAATGCAAAAGATGCGTCAGCCAGCGTGGAGAAGTGGTTCCAATTTGGGGTACGGTACGAGTTGCAATCGCGAGTTGTCTTGCTGCAACATCGCCTAATGCGGTCTGTTGTTGTTTTGATTCTGCCATTTTTTTGGTTGTTTTATAGGTTTATAATATATTTTTTGTTTGCTTAAAGTTATTCATAATTTTATTCAAATAGCTCATCTACAGATAAATATCTTTCACCTGTGTCGTAATTAAATGTCAGGATTACAGCATTTTCTGGAATATCTTTCAACTTTTTAGAAATTGCCGAAAGTACCGCTCCAGTAGATATTCCAGCAAATATTCCTTCTTCTTTGGCAATCTTTTTAGTGAAATTGTACGATTCGTTTTTGTCAACCGTTAAAATCTGATCAACATATTCTCGGTTGAAAACTTCAGGAATAAATCCCGCTCCAATTCCTTGAAAAGGGTGAGGAGAAGGAAGTCCTCCACTTAAAACTGGCGACAAAGCAGGCTCAACGGCAAAAGTTTGCAGATTTGGAAAATGCTGTTTCAAAATTTTAGAAACCCCAGTAATATGACCGCCAGTTCCAACTCCGGTAATTAGATAATCAATGCCATCTGGAAAATCGGCTAAAATTTCCTGAGCAGTTGTTCTTTCATGAATTTCAACATTTGCCTTATTGGTGAATTGCGAAGGAAGAAATGAATTCTTTATTGTTGCCGCTAATTCTTTAGCTCTTTCAACTGCTCCAGAAGTTCCTTTTTCTCTTGGAGTCAATACATATTCAGCACCATAAGCACTTAAAATTCTTCGTCGTTCAACGCTCATTGATTCGGGCATTACCACAATTACTTTATAACCTTTTACGGCTGCAACTAATGAAAGTCCAATTCCAGTATTTCCTGAAGTTGGCTCAATAATAACGGTGTCTTCATTGATAAGTCCTTTTTGCTCAGCATCTTCAATCATTGCAAGTGCTATTCGATCTTTAATACTGGATCCCGGATTTGATTTTTCTAATTTGATCCACACTTCATGTGATTTAAAAAGTTTGTTTAACCGAATGTGAGGAGTGTTTCCAATTGTTTCTAAAATGTTTTGATATTTCATGTGAGTTTTGATATTTTAAATAGAATAAAAAATGGGTGCTGGAAAAGGATTATTGTCTCGAATTTTGATTTCGTTTTTATGATAAACAACTGAATTTGAAGGAACGGTGTAAGTGAGCCAGACATTTCCTCCGATAATAGAATCTTTTCCAACCGTGGTTTGACCACCAAGAATGGTACTATTGGCATATATAATAACATTGTCCTCAATTGTTGGATGTCTTTTTACGAAGGCTTCATCTTTTTTGACACTCAAAGCGCCAAGCGTAACACCTTGATAAATTGTACATTATCGCCAATTACTGTTGTTTCGCCAATCACGATTCCTGTTCCGTGATCGATTGCAAAATCGCTTCCAATTTGTGCTCCGGGATGAATTTCAATACTTGTTTTGATATGAGCGTACTCTGAAATTGTTCGGGCTAATAATTTTAAATCCTGCTTCCAAAGCTGGTGAGAAAATCGGTAAACGGCTATTGCGAAAAAACCTGGATACGAGTACAATACTTCCTCTAGAGATTTGGCAGCAGGATCTTTTGTAAATATAGTTAGCGCATCGTTAAGCGCTTTTTTGTGCAAATGCGGTATCGCTTCAAAAAAGATTTTAGTTTGTAGTTTTTGGTCGCTTTTTGGCGAAAAATCCAAAACCAAGTCATCAAACTGTTTTTCCAACTGATTGAATTTGTATTTGATTGTTGCCTCAGATTCTAATGATTTTGAGGTATTCGAAAATAAGATGACAAACAAATCATCTATAAACTGATGGATTAATTTTTTCTCAGGCAGAATGACTAAGTCATGATGCTGTTTTGCTATTTCTTGATAAAATGTACTCATAAGGAATATTTTATAGTTAGAAAAAGATTTTTATTTCTTTAGAGATGCACCACCCGGCATTACTTCTGGTTTTAGTTTGAACTTGCTGTATTCTACAACGCCAGTTCGATCTGCCCATTCAAAATAAGATGCCGAAAGTTTATTTACTATTCCTGGATTTTGTTGTGCCACATTTGTTGTTTCGCCACGATCAGTTTCGAGATTATAAAGTTCCCATTCGTATGATGGATAAATCGAAACCAATTTCCATTTTCCGTCACGAACCGCTCTGTTTCCGGCTCTTTCCCAGAATAACGGTTCGCCTCGGTTAACTTCTGAAACATTATCAAATAAAACAGGAAGCAAGCTTTTCCCTGGAAGCGGATTTGCAGTAATACCATTATATTCTTTTGGATATTGAATTCCGGCTAATTCGTAGAAAGTAGGAGCAAGGTCAATAATATGTCCGGTTCCTTTATCGATTCTTCCCGCTTTGATTTTTGAAGGAAACCAAGCAATAAATGGTGAACTGAAACCACCTTCGTGCATATTATTTTTATATTGCTGAAGCGGGGTATTCGATAAATAAGCCCAGTTTTGTTCTTGATAATCAAACGATCCCGAAGTTCCAACTGGACCATCATTTCGAACCAAACCTCTTCCAAGTGGATTGTAAGTATTGAATCCGCCTTGAGCGCCATTGTCTGAAATGAAAATGATCAACGTGTTTTTATCTTTTTTAAGGGCTTTTAGTTTATCCAAAACTTTCCCCACATTCTGATCCATGTTGTCAACCATTGCGGCATAAACTTCCATTTTGGCTTTCCAGAATTGTTTTTCGTCGTAAGATAATTTACTCCATTCTGGAACTTCTGGATCTCTTGGCGAAATAGTCTGATTGGCAGGTAAAATACCATTGGCTTTTAATTTCTCGATTCTTTTTTCTCTCAAAACATCCCAGCCTTCATCAAATTTTCCTCTGTATTTTGCAATGTCAACAGGTTTTGCCTGCAACGGCCAATGTGGCGCTGTAAAAGCTAAATACAAGAAAAAAGGTTTGTTTTCTTTGTTTTGTTCGTCTAAGAAAGTGACAGCATTATTCCCAATTTCATCTGTAAAATAATACGAATCATCTTTTGGATGCAGTTCTTCATTATTTCGAATTAATTTTACTGGATAAGGTGTTTTCCCGAAAGGCAAAGGCTTTGTATCAAAATAATTCGAAGCGCCTTTTAAGATGCCATAAAATTTATCAAAACCTCTCTGATTTGGCCATTGCGCCTGATCCTCAGAGCCAACGTGCCATTTTCCTGATAAAATCGTGCTATAACCTCCAGAACGGAAAACCTCTCCCAAAGTCAAAGATTCTTTATTCAAATAGCCTTGATAAGCAGGCAATCCTAAATTCACATCAAAAAATCCAACTCCGGCTTTATGCTGATATTGTCCCGTTAGGAGCGAAGCACGGGTTGGCGCACAAATCGAGTTATTATAGAATTCACGTAAACGTAAACCTTCACTCGCCAATTTATCCAAGTTTGGTGTTTTGATTTCTGAACCATAATTTCCTAAATCAGAATAGCCCATATCATCTACCATAATCAGAATGATATTTGGTTTTGAAGTATTCTGAGCATTTGTTTTTGTAAAACTTGCAGATCCGATTATCAAGGCAGAAAATAATATTGAGGTAATTTTAGTATTCATTTTAAAATGCTTTTTGTTTGTTGTTTTTTTGTTTTGAAAGTGATAAATGTTCTTTAATTGACGATTTTCTGTTGCCGCAGAAATTCCTTTATTCTTAATTATATAACATTGTTGTGCAACTTCGTTTGAGGCGAATTGCAAAACATATTGTAAATGAAATTGGAGTAAAAGTGGGGTTTGTTCTGATTTTTGATTTAGGCAAAATCATGACAAACAAATGTGAGGATTAACAACAGCTACACATATAACAAAAAGTGTTATAGGCGTAATTTTTAGGAAGAATGAAAGACGTTCTGTTTACTATTGTTTTCAAAATGTAAGTTTTAAATATTAAACTCTACTAATTCTATAGACAAAGTTATATTTAATATTGTAAAAACCAAATTAATCTTGATTTTTTTTTGAAAAAAGAAGTGAGAAAGAAATGATTTGCCACGAATTACGCGAATTCACACGAATTAAATTTGTGAAAATTGGCGAAATTGGTGGCATAAAAAAGAATTAGGAAGAACTTTGTCAAAGTTTAAAACTTTGACAAAGTAACCATAAAGATTGTCATTTCGACGGAGGAGAAATCGCACAAGAAACTCCGCAAAGATTGTCGAATTTCTTTGTCGAATTCCTAGTGTGATTTCTCCTCCGTCGAAATGACAAACAAGACGTATAATTAATGCTTTTAAAAAACTTGGCGAACCTTGCGTAAAACCTTGCGAACTTCGCGGTTAAATCATCATCCAAACAAAAAATAAGCAATAATCAACGTAACAATGACATTGAATAATTGTGCCAATAAAAAAGCATACAAAGGTTTTCGGCTGTTATTAGCAAGCAAATCTTTAAAATTAGTTTCTAAACCAATGCTTGTAAAAGCCAAAGCAAACCAAATTCCCTGCAAATTCTTCAAACTGTCTTTTACTGAATCACGAACTTCGGAAGTAATAAAAAAAGAAAATAGGAGAGAAGCCAGAATGAAACCAATAACAAACTTTGGAAAACGTTCCCAAATAACACTTAAAGTAGGTTTTGATTCTAGAACTTCCGCTGATTTGTTATGTGTGTAAGTCCAATAAACCGATATAGCAAAAGCCGCTAATCCTAATAAAACATTCTGCGAAAATTTTACGATTGTACTGATTTTTAAAGCGGTTTCGCCAACCAAACTCCCAGAAGCCACAACTGCTCCCGAAGTATCAATACTGCCGCCTAACCATGCGCCAGTGACTTCTTCGGGAAAGTTGAAATATTTGGCAATTATGGGCATGAAAATCATCATTGGAATGGCAGTTACCAAAACGATTGAAATGACGTAAGACAGTTTTTTAGAATCGCCTTTGATAGCGCCAGAAGTTGCAATCGCGGCCGAAACACCACAAATTGAAACGGCGCTGGAAATCATCATTGTCAATTCATCATCAACTTTTAATTTTCGGCAAAGCCAAAAGGCGAAATACCAGACAGACAAAACAACAACCAAAGCCTGTATTAAGCCTAATGAACCTGCCTTTAAGATATCAGAGAAAATTACACTGGTTCCTAGTAAAACCAATCCGATTTTGACGAATAATTCTGTAGATAGTGCCGAGCGAAACCAGTCAGGAAGTTTGAAGAAATTCCCAATTGCTAAACCAATTATCAAACTGAAAATTACAGCTTCTAAATTAATGGATTTTATTGCCGAATTTCCTGCCAGAATTAATGCAATCAATGTTAAAAGATAAACAATTGGAAAAGTAAATAGAAAGTATTTTATTGATTTTCCAATTAAAAAAGTGCCAAAAGTTCCGATAGCAATCAGATATAAAAATTGTGTGAAAAGGATTTTTAGATTGGCGCTATCAAATACATTTTGAAATAAATCGGAAGTATTTGACCAAGTGAAAACAGGAACTTCTGGAAGAAATATAAAAAGTGAAATCCCGATGATTATGAAGCCCAGAATTACCACTGTCCAATCTTCGTGAATATTAAATTGTTTGGGTTGAGTTGACATTTGTTTTTGATTTGATTCTTCTAAAATTTTATTTCAATTGCCTCCAGCTTCAGCTGGAGGTAACTGATTTGCGAATAGAAAAGGCTTTAGCCGAATAAAAAGTTTGGCTAAAGCCTTTTGCACTTCAGACTTTAAACCTCCAGCTGAAGCTGGAGGCAATTAATTTTTGGATATGAGCGCTAAACCCGACAGTCCCGAAACCTCGGGATAAAACCTGTCGGGTTTCTAAAAAGTTATAATTACAAATCCACAAAGTATTTTTGTTTTCCAAAATCGAATTCATAATAAGTCAAATTAGGCCAAAGTGGCTTAATCAAACCTTTTTCCCAATTTTGTAAAGCGGTTTGAAGTTCTTTTACTTTTTCTGGATTTTTTGAAGCTAGATCGGTAGTTTCAGATTTGTCTTTTGATAAATCATAAAGCCATGTTTCGTGTGTTTTGCCGCTTACAATTAATTTCCAATTTCCGCTTCGAATCGCTTTTGCATCACCAGAACGCCAGTATAAATCTTTATGCGCTTCTTTATTGTTGTTTACCACATCAATTAAATCGACACCATCATAAATACGGTCTTTTGGCAAACCAGAATGAGTCACAGAAGCTATTGTACTGAAAATATCTAGAGAACTTACAGGTGTTTTATAAATGGTATGCGGCTTGATTTTTCCTTTCCACGAAAGTGCAAACGGAACATTGATTCCGCCTTCAAAATGTGAAAATTTACCACCTTTTAAAGGTGCATTTGTCGTTGCAAAAGTATAATCTGCACCACCGTTGTCGCTGGCAAAAATGATCAACGTATTTTCTTCTAAACCTTCTTTTTTGACTTTTGCTCTAATTCTTCCAATAGCATCATCAAGCGCGCTGATCATCGCATAGTAAACGCGTTTATTCTCGTCTTTTACATTCGGGAAACGATCGTAATATTTTTTACGAACCTGAAAAGGCGTGTGCGGAGCGTTGAACGGAACGTAAAGCAAAAACGGTTTGTTTTTATTTTTGTCAATAAAAGCTTCGGCTTCATCGGCAAAAGTTTCAGTCAAATAGGCTTTATCATGAATAATGGTTGTATCTCGGCGAATTTGCCCAATTCCAACACGGCCATTTCCCCAAATCATTTTATCGGTAAAATCTTTATGATGATGATTGATGATATCCGGATTATCATCTTCTGGCGTATAAAGCGAAAAAGCCTGATAAAATCCGTAATGATAATCGAAACCGCGGTCCAAAGGGAAAAATCCTTTGTTATGCCCCAAATGCCATTTCCCGATAATTGCAGTGCTGTAGCCTTGTTTCTTGGCCAAATCCGCAAAAGTGATTTCAGATTGTGGTAAACCTTGCGTGGCTATAGAAGCTTCATTTGGGTAATTGATTTTATCATTTAATCGCCAATTATTGGTATTGATCAAATATTTGAAAGCGTAATATTCCAGATTGTTTTTTGGATAGCGATCGCCTGGCTGGTATTCGTGGCCAAAACGTTCTTGATAACGTCCCGTAAGCAATCCGGCGCGCGATGGCGAACAAATAGAAGCTGAAACGTAACCATCTGTAAAAGTAACTCCGGAAGCGGCCAAAGAATCAATTTGAGGTGTTGGAGTTGATTTTCCTCCATAAAGAGAGATATCATATTTACCTAAATCATCAGCAAGAAGAATAATGATGTTGGGCTTTTTTTCAGAAGTTGAAGTGTCTTTCTGCGCTAAAAAGGCAGCTTTTCCTTCAGCTAATTTTTCATTGGGTTTTATTAAAGTACCATCGGTATTTATGGGCCAGAATAAAAATGCTGCAAGAATTAGTAGCACTATTAAAATGGGTAATCCAATTTTGGTTATTTTTTTATAGGTTGCCATATTTTGGTGAGTTAATTTTTGGTTTGTATTTCTGGTTGTTCGGTAAGATTTGTCATTTCGAGGAACGAGAAATCACACGCGAAACTCTGCACAGATAGTCGCCAATCTTTGTCGAATTGTTAGTGTGATTTCTCGTTCCTCGAAATGACAAAAATGCGGTTAAATCTTCTTGTGAAAATTAATTTATTTTCGAAGCCAAAGCCACATCAACCTCATTTTTCAAATTTTCAAAACCTTCTTTTTTGAGAATGATTTTTCCATTTTGATATAATATTAAAGTTGGGAAAACTCTGATTGTCTTTAAATCGGCAATGACTTGTGTGTTGTCTTCCAGATCAATTTCAACTATTTTCAAGTTGCTTCCATATTGTGCTTTTATGGATTCCAGAATCGGTTTTACTTTTTTGCAGGCGCCACAATAAACAGAGCCAATATCAACTAAAACCGTTTTGTTATCAGAAATAATTTTATTGTATTCAGCCAAAGTCAGTTTACTTTTAGAATTGGCAAAATAAGGTTTCCCACCACCAATCCAATTGGCAATACCGCCTTCTAAACTATAGGCTTCAGCGAAACCGTTTTTAAGCAATTCATTTTGCAATTGAACACTTCTTCCAGCTCCAATGGAATAAATAAAAACGGGTTTTGTTTTGTCTAATTTTGCAACTTGCTTTGCATAATCTTTAGATTCCAAATTGAAATTTACAGCACCAATAATATGATTCAAAGCAAATTCATCGGGACCTCGCGCATCAATAATCTGCGGACTTTTTTGGCTTTGGATTTTAGAATAAAAAGAATCTAAAGTCAGCGTATTTTTGCTTTTATTTTGCGAAAAGACAGCAATTGCAAGTAAAAATACAATTGCTGTCAAACTATTTTTGAAAGTTGAGTTTTTCATCTTTTTATGATTAAACTTGCTCTAATACTGGAGCAGGAGCTTCTTCGACAACTTTAGTTTTTGATGGAAGTGATAAAACACCCTCAGCAAGAGAACTTCCTTCTTTTTTAGATTTGAATATTGGCCACAAAAACTGTGCATACCATTCTTCTTGTTTGTACGATTTTGTTCCGTAAGATTCTGGGAATTTACGTGTGATTAATCCCGTTCCGAAGATCACATCCCAAATAAAAAACATGTTTCCGAAGTTTCCTTTAAAATGTCCAACGCCGTCTCCGCTAGTGTCAGCATGATGCGCGTGATGTGTTGCAGGAGTCGAAATCAAACGTTCTAAACCCCACGCAATTGGATGTAAAACTTTGTATTTGTAGAACGGTTTGTCCCAAGCAATACTTGAATGCGCTCCCAAAGTGATGAAACTTTTAATCACTAACACAAACAAAGCCGGCAATCCTAAACCTAAATACGTTAAAGTTGCTGTCAAATAAATTTGAGAAAAGAAAACGGTATAAATAAAGTTTTGTCTAGAGGCCATTGCCATTCCCATATACGGAGCCGAGTGATGTGTTCTGTGAAAACGCCATAAAAACGGAACTTGATGATGTAATCTGTGATACCAATATTGCGTCAAATCATCGGCAATGGCGATCAGGAAAAATCCTCCCCAGAATGGAACCCAAGAAAGTGAATTAGCCAAATCTGGAATCAAAAATGGCAACGCTTTCAAGCTGAAAAATGCAATTACTGGTGGCAAAAGCAATTTTGGAGCAAGAAAACAAACGATATCTATTTTGCGTTCTTCACCAGTCCATTCGTCATCGTACAAACCTGCCGCAAATTCTATAACGCCTAAAACTAGCATAAAAACCGTTAATCCCCAAGTTCTGATATGCTCAAAAGCAGGTTTTGAAAATTCTAAAAAAGCAGGCAAGGTGATATGCGATTCGCTTACCAAATTATTGCTTAATTTGAAATAAAGGAAAATTGCCACTACTGGCAACGAATATATAAAAAGACTTATTAGCAAATCTCTTGTTAGTTTTTCTCTTTGAACTATTGCCATGATTTCTTATTTTAAAAATTGATTAATTATTGCTAGACCTCCCGCCAAAATGACTAGCGGTACTAAAAAAACAATCGCGCCTACGATAATTTTTTTTCCGATGATTTCGTAATCTACTCGTTTCATATCTTTTTGATTTAGAGTGTTGTAGTTGTAAAAATAAAATAAATAATTCTAATTCTATGGATTTAGTAGAATTTATATTTAAGATTTTTTAATAGTTATCAGAGCCATTAATTGCTTAAAAGCTCTGATAAATTTATTTTGCAAGTTTGATGATGCTTAATTTGAACTTCCTCCAGGTTTTGTAGCCTGTTTTATTAAGTCAGAAACTGTTTTATTTTTGTCAGCTCCTGTATTGTGGATTCTTCTGTTGTAAACATCTTGCCAGTCGATTAATGGGTAAACATTATTTTCTTTGGCTTGTTCATCAAACAATTTTTTAAGTTCCGCTAATTTTTCAGGATACTTTGCTGCAAGATTATTACGCTCGTTAAAATCCTCGTTTAAGTTGTAAAGTTCCCAAACATCAGCATCAAAATTGCTTTCGGCAGGTTTTTCATTTTTTCCGAAAGATTTCTTGACAGCAAATGAATCTGGCAAATGTGCAGCACCGGCTTTCCATCCGTCTTTGTAGATCGCTCTGTTTCCGAAGATATAATAATATTGAACTTTATGCAAAGATTCGGCTTTTGGATTATCCAAAGAAGCTTTGAATGATGATCCTTGAATAATATCTTGTTTAATTCCTTTGATGTATTCTGGAGCTTTGATTCCCACAATATCCAATGTCGTTGGAAGCAAATCGTTTACGTGGCTGTATTGATTTCTGATACCGCCTTTGTCTTTAATTCCGTTTGGATAAAATACAATCAACGGATTATGAGTTCCTCCTTCAGATTGAGCATCTTGTTTCCAGTTTTTAAACGGAACATTTGTTGCCTGAGCCCATCCTAAAGGATAGTTTGTATTTAGACCTTTTGGAGTCCCAATTTCATCAATATTCGCTAAGTTTTTCTTCAAATTTTCCTCGTCAGATACTCCTTGAGAAAACAAGCTTTGGTTGATTGTCCCTTCGGTAGTTCCTTCTTTACTTGCCCCGTTATCTCCAATTGCTACGAAAATTAAAGTATTGTCCAATTGTCCACTTTCTTTTAGATAATTAACCACTCTTCCCACTTCATAATCAGTATAAGTAAGGAATCCAGCGTAAACTTCCATAAATCTTGCATAGACTTTTTTCTGGTCTGGAGATAATTTTTTCCAGTCTGTGATCAACGGGTTGCGTTCTGGCAAAACTGCATTTGCAGGAATTACGCCCAGTTTCTTTTGGTTGGCAATAACTTCTTCGCGGTAAGCATCCCAGCCTTTATCAAATTTTCCTCTGTAAGGATCGCTCCATTTTGTGGCAACCTGATGAGGTGCGTGTGCTGCGCCCGGTGCATAGTATAAAAAGAACGGTTTTCCCGGTGCTGCTTTTTGTTGTTTTTGGATATAACTGATTGCTTTATCTGTAATTAATTCATTCAAATGACGGCCATCTGGCTTGATATGAACTTGGTCTTCCACTAAATCAGGATTGTATTGATCAGTTTGAGAACCTAGGAATCCGTAGAAATGATCGAAACCTTTTCCAGTTGGCCATCTATCGAAAGGTCCTGCATCTGAAGCTTCTTCATCCGGTGTAATACCGTATTTTCCAACTGCAAAAGTGTTATAACCGTTTTCACGAAGAATCTCTGCGATTGTTCCTTTATCCGAAGGAATTCTTCCATCCCAGCCAGGAAATCCTGCCGATAAAATAGTATGCGAAAAGCCGCTTACGTGAACTCTTCCTGAGTTTCTTCCTGTCAGTAAAGCGGCGCGCGTTGGAGCACAAATTGCCGTAGTATGAAAGTTAGTATAGCGCAAACCATTATTTGCCAAGTTTTCAAAAGTAGGCGTATTGATTAAACCTCCAAAAGCACTAGAAGCTCCAAATCCAACATCGTCTAGTAAAATCCAAACAATATTTTGGGTTCCTTTTGGCGCAGTTACGGGCTCTGGCCAATATTCTTTTGAATCTGCCAAAGTTTTTCCAATTGTACCTTTAAATTCTTGATTTTCTTGCGCCAATCCTAATTGTGCAATTAGGATAGCAGTAATCAAAAGCCCTTTTTTAGGGCTTTTGAAAGCAGTATTAAAATTTAAATTTTTCATTTTTTATAGTTTATTAGTTAAGGTTTTTAATTAATAGCCAGGGTTTTGTGGTAAACCAACTGGATCAATATTTCTTTCGCTCTGAGGAATCGGATACAGGTTATTTTTTTCTGAAACCGTATTTTTAGCCGTTACTTTTTTCACTTCTGTCACCAAAGTTCCCCATCTTACTAAATCATACCAGCGCTGTCCTTCTTGAACAAATTCTTTTTTGCGTTCTTCCTGAATTGCTGCTCTAAAAGTCGTTTGCGTCAAGCCAACTAAATCTACTGTTGGATCTGGTGTTGAAATTGGTTTGGCAAAAGCTCTTCTTCTTACTTGATTGATTAATTCGTAAGCTTCTGCAGTTGGTCCGCCTTGTTCATTTATGGCTTCCGCCAAAGACAATAAAATATCGGCATAACGAATTACAGGAAAGTTGATGGCTACGTTAGCAGGAGTAGCCAAGTTTGTTAGATCTAAGTATTTTTTGAAAATTGGCTTCGGAAAAGTATAAAGCGTTCCGGTTGCAGGATTCAGCAATTGTTTAGCATAACTCACATCTCTGCGTGTATCTCCGGCCGCATAAATGTCATAAAACAAAGCAACGTCCGAAATAATATCTGCAGGTTCTGTTGCTGTAAATCCAGTGAATGAAGTCGCTTGAAAAGTACTTCCGCTTGATCCGTTTCCAGCTTGGTTTGGTTCAAACTGAACAGAGAAAATATGCTCTTTTCCATTCTTTTTAGTTTTGGTGAAAATATCTTGGAAATTTTCAAACAAAGCATAGCCGTATCCTCCATCAATAACTTCTCTTGATTTTGAAATGGCGTTTGGCCAGTCTTTTCTTGTCAGATAAACTTTTGCCAGAATAGCTTTTGCAGCACCAGAAGTTGCACGTCCGGCATCTGTTGCTGGATACGTTTTTGGAAGATTTTCGGCATCTTTCAAATCCGAAATAATTTGCGCATAAACTTCCTCTACGGTTCTTCTTTTTGATTTTAGGCTTTCTAACTCAATAGTTGTTGGCTCGTGCAAAACGATTGGGACACCTCCCCAAAGACGAACAGCCTGAAAATACAATAATGCTCTAATAAATTTAGCTTCAAGAATCAATCTGTTTTTGACTGCTTCTGTCCCAGCAACTTTCGGAATATTGTCGATAGAAACATTTGCTCTGTTGATTCCAGCATAAATTTGCCTCCAAGCCACCTGAACACGATCTGAAGTCGCATCGTGTGTCAAACTGCTCAAAGCTCTAACCTGAGGATTTGTTGCCGAAACTCCTGCTGCAGCATAATCGGTAGCCATATCAGTTAAGAAATATAAATTTCTCCCGAATAAACTTTGCTCCCCCGGATCTAGACTTAAAGAAGCATAAACTGCTGTTACGCTCGCTATGGCATCGTCTTGGGTTTTAAAGTAGTTATCTTCGGTTACAAAAGAGGTTGGTGTTACCTCTAAATCTGTGCACGATGCAAATAAACCGGCACTTAATAGGAATGTTATAATAATCTTTTTCATTTTATATTTTTTTTACTTAGAAAGTTACGTTCAAGCCCGAGATGAATGTTTTAGAGTTTGGATAAGAACCAAAATCAATTCCCGGATATAAGTTGTTTTGTTCGTATGAACTTACCTCTGGATCATAACCAGTGTATTTTGTCCATGTAATTAAGTTTTCAGCTGAGATGTAGAATTTCACGCTTTTTGTTCCCAGTTTTTTAGAAACGCTTTTTGGCAATGTGTAGCCAAGAGTGATTAATTTCAATCTCAAGAAAGAAGCATCTTCAACATAACGCTCAGAAACAATTCCTAACGGTGAACTTGATGCTCTTGGAATTTCATTGCTTGGATTTGTTGGCGTCCATCTGTCAACTAAAGTTTCGGCAGCGTTGGTTCCAAGTGTTGAAATTTCCAATTGTTGATTCAAAGCATTGAATACTTTTCCGCCATATGCTCCTTGGAAAGAAAAATTCAGATCAAAGTCATTGTATGAAATTGTATTGCTGAAACTTCCCACGAATTTTGGCTGAGAAGACCCAAGATTTCCTTTATCTAAAGCTGTAATAACGCCGTCTCCATTTGTGTCAACATATTTTCTGTCTCCCACTTTTGTGTTGGCCAAACTGTTGATTTTAGGCTGTGTATTCACCTCTTCCTGCGTCTGGAAAATTCCATTTGTTCTGTATCCCCAAAAAGTTCCAAGAGGCAAACCAACTTTTACAATTACGGGTTGTTGTTGCAATAAAGAACCGTTTGGCACAACAGGGAAAAATTGATCTACACCGTTTCCTATTGCTGTTACTTTATTTTTATTTGTAGAAAAAACAATGTTTGAATTCCATGAGAAATTTTCTGTTTTTATGTTTTCAGTTGTCAAACCAATTTCAAGACCTTTATTTTCAACTCCACCAATATTTTGAAGTACTGTTGCATATCCTGAAGTCAATGGGACAGGAACGTTGATTAACAAATCTTTTGTTTTTTTGTAATAAACATCAAAAACAAAATTGATTTTTCTGTCCAATAATGATAAGTCTAAACCAACATTATATTGATTTGTTTTTTCCCATCTTAAATCCGGATTTGCTAATCGGGTAGGGGCAAGTCCAGTTGCTAAAGTTCCTCCAAAAGCATAATTTACAGAACCCATTGAGGCTAGAGAAAGGTAGTTTCCAATTTCTTGGTTTCCTGTTGTTCCTGCAGTAAGTCTTAGTTTTGCTTCGGTTACACCTTTGATATTGTTTGCAAATTCTTCATCAGTAATATTCCAAGAAAATCCTGCAGATGGGAAATAACCCCAAAGTGATTCAGAACCAAATCTTGAAGAACCATCGGCACGGCCTGAAAGCGTAAAATTGTATTTTCCTTTATAAGAATAATTTACTCTTGCCAGCCAGGATTTTAAAACACTTTCAAAAGCTTCACTATAAGGTTTTACTGGAACACCATCTTGCAAAGCATTATAAGTGTTCGCATCATTTACAAAATACTGAGCTCCTGCATTTACCACTTCACCTTCAGTATATTGAAGAGTGTATCCCGCTAAAGCAGAGAATTTATGGTTGTCGCCAAAATTAGTATTGTAGTTTAATGTGTTTTCATTCAATACAGAGCTTACACGTCGATCTCCAACAGAAGCTAAACCTTTAGTACCTGCTCCCGTTGTCGTTGTTGATGGAGCATAATAATTTTGTTTCGTATCGATTACGTCACCACTTACAGCCACTTTTGCCGTAAGTTCTTTGTTGAATTTAAATTCGCCAAACAAGCTCGTTAAGATTCTATTGATTTTGGTTTCATTGGTTGTATTTTCCAAATCATTAATCGGGTTCGGAATAATTCCGTTGGTTGCTGTAGCATACGGATTATTAGTTAAATTATAACTTCCGTCATCGTTTTTGATAGGAACAACTGGTGGCTGGTACAAAGCTACAACTAACGGATTTGGCTGTCTTCCAGCACTTGAACCACCATTTGTTCCAATTCCGTTTGCGATAGAGTTTGTATAATTCGCATTTACGCCAAATTTGAATTTCTGAGAATAATTTCTTTCATAATTTGCACGAAGTGAAATACGCTTGAAATCAGTTGCAATTACAATTCCATCCTGATCAAAATATCCTGCCGAAATCGTATATCGAGAACGATCATCTCCGCCAGAAAAAGTCAATTGATGATTTTGGATCGGAGCTGCGGTTCTAAAAACAGCATCTTGCCAATCATAACTTCCAGACGTTTTAAAAGCTTCAATTTGAGCTTGCGTAAAAGAAGGTGCTTGACCAATACTTGCTTGAACATCATTGCGAAGACTTGCCCATTGGCTGGCATCCATCAGATTTAATTTTTTTGAAACATTCTGGAATCCAAAATAGCCTTGGTACGAAATATTGTCTTGTCCTTTTGTTCCTTTTTTAGTGGTAATGATAACAACCCCATTAGCACCTCGAGATCCATAAATTGCTGTTGCTGAAGCATCTTTTAAAACTTCAATAGATTCAATATCAGCAGGATTTATTGTCGAAAGCACATTTACCGAAGCTCCTGCGTATGCGACACCTGCTGTACCATTGTTATTGTCATTGTAAATTAAAACGCCATCCAGTACATAAAGAGGTTCATTACCAGCTGTAATCGAGTTTCCTCCACGGATGCGCACACTCGACGAAGCTCCCGGACGCCCTGAACTTTGTGTAACTACCACACCAGGAACTGCCCCTCGAAGCAAATTATCTGCCGATGAAGTAACCTGTGATAAATTTGCCTTTGGAACCGAAGCAACTGAACCAGTAATATCTTTTCGCTTTTGCGATCCATATCCAACAACTACTAATTCATCGAGCTCTTGACGTTCTTCTTTAAGGTTGATGATTACAGGATTTTTATCTACTACAACTTCTGTTTTTTTATAACCTATGTAGGATACAATTAAAGTATAAGGGAATTTTTGTCCCGTTTGAAAATAAAATTTTCCTTCGGCATCCGTCTGAACTCCGTGAGTTGTACCTTTAATAACGACAGATGCGCCTATAATAGGCTGATTTGTAATATCATCTACAACAGTTCCGTCAAGTTTTGATTGGATTAAGGGAGTCGTGTTTTGAGCATTAATTCCCGCCGTCAGGAGCAGGAGAAATAATATAGAGTATATCTTTAAATTATTTTTCATTTCTTTGTAATGGTTTAAGTAATTAACAAGGCGCCCTGAGCGTTGAATTTTCAACCCTCTAATAGTTTCCTTGATTTAGTGATAAATGTTTCTTTAAGCCTCGCCATTTCTGTTGCCGCAGAAATGGCTTTTTTTATTTACAGCAACAGCTTTGCATATTTTTCATCTTGATTTTTTTTAGTTGTTAGTCATTTTCTTTTTAAAATATAGTTATAATCAAAAACCTTTTGTCGCTGGTTAAGCCACAATTAGATCATTGTATTTTCAATAAAAGTAATCTTGAGGTGAAGTTAGATTTCGTTTTTAGATTTAAAAAAAGTTTAAAAACGAATACATAATTGTTAGGAATTAACAACAGAAGCACATATAACAAAATGTGTTATAAGTATATTTTTTAGGAAGAATGTAATACGATATGCTTTCGGTTGTTTTCAAAATATAGTTTTTTTAGTTTCAAATATAATTTTAAACTCTACTAATCCTATAGACAAAGTTAATTTTAATATAATAAAAACCAAAAATTTAGAGGATTATTTTTTGAAACTCTTTTGAATTTAATAAAAAAGCAATACTGATGTTTGTGTAATGTGTTGGTTTTTAATTAGTTGAAATTTGTTTTGACTATCGGGAAAATGTTAATTTTTTTTATTGCAAATATTAAATTGTAGTATTTTACATTTAATTTTATTGTTTTTGTGCTTTGTAATGTGGAGAAACAAGCATTGAAAACCTCCAAAAACGTCTTAAATCTGTTTAGTTTGATTTTAATCAGCAGTAAAAGATGCTGTTTAATGATTGCTTTTCAGTGTTTTAATTCATTTTTTCTATTTTTAAGTAGCGTAGAAATTTTAATTTGGCTTTTATGGCTTCGGCAATAATGCTTTTACTGATTTGGATAATATTATATGGTCTTCAAAAAGAAAATTTCGGAAAGAAATAAAATGAAATTCTTAATTTCAAAAAGCTATTTTGGTTTTTTATGAATCTATTTGCATTAATTGCGCTAAATTTATATTTTTTAATGAATAACGATAATTAATGATTTTAACTAAGTAAAAATACTTATATTTGTATTAAGTATTTTTTGCTTTTAAATATATACACTAATGATTAAAGTTGAAGAAGCCATAGCTATTATTGAAGCAAATAGTACTAAAATGTCGACAAAACGTATTTCTGTCAGCAAAGCTTTAGGATATGTTTTGGCAGAAAAAGTGATTTCGCCAATCCATATGCCTCCATTTCGCCAATCAGCGATGGATGGATATGCGTTCAAACACAGTATTCGACATCAATATGATGTTGTTGGGATTTCTCAAGCTGGAGATCATTCGGATATAAAATTAAAAGTAACCGAAGCGATTAGAATTTTTACGGGCGCTCATGTTCCAGATCATGCAGATACAGTTGTAATGCAGGAACATGTAATGGCAAATAAAGATTCTATTTTGATTGCTACAATGCCGGAAAAGTTTTCAAATGTTCGTCCAATTGGGGAGCAAATTCGCAAAGATGAAGTGGTTTTTGAAGCCAATACTTTAATTACGCCTGCAGCAATTGGATTTTTGGCTTGTTTGGGAATTACAGAGATTGAAGTGTACAAAAAGCCAAAAGTGGCTATTTTGGTGACAGGAAATGAATTGGTTCAACCAGGGAAAAAGTTAAAGAAAGGAAAAATTTTTGAAAGTAATTCGGTTATGCTTGAAGCCGCGCTTCAAACTATCGGAATTAAGAAATCGAAAGTTTATCGTGTAAAAGATAATTTAAAAGCGACTAAAAAATCTTTAAAAGAGATTTTAAAAAAATATGATATTGTTTTGATTTCGGGTGGAATTTCCGTGGGAGATTACGATTTTGTAAAAGAAGCTTTATTGCAAAATGATGTAAAGGAGCTTTTCTATAAAATCAATCAGAAACCTGGAAAACCAATGTTCTTTGGCTCAAAAAATGAAACTTTAGTTTTTGCCCTTCCAGGAAATCCGGCTTCATCATTGACTAATTTTTATGTTTACGTTGCTCCAGCAGTGAAAAATAAAATGGGATTTTTGGAAATTCATAAAACAAAAATCATTCGGAAATTAAATTCGGAAATTAAAAACGATACTGGAAAAACATTGTTTTTGAAAGCAAAATATGACGAAACAAACGTAACAGTTTTAAACGGACAAAGCTCTGCAATGTTGAATACATTTGCTGTAGCAAACAGTTTATTAATCGTTCCGCAAGATATTGAAAATTACAAAAAAGGTCAGTTAGTAACGTTATTGCCAATTGACTAAATTTTAGATTTTAAGAAAATAGAATAAAGAGTAAAGAGAATAGATTTTTAAGAAAGATGCTGAAAACCGCTGTGTAAATAAAAACACATAGCCAAGAAAAAAACGATTAAACAGTTAACCAAATAAACGATTAAACAAAAAGCATGAGTCTCCTAAGTTCCGAAAACATATTATTATTCAGTTTTGCCTTAATTATAATTGCATTTTTATATTCTAGTGTTGGGCACGGCGGAGCATCGGGATATTTGGCTTTAATGAGCATTTTTGCTTTTCCGGTTTCGGTGATGAAACCTTCAGCATTGCTTCTGAATTTATTTGTTTCGAGCATTTCGTTCTTATTTTATTATCGAAATAATTATTTCAAGCCAAAACTCTTTTATCCGTTTGCGATAGCATCGATTCCGGCAGCGTTTATTGGAGGTTTCATAACATTGGATAATGCGATTTATAAAATTGTTTTAGGAATTGTATTGGTTTTTGCGGCGTTGAGATTGTTCGGAGTTTTTAATTTTAAAGAAAAAGAAGAAGTAAAAATAAACCTTCCATTTGCTTTAGCGATTGGATTTGCCATTGGCTTATTATCTGGAATGCTGGGAATTGGTGGCGGTATTATTTTAAGCCCGATTCTATTATTTTTAGGATGGGCTTCGGTTAAAGAATCGGCGGCGATTTCGAGTTTGTTCATTTTTGTGAATTCATTTGCCGGAATGCTGGGATTCTTTTTAGGAGGAAAAACAATTCCGATGGAAAGTTTTTATTTGGTTCCGATTGCTGTTATTGGTGGAATGTTAGGCGGATTTTATGGAAGCGGAAAATTCTCAAACAGAACCTTAAAAATGGTTTTAGGAACTGTAATTCTAATGGCAAGCGTGAAATTGATTTTTCCATAAAGAAGAAAATTTTAAACACATAGAAACATAGATTTTAACTTTATAAATTAAAAAAAGATTTTAAAAGGATAATTTCATTATCACACATAGCTATGTGAATTGATGCAAGTGAAACGCCCTTAAACACAAAGAAAAACTATGATTCTATGTGTTAGAATAAAAGGACAAAGTTTGGCAAACTTGAAACATTAAACCTGAAACAAAAAAACAATGAAAACAACAGTATTTATTCTTTGTGGAGGAAAAAGTACCAGAATGCAGTCTGAGAAAGGCTTAGTACTGTTTCAGGAAAAACCGTTTATTGAGCATATCATTCAGGCGATTTTGCCTATTACAAATAATATAAAGCTGATTACAGCATCAAAAGAATATGATTACTTGGAATATGAGAAAATTCCAGATTTGATTGCAGATAAAGGCCCGCTTGGCGGAATATACACAGCATTATCACATTCTGAAACTGAATTTAATTTGATTTTGAGTTGTGATATTCCGTTAATTTCAACCGAATTATTGAAGGAATTAATTTCAAAACATAATGCCGAAGCGGAAATTACGGTTTTTGCTTCTGAAAGCAGATTGCATCCGTTAATCGGAATTTATTCAAAAAAAATATTGCCTGTTATCAAAGGCGCAATTGATAACGACGATTTAAAAATGATGAATTTGTTTGCCAATATTCCGCACCAAATCATCAATATTGAAGAAAGTGAAAACTTTCCTTTAACCAATATTAATTCGGCAGACGAATTAAACGATCTGAATATCAATTTAACTTGAAGATTATGCAAAATTTTAAAACACCAAAATTAACGATTGTAGGCGCAGGTCCTGGTGACGTTGAATTGATTACGCTAAAAGCAATTAAGGCTTTACAAAGTGCCGATGTAGTTTTGTACGATGCATTAGTAAATGAAGAATTATTAGAATATGCCACAAATGCAGAAATTGTTTTTGTTGGAAAAAGATTAGGTTGTCACGCTTATACACAAGACCAAATCAACGATTTGATAGTCTCTATGGCAAAAAAACATGGACATGTTGTGCGTTTAAAAGGCGGTGATCCGTTTGTTTTTGGAAGAGGAAGTGAAGAAATCGAATTTGCAGAAGATTTCGGAATTGAAACGGCCATTGTTCCGGGAATTTCATCAGCGTTAGGAGTTCCTGCTTCGGTTGGAATTAGTTTGACGCAACGAAAAGTAGCGGAGAGTTTTTGGGTAATTACTGGAACAACTTCTGCTCACGAATTATCAAAAGATGTTCATTTGGCTTCAAAATCGGCGGCAACGGTAGTGATTTTGATGGGAATGCATAAATTGGATGAAATCATTTCGATTTATGAGACAAACAGAAATGATGATTTGCCAATTGCAATTATCCAAAACGGAACTAAAAATTCTGAGCAAAAAGTGATTGGAACTATTAGCACAATTACTAAATTGGTAGCTGAAAAAAACATATCATCGCCAGCCATTATCGTAATTGGTGAAGTGGTGCGAAATACATCAAGCTGGATTTCTTATTTTCAGGAACATTTTGAAGATGAATTCATTTTTCAGAATTTAAATTTATAACAATGATTGAGGTTAAATATTTTGGTGCTGTAGCCGAAAAAACAAAATGTGAATTCGAAAAATTATCTTTTTCTGAAGAATTGTCTTTGCAAAAATTATTGCAGGATTTAGACGAAAAATATGAATTCGAAACACTGACTTTCAGAGTTGCAGTCAATCAAAAAATAGTTTCAAAAACAGCAGATTACGCTTTACAAACAAGTGATATCGTAGCTTTATTACCGCCATTTGCCGGAGGATAAATTATGAATGCAGATAACCGATATAACAGACAAATAATCCTTCCAGAAATAGGAGAGAATGGTCAGCAGAAATTAGCAGAAGCAAAAGTTTTGGTAATTGGTGCAGGAGGTCTGGGCGCTGCAATTTTGCCTTATCTGGCTTCGGCTGGAGTTGGCGAAATCGGAATTGTAGATCACGATGTTATTGAGATTTCAAATCTTCAGCGACAAGTAATTTATAAAACTGAAGCTATCGGAAAATCAAAAGCAAAAGAAGCCAAAGCAATGATTTCAGACTTGAATCCTTTGGTAAAAGTGAAAGCGATTTCTGAAAAATTATCTGGAAAAAATGTGCTTTCATTATTTGAGAAATATGACATTATTGTAGATGCAACAGATAATATTTCGATTAAATATTTAATAAATGATGCTTGTCTGGTAACCAGTAAGCCAATGGTTTACGGATCTATTTTTAGATTTCAGGGACAAGTTTCGGTTTTCAATTATCAAAACGGACCAACGTACAGATGTTTGTATCCAGATGAAAATGTGAACGCTTTAAATTGCGAAGATGCAGGCGTAATTGGAGTTTCAGTTGGAATTATTGGAATGCTTCAGGCCAATGAAGTTTTGAAAATGATTCTCGGAATTGGAGACGTTTTAAGCGGAAAAATATTGGTTTATAATACGCTGACTAACGAACAGCAAAAGTATGATTTTGATAAAAGTGATTTTCAAACGATAAACAGAGAAGCATTCGAAACAAAATACAATAAATGTGAAGTTCAAGAAGTACGTTTTGAATCGGTTTTAGATGAAATAAACAATGATGAGGTTTTGTTTTTGGACGTTAGAAATTTTGATGAATCGCCAAAAATCAGTTTGCAACATCAAATTAAGATTCCGTTGATGAATTTAGAAAGTGAAATGGAAAAATTGGATAAAAATCAAACCATTTACATTTTTTGCCAATCCGGAATCAGAAGTAAAATTGCAGTTGAATTGCTTCAGAAATATCAGTTTAAATATGTAAAAAGCATTTTAGGCGGTGCTTTAGCAATGAAACAATTATTGAAAGAAGAAATAAAAATATAGCCATAGATTTAAAGTTATTTAATAATCCATCTAGTTTGTCATTCTGAGGAACGAAGAATCTCCACAAGAAACTCGACAAAGGTTGCGGAGCTACTTACGAAGATTCTTCGTTCCTCAGAATGACAATGATGAGATTAATTTTTTTAAAATGAAAATAATTTGTGGCTATCAAAAGGATATAAAAAATGAGTAAAAATGTATTTGTAGAAGGCCCGATCCCGCCTGAATTTATCGCTGAATCGATTGCCAAACATCAAACGAAACATACAATTGGCGCACACAATATTTTTCTAGGACAAGTCCGTGCCGATGTTATTCACGATAATACAGTCGTAGCAATCGATTATTCGGCGTATAAAGACATGGCAAATGAAGCTTTATATGCAATTCGTGAAAAGGCTTTTGCTAAATTCGATTTGACTTGCATGCATATTTACCACAGTTTAGGTGTGGTAAAAGCAGGTGAAATTTGTCTGTTTGTTTTTGTTTCAGCAACACGACGCAAACAAGTTTACGAAGCAACAGAAGCAATCGTAAACTGGATCAAAACTGACGTTCCGATTTTTGGCAAAGAAATGTTTGAAAACGATACATTCACTTGGAAACAAAATACCTAAGAAATTAAAATGGTAGATATTACGCATAAAATAAGCACTTTAAGAGCCGCAACAGCAACTGCAATTGTAAAAGTTAGCAAACAGGAAACAATTGATGCAATTGTAAATAATTTAGTGCCAAAAGGGAACGTGTTCGAAATGGCAAAAACGGCAGGATTATTTGCGGTAAAAAATACCCATTTATCTATTCCAGATTGTCATCCGCTTCCAATTGAATTTACTTCGGTTGAATACAATATAGAAGGTTTAGACATTCATATTATTTTCAAAGTAAAAACCGTTTACAAAACTGGAGTTGAGGTTGAAGCAATGCATGGAGCGTCAATTGTAGCATTAACGATGTACGATATGTTGAAACCGATTGATAAAGAAATCGAAATTTCAACAATCAAATTAATCAATAAAGAAGGCGGAAAATCTTCTTTCAAAAATAGATTTCCGAATGCGATAAAAGCCGCAGTTTTCGTTTGTTCCGATTCGATTTTTGCGGGCGACAAAGAAGATCGTTCTGGAAAAACAATTGTCGAAAAACTAGATTCCTATGGAGTTGAAACTTCTCATTATGAAATCATTCCTGACGAATTGGAGATTATTCAAGAAAAAACTAAAGCTTTTGCCAAAGAAAATCAGCTGGTAATTTTTACGGGCGGAACAGGTTTGTCGCCAAGAGATGTAACGCCAGAAGCTTTAGAGCCGATTTTAGAAAGCAGAATTCCAGGAATTGAAGAAGCGATTCGTAATTACGGACAACAGAGAATGCCGTATGCAATGCTTTCAAGAAGTGTAGCAGGAACTTTAGGTAAAAGTTTAGTTTTGGCTTTGCCGGGCTCAACAAACGGAGTAAAAGAATCGATGGATGCTGTATTTCCGCATGTAATGCACGTCTTTCATATTTTAAAAGGAAAAAACCATGACAGCCTCTAACACTATTTTGACGGACGGTTTTGGGCGCAAACATAATTATTTGCGTATTTCGCTGTTGGAAAAATGCAATCTGCGTTGTACGTATTGCATGCCTGCGGACGGAATCGCGCTTTCTCCAAAAGCCAGTTTAATGACGGCCGATGAGATTTTTGCTATTGCTCAGACTTTCGCACAAAATGGTGTTGACAAAATCAGGTTAACAGGCGGAGAACCTTTATTAAGAAAGGATTTTCCTGAAATTGTTTCTAAATTATCAGCTTTAAATATTTCACTTTCCTTAACCACAAACGGGATTTTAATTGATCGTCACATTGAGACTTTAAAGGAATTTAATGTCAAAAAGATTAATTTGAGTTTAGATACTTTGGTTTCATCCAAATTTGCTTCTATAACGCTCAGAAATCAGTTTGAGAAAGTAGTTGACAATTTGCATTTGCTTTTGAATAATGATTTTCAGGTTAAAGTAAATGTTGTTTTGATTAAAGGTTTTAATGATAACGAAATTATCGATTTTGTAAAACTGACTCAGTTTCTGCCCATTTCGGTTCGTTTTATTGAGTTTATGCCTTTCGCAGGAAACGAGTGGGATAGAAGTAAAATGGTTTCGCAAAAAGAGATTTTATCTTTAGTTGAAACTCAATTTTCTTCGGATGAAATTCAGAAACTGGAAGACGAAAAAAACTTCACTTCTAGAAATTATAAAATAAACGGTTTTCAAGGCGATTTCGGAATCATCAGTTCCATCACAAATCCGTTTTGTGATAGTTGCAACCGAATCCGCTTGACGGCTGATGGAAAAATAAAAAACTGCCTTTTCTCTAATTCTGAAACTGATTTGCTGACCGCTTTAAGAAATGGTGATTCTATCACTGAGTTGATTTCAGAATCGATTCAAAATAAAAAGAAAGTACGTGCTGGGATGACCACAATCAATGAAATGGATGATCCTGCACTTCATTTTGATAATCGCAGTATGATTGCGATTGGAGGGTAGTCAATTTTTAATTATGAATTATGAATTATGAATTGTGAATTGTGAATTGTCCGGCTGAGCGAAGTCGAAGCCTTTTCCTATAATCTTGTCATTTCGACTGAAAGGAGAAATCACACTAGAAATTCCGCAAGTAAGATCGCCAATCTTTGTAGAGTTACTCGTGTGATTTCTCCTTTCAGTCGAAATGACAAGCGAAGCGAGTAAACTCAGAATAAAAAAAGGTTCAACCTTTTTAAAGTCAAACCTTTCCAAATTATTATTTTTTCTTTTTAGCTTTTGCCTTTTTTTGCGCTTTAGCTTTCTTTTTAGCAATTTTTTTAGCTTTCGCTTTTTCTTTCGCTTTTTTAGCTTTTTCTTTTTTCTTAGCTGCAGCTTTTTGTTTTGCTTTTTTAGCTTTCTCTTTCTTTTTATCTTTTTTGGCTTTCTCTTTTAGCTTCGCTGCTTTCTTTTTAGCCTTATCTTTTTCTTTATCTTTCACTTTTTTCGCTTTTTTGTCGTTAGATTTACTTTTGGCTTTTTCTTCAGTAGCAGGAACTTCTGTTGAAGTTTCTTCTTTTGCTGCTGATACTGGCTCAATAGCTGCAGGTTTTACTACAGGAGTTAATACTTTTTTTGCTGGAGTTCTTCGCACGGCTGGTTTTACTGTTGCTGCAGGAGCCGTTGTTTTTGCCGCGGGTTTTGCAGGTGCTTTTGTGGCAGTTGTTCTTGTTGTTGCAGGTTTAGCAGTTGTAGCCGGTTTTGCTGTTGTTGAAGCAGCAGGCTTTGCGGTTGTAGTTGCTTTTGACGTTGCAGGCTTACGAACAGGTGCTTTTGAAGCTGGTGTATTTGCAGGCTTTTCGGCAACTGGTTTTGTCGTTTCTGTTGCTGGAGAATCGATTTTCTCAGGTGTAATTTCTTCGGGTTTGTTTTCCATATAAATGTGCTTTTGGATGAGTATTTTAATAACAATGTAACTAAATTGTTAATTTACAGTTAAGTAAAGATAATTATAAAACAAGCTCGCTAATGTTAAGCTTTTTGCTTTTTTTTGAAATTAAATTACTGACAACTAAACATTTAGTCTTTTTGCTGAAAATTTAAACTGAAATCTCTTAACAATTCTACATGAAAAAATGGAAGAAAATGCCTTATAAATAAAGTCTTTTTGCCAATTACTTCTTTTGAAAACGACTGCCCTAGCCCCGATGGAAGTGGCATCTCCCGATTTAGAAAAACGATGCTTTTTTAAGCGATAGTTTTTGTTAATCGGGAATACAGCGGACAGCGGGAATAGCTCCTAATAAATATTTTGGACGAACTAATTTTTTACAAGTTCCAAAATCCTGAAATTGCTTTTTGGCGCTTCGCAAAGAGAACAGCAATAGGTTTCAGATAGATCAGTGAATAAAATGCCTTTCGGAATTCCTTGTAATTCATCGCCGTATTCTGGATTATAAAGCGTTAAACATTCTTGGCATTGGTAAATGTCTAATTGTGGTTTTTCTTTTTTCTGTGGGTTCTCAGTTGTTTCTGAGGCTGTATTTCCGAGTTCATCAAAATACTTGCGGCTTAACTCAATTAATATCGTCGGAAGTTCCAATTTATCGATATCCTGCGAATGCACAATATATTCGCGTGTATTTGGATCGAAATTCTTTGCAAACAAGACATTGTAAGTATCTCTAATTTTAATGGATTCTAAAGCTGCGGGAAGTTCGTTTTTTTCGATGACAATCGAAGTGAAATAATGCCCATCGCGGTTGTATTCTGAAATCCCGAAATTCAATCCGTAAGTACTGATGTCAAATTGATCTAATGTTCGAACTAGGAACGTTTTTAGGTTCAAAGCCCATTCCATTGCCACAGGCAAGTGCCAGTTTAATTCTAATAATGAATGACGAACATTGATGCCTCGTTTTCCTAAGAATTTTTCCCATTCTAGTTTTCGATTTTTCGGAATTCCTTTTATGATGAAGGATTTCCAAGGTGTGATGCAGATTTTCCCGATTTTGCATTCAAAACACAAATCACACATTTCTTTCAGGAAATCTAAATCGTATAAATTATTTCGCCAATACAGCCCAAGCCAATATTGATCAATTCCCATTCTATTCATTCCTTCGTAATAAGGAAATGGATAAAACGGAATATTCAATGGTTTGTCGATTGTTCGATTATTAGTTTCTAAAGCTTCGCTCACTAAAGTAAAAAGCGTTTCAATATCAACAGAACCTTCGTTGGCTATTTTTTCGATTTCGTAATAAATTTTTGCCAAATCCCAGCTGTAAATCAATACAGGATAAACTTCCATTTTTTCCCATTTTGGAAGGCGAATGTACAAATACCAATAATCTTCATGCTCTGAGGCGATAAAATTCAAATGCCCTGTGAACAAAGGAACCAATTGCTGTTTCGGATCAGTTATATTGACTTTAAGTTTTGGCTGTTCTTTAAATTCTTCCAAAATATATAAAAAACGGTTTCCGGTAAGCCAGTTCGTATTTCTGAAAATATCAGTCGAAACATAAGACGACACAATATTATTCCCGCTTTTTTGATCGGGATAAACAAAATGATGTTTCCCTAAAGTGGTTTTATCCAAAGATTTAAATCCTTTCGGAAAAATAATATCTTGCCTAGAACCAAATGAAATAGAGTCTAAGCCTTCTTCTAAGGCGATATTTACGACTTCTTGTAATTCTCCCGGCGAAATAACGCCTCCTTTTACTATTAATCTTGTTAGTTCCATTTTGTTTCTTTTGTTTCTTTTGTTTCTTTTGTTTCAGGTTTCCTTTGTTTCAAGTTTCAGGTTTTGGATTGTGTTGATTTTAACGCAAAGGACACAAAGTTTTTTGCAAAGGTTTTTAAGATTTATGTTCTGTGTGTGAAATTGTTTTTTTTAAGTTTGCAAAGCTTGACTAAAATCTATTCTCAAAGCTTTGCGAACTTTGTCTCCTTTAAATATACTTTGCGAAACTTTGCGTAAAACCTCTGCGCTCTTTGCGTTAAAATTTATATTCAAAGTAAGACAACAAAACCTATTTGCATTTTGCTAGAATCTCCTTAACCTCCGTTTTACAACTTCCGCATCCTAAACCTGCGCCTGTGTTTTTGCATAATTCCGTGAAATCATTTACACCGCTTTTAATAGTTTCCTCAATGTTTCCGGCTCCGACTTGACTGCACGAGCAGACCAATTTTCCGAGAACGGGTTTTGCATTTGAGCTTCCTCTTAAAAGCGTATTTCGTTTGTCTGATAATTCGATTTTGCTTTCGATCATTGTTTTAAATTCTGCAAATTCGTTTTTATCGCCCATTAAAATGGCACCAACCAAAAGATCGTCTTTTACGATGCATTTTTTGTAATAACGTTTTTTCAAATCGGCAAAAACAATTTCTTCGTATGAATCATCATTTTCAGGAATTTCGATATCGCCAATGCTGCAAAGATTGATGTCTTCTAATTTTAGAATATTCATTAAAATCGAACCTTTGTAGTAACTGCTGATGTCGCCGGCAAGGAAATTGGCCAAAATATCAGCTTGTTCTTCAGCGGCAGAAGTAATTCCGAAAAGTTTATTGTTGAATTCGGCTATTTCACCAATGGCAAAAATATCGGGATTTGAAGTCTGCAAATACTGATTGACTTTTACGCCACGTCCGCAGGCTAATCCGCTTTCACGTGCAATTTCGATATTCGGAATAGTTCCAATTGTATATACAATGGCATTTGCCGTTATGATTTTGCCACTTTTTAAAGCAATTTCGATTTCATTCGGATTATCGGTTTCAAAAACGGTGCTGACTTCATTATCAAAATAAATCTGAATATCGCGAAGCTGTACTTCTTCGGCCAAAAGCTTACTCGAAATAAGATCCAGTTGACGTTCCATCAAACGAGACGCACGTTGAATTATGGTTGTTTTTACCTTTTTATGCTTTAGAGCTGCAGCCAATTCTAATCCTAATAAACCACCGCCAATAATTACGACGTGCTGTTCTTCTGGTGCAAGATTCGTGCTGTCAAGATGTTTTTTCAAACGATCGGCATCTTCTTTTTTTCTAACTGTAAATCGGCCTGGAAGATGAAGCTGTGCATTTTCGGGTACAAAAGGACGGCTTCCAGTAGCCATAATCAGCGAATCGAAAGTATGTATTTCGCCTTGACTGTCTAGGATTGTTTTTTGTTTGGTATCTAATTTTTCGATTGCAACGCCAGCTTTCATTGTTATTTTCAGTTTGCTGAAAGCTTCGCCGTCTCTGACTTTCAAAAGTTGTTCCCAGCTGAATTCTCCAGTCATGTATTCAGGCAACAAAACACGATTGTAAAACGGATTTATCTCATTAGAAAACACAATAATTTCGTCGGTAGTATTGAATTCTCTATAGTTTTGAATGAATCGGAAAGAAGCTGCTCCCGCGCCCACAATGGCAATTTTTTGAAATGGTTTTACGTATTTTTTAATGGAAACGGTGGTGAACTTGAAATCAGGTTCTTTTGAAATGGGATCAACAACGGTATTTGTTAAATTATTCGTTCGGTTTAAATCATTTTCGAGTTGTTTCCCCCAGTGCATTGGCAAGAAAAGTACTTTTTCTTTGATTGCGTCCGTTACTTTTGCTTTTACTCGAACTTCACCATTTTTACTGCTTACTGTAACAATGTCTCCATTTTTAATATCGTTTTTATAAGCGTCAATCGGATTTATTTCTAAAACTGGACTTGGAATATGCGTTAATAATCGCGATACTTTCCCAGTTTTTGTCATTGTGTGCCATTGATCGCGAATTCTTCCTGTTGTTAAAATAAAAGGAAATTCGGAATTTGGCTGTACTGAGGTATTTTCAATCGAAACTGGCAGATTAAAAATGGCTTTTTGCGAAGGCGTATAGAATTTTTTATCTGTAAACAATCTCGGAGTTCCCGGATGATTGTAATCAGGAACTGGCCATTGAAAAGTGCCTTCGGTTTTTAAACGGTTATAATTTAAGAACGAAATATCTATATTAGTGTTTTTGGTAAGTGCACAATGTTCTTTATAGATTTCTTCGGCATTATTAAAATTGAATCCGTTGAAATTCATTTTTTTAGCAAAGCGAATTAAAATTTCGATGTCCGGAAGTGCTTCTCCAGGCGCATTGATTCCTTTTGGCAAGTATGAAATGCGACGCTCCGAATTGGTCATCGTTCCTTCTTTTTCTAACCAACCGGCTGCAGGTAAAAGTAAATCGGCAAATTTGGCGGTATCCGCATTATGCGAAATATCCTGAACAACTACGAATTTGGCATTTTTAAGCGCTTTTTCGGCTCTTCTTGAATCAGGCAAACTGACTAACGGATTCGTACAGATTATCCAAACGGCTTTCATTTTTCCAGATTCTAAAGCTTCAAACATTTCTGTCGCTGTTAAGCCTGGTTTATCTGAAATTTCGTCAACACCCCAAAAATCGGCAACTTCTTTGCGATGTGTGGGGTTTGCAATGTCTTTATGTGCAGCTAGAAGTGTCGCCATTCCGCCAACTTCGCGTCCGCCCATTGCGTTTGGCTGACCTGTTAATGAAAATGGACCAGAACCCGGTTTTCCAACTTGTCCTGTTAATAAAGATAAATTAAGCAAAGCCGTATTTTTATCAACACCAACCGCACTTTGATTTAATCCCATCGCCCAAAGTGAAATAAATCCTTTTGCTTTTCCTATAATATCAGCAGCAAGCTTAATATCGTTTACAGAAATGCCACAAAGTTTAGAAGCTTTTTCAAGTGAAGTTCCTAAAACTAAGTCTTTATATTGTTTGAAATTCTCAGCGTGGTTTTTTACAAAATCGTGATCTACATAACCTTTCTCGATAATTCGTCTCGCAATTGCGTGATATAAAATAATATCTGATCCCGGAATAATCTGTAAGTGTAAATCAGCGAAAGCTGCTGTATCTGTTCTTCTCGGATCGATGCAGATTATTTTAGTTTTCGGATTTTTCTCTTTGTGTTTTTCAAGTCTTCTGAATAGAATAGGGTGGCACCAAGCAGGATTTGCGCCTGTAATTAAAAAAGTATCTGCCAATTCGATATCATCGTAAGCAATTGGAACCGAATCTTCTCCAAATGTCTTTTTATAACCCACAACTGCAGAACTCATGCAGAGCCTGGAATTGGTGTCTATATTATTGGTTTTCAAAAAACCTTTTACTAATTTATTGACTAAATAATATTCTTCAGTTAAACATTGTCCTGAAATATAAAAACCAACGCTGTCTGGTCCATGTTTTTTGATGATGGAAGAAAAGACGGCAGCCGCTCGGTCAAGAGCAGTGTCCCAACTTACGCGTTCCAGCGGATATGATTTGCTGCCGCGCATTTCTGGATATAAAATTCGGTCAGAGGTGTCATTAACTACGTAGTGCAGGTTCATTCCTTTAGAACATAACATTCCTTTGTTTACAGGATGATCTTTGTCGCCTTCGACCATTACACCATTTTTAGCATCGTTGGTCACGATTATGCCACAGCCAACGCCGCAGTAGGAACAGGTAGTTTTGATTTTGGTAGTTTGCATTACAGTTCTTTTTTAGATGCTAATTCTGAAATCTATTTAGGTTGCAAATGAATTACGTATACAAAAATAAGTATTTTTACGTATTTATACGTAATTTTTAAATTTATTTTTTTATTTTTGATGCAATTAAAAGAACCACAAGAAATTAGTTTTTAATCAGATAAAAAATCAGGACTCATGAAAGAAGAGCAAACTCTCTGTTATTCTTGTGCCAATGAAAATTGTTTTATCAAGAAACACCTGCATTTAGAGCAGATGAAAAACTATGTTTCTCAGAAACAGCAAGTAAACTGCAAAAAATCAGATTCATTTATTAAAGAAGGAGCGACTTTTCAAGGGCTTTATTTCATCCGTAAAGGAAAAGCTAAAACAGTTAAAACCGGTATTAACGGCCGCGAACAAATCGTACGTCTTACTACCAACGGCGATATTATTGGTTTCCGCGGATTTGGAACAAGCAAAAAATACTTAATTGGTGCTTATGCGCTTGAAGATACTGTTTTGTGTAATTTCAGCAACGAAACGATGCTCGAAATTTTAAAAGAAGTTCCTGAGTTCACCTATGCTTTAATGTTGTTTTATGCCGAGGAATTAAATAAAAGTGAAAACAATATTCGCAAAATCGCTCACATGAATGTTCGTGAACGCGTAATTGATTTGCTGCTTTATATTCATCGCAAATTCGGACAAACTAATGGTCTAATTGATATTGAGCTTTCGCGAAAGGAAATTGCAGATTTTGCTGGAACTACAGAAGAACAAGCAATACGTATTTTGTCTAGTCTTAAAAAAGAAGCGTTGATTAAAACGGAAGGAAAACGTGTTGGGATTTTAGGAATTTCAGAGTTAAGATCTGAGATTATGGAGCATAAATATTTTTAAAAGAGGTGCAAAGTTACAAAGGTACAAAGTTGCAAAGATTTCTCATTGTAGAGACGCACTGCAGTGCGTCTTTACCGCATACGTCTCTACGTCGGGTATTTATTTTTTTCTTCCCACAAATCGAATTACAGAACCTGTTCCGTTATGGAATAAACCTTCGTTGAGTTCGATTTCTTTTTCTTCTAATTCAGTGATTTCATAATTTGGAAAATCAGCTTTGATTTCTTCTATTGAAAAAAGAGACTCGATGTCTTTTGGTCCGCCGACTTTTTCGTTTTTGGTTACATATTCTAAATGTTTTTTGCTGAAAGCTTCAAAAATAATAATGCCATCTTTTTTTAATAAAATATTCAGCTGTTGATGAATTTCCGATTTAATTTCAGCCGGGAAATGTGCATAAATTAAAGCTATTGCATCAAATTGTGCTGGTTCAAAATCTAGTATTTCCAGTTCGCCAACTTGATAATCAATTGAAACATTATTGTTTTTGGCTAATAGAAGCGCTTTGTTTCTGCCTTCTTCACTAATATCAAAAGCTGAAACTTCCCATCCTAGTTTTGCTGCAAAAACGGCATTTCTTCCTTCACCTTCAGCGGGGAAAAGAATTGTGCCTGTTTGTAGTTTTTCAATTTGTTCTTTTAAGTAATTGTTGGGTTCTTCTCCGTATGCAAATTCTTCGGTTTTGTAACGGTCATCCCATCTTTGAGTCCAGGTGTTGTTCATTATTTTTAAGTTGGTTTAAGTTTTAAATTGAATATTCAAGAAACCCAAGTGCTTTCTACTTTATCAATAATCCATTTTTCGTTCACTTTTTTTATAAAGATTCTGAAGCCTTGTCCACAATGTCTGTCACAAGTAAAGCCACCATTTAAAATTCCAAATCTTTTATCTAGATCAAATTGAATTCTCGTGAAATAGATGACTCCATTAAAAATAAATGGGTATTTTGTTTTCCAGATTTCTCTTCCTTTTGGGAATAGCGAAATGTCTTTTATTTTAAATTTATTTGAAAGCTTTATGTTTTTGTACTCGAATAAATATACACTGTCTTTTGTTGCTTTGGGAATTAAAGTTTTTGCTTTTTTAAAATGTGTTTTAAAGTATTCTGTTAAATCTTCTTGATCATATTTTAAAATGGGATTAAATGCAAGAATTAGTTTTGAAGTATCTTTTTCGATTTGAGCCATTTTAGATTTTTGTTCTAATAATTCTCGTTCATAATTTGCTTTTGCATTTGTAGTATCAATGCCAATTTTATTACCATTATCGTCAAATATTATTTTTCCGTAAAGAGGTGGTTTAACAACACTGAAAAATCTATAATCAATGTAAGTTGAATCAATTAAGCTCGGGAAAATTTCGGTCATTACGTTTTTTTCAAATTCTAGATCTGAAATTTCTTTTTTACAGCTTGTCAATAGTATAATAGAGATAATAAATACTAAGGATACGATTTTCTTCATATTGTATTATTGATTCCATTTTTAGTCGTATTTTAAATTACAGACCTAAAATTATAAAGTAAATTTAATGATTAAAGGTTTATGATCACTATACATTGTCCAATCTTGATAACGTCCAATTTCGACCTGTTCTAAAGCCTCAATAAAATCATTTGAAGCAAAACAATAATCAAGATGATAGGGTTTGTTTTCATGACGATACAAATACCAAGTCGGATGTTCTTCTTTGCCTTGAATTTGATTGAAATATTTATGATACGTGCTGAAAATTTTCTTTTCGGCTAATTTATTTACCACAGTGGTATGATTTCCTTCTCTTCGTGGTTTGTCCCAAATCGCATTGCTGTTGAAATCTCCAATTAAAATGGTTTTGGTTTCTTTGATCAAATCTTCATAATAATTAATCGCTTTCCAAATTTGAGTTACATAAGCTCCGTCTTTGTCAGCAGGATTATTTGCCCAAATGGCAAATAAAGTAAAATCAATTTTTCCGCCAGTAACGGCAATAGGAAGGATATTTTTGAAATCTGGATTATGGCATTCCAAAAGTTGAAATCTATAATCACCATAAGAAAAAACACCAATTCCTTTATTCGGATTTGTGCCGTACCAAATTATATCTGAAGGTAATTTTGTACCGTCTGGAAATTTGAGTTTTTCTGGGTTTTCACATTCAGAAATTACAGCAATATCAGGATTGAAAGCTTGAATATACTGAGCTTTTTTTCTGAATGCCATATTGCAATTCCAAGCGATGAGTTTCATGTTTAAAATAGCTCTTAAGAAATTAAATAACCGAAATGCTTATCAAATATACTTATTTAGAAGTTTGAAATCAGTTTCTTCAAAAACAAAAATGCCTTTTCTCAATTTTGAAAAAAGGCAAATTATAGCTGTATTTTAATCATAGTTTTACTCTTAACCAACAAGTTTTGTTGTGCCGGAATTAATGTCAATTTCTGCAAAATGATGTTTTCCCATCACAATAAGTAGTTTGTTGGAGTTGTAACCAACATACCTAATTTCAGGATTTCCATTTTTTGGTTTTCCGCAAGCCGAAATAACATTAGTTTGCCACTTCAACTTTTTTCTTTTGTAAGCAGAGATTGTTTGCAAATCATTTTCAACATAATAAACTATGTTGTTTTTTTTGATTCCTCTTTTTTGCGTTTTTGCAAAATTAATTTCGGAGTTTTTCGAAATTAAGGTATCATCGTATTTTTCGGCGATACCTGTTTGCGTGACAATAAATGTCAGCAAAGACAATTTTAGAAATGGTTTCATTTGGATAGAATTTGGGGTTCTTAATCGTTTCAAATATAAATAATTAATGTATATAAAACGATTTTGTAAGTCAAAAAAAAAATACCCTTTTACGATTTTGTAAAAGGGTAATTTTTAGAAGCTAATTTTAAAGAAAAATTATTTTTTCCAGTTAAAAATTCTCGGATTTACAGAAATCATCAACCAAGCCCAATTGTTGGTATGATCAGCGTCTCCGTTTTTGATAAATTCCATCGTTTTTGAACCAAACATTTGAGAGTAACCTCCTGTAACTATAATGTCTTTTTTGAAAGTATAACCAAAAGAAGCATCAATCTCAGTTCCTAGATAAGAATCCATTTTTTCATTTAACGGAGTCACCACATCAGCAGCAGCTAAAAACGCATGGGGGCTCAAGCCAAACTGCCATTTGTTTACATTGTAACCCAGTTTGATAAAAGCATCTTGTAAACCCACACTATTTAAATGATTTCCAACATAAAAATAGTCCATAAAACCATTAAAACCGTGGTTGGTTCCAAAAATAGGATTGAAGGACTTGATTACTGAACTGCCGTCATTTGTCGCTTTTCCAGAAAGAAATTCATATCCTAAACCAGCTTTAAAGGCAGCTGTGATATTGTAATTGAAATTTGCCGCAACATCAAAAGCGCTCACTTGTCTGTCGGTGCTTTTTCCGGTTTGTCCGTAAAGCCAGAAATTTGTATCGATTTTACTGTTTTTATAAGTCAAATAAGGACCAAAAGTCTGTTTGTAATCTACTAGAAGTTTAGCGTCAGCATTGGCATATTCGTAACCTGTATTTAATGCAAGAAAACTCAAGCCAAAAGCATCACTGAATTGATTATGATACCACGCATATTGCATTGCTTTGTAATTAGCAACAGTATAAGGAGTTTGAAACGTGTTTTCGGCTGTAGAATTGTAAGCGCCTCCAAAGTCCAATTTCTGTGTTTCGGTATGAAAAGTCACCGTAAGCGCGTCGTGACTCTGCGCTTGCTGTCCCCAGTCTTGTTCTCCCAAAATACGCTGATTGTCATAAGAAAGTACTTGACGTCCTAATCGTGAACTCCATTTTTCAGTGAAATTATATTGTGCCCAAGCTTCGAAAACGGCAACTCCATTTTTATCAGCAACTGCATTTGGTACTACATCTCCCCATGTTCTGGTATTTTGCAATGTCAATTTAACGATTAAGTCTTCTTGTTTATAATTGAAACCTAAACGGGAACGTTGTGAAATTTGCGATGTGCCTTCCTGTCCGTAAGGTAATAAGGTTTTGTAACCATTGCGATATTCAAAGCGTGGCCTTATTTGTAAATTTACGTCTAGTTCCTGCGCCTGAAGTAATGCTGTAGATCCTAGAAGCAGTAGAATTATGGTTTTGATTTGTTTCATGGGTTTGGTATTTTTTTCTTCGGGCGTAAATTTATAAGAAAAATAAGCCTTTGCTAGTATTGTTGGTTATTTTTTTGATTTTTCTCTGACCTTGTAGGAGGAAATTATTTTTAACACATAGAAACATAGTTGTTTGAGGATTTAAAGAAAGGCGTTTCGCTAATTTAAATGAACATAGTCTAGCTATTTGTGGAAACTTGTTTCTTTCACTCTTTTTTTTAGATTGTAAAATTCTATGTTTCTATGTGTTGAAGTGCTTTTTTTCTTAATTCATCGCAGGAGCAAGTTGTTGTTCTTTAGCTGGTTTTTCTAATGCTACTTTTTTCTCTTTAACCTTTTTGGTAATGGTATAATGCATCCAAACTAAACAACCAGTTGAGAATAGCAAAATAAAAATCCATGAGCTTGACCAGATTCCGGTTGCGGTCAATAAATATCCGAAGATAATTGGGCCAAAGAAACCGCCTAAACCGCCAATCATTCCAACCATTCCGCCTACAACACCAACTTCATTAGGGAAATATTCTGGAATATGTTTGTAAACCGCCGCTTTTCCAATTCCCCAAGAAATCCCAATTAGAATTACGAGAACCAAGAAAACCCACATATTGGCATCAAATTTAATAACCGTTACTCCTTTGGCGATAAGCTCTTTTTTCGCAACGCTTTGATTGTGTGATACTACTACATCTTGCCAGCTTGAAGTCGTTGGGAAAATCGTATTTTGAGCTGTATTTGCTGTTTTTTGCGCAATTGGATATTCTTTATCTCCAACTTTTACGGTTTTATCGCTGATTTGGTTTACAACGCCTTTTTTAGCGGCTAGTATTCCAGGACCGGAAGTGGTGATTTCCATTTTTGGAATTGATAATAATGCGCTTAAAATTACCGAAGAACCCAAAACCCAATACATTACTTTTCTTGCTCCGAATTTATCAGATAAATAACCTCCAAAGGCTCTAATAACACCAGAAGGCAAACTAAACATAGTTGCAAATAAACCGCCCATTACTAAACTGGTTTGATACACGTTCATGAAATTTGGTAAAAGCCATTGTGAATAGGCCACAAAACAACCAAAAACCAAGAAATAATAAGCTCCAAATCTCCAAACTCTTTGAGATTTTAATGGCACAAGCATTTGTGAAACCGTTTTGGTACTGCTTTCTGGTTTTTTGTTTTGAGTGAAAAGTAAAAAGGCAATGCCAATTACAACTAAAGAAACAGCATAAATAACAGGAAGAACTTTCCAGCCATTTTGTGGATCATTTACTGAAAAATGATTTAATAATGAAGGAGCTAAAAACGTTGTAATGGCGGCACCGGCATTTCCCATTCCGAAAATTCCTAAGGCGCGTCCTTGCCATTCTTTTGGATACCAGATTGAAGTGTAGCCAATTCCTACTGCAAAGCTGGTTCCGACCATTCCGAATAAGAAGCTCAATAAAGCAAACATGGCAAAACTGTCAGCATAGGGAAGGAGGAAAAGCGGAATCGAACTTAATAATAATAAGAGTGAAAAAACATATTTGCCTCCAAATTTATCCGTCAAAATTCCGATTGGGAGACGCATGATTGATCCAGTTAGAATCGGAATTCCCAAAAGCCATCCAACTTGAATAACATCCCAATGGAAAATTCCGTTATCGACCAAAAAGGTTACTAAAACTCCGTTTAAGGTCCAGCAGGCAAAACAGATTGTAAATGCCAGCGTATTCAGAAATAAAATCTTGTGTGATTGCGATAATGAGTTTGTCGTTTTCATAGTACTTATATTTTTTATCAAAAGTAAGTACTATAACTTAGTTAAAAGATGCGAAAACGCAGTTTTAGAAAAATAATTACGTATTTATACGTATTTTTTTTAAATTAAAGAATACTCAGTTGCTTTGTTCGAAAGTTCCATCAAGTTTTTTACTTTCAATTTCTTCATTAGGTTGAAACGGTGTACTTCTGCCGTTCGTTTACTGATGTCAAGTGCTTCGGCGATTTCTTTGTTTCCTTTTCCAGATAATAACAGCGTAAGGATTTCTTTTTCTCTTTTGGTAATCATCATTTCTTCACCTAAAGTTTGTTTAGGTTCTAATGAATTGGACGGATTTGTCAATTGGCCAATTAAGATAGAAGAAATGTCTCCGCTGAAATATTTTCCGCCAGCCGAAACGCTGTGCAATGCTTTTAAGAATTCTTCTTTTGATGAACCTTTTAGTAAATAGCCATCTGCGCCGGCTTTTATTGATTTCAATACGTATTCTTCCGATTCGTGCATCGAAAGCATGATGATTTTTATGGGATTGTTTTCGCTTCTAAGTTTTTCTACTAATTCGATACCGGTCATGTTTGGCATACGAATATCGGCTATAAGTAAATCGGGTTTGGTTTCGGCAACTACTTCAAGCGCATCGGCACCATCAATTGCTTCACCTACAACCTCAATGTTTGCTTCGTTTTCCAATAAAGATTTGATTCCGTCTCGAACAAAAACATGGTCATCTGCCAGCACTACACGAATGATATTACTCATAATTTACTTAATTTAGATTCTAGGTTTTTACGTATATTCATCTATAACGAAGACGCTAATATACGTAATTTTTGAATTTTTTAATTAGATAATTAGAAAATGTGGCAATTAGAAAATTAGGGAATGTGCCAATTTGATAATTAGATAATTATTTAAAGCATTTCAAAACATTTTCTAATTGTCTAATTATCAAATTGACTCATTCTCAAATTGACTCATTATCTCATTTAAGAATAGGAATATTGAACGTGATTCTCGTTCCTTCGCCTGGGATTGATTTGATGAAAACGCGCCCGTTGATGTACTGGATGCGTTCGTTCATGAATAGTAAGCCCATTCCGGATTCGCTGTTGCGTTTTTTGTCGACTGATTTGATATCGAAACCTTTTCCGTTGTCATCTACAATAATGCTTAGTAAAGTTTCGCTGTGCGAAAGCTGTACTATAATATGCGACGATTCGGCATATTTAATGGCATTGTTTATCGCTTCTTGAGTTAGTCGATAAATATTAATTTCGATTAAAGAATCTAAACGTTGGTCAAAATCGGTTTTATTGTAGAAAAGGATTTCTTTTCCGGTTAGTTTTGAAAGTTCCTGAGTTAGTTTTGCTAATGATGAAACGATTCCGTGATCGCTTAATTCTGGTGGCATTAGGTTGAAAGTTGCTGTTCGAACACCTTTTATAATGTCTAGCGAAAGTTTCTTTAGGTACTCAATTTTTTGTTCCGATTTTTCTCTGTCGTCTAAGTTGATGCTTTCCAGACTGAATTTTAAACCTGTAAGCATTTGCCCGATTCCGTCGTGAATTTCTTTAGCGATTCGGTTTTGTTCGTTTTCCTGATTTTCGACGATTTTGCTTGAAATAATCTTTTGCTGATTGATTTTTTCGGTCGTGTTTTCAAGGTTTAGACGCTCGACTTCGCGCTGTGCTTTTTTGCGCTCGGTAATGTTGAAACAAACGATTAAAAGTTCGAGTTCGTCTTTTTTGATCATTACGGGAACCATAGATAAATCAAGCCAAATGGTTTCGTTTTCTTTGTTTAAAATATTGATTTCCCCCTGCCAACCACTGCGCTGTTTTTCGAAAATAAGTCGGTCGAAATTGAGTTGTTCTTTTTCATCAACGGTTAAAACTTCAGAGAATTTTTTGTTGGATGAGAATTTGGTGTAATTCAGCAATTTGGCAAATTTTTCGCCAATATGAATGATGGAACCGTCTGGTGAAATTCGGCAATAGAGCAAGGTGTTTTCCATTGCGTAATTGAGCGATTTGAGCTCTTTTACAGAGTTTTCCTTGATTTCGCTTAGAATTTCAGTGTCGTATGCCAGTTTTAAAGCTTTTTTTTCTGATGACAAAAGCTTGGCAATTAATCGTTCGATTTTCTTGTTGGTAGGTTTGAAAATGAAGAAGAATTCCAGAAGAAGAACAAGTAAAGTGAATCCGAAAATCCAGTATTCTATCTTACGTTGTTCGGTTACTTTTTCGTGTGCTTCAAGATCGTATTGGGTTACGATTTGATTCATTTTGGAAAGAAATGAACCTTCATTTTCTAAGATTATCTGAACGTATTTTTTATTTTCGTTGGATTGTTTTTTTTGTTTTAAATTTTGTAAAAACGAATCGGTGGCTTTTACAATTTTGCTGAAAATCGGATTGATTTCCAAGTATAATTTATTGATTGTTTCTGATTTTTCTTTTGGGAAAGCAAGGCTGTCGTTTCCGTTTTCGAGCGCGTTTTGGTTCTTTTTCCAAAGTGCCAAAACTTCTTCTAAATGCGAAATTTGTTTCGCAGAAGCAGTATCAGAAACGTAATGCAGAATCAGAACTTCTTTGACGATTTTCTGACTCAGCATTCTTTGCTTACCAGAAAAATTAATGATTTTGGAATCGCTTAATTGCTGATTCAGATTGTATTGAACCAGAAACTGACTGATAATTATAGTTAAGGCAATAGTAAGAAGCGCAAAAAAATACAGACGGCGTAAATTTTTGAAAGTGATTTTTTCTGCTGCTTCCTGATTGCTTTTCTTCATATCTTTTTACAATCCTAAAGAAGCTTTTATTAGGTTTAAATTTTCTTCAGAATAACTTATTTTTAAAGCTTCTTGATGTCCTTTGTCTGACATTTTATCCCAGGTTTTCTTGATGATGTTTTTTAGTTTTTCTTCGTCATGTTTGTGAACAAAAGGTTCTAAATAATATTCTAAAAACACTAGACAAATTACATCTTCAAGCAACTGGGTTTCAGCATCTTTTTTAAGTAATTTTTTCTCAATTAAAAACGAAACACGATCGATAAAAGCTTGGTCGTAACCTGCTTTAACCAAAATTTCAGCTGTAGTTTTTGCGTGGAATTTTTTCAGTTCTTCTCTCCATTTTAAATAACCGACACGATCCATTGGATATGATTCGCGAGCGACTTTCCATCGGCAGATGTGTTGTGCTTTTGAAGCAATTTGAACTTCTTCGGATGCATTCGGTTCAAATTCCATCAGTTTTTTATACATCCTGTCAGAATACAACAATTCTTTCGGATATTCTTTGTTTTGGTCTAATTCGATGTTTGGATCTTGTGCGTTTTCAGCATCAATCCATTCGCTTGCTTTTTGAAAAGGTGTAGTCATTTTTTGGTTTGATAATAGAATTTCAAAGATACGGAATTAAGTAGAAAAGTCGAAAGTCAAAAGTTGAAAGTCAAAAGTCGAAAGTCGAAAGTAAGATGAAAGAGCCAAGAAGCAAGACTATCTAGGTTTTTCAAATCTTGCTTCTTGCTTCTTGGCTCTTTAAAAGTCTAATCAACAAATCCAACAAAAACTTCGTCTTCGACAATCTTTACTGGGTAAGTTGCAATGCTATATTCTTCGCCGTTTAAATTTGAACCATCAACAAGTGAAAAAGTCTTTTTATGCATCGGGCAGGCGATTTTCGGAATATCATCTGCAGAACCTGTCATTCCTCTTGAAAGCACCATTTCCATTTTGTGTGGGCAGGCGTTTTGACAAGCGTACCATTCGTTTCTGCGTGTGAAATTAAAAATTGCAATCTGTTTGTTTTTGTATTTGATGCATCCGCCTCGATTGGTTGGGAAATCTTCAACTTTACCTGCTTTGAACCAAATTGTAGCGTCGCTTGCGTGAACTGTTTCGTATTGATTTAAGATTTCTTCCATTTTGTTTAAATTTTGATTTCCTGTTTCTTGTCCCTCTTTTTACAATCAAGAGAGTTTTGATGGCGCAGTAAAAAAGAGGGCAAGAAGGACAGCAAACGTTTAATGATTTTTTTTCTTTTTTTTGGAGCTTTATTTTAATCACATAGAGACATAGACTTATGAGTTTGAAAAAAGAATTGTCAAAAGAAAATCATTCTAGTATTAGGAGAATTGAAATGCTTTATAATTGCAAAATCTATGTCTCTATGTGTTTAATTTTAAATATTTATGACCAAGCTTTTGGCATTTTTTGATCTCTTAATGGTACGAAAACAGCGTTATCGTCTTTTTCGTCTGAGTTTATAAAATGATTGAAACGTTTCAATAATCTTGGTTTTTCTAGCACTTGTTTCCATTCGCATTCAAAAGTGTTTACTAAAGTCTGCATTTCAGCTTCAAGCGTTTCGCAGATTCCTAAACTGTCTTCGATAATTACTTGTTTCAAATACTCTAAACCTCCGTCTAGTTTTTCCAGCCAAGTTGAAGTTCTAATCAGCGGACCAGCGGTACGTATGTAATACATTAAGAAGCGATCCATGTATTTGATCACAGTTTCTTTGTCGATTTTCTCAGCCAATAAAACGGCATGTTTTGGATTTGCTCCACCATTTCCGCAGATGTATAAATTCCATCCGCCTTCTACGGCAATTAATCCGAAATCTTTTCCGCGAGCTTCGGCGCATTCGCGAATGCAGGCTGAAACGCCACCTTTTAGTTTATGCGGAGAACGGATTCCTTTATATCTGTTTTCTAGTTCGATGGCAAATCCGGCGCTGTCGTCCATTCCGTAACGGCACCAAGCATTTCCGACACAGCTTTTTACAGCACGAAGTGATTTTCCGTAGGCATGACCGCTTTCAAAACCATTGTCGATTAAGATTTTCCAGATTTTAGGTAAATCGCTTAAATGTGCTCCAAATAAATCTACTCTTTGTGCTCCAGTAATTTTAGTGTACAAATCGAATTGTTTTGCCACTTCGCCAATTACGATTAATTTCTCAGCAGTAATTTCTCCTCCAGCAACTCTTGGGACTACAGAATAGGTTCCGTTACGTTGAATGTTTGCTAAAAATCTATCGTTTGTATCTTGTGTAGTTACGTGTTTATTAGCAGTATCATTGTAAATACTTGAGAAAATAGAAGCAACAACGGGTTTACAAACCTCGCATCCGTCGCCTTTTCCGTGATGATCTAAAACATCGTAGAAATTCTCGTATTTGTTGATTTTTACCAAATCAAATAATTCTTGACGTGTGTAGCTGAAATGTTCGCAGATCACTTCTTTTACTTCTTTTCCTAAAGATTTCTGTGTTGCTTTTACCAAATCAGAAACCATTGGTTTACAGCCTCCACAACCCGAAGTTGCTTTAGTCGCTTTAACGACATCTGAAAGTGAAGAACAGCTTTCGTCTAGAATTTTACAGCAGATAGCGCCTTTTGTAACATTTTCGCAAGAACAAATTACGGCGGTGTCTGGCAAATCCATTACGCTTCCTAAAGAAGAACCTTCAGAACCGTCACGAGAACCTAAAATCAAATCTTCTGGGTTTTTAGGCAACGCCATTTCGTTGATGTAAATCTGAAAAAGCGAACCGTAATCGCTAGAATCTCCAACTAAAATTCCGCCCAAAAGTTTTTTAGAATCCTTAGTAACGTTGATTCTTTTGTAAACGCCACTTAATTTATTTTCATAAATAATAGCAGTAACGTCATTGTTTTCGATAAAAGGATCACCAAAACTCGCAACTTCAACACCAATTAATTTCAATTGTGTTGACATATCGATGGTTTCTCTCATGGTTTTATCACCATTTAAGATTTGTTCAGCAGCTACATCGGCCATTTCGTAACCTGGTGCAACAAGTCCGTAAATGTTATGATTGTAAAGAGCTGCTTCGCCAATTGCAAAAATAGAAGGATCTGATGTTCGCATTTGATTGTTTACCACAATTCCGCCTCGTACACCAACTTCAAGTCCTGAAACTCTTGCCAGTTCGTCGCGAGGTTTAATTCCAGCAGATATAACCAACATGTCTACTTTTAACAATTCGTCGTTTGCAAACATCATTCCCGTTATACTTTCCTTTCCATCAATGTATTGTGTTGCTTTGTTAAGATGAATTCCGATGTTTAATTCTTCTATTTTTGATTGAAGCATATCACTCGCGCCTTGATCCAATTGCCTCGGCATCAAACGTGGTGCAAATTCCACCACATGCGGATTTAAGCCTAAATCTCTAACGGCTTTAGCAGCTTCTAATCCTAATAAACCTCCGCCCAAAACTGCTGCTTCTGTAGCGCCTTTAATTTTTATTTTTTTGGCATAAGCCATAATAGCATCTAGATCTTCGATAGTTCTGTAAACAAAAACACCTTCTTTTTCTACACCTTCAATTGGTGGTACAAATGCCGAAGAACCTGTAGCTAAAACTAAGTAGTCGTACGTATGTGTTTTGCCTAAGTGCGTATGAATAGTTTTTACATCACGATTAATATCTGTAATTAACTCTGATGTATTTAGAATAATATTGTTTTCTGTGTACCAATTGGTCGTTGATAGTGATAAATCATCTGCCGTTTTTCCTCCAAAGTACTCGCTTAAGTGAACGCGATCGTAGGCGCGTCTTGGTTCTTCTCCAAATACCGTGATTTGATACTTTTCTTGTCCTGATTTTGCAACAAACTTTTCGCAAAATTTATAACCAACCATGCCGTTTCCAACTACTATTACTCTAATCATGATTTCTTTAATTAAGTATTACTACGCAAATATAAGTATTTATACTTATAAAAATACGTAAATAAAATATTTTTTAAGTAGTGGGCATATTTTAAAAACTACGTATTTTGTCTTAATCTTTTACGTAGTGCGGGTTTTCAATGTTTTTGGAGTTACTTAGTTTTTTTAAATTTGAAAGGATTCTAAATAAGCGTTTGAAAAAAATGTCGTAAATTCATAAGAATTTTACTGGTGTTTTGTTAGGAAGAACATTTTTAAACTAAAATCTCATGAAAAAAGTACTTTCAATATTGTTATTATCAGCTTTAATAATTGGCTGTAGAACGACTGCAAACAAAGAATCTGGCACAACAACTTCTGTAAGTTCAACAGAAGAAGATTTAAAATATTATTTTAAAGGAACAGGAAACGAACCGTTTTGGGGAATCAAAATAGGGAATGAGGAAATTGTTTTTACGTCATTAATACCTGGGAAAGAAAAAATCGTTTTTCCAGCGGTTGATGCGATTAGAGCAATGGATGCTAATGTGAAAATGTACAAAGTCAATAATGAATCTGCTTCGGCAACAATTACCATTCAGCAGTTGGATTGTCAGGATTCTATGTCCGGTGCAATTTCTCCTTATAGTGTCAAGGTAGAAATCAAGAATAATTCTGAACTGGAAACGAAAAAATTAAGCGGATGCGGTAAATATATCACAGATTATCGCCTTCATGATATTTGGGTTTTGGAAGAATTAAACGGCTATAAAGTTTTTGCAACCGATTTTCAAAAGGAATTTCCAAGACTTGAGATTAATTCAACAGAAAACAGATTTTCTGGTTTTGGTGGATGTAATTCGATAACTGGACAAATCTTTTTTGAGAAAGATGTTTTACGTTTCACAAAGGTAATTTCAACTTTAATGGCTTGCCCTCAAGGAAATAAAGAAGGTGAATTTTTGAAAGCTTTACAAAGTACAGTAACGTATTCTGTTGGAAATAATCAGCTGACTTTGTCAAATCCTTCGGGGAAATTGGCTGTTTTTAAGAAGGTAGATTAAAAGTTTTGTTTATTTTGTTTTAGGTTTAAAGTTTCATGTTGCTGTTGTCATTTCGACTGAAAGGAGAAATCGCACTAGTTTGTCGACAAAGATTGGCGATATTGCAAGCGGAATTACTTGTGTGATTCCTCGTTCCTCGGAATGACAAACTTAACGCTTAAATCTTGATTAAATCCTTTACTCAAGCAATTCCTTAGTTTCTTCCTCTTCGTGATCACCTTCAATAAAATCCAATTCCAAAGCCTTTACACTCTGAACTGCATTTCCAGCAATACCACGAATTGATCCGTACATTCCTAAAGTATTGTGAACCACTTTTTCGATTTGTTTTTCGCGCTGTTTCCAGATTCTTTGCATGGCTCTTTTTTCAGAATCGAGATCGCTTTGCATTTGAGTGAAACCTTCTACAATTCCTTCAATCTGCAAACGGAATTCGTTGCTTGTAAGGAAATCATATAACATCGACATTTTATCGCCTTTGTTTTCCTGTGCCTGAACCGCTTGATTGATCTGAATTAAAGATTGACGCAACACAGCGCTTAAACCTTTGAATTCTTCATAGGTACAAATCCAGATTCCGTCGCGCATTCCCATTCGGTCCATTCCGTTTGGCATAACTTCAGTAACCAAAACTCCAATATTGGCTCTTTTGGTTCTAATATCATTTTTAAATTTTTCAATCCACGAAGGTTGGAAAGCTTTTGTTCTTTTACTTTCGTAATAAATAGAACCGCAATTTTGGTGTTCTCTTGTATTTACAACTTGAAGACAGTCAGCGCCGTTTGCCCCTTTCTTAATTTCATCAATACTGTCAAGAGGGAAGTTATTGGCAAGCCATTCTTCAATTGCTAACTCCATTACTTCGCCTTGCAATTGCATCGAACCTTGTTCCTGCTTGCGTTTCATTTCTTCCGTCAGCTTTTTTTGTTCTTCAAGCTGTTTTTGAAGTTCTTTGAATTTCAGTTCGTTTTTATCGTCTTCTTGTTTTCTGATTTTTTCACGTTCCAAAGCCAGTTGAGCATTCAATTGCTTTTCGGCTTCAGCTTGAATGGCATCTTTCATTTCCAGTTTTTCGCGTTGTAATTTGGCGATTTCACCTTCCATTTTATTTAATTCTCTGATTTTTTCCGATTTTTCAGAGAGTTCTTTCTCCATTAAAAGCAAACGATCTTTATTTTCTTCTTCAAGTTTGGCTTTTAGTTTTTCGGAGATTTCTTTTTCGGCTGTTTTTTTCTCACGCTCTAAACGTTCGGCAAAAAGTTCATTTTCTTGTTTCTTTTTGGCTTCAAATTCGGCTTTGGCTTTATCCAATTGTTCGTTTTTAAGCTCTAATTCACGGTTTTGAATGTTAGCTTTTTGCTGGAATTCTTTACGAATGCTATCTTCCAACTGATGTTTTAAAACATCATTTACATCGATAGGAGTTCCGCAGTTTGGACACTGAATTGAAGATTGCTCAGCCATTTTATATTGAAATTTTTATTGTAGAATTTGAATTTGCTAAGATATTTAAAAGTTCTCTTTTTATGATGTGGATTTCTGTACTAATTTGTAACGAATTTTTGTTATGGCCACGAGGGCGCTAAGACGCAAAATTTTTTTTATGATTTAATCTCGCAAAGACGCAGAGGCGCAAAGTTTTATTTATAAGTTACGTCCAGCTTTAACTGGATGGAACAATAATTAAGTTCAAAAGACTTTAACCAAACAGCTACGGATTTGGCTAAAGCCTTTTCTAATTCAACTTTTATACCTCCAGCTAAAGCTGGAGGCAATTCAATAAATCCTTTTAATCCTTTAATCTGTGGCTAAAAAAAACTTTGCGCCTCTGCGTCTTTGCGAGATTAATTTCACCACAAAACTTAGCGTGAACCATTTTTATTCAACAAAAACTCAACTGCAGATCGAGTAATCTCAGAATGATCCTCTTTTGATGTAATTAACGAGACATTTGTATATAGATTAACCTTTTTCAATTCAATAAAACCAATTTCAGAATCTTGATTATTTTTCGCAATGTTTGAAGGAACAATCGAAATTCCCAATCCGTTTTTGACTAATTGCACAATTGAGTTGATGTTATTTGCTTCGTGTACGATCTGTGGTGTAAAATTATAAAAGGCACACAATTCCAATAAAACTTCATGATAATGCGGTGCGTAATCTTTATTGAAGAATACAAACGTTTCGTCTTTCAGTTTTATAATTTCATTTTCAGTTTTAATCTGAATGAATTTTTTATTGTAAACCAATGAAAAACCATCTTTAAACCATAAATGCGATTTTATTTTGGGTGAATGAATAGGCGATCGAATAATTCCCATTTCGATTTTTCCTTGCTCTAAAGCATCAATTTGTTTGGTTGTTGAAATTTCAAAAAGTTTGAAATTTACATACGGAAATAGTGCCTTTAGATGTTTGATTAAATCTGAAATCACAGCAGAATATATCGAACTGATATAAGCGATCCTAAATTCTCCAGAGACATTTTCTGCAATCTTTTTTGTTTTCACAGAAATGCGTTCTAGATTCTGAAAAATCGCTGTAACTTCTTCTTTAAAATATTTACCTGCTTCAGTTAGTTCTACTTTTTTATTATTTCTGATAAAAAGTTTTGCTTGAAGTTCTTCTTCCAGTTCTGCAATTTGCCGGCTTAATGGAGGTTGAGAAATAAAGAGTTTTTCAGAAGCTTTTGTAAAGTTCAGTTCTTCGGCTACAGCCAAAAAATATTTTAGATGACGTAATTCCATTATACTTTTAAAGTATTGTTAATTGATAAAAATAGTATTTTTAAAGTATTTATGAAAGAGGTAGTTTTGGTTTTAAGTTAAATGTTAGATGTGAAACGTTAAAAGTGAAAGCTGTAACGAATAACTCTTAACAAAAAGCTTATAAATTTTAAAAGAAAATAAGTCTCTAGCAGATAGAGCAGATTATTAATTTAGATAGATCATCTTAATCATAATAATATCCCAATCATATAATAGCAAAAAGATTAGCTCAATCTGCTTGATCTGCGAGAGATTAAAAAAAACAAAGACCATGAAAAAATCAACTATTGAAGAAATCAAAGAACGATTTGACAATGATGTCGAACGATTTTCAAATTTAGAGACAGGACAAGTAGCAACAATTGACGCTACTATTTCTTTAGAATTAATAACGGAAGCTTCAAAACGCATTGTTCCAAATGCTGCAACTATTTTGGATGTGGGTTGCGGAGCTGGTAATTATACTTTAAAAATGCTATCTAAAGTGCCAAACTTGAATTGCACTTTGGTCGATTTGAGTTTGCCAATGTTGAATCGTGCTTTTGAAAGAGTTTCAGCGGAAACAAACGGAAAAGTTGAAATCAAACAAGGTGATATTCGAGAAATAGATTTAGAAGAAAGTAGTTTTGATATTATTTTGGCAGGTGCAGTTTTGCATCATTTGCGTGATGATAACGATTGGGAAACGACTTTTACAAAATTATTTAAATTGTTGAAGCCTGGTGGCTGTTTGATGATTTCTGATTTAATAACGCAGGACACAGAATTATTGAACGAATATACTTGGCAGCGTTATGGCGAGTATTTGGAAGGAATAGGAGGGGCGGAGTACCGTCAGAAAGTTTTGGATTATATCGAAAAAGAAGATTCTCCAAGATCGATGAATTATCAATTGGATTTGATGAAAAAAGTTGGTTTCTCAAAAGTCGAAATTTTGCATAAAAATATGTGTTTTGGCGCTTTTGGAGGAATTAAATAAGTTTTTTTATAGCAACGAATTACACTAATTTACACGAATTAATTTTTTATCAGCGTATAAAAATTTGTGAAAATTAGTGTAATTGCTTCGCCAGTTCGCTATCGCTCGGGTCGTGGCAAACAAATAATTATGCGATTTGTTTAGGAGCCGGGAATTTAGTTCTTAAGTCAAAAACTAATTCTGATGGTCCATTTTGCTGAAGATAATCTAATTTTTCAACAGCTTCATCAAGCGTTGGAATATGTCCTTTTGGAATCCACCACATTGCTGTGTGGGCTTTTCCGAATTTCTGAAACCACTCTTTTCGGCGTCTTAAAAATTCGCTGTGAAACGTTTTGTACATATAATGTTCGAGAGTTTCAATATTTTCCCAAACCGAAACATTTACAATAATCTGCTCGTCATTGTATGGGTTTAAGTTTGTGGCGTTGTAGCTATCGTCTTTTAAACGCCAGACAAAACCGTCACTGTTTTCAGCTAAAGTATTTACTAAATCTAAATTGTCTACAAATTCTTTCATGATTGGGTCGTTAATGTCGACGCCTTTCATTTTGGCGATATTAATTTCTGCTAGATGATAACTGCTCATATTTAGACTATTAAAGAGACAGCAATTTACCTTTTTTAGATTGTATATTCAAAAAATTAAATAATATCGACTACAATTTTTCCAATTGCTGAACCATCACTTACTGCTTTATGGGCTTCCATAGCATTGTTTAAAGTAAATGTTCTAGGGTCAATTAATGGTTTTAGCTTTCCTTCTTCAATAAATTTTGTTGTTTCTTTTAAAATATCACCATGATGTTTTCTTCCTTCGTTGCCAATCATTGGGCGTAAAACAAAAACACCATGAATACTCGCATTACGAAGCGAACTTGTTGCTAAAGTATGAGTTCCAAAAGCATAACAACTGCTGATTTGTCCGTAATGGCGAATGGCTTTTAAAGAATTATCGAATGCTTGACCGCCAATAGTATCGTAAATAATATCAAATCCTTTTCCGCTTGTGTATTGATTAACATAATCATCAACTGTTGTGTTTTTATCAATTGGAGTTGCATCATACGATTTTACAATTTCTGCTTTTTGAGAGGAAACTGTTGCGTATACATCGGCACCAAAAATTTTGGCAAGTTGCACTACCATGTGCCCAACGCCGCCTGCGCCTGCATGAACCAAAACTTTGTCTCCTTTTTGAACTTTTGCTCTGTCAATTAAACCCTCCCAGGCAGTAAGCAATACCAACGGAACTCCCGCTGCTTCCTTCATGGTTAAGTTTTTTGGTTTTATGGCGAGTAAATCTGCATCGACAGCGGTATATTCTGCTAAAGTTCCCTGAAGACCTAAAACACCTCCGGCAAGTCCGTACACTTCGTCACCAACTTTAAAATCAGTAACGCCTTCGCCAATTTCTTCGATTATACCGGCAAGATCAGTGCCTAATATTGCTGGTAGAACTGGTGATGCATAAGGCGAAAGTCCAAGTCGGATTTTGTTATCAATTGGGTTAACGCCGCTTGCATGTATTTTAACCAAGATTTCTCCTTTTTTAGGAGATGGTTTTTCAGTTTCTGCCGTTACAAAATCTGATTCGTATGTATTTGTAAATAATGCTTTCATTTGATTAATTATAAAATTTGTGCTGTTTTGTAGACCTGAATTGGTGCTGAAATAAGATTTTCACTTTTGCTGATAAAATCTTGTAAATGTGATTGATTGTTATGAAGGTCTAAACCGGGTTGATCTTTCCATTCTTCCCAGATTATAAAAACGTTTTCAGAATGATGAAGATCATAGCGTATACAAGCAGCTTCTTTTCTTGTTTCGGTTACCAGATTATTCAATAAACTTTGAAGTTGTTGAATGTTCTCTTTTTTACTTTTAATGATGGCAGTGATAGATATCATGATTATAAAGTTTTAAAGGTTTCTTCTAAATGTTTGGTATACTGTTCTTTAAAGGTAATAATATTTTCTGGTGTTGCGCCTTTTTCGACATCATGAAAATGAAATCCGTCTAGTTTTTCCATTCCTGTGAATTTGTTCATTTTATGGAAACCGAACATTGCGCCATCATCAACAGAAGTTTCTTCGAAGAATTCTCCTGGAAGCGTAAAAGCGGTTGCGGGTGCGTTCCAGCTTGTTGTAAGCATATATTTTCTACCGTGTAAAAGTCCGCCAGTTCCGTAGTTGATATCTGGATTTACTCGGCTTCTTCCATCGCTTTTGTAGATTCCGTTGTTGTGTCCTTGCGTAAAAACATCGTCAATGTATTTTTTAAAAAGGTTTGGCAACTGAAACCACCAAACTGGTGTATGGTAAATGATTAAATCTGCCCAAACGAATTTTTCAACTTCTTCCTGAAGATCGATTTTGTTTTCGATATGCGTTGTTTTGATTTCGTAATTTGTATTTTTTGAAAGAAATTCAACCGTCCAGTCCTGAACGGTTTGATTGAATTTTCCACCTGAATGAGCAAATTTTTGCCCGCCGTTAATTATAAATATTTTTTTCATTTTAATTATTTTTTCTTTTGAAAACGGATGTGTGAGGGATAGAGGCGGTATCTCCCGATTTAGAAAAACAAGGCTATTTAGCCGTAGTTTTTGTTAATCGGGAATTTAGCGGATAGCCCGGTTCGCCGCGACGAAACACGCCCAAATTCTAATCATTTAATTGTTTTTTGAGATTTTTTAAACACATAGAAACATAGAATTTTCTTTCTTGAAAAGGGAATTGAAAGAAACTAGTTTCTAGCACATAGTTCTCATGTTTGTCATTTCGAGGAACGAGAAATCACACTCGGGATTCGACAAAGATTGGCGATATGCATTGTGGAGTTTCTAGTGTGATTTCTCCTTTCAGTCGAAATGACAAATTATGTTGGCTATGTTTTATTAATGCGAGTGAAACGCCTTTGATCACAACTAAAGACTATGTTTCTATGTGTTAAGAAGTATTATTTTATTTTTGAAATTGCTTGATTGATAAATTCCAATTCTGAAGCTGATAAATCAAAATCCATTGCTTTAGCGTTTAAAATAGCTTGTTCTGCATTTCTTGCGCCTGCTAAAACTATTGAAATTCCTTTTTGTAATGTTGTCCAGCGAAGCACTAATTGCGAAATCGAAATGTGTTTTGCGTTTGCTAAAGAACTTAATTCTTCGATCAAAGTTTTTACTCTTTGAAGATCAAATTGCCCGAAATAACCATTTCTGTGATCGTTTTCTTTTAGTTTACTGTCTGTAAAATATTTTCCGGTTAACAAACCTCTTTCCATCGGACTGTAAGCAATAATTCCGATGTTTTCTGTAACAGTGAAAGGAATTAGTTCTTCTTCAATTTTACGGTTCAACATACTGTACGCAACCTGATTTGAAGCGATTTGAACTGTTTTTTGCGCTTCCTGAATTTGAGGAATGCTGTAATTGCTAACTCCAAAAGCTCTAATTTTTCCTTGTTGGATTAAAGTTTCAACAGCTTCCATAGTTTCAGAAATTGGTGTTGTGCTGTCTGGCCAGTGAATTTGCAATAAATCGATATAATCGGTTTGAAGGCGTTTTAAGCTTTCTTCAACTTCTTTAATTACGTTTGCTTTTGATGAATATTTGTAAATCGGAACTTTTTTCCCATTGTCGTCAGCGTCGAAAAAGAAATCGCCTTTTCCGTTGTTGCTGCCATCCCAAACCAAACCAAATTTAGTAAGTAATTGAATTTTTGAACGATCTTGGCCCTTAATTGCTTCACCAATCATTTCTTCGCTTAGACCGAAACCATAAAAAGGAGCGGTATCGATTGTAGTAACACCGTGGTCAATTGATGCGTGAACTGAAGCGATTGAATCTGCTTTTTCATTGCCGCCCCACATATTTCCTCCAATAGCAAAAGCACCATAAGTTATAGCTGATAATTGAAGTTCTGAATTGCCTAATTTTCTATATTCCATAATGTTGTATTTTTAAAGCTTAAATTTTACTTGGCAAAATTATACCATTTTTAAGAGTGTAAACTTGTATATATTTGTCTTTTTTATGTAAATTTGCAACTTCAAATAATTTAGGAGTCATGAAAAAAGAAAATTTATACGAACCGTTTACCGTTTCTTTTGAAACATTAGATGAATATCCAGATGTTGGAGATCGTCATAATTTCTTTGAACTGGTTTATATTTTAAATGGAACAGGAACACAATGCATCAACAAAAATATTTTTGAATATGATGCCGGACATATGTTTTTGTTAACTCCTGAGGATTGTCACAATTTTACGATTGAGACTAAAACGAAGTTTTTCTTTTTAAGATTTAATGATATTTATTTGAAGAATTCGAGTTTGCAAAATGAAAATATTCAGCGTTTAGAATATATTTTGCAGAATGCGAATCATCAACCGGGCTGTATTTTAAAAAACGACGCCGATAAATGTTTGGTGAAAGTGATGGTGGAAGCGATTTGTCGTGAACATCAGGATAAAGATGTTTACAATCAGGAATTGATTCAGCAATTGGTAAATACACTTATTATTATAGTTGCCAGAAATATTGCTAAATATTTGCCGGAACAGGTAAATGTGGGAACTGAAGCTAAAGCAATGGATATCCTGCAATATATTCAAACGAATATTTATTATCCAGAGAAAATAAAAGCAGAATCCATTAGTGATTATTTCGGAATTTCGAATACGTATTTAGGACGCTATTTTAAAAAGCATGCTGATGAAACGATGCAACAATATATCAGCAATTATAAAACGAAACTGATTGAGCATCGTTTGCAATTCAGTGATAAACGTATCAATGAAATTGCTTATGAATTTGGTTTTACAGATGAAAGCCACTTTAATAAGTTCTTCAAAAAACAAAAGGGAAATAGTCCTTCTGAGTTTAGAAAAACGATTCGTGTTAGTGCATAAACACGGATTGTACAAATTTGCACGAATTTTTTTTAGCCACTCCCGATAGATGTCGGGATACACAGATTAAAAGGATTTTATTTGTGATAATTTGTGTAATTCGTGTTTAAATAATCTTTTTGATCACACGCAATTTATGTGTGTGTTTGTTTGTTTCAGGATTATAAATTCCGGTATGGTCTAAACGATCAATACGAACTTTTCCGCTTGCGTGAATGATGTAATTATTTTCCATAATGATTCCGACATGGATGATGTTTCCTTCATCATTATCAAAAAAAGCTAAATCGCCTGGTTCGCATTCTTCAATGAAACTCAAAGATTCTCCTTCTAACGCTTGTTGCGAAGCATCGCGGTGAATTTTATAGCCGTTTAATTTATAAACCATTTGCGTAAAGCCAGAACAATCAATACCGAAAGGTGTTTTTCCTCCCCAAAGATAAGGCGCGTTCAAATACATAAAAGCAGTGCTTATTAAGGCGCTTTTTGGTTTTATACCGCTCGTTTTGGTGCCTTCGAAATCAAAATTTGAAATATTGATTTCGTTATTATTTAAAAATGATAATGAAGCTCCAAGCGGAATAGGAAGCAATAGATTATTTGGTGCCGTGATATAATCAATTAAATCGGCATTCAGGATTATGGCTTCTTTGCTTAATTGGTCAAATTGCTCTTTTGAAATTACCTGATATTGTTTTGAATCGACCCAGCCTTCGTAGTCGTCAAATTGAATTCTTATTTTAGCCCACTGATTATGGCGTTCTAAAATTTCGATATGTTCTCCAAATAAAAGCTGTGTAGTGATTTCGCTTCTGTCGCTTGGTTCAGCTCGAACAGGTACTATGGCAAGATTGCAAATTCCGAACATTTATGGTAATTTATAAGTTTAAAATTAGGAGTTATAATTGCTATAACTCCTAATTTTGTTTGATATTATTTTAAGCTCTTTCGATAACAATTGCTGATGCGCCACCACCACCGTTGCAAATTGCAGCAGCACCAGTTTTTGCATTGTTTTGTTCTAAAACATTAAGCAAAGTTACAATTATACGTGCTCCAGAAGCTCCAAGAGGATGCCCTAAAGAAACAGCGCCACCGTTTACGTTTACTTTGTCGTTATCAAGATTTAATATTTTTGCATTGGCTAAACCAACTACTGAGAAAGCTTCATTGAATTCGAAGAAATCAACATCTGAAATTGAAATTCCAGCTTTGTTTAAAGCTTTTGGCAATGCTTTTGCTGGACTTGTCGTAAACCATTTTGGTTCTTGTGCTGCATCTGCATAGCCTTTTATGTATGCTAGAGGTTTCAGGCCTAGAGCATTTGCTTTTTCTTCAGACATTAAAACTAAAGCAGCAGCTCCATCGTTAATTGTTGAAGCGTTTGCAGCGGTTACAGTTCCGTCTTTTGTGAAAACTGGACTTAAAGATGGAATTTTATCTAATTTAACATTAGTATATTCTTCGTCTTTTGAAAAAATAATTGGTTCGCCACGTCTTTGAGGAACTTCAACAGGAACAACTTCATTGTCAAATTTTCCAGAATCCCAGGCTTTAGCACTTCTTTCATAAGATTGAATTGCGAAAGCATCTTGCTCCTCACGGCTGATTTTGTATTCAGATGCGCATAAATCAGCGCAAACTCCCATTGCGTTGTTGTCATAAGCATCTGTCAAACCATCTTTTTGCATTCCGTCCAACATAGTTGCTGGACCAAATTTGTTTCCAGCGCGCATTTGCACGTAATGTGGAATCAAACTCATGCTTTCCATTCCGCCTGCTACTACAATTTCAGCGTCTCCACATGCAATTGCTTGTGCGGCAAACATGACAGCTTTCATTCCAGAAGCACAAACTTTGTTTACTGTTGTAGCGGCAACTTCTTCAGATAAACCAGCAAAAAGTGCTGCTTGACGCGCTGGAGCTTGTCCAACGCCTGCCTGAATTACATTCCCCATAAAAACTTCATCAACTAATTTTGGGTCAAGGTTAATTTTTTGAAGGGCTCCTTTTATAGCGGCAGCGCCTAATTTTGGTGCGGGTACGGTAGATAATCCTCCCATGAAACTTCCGATAGGTGTTCTAACGGCAGAAACGATAACAACTCTTTTGTTCATTTTCTGTTTAATATTAGTTAATGTAAGCAAATTTACTGTTTATTTGAATAAATTCAAATTTTACCTTGCATAGGGCAGATTTTAAATTTAAGGTCAAATTTATGTTAATTCTATTTGTTTGATTGTGAAGAGGTTTTGAAAAAAGATGAAAAAAAACTAAAAAAACTCAAAAAAATAGTTGTGAGATATGGAATGTTGTTATACATTTGCACTCGCAAAACGGAAGCAATTCCTTGAGCAAGGAGAGGTGCCAGAGCGGTAATGGAGCAGATTGCTAATCTGTCGACGGGTAACCGTCGCCAGGGTTCGAGTCCCTGTCTCTCCGCTTAAATTTTGCCTCGGGGTGTAGCGTAGCCCGGTTATCGCGCCTGCTTTGGGAGCAGGAGGCCGCAGGTTCGAATCCTGCCACCCCGACAAAACTTTGCCATAAGTTTAAAAAGAAATGGACGCATAGCTCAGCTGGATAGAGCACCTGCCTTCTAAGCAGGCGGTCGAAGGTTCGAATCCTTCTGCGTTCACGAAAAGCCCTTCATTTGAAGGGCTTTTTTGTTTTGTAGTAGTTTGTAATTATTTATTGAAAAGATAAGATAGCTTAGATGAATAGAGCATCCCGATTTATAATCGGGACGGTCGAAGGTTCGAATCCTTCTGCGTTCACGAAAAGCCCTTCATTTGAAGGGCTTTTTTGTTTTTATGTAGATAGTTTTGATTTCTATCTTCAGAAATTTTAAAATAATGGTTTCATAGCTCAGCTGGATAGAGCAACGCACTTCTAATGCGTAGGTCGAAGGTTCGAATCCTTCTGAGATCACTTCTGAAACCCGCTTTTTAGCGGGTTTTGTCGTTTTGCTACTTTTTTATTTCGATAGGAAAACTTTTTAAAACATTTTTATAAGTCACAAGTGATCATTTTTTTTATTGGGGTTTAGAATGTTGTTATCTGAATGTTAAGTATTTGTTTTTCAAGTATATAAGATTGTTGTGGTGTTTTTTTATTTAGTTTTTTATGTAATTTTATTCTTAAGAAAATAACTACAACTAAATATCTCTGATGTTATGAAAGAAGAAGTATCTACTCAAGGAATGAATTTTAAAGTTGTTTTAGAAAATTATCCTTCAACATGGCCTGCCGAAGGATTTATTGATTTAAATATACACGATTTGCCTCATCATGGTTCTGTGATAGAATGGTGGTACCTTAATTGTCATGTTGTTTCAAAAGAAGGGAAAAAGTTTTCTCTATTTGCTTCCTTTTTTAGATTGACACTCGGAAAAGATAAGCAAGGCGCTTTCAAACATACACATTCAATGATATGGTCGTTGTCCGATTTGAGCACTAAAAAATATCATTCAAGCTCTCTTTTAGATAGGGAAACTCCAACTGAAATTTTGAAGATCATTAAAAGAAATGAAGAAAAGAATGTTGGGAATAAATTAGTCCGCCGTGCCTTAAAAGAGATATATGAAAAGGGAAATTTGCCACTTCCTGACAAACTTTTAAAACAACCAGCTAAAGTTGGGATAAAAAATCTTTTGCTTGAATATGATGAAAACTCTTTTAAAAAAGATGATCAGAATAATTATCACTTAAAACTGGAGAATTTATCAGATGAGATTATGTGTGATATTGAATTTGTTCCTTTAACAAAACCGATAAGACATGGACAAGACGGATTGGTAAGAGGTATCAGAAAAGAAGATATGTTTTATTATTTTATTCCAAAATGCAATGCCAAAGGGAAAATTAAAATAGGAGATGATATTTATGAAGTTGAAGGAAGTGGCTGGTATGATCATGAGTTTAGTGGTTCGGCAGAAGAAACATCAGAAATAGAATTTAAACATGATATTGCATGGAATTGGGCTGCATTGCAAATGGATAACGATTGTCAAATATCGGCTTATAATCTTTTTGATAATACAGATAGTGGAAAACCTTTAGGAGGAACTGTAATTGTAATTGACAAAGATGGAAATGAAAACAGCATAGAAGATTTTGTGTTTGTTCCTGAAAAATACTGGACAAGTAGCGGAACTTTTGTATCCTATCCTGTTTTGTGGAAATTTGAAATTCCAGAGATGAATATCTATCTTTCTATAACAGCTAATTTTCCTGAACAGGAGTTTATTACAATTCTCTCGCCACCTGCATTGTGGGAAGGATCTGTAAAGGTTGAGGGGAGTTTTGGAGGGGTTCAGGTTTCTGGTCACGGCTACATTGGGAGAAATGGATTTAATACCAATGATAATATTGAAAGCTTTTTAAAAGGTATTGGTAAGGCGACACAAAAATCTATAGAATCTCTTCTGCCTTTAAATCCTACTGATGATCAGTTTCATAGGTTGGTTTATAGCCCTTTGGGAGTTGGGTTTTTTACTTCTCAAGATAAAGAGCAATATGTGTTGTCTGTAATTAAGCCTATAAGAGAAGTAGTGGATAGGAGTAAAAAGGCGTGGCGTTCTTACGTTTTTCTAGCTTGTATGGATGTTGTTGGTGGAAACTCTCAACCATTTATTGACTGGCTGGCTATGCCAGAACTTATCCATACAGGATCATTAATTGTTGATGATGTTCAAGATAGGTCTGATACACGAAGAGGAGGAGTTGCGCTCCATCATTTATATGGTGAACCACTTGCGATTAATGCAGGAAATATATGTTATTTTATAGGTGAATTGTTCACTTATTCACCTAGGCTTACAGATCAAACCCGCTTAAAGGTATATGAGATGTATTTTGAAATGATGCGTGTTGCACATGCGGGTCAAGCCATGGATATAAGTGGCCTTCATTCTTTTATGCCTGAAGCTGTAGACAAGGGAGAAAGTTATTTGCTCGAGGAAAGAATTTATACAATTCACCGATTAAAAACTGCTGCGCCAGCATGCACATTAGCAAAAATGGGAGCTATGATTGGAGGAGGAAACGATACGGAAATAAATGCATTGGGTAGTTTTTTTGAAGCCATTGGAGTTGCTTATCAAATAATGGATGATGTACTCAATTTGGAAGGGTATGAAAACAATCTTAAAGATAAAGGTGAGGATATTACAGCTGGAAAAATAACTATGCCAGTCGCAAAAGCAATGCGTTTATTGCCTTTGGATAAACGGGAATATGTTTGGAAAATCTTGGAGACTATGCCAACTGATTTTGAGATAATAAAATCTGTGATTGTTTTATTGGAAGATTGTGGCGCTATTGATGAGTCTCGTAAAGAAGCTGAAGCATATATGGAAGAAGCTTGGAAAAAAGTAGATGAAATTATAACTGATTCTTTTTTTAAAATTAAATTACGAACATTTGGTTGGTATGCATTGAAAATAGAATAATTATTTTTTTGTTCTAACAGAAAAATTATTTTTTTGAGCCGCCCAGAAAATAGAATTCCGCAATAGTGTAGTGTAAGCTTCGTTTTGGAATAATTCTGGCGCATGCCCCATAAAAATATAAACGTTTCGTGAAGCAAAATGATCATTGGTCCAAACTACAGGATGATCGCCCATTTTTATTTTTGAATCGGGATCATAAGTCGATTCGTCAACTGAGGCGAGTACGTGAACATTCTGTCTTGGGCTTTTGTCATAAATGTACCATTCTTCCTTTTTGATGAGAAAATCAGTTGGAACTCCTTTTGTGACAGGATGCGATTTGTCTTCAATAGTTACTTTTCCATTGGCAAAATCCGGAATGTAATTGACAAATTTTATTCCGCCCATAAAATCAGAAAACCATTTCCACATTGGATAACCGTCAAATTCGCCAAGCAAAGTTGCATGATGCAAGCCAACCCAGCCACCTTTCCCATTATTCATGTATTTCTGAAACGCTTGCATCGATTCTTCGCTCCAAGTGTAAGGCGGATAATCAAGCTGTATAAAGACTTGATATTGTTTTAAAAGTTTCTCACTTATCGTTTTTGTGTTTTCAATATAATCAATTGTAAAACTGCTGTCAATTGCTAGTTTGTTCAGCCAAGGTTTTGCTGCTTTAGTAAAAGCCAAATGATGTCCGCCATTTTCATATAAAACTAGAGCCTTGAATCTTGTCTTTTTTGATTTTTGAGCACTACAATTTGTCTGAAAGAACAAGGTTGTCAGTAATAAAGTGACAATTAGAATTGAATTTTTCATTTAATCTTGATGTTATGATTTGCTGATTTTTAATTTTCAACCATAGCCGTTATAGCTTGTAAAAACCATGCTGAATGCGGAATCCATTGTTCTGTCCAACGCCACTCGTCATTTCCGTCTACATCCATATTAAACTCAATTCCTGATCCGTCGGGATTGCCTTCTTTTCCTGTAATTCCATTCGAAATACCGCCTTTTTCAGATCCGTGGCCATAATTAGAATGCATGTACGGAACATTTGTTTCTCCAAATTGATACAAAAAGCAAACAGAATATGGATTGCATCCCAAAATCCAAGATAATTGCTGTGAAGCGAAAATATCAAGTGATTTTTTTGTATTGTCATTTTTTTGAAGAGATGTAGCCTTTGCTCCTTCAATTGCGGCGGTTGCAAGCGAAGCTAAACGCGCGTTTTCGCCTTGCCACCACCAGCCAGTTTCGTTTTCATGCGGAATAAAAAATCCGTCTTTTACTTGTCCGTTAAATAAAAAACTTTGCCTTGCATAACCAAAAGGATTGCTAGTATTGTTTGTAACGGATAAATTATAATCCAATGCTTTTTTGATCACAGGCGTAACTATGTTTCTTTTCTTTTTGTCATTTTCTTTTTTCAGATATCGAGTCAAAGCCACAATAGGCAAGCCAGCATCGGCGGCATGCCAAAAAGGACGATTTCCGTCATTGCTTCTAAACCAGCCTTTATCTGTCATTCGGTTTTCAAGATTGTGGGCCCATTTTCTGGCTTCATCTCGATAGAAATTTTCATTTGTAGCAATCCATAATTCGGTGGCTGCCATCAAAGCGCAATAATCATCTATGATGTTTTCTTTTCCGTCATCATCATATTTTGTGTTGTTTGATAAAAGATGTTTGTAGGCTCTTTTTGCACCGTCTAAATATTGCTGTGAAGTAAAATCTCCATTTTTCTTCCATTGCGAAATTCTCGCCAGTGAAGCAATTGCCATACCTGCGCCTTCACGAAAAGCCGACTGATATTCATCTGTGGTTACACTATTTGCTTTTAATCCAACGATTCTGCGAGCCGAAGGATTTTTATCAAAATAACTGAAAACAATCATATAAAAATAATCTTCATCAGAAAGGCAGCGCATCATGTAATCGGCTCCCCAAATGGCTTCGTTATCCAGTGAATCTTTTATTTTCCATTGTTCTAGTTTTTTCGGAATGCTTTCAGAAGTATTAATAAGCGACCAAGTTACCAATGGTGTTTGTTGTGGCGATACAAAATTGGCGTAGGCCAAATGCGAAAAATATTTGCTTACGTCTCCCGATGCATCACACCATCCGCCGTGAACATCTACTTTTTTTATACTTCCAAACAACAGCATGTTTTTGTCTGCTTCGAGTTCTTCGGGTGTGTTGGCTCTTTGCTTATTGTAATAATGTACAATCGCAGAAATCGTTTTCTTCGCTAATATATTTTCTTCAATTGAAAAGCGAGCTGAAGTGTAGATTTGATCAGCAATTTTGAAAGAAATTTTATAATTTCCTGGTTTTTGAAAAGATGAAAAATCGGCTTTATAATAAAATTTACCGAGTTTCCAGTCGTCAACACTTTCCGCTTTTCCAATGTTAGAAGTAAAAACTGTTTTTCCAGATTCGGTATCTATAACATCAAAAGTGGTTTTCAAAAGGTTGTTATAGTATTCGATAATAGCAATTTTTGGACTTTTTGGATCAAAGCCAACTTGATTTACATGAATGATAGTTTTGCTGTACGCTGAAAATGAAAGAAACAAAACTAGCAAAGCGCATTTTAGTTTTAGCATGGTTGAATTTTTTAGCAAAATGGAATTGGTTTTCAAATAACTTTTAAGCAAAATACGAAAAACTGAAAATTTGAAACGCTTTTTAAAATCGTATAAAAAATTAAAGAACATTGAGTTTTAGCTTATTTCTGCTGATGTTTTAAATGTATGGAACAAAAAAATGATGTGTTTTTGTTGTGCTTTTTGCGAATAAATCGGACTTTTAGTATACTTTTTTGAGGAATTGATTTTTCTTACTTTTTTTGAATTGTAAAGGTTTGTTTTAATGTCTTTTAACTTTTTTTTATTAAATTTGGTATGACAATTTCAGCAAAATTTAATTCTATGGAAAAATTAAAACGCCCAGTTTACGTTAAAGCGGGCAATGATGATTTTTTTAAAAAGTTACGTACTGAAGTGAACGAAACTGTTTTGCAAAATTCATCATTGTATATGCTAAACATTATCAAGTCCCTCGGACTTGTATTTCTCTTTTTTTTATTTTATGCCTGTATTTTGCTGTTCGGAAACAGTACTCCGTTGTTATTCCTATTTTATATCTTGTGCGGTTTTACCATGATCGTACTTTTTATAAATGCATTTCATGATGCTGCTCACGGAGCACTTTTTAAGAAGCAAAAATACAATGAGTATTTTATGTATGTTTTGGAGCTTTTTGGAAGCAATCATTGGCTTTGGACGCGTCGTCACATTAATCTTCATCATGCGTATCCAAATGTCCCAGATTGGGATGTCGATATCAAGCAAAGCGATATCATCAGGATTTTTCCAAACAGTCCGCTGTTTAATTATCACAAATACCAGCATATTTATATGTGGTTTATTTACCCTCTTTATAGTCTGAATTGGATGTATATTCGTGATTTTAAAGATTTTTTTGGAACAAAAAATAATTATGTGAAAAAAGTCGTTGAAAAAATCCCAACACGCGAAATCTATAGATTATTTGCTGCCAAAATCATCAATTTGATTTACATGCTTTTTATTCCGATGCTTCTTTTGCAACAGCCTTGGTATATGGTTTTATACGGTTGGTTGGCCATGCATTTATGCGGAAGCGCCTTAGGAGTGGTTGCTCTTGTATCTACACATGTCGATGAAGATGCTCATTTTCCACAAACGGATGAAGATGGAAATCTTTCTGCAACATGGGCAATGCATCAAATGATTGTGACCAAAGATTTCAGTACAAACAGCAAATTAGCAAACTTCTTATACGGAGGCTTTACACATCATGTCGCACATCACTTGTTTCCTGGTGTAGGACATACATATTATCCTTATATTACACCCATTATAATGCGTTATGCAAAAGAATATGATTTGCCATACACTTCATATCCATTTTATCATGCGATACGCTCTCATTTTAGAATGTTGAAAGATAAAGGTATTCAAGAAAACATTCTATTGACAGGAGAAATTTAGTAGCAGTCTTCAGTCGCAGTCTCAATTTTCAGATGCAGTGAGCACTGTGGGCCGTGACTGCGACTGAAAACTCTATTTAATTTCAGCATTACTCTTTTTCGTATTTAAGTCCTTTAAAAAAGCATCTTTGATTTCAATTTCAAAATTATCTTCTTTAAAAATCGTCATTTTCGATTTTGCAAATTTGTAAACATTGATCTTATTGTTTTTTACGTCAATAAAAAGATCATAAGAATACGTGTTGCAGTCATGCTGTTTGCAGCCCCAAGCATGTACTATGTTTTCTTGTTTTTCAAAAGGAGTTTCTGTATTCCAATTTTTCACCATTTCATCATAATCTGCTCCCAGCAAAGTTTTTAATCTTGGAGCAAGTGCGCTTTTAGTTAAAAATTGCGTTCCGATTACGCTTTTATCTACCAAAGTATACAGCGAATCTGTTGGATTTAAAACGGTGCTATCTGTTTTTAAGGCTTCGGTTCTTATAGAAGTGGAATCAGTCGTTGGGACACTTTTTATATGTTCTTTTTTACAGGATACAATTGCAAAACAACTCAATGCAACTATAAAAAAATGCTTCTTTCCTTTGTTCATAGTATATCTTTTTGAATTAACTAATTGATTTGTAAAGTCTTGTTTAGCTAATTTAATGAAAAAACATCATTTTTTATTTAAAAAGAAATTGATTTCTGATTTGAAAGATTTGAAATATTGTTTAATTTCATTTTTTTAAATCTCAACCATTATGTCGCAATTTGTAAAATTCTTGTTTTTTGCTGTTTTTCTTTTTTGGAATATTTCTTCAAATGCCCAAAACGAAGCGTACGAAGGCCCTGTAAAACAAGAAATTCCTGATACTTCTTTTGTTAATTTGAAAGATTTCAGCAAGGATTTTGTTTACGACATGAAATATGCCACAGAAGATAATTTTTTGAAAGCAAAAGTTTATGATTGTGCGGAATGTGTTTTGAGAATGAAAACGGTCAAAGCGCTAATTGCTGCAAATAATGATTTTAAAAAGAAAGGTTTCAAAATCAAACTTTATGATTGTTACAGGCCTTTGTCAATTCAAAAAAGAATGTGGACAATTGTTTCTAACCCGAAGTATGTGGCCGATCCAAAAAAAGGCTCCATCCACAATAGAGGAGGAGCCGTTGATATTTCAATAGTTGATGCCAATGGTAAAGAAGTTGATATGGGAACTCCCTTTGATTTTTTTGGGATCGAAGCCAGTCATAATTATACAGCACTTTCAAAAGAAGTGAAATCGAATAGAAAGTTTTTGAAAAAAATAATGATCAAAAACGGTTTTAATTCATTTGATTCAGAATGGTGGCATTATAATCTAAAAGCAGGTTTGAATGATAAAGTATCTGATCAAAACTGGAAATGCGAATAATTATTCAACGCATCGAATGTTCTGAATGAAATAAGTGTCAGGGTTGTAAACCTTTTTATTCATTTCAGATGTTATTTCGCTTTTTACAATGTAATCTTCGGTATCAGTCAAATATTTGATTCGCATCATCGTCACTGGCGATTTTTTAAGCTCTTCGTAATTGTCTTTTACAAACATAAAAATGCCCGTGTTTACTCGATTGTCAAATCCGCCTTCGCGAATAAGCGTTCCGCAGTTTTCTTGATCGATGTGCATTAAAGTTACTACTTTTCCGTTTTGTAGTTGTAAAAATACGCGTGAGTTTTTGTCAAAGCAGTTTGCTTTTATAAAATCTTTGCTTTTTTGGATAAGCTGCAAATTAAGTGTTGGAAGTCCATCGGTTTGTGCCAAAGAGAAGAAAACATAACTAGAGTTTCCTCCAAAGTTTTTTTCACTGATAAGATATTCGTTTGTTACTTTATAAGTGCCTAGCGAGTCAGTTACATTGGCGCTATATTCACATGGTTTTTGTGCAAATGCAGTAAAGGTTAATAAAAAAAGGGTTAGTGTAATTAGTTGTTTCATTGTTTAGATTATTTTGGTGCAAATTAAAACTATTTTGTTATCTTTTACATCAGTTGTAAAAAAACAATACAAATTGCCTCCATTTTTTATTTTCCATTTTTTTCGGATGTTTTCTACAGTATCAGGAAAATTGCGTGTTGTTATATTGGCCTGCTGATTTGCAAGCTCCGTTTTCATCTCATTTTTGCTGTACGGAATCACTTTTTCTATCTTAAAAGTTCTGCCTGGAAAATCAATTAAATCTTCTGAAGTATATAAATGAGAGTGTTTGTGAAGTTTGTTAATTTTGAAAAAAGTACTCACTTCATCAAATCCACCAGATTTCATTATAGCCGAATTCGGTTCGTATAAATATTTTTGAGGCAATTCATAAGAGGGAAATTCGGTTTCATTGCCTAAAACAAATTCAAAAGCTTCTGTTTTTTCTTTTATGATATTGGCGGTTTTAATCGTAATCTCTCCCAAATAATTATTGTGAATTTCGAAAAGCAATTCTTTCACTTCATTTTCAAGTGCAATGATGTGAATGTTTTTTACAAATTTCAATTCAGATAAACCCGCAGAAATGTCTAAAAGGGGAGCGGTTTTTATTAAAATAGAATCGCTTTTTTCGAAGTAAAAATCCAAAGATTCAGGAACGTTCGGCAAACAATCTTTCAACATGAAAACCTTTCCTTTTGCATCATTTCTTCGGGAAGGATCAATATAAATCCAATCCCATTTTATTTCTGACTCTTTTAAAATATTGGCTGAATCATCTGCGTAGCAAAAACAATTTTTTATGCCTAATTGTTGTAAATTATGGTTTACAATTTCTGATAAATCTGGATTAATTTCACAATGAGTTACAGATTTAAACTTTTGTGAGAAATAAAAATCATCAACGCCAAAGCCTCCAGTAAGATCAATTAAGGTTTTTCCCGAAATTAAAGAAGCTTTGTAAGCTGCTGTTTTTTCGGAAGAAGTCTGTTCAACCGAAACTTTACTCGGATAAATAATATTTTCGGTCTTAAACCAAGTTGGGAGTTTATCTTTAGCTTTTGTTTTGGCTTCGATTTGATTTAAAATCAAAATCCAGTCCACTTCAGGAAAAGGATTCTTTTGAAGTGCCAGTTTTGAAATCGGAGCACCAACATTTTTGGATATAAAATCTTGAATGTTTTGGTGCAAAATAATTGTGTTCAAAGCTAAATTCTTTCAGTTAATACGGAGACGATTTTATTGTCTGGAAAAAACTCTTTTAAAATCACTTTCAGCATCGTATAGACTGGAATTGCGATGATCATTCCGACAATTCCAAAAGTAATACCGCTGATTAAAGTAATCAGGAATATTTCCAGAGGATGCGAATTTACACTTTTTGACGAAATTATAGGTTGGCTGATGTTATTATCAATGGCCTGAACCAACAAGAAACCGATTACGACGTAAATCGTTGTTGGCAAAATTTCAGATTGAAAATCATTTCCAATCAAACTGATCATCGTTAAAATGGCAGCTAATATAGTTCCGATAATTGGTCCGATGTATGGAATTACATTTAAGATGGCGCACAAAAAAGCAATTACAAAAGCATTTTTATTTCCGAAGATAATCAATACAATAAGGTATAGAAAAAAGACAACGGTTAATTGCAAAAGCAACCCAATAAAATAGCGCGTCAGCAAATGGTTTATTTTTGTAATTGAGTTTAAGATTTTGTCTTCGTTTGTGTCAGGAAGAATTTTTCGGGCTTGAATTTTAAAAGCTTCCTGATCTTTGATGAAGAAAAAAGTAATAAAAAAAACAGAAACTAATCCCATTCCCATATCGGCCATAAAACTCATAATGGAATTTATAAAGCTTGTGAAATAATTAAAATCCAAAGCCGATGTTATTTTTGAATCACTCAGCATTTTATTCAAATCAACATGTTCGATATTGAAGTAGTTTTCTAAACTTTTTTCTGTATCTATGAATTGTGCCTGCAAATGATTTGTATCTAATAAGGATAAATTATTGGCTTGGGAAATAATCAACGGCACAAATAAAAGAATGAAGCCAACCATTAATAATATAAAAAGAATAATTGTTGTGGTCGCTGCCAAAGAATTGCTGAATTTCAATTTGCTTCTTAAAAATTGCACTAAAGGATTTGCGATCAAACATAGAATTAGCGAAATACAGAGGTAAACGATCACTGTCTGTATTTCATATAAAAAGTATAAAACTGCAGCAACTGCCAGTATGGTTGCCAAGGCTCTTAGAATTCCGTTAGAAATGATTTTTGAAGTGATCATAGTTAAGTTTTAGACCATAAATATAGGAAAAAGCTTTGAAAAATTTAACAAGCATAAAAAAAGCGAGACGTAAATATCTCGCTTTCATTGTGCATTTTATTTGGATTTATTGTGCAAAAGCAGCTCTTGGTCCTCCAGAAGCAAAAATAGCTAACATTCTGCTTTTTTGACCTGTAGAGAACATATACATTGCGTTGTCGTCAACATAATCCATGTAGTTCATAGTCATTTCAACTGGAGTTCCAGAACAAGTGCTATAGTGTGGATATGCTGGTACACCATAATTTGCAGTATTGTGTGTTGGAGTATCAGATACCAAATCGCTTCCGCAAGTTGCATCTCCCCAAATGTGACGTAAATTCATCCAGTGTCCAACTTCGTGAGTTGCTGTTCTTCCTAAGTTGAATGGAGCATTTGCAGCACCAGACAAACCAAAATAACGAGAATCAATTACAACTCCATCTGTTGCAGATGAACCGCCAGGGAATTGCGCATAACCTAGAATTCCGCCACCAATAGCGCAAGACCATAAGTTAAGTTTTGTAGTAGGAGATGTTGGTGCAATACCGCCTTGAGCTGTTTTTTTCATAGCGTCATTGGTTCCCCAAGATGTTTTAGTAGTTGATTTTCGGATTACTTGATCCAATACAAATGTAATTCCGATGTTAGCTTTAACTCCTGCAAATAAAGCTGGAACGCTATTGTAATCTGAATTTAGAGCATTGAAATCTTTGTTTAAAACATCAATTTGAGTTTGGATTTGTGCATCCGAAATGTTTTGTGCAGTTGTTTTGTATAAAACGTTCACAACAACCGGAATTTCGATTTTGCCATTTACTAAACGACCAGAAAATCCTTTAAGCAATTGCTCGTTTGTAAAAGCTTCAATTTGATTCATTCTGATGGCCTGCATTGGATCAGCTTTTAATTGCGCTTCTAATACGTCTTGTGAAGCACAAGAACGAAGTGTAGCAACTTTTGCTTCTGCTCCAGTTCCTTCAGTTTGGTCATTTTGACAAGAAAACAGCATTAACGCTGCAACTGCGGTAATAAAAATTTTTTTCATAATAGTTTGGGTTTTTGTTATAAAAAAATTACTTTGGTTAATTATAACGCAATTTTATAACAAAAAAATATTGTGGAAAAATATTACAAAGATTATTTTGTGAGAAATTTTACAATCCCTTACAAATACTGATTCCTACAAAAAATTAACAAAAAATATTAATAAGTTTTTTCTTTCTTTTGTATTTTAAAGTGCATTTCATCGTGATTATCTGTTGTTTATCGAAGAAATTAAACAAATCAAATCGGAAGAAAAAAACGATAGGATACTTAAAAAGAATTTTATGAAGAAGTAATCTCGTAAAGTGCAATACTTGCCGCTTGCACAACATTCATGCTGGAGTTTTTTCCAAACATATTTATATGTACTATTTGATGCGAAATTTTTAAAAGCTCGTCTGAAATACCATTTATTTCGCTTCCAATTAAAAGTGCAATTTTTTGATTTTCAGGGATAACAACTTCTTTAAGCGGTTTACTGTTGCTGGCGATTTCCAGCGCAATAATTTCAAAATTGTTTTCAGTTAGATAAGTAATTAAATTTGAAGTTTCTTCAATTACTTGATGCGATACATGCAAATGTGTGCTTCGTGAAGTTTTGTTGATTTTGCGAGGTGTAAGCGGAATATCTTTTCCTGAAAAAATGATGTTTTCGACTCCAAAAGCTTCACTAATTCTAAAAAGTGAACCAATATTTTGCTGGAAATAAATATGATCACAGACTAAAGTTATTGGAAACGTCTTTCTTTCAAATTGATTGTCGTAATGAGTGAGCTGCACTTTGGTTAAATATTAATTGGTAAAAATATAATTGATAATATTGGCGCCCATTTTTAAAGCTTTGTCGCGAACATTTGCAGGATCATTATGAACTTCGGCATCTTCCCATCCATCGCCTAAATCACATTCGTAAGTATATAAAAGCACTAATTTGTTTTCGACAAAAATTCCAAAGGCTTGCGCGCGCGTACCATCATGTTCGTGGATTTTTGGCAATCCATTTGGGAAAGGGAAAGGTTTTTGAAAAATAGGATGATTTGCAGGAATTTCGATCAAATCATTATTTGGAAATATTTTCTTGATTTCTTTTCGGATATATTGATCCATTCCATAGTTGTCATCAATATGAAGAAAACCACCAGAGGTCAAATAATTTCTCAAATTAGTGATATCTGAATCGCTGAAAACTACATTTCCGTGTCCCGTCATATGGACAAAAGGATAGGAAAGAAGATCAGGATTGCTAGGTTCGACCGTTGAGGGTTTTGCTTTGATGCGCGTATTGATGTTAGAATTACAAAAACGAATCAAGTTTGGCAATGAAGTTGGATTGGCATACCAGTCGCCACCACCGCTGTATTTCAACAAAGCAATTTCTTGTGAAAAAGAAGAGATTGAAATCAATAAAAACAACAAGAATATTTTTTTCATAATTATATGTTTTGTCATTTCGACGAAGGAGAAATCGCACTAGAAATTCCTCAAGCTATATCGCCAATCTTTGTAGCGCTACGTTTGCGATCTCTCCTTCGTCGAGATTACAAACGTAGCGTTAATTAATCGAACAGTGATTTTTAATTTGAACTTTCATTAAAGAATACTACACTATGGCAAGCCACAACCGCTGCAGTTTCTGTTCTTAAACGAGTATTTCCTAATGTAACGGGTTTGAAATTGTTTTCGATTGCCAATGCAATTTCTTTTTCAGAAAAATCACCTTCTGGACCAATTAATAATGTTACATTCTCATTTGGTTTCAAGCTTTCTTTCAATGATTTTTTATCTGTTTCTTCGCAATGCGCAATGAATTGCAAACCTGTATTTTTTTGTTTGATAAATTCTTTAAACGAAATTGCCGGATTTAATTTTGGCAAAAACGTTTCGTTTGATTGTTTCATTGCCGAAAGAATGATTTTTTCAAAACGCTCCGGATTTATTGCTTTTCTTTCAGATCGATCACAAAAAATAGGCGTAATTTCTTGAATGCCAATTTCGGTTGCTTTTTCTAAAAACCATTCAAAACGATCGTTCATTTTAGTTGGCGCAACAGCAAGGTGCAATCGGAATTTTGGTTCAGGAGATTTTTGAATCGAAAGTACATCCACGATACATTTATTGTCTGATGCCAAAGTAATTTCGGTTTCAAATAATAATCCATTTCCATTTGTAACATGCAGAATATCTGAATCTTTTTTGCGTAAAACCTTTATGATATGACGGCTTTCTTCTTTGTCAAAAGAAAAACTTTCGGTTGTTTCGTCGATATCGGGATTGAAAAATAACTGCATAATTAAAATTGAATTCGCGCTTTTGAAACAACAGAAGCGTCTTCAAAACGATTTGATAAATATTTTTGATAACCTACAATTCCAATCATTGCAGCGTTGTCTGTAGTGTATTCGAATTTCGGAATAAAAGTTTTCCAACCATATTTGCCTTCTGCTTCTTTCAGCGTAGTTCTGATTCCTGAATTCGCCGAAACTCCTCCGCCAATTGCAATCTGCGTAATTCCGGTTTCTTTTACAGCTAATTTTAGTTTATCCATCAAAATTTCAATGATGGTATGTTGAATAGATGCACAAATATCATTTAGGTTTTCTTCGATGAAATTTGGATTTTCTTGTTTGTTTTTCTGAATGAAATATAAAACTGCTGTTTTTAATCCAGAAAAACTAAAGTCTAATCCAGGAACTTTTGGTTTTGTGAATTGAAAAGCTTTCGGATTTCCTTCTTTTGCATATTTGTCGATCAAAGGTCCGCCAGGATAAGGAAGTCCAAGAATTTTGGCGCTTTTGTCAAAAGCTTCTCCAACGGCGTCATCAGTGGTTTCGCCGATGATTTCCATGTTAAAAAAGCTGTTTACTTTTACAATTTGAGTATGTCCTCCGCTGATTGTCAAAGCTAAGAATGGAAATTCAGGTTTGTCGAAGCCTTCTTCATCAATAAAATGCGCCAAAATATGAGCATGCATATGATTGACTGCTATAAGCGGAATATTTAAAGCTAATGACAATGATTTACTGAATGAACCACCCACGAGCAATGACCCCATCAAGCCAGGACCCTGTGTAAAAGCAATGGCACTTAGCTGTTCTTTTTGTATATTTGCTTTGCGAAGTGCAGCATCAATTACTGGAACAATGTTCTGTTGATGCGCTCTTGAAGCCAATTCTGGAACGACACCGCCATATTGATTGTGAATTAACTGATTGGCCACAACATTTGAAAGTACTTTGTCGTTATGTAGAACTGCAGCCGCAGTATCATCGCAGGAACTTTCAATGGCAAGAATAAAAACCTCTGAATTTTGCATATAAAGGCACAAATTTTGAATTATATTTGACAAATCAAATTTTTGATTTCTTTGATTGTAAAGGAGAAGCCAAAATTAAAGAATTTTTATCAAAATCTGCCGTACTTTGTCTGTGCAAAACAAATTAATAGAAAACTAAAATTAAAGCAGCTATCAAAAAAGTAAAGAAAATAGTATCCAGAACCCTAATTGGGTTGATCTTACTTTTGTTAGCGTTCGCTATCATACTGTCTTTGCCTGCCGTACAAACAAAAATCGCCCGATATGCAACAGAATCTTTGCGAGAAGATTTTAATGCTAATATTACGGTAGGGAGAGTTGCGATAAATATTTTTGGAGGCGTAAAGCTTAAAGATGTTTTGATTTTAGATCATCATAAAAAAGTAATGATCGCTTCTGATATTATTACAACTGATATTTTGAGTTTTAAAAGATTGATGGATGGTGACTTGATTTTTGGCGATCTTCGATTGACGGGTTTGATTTTTAATTTGAAAACCTATAAAAACGAAGACGAAAATAATATCAATAAGTTTGTCAAACTGTTTGAAACAGGAAAACCTTCAAAATCAAAAAAACATTTTTTGCTTACAGCTAAAAATGCATACATTTCTAAAGGATTTTTCTCGGTTGTTGATGAAAATAAAAAGACTCCAAAATTTCTTGAATTTACAAAGCTAAATGCATACATAAGCGAATTTAAATTGTATGGACCTGATGTAAATACCAATATCCACAGGTTTTCATTTCAAGATCACCGTGGCTTGTATGTTTCTAATTTCGCTGGGAAATTCAGTTATACCAAAAAACAAATTAAAGTTGAGAATCTTGCGATAAAAACTAAAAGGTCAACGCTTTATGGTCAGGCAATTTTAAGGTATAAAGTAGAAGATTTTCTTCATTTTACAGATAAAGTAAAGTTTGATGTTGCAATTGATTCTGCTTCGATTGCTTCAAATGATATTCGTTATTTCTATGATGGATTAGGAAGAAATCAGCGTTTTAGAATTCGAACCAAATTAAACGGGCCACTTAATAATCTGAATCTGCATAAATTAAGATTGAGTGATACTAATGGTTCTAGAATTGTTGGAAACATCAATTTTAAAAATCTTTTAGGAGATAAAATGCAGAAGTTTTCTATGGAAGGAAAATTCGATAAATTGACTTCGAGCTATGATAATCTTGTGGTTTTGCTGCCTAATGTGCTTGGGAAAAGGCTTCCGAAAGAACTTAAAAGAATCGGGAAGTTTAATATCGTGGGTAAAACAAAAGTCTCAACTACTGATTTGGAAGCCAAATTTAAAATGGCAACCGATTTAGGGAATGGAGAAGCCGATTTGCATTTGAATAATATGGACTTTATTGATAAGGCATCTTATTCGGGTAATATTATTTTGGATAATTTTAATGTTGGAGCATTACTGGATCGAAAAGATATTGGCAGAACAACTTTAAATGTTGATGTGGATGGAGTTGGTTTTACCGAGAAATATTTGAATACAATTATAAAAGGTGATATTGCAAAACTGGATTACAATAATTACACCTATAATAATATAACTGTTAATGGTAATTTCAAACTTCCATATTATAAAGGAGAAGTTTCTGTGAACGATCCTAACTTAAGTTTGACTTTTGATGGTTTGGTGGATTTGAGTAAACGTGAGAACAAATATGATTTTCATATTAATGTAGAAAATGCCGATTTGCGCAAATTGAAATTTGTGTCTGATTCTATTTCTACTTTCACGGGAGATGCCGTTGTTGAAGTTTCTGGAAATTCTATTGAGAATCTTCAAGGAAATATTTTCATTAAAGATGCGGTATATAAAAACCCGAAAAACACCTATGCTTTTGATGATCTGACTATCAATTCTAGTTTTGATGCTGATAGACTTAGAACAATTGCGGTAAATTCGACAGATGTTGTAAACGGGCAAATTGTTGGGAAATTCCGCTTTGATCAATTGGATAAATTGGTAATGAATTCAGTAGGAAGTTTGTATACCAATTATAAACCTTATAAGGTTGGAAAAGGACAGTTTTTGCGTTTTAATTTTCATGTATATGATAAAGTTGTGGAAATGCTTTATCCGGAAATTAACATTGATTCTTCCACGGTTATGCGTGGTAAAATTGATGCCGATTTGCAAGAATTCAAATTCAGATTCAAATCGCAAAAGATCAAGCTGGACAAAAACACTTTTGACAACATCCGAATCAATATTGATAATAAAAATGCGCTTTATAATGCTTATGTTGAGTTAGATAGTATAAAAACGCCATATTATAAAATACGCGACTTCAATTTAATTAATGTTACTGCAAAAGATACGCTGTATGTACGTTCAGAATTTAAAGGTGGTGATAAGGGAGAAGATTACTTCAATCTCGATTTGTTTCATACAATAGATAAAAACAAAAACAACATTGTCGGGATCAAGAAATCTGAAATGAAATTTAAAGACTATATATGGTATTTAAACGAAAAATCAGAAAAAGACAATCAGATCATTATTGATCAGCATTTTAAAAACTTCAATTTTGATAATATTGTTTTATCTCATGAAGGCCAGAAAATTGATTTAAATGGCGTGATTAAAGGAACAGACTATAAAGATCTCGTCCTCAATTTTGAAGATGTTGACATCAATAAGATTACCCCTTATAATTCCAAGTTTGTTTTCAATGGAAATTTGAACGGAAAGGTAAACTACAAGCAGAATAAAAATGTTTACCAACCTACAGCTTCGATTAAGATCGATCATCTTAATATGAATAAAACCGAGTTGGGAACATTGAATTTTGATATTTCGGGAGATGAGAGTTTTAGGAAATTCACGGTAAACTCATCGATTCAAAATGGTTTTACTGAATCATTTAAAGCGAGCGGAACTTTTGCGATTGAAAACAAAGAAACATTTTTAGATCTGAATTTGAAAATGGAAGGATTTAATTTGGCTACTTTAGGACCAGTTGGCGGTGAAGTAATTTCGAATGTTCGCGGATCTGTTTCTGGAAATGCTGCAGTTGTTGGGAATTTGAAAAAACCAGAAATCAATGGAAGGCTTTATGTTGAAAAAGCTGGAATGACAATTCCGTACCTAAATACAGATTATGAGCTAAGTGATCGAACCGTAATTGATTTGACAGACGAGAAATTTTTGTTTAGAAATAATCAATTAACAGATACCAAATACAAAACAAAAGGATTGCTGAATGGAACGATTGAGCATCATAATTTTGGAAACTGGAAATTGGATCTTACAGTGACTTCAAAACGATTATTGGCACTTGATACCAAGGACAGTGAAGATGCGGCATATTTTGGAACTGCATTTATAAACGGAACAGCAAGTATCAAAGGTCCTACAGAAGGATTATTTATTAAGGTAGATGCAAAATCTGAAAAAGGAACAGAAATTAAAATTCCGATAAGCAATGCACAAAGTGTTGGTGAAAGCAGCTGGATTCATTTTGTTACACCAAAAGAAAAATACAATTTGGCCAATGGTATAGTCGAAAAAACAAGAAATTACAACGGTCTTGAATTAGAGTTTGATTTTGATATTACGCCAGATGCCGAAGTTGAAGTAATCTTGGACAGAAATTCGGGTCACGGTATGAAAGGAAAAGGATACGGATCTTTATTATTTAAAATCAATACGCTTGGCAAGTTTAATATGTGGGGAGATTTCCAGGCATATGAAGGAACTTATAATTTTAAATATGGAGGTTTAATCGATAAAAAATTTGCGGTTAAAAAAGGTGGCTCTATTATTTGGGAAGGAAACCCAATGAAAGCGCAACTTAATCTGGAAGCTGTTTATAGAACATCGGCAAATCCTGCGGTATTATTGGAGAATTCTTCTTTTAATAAAAAAGTTCCTGTAGAGGTTGTTATTGGCTTAAGAGGAGATTTGACAAGTCCAGATCCTAATTTTGATATTCAATTTCCGTCTGTGAGCAGTGTTTTAAAGTCGGAGATACAATATAAGTTAGATGATAAAGATGTTCGCCAAACACAAGCATTGTATTTGCTTTCAACAGGCTCGTTCATGAGTCCTGATGGATTTAATCAAAGTGATTTGTCGGGAACATTTGCAGAGACTGCGGCAAGTTTGTTAGGAGGTATAATCAAATCAGATAATGATAAAGTAAATATCGATCTGAATTTTATTTCTGCAGACAAGCGAATCGGGCAAGAAGCTGATGGGCAGTTTGTAGCCAATATTTCATCGCAGATTAACGAAAAGATATCTATCAATGGAAAAGTCGGAGTGCCGGTAGGAGGAGTGAACGAATCGGCTATTGTTGGAGATATTGAAATCCTTTATCGCGTTAATGAAGATGGCTCAATGAACCTCAGATTGTTTAATAAAGAAAACGACATTAATTATATAGGACAAGGAATTGGTTATACGCAAGGTGTTGGTATTTCGTATGAGGTTGATTTTGATACGTTCAGCGAATTGGTTAATAAATTGTTTAAGAGCCATAAATTGGAGCGTACTATTAAAAAAGGATCAACGGATGATGTGCAAGATTCGTATTTAAATCCGGATTACATCAATTTTACCAATAAAAAGGATGCTGAAAAAAATAAAAAGAAACCTGAGAAAAAGGAAGAAGAGAAAAAACCACCACCTGTATATAACAATCAAGGTCTGATTCCTGATAACGACGATTTTTAACAGATTGTTAAATAAAATCAAATTATAAACCATTATTCGCGTAATGGTTTTTTTTATGCTTAAATTTAGAGGTTTAAATGTTTTTTTGAACAAAGTGCACTTTCGCAATTTTGTAACACTTCATTAATGTATTGTTAATTTTAAGGATTTAATTAAAATAAGTGCCTTTTATTATTTTAAATGAATTTTTTGGTATCAAAAAACTTATTAACGAAAACGTTTGAATTTAACATATTTTATTAATTTATGATAAACATAGCCTGAAAAGTGCCGAATGTTTGCTAATTTTACAACTTAATACTTAAATAATGCCAAAAACAATAAAAAAAGTTGGTGTTCTTACCTCAGGAGGAGACTCGCCAGGAATGAATGCTGCAATACGATCAGTTGTTCGAACATGCGCTTATCATAATATAGAATGCATAGGAATTTATAGAGGGTATCAAGGAATGATCGAAGGTGATTTTAAAGAAATGGGCCCTCGAAGCGTAAACAATATTGTAAATAAAGGAGGAACGATCTTGAAATCGGCTCGTTCTGTTGACTTTAGAACACCGGAAGGTAGAAAAAAAGCTCACGAAAACCTTGTAAAAGCTGGAGTTGATGCTCTAGTGGTTATCGGTGGAGATGGAAGTTTTACTGGAGGTTTGATTTTTAATTCAGAGTACGATTTTCCAGTAATTGGAATTCCAGGTACAATTGATAATGATATTTATGGGACTAGCCATACTTTAGGCTATGATACAGCTTTAAATACAGTTGTAGATTCTATAGATAAAATCAGAGATACAGCAAGCTCGCACAACCGTCTGTTTTTTGTAGAGGTTATGGGTAGAGATGCTGGGCATATTGCTCTTAATGCTGGTATTGGAGCAGGTGCTGAAGAAATCCTTATTCCTGAAGAAGATTTAGGTCTAGACAGATTGTTGGACTCTCTTCAAAAAAGTAAAGCTTCAGGAAAATCATCAAGTATAGTTGTTATTGCTGAGGGTGATAAAATTGGTAAAAATGTATTCGAATTAAAAGATTACGTTGAAGCTAATTTGCCTGAGTATGACGTAAGAGTTTCTGTTTTAGGACACATGCAGCGTGGTGGTTCTCCATCTTGTTTTGACCGTGTTTTGGCGAGTCGTTTAGGTGTAAAGGCTGTAGAATCTTTATTAGAAGGTAAATCAAACTATATGGTTGGTCTTAAAGAGGACAAAGTAGTTTTGACGCCGCTTGAACAAGCAATTAAAGGAAAATCAGAAATTGATAGAGAATTATTAAGAGTGTCTGACATTATGTCGACCTAATAAATAAAAGTTTAAAAGGAAAGAAAGTTTATTGTGAGGAAATTAGACTTTTAAATTAGTGTAATAAAAACAAAAGCAAAAAATTTAGTAAAATGTCAAAAGTAAAATTAGGAATAAACGGATTTGGACGTATCGGAAGAATCGTTTTTAGAGAGTCTTTCAATAGAGATAATGTTGAGGTTGTAGCAATCAATGATTTATTAGATGTAGATCACTTAGCTTACTTATTAAAATATGATTCAGTTCACGGTCGTTTCAACGGAACTGTTGAAGTTAAAGAAGGAAAATTATATGTAAACGGAAGAAACATCCGTATCACTGCTGAGAGGAATCCAGCTGACTTAAAATGGAACGAAGTTGATGTTGACGTAGTTGCTGAATGTACTGGTATTTTCACAACTGTTGAAACTGCAAGCGAGCACTTAAAAGGTGGAGCTAAAAAAGTAATCATTTCTGCTCCTTCTGCTGATGCTCCAATGTTTGTAATGGGAGTAAACCACGAAACTGCAAAAGCTTCTGATTTAGTTGTTTCTAACGCTTCTTGTACTACAAACTGTTTAGCTCCTTTAGCTAAAGTTGTCAATGATAATTTCGGAATCGTTGAAGGTTTAATGACTACTGTTCACGCAACAACTTCAACTCAAATGACTGCTGACGGACCTTCTAGAAAAGACTGGAGAGGTGGACGTGCTGCTGCAATCAACATCATTCCTTCTTCAACAGGTGCTGCTAAAGCGGTTGGAAAAGTAATTCCATCTTTGAATGGAAAATTAACTGGTATGGCTTTCCGTGTTCCTACTGCTGACGTTTCTACAGTAGATTTAACTGTAAAACTTGCTAAAGAAACTTCATATGAAGAAATTATGGCAGTTTTGAAAAAAGCTTCTGAAAACGAATTGAAAGGTATCTTAGGATATACTGAAGATGCTGTTGTTTCTCAAGATTTTATCTCTGATAAAAGAACATCTATCGTTGATGCTACTGCAGGAATTGGTTTAAATTCAACTTTCTTCAAATTAGTATCTTGGTATGATAATGAGTATGGATACTCAAGCAAATTAATCGATTTGTCTGTACATATTGCAGGTTTAAAATAATAATATATATTTTTGCAAAATCCCGTTATCTCAAAGTAACGGGATTTTCTTATTTTGTTACGTCTTTAATTAATGTAAAAAATACACTTTTTATTTAAATGAAGAAAAACTAACTCAAAAAACAAAAAAATAAAATGAAATTAATAGTTGACAGTGGATCTACTAAAGCAGACTGGATTGCGATAGATGATAATGGAAAAGTATTATTCACGACACAAACTTTAGGGTTGAATCCTGAAATTCTTGATGGTCCTGAAATCATCGAAAGATTAAATGACCGTTTTGATATTTTACAAAACAAAAAGAATGCTTCGCACTTGTTTTTTTATGGAGCAGGATGCGGAACAGACCGAATGAAAGAATATTTGAAACAAGTCTTTCAAGAATATTTTTCTAATGCAATTGTAGACGTTCAAGAAGATACTTATGCAGCTGTTTATGCAACAACTCCAAAAGGAGAAGAGGCAATTGTTTCAATTCTAGGAACGGGTTCTAACTGCAGTTATTTCGATGGGAAAGTATTGCATCAAAAAGTACAATCATTAGGATATATTGTGATGGATGATTGTAGTGGAAATGTTTTCGGAAAAGAATTGATCAGAAAATATTATTTCAATAAAATGCCTAAAGAATTGGCGGTTGAACTTGAAAAAGAGTACGACGTTGATCCTGATTTTATTAAAAACAAATTATATAAAGAGCCAAATCCAAATGCGTATTTAGCGACTTATGCAAAGTTTTTAATTAAGCATAAAGACACTGAATTCTGCAGAAAAATCATTTTCAAAGGGATGAAATCTTTCGTTAAAAACTACATCAAACAGTTTGACAACTGTAAAGAAGTTCCTGTACATTTTGTTGGTTCTATTGCATTTTATTTAAAAGATGAGCTACAAGTGACTTTCGATAAATATGAGCTTAAATTAGGAAATGTTTTAAGAAGACCAATCGATGGTTTAATTGCTTATCATGTCGCTAATCAATAGTTCTGGATTTATGGAAATTGCAATTATTGCTCACGACGGCAAAAAAGCGGATTTGATTGATTTTTTAATTAAAAATGAAGCAGTTTTGCACAATGAAAAAATAAGGCTGATTGGTACTGGAACTACAGGGGGAAAAGCTGAAGCTGCAGGGTTTAAAACCCAGAGAATGCTTTCAGGGCCTCTTGGTGGTGATGCGCAAATTGCTGGAAGAGTTGCGGAAGGGATAACTAATATGGTTTTCTTTTTCAAAGATCCTTTGTCAAGTCATCCGCATGAAGCTGATATCAATATGCTGATTCGTGTGTGCGATGTGCATAATGTGCCGCTGGCAACAAACGAAGCAACGGCACAATTATTATTAGATGCTATTGCACAGCAATTATAGAAATCTCAACATTTACATTTTTTGGCAAACATGCCACTTGAACCGTTTCACGTGCTGGAGCGGTTTTTTCGTTAAAATAAGATCCGTAAACTGTGTTTATTGCGCCAAAGTTATTCATGTCCATAATGAAGATAGTTGATTTCACAACATTTTCAAATGTCATACCTGCAGCTTCTAAGATTGCTGCAATGTTCTCCATCACTTGCTTTGTTTCGTCGTTGATATTGTCAGTTACAAGTTCTCCTGAAGCTGGATTGATCGCAATTTGTCCAGAAGCATAAAGTGTGTTTCCTGATAAAACGGCTTGATTGTAAGGCCCTATTGGAGCCGGTGCTTTTTCGGTAAAGATGATTTTTTTCATAATCAATATATTTTATTAAAAGTATAAGTTTGATTTTTTGCGATAAGCTATTAGTCATAAACTTTTACATACTCATAAAGACAAACTTTTGATTTTATGATTTTCAGCGTTATGACTTAAATAATTTTTATCGATTTGAAACGCTTCGTTTGTTCCATTTGATGTCGCTAAGCATACCAGATTTAATTCCGATGAAGAAATTCCAGTTAGAATTTGTTCCAAGTGGTTGCCAGTTGAATGCCATTCTCCAGCTCAATAAATCTCTTTCAAAACGGAATTGGGTAAAGGTAATTCCTTTTTGAACAAAATCATATCCTGTAGAGACTCCACCTTTCCATTTTGGCGTAATGTCCATATTGGCAGAAATCATAATAGAATTTCCTGAGATTTTATTTTCGCGGTTTACGTTTGAATAAGTAAGCGAATAAGCCATTGTCATGTCCCAAGGAATTTTTGAATTAAAAAACTCGGTGATAACATCCTTATCGTCATCTTTTTCATTGGCAAATTGGCTGTTTCGGCTGTCGGTCAAGTCAGTATTGGTTCCGAATAAATCATCATTTCGACCTCCATTTCGCTGGCTCTGGGAGTTGGTTTTTTCTTTTTCGCCTCCTTTGTTGGAGAACGAGTAATTCAATGTGACATTGGCGCTAGTCATCCTGAATAAGCTTCCTCCGTTGTCAATGTTGTATTTGTCTATTCTTGTTCCAGAATTGTCGATTGCATAAGGATCTAATGTAGCTCCAAAATTGACATTCATTTTATTGTCAAAAAATTGTGTTCCTCCAGAAACTAGTACAGGTTGCCATGCTAGAGTTTGTTTTCCGTCTGCATTGAAATTATAGCTTGTGCTGAAGTTTAAGTTGTTCAACAACATGATTTTTTTAGGTTCTGTTTTTGTGCTGTCTTTATCTCTTACTTTAGCTTCAAAAGTATTGCTTAATGCAAAACCTACAATGTTTGAATTCTCTTTTCCTGGCGCGCCATAAACACCGCCTTCAAAACGCGTGTATTGTGTTGTAATTCGTCCAGAAGCATCAACTGCGTAGGTGTCGTAGTATTTTTCAAAACTAGGCGTGTATGCGTACGTAATCGACGGACGCATGACGTGGCGAATAGATTGAATTTTTTTATCTGAGCCAAAATTAAATGTACCGTAAATTGTAGTTCCTAAATTAGAGCTGAAATTATACGTTCTAAAAGCGTCAAAACCGTTTACAGTTTGAGTGACAACTTTACTTTGTGTATCATCGTAATCTTTGTGAATGGTTTTAGTTACCCAAGTTTCTTGGTAATTGGTCGCCATTCCAGCACTGAAATACTTGAATAACTTAAAGTTGGTGCTTAATGGAATTGTGTGTTGCATTCCAATTTGAGCATCTTTAAACATTTGTGGCTTAAAGAACAATGAATCAGTTGTGACAAAACTGTTTTTACCGCTTAAGTTGTATTGCAGGTTAATGTTTTTTATAAAGCCTTTTTTAACTCCATCTTTTCCAACAAAAGGATAAATACGATCAATACTTGCTTGAAGCGATGGTAGAGTCATGTTGATGACCTCTGTTTGTGTGTTTTGCGAATGTGTCGCTGTTAACGCAATTCGGGCTTGAGGAATTATATTGAAAGTTTTGTTGTATGATATAGATGAGCTTAAAGTATTGTTCAGGTTTGAACCAATATTCGCTTGGTTAATGGATTGCTTAAAATATTTACTACTACCCATGTTCACCGAAGCAGAAAACGTTGAGTTTGGATTGGATTTCGAGTCTTTAGAATGCGACCACTGAATGTTGTAAATTTTTTGTTTTGAATAATCAGGATAACCTCTTTCACTGCTTATCAAATTTTCAAAACGTACATTCAGGTTGCCTCGGTATTTGTATCTTTCAGCATATGCCGATTCAAAACGAAGGGCGTAACTTCCGTTGGTATAATAATCTGCTAAAGCGGTTAAATCGTAATTATCACTCAAGGCAAAATAATATCCCATATTTTGCAAAGAAAATCCTCTCGTGTTAGAGTCGTTATAACTTGGTATGATAATACCCGAAACACTTTTTTCTTGGCTCATTGGGAAATAAGCAAACGGCAGCGCTAGCGGAGTGGGAACGTCGGCAATAACCATGTTTGTTAATCCCGTAACAACCTTTTTCCCAGGAACAAATTTTACTTTATTAGTTTGGAAATAGTACTCTGGATTATCAACATCTGTTGATGTTGTGAAACGTGCGCCTCTTAAAAAGTAAACCGAATCGTTTTCTTTTTTGGTAACAGCGGCTTTGATCTTAAATTCACCCTGTTCTGTTCTGGAATTAAAAATTAAGGCTTTTTTGGTCTTAAAATTAAATCGGATAGAATCTGGCTGTACTTCGTTTGATCCTTGTTTGAAGTTTGGATATTGAACAAGTACGCCGGCAGAATCTTTTATTCTTCCAGCATAAACTTCGTCTTTGCCATAATCCAAAATAATGATTCCGGATTTTAATTCTACATCTTTATAATATAGTTCGGCTTCATTATATAAGGTAAGTTGTTTCTTTTTTTTGTCTATTGTTGCATAATCCTTTGACTTGTATCTTACTTTACCATCAAGAAAAGTCTTTGCAGGCTTTATGCTGTCGATCTTTACAGTATCAACTTTAACAGCTGTAGATTTATCGGTTTGTTTTGTTGCATCAGTTTTAGCAGTTGAAGCTTTATCTGTTTGTTTTACAGTTGGTAATGACTTTTTTTTCGGTTTTATATCTTGCGAATATACTTTACCACATCCTAAAGTTAGGAGAAATGATAATAAAACGATATTAAATAAGTTTGTGTGCAAAGGTTTAAATGCTATTTTTGTAAAAGTATGGCTTGTTTTTTGACATGTCAAAACTACATATAATTTTTTGGCAAAAATAATCAATTGCGAAAATTATAACAGTTGCATATTATTAAAATTAACTTTTAGATTTATGAATATATTTAACAAAACTAGGCTATTATTTAGTTTTTTTCTAACTATAATTTCGTTTTGTGCTTACAGTCAGGCAAATGTTTTTAAAGTAACACTTGATGCCGGGCACGGTGATCATGATTTTGGAGCTGTTTACAGTGGCCGAATTGAAAAAAATATTGCTTTGGCGATTGTACTTAAAGTTGGGAAAATTTTAGAAGCAAGCCCAAATGTTGATGTGATTTATACGCGTAAAACGGACGTTTTTATTGATTTGGTTGAAAGAGCTAATATCGCAAACAGAGCAAATTCGAATATTTTTGTCTCAATTCACTGTAATGCAAACAAAAATACTGCAGCTGACGGAACAGAAACTTATGTAATGGGTTTGAGTAAAGTGGCATCCAACCTTGAAGCAGCGAAAAAAGAGAACTCGGTAATTACATTAGAGAAAGATTATAAACGTAAATATGAAGGTTACGATCCAAACTCACCAGAATCTATGATCGGAATGACTTTAATGCAGGAAGAATATTTGGATAACAGCATTTCATTGGCAACAAAAATTGAAGATAATTTTGACCGACTTGGAAAAAAAATAAGACAAGGTGGTGTAAAACAAGCGCCATTTATGGTACTTCATAAAGCGTATATGCCTAGAGTTTTAGTTGAAACAGGTTTTGTTTCTAATCCTACAGAAGGAAATATCTTGAATTCTGAGGAAGGACAAAATGATATTGCAAAAGCAATTGCTGAAGCAATCTTAAGTTATAAGAGCGAGTATTTTGGTTCAGGAGTTCCTGAAATGTCAGATGTTAGGCCAGCAAAAGATACTTCGACGCCAAAAAAAACTAAACCAGCAGAGCCTTCAGCGGCAGCTAAAAGCGCAGTTAAGGGAACTTTTTACAAAGTACAGCTTATTGCTAGTATAAAAAAGACCCCATTAGAGCCTAAGAATTTTAAAGGCTTGAAAAATGTAACGATGCTTTATGAAAATAATATTTACAAATATTTCTATCAAGAAACATCTGATTACGAAGCTGCAAAGAAATATTTGCAAGAGGCTAAGAGTAAAGGTTATGGAGCAGCATTTTTGACTGCAACTAAAGATGGAGAAAAAATCAGTATTCAAGACGCTACTAAATAATAGCCACAAGTTCGAATATTTATATTAATTTTGTACAAACACTTAGAATTTTGAAACTAACAAGAGAAATTAAAACGGCTATTCTAGTCATCGGGGCAATTTTATTATTTATTTGGGGCTACAGTTTTTTGAAAGGAAGAGACCTTTTTACCAATTATAAAACATTATTTGTTGAGTATGATAATGTTGAGGATTTGGCACCGTCAGCACCAGTTACCATAAACGGACTTGCAATTGGTAAAGTAAATAAAATTACAATCAATGAAACAACAGGAAAATTATTAGTTGAACTTCAACTTAAAACAGATTTTCCAATTTCAAAAACAAGTACAGCTGCTTTGTATTCTCCAAGTTTAATTGGAGGAAAACAAATTAAAATTGTACCAAATCTTGCAGATAAAGATCCAGCAGAAGAAGGTCAAACATTGAGCGGAACTGTCGAGCTTGGCCTAACAGAGTCTTTGGGAGGAAAACTTGAGCCAATTCAAGCCAAATTAGATAAAATGCTTGTGAATATTGATAATCTGGTTACTGGATTAAACAATACTTTAGATAAAAATACACAGGAAAATTTAAAGAAAACTATTGCTGAATTAAGTAAGACAATGGAGCAGTTTCATAAAGCCGGTGGAAGTCTTAACTCTATTTTGGATACTAATAAAGGTCAAATTAACGGAGTTGTGACAAACTTGAATAAAATGTCAGGTAATTTCAGCAAAATTTCAGATTCTTTAAACAAAGCTGATTTAGGAAAAACAGTCCGCAATTTGAATCAGACTTTGGCTAAAGTTGATGTCTTGATGGCGAATTTGAATTCTGGAAAAGGAACTGCAGGAAAAATATTGAATGATGATGCTTTGTATAATAATTTGGCGAAAACTTCAAAAGAGCTTGAGTTATTATTGCAAGATGTTCGTTTATACCCAACTCGTTACGTGAATGTTTCGCTTTTTGGAAAGAAAAACAAACCATACGTAGCACCAACTGAAGACGCTAATTCAACTACTAAAAAATAATCATAAATGAGTTATTTAGATAATATTTTATTCGCCATACTTCTTGTAGTAGGTTTTGGTTTTTTTACAGCGAGCGTAAAAAAAATCATCCGAAACATTAATTTAGGAGTTGACGTAGATAGAAAAGATAATCCTAAAGCTCGTTGGAAAAACATGGCACTGATTGCTCTTGGGCAATCAAAAATGGTGAGACGCCCTGTTGCCGGAATACTTCATATTTTTGTATATGTTGGTTTCGTAATTATTAATATCGAATTGCTTGAAATTATCATTGACGGGCTTTTTGGAACACATAGAATTTTTGCTCCTTATTTAGGAGTGGTTTATGATGTTTTGATTGCTTCATTTGAAATTTTGGCAATACTTGTTATTGTTGCAGTTGTAACTTTTTGGATCAGAAGAAATGTGATTCGTTTAAAACGTTTTGTTAGCAAAGATCTAACTGGTTTTCCAAAGAGCGATGCGAATTACATTTTGTACTTTGAAACAGTTTTAATGATTCTGTTTTTATTGATGAATGCATCAGATTTGCATTTGCAGAATGTTCCTGGCGGATATTCTCATTTTCATAAAGCAGGAAGTTATCCTATCAGTCAGTTTATTGCACCAATTTTTAATGGTACATCAAACGAATTGGTTGGATTGTTGTTCGAAGTGTTTTGGTGGCTTCACATTGTAGGTATTTTGGTTTTTATGAACTATCTATACTTTTCAAAACATTTGCATATTCTTTTAGCTTTCCCAAATACGTATTTTGCAAACTTGAAACCAGAAGGCCAGTTTGATAATTTAGAATCGGTTACCAAAGAAGTGAAGTTGATGATGGATCCAAATGCTGATCCGTTTGCGGCGGCTCCCGTTGATGAAAATGCTGCTCCGGCTAAATTTGGAGCCAGCGATGTTCAGGATTTAAATTGGGTGCAACTTTTGAACGCATATACGTGTACCGAATGTGGAAGATGTACTTCATCTTGTCCAGCAAATCAAACAGGAAAAAAATTGTCTCCTCGTAAAATTATGATGGATACAAGAGATCGTTTGACAGAAGTTGGGAAAAATATTGATGCCAATAAAGGTGTTTTTGTTCCAGACAACAAATCACTTTTAAACGATTATATCACTCCAGAAGAATTATGGGCTTGTACATCATGTAATGCCTGTGTTGAGGAATGTCCAGTAAATATTAGTCCGCTTTCTATCATTATGGATATGCGTCGTTATTTAGTTATGGAACAAAGTGCGGCACCAATGTCGCTAAATGCAATGATGACTAATATTGAAAACAACGGTGCGCCTTGGCAGTACAGCCAGCAAGACCGATTGAATTGGAAAAACGAAAATTAAGATTTATTGTTTACACGGTTAATTGTTTTAACCGTTTAATCGATTATAAATAAAAAATATTAAGGTTTTTAGTAAGGTTAAGATAGAGAGCGATTAACCAAATAAACGATTAACCGATTTAACAACAAAAGAAGATGTCAGAAAGTTTAGTAGTGCCAACAATGGCTGAAATGCTAGCCCAAGGAACACAGCCAGAAGTTTTATTTTGGGTAGGTTGCGCGGGAAGTTTTGATGATAGAGCAAAAAAAATTACTAAAGCATTTGTGCGTATTTTAAATCGTACGAATGTTTCATTTGCAGTTTTAGGTACTGAAGAGAGTTGTACCGGAGATCCTGCGAAACGTGCCGGAAATGAATTTTTGTTCCAAATGCAGGCCATGATGAATATCGAGGTTTTAAATGCTTATGAAGCAAAAAAGATTGTTACGGCTTGTCCGCATTGTTTTAATACTTTAAAAAATGAATATCCTGAATTAGGAGGAAACTATGAAGTTATTCATCATACTGAATTTTTAAAGTCATTAATTGATGAAGGAAGATTGACTGTTGAAGGCGGACAGTTTAAAGGAAAGAAAATCACGTTTCACGATCCTTGTTATTTAGGAAGAGCGAATAAAGTTTACGAAGCGCCAAGAGATTTAATTCAAAAATTAGATGTTGAATTAGTTGAAATGAAGCGTTCTAAAGCGAATGGATTATGCTGTGGAGCTGGAGGAGCACAAATGTTTAAAGATGCTGAACCTGGAAATAAAGAAGTGAACGTTTTACGTACAGAAGATGCTCTAGAAACTAAACCAGATATTATTGCGGCAGGTTGTCCTTTCTGTAATACCATGTTGACAGATGGGATTAAACATGCACATAAAGAGGGTGAGGTAAAAGTTATGGACGTTGCCGAGTTAATTGCAAATGCACAAGATTTATAAAAGATTCTGAGTTGCTAAGATTCTAAGATGCTAAGTTTTTTAATCTGAAAGAAATCAAGAAATCTAAAATCAACAATCTAAAATCTAAAATTAAAATGTATATACCTTTTGAAAATTTACCTGGTGAATCTAGAGTTTGGATTTACCAATCGAACAGAAAATTTTCTGAGGAAGAGTTTTCTGAAATTGAAACTGATTTAAAAGCTTTTGTGGAGCAATGGGCGGCGCACGGAACAAGTCTTGAGGCTTCGTTTTTGCTGAAATACAACCGTTTTATTATATTGGCGGTGAATCAAGATGTGCAGGCAGCAACGGGCTGTTCTATTGATAGTTCAGTTGAATTTATTCAAAGCTTAGAAAAAAAATACGACGTTGATTTGCTTGACAAAATGAATGTTACTTTTAAATTGGGTGAACATATCGCTCATAAACCTCTAATTGATTTTAAAAAGATGGTTAAAGATAAATCGGTTTCTGAGAATACGATTGTGTTTAATAATCTTGTAAATAATATAGAAGAATTTAATGAATCTTGGGAAGTTCCTGCTGCCGATAGCTGGCATAGCAGATTTTTCTAAGAGAAATTTATAAGAATATTTGAAAGGCATAAAATTTAAATTTTATGCTTTTTTTTTGTTTAAAATTGCTCGTTGATGAAATTATCTTCCTTAGTTTCTTTTTCTTCATTGAGATTTTTTTGTTTTTCTATTTACATGAACAATAACTGGATTGCGGCCGTCCAAATCTCTTTTTCCGCGACCTAATAAACCAATTGTTGCGGTATTTGGCTTTTTAGATTTCATTTCCTGAGAACTTACATAAGTGTATATTCCATAGCCATGTCCAGAAACAATCCAGCCTTCTGTATTTTTTAAATCGGTGACATCAAAATCTTCGGATCGTTCTGTATAAACGGGACCAAATTCTTTTATCAGTTTTAGGGCTTTGCTTTGTAAATTGGAAATTTCATCTGCATGTTCAAAAATAATGTACGTTCCGTTTTTAAACAAAACCCAATCCTGAAATTTAGGATTTATACTAAGTTTGACATGATGCAGTAACTCTATTTCTGATATTTCGTCAATTTTTTGATGTTCAGTTTTCTGTTTCATAAAAAGAAAATTTAAAAAAGAATACAATTGTTTTTAGATCATTTAATTAGTGTTTTGAAAGTATGTTATCGAGATATTTTACCCGTAAAAGTTTTAATTATATTATAATACGGTATTTTTGCGATTCGTTATATTTCAATAAAAGCACCTTTAAACCAAAGGTCTAAAGGTGCTTTTTAATTTATATAAAAGTTAAGATTAAGATTCTGTGTTGTCTGGATCTTTTTTATGGTAAAACCAATAGAATACTTGTGGTAGAACGGTAAGCGATAAAATCATACACGTTATTAAACCGCCCACAATCATAATAGCTAATGGTTTTTGCACCTCAGAACCCATTCCAGTCGATAAAGCAGCAGGAAGCAATCCTAAAGATCCCATAAGGGCAATCATAACAATAGGACGAATTCTACTATGAATTCCGTGCGAAATAGCGTCTTTTAATTGCATTCCGTTACGCATATTTTCTCGAATCATTCCAATGAGGACAATACTGTCAATCGCGCTCACTCCAAAGAGAATAATAAACCCAATTCCCGCCGAAATTCCAAATACAGTTCCCGTTACCCAAAGCGACAGGAATCCGCCGATAAAAGCATAAGGCATTGCAGTTACAGCAATCAAAGTGTCTTTGAAATTGCCAAAGTTGAAATACAACAGACATAAAATTAGTACCAAAACCACGGGAATAATCATCGCTAATTGTTTTGTTGCTCTTTCTTTACTTTCAAATTCTCCCGCCCATTTCATCACGTTTTCTTTAGGAAGTTTTACTTCGGCAGCTACTTTTTTCTGCGCTTCATCAATTGTACTTCCCAAATCTCGTCCTTCAATACTAAATCCTACAGCAATATAACGGCTGTTTCCTTCACGGTAAATAAAGGTTGGACCTGTTTTGTAATCTACCGTTGCGATTTCTTTTAACGGCACTTTTTTGCCATTTAGGTTTGGAATTAGAATACCTTCAATTTTTTCTTTCGAATCACGATATTCTTTTTCAAAACGAAGCGTGATATCAAATATTTTTTCATCATCATAAAATTTGGTTGCTGCTTGTCCGCCAATTGTCATTCTGATTACGGCTTGTGCATCGGCAGTAGTAACAGCATAACGCGCCATTTTTTCGTCATTAAGCTGAATTCTTAATTCGGCAATCCAATGTTTTTATAGACATTGATATCTTCAATTCCTTTTACGTCTTTGATGGAATTAGCGACTTTTGCAGCCATTTCTTCTAATTGAAAAAGATCGCTTCCAAAAATCTTGATCGCCAGCGGACTTTTTACTCCGGCTACGTACTCCTCCACATTATCCTGAATGGGCTGACTGAAACCAAAGGCAATTCCGGGATATACATCAAGCACTTTTTTGATCTCGGCAATTAATTCTTCTTTGCTGATATCATGTTTCCATTCGTCTTTATGCTTTAATTCGATATGAAATTCGATATTGAAAAATCCCGTTGGATCTGTTCCGTCGTTCGGCCTTCCAGTTTGAGAAAGCACGAATTTTACTTCTTCAAATTTTCTAATCTTGGTTTTCATTTCCTTCGTCAATCTAACCGATTCGTCAAGATTGATACTATTTGGCAGTGTTGCTCTTACATAAATTGCACCTTCATTCAGTTTCGGAATAAATTCTGATCCGTAAAAAGCAAACCTCGCACAACAAATCGTTAATAAAGCTAAAAACGCATAAAAAGTAGCTTTACGATGTTTGGTACTCCATTGAAACAGTTTAAAAAGGTTTTCTCTAAAAAAACGAGAAATCATATTTTCTTTCTCGACAATGTTTTTGGTCAACATGACTTTACACATCGCAGGCACGTACGTAAGTGACAAAAGTAACGATCCTAAAAGTGCATAACTTAGCGTAAAGGCAAGAGGCGAGAACATTTTTCCTTCTACTTTCGTGAATGAGAAAATAGGCATCAAGGCTACAATCAAAATGATTAAGGCAAAGAAAATATAAGTCGCTACACTGCCGACACTTTTCTTGATCAATCCCATTTTACTCATGCTATTAAAGCGTTCCATTCCCACTTTATGCGCTTTCTTTTCGAGCGAAACAAAGACCTGTTCAACAATAACGAGCGTTCCTTCGAGCAGTAATCCAAAATCTAAAGCTCCCATCGAAATTAAATTCGCTGGCAATCCCTGAATTCTCAACATTACAATGGCAAACAAAAAAGAAAGCGGAATTACAGAAGCCACAATCAAAGACGTTCTCCAATTGTAAAGGAAAATAAATACAATTAAAGATACCAGTAAAATACCTTCAACAAGATTTTTGGTAACGGTTTTTACAGTGGTATTGACCAATTCGGTACGATCGATAAACGGAACAATTTTTACATTATCAGGTAAAACTCTTTCGTTAAGTTCCGCTAAACGTTCTTTAAGTTTTTTGATTACTTCACCAGGATTTTCTCCGCGAAGCATGACTACAATTCCTTCTACAACGTCATCATTTCCGTCCAAACCAACTTGTCCCAATCGTGGTTTTGCCGAAATCGAAACTTCGGCTACGTGTTTTACTAAAACGGGAGCTCCGCCTTTGGTTTCAATTAAAATATTGCCAATATCTTCGACTTTATTAATTAAACCGACACCACGAACCACGTAAGCCTGATCGCCACGCTGAATAACATCTCCGCCTACGTTGATATTACTTTTCGAAACCGCTTCGTAAACGTCTAAAGCCGAAAGGTTGTAATTTTCTAACTGTGTTGGATTAATTTTGATTTCGAACATTTTTTCTTCACCACCAAAACTCACCACATCGGCAACTCCGGGAACGGCGATTAATTCTCTCTCAATAACCCAATCTTGAATGGCTTTGATTTCTTTAATCGGAAGATCACTTTTAATTACATATCGAAAGATTTCTCCTGTTGCTCCAGATGGCGGATCGATTTCTACATCAGCTCCTTCTGGAAGATCCAGTCCGTTAAGACGGTTTGAGGCATATTGCTGTGCATAAAAATCCTCTACGCCATCATCAAATAATACGGTTACAACCGATAATCCGAAAAGCGAAATAGAACGTACTTCGGCTTTTTTCGGAATCGTGTTCATTTGTTTGGAAATAGGAAGCGTGATAAATTTCTCAACTTCTTCGGCACTTCTTCCCGGCCATTGTGTAATAATTCTTGCCCTTGTATTGGTTACGTCGGGAAAAGCTTCAATTGGTGTGTGAATATAGCTCACTATACCGGCGACTAGTAATATTGCGGTCAGGAAAAAAACAATAAGGGAGTTTTTTAGCGAGAAAGCAACTAAACCTTGTACAAATTTTTTCATGTCTTGTATTGTGTTTATCTGTTTGGCAGATAATTAGTTTTTTAATCGTTCGTGAATTAAAAGCTGATTTTTGGTAATCACCATTTCGCCTTCTTTAACTCCATCTTTAAAGTAAACCCAGTTGTTGTTTTTAATAACCGGATTAATTTCTCTTGTTTCTATTGTACAATCGTTTTTATAAATTAAAATATGATCGCGATTGTTGTCAAAAATCACAGCTTTTGCAGGAACAGCTTCCAGCATTTCGCCACCCAGACTTTTATCGATTGTGATATCTGCGGTCATTCCAGGTTTTAGTTTTAAGTTTTTGTTTTCCATTACAATTCGGGCTTTCAAAACATGTTCATCGGCATCAAAAACTTTGGCCATCATTTTTATTTTTCCTTTAAAAACTTCTCCCGGATAGGCTGGAGTTGTTACATCTACAGGCATATTTTCGGATACATTTTTTAAGTTACTGGTATACACATTTACCAAAACCCAAATTTCTTTTAAGTCAGAAATAGTAAAAAGCGGTTCACTGCCGTCTGTAATCTGCATTCCCGGACTTATGTTTTTGTCTACGATATAACCTTCAGTCGGCGCTTTAATTAAAAAAACAGATCTTTCGTTGCTCGCGCTAAACATTGCCAAATTGGCTCTTACATTTTCAAGGGAAGACTTTAAAACATCGAGTTCGCTTTGCGCTTGCAGTAAATCTTTTTGAGACGAAATTCCATCTTCAAACATTGATTTCACTGCTTGCAAATTGCGTTGAGCCACATTTATTTGTGATTGAAGCGATTTGCTTTCAGATTGCATGCTGTTTAATTCGGTGCTTTTTATTTCTGCCAAAACTTGTCCTTTTCGAACATAATCGCCCAATGAAAAAGTAGTTTTGGTAATAATTCCTTCCACAAGACTGTTAAACTGAACAACATGATCGCCATTATAAGTAATGTTTCCTGTAAGATTTATAGATTCGCTTACAGAACGTTTTTGTATGGGTTCGATGGTGATTTTTTCTTTTAGGGCTTTATCGATACAAAACTTTTCTTCTTTCGTTTCTTTAATTTCTTCTTTTTTGCCACATCCGTAAACGAGCATTAACCCAAGAATTGGGAGTACAATATATTTCTTCATTTGTTTGTTGTATTTGAAAATTAGATTTAGTTGATTTCCTGACCTGAGATATAGCGCAGTTCTTCCAGATTTTTATTCAGGTCCATTTTAGAATTCAGCAGTATCGATTTGTTGTCTAAATAAGCATCAACAAAATCAAGATATTCAAGCATGCTTGTATTTTTTTGAAGAAAGTTCTTGCGATACGCTTCCAGAAGTTTATCTAAATCTCCTTCATAATCGGCTTCGACACTATCGTACAATTTTTTGGTAACCAATAAATCTTCATACGATTGTAAAACTTCCGATTGTATGCTGATCGTTTTTTCTTCGGCCAATAATTTTCCCTGATCAATGGCTAGTTTTGCAGCTTTTATATTTCCCTGATTTCGATTAAAAAACGGAAGATCGAGAGAGAAACCAACTCCCACAAAATCATTCATTAAACTTGCACCACGATCATAACTTACACCAAGTGTAACATCTGGCGTTCGCATGGCTTTTTCGTATTTGTATTTGTTGTCGTTATAATCATTTCCGAGTTTAAGCACTTTCATATCAGGACGGTTTTCTACAGCTGAAGCCAATAGATTCCCTAAATTGATGTTGTCGATATTTTTATTATCGGGAACAAAACCATCATCGGTAAGTTTGATATAATTTGTAGCCGGGAGATTCATTAAAACTTTAAGCTCTTTCTGTAAAGCATTGTTGTCCTTTTGCAAATCGGCTATTTCTTTTAAGAATTGAAGTTCTGTTGCTTTTAATCTGATGTATTCGCCTTTGCCAACATTGCCTTGTTTTACCTGATTTCCGTAAGCTTTCAGTAAAGTCTGCATAGACGAAAGCTGTTTTTTATAAATTGCTTGTTGCGCCTGATTGTATTGCAGTTCGGTAAGATTAGCTCTGAATTCGATTTTTAAATTGCGTAAAAAGGTTTTGAAGTATTCTTTGGCGATATCAACACCTACTTTTTCCATAGCAATCATTTTTCTTCGTTTTCCGGCGGTCTGAACCAACTGTTCCAGTTCGGCATTGACTTGCGAAGTTCTTCCAAAATTTCCCCACAGCGCAGGTAATTGTTGTGCAGTAGCGTTGTTCCAAAGATTGATTTCGCCTACGGTAAAAGTTGGATTAGGCCATAATTTTGCCTGAATAACCTGGGCATCGGCAATATCGATATTCAGTTTTTCGGAAATAAGAGAAATGTTTTTTTCCAAAAACAAAGCCTCGGCCTGTGGTCTGGACAGCATAATTGTATCGTTTAGTGTGGCAGTCTGCGCCATACCTTTGTGTGATACAATAACAAGTAAGGTTAAAAATAAACGTTTCAAATTAAGTAGTTTTAATGATGACGCAAAGTTATTGGCGACATATTAGTCCTTAATTTGATGTGTGTTATAAGACGGTTAGAGCAACATTAGAAAACGATTAGAGTACTGGAAAAAGTAGTGTTACCGCTGTTCCTTCATCTTTTTTAGATGCAATGCTAAAATCAATATTGTTTTGTTTGAAGATAATATTGGCCAACGAAAGTCCAACACCGCTTCCTTTTATGTTTTTTACATTTTTACCTCTGTAAAAGGTTTGTTTAATGAAGATTAAATCGTCTTCGCTAATTCCAGTTCCGCGGTCTTCAATGACAATTTTGAGTTGATTGTTTTGTTCCAATAGACTTATTTTTATCGGATTTCCGTTCGAGTATTTTACGGCATTTTCTATAATATTGTATAAAGCGATTTTAATTTCGTTGCTGTTTCCTCTTATTGAAAGCAGTTTATCATTTGTCACTTCTAGAACAATTTGTATCGGAGCATTTTTTAGATCGTAAATAGCGGGAAGCTGATCGTTAATGTCCCAAACTAATTCATCAACTCTAAATATTTCGTTGAGTTCTGTATTATCTCGCAAGCCCGAAAGCATCATCAAAGTATTCATGGTGTCTTCGATTTGATAGACATTTTCTAATACTTTCTCAGACATTTCTTTGTATTCGGAGCTGGATCTGTCTTTTTGGGCAAATACTTCTAAGTTTCCAGAAATTGCAGTTAAAGGTGTTTTAAATTCATGCGAAACATAGTTGATAAAGTTTTTTTGAATGATAAAAGTATCCGATAAACGTTTAAACAAATTGTTATAGGTTTCGACCAATTCCTGAACATCATCTTTGGTATTTGGAGAAACAATCTGTCGATCCAGCGACGAAGCCTGAATTTCGTTTACCTGATCAATAATGTTTCTTATAGGGCTGTAAGCCAGGTTAGAAAGAACACGGCTCACAATATAAATCGTAATCAATCCGATGATTAAAACCATAATCATGATGATTTGCAATTGATTGGTCATGGTTTTAAACTCGACATCATTTTTTTTAACGAAAACCACAAAATCTCCCTGATTGTCGTGATAGTAACTTCCAAAATAAAAATGATGTTTGGATTTAAAACTGAGCTTTCTGTTTTTCCTTATGTAATCCAGTTTTTCGACATTGATATTAGCATCAATTGTTTTGTCGCCGTAAACAATTTGATTTTTATTGTTGTAAACACGCGTGATGATTTCAAGTGAATTTTCCCTGAATTGCTGTCCAATCAACAAATGCTGATTTTTGGGAAGTTCGTCTTTTTCGAGATAGAAAATTCCGGTAAGCAAACACGTTTTTTGCAATTCGTTATAAATAATCTTTTCTGAATAACTGTAGAAAGAATAATACGTAATAACAGAAGCAATGACAAAGACAACGCTAAAAGTAAAAGACGATATTAAGGTAAACCTATTGCGTATTTTCATGATTCTTCTTTAAGCATATATCCCGTTCCTTTTATGGTGTGGATGAATTTATGATTTTGCTCAATTTTGTTTCGTAAATAAGAAATATAAACATCGACAACATTGGTATTATTGTCGTAATTAATGCCCCAAACAGCATTTAATATTTGCGTTCTCGGAATTACTTTGTTTCTGTTTTCTAATAAATATAACAACAGTTTATATTCTCTTGGCGATAAATCGATAGGGTTATTGTTTTCTGCAACCTTATGTTCTGCTGGATTTATGGTCAAACTTCCCAGCGTATATAAGGTTTCTTCTTTGTCATAATTAAATTTTGTTCTGCGGGTAAGCGCGTTGACTCTAGAAATTAATTCTTTAAAATGAAATGGTTTTACCAAATAATCATCGGCGCCAGAATCTAAAGCGATTACTTTATCGTCGGTATCGCTCAAAGCGCTTAACATTAAGACGGGCGTATGATTTTTTTTGAAACGCATAAGTTTCACCAACTGTATGCCGTCAATTCCTGGAAGCATAATATCCATTAAAATAATGTCCCAAATATCCTGTTGGATGAGATCTCTGGCAATCTCACCGGTTTCGGCAAGATGCACAGTAAAGTTGTTTTCCTCCAAACCTTTTACTATAAATTCGCTGATGCGTTTATCATCTTCTATGAGTAAAACATTCATATATGGTATATTATAATAGTTGTTGTTTTGATTAAAACGGAAATATTTTAATCTTCTGATGAGTTGTTTTCAAAAAATAGGATTGTCAAAAGTAATATTTATTTTTTGAACCATATAAGGACATGTGTCTTATTAAAATTGAGTTTTGTTATCGAATTATTTAATCTTTAAAGAAATACAAGCTTAAATGTAGTTTATGAAAACAAAAACGTCTAATCTAGCCCCGATGGAAGTGGCATCTCCCGATTTAGAAAAACAAGGCTTTTTCAGCCGTAGTTTTTGTTAATCGGGAATATAGCGGACAGCGGGACCGGACTTTCTTATGAAAACAAATTTTTCTGCTCCTGATAAAAATTAGAATATTTTATGTTGTAAATTCTAATAGCCTAATACTCTGATGAATCTAAGATTTACAAAAATCTAACAAATGAAACGGTCAATTAAACGTGATTTTTGAGTATTTTCGTAGAATTAAATCTAATACATGAAAATAGCAATAGTTTGTTATCCGACGTTTGGCGGTAGTGGGGTAGTAGCCACTGAGTTAGGTCTTGAATTAGCCAGACGAGGACACGAAATACATTTTATCACATATAGTCAGCCAGTTCGATTGGCACTTTTAAATCCGAATGTTCATTATCATGAAGTAAATGTTCCGGAATATCCATTGTTTCATTATCAGCCTTATGAATTAGCTTTATCGAGCAAACTTGTCGATATGGTGAAATTATACAAGATTGAAGTTTTGCACGTACATTATGCTATTCCACATGCTTATGCGGGTTATATGGCAAAGCAAATGCTGAAAAATGAAGGGATTAATCTTCCGATGATTACAACGCTTCACGGAACTGATATTACGCTTGTTGGAAATCATCCGTTTTATAAGCCTGCGGTGACTTTCAGTATCAATAAATCAGATTATGTGACTTCGGTTTCGCAAAGTTTGAAAGATGATACTTTAAAATTGTTCAAAATCAAGAATAAAATTAAGGTGATTCCGAATTTCATTGAATTGGACAAAGTAGTAAAAGATCCAGATGCGCCTTGCCATCGTTATGTAATGGCGAAGGAAAATGAGCGTATTGTGACGCATATCAGTAACTTTAGAAAGGTGAAAAGAATTCCAGATATCATTAAGATTTTCTATAATATTCAGAAAGAAATGCCTGCTAAATTGATGATGGTGGGTGATGGTCCTGAAAAGGAAAAAGCGGAAGTTTTATGTATGGAATTAGGAATTTACGACAAAGTAATTTTCTTTGGAAATAGTAACGAGATCGATAAGATTTTATGTATGACCGATTTGTTTTTGCTTCCTTCAGAGACTGAAAGTTTTGGTTTGGCAGCTTTAGAAGCTATGGCTCTAGGTGTTCCTGTGATTTCTAGTAATTCAGGAGGTTTGCCTGAAGTTAATTTTGATGGCGTTTCGGGGTATTTGAGCAATGTTGGAGATGTTGAACAAATGGCTGAGAATGCAATTAAGATTTTAAAAGATGACGTAACTTTGAAAGAGTTTAAAAAGAATGCATTGGAAGTTGCGAAGAAATTTGACATCAAAAATATACTTCCAAAATACGAAGCATTGTATCAAAAAGCAATTGATGATTATAAAGAGTAAGAAAGCAATCTAAATAATTTAATGAATGAAAAAGGTAATTTCAGTTTTAGCAGTTTTTGTTTTGATTTCGTGTGGGGCAAAAAAAACTTCGGGTTCGACGGCTTTGTATGAAGTTTTGACCGAGCAATCGAATGGCGGAGGAAACATCAAATTTTTTGAAATTTTGACCGAGCCAAATGAAATTAAAATGCTTCAAAATGATCCGCTTTTGGCCGGTAAGATGAAGCAGGCTGATATTAACAATTCAAATTATGTTATTTTGAATATGGGCGAAAAAAATACCAGCGGTTATTCTATTGGAGTTGAAAAAGTAGAGGAGACGGATAAAAATATTATTATTACGGTTAAAGAAAATAATCCGGCACCAGATGCAATGTTAATGCAGGTGGTTTCATATCCTTATACAGTAGTGAAAATTCATTCTAAAAAAGAGATTATTATTAAGTAATTAGCTATTAGTTATTAGTAATTAGTTATTAGTAATTAGTTATTAGTGAAAAGTTAGGGGCAGATGTTGGGCTGAGTGTAGTCGAAGCCCTATTACTTCGCTTGCTCTTCGACTTTTTTCAGAGTGATAATCAATTGACGATTTAAACATAAAAAAAACCTGTCGTAATAAAACGGCAGGTTTTCTTTTACAATTATTTTTTATTTTTATTTAGAATTTGAATTTGATTCCTAAACCAACATCAAATCCAAAGTTATCATCATCGTAATATCCAGAACCAATTTCTGGTCTTGCGTCTAATGATAAAAGAATTGGCACTTCTTTAAAACCATATTCAATTCCTATATCTCCTGCAGCAAAAACATACGTTCCGCTGTCATTATATTTTGTGTTTCCGTTATAATAATCGTGATCCCAAGCTGCAAGTCCTCCACCAACACCTGCGTACCAGTTGAAGCCTCCGTCTATATTCCAAACCCATTGATAAAGTGCTACACCTTTGATAGCATCAACGTCACTGCTGTTTCTCCATCCTAAATCAAATTCTAGTCTGTTTTTTTGATTTAATCCTCTTTGATAAGATACTTCTCCTCCAAAACCGTTATTGTCTCCCAAACGCAAACCTAGCGCGTTTTTTGCAATGTCTTGTGAATGAGCCGTAAATGCTAAGCCTAATAACATAATGGCTGATAAAATGATTTTTTTCATAAAAATGATTCAATTAATTTTTTTTCAAATGTATAACTACAACTATGTAGAGAACGTATAAAATTTTTGAAAATTGTTATATAATTTACATTTTCGTGAAAACTATCTTTTGTAATATAAGTTGTAAAATGGATTAAATGTTGTCTTTTTTTAGCTTACTGGCTTGTTTTTCAATTATAGAAGTCAGCAACTGAGAAGTTAGGTTGTCTTCCATTTCAAATAAATTTTCTTCTTCTATAAAATTGTTTTTTTCGTAAGTGTATAATTTCCAACGTTTTTTATGATATTCTAAAGCAGTAAGATTTTCAACCCAATCGCCTGAATTTAGGTATAAAGTAGAGCCGTGTTTGTTTTCTATAGTTGCTATTTTGGGTTCATGAATATGCCCGCAGATAACGTAGTCATATTTTTTTTCAATTGCCAAATCAGTTGCTGTCGTTTCAAAATCAGAGATGAATTTTACAGCTTTTTTTACACTAGCTTTTATTTTTTTAGAAAAGGAATAAGGTTCTCGGCCTAATTTGGTCAGGCACCAGTTTGCAAATCGGTTAGAAAGAATTAAATAGTCGTAGCCCAATCCGCCAAGTTTTGCGATCCATTTTGAGTGTTGTACTGAAGCATCAAAAACGTCTCCGTGAAAAATCCACGCTTTTTTATCATCTAATTCAAGAACTAGTTTGTCAAGCAAAGAAAAATTTCCCATATTCATATCACTGAATTTTCGAAGAATTTCATCGTGATTTCCGGTGATATAATACACTTTTGTTCCTTTGGAAGCCATCCCGATAATGCGCTGAATCACTCTTAAATGTGCTTTCGGGAAATAAGATTTTCGAAATTGCCAAGCATCGATAATATCTCCGTTTAAAACTAATGTTTTAGGTTTAATGCTTGATAGATAGTTGTTTAATTCCTTAGCGTGGCTTCCGTAAGTTCCCAAATGGACATCAGAAATAATGACCAATTCGACATTTCGTTTTTTCAATTTTTCGTGATTTGAAGTTTAGCAAATAAAAGAAACTACTGCTGGATTTATTTTATCAAAAGGTTACCAATTTGGGGTCAATTTTAATAAATTATGATTTTTAAAGTCCTTAACCTTTAATTAATAATCACAATTTTATATTTTTTAATTTAATTCATAAAACTTACATTTGCTAAAACTAAAAACATGGCAGGAAATAGCTACGGCACATTATATAGAGTTACAACATTTGGAGAATCGCACGGTGAAGCTTTGGGCGGTATTATTGATGGTTGTCCATCAGGAATTCAATTGGATTTTGAAGCAATTGAAGTTGAAATGGCGCGAAGAAAACCTGGACAATCAGCAATTGTTACACAAAGAAAAGAACCAGATGCGGTTCAGTTTTTATCTGGAATTTTTGAAGGAAAAACAACAGGAACTCCAATCGGTTTTATTATTCCGAATACCAACCAAAAATCGGACGATTACTCTCATATTAAAGATAATTATAGACCAAGCCATGCTGATTATGTATATGACCAAAAATATGGTTTTCGTGATTACAGAGGTGGCGGAAGAAGTTCTGCACGTGAAACTGCAAGCCGTGTAGTTGCTGGAGCGATTGCAAAACAGATGCTTCCTGAAATTAAAATTAATGCTTACGTTTCTTCTGTAGGCCCAATTCATTTAGATACTCCTTATCAAGATTTAGATTTTTCGAAAATTGAAAGCAATCCAGTTCGTTGTCCAGATGAGAAATCTGCAGCAATTATGGAAGAGTATATTCGTGATATCCGCAAACAAGGTGATACTGTTGGAGGTGTTGTTTCATGTGTGATTCAAAATGTTCCTGTTGGATTGGGAGAACCTGTTTTTGATAAATTGCATGCCGAATTAGGAAAAGCAATGCTTTCTATAAATGCCGTAAAAGGATTTGAATACGGAAGCGGTTTTTCTGGATCAGAGATGAAAGGAAGCGAACACAACGATTTGTACAATCCTGACGGAACTACAAAAACAAATCTTTCTGGAGGAATTCAGGGAGGAATAAGCAACGGAATGGATATCTATTTCAGAGTAGCTTTCAAGCCAGTTGCGACAATTATGCAAACTCAAGATTCATTAGATAATAAAGGAAATATCACACCAATGACTGGCAAAGGACGCCATGATCCTTGTGTTGTACCTCGTGCGGTGCCAATTGTTGAGGCAATGGCTGCAATTGTTTTGGCTGATTTTTACTTAATCAACAAAACATATTAATAAAAGTTAAGACAGTGAGGGTCTTAATATTTTAATTTAAAACAAATAATTAATGCAACAAGTTACAGAAACTAAAAAAAAATCATTTCTTTCAGGATTAACAGGTCAGATTATTGTCGCAATGGTCTTAGGTGCCACTTTGGGGATTATATTGCATGGAACACTTTCTCCTGAAGGCGCACAATCTTTCAGCAGCAAAATTAAAATGCTGGCAACTATTTTCATTCGATTGGTTCAAATGATTATTTCGCCTTTAGTATTTACTACTTTGGTAGTGGGAATTGCTAAGCTTGGTGATATCAAAACAGTTGGAAGAGTGGGCGGAAAAGCTCTGGGATGGTTTTTTACAGCATCATTTATATCATTGCTTATTGGTTTATTTTATGTAAATATTCTTGAGCCAGGAGTAGGTTTGAAATTAGGTCATGTTGATATGACAGCTGCGGCAGAAGTAACTGGAAAAACTAAAACACTTTCTGTTGAGAATTTTGTTGAGCATATCGTTCCAAAAAGTCTTTTTGAGGCAATGGCAACTAATGAAATCCTTCAGATTGTAATATTTTCGATTTTTTTCGGATTGGCTGCGGCGTCTATCGGAAGTCCTGTAAAACCCGTGATTAATGCATTAGACAAAGCTTCACATATCGTTTTGAAAATGGTGAATTATGTAATGAACTTTGCTCCAATTGGTGTGTTTGGTGCCATTGCAGGGGTTTTTGCCATTAGAGATGCTGAAGAATTAGTAATTACCTATTTCAAATTTTTTGGGTCATTTTTAGTTGGTATCAGCACTTTGTGGGTTGTCTTGATTGGAGTTGGTTATATTTTCTTAAAAGGAAGAATGACTGAATTGCTAAGACGTATTGTTGGGCCATTGGCAATTGCTTTTGGAACAACTAGTAGTGAAGCGGTTTTTCCAAAATTAACTGAAGAATTGGAGGATTTTGGTGTAAAAGATAAAATCGTTTCTTTCATGTTGCCGCTTGGTTATTCATTCAACTTAGACGGAAGTATGATGTACATGACGTTTGCCAGTATCTTTATTGCTCAGTTTTATGGCGTTCATTTAGATATTCCAACGCAAATGGTAATGCTTTTGGTTTTAATGCTTACTAGTAAAGGAATTGCAGGTGTGCCAAGAGCAAGTTTGGTGGTAGTTGCCGCTACATGTGGAATGTTTGATATTCCTGTTGAGGGAATTGCATTAATTTTGCCGATTGACCACTTCTGCGATATGTTCAGAAGTGCAACTAACGTACTAGGTAATGCATTAGCAACTTCTGTTGTTGGACAATGGGAAAGTAATAAAGAAATAAATGCTGGTTTAGAGGAATAGAGCCCAAGGTTCAGATTTATTTGTCTGGTTTTTATCAGATTAAAGCATAAACAAAAATTAAGAAAGCTGTATTTTTATTTTAAATACAGCTTTTTTTTATTTTTAAGTGTATATTTGGGAAAATTAGCCATTTATGCCCCGAATGCGGATTTTTTTCCTTCTAATCTTTTTTCTGAATTGTGTTTGCAGTTCGGCATTCACGCAGTCTGAAGCAATTTCTGAGGCTAAGGTAAATAAGCTTGTTAAACAAGCATGGGATGATTTTAAAGATTCAAATTTTGAAAAATCATTGATTACTTCTCGAGTTGCATTAAATTATGCAACAACTATAAAAAACAATGTCTTAATAGCGAAGTCGTATAAAATAATTGCTGGCAATTACAGTGAATTGTCTGAATTTGATAAAGCTATTTTTTTCTACAATAAAAGTTTGTTTTACGCTAATAAAACAAACAATGATTCGATAAAATACAGTTTGCACAATAACTTAGGAAATCTTTATTGTTTTGAAAAAAAACAATTTGATAAGGGGATTTCATATTATAAAAAATCAATAGCATACAGTTTAAAAATAAATGATATTGACCAAGTATATTTTACCAACGTCAATATTGCCTGGGCTTATTTTGATGTCGGAAAATTTAAAGAAGGTTATCCTTATTTAAAATTCGTAGGCAATAATATTGAGAAATACGGCGATGAATCGACAGAGATTGTGGTAAATATGCTCAACGGAATGTATTCATCTTTCAAGAATGAAAATGATACTGCAAATGCCTATTTTTTGAGCGCAATTGCGGCAGGAAAAAACGGCAACGAAAAATCAGATTTGTCATATGCGCATTTAGAGTATTCCAAGTTTTTGCTCAAAATCAATAAATATAAGGAAGCTTATGAAAATCTTACGCTTTATAATCAAATAACGGAAGAATTATACAACCAGGAGAAAATAAAAAAAGCCTCTACTGCAGGTTTCAATCTTGAACTTGATGAATATAAAAGGCAGATTGATAAAATCGAAAACGAGAAAATCTCGCAATATCAAAGCCTTAAAAAATCGCGTATTATTGTGATTTTGTTTGTGCTGATCTCGTTGATCTTACTTGTTTTGATTGTTACGTTGATCAAAAATATCAGATTTAAAAAGAAACACAATTTGGAGCTTCTTAAAGCTAAAGAAATTGCTGAGGAAGCCTCTTTGCTCAAAACACAATTTATTTCGACTATAAGCCATGAATTGCGTACGCCGCTGTATGGTGTAGTTGGTATTACTAACATGCTTTTAGAAGAACATAAGGAATTGTCAAGAAGCCAGCATTTAAGTTCGCTGAAATTCTCTGCCCGATATTTGCTTTCTCTTGTAAATGATATTTTGCAGATAAACAAAATTGAAGAAAATAAGGTAGTGTTGGAGAACTTGACATTTAATATTTCTGATGAAATTATGATGATCAAAAATTCGCTTTCTTTTTTATCTCAGAAAAACAATAACAAGATAAATGTTTATATAGACCCCAATATTCCTGAATATTTGATAGGCGATAAGTTAAGACTTGCACAAATTTTGATGAACTTGGTCAGCAATGCTTTGAAGTTCACCAAAAATGGAGAAGTTGAAGTAAAGGTTGATCTTTTGAAGACAGACGGAAAAAATCATTTCTTAGATTTTCTCATAAAAGATAACGGTATCGGGATTGCAACTGTTGATCAAAGCAAGATTTTTGAAAAATTTGTTCAGGTTGGCCGAAAAGATGAAGATTATCAAGGGACGGGACTTGGTTTGAGTATCGTAAAACGTTTATTGGGATTGTTTGGAAGTACAATTACTTTAGAAAGTGATTTGGGACAAGGGACTTCATTTTCATTTGTAATTCCGTTTGAGCATGATCCAGAAAAAACGATAAAAATTATCAATGAAATTGAAGTAGATCTGACCTCAAATGAAGTTCATAAAATTTTGATTGTCGAAGATAACCGCATTAATCAGCTGGTAACGAAGAAAATTATTGAGAAGAATAATTATGACTGTAAAGTCGCAGATGATGGTTTTGGCGCATTGGAAATTTTGCAAAAAGAAACTTTCGATCTTATTTTAATGGATATTAATATGCCATTAATGAACGGATTTGAAACCAGTAAAAGAATTCGTTTGCAGGGTATCAAAACACCAATTGTTGCTTTGACAGCTTTTGATAAAGATGAAATAACAGATGAGGCAATTTCATCTGGAATAAACGATATTATAATCAAACCTTTTGAGCCTGTCAAGCTTTTTAAGATTATAAGTTATTTGATTGAAGAAGCAAAAAACGCTGGTTAGTACCAGCGTTTTTTATTTTTCTTAGAAGTATTTGATTTTCTTGATTTGTGAGCGCCTCCGCTTCTGTTGGAGTTTTTTGGTTTTTCGCCGGCTCCAGGACTTCCAGAATGCCATTGATAAGGATGCTCACTAATTATTTTGACATCAACTTTTATTAGTTTTTTAATGTCTTTCCAGTAAGGTTCTTCGTCTTTTCCACAAAATGAAATCGCAATTCCGCCATTTCCTGCACGTCCTGTACGCCCAATTCGGTGCACATAGGTTTCAGGGATATTAGGCAAATCAAAATTGATTACATAAGGAAGTTGTTCAATATCAATTCCTCGCGCCGCAATATCGGTAGCGACCAAAACGCCAACTTCTTTGTTTTTAAATGCATCCAAAACGCGCTGTCTTGCATTTTGCGATTTATCTCCGTGAATTGCTTCTGCCGGAATATCTTTTTTGCGAAGTGCTTTTACAACATTATCAGCGCCATGTTTAGTTCGTGAAAAAACTAAAACATTTGATAAGTTTTCTTCTTTAATTAAATGGTAAAGCAAATTTCTTTTTTCGGTTTTGTCAACGAAATAAATGCGTTGTTCTACATTTTCTGCGGTTGATGAAACAGGCGAAACTTCAACTTTTTCAGGATCTTTCAAAAACATTTCTGCCAATTCGCGAATAGCTATCGGCATTGTTGCAGAGAATAATAAAGTCTGGCGATTTTTTGGCGTAAGCTTTACAATTTTTTTCACATCGTTTATGAATCCCATGTCCAGCATTTGATCGGCTTCGTCCAAAACCAAAGTATGCAAATGGTCAAAATCAAGAAAGCCTTGTTTGTGTAAATCAAGCAATCTTCCCGGAGTTGCAACCAAGATATCGACTCCGTTTTTTAAGGTTTCAACTTGTGGATTTTGCGAAACGCCTCCAAAGATTGTTAATTGTGTTAAATTGGTGTATTTGCCGTAAGTGTCAAAACTTTCTCCAATTTGCACGGCAAGTTCGCGAGTAGGCGTAACCACAAGTGCGCGAATTTGTTTGGCTTTTTTTGATGAACCTACAATTCGGTGTAACTGATGTATGATTGGGATTGCAAATGCTGCTGTTTTTCCTGTACCTGTTTGCGCACATCCAATTAAATCTCTTCCTGATAAAATGATCGGAATAGATTGTTCCTGAATTGGAGTGGGGTTTAGGTAGCCTTCTTCAAATACGGCTCTTTGTATACTTTTTGAAAGTGATAAATCTTCGAATAACATATCTTAGGTGTTAAGAATTTAGTTTAAAACACTAAAAATTCTGTGCAAAGATAGGTTTATTCGATCAAACGTTTATTTGATTCTTGTATTATTTGGGAAATGTGTGGTTTTAAGCCGGTTGAAGTTCAGTTGGATTTTTCTTTTTCATTGTTTGCTTTTATGAAATCAGTAATTAAATAACCAATTAATTTTCCAATCAAATTGTTGTTTGGAGAATCGGCTAAATCTGGCGCTCCTTCGCAAATATGCAAGTAAGTAGCGTTTCTATGTTGTCCGAAGAAAGAAACAAACTGGCGCAGTTCTTCTACAGAAAAACCGCTAATAGTCATGGCGCTGCTGGCGATATTCGGAATAGCATCCAAATCAATTTCAATTCCAAAAGAATCATTTTGAATAAACCCTAAAGCCAAAGCCATTTCTCGATTAAAATCTTTTTCTTTTCGGATATTCACGCTGTCATAAGTATTATATCGCACACGATCTTCTAGTTTTTTGATGATATCCAAAACACTTTTTGAAGTATAATTTTCGTGCAGTCCGAAAATGAAGTATTTTTTCAGAAAACCTTCTTCGTAAGCATAAGAGAAGCCATTTCCACTGTGACGGCCTTCTAGGATCCTAAAATCAGAATGTGCGTCAAAGTTGATTGCGTTTATAGGTTTTCCTTTGGCAAGAGCAGAACCTTTTATATTTCCATAAGCATTATTATGGCCTCCGCCAATGATGATTGGAGTTTTTCCTGCTTTGATAATGGTGAAAATAATATGAGAAACCTCTTTGTCAATTTTTTCAACAAGCTGACTCAATTTTGATCGATCATCGATGTCATTAAAGTCTAGATTTTCGACATCTCGCATTTCTTGCGAAACATTGATTTGTCCTAAAACAATGATCTGGCTTCCTTTTGAAAAACGATTATGTTGGATATTGGCAATACTTTTTATAGCATTTTCCCATGCCGATGCTGTACCCGGACGGCCATAATTTGCGCGCACGCCAATATCTTCAGGAATTCCTAAAAGTACATATTTAGCCTCACTTTCAGTCAAGAATTTTACTTTGTCAGCCTCTTTGGGAATGACAATCATTTTTTCGCCGAATTTAATTTCGCCGCTTCGGTGATTTGTGACTTTAGCTAAATCATTAACAGTAAAAGGAATTAATTTCTCCATATAAAAAAAATATTGTCCAAAAATAATATAATTGTGTCAACATACGTTATTAAGATATATTAATTCTTAAATTTGTTAATAAAGAAAATTATTAAATATGGAAAACCCAAAGAACAACAACTCAAGTCTAAAAGCGGTAATCGCAGTTTTAGCAGTCCTACTGATTGGTAGTTTAGTGTATATTTTTAAATTATCTTCTGATACAGAAGTGGTTAAAACTGAGCTTACCACTACAATGACAGAAAAAGAATCTGTTATGAAGGATTTACAAGAATTAAAAGCAACTTATGATGCTGCAATCGCTGAGAATACTTCAATGTCTGACGAATTGATTCAGGAAAGAGATAAAGTAGTAGCTCTTATGGATGATTTAAATAAATCAAAAGGAGATGTTTCTAAATATAAATCTCAAGTTCAAGCGATGCAGGCTAAAATGAAAACTTTAGTTGCTGAAAATGATGAGCTGAAAAAACAAAATGGTGTTTTAACTACTCAAAGAGACAGTACTATCGTAGTTTTGGGAGAGTCTAAAAAATACAATGAAGTATTAGTTGGTCAAAACGAAGAGCTTGCAAAAACGGTTGAAAAAGGTTCTAAATTATCTATTTTAAACACAAAAACTGCAGCTTACAAATTGAAAAGCTCTGGAAAACAAATTGAGACAGATAAAGCAAGCCGTGCTGATGTGTTGAAAGTAAGTTTTACAATTGCTGAAAATTCAATTGCAAAATCTGGAGATAAAACATATTATGTTCAAGTTATTGATGCTAAAAACAATGTTTTAGGAGAAAAGAAAACAGAAAGTTTTGGTGATAACTCTTTAACTTACAGTTTTAAAACTACAGTTAAGTATGAAAATAAAACTGTAAATGTAACTGAAGATCTTCCAGGTAAAGATTTTGCAAAAGGAACTTATTTTATCAATGTTTTTGATAATGACGAGTTAGTTTCTAAAACAAGTTTCAGTTTAAGATAATCTGCCGTCAGGGATAATAATACCACTTTGATATTAAAGGTCTGTGAATTTTCACAGACCTTTTTTTATGGAGTTTTTATTCTAAAATTTTTCCTTCCAAGAAAACAGATTCAATTAAATTGCTTCCAAAAGCGTATGGAATTTGGTAGTAAGAAGAAATTGGTTTAGTCAGAATTAAATTTGCTTTTTTTCCTTTTGTGATACTTCCGTGAGTTTCTGAAAGTCCCATTGCATAAGAGCCATTGATTGTTGCTGCATTAATCGCTTCTTCTGGTGTCATTTTCATTTTGATGCACGCTGTTGCCACGACAAAATTCATATTCCCAGATGGAGTAGAGCCTGGATTGAAATCTGTCGCTAAAGCCAATGGTAGGCCAGCTTTAATCATTTCACGCGCAGGTGTATACGGAATGCTTAGAAAATAAGAACAAGAAGGAAGGGCAACTGGCATTGTTTCCGACCCTTTTAAAGCATCAATGTCTTCTGGATTCATTATTTCAAGATGATCAACAGAAAGCGCATTAAATTTAACGCCAGACTGAATGCCGCCAATTGAGTTGAATTGATTAACGTGAATTTTTGGTTTTAAGCCAAAATCAATTCCGGCCTGCATGATTTTTTCTGTTTCTTCGACTGAAAAATAACCACTTTCGCAGAAAACATCAATATATTCGGCTAATTTGTTTTGGGCAATTTCTGGAAGCATTTTAGTAATGATTTCATCGATATAGCCAGCTTTGTTTTCTTTATAATGTGTTGGAAAAGCATGGGCGCCCAAAAATGTAGCTTTAATGGCAATTGGATAATTTTCGGCCAACTTTTTAATTACACGAAGCATTTTTATTTCGCCTTCAATCGTTAATCCGTAACCTGATTTTATTTCAACAGCGCCGGTTCCTAAGTACATTACTTCTTCCAAACGAACTTTTGATTGTTCGTAGATTTCTTCTTCTGAAGTTTCATTTAGTTTTTTAGCCGAATTTAAAATCCCACCGCCACGATTAGCAATTTCTTCATAAGTAAGTCCGTTAATGCGATCTACGAATTCTTGTTCGCGGTTTCCTGCATAAACAATATGAGTGTGGCTGTCGCACCAAGTTGGCAGAATTACTTTTCCTGTAGCGTCAACAATTTTATCGGCGCTTATTTGAGGCAAATTTTCCATTGGCCCAAAATCTTCGATAAGGCTGTCTTTTATAATTAAAAAAGCATTTTTTATCGACGGCAGTATTGCCATTTCAGGACCTGAAACTTTAGCGATTGAAGTTTCACGAACTTGTAATAATTCTTGGATGTTTTTGATTAATGTGATCATCAATGTGGATTGTTATAAAACACAAATTTCACAAATTCTCACGTATTTATATGTGAAAACTTGTGAAATTCGTAAAATTATTTGTTTCGAAATTATTCAGAAACTGTTATTTCAAACATTTTGCTCCAGTTTTTGCCAGTTACAAAAATGGTTTTAGTTTTAGGATTGTAAGCAATTCCGTTTAAAACATCATCTTTAGTAATGTCGCTCATAAATTTGCGTAAGCCAGACATGTCTAAGATTCCTTCAACTGCTCCAGAAGTTGGATTTACAACTGCAATAGCATCTTTTAGCCAAACGTTTGTATAGATTTTTCCGTCAATCCATTCCAATTCATTAATAGCTTTTATTTTAGATTCGCCAGAATAAACATTGATGTAGTCAATCATTTTTTGTGTAGCTGGATCCATTTTCCAGATTTTTTCTGTTTTATCTGTTTGGTAAATGTATTTTCCGTCATTAGTCATTCCCCAACCTTCAATATCTTTATCGTAGGCAAAAGTTTTTTCAAGTTTTAAAGTATTGGCATCATAAATAAAGCCTGTTTTTTCCTGCCATGTAAGCTGGAATAATTTTCCATTAATGAAAGTAATTCCTTCTCCAAAATACTTTTTATCAAGATCAATTTGTTTGAAAACTTTTCCTGTTTTATAGTCATATTTTCTTAAATATGAAGTTCCGTTTTGTCCTGTACTTTCATATAAAGTGTCTTTGTAAAACTCGAAACCTTCTGTAAAAGAAGTAGTGTCGTGCGGATAAGAATTGATGACTTTATACTTTAATAATTTAGGTTGGATATCAGAAACTAATTCAACTCTTTTCGTAGCATCAGAAGAATCTCCGCCAAAATAAACAGTCGCTTTCAAATATTGATAACCCAGTTTTTGATCTTTTAATTCAAATTTGAATTTTTCAGCGCCTTTTGTACTTCCTACTCTTTTGTCATTAACAAAGTAGGCAATACTGTCGATTTCTATCGATTTTGGATTCAAAACTCCAATAGAAACTGCTTCTTTTTGTGTAAAATGAGCCGGAAAAGCAGCATCATCAATATTAAATAAAGAATTTTCACCTTTATTTTTTTCGCCACATCCAACAAATGTTATTCCTAATAAAATGACAGCTAGGAAGTTATATTTTTTCATAGTTTAAAATTTGAATAAGCCAATATACAACGATATTTTTATAGCAACAAAGCTCTTGCAAAAATATAAAAAGATTGTATATTTGCACCGGCAAGTCCTACACGACCAGCTCCTGCAGACTCCCCCAGGATGGGAACATAGCAAGGGTACGTGGTTGAGCGGTGCGATGTAGGTCGCTTGCCTTTTTTTTTTTTTCGTTATAAAGATTCTTTTTAGAATTCATATAAATCTAATCTTCCTTCGGGGAGATTTTTTTATTTTTGGACTTTTTGGGAATGAAATCATTTAGCAAAAGTTATCATCGTTTGCTGCGTGACTAATTTTTGACTCTAAAAATACTTTTAACTTATAACATTTAACATCTAACAAGAAAAATGAATAAAGTTGTTTTGATTACCGGAGGATCGTCAGGGATTGGAAAATCAATTGGTGAATTTTTGCATAAAAAAGGCTATGTCGTTTATGGAACGAGCCGAAATCCAGAAAAAGTACTTAATTCTATTTTTCCGCTTGTTGCTTTAGATGTTAGAAATTCGGATTCAATAAAAAGTGCGGTGGCTAAAATTTTAGAGATTTCAGGAAGATTGGATATTGTGATCAATAATGCTGGAGTTGGAATTACCGGGCCTTTGGAAGAAATTCCGATGGAAGAAATCAAAAATAATTTTGAAACGAATTTTTTTGGTCCAATCGAAGTGATGAAAGCTGTTTTGCCACAAATGCGTGAGCAAAAATCTGGGCTTATTATTAATATTACTTCTATTGCTGCCTATATGGGATTGCCATATAGAAGCGTTTATTCGGCTTCAAAAGGTGCTTTGGAATTGATTACCGAAGGATTGAGAATGGAAGTAAAGCAATTTGGAATCGAAATTACAAATGTTGCTCCAGGCGATTTTGCTACAAATATTGCTGCAGGACGTTTTCATGCGCCAGTAATAAAAGGCTCGGCTTATGAAAAAGTGTATGGTGATACTTTAGCAACAATGAATGAGCATGTTGATGCAGGAAGCAATCCGAATGAAATGGCTGAGGCAATTTTTAAAATCATTCAGACTAAAAAGCCAAATGTGCATTATAAAGTTGGTGTTTTTATGCAAAAGTTTTCGATTGTTTTGAAACGCGCACTTCCGGATAAAGTCTATGAAAAAATGCTGATGAATCATTATAAACTTTAAAAAAATGAGGCAAATAGTAAGATTTCAAACATAATTGTCAAATTGCTTTAAATTTTAAAACCGTTATTGGCATTGATTTCGTAATTTTGCACCGAATTTTTCAACACACAATTATAAATATATAGATTATGAAATTTTTTATTGATACAGCTAATTTAGCTCAAATTAAAGAAGCGCAGGCTTTAGGTGTTTTAGATGGTGTAACCACTAATCCATCATTGATGGCAAAAGAAGGAATTACCGGAAAAAACAACATTTTGAAGCATTATGTTGATATCTGTAATCTTGTTGAAGGTGATGTAAGTGCAGAAGTAAATGCGCTTGATTATGATGGAATGATCAAAGAAGGTGAAGAGTTAGCTGAATTGCACGATCAAATCGTTGTAAAATTGCCTATGACCAAAGAAGGTGTTATGGCGGCAAAATATTTTTCTGATAAAGGAATCAAAACAAACGTAACTCTTGTGTTTTCTGCTGGACAAGCTTTATTAGCTGCAAAAGCGGGTGCGACTTATGTTTCTCCGTTCGTAGGGCGTTTAGATGATATTTCAACTGACGGTTTGAACTTGATTCAGGAAATTAGAGAGATCTACGATAACTATGGTTACGAAACTCAAATTTTAGCAGCTTCAGTACGTCACACAATGCATATTGTTAACTGTGCAAAAATTGGTGCTGATGTTATGACTGGACCATTATCTGCAATCACTGGATTGTTGAAGCATCCTTTGACTGATATAGGTTTAGCACAGTTTGTTGCTGACTTTGAAAAAGGAAATAAGTAATAATCAGGTTTTTATAAAATATTTAAATCGTCTTTTTTAATAAAAAAGACGATTTTTTTTTACTTTTATGTAAACGTAAAAAGAAATATTTATGAAAATCATCTTAGTTTTAGTTTCGTTTTTTGTTGCGACAGTATCGATAAATGCGCAAGCCAAGGTTTTAACCAGTGTTAACGATGCAGGCGATGTGGCTACTTATGAGCTAGATTGTACAATCAAGTTTCAGTCTTTGGCAAAAGGTCTTCGTTATAATATTACCCGACATGAGTTTAAAGGGCCAGAACTTAAAAACAGTTATCGTTTAATGTTGGTAATGGATGGTTTTTATTTGAAAACCCCAAATAAGGAAATGACTATTTCAGCAGTTTTAACGGATGGTACTGTTGTTGAAGCAAAAAAGATAATAGAAGATGACGGTTTTTTTGATGGAGCCTGTACTTTAAGAATAAAAGATCCTAAAGCGCTTTTAGCGGCTAATATAGACAAGGTTATTGTTCATGCTGACAAAGATGTTGTTTATAAGATTTCTGAACAAAGCAGAGCAATTTTCAAGAAGAATTTGAGTAATATTATTGATGCTAAGTAAGCTTCTAGGGCTTTTCTTTTATCAAAAAAAAAAAATCCAAATTCCATTTAACTGGAATTTGGATTTTTTTATTGGTGTTTTTGAATTTTAGTGTCCGCCACCGCTACCTTCAACGTGGTTAATGCCTTGTCTTTTTAATATTTTAGGACAATAGAAGCCATAAAATGCTAGATATGCAAAGCCCAGAAGTGGCACTACATAAGAGAAGTGTGTATATGAAATTCCGAAAATCCCACCTGGGTTTGTAATGTCTAAATCACAAATGCTACCTTGGATTAATGGAATAACTCCTCCTCCAAGAATCATCATAATCAAGAAAGATGAAGCTTTTCCTGTGTTTTTTCCTAAACCTGCAATCGCTAAATCGAAGATCGATGGCCACATGATAGATAAGAATAAACCTCCAGAGATAAAGAAGAATTTTGCAATTGATGGATCTGGCCAAACTAATCCAGCAATCATCATTGTGATTCCTGACAATCCGAAAAGCATCAAAGTTTTTCCTGCATTTTTTCCTCCTACGAAACTTACTGCAATAAACAATAAAATCCAGATTGGGTAAATATAGAATGTAGAAACATCATGAGCAGCAAAAATGTTAGCTCCAATAATAACTCCAAATGCCAAAGCAGGAACGATGAATTTTAAAGCTGTATTTACAAGGTTAGAAGTGTTGAAAACGTTTACACCACCATTCCAGCGTCCAATCATTAAACTTCCCCAATATAAGGCGATAAATGGTGCAATAGCATCTTCTAAAATATTTCCAAATTCTTTTGTGTGCAATAAAGCTGGCAAATTACTAATGATAGTTACCTCAGTACCTACATAAATGAAAATTCCAAGCATTCCAAGATATAATTGTGGATAATCAAGGATGTTGAATTTAGCGTGTTTGTGCTCGATTATTGCTTCCTCTTCGTCAACTTTTGCTGGATCTTCAATTTTTGAAAAATACATGAAAACTGCCACTACGATAAAAGCAAGACCTAAAATGATAAATGGTAATTTGATGTCTTCTAAAGAAAGGTTTGTTTTTTTGTTGTCACCCATTCCGAAAAGCGCAATTCCTAATAAGATTGCTCCAATTGTTGTTCCGAAAGAGTTGATACCTCCTGCTAATGTCAAACGGTGTGCTCCAGTTTCTGGGCTTCCCATTTTAATAGCAAGCGGATTTGCAACAATTTGTTGGATAGAAAATCCTAAACCTACCGTAAACAGTGCCGTTAAGAAGAAAGGGAAACTTTGCATTGTTGCTGCAGGAACGAATAAGAATGAACCAACAGCAGAAAGGATTAATCCTGCAGCTAAGGTTTTTTTGTACCCGAATTGCTGTAAAACATCTCTTTTTAGAGATACTAAAAAGAAGATAATTGATCCAACAAAGTAAGCGGCATAGAAAGCCCAGGCTACTAATTGCGATTGTACTTGCGATAAAGTAAATACTTTTTTGAAAACTGGTATCAGGATGTCATTGGCAGAACCAACAAAACCCCAAAAGAAGAAGACGATTATCAATGAGATAAATTGTCCCCACTTGGTCTGTACATTTTCTGAACTCATAATTGTAATAAGGTTAATTTTTTATTATAGTGTTTTTTGAAGACCGTAAATATATTTGTTACGAATAGCAAAAAAAAATAAAAAGGCACAAATAATGTTAAATTTAAACAAACAACATCATTTTTTCAACAATGTGTTAGTTTTAACTTAGTTAGAAAATGAAAAATGTAATCAGATTTATTCCAGAATTTTGTTTTTTACGTCCTTACTGTAGTTTCTACCAATAGGAATGGTGTAAGATTGGATTTGAATGCGGTTTCCTTCGATCGATTTTACCTTGTTTAGTGCAATTACGTATGATTTATGTATGCGCAAAAAGCGATCAGCAGGCAATTCTTCTGATAAAGATGTTAGGGATTTATGCGTAATATAGGTTTTGTCTGGAGTAACTACTTTTATGTATTCCTTCATTCCTTCGACAAAAAGGATTTCTTCAATATTGATTTTCATCATTTTTTTATCGACTTTGATGAAAATATGAGAATCGCCTTTTGTTGCTTCAACTTTAATATTGTTTTTTAGATTGTATTCGGTAGTGATTTTGTTGATGCATTTTATGAATCTTGGCAACGGAATTGGTTTTACTAAATAATCTAAAACATCAAGATCATAACTCTCGGCGGCAAATTCCCTAAAAGCGGTTGTAATAATGACTTTGGTTTTGTTTTCGATGAGGCTGATCAATTCAAATCCAGTCATCATTGGCATATTGATATCTAAAAAAACAGCATCAACAGGCGTGCTGTTTAAAAAGTCAAGTGCCTCAAGTGAATTATTGAATGTAGCAACAACTTCAAAATCTGGAAAATTAGTAAAGTAATTTTGCAGAACTTTGATAGCTAATGGTTCATCGTCGATCAAAACGCATTTAATCTTCATTACGAATAGGTATTTGCAAACGTATTATATAGTAGTTCAGTTTTGTAGCCTGTTTTAAGCTGAAATTATTCTTGTAAATTAATTTCAATCTCTTTTTGGTATTGATTAATCCAATTCCTCCTTTTGGATTAAGATTTTGTGAAATTACAAAATTATTTAGGATTTCAAAATCTAACAATTTGTTGTCGATAACTTTACAATTGATCTTGATTTTAAGGTTTGGATTGTTTAAGGCGCCATGTTTAAAAGCGTTTTCAACTAATGATATGAAGATTAGCGGAGGCACAACAACATCTTCAATATTTGATTCCAGATTAATGGTAACTTCCACATTTTCAAATCGGAGCTTTTCGATTTCGATGTAATTTTGGATGTAGTCGATCTCTTTAATTAAAGGCACAAACTTGGTTCCTTTTACATCATATAAAACATATTCCATCAAGTTGGATAATTTGATGATCACATCTGGAACTTTATCTGAAGATTCTAGAGACAATGCATATAAATTATTCAGCGTATTAAAGAAGAAATGCGGTTGTATTTGATTTTCAAGATATTTTAATTTGATCTTGAATTGATTTTCTCTTAAAGATCTGTTTCTTTCACGTTCTCGAAGCCAGGTTAAAGTCAGATATACAGATGACGCCATTGCCAGAACATACAATTCTCCAATACAAACCGCTACAATATGGTTGAGTTCAAACGGATGATATTCGCGATTAGCTTCTGGCCAAATATTTTCGGATATTATATAATAGGTAAGGGCAGTTTTGCATAAATACATTGCAAATAAACTCAGCAGAAGTAAAAAAGTATATAGGATGTATTTTTGTTTTAAGACAAATCGCGGCACCAAAACAAAGAGATTGAAATATACTAAAGGTATGACTAACGCAAACTCAATCGAATTTGATTTGAAAGCATAAGGATAATCATTAAAGTATGCTCCCCATCTTAAAAAATTTAAAGTGAAATAAATGCTCCAAAACCAGATATGATTTTGAATCTTGATATTGAACTTTAGTTTTTGAATTTCCTTCAACTTTACTTGGGTTAGCTTTTTGTGCAAATATCTAAATATAGTGCAACTTTAAACAATTAGTAGCTAAAACGCAATTCTTTTGAATAAAAAAACGTAAAAAAAGTGAAATCATGCTTAATTTCAATGAGATAACGTTTTCGTAAAACATAATGTTGAATGATTTGTGTTGTTTGTTTAAGGTTTTTTGCTGTTTGTATAAATTGTTTTATTTATGTTAAAATTAACAATAAATTTATCGCATAACTAAAAAAAACCATGAAAAAATGAAACAATTTGTATTAATCTTTGTGATTTTTCTCGCCTCGCAATTTGCGAATGCACAGGCGAAAACTATCAAAGGTTTGGTAAGCGATGAGAGCGGATTGCCGTTGCCTGGAGTAACTGTATTAGTTCAAGGTACAAAAAACGTAACTCAATCGGATTTTGACGGAGTCTATACGATTCAGGCATCTACAGGAGATGTTCTTGTGTTTTCGTATATCGGAATTAAAACTAAAAGTGTTACTGTTGCAGGAGCTAACACAATTAACGTTGTACTGACTCCTGATGCACAAAATTTAAATGAGGTAGTTGTAACTGCATTAGGGATCAAGAGACAAAAGAAAGAATTGGGTTATGCAGTTCAGGATGTCAAAGGAGAACAATTAAACAAAGTAATTACAACAAACGTTGCTACAGCGCTTTCAGGTAAAGTAGCCGGTGTTGATGTATCTATTCCTGCTACTGGTGTGGGAGGAAGTACAAGAGTTATTATTAGAGGTATATCTAGCATAGGTGAGAGTAATCAGCCACTTTATGTTGTTGATGGTGTTCCAATTGATAACTCTGGTTTGAATAATGATCAAGCAGCTACAAGTAAATGGTTTGATGGAAGAGATAGTGGAGACGGTATTTCGAGCATCAATCCAAATGATATTGAAAGCTTGACGGTTCTTAAAGGTGCAGCAGCAGCGGCGCTTTATGGTTCTAGAGCGTTAAATGGAGTAATTTTAATTACTACTAAAAAAGGTAGCAAAGGAAAACTGCAAGTTGAATTAACAAGTGGTGTGAGTTTTGACCGAGTAAATGCTAAATACAGTGACTATCAAACGGAATACGGTACTGGTTCAAACGGAATTTTACCAGATCCAAATAAAGCTCCTACTGAAATTTACGGATATACTACAAACGCGTGGGGACCTAAATTCTCTGAAACAGTAGGACAACAAGTTAAAATATTTGATGGTTCAATGCGACCTTACGCTAAAGTAGATAACAATATTCAGGATTTCTTTAAGACGGGAGTTACAACATCAAATGGAATTGCGCTTTCAGCAGGAAGTGATAATGCTTTTGTTCGTTTCGGATTCAATAGTCTTAAAAATGACGACGTAATTCCAGAATCTGGTTTAGAAAGAAACAACGCGACTTTGAATGGTACTATCAAATCCGATAAATTTACTTTGGATGCCAATGTAAATTATATTGCTGAAAATACGAATAACAGACCAGGTTTGGGAGATTCACCAAATAACGTTGGATATTCATTAAGCGGTTTAGCACCAAATATTGATCAGGCTTGGCTTAAAAATTCGGTAAATCCAGTAGACGGTTCAATGTATCAGTGGAATAATAATGTGTATTTGTTGAATCCGTATTGGGTTGTAAATGAAAATCATAATGCTACGGTAAAAAACCGTTTTATTGGTAATGTTACAGGAACTTATCAGGTTAAAAATTGGTTAGCATTAACATTCAGAACAGGTTTGGATACTTATAACTTTAATTCTAAAGATTTTATGGCTAAAGGAAGTACTTGGCCAGGAAGAGATTTAGGTTATCTTGGATTAGAAAATATTACAGTTTCTGAACAAAATACTGACTTTATAGCAACGTTCAGCAACATAAAATTAGCTACAGATTTGACGCTTTCTGGAATTTTAGGAACAGGAAGAAGAGATTTCAGAAGACAGCAAAATTCTAGATTCGGAACAAATATTATTGAGCCGGGTACAGAATATATCAGCAATTTCTCTAATCAGACAGAGAATGCACCACAGGACACAAAAACGAGAACAAATTCAATTTACGGTTCTGCTAAATTCGATTACAAAGGATATTTGTATGCTGAGTTTACAGGAAGAAATGATTGGTTCAGCGTAATCAACAAAGATGCTTTTTATCCAGCAGCTTCATTAGGTTTTGTTTTCTCTGATGCGTTTGATATTAAGAGTGATGCTTTCTCTTACGGAAAATTCAGAGCATCTTGGGCACAGGTTTCAAATGCGCCAGGAGCTTATAAAAATGCTTTAAATTATACTACATATTCTGCTTATAACGGAGGTAGTGTTGTAAATATTAAAAATACTTCGGCACCAAATCCTAATTTGACATATCAATCTAAAACTGGAATTGAGTTTGGACTTGAAACGGCTTTCTTCAAAAACAGATTAAAAGCTGATATTACAGTTTACCGTGAGGATACTTCAGATCAAACAATTGATTTGCCTTCTTCTGCGACTTCTGGTTATGAGTACATTTCAGTAAATGCGGGTAAACTTCGTAATGAAGGTATTGAGATTTTCTTATCAGGAACACCAATCAAAACTAAAGATTTTGAATGGGGAATTGATTTGAACTTTTCTAAAAACAAAAACTCAATTGTTTCTTTACATCCAGATATTGACACTTATACTATTTCTGAAGCTCGTTGGGCTGGTGCCGCGATTGTTGCGCAAGTTGGAGGTCAATACGGAACTATTATAGGTAAAGATTTCCAAAAAACACCTACTGGAGAAAATATAATAGGGGCAAATGGTCTTCCGGTTTACACAGATACTAAAGTTGCTTTAGGAAAAGGGCTTCCAGACTGGGCAGCAGGTTTGACAAACCGTTTTTCTTATAAAGGATTTACGTTCCAATTTTTAATTGATATGAAATTTGGAATGGATGTTTACTCAATGACAAACTCACTTGCGGCACAAAAAGGACTTCTTGATGTTACGACAGAAGGAAGAGATGCTTATAATGCAGCAAGAGCACAAGCAGTTGCAAATGACCCTAACTTTAGCCAAGCAACTTGGATTCCTACAGCAGGTTATGTTGCAAACGGGGTAGTAAATACTGGAACAGAAGCTAATCCTGTTTATGTGAAAAATACAACTCCTGTAAATCCGCAAGATTACTGGAACTCAGTTTTCAACAACACGCCAGCGCCATTTATTTATGATGCTTCTTATGTGAAATTAAGAGAGGTAAGTTTAGGTTACCAAATTCCAAGAAGTGTTTTTGGCGGAGCAAAAATCAACTCAATTTATGTTTCGGCTTTCGCAAGAAATTTATTCACTTTCAATAAAGACTTGCCGAACATTGATCCAGAGTCTATGTACACTTCAGGAAATGGACAAGGTTTTGAATATGGTTCATTGCCATTCAGAAGATCGTATGGTTTTAATCTTAAAGTTACATTCTAAAAAAAGAAATTATGAAATTTAAACAAATAATAGCTTTATTGGCAATATTTACGCTGGTTGGCTGTACAGAAAATTTTGACGAACTGGAAAAAGATCCGGTGGCGTTATCTGCAAATCCTGCAGGACAACTTACGTTTGCACAATTGTGTATGTCTGGTGACGGTTATTACCAATGGAGAGCCAACTTGATTTATTCAGGAGGATTTGTACAACATTATGCAGGTGCATGGAACGTAACAGAGTTTGGAAGTAAATTCAAGAAAAATGATGATTATGCTACTGCTTTATGGAGAAATGGTTACGCCAACGAATTAAAAGGAGTTGTAGATATTATTGAGAAAACTTCTAGTGATCCAACTTTAGTAAATATGAATGCTGTAGCAAAAATTATGAGAGTAATGATTATGCAGCGTGTTACAGATCTTTATGGTGATTGTCCTTATTCAGAAGCTGGTTTGGGTTTCTCGAAGGGAATAGTTACGCCTAAATATGATAAGCAACAAGATATTTACAATGCGTTTTTTAAACAATTAGAAGAAGCATTTGTACAGTTGAATGATGGTGGAGGTGCCATAAAAGGCGATCAATTTTATAATGGTGATGTTTCAAAATGGAAAAAACTTGCTAATACAATGCGTTTGCGTTTGGCAATGAGGATTTCAGAAGTAAGTCCTGCGGAAGCTGAAAAACAAGCAAAAGCGGCGTTTGCAAATGGCGTTTTCCAAAGCAATGCCGATAACTGTTTCATGAAATGTTTGGATTACCCTTTTAATGATACACCAGGTGCACTTGATTTTAGAGGAAACGGACTTTCATATGCTTTCATTGGAAATGAAAACGGAGATCACTTTAGTTCATTAATGATTGATTTTTTAAGAAACAATGGTGATCCAAGATTGACAATGCTTGCTACTCCTAAAACAGGAAGTTCAAATTGGGGACCTCCAGGTCCAGGCGAAGAACTTTATGTTGGTAATACGCCAGGAGTTTTTCAATGGGAAATGCCAGGTGGATCTAATGCAATTTCAGGAATTCAGCCTTATCTAAAATTAAAAACAACTCCTTTTTTACATGTTAGTTATTCAGAATCACAGTTATTATTGGCCGAAGCCGCTTATAGAGGTTGGGTTACAGGCGCTGCTTCTGATTATTATAAAAAAGGAGTTGAGGCTGGTATTAGACATCTTGCAATGTATGGAGCTACTTTGCCAACTCAAGCAGCGATAGATACTTACTTAACTAATAAACCTTTGGTTGCAGGAAAAGAGAAGGAGCAAATTGCAACACAACTTTGGGTGACTTATTTATTAAATAGTATTGAAGCGTATTCAAACTGGAGAAGAACTGGATTTCCAAAATTATTGCCTATTACAAACCCAGATTCTGAAACGGGTGGCGTTGTGCCAACGCGTTTGTATTATCCAAATGACGAAGCGCAGAAAAATGGTGTGAATTTCCAAGAAGCTGTGGCTAGAATGGGCGGCAAAAATGAATGGACAAACAAAGTTTGGTGGGATGTAAACTAAGTTAAAATCTCAAAATAGAGTTATGCCTAATAAGGTATTATTTCAATCTAATTAAAATTAAAAACAATCTGTTTAAATTAAAAATTATGATCAATAATAAAGCCTTATTAGGCATTCTTTTCTTTATAACTTCGTTTGCTTCGGTTTACAGCTGTACTTCTCAAAAGGAATCAGATGATGATAAACAATCAAAAACAGCTAGAGTTATTGGTTATTTATCCTCAGATAACATTAACAAAATGACTTCAATTCAGTTTTGCAAATTAACACATCTGAATGTTGCCTTTGCAAATCCTGATAGAGACGGAAATATCATTTTTACAGGTGATATTGATGCTCTTATTAAATATGCTAAATCTGTTAATCCTAATATTGTTATTAGTATTTCTTTAGGAGGAGGCGTCATTTCAGCAGAACAGGCTTCAAATTGGTCTTGGCTTATTGATAAATCCGAAAACAGGCCAGCTTTAATTCAAAGCATAATAAATTTTGTAGAGCTTCATCATTTAGATGGCGTTGATGTTGATCTCGAATGGGATGCTGTAACAACTGGTTACAGTGGATTTGTTATAGAATTAAAAAAGAGTCTTACAGAGCATAAAAAATTAATGACAGCCGCATTGCCAAATAATACTCGTTTTGAATACATCAGCAATGCAGCTTTAAATGCATTCGATTTTTTGAATATTATGGCTTATGACAGTACTGGTCCTTGGACTCCAAATAATCCTGGTCAGCATAGTTCTTTTGATTTTGCCAAAAGCGGAATTGAATTTTGGCATAAGCAACAAAACGTTCCAAGCGAAAAATTGACACTTGGCGTACCTTTTTATGGTTATAATTTCACCTATTCTAATGTTACAAGTTCTACTTACGGCCAAATTGTTGAGGCAGGAAAACAATTTGCAGATCTTGATGAATTAGGAAAGATATATTATAATGGAAGACCAACTATTCTCAAAAAAGTAGAATATGCTGCTCAAAACACGGGCGGAATTATGATTTGGGAACTTTCTCAAGATTCTTTTGACGAATATTCTTTATTAGATGTTGTTCATAAGAAGCTCAGTAGTTTAAAAATTAAAACTACAAGTCTTTGTAATAACTAAATATACTAACAACACTATTTTTCAGATAATCTGTAAAATAAAAAAAACGGCACAAAACTTAAAATTTTGTTAAAGCAAAGGTCTGAAAAAGATTTTAGGTTGCTTTTTTTTGATTTAAGTTATTGTTTTTTAAATAGTTGTGAAATTTTTATATTTTTTATTAAATAAGCTAATATGTTGAATATAATGCTGTCTAATACTTAAAATACAGAGATATTTTGGTTTGAAAACGTTTTCGCAAAACGCATTATTGAATGTTTTATGTCGTTTGTTTAAAGTTTTGGGTTGTTTGTATAATTTATTTTTTTTAACAATGCCTTAAGAATAATTTTACGTCATAACTAACAAAATAAATAAACATGAAAAAAATTTTCTTAATCTTTATGATTGTTTTTACGGCGCAAGTTTCGCTTGCTCAGGTAAAAAATGTTAAAGGTGTGATTACAGATTCTAACGGAATGCCGTTGCCTGGGGCATCTGTTTTGGTACAAGGAAGTCAAAAAGGAACTACTACCGATTTTGACGGATTGTACACGATCGAAACACAAAAAGGACAGACATTGGTTTTTAGCTATGTAGGTCTTGAAACACAAAGTATAGTGGTTGGCGATGCTACTACTATTAACGTAAAAATGGTTAATGCATCTTCAAATGCTTTAAGTGAAGTTGTAGTAACTTCATTAGGTTTAAAAAGATCAAAAAAGACGCTTACTTATGCAGCGCAAGAGGTAAAAGGTGATGAGGTAACAAGAGTTAAAGATGCCAACTTAATGAACAGCTTATCTGGAAAAGTTGCAGGTTTAATTGTTGGAAAAAGTTCTGCTGGAGCTGGTGGAGCTGTAAAAGTAACTATTCGTGGTAACTCTTCTGCAACAAACAATCAGCCTTTATATGTTATTGATGGAATTCCAATGTTGAACTCTAATTCTGCTCAAGCGAATCAAGTTTTTGGAGATACAGCTGGAGGAAACAGAGACGGTGGAGATGCAATCTCAATGATGAACCCTGATGACATTGAATCTATGACAGTTCTTAAAGGAGCTTCTGCAGCTGCTTTGTACGGTTCTCAAGGAGCAAATGGTGTAATCGTTGTAACAACTAAAAAAGGAAAAGAAGGAAAAGTAACTGCAGCTTATAATGCGAGTGTTTTTGTTGATAATGTAGTTTCTTTACCTGAGTTTCAAACTAATTATGCAGCAGCGCCATCATCTGACAAAACTTGGGGTCCTGCTAAAAGCTCTCCAGACCATGTAAAAGATTTTTACAATACAGGTCTTACTATGATCAACTCTGTATCTGTAAATGGTGGATCTGATAAAATGTCAACAAGCCTTACTTATGCTAATACAAAAGTTGATGGAGTAATTCCAACAAATGAGTTCAAGAAAAACAATATTGCACTTCGTCAAAGCGTTAAATTATTTGATGATAAAGTAACTGTTGATGGTGCGATCTCATATACTGAGCAAAAAATCATAAACAAGGCTACAAACGGATTGTATTTCAATCCATTGACTGGAGTTTATTTATTTCCAAGAGGAAATGATTTTAACGATTATTATAGAAACTTTGAAGTATTCGATCCTGCAAGAAACTTGATGACTCAAAGATGGCCATCTGCAACATCGGATATTATTCAAAACCCAGGTTGGATTTTAAACAGAAACCAATCTATTGATAAAAATCAATCTTTAATTACTTCTGCAGCTATTACTTATAAAGCTAACGAATGGTTGAGTATTAAAGCAAGAGGAGGATATAATAAATTTGACAATATTTTTGACAAAAAAATGTATGCTGGTACAAATGAAACATTGGCACCATCTACAGGAAGATACATTTATTCAGATAGCGAAAGCTCTCAGTTATATGGAGATTTGATTGCTACTATCAATACAAAATTCAGTGATGATTTCTCATTCAGCGCTAACATTGGTACAAGTATCACAAAATCTACAATCAACGATGCTTACATAAGTGATTCAGGTCAAAAAAATGGACTTGTGAATGCAAACTGGTTTAATACAGGAAACTTTGTATCTGCAGAAAGAAACGCACATACAATTGGAGGTAAAAAAGAAGTTCAGTCTCTTTTCGCAAGCGCGACAATTGGTTATAAAGACATGATCTATCTTGACTTGACAGGAAGAAATGACTGGTCATCTACTTTAGTAAATACAGATAATTTAAGTTTCTTCTATCCATCTGTAGGTTTATCAGCTGTTTTGAGCCAAATGGTAACATTGCCAGAGTCAATTAGCTATGCAAAAGTTAGAGCTTCATTTGCTCAAGTGGGTAATGATATCTCTCCTTTCTTGACTTCACCAGTAAATACTTTGGTTGGAGGTATTGTAACGGCTCCAATTGTTGGACCACAACCTGGAACTTCATTGAAACCAGAAATGCAAAACTCTTATGAGTTTGGTACAGAATGGAGATTCTTGAACAACAGATTAGGATTTGATTTTACATACTACCATAACGAAACTAAAAATCAATTAATCACTTCTCCAGCTCCAATTCCAAATACTACAGGATATACTAACTATGCGTTTAATGCAGGAAGTATCAGAAATAAAGGTTTTGAGATTACTGTAACTGGTAAAGCAGTTCAAAATGATAACTTTTCTTGGGATCTAGGATTGAACTATGCTTCAAATAAAAATACAGTACTTGATCTAGGTTCAGGTGCAAATGGAGAGGTTAATACAGTTATCTTGACTAACGGAGATCCAAATAGTTACAGATACGTTATGAAAGAAGGACAACCATTCGGAACAATTCAAGGAAAAGATATTGTAAGAAATGCACAAGGTCAAATCTTGCTTGATGATGCTGGACGTATTCAAAAAACGGATTGGGTAGATATGGGAAGTTCAAATCCTGATTTTATGTTAGGTTTCTCAAACTCATTCAAATACAAAAAAATATTCTTAAATGTGCTTATTGACGGAAGATTTGGTGGAAATGTAATGAGTATGACTGAAGCAATGCTTGATTCTTATGGAGTATCTAAAGCAAGTGGTGATGCAAGAGACGCTGGAGGTGTTAAAGTTAATGCTGTAAAACCTGACGGAACAGCTGTAACGACAATGAATGCACAAGATTACTACAGCCAAGTAGGTGACAGAGCAGGAGCTACAGGAGAATATATGTACAAAGCTACAAATATTAAACTAGGAGAACTTTCGTTAGGTTACACTTTTGATTTCAGCAAAACTTCAATTTTCAATGCAGTGAATGTTTCTCTTGTTGGTAAAAACTTATTTTTCTTCTACAAAGATGCTCCGTTTGATCCAAACGTAACATTAAGTTCAGGAGAAGGATTGCAAGGTGTTGACATTTTTGGATTGCCTTCAACAAGAAGTATAGGTGTTAATTTAAATTTAACTTTCTAAAATAATTTTAATAAAAGGACAAAACCTTTTGGTTGTTGTAAGATCCTTGTTTGTTGATTGAATGAAAATAATGTAAAATAACAAACAATGAAACCCTTAAATGGGTTGGCTTATAAATCAGTAAAAATGATTTTAATTAACGATAAAAATTCACAGATGAAAAATAAATTATTAATATTAGGTTCAGTTTTAGCTCTTTCATTAAGTAGCTGTACAGGTGACTTTGAAGATATAAATACCAACGAGACTGGTTTTAGCAATACACAGTTAGAACAAGATTTTAACCAAGTAAAAGCACCTCTTAAAACAATGCAGAGAGGAATGTATATCTTGGTTGCTGATGATTGGCAGGGTGATATTCAGTTTAACTTAAATGCTGATATCTTTTCAGGATATATGGGAACGCCTCACGATTTTGAAGGTAATGCAAACAATTCAACTTACGCTCTTTTAGATGGATGGAATGGTGCTGAATGGGTTCAGAAGTATCAAAAAGAGATGGTTAATGCATATAATCTTGAGAAATTAACAAAAGATAAATATCCTCAATTTTATGCTTGGTCTCTTATTTTGAAAGTTTATGCAATGCATAAAACAACAGATTATTACGGGCCAATCGTATATTCAGGTTTTGGAAATCCTGATGGAACAACTCCGTATGATTCACAACAAGCAGTTTACAATCAATTTTTTGCAGAGTTAAAAACTGCAATCGATATTTTAACTCCAAAAGCTGCAGATGCTTCTGCTACATTTTTCCCTTCAGGAGATGCTACAGATGGAACTACAGCAGCTGGAAATATTCAGAAATGGGTAAAATTTGCTAACTCTTTAAGATTACGTTTAGCATTGCGTATTTCTAATATTGATCCTGCAAAAGCAAAAACAGAAGGTGAAGCGGCATTGGCTGGTTTAGGAGTAATCACTTCTAATGCTGATAACATGGCTTACATTGCTGAGCATCCTGTTAAAACATATACTGGTCCTTGGGCAGATATTAATGCAGGTGGTGCTATTACTTCTATCATGAATGGTTATAATGATCCAAGAAGAGCTACATTCTTCTATACAGGTACAGGTGGTATTTATCAAGGTATCAGAATGGGAACTATTGTTGATGCTAATTACAGAACTGCTAAAGCAGATTTATTCTCTAAAGTTGGACCAATTGTTGAAAACAATTTGATTCCTTGGTTTAATGCATCTGAATCTTATTTCTTAAAAGCTGAAGCAGCATTAAAAGGATGGAATGTTGGTGGCGGTACTGCTCAGTCATTCTATGAGGCAGGAATTGCAACTTCTTTTGCTCAATTAGGTGCAGGAAGCGCTTCTGCTTACATTGCTGACGATACTTCAATGCCAGCAAATTTTACAGATCCATTAAATGCGGCTAACAACATTGCAGCACAAAACTTAGTAACTGTAAAATGGTCTGATGCAGCGTCTAACGAAGTGAAACTTCAAAAAATCATTACTCAAAAATGGATCGCTGGTTTCCCTGATGGTCAAGAAGCTTGGGCTGAAACAAGAAGAACTGGATATCCAAAATTATTCTTGCCAGCAAATAATTTCTCAGGAGGGAAAATTCCAGTTGGAACATTCGTGAGAAGATTGAATTTCTATGTGAATGAGAAAACTTCTAACCCAACAGGTTATGCGCAAGGTGTTCAGCTTTTAGGTGGCCCTGATACCGGAGCAACAAGACTTTGGTGGGATACTGGAGTTAACAAGTTCTAAAAAGACATAAAGATTAAAAGGATTTAAGTTTGGTTAGTAATTGAAAATGGTATAAGTAATGAGAGTTACTTATACCATTTTAAAAAGCCAAAATTGTACATACCAAAAAAAGAAAAAAAATGAAAAGTGCTTTAGAAATAAAACCTGATATCAGTTATAAAAGCGCCGGTAAATTTGAAGAAACGAGATTTGAGAAAATTCATAACGAAATCTTCAAAAGTTCAGCAGAAGCTTCAATAATTGTAGCGCAGGAAATCGCTCAGTTAATCAGATCTAAGCAAGAAAAAAATAAATCTTGTGTACTTGGTTTGGCAACAGGTTCTTCTCCTATAAAAGTATATGAGGAACTAGTGAGAATGCACAGAGAAGAAGGATTAAGCTTTAGTAATGTGATTTCTTTTAATTTGGATGAGTATTATCCAATGTCAAAAGAAAACAATCAGAGCTACCATTATTTCATGCATCAGCATCTTTTTAATCATATTGATATTAAACCTGAAAATGTTAATATTCCGGATGGTACAGTTGCAATCGATGAATTGAATCAATACTGTATCGATTATGAAATGAATATCAAACAGGCTGGAGGTCTTGATTTTCAGTTATTAGGAATTGGACGAACTGGTCACGTTGGTTTTAATGAACCGGGTTCACACGTCAATTCGGGAACACGTATTATTACTTTGGATCATATTACCAGAGTTGATGCATCGTCAGATTTTAATGGTATAGACAACGTTCCAAAACGTGCAATCACGATGGGAGTTTCAACCATTATGAGATCAAAACGTATTGTATTGATGGCATGGGGACAAAACAAGGCTGATATTATTAAAAGAACTGTTCAAGGTGATATTAGCTCAGAAGTTCCTGCTACATTTTTGCAGAATCATCCAAACGCTACTTTTGTTTTAGATCAGTCGGCAGCATCAGAATTGACTCGTTTCAAGACACCTTGGCTTGTTGGTGAATGTATTTGGACACAAGAATTAAAAAGTAAAGCAATTGTTTGGTTGTGCCAAAAAACAAAACAATCGATATTGAAATTGACAGACCGTGATTACAACAACAACGGAATGTCTGATCTTTTGGCGCAAGAAGGTTCTGCTTATGATTTGAATATCAATATGTTCAATGTATTGCAGCACACGATTACAGGATGGCCTGGAGGAAAACCAAATACAGATGATTCACATCGTCCGGAAAGAGCAAATCCAGCCAAAAAAAGAGTTATTCTTTTCAGTCCGCATCCAGATGATGACGTGATTTCAATGGGTGGAACTTTTTCAAAATTGATAAAACAAGGTCATGATGTGCATGTTGTGTATCAAACCTCAGGAAATATTGCCGTTACAGATGATGAAGCACTAAAATTTGCTGAAGTAGCTAGTGATTTTGTTGGAGAAGGCAAATCAGATATCAATTTCAAAGCGGTAATTGATTTTCTAAACAATAAATCGGAAAACCAAATAGACTCTCTTGAAGTTCGAAAATTAAAAGGACTTATTAGAAGAAGAGAATCTTATGGAGCAACAAGATATATTGGTTTAAAAGACGAAAATACGCATTTCTTAGATCTTCCTTTTTATGAAACTGGGCAGGTTAAAAAGAATCCGCTTGGTCAAATAGACATTGATATCGTAAAAGATATTATTGCCAAAATAAAACCACACCAAGTATTTGCTGCTGGAGATCTTGCCGATCCGCATGGGACACATGAGGTTTGCTTGAATGCAATTTTTGCAGCAATGAAAGAATTAAAGTCTGAAAAATACATGGATGACTGCTGGTTGTGGCTTTATAGAGGAGCTTGGCACGAATGGGATATACATGAAATTGACATGGCAGTTCCGTTAAGCCCATCAGAAGTTTTATTAAAGCGTCATGCTATTTTGTACCATCAATCTCAAAAAGACCGAGTTATGTTTCAAGGGAACGACTCAAGAGAATTCTGGGTTAGGGCAGAAGACCGAAATAAAAACACAGCAGTTCTATATGATGAACTAGGTTTGGCAGAATATGAAGCAATTGAAGCCTTTAAACGCTTCGATTATTAGATTCAAAACCAAATCAATTACAGAATTCAGAATGATCTTATAGCGATTAGTGAGGTTCAATAGAAATCACTCTGAGTTTTGTTTCTATTATCAATTTATTGTTATCTCAGCGGTAACATTTTTCAAAAAGAATAAAATGAAATATTTATTAGTCTTACTATTTGCAGGTTTAACATCTAGTGCTCAAGTTCAAAAAGAGCAACTAAATTTAATGCCTTGGCCTCAAAGTGTTGTTTTAAATGATGGCAATTTTGCTTTAAACAAAAACTTTAAAGTAAATATTACTGGAAACCCAAATCCAAGAATTTTTGGAGGAGTTACTCGTTTTTTGCGTCGTTTGGATGGACGGACTGGTATGTTTTTCTCTCAAGGTTTTATTACAAAATTAAATGAGGTTCCGTCAGCAGAACTTCAAATCAATTGCACTAAAAGCGGAAAAATTGGTTTGTATGAAGATGAAAGCTATCATTTAGATATCAAACAAAATAAGATTACAATAAACGCAACAAGCGATTTAGGAGCTTTGCATGGTCTTGAGACTTTATTGCAAATGTTGCAGAATAACAATACATCATTTTATTTTCCGAATTCGCAGATTTCTGATTTTCCTCGTTTTACATGGAGAGGATTGATGATTGATGCTTCAAGACATTTTCAGCCAATTGATGTTATCAAAAGAAATATCGATGGATTGGCAGCTATGAAAATGAATGTTTTTCATTGGCATTTGGTCGATGATCAAGGCTGGAGAATCGAAATGAAAAAACATCCAAAACTGATTGAAAAAGCATCAGATGGATTGTATTATACACAAGAGGAAATTAGAAATATCGTAAAATATGCTGATGAGCGCGGTATTTTAATAGTTCCAGAAATAGATGTTCCGGGTCATGGTTCGTCAATACTTACTGCTTATCCAGAAATTGGCAGCAAAGTAATTACGGTGACTGGCGGAACTTCCGAAAAAAATATTCAAGGTACAGCAATCGCTACCTATGGAATTGAAAGAAATGCGGGTATTTTTTCACCAACATTAGATCCTTCAAATCCTAAAACATATCAATTGTTAAGTGAAATTTTTGATGAGGTTTGCCCACTATTCCCAGGCGCTTATTTTCATATTGGGGGAGATGAGAATGAAGGAAAAGACTGGGATGCAAACCCAAAAATTCAAGAATTCAAGAAAAAACACAATTTAGCCACAAACCACGAATTGCAGACTTATTTCACAATGCAATTGGCTCCAATGCTTAAAAAACATGGAAAACAATTAATGGGTTGGGAAGAAATTTTAACTAAAGATCTTTCGAAAGAAGCAATTGTTCATTCTTGGAGAGGAGCAAACGAAGGGATGGCTGCTGGACAATCTTTGGTTGATGCGGTGAAAAAAGGCTATAAAACAGTATTGTCAAATGGCTTTTATATTGATTTGATGTACCCAGTTGAAAGTCATTATTTGAATGATCCAATGCCAAAAGGAGCTAATTTGACAGCTGATGAAAAAGCAAGAATCTTAGGAGGTGAAGCAACCATGTGGACAGAACTTGTAACTCCTGAAACAATTGATTCGAGAGTTTGGCCAAGAACAGCTGCAATTGCAGAAAGGCTTTGGTCAGCAGCAGATGTTGTTGATGTTGCAAATATGCGCAAACGTCTTAATGTGGTTTCGTTCAGACTTGAGGAAGTTGGACTGACACATATTCGTAATAAAGGAGTAATTCTTAGAAATATTGCAAACAATCAAGATATCAATATCTTAAATGAATTCTCAAATGTTTGCGAACCGCTAAAAGGTTACACAAGAAATAAAGGCGGAACAGAATATCAAATGTATTCTCCATTGACACTTTTTGCAGATGCATGTGCGGCTGATGCTAAAGATGCAATCAGTTTTAATGAAGCTGCAACACAATATGCAACGAATAAAACTCCAGAAAATAAAGCAAAAGTTACCGCATTTTTAACAAAGTGGATTGCTTTGAATAACGGGTTAAATGAATTAAGTGCAAATGCACCTTTAATACAATCGATTCTTCCTTTGGCTAAAAGATTAAGCGATGCGTCAGAACAAGTTTTGTTGTCTCTTGATAATAAATCGACTTTGAAAGCAGAAGATTTGAAGAAATTGATTGAAGATTGTAATACAAAAGATTTCGCCGATGTTGAGTTGGCAGTTTACACAGGATTAAAGAAATTGATATAAAATTTGGTTTGAATTAGTATTTTTTTGAGTTGCCTCTATTGTTTAAAAAGGTTTGATTGTCTCTGCCAGAACGATCTGGCAGAGGTAATTAAAATTGAGCTTGAATGATACTATTAAACCTTCCAAATAAAAAAATAACCACTAACGGAGTATTAACATTTAAAAAACCAAATAGAGAGAATAGCATAAAACATGACAAAAATGAGTATAGATTGATGATTAGTCCCAAATTTATCATTTGTATTTAAGATTAATTTTTTAAAAATTATAAATAAATATCAATCACTACTATTTGCTAATGATTATGAAAAATCAGTAATAGTAATATTTATCTATAGAATTTAATTTGAGTTATTTCCAATCGACGCAGCCTTCCAACCTGTGTTGAGCGAAACCCAGCAGCAAAACTGCTTTGGCCCAATTATTTATTTTCTATTAACCAATATCTATTAATTATGAAACATTATTACAGATTGCTCTTTTTGTTATTGTTTCCCTTACTTGCGTTGGCCCAACCAGCCCACGGAAAAAAAGTAGTAGGGTATTATGCGCAATGGTCTATTTATGCCCGGGATTTCAACGTTCCGAAAATTGATGGAAGTAAGTTGACGCATTTAAATTATTCTTTTTATGGTACAACGTATGATCCGGCACATCCGGAGAATACAAAATTAAAATGCTTGGATACCTATGCTGATTATGAGCATATGGAAGGTGGAATCCCTTGGGATGCTCCAGTAAAAGGAAACTTTTATGACTTAATGAAGCTTAAGCAAAAGTATCCTCATTTAAAAGTTTTAATTTCTGTTGGAGGATGGACAAAAGGCCAAGATCTTTCGCCAATTGCTGCAAGTCCAGTGGCAAGAGCTGCTCTAGCGGCAGATATGGCAAACTTCATTGTTACTTATCCGTTTATTGATGGTTTCGACATCGATTGGGAATATCCTCTTTCAGGCGGAACTGATGGTACAGAAGTAGTGAATGGAGCGCCTGTTCCTCCACAAAAATACAGTCCTGATGACAATAAAAATTTAGTGCTTTTATTAAAAGCAATGCGTCAGGCAATGCCAAATAAGCTGATTACAATCGCTGCTGGAAACAATGTTCGAAATGTAGCGAAGCAATATTTAGGCCCAAACAACAGATCACAATACGGAATGACTGAAGATATTTCTACATATTGCGATTATATCACTTATTTTGGATATGATTTTGGAGGAAACTGGTATGACAAAACATGCTACAATGCTCCTTTATATGCAAGCGGAAATCCTAATGACCCGTTATATGGTGCAACACAATCCGAATCATTGGATGAATTGACAAATCAATATTTAAACGTAATCGGTTTCCCTGCAAATAAATTAATCATGGGATTGCCTTTTTACGGAAAAAAATTCGATCACGTTGCTACTAACTCAACAAACGGATTATTCGTTTCAGCTCCAAGAGATATAGTTGGAGGATGTACAAATCCGCAAAACCCTATCGGAACTTGGGATGGCTCTGGAGCATGTGAGCGTTCGGGAAGTATTGAGATTTGTGATTTAGTTGGAAATCCGGTTACAAATTCACATGCTTATTTAGATCCAAGTACGATGCAGGTAACAGCATCTGCATCTGCAGCAGGATGGGTAAGATATTTTGATAATACTACTAAAGTTCCTTATTTATATAATGCGACTACAAAAGAGTTTATTTCTTATGAAGATAAACAATCAATGGATTTAAAAGTGCAGTATATAAAATCTAAAAACTTAGCTGGAGGAATGATTTGGGAATTATCTCAGGATACCAGAGGCTCAATTCCGAATTCACTCTTAACTCAGGTTGATACTTCTTTCGGAAGCGTCGTTCCGGGAACAGTAAGTATTTCGGGTTCTGTAAAAAACGGATCAGCTTTAGTTGCAGATGTTACAGTTGAATTACGAAATGCAAGTAATGCTGTTATTCAAACAGTAGTTTCAACTAATGGAAATTTTGCATTCAACAATTTAACTTCGGGACAAAATTATACATTGACTGCTTTAAAAGCGACTTATACATTTACTCCTGTAACTTTAACAAACGTCACGGTAAATCAAACTTCAGTTGTTATTAACGGAACACAACCAACTTATACCGTAAGCGGAACAGTTCTTAACGGAAGCACAGGAGTTTCTGGCGTAACTATTTCTGCAGTTTCAGGAAGCACAACATTAACTGCAGTTTCAAATGCAAGTGGCGTTTACAGCGTTGCAGGTTTAACAGCTGGATTAAATTATACAGTTACTGCTGCAAAATCTGGATTCTCATATACTCCGGCTTCAACAGTTTATAATGCAATTGATTCAAACAAAACGTTGAATTTCACTCAAGGAGCGGCAGTTGTAACTTATACCGTAAGCGGAACAGTTCTTAACGGAACAACTCCGGTTTCTGGCGTAACAGTTACAGCGTCTTCTACAGCAGGAAATGTTGCTACAACAACTAATTCAAGTGGAGTTTATTCATTGACTTTAGCTTCTGGCGGAAATTATACAGTAACTGCAGCTTTAACGGGACAAACATTTACACCAGCATCAACGGTTTATTCTAATTTGAATGCGAATAAAACATTGAACTTTGCACAAGATGTTGTTGTAAGCACAAATAAAATCAGCGGAACAGTTAAAAACGGAACAACTCCGGTTGCTGGTGCTAAAGTTGAAATAGTTTTACCATGGACAGACAGCACACACAATTGGAAAAGCGTTATTGCTGCAACTGATTCACAAGGAAAATACAGTTTTGATAATTCTGTAATAGCAGGTTATACAACGGTTACAAGTTTGAAATTGAATACTTGGGAAAATGGGGAAGTAAATTACTATCCAAATAACTTGGCAAATTTTGCAGTTCCTGCAAATCCAACGGTTTACAATTTTAATACAAGTTCAACGGCTAAATCAGCATTGGCGGCAGCCACAAACTTAATAAGTGGATCAGTTAAAAACGGAACTACTCCAGTTTCTGGTGCAAAAGTCGAAATCGTTTTGCCTTGGACAGATAGCACGCATAATTGGAAAAGTGTTTTAGCAACAACAGATGCATCAGGAAATTATAGCTTTGATAATTCAGTTGTAGCAGGTTATACTCAAATTTTAAGTTTGAAATTAAACACATGGGAAAATGGTGAAGTGACTTATTATCCAAATAACTTAGCCAATTTTGCTGTTCCAACAACGCCAACGATTTATAATTTTAATAGACAAGCGGTAGTTGAGACTAAACCAGTAGTTGCCATTACAGCGCCAACAGCTTCTACGATTGCTATAAATTTAGGGGTATCAATTAATTTTGTTGCAAGTGTTGGATTAAGTGCTTCTGATGCTACTACAATTTCTTCTGTGGTATTTAGTTTAGACGGACAAAGCATAAGTGCAACAAATTCTTCGGGAACTTATACATCAACTTGGACTCCTGTAGCAAATCAGTTTTCTCAAAGCCATACGTTAACTGTAACGGCTACTGCATCAAATGGACAAACAGATTCAAAAACATATAGTTTTACATTAACTTGTTCAGGTGCAAACTGTCCAAATACACTACCAACAATTACTTGGGTTTCACCATCGAATACTACTGTAACCCAAAGTACTTTTCAAGCTGTGCCAATTTCCGTTACAGCTGTTGATAGTGACGGATCAGTTTCAGGTGTTACTATTACCATAAACGGAGGTACATTTAATATGACAGCAGGTACAAATAATACTTACACGTATAATTTCACACCATCTGCTTATCAGGATTATCCGGTCGTAATTAAAGCAACTGATAATAAAGCTGCTGTAACTACACTAAACAATACTATTAAAATTGCTCCAGTGAGCACTAATAGATTCATCCCGCTTCCGTCTAAAATTATTTTAGGGTATGCACATTCTTGGGAGAATACTTCAGCACCATTTTTATATTTTTCTCAAATGGTAGGAAAGAAGTTTAACGTAGTGGATTATTCTTTCGTAGAAACCGTTAATCGCGATGGTTATACGCCAGTATTAACTACAAATGATAATAGATATTTGACCAATGGTGTTTTTAATAAACAATTGTTGAAAAATGATATCAAGTCCTTAAGAGACAGTGGCGTTCCTGTTATTGTTTCTATTGGAGGTCAAAACGGACATGTTGTTTTGGACAATGTAACTCAGAAAAATATTTTTGTTAATGGCCTAAAAGCAATTATTGACGAGTATCAATTTGATGGAGTTGATTTGGATTTTGAAGGCGGATCGATGAATTTCAATGCAGGAGGATTAAGAGATATTTCTTATGCAGGGATTTCTGCTTATCCAAGACTAAAAAATATAGTAGATGCCTGCAAAGAATTAAAAGCGTACTATGGCCCTGGATTTTTATTAACTGCAGCTCCAGAAACACAATACGTACAAGGAGGATATTCGACTTATACCGATACTTTCGGTTCGTTCTTGCCAATTATTCAAAACTTGCGTAATGAATTGGATTTATTAGCAGTGCAATTGTATAATACAGGAGGAGAAAACGGATTAGATGGCCAATATTATGGAACAGCTAAGAAATCAAACATGGTTACAGCTCTAACTGATATGGTAATAAAAGGTTATAATATTGCTACAACAGGAATGCATTTTGATGGTTTGCCAGCCTCAAAAGTTCTTATTGCACTACCGGCTTGTCCAAGTGCAGCAGGTAGCGGTTATTTAACACCGACAGAAGGAATTAATGCGATGCATTATTTAAGAACCGGAACTACTTTTTCGGGAAGAACATACACGATGCAACCAGGCGGACCATATCCTTCTTTAAGAGGTTTAATGACTTGGTCTGTAAACTGGGATGCTTCTTCTTGTGGAAATTCATCTGAATTATCTAATGCTTATGCAGCATATTTTGCATCGCAATCAGCAGCAAAAACTTTAGCTCTTGGCGATATTTCAGTGAAAAATGGCAATACTGTAACTTACTTTAAAAATGATGCTTTATCGGTTTCAAATGAAGTAGAAGAAATTGCTCAAGTTGATGTATTTAACACAATTGGACAAACTATTATAAGCCATAAGAATATTCAAAACAACAAAGAAATAGTGCTTTATAACCAAAGTTTTTCAACGAAACAATTGTTTATAGTTGTTGTGACAGATAAGTCAGGAAACAAAAAATCATATAAAGTAATGAACTTTTTAAACTAGAATAAAATGGTTGAAAATTTAGAAATAAAAAATTGGGACGGTTAAAATTGAGTTTGGTTATTTATTTTTTAATCTAATTTTTATTTCAAATAAATGCTGTGAATTAAGGAGATTTGTTATTTGGTTTTCTCCTTGACAAGCGCATTATGAACCTGGCAAATCTCTATTGCCAGGTTTTTTTATGTCTAAATTTAAACACAATATTGTCATCTCGGCGAAGGAGAGATGACAAATACACGACGATACCTTTGTAACTCCAGTGAAAACCTTTTGCTTTCATTGCAGTTAAAAAGAAATCAGTATTTTTGATCTTAGAATTATCGCATAAAACTTCATGAAAAAAATATTCACAATTATAATCGCATTTTTCATTTTTACTTCTACTTTCAGTCAAAATAAATTCGGAAATCCTGAAGTTGATCCAATCCAAATTCAAAAAAACTTTACTGATTGGTCAGCTTATCAAAGTAAAAAAATAATGCTTTCTAGAGATTTTACGGCGCTAGATGCTGAATCAAAAGAAATCTCAAAAGAAGCTTTTTTGGATCAATTGGCAAATGGAAATTTCATTCCAATTCGATTAAAATCCGAAGAAAGCATCTATGTTTATAAACTATTCAAAATTCAGCCAAAAACGGATACAAGCATAAAAGCGACAATCAACCAAATTGGTTTTGATGCTTTTAAAAACTACAAAATGGAAGGAACGGCTTTCCCAAAATTTTCATTTAAAGATTTAAACGGAAATCTGGTAACAAATGAATCCATGAAAGGAAAAATCATTGTTATAAAATGCTGGTACATTCACTGTACGCCTTGCATTAGAGAATTTCCTCAAGTCAATAAATTGGTTGACGAATACAAAGACAGAAAAGACATTGTTTTTATGAGTTTAGCCGAAGATTCACCAGAACAGTTAAAAACGTTTTTAGCGAGAAAACCATTATCCTATTCTGTAATTCCAGATATGAAAGACTATATGAATGAATCTTTACAGTTGAATTCATTTCCAACACATTTTATTATCAACAAAGAAGGAATTATTTCGAAAGTGCTTCCAAATTTTGAAAGTTTAGAAGTGGCTTTGGCTAAAGAAAGTAAGCTGTAAGTTAAATTAATCTCGCAAAGTCGCGAAGTCGCAAAGTTTTTATTCATTTATTTTAAGATACAGTTTGTCATTTCGAGGAACGAGAAATCACACTAGAAACTCTACAAAGATTAGTGATTTTGCATGCGGAATCCCGCGTGTGATTTCTCGTTCCTCGAAATGACAAGACTACGTGGTAATTAACTTAGAAAAAAAAACTCTGCGCCTTCGCGCCTTTGCGAGAAACCTTCATCAGCACAAAAAACCTTAGCACCTTTGCATCTTTGCAACTTAGAACCTTTTTCACTACTTTTGCACCAAATTAATTAAAAAGACATTCATGTTAACAGTCAATAATTTATCAGTTCAGTTTGGTAAAAGAATTTTATTCGACGAAGTAAATACTACGTTTACTCACGGAAATATTTACGGCGTTATTGGAGCCAATGGTGCTGGAAAATCTACTTTCCTTAAAATCATTTCAGGCGATATGGACCCAACATCTGGGCATATCCATTTAGAGCCGGGAAAACGTATGTCGGTTTTAAACCAGAACCACAACATGTTCGACGAGCATACTGTTTTGGAAACCGTTTTAATGGGAAATAAAGTGCTGTATGCTGTTAAAAAAGAAATGGATGAACTTTATTTAGATTATAATGACGCTAATGCAGACAGAATAGGGGAGCTACAAGTTCAGTTTGAAGAAATGAACGGATGGAACGCTGACTCTGATGCCGCATCGATGTTGTCTAACTTAGGAATCACAGAAGCAGATCATTATACTTTAATGAGTGATATGGAAGGAAAAATGAAAGTACGTGTGCTTTTGGCGCAGGCTCTTTTTGGAAATCCTGATGTATTGATTATGGATGAGCCTACCAACGATTTGGATTTCGAGACAATCGCTTGGTTAGAAAACTTCTTGGCAAACTATGAAAACACTGTAATTGTTGTATCTCACGACCGTCACTTTTTAGATGCGGTTTGTACACATATTTCTGATATTGATTTCGGAAAAATCAATCACTATTCAGGAAACTATACATTCTGGTACGAGTCTAGCCAATTAGCGGCAAAACAACGTGCACAGCAAAACAAAAAAGCAGAAGAGAAGAAACAAGAACTTGAAGAATTTATTCGTCGTTTTAGTGCAAACGTTGCGAAATCGAAACAAGCTACTTCTCGTAAAAAAATGATTTCGAAATTGAATATTGCCGAAATCAAACCATCTAGCCGTCGTTATCCTGCAATTATTTTCGATCAGGATCGTGAAGCTGGAGATCAGATTTTGAATGTAGAAAACTTAGCGGCTTCTGTAGACGGAGAAGTTTTATTCAAAGATATTAACCTGAATATGGCAAAAGGCGATAAAATCGTTCTTTTCTCTAAAGATTCACGTGCAACAACTGCTTTCTATGAAATCTTAAACGGTGAGCAAAAAGCAGATGCTGGAAATTTTGATTGGGGAATTACAACCAACCAAGCCTATTTACCAGCTGAAAACCATAAATATTTTGAAAACGACTTAACTTTAGTAGACTGGTTACGTCAATACGCTAAAACAGAAGAAGAGCGTGATGAGGTATTTATTAGAGGTTTCTTAGGGAAAATGATTTTCTCTGGAGAAGAAGCTCTTAAAACGTCTAGAGTTTTATCTGGAGGAGAAAAAGTACGTTGTATGCTTTCTAGAATGATGATGGAGCGTGCTAACGTTTTAATGTTAGACGAACCTACAAACCACTTAGATTTGGAGTCTATTACGGCTTTCAACAACTCATTGAAAAACTTTAAAGGTTCTGTAATCTTCACAACGCATGACCACGAGTTCGCGCAAACTGTAGGTAACAGAATCGTAGAATTGACACCAAACGGAGTTATCGATCGTTACATGACATTTGACGAATATCTTGATGATGAGAAAATTCAGGAGCAAAGAAAAAAGATGTACAATCTTTAATTTTTGAAATTCCAATATATTAAAAATCCCAAATTCCAAATTAGACTGGAGTTTGGGATTTTTTTATGTTTAAAAATATAGCCACTAATTGCACGAATTTCCACGAATTAAATTTGTGCTAATTTGTGTAATTCGTGGCAAAAAAAAACAATCCCAGCTATAAAAATTGGAATTTGGGATTTTTTATTTGTTTATTTTACTACTATTTACTACCGAACATTTTAGCGAAAATCCAGATAATAATCGCAATAATAAAAATTACGATAAAAATTCCGAATCCCATTCCGGCTTTAAAAATGTCTCCAATAACTTCACAGCTTGTAAATGAAAACAGTATTACAAATACCATTAACAATCTTAGTATTTTATTTTGCATGACTTCTGATGTTTTAAATTGATATTTAAAATTACTTCAGGAATCAGGAAAATGTGTTATAGAATTTTTGGGAAATGTTTTAGGATTTGGAGTCCAATATTAATTATTTACAAGCTATTAAAGAAATTTTTATTTAGTTAATTGAAAATAAGATTTTGTAAGTATTCAGAAACTTCATCTCGGGTTTTAACTGTAAATAAATCATATAGATTTGAATCTTCAATGATTTTGCGCATACATCTTCTAATAATTTCGTCAGTATTTAATGCCGTTTGCAGTAATAATTCACCATCATTTTTTAAAAATTTAGATTGAATCCCGTCTCCGTGAACAACAGATGATCTAACATCATAAGCATTTTGCAAAATTTTATAAACTCTTTTTTTATTTTCATAATCTTTTTCAAGGAAAAATGCAATGGTTTCAGACAGACGATGTTTTAATTCAGAAGTTGAGACAGAAAAAATACTCTCCAATACTGAACAGTAGATAGAAATCTTTGTTCCAATATCAATCGTACTTCTGGCTGATTGAATGAAGAAAAAGGCTCTTGAAAGTCTTGATGTTTTTGAAGTTATTCTTATTGAGTTGTTCGATAGAGGATTTTCATGTTGATTTGTAATCAGTATTAATGGGTAAAGTTTAATCGCTTCATCAATTTCTTCATTCGAAAAACTTGTAGTTTCTACTATTCCTAGTGAATTGGTGTATGATGAACTCCAAAAATTTGAATGTATTGCATAACGTTTTTCTTCTTCATAAAACAAATGCGCTAATTCGCAATGTACAGAGTTATCCTTAATTAACCAGAGCGCATGATAAAACATTTCAATTAAAAGTAATGTTCCGATCAAACATGCTCTGTCATTAAAATTTTCTGGTGTTGTATCATAATCTTCTTCTTTATAGAAAATACAATTTGATTCTTCTAAAGCTTGAGCTTCGTTTAGGCCAATTATTTTACGTACGTCCCTAATGTCTAAAATGTTTTTAACGATTTTATTATCACTTAAAATGCGAAGATTGAAATTGTCTTTTATTAATAATTGATCAAGTTTTTTTTCAACTTGTATGTGAAAAATCGTAGCAAAACTTTTGGTTTTTATCATTTATAAGGTTTTTATTTATATTCAATTCTTTAGTAGAAAATCTAAATTTAAAAAAGAAAATTTTACCTTTAAAAAACTTTGTGAGCTACTTCAATAGGTAATTGTATAATAATTATTTAATTATTCGATAAGTAAGAATTTTAAAGCATTTGGGTCTTCAACTTTGAAGAGTCGCAAACTTGCTTCATAGTCAGCCCAATTCTTTTTCAATAAAGCACGATAATTTTCTAGCTCCTCATTAATTGAATAACTAATAGTTGATAAATATTTGACCTTTTCAATTGTATTTGGTTCTTTAAGAGATAAGTAAATATCAAAAATATCTCTAGGCCTTTTTTTATTATGACATGCACTAAGTTTTGAAATTACAATTCCTGCACCATCCAATACATTTATAATTTTCCCCGAAAAATTTATCTTGTCAACCAATTGTTCAGAATGAATTAAATCTCCATGCAATATGTTTATTGTAAGAACGGTTTTTACTTTTACTCCATCAACAGTCACATCTAAATTCATTATATCAATAAAATCTATCTTTTGTACTTTTCCTTCAGTTGGATGCAAAAGATCTACATTAAAAATATATGTTCGTTCTCCAATTTCATATGCTCTGCATAATTGGAAATCGTGTTTTGCACTAATATAAAAACTATTTTGAAGAAAATTTTCTATTACTTTTTCAATTTCTTTGGGAGAATAATTCATTGGGAACAGTATATCAACATCCTTTGTTCCTGGATGTACATCTTGATGACGAAGATATGGGCCCCAGCCTCCAACAAATATTACTTTTTCAAGTAAACTATCTCCGATTAAGTTAATTGATTCAGTCAGTAACTTTGTTGTTCCCTCTAGAATATCTTTCATGTGTTTGATTTTATTTGTAAGTAAGAGAAATGGATTAAAATAAATATTTTAATAAAATTATTAAGCTAAAATAAATTTTAAAAAATTAAACTGAGAAGAAAAATTAGATTTATTTGGAAAAATAAATCAATTGTTGGTTGATTAGAAAAATTTTGTATCGATGAAGGTCTGTAAGAAATCAAGAAAAAATCCCCACTCAACACCCCAACAAATAAAATCAGATTCCGTATATTTGCGCAACCAAACATTACAATCACTTATGAGTCAAAAAGTATTACTTAATTCGAAAGAAGTTACTATCATACTCCATCGTTTGGCTTGTCAGTTAATCGAAAAACATCTTGATTTCTCTGAAACTATTTTAGTTGGAATTCAGCCAAGAGGCGTTTTTTTAGCTGAACGTTTAAAACAAATATTAGAAAACGAATACAAGGTTCCTGAAATTTCTTTAGGATATCTGGACATCACTTTTTTTAGAGATGATTTCCGTCGTACTGATAAACCGCTTGAAGCCAATAAAACCCAAATCAATTTTATAGTCGAAGACAAAAAAGTCATTTTTATAGATGACGTTTTGTTTACAGGAAGAAGCATTCGTTCTGCGTTAACTGCCATTCAATCTTTTGGAAGACCTTCAGAAATTGAATTATTGGTTTTAATTGACAGACGTTTCAGCCGTCATTTGCCAATTCAGCCCGATTACAGAGGCCGTCAGGTAGATGCTATTAATGGTGAAAAAGTAATTGTAAGCTGGAAAGAAAATGATGGTGAAGATGTTGTTCACCTAGTGACGAATTAAGTTTAATCGGTTAACCGGTTAATTGTTTAATCGGTAATAACACCGACTAAGCGATTTGACAAAAAAAAAACGATTAAACAATTCAACGATTAAACAAATAAACAATACAAATGAAAGAATTAAGCGTAAATCATTTATTAGGAATTAAATATATCAACGAGAATGATATTAACCTGATTTTTGAAACGGCAGATCATTTTAAAGAAGTCATTAACAGACCGATTAAAAAAGTTCCTTCATTACGAGATATTACTATTGCCAATATTTTCTTCGAAAACAGTACCAGAACTAAACTCTCTTTTGAATTAGCGCAGAAACGTTTATCTGCTGATGTAATCAGTTTTTCTGCAGCTCAGTCATCGGTTAAAAAAGGAGAGACCTTGATTGATACTGTAAATAATATCCTTTCGATGAAAGTGGATATGGTTGTAATGCGCCACTCTAATCCCGGAGCGGCTTATTTTTTATCTAAAAATGTCAAAGCAAGCATCGTAAACGCAGGAGACGGAGCGCATGAACATCCAACTCAGGCTTTATTGGACAGTTATTCTATAAGAGAAAAATTGGGTGATGTTGCTGGAAAAAAAGTAGTTATTGTGGGCGATATTCTGCATTCGAGAGTTGCCTTATCTAATATATATGCTTTGCAAATGCAAGGCGCTGAAGTAAAAGTTTGCGGACCAAAAACATTGATTCCGAGATATATTGAATCGCTTGGTGTTACGGTTGAACCAAATTTAAGAAAAGCATTAGAATGGTGCGATGTTGCGAATATGCTTCGTGTACAAAACGAGCGTATGGATGTGAATTTCTTCCCATCAACACGCGAGTACGCTCAGCAATATGGAGTAGACAAACCGCTTTTGGATTCGCTTGGAAAAGAAATCGTAATCATGCACCCAGGACCAATCAATAGAGGAGTAGAGATTACTTCTGAAGTGGCGGATTCTGATCACTCTGTGATTTTGAATCAGGTGGAGAATGGAGTTGCTATTAGAATGGCGATTATTTATTTGCTGGCTTCTAAGATTCAGCAATAAATTAGTTTTCAGTCACAGTCACAGTACACAGTTATAAGAGAAACTGAGACTGAAAATTCTTTAAACCGATGGTTTGCAGTCATAGCAAGTAACTGAAAACTGTGACTGTGACTGAAAACTATAAAAAAACTTAGTAAATTAGCATAAAATATTTAGCTCCATAAATTATAAAATGAAAGTAGATCAAAAAGGACATACCGTTACCATTAAAGATACACAAGGAGATGTAAATTCTTTCTTGGAAAAAGTGACGCAACAAATTAAGACTTTTGAAAAACATAATATTATAATCGATCTTTCATCTGATTCGGCTTTGACAGAAAATGATTTGAAGCTTTTTTTACCGCTTTCAAAACAACAAAAAAAAGCAAAAAAATCATTTGTAATTGTGGCTACTGATCTTGATTTTAACGCTATTTCAGATAAACTGGTTGTGGTTCCTTCACTTTTGGAAGCACATGATATAATCGAAATGGAAGAAATCGAAAGAGACCTAGGATTTTAGATTTTAGAGTTCTGATTTTAGATTTTAGATTTTTTTAATACTAAATCTAAAATATTTGGTCAATCTAAAATCTAAAATCTAAAATCTACAATCTAAAATCAAAAATGAAACTAACGATACTTGGCTGTTATGCCGCAACTCCCAGAACGATTACGAATCCGACTGCGCAGGTTTTAGAAATTAAAAACAGATTGTTTTTGATTGACTGCGGAGAAGGAACTCAAGTTCAGCTTCGAAAGAATAAGATTAAGTTCTCAAAGATTAATCACATTTTTATTTCGCATCTTCATGGCGATCATTTGTATGGATTGATTGGAACGATTTCGACTTTTTCGCTTTTAGGAAGAACTACAGATTTGCACATTTACGGACCGAAAGGAATTAAGGAATTAATTCTTCTTCAATTAAAATTGACCGAATCATGGACAACTTATGATTTGTTTTTTCATGAATTGGAATCAAAAGAAAGTGAAGTTGTTTTTGAAGACAAGAAAGTTGTAGTAAAAACAATTCCGCTGAAACATCGTGTTTATACAAACGGTTATTTGTTTCAAGAAAAACCAGATGAAAGAAAACTGAATGTTGAAGCTGTTCAGAAATACGATATTCACGTTGCTTATTATCAAAAGATAAAAAACGGCGGTGATATTACATTGGATAATGGAACTGTAATCGAAAACGAAAAATTGACTTTTGATCCAGCCCCGCCAAAAAGTTATGCGTTTTGCTCTGATACTGTTTATCATGAAGCTGTTATTCCGATTATTGAAAATGTTGATGTTTTGTATCATGAATCTACTTTTTTAGAATCGGAAGCTTCATTGGCGCAAAAAACATTGCATTCAACAGCAAAAGAAGCTGCACGAATTGCCTTAAAAGCAAATGCTAAACAATTAATTTTGGGGCATTATTCGACACGATATGATGGTTTGGAACGTTTTAAACAAGAAGCTGAGGAAGTTTTTCCGAATGTGCTTTTAGCAGATGACGGCCTGAGTTTTGAATTATAATCTAAGATACTAAGATATTAAGATGCTAAGGTTCTAAGGTTCTAAGGTTTGGAGCTTAAATATACTGATGTCAGGCTGAATAAAAAAAATCTGAAATCTAAAATCAACAATCTAAAATCAACAATCTAAAATCAACAATCTAAAATAATAAGTCATGAATGATTTAAGCAACTATAGAAGATCTTACGAAAAGAGCGAATTGTTGGAAACTAACATTCCTGAAGATCCAATTAATCTTTTTAACCGCTGGTTTCATGAAGTGGAAGATTTTGGTGGAAGCGGTGAAGTGAATGCCATGACGGTTTCGACAATCGGATTGGATGGTTTTCCGAAATCTCGTGTCGTTCTTTTGAAAAAATTCTCAGAAGAAGGATTTATATTTTATACCAATTATAATTCGGAAAAAGGAAAAGCAATTGAGAATAATCCAAATGTTTGTTTATCTTTCTTTTGGCAGGAAATGGAGCGTCAGGTTATTATTAAAGGAATTGCGCAAAAAACTTCTGAAAATATTTCAGATGGCTATTTTGGTTCTCGTCCGGACGGAAGCAAGCTTGGTGCAATAGTTTCGAATCAAAGTGAGGTTATTCCGTCGAGAGCTTTCTTGGAAGAAAACTTAAAAAAATTGGAAGCAGAATTTGAAGGAAAAGAAATTCCGAGACCCGAATATTGGGGAGGTTATTTAGTAACTCCTTTACAAGTAGAATTTTGGCAAGGAAGACCAAATAGACTTCATGATAGAATTCGTTATACAAGTCAATCTGATTTTTCATGGAAGATCGAGCGATTATCATCTTAATTGTAAGAAAATTATATGTTAAATTAAAATTTTAATGTATTTCATCGATTATTTTTGTAGTTTACCGACAATTTGAATACGTTTGGCGTAAGAAAAGTGGAACAATTTATTCAAATTATAAAAATTTAAAGGATTTGCCCCAACATTTACCTTTAGGCATTAAACTACTGTATGATTATGAAGAAGATAATGCGCATCATGACGTTCATTGCAATACTAATTGCAGTGAACGCATGTTCTGCTGATACTGCAGAGGGAACTGAAGACAGTACTTCAACTGAAATTCTGATTACGAACTACACGTACAATGATTCAGAATTAGAAACCATGAAATTGATTAACGATTACCGTGTTAGTATTGGTCTAAATGCTTTAGAGCCAATCAATCATATTTCTGCAAAATGCGAAGAACACAACAATTATATGATTGAAAAAAATGTTGTTGATCATAACGACTTTGTAGCGCGTTCAGAAAATCTTGAAAAAGTTCTTGGGGCAAAAAAAGTAGGAGAGAATGTTGCCTATAATTATAAGACTTCTCAAGCTGCTTTAAATGCTTGGTTGGAAAGTCCTGGGCATAAAGAAAATATTGAAGGTAATTTTACTCATTTTGGTATAGCAATTACTACTGATACTAAAACAGGTAAAAAATATTATACTAATATTTTTATTAGGATATAAAGATAAACTTAAGACTGGTTGGTTTTTAGTGATCGTTGCGGTTTTTATAACTGTGACGATTTTTTTTGCATAAAAAAGAAGCTGTCTATTTCAGACAGCTTCTTTTTTTTAAAAATATGGTAATCCTAACTAATAACTAAAGTGCTGTAATTATAAATTCGCTTCGTCTGTTCATTTGATGTTCTTCTTCGGTACAAGGAACGTCATCAGAACATTTGTTTACAAGCTGCGTTTCTCCATATCCTTTTCCGGTTAAGCGATCGGCTTTGATGCCGTTTTTGATTAACCATTGAATAGTAGATTTTGCTCTTCTATCAGACAAACCTTCATTGTATTTATGTGATGCACGGCTGTCTGTGTGTGAACGAATGTCAAGTTTCATGGCTGGATAATCGTTTAATACAGCCAATATTTTTTCTAAATCTAATGCAGCTTCAGGTCTGATGTTTGATTTATCCAAATCGAAATAAATCATTTTGATGCCAAAACATTTTCCTAAATCATCACCAACCGTTACACGGCACATGCGTTTGGTAAGAGCAATTGGTAAATCTGTTTTTCCGCTTACTTTATCAATTGTTACGCTAACTTCTCTAGTTTCATAATCTTGGTTTTCAGCACGAACATTATAGGTTTTTTTACAATCAACAGGAAATTTATATAATCCTGTAGCATCGGCCGTTGTCGTATTTTTGATAACTTGATTTTCGTATAAAGTAACTTTTGCTCCAGGCAAAATTTCATTTGTAGCAATATCAGTTATAAGACCACTTAATTCCTGGATGCATTTCAGGCTGCGAGTTTCTAAAAATTTATAGATATCATCAGAGCCAAGTCCGCCATCTTTATTGGAACTGAAGTAGCCAAGCCTGCTTTTAGAATCTATAAAATAAGCGAAATCATCTTTAGGTGAATTCACATCGGCGCCTACATTCTGGATATTGCTGATAGTTCCGTCGCTATCGATATCACCTACAAAAACGTCTAATCCGCCAAGTCCTGGATGCCCGTCTGAAGCGAAATAGATTTCGTTGTCATCCGTTACAAATGGGAAAGTTTCTTTTCCTTCGGTATTTATCGTTTTTCCTAAATTTTCTGGATTGCCAAAACTTCCATCCCCGTTGATACTTACTTTGTAAATATCCGATTGTCCAATTGTACCTGGCATATCAGAAGCAAAATAAAGTGTTTTTCCGTCTGGACTTAGCGCGGGATGTGCAGTGCTGTAATTGTCGCTTGTAAAAGAAAGTGGTGCTATATTTGTCCATTGTCCTTTACTGTCAAGAGTGGCTTTGTATAATTTTACTAAAGTAATTTTGTTAACATCTTTTCCTTTTTTTCCATCTACAAAATTGTTTCTTGTGAAGTATGCAGTTTTCCCATCTTTTGAAAAAACGGGAGTTGCTTCGTTGAATTTACTGTTTAAAGCATTTTTGAATTTATTTACTTTAGAAGCAGTATAGGTCGAAGGATCAACATCGGCATCATAAATATTGGTAAAATATTCGCCTGTCCATTTGTGTTTTCTTTGTGAAAAATTTCCGGTATCTCTAGCAGATGCAAAGTATAACTTGTTGTTATAAACAAATGAGCCATAATCAGAATATTTGCTATTTATTCCCGCATTTTCGATATTATATCGGCCTGAGTTGGCTTTGATTTGATCCAGATAGTTTACATCTGCTTTGTACAGTCTTGCCCTGTTGTCATTTTTGTTTTTAGCATCAAATTCATCGAGAATTTTATTTGCTTTTTTAGTTTCTCCTATTGATTTTAATGACTGAGCGTATCTGTAGTAGTATTCAGGTTCTATGTTCGAATTCATTGCAAACAACTCACCATACCATTTAGCAGCACCATCAAAATCTGAATTGAAGTAATAAGAATTTCCAAGTTTCTTGAACATTTCTTCAGATTTATAACCTTTGTTTGCTACTTTTTCATACGTTTTTATTGCGTCAACATAAGCGTAATTATTGTATTTTTTATCACCAGCGTTTACTTTTGACTGCTGTGAATAACTGTCCAATGAAAAAACGCTTACAAATGTTAGGCAAAGGAAAATATAATTTTTCATAGTACTTATTTTTAGAAGAAACGAGGAGTTGTGATTTTACCATTTTTAGTAAAGAATTCATAACGCAGGAATATCTCATGAGATCCTGAATTATAATTATTAAGGTTTGTGGTTTCGTGATCGTAACCGTAACCTAAATAAAGACCGTCAGTGATTTGGAACCCAACCATGGCGCTTAATGAAGCACTCCATCTGTAACCGACACCGGCAACAAACTTATCAAAGAACATAAAGTTCGCTGAAAGATCTACTTGAAGTGGTGCACCTTCAACCATTTTAGTAAGTACAGCTGGTTTGAATTTGATGTATTGGTATTTGTCTAAATCAAATACATAACCAGCCATTAAATAATAATTGATTTTGTCTTTGAAAATGGCAATATCATTGTCATCGTAGCGATTCGTTTCAATAAAGTTTGGAATTGAAAAACCAATGTAAGCTTTGTCAGAATGCCAATAAACTCCCGCTCCCACATTTGGAGAAAATTTATTGTCCAGATCCTGAAATTGTGGATCTCCAGAAATTTCTGGATTTAGTTTGTTGACATCTAAATTGAATATATTGGCAGTTCCTTTAATACCAAATGACAGTTTGAAATTAGCTGATGTTTGGACTGTATATGAAACGTCAACAGAAATGTTGTTTTCATTTGTTGGACCAATTTTATCATTAACGAGTGAGCCTCCAATTCCTAAATTACTGTTGTTAATAGGAGTGTTTATTGAGAAACTGCTTGTTTCTGGTGCACCATCAAGACCAACCCATTGGGTACGATATAGTCCAAAAATGCTTAAGGCTCCACGAGAACCTGCATAAGCAGGATTTATGTTTATTGTGTTGTACATGTATTGCGTATATTGAGCATCTTGCTGCGCGTGACTTGCAATAGTTACAAACAGAATGACGAAGTAAAATAATTTTGTTCTCATAGTAGATATTTATTATTTCAATTTTACTATTGATTATTAATGGAATCCCTCAGGAAAAACAAAAAATAAAGTATTCAAATTTATGAATTTTTCCTGTTGATATTTGTAAGTTGCTGATTTAAAAAGTTAAAAATCAGCAACTTATAAATATGGTTTATTTTGAAAGATATAGGTATCCGTCTTTTTTGTTATATTGAATTACATTATTTCCGTCTAAAGATTTGTAAGTCACAATGTAGAAGTACGTTCCTGTTGGCAATCCTTCAGATTTGTTAACAGTAGTTCTTCCTCGTGAAGTTCCATCAAACGCATTCGTTGTATTGTTATAGTCAGTAGTTTCAAAGACTAATATTCCCCAACGATTATAGATCTCGACTGTGTTTCCTGGGTAGCAGGTCAAGTCGCCAATACCATCAATTACAAATACATCATTTATACCGTCTCCGTTTGGAGAGAAAGCATTGTGCACCACTATATTTTTACATGGCAATACTTTACAGTCATCATTGATTTCCATATTAAGTACGATGCTTCGAGGGCAAAGCTGATCGGCTATTTTGTACTCGAATGCATAAGTGCCAAGTGCTAAACCAAAAGCGTTCAATGTGCTTCCTTGTAATGCATTGCTATTGTTTGTGTCAACCCAAGTTCCGTTTCTTGGAGTCTCTGCTGGAAGCAGTGAAAGCAAGTCGATTAATGTTGAGTCATCATTACAAGCTGAACTGCTAAGCGTTGTTACACCATTTGGAATAACTGTTATAGTAATAGTGCCTGTATCACAATTGTTTGGATTTAGTTTTTCACAAATCTGGTAGGTGTATGTATAAGTTCCGGCTGGTGTTAAGCTTGAAACATTTACATTTCCAGAAGCATCAACAGTAATGTTTGGATCTGTTTTAACTTCTCCGCTTTGTGGTACTAAACTAAAGTTTACCAACTGCAGTGTTGCTGGAAGCTGATTTAGTAAATCATTGCTCAATACATTTCCAACTAGTCCGAATTTGTTACAGCCAATTTCAACATAGCTGTCATCATTTGCAACGATTGGAGAAGAAGAAACTGTCACGGTTACAATTGCGGTATCGCAGTTTCCGAAATCAGCATTTTCGCAAATTTGATAGGTCAATGTGTAAGTTCCCGCAGGCGTGTTTGGTGCTACTGTAATTGATCCGTCAGGGTTTAGCGTTAATGCTCCCGTTGGGTCAGGTGTGACAGTAGTCAAAGTAACGTCGCTTGGATTTACTGGTGATCCATTTAAAGTATCATTAGTATAAATGTTGATCACATTTGTTCCTCCAGTTGTACCGTTTATTGGCCCTGCAGTATCGTCATTGGCAACAATTGCAAATGTTGGTCTTGCGATACAGTAAGGATCAGCTGGCGGATAATTTACAACTATCGTTTCGCTTGGATTAACAGATATTGTTACAGTAGCAGTCGGACGAAGATTTTCAAATCCGTCTGGAGCCTGAATCCATTTATTATCTTGGAAAACCCATCCTGGCCAGTCAATACCATTACCATTCTGATCTACTACAGCACCTGGCCATAATACTCTTCCGCTAAGCGGTAAGTTTGTCATTGTAGTAACCACATTGTTATTGTTGTCTGCCCATGTAATAGTTACGCCATTTATAGGTGTAAAGTTTACAGGTATTGCTGAATAATCAAGATACGGAACATCGTTTACACAAATTGCAGTTGCAGTTACAGTCATAACTGGAGCTTCAATTGTAATTGTTATAGTTGCTGTGTCACAATTTGAAGTTTGATCGGCTTCACAAATTTGATACACCATTGTTAATGTTCCAGCTGGAGCATTTGGCAGAATATCTACAGAGCCGTCAGGATTCAATTGCAAGAATTCATTTGGCGTTACTGTTGTAATCACTACATCTGAAGCTGTTATTGGTTGTCCTTCAAGAGTGTCATTTGTTAATACATTCAATACATTTGGTGTTGTTGTATTAACTCCAGGGAACGGACCTCCATTATCATCATTAGCAACAATATCTTGGTATTCTTTACAGTTAACTCCAAAGTCAATATCTAAGTGAACTAAATCTTCTGGAGTTACATTTACAATGTATCCATCGGCACTTGTTGTTGTACAAACTGTATGCATTTGCGCTTTGCCAGTTTTAGATGTAGCTTTTTTAGCTGTATTTGATGATGGCAATACTTTTACTAATCCAGTAACTCCTAAAGCGGTTGCTACGGCATCTAAGTTTGCATCTCTTACCAGTTTGACTTTATATTCTCCGTAAGGATTTTCACTTTCTGGTCTGTCTCTCCAGAAACCTTGAATTCCAACGATTACTTCTTCGTGATATCCATTAGGACCATCAACAATAACATTGGCGCTCTTATCATTTCCGAATCCTCCAGCATTTAATTCGCCTACATTTTGAGGGCCAGTATAGCTTCCATCTCCATTCAAATCAAGCCATTCCCATAAGCTATAATCAATAGCTCCATTGCTGTCTGGGATATTTTTAGTTACAATGCCATCATTGTTGGCATCATACCACTCGTCCTGAATTCCGTTGCTATTGGTGTCATACCAAACATAATCTCCTAAAACTGGAAGTTTTGATTTTCCATATAAGAAGTCATGTACTAGGAATTTACATTCTTCAAGAGTTGTAAAGAACAAGCTTGAATCTACAGGATATAATTGATATGCACTATTTAAATTAGCATCTTGAACTTGAACTAAGTAACTTCCAGCAGCCATGCCAGAGAATGAATATTCTCCATTGGCATTAGTAATGCGAATTAAAATTGGACCAGTAGTGGTTCCTTGAGGAATCAATGTAACCGGCACATTCGCAATAGGAGTGTTAGTATCTACGTTGATAATCTGACCAGATATTTTAACTTTATAATTTGGCTGTGTAATAGTAACAGTAGCAGTTGCTGTACAAACCTGACCTTCTCCGTTTACAGGAGCAGTTGCAGTAAGAGTATAAGTTCCTGCTGGTAAGTTAGTATTTCCAACAACTTCATTGTTAGCATTTGTAATCACAACGGTAGCACCCGGACTGCTAGTTACGGCAATCGAACCGTCAGTTCCGTCAAGACAGCTTACGTTTGTTGGAACCCCAGAAACAGATACTTTGTTATCAACAGTAAATGTTTGAACTAATTCTGTTTTGTTTCCTGCACAATCTGTCAATGTATAGGTTCTGGTTAATATATACGCATTTCCGTCGCAACCACTTGCGCCATTGTTAGAATCGCTTACAGTAACGGTTACATTTCCGCTACAATTGTCAGTTTCATCCGTAATGTCATCTGGACTACCAGTTGGAATTTCAGCAGTACTTTGCAAGTCTACAACATTCGCTGGAGCAGTTCCTGTTGGCGGAGTAGTGTCTCTAACTGTAATGATTTGAGTAAATGAAGCTGTGTTTCCACTGCAGTCACTTGTTGTCCATTTACGAGTTAGGGTATATTCAGTTCCGCATTCATTTTTGATATCGCTTTTAACTTCAGATAATACAATTGGTAGATCTCCACCTCCACAATTATCAGTAGCCTGAATATTTGCTGGCTCTGGAACCGCATCGCAAGAAACTGTTATATCAGATGGAAGTTCACCATTAAATACTGGCTTAGTAGTATCTTGAATTGTAATCACTTGAGTGAAAGTTTCAGAAGTATTACCACAATCATCTTTTATAGTCCAAGTATTAGTATAAGTTCCAGCATTTGAACAACCTTCAGAAGCTATAAACTGGCCGCTTACTTTTACAATATTAGTAACGTCACTATCGCATGCGTCAGTAGCAGTAGGGAATAAGGCTTGCGCCGATGCCAAAGCTTCTGTATCGCTGC
>NZ_SJSY01000051.1 GCF_004352915.1 Flavobacterium zhairuonense | reverse complement strand
ATTATTTATTGTTTTTGTACAAGAGTTTGCATCTGTTATGGTAACAGAATAGGTTCCGGCAACAAGTCCGGTTCTGTCTTCGGTTGTTATGCCGCCTCCCCAATCATAGGTATATGGTCCTGTACCTCCTGAAACAGTAAGATCAATAGCTCCGGTATTGCCTCCATTGCAGGCTACATTGGTAACGGCTGATGTGCCATTAAGTAAAGCAGGTTGAACAATAGTAAAGTTTTGCGTTGCTGTACAATTATTTGCATCGGTAACAGTTACGGTGTAAATTCCTGCGCTAAGTCCTAAAGCTGTTGCAGCAGATCCGCCAGATGGAGACCATGAATAAGTATATGAGCCTGTTCCTCCATTTGCACTCACTGTCGCTGATCCTGTGTTTGCGCCATGACAAAGGATGTTTGTTTGTGATGGAGTAATAACGATAGCATCAGGTTCTGTAATAATAAAACTCTGTGTTGCTGTACATGAATTTGCATCGGTAATTGTAACGGTGTAGGTTCCTGCACCAAGTCCCGAAGCTGTTGCTGCAGATCCCCCAGATGGAGACCATGAATAAGTATATGAGCCTGTTCCTCCATTTGCACTAACTGTCGCTGATCCTGTATTTGCACCATTACAAGTAATGTTTGTCTGTCCAACTGCTGTCGCTGTTAGGGCATCTGGTTCAGTAATAGTAAAACTTTCCGTTGCTGTACAAGAATTTGAATCCGTAACGGTTACTGTATAAATTCCCGCGCTAAGCCCTGAAGCTGTCGCTGCACTGCCTCCAGATGGTGCCCATGAATACGTATATGATCCTGTCCCTCCGTTGGCACTAACTGTTGCTGATCCTGTGTTTGCGCCATGACAAGTAATGTTTGTCTGTCCAACTGCTGTCGCTGTTAGGGCATCAGGCTCTGTAATTGTAAAGCTTTTAATTATTGAACTGTAAAATGCATCGTAAACAGTTACCGTATAGGTTCCCGCAACAAGACCAGAAGCTGTTGCACCATTTCCTCCTGAATGATCCCACCAATATGAATATGGCCCTGTTCCGCCAATTGCACTTATTGTTATTGATCCTGTATTTGCTCCATTACAGTCAATATTATGTTGCGAAACTAGTGTTGCATCAAGTGCATCTGGTTCGGTAATAGTAAAATTTTGTGTTGCCGTACAGTTGTTTGCATCCCTGACAGTTACCGTATAAGTTCCTTTAGCAAGAAAGTAAGCTGTCGTATCATAAACATATAGCACGGATGGTGACCATGAGTAAGAATACGGTCCTATTCCTCCAGTTACTGCCACAGTAGCAGAACCATCACTTCCACCAATATAAGACACATTAGTTTGTGATAGCGTAATAGTGATAGCATCGGGCTGAGAAACTGAATATGTACTTGTTTTTTCGCAACCAATTGGATTGGTAACAGTCACCGTATAATCTCCAGGAGCAAGTCCTGATCTATTTTTTGTAGTTATTCCATTACCCCAGTTATAAGTATAGTTTCCATTTGTTGGAACTGTTAAAGTGATTGAACCATTGTTTCCTCCATTACACGAAACATTAGTAATAGATGCTGTATGTTCAATCAAATTGAATTTTATATTTCCCCTAGACTGCCCTCGTTCTTCTGCAATTTTAAATTCAACTTTACTGTTACTATCTAAAAAACCTTGCCAAACATTTGTATGTGATTCACAACAATTATCATCTCCAAATACTTGTACATCATTAATAAACAATCTCACCCAATCATCGTGCATTGGAATATCAATTTGATAGTATCCACAAGGAAATCCTTGCCTTTTTGCACTCCAAGAATGATCATCACCATTTACTTTACATCCTTGGTAACTTGCAACTGAAGACGGGACGTCATAATCTTCGAAATAATCCTCCGAATTAAAACTTAAAGTATTAGCCGTAAAATAACCGGAATAGTCTGCTTGCCAAGCGCCACCGCTAACAGCTCCTTTATTCCAAGCATATACATTCCAAGAATTATTGCCATAAACTGTCGGGTCACCTACTGAAGCTGTAGGAGCGAGCGTAATATCAACTGTTCCAAGGGTCGAACAATAGGTAACATTGTCCGTTACTCTTACCGTATAACTTCCTGCCGAAAGCCCTGTTACTGATTGTGTAGTTTGTAATGCTGGTGTATCCCAAAGGTAGCTATAATTTCCAGATCCACCTTTTACCGCTACTGTTGCTGAACCACTTACTGCACCAGCACACGAAGCATTTGTTTGGACCGCAATTACTTTTGCCTTTTGAAAACATTCACCTATCCCTATATTAGCAAAAACCATATCATTATTGGAGTCCATTACTTGTAGATAATAAAGCCCTTGACTTAAATCAGATATTGTTTGAGTACTTTCCCCATTTGACCACAAATATGTGTAAGGAGGAAGTCCATTCACAATATTGGCCGTAATTGATCCAGTTGGCGAATTAGAATCTATATCAGTCTTAGTAAAGACAACTTTCATTTGCCCAAACATATTGGCCGAGACAAAAAGAATAAGAATAAATGCAAAAATTAAATGTAGTTTTTTCTTCATATTTTGGGGTTAGCTTGTTAACTTACACTATTTAAAACCAACAAAATAAGCTCTGTATATTTCTTAGTAAAATTTCAAAAAAAATATACTTATAGCATTTTAGAGTTTGCTCGCAAAATTAGACAAGCAAACAAGCTCAAAAGCACTCCAAAAAGTTTTAGCAAAGAAAATCTATAGCCCAAAAAGTTTTTTTTTGGGAAAGAAAAAAGTAGAAGAAAAAAGTTTGATTTTAAATTGCTACGTCAAATTCCTGCTTTTGCAGTTCTGATGGCAAGATATCGTGATATTTTTTAAAAGCAGCTGTAAATTTGCTCGTATTTTCATAACCAAACTTATACGAAATCTCCTTTATCAAAAGTTTGTTTTCAATAATAAGTTCTTTAGCCAGCATCATTTGTTTTTCCTGAAAATACTTGTAGATTGGTTTTCCAAAAAACTGCTTAAATTCAGATTTAAGCTTGCTTTCTGAAATTTTGAATTTTTCAGCCAGAAAATCAATTCCTGGAAATTTATCATAAAGATTGCTCGTCAAATAATTCTCAACTTTGTTGATGCTGAATTTATCTTCATAATCAATTGCAAAATGTTTTTCAAACACTTGCTGATCTCTACAAGTTCTTAAAAAACCGAAAATAAGATTTAAAGTACAGAGTTTAAACTGAAGAAAATCGATATGACTGGCTTCATTGTTCATATTCATAACCTCATCAAAAATACCGAAATTTTTTACCAACTCATCCTTCTCATCAACCGGCCAAGCTATATAAGGCTGATCAGAGGTTATAAATTTATCCAATCCAGCTTCTGAGAACAAACTATTTTGAAGCAAGTTTTTTTGCAGCCATTCTTCATTAAAATACAACGTGATGTATTTATTATTTGCTCCTTTAAAATTTACATCACAATTGCGTTCTTTTGGCTTAAAAAATGTCCAGCTGTAATTTGCAAAACATAATTGCTTTTCACAAATTTTAAGATCGATTATGGGTTGGCTTGTAACATTATTAAGGCTAAGCATATAGTATCCTTTATCCTCAATTTTCATTTCTGCGGGGTCATCATAAATGAGATCAAAAGCGACATTAGTTTTATATCTCATTTTAGAATAAATAACCCAAAGCCCTTCTTCTAATTTTTGATAATTGAAACCTCCAGAACAAAATGGTGTATTAGCATAAACACTCTGTTTTATCCTATCATGTTTCATAAAGGGGTAATTAGCCAAACTCTCCACAAGATCTTCTGGAGTTTTACTGCTGTAAGGAAGATGATAGAAACCATTGCTGTACGTAAAAAAGTACTGCTTAAACTGGTTTAACCATTTTTTTAGTGTTTGTTGGAGCATTTCAAAGCCAAAGATAAAATTTATTTAAATTTTACCAAATCATCATAAAATTAAAATCCAAATAAAATGCTACTTCAATAAAACACTTAATAAAAAAGTAAACGAATTGAGTCCGAAGACATTTACCAAGTCAGAAAATCTGACAATTACGTGGATTACAAATTTTGGAAGAGAGATCTTTTTTGCCACAAAAGCTAAGGTCGTTTTTAAGGTATTTCAGAATTGTAAGTCTTGCCCCAGAATGGTAATTTTAAACTTTTAATCAACTGCTAAAAATCGCATTCGCATTTTAAAAAAGGTTAAAACTATGCCAATAAATCGTTCAGTTTAGTTTTTAAAACTTCCATGCTCTGATGACCAAAATAATGCCCCAAAATATTGTATTCATCATCAAAAACAATAAAAGATGGAGTTCCTTTTAATTGATTGACTGTAAATGTTTCGGCTATTACAGGTATTTCAGAATAATATGATTTTACTTTTTGTATTATCGTCTTTCTTTCGATTTCAGAAAAATTTTCAAAATTAGGAATGGAATCACAAATTAATTCCACCATATCTGAATTTATAAACTCTTCAGAAGAAGCAATAAAATCAAAAGCTACTGGAAAATTTAAGGTTTCTGAGTAAGTTGAAATTCCATAGTTTGTGTGGTAATATTTTAAAGTTTCTCCAACTAATGTTCCGCTTTCTAAAAGTAGTTTCAAACTCGCTTCATTATTATATTCAAAATCTTCAAAAGCAGTAGCTACTCCAATAAAACCAATTTTATTATTAAATGAACTATAAAGCTCATTCACAATAGGAATTCCGTATATAAAACAACCCGGACAATTTACCTGAAATACAAAAGCAACATTTACTTTATGCATTTTGAATTCTCCTTGAACTAATTCTTTAGTTTTTAAATGAAATTTTGACATGACTATTTTTTTTTATGGCAAACAGATATGTGATATGCTGAATTACACTTCAAAATTAATTATGATTATTAAATTACTGATAGTCCAGTTCTTATAATAATCTATACGTTCTGGTTTTGAATATTTTTAAAATGTTTTTTTGAATGAATAGTAGATGAAAATTTTCATTCTAATTATGATTTCAATCATAAACTTGAGCTTTGGCTGCCATTTAAATTTGCAAGTAATGAAATAGCAAAACAACGTTGTTTCAGTAAATCAAATATTTAATCCAAATATCAAAACGAATGAATGCAGATCAAAAAGAGCTTATAAAAGCAACAATTCCAATTTTAAGATCAAGTGGCGAAGACCTAACAAATTACTTTTATGCCCGAATGTTCAAACACCATCCTGAGCTTCGAAATATGTTTAATATGGGAAATCAAGCCAATGGAAGACAAAAATCAGCTTTAGCAAATGCAGTGCTTGCTTACGCTGAAAATATAGATAATCCCAGTGTTCTTTTGGGAGTACTTAAAGGAATCGGGACGAAACACAGAAGTCTTAACATTCAGCCAGACCAATACAAAATTGTTGGTACGCATTTAATCGCTTCAATTGGAGAAGTTGTTGGAGAAGTTGCAACACCCGAAATTCTGCAAGCATGGACTGTTGCGTTTTATCAGCTTGCCCAAATTATGATTGATCTTGAAAAAGAATTATATATTGAAAACGCAGCAAAACCAGGAAGCTGGAACGGATGGCGAAAATTTGTAATTAAAAAAATAGTCGAAGAATCTGCTGAAATAAAATCTTTCTACTTATATCCTGAAGATGGCAAAGCAATTGCTGATTTTCATCCGGGCCAATTTATCAGTGTGCAGGTTTTTGTAGAAGAATTAAATCTGTTACAACCGAGACAATATAGCTTGTCAAGTGCATTCAATCCTGAATATTATAGAATTTCTGTAAAAAGAGAAAATGGATTTGCTTCAAATCCTTCTGGAATGGTTTCCAATACGCTACATTCTAAATCAGAAGGAGAAGTTATTTCAATTTCATCACCTGCAGGATTATTTCATTTAGAAAAAGATTCTGAAAATCCATTAGTCCTAATAAGTGGCGGAGTTGGTTTTACACCAATGCTGAGCATGTTGGAAACTAATTTGAATGCACTTCAAAATAAAAAAACCGTTTGGGTTCATGGCTGCAGAAATGAATCTGTTCATGCGTTTAAAAATCAGATTTCCAGTTTAAAACAAGAAGTAAAATGGCTCGAAACTTTTACGTTTTATGATACTATTGAAAATCTGGACAACACCTCAGATCAAATTTTACAAGGACGTGTTGATCTTCATAAATGCAAAGAGGCCATTTTATTGGATGAAGCTAAATTTTATATCTGCGGCCCAGAATTATTTATTAAATCCCAATATGAATCTCTTATTAATTTAAATATTAAAACGGAGAATATTTTCTACGAAGAATTTGGCCCTCAGTTAATCAATTTAAATTAAAGTGAAGACTGGAATATTCGCAATTAAAAAATTTTGGAGATTAGCCTTTAGAAATTGTATCACAACTTTATTCATAACCTTGATTCTCGCCTATTTAAACTGCACAGATCGATCGAATTTTTTCTTTTTTTGGATGCGTTCTTGGGTTGTTGCTGGCTTAATTTCTAATTTCTTTTCTTTCTTTATTTTTTCGAATAGAAAATAGTAAAACATAAAGGCTGCCTCAAAATTGAGACAGCCTTTTTATGTTTGAAAGCAAAGGAACTTCATCTATCTAAATATCATTCAATTACTTATTCAAAATAATTTTATTGGTTGATGTTTTGCCGTCGGTTATGACCTGAAGCAAATAAATCCCTTGATTAAAATTATTCAGATCAAGCTGTTTTTCATTTCCTTCAAAAGTGGTATTCAACAACTGCTGACCTAAAATATTGTACAAATAAACATCTGATTTTATATTGTTGCCTAAGCTCAAATTCAAGATTCCGTTTGTTGGATTTGGATATACAACCAAACCTTCTGTAATTTTTACTTCTTCAACATCGGCAACATCAAGCATTTTCCTAGTTCCAGAACATCCAGAAATATAATTGTGCTGAATATCATCAATCCAAACTGTCATTGCAGTAGCAGTATTGTTTTGTTTGATGACAATTGCATCTAAAGTTACAGAAGCGCCACCAACAATTCCGTTTCCAGTTGTGATCGTTGTTCCAACTGCCGTTGGTAAAAACCATTCGTAGTAATTCCAAACTCCGTTGTTGATAATTGCAATTGGAGGCAATTCTTCAAGCCCATCAGCATCATCAATCCAAGCCGTCACTACTGCTCCAGCATTTGCTGTACTTGTTTTCAGCCAGAAACCAAAAGTTCCTTGGTTGCCAACAAAAGCCTGATTGTTTGCAGGAGTTCCTCCGCCAGAAAGCAAACGAACCAACCAATTTGTAGTCACCGAAGTATTGTCATTCAAAACT
>NZ_SJSY01000047.1 GCF_004352915.1 Flavobacterium zhairuonense | reverse complement strand
TTTTAGACTCGCTGTTCCGTTTTTATAGCTATCTGTAGCTCTTGCCAAAGTAGAAGTTGTTGCAATACCTACTGTAGAACCAGAAGTCGTTGGAACTTGCGTAAATCTACCGGCAGAAGCTTCAAAAGTTTCTAAAGTAGTGGTTGTTTTTGTACCAACGCAGATTGTCATTGTATAAGTATTGCTTCCGCAAGCATTTGAAGCAACCAAAGTAATCGTTTTTGTCCCTGTTGTGGTAAAACTAACAGTCGGATTTGTAGCTGTGCTTGTTGCAGGAGATCCGTTAGGGAAAGTCCAAGCGTAGGTCATTGCTCCAGTTGAAGTATTGGTTAATGCCATACTCTCTCCTACTGCCAATTCTGTCAAAGGAGCAGTAAAACCAACTACAACAGTCGCAGCAGGATTTACGTTAACCAATCCTGTTACTGTTTTAGTGTCGGAACCTATACTATTTGTTGCTGTTAAGCTTGCATCATAAGTTCCTGATGCATTATATGTAATTACTGGATTTGCAGCTGTACTTGTACTCGGCGTTCCTCCTGAGAATGACCAGCTGTAAGAAGTTGCATTTGTGGAAGTACTTGTATAAGTTACTGTTTGTCCTTCACAAACTGCGGCAGTTGTTGGTGTGAAATTAGCTACTGGAGCTACATTTTCTGGCAAACAATCAACAAAAGTGAATTTGAAAGCATCTGCAATCACAACTCCTGTTGTACCTGTTGTACGAATCACCACTTTTCCAGTAGAGCCTGCACTGAAATTGTATCTTCCTAATGAAACCCAAGTCGCATTATTGATTTGTTGGTTTACTGTAACGGTAGTTGTTCCGTTTTCATCTATGATATCTACGGGAACATTTGTTGGACGATTTGTACCTGCTGTGAAGTTGATGAATACTTCATATTTCCCTCTTTGAGCAATTGACGGAGTAAAAGTCGCCGATTTAGTTCCTTTTCCGGTATCGCCATCATGAATATAATTTGTACCGATATATCCTGCTGTTGCAGAAGTAGATGTCCAAGTTCCAACCAAAGTTGCTGCTAAATTGTCTACTGTGATTGAGGTTGTTCCCGGCAAAGTACAGCCAGCACTTTTTGGAGTAAAACTTACTGGAGCAGAATATTTCGAAGTTCCTGTTGCTGCACTGTAACTTCTAATAGTGTAATAGTAAACAGTTCCCCCTATTGGCGATTCTGAAACCCCTGCGTTTGTACCATTCCAAGAATACGTTTTTACCGTATTTACAACATCGTTTACAACTACAGTACTATTTGGCGTAGTTGCCGATGTAAATCCGTCTGTATCATTCCATCCCGAATTCGATTTAGAAACCTGAATGCGGTAATCTGCTCCTGAAACTGTAGAATCCCAAGCAAAGTTTACCGGAGTGTTCACATAAATCTGTCCAGATGTAGGTGCTGTAGGAACAGGAATATTGGCTGTAAAACAATTATTTGTCGCGCAATAACTTAGATATTCTTGCTCGACAACATTGTAAACTGCTGTTTTGATATTATCCCATAGTGAAGAAGGACTCGCATAAGCATTGGTCGTAATTGCGACAGAAACATTTAGTGATGGAATAAAATACATAAAAGAATTATATCCTAGGATTGTTCCTGTATGACCGTGATATTTTACATTGTTTGAAGAAGTATAAAGTCGCGTTCCTAAACCATATGCAGAATTAAGCGCAGAAGGCGAAATCATTGCATTTATAGAACCTTGTGTCAAATAATTTCCTCCAAAAACTGCTTTACAGTATTTTGCTAAATCGCCAGGATTTGCTACAATGGCTCCCGCCCCTTTTACCGATGTTGGTGAATAATTGTAAGCTCTTGTTCCTTCGGCTAAATTTGGAATTTTGTTGGTCGTTGTACTTGTAAAATCCATAAAAGTATTAGATAATTCAAGTGGTGAAGCAATCCATTCCTGAATCGCTACATCTAATGTTTTTCCTAATTTTTTTTCGATTAACATGCCAAGCAAATAAAAACCTCCATTAGAATATTCATAAGAACTACCTGGAGTAAATGACGCTCCCATATTATTAATGTAACCCACTATTTCGGCATCTGTAAAAATTTTGTCAGGAACAGCAGCATTTATAAAATCCGAGCTTCCGTTTAAATAGTCACCTACGCCAGCAGTATGTTGCAATAATTGTTTAATCGTAATTGTGCTTCCATTCGGTAAGCCGGGAATTACTAAGTGTTGCGATAATTTATCATTTATATTAAAATAACCCGCTTCTTGCAATCGCATAATTAATGTTGCCGTAAAGTTTTTGGTTGCACTTGCGATCCTATATTGGGTATTTGGCAAAATTGGCGATTGCGTGTACACATTTCCGATACCTGCGGAGGCATAAACCATTCCTAAATTTGGAGTAGATACTGCCACGGAAACTCCTGAAAGCCCACTTCCTGTCCATGAGTTTGCAACAGCAGTTTGCAATTTTTGCTGAAATGTTTGTGCCTTTACAAGCATTATACTGCATAACAATAATAAAGTGTAGTGTTTTTTCATAGCATAACATTTTCAATGATTTTTTTAAAAACTAAACTATAAAGCAAACCAATAGTAAAAAACTACCCAAACATTGTAAGTAACGTCTGGGTAGTTTAAAAGATTATTTATTTAAAATAATTTTCTTGGTTGATGTTTTGCCATCGGTTATGACTTGAAGGAGGTAAATTCCTTGATCAAAATTATTCAGATCAAGCTGTTTTTCATTTCCTTCAAAAGTAGTGTTCAACAATTGCTGACCTAAAATATTATACATATAAACATCCGATTTTGTGTTGTTTTCCAAACTCAAATTCAAGATTCCGTTTGTTGGATTTGGATATACCACTAAACCTTCAGTAATTTTTACTTCTTCAACGTCAGCAACATCCAGCATTTTTCTAGTTCCAGAACATCCCGAAATATAATTGTGCTGAATATCATCAATCCAAACTGTCATTGTATTGGCAGTATTGTTTTGTTTGATGACAATGGCGTCTAAAGTTACAGATGCACCGCTAACAATTCCGTTTCCAGTTGTGATAGTTGTTCCAACTGCAGTTGGCAAGAACCATTCGTAGTAATTCCAAGCTCCATTGTTGATGATTGCAATTGGAGGCAATTCTTCAAGCCCGTCAGCATCATCAATCCAAGCCGTCACTACTGCTCCAGCATTTGCTGTACTTGTTTTCAGCCAGAAACCAAAAGTTCCTTGGTTGCCAACAAAAGCCTGATTATTTGCAGGAGTTCCTCCGCCAGAAAGCAAACGAACCAGCCAGTTTGTAGTTACCGAAGTATTATCATTCAAAACCGCTTTTAGACTCGCTGTTCCGTTTTTATAGCTATCTGTAGCTCTTGCCAAAGTAGAAGTTGTTGCAATTCCAACCGTCGAACCAGAAGTAGTTGGAACTTGTGTAAATCTTCCAGCTGAAGCTTCAAAAGTTTCTAATGTAGTTGTCGTACTTGTACCCACACAAATTGTCATTGTGTATGTGTTGCTTCCGCAAGCGTTTGAAGCTACCAAAGTAATCGTTTTTGTGCCCGCAGTTGTAAAACTTACTGATGGATTTGCCGCTGTACTTGTTGCAGGAGATCCATTAGGGAAAGTCCAAGCATAAGTAGTAGCTCCTGTAGAAGTATTTGTCAGAGTCATGCTCTCTCCTACTGCTAATTCAGTTAAAGGAGCAGTAAAACCAGCTACAACAGCTGCCGCAGGGTTTACAGTCACCAATCCTGTTACTGTTTTAGTATCAGAACCTACTGAATTTGTTACTGTTAAGCTTGCATCATAAGTTCCTGAAGTGCTATAAGTAACTACTGGATTTGCGGCTGTACTTGTACTTGGCGTTCCTCCTGGGAATGACCAGCTGTAAGAAGTTGCGTTTGTAGAAGTACTGGTATATGTCACTGTTTGTCCTTCGCAAACTGCAGCCGTTGTCGGCGTAAAATTAGCTACTGGAGCTACATTCTCCGGCAAACAATCCACAAAAGTGAATTTAAAAGCATCGGCAATAACAACTCCTGTTGTGCCCGTTGTACGAATCACGACTTTTCCAGTAGAGCCTGCACTGAAATC
>NZ_SJSY01000064.1 GCF_004352915.1 Flavobacterium zhairuonense | reverse complement strand
TAATGAAACCCAAGTCGCATTATTGATTTGTTGGTTTACTGTAACGGTAGTTGTTCCGTTTTCATCAATAATATCGACAGGAACGTTTGTTGGACGATTTGTTCCTGCTGTGAAGTTGATGAATACTTCATATTTGCCTCTTTGTGCAATTGATGGAGTAAAAGTCGCCGATTTAGTTCCTTTTCCAGTATCGCCATCATGAATATAATCTGTCCCAATGTATCCTGCTGTTGCTGAAGTAGATGTCCAAGCTCCAACCAAAGTCGCAGCTAAATTATCAACCGTAATTGAGGTTGTTCCCGGCACAGTACAGCCAGCACTTTTTGGAGTAAAACTTACTGGAGAAGAATAATTTGAAGTTCCGGTTGCAGCACTGTAACTTCTAATAGTGTAATAGTAAACAGTTCCTCCTATTGGAGATTCTGAAACAGCTGTACTTGTAGCATTCCAAGAATATGTTTTTACCGTATTTACAACATCGTTTACAACTACAGTACTATTTGGCGTAGTTGCCGATGTAAATCCGTCTGTAGAATTCCATCCTGAACTCGATTTAGAAACCTGAATACGGTAATCTGCTCCTGAAACTGTAGAATCCCAAGTAAAGTTAACTGGTGTACTCACATAAATTTGGCCTGCTGTAGGCGCTGTAGGTACAGGAACATTCGTTGTACTTCCAGCAGCAATTTTAGCTAATAAAACATTCCAACGAGCCGTTGTAAGGTTAGGACAATCTGTTCCTGTATTTACGTCGTTATGACCGTAAATTCCACGATTTCCATTAGTTACTCGTCTTGTTTTTGGAACACCCGCTCTATCACAAACATCAATTGCAAGAGCGGCGGCGGCATTTAACATTGGCTGGCTGTCCCACATTGATAAGTTTGTTGCCAATACTTCATGTTCTGTACTAACTCCTGCTCCATTCCACTGTGGATATCCAGAAACTCCCTGAGAATAAGCACGGTCAGCCTCACGAACTACTTGCGAAATCTGACCATCGGAATTACGAATACAATAGTGTGCCGAAGTTGGCGTTGTTCTGCTGCAATCATTAAAATAAGAAATAGCACCTTCATAAGTACCTGTCGCCATATAGTGTACAAAATAGTAATCAATACCATATCCATTACGTCCTACACCATAATTACAAGCTGTAATTCTTGATAAAGCACCAGGGTAATCAACAGCCATAACTGCTTCAGTCGCACTTCCTTTAGCAGTAGAACCTTTTGAAGTTTTAGCCGTTGGAATCGTTACTACATTTCCTTTAATGTCAATGATTTCTTTCCAAAGTGTAACTGTTTTGGAGCCTTCTTTAATTACTTTAAAAAAACGTTCTGCCAATGAAGTTTTCATCGCTTCATCTTTCAAACCAGTTAATTCACGAGCTGCATCAAACCAATCTGCCAGTCCTTTTGGATTTGCATTCTTCTGATAACTTTTAAGCAAAGCTGCAGCTGCTCTAATATTCGTTTTTGCATCTGTTTTAATAGCCTCCGGAGTAGATTTGATTAATTTTGCGCCTTCAACAATTTGATTGTTATAGTCACTTTCAATCAATCCCATTACACCCCAAGATCCATAAAAAGAAGATGATACCTGTGCCCAGTTACTTTGAACTTGTCCAACAGCCATCAAAATTTCTACAGGAACACCAAACTCCTTGCTGGCATCAGCAAAATATTTAGTCATTGTTAGCACAGAAGGATGAGGTCTGTTTAGGTACTCTTTCAAAAGTTCTCCATTATGATCGCATTCTAACTCATCATGTTTTTCAGCTGAGCCTGGCTTACTAGTGACCGCATTTTTCTTATTTGTTAATGCTAGGTAATCATCCATATTTCTTTGCAGAAATACTTCACCATCAGGTTTAATTTCTTTTTTAATCGAAGATTTCAAATATTTATCAGCCAACGTGTACAGTTGCGCATCACTAGGCTTTTTAGAGTCTGGCGTAGTTTGCGCCGAACCAGTTGCAACACTAAACAAAACCATAATTGCAGCAACTTGGTTTCGAAGATTAATAGGTTTGTTTTTCTTCATACTTTTTGATTTAGTTAATAAATAGCTTACATTGGGGTTATTAATAGTACGAAATCACATAAAAATGTAATTTTTAAAACCTAAAAGAACCGCCAGAATGCCTAGCGGTCTTTTAGTCCAAAAACCAAACATTATTTATTTAAGATAATTTTCTTCGTAGTGATTTTTCCATCGGTTTCAACTTGAAGAAGGTAAATTCCTTTTCCTAGATTGTTCAGATCAAGTTGTTGTTCTGTTCCTTCAAAAATGGTATTCAGCATTTGCTGTCCTAGAACATTAAACAAGCGAACATCTGATTTTATATTGCTGTCTAATTTCAAATTCAAGATTCCGTTTGTTGGATTTGGATACACTATCAATTCATCTGAAACTTTAATATCTTCAGCATCTTCGAGCGCTGCAACATCTTCTTCTTTCGACATTTTTCTGGTTCCAGAACAAGCCGAAATATAATTGTGCTGAATATCATCAATCCAAACTGTCATTGAAGTTGCCGTATTATTTTGTTTGATTACGATGGCGTCTAAGGTTACAGAAGCACCGCCAACAATTCCGTTTCCTGTTGTGATAGTTGTTCCAACTGAAGTCGGTAAAAACCATTCGTAGTAATTCCAAGCTCCGTTGTTGATGATCGTTTGCGGGGGCAATTCTTCTAAACCATCGGTATCATCAATCCAAGCCGTTACGGTTGCTCCTGCATTTGCAGTACTTGTTTTCAGCCAAAATCCAAAAGATCCTTGGTTTCCAACAAAAGCCTGATTGTTTGCCGGAGTTCCTCCGCCAGAAAGCAAACGAACCAACCAGTTTGTAGTTACGGAAGTATTATCATTTAAAACAGCTTTTAGACTCGCTGTTCCGTTTTTGTAACTATCTGTAGCTCGTGCTAATGTTGATGTTGTCGCAATTCCTACCGTCGAACCAGATGCCGTTGGGACGCTAGTAAATCTTCCTGCAGAAGCTTCAAAAGTTTCCAGCGTAGTTTTGGTATTTGTGCCAACGCAAATCGTCATCGTGTATGTATTACTTCCGCAGGCATTTGAAGCTACCAAAGTAATAGTTTTAGTTCCTGTTGTTGTAAAATTCACTGTTGGGTTTGCGGCCGTACTTGTTGCCGGAGATCCATTAGGGAAAGTCCAAGCATAAGTTGTCGCACCTATAGAAGTATTGGTCAACGTCATATTTTCACCAGTCGCCACTTCTGTATAAGGAGCCGTAAATCCTGCTGTTATAGCCGTCGAAGGATTTACAGTAATTACATTCGTTAATGTTTTTGTATTTGAACCTGCACTATTCGTCGCCGTAAGAACAACATTAAATGTTCCAGCGGTATTATAAGTTACAACCGGACTTGCAGCAGTACTTGTACTCGGAGTTCCTCCTGGGAATGACCAGCTGTAAGAAGATGCATTTGTTGATGCATTTGTATAAGCAACTGTCTGTCCCGCACATACGGTTGCCGAAGCCGGTGTAAAATCAGCTACTGGCGGTGTAGCGTCAGGCAAACAATCTATGAAATAAAAACGAACAGCATCTGCAATAACAACGCCCGAAGTGCCCGTTGTACGTATAACCACTTTATTATTTGTCCCTGCACTGAAATTATAAGTTCCTAATGAAACCCAAGTTCCATTATTAATTTGCTGATTTACAGGGACAGTTGTAGTTCCACTTTCGTGAATAATATCCACAGGGACATTATTCGCGCGATTGGTTCCAGCAGTATGATTAATAAAAACTTCATATTTGCCTCGTTGTGTAATTGTTGGGGTGAAAGTTGCTGTTTTTGTACCTTTAGCAGTATCTCCATCATGAATATAATTTGACCCAACATAACCTGCTGTTGCCGATGTTGCTGTCCATGATCCTACAAGTGTGGCATCAACATTATCAATCGTAATAACAGTTGTTCCTGGTACTGTACAATTGGCACTTTTTGGAGTAAAACTCACAGGAGCAGAATATCTTGAAGTTCCCGTTGCCGCACTATAACTTCTTATGGTATAATAATATGTCGTTCCTCCTACTGGAGCTTCATAAACTACTGCATTGGCCTGATCCCAAACATAATTCATTGTTGTATTTACTGCAGCATTTACCACAACTGTTGCATTTGGCGTTGTTGAGCTTGTAAATCCGTTAGCTTCTGTCCAGCCTGAATTAGATTTAGAAACCTGAATACGGTAATCACCATTAGTAACAGTAGAATTCCATGAGAAATTTACCGGAGAACTTACATACAATTGTCCTTCTGTAGGGCTTATAGCTACTGGAGCATCTGGCAAACTACTATATGAAACACCTGTGATATTAGCACTTTCATTGTTGTTTTTATCCAAAGCCGTTACTAAGAAATAATTGTTTGGAGAAGCCAATTGAGTCGAATTCAGCGTAATTTGTGTAGCATTTATAATATCCAAAACTTTTGTGCCATCTTGTTTAAAATTTGGAATATCGGCCTGTGTGGCAAATGCATACACTACATATTTTATTGCTAAATCGCCATCCGTAGCGGCTACTGGAGCATCCCATTTCAGAACATTTCCTTCAAATCTAATGTTTGTTGGTTCCAATGGGCAAATATTGTCTTTCCATGGCATCGAAGGTGGAAAAGATTTATACTTGTATTGATTATTCTGCAAAGTTGTAGCAATTCCTTTTTCATTGCTCATTATATATTGAGTCGAATAAGAAGTCTGGCCGAAAGTATTTGTCATTCCCGGAATTCGATTTTGATCAATTTGATTTTGAATTTCCGAAGCAGGCCAATTTTGAGAAGAAGTACTCGGTAAACGATCATAACCTTGGCTCACATATAAATGTCTGCCATAAGTTGCTACTTGATCATTCCACCATTGCGAAAGTTTAATATAATCTTGAGAACCGCCAATTTTCCAATATAATTGAGGTGAAATAAAATCTACTTTACCATTTTGCAACCAATTTATTGGGTCACAATATAATGCACTATAAGAAGGATTTCCAACAATTCCAGGCGGAACTCCGCTTTTCCAAATTCCGAACGGAGCAACTCCAAAAACGATATTTTTATTATTGTTGGTATTGATAACCTGTAAAGCGTCATAAACCCCCGCAATCATTTTATTCACATTATCACGACGCCAATCATCAATATTGCTTATTCCTGTCGGATTATTATTGGCGTAAGTCGCTGCGTCCTGATTATTTGCCATTCCCTGATCCGGATAAAAATAATCGTCAAAAACAATTCCGTCAATATCGTATCGCGACGCAATATCCTGCACAATGCTAATAATATAGTTTCGTACTGCTGGCAAGCCCGGATTCAAAATTTTAAGATTAACATTATTTGAAGCTGTAAAAACCCAAGAAGGATTCAGTTTAGAAACGTGATTATTTGCCAGTGTATAACCACCGACACTTGCACGATATGGATTTAACCATGCGTGTAAATCCAATCCACGTTTTCTACATTCTGTAATTGCAAAACTCAAAGGATCCCATAAAGGATTCGGCGGAACGCCCTGAGTACCTGTTAACCAATAAGACCAAGGCTCTATAGATGAATTATAAAGAGCGTCGCATTCTGGTCGAACCTGAAAATAAACTGTATTGATTCCTGTAAGAACCAATTTGTCTAAAATGGTAATCAACTCGGCTTGTTGAACTGCAGGAGTTGCAGTTCTGTTACTAGGCCAATCCAGATTATAAACAGATGTCAAATAGGTGCCTCTTAAATCGGCTTTAGGACTAGGGCTTATTTCGGCGCCACTATTAGAACATCCCAGTGGAATATTGGTTCCTTGGCCTAACACTAAGCTATTGACAATTATCAAAAAGAATAGATTAAGTAGTTTTTGCTTCATAAATTTGGTTGTTTTTAGTTAAAATATTAGTAAATATATTATAAAAAACATGCAAAAACACTTATTCAATAATAGTATTTCAATCTAAAACATGCAAAAAAACGCAAACACATGTTCCAATAATGCATAAAACCTTATAAACACAAGAAAATTTTTAGTAGGAAATAATTAACAATTGTTAATAAAATATTTTAAAAATTTTAGAGTTATTTGTGTTTTAAAGAAAAATACTACGTTTCAATACTTCTTTATGAAGAAAGTGCGTAAACCTAAAACACTAATAACCCGTTAATTAAAAATCGAATCTTAAAAATTGATGGATTACGCAAAATTAAATTAACAAAAGAAGAAAGAAATTTTTGTCGAGCGCTTGCTCAGCGCATAATTAATAAGTATACAACTTTAAAATTTGCATCTTATTTATGAAAAAGGGAAAGGGATAAATCCATAAACAATTGTTTATAATTATTCTAAAATTATGCTTAAGATAAAAATACCGTATTTATACTTATCGGCATAATCAAAAATTTAAATAATTTAACTAACTGAAAAGCAAGACATTTTTAAACCATTATTTTTTTTTTCAAAAATCGTAATATATAATATGATAGTTGACAAAATACCTTATCTGGATTAACACCCCGCTTGTTTTATTTCCAGTTTCTATTTATTCATCTATCTCTAAAAAAATATTTCAAAAAGAAGAAAAAAGCGGTTAAATTTTTCTTATTTTTATTTAACAAACGTTCAAGTTGTTAAATAAAAAGGAAAATATATATTTTTTGTTTTTTTAGCTCTAAAAAACGAGACAATAGCCATTAAAACACTCATTTTTAAGACATAAGCAAAACATTAAATTTATTTCAAAAAAACGATGGAAAAAAAACAGCTGAAAACGGATTGAAATTTAACTAAAAAAGTTAAACAACTTTAAGAATATATATTTAATATTGTGCAAAGGAAAAGCTTAAAGGATGTTGAGAATATTTCTTTAATCTTAGTTTGCTTTTACCAAACTTTAACAAATTTGATATGCCTATGATATAAACTTAACGTACTAAAGTTAGTTCAATTGCTCAATTCTGCCAGATAATGGGCTTATCCATTTTAATAGTTTTTCCATATCTGTCAGTCCCATAATCAACCATACAACCAACTTAACACTAACCTATGGCAAAAAGACTACCCAAACTACCTCCTTTGCTGCAAAGCAAAATTTACAAGACCGGACAAACCAGAAGTGCTAATGATGATGTAATCTATCAAAACAGAGCTAATAGAAATGGTACCGTTTTGATTCCATTTGAATCAATCCCTTTATTTGACATTTCCGACTTCACTTCCAACAGATTTGAAAGTGGATTTATCGTTGTAATTAGTCCTGAAGAATATTACACAAATCCCGACACGCAAGATTTAATGAAGGCTCGCAAATTAAAACTTGGTGTCAATGCGATCTTGCTTTATGAGACGAGAGCGCAGTGGAATGAATTTAATCCTTATAAAAACAAGCTTAGTGTAGCTGAAAAAAGAACCTCTCCTATTGAGGGACACTTTGTTGCTCGAATACCATCTTCCTCTTCAAAAGAAGAAAAAATTATTCTTGGCTTTAATACCAGTAGTTGTAAAGGCGCTGGAATTAGAGTTGCAGAATATGCTTCTCTCTTAACGATAAAATCCTCTCATTTACAATTAGAATATTTATTCTGGCTTTGCTATAATTCTAAAGAAATAGCACTTGGAGCCGGAATGACAGAGAGCGAGATCGAAAATCGAATAGCAGCTATAACTACGGCTTGTAACAATCAAAAATTATCAAATACTGACCGACTTTATAAAACTCGGATTATTGATAATGCCAAAAATACGATCTGTCCGCTTTGTTTAAAAAAATTAAGTGCCGACGCCTTCCTGCTGAACTTCTTTGAATCGGCAGAGAAATTAGATCTCAGTAAGGAAATTAGTCCTATTAACCTTTTTTATATTAATCAACTGAAAACTGGTGAATTCAATCACGCCCCCTATAATTTAGCTTGGGGACACCAAAATTGCAATATGATTTGTAAAGAAACAGGTGTAATTGAAACTATTAAATGGATGAAAGAGGTTGTGGTAAATACTATTATTTTCAACAAAGACTCATCCTCTTAAAAGTAAAAAGAGTAAATCAAATTATTTTTTAAAAATTATTCATAGTAAAAATGACTTTTGCCCATTGGCAGAAATTATTACTATAGTGCTACTTCATATTTAAATTAAAACGAGAATAATATAAATCGTTTTTGATTTATTAAAGTTAGATTAAAAAGAAAAAACTTCACCCCCAAAAAAAAAAGAAAATGATAAACGACTTAAGAAAAAAATACATCGAAAATTATAGTGGTTTTCCAAAAGAAATTTGGATTTTGACATTAATAACTTTTATAAACAGAACAGGAACCATGGTAATTCCTTTTCTGTCAAAATATATGAAAGAGAACCTGCATTTTGAATACAATCAGATTGGCTGGGTTATGGTTTGCTTTGGAGTTGGTTCTTTTATAGGCACCTGGTTAAGCGGTGTTTTATCTGACAGAATTGGATTTTATAAAGTAATGATTGGCAGTCTATTTGGCAGTGGATTAATCTTCTTTATGCTTCAGTTTATCACATCCTTTGAAGGATTTTGTTTGTCGATTCTGCTTTTGACAACCATTGCAGATATGTTCAGACCAGCCATGTTGGTATCTTTAAACACATATACAAGAAAAGAAAATAAAACCAGAGCTTTGTCTTTGGTAAGATCAGCAACAAGCCTTGGTTTTCTATTTGGACCTCCTTTGGGCGGGCTTATAATCATATTAGTTGGCTACAAATATCTTTTTTATGTAGATTCTGCTACCTGTATTTTAGCAGTTTTAGTTTTTGTCTTATTAGTAAAAGAACGAAAATTACCTTTCAAACTAAAATCACATAATTATGGAGTAGATAAATATGCCATATTAAAAGATCGAACTTTTTTAACTCATATGTTCATTTCGCTTATTACAGGAATTATGTATTTCCAAGTATTCACGACTTTGACGCTTTATCACAAGGAGCAATTTAATCTATCAGAAGTAAACAGCGGCTTGCTTTTAAGTTTTAGTGGGATATTGACTTTGCTGTTCGAATTACCGATTGTTAATTATGTTGAAAAAAACAGAATGAACAAGCTGAATGTCATAATGGTCGGACTATCATTTATGGTGCTTAGTTATATTCTTCTGCTATTAAATGACAAATGGTATGGAATATTGTATGTAATGATGTTTTTTATGACACTAGGCGTAATGTTGACTTTCCCTTTTTCGAACTCATTTGCCATGACCAGATCCCATAATAATCAGGAAGGAAGATACATGTCTGTATTTACTATGAGTTTTAGTCTTGCGCATATATTAAGTGCCAAAACAGGAATGGAAATCGTTGCCTATGCAAGCTACAGAGCCGATTTTATATTTATGAGCTTAATAGGCATACTTGCTATTACGCTATGTTACTTTTTGGTGAAAATGGTTGAAAAAGAAACAATTGAAACTAAAATAAAAATAGTGCAATCAATTTTTATAGACAAGAAAAAGAGATCTTAGCTTGCTTTAATATGAAAATGAAATATTAATTCCTTTTCAGTATTTAAATAAAAAGGGAGCTCCTTCTTTCTAGTATTTAAAAAAAACATTCAATATGAAAAAATACATTGCACTAAAGGTCATAATTGTTTTTATTTTTTTTATCCCTTCACGCATAATTTCACAAGAACTTTATGGCGGAATTGAAATAGGAAGCAAGGGAGTAAAAATGTCGATAATCAATGTTCAAAACATAAAAAAAGGGAAATATGATGTAGTTGATTTTTGGACAGAAAATGTAGGTATTGCAAAAGGAATATCTAAAGATGGAAATTTAGCCGAAAACGATATTGAAACTGCTTTTAATGTGGTTGTAAAAAATTACACCAAATTAATTAAGGAGGACAAAATTAAAGAACAAAATATCTTTATAGTAGTGTCATCAGGAGTTGCAATGGCCAAAAATATAGATGTTTTACGGCAAAGACTGCATGTGTTTACAAACATTGATGTAGCAATAATTACTTCTGAAACAGAAGCAAAGTTATTGTTAAAAGGATGCATTCCGCCAAAAGAGTATTCAGATTCTTTAATTCTTGATATTGGTGGCGGAAATACAAAAGGCGGCTATGTTGAAGAATTCAATGAAGAAGATATTTTGGTATTTTATCCTGTAACATTAGATTTAGGAACTGTAACTTTTACAGAAAAAATAAGCAAAAACGCAAAAACCAATTCCATCGAAGAATTTAATGAGCTATTGTCTTCTGCATTACCTGAATTAAACGATCAGACTAATAGTTTGTATCAGCAAAATGCAAAAATTTTCAAAAAGGATAACATATACATGTCAGGTGGCGCAGTATGGGCATTTTACACCTTGTACAAAGGAAATGGTGCAACAGAAAATTTTAATCCGTTTGAAGTCAAAGATGTTGTAGCCTACAACAAAATGATAAAAACTGATTATGCAAAATTTGAAGCGTTGGCGTCTCAAAACAAGGATATTGAGAAAGTACTAAAAACCTATTCTCAAAAATACTTGATTGCTGCAAATTCATTATTACTGACTTTGTTAGAAAAAATGCCTGATATCAAATCTAAAAACATCTATTTTACAAAACAAGGACAAATGGCCTGGCTCCTTTCCTATATTGCAGATTCTGCGAAGAGAGCAAAAAATATCCGTTAAAAATTAACTCTTTCCAAGCTGCATCTTTGCGAAAATTCCATTTAAAATAAAGTTGTACTTCTATATTTAGACAACGATTACGAAGATCAAGATACACTTAAAAATATTGAATCAATAAAAAAACCAGTAACCGAATCGATTACTGGTTTTTTGTTGATTTTTTTGGTAGGTAGATAAGTTATAAAAAACGCTTTATTTTTTAAAATCAAGTATATTTTCGCAAATCCTACTATAAGGATAACTTAGTTTTTAATTCTAAAATCAGGTTTTTTCTTCATGGATGCACTTGCAAACAACTCACTGTTTTTAAGTTTTATAAACTCAATTCCGTATTGTTTGTCCTGATACCAATTGTTGATAAGGAAATTGTAGTCTTTATTTTGAGTTATTCCAAGAGTCTTGGTATCATTTACAAGCAAATCTTTTAAGATTATTTTGTCCAAATATTCATTTGTAATCGGAATTGTGTCTGCAAATACGATGAGTTGGCTAAATCCAGATATCACCGAATTCGTTAAGGTCAAAAAGGTATTTTCTCGAATTAGAATTGCTTCATATTTAAGACCTTGGATTTCAGGCCCAATATCTTCCGTATGCATCATTGTAAAATTTGAAGCATTAACTCTTGTCATTTCTTTTCTACTGTCTAAAGCCTCTCCTTTTCTGGTATCAACAGTTTCCATTTCAAAACAACGAGATCCGTATTTATCAGATAAAAACGGACTTCTAATTGCAATACTATTAGAGATATTGCATTGCACACCTTGAGTAAAATCAAAATCATCATCAGCCGAACGCAAAGATATTAAATGATTAGTATCTATATATCCTCCGTAAAACTGAAAAGAATCGTCATCACAAAAGGTGACTTGTATGTATTCTAATTTTGTTTTTTTGCCAACTCCAGCCAATGATAATCCGTTCAAAGGCTTATTCGTCGTTGTTTTTTTTCCTGAAAATTCAATTCGGACATATTTTAAAATACCGGAATCACTGTCTTTATTATCTCCGCCATACATTGCTTTTTGCGGATCAAGATCGAATTCTAAAATACCAATTCCTCCAGTTTTATTAATTGGGGCATCTCCTAAAAGAATAATACCTCCCCAATCACCCGGATTTCTGTCTCCTGAGTTCTTGTCGGAAGTAAACACAATTGGGTCTGTTTCAGTGCCTTCGGCAATAATTTTGGCGCCTTTGGTGACGATTAATATGCTCAACGTTTTCGTATCACATCTTATCAACGTGCCGGGTTCAATAGTCAAAGTAACATTTGGGGCAACATAAACCGCCCCTACCAAAACATAGACATTTTCTTTTTTTAATGTCATGTTTGAAGTAATTACACCAGTTATAATTTGAGAAGCCTCATTATAACTGGTGGTTTTGGGGTTGAAGTTTGTCCACATATTTAACCAATTCGTATCGCCGCTGATACCTTTGATGTTTTGGGCGTTACCCAATAATGTGAAAGTAAAAAATACAAGTAGGGATATTTTCTTTTTCATAACTTCTTCTTTTTAAATTATTTTAAAAAAAAGGCTAACCATATAAAGTCAGCCTTCCCACAATTTCAAAATCCATTATAATTTGGAAGCAATCTCTTTTTTATACTTATTAAGAATTGCTTTTGTCATTCCCATATTAGCTTTAGTTGAGTCAACTGCAAGATAAATCATGTACAAATTATTATCAGAAATGTCAATAATATGAATTTGAGATGATAAGGTAATCATGATATCTGAAACAATTTGATTTTTTAGTCCTAAGGCGCTGATTGCATTAAGTTTCGCTTTAACAACTTCAAGGTTGAAAGCAGAAGCTAATTCAGGATCAAAATCTTTTACTGCTGAAAGTGAGAAGTACGACATACCACTTTGAATTTCTGCAATTGATACTGCAATAAAACCTGGGCAATTTTTTTCTAGATCCTCTCCGAATTGATTTAAAAAGTCTGACATAATTTTAGTTTTTAGTTTTTTATATTTTTTCATCTTTCTTTGTCTTCAACTGCAGTTTGACATTACAAATATATTTTTCAAAACGATTGATATTATTTTCTCTTTATGATAATTTCTTACTTTTTTTTCTTTTTTTTCAGAAATGAATCCTTTTTCTGAATCAAAAAGAGCAAATCCACTGAAAATCAATTGTTTACATTTTATTTTTTCATAACCATTACGTGGTTATTTTCGTAAATATTCAAATTTCTCTCATTTTATAGCTAATCAATTAATAATCAACCGATTAATGTTTATTTTTTTTACCATCTAATGGTGTTATTATTTATTTTTTTCACTATCTTTTTCCTACATAAAACATTAATAAATAAACAATTACCACTTAAACACATTTATATTCACCCCCGTAATGGTTTAAAAAATAACCCGAAAAATCACTTTTAAAAGACATTTACCTATACTTTAAGAAATTTAATCCTCAAATGTTTAGCTAACATTGGTTTCAAATGTTAATAATATGTTTTGTTTTAAGGTGATTTTATTAATGTAAACGTAACCTTTCACACCTACCCTCATCTTTACTTTTGAAGACATATAAAAAGAACCCAAAACTTTATATATGTCATTTTTAAAAGCGCATGATCATTATTCAAACGAAATCAGAAAGAGTGATCCATCTTGCACGATTCATTTGATTATCCACACCAAAATAATGTCTCATGTATAAGAAGTTTACAGACGAAGAACTTGTCGAATTATTAAAATCGGGCAAGGATAAAGCTTTTGACGAACTTTATTTTAGATACCGCGATATCCTTGTGCGATTTGTTTACCTCAGAATGAAATCGGTCGCAATCTCTGAAGAAATCGTTCAGGAAGTTTTCACCAGTATTTGGGAACGTCGAAAGACTATCGTAATTCAAAAAAGTTTTGCTGCATACATTTATACCTCTGTCCGCTATATGACTTTAGATTACTTTAAATCACACAGTGTTACTGATCAATACATACAAGAAGTTTTAGATAAAAACACGGTTTCGTTTTCCAGTCATAACGCAACCGAAGATTTTATTTATTATGAAGAATTACAAAAAGCAGTTGATAAAGCGACTATGCTTCTTCCTAAAAAATCAAAAGAAGTTTTTATCCTAAGCCGCATAAAACATTATTCCAACAAAGAAATAGCGGACGAACTCAATGTTTCAATTGAAACTGTAAAATATCACATTACATATTCGCTGAAATTCATGCGTACTTATTTAGGTGAGTTTAATTAAAAAGTAAAATTCAGATTAAGTAACCAGCTTTTTTCTTAACAAAAGCGTAACCTTTTGCGCCTACCTGAAATTACAATTCCGAAGACATACTATTAAAGACATAAAGAAATTATAATGCCTGATAAATTAAGACAAGAAATAAAACATTTTTTAGACGGAAAATATTCTCCAAAAGGACAAGAAATGTGGAACAAATGGTACGACCGTACCGATGATTTTTTTGAAAATATGGAAATGATTCAATCGAATCGTTCGAAACTTAAAAAAGAACTAAAAGCTATTAAGAATACCAATAACGTCATTTCGCTTCCATATAAAAACTGGGCCGTTGCTGCATCTTTAACCTTATTAATTGGTTTATCAATTTTCTTTTACCAATCATCCACATCGGTTGAGAACAAACAATTTGCCGTAAAACTCGGTGAACATGCCAAAATAAAATTAAGCGACGGAACTCAAATCTGGCTAAATGCAGGAAGCGTTTTAAAATATCCGAAAGAATTTAAAGGAGATACCAGAGAAGTTTACCTGAGCGGTGAAGCTTTTTTTGATGTTGCCAAAGACAAAAAACATCCTTTTATCATACATACCAATAAAATGGACACCAAAGTTCTTGGAACCAGTTTCAATGTTCAGGCCTATCCGGATCAAAGAACACAAGAAGTTTCGGTTTTAACCGGAAGAGTGAATGTAAAATCTACAGTTACAGAAGAAAATGTGTATGTAACTCCTGGCCAAAAAGCGGTTTTTAGATCTCAAAACAACAAACTGCAAGCTTTTAAAGATGTTCCTGTAAACACCATTTCGCTATGGCGGAAAAATATTATGGTATTTGAAGAAACACCCCTTGCAGAAGTTGTGGCGACCATAAACCGCAATTATAATGTGGCGATTGAAATCAAAAACAAAAATTTAAACGAATTAAAAATTAGCGCCTACTTCAAAGAATTACCAGCTGATCAAGTAATAGGGCTTGTTTGCAATATCATCAATGCTAATTATAAAATAGATTCTGGAATATATAAAATAGAATAAACGAATCAAAAATAAAACTACGTAGAAAACCCACAAACAAAACAATTAAAACTAAAAATTATGAATGAAAAACAAATGCGGAATACCGTAAAGTGTGAAAGCATAAGGACAATGGGAATCAAATTATTCCTCTTTATTACTTTATTTTTTGCATCATTAACAGTAAATGCCGGTAATGTTGACATTAACAAAAGAGTAACTTTAAAAGTTGAAAATGAAAGTATAAAAAATATTTTCCATAAAATTGAAAATCAAGCTGATGTGCATTTCATGTACGAGAGCAGTCAAGTAAACACAAATCAGAAATTAAGCTTAAGATTAAATAATGTAACACTTGAACAAGCACTCGACAAAATTTGCGGTGTTGCACTTCGATACGAAATTGTAAGCAATAATATCGTAATCAAAAAAAATCAGAAAGTTGCAAGTTCAGATCAGAATAAAATTACAGTTTCGGGAACTGTCTTTGGAGGAGATGACAATATGCCTTTGCCAGGTGTCGGAATTAAAGATAAAACTTCTGAAGCAACTGCAACTACAGATTTTGACGGAACATTCAAAATGGAAATCAATGCATCTGAAGCGACGCTTATTTTTTCATATGTAGGTTATGTAACTCAAGAAGTAAAAATAAACGGCACTCAAAACATTACGGTAAAACTAGCTGCTGATGTTAAGCAACTTCAGGAAGTAATTGTAATGGGATACGGAAGTGTGAAAAAAAATGAGGTTCTTGGAGCTGTTGGTACTGTTTCTATGAAAGAAAGCTCAAGCAGAACGTATAATAATGCTGCTGAATTATTGCAAGGAACTGTTGCCGGTGTAACGGTAATAAGCGACGGAGGTGATCCAACAGCTTCGCCAACAATTAATATTCGTGGAATTGGTTCTTTGAATGCCGAAACACCATTGATTGTTTTGGACGGAATTATCTACAGTGGTTCTTTAAATACGATAAATCCAAATGATATTGGCTCAATCAGTGTTTTGAAAGATGCGGCTTCTGCAGCAATTTATGGAGCTAGAGCTTCTGGCGGGGTGATTTTAATTACCTCTAAAAAAGGAGTTTCTGATCGTATTAATGTAAATGTAAACTATCAGGGAGGTTTTCAAAATGTAGCAAAAAAATTAGAAGTTTTAAATGCTGCAGAATATGCCGATGCAATGAATACTGCCACAGATAATGCAGGACTGCCTAGAATTCCTGCTTTTAATACTGCTTTTGAACCAACAGCAAGAACAACGAAGACAAACTGGATGGATGAAATTTTTCATACCGGAGAAATTCAGGATTTGTCTCTTTCTGTAAATGGAAAAACAGAAAAATCAAACTTCTTTCTTTCTGGAAGTTATAGAAAAAATGAGGGGATTTTGCTAAATACTTATTCAGAGCGCTATACTGTTAGAGCAAACTCTTCTTTTAAATTGGCGCCAAACTTTATTTTGGGCGAAAATTTATCGTACTCCTTGACAGATGGCCAGAGTGCTAATACGTCAAGTGCTTATACTGGAGCAATTTTGGGAGCTATTTTTTATCCGCCAAATGCTACTATTTATAAAGAAGATGGTTCGGGGCAATTTGGCGGTGTTCCTACAAAATATATTGGATCTTATGGAGATGTGATCAATCCTGTAGCATATTTGAAAAGATTGGACAATAGAAATCCGGTTTCTACAATTTTGATCAATCCGTATGCAGAATGGGAAATTATCGAAGGCTTAAAAGTAAAATCAAACTGGGGATATACCAGAATACAAGATAACGCAACAGATTTTACAGTTAAAATTACAGAACCTGGAAAAATTTTCGATTTCAATCGTCTGACTAAAAAATCTTTGACAATAAGTGATTTGTTGAGCGAACAGACAATTTCTTATGAGAAATCATTTGGAAAACACAATCTGAAAGCTTTAGCAGGATACACGTACCAAGAAACTAAAAGAGACTTTTATACCGTTGAAGGAACAGGATTTGACAATGAAGATCCATCGCAACGTTATTTATTGAATGCGAAATTAATTCAGCAGACCGGTGCAGGAATGTCAGATGAGATTATTTCATCTTATGTTGGAAGAATCAATTACGATTTTAATCAAAAATATTTATTATCCGGAATTGTACGTCGTGACGGAACATCAAAACTTTTATCTGAAAACCGCTGGAAAGTTTATCCTTCTGTTTCTGCAGGTTGGTTGATTTCCGAAGAAAGTTTTATGAAAAGCATCAATCCAATTGTAAGCAGTTTAAAATTACGTGCAAGCTGGGGAGAAATAGGAAACTTAGGAAATCTTGGACCATACCAGTTTAGTGTTCCTTTGACTCAAACTACAGCTTTAATTGGAGCGACTCCTGTTATCAACTACGGTTATTCTGAAAGAGAACTTTCAAATCCGAATTTAAAGTGGGAAAGTTCAGAACAGACAAACGTTGGTTTGGATTTCACCATGTTCAATAATACATTCTTAGGATCTGTTGATGCTTATGTAAAAACAAATAAAGATATGCTTGTCCGCGACCAATTGCCAGGTGTTTCAGGAACGCCGCAAGGAAGAATCGTGAACTCTGGTGATGTTGAAAATAAAGGTATTGAGGTTAGTTTGACATACCAAAAAACACGTGGTGAATTTAAATTTGATGTTACTGCAAATGCAGGATTCTTAAGCAACAGAATTGTTTCTATTAAAGATGATTTGACTTCACTTGAACCTTTGAATTTAAGCCGAGTTAGAAGTTTGCCGTTGGCGAATATCTATCAGGTGGGAAGTCCAGTTGGTGCTTTTTACGGATATCAAACTGACGGATTGTTTCAAAGTACTGCCGAAGCAAAAGCTTATGTAAACTCTAAAGGCGAAGTATATCAACCAAATGCTGTTGCTGGAGATATCAAATTTAAAGATCTTAACGGTGATGGCGTAATTAATAATAGCGACAGACATGTATTAGGAAGTCCGTTTCCAAAAACGACATTCAGCTTAAATGCAAACTTTAAATACAAAGGATTTGATATGAATATCTTTTTTAGTGGAGCTGCCGGAAATAGTGTTTTTAATGCAATAAAATATACTGGATTAAATGGTTCGTTCCCTGGCTACAATTTATTGGCAGAATCAAAAAATGCATGGTCACCGACAAATACAAATACTGATATTCCAGTACTTTCGGCAACCGATAACAATAACAACTTCGGAAGAATCTCGAACTTTTATATCGAAGATGCTTCTTTCTTAAGATTAAGAAACGTTTCTATTGGTTATACCATTAAAGATAGCTGGTTAAACGGAAAAGCAAAACTGAGATTCTTTCTTTCAGGACAAAACCTATTTACGATTACAAAATATTCAGGAATGGATCCAGAAGTTGGACTTACCAATTTTGGTCTAGACTTAGGCAAATATCCACTTTCTCGCATTTATATGACGGGTGTAAACGCAACATTTTAAAAATATAAAACTAACAAAATGAAAAATTTAAGTCTATTAGTATTAAGTTTTGTGCTGTTGGTAAGCACTTCAGCTTGCGAAAGCGAACTTGATGTGATTCCACAAGGAGCGCCTTCAAGCGGGAATTTCTGGAAAACTCCAGCAGATGCAAAGGCGGGAGTAAATGCAATGTATGCTTTATATTCTGATGACAATATGTACGGTCGCGGTTTTTTCTGGCTTAACAATGCCAGTGATGATATCGGAACAAAACCAAGACAAAATGCAGAACGTATCAAAAACTTTATTGTTGACGGAGCAGAATCAGATACTAAAGATATTTGGAGACTACACTACGAAGTCATGAAACGCTGTAATGATGTCATTCGCAATATTCCGAATATTCCTTTGGATGAAAAAACAAAAAACGGAATGTTGGGAGAAGCTTATTTTAATCATGCTGTAATGCATTTGGAATTAGCTTACCATTATGGAGATGACCGTGCAGGAATTCCAATTCAAGACCGAACAAATCCATCAAACGTTTATGTGCCTCGTGCAAAAAACGTAGCTGAAAATTACGCTTATATTGCTGCCGATTTGATTAAAGCTGCTGATTTGCTTCCGTACTTCAATGAATTGTCACCTGACAATTATGGCCGTGCTCATAAAACTGCGGCTTGGGGATATTTAGTTCGCACCTATTTGTATGCTAAAGATTGGGATAATGCAATTAAATACGCCAATTTGATTGTAAACAGTGGCAAACACAAGTTGCTAGACAATTTTGAAGATGTTTTCAAAATCAAAAATAACTGGTCAACAGAATATATCTGGTCTGTAACATCAAGTGCTGATAATACTTCTTTAGGTTCTATTTTTCCTGGAGTATGTCTAGAAGATAAAGGATGGGGAGCTTATAACGGATGGGGAAATTTCTACCCAACAAAAGAATTGTTTGATGCCTATGCTCCAACTGATAAAAGACGTGGCGCTACTATTTTACAAAAAGGAGACAAATTCGTTTATTTTGGCGAGGAAGTGACTTTTAATGAAGGAAAATATACTGTAAGTTCAAGCAACAGAACAGGATATCAGTTTAAAAAATACATGGAGCCTTTCAGTTATCCAAAAACGGGATCTGGAGCTGTAGATATTCGTTACGTAAATGCAAACGGAGACAAACCTTCAACAACTTTAAATGTACCGCTTTTGCGCTATGCTGATGTGATTCTGATGTTGGCTGAAGCCAAATTAATGAAAGGCCAAAATGCAGATACCGAAATCAATATGATTCGTCGTCGTGCCGGACTTGGAGATCTTTCAGGAGCTACAATGACCGACTTGAAAAGAGAAAGAAGATGTGAATTAGCAGGAGAATGGACAGATCGCCACTTTGATTTAGTGCGCTGGGGCGATGCAAAAGAAACCTATGCAAAACCATTGCATCATTATAACGGAAGCGTAATTTACCCAGCACGTAATTTCAATCCAGCGATTCACCACGTTTGGCCTATTCCGCCAGATGAAATTGCTGTAAGCAAAGGATCATTGACTCAAAACCAGGGTTGGTAACAAATAGTTTCATTTTTTGTTGTTAGTTTTTTTTACGCTGCAGTCTTAGTCAGGAGACTGCGGTTGTAAAAAAGTAAAGTTTGTCATTCCGAGGAACGAGGAATCGCACTAGAAATTCCGCATAGAATCCCACAATCTTTGTCGAATCCCGAGTGCGATTCCTCGTTCCTCGGAATGACAAATAAAACTTAATATTTTTCACTATGTGCATTTAAAAAGGTGAAACCCCTTTATGAATAAAGAAAAGCTATGTTTCTGTGTGTTAAAAATAAATAACATAAACCAATTTCTAATAAAGCTACCTACAGCTTTAAAAGAATCAAATCAATTTTCGATGAAAAAAATAATCACCCTTTTTTGCCTTCAGTTTTTCTTTTTTGCGCAAGCGCAGGAATACAGTTCTTCCAATATTCATTCTCATAACGATTATGAAAGCAAACTGCCTTTTTATGGCGCTTATTCTAATGAAACCGGCGTTATCGAAGCCGATGTTTTTTTTGTAAATAATGAGTTATTTGTTGCTCATACTTCAAAAGAGATCAAAAATTACAACACGCTTAAAAGTTTATATCTTGAACCACTTTCTTCTAAATTAAAAACATTAGAAGGAAAAGCCTATCCAAGCAACAAGCCTTTAATTTTAATGATCGATATTAAGTCTGATGCTGATGCTACCTTGAAAACAATTGTGCAACAGTTAAAAACTTTTCCCGACATCATTTCGAATAAAAATATAAAAGTGGTCATTTCAGGAAATAGACCGCTGCCTTCTCTTTGGAAAGATTTTCCTGATTTCATTTATTTTGATGGAAGAATAAACGAAGAATACACGCCAGATCAACTAGCTCGTGTGGAAATGATTAGTGAAGATTTAAAAGAAATTACCATTTGGAACGGAAAAGGAGTATTGACCCAGGCTGATTCTGAAAAAATTCAGGCAATCATAAAGAAAGTCCACAGTCAAAACAAAAAAGTGCGATTTTGGGCAACACAAGACAATGTGAATACTTACATGACTTTAATGAATTTAAAAGTCGATTTTATTGGAACTGATAAAGTCGCTGAATTGACTCAATTCATTAACAGCATTAAAACTACGTTTTACCAGAATACAGATTTTCACCAAGCTTATGTCCCAAAAAATGCATTCAAAAATAAACGCCCTAAAAATGTTATTTTGCTTATTGGCGACGGAATGGGACTAACTCAGATTTATGCTGGTTATACGGCAAACAAAGGACAGTTAAACCTTTTTAACATTCCAACTCAAGGATTTTCTATCACAAAAGCATCAGACAGCTATATTACCGATTCTGCTGCGGGCGCAACAGCAATGGCAACGGGACACAAAACCAACAATAGATTTATCAGTGTCGATGAACTAGGAAAACCGCTTGAATTAATTACACAACAATTATCCAAGAAAAACTATAAAACTGCCATTATCTCTGCAGGAAACATTACAGATGCAACACCCGCAGCGTTTTATGCGCATCAACCAGAAAGAAGTTACAGCGAACCTATAGCAAATGATTTTTTAGCAAATCCTTCGGATATTTTAATTGGAGGAGGACAAAATGAATTTAAATCCCGAAAAGACGGCAAAGATTTATCTAAAATTTTGACTGAAAAAGGATATACTTTTTCGGATAAGTTTGCAAGTTTAGATACAATAAAAAACAGCCAATTTGTAGTTTTAGAAGATCAAGCTGTGGTTTCAATCAAAAACGGAAGAGGAAATTTTCTAACTAAATCTTTAGCGAAAGCAACTGCCACTTTCTCAAAAACCAAAAATCCGTTTTTTATCATGGCCGAAGGTGCGCAAATTGATTATGGCGGGCATCAGAATAATGTAGAATATGTTGTACGAGAAATGTTGGATTTTGATAAAGTAGTAGGACAAGCAATGGAATTTGCAGACAAAAATCCAGAAACCTTAATAATCGTAACAGCAGATCATGAAACGGGCGGATTATCGTTAATCGACGGAAGTATTGAAAAAGGTTATGTTCATGGAAGTTTTAGCACAAATGATCACACAGCAGTTCCGGTTCCTGTTTTTGCTTATGGGCCTGGAGCTGATAATTTTAAAGGTGTTTATCAAAATACTGCTATTTATGATAAAATCATGGAATTGATTTCTGGAAAATAATCTTTAAGAAGCATTTAAAATTAAAGAGCGGTTGAATTTTTCAATCGCTTTTTTTTATAAACATACAAAAACAGCAACCACATGATTTAGAAAGCAGGATGGTACAGGATATTTGTTTCTAAACAAACTACTACTTTAGAAACAATTAGTCTATAATTTGTCTCAGCTATATGAAAACTCCTCTTACTGCTTCTTCCCTATTATTCTATAGATACATTTTTAGCTTGTGTTTGTTTTTTATCACAATCAACACTATTTGGGCATTTCCAGAAACAACTTTCAATGTTAAGAGTTATGGTGCCAAAGGCGATGGCACTACACTTGATACTGATGCTATAAACAATACAATAATAGCAGCCGCAAAAGCAGGCGGTGGCACAGTATATTTCCCAGCAGGAACTTATCTAAGTTACTCTATCCGTTTGAAAAGCCATATTGCACTTTATCTAGATCAAGGAGCCACTCTTATTGGCGCTTCACCTGATGGAGAGATTGGTTATGATGCACCAGAACCAGCTTTAAATGATCAGTTTCAGGATTTTGGACATAGTCATTGGCGCAATAGTTTGATTTGGGGCGAAAATCTAGAAGATATTTCGATTCTTGGACCAGGAATAATTCACGGAAAAGGATTGTCCCGAAGTGGACCTTTTAAGGCACCAATCGGGAATAAGGCAATTGCACTTAAACTTTGCCGAAATGTAACACTGAAAGATTTTACTATACTATTTGGCGGTCATTTTGGTATTCTTGCCACTGGCGTTGACAATCTTACGATCGACAATCTAAAAATTGACACCAATCGTGACGGAATAGATATTGACTGTTGCAAAAATGTTCGAATATCAAACTGCACCGTAAATTCTCCTTGGGATGATGGAATTTGTCTTAAGAGTTCATTTGCCCTCGGCTACTCCCGGCCTACTGAAAATGTCACCATAACAAATTGCAGCGTAAGCGGTTTTGATCGTGGCACTTTTTACAATGGCACTTACTTACGCAATGAAGGACATTTAGTTCCAGATAAAGAAGGCCCTACTGGGAGAATCAAGTTTGGTACAGAATCAAACGGTGGTTTTAAAAATATTGCTATAAGCAATTGCACATTTGAAAACTGTCGCGGACTTGCACTCGAAACCGTTGACGGTGGCATATTAGAAGATGTAACTATTACCAATATAACCATGCGAGATATTGTCAACTCTCCTATTTTTCTTCGTCTTGGTGGTCGAATGAGAGCGCCAGATGGCACTCCCATTGGCGTGTTGCGTCGTATAAATATCAGCAACATAAATGTATATAATGCCGATTCCCGTTTTGCGACTCTTATAAGCGGAATCCCTAATCATCCAATTGAGGACATTCGCCTTAGCAATATCAGTATCTGGTATCGAGCTCTTGATTCTTTGGAAACCAATGTACAGCAAGAAGTTCCTGAATTTGAAAAAGCCTATCCCGAACCACAAAAATTTGGAATATTGCCTGCTTATGGATTTTTTATTCGGCATGCAAAAAACATGGAACTTATGAATATCAATCTTTATTTGTTAGGGAAAGAAATGCGCCCCGCTATAATGCTAACAGATATAGAAAATATAAAAATGCGTAATGTAAATGTGCCAGAAAATCGAAAATCAGGAATCCTTGTCTTAAAAGATGTTAGCGAATTTTCCATTAAAGACAGCAAACCTTTCAAAGATTTAGAAATTCAAAAAACAACAACGAAAACATTTTAGAAATGAAAGTCATTTTGAAAATCAAATTTCTCTTGCTAATTAGTGCTTTCTTATTTTTAAGTTCAAAGTCATATTCCCAAGAAGATAGAGGCTATAAAATATATCAGTTTCCAGCCAATATGATTCCAAGAATTGATGGCAATACAGAGGATTGGGATGCTTTTCCTGCAGAATATATTGTAGGAACAGACCAATTGTGGGATGATTCAAAACATTATCCAAAGACAGATCCTTCAAATTTAGATGTAAAAGTGAGAGTAGCATGGGTAAAAGGCCTAAACCGATTATACTTTTTATATGAAGCTTATGATGATTATTGGGATTTTTCTTTACCCGATCTCCACAATGATATTTTTGAAATTGTAGTAGATGGCGATCTCTCTGGTGGCCCTTTAACTGATCAACTACATTTGAATCAAGACCTTTCTTGGCGCCAACGCTATTTTGATTTTCACGGTGTACACGCACAGAATTACCACATCTTTACGCCGGCTGTTGGCAAAGATTGGGCGCTTGCATGGGGCAGTCAGCCATGGATCAAAAAAATGCCTTATTCAAATATTGCCTATTCCTATAACTTTAAGCCTGGCGAACCCGGAAAACTTATTGCAGAATTTTGGATTACACTTTTTGATTATGCTGGCGAAAGCCCGGAAAGAGCCGTCGAATCTAATTTGTATGATAATAAAAAAATTGGACTTACTTGGGCGGTAATTGATTATGATGATGTAAACGACGAAAAGAAAAAAGGCTTTTGGAACCTATCTAAAAATCACAAAATGTATGGCAACTCAAGTTTGGGAACCATTTTTACCTTACAACCACTTGACCAGAAATATCAGAAAGCATTTGATGCGAAATGGTCATTTAAAGTGACAAATATGAACAAACGACAGGTATCATTTATAGACGAAAGTACGGGCAAGATTACTAAATGGCATTGGGATTTTGGAGATGGCACCACTTCAAATGAACAAAATCCTATTCATGAATATAAAAATGCCGGCAAATATATTGTAATACTCGATATCGAAGGACCTTCAGGAAAAGCGCGTATGGCGAATGTTTGGGATGTCGCAGTCTATTAAGTTAAGATAGAAATAAACAAAAGCATTTTGTTCTATACAATCTGATTTTCAATACATTTTTTCGCTAATGATGACTCACGTATAATTAACTCTGCTTTTAATACGTCTTTTTTAAATGATTTGTTTTCCTCTTTGCTATCTAGCAGAAATAGCATCTTTTCTATAAGTTTAGCAGAAATTTCAGAAAGAGGTTGAGATACGCAGGTAATCGAAGTTGGGCATAAACGGAACATATCGTGATCATCGAAAGAAATTATTCCAAGTTTTTTTAATAAATGATAATCATTATCCTTAAAAGTCTCTAACCCGTGTTGTGCAAGATAATTCGTGGAGAAAAAAACAGAATCTAGATCCGTATTTTTATTGAAAAAATCGCTTATGTATTCTTTTCCATCCATCAATTTGTCTTCTGGGATTCGCAAGATTGCAGGATTTAATCCGTGCGCCGCAATAGCTTTTTCATATCCTTGCAAACGATCTCTCAACTGAGACTGATTGGATGTTGTTGTAACAAAACCAATATTCTTAAACTGATTGTCAATCAAATGCGTTACAGCATCGTTTGAAGCGCGCTCGTTATCAATTCCAACATAATTGCAAGCTAGATCATCAAAAAATCGATCCATTAAAACAACTGGAATATCATTTTTTATAAGTCCTTCGATCGTATCTTTTATTCCTGGGGATGGAACAATTATAAATCCATCAACTTGCCTGAAATGAAACAATTCTATAAGTTCTCTCGATCTCTCGTCATTATTCTCGTTACTGCAAAATATAACTTTATAGCCTTTTTCATAAATCATATCTTCAAAGATCCTTGCCAATTTCGAGAAAAAACTATTTGAAATATCTTCAACCATGAAAACCAGGATTTTTGATTTTCCTGTTCTAAGACTCTGGGCAATTAAATTGGGTCTATAATTTATTCGTTTCGCATAATCGAGCACTTTTTTCGTCACTTCTTTTGAAATATGCTTTTCTGCAGCTTTACCGTTCAATACAAAAGAAACCGTCGTTATTGAAATCTTCAATTCGTCGGCAATATTCTTTATAGAAACGGTTTTGCTTTTCATTAAAATAAGTTAAAATATTTTGGTACTAGACTATGTGAAAGTATGGTTAATGATATTTTCAAAATTTATTTTACAAAAACAAATATATAAAATATTTTACCATTAAATATTTTATTATTAAAATATTTTAATAATAAAACTATAAACGAATTGACTCTATTGTTTTCAAATAAAGCCAATTATACTTTTAAAAATCTAAAATTTGATTACAACTGATCTTTTTTACCTTCCTTTAAATTCAAATCATAAAAAGCGCGTCCAAGTTGTGCAAGAAAAGGCAATCCTATCTTTTCGTATTCATAAATCCCATCATTGAAAATTTGGTCTTCGTTGACCAATAAAGTAGCACTGAGAATAAATTCGACATGATTAACTTCATCTACAATGTAAGCGCAATCGACTAATGTTCCGTAAGCATCACCAACTTTATTATATATTTTTATGTTACTTGGAATTGGGTCTTTTGTATCGCCAAACATTAAAAACTTGCAGTATCCGTCGTAATATTCTTTTGGATTAAAACCTGCATTTCTAGGCAAATTCTGCATATCAAACAAAAGAAGTTCTCTGTTCTCTTTTGACAAATCAAAACGTTCTTTGCTTGAAAAATTATTCGGGAAAACAATTCTTTTCATAACTCCGTGCAAAGTTTCTAACGGAAGATAATTTTTTCTGCTAAAATCCATTGGAGAATTAACCAGTTTATCGTCTTCAAGATAGCCCTTCCCTTTTAACGTTTTATTTAATTTCAACGGAATAATTTTGCTATCGTTAACACTTGGAATGATTATTTTTTCACCATCTTTTTTATAAAACGTTATTTTTTTTGTCTGCGAAGCTCCTGAGTTCGGAGTTGATAAACGATGATTTACTTGAACTTCTTTTAATCCTTTTTCATGGAGTTTTGAATTAATATAATCGCGTCCCATAAATTCATAAAAATCATTACTTGCCTCATTTGAACTCACCGCAAAAATTTTACGCAAATTGTCTGAAAAAGATGCTTTGGTTGTATCATTATCAACGGTAAAAACGGTATTTACATCAACATCTTTCATCTTGTTCAATTTTTCCAAAGCCAGCACTGCAATCGGAAGTTTTACTGTACTTGCCGGGTAAAAATAATTTGAAGCATCGACGTTGTATTTGTAATCTTTTAAAATAACTTTTCCATCGCTTTTTCTTTTTATCGAAGTATAAATAATCTGCAATTCATAATGTTCCGGCTGTTCTGCCACTTTTTTAATAGCACTGTTATCACTTTTTAAAATTTGAGTAATAGGACTATTTTTTGCTGATTTACAACCTGAAAGAAAACATAGAAGACAAAATAAAAAAAGGAATTTATTCATAAAATTTATTTTAGCAGTTCGGTTCATATTCAATTGAATTAATATTTAAAAAGGAAGGCATTTCTACCTTCCTTTTCTATTAAATTATTTACAAAAACAATCTTCATCAATAATCTACAAGTAAAATTAAATTTACTAAAAAATAACCATTTTATTGAATTCGACTGGTGCAATTGATAACCAAACCATTAAGCACTCAACTTAGGTAAATGAAATAATTTAACATTGATTTTTTATTATGCTTTTTCAGAATAATCTAAATCTACAGAGAAAGTTTCTTTTAATTGTGACAAAGCCAACAATGAAATTATAGATAATAAAGATCCCACGACCATTCCCGATTTGATAATATCTCCTTCAAAAATCGAATCTCTGAAATAAGAGTAAATCAAGATGATCAAGGGAAGCGACCCTCTCACAAAATTTGGTGCCGTTGTAGTAACCGTTGCCCTAATATTTGTTCCAAATTGCTCTGCTGCAATGGTTACAAAAAGTACCCAATACCCAACAGAAACTCCCATTAAAAGACAAAGAAAGTAAAACACATTTGTTGAAATAGCAGAAACATTCAGATAAACAAATACCATTAATAGGTTGAAAGCCAAAAACCAATACATTACTTTTTTTCTGCTTTTCAGCCACTGACTCAAAAGTCCGCTGGCGATATCTCCAAAAACCAATCCTGCGTAACAAAATGCAATCGCTTTGCCGGCTTCAATCGTTTCGGCTTGCTGTATGTTTAATGCTTTTGCAAATTCAGGGGAAAATGTAATCAATACGCCAACCAAAAACCATAGAGGCATTCCGATCAAAATACAGTTTATGTATTTAAAAAATCGCTTTCTATCTGTAAATAAGGACAAAAAATCTCCTTTCTTTTCATTCTCTTCCTGAACTCTTTTAAAAATTCCTGATTCTGTAATGCTGATTCTCAAAAACAATAATAAGATTCCTAAAACGCCACCTGCATAATAACACAAACGCCAGTCTTGGAAAACTTCATAAATTATATAAGCGGCAACTGCTCCAGAAACTCCAACCGAAGCTACAATCATAGTTCCGTAACCACGTTTTTCCTTTGGCAAAGATTCTGCTACAAGTGTGATTCCGGCGCCTAATTCTCCTGCAAGTCCAATTCCTGCGATCAATCTCCAAAAAGCATAACCATCAATTGTGGTTACCATTCCGTTAGCAATATTAGCAACAGAATAAATCAGAATAGAGCCAAACAAAACTGAAATTCTTCCTTTTTTGTCTCCAAGAATTCCCCACAGAATTCCTCCAAACAACATTCCGAACATCTGCATACTGATGAGATACTCGCCTTGATTTCGGATGGCATCGCCAGTAATTCCTAAATCCTTGAGGCTATCTGTTCGGACAATTCCGAATAATAAAAGATCATAAATGTCAACAAAATAACCTAAAGCAGCTACAATAACGGCAGCATTTAAAATCGACTTTGGTTCTTTGGTTTGGAGCTTTGAAAAGAATTTCATAATTGGTTTTGGTTTGATAGTGTTTAGTAGTAAATAACCGTTGTGTACAATTTATTTAACACATAGAATCATAGTTTAACTCTCTGTAGAAAAGGCGTTCCACTTGTATTAACACACATAGTTATCTATGTGTGAAAGCTGGCTTTTTTTATTACCTTCAAAATGGAGAAGAAAAAATCTATGTTTCTATGTGTTAGAATGTATTTTTTTAAAATTACATCCAACGGAATAGTAAATATAAAAATTAATGTGCAATCCAGATATCTTCAATTTCTTCAAGAGATTTTCCTGTGGTTTCAGGGACATAAAAACGTGTTATCAAAAGATATGGAATACACATTACTGCAAAAATCCAAAATGAAATTGCTGGACTTAATGATTCTAATAATACTGGCGTTAGTTGTCCGATAAGATAAGAACCTATCCATAGCGAAAAACCTGCCATTGACATTGCCAATCCGCGCACTTTTACTGGATACATTTCTGAAATCAACACCCAGATTACCACGCAGATAGAAATTGCACAAAAGAAAATATATCCGATAATTAGGTACAACAAAATATTTGGATTGTTGAAACCTAAATAGAAATAAGCCCCAATAGCAATAAGCATTACAAACATTCCTGTTACGCCAATATATACAAGTTTTTTTCTTCCAATTTTATCTACTAAATACATTCCTAAAATAGTTGAAAGCACATTCACGACTCCAATTACGATTTGAAAATCTAATGAGCCTTGCGAAGCCATTCCTGCTTCTTTGAAAATTATTGGTCCGTAATAGAAAATCACATTAACTCCCATAAACTGTCCCAAAATCGCCAAACTCATCCCAATAAATAAAGCCGTCCTATAACCTGGTTGAAATAATATTCTCCAGTCTGTTTTTTCTTTATTTAAAAGTGATTTTTGGTTGTTTTCGATTTGTTCTTTAGCTTCATCTGCACCAAATAATTGTGTTAATGTTTTTTCGGCTGCAGCCAAATTATTCTTAGAAATCTGCCATCTTGGACTTTCTGGAATAAAGAAGATGATTATAAAAAATAAAAGAGATGGAACACCACATAATCCCAACATTCCTCTCCAATATTCTGTCTGGAAAATAACTGTTGCCCATTGCGCTTCAAAATGGCCTGATGTTGCCCACGCCAAAACTTTAGCATTCGCAAAATACGAAGCCACAATACCAATTGTGATTGCCAATTGATAAAGTGTTACCAAAGTTCCTCTAAAACGTGCCGGCGAAACTTCTGAAATATATAAAGGAGAAACAATTGAAGCTACTCCGATTCCCATTCCGCCAAGGATTCTCGCCCAGATTAACATTTCAAAACTCGAAACAAACATACATCCAACTGCCGAAGTTGTAAAAAGCGCGGCAGCCAAAAGCATTGTCCATTTGCGTCCTAAAAGATCGGCGATTTTGCCTGCAAAGGCTACTCCAATAATAGAACCAATTAAAGCACAACCAACGTACCAACCCACTGAAACATTATCAAGTGAAAATTGTTTGGTTACTTGCTCTATAGTTCCAGAAATAACAGCTACATCATATCCGAAAAGAAATCCTCCTATAGCGCCAATAACCGACAGGAAAATTATATACTTAATATTCTCTTTTTGATTCATTTTTTTATTTGTGATTAAAATTTTAAGACTTTATTATTTGATACCAAAATACTCTTTGTATCTGTCGTACAAATGACCTGCCTGCAAATAAGCAGATTGCGGACTCATAAAGTGTGAAAATTCAAAAGTGATTCCTTTTTGGTATCCTGCTCTTTGTGCAGCTTCTAATTTTAATCTCAATTTTTCAAATTTGATTGGGAAAAATTTGATTGGCATGTCTCTGTCAAAAGTCTCCGCATTTGTCCAGCATTCCAAACCATATTTATCTCCAAGTTTTTTATTTACAGAGAAAAAAGCATCTAATTCATCATAATCAATATGCCCGTCTTGAAACGCACAAGCATCAACAGCACCTTTGATTCCGTCAAAAATTTCGCCCCACTCCTTTTCATGTTCCTGAACTGAAACTGCATCTTCTTTAGAAAGTTTTCCTGAAGCAGCCATTACTGCTTTTTTGCCGTCAATCCAAGGCGACATAAAGGTTGGCAAACCTCCAGAAACATCTTTACACAACTGACCTAAAGTTCTGAATGATTCAATTGCACCTTTGGTTTTACGGCTAATTTCTCCACTTAAATACCAACCTGCAAAACTTTTGTAATGTCCGTACTTTTTCCAAACTTCCTCGATAACAAATTTATTGGCTTCGATTTCAGTTGTCATATCTCCCGTATCCCAATAAACACCAGAATCATATAATCCGAAATAAAACTTCATTTTATGCTTGTCAGCCAAACGCAGATACATATCCAAAAGATCAACGCCCGGTTTATAACAGCCTCTTTTATTGATCAAATAATCAGAATTATAGGTAATGAATTTTCTATAGCCTGAACGAATCATGATAACGGTATCAATACCAATAGCCTTCATGTGCGCAAAATCTTGATCCCATTCTTTTTCTCCCCAGTTTTGATGCGGAATATCGTGTGAAATTTCGTCAAGGAAAGTTCCCGTAATTCGTAATGCATTTCCTTTTGGAACCAATAATTCTGGACGATCTTGTGTAATTAATTCTGGTCTTTCTTCAGTTTTTATAGCTGAAGCACTTTCAAAAGAACTCAATAAAGGAATACTCATTGCAGATGCCGCGCCCAATCCTAATTGGTTTAAAAAATCTCTTCTGGTTTTCATTTTTTATGTTTTTATAGCTTAGTAGTTAACTTCTTTATGCGTTATTATTTTTTAACACATAGAAACATAGATTTTGCAGTCTAAAAAAGGCGTTTCACTTGCATTAATGCACATAGTTCTATGTGTGAAAGCTGGCTTTTTCAATCATCTTAATTCAGGTTATAAAAAACTATGTTTCTATGTGTTTAATATTAATTTTAAATTTTATCTGGAACCAAAAATATCAATTGATTCGCCACTTTCACCAAATGGAGCTAAATTAAAGTAACTTTTTGCCGGGCATTGCATATCTGTAAAGCGTTTCGTATGCATTGGCGCTTTTACTACACTTCCATTTACAGAGCGAAACAAAAAAGTTTCTGTCCATTTTGCTCCCGTTACTTTTGCTGTAGTCGGTTGTGCTGGTTTTCCTTCATTTGCTACCTGATCAATGGCGTTTACACGTTTGTACTGTGCCATAAATGTTGGATCGTAGCCATCAACATCAAATATTTGCTCATATTTTTTTCCAGCACCTTCGACAATGAATTTTAGTTTTTTCGACTCTATCAACTGAATACTGATGGTAACCGTTTCTCCTGGATACCAATAATAAGCAGGTTCTGCAGGTGCATTCATGTAAAGTACTTTTTGTCCAGATCTATAACCTGTACGTCGCAAAAACGGGCGAAATGCTTTATGCTCTTTACTTACTGTGCCATCTGCTTCGCGAATTACTTCCCAAGTCAATCCGATATCGGTTTCTTGCTCATCAGAATTTCCGCCTAAATAAATTGAAGCATTGTCTAAATATGCGCCAGGTTTATTCGGATTTGTTCTTGAAGGATCGTACGTCAAAACTGGCAATACAACTGTTCCTCCAATTCCTAACCAATAATCTTTGCTGGAATAAGCTTTTCTGTAATAAGCTCCTGCAAAACAAGGACTCGAAGGCGCAGGCAATGTTTCTTTTTCAAATTTGGTTTTAATTTGTTCTTCTATGCTTGTTTTTACAGTTGGTTTCGACTGTGAATTGCTTTCAGAACAACCAGCCAGAAAAAGCATTGATGAAAGGGCGTATAATTGAAATAAGCAGCTTTTTTTCATGGTTATTTATATGGTATTAGTTAATTGAAATTTCGTCAACAAATAAAAATGTAGGCTGTCCCGCAGAATAGTGCCATTCTGGAATTTTCTCAAAAATTGGAGCCTTTATTTTAATAAACCTTGCGTCTTGTTTGGCAAAAACAGCTTTTAAATTTGTAATCTTTGGCCCATCCTCTTTTTGAGCGATTTTTAAATCTTGAGTATGAACTTCCTTAAAATTTATTCCGTCGTTTGAGATTAAAACCTGAAATTGTTTAGGTCCAAAAATCCAGTCGTTTGGAGACGTAAAACTATTCATAGTAACTTCTGAAATTTGTTGAACTGATTTCAAATCTATAGTTGCCTCAAAATCATCTTTGTAAAGTGCGATCCAGTCTCCCGTGCTAAAAGCTGTTGTTCCAGTTCTTCCGTCAACCAACGTTTTTCCGCCATTAAAACGATAACGATCAACAGGCTCATTTTTTAAAACAATAGGTTTTGCAGTCGCTTTGTTGAATTCAAACTTTTTGATGAAAACTTTGCTTTTATAATTCTCTGAAAGAACGGCAGCTTTTACAGTTACGGCGCTATTGACAATTATTCCTTCTGTATATTTTTTGCTTTGCAAAGTTGGTTCTGAACCATCCAAAGTATAATAAATAGGAAATTTGCTAGACGTTCTTAAATTTAAAATCAATTGACCATTTTCTGTATCTACTTTGTATTCTGGTGAAACCTCCAAAATATGTTTCGCATAATTGTAGTTCAGTTTATTATAGATCTTTAAAAAATCAGATAAACGATTCAAGAAATTACTGTAATTCTTTTTATCGGCATTTGTCCAAATCACTTCGCTTAAAGCGGCAAGTCTTGGCAAAATCATGTATTCTGTTTGCGCATCCGTATCAATATATTCTCTCCACAGGTTTGCTTGTGCGCCAATAACAAGTTTTCTTTCATTTTCGGTCAATCCATCTGGAATTGGTTCGAAGGAATAGACACGCTCTAAATTTGTAAAACCGCCAATTGCCAAAGGTTCAGAAGCTGCATCTGTACTTTGATAATAATCAAAATAAACATGCGAACTCGGTGTCATAATCGCTTTATGCCCTTGTTTAACAGCTTCTACTCCTGCTTGAGCACTTCTCCAAGACATTATCGTAGCATTTGGCGCTATTCCTCCTTCGAGTATTTCATCCCAGCCTATGACTTGTTTTCCTTTTGCATTTAAGAATTTTTCAATTCTAGACATACAATAACTCTGTAATTTTTCTTCAGCTGAATGTTTGCTGTCTTTTTGCAAACCCAATTCGGCGATTTTTGCTTGACATTTTGGGCATTTTTCCCATCTTTTTTTAGGGCATTCGTCACCTCCAATATGGAAATATTTGGAAGGAAAAAGCGGAATTAATTCTGTAAAAACTCCTTCTAAAAAAGTAAAAGTCTTTTCGTTTCCAAGACAAAGAACATCGTCTGAAACTCCCCATTTTTTATACACTTCATATCCTTTTCCAACACAACCCAATTCTGGATAAGATGCCAAAGCCGCAACCATATGACCCGGCAAGTCAATTTCGGGAATAATAGTAATGAAGCGTTTTTGTGCATACGCAACAATTTCTTTTATCTGTTCTTGTGTATAAAATCCTCCGTGCGGTTTCCCATCATAAACTCCAACCTGTTTTCCTACTTGTGTCTCTGTTCGTACAGATCCTATTTGAGTTAATTTTGGATACTTTTTAATTTCGACACGCCATCCTTGATCATCGGTTAAATGCCAATGAAAAGTATTAATATTGTGCAAAGCCAGCAAATCAATATATTTTTTGACAAATTCTGCTGATGCGAAATGACGCGCAACATCCAAATGCATGCCACGATAAGCAAATCGCGGATAATCTGTAATTTGTACACTTGGAAGTTCAATAACCGATTTAGTTTCGTTTTCCAACAATACTTTTCGCAAAAGCTGCACACCATAAAAAGTTCCTGCACTTGTTGCTCCATCAATCAAAATTTGATTCTGATTAACTGCGAAATTGTATGCTTCTTTATTATCATTTTTGAAATTATCTTGTAAAATAATTCCATTAGCTTTCGGATTTTCTGTTGAAATTTCAATTTTTAATCCATTTGCAATCTGAATGTATTCTGATAAAAAAACAGCAATCTGCTTTAAATTGTCATTCTTTTTTGGATAAAATATTTTTGAATCTGAATTGAGGATGAAAGGCTTTCCTTCGACCTCATTTATTCGTTGCGCCAACGGAATTGTACGATAAACGTCCCACTTATTCCCCTGTGCAGAAAGCATCAGAGCATTTAAAAAAAGAACAAAACAGATTATATTTTTTTTCATAATACTATTTTTTTTGTACAATTAATTGTTTGGAGCTTTGTTTGTCATTTTGAAAACTAATTCTCCGCCAGATGCAATTTGGTCGTGTTTAAAAAATAACGAGTTCAAAGTCTTTCCGTTCAAAGTCACAGATTCGACATATTTATTTTCTGGAGCATTATTTATAGTCTTCACAATCAACTTTTTTCCTTTTTCTAAATTGATTGTAACTTTATCAAACAATGGTCTAGAAATCGTATAAGTAGGATCTCCTGGCGCAACTTGATAAAAACCAATTGCATTCAAAATATACCATGACGACATTTGTCCACAATCTTCATTGCCACTTAAACCATCAGGAGCATTTCGATATTGCTCTTTCATGATTTTATCGGCCAATTCTTGTGTTTTAAAAGGCTTGTTGATATAATTATAAAAGTAAATAATGTGATGACTTGGCTCATTTCCGTGTGCATATTGCCCAATTAGTCCCGAAATATCGGCAGATGCATCTGCTCCTTCCAATTTAGCAGTCGTATTAAACAAGGCATCTAATTTTTCTTCAAAAGAAGCTTTACCGCCCATCAAATCAATAAGTCCGTTTACATCTTGTGGTACAAACCAAGTCCACTGCCAAGCATTCCCTTCACAATATGGACTGTTCATATGATCTGAATAAGAAGGATTAAATGGCCCAATAAATTTTCCGTTGCTGTCTAAGGCACGCATGAAACCGGTTTCTTTGTCGTAGTATTTTTTGTAACGCATTCCACGTTCTGAAAGCCATTTATAATCTTCCGTTTTTCCCATATCTTTTGCCACTTGAGCCAAAGCCCAATCGTTGTAAGCATATTCCAAACCTCTTGAAGTAGCAAAAATCACATCTTTATCAGCAGGAATAAAACCCATTTCTTGATTGTATTTTTTTCCTTTTGTCATCAGCCATTCCCAGATTGCAGGATGATTTACTTTTACTCCTGTTGTGTCATAAGGTATTGAACGCATCATGGCTTTATAGGCCAATTCTGTATCGTAACCGCGTATGTTTTTGGCGTAAGCATCCGCAATTAAAGATGTCGAATGTGCTCCGATCATTGTTCCTGTGTAGTTGGCTGCCAAATCCCACATTGGCAACAAACCGCCTTGTTGGTATTTTATCAAAAGTGAATTGATAAATTCATTTGTTTTAGAAGGCGTAATCAAATCAATTAAAGGCATTTGCGCTCTGTAGGTATCCCAAAGCGAGAATACCGTGTAATACGTTCCAGAATCAAGCGTATGAATTTTTAGGTCTTGTCCTCTATATCTTTTATCTGTATCTGAATACGTTGACGGATGAATAAAAGCATGGTACAATCCAGTGTAAAAAATAGTTTTCTGATCTGCTGTTCCGCCTTCAATTTTAAATTTTTCAAGCTGATTTTTCCATAATGTTGCTGCTTGCTTTTGGGTTTTATCAAAATCCCAATGCGGGATTTCAGCATCCAGATTTTGCAAAGCGCCTCTCTCGTCAACTGGAGAAATTCCAACCTTTACTTTCACTTCTTTCGGATTTTCAAAATATAAAACCGCTTTGATATGATCTGCATTTAGCTGTTTTGCGGAAACAATTTTATTATCCTTGTACAATTCAACTTTAAACGGTTTATTGAATTTCGCATGAAAATAAACATAATCTCTTTTTGACCAGCCTTCAGTCAATCTCATTCCTCTAATTTCGGTATCGCTGACAATTTCTATAAAAGATTGCAAAACCTTTTGATTGTTCAGATTATGATGCAAATCGACGATAATTCCGGCTTCTTGTGAAGGAAATTTGTATTCGTGAAATCCCGCTCTTGTTGATGCTGTCATAGAAGCTTTTATGCCATTATCAAAATTCACCGTATAAAAACCAGCTGAAGCTTTTTCATTTTCATGCGAAAAATTCAATGGATAATATTCTTTCAGATTCCCGTTTTCTAATTGCAGTTTACCCGTAAACGGCGTAAAAAGTACATCTGCAAAATCGGTCATTCCGGTACCGCTTAAATGTCTGTGTGAAAATCCTAAAATACTGGTGTCTTCTGTATAATAACCACTGCAAGCATCCCAGCCTTGCGTTCTAGTATCTGGACTCAATTGCACCATTCCAAAAGGAACTACTGCTCCGGGAAAAGTGTGGCCATGCCCGCCGGTACCAATAAACGGATTTACATATTGGGTAACGTCATTTATTTTGTCCATTTTGCCTGACGAAATAAACAAACAGGCTAAGATTAAAACTGGGATTAACTTTTTCATTATAATTTTGTGTTTATGCTTTTTTCAAATTTTATCCAATCTGATTCTTGTAGTTCCAAAACATAGGCATAACCTTTTTCAATATTGGATTTTTGCCAAATATCAACTAATTTTTGCTGATCGCTTTGAGTCAAATTACCGTTTTCATTCCAAATTTCTTTCGCACACAAACACCCCATTGAAGGCGTTTGTCCGTAGAAAATCTGTTTTTTGTATATTTCTTGATCTATAGTTGTTCCGTGAAAATGAATTTCGTCTCTTCCTGCTTTTCCTGCCCAAAAAGTTTGCTGGATGCTTAAATTTGAATGCAGTTTTTTTGGGAAAAACTTCAGATAATCTTCCAAAAGAAAATCCTTTTTATCATTATTGTAAAAGACCGAAGCGTCACATTCAAAAGGCAAAAAAGTAACAAAACTCAAAGTCGGTCCGATAAAAACATTTTCCGACTTGGCAAGACTTTCAATTTTAAACAAACCAGTCGGTGTATTGCCGTTTGTAATGTACATTGGCAAATTAGTAGCACTTCTGGCCAATTGATCTACAAGAATAACTTTTCCATTTTCTTTTTCTAAGAAACCTTTTTCATTCTGAACAAAAGCTTTTCCTGGCAAATCTCTGTTTGTATGTTGAATGGAGTATAAAAATTTCTCTTTTTTAGCGGCATTAAACTTTACCAACTCAATCAAATCAGCAATTGAAATTGGTTTATAATCTGATTTCAATTCATTTCGCAGAGCCTGCATTACAGCGCTATTATCATCAATAAACTTCGTTTGTAAAAGCTGTTTTACCTCTATGTTATTTTGTGCTAAATAATGTATTGATGTTGCAAAGATTGAAACGTTCTCAGTTTCATTTTTTGCAATATCAGTCATTTCTAAAACAAATTCATTTGGAAAACAAGCAAATACCGATTCAAAAACTTTCTTTAGATCACGTTTTGATAGTAGTTTATAGTCTGATAATGCCTTTTTTAGGACTTTAAAATTCTGTTCGGAATTATCTATCACGAAAGCAGTTGCCCATGCATAGCTATTCCAGTTTATGTTTTTATTGAAATTTAAATAAGCCGTCGCTTCCTGATTGATTATGGAATCCTTTAGTTTTACTACTAACTTTTCTCTCGATTCTTTTTTAGCAAAAGCAGCAAATTGATTTTGAGCATAACCAGTCAAACTCATTAAGAAAATGAGTGCAAAAAATAATATTGTATTTTTTCTCTGGCGCATATCTAAATTTTTCTCTGCTTGATTTTTTTATGTAAATACTACTGCCAAAAATAGATTCTGGCAGTAGTATATTTTAAATTATTTTGAAGCGTATTTGGTAGTAAAATATTCAGAATTGTATTTTAATCCTTCAAAAAAGAAGAATATTTCTCCGTTTACATAATTGTTTCTGTTCTCGTTCACCATTTGTTCTACAAACTGGTTCGTGGCGTTGTACGTTCCAGATTGAATCAAAACCCCAGCAAACAATTTTGAACGGTCTGCGCTATTCTTAACATAAGAAACTTGTGATTTTAATGTTTGTGAATAAGCTGAAAAATCATAACTATAAATCTGTGGAATTACATAATCGCAATATTTTTTATCCAACCAAGTTGGCCAATCCTGCAAATAATTATCCTTTGCCCACGGATGCACACTTGGTGCCATTGAAACAATTACAGTAGGTTTTGCGGCTTTTACAGCTTTGTATAAATCGCCTAAGAATTCAGTCAATTTATTTGCTCTCCAATCTTGCCATGCTGCATCTTTTTCATTTGTTGGCGGATTAACACCTTTTTCTGTCTTATACAATTGAACAGTATAATCGTCATATCCACCTGCGATTGGCATTGCTGGAAGTCTGTCGTCACCTTGAATACCGTCAACATCGTATTTTTTTACCACTTCTAAAATCAAAGATTTCATAAAATTCTGGACATCTGGATTTATTCCATTCATCCATTCAAAACCATTTGACGAAACCAATAAATTTTTAGAAGCATCTTTAGCAGCCCATTGCGGATATTTTTTCAAAATCACGCCACCTTGCTGTCCATTTGAAGCAGCAAAACCATATTCAAACCAAGCATGAACTTTTATTTTTTCTTTATGTGCTTCGGTAATCATTTCCAGCAATGGATCTCTCCCTTCATAACCTTCCATGATTGAAATACCAAATTCTTTATTCATGATTTCACTTGGATAAAGCGTTCTTCCTTTATTCCAAACCACCACATAAATATCTGTAATGTTTGATTTTTTGCAGGTCTGTACCGTTTCTTTAATGGCATTTAACGAACCCAAAGCCGTTGAAGCTACATTGGTAACCCAAACACCCTTCATGGCTTTTCCTGTTTGAACTGGATTGTTTGGATAAACTCTTGGCGGTTCTTCGCTATTGCACGCAAAAAATAATACAGCAAGAGATAAGATTAATAACTTTTTCATTTTTATTGTTTTTAAAGGAGATTTTCTCTTTTCAAAGAAAATCTCCTAAAGTTTTATTTTTCTAATTTGTAAACTGCTAGTTTATCGTTTGTTCCATAATACAACACATGCAATTTGCCATTTATTACTGCAAAGTCAGCATCTACAGTATTATTAGCATTTGAAACTGCAGCTCCTGTAATTTCTAAAATTGGACTTTCAAGAGCAGCTGTACTTGCTGTAGTGTAATCTACTAATCTGAAAACGTGTTTACCGCCAACAAATGCAACATAAGCAATGTATTTTCTTCCTTTATAAACAATTGTTTTACAATCTGTTGTTACTGATCCTGAAGTTGTTTTAAAAGTCTCAGAGAAAGAACCACTCATCAAATTGATTCCGCTATATGCTGTTCCTGTCGAAGCTCCAACAAATCCTGTATCATCTGGCTGAACACTATAGTAGAAACCAGTTCCTGAGTAAGGGAATGATTGCTGTGTTGGTGTTGGATTTAAAACTCCATTAACTACTTTCCAGATTAATACATTTGTTTTTTGTGCCAAAGGAACTGTAATTGTAGCATTTCCATCCAATGATCCCGAGATGCTGATGCCAGCACTTCTTGGTGCAAATGTTAAACCTAAACTGTTTTGAGAATACGTAATGTAGTTCGTTGGCGCTGCATCTGAAATAGAATTCCATTTGATGATTGATAAAGTGGTTGCGGCACCAGCTCCAGCTCCAAGCTGTACACCAAGGATTTTTCCGTTGTCATCTGTAGCTAATTTTCTAATACCTGTAACTGCACCACCGTCGAAATTTGTACCTGTTTTCGCAAGTCCGTTTAAGTAGTTTCCTGACAAGTCGTAAGCGTTGATACCTAACACCGCAGTTTGTCCTGCATTCATTGCATTTGTCGCAATTACGATATTGTTTCCACTGAATCCTGCAGATGAACCTGCATTTGCTGCAAAACCAAAATCAGCGTGAGATTTTTCCAAAATTGGATTTGATTTAATCAAAGGATTCTTCACTGTGAATTCGCGTTCAATTCCGTCAGTTCCCGTTATTTTAACTTTAAATCCAGCTAATGTATTTACGTTTGTTCCTTTGAAAGCAGGATCAATTGTATTTCCAAAAGAAGCATTAATGACAACTGTTGCGTCTGAGAAACTAGTCAAATAAGGAACAACAGGTTGTACAATATTTTTAGCTGCATCAACGATAATAATTTCAGAAGTTACATCTCCATTAATTACCATACTATTGATTTTTGCAGGACCAACAGCTTCTGAAGTAAATACTACATCGTATTTGTAAACTGTTACACCGTCAACTCCAAGCACTTCTAAGCTAAAAGGCGCTTTACTTGGCAGATTAAAACTATAATCTTTCGCTGTTCCATTTACATAATTTTTCAATGTACCATTTGAGAAATCATAAGTAACAGCCAAATTCGTAATGTCTGTTCCAACTGGAACTTGAACAATTATCGAAGTTTTTCCAAAGAAGATTTTGTCTTTTGCGATTGGAAGTCCAACAACACTAAGATTTGTCAATTTTGGAGGTGATTGTACAATAAGTTTCCAAACACTATTTTCACCGTCTTGACCCGAAATAGAAACATCTACTGGTTTAGTCAAATCACGATTAACATTGTTTTCTGGACTTACAACAGTACCATTAGTTACTAATATTTCTGTTTTAACATCTTTAAGATTAGTACCAGCAGGCAAAACAACCTTTGCCTCGTTCGCGTCATTCTCTGCAATGTTATATAAAACATTATTCAATTTAACGGCTACAATCTTCGCCGATTGATAGCTGCGTTCGTCTTTAAAACTATCGTCACACGAGGACAATAGCAGCAGACTCATAAGCAAATAAAATATTTTTTTCATTTTCTATCTTTATCTTTTTAATTAACGATTATTGACCGTAGCCATCATTTTGCGTCAACCAAGGCGCTTTGTTTCTTTCTACTTGTGGAATTGGCCATAAATAGAATTTGTCATTCCAGTTGTTTGGTCTGTCGGCATCTCTTTGACGTAATTTGCTGCCATAAGCACCGTAAAGCGCCAAATCATTCAAATCTCTTTCAGAACCTGCCGCTCCATAAGTTGGAACCATGTCTGCAGTAACTTGAGTATATCCATCAGGATAAGTATTCGTAGCCGCATTTACTCCAGTCGCAATTGGGAAACCGTATGTTCTTTCAGCATTTTCTAAAGCTCCTGTTCTCCATCTTCTCATATCGAAGAAATGCAAACCTGCTTCTCTGATAAGTTCTACTTTACGCTCTCTACGAACCAATTGTCTTAATTTTGCTTGATCTGTAAGTGTTGTTGCTGGCATGTTTACTCTCCCTCTTACTTCGTTGATAGCACCTGTTACTGTACCATCAATTTGATTCAATTCGATTTTTGCTTCTGCATACATTAACAAAATCTCTGCATAACGCATCATCAAAATATTGTATGAAGGCTCAGAAACAATTTCATCATTAAAATAATTGTATTTTCTCCATAAATATCCAACACCACTCTGAATATAACCATACTGAGCCACAGATCCTGTATAATCAAGATTTGAAATTGAAGTCGAATTATTTGCCGCATCAAATGACAAAGTGGTTGGTTTGTACAACTCCATAGTGATGTTCAATTTTACTCCTCCATTGTTCGCGATTATGTTAGATTTATGCGTATAAATAGACATTTTTAAACGAGGATCTCTATTGGCAAATGGATTTTTAGGATCATAACCAGAACCTGGTTCGTCAATTCTTTTTCCGTTTGCCATTTCAAAAGTATCCACTAATAATTGCGTTGGGAATCTTCCTGATTGTCCTCCAACTGTTCTTGCCATTTCACCAAATGACTGATAATGTGTCTTTTTTGATGCTTGATCAGAATAAGCAAGTGCGAAAATATTTTCTCTTTTTGCTGGTCCAGTAAGCTGTCCTGCTCTTGTAAATAAATCATCAAAATTTGGTGCTAAACCTCTCCCTGATTCTTGAATAATCCTTCTTGAAGTCTGAGCTGCAATGTCGAAATAATAAGCGGCTTTTGCTGCGTCTTTTGTTCCTTTTTGACCGAAACCTTCTTTGCACCAAGATCCAGCGTATAAAGCAATTCTAGCTTTTAGACCCAAAGCATACGATTTATCTGCACGTCCTTGTTCTGTAGCTTGCCAAGGCAATTGCGTGCTTGCCTCTTCAAGATCATTTAATAAATAATCAACAATTTCCATCCAAGGTTTTCTTGTGGCACTTTTTTGCTCTTCTGGCGTAACCGATTTTGTAAAGAAAGGTACATCTCCGTATAAAGAAATCAAATAATGATAGTGAGTCGCTCTGATTACTTTATTTTCAGCCACATATTGTTTTGCTTTATCGCTTAAATCGTCAATGTATGGTGCAGAACCTTCAATAACCGTATTTGCTCTGGCAACTCCTTTATAAAAGTTGGCCCATTGTGCTTCTACAATAAAGTTATTTTCCAAGTTTACATTGTTTACTCCAATCGAGCTGTTATCGGCTCTTTCAATTCCCATTGGAGTGTACATATCATAAAGCGTGAAAAACGGCAATTGGCTGCTTTCCATGTATAAACCTTGGTACGAACCGTTCGTACCTTGTTTAATTGCTGCTTCGTTGTTGTAAAAGTTTGAGGATAAATAATCACTCAAAGGCTCTTTGTCTATATAATCATCACAAGATCCTAACCCAACGATAAGGCTTAATCCTATAACTGTTTTCTTAATTAAATTCATCTTGTTAAAATTTTAAGTTAGCACCTACTGTTACCGTCTGCATGATTGGGTAAAACTCTCCTCCTAGATTTCCTCCGTAACTTACTTCTGGATCATATCCTGGAAAGAAATGACTCAAAGTCCATAAGTTTTGTCCGCTTACATAAAGGCGAAGACCGTCAATATGTGCTTTTTCTAAAAATGTTTTTGGAAGACTATATCCTAAAACAATATTTTTCAATCTTAGGTAAGCTCCGTTTTTAACCCATTTATCTGATGCAACAAAGTTATCAGCAGAGTTCGCTTCAGGAACTAAAATTGGATAGGCAGCATCCTGATGATCAGGTGTCCAAGAATCAACTTGATGTGCAAATAAATTTGATCCGTTAAAGAATGGTCTTACTCCAATACCGCTCATCAATACTTTTCGCTCTCCAACTCCTTGGAAAAAACAAGTCAAATCAAAGTTTTTATAACTTGCTGTCAAATTCAATCCATACTCATAATGAGGAAATGGATCTCCTAAATATACTTTGTCATTTTCAGTAATAAGAGTTGGATTTGCTCCAGTTGGATCCATTTTTACATACTTCACATAACCTGGTTTTGTTGCATTAGATAGTTTTGGAGAATTTGCAACATCGGCTGCGTCTACATAATATCCATCTGTTTTATAACCCCAGATTCCGCCGTTAGGATATCCTACAGTAACTGATCTGTCTGAATTTGGTCCGTATAATTTTGTAATCTCATTTTCATTGTTGCTCAAGTTTCCTGTAACGCTGTAGTTAAAATCTCCAATATGATTTTTGTATGTCAAACTAACCTCCCAACCTTTATTCTGCATATCACCAGCGTTAGTATAAGTTGCGTTAAGTCCTGTATAATAAGTTACTGGATAAACCAAAAGCATATCGTAAACGTCTTTTATGTAATAATCAAACGTAGCAGAAAGTTTTCTGTTGAAGAAAGTAGCGTCAAGACCAAAATCTGTCTGTTTTGATTTTTCCCATGTAACATTAGGATTTGATAATGTAGTTTGCGCTACACCTTGAGCCAATTGTTTGTCTAGCCAATAGCTGTATCCAGGCTGAATAGTTGATGCATAAGGATAGTTTCCGATATCTTGATTTCCTAGAGTTCCTACAGATGCTCTTAACTTAAAATCACTTACATAATGTAGGATTGGCTCCATAAATTTCTCCTTGCTCACCATCCATCCAGCAGAGAAAGATGGGAAGAATCCCCAACGTTGTCCTTCACTAAATCTAGAAGAACCATCGTAACGGCCAGTTACTTCAAACAGATATTTTCCACCAAAATCATAATTAAATCTTCCGTAAAAAGAAGACATTGCCCACTCTGTTGCTCCACCTGTTGCTGATGCTGTTGCGCCATCACCGTTTACTAAATAATATCTTTCTAAATCAAAACCATTTTTGCTCGCGCTGATATCTTTAAGAATATTATTCTCGCTTTGGGTTCCTGCCATGATTTTAAAATCATGCTCACCGAAAGTTTTAGCATATGAAGCTTGTGCTCTAAAATAATTGCGAACATTAGCACTATAAGCCTCTGTAACACCATCTCTAGCTGGGTAATAACCTTGTACCACTCCTTTTAATGAAGTCATGTATGGAGTTGTGATAAACGTACCTCTGTTTTCAGTTTTTCTGTAGCTGTATTGTGCTAATACTTCCAATCCGCTTGCTGGAGTAGCAATCAAAGTAGCATTCATCAAAATCTCAGGTCTTTCAATAGTTTGGCTTCCTGATGCTTCTGCATTTGCTACAGGATTGTCACCATTTTTTCCGTACCCCCAGTTTCCATCAATTTCTTTAACCGCAGAAAGCGTTGGCAACATATACAAAGCTTTGTTTATGATTCCTTTTGGAGTTGAAATTCCAGGTGTCAATTGAGTAGAAGTTCTATATGAGATTTCGTTGTTTAATTTTAACCATTCGTTAATTTTTGCATCTGTATTTAATCTCACATTGATTCTTCTGAAATTATTATTTTCAATCAAACCATCTTGCTTAAGAGAAGTGAATGCCCCAAAATATTTAATGTCTTTTCCTCCTCCAGATAATGATATATTATTGTTGGTCATGATTGCGCTCTTTTTGATCGTAGCATCTTTCCAATCTGTATCATATCTGTTCCAGTTGTCTGGTTTGTAATTTCTTTGATCTGCAATCATTTGCTCTCTTGCTGCTCTCTGATCTGCAGGAATCGTAACTCCAGCGTTATCCAAAGAATTCAATTCCGCTTGAAGATAATCTGCTGCTTTTAAAACTACAGGCATGTTTGTAGGCGATTGGATCGAAGTATAAGCATCAAGACTTACTTTCATTTTTCCATCTTTTCCTCTTTTTGTTGTAATCAAAATTACCCCATTTGAAGCTCTTGATCCGTAGATAGAAGCTGAAGCAGCATCTTTCAAAACAGAAACATTTTCAACCGTATTCATATCTACTTGATTGATATCCATTTCGATACCATCTACCAATACTAATGGAAATGTGCTTGAATTTACAGAACCAATACCTCTAATTCTGATATTAGAACCATCACTTCCTGGCTCTCCAGAAGTTTGTTGTACCGTAACCCCTGCAATAGTTCCTTGCAATCCTGTTGATAATGACGCTACTGCTCTTTTGTTTAAATCAGCACCTTTTACAATTCCGATAGCTCCTGTCAAAGTTGCTTTCTTTTGTGTTCCATATCCAACAACAACAACTTCTTGCATTTGGTTTGTTACAGACTGCATTTGTATTTTTATAGAAGTTTTTCCTGTAGCATCTACCGTCATGTCTTTAAATCCGATGTAACTTACAAGCAACGTTGTTTTTTGGTTTGGTACATCTAATTGAAAACTTCCGTTAAAATCTGTCGAAGCTCCAGTTTTTGAACCTTGGATCAAAACATTAGCTCCCACCAGCGGCATGCCGTCAGAATCTGTAATCACCCCTTTTAACTGTCTTGTCTGTGCCTCAGCAAACAGCGAGACCAAACAAAACATCAAGAATAATATTCCTTTTTTCATAGTTAATAATAATTTTGGTTTTTGATTAATTAGTTTATTTTAAAGTCGTCCATAATTCGTACAATCCTCTAGGAACATGGAAGCATCCTTTCCATTTTCCTCCTTTTGCTTCTAGAAGCGGTTTTCCTTCTCTGGTCAGGTAGCCAAACCATTCTCCTTTGTATTTTTCATCTCTAAAGTGGTTCCAGGTATAATCGTGAAGTTTTACAAACCATTCCTTGCTTTTTTCGTTACCTGTCAGTTTATAAGCTTTCGCAAAAGAAATCATGGTTTCGATATGAACCCACCATAACTTTTGGTTCCATTGCAGTTCTTGTGTCGGGTGGCCTTTGATATCTAAGAAATAATAGATTCCTCCAAACTCTTTATCCCAACCAAATTCTGTTGTTTTGATTAAAATTTCTTCACATTGCTTAACAAGCTCTGGTTTATTGTATCGAGCCGCAATATCCATAAGGAACCACATTGATTCATTTCCATGGCCAGGATTGATGATTCTTCCTTCAAAACTGTCACTAAAAGCACCATTTGCTCCCACATTTTCCATGATGATGCCGTGTTCTTTGTTTAAGAAATTAGTCATGATATCTTCAATAAGTGGCGGAATCATTCGATCTACCACTTCTTTACCAATTGCTTCTTCGAGAAGAAGAGACAGATTGCATAAAATCATTGGAAGAGAAAAGTTTTTCAATTCTCTTGTGCCGTTGTATGCTTTACTCCATTTTCCTTTCGGATCATTCTGTCTTGCAATAATATTGTTATAAGTATTTACGGCAACTTCCTTGTGCAAAGCGTCGTTTGTGGCTTTGTACAATTCCCCAAATGCCATTGCAGCAAAACAGTCTGAAAATATGTTATACGGAACTACTAAAGGTTCTCCTTTTTGGTTTAAAGAAAAATACCAGTTCCCTTCTTCGTCTCTGCCGTTTTCCAACAAAAATTTTGCTCCATGAAGCGCTATATCAAGCCATTCCTGTTTTTTTTCTACTTTATTGTACAGCATCGAAAAAGTCCATACTTGTCTGCCTTGCAACCAGATGAATTTATCAGTATCGTAAACGTTACCTTGCCTGTCCAAACAAGTAAAATATCCGCCGTACTGATTATCAATAGAATATTTTTCCCAAAACGGAATCACTTCATTTAATAATTCATCTTTGTATAAGTCTGCGTATTGACCCAAATCTGTGTGCTGAATTTGGTCAAATTTGATATCATTATTAGTCTCTAACATTTACACTATATTTTTAAAAGTTTATTATTTCTACTCAATGTATTTTTTTATTAGGGATGCCCATAACAGATAACCTGGTCCTAAAAGATGCAGTCCATCATTTGTATAGGATTTGCTCAGCTTGCCGTTTTGATCCAAGAAATGCGGAAAAAGATTTATAAACTCGGCATTATTCTCTTTAGCCAATTTTTCTAATTCTACATTCACCTGTTTTATAGTTTCCATTTTTCCTTGATGATTTTTGAATGTATCAAACTCATCATTTGTGGGTAAAATGCTTTGAATATAAATTAACGTTCCAGGACTATCATTTTTTAATTTTGACACTATACTTTGATAATTTTTCAAGATTACTTCGGTACTGATTTTTTGAGCGATATCATTAATCCCAATGAGAATAAATACTTTTTTAGGTTTACGTTTTGCGATTTCATCCATTCTGTCAAGAACTCCTAATGTAATATCACCTGAAATCCCTCTGTTTTTTACCTTCCCACCTGAAAAAATTTCATCCCAGTTGGCACAATTCGTTATACTATCGCCTAGTAAAATAATTTCGTTTTTACCTGCTGGCATTGATTCGAAAAAAGAGCGTCTTTGGTCATAGAAATAATTATGAAAAACCTGCTTGTTTTCTTGAGCTAATAGCCCCATAAAAAGAGTCGAAAAGAAAACACAAATACTTTTGAACATTTTATTATTTTTTGGCTTTGATGTTTCCCGAAAAATCAATTTCTTTTTCAAATGCATGTAGGCTTTCCTCAATTAGTATTGCCAAGTTTTTTTTACTTATTGGATTTGCCGAAAGATTTCCTTTTGGGAATTTAGCCCCCGCTTTTGTCAAAAGATTCACTGCTTCCTGTTCCGTAAGAAGCGTTTGACTTTTCACGACTTTATTCTTTTTGTCAAACTGATTCAATCCTTCTGTAAATTCCTGAACTGTAATATTCTGTTCTGGATAAAACCAAGTTCTGTTTGCCCATTTGTAGCTTTCGCCTTTTGTTTTTAAAATTCCGGTAGCAGTAATTTTTTGAATAGCTTCAAAAGCAGGATCTGTAGGTTTTACATCAAACAGAGGCATGATGTATGCTTTTTGATTTAAAAGTGATTGCTGCACTTCTCTTACCGAAACCTGTCGCGGCTCAACTTTATTTTTTACCGCAATTCCTGCTAAAGTTCCCGCTGCCTGGCCAGTAAGCAAAACCACAGGCTGTAAACGTGTTGCGCCATTAATTAAATTCGAGGCTGAAATCGCTTTATCAGAAACAATAAATCCATCAACTTTTTCAGGGATTAGAGATCCTAGCGGCACATTATAAGAAGGTACCGCTGGAAATCCAAGATCAGGGGCATTTGGGTTTTGTTTGTGATGATGATCTACAGGATAATCTCCGACAGAAATTCCTGTTTTATACAAAGCTTCTTTTTGATTATAAGGATCAGCAACGTGGTTATATGTCAAAAACGAAACTCCTTTTACTCTTCTTCCTTCACGATAATACGGAGCATAAGCTAATAAATCTGACGTATTAAATTCGTCATCAGCTAAACCAAGATTCTTGTATCCGAGTTCATTTTGTATATAATAAACAAACTGTAAAGTATAATTTCTTGCTTTTAGCAGTTCTTTATTTCTGTCTTCTCTTGATAATTCAACTACGTCGAGATATACGTCGTTGCCTTTTTTCGGCCAGTTGATCATGTACTTATTATTAGGCATTTTACCGTACGATAGCATTTTATCGCAGTCGATTTCCTTGTGATCAACTGTTTCCATGCAAGAACCAGTAAAATTTGAAGCTGAATAATTGCTTGGTTTTGCAATAGTTTTGTCAGTTCCTTTGCCATAATCTTTTAAGATGGCAACCCAAGTTAAATCCTGAACAATATTATTGGCTTTTAATGGAGCATTGGCTTCTTTGGTTTCTTTTTGGGAATCCATTCCTAAGCGATAAGCCGCTCCAGCCATTTTCAGCGTTTCACCAATATCTGTAGCATCAATTGTAATTTTTGCCTGAACTTCTAAAATATCATTTTTATCATTTTTGAAAGTAGCACCTGTAACAATATTTCCATTTTTTAAGATGCTTACAACATAATAACCGTGAATAATTGCAAGATTTTTTTCTTTTGCAGCAATTTGATTGAAAATTTTATTTCCAACTGAAGGCTCAAAAAGTGTGTTGCTCACCCAGCCTGTTTCAAGAGCAGCGGCACCTCCGTAATAATCTCTAAGCGCGCCTCTGAATTCATTCCAGATTCCAGAATCTAAATTATGGTTACCATCGCAGGCACCAACTCCTTGCAAAGTAAACATACCTCCTATCCATGGAGATTCTTCAACAATTAATGTATTAGCTCCCAATCTCGAAGATGCAATACCAGCAGATGTTCCGCTGGTAGAGCCTCCAATTACTAAAACGTCAACCGTTTTTTTGGTGATATTCTGAGAATATCCATAACAAAATAAAAAAAATGCGATTATTTGAATTTTCATAATATATAATATTTTAATAGCAAGATTGAATTCTTTAGGTTCTCCAAAATATTTTTTTTCTAGAGAAAAAGGTTGTTATCAAAACAGCTAACACAGTAAGTATAAAACCTCTCAAAAATCCTGTAAAAGCATTTTCATTGAATGTGTCAAAATAATTTGTAACTGTTAAAATGGTGAGAATTGGCATCACAACCATTGAGGTCGAAACGTAGGCAATCATTGGATTTTGTCCTGTCAAAACCAAAAATTTAGTTGCTCTGATACATTTGAAATAATCACAAATCACGGAGAAAAAAAGTATCGCAAAAAATGCCAAACCTGATGTCACAAAATAATAACTGTACGTTGAAGTATCTTTTCTAATGCCGCCTTCATAAGCCTCTAGAAACAATCCTAATACTAAACAATAAGCTCCTGCCGAAAAAAGTTTTTTCCAAAAAACACCAAACTCTGAAGTATTTGATTTTAAAATAAAATAATTCAAAATCAATAAACCTAAAGTAACCACAAGATTCACTTCTAATTCACGTACAAATAAAAAATAAACGTTGCTTATAATAATCGATATAGAAATAAGACCGGCCACAATCGCCTTATTATCATTTTCTCGCACTTCATTTAGCTGCGCAACAGTCCATTCCTTTATATATTCTCCGGCAAGAGTTCCTGGAATTACGATAAAGAAATATTTTAAATAATAAAATTTGTAAGCCCATGCAAACGGCGTAAAATTATACAATTGCTTTACCCATCCATCGTTTGTGCTCGCTAAAAAAACGGCCATAATAAACGGCAAAACCAATAGTCGGCGAGTTGGTTTTTTGAATGTGAAAATATAAATCACACTTGCCAAAAAGGCCATATTTGCAAGAACAATCAGAATGATATCGCTATAATAAAGATCAAAATCTTGATTCTCTTTTCCTTGAAAATTTGTCGCCAATAATAACGCAAATCCAATTGCAAAAGCCGCTAATTTTATAATCGAACTATTTAATTTTTGATTTTTTGAAGCTTTTATAAACGGCAGCGTATCTGTTGAAAACATAAAAAACATCAAAACAAAACTGCCTAGAGAAATTAAGCATGAAATAACATCTACAGGATTACCGATTACAAATGGTCTCATATGCTCAAAAAATATGGCAAAAAAGACCAATTGAAGTCCTCTAAAAAAGGAATCTCGGGAGAGCGTCCATTTATTAGCTCCATTTTCTAATTTGCTTCCTAATGAAAAAGGAAATGCGGCACCCATTGAAAATAAAAAGAAAGGAAAAACAAGATCTACCCAAGTAATCCCGTAAATATTTGGATTAAATGATGAGTTGGGGGGCACTTGTGCATGCGCCATCCAAGCAGGTAAATACGTTAGGATCATTTGTCCAGAAAGTATCATTGCGATAATCGCAAATCCTCTTAAAGCATCAATAGACAAAGCTCTTGTTTTCATATCCAGATTTTAAAAATCAATTATTTTTGAGGCAATATTATGGCAGTCGCTTTTACGGCGATTTACCTCTTTGACATTCTTTGTCAATCTACTTTTTAGTATATTCTGTAGAAAAATATTCTGGAAAAGCTTTCAAACCTTCATAGAAAAAGAAAGATTCTCCTTTTACTCCTAATTTTCTATTGACGTCAATCATCTGCTTTAAAAAATCAGGTTTTGGATTTACACCATTTACTTGCAGCAAGACTCCTGAGAAGAATTTATCTTTTTGATCTTTTTTAAGGAATTTTACTTGCTCTTCTAATGTAGAAGTGTAGCTCTCAATTGTTTTTCTATAAACCTGCGGAATTACATAATCACAATACCCTTTATCCAGCCAAGTTGGCCAATCTTGCAGATATTCTTCTTTTGCCCAAGGATGTATGCTTGGGGCCATACTCACAATTAATTTAGGTTTAATTGCTTTTAATTCTCTATAAAGTTCACCAAGAAAAACAGTCAGTTTATCTGCGCGCCAAGTAAGCCAGTCTGGATTTTTATAGTCATCAGGAGGAAGATTCCCATTGTGTTCTTTTTTATATAAAGCTATCGTGTAAAGATCATAACCACCAAGCGATGGCATTGCTGGCAAACGGTCATCCCCTTGAATTCCGTCAACATTATATTTTTTTACAACCTCTATAATCAGTGATTTTACAAAATTCTGTACTTCAGGATCCATGGCGTTCATCCATTCAAAACCATTTTTTGTTACCAAGTTCCCTTTATTATCAATTGCTTTCCAGTTTGGGAATTTTTTCAGGATTGCGCCTCCATTTTCATCATAAGAAGGAGCAAAACCAAATTCAAACCATGCATGCACTTTTATATTTTCTTTATGTCCTGCATCAATCATTTCTTGTAATGGATCACGATCTCCAAAACGTTCCATAATTGGCTTTCCAAATAAATCTTTCATAATCTTACTAGGATACAAAGTCGTTCCTCTATTCCAAACCACTACATAAATATCTGTAATACCCGATTTTTTGCAAAGCGCAACAGCCTCATTAATATTTTCTTTAGAATCTAACGCTTTTGATGCAACATTAGTAATCCAAACTCCTTTAACTGGAGCAATAGGAGATTTGTCATTAATTGATGCCGCACTGCTCGCACAACAAAAAAGTGAAAACAATAAAATAGGTAATAAGGTAATTTTTAAGATATTCTGCATTGGTTTTGTTTTTTGGTTTGAGCAAATATATAAAATTTTACTAACCACAACTTAGTTATTAAAAAAATTTATTAATTAATATTTGGCTTATTTCTAGAAAGTTTTGGGAGTATTCTAGGAATCCTCAGCAAATACAGCCAATAAGACGTGAAAAGCATATTTGAAATATCCTTACTTTTTTGGGGATATTTTTTTTGAAAAGAAAATTATTCGCACAAAAAAACTTTGCACTCGTTCAAGAATTTGATGAAATACTGAATGTTTAGCAATCAAACAGACTCCATAACGTCTTTCTTATTTGCCAAAAGAGCAATTACAAGCAAATCGATTTTGAAAAAAATTTAAAAACGAAACCTAAGCGCAAAAAGAACCTTTGCAAAGAGAATCGAGAAGTACAAAAACAAAAAAACTCTATAAATTGAATTATAGAGTTTTGAAGAATTTTATTAGGGATTACTTATTTAAAAAAGGGAGAAAGCATCTTTTCTTTTACAATACAGCAAGCGCCAATTACGCCCACACGATGCCCAAGTGTTGATTTTTTCAATTTCATATCTCGATTTACCAATCCAAGAGAGTGTTTCTTAAGCGCTGACTGAATCGGAAGCAACGCAAAATCACCTAGTTGCGAAAAATCTCCACCAATAACAAGGAGATCAGGATTAAAAATATTCAGCAAAATAGACAAATAACGTCCCATTTTTTCGCTTTGTCTCGTAACCAATTCGATACACAAGCTGTCTTCCAGGTTAATGGCTCCAGAAATGATATCCAAATGTTGCAGATCTTCATTTTCGTTGAGCTCTATTTTTGAATGCTTGCCTTCTTTAAGCGCTTCTTTAAATTGTCGCACTAAAGACCAACCCGAGATTTCAGTTTCAAGACAACCTAATTTACCACATTGACAAATGATTTCATTTTCAAAAAGAGTACTATGCCCAAACTCGCCAGAATAACCGGATTTTCCATAATAAAGCTTTCCGTCGGTCATGATTCCAATAGCTACTCCCCAACTATAATTTAGGAAAATTATATTTTGCTCATCGTCAACAACGCCTTCGCAATATTCTCCAAAAGCCATCGCGCGCGTATCATTTTCAAGATGAACCGGAAGACCTAGTTGTTCTGATATAATTTCCGTTAAAGGCCTATTTTCACTAAAGAAATAATTATAACTGAAACCTTCCATCGAATTGATTCGGCCCGAAAAGTTAATGCAAATCCCGACGATCAATTTTTTCTCGACAGAACTCTCTTCGATATAATTATTTATAAGCGCACAAAACTCTAACAAAGATTCTTGCGAATTTTTTAATGCAAACGGAACGCGCAAATCAAGGCTTATAAACTCATTTTTTATATTCTGCAACCCTATCGACATATGTGTTCTTCCAACCTCAACGCCTAAGAAAAAAGCGCAAGTCGGATTGATACTATATAAAGAAGGTCTTCGTCCGCCGCTGTTGGTAATTTTTCCCATATCCACTACAGTGCCTTCTTGCAAAAGCTCATTGACTGCCTTAGTAACGGTTGGTACGCTGGATTGCAGTTCAGAACTTATTTCTGCAATTGTTGCATTACCTGCAGAAAGTAATCGTTTTACAATTGACTGTCTGAGCATGTGCCACTTTTGCCCCGAAAGACTATTGTCTTTACTAATATCAAGTAAATCTTTTAAATTCATTTATCATCGATTTTAACAAATTCCATTACAAACATAATTCATTTTTAACTTAACCGTTGCTTTTTTTATTACAAAATTAAAACACAATCTTACAATATCAAAAGCGACAATTCTGGCGCTAGGATCTCCCAAAAAAGCAAGCAACCAAAACAGAATAAGAAAAAACATCTTAAAATTACGTCTTTTTTATTTTCATTCAAAGATTTAAAAAAAAAAATAAATTAAATACGAAATTAATATTAAATATTTTTAATATTAATTATATAGATATTAATTTTTTATTATTTTAGCCACCAACTAACTGATTGTCAAATCAATCAAATCTAACCAATTATGAAAACAAAAAAACTATTATGTTTTGTTATTACAGCAATTCTTACTTATGCTTGCTCAAGCGACGATTCTGCTGAAAAAACTGCCGTTCAAAGCACAACAAAAATGAGTGCAAAGACAGCATTAGCTGTTAATTCACTAGTTTCTTCAGACTGGACTTCTGGAACGTTGCCAACTTCGATTGTTCCGCCTCAAAATTTGAAATTTTTAAGCGGAAATTTATCCGACAAACAAATTTGGAAAAGCAACAATCCTGAAATTATAAAAGGAAATGGATGGCTGATGCAAAATGCTAGAGTTGATTCTAGCCGAGGTGGTTCTTCAAATCCGCTTTCTGGTACTTTTGGAGTTTATTTATTCCACATCAACCAATCAGGCGCCACAAAGTACCTTCATGTTTTAGTTTCCAATCCGCAAACTACAGCACTAACCATTAGCGGAAAAGGATCAACTTATACAAATGCTGAAAAACCATTAAACGGAAGCGCTACAGGACAAAGTTATTTTGTTTCGAAAGACTGGTTGCAAAATACGCCACGTACAACTTTCAGTAATGTTACTATAAACCCTTCTAAAGTGTATGAAGTTTACAAAGCAACATTGGCAAACAATAATATGGTTGATGGATCTTATGAAATTACGGCTTCACAAGGTGTTTATGTTTATACCGTTGTCACCTCAACTGGAAATATAAATGACGCTGTAACCGCTACTCAAACTGCCGCTGCAGGCGATATTTACACAGAAAGTACTAACGCTTATGGCCGAGAAGCTGGAATATATACAGATTCTGGATGGTCTGGAACTACAGATATTGATCTGCCTTCAGGGCCAGCATATATGGGATTATGCTTAAATACAAGTTCTAAATTTGCAGTAGGTGGCACTTATTTGCAAAATCAAAATGCGCCTTATTCTTATAAACTAAATGGAGCTTCGCAAAATACGTATGGAAATTATGGCCACAAATACACCTTGACTTTAAAGTTGAACAACCCAAATAGTACAGCAAAAAATGTGTCGCTTACATTTGCTTCAAACTTTACTTCGGGAACAAATTCGCCTTCATTTACTTTTAACGGGCCACTTTATTTAAACGGAGCTTTGAAAAACATTTACACGACGCCTACACAGCCTGCGCAAAACTTGGCTACGTGGAGCATTCCAGCAAATTCATTATTTAATGCCACAATAACATTTTATGTTCCAGGCTTAATTACGACAGGACAACAATTAATTTTAAAACAAACTAATTAATCTAGTTATTTTGCCAGATACAAAATTCAAAGTCATTTATTAGCAAATGATGAATTGTATCTGGCAAAAAACTCAACATTATCCTTAAAGAATTTATTCTTTAAACATTTCAATTAGCTCTCGTATAGATTCCTCCGAAGGAGACGCAAAATCTTTTATTCCTTCTATAGCGTCTTTTGCAAGAATTTCAGCTCTTGATCTCATTTTAATTTCATAAGCTGTAATAGCACTTTTCACATCTTCAAATTTACTATTGCATAAATATTCACTTAAGTCTAAAGCATCAAGCATTGCAGTATTGACTCCCTCTCCAGAAGGCGGCATTAAATGAGCCGCATCACCAATAAGTGTGACATTTTCTTTTGAATTCCACTTTTGATCTGGCGGAAAATAATTCAATGGTCGTATCGTAAATTGCTCACATGCTCTAAACATGTCAAAGAATACGATATTCCATTCTTTATAAAAGTCAATTAAATAATCGCAAACCTCATCAGAATTGCTAAAATCTATTCCGCTGGTTTTGCTCCAATTTTCAGGATAGAGCGAAGCGGCATAAAATGTCAAGCCTCCATTTCCCATTGGTTGCACAGCAATGGTTTTTCCATTGTCCATTGCGATAAGATTTGCATTGTTGACCAATTCGAAAATCCCTGGGCAAACTATTTCGGCATTCTCAATTTCTCCTTGAATAATTGTTGCACCAGAATATTGTGCTTTAATATCTGTAACGTATGGACGAATTTTTGAGCGATATCCATCAGATCCTATAACAATATCTGCTAAAACTTTGCTTCCATTTTTAAATTCTAGTTCCCATGAATCTCCAACTTCTTTCATATTCAAAAAATGGGAATCCCAAACTACAGTATCTGGAAAGAGGCCGTCGATAAGCATATTTCTTAGTGCGCCACGATCAATTTCTGGCCTGAATTGTTCGTTTTCAAAATCGTCTTCAGTTTCCTTATTGTTTTCATCGACATAAATAAATGCATCTTTATTTACCAAACGATATTTATCGGCACCTTGCATATAATTGGCTTTGAATGCCTCTACTAATCCAGCTTCTTTTAGGACCTTCAATCCCGAGTCAAAATGTAAATCCACAATTGCGCCCTGAATTCTAGATGATTGATTAAAATCTCTTTCATAAACTTTTACATCTGCTCCTTTTAATTGCAAAAGACGAGCTAAAGTCAATCCGCCCGGGCCTCCCCCAACGATTGCTATCTTTTTATTTTCTAAAAAATTCTTCCTTATTAGCGTTTCCATTTTATCCTTTTTTATGGGTACAAAGTAACAATGCACCAAGTGGATTAGCAACACCAATACAAAGCAAAAATAGGACTATTCGAGGTTTTTATTCCGAAATGCAGATGGAGTCATATTTACTGCTTTTGAAAAAAGTCGCGTAAAATAAGAATAATCATCATAGCCCAATTCTAAAGCAATCTCTTTTACTGATTTATCAGAATGATGCAACAATCGTTTTGCCTCTAAAACAATTCGCTGTTGAATAACACGGGAAACGGAATGGCCTGTTGCTGTTTTGACACACTCATTCAAATAGGCTGTTGATATATTCAGTTTGTCAGCATATTCGCTGGGACTTTTAATCGTTGTAAAATGAAGTTCAAGTAGGGTTTTGAAAGATTTAGTGATCGTTTCAAATCTTGAAGAATTATCAATTGGTTTTGAGTCGGCCAAATATTGCGAAGCAACAAATACCAACAAAGCATTACAGCTTTCTTTTAAAATGGAACTATATAATTTTTCATTCTTGCTTTCAAAAAATTTGACACACAAAGAAACCGTTTCCTTTAAATTTGAGAAAACCTCCTCAGATAAAGACAAAACTTTTACGGGAGTAAGCTCTTCTAAAATCTTTAAATATTCTGGCCTTATATTCTCAACTGTTATTATCCAACTGCTAATTATAGCATTTTCAAATGAAATTACACGATGCACCTGATCTGGATGGATATAAATAACCGATGGGCTTTTTATTTCATATTTTTTAAAATCAATTTCAATATGCGTAATTCCCTGTTCTTGTAAAATAAAAGTATATCCGCCATCACGATGAGATCTTTCAACTTCTTTAGAATTAGGCGACCCATCAAATGATGTTCTGGCAATTATCATCCCTTCCTTAAGCTCCGAAGGCAAAGCATTTACCGGAATTGATTTAATTTTCATTTAAGTATCTGTTTTAAAGCGCAGAGAATTACAATTTTAGGAACGAGGCTTCGACAAGTTTCTGTCGTACATAATAATAGTTCCCGCCACGGCCACATTTAGACTTTTTTCCGATTTAAATTTTACTAAATGATGGCATTTATCCATTGCTTTTTTGGATAAGCCATGATCCTCGGCTCCTAATAAATAGACACATCTTCTTGGATGTTCAAAAGTTTCTAAATCAGCTGCTCTTTCAGCTAATTCTACACCAACTAATCGTGCTCCTTTAGGCAAGTTTTCAAAGAAAGCTTCAAAAGTTTCATAATGAAAATAAGGAATTGATTTAACAGCATCATGTGTATCACATGCTTGTTTTGCATATCGGTTACCTATGGTAAAAATAAAAGTAGCACCCATATTTTGAGCTGATCGCCACAAAACCCCAAGATTTTCTGGCGTTTTACCATTTTGTATTCCTATGCCAAAATATTCATTTACAAAGTTTTCATTCATAAAAGCAAAAGTACAAACTTTCGATATGAATATTCAAAAAATGAAAGTAATAATAGCTCTAACGTGGGGTTAGAAATGTTTATTAATCAATATGGGAAGCGTTGAAAAACTTTTTAAAAGCAGCATTTGGCATCCTAGATTTATAACTTAATGAAAATAGTAGTAAAATAATTTTTGCCAGTTTCTGGATCTGCTTTTATAGAAATTCCAAAATAATTGAAATCACCTAAAATGACTTCCTTATGCTCGGGGCTATTCAACCAACCATTAAGCGCTCCTTCAGCTGAACGATAATTATATGCAACATTTTCTGCCACTTTTTTCGCTCCTAAAACTTCCGTTATATCTTGTGATCGTTTAACGAAATCATCATGGCTCGGAACTTTTTTTCCTATCATATAAATAGTATGTTCTTCTGCTTTATACGATAAATGATTTATTATTTTAAGAGAATCTAAGCCATTAGAAATTCTGTATTCATTTATTAATCGTACGGTTTCGAGTTCCATATAAGAATAATTGTAATCAGTTACAATTTCGGGTTTGCTAGCATTTTCTTCCACATTTTGTGTTTCTGCTTCGCAACCTACAATAATGAATAAGAACAGTACACTTATAATTGCAATCCAAATAGATTTTATCATGTCTCAATATGTATTTTAGAAATAAATTTTCAGAATAATATTGACTTGGAGCGGGCAAATTTCATTTGAATTCTGCTACAAGGAAGTTTTCACTAAATATCAAGACACATAGGCTTATCTTAAATAGAAAATCTTACTCATAAATTCACTTAAAATCTGAGTGCAAATTTCCTTAATCAATACTTTTCTTTCGTACCCTAAAAGATTTAAAAACAAAAGATTAAGCTTAATTTTAAGATTCTTTTTTTTATAAAAAAAGTACGCTAGATCAATACCTTTTTTCTACAAAAAATCATGATTTTCAATTCAAAGACAAAACCCATTTTTCTACCTGCAAATCATAATGGTGTTAATTATATAAAATATAAAAGAAATTATATAAAAGAAAGTAAAATCTTATTTCTTATTTTCATTGTAGCCTTAACACTAAATTTTTGACTCCAATGAAACACCTATACTTTTCCATAGTCTTTGCGCTATTTTTAATTTCAATATCAAATTATAGTTCTTCTTTGAGCTACAACTGCAAAGATTCTGCCCTCAATCAAAAAGAAGCTTCCACGCAATTTTAGAATTATTAATTCTTAACGGGTTTTCTTAAACAGAAAGACAATGAAATTATCAACTCAAATAATTTTAGCCTTCACGCTTATTATTTTGCTTTCTGCCGCAGATTCATACAGCAATTACAGGTTATCGCTTAAAGTCAATCAAAATTCGGCGTTTCTATCAAAATCTGAAGAAGTAATACGAAATTCAAACAAAACACATCGAGCCATACTACAAATGCAAAGTGCCGTTCGAGGTTATTTACTCACAAATGACAGCACCTATTTGGTTCCTTATTACAGCGGTATAGAAAAAGTCCCGGGATTTATCATAGAACAGCACACGCTCATTGACAGCAACGCTATTCAAGCTTCCATCTTGGATTCAATAAACATTCTTCACAGCGAATGGCTCTCTTATACATCAGAATTGATTCGCGCCAGAAGAGAAAATCCTACAGAATATTTATATCTTTTAGATACTAAGCTTAAAAAGCATATTGGCAAAAACATAAATGATTCGATCACAAAAAAATTCAAAAATTTTGAGCGAATCGAATATAAGACCAGAGCACATCACAGCGAAATGTTGCTTCACAGCTTAAAAAAAACAAGAACATATTCGTTGGTGTTTTTAACGCTTACGATTTTCGTGGGAATATGCAGCACGGCTTACATCGTAATTATGATTACAAAACGAATAAATTCAATGGTTCGTGTCGCCGATACGATCTCAAAAGGGCGCTTTACGATTGTCCAAGATTTTAAAAACGATGAGCTGAGTGCGCTTGCATCATCTTTAAATATCATGTCGCGCCGATTGGAAATGAATATTCAAGAACTGGAAAACAAAAATGAGGAACTCAACAAATTTGCTTACGTAGTATCTCATGATTTAAAAGCGCCGTTACGTGGCATTTATAATGTTATCAGTTGGATCGAAGAAGATTTATCTAACGAACTCTCTCCTGCTCTAAGAAATTATTTAGACATTATTCCAAAAAGAACACAGCGCATGGAAGCTTTAATTAATGGCCTTTTAGACTATGCCCGCATAAATCGAAAGACAACTCCAGAATTTGTCGATACGAATGTTCTCGTTCATGAAATCGCACAATCAATTGTACCTAGAGAATTCAAGCTTCAAATTATTGATCTGCCAGAACTTGTTACAGAACGCTTAAAACTGGAACAAGTTTTTTCCAATTTAATAAGCAATGCTGTCAAATACTCAAAACCAGAAAATCCGAGTATTGAAATAACATGTCAAAAAGTAGGTGCTTTTTATGAATTTTCAGTAGCTGACAATGGTATTGGCATAGACTCGCAATATCATCAAAAAATATTTGAAATCTTCCAAACGCTGAGAGAAAAAAATGAAATGGAAAGTACTGGAGTTGGATTGGCAATTGTCAAGAAAATCATTGACGATCAAGGAGAACAAATACATGTAGAATCAAAACTAGGAGAAGGAACCAAATTTACTTTCACCTGGAGAAATAATAAAAAGTATGAGAAAGCCTAATATTTTATTGATAGAAGACGACGAGCTTGATACGATTTCGGTGGAACGATCTTTAAAAAAACTGGAAATCCAATATGTCTTACATACTGCATACAATGGACTTGAAGCGCTTCAAATGTTGAGAAATGCTAAAGATCCGCTTGTTCCTGATGTCATTTTGCTTGATATAAATATGCCAAAAATGAACGGAATAGAATTTTTGAAGATTATCAGAAATGATGAAAATTTAAAAGATCTGAAAGTTTTTATCATGACGACTTCCGCCGAAGGAAGTGACCGCATAAATGCCGAAAAATTAGGCATTTCAGGCTATATAATAAAACCGCTCAATTATAACGACAATACAAAAAGACCCGATTCAATGGAAGCTTTTGTGCAATTTCATCTTAGGAAAATTTTACTTAATGAAAACGTATAATAATTATGAGTTATGAATTATGAGTTAAAACTAACAAACTCACCCCATAACCCATAACTCATAACTAATAACTCATAACTAATAACTAATAACTAATAACTAATAACTAATAACTAATAACTCATAACTCATAACCCATAACCCATAACCCATAACCCATAACCCATAACTCATAACTCATAACTCATAACTCATAACTCATAACCCATAACTCATAACCCATAACTCATAACCCATAACCCATAACTCATAACTCATAACCCATAACCCATAACTCATAACTCATAACTCATAACTCATAACTCATAACTCATAACTCATAACCCATAACTCATAACTCATAACCCAAAATCACCAAAAACAGAACCTTCAGCAAAAGAGTCACCAATTATGAAAAAAAATAAACCAATCGATAAGATACCAAAAAATGAAGTACTGATCGCCTTGCCTATCATAACAGATGAAAAAACAACGAATCGCAAAAGCAAGAAAAGCAAAACGGAAGAATCTATTCTAAGCGATGCTGAATTTCTGAAAATTTTGCTGAAGGTAAAAAACGGTAATTTTTCACAGCGATTCCCAACAGATCAAGATGGCACCAAGAGAGCCATCTGTGATACTTTGAATGAAATTATTGACTTGAACGAAAGAATGGTTTTTGAGTTTCAAAAGGTTGGAAAAAGTATTGGAAAACAAGGAAAATTAACCAATCGCGTAGTTCTTGACGGCGCTCGCGGTTCATGGAGCTCTTGTGTCGATTCGGTCAACACTTTGATTTCCGACTTGGTTCACCCAACAATTGAAATTGCGCACGTAATTACATCGGTTGCAAAAGGAAATCTGTCTCAAGAAATGCCTTTGTCCATTGAAGGAAATCCGTTGCAGGGAGAATTCCTTCGAATTGCAAAAGAGGTAAATGCCATGGTAAAACAGCTGAACCTTTTCTCTATGGAGGTAACACGTGTAGCGCGTGAGGTTGGTACCGAAGGAAAATTGGGTGGTCAAGCAAAAGTACGAGGTGTTGGCGGCGTTTGGAAAGATTTGACCGATTCGGTGAATAAAATGGCTTCTAACCTTACTGGACAAGTAAGAAATATTGCCGATGTAACGACAGCGGTAGCAAAAGGTGATTTATCTAAAAAAATTACGGTTGACGTAAAAGGTGAAATTCAGGAATTGAAAAACACCATCAATACCATGGTGGATCAGCTGAATTCATTTTCTTCTGAGGTAACGCGTGTGGCGCGTGAGGTTGGTACCGAAGGAAAACTAGGCGGCCAAGCTCAAGTAAAAGGTGTTGGAGGAACTTGGAAAGATTTGACCGATTCTGTAAATCAAATGGCTTCCAATCTTACTGGACAAGTACGAAATATCGCCGATGTAACTACTGCGGTTGCAAAAGGAGATCTTTCGAAAAAAATTACCGTTGACGTAAAAGGGGAAATTTTAGAGTTGAAAGACACCATTAATACGATGGTGGATCAGCTGAATTCATTTTCTTCTGAGGTAACTCGTGTGGCGCGTGAAGTAGGTTCTGAAGGAAAATTGGGTGGACAAGCAAGAGTAAGAGGTGTCGGTGGCGTTTGGAAAGATTTGACCGATTCTGTAAATCAGATGGCATCCAACTTAACCGGACAAGTACGAAATATTGCCGAGGTTACAACAGCAGTTGCAAAAGGCGATTTATCTAAAAAAATTACTGTAAATGTCGAGGGAGAAATCCTCGAATTGAAAAATACCATCAATACCATGGTGGATCAGCTGAACTCTTTTGGTGCCGAGGTAACTCGTGTGGCGCGTGAAGTGGGTTCTGAAGGAAAATTGGGAGGTCAAGCCAAAGTAAAAGGAGTTGGTGGAACTTGGAAAGATTTAACCGATTCGGTGAACCAAATGGCTTCTAACCTTACTGGACAAGTTCGTAATATAGCCGAGGTAACAACAGCGGTAGCAAATGGCGACCTTTCGAAAAAAATTACGGCCGTCGCCGAAGGAGAAATTCTCGAATTGAAAAAAACCATCAATACCATGGTGGATCAGCTGAACTCCTTTTCTTCTGAGGTAACTCGTGTGGCGCTTGAGGTTGGTACCGAAGGGAAATTGGGAGGCCAGGCAAAAGTAAAAGGTGTTGGTGGGACTTGGAAAGATTTGACGGATTCAGTTAACCAAATGGCTTCCAACCTTACTGGACAAGTTCGTAATATTGCTGAGGTAACAACTGCCGTAGCAAAAGGCGATTTATCACGTCAGATTACGGTTGATACTAAAGGAGAAATTTTGGAATTAAAAAATACCATCAATACCATGGTGGGCCAGCTGAATTCCTTTGCTTCTGAAGTAACTCGTGTGGCACGCGAAGTTGGTACTGAAGGAAAACTGGGCGGACAAGCACAAGTTGAAGGTGTTGGAGGAACTTGGAAAGATTTGACGGATTCAGTTAACCAAATGGCTTCCAATCTTACTGGACAAGTTCGTAATATCGCCGAAGTTACGACTGCCGTAGCAAAAGGAGATTTATCGCTCCAAATTACAGTTGATGTAAAAGGTGAAATCTTAGAATTAAAAAATACCATCAATACCATGGTGGATCAGCTTCGAGGCTTTGCTTCGGAAGTAACAAGGGTTTCGCGAGAAGTAGGTACCGAAGGAAAACTGGGAGGTCAAGCCAACGTTCCCGGAGTTGCCGGAACTTGGAAAGATTTAACCGATTCGGTGAACCAAATGGCTGGAAACCTAACTGCACAAGTTCGTAACATTGCCGATGTAGCGATTGCCGTTGCAAATGGAGATATGTCGCGAAAAATCACCGTTGACGTGCGCGGAGAAATTCTTCAATTAAAAGAAACTTTGAATACCATGGTGGATCAGCTTCGTGAGTTTGCTTCGGAAGTAACTCGTGTCGCGCGTGAAGTGGGTACTGAAGGAAAATTGGGAGGACAAGCAAATGTTCCTGGTGTTGCCGGAACATGGAAAGATTTGACCGATTCGGTGAATCAAATGGCGGGTAACTTGACCACTCAAGTTCGTAACATTGCCGAAGTTACGATTGCCGTAGCCAATGGTGATATGTCTAAAAAAATTACTGCTGACGTTCGTGGAGAAATCCTTCAATTAAAGGAAACTGTAAATACCATGGTGGATCAGCTTCGTGCTTTTGCCTCTGAGGTAACTCGTGTAGCCCGTGAGGTTGGAACCGATGGAAAACTGGGAGGACAAGCATTCGTACCTGGTGTTGCCGGAACATGGAAAGATTTGACCGATTCGGTGAACCAAATGGCTTCAAATCTTACTGGACAAGTTCGTAATATCGCCGAAGTAACAAAAGCCGTAGCAAATGGCGACCTTTCAAAACAAATTACCGTTGACGTAAAAGGAGAAATTCTCGATTTGAAAAATACTTTCAATACGATGGTGGAACAGCTGAATTCCTTCTCTTCTGAGGTAACTCGTGTGGCGCGAGAAGTTGGAACCGAAGGAAAACTGGGAGGACAATCAGAAGTAAAAGGTGTTGCTGGAACTTGGAAAGACTTAACGGATTCGGTTAACGTTATGGCATCGAATCTAACAGGTCAGGTTCGTGGAATTGCCAAAGTGGTAACATCTGTTGCAAAAGGAAATCTCAAACAAAAACTTTCAATTGATGCAAAAGGTGAAGTAGCACAGCTTACGGATACTATTAATGAGATGATTGATACGCTAGCAACATTCTCTGATCAGGTTACAACAGTTGCGCGTGAAGTTGGTGCTGAAGGAAAACTGGGTGGTCAAGCAAACGTTCCTGGAGCATCGGGAACTTGGAAAAATTTGACGGAAAATGTAAATCAATTAGCGGCGAATCTTACGACTCAGGTTCGTGCTATTTCTGAGGTTGCTTCTGCAGTAACACAAGGGGATTTAACTCGAACAATTGGTGTTGAAGCAAAAGGTGAAGTAGAAGCACTTAAAGATACTATAAATCAAATGATTTCAAATCTTAAAGCAACTACTTTACGTAATCAGGAACAAGACTGGCTGAAATCGAATTTAGCGAAATTTACGCAAATGCTTCAAGGGCAAAAAGAGCTGAATGCAGTTACCAAAAAAATTCTTTCTGAGCTTGCAGCAGTTGTTACAGCACAGCATGGACTTTTCTATATTTTGGAAGAAGGCGAAGATTTCATGGATTCTAAACTAAATTTAATTGCCTCTTATGCCTACATCAAAAGAAAAGATTCGATTACGCAATATGCAATGGGTGAAGGACTTATTGGTCAGGTAGCGATTGAAAAGGAACGAATTATTTTGAGCAATGTTCCAAAAGATTATATTCGAATCAATTCTGGGCTTGGAGACGCGAAGCCAAAAGATGTGATTATCCTTCCGGTTTTATTCGAAGGCCGACTTAAAGCTGTTATTGAATTGGCTTCACTTGATACCTTTAATCAGACACATTTAGATTTTCTTGAAGGTTTGACAGAAAGTATCGGAATTGTATTGAATACGATTGAATCAAATTCAAGAACTGAAGAATTATTAGTTCAGTCCCAATCACTAGCAAACGAGCTAAAAAGTCAACAAGAAGTATTGAAAAATACCAATGAAGAACTTGAAGAAAAAGCCATTTTGCTGGCCAATCAAAAAGAAGAAGTGGAACTCAAAAATCAGGAAGTCGAAGTTGCCAGAAAAGCTTTGGAAGAAAAAGCTGATCAGCTTACATTAACTTCAAAATACAAATCGGAATTCTTGGCGAATATGTCTCACGAATTAAGAACGCCGCTGAACAGTCTGCAAATTTTGGCTAACGAATTAATTGCCAATCGCGACGGAAATTTATCTGAAAAACAAATTCAGTTTGCTAAAACCATCAACTCATGCGGTGATGACCTTATTCAGCTTATTAATGATATTCTGGATCTTTCTAAAATCGAATCGGGTTACATTTCTGTGGATTACAATCCGATTAGTTTTGCAGAAATCAGTCGATTTGTGGAATCGACCTTCAACCCTATTTCGCAGGCAAAACATCTTGATTTTGAAATTCTGATGGATGATAATCTACCAGAATTAATGGAAACCGATTCACAGCGATTAAATCAAATCTTGAAAAACCTTTTATCCAATTCCTTCAAATTCACCGAAAAAGGCCAAGTCCGATTAAACATTTACAAAGCAGATAATAATTGGAAAACAAAAAATATAAATCTAGAAAATGCCGAAGCCGTTGTGGCTTTTGAAATTTCGGATACTGGAATTGGAATTTCAAAAGAAAAACAAAACATCATTTTTGAAGCTTTCCAACAAGCAGAAGGATCAACAAGCCGTAAATATGGCGGAACCGGTTTAGGTTTATCTATCAGCCGCGGACTTTCGGACTTATTAGGCGGAAGTATTGAACTCGAAAGTGATACTAATATCGGAAGTAAATTCACCTTGTTTTTGCCTTTAAAGTTTGTTCATGTTCCTGAAATTGAGGACATGAATGTCAATGAGGAAACTAATGTACTTCATGCCGGAAAAAATCGCCTAAAATCACTTCCTTCTTCAAGTTTTAATAAATCTGATGTCGATCTGTATTTTATAGATGAGGTTGGCGATGATCGCGCTAATATCGGTCCAAATGACAAAATTCTGTTGATTGCCGAAGACAATATAACTTTTGCCAAAATTTTGCTGGAAAGAGCACATCAGCATGATATTAAAGCTGTTGTTACAACAAAAGGCAATGATGTAGTCGATTATATCAATCAATTTCAGCCTCATGCCATTACAATGGATTTAAATATGCCTGATACGAGCGGATGGAAAATTTTGGATCGCTTAAAAACCGATTTTACGCTTCGACACATTCCCGTTTATATTATTTCGGGAGAAGATGAAAGAAATAAAGGTTTGAAACGCGGTGCAAGAAACTTTCTAGTAAAACCGGTAAAAAATGATTTATTGACTGCAATGTTTAATGACATTCACGATTTCAAAAACAAAAAAGAAAAAAATCTTTTGGTTGTTGATGATAATCCAGTGGATTTAAGAAGAATTGTAGAAGCAGTAAGAGGAGATGACATTTCGATTTCGACAGCACTTACAGCAAAAGATGCTGTCGAATTGATCAAAGAAAAGTCATTTGATTGTATTATTTTGGATCTCGTTCTTCCAGATGCAGATGGATTAGATTTAATTAGCGATTTAGAAAATAATATCAACGGACAAGAAACTGCTATCATTATTCATTCTGCCGGCGATGTCAATAAAAAACAAAGCAGCAAGCTAAGCCGATTTGCGCATAGCATCATAACCAAAAGTGCCGTTTCGATTGATGAATTAATAGATCAAACTGCCCTATTCTTACACCGAGTGCATAGAGATCTACCTGACCACATGAGGGAACAAATCGAAACGTATTACTTAAAAGAAGATGTCCTAATCAATAAAAAAGTGCTTCTTGTTGATGATGATGTCCGAAATTTATTTGCTTTGACTACGGCCTTAGAGCGTTTTGGTCTCGATGTTATCAGTGCCGAAAGTGGCCATGAAGCGATTGAGATTTTAAATCAGAATGTCAAAATGGATATTGTTTTAATGGATATCATGATGCCTGAATTAGATGGCTATGAAACTATGAAAATCATTAGACAAAATGCAAAACATAAAGATTTGACGATTATTGCCGTTACTGCAAAAGCCATGAAAGGAGACCGACAAAGATGTATTGAGTCTGGAGCTTCTGATTATATTACCAAACCGGTCAATGTCGAACAATTGTCTTCATTAATGAGGGTTTGGCTGAAATAATATTTTAAATGAAAAACATCATGGAAAAATCTCCTGTTAAAATATTATTAGTTGATGACAAAAAGGAAAATCTGCTTTCTTTACAAGTCATTCTTGCTGATCGTGGCTATCAATTTGTTGAGGCTACATCAGGAAAAGATGCGCTACGGATTCTTTTGAAAAGCCAAGATTTTGCGATTATTCTAATGGATGTGCAAATGCCTTTGATGGACGGATTTGAAACTGCCGAACTTATTAGGCAAAGTGACAAACTCAAACACGTGCCAATTATTTTCCTTACCGCCAATATGAATACGTCAGATTATATTTTTAAAGGATATCAATCTGGTGCAGTTGATTATATGATAAAACCATTATCTGCCGAAATACTTCAGGCAAAAGTGATGGTTTTTACTGAATTGTATAAGAAAACACGTGAATTACAGCTTAAGGAAGAAGAAACAAATGCATTGAATACCAAAATCACAAAAGCCAATCAAGATCTGGCTTCGCAATATCAAGCCATCGAAAAATATGCAAACGAATTAAAAAGAAAAAATACCGAATTAGATGCATTTACACATATTTCAAGTCATGATCTTCAAGAACCATTGCGAAAAATCCAAACTTTTTCAAATATCATTCTAGCAAAAGAATATGAAAATTTAAGTCCTGATGGACGATTAAAATTTGATCGGATTTTGTATTCAACCAATCGAATGCGCGAATTGATTAATGACCTTTTAGCTTTTTCAAGAACCAATGTCATGGATCGAATTTATGAAAGCACCGATCTCGAATCGATTGTCGATAATGTAAAAGAAGCTTTAAAAGAAAATATTAAGGATAAAAATGCACAAATTATCACTGATTTGCATGGAAGAATTAATATCATTCCATTTTTATTTATTCAGCTTCTCGAAAATTTGATCAACAATTCGCTTAAATTTTCTCAAAAGGAAGTTCCGTTGAAAATTGAAATCAAAAGCCGTATTGCGACCGGAAAGGATTTGCATAATGATAAATTGGTGCCGCTTGAAAATTACTGTCATATCAGTTTTCGAGATAATGGAATTGGTTTTGAAGCCGAGCACAGCGAAAAAATATTTGGCGTTTTTCAAAGATTGCATAGTCGAGATATTTATGATGGAACCGGAATTGGCCTGGCAATTGTCAAAAAAATAGTTGAGAATCATAACGGCATAATAATAGCAACTTCACAGCCCATGCAAGGTGCAACTTTTGACATTTATATTCCGCAATCTTAGTTTACAACTTTCCTCCTATTCAACCGTAAGAAGTTAAATTTATCTGATTGCCGACGAAATATCGTCGGCAATCAATTTTATGATATTTTAAACTTAGGTACATAATTATCAATACCTTCGTATAGCAAGTTTAATTCTACCAAAGATGTTTTCTAACCAAACAAAAGTTTTTTTGTTTCTCCTTGTTTTATTTACAATTGGAGACTTAAATGCATTGACTCTTCTAAAAAACGAAAAGCAAATTGAAACAGCAGAAAAAAGTCTTCCAACAAACAAATATCATAAAGAAAAAGAAGCACCTTATACCGAACAGCAAGTAAAAAAAGCGGAAATACAATTGCCCTCATTACCAGAAAGCATCGATAAAATCAAAATTCTATTGAAAGTAAGCGATTGGTATGAAGCTTCGTACAACAACCCTAAAACATTAGAGAAAGCATTTGAATATGGCGAACAAGCTCTTAAGATAAGTTTGGTGCTTCATTCTAATATTTATATTGGCAAATGCTATTTACAGCTCTCTATGGTGAGTGAGTTGCGAAACAATAATGCAATGATAGAAGTCTTTGCAAGGAAAGCAATTGAAGCATTGACTCAAACAGACGATTTCGATGATTTGGCCGAATCTTGGGTTATGGTTTGGTCTTCAAAAATGCGAACTAATGCTCCCATAGCGTCAAGGTTGGATCCAATTTTCAAAGCTGCCTCCATGTTTAAAAAAGCCGGAAACAATAAAAGGATTGGCGATTGCTACAGAGAAATTAGCGAATTGTATTTTTCTTCTTCTGATTTTAATAACGCTCTAAATTATCTCAAAAAAGCCATATTTTATTATAGAGCTGCACATCTTAAAGAAGAAGTCATTTACCCAATTTCAACAAGGCTCAACATTATTTATGAAGCAGAAAAAAGAAACAGAGATATCATCAAATTAAGAAATAAAAATCATTTGCAACAAAGCAAACTTGATAATGAGGCGATTTTACGTAACTCAATGATCATTTTTCTGGTGCTTTTGCTCATCATTCTTGGATTGCTTTACAAAAGTTTCATGTTCAAGAAAAAAACCAATAAGGTACTGGAAACGCAACAAAATGAGATCAATAAAAAAAACACTACGCTGCAAAATCTCTTAGTTGAAAAAGAATGGCTCTTGCGTGAAATTCATCACAGAGTAAAAAACAATCTGCATATGGTTGTTGGCTTATTAGCAAGTCAGGTTGAATTTTTGAAGACTCCAGAAGCCGTGCAGGCTATTAATGACAGTCAGAACAGAATTCAGACGATGTCTATGATTCATCAAAAATTATATCAATCTGAGAATTTATCTTTGATTGAAATGTCATCCTATATTTTCGAATTGACAGAATACCTAAAAGATTCCTTCGAAATACAAAACAATATTCGGTTTATGTTAGATGTTGACAATTTTAATCTTCCTTTGTCACATTCCATTCCAATCGGACTTATTTTTAATGAAGCCGTAACAAACGCAATAAAATATGCCTTTCCAAACCAAGAAAAAGGCATCATTAACATTTCTCTTAAAAAAAATAACGACAATAATTACGTACTCATCATACGTGACAATGGCATTGGACTTCCGCCTAATTTTGATCCTTACAACAATCCTTCTTTAGGTATAAAATTGATGCATGGCTTGGCCGCTGACATCGAAGGAAAATTTTTAATAACGAACGCAAATGGTACCAAAATAACTTTGGAATTTGCTGTTAATGAAAATAATCTTGATTAATTTAATTCTATAAAATGGCAAAACCACTAAAAATACTTATTGTTGAAGATCAGTTTGTAGAAGCAAATCATTTGCGATTGATGCTGAAAAAAGCAGGACATTCTATTACTGGAATGGCGCGATCAGTTTCAGATGCTAAATATTATATTGCTCAGGAAAAACCCGAATTGGTTCTTTTGGACATTTTCCTTTTAGGGAAAGAAACGGGAATTGATCTCGCCGAAATACTCAGGGAAAATAATATTCCTTTTATTTATCTCTCCGCTAATTCTAATGAAGAAGTTCTAAACAAAGCAAAACTGACGCATCCGTATGGATTTTTGGTAAAACCCTTTCGCGAAAAAGATTTATTGATTACGATTGAAATCGCGGAATATCATCAAGAACACGGTATAGAATCTTCAATCAGAAAAGAGCTTTTATTTCAGAAACAATTAAAATCAATCGTCAAAAAAAGCGGTACTTGGGATGATCGAGTTCTCAACATTATTACTTCTCTGCAATCGCTCATTTCTTTTGATCTTGTGATGGCCGTTTTTTACATCGATAACAAATTATCCAATCGTGTTTTGGGATATGCCAGAACCGGTTTGCATGAATATCAAAAAATTGGAATTGAAGAATTGCAAAATATTACAGCTTTAAAAGAATCTGAAATCAATGAATTAAGAAACAAAAGCAAAGTTGAAACTGATGCAACATTCTATAACGACGATGATTTCGTTAGAATATGCGAAAAAACACCGATCAAAAAATTGATCGCCAATTCAATGAACATGAAGTCCAATTTAATGCTTCCCGTTCCGCTAGCACTTCACGAAAATGGCGGATTGTATCTGTCATTTTTTAGCAGACAATCTACCAATTACAATAAAAATCATTTAAAATTGTGCGACAGGCTTCAAGAACCTTTAATTTATGCGATTGAAAATTTAATACATGCCGATAAAAAATTAGATCAAAAAAATACTTCAGCTGTAAATCATAGTACCGGAAAAAACACAAAAATATCCGGATTCGAATCCATCGTTGGCAAAAGCCCAATGCTTTTAAAATTATTCGATCATATCATACAAGTTGCTCCAGCAGACACAACTGTTTTAATCACTGGCGAAAGCGGTACAGGAAAAGAAAGTATTGCCAATAGCATTCAGCAATTATCGAGTAAAAAAAATGGTCCATTCATAAAAATCAATTGTTCCGCTTTACCGCCCAGCCTTATCGAATCAGAATTATTTGGACATGAAAAAGGATCTTTTACAGGCGCAACAGAAAAACGAATTGGCAAATTTGAACAAGCCAATAATGGCACTTTGTTTTTAGATGAAATTGGCGATATGCCTCTGGAAATGCAAGCAAAATTACTTCGCGCAATTCAGGAAAAAGAAATTGAGCGCGTGGGTGGAAATCATCCCATAAAAGTAAATGTTCGAATTATCGCCGCAACAAATTGCAATCTCGAAAAAGAAGTCGCAGATGGACGTTTCAGGCTTGATTTGTATTACCGCTTAAATGTTTTTCCAATCCAAATGCCACCATTACGAGAACGAAAAGAAGACATAGGACTTCTTGCCCGCCATTTTATTGCAGTATATAGCGCTAAAACGGGAAAAAATGTACGTGAAATATCAGAAAATGCCTTAAAAAGTTTATTAACTTATCATTGGCCTGGAAACATTCGTGAACTTGAGAATCTTATTGAAAGAAGTATTCTTTTGACTAAAACTGATACTATTGAACATATTCCGCTTCCTGCTTTCGATGAAATCAAAGTAAACAACAAATCAAACGAATGGTACTTCAAAACCATTCAAGAAAATGAAAGAGAACATATAATTAATGTTTTGGAAAAATGCAACGGAAGAATCAGAGGCGCTGGTGGCGCTTCAGAAATATTGGGCCTTCCTCCTACTACATTAGCGTCAAGAATGCAAAAATTAGGAATTAAGAGAAGTCATTTTTAATTATTAATTATCAATTGTTAATTATTAATTACATAGTTTTTACATGAAATTTTCAAATTCAATAATTCATCACTCATAATTAAAAAAGACGATATTAAGTTGGTTGTTTTTCGTTTTTTAACGATATATAGTTTGGCATTACAATTTCAAAAACGCACAACTTATTAAAAATCAATTAGTTACAAATTAGGTTCGATTTTAGTTTAAAGTTTGGCATAACATTAAAATATGTATTATGCTAACCGAAAACCCTACTACGATTCTTTTTATTACTGGAGCTTTTGTCAGCAATAAATGTTGGGATGAATGGAAACTATTTTTTGAGAACAAAGGTTTTAAAACCCTTGCTCCCGCGTGGCCGTACAAAGATGCGCCTGCAAATGTCTTGCGGGAACGTCATCCTGATCCGCAGATTGCGAGTTTGCGATTATCTCAATTAATTGAATATTTTGAGAATATCGCTAAAAATCTGCCACAGAAACCTATTATAATTGGGCATTCTATCGGTGGACTTATTGCACAAATACTTTTGCAACGCAATCTAGCTTCATCTGCAATTGCAATACATTCGGTTCCTCCTCAAGGAATAATGACTTTCAAATTTTCTTTCCTAAAAGCTGGCTGGGGACCACTTGGTTTTTTCACTTCTACCAAGAAAACTTTCTTAATGAGTTTTTTGCAATGGCAATATGCCTTTACAAACGGAATGCCTGAAGAATGGCAGGATAAAGCCTATTGTGAATCGGCAATTCCAGAATCTAAATTAATTGTTCGCGACACGATAACTTCTGTTGCAAAAGTAGATTTTAAAGCACCGCATAAACCGCTTTTGCTAATTGCAGGGTCAATCGACCACACTATTCCCGAATCACTGAATTTTTCGAACTACAAAAAATACTCAGACAAAAATTCAATCACCGATTTTAAGGTTTTCCCAAATCGAAATCACTTTGTATTAAATCAGCCTGGTTGGCAGGAAATAGCGGTTTACATTCAAGAATGGATCGCCAAACTGCCTCCACAAAATTCATAATAATCAATTAATCATTAACCACTTCTAAAAATTTTAATCATGAAAACAAATTCATTAAACACTACTTTTTTCAATTTAAAAACAAAAGCAAAACAGTTTCTAGCTGTTGCTATTTTAATATTGACCATAATTTCTTGTAATAAAAAAGCCGAAGAAACAGCTACCACAGAAACTAAACCGGCAGAAACTACCGAAACAGCAGAAGTTGCACCAGCAAATCCGCCGGCAAATTTTAAACATGCTACAGCCACTGTAAACGGAATCAAGATTCATTACGTTATTGGCGGACAAGGCGATCCCTTAGTTTTAGTTCACGGCTTTGGGCAAAACTGGTATATGTGGAATCGCTTGTTGCCAGAACTTTCTAAACATTTCACGGTAATAGCTCCCGATTTAAGAGGTGTTGGCGAATCTGATAAACCAGAAAGCGGTTACGATAAAAAAACAATGGCATCTGACATTCATGAATTGGTAAATCAGCTTGGATATAAAAAAATCAACTTGGCTGGACACGACATCGGACTTATGGTTGCGTATGCTTATGCTGCACAATATGGCGACAGCGTAAACAAAGTTGCCTTGATGGATGCACTTTTACCTGGAATTGAGCCAGTTTGGTCAAATGTAAAAGGGTCTGCATGGTGGTTTGGTTTCTTCGGATGGCCTGCATCTGGAGAGATCGTGAAAGGAAAAGAAAAAGAATTCTTGACTAATTTCTGGCCAATTGTAGGCCATGTAAAAGATCCATTTACTGCGGAAGAATCAGCTGAATTTATTAGAGCTTATGCTACCGAAGGAGGCACAACTGCTGCATTTAAATGGTTTGGCGCATTTGATCAAGACGGAAAAGACAATTTAATTTTCGCAAAGAAAAAACTGAAAATGCCATTACTAGCAATGGGTGGAGAATATTTCGCCGCTGCATTCCTTAAAGATCACTCAAAATTGGTTGCTGAAAATGTAACCGAATCTAAAATTGCAGGTTCTGGACATTGGCTAGTTCAAGAAAATACCGCACAAGTACAAAAAGATTTACTAGCCTTCTTTTTGGCTAAATAATAAATATCATGAAAAAATTATTATTAATTCTATTGCTTTCTGCGGGCTTGTCATCTCAAGCCCAGCAAAAAGCTGACCTGATTATTTATAATGGAAAAATTGCAACAATGCAGAAACAAGGCGAATTTGTTCAGGCAATTGCAATGAAAGATGGAATTATTCTGGATATTGGAACAGAAAAAAACATTCTTTCTTCTTATAAATCATCGGAAACAAAATTGATTGATGCCAAAGGGAAAACAGTCGTTCCTGGATTAAATGACAGCCACATGCACGTAATTCGTGAAGGTTTGAACTATAATTCTGAACTTCGTTGGGATGGTGTAAAAACCTTAAAACGTGCTATGGAAATGCTGAAAGAACAAGCCGCAAGAACTCCCGATGGCGTTTGGATAAAAGTTATTGGAGGCTGGAATGAATTTCAATTTGAAGAAAAAAGACAACCTACAATTGACGAAATCAATGCGGCCGTTCCTGATAAACCGGTTTTTATAACGTATTTATATGGAAAAGCTTTTCTAAACAAAAAAGGAATTGAAGTTTTAAAATATACAAAAGATACAAAATACGAAGGAAGTCTTTTAGAACAGGATTCTAAAGGCAATCTAACCGGTTTAATGTACGCCAAAGAAACTCCAAAAGCCATTTACATGACAATGGGGCTTACAACAAAATTAACTCCCGATGAACGAATCAACAGTTCCATACAATTTAATCATGAACTAAATCGCTTCGGATTGACAAGTGTTATTGATGCTGCGGGCGGAAGCCAAAACTTCCCTGCTGATTATGTTACTTCTTTAGATTTGGCCAAACAAAACAAATTGAGTCTCCGAATTTCATATTACTTATTTGCACAGCAAAAAGGCAAAGAATTGCAAGATTATGAAAAATGGGTTGCCGAAACTAAAATCAATAAAAATGACAATCTGATTGTCGCAAATGGTTATGTAGAAGAAGGTGCCGGAGAAAACATTGTAGCTTCAGCCGCCGATTTCGAAAATTTCTTGGAACCAAGAATTGTTTTAGCTGATGAAATGGAAACTGATTTGGAGCCCATTATTCGACTTTTGGTGAAAAATAGATGGCCTTTTAGACTTCACGCTACTTACGGAGAATCGATTGACAGAATGCTGAATGTTTTCGAAAAAGTAAACAAAGAAATTCCGTTTAACGGTTTGCGCTGGTTTTTTGATCATGCCGAAACTATTACAAATCCTGAATTGGAACGTGTTAAAAAATTAGGCGGCGGTATCGCAGTTCAATTCAGAATGTATTATCAAGGCGAATTGTATAACAAATTATACGGCGTTCCAAAAACACAGTTGCCTCCAATTAAAAAAATGCTAGAATTAGGAATTCCAGTCGGAATGGGAACAGATGCGACACGAATTTCAACTTACAATCCTTGGATGTCATTGCATTGGCTTTTAACCGGAAAAACTATTGGCGGTATGCAGTTTTGGCCTAAAGATCAAGTTTTGGACAAATTCACAGCCTTGCAATTGTATACATCTGGAAGCGCTTGGTTTTCTGGCGAAGAAAAAGACAAGGGAAAATTGATCAAAGGAATGTATGCCGATATGGCGATTTTATCAGATGATTATTTTTCGCTTAAACCAGATGATATCCGAAAAATCGAATCAGTTTTGACTATTGTTAATGGCAAAATTGTTTACGCTTCCGCGGAATATAAAGCTTTGAATCCAGAAATTCCTGTAGTAATTCCGGATTGGTCTCCCGTGAAATATTTTGGCGGTTACCAAAAATAAGAATGGCACGCGGATTTTACTGATTCGCTTTCGCGAAGACGCGGATTTTAACGGATTTTTCTTTTTTGGGATGATTGCAAGAAAGCGATTTTTCTCCCTTTAGCCCTGATCGCACCGATATCCTTTGCTTTTTTTCTTTAAAAAAGCAAAGATATAGCGGAGAGCAGGAACCATGAATCCAAAAATGCCAAATGCTTTTGCTTCTAATAAAATTGAACATTAACAAAATTATTAAACCATGAAAAATTATAAATCTATTTTAATTACAATACTTTTTGTCGTCGTCTTTTTATCGGCGCAAAAAACGTATGCGCAATTTCCAATGCCACCAGAAGTTCCAATTTGGGATGCCAATAAAGTAAACTTGCAATTACATAAAATCTCGGATAATGTTTATGCGGTTTCGCCGTCAACAACCGAAATAGAAACTACAAAAGGAATTCCGCAGGCTACGTCTGCTGGATTCATTGTGGGCGATAAAGGCGTTTTGTTGATTGAAACTATGCTGAACAAAAGATTATACGATCAATTGTACAAACTGATTCGTTCCGTAACTCCAAAACCAATTATTTTTGCTGTAAATACAAGCGATCACGGAGATCATTGTTTTGGAAATTATCTGCTTCCAAAAGAGACGATTTTAATACAAAATGAATTCTGCAAAGAAAATCTTTCTAAGAATTTCGAAAACATAAAACAATTTATGATCATGCTTTTTGGAAAAGACCGCGGGATAGAACAAAGTGTTTACCGTGCCGCTGATCTTACAATTGCAGTAAATCAAAGTATTAAACTTGATTTGGGAGGCAATAAAATTGTAGAAATTATTAATGTGGGAACAGCGCAATCGCCAGCAGATTTGTTTGTATTTTTGAAAGATTCAGACAAAAATGTATTGTGGGCCGGAAATCCGTTTATTGCTGAAAGCCCAACGATTCCTTGGCTGTTTGACGGTTATTTTTTGGAGCCTGTTCGCAATCTTCAAAAAATTTACGATATGATTGGTGATAATGATGTTGTCGTTCCAGGTCACGGCCGAATTACAAATAAAAAAGGCATTAAATATACCATTGATTATGTAAATGCTTTGAAGACAAATGTAGAAGCTGCCGTTAAAAAAGGGGAAACTTTAGAGCAAGTAAAAGCATCTGTCACGATGAAAGAATTTGATAAAGGTTATGTACTTTTTAATTGGTTGCATTACAATTTCAATATTCCAAACGCTTACAACGATATTAAGAAAAACAGTTTAGGCAAATAAGCCATGAAAAAAATCATTCTATTATTACTTATTTATATTAACCTCCATGCTCAGTCCTATCCAGATTTTAAACCGCTGCGATTTGACGAAAACTATGAGGTTTTACAAAAAGATACCGTCAAAAAAAATTGGTACAAAACCATGAAATATATGCCTCTCTCCTCTTCGGGGCAAACTTATTTGAGTTTTGGAGGAGAAGTCAGGTATCAATATTTCTATGCCAAAAATGAAAAATGGGGAGACGATCCGCAAGATCCTGACGGCTACATTTTAAACCGATTTTTGCTTCACGCCGATTTTCATTCTAGCAAATATTTTCGAGCTTTTGTTCAGCTTCAAAGCAGTAATGCAAATGGAAGAATAGATCCGAGTCCAGTCGACAGCAATCCACTTGAAGTGCATCAGGGATTTATCGATATTAATCTGTTTTCGGAAAGAAACAAACAATTGATTTTTAGAGCCGGAAGACAGGAGTTAAGTTATGGATCTCAGCGTTTGGTTGCCGTTCGAGATGGGCCAAATAACCGCCAATCTTTTGATGCCGCAAAAGCAATTTTTGGTTACAATAATTATCATGCCGATTTATTCTACAGCCATTATGTAGTGGCTCAAGACGGTATTTTTGATGATTATTCGAATAAAAAAAGACAATTCTGGGGAAGTTATTTTGTAATCAATAAAATTCCGGCCATCAAAAATATTGACCTTTATTATTTAGGCTATGAAAGAGCAAATGCCAATTTTGATGACGCAAGCGGAAAAGAATTACGTCATTCTGTGGGAACACGTATTTGGGGGAAATACAAGGAATGGCGTTATGATGCCGAAGCGGTTTATCAATTTGGAGATGTTGCTTCTAAAGACATTAAAGCATGGACAGTTTCCTTAAATACAGGATACAGACTTTCCACTGTAGTTTTAAAACCGGAATTCGGAATTAAAGTTGAACTGATCAGTGGAGATAAAACAAATGGCGATACTAAATTAAACACCTTTAATCCGTTGTTTCCAAGAGGTGCTTATTTCGGATTGGCATCTGTAATTGGCCCGTCGAACCTTGTTGATTTTCATCCGTCGATTAGTTTAGAATTGGCAAAAAATATCGATTGGGTTGTCGATTATGATATGTTTTGGAGATACAGCAGCGAAGATGGAATTTATGGTCCTAATACCATTATGATATATCCTGGAGATGCAACAGATGCTAAAGAAATCGGAAAACAATTAGAAAGCGAAATTATCTATACGCCAAATCAATATCTATATTTCCGCGTTGAGGCAACTTGGTTTAAAGCCGGAGATTTCTTAAAAGCAGCCGGAACCGGAAAAAATATGTTTTTTACAGGAGTTACGATGCAACTTAAATTTTAAGTTTAAATCATTGATAGATTTTTCAAACACATAGAAACATAGATTTTTAAATTTTGGTAAAGAATATTGAAAGAAACTAGTTTCTAACACATAGAGCTATGTTTATTTAAATTAAGTGAAACGCCTTTTTCTAAAAAGTATATCTATGTTTCTATGTGTTAAAAACTTACCGCACAAAGAGAAAATGATAATTTCTAAATATCAAAAAAATGACAACAAGAAGAAGCTTTATAAAAATGGCGGGTTTAACTGGCGCTGCAGTAATGGCAAATCCTGTTGATGCATTTTCGAACCCAATAAAAGAAGAAAAAATGGATTCTGAAATACAAAAAAAATGGTTAGATGGATCGAGATTAGTCGTTTCAGTTTCAATGCAGTTTGAAGCAGGCGGACAACCTGAAAATGCAGAAAGTCCGTTTCCTCCAAACATGCAGAAAGGATATCGCGATTTGCCAGCTGAGACTTGGTATCAATATGGGTATAAAGAAGGAATTCCGAGAATGTTGGACAACTGGGACAAACACGGCATAAAAGTTACCTCCCATATGGTAGGCTCTGCAGTCTTAAAAAATCCTACGCTTGCCAAAGAAATTGTGCAACGCGGACATGAAGCGGCGGCGCATGGAATGAACTGGAGTTCAGAATATGCGATGTCTTACGAAGAAGAAAAAAAGTTTATCAAAGACGGTGTCGATGCCATAAAAAATGTAACAAGTTTTACGGCTGTTGGATACAATGCCAATTGGCTCAGACGCGGAGAAAATACAATCAAAATTCTGCAAGAACTAGGTTTTACGTATCACATAGACGATTTAAGCCGAGACGAACCTTTTATAATTCAAGCCAATAAAAAAGATTTTGTTGTTGTTCCATACACAATTCGCTGTAATGATATTGTTTTAGTAGAAGGCAAAAACTTCTCTACTGATCAATTCTTCAATCAAGTTAAAGCAGAATTTGACCAACTCTACGCAGAAAGCGAGTTCAAACGCAGACAAATGTCTATCAGTTTTCACGACCGAATTGGCGGAACGCCACAAATGGTAAAAACAGTTTCAGAATTGCTGGATTATATGAAAAAACACAATGGCGTAAGTTTTAAAAGAAAAGACGAAATTGCTAAAATGACACTTCAGGATAAAACATCAATTAGAGAATAACATCTTTTTGAATAAACATTTAGAAAACAAAAAACCTGCAAAGAATTTTGCAGGTTTTCAAAATCTAAATTATGTAAGCGATTTAGCCGCTCGACTATTTTTCTTTCTTTTCCAATACACTAAATATAGAATCGCCAGCACTAGCATCAAAATATCAATTTTTAATATCTGTGGTATTCTCATAATCTGATCTTGGTAATAACTTCCCCCCACGAGTGCACCTAAGCCTATACCTAGTTCCATTGAAATGTACATCGTTGCAATAGCTTTTCCCTTCTGTTGTGGCTTGCTCAAATCAATTGTCCATGCGTTTATGGCTGGTGATAAAATGCCTGTCCCCATTCCATAAATTCCGGCACCTATCAACAGCATTGTCACATCTCTGCCCTCGCTGATGGTATAAATTGCAAAGGACGTAATAATTAACCCCACGAGTAAAACATTTGTTCTTCCATATCGGTCTGAAACTTTTCCCGCTCCAAAACGCACAAGAACTGATGCAACAGTAAAAGCAGTAAAAAATACGCCTTTATTTTCTGTTCCAAGATGTTCACTCCAATCCGGAATCAAAGTCAGAATTAATCCGTAAGCTGAATAAGAAAAAAATGTAATGATGCCCGCGGGAAGTGCACCAACATCGATAATATCGGTACGGCTGAGAAAAAACATCGATTTATGAAGTTTTTCTTTAGTCTCTAAGGTTTCCTTCATGTTAATCACAATCACAATAGACAAAAAAGCAAGAAATGAAGAACTGTAAAACATCGCATCAATTCCGTAAGCATTAGCCACCATGCCGCCCAATGCTGGCCCAAGTGCGCCGCCGATACTAAAGCATAAACCATGCATGCCCAGCCCCTCTCCCCAACGTTCTTGCGGAATAATATCTGAAACATAAGCAGATGTCGCTGTTGGCTTAAATCCAGTTGAAAAACCATGCACTAAACGCAAAAAAAGAAAACCAGAAACCGAACTTAATATGGGATACAAAAAACCACAAATCAAACAAACCACAGAACCAACCGCCATAACCGGAACACGCCCCCATTTATCTGTCAATTTCCCGCTGAAGGGTCGCGATAATCCTGCTGTAAGAGTAAATAGCGAGATAATAAGTCCTTTATATTCAGCTCCTCCCAAACTACTAAGGTAATTCGGAAGTTCTGGTATGATCATATTGAAACTGGAGGAAAATAAAAGCGAGCTCATACAAAGCAGCATAAACTGAACTGTATAAATGGATTTTTTATTATTTGACATTGATTCTTATTCTTACTCGAGCTTAAATCTTAACGCAAGATTTAATGGGGCAAAGAAACGCAAAAAAACAGAAAAGCCCGTGATAAAAATAACTAAGCTTCAAAAAACGCCATAATATTATTTCGTTGCATAAATTAACGATATATCGCTACTAAAATAATAGCCGAAAACACAAAAACCCTTACCAGTAAAGGTTTTAAGAATTAAGGCACACTAATTGGCTATTGTTTGGCATTCTGGCACAAATTATAAAATGACACAGATGAAGACTGTCAAATATGGTCTTATAAGCGAAATCTAATACTAAAATGAGCAGTATTTTTTACTTCTTAATCTAGATTAATCGATACACCTATAAGACCATAATATATTTGCATCAGAAACAGTATTATTCTAATGATTACACAGTATTAATATTAAAAAATTGAAATAAATAATCTATACAAATAAAATAACAAAAAATTATTAATCTTAAAATCAAAAATCATGAGCACATTTACAGTAAAAGACGGAACAGAAATTTATTATAAAGATTGGGGAACGGGACAACCAATTGTTTTTCACCACGGTTGGCCTTTATCAAGCGATGATTGGGATGCACAAATGATGTTTTTCCTAAAAAAAGGTTACAGAGTTATTGCACACGATCGCAGAGGACATGGCCGTTCTAGCCAAACTTCTGAAGGAAACAACATGGATACTTACGCATCTGATATTGCTGAATTAACCGCTGCTCTTGATTTGAAAGATGCAATTCACGTTGGGCATTCAACTGGAGGTGGCGAAGTAATTCGTTATGCTGCAAAATACGGAAAAGGACGTATTGCAAAAGCAGTAATTATTAGTGCAGTACCACCAATTATGGTTCAAAGCGAATCAAATCCTGAAGGTGTACCCTTGTCAATTTTTGATCAAATCAGAAACGGTACAGCTGCTAATAGAGCACAGTTTTTTTATGACTTCCCAATAGCTTTTTACGGATGGAATCGTGAAGGACAAACCGTTCAAGAAGGAATCAAACAAAATTGGTGGCGTCAAGGAATGATGGGATCTGTTTGGGCGCACCATGAAGGAATTAAAGCTTTCTCTGAAACAGATTTTAGAGAAGACCTTCAAAGTTTAGATATTCCGGTTCTTGTATTACACGGAGAAGATGATCAAATTGTTCCTTTTCATCAAGCACCAAAATCAGCAAAATTATTGAAAAACGGAAAATTGATTTCATACCCAGGATTCTCACACGGAATGCCAACTATAAATGCAGAAACAATCAATAACGATATTCTGGATTTCATCAAATAAATCAATCAAAACTGCCTGCAAAAGGTCTGTTTATACAGGCAGTTTTAATCTTATCACACTATGAGTTTTTTTCAACAACCCTCTTTCGACACAGTTACTGAAGCTTTACAATGGCTGAATACTCAAGGTTTTACAGCCGATTTCAATATTGATTCAGATTGTATTCGTTGCAACACTACGAAACAAAGCTTGTCGCCGGAAGAATTCAAAATTGAATATTTATTCCGATTTGAAGGCGACAGTAATCCCGCAGACGAAGATATTGTGTACGGCATTATATCTGAAATCCATAATTTGAAAGGTGTTCTAACAAGTGCTTTCGGAACTTATGCCGACAGTGTTTCAACTGAAATGATTAGAAAACTTTCAGTACATCAATAACTAAAAATGTCTTTTCAAAAGACGAATTCTTTAATAACCTATTAAAAGTTTCGCCTTTCATTGGCTTAACTAATTATAAATCTTAAAAATAAACCATATGAAACCATCAGTTAACTTATTGACCCCAGACAACCACGCTTTAGTATTAATCGATTTTGAAGGACAAATGGCATTTGCTACAAGCAATCTTCCTGTGCACGAATTACGTACTAATGTTGCAATTGTTGCAGGAGCATCAAAAATTTTCAATGTAAGTACAATTGTAACAACTGTTGCAGAAGAAAGTTTTTCAGGACCCGTTTTTCCAGAAGTAGAAGAATTTTATCCAATTGCAACTTCAGGATATATCGACCGTACAACAATGAATACCTGGGAAGATGAAAATGCTTATAAAGCCATTGTAGCAAAGAAAAAACAAAAATTAGTTCTTGCAGGATTATGGACGAGTGTTTGTATCGTTGGCCCAGTTTTATCAGCAATCGAGGAAGGTTACCAAGTATATGTAATTACAGATGCCTGTGGTGATGTAAGCAAAGAAGCTCACGAACGTGCTGTGGAAAGAATGATACAAGCTGGTGCAATTCCAATCACTGCTATCCAATATTTATTAGAGCTTCAAAGAGACTGGGCTCGTCAAGAAACTTATGGTCCTGTAACTTCTTTAATGAAAAAATATGGAGGTTCATATGGTATAGGAATTCAATACGCACACAAAATGCTGAAACACTAATCAGTAAATCCATTTACAATATTTAGAACCTATCCTAAGCACAACTCTAATCAATTAATTTATGAAAGCAGATTTAATTTTATTCAACGGAAAAATTCATAGTTTCAATCCAGGAACTCCAAATGTTACAGCAGTTGCAATCAAAGACGGAAAATTTATTGCTGTTGGAAATGATAGCGAGGTTATGAGTTTTTCTTCTGAAGAAACTAAAATAATTGATCTTCAGAATAAGAGAGTCGTTCCCGGAATCAACGATTCGCATATTCACCTTATTCGTGGTGGCTTGAATTATAATTTAGAATTGCGCTGGGATGGTGTTCCTTCCTTAGCAGATGCGCTTCGAATGTTGAAAGAACAAGTCGATCGTACTCCAAATCCGCAATGGGTTCGCGTCGTTGGCGGTTGGTCTGAATTTCAATTTGCTGAGCGTAGAATGCCTACTTTGGAAGAAATTAATGCAATTGCGCCTGATACACCAGTTTTTATTCTGCATTTGTATGATCGAGCCTTTATGAATCGAGCAGCTCTAAAAGCAGTTGGCTACAACAAAAATACGCCAGCACCTCCGGGTGGACATATTGAGCGTGATTCAAACGGCGAGCCAACTGGACTTATAATTGCGACGCCAAATGCAATGATTTTGTATTCGACTTTGGCAAAAGGCCCAACGCTTTCCTACGAACACCAAATCAATTCGACTCGTCATTATATGAAAGAATTGAATCGTTTTGGAATTACAAGTGTTATAGATGCCGGTGGCGGATTTCAGAATTTTCCTGACGATTACAAAGTCGTTAACGAATTGAATGAAAAGAAACAATTGACCATAAGAATTGCTTACAATCTTTTTACTCAAAAACCCAAGCATGAATTTGAAGATTTCTCAGATTGGATTGACACGGTAAAATTATATCAAGGAAATGATATGTATCGCCACAATGGAGCTGGAGAAATGTTGGTTTTCTCTGCTGCCGATTTTGAGGATTTTCTTCAACCAAGACCCGATCTTCCTGAAAATATGGAAGCTGAACTGGAAAAAGTTGTTCGCCTTTTGGTAGAAAATCGTTGGCCATTTCGACTTCATGCTACATACAACGAGAGCATTACAAGGTTTTTAAATGTTTTTGAAAAGATCAACAGAGAAATTCCTTTCAACGGACTTCCTTGGATTTTTGATCATGCCGAAACCATCGATGAAAGAAACATCGAACGTGTAAAAGCTTTAGGAGGCGGTATTGCTGTACAAAGCAGAATGGCGTACCAAGGCGAATATTTTACAGATCGTTATGGAGCAAAAGCTGCTGAAAATACGCCTCCAATCAAAAAAATGCTTGAAATGGAAGTTCCTGTAGGCGCAGGCTCAGATGCTACACGTGTGAGCAGTTATAATCCTTGGGTTTCAATGTATTGGATGACGGCTGGAAAAACTGTTGGTGGCTTACAATTGTACAATGAAACAAGATTAAGCAGACAAACTGCTTTAGAATTATATACGAGAGGAAGTGCTTGGTTTTCGCAAGAACAAACCAAAAAAGGAGATATCAAAGTGGGAATGTTTGCTGATTTAACCGTTTTAGATCGTGACTATTTTACCGTTGAAGATGAAGAAATCAAAAAAATCGAATCTGATTTGACCATTGTAGATGGAAAAATCGTCTATGCTAATGGCGATTTTTCGTCCTTCTCGCCTCCTCATATTCCGATTTTGCCAGATTGGTCGCCAACAAATATTTACAATGGCTATCCAGTGAGAAGCAGCCTGCAAAACGCAATTGAAAAAAATGCAAAAGCATCTTCAAAACCAAAATTGACGGCACAAATTCACAGTTGCAGTGGAAGTTGTGGTGTTCACGCACATAATCACGACGCGGCCCGAATGAGCAATGTTCCTGTTAATAATTATCATGCATTTTGGGGTGCATTAGGTTGCTCCTGTTTTGCTTTTTAAATCTAAATGAAATGATTGAAATTATCAAACAAATCCTGTATTCCGATTTGGGATCGTCCTTCAATAATGGAGCGCTCTTGATTTTTAGAATTCTCCTTGCTGTTGAGCTTTTCAGAGTACACGGAATGAAGAAATTCAGAGTTGAAAACGGACAAAAAGAACATGTTCCAAATCCGTTGCATTTGCCTGAAAAACTAAATGGATTAGTGGCGACGTTTTCAGATACCATAATTCCGTTTTTCATTATGCTCGGACTCGGGACAAGATTGGCTGTTTTACCTACAATTGGAGTAACAGCAATTGGCTATTTTGTGGTTCATAAAAATGATTCCCTCGAAGTGCGCGACGTTCCTTACATGTACACTTTATCACTATTATTACTTCTTGCACTTGGCGCAGGAACTTATTCACTTGATTATTATTTATTGACATTCATAAACAATTAATTTTAACACATAAATATTCTAACACATAGAAACATAGCTTTTTGATGCGCACAAAGGCGTTTCACTTGTATAAATGAACATAGCTATGTTTTAGAAACTAGTTTCTTTTTTCATTCTTTTCAAAACCAAAGAAAACTATGTCTCTATGTGTTTAACATATTTTGGAATTATTCATAAAATATTATTTACTAAACCAAATTTAAAATGAAAACAAACATCGGAATCAAACAAGAAAGCATCTCAGCAGTTGTTGAGGTATTAATTAAAATTCTTGCAGACGAATTTGTTCTTTATACCAAAACAAAAAGAGCACACTGGAATGTTGAAGGTCCAGATTTTTATAACAAACATCTTTTCTTTGAACAGCAATATGATGCCATTGACGAAATTGTCGATACAGTTGCTGAAAGAATTCGATCTTTAGGACATTATACACCTGCAACGCTAAAAGATTTCTTAGCATTGACACATCTTACAGAAGAATTACAAGAGAAAAATGATGCCAATGGTTTTATTAAAGAATTGCTTTTGGATCATGAAAGCATCATAATCTATTTGCGCGAAAACATCAACAGTATTGCCAATGAACTTCAAGATGCAGGTACAAGTGATTTTATCACAGGTCTCGTAGAAAATCACGAAAAAATGGCTTGGATGCTTCGTGCACATTTGAACTAAAAACTATGGAACTACAACAAAAAAACATTTGGTACGTAACCCTGCTTCTCACCATGATTGCAGGGTATTGCGATACCGTGACCTTTGTCGCCGCCGATTCGATTTTTTCTGCGCACGTTACAGGAAACTTTATTGTTTTTGCTTACCAAATCATCAAAGGATACGACATTCATGCTTGGGTAAAATTATTGACATTTCCTGTGTTCATAATTGCCGTAATTGCGGGCGGAAGAATCGCCTTAAAAGCAACCAATCGATATACCATTTTGTTTTGGGAAGGCGTAATATTGGTTTTAAGTGGCATTGCCGCCTATCTTTTTGACTACTTTAACAATACTTCAGAATGGGCAATTTATGCTGTAGCTATGGCGACAGTATTTGCAATGGGACTTCAAAATGCTTTTGGAAAGCTTTATGCAAAAGAAACACACGGCCCGACAACCATGATGACCGGTAATGTAACGCAGGCTTCTCTAGATTTAGGGAACTTGCTAAAAAGTGGACTCAAAGATGTTGAGGTTTTATTAAGTTTTAAAAAGCAATTAGTCACTATAATCGGTTTTTTGATAGGATGTTTTATGGGAGCAGTTGCAGGTAAGTTTTTTGGATTGGGGACCTTAATTCTTCCTGGAACTGCAATGATTATTTGTTACTGGTATCATCGCGAAGTACGATAAACATAGATTTTTTGGATTGCAAATTGCAGATTGCTGATAATAATAGTACCTTTAAAAAATGAATTTTATCCGTTGTATTATTGCCAAAAACCACATAAAGTTTTTATGTGTATTTTTTTTGTTTTTTTCAGTACATTCAAAAGCACAGACGCAATTAAAAAAGAATCCTAAAGAACTAAAAACGAGAATTGCTGAAACAAATGATGATCACCTGAAAGTTGATTTATTATTGCTTTTAAGTGCATATTACCTAAACAAAGATCACGAATATAAGTCAGATCTCGATCAAGCTGATAGTGCAAACTTGCAGGCAAGGCAATTAGGCACTCAATTAAACTATAAATCTGGAATTGGAAAATCGATTCTCCTTAATGCTCAGATTAACAGAGAAAAAGGAGATTCTGAAAAAGGCTTAAAAAAAGCAAAAGAAGCGCTGCAATATTCCAAACAAAATAATTTAACAGAACTTCAGGCAGATGCTTACTTAGAACTTTCTATGTATGGTGAATCTCTAGATGAGAGAATTAAATACAAAGAAATGGCGATTCCGCTATTGATAAAATTAGGCGCAAAAGCTAAGCAGGCGGGTGTTTTAAAAGAAACCGGTGAATTATACCTTATGAATGAAAATGAGGAAAAAGGTTTGACACTTTTAAAAGAATCGCTTCTTTTGTATCAATCGATAAAATTTCCTCATTTACAAGGTGTCTATAATCTACTTTCTGACGGATATACCCACACAGGAAATTTTGCAGGAGCTTTGAAGTATGCCCTTTTAGCAGAAAAAACAGCCTTAGCGGTACGTGATAGTTCACTACAGCTAAGCGCAATTTACAATCATGTTGGAATGGCATATCTCAATCTTCAAAAGAAAAACAATGCAGCGGAATATTTTTATAAGGGTCTGGAAATAGCCAAAAAGCATAAAGATACAGATTATGTCAGGACAATTGGCGATAATCTTTGTTCGACATTTATTTTGCAAAAAAAAGGAAATGATGCGCTCCAACTTTTAAAAGAAATGCAGGCAAATTATCCTTCTTATGATGAGGAGAGGCTGATAAAAGAAAATTACCTTTTTCTGGGTATTTACAGAGTACTAAACAATAATGAAAAAGCAACAGTATACTATAAAAAATTGGTAGCCTATTGTGGTAAATATGCCGAGAAAAGTGCCGAAAACGGAATGCCAATTCTGAGAAGTTTCGCCCGATATCATTATCAGTTAAAAAACTATACCGATTTATATCCGATACTTTACCGCTTAGATTCGCTTGCGACAGCGTCAAACAATCCTATAATGTTGTCTGACAATTATCTTATCTGGTTTAAAGCAGATTCTTCAAGAGGTAAATATCTCGATGCCATAAAACATTATCAGCTATATAAAAACATTTTAGATACTATTTATAAAGGCGAGACGAACAAACAAATTAACAATCTTCAAATTGAATTTGACACTGATAAAAAAGACAGAAATATAGATTTATTAACACAACAAGCTAAAGTACAGCAAATTCAAATTCAGAAAGACAACGTTGTGAAATATGTATTTATTGGAAGTGTTTTGGTCTTAATTCTTATTCTTGGACTTTTATACAATAGTTTCAGAATTAAAAAGAAAAAGAACGAAGAACTAGAAATACAGCGTCAGCAAATCAACGAGCAAAATGAGCTCAATAAAAAAATGCTGCTAGAAAAAGAATGGCTTCTGAAAGAAATTCATCATCGTGTTAAAAACAACCTTCAGATTGTCATTAGTTTATTGAACACACAATCTGCTTATCTGGATAATGAAGATGCATTACTCGCCATTCAAAACAGCCAGCACAGAATGCATGCAATGTCACTGATTCATCAAAAATTATATCAATCTGATAATCTTTCAAATATCGATATGTCTTGGTATATTTATGAATTAATCAATTACATGAAAGAATGTTATGATACAGACGGAAAAATCAATTTTGTTCTAGAAATAAAAAATACCTGTCTTGATGTCGCACAAGCTGTTCCTCTTGGATTAATTACAAATGAAGCCATCAGTAATGCAATTAAATATGCCTTTCCTTTAGACAAAAAAGGCGAAATTTTTATTTCGTTAAAAAATATTGAACAAAATGTTTATCAACTAATTATCGCAGATAATGGTATTGGTCTGCCTGAAAATTTCAACTATGCTGAAAGAGATTCACTTGGTATGAGTTTGATGACCGGCTTAAGCTCTCAAATAGACGGAATTTTTGAAATGAAAAATGATAACGGATTAAAAATCAAGGTTACATTTACAAGAAATAATGAATTTGAAACTGTTGTTGAAGATTCTGAAATTACAGCAATACTACAATGAAAGAGAAAATTTTAATTGTTGAAGATGAATTCATCGTTGCAAATGATTTAAAAATCATGCTGCAAAAAGCGGGCTATCAAGTTGTAGGGATTGCTTCTTCTGTTGTTCAGGCCAAAAAGTTTATAGAAGAAAAACGACCAGATTGGGTATTGCTTGATATTATGCTCAAAGGCGCTCTGACCGGAATAGATTTAGCGTGGGAACTTCGCAAAATAAATTTGCCTTTCGTTTACATTTCTGCAAATACCAATCAGACTACGCTAGAAGCAGTGAAAGCAACAAATCCGTATGGTTTTCTAGTGAAACCATTTCGCGAAAAAGATTTAGTTGTAATGCTGGACATTGCAAAATATAAATACAATGAAGAAATTGGAACTTTAGCTTCAATTGACAACGAAGGCGTAAATAATGAAATTTCGGAAATCATTGGCAAAAGTCCACTTTTACAAGATGTTATAGAAAAAATAAAACTTGTTGCACCAGCTGAGACTTCTGTATTGATTTTGGGCGAAAGCGGTACAGGAAAAGAAAGAGTGGCACATTCAATACACAATTTGTCGTCGCACAAATCAAATTCAATTGTAATTGTAAATTGCGCCACTTTAACCCAATCTTTGATAGAATCAGAGCTTTTTGGACATGAAAAAGGCGCTTTTACGGGAGCCAATAGCTTGCGAATTGGGAAGTTTGAACAAGCTGCAAACAGCACTATTTTTCTAGATGAAATAGGAGAACTTCCGTTAGATTCTCAAGTAAAATTATTGCGCGTATTACAAGAAAAAGAAATTCAAAGACTTGGAAGCAATAAAACCATTAAAATCAATGTTCGTATTGTAGCAGCGACCAATCGATCTTTAGAAAAAGAAGTCGCCGAAGGCCGTTTTAGACTTGATTTGTATTATCGTTTGAATGTTTTTCCGATACAATTGCCAACGCTGAAAGATCGAAAGGAAGATATTGAAGCACTTGCTAATCATTTTCTAAAAAAATATGCGGGACTAGCAAGAAAAAATGTAAAGAGCATAAATCCAAATGCTTTAGAAGAATTAAACAATTATGATTGGCCGGGAAACATTCGTGAATTAGAACATTTGATCGAAAGAAATGTGCTATTGGCTCAAACTAATGAAATCGAAAAATTTGATCTTCCAGTAAAAACTTCCGTTACTGTGGAACAAACTGCAGGAAAAATAAAATCAATGGAAGAAATGGAAAAAGAACATATTTTGAATGCTCTGCAATTATGCAACGGAAAAGTTTCGGGCTCAGGAGGAGCTGCAGAATTGCTAAAAATGCAACCACAGACTTTGTTTTCAAAAATGAAAAAATTAGGCATTAAACAAGATTATAATTAATCTACATTAAGTAGACTTAACTGTTAGTTTAACGAACTTTGTAGTTCTAAACCAAGACATAAAAAAATAAATATGGAAACAATAAAATTAGAATTAGACGAAAAAAAACACGGCGCATTCAATCTTTATGTTGATGACAAAAAACTTGGAGAAATGACTGTAAGCCTCAAGCCTGATGTATTAACGGTTTATCACACTGGAGTCGAACCTGAAGCTGAAGGAAAAGGTTATGCCAAAAAGCTTTTAGAAGAAATGGTGGCATACGTTCGTGCCAATAATTTGAAAGTTTTGCCTCTTTGTCCTTATGTTCACGCGCAGTTCAAAAGACATCCAGATGAATATGAAGATATCTGGAAAAAATAATCTAAAAAACACAATAGTATGAACACTAATATATTGACAGACGGAATTCCGTTAAATGAAGCTAAAAAAGCTTTAATTATGCTACACGGACGTGGCGCTGGAGCTCACGATATATTATCAATTGCAAAACATCTCAAAGTGGATGATTTTGCTTTGGTAGCGCCTCAAGCAGAAAATAGAACCTGGTATCCGTATTCATTTTTGGCTCCGCTTGATCAAAATGAGCCTTCATTTTCAAAATCAATAGAAGCTATTCATCAAGTTGTCGTAGCCATTCAGCAAAACGGAATTGAAAAAGAAAACATTTACTTTTTAGGTTTCTCGCAAGGAGCTTGTCTTGCTTTAGAATTCACCTCTAGAAATGCTGCCAAATATGGTGGAATTGTAGCTTTTACAGGCGGATTAATTGGCGATCAAGTTTATGAAAATCATTATTCTGGAAACTTTGAAAATACGCCAGTTTTTATAGGAACAAGCGATCCTGATTTTCATGTTCCTGTAGAAAGAGTAAATGAGACTGAAGCTTTGATGGAAAAAATGGGCGCAGATGTCACTAAAAAAATCTATCCAAATATGGGACATACTATTAGCCAAGATGAAGTAGATTGTGCAAACGCATTGATTTTCAATAAAAAATAATGATTACGATTACACGCGTTTATAGTGATTCCAACGGTGAAAGTCATTTTGAAGACTTTGAAGTTCCGTTGAAGAACAATGGCGACATCGGTTTTTTATCAGATGATGAAGCTGTTAAATCTATCGTTTTCCGAGAAGTCAATCCTTCTTATGATTACGATTTTCATAATGCGCCAGACCGTCAATATATTATTTTATTGGAAGGCGGTGTAGAAATCGAAACCTCATTGGGTGAAAAAAGAACCTTCAATACAGGTTCAATTCTTTTGGTTGAAGATACTACTGGAAAAGGTCACAAAACCAAAAATATTGAGGCTAAACTGAGAAAGTCTATTTTTATAAAATTATAAGACTCTATCAGTCAACGAAATGTTCTCTTTTAATTCCTATTTTTTGCATTCTGGAAGCAAGAGTTGTTGCAGGAAGTCCTAACAATACCGCAGCGCCATGCGGGCCCGAAATTCTTCCGTTACATTTTTTAATCACTTTTAAAATGTGCTCCTTCTCTACTTCCTGCAATGTTTTAGTATGGAATGTCGTTTCAGAAAAACTTAGATCTGATTTAAAAATTTCAGGAAAAACCATTTCTTTAATAACATCGTCCTTAGCAAACAAAACATTTCTTTCAATCATATTTTCCAATTCGCGCACATTTCCTTGCCAAGCATTTGCTTTCATATTATTAAGCACTTTTTTGGTAAAACCCTTTATGTTTTTACCTGCTCGTTTTGCGTATTTTGCCAAGAAAAAATTAGCTAAAACTTCAATATCTTCTTTACGCTCACGGAGTGCCGGCAATAGAATTGGATAAACATTTAAACGATAATACAAATCACTTCTAAATCTTTGTTCTGAAACTTCTTTTTCTAGTGATCTATTGGTTGCTGCAATTACTCTTGCATTCACTTTTATACTTTTGTTTCCGCCAACACGCTCAATTTCTTTTTCTTGCAAAACACGCAAAAGCTTTCCTTGTAATTCTAAAGGCAACTCTCCTATTTCATCTAAAAAAATGGTACTGTTTTCTGCTTCTTCAAATTTGCCTTTTCTTTGTTGTGTAGCGCCGGTAAAAGCCCCTTTTTCATGTCCGAATAACTCGCTTTCTATTAAATTTTCAGAAATCGACGCACAATTTACTTTAATCATTTTGTTGTTGGCGACTTGCGATAAATCATGAATTGCTCTTGCAACTAATTCTTTCCCGGTTCCTGTTTCACCAAAAATGAGAACTGTTGAAGGAGAAGATGCAACTTGCGAAATCAATCTGTTCACATTTTGTATGGCATCACTGTTTCCAATAATTCCATTAAACCCTAGATTTTGTGCCCCACTAATTTCTTCCAAATTTTGAGAAGTATTTCTTTTTAAAGTTGTCAATTCTAGCTTAATTCTTTCGCATTCTTCTGTCAAACTAATATTTCGAATCGTAATCGAAAGTTGCGTCGCAATTCCCCTTAAAATTCGATTAGATTCTTTAGTGAAAGTATTGGCCCTTTTAAAGAAAAGAAAAAGTACACTTTGGTTTCCTTTATTATTTGGAAGACCAATCCCTACCCCATTTTTAAACCCTTTTCTATAAACCGCCTGAATATAATCTGGATGATTTTGGCTTTCATTCAAATTGAAAACAACCGTTTCGGCAGAATTCAAGCAACGATCAAAAAATCCGTCATTCAAAACATATTTTTTTGTTTCCTCGGTTTTATTCAAAAATTGATAAAAGATTTGATACTCGGTTTCTTCTTCATTTGAAGAAATCAAAATAAAATCATCAAATTGAAAATTGTCTTTTAAAACATTTTCAACGATAGCATTAAATTCAACTTTATTTGTTGCTTGAGAAAGTGGTCCGCAGATAGATAAAATGAGTCTTTGTTCTTTTTCTCTTTCCTGCATTCGATTTATTAGGATTGCAGTTTGATCTATCGGCTTTTCCATAATGGTATTTCTGTGGTATTTCTTGGCGGTAAAAAAGTAAATTTAAGAAATAGTCCTAATTAAATAACTATCGATTTTCTAAATATACATTTCACATTCCGCAAAATCACGATATATCGTGTAATCTTAAAAGCGAACTTTCTTTAAAAATCCTTGAATAATAAGACATTAATTCAAATGGAATGTTATTTGGTTATCATTTGAAAATTTCAAAAACATGCAGTATTTCATTTCTTAATCTAGGTTAATCGATGAAGAAGCATAACGGACGTAAATTTGTATAAGAAAATCAAACAACAATTTAATATAAAAATACCATGGAAAATAAAATTTTAGGCTTACACCATATTACTGCAATTGCAGGTGACGCTAAACGCAACTTCAACTTTTATTCAAACATTTTAGGATTGAGATTCATCAAAAAAACAGTGAATTTTGACGATCCAGGAACATACCATTTTTACTTTGGTGACGAAGTAGGAAGCGCAGGAACAATCTTGACTTTTTTCCCTTGGGGCGAAGGAATTCAACAAGGACGAAAAGGTTCTGGAATGGCAACTGAAATTGGATATTCTGTGCCAAAAGGAAGCTTGGATTTCTGGCAAAAACGTTTTGAGAAATACAATGTAATTTACAACAAACCGGCTGAGAAATTCGGAGAGAAATATTTGACTTTCTTAGATCCAGACGGATTGAAATTAGAATTGATCGAATCTAAAACGGAAGACAACAGAAAAGCTTGGGAAACTGACGAAGTAAAAGCGGATGTAGCAACAAAAGGTTTCCACAACATTACGCTGACTTTAAACGACATCAAACCAACTGCAGCAGTTTTAACAGAAATATTTGGCTATAAATTGATTGACCAAGATGTAAACCGTTACCGTTATGCAACTGATGCTGTTGAAAATGCTGCAATTGTGGACTTAGTAGAATTAGCTGATGAAAAACGCGGTCTGAATGCCAACGGAACCGTTCACCACGTAGCTTTCCGTGTGCCAAATGATGAAATTTTGATGAAATTCAGAGAAAAAATCGAAGCATACGGATTACAGATTACACCACAAATTGACAGACAATATTTCCACTCTCTATATTTCAGAGAACCGGGCGGTGTTTTATTCGAAATCGCTACCGATAATCCTGGATTTACAGTAGATGAAAGCTTAGAAGAATTAGGCAAAAACCTAAAACTTCCAGCACAATACGAGCCACAAAGAGAGGCCATTGAAGCACATTTGGTTAAAATAAATTAATTCGCTTACTAAACTGGGTTTATCCCGAATATCACAACTATTTTTTTGAAAAAGCCGTCCTGATTTAGGATGGCTTTTTTTGTTCCGAGAAATTATTATTTATGAGGAAATATTTTATATTTGGGTAATTAAAAATGCTGAATTGGGTTAATTCATTTGCTCAAATTAGGTGTGATAAGTGTAAAAAAAAAAAAACAATTAGCTGAAATTACAAAATCAAGTTCTATGCAACAATTTGATATTATTTACGATTTTGGAATTTTGGAAGTCATAAAAAAATCATGGTTTTTGGCTATACCCTTAATTATATTTTGGATAGCAAATAAAAGACTTAGAACTAATGAACATAACGAAGGGAATATATTTCAGAATTTATTAGGACAAAATGAAACTTTCGAAGATGCAAAAACACAAATAGTTAAATATATGTCTTTCATCTTTTTTATATTTTTAGTCATTCTCCAAACTAAAAAGATATATCGAACTTATAGCATTTTGAACAATGGCTTAAAATCAGTCGAAGGTTATGTAACTGACTTTCATGGAATGCCATCATCAGGGCACGACACTGAACGATTCAAAGTAAAAAATGTGAAATTTAAATTTTCTGATTTCGACTTATCTGATTTTGGATACAATAACTCCAAATCGAAAGGTGGTGCAATAGATGAAAATGCTTATATCAGACTATATTATTATCAATCAAAAGATCGAAATGTTATACTCAAATTAGAAAAGAGAAAATAAAATCCAGATAGCGCGGATTTGCAATCCGTGCCTGTAAAGATTGTCTATTTTCTGTAAATACAAAAAATACATATTTAATGTTAAGTTTATATTTGATAATTTGTATTATGTCTCACTGTTGCGGGCACGGATTGCAAAATCTGCGCTATCGGTATTGGCTCGCTAAAAACTCTAAAAACAAAAATGTAATATAGTAATAAAACAAACCAGAATAACACCACAACATTAGCTACAAAAAAACAGATAAAAATCACATGAACGAAATCATAACAATTAAAAACAAGTCAAATTGGATTATTACTATAATATCTTCTTTTGCGTTATTAATTTTGATTTTTATAATGCTAATTATTTTACCTTTTGCTTCGATTGAAAAAACTTACTTACTTTCCGCATTGAGTTATATTTTTTCATTGATTCCTTTTCTAGGATTTTTTATTCTCTTCCTTTACATTTGGTTATGGAACACATTTGGCAAAGTAATTTTAGAAATTTCTCCAGAAAAAATAAAAGTTACAAATAAACACAAACTTTTCAGTAAACCACACGAATATCTTAAATCTGAAATTGAAAAAATTTCCATTTTAGATTTAGGAATTGAAAAAACAAAATATTTCACACGAATAAACTATCTATTTTCAAACTCTTACTACTCTATTGTTATTCAAAAAAATGGTAAAACAATTAGAATAGTTGATTGGCTGAATAATGAACGTGCTAACAATATTTTACAAAAAATGAATCTAAAAAACAATAGCATGTAATCCAAAGTATAGAGATTCGCTCCACATAATCACGAGGCACTACGCAAAATGACATTTCATTATTAATCAAAAAACAAAAAATGAAAAAACTCCATACCCTAATTTTTATGATATGTTTTACAACATTATCATTTGGACAAAACGCAACCAAAACCGACAAATCAAAAATAGAGCAATTAATTATCGAATCTTTTGATGAAATTTGGTCTAAATTAGATTCTAAAAACATTGATAAATACTATACAAAAGATTTTCTTCTTTTAGAAAATGGAGAAGTCTGGAACAATGAAACTATTGCAAATTATTTAGACAAGGCCCTACTTGATAAACCGATTCCGAAACGAGTGAATTCAATTGAAATTATTGAAGTAAAAATTTTAAATGGAATGGCTTGGGTTGCCTACAAAAACCACGCAGTATTTTCGTTTGAAGATCAAACAAGTAAAAAAGTATATTGGCTGGAAAGTGCAACCGCAATTTTAACCAAAAACGGTTGAAAATTGCAAATGCTGCATTCAACCAGAGCGAAAGATGAATAAAAACCAACTTCGCTTCACATAATGCTTCCCGCTAGTTACTGCGCAAATATCTGTGACTTTTTGTAATCCTAAATATCTCTTATAAAGCACAAACCAAACCTTATGAATTCTGAAATAAGTAAAGAAAAAAACAAACCAAGAAATCCCAAATTAGCATTTTTATTAGCCTTAATTGGACCAGGATTTGGTCAAATCTATAATGGACAAATTAAAAAAGGAATGCTATTTCTATTTATAGAACTTTTTTTACCAGTTCTTTATGGTTTGACAAAATTAGGAGTGTTTTTTGTTGGATTTGTTTTAATCTTAATAATTAGTTTTTCATATCGAATTTATCTGATTTATGATGCGACTACAAATGCCAAAAAATTAAAAGACTTTGCGCCAAAACCTTATAATAAATGGTATTATTTTCTTGGAATCATAATTGGAGTTTACACGATACTATGGTATTACGATGCTAATTCAATCATAGGAATTAAAAGTTTTAAAATTCCAACGACTGCAAATGAACCTGCTTTAAAAGTTGGCGATAATGTTGTTGCTGATTTAAATGCCTTCGATAACGTAAAACCAAATTATGGAGACATTGTGATTTTTCAAAAAAAAGACAGTCTGTATCCGTGGATTTACAGAATCGTTGGATTGCCAAATGACAAAATTGAAATTCAGAACAATTTTTTGATCATTAATGGAAAAAAATGCAAAACTTCATTCATTAAAGAAACAAAAAGCGAAGAATTTGATGTTAAAGAATATGAAGAAGAACTTCCAAATGGCCATAAACACAAGATTTATACGCTTAAAAAACCTTTTGAAGATGACGAAAACGCAGAACACGATATAATCATTCCTAGAGACGGTTATTATTTAATGGGAGACAATCGTGACAATGCAATGGATTCAAGATATATCGGCGTTATAAAAGAAGATGAAATTAAAGGAAAAGTAGTGTTTAGTTATTGGGGAAAAACTAATGACCGAATAAATATTGATTTTCGTAATAAATAAGAAAGCATGCCAAAATTTTCAATTTTTATAAAGTCTAATAAATTTTATTGGAGTCCACAAACTATTACATATTCGACATTATTTTTTATTTGTGGAGTAATGCTTTTCAAACAAAAAGTTCTTAACCTAGAGCATAACCTTATTGATGAAATTTTTGGTTGGTTTGCCGTTAGTACTTTTATGTTCGGCATAATTTTAAAATTTTATAACTCAAATAAAATAGAACCGCTTCGGGGAAAACTCGAAGGCTACTTATCATTTGAAAAGGAAGCAATAACTGTTGGCAACGAAATTTATCCACTTGAAAAAATACGAAAAATTAAAATCTCTAATGATGATTATGTTGGCAGATTGGCTCATATTTCAAGTGGCAATTTAGGTCCCGCTCTTTCCAATGGAACTAATAATTTTCTAATACTCTTTTTTGAGTCCAGTACATCAAAAAGATATGCTTTTGAATTAATTAATTCAGATGACTTTCAAAAAGTAAGAGAAACACTCATTGATTATTATTTAATTGGAAAAATTGATTATTGGGAGCTAGCGTACATATTAGGTGAAAAGAGTACTTCTGAAATTCGTGCACTTAATGATGAAATTAATAAAAAACGTACTATTAACCATTTACAGTAATCTAAACAGAAATACTAACCGTTATACGCATTGTCGAAATTGTGAATTTATATTGTAAATTTATATTTCTAATAAGACATTTTAAATATAAATTATTACAAATCAAACTGATATAAACTTTTAAAACAAATAAGCCATGCAAAAATTACAATTTAAAAAAGAGATAAATGCATCAGCTCAAAAAGTATATGAAACGATGCTGGGCTTAAAAGACAAGGCCACTTATGAATATTGGACGGCAACCTTCAACCCTACTTCTACTTATGAAGGAAGTTGGGTTAAAGGAAGCAAAATCCTATTTGTTGGAACAGATGAAAACGGCAAAAGAGGTGGAATGGTATCGGAAATTGCAGAACATAAACCTGCTGATTTTGTTTCCATTCGTCATTACGGTTTTATAGATGGAGATACTGAAGTAACCACAGGCGAACAAGTAGAAAAATGGGCTGGCGGACATGAAAATTATACTTTTCAGGAAAATAACGGCATTACAACAGTCACAGTAGAAATGGATGTTATTGATGACTATTTGGATTATTTCAATAGCATGTATCCAAAGGCAATGGATAAATTAAAAGAAGTTTCAGAAAAATAAAAAACCCATTTGATCTTCTGTCAAATACAAAAACATTCTAAAAAGCTGTCCAAAATTTAGACAGCTTTTTTTATTAAAATCTGCTGGCATATTTCTTGAAAACAAGATTGATTATAAACTAATTAAATCTTTAATCATGAAAATTACCTATTACGGACATTCGTGTTTTTCGGTTTATGCCAATGGAAAACATATTCTTTTTGATCCCTTTATTACTCCAAATGAATTAGCAAAAGATGTTGATGTAGATGCCATAAAAGCAGATTATATTTTTATTTCACACGCCCATTACGATCATATCCTAGACGTAGAAAGAATTGCAAAAAACACTGGAGCAAAAGTACTCGGCAATTTTGAAATCTATAACTGGCTTTTAAAAAACGGAATCGAAAACGCGCATCCTATCAATCCAGGAGGAAAATTTGATTTTGATTTCGGAACTGTAAAATGTGTGATTGCACAACATCCGAGCAGTTTTATGGACGGCTCTTACGGTGGCATTGCCTGTGGTTTTGTGCTTACCACTTCTGACGGAAATTTCTATTACAGTGGCGATACTGCACTTACTTTGGATATGCAGATTATTCCAAAATTCACTAAACTCGATTTTGCCGTTTTCCCTATTGGCGACGGACTCACAATGGGAGTTGAAGAAGCTATTGAAGCTTCAAAACTTGTGGGCGTGAGTAAAGTTTTAGGTGTTCATTATGACACTTTTGGGTTCATTGTTATGGATCATCAAAAAGCATTGGATACATTCAAAAATGCAAATCTTCAACTTTACTTGCCAAAAATAAATACTTCAATAGATATTTAATTTAGAGCATTTTTCTCAGTTATATTTCGCTAAAAAAAACTTTTTAGCGAAATATCATTTATCCTTTTTATTGAAAAAATCCGTTCGTAAAAAATAATTATAAAAAAAAAGGAATAGTCGCTGAAACTATTCCTTTTAACACATACTATTTTTTGTAGAATTTCAATCCTATGCGTGAATGAAATTCTAAATCTATTATGTGTATTTTATAAAGTTAATGATTTGTTTTGAAGTCAATTCTGGATATTGATGTTGTGGCGCGTGTCCTGTTCCAGAATGAACAACCAGTTGGGCATTGGTCATTTGATTGAAAAATGAATACCAATTTTCTACTGCAAAACTAATATCGTGATCACCGCAAATAATCAAAATAGGAGTTTTCGTTTTTTTGATTTGTTCCCTGAAATTTAAAACATCTTCTCTAAATCCATCTCCTCCGCCGAAATACAATTGAAAAACATCCATTGTCGATGGGATTTTCTCAACCTCAATTCTTTTATGAATCCTGTCATGTGAAGCTTTAGCTGCCAATCGGCTTGGCTCTGATTTTGGCTCAAAAAACAAAACAATTTCATCGTCAAAATCATTCAAAGGTTTTAAGGCCGCATCATAAAACGCCTGCTCTATTGGAACCAAATTTGTTCCCGGTGGATTTGTACCCACTAAAACCGCATGTGTCACAAGATTAGGATATAATAAAGTCGCCGCTTGAGCCACCAATCCGCCGTAAGACCATCCTAAAACCGCAATTGAATCCAATTTCAAAAAATCGGCAAGGTCTTTAATATCCTTGGCAACAATTGTCAAGTCGGGTGCTAAACTGCCCGTAGAAGAACCAATTCCCGAATAATCAAATACAATAACATTGAACTTTTTTGCCATCAATGCCACAAATAACGGATCCCAAGTATCGAGAGTTCCTCTAAAACGGTTTACAAAAAATATTGCTTTCCCTTTTCCGTAAGAGCGGTAAGCAATTTTACGATCGCCGAGATCGGCAAAACGTGTTTCTGCATCATAAATTTTTTTCATAACTATAATTTAAAGATTCCTATCTTTTTTCTTCGAACTGAGGCGGGCAAAGATTAAACCAAAATACAAAACACTTTAAAACAAGGCATTAAGAAACCTTTATCTTATTTCAAATTATGATATTTCAATAATTAAAACTTCTTTTTAACGATATATAATAATTCTAAAATTCCTTTTTACAGAAATGCTTTTATAATCAATACTTTACAAAAAAGGCATTCCTTTTGTTTTTGCAAACCAAATTTGTACTGCTTTCTTGAAACAATCTTAATGATGTGAGCCTATGTATTTATCTAGCAGAAAAACGATTATGTTTATTACGGGGGCGTTTGTTAGCCATTCTTGTTGGGAAGAATGGATCGTTTTTTTTGAAAGCAAAGGATACAAAACGGTTGCACCGCCTTGGCCCTACAAAAATGAAACATCAGAAACTTTAAGACAAACGAATTCCAATTCTAAAATTGCCGATCTTCGACTCAATGACTTAGTAGATTATTACACTGAAATTATTGAAAAACTGCCTGAAAAACCTATTTTGATTGGTCATTCTTATGGCGGGCTTTTAACGCAATTATTGGTTCAGAAAGAGCTGGTTTCAGTTGGAGTTTGCATGCATGCCATTCCTCCAGCAGAAATAGTGTATTTCCGTTTTTCCTTTTATAAAACAATTTGGAACACTGTTTCTTTTTTTGATACTGCAGAAAAAATCTATTTGATGCCTTTCAAAAAATGGCAATATTATTTTACCAATGAAATGGCATTTGAAGAACAAAAAGACACCTATGAAAAATTAGCAATTCCAGAGTCTAAATTAGTTTTAAGAGATATTTTATCTAAAGCTTCAAAAATAGATTTCACAAAAAAACATTGCCCTTTGCTATTTGTGTCTGGCTCCAAAGATCATTTTATCGGAGCGTCAATTCAGCATTCAAATTTTAAAAAATACAACAATGTCCATTCGATAAGTTGTTACAAAGAATTTCCAGAAAGCAATCATCTTGTTTTAAAACAGGAAAATTGGAAAACTGTTGCTGCATTTATTGCGAATTGGCTTGAAAAAATTGCTTAACTGATTTCTCTCTTAATTTCCAATTTCTTTATTTTTGAATTCAACGTCGAAGGATGAATATCCAAAATCTCTGCAGCGCCACCAGCTCCAGAAATTTTTCCGTTGCATTTTTTAAGAATATAAAGAATATAATCGCGCTCATTTTCTAAAATAGTTTTAATGGAAAATGGCTCAGAAGTTTGTTCCGGATGCATTTTTGCAGAAATCGAAAGTTCAATTTCTTTGATCGTATTTCCATCTGTCAACAAAATGGCACGCTGCATTACGTGTTCTAGTTCTCTAATGTTTCCCGGCCAATTGTAATTCATGATTTGCTGCAACGCAAAATCAGACATATTTGGCGCTTTACGGCCAAGTTTTTCACTATATACTTTTATGAAATGATTTGCCAAATCTGGAATATCTTCTTTTCGTTTTTTCAGTGAAGGAACTAGAATTGGGAAAACGTGCAAACGATAGTACAAATCCATTCTAAATCTTCCAGCCGCAACTTCTTCTTCAAGATTTTTATTTGTTGCCGCAATAATTCGAACATCGATTTTTAAAGATGAAGATCCTCCAACGCGTTCAATTTCTCTCTCCTGTAAAACACGCAATAATTTCACTTGAAGTTCTAGTGACATCTCGCCTATTTCATCCAGAAAAACAGTACCGCCATCAGCAAGTTCAAATTTCCCAATTCTGCGATCTAGCGCGCCTGTAAAAGCTCCTTTTTCATGCCCAAAAAGCAATGATTCGGCAAGATTTTCAGGAATCGCACCACAATTAATTATAACTAATGGTTTGTCTTTTCTTGGAGATAAAGCATGAATGCTTTGCGCAATTTTTTCTTTTCCTGTACCGCTTTCGCCTAAAACTAAAACTGAAGTATCAGACGGAGCGACTTTTCGGATATAATTGAAAACAGAAATCATTTGCGAGCTGTTGCCAATAATTCCTTCAAAACCTTCTGTTGTTTTTGTGTTTTTGGTCTGTTTAATTTCAGTTTTTTGAGCTGTTGAACTGAAATCTTGTTTCGAGTAAATTTTATTGATAAACTGAGAGAAAGTATGTTCAAGAGAACTCAGAAGTTTTAAATTTTCCTGAGAATAAATTTTTAAATTTCGGCTGTAAAAAGTAAAATGATAACACTGAATTGATGCCACTGAAATAGGAAAAACCAAATAAGATTTAATTCTGAAACTATGAGCAATAATTGCTTTTATAGGTGCTTCCTGAAGATTATTGATTAACGATTCTTCACTATAAATAATCGGGTTTTTATCCTTTTTCGATTTATTGTAGGTTTCATTCAATTCTTTTTCAGAAACTGCAGCAATTTGCGAAAGCTTCTTTGAATCAATAATTTGATACAAATCAATATTTTTCCGAATAATTCCTAGATTGTCATAGTTTGTAGCCGTTACAAATCCAGTTTCTAAATAATCAAAAGGAATATACGTTTGAATTATTTTACCAAAAGCCAATAACGCTTCTTCCCTTTTTAAATTTGAATTTATAACTTCTGTAATTTCTTTCTGGAGTTGAAACTGCTGCATCAACTGGGTTTCCAAACTATATTGTTGGCGATAAAATGCAATTTCTAAAGTGGTGAGAACATCTTGATCGCGAAATGGTTTCACAATAAATCCGTATGGTTGTGTCATTTTGGCCTGATCCAGAATACTTTTGCTAGAATTGGCCGAAATAAATATAAATCCGATGTATTTTTCTTTAAGAAAATAAGCCAATTCAATGCCACTTCTGTTTCCTTTCAGCATAATATCCAAAAAAACCAAATCAGGTTTTTCAATTTCAATTTGCTCCAAGGCTTGATCAACCGAACGTGCAATTCCAGTCACTTCATAGTTTGCCTTTTCGAGAATCAACTGTAAATCATGTGCTTCAATAAATTGATCTTCTACAATTAAAATCTTCCTTTTAAAATTAGATTCGGGCGAATTTTGAACGTGACCAGAAGCTATTTCCATTTTTGTGGTATTTTTAGTGTTATTGCAAATCTAAAACATTGAGATAAAATTACTTAATTAATCGAAGTAAATTAACTTTTTTGCCAAATAAAAATCATAAAAAAGACTTTTAATGTGAATTTTCTTGATATTTTTTCAAGCAATCAGTTGCGTTTATTTCTATATTTGTTTAACCAAAAACCTAAAAATAAATCCTTTATGAAACTTCGTTTTACTTTCTTTTTGATTTTAGTGAATGTTTTCATCTCTTCAGCTCAATCCCCATCTGTTTCAAATTATGATTTAAATAAAAAAAGACTGCTGATCCAATTTTGTTCCATGTATTTATACAATGCTAATCAGGGCACAATTGATGCTGACAGTTCTGTTGTATTAGCCTGTAAAGCTTATAAACTTCCACTTTCACTTGCTTATGACGAAGGCTTTAATAATGGAGAAAATCTAATTGGAAACGAGCTAATTAATAAAGGAAATATTGATTCGGCAAAAAGACTTTTGGCAAAAACAAAAAATGAAGATCATATCAAACTTCTCTATCAACTTTCTAATTATTATCTTTTTAAGCCTGGCTCAAAACCAGACGATCTTCAAAATGCCAAAACATTTATAGATCAAGCTGTTGCCGAATCAAATAATCTAAAAATCAAAAAATGGCAACATGAGAGTTTATTATTACTTGGAAAATTCTATTATCAGGCAAATAATCAAGTCGAAGGAAATAAGTACTTTTTGAAAGTTATTGACGATTGCAGAAAACAAAAGGATCAATTAGGCCTTGCTCGAGCTCTAGATGCCTATGGGACACTTTTATTCATTTTAGATCCTCAGAAAGAAAAAATACTGCAAGAAGCAATTTCAATTTATGCTTCACTAAAAATGGAAGAAAAAAGAATCGAGAACTACGCAAAAATTACTACTATTTATTTTTGGGGCGGAAAAATAAATGAGGCGAAGAAAAGACTTTATCAAAATCTTATAGATCTACGAAAAATTAATTTTACACATCAGCAATTTACGGAGACCACTCTTGCCTTTCTTGCTATGAATCAGCGCGATCTTAAAGTTGCGTTGTATTATGCTTTAAAAAGTGTGAAAAGAATGGAAGCCGAAAAGGATTTCACTCTTGGTGATATTTACTACATGCGTCTTGGCGACGTTTATAATATACTTGGCCACACTGAAGAAGCCTTTGAAATGTATGATAAAAGCATTGAAATTGGTCAAAACACCTTAAACAGCGGTGCCTGGTACAAAAGTTTTTTTGGTGCTATTGCAGCGTTATCAGAAAAGGGAAAAAATAGAGAAGCGCTGGATCATATCAATACGATGACCGCAAAGTATCCTCCTAAAAATACCTTTGACAAAATGTGTATTGCTTATATTAAAGCAAATTGCTATGAAGATTTAAAAGATTATACAAAAGCAGAAAAATACTACAAGGAAATGGATTTTTATGCTAAGCAAGTGAAAAGTCCTGAAACCGCTAGAGAGATTATTCACCAATATATCTTTATGGGTCTATTTTATGCGAACAGAAATAACTTAAAAGAAGCGCAATTTTATGCCGATAAAGTTATGGAGCTTCGAAAAACTTATAGAAAAGATTACAATTCAGAAGGTTTTCAAATATTATTATTTCGCTTAGATTCTCTTAATGGAAACTATAAAGGAGCTCTAAAACACTTTCAAAACTATAAAATTGTGAGTGATTCTATGTTTAGAAGCAAGAAAAATAAAGAAATCGAAGAACTTAAAATTGCATATGAAACTGGAAATAAGGAACAAAAAATCAAGCAATTAGATAAGGAAACCGATTTGCAGGAAACAGCATTAAAGAAATCCAAATTATTAAATACGCTTTCGATTTGGAGCTTAGTTTTATTGGTGCTAATAATTGCATTATTATTCAACAGATATCGTTTGAAGCAAAAAAACAATGCCGAATTAGAATTAAAGGAAAAAGAAATCAATCAGAAAAATATCAATCTTAGACATTTGCTGGATGAGAAAGAGTGGCTTTTGAAAGAAATTCACCATCGTGTGAAAAATAATCTTCAGACCGTAATTAGTCTGCTCAATTCTCAATCGGCATATTTAGAAAATGATATGGCATTGTCGGCTATTAAAAACAGCCAGCATCGTATTCATTCGATGTCATTGATCCATCAGAAATTGTATAATTCTGAAAATATTTCGACCATCAATATGCCTAATTACATTAAAGAATTGGTCGAATATTTACGTGAATCTTTTTCACTTGGACAACGAATTCGCTTTGAATTGAAAATCGATCCATTGGAATTAGATGTCGCGCAGGCAGTTCCACTCGGATTAATTTTGAATGAATCGATTACCAATTCAATTAAATATGCTTTTCCCGATGATAAAAGCGGCATGATTTACATCACTTTAGCGGCTACTTCAGAAAACAAATACCTACTGACGATCGCTGACAACGGAATTGGCTTTGACGCAAATATCAGTGCCAAAAAAATCAATTCATTCGGACTGAGTTTGATAAAAGGCTTAAGCGACGATTTAGATGCTAATTTCTCTATGGAAAATAAAAACGGAACAATATTTAAAATCGAGTTTTCTAAAGAATTTCCAATGAATGAAAAAAGAAGATAATTGGATAGCGAAATCTCACTAATCTAAATCTGTTTAGCGAAATATAGTGCTTTTAAAACCTAAAAAAAGCATGCAAACCAATTGTTTGTTGGCGCTTTATTGCATGGCATGTAAATTGGTTTCTTTCTTTAGAATAGCAGAAATTCTAACATTAATCAAATAAAAATAATCATGTCAAAATCAAAAACGATTGTACTTATTCACGGAAATTTTGTCAACGATAAAACTTGGACAGATTGGAAAACGTACTATGAGCAAAAAGGATATACCGTTTATACGCCTGCAAATCCAGGACACGACGGTGATCCTGCGGAATTGAGAGCAAAAGTTCATCCAAATTTAATTCAAACTGGTTTTATAGATGTAGTTAATAATATCAGCAAATTAATCGATTCCCTCCCCGAAAAACCTTTAGTAATTGGCCACTCAATGGCCGGAATGGCTGCTTTGAAATTAGTAGAATTAGGAAAAGCCGCTGCAGGAGTAAGTATTGATGGCGCGCCACCCAAAAATGTTTTTCCACCATTTCAAACCTTAAAAACAGTAATCCCTGCATTTGGGTTCTTTTCATCAAACAAATATTTTATGGGAAGCAGAAAATGGTATGATTATGCTTTTTTTAATACTATTCCAGAAGCGGAAAAAAGAAAAGCTTTTGAAAAATTTGCCGTTCCAGAAAGTTATAAAGTGAGCCGCGAACTGGTTTTGAACTCTTTTTCAAATATCAATTTCAAGAAGTCTCATGAACCGATTTTATTTATTGGAGGAGGCAGTGACCACATCTTCCCTCCTAGTCTCACAGAAACGATTGCCAATAAATATAATGAACAAGCAGGTCGTGTTGATCTAAAAATATTTGATGGCAAAAGTCATTTTATTTGTGGAGAACCTGGCTGGGAATCGGTAGCCGATTATATTCTTAATTGGTACGAAGCACTCTAAATATTCAACTAGAAAAAACACTAGGCTTTTGTCAAGATTTTTTTTGACAAAAGCCTTTTTTTACTCCATTATTGACGCAGAAGATGTAATCTTAAAATCTGCATATTGCCATGAATCATCAAAAGCAGTTTTGACTTTTAAAGCTTCGCTTTCTTTTTTCTGTTTTAACAACGAATTGTATAATCCAATTAATGCCCAGCCGTTTTTGCGCCAGATTTCTAAATCTTTACGATAGATTTTTTCTGCCTCATTGTATTTTTCTGCTTTAAGCAGTACTGCTCCTAAATAAAGTCTCACCGAGAAAAACCAATCAGGAGGTTCATTATAATTGAGATTGTCTTCAATTGCTATTGCTTCATTTAACAACAATATCGATTTGTTTAAATCCTTTTTCTTTGAAGCAATTCCGGCTTCAAGAACTTTCGAAGCAATAACGGCAAGATCTGCTGTAGTATTGATATTCCAAATTGTAAGGTCCTTTAAAGTTGTATTTTTCGACAGTTTATCAAGAGCTGAAAATTCCTTTTCGGCATTTATCAAATTATTTTTTCCAAGATAAGCCATGCCTCTCGCATAATGCCAAATCGCTTGTGGATAAACAAGATCATTTTCAGGTTTAGGAAGTGCGATAATGGCATCCCACATTGCAAATTTAACTGCAATATAGTATGGAATTGTATAATAATGCTGCAAAGTTCCCCATCCTGGCTGACGCATAATCTCGACAGAAATATGCTCTTGAAGTGTTTTAGCAGTATTCCAAGCCAATTTAGAGTTTCCTTCTAAAGCTGCAGTAGCCGTCAAAAAATGATAATTATGCGGATAATAAGCAAGCGGATATGCCCCTTGTGCATGGCATACAGTCGTATAAAGGCTATCAATTTTTATCGCTTGAATATTTGAAAGTGATCCCTCATGATAATCTCCCGTACGAATATAAATATGCGACGGCATATGAACCAAATGGCCAGAGCCGGGAACCAAAGTTTCTAATAACTTCGCACTTTTTAAGGCTTTTTCAGGTGTCGAAGAAGCCTCTAGAGCATGAACATAAAAATGATGCGCCCCAGGATGTTTTGGATTTCTCACCATCAATTCCTGTAAAATTTCTACTATTTCGGGAGTCCATTTTTTTATTGCTCCGGTATTTTTATCATACAAATCCCAAGGATGCAAATTCATTAAAGATTCGGCATAAAGTGCTCCAATATCAGGGTCTGTTGAAAATTTGGCATATACTTTTTTCATCGCTTCGGCGTAGGCAATATCCAATGGCTTTCTGTCCGCTGGCGGATTTTCTACATATCTTACTGTCATTGCATCTATTAGCGCGATTTCTTTTGGAGAACATTTTACTGAAAGTTTTTTAGCTTTTTGAATGGCATCATAAGCACGCTGAAAATTATCTTCCTCCATTCCGGCATTATAATTTGGGCCTAAAACATAAGCAAAACCCCAATATGCCATTGCGCAATTAGGATCCAAACGCGAAGCTTCATAAAATGATCTTGCAGCTTCGGCATGATTAAAACCATAAGCCAACATCATTCCTTGATTGAAATACTGCTGTACTTCTTGATTTTTAGTAGAAATTTTAAAATCTATTCCTTTAAGACCTTCAAATTTTGGTGCTTTTTTATTTAGTGAATACCAATCTTTATCTGTTGTCTTTGGAGTTAAACAACCAATTTTTGAGGTAATTTGTGGAGATTTTGTTTCAGTATTTTTATTTTTACTGCAAGCAAATAGAAATAAAACAGCAAATAGCAGATAATAATGTTTCATCATAAAAACTATTTAATTTATTACATCAGTGAAACAATTCCTAAACAAAGAAAGTTGCTAACAAAGTTATAAAAAATCAAAACTAAATACTTGTTTTTCAGTAAAATACCTTTAAACCAAAACATTAACTACAAAATGAGCAATGAAATAATTGACAAACAAACCGCAACACATTATTTATGGGGTGAAAATTGCGATAGCTGGATTTTAGCAGACACGGCTGGACTTTCGATAAAACAAGAAAGCATGCCGCCTTCAACGAGAGAAAAATTACATTTTCATAAGGAAGCGCAGCAATTTTTCTTCATTTTGAAAGGCACAGCAACTTTTTATTTGGAAGAAAACAAAACAATTGTTGCCGAGCAAAAAGGAATATTGGTTCAGCCAAAAACAAAACATTATATCGCAAATGAAACGTTGGAACCACTTGAATTTCTTGTGATTTCTCAACCCACAACAAATAACGACAGAACTACTATTGAAGAGTAATATTTTTTACTCTTCTTCTTCTTTCATTATAAAACTTCCATCGTCTGGATATTTGATGCTGTTTTTTAATTCTTCAATACGTTTTGGATCAAAATTTGGCAATTGCAATTCGTTATTCTCTTTCCATTTTTTAACGATTTCTGAAACTGCAGCAGATTTTTCATTTGAAGAAGAAGTATCACGCGCCATATAGATAGTTTGCGATGGATAGGCCAATGAAGTACCACTTTTTTCTATGATATCCATCATTCGCAATAAAACATCTTCTTGTACTTCTTGTGATTTTTCCAGACTTATTGCTTCGATATATGCTATAATCTCAACTTTCAAGGCATCGGCTGTAATTCCTGTGAAACGAACAATTGGCGGCGAATCTAATATTGATGGATGCGCATAAAGCAAAGACCTAATTTCTACCAATAAATAACGCATTTGATCGGGCGTTGTTTCCATTCTAAAACCTAATATCGGATTAAATATAAAACGGTCACGATGCGCATAATTTTCAATTTTACTCGCCGATAATTGTCCATTAGGAATAGTCACAATTGTTCGCGCTGAAGTTCGCAACGTTGTTGAGCGCATCCCGATGGATTCTACCGTTCCTTTTATATCATCGACTCTACAATAATCGCCAACACGAATTGGCTGATCAGCAATAAGGCTTACGCTTCCAACAAAATTTTCTATCGTTTTTTGTGCTCCAAGCGCCAAAGCAATCCCCCCAATTCCCAATGCAGCGAGTCCGGCTGTAACATCTACACCAATAATACCTAGTATAGCAATAATTCCGATGACAACAATAGCCGCTTTGGTAGTTCGATTTAAGAATAAAATAGTAGAAACTGCTGAGACTCGTCCGCTTAAACTCATTCTCCTACGAGTGAACGTACTTACAAAATCAGTTATTCTCCAAAGTAATATTAAAAAAGCAATTATTCCAATAGTGATGATAATGATACTATAACGCTGACGAACTACAATAGAAATCCCCATTCGTTGCGTAAATACAACAAATAAAATTACAGCAAGAAACATTTGAATAGGCAATTCAAAAGCTTCAATTATGGCCCTGCCTTTATCGCTTTCTGCTCTTTTCCAGATTTTTTGAATCATAAAGGCCAAAGCAAAAAGCAACATTTTAGAAAGCAAGTATGACACTACCATCATAATTACGACAACTGCCCAATGCCCCAAAGGAACATTTCCTAATTTCTTTTCTAATAAAAAATCAGGCAATATCCGATCTAAAAAAGTCTTTTCATTTGCAACATCAGCTGAAACAATCGAATCTATAGTTTCAGCAGAAAAAAGCCATAAAGCAGGCTCACTATCATCTGACTGATTTTCTACATAAAGCTGTATTACTGTTTTATTGGTAGATATGTTTCCCACAAGATCTACTCCAATTGCTAGATCATCATCTGTACGTCCGGTTTCTTTATTACTGATAATTGATGAAGGAGATAAGTTACCGCCTTGATCTAAAAGCAATTGAAAAGTTTTTGCAATTTTTATTCTTTCTGCAGTTTTGCGATACGCACGTTTACTCAACACAAAATACTGACTCGCACGCAAATAATTTTGGTCACCAATTGCTTTTATGAATCCGTTTACTGTACCTTGAGGTGTTCGCCTTCCAAGAGAATCTTCTGGTGATTTTTCAGGTACTTCCGTAGCTGGTTTGGATGTACCCAATAATTGAGAAGATACCGTATTTGGGATAACTAAAAATAATAACAATAGTGATAAATTACACAGAAAACGTTTAGCACCTAAAATCATGGAAATCTATTTTAGCAGTTTAATCTACTAAAAATAAGAAATATAGCAGAAAAAAAGAAATCTTTCTGGGAGAAAAAATAAGTCCTAAAATCTAGCAGAATTATTTCTTTTTTATTTTTTAGTGAAAATAAAAAAGGCAGTGATATAAATACCACCGCCTTTCTTCAAACTAAACTGTTTTTTTATTCCAATCGTTTTGGAATTTGAGATTTTATTTTTGGAATTTAAACCTATTGTGCACTTTCATTCATCGCTTTCATCAAAAGTGCATAAGCGTTTTCTACCACCAATTTTGACGAAGCCGTAATAACCTCCGAAGTAAATTGCTTAAAACCATTTTGAGTAATTCCTGCTTTAACAGGCACTATTTTATAACTGTTGTTTCCTTTGTCTTCAAAAACATAGCTTTTGCCTTTCCAGTCTACAATCGCATTTTCGGGCAACGTCAATTGCTTTTTATTCGTGATATGAATATCTGCATTTACAAAAAGTCCTGGCAAGAAAAGTGAATCATAATGATCTAATCTTGCTATAACCTCAGCTGCGCGATCCTGATTTAGACTGTGATTGATAAACTGAATCTTTGCACTAAATTTCTTTTCAGGATTAGAATTGCTATACACTTCTAGTTTTTGCCCCTCTTTAAGCGATTGAACATCCTTTTCAAAAACATTAAAAGTCAGCATTACATCTTGAATGTTAGTCAATTCAAAAAGCATTTCGGTTGGCGAAACATATTTGCCATTATTGATGTTTACTTTTGAAACCAAACCATTTACGGGAGAAACCACATTAATTGCTTTTGTAATGTTTGAAGCATTCAATCGGCTTACGTTAAGTCCTAATAATTCAAGTTTCTGTGCTAATGATGCCATTGCAATTCGTTGCGTTTCGCGTTCAGCTGTGACTTGCTCAAAAACCTTGTCACTGCTTGCTTTTTTTGCATTTAATTCTTTTTGACGACTGAATTCTAAATTAGCTGCTTTGAATTGCTCTTTTGCAGTCAGATAATCCTGTTGCAACTGAATGTATTGCATGTCTTCAATTACGGCCAAAATTTGTCCTTTTCTAACATGCATTCCCGTTACAATATTCGTCTTTTTAATATAGCCTCCTAACGGGAAAGTTACATTTACCAAACTGTTTGGCGGTACCGTAACTTCACCCTGAAGCTGTACAATCGCACTAAGCTCTTTTTCTTTAGGATTTCCTGTTACAATTCCGGCATTTTTAGCCTGCTCTACCGATAAGGTTATTAAATTAGAATTTGTTTTTCCTGCTTCAACCTCTTTATTTTCTTCTTTTTTACCGCATGATGTCAGCATCAACACGGCGATTGTAAACGCAAAAATGATTTTCTTTTTCATTGCATTATAAATTTGTTACTGTTTGCAAGGTGATCAAAGCCTTGTTATAATTATTCACCGTATCCAAATGTTCATTTTTAATTGTAATCGCTTGATTTACGACTAAAACCCATTGTAGATAATCAATATCACCATTACGCAATTGACTGTTAGCTGCATCAATAATAATTTGTGCATTTGCCAAACCTTCGCTTTCATAATATTGAAGACTTTGCTTGTATTTCTGAACTTCTTTAGAAGCATTTTGTATTTGTGCTGCAACTTCAATTTTTACGGCTTCTGATTGTGCTTCAAGATTTTGAAATTCAGCTTTTGCAGCTTTGCTTTTAGCAGATTGACTTCCAAAAAACAAAGGAACACTCAGACCTGCCGTGATATAACTGAATCGATCTCCTGAATTATAATACACTTCCTGTCCTGCAGCATTGGTTTGAAAACCCGTAATGCTTAGATTATTATAGCCAAAATTTAAATCGGGCATCAAACGAGCTTTTTCAGTTTTCCATCGCCATTTTGCGGCTTCGGTTTCCTGTTTCCAAACTTTTGTCATAGGCAATTCGTCTATATTTTTAACTTCCGAACGTGAGCCCGAATCCATTTTTACGTTTGTTTTTTCTGGTGAATATTGTTTGTCATCCTGCAACAAAGCGTTAAATGAACGAAGCGCAATATCAACATCAAGTTCCAGCATATTCAGCTGATTGGTATAAAACTGTCTAGCCGATTGTGAGGCACTTTTTTCTAAAACATTTGTTTCTCCTGTTTTAAATCGCAATTGTGATTTTTCTTCCATTAATCGATAAATGCTATCTGCATAATGCAAAAGATCGCGTTTGCTATTAAGCCATACCAATTCGTAGTATAATTTTCGGACTGATGATTTTACTTCCTGCTGTGTCAGCTGGTTTTGTGCTTTTGCTGCTTCAGCTCCCGCAGTAAATGCTTTTTTCTGTCGGGAATATACTGTTGGAAAATTAATGGTCTGGCTGATTCCAAAGCGCGTATCGTTTAATCGACTATTGAATTGACCATAATCGGCATCGATTTGTGTTTTTGGAAGATCATACGCTGCTTTATTCAAAAACGTTTTAGATTCCTCATTGAACTTTGCGGCTTTGATTCTGCTATTATTTTTAAGCGCAATTTCAATCGAATGTTGCAATGAAATTTTTTCCGTTTGTTGTGCATAAATACCATTAAAACCATTTAATAGAAATAACACGACTATAATTGCTGAGATGTTTTTCATTTTCTTTTTCTTTCTAAAAGATTTCATACTATATGTCATCAAATAAATGGCCGGAAGTACAAAAAGAGTCAATAATGTAGCAGTCACCAGTCCGCCGATTACTACAGTAGCTAAAGGTCGTTGTACTTCTGCTCCTGCTCCGTTACTAAGCGCCATTGGCAAAAATCCTAAAGAAGCTACTGCGGCGGTCATCAATACCGGACGAAGTCGGTTTTTGGTTCCTGTTATAATAATATCAAAAGGATTTGTAATTTCGCCCTGTTTTTGGATTCGGTTAAACTCCGATATCAACACAATTCCGTTTAAAACGGCTACTCCAAAAAGAGCAATAAATCCAACTCCCGCCGAAATACTAAACGGCATATCGCGCATCCATAAAGCAAAAACGCCACCAATAGCCGATAACGGAATCGCGGTAAAAATGATAATTCCTTCTTTAAACGATTTAAAAGCAAAATACAAGAGTGCGAAAATCATAAAAAGTGCTGCTGGAACGGCAACTCCAAGTCGGCTTTTAGCTTGTTGTAAATTTTCAAAAGAACCACCATATGTAATATAATATCCGGGATCCATTTTGATCTGAGCATTGACCTTCTGCTGTAATTCGTTTACGATGCTTTGCACATCACGTCCGCGAACGTTAAATCCAACAATAATTCTTCGTTTGGCATCTTCACGTTGAATCTGATTTGGTCCTTCAATTTCCTGAACAGAAGCTACTTGATATAGCGGAATCTGTGTTCCAGAAGGTGTTGCAACTAAAAGGTTTCTAACATTTTCAATTCCTTGTCTGCCGCTGTTTTCAACACGTACAACCAAATCAAAACGTTTTTCTCCTTCGTATATATTTCCGGCAACGGCTCCAGCAAAAGCAGCATTTACAGTTCTGTTAATGTCTTGAACATATAAACCGTATTTTGCCATTTCTGCCCAATTGTAGTCAATTACAATTTGTGGCATACCTGTAACTTTCTCCACGTATAAATCAGCAGTACCTTTTACAGTTTTGCTTATTGCCCCTAGTTTTTCTGAATATTCATCGAGTTTATTGAGATCTTCTCCAAATATTTTACAAACAACATCTTGTTTTGCTCCTGTCATCAATTCGTTGAAGCGCATCTGAACTGGAAACTGAAAACCTGTTGTAACACCTGGTGCAACTTCTTGAACCGTTTTTGCCATTTTTTCGGCCAATTCAGAGAAAGAAGAAGCACTTGTCCATTCTGATTTGTCTTTTAAAACAATAATCATATCGCCTCCTTCAATTGGCATTGGATCGGTTGGAATTTCAGCGCTTCCGATTCGAGAAACTACTTTTTTGACCTCAGGATATTGTTTCTTCAATTCGGCCGAAATTTTTACAATCGTTTCAGTTGTAGTCGAAAGGTTTGTTCCTAAAAGCATTCGGGTTTCTACTGCAAAATCTCCTTCCTCTAATTGTGGAATGAATTCACCTCCCATCAATCCGAATAAAAATACGGCGAAACCAAACAATACAACTGCTGTAACAACAATGCTTTTTTTAATGGCTAATGCTTTTGTTAGCGCTTTTTCATACCAATTTTCTAATCTTAACATTACACGGTCTGAGAAGTTAAGCTTATGACTTATTTTTTTGCTGATGAAAAGCGAACTCACCATTGGCACATACGTCAATGACAATATAAAAGCACCTAAAATGGCAAACGCCACAGTCTGAGCCATTGGTTTGAACATTTTTCCTTCAATTCCTTGGAGTGATAAAATTGGCAGATATACAATCAGAATTATGATCTGTCCAAAAACAGCTGCATTCATCATTCGCGAAGCTGAACCCGAAACTTCTTTATCCATTTCTTCCTGAGAAATATTATCTATCGATTTGTATTTTTTCGAAGTATGCATATGATGCAAAATCGCCTCGACGATAATAACGGCGCCATCTACAATAAGTCCGAAATCTAGCGCTCCCAAACTCATTAAATTGCCGCTTACGCCAAAAGTATTCATCATTATAATAGCAAAAAGCATTGCTAGCGGAATCACAGAAGCTACGATAAGTCCAGCTCTTAAATTTCCTAGAAACAAAACCAAAACCAAAACGACAATCAATGCACCTTCCATCAAGTTGTGTTCAACTGTTCCAATGGCGTTGTCCACCATTTTAGTACGATCCAAGAAAGGTTCTATTTTAAGTCCTTCGGGAAGAATTTTTTCGATTTCGGCTACTTTTGTTTTGACATTTTCAATGACATTGCTGGCATTTTCACCTTTCAACATCATCACAATTCCCCCAACCGATTCTCCAATATCATCTGTAGTTAAAGCACCATAACGTATTGCTGAAGATAATTTTACTTCTGCCACATTTTTCACCAAAACCGGAGTTCCGGCTTGAGTCGTTTTAATGACAATATTCTCAATGTCTTCGATCTTCTTAGCAAGACCTACACTTCGAATATACGAGACTGTAGGACCTTTTTCGATGTAAGCTCCACCTGTATTTTGATTGCTACGGCTTAAAGCATTAAAAACATCGCTAATGGTTAAATTTTGTGCTTTCAATCGTGCTGGATTTACGGCAACTTCGTATTGTTTCAACTTTCCTCCAAAGGTAGAAACATCAGCAATTCCTGGAGTTCCAAGCAATTGTCTTCTTACTGTCCAATCTTGAATAGTTCGCAGATCGGCTAGTGAATATTTGCTTTCGTATCCGGATTGCGGTTTTAAAACATATTGGTAAATTTCACCGAGTCCTGTTGTTACGGGCGCCATTTCGGGCATATTGGCATTTTCGTCTATTTCGACTTTCTGCAAACGTTCCGTTACTTGCTGACGCGCCCAGTACACATCGGTATCGTCATCAAAAACAATTGAAACAACAGACAAACCGAATCTTGAAATACTTCGGCTTTCTTTCAATTGCGGAATATTACTTACGGCTTGTTCAATGGGAAAAGTAATCAAGCGTTCAACATCTTCGGCTCCCAATGATGGAGCCGTGGTTATAATTTGTACCTGATTGTTAGTGATGTCAGGTACGGCATCAATTGGCAAACGGGTTACTTCAAACACACCATAGATAATCCATAGCAATGTGAAAATCCCAATTGCCAGTTTATTATTAACTGAAAACTGAATGATTTTATTAAGCATATTTTCTTTTTTGGGAATACTAAAATGCAACACTCATGCGGTTCAAAACTGCATGGCATTGTTAACTTCCAATAAAAAGAATTATGCAATTGGAGGTCTAAACAGACTTCCTAAATAAGGATTTGCATGAAAATTTGCTTTGTAATTATTTACAAATTGAGAGTCTAGAGGAATTATGTGCAAAGTCGAAGTATAAACTCGGCTTGGAATAAATACAATATGTTGTGAGTGTGGATCAACCTTCTTAAAAGGAAGCTGCATATCGCGCTCATCATCATTATCATTGATATCCTGACCTAAGTAATGCATAGCGATAAAATCGGCAAATGCAAGTCCTTGTCCGTTTGACCTTTCCTGATGTTCCATAAAATGCTGTACAAGAACAGGTACTTTTGATAATTGCCCGAAAAAGCAATTATTAAAGTTGATTAAAAGGATCAATATGTACAGGGAAATTTTTCGCACAGCACAAAAATATTAAGATTGAAGCTTTATTACAAGACTTATCTGTAAAATCTTTGTCATTTATTACGTGTTCCAAATATTCAGCAATTACGCGATTTTACAAACATTGAAAACAAGTTTAAAGAATTCTGATTTTCGACAGTTTCTCTTAATTTACCTATACTTTAATAAAACAAAAAAGTGCTGAATTTATCAGCACATTTTTCGTTCACTTTCAAAATATTCAATTATATAACTTATCAAAAAGGTCTGGCGAAGCTTTCAAATATTTATCTTTCCCGACTTCTTCATTCCATTTTTTAGTGATGAAATCGCTCAATTGCAATCTGGAATCAATTCCTTTAAAAGTTGGATTCACTTTCCATCGGGGTTTATCTTTCCAGTTAGCATTGATATAACTAATTGCCTTTACCGTTTTAGGATTATCGTTTATGGTTTTGAAGAAAGGAACAAACCACTCATCCCAAGCCATTTTAGCTTGTTCAGGATTAGATAAAATCATTTTTTTTGTAAGTCCTGTGTTGCCTTTTAGATCATTTTCCCAATCTGTTACTGTTGGAGCAGCTTCACAGATAAAAACAGGTTTGTTTTTTGCTTTTGCGAAAGCAATCATTTTTTCCTGTTTATAATTATTGAAGAAAGATAATCCACACCAATCTACGTAATCGTCTCCCGGATACCATTCTTCCAGATTTTTTAAAGTGCTTTCAAAGCCTTTTGATTGCCAAACATAAGCAACATTTGTAACGCCTTGTTCGTCTAGTTTATCTTTAATATGTCGAAAAGCATTAATGTAAGCGACTCTTTCATAACGATTCCAAGGGCCGTCAAATTCAAATCCGATTCGGAGAAAAACAGGACGTATTCCTAAACTTTTAAAGAAGGTTCCCATTTTTAGAATGTAAGGATCCAATTCACCACTCGCAATTTTTTCTTCAGAATCAATTATAGCTAAACCAATTGCCAATGCCGAATTTTTAAAATTAAGACTATTCAGTTGCAAAGACATATTTTCTGGTCCATCTCCCCAATCTGCCGTTTCATAAATTCCATTTAAACCTGTATAAGTAAAAGAATGTCCATCAAATTCTTCTGTGACTCCCGGCATAATATCAGTGTACATTGTAAATCCGCCGGGTGCCGGAAAATGATCCAAATAACCATTTTTATCTTTTTCCGTTCCGCCTAAAGCATCATTTTCTTGACCAATAAACAAAATTACTTCGCCATCTTCAGGTTCAAATTTGGCTCGTTTTTGTTCTTTTCTTTCCGCAACTTTTTCTTTAGCAGCATTCTGTTTACAGCTCAACATCAAAAAACAAAATCCAATAATCGTAATATATCTTAATTTCATATTTCTAAATTCTTGCGTCATTTCTTTCTTCTTTCTTCTTTCTTCTACTTTTCACTCAATCCAAAATTCTATATTCAAACCAATCAAAATCAGCATGAACAGTATTAGTTGCTAAATCTTGACAACACAATCCTACCAAACAACCCGTAAAAGCAGGTCGATAACGTTCACTTTCGTCCCGAACATAATCATCAGACAAAATGCTCATATCCAGTTTTTCTCCAATGTTTTTGAAGTCATTTCTATTTATGCTAAAACTAAATTGTAATTCGTCATGATTAATATTTGCTCGCAACAAAATTTCTTCAACTCCAGAAACAACGACTATTTCCTTTTGTTCAATAATTAAATAATTGCAACAGCTTACAATTGAAAGCACTTTGTCATTGCCATTTTTTGTAATATGCAAATAATGGTAATGTCCTGTATTATAATACAAAACCAATCCTGCTAATTGCTGAAATTTTGTAGGTTCAAACCAAACAGACGTTGTAATTTGAGCATTAAAATGTTGCAATCTTCTCGCAACAAAAGCTTGTGTGTGTGTCGATGTTAGTGATTCTTTTCCTTTCAATCTTAAAAATCCCGAACGTTCAGTAAGCGAAATCCATTCTTCTGATTGTGGAATTCTCAAACTTTGAAAATCAATCGAAAGCGTGTCTGAATCAAAATCTTCTTTTTCTGAGCTTTTGCCAAAAACAACTTCTTTAAATCCTGAAAATGGAATTTCTAAACGAGGCAAATTCGATTCTGATTTTAAATACGGCCAATTGTTTTTCCAAACAATTTCTTCAATTGCGGTTTCTCTTCCTAAAATACATCTTCCTTGCACCGTCAAAGGTCGGCTTACCAAAAATGTGACAAACCAATCTCCATTTTGAGTTTCAACAAAAGAAGCGTGTCCTGCTTTTTGCAATTCATATTCCGGAGAATTCCGAGCTGTCAAAATCGGATTTTTAGGATGCGACTCATAAGGTCCCGAAATGTCTCTTGAACGCATAACCGTTTCAGCATGACCATATTCTGTTCCGCCTTCGGCAAGAATTAAATAATAATAGCCGTTTCTTTTATACAAATGCGGGCCTTCGGTAAATCCTAAATCAGTACCTGAAGTTAGGTAGAATATTTCCCCAATCAATTTTTGCTCGTTGGTATCATATTCCTGAAGTTCGATTCCGCCAAAAAACTTTCCTTTTCGATGATCGACAAGCATATTAATGTACCAGGTTTTTCCATCGGTATCATGAAAAAAAGAGCCGTCAAAGCCCGCTGATGTCAAATAAACAGGCTCGCTCCAATCTCCTAAAATATCATTTGTCGTTACCACATAATTCGGCGTATCTTTCCAAACGCCGTCAAACGATTTTACATTGGTGTAAACCAAATAAAAAATCCCGTTTTTATAGGATAAACAAGGCGCCCAAACGCCACAAGAGTCTGGAACTCCTTTCATATCGAGTTGTGAAATTCGGTTAAGCGGATGCGCAATAACCTTCCAGTTTTTCAAATCTTTTGAATGGTGGATTTGGACTCCGGGAAACCACTCAAATGTTGATGTCGCAATGTAATAATCGTCTCCAACTCTGCAAATAGAAGGATCAGGATTAAAACCTTTTAAAATTGGGTTCTGAATCATATCCATCTTATTTTACAAAATCAATCTCTATTTGTTCCAATGATTTTCCTTTGGTTTCTGGAAGAATTTTATACAAAACAAAAAAACCGATTAAAGCGATTCCGCCAAAAATAGAAAAGCTAATTGCATTTCCTAGATTTGATAATTCCCAAGGAAAAACTTGCTGTACGACCCAACTCACAAATCCATTTACAAAACCAATTACTCCGATTGCCAAACCACGATAACGATTTGGATATAATTCTGACAACATCACCCACATAACCGGACCAAGCGAAAAAGCAAAACAAGCAATAAATCCCATTACGCCAACCAAAACCAAAACAGCGTTCATTTGCGTTGCCATTTCCAGAATTGTCCCTTCATTTTTTGCATAAATTTGATCTCCTAAAAGTGATTTCATTTCATTTTTAAAAGCAATATCAGTATCATAAACTTTATCTGCAATTGGGTTTAATTTTTCTTTTATAGAAGAATCTAAGTGAGTGATTTTCTCTGATGCAAGCTGGTATTTTGCTTCATTAAATCCGAATGAGCAGAATGCCATGCTAATTGCAATTCCTCCAATACCAATTAATAACAATGGACGGCGCCCCATTTTGTCAATCAAAAACATGGCAACAATGGTGAAAGCAACTGTAATAAAGCTCAACAAAACTCCCGAAGAAAATGAAGCATCATTTCCTATTCCGGTTTGTTTGAAAATAGATGTTGCGTAGAAATAAATCGCATTGATTCCGGTAATTTGTTGTAAAATACCAATTACCAATCCAACCGTAAAAACAAACTTTAATGAAGGCTTAAAAAGATCTCCGATTTTCACTTTTTCGTTATTCTGATGACCTTCTTCTTTCAAACTTTCCAAAATAGATTCGGCTTCATTTTTTGCATTTTGTTCTCCATGCATGGAAATCAAAATTTCTTTGGCTTCGTCGTCTCTTTTCTGAATAAACAACCAACGCGGGCTTTCAGGCACCAAAAACAAAAGAATATAATAGAAAATAGACGGAATAATTACAATTCCGAGCATCCAGCGCCAAACGTTTGTTTCGGTTAAAAAACTACTGCCACCAGATGTATATAAAAAATTGATAAAATAATTGCTCAAAAAAGCGGCGAAAAATCCCAATACGATATTGAGTTGCTGGATTGAAACTAGCTTTCCTCTATTTTGGGCCAAAGAAACTTCGGCTATATATGTTGGCGCAATAACAAGGGCAATTCCAAATGCAATTCCGCCAATCATCCTTGCTATGTAAAGCATTTCATAAGAAAAACTGTAAGCAGACAAAACAATGGATAATGCATATAAAAATGCGGCCAAAATCAATAATTTCTTCCTTCCGATTTTATCACTCAAACGCCCCGAAACTAGCATAGCAAACATGGCTGTAAACGACGGCGAACTTACCACCCAACCGGTTTGAAAATCATTCAGATTAAATTCAGGACCAGCATAAGACATTACTCCAGAAATAATTCCTGCATCAAAACCAAACAAAAATCCGCCTAACGAAACTACAAAAGCTACAAATATTGATTTTTTCATTTAAAATTACGGTTGTTTTATTTCATAAATAGTTTGAGAGAAAAACTCAAAAACTTGAAATTTAATTAATTTTTAAAAAAGGTTGAGCTGCCTTACACACAGCTCAACCACAACTAACATGAAATTAACTATAAACTTAATTAATATCCAGGATTTTGAATTAAAATGCTTGCACCCACTTGCTGAATTTCTGATGCCGGAATTGGCAGTAATTCATCTCTTCCTGCTGTAAATACTTTTCCAACAGCCTCAAGTGCCGTTTTAGCATCGCCCCAACGTACTAAATCGGTATATCTGTCCCAGCCTTCGGTTGCTAATTCTCTTCTTCTTTCATCTTTAACACCTTGTAATGTATAAGCTGGAATTTTTGGGTTTCCTGCTCCGTAAGCTCTTTCTGTAACTAACTGAAACGAACTTGCTCCGCTCAAAATGCCATTTCCTCCCATTAATCGTGCTTCAGCATGCATCAACAAAACATCAGCATAACGAATGATTTTTTCATTTAATGGAGAATCAGCATAGTTTTGTAAACCGTCTTGAACTGCTGGCGGAATCCAATATTTATACATACTTGCTTTAGATTTGAAAGCTGCTGTACCCGTTGGCCAAAAATAATTGTAAGTATCAGTTCCAAAAACCCATTGACCTTCTGTACTCCAATTGATTGAACCGTCAGGATTTGTGCTACAATTACAAGAAACCGCTCCTCTTCCGCCTCTTACAATTGTTTTTGGCGTAATGAAAGTGTATTCTTTTCTTCGATCTGAGTCATCATAAAAATCAATTAATTCTTGTCTTGGAACACTGTTTCCAAAAGCGCTGTTTCCAACAGAGCTATTAAACAAGAAGCCAAACATTTGATGTGAAGATGAACCTTGGTTAGAATAACTCTGTCCGCCTTCAAAATTATTGTATAATGAACCGCTGATGTAGCCAATTTCGAAAATAGATTCTTTTCCGTATTCATTACTCAAATCCCAATTGTCTTCGAATTTTTCTTCCAATGAATACCCCAATTTCATTACTTCTTCGCAGTATTTAACGGTTTCGTTATAATCTTTTTGATATAAATTTGCCTTCGCCAGAACCGCATACGCCGCACCTTTTGTAGCTCTTCCTTTTTTTGCAGGAACCGTTGGTAAAGTTTGTGCCGCATCTAGCAAATCTTTTTCAATTTGCGCATAAACTTCGGCCGTCGTGGCTTTAGGTTTCTTGAAATTATAAGAAGCATCTTTAATATATTCTGTAATCAAAGGCACACCTCCAAAATGTTTAACCAATTCGAAATAAGCAAATCCACGTAAAAACTTAGCTTGTGCAATTAACTGATTTCTAAACGCTTCATCTTTTATTTTTTGTGTTTCAGAAATAAGACCAATAGCAGTATTGGCTCTTGAAATCATCGTGTACCATTTTTTCCACATTCCTTCTACGCTAGGATTATTGGTCTGAATAGGATTTTTGTCAAAAGCTTGACCCGCAACCCAAAATGTCGCCCATTGTGACACCACATTATCTGCTCGCATATCCTGAAACATTACCGGATACATATGTCTTGTCGCCGCTCCGTCAACCTGCCAACGCAAAGGATCATAAGCCGCATTTACTAACGCTTCATAATCTGAATCGGTTTGAATCGCATCTGCAGTCAACTGAGTTGTTGGCTCGATGGTCAAAAAATCTTCAGAGCAACTGTTGAGCATAAATAACATCATAAATGCTAAAACACTTCCTTTTATATATTTAATTTTCATAACGAAATTTTATTTTACATTAAAACTTAACTTGTACCCCCACTAAAATTGTTCTCGCCTGTGGATAAAATCCCCTGTCGATTCCCATATCCAAAGAATTGCTTGCTCCAGATTCACCAATTTCGGGGTCTGTTCCATCGTATTTGGTGTTTACCCATAAATTTTGCCCTGTAACATAGATTCTGAATTTGTCTATTTTCAATTTATCAACCAAACTCGATGGAAGATTGTATCCTAAAGTCACTGTTTTTAATTTTAAGAAAGAACCATCTTTCACATAAAAATCTGAAACCTGAGAATCGGTCAAACCAAAACCTAAATTGTTTTTCAAACCATTTGTTGCGTATGAATTTTTTCTGTTTGAATATCCGGCATCTGTTCTAATTGTCGCATCATAAATATCATTTCCTTCTGAACCGTATAAAAATGCATTGAAATCGAAATTTTTGTAAGCTGCGCCAAGATTAACGCCATAAGTAAAATCAGGAAGAGCGCTTCCAATGTAGGTTTTGTCTGCTGCTGTAATTCCTGGAACTCCATCATTGTCTTTGTAAACCAAATTCCCGGAAGCATCAATAGATTCTACTTGATAACCATAAAATCCGGCAATCGAATGTCCAACTGTAGTCAATGTAATTGGATCGTTGAAAACAAAAGTTCCTGTTCCACCAGTCAATGGCTGTCCGTTGTTTCCTAAACTGGTTACTTTGTTTTTATTTTGAGCTAAATTTGCTGAGATATCCCAAGAAAATCCATTTTCATATTTTTTTCTGTACGAAAGCAACAACTCAAAACCTTTGTTTTCCATATCAGCAATATTTGTTGCCGGCGCAGGATAACCCGAAAATAAAGGAACACCAATTGGAATAAGCATGTCGCTGGTTTTTTTGATGTAATAATCGAAAGTCAATCCGAATGAATTATGGAAAGCATTGATATCCAAACCAAAGTTCGTTTGTGCCACTTCTTCCCATTTCACATCAGGATTTGGCAAAAATGCTGGCGTCAAGCCTGAAACATTTTCTCCACCAAAATTAGTTCCCGAACCTGAATTCAAGACCGCAGAATATTGAAATGGCGCAATATTATCACTTCCGTTGATACCCCAGCTCGCGCGAAGTTTTAAAAGATTAATCCATTTTGTATCATTTAGGAAGCTTTCTTCAGAAATAACCCATCCTCCAGAAACAGAAGGAAAAATTCCTGTTCTATTATTTGATCCAAAATTTGAAGAAGAATCTGCTCTTAAAGTTCCAGACAATAAATATTTATGCGCGTAATCGTAATTTACTTTTCCGTAAAACCCAACTAAAGCAGTATCAAATGCATAAGGAACCGCAGATGTAATTCCAGATGGATTTCGGATTGTAGCAAAATTCGTTGAATCAAAATCATTGGTAAAAAAGCCAACTCCGTTTCTTGAACTTGTACCGAAAGAAGTTTCATAAACCGACATTCCAGCTAAAACATCTAAATTATGATTTCCTAAATTCGAGAATTTATAAGAACCATTTCCGTCAAACTGAGTCATTTTGTTGGAATAAACTGTTTCTTTCAAAGTGGCATTTGTATTTACATAACCTTGTTCTGAAAAGTCAAAAGTTGGCGTAAATTGTTTGTCGAAAGTGTTGTCTTTGTAATGGAAATAAGTTGCTGTGATTTTAAAATCATCTGTTACTTTCCAGGTTCCTTTAATATTAGCTGTCGTAATATCTGAAACCGATTTATTATTGGTAATAATCAAAGCTAAAAACGGGTTTGCTACAGCACCAACAGTTGGCAACGAAACTCCATTTACCACAACTCCTTGCTGATTTCCCATTCCGAAAGGAACTGAAGAATCGTCAGGAGCAAAAGCAGGATAAATTGCCGGAATTGAATTCACAAAATTCATAATCGAAATTCCAGTTCCAGATTGATTTTCAAAAAGATAATCGCGCTCAACATCAACCAAATTAAGTCCAACACTCAAATTGAATCTAGCAGTAAGATCTGTCTCAAAATTCATTTTTACATTTTTTCTAGTGTATTGCGATTTGCCCTCGTTTCCGCCAACCATACCTTTTTGATCATAAAGTCCCCCAGAAATATTATATGAATAATTTTCTCCTCCGCCAGAAACAGAAGCGCTTAAACTAGAAACTGGTGTTGTCTCGAATAATTCGCCGTACCAATCTGTATTGGGCAATTTTGCAATTTCGGCTGGAGTAAGCGGATTTCCGTTTCCTGGATTTTTGGTTCTAAAATCATTTAAATAGGAAACATAAGCATCTTTCTGCATCAAATCTGGCTTATTTCCCAGAGATTGAAAACCAGTGTAAGTATCAATTGTAATGCTTGGCTTTGAAGAATTTCGTCTTCCGGTTTTGGTTTCTACCAAAATAACTCCGTTTCCACCACGCGCACCATAAATAGCAGATGACGCAGCATCTTTAAGGACGTTCATACTTTTGATATCGTCTGGATTCACAAAATTCAAATTCGGAACCTGTTGCCCATCAACCAAATACAAAGGTGCCGACGCTCCAACAGACGCTGCTCCTCTCAAGCGCACCGTAAGTGGCGCACCCGGAGAACCTGAAGTCTGAACTACAGTAACTCCCGGCGTAGTTCCTTGCAAAGCGGCTTCTGGGCGGCTCACAGCCAATTCTGAAATTTGTGCCGCATTTACAACACCAACTGCTGTAGAAACTGCTTTTTTGTTTTGCGTTTGTCCGTATCCTATCACAACCACTTGATCTAGTGTATTTGTGCTTTCGCTCAAAGTAATTGTCACTGGCTGATTTTTTTTAACTGCAACTTCTTTCGTTTCATATCCCAAATAGCTCACTACTAAAGTTGCTGTTTCTGCCGTCACAGAAATCGAGAATTTTCCATCAAAATCTGTAGTTGTGCCAATCTTCGTTCCCTTAACTTTTAAATCTACGCCAGGCAATGGACCTGTACTCGATGTCACAGTTCCTGAGACATTTTGTGAAAATGAGTTTGTCGTCATCAAAAGAAAAACAGACAATACCATTTTGAATAAGTAATTTTTCATAAATGCTGGTTTTTTAAATTTGGATTTTTTTGGTTGTTTTTTTGTTAATAGTTCAAATATATAGACGTGAAATAGGAATGCTTTAATTTTTAACTTCACAAATCTTCAAATCACAAAAAATGAGTTTGTGAAAAAAATGGAATCGAAATTCTAAAAATGCAGTAAATACAAGGCATCAAAACTGATTGGAAATTTTGCTGGAATTTTACTTAAAGGTTTAAGTAAATTTTTCATAAAAAACGAAATATTAAAGAATTTAACTACAATACTATTTCTTCTAAAAAAAATTATGAAAAGCAAAACATAATTCATAAATCGGCATGATTTATATTGTATATTAGTCAGTGAAAAACAAAAAATGCTGTTGATTTTATTGCCTAAGAATCTCAAAAATGAATAAAAAAATTACGCTTAAACAAATTGCAAAAGAATTCAACACTTCTATCGCAACGGTATCTAAAGCCTTGAACGACAGCCATGATATTAGCGTTGCAACAAAAAATAAAATCAAAAATTACGCACAGCTTCATAATTACAAACCCAATAGTATTGCCTTAAGTTTATTGAACAAAAAAACCAAAACTATTGGCGTCATCATGCCTACTATTCTCAATCATTTTTTTGTTCAGATTTTTAACGGAATGGAACAAACGGCAAACGAAAAAGGCTATAATTTGATTACTATTATTTCGAATGGAAAACTCGAAAAAGAAATTACTTCAATCAACTTATTAGAAAACGGAATTATCGATGGTCTTCTAATTTCTTTGTGTGAAGAAGCGCAATCCAAACAACATGTTTCGCATATTGAAAACTTCATAAAAAATGCTGGCCCGGTCGTTATGTTTGATCGCGTTTTTGATTCTTTGGATACAGACAAAATCATTGTTGATGATTTCAATTGCTCGTATAAAGCCACAGAACATTTAATAAAAACGGGATGTAAAAATATTGCCATTGTTACGATTTTGGATTATCTCGGAATTGTAAAACTTAGAATCGATGGTTATTTAAAAGCACACGAAGACTATAATATCCCTGTAAACAAAAAACTGATTTCGCTGATTAAAAAAGAATATGATTTTGAAACCGAAATCAAAACGATGCTCGACTATCAAAAAGTAGATGCTATTATTGGACTTGAAGAATATTCAACGGTTGAATCAATGACAATTGCACAAAACAGAGGTTATAAAATCCCTGATGACATTTCGATTATTGGCTTTACAAATAGTGAAATGTTCAAATATTGCAAACCTTCTATTTCCTGCATCAGCCAGCATGGCGTTTTTATGGGACAAATTGCTGTACAGAAAGTGATCGAAAGAATAGAAAACGAAGATCAAAATCAGCCTGAATTTGAGACTAAAATCATTAAAGCGAGTTTGATTGAGCGTGATTCTACTAAGAAAATTACTCCTTAAGTTTACTGGCGTAAATTGCTCGCAAAGTCACGAAGTTATTTTTTTTAAGTCTTTATAAATAAAACTTTGCGCCTCTGCGACTTTGCGAGATTAAAAACTCAATACACTTCGACTTCACCAATCTTCAGAGCAGATTTTGCGACTTTACTTGTAAAAGACAATCGAATTTTATTCGATTTTACTTTATCAAAAACAATTTCATTAAGGGTATTTACAACTAATTTATCAGGTTTTGAAACCATTTTCCATTTCCCATTTTCATCTAAAATTGAAAGCATACATTTTTCATCCAAAAGCTTTTTATTTTCTGAACCTATAAAGGACAAAACAATTTTATGAAACTCTTTTTCTGTTCCAAAATCAATCTCAATCCAGTTTTCCTTCTTTTGAAAAACCTTCATTTCATAATAATTTCTGACATTATCAAAATACCAAATTCTGCCGTCATTTAGCTGATTTATTTCTTTTGAATCTGAGTTTGAAGAAGCAACTTTAGGAAAATCTTTTCCTTTGATATTTACTGCTAAATTTATTTCTGATTTTGAAGGCTGGTCAATTTCAGATGAATTTGAAAGCGAAATGATTTTCTTTCCCAAAACTGAAGGTTTTAAAACCATTTTTCCATCCAAATAAACCGACAAACCTTTTCCTTTTTTGTATTGATTTCCAGATTCATCATATAAAATCGTCAAATTTTGATTATGATAACGAATGTTTTCCAAACAGAAATACTTCACATCTTCAGTAACAAGCGGATTAATCTCCAGCTTATTTCCTTCTGAAGGTCTGATGCCACACAAACCTGTAATAATTAAATCATTGAATTCAGAATGATTGTAATGTTCGCTTCTTTGGTCAAAATCGGCAATGGCGCCTTTTTGGTCGGGATAATAATTTTCTAGAATATTAAGTTTTCCGTTTTTGTAATGTTGATCGGCATATTGTTTCAGAATTTCCCAATAATCTTTTTTCGAAATTTCTTTTTGATTGTAATTATTCAGCAAATTTGCCATTCCTAATAAAACCTGAGTGGTTTGATAAGGCCAGCTTGGACCGTTCCATTGACATTCTTTTGCTACGTTTGGCCCAAAACGATATTGTTTCATATAATATTGATAAGATGGCTCAACTGTGCGCAAACCAAACGCTCCACCAAAATTTTCCGGATTACGCAAACGCGACCAAGCAGAATTATACTTTTCAATATCATCAGGCAAATTATAAACCCAAGGCACAAATCCGACCAACTCTCGCCCGCGAATAAAGTCCCAATATTTTACAAATTCATTATTGACTTTAAAACGATCCGTAAAATGCCCTAAAATCGGGTTCCATAAATTATCCTGAAAATTTTGTTTTTGTTCCGATGCTTTCTGCTGATATTTTTCGGCCAATTTTTGATCACCTTTCAACAACGCAATTTTAGAAATCGCCAAAGCATTTGCATACATATAACTGTTTATCGAAGGACGAAATCCATCACCACCTGTAAAACCGTCCGTTCCTCCGCTTGCATCGATTGATGAAATGGTATTTTCAGTTGCATCCATAACAGGTTCAACAAAATACAGCTTTTTAGAAGCATCATAATGATCTTGCCAATCAGCATCAATTTTAATCATTGACGGCAATTGTTTTATGATAAAATCTTTATCGCGATTGATTAGATAATTGGCATAAGTCGCATCGGCAATCGACTCGGTATAACGACGATTGTTCCCGCCATGCTGATACATAAAATCGATATAATTGTTCATGTACAAACGATCTTTGAGCCATCTTCCTTCATGAATATGAAAAACCGTTGCCGCGTTCAATGTATTATAGGGTTTATGATCCCAGCTCATGGCATTTAAAAATTCGGTCACTACATAGCCGTAATCGCCAATATTTCGCAAATGTGCTTTGTAAACTTCCCAACGATAATAATACACATCTTCTATTTCCTTGTCTGAAATTTCAAAAAACGGAATATTTTTCAAATACCAGTCGCTGTCATTGCCGTAATGTGAAATGCTTTTTTTATTGGAATCTATAAAATGAGTTTCGTTTTTTTGAGCCAAGATTGGCATAGCAATCAGTAGAGAAAACAGCAGAAAATAATGTCGCATAAATTAAAAATCTTTCTTTAGCTCATTGGATTCATTTTAAACACATAGAAACATAACTTTTGAATAAGTAAAAAGGCGTTTCACTAATTTAAATTCACATAGTTCTATGTGTTAGAAACTAGTTTCTTTCTAACATTTTTTAGAGAAAAAGAAAATCTATGTTTCTATGTGTTTAAAAAAAATGCACCAACGAATTTTTATTAATTAAATCGTTTATAGATCAGCAAATAAAGAGATTATAATTTTTTAAGGTCAGACAAAAAATCTCATTCTTTCTCGAATTAGTCTCATTTCGAGGATTTTTTATTGAAACGACTCTCTAATAAGCCAATTTTTTAAACACATAGAAACATAGACTTTTTATTCTTGAAAAGATGGCTAAAAGAAACTAGTTTCTAACACATAGTTGTTGTGATTTGTCATTTCAAGGAACGAGAAATCGCACTAGAAACTCCTCAAAAAAGAGCATTAATCTTTGTAGATATACGAGTGTGATTTCTCGTTCCTCGAAATGACATACAGCGCTGACTATGTGAATTTAAATTAGTGAAACGCCTTTTATAGACAAAATAAAACTATGTTTCTATGTGTTTAAAAAAACTCAACGTTTTAATTATTCTTCACTTCAAATGAATTAAAAATTCCAAAACTGTTTTCTCCTTTAGCAACAATTCCAATTCTGTATCCCATTCCCCACGGCGCATATTTGTCAGGATTAAAAGTTAAAGTTTCAATTTTTATCCAATCTGAATTTTTCTCTTTATAATAAAATTCCAATGTTTTTGCTTTCTCTAGAATATTCATTTTCAATTCGATTTCGCCAGAAAAAGTTTTATCGATTTGTTTTAAAACTTGATAACCGTTTTCTAAATTATTGAAAATCTTAATTCCGTTTTTAGAGATCGAAACCCCAATTCCACCCAATTCTCCAGGCCAAGTACTTTTGTAAATTGCACCACCTAAAGCAATTCCAGTTTCAGCCTCTGTAATTTGTATCGAAGTATTTACTGTAAAATCAACTGATTTAATGTATTGTCCCAAAAAAGTCCCCAGATTATGATTTTCGTTTGAAGCTTTCAATTCCAAGCCATTTTTGAAACTCAATTGCGGTCTTTCTTTTTTTGAAGGCCATTGCCAAGCTAAATTTAGTTTTTGATCTTTTCTAAAATCATCACTAAAATCCAATTCCGATTTTGGTCGGTTTGCCGTTATGTTATTTCGTAGAATCGGCCAGCCGTCTTCTCCCGCAACCAATTCTTCAATTACACCTTCTCTACCCACATACACATCATAATCCATGTTAAACGCATGATACAGCATAAACAATCTTCCTTCTTCGGTCGTAATAACCGTTCCGTGCCCCGGACATCTCCATTTTTCATTGCTGACCATAATAGGATTTTGTGGATATTTTTCCCAAACACCACTTTCTAAACTTTTTGTGCGGGCAATTCCGGTTTTGTAATTACAACGTGCATCGCAACAGCCTCCAACAGCATATAAACTATAAATATAATCTCCGAATTTAAAAAAACAAGCACCTTCAACTAAAGCCGTTTCCCAAGGCTGGCTATTGGTATATACTTTCTTTTTTGTGCCTAATAATTTGGTTCTGGTTTCATTGATTTCCTGCATCCAAATCCAGGATTCTTTTCCACAGCCATTTCCATCATTTTTCCAGAAAGCGTAAATTTTTCCGTTATCTTCCATTTCAAAGGCGTCAATTGCGCCACAATCATCTTCAATAATTACGGGGCCATTATCTGTAAATTTCCCTGTTTCGATTTTAGAAGCATCAATCCAAGCCGTTCCACATTGCAAACCCGGATTTCCTTTTGTAAATCGGTTGTGAGCTGTGTAATAAGCATAAATTTTGTTTTGCTTTTTGTCATAAGCCAATTCCGAAGCCCAAAAATTATTTTCGCCCCATTGGTCTTTCATGTCTTTGAAACCTTCTGGAAAAACATGGTTTACGAGTGTCCAATTTTTCAAATCGGTCGATTTATAGATCGTGAAATAGGGCGCCCATTCATTTGTTGTTGAAGTTGCGTAATAGTTTTTTCCAACTCTGATAATCGACGGATCTGGATTATCGCCGGGTAATGCAGGATTTACTAATTCTAAAGGTTTTACATTGGAAGTAATTTGCTTTTTAGTGCTACATGAAAATAGCAGTAATGCGGTGAAAATGTAAAGTATGTTTTTCATTTTTATTAATAGTTTAATTGCGCTTGATTTTTTAAACACATAGAAACATAGATTTTCCTTTTATTTTGAAAAGATGATAGAAAGAAACTAGTTTCTAAAACATAGTTCTCAAAGTTTGTCATTTCGAGGAACGAGAAATCACACTCTTATATCTACAAAGATTGGCGCTCTTCTTTGCGGAGTTTCTAGTGTGATTTCTCGTTCCTCGAAATGACACAGACTACACTGACTATGTTTATTTAAACAAGTGAAACGCCTCTTGTAGACAAAATAAAACTATGTCTCTATGTGTTAAAAAACCAACTTATTATTTCTGAATCGTAGGCCAATCATCACTTTTCCAATTCAGTTTCAAATTAGATAAATACCACGATTTTCCGTCTTTGGTATTATTTCCTTGGTAAAAAAGCCAATATTTCCCTTTTTGATCTTTAAAAATATCCGGATGACCTGATTCTGCAGAATTCCATGTTCCAGCTTTTCCATTTTCTAAAAAAGGTTTAACGCCGTTTCGTTCCCAATGAATTCCATCTGAACTTCTTGCAATTCCAATTTGCTGTGGTTCATTGTTATAAGCGCCTGCATAAAACATGTACAAATATTTTCCTTTTTTAATGCAAGAAGCACCTTCAACGCAGTTTTTTTCCCAATCCAAAGTTGGTTCCATTACCGAAGTATTCGTCAACTGTGTCCAATTATTTTTATTGAAATTAGTTTTAATTGGTGCCGAAGCAACACCTTGTTTCTGAATTTTATAAGAAGCATCACGAGTGGCAAAATACAGGAAATATTTTCCTTTAAATTCTACTACTTCTGCATCGATTGCGCGTCCACAAGTCCAGTCGCCAGTTGGACTGAAAATTGGGTTTGTTTCGTTTCTTTTAAAATTAATTCCGTCTGTTGAATAAGCGTGGCAAATAGCATCTTTTAAACCATTTCCATAGGTTTGATAAAACAAATGAATCGTATCATTTCGAACCAAAGCTCCCGGAGCACAAAGTCCGTTTTTCTCATATTCAGCCCCCGAATTGATTTCGCCAGCTTTCTTCCAATCTTTTAAATTATCACTTTTCGCAATCCCAATATGCCATCCCGACATCTCTTTTCCCGGAATCGAATAATACATCCAATAGCTTTTTTTGAAGAAAACCACTTTCGGATCTTTTGCCACAGGGTTCCCAGAAGACATATCTGTAAAGTACATCTCAGGTTTTTCTTGGGCGCAAGAAGCAAGCCCCCATGCAAAAAGCACGCAGGTAAAGAGTAAATTTTTCATTTTATGTTTTTTAGAAAATTCTTTTCAGTTCAATTCCGTTTAGGATTGTCTTACCGGTTTTTTGTTTGAAATCAACCTGAATTCCTTTGCCGTCTTTTACATAAATCGTTGTTTTCATATCAATGGCTTTTTCAGGTTCCAAGTAATTATTATTTCCAAAGTTTTCCAGAAATAATTGTCCGTTTATCAAAACATCAAAAACTCTAAAGGCTTTTTCTTCCTTCTGACTTTTCTCTGCTAAATTATATGCCAGCGCTTCTCTTGTTTTTCCTGAAAGAAACTCAGCAAAATAAAGTGTCACTTCATATTTTCCGTCAGGAACATCAAAATTAAAAGCTTCAATTCCTTCTCTTTGCGTTTGATAAATTGGATCATTTTCGGTTCCTTTTATCAATTTATTGGTTCCGTATGGAATTTGAGGATTTCCTGGCATTTTGTACGCTTGTCCGCCAACATAACCCCAGCTTCCTTTTGTGTAAGCTTGTTCTGGAAGCCAGTTTTGCTGTGTCAATTCTTCAGTAAATTGTCTTTGATCTCCCAAACTGATTCTGATATTCTCAAAAGGATATTTTTCACTGTTTAAATTCGGTGCATAAAGTGTGAAATGAATTGATGCAAAATCTTTTACACTTTCATTTGAAGTCGAAAAAGCTTCTACAATATTGTTTCCATTTTTGAACGGAACTTTAAAAATAGTCGATCCTTCTTTTGTTTTCTGGCTTCCTAAACTTTGTCCGTTTACTTTTAAAGTGATTTCACTTTCATTTGAAAAAACTTCCAAATCCTGATAAAAAACCGATTCATTTTCTGAACTCAAAACTCCCGAACGATTATTCCAACTTTTAGATCCGATGCTTACAACTGGTTTTTTAAGCAATCTCGCTTGATAGAAATAATAAGCATCTTTAGGAATTCTATCCCAAGAAATAATTCCTTTATTGTTCATGTGTGGCCAGCTTTCCGCTCTTCCTTCTGAATTGAATTCAACTAAATTCCAAATAGTACCTCCAGCAACATAATCTAAATTTTCGATGGCATTCAAATAATGTTTGTGATACAACATGGCATATTCCATAGTTTTATCAAACTTTTTCGGATTATCAGATCGCATTCTTCTATCTGCATCAGCACCAAATTCTGTAATAACTACAGGTTTGTCTGGCAATACTTTATGATGGTTTTCCAGAAACTTTTCTAAGCCAGCAAATTCGCCATTGTACCAACCGTGGTATAAATTCCATCCCACAATCATCGGGATTTTTGTCAATCCAACTGAATTGTACAAATCAAAAGCACCGTGATTTGGCAACATCGTATAACGTGTTGGATCTTCTTCGCGAGTTGCATTCTCTAGTTTTTGTGCCAATGCAGCAACGTTTTTATAATACGCTTGCCTTTCTGGTGATTTATCTTCATATCTCGGACGAAGCAAAATTTCATTCATATACGCCCAAACAATTACGCTTGGATGATTGAAATTCTGACGAATCATTTCGCGTTGCATTTCGATGCTGTTTTCTTCAAAAGCTTTCGTTTCTGTAATTCGGTTTACTTCCGGAGTTTCGACCATTGCCAAAAGTCCGATTCTGTCACAAGCTTCTAAAACCGATGGATCTTGCGGATAATGTGCCACGCGAACAAAATTTCCGCCCATGTCTTTTATCAACTGCATGTCTTTTTCAGCCAAAACATCTGGCAAAGCATTCGCTAAATCTTTATAATCCTGATGACGGTTTGCTCCAATTAATTTAGTTGGTTTTCCATTCAAATAAAAACCTTTGTCAGCAGTAAATGAAAACCATCTAAAACCAACTGGCGCTGAAAATAAATCCAATTGCTCCTTTGTCTTTTTATCTATAATAACCGAAACCGCTTTGTATAAATAAGGCTCATCTGGTGACCATAATTTTGGATTTTGAACCGCTTTTGAAAGTTGTAAAAATGCTGTTTTTGAGTTTGGTTTTAATTTTAAAGTAGTACTCAAAGTAGCCACTTCTACATCATTTTTATCGAATAATTTAGTGGTAACAATTATATCTTTTGAAAGTTTCGAATTGTTCTCAATATTTCCTTTAATTTGGATTTTCGCAGCCGAAGCTGAAACCTCTGGAGTTGTAACAAAAACACCATCAGAAGCGCGGTTTGTCATGTCGAAATGAACTTCGTTTGAAGCAATCAAATATACGTCACGATAAATTCCTCCGTAAAAAGTAAAATCGGCATCAAGAGGCGGAATATCATCGTTGTAACTGTTATCTACTTTTACCACAATTTGATTTCCTTTTTCAGGATTTTCAAATTGAAGAAATTCATTTACCGGAAAACTGAAAGCAGAATAACCGCCAATATGCGAACCTACTTTTTTTCCGTTGATAAAAATTTCTGTAGTTTGATTTGCACCTTCAAAATAAAGATAAACCGATTTGTTTTTCCATTGCGGATTTACAAAAAGCATTTTTTTGTACCAACCTTCACCTCTGTAATATCCCCATTGATCATCCATAACGTCAAATTTGTTCCAGCTGTGTGGCAAATTGACATCTTCCCAAGCGGTATTTTTTGTGTCTTCTAAATCGGCTTGATTTAATTTCCCTTTGTAAAACTGCCAGTTAGAATTGATGGATTGTTTCATTTTTTCCTGACTGAAACCAGTCACGAAGCAAAATACAGTTACAAGCAGTAAAATCTTTTTTTGAATCATGGTATTAATTTTGTGGTTTTACCAATCTGCAGTCAAATAATCCTCCGGCTGTATTCCCAGGATCGGCTACAAATTGAATTGTAATTTGGTTTTCGTTTTTTAGTAAAGCCGTCGGAATCGCATATGTTTCATCATAAAACGAATTTGGTTTCTTGGCTTTTAAAATTTCTTTCGCAATTTCGACATTATTTACTAAAATCCTAAAGGATCTTTTTCCTCCATCACTACCAAAATACGTACAAATCAAATTTGCTTCTGTACTGTTTTTCGTATTCATTACAAAACTAAAATAGCCACCATCGCGAGCATCTCTCCAACGCATATTTTGAAATTCTCCCGTAAAAGTATTTTTCCCTTCAAACTGATGATCTCTTTCTGGCTGCATTTCTCCAATTCTTAAATGATCTAAAGTCCTAGCCTCAAGTTCCTCTTCTTCAATACGTTGTTTCTCAAAAACTTCTTTTTGAACTTTCCATTCAGCTGTAGAAAATTTATCCCAATACACCATAAAGCGATTGTCAATTATCGAGTATAAAGGCAATAAAGTAGTTTTTTGCGCATTGTCTATAGTAAATTTCAACTTGTTTTGGTCATTTAAATGAATCCAATTGTTGATGTCGGAATCGTTGGTAACCAAAACTGGAATTTCTCTCGCTTTCATTGCATTTTTATTCAATTCTCCGGCCAAAACCACTGGTCCATAAAGCATTGCGATTTTATTCTGATCATCTGGCATGGCTTCTTTATGAAGATGCATCGGCATAGTGTATTCGATTACATCACCTTTTTTAAGTTTGTCAGAAATCACAAAATAACTTCCCGAAGTTAAATTTCCTGTAGCTTTTTTACCATTAATTTTTACTGACGCATTTGAAGTCCAAATTGGAACACGCAAATAAATTTTGTTTTTAAAACTTCCTTCTTCAATCGTAAAAGTCACTTTATCCTCTTCAGGAAAACTTCCTGTTTGTTTCATTTTAAATCCTTTTTCTTTCCAATTTAAAACAGACGGAATAAAAAGATTGATGTATAAATCGCCTTCACTTCCTTTGGCATAAATAGCTTCACCATATTTGGCGTGATTCTCCATTCCTGTTCCGGTACAACACCAAAACGAGTCATCAGGCGTTCCGAAAATCTTTTTTTCGCCTGATTTCAGCGGAAAATAATACAACGCCATTCCCGTTTCTGGATTTAACGAAGGCAAAATATGATTGTAAATTACGCGCTCGTAATAATCCATAAACGACGACGACGGATCTAATTTGTATAAATGCTCGGTCAATTTGAGCATATTGTACGAATTACAAGTTTCGGTTGTATTTGTGCTTAATTGATTGGCCAATTTATCGCGTTCTCCAAAATGCTCGTAATTACTATTTCCTCCAATTACATACGAATGATGATTTGTAACTTCTTTCCAGAAAAAATCAGAAACCATGTGCATTTTAGGATTTCCCGTCAATTCATAATCTCTTGCCGTTCCAATTACCTTTGGAATTTGCGTATTAGCATGCAATCCAGCCAATTGATCTTTTTGATTTTCTAGCGGAACCAAAACTTTTTCGTGATAAAATCTCTGAGATAAATCCAAATATTTTTTATTTCCTGTAATCGCATATACGTTTGCCAAAGCTTCATTCATGCCACCGTGTTCACAATCCAACATTTTTTAGAATTGTTCTTTCGTCAAATTTTTGAATTTTACATCAATCCAATCTGAAAAAGCAACGGCAATATCTTTCGCCTTTTTATTGCCTGTATAAGTATAAGCATCAACCAAGCCAGCCAAAACTTTATGTTGCGTGTACCACGGCACCCAGCCACCATTCAAATCAAATCCTTGCGAACGGATATTTCCTGCGGCTACTTCGTCAAAAATTTTATCGCCGTCTGGAATTGCACCAATGTATCCTGTTCCTTTCTTTGTTTGACATTCTGCAAGTTCATTTATGATATAATCAGCACGCTCTTTAAATCGTTGATCACCAGTTGCCGCGTACATCAAAGATACCGCTGTAAAATAATGCCCAAGCGAATGCCCTGAAATTCCTCTTGCCTCCCAGCCTCCGTAAATTTTGCCTTTCGGCGAAAGCCCAGCATATTGCCTAAATCTCGAAAGCAGACGATCTGGTTCTAATGCCAAAAGATAAGCGCCATCTTTATCCATTGCATTTTTGAATTTGCTATCTAAAAGCCGAACTTCATTCAACTGAAATAAGTCAGCTTTATACGACACTTTGTCTTTTACAGAAAATCCTTGCTGTGCTTGAATTCCGGTGCAAAACAGGATAATTCCTAAGATTTTAAAAACATTATTTTTCATATTCTAATAAAATAAATATCCTTTAAATTTTGAAATATCCGAAGATAATTTCAAGCTGTAAACTGCTCCAGCTGTATGGTTTTCAGGGACTTTGAAGGTGATTTTCACGTTCTTTTTTCCCTTCAGGCTTTCAGGCAATTCAAAGCTTTTCTCATAATATTGCAAAGGCTGTTTTTCTCCCAAATCTTCTGTGCTCAAAAGCTGATCATCGGCGTAAATTGAAATTCCGTTTCCGTTTGATGCACTTCCCCAGAACGTTACGGTCAAAAATTGCTTTGAAGCTTTTTCATTTGCTTTCATTTCGTATGAAAAACTTTCATTTTTAGAAACGCTGCGTCCATAACGATTGTTTTCCCAGAAATGCCTAGCGTCTTTTTCTAAAATTCGGGTCGAATTGCCAGCGTTCAATTTATGCTTTTTTTCGTCTAATTCTGAAGAAACATCAATTTCATCGCTTACAATTTTCTGACGTTCGGCTATTTCTTCTTTAGAAAACATTTTCAGATAAACCGAATAACGCTGATGATGCATTTGATAAAACGGAATCAAAGTAATCTCGTTTGATTTTCCATTTAAAATTCCTGCGCCTTTCGTTTTGAATTCCATTTTTTTTCCAGCAACAGGAACAATCCAATTATTAATATCAGTTTCTGAAGCCAATAGCGACGGAATATCATTTTGAGGCGTTACCCAATTGTTGTAATGCATGGCGTAACTTACCAAATCGCTTCCCGGCATTTTGTCTTTTCCTAGCGCTGCTGCCATCACTAACGGTCCGCGCATAATGGTTATTAAATTGGGTTCGTCTTTTGATCTTTCAATCCAGAAATTCTGAGGCATTTCAATTTTGATTTTATCGCCTTTTTTCCAATTGTTTGATAGTTCAATTGTTCCTCCCACTCTTCCATTAAAAGAAACTTCTTTATCGTTGATCCAAACTTTTGCTTTTCCTGCCCAAGATGGATAACGAACGATTAATTTATTTGAAAAAGATTTGTTTTCATTGATTTCTAAATTAATAATATCTTCTTCTGGAAAATTAGTCTTTAAGCTGATTTCTAATCCTTTTTCTTCCCATTTTAAAGTTGTCGGAATAAATAAATTCAGAAATAAATCCTCTTTATTATGAAAGAAAACCGATTCACCATATTTCGCGTGATTTTCCATGCCTGTTCCAACACAGCACCAGACTTTTTCCAAATTATAGCCATCACTATATGATTTAAATCCGCCCGGCATTAATGAAGTGTAATAGGTCACGCCACCAGAATCAGGATCTTGCGAAGCCAAAATATGGTTGTAAAGCGCACGTTCAAAATAATCTAAATGTTTCAAATCGCCCGAGACTTCAAAAGCTGTTCTGGCTGTTTTTAGCATATTGTAAGTCGCACAAGTTTCATCAGAAGTGAAGCCTAAACCTTTGGTTTCATCGCCTGGCTGAACGTAGCGCTCGTAACGCCCGCTTCCGCCAATAACATGATTATGTTGCGCGTACATTTGATCCAAGAAATTAAAGGTCGCGTCTTTACTGACTTTATTTCCGTCAAGCTGATATTGTCTGGCTGTTCCTGCAAAAGTGGGAACTTGCATATTTACGTGTCTTCCGTATAAAACATCATTTCCTAAAGCCGTATTCAAAATCACTTTTTGATGATTAAATTTCATTGACGTTTCCATGTATTTTTTTTCGCCAGTCAAAGCATATAAATCTGCAAAAACTTCATTCATTCCACCATGTTCGATATCCAACATATCATCAAATAAATCAGGATTGGCTTTTAAGGCAAAATCAGCAATTCTAGAACCCTCATTTTTTAATAATTCGAAAGCAATTTCGCTGTTACAGTAAATGTAGCAATCGCGATACGCGGCCAAATCTTTATGAACAACGTACCAAAAATTCCCCATTCCGCCCCAAGGATAATTGGTTTCGTCTCCACCATCCAAAGTTATTTTTCCATTCGCCAAATCATGTAGCGGATTGTCCCAATTTTTTCTTCCCAAAATATAATTCTGATCTGGGTTGTTTTTATTGATAATATCGATGCATTCTTTTAAAGAAGCCATCATATAATCGACTCTTTTTTTGTATTCCAAATCTCCCGTCTGCGCATACATTAAAGCAATTCCCGAAATATAATGTGGCATTTCCCCTGGTCGTGTATTTTCCGGCTGATTAGATCCTGGATAATTTCCTAACAAAGGCAGATTAGCTCTTTTTCGGTAGCCGTTCAGCATTCGGTTGACATCCATTCCTAAAAGGTATTTCTGATCCAATTTCATCGCATGATAAAACGGACTATTTTCAAGCAATCTGGTATCATTTAACGGAAAATCTTTCCAAACAATTGGACCATTTTCTTTGACTATATATTTGTTTTTTTCTTGTGCCGAAATGCTGAAAGCACTCGAAAGCAAAAGTGCCGTAATAAGATTCTTTTTCATCAAAATTTATGTTTATCAGTTTTGTGAGATGGGAGTTCTTTCTGAAATTAAAATGTCCAATTTCATGTATCTCAAAAGTTCAAATAAATTAAAATTAGCTTCAATTTGGCGGTCTTATTTTCTCATTTTTTAGTCCTTTTGTGCCAAAACAGTTATTTTTAGAGGTATTTCAATATTTTGAATTTTCACTACCTATTCTTTTCTTAAACCGCATCGTATATAGCTTTTTCAATAAAAAAATCAATGATTTTTTCACTAAAAAAGCAATCAAAATGTTTCAAATGCTACTTTTTTTCAAATTCGGTTTCAAATGGATTTAAAAAACAAAATCCGCAAGTCAGAACTCGCGGATTTTGGATGAAAAAAGTGATTTGTTTTTAATTCAGAATAATTTTTTGAGTCGAAATCTTGTTTCCGGTTTTAACCTTTAAAATGTAAATTCCTTTTGCAAGATCGTTTAAGTCTAAATTTATTGAATTTTCAAAGTCGTATGATTTGTTGTAAATCTGTTTTCCATTCACTCCATAAACTTGAATACTAATTTCTTCTTGCGGATTTGAAACCAAAACATTCACCAATCCTTTTGTCGGATTTGGGAAAACGGTTATTTTGATTTCATTATTTTGAATTTCAGCTTCATCAACCGCTAAAACTTCTTCTGTTTTTCCTGGTTTTGCCAAAACACCTTGGCCATTATCTAGTTTTACAAAAGTCCATTGTTGATTGTTTGCTGTACCAGAATCCAACTGTGCTAATTGAGTTCCGTTCGTCGTACTTGAACCCGGAACTTCAAGTGCTTTTCCACTTAAACGATTAATTATTTTGAAATAATTTCCAGTTACAGGGACAATACTCCATTGTTGATTATTTCCGTAAATATATTCTCTTTGGGTTGCAACGCCACCATTTGCGGTTGATGAAGCTGCAATTCCGATAGCTTTATTAGAATGCAAAGCCGTGATTTTGTAGTAACCACCAGAAGTTAATTCTAATTGGAACTTCTGGTTTGTTCCTCCTAAATCATCCCACTGCGAAACAGCCGCGTCATTGTTTTGAGAAACTCCCGCAATATCAATTACTTTTCCACTGTTACGATTCACGATTTTATAGATTCCTCTAGAAACTGGAGTCGTTGCGTCGCCAATTTTCTCAAAATTCCACTGCTGATTATTGGCGTTTGCATAATCATTTTGTGTTACCAAACTTCCGTTTACAGTTCCGGCGCCCGTTACTTCCAAACATTTGCCACTATGATTGTTGACTAATTTATAAAAGCCATTATTTAAGCTGATGATTCCCCATTGCTGATTACCGCCATGCACATAATCCCATTGCCCAACTGATGCATTATTTGCTGTAGATGAACCTAAAACGTCAACCGCTTTATTGCTATGAACGGCATAAATTGCATATGATCCATTCCCTAAAGCTTCAACTCTGAATTTTTGGTTTGCTCCGCCCACATAATCCCATTGACTGAACAAGGCGCCATTATCATTTGAAACACCATTCACATTCAAACTTTTACCCGTATGACGAACAGTAATTTTATAAATTCCGCCAGAAATAATATCAGAATCGTCACCAGGTTTTGTTCCGTTATACGAATTCAAGACATCAACTTTATCAATGTTTACACCGTTTGTTGCTCCTAAAATTTTGATTGTGTTTGTTCCTAAGTTCAAATCCAGAAACGCTTCAATATAATTTTGAGAAAATGCTGCCGTTGCACCGGTATCCATAAATTCGACGTTCCCGATATTAATTCCGTTTAGCTCAATTCCTTGCAAAATTTTATTTCCTGAATTCGCATAATAAATACGAACCAATTTTTCGCCTTTATAATCTGAATTTACATTAAAAGCAACTGATGCACTTGCCGATGACAAACCTGTTACATAATTTGTTCCGCTTGCACTTGCAGAAGTCGCAGAACTTGCGCCACCAGCTAAAACGGCACTTTCAGCTTCATAAGTTGTTATCGGAATTGTTGGCACTTCAGTAATTACAATGTCATCAATATTACACCATTTGCTCGCATTGGTAGTCGCAACGGCATGAAGTCCAACATCTACAGAAGTATTTGTTGCTCCTGTTTTGATATAAAGATATTTATACGGAAAAGCTGTCAAGCCATTTAAAACCGAAGCATAAACATAATTTCCACCATAATTTTCAGCATAAAAACGAGCTTCTCTTCCTGCCGCACTATTAATTCGACCTTCGATTTTGTAGGTTGTATTTGGTTTTAAGCCTGTAATCGTTTGATACAATTTTGCTTCAGACGTATTAGAGTCTGTAATAACAGTTCCTTTATACAATCCTGTCGCTGCCAAACTTGCTTTTGTAGTGGCATTGTATTGTTTTTCGGCCCAAATGGTATTGCTGCTTCCTGCCGAATTCCAAATATTCCAATTGGTCAAATCGCCTTTTTCAAAATCATAATTGACAGATGAAACTTTTGCAATGCTGGTTTCATTTTTAATAATATATGAGCTTCCTGTAATAGTCGCATCATTTGCGCGCATGATGCGTTCTGCATTTCTTTGAAACTGAGCTGCCAAATCTGTGAATTTGCTGTCTCTCGGAAAATCTTTGTGCATATGTAAACCGTGCGCCGTATCGTTGATCCAAACTCCGGTCCCATTTTTGTAAATATGATCTAAGAATTCTTGTGGCGTTCCAGCCATTCCTTTGATGATTCCCATCATTCCGCAGACATTGGCGGCAGTACAATCACCGTCACCTCCAGCCAATGAGCAGATTTTCAAAGTTTCCATATAATCGTTTTGTCCATATAAAATGGCCAAAAATCCTGTTCCGTGATTGACATCGCTCAACAACATAATTTTATCGTAACCAACGGCATAGAAATTACGGTATTTTTCCGTCCATAATTCTCGAACCGCTGCACGCCAATCTGTTGGATATTTTTGATGTAATGCTACTGCAACATCATACATACCACGAATCCAACTGTTTCCGGGAACAACTTCCATCGATTTTTGAAGTACAACTCTGGCATCAGTTTCAAAATAAGCGATTGCGTGTGCGGCGGCCCAATATTGTCCCCAAGTTAATGCCTCGCCTTGCCCAGACATACTTGAGAATTTCTCTACATATTCTGCCGCTTTATATGGCAATCCAGGGAAATTAGCGCCCATCATTTCGTGTTCGATGTAACATTCTGGAAGCCAGTGCCCATTATTTCCGTTTTCTCTTTTTCCGAATAAAGGCGCAATCAAATTTTTGCTTGACAGTAAACCCAAAGCATCTGAAGTTCCTCCAAAATCTCTCAAATCGTGATCAATCCATTCTTTTCGAATATCTTGATAAGCAACCGATGGTCCGAATTTTTCTAAAATATGCTGATTGAAAACTTCAACATGCTGATCATCATCTGAATAAATTTTTCCATCTTCGTAATTTGAAAAATAATTGAATTCGTCTTTTGTGGTTCCGCCTAAAGTTCCATTCAATAAAACAAACCAGCTATCAGGAAGTCCCAAAAGTGGTTCAACTGGTTGTTTTACTGTCGCGCCGGCTTGATAAAATCCATCAGGAGTATTGTACACTTTTAAGTATTCATATCCCGTTACAACTCCGCCACAACTTCCAATAAGCATGGCTAAAGTTTTGTCATAATAGTCCGCTTTTGAAATTGTTTTTGTTTGCGCCGAAATCAAATTGATTAACAGCAAGAGCGGAACAGCTAAACGATAAAATCTAAAATTCGACTGCCTGTTTTCTTTTCGGAAATGGTCCTTTTTTTTCTGAAAAAGAAAAGGCAGATTAAAATGTAATCTTCTTTTCATAATGGTTGTAATTTGGGTTAATAGATTAGTAAATAGACTTCTAAGGTAATTTTTAGCCCAAAAAACAAGCATTCGAATTGTTTCAGAATTACGACTTTTCGTACCAAAACCAATAAATTCTTAATTCTTTATAGTATTCTTTTGTTAACTAAAAAATTCGTAAAACATTTTTTAATTATTCGCTTTTAATGATATAAAAAAAGCTGTCTCATTTTTGAGACAGCTCTTGTTTTTTTGATAAGCTTCGGAGAAGCGCAATATTTATAGCAAAGAATTGACGTTTATTATATAAAGCTCCAGCGGAGCGACATATTTATCATTGTTCCGAATATATGTCGCTCCGCTGGAGCTCTTTCATTTGTGTTATTGAAATTTCTATAAATATTTTACCCCGCTGGGGTTCGACCAAACTTTATTGAGAACAAATTTTAAACACTGTCTAAAATTCCTAATTATTTTACCAAAGGAAATGCTACAATTCTCAATTTTGTAAAACCAATTGGAACTAAAGTAATAGTTTCCTGAACATTACTTACATTTCCTTTATAAACACCGTCTCTTCCGGAAACGGGCAAATATGCCAAACCATTTACCGCTTTCCAATCTGGAATTTGCTTTGATTTTATGGAAATTTCAATTGGAGCGTTAGCTAAATTCCATTTGAAATTTTCTTTTAAGCCAATTTGTTTTACTTGAACATCTTTTTCTAAATTTTTAACTGATTCTTCCAATAAACCGTAATTCCAATTTGACGTTGAGTTTAAGGTAAAATACTCCCCTTCATTTTCTTGGTTTCCTTTACCCCAAGTTTCATTCATTTTTAGCGCATAAACCAATGGCCCTCTTTCGATTACTTTTGAATTATCTGCCCAAGAAGAAGCACTAACTTTCATTGGAAGTTTTAAAGTTACTTTGTCTTTGTTACTCCATTTTCTATCTAAAGTCACAATTCCGTTTATTGCTTTAAAATCAACTTTTTGATTGTTAATAAAAATTTCAGCATTTGTACACCAAACGGGAATGCGTAATTGAAAAGGAAATTGAACTACTTTTTTCATTTCCATCTGAAAATCAATATTTTCATTGAATGGATATTGTGTATTTTCGGTAATTGTGATTTTTTGATTTTCAGAACCAACTGTTGTAGAAAGCACATTCGGACTGTAAACTAAAGCAGCAAGCCCGTTATTTTTATTTCGGTACCATAAATGTTGTGTGAATTTTGTCCAACCTTGATGCATATTGGCGTAACAGCAGGTATAACCACTTTTTGCTCCCAAAACATTATTCATTTGGCGATCAAAAGGAAGAGAAAAAGCGTAAACACCACGCTGAATTTCAATTTGGTTTGCCATTTGAAAATACTGCTTTTCATTATATGTATCAGTAGTTTGCGATGGCATTGCATTAAAAGTTGCTCGCTCCAGTGCATCCATGTAGGAAGTTTCTCCCGTAATTCCGATAATATCTTCTAGTGAGTACATAGCTTCAACAATGGCGCAAAGTTCTGTTCCTTGTGTTGGAGCATTTCCGTGAAGATCTTCATCGGCAGAAAAAATTCCGTTTGGAAGACCGTGGAGCGTCATCAAATCATTGAAACCTGTTTTCAGATTTTTCAAATAAGTTGAATCGCCTGTTCTTAAATAATTTTCAGCTGGTTCTTTGAGTGCCATTGCCACATTTACACCGTGTCTGCGCATCCAGTGATCACCGTTTGGATTTACTGCTGCTGTAATAACCCAGTCACGATTTCCTAACCATTTGCTCCATTCAAAAGATTGCTGTTTTATTTTTTCGGCTAAAGTCAAAAGGTTTTTATCTTTATTAATACTATAAAGCCATTGCACGATCTGAATATTTTCGCTTCCGCGAGAAGCTGACCATTCTGTCCATTTTCCGATTGGTGATTTATCCAAAGTTTTTATTTGATAATCAAAAAACTTCGTCATAAAAGGCAAAATTCTAGTATCATTTGTTGCAGTATAATATTGCTGAATGACTTTTAGCATGACCATTTTGGGCCACCAATCTTCGCCTTTATCGCTGTTTTGAACGTCAACTTTATTTCCAGTTTCACGTTCCCATTTTGTAATTGGGCCAAAATATCCCGAAGGTCGTTGGTTTTCAATCGTCCAATTGATATACTTTAAAACTTTCTCTTTTAGAACTTTGTCATCAATTTGATAGGCCAACGGAACAGCACCGTCCAACCAATATGGCGTTTCTTCCCAGCCATCACCTTTTCCACCAAGCCAACCGTTATCATTTTGGATTTTTTGATAAATCTCATCAATATGTCCTGTCGAATTATTTGACATGACCAAAAGCTGCTCTTTCAGCCAGCCAGAAGGCTTGATTTGTCCTAACGGAATTTCTTCGAAAACCCTTTCAACATATGCTGGAGCTTTTTTTGTTTGTGCAGAAGAAACAGCTGCAAAAGAAGCAAATACCAAAAAAGGAATTATTTTATTTTTCATTTTTTTATCTTCTAAATTATAAAAAATTAGCTTCTGGAATTGGCTCAAAATTCCAGAAGCATCACTAATTAAGTTAACCAACCAAAAGTTAACGAAACAAACTAACTTAACACTTAATTTTAATATCCTGGATTTTGCACCAGTTTAGAGTTCTTTTGTAATTCCTGTTGTGGAATTGGATAGATTTTCAAATAATCTTTATTTGTTTTTTGATGTGCAAACCATGATTTTGTAAAAAACACTCCGAAACGAATCATGTCCTGACGGCGACGTCCTTCTTGATTGAATTCCCAAGCCAATTCATCTAAAAATCTTCCGTACTGAATATCAGCTCCTCCTTCAGTTGTAGCTGTCATTTTATTATCGGTCACGCCATAATTGTAAACACTTCCCAATAATAACTGCGCTCCAGTAACTGTTGCTTTAGCTGGATTACTGCTGAAACTTCTTGCTCTAACTTGAGAAACAATTGTTGCGGCTGCAGCTGAATTTCCTGTACGCAATAACGATTCGGCCTTCATCATCAAAACGTCAGTATATCTGAAGAAAGGCGCATCATTATTCATATTTTGCTGAATTCCTAATTCGATAGAATACTTATTGATTTGATAGCCATCTAATTGCTGACATAAATCAATTGTTGGCATTGTGTTTCTCAGAATAAATGGTTTTCCGGCATCGGCACCATAACCTGCTGTCAACGGTTTTCCATCATAACCAGATTGCAAACCGTATCTGAAACCATATATTAAGCGGTCATCTTGTGGATCGAAAGAATTGATGAATTGAGGCAAAACGCCCATTCCGCCCCATCCTCCAACATTGGAATTGTATGTAGCGCGTTGCGAATCCCAAGATCCAAGCATCCAAAATTGCAATCCTCCAGCTTTTACTTCGTCATAAGGAATTGCCCAGATAGTTTCAGGAGAATTTTCATTTTTTGGACTAAAAGCATCTCTAACTGATGCCGCTAAAGCAAATTTTCCCGAAGCAATAATAATATCCGATTCCTGAATACATTCGTTGTACATTGGCGTTCCTGTATAAACTTCGGCATTCAAATACATTTTTGCCAATAACGCGTGCGCGCCCCATTGTGTAAAACGCCCATAAGTTGATGTACCAACTGTTTGGCTTAAAGACGGCATCGATTCTTTAACTTCTGTTACGATAAAATCAAAAACCTGTTTACGTGTTTTTTGCTCTGGCAAATATCCTGGCTCAACAATAAAACTAGTTTGAACAGGAACATTCCCAAACAAATCGCATAAAACATAATAATAACTTGCACGAACCATTCTGATTTCTGCAATAAGTTGCTCTTTTCCTTGACTAACAGGAATTTGTCCGCTTTCAATTTGGTAAATAATTTTATTTGCTTGTGCGATTCCACCATAAGCTTGATTCCAAACTGTTTGCAATTGAGGTTGCAGTGAAGTCCAAATATGTTGATGTACTTGTTTGTAAATTCCTCCATCAACCCAACCGTTTGGACGACCTGGATAAATGATTTCATCTGCCGAAGTCTCCTGCATTTCCCACCAACCTGGTCTGTTTGCATATAAAGTTCTCCATTGTGTGTATGCTGGTCCAATCAAAGAAGCCAAGTCGCCTTCTGATGGATTAAATTGGTCATTTGCAATTGTGCTGTACACATTATCATCTAATTCAGTACATGAACTAAACATCAAAAGTGAACATGCTATAATCGAAAGTATTTTTTTATTTTTCATGATCTTTTATTTAAAATGTAGCATTAATACCTATAGTGAACGTACGTGTAGTTGGGTATTTATCTCTATAATCATTTCCTGGTGTTACACCTTCTGGCGACAATTCTGGATCTAAACCTTTGTATTTTGTAAACAAGAAAGTGTTTAAAGTAGATGCATAAATTCTGAAAACATCAAAAAATTTGAATGTTGAACCTTTGAAAGTATATCCTAACACGATGTTGTCAATTTTCCAGTAATCTCCATTTTCAATGTAATATGAATTGTATTTTTCAGATTCTGTCAAAACCGCTTTTCCAAAAACTGGCTCCAAAGCTGTTTTTAATCTGTTACGCTCCACATTTCCGTTTTGCTCATAGAACATACGGTCAAAATTTAGAATCTGGTAATCAAAAGCACCACGCATTGTAACTGTAAAATCAAGGTTTTTGTATTTTACTGTATTGTTAAAAGCTAAATTATATTTTGGAATACCGTTTCCTAAAATCTGACGGTCATCGTTTGTAATTTTCCCATCTTTATTTAAGTCGTCATAAACCCATTTTCCTTGATCTGTAATATCGACAACTTTAAATCCGTAGAAATTTCCAACTGGCTGACCAACTTGTAAACGATGCGTACTTTGCTGAATCGGTTCTCCTGTTGAACCAAAATCTGCATAATCATTTGCCGATTTGTAACGTGGATCATCACTGAACGAAACGAATTTATTTTCATTATAAGATCCATTAACTTGTGCATTCCAAGTTACATTTGCATTCTGAATCACATTGTAACCTAAAGAAACCTCGATCCCTTTGTTTTCCATAACACCTGCATTTGCGAAAGTTGTTCCAACTAAATTTGGTGGTTGAGGCACTGGAAAATTGAATAATAAACCGTCAGTCTTTCTGTTGTAAACATCAATTGTACCAGTAAATCTGCTGTTGAACATCCCAAAATCAAGACCAATATTGGTTTCTTTTTTCTCTTCCCAAGTCAATCCTGGATTTGGATTTTGGAACGGAGAAAGCGTCTGAACAAAGTTTCCATTATAATAAAATGAGTTACTTACGCTTGAAAGCCCTAATTGCGAAAGTCCTAAATAATAACCTCCAGGTGCCGCTCCTGTAATTCCATAACCAGCTCTAACTTTCAAATTATTCAACCACGTAGCATTTTTAAGGAATTCTTCTTTATCTAATCTCCATCCACCAGATACTGCCCAAAAAGTTCCCCAAGGATTATCTGAACCAATGAATTTTGATGAACCTTCACGACGAATTGTTCCACTTAATAAATATTTCCCATTAAAATCATAATTTAAACGAGCAAATCCGCCAATTAAATTATACGAGTTTTTATAACTTGTAACAAACGGAGCTCCGTTTAAGTATGTTAATTTTCCAGTTGGGCCAAAGTTTGTCGCTGCGCCCATATTATTGTATGTAAAATAATCTGTCGCAAAATTGTAAGCATATTGTGAGCTGTTTTCGTATTCCGTTTCAAAATAACTATAACCTAATAAACCTGTTACGTGATGTCCTGCACCAAAAGTTCTTTCGTACTGTCCTGTAAAATCAAGCTGGCGATCTTTATATTCCTCAGAACCTTTGTTAGCATATCCATTTAATCCGCCAAGCAAATTTGACGAGTGGAATTTATTTTCATAATAACCTCTTGTTGTGTTGCTTGAAACCTGCGCCAAACTTAAATTGAAAGTCAAATAATCAATTGGTTTTAAAATCACGCCAAGATTTGAACGCGTTCTATGTGTTTTGCGTTCACCAACACTGTTTTTTAGGTCCGCCACCGGGTTTACGAAAATGGCAAAGTTCTCATAATAATCTCCAGCATAGTTTGCTCCTTCAGGTTTCAAAACTGGTGCAGTTGGATTTGCAATAAGTGCGTTTCTATAAATAACGCCATTGAAACTACTTCCAACGCTGTTTACATTTAAAATATTATCCTGATTGTTGATTCCGAAAGTAATTTGAAGTTTATCATCAAACATTTTATGATTAACGTTGATATTTGTATACAAACTATTATTATCAGATCCCATCATGATACCTTCGAAAGCTCGGTAATTTACCGATCCGTAATAATTTGTTTTGTTGTTTCCTCCTCTAATAGCAAGGTCATAAGTTGTACTGATGTTTCCTTGTGTAATTTCATCAATCCAGTTTGTGCTTGATCCTTTGTCAGAAGCTGCAGGAATAATTCCTTTTTTGATGGCATCTCTATATTCATCAGCTGTTAAAAAATTTGGCGATTTTACGATAGTCTGAGTAGAAGTTGTTTGCTGAAAAGTTACTTCTGGCTTCATATCTTTTTTGCTTCCTCTTTTTGTTGTAATCAACAATACTCCATTATTTGCTCTTGTACCGTAAATTGCGGCTGCAGAACCATCTTTCAAAATATCAATAGTTTCGATATCTTCAGGAGCAAAATCTTTTAATCCTCCTGGAATTCCATCAATTAAAATAAGCGGTGGCGTCGGATTACTGATACTTGAAGTTCCTCTTAAGAAAATCGAACTTCCAGAATCTGGATTTCCACTGCTGTTTGTAACCGTTAAACCTGCAACTTTACCTTGCAAAAGCTGTCCAACATCTTTTACAGGGGCTTGCACAAAATCTTCTTTTGTTACGTGAGCAACAGCACTCGTTAAATCTCCTTTCTTCTGAGTTCCATAACCCACAACAACAATTTCATTTAATTTTGAAGCTTCTTCGGCTAATTTTACAGTTATGTTTTTCTGGCTGTTAATTGCTATTTCTTTGCTTTGATAACCAATAAAACTAACAACTAAAATTCCGTTTGACGGCGCTTTGATCGAAAAATTCCCATCGAAATCTGTTGATGCTGTAGTTTTGGTTCCTTTTACTAAAACATTTGCTCCTGGTAATGAGAGACTGTTTGCATCAGTAATTTTTCCTGAGATTGAAATTTCATTTTGACTGTAACTCGTGGCAGTACAGAAAAAAATCATCATAAAAAGTGACAAAGCTTTAAAATTGCTTAACCACTGTAATCTAATACTGTTTTTCATTGATTTTTCATTTTGGTTAGATAATAAAAATTAATAGTTGGTAAAAATTGCATCATATATAATTTTACTCCCAATAAATTATGATATGTGAATTAGTGAGCCAAATAGACTAAATTAACCACTAAAGTCTTGACCCTTTTGTTTCAATTGTTAGGCAAAACTATTCATTTGGTGCTGTTGAGGAAAAAAGCCTGTAATTTGGGATAAAATGCCTCTTTAATGAGACGAATTGAACATGTGTTAGGGAGAATTTTAAGATTCTAAATACTATATTTAAAACAAATTAAATCGTGTGAAAAATAAAATATCAGCTGTATTATTTTTATTGATGAGTTGTCTTACAAACGCTCAGAATTACTATTTCAGACATTATCAAGTCGAAAATGGCTTGTCTAATAATTCTGTTTTGACGTCGCTTCAAGACAAAAAAGGATTTATGTGGTTTGGAACAAAGGATGGTTTGAATCGTTTTGACGGATATGCATTCAAATCATTCCAAAACGATCCAAATGACCCAAAAACTTTAGGCAGTAATTTTATTCAATGTTTGCATCAATTAAATAATACCATTTGGGTTGGAACTGATAATGGCCTTTTTAAATTTGACCAAAAAGACGAAAGTTTTGAATTGTTAGAAACAACCATCAATAAATCAATCCAAGCTATTGAAGATGACAAACAAAACAATCTTTGGTACATAGCCAATGGTATTTTATATAAATATTCCCTTAAAACAAAAGAGAACTTTACCTATGAACCACAGAAAAATTTCAATGCCATAACGTTAACTCGAGATGTTGAAGGCGCAATATGGTTTGCAACTTATAATAATTTGTTTAAGTACGATCAAAAGAATAATTCATTTGTAAAATTTGAAATTACAGCACCTTTTACAAATGGCTTGCCCTTTATTATCAATATTCTTAAATCGTATAACAAGGATGAGATTTTAATTGGAACACAAAATCATGGTGCGCTGGTTTTTAATGCAAAAGACAATACCACAAAGCGTCTTTTTACCTATACCGAAAAATCGCTTTACATTAGAAATTTTATAAAAAATGGAAAAGATGAATTGTGGATGTCATCAGAAAATGGCGTTCATATATATAATTTAAAGACAAAATCGTATTCAGTTCTTCGTAAAAGTTACAATAATCCTTACTCTATATCTGATAATGCAGTACATTCCTTAACTATTGATAATGAAGGTGGCATCTGGATTGGGACATACTTTGGTGGAGTAAATTATTTCCCAAAACAATATACTTCATTTAAAAAATATTTTCACGTTGTAGGCGAAAATTCAATTAGCGGAAATGTTATTCGCGAAATTCACAAAGACGATTATAATAATTTATGGATTGGAACTGAAGATGGAGGTCTCAACAAACTAAGTACAAACACAGAAATTTTTCAAAATTTTAAAGCAGATGGAAGTTCTCAGAATATTTCATATAATAATATTCATGCTATTTTGCCAATTAAGGACAAACTTTGGATTGGGACTTTCGAACACGGCTTAGATGTAATGGATATTAAGACTTCAAGAGTAATAAAACACTACTCAACAGGTCAAAATGGAGGTTTAAAAAGTAATTTTATCTACAAACTATATCAAACAAAAGCTAAAGATTTATTGGCATTATCAGCTTTAGGAATTCAGAAATTTGATACCCAAAAAGATCGTTTTGTAGAATTCTCCGCTTACCCAGAAGGTTATTTTTTCACCTCATTTCTAGAAGACAAATCCGGAAATTTATGGGCAGGAACTTATCGTGACGGACTATTTTGCTATAATCCAAAAACAAAGCAAAAAACATTCTTTAAAAATGACAGAAAAAACAACAACAGTTTAAGTAGTAATGCGATAAACTACATTTTTCAAGACAGCAAAAACAATATTTGGATCGCCACCGAAAATGGCCTTAACTTATTTGATGCCAAAACAAACGCATTCAAAAGATTTACTAAAAAAGATTTTTTGCCAAGCAATCTAATTTTCACTATTCTGGAAGATTCAAAAAATAATTTATGGATTTCGACCTCTAAAGGATTAGTAGAATTTAATGTCAAAAACAATAAAATGACCGTTTATACTAAAGCAAATGGGTTATTGAACGATCAATTTAATTATAGTTCAGGTTTTAAAAGCAATAACGGAACTATGTATTTCGGAAGCGTTTACGGACTCATTAGCTTCAATCCTGATACTTTTAAAAAAGACAAATCAAAAACACCAATTTTAATAACGGGGCTCAAAATCAATAATATTGAAGTCGATGTCAACAAAAACGATTCGCCACTATCCCAATCTATAACGCTAACAGATAAATTAGAATTAAAAAACAGCCAATCATCATTTAGCATAGAATTTGGTTCATTAAACTACAATTCTTCTGATATGACGCAATATTGGTACAAAATGGAAGGAATCAGTGATGAATGGATTCCTCTAGGCAAGAAGCATCAAGTCTTTTTTACCGAACTCCCTTCTGGTAAATATACTTTTAAGATAAAATCATACAACAGCAACAAACTTTATAACGATGAAACCGCTTCCTTAGAAATTCGAATTCTGCCTCCATTTTATGCAAGTACATTAGCGTATATTCTATATTTTGCTTTAGGTTTTGCAATTGTTTACTATGCTTTGCGATACTATCATCAATACATTCAGCAGAAAAATGATCAAAAAATTAAGTACCTCAATAACCAAAAAGAAAAAGAAATCTATAACGCCAAAATCGAATTTTTCACCAATATAGCGCACGAAATAAGAACACCATTGACTTTGATCAAAAGTCCACTTGACAAGGTTCTAAAGAAAGCTAAACAAATGCCTGAAATTTACGGCGATTTGAGTATTATGGAGAAAAATACATCACGTTTATTGCATTTGGTTTCTCAATTATTGGATTTTAGAAAAACGGAAACCGAAGAAGTGAAATTAACCTTTGTAAAGGTAAATATTACTGATTTGGTTCAAAATACTTATATCCGTTTCAGTCAAGTCATAAAAGATAAAAATATTGATATTCAATTTGACTTGAGTCCCGAAACTATTTATGCTTATGTTGATGAAGAAGCCCTCAAGAAAATTGTAAGCAACGTTCTCAATAATGCCATAAAATATTGCAGAAAAACAATTATTATCGCTTTAGAAAAAAACAATTCTCATTTTAGAATTTCAATAAAAAGCGATGGAAATCGAATTCCAGAAAATCTTAAAAACAAAATTTTCGAGCCATTTTTTAGAGCTCCTGATACCATGAGCATTACAGGAACCGGAATTGGATTATCACTTTCGCATTCACTAACAGAATTGCATTCAGGAACACTAAAATTAGATACGGCTGAAAAGCAATACAATAGTTTTGTCCTAGAATTGCCACTTCATCAAGAAAAACATTTTGATTTTTATAAAAATGAAGAAAAGCAAAGACGCAAAAATACTGAAGAAGAAATAATTGAAGAAATCACAAATACTAGAACCACAATTCTTGTCGTTGAAGATAATGCTGATTTATTAGAATTTATTTCTAATGATTTAGGAGAAACCTATCTCGTACTCAGAGCAAAAAATGCTCATGAAGCTTACGATATTATTGAAAAACATACCATCCAACTCATTATAAGTGATGTAATGATGCCAGAAATCAGCGGATTTGAGTTATGCCGAAAAATAAAAACAGATTTACAATCCAGTCATATTCCAGTGATTTTGCTTACAGCGAAAGATAATTTGAATTCAAAAATTGAAGGCCTTGAAGTTGGCGCGGATGCCTACATCAGTAAACCATTTTCAATGGAATATCTAAAAGCTCAGGTTGAGAATTTAATTGAGAATCGAAAAAATTTAATGGATTTTTATTCTAGTTCACCACTATCACATTTAAAAAGTGTCGCACATAGCCAAATTGACGAAACGTTCATTAAAAAATTAGACGAAATCATCAATGAGAATTTATCTAATGCTGAATTAAGCGTTGAAATCCTTGCTGAAAAGATGGCAATGAGCCGTTCTACTTTTTACAGAAAAATAAAAGAAATTACAAACTTAAACCCAAATGAACTCATAAATATCGCCCGACTTAAAAAAGCTGCAGAGTTACTAAGTTTGGGACACCATAAAGTTTATGAAATCGCAGAAATTGTGGGCTACAATTCTCAAACAACATTTGGTCGTAATTTCCAGAAACAATTCAAAATGACACCCACAGAATATGCACAAATGAATGAATCTGGAAACAATTAAAAGTGTTTTCCAATTTTAAAATTCAAAAATGTTTTAAATAAAATTTCACTTAAGACAATTTTGATCATATCATACTTAACTATCATTTTTATTTTTTAAGGAATTTTTAAACACGAATATTACATAACTGATGTTATTGCATCAATTTGATTTAAATTAAGAATTCAAAGTAGAGCAAATTTGGGCGTTTCCCTTCGGGCCGTGCTGTCCGCTATATCTTTTGCGGAAGAGCTTTCAAAGGAGAATAGAAGTTTCGGGTTCCCGCAAAAGGATGCCGCTC
>NZ_SJSY01000062.1 GCF_004352915.1 Flavobacterium zhairuonense | reverse complement strand
TGCATTTTGTGATGTAGAGTAGGTAATTCCGTTTGCCGGCCAAGTGTAAGTATTTCCAGAACAGATTGATTCTGTAGTAACAATGTCTGCGGGTTTAGCAGGTTGATTATTTATTTGAATTGGTAATGAAGCATTAGAGGCACAAGCTTCCATTTTAGCAGTTACAGTATAATTTCCTGCTGGAGCATTTATTGTTTCTGCATTTTGTGTTACTCCTGTGTTTGGTTGTATTTCATATGTTAATAATGGATCGTAATTAACAATGGTGAAAGATCCTTTGTCATTAGTACAGGTTGGTTGAATTCTATTGCCTAATACGGGTTGTTCAATAATTTTTTTTGAAATTACTGCTACAACATTACTAATGCTGGTGCATGTTCCAGAAATAACCTTTCTTCTAAAATAAGTTGTGACTGTGAAAGGATTTGGTGCATAATTTTTAGCAATTCCATCTGTTGGTTTAAACGTTATATTGTCTGTACTACTTTCCCACAAATAGCTTACAGATGATGCATCTAGGTTTGTACCTATCACCATTACACCATTTCCGGAATCGTTATTACAGAAATAAGGTGCTGACAATAAGGAAATATTATTGTCTACAATTGTAGTACAAGTAGGAGTATAGGTTATTGTTGAGGCATTAGATGTTTTTCCATACGAATCGTTAAAGGTGTAATTGATGACAACGGGAGTAATTACAGAGTTGTCAATTGGAGTAAATGTAACTTTCCCCGAAGCAGAGTCATATGTAAACGTTCCTTTTCCTGCAATAGTCACAGTGTTTTGAATTCCTGGAGTAAAAAGGTCTAAATCTATACTCTGTTTATTTATTGTGCCATATTTATTTACCGCTCCATTATCATTTGTTGTAATGTCACCAGAAACCGCTATTTGACCAACTGATCCTGAAAATGTATCTGGATTTGCGATAGGAGTAAGAAGTGTAGTTAAATCTGTTGTGATTTGTAAATTGCGAATTTCATGAAAACTGGTGTTTATTCCTGTTGAAGAAGTTAGCGCCATTTTTAATAAAGGAGGTGGAGGGGTTGTGTAAGTGTAGTTGCTAATTACTAAATGCTTTTCATTATCAGTAGTTATACTAACATTAATAAAAAAACCTCCTGCTGGACGTGGTGTTAAAACTATTTCTGCCTTTCTAAATCCAGCTTTGCTGCTATCTGTAGCAGTTCTTATATTCCCATTAAGGACAAAACCAATATTTGGAGTCTGAACAGAGGTTAAATAAGGATAGCCAGTACTTCCGGTTCCAGTATATTGACCCCTTAATGTAACTTTATATGGTTCTGATGATGCTGCAGGGAAACCACCACTTTTTCCGTCACTATTATTAGAAAATGTACCGGTTTCATCTAAGCCAATACCAAGATAACCTTTTGAAAATCCTTTTTGAGTAGTACTTTGTGCATAACCTAATGCAGACCCATAGGCGCCTATTGTTACTGGATTTGCCGTAGCATCAAATAAAACAAAAGCAATTCCATCAGAAGGCAGTGCGCTATGGTTATTTCCACCATAACTATAATATTCAAAGGAAATAGTCATCCCATTACTTGAAGGAAAAACAAACTGATCCCACCAAACAAAACCTTTTTGATTTTGTTTATTGTTTGTTAATCTTAAATATCCTTCACCTTCAAGATCATCAAAATTGTCTTTTAAACCTGCCCCTGCGGTTAGAAAAGCGATTGGGGATCCTCCGAATTGTGTTCCGGGAGCGGTACTGTTTTTAAAACTTTCAAAGAAAGGAAATTGGGCTCTAGCTTGAAAGGCCAATAAAAATAACATTAAAAAGTTAATTAGCTTTCTTAAAGTAATTTTGTTCATAATGAATAATTATTATAGAATTATAAGTGTAATGAATTATTAAAAAATCAATCTCTAAATTGAAAATCAAAGATTTATTTCGAATAATTCGGAAAAGGGTAATCGAAAAAATTTGTTTGTGGAGTGGTAATTGTTTTTTGTTAAAAAAAACATAAAGTCACAAAGTTTGCATTTTTTTGAAACTATTTACTTACAAGAAAAGCTATAAGAATGTTAGAATAAGACAAGTTTATGGAATAATGAAAAGGCTTATTGTTGAAGATATATTGTGTAGTAGTCTTAACATAATAATCCATAAAGTAGAAAATAAAAAAAATACTATCTTTACCGATCAAACGTTTATGAACTTAAGTTGCTTTTACGCAACACTACATATATAATTATGGCATGTACAAGTTGTTCAACCTCAGATGGTGGCGCACCAAAGGGTTGTAAAAATAATGGGACTTGCGGCACCGATAGCTGCAATAAATTGACGGTTTTTGACTGGCTTTCAAACATGAGCCCGTCTAATGGAGAGGCGATTTTTGATTGTGTTGAGGTACGTTTTAAAAACGGACGTAAGGAATTTTTTAGAAATTCAGAAAAACTAACTTTAAGTATTGGCGATATTGTAGCAACTGTTGCTTCGCCAGGACATGATATTGGAATTGTGACTCTTACAGGTGAATTGGTAAAAATTCAAATGAAGAAAAAAGGAGTAAATCATGAAAGTAATGATGTTCCAAAAATTTACAGAAAAGCATCTCAAAAAGATATCGATATTTGGTCTGTAGCACGTGATCGCGAGGAGCCAATGAAGGTTCGTGCGCGTGAATTGGCAATTCAGCATAAATTAGAAATGAAAATTTCGGATATCGAATTTCAAGGCGATGGATCAAAAGCTACATTTTACTACACGGCAAATGATCGTGTCGATTTTAGAATGTTGATTAAAGATTTTGCTAAAGAATTCAGTACGAGAGTTGAAATGAAACAAGTTGGTTTCCGTCAGGAAGCGGCGCGTTTAGGAGGAGTTGGTTCTTGCGGACGCGAGCTTTGCTGTTCAACTTGGTTGACTGATTTTAGAAGTGTAAATACTTCGGCGGCGCGTTATCAGCAATTATCATTGAATCCACAGAAATTAGCGGGACAATGTGGGAAATTGAAATGTTGTCTAAACTATGAGTTAGATACTTACATGGATGCTCTAAAAGAATTTCCTGATTATGACACTAAATTAATCACTGAAAAAGGTGACGCCGTTTGCCAGAAACAAGATATTTTCAAAGGATTAATGTGGTTTGCTTATACAAACAATTTCGCAAACTGGCATGTTTTGAAAATTGATCAGGTAAAAGAAATTATTGCAGAGAATAAGCAAAAAAACAAAGTTTCTTCATTAGAAGATTTTGCTATAGAAGTAACTTCAGAACCTGAAAAAGACTTCAATAACGCAATGGGTCAAGAGAGTTTGACTCGTTTTGATCAGCCAAAAAGAAAGAAAAAACCAAATCGCAAACGCAAGCAAAATGCTGAGGCTTCTGGTGTTGCAACTCAGGCAAAACCGCAACAGGAGAAAAACAATAATACAAAACCTGCAGGAAATAATAATCCGAATGGAAATCCAAATCAGCAGGGCAAACCTAATAATCCAAACAAACAAAATCATAAGAATAAGAACAAGAATTCGAATAAATCAAACAATCCGAATCCGCAAAATTCAAATGAAAATAAATCTACGGAGCCTAGAAAACCTATAATTATTACTAAAAATGAGAATAAAAAATAGCGGAATTCTTCTGTTGGCTGCAATACTTCTTTTTTCATGTGATAAAAAAAGAGTGTTCGACGAGTACAAATCGGTCGGAAGTGCTTGGCACAAAGACAGTGTTGTTACTTTTGATCTGCCGGTTTTAGATTCTACCAAAAAATACAATTTATTTGTAAATTTGAGAGACAACAACAATTACCCTTTTAATAATTTGTTCTTGATTGTGGCTCTTGAAACACCAAGTGGGTTTACGAAAGTTGATACTTTAGAATATCAAATGGCAAATCCAGATGGAACTTTATTAGGAAATGGCTTTACTGACATAAAAGAAAGCAAGCTGTATTACAAAGAGGATGTAAAGTTTAGAGGAAAATACAAAGTTCATATCAAACAAGCGGTTAGAGAATCAGGTAAAATTCCTGGTGTTGAAGCTTTAGAAGGTATTACAGACGTAGGTTTTAGAATAGAACAAAAAGATTAGAAATAGTTATGGCAGCCAAGAAAAACAACCAATCAAATAGCGTTAAAGATATTAATTACTATAAAAAGAAATTCTGGCGAATTTTTGCCTATACTTTGCTGGGTATTTTGGCTTTCTTTTTATTTGCCTCTTGGGGATTATTCGGTTCAATGCCTTCTTTTGAAGATCTTGAAAATCCCGATTCAAATTTAGCTACTGAAATTATTTCTTCTGATGGAGTAGTGATTGGTAAATACTTTAAAACCAATAGATCACAGTTAAAATATTCAGACTTGCCAAAAAGTTTAGTTGAAGCTCTAGTTGCTACTGAAGATGCCCGTTTTTACGAACATTCAGGAATTGACGGACGCGGAACTTTAAGAGCAATTTTTACTTTGGGAACAAATGGTGGAGCGAGTACATTGACACAACAGCTTGCAAAACAGTTGTTTCATGGCGAAGGATCAAAATTTCTTCCTTTCAGAATTGTTCAGAAAATAAAAGAGTGGATTATTGCCATTCGTCTCGAAAGACAATATACTAAAAATGAAATCATAGCAATGTATTGTAATGTTTATGATTTCGGGAACTATTCAGTTGGAGTAAGTTCTGCAGCGCAGACTTATTTCTCTAAAGACCCAAAAGATTTGACAATGGACGAATCGGCTATTTTAGTCGGAATGTTCAAAAACTCAGGATTATACAATCCAGTTCGTAATCCGCAAGGTGTAAAAAATCGTCGTAATGTAGTGCTTTCGCAGATGGAAAAAGCAAAGATGATTTCTACTGCCGAAAAATTAAGATTACAAGCTTTGCCAATTACATTAAAATTCAAATTGGAGAGTCACCGTGAAGGAATGGCAACTTATTTCAGAGAATACCTTCGTGACTACATGAAAAAATGGGTAACTGAGAATAAAAAGCCAGACGGTTCAGATTATGATATCTACAAAGATGGTTTGAAAATTTATACGACTATCGATTCAAGAATGCAAATGTATGCTGAAGAGGCAGTTTCGGAACACATGAAAAACTTGCAACAGCAGTTTTTTATTGAAATGAAAACCAATAAAAATGCGCCTTTCGTAAATATCACACAACAAGAAACAGATCGTATCATGATGCAAGCGATGAAAAATTCTGATCGTTGGGCAATTATGAAAGATATGGAAAAAAGTGAGGATGATATCATTGCTTCATTCAAAGTAAAAACAAAAATGCGCGTATTTACTTGGAAAGGAGAACGCGATACAGTAATGACACCGCTAGATTCTATTCGTTATTACAAACACTTTTTGCAATCAGGTTTAATGGCAATGGAACCGCAAACAGGTAACATTAAAGCTTGGGTTGGAGGAATCAATTATAAATATTTCCAATACGATCACGTAGGACAGGGAGCAAGACAAGTTGGTTCTACTTTCAAACCATTCGTTTATGCTACTGCAATTGAGCAGTTGAATATGTCTCCTTGTGATTCAATTTTAGATGGACCTTTTATGATTCATAAAGGACGTCATCATGTAACCGAAGATTGGGAGCCAAGAAACTCTGATAACAGATACCGTGGAATGGTAACCTTAAAACAAGGTTTGGCGAATTCCATCAATACAGTTTCAGCTAAATTAATTGATAGAACTGGACCAGAAGCGGTTGTTGAATTGACAAAAAAATTGGGAGTAAAAACTGAAATTCCGATTCAGCCTTCAATTGCACTTGGAGCGGTTGATATTACCGTTGAAGATATGGTTGCGGCTTACAGTACATTCGCAAATCAAGGAGTTTATGTAAAACCACAATTTTTAAGTAGAATTGAGAATAAAAGTGGAGAGGTTATTTATGAGCCAATTCCGGAATCTCATGACGTTTTAAATAAAGATATTGCCTTCGCAGTTATCAAATTGCTTGAAGGAGTTACTGAAACTGGTTCTGGTGCGCGTTTGCGTACGCAAGGCGGTGGAAGCGGAGACAACCGTTGGACTGGATATCCATACATGTTCAAAAATCCAATTGCTGGTAAAACAGGAACAACGCAAAATCAATCTGATGGTTGGTTTATGGGAATGGTTCCAAATTTAGTAACTGGAGTTTGGGTTGGTTGCGAAGACCGTTCAGCACGTTTCAAAAGCTTGACTTACGGACAGGGTGCTACAGCGGCGTTACCAGTTTGGGCTTATTTTATGAAGAAATGTTATGGAGATGAATCGCTTCAGGTTTCAAAATCGGAATTTGAACGCCCGGCTAATCTTTCTATTAAAGTAGATTGCTATCAAAGACCTGCTGTTGTAAAAGATACAACCGAAACAGATCAAAATACAGACGAATTCGAGCTATAGTTTCGTTTCGTTTTTAAATAATAAATCCTTTTGTGATCTTCTAACTTTAGAAGAATACGAAAGGATTTTTTTAATTACTAGTATTTCTAGATACTCCGTTAGGAGTTAAATATTGGTAGAAAACAATGAATGATAAGATTTCAAAGATGTCCCGTAGGGACTACATCTTTTAAGATTCTTACTGAATTTCACGTATAGTCCCTACGGGACAAAATGACGCTGAAAATAAATTTTTCTACCAATATTTAATCTCTCCGAGATATATTTTTATGTGGCTAAAATTAAATTTCTCAAAACCATTACGAAATCGTTATAATTAAATCTAAAAATCTTATTTTTATCAAAAATATATAGTAATAAAGACACTTTGTTATGATAACAAAAAAAGTAAATAATGTTCAGGATGCAATTCAAGGAATCGAAAGCGGCATGACAATCATGTTTGGCGGTTTTGGTTTATGTGGAATTCCTGAAAATACTATTGCAGCATTGGTAAATACTTCAATTTCAGATTTGACTTGCATTTCGAATAATGCAGGTGTAGATGATTTTGGATTAGGTTTGCTTTTGCAGAAAAAACAAATCAAGAAAATGATTTCATCTTATGTTGGCGAAAATGCTGAATTTGAACGTCAAATGCTCTCAGGAGAATTAGAAGTTGAACTTACGCCTCAAGGAAGTTTGGCAGAACGTTGCCGTGCGGCTCAAGTCGGAATTCCTGCATTCTTTACACCAGCTGGTTATGGAACTGAGGTTGCAGAAGGAAAAGAAGTTCGAGAATTCAACGGAAAAATGCATATTATGGAACAAGCATTCAAAGCCGATTTTGCCATTGTAAAAGCATGGAAAGGTGATGAAGCTGGAAATCTGATTTTTAAAGGGACTGCCAGAAATTTTAATGCGTGCATGGCCGGCGCCGGAAAAATAACAATTGCTGAAGTTGAAGAATTGGTTCCAGTTGGGACTTTAGATCCAAATCAAATTCATATTCCGGGAATTATGGTACAACGTATTTTTCAGGGAGAAAAGTTTGAAAAGAGAATTGAACAACGTACCGTAAGACAGAGAGCTTAATTAGATAATGAGATAATTTGTCAATTAGATAATTGTTCTTAAAATCATCTAATTATCAAATTGACTAATTGGCACATTAAAAAAAGAACACATTAAAAACATGACGAAACTTTCTATATTTCTGATTTCATTTTTGACTTTTCAAGCTTTTTCTCAAACAACGTCTGATCTTCGAAAAGAGTTAAATCAGATTATTGCCAGTAAGAATGCAACAGTTGGAATTTCTGTTAAAAGTATTGAAGATAAAGATACTCTAAGTATTAATGGAAATTTGAATGCTCCATTAATGAGTGTTTTTAAGTTCCATATTGCTTTAACTGTTTTAAATAAAGTTGATGAAGGGAAACTTTCTTTAGATCAAAAAGTCTTTATTAAGAAGAAGGATTTGCATGAAAATACTTGGAGCCCGATAAGGGATGATTATCCTGAAGGGAATATGTATTTAACATTGGATAAATTATTGCGATATACAGTTTCACATAGCGACAATAACGGATGTGATTTATTGATTGGTTTAGTTGGAGGAACTAAAGAGATTCAGAAATTTATAAACAAACTAGGAATTAAGGATTTCGTTATTAAGGTCAATGAAAAGCAAATGGAAACTTGGAAAAACCTTTATGTAAATACAACAACACCACTGGCAACAACACAATTACTAGAGAAATTCTATAAAGGAGAAATTCTAAAAGAAACGACTACAAAATATTTATATCAAATAATGGTCGAAACTTCAAGAGGACTTACATGGATGAAAGCCGGACTTCCCGAAGGAACTGAACTGGCACACAGAACCGGTATTTCAGGAACGAATGACAATAATCTGAGAGTAGCAATGAACGATGTTGGAATTGTAAAGCTTCCAAACGGAAAACATTTTATTCTTTCGGTTTATTTAAAAGAGATTACTGAAACCAAAGAAAACACTGAAAAAATAATTGCAGATATAACAAAAGCTACTTGGAATTATTTTATCAAAAGAGAATTAGATAATTGAGATAATGCGACAATTAGATAATTATTTTCGAATTATCAAATTGACTAATTGGCACATTAAAAAAATTGACAAATTATTATGGCACTTAGTAAAGAAGATATAGCAAAACGAATTGCTAAAGAAGTAAAAGACAGATACTTTGTAAACCTCGGAATCGGGATTCCGACATTGGTTGCGAATTATGTTAGAGAAGATATTGCGGTGGAATTTCAAAGTGAAAATGGTGTTCTTGGAATGGGACCTTTTCCTTTTGAAGGTGAAGAAGATGCTGATATTATCAACGCCGGAAAACAAACCATTACAACTTTGCCAGGAGCGAGTTTTTTTGATTCGGCTTTCAGTTTCGGGATGATTCGAAGCCAAAAAGTGGATTTGACTATTCTTGGAGCAATGGAAGTTTCTGAAAACGGAGATATTGCCAACTGGAAAATTCCGGAAAAAATGGTAAAAGGAATGGGAGGCGCAATGGATTTGGTAGCTTCTGCCGAAAATATCATCGTTGCCATGATGCACGTGAACAAAGCTGGCGAATCAAAAATCTTAAAAAAATGCACTTTGCCATTAACGGGCGTAGGATGTGTTAAAAAGATTGTAACCGAGCTTGCAGTACTCGAAGTGACAGAAAAAGGTTTTAAGCTCTTAGAACGTGCGCCAGGCGTGTCAGTCGAACACATCATCGCTTCAACCGAAGCCGAATTGATTATTGAAGGAGAAATTCCTGAAATGAGTTTTTAATCTTAAAGATACTAAGATGCTAAGGCGCTAAGTTGCTAAGTGATTTATATATAAAAGAAAAACCGCCTAATGGCGGTTTTATTATTTTTCAACTTAGAATCTTAGAATCTTAGCGTCTTAGCATCTTAGTAACTTAGTCTCTAAGATTTAATTTAAATTAAATGAAGCTCCTAAACTGAAAGTAGCTTGATTATTTAAGTGATCAAATACATCATTATCACTGCTGTATTTTGCAATTGGAAAACCAATTTCTGTGAAAACACCAAATCCGTCAGTAAAGAAATAACGACCTCCAATATGACCTCCAAAATTTTTCAAACCTAAACTTAAACCAGGATAAACGTCAAGTTGTTCAACTCCAATAACACTGCTTAAGTTAGCATTAATTCTTGCTTTTGCATCGAAACGATCTTTGAATTCTGGTTTGTAATCATTGTATGGAGTTGGGTGATCACCATAAATTCCGTTAAAATTGTTTACACCAAGCAAATAATTTGAAACAAAACCAAAAGAGAAATTTTCTCCTAAACCAAAATCAACAGAACCTTGAATTCCAGAACCACCATCTTGTAGATTAGCACCAACATTTACTCTGATATCTCCCTTGCCTGTAAAGGCTTTCTGAGCATTAACAAATCCAAATGATACTAAAAACAAGAGTGTAATAACTTTTTTCATAAAATTAAATATTAATTATTTTGCGGTGCAAATGTATATTTAATATTTTAATTCCTACCTTTTTCGTCAGGATATAATTCGTTTAATGGTTCACTTTGCCAGAATTCTTTTGTATCTACGTTCAGGATGGTCAGAGGGCCTTTGAAGGCGGCGCCGGTATCAACATTCCAAACACAAGCTTTGTTTATTGGAACGGTTTGCCCAATTCTTGTTACAGGTGTATGTCCGATATAAATTTCTTTATAAACCGTAAATCGTTTTGGATAATATAAATCATCTGGTTTCAAATTTGGGTCTAAAGCAAGCGCAGATTCCCAAAGTGTTCTATCCCAGTAAAATAATTTCGGAAAATATTCCCAGACTACACCATTTAAATTGGTAAAACCAGCATGTACAAAAAGACGATTTTCATCGTCAAGGTAATAATCTTTCAAAGATTCAAGAAAAGCGATGTGTGTTTTCTTTTTTTCTTCTGAAAGTTTGGAGTATCCTTCAACAGTTGCTTTTCCGCCATGTTTGTACCACATTTCTTCATCAAAATCTTCATGCCTGTTTTCAAGCCAGTCGAGTGCCAGCTGATCATGATTTCCTCTGATGCAGATGCATTTTTGTTTGCTTTTAAGGTCTATTAAAAAATCGATTACTTCGGCAGATTGGCTCCAGCCATCCACATAATCGCCAAGAAAAATTAGAGTATCTTCGGTAGTAACTTTCGCTTTATTCAACACTTGCTCAAGTGCGCGTAATCCTCCGTGTATGTCGCCTATAACAAATGTTCGCATTTTTTAAATTTTCGGGTAAGGATTACAAAAATAAAGAAAATGATTTGTTTGGAATCATTTAGTTGTTAATCTTTAAAAATTGATATTATTTATAACTATTGCCAACGTTTTTTTATTGTTTTCCTATTTAAATTTGTAGCATGTCTGAAACGCCTATATATCGAAAAATTATCCATATTGACATGGATGCTTTTTATGCTTCTGTAGAGCAGATGGATAATCCGGCTTTGCGTGGAAAACCTGTTGCAGTTGGCGGTTCAGAAAATAGAGGAGTAGTTTCGGCGGCAAGTTATGAAGCCAGAAAATTTGGTGTGCGAAGCGCCATAAGTGGTGTTTTGGCCAAAAAATATTGTCCAGAAATTATTTTCGTACGTCCGAGATTTGACCGCTACAGGGAAATCTCTTCCAAAATTCATAAAATTTTTCATGAATATACTGATTTGGTCGAACCGCTTTCGCTAGACGAAGCCTATTTGGATGTAACTCAAAATAAAAAGGGAAATCCGAGCGCGAGTTTATTGGCACAAGAAATCCGTCTCCGAATTTTGAATGAAGTTGGACTTACTGCATCTGCGGGAATTTCGGTCAATAAATTTGTGGCTAAAATTGCTAGCGACGTAAATAAGCCAAACGGCCAAAAAACGGTAAATCCAGATGAGATTTTAGCTTTTTTAGAAGAATTGCCAATCCGGAAGTTTTACGGAGTTGGAAAAGTGACTACCGAAAAAATGTATCAACTCGGAATTTTTACGGGAGCCGATTTAAAAAGCAAAACAGAAGAATTCTTGGAAAAACATTTCGGAAAATCGGGTGCTTTTTATTATAAGGTGGTTCGAGGTATTCACAACAGTGAAGTAAAACCGCATCGAATAACAAAATCGGTCGCAGCAGAACATACTTTTGATATCAATTTATCTTCCGAAATATTCATGCTCGAGCAGCTTGAAAAAATTGCAGGATCACTTGAAAAGCGTTTGAAAAAGCATAAAATTTCGGGTAAAACTGTTACGCTAAAAATTAAATACAGTGATTTTACACAACAGACTCGGAGCAAAACGCTTCCATATTTTATTTCTGATAAAAGTTTGATTTTAGAAGTTGTCGAAGAGTTGCTTTATCAGGAACGGATGAAAGATTCTGTGAGATTGCTTGGAATTTCGTTAAGTAATTTAAACACAGAGGAAAAGAAGTCGGTAGTTGTCCAGTTAAAATTTTCGTTTTGATTTGTTATAATATTTAAAAATACGGTTTTCCGTAAAAAAAACTAGAGTTTTCGTTTTATCTTTGAGAGAAAAGATGTCTCATTTAAATTGCTTCAAATGAAAAACGCTGACCTTGAAGATCCTTCTTATCGATATTCAGTTCCAATTTTGTCATGGGATTTTCACTATGAATATGTAAATGAACTGAAAGCTCTTGCCGCCGATTTGAAAAAAGTACATCAAATTTCTGCCCAATATTCCTGGAATGAAAAAGGACTTAAAATAGAAGAACGCATTAAAAATGAAGTAATTGTAGTTACTGATTTAAATTTGAAAATCGTTTTTGCCTCAAGTAAAATCAAGAGAATGACAGGTTATACCGAAGCTGAAGTTTTAGGAAACACGCCAAAAATGTTTCAAGGACCAGAAACTTGTCCGACAGCATTGAAAGAAATAAGAGAAGCAATTCAATTAAAAACATCTTTTGAAAAGACTATAGAAAACTATAAAAAAAACGGAAAGGTGTACAGTTGCCATATTAATGGATTTCCCGTTTATAACTTTAAAGGCGAAGTGTCGCATTTTATCGCTTTCGAGAAAAATGCGTTAAGCGCTTAATGTTAAAAATGAATTGATAAATAACATAAAAGAAAAAACCGCCTTTTGGGCGGTTTTTTTTTTATGTATATAAAACTTAGTGTCTTAGCAACTTAGAACCTTAGAATCTAAGATTATAAATTTTCAAAGAAATCATTTCCTTTATCATCGGTAATAATAAATGCAGGGAAATCTTTTACTGTAATTTTACGAACAGCTTCCATTCCTAATTCTTCAAAATCAACTACTTCAACTTTCAAGATATTGTCTTGTGCCAAAATCGCAGCAGGACCTCCGATAGAACCTAAATAGAATCCGCCATATTTGTTACAGGCATCTGTAACTTGTTTTGTACGGTTTCCTTTTGCCAACATTACCATACTTCCGCCATTTTTTTGGAATTCATCAACATAAACGTCCATACGCCCGGCAGTTGTTGGACCAAAACTTCCTGAAGCCATTCCTTCTGGAGTTTTTGCTGGACCAGCATAATAAACCGGGTGATTTTTGAAATATTCCGGCATTGGTTTTCCGGCATCTAGTAATTCTTTGATTTTTGCATGCGCAATATCGCGGGCAACAATAACAGTTCCGTTTAATTTCAAACGTGTTTTGATTGGATATTGTGACAATTTAGCCAAAATATCTGCCATTGGCTGATCTAAATCAACTTCAACTGGTGCTTCTAAATGCGGAGCAGTTTCTGGTAAAAATTGTTTCGGATTTACTTCCAATTGCTCAACGAAGATTCCGTCTTTCGTGATTTTCCCTTTAATGTTTCTATCTGCCGAACAAGAAACACCTAGTCCAACCGGGCAAGAAGCCGCGTGACGAGGCAAACGGATTACGCGAACATCGTGCGTGAAATATTTTCCTCCAAATTGAGCTCCAATTTCACTTTCTTGACAGATTTTCTGAACACGTTCTTCCCATTCTAAATCACGAAATGCCTGACCAGCCATGTTTCCTGAAGTTGGCAAGTGATCATAATATCCTGCAGATGCTTTTTTGACAGCACTTAAGTTCGCTTCCGCAGAAGTTCCGCCAATTACCAAAGCTAAATGGTATGGAGGACAAGCAGAAGTTCCTAAGTCTTTAATTTTTGCACGAATAAATGCATCCAAAGATTTATCATTCAATAATGATTTTGTTTGCTGATATAAATAAGTTTTATTCGCAGATCCTCCGCCTTTTGCCATAAACAAGAACTCGTAAGAAGCTCCTTTTTTAGCATAAATATCGATTTGTGCCGGAAGATTTGAACCTGAATTCTTCTCTTCAAACATTGAAATCGGAACGATTTGTGAATAACGTAAGTTGCGTTTTTGGTAAGTATTAAAGATTCCTTTGCTCAACCATTCTGCATCATCAACACCCGTGAAAATACTTTCGCCTTTTTTCGCCATTACAATTGCTGTTCCGGTATCCTGGCAACTTGGCAACTGACCTTCGGCAGCTACTGAAGCATTTTGCAATAAATTATAAGCTACAAAACGATCGTTGTCTGTTGCTTCTGGATCATCAAGAATGTTTCTTAGTTTTTGTAAATGTGTCGTTCTCAACATAAACGAAACATCAGTAAGAGCTTCTTCAGCCAATAATTCTAAACCTTTGGGATCAACAGTCAAAATTTCGCGTTCTCCAAATTTTTCAACTTTTACAAAATCAGAAGTGATTTTGCGGTATTGTGTCTCATCCTTCAAAATTGGATAAGGATCTTGGTATATAAAATCAATCATTGTTTTGTTTTTTTACAAAGTTAGAAATTATTTACCTAAGAAAGAATTTGAATTAGAAAGGTTTGTGTGTATTAATTTATTGCGGAAAATCACATATATCTAAACTGGACTGAAGTCCAGCTCTACAAAATAAATCGTTCCTGCGGAACTTTAGAAAGAACCGAAGGTTCGAATCATATTGTAGAGCTGGACTTCAGTCCAGTTTAGATATGGTATATTTATATTAAATTTTCAAAAACGCATCTTTCATCATATTTGACATTAGATTTATTTAAGAAAGTGGAGTATTCATCTTTGAAATTTTGTTTTTTGTGATGTTCTTCTTGATTGGCAATGTATTTATAAACAGCATCAATATGAGATTTGCTATATGAAAAAACACCATAACCTTCTTGCCATTCAAATTTGCTTTTTGTTAATTGATGATCATTGATAAATTTTGATGATTTACCTTTTATAATTTTCATCAAATCGGAAATAGAAATAGTTGGTTTAAGTGCTAAAAGACAGTGAACATGATCTTCGGTTCCATTTACTATAATTGTTTTACAGCCAGTTTCATTAATCAAATTTCCAATTGTACTTAAGATTTTAAATTTGCATTCAGGAGTAATTAATGCTTTTCGGTATTTGACGGCAAAAACGGCTTGGATATAAACCTGATGAAAGGTGTTTGACATTTATACATTTTTAAAGATTAAAACTCTATAAATATATAAATTTTCTTACAAAAAAATCATATAATATAAAATAAACTGGACTTCAGTCCAGTTTAGATGTAGTATATATAATCAGATTTTTATTCTAAAAAAACCAAGTCGCCACAAAAATCGCCGTAATCACACAAATCAAATCAACCAAAAGCATGGTTCCTAAAGCATAACGCGTATTTTTGATGTTAACCGAGCCAAAATAAACCGCAATTACATAAAAAGTACTCTCGGCACTGCATTGGAAAATACTGCTTAATCTCGCTGTTAAAGAATCGGCGCCAAAAGTATTCATTGAATCAATTAAGAAACCTCTTGATCCTGCAGAACTAAACGGACGCAACATTGCAACTGGCAAGGCATTCGTGATTTCTTTGCTTACTCCTAAATTTGAGAATATAAATCCGATTCCGTCGCTGATAATTTCAAACAAGCCACTGTTTCTGAATAATGAAATTGCAACCAGCATCCCTAAAACATAAGGAAAAATCGTTACTCCTGTTTTGACTCCGTTATTTGCTCCAACAACAAAAGTGTCGAAAACGGTAGTGTCCGCTTCTTTGAATTTTTTCTCGTGCATGAAAGAAAAAATCAAAGTAAAAAGAACAATGGTAAGCAAGATTAGACCTGAAAGATTAGAAGTAAAATAGTTTTTTCCAATCAAGTCCAAATGATTCACATACAATAATAAACCTACAATGGCAGCAATCATAGTAATTAAGCCAATTAGAAGTGAAGCACTTTTAAAGTTGATTTTTTGTTTTATTCCAACAATCAGGAAAGCGGCAATTGTACCAATAAACGAAGTAATAACACATGGAAGTATTACATCGGCTGGATTTGTAGCATTTGCAGCAGCACGGTATCCAATAATTGAAGTTGCAATCAAAGTTAAGCCTGACGCGTGAAGACACATAAACATAATTTGTGCATCACTAGCTTTATCTTTTTCGGGATTTATTTCCTGTAAACTTTCCATTGCTTTTAATCCAAATGGCGTTGCAGCAGAATCTAATCCTAGGAAATTGGCGGCAAAGTTTAAGGTCATATATGAAATCGAAGGATGGTTTTTAGGAATACTTGGAAATACTTTTACAAAAACCGGACTTAAAGTTTTGGCTAATTTTCCTGAAGCTCCAGAAATGATTAAAAGTTCCATTAATCCGCAGAAAAAAGCTAAATAAGCAATAAGTGGCAAAATCAAATCAACCAAAGTAGTTTTACAAGTTGGCAACAAACCATCAGATTTTTGAAGACCGCTGTAAATTTTTACGGTTTTATTTTTGAAAACGTAAGTCGTGTCTGCATTTAGCGTGTCACGATTGATAATCATGGTTTGATCTTTGGCTTTTGAAATGCTGTCTTTGATGAATGCTGGAAGTTCTTCAACGTATTTTTCAGAAATCAAAATTGGGTCGTCTTTTTTTCCATTCAAAACAGAATCAATCGTATAAGTATTGGCAGTGAATAAACTGAATACAATAAAAACAATCGAAGAAATAAAAATCGTTAACCAAAATCTGCTCAATACCATAATTGTAATTTTTTGTAAATGTAATTATTTAGCAATAATAAGCATAAAGATTTAAGTAACGAAACGGGAAGTTATGGTTATGAACGTTAATTTTTCAATTAAAATTCAGTTTATTCAATAACAATTTTGGTTCCCAAATACGTTTCAAAAGACTTAATGCCTTCAAATAAAATCTGTTTTTTGTCTGTTTCAAAATCCTTAAAAAACTCCGTTTCAATTTTAGCGTGATCTTTTTTGATCGTTCTTTTCCAGATTCCAATCACTTTTCCATTCTCTAAAATTATGGGTTTAAAAATGCCATTATTGGTAAAAACTTTCGATTGATGTTCGGTGTTGAAAGAAACTTCACGTGTTTTATACGAAATTAAAATCTCATCAAAAGCGGGAAGAAAATGTACGCTTTCGCGAAATTCATTCTCTTTTGAAGAATCTTTTTTAAACCAAAATTGCTGATTATCAATAGTGATACAGTTTAATTGCAACTCAATTGCGTTAATTGCTTTTTGGCAAATTGTAGGTGCAAAACCAGACCACCACGAAAAATCAAGCACTGTTGCCGGACCATGACTTTCAAAATAGCGTTGCGCAAGTTTTGCTAAAGCTTCTTCTTTTGTTAGCTCATTTTTTGGCCTCGGAACTCTTTCTTCAAGCAAAGCATAAGTAATTTGTTTGCCTTTCATTTTTCCATTACAAACCAAACCATCCAATTCGGCGTTCATCATGATGGCTGCGCTTAAAAAATCAGCACTTGAAGTTTTTTTGATATTAAGCTCCTGCATGATTTCGTCACGCGTTAAATGATTATTTCCAGATAAAAGTTTTTCAATTGCGGCATTTGCCTGATTTAGCTTTTTGTCATCATAATCAAATTTTTTGGCTGCAGAAGCTGTAAAACGTTTCACCTGTGGCGCAGAAAGTTCCAACATCCAGTAAATATCTTCAGCCGAAACAAAATGCCAAGTTGGACGCAGAATATGGGTTCGGATAATTTGGCCCGAATTTATAGCTTCTTCAATCTCTTTTTCGGTTGCATCACAACGAGAACCAATTGCCCATTTTGCCATTGCATAATCTTGTGCCTGCATTGCGCCAAAATGCTTCACAATTTCTTGCGGAGAACAGGGACTTGTTTTATAAAGCTTTTGAGCAATCAAACGATGATGAGAAATTTCCTCGTGAGTCATTTTTTAAACCATTTAAGTTATTGAAGTCCATTTAAACATTTTAGCAAAAAACTTAGCACCTTAGAGCCTTAGTAGCTTAGCAACTAAAAAATTATACATGAATAATTTCTTCATCAATCAATAAATCTTCTCTACGTAAACGAAGAAAAATCTGGGCCACTGCAATCGTATCTTTTTCACAATACGTAATAATTCGGTCAATGTCTTTTTCGACATAATAAACATGAGCAACCTGACTTCCGTCGATATCGCCTTTTGGAGAAGGAACTCCAAGAATTTTGGTCAATAATTTTAGCGAAGTAAAATGTTTGTAATCACCAAATTTCCATAATTCCAAAGTATCTAAATGCGGAATTTCCCAAGGTTTTTTACCAAATAAATTCAATTTGTCTGGAATTGGCATTTGATTGATGATCATTCTTCGAGCAATAAACGGAATATCAAATTCTTTTGAATTGTGTCCGCAAAACAAATGTTGTGGTTGATTGAAATGATTATTGATCAGGTTCGAAAAGTCTTTTAAGATTTTCTTTTCTTCACCAAAAAAAGAAGTCACTCTAAAATTTCTAATATCTCCTTTGATTGTAAAAAAGCCAACCGAAATACAGATGATTTTTCCGAATTCAGCCCAAATTCCGGCGCGATCGTAAAATTCTTCGGGCGTAAAATCGTCTTTTCGTTGATATTGCGTTTTTAGATCCCAAAGTGTCTGCATTTCAGCGTCAAGCGAATTGAAATTTTCTTCTTCAGGAACAGTTTCAATATCAAGAAATAAAATGTTGTTGAGGTTTACTTTTTCGATCATATTTTTTTAGCCACGAATTGCACGAATAGCACGAATAGCACTAATTTTTTTTTATTTGGTATAAATGTACACAAATTTGATTTTTTAATTTGTCATAAATATAAAATTGAATGAATTTTCTTAATATTTTATAAAGTTAATCAATCGAAAGGTTATAAAGAATATTCGTGGGAATTAGTGGAATTCGTGGCAAACTAAAACAAACTTTGTTGTTTAATTGGACTTTCATGTTCCAAAAGCCACTTTTTGCGCGACAATCCGCCTGCGTAGCCGGTTAAAGATCCATTCGTTCCAATGACTCTGTGGCAGGGAACTACAATCCAAAGCGGATTTTTGCCATTTGCTGAAGCTACTGCTCGAATCGCTTTTATGTCGCCCAGTTTTTTGGTCTGATCCATATAACTTACTGTTTTTCCGTATGGGATTTCTAGTAAAGCTTTCCAGACTTTTTGCTGAAATTCAGTTCCTTGCGGATTTAACTTGAGATCAAAATCGGTTCTTTTGCCTTCAAAATATTCATTTAATTGCAAAACCGCATCTTGTAAAACTTCTGGTATAGTTTCCGAGACTTCATTTGTTCCAACATCAGAAACAGAAATAACAGCAATACCGTTTTCATCTCCAATAATTTTGGTGATCCCTAAAGGCGAATTGATATAAACTGTTTCCATAGATTTTACCGTAAAGTTTTTTTACCGCAAAGGCGCGAAGGTATACGCAAAGTTCGCAAAGTTTTTTTAAACCATATAAGTTATGTAAGTAATTTAAGTTTTATTGGCTTGTTTATAATTTTATCTGGCCTTCGACTTCCCTAAGACTGAAATTGATCGCTTTAGTAATTGCTAAGTTCAAATTTATATTTTAAAACAGTCTCAATTTTTTCACTCGAAATAATCTTTTTAATATTCGATTTTTCAGAACTGAATTTCGGTTCTGGCAAATTCATTTTAATCGCTTTTTGCGTATAATATTCCTCTCTTGTTGGATGAAAAGGCGCAACGGCGTTAAAAACTTCATTCCATTTTGACTGATTGATGATTTCTTCAATAATGCTGATGCAGTCGTTTAGGTGAATTAAATTTATTGGAGCGTCTGGATTTTCCAAGTTTTCTTTTCCAGATAAATGTTTCACAGGATGACGATCTTCACCGATTAATCCTCCGAAACGTAGAATTGTAGTTTCGAAATTTTGGTTTTTTTGAAGAAGATTCTCAGTCAAAAGCAATTGTTTGCCGCTTTCTGTTTCAGGATTAGGAACCGTTTCTTCGTTTATGAAATCATTTTCATCTCCGTAAACAGAAGTTGAACTTACAAAAAGCACTTTAGTAATAGATGATTTCTCTATAAACGGAATTAGATTTTTGATTTTTTCTACAAAATCTTTCTTTTTAGAATTTGGATCGGCAGCTCTTAATTTCGGCGGAATATCTATAATTAAGATTTCACTTTCGGATAAAAAAGCATTAATAGATTCAGATATGCTTTCGCTTTCAAGCGTTACTAAAAACGGGTTTATTCCTGAATCTTTTAAAATGGCGAGTTTATTTTCTGAAGTTGTTGAGCCATTTATCGAATTTCCTTTTTCAATCAGTTTTTTTGCCAAAGGAAAGCCGAGCCAGCCACAACCAAGGATGCTTATTTTTGTCATTTTTTTATTTGAGGTTCAAAGGAACAAAGGGGCAGAGGTTCAAAGGTTTTGTTTCATGCAGATGTGGCAGATTTTTACAGATCTTATTTGAAATAATTATCTGTGCATATCAGCTTAAATCTTTTTAAAATCTGCGTGAAATAAAAAAGACTTTGCGTCTTAGCGACTTTGCGAGATTAATTTTTACAAAGTTAGCGTAAATCGGACTTTATCTTTTCCGTTTGCGCCAATTCTGTTATAAAATTTAATGGCTCTTTCATTAAATTCTGGAGTTTGCCATTGAATGTTGACGCAATTGTTTTGTTTCCCGATTTCTTTTAATCTTTCGATTAAGATTTCACCAATTCCAAAACTTCGTACTTCTTCTTCTAAAAATAAACAGTCCATGTAGAGAAAGTTTTGCGCGTTCCAAGTCGAAAAATCAAAAGTATAAGAGGTATAACCAACAATGGTTTCTTCTGTAGCGACAACTAAACAATATAGTTTTGGATTTTGGCCAAATAAAGCGTTTTTTAGACCTTCTTCTTTTCCTTCCGGAGAAAACTCGGCTTTTTCAAATGCTGCATGTTTTTGGATTAAGATAAGTAGTTTAGGCAAATCTGTGATTTCGCAATTTCTTATTGAATATTCCATTGTAGATTAATTTCGGTTTGCAGAAAGTTGATAAAATGATGGAAATAATCCGGATAATTTTCATTAGCTCGAGTGGCGATGAAATGTTTTCGCTTCAAACCATTTTTACCGACTTTAATTGCTTTGATCGGACTTGATTTTAAATGTGGCTGAAGCGCCCATTTTGCCATTGACATAACGCCCATGTCGGCTTTTACCATTTCTAAAGAAGCTTCGGTCAATGGCATTGGCGTTATTTTCTTCGGATTTACTTTGGCTGGAGCCAAAAGAAATTGGTGAATGGTAACCGTTTCCATCGGAAGTGAATGTATAATCAGATGTTCATTTAAAAAATCTTCGGCAACGACATATTTTTTATCCTTCCAAGGATGATTTTCGGAAACCACCATTACAACTTCATCCTGAAAAAGCTCGGTATATTTGATATTATTATCTTTAATGGTATCGCTAACAATGGCAATGTCGATCGTATTATCCAAGAGTTTTTGAAGTGGGATATGAGTTGCCTCGATTATAATTTTCAATTCAACATTCGGATACAAAAGATGAAACTGTTTTAAAACCGATGGAAGCCAATGATAACTCGAGAAACATTCTGTACTGATTCGGATTTCACCAGATTCGCCAAAAACCATTTGTTTGATTTGGGTTTGTGTTTCAGAGAGTTTATTCAGGATTTCATTTGCGAGTTCATAGATTTTTTCTCCCGCTTTTGTGAGTACCAGTTTTTTATTAGTTCTTAAAAAGATGGCTGTGCCCAATTGATATTCGGCTTCTTTGAGCTGATGACTTAAAGCCGATTGCGTCAAATGAAGTTTATCTATGGCTTTTGTGATGCTTCCTTCTTCAACAATTGCTTTTATCAATTTTAAGTGGCGTATTTCCATTTTGAAACGTATTTCTACAAAGTAACAAAATTTTAGATTGGCTTTTGTATGAAAAAAAGTAATGCTCTTGATGAATTCTTTTCGTTTTTATCAGAGTTTAAACTGCTATACTTTTGGAAAAACAAAACCTTTAAAACAACATATTATGGAAGCACAAATTAAACATTATGAAAACAAATTAGCATTTGAAATGGATCCATCCGATTTATTTGAAGCTTTAAATAATGGCGAAAAAATAATCGTGATAGATGCCCGAAGAGCTTTTGGCTACGATGAAGAACATATTCCGAATGCAATTAATATTCCGCATCGCGAAATGAATTTAGAAACTACGCAACATTTGGACAAAGATGTTTTGTATGTGACGTATTGCACTGGAATTGGTTGTAATGCCTCTACAAAAGGAGCTTTGAATATGACAAAATTAGGGTTTAAAGTAAAAGAGCTAATTGGTGGACTAGAGTGGTGGAAAATCGACGGCTATGCAACCGAAGGCACAAAAGGTGAAAAACAAGGTTTGAAAATCGAATGTGCATGTTGAAACAAAGGTTCAAAGGTGCAAAGAGACAAAGGGGCAAAGGTTTCTCAGCATATTTAAAAAATAAAAGCACTATTTTCATAGTGCTTTTTTAATCTTTGTGCCTTTGTGCCTCTGAACCTTTGCGCCTTTGTACCTATTTTCAAGCCTCAATTAAAGCTTTCAGGCCTTGAAGAATTGGGTTTTCTTCACCTTGTGGTTCTTCTTGAATTGCTCCCGGGCGATTATCTTCTTGAATTATTTCGAGTTTTGTTTTCTGGTTTTCTTCCGTTAAAACATAGTTCATTATGAAATAATTCTCTGGTTTGTCTTCCAATGCTGGCCTAGGAAAAAACAAAGAATATTTGATTTTCTGGTTGAGAACAACTTCTAAAACTGTTCCCCATTGCTCAAAAACTTGGCCTTCCCATTCATTTCTAAATCTGATTTCGTTACCAGTTTTCCAGTCTGTGATTAAATCACTTCCGTATTGCCATTGTTTGACCAATTCTGGATTTGTCAAGGCATTCCATACTTTTTCGACTGGGGCATTCAAAATGATTGTAGAAATATTTGTTGCCATTTTAATTGCGTTATTGTGGTTGAACAATAGGTTTTATGCTGTCTTTTGCTACTGTTAAACTATCCGTAACAGGAGCAACCGGTACTTGCGGAACTGGCGCCACGTATCTTTTTATTTTTTGCTGAACCAAAACTGCGTCATTCAATACAAAAGGAGTTGGCATCATCCAATCGCTTCTTGGTTTTACTTTCAATAAAGGATTTGTCATTAAATCAAATGAGCTTTCAATTAAATCCATGTCGAAAATTGAAGATTTATTGATGTAAAATTCCATTTCAAGTGGCTCGTTGCCTACTACATAATAGCATAATATTTTTGAACCTTCTCGCTCAAGACGATTTGTTTTTTCTCCCGATGTTGCAACACCATTTGCCCTAAAGTTGTAGAATGTCATTTTCGGATTAGCAAAAATGTCGTAACGGTTTACTTTTCGGTTAGGCGTAATTCTGATTTTTAAATATCTTTTATTTCCAATAACGCTATCTCTTAAGAAAGAGATTGTTGGTTTTTGAAGATCAACAACGGGCGCGATTGCGCTATAGGTAAAACCAGAATTGTACTTGCTGGCAAGCGGAAGACTGTTTAATCCAACTGCTTTTTGATTTTTTTCGCCTAAATATGATTTGGTCCAATCGTCTAAATTTACATCGTAAGTCGTCCAAACGGCAGAATTAGTATTGGCATTATAAACATACAACAAACTGTTTGATTTTGCTTTTCCAGGTTCGTAACCAGAATGATATCCTGCATAAATAAAGAATCCAATTGAGAAGGCAAAGAATAACATTGTCCAAACGCCTTTTTTGATAAATGCACCAAAAATTGGAAGCAATAATCCGAAAACGAGAACAGTAAGAATTGCACTTCCAAAAAGAATTTTCAACCCTAAACCTACAGGAAACATTACAATAAATGGAGCAACGATAGCTAAGGCCGGAATTGAGAAAACTAAATTAATACCCAAACTATTGTGTCCCGTAAGAACATAAATTCCGAATAAAATTATTCCGAAATAAACTGGAACAATCAAGAAACCTGCTCCAACTAAACTATTGGCAACAAATCCATTTATGATGATCCAAAGAAGTAAAGCCGAAACAAAATGATTCATTGTTGCTTTGGTCTCCGAAAAATGATGATAGAATGCAAAGCAAATCGCAATACTTAAAGTTACAAATGCTCCAATATAAGCGTGTCCGTTATAAGTGAATCCGTTTAATAAATCAGAATATTGAGGGTAAACTTCCAAAACGATTTTCCAACCCAAGAAAGTTACCAAGCCAGCAATCAAAATAGCACCAATTAGTGGTACAAAACCTTTAAAAATTTCTCTGAAATTGACTATATGTTTGGCTTTTCCAATAAAAATGAACAAAATCAATAATCCTAGAGCAATAATTGTCATTGGCATTACCCAAGAAAATGGATAACTGATGAATGAAAACGGAATATTGAAATACACATCATCTTCAGTAGAATCTGTTGCATTCAAGTCAGCATTTGAGAAATATTTCAGTAAAGGCATCAAATAGGAACCTTGATGCGCAAGAGTTGTTTTGTTTAAATGTTGTACATCATCTTGCTGCGTGTGATAATTGTAGTGTCCGTCGATAAAAGCAAAGTTGAAACCTTGAATTTTTCCTTGCTCTCTAAAAACAGTTAAATCGGTATCGTTTGGAAGCATTTTGTAAATGCTATACATCAATGAGTTTGAAACTGGATAAGCAGCTTTTGCGTTTGCAAATTCTTTCACAAGAGTTTTGTTTCCTTGGTTGGTTTCCATCAGCATGTAACTTGGACCTGAAGAACCTCTAGCTTCAAAATTAAGCACCAAACCAACATCTTTTGCCCATGGATGTTTGTTGACAAAAAGCGCTGCGCCGTTTAATCCTAATTCTTCGGCATCAGAAAAGAGGATTATAATGTCGTTTTTATGTGGCTGTTTTGCGTATAAAAAAGCACGAATGCCTTCTAGAATGGTTGCAACTCCAGAAGCATCATCACTTGCTCCTTTTGAAAAAGAATGTGGCGCACTGTCGTAGTGTGAAAGTAATAAAAGTGCTTTTGAGTTATTTGAACCCTTTATGCGAGCCAGAATATTTTTCGATTTTACTAAAAGCCCTCTATCGTTAAGTGTAAAACCTTCTTGGATTGAAGTTTCTAATCCTATTCGGTTGAGTTCAAGTATTAAATAATTAGCAACAAGTTCATGATTTGTTGACCCTACATAATGCGGTTTTTGCGCAATAATTTCTACCTGATTCAAGGCTCTTTCCGTCGAGAATTCTGCCAATGCTTCTTCTTCCCGAGAGATATATTGTGGCATCATTGTGGCATAAATTATGCCCAAAATGCCTAATACACAAAGAAATCCAAGAATTGAGGTGGGGTTTTTTTTCATGATGAACAGTACTATATTTCTTTTTTAACTAGCATAAAATAATCATTGTCTAAGGAGCGGTATCCTTGGTCATACAGGAAATAGTAGGTGTTCCCTGTTTTGGTCTGCAAGATATTGGTAAAGAAATCAAAATCAAAACCTTTATTTATCATTTTTTCCCTTGTTGCTTTAGATTTTCCGTCCGTATTTAACTCAGCCAAAATACGGTAATTTTTGCGTAATTTATTGTTCACATTGCGCATAAAATTTGTACTGTCTTTGTTTATTTTGTTGTTGTAGGCATTTCGGCAGCTATCAGAACAGAATTTTTTGTCTTCTCTACCAACAATTTTTTCGGAGCATTCGAGGCAAGTCTTCATGAATTTAGTTTTTTTATTTCATATAAATCTGTTCTTCTGTCTTTTAGAGTATGTACGCTTCCGTGTTCGTGAAGCTCTTTCAGCAAATTTAAATCGACATCGACGATCAGCGTCATTTCGGTATTTGGAGTAGCTTCGGCTTTGATTCCGTTGCTTGGAAAAGCAAAATCGGAAGGCGTAAAAACAGAAGCTTGAGCATATTGAATATCCATGTTATTTACTTTTGGAAGATTTCCAACGCAACCGGCAATAGCAACATAACATTCATTTTCTATGGCACGTGCTTGCGAACAATGTTTGACACGAGTATAACCATTTTGTGTATCGGTTAAAAACGGAACAAAAAGGATGTTCATTCCTTCATCTGCCAAAAGTCTCGAAAGCTCTGGAAACTCAACATCATAACAAATCAAAATTCCAATTTTTCCGCAATCGGTATCAAAAGTTTTGAATTCTGAACCGCCTTTCATTCCCCAATGCACGACTTCATTCGGCGTGATATGAATTTTGGTGTACATTTCTGAAGTTCCATCTCTTTTGCATAAAAAACCGACATTGTATAAATTCCCGTTTTCGATATACGGCATGCTTCCGGTGATGATATTGATATTGTATGAAATTGAAAGTTCCTGGAAACGTTTTCTGACTGAGTCTGTATATCGAGCAAGTTCCCTAATGGCTTCAGCTTCGGATAGATGATTATAATCGGCCATTAGTGGAGCGATGAAAAGTTCTGGAAATAAAGCAAAATCACTTCCGTAACCTGAAACGACGTCAATAAAAAATTCAGCTTGCTCAAAAAATTCTTCCAGATTATTCAGTTGGCGCATTTGCCATTGAATCAAGCCAAGACGAATAACGCTTTTTTCAAGATTGATCAATTTTGGATTTTCTTCATAATAAATATTGTTCCACTCCAGTAAAACAGCAAATTCTTTAGATTCTTCATCGCCTTCCAAATAGTTTTTGATGATTCTTAAAACATGGAAATCATTGCTCAACTGAAAGGAAAGAACAGGATCATACAATTCTTTGTGTTTTACTTTTTCGATATAATTTTTGGGAGTTAATTTTTTTGAATGTTGCGCATAATTAGGGATTCGGCCAGCAAATACAATAGCTTTTAGATTCAATTGCTCGCAAAGTTCCTTGCGGGCATCATATAAACGACGCCCCAATCGAAGGCCTCGATAATTGGGATGAATGAAAACATCGATTCCGTACAAAATGTCGCCATCATCGTTATGTGTTGAAAAAGTATAATCGCCGAGAATTTGGCTGTAGTTGTGTTTTTTGTCCACGAGTTTTTCATCGACAATAATAGATAATGCTGATCCTACAACTTTGCCGTCAACTAAAATTACTAATTGTCCTTCTGGAAAAATTCCTAGCAACTTTTCAATCTCTTTAGATTCCCAATAGGAGTTTGCCATTTCGGGATAGGATTGAATCATCGAATTTTTTAATTGTTTGTAGTCTTCGATTTCCAAATTACGAAGCTCAACTTTTTTGATTTTTGTTTGCATATCGTAGGATTTATCTCAAATATACAAAAATATTTCCATTTACAAACGCTTACAAATAGTTACAACCGAAAGTAAATAGTTTGCAACCGGATAAATTTTGAAAGCCGATACATCTTTGCATCGTTGAATTTGAGAAACAGATTCAGATATAAAAAATTAAAACAATATACGCCATGAATGAAATGAAAAACAGAGTACAATTAATTGGTAATGTAGGAAATGATCCAGAGATTAAAACATTAGAAACCGGTAAAAAGCTTGCACATTTGACCATTGCGACAAATGATTATTACAAAAACGAAAAAGGCGAGAGAGTACAGCAGACGGAATGGCATCGTGTGACCGCTTGGGGAAAAGTTGCCGAAATTATTGAAAAATATGTAGTAAAAGGCAAAGAGGTTGCTGTGGAAGGAAAGTTAACGCACAGAAGTTATGACGACAAAAACGGAGAGAAAAGATATGTTACAGAAGTCGTTGTAAACGATATTTTATTACTCAGTAAATAACCAAATTAATAAAAAGCAACAAAACCCGGCAGGTTTTTGAAACCTGTCGGGTTTAATTCTCGTGAACATATTTATAAAACAGAAACTCCGTTTGCATCTGTGGTCAGTACTTCACTCATATAATCAAAAAAAGGACGCATATTTTTAAAAGCATCTAAAGCCAATTCTAGAAAATTTGGACTCAAAACTTCTTCGTCTGAAAATCGTTTTATAACCAGAAATTGTTTGAAACGAAGTAAATCAATGGCCGGATGGTTTATGTCGAAATCTTTTGGCTTTGTTTTGAGTTGTTCGCCTTGTAAAGTTCCGAAGTTGCTGACGAAAGATTTTGAATTCAATATTTCCTGAAAAGTTTCAGGATCTTGCGCAAATTCTGTTCTAATTCGTTTCAAATCTTGAGCATTTGGCCCCCAAAAACCACCTGCGAAAAAAGTATTTCCTTTCTCAAGATGAAAATAATAACCGCCACGGCGCGCCGCAGTTGCACGCGTATAGCTTCCTCCCCAAAAAGTTTTGAAAGGTGTTTTGTCTTTTGAAAACCGAATATCTCTATATATTCGATAAACACTTTTTTTGCCCGAAGCATTTTCTAAAACATCAGTCTTGGATAATTCTTTTAGCAAAGCGCCTGCAAAAGTTTCAATATGATTGAGTTCGATTAAATATTGTGCTTTATTGGCTTCAAACCAAGGCTTGTTGTTGTTTTCTTTAAGTTGAACCAAAAAATCAAGACTTGATTTCGGAATTGTGACGTTGTTTTCCATAGTTGAATTTAAAATCAAAAGAGGATGCAATTTAAAACTAAAAAACCCACCAGAGAAATCTGATGGGTTTTGTTTATATCGTTAAGCCGTTTTTTTGAATAAATCAAACATAGGACAGCGTGAGCAACGCTTCTTTTCGCTTTTTTTATATTTCTCGCAGCAAGAAGATTTACAGTTTTCAATCTTCTTAATTTTATCAAGGATAACAGCGTTTTTCTTTTTCTTTTTATCCTTTTTCTTGTCCTTGTCTTTTTCTTTCTTGCTCAAAATTTCCCTCTATATTATTAAAAACAGAGCAAATATAAACCAAAAAAGTTATTTTTAAATATTCTAAATAAACTTTAACTTTTTTTTATTTTGGATTGATAGCAATAGAGCTTGTAACTGTTAATTGCTGAATATCACGGTCGAACAAGTAAAGTCCGCCTTTATCATCACCAATTAAGTTGATTTTGTCTAGAATTGATTTTGCTGTAGCCTCTTCTTCGATTTGTTCAGATACATACCATTGTAGGAAATTATGTGTTGCATAATCTTTTTCTTCAAAAGTTATATGTACTAATTCGTTGATAGATTTCGAAACAAAAAGTTCGTGGTTATAAAGCTCCTCAAACATTTCCTTAAAAGTAGAATAACTTGTTTTAGGTGCTTTTAGATCGGTAACATGAGCGTGACCTCCGCGTTCGTTTACATACTTAACTAATTTAAGCATGTGTGCACGCTCTTCATCTGACTGTGTGTACATAAATTGAGCGATTCCCTCTAATCCGTGTACTTCAGCCCAACAAGCCATAGAAAGATAAGTTTGCGAAGATTCTGCTTCTATGCGAATTTGCTTGTTTAAAGCTGTTTCAATATTTTTTGATAGCATAATGATGTCTTTTCTGTAAAATTAACGAAAATAATCCATTCCATTTTTGGGAAACAGCTAAAACATTAGAGATCTTGATTAATTCCCAATAAAATTAATTTCTAGTTGGTGGCAGAGATTTTGAAAACATGGCTTTGTTCATGATTGGATTTCCCGGATTTTGATCCATAAAACCATCTGTAAACTTACGCATGGTATAGCTTTTTGTAACATTGTCATAATAGCCTAAAATATAGAAATCAGGAACTTTAAGAATGCTTACCAAAGAAATATTTTTGCTCGTGCTCAAAAAATAATTGAGATTGTCAATTGCCAAAGGCTCTAAATGACTGTTGTTTACAAACTCAGAATCAGAATTTAATGCGGCATCAAAGAAAACCATTTTGCTGGTATTTTGAACATTATTAAAATCCATTCCGTTATAACTTAATCCAAGAGTTTGATAAGCGGCAAATCCGCCAAAAGTGATAAAAGTATATCGTTTGCTCTTGAATGCAGAAAGTGCCGAATTTACTGTAGATAACTGTTTTAGAAATTTACTTGTAGTTTTTAACTTTAATGGTTTTTCGCCATTTATTTGCAAAAACATTGGTGAATTTTTAAAAGTGATGCTGTCATTTTTTGAAACGGAAACATTTTTAAGGTTTTTGCCCGAATCAAAATCTTTTATGCTAAATAACAGCTGGTCGCTATTTGCGCTAATTTGATATAATTTTTTTTCGAGAAAAAAGGAATTTGTTGTCGATGGAGTTTGCGTCGCTGGAGTATCAAAAATTTTTTCCGTTATTGCATTGGTTTCAAAATTTAAATGAAACGCTTGAGTGCGTTTTGCATTGTAATCAAATGTTAGGACAATGCCGTCGTCCTGTATGTACATTTTGCTTTTGTTTTCGCTTTTGTCCAAAGAAGAAAAATCGTCAGATTCAATTTTTTCGATAGGATAATGGTATTGCACCAATGCACTAAATGAGACACCTTGTCCTTTTTCATTTTTAAAAGAAAAAGGAGCAAAATCGAACATTTTTATCTCGCATTTTTCATTTCGGAATTCGAATAAAAGCAAATGGTCCTGATCTTTTTCTTTGGAAAGGATATAAAATGTATTGTTCTTTTGGAAAGAAGTGATAACATTTCCGGTATTTGCAGGAAAATCAAAACTTAATGGATTTGATGTTTTGGTTTCCAGATTGTATTTTATAATTCGGATATTTTTATGATTTTCGGAACCCCAATAAAGCGTTGGATTTCCATCTTCACCAAAGCTATAGCCAATTAGAGTTCTTTTTTGTTCAGCACGAAGTGTATCCTTGAATTGATTTGCAAGGAACATTGACTTGTTGTATTTTAAAATATTGATGGTTTTGTTATCAGAAGCAAAGACAAATACTTCGTGAGTTTTGACATTTTCGGCATTTATAAGCTGACCATTTTCTGAGGGCTTATTCAAATTCAGAACCGCAGAATTTAGTATAGTTTGGCTTAACAATATTGATTGTGAAAGCAAAAGGCAGAAAAGCAGTGATTTTTTCATTAGGATTTGGTGGGATATATTTTCAAAATTAATGAAATAAAATGATTTTTTGCAGTGTAAAATTTGCGGCTGTTTTTAGAGATTTGTTTTTTTATGAATCATAAAAAAAGCCCCGAAGTTATTTCTTCGGGGCTTCATTCTTGAAATATAAAAGAGATTATTTTACTCTGAAAGTAACTCTTCTTGCTAATCTTCTAGCTTCTTCAGATTCTTTTTGGATAGAAGTGTCAGCTCCCTCAGAAACAACATTCAATCTTGAAGATGAAATGCCAGCTTTTTCTAAAATGGTTTTAACATTTGTCGCTCTTAGATTTGCTAACTTATCATTGTATTCAGAACTTCCAACTTGATCTGCATGACCAACAACATCAATTGACGCTGATGGATTTTTTCTTAAATAAGCCAAAATTACATCAATTGCCGATGTTGAAGCTTCGATAGGAGTTGATTTGTTGAAATCAAAATAAACACTGTAGTATTTATCGTTGATCATGTCTTTAACAACATCTTTGTCAGCGATAACATTATTAATCGGTTTTTCTACAATTACTTGTTTTTCTGGAGTCTTTTTGATTTGCTCTTCAAGACCTGCAACTTTGTTTTCTAAAGCAGCGATGTCAGCATTGTTAGATGTTACGACCCAGTCAGCATGTTTTGTGTTTTTTCCTAAATAAACTTGTAAACCAACAGTTCCATTGAAAAGTAAACCTGAGAATCCTCTGTTTCCTGTTGCAGAAGCGCCATCAAAAGTGCGATCTTGATAAGCATTTAAGATTGTAGTCGCATCTGCTGTTAAAGCAACACGATCTGTTAATCTTACTTGTCCTGTCAAGCCAAAAATTGCGTTTCCAATTTTGTCTTTAACATTGTAGTCTTTGTTTTCTAATTGAGCAACTCCAAAACCTGCATGTGCCAATAAACCAAATGTGTTAGTCCATGTTTCAAAATTCATGATGCGCCCTAAGTTTGCCACACCTTGCAGATCAACTCTGTAGTATTTTGAATCAAAAGGTAAAGAACTGTTTTTCTGTTCTGTCAAGCTATTGTATCCAAAATCAGCTTTTAAACCAAACTTATTATTCAACATGTATCTCACTCCTAAATCAGCTGTAAATGGACTGATTCTTGAGCTATAATAGTTGCTTGAAGTGAATGGACGTTGAGCTTTGTTAAAACCGCCGTCAAGTTCTATAGACCATTTGTTAAAATTATCTGCCGCTTTCGTTTCTGTTTGTGCACTTATGCGCATAATGCTCAATGCAAATGCCAGAGTAATTACAATTTTTTTCATTGTTATTTGAGATTTTAAATTTGCCCCAAAAAAACAATGTATTGTAGGAATTATCGTCCAGAAAAAGTCAAAATTATAACATTATAAGGTTAATCGAAAAATAGGTATTATTCATTCATCAATTCCTGAAAGAAATCTACAAATTTTCCCATATGCAAACCATCCATCAATCCATGATGAACATATACGGCCATTGAAATCGTTCTTCTTCCTGTTTCAGAAACCATCATTTTACCAAAAGAAACTTTTGGACAGCTGTCTGGAAAAGTAAAACTTCTAGCATGTGTTAGTGAAGTAAAGTTCAACCAGGGAATTGCCGAGAAATGAATTAAATTATCATCATTGAATTCTCTTGTGAAAAGTCCGGTTGTGTTTTGAATTCGTTCGATTTCTGCTAAAGCATTTTTTTCGAAGATTTTGAAATCAGAATTATATTCAATTAAAGAAAATCCAAAAGTTCCGTCTTCACGGCCAATTGTTGCCGATGCATCAATTCGATCGTTGATGTATATGTTGTCGCCTGAGATTCTGTATTTAAAATTTTCAATCGAATTTACCGCAACTAATGTTTTATGAAGATAATAAATGAAAAAAGAAGTTTTGAGTGCTTTTGCAGATTGATAAGCTTTTGTGCAGTCAATTTCTACAGTGGCACCAAAAAATGGTTCTTCCATCTGTTTGAAATGGGCAAAATGCTCTTTTCTGTTCCAATTTTCTAAGTCTAAAAGTGTTTTCATTATAATAAATTCGGAAGCACTTCTGCAATCGTTTCAAAAGAACTAAAATGCTCGTGCTCGATAGTATGATTAATTTTTTCGTGTTCCCAAGTCGTATGAAACGGAATGTGGACCGCATAGCCACCGATTCCTAAAACTGGCAAAACATCTGATTTTAGTGAATTTCCGATCATCAAAAATTCATGTGCCTGAATATCCAAACGACCAAGCAGTTTTTGATAATCAATTTCTTGTTTGTCTGACATTACTTCAATATGATGAAAATAATGCCCTAAACCAGAACGATGCAATTTGCTATGTTGGTCTTTTAAATCGCCTTTTGTGGCAACAACCAGTTTGTATTTGCCTTTTAAAGCTTCAAGTGTTTCTTCGATTCCGTCTAAAAGTTCGATTGGTTTTTCCAATAATTCTTTTCCATATTGAATGATTTTTTCAATTACTGCAATCGGAATGGTATTGTTTGAAATGTTCATCGCGGCTTCAATCATAGAAAGAATGTAACCTTTGATTCCGTAACCGTATAAAGGCAGATTTGCAATTTCAATTTTGAATAATTCCTGCGAAATGCCTTGATGTGAAAGATAATCTTCCATCAAAGCACAAAATTTATGTTCAGTTTCTTGAAAATAAGGTTCATTTACAAATAAAGTATCATCAGCATCAAATGCGATTACTTTTAAATTTGGAATTTTAGTTTTATGTAACATAATGTTTTTGTTTGAAGTTTTAGGTTTTCTTTGTTGCAGGTCTTTGCCACAGATTGAAAGGATTAGAATAATGTTTATCTGCTCAATCTGCCAAATCTGCGAGAGAAATTTTAATTATTAGAAAAAAGCCTTTTTAAAGAAATTGTTTTATCGTAAAAAGTAATTCGAATTCCGAAAAGCAATATGATGCCACCGAAAATCATTTGTAAAGTTATTTTTTCTTCCAAAAACAACCAAGCTAAAATAGATGTAATTACCGCCTGACTCAGTAAACTTAAGGAAACTCTGGTCGCACGCATATGCTGTGTCGCATAACTTATCGAAAGCCACGCACACAATTGACAAATGACTGCCTGCAAAACCAGCACAAACCAACCTGTATTTGAAAATCCTGTAAAAGGTTCGTTTAATGAATAACATAAAATTCCGAGATAGATACTTGAAGCCGATAAACTAATTGTCATAAACGACAAAACATCTACCTGTGAAAGTACATTTTTGCTAACCAAAAGATAAATGGAATATAAAATGCCAGATAAAACAGCAAAAAGAAATGCTTTATCAAAGTTTAAATCGATAAAAAACTCAAAACCAACTAAAGTGACCATTCCGAATAAAGCGACCAATGTCCCGATCCAAAAATTCGTTGCAGGTTTTGCTTTCAAAAAGAAAAATGAACCAACGCCAACCCAAACCGGAGATAAATTAGTCAACAAAGAAGCCTGAGTTGCGCTGGATTCCTGAATAGCAATATTCCAAACCGCAACATCTGACGAAAATAAAACACCACAAAGCATTGCCAAAAGCGTAAATTTTAGACTTGGCAGTTTGAAATTTTTGCTCAGAATTGTATAGGGCAAAAGCAAAAGAACAGCGAAAAACATTCGGTAAAAAGCCGAAATTAATCCTGGTGTTAATCGTAATTTGACCAATATAGGAAAAATCGAAATGCAGAGTATACCGCAGATTAGGGCTAATCTTGGTTTGGTGAGTTTCATTTTAGTTTATTTTTCAAGTTTTTTGGCGTATAGTTTAAAAATAAAATTGCGTGAATCAATTAAAATAATCGACTCACGCAATTTATATAGTATATAAATCTTTAGTTTACAGTCGATCCGTTTGGAGCGTCAGCATCTGGATTTACAAATACCAGTTTTCCTTCGGCATTTGTTGTCATTAAGATCATTCCTTGGCTTTCGACACCGCGTAAAGCTCTTGGCGCTAAGTTTGCCAAAACAGAAACACGTTTCCCGATGATTTCTTCAGGAGAAAAACTCTCAGCAATTCCCGAAACAATCGTGCGAACATCAATTCCTGTATCTACTTTTAAAACTAAAAGTTTATTCGCTTTTGGCATTTTTTCAGCTTCTAAAATTGTTCCGATACGAATATCCATTTTCGCAAAATCCTCAAACTGAATTAAATCTTTTTGCGGTTCTGGTTGTTTGCTTTCAGCAAGATTAGCTGTTTTTGTTGCTTCCAATTTATCTATTTGTTTTTGAATTTCTTCGTCTTCAATTTTAGCGAAAAGCAATTCTGCTTCACCAATTTTATGTCCTGCCGGAATTAAATCTGAGTTTTCAGAAATGTCATTCCATCCTAATGTTTTATCGATAACAATATCTTTTGCATCGCGGTCTTTCTCTTTCAAGAATTTACTGAATCCCGCAAAATGCTCTTTCAAATCTCCTAAATTCAGGATTTTAGAAAGTTTAGTTGCTGTAAAAGGTAAAAATGGTTCAGCCAAAACGCTCAACGCTGCAGCAATTTGTAATGCCACATACATTTGTGTTTTTACGCGCTCTGGATTGTCTTTCATTACTTTCCAAGGCTCTTCGTCTGCTAAATATTTGTTTCCTAAACGCGCAACATTCATTAATTCGCCCAAAGCTTCACGGAATCTGTAACGCTCAACTGAACTTGAAATTACAGCTGGATATGCTTTTAATTCAGCTAAAGTTGCTTCATCAACTTCAGTAAATTCATTTGGCGTCGGGATAATTCCATCGTAATATTTGTTGGTTAAAACTACAACGCGGTTTACGAAGTTTCCGAAAATAGCAACCAATTCGTTGTTATTTCTAGCTTGGAAATCTTTCCAAGTAAAATCGTTATCTTTTGTTTCAGGCGCATTTGATGTTAACGCATAACGCAAAACATCTTGCTTATCTGGAAACTCTTCTAAATATTCATGCAACCAAACTGCCCAGTTTTTAGAAGTCGAAAGTTTGTTTCCTTCTAAATTCAAGAATTCATTTGCTGGAACATTGTCTGGTAAAATATAGCTTCCTTCCGCTTTTAGCATCGCCGGGAAAATGATACAGTGAAAAACGATGTTGTCTTTCCCGATAAAGTGAACTAGTTTGGTTTCTTCATCTTTCCAATATGGCTCCCAGTCTTTTCCTTCGCGCGCAGCCCATTCTTTTGTAGAAGAAATATATCCGATAGGCGCATCAAACCAAACGTATAATTTTTTTCCTTCAGCACCTTCAACCGGAACATCAATTCCCCAATCAAGGTCACGTGTTACCGCACGAGGCTCTAAACCAGCGTCGATCCAAGATTTTACTTGTCCATAAACGTTTGTTTTCCAATCGTTTTTATGACCTTCTAAAATCCATTCGCGTAAAAAAGCGTCGTAACGATCCAAAGGTAAAAACCAGTGTTTAGTTGATTTTAAAATTGGAGTTTCGCCTGTAATGGTTGATTTTGGATTAATCAAATCAGTCGCATTCAAAGTTGATCCGCATTTTTCGCATTGATCGCCGTAAGCTTCTGGATTGTCGCATTTTGGACAAGTTCCAACCACAAAACGGTCTGCTAAAAACTGATTTGCTTTTGCATCATACAATTGCTCGGTAACTTCTTCAATAAAATCGCCTTTATCATACAAAGTCTTAAAGAATTCTGAAGCCGTATCGTGATGGATTTTTGCCGAAGTTCTTGAGTAATTATTAAAGGAAATTCCGAAATCAGAGAAAGATTTGCGGATAATTCCATCATATTTATCGATAACTTCTTGTGGTGTAATTCCTTCTTTTTTAGCTTTCATCGAAATTGCAACGCCGTGTTCATCGCTTCCGCAGATGAATGCTACATCTTTTCCTTGCAATCTTAAATATCTCGAATAGATATCCGCAGGCACGTAAACTCCCGCCAAATGCCCAATATGAATAGGTCCATTGGTATAAGGCAATGCCGCTGTAATAGTATATCTTTTTGGATTCTGTATCATAACTCAATTTTATTGAGTGCAAAAATAAGCAATAGAATTGAGATTTCGTTATTACGTGGAGATTCGCTAAGAAAAAGCGTAGATATTAGTTGAGTTTTTCGTTTTAGGTTGAAAAAACTTTGCGTCTCTGCGACTTTGCGAGATTATTTCACTCTAACAAAAAAACTTTGTGAATCTCTGCGAAAAACCTCCGTGCATCTCTGTGGAATAGCCACTAAAATAGAACCAGTTTAAACTAGCATTCGCATTAAAATCTTCACGATATATTTCGCAATCTTTGCATCCGAAAAAAATAAAATCATGAGCAAGACAAAATTAATCATCAATAAAAATGGATCAATCAAAATTGAAGGCGATTTTGAAATCATGGATCCAGAAGGAACTGTTTACGGATTACAAGGAAGACAAGCTTTAGGGCTTTGCCGTTGCGGACATTCGGCAAACAAACCATTTTGCGATGGAGCGCATAGAAATAACTTTGAACATGATTCAAAAGCATTTGATTTGCCTCCGATGAAAACGAATTAAGAAATTCTATTTCTGTTATAGTAAAAGCTGCATTAATTGCAGCTTTTTTTATTTCTTTATTTTGAAAGAATTTTCAAGTAAATAATTGTTTCCTAGTCTTAAAAAACAGTATATATTTACAAAAAAATGTTAAAACATAAAAAATGAAAAGATTTTTATTATTGTTCCTGTTTTTAAGTTTAGTGTCGGCAAAAGCGCAAACACAAAGAATAATTTCTAACGATTGGATGGTTTTTCGCCAAACAATAGATATTCAAACTCCGATAAAGAAAAAATTTAGGGTTGTTGCTTCGGCAAAAGTAGAATCAGACGAACCAAAAGCCTGGTCAGGACTTTATGTAAGAGTTTACAATAAAAATGATGAAGATGGTTTTTTTGATAACATGAACGACAGACCAATAAAATCGAAAGAATGGCAATCGTACACCGTTGAAGGAACAATTGATGAGAACAGTCAGACATTAGTTTTGGGAGGAGTTTCATCGTATAATGGAAAGTTTTATTTTGATAAATTTCAATTGTTTATCGAAAATGCAAAAGGTGTTTTTGAACCGGTAACCATTTTGAATTCAAGTTTTGAAATGCCCACAATCAATACAGATATTCCAAAATGGAGTTTAGGTACACCCAAACAAAAAAATGCTAAGGTTAAGGAATATACCATTTCTTCAGATAATTCAAGCGTAGATGGTAAACGTTCATTACTACTTGAAGGAAAAGGTATCATAATAAAAGAAACCGGAAAAATAGGAAATGTTCCAGGTGCTTCACCAAAAATTGCAGATATGATTTCAATGCTGGAAGATCTTAAAGATCGTGTTGAATACACGGTTAAAAACATGGATCAATACGAAATTGATTACTTACATGATGAAAAAGCTAACCGAATTGGAGCACTTGTAATGCATTTGGCTGCAGCCGAAAAATACTATCAGGTTTTTACTTTTGAAAACAGAGAATTTAACGAAGAAGAAAAGAAAAAATGGGAGACCGCTTTGAATCTCGATCAAGGCGCGCGAGATGAATTTAAAGGGCATGACATTCAATATTATCTTGATATTTATAATGAAGTAAGAGCAAAAACAATTGAAGAATTAAAGAAAAGAGATGATGAATGGTTTGCCACAATTCAAATGAAATATGATATAAGCAATCAGTATTGCTGGTTTCATGTTATGGAACATCAATCGAGCCATTTGGGACAAATTTTATTCTTAAAAAAGAGAATTCCGCCTAAACAAGAACCACTTAAACCAATTAAGCAAGAGATTAAGAATTAAAATATTGGATATAAAAAAAGCTGCATTTTCAAGGTGCAGCTTTTTTTATGGATTTATTTTATTTGAGATAATTCCTTTGGCAATCGATATAAAACAGTTTGAGTGTGTATCTCGCCTGTTTGTGCATTTTTTGAAATGGATATGGTTTCAGGAGCTTCAAAAATAAAATCAGATTCTAGTTTGAAGAATTCTTTATGGATAATTTTATCTGCAGAGAGTTTTGTAGTAGTGGTATCTTTTGTATTATTAATTCTTCTCACTTCTTGTTCTGCATAATCTACGGTTCCTTCGATGTAAGAGTTTAAATTATCAACATTATAAACCCATTCTCCTTTGCCAAGTATGTTTATGGTTTTTGTTTTCCCATCGATGATTAATTCATTTTTGCCAATAGGAACTTCGGTTACAATAAAACTATTTGGGGCGATGGTTTGTGCTGTTTCTGAAGCTATTTTGATTTCTACAGGAGTAGATTTTCCATTGTCAATGTAAAGCGTAGTTCTAAAACTAGAAGAAACCAGAAAAAATGCAATAAAAGCTCCTACTAGTATGAAAAAATAACTTGATTTTTCTAAATGAAGAGGCATGTCTTCATCGCTTTCATTGTCAATAATAAATTGTTTTCTGCCTTTATAAACATAATAGAACGCTCCAATTACTAAAATACCATTTATTGGGGCACTTATAAAAACTGGGATTTGATTAAAAGTGCTGTATAATAAATAATTAAGAATGTAAAATAGAAAAATTGCTACTGCAAGCCTAAAAAGAATTATGATTCGATCCATATTTAATAGTTGTTAAAAGTAGATTATGGGTTAAATGTTAAATTAACCCAAATATATTATTATTTTTCATCTTTTAACAATTACTGTTTTAATTCCGTATCGAATTAAGTAAATGTTTGACAGTTAAATATAAAGTTCGCCTTTCATCGTAATTATCGAAGAACCCCCAACCAAAATATCTTCTTCACGATTCATTACTTCAATCATTGAGGCCTGTTTCAATCTTACACCTTGAAGAATTTTGTATTCTTTATCCGATTTAGTGAATTTCTTTTGGGTTAAAAAACCAATTAAAGGACCTGCAGCAGTTCCTGTTGCTGGATCTTCATTTATTCCGATTATTGGATTGAAAAATCGTGTTTCAACGATATGTTCTTGGCCTTCATCAGCAATGGTAAAACAATAAAAACCTTCAAAATTATATTCTTTTGAGATTTCGATCAAAAGCTGATTGTCTGGAACAAAGCTGTTAAGTAAATAACTGTTTTTTATAGGAACCATCGTGTGGGCGACTTCTGTTTTAACTACTGTTGGAACAAAAGCATTTACATCCAAATCTTCAATTTTTAAGCCGAGCGCTACAGCAATTTTATAAGTTGGGATTTCCTGTTTGATGACAGCTGATTTTTGATGCATTTGAACCACAGGATAAAATGTATCGGGATCAAAGCTTACGGTTACTGGAATTGCTGAATGGTTCATCACTACATACGGCTCGCTTTCGTTTTGTTCGTCAAAAATGGGCATTCCTTTTAGCAATGCGCCGCAGACTGCGCCCAATAAATTATGTCCCGCACCGTCGATTTCGATTCCGGTTGGGGTAAACGAACGAACTACGAGCGCTTTGTCTCGTGTAGAGTAGTAAACAAAAGAGGTTTCAGAATAGCGAAATTCTTTAGAAATATCTTTATAGGTTTCTAATTTTAGATTGCCATTTGTGAAAACTACAGAAAGTGGATTTCCTTGATAGCTTTTATTTGAAAATACATCTAAAACGTAATATTCTAATGCTGTTCTTTCTTCCATTCCTTTTTATTTTAACTGAGACTTTTTTTTGGACGGAATAAAGTTACTGTTTATACTATACTAAAACAATAGGTATTATAATATTCGTTTGTGCGTGGCACTTATTTGTTTATTCTTATTGAGAAAATACAATGGATAAACAATAAATATGTATATGGAATAAAAAGGGAAAATGAAGAAAACTTTTAAGGGCCACCCAATCCCCATTATACTTTTTCTTAGACTTTTGACTTTATTTAAGTTTTCGATCGAGACATTTTTCCAATGATCATTCATCGAATCAAAATCATATCCATAATGAGACAATAATATTTCCTTTGAAAAGTCTGACCACCAGCCTATAAATAAACACAATGAAAAAGTTGTGGTCAGGCTAATTATCAAATAGAAAAACAAGGTGTTTTTAATACTACGTTTATAAAGCTTGTTTAGAATGAAAATGGGTGTTGCGAATAAAGCAATAAGCAATGCAAATGATATTGCATTCAGTAGGATTTCCATATTTGTGAATTATATTAATTTACAACATTCGTTTTCCTTCAGCGCTAAATTTTATTGCTTTTTCTAATCTTGCAATTCTGGTTTTTTCTTGTTTGGCCGACATAATCACGTGAATTATTACTTTTTTGTAAGATGGTGCTTGATTGTTGAAATATTCCCAAGCTGCTTTGTTGGCTTTAAATTGCTTTTCGAGCTCAGGATCGAGAACGTATGCTTCGTTTTCGTGAGAATAAATTTTGGTTCTTTCTTCAGATTTGTGTTCAAAAGCTTTAATTCCGGCTTCTTTCATGAGTCCGGATTTTGTGAGTACTTCGACTTTTTTGATGTTGATGGCGCTCCAAATACTTGATTTTTTCCTCGGAGTAAATCTAATTGTATAACTTTCTTCGTCGATCGTTTTTCGGATGCCGTCGATCCAACCAAAACAAAGCGCCTGATCTACAGATTCTGACCAAGTCATGCACGGCTTTTTGCTTTTCACTTTATAGTAACCAACAAGAAGTTCGGTTTCTTTTTCGTGATGCTTTTCTAGCCATTCTCTGAATTTTTCTTGGGTGGAGAAGAAGGTTGGTTCCATTTTATTCAGTTGTTGTTTCTGTAAAAATATTACAAATAACAGAATAAAACAGAATTATTTAAAAACCACAGTTTTATTCGATTTGGCGATTTTAATAATATGATAAGGTTGTGTATTTACTGTTGTAAAATTGCCTTTTAGTAATTTTTCAACTTTAATGATTGTTTGAATTTTTGATTCGGTTACTTTAGTGATATCGATAGAATAACCACCATAATTATGTACTTCATCAAAAACAGCAATAACTTGATATTTTGTAAAATCGACAGTTACATCAGGCGATGTGTATAAAGCTTGCGTAATGATATTTAATTTTGATAATAAAGCATTCCATTCGGTTTGATTTGTGATTACAAGATTTGATTTAGGAATTGTTCCCGGATAGTTGCCATAATTATCCCTTTTCAGAATCGTTGTAAAGGTAGTGTCTGAGCTTTCAGAATTGTCGTTGCTGCAGCCAGTTAATGTTAATGCAAGGGTTAAGAATAAAAAAATCTGTTTCATGGTTTTGGTCTTTTAGGTTGAAAATGTAATTGTAACGTTTTACTAATTAAACAGATAGCGTTTTTGTTAAAAGGTTGCGTATCCATTTTCAATCTTTTTGAAAAACATAAAAAAAGATTTTTTCTTATGAAACCGTGATTGCGTTAGGGATAGAAGCGGAAAGCCCACAGCCTGACGAAGGAAGAGCGAGGACTTGAAGCGGATAGCCCGACCCGCCGATCGGCGGGGAACGCCCAAAAAAATATTGGGAAACATATTGATATTTCTCCGAAATTTGCAAAATGATTCTGGAGTATTTTATACGATAAAAGAAGAAAAATCATGGCAAAAGGACCGGAAAAAAACACAAAAAACAAGGCTTTGCATACTAAGTTGCTAAACCGAAAGAAAGCGAAACTTCGTGAAGAGAAGGAAGCGCAGAAACTTCGTTTGAAAGAAATAGTGGCAAAATCAAATCAAAACAATGATATAGAAATGGAAGAATTTGGGAGAATATTAGTTTCAGAAACAGCAATGAATAGCGAAAATCCGCAGGATGTGATTCATTCTAATATTTCGGTGATCAATTTGATGCGCGAGGAAGGTGTTGACGATGAATTTATTCATGAAGATGCTTTGACGAGTTATTATCTAGATTATTACTGGTCGCAATATACACAGGGAAATTTTGCGCAGTTTGTGCATAATTCGGGCTGGAATAAAGATTTGAATGAATTGATTGAAGAAGGTTTGGCTTTAATTGGTGCCGAAAAACATTTGGAATTGTTTCTAGAACAAAGCAAAAAAGTCAGAATTACGAGCAATATTAAACTGGATAAATTTTTGAAAGGAAAATTTGAAGGCGCAAATCCGCTTCGAGATTCTTTTAATACTAATGCTTTTTTTGAATTGGAAGAAAACTTGGTCGAATTGAATGCGAATTTCTTAAAAACGCATCCTGATTTTGAAGTGCTTTCTGTTGATGATATGTTTGCTGTTTTGGAAGAATTTGTTGGGCACGAAATTAAGAGAGCTTAGGTTTTAAGGTCCAAAGGTCCAAAGGTTCAGAGGGACAAAGTGACAAAGTTTTTTTTCTTTTTTGAATCTGTTTGATAAAATTATATTGACTTAAAATATTGTTTTTCAATTAATTGATTTAATTTTAGTTCTTTCTAAAATCAGTAATGTTTTATGGAGGAGCTTACACATATTAAATCGGTTATTGGAATTATTCTGGGTTTGGGCTTGACGCATTTGATCAAGGGTTCGGTTATTTTTATCCAGCATCCAGGCCGAAAGAAAATCTATTTTGTGCATTCGCTTTGGGTGTTTTATGTCTTTTTGCTTCTCATTCATTTTTGGTGGTGGGAGTTTAATCTGAAATTAATTCAGGAATGGTATTTTGCAGATTATTTTTTCATAATCTGCTACATATTAATTTATTATTTGCTTTGTGCGATTTTATATCCCGATGATTTGGTAGATTATTCAGGTTATGAAGATTATTTTTATTCAAGGAAAAATTGGTTTTTTGCGGTATTGGCGGTCAGTTTTTTTGCTGATATGATTGATACAGCCATTAAAGGAGGCGATTACTTTTTGTATAACCAAACGGAATATTACATCAGGATTATCAGCCACATTTTGCTTTGTTTTGTGGCAATTAGAATTCATAATAAAATTTTTCATACTGTTTTGGCAATTTTGTTTATCGTTTATGAGCTTTCTTATATTTTGCGATTGTTCAATACTGAATAAAAAAGATTTTTGGATTTGGTTTTTAACTTTATTCCTAAATTCTTGTAAATTCGCTTATCATGTTTAAGCTTTTTAATAGTTTCAAAATGAGATATAAATACAATCTGATATTGTTTTTTCTTTTGATGCAAATTGGGTTTTCTCAAAACAAAATCAATCTTTTTTCAGAGATCAATTATAATTCGATCCCAGCTGTTTCTTTAAATGATTATAAATCGGTGCAGGATCGTGATTCGCGGATTCAAAATCCAAATATTGCTTTAGGAGTCGGGATTTCTGGCGGTGGATCACGAGCGCAGTTTTTTAGCTTGGGTGTGCTTTTAGGTTTAGAAGACATTCAGGAAGATGATTCAGGCCGGAATTTTCTGAATGAAATTGATTATTTCTCAACGGTTTCGGGCGGTTGTTATTCGGCAGGATATTATTTGACGATTCTAAAAAACAAACTGCAATATGACAATTGTAGTTTTAATGAATTTTATTTCTCAAAAGCCGACGCTTATAAATCTGATGTAAGCAAATCAGCTTCGATTTTATCGCTTCTTAATAATGGACGAAATGAAAAAGGCGAGAAAATCTCGATGGCGCAACGTTTGGATTTAGAGGTTTTGCAATACGATAGCGCAAATCCAGAAAATGAGAATAAGTTCAAAACTCAAATGCTTTTATCTGACTTTTTTATTCCGAAAGAAAGCAAACTAAGTCCGAGACTTCCAATGATAGTGGCTAATGGAACAGCGTACAACAATGGAGAACGCGTTCCGTTTATGCCTCACATTATTCATGGCTTGAAAATCAATTCTTCTTTAGCTCCAAACAAAGCTTCACTTCCGCTTGACGGAAACCAAATTAATAATGGTTACGATTTTCCGCTAACGTATGCTATAACGGCAAGTTCTGCGTTTCCGGGCGTTCTTCCGAAAACGAAATTCGGAATTAAAAATCAGGATAAAATTTTATGTGTGATTGATGGTGGTGCATCAGATAATATGGGTTATGAAACTTTGATTGAATTGCTTCACAGCGATACCAAAGTAAAAGACAAAAACAAAAAAGCACTTTTTATTGATTGTTTAGGACCTGGCAAAAAAGCGCCTTTTATAAACGACGAGAAAATCAAATTGCTTTCATTGCTTGAAACGGCATCGTTATATACGGTTCAAACGCGTTATATTACTTTTGAGAAAGATGTCGAAAATGTGTTGGATAAATATAAAATCCCGACTTCAAATTACCAAGTTATTGGTTTCACAACTTTGAGAGATTATTTGTTGACCTTGAAAAAAGATGAAGCTTACAAAGATTTAGTAACTCAATTAAAAAATTCCAATGATGAAGCAGCAAGCTGGCTTAAACTTCATGATGATTTCAAAGCAAAATTAATTGAAAAGTTTGGGGAAGATCGTTTTAAGAAGGATAAAAATGGCGAGTTGCAGCTTTCTAGTTTAGATAAAGAAACGTTTAAGGATTTTGGCGCAAGCGAGCTTTTGATGCTTTACGAATACACATCGCACGTTGAAACCAAACTCAAAATAACTCCAGAAGAAAAGGAAATGTTACTGCTTTCCGGACGTTTTGCCGCCTTTTTAAAAACAAATGAATTGAAAGAGTTATTGGCAGAGAATAAAGGATTATAAATCCTGACTGCTAAAAAGGGACTAATGCCCAATTAAGATTTTATCTTAATTGAGCATTATTAGCATCTGCATATTCAACTTGAATTGCTTTGATTTCTTTGTCAAGTTCTAATAATCCGCTAAAAGCGCCTTGCATCATTGTAGCTGCTTTTTCTTCATTGTCCTTTGTTGTAAGCATGTCTATATTTGCTTCAAAACCATCCATTGAGGCAATGCTAAGGTCAAACATTTCCAGCATTGTTTTTCTAAGACCGTGATCTGTGTTCAAAGGAGCTAAAAGGTCAACAGGTTTTTGCGCAGCAACAAGTTTGTTTCTAGTTGAAGCAATTAATTTTAGAAAGTCTTTTTTTGATTCTGGTTTTCCAATAAAATTTAAACTGCTACTTAAAAATGCATCGTTTGCATCAAAAAGTTTTTTGTGTGCTTCGACAATTTGATTGTTGTAACTTGTTGTAGTTTGTTCACCGCAACCAGTAAATACTACAGAAACAAACAATACGAGTAATAAAGTAATTTTTTTCATAGGCTTAATCGTTCTAAATTATTGTTAAAACAAATATATCAGAATTATTTTAGTAAGTTATCTTTTAATATAATTTTTCATTTTGTTGATTTTTAGTCTCTTGAGGTTTAAGTGTTTTTTATGAATTTATGTGCGAATTTCTTAGGATTAAACAAACGTTAGATCAAGCTGCGTGACAAAATTTGAACACAATTAATATGGTATTATAGTTTTGTTGTGTGTTTTTTTGACAGAAGTAGGTAAAGATCACAGCAAGTTTTACAAAGATTATTTTTAAAAAGCTTTGTGAGCCTTCATGCAATTTTTGTGTGTCTTTGCGGAATACGTTTTTCCTTAAAAACTTTGTGGTAATCTTACCAAACATTTGCTTAAATTTGCTTCCGTTATAAAAAATACAATAGTTATAAAAAACAAGCTATGTTACAAATCGCATTTATTAGAGAGAATCAAGAGAAAGTAATCAAGGCTTTAGCAAAACGAAATATCGATGCTAAAAGCGTTGTTGAAGAGGTGGTGCAATTAGATGAAAACCGTCGTGCTGTGCAAGTAGAATTGGACAATGTTTTATCTGAATCTAATAAATTATCCAAAGATATTGGCGAATTGATGAAAGCTGGAGAGAAAGCTAAAGCTGCAATCTTAAAAGAAAAAACAGTTTCATTAAAAGAAAAAAGCAAAGAACTTGGCGAAAAAGCCGAAGCACTTGCTGTTGAGCTAACAAATAAACTGTACACTTTACCAAATTTGCCTGCTGATATTGTTCCTGAAGGAAAAACTCCAGATGACAATTTGAATGTTTTTCAAGAAGGAGAAATTCCGGTTTTGCACGAAGGCGCACAACCACACTGGGAATTGGTGAAAAAATATGATATTATAGATTTTGAGCTTGGTGTAAAAATTACTGGCGCTGGTTTTCCTGTTTACAAAGGAAAAGGAGCTCGTTTACAACGTGCTTTAATCAATTATTTTTTAGATAAAAATACAGTTGCAGGATATAATGAAGTTCAAGTTCCTCATTTGGTAAATGAAGCTTCTGGCTACGGAACAGGACAATTGCCAGACAAAGAAGGACAAATGTATCATGCAACAGTTGATGATTTATATTTAATTCCAACTGCTGAGGTTCCAGTTACGAATTTATTCCGCGATGTGATTTTAAATGAAAGCGAATTGCCAGTTTTACAGACTGCTTATACGCCATGTTTCCGTCGTGAAGCAGGTTCTTATGGAGCGCACGTACGCGGATTAAACCGTTTGCACCAATTTGACAAAGTTGAAATTGTACGCATCGAGCATCCTGAAAAATCATACGAGGCTTTGGATGGAATGGTAGAACACGTAAAAAACATTTTGCAGGAATTAAAATTGCCATACAGAATCTTACGTCTTTGCGGAGGCGATATGGGATTCACATCGGCTTTGACTTATGATTTTGAAGTGTTTTCTACAGCGCAAGATCGTTGGTTAGAAATTAGTTCTGTTTCTAACTTCGAAACTTTCCAAGCAAACCGCTTGAAATTACGTTTCAAAGACAAAGATGGAAAAAACCAATTGGCGCATACATTAAACGGAAGTTCATTGGCTTTGCCTAGAGTTTTGGCCGGAATTTTAGAAAATTACCAAACGCCGGAAGGAATCGTAATTCCAGAAGTATTGCGTCCTTATTGTGGTTTTGATATTATAAACTAATTTTTTAGTAACTTAGATAAACCTAACAGTTTTAAAAAGCTGTTAGGTTTTACTAATTTCAAAAATCCCACATTAAAAACTGAAATATGAAAAACATCTTTATCTATATCGTTTTGTTGTGGTCTGGTTTTGCATTCGCCCAAAATGAGCAATTGGCTCAATATTACTACGATAAAGGCGATTTTGAAAAAGCAAAAGTCAGTTATGAAGAGCTCTTGAATAGTGCGCCTTCAAATACCCAATATTTTTTAAGAACTATTGACTGCTATCAGCAATTGCAGCAATTTCAGGTTGCCGAAAAAGCAATTTTGGATCGTTATAGCAAATATAAACAAGGCGTTTTTTTGGTGGAATTGGGATACAATTACCAACTTCAGAAAAACGAGTCTAAAGCCCGAAATTATTACGATCAGGCAATAGAAAAAATCAAAGTAAATCCAAATGATGTTTACGGAATTGGAAATTCGTTTGAGAAAAAAGTATTGTTGGAGTATGCTTTAAAGGCATATCAAACCGCAATGCAGATGCAGCCGAATTACAATTTTAATTTTCAAATTGGAATGTTGTACGGGCAATTGGGTAAAACAGATGAAATGATTGATCTGTTGTTGAACGAATCCTATAGAAATCCGCAAAATGCAAATTTGATCCAAACGCAATTATCTCGTTTTATGAATGGTGAAACAGATAATACTGCTTTTAAAGATGCCATGCGAAAAGCTTTGATTTTAAAAACACAAAAAGATCAAGATGTGTTTTGGAATCATTATTTGAGCTGGTTTTATGTACAACAGAAAGAATTTGGAAAAGCGTTTATTCAAGAAAAAGCGATTTACAAACGCGAACCTGAATCGCTTTCAAGCATAATAAACCTAAGTCAGTTTGCAATGAATGAAGATGATGATGAAACCGCTTCGGAAATCTTAAACTTCATTCTTCAAAATACTAAAGATCAGGATTTGTTGATTCAGTCAAATGCCTATTTGATGCAAATCAAAATTGACAAAGCACAAGAAAAAGATTATCCGGCAATTGATGCTGAGTTGCAACAATTGCTTACAACTTATGGAACAACTCCTTTTACTTTATCTTTACAGCTAATTAAGGCACATTTTGCGGCGTTTAACTTGAAAAACCCAGAAGAAGGTATTGCGATTGTCAAACATGCTTTGGAACTCAATTTAAACGATTATCAGCAAGCAGATGCTAAAATGGAATTGGGGGATATTTTGCTTTTGCAGGAAAAATTCAATCAGGCGTTGATTTATTATTCCCAGATTCAACTGGATTTGAAAAATGATGTCATGGCGCATGAAGCAAGTTTGAAAGCGGCAAAAACAAGTTATTATAAAACCGATTTTGAATGGGCTTTAAAACAGTTTAAAGAATTAAAGTCGGCTAACACGCAATTGATTGCAAACGACGCTCTTGAGTATTTTTTACTGATAAACGACAATACCGTGGCCGATTCGACGCAAACAGCATTGAAACAATTCGCTAAAGCCGATTTTTTAATTTATCAGAATAAAAAGCAAGAAGCTATTACACAGTTTCAGAATATCTTGAAAACCTTTAAAGGACAGGAAATTGAAGCCGTTACAATGTTGCGTTTAGGAAAAATATACGAAAGCCTGAAAGATTATAATTCGGCTTTAAGCCAATATCAGCAAATCATAGACCATCATGGAGATGGAATTTATGTTGATGAAGCATTGTTTTTTTCAGCAGAAATTTACAGCGATGAACTTCACGATATCGAAAAAGCAAAACCTTTGTATGAAAAGGTAATTTTCAATCATCAAGACAGTATTTACTTTGTTGATGCCAGAAAAAAATATAGAGAATTAAGAGGAGACAAGAATTTGTGATTTGATTTAATCGGTTATTCGTTTAACCGTTTAATTGAATAAATTAAAAGAATTAATAATAGGATGATTTGCTTTTAAGCGTCTAGTAAGAAAAACTTAGAACCTTAGAACCTTAGAATCTCAGAACCTTAAAAAAAAAATGATTATTTACAACATCACCACCAATATACACGAAAGCGCTCACGACCAATGGTTGAAATGGATGCAGGAAAAACATATTCCAGAAATTCTGGCTACGCAAAAATTTTCATCTGCACGAATTGTAAAGGTTTTGGTTGAAGAAGAAATGGGCGGTATAACATATTCGGTGCAATATACAACGGACAGCAAGGAAACGTTGGAAAAATATTATCTAGAAGATCAACCGAAGTTTGACAGAGAAGCTTTAGAATTGTTTGCAGATAAAATGCTTTCTTTTAGAACAGAATTGGAGGTTATTTCAGAACATTAATAAAAATGTAGATTGCAGATTTGACGAATTATGAGGATGATTATATTCATAATTTGTGATAATTTGTGGAATTCGTGGCCAAAAAAGCATAAAGCTTTATGTCTTGGTGCCTTTGTGGCAAAAAAAAAAGAATAAGCTTTGAGCCTTTGATTTAAAAAGAATACTTTTGCAGCCTCGTGGCAAAACAGGTAAGAAAATGGAAAAAGTAAAAGCCAAAAAACATTTAGGACAGCATTTCCTTAAAGACGAAAGTATCGCAAAAGCAATTGCCGATACTTTGAGTCTAAAAGGATATGATGAGGTTTTAGAAATAGGACCAGGGATGGGTGTGCTTACTAAATACTTGCTTGATAAGCCAATCACAACACGAGTAATCGAGATCGATACTGAATCTGTAGCGTATTTAGATGCAAATTACCCAAAGTTAAAAGACAAAATTATTTCAGAAGACTTCCTGAAATACAATATAAATCAGGTTTACGAGAACAAACAGTTCGCCATTATTGGTAACTTCCCTTATAACATCTCATCTCAGATTGTTTTTAGAACATTAGAATTTAGAGATCAGATTCCAGAATTTTCTGGAATGTTTCAAAAGGAAGTTGCAGAGCGAATCTGCGAGAAAAAAGGATCAAAAACCTACGGAATCTTGTCTGTGTTGTCACAGGCTTTCTATGATACTGAGTATTTGTTTACTGTAAACGAAAATGTTTTTATTCCTCCGCCCAAGGTCAAGTCGGGTGTGATGAAAATGACCCGAAAGGAAGATTATAGCCTTCCGTGTGGTGAAAAGTTGTTTTTTACGGTTGTAAAAACAGCTTTTCAACAAAGACGAAAAACATTACGTAACAGTTTGAAAACATTAAATTTATCAGATAATCTGCGAGAAGACACTATCTTTGATAAACGTCCCGAACAGCTTAGCGTTGAGGAATTTATTGTTTTGACTCAAAAAATAGAAGCCGATGGAGTTCAAAGTTAGCAAAGAATTTATCCACCAATTAGAGGAACTAATCGTTAAGAAAAATGACAACGAACTTGAAATTTTACTTAATGACCTTCACCATGCTGATATCGCCGAAATTCTAGAAGAATTAGATTTTGACGAAGCAACTTATATTTTCAAGGTTTTAGATAGTGACAAAACAGCCGAAATTCTTCTTGAATTAGAAGAAGATCTTCGTGAAAACATCTTAAGCCGACTTTCGCCTAAAGAAATCGCCGAAGAGCTTGATGAGCTTGAAACAAACGATGCTGCCGATATTATCGCTGAGCTTTCGCAAGATATTAAAGCGGAAGTAATCTCGGAGTTAGTAGATGTTGAACACGCAAAAGACATCGTTGAATTATTGCGCTATGACGAAAACACAGCGGGTGGTTTGATGGGTAAAGAGCTTGTAAAAGTCAATGAAAATTGGAATGTCTTGACTTGCGTCAAAGAAATGCGTATTCAAGCCGAGAACGTTTCAAGGGTTCATTCTATCTATGTTGTTGACGATGAAAATAGGTTAAAAGGAAGATTATCTCTTAAGGATTTGCTGACTTCTTCTACAAAAACTCAAATTGGCGATGTCTATATCCGAAAATTGAATTTTGTAAATGTTGATACCGAAGATGTTGAGGTAGCGCGTATTATGCAAAAATACGATTTGGAGGCAATTCCAGTTGTTGATGAGCTTGGTCGTTTGGTGGGAAGAATCACCATCGATGATATCGTTGACGTGATCAAGGAAGAAGCCGATAAAGATTACCAGTTGGCAGCGGGTATTACGCAGGACATTGAAAGTAATGACAGTGTTCTTGAATTGACAAAAGCACGTTTGCCATGGCTTTTAATTGGAATGGTGATTGAAATTGTAGCTTCATTTGTGTTGAAAGACAATGAAAGCGCTTTCCAGAAATATTCAACTTTAATTATTTTTGTGCCTTTACTTTCGGCAACAGCTGGAAATATTGGCGTTCAGGCTTCGGCAATTGTTGTGCAAGGTTTGGCTAATGGAACATTAAAAGAATTTAGTCGCAGTTATTTCAGCAAGGAACTTACAGTTTCGATGATTTCAGGAAGTATTATTTCTTTTCTTCTTTTAGGATATCATTCGCTTATGTATGGACAGTACTCTGTTGGATTGGCGATTTCGATTTCTATGATTGTGGTGATTTTATTTGCAGCGACTTTAGGAACACTTGTGCCCTTGTTTCTTCATAAAAATAAAATCGATCCTGCAATTGCAACGGGTCCGTTTATCACAACAACAAATGACGTTTTTGGAATTATGCTCTACTTTGGAGTAGCAAAAATGATTCTTGGATTTTAGATTTTTGGCACAAATTAATAGATTACAGTGATTTAAAATCTTTAAATTCTATGTAATTTGTAGCCGAAAAAACAGACTGTTAATCAGCCAAAAATAAATTAAAGCCAAGCAGTATGAATGTACATATAATTGGGGGAGGAAACCTTGGGGTTTCTATTGCCTTGGGAATTGCTAAATTTTCAAAAAACAACCAAGTTACCGTAACAAGAAGAAACATTGCCAGTATTCAATATTTATCTGAATATGGAATTACAGTGTCTAATGATAATAAACACAATATTCAGGAAGCTGATGTTGTGATTTTGACAATAAAGCCTTATCAGGTTGATACGGTTTTAGCTGAAATTCTTCCCGTAGTTAAAAATAAAACAATTGCATCTGCAGTGAGCGGATTGTCTTTAGACATGCTTCAGGATAAGACAAATAATGAATTTCCGGTTGTGCGTATCATGCCAAATATTGCTGCGCAATTTGGAGAATCAGCAACTTGTATTTCTTTTCCGGAAACAGACCGCCAAGAAGCGTTGCCAATTGTAGATTTATTTAAGGATTTGGGAACAGCTCCAGTTATTGATGAAAAATTAATGGACGCGGCAACTGTTTTAGGTGCATGCGGGACAGCTTATGCATTGCGCTATATACGTGCTTCTATGCAGGCCGGAATCGAAATCGGATTCGATTCGAATACCGCTTTGGCAATAGCAGCACAAACAGCAAAAGGAGCTGCAAAAATGTTGTTAGAAGAGAAAGTGCACCCTGAACAATTGATCGATCGTGTAACAACGCCGCAGGGTTGTACAATTGTCGGTTTGAATGAAATGGAACACAATGGTTTCAGTTCGTCTTTGATAAAAGGAATCAAAACTTCTTTGAAGCAAATCAAAGGATTGTTGAAATAAAATTTTAATTTTTAAAATATCAAATTCCAAATTCCAAATTTCTAATTGGGATTTGGAATTCTTTGTTTTTGAAAAGTACTTATTTTTGTTACGCTGAATAATGAAGCATTTCATAAGAAATTCTAGAAAGTATTTCAGTTGGAATTTTGTTTGAGAAAAATTAACATGAAAGTTAGGCTTTATGTTTTAACTTTGTTAATCAACTTTAGTTAATCAATATCATGCAAGCAATTAACATCACAGCATATACCGAGGATGCTTCTCAAATTGAAGCTGTAAAAGCTTTTATGAAATCACTAAAGATCAAATTTGAGATTGCAAATGTAAAGCCTTATGAATTATCTGATGAGCAACAAGAGATTTTGAATAGTCAATTGAATTCAGATAAAAGCCTTTACACAGATGCGGAATCAATTTATACTGACTTAAAGAAGAAATATGAACTATAAGATTATTGTTTCTCCAATTGCAGTAAAAAATATTGAAGAAGCTCTTGAGTATTATATTTTGAAAGTCAGTAAAAAAGTGGCATTAGACTTTCTTAATGACTACAAAAAAGTTTATAAAGCATTACAGATAAATCCTTTTTATCAATTCCACGATAACAATTATCGTTATCTGCCATTTCAAAAATTTCCATACATCGCATTTTTTATTGTAGATGAATTGTCGAAAAAGGTATTTTTAAATGCTGTTTTTCATACTTCACAGAATCCTGAAAAATATCCCACAAGATAATTTTGCTACTGTAAACAGTTAAAGTTAATGTTTGATATAATCAATCAAAAAGCCCACTTCGTCACTGTTTAAAGTTTTTGAAAACATTGTTTTATGATAATCAATTGCCAATATTTCTACTTTAGAGCTATCAATTTTATGTTTTTTGTTTGTGAGCCAGTTGACAAAAACAATAGAATCAACTTCGCTAAGTGCAGGTCCTGTGGATTTTGAATTCAATTTATGGCAAGCGGCGCAATTAGAATTAAATACTTCCCTTCCTTTTCGTTGGTTGAGTGTTAAAGGTTTTTGGTTGAATTGTTTCGGGCTTTTAAAACCACATTCACGATCTTCAGATTTAATTATTGTCTTGTAAAAGGTGATGCCTCCAATTAGAATAATCAAGGTTATAAAAAAGAGGAATAAAAATCTGTTTTTTTTCATGATATGTTCTTGTTAAGCAAAAACGTCAAAATGTTCGACATTCTCTTCAAATTCCAACAGAAAAGCATCATCTTCTGGATAGTATTTCGCTTTTTCAATATTTTCTCCAGCAAAATTTTTTATCACTTCCCAATTTTTCCAATAAGTAATAAGCGTGAAATGGCCTTCATTGTTTTTGATATTTCTTAAAAAAGAAAGTTTTACAAATCCTGCGGTTTTTTCATAATCGGGAATGGCGGTTTCGATCAAAAACTTGGTATAAGTTTCATAATCTTCCATTTTTGTTTTTCCGTGCCAGATTCTTGCGATCATTATTTTGATTTTTGATTCTTTTTCAAAGTATATTTTAAATAAATAAATCCGAAAATTCCGGAAAGCATTGATGCAATCAGAATTGCAATTTTCGAAAAAACAATCGTTTCAGGGTCTTTAAAAGCTAAAATTGTAATGAAAATTGACATTGTAAAGCCAATTCCACCCAACATTCCAGCACCTAAAAGATGTGACCATTTTAGGTTTTTTGGCAAAGCACACAAACCGGCTGTTACGCCAATTGAAGAAAATAAAACAATTCCCAAAGGTTTTCCAATTACTAATCCAAGAATGATTCCGAAAGTATTTGGATGGTTTAAGCCTTGGTGCCAATCTTGAGTTATCGCAATGCAAGTATTGGCAACAGCAAAAAGTGGTAAAATAATAAATGCAACGGGTTTATGTAAAAAATGCTGCAATCTATATGAAGAAGTATTTTCGCTACCATCGCCAAACGGAATTACAAATGCCAGAATTACTCCGGTAATTGTAGCATGAATGCCGGAATTTAGCATAAAATACCACATAATTATGCCACCGATTAAATAGGGAATTAAATTGTGAATTTTCATCCGGTTTAAAATGAATAAGAGCCCCCAAATGGCTAATGCTATACCGAGATTCAAAAATGAAATTGTGGTAGTGTAAAAAATAGCTATAACGATAATAGCGCCTAAATCATCAATTACGGCCAAAGCAGTTAAAAATACTTTTAATGACGTTGAAACTTTTTTTCCTAAAAGAGATAAAATCCCAATTGCAAAAGCAATATCAGTTGCCATAGGGATTCCGGCTCCGTTTTGAGTTGCTGTTCCGAAATTTAAAGCCAAGAAAATCGCTGCAGGAACTAACATGCCGCCAAGCGCTGCCATAATTGGCAAAGAAGCATTTTTGATATTGGATAATTCGCCATGATAAATTTCGCGTTCCAGTTCTAAGCCAATCAATAAAAAGAAAATCGTCATTAAACCGTCATTGATCCAATGCGTAATAGAATGACCGGCCAAATCTTTTTCCCAAAAAGCAATATATTCTGTTGAGTAAGTTGAATTCGCTAAAAAAAGTGAACAGATCGTCACAAATAATAAAAGCAATCCTCCTGATTTTTCGTTATTAAAAAAGGAGTTAAATGTCTTGGTCAATTTCATTTTATCAGATTTTCTGGAGATGTGAAAGATTTTATCTCGTATTTTCAAAGTTAAAAAAATAAAATGAATTAATGTTTTGCACTTTTTGTACTTGAGAAAATGAAAGGAATCTTAGAGAATTGCCGTATTTTTGCTTTATATAAAATACAATAGAAATGAGTGTAAAAATCCTTCATATCGACAGCAATAATCCTATTTTATGGAATCAATTAGAAGAGGCAGGTTTTGAAAATCACGCCGATTTTAAATCTTCGAAAGAAGAAATAGAAGCTAAAATTCAAGATTATAACGGAATTGTAATTCGAAGCCGTTTCAAGATTGACAAGACTTTTCTAGATAATGCAACTAACTTGCAATTTATTGCCAGGGTAGGCGCAGGACTTGAAAGTATTGATTGTGAATATGCTGAAGCGAAAGGAATTCATCTAATCGCAGCTCCGGAAGGAAACCGTAATGCAGTTGCAGAACATTCGCTTGGTGTAATATTATCGCTTTTCAATAATTTAAATCAGGCCGATGCCGAAGTTAAAGCAGGACATTGGAACAGAGAAAGCAATCGTGGTCATGAACTCGATGGAAAAACAGTCGGGATTATTGGTTATGGAAATATGGGAAAGGCTTTCGCCAAAAAACTCCGCGGTTTTGATACTGAAGTTTTGTTTTATGATATTTTAGAAAATATTGGTGATGAAAATGCCAAACAGGTTTCATTAGCCGAATTGCAAAAAAGAGCCGATGTTTTGAGTTTGCATTTGCCTTGGACGCCTGAAACCGACAAAATGGTTGATGCAAATTTTATAAACGCATTTTCGAAGCCATTTTGGATCATAAATACTTCTCGCGGCAAAAATATAGTCACAGCAGATTTGGTTGAAGCAATGAAGTCTAAAAAGGTTCTTGGAGCAGGTTTGGATGTTTTGGAGTATGAGAAATTATCTTTTGAAACTTTATTTCAGGATAAAAACACACCTGAGGCATTTCAATATTTGTTGGAAGCTAAAAACGCTTTACTGACACCACATATCGCTGGGTGGACTTTTGAAAGCCATGAGCGTTTGGCTCAAGTGATTGTAGATAAAATTAAAATGGTTTATTCAAGTAAATCTACTGGTATTTGATTTAGTTTATGGTTCCTCTTCGTTAATTGTAAGATTTTTGATTAACCATAATATTGATTATTAGTTTTTGAAGTTATTTTTTTTTAATATTGTTATGAATTTTTTAACAAGAATTTAGAAAAGGAGCGACCGAAAATCCTAAAAAGAGTAGGATTGATTTAATCTAATAAAAAATGGAAAATACAAGGCACGAGGCTTGGAATACCCCATCACAGCCAAGACAGGAAAACAAAAAAATTTCAGCAGGAATTCTGGCTATTTTGCTTGGAGCATTAGGCATTCATAAGTTTTATTTGGGTTATACGAAAGAAGGTATTATTCAGTTGCTTTTAGGATTGATGTGTGGTGTTGGTGGTGTTATCGGTATAATAGAAGGAATTCTGTACTTGACCAAAACCGATGAAGAATTTTATCAGACTTATCAAGTAGGCTATCAAGGCTGGTTTTAATTTAAAATCAATCATAAAAAAAGAGCTATCCTTTAAAGGATAGCTCTTTTTTTATGATTAGAAATGTCTTTATCTGACATAATAATAACATATAATTCCTATAAATAAATTCAATAGTCGGTATTCTTGCTTTTTGTTAAAAAGTAACGGAGTAACCGAAAATCCTTAAGAGTAGGCTAATTGAAAAAAAGAATATTATGTTAGAAATGTACAAAAAAGTAGTTTTTGAAAACTATGCAAATTTTAATGGAAGAGCAAGAAGACGAGAATATTGGATGTTTTTTCTGATAAATATGATAATCAGTATTGTTTTAGGTTTTGTTGTGGGATTAATTTCACCAAGTTTAGCAATTATTGGTAACATATACAGTTTGGCTGTTTTGCTTCCAGGAATTGGAGTTGCAATTAGAAGGATGCATGATATTGGTAAAAGTGGATGGTTTATTCTTATTCCTATTTACAATATTTTTTTGTTAGCAACTGAAGGAGAAAAAGGGCCAAATCAATATGGTGCTGATCCTAAGAATCAATTAGAAGGAATTGATGAAATAGGGAAAGAATAATTTCAATAGTTTTAAATAAAAATTGTAAAAATAAAAATCCCATCGGCCTTGGCGGATGGGATTTTTTATTTGGATAGATTATTGATTTAATCTTCTTTCTCAGATAATTTTTTCTCTAATTCAATCTGAAACTCTTCAATAACAGGTTTCATTGTACTTTCTGGAATATCGGCGATTCTGATGTACATTAAACCGTCTATTGCGTTGTTGAATAATGGATCGACATTGAAAGCTACAACTCGTGCATTTTGTTTGATGTATTTTTTAATCAAAACTGGTAAACGAAGATTTCCTGGTTCCAGTTCATCAATGATTTTATCAAACTTGTTCAAATCAGATTCCGCTTCATCGAAGATAAAATCTTTATCAGCGTCTTTTAATTTTACTTTATAAGCTTTCTTCGGATGAATATATTGTGCAATATACGGATCGTAATAATTTGATTTCATGAACTCAATCATCAATGATTTAGAGAAATCAGAAAATTGATTGCTGATACTTACGCCACCAACTAAATATTTGTGCTCTGGATGACGCAAAGTTGTATGAATAATACCTTTCCATAATAAAAACAAAGGCATTGGTTTTTGCTGATATTCTTTTACAATAAATGCACGGCCCATCTCGATCGATTTGTGCATCATATCGTGAAGTTCCTGTTCGAATCTAAAAAGATCAGTTAGGTAAAAACCTTCGATTCCATATTTCGGATATATTTCAGAACCTAGTCCCATACGATATGCGCCAGCAATTTTTTTGGTTTCATCATCCCATAAAAACATGTGGTGGTAGTATTTGTCGTATTCGTCTAAGTCGATAGATTCATTTGTTCCTTCACCAACTTCACGGAAAGTGATTTCGCGCAAACGCCCAATTTCATGTAAGATGTTCGGAATTTGTTTTGCACTTGCAAAGAATACTTCGTAATTTTTACTTTGCAAAAACCGTGCATCACTATCTCTCAACGCTTGAACTTCATCAATTAATTTTGATTCGTTTGCTGGCGTAACAATTTTTTTAGGTGCTTTTGGTATTTTTAAACTTGCTGTATCAATAAGTTTGGTATCCTTTTCAAAAGGATTGGCAAGCATATAGGTTTTCTTTCTTAAGAATTCTGAGTATTCCTCAAAAGATTCGATTTCGTTTTGTTCGCTTACAGAAATTGGTTTTCCAATACGAACTTTGATTACGCGGTCTTTCTGCGTAAGTAATTCAGACGGAAGTTTTGCAGTACGCAATGTATCGTCTATTTTAGAAAGCCAATAGAATAGTTTGCTGTTTTTGGCATGAAAATAAATAGGAACAACTGGAACTTTTGCTTTTCTGATTAATTTCAGCGCACCTTCTTCCCAAGGTTTATCCACGACTAATTTTCCATCTTTATAAGTTGAAACTTCTCCAGCTGGGAAAATCCCTAAAGGTTTTCCGTCGCTCAAGTGACGCAAAGTTTCTTTAATTCCAATTACGCTCGATTTTGCATCCTTGTGATTTTCAAAAGGATTAACCGGCATAATGTATTTTTTCATCGGAACAATTCTGTGCAATAAGAAATTTGCAATGATTTTGAAGTTAGGTTCTCTTTCAAGCATTAATTTCAAAAGCAAAATCCCATCAATTCCTCCAAGCGGATGATTTGAAATAGTAATGTAAGCACCATCTTTCGGCAGACGTTTTAAATCTTCTTCAGGAATTTCAAATTTGATTTCCATCTCGTCCAAAATCCCGTTCAAAAACGCAAGGTCTTCCAAATGTTTATTGCGATCGTAAATTTTATTAAGGGTCGAGATCTTAAGAACCTTCATAAGAATCCAGCCTGAAAAAGTACCAAATACGCCGTACTTATCAACATTTATTGCCTTTGCAACTTCTTTCGCGGTAACTAAACCCATGTACTATTTTTAAATTATTAGAGTAGCGAACAAAGATAACAAAAAACTCTACTTTTCCTTTATTCAATCCTAAACTTTCCACTTTTTTATTACATTTGGAATCCTAAAAAAAATACCTAGATGAAAATTATTTCTTATAATGTAAACGGAATTCGCGCTGCAATTACTAAAGGATTTATCGAATGGCTACAAGCGGCAAGCCCAGATGTTATATGCCTTCAGGAAATTAAAGCGACACAAGATCAAATTCCAGTTGAAGCGTTAACGGCTGCTGGCTATCCTTATCAATATTATTATCCTGCAACTAAAAAAGGTTATAGTGGTGTTGCGATTTTGTCTAAAATTGAACCGAAAGAGGTAGTTTACGGTACGGGAATTCATCATATGGATTTTGAGGGACGTAATCTTCGTGTCGATTTTGAGGATGTTTCTGTAATGAGCTTGTATCTTCCGTCAGGAACAAATATTGAAAGATTGGATCATAAATTTATGTTTATGGACGATTTTCAGACTTATATCAATGAACTGAAATTGACAATTCCGAATTTAATTATCTGTGGCGATTATAATATTTGTCACGAAGCAATTGATATTCATGATCCTGTTCGTAACAAAACAGTTTCTGGATTTTTGCCAGCTGAACGTGCTTGGCTTGATACTTTTATGAAGTCTGGTTTTATAGACAGTTTCCGTCATTTCAATAAAGACCCACATCATTATTCGTGGTGGAGTTACCGTGCGGGAGCGCGCGGAAACAACAAAGGATGGCGTATCGATTATAACTTGGTGAGCAATTCGATGGAGCACCGACTAAAACGTGCAGTTATTCTTCCTGATGCTGTTCACTCAGACCATTGTCCAGTTTTAGTCGAAATTGACTAAAGTTTGGTATTGTTCTTGCTGAAAGAAGAATAATCAAAAACAGAATTATTAATTAAAGCTCCAAATAAAAACCAAAAACACAATGATTAAAAAGGCCTCCATTGGATTAGTAGTTTTAGCTTTGTCTGCAACTTCATGTGTATCCAAAAAGATTTACAATGATCTTGAAACAAAATATTCAGATTTAAAAAAAGAGAATCGTTCGATTGCTGATGAAAATGCAAATTTAAAAACAGCAAAAAATCAGTTAGAATTAGACAAAGATAAGCTGACAAAAGATTTGGCAAGCACTAAAGATGACCTTGCAAAACAAAAAGCAGATCTTGCTGCAGAACAAAAAAAATATAAAGTATTGCAAGATTCTTATAATGCATTAGAGAAAAACAGCAATGATGCGTTAGAAAGCAATATGGCTAAAAACCGTGAATTGCTAGCGCAGTTAGAAGCAAAATCTAAAAAGCTTGCAGACGAACAAGCTCGTTTAGATAAAACAGCAAGCCGTTTGAAAGAGCTTGAAGACATGATCGCAGCAAAAGAAGAATCAATGCGAAAATTAAAAGAAACTTTATCTAAAGCTTTGAATGGTTTTGAAGGTAAAGGTTTGACTGTTGAACAGAAAAACGGTAAAGTTTATGTTTCAATGGAAAATAAATTGCTTTTCAATTCAGGAAGCTGGGCCGTTGGAACAGAAGGTAGAAAAGCTGTTGTAGAACTTGGTAAAGTTTTAGGTGAGAATCCAGATCTTTCAGTTTTAATTGAAGGACATACAGATGATGATCCGTATGCAGGTTCTGGACCAATTGCAAACAACTGGGATTTATCAACCAAAAGAGCAACTGCAATTGTGGCAATTTTAAGTGAAAATACTAAAATTAATAAACAAAAATTAACTGCAGCGGGACGAAGCGAGTTTTCTCCGCTAGCAAGCAACGCGACTCCAGAAGGAAAAGCTAAAAACCGTAGAATCGAAATTATCTTGACTCCGAGATTAGATGAGATTGCGGAGATGCTTAATAGCATAAATTAAGAGGCTAAGGTTCTGAGATACTAAGATACTAAGGTTTTAAAAAAGGGTTCAAAGTTTTACTTTGAACCTTTTTTATTTCCTGTAAGGTTTTAAAAACCTTGAAAATTTCTTATTTGATTTGAAGCTTTAGTTCTGTAATTTGGATTTTTCAAATTGGAATTTTTCTTTTATTATTTTCGTAACTTTGGATTTCAAAAATTTAAGTTATGGGACTTCCAGAATTAAAAGAGAAAATAAAAAATCAATTGGATTTGGCTGATGAAAGAGTTCTGCGAATCGTTTCTTCTGTATTTGATAATTATTTAAATGAAGTGGTTTCGTATGATGCGAAAGGAAATCCGGTGACATTGATTGATTATCATAATAAAGTAGAAGAAGGTTTAGAGGATATTAGATATAATCGAATAATTTCCAGCGAAGATTTGTCAAAAGAAATGAAAGATTGGGATAATGAATAAACCAACAGTTTTTTGGTCAGAAAATGCAAAATTGGATTTGAAGGAAATTTATTTTGAACTTAAAAGTAAATATTCGAAAGAAACTGGATTAAAAGTTAGAGACGAATTATTTAATAGCGCGAATAATGTCATTTTTGCCGAGCAATTTCAATTCGATGAATATAGAATAGATTGTCGTAGAATTTTGGTCAGAAATTTTAAAATTCTATATCAAATAAAAGATGATTCTGTTTTCATTGTTAGGATTTTCAATACATTTCAAAATCCATTAAAAAGTTTAAAATAAGTTAAGGTTCAAAGTTGTAAAGATACAAAGGCTCAAAGGTTTTTACTTTTGAGCTTTTTTGTTTCTTCAAGGATTTTTGAAACCTTGTACTTTTTTTAACCTTTATCAAATTTCAATTTGAAAAATCCCTTTGTACCTTTGTGACTTTGCAACTTTGAACCTTTAAAGAAAAAATGAAATACACTACACTACCCAACACCGATATAAAAGTTAGTAAAATTTGCCTCGGGACGATGACTTATGGGCAACAAAATACAGAAGCAGAGGGGCATGCTCAAATGGATTATGCACTTGAAAGAGGTGTAAATTTCTTTGATACCGCCGAAATGTATTCGGTTCCGGCAAGTGAAGCGACTTACGGAAGTACTGAAAAAGTGATTGGAACTTGGTTTAAAAAATCAGGAAATCGCGATAAAGTGATTTTGGCTTCAAAAATTGCAGGTCCGAATCCGAGTTTTGGATACATGCGTGAGAAACTGGATTTTTCGCCGGCAAGTATCAAATTTGCTGTTGAGCAAAGTTTAAAAAGACTTCAAACTGATTATATCGATTTGTATCAAATGCATTGGCCGGAAAGGAAAACTAATAATTTCGGACAGCGTGCTTTTCATGGGCATAATGATGTTTGGGAAGATAATTTCAGAGAGATTCTTGAAACTTTTGACGGATTAATCAAAGAAGGGAAAATCAAACACATTGGAGTTTCAAACGAAAATGCTTGGGGAATGATGCGTTTGTTGGAAGAAAGTAAATACAACAATCTGCCAAGAATCAAAACCGTACAGAATCCGTATTCGTTATTGAATCGTTTGTTTGAAGTGAATTCTGCGGAAGTTTCAAAATATGAAAATGTTGGTTTGTTGGGATATTCTCCTTTAGCATTTGGTGTTTTGACAGGGAAATTTCTAACAGGAGAAAGTCATCCGAAAGCGAGAATCAATCTTTTTCCGCAATACAAACGTTACAATAGCGATCAATGTACGCAAGCAACAAAATTATATCAGGAAATAGCTAAAAAACACGGTTTAACGTTAACGCAATTGGCTATGGGATTTGTTTTGCAACAACCGTTTTTAACAAGTGCGATTATTGGTGCAACAACTTTGGAACAATTGAAAGAAAATATTGATACAATTGATGTGGTGCTTTCTAAAGAAATTCTTGCAGAGATTGATGCGGTTCAGGCTATTATTCCTGATCCGGCGCCTTAAAAAGTATTTAACCGCAAGGTTCGCAAAGATTTACGCAAAGTTCGCAATGTTTTAACTGAAAAAATAATAGAAAAGCACACAAAGATTTTCCTTTTATAATTAAAAAATCTTTGTGTGCTTTGCGTAAATCTTTGCGAACCTTGCGGTTAAACTTCTCTCAATTACAAATCAAACTCATCTTCCACAGCCAAAGAATCATTTTTGACTGCCGTAGAATCTGGAGCTTTGATTTTTATCAGCGAACGCGCACTTCCTGAAATATAAACTGGCAATTGCCCAAGTGTGTCTTCTGGAACTAAAAGTCCTCTTCTAAACATCAAATTCTTTATGAATTTTTGGTTTTTAATGGCGAAATCTTTCAAATTTCCTTGATCATTAAACTGATACATGAATTTTCTTGGCTTCGGAATAATGGTTGCCAGATACAAACATTCATCTACATTTAAATCGGCTGGGCTTTTTTGGAAATAGAAATGACTTGCTTCGCCAATTCCGTACACATTAGGCCCCCATTCGATGATGTTGAAATAGACTTCCAGCATTCTTTCTTTGCTAACAATTCGGTTGTTTTCTAAAATGTAAACTAATAGGATTTCTTCAAGCTTTCGCGAAAGCGTTTTTTCACGAGTTAAAAAGACATTCTTAATTAACTGCATGCTGATTGTACTAGCGCCTCGAGAGAATTTTTTGGTTCTAATATTCTTCAGAATTGACTGTTTGAAAGCTTCATTAATGAAACCGCGATGCGAGAAGAAAGAAGGATCTTCAGTTGTTAGAACACATTTTCTCAAATAAGGCGAAATTTGATCTAAAGGCGTGTAATTTGGGTTTCCTGTTCCAACCAAAACTGGTCGTTGCAATACATTCTGAATTATAGCGCGATAAACAAATTCGCCGTTTAGTTTGTTTAAATCGGCTTCGCCATATTTTGTTATTCTTAAATCTTCCTTGTTGAGCTTGCTGTCAAAAACAAGTGTATTTGGTTTGTTTTTATTGAACTTGAAATCCAGCTTATAGTCAAAATTCCCGGTTGCTTCCATTCCTTGGAAATGCGTAAACAATCCATCAGGCAAAGAAACAATAAAATCTTGCGCTTTCATTTTTGGAATATCAACCTTCAATGTATAAACAGTGTCTTTTTCAGTATTATACGAAATATAAGGTTTCACTTTTATTTTGTTCAACTGCATTGTTGAAGTGCTGTCAATCGAAATAAAATCGTCTCCTAGTAAAAATCGGTAGTCAAAACGTGCATTTTTGATCACAACATCTTTGCTGGCAATTTTTGGGTGATTGATTTTTAAATTGGTAATAGAAGTAAAACCATCAATATGAAGTTCGCCACCGCTTTTGTCAATTTTTTCGACATTTAATCGAATAGAATCAAAACTTGCTTTTAGATTGTAACGTTCGTCAAGATACGGAACACGAATAGCGCCAGTATCTAAATTGAAAAATCGAATATCAGCTTTTTTATTTCTTGGGTCAGCAAAGCCTTTTAAGTTCCATTTTTGGTCAAAATCTTTGCTTACCACATGAATATTGGTTTCGAGCTGTTTGTTGTCTAAGACTAGTTTGTTTATTGCGATATTTGTCTTTTTTCCGTTATCATCAATTTTGAATTGGAAGTTTTCCAAATTCATGTCAGTTGGAACTAAATTGAGCAGTTTCGAAATAATTCGATAGGCAAAAGCGCCATATTTTCGCTTTTCATTTGGCTCAGAATCGTCACGATCTCTTTTTAAGAAAGCATCAAAATTGCGGACTTTTCCTTTTTTGACTAATTGGATATAACCATTATTGACTTTTAAAGTTCCGACCTGGACATCGCCAATCAAAAGATTGCTTAAGCTGACGCTGGTTTCAATGTTTTTAATTTTTAGAAGTGTGTCAGCGTTTTTTGGGACCAAAACGATATCGGTAAGTTTAATAGTTGACAGCCCGCTAAAAGAAGCTTCTTTTACAGAAAAATCACTGTTGTAGCTCACAGCCATCTTATGGGTAACTTTTGCAATTACCTGCTTTAGGAGAGAATTTCGGAAATAGTATAGGCCAACACAAAGCAAAATCAATAGTACCAAGAGTATTTTTAGGGCTTTGTATATTTTTTGTTTTGGAAAATTCATAGTGGTATTTTTATCAGAAATCAACCAAAAAGAATGCTGGCAACATCTTCAATTTTTGCAACCAATTCGATTTTGATCCCTGTATTTTTTAAAGCAATTTTGTTGTATTTTGAAACAAAGATAGTGTCGAAACCTAATTTTTCAGCTTCCTGAATACGCTGATCCACTCGGTTAACCGGACGAATTTCACCAGAAAGTCCAACTTCGCCTGCAAAACAGAAACCTTTTCCAACTGGAATATCTTCGTTTGAAGATAAAATTGCGGCAACAACCGCTAAGTCAATAGCAGGATCATCAACAGATATTCCTCCGGTAACATTCAGGAAGACGTCTTTTGCGCCAAGTCGGAATCCGGCTCTTTTTTCTAAAACAGCCAAAATCATGTTTAGCCTTTTTGCGTTGTAGCCTGTTGTGCTTCTTTGCGGAGTTCCATAAACAGCAGTACTTACTAAAGATTGAATTTCGATCATCAATGGGCGCATGCCTTCCAGAGTTGTGGCAATTGCGGTTCCTGATAACTCTTCGTCTTTGTGTGAAATCAATATTTCTGACGGATTGCTTACTTCTCGTAAACCGCTTCCAAGCATTTCATAAATTCCGAGTTCAGAGGTTGAGCCAAAACGGTTTTTTAATGAACGCAAAATTCGATAAATATGATTTCTGTCGCCTTCAAACTGAAGAACGGTATCGACCATATGTTCCAAAATTTTCGGTCCGGCGATATTTCCATCTTTGGTAATATGTCCAATTAAAATAACCGGAATATTGGTTTCTTTCGCAAATTTGATCAATTCGGCAGTAGTTTCTCTGATTTGAGAAATACTTCCAGCTGTTGATTCGATATAATCTGTATGTAAAGTTTGAATAGAATCAATGATGACAATTTCTGGCTGAATTGCCTCAATCTGTTTAAAGATATTTTGCGTTTTGGTTTCCGTTAGAATATAACAGTTGTCGCTGTTTGGCGTAATTCTTTCGGCGCGCATTTTTATTTGTTTCTGACTTTCCTCGCCCGAAACATACAATGTTTTATAAGGTAATTTTAATGAAATCTGGAGTAAAAGTGTACTTTTTCCAATTCCTGGTTCGCCACCCAAAAGTGTCAATGATCCTGGAACGATTCCGCCTCCCAAAACACGATTCAATTCTCCGTCAGTGGTATCCATTCGGATTTCTTGAGCCGAATCGATTTCTGTTATTTTTAAAGGACGTGGCGCTCTGTTTGTTGGAGTTGGCTCGCTTTTCCAAGCTACTTTTTCCTGCTTCTGAATAATTTCTTCAGCAATTGTATTCCATTCTTTGCAGGCGTTGCATTGCCCTTGCCATTTGGCATATTGAGTGCCGCAATTTTGACAAAAAAAGGAAGTTTTAACTTTTGACATTATTTAGTTTTTTTGGCAAGCGTATTCATTTCGTCAATTTTCTCATACATCAAATCTTTATTCAAATCTCCGATTGGCTCCATTTGAGAAGCATTTTGGTATTTTTTTGAAGCATGTTTTGGATCGCCCATTTTTTCGTACATCAAGCCTAATTCATATTCTCCCAACATGGCTTTTGGATAATTTACATTTCCAATTTCAGCCATTTTCCCTAATTCATCATAAGCATTCTTTTTCAAAATAAGATTTTCGATTATTTTGAAATCACTCATTCTCACTGGCACTTGAAATCCTAAAATTTCAGACATTGTAGCGTATTTTTTTTCTAAATAATCTGAATAGCCAGATTCTAGAACGGCAATTTTTTCATTGTATTCAGCAGAATTAATTGGTCTATACGATTCGAAAATTTGATACAGCGCATTCGGGATTGAATGTAAAACCTCGGTATAATGTGTTGCACCTTTAAATACGTCGTATTTATAATTCACTAACGGATTATTTGCGATTTTAATATTGCTGTTTAATTTTTCAATAGGTTCTTTAATTCTTTTATTGTCACCTTCACCTGCGGAAAGATAATAGAATATTGGTTTTTGAATTTTTGCAAATTTTTCCGCTATTCTAACTTCCATTTTTGGAGCAAGCTCAGGGCTAAAACAGATATATGCGTTAAAAAGTGGTTCTTCTTTATATAAATAAAAATTAGCAAAACTCGCTGTTATGTCATGGCCTGCAATAATTCTGAAAGGCGCTGTGTGGTATTTTTTTTCAATATATGGAACTAATTCTGCTCCTATGAATTCGAAAAATTTTGCTCCCTTTTCAAATGGCAGACCTTCATTTTGATCAATTGTGGAATCGTCTTCACGCTCGTCATTTTTATTTTGATGTATCCCGATGATAATCATTTCTGGAATGTCATCCCAATAAGATCCATAACTTATAGCTCCGGAAAATGGATCAAATAAATAATCGCCGTCTAATAAGTATAAAACCGGATATTTTCTATCTGATTTTTCATCATAAGAAGCAGGAAGTCCAATTGTTATTCTTCGTTCTTCTCCTAGTTTTTCAGATTTTATATTGTCGAATTTTTTCTGAGAAAAAACAGAAACAGAGATGAATACAAGTAGTAGGTGAACTTTTTTCATGATTTGTGGCATTTCAGTGAATTAAAAAGTATTGAAAATTGTATGGCAATATAATACTTTATTTGCTTTTTGGTATTTTGGGGCTAAAAAAAAGCAATGATTTCTTACGTTAAATTTTTTAATTTAAGGCACAAGAAATCCGTTTGTGCAAAAAGATTTTGACAAATAGAAAATAAAAATAAGTTTGAAACTAGTTTTATGTTAACGAATTATCGTTTTCGTTAGGGAAAATAATCCACGGCTTGAAGGTTTTGGCTTCTTCAAAATCTAAAGTTGCATAAGAAATGATGATGATGATGTCATCTTTTTGAACCTTTCTTGCAGCTGGACCATTCAGAGTGATTTCGCCTGAATTTTTTTCGCCTTTTATAGCATACGTTTCAAAACGTTCGCCATTGTTAATGTTAACGATAGATACTTTTTCGCCTTCAATAATGTTTGAAGCTTCGAGAAGTGTTTCATCAATAGTGATGCTGCCAATATAATTTAAATCGGCACCAGTAACTTTTACTCGATGAATTTTTGATTTTATAACTTGAATTTGCATGATGCAAAGGTAATTTAATTTAATGAAATGGTGTCAATTAACCTTATAGAATTAACAAATACCGCTATAAACGCACGGTATTTTTTGTCATTAATTTTATGTTCAATAGGTAATAATGTAGATTCGTCAGCAATCACGAAATATTCGAGGTCAAATCTTTCGTTGTCTTTAAAAGCATCTTCTACAAATTTGATGGTTTCTTCAGGAGTTCCTTTTTGGAAAACTTCTTTTGCCTCCGTTAAAGTCTTGTAAATAATTGCGGCTTCTTTTCTTTCTTCTGCAGTCAAACGCTCGTTTCGAGAGCTCATTGCCAAAAGATTATCCTCTCTAAAAATTGGACAGCCAATAATGTTTACAGGCAAATTGTTTTTTTCGACCATTTTTTTGACGATTTGCAACTGCTGAAAGTCTTTTTCTCCAAAATAGGCATTAGTTGGCGTTACAATTTCAAAAAGACGTTTTACTATGGTTCCAACACCGTTAAAATGCCCAGGTCTGAATTTTCCTTCCATCTGATTTTCTAAACCGTCAAAATCAAATGTTTGCGAAATTGTGTTTCCTTCGTAAATATCTTCGACAGAAGGAGCGTATAAAATTATTTTGTCACTTAATCCTCTCATTTTTTTTACATCCTCTTCAAGAGTTCGAGGATATTTTTCTAAATCTTCAGGATTATTGAACTGAGTAGGGTTTACGAAAATACTTACAACGGTATCGTCATTTTCTTTAAGTGATCGTTGCATTAAAGCCAGATGCCCTTGGTGTAAAGCTCCCATGGTTGGTACAAATCCGATGGTTGAATTTGCGGTTTTGATAGTTTTTAAATAAGCTATCAAAGCTACTTTACCGTAAAAAATATGCATGGCGGTATTATTAAAATTTAGTGCAAACATAATATATTAGTTATAAACTGCATAAAATTTTGTAATTTTGCGACGTTTTTATTACCAAAAATTAAGTAAAATACTATTATGAAAGATAAGAGGATATTATATGTATCATCTGAAGTCGTGCCTTATTTGGCTGAAAATGAGGTTTCTTTAATGTCTTATGACGTTCCGAAAATGATTAACGATCAAGGAGGTCAGATAAGAATTTTCATGCCAAGATATGGAAATATCAACGAGAGAAGACATCAATTACACGAAGTGATCAGGCTTTCTGGAATGAATTTGGTAGTGAATGACTTAGATATGCCATTGATTATTAAAGTTGCTTCAATTCCTAAAGAAAGAATTCAGGTTTATTTTATTGATAATGATGAGTATTTTAAGCGTAAGGCAACTTTTGCTGACGAAGAAGGTGCGTTGTATCCTGACAATGATGAGCGTGCGATCTTTTTTGCCAAAGGGGTTGTTGAAACCGTTAAAAAATTGAATTGGGTTCCAGATATTATTCACGTACATGGGTGGTTGGCAGCAATGCTTCCTATTTATATGAAGCATTATTATAAAAATGAAGCTTTGTTTTCTGAAACTAAAATTGTGACATCGGTTTACGGACAGTCTTTCGATGAGAATTTAGATATGGAAATGATCAACAAAGTTAAATTTGATGGTGTGCCTCACGAATCTGTTGCTGATTTGGAAGTTCCTAATTATGAAAATGTTTTAAAAGCAAGTATATTGCATTCAGATGCTGTTATTATTGCGTCTGAAAATGTTTCCCCAAGTTTAACAAAATTTATAGAATCTTCAGGAAAACCTTTTTTACCTTTCACCCCGAAAGATGCGTTCGCTGAGGCGTATACAAATTTCTATAGAAAAATGGGTCTTTAATTAACTTTAAATTTAAACATGTATAATACTTCTTTTATTAAGAAAATTCTAGTGGCAGCTACGGTTGTTTTTTTATATTCCTGCGATAGAGATTTTAATGCGATTGGTGATGATATAATTGGAGATAATCATTTTGATTTGACACCAGAAAAATATGATGTTTTAGCCTATAATCAAGAAGTAACACCTGTTCAATCAAATGGGTTAGCTACAAATGCCTTGGGTATTTATGATAATCCGGTTTTGGGTACAACGATTGGAAATTATGCAACTCAGGTAACTTTGGCAGAATATGCTCCTACAATTGGAGAAGCTCCAGTTATTGATAGTGTTTATTTGAGCGTTCCTTATTTTAATCACGTAGTGTCTACTGATGCTGATGGAAAGCGTACATTTGAATTAGATTCTGTTTTTGGACCTGCAGAAGGAAAATTGAATTTAAGCATCTATGAATCTGGCGTTCAAATGCGCAGCAATTTTTACGATAATGGCACACAATTGCCACAATTGTATTATACAGACGAAAACACAACTTTTGATACCTATAAAATGGGGTCAAGGTTAAATGATTCTGGCAGTAAAAAACAAAATTCGGAGTTTTACTTTGATAATTCTGAAATAACAGACAGGACTGTTGATGCAAGCGGAAAAGTTACTTTAACCAAAGTGGCTCCAGAAATGCGATTGATGTTGAATAAGAAATTTTTCATGGATAAGATTTTGGCTGCCCCTGCTGAAAAATTAGCAAATGCAACCGTATTTCAAGATTGGTTCAGAGGATTGTATTTTAAAGTAGAAAGAGTGGCAGGAAGTCCTGCGAATTTAGCTTTGATGGATTTTGCAAAAGCAGGTAAAATTGTCATTAAATACAAAGCAAGAACTGCAATTACTACAGATCCTGAGGCTACAACAGAGGATAAGAGTATAACTATTAACTTGACGGGTGCAACAGCAAGCCTTCAACAGGATGCTAAAAGCGCTAGTTATGCGAGCGCAATAAGTGAATCAAATATAAACAGGACACAGGGAGATCAAAGTCTTTATATTAAAGGAGGCCAGGGATCTACTACTATAATCGAACTTTTTGGTAAAACAGATGCGATAGGTTATAATAAGAGCGATGTTTTGGTAAATAAACCTAATGGTGTTCCGGATGTTTTGGATGAAATGAGGCATGATTTTAGAGTTAAAAATTGGAGGATAAATGAAGTAAATCTAGTCTTTAATATTGATGCTGATAAAATGGCAGTGAAAGATGCCAACGGTCTTCAGGCAGAAGAGCCGAAAAGGGTTTATCTGTACGATATGACTAATAATGTGCCTCTAATAGATTATTCGGATGGAACTACTGGTGCGTTAGCGAACAATCCAAAAGCTACTAAATATGTTTTTGGAGGTATTATTAATATTGATGCTAATACTAAAAGAGGAAACTATTATAAGGTAAGAATTACAAATCATGTTCGAAATCTTATAAAAGATACGACTGCAGTTAATGTGAAATTAGGGCTGGCTGTAACCGAAGATATTGGTGTAATCACTTCTAATAAATTGAAAAACAAAATAGCAATACCTGGGACTAGCCCAATTGAATATTTTACTGATGCACCTAGAGGTTCAGTTATGGGTCCGTTAGGAACAATATTGTTCGGAGGGAATTCAAATGTTCCTGAAGACAAAAGATTGAAACTCGAAGTTTACTACACGAAACCAAATTAATAAATATATATGTGTGGAATTGTTGGGTATATTGGCCATAGAGAGGCGTATCCTATTGTTATCAAAGGATTAAAACGACTCGAATACAGAGGTTATGACAGTGCCGGTGTTATGTTATTTGACAACGAATCTGGAGTAAAACTTTGTAAAACAAAAGGTAAGGTTTCGGATCTTGAGGCGAAAGCACAAGAAAGCTTGAAAACAAACGGAACGATTGGTATTGGGCATACACGTTGGGCAACCCACGGAGTGCCAAATGATGTAAATTCGCATCCGCATCTTTCTAATTCTGGTGAATTGGTTATTATTCACAACGGAATTATTGAAAATTATGCACCTCTTAAAGAAGAATTGATCAAAAGAGGTTATACTTTTAAATCGGATACAGATACAGAGGTTTTAGTAAACTTAATTGAGGAAGTTCAGAAAAAAGAAAATATTAAATTAGGAAAAGCAGTTCAGATTGCTTTAAATCAAGTTGTAGGAGCTTATGCAATTGCAGTTTTTGATAAAAAAAATCCTGATGAAATTGTTGCGGCAAGATTAGGAAGTCCATTAGCAATTGGTGTTGGTGACGGCGAATATTTTGTTGCTTCTGATGCTTCTCCTTTTATTGAATATACTTCAAATGCAATTTATCTTGAAGATGGCGAGATGGCAAATATCAGATTGCACAAGCCTCTTAAAGTTAGAAAAATAAAAGATGACTCATTAGTAGATCCTTATATTCAAGAACTTCAAATGAATTTGGAGCAGATTGAAAAAGGCGGATATGATCATTTCATGCTAAAAGAAATCTACGAGCAACCAAGTGTAATTAAAGATACTTACCGTGGAAGACTTCATGCAAATGAAGGAATTGTTCAAATGGCAGGTGTTGAAGATAACCTTGAAAAGTTCTTAAATGCAAAAAGAATTCTGATTGTAGCTTGTGGTACTTCATGGCATGCAGGTTTGGTAGCAGAATATATTTTTGAAGAATTTACGCGTATTCCAGTTGAAGTTGAATATGCTTCTGAATTTAGATACAGAAACCCAATCATTAATAAAGATGATGTCGTAATTGCAATTTCTCAATCTGGAGAAACGGCAGATACAATGGCGGCTATCAAATTAGCAAAAGAGAATGGTGCTTTTGTTTTTGGAGTTTGTAATGTTGTGGGTTCTTCTATTTCAAGAGAAAGCCATGCAGGTGCTTACACACATGCTGGGCCAGAAATTGGAGTAGCTTCTACTAAAGCTTTTACTACTCAAATCACAGTTTTAACTATGATTGCCTTGAAATTAGGAAAGGCAAAAGGAACTTTGACTAACAGCGATTTTCATGCTTACCTGCAAGAATTAGAAATAATTCCAGAGAAGGTAGCTGAGGCTTTGGAAACAAATGATAAGGCAAAAGAAATTGCTGCTGCTTTTAAAGATTCGCCAAACTGTCTTTATTTAGGTCGTGGATACAATTTTCCAGTAGCGTTAGAAGGAGCTCTTAAGTTAAAAGAGATTTCGTATATCCACGCTGAAGGATATCCTGCAGCCGAAATGAAACACGGCCCGATTGCTTTGATTGATGAGCATATGCCGGTTATTGTAATTGCGCCTAGTCAAGGTCATTATGATAAAATTGTAAGTAACATCCAGGAGATTAAATCTCGCAGTGGTAAAATTATCGCAGTTGTTACAAAAGGGGATACTCAAGTTCGTGAATTGGCTGATTATGTTATTGAAATTCCAGCAACTTCAGATGCTTTATCACCACTTATTACGACAATTCCATTGCAATTGCTTTCGTATTACATTGCAGTTATGAGAGGTTGTAACGTAGATCAACCGCGTAACTTAGCAAAATCAGTTACAGTAGAATAATATTTTACGACATATAAATGTTAAAAAAGCGAGATTTAGGTCTCGCTTTTTTTTATTGTCGAATTTTTTTTCTGACCCCGTTATTTTTATTAAATCCTCATTTTTTTAATCAAATTTTATATGTATGCATACTATTTAAGATTTGAAAAGCCCTGTTCTTGCTGTTAATTGAATAAAACATAATGAGAAAAAGTTAAAATACTAACAAAATTTATGCGGTATATTAATTTTTTTTAACGTTTTTTTATTAATCTCAAAAATATTTGTATTTTGGCTATATAAACTAACCAAAAACCTAACCCAAAATGAGAATCTACTTGCTGATTATGTTGTTTTTCTGTGGCGTTTCTTTTGCGCAGAATACGATTACTGGTTCTGTTACCGATAGTAACAAACAATCTATTCCTGGTGCCAACATTAATATTGTAGGAAGTTCAACTGGAACTTCGACCGATTTTGATGGTACGTTTAAGTTGAATACTACTTCAAAACCACCTTTTACTATTAAGGTTTCTGCAGTAGGTTTTGAAACAAAAACAATTAGTGTTGCGTCTTTAAGCCAAAAAATTGATGTAGTCCTAAAGGATGAGGAGAATAAATTGGATGAAATTGTAGTTTCGGCTTCCAGAACTCCTGAAAGGATTATTGAGTCGCCTGTAACTGTTGAAAGAATGGGAATTCAGGAAATTAAAAATACAACAGCGGCAACTTTTTATGATGGTTTGGAGAATTTGAAAGAGGTGCATTTTAATACCAGCAGTATCTCATTCAAATCTGTCAATACTCGTGGTTTTGCTACGGTTGCAAATACGCGTTTTATGCAATTAGTTGATGGGATGGATAACTCATCACCAGCATTAAATTTTGTTTTGGGGAATTTAATTGGTGTTTCTGATATTGATGTTGCGAGTGTTGAGCTTTTGCCTGGAGCATCTTCAGCACTTTACGGAGCAAATGCATTTAATGGTATTATGTTTATGAGCAGCAAAAGTCCTTTTACAAATGAAGGAATTAGTGTTTACTATAAATACGGACAAACATCTCAGGATGTTGCCGGAACTAATGATTATAATGATTTCGGAATTAGAGCTGCAAAAGCATTTACAGAGACTTTTGCTTTAAAAGCGAATTTCACTTATATGGAAGCAACGGAATGGATTGCTGCGGATAAAAGAAGTATGACGGCAGGAGGTGACAGCCATGCGGTAAATCAGAATTATGATGGATTGAACATTTATGGTGACGAGGTAACTACATTTATTCCAAATGTTGGGCAAGTAAGTAGAACTGGATATCGTGAACAAGACTTGACTGATAATAAAGTTAAAAGTATGAAAGCTGATTTCAGTGCACATTTCAAGCCATGGAAAGACGATACTGAATTTATTTTACAATATAAAATTGGTACAGGAAGTACAATTTATCAAGGTGCAAACAGATATGCATTAAAAGATTTCTTAATGCAACAAGGGAAATTTGAGGTAAAAGGTAAAAACTTCTTTGGTAGAGTTTATTTTACAAGTGAAGATGCTGGAGATTCTTACGATATGAGATTCGCGGCCTGGAACGTAAACAGAGCGGCAAAATCAGACCAAGAATGGTTTACTAATTATGCAACAGCTTATCAATATTCTGGAGCGGTAATGGGAACAAATGCAAACGAATCTGCTGCTATTGCGAGAAATTTTGCAGATTACAATATTCTTCCTCCTGCACTTTCTTTCCTTCCAAAGCCAACAGGTTCTGCTAGATTTGAACCAGGTTCTTCACAGTTTAACAGTGCTCTAGCAAAAGTAATTGTAAATCCTGATTTGACTCAGGGAGCGAAATTTATAGATCATTCAAAATTATACCATTCAGATGTGAATTATAATTTTAGAGATTTGGTTAAATGGGCAGAAATTCAAGTAGGTGGTTCTTGGAGAAAATACATCATGGATTCAGAAGGAACTATTTTTACCGATTATGACGGTCCGATTGAATATAAAGAATACGGAGCTTATGCGCAATTGCAAAAAAAATGGTTAGACGACAGATTGAAATTTACGGGATCTTTGCGTTATGACAAAAGCCAGAATTTTGATGGAAATATTTCTCCAAGAGTATCGTTTACATACGCTGCAGGAGAATCAAAAAGACATAATTTCAGAGCGTCATACCAAACAGGTTTCCGTAACCCAACAACACAAGATCAGTATATTGGTTTAGATTTAGGGCCATTCGCTTTGATTGGTTCAGCGCCTGAAAACTTAGATAGATTCCAAGAAACTATGCCAGTGAGTTTAGCGGGTCAAGCATTGGGGGTTCCTGCGACTGTTAATTTATCAGGTCAAAACGCATATCACAATGCATATACATTAGCTTCAGTTCAGGCTTTTGCTGCTTCAGCAAATCCTGCAGATCTTCAAGTGGCTAACATTGGTTTAGTGAAACCAGAGCAAGTTCAGGCTTTTGAGGTTGGATATCGTTCTGTAGTTCAAAATGATTTGTCAATCGATTTGAATGCTTATTACAATATTTATAATGACTTTATGAATACAGCAAGGGTAATTTCTCCTTACTATGGTACTGTAGGAACAAATGCTGCAGATCCAAATGTTCAAATGACTTATGCTGCATTGGCTTTTGGAGACAGAAGAGTGTATCAAGTTTATACAAACACAACGGCGCAAATTTCATCATTTGGTTTCGGAGTTGGTTTGTCTAAAAAAGTTTATAAAGATTTTGAAGTTGGTGTGAATTATAATTATGCTCAATTTGATTTTGATCAATCAGAAGATCCAGGTTTTGTGGCTGGATTTAACACTCCAAAACATAGAATTAAAGCTTCTCTTGGAAATGCAAAAGTGGCTAAAAATTTAGGATTTAATGTAAATGTGAGATGGAATACAGAATATTTATGGCAATCTTCTTTTGGAGACGGAATGATTCCAGAAAATACTGTTCTTGATGCACAAGTTAATTATGCTTTGCCAAAACTTAAATCGGTTATTAAAGTTGGAGCAACTAACCTTTTCGGAAAAGATTATATTCAAGTAATTGGTGCCGGAGCAATTGGTCAGATGTGGTTTGCTTCTTGGACAATCAATCCATAATTAAAAGAAGTTAATTTGATGAAGTGGGTTTTCTTTTCTTCTGATGAAAATGAATGGAAAGAAGTAATAATTTTTAAATTTTAAATGACATGAAAAAAAATATAAAATGGCTTTTATTGGTTTCTTTAACCTTTATGGCAGCATGTAATAGTGATGACAGTGATACACCAGCAGAAGTGCCGGTTGTTCCTGGGTCGGCGGTTTTTACTAAATATGTAGCGCTTGGAGATTCTTTTGCGGCGGGATACAGTGATAACGCTTTGTTTATAAAAGGACAGGGTAATGCATATCCGAATATTTTAGCACAGCAGTTTGTTGCTGCAGGAGGAGGAGAATTTAAAACGCCTTTAACGAATGACAATATTGGGGGTTTGCTTTTAGGTGGTAACGTTATTGCGGGTACGCGTATGTATTTTAATGGTCAGGCGCCAGTTAACGTTGCAGGGAAGCCTACAACTGAAGTTACATCACATCTCTCAGGTGCATTTAATAACATGGGGGTTCCGGGAGCAAAAAGTTATCACTTGATTGCGGCAGGTTACGGAAATACTGCTGGAGTTGCTTCGGGTTTAGCTAATCCGTATTTTGCTAGATTCTCAAGTGCTCCATCTACAACTGTTTTGGCAGATGCAATGGCGCAAAATCCAACTTTCTTTTCTTTGTTTATTGGAGGAAATGATGTCTTGGCATATGCAACTTCTGGAGGAACTGGGAAAGATCAGACTGGAAATATGGATCCTTCAACTTATGGAGGAAGTGACATAACAGATCCAGCTGTTTTCAAAACTGTTTTTACGAATTTAGCAACAGCTTTGACTTCAAAAGGAGCAAAAGGTGTTGTGGCTAATTTGCCTTATATCACAAGTTTGCCTTATTTTATAACTGTACCTTATAATCCAGCTACACTTACGGCTACTTTAGCAACTCAATTGAATGCTGGTTATGCAGCATATAATGGAGGTTTGCAGCAAATGGTTGCTAATAAATTGTTGACAGCTGATGAAGCCGCTAGAAGAACAATTAATTTTAAAGCAGGAAGTAATGCAGTTGTTTTGGTTGATAGCTATTTGACTAATCTTTCTGCTTATGGTATTCCGTCATACAGACAAGCTACAAAAGAGGATTTAGTTGTTTTGTCGGCAAGAACATTCATAGGGACTACTGTTGGAGGAGACCCAACAAAAGTAAATGGGCTTTCAGTGCCATTGGCAGACAGCTGGGTTTTGACAAAAGACGAAGTTGCTGAAGTTAAAAAAGCAACAGATGCATATAATGTCGCAATTCAAGCAGTTGCTGCTGAAAAAGGCTTAGCTTTCGTGGATACAAGATCAGTTTTGACGCAGTTGTCAAGCGGAGGAATTAAATTTGGAAACTATGTAATGTCATCTACATATGTTACTGGAGGGGCGTTCTCTTTAGACGGAGTTCATCCAAGTGCAAGAGGTTATGGTTTGATCGCTAATATCTTTATCGATGCAATCAATGCAAAATATGGTTCTACATTGCGCCATGTTGATTTGGCTTTATATCCAATTCAATATCCGCAAACAATTCAATAAAGCCAATTTTTTTTAGTAAGAAAGTCACTCATTTTTAAAATGCAGTGGCTTTTTTTTATAGTGTTAAAATTTACTGTTTTAGTTATTTGAAGCCCAACTTTTAGGAATCAAACAAAATGATGGTATTTTTTATGAAAAAAAAATTGATTTTATATTTTAAAAAATTATCTTTGCGCTCTGAAAAAAGAGGTATTTTCGATAAACCTAAATAGCTATTTAATAAATACATAAGTAATGTCAAAAGTAATAGGAAAAGTTGCTCAAATCATTGGACCAGTAGTTGACGTAGTTTTCAACGGTAAGGATGTTGAACTTCCAAAAATTTATGATTCATTAGAAATCACAAAAAAAGATGGAACTTTATTAGTTCTAGAAGTACAATCTCACATTGGAGAAAACACTGTACGTACAATCTCTATGGACTCTACAGACGGTTTGTCAAGAGGATATGAGGTAGTTGGAACTGGTAACCCAATCCAAATGCCAATCGGTCCAGATGTATATGGAAGATTATTTAATGTTGTTGGAGATGCAATTGATGGTTTAGGTGAATTGCCAAAAACTGGAGAAAACGGTTTGCCAATCCACAGACAAGCTCCAAAATTCGAAGATTTATCAACTTCATCTGAAGTTTTATTCACAGGTATCAAAGTAATCGATTTGATCGAGCCTTATGCAAAAGGAGGTAAAATTGGATTGTTTGGTGGTGCTGGTGTTGGTAAAACAGTATTGATTCAGGAGTTGATCAACAATATCGCAAAAGGTCACGGTGGACTTTCAGTATTCGCTGGAGTAGGTGAAAGAACACGTGAAGGAAATGACTTGCTTCGTGAGATGTTAGAGTCAGGAATTATTAAATACGGTGATGATTTCATGCACTCTATGGAAAATGGAGGATGGGATTTATCTAAAGTAGATATGCCAGGAATGAGAGAGTCTAAAGCTACTTTCGTTTTCGGACAAATGAATGAGCCACCTGGAGCTCGTGCACGTGTGGCACTTTCAGGATTATCTATCGCTGAGTATTTCCGTGATGGAGCTGGATCTGACCAAGGTAAAGATGTATTGTTCTTCGTTGATAACATCTTCCGTTTTACTCAAGCAGGTTCTGAGGTATCAGCACTTTTAGGACGTATGCCATCTGCGGTAGGTTACCAACCAACATTGGCAACTGAGATGGGTGCAATGCAAGAGCGTATTACATCTACAAACAAAGGATCTATTACGTCTGTACAAGCGGTTTACGTTCCTGCGGATGACTTAACTGACCCTGCGCCGGCTACAACTTTCGCGCACTTAGATGCTACAACTGTATTGTCTCGTAAAATTGCTGAGCTAGGTATCTATCCTGCGGTTGACCCGTTAGATTCTACTTCAAGAATTTTAACTCCACACATCTTAGGAGATGAGCACTACAACTGTGCACAAAGAGTAAAAGAAATTCTTCAAAAATACAAACAATTACAAGATATCATCGCAATCTTAGGTATGGAAGAGTTATCTGAAGAAGATAAACTTGCAGTATCTAGAGCACGTCGTGTACAACGTTTCTTGTCTCAGCCATTCCACGTAGCAGAGCAATTTACAGGTATCCCAGGTGTATTAGTTGATATTAAAGATACTATCAAAGGTTTCAATATGATTATCGATGGTGAGTTAGATCACCTTCCAGAAGCGGCTTTCAACTTGAAAGGTTCTATTCAAGATGCAATCGAAGCTGGAGAGAAAATGTTAGCTGAAGCGTAATAATTTGGTTGTTAGTTGTTAGTTGTCAGTTGTTAGAAAGCAGCCATCAACCATCAACCATCAACTATAAACTAAAAAAACATGATTTTAGAAATAGTATCACCAGAGGCAAAATTATTTTCAGGAGAAGTAACTTCGGTTACAGTTCCTGGGGTTGATGGAAGCTTTCAGATCTTAAATAATCACGCACCTATTGTTTCTACTCTTGAGAAAGGAACTGTAAAAATTGCAGCATCTAGCTTTAATTTTTCTAAAGAGGTAGCAGATAAATTTTCGAAAGTTAATGACCAAACTTATACATTAGAGATCACGTCAGGTACTATCGAAATGAAAGACAATAAAGTAATTGTTTTAGTTGACTAAAAACAGTTTCGAAATAATTTTAAAACCATTCGCGAAAGTGAATGGTTTTTTGTTTTTAAGTCTTTTTTGAAAATTATTTTTTACTTTTGAAATATTAAAATCTCTTTATAAAATATTGATTTTGTTGTAAAAGCTCAGTAAGCTTTTACAGTTTCGTTTTGTCAACAGGACAAAGCGCAATTGTTTATGTCAAATTTTATAAAAAAGATAAATGAAAAATATATCAAAAGTCGCTGTTCTTGGCGGTGCAGGAAGAACTGGAAACTATCTTATAAACCAGTTGTTGGAGAAAGGATTCAATGTAAAAGCATTAATCAGAAATCCTGATAAATTCACAAATCAAAATTCTAATTTAGAAATCATCAAAGGTGATGCTGTTGATGAGAATAGCATTCGGTTGTTGTTAAAAGATTGTGAAGCGGTGATTAGTACGATTGGTCAAAGACCAGGCGAAGCTATGGTTGCAAGTCAATCGGTGAAGAATGTACTTAAAATCATGAAGGAACAAGAAATCGATCGATTTGTTTTATTGGCGGGGCTCAACATTGATACGCCATTTGATAAAAAAAGCTCAAAAACGATTTTGGCTACCGACTGGATGAAAACTAATTTTCCATTAATTCAAGAAGATCGTCAGAAAGCTTATGATCTTTTGGTTCAAAGTGATATTAATTGGACACAAGTTCGTGTTCCATTTATTGAATTTGTTAGTAAGCGCTCTGAAATTGCGGTAAGTCTTGAAGATTGTTTAGGAGATAAAATCAGCTCCTTTGACATTGCTCGATTTATGGTAAAAGAAATGACCGAATCAAATTATGGCAGGCAATCGCCTTTTATAAGTACTAATTAAGATAAATTAGAAAGCAGCGGGAATATGAAATCCCGCTGTTTATTTATATCAAATTTCAATTTCATAACTTTGCTTTTATGAAATTACCTGAAAATCTTATTCAAAAGCTTGAAAACAGGAAGCAAAATAACTCGTTGAGAAAATTGCCAAGTTTTAATAATTTGGTTGATTTTTCGTCAAACGATTATATTGGTTTTTCTAAGTCGGAAGCTATTTTTAAACAGAGTCATCATTATTTAATTGAAAACGAAATTGTTCAAAATGGCGCGACTGGTTCTAGATTGATTTCAGGCAATCATTCTTTGTACCAAATAGCAGAAAATTTTATAACGCAATTTCATGAAGCTGAAGACGCTTTAATTTTTAATTCGGGTTATGATGCTAATGCGGGTTTTTTTAGCGCTGTACCGCAACGAAATGATGTTATTTTGTATGATGAATTAAGTCATGCATCAATACGAGATGGAATTACAATGTCTAATGCTAAATCGTATAAATTCAATCATAATGATTTTGAGGATTTAGAACGATTAATTCTTAAATTCCAATTTTCTAAATCGGAAACTCCAACTAATATTTATATCGTTACTGAAACGGTTTTTTCAATGGATGGCGACAGTCCAAATCTCGAAGAATTAGTGCAGTTGTCTGAAAAATACAATTGTTATTTAGTCGTTGATGAAGCACATACTTTAGGTGTTTTTGGAGAAAAAGGCGAAGGACTTATGCAAAATCTTCAATTGCATAACAGAATTTTTGCCCGAATAATGACTTTCGGGAAAGGTCTGGGTTGTCATGGTGCTGTTGTGCTTGGAAGTCCTGAACTCAAAGAGTATTTAGTCAACTTTGCAAGAAGCTTTATTTATACTACAGGATTATCTCCGCATTCTGTTGCTACAATTTTGACTGCTTATCAGCATTTGGAGATTGAAAAAGAAATGATTGACAAACTCCGTCAAAACATCGTATTCTTTAATCAGCAGAAAAATTTGCTTGGCTTAAAGCCAATGTTTGTACGAAGTAAATCGGCAATTCAGTCAGCTATTATTCCCGGCAATGAAAATGTAAAACGAATTGCACAGCAATTGCAGGATAAAGGTTTTGATGTCAAAGCTATTTTGTCGCCTACTGTTCCGGAAGGTCAGGAACGACTTCGTTTTTGTATTCATAGTTATAATACTGAGGAAGAAATTAATCAGATTTTAGAATTTCTTAGAGATTTTATTTTTTAGTTATTTCACAGAGATACACAAAAGAAACACAAAGATTTACAAAGCTAATTTTGAGAATCTTTGTGTTTTTTTTCTTTGTGAATCTCTGTGCAAAAAAAAAATATTCTCTTCTGAAGTGCTTTGTTTGCTCGCTTTCTTAAAAAATTTTAAAATTTTTTATTTTTTTTTGTAACGTTTTGATTGTTTGGTCACTTACGAGCCGTAATCAAATAAATCAAAATAATTATGAAAACTACATCAACTTCTGTTAGCGAAAAAAAATCAGCTTACATATTTATCTTTTTAACCTCTTTGGGACTTGGATATGTTTTAGCAAAACAATTTATTTTTGGTAAACCAGACAACGGTTCGCTTGTGCCAATGATCTGTTTATTTGTTGCATCGATTGCCTCTTGGCTTCGAAAAAAGTACAGTAAAAAATAACTGGATTTCAATCATCAATCAAATCATTATTAGTCAATCAAACAATTAATCAAATCAATCATCAATCAATTTTAATCAATCAAAATCATGAAAAATTTAATCACATCAGTTATAGCAATTATTGTACTTGTTTTTAGTTCATCTGCGCAAGCACAAACAAAATCTCCAAAACTTGAAAACTCTCTTTTATGGGAAGTTTCAGGAAATGGTTTAGAAAAACCTTCTTATGTTTACGGAACAATTCATTCTATTTGCCCGACCGATTATTTTTTATCGGAAAAAACAAAAAAAGCATTTGAGAAATCAGAGAAATTAATTGTCGAAATCAACTTTTCTGATCCAAATGAAATGGCCGATGTACAAAAATTAGCATTATCTTCAGAGCCGTTAAGCAAAAAATTAACACCAGAGCAATTTTCTAAGTTAGATTTAATTTTACAGAAAACTGCTGGATTAAAATTGCAACAGCTCGATAATTATAGTTTAGCAACCATAATGAGCTTAATTTCGATGAAGGCATTTGATTGTGAAATATTAAAATCTTACGAAATGGAATTTATGTCTTTGGCGAAAAGTGAGAATAAAGAGATTGCAGGTTTCGAAACGGTAAAAGGACAGTTAAATACATTGTCTAATGCTTACAGTGACGCTGAATTAATAGCAACTATAGAAGATATAAACAAGGAAGAAACAAAAAAAATGGTTCAAGACTATAAAGATGAAAACTTGCTTAATCTTTATGATGATACCGCAAGTGAAAAAGAAATGAGCAACAATACCAAAAAATGGATGTTGGATGATAGAAACAAGGATTGGGTGCAAAAAATGTCTGGCATGATGAAAAAGGAAAGTTTATTTGTGGCGGTTGGTTCAGCACATTTAGTAGGTGAGCAAGGAGTACTTTATTTATTAAAAAAAGCAGGATATATTGTAAAACCAGTAATGAACTAAAACTATTTTGAAAGAGAAGGAACAAGAGTTTTTAAATCGGATAGAAAGTCACAAGGGAATTCTGTACAAGGTTTCAAAAATGTACATGGATAATTATGATGATCAGCAGGATTTATTTCAGGAAATTGTCTGCCAGCTTTGGAAATCGTATGAAACATTTCGCAATGAAAGCCAGTTTTCGACCTGGATGTATCGGGTGGCCGTAAATACCGCAATTGTTTTCCTTAGAAAAGAAAAACGAAAGGTTGACAAATACGAAATTGCATCAGAAAATATTAAAGATGATGAAGGCGATTCACATATAAAAGAAAGTCAGCTCGATCATTTTTACAAAGCAGTTCAGAAATTGGAAAAAATTGATAAGGCTATCATTTTCTATCAGTTAGAAGGTTTTTCTCATAAAGAAATCGGCGAAAATCTCGGAATTTCAGAAGGAAATGCCAGAGTGAAATTGAATAGAGCAAAAGAAAAATTAAAAGAAATAATTAAAAATCAAGGATATGGATTTTAACGATATACAAAACGCATGGAACAGCGAAAAGACCGATAATGTAGTTCTTCCAGATAATTTAGAAAAAATACAATCGGTGAATACGCCTTTGGATAAAATCAGAAAAAATTTAAAAAAAGAATGCATAGTTCAATTAGTTTCGATGATTTTAGTCCCGATAATTCCGTTAATTATCGATTTGAAATATGGTTTTTTTCTTGCATATTATTTGCTTTATGCAGTTTCAATAATAATCTCAGTTGGATTCACAATAAGATTATATATGTATTATAAGAATTTTGCAAATGTTGCGGCAACAACTAAAGATAATTTATATGAGATATATTATAACATAAGGCTGTTTATTGAAACTTATAAATCATGTAGTTATACCTTTTTTCCTTTTGGACTATTTTATATGTTTTTATTGCCTTTAGGAAAAAAATCGGGGAAACTTTTAAATCTTATTTTAAATTCAAATAAAGAATATGTTGCAGTAATTTTTATATTGATCGTTTTCGTATTTATGATTTTGATGTGGTTTATGACAGAAGGACATACAAAATTATTTTACGGAAAATATGCCAAAGAAATCAAGAAAGTAATCGACGAACTGAAAGAAGAGTAAAATGGAACCCATCGCAATTGATGGGTTTGTTGTTTTTATTGGTATTTTTGCAAAGAATATTACAGGGAGATTCGCAAAGAATACACCAGGGTTCACAAAGTTTTTTTACTCTTTGTGTTGTTTTGTGTTTTCTTTACGAATCTCTGAGAAACAACAATCTATGAAAATATTTATTACAGGAATTTCAACCGATGTTGGCAAAACAGTAGCATCGACAATTGTCGTTGAAGCTTTAGAAGCTGATTATTGGAAACCGATACAAGCCGGAGATTTAGATTTGAGTGACATGCACAAAGTAAAATCTAAAATTTCAAACTCTAAATCTCAATTTTTCCCAAATGCCTATGAGTTGAATACACCTGCAAGTCCGCATTTAGCGGCTGAAATTGACAGAATCGAAATTGATTTGAAGAAAATTCAAGAGCCAAAAACAGAAAATCATTTGGTGATTGAAGGCGCGGGCGGCATTTTTGTTCCGTTAAACGAAAAAGATACTATTGCCGATTTGATTCAGAAGGATTATAAAGTAATTGTGGTTTCAAGACATTATCTCGGAAGTATCAATCACACTCTACTGACTATTGAGGCCATTCAGAATCGTGGTTTTCAAGTCGACGGAATTATCTTCAGCGGAAGCGAAAATAAATCAACAGAAAGTTTGATTCTGAATAAAACCGGAATCAAATGCATCGGAAGAATTGATGAAGAACCATATTTCGATCAAAACGTAATTAAAGAATACGCCGATTTGTTTCGAGAGAATCTATTGAATTTATAGAGTAAAGAATATAGAATAAAGAAAATAGACTTTCCTATCTTTGCTAAAACAATTGAGTTTAGTCTTTGTTCTATTCTCTTTCTTCTATTTTCTTAAAAATGACATTAACAGAAAAAGACAGTCAATACCTTTGGCATCCTTATACCCAGCACAAAACTTCAAAAACACCAATTGCGATTTCAAGAGGCGAAGGTGCATTGCTTTGGGACGAAAACAATAAAGAATATATCGATGCGATTGCATCTTGGTGGGTAAATCCGTTTGGGCACAGCAATAGATTTATTGCTGATGCGATTTACAAACAACTGACAACTTTAGAACACGTTTTGTTTGGTGGATTCACGCACGAACCAGCAATCAAAGTGGCTGAAAAGTTAATGGAAATTCTGCCAAAGAATCAGCAAAAAATCTTCTTTTCTGATAATGGTTCAACCGCGGTTGAAGTAGCAATAAAAGTAGCATTGCAGTATTTTTTTAATAAAGGCGAAAAACGAACTACGATAATTGCTTTCGAAAATGCTTTTCACGGAGATACTTTTGCCGCAATGGCTGCAAGTGGCATTTCATTTTATACGCAGGCTTTTCAAGGAATGTTTATCGATGTGGTCCGAATTCCGGTTCCAGTAAAAGGGGAAGAAGAGACCAGTTTTAAAGCGCTGAAAAATGCAATTGAAAATCATAATTGCGCCGGATTTATTTTCGAGCCTTTGGTACAAGGTGCAGCCGGAATGGTTATGTATGAGCCTGAAGCATTGGCGAAACTGATTGAAATTTGCAAAAAAAACAACGTTTTGACTATTGCTGATGAAGTAATGACAGGATTTGGTAAAACAGGAAAAACCTTTGCAATGGATTATGTCGATGCTGATCCGGATATGATTTGTTTGTCGAAAGCTTTAACCGGAGGAACAATTCCAATGGCGATTACTACTTTTACGCAAGAAGTTTTTGATGCTTTTTATGATGATGATATCAATAAAGCATTATTTCACGGTCATACTTTTACTGCAAATCCAACTGGGTGTGCAGCCGCTTTGGCAAGTATTGAATTGTTGCAAACAGATGAAATGCAGGCCAATATTCAAAGAATAAATAAAAGCCATTTAGAGTTTCAGAAGAAAATTCAAAATCACCCGAAAGTAACAACAGCTAGAACACTTGGAGTTATTTTTGCAGTGGAAATAAAATCAGATTCAGAAGAAAGTTATTATGGTTCAATGCGTACCAAATTGTATAATTTCTTTATTGAAAATGGAGTTGTTTTAAGACCGGTTGGGAATATTGTTTATATTTTACCACCGTATATAATGACTGACGAACAACTTCAGAAAGTTTATAAAACAATCGAAGAAGCGATTGAAATGGTGTAATGTTTTTTCAACATATAAGTGATTAAGTTCATTTAATAAAACCTTCTTAAATTTACTTATATCACTTATATGGTTTAATTTTGCACTCAAACTGAGCGAGCTTTGCGTAAACTTTTGCTCCCGATAGCTGTCGGGATTGCGGTTAATAATGCATCACGCATAAAAACATTATTTTGAATACAAATAAAATCTCCATAACGGCTTTTTCATCGATTTCTCCATTAGGAAATAATGCTGACGAAGTTTGGGAAAACTATCTAAACGGGAATCATTGTTTTTCAAAACAATTTTTGGATCAACAGCAAACTTCAACAGCTCCACTTAGCGAGGAATCGAAGCGAATTGTTGCTGAGTTAAGAGAATCTGATCCTAAATATAAGTTTTTGGATGATTCAGTATTATTTGCTTTGGTTGCTTCACGTAAAGCAGTAGAACAAGCTGGCTGGAATTCAGAGGATGTTTTCGGAATAAATATTGGATCTTCGAGAGGGGCTACAGATTTATTTGAAAAGCATTATAAAGAATATATCGATACTGGAAAAGCACAGACTTTAGCTTCTCCAACAACAACTTTAGGAAATATTTCATCTTGGATTGCTCATGATTTGCAGAGTGCTGGTCCTGAAATTTCGCATTCTATAACCTGTTCAACGGCACTTCATGCTTTGCTGAATGGCATTGCATGGCTAAAATCAGGAATGGCAGATAAATTTTTGGTGGGTGGAAGTGAAGCGCCATTGACCGACTTTACAATTGCTCAAATGAGAGCTTTGAAGATTTATTCGCGAATTGATCAAGATCAGGAAGCTTGGCCAAATTTGGCTTTTGATTTTGAGAAAACACAAAACACGATGATTTTGGGCGAAGGCGCCGCTGTGTGTTGTTTAGAAGCTGGAGAAAAAGATAATGCAATTGCTTATGTAACAGGAGTTGGTTATGCAACCGAAGTTTTGGAGCATAATATTTCGATTTCAGCCGAGGCTACTTGTTTTCAGAAATCAATGAAAATGGCTTTGGAAAATGAAGATATTCAAAATGTTGATGCGATCGTAATGCACGCGCCAGGAACGATTAAAGGTGATTTGACAGAACTTCGTGCAATCGAGAAGGTTTTCAGTTCTAATGTGCCATTATTGACGACAAATAAATGGAAAATCGGGCATACGTTTGGAGCTTCAGGGATATTGAGCTTAGAATTGGCTCTTTTGATGATGGAACATAATGCTTTTATTGGAGTTCCATTTGGAGAAAAACAAATTCAAACTAAACCAATTAAAAAAGTTTTGATAAACGCAGTTGGTTTTGGTGGGAATGCGGTTAGTGTTTTGATTGAAAAAAGATAATAACGTTTTGTAGAAATAAAAAAATCCAGTCTTATACAGACTGGATTTTTTTGTAAATTATTATTGTGAATTATTGAAAAACGATTTTTTTCGAAACAGTAAAATCGTTCTCCAAAGTGACTTTTACAATTAATACCTGATTGCTTGATTGTAAGTTTGGAATTTGCAATTCAGTTGAATTTACTTTTGTTTTGTTGTAAAGCAGTCTTCCTGAAATATCATAAATATTGACTTCTTTCAGATTTTCTTTAGATGAAAGTACTTTTACCGTTTTGTTTTTTACCGAAACTAAAACTCCATTTTCGATATTTTCAAAATCCCCAGTTCCTAAAGATTTATTAGTATAACGAAGTACAAAACGATCGCCGAAAGTTCCAATTTCAGTATTGAAGGTAAAGTTGCTCTTAGTTAAATCATGGATTGTTCCAGTCTTTTTATCTTCAATAAAAATGACTTGAGAAGTCATACTTCCATCAACATGATCGATCGAAATGGTGAAAGCACCTGCAATCGTTGTACGATAACCTAGTGGCACTTCATCAATATCTGTAAAAGGCAAAGCACGTCCTTGAATAACTAATTTTTGATTTTCATTAATACTATAAAAATCTAAATATTGATTTCCATCAAAAGTTTTTCCATCATATAATCTCTCATAGTTATTAGTTGCGCCTTCGATATAAGCCACTAATAATTGTTTGAAAGCTCCGCCATCGTTAGTCATATTCAACCAAAG
>NZ_SJSY01000052.1 GCF_004352915.1 Flavobacterium zhairuonense | reverse complement strand
CGATTTTTTTCAATTGTTGCTGTTTTTGAGGTTTTTCCTGGTTTAAAGAATTGTCCATTCGCATTATTGCCAGACGAATCTTTACTTACTCGCATTGAATTAGTATAAGTGACATTTCCTGATCCAATAGTTCCAGCGAAAAATGCTTGCCCTGCCCCAATATAACCACTTGGAAAATTATCATTTGGATCATCAAGATCTGGATTATCTTTTGATGGAGCTGGAGATGTTCCAGTGCCTCCGCTCAAATTATAAACAGCATAATCATCAGTGGTATATTGATAAGCACCAATTAAAACTACTGGAGTATTATGAGTCCAGAAATATAATGTTCCGTCCAATAATGTATTATTGGCAGTAATGAAAGCATCTGCACTTAGCGCTGAAGGATATGGATTTCCTAATAAGTAAAATCGACCTCCAACCATTGATTCTCCTTGAAAAGTACCGTTTTGGGGAACACCTATAAAACTTGCTGGGAAGTCTTTTTTTATTGTGTTTGAATATGTTTCAGGTCCGCGAACAATATAGCCTTTTCCTGCAATCATAACTGTGGTCCTTGGTGTGAATACCCATTTAGTACCATCGTAAGCATACAATTTGGAAGTGCTAGTTAATGGTGAAAGAGCAGCTAGAGTCTGATTTTTAACGGGTGTTGACCAATAAACATAATCAGCTTGTCGAATATCTTTTGCAATACGATTATATGTGATGTTACCTGTATTAATAGTATTGCTTGCGTTTATCTGAATTAAACTTGAACTGTCTTCAAAAGTTAACGAACCGCCGTTTACAGTTACTGCATTTGTAATTGTTAATGTTTTGTCTTTCTGAACAATAATATTCCCGGAATTTACAGTACAGCTACAGCCGAATATATCATTAGATACTGTGTAATCTCCTTCGAAAATGATATTTTTAAGATTTGTTGTATTAGTGCTTGGGTCACCATTATCCCAACTTCCAGCAGTATATTTTGTAGTTTCTACAGCAATTGGCGTTATTGTTGCAGTTGCATCAGAAGTACAAGTAGTATTGGAAACCTTATAGCTGTAGGATACGCCTCCTGCTAAGCCACTATCTGTATAACTAGATCCTGTACCGGTAGCCACTTGAATAGAATTGCGATATAAGGTCCATGAACCTGATTGTGGAAGTCCTGTTATACTAATACTTGCTGTAGGATTTGCACATGTTGGTGATGTAACTAGGGTTGCTGTAGGAGTTGTTGGAAGCGCATTAACAATAATTGTTCCTTTTGCTTCTCCAGATATAGTACAGCCACTAGCCGTCAAAGGAATTGTATAATTATAAGTTCCTGCACTAGTTGGAGTACCACTAATAGTTACTAATTTATTAGTTCCGTCATAACTTACAGTCAAGCCTGAAGGTAAATTAAATGAACCTGTGCCAATACCATCATAACCTTGTAAAATATGCGAAATTGAAGTTATTGGAGTATTAATACAAATGGATGGGCTTGCTGGGCTAGAAACGCTATATGTATTTATGGTTGTAGTTGAACTGGCCGCTGGATTGTTAGAACAGGCATTAGAATAGGTAACAGTAACCGTTTTTGAACCAGCTGTCAACCATTTTAGAACAACAGAATTACTAGATGTTCCAACGCCTCCAGATGTTATAGTATAATCAGTTCCAAGTGTACCAGGAACTACCCATTGGTAGTTGCCTTGTCCAGATTGTGTCGTATACGTTACATCCGTATTTGGACAACTTGTTGCTGCAGGTGATACTGTAAATGTAGGTCTTATATCGATATCAATTCTTGTTTGAACTGCTGTTTCAGCAGGACAATTTCCATTTTTAACGACAACTCTATAAGTTCTAAGTGCTGTTAATTTTGGCGGTTGATAAGTGTCCGCAGTATGTGAGATGTCAATCCAACTTCCAGCAGATTCTGACGGATCATCGCTATATTGCCATTTTACTATGGTACCACTATAAGTCCCCATGTATAATAGTGGACTGTCTTCCCCAAGGCAAATATGTTTTCCGCCATGTACTTGACCTCTGTTCGGAACTGAAACAATTATTGTTCCAGTTGCTGTAACGTTTCCACATCCGTTTAATAATGTTACTGTATAATTAAATGTGCCATCAACAGTAGTTGTTGGGGTTCCAGATATAGTTACTGTATTTGAAGCCCAACCTCCTGTCACACCCGCTGGTAGTCCAGTAAAATTTGCACCAGTTGCTCCTGTGGTAGTATACGTTATGTTTGTTATTGCGCTGCCTTTACAAATGCTTTGTGCAGTAGTTCCTGCTGCTGAAGTTAAAGTTATAGTATTGGTTGGGTTTACTATGATTGTTCCAGTTGCATTTACTGCATTTGAGCAGCCGGTTAATGGAATGCTGTATGAGAAAGTTCCAGTCGCAGTAGGTGTCCCACTAATTGTTATTGTATTATTATTCCAAGCTGCAGTAACTCCAGCAGGTAAGCCAGTAATACCGCTGCTGTTTATTCCGGTCGCATTTATTGTTGTGTGGGTAATAGATGTCATATTAACTCCAATACATGTTGTTGGCGTTGAAGAAGCAGCACTAACAATGTTGCCAGCATTGACGATTACTTCATTTGAAGTTACAGTACAGCCACCATTTGTTGATGTGCAAACTACATACCATGTCCCAACCCCTAATGAAGCTGTTGTAGGTGTGTATGTTGTAGAAGTTGCCCCCGAAATCGAAGTTATTGTTCCTCCTGAAACTGATCTTTTACCCCATTGTCTCGAAGTTACTGTTCCTCCTGATTCTGTAACAGTTAATAGGTTGCCTGTTGTACAAAAGTTTTGAGTTGTTGTTGGCGCTATAGTTACAGAGGATATTTGTGAAGAAACGGTCACGGTTACAGGGAAATTTGCACTAGTACAGCCAGGTGTATAGGTAATCAATTTAACATAAGCATTATAAGTTCCAGGAGCAACACTATAAGGAACTCTCACTGTTATGGCGCCAGATGGTAAAGATCCATTTTGAGGTGAATCGAAACCTGCCGAAACAGCAGTGGCATCAAAAACTAATGAATAATCCACTGGGTTTCCTGTAGTTGCCGAATACGGTAAAGAAATGGTTGTAGTATTTCTGCAAACTGATATGTTAGTTGCTGGAAATGTAATGCTAAGTTCGGGATTTACAAAAACAGATTGAATGCCTGAATAGGTAGTAGCACAATTTATATCCCCAACCATTACTCTATATTCCCATGTTCCGGCAGAACTCGGAGATTCAGTTAAAGTAGTAGAAGTTGAATTTGAAATTGCAGTCCATGTACTTGAAGTGCTTAATTTTTTCTCCCATCGAATAATACTGCCCGTGTTATTATTTAAATTTAGCGTAAAAGATGTATTATAACAAACTGGAGCTTGATAGCCTATATTTCCTCCCTGTGGTGTAACTGGCGTTTGTAAAGTTGCTGTATTTCCACTTGAAAGGGTATTACTACACGAGCCACTAGCTAAATTTTTGATTGTTATAGTGCTAGAGTTGGCTGTAGTTAAATCTGTAGTTGTAAAAGTTCCGCTTCCAGCTGTACTAACAGTCATTGTTGCTGTTTTAGCTGTTGTTGCTGGATTAGCTGTATCATAGGTTACAGTGTAGGTTCCAATCGGTAAACCACTTGCAGTTGAATTTAAGGTAACAATGGGCGTGCTTGAAGCACCACATTTTACAGCAGTTACTGAAGTAAGGCTAAAAGCTTGACTTACTACTACAGTAATAGTGCTTGTACTTGTATATGAATCGCTTCCGTAGTATGTTGTGCAAGTTAAGGTTGCCGTATAGTTGCCTGTCTGGCTCGCGGACAAATTGTAATTTTGTGTGGTGCTTGTGGTTGTAGTTCCATTGGGTGCTTGTACGCTCCAAGAGTAATTTACGCCTGATGTTGAACCTGAGGAAGTTGTGTTTCCTACTGTTCCTGAGTAGGAACCGCTTAGATTGATAGTTCCATTTTGACAAACTGGCGAATTTGAACTGGCGATCGCATTTATTGTTCCTCCACTATTGTTGAGGTCAGTAAAACTTTTGTATATGGGTTGGCCGCCATTCCCTGTACAAGCAGCGAATTTTGTATTTCCGATATAAATAGCAACATTGTTTGAACAGTTAGTATCATCAACTTTTCCTGGAGAATTAATTTTTATGCCCGTGTTAGCTGGCAGGTGTATATTACTATTGTTATCTGCAAAGCTAAGTAAGCCGTTAATTGTTACTTGAGTTACTGAGTTAAGCGTAACAGTGTTAGATACAAGAAGATTTCCATTGATTGTAAGTGTTTTAGCGTTGTTAGTGTTTCCGGAAATAGTTATTGTTGCACCACTAGCTATTACAACATCATCAGTTGCTGATGGAACTACGCCACCAACCCACGAACTAGGACTGCTCCAACTTCCTCCCGTACTTGTACTGGTTATCGTACCTGCGACACTGAAAGTTTTGTACGAGATGTAAGTGGCTCTAATTGCGGTGATGTTGAGATCTGATGTATTTTTCCCAAAAGTGAAAAAAGATAATAGGAAAAATAAAAAACTTAAGAGTAATTTTCTAATCATATAAATCGTGGCATTTAAATTTTTAAAAAAATGTTGTTTTGTTTAAAGTTTCCACACCTTTTTTTAATAAAAATCACATCCAAAAACGAAACCAAGTAGTCATGTTAAGTGGTTTCAATCAGGATGTTATGCTGGCATAGGATTTAACCTAACAAAGATATAGACATATACGCTTTAGGAGAAGGGATGGTTTTTAGAATAGCCAAGTTTTCGATGAAATGTTAAAATTACTCGTTGAAATACACGAAGAAAATGAAGTTTTTATGGAAATTCTTATAAATATGGATTTTTAATTATAAGAAAAATCGTAAAATTTATCATAAATTTTAAAATTATTTGAATTTTTTGGTCTAAAAACGCGAGATATGTAGAAATATTCGCAACAAAGTATGTTTGTGTGGGAAAGTATTTTCTGGTGTTTTTGATGTTTTTCAGGATAGTTTTTGGCTGTAGTTTTTATAAAAAATGGAGCTTATTCCTGCTCCATTATTTTTAATTTTTCATAAACAAAATTGCTTTCGTAACCACGACGAAGTAGATAGTCGCAGAACTTTTTTCTTTTCTTGAGAATGTTTTTTTCTTGAATACTGTTCCAGCATTTTTTTGAAAGCTCATTAAAAGTAATTTCATATTCTTCAGGTGAAATTTCTTTTAATGCCAAATTGATATTTGTTGAAGATATATTTCGAAGTTTGAGTTCGTTTGTAATTCTGATTTTTCCCCAAGATTTCATACGATGTTTGCCTCTCGCAAATGAACAGGCAAATCGGGTTTCATTCAAAAAATTGCCTTCAATCAACTGAACTACAATAGAATCAATTTCATCTGTTGTCATTTTTAAGCTGTATAATTTTGAAACAACTTCATCATGACAACGTTCCTGATAGGCACAAAAGTGTTCTAATTTCTGTAAAGCTTCTTTTGGAGTACAAATTGAATTCATGTGTTTTTTCTTATATTTTAACTATAAACGCTAAAAATAGCTATTTTGATGTTAAATTTTATGATAATTTTCTTCGTTTTCTCAAAAAGAAAATAATCTAAAATGTTGTGTGTGTGCAGAATTATAATATTTTTGTGCGATAATATCACAAGTTTAAACTAGTTTGAAAAACAGTGTTTTAACTTAAAAAAAAATTAAAGTTTAAAAGCCAAAATTAAAGTATTGTTCCCAAAAATGCTATACCATTAAGTTTTCTTTTAAAGCCCAAAACAAATCTAATACCACGCCTATGCCTCGAAAACTACTATTGTTTGTTCGTTCTTTATTTTTTAATTTTTCTAATTCTTCTAAAGAAAGATCTTTTACACCGAGTTTAAGGATGCTTTGTTTGGGGATTCTTCTTGTTTTTGTGAATTCTGTTTCTGGGCAAATAACTCAGCCAACTGCTTGGACAAAGGCATCTGATCAAGCGTCATTAACAAGTTCAACTAATTTCGCAATTGCAGCAGGCTCCAATCGTGTTCTGGTTGTGGGGATCTCTACGACTTTTACTGATGCAAGTGGTTCTGATACTCAGAATGATCCAACAACGATTTCCTATGGAGGAGTCACCTTGACTAAAGCAACAGGTAACGGAGGTACAAATGGTCGTATGCATACTTGGTTGTATTATTTGAAAGACAATGCAGTTATGGATGGTACTTCACGTACGCTTAGTGTAACAGGTGGTAGTACTGGTTCGACATTATCAAATATGACAGTTTGGTATAGTGTGTTTGCTGGTGTAGACCAGTCAGCGGCTTATACTGTAGGTACTGGTTTTCGTAATTCGGGATCAAATAATGCGGCGCAATTAAGCACTGGTATGGCTGTGAATGCTAACGAACAAGCGATTTACATATCAAGTATCTATAATGATAATAGTACGTCAGCACCTGTTTATACATTAAATGCAAACTGGACCAGTGGTGGTTCTACTACCGGGAGCAATACCACTAATAGTGGGACTGCTTGGAAAAACCAGGTTGCAAATCGTACTATACCAGCTTCAAATGTAACAGGAGAGTTAGCTACAACATCAACGATTACCCCTAACCCCGATAATTTTAGATTTGCAATGTCAGCTATGAGTTTGCCTAGGGCGGTAGCACTAGTGCCAACAATTACAAGTTTTACCGCAACAAGTGGTTGCGTTGGAAACTCCATCACTATAACTGGAACAAATTTTACAGGAGCTACTGCGGTAACATTTTATAATGGAGTTGCGGCAGGTACTTACTCAGTCAACAGTTCTACACAAATTACAGCTACTGTTCCATCAGGAGCAGCAACTGGTGTAATTAAAGTAACGACATCAGGAGGTACAGCTACAAGTGCAGGCTCGTTTACGGTAAATTCAGCACCCACAACATCCAATGCCGGCCCAGACCAATATGGATTTTCATTTACACTAGCTGCAAATGCACCAACAAGTGGTACGGGAGTCTGGTCAATTACTAGCGGCCCAAGTACTTCTTTAAGTCAATTTAGCGATGTTAATAATCGTGCGGCTACATTTACACCTACATCTTTAGCAGCTGGTTCTTATACTTTAACATGGACAATTACATCATCTTGCGGATCATCTGCAGATGATGTCGTAGTATCGAATTGTGTAAGTAATTTAATTAAAAATGGTGATTTTTCAAATAGTACTGGCGGTAATAACTCGGCAGCAAACTGGACTTATGCTACATCAAAAGGTATCTATTCAGAGGTTTTGCCGGAAAACACTTATTTTTCTACATCAAATAACGATTACGTGTCAGAATTAGACGCAGAAGCTTCACTTAGACAAACTAGTATACCAGTCATTTCGGGAGTTTCTTACACTGTGACGTATCTTTATGCCCAAAGACCAGGTGCTCCCACACCGACAGGCTTAACTCTTAAAATTTTAGGAGGTTCGTCAACTCTTACAGATGTGAAATCCATTAGTAGCACTGCTCCGCAAGTAGGTACTTATACATTTACAGCTACAAGCAGTTCAATTGATATTGAATTTTATAATCACTTATTAACTGGAAACCAAACAGTTGGTACGATGATAGATAATATCGTTTTACTTCCAACTTCTCAATTAGTGCCAGTCGCCACAACAATTCCAAAAGGCACTTATAAGACCTTAGATTTTTGTACCGGAGGAAATGGATCTGTAACATTAGATGTTGATAATATTTCGGCTTCAGGTGTTACTTATTCATGGACAGGGTCTTCTGGAGTGGTTTTTTCTTCTACAACGGTTAAAAGTCCAACTATAACTTTTACAGCTTCTGGACTTCAATCAGCTACAGTAACGGCTACAACCGCAGGTGGTTGCTCAAGCAATTCATCTACAACATTTATAAATGTTCGTGCTCCAATCATTACAACTGCTGCCACACCAGCTGTTGTTAATGCAGTTTGTTCAAGCACTTCTTTACAGTATACGACATTGCCTTATTCATCAAGCATAAATAGTCCAACGACTTACAGTATTGACTGGGCGACATTAACAGATCAGAACTCGACTTCTTTTACATCTTCTGCAAGTGGAGGAAATGTAACTAATATTGCAGTTCCTGCTAATACAGCGGCAGGGACATACACGGGAACAATGACCATTTCTAATGGTACTTGTACTTCTACAAAAGCTATTATACTTACGGTGAATGCGCCATCATCAGCGCCAACCAGCATCACAGGAACGACAACGATCTGCAGCGGAAGCACAACTACATTGACAGCATCTGGCGGAACTCTGGGAACAGGGGCGGCTTATCAGTGGGGGACAGGATCTGTGGTTGGGACTAACCCGATTTCAGGAGCCACTTCGTCCACATATACGACTCCGACTCTTACAGGGAACGCTACATATTGGGTGAGAATAGAGAACACTACTTCGCCGTGTACTGCAACAACCGGAGGCATTTCCCAAGTGGTTACTGTTAATGCGCCATCTTCAGCGCCAACGAGCATAAGCGGAATTACAACAATCTGCAGCGGAAGCACGACTACATTGACAGCATCTGGCGGCACTCTGGGAACAGGAGCGAGGTATCAATGGGGA
>NZ_SJSY01000073.1 GCF_004352915.1 Flavobacterium zhairuonense | reverse complement strand
CCATCTCTAACGAGATAGGATTGTAAAAGATTGATTTAAAACCCCGATAGGGGTTCGATATCGGTAGAAAAACAATTAATAATAAAAATGTCCCGTAGGGACTAAATAATAAAATACGAAGAATGGATATTTTAGACGAATTCGATATTAAAATACTGAAAGAATTAGAAAAAGATGGAAGAATGGCTTTTTCTGCCATTGCAACCAATTTAAAAATTTCAAACACAATGGTGCATCAGCGCGTAAACCGAATGATCGAACAAGGTGTTATTGGTGGTATCAAACCAATAATTCAAGAAAAAAACATTGGCTTTGACTGGGCTTCTTTCACCGGAATTACATTAAATAAAGATTCTGATTCTGATCGAATTATCGAAGAAATGAAAAAAATTCCTGAAATTACAGAATGCTATTATGTTACAGGTTCTTTTACGCTTTACATAAAAATTGTCGCGAAGAATCACGAACACATGCGAAAAATCCTTTACGAAAAAATCGACAACATTCCCGGAATTGCCAAAACTGATTCTATTATAGAATTAGGCTGTGCTTTCAAAAGAAACATTTCGTTTTAATAAACTTTTAAACTAAAAAAATGCATTTACGAATTCTGCTTTTGTTTACTCTTTTTTGCTGTAAATCAATGCTGTTTTCGCAGATTTCAGTGCCAAATCCTTCAAAAAGTGATTTTTCTGAAGCACTAACTATTTTAGCTTCGGATTCGATGCAAGGTCGAAAAGCCAATCAAAAAGGCGGTTTTATGGCTGCTGATTATATTGCATCTAAAATGTATGCTTACAATCTAAAATCTTTCGCTAAAATCAAAAGTTATTATCAAACCTTTAAAATTCAAGAACATAGCATAAAAAACACAACTCTAGAGTTCAAAAAAGGAAATCAGGAAACCATTTCCCTTTCTTCAGAAAAAGATTTTCAAACTATTCCAACTTCAACTTCTATTAATAAAAAAGAAATTGAAGTGATTTTTGCAGGTTATGGACTGAGTTTGCCAAAAGAAAACTATGACGATTACAAAAAACGCAATGTAAAAAATAAAGTTGTTGTAGTTTTAAGCGGATTTCCAAACGATAAGGACAGCACTTCTGCAACTTATAAAAAATTCAAGAAAATATTTCCTGAAGAAAATGATTTGGAAGAAACCAAATTAAAAACTGCCATCAGTAAAGGCGCAATTGCTTTAATTGTTATTGAAACTCACGAGTATTTTAAATCTCCAAAAACTACACAAAATGAGGTTTTTCATTCTTTAGAAAACCCAATTACAACTTCAATACCTGTATTCAAAATTCATAGAACGACGGCTGAAAATCTTTTTTCAAAAATTAGCATTCCATCAAAAAACGGCCTCACATCAACTTCATTACAAAAAGTAAAAGTCAATTTTTCGATAGAATTAGAGTCTAAAACTTTTCCAGTTGCAAATGTTTTAGGCATGCTTTCTGGAAAAGACACCACAAAAACTATTATCGTTGGCGCACATTACGATCATTTAGGCGTTAAAAATGATTCGATTTACAACGGTGCCGATGACAACGCTTCGGGAACTTCAGGAATGCTGGCTTTGGCAAAAAAATGGTCGGAATCTAAAACAAAACCTAATTATAATTTACTTTTTGCTTCATGGACTGCCGAGGAAATGGGGCTTTTGGGAAGTGAATATTTTGTTCAGAATTTTGATTTCAGCAAACAAAAAATACTGTTGGCGATCAATATGGATATGATTTCCAGAAGTGCACCAGAAGATAAATTACACCGAATTTTAAGCATCGGAACTCAAAAAGAAGATGAAAATCTGAGAAAAATGTCCACTGAAATCAATTCGAAACTTCAAAATCCGTTTAGTTTAGATTTATGGGAAACAAACGGACATTCAGGAAGCGATTACGCATCATTTACTGCAAAAGGAATTCCAATTATGACGTTTTTCAGTGGTTTTCACGATGATTACCATACGCCAAATGATAAAGCTTCAAAAGTAGATTTTGACAAAATACATGATGTTTTATTTATTGTCAATTCTTCTCTTTTAAAATTTTTAGAAAATCCGAATAACTAAACCGAATAACTATGAAAAACCAATTTCTTTTTAAATTTTCTTTCCAAAAATCAATTTCGGCGTTATTGTTATTGACAAGCTTTTTCATGCAAGCACAAAATCCAAAAGGAAAATTATTCATCATTGGAGGAGGCGATCGTTCTGATGCATTGATGAAACAAGTTTTGGCTGTAGCCGAATTAGGAAAAAAAGATTACATCGTGGTTTTGCCGATGTCAAGCGAAGAACCCGACAGCTCCTTTATTTTCTTTAAAACACAAATGGTAAAATTGACACAGAATCCAATTGTAATGCTAAATTTCAATAAAGAAACTGCTCAAAATAAAAAACTAACAGATTCTGTTCAAAAAGCAAAACTGATTTTTATTAGCGGAGGCGATCAAAGCCGTTTCATGTCTGTGGTTCATAGTACCCCAATCAAAACGGCGATTCAAAAAGCTTATGAAAACGGAAGCACAATTTCTGGAACCAGCGCCGGAGCAGCCGTTATGTCCGAAAAAATGATTACTGGAAATCAGAAATTAGAAAAAGAATATTCGGGAACTTTTGACAATATTCGATATGATAATCTGGAAACTTCTGAAGGTTTGGGATTATTGAAAACTGCCGTTATTGATCAGCATTTTTTAAAAAGAAACCGTTACAACAGATTAATTTCTGCTTTAGTTGAATTTCCAAATTTAACCGGAATCGGAATTGATGAAGCCACTGCAATTATCGTTCGAAATAATGAAGTTGAAGTTGCTGGAGAAAGCGAAGTTATTGTGGTTCGTAAACCAAAAGGCATTAAAAAATCAAGTAAAAACAATCTTATATCGATCGAGAATTTACAAATGAGCATTTATACTCCCGGTCAAAAATTTAACATCAAATAATCATGCATTTCTATTCTAAAATAATAAAATCCTTCTTTTTCATTTGTGTGACTTTTCAAATTTCGGCACAAAATAGCAACGCAAAAGAAATCGTCCGATTAGAAAATCTTGCCAAAAAAGTTACTATAATTCGAGATAATTGGGGAATTCCGCATGTTTACGGAAAAACAGATGCCGATGCCGTTTTTGGATTATTGTATGCGCAATGTGAAGACGATTTCAAAAGAATCGAAATGAATTATATTGAAAAACTTGGACGCCTTTCTGAAATAAAAGGACAATCAGTTTTATATAATGATTTAGAAATCAAACTCTTAATCGACGTAAACGAAGCTAAATCCGATTACAAGAAAGCACCAGAATGGCTCAAAAAGCTTTTGAACAGTTATGCAGATGCGATTAACTTTTATTTATACAAACATCCAGAAGTAAAACCTGCTTTATTGACACATTTTGAGCCATGGTTTCCGTTGCTTTGGACGGACGGAAGTATTGGCGCAATTAGCACTGCAGATCTTTCGACTGCCGAATTAAAAGCTTTTTATTCTGGAAATAATGATAAAGTGGCTTATGTAGAAAGAGAAAAATACGTGCAAACCGGCTCAAACGGATTTGCATTTGCTCCATCAAAAACCGCTGACGGGAATGCGATTCTTTACATAAACCCGCATACAACCTTTTATTTCAGACCAGAAGTTCAAATTACGAGCGAAGAAGGCTTGAATGTTTACGGCGCAGTTACTTGGGGGCAATTCTTTATTTATCAAGGTTTCAACGAAAACTGCGGCTGGATGCATACCTCATCAAATGTGGACGTTGCCGATATGTATGCCGAAAAAATCATTGACAAAAAAGGAAAATTGTTTTATGAATTTGACAACAAGCTTTTGCCTGTAATCGAAAAAGAAATCACAATCAATTATACCGAAAATGGAAAATTGATTCCGAAAAAATTCAAGACCTATTTTACCAACAACGGCCCGATTATGGCCAAAAGAGATGGAAAATGGATCAGCTTAAAATCAAATAATAGATCGATGACAAGTTTGATTCAGAGTTGGGTGCGAACAAAATCAAAGAGTTTTGAGGATTACAAAAAGGCAATGGACTTAAAAGCCAATACATCAAACAATACTGTTTATGCAGATAGTAAGGGAAACATTGCATATTGGCACGGAAATTTTATTCCGATTCGAGATAAAAAATTAAACTGGGCAAAAGTTGTTGATGGCTCAACTTCTGCAACGCAATGGAAAGGACTTCACGATGTAAATGAGACTGTTCATATTTACAATCCAGTAAATGGCTGGCTTCAAAATTGCAACTCCACTCCTTTCACGGTTGCTGGAGAAAACAGTCCAAAAAAAGCTGATTATATTCCGTACATGGCGCCGGATGGCGAAAATTTTAGAGGAATTAATGCAGTCCGAATTTTCAGCAAAGGCAACAAATACACTTTAGACAAAGTAATCGCTGACGGTTATGATTCTAAATTATCAATTTTCGAAATATTGATTCCGAGTTTAGTGAATGTTTTTGAAAAAAACATAAATGTACAATCACCAGAATATGTTGCATTGAAAGAGCCAATTTCAATACTGAAATATTGGGATTATTATGCCAAAGAAAATTCTGTTGCAACAACATTAGCCGTAGAATGGGCTTATAAATTAAACCCAATTATTTTGAAATCTTATGTTGACGAAGGCGAAAAAGATCAAGTCGAAAACACGAAGAATTTTGCAAAAAATGCAACAGTTGATCAAATGATTCCGCAATTGCAGACCGTATTAAAAGAATTAGAAACAAAATTTGGAACTTGGCAAGTAGCTTGGGGCGAAATCAACCGTTTTCAACGTACTAATGGCGATATTGATTTAAAATATGACGACAATAAACCAAGTTTGCCAATTGGCTATGGTCCTGGCTCTTGGGGAAGCTTGCCTTCTTTCAAAAGCAGTTATCAAAACAATTCTAAAAAACGTTATGGCTATAATGGAAACAGTTTTATTTGTGCAGTTGAATTTGGTCCAAAAATAAAAGCAAAATCATTATTAGCTGGCGGAAATAGTGGCGACGTAAACTCAAAACATTTTACTGATCAAGCCCAAATGTATCAAAAAGGACAATTCAAAGATGTTTTGTTCTACAAAGAAGATGTCATAAAAAATGCCGAAAAAACCTATCATCCGGGAGAATAATTCGGCCCGAAAAACGCTTTTCACAAACCTTGGAAGAACTTTCTTTCGAGGTTTTTTTATAAGAGAATATTTCTGATATTTGTTTAAAATTGTAAAACAAATGAAAAATTCACTTCTTTTTATCTTTGCTACTATTCTGTTTTCTAACACTATAAGCGCACAACTAAAATCCGTAAAATATTACGACGGAGATCAGGCATTAAACGGCTTATCTATAAAAGCTGCTAAAAAAAGCAGTAACAATCCAGGAATTTTGCTGCTTCCAGCCTGGCTTGGAATCGACACCGCTTCTAAAAAATATGCCGAAGATTTATCAAAACTAGGCTACCATGTTTTTATCGCCGATATTTATGGCGAAGGCAACTATCCTAAAAACACTTCTGAAGCCGGAAAACAAGCAGGTTTCTACAAAACCAATTTCGAAGCTTATCAAAAAAGAATTAATGCTGCATTACAGGAATTAATCAAATCTGGGGCAAATGCCGACAATATCGTGGTTATTGGTTATTGTTTTGGCGGAACTGGAGTTCTTGAAGCTGCACGTGGCCATTTGAATGTAAAAGGAGTTGTTTCTTTTCATGGAGGTTTAGGCAAAGATTCCAAAAGATCTACAGAACCTATTACAGCTAAGGTTTTAGTATGCCATGGCGCTGATGATCCATTTGTTCCAAAAGAAGAAATTGCTGCTTTTCAACAAGAAATGCGTGACTCAAAAGCAGATTGGCAAATGATTTATTACGCAAACTCCGTTCACTCATTTACAAATCCTGAAGCTGGAAATGACAATTCAAAAGGTGCTGCTTATAATGCTATAGCAGCAAAAAGATCTTTTGATCATTTGTTGCTTTTCCTGAATGAAGTGCTGAAAAAATAAGTCTTGAAACTAACCCAAAAAACACCAAATCAACTAAATAAAATCAATGTCACATAACAAAATTAGAGATGACAAGACATGCCTAAACTGCAGGCATGTAGTCGAGCAAAAGTTTTGTCCAAATTGCGGACAGGAAAACAGCGATACACGCAAAACTTTCCATCATTTATTTGTTCATTTTTTTGAAGATTTAACGCATTATGAAAATGCCTTTTGGAAAACAATCAAAAACTTGCTCGTAAAGCCTTCCACTTTAACTAAAGAATATCTTTCTGGAAAAAGACTATCATATCTGGCACCGGTTCGTCTTTATATTTTCATCAGCTTTATTACTTTCTTATTGATTGCGATGTTTCCAAGTAAGGTAACCGAAGAACTCAATAAAAAGGAAAAAGAAGATTCATCAGAAATCATTTCGCAGACTAAGAAAGGATACGATAAATTCAGTGAAAAGTTCAATGAAAAAACAATGAAAAAATCATATTTTGAATTAAAGTCGATGAAAGAAATCGACTCCATTCAAAAATATGGAAAAGAAGATGAAAAACTTTCTGATTTTGAATATTGGGTTTATGAGAAGGCAGTGCATGTTACTGAAAACAATACCAAAAAAGAAATTATAACGAAATTTATAGAATCCTTCATTCATAATATTCCGAAAATCCTATTTATTATAATGCCCTTTTTTGCCTTTTTCCTGTGGATTTTCCATAGCAAGAAAAAATGGTATTATTTTGATCACGGAATTTTCACGCTTCATTATTTTTCGTTTTTGCTCTTAATATTCCTCATTTTATTCATTGTCAACAAAATCGCTGGAATATTTGAAGGAAATGGCCCAATTTCAGTGGTTACAAACCTCATAAACTTTGTTGGAATTGTTTGGATGTGTTACTATTTTTATCCAGCGCACCACCGATTTTATGGTGAAAGCCGATTTGTTTCATTTGTTAAAAGTGCAATTCTCTTTGTTATAAATTCGCTTTTTATTCTATTTTTACTGATATTCTATGTTTTATACATATTCATTAATTTACACTAACCCAAAATGAAAAAAATTGTAATTCTGTTATTAATTGCTTCGGCGTTTTCATGTAAAAATGCACAGTCTGTTGCTTCAAAAGACAACTCAGACCCAACAAAATACATGAATTCGATCACGGCAAAAGACTTAAAAAAAATGCTTTATGTTGTTGCTTCTGATGAAATGGAAGGTCGCGAAACTGGTTCAAAAGGACAAAAGAAAGCGGGGCTTTACATGATTGAGCAATACAAAAAAAATAAAATTTCGTTCCCAAAAGGAGCAACTGATTACTATCAGCATATTCCGGCATCATTTTTAAATGCAAGACGTAATGAAAATTTGCCAGATTCAGAAAACATTTGGGCGTATATTGAGGGATCAGAAAAACCAGACGAAGTTTTAGTTATTTCTGCTCATTATGACCACGTAGGAATTAAAGACGGAGAAGTATACAACGGAGCCGACGACGATGGTTCAGGAACTGTTGCTGTTATGGAAATTGCTAAGGCATTTGCTAAAGCTAAAAAAGAAGGACACGGACCAAAACGTTCTATTTTATTCCTTCACGTAACAGGTGAAGAGCACGGTTTGCACGGATCTCGTTTTTATTCTGAAAACCCATTGTTCCCAATTGCTAATACAATCACAGACATCAACATTGATATGATTGGTCGTCGCGATGTTGAGCATACAAATACAAACAATTATGTATATGTAATTGGTGCGGACAGATTATCAAGCGAATTGCACAATACTGTTGTTGCTCAAAACGACAAATACGTAAAAATGAACTTGGATTTCAAATTCAACGATCCTAAAGATCCTAATCATTTTTATGAGCGTTCTGACCACTACAACTTTGCAAAACACGGCATTCCATCTGTTTTCTTCTTCAATGGAGTTCACGCCGATTACCACGGAAAAGACGATACCCCAGAAAAAATTGAATATGATGCTTTAGCAAAAAGAGCTCAATTGGCTTTTGTAGTTGCTTGGGATTTAGCTAATAGAGAAAATAGACCGGTAGTTGATAAAAAATAGTTGCAAAGGGACAAAGGCTCAAAGTAACAAAGGTTTTAAACTTATATTTAATAAACAAAAAGGGATGAGTTTAACTCATCCCTTTTTGTTTATTAAAAAACTCAAAGACAAAAAAACTTTGTTACTTTGAGCCTTTGAACCTTTGCCCCTTGCCTAGTCATTCATAGAAATCAAAAACTCTTCGTTGTTTCTTGTTTTCTTGAAGCGGTCGTTCACAAAATCCATAGATTCCACTGGGTTCATATCTGATAGATATTTGCGCATGATCCACATTCTTTGCAATGTTTTTTCATCTAACAACAAATCGTCACGACGTGTGCTTGATGATGTAAGATCGATTGCAGGGAAAATACGTTTATTAGCTATCTTACGATCTAATTGTAATTCCATATTACCAGTTCCTTTAAATTCTTCAAAGATAACCTCATCCATTTTAGAACCAGTTTCTGTCAACGCAGTTGCGATGATACTTAATGAACCACCATTTTCAACATTTCTAGCTGCTCCAAAGAAACGTTTTGGTTTCTGCAATGCATTCGCATCAACACCTCCACTTAATACTTTTCCAGAAGCTGGCTGCACTGTGTTGTAAGCTCTTGCCAAACGTGTAATTGAATCCAAAAGAATCACAACATCATGTCCACATTCTACTAAACGTTTTGATTTTTCAAGAACGATATTCGCAATTTTCACGTGTTCTTGAGGCTCTCTATCGAAAGTAGAAGCGATAACTTCTCCACGAACACTTCTTTGCATATCAGTAACCTCTTCAGGTCGCTCATCAATCAAAAGAACAATCAAATAAACCTCAGGATGGTTTGCAGCAATTGCATTTGCAATATCTTTAAGAAGCATTGTTTTACCCGTTTTAGGCTGTGCAACGATCATTCCACGTTGTCCTTTTCCTATTGGAGAAAACAAATCAATAATACGGGTTGATATCGAACTGCCTTTCTCGGCTAATTTGAATTTTTCAGAAGGGAAAACAGGCGTCAAATGTTCAAAAGAAACTCTATCACGCACAACTTGCGGATCGTGACCATTGATTTTAAGTACACGAACTAAAGGGAAAAACTTTTCGCCTTCTTTAGGAGGACGAACCACTCCTTTTACTGTATCTCCAGTTTTCAAACCAAATAATCTGATTTGTGAAGTTGATAAATAAATATCATCTGGAGAAGCTAAATAATTATAATCTGATGAACGTAAAAATCCGTAACCGTCTGGCATCATTTCAAGAACGCCTTCGCTTTCAATAATTCCGTCAAACTCAAAGTCAGAATCTCTGAAGTTATTATTCTTTTTATTTTTATGATTTGGATTTTGATTTCCGTTATTCCCATTTCCGTTGCCATTCCCATTTTGGTTTGGATTCTGATTCGGATTTTGGTTAGGGTTTTGGTTTTGATTTTTATTTTGATTCGGATTTATCTTTTTGGCTTGAGGCGCAGTTTCTGTTTTTTCTGCTGCAACAGGAACTTCAGCACTTTCTTCGGCAATCACCTCTTTTTCAGCGGTTTTAACTGCTTCTTTTTCCTTTTGCAATGCTACCTTCTTCTCGTATGCAGATTTATTAAATTTTACAATTTTAGGTTCCTTTTTCTCTGCAACAGGTTTTTCTTCAGTACTTTCCTGAGCTTTGTCAGCTGGTTGATTTTTCGGAGCAGGCTGATTTTTGGGTTTCACCGCTACAGGAGTTTCTTTTTTCTCTGTAGTTTCCTCCACTTTATCAAATTCTAAAACTGGAGCATTTTTAGGAGCTGCTGCTTTTTTAGCAGGAGTTATCCTTGCTCTTTTTGGTTTTTCATCTGCAGTGTCCTTTTCAGCCACAGGAGTTGCTGGCGGCGCTGTAGTCGCTTCTTGATGCGCTAAAATCTGAGTGATTAATGTTTCTTTTTTAACACCATTAAACTTTATAGTTTTAGCCAACTTAGCTATTTCTTGAAGCTCAGAAAGCTTCATTTCTTTTAATGCAGAAATATCAAACATGAATGTTCTATGAATTTAATTATTTTAAAGGAAATACTGTAAAAAGTAGGTAGACAAATTATTTCAATTGACCGCAGTATGAAGTGCTTACGGTATTTTGATGCAATAATACGAATAAATTTTAATCATACAATAGTATTTTAGAAAAAGAAAATATATTTTTGTAAAACAATTTCAAGTTATGTTACAACGAATTCAAACCGTATATTTAATTCTTACCTTTGTAATTACAGGGGTTTTAATGTTTTTTATACCGCTTTGGTCATCAAACGGCAAACCTTTCTTCTTTATGCAAGATCAGGTTTACACGATATTGTTAGGATTAAGCACAATGCTTACGATTATCAGTATTATATCATTTAAAAAGAGACAAAATCAGTTTGTGATGAACAGACTGAACATCATATTAAATTTAATTTTATTAGGATTATTTGTATATCGATCACTAAATTTATCTGGAGGAACGGCTACTGCTGCTCCTGAGAAAGGTATTGGGATGTTTCTTCCAATTGTTGCTATCGTGTTATTAGTTTTAGCTAATAAGGCCATCAAAAAGGACGAAGATCTTGTAAAATCTGTAGATCGTTTGAGATAAACCTATAAACTTAATTTTTTGTGCGAAGAAGAACCCGAATTTTATTCGGGTTTTTTTTTATGCCCTATATTATTACAAATCAAGCTTAAAGAGCACATCCTTTAGCTCATTTTCGGGGTAATTTTGTGTTTTCAAATTCAAATAATCATGAGACCCAAAATAAGGATTCATCTTGCCGATGATCATCAAGTACTTATTGATGGCTTAACCAATTTACTTAATACCGTTGAAAATTTCGAAGTTGTCGGTAGTTCGTTAGATGGAAGCACCGTTTACAATGATGTCATTCAAAATAATGCCGAAATTTTAATTCTTGATATCAGCATGCCTGAAAAAGACGGCATTAAAGTTCTCCAGGAATTTCATGAACAAAAAAACCAATGCAAAATCATAATCCTTTCTAGTTATGACGATTTAAAAATCATTAAAGAAGTCATGAAACTTAATGCAAAAGGATATTTGACAAAAAAATGTGCCGGCGAAAACATCATTGAGGCAATTCATGCGGTTTACCAAGGGCAGGAATATTTTAGCGATGCTGTGCGAGAAAAAATCTTCAACAGCTTTACTCAAAATAATCCGAAGCTAAACAAAAACCTTTATGTCGAAAATCCGATATTAAGTGCGCGAGAAATCGAAATAGTCACTCTAATATCCCTTGAATACAGTGGGAAAGAAATAAGCGAAAGACTTTTTATAAGCATAAATACCGTTGAAACACATCGCAAAAATATTATGAAAAAGTTACAGATAAAAAACACGATTGGCCTAGTTAAATATGCTTTAAAACACAATTTGATTAATCCGTGATTCTTTAAATGAAAAATCAGTTTTAGCCACTTTCATCATGCGTCTTTTAAAAATCATAATCTTGCTTTTAATTATTAATGCTATTAATGGAAATCTTCTTTATGGCCGACAAAACAAATTTCCAAAAGAAAGTATTCCACAATTACAGCATTCAAACGCAGATAACGCCAAATTGCAAGAAATAGAACAATTAAAAAACAAAAAAGTAGTAAGCTTGACTATTGTTCTAATTATTATTTTATTTTTTCTGTTTTATTTTTTCTACCAAAACAATAAATTGAAGCAAAAAATAAGACGAAAAGATATCAAGCAAAAAATCTTGCTGAATGTAATTAATTCAGGAATTGACAGCCAAGAAATTGAGCGCAAAAAAATTGCCTCATTCCTTCACGATAATGTAAATTCCTTATTATCCTCGGCCGGATTACACTTGAATACCTTTACTGCACAAAACAAAATTGAATCTGAAGAAATCAAGAAAACAAAAGCAATTTTAACCGAAGCACATGATCTCTTGCGTGATATTTCACATGATCTTGTCCCGAGTCTTTTGGTCCGATTTGGCTTACTTTACGCACTGGAAGATTTATGCGAAAGAAACTCGAACACTACGATTGATTTTGTCTTTTCGAGCAAAATTTCAACTAGCAAAAGATATACAGAGAAATTCGAAATGAAAATTTATTTTATAGTTTCAGAACTTTTCAGCAATATCATAAAACACAGCAATGCAACCAAAGCCGAAATATTTTTAAATGAAAATCAAAACAATTTCACCATCAAAATAAAAGACGACGGAATAGGTTTTAATACAAAAAAAACAAATGGAACTGAAGGTTTTGGATTAAACCGAATAAGAGCTCGAGTCAAAAAATTCAAAGGAAATTTTGAAGTTATTTCAAAAGCAAATCAAGGCACTACAATTAAAATAAAAATTCCGTTGCTACATTAGAAACATTATTTTTTGCCAATTTCAATAATCTCCAAATCTTTTATTTTATCATAATCAATCACAAACCGAAGCATGGTTCGCATTTGATGAAAACCGCTTTTTCCTGCCGCACCTGGATTCATGTGCAACAAATTATTCTTTTTATCAAACATGACTTTTAAAATGTGCGAATGCCCACAAATAAACAATTTTGGCGGATTTAAAGTCATTTCTTCCCTAACATTCGGATTGTATTTCCCGGGATAACCACCAATATGTGTAATCCAAACCGACACATTCTCACACATAAATCTGTTGTTTAACGGAAATTCTAGTCGTGCTTTTGCATCGTCTATATTTCCATAAACAGCCCTTAAAGGCTTCAGCTTTTTAATCGTATCAGTTACGTTCAAATCTCCAATATCCCCAGCGTGCCAAACTTCATCGGCTTGTGCTACATATTTTAAAATAGTATCATCAATATGACTATGAGTATCTGAAAGGAGAAGGATTTTTTTCATTTTAAGAGGCTAAGATTCTAAGTTGCTAAGATACTAAGGTTTCTTAAAAGATGCTAAGGTGCTAAGGCACTAAGACACTAAGTTGCTAAGCTACCAATAAAAAATCCGATTTGCTTTCGCAAATCGGATTTATAATATTCAAGCAAACAAACAATTATTGCTTTTTAGGATTTTTAGAATCTTTTGTGTCCATCATTTCCATAAGCTTCATGCCTAACAAACCACTGATAGAACCATCAGAACCACCATTTCCTGAGATCAGTACATCTGGAATTACTTTGATATTTCCTTTACCAATTTCTTCAGTTACTTTATAACGAGTAAAGTTGTCTCCACCCATCGCACTAACTTGAAGCTGGTAAGCTTCTGCAGTTGATTTACCAATCGCCATAATTTTCTCAGCTTCGGCCAAACCTGTTTTTGAGATTTTTTCAGCTTCGGCGCTAGCATTTAATCTTGTCGCTTCTGCCTGTGCTCCTGCCCTCGCTTTCGTAGCCTCTGCTTCTGCACTCGCACGCATTTTTGTAGCTTCTGCTTCTGCATTTACATTCAGCTTTAAACTTGTAGCATCTCCTTCTGCTTTTTTCACTGTCGCATCAGCTGTTCTTTGTGCAATTTCAACACTTTGCGAAGCACGAACAATTTCTTTCTGCATATCTGCAATTGCAGTTTCTTTTTCCATACCTTGGCGTTGCTCTTGCGCCATTCTTTGTGTTTGATATGTTTTTTGCTCTTCTTCGGCCAACTTTCTGTCTGTCAAAGTTTTCATCAAAGAATCAGGAGGCACAATGTCTCCAATCAAAGTATCAACCGCATTTACGTTGTATTCATCAAGAACTAACTTAATATGATTTTTAGCCGATTCCTGACGCTCTTTTCTGGTTGTCAAGAACGAAATTACATCACTGTCTTGAGCTGAGTTTCTGAAATAGTTACCAATTGTAGGTTCCAAAACCTGAGAAACCAAGTTGTTCATGCTTCCAAAACGCGCAATTACTTTTGGCGCTTCAGCTGCCGGAACGTGAATGATTTGTGCCACGTCTAAATTAAATGGGAAACCGTCTTTTGAACGAACCGTAATCGTAGAAAGATTTTTATCTAAATCATGCGATTCGCTTCTTGCATTCGCCCAGTTTAAAACCAAGTTTGTTGTTGGAACCGCTTCTAACTTAGTCGTGTATTTATTCAACGCATATTTTCCTGGCCCGAAAGGTTCCATCCAAACCCCTCTTTGTCCTTTTGAAACAATATTTCCGTGCTTGAAAGTATCTCCGGTAACATCTTGGCCATCTTCGCCAATATATGAAATCACAACACCTACGTAACCAATCGGCACATCCGTCATTGGATTTTGCTCAATTTGAACTCCCCAGGTATTGATATAATAAGAACCTGCTAGCATCACCTGAGGTTGCAAACCACGATTTCCGCCTTGTTCCAAAAACTTGTCAAAATCTTGGAAGTTGTTGTGATCATTTACAAATTTACCCGCAATTTGCCCTTGCGGAATTGGTTCTCCATCAAGAGCCGTAACAATACCAATCATATTTTCGAAAATCTTGATTTGCTCAGCAATTACAATCTCAAATAAAAATGTATTAATACGATACGATCCTGTTGTGATAAAAGCAGTTTGACGCCCCTTTTGTCCGCCATTGTTTAAGAAAGCCGTAGCATCTTGAAAATTGTCGCTTTCTACCCTTCTGGCCAAGATTCTTCCGGTTGGAATCTCTTTCCCATCTTTACTTAAAACCAATCCGATTTTTCCTTCTGGAATAATAGTAAATCCAGTCATATCTATTGAATACTGCCAGATCCACATTCCCCAATATAAACCTGGAGCAAGCGTTTGTGCTTGATAACCAGCCTCCCCTTTTGTAGCGATAATACGTCCATCTGGCAAAGATTTGTCGGCACCAAACAAAACGAATTTTTTAGTCACAAGACCAATTTTATCTTCTGGAACAATTACCATTCCGAAGAAAACACGTAAAATAAATTTGTAAAAAAGAAAGGCAAATAAAATTAAAATTATCCACCAATAAGAAGTAATTTCATTCATAGTTTTTGATATTTAGTCATACAAACATAGGAGAAATATGATCTGTTAAAATGAAAAATTTTAAAAATTAACATTTAGAAAATTCTGCCTAAAAATGTTAAAATTCATCATTAATTACATCGTTGGAATTGTCAATTTTTGACACGATTTTTAGCTGAACAAACTATGATTCGCATTTTGGGTTTTAAAGGATTTTAACATAGGTTCTAAGGTTCTGAGAATCTAAGGCCTTTAGGTTTTGTTTTCGGATTTTTAATTCAATGCATTTTTTAGAACGATTTGAAATTTTCCCAATCTGATAGTAGAAGCGTTGAAGTGCACCTCTACAATTAAACAACATGAAAAACCTTTGCAACTTTGTGCCTTTGCAACTTTGCCCCAAAAAAAAAGAAAAACTTAGCATCTTAGCATCTTAGAACCTTAGCAACTTTTTTTCGTACCTTTGCCACTCTGAACCTTTGAACCTCTACAGTGAGATATTTTATTCGATTTGCATACAACGGAACACCTTATAATGGCTGGCAATTTCAGCCAAACGCACCTTCTGTTCAGGAAACTTTAAACAAATCGCTTTCGGTTTTATTAAACACACCTATAAATGTTATGGGTGCCGGGCGTACGGACACTGGAGTTCATGCTACAGAAATGTACGGCCATTTTGATGTTGAAAATCCGTTAGATGTTCCTGTGTTGGTCCATAAACTAAATTCATTTTTGCCAAAAGATATTGCAATTTTTGATATTATATTGGTTCATGATCACGCACATTGTAGATTTGACGCAACAAAACGTACATATGAATATCATATCAATACTGTTAAAAATCCGTTTTTGCAGGAACTCAGCTGGTATGTAAGTCAAAAATTAGATGTAGCTTTGATGAATGAAGCTGCGGAAATTTTATTAAAGCATACCGATTTTCAATGCTTTTCAAAAGTCAATACAGATGTAAACACTTTTGATTGCACGGTTTTTGAGGCATATTGGAAAAATGAAAATAATAAACTGATTTTTACAATTTCGGCCAACCGATTTTTACGAAATATGGTTCGGGCAATTGTGGGCACATTAATCAACATTGGTCTTCATAAAATTACGCTGACTGATTTTGAAAATATCATTGCCAGCAAGAGCAGAGAAAAAGCAGGATTTTCGGTTCCGGCTCATGGTTTATATTTGACCAAAATAGATTACGATTATATATAGCTTTAGGCATTAGGCAATAAGCTTTAAGCTTATTCCTACTGCTTATTGCTAACAGCTTATAGCCTAAAGCTTAAAGCTTAAAGCATTAAAAAAATAAATGAAAGCAAAAGCATTTGATACCGGCTTATTCAAAAGAATTTTAAAATATACTAAACCTTATAAATGGCGCTATTATGGCGTGATTGTTTTTGCTATTTCGCTGTCAATCTTTGCGGCGCTTCGTCCCTATTTGCTAAAACAAACGGTTGATGGTTATATCAAAACACACGACAAGTATGGTTTATTGATGTATATAATCCTGATGGGGCTTGTACTTTTGATGGAAGTTTTTTCTCAATTCTACTTTGTGTATTGGGCCAACTGGCTTGGTCAGGATATCGTAAAAGACATTCGTACCAAACTTTTCAAGCATATTTTAAGTTTCAGAATGAAATATTTTGATTTAGTTCCGGTTGGACAATTAGTTACCAGATCTGTTTCAGATATTGAATCGATTGCTCGTATTTTCAGCCAAGGTCTTTTTATGATTATCAGTGATTTGATGAAAATGCTGGTCGTTTTGCTTTTTATGTTTTATATGAACTGGAAACTGACTTGGATTGTGGTCGTAGCAATGCCAATTCTGGTATATGTTACCCGAATTTTTCAGCGTAAAATGCAGGTTGCTTTTGAAGAAGTTCGTACTCAGATTGCCAATATGAATTCTTTTGTTCAAGAACGTGTAACAGGAATGAAGATTGTACAACTTTTTAACCGAGAAAAAATCGAGGCTGAAAAATTTAGAGAAATCAACGACAAACATAGAGTTGCTTGGATCAAAACCATTTTATACAACTCAATATTTTTCCCAATTGCCGATATTATTTCTTCGATAACTCTAGGATTAGTTGTTGTTTTTGGCGGGTTTAAAATTTTAAATGGCGATCATTTCACCACTTTTGGAGATTTATTCTCATATACCATGTTTATTGGAATGCTCTTTAATCCGTTGCGTCAGATTGCTGATAAATTCAACGAAATGCAATTAGGAATGATTGCCGCCAATCGTGTTTTTGATATTATTGACACTCAAGATCATATTCAGGATACAGGCACAATCGAAGCTCCAGTTTTTAGTGGAAGCATCGAATTCAAAGAGGTTCGTTTTAGTTACATTCCCGAAGAAGAAGTTATCAAAGGAATTGATTTATCTGTTGATTCGGGACAAACAATTGCAATTGTTGGTTCAACTGGAGCAGGAAAATCGACTATTATTAATTTATTGAATCGTTTCTATGAAATTAATAGTGGAACAATTTATATCGACGGACATAATATTGAAAACTATACCTTAGCTTCTTTAAGAAAACAAATTGCTGTGGTTTTGCAAGATGTCTTTTTGTTTGCCGATACAATTTACAACAACATCACTTTACACAATCCAGAAATAACGCGCGAAAAAGTACTCGAAGCAGCGAAAAAAATTGGCGTACACGATTTCATTATGAGCTTGCCAGATAATTATGATTTTGATGTAAAAGAACGCGGCGTAATGCTGTCTTCTGGACAACGTCAATTAATCGCATTTTTGCGTTCATATGTAAGCAATCCAAGTATTTTGATTTTGGATGAAGCAACCTCATCTATTGATACTTATTCTGAAGAATTGATTCAGCGTGCAACTGAAACGATTACCAAGGGCAGAACCTCAATTATCATTGCGCACCGATTGGCAACAATTGTAAATGCCGATAAAATTGTAGTCATGGACAAAGGTCTTATTGTTGAAGAAGGAACGCATCAAGAATTGCTCAACAAAACCGACGGATATTACAAAAACTTGTATGATTCGCAATTTTCGGTAGCAAATTAAGGTTCAAAATGCTAAAAAAACATTTCTAAACGTTAAATCAGCGTTATAGAAATCATAAAACTGCACCTGAGCACTAAGGCTTTAACACTTCGATTTTGGTTTATTATTTACCTTTGAGATTATAGAAATCAAATGTAAAAGAAAATGCCACAAAATAGATTTTATCCAGAAGAACAGTTCAAAGAAATAGAAATAAATGCCTCATTACAACTTAAATACGCCATTTCAAATCGAGGTCGTTTAATCAGTTTTACCGACGAAATTGAAAACGGCAGAATCCTCAAAGGTGGTCTAAGCGACGGTTATCCAACCTTCCGATTCAAGGTAAAAAAAGATGACAAAATTGTCAACAAATATCTTTTTCTATACAAATTAGTTGCCCAATATTTTATTCCAAAGCAATCCGAAGATCAAACTTATGTTCTTCATTTAGATTACAACAGAAGCAATGATGACGTAAGCAATTTGCGTTGGGCTACAAAACAAGAAATGATGGCGCACAGCCGCAAAAGCCCACGTGTAATTCAGGCCAAAAAGAACCTGATCGAACACAATCTAAAAGCAGACGGAAGAAAACTGACAACTACAAAAGTGATGCTGATCAAGAAAATATTGGCTAGACCTGAACAAAAAACACGCTTGAAAATGATCGCTAAACAATTCGGCGTAAGCGAAATGCAGATCCGCAGAATTGCAAGTGGTGAAAACTGGGGACACGTAAAGGTTTAATTTTCAACCGAAAGGTGAAAAGCAAAATAGGAAAGGTAAAATGCGAAATGTTAGATTATTTGAATCAAAATTTCACATTTTACCTTTTATTTTTTAAATCTCTTTCAATTTAGATCTTACTTTTTCACATTTTCACATTTTACCTTTTTACAACTTACTATTTTTTAAAATAAATCCTTAAATTCGCAATCACAAATAACAAAAAAGAAAATCGAAAAATGAGTTTCGGAAATATTATGCTCCTTTTCGGTAATAAATACTAAAAACCAAAAAAATGAAATACGACGTTATTGTTTTAGGAAGTGGTCCTGGTGGCTATGTAACAGCAATTAGAGCTTCACAATTAGGCTTTAAAACAGCTGTAGTTGAAAAAGAAAATCTAGGTGGTGTATGTTTGAACTGGGGCTGTATCCCAACAAAAGCATTATTGAAATCAGCTCAGGTTTTTGATTACCTTAAACACGCTTCTGATTACGGATTGAAAGTTTCTGAATTCGATAAAGATTTCCCTGCTGTTATTCAACGTAGCCGTGGTGTTGCAGAAGGAATGAGCAAAGGTGTTCAATTCTTAATGAAAAAAAACAAAATTGACGTTATTGAAGGTTTTGGAAAACTAAAACCAGGAAAAAAACTTGACGTTACAGACAAAGACAATAAAGTTACTGAATATAGCGCTGATCACATTATCATCGCAACTGGTGCTCGTTCTCGCGAATTGCCAAACTTGCCTCAAGATGGTGTAAAAGTAATTGGTTACCGTCAAGCAATGACATTGCCAACTCAGCCAAAATCTATGATTATTGTTGGTTCTGGAGCAATTGGAGTTGAGTTCGCTCATTTCTATAACTCTATGGGAACAGATGTAACTATCGTAGAATTTATGCCAAATGTAGTTCCTGTTGAAGACGAGGATATCTCAAAACAATTTGAGCGTTCTTTGAAAAAATCTGGAATTAAAGTAATGACTAACTCTTCTGTTGAGCGTATCGATACAACAGGTGCTGGAGTTAAGGCTTTCGTTAAAACTGCAAAAGGTGAAGAAGTTCTAGAAGCAGATATCGTACTTTCTGCAGTTGGAATCAAAACAAACATCGAAAACATTGGATTAGAAGAAGTTGGAATCGCTGTTGACAGAGATAAAATCTTAGTTAATGCTTACAACGCAACTAATATTCCTGGATACTACGCAATTGGAGACGTTACTCCAGGTCAAGCTTTAGCGCACGTTGCTTCTGCTGAAGGAATCAACTGTGTTGAAAAAATCGCCGGTTTGCACGTAGACCCAATCGATTACGGAAACGTTCCTGGTTGTACTTATGCAACTCCAGAAATCGCTTCTGTTGGTTTAACTGAAAAACAAGCTAAAGAAAAAGGTTACGAATTAAAAATTGGTAAATTCCCATTCTCAGCTTCTGGAAAAGCTAAAGCTGCTGGAAATGCTGACGGATTCGTAAAAGTAATATTTGATGCTAAATACGGAGAATGGTTAGGATGCCACATGATTGGTGCTGGTGTTACAGATATGATTGCTGAAGCAGTTGTAGCTCGTAAATTAGAAACAACTGGTCACGAAATCTTAAAATCAATCCACCCTCACCCAACTATGAGCGAGGCTGTTATGGAAGCTGTTGCTGACGCTTACGGCGAAGTAATTCACTTGTAAAATATACAATGTAAAGATTCAAATATCTTTACGGAGTTATATATAATTTTCAATTTATAAAATCCGATTTGTGAAAACAGATCGGATTTTTTTGTATTAAAAAGCTTAATTTAGCACATACAGAAATGATTTTTAATTTTTAATATCTAATTTCAGTTAAGGCATTCAGAAAGATTGTGTTTACTAAAATCTAAATTAATTATGAATACAACTATTCAAGATTATAATGATTCACAAAGCAGCTCTGACAAAGAAATTTGCGACCAGTTAGCGTTGATAATTGATGAAAACCTGCCAAATTCAGAAAACAAAATCTGGCATGCCCATCCGGTTTGGTTTTTAGAAGGAAATCCGATTGTGGGCTACAGCAAGCTGAAAGATTCGGTTAGATTACTTTTCTGGAGCGGACAAACTTTTGAAGAAGAAAAACTGAAAAACGAAGGCTCGTTTAAAGCTGCCGAAATACGTTACACAAATGCAGATCAAATAAACAAAAAAGACCTAAAAAGATGGCTCGGAAAAAGCACAGAAATTCAGTGGGATTATAAAAACATTGTCAAACGAAAAGGAGTCTTGCTTCGACTCAAATAACAACCCAAAAACAACTACAACTCAAAATGAAATTTTTACCCCTAATCGCCTTTATTATTATTACCTCTACAAGTTTTTCACAAACAAAAATGCTACCGTTAAACGAACTCATCGACAAAAATGATTCAGGCTGGAAATCAGTCAAAGAAATTGCAGGAACTGCAAAAAACAAAATAGAAATCCTTCCTGTTGATTCGCAAAAAGCAAATGACGCTTTGTATCACACCCAAATAAGCACAAAAACAACAATGGGCGCTGTTATTTACAAAACCGGCGGTATTTTAGTAGACAATGGCTGGATCAGAATTCTAGGTTCTGGAAGCGCAAAACTCAATCGCAATCTTCCAGATTGGAACAAAGGAAAAACTTTTAAAGAATTTGGAGAAGTTCCAGGTTACTTATTAATTGCTGATGATGCTTTGGGTGGCTTTTACATTTTAAACGGTGGCGCACTTGGAACTGATGTTGGCAAAGTATATTATTTCTCTCCTGACAATTTAGAATTTGAGCCTCTAGGCATTAATTATCCTCAATTTTTGGATTTTTGCTTCAACAACGATTTAGACAATTATTACGAAGGAAGCAGATGGGAAAAATGGAAAGATGAAGTTGCCGGATTAAAAGGTGATCAGGTTTTCAATTTTTATCCGTTTTTATGGACACAAGAAGGAAGCGACATCAACAAAGTATCCCGAAAAATAATTCCTATTGAAGAACAATACAGCTTAAATATTGATTTAAGAAAACAAATGGGATTATAAATAAATCTTTTAAACAAATAACACTTTAATTTTCAGTTTTTTAATCTTATTTTTACTACTGACATACGGTTGTCAATAGGTGATTTTATCTTTATAAAGTAAATTAAAAATTATGGAAACTAAAGATGGGAAATTAGCCGTTTATGCGCCAACCAGACAAGATTGGCGCAATTGGCTTGACGCAAACTGCCAAATTGAAAAATCGGTTTGGCTTATTTTGTATCACAAAAAAAGCAAAACGCCAAGCATCAATTTAATAGAAGCTACAGAAGAAGCGTTATGTTTTGGCTGGATCGATAGCCTTTGCAAAAAACGTGATGCCGAAAGTTATTACCTGACTTTTTCGCATCGAAATCCGAAAACGAGCAAATGGAGCAAGCCAAATATTGAAAGAGCAGAAAGACTTATTGCACAAAATTTAATGACAGAACACGGTCAAAAATTAATCGATATTGCAAAAGAACAAGGAAAATGGATTATTGATACCAAAGAAAAATAACTATTTCTAATATAACCAAAAAACTTTCTAACCATGCTAAAACAAATTCTCCTACTCTTGCTTTTTAGTTTCGGAATCAGCGCTTTTGCGCAAGAACTTGATTTCAAAGCTCCAGATTACAAACAAATCGAAAAAAATATTACAGATAAAAAATCGGCATTTTATTATCCGAATTTGATGGATCGATTAACCAAAAATGATACGCTTATGACGCAGGATGAATTCAGACATTTATACTTTGGATATGTTTTTCAGCCAAAATATAACGCTTTCTGGAGATCTCCCGACGAAAAAAAGCTTCGCGAATATTACAATAAAGAAAAGCTAGAAACCGCAGATTATGACGAAATCATTAAACTAGCCAATCATACGCTCGCTGATTTTCCTTTTGATCTTCAACAACTAAATTATCTGGCATACATCTATCATTTGAAAGGAGATGACGAATCTGCCAAAATAACTTCGTATAAATTTCACAACATCATGAACGCCATTCTTTCTTCTGGAGATGGAAAAAAATGCGAAACAGGATTTCATGTTTTGTTGGTTGATCATGAATATGTGATGCTGCATCTTTTTGAACTCGAATCGAAAGGACAATCATTAGTTGGAAACTGCGATTATCTTAGTTTTGAAAAAGGAAAATACAATGTTGATGGCGTATATTTCAATATTGAAAAAATGCTGGAAAATGAAGCTAAATCATTGAAGTAAAATCTCCAAGTTGAATGACCATAACTGAAATCAGAAAAAATGACTACGGCCCTTTGAAAAGATTATTTTTAGAGGAACGAAAAAACACTTTTTCGTGGCTCGATCCATCTGAATTTCAATTAGATGATTTTGAAAAATTGACACAAGGCGAACTTATCTTAACCGCACTTATCGATAACATTCCCGTTGGATTTATTTCAATATGGATGCCTAATAATTTTATTCATCATTTATACGTTGCCCGAGAACATCAAGGAAAAAACATTGGAACTGAATTGCTGAAAGTGGCTACCAGAAAAACAACATTTCCCCTGACATTAAAATGCCTTGAAAAAAACAGCAAAGCCGTTGATTTTTATAAACGAAAAGGATTTGTTGAAAAAGAAAAAGGAATGTCAGAACACGGAACCTATATTCTATTTGAATTGAACGAAAACATAAATTAAAACCAAACTACAATTTACCAAAAATGAATTTAACCGAATTACCAATTGATCTGAAAAAACAAATTGAAAATGAAACAATAGATTTTGCATTAAAAGCACAGCGAAAACATCCACTTAAAAAAAAATTAGGCGAATTACTTATTGGAATACTGATGTTAGCTTTTATGAGTCTTTTTGTAAATGCTTTTTTTGGGCCTTTATTTCAAAATGAAGAAGTTCATTTTGAGGCTAATGGATCGCCGGTAACCGCAAGTTTAGATGATTTAGGTGAATTGATCTTTCCGGGTGGCATTATTATTCTGCTTGTACTGGCTGGAATATATGTAACAATACGCTCAATTTATGGCATATTTCAAAATGGTGGCTATTTTGTTGGAACAGAAACTAGACTGATACAATTTCAAAATGGCAAAACGATTAGTACGGATTGGGAACAATTTACAGGAAGCATAAAAATTAAAGCTAAAAATAACTTTGGCGAAATCGAATTTGAATTGCGAACTGGAAAAATGGAAAGCAGAAAAAACCAACCCGATAAATTTGTTCCGGATATTATTTACTTAACCGGAATTGACAATGTTTATGATATTGAGAAAAAATGCAGATTAAGAATCAAAGAAAATGATCCAACTCCAGCAGTTGTTTTAAGTTAAAACTTCTAAAAGAAATTAATAAAACCAAAAAATGAGCACCTTAACTAAAAAAGATATCGACAAACCCATTGGAGGTTTGTTTTTTATGATCATAAATACTTCGATTTGGGCTTTTATTGCAGAATATTATCTCGAGAATAAAGATTCCCGTCTTGTGGGCGTTCTTCTAGGCATAATCATTATGAGTTTTTTGTTTTTTTATATGAAGTTTTCAAAAGCGCAAAAAAGCCTGCCTGAAAGCACAGTCGAAAAAACAGAGGAAGAAAAGAAAAATGAAAAATGGTTTTTAATCATTTTTGGTCTCGAAGGTTTAGGAATTTTGGCAGCAAAAAACATTTTGATGAATATCAATCATGATGAATTATTTATCTGCTTTTTTGTTTTGATTGTCGGTCTGCATTTTTTTCCGCTAGGCAAAATATTCAAAAGAACTTTTGATCTTTATATGGGAACATGGACTTCTTTGTTTGCTTTTCTAGGTATTTGCTTGATCACACGAAAAATAACAACAATAAATTTTGCAAACGTAATTGTAAGTTTAGGCTGTGCTTTTGCTACAATTTCTTATGGTTTCAGAATGATTTTGGAAGGAAGAAAATTGCTATTGAAAGAACTAAAACAAAAGAATTAAAAACACTGTAACGCAACCTTTTAACAAAAACATCATCTTTATATCAACCAATATAAATTTGAACCAATGAAAAAATATTTTTTGCTTTTTGCTTTCATCATTTTGAATTCATGCAGTGGTGATGATAAAATTTATGATAATCCAACTGCGTTAAAAGGACGCTGGCTGTGGGTTTCTTCAACTGGAGGTTTTCAGGGTGTTACTCCTGCTGCTTTGAATCGAAAAGAAGAACTTGAATTCTCTGACACTCATGTAAGCACGTATACAGATGGCCAGCTAACCCAAAAGCTAAAGTATCATATCGCAACAAAAAAATCAATTTATGGTGGAAATAAAAAAATGATTGTAATTGATAAAGAAGACCTAACTCAAGTATATTATGCTAATCGATCTTTTATTGTAACTGGCAATAAAATGACTTTAAGCGAAGAATGCAATGACTGTTTCATTTCAAAATATGAAAAAGTAAAATAAAGATTATGAAAAAAATTCTACCAATTATTTTTATTCTTTTGGCTTTTACAAGCTGTTCCAATGATGATGACAAAGCTAATCCAGTAATTGGAAGCTGGAAATTAGTAAAAACACGAAATCATGTTTTTGCAACTGCCGAGGATCCAAACAAAGAAACTATCACTGATTATTTAGATAAAAATATTGTTTACACATTTGATGGAATGTCTAACTTAACTATTAATATAAATGGGCAAAAAGAACAGCATCAATACGAATACAAACTCGATTATTTATCTGGTGGCCCTACTGTCGGCGAATCAAAAATTCAATTAGTCATCATAGATGGTTCTAAATGGACTTATTCTGTTTCACCTCAAGGAGAAATGATTTTAGGAAAATCGTATGTTGATGGTTCTGATTTGTTTTTTGTAAAACAATAAAATTTCGTTTTTTAGTTCTTTTGAAAACAAAGAAATATCGTCTAGCCCCGATGGAAGCGGCATCTCCCGATTTAGAAAAACAAGGCTTTTTAGCCGTAGTTTTTGTTAATCGGGAATATAGCGGACAGCGGGACAAAACATTCTTATGAAAACAAAAATTTCTGCTTCAAAATAAAAAAATGCTCTTCTGAATAATTCCTGAAGAGCATTTTTTATTAGTTGACTAAAAACAATGAATTGCTGAATAAAAGTATTCCGTTTTCCCAAAAACCTCTGAAAAGCGGATTATCCATCATGTAAATTACACTTCCGTCGCCTCTTTTATCAACTGCAAAAGTTACGGTTTCAGGCAGTTTTTTCTTGATGTCGTTTCCAACAAAACCATAACTCAAAAAGTTTTTAGGAATATAAGCAACATTAATGGCATTTTTTAAAAGCGAAAATGATCTTTCATTGGTTTTTAAACTGTAATACGTATTTCCTAAACCAAATGCCATTGGATAGGTTTTATCCAATTTATTCTCGATAATCGCACCCGGAATTGTTCCTGAAATTTCTCTTCGTTCAGATCCTTCAAAGTCTAAAAAGCGTTTTTTAAGCTCGACTTCCTTTTCTTCTTTTTCTGATTTTTCCTTGTCTTCTTTGCTCGCAAACATACTTAAAGCATAACCTTCGCGATCTTGAAATAATGAAATTGCACTGCTCATGGCAATTACTTTTCCGCCATTTTTAATCCACTCATCGATTTGTTTTTTCTGATCCTCTGAGAAATCATAAGAGCCGTCAGAAAGTATCAAAGTATTGTAATTGTACAATTTCACTCGGTTGAAATTTGAAGTTTCGACAATACTCACTGGATATTTTACAACTTCATCCAGATAATGCCAATTGGCACCAAATTCAGTCGAAACAATTCCTTTTCCTGAAAGCATTAAGATTTTTGGCGCTTTTAAAAGAACAAAATTTTCTCCACCAATATCTTTTGAATTGGTTGAAAATCCGGTTGTAATAAAACTGTAATCCGATTTTATCTTAATGATTTCGCTAACTGTTTTTTCAAAATCGGCGATTTTTGGATTATCAGCTCGGCTAATGATTAATCCTCCCGGCTCGATTGTCAAAGTGCCAAAAACTGCTTTTTTCATTGCTGATCGTACTTTTACATTTGCTTGATGCAATAGCGAAAGCACCTGAGCTGAAATTCTGCTATTCCAAGGCACATAAAAAGCATAAACACTTGCCGGAATGTCTTTTTTCGCAATTTCGATTTGAGATTTTGTTTTAACAGCGATCGCATTTTTTACGGCATAACCTTCAACTCCGTATGCTAGAGGCAATGCCCAAGCTGTGATATCATACGATAAACTGTCGTTGAGTTTTTGGTTTGGTTCAAATAATACCTGCGCCAAAACAGATCTCGGCTGATCTGCTTTTATGATTAAATCGTTTGGCTCGATCTTGAAACTTTCACTTTTTTTGTTTTGATAATGAAATCCTGAAGCACTTGCAGAAGCATCGGCATAACTGAATTCAATGTCATTTTTTTTCAGCATTTCAGTCAGTTGCTCCAATTTTGCATTGTTTTTTAGAACGTAAGTATTGTAAACGCCTTTTGCTTTTTTGCGGGCATTTGCATGAAAATCTCTAAAACCTTTCAACAGCACCTCTTTTTGCGAAGCTGCACTTTCTACAACCGTCAATACTGCTGTGGCATGATGCGTCAAACGATCTTTTATAGTTACGTTTGTGCCATTTTCCATCGTCACTTCGCGTCCTGCTCCTATTCCGCCTTGTTCCAATGTCAAACCAACTGCTCCATTATAAGTTGGATAAGTATCGCCATAACTTGGATAAAACAAATCAAATCGTTCTCTGGTATTGTACATCCAGTTTTGCTTGTCGAATTTCTGTGAAATATTTTTCCCTAAAACGTCATAAAAATCCTTTTGATATTGCTCTATAAATTCATGCAAAGGCTCTGCCGCTGGCGGGAAAAAGTATGGCGAATTATAGCTCATTTCATGTACATCTGTATGCACTTGAGGCATCCATTGGTTGTATACTTTTATGCGCTGTTGCGATTCAACTTGTGTTTGCCACGCCCAATCGCGATTCAAATCAAAAAGGTAGTGATTGTATCTTCCGCCCGGCCATTCTTCCATGTGTTCTCTATCGTACAAACCTGGATGGTTTTTCTTTCCTGAAATTTCTCTAAGCCAATTTCCATAACGTGAATATCCATCTGGATTGATACATGGATCCAGAATTACGATGGTATTTTTGAGCCATTTCTTGGTTTCTTCGTTTGTTGGATTCAAAAGTTCGTATGCAACTGTCAAAGCGCTTTCGGTTCCGGCAAACTCATTTCCGTGAACATTGAAACTCAACCAAACGATAATTTTATCTTGTGCCGCAGCCAATTTCGAATCTGAAAGTCCAATTGAAGCCAAATTGTTCAAACGAATTTGCTCCAGATTTTTCAAGTTTTCAGCATCCGAAATGAAATATAAATTCAGATCGCGTTGTTCGTTTGTTAATCCGTATTGCTGTTTTTTTATTAAAGTCGAATTTTCAGTCAGATATTTAAAATAATCCTCGACTTGATGGTAGTAACTTATTTGTTTCCCATAGTTTGGAATAAACTCTGAAGGCGATTTTAATTGCGCCAAAGCAGAAACTGAAGCTGTTATAAACAATACTACAGCATAAAAGTTTTTTGTCATAATTGGAAATGGTTTGCAGTTGGATAAAAATAAGAATTAACTTTATATAATCTAAAATCATCTTAATATTAATTGCTTTATTAACTTTTGAAATAAACAAATCCCAATGAATATTCTAATTGTTTACGCGCATCCAAGTAAAAAATCCTATACTTTTCAGGTTTTGGAAAGATTGAAATCGGTTATCTTAAAACAGAATTGGAATCTCGAAATTTCAGATTTATATGCTTCAAATTTCGTCAGCGATATATCAGAAGAAGAATATGAAAGAGAAGGTTTTGCGAAACTTGATCTTCCTATTTCTGAAGATGTTTTAACTGAACAAAAAAAAATCGAAAATGCAGATTGCATTATTTTCCTGTATCCTGTTTGGTGGAGCGATTGTCCTTCAAAACTAAAAGGCTGGTTTGATCGTGTTTATTCGGTTGGATATGCCTATGGACAAACCGAATCCTTTCCGAAAATGAAAATTATTCCGCATGGAATTGCAATTTGCACTGCCGGACATCCAAATGATTTTTTGAATGAAATTGGAATTGCCCAAAGCATGGAAAAAATCATGCTCGAAGACCGACTTGGAAAACGTTTTGAAAACAAAGAAATGCTGATTTTGGGCGGAACATTGGAATTGGAAAAGGTTATGGAAGGGCATTTTTTATTGATTGAAGAAACTGTAGAAACGATTAAAAAATATTTTGCTTAGATTGCACGCAGATTTTGCAGATTTTAGCGGATTGACACAGATTATATATTTATAAGCCTAACCATTTTATGAATCTTCAAAAAATAAAAGTTTACCATTTATTCTGGATTGTTTCTTTATTCGTTTTATTAATTGCATTAATTCAAACGAATTATCCAAATTCAACATTAGACATAAATATTCATGATACTTATTTTGTTATTGCTAACTATCATTTTGCCATTGTCTTGTTTACATCTTACTTCTTAATGGCGTTGGATATTGGTTCATTCAAAAAATATTAAAAAAAAATCTTGTAAAATTATTAACCTTAGTTCATTCAGCTATTTTGATTGGTAGTTTTATTTTGTATTGGATAATTGTTATCTACGAAAAATTACATCTTAACAATCGTACCTATGAATATTTTGATGATTCTGAATCAATTAATATCACTTTAGTAATTGAACTTTTATTGATTCTTTTTATTGCAACATCAATTTATATCATCAATTTATTGATTGGTCTTTTCAGAAAAGGCTAAAAATCATTGAACACAAACAACCGTAAAACCGGACTGAAGTCCGGCCCTACAATATGGATCGAGCCAAAGGCTCTTTTATAGTTCCGAAGGAACAAATGATATTGTAGAGCTGGACTTCAGTCCAGTTTAAATAAATTTACAAAACATGTCTGAAACTCCCCTTTCTTTTGTCTCTTACGCACCCTAACAAATTGATTATTAGAACGTAAATTTGTAATACAAACCTTTAAATTATTTAAAATGAGTACTACAGATTTTACCACAACCATAAAAGTAGATCAATCACCAGCGGCAGTTTTTAGTGCTGTTACAAATGTCCGAGACTGGTGGTCTGAAGAAATAGAAGGAAATACAGCCAAGCTCAATGATGAATTTGATTATCATTATGAGGATGTTCATCGCTGTAAAGTAAAATTAATTGAAGTTATTCCGAATCAGAAAATCGTTTGGCTGGTTGAAGAGAACTATTTTAAATTCACCGAAGACAAAACGGAATGGACGGGAACTAAACCAACTTTTGAAATCACTGAGAAAGATGGGAAAACCGAGCTAAAATTCACTCATTTTGGTTTAACCTCTGAATATGAATGCTTTGAAATTTGCAGAGGTGCTTGGACAAATTACATTCAAAATAGTCTTAAAAAACTAATTGAAACCGGAAAAGGGGAACCAAATGCAACAGGAAAACCACAAACTGAAAACGAAAAAAGGTTATCTTCAAAATAATTTTATAAATTAGTGATTCTAAAAATCCTAATTATATGAACCCCATAGTAAGAAATACTCTGGCTGTCCTTGCCGGAATCGTTATTGGAAGTATTGTCAATATGAGTATAATTTTATTAAGTGGTTCTATTATTCCGCTTCCAGAAGGTGCCGACAACTCCACAATGGAAAGTTTAAAATCAACAATGCATTTGTTTGAAGCCAAACATTACCTTTTTCCTTTTTTAGCACATGCTATCGGAACATTCGTTGGTGCAATCACGACAGCATTATTGGCTTTTAATCACAAAAAGAAACTTGCGCTGCTTATTGGCGCATTCTTTTTATTTGGAGGTATTGTTAGCGTTTGTTCTTTGCCGTCGCCAGTTTGGTTTACGATTGTAGATTTAGTTTTCGCTTATATTCCAATGGCGTATCTGGCACTGAAATTACTTTGTCATAAAGGAAAGATTCAAAAAAATGAGTGACGAATCCTCTAAAAAAATTCCCGCTAAAATATGTTACTCACATATTGGTGGAAAACTCGGTCAGTTGCTAGTTGAAACTTTTGCCGAAAAAGGATGGATTGCTAAGAAAACTCCAACAGACAAACATTTCTACATAACAGAAATTGGCCAAACAGAATTAGAAAAATTAGGCGTTGACATTTCTCAAATCAAACCCGAAGATTTATAAAAAATAAGCAAAATCCGGACTTTTTTTCCCCTCAATGTAGCTTCAAATTTCTTAACTTAGTTGTCTTTTATATTTAAAAATCATGACTAAGAAAGAAATTGCTCGGGACTTCCTAAAACTTGCCGCAAACGGACATTCGCACGAAGCATTTCGTTTGCATGTTGGCAAAAAATTCAAACATCACAATGCTTATTTTAAGGGTGATGCCGATACCTTAATGCTTGCAATGGAAGAATCTGCAAGAACAAATCCGAATAAGATTTTCAAAATTCATCATATTTTAGAAGACGACAATTTTGTTGCCGTGCATTCGCATTTAAAACAAAATTCAAAAGATATTGGCTTTGCCGTAGTTCATATTTTAAAATTTAAGCATGATAAAATAATTGAACTTTGGGATTTAGGTCAGCCTGTTCCAAAAGAAACTATTAATGAAAATGGAATGTTTTAACTAATTGTTAATGGTGAATTGTTAATTATAAATTATTTCCAGAGACCGAAAACTAAAAAATACAAAAGCCTAAAAATGACCTTTTTATCCAAAACACTTTCAATATTGTCTTTAATTTTTCTTTTTTTGAGCTGTAATTCCTTCGCTCAAAAAGAAGATAATTATTCTGCTAAAATTGACAGTTTAATAAAAAATACCAATTCTCCCATTTTTAATGGTGCAATTTTGATTTCAAAAAACGGAAAAACATTGTATTCTAAAGTAAAAGGTTTTTCGAATTTTGAGACCAAAAAACCTTTGAAATTAGACAGCCAATTTGAAATCATGTCAAACAGCAAACAGATAACGGCAGTTTTGATTTTATTGGAAGTTGAAAAGGGTAAAATAGATCTCAATTCTCCAATCAAAAATTATTTACCTGAATTAAAACAAACTTGGGCAGATTCTGTAACGGTTCATCAGCTTTTAAATCATACTCACGGAATTGTCGGTTTAGACAAACCATTGGCATTTAAACCCGGAACTCAGTTTAAATACGGAAATTTAAATTTCAGTCTTCTAGGGAAAATCGTAGAATTTAGTACCAAAAAAAGTTATACTGAAGTGGCTACCGCGCTTTTTTCGAAACTAAAAATGAAAAACACCTATGTCTATTCTAAGGGTAAAAATCAAAATTTAGTTTCTGGTTATATCAATAAGAATAACACTTTTGAAATCACTCACGACGATTATATTACGCCAGAAAGCCTTGGAGCAGACGGCATTATTTCGACTGTAACTGATTTAGCTATTTGGAACAATAATCTTCATAAAGGAAAAATTTTAAAACCTGCATCTTATCAGAAAATGTTGAAATACACAACACTTTCGCAACATAATTTATTTGGAAAAGAAAAAGAAGGTTACGGTTACGGAATTAGAATTGTTGAAAAAGAACCAGTTAAATATCTTGGACACACAGGTTTGGGTGACGGGTTTTCTTCAGTAAATTTATACTTTCCTGAAAGTGACATCAGTTTTATTGCGATTGAAAATCAAATGAATGACGATTCTAATTTGTTTTACATATCTGAATTTAAAATAAAGAATATTCTTTTCAAAAGTGATTTATTAATTAAAAAATAAACGCAAATGGCTGTCAATAAAACCACCGAAACCACAAACAGTGTTACTGATTTTATAAATGCTGTCGAAAATGAGCAGAAAAGAAAAGACGCTTTTCAACTTCTTTCAATAATACAGGAATTAACTGGTTTTGAACCAAAAATGTGGGGTCCGAGTATTATTGGTTTTGGAAGTTATCATTATAAATATGACAGCGGCCACGAAGGTGATGCGCCATTAGCAGGTTTTTCTCCAAGAAAAGCAGCCATGACCGTATATTTTTATCTGCCTGAAGACAAAAGAGAAGAACTCTTATCTAAACTAGGCAAACATACTTCTTCAAAAGCATGTATTTATGTCAAAAAACTGGCTGATATTGATGTTGAAATATTAAAAAATATCATTCTACTTTCCATGCAATACACCCAAAATTTATACCCTTCAAATTAAAAAATATGAGCCTCACTTTATTTCTTCTTTTAATAGCCGTTGCAATTTATTTTGCATACCATCCTAGATTCGGAAAAAGGCCATTTGGTGAAAGACTAGCTTTAATCCAAAAATCGCCTCAATACAAAAACGGAAAATTCGAAAACGAAAGTTTCACACCAGAACTTGCTGAAGGTTATGGCTATTTTGATGTTCTAAAAGAATTTTTCTTCAAGAAAGTAGATCGCAAAAGCCCTACTGATAGTATTCCGTCAATAAAAACCAATTTGCATGAAATTCCGTTAGATCAAGATATCTTGGTTTGGTTTGGGCATTCGTCATATTATATTCAGCTTGAAGGAAAACGTTTCTTGATTGATCCTGTTTTTAGTGGCAACGCCTCGCCTATTTATGGCACCACAAAAGCATTTAAAGGAACCGATATTTATACCGCTGATGATATCCCAGAAATTGATTATTTATTGATGACCCACGATCATTATGATCATTTGGATTATGCGACAATTATGGCACTAAAGCCAAAAATCAAAAAGGTTATTACGGCTCTTGGAGTGGGCTCACATTTTGAATTTTGGAAATTTCCTTCTGAAATTATTATCGAAAAAGACTGGCATGAAAAAATAGAACTCGATCAAAATTTAACGCTTTATACCACTCCTTCAAGACATTTTTCGGGTAGAAGCATCAAACGTTGCAATACACTTTGGACGTCTTTTGTTTTAGAAACCAAAGATTTTAAAATGTATCTGGGAGGCGATAGTGGCTACGATTCACATTATGCAGCAATTGGCGAGAAATTTGGCCCTTTTGATATTGTGCTTATTGATAATGGCCAATACAATCCGGCTTGGAAATACATCCATAATTTGCCGGAAGATGTAATTAAAGCGATGAAAGATTTGAAAGCCAAAAGAGTCTTTCCTGTTCATTCTTCAAAATTTGCATTGGCACTTCACGCTTGGGATGAACCTTTAAAAAAAGTAACCGAATTAAACAGTTTGTCTGAAAATCCGATTCCGTTAATTACACCTAAAATTGGTGAAATCGTCGAATTAAAAAATGAAAACCAGCAATTTCAACAATGGTGGGAAGGGGTTAATTAATTGATAATTGCAAACTTGAAACAAAAACATGAACAATTATATCATACGAAACGCAAACCCTTCAGAATTTGAGGAAATCGGAGAACTTTTAATTCGCGTTTATTCGGCTTTGGAAGGTTTTCCTAAACAAGATGAACAGCCAAATTATTATAAAATGTTAGCCAATATTGGCAATTTTACCCAATATCCAGAAACAGAACTTTTAGTGGCTCTTGATGAAAATAATACCATTTCAGGAGCAGTAGTTTATTTTAATGATATGCAATACTACGGCTCTGGCGGAATCGCAACTCAGGAAAAAGATTCAGCTGGATTTCGTCTTCTAGGAGTTGATTCTAATGCAAGAGGAAAAGGAATTGGAAAACTTTTGACTTTAGAATGCATCAAAAAAGCAAAAGAGTCTCAAAGAAAACAAGTCATTATTCATTCTACTTTGGCAATGAAAACTGCTTGGGGAATGTATGAAAACATAGGTTTTAAAAGAGATGAAATTCTGGATTTTATGCAGGGAGAACTTCCTGTGTTTGGCTTTAGATTTCCACTCGATTCAAAAAAATAATATCAAAAAAAAAAACAAAAAATTGAAACTAAAAACTAACCTTTTTATCGTTGCTTTTCTGGCAACTTTTAACCTTTTTGCACAAAATACCTATGTTTTTCTGGGTTCTTATAATCGCGATAAATCGGCAGAAGCCATTCAAATTTATCAATTAGATACCATCAATGGAAAATTAACTAAAACAGCTTCTGCAAAAAACATTATAAATCCTTCCTATTTGACGGTTTCTCCAAATGGAAAATATGTGTATGCCTGTACCGATACCAAAACACCAAATGCAGGAAGCATCAGCAGTTTTGAGTTTGATCCTAAAAACAAAAGTCTGACTTTTTTAAACAGCCAAAGAAGCGGTGGCGAAAATCCGGTTTATGTGACAGTACATAAAAGCGGAAAATGGATTGCCAATGCCAATTATACAGAAGGAAGTGTTTCTGTTTTTCCAATTTTAGAAAACGGCAAAATTGACTCGATTGCGCAAAACTTTCAATATCTGGACGGAAGCACACATAAAGAAAGACAAACCCGTTCACACGTGCATTCAGCTGTATTTTCACCTCAATTTGATTATTTGTTTTTACCCGATTTAGGTGCCGATAAAATTCGTTGCTATGCATTTGATGCCAATCAGGAAAAGCCTTTAATTGAAACTAAAAATCCTTTCACAAAGACTGATTTAGAAGCTGGCCCGAGACATTTTACTTTTCATCCGAATCAAAAATTTGGTTATTGCATTGAAGAAATGGCGGGCCAAATAAGCGTTTACAAATACGAAAACGGGGTTTTGAATAAAATCCAACGTATTGCCACGCATTCTGATAAAATAAAAGAAGGTTTTGAAAGTTCAGATATTCATATTTCTCCTGACGGAAAATTTCTTTACGCCACAAACCGAGGAAAAGAAAACAACATTGCCATTTTCACAATTGACGAAAATGGGCTTTTAAAAAACATTGGTTATCAATCCACTTTAGGAAAACATCCGAGAGTTTTTGCCATCGATGAAAGCGGAAAATTTTTAGTTGCTTCAAATGTTAATACCGGAAATGTGGTTGTTTTTAAAAGAAATCCAAAAACCGGATTGCTAAAAAAAGTAGGGAAAGAAATAAAAATGGAAAATGTTTCGTGTGTTCAAATTAAACGGATTTAAATGTTATTTATTAAGCTTTTATAGATAATCTAGATCTTTTTGTCATTTCGACGAAGGAGAAATCACACTCGGATATCGACAAAGATTGATTATTAACTTTGCGGAATTTCTAGTGTGATTTCTCCTTCGTCGAAATGACAAACTTCACGATTAATTTTCCCAAAAAAACTAACGCAATAAAAATTATGTCAGCAAATAATTTCGATTTACAGCCCAATTTCTTGGAAAATGAAATCATAAAATTGATTCCGCTCGAAGAAAATCATTTTGAAGAACTTTATGCAGTTGCCTCAGATCCTTTGGTTTGGGAACAACATCCCAATAAAAACCGTTATGAAAGAGCAGTTTTCCAAAACTTTTTTGAAGGTGCGATGGAAAGCAAAGGCGCTTTTGTCATTTTGGATAAAACCACAAATGAAATTGCTGGCAGTACACGATTTTATGAATACGATCCTGAAAACAATAGCATTTTTATAGGATATACTTTTTATGGAAGAAAATTTTGGGGAACTGGTTTCAATACTCAAGTAAAAAAAATGATGCTCGATTACGCTTTTCAATTTGTAGAAAAAGTTCAGTTTCATATTGGAGCAGAAAATTTCCGCTCACAAAAAGCAATTGAAAAATTAGGCGCCGAAAAAATAGACGAAATCCATGTGGCTTATTATAACGAACCTTCTCGTCACAATTTTGTTTACAGAATAAAAAAATAGAAAAAATGAAAAATATAACCGTTTTCTGCGGATCCAGTTTTGGCATTGATGAAATATTTAGAGAACAAGCAGAACTGCTAGGAAAAACTTTAGCCAAACAAAATATAGGTTTAGTTTACGGAGGTGCAAATGTAGGTTTAATGGGCGCTGTCGCGGATGGCGCATTGAGCGAAAACGGAAGCGTAATTGGCGTTCTTCCAAATTTCCTTAGATCTAAAGAAATTGCACATTTAGGCTTGACCGAATTAATTGTAGTGGAAAGCATGCATGAACGAAAAACTAAAATGAACGATTTATGCGATGGTGTAATCGCTCTCCCGGGCGGTTTTGGAACATTAGAAGAGCTTTTTGAAATGCTGACTTGGGCACAATTAGGACTTCATAAAAAACCAATTGCAATTTTAAATACAAACGGGTTTTATGATTCGTTAATTGAATTGACAGAAACAATGGTTGAAAAAGGCTTGCTGAAAGACGTCAATCAAAAAATGCTTTTGGTTAGTGACAATATCGATGATTTACTAGAAAAAATGAGAAATTATATACCGCCTACAGTCGGAAAATGGATTGACAAGAAAGAGTTATGAGTTGAATGTTAAGGGTTATTTGTAAAGCGTTAGAAGTAAAAAAAATGAGTTATATTTACATTTGCCCAAAACTCATAACCTACAACTTATAACTTCTAACTTTCAATAAAATGAAAACAGAAAACAACAAATTTGCAAAAGCCGAAATGCTGATCAGGAAACCTGTTTCAGAAGTTTTTCAGGCTTTTATAGATCCGGAAATTACTCGTAAATTTTGGTTTACAAAAGGCTCCGGAAAATTAGAAGAAAACCAAAAAACCGAGTGGACTTGGGAAATGTATGGTTTTTCATTGACGGTCACTACATTAGTATTGCAGGAAAATAAAAAAATTGTGATTGAATGGGGAAATCCAGACGAAATCACTTTAGTTGAATGGATTTTTAGTCCGCTGAATGAAAATGAGACCTTTGTGAGCATTACAAATTCGGGCTTAAAAGGCGATGCTGACAAAATAATTGATCAGGTTCGTAATTCTACTGAAGGTTTCACTTTGGTATTAGCAGGAGCAAAAGCGTATTTAGAACATAATTTAAAGCTGAATTTAGTTCTAGATAGATTCCCGAAAGGCCTTGCCTGATAGTATTTTAACCGCAAAAGGTCACAAAGATTTACGCGAAGAACGCAAGGTTTTTTGAGAATCACTAAAGTGAAAAGCCCACAAAGCTTTGTGCAGAAAAATGGTAGACAAAGCTTTGCGAACTTAATATAGATTCTGCTTACTCCAGCAATTAAAAATACTTAGCGCACTTTGCGTTAAAATAACAGATATGTTTTGATCGTAGTACAAGTTCAGCAACCTGAAACTTGAAACCTGAAACTAAAAAAATCATGGAAGTTAAAAAACCCGAAAATATCGACGAGTACATTGGTGGATTTCCAAACGATGTTCAGGAAATTTTAGAGAAAGTGAGAATGACGATTCAAAAAGCGGCACCAGAAGCCAAAGAGAAAATTAGTTATTCAATGCCAGCTTTTGAGCAAAACGGAATTGTAGTTTATTTTGCGGCCTTTAAAAATCATATTGGCCTTTATGCTTTGCCAAGCGGACATGAAGAATTTAAAGCTGAACTTTCAAAATATAAATCAGGCAAAGGTTCTGTCCAGTTTCCGTTAAAAGACAAAATGCCTTATGATTTGATTACCCGAATTGTAAAATTCAGAGTAAAAGAAAATCTTGAAAAAGCAAAAAAGAAATAGCTCTAGATAAAATCAATTTCTTCATTAACAAAGCATATTCCATGAAAAAAATAAATTTTCTTTTTATCATTTCTATCTTTCTTATAAGCTGTTTTTGTAGTGCGCAAGACGAAGCTTCAATTGAAAAAGAAATTATGGAATTGCATAAACCAACAAAAATAATTCACGATTCCATTTCAAACTTAATGAAAAAAGTAAATTTAGAAATAGAATCAGAAAAAGATTCCGTTAAACGAAACCAGCTTACTATACGTTTAGATACATTATGGAATGCATTGGATCAGAATGGCATTAATGAATTAAAACTTGATTTTGATTTTGCCCGAAAACATCCTAATTCACAAAGAGCCTTGCATCTAATTAGAATTTCGGTAGGCCGTTTTGTGGGAATGAACTTTTATGACACTTTCGTAGAGGTTTTCCAAAACTTTTCTCCCGAAATTAAAAATTCAGAAGAGGGAAAAGAAATGGCCGAGAAACTACACTATTTTAAACAAAGCAAAGTGGGAAGCATTGCTCCCAATTTTAGTTTAAAAGATATCAATAACAAAACTATTTCCCTTGCCGATTTTAAAAGCAAAAAATACATCTTGATTGATTTTTGGGCCAGCTGGTGTGCTCCTTGCAGAGAAGAATTGCCATATGTTAAAGAATTATATAAGAAGTATCAGCAACAAGGTTTAGAAATTATTAGTATTACTAAAGATGAAAAATCCGATCTTTGGAAAAATGCGATTGCCAAAGAAAAAATCGAATCCTGGAAACATATTTCTATTTTAGAAAATCAAAGTACCGTCGATAAAGATTATTTTGTTAATGGTATTCCGCATAAAGTTTTAATTGACAAAAATGGAATTATTATTGGAAAATGGAAAGGCAGTGGAGAAAACAATAAACACGATTTACAGCAACAATTAAAATCGATTTTTGAAGCACAATAATAGAACAATGAATTTAACTGAACATTACAATCAACTTTATAAAACAGCTGCCGAAGCAATTTCGGCGGGAAAATATTCAATCGATTCAGAACTCAAAAACGAGTCAGATTCTCGATTTGGAATCACCTTGCTTATTCGTCCAAATGATGAAATAAAAGCCAATATCAAGCTTTTTTTAAAGGAATTGAAAGAAGCTGAACCCGAACAATATTTTTATCCAGATTCAGATATTCATATTACTGTAATGTCGATTATTTCTTGTTCGGAGGAATTTCAATTAAATCAGATTTCTCCAAACGATTATATTCAGCTCATCTGCAAAAGCATGGTCGATGCAGATAAAATCAAAATTCATTTTAAAGGCATTACGGCTTCGCCTTCTGCTCTTATGATTCAAGGTTTTCCAACAGATGAAACTTTGGATAATTTAAGAAATAAACTTCGTGAGAACTTTAAAAACTCTGAATTGCAACAAACTATAGACAGCAGATATACAATTTCTACCGCGCATTCAACTGTTATGCGTTTTCAGGAACCGCTTCAAAATCCAAAAAAATTAATTGAAATTGCAGATAAATTTCGCGATTTTGATTTTGGAGAACTTGATGTAAAAAACCTAGAGCTTGTTTATAATGATTGGTATCAACGTAAAAGTACTACCCGAGTTTTGGGAAATTTTGGTTTGAGATAATGTTCTTATTTAAATTTCCCAAAATGCCACAGAACTCCAGAAGGATCATGCAGAAAACATTCACTTCCCCAATCTAAATATTTTATCGGAGTTAGTTTTACACCTTCGTATTTTTCGGGAAGATTTAAAGCTAAAAGTTCGTTGTAGTATCGTTCTGTATCATCAACCTCAAGAAAAATCATAGTATTTTCAATCCATTCTTTTGCATAATAATCTTGAAGATAAAATGCAAATTCGCCGCTTTTAAAAACAGAAAAATTAGATCCTAAGATTCCTTCTTCAAATCCTAAATCACGATAAAAACTTCTTGAAACTTCGAAATTTTTAGCTCCAATAAAGGGACGAATTGATTTTATATTGTGGTTCATTTAATTACTGTTTTTATCCTTTTTTCAAAATGCTTCCCAAACCGCGACCAATCTGTTCAATAGCTTCAAGACCTTTGGTTAAAGGTGTTGCTGTAAAATCTTCATAGGCATCCATTGAGCTTTCTTTACGATCGTCTTGCGGATAAACCAAAAGAATATTATTGTCTTCAAAGAATTTATCAAATTTTTGAGGAAGTCTGTCAAAAATAGATTGATACGAAACCGAACCTTTTCTAGATAAATTGAAAACAATGAAATCAGTTGGTTTTATTTCATCTGAAATTGATTCGAAACTGTCCCATTCCATTACGCTTTTAAAGCCAAGTTTTGCATTCAATCTCAAATTATTCGCAATTGCCTGAATGGCTTGGTGCGTTTTGTAATCGGCATAAAGTACAATCGGAATACTTAATTCTTGAGATAATCTACAAATTTTCTGTAATAAAAGATGGAAGCCAATTCCTCTTTCAGAAAATGGCGGACAAATAAAAACCAGTCTTTTTTCTTCAATAAAATTAGTTGGAAATCGGCAAATGAATAAGCTTTTATCCACATTATTGATAATGGAATCAACGTTTTCGCCAAAAATTTTATCCAAGAATCCCGTTTTTTTCGGCCAGCCAATAATGACAATATCCGACATGATTTCTTTAGAAGTTCTAGCAATTCCACTCGCCGGATTATGGTCGATTCTGGCAATCGTATTAATTTTCACTTCTGAGGCAGATCCTTGAATAACAAATTTATCAACTGCTTTTTTATACTTCAGAATATTTTTTTCGGCTTGATCGTTATTTGGAACAATAGTCAATAAAGTCACCGGATTAGCTGATTTTTTGTCTTTAATCAAAAGTGCAAAATCCAGCAAACTTGCTGTAGCTGACGTTTTTGCTAATGGAATCAAAATATGTTCGTCTAAAATTTGACCATGTTCGGCATCTTCGTGCGAGATTTCTTCTTCACAAATCGCAATTTTTTTAGCCGCTTTTTCAGTTGCAAAAGAAGCCACAATACAAGTAATCAAAATCAGAATAATAGTTCCGTTTAGAATATTTTCATCTAGAATTTTTGCTTTGTAACCAACCAAAATTACAGCCAAAGTTGCCGCCGCATGCGCACTGCTTAATCCAAAAATCAATTGTCTTTCGGTTTTGGTATATCTAAAAACAATTTGTGTAAAAAAGGCTGCCGCCCATTTTCCAAAAATAGCCACAACACTCAAAGTTGCCGCTACAATTAAAGCTGTTGGTCCGCTTAAAATTACGCTTACATCAACCAACATTCCAACAGAAATTAGGAAAAAAGGAATAAACAATGAGTTACCAATAAATTCAATTCGGTTCATCAAAGCAGATGAATGCGGAATCAAAGGATTTAATGCCAAACCCGCAACGAATGCACCAATAATAGGCTCTACTCCTGCTACTTCGGCCAAAAAGGCCGCAAAGAAAACCACCGAAAGAACAAAGATATAATGTGCATGTTTCTCACTTTCTAGTTTCTTGAAAAACCATTTGGCAATTCTTGGGATAACCAAAAACATAATTGCCGAAAAAATAGCCAATGAAACTGTCAATTTTATCCAAAAAGCTTGATTTAAGCTCCCTTGACTGCTTCCCATAATAACGGCCAAAATAATCAAAACAGCAGTATCCGTCAAAATTGTTCCTCCAACGGTTATTGCAACAGCCTGATTTTTAGCAATCCCTAATTTGCTTACAATTGGGTAAGCAACCAAAGTATGCGTTGCAAACATGCTTGCCGTTAAAAAACTGGCATTAAATTCATAATGCAACAAATAATAACAAACTGGAAAACCTATGGAAAGCGGAATTATAAAAGTGAAAAATCCAAATAACAAACTCTTGTTTCGATTCGCTTTGAATTCATTCATATCGAGTTCAAGTCCAGCAATAAACATGATGTACAAAAGCCCGATCGTTGAAAATAAAGTAACTGCCGAGTTTTTTTCTAAAAGATGCAAACCATGTGGCCCAATAATAACTCCAGAAATAATCAATCCGATGATTCCAGGAATATTGATTTTTTTTAATAAAATCGGCGAAAGCAGAATTATAAAAAGTATTAAAGAAAAAATCAATACTGGATTCGTGAGCGGTAATTCGAATTCGTGTAAAAAATGCCTGAAAAATTCTATCATATTGTAATTTTATGCTTTGTGGTATTGTAATCGTAAAAAGACATTTTTTTATAATTAAAATAAAATCCCTTGAAGTGATTTCGTAATTATACCAAATAAATAAGCGGTTTTAATGAAAGGCTCTCCACAAAAATACCGAAAAATAGCCAACTTTCTACGCAAACTGCATATTAAACAATTAAATTTATTTTGTTGCCAAATTATTAAAATTTAATACCATTTTTAACAAAAGCGCAAGATTAACGATCAAAATATAACTATCGTTGCATTATTCAATTATCTTTGTAATAACAAAACTGTAACAATGGAAGAATGTATCTCTGTTTTTGATATGCTTAAAATTGGTGTTGGACCTTCATCCTCACATACTTTGGGTCCTTGGAGAGCCGCAGAACGTTTTTTGGAAGAGCTAAAAAACGAATCTATTTTAGACCAAATCAAGCGCGTAAAAGTCGATTTGTATGGCTCGCTTTCCTTAACAGGAAAGGGTCATGCCACAGATTTGGCCGTAATGCTCGGTTTGAGTGGCCAAGATCCTGAATATATTCCGGTTGAAGATATTGCTGGAATTATCAAAAAGATTGAAGACAAAAACGAAATTATTTTGGCTAATCAATATATAATTCCGTTTTATTTTCTTCAAGACATTGTTTTCAACAAAGAATTCTTGCCTTTTCATGCTAATGGATTGAAATTTACGGCCTATAAAAATGATGATTCCGAATATGAATCGACTTTTTATTCTATTGGCGGTGGTTTTGTGGTGAAAGAAGAACGCGAAAATGCCAAAATTAAAGAAGTTATCAAATGCGCTTTTCCTTTCCCAATTCAAAATGCTGTTGAGCTTTTAAATTATACGGTTTCTGAAAACAAATCGATTTCTGAGATTGTTTATGAAAACGAAAAATCAATGCGTTCTGAAAATGAAATTCATTCTGAATTGATGCGCATTTGGAATACCATGTTGGAATGCATGTACATTGGTTGCCATTCTGAAGGAATCCTGCCTGGCGGACTTCATGTGCGCAGAAGAGCTTTTGATATGCACCAAAATTTAATCGGGTTATCCAATTATACAGATCCGCAATCTTGGTTGGAAGAAATTAGAAAAACCGAAGTTAAATTCCGTCAAATTTTGAAATGGGTTAGCTGTTTTGCATTGGCGGTTAATGAAGTAAATGCTTCTTTAGGGCGTGTAGTTACTGCACCAACAAACGGAAGTGCCGGCGTAATTCCAGCAGTTTTAATGTATTATATGGTAATCGAAAACCACAATGCGGGCGAAAAAGAAATCAAACAATTTTTGATGGTTGCCGGAGAAATTGGAAGTATCTTCAAAAAAGGTTCTACAATTTCTGCTGCAATGGGAGGTTGTCAGGCTGAAATTGGTGTCTCTTCATCAATGGCAGCGGCGGCGCTTTGCGAATTAATGGGCGGAACTCCTGCGCAGGTTTTAATGGCTGCCGAAATTGCGATGGAACATCACCTGGGGTTAACTTGTGATCCAATTGGTGGTTTAGTTCAAATTCCATGTATTGAAAGAAATACAATGGGCGCCATAAAAGCCATAAATGCTGCAGAATTAGCTCTTGAAACCGATTCTAAAAATGCTAAAGTTCCATTAGACAAAGTAATCAATACGATGTGGGAAACAGCAAAAGATATGAATTCCAAATACAAAGAAACCTCTGAAGGCGGATTGGCAATTGCGGTAAATATGGCCGATTGTTAGAATTTATTACTTAATTTTGCAAACTAAAATTCACGTTTTAAAAGCATAAATAACTTTTAAAATAATTAAAAAAACTAAAACTTACTCATAATGTCAGTTGCTAAAAAAGATTATAAAAGAATCACTACCAAATCGTTGATTGAAATGAAAAGCAATGGAGAGAAAATCTCTATGCTTACTGCATATGATTACACAATGGCTAAAATTGTTGATACTGCAGGTGTCGATGTCATTTTAGTAGGAGATTCTGCTTCAAATGTGATGGCGGGACACGAAACAACTTTGCCAATCACTTTAGACCAGATGATTTATCATGCTTCATCTGTTGTTCGCGCTGTCGAGAGAGCTTTAGTTGTGGTAGATTTGCCTTTTGGAAGTTATCAATCTGATCCTAAAGAAGCTTTGCGTTCTTCTATCAGAATTATGAAAGAAAGTGGCGGACATGCTGTAAAATTAGAAGGCGGAAAAGAAATCAAAGAATCAATCAAAAAGATATTAAACGCCGGAATTCCTGTTATGGGACATTTGGGATTGACTCCTCAGTCGATTTATAAATTTGGAACTTACACTGTAAGAGCTAAAGAAGAAGAAGAAGCTGAAAAATTAATTGAAGATGCTAAAATGCTTGAAAAAGTAGGATGTTTTGCTGTAGTTCTTGAAAAAATTCCAGCTGAACTTGCCAAAAAAGTAGCTGACAGCATTTCAATTCCTGTTATCGGGATTGGTGCAGGAGGCGGTGTTGACGGACAAGTTTTAGTAATTCATGACATGTTAGGTATGAACAATGAATTCAGCCCGCGTTTCTTGCGCCGTTACTTGAATCTTTATGAATCAATGACGAAAGCTATTGGTCAATATGCCGCTGACGTGAAGTCAAAAGATTTCCCTAACGAGAAAGAACAATATTAATTTTCTAAGATACTAAGACGCTAAGTTGCTAAGGTACTAAGATTTTAGGCACAAAGGTTCAAAGTAACAAAGGTTCAAAGAGCTCAAAAATAAAAGTTAAAACTCAATTGCCTCCAGCTTTAGCTGGAGGTTCATTTTTAAGGCTAGTGGAAGGCTTTAGCCAAACTTTCTCAATCTAAATTTCAACTTAAAATGAAAATTATTTCAGATAAAAACAATCTCCAAATCCTTCATGAAGATAATCACATTATTGTGATCAACAAACGTGTGGGTGATATTGTGCAGGGAGATAAAACTGGGGATAAACCTTTGTCTGATGTTGTGAAGGAATACATTAAAGCCAAATACAACAAACCTGGTGATGTTTTTTTGGGTGTCATTCATCGTTTGGATAGGCCAACTACCGGAATTGTTGTTTTTGCCAGAACTAGCAAAGCTCTATCTCGAATGAACGAACTTTTTAGTAATCGTGAAACTAAAAAAACATATTGGGCGGTTGTAAAAAATAAACCTTTAGAAGCTAGTGCCAAATTGGTTCATTATTTAAAAAGAAACGAAAAAAACAATACTTCTAAAGCCCATTTAAAAGAAGTCCCTGATAGCAAACTCGCAAGTCTGGACTACAAAATTATTAAAGAGCTTCAAAATTATACTGCTCTTGAAATCAATCTTCATACAGGTCGTCATCACCAAATCAGAGCGCAATTAGCCGCAATTGGTTCTCCAATAAAAGGCGATTTGAAATATGGTGCAGATCGCAGCAATCCTGATGGAGGGATTCATCTTCACGCCAGAAAACTGGTTTTTATACATCCCGTTTCAAAAGAAAACATCACGATTATAGCACCAACTCCAGACGAAACAATTTGGAACGCGGTATAATTTTTTATGATATAATTGTTAATTTTTTAAATTTTATCGATTAACTTGCATAGACATAAAAAACAAGCTGATCATAAAATGGACTACAAAAACGACATCGGATACAGAAAAGAAACGCTTAAAAAGTTGTTATACAACATTCAAAAAAGCGAAGATTTGATTGTTCAAGCTTTATACGATGATTTTAAAAAACCCGAATTTGAAGCTGTTTTAACTGAAACCAATTATGTCATTTCGGAACTAAAAGATACGATCAAAAACATTTATTCGTGGGCAAAACCCAAAAATATTCTTCCATCACTTCTCAATTTCCCATCTACTGATTATATCTACAAAGAACCTTACGGAAAAGTTCTAGTCATTGCTCCTTGGAATTATCCATTTCAATTGGCATTATGCCCTTTGATTGCCGCGGTTGCAGCAGGAAATAGAGTCGTTTTAAAACCATCAGAACTCACACCTCATACTTCAGCAATTATTTCCAAAATCATTTCCAAAACATTCCATGTCAAACATGTTGAAGTTGTAGAAGGTGGTATTGAAGCATCAAACAAACTGCTCGCAAAACGTTGGGATTATATTTTTTTTACCGGAAGTGTTTCCGTTGGAAAAATTATAGCAAAAGCGGCTGCCGAAAATCTGACGCCGGTCACATTAGAATTGGGAGGAAAAAATCCGTGTATTATTGATGAAACCGCTAATTTGAAATTAGCCGCAAAACGAATCGTTTGGGGAAAATTCATTAATGCCGGACAAACTTGCATTGCACCAGATTATATTCTGATTCAAAAAAATATGAAAGTCAATTTTGTTAGTTTTTTAATTGACGAGATCTTAAATGCATACGGAAAAAAGATAGACAAATCGCCTGATTTTGCGCGAATCATAAATACTAAAAATTGGTTGCGTCTGGACAGTATGATAGAACGAGAAAAGGTGATTTTTGGTGGAGAAACTGATGCCGAAAAATTATACATATCTCCTACTTTAATCGAAGACCCAGCATTAGATAGCCCTGTAATGAGAGAAGAAATTTTCGGACCAATTTTACCGATTCTCACTTATGAAAGCGAGGCCGATATTGAAAACGTTGTTAGTCGATATGAAAAACCTTTGGCATTCTATGTTTTCAGCGAAAATAACAATTTTGCAAAAAAACTAATTACAAACTACTCATTTGGAGGCGGATGCATTAACGATACAGTAGTTCATTTCTCTAATAAAAGACTTCCTTTTGGCGGTGTCGGCCATAGCGGCATCGGTGCATATCACGGCCAATTAAGCTTTGATATTTTCTCGCATCACAAGGCTGTAGTAAAAAAAGCAAACTGGCTTGATCTTCCTATGCGATATGCTCCTTATAAGGATAAACTGACGTCGCTTAAACGTTTATTAGATTGGCTTTAAATATCAAAAAAATGTCTCTGTTAATTTTGTAGAATATCATATGTAATTGATTAAAAATACTATATTTACGTTTCAAAAATGACCGTAAATTCTAAAAATACAAACAATTCCATATCAAAATGAAATCTACACTTGCCAAAATCGAGAACATTAAAAAAAATGGCTATACCATAGATTTTTCTACTGTCTTTGACCACGCTTTCGAAAACTTTAAAAAAATAACACTTTATTCAGCACTTATTCTACTAGTTTTTTCATTTATAGCAGCAATTGCAGCAGTACTGGTTTTAGGAAACATTTATGGTTTTGAACATGTGCCAAAAATAGTGCAAGAGAGCTTAAAACCTACTAAATTGACTTTAGATGAAGCATTAATTTCTACTGTTGGAGTATCACTTTTAAGCGCTGTTCTTGCACCATTTAGCGCTGGTTTCTTCAAAATGGCCGATGCTGCTGACAAAAACAATGAATTCAAAGCTTCATTCATGTTCAGTTATTACAAAACACCTTATTTTGCTCCATTATTTGTTTCAACTTTAATTATCACAGCAATCAATAATGCAATTGCCAACACATTCGAAATTGCTGGCTTTGTATTCATTGGCGTAGCAGTTTCTATAGCTATAAACTTTTTCATGTATTTTGCTGTTCCGTTGATTGTGTTTGGAAATTTAAACGCAATCGATGCAATTAAAGGAAGCATTACACTAGTAGCTAAAAATCCTTTATTAATTTTCGGTGTATTTATTATCGGAATCGTAGGCTCAATTGTTGGTGTGTTTGCTTGCGGTATAGGTTTTCTATTTACATACGTTTTTAATACGTCTTTGAATTACGCAACATATTATTCCATTTTTGACATGGAGCAAGAACAAGATTCAATTGACTCTATTGGTCAATCGGATCAAATATGAAATTGAATTTCTGAACAAAAAAGAGCCTGACCTACTCTTTCAGAAAATCACAAAATGCTATTAACTAAACCGTACATTCCCAAATTTATGGTAGAAAACTACAGTTTTTATTATAGTACATTGAATTCAGGAATTGCTTTTATTGGCAATACCCTGAAATCAATTATAACAAACTGGTTTGTTTTCAGCCCGGAAGTCATTTTCTATAATAATCCTAAACTTATTGTTTTAGGATTCTCCCTATTTGCTTTTTTAGGAATCTTAGTTTATCAGTTTTTCAGAATCAAAGCTAGAATTGGTTATTTTATTGAGAAGAAAAAAGAGACTGAAACACTTACTAAAGAATACCAACTATACATTCTCTTTTTTGGAATCGCTGTTATTGTTATCGAGATTATCAATGAAATTTTCAAGATAAGGCCGAAAAGCCTCTTGATTATAAACTTAATTATCGGTTTCAGTGTTTTGGCTATTTATGTCCTTACTGATAAAATCAAATATTTTCGCGACCGAATTCAGAACATATTTATTGTTTCTTTCTTTTTTTACATTGCTTATGTAATGCACAATATCATTAATCTTCCAGATGATGTTTTGCCTATTCTTACTTTTTTAATATCTTTTTTCTTTTCCTACAGCGTATTAAAACCTATAAAAATATATTGGGCTTTTGTTGGCCTAACTTTTCTTTATTTGATCACAACCGTTGTTTTTCAATTAATTCCAATAAAATCATCGGTATTGTTGATCAATTTCAGCATCGTTATTTTTATCATAAACCAAGTAAAATATGCTGTTTTACAAAACAATAAAGACAATTACAGATTTACCAACGAAATTGTTCATAAAGGAAATTCGCTTACAATTGCAACAAACGAAAATGGAGAACTATTGTTTTGCAGCGAAACAATCACCTCAATTTTAGGCTATCATCCTGATGATGTCATGGCGCTGGAATTTTGGAAAGTCACCGAAGATTCAGAATTCAACAAGGATAATTATTACAAAAATTATATCGACAATAAGTTATATATCCGAAAATTAAAAAGCAAAAACGGCGAGTACAAGTACATTCAGTGGAAAGACAAAAAGTTTTCTAAAAATCTGATTATTAGCATCGGCCAAGACGTTACTGAACAAATTATTGTTCAGGACCAATACAAAAACCTTATTCAGACCGCTACCGACATTATTTTTGAAATCAGCCGCAATGGTCATTTTACTTTCATCAATGAATTTGGCTATTCGATTTTAGGATATACCGAAAGCGAAGTTATGATGCAGCATTATTCGAATTTCATACATGAAGATTACATTCGAAATGCTGTTGATTTTTATGAGAATTTAGAGAAAAACGAGCTTAATTATCCTACAATAGAAATTCCGATTTTGAAGAAAAACGGAGAGGAATTATGGATTTCTCAAAAAGTTATTGTGCGCAAAAATGATTTAGGAACAACAATTGGTTTTGCGGGAATTGCGCGAGATATTACCGAATTAAAAAATGTCGAAAATGAGAAAAAAAGACGTTTAGAAAAAATCGAATCTTATAACAATTCGACAAAAAAACTTTCAACAACAAACTTTACCGATTACGACAATATGCAAACCGTAATTGATTATATAATCAAAGAGGCTGCTTTAGTGTCAAATGCCAACAGAGTTAGTTTTTGGAGATTTTCTAATGACGTAATTACTTGCAAAAATTTATTTAGTCGAGACAATCAGACTTTAAGCGACAAAAATATTCTCGATAAAGAATCTTATCCAATCTATTTTGAAACGCTTAAAAACAAAGCCATTATAAATGCTCCTGATGTTTTTGACAAATTAGAGACTTCAGAATTTCAGGAAGTTTATTTCACAAAAAACAAAATAAAATCAATGCTTGACGTTCCAATTTTCCTTAACGGACAATTGGCAGGAGTTGCTTGTTTTGAAAGTACAGGCGAAAAAAGAGAATGGGACAATGAAGATATCAATTATGCCAGAACCATCTCTGATGTAATTTCACTCGCAATTTCTTCACAAATGAGGCTCAAGGCCGAGAAAAAACTAGAACTGAAAACCGATTTGCTTTCGGCAATGGCGCTTTGTACAGAAAAGTTTTTATCGAGCAAAGGACCGCAAAAAATGTTTCAGGAAACCTATGATATTATTGGAAGGGCCTCAAAAGCAGATCATATTTTTTATTATGAAAAAGATTTTGAAACCAACACCATTAGCCAGCAATATAAATGGTCAAGAGAAGGCGTTGTTCACCAAATAACAGAACTTCAAAAATTCACAGACGAAAATCTGAAAGAAATTATTTTTCATTCGCAAAGCAAAAGGGTCTTAAGCATGCTGACTAAAAACCTTGAAGAAACATTTTTCAAGAAATTGCTCGTTGCAAATGATATTAAATCAATTTTAATTCTTCCATTATTTTCAAATGATGTCTTTTCTGGCTTTATTGGTTTTGATGATTGCACAAAAGAACGAAGATGGACTGATGATGAAATTTACATCTACCAAACTTTGGCCAATAATATTTCATCGGCTTTAGACCGACATCGAAATCAGGCTAAAATCAAAGAAAGTGAAGACGCAATCAAAGCAAAAGAACTTGCCGAAGCCGCAAACAAGTCAAAATCTGATTTCTTGGCTAATATGTCCCATGAAATCCGAACTCCATTAAATGGAATCATTGGATTTACGCATTTGTTGATGAAAACCAATCTCGAAGAAATTCAGGAAAAATACATGACAACCATTAATCAATCAGCGCATTCGTTGCTTGAGATTATTAATGACATTCTTGATTTCTCAAAAATTGAAGCTGGAAAATTGGAGCTTTATATTGATTTATATGATCTTCAAAAAATTCTGGGGCAAATATTCGATTTGATTATATATGAATCAAATCAAAAAAACCTTCTATTGGAATTAAACGTTGATCCTAATGTACCAAAATACATCTGGACCGACATTGTTCGTTTAAAACAAATTTTGATCAATCTGCTGTCAAATGCTGTGAAATTTACCAATGAAGGATCCATCAAACTAAATGTTTCAGTACTCGACCAAAAATACGACGATCAATATCTGATTCGTTTTTCGGTTATTGATACCGGAATTGGAATATTGGAAAAAAATCAGAAGAAAATTTTCAAAGCATTTTCGCAAGAAGATAGCTCAACAACGAGAAAATTTGGAGGAACAGGATTGGGACTTACAATTTCAAATCAATTATTAGCGTTAATGGAAAGTCGTTTACAGCTGAAAAGCAAGATCGACGAAGGAAGTACCTTTTATTTTGATTTGAATTTGAAAACGAGCGAAAATACAGTAAGCGAGAAACTAAAAGCGCTATCAAACGGACATGAGCCCGAATATGTACTGAGTTACAATTCAAATGTCAGGAAAATAACCATTTTGATTGTTGAAGACAATAAAGTAAACATGCTTCTTTTGAAAACCATTGTCAAAAATCTAAATATGAATTCAATTATTTTTGAATGCGAAAATGGCTACGAAGCCGTAAAACAAATCGAAAATATCAATCCAGATTTAGTTTTCATGGACATTCAAATGCCAATCATGAATGGCTATGAAGCGACAAAAGCCATACGAATTACAGAAATTGGCAAAAACATTCCAATCATTGCTGTAACAGCAGGTGCAGAAAAAGAAGAAAAAAATAAATGCATCGCTGCCGGAATGAACGATTATATTTCAAAACCTATTATTAGAGGCACTGTAGAAGAAGCATTGCGAAAATGGCTAAAATAATTCAAAACTTAATAGGCCTTACTGCCTCAATATTGCTGAAAAATATATAAATTCGTATTAATAAAAACATAATAAGTTTAAATCTAGCATACTTATGAAATGGCAAGGTAGAAGACAAAGTGATAATGTAGAAGACCGAAGAGGTATATCTGGCGGAAAAGTCGCTATTGGCGGAGGAGTTATCGGAATCATTATTTTGTTATTGAACGTTTTTGGTGGCGAAACTGGCAAACAAATAGCACCAGTTTTAGAACAAATGCAAGGTGGACAGCAGCAAACAGAAGCAGCAGCACCGTTAAGCAAGGAAGATGAGGAAATGGGGAATTTTGTAAGAACAATGCTTGCATACAATGAAGATACTTGGAACAAAATTTTTGAGGAACATGGAATGACATACAAAAATCCAAAATTAGTCCTTTTTAGAGGTTCTGTTCAAACAGCCTGTGGTGGAGCATCATCTGCATCGGGTCCCTTTTATTGTCCCGGAGACCAAAAAGTTTATATGGATTTGGGGTTCTTTGAAGAACTTAAAAATAAGTTTGGCGCCAAAGGAGGCGACTTTGCCATTGCATACGTTATTGCGCATGAAATTGGTCATCACGTCCAAACCTTACTTGGCACTTCGGCAAAAATGCGTGAGGCGCAAGAAGGAAAAAGCGAGGCAGAAGCAAATAAACTCTCTGTTGCTTTAGAACTTCAAGCTGACTTTTACGCGGGAGTTTGGGCTCATGATCACCAGCAAGAACTTGAAACTGGGGACATTGACGAGGCATTGAGTGCAGCAAATGCTGTAGGTGATGATGCAATTCAAAGCAAAATGCAGGGACACGTCGTTCCAGATTCCTTTACGCATGGATCGTCTGAACAAAGAATGTACTGGTTTAAAAAGGGTTTTAAAACTGGAGATATTAAGCAAGGTACAACCTTTGAGGAAATTCAATAATACATAAACCAAATATAATAACCGCAAGAAAGCATGATGTAACCATCATGCTTTTTTTTATTTTTTTGAACTATATAAGTGATATAAGGTTATTTTAGATTTTGTCTATATTTAAAAAAATCAATTATAAGACATATTAGAAAACATAGCCAGCGGTTTAAACCGCTGGAAACATAAAGCATATCACAATATTTCCCAATCCCTAGTGTCCCCGCGATTGAAACCGCGGGTTATATTGTAATATTCGTTTTTTCGATCTAAGTTTTATACTCTTTAATCTTAGCAATACTCAGACTTAATCTAAAATGACCTTACATTGCTTATATGGTTTAAAAAAAAGCACAAAAAAAGCCTTGAATTTCTTCAAGGCTTTAAATCTGGGTGGCTGACCGGGTTCGAACCGGCGACCCGCGGCACCACAAACCGCTACTCTAACCAGCTGAGCTACAACCACCATTTTTGCTTAGCGAGTGCAAATATAGAACAAAGGTTGAGTTCTACAAAGAAAAAAATGAAAAATTTTCATAAAAATTATATCAAATTTTCTAAACTATTGACTGCCAAACATCTTTCAACTGTAAAACCTTCAGCAAAATCTTTTCCAACAAGTCTTCCTAAATCTTGCGCACGATAATTCAAGCTTTCAAAGAAGTTTTTGCTCGTAATAGGTGTTGCAGGTTCACTTGAATTTGGATCATAAAATTGGGTTTTATAAGCCATAATCGCTTCAACTTTCTTTTCTTCGAATCCTGTAATGTCTACAACGAAATCTGGAGTGATATTTTTCCATTGAATATAGTGATAAACTACTTTTGGTCGCCAAGCTTCTTGTGGCTCGCCATCGATCGAAGTTTCAATTTTCATTAAACCTGATAAAAAGCACGCATCAGAAACTAATTTGCTCCCTTTCCCGTGATCGATATGGCGATCATCGATTGCATTACACAATACGATTTCGGGTTTATATTTACGAATCATTTTAATGACTTCTAACTGATGTTTTTCATCATTAACAAAAAATCCATCACGCATTGCCAGATTTTCACGTACAAGAACTCCTAAAATCTTTGCCGCATCTTTTGCTTCCTGATCTCTAATTTCTGCCGTACCGCGCGTTCCTAATTCGCCACGAGTCAAATCGACAATACCAACTTTTTTCCCAAGGGAAACTTCTTTTAAAATTGTTCCAGCGCAACCTAATTCTACGTCGTCTGGATGTGCACCAAAGGCTAATATGTCTAATTTCATTTTTTCTTTTTGTTTGTTTTGTTTCAGGTTTCAGGTTTAGTCGCAGTCACAGTATTCAGTCTCAGTAACTGCAAACTGTGACTGCGACTGAAAACTCATAACTCATAACTCATAACTCTCAAGACTCTTTTCATCGTCATTGATTTATTGACGCTTTCTTCCCATTCTTTTTCAGGAACACTTTCTTTTGTGACGCCGCATCCCATATACAAAATCGCTTTATTTTCTTGAATCTGCATGCATCGTAAATTTACAAATAAATCAGAACTTGCCTTATTTTCTGCAAAAGTGCTGTTCAGTTCGCCTAGAAAACCAGTATAGAAAGTTCTATCATAATTTTCGTTTTCTAAAATAAATGCTTTCGATTTCTTTTTTGGAAGTCCGCAAACGGCTGGCGTTGGATGAAGTGTATCAATAACTTCTTCTAAAGTTGAGTTGTCTTTTAAAACACCCGAAATATCCGTTTTAATATGCCAAATCGACCCAGCTTTCAAACTATAAGGTTCAGAAACTACCACCGAAGCCGTAAATTCTCGGAGTCTTTTCACAATAAAATCAGTCACAAATTGCTGTTCGTCTTTTTCTTTTTGTTGCCAGACAATTTCAGTTTGCTGATTATCTTTCTGCGTTCCCGCCAAAGCCATTGTTTCAAAAACATTTCCGTTTGCTTTTAAAAGTTTCTCCGGCGTTGCCCCCATCCAAAGTCCAATTTTTGGATGAAAAAAACAATAACAAAAAGTCGCTGGATATAGCTGAGCCAGATGCTGAAACGTTTCGATGAAATCAAATTCAGACAAAGGCACTTCTTCACTTCGTGATAAAACTACTTTTTTGAATTCCTCATTTTTGATCGCTTGAATTCCCTGAGCTACTAAATATTCATATTGAAATTTAGCTTCAGAATCAAAATTCATGTCGTCAATTTCTATTGGATCAAATAAAGTCGGTTCTTTTTCAGCAGTAATAATTTCCGATTCGTTTTCAGGAATCAGGATTAATTGTTTTTCATCAAAAGAAGCAAAAACAAACCCTTTTTCACTATAATCTGAAACGGTATTTAAAACATTGTTTTGTTGTAAAATCCCAACATAGTTTGTTGTATTGGGTTTGGAATAAAGCACAAAAGGCAAATTTTGCTCTTTATGATTTTTAATTTTTAAGAAAAATGCATTCATAATTTATTCACTTTTCTTTCTATCCAAAACCATATTCGTCAATTTGCAAAGCGAAACCAAGTTCCCTTCTTCATCGGTAATTTTAATTTCCCAAAGATGAAGGCTTCTTCCTTTGTGAATAATTCTGGCTGTTCCGAAAACATAGCCTTCACGAATACTTTTTAGATGATTTGCCGAGATTTCGATGCCTCTCACCTCCTGCTCTTTCGGATTAATAAAAAAGAAAGAAGCTGCACTTCCAACACTTTCTGCCAAAGCTACAGAAGCACCTCCGTGCAATAATCCCATTGGTTGATGAACACTTGGATTTACAGGCATTTTTGCAGTTAAAAAATCTTCTCCGGCGTCGATATATTCTATTTTCAGCGTTTCCATTAATGTATTTTTAGAAAACTCATTACAGCGCGCCAAAATCTGCTCTTTTGTATAATTCATTAAAATAAACTTTAAAAACGTAAAATTAAAGAAAGATAAGACACAAATCGAAAAATCAGATTCTAAAATTAAAAATCATTTATGAACTTGTCAGTTTTTTGCTATTTTTACAAAAACAATCAAAATCAATCTTTGGCTTTTTTTTAGCCACAGATTACACAGATTAAAAGGATTTTAAAAATTATGTCGCCACGAATTACACAAATTTCCACGAATTTTATTTCAATTTAATTCGTGGAAATTTGTGTAATTGCTTCGCCTGTTCGCTGTCGCTCGGGTCGTGGCGAAAAAAAACATTCAAATGCGTCAATACTTTGTACTTTTTATTTTCGGAATAATTCTAGCATTTAGTTCTTGTCGAACTGACTTTGATACTGTTGCCAGTTCCGGAGATTTAAAATTCTCAAAAGACACTGTTTATTTGGATACTGTTTTTAAAAACATTGGTTCAAGCACTTATCAATTGAAAGTGTATAATAAAAGTAAAAACGACATTTCGATCCCGATTATCCAGCTCAAAAAAGGCTTAAATTCTAAATACCGCATGACGGTTGACGGAATGGCCGGCAACAATGGAAAGATTTTCAAAGATGTTACGCTTTTAGCAAAAGATAGTCTTTACATTTTTATAGAAACTACCGCAGATATTACAGACGCTAATCCAACTGATTTTTTATATACTGATGAAATTGAATTCGACAGTGGCGCCAATCTTCAAAAAGTAGCGCTGGTTACTTTAATTCAGGATGCTGTTTTTCTATATCCAAACCAAAATCCTGACGGAACAAAAGAAAAAATAAAAATTGACGGCAAAGATGTTGACGGTTTTTATCTGAGTGAAAATGATCCTGCAAACGGAAATGAACTTCTTTTCACCAAACAAAAACCATATGTGATTTACGGTTACGCCGGAGTTCCCGAAAACAAAACCGTGACTTTTGAAGCTGGTACACGAGTTTATTTTCATGTCAATTCTGGGCTGTATGTTGCCAAAAATGCTTCGCTTCAGATTAACGGAACAACCTCAACAACTGACAAACTTGAAAATGAAGTTATTTTTGAAGGCGATCGTTTAGAATCGCTTTACTCTGATATTCCTGGACAATGGAATTCGGTTATTCTTGAAAATCAAAGCGGCACACATTCCATCAATCATTTGACATTAAAAAATGCCGTTACAGGTTTGGAAATCAGAAACACAGCAAATACGATTCAGATCAAAAATAGTCAGTTTTATAATTTTGTTGAACACGGAATTTTAGCAAAAAATGGCCGAATCAACGGAGAAAATTTAGTTATAAATTATGCCGGCGTTGCGAGTTTGTCTTGTGTTTATGGCGGAAATTACAGTTTTGCGCATTGCACTTTTAATAACAATTGGCAAAACAGTTCGCATTTTGCAGTTAATTTGAGCAATAGTTTGGCTGGGGCAACGCCAGAAACAAATCCGCTTACACAGGCAACTTTCAATAATTGCATTATTTACGGCTCAAATACAAACGAATTTAATTTGAGCAAAAATGCAAACACAGCGTTTGTGTATCAATTAAATAATTGTCTTTTAAAATTCAGCAGTTCTACAACAAATCCGGATTATCAATTCAAAACTGACACACAACATTATAACAATATCATTTTGAATGAAAACCCGAAATTTTATAATGTTTCGCAGAATAAATTCAATATTGATAAAACTTCTTCCGCTTTCGCGAAAGGAAATCAGGCCTATATAATTCCGACAGATATTTTAGGAATTACGAGAACTTCTCCACCAGATTTGGGCGCTTATCAGAGTCAGGATTTTCCAAAGTAAGGATTTTTTTAACTCAAAATGATTTTTGCTCGCAAAGACGCAAAGTCGCTAAGCTTTTTTACTTAAAAGATTAAACTTGGCGACTTTGCGTCTTTGCGAGATTAAAAAACTTAATCAGCGAGCTCGTAAGAAAATGTATCTAAAATTAAACTTTCCATAACATTTCACATTCAAAAAAGTAGTAGTTTTGTTACAATATCTTTTTAAAAATCTAGCAATCAAGTTTTTAAAAATTTATTTTAAACCAAATCTTAAAACTATTACTTATGAAAAAAAACTACTTTTTACTGTTATTATTTCTTACCACAATTGGTTTCGCCCAAATTCCTTCTGGATATTACAGCGCTGCAACCGGAACGGGTTATACTTTAAAAACACAATTGTATAATATTATTAAAGGTCATACCGACAACGGATATGCAGGATTGTACACAACCTATCAAACATCAGACGTAGATAATTTTTATGAAAACGACGGAACTGTTCTCGACATGTATTCTGAAAATCCATCAGGAACAGATCCTTACAATTATGGCACCGGAAGCACACAACGATGTGGCAATTATTCCGTAGAAGGCGATTGTTATAATAGAGAGCATATTATTCCGCAATCTGTTTTTAGCGAACAATCACCAATGGTTGCCGATGCACATTTTATTACGCCAACAGATGGAAAAGTAAACGGAATCCGTTCCAATTATCCACACGGAAATGTAAGTTCGGCTACATACACTTCTCAAAACGGAAGCAAATTAGGTTCAAGTGCCGTTTCTGGATATACAGGAACCGTTTTCGAACCAATCAATGATTTTAAAGGTGATATTGCCCGAATGTATTTCTATTTTGCAACACGTTACGAAAATACTGTTGCAGGTTATTCCTATGCTATGTTTAATGGCACAAGCAACCAAGTTTTCACAACTGCTTTTTTGAATATGCTTTTGGCTTGGCACGCCCAAGATCCTGTAAGTGCGAGAGAAATCGCTAGAAACAATGCCGTTTATGCAAGACAAAACAATCGAAATCCGTTTATAGATCATCCAGAATATGTAAATCAAATTTGGGGCGGAACACCTTCTGGAGATACTCAGGCACCAACTGCACCAACGAGTTTAGCTTCAACATCAAAAACAGCAACTTCAATTTCGCTTTCATGGACAGCTTCTTCAGATAATGTAGCCGTTACAGGTTATGATGTTTATGCGAATAGTGTTTTAAAAACAACCGTTTCTAGCACAACAGCTACAATTACGGGCTTGACAGCTTCCACAGCATATTCTATTTATGTAAAAGCAAAAGATGCGGCTGGAAATACTTCTGCATCAAGCAATACCATTTCGGTTACAACCAACAGCAGTGGAACAGGAACTGCAACAGATCTTCTTTTCTCTGAATACATTGAAGGCTCTGGAAACAATAAGGCTTTGGAGATTGCAAACAACACAGGAGCTTCTGTAAATTTATCGGCATATACCATTAAAAAACAAACAAACGGTGCAGGCTCTTGGAGCACAGGTTTAGCATTGACTGGCACTTTGGCAACAGGAAGCAAATTTGTAATTGTAAACAGCTCAATCTCTTCTACTTGTTTTTCTACAAGCGCAGCAAATATTTCAACAACTGCAACCGAATTGACTTTCAACGGAAATGACGCTGTAGGCTTATTCAAAAATGGTGTTTTAATTGATATTATTGGAACTTTCAACGGCGGAACAGCCAATTTTGCTATTGATGTAACTTTAAGAAGAAAATCTACTGTAACTTCTCCAAGCACGACTTTCAATTTAAGTGCACAATGGGATTCTTATACAACAGATACTTGCAACAACTTAGCGAGCAAAAAAGCATTGCCTGTAGAAGATGAAGAAATTGTTGAACTATCTGATGAAATTGTAATTTATCCAAATCCTTCTGATGGGAATTTCAATGTGGGCCAAAATGATTTTTCAACTCCTTATTCAATAGAAATAATTTCGTTTTCTGGACAAAAAGTTTTCGAAAAGCAAAACACAACTTCTTCTAAAATTTCTGTTCAAAATTTATCAGCAGGAATCTATTTTATCAAAATTGTGAAAGGTGAAAAAACAACATTCAAAAGAATAATTATCAACTAAAAATACTTTTTCATTCACTAAAAAGCGGCTAATTGCCGCTTTTTTTTATCTCGACACGATGATTTTTACAAAAATTGTCATTTTCATCCATTTCAAGATTTCGTAAATTTTGCAAAATCATTTTTCCGCAAATGCTAAAAATCTAAAGTTTCATTTTTGATATTTTCCTTTCTAAAAGTTTAATATTACAGAACATATCAAAAAAGAAATTTTACTAAAACATTAAATTTCATCAAAGACCGAAACCTCTTGATTTTGCGTCTTTTTGGTAGAAAAAATGCAAGAAAAAAGCAATTTCATTTTTTTTGAAAAGAGATCGTTTCCAAATTTGCGCTTACTATTTATTTACATTAAATTTGCAGCTCAATACAACAAACTACACAAATGATCCATTTCTTTGAAAACCAAAGCAAAACTGTTTTTGCCGTACAAACGCAAAACGAAATTTCAGCTCAAGACATTTCAAAATTAAACTGGCTTTTTGCCGACGCGAATAAGATTGAAAAATCTGCATTGACAGGTTTTTTTGTTGGTCCTCGCGCTACCATGATTACACCTTGGAGTACAAATGCTGTAGAAATTACTCAAAACATGGGGATTTCTGGCATTATCAGAATCGAGGAATTTCATCCTGCAACGGAAGATTTTACTGATTTTGACCCAATGCTTTCTCAAAAATTCAACGAATTAGATCAAGAAATCTTCACTATCAATATTCAGCCAGAACCAATTTTAGAAATTGATGATATCGCTGCTTACAACAAAGTGGAAGGTTTAGCTTTAAGCGAAGAAGAAGTTGATTACTTAAACAATCTTTCGACTAAACTTGGAAGAAAATTAACGGATTCTGAGATTTTTGCTTTCTCACAAGCAAACTCAGAACACTGCCGTCATAAAATTTTCAATGGAACATTTGTAATTGACGGTGAAGAAAAAGAAACATCTCTTTTCAAATTAATCAAAAAAACATCTCAGGAAAATCCTAACGATATTGTTTCTGCTTACAAAGACAACGTTGCTTTTGTAAAAGGACCAAAAGTGCAGCAATTTGCACCAAAATCGGCAGACAAACCTGATTTTTACGAAATAAAAGAATTTGATTCGGTTATCTCATTAAAAGCCGAAACACACAATTTCCCAACAACAGTTGAGCCTTTCAACGGAGCTGCAACAGGATCTGGAGGAGAAATTCGTGACCGTTTAGCTGGAGGTCAAGGATCGTTGCCATTAGCAGGAACTGCGGTTTACATGACATCTTACTCTCGTTTGAAAGAAGACAGAAAATGGGAAAATGCAGTTGAAGAAAGAAAATGGTTGTACCAAACTCCAATGGACATTTTGATCAAAGCTTCAAACGGAGCTTCTGATTTCGGAAATAAATTTGGTCAGCCGCTTATTACAGGTTCTGTTTTAACTTTCGAACATTCAGAAAACGACCGTAAAATTGGTTACGATAAAGTAATCATGCAAGCGGGTGGAATTGGATACGGAAAACTGGATCAATCAATTAAAAAGAAACCACAAGAAGGCGATAAAATCGTTATTCTTGGAGGAGAAAATTATAGAATCGGAATGGGTGGTGCTGCAGTTTCTTCTGCAGATACTGGCGCTTTCGGTTCAGGAATTGAGTTAAATGCGATTCAGCGTTCAAATCCAGAAATGCAAAAACGTGCTGCAAATGCAATTCGTGGTTTAGTAGAAAGCGACAATAACCCAATTGTTTCTATTCACGATCACGGAGCTGGTGGACACTTAAACTGTCTTTCTGAATTGGTGGAAGAAACTGGAGGTTTGATCGATTTAGACAAATTACCAGTTGGAGATCCAACACTTTCTGCAAAAGAAATTATCGGTAACGAATCTCAAGAAAGAATGGGATTGGTTATTGGCCAAAAAGATATTGATACATTACAAAGAATTGCCGATAGAGAGCGTTCGCCAATGTATCAAGTTGGAGATGTAACGGGAGATCACCGTTTTACATTCGAATCTAAAACTAACGGTTCAAAACCGATGGATTATGCTTTAGAAGATTTCTTCGGAAGTTCTCCAAAAACGGTTATGACAGATAAAACTGTTGACAGAAAATATGCTGATGTTGCTTACAATGCTGCAGATTTTGAAAGCTATTTAAAAGATGTTTTACGTTTAGAAGCTGTTGCTTCAAAAGACTGGTTAACAAACAAAGTTGACCGTTGTGTTGGAGGAAAAGTAGCTAAACAACAAAATGCAGGACCGTTACAATTGCCTTTAAATAATGTTGGGGTTATGGCTCTGGATTATTTAGGAAAAGAAGGTATTGCAACTTCTATCGGGCACGCTCCTATCGCAGCTTTGATTGATCCGGTTGCGGGATCTAGAAATGCAATTGCAGAATCGTTATCAAACTTAATTTGGGCGCCAATTAAAGAGCAGTTAAAAGGAGTTTCATTATCAGCAAACTGGATGTGGGCTTGTAAAAATGAAGGTGAAGACGCTCGTTTATACGCTGCTGTTGAAGGCTGTTCAGAATTTGCAATTGAATTAGGAATCAATATTCCGACAGGAAAAGATTCACTTTCAATGAAACAAAAATATCCAAACGACGAAGTAATTGCGCCTGGAACGGTTATTATTTCTGCGGCTGGAAACTGTACCGATATTAGAAAAGTAGTTGAGCCAGTTTTACAGAAAAACGGAGATTCAATCTATTATATCAATTTGTCTCAAGATGATTTCAAATTAGGAGGTTCGTCTTTTGCACAAATTAGAAATACAATTGGAAATGAAACTTCTACCATTAAAGACGCTTCTTTCTTTAAAAATGCTTTCAACACAATTCAAGAATTAATCGGCGAAAGCCAAATCTTAGCAGGTCACGATATCGGAAGCGGTGGTTTAATCACTACTTTATTAGAATTGTGTTTTGCTGATGTGAATTTGGGAGCTAAAATTGATTTCAGCACTTTCGCGGAAAAAGACTTATTAAAAATCCTTTTCGCAGAAAACATCGGAATCGTATTCCAAGCTAAATCTGATGCAGCTGTTGAAGCTAAATTGAAAGCTAATAATGTTGAATTCTTCAAAATTGGTTCTGTAACTTCTACAGCATCTTTAGAAGTTGGAAACTGGAAATTGGATATTCCAACTTACAGAGATACTTGGTTTGAGACTTCTTATTTATTAGATCAAAAACAGTCTAAAAACGGAAGAGCTCAAGCACGTTTTGAAAACTATAAAAATCAGGTTTTAAATTATACTTTCCCTGCACACTTTACAGGAAAGAAACCAGAAATCGACAATTCTAAACCACGACCAAAAGCGGCTATTATTCGTGAAAAAGGAAGTAATTCTGAGCGTGAAATGGCAAATGCTATGTACTTGGCAGGTTTCGACGTAAAAGACGTTCACATGACGGATTTAATTTCTGGACGTGAAACACTTGAAGATATTCAGTTTATTGGAGCTGTTGGAGGATTCTCTAACTCTGACGTTTTAGGTTCTGCTAAAGGTTGGGCTGGAGCTTTCTTATACAACGAAAAAGCAAAAACAGCTTTAGATAATTTCTTCAAAAGAGAAGACACGCTTTCTGTTGGAATCTGTAACGGATGCCAATTGTTTATGGAATTGGAAGTGATTAATCCAGAACACGAAGTTCACGGAAAAATGCACCATAACGAAAGCCAGAAACACGAAAGTATCTTTACTTCTGTAACGGTTCAGGAAAACAATTCTGTAATGTTATCTACTTTAGCGGGAAGTACTTTAGGAGTTTGGGTTTCTCACGGAGAAGGTAAATTCAAATTACCTTATGCAGAAGATCAATACAACATTGTTTCTAAATATGCATACGAAGGTTATCCTGCAAACCCTAACGGTTCTGATTATAACACAGCAATGATGTGTGACAAAACAGGAAGACACTTGGTTATGATGCCTCACATTGAGCGTTCTACTTTCCAATGGAACTGGGCTCATTATCCAAAAAATAGAAATGACGAGGTTACGCCTTGGCACGAAGCTTTTGTCAATGCAAGAAAATGGATTGAGAAAAACTAAGAAATATATTTTTATTAAAAGCGCCCGAATTTATCGGGCGTTTTTTTTTGATAGCAACGAATTTCCACGAATTATTTTTAGATAGTTTCCCACAATCTTGTCATTCCGAGAAACGAGGAATCACACTCGGGAATCGACAAAGATTGGCGAAATGCGTTGTGGAGTTTCTAGTGTGATTTCTCCTTTCAGTCGAAATGACAAATATTGTAGTTATTGCTTTACGGAGCTACTTGCGGAGATTCCTCGTTTCTCGGATTGACAAACTGTATGTGGATTTATAATTAATTCGTGGAAATTCGCGCAATTGCTTCGCCTGTTCGCTGTCGCTCGGGTCGTGGCTATAAAAAACTATTTAAAACTATTCTAAGATTAATTTAATTGTATCTTAAGACAGCTTAAGCAAGTAAAAATATTCGGATAAATATCTTTGTCTCATGAAAAATATGATCCAAAAAATATCCCTACTGTTTACTTTATTTGCTATTTGCCAATTTTCTTTTGGTCAAAAAACTTCTTCTGTAAAAGGAACCATTTCTGATGGAAAGCTTCCTATCGAATTTGTTGATGTTATTTTAAAACAAGCATCTGATTCTACTAAAACTGTTAGTTATGCTGTGACGGATGTTTCTGGGAATTTTGCTTTAGAAAATATTGCTTCCGGAGATTATCAGCTTCAATTTAAATTAATTGGTTTTAAAACCATCAATCAAAAAATAAAAGTTTCTGAAAGTCCGATTTCTCTTGGAACTATCGAATTACAAAATGACGCTAATTTACTAAATGACGTTGTGGTGAAATCTCAGAAAAAACAAATCCAGAAAACCGACGAAGGATTTATTTTTAATGCTGTTTCAAACATTTCACAAATTGGCGGAACGGCTACCGATATGCTAAAAAGTATCCCGACTGTTGCGGTTGATGCCGAAGGTGGCATTACCCTAAGAGGAAAATCGCCAATGATTTTGATTAACGGAAAAAATTCTGCAATTACCAACATGGATCAGATTGCGGCGAGCAGTATTGAAAGCATTGAAATAATCAGTAATCCAACGGCTAAATATGACGCGAATGCAGAAAGTGGCATCATCAACATAAAACTTAAAAAGAACAATCAAAGCGGTACAAATGGTGCAGTTGCTTTGGGCGCGGGTTTTGGTGCGAAAGGCAGAATCAACAGTTCTGTGCTTTTAAATCATAAAACTGAAAAATGGAATTTTGGTTTAGGTTACGACAACCGTTTTGCTGGCCGAACGAAAAAAATAAATGCGGACAGAACGAATTATTTTATTGACGATGAGCATTATATTCATCAAAACAGAAGTGATCAACGTACTGAAGGTTTGCAGAATTTGAAATTCAATGTTGATTTTTCTCCAAATGACAAAAACAGTTTTTCGTTTGAAGCTTTAGGCAATATAGAAAATCAAGATAACGATGAAACTTTGTACACGCAGGTAAATACAAACACGAATGCATTTTTCTCTAACAGCAAAAGACATTCTTTAGAACTTGAACGTTCAAAAGTAGGAGAACTTGCTTTTACTTATGACCGAAAATTTGATGATGAAAGAAAAAGTTTGAATACATCGATTACTTCTTCTTTCGGAAAACATAGAGAAAATACAGATATTGATACTTATAATTACGACGAATATCAGCAACAGATTGGCGATGTGCTTTGGCAAAGAACACATAATTATGAAAACCAAAATATTTCGAATGCAATCGTAAATTATACTTTTCCTGTTTCAGAAAAATCAATTGTAGAAACAGGCTATAAAGGAACTTTTAGATTTTTTAATTCCGATTTTGAAAGCGCAGATCTTGTAAATGGTGAATATGTCATAAATCCGTTAGCGAGTAATATTTTTAAATTTAACGAGCAAATAAATGCCGTTTACGGTATGTTGAATTCCTATATAGGCGAAAAAGAAAATCCGAAATGGAAATACAATTTAGGTTTGCGAACAGAAAATGTTTCGAATACAGGCGCAACGCAAAACAATAGTGACCGTTTCAGCAATAATTATTTGAAATTTTTCCCATCAGCTTATTTGCAATTGAATCTGAACCCGGAATCTTTTGTGAAATTCAATTACAGCAAAAGAATCAATCGTCCAGATTTAGATGATCTGAATCCGTTTATTGATATTACCGATGCCCTGAATCCGCATGGAGGAAATCCGTATTTGAAACCGGAAATTATTCACATTGCTGAAGTGAGTTACAATAAAAATTGGCAGAATTATTCGTTTTCTACAAATGCTTTTTACAGAAATGCAACAGATGCCATCAGACAATATGCTCAACTTTTGGATAATGGCGTAATTTTATTGCAACCCCAAAATATCGGAAGCACAATCACGTACGGCCTAGAAACTATCTTTACCTTAAAACCAGCATCTTTTTATGATGCAAACATCAGTATTACCGCTTTTGAGCAAAAAATAGACGCTTCAAATCTGACAGAAAATGTGGTAAAAAATGCTTTTAACTGGTATGGAAAAATCATCAATAATTTTGTTCCTTGGAAAGGCGGAAAACTGCAAATTATTGGGAATTATAATTCGGCATTAACAACAGCACAAGGAAAACGTATTCCAGTTTATAATGTCGATATGGGATTTCAGCAAAAATTAGGAAAAGGAAATGCACGTTTAGGTTTGGTTGTCACCGATATGTTTAATACACTTGAAAGTGGCTACAAAAACAACACGGCACTTTTTTACAATCAAAGAACCAATAAATCCGACACTCGCGCTTTGATGGTCACTTTTGCTTATACTTTTAAATCTGATTTTAAAGAAAAACTATTAGAGAATCAGTTTTCAGCTGAGTAATCTTTTTACAAACTAAAAAAAACTGTCAGCTAAACGGACTAAAAAAGTAACCGCAAATTTCACAAATTTGCGCAAACGCTATTTCTGTTTTTCAAAGATTTAATTTGTGCTAATTTGTGAAATTTGCGGTTATTTTTAGTTTAGCACAAATTCCGGATCGTCAATAAACAAAAAACATCATTCTTATAATTGGGATTTATTTTTTATTGAAATTTGAACTATATTCGCCAAAAGTTCCTGCCACAGAATTTTTTAGAATCCCAAAAACACTTAATCCTACATAGAATGAAAGCTATTCGTTTATTAATTATTGCCTTATTATTTTTTACTGCAAAATCGTATTCACAAGTTGAAGTAAACACAATTACTCATAATTCTAAAGAGCGCTATATTACAACCACGATTGGTTTTCCAGTTTCTGGAACTTATGCGCCAATTGGCCAAAAAGAACCAATTAGCCAATTAAATCCAGACGGAACAGGATTTATCCAAGCACCTGATTTGAGCAAAAAGAAAATTAACTGGGGAATCGAATGTACAGAAGAGGGAATTCCTGTTTTCAAGGAAGGATTCAATAGCAAATCGTACACTTTTTGGTACAGACCTAATGACAGTGAAGAATGGGTATATTCTCAATTCTCGATTCATTTTGCGAAGAAAAAAATGTTTCTGATGGGAGAAAGAGTCAAAGAATATGAGGATTTTAATGTGCAATAATCTCTAAAAAATAATATATTTTTTTAATTAAATAATTTCTAGTTTTTTCGAAAATTTACTACAAAAAAGAAAACGTTTTCGTTGATTTTTAAGAGTCCATATAAATTTTCCCATAAAATTCCACAAAATTAAAAATTATACCTATTTTTTATTTAATTTGCGATAAAATTCAAGATATTAAACATGGTTTCAATCACACGCCTTTTTGATTTTCCCTATTATCAACAAGAAACTTACAACCTTCCGGTTGCCTTAGCAACAAAGAAAAACGGAGTCTGGGAAAAAACATCTAGCCAAGAATATATTGCAAAAGCAAATGCTGTTTCGAGAGCATTATTGCGCATGGGCATTCAAAAAGATGACAAAATCGCCCTGATTACATCAAACAACCGCACAGAATGGAATATTATGGACATTGGTATTCTACAAACTGGTGCTCAAACTGTTCCAATTTACCCAACAATTTCTGAAGAAGATTACGAATATATATTGAATCACAGTGGCAGTATGTACTGCTTTGTTTCTGATGAAGAAGTGCTTCACAAAGTAAATCTCATTAAAGCAAACGTACCGACTTTAAAAGAGGTTTATTCTTTTAACGAAATTCCAGGTTGCAAACACTGGACAGATTTACTTTTATTAGGAGAAGACGAAAGCAATCAAAACGAAGTTGAAGCCAGAAAAGACAGTATTCAAACAGATGATTTAGCAACCATTATTTATACTTCTGGGACAACAGGAAGACCTAAAGGTGTTATGCTTTCGCATAAAAATATTGTTTCAAATGTTTTGGACAGTGCTCCAAGAATTCCGTTTGATCCAGGAAAAAGTACTGCGTTGAGCTTCTTGCCTATCTGCCATATTTTTGAAAGAATGATTTTATACATCTATCAATACTATGGTGTTTCGGTTTATTTTGGAGAATCAATTGACAAAATCAGCGATAACTTAAAAGAAGTTCGTCCAACTGTAATTACGGCGGTACCAAGGCTTTTAGAAAAAGTTTACGATAAAATTTACGCAAAAGGAGCTGAATTGACTGGCATCAAGAAAAAACTATTTTTCTGGGCTATTGATTTAGGCTTAAAATACGAACCATACGGAGCAAATGGAGCTTGGTATGAATTCCAATTAAAAATTGCCCGTAAACTGATTTTCAGCAAATGGAAAGAAGGTTTAGGAGGAAATTTAGATTTAATGGTTTCTGGAAGTGCTGCTTTACAGCCACGTTTGACCAGAGTTTTTGCTGCTGCAGAAATTCCAGTTATGGAAGGTTACGGATTATCTGAAACTTCACCTGTAATTGCAGTAAACGATCAAAGAAACAGAGGTTTCAAAATTGGAACTGTTGGAAAAGTAATTCGCAATGTAGAAGTTAAAATTGCCGAAGACGGAGAAATTCTTTGCAAAGGACCAAACGTAATGCTAGGTTATTACAAAGATCCAGAAAAAACTGCTGAAGCTTTACAAGACGGATATTTCCACACGGGAGATATTGGAGAAATCGACAACGAAGGTTTCTTGAAAATTACTGATCGTAAAAAAGAAATGTTCAAGACTTCTGGAGGTAAATATATTGCGCCGCAAATGATCGAAAATGCCATGAAACAATCTCGTTTTATTGAGCAGATTATGGTTATTGGTGAAGGCGAAAAAATGCCTGGCGCTTTTATTCAGCCAAACTTTGAATTTGTAAAAGAATGGGCAAAAATCCATAAAATAACTTTAGGAAGTACTGACAAAGAAATCAGTCAGAATGCAGACGTTATCAAACGTATCGACGAAGAAGTAGAAAGCATCAACAAGAAATTTGGACACTGGGAACAAGTGAAGCGATTTGAACTTACTCCAGATGTTTGGTCGATTGATGGCGGACAGCTTACTCCTACCCTAAAATTAAAACGTAAAATCATTAAAGAAATTTACAAAGATCTTTACGCTAAAATCTATGGTCATAATTAAAATTCCAAAATAGTTAACCAAAGGAAAAGGCTGTCTAAATTTTAGACAGCCTTTTTTAGTAGTAAAAACAGGTATTTCTACTTTGAATATCAATTTATAAATCCATTATTTTTGATTGATCCTAAATACAAAACCATGCCTTGGACAATCCTTGAACAATTATGGAAATGTGCTGTTGACCCTAAAAATGCTGATTTAAGCCATTCAAACTGGAACAACGAAATTAAAGCCTTATATCTGTTAGGTATTGGCATGGAAGATGCTTTACAGTTTTTACATTCAGAAAAACCAGATTTTGAATCTTTCAAAGCATGGATTTATAACAGAAAGCAAGAGGTTGTTGCCGAAACTGACGACTTAACAGAAAATGTTTTATCAGAAGAAGATCTTGACTTCTGGAATCAAAATGGTTATGTAGTAGTTAAAAATGCAATCTCAAAAGAAGCTTGCGAAAACACACAAAAAGCCATTTGGGAATATTTGAAAATGGATCCTGAGAACCAAGAAAGCTGGTACAATCGTCATGAAAATCAAAAAGGGCTTATGCTTAATTTTTCTAATCATGAAACTTTAAACCAAAACCGCTTTTCTCCAAGAATTAAAAAAGCATATGAACAGCTCTATAAAACCTCTAAAATTTACAAAACGATTGACAAGGTAAGCTTCAATCCTCCTGAAACAGAGAATTTTAAATTTATAGGAAGTTCGCTTCATTGGGATATGAGTTTAAAAAAACCTTTAACTTTTGGCCTGCAGGGATTGCTTTATTTAACCGATTGTGGACCAGACGATGGTGCATTTCATTGTGTTCCGGGTTTTCATAACCAAATTGGTCAATGGCTTGACGAACTAGAACCCTATGAAAATCCAAGAGAGAAAGCATTGCTGACATTGCAACCAAAACCAATTACGGGAGAAGCCGGAGATTTTATTATTTGGAATCAAGCACTTCCACACTGTGCTACTCCAAACAGAGGAAAAAAACCGCGAATGGTTCAATATCTTACGTATCTTCCAGATGATTATAATGCAATTGGAGAGTGGATTTAAACCATTCTAGTTTTTTAGACACCAGTACAGAATCTTGGCAATGTTTTTAGCATCATCAATTCCGCGGTGATGCGTTCCTTCCAACGGAATATTAAGCAGTGCCAAAGCACCATTCATTCCAGTTGGTTTAACTAAACCAAATTTCTCGGCAAAATGAGTTTTCACATTAATATGCTCATCTCCCATTGGATATGAAATACCGAATGATTTACACTGTTTTTTAAGCATATTCAAATCGTATTGTCCGTAACTTGCCCAAGTATATAAATCTGGATTATATTCGTCTATCAACTCATTAATCGCTTCTTCGAAAGAAACTCCGTTTTTATCCAGCAAATCCTGAGTTATGGTTGTCAATTCGGTACAAAACTCACTTACGCTTGAGCGTTGTGGCTTTATTAATATTCCTTTATTCTTGGAAATTTCGCCGGTTTCTGTATCCAATACAGCCAAACCAATTTCAATAATTTCATTTTCCTGGCCCTTCGGGACCGCACCTTGCCAACACGTGGCTTCTAAATCGATAATAATAATTTTATCTGTTGTTTTCATTGTTTTAATTTTTAAATAATTGTTTTTTTAACCGCAAAGAGCACAAAGATTTACGCAAAGGAACGCTAAGATTTGTTTCTCGCAGATTTAGCAGATTTTTTATAACAATCCTTTTAATCCTTTAATCTGTGGCTAAAAAAAACTTTGTGTCTTAGCGTCTTTGTGGCAAACCATTAGAAGAACAAGCTTTTAAAATCTAGAAAGAAACTTCTTTTCTTAGACTTTTTTTCAGAGTTCTTTTTATCGAAAACTGTTTTAGTTACCTCCAATTGCTTGATTGGTTTTGCTTTCTCCGTTTTAGAATTTTCGTAAAACTTTTTGAAAGGACGCAATTCAAAATCAACCAAAATTGCAGCCATATTGATAGCGTCAATGTTTGACGGATCTGTTTCGCCTTTGAAGAACGTTTCGATAGGTCTGAACTTATCTTTTTTCTCCTTAAACTTATTCTTTTTCGTATGATCGAAATCTAAGCCCAAAAGATTACTGAAGACATTCAAATCCTCTTTTGTTGGGTTATTTTCGAAAATCAACCAGCACAAATCACGAAGTTTTCCACGAGAAGGCTTGTACAAATAATCAAAGTATTTCCCTTCTTTTTCGATTTCGTATTTTTTTCTAATTGCGTTTTTATATTGTTGTAATGTATTGTTTTGCATGGTATTTTTGGTTTTGTAATTCTTGGGAATCTCAGGAAATCGAAGGCTTTTCTAAGAAATCCAATATCACACAAGTTCAAAAGCACCATTGCTTTACCAGAGAAATATCTCTAAATGATATATATAATTTTCCTAAAATTCACCTTTCCATTCCATAGGTTAATAAGTTTTAAATCCATTTTTCCGCTCGAGGCAAATGGAGGCTCATTAAATTCCACTTTATCTGTTTGACTACTATCGTCTGACCTAAGTCCTATTTTTTGATTCATCCTTAAATTTTTATTGTTTTTTATTAAGCTTCTGAGGTTCTAAGATGCTGAGACACTAAGTTTTTTTACCTCTGTCCCTTTGTTCCTTTGAACCTTTGTCCCTAAGACAAAAAAAAAGCACCCGATTAAAGGTGCTTCATAACAAATACGATATTTCTATCCTATTGCCTATATTGATGCACCGACATGTAAAAGCATTCACGACCTGAAGTCGAGGCTACTAATCCTGCGTTGTGTATGTATAATTTAAAACTCATTTTATTTATTTTTTTAATTGTTGTTGTTGTTTTATGAAACGCTATGTTTCAATTTTGTTGGGCAAAGATATGATAGAAAAAATCATATTTCCAAATATTTTTTAAGAATAATTTTCTGATTATCAATTAGTTAAATAAAAATAAAAGCAAAGAAATCCCTGTCCGCAAACTGGTGCAGATTTATCTTTTTAGCAAATGACTGTCGCTCATCAGATTACTTTCCAAGACTATATTTTCCTATTTTGATTACGCATTAAACATTTGGTCAATTATTTTTTTAGTTTTTTTTAGTTATGGTTTGGTTTTCTATCATTTTGAACATCTTTTTGCCATGTTGAGCGAAGTCAAAACACTCGCAAAAACTATTTTAAACAAAAAAAGCGTCCTAAAATGAGGACGCTTTTCTGTTTTATGATGAGTTTGACTCTAAATCTTACATTTCAATTTCACAAAAATACATACGCATCCTGAGCTTATAGCTGGAGAATCTCCGGCTAAAGTTTCAAAATTTTGGTTTACTGAAAGTATCATTTGTGTTTTTTATTGTTTTTAATTACAGATACAAATGTAGTATATTTTGCGATAATTTAACAAATTTTGATTAAAATAAAATTTTTATAACAAAACATATAAAATTGATATTTGCATTTTTTATTGATATAATTGCTCTCTTATTTCAATCAAAGTCTGAATTGCCTTTTGCTCATTTGGTTTTTTAGGAAGATTTGAAGTTAAGTAATGACTTTCAATTGAAACAATTAAATTATCTGCCATTTCCATTAAATCATCATATTCTTTGTTTCCTTCTTTTATTACTAATAATTCTTCTCGATTTGAAACTCTAATATTCAATTTTCCTGTCGAAAGAATTTGTTCTGCGGTTTGCAAAAGACGAATAGTATGCATCATATTTTTGCTGTCGTAATTCTTTCCATGTTGCTGATTTGTATTGTAACGATCTTCGTTTCGTTTTTCAATCCAGCTCCAGTATTCTGAATATTCTTTACAATATTTTGAATAACCATCCTGATTGTAGAATAAATAACCTATCAGCTTTTCATTTTTTGGAATTGATGAAAGTGAAACTTCATTCGAACTTTCTTTCTTAATAATTCCTTTGTAACCGAAAGTGTTGTTTTCATCATAAAACATGGCAAACATTCCTTTTGAATTGGGAAGATTTACCAACCCAATTTGTTCCTGATTCCAATTATTTTCTTTCAGAAATTCTACTAAAGAAACGGTTTCGTAACCTTTTAAAACATAACAAAAATCCAAAAGACTTTTCTTTTCCTGTGGCAATGGATTTACAATTTTCTTATTTAAACCTCTTGCCTTTTTTATCTGTGTTACAGCATAACCTGCAAAAGAATCTTTACAAAGTTTAGATAAAAAATCTTCTGTTTTTAAGCATTCCATCAAAGGATGTTTGTACAAAACACAATCATCAGGCGAAGCCAAAATCTCCAAGATATTTGGATTGTTCTTCAACAACAATTCAACAAAACGACCAATTTCATAATATACTTCATCATTGGTTTCATTACTTATCTGTGGAATATAATCTAACCCAAAGAATTTATCTTTTGGCAAATAATAAACACCTTTAATATCCGTATCTGATGTTGGTGTATTTAACCCAAAGGATTTACTTCCCGAAATGACTTCGAAAAGAATTAAGTTTTGGGATTTTAGGTTTTGGATCGTCATTTATTCTTTCTTTAAAACATTTTTTATCTTTCTAAACTTTTCTATAGCAAGCTTCTTTTACTTTATATTTTGTATTCTTTTCATAAATTTTAGGGTAATTCAAAACATAATTATCGAAACCAATCATTTTAAAGATCAAAACATTTAACAAAGTATATAACCTCACACTCGCATAAAATAAATCATAATCTTTTAATTCTATGGAACGATTTTCTCCTGCATTTTTGAAATCAGGTACTCTTCCATGCAAAAAGTCATTTCTAGATTTAATTACTTTGATATCTTCATCCAATAAATTAATATTTAAAATAGAAAACGGCTTTTTTAGGCTTTCTAAATTTGTTATTTGATTAAGATTTTCTATTCTTACTTTCAAAGTATTTACATCCTCAAAAGACTCTTTGTTTGAATGTTTATTTAAAACTTCAATAAGTTCATTTCTTAGTTCCTTAAAATCTTTTTTAGAACTTATAGGAGCAATTTTTACTTTTTCATTTCCAATTATAATATCAGACAAAGTTTCTAAAGCAATTGAATATCCACCTGGTCGAAAAATGAGACTAGCATCCGTAGATTCAATAATTAATAGAATGGTTGCTAAAAAATTATCATCATTTAATAGTTTATTGCACAAAATAGAAAAACTTTTTATTTCAAGTTTTTTTAATATTCCTGATTTATAATACTTTTCAGCCTGTTTAGGTCTTTCATATAACCTAGCATATGCATTGGTATTAATTGGATTCATTATTGTTTTAATATCCTCTCTTAAAGTTGAAAAATAAAAACCGCCAAATTTTTCTCTCTTTTGATTTGAATATGAAAAAAAGTAACCTTTGTTTCCAGGAAAATACCCCGTCACATAACCAAGAGCAGTTCTAATAGAAAAAGTTTTATTATTGAACTCATCAAAAGTTTGTTTTTTCGTTGATTCAATTATTACACAGCTATTTTTGAACTTATCTTTATCTATTAAAATAAAAATTTCTTCGTTATCTAATTTAATCTTGGTACCTAAACTTGAATTGGTTCCAGAATCATTTGAAAATAATATACTTTCTATTTGAAAATGCATATTCAATGAGTTAGAATAAGGTATTACCAATTTAAAATATTGCTTCTTGGATCGTGAAAATCCCTCACTATACAATTGCTTAATTGAACCTTCTAAATTTTCATTTGAAAATCTATCAATATAAAGACTTTTGAAAACAATTGTTTTCTCTCCATAATTAAATTTTACCCTTTCGATTTGTTTACCTATTCCGAAATTTTTTTCTCCTTTATAAAATTTATTAAAATTAAACTCAACTCTAAATTCTTTTTTGTCACATGATAATTCTACGTCATCAATAGCATCTAAGGAAGAGTTTAATTTTATAAACATCCCTTTCTTAATTTTTTCAAAATCATTTATAAATGACAAGGGCTCTTTATTATAAAATAGAGGAATTACATTTTGTTTCATTTTTCAATTTCGTGTAAATTAATTATTCCTGAATGTATCTTCTAAAAAACAAATCCAACTCCTCACTCAACTTCTTCCCGCTTTCTAATTTACTTGCATTTTCCTGATTAAATTTTATCGTTTCAGATAAAAAATCAGTTATCAAAACTTCTTTTGGGTGCAGGTATTTTTCATCTTGGCTAGCCTTTATTTGTTGTAATTCTTTTATTTTCTCCTGTATGTTTTTCGGTGCAATTGGTAATAAATCGGCAAAAGCAACTGGTGGAAAAGTATTCTTTTCAATAATCCATTTTCCGGCTAAGGCAGTTCGCAAAGCATAGAAATAACTCTTTAATTTTACTTCTTTCATTTCACATACTTCCATAAAATTTTTTGTTGTTCCTAAATAGTGATGTAAAACCGCTATTGACGAGAAACATTCTACGGCTAAGTCTTGCATTTGTTTTACAAAATCATCATTTTGAAAATATACAATTGGCGAAAACAACCACTCGATCAAAGGTGCATTAGATTTTGCTAACAACCTTACGGATTTCCGTACGTCCCAGCCAGAACCGTCAAGATCTTCTTCGGTCATGAATTCTATTACATCTGGTTTTTCCCAAAGTGATAAATAATAATCAAGTTTGTGTTTATATATAAATCGAATATCATAATCGCTGTCTGGAGAAGCAAATCCCCAAGCACGACTTCCTGATTCTACGGCAAAAAGTATCTCTACATCTTTTTCTAGTTCTATTTGTTTTAATTTTTCTAGTATTTTTTCTTTCATGATAGTTTCAAATGTAATTAAACAAAAAAGCTTAAAACCAAGTAATAACACGTGATTTTAAAGCTAATAAATACCTAACCCGTTTAAAAAAAACCTTTTAGGAAAACAAATCTAAATCCCAAAAAAGCTTTTAGAATTCCTTGTGGTTTCCTCCGCCACTTTAGCTAAAGTAATTCCTTTAAACTGTGCAATTGTTCCGGCTACATACGGCAGAAAAGCAGGTTCGCAACGGCGTTCGTGGTATTTCTTTAAAAGGCTGTTCGGGACATTTTTAGGAAGCATAAACGGCGCATCGGTTTCAATCATCATTCGGTCGAGCGGTACGTACTGAATGACTTCTTTTAAATGGCTAAAACGCTTAGCATCGGAAATTGCTCCCGTAAAACCCAGATAAAATCCGTTATCGAGATAGGTTTTGGCTTCTTGCAACGTTCCCGTAAAACAATGCACAACGGCTTTTGGCAATTGCGGTAAATAGTCTTTGGTAATATTCATAAAAGAATTAAAAGCGCTTCTTTCGTGCAAAAACAAAGGTTTCTGTACTTCAATCGCCAGTTCTAATTGGGCTTTATAACATTCTTCCTGTTTGTTTCGGGGCGAAAAATCACGATCAAAATCGAGTCCGCATTCGCCAACCGAAACGACTTGTTTCAGTTCTAATAATTTCCTGAGTTTCGAAATGCTCTGCGTATCAAAACTCTTTGCATCATGCGGATGTATGCCCGCCGTAGCGTACAACACGCCCGGATACTGCCTCGCGATCTTAGCAGATTCTTCACTATTTCGTACGCTGGTGCCGGTGAGTATCATTTGCGATACGTCGGCGTCGAGCGCGTCTTGTACGACATCGTCTATGTCGTTTTGGAATTGTTTGTTGGTTAAATTAATTCCGATATCTATGTAATTCATATTTTTAAAGTTACAAAGGCTCAAAGGGACAGAGGGACAAAGGTTTCTTCTCTTTGAGTCTTTTTGTTTGTTTTTTTTTTAGTTGCAAAGGTTCAGAGGGACAAAGGGACAAAGTTTGTCATTTCGACCTAAGGGAGAAATCGCACTAGAAACTCTGCAAAGAATGTCGCCAATCTTTGTCGAATCCCACGTGTGATTTGCTTCGCCTGTTCACTATCGCTCGAGTCTCGTTCCTCGAAATGACATAAAATGCGGAAAAACCTTTGAACCTTTGTCCCTCTGTCACTTTGAACCTCTAAAGAAACTAATCTTCTCGGCTCCCGTCATCCGCCATTCTAACTAATTTCGGCGTAAACTTCGCTACAACATCCACTAAATCCTGTTGCGCTTCCATCACCTGATTGATATCTTTATACGCCATTGGAGCTTCGTCAAGACCTGCTCCGATAAGTGTAACGCCATGATGGCTCAGGATCGATTTCATTTCGGTTTGGGTGATGTTTTTTATGGCTTGAGTTCTGCTCATTTGTCTTCCTGCTCCATGCGAAGCCGAATTAATGGCGTTCTCCTCGCCTTTTCCTCTCACCAAAAATCCCGGTGCAGTCATACTTCCCGGAATAATTCCCATAACGCCTTTTCCGGCTGGGGTTGCTCCTTTTCTATGTACGATCACTTCTTCGCCGTTCCAGATTTCTTTCCAAGCGAAATTATGGTGGTTTTCGACTTTCGCTAAAATCGTCGCACCTAGAGCGCGTTCCATTTTGTTATGGATAATCTCGTGACAAGCCGAAGCGTAATCTCCCGCCAAATTCATCGCCAGCCAGTATTCTTGCCCCAATTGTGAATTCATATCTAAATACGCTAAGTTTTTGGCGACTTCAGGAAGTTTGCATTCGTCTTTGGCAATTTTGGTATAATGTCCGGCAATTGTTGCACCCATTCCGCGTGAACCAGAATGCGTTAACAAAGCGACATATTTTCCTTTTGGAATATTTAGAACCGCATCGTCTTGGGCAAATTCCATGATTCCGAATTCGACAAAGTGATTTCCACCACCCGAAGATCCTAATTGCGACCAGGCTTTATCTTTCAAATTCTTCACAAATGGATTCATATTGAACGCTTCGTTCTCCAAAACCGCATGATCTGATTTGTACTGACCGTGAAATCCGTGACCCGCTCCAAAAATAGAATTCGCAATTAATTCCCTTTTGAATTTAGCTTCGTTTTCAAAGTAAAAATCTTCTGGAATATCATAAACCGACAACGCCATTCTACATCCAATATCAACTCCAACGCCATACGGAATAATGGCATTTTTTGTGGCTAGAACTCCGCCAATCGGTAATCCGTAACCTTGGTGCGCGTCAGGCATTAAAGCTCCGGCAACCGTAACAGACAGTTTCATGGCGACTTCCATTTGTTTTCTGGCTCCGTCTTCGATATGATCCAATCCGTAAGCCGAATACGCATTCGGATTTTGATTTAAAGCAATGAAATCTTCTGGTTTTTCATTCGATTTTTCAATTAAAGCCACAGCCAGTTTGCTGAAGATTTTATCGTCTATATAATTCTCTGGAGTTTCTAAGACGTTTTTGAAATTTGTGATCATTTCGTCTCTTGTGAATCCGTTTCTTTTGCTGTTTATTTTTAAGGCAATCCCAATTATTTTTCCTTCTGGGAATCCTAATTCTAATATATCTGTACCGTTTATTTGTGTTTTCATTTTTTCTCTTTTTTAAGGGGCATAGGTTCAAAGTGACAAAGGCGCAAAGGTTTTTCTTTTTAAGTCACAGATTATGAGGATTAAAATGATTTTCTCTTTTTTTTTGTCATTTCGACTGAAAGGAGAAATCACACTAGAAACTCCGCACAGAACGTCGCCAATCTTTGTCGAATCCCGCGTGTGATTTCTCCTTTCAGTCGAAATGACAAACTTTGTGTTTAATTTTATTTATATGATGTTCAACATTCATTTTTTAATTTTAAAAGAGGTAACACTTAGGAATGGTTTAATTTTCTTGGAACGAAGTAACCATTTCCTGACGACACTCTTTTTTTTAAGAGCAATATTCTATAAGCGACTTTTAGGATTCGAACCTAATATTATCATGCCGCGAAGTAGCGCTTTATAGACGGCATCTTATTTTTTGAAAAAGTAATAATTTATAAGAGTTAATATTCAACCTAAACGAAGTAACTCTTATACACGACATTTTTCAGTTTTTAAAAAGAAGTAAAAAGCAATAAGAGAAACGGGGCTTGTCTTGCCAGAGTCGAACTGGATAACCTTGCTGATTTTACAACTTCGCTATTCCTCCCCTAAATGGTGACGAAGTAACTCTCATTTACGACATTCTTTTTTATTTTTAAAACAAGGCAACAAACGATAAGTGAAATTTACGTGCTCTACCACTGAGCTACACTTCCTTTTATATTTTTTTTCTTGCGGAAGTGGCGGGGCTCGAACCCGCGACCACGTCGTTAACAGCGAAGTAACACTTATCTACGACACTTGCTTTTTATTCTTATTTTCAATGAACTTATTTCTTTTACAAATATTCAAATCATACTGCGCAATTATTTTGCGCAGTAGATTAAAATTTACAATTCTATTCGGTTAATGTAATTCAAAGCGCTGTTTTTATCCTCTAAAGCATTCAAAACATCAAACACTTTATCTGACCAACCGGCTATTAAATATACATCGTTTTTTTCGATGTTTATTGGCGACTGACCGTAACCCGCTAAATCAAACAAATACAATTTTGCATTCGGAGCGATACTTTTATATCGATTCCATGAATTTGCAAATGAGTCTTTTGTGTAAGCATTATTCCACATTTGAACATCGGTAAACAACATTACTTTATCTACAATTTCTTTTCGGGCAATTAAATCTTCCAAAACCAAATGACCGTTTGTAGCGTAACCTACTTCACCTTCGCGTTTGTAATATTCGTTGACGTTGGCCAATATGCTTCGTTTTGGCATATTGATTATTTTCCAACGATCACCAAACATACCGCTTACCACATTTTTACAACGGCTTTGCATCAACATACCCAACATCAAACCAATATCATAAAGCAATACTTTACTTTTTGGTGAAATTGGCTGTTGCATCGAACCCGAAACGTCACAAGCAATTACGACCGATGTGTTTACATCAAAACCTTTTATGTTTTGCGAACTTGCCATAACAGCATCTTCTAAGGCATCTAAAACCATTGAAGTGTATTTGAAATTCAAATCTTTCACTTCACGATAAGCGGCTAAAAATCGGAATGGCAATTGTTTTGAGTTTGCGACTGCTTTTTCGTTAGAAAGATAATCGCATACTTTTTGGATATGAAAACCAGAAACATTCGCTTCTAAGATATTTCGTAAGTTACGCAACAAAGCCATGTAACCTACTTTACCGCTATCAATCAATTCTTCCCATTTTTGAGTAAATGCTTTTTGTTTTTCAAATTCGTTGTAAAACTTGATCTGACCTAATTGCGACAATTCAGTTTCCCAAGTATATGGCGTTTGCAAAGTGTTACTCACAACTTTATTAAAAATGGCTTGTTGTGCTTCGTCTTTTGCTTTTGGGTGAACCAAAAACAAAGCATCTTTTAATTTTACAGCACCATCGCGATTGTATTTTGCGAATTGGTATTCGTCAAATTTATTGAATGAAACCGCTAAACCTTTTTGGATTTGTTTTGATAAACGGTTTAATTTCTTAACGCCATTACGTTCGTTTGCCATTTGATAATAAGCCAATAATTCTGCGATTTCATCTGCACGCTGAATTACATTGATTATCATTTTACTGATTAATGAATCGCCAGAATAAATTTTAGCCAATTCTACAATCAAAACTAATGGCACTGAACGCATGTGCATTTCGTTACGTGCATAAACTGCCAATTTTGCCACAAATACTGGATTACATTTTTTAATCAAGTTTTTTATTCGCTCTAAACGAGTTGTATCTTTTTCATAAAATGAAGCGCTTAAGCTTGTTGTTACAACTGCTGCATATAATTCGTATTCTGATGTTAAAGAAAAAGCCGGTGCATTTTCGTGATTAACTATATTGTTTTTCTCTTTTGCTAAAAAATTAAATTTCATAATTTCTGGTTTTTAAAATTAGACAATGGTTATTGTTTTATTTCTTGAGCAAAGATTTCAAAACCACTACGCAATTATTTTGCGCAGTAAAAAAAGAATTTTAAATTTGAGTAAAAAACAACATGAATTTAGAAAAAATATATTCTGAATTACTCTCTAATATTGGCTTTTCAGCAAATGAAATTCAGCAAAACTGGCTGGATTTAGAAAAGGCATATTCCAAAAAATCAAGGCATTATCACAATCTCACGCATTTAAAAGAAATGATTGAAAGTTTTGAAATTTATAAAGACGAACTTCAAAATCCTGACGAAATATTATTTTCTATTTTCTATCATGATTTTGTGTATTCGGCTTCCAAAAAAGATAACGAACTTAAAAGTGCCGAATATGCTTTGTCTATTTTTACAGATGTTAAACCCGACAGGTTTTTAAAACCTGTCGGGTTTTCGGAATTTGATCGTCACTTGGTTTTTGACGCAATCTGCGCTACACAACAACATCAACAAAATGAAATTGAAGACATTAATTGGTTAATAGACTTTGATTTGAAAATCCTCGCTAAAGATTGGGAAGATTATAAAATCTATTTTGAACAAATTAGAAAAGAATACCGCATTTATCCTGATTTTCTATACAAACCCGGACGCGCCAAAGCGTTAAAGCATTTTTTGGAGAATGAATTTATTTTTCAGACTGATGAATTTAGAGGTTTGTATGAAGAAAAAGCCCGAACTAATATTGAAAGAGAAATAAAGTTATTAAGCTAAAAATTGAATCTCGCAAAGACGCTAAGGCGCAAAGTTTTTTGTTTCACGCAGATTTTACAGATTTGAGCAGATCTAAAAAGATTTTATTTTTAAAATAATCTGCTGAATCTGCCTAAATCATTTTTAATCTGCGTGAAACAAATCTTAATAATCATTGAATTAAAAAACTTTGCGACTTTGCAAGCAAAAAACACATACAGCAATGTCACAAAACAAAAACGCCTTAATTAGGTACAAGACAATCGATAAATGCCTTCAGAATAAATACCGGCAATGGACACTCGAAGATTTAATAGAAGAATGTTCAGAGGCTTTATTTGAATATGAAGGACGACAAAATCCGATAAGTAAACGAACGATCCAAATGGATATTCAGTTGATGCGTAGTGAAAAGCTGGGTTATAATGCACCAATTGTGGTTTACGATAAAAAGTATTATAAATATGAAGACGAAGATTTTTCGATAACCGATATTCCGCTGACGGAAACCGATATGAATGTTTTAACCGAAACGGTTTCGATGCTGAAACAGTTTAAAGATTTCTCTTTATTTAATGATGTATCGGATATTCTGCAGCGTTTGGAAGATAAAATCTACGCTGAGAAATCACATACCAAACCTGTTATTTATTTGGATAAAAACGAAAACCTAAAAGGGCTTCATTATTTAGATGAAATTTATCAGGCGATTATTAAAAAGATGGTTTTGATAATTACCTATAAATCGTTTAAATCGCGAGAAGAAACCAAATTTCATTTTCATCCTTTTATATTAAAGGAGTTTAATAATCGCTGGTTTTTGATTGGAAAGAAAAAAGCCTCACAGCCTATAACCAATTTGGCTTTGGACAGAATCATTTCAATTGACTACGATTTCAGCCTTCCTTATATAGAAGAAGATTTTGATGCCGATACCTATTATAAGAATGTAATTGGCGTTACGGTCAATTCAGGTTTACAGCCAAGGCGGATTGAGCTTTGGGTTGATGCCAAAAACGCTCCTTATGTACTTACAAAACCGTTGCACTCATCACAGCGCTTAATTAAGAAAAATGAAGATCAAAGCATTATTATACATATTTTTCTTTTGCCTAATTACGAAATGGAGCGCATTCTCTTAGGCTTTGGAGACGGAATCGAAGTACTACGACCCGAAAACTTGAGAAATACGATGAAAAGGATTCTGCAAAAGGCACTTAATAAATACGAAACAGAAAATAAATCAGAATTAAATCCGTAATTCATTACAGAAAACCGAAATAAAGCTATTTTAAAAATGAGAAACCTATTTTTAAAGTATCTAAAATGTTAAAATCTCAAAAAAGAATAGTATATTTCAGTTAAAATTTAACCACAAAACACTGAAAACCAAAGACATTTTTTAATTAACCAAAAATTTATTTAAAAATAATATGCATGCATAGTATTTTTTAATTATATTTGAAATCGATATAGTTACCTATGAAAGACAAAACGATAGATTATATTTTGAGAGCGACATGGCAAGCTGTTTCAAGAATGTATAACGAAGAAGCGGCTAAATACGACGCAACAATGGCCACCGGATTTGCACTTTTAAGTATGGACAAAGAAGAAGGAACGCCATCAACCGCTTTAGGTCCAAGAATGGGCATGGAAGCAACGAGCTTGACCAGAACTTTAAAATCTATGGAAGAAAAAGGTTTAATCGTTCGCAAAAAAAACCCAAGTGACGGTCGTGGCGTTTTGATCTATCTGACCGAATTTGGAAAAGAAAAAAGAGATTTATCTAAAAATACAGTTCTGAAATTTAATGAATCAGTAAGAAAACATGTTTCGGATGAAAAACTGAATCATTTTATCGAAGTTGCTGAAATCATCAACGAATTAATTCAGGATAAAAACATATTTAATCAAACAGAAAACGCAGAAGAAAAATAATCAATTTTGGTTGTCCAAATTCTGTAAAAAAACAAATAATAACTAATATGAAACGCACAATTAAAAAAGTTGCTGTAATTGGATCCGGAATTATGGGTTCAGGTATAGCTTGTCATTTTGCTAACATTGGTGTCGAAGTTTTACTTCTGGACATTGTACCTCGCGAACTGACCGACGCTGAAGCTAAAAAAGGTTTAACTCTTGAAAGCAAAGCTGTTCGCAACAGAGTTGTAAATGAGCACTTAGCGAATTCATTGAAATCAAAACCATCTCCTATTTACAGTCAGAAATTCGCAAACCGAATTACAACCGGAAATACGACTGATGATATGGCAAAAATTGCCAATGTTGATTGGATTATTGAGGTTGTTGTAGAGCGTTTGGATATCAAAAAATTGGTTTTTGAACAAATCGAGAAATTCCGTAAACCTGGAACTTTAGTTACTTCAAACACTTCTGGTATTCCAATTCACTTTATGAGTGAAGGAAGAAGCGAAGATTTCCAACAGCACTTCTGCGGAACTCACTTTTTTAACCCTGCGCGTTACTTAAAATTATTTGAAATTATTCCTGGTCCAAAAACTTCAATTGAAGTATTGGATTTCTTAAACGAATACGGATCTAAATTCTTAGGAAAAACTTCGGTTGTTGCTAAAGATACTCCGGCGTTTATTGGAAACAGAATTGGTATTTACGGAATCCAAAGTTTATTCCACTTGGTTAAAGAAATGGGATTAACAATCGAAGAAGTTGATAAATTGACTGGTCCAGTAATTGGTCGTCCAAAATCGGCTACTTTCCGTACGGTTGACGTTGTTGGATTGGATACTTTGGTACACGTTGCTAATGGTATTTACGAAAACTGCCCAAATGACGAACAACACGAATTGTTCAAACTTCCTGATTTCATCAACAAAATGATGGAAAATAATTGGTTAGGAAGCAAAACTGGACAAGGTTTCTACAAAAAAGTAGATAAAGATATTCTTTCTTTAGACTTAAATACATTAGAATACCGCGCTGCAAAAAAAGCAAATTTTGCTACTCTTGAACTAACAAAAACTATCGATAAACCAATCAATCGTTTTAAAGTTTTAGTAAAAGGAACAGATAAAGCGGGAGAATTCTACCGTAAGAGTTTCGCCGGAATGTTTGCTTATGTTTCAAACAGAGTTCCTGAAATCTCAGACGAATTATATAAAATTGACGATGCCATGAAAGCTGGTTTTGGATGGGAAAATGGTCCATTCGAAATCTGGGATGCCATTGGTGTTGCCAAAGGAATTGAAATCATGAAAGCAGAAGGTTTAGCGCCTGCTGCATGGGTTACTGAAATGTTGGCTTCTGGAAGCGACAGTTTCTATACTGTAAAAGAAGGAGCGACTTATTTCTATAACATTCCGACAAAATCACAAGTAAAAGTTCCTGGACAAGATTCATTCATTATTCTAAACAACATTCGCGAAAGTAAAAAAGTTTGGAGCAATAGTGGTGCAATCATTCAGGATTTAGGAGACGGAATCTTGAACTTAGAATTCCAATCTAAAATGAATACAATTGGTGGCGACGTTCTACAAGCTATCAATAAAGCAATCGACTTATCTGAAAAAGAATATCAAGGTTTAGTTATTGGTAATCAAGCAGCTAATTTCTCTGTTGGAGCTAATATCGGAATGATTTTCATGATGGCGGTTGAGCAGGAATATGACGAATTGAACATGGCAATTAAACTGTTCCAAGACACTATGATGCGTGTTCGTTATTCTTCTATTCCAGTTGTAGTAGCGCCTCACGGAATGACTTTCGGCGGTGGATGCGAAATGAGCTTACACGCTGATAAAGTGGTTGCTGCTGCAGAAACGTACATGGGACTAGTTGAATTTGGTGTTGGAGTTATCCCTGGTGGTGGTGGTTCTAAAGAAATGACTTTAAGAGCTTCAGATTTATTCCGCAAAAACGACGTGGAATTGAATGTTCTTCAAGAGTATTTCTTGACAATCGCAATGGCTAAAGTTTCAACTTCTGGTTATGAAGCTTTTGACACTGGACTTCTTCAACATGGAAAAGACATTATTGTAGTAAACAAAGATCGTCAGATTGCTGAAGCTAAAAAACATGCATTGTTAATGGCAGAAGCAGGTTATACTCAGCCAATCAGAAGAAATGATATTAAAGTTCTAGGAAAACAAGCTTTGGGTATGTTCTTAGTTGGAACTGACCAAATGCAGGCTGGAAAATACATTTCTGAGCACGACAAGAAAATCGCTAACAAACTGGCTTATGTAATGGCTGGTGGTGATTTATCTGAAGCTACTTTAGTATCTGAACAATATTTATTAGATATCGAACGTGAAGCTTTCTTGAGTTTATGTACAGAGCGTAAGACTTTAGAGAGAATTCAATACATGTTGACTAAAGGAAAACCGCTTCGTAACTAGAAAAGTAGAAGAAAGATGCAAGAAGCAAGATTTCAAAACAAAGTTTTGTCTTTTCTCTTGGCTCTTGCTTCTCTAAATCTTAAAAAAACAAAAACAAATGAAAACAGCATATATAGTAAAAGCATATAGAACAGCAGTTGGAAAAGCTCCAAAAGGTGTTTTTAGATTTAAAAGACCTGATGAATTAGCTGCAGAAACCATTCAGTTTATGATGGACGAACTGCCTAATTTCGATAAAAAACGTATCGACGACGTTATGGTAGGAAATGCCATGCCAGAGGCAGAACAAGGTCTTAACGTTGGACGTTTAATCTCTTTGATGGGATTAAAAGTAGAAGACGTTCCTGGTGTTACAGTTAACCGTTACTGCGCATCTGGATTAGAAACTATCGGAATGGCGACTGCTAAAATCCAATCAGGAATGGCAGATTGTATCATTGCCGGTGGTGCAGAAAGTATGAGTTATATTCCGATGGGAGGTTACAAACCAACTCCAGATTATAAAGTTGCGGCTGCAGGTCACGAAGATTACTACTGGGGAATGGGTTTAACTGCTGAAGCGGTGGCTAACCAATACAAAATCTCTAGAGAAGATCAGGATGAGTTTGCGTACAACTCTCATATGAAAGCCTTAAAAGCACAGGCAGAAGGAAAATTTGACAAACAAATAGTTCCAATTACTGTTGAGCAGACTTTCATCAATGAAAATGGTAAAAAAGAAACAAAATCATACGTTGTTAACAAAGACGAAGGACCAAGAGCAGGAACTTCTAAAGAAGCTTTAGCAGGTTTAAGACCCGTTTTTGCTGCTGACGGAAGCGTAACTGCTGGTAACTCTTCTCAAATGAGCGACGGTGCAGCATTCGTTTTAATCATGAGTGAGGACATGGTTAAAGAATTAAATCTTGAGCCAATTGCCAGATTAGTAAATTTTGCTTCTTCTGGTGTTGAGCCAAGAATTATGGGTATCGGACCTGTAAAAGCAATTCCGAAAGCCTTGAAACAAGCGGGATTAACATTAAACGATATTGATTTAATTGAGTTAAACGAGGCTTTTGCTTCACAAGCTTTAGCAGTTACTCGCGAGTTAAACATTAACCCAGAAATCGTAAACGTAAACGGAGGAGCGATCGCTTTAGGTCACCCTCTAGGATGTACAGGAGCTAAACTTTCTGTTCAGTTATTTGATGAGATGAAACGTAGAGGTAATAAATACGGAATAGTTTCGATGTGTGTTGGAACTGGACAAGGTTCTGCGGGGATTTACGAGGTGTTGTAGTTTTTTGAGAGGAAAGAAGCAAGAAGCAAGACTTAATTTTGGGATGAAAATGTTCTGAAAACAAGATTTCTGAAAGTAGTAAAAAACTTACTTTTATTTTTTCTTCTTATCTTGCCTCAAAAAACATGAGACACAATTTTAAGAATTTGAAAATTTGGATTTTAGCTATGGAAATCACTAATGATATCTATAAACTAACTGCATCTTTTCCAAAATCAGAAACCTATAGTTTGACAAGTCAAATGAATAGATGTTCTGTTTCAATGCCTTCTAATATTGCTGAAGGCTCTAACAGAAGAAATAATCACTTTCAGCATTATTTGAATATTAGTTTAGGTTCGTCATTTGAATTACAAACACAATTACTGATAGCTTTTCAAAATGACTATCTATCCAAGACAAAAACAGAAGAAATAGAAAACAAAATAATTGAATTTCAAAAGATGACCACAGGCTTCATAAATAAGTTAGATTAAAAATCTTGCTTCTTGCTTCTTTCATCTTTTATAAAAACAAAAACAAAATGGCAGATACAATCCAAAAAAACGTGACTCGTGGTGGTCAGTTTTTAGTTAAAGAAACAAAATGCGAGGACATCTTCACACCAGAAGATTTCTCTGAAGAGCAGTTAATGATGCGTGACTCTGTAAAAGAGTTCGTTGACAAAGAATTATGGGCGCACAAAGATCGTTTTGAGAAAAAAGATTATGCGTATACAGAATCATCTATGCGTAAAGCAGGTGAACTTGGACTTCTAGGAGTTGCAGTTCCGGAAGAATACGGCGGATTAGGAATGGGATTTGTTTCTACAATGTTGGTTTGTGACTACATTTCTGGAGCAACAGGTTCGTTCTCAACTGCTTTTGGTGCACATACAGGAATTGGAACTATGCCAATTACACTTTACGGTACTGAAGAACAAAAGAAAAAATACGTTCCGTTATTAGCTTCTGGAGAATGGTTTGGAGCTTATTGCTTAACTGAACCAGGCGCAGGATCTGATGCTAACTCAGGAAAAACTAAAGCGGTTTTATCGGAAGATGGAAAATACTACTCTATCACAGGACAAAAAATGTGGATTTCGAATGCAGGTTTCTGCAGCGTTTTCATCGTTTTTGCTCGTATTGGAGATGATAAAAATATTACAGGTTTCATCGTAGAAAACGATCCAGCAAACGGAATTTCTATGAATGAAGAAGAGCATAAATTAGGAATCCGTGCTTCTTCTACTCGTCAGGTTTTCTTCAACGAAACGAAAGTTCCAGTTGAAAACATGTTATCTGAAAGAGGAAACGGTTTCAAAATTGCAATGAATGCTTTAAACGTTGGTCGTATTAAATTGGCTGCAGCATGTCTTGATGCTCAAAGAAGAGTTACTTCTGGCGCTGTAAAATATGCTAACGAAAGAATTCAGTTCAATACTTCTATTTCATCTTTTGGCGCTATCCGTGCTAAATTAGCTGAAATGGCAACTAATGCTTACGCTGGAGAAAGTGCTTCTTACCGCGCTGCAAAAGATATCGAAGACAGAATCGCAGCTCGTGAAGCAGAAGGAACAAGTCACCAAGAAGCAGAATTGAAAGGTGTTGAAGAATATGCTATCGAGTGTTCTATCTTGAAAGTAGCCGTTTCTGAAGACGTTCAATCTTGTTCTGACGAAGGAATTCAGATTTTTGGTGGAATGGGATTCTCTGAAGATACTCCAATGGAAAGTGCTTGGAGAGATGCTCGTATCGCTCGTATTTACGAAGGAACGAACGAAATCAACAGAATGCTTTCTGTAGGTATGTTGATCAAAAAAGCAATGAAAGGACACGTTGATTTGCTTGGACCAGCAATGAAAGTTCAAGAAGAATTAATGGGAATTCCATCTTTTGACACTCCAGATTTCTCTGAATTATTCTCTGAAGAAAAAGGAATTATTGCTAACCTTAAGAAAGTATTCTTGATGGTTGCGGGAAGCGCTGTTCAAAAATACGGTCCAGAATTAGATGCTCATCAACAATTATTAATGGCAGCTTCTGATATCCTGATTGAAATCTACATGGCTGAAAGTACTATTTTGAGAACTGAAAAATTAGCAAAAGCTCAAGGCGAAGATAAAGTTCAAGAGCAAATCGCTATGGCAAAATTATACTTATACAAAGCTGTAGATATTGTAAACTTAAGAGGAAAAGAAGGAATCGCTTCTTTCGCTGAAGGTGATGAGCAACGCATGATGTTAATGGGACTTAAACGTTTCACTAAATATACTAACCTGCCAAATGTTGTGGCGCTTAGAGAAAAAATCGCAGCAAAATTAGTAGCAGAAGATACTTACTGCTTCTAATATAAAGATAGTTTTTAGCTTTTAATTTGTTATAAACCCGCACAAGTCCGAAACTGTGCGGGTTTATTTTTTTGTTTTCATCTGAAAGAAAGAGCTTGAAAAACGCAATATTTTTGCAGTGATTTGCAAATAATTCGTTAAAATTCAAATTAAAACGATTTAGTATAGTTGAATATTAAATACATTCCAGTATATTTAGCATTCTAAAAAACTAAAATATGAAACAACTTAACCTAATTACAATTTTATTTTTTCTGGTGCTATCCACAAATTCATTCGCGCAGAAAAACAAAAAACTGGACATTATCGCTTATTACACAGGCGATTCTAATCTTATTGATCAGTACGAAGTCAATAAATTAGACCAAATTATATTCAGCTTTTGCCACTTAAGAGATGGGAAATTAGGCGTCGATTCTCCTAAAGATTCTTTAACAATTAAACATTTAGTTGCATTAAAAGCAAAAAATCCGCAACTAAAAATTGTCCTTTCACTTGGTGGATGGGGAGGCTGTGAACCTTGTTCAGCTGCTTTTTCAACTCCAGAAGGTCGTTTGAAATTTGCAAAATCAGTAAAAGAAGTAAGTGATTATTTTAAAGTTGATGGATTAGATTTGGATTGGGAATACCCTTCAATAGAAGGTCTTCCAGGGCATTTGTATCAAGCTGCTGATAAACCAAATTTTACCGATCTTCTTAAAATTTTGCGTTCAACATTAGGAAAAAAATACGAGCTAAGTTTTGCTGCGGGAGGTTTTCAAAAATGTTTGGATGAATCAATAGACTGGAAAGGCGTAGCACCATACGTAAATCGCATTAATATTATGAGCTACGATTTGGTAAACGGATATTCTAAAGTTACTGGGCATCATACACCATTATACAGCACAAATCCGAAAGAAGAATCAACAGACAGAGCGGTTACTTATTTAATAAAACAAGGAGTTCCAGCGGAAAAATTAGTTATAGGAGGTGCTTTTTACACCAGAACATGGAAAAATGTAGAAAATATCAATAACGGTTTGTATCAAGCTGGAGAACACACACAAGGAGTTGATTTTAAAAACTTTGATACAACTTATACAGAAGCTAATGGTTGGAAATATTTCTGGGATGATAAAGCAAAAGCTCCTTACTGGTACAATGCACAAACCAAAACTTTTGCAACATCTGATGATCTTAAATCGATAAAAGCCAAATCAGAATATGCAAAACAAAAAAAACTGGGAGGCATTATGTTTTGGGAACTGACTTTAGATAAAACGCGTGACGGAATGGTTAATGCTATTTACGAAGTCATAAAAACAAAATAATTTAAAAAAACGGCAGTTATTCAAAATAGCTGCCGTTTTTTTTTATTTAAGAAGATTATTTAGAGATCCTTTATTGAACCTTTGTTTTATCCAATTCTCCGATAAACGGAATTGCTTCTAAAATTTCGCTTCTGATAATAGTCTGCAAATAAACTTCAAGCTGAATAAACTTTGCTGCATTTATAGCACCAATTGCTTTCTTCGCTTGATTATATGTCTTTTCATATAATTTCTCGTAAGCGATATGATTTTTCAGAGTCCCTTTTGCCAATTCATCTGCTTTGGCATCTGTCAAAGTTGCATAATTTGCCGCATAATCATTAATAAGCTGAAATTTTGTTTGGCCTAAAGCTTTTCGCTCTGTTTCGTAATTATCATAAACTTTAGTAAATGCTGCAGCTTGAGTATCCGACAAATTCATATATTGTTTTACTAAATCACTTTTAGATTTTCCGTAAAGACTTTGCAATACCTCTACATCTTCCTTGAATGAAGACTGCGCATGAACTGAAAACGTGGCAATGGCCATAATAAAAATAAGACTTAACTTTTTCATAGTTTTGATTTTTAATTTGTTTTTAAAAAATTATGCACTCTTAAATTATATTGATTTTAGACTTTCCATTAAGTTGTCTTCTAAAAAAAGGAATATTGATACACTGCTGATAAGGCATAATAATCCAGTCCGTTATTGGTAAAAGCCCCAACATGATATTGAAATCGAATAGATTGCCCTTTTGCAATTGGCGTCGAAAATGTACCTCCTACCCTCCAATTATCAATTTGGCTAGCTTCAGGAACACCATCAATTATTGTTTTTCCGCCAAAAAACCAAGTTGTATTAAAACCAATCCACATTTGATTTTTAAAATAATAACTAGCATGTGCCTGCAAACTGTACGTAGGCTTTTGTTCCATTTTTTTTCCTAAAAAATCACTATTATCAGTGTAAAACCAAACTCCTCCATAAGCTTCTGCATATACATGTGCGAATCGTTTCGAAATACCTATTTCGGGTTTTATTCCCCAACGGTTTGTGCCAATATTAACTCGCTTATCATCGTAATATCTCCCTGTTGGAATTGAAGTTACCAAACTGACCCCTAAAATCGTTTTTTGCTGAAAAGACCTAAATTCACTTTTATCAAGGGCAGGAGAACCTAATAAATTCACACCAAAGCGCACTTTTGTATCTGCAAAACCAGTTCTTGAACCCGTCACCATATCGCCGGCAACTAAAGCAGAACCATCCATGAAAGTAAACGGAAGCGAAACTTGAATACGCGCCAACTTATTTGCCAAACCAAAAGTTCTAATATAACTCGCCGCAATATTATGACTCTGAATTTTAAAATCGGAAATGGGTAAAGAGGGTTCAGTAACAACATTTCCATCCATGAAGACATATCCAATCGCTGCTACATTTAGTTTTTTGGGCACATTAGCATAAGCTCTTGGTTCCAAATCTTGGCCATAGCTTATAATTGTAAATAAAAAAAGTGCTGTATAGAAGATTTTTTTCGGAAAAACAGAACAGTATTTTTTTGGCATAAATTAAAGAATTGGCGAAACCGTTAAATTATAACTCTTACTTTTTAATTTCATCAGTTTTAGGTGGATGCACTTCACCATCATAAGAAATTGGAGCCCTATTGTTACTGCTGATCGCTAAAGAAGCTCCTCCATCAGAAAAAATAGTAAACAAAAGATCGAAAACATCATCTTTGCCTTTTACGGTAGCTTTCACAATAACCTTTTTTTTGCTTTTATCTATTTTGATATTTTCAGGAACTCCTTCGAATTTAATTCCGCCATCGCCTCCATAAGCTACATTGTAAGCGCGTCCAAAAAATGGAAGGTCGCAGGTTGTTTTTGTTTCATTGAATTTCAAAAAATAAGTATTGTAATCTAGATTTAAAAGTCTTCCTCCTTGCGGAGTAGCTTTTTGGGCTTCAAAAACAAAATTTTTAGAATCAATTAAGGCTTCAATTTCTTTTTGTTTTTGCAATTCGCGTTCTGCTTTAAGTTCTTTTTTGGATTTTTCCTGTGCTAAAACAGAAAAACTCAAGAAACAGGATAACACTAATAAAATGGGTAATTTAACTGGCATAAAATATAAATTTAAGAGTTAAAATAAAATGGTTTTATTTTTTGGTAAATCGCATCATGGCAATATCTCCAGAAATAAAATTCAAAGTTTTTCCGTCATCGGTAACATCGTAAGATGTGATTTTTGAAAGCGTACTCATAAATACTTGCTCGCCTTGCCCATCCATACACATCATTTTTGTGACTGCCATTGGTTGTGTAAAATCAATTTTATTTCCGTCAACAACTAATTTTCCTGTAAAAGAGTTGCAACTGTTGTTTCCTGAAACCTGATTTTCTTTCGTACTAAAATTGATTGTAGGCTTTTTATTTGGATACAAACCATCAAAAGTTATTCGGGGACCAGTAATGTAATTGAGTTCCCAGTTTCCATCAAGTTTAGAAACCGAATCTGTTTTTTGGCATTTGCATGAAATTAGTATAGCAGCAAAGAAAACAAGCGTAAAAAAATTCTTCATCATAACGTTAAGCATTAAAAATTAATGAATTATAAAACGAGACTTGGGAAATTTTTCGTTAAAAACCTATACGAAATTAAGCAATATTTTTTGTTCTCAGTGCAAACTGTCATTAATTTACGCTGAATAGTTTTAGATTTATTTAACTTTTAGAGTAAATTATATCGGCTTTTTTATGTTAAATTTACTTAATTATTAATTTAAATGCCTCTTATATGAAAAAAGCAATTGTTTCTTTCGCTATAATTACTGCCTTAATCATTGGCTGTAAGACCAATACAAAATCAAATGACGCCAAAACTTTGACTGTAAATTTGGAGCCAAAAAGCAACAGTACCGTTAGCGGAACTGCAACTTTTACGGAGAAAAATGGAAAAGTGACCTTTGTTGCAAAAGTTGCAGGATTACAGCCTGGCGTTCACGCAATCCACATTCATGAAAAATCAGATTGTTCTGCTGCTGATGGAAGCTCAGCTGGAGGACACTGGAATCCAACTTTCAAAAAACATGGAAAATGGGGAGTTGGCGAATACCATAAAGGCGATATCGGGAACTTTACTGCAGATGCAAAAGGGAACGGAACAATAACTTTGACTACAGACGAATGGTGCGTGGGTTGTGGCGATGCTACCAAAGATGTTTTAGGAAAAGGTTTGATCGTGCACCAAGGAACAGATGACTTCACCACTCAACCTACTGGAAATGCAGGTGGTAGAGTTGCTTGTGCAGGAATCATCAAATAATAAAAAATTGCAATAACCACTATTTTTTCACAAAATCTAGTGGTTATTTCATTTTAAATGAATCCTAAAACAAGAAAAAAAATTAGCTTTGCATTTTCAAATTAAAGTTAATGATCAACGCATCGGCACCAGGCTGGATAGATAAGTTTTTTAGCGAACAAAAATTTTCAGAAGCTATTCCTTTTGAAACAACAGATTCTTTTTACTATAAAGTAAGAGAAACTGGTTTCATTTACGGTCATATCATTTCTATTGATTCGCAAATCCCAATTCCGATAAAAGGCTGGTTTAAAACCGAAATTTCTAAAGTAGCGCTACTTAATACATTATATCATGTTTTTTGTTTAGAAAAAAGAAATTCTGAACCAAACAATTTTATTTCCGAAGCTTTAAAATTCTACAACCAAATGAATCCAGAAGGATTTAATTTGTTTAAAATTTTGCTTCCAAAAGACACTCCTTCCCTTTCATTAGAAAACATAATCGATCAAAGAGTCCAAACTAATGACAGCATCATTAGCAAAAACTTTTCGCATTTAGTTACCAATGCTTTATTGTTTATTGATGTTTTGGCTTTTAGGCAATATTTGGAACACGGCTCAATTCCTGAAAAATATTTAAAACGTATTGAAGAAACCGTTTTAGGAATTGTAGGGCTTGCATTAAAAACAAAAACAGTCAAATCACAGCACGACGATTTATTGATTAAACTTTTTGAAGCTTCTATTCGTTATTCTAAATTTTCAAAAGTTACTGTTGAAACTCTCGAAACGTTATCTTTGGATTATTTCAGTAATACGCTAGAGCACTATTATTTAATCGATATGGCCGGAATGGCTTTATGGAGTGATGGTGTCGTAGAAAATGAAGAAGCTTATTTCTTGTATTCGTTAGGTTCGATGATGAATACTTCGGATGATTTTGTTACAAAAAGCATTGAAACGACCAACACATTCATTACAACTCATAAAAAGAAAATCCCGTATTTCAATTATTCAAATCCGGTAAAGCATTTTTATGACCAAATGACACATACAGTTGTAAAACTGATTATCAGAAACAAAAACCGACTAGTAAAAGAAATTGTTCAGAGCAAAGAATTGATGGTACTTTTGGCTTATTCTACAACCAGAGATTTGGATGCCAAAGAAAAGAAAAAAGTAAAAAAACAGCTTTTGGATATCTGCAAAACAATTCCGTCATTGACAATCTTTTTACTTCCGGGAGGAAGTTTATTATTGCCAATCTTGATAAAGTTTATTCCAACAATGCTTCCGTCAGCTTTTAATGAAAATCTTGACGAAAACGAATAAAAAAAAAATCGCCCTTTTGAGGCGATTTTTTATTTTCTATTATAAATCTAGTTGATAAACAGTATCAAGTTCATCATTTGAACTGATTGTTACATTCAGATCAGTTACAAAACCAGAATTTAATCCGTAAACCCATCCATGAAGCATCAAATCCTGACCGTTTTTCCAAGCTCCCTGAACAATTGATGTTTTAGCCAAATTGTAAACTTGCTCTTTAGCATTGATTTCAACAAAAGCATTAAAACGCTCTGTTTCGTCTTCAATTGAATTCAAGTATTTATCATGTAAACGGTATTCATCTTTAATATGGCGAATCCAGTTGTCAATAATCCCAACTGATTGATTCCCCATAGCTGCTTTTACACCACCGCATCCATAGTGCCCGCACACAATAATATGCTTGATTTTTAAAACATTTACCGCATAATCCAGCACACTCAACATGTTCATATCAGAGTGAACAACCATATTTGCAATGTTTCTATGTACAAAAACTTCACCTGGTTTTGCTCCAACAATTTCGTTTGCAGGAACACGGCTGTCAGAACATCCAATCCACAATAATGGCGGCTGTTGTCCCTTAGCCAAATCCGCAAAATAATTAGGATCTTTTGCTAATGAAGTTTCAACCCACTTCTTATTGTTTTCTAATAACTGCTCATAAAATTTTCTCATTTTTTTTATTTTTTGAATGGTATTTCTATTGCACAAGTGCATCAAAAAGAACTTATGTAAAGTTACCTAAATTTTGACATTTCCTATGTCATAGAAATACTTTAATTTTTATTATTTGTTTTAAAATCCTTCTTTTATTGTTTCTTTTTTCACCAAAGCTCTTTTCGCAACGTCGTAATAATGCTCAATTGTAACATGATTATTATTATCTGGCGTGTTCTCCAACTCGTATGCCTCTTTAAAGCCTTTCAGTTTTACTTTGATGTTTTCATCAAGAGCACGCGTTTCTTTGAATTCACGAATCAAATCCAAAACATCGTGAGCGATATACTCAGTATCATGAGCATTTATTACCACTTTAGAATTCTCCGGAATCTCATTTAGGGTTTGTTTGATAGCTGCTTTATTCAAGAAAGAAACTTCCTGAGCTAGATCGATATGAATAATATCTCCGTCTTCATATTCTTCTTTCTTGAAAATATAAGCTCTTTTTAGGTTTCCTCTCAAAACAAAAATAATACTGATTATGATTCCCAACGCAACCCCTTTCAGCAAATCTGTAGCAACAACAAAGACTAATGTTGCTATAAAAGGCACAAATTGATATTTGCCCTTTTCCCAGAAATGCATGAAAGTTGCTGGTTTAGCTAATTTATAACCTACTAAAATTAAAACTGTAGCCAAAGTTGCTAATGGAATCTTATTTAAAATTGCCGGAATCGACAAAACACTAATCAATAAAAACAAACCGTGAATAATGGTTGACATTTTAGATTTTGCACCAGCATTATTATTTGCAGATGATCTAACTACTACAGATGTCATTGGCAAACCACCCAAAAGTGAGCTGATCATATTACCAATTCCTTGTGCTCTAAGCTCAACATTAGTATCTGTATAACGCTTTTGAACATCCATTCTGTCAGAAGCTTCAATACATAACAATGTTTCAATAGAAGCTACAATGGCAATTGTAATAGCAACAACCCAAACCTGTGGATTTGTAACTGCGCTAAAATTTGGAAGAATCAAAATCGATTTGAAATCATCAAAAGATTTTGGAACTGGCAACGAAACCAAATGCTCTTTTGCAATGGCCAATGAACTGCCAGACGAAACAAAAACTTCATTAAGCACAACACCTGCTATAACCGCAACCAAAGCACCTGGGACTAATTTTAAGCTCTTTAAAAATGGTACTTTATCCCAAGCAAGAAGTATTACCAAAGAAACCGCCGAAATTACTACAGCACCCAATTGAATGTGATTGATAACATCAAACAAAAACGAGAACGAATTGCTTCCATCATTTTGAACAAAAGCCTGATCACCCTCAAAATCAGCATCATAACCAAAAGCATGAGGTAATTGCTTTAAAATGATAATAATACCAATACCCGCTAGCATTCCTTCGATTACATTAGTTGGAAAATAATTTGATATACTTCCGGCCTTCAAAAATCCTAATGCTAATTGAATTATTCCTGCGATAAAAACAGACAATAAAAACACATCAAAAGCACCAAAATCAGTAATAGCGGTTAAAATAATTGCTGTTAATCCAGCAGCAGGACCTGAAACGCTAATATGTGATTGGCTTAAGTAACCTACTACTAAACCACCAACAACACCAGCAATAATTCCAGAAAATAACGGCGCTCCAGAAGCCATTGCTATACCTAAACACAACGGAAGAGCCACCAAGAAAACCACCAAACCTGAGGCAAAATCAGATTTTAGGTTAGCAAAAAGATTGATTTTTTTTGTCATAACACAATACTAAAAAATTATTCATTAAAGATTGACCGCATTTATGCAAATGCAGTTCAGTTCAAGATAATCGGAAGTATTATGCCAAGTTGGGTGGTGGAGCGAAAATGCTCGGAGAGATATTCTCTAATTTTACAATGTTTTCAGACGCTATGGTCTTTTTTTCAATATAAACAGGCACTATTACCTCATGCTGAAGTATTGCCGGGTACACAGCTGCCTTAAGTTCTTTATGCGAGTGCTCCTCTTCAGAAAAACTGAAAAACATAGACGTATCATTGCTTTTCTTCAATAACGTCACCACAGTTGGTGTTGCCAAGAAAGCAATAAATATGAATAATAATATGCGAGCAACTAATTTCATTGAGGCAAAAATAGCGTTAAAGAAATAAAATCAAAGTTTTTTTTATAGAAATTTAACATAAACAAAAAAGCAGAACGCAATTTATATGCCGTTCTGCTTTTAAACTATTATTTTACAAACACTTAAATCGTTTCTTCAAGCCATGCATTCATCATCCAAATTGTTTTTTCTTGCTCCGCAATAAAGTCGCTCATCATCGAATTTGTCCCTTCATCATTAATCTCTCCTGATTTATTCAAGATTTCTCTTTCAATTTTCAACAAATCTGATAGTGAATGAACAATCAATTGAACGGCTTTTTCATCATTTGAAATGTTTTTCCCAACCGTCAATTTATTATGCTTGATATAATCTTCAAATGTATGCAATGGAGTACCGCCAATGGTCAAAACTCTCTCCGCTATCATATCAATTTTAAGTTGTGAATCTGTATACAATTCTTCAAATTTCACATGAAGATCAAAAAAACGCTTTCCGCGAATGTTCCAATGAATTCCTCTTAAATTTTGATAATATACTTGAAAATTGGACAATAAAATATTCAATTCTTGTACTAGCAATTCTGATTCTTTTACTGGTAATCCTAAAATATTTGTTTTCATAATCTATTTTTTACACTAATTTACTACAAATTTAAAGTAAGTTCAGAAAAAATTATATAAATAAAAATTATATTTTCTTATTTTTGCATCAAAAATTACTATCAATATGACTATAACTCAATTGCAATATGTATTAGCTGTTGCCGAGCATAAAAATTTTACTCTTGCTGCCGAAAAATGTTTTGTTACACAGCCAACTTTGAGCATGCAGATTCAAAAAATTGAAGAGGAACTGAATATTTTGATTTTTGATCGAAGCAAAAAACCAATTCAGCTGACAGATATTGGACAAAAAATAGTAAGCCAAGCTAAAAATATTGTCAACGAAGCTGACCGAATCAAAGATATTGTAGAGCAACAAAAAGGTTTTATTGGTGGTGAATTCCGTTTAGGAATTATCCCAACGATCATGCCTACTCTCTTGCCAATGTTTTTAAATAATTTCATCAAAAAATATCCGAAGGTTAAACTTTTAATCGAAGAGCTTAATACAGAAGAAATTATAGTGAAATTAAAAAACGGACATCTTGATGCGGCAATTGCGGCAACACCACTTGAAGATGAAAAAATAAAAGAAATTGTTTTATACTTCGAGCCATTTGTAGCTTATATTCCTGAACATCATGCAAGTTTTGAAAAACAAGAAATTGAAGTGGCAGACTTAAATTTAAATGAAATTTTACTTTTACAAGACGGGCATTGCTTTAGAGACGGAATCTTAAATCTTTGCAAAAGCGTTTCTGATATCGATCAAACCAATTTTCAGATTCAGAGCGGAAGCTTTGAAACCTTAATAAAATTGGCAGACGAAGGCCTTGGTACAACATTACTTCCGTATTTGCACACCTTGGATTTGAAAGAATCCGATAAACTGAAACTTCGAAACTTTAAGGAACCAAAACCTGCTCGAGAAGTAAGTTTGATTTACCCTAAAAGCGAATTAAAAATGCAAATCATTGATGCTCTCCGATCTACAATTGCCGGCGTTGTAAAAGGCGCAATTGTTTTTCAGAATGTTCAAATCATCAGTCCACTGCAAAAGAAAGCGTAATAAAAAAGGAGCCAATTTGGCTCCTTTTCTTTTATACTTTTATCAGTAGTAGACTTTGTTTTAATTCTGGTTTCTCGATTACAAAACTTAACAACCATTCTTGTAATTGTTCCATTTCGTAAGGTAACAGTGTTTTGATAGCTTTTTCTAGCTCTTTGCAGAAAAGTACCGGATCGAAACTTACTCTCTCAAGTATTGATTTCGTGTAATCAAACATCATTTTTGACATAATAAAATAAGATTTTTGGGGTTATCTAATTTTTTAAACTCGCACCAAATTTAAACAAATAACCTTTATAACGACTCTTTTTAACTATTTTTTTTAAAAACTTTAGCAACGAATACGTTTTCTTAAAACATATACTTCAATCTAGAACAATTCTAAACAACTAGCTTAAACGTTTTTAAAAGCGCGAAACATTTCTCGTTTTCCTGGAGGACCAGCCAATTTTTCGACAGTAAACCCAACCGAAATCATATTTCTTTTAACAACTCCGCGGGCTGCGTACGTAACTAAAACGCCTTTTGGCTTTAAACTATTGTACATTTTTTGAAAAATTTCCTCGCTCCATAACTCAGGCTGCACCCGATATCCGAAGGCATCAAAGTAAATCAAATCAAAAGTTTCAAAATCGTCGATTTCATCAAAAAATTGTTTCCTTTTGGTTAACGAGAACGTGCGGCTAAGTTCGCTTTTCTCGTTCCATTCACTTTTATGCATTTTCTCAAAAATGTTGTCAAATTCCAATGCTTCTAATTCGGCAACATAATTCATCGCTAAAACCTCCTCAGCATTTACCGGATACGCCTCTACTCCAACATAATCAATAGTCTGTCGTTTTCTTTCTGATTCCAAAAAAGTAATAAAAGCATTCAAACCAGTTCCAAAACCAATTTCTAAAATCGTTACTGGATTATTTTCAAATAAGGAAAGTCCATTTTTAATAAAAACATGTTTGGCCTCCTGTATTGCACCATGTTTTGAATGATAACTTTCGTTCCATTCTTCCAAATGAATTGTCGTTGAGCCATCTAGCGTTTTAATTATTTCTCTTTTCACGATTTTCGAATTTTATAATGGTCTTTTACTGATTTTCAGTCTGTTTTAATCCTCAAATTTAATCAAATCTAATGCGTAAAGCCTTAAAAAACCGCAGTTTTTTCATAAATTCTTTATAAAACTTACTTAAAATTTTAGGTTTATTATAAGATAAATAAATCTCAGTCAAACACAGGAATTAATGCGGTTTTACCAAGGAAATTACATATTTTTCCGTAATTTTGCATTCAACAAAAAACTATTCTTCAGCAGATCACTACGTTATAAATTCATCTGTTAAGAATTCAATTCGATAAAACTTTACATAATTATGAGTACAACTCAAACAAGCAAAATTGAAATCAGAAAAGCTACTTCTTCTAAGATAAGCTCTGTAGACTTTGAAAACTTAAGCTTTGGTGCTGTATTTACAGACCATTTATTTGAATGTGATTACAAAAATGGACAATGGCAGACTCCGGTCATTAAGCCTTATGCGCCAATTTTAATGGATCCTTCATCAAAAGTCTTTCATTATGGTCAAGCTATTTTTGAAGGAATGAAAGCTTACAAAGATGAAAATAATGATGTTTGGTTGTTCAGACCTGATGAAAACTACAAACGTTTCAACAATTCTGCAGTTCGTATGGCAATGCCAGAAGTTCCAGAAGATATTTTCATGGAAGGTTTAAATGAATTATTGAAAATCGACCAAGAATGGATTCAGAGAGGAAACGGAGCAAGTATGTACATCCGTCCTTTTATGATTGCTACAGGGCCTGGAGTTATCGCAAATCCTTCTGACGAATATAAATTCATGATTTTACTTTCTCCTGCAAAAGCATATTACGGAGGTGAAGTAAAAGTGATCATTGCTGAACATTACAGTAGAGCTGCAAATGGTGGTATCGGAGCTGCAAAAGCTGCCGGAAACTATGCCGCTCAATTCTACCCAACTAACTTGGCAAACAAAGATGGTTTCCAACAAGTTATTTGGACTGATGATGCAACCCACACAAAATTAGAAGAAGCGGGAACAATGAACGTTTTCTTCAGAATTAACGATACACTATTGACAGCTCCAACAAGCGAAAGAATTTTAGATGGTGTAACTAGAAAAAGTTTGATCGCAATGGCTGAAAAAGAAGGTCTTAATGTAGAAGTTCGTCCTGTTATTGTTTCTGAATTAGTTGAAGCTGCTAAAAACGGATCTTTAAAAGAAATTTTTGGAGCTGGAACAGCTGCAGTAATCAGCGTTATCAAAGGATTCTCTTATAAAGATGAATATTATGAAATGGCTCCTATTGAGAATTCATATGCTTCTTTCTTGAAAGAAAAATTAACGAGTCTTCAAAACAAACTTTCTGAAGACACTTATGGATGGACAGTTAAAGTACAATAATCCAAAACCGCAATAAAAAGAAACCCGATAGATTTAAAATTTATCGGGTTTTTAATTTTTATAGCAGTTGCCTAAATTTAAACACATAGAAACATAGATACAATATACCTCAAGAATATTAAAAAAGAAACAAGTTTCTAACGTTCTGACGCTTGGCGAGGTTGGGAGATAAAGATGCGAGATTTTTCCAATATGCACAAATTTCCCAAGTACAAAACTATCTTTAAATTCAGCATAAAACCCCAATCGTGCCAAATGGCTGTTAGTGGCAGGTTTTTAATATTCATATTCTATATGGACTTTTGTATTGCTTTTCGAATCTTTTCCATAAACGTTAAGATTACATTTCCAATGTGAATTTGGACCAAGCCACTCTTCAAGTTCAAACTTTTTGTCGTTATCAACTACAAATACACGATTGTTTTCCAATAAAATTTTTCCAGTTTTTTTATTCAAGTTGTTAATTAAAATATCTCCAGATTCAGAATCGTAATAAACATCTTGCAAATCTCCATAACGATCTTCAATATCCATTAAACGCAAACCTTGACAAACCATAAAGCCAAGTATAAAAACTACTGTTAAAATTCTAATTAATAATTTAGTTACTTTATTCATAATACCTGAGTAAACTTGCCGCTAACATATAGCTATGTGCATTAACACAAGTGAAACGCCCTCTTTTTAAGCGCATCAAAAACTATGATTCTATGTGTTTAAATATTTGAGCTAAAGATTTTATTTTATAATAACTTCGAAAAATCTGGCTTGAAGTAATTCGGGCCTTTCATTACTTTTCCGTCCTCACGATAGATAGGCTGACCGTCTTCGCCAAGTTTACTCATATTACTGCGCTGAATCTCATCAAAAACCGCTTCAATTTTATCCTGAAGTCCGTGCTCGATAATAGTCCCACACAAAATGTACATCATATCACCAAGTGCATCGGCAATTTCGACAATATCATTATTTTGAACTGCTTCAAGATATTCTTCGTTTTCTTCTTTCATCAAATTATAACGAAGCAACTTTTTTGTTGCTCCCAAATCAGCAATTGGTGACTGACTGTGACCTATTTTAAAAGCAGTGTGAAATTCAGTTACTGCATCCAGTTGTTTCTTCATGTTTTTAATTGATTAAATGAATTGGCAAATTAGCAACAATTCGTATACAATTCTCTAAATTTGCCAAAAATAATTTTAACTATGTTTAGTCAAGGACAAATAATATTCGGAGTCTGCTTTTTTATTGCTTTTGTAATCGTTATGATATTTGCATATCGAAAAGATCTGGCGCTTCATAAAATATTCTACAAAGGAAATTACAAAGTTTTGCTTGTATTTTTACTTTTCATTGCTCTTTTATTTGTGATCAAAATCTTTTTCAAAAGATAAGTATCGAATCCAGTTTTTTGCTTTCTTAAAATAAATTTCAAAAATTATAATTAAACGCTTTCAAAAACGTTTAATTTGAATATTTTTTTGATCAAAATAATTTATAAAGTGTACTTTTATCGCAATGCTATTTTTAGTGTGACTAGTAATAAAAATTTATAACTTTACGACACCAAACAATCTACCCAAATGAAGATTCTAAAATATTTATTTCTTTTATCATTATTAAGCTTAGTTGCTCTTACTGTTTTTGTTGCTACTCAAAAAGGTATTTTTTCTGTAGAAAGAAGCAAAGTGATCAATTCACCAAAAGCCACAGTTTATAACTACATCAATGATTTTAGAAATTATGAAGATTTTGAATCTTGGGCGGTTGAAGATCCTTCATTAAATTTCACTTTCCCAAACAAAACGGCCGGAAATGGAGCTTCATTTTACTGGACAGGATCAGAAGGTGCTGGAAATGCAATTACCCTAAAAACAAAAGACGGCGAAAGCATTCAACAAAAAATGAAATATGACGGCACAGAAGCTGATGTGAATTGGACTTTCAAAGATACTTTGGCAGGAAAAACAAAAGTTACTTGGAAAGCAAAAGGAACAATGAGCTTTTTGTTTAAAATATACACCGCATTAAATGGAGGTTCAGATAAAGTTATTGGAACCATTTACGAAAAGAGTTTAGCAAATATTGACAAAAATCTTGATTACGAAACTAAAACATACAATATAAAAGTTGACGGTGTGGTTCAAAAAACAGAAACACCATATATCAAACAAACTTTTACAAGTGAAATTGCCAAAGTAACCAAAAATGCAAGAATTGTAATTCCGAAGCTTATTCGCTTTAGCGAAACTAATGCTTTACAAGCTACTGGAAAACCTTTTATTATTTATCATACTTATGACACTACAACTGGATTGGCAAAAATTTCGATTTGTTTGCCAATAAATAAAGAAATTTCAATCAGTTCTGGAAGCGATATTTTATCCGGCAAATTAAACGGATTTGAAGCTGTAAAAACAACTTTGACTGGTGATTATTCGCATACAGCTGAAGCTATCGGCAAAAGCACGGCATACATCAACAATCAAAAAATCGTACCAGATTTAAGCTGGTCACATTTGGAAGTATTGACTGTAAGCAAATTAGACACCAAAAGCCCATCTAAATTACTTACTGAAATTTATTTCCCAACAAAACCAAAAGTTGTTCCTGTGACAGCTCCAGTTTCTGACCCATATAATACTCAAACAGATCCATCGGCAGCAAATACGACAACTACAGATCCTGCAGTTGCAAGCCCAGCAACAACAGCGCCTGTTGTGAAAAAACCAGCAAAACCAAAACCTGCAGCGCCAAAACCTACTACACCTACAACGACACCAGAAGAAGATGAGTTCTAAAACAAAGGACATTAAACCTTTAGCTTAAAATTCATTCTAATAGGATAAATGAAGAAGTTTGACAGACGAGAAGGAATTTATACAACAATTATTAAATCCGAAAACGCAAAACGTAGCGTTTCAAAAACTCTTGTCTGATTATCAAAAACCACTGTATTCTCATATCCGAAACATTGTTTTGGATCATGATGATACAGATGATGTTTTACAGAATACTTTTGTAAAAGTTTTTCAACATCTAAAAAATTTTAAAGGCGAAAGCAAGCTTTTTTCATGGATGTATCGCATTGCAACTAATGAAGCTTTGACATTTTTAAATCAAAAAGCAAAATTAAGTGGCCTGACATCTGAAGCTTTACAAACAAAAACTATCGAAAATCTAAAATCGGATGTTTATTTCGATGGAGATGAAATTCAAATCAAGCTCCAAAAAGCCATTGTCACTTTACCCGAAAAACAACAATTGGTTTTTAAAATGAAATATTTTGAAGAATTAAAGTATGAAGAAATTGCTGAAATTTTAGGAACTTCGGTGGGCGCTTTGAAAGCATCTTATCATCATGCGGTAAAAAAAATTGAATTATATGTTACATCAAATTAAACCTTTTGTAAAAAAAACTATCTTATAGACATTATGAAAGCATTTAAATTAGAAAACGAACCGAAAATCAAATCTGGATTTAAAACTCCAGAACACTATTTTGATGATTTATCGGCAAAAGTTTTACAGCAGATTAACGAAAAAGAAGTTGAAGTAAAAGTAATACCGTTTTACAAACGTAAAAACGTGATTTCAATTGCAGCGGCCGCGGTAATTGTTTTCGCACTAATGATTCCTATTATCAATAATTATAATGACACTTCTAAAGAACTTGACGAAGCTACTTTAGAAACCTATTTATCCTATCAATCGAATTTGAATCAATATGATCTGATTCAGAATCTAGATACGAAAGACATTCAAAAACTAAATAAAAATGTTGCTATTGAAGATGAAACTCTTGAAGATATTCTAGCATCAAATCCTAACATCGAACACTTAATTTCTGAATAAAAACAAAACTTAAAAGATGAAGATCAAAAATATACTACCGATAATTTTGTTCATGATAAGCTTTTCATTTTACGCCCAAGGAGGAAAAATGGATGAAAAACGCGAAAAGATTAAAGCTTATAAAGTTTCTTTTTTAACAACCGAGTTAGAACTGACTCCTTCAGAAGCTGAAAAATTCTGGCCCATTTACAACGCTTACGATGACAAGCAATTTGAATTGAGACATCAAAAAATGAAAGCGTACATGGAACGCTTGAATGATGACAATATCAATTCAATTTCAGAAAAAGAAGCAGCAATCGTGCTTGCGCAAATGGAAAGCACTGACAAAGAATTATATCTTTTGCGCGAGAAATACAATTCAAACTTAAAAAAGATACTTTCAGCAAAAAAAATATTGAAGCTCAAAAAATCTGAAGACGATTTTAATCGAAAATTATTAAAACAATATCGAGATAAAGCCGCAAAAGATTAAATACAATACAACAGCGACAAGCCCCCTAAATAATAATGCTTACTTTATTACTTAGGGGGCTTGTTATTTTTAAAGAGTTTTGATTCTTATATAAAAGTAATTCGGATTAACTTATTGTAACCAGCTGCAATTGCTGTATTCTTATTGACAAATCGAATGGTAAAAAGCTTAGAATCATCTGAAAGTTGTTTCCAAGTCGCACCACCATCCTGTGAATATTGAATGCCAGAAGCGCCTACACAAACAAGTTCTCTTGCATTACTTCCTGGAACATACTGCACACATGAAGCATATCCAAAACCTTGATTCTGACCAATCAATTCCCAAGTTTTTCCGCCGTCTTTAGTACAAATCTTATTGTCTGAGTTTTTTTCAGGAAACTCATAGTCACCTCCTGCCGCAAATCCGTGTTTTGCATCATAGAAATCGGCAGTAAAAATTCCAGTCATCTCTTTACCTTGAATAATTGGAGTATCTACCACTTTCCAAGTTTTTGCTTTATCTGGAGAATAAAAAACACGCGATTTTTTTCCGCCAGAAACCAGCCATGTATCGTTTCCTTTAATTATGATATTTGTATTGCTTGCCGCAAAAGCAGCTTCGCCTTGTGTATTAGTTGGCAACTTGTCAGAAAGCAGTTTTGTCCAAGTTTCACCTCCATCACGAGTAACAATCATTGAAAAAGTATCTTCTGTCGGATCTCCAATCGCGATTCCTTCTTTTTCATTCCAGAATTGCATACTGTCGTAAAATACTTTTGAGTTAACTTCTTTGTAAACTAATTTTACTTTTCTAGTCTTTTTGTCAATTTGATACAATAACGCAGGATTGGCAACACTTAATAAAAAAACACTTTTTGAATTTTGTGCAATGCTTCTAAATTCTAAATTAAGTGTATCGCGATAAATATGATCTTCAAATTTTTCTCTTTTATCTAAATCAAAACAGCCAAAACGCGAATTATCGGCACCGTACCATATTTTATTATTATCAATTGTAATGGCTCGAATACTAATTTTATCCTGAAATAAAACTTCGGTCTGCATTGAAACAAAGCCTCCTGCAACTGGTGCTTTATCATTATTTTTCAATGCTTTAAAGGATACCAATAAAACAAATAAGCTAAAAAATAATATTAATTTTCTCATGTAGGTTAAGATTTAGTTGTTGCTAAAATACAATTATTTATAACATATAAAATAGCTTTTGTTTTTTTTGATCACAATCTTTTTAACAGCCTATTTAACAAAAGCAAAATCAAAAACAAAACCACAAAGCACAACACACTAACAAACAACCACTTAAGAAAAACAAAGTAAGGAATTATTTTTTTGGCACAGTAATTGGATATTTGCTAACAACTAATTTTTTAATATTATTTGCCATGAAAGCGCACCTACTTATACTAGCATTTTTAACGATCGGACTTAGTTCTTGTTCTGCACAAAACCAAGCGACTGTTTATGCAAAAAATTCAGACATCAGCGACAACTTAGATTTAAGAGCAGTTGCTTCGATGTTTGGGGAATCAGCAAATCTTCAAGATTTTGAAAGAAGATTAAATGACCCAAAATATCAAATATCAAATCTTGACTTAAATGGCGACGATCAGGTTGATTATTTACGTGTAATCGAATCTGTAGAAAACAGAACTCACGTTGTAATTATTCAAGCTGTTTTAGACCGCGATGTTTATCAAGACGTTGCAACAATTGACGTAGAAAGAGACAATTACAACAAAGTTAGCGTTCAGGTAGTTGGAAACAGTTATTTGTATGGCGCAAACTACATTTATGAGCCTGTTTACAATGTTGTTCCAGTAATCTATAGTTCATTTTGGGTTACAAACTACAGACCTTATTGCTCAACATGGTATTGGGGTTACTATCCAACATATTATACAGCATGGAGACCTTATCCTGTTTACAGATATAGAAACAACGTAAACATTTGCATTAACGCAAACTACAGCTACAACTATGTAAATTACAGAAGAAGCTATGTTGCGCCTACAATTTATGCATCAAGACGTACTTATGGCTACGAAAGAATGAGACCTAATTATAGTTTTGCTGAAAGACACAGTAATGTGAACAACAGATATGAATTGGATCAAAGAAGAGTGACTAGCAGACCTTACACTGCATCTCAAAACAGCAACAATCCAGTAAGATCTAGTGCCGGAAGACCTCAATATGGAGAAAATAGAGTATCTAACAGAAGTTATGGTTATGGTTCTGATAGAAATACAGACAGAAATTACAACAACTCAAGTCGTCCTACAATGAGTAATAGAGAAAATACTGCTCCTGTTGCGACTCCGTCAAGATCAGATTACAGCAGAAATAATTCAGACAACAGAAACTATACTGATAGAACCGCTTCACAAAACAATGATGCACCTAGAAGTTATTCTGAAAACAGAAGAAGCCCTATGAATAATTCAAACAGCGACAGACCTGTTTCTGTACAAAGAAGCGAGCCTTCAAGAAATTATTCTGAAAACAGAGGAAACTCTGAGAACAGATCTTACAGTTCAAGACCGCAAAACACACAACGCGCTGAAGCACCAAGAATGAGCCAAGAATCAAGAGGCGGACAGCCACAAAGAGAAAGTGGATCACGCGGAGGTGGTGGCAGAAGAGGCTAATATCAAAATCACATTTCTAAATAAAAAAACAGAGCACAATTTACCGATTGTGCTTTTTTTTATCTTTTTATTTATAATTGCTGCTAATTTGTTTTAAAACAGTAAATTTGCAACCGTCTTTTATAAAAATAACATGAGCGCAGCGCATAAAAACTTACACAGTAAGTTGTCTATTGGTGGTCTATTGATCACATTAGGAATCATTTATGGAGATATTGGTACTTCTCCGTTGTATGTAATGAAAGCCATTCTTGGTGAATATGCTATTAATTCGGATATTGTTTTAGGAGGTATTTCCTGTGTCTTTTGGACTTTAACGCTGCAAACTACAATAAAGTATGTACTTATAACTTTAAGTGCTGACAATCATGGTGAAGGTGGAATTTTTGCACTTTATGCTTTAGTTAAAAAAACAAAAATCCAATGGCTCATTGTGCCCGCCATTATTGGAGGTAGTGCCTTGCTTGCCGACGGAATCATTACACCGCCCATTTCAATTTCATCAGCCGTTGAAGGAATCAGGGCCTTCTACCCTACAATGGAAACCCAAACCATTATCTATATTGTAATAACGATCTTAGTTATTTTGTTTACCATTCAGCAATTTGGAACAAAATTGGTTGGTAAATTTTTCGCACCAATGATGTTGATCTGGTTTGCAATGCTTGGAACTTTGGGAGCAATTCAAATTTTTTATCATCCAGAAGTAATCAAAGCGATAAATCCTTATTACGCTTATCATTTATTATCAATTCATCCTGACGGTTTTTTTGTTCTAGGTTTCGTATTCCTTTGTACAACAGGAGCTGAGGCTTTGTACTCAGATATGGGACACTGCGGAAGAAAAAACATCAGAATAAGCTGGATTTTTGTTAAAGCAACATTAGTATTAAACTATTTTGGTCAAGCGGCATATTTAATTCATCATGAAGGAAGCACGTTGCAACAATTAGGTGGTGAAAATGGAAACCCATTTTACTTGATCATGCCTCATTGGTTTCTTCCATTCGGAATTGTGGTAGCAACTTTAGCGGCGGTAATTGCATCTCAAGCGCTTATCAGTGGTTCGTTTACCTTGATCAATGAAGCAATGCGTTTGAATTTCTGGCCAAAAGTAAAAATAAAATATCCAACTGAAGTTAAAGGACAATTGTACATTCCGTCAATCAACTGGTTATTGCTTTTTGGTTGTATTGGAATTGTATTACACTTTGAAAAATCAGGAAATATGGAGCACGCCTATGGTCTTGCCATTATTCTATGCATGATCATGACTACAATTTTGCTGAATTATTACTTAATCATGAAACGTGTAAAACTGTATTTTATGGTTCCATTGATCACGATTTATCTATTGATTGAATTCAGCTTCTTATTTGCCAATATCACCAAATTTGCAGAAGGCGGTTATGTTACTTTAATCATTGCGATGCTTTTGATTTCAATTATGACGATTTGGTATTTGGCTAAGAAAATCAATAAAAACTATACTAAAGTGATCAAAATCGACGACTACAAAAAAGTATTAGTTGAACTGAGCAGAGATTTATCTATTCCAAAATACGCAACGCATTTGGTTTACATGACAAATGCTAATCGTACAGATGAGTTGGAGGAAAAAGTAATTTATTCGATTTTGCAAAAACGTCCAAAAAGAGCTGACATTTATTGGTTCGTACACGTAAATGTACTTTCTGAACCTTATAAAACAGAATACAAAGTAACTGAAATCGCTAAAGACGACATTTACAGAATTGACTTTAATTTAGGATTTAGAGAGCCAACAAAAATCAATTTAATGTTTAGGGAAGTTATTCGCGACATGGTAAAACGTGGCGAAGTGGATATTACCAGCCGTTATGAATCTCTTAATAAAAACAATATTATTGGAGACTTCAAATTTGTATTGTCTGAGAAATTCCTATCAAACGACAATGATTTAAGATGGCACGAAAATATTATCATGAACTCTTATTTCTTCATCAAAAAACTGAGTTTGTCTGAAGAAAGAGCATTTGGATTAGACAGCAGTTCGGTTAAAATTGAGAAATTCCCGATGGTGCTTCATGCTCCAGAAAACATTGGTTTGACCCGAATTATAAAAAACTAACTGTTTATAAAATATTTCAAAAAAAAAAAAAAAAAAACACTCTTTTAAAACTTTATCAGAGTGTTTTTTTCTTTTCAAATGAAAGTCAAATGCACAATCTGAATTAAAAATTTAACTTTCAATCAATTAATAGTACCTTTGCAATTCAAATTATAGAAATGAGATTACACAGAAATTTAGTTTATACTACCATCGATTCTTTAAATGCTATTTTCAACGAAGGGGAATATGCAGATAAAGTGGTAGCTAGAGCATTAAAAAAAGACAAACGTTGGGGAAGTTCTGACAGGAAGTTTGTTGCTGAAACCATATACGAAATTGTTCGCTGGAAACGTCTGTATGCAGAAATTGCCGAAGTAAAAGAACCTTACGACAGAGAGAACTTATGGAGAATGTTTGCAGTTTGGGCAGTTTTAAGAGGCTATCCAATTCCAGATTGGAGACAATTAGAAGGAACTCCTGAAAGAAAAATAAAAGGCCGTTTTGATGAACTTTCAAAAGTCAGAGCTTTAAAAGAATCTATTCCGGATTGGATGGATGAATTGGGCGTGAAAGAATTAGGCGAAAAAGTTTGGGCAAAAGAAATTGCAGCTCAAAACCAACCGGCTAAAGTTATTTTAAGAACCAATACTCTTAAAGGAACTAAAGAAAGTTTAAGAAACACACTGATGGATTTAAATATCGAAACCGAGTATTTAAAAGATCAGCCAGAAGCTTTAGTTTTAAAAGAAAGAGCAAATGTATTCTTGACAGATGCTTTTAAGGAAGGCTTATTTGAAGTTCAAGATGCCAACTCGCAACTAGTTGCCGGTTTCTTAGATGTGCAGCCAGGAATGCGTGTGGTTGACACATGCGCTGGAGCAGGTGGAAAAACATTGCACATGGCTTCGTTAATGAACAATAAAGGCCAATTGATTGCAATGGATTTGTATGAAAGCAAATTGAAGCAATTAAAATTGAGAGCTAAAAGAAATGGCGCTTTTAATATTGAATACCGAATTATCGACAGCACGAAAGTGATCAAAAAATTGCATGAAAAAGCAGATCGTGTTTTGATCGATGCTCCTTGTAGCGGATTAGGTGTTTTGAAAAGAAACCCTGATTCAAAATGGAAATTGCAACCTGAATTTATCGATAATATTCGTAAAGTGCAGAGCGAAGTTTTAGAAAGTTATTCTAAAATTGTAAAACCGGGCGGAAAATTAGTTTATGCAACTTGTTCTGTTTTGCCTTCTGAAAATCAAGAGCAGGTTGAGAAATTCCTGAAAACTGAAATCGGACAACAATTCAAATTTATTGAAGACAGAAAAATGTTGGCTTCAGAATCTGGTTTTGATGGATTCTATATGGCACTTTTAGAACGTAAAAAATAAAAGAATTAAATCCTAATACTGACAAATCCCAAATTCCAATTTTGAAATGGAATTTGGGATTTGTCATTTAAACTGTTTGTATAATCCCTACGGGATATTTTATATTGTTTATATATGTTTTTCTACCAATATTTTACTCCTAACGGAGTATCTCGTAGAGATTTAATATTGAAAGAAAAATAATCGGCAAGACATATTTGTCCCGTAGGGACTACACAATTAAACGCAAAAAAATCCCAAATTTCAATCGTAGTTATTGAAATTTGGGATTTTTTATATTGGAATTTTTACGATTGTAAAGATGGTTTTCTCAGCAATTTTCCGTTTTCATTTTCTTTAAATTTCGGAACAAAAACAATTTCTTTTGGCTTCTCGAATTTTCCTAAAACATCAAAAAAATCTGGAGTAAATTCTTGTTTTTCACCTTCGATTACCAAAATCAGCTTTTCTCCCAAAATAGAATCGGGAACTCCAGTTACAAAAAATCGATTTGGAATTTTCCCAATTAATTTCGCTTCAATCTGTTCAGGAATCAGCTTCACTCCTCCACTATTGATCACATTATCGATTCTTCCTAAGAAAACAAATTTTTGGTCATTTATCAATTCAACCAAATCATTAGTAACAATTGGCTCATCAGAAATAGATGAAACATAAATCACAAGACAACCGCGATCATCTTTTTCAATTTTTACATTTGGCAAAATTGAAAAAGCACTTTCTCCAACCTTTTTGGCCGCAATGTGCGTAATGGTTTCCGTCATTCCATACGTCTCATATATTTCGCCATTTAGTTTTAACAATTCTGCTTCAAGAGCCGAATCGATTTTGGCACCACCAATAATTAGCTTTTTAACATTTTTCAGTTTATCAATAGAATTTTGAACCTGCAGCGGAACCATTGCGACAAAATCATATTTTTCTGAATTAAAAGCCAAAGGCTCTGTGCTTGGTGCTTTCACATCGATATCAAGACCTAAAATCAGACTTCTCACAAGCATCATTTTTCCAGCAATAAATTGCGTTGGCAAACACAGCAAAGCTCGATCACCTGGCTCCAAACCAAAAAAATCACCCGTTGCCAAAGCCGATTGAATCATTGCCTGCTTTTCTAATCTGACTAATTTAGGAAGTCCAGTAGTTCCCGAAGTAGTCATTTCGATATAATCTTTATTATCAAACCAGTCTAAAAGAAATTCACCTATTGCTCGCTCATAAATATCACCTTCTTTTATAAAGCTGTATCCAACACGGCATAAATCTTTTGCATTTAAATGATATCCGTTGATTTTAAAATAATTATGTACATTCTTATGTGTTAACTGTGTCATGATTATAAAATTAAAAGATTCTTAAATATTTATGTTACCAGTCAATTTTTCTTTCCAATTTGTCCATTTATATTTTTTGCTGAAAATAAGCAACAGTATCGGATAAACAATTACCACAGGCAGTATCACATCAAGTCCTGCCGAAGGTTCAGACATATCTTTGAAAATGGAATGCGTCTGAAAAACCGTCCAATCTGATGTTACTAGCAAAGCTCCAGTCAAATTATTTGCAGCATGAAAACCAAGAGCCAATTCTATTCCTTCATCCATCAGCGTAATAATACCTAAAAACAAACCCGTCCCGATGTAATAAAACATAATAATGTAACCCATTTTTGCTACCTCAGGATTAAAAATATGCATCGATCCAAAAATTAGAGAAGTCATCATTAAAGGAAACCATCTATTTTTGGCCAAATTGGCAAAACCTTGCATCAAATAACCTCTGAAAACATATTCCTCTGTACTGGTTTGTATTGGAATAAGCAATGTTGCAATTACAATCAAAATCAAAAAAGGAACCAATTTAAAATTCCATATAAAATTTTCAGGATCCTTCAAATAAACTACCCAAAAACTCAAACTTGAAAAAATGGCCCAGACAATAAATGAAAACAAAATACGATTCCAATCTACTTTTTTTCTTGACGTTGTGACCGACAAAAGTGTCTGCTTGTGCAGGTATTTTACAACAAAATAAACCCCTGCAAACGCAAAAACAAAAGAAATCATAACCAAAAACAAAGTCAAGTTTGGTTCAAATACTTTCAAAACTGCATCTTCTTGTGTTGGAATTTCTGTTTTATTTTTAAAACTAGAATAAAGAACTGCCACAGAAAGCGGAATTTGACCAACAAACGAAGCGGCTATGATAATAACTGACCCGATCAGATACAGATAAAATTTATTATAAGGTTTAATTCCTTGTTCTAAAAACATGTAATATAATTTTAAAATGAGAATTCAGTTTAATAAGTAAGTAGTACTTTTGGCACTGCGAAAATACCTATTTTTTGCGTTAACTATCTTACAATATTTAAATATAACAAAATGATACAAATTTACCATAATCCTCGTTGCGGAAAATCAAGAAGCTGTTTGGCTTTTATCGATCAGTCAAAACAAGAGTTTGAAATTATCCCATATTTGACTGAGACACCAAACTCTGATGAGTTAAAAGAATTGCTAAAAAAACTAAGCTTGGAACCTATTCAATTAGTACGTGTTAAAGAAAAAATTTGGATTGAAAATTATAAAGGAAAAAATCTGAGCAACGATGAAATCATCCAAGCAATGGTAGAAAATCCAATTTTGATAGAACGCCCAATTGTCGTTAAAGACGGCAAAGCCATCATTGGGAGAGATCTAGATTTAGTAGCCAACTTTTTAGACTAATTACAAATTAGTCAAATTAACATTTTTTTGTGATTTCCGCTTTAAACCTGGAGCCATATTTGGTGTCTAAAGAGCAAATGAAACCAAAAATAACAATGAAAAAAATCAAATTTGCTGTATTGCTTGTTCTTTTTTTTGCAAGTTTTTACAACTATGCACAACAGGCACCTCCTGGTAAAAACAAGGTAAAAGTTACTGGAAAAGTTTTCGAAAAAGTTAGCAAACAACCACTTGAATACGCTACAATCTCGCTTATGGCACCAAACGACACAAAAGTTGTTGCTGGCGGAATCACCAACCCAAAAGGTGAATTCGAAGTAGCTGTAGCACCTGGAACTTATGATATCAAAGTAGAATTCATTTCGTTTAAATCAACTGAAATCAAAGGAAAAAACATTTCTGGTGATACTAATTTAGGCGTTGTAAATTTATCAGAAGATGCAGCACAATTGAATGAAGTTGTGGTTCGTGCAGAAAAATCGACTGTAGAAATAAAACTAGATAAAAAAGTTTACAGTGTTGGTCAAGATATGATGGTAAAAGGAGGAACTGTAAGCGACGTTCTTGACAATGTCCCATCTGTTTCTGTTGATACTGAAGGTAATGTAAGCTTGAGAGGAAGCGATAATATTAGAATTTTGATTGATGGAAGACCTTCAAACGCTATTAATATTGCCGAAGCTTTACGCCAACTTCCTGCTGATGCAATTGACAAAGTAGAAGTTATCACCAATCCATCTGCTCGTTATGATGCTGAAGGTGGATCTGGATTAATCAATATCATCCTTAAAAAAGGAAAAAATCAAGGTTTCAACGGAACTTTTATCGCTTCAACAGGCATTCCTGAAACTTACGGATTAAGCGGTAATTTGAACTATAAAACTGAAAAATTAAACTACTTTACAACTTTAGGATACAATCACAGAACAAATGAAGGTGCTGGTTTGACTAACACTGAATATTTAAACGCTGATGGAACTCCTAAAGGTTTCCTTGATGAAGATCGTGATACAAAAAGAGAATCTGACGGTTTTAATGGAAGAGCGGGAATCGAATGGACTGTAGCACCAAACACGTATTGGACAAATGCTATTAACTATCAAAAAAATTCAGGTGATACCAGAGATTTAATCAATTATTACAATTACGATGCTGCTCACGCTTTCACCGGAACTTCTTTCCGTTTAAATGATGGTAATACAGGAAGTCAAAATGTGGAATATACTTCGAATTTGATCAAAAACTTCAACGATAAAGGTCACAAACTTACTGCCGATCTATCAATTTCAAAAAATGATGACGACAGCAACAGTACCATTACTGCTTCTCCAAATTACAACACTACATTAAACAATCAGGTTCAAAAACAAGTATTGTTTCAAGCAGATTACGTTTTGCCATTAGGAAAAGGAAGTCAGTTTGAGGCTGGTTATAAAGGAAGCTTTGGTGATTTGAATAACGAATATTTTGTAACTGATGAAAATGGCGCTAAAGATCCAAATCTGTCAAATACGTTAGAATACAAAGAAAACATTAATGCACTTTACACACAATATGGTTTCAAAGTAAATAAATTCTCTTACTTATTTGGACTTCGTTGGGAGGATACAAATATTCACGTAAACTTATTAGAGACGAATGACTTCAATACTAAAAAATACAACAACTTATTCCCAAGCGCATTTATTAGTTATGAACTTTCAGATCAAAGCAGTTTTTCAGCTAGTTACAGCAAGCGTTTGACAAGACCTAGAGGACGTTTCATGAATCCAGCGGTAAACTATTCAAGTAATATCAATATTTTTCAAGGAAATCCTGATCTAGATCCGTCATTAACTGATAAATATGATATCGGATATATCAAACGTTGGGACAAATTAACGTTCAATACTTCTGCTTATTTTGAAGACACAAAAGATGTTTTCAGTTTCGTTCGTACTCCAAATGGAAATGTAGTAAACGGTATTCCAGTTATCTTAAACCGTCCGATCAACCTTGGAAAAGAGCAAAAATTTGGTTTTGAATTCACATTAAACTATACACCATTTAAAATCTGGAGAATCAACAGTAACTTCAACTTTTACAACGTAAAAACAACTGGAGAAAACACTTATGTTGATTTCAACGGCAATACAGTAGTACAAAACCTTGATAATCAAGCCAACACTTGGTTTGCAAGAATCAATTCAAAACTGACTTTACCATACAAAATTGACTGGCAATTAAGTGCTAACTACAATGGTTCACAAAAAACAGCTCAAGGGAAAAACTTAGATATGTTTGGAATGAACACAGCATTCAGCAAAGATGTTTTAAAAGACAAAGCAACTATTGCATTCAACATCAGTGATATTTTCAATTCAAGAATCATGAGATCATATACGTATCTTCAAAATTCTACAACACTTGAAAGCCAGACAGCTTATAGTGAAATGCAGTTCCGTAAACGTCAATTCAATTTATCGTTTACATACCGTTTCAACAAACCTAAAGGCGAAAGAGACAAAAATCAAGCTCCAAGAGAAGGAGACGGCGGAGGAGAATTCCCTGGATAACACATAGTTAAATCCCAATCCCGAAGCCTCGGGATAAAAATCCAAATTCCAAGTTTAAAAACTGGAATTTGGATTTTTTTTTGAATCTGAATAATTTTCGTTCATAATTAAATCCGACAGGTTTTTTTAAACCTGTCGGGTTTATACGTTCAGCAGGAATTTGGAATTGGAATTTAGTCCCGAAACCTCGGGATGAATTTGGGATTTCCTTTTTTTGGGAACAAAAAAAAAAGGACTCACAATAGTGGTCCTTTTTTATGAAATCAATTTATAATTAAATTGATTGTTCTTCTTGTCTTCTTTTAGCTCTCTTTTCTTTGAACATTTCCCAGCTAGCACCCGTAACCCAGTAAGATACGAAACCAACCAAGAAAAACATTAACCAAAACCCTATAGTTAGTATGGTTAAGAAAAGCAAAAAGCCTAAGTACTGTGAAAATTCAAACATGTTTTCCGGAATTTTTGAATGTTACGACAAATGTAGGTTATAAATTCGTCCTTGGCAATAAAATCTAAATCAATTTTCGTTAAATAACATTTATATGTATATTTATACTCATTTTAAATAAGGATATTTTTCCGAATAATATTCAACTTTCTAAATAAGAAGAATATGAGTTTTTTAAGGAGCTGTTTCCCGCTATCCGTTACAATCTTTTTTGTTTTTAAAGAAAAAACATAAAAGGATTTTCACTACTATCGGGGCTAGGGCACTCAATTTCAAAAGAAATTTCAAACATCAAAAATAAAATCCGTTTAAATCAGCGTCTTTACAGAGCAAATCAGCGTCATCCGCGTTCCTTTTAATCGTATAAATTATAATCAAAACGTAACAACTCACATTTCACAAATAACATTTTATATATAATATAATGAAATACAGAATAGAAAAAGACACCATGGGCGAAGTTCAAGTCCCAGCCGATAAATATTGGGGTGCGCAAACAGAACGTTCACGTAACAATTTTAAAATAGGAAACGCAGCCTCTATGCCAAAAGAAATCATTGAAGGTTTTGCCTATCTAAAAAAAGCAGCAGCTTATGCCAATTACGACTTAGGCGTTTTGCCAATTGAAAAAAGAGATGCTATTGCCACAGTTTGCGACGAAATTCTAGAAGGAAAATTAGACGATCAATTTCCGCTGGTAATTTGGCAAACGGGTTCTGGAACGCAAAGCAATATGAACGTCAACGAAGTAATTGCAAACCGTGCTCAAGTTTTGAAAGGTTTCGAAATTGGTGAAGGTGAGCAATTTATAAAAGCAAATGATGATGTAAACAAATCGCAATCATCAAACGACACCTTCCCTACTGGAATGCATATTGCGGCTTACAAAATGGTTGTAGAAACCACTATTCCGGGAGTTGAAAAACTGCACGCTACTTTAGTAAAAAAAGCAACCGAATTTAAAGACGTCGTTAAAATTGGCCGTACACACTTAATGGATGCAACACCTTTGACACTCGGACAAGAAATCTCGGGTTATGCAGCTCAATTAGCCTTCGGATTAAAAGCTTTAAAAAACACTTTAACCCATTTATCTGAAATTGCTTTAGGAGGAACCGCTGTCGGAACTGGATTAAATACCCCAAAAGGCTACGACATAAAAGTAGCCGAATATATAGCAAAATTCACCAATCATCCTTTTGTAACAGCAGAAAACAAATTTGAAGCTTTGGCTGCGCATGACGCAATCGTAGAAACGCACGGAGCATTAAAACAATTAGCTGTTTCATTAAATAAAATAGCGAATGATGTGAGAATGCTGGCTTCTGGACCGCGCTCCGGAATTGGCGAAATTCATATTCCTGAAAACGAACCAGGATCATCAATAATGCCAGGAAAAGTAAATCCAACGCAATGTGAGGCTTTAACAATGGTTTGCGCTCAAGTTATTGGAAATGATATGGCAATTGCTGTTGGCGGCATACAAGGACATTATGAACTGAATGTTTTCAAACCCGTTATGGCTGCAAACTTTTTACAATCAGCTAGATTGTTAGGCGATGCTTGCGTTTCATTTGACGAACATTGTGCACAAGGAATTGAGCCAAATTATAAACGCATCAAAGAATTAGTCGATAATTCATTAATGTTGGTTACAGCTTTAAATACAAAAATCGGGTATTATAAGGCAGCTGAAATCGCTCAAACAGCTCATAAAAACGGAACAACTCTTAAAGACGAAGCTGTTCGTTTAGGTTATGTTTCTGCAGAAGATTTTGATGCTTGGGTAAAGCCGGAGGATATGGTTTAAACTTAATTGTTAATTATGAATTGTTAATGATTAATTAATCTGTAACGCCATACAAAAAGAGCTTTCTAAATTATTAGAAAGCTCTTTTAAATTTATAATTAACAATTTATAATTAACCATTAATAATTATTTCCCATCAACGTAATCCTGCAAATAACTGAATCTTTCGGTCAGTTTTCCATTTTCAGTGATTTTGGCGCGTTTTAGGATTCCGTCTTTATCACCGTTGAAGAAAGCCGGAATTACGTGTTCCATGAATTGTTCACCAAAACCTTCGCTCGCATCTTTCGGGATTTCGCAAGGCAAATTATCAACAGCCATTACTGCAACTGCAGCTGGATGAAAAAAATCTACTTCTCTATCTTCCAAAGGAAAATAACCATATAAAGGTTCTGCAATTGTTGATGAACGAACGGTACAAGCAATTGGGCCATTCACATCGCATGAAATATCTGCAACGACTTTCAATTTACAGTCGCTTGCGTTCAGCATTTCTTTCGTTAAAATCATTGGCGCAGTATTGGCATGAAAATGTCCCGCAAAATAAATATCAGATACTTTAGTAAATCTTTCAAAATCTGATTCATACTCTTCTGGATGAGTAACAAAATCTACAAAATCCAAAACTTGCCCGTCTTTTCTTTTGTTGTATTCTAAAACATCCAATTGCACATAAACGGCTTGTGCATATTTCTTAGTCAAATAATTATCAATCGTAATTTCTTTCACTTTTATAGCGTCCAAAATTTCTTTTGCCCCGCTCCCAACCTTTCCAGTTCCGGTAACTACAAATTTCAGAGCTGGCATTGTAATGCGTTTTAAATGCTTTATCAAATCCTCTTTTCCTGAAAGCGTTTCAGCTTTTGGAAGCTTGAACAATTCAAATTTTATTCCGAAAGCTCGAATTCCATTGTAAACACCAACCATTCCTGCATATTTTCCGAAACCAATCAAACGATGGTCATGCTCATTTACAATGGTTTCATGATCATACAAATCTATTTTCTTTTCTAAAATCGCTTGAAGTAGTTTTCGATTATGAGGCTGTTTTTTTATGGTATGCGAAAAAAAGAAATAGGCTTTGTTTGGAATTAAATTCTCAACAGGAACCTCTTTTACCCCAAATAAGACATCACAATCAGAAACATCATCCGTTACGGTTATTCCCATACTTTTATATTGAAGATCCGAAAAAATCCTTATATCTGAAGCCTCTACTTCCACTACAGCATCATGATACTGCTGTTTCAATTTTGCTAATGCATCTGGAGCAAATACTACACGGCGATCTGGTGGGTTTTTTCTTTCTTTTATAATTCCAAATTTCATTTAAATAAGTTTAAAGCATTTAATAATATAACTTTTTACATCGTATTTGTTTCAAATATAACAAATTTAGTTAAAGTTTTGTTCAAAAATTACAATTTAGAATATTTAATTACCGTTGAACGCTGAATAACAATCGACTAACTATTTTTTTAGTTAAAATTATGTTAACATAGCCATTTGAAGTCACTAAAATATCAAAAACATAAATATTGAATTCTATATATTTGTTTTTAAAGAATGATGAAAATGAGTTTCCTTAAAATGACAAAGATACCACAAATACTTTTTCTAATTTTAGTTTTAAGTTCATGTGGCAATGATAAAAAGACTAGCGTTGATCCGGCTTCAGTAGTTGAAGATACCATGCCGAAGATGAAGCCGTTAGGCCCAGAAAAAAGACTTTCACAAGCATATATAAATTCCGTAAAAGGCAGAATTAATCACTTTTATAATAAAAATTGGCCAAATAACAGTATGAATGGAAGTTTCTTGGTAGCAAGAAACGGGCAAATTATTTTTGAAAGATACAATGGCTACGCCAACAAAAACGAAGGCACAAAAATCACTGCCGAAACTCCTGTACAAATTGCTTCTGTGAGCAAAGTTTTGACAGCAACAGCGGTTTTAAAATTAGTTAATGCTGGAAAACTTAATTTGGACCAAAAAGTCAATACGATTCTAAAAACCTTTCCATACGAAGATTGTACAGTTCGAATGCTTTTGAGCCATCGTACCGGAATGCGTAATTATGCTTATTTCACCGATCACGATAAATCGGTTTGGGACCGACATAATCAATTGACTAATAAAGACATTCTTGATATTTTGGCAACAAAAGATATTGGTCTTGAAGCAAAAACCGGAACTCGTTTTGGATATTGCAACACCAATTATGCAATGTTGGCGCTTATTATCGAAAAAATCACAGGTTTAAAATATAAAGAAGCAATGGCTGAAATGATTTTCAAACCACTTGGAATGACACATACGTATGTTTTTGATGATGATAAAGACAGAAAAACAATTGTTCCTTCATATAAAGGAAATGGAGCCGAAATTGGTTTCGATTATCTAGATAATGTTTACGGAGACAAAAATGTTTTTTCAACTGTACGCGATCTTTTGAAATTTGACCGTGCAAGACAATCTCCAGATTTCTTAAAACCAGCTTTGTTAAAACAAGTTTATACGGGTTACAGCAACGAACGCAAAGGAACTAAAAACTACGGTCTTGGAATCAGAATGATTAACTGGGAAACGGGGCAGAATTTTTATTTCCATAATGGTTGGTGGCACGGAAATACCTCATCTTACATTACTTTGATGAAAGAAAATGTGACCATAATTGCGTTGTCAAACAAAATGACTAGAAATACTTATGCGGTTCGCAAACTAGCTCCAATTTTTGGCGATTATCCATTTAATTTTAAAGACGAAGAGTAAGATAGTCTTAAAGTCAAAAGTCGAAAGTCGTAAAGTCTTTTAACAGTTGACAATATTGACTTTGTCTTTTTTAAACATACTAATTGCGGGAAAATAAAAAAACGCAAAAGAAAAAACCTGTGACTTTAAAAACGTCACAGTTTTCAACTTTCGACTTTCGACTTTCGACTTTATGACTTTATGACTTTCGACTTTATGACTTTATGACTTTTTTTAAAATTTTTAGTAGAAAGTAATTTCAAATAGTATAAATTTGCAAACTTATTTTTTGGGGTCGACTGGTTTTGACAGCAAGTCGAATTGAACAGTAAGCACGTCGAGCATTGAGACCTTGCTCGTAAATATAAGATCTCGAACTTTTACACGGCGAAAATAATTACGCTTTAGCTGCTTAATCCGAATCATAGTAAGATTGCGCCACGTCTCTACAAGGTAGGGAAGCTGGATTCTCCTGGAAAGCCTTGGTTTGTGGCGTTCCGTTCAGGGGAACCGTAAAAATAAACCTAGATATCCATGAGCTTCGGGTGGGTTTCGAAAATTAAGAAGATAAGTGTTCGGTGGCTGTTTCTGGCCTAGCTTGACATCGAAAATCCAATCAGGAAATAAGCGTGTAGAAAGCTCTTTAGTTGCTTGTTTGGACCCGGGTTCGATTCCCGGCGACTCCACAAAAAGGGAAGATATTTAATATATCTTCCCTTTTTCATTTAATTCCCGATATCAATCAAAAGAAGGTCAGCAGATAACCTATATAGGCAAGCATTAAAATTTAGTTTTTAACTGGAATTCAATTACTAAGTTATTACATCCAGACTTGCCAAAAGTTTCAATTCCATCTCGTAATAAACAAAATCAGTAAAAAACCTCCTACAAATAGGGGAAATACACCCTTGTTCTAATTGTTCCAGACTTTTAATTTAGCAGTACTATTCATGGCCAGAATTTAATTCGGAGTAAGTCGAAAATCCAAGAAAGAGTAGACGTAATTTTATTACTAATAAAATGGAAACTTTAGAAGAACAATTCAAAAACATGCATCTTCTTGACCGAGATGAGCGCTTGAGATTACTCAGTAAAATAGACATAATTCGCCCGGAAATCCTGAAGCCTTTTTTTCCCGGACGATGGCTTTGGAAACGCTGTAATCTAAAAGTTTTAGTTGTAACAGATGGTTTGGATTTTGGTACAGGAGCATTTGGATTATCTGAATTCTTAACCACTTTTAATGAACTGCAAAGAACTACCTGGTATAATTACCAAATAACACTTGGTCAAAAAAGACCTACCCCCTTCTCGAATCCAAATACATTGGTTGTAGCGACTATTCCAAATTTTAATTTTGCTTCAAGTGTAACGCTTGCTAATTTTGACCAAGTGTGGTTGTTTGGTATCGATTCAGGATCAGGTTTACCAACTGATGAATTAGCCGCAATTGAAACTTATATGAATAATGGTGGCGGATTATTTGCCACAGGTGATCATGGGACTTTAGGTTCAGCTTTGTGCAGTAATATCCCAAGAGTAAAAGACATGAGACATTGGGCTGATTTCGGCGCAAATGAAGTGGGCATGACCCAACCACGCAGAAATGATACAAACCGACCAAAAGCAGGTGATGCAACTTCTTTGTATTTTGATAACCAATCAGACAACATTCCTCAAAATATTTCTGTGAGAATTTTTGGTACAGGCCTGCCACATCCTTTATTATCCATTAAAAAAAGTGTCAGACCATCTGGATTGATTGATATCATGCCAGATCATCCCCATGAAGGTGAATGCAAGCCTGAAACATCATTTACTGTTAATGGGATCACTGTGGCTACTCAAAATATTGCAACATCTCATGTTTTAGGAGGCAGCACTACCGGAGGTGGCGGAAAATCGTTAACTATTCCACATTCTTTTTCTTCAATTGCTGTCTGGGATGGCCGTTTGGCAAAAGTGGGCCGTATTGTAGTCGATTCAACCTGGCATCATTTTGTAAATGTTAATCTAAATGGGTCTGAATCTTATTTCAACGGAGACGACATACCAGGTTTACAATCTGGTTTAACCACAGCTGATTTTAAGGTTATTAGACAATATTATATGAATATTGCGCTTTGGATTACCAAAAACAGAGCATTTTTATGTTTGAGAAGATATATATGGTACTACCTTTTAAAAGATTCACAACTTATAGAAGCAAGTTTGAATTACCCACTTGAAAAAAGAGAAAATATTTCAATTGCAGATTTAAACAGTATTGGAGCTTTGGCAGAAGAAATTCTCTCTGAAAAATATAGTCCGGCATTTGCCAGAGATTTTTTAATTGAAGCTCTTGAACCCATAAATCCAAATCTAGCTTATAAATTGAACATTTGGAAACCTGATAATCTGGAAGAAATTAGAAAAAAAGACGACAAATATTATCAACCTTGGATAAACTTAGATTTTATTTTACATACTGCAATCGGAGGTGGATTTATCGCTTTAAGAGATGATAAAACTATTTCTGATGAAAATGCAAATGAAAAAAATCTAGATAGTATAATCGATGTTTTCAATAAAGGAGCTCAATTTGGTTTTGACAAATCTGTAAAAAATCTCGGGACAAGTATTAACTCTTTGACCAATGAACTAAATATCAGACTTTAAACAATAATCTATTTTTATAAGAAATAAAATTATTAAACATGTTTTTTATATTTAAGTATTGTATTAAAATCTAAGACACTATCAAAAAGCCTAATAAACTGTCTCGTCCTGAAAGATCATAAACCCAAAAAAGCCTGATAAAAATTCAACATTTTCATCAGGCTTTTTACTTACATTTAAAAATTTCTCATCAATATTTCCACACCAAAACATCAGCCGTTTTTATAGACTGAGTTCCAAAGATAATTTTCGAGCCTTTTGGCAAATTGAAGTTATAAGGCTTATCAGAATAATTTACTGCTATTCCGAAACCGTCGCGATAATCGACCATAACTCCTTCTGGATAATCTTCTATAGGTGCGTTTTGCTGTTTGTATAATTTTCTGATTACTTGTTTTTCTAAGTCGCCATTTTTCGAATCTGTACCAACGTATGTCACGGTTCCTTTTCCTAATTTATGCGAAACGACAGCTGCTGTACCTGCATAAAAATCACCTTGATATGTTGCCCAGATTTCTGTTTCTTTATCTGGTTTTAGTAAATCGCCCCAACTTGTCCAGGCAAATTCTTGATTTTCAAATTTAATAGCACCAGGAGAATGAGGCATTAATAAATCATAGGATTCTATTTGAGATCCTATCAAACTCCAAATCGGCTCATAAAATTTTGCCTCCCAAAGATGTCCTTGACGATTTTGAATTCCAGATCGGCAACTCATGATTAAATTTCCACCATTTTTTGCGTACAATGTTAATTTATCAATCAATTTTTGATCGATCATTTGATAAGCCGGCACGATCAAAAAAGGATATCTTGAAAAATCTGTTGTGTCTCTGACGAAATCAACTGGAGCACCAATTGACTTTGAAGCTTTATAATACTTTAAAAAGTGATTAATCGTATTCCATTCTTTGGTTTGCTTATTTAAGTCAATCCCCATGACATTATCCGGATTGAACAAAATTCCCGTTTTGCGTTTTAGATAGTAGTCTGGTAATTCTGCCTTTGCGTTATAGTTTTTTCGAAGTGTTTCTATTTCTTTTATAAATTGGCTGAATTCCAGTCCGCCCGGTGTTGGCGTTACGCCATCCGTACCAACGATACCATAGTGATACTGCTCATAACCATACAAAGGAGCACGGAAACGATAAGTACATTCGAATTTACTGCCTCCTGCAAAAACATGCCACAGCCACATTCGAACACTGCCCGGCAAAGGTTGCGGATTGATACTTCCCCAGTTCACTTGTCCCGGCTGTAATTCCATACAACCATACATTCCTTTAAGGGGTCTGAAAAAATCATTAGCCATTCCAATAGCGGCGTAATCTCCCAAACGATATCCATTCTTCCCTATCCCTAAACTTCCGCCATAAACCATATATCGAGTGTAGCAATCAAAATCAAATTCTTTGCTCATACCGATAAAACTCTCATCATAAGCGGGTCTGTAATTAGAAGTAATCCATTGATCCTTGCTTACATATTTGCGAATGACTGCCGCTTGAGAATCCAGAAAAGTAGCAGTTTCCTCATCGGCAAATCTGTAATGATCTAGCTGTGAATGCAAATTCATTCCCCATTCTTTATGCAAGGGAATATTTATTTCACTGAAATCAGAATAAATACCACTCCAAAAACTATTGCCCCAAGCTTTATTAAGAGTGTCGATATTCTGATATTTTTCCTTTAGCCAATTGCGGTAACGTTGTTGTGCATCTGCTCCATAATCTAGAAAACGTGCTGGTTCATTATCTATTTGCCAACCAATGATATTTTTGTTATTCCCATATCTTTTTGCCAATTGCTCGACCATTTTTAAAGAATAACTTCTATAGTAATTGCTCGAAAATGAGGCATGTTGTCTAGAACCGTGATCACTTTTGGTCCCATCCTCATACGTAACGAGTACATCAGGATGCTTGCGCACCAGCCATACGGGAGGCGTTGCTGTAGAAGTGCACATGACAATTTTTAGTTTGTATTTTGCTGCAATTGCTACTGCTTTATCAAGCCATTTAAAATCATAAACTCCTTCTTGTGGTTCTAATTGTGCCCAAGCAAATTCTGCAAAATGAGTAAACTCAAAACCCATTTCTGCAATTTTTTTCAAGTCTCGATCCCATTGGTTTTCATCCCAATGTTCAGGATAATAATAAACTCCTACGGTTGTCAGATCTTTTTTGGGAAAGTACTTTTCAAACTTTTGAGCATTTGCCCCGATACAAACCATTGCAATCAAAAAAGTTAGCATGGACTTTTTGAATATTTTTCTTTTTATAATCTGCTTCATTTTTTTTGGATTTATTATTTCTATTTACAACACAAAACTAAAGTGTTAAACATACACTTATTTTTAATTAAGAGCAAATTTACTTTACTAAAAATGTAGTCTAGAATCTAGACTGAACAATTTACTTGCGGGATTGCGGAATACTTTTTATTATAAGTTCTGTTGCATTGCAATCGTATGCATCATCAAAAACAAAACTTAAATAAATACCATAAAAAAAAAGCCTGAAAATTTAGTTTTTCAGGCTTTTTTGATTTCACTAGACAATTTAATTAATGTTTTACTGTTTACAAATTTAATTTATCCTATTCATTAGACTTAGCCTTTATTATAAGAATTTATTAAATTTAGTTTTATTCAATTACTTTACTTAAGTTTCTTTATCAGTTTTTTTAGTAATTTTTAATTGTTTAAAATTATCTAAAAATGTTGTCAACATATAAATAAATAAAAATGATGTAATAACCTGTAAAAATTGAATTATTTGAGTAATTCGCCCAATCGGTTTAATATTGCTAAAAACAAAAATTGTTACTGAATCTAACCAAACATCAATAAATTGTGCATCAACTCTAAGATTTTTTATTATATAATCAAGATTCTCTTTTTCTTCTTTCTTATTATTAATCCCTTCGATTATTGTTTCATTTGACAATTTCAAATACCCAATTTTTAAATTCTGATTATTATAGAAATTTACATCAAATATTTTTGGTGGATTTTTTATACCTCCACCACCTGTATGATTAATTATTTTTTCTGGTGAAATTATTAAATATCCAATATTAAAACTCAATTTTTTATTCGTTAAAGAATCATCGCACCTAAGTTGCCTGATTTTTAATGGCAATTTTTCTGTATATGCTAGTAATAAATCTACGTCTTGATAGTATCTTAATTTTAATTCTGTCTCTATCCTCTTATGATTTATATAGTCTTCATTTAATGCATAATTGTTTTTCTCTTTAATCAAACAGTCATGTATTAGTGGAAAAATGATAATCAAAAAAGATAAAACAACTATAAATGGAAGTACGTTATTGAATGTCTTTCTTGCACTCTTATAAATTAAAATTATGCTTGCAATAAGTAATATGTAAAATAATATTTTTACAAAAAAACCATTCTCTGAATAACAGATTATTGGAATTATTAGCATAATAATAAAAATCGCTATAATTGTTCTAGTTTCCCTATCTCTTTTAAGTTGTTTTTTATTTACCATTTTTTACTTCTATGTATTTACTGATTATGGACCTGTTGCGGGTATCGGCGCATCTACTTTAGGAATTTTACGAATTAAATCATCAAAAACATTATCATTTTTAATAAGTTCTACAGAAATTATATCATCATCATTTAAAATTTTAACTACTTTTTTACAATTACTATTTTCAACAAGAACGAAGTATTTTGATTCCATATGTGAAATAAATTTTCCGTAAATTTTTGTATTATCATCTTTAATTATGAAAGTAACATCTTCCGAATAATCGTTGTACAAGGTATCAGCATTTTCAATTGCAAGTACAGGATAATAGAAAAATGAAATTACATAAGTCCCTGCTATCATAATATACATGAATACTTTTCTAGAAATACTTATATAATGCTTTTTAAATGACAAAATCAATACAATGATTAATGTAATTCCAACAATTATCATTTTATAGGTTTTATTATCTATAAGACTATAGAACATAAAAGATGACGAGATTATAAATGCAATTATTGCATTCATTAATGTAACTTCTTTTTTTACAATTTCTTTAAATGATGCAAAAAAAACAAAAAACAGAATTAATAAGATATTTGTCCATGTTGTTGCAATAATTTTTATAAAAGACATATCTATTAATGAAGAATCAATATTAAATCGCTTAAAAAAGAATCTCCAATACAACCATCCAAATTGATAAAGAACAATACCACTTATTGTTGTAATAGATGCGATATTAATTACAATGTTATTTTTTGAGTTTTCCATTTATATAATTAAAATTTTAGAGATAAATATATTAGTTCAAAATTATAACAACTAAAAATAAATTTAAAGATATTTAATATGGAGATAATAAATATAAAGCTAATATTAGAAAAACAAGTAAATAATATTCCCCGCTTGGGCGAGCCATCTTCCTTGTAAATACAAAAAAAGCCTGAAAATTTAGTTTTTCAGGCTTTTTACTTTCCAATATATTTAGCTATCGGCGTATAAAATTTATTTTACATCAAACCAAAGCTTCGTAGTCAACAAATCTTTTCCTTGGTTGGCAACTGCTGCTTTATAACTGTCTCCGTTTAAAGATTGTTCTGTTCCCGGATAAAAGAAACGAGAAGGAATTTGTCCGTCTAAAACAGTCGCTGGACCTGCTTTCAAAACAGGATAATCTAATCTTCTCCACTCTGTAAAAGCATCAAGACCTTGTCCGTAGAAAGCAATCCATTTTTGCGTACCAATTGATTTCGCATAATTAGCAGCATCATATTTTACTGTTGCTTGATTCAGATAATTCGAAATCGCAGTTACATCGGTAATTCCGAATTGAGTGAACGAAGCCGTAATGGCATTTTTATAATACTGTTCAGCATCTCCAGAAATATAGCCACGAGCTACAGCCTCAGCAAGATTAAATAATGTTTCTGAATAAGAAGCAATTACTGCTGGCGATGTCGAAGTCAAAAAGTACGTTCCCGGTTTTGATGTTTTGGCAAAGCCTTGACTATTGGCATCACTGTTTGATAATCCGTTTGCTCCTCCAACATATTTGCCTACGCTTGCATCTGATGGCAATTGCGCAAAAACAGGCAAACGCGGATCTGATAATTCATATAATTTATCCACCATTGTTTTTGAAATTCGGAAATCATCACGAGTTTCAAACCAAGCCGAAGCCGGATTTTGTTGTGGCGAACTGATGTAAGTGAATTTAAAAGTATCGGCATTACTGCTGATTAATCCGCCCACATCGCTTATGGCGTCAATTGCCGCTTGTTTAGCCAAAGCAGGTTCTTTATCAGAAATTCTTAATGCAATTCTTAAGCGAAGTGAATTCACAAATTTCTTCCATTTTGCAATATCACCTTTGTAAACCAAGTCACCTGTTACAGCACCGTTTGCTGTACTTAACTGAAACTGCGCTAGTTTTAAATCTTCAAGTAATCCGGTGTAAACTTCTTTTTGTGTATTATAGGCTGGCGTTACTTTTAAGCCTGCTTCTTTGTAAGGAATATTTCCGTAAGCATCTGTCAGCAATAAAAATGTCCAAGAACGCAATGTCAACGCGATACCTTTATAATTTGAATTGGCTTGATCTGCCGGGAAATTGATAATCGTATTCAAATCTGTAATCAAAGTTGCATATCCAGTGTTCCATAAAGAAGTGAACGAGGTATTCGAAACATCATATCGATCTGGCTCTGTATATTGAATTTTTGCCCAATGTTGCACAAACAATAAAGATGAGTTAAAATTATTTCCATCTCCCCAATACAAATCGGCTCCTTGTTTCAAAGATCCTGTTAATAGATAAGGCGCTAATGGCGTTTCGGTTGCATTTGGATTTTTATTGATATCATCCAAAGTATCATCATTGCAAGAGCTCAGCGTCAATGCAAATAGTGTAATATATAATAGTTTTTTCAGCATGATTCCGAGTTTTTAAAATTTAAGATTAACGTTAAGGCTAAAATTTCTGGTTGTAGGCAAGGCTAAACTTTCTAATCCTTGTGCATTTCCAGTATTGAAAGCTGTTTCAGGATCAATATTTGGCACATCTTTGTAAATAAACAATAAGTTACGACCCGCTGCAGTAATGCTTGCTCCATCTAATCCTAGTTTCTTCGCTATTTTTTTGTCAACATTATAAGTCAATCTAACTTCTCTAAGTTTTACATAAGTCGAACTGTAGATATAAGCTTCGCTAATATTGTATGATGCTTTGTAATATTCTTGTGCGCTAATTACTTTATTGTTTGGAGTTCCGTCAGCAAATACACCTCCGAAAATCATTCCGTCATCATAAACCGTTACACCGCCAGGAGCAGCTCCTCCCGTTACCAATGTTTTTGGATTAGAAGTATTGTTTCCTGGATAATAATAGCTCAATCCGCCATTTTCAGCACCACGGCCCGGAAGCGTCTGTGCTAAAACTCCTGTATAATTACCAGTTCTGTTTGTTCCAGAGAAAAGCTCACCTCCTACGCTTGCATCAACAAGAACCGAAAGTTCTAGATTTTTGTATGTAAATGTATTCGTAGCGCCTGCCAAATAATCTGGAGTATAATGTCCTAAAACTCTTTTTGTCGGATCTGCTTTTGGCAATCCATTTGCTCCTACTACGATATTTCCGTTTGCATCGCGCTCGTATGCTGTTCCGTAAAGTGCACCGTATGCTTGTCCAACAGATGCCAAAACATCAACACCTCCTGATGAACCAATAGTATAGTTTTGGATTTTTTGGTCGTAATCCAAAATTTCAACTTTGCTCGTATTCTTAGAATAATTTACGCCAATATTCCATTTGAAATCTTTCGTTTGGATAGGAGTTCCGTCCAACTGAATTTCAATACCATGATTGTTGATTTTTCCGGCATTGATTAATTGCGAATTATAACCGCTTGAAGCTGTTGTTTTGATTTCCAAAATCTGATCAAAACTGTTCGTATTATAATAAGCAGCATCAAAACGCAATCTATTTTTCCAGAAAGCTGCTTCTAAACCAACTTCGCTTGAGCGCGTTGTTTCTGGTTTCAAATTCTCATTCAATTTTTTCTGAGAAGAAGTCTGAATCGGGTTTCCATCAAATGCTGTTTGGAAATTGTAAACAGTCGATAATTGGTACGGATCTGCATCGTTTCCTACTTCAGACCAGCCTCCACGCACTTTTAAGAAATCAAGTGTATTGCTTTTGATTTTCAATGCATCAGTCAGCACAACACTACCATTGATAGACGGATAAAAATAAGAACGATTATTGCTTGGCAATGTCGATGACCAGTCATTACGGGCTGTAACATTCAAAAACGCATAATTTCTGAAACCCAATTGCGCCGAAGCATAAGCACTATAAACTCTCAAACGAGAATACGAATTTGATGAAGTCAACGGATCACGTGAATTCGTCAGCGTATATAAATCCGGCACAGCCAAACGTGGTGCTTTTTGATAATTGTTTGCATCACTGTGGTTACGTACATTGAATCCTGCAAGTGCGTCCAAACTAAAATCGTCATTCAGGTTTTTTGTATATTGAAAAATCCCTTCTGTGTTTTGTTCGTTTACTGTATAAGCATCTTCGGCATACGATCCAAAAGGAGTTCCGTTTGTTCCATATTTAATAGTGTATTTTCTGCGATCATTATAATAATCAACTCCAGTACGGAATCTAAAATTAAGTCCGTCTATAATTTTTGCATCCAAATGAATATCTCCAATTAAGCGGTTACGTTGCTGACTTGTAGTATTGTAATAAGCATTCCAATACGGATTGCTGTAATAGCTGTTGTTCCAGTTTCTAGTCCAATCATTTTGAAGATCATTGATGTCAACTTGGCGTCCAAACCAAAGAAATTGCAACATAACACCAGCTGCACGTCCTCCTGACGGCCCTCCCGGAAGCTGTGGAGCAGCAGTAACAATATAATTCGCATTAACACCAACTTTTACGTTTTTAGAAATTTGGTAATTTGTGTTAATAGTAAAATTTGTTTTGTTTATTTCACTGTTTGGCACAGTCCCTAATTGCTTTTGATTGTTCACTCCCAAACGAAAATCTGATTTATCATCTGATTTGGCTACCGAAACACTATTGTCATAAGTAAGTCCTGTATTGAAGAAATCTTTTACGTTATTAGGATGTGCTACAAAAGGCACAGCAACTCCATTTGAATAAAATTGAGGTATAAGTTGTCCATTTAATCTTGGCCCCCAGCTTTCATCAACTCCATCGTTGACACCGCCTCCTTTACCATCTACATAACTGAATTTTCCATTTGAACCTTGTCCATATGAATTTTGAAAAGCTGGCAAAGTACTCACTTGAGAAATCGTAATTCCAGAATTCACGCTGATTCCTAATCCTTTTTGACCTTTTCCAGATTTTGTTGTAATCAAAACAACACCATGTGCCGCACGCGATCCATAAAGCGCCGCCGCGTTAGGTCCTTTCAATACCGTCAATGTTTCAATATCCTGAGGATTCAAATCGGCGATTGCATTTCTGAAATCACGAGTTGCGCCTCCAAAATTCAATTGCGAATTATCAACAGGAACGCCATCAACAACAAATAAAGGTTGGTTGTTTCCAGCAATAGAAGTTTCTCCACGAATAATAATACGCGATGATCCCATATCTCCTTGTGAATTGGTAATACGAACACCTGCTAATTTACCAGTAAGGCTGTTTAAGAAATTCGTTTCTTTTGTATTCGCCAGTTCTTTTCCTTTAAGCGATTGAGTAGTATATCCTAACGATTTCTTTTCTTTTGTAATTCCAAGTGCCGTAACAACTACTTCTGACAATGCATTTTGTTCTTGTTCAAGACCTATGACAACTGCATTTTTTTGAATAACAACTTCCGTTTTTTTATACCCTAAATAACTTATTATTAATGTATATGGAAATTTCTGTCCGGTTTGGAAGAAAAACTTACCGTCTAAATCGGTTACTACTCCGTGCGTTGTTCCTTTTATGTTTACCGAAGCACCAATTACAGGCTCTTTTGTAACAGCATCTACAACTGTTCCTTCAAGTTTTGACTGGATTAATGGCTTTGTTTCTTGTGCTTTAACTCCTATGGAAATCAATAAAATACACAACAGTATATAGCTGTTTAATTTTTTTTTCATTACTTTGTTTTAGTTTAATAAAAAGGTGAGCTGAAAACAGATTTATTCCATTTTCGCTTTCCTTCTAGAGATGACAATTTCTTTAAGCTTCACCATTTCTGCTGCAACAGAAATGGTTTTTTCTTTTTTACCTGCAACACATTCGTTTTTTCATTTCTTTTTTAATTTTGGATTAGTATTCATTTGGCTTGTATCAAATTAAATCCTCTCTCACCAAGATTCTTTTGATTAAAATTTTACGTAAATTCAGAGTAAAGATTTTAGCAAAGACTATTTTAAAACCAAAAATGCCCAGAAATCTCGCGCTCTCACAAATAATCTATAGTTTTATATTTTAAACTCTACTAATTTGATAGAACAAAAGTAAATTAAAATAGCGAACTTAAAAATTTTAAGAGTTCTTTTTGAAAAAAAAATGTTAACTAAGAAAAACGTTTTTACATAATTCATTAAAAACAAGAGAGTTAATAAAATGAAGAAAATTTCCTGCATATCGGAATTTTCTTAAAACGAAAGCATTAAACAATACGTTTGATTGAATTTTCTATTTCAATTTTAAAGCAATAAAGTTCCGAAATCGAAATAGTTATTCCTTTTACAATAACCGTGTTTTAAACACATAAAAAGTATCACAATAAAGACCAAAAGTGAACGATTTTACTCCTCCTTTTTCAGCATTTTTCTCTAACTTTGCGTTCATCATTTTAAAATAGGTGATGCAAAACAAACTTTGTTTTTCTGCAAAACACTGAATAAAAAAGCATTGGAGCTTTTATCCTTATTTTTTTGCAGCAAACATTCTTCTAATAATTTAGTTAATTAAAAACTATGAACAAATTTGATTTTGGAATTGTAGGATTAGGTGTAATGGGCCGAAACTTACTTTTAAATATTGCAAGCCATAATTTTGCGGCTGCAGGTTTAGATTTAGACACAGAAAAAGTCAACTCTCTTCAGCAAGAAGCCGATGCAAACCAAACTATTGAAGCTACTACAGACGTAAAACATTTTGTGGAGCTTATTCAACAGCCAAGAGCGATTATGTTATTGGTTCCTGCGGGAAAACCTGTTGACAGTGCTATTGCAAGCTTACTTCCTCATTTAGATAAAGGAGATATCATTATTGATGGCGGAAATACTTATTTCACTGACACAGACAGACGATTTTTAGAATTATCTGAAAAAGGAATCCACTTTTTCGGAATGGGAATTTCTGGAGGTGAAAAAGGAGCACGTTTAGGTCCTGCTATGATGCCAGGCGGTGATCAAAAAGCATATGAAAGACTTCGCCCAATTTTTGAAGCAATTGCGGCAAAAGTTGACGGAGAACCTTGTGTAGAATATTTAGGAAATGGTTCTGCTGGTAACTATGTAAAAATGGTTCACAACGGAATTGAATACGGAATCATGCAGTTGATTTCTGAAGTTTATGACCTTATGAAAAGAGGTTATAACATCGATGATGAAACCATTCAAAAAACTTTTGCAGAATGGAATCAAACGGATGATTTAAGATCCTATTTAATTGAAATTACCGGAAACATCTTAAAACAAAAAGATGAAGATGGAACTCAATTAATCAATAAAATCTCGGATTGGGCAAGATCTAAAGGTACAGGAAAATGGACTTCGCAAAACGCAATGGATTTACAAGTTCCAGTTCCGACTATTGATGCCGCAGTAAACATGCGCGATATGTCGAAAACAAAACCAGAAAGAATCGAAGCTGCTAAAAAATTAGTTTGGAACGCAAGCGAAACCAATGTTTCTCAAAGTGAAGCGATTGCGGCTTTAAAATCGGCTATGTATTTTTCTATCGTTGTGACTTATGCTCAAGGTTTAGCACAACTTCATACTGCTTCAAAAGAATATAATTACGGATTGAATTTAGAAACTGTTGCTAAAATCTGGCGTGGCGGATGTATCATTCGTGCGACAATTTTAGAAGATTTCAGAAAAGCATATGTTACAAAAGCAGATTTGCCAAACTTGCTTTTAGATGGTGGAATTGCTTCAAAATTAGTAGAAAACCAAGCTGGAATGAGAGCTGTGATTCAGTTTGCGGTTCAAAAAGGATTGCCTGTTTCAGGATTAATGAACTCGTTAGCTTATTTTGATGCTTACCGATCAGCAAATCTTCCAACAAATTTAATTCAAGCACAGCGTGATTATTTCGGAGCACATACTTATGAGCGTATAGACAAAGAAGGCGTTTTCCACACACAATGGGCTGAATAAGCAACTTAAAGCAACACAACTACACACAATGACTAAAAATAAACTAAAGAATCCAACAATTATAGTAATTTTTGGAGGAACCGGAGATTTGGCAAAGAGAAAGCTCTTTCCCGCATTTCAAAATCTGTACCTTGACGGGCGTATGTCTGAAAAGTTTCAGATTATCGCTCTCGGTAGAGCAGAAAAAACCAATGAAGATTTTCGCGCTTATGTAGCAGAAAATCTAGGTCTTTTTTCAAGAAAAAAAGGAATTGATGATCCAGAAACAGAAAAATTTCTTTCGCACATCACTTACCACAGTCTTGATATCGACAAAGAAGAATCTTACGTTGGATTAAATGAGAAAATTGAAGGTTTTGACAAATCTTTTGGAGAACGCGCCAATCGTCTTTTCTATCTTTCGATTACACCTTCTTTCATTTCGACGATTTCAAGCAACATCAAGAAAATCGGACTTGCGGCAAATCCAAAACAAGATCGTATTATTATTGAAAAACCTTTTGGTTACGATAAAACTTCTGCAATTGCACTAAATGAAATGCTTTCGCAGACTTTCAAAGAAGAGCAGATTTACAGAATCGATCACTATTTAGGAAAAGAAACGGTTCAGAATATCTTGGCTTTCCGTTTTGGAAATTCGATGTTTGAACCTTTATGGAGCCGAAATTTTATTGATTTCGTGCAAATTACTGTAGCAGAGGAAGTCGGCGTTGAAGAACGAGGCGGATTCTATGAAGGTGTTGGAGCATTAAAAGATATGATTCAGAATCACCTTTTGCAGATTTTATGCATGACGGCCATGGAAGCGCCTGCATCATTAAACGCAGATGACATTCGTAATCGTAAAGCCGATGTTTTGAAATCAATCCGTCGCATTAAACCAGAAGAAGTTGATCATTATATTGTTCGTGGTCAATATGGTCCTGGCGAAATAAAAGGAGTTCCAGTTCCAGGTTATCGTCAAGACAAAGGCATTGCTCCCGATTCTCTCACAGAAACCTATGTGGCAATGAAGATTTATTTGGACAACTGGAGATGGCAAGGAATTCCGTTCTATTTACGTTCAGGAAAAAGAATGGAAGAAAAACAATCTTCAATCATTATTCAGTTTAAGCCAGTGCCGCATTCTTCATTTTCTTATGGAAAAGAAGGAATGACACCAAACCGATTGATTATAAATATTCAGCCTGCAATGGATATTAAATTGCAGTTTATGACTAAAAAACCTGGACTTTCGCTTGCATTAAGACCTGCAGAAATGGTATTTGATTATTTCGCTTGCTCAACAATGTCGCCAGAAGCTTATGAAACCTTATTGGCAGATGCTTTAGCGGGTGACCCTACGCTTTTCATGCGCTGGGATCAGGTTGAAGAAGCTTGGGATGCAATTGATACAATTCAGCAAGTTTGGAAAACAACCGCTCCAAAGAATTTCCCAAATTACAAAGCTGGAAGCTGGGGACCAGAAGAAGCCGACGAATTGTTAGCACGCCAAGGCCACAAATGGATCCCGAATACACAAACAAAAGAAGAAGTTTTAAATGATACAGATTTACAATAACACAGAAGAAATTAATACTACAGCGGCAGACCTTTTTACTGCTTCTGCAGAAAAAGCAATTGCTGCAAAAGGCAAATTTTCAGCTGTTCTTACAGGAGGTTCTTCTCCTGCAGGAATTTACAAGCTATTAGCTTCTGATGCTTATAAAAACAAAATTGACTGGAGCAAAGTTTATATTTTTTGGGGAGATGAAAGATGGGTTCCGCTAAACGATGATTTGAGCAATGCTAAAATGTCGTATGCAACGTTATTGAGCCATGTCCCGATTCCGCAAGAAAACATTTTTGAAATGTACAAAGATGGCGTAACTCCCGAAGAATACGCAGCAACATACGAGCAATCAGTAAGAACAATTTTAGGCGAAGAAGGAAAATTCGACCTAATTTTATTAGGTATGGGAGATGACGGGCATACTGCTTCTCTTTTCCCAGGCGAAGCTGTTTTAGAAGAACAAACCAAATGGGTTGATGCTTATTATTTAGCACCGCAAAAAATGTATCGCATTACGCTTACTGCCCCGTTAATCAACAAAGCAGAAAAAATTGTTGTAGTAGCTTTTGGAGAAAAGAAAACACACGCCTTAAAAGAAGTTACAACTGGAGATTATAATCCAACGCTATATCCAATGCAATTAATCAAACCTGTTTCTGGTGAATTATTGTTTTTAGTAGATAAAGCTGCAGCAGGAACGAATTAATTTTTGATTCAAAATAATGTGTAAAAAACGCAATCATCTAAAAACTGATGATTGCGTTTTTTTTTATATAGCATTGATTTTCATTTCGGTCGATCAATAATTTGAAAAAAATCTTTCCTAAATCTTAAAATCGGATGTCATCTGAATATTTCCTATAAAACTAGAAACCTTGAAATTTCTAATAGACGCATACGCACTACTTGCAACACTCTTAAATGGTTTTGATGTTCCTGCGCCTTAATTCAACCGAGCAAAATCATATTTTCTCCAAAATCTAAAAAGCCTTAAAGAAAGTTCTTCAAGGCTTTTTAAATTATTATGTAGTATTAATTCAAATTCAAAATGGCATTGAGCTCCAGAATAGTATTTCCTGCGGGAAGTTTTTTTGGCGCAATTGCCAGTTTTTCAGCTAAGAATGCTGTAGAAATTGGTTTTAAATTTTTAAAAAGCCCAATTCCATTAAAGAACGAAATCAATGCAACTGAAATTTTTTCACCCAAACGATCTGTATTTTCTCTGATTAGTGGTCCTGGCCTAAAAACTAAATATTGGTCAAAATGAAGATCGGCTATAAAATCTTCTAATTTCCCTTTCATTTTGGAATAAAATACGCTGCTTTTTGCAGAAGCACCATATGAAGAAACCAAAACAAAAGACTTGATATTATTTTCTTTACCAATAGTTGCAAATACGGCAGGAATATCAAAATCTATTTTCCATTGATTTTCTTTTGAACCCGCAACTTTCAGAGTCGTTCCGAGGCAAGAAAAAAGAACATCTCCCGTAATTAAATCCTTAAACTGATCTATTTTGGAAAAATCGACAATATGTTCTGTCAGTTTTTGATGTGTTTTGCCGATTGAACGCCTCACGAAAATTGAAACCGAACTGTAATCGTTATTCTTCAAAAGCTCTTCAACTAATTCTTTACCCGTTGAACCTGTAGCTCCAATTATTATTGCTTTCATAATACAGTTTTAGGAATTACATTTCTCTCTGCTAAAACTCTTTTGTGTTGGAGAAATTCCTCATAAAAATAAATAAAAAAAACTGCTTAAAAAGCAGTTTCAAAAACTTTAGATTTTAAAGTGAATTAATATAACCTTCAACGTAGCATAATAAAAAAAATTCCCCCTTTTTTTATTTATTACTTTTAGTTTGACGAATACGCGAACTTTGTCTCAAGATACATTTCTTCGAAATCAATTCCTGAAAAATTTAAAGTTTTTAAAAAGTGTTTAACTTTATTTTTTGCCAATTTGTTAGATCCTGTATAAAACAATTCATTGTTTTCGTGCTTTTTATGCATTGGAACAGGAATATCAGAATCAACAATATTGTGAATTTTAACTACATGTGCTTCAGGTAATAAAGAAGCTATTATTTCGCCAGATGATTTCATATTCAAACTTGGCTCTAAACATTCTAAACTGTAAATTGGATTGTTTGCATGTACTAATATTTTCTCCGTCATATCTGGCAAATCAGATAAAAAAAGCTGGATATCTTCCCGAGGTATAAACAATACGAGCATTTTGGCTTTTGCGGCCTCGCGTCGGCTGACTAATTTTACCTTTCCGTCCATCATTTGAACAAGATCCCGCATGTGGTTATTGTTGCGCGTATGACTAATTAACACTTGGTGTCCTGATTTAGCAGCACGTGAGGCTAAATCCATTGTTGTTCTGCAAACTCCTATAAATCCAATTTTCATATCTTTTTATTTTTTAATCTACTTCGATTCCATAAAAAAATTCTTAAATCATAAAAGTAAAATGTTAACACAACAAATATAAATTTATATTGTAATCGATTGATTTGTAATAGCGTACCAATAAACCTACATTTTTGTAGATTTAAAACTACAAACTCCAGATTCTAAATTTTGTTTGCTATGTTTGTGTCTTCAAATCTGATTGCACAAATGACGTTATCTATCACTTTTCGTTATTGCTGTTTGTTTTTGCTACTCACTGTAGCCAAGGGTTTCTGCCAAGAAAACTATGCTTTCAGATGGTACACTGCTGATAATAATGAATTGCCTCAGAGCAGTATAAAAGCCATAGTTGCAGATAAATACAATTTTATTTGGATGACAACTGAAAATGGAATTGTTCGATACGATGGCAATACTTTTACCGCATTCAATGCATCTAATACCAATTTACAAGGAAGCCGATTTACAGATATTTTTGGGAGTATTGAAAAAGACAGTCTGCTTTGTTATAATGAAGGAAAAAAAGAACTGGCAGTCATTACAGGCCGAAAAATAAAGGTCTTCAAAAAAAAACCTCCAGTTACTCATTACATTAGAAAAGGTGGACATTCCTTTTTTCATGACGGACTTCCGTCTTATCTTACGATCGATCCCACGCAGCAATTTTGCATCAAAACTTCAAATAGAAATATCTTTTTTGTCGATAACGATGAAGTAGAATTATGCGATTCAAAAATGAAACGCCTTTATAAAATTGCATATAAAAACAATTCTGTTTTTAACTTTTTTGCAATTGGCAACACTCTTTTTTATCTCAATGATAATGGAAATTATACTAGCTTTTCAATAAACGGAAAAAATTCGGGACAACTCGATTCTAATATTTTTAAAACAAAACCCAAAATTTTCTGGAACATTACCACCAAACAAATTTTCCTTTCCTTTAAAAACAAAATCTATCTTGTACAATTTAAAGATGGAAAACTTTCTTCCAAATATATTGTCGAATTCGATGATTTTGTCAACAGCAATATCGTTTCTATTTATTATGATCAATCTAGCCAAAAGCTGTATTTAGGAAGCAACACAAATGGTTTGTGCATCATAACTTTTCCCGCTTTTAAATCGGTAAAAAAGGAAGCGACAAAATCTGAGGCTTACTATGCTGCTCAAGCTTTTACTGATAGCACCATAATAACTCCAAAAGGACTGATTTTCAACAGCAAAAAACTAATTGATAGTTTGCCATTTGAAAAAATTATTGACTTAAATGAAAAAATAACAATTGCACAAGATAATGCTAGAAATATATGGCTTTCCAGACGCACCAATGTTTTATGCTATTTAAGAAGTTCTGGTTATAAAAAATACATCACTTATAAATTCAACCAAAATCCGAAAACTATATTCAGTGACAATGAAAACAATATCTGGGTTAGTCTGGCTTATACCGAATTCCAAAAACCAAAATTATATTGCATAAAAAACGGAAAAATAACTTTGATCGCACTGTTTAAAACCAATATTAATTTTATTGCCCAACGAGATCCGCAGACACTTTATTTAGGTACTGAAAAAGGTCTTTTTAGATATGAAAAAAATACTCGAAAGCTCTTTTATATAAAAAATACGAATCAAATAAATATCAGAAGCATTTTCATCGACCATGAGAGAAAAGTATGGCTGACCACTTATGAAAAAGGTTTTTTTCTTTATTCCCCTAATCGCAAACACCTTCACTCTTTTCCAAAAGATGAAGACAATTACCTGAATTCTTCACATTCTATCACCGAAGACAAAAATGGCTTCTTTTGGATTCCTACAAACAAAGGTCTTTTTCAAACATCGAGAAAAGCATTACTGGCACACCTCAAAGATAAATCAGAGGCTATATATTATCATCAATACAATAAAGCAGATGGCTTTTTAACCAATGAATTCAATGGCGGATGCCAGCCTAATAGCAATTTTCTTAAAAACGGAAATATTGTTTTGCCTTCTATAAATGGCTTTGTATTTTTTAATCCATATAAAGTAAAACCGCTCCTCCCTGGTAAAGAACTTTTTATAGACAACATAATTGTAGATCAAAAAGCAATTCAGCCAAGTGATACCATTGTCTTGCCAAATAATTTTCAAAGGGTCAGCATTTTGATTGCGTATCCTTATTATGGCAATCCAGAAAATTTACATATTGAAGCAAAACTAGAGAAAACAGCAAACAGCCGTTGGGAACGAATAAAAAACGAAAGATCGATTTCATTTACCACTTTGCCACCAGGTGAATACAAACTTAACATAAGAAGCTTATCTGGTTTTGGATCTGAATATGTATATAAAAGAATTTTGCTAAAAGTTCCAGCAAAATTCTATCAAACCATCTGGTTTACCATCTTGACGTACCTTTTGTTTATCGGATTTATAATTTCACTTTGGTACATCCGATTGTATTACATCAAAAGAAAAAATATAAAGCTGAAAGAGGTTATTGATATAAAAACAAAAAAACTGGCGACAACAGTCAAAAAACTGCAAAAGACAAAAAGTACTCTGAAGCAAGAAATCAAACAGCAGGAAACATTAGTAAAAAGCATCAGTCATGACATCAAAAGCCCTTTGAAATTCTTGACAAATTCAATCACACATTTATTTGAAAATGAAATCATTCAAGACGATGCCCAACTAAAAAAACACGTTGGAACAATCAAAATGTCAACTACGCAATTGTATGAATATGTTGAAAATCTTATTAAATACTCTTCTATTTTTATTGAAGGAAAAAAACTCGAAGACGACTGCTATTCATTGTACAATTTGATTGAAGAAAAAATTGACATTTTTGAAAAAATAGCCGAAGCCGAAAATATAGAAGTCATTAATAGCGTTGACCCAAAACTCCGCATCAGAACAAATAAAAAAGCATTGTCTATCATTATCCACAATCTAGTTGATAATGCCATAAAAAATGCTCCAAACGGCCATGTTGAATTATTTTCTGGAACCAAGGATAATATGTTGTTGCTTACTATTATTGACAACGGAAAAGGAATGAGCAAAGAACTTATTGATTATTACCTTGATTTTTACAAAAATCCAATCGTAAAAAACTATCATTTGGGACTGCATATGATTATTGAGCTTCTCTTGATTATTCAAGGAAACATCAATATTACTAGTACAGAAGGAAAAGGAACTGCTATTGAAATAATGGTTGAATACGATTAATAATCATAGGTTTTGAAAAGATTGATCAATTCAACCAAATTTGTGATTCTTAATTTTTCAAAAAGTCTTGCCTTGTAGGTACTCACTGTTGACATGTGAATATTGAGCATGTTTGAAATTTCAAGATTTCCGTTGCCATTTATCAGCATTTCGGCAATTTGAAGTTCTCTTTTAGAAAGACTTTCTAATGGGTTTTTCGATTTTTTATTTATTCTAGTTTCCAACAATTTACTTACGAGTTCTGGAGAAACATAAGTTGAAGTCTCAAAAACAGAATTGATTGCAAATATCATTTTTTCTTCGCTGCAAAGCTTATTCAAATAACCATTTGCTCCGGCCGAAATATATTGCAAAGCATATTGATCTTCTTCATGAGCAGAAAAAACCAAAATTTTCACAGCAGGTTGAATTGCTTTAATATCAGCGATCATCCCAGTATTTTTTCCACCGGGAATATTGATATCTAAAAGCACCAAACAGATTGGTTTTTCCCTTAAAACAGCAAGAGCTTCAAAGAAATTTTCAGCATGAGAAATTTCTACATTTTCGATTTGTTTTTCTAAAACCATCGCAACGCCATTTCGTACTACCAAATGATCGTCAACTATTAAAATTTGCTTCATAAAAAAAGAATTAGTGTCAAATTAACACACTATTTTTTAAACAATTAAATTTTTAACGAAAAACTTTTTAGCAACATCAATCGCACAAAAAAAGGAACAGCAAATTCGCTATTCCTTTATTATATTTTTTTTAATCAAACTTTAAAAAGTTACAAGCTTCACGCCCAATGTAAACCATCTTGATGGCAAAGGAACCGCTCCTACTTCATAATAAGTTGCATTAAATATATTTTGAGCATCTAAAAAAATTGTGAATTTATGTATCGACTGACTTACTCTAAAATCATTAATCCAATACGATGGCCCAGTAATTCTTTCGTTGAAACGTGTTGCAAACAAAACAGAGAAATCTTTAAATTGATAATCTATTGTATTTGTAATTTGATGTTTTAGTGACGAAATCAAGTATTTTGAATAAATTTCTGTACGCGAACTTTTAAATTCCGAATCCAAATAAGTGTATGCTAAAAGAATATTCAATCTAGCATCTTTAGAAAAATCGAATCGGTAAGTTCCACGCAAATTAATTCCGTTTGTATTTAAATCTCCCGTGTTTTGGCTCTGCCAAGGAACTGTAGTTGCGTTGCGCATCCAGTCGATATAATTGTCAATTTTTCTATAGAAATAATTCGCATTTAAGTTCAAGGCTTTTTTATTGTATTTGAAGCCAATTTCACTCTGAAAAGCATTTTCTGAATCTAAATCTGGATTTCCAATATTTCCCGTTTGCTTCAAATACAAATCTGTAAACGATGGAATTCTTTGGCTTGTACCAACATTTCCAATAATTTTGAATGTCTCTGAAATTGCATAACTGGCATCAATTCCGGGATAAATTTGCCATTTATAATCGGAATTGTAATTTAAGTATGTCCCGATATTTACATCTAATTTTTCAGAAAAACTTGTTCTATATTCGGCGTAAAGCCCAACATTTTCACGATCGTGATCTCCGATATTTGAAGAATGAATGTCTTCGTTTCTAAATTCAGCTCCAAAACCAATTTCTCCTTTTGCCAATTTAACCGTCGAATTCAATTCTCCAGCTATAGAATTGGTATAATGCTGACTTCTTCCAACAGCCAAATTAGAGTTTCCTAAATAACGATAATCATCGTAATTGTATCTGTATGTAACTCTCGGCATAATTTTCCAGCTATCTGTAATAGAATGTGTAGACTGAATATTGGCAAATGTTGTCTGAACTATTTCTGTGGAATTTTTATCTCCAGGAGCTGCGTAAAATCCGTTAGCGCCAAATCCATTATTGATATAGCCAGCAGAACCTACAATTTGATTCTTATCATTAATCTGAACATTTCCTTGATAGAAAATTTTATTGTTCTCGAATGCCGTATTGTATCTATAACCATTGCTTTTGTCGTGAGAAGCGAAAATTAAATGTTGTTGCTTTTCTTTTCCTAAAACAGCGCCAGCCTGAATTCCAGTTCCGTAAAAAGTATCTCCTGTATCTTCAGAATCTTTCTCGAAATTTGAACCTGCATAAGTGCTCACTAAAAATCCAGAATCCGTTGGCTTTTTTGTAATAATGTTGATTGCTCCGGTCAAGCTATTAATTCCATAAATTCTTGCTGCAGGCCCGCGAACCACTTCAATTCTTTCGATAACTTCTACAGGAAGAGGCAAATTAAGCATATTGTGAGCCGTTTGTGAATCAATAACTTTTGCTCCATTTAAAAGAACGACAGTTTGCTCAAAACTTCCTCCATCAACACTGATGTCGGCTTGTGTTCCAAATGGCCCTCTTTGTCGAATATCAACACCATTGGCATATTGCAAGACTTCCTGAAGTGTTCTTCCCGGAAGTTTTTTTATGGTTTCACTAGAAATAATATAAACATTTCTGTTCTGCTTTGAAATTGGAGTACTAAAGCGATTTTCGTTAATTATGACTTCATCCATTTGGTTAATGGAATCTTTTTTTGTCTGCGCGTAAAAATTGGTACAAATTACTGTCAAAACAGCAATATAGATTTTCTTCATTTTTGGTTTACTGATTTTTTTTTGCAAAAGTAACACCTTATTTGCAGCACTACAAGCACTAAAATTTGCAAAAAAAAAGGAATAGCTGTTTTGCTATTCCCTTTTTCCAATTTAACCTTGGGTAACAATAAATAAAAATTAATTAAAACTATTTTTAAAATTTGAAACTCCACTTTGCAACCAAGCCAAATAATCTGCACTATCAGGATTATATGCCGAAGTTTCATTCAAAGTTTCGCCTTCATTATTTACCAATACATAAAAAGGTTGTGCATTGGTTTTGTATGTGACGGTTTGGAATTCACTCCATTTCTGTCCGATGTATTTTATTTTTTTTCCTGTCAATTGAGAAACAACTTGTTCGTTTTGAGGCAATTCTCTTTTATCATCGACATAGAGCGAAATGAGAACAACATCTTCTTTCAAAACTTTAAGCACTTTTTGGTCAGACCAAACATTATCTTCCATTTTTCTGCAATTTACGCAGGCATGTCCTGTGAAATCGATCATCACAGGCTTGCGCATTTTTTTTGCGTAGGCCATTCCCAAATCATAATCGGTAAAAGCGATAATGTTATGCGGACCAAATTCAGCTCCTTCTGGCAATTTTGCAGTCAATTCGTCTGAGTTTGTTCCTAAACCACTCGGGATTTCACTGTAATTCAACGGCGGCGGAAAACCACTGATTAATTTTAATGGTGCGCCCCAAATACCTGGAATTAAATAAATGGTGAACGAGAGAACAACAATTCCGAGACTTAATCTTCCTACGCTAATATGCGATAACGGACTGTCGTGCGGCAATTGAATTTTCCCGAACAAATACAAACTTAAAACTGCAAAAATCGCAATCCAGATGGCTAAAAATGTTTCTCTTTCCAGCCAATGCAATTGCAAAACCAAGTCGGCATTAGATAAAAATTTGAAAGCCAAAGCCAATTCTAAAAAGCCTAAAAACACTTTTACCGAATTCAGCCAACCACCAGATTTTGGCAACGAATTCAGCCAACCCGGAAAAGCAGCAAACAAAGTAAAAGGCAAAGCTAAAGCCAAAGAAAACCCAAACATTCCCACAAAAGGTGCAACACCACCTCTTGAAGCCGCTTCCACCAATAAAGTTCCCACGATTGGACCTGTGCATGAAAACGAAACAATTGCCAAGGCCAAAGCCATAAATAATATCCCAATAATTCCGCCTCTATCTGCCTGACTGTCCACTTTATTTGCTAATGAATTTGGAAGCATAATTTCAAAAGCGCCCAAAAATGACATGGCGAAAACCAGTAAAAGCACAAAGAAAATCAAGTTAAACCAAACATTAGTCGACATTGCATTTAACGAATCTGCACCAAAAGCCCAGGTCACGACTGCTCCAAGAAAAATATAAATCGTGATAATAAAGATTCCGTAAAAAACAGCTTTTCTAATTCCTTGTGATTTGGTTTTGCTTTGTTTCGTAAAAAAACTAACCGTCATCGGAATCATAGGAAAAACACATGGCGTAAGCAAAGCGGCAAAACCAGAGAAAAATGACAATATAAAAATCGTCCATAAACTATCTAATTCGGCTTTGTTTTTCTTTTTTGTAATGGCTGGTTTTACAGCAGTAATTGGTTTATTTACTACTGTTGGTTCAGCCTGAACCTTATCAACCGCAGTGGAATCATGCAATATCTTTTCTGGCTTTGCCTCAGAAATAATTTCTTCAACCGATGCAACTGTTGTTGCCGATGGACTTACAGAAAATTCAAGTTCGTCATAACTCGGCGGAAGGCAATTTTCATCATTACAAACCATGTATTCAACCTCAGTTTTGATTTTAAAAGGCTTGTTTCCAGTATTTTTTATTCGTTGTCTAAATGTCGTTTCTTTTTCAAAAAATTTAATCGACATTTTGAAAACAGGATCATTTATAGTTTTTCCTTTTTCTTCCTTGACATTTCCAATTAATTGAAAATCTGCATTTTTAGTAAACGTAAAATGAGTTGGAATTGGGCCACCATCTGAAACTTCTTGGCTATATAAATGCCAGCCTGCTTCTAGAGTCGCTTTTGCCTGCAATTCGTATTCAGTATCTGAAATCTTTTCGACACTGGTTTTCCACTTAATGGGAGTATAAATTTGAGCCTTTACCATTATTGTAAACAACAACAGCAGACTCACTAAAAATATGTTCTTGTTCATAGGTAAAATTTTAGAAAAGAGGGCTGAATAGCAAAAACAACCCTCCTATAAATCCGATATTACAACTAATAATGCTTACTAATTCAAAATATCAATTGATTACGGAAGTACAAGTTAAATTTCTAAGATTATTTCAACGGTTTGAAAACAACCTCCATAGCATCAGCTTTATTCAAAAGTGAATTAGCAAATTCCTGAATGTCTTTTGCATTGATGCTTTTTACAATATCCACATAATTTTTAGGATCGTTCATATTGTAATCGTTTTCAAAATAATTATAAATCAAGTTCATGCTGTAACTGTTGAAGTTTTTGCTGTCTTCTCTCGATTTTAAATAATTCGTTCTTGTTTTCTCAATATCTTCAGAAGCAATTTCTCCTTTTTTGATTTTATCGATTTCCTGATAAACAATTGGCAATAAATGCTCCACTTTATCCGCATCACAATCAAAATTAATTTGAAGACTTGCTTTTGAAATTGGAAGTTTATCAATACTCGCTTTTACTCCCGCGCCATAAGTTCCGCCTTCTTTTTCACGAAGACTTTCTGTATAACGTAAAGTCAAAATATCGCCTAAATATGACGCTAAGATTCTGTTTTTTTGAGTAAAAGCACAATCTTGTAAAAATGCAATACGAACTGAACTTTTTGGTGTTTCCATTTTAATGAAAATATCGCGATCAATTTTATTCGAAACCCATTTCGGAACATTTGTTTTAAACTTTTCCTTGCGTTTAACTCCGTTTATACTTGCAATATATTTTTCCAATAAAGGTTTCAAGACTTCCGGTGAAACATCTCCAACAATATAAAATTCAAAATTTGAAACATCTGCAAAGCGATCTTGATAAAAAGCTTTCATCTTATCAAAAGACAAATCGTCAATATATTTTTGATTGAATTCTCTAATTCTCGGGTTGTTTTTTCCATAAACGACTGCTGATAAAATGTCTTCCATTTTTGCATTGATGTCATTTGCTCTGTTTTTCAACGAATTTTCTAATCGTTGTTTCATAAGCGCATACATTTGATTGTCAAATCTTGGCTGAACAAAACGCAAATGCACCAACTGCATCATTGTTTCAATATCTTTTACATTTGCAGCACCTGAAACTGTTTCTTTAAGAGAGCTAACACTTACCGAAGAATTGGCAATTTTTCCTTTTAAGACTTTTTCTAAATCTACATTTGAAAGTTCTCCAACTCCAGACATCATTGCTAAAACTGTTGCACGACCAATAGATGGAAGATCTTGCGACTCGTACAAAGAAGTTCCGCCAAAACTTTCTGCTTTTAGCTCGACTTCTTTTTTGTTTTTATCGGCAAATTTGTAATGCACTTTTACGCCATTGCTTAATACAAAAGTTGTCGCATCAATTGCTGCTTCTTTTTTCTCCGAAACAATTTTTCCAGCGTTAATTTTCAGATTTCCTAAAAGTGTTTTTCCTTCAAAAGTATCTACATAAGGTTGCAACGATGCATCGTTTTCCGATTTCTGAACAATATCAAACGCTTTTTCTTGATTCAGATTTTCTTCGCCTTCAACTCCTGTAACCGTAATCACGCGATTTTGTGAAGAATATAATTTAGCAATTTGATCCTGAAGAATTTTACTGTCCAGATTTTTCAAAATGTCTTTTGTCATTTCAAATTCTGCTTTCGGATCGGCAATAACTTCATGATCCAAATAATTGTCCTTTACCATTTCGATTACTTGTTTATGCGAAATCTCATTTAGTTTTTCCAAATAATTTTCATATCCAGAAATGGTTTCTTTAGTTGCTCTTTCAATTTCTCCTTTTGAAAAACCAAATTTGTATGCACGAATCCACTCGTTCATAACTGCGGCAAAAGCTTCAGCTTGTTTTTCAGGTTTTGGCGAAACGCTCAAAATCCAAATATCATTCAAACGCGTATAATTTTGGTAGCCGATTTGTGCACCTTTAAACGGACATTCTTGTTTTTGTGCCAATTCAGCCAAACGATTATTCAAAATTGAAAAAGCAATACTTCTTTGTGTCGATTTTTCTAAATCTGCATACGTATTAGTTGTTTTTTCAGCTTTATGACGAATCATAAAACTGATATTGGAAGCCGAAATTTCTTTATCTAAAGCCAATTTAAAAGTTGGCTCTACTTTTTCTGGAATTGCGATTTCAAAACGATTTTTAGGATTTTGAGGCGTTGGAATATCTGCAAAAAGTTTTTTGATTTTTGCTTCAACTTCATCTGAGTTGATATCTCCAACAATCGCGATTGCCTGTAAATCTGGTCGATACCAATCTTTATAAAAATCCTTTAAAACTTGATATTTAAAATTTTTGATGATTTCCATATCACCAATCGGCATGCGCTCTGCATAAAGCGAATTGTTGTAATAATAAGGCGCCAACTGATTGTAAATTCTAGCACGAGCATTTTGTCTCGTACGCCATTCTTCGGTAATTATGCCACGTTCCGCATCGATTTCTTCATTTGTCAGAGACAAGAAATTCGACCAATCGTGCAAAACCAACAAACAAGTATCAACAACGCTCCCATCTTTTGACGGAATGTTATCTAAATTGTAAACCGTTTCATCTGTGCTTGTGTACGCATTGATATTTTTTCCGAAAACGGCTCCTTGTTTTTGAAGTGTATTCAAGATTCCTTTTCCTTCAAAATGTTTGGTTCCGTTAAACGCCATATGTTCCAGAAAATGCGCTAGCCCTTTCTGCTGGTCATTTTCTAAAATTGACCCTACATTTTGAATGATGTAATAACTTGCCGTATTTTTATTTACATCTGTTGGATAAATATAATACGTCATTCCGTTTGGCAGAACTCCTTTTTTTATTTTTTGGTTGACCGCGATTGGGTCGGTAGATTTAAAATTCTGCGCTTTCGCGGATGAGAAACACCCAACGATGAATAATAAAATTGATATTTTTTTATAAAACATATTTCCTTTTATAAATTGTTAGTAAATATTTTAACACATAGTAACATAGTTTAGCAACCTATAAAAAGGCGTTTCACTTAATCCTAAAGAACATAGCTACTATGTGGGAAATCTTGATTCTAAAAATATCTTTTCCCTATTTTTTTATCTATGATTCTATGTGTTAAATATTTTTTTTTGCTTATTTAGCTCTTCAATAATTTATCCAACTGCACTCTCAATTCTGGATTTGACGGACGAAGCGCATCGGCATTGATAATATTTCCTTTTGTGTCAAACAATAAAAATCTCGGAATAGCATTTACGTCGTAGTTTTTAGCCACATCAGAACCAAAATCTTTATCAGCCATTAACTGAATTCCTTTTAATTGTTCTTTGGTTACAAAATCTTTCCATTTTTGAGCGTCTTTTGGTTTGTCTAAAGAAAGACTCACAAAAACGATATTTTTTCCATGATAATCTTCCTCGATTTTTTTCATGTGTGGAATCTCAGCTTTGCAAGGTCCGCACCAAGTTGCCCATAAATCGATGTAAACAAATTTACCTTTAAAATCTGAAAACGAAACTGGCTTGTCGTTAATATCATTGTATGTGAATTCAAGTCCTTTTTGTCCAACGTTTTTATGAAGCACTTTTTCGTATTCTACTAAAAAAGTTTTACTCGCATCTGAAATCATATACGGTTTGATGCTTGGCGCTACTTTTTCATACTCTTCGATTTTCATTCTTGAAGTTGCTACCGCATCGCGCAAGTAAACATCTTTCAAAGCTGGATCTGTTATGTGCGTTATTGCTTCAGCTAAATCTAGACGTTTTGGTGCATCACCAGAATTCATACTTACATAAAAGAAATAATTTGACATTAACGATAAGCCATTTGCTACTTTCAATAAATCTGGATCAGTGAATTTCTTATCCGTTTGCCAAGTTTTTATAACTGCAGGACGATCATCTTTATCAGGAAAAGCACTTCTTGGCATTCTAAAAAAAGTATAGGTCAATTCTTCAACATCAGTTGCTACAGCTAATTTTAATAATTTATCAAATGCTGCATCTTTAGTTTTGATTGATTTTGAAAATTCATTGGCTTTTGCGACACCTTTATCAATCCAAGGATAAAAATCTACATACGTAATATTAGTTCCAAGTCTTGAAAATGGCGCAAATTCATTATAGATTTCATTCGCTTTTTGAACCAAAACATTCTGCCCAACGTTTTTTCCACTCAAAACATAATTCTCTTTACTGATTACCAAATTAATGTCCAATTTTGGTTCTAAATACAAACGAATTAATTGATTTCTAGATTTAAATTGTCCGTAATCAACATAATAAAAGCCAGCAGCTGAAACTGGTGTCATAAAGCCAAACTCCCCCAATGAGTTAACTTTAGCGGTAGCGGCAACGGCTGGCTTTCCTTCTTCAACATTGTAAAGCGTAACTTCTTTTGCAATAAAATCCGGAATAGAGATTGTTCCTTTAATTACTGCATATTCTGAAATGCTCGAAGCAAAATTCATTTGAGTCGTAAACACGATCAAAATGAAATAAAAAATGTGTTTTTTCATGATATTTATTTGTTTTTTGTTTGATGTTTAAATTGAAATTCGCAACGACTGATCATCTTGTTCGATAATCAAATCTTTGCTTTCCTTGCTCTCCTTCAGATTTTTAAGATTTTCTGGTTTCAATAAATCTTTGGCTTCAAAATCGTTGATTTGAGTGACTTTTGCTCCAATTTTTATTTTCTTCAAATCTTCGTTTTGTTGGTCGATAATTCGTTTTACCAGAAGATTTTGGTTTTCGTCAAAATCCAGGTCAAGTCCCGCCAAATAAAATGAAGACATTTTTTTGAAATTTTTATTCGGTTCTAAATACATGGTTTTGTGAAGCACATCGATGGTAAAATTGAAGCGTTTTATTAAATCGATTCCCAAAGATCCATCGGCGAAAGCCCAACTTTTATTGGCTTCGTCATATTCTTGAAGTGCTATGGTTACGTTTTGAAAATTATTTCCGTTGATGGCAATATTCGGAATTGCACCGCCCACAATTTTGGTTTGTTTTCCTAAACTGTAATTCACCGAAGTATATTCTGTTTTTAAACTTGCTTCAAGATTATTTTTATGATTGAAAGGTCCGTAACCAATTAAATCATAACCTGCACCAGTATCAAAAGTGAAATTGCCTTCGACTGTTTTTTTATCTTCAAAAGTCAGATTCATTTTTACTACTGGAAGACCCGATTTATAATCAAAAACCATAGGTTTTGCTTTTCCCCAATACTTAAAATCTCCAAAATTGTATAAATCAATTGTCATCGTATCAAAATTGACCGACGTGATGTAATTCCGAAGCAAATTAGCACCAAATAATCCGTCATAAACGCCATGTTTTGGAAAAATAACCAAGCCTTGATTCTTCAAAATCTGATCGCCAATATAAATCGTATTATCTGCCGAATACTGCACTTGCTGGCTTCCGCCAACTACCGAAGCCGATTTGCTTTTAGTAACCACAACGCCAGCTTTGTACGCACTATCAGGATTCAATGCCATTCCATCTGCGCCGGTATCAAAAAGCATTAAAAACTCGCGATCAGCTTTGTTTAGTTTTATTTTGATGGCAATTCCGTTTTCAATAATTTGAAACGGAATACTTGCAACTTCTTTTACTTCAGCATTTCGATTGACTTTGTACAAACCATCAAAAAATGTCACATACAAGATTTTATTATCTGAATTGAAAACAATTTGAGTTGGTTTCTTTTCTTTTCCGTTGAAACAAAAATCGGCCAAAACAAAAGTCTCGTTTTTAATTTTTACCGATTTTCCAACCTGAATAGAATCTAAAACCGGAAATGCTTTGAAAATAGTATTCAAATAAAATTCATTTGAAGAAGAATCTCCAGCGCCAACAGAAAATTCGGGCGCAAGAAGATTTTTCATTTCGTTGTAACTTTTATTTTGGAAAGCTTTTTCGAAAGAATCAATAGATTTTTGGACGCTGTTTTGAGCGTAAACGGAGTATCCAAAAATCATTATTGAAAACAAGAATATCTTTTTCATTTCGGCTTACTTTTGTAAAGTATATGGATTATCGGTTTTCTTTTCTACTCCAAAATCTTTCAGTAAAATGCCTTCAAACTTTGTCCAATCTTCTGCAGAAAAAAGCGGTTTTGCTTCTTCTAAAAGTTTTTTGAAACCAGCTACATCATTCGTTTTTTCAAACTCTTTTTTCTTGCGCTGCAAAATGGTAAACACATGATTTGTAACACTTGCAGTTCCATAATCTTTATAAAGTTCTTTTGCATTTTTCAGAAAAAAATCATCGTATTGACGGCCAATTCTTAAGCCTGTAATAATTACAAAAGGAACTTCGGCCGATAAAGAAGGCTGTGTTTTTAAATAAGCATCGGCTGTTTCAAAAGAAACGTTTCTTTTGTTTGCTAAATATGCCTGTGCATAAAACTCCGGATACTCTTTTTCCTGAATTTGAGGGCTGTATTTTTTAAATATTCCTTTTTTTGCGTTTTCTTTTGACTTTTGCAAAAGTGCCGTTAACTGTTCTACACTTTGAAATCCAGTTTCTATATCAATAATTTTTCCATCAGAATTCATCAATAAAAAAGTTGGAAATCCGGTTACGCCGTATTTCATGCATATTTTTTTTCCAATTTCTTCTTTCAAAATATCCGATTTGAAAGTGACAAAATCTTTGCTTAAAACGGCAGCTACTTTGGGATCAGGAAACACCTCTTTGTCCATTTGTGCACACGGCATACAACCTGTAAAATACAAATCGACAAAAATTAATTTTTTCTCCGTTTGAGCTTGTTTTTTAGCCAATTCCCAGCTTTCATCGGCTGGATTTGTCTGTGCATTTAAGGCAATAGAAGAGCTGGCAAGCAGCAAAACTGCACTTGCGATTTTAAAAAAACGTTTCATAAAATGTGGTTTTTAAGAAACCGAATGAAGAATGTATTTCATGCTTCATCCGGCTTTTTGCTTAGTTTAAAATTATCTGCGTCGATACGCAACATCAACGATTTTACATAAACCGCTAAATGTATCTGTTAGTATTAAATCTCCATTTACAGGAGGAACAGTATAAAGTTCTAATTTACCTGTAGTTCCATAACTGCCAACAATTAATTTCTTGTCTGCATTTTTTGCCAAAGGATTAAAAGCGATATACGTTATTTCATCAGTACCTTTATTGATCATTAATTTAGCTGATTGGGTTCCGTTGTCATACTCATAAACTTTGCCTCCAACGGCATAAAATAAATATCCTGAGTCTGGACTTACTGCAAATTTTGTTGCTTTATCAAATTCGGGCGCATTCAAAATCTCTTTGTAATAACTCTGAATCAAACCAGTAGAAAAACGCAATAAATTGTATTTCCCTGTCGTGCGATTTTTTAGAACCGCAAAATTTTCATTGCCATTAAAAGCCGATGTAGTCATATAAACGAGATCTGAATCAGTATTATTCCAATCTAAAACTGTTGAAGATCCCGTTACTGGAGGCATTGCCGAACAATTTCCTTTTGAATAACTAAAACGAACAAAACTGCGAGTATCATTATTAAAGAAAACAGGTGTTGCAATTGACCCTCTATTAGAGGCAATAAAAGGTGCAGCATAAAAAGTTTTTGTTGCAGTCTCTAATATATTTTGTGGAAGACCGTATTTTATATTGAAAGCACGATAATAATAGTAAATATCTCCTTTACTGTAAATAAAATTTTCACCTCCACCTCCAGGTGTCTCCATAAAATCAATTCCAAAATTAGTTGGAAATGCACCTCCTAAAGTTTCATAAGCTAAATTTTGTGTCTGAGTCCATCCAAAAGAATCTGGATCAAGTCTTGCAGTTCCGTTTTCTGTAGTGGTAACGTAAACTCCGTAAGCCGAACCAACAGAAACTGCACTTGCAAAACAGGAAACATCAACAGCTTTACCTGTTAATTTTAATGCAGAACCTGAAGCATCCAAAACATCTGTAATAATTTTTGGTTGTGGAATACCTGGTAAAATTGAAATCATATCCAAGCGTGCCTTATCTTGTACGTTTCCAATTACTAACCAACCTTCATAAATAGCCGAAACCACATTTAGCTTAAAAGGTTCCTGTTGCCAAGTAACGCCTGTAACGTTATCTTTAACAAAATAATAGACATTGTAACTTCCTGGAGCTAACTTTATAACTCCATCAAGGTTTTTGGTCGTTGAGATCAGGGTTCTTGATTCTAATAAAAGCTTAGTAGGATTAAGCGCTACCCATTCGTAGCTGTAACGATCTATATTGTTGACATCAATTAAAGTTTCATTCAAATCGGGCGCAATTTTAAAGTAATCGCCCGTATACACCGTATAGGATTCTTCGATACCAGTTGCATGTACTTCATTTATCGCTTTATAATCATAATTCCCTTCATCTTCTGCGCAACTATACGTTAAAACCAGCATCAGTGAAAGAATAAATTGAATCTTTATATTTTTTAACATAATGTTCTATTTTTAAAATTTGCAAAATGATTTTTAAGGAAAGATCATTTCTTTTCCATCCTCTTCATAGATCGTATTACCCGATGCTTTTTGGTCAGCCAAATAACGTTTCATAAAAGCTTGGTAATACATGAAATCTGCAATAGCAAGTCCAGGGCCACCCAATTTTTGGTTGAAAATTACTGGGTCTAAATGAATCAAATCGCACATTAAGAAAAATTTCTTTGCTGAAAAAACACCTAAAGACGATGCATACCAGCCAATAGGCTGCGTTAATTTATCATCAAAAGAAAGTTTGAAAGTAATAAAGCTGATTCTTTTATGCGTCAGCACATTAATTTCTTTGCTTTTCATTTCAGTCTTAAATGATTCGTTTTCTTCGAGATTCAAAATCAGCAAAAAGCCGTTTTTCTTCATATCTGCAGTTCTGAAAACCTTAACAGGCAAATCGGTTACTACTTTCCCAGCAGGAATAACAAAATCTTGTGGAATTTCAAAGTGAGTTCCTGCGATAGCAGTACTTTTTGGATCGACAACTAATTTTACTTTTCGGTCAATATCGCTGATATCTCCTTGTACACGAACTGGAATATTATAAGTTTTACCAACAATTTCAGGTTTTTCTAAAGCAAAAGTAAATCCTATACTATCAGTTATGGTTGTGGTCGCACCGTCAGAAATTCCGAAAACAGATGGTGCAAAATAAACACTGTCAGTCCCTGAATATGTCGCAATTTCTTCATGATCGCATGAAGCAAAACCTAAAATCGATAAAAACAATATGCTTAAAATGAATATTTTTTTCATGTTACTTTGTTTTAAATTATTGGAAATTAACTTCAATCTCTGGTAATGGCACAACATATTGAAGCGCTCCCATAGTCAGATTTCCAGAAGTTGCTGAACCGTTAGGAATAGTAGCGCTGTTGATTCTTTTGTAATAAAAGAACAACTGTCCCTCACCTATAAATTCTTTTTTATACTCTTTTGTAACTTCTGTAGTAACATTTGCAGTAGCCGCTAAATTTGCTAAACCACGATTGAAACGAAGTGTATTCAAAAAAGCAATTCCATCTGCCGGTACTGGTGCTGTTTCTGCAGCAATCAGATACATCTCTGAAAGTCTAAACATAGGAATCTGCAGGCGGAAAAGTTTATCTTTATTTACTACGTCTTCATATTTATAAAATGTCTTTTGCGTTTTTCCTCCAACAACAGGAACTTTCCAGCTTGGCAGACTTCTGTAGTCATTATCATTTGATTCAAAAACAGCTGTTAATCTACTTAATAACGGAGCATAAATAGCTCCATCTGCCAAATTATAATCAAATAAAGCTTTTTGTTTTACATATAATCTGTAATCACTTAAAGCGAAAAAGTTTTCAGATGAAAAAATTCGGTCAGGATTTGCCGCATTTGTAGCTTCTAAAAATGGAGTCCAAGGAAAAAATGTCGTCGTTTTTGTAAAATTAATAACTTCATTTGCAACTGCAGATGCGCCTGTTTTATCTCCAGAATATAATAACACACGGGCTTTAAGACATTTTACAGCCAAATAATTCATACGCAGACCTCTGTTTGCCGAATAATACGGATTAGCATCAAAATCTGTTGTAGCATTGTATTTTCCTGAAGTAAGAATTGGATCTTTTTGAAGCAACTCTAAAGCTTTGTCCAAATCTACCAGAATCTTAGCAACAACATCTTTGGCTGAAATCAAAGGCTGGTTTGCTGTAACAGGAGAATCATAATAAGGTATTGACTGAAGAGAAGGATCAACTTTATAAATTGGCCCGTACAAACGCAACATATCGAAATGTATCATTGCTCTAATTCCGATAGCTTCTCCTTTTAAAAGATCGGCTTTTTCTTTGGAAACAATTCCGGTATGCTCATCCATGCTTTCCAAAAATTTATTGGCATATAAAATAGTTTTATATCCTGTTTCCCAAATATCAGAAAACACAGCTTTAGGGTGACTTTCTGTATAGGCATAAGATGCAATTTTACCTTTAGAAACATTGCTTGTCATATTGTACTGCTGTCCTAAAATTTCGACTGCATCCATGGTAAGCTGACGACCGTAAAGATTATCAGACACGAGGCTCAAATAAAGTCCGTTGTGCACATTTTGCATTCCGGCTTCATTTTCAAATATTTGACTTTCTAAAATTTTATCCTGAGGCGTTACATCCAAGAAATCACTACAGCTTGTCGCCGTCAATGAAATCAAAATAATGCATACTATTTTATTTAAATACTGTTTCATAATTGCTGTATTAAAATGATACGTTTAGACTTAAAGAATAAATTCTTGAAAAAGGATACTCAATACCTCGCTCTGCTTTTATAGTAGAAACTCTAAAAAACTCATTTGCATAAGCATTGAAGCCTAAACCAGCCAATCCTGATTTATTAAGCCACGCTCTATTGGTTACACGATATCCAAGACGAAGTGATTCTCCTGAGATATAATCTGCTTTTTGAATAAATCGAGAAGAAATTGGAGTATTATTTGTCAAGCTGATTGCTTTAAATTGTGCCATTTGTCCTGGAGTAGTCCATCGATCTGTAAAGGCTCTTGCATCTTGATTATCAAAAATATTGCTTGAGCTGATGTTTTCAACTTTATCATATAAAGCAGTATTAAATTGATCGGCTCCAAAACTATAGCGGATAAATACGCCTAAACTGAAGTTTCCGTAATTAACACTTGTAGAGAAAACACCAGTTGCAATTTCTCTTGAGTTTCCCATGATTCGTTCATCATTTTTATCTAAGATAAATGTAGTTTCTCCGTTTTTCTTTAAGAAAACCTCTCTTCCTGTAGCAGGATCGATTCCTAATGAAGGTACTGCCCAAAGATCGTTTGTACTTGCTCCGTCGTAAAATCTTGTAAGGCTAGTCGTTTTTTTAGCTGCATCATTTAATGAAGCCAAAGCATTGTTGAAACCACCTAATTCATTTTCATTTGTAGTTGCTGTCAAGCCAAGGGCCCAATAAAAATTAGCTTTAGGGTTGCTTATAATCGTATAATTTGCTTTAAGCTCCAGACCTTGAGTTGTAATATAACCAATGTTTAACGGGTAAGCAGTAACTCCGGTTGAAGCGGCAAGATCGATTGCAACAATTTGTGGAGAAGTTCTACGTCTGTATGCTCCAAAAGTTGCAGTAAGTCTGTTTCTAAACATTGCCAAATCAAGTCCTAAAGACAGATCTTTTGTTTTTTGAGGCTCTAAATCGATATTAGCCAATTGCGAAACATTTAATCCAGCACCAAAAATATTTGTATTATCATCGTAAGTATAAATATCATGAGAAGCAAATCCCACAAGGTTCTGATTTCCGGTCTGACCATAATTTGCACGAAGCTTCAAGATATTTACGATATCTTCATTCATGTTAAAGTCATAGTTCATATTCCAGCCAATACCAATACCATAGTAAGGTGAATATTTTTTATTTGTTCCAAAATTAGTTGCTCCAGAAATCGTGTGAGTTAAATCAAGTAAATATTTTCTGTTGTAAGCATAGTTCAGCTGATTGGTTAAATCAACGCTTCGCACCATTTCGCTATAATTTACTGGTTTTGAATTGACTTCAAATCCAAAAGCAAAATTAGGGTTACCCGGAACTCCCAACGGAAATCCTCTTAAAGTTGAGCCATAATAACCATATCTTGTTTCTAATGCAGAAGCTCTCAAAGTATAATTAACCGAGTGAACATTATTGAAAACATTTGAATATGTTCCTCCAATATTTCCGTTCCATTTATTGGTCAGATAATCTGTTCTTTTATAACTTCCTTTTTCTGTTGGAATATCTGAAATGAATTGTGTGTCATCTGGCGAAATAAATTTAGTCGATGTACTCTGCAATCTTGAAACTGAAATTGCTGCAGTTGTTTTGATATGAGGATTAACATCATAATTTACAGCAAAGTTGTTTGTAAAATTAAAATCTACGCCTTTGTCGAAGCTGTTTAAACGAACATTATATAAAGGGTTTTCTTCCTGATTTACGTAATCATTTACAAGAGGATTTCCTACTGGTATATTACTTCCGTCTAAGTAACGTGTTGGAACTCCGTTTTCATTATATTTTTCATAATACGGACTTGCTTTTGCCCAAGTAGAAAAAGAACCATAAGGTGATTCCTGATTATTTCCTCCTGAAATAAAGAAGTTATTATTAAAACTTACTTTTTTCTTTCTATAAATCAAATTCGCATTATATCCCCAAGTATTGTGTTCAGAACCTTTCATGGTTCCTGACAAGGATTTATAATTTCCAGCTAGATTAAATCTAAATTCGTCTGATCCTCCGCCAATTGCTAAACTGTGTCCAGAAGTAATTCCCATTTGGATTGGTTCGCTCAGCCAATAGGTATCAACACCACGACGTACGTCAGCCAAACGTTTGTTGTAAACCTCGTCCCACTTAAATTGTTGTGCATAATCGCCAAGACGTGGTACTACATAAGCTTTAGAAAGTCTTTCGAATTCTAATTTCTGCTCGGCATTCATTAAATTATAAACACTCAAATCTGCCAATTCATAAGACGAATTATAGACATAAGAAATTTGCAATTTACCTGCAACCGGCTTATTTGTTTCGATAACAACAACTCCATTTGCAGAACGTGAACCGTATAATGCTGTAGAAGCTGCATCTTTAAGAAGCGTAATGTTTGCAATTCTGTTTATATCTAAATCAACAACCTGTTGCAGTGTTGTCGGGAATCCGTCCAAAATAAATAATGGTTGGTTCGGGTCTTCTTTAAAACGATCATTTACCTGATTTACAGACAAACTAGTTTGTCCTCTCACTTCGATAACCGGCAAAACATTTGGGTTTGAACCCGCAATATTGTTGTTCAAAACCATAAAAGAAGGATCTAAAGTTTTTAAAGCCTGCACAACGTTTTGAGTCGAAACTTGTCTTAATTCTTCACCTCTATATGTAGTAACTGCCCCAGTAATTAATTCTTTTTTACGAACTGTAACACCCGTATTAATCACCACTCCGCCAAGTTCTTTGGTTTGTTGCTGCAAAACAATATTAATAACTTTTCTCTTATCAACCGGAATTATCTGTGCGAGATGTCCAATGTAGGTAAACAAAAGATAACCATCTTCTGGAGCTTTGATCGTATACTTTCCGTCAAAATCAGTTTGAGTAGCTACAGTACTGTTCTTCACTTTTATGTTTACCCCCGGCAGAGGCTCATTTTTCTCATTGGTAACTATACCTTTAATTTCAATATATTTAGACTGAAAAACGACTACATTTTCTTTGGGAAGTTTTCTAACTAAAATTGTATTTCCACTGGACAAACTAAAATCGAAATCTTTATTAGGGAAACTGGCTTCTAATAAGTCATTTACTTTAATTTTGCCCTTTTTTAAATGTACTTTCGGCAATTTTTTAAATAAATCTTCCTGATAAATAAAAGTGTAATCTGTTTGTTGTTTGATAATATCAAAAACTTCATCAACAGTTACTGTTTTATCAGCTGCAATTACAACTTTTGTGTTTTGTGAAAATAAATTTGCTGGAGAAAAACCAAAAATTGTTGTACAAAACAAGAAGATAAAAGTTCTCATAATGTTAATAATTAGCCTATTTCTAATATAGAAACAAGCGCTGGTTAATTTAAATTTCATAAATTTACATGTTAATTGGTTGGTTGTTAAAAAATGATTAATTGATTAATACACAGAAAGGGATGAAGTGCGGTACGGTGAGAGGTCTGAACTTTAATCCCTTTTCTTTTTATTTTATAATAATCTTATTGTCTTTTTTCTCATAGGCATTAATGAAATTAATATTCTTGATCGTGGTCAATATGTCTTCTAATTTTTGATTTTTATTCAAGACACCATTAAATCTTACATTTCCAAGTGCTGGGTCTGCAAATTCAATGTCAACATCATACCATCTTGACAATACTTTTGCAATATCTCTAAGAGGCATTCCTTTAAAAACAAACAATCCTTTTCTCCATGAAATTTCGTTGTAAACATCAACTTCAGAAATCGAAATACTTCCGTTAGAGCTGCTAATTCTAGATTGTTGGTCTGGCGCCAAAATTTCTTTATTGCTTAAATTACTCACAGCAACTTTTCCTTTTACCAATGTGGTATAAATTGTTGTTTCGTCTTTGTAAGCTTTAATATTAAACTCGGTACCAATAACTTCAACATTCTGTCCTTGCGTTTTGACTTTAAATCTTGAGCCTTTGTGTTTTGTGCTTGGTGACACTTCAAAATAAGCTTCTCCGTAAACCAATTCAACTTGTCTGATTTCGCCATCAACAAAAGCAACCGGGTATTTTAATTGTGATTCTGAGTTCAACCAAACTTTTGTACTATCGGCCAACTGAACAAAAAACTGTCCTCCTCTCGGAATCGTTAAAAAGTTATTTGCGATTGCGGCAGATCTGCCATCTTTTGAATTGTATATTAATTTCTCTCCATTACTCGAAACATTTCCTTGATTGTAGGATTCCCCTTTTTTCAATTCAATAACAGAACCGTCTTCTAATGTCAAGGTTGCTTTATCGCTTCCTATCAAAATATTTTTATTAGCTACAACTGGAATATTTTGTCTCGTATTTTTCCCTGTGTTGAATAATAACGAAATTGAAATCAACATCGCCACTGATGCTGCAACTGCAACTTTAAAGCTGGTTCTGGAATAGAATGGCCTTAGCGGAATAACTTTTGTTTCTTCAGATTTTATAGACGTCTGAATCCGACGCAACATTTTATTTTGAATTTCTTCTTTTGATCCTAAGCTTTCATCCCATTCTTCTGAAGTTTGAAAACTTTCATAAAAATGCAACAATTGCTTATTCTCCTCCCGATTCGTATCGCCAGAAAGATATCTGTTTAATAACGTTAAGAATTCTTCTTTTTTCATTTTTTTTATTATTAATGCAGGAGTATATTAGGTAAGTATCTAAAAAGACATTTACCCCCTAGTCCAAATTGTATTTTTTTTTGATTTTTTTTAATCTTTTAAGAAAAGCCTCGCCAGAAAGTAGAAAATTCAATGCTTCAGGCTTATAATCGGCAATCATTTTTTGTTTTCTTTTAAAGATTTTCAGAAAGCCATAAAATCATCGCCGTGCCCAATGAGCTTCCCATTGACAAACGGATTGTTTGAAGTGCTTTTGTAATATGATTTTCGACTGTCTTGGTTGAAATATTCAAACGCTCAGCAATTTCTTTATGACTAAGCTGTTCTTCACGACTCAATTTATAAACAGCCTGACATTTTTCTGGGAGTGCTTCAATAATCAAATTAAGTTGTTGCACCAATTCTTCGTGCATCAACTGTGTTTCCGGTGTTGTATATTGAAAACGTTTTTCTAAATCATCAAAAAGCTCGACCTTGATTTTGTCTTTATTCTTTTTTAAATGATTAAAAACTTGATAACGCGCGCAGGCATACATATAGCCTTTTAAAGAAATGTGGATTTCTAATTTTTCGCGATTGTGCCAAATGTTCATGAAGATATCTTGAATAATATCTTCGCACAGTTCTTTATCTTTTATAATATTATAAGCCGAAATAAAAAGTGCCTGCCAAAATGTATTATACAATTCCGTCAATGCCGATTCATCTCCGGAGCGAAGACGATCAATTAAAATTTTATCTTGATTTGAGGATAACAACGGCAATTTTTGGCTTTAGAGAAATTGAATAATTCGCAACAAACTTAATAATATTATCCAATAATCCTAATTTGCTCGATCACACAATATGTGGTTGACATTATTCAAATAATTTCATGAAAGACTCAAATCGCTATAAATTTGACAATTTCATAAACTGAAAAATCTAAAAAATTTGACTTTATCTATTTTTTTAGATTTTAAAAACGGATTTTTCAAAGAGCCCTTTGTTAAGATAAAATCATTTTTTTATTAATAATAGCTAAAATACCGTAGCCAATTTCTTAAATCGCAAATTTGAGCGAAAGTGCCTTTTAGAAATTAATAAAAAAAGCTTTACTATATTTTTTGGCACTTATTTTTAAAATGTTTGGAGCAAAAAAAATCGGAAGAAACTTCCGATTTTAGATTTTTAAGATTCACAACTACTGCAGGTAACCAAACTTGTAACCAATTCTTTTGAAACGCTTTGGCTTCGTTGATAATACAAACTTTTGATTCCGAGTTGCCAAGATTCTATCATTAATCTATTTACTTCTTTAATTGGCAATTCTGCAGGAATATTTAGATTTAAGCTTTGTCCTTGATCTACAAACTTTTGACGAATTGCTGCTTGCTGCACAATTTCAAGCTGACTGATTTCTTTAAAGGTTTTAAAAACATCTTTTTCAGTTTGAGTAAGTTGTTCCATATGTTGCACGCTTCCTCCATTTAGCATAATTCCTCTCCAAACTTCTTCGTTATCAAGACCTTTTTCTTCAAGCAATTTTTTCAAATACTTATTCTTGCGCATGAAATTCCCTTTGCTCAAACCCGCTTTATAATAATTACTGCTGAAAGGCTCAATTCCAGGTGAAGTTTGTCCTAAAATTGCCGATGAAGATGTTGTTGGCGCAATTGCCATTGTTGTCGTATTTCTTCTTCCATAGCCCTTTAGCAATTCAGGCTCGCCGTAAATTCGGGCTAAGTCCTGCGTAGCTTTATCGGCTTTGTCGCTAATGTGTTTGAAAATTTCTGTAGTTTTCATTTTGGCTTCCAAACCTTCAAACGGAATCATATTTTTTTGCAAATACGAATGCCATCCTAAAACGCCTAAACCTAAAGCACGGTGCCTTTTTGCAAATTTATTCGCTGCAGAAAGATAATAATTGCCTTCTGTTTTTTCGATGAATTCCTGCAAAACGGCATCTAAGAAAAATATCGCCAATTTAACTGCTTCAGTATCTTTCCATTCGTCGTAAAGTTCCAAATTCATTGACGAAAGACAGCAAATAAACGATTCATCAAAATCAGAAGGAAGCATAATTTCGCTGCACAAATTACTCGCGTTGATACGCAAGTTTTTATCCTTATAAACCTGAGGCTTATTTTTGTTTACATTGTCGCTGAAAAAAATATAAGGCAGTCCTTTTTGCTGACGGCTTTCTAGTACTTTCGCCCAAATTTGGCGTTTTTCGATGTCACCGTCAATCATTTCCTGCATCCAATAATCGGGAACGCAAATTCCGGTAAATAAATTCTGGATTGGATTTCCAATACTTTTTATTTTCAAAAATTCTTCAATATCCGGGTGATCGACATCAAGATATGCTGCAAATGCACCACGACGCACACCGCCTTGTGAAATTGTATCCATTGCAGTGTCAAAAAGTTTCATGAAACTTACCGCTCCACTACTTTTTCCGTTATCGGTTACGGCACTTCCTCTTCCACGCATTTCACCAAAATAACCTGAAGTTCCACCACCAATTTTCGTCTGCATAATGACCTCACCAAGCTTATGCGTAATTCCTTCAATTTTATCTGGAATATGAACATTAAAGCATGAAATTGGCAAACCGCGTTCTGTTCCCATATTGGCCCAGACTGGCGAACTAATACTCATCCAGCCACGCTCAATCATTTCGACAAAAGATTCTTTCAGTTCAGGTTTATAAAGTCTTTTTGCTGCTGCCGTACAAATTCTATCTATGGCGCCTTCAACCGTTTCACCTTTTAAAAGATAACCGCGATTCAGGATTTGTTCACTTTCAGAATTTTTCCACCACATTTTATTTCCAGCTTCGCTCATTGGTGCACTGGCTTCATTTATATCAATTATATTCATCATTTTATGCTTTTAGAACAAATCATTTGCCGTTATACTCTTATCATGTTTTGTATATTCTACTGGTCTTTTTGCGAAGAAATCATCCAGACTGTTTGCAAAAACTTCTTCTTCAAACCACAACATCGCTTTATAATCTTCTGCAGAAACATCAAATACCGTTGGAATTCCAATTTGTTTTAAACTTTCGTCTAAACGGAATTTCATGAAATTAACTAAATCCGTTTTCTTGATACTTTCGATTTCGCCATCTTCAAAAATCCAATCTAAAATATCTGATTCTACATCGATCGAATGCTTAACTGTATCTCTAATTGCAAGCAAAGTAGCATCATCAAAATAATCTGGGAATTCCTCGCGGATTTTATTGATAATGAAAATTCCTCCATTTGCGTGAATTTGCTCATCAATTGAAGTCCAGGCAATAATGTTGCTTACATTTTTCATATAACCTTTGAATCTGGTAAAAGAAAGCAAAATGGCAAATTGGCTGAAAAGCGAAACATTTTCAATCAAAATACTGAACAAAATCAGTGAAACCATATATTTTTTGTTATCCTGCGAACGCGTATCTTTTAAAACATTGGAAAGATAATCGACACGCTTGCGGATTACTGGAACGTCTAATAATTTCTCGAATTCGTCATTATAGCCTAATACTTCAAGCAAACGCGAATAAGCTTCAGAATGTCTGAATTCACACTCAGCAAAAGTAGTTCCCAAGCCATTAAATTCTGGTTTTGGGAAATGCTCATAAATGTTGCCCCAAAAACTTTTTACGGCAACTTCAATCTGCGCAATTGCTAATAAACTGTTTTTGATAGCCGTTTTTTCAGCTGGTGACAAATGCGAATGAAAATCCTGCGTATCTGCAGTAAAATCGACCTCTGTATGGACCCAGTATGCTTTGTTTATAGCTTCAGTAAATTGTAGTACCTCCGGGTATTCAAAAGGCTTATAATTGATTCTTTTATCGAAAATAGACATAATAAAATTGTATTTAATGGTGAATATGCGAGTAAACGAAATGCAGATTTGGGAGGCATTTTTACACCTCGTTACTTACAAATTTAAGCCACGAATTTTTGTTTTACTTTCGTTTTGATGTTAAAAATAGAGGCAATTATCAACAGGAGAAATTGTGTTTTTTTATGGGGTAAAAAAGTATTTATCAACAGTGCTTTTTAAATTCATAATGCCCAACAAACCAGTTATTTAAAAAGAATCTAAATAAAGTTGTCAACAGGAAAAACCACTTTTATTCTTCGATTAAAAAAAACAGTTATCAACAGCAAACTCGAAAATGAGCAAAATTTCATCTGTAAAAGTGTTACAAAAAGTGGCATTTGAAGTCTCATTTTAAAATTCAAAAAGGTCGGAGTTTAAAAAAATCAAATTGAAAAATAAAACTAATTGTTTAATTTTAAATAATTTACAAAAATTAAGAATTGTTTAAAGTCTAATTTCTAAATCTGAGGAAAGAAATAAAAATGATTTTTTTCTCTTAAACAATTCTCAAAAAAAGCTAGATCAAATGACAACAGATATAATAGAATTGAATGACTTTATTGTTTTAATCGAGCAGTCGAATACAACAAAAACTATAATTCAAAGATGCGAAATTGATGGCGACGCAGTTGGATTTGCTTTTTACGGATCTGGCAATGTTGAACTCGAAATTAAACACAATAATCAGACAAAATATTTGACTAATACAACGGGATTGGCGATTTGCTTTTTCGGAAATCAGAAAGTCGAATTCTCACATAAAATTGAACCCGACAAACCTTTGCAATCCATTAGTATTTTTACCAAACCGAAACATCTGAATACACTTCCTGAAGCCGAAAAAGAAATTTTTGAAAAATACCTTCCAGAACTATTACATCCTGCAGCCCATTTTGTAGAAGGACCATCATATTATATGACGCTCGACATGCAATTGGCAGTTCAAAAAATATTCAACACAACTTACACCGGAAATACGCGATTATTATTTTTGAGAAGCCAAGTCAACGAACTTTTGGCACATTTCTTTGCTCTTTTAACAACGGGTGCTAAAATTGATTTTTCTGAAATCGATAAAAACAAATTATACAAAGCCAAAGAAATTGTAACCACGCATTATTCCAAACCACCATCAATTACACAATTATCGCAAATGGTAGGCTTGAACAGCAACAAACTCAAAAAGAATTTTAAAGAACTTTTTGGCATTCCTGTTTTTAAATATGTACAGGAAGAACGCCTTCATAAAGCATATGAATTACTGCGCGAAAACGAAAAAACAGTTCAAGAAGCAGCTTGGGAAGTGGGTTACGAAAGTTTGAGTTCGTTTTCAAATGCTTTCCACAAAAAATTCGGGATGCGCCCAAATGAAGTTCGGTTTCAGTTCCTTTCAAACAAATCATAATTCTTTTGCGACAAATGATTGATTTTTAATCTAATCAACTTTGTATCAGTAATCATTTAAAGAATATTGATATGAGCAAAAAGAAAATTTTAGTTTTGGGTTCCAATGGGAAAACGGGACGCAGAGTAATCGAAAGATTGAAAAATAACTCAGAGGTTGAAGTTCGTTTAGGTTCTCGATCTGAGAAAATTCCTTTTGATTGGGAAAATTCAGAAACATGGGAAAATGTTCTGAGAGATATTGAAATTGTTTATGTAACATTTCAACCCGATTTAGCAATTCCTTCAGCAGTAGAAACTATTAGGAATTTTACAATTTTGGCAACAAAATCAGGTGTTCAAAAAATAGTTTTATTATCTGGAAGAGGCGAAAAAGAAGCACAACTCTGCGAAGAAATCGTAAAAGAAAATGCGAAAAACTGGACGATTGTACGCGCCAGCTGGTTCAATCAAAACTTTAGCGAAAGCATTTTTTTAGAACCTATTTTAGCCGGAATTGTGGCTTTGCCAAGAGCCGAAGCATTAGAACCTTTTACCGATGCCGATGATATTGCCGATGTTGTTTTGGAATCACTTTTAGATGAAAAACACAACGGAAAGACTTATGAATTAACCGGCCCAAGATTACTGACTTTTAAAGAAGCCATAAATACAATTGCCGAAGCAAGTAGCCGAAATATTGCGTTTCAAAGTTTATCGTTGGAAGAATATTCAAAAATGCTTCGAGATTTTCAAGTTCCCGAAGATCATATCTGGCTGGCAAATTATCTTTTTGAACAAGTTCTTGACGGACGAAATTCCCATATAACTTCTGACATTGAAAAAGTTTTAGGCCGAAAAGCAAAAGATTTTTCCGCTTATGCAAAAGAAACAGCCAAAACTGGAATCTGGAATTCTTAAAACTAAAATGATGAATTATTTTAGAGCAATCTTTTCGGGTTTTCTAGTTTGGATTTTGGTTAGCATTTCGTTTTATATTTTGGATCAAACTCCGTTTATAAAAGATTTCTTTTGGATTCAATCGGCGATTGTGATGTTTGGAATAATCTTTTTTGGAATTTTTGGAGCTAAAATCTATTTTAGAAAAACTCCTCAAACAAATGGTTTGTTGCTCGGAATTACAATGTCGGCAACAGCTTTGATTTTGGATGTTTTGATAACGGTTCCTTTTGTAGAAATACCGAATGGACGAAGTTATTACAGCTTTTTCACGAGTCCGGTTTTATGGCTTTTGGCCACTATAAATGCTCTTTCCGTTTATTTTTATTGGAGAAAAAAAGTGAATCTCTAAACATTAGAAAAACCAAGTCTAAAAAGTATCGGATGAACAAAGATCAGCTTTGGAGAAGCGAAATATTTATAGAAATTGTATTTATTATCGAAGAAAAGCTCCGGCGGAGCGAAATCTTTTTTTCATAAATTGTAGCGTATTTCGCTCCGCCGGAGCTCCTTTGCATTCGCGTTTTTGGATTTCTATAAATATTCTGCCCCGCTGGGGCTTAAAAATAAACAGAAATATAAAAAGCAAAGAGGCTGTCCTTATTCTTCGGACAGCCTCCTTGGTTTATATTAAAATTGAAATTAAAGATTAGCGTCTTTCACTTTTGCTTTCGCCAATTGGCTTACTCTATAAATCAGCAATATGCTCAGTAAAGTAACGCCTGCAACCACAAATCCTAAAGTATCATAATGCTCCAAAGGCGAAGTTTTTGTTTGCTGATGCACGATAAATCCGGCAGAAACAGCTCCTATTCCACCAGCAATTTGCTGTAATGATGAAGTGATCGACATATAAGCGCCACGATCTTTCATATCAGGAATTGCTGTGTTTAATGTAGTCGCTGGAATCATTCGGCTCATAATTCCCATAAATAAAATCATGTTTAGGACAACAATCTGCCAAAGTGGAATTGGACTTAAATTAGTATAAATCAAAATCATAATTATGGACAAAACAGATCCAGCAGCAAATAATTTAAACTTGCTTATTTTATCGCTTAATTTTCCAATTAATGGCATAATAACTAATACTGAAAGACCTGTGAAGAAAAACACCATTGGCAATTCTTCCTGACTGATATGAATATTATTTACTAAATAAGCACTTCCAAAAGGTTGTAGCATAAAACCTCCTATTGAAAGAAAAGCGATCGCCATAAACCCAATTTGGTACTGTCTATTGCTTAATGTATGCCACAAATGCAAAAATGGGCTTTTGTCTGATTGGATTTCTAAATGTTTTGTAATTGCCGGCAATTGCGTAAAAACTGCTACAAGAATTAACAAAGCCAAAACCGCAATCATGATAAAAGTTGAATGCCAACCCCAGTGATTAGCGAAAAATAATCCGGCTGGTATTCCAAGGATTTGACTTGATGCGTAGGCCATTTGAATAAATCCCATCACGCGTCCGCGTTGGTGAATCACAAATAAATCGGTTACAATGGCTAATGAAATCGAGCCGATTACGCCTCCAAATAATCCTGTAAAAATGCGTGCCATAAGCAACATATGATAATTTGAAGAAAATGCGCAAAAAAGAGTTCCGATAATAAATCCGATGTAGAAGAAGATAAGCATTTTTTTTCGGTCGAATTTATCCGCAAAACCTGCTGCCAAAAGTCCAGAAATTCCTGCGCTGAAAGCATAAGCAGAAACGGCAAAACCAAAATCTGAAGTCGTCATGCTCAGCTTTTTCATTAATATATCTCCAAGCGGAGAAATTACAACAAAGTCTACTATTACAGTGAATTGCAAAAGCGCTAGTATGGCAATAATAATTTTTTGATGAGAAGTGAAAGTGGGGCTTTCTATGGTAGTTTTTTCCATTATTTTTATTAATATTTTTTAAGACAATTCTTGGCATTCAAAGCCTAAATTGGTGATTATTGTAATAATTTCATGAGGTTTCAAAGTTTCTGAAACCACTCGGAGAACGCAGTCAACATCTTCACAGTCTATACTCCATTGTTCGATGTTTTGATTATTATTAAGTGCGTAATGCGCTGGGCATTCTGCGTTAATTGCACTGATATTGGTTTTAAAAATATGTATTGCGTTTAAATCTGTTTCCATAATTTTCAAGGTTTTAAGCCTTTGACAGCTGCTTGAAAGGCTTCTTTCATAATCTCTTTTGTAAGCACAAATGGTTTTCCTCCCATACTTTTGCGTTCAGCATGCATGTTCAATAATGTATAAAGAGGTCCGTACGCCACACACCAAAACGCTTCAAAACTCATTGGGAGAAGTTCTTTATTTTGAAGTGCATTTTCAGTAAATTGGTTCATAATGGCTCTAAAATCGGCAAACTCACTAATTGAGTCCAAAATGATTTCTCCATGTGGCGAGTGTTTGATGATTTCAAAAAATGCAACTTCTTTAGGATATTTCATTGCAAAGTTGGCGCGATTTTCCCATTGTTTCCACAAACCTTCTTCAAATGGCATGTCTGGCGAAAAGTCTTTAATAGTGCTTTTAAAAAACTTCAGCCCGATCTTGGCTCCTATCTTTTGAATCAAATCATCTTTGTCAGCATAATAAATATAGAGCGTACCAACAGAGATTGAACAGGCTTTCGCCAATTTATTCATACTGAAACCCTGAAACCCTTCCTGTACAATCTGGTCAATCGCCATTTCAATAACCAGTTTTTCTTTGTCAATATCTCTAATTCTCATAGCTGTATTTTTTTGACAAAGATAAAACAATAAATGAATGAACGCTTTTTTATTTTTGTTTTTTTAATTTTTTTTTAGAAAAAAGAAGCAAGAAGCAAGATTTGGAAAATGCAAAACTCTAATTTCTTCGAAATAAAAACGTATAAAAAAAGTCTGCAAACAAACGCTTACAGACTTAAAACACTAAACAAATAAAATTAAATTATCTTCTATATAAATCTTGCTTCTTGCTTTTTTTATCTAAATTTTACTTTCCACTTCTCACTAAAGCAACATCATCTATAAAACAAAAAGATTTTGCTTTTCCATCTGCTAGAAAACCAACTTCGGCCTTTCCTCCTTTTACTTTTATATCTTTTATGACAATTGTTTTCCAATCGAGATTTTCCTCTTTTATCGCAAACTGAAATTTCTTTCCACCAGTTTCTGCGTAGATTTCGAGATTAGCAAAACCTTTGCTATTTTTTACTTTCGCCGTCAAAGTATAAAGTCCATCTTCTAATTTTACATATGGCGATGATTCAATTTTTTGGAAAATTTTTCGATTGAAATCAATCTTGTCACTAATATTCAAACTCTTTTCTCCAATAACCGTTTTTCTTTCAATTTGCGTATTAAAATGATTTAAAACTGGCGAAGTAGCAGTATCTTGGCTAATAGCATTTCCTTCAATTATCTCAGTTGCCCAGCCAGTCAATTGAAGCTGTACGGGTTTAACCGGACTCGGAATATGGCGTCGGTCAGCTTCAAAACTGCCATTTTTTATGTAATTATTTTCTTTATTCACTTTCCAAGTTCCTGTTTTTGCATCCAAATCCCAAGCGCTGAGCGAATTAAAATAGGGTTCACTTCCATCAAATGACATTGGACACCATTGATTATATCCTAAACCATTTCCGGCAAAATCGGCCCACCGATCGCCGCAATAAACAATGGTTTCCTGTTTACTTCCTTTTACAGAAAAGAAAAATCCAGTTTGCGAAACATGGGCAAAATCTTCTTCGGCGCCTTTTGTAACCAACATTTCATTTGTTGGACGATACGGACCGCGAATATCATCGGCAACCAAATAATAAGCAAAAGAGGAATCCCAGCCGTATATGTTTGAAGCATACATATAATATTTGCCTTTGTATTTAAACATGCAGTTTCCTTCTCTGCTTTCGCCTTTAAAAATTTCGGTACAATCCAACAGATTTACTTTTCCCTCTTTCATTCCAATTTCCGAAACGTAAATTTTGTTACGACCTTTTCCGTAAGAATAAATCAAATAAGATTTTCCCGTATCTTCATCCGTAAACACAGTCTGATCTCCAGTATTGCTGGTTCCAATCATTTTTTCCATGTTTATCTTTTTATCCCACAAAAATTCACCTGTTGGAGAATCAGAAAGCGTAATTAGAACCTCGCTTCCATGCTGTACAAACATGGCGTATTTCTTTATTTCTTTAATGTAGCAAACGCCTAAACGCCCCACCCAAGTTTTTCCGGTTTTGTTTGCTTCTTCTTTTGATAAAACATTTTTCTCAAAAGTCCAATTCACTAAATCAGTAGAACTGTAGCAGGTTACAGCTTCAAAATTATTTTTTTCATGCGTTACAGAAGGGTCAGCACGATATTGATCTGCTTCCGCATAGTGCACGCCATACCAAAAGTATTTTTGTTTTCCTGTAGCGGGATCAGGAAATTTAAAGATCCCTCCTCCTTGACTGTTTAAAGGTTTTCCATCAACAGTATTCCAAAAAACATCATTTTTAATTGTCCTATTTTGGGCTATAGTTTTATCTGGTGTTCCGAGACAAAGCATTGAAAGAATAACGCTCAAGAAATACCATTTTTGAATTTTCATATTTATTACGGTTAGTTAGTTCGTAATAAAATTATTGAATAGCTATAAAGTTTCTGTCATGCACTATCCTGTTTAGTAATAGATATTTAAGATTATTACAGATTTTGAATTCTCGATAATCTTTTCAAGTCGTTTAAAAAAAGTCTCGCTCACCATTGGACATCCGTGGCTACGGGAAATATAATAATCCTGCTCTTCTTCGGGAACTGCAGAATAAGAATGTAAAACGACAGCTCTTTTCAAAGCATTGCAATTGGTTTCATCCAATCCAGTTAATTTATATGATTTTCCGAACTTCCCTATATATGATTTTCCAATTGCATATCGACCTAAAGATGTGGCATTTGAATTTGGTTCATTGCTGAATTTAAGTTCTCCCGGAATTCCGGTTTCTGATCCACATCCGTTAGCAACAAGTCCTTCATCTAAAATTTTGTCGTTTTCTAAATCATAAACAAAGAATCTGTTTTTCCCCGATTTTATTTTCATATCAATAAAAAAGGCAATTTTTGTATTATAAGAACTGCTGGTTTTGATCTTCTCCTTTACTTCTGTCAGTTGGCTGTTGAATCTTTCAATATCAGTTGCGGTCCAATTTTCTATGTTGGATTTTATCTTCGGATTTACAAAAATAGATAACGAAAGGAATAGGATTAAATTGAAAATTTTCATAAAAGTGGTATTAAAAATTTACACAAAACATTTTTTTCAGAAAAGTTGTTTTTTTATGATGCAAATTTACCATGTTGATCCACCACAAATAAGGATATAAAAGACTTAAAAACAACACAATAAGCCTTTAATACGATCCGTTTTTTTGAAGATTTTTGGAACGAATTCCTTTAAAATAGACAGATACGTGCTGTTTTTCGATTTCAATTCAGATTCATTTCTTCTACATATCCCATTCAAAACTAATGAACTGATTTAAAACACATTATAATAAGAATTTTAAGATTAATGCTTTTTTATATGCTTAATATTATATAACTTGCATATAGCAAATAAAAAATCTACACATTATGAAAAAAATTCTATTTTCTATCTTAGTAGTTGCGATTAGTATAATGTACCAACCGATTTTTTCGCAAACCGAGGATACCGAGCCAGCTTTAGGACTTCCTGGTGATAATTTAGATCTTTATGCTGTTCTAGCTCTTTTTCAAAAATCAAAAACAATCGAAGAGTTTGAAAAAAAATTAAACCTAAAAGAAACGGGAATCAATAATTTGGATCTTAATCTGGACAAAAAAGTAGATTTTATAAAAGTAGTCACAAAAAAGGATGGCAATTCTTTTACTTTTATTCTTCAAGTCAATGTAAGTAAAAACGAAACTCAGGATGTTGCGATAATCTTAGTATCCAAAGATAAAAACGGAAAAGTGTCGCTTCAAATGGTTGGAGATGAAGATCTTTATGGTAAGAATTATGTCATTGAGCCTAAAAAAGATGTACCTGCAGTAACGGCTAATCCTGCTTACAAAGGCGAGAATCCTGTAACCACAAGTACCCCCGCAACGACTGTAATTGTAGAGCAGGCACCAATTGTTCAATATGTATATTCACCGGCCTATGTCCCTTATTACCCTCCGTACTATTATGGATATTACCCACCATATTTTGCTGCTTTCACAGTATTAGCAGTAGGAATTTATCGTCACAATCACTGGTATCACGGAGGACATTATGGATACCACGGAGGCCATTATGGTGGACACAATAACATCGTAATCAATAACAACAATAGAAACAGTATTAATCATTACAACAGCAACAGGTCACGATCAAATACTGTAGCCCGAAACAATCAAGGCGGCCGTTATGGCAATAGTGTTTCAAATCGTGCTACAAATACAGGTGTTTCGAATAGAGCTGGAGCTGGAGCAAATCGCCCTTCTGCGGGAACTTCTGACAGGGGTTCAGCTGCAAATCGTCCTTCTGCAGGAACATCAGATAGAGGTTCAAACAGAGGTTCGTCAGCAAATCGCCCTTCGGCAGGAACATCGGATCGAAGCTTTTCATCACCATCAAATCGCAGTTCTTCTAATTTTAATTCAGGAGGCGGAAGAACGAGATCTGGAGGCGGTGGTTTCAGTGGCGGCGGAGGCTTTGGCGGAGGCGGTGGACGCAGACGCTAATCAAAATACAAATGCATAAAAAAAGATCGGATATCATAATCCGATCTTTTTTTATGTCATCATTTATTTATTGATCTGAAACGCTCATGTCTCTTACGCAGACATATTTTCCATCTCTTTTTACAAACAAACTCATATAGTTTCCAGTATTAATAATGGCTTTTGTAGAATCTGTAACTTCAAAAGCGCCTGTTTCTACAACCTGATTTCCATCATCTGACACAAAAATTTCTCCAGTTTTAAATGCAATCTGATTGGAGTTTGAGCCAACATTATCTTTCAAAAACTCTACAATATTAGCTTTTCCAACCAAAGGAATATGATTTTGGTAGTAACTAATTGCATCATCTGCATAATAGCCGACACTTGTAAGTTCTCCTGAATTATACACTCTAGCAAAGTCATTTTCTTTACTTTGGATTTCCTTTTTTATCGCTTCTTTATCAACCACTACAGGTTCTTCTTTTTTCGTATTGCAGGCAAAGACAGAAGTTAAAACACCTAACAATAAAATTTCTTTTAAAAGATTGTTTTTCATATATTTAAGGATTTAAAACTATACCTTAAAAGTACTTATAAAAATTAAAATATCACGTTATTTCTGTCAAAAATATTATTAGGTTTTGATGAAGATTACGAAAACATTTCAATATAATTTATATGAATCTGAATATATTAAAGCAATACGCGCCCTTGTCCGAATGTTTTTGCCAGAATTATAGTAAGTTATTCAGGTCATATTGACTCTTTGTCAAAAAAATAGATATATTAGCAGGAGAAAAGCTTATTACTAAGAATCAATCAAAAGTTCGATTAAAAAAAATGCTTTATATTTAATTTTACCCCAATTAAAAATGAATAAAACCCATTATAATATTTTACTAGCAGACGACGACGACGACGATTGCTCTTTTTTTAAAGAAGCACTTGACGAATTAAACCTACCAGTAACTCTTGTAACAGTGCATGATGGTGTACAATTAATGGATTATTTAAAAGCGCATTCACCTAACAACTTACCAGATATTCTTTTTCTCGATTTGAATATGCCTCGCAAAAATGGCCACGAATGCCTGAAAGAAATTAAGGAAATTCCAGAATTTGATAGACTTCCTGTAATTATTTTTTCTACTTCTCTAGATATTGAAATCGTTGATTTGATGTACGAAAAAGGTGCTACGCATTATATACGCAAACCTGGCGAATTTTCTAAACTAAAAGCTGTAATCAACAATGCTTTGTCAACCACAGTCGAAAATAATTTAAAACAGCCTGCGAGAGAACAATTCGTTCTTCAGCCGTAATTTTTTTTCAGGGATGAACCACGAGGAATATTATTTTCTAGCTGACGGTGGCGAAATGGGCAAATTGACCCGTTCCAAAGATTGGAGCAAAACTGCTTTAGATACTCCTCATTTATGGCCGAAGAGCCTGCAGACAATGGTTTCGGTAATGCTCAATAATCCTATTGGAATGTATATTGCTTGGGGAAATGAATATACTCAACTTTATAATGATGCCTTTCGCCCAATTTTGGGTTCAACAAAACATCCTGACGCTTTAGGAATTACTTCAAAAGAAACATTTTCTGAAATTTGGGATACTATCGGGCCAATGTTTGAAGATGTCATGAATGGCAATGCCGTTAGTTATTCTGATCTAAAACTTGTCTTGAATCGAAATGGATTTGATGAAGATTGTTATTTTAACTTTTCCTATACGCCAATTAAAACTGAAAATGGAAATGTAGGCGGCATATTAGTAACTGTTGTTGAAACTACCGAAAAGACTGAGCAACTTGTAAATAAAGCCAAATTTCAAGAAAGCGAGCAAAAAATAAGACAACTAGTCGAAAACGCACCATTTCCTATTGGTGTATATACCGGTAAAGAAATGCGCATTGAACTTGCCAATCAATCGATTATGGATGTTTGGGGAAAAGGAAATGATGTTGTTGGAAAACTATATACCGAGATTCTTCCTGAACTTAACAATCAATCGGTTTTTGAGCAAGTAGCAAATGTATTTGAAACAGGTGAAGCGTTTCATAACAAAAATGCTCGTATTGACATTACCATGAACGGCAAACTGGAAAGTTTTTACTTTAATTACAGTTTTACACCGCTTTACGATATAAACGGGAATATTTACGGTGTAATGAATACTGCCGCAGAAGTTACCGATTTACATCTTGCTACGAAAAAAATTGAAGAAGCAGATAAGCGTTTTCGTGATACTGTAAAACAAGCTCCAATAGGAATTACAATTTTGCGCGGGCCCGATTATATGGTCGAAATGGCCAATGAAGCTTATTTAAAAATTGTTGATCGAGAGGAAAGTGATTTTGTTGGCAAACCGCTGTTTGATTCACTTCCTGAGGTGAGAGAAAGTGTCAATAAACTTTTAAGCGATGTATTGACAACTGGAGTTCCGTTTTATGGAAATGAAGTTCCGATTCCGCTGAACCGTTACGGAAAACTTGATATTTCGTATTTTGATTTTCTTTACAATCCGCTGAAAGAGGAAAATGGAGAAATCTCCGGAATTATTGTTACTGTAACCGAAGTAAGCGAAAAAGTTGAAGTCAGAAAAAAAATCGAGCTCAACGAAGAAAGGCTGAAAATCATAGTAGAGGCCAGCGAACTTGGAACTTGGGAATTGAATCTTAAAGAAAAACAAGTTCATTATTCACAACGTTATCTCGAAATTGTAACTGGAAATAAAGAAAACGTAGATTTAACACACGAACAAATTCTTAAGCATGTTCATCCTGACGATTTAGAAATAAGAAATCGCGCATATGATGAAGCGCTTCTTACGGGAATTATTGGTTATGAGTTAAGAGTAATTTGGGCTGACAAATCAATTCATTGGGTTGAAGCAAAAGGAAAAGTTTTTTTTGATGCCAATAAAAATCCTGAAAAATTACTTGGAACAGTTCGAGACATTACAGACGAAAAACACCATCAGCAAGTACTAGAAGAAAGCGAGAAACGTTTTCGCTCTTTAGCAGAAAGTATTCCGCAATTAATTTGGGAGACTGATGAAAAAGGCAATTCTTTGTTTGCTTCTGGAAAATGGTTTGAATACACCGGAATTTATCCTGAAGGAGAAGAATCCTGGAAAATGATGATTCATCCTGACGATTATCAAGAAAATGCCCGAATTTGGAGCCATTGCCTAAAAACAGGAGAAATTTATCGTTGCGATGTGCGCATTAAACGAAATGATGGCGCTTACAGATGGCACGCCGTAATTGGCGAGCCTGTTTTTAATGACGAAAACAAAATCATTAAATGGGTTGGTGCTTTCACAGATATTCATACAGAAAAAGCTTTCACAAACGAGCTTGAGCAACAAGTAACCGCAAGAACTAAAGAACTAAGTCTGATGAATGAATCGCTTCAAAAAAGTGAAGAACGTTATCATTTGATGGTTGAAGAAGTTCAGGATTATGCAATTTTGTACCTTAACCATGAAGGTATTGTTGAAAATTGGAATTTAGGTGCACAAAAAATAAAAGGATATAAAGCGGAAGAAATTATTGGAAAAAGTTTTTCTGAATTTTACACCGAATCTGATCGAAAAAATAATCTTCCTCAGAAATTATTGAATCTGGCTATTGAAAAAGGGAAATCGAGCCACGAAGGATGGCGCGTTCGAAAGGACAAAACGCTTTTTTGGGCAAATGTAACCCTTACTGCCATTCATAATAAAAACAATCAGATTATTGGTTTTTCAAAAATGACGCACGATCTTACAGAGAAAAAGAGTGCCGATGACAAATTAAAAATGAATGCCTTAGAACTTGAAAATAAAAATGCAGAACTTGAAAAAATGAATCAAGAACTTCAATCTTTTGCTTACATTTCAAGTCACGACTTACAGGAACCATTACGAAAAATCCAAACTTTTGCCACGCAAATTATGGAGAAAGAATCTGAAAATTTATCTGATTATGGAAAAGATAAATTCAAAAGAATGCAAAATGCGGCACAGCGAATGCAAACTTTAATCAATGACCTACTTTCATATTCTAGAACCAATGTTCAGGAAAGAATTTTTGAAAAAGTAGATTTGGGAAAAATTATAGCTGAGGTCAAGGAAGATTTAAAAGAAGAAATTGAACAGAAAAATGCCAAAATTGAAAATCTGAAAAATTGCGAAGCCAATGTTATTCCGTTTCAATTCAGGCAACTTTTATATAATTTGGTGAGTAATTCTCTAAAATTTTCGAATCCTGAAAACCCGATTGTCATAAAAATAAATTGCCAAATTGCTAAAGGTATTGTTTTCAACAATGAAAAATTAATTCCAGAAACCAATTATTGCCACATCAGAATTGAAGACAACGGAATTGGTTTTGAACAACAATACAGCAACAAAATATTTGAAGTTTTTCAGCGCTTGCATGGAAAACTTGAATATAATGGAACAGGAATTGGCTTAGCTATTGTAAAAAAAATTGTAGACAATCATAACGGAATCATAAAAGCAACTGGTAAATTGAATAAAGGTGCTATTTTTGATATATATATTCCGGTAAGATAATTTTCAAAAGCCTCAAAACAAGGTTTTCTTTTAACAGAAAATTACAAAAGTGTCAGTTTTTCCAATTAATTAAAATTTTATGAAAAAGCTATTTTTTATACTGCCATTGCTATTTTTTGCATCTGCAATTTTTGCACAAAGCCAAGATCCTTCATCAAAACGCATTATAGGAAATTGGTATTCGAACACAACCCGAACTACGAAATGGGTTTTTACTCAGGATGGAAAACTTTACAACTATGATCAAAACATAATGAAAGTGATGTATAAATATTCCATATCAAACAGTTGTCAGAACAATTCAAGCGATACTTCTGAATTTGTGACCTTAAGAGATAAGGACGGCGATGAGTACTGCTTTAAAATAAATGGAATAAATGAAAACAAAAATGGCGTGCTATCGCTTACCAATATGAGCAACATGCAACCTCTTATTTTTGTAAACAATATAAATTTAAAAATTACTCCTTAGTGCGCAGAAAAAAGAAGAAAGAAGGTCTCTATAATTCTTATTTTCGAATCTGATGATTAAAAAAAGCAGGAATTCTTTGTTGGAAATCCTGCTTTTTCTTTTCTATTTTTATTTATTTACACTTCCTTCAAAAGGTGAAGCTGGCAAGTTTTCTTTATTATACAAATTTGCCTCAATTGGGTTGTCTGCCCAAGCATAGCGAACCTTGACAGGCTTATCAATGTTTTCATTCCAGATTTTGACTTTATTTCCTTCGATCATAGCGTTTGCCCAGACAAACTTGCCGTCGCCTCCAGCAATTTCAAAACCTTTCAAACGATCACTATTTTTAATCATCAAACCGCTTCCAGTATCTGAAAAAGATAAAACCAATTGATTCCCTTTTTTTTCTGCCGATTTGAATAGCGGACCCGAAGCCACAATATTTTTTTCTCCGTAAGCATTTTTTTCAGCTTGTAGTGCCAATCTTTTTCCAACATCGTATTTGTTTAAAGGATGGATGTCATTCCATTCGCCTAAATCTATTGTTACAGCCATTCCAGTGTTTGGAACAGTTAAAGTATTTTTTTGTTGTTGACGGAGCGCAGCCCAATTGCTTTCTGCTGGCTCTGTTTTTGGTTCCATAAAATTCGTCAGCTGTACATATAAAAACGGAAAATCACCTTGCTTCCACTCTGCTCTCCAGCTTGTAATCAATGTTTCCATAAGAGCTGCATATTCCTGAGGCTTTTTTGTACTTGATTCACCCTGATACCAAAGCACACCTTTTATCGCATAATTTTTCAAAGGCGCAATCATCGAATTATACAAACCAACAGGTTTCCATCTAATAAAAGTTGAAGGAGGCAAGGGTGCCATTTTTACGCCTAATTTGTATTTCCATTCGCCTTTCAAGTCAATTGAATCTTTATCAAGAACCAATTGATAAGGCTTGTCTTCAACAAAACCTCCTTTCCCAGAATTATTGATAATTCTTATGGCAATTTCGTTTTTTCCTTCTTTCAAGAACTTTGGATCAAAAGCATATTTTCTTGGCGGATACATATACGAAGTTGTTCCGACAAAATTCCCGTTTACATAAACCGAATCTGCATCGACAATTCGGCCTAAAATCAATTTTGCCGAAGTAGCTTTTACATTCGATAAATCAACTTCTTTTCTGAACCAAACAACCCCGTTTGTTTTTTCCAAAGCATAATCGCTCCAATAGCCCGGAATATTCATAACTGGCCAGTCAACATCATCTAAATCACCTTTTGACCAATTCTTTTTTAACCCTTCATCTTGACGATTTATTTCAGCATACCAATTGGTGCTAATTTTTTTGTCATTTGCCTCAATTTGTGCACCTAAAGTTCCGTCTTTGAATTTCTGATATTCGGCATCGTAATCTGGGAATTTTTTGATTGCATCGGCACTAAGCCAAGATTCAGCAGGAGAACCTCCTAAAGCACTGTTGATTAACCCAATCGGAATTTTGTATTTTGAATATATTTCATTGGCAAAAAAATAAGCCACAGCCGAAAAATTCAAAATATTTGATGGGTTTACTTCTTTCCATTCACCACCTGACAAATCAGTATTTTCTTTGGCAAAATCATACTGATCAGGCACTAAAAATTGTCTGATCTCCGAATTATTAGCTTTTGCAATTACATCGCTGTATTTATCTTTTACGCGTTCCATTGGAAGTTCCATATTCGACTGCCCTGAACATAGCCAAACATCTCCAAACAAAATATTCTTTAAAAGAATTGAATTGCTTGCGGTTAAAATTATTTCATAAGGCCCTCCTGCTTTTTGAGAAGGCAGCGTAATTTCCCAGTTTCCTTCTTTAGAAGCTTCGGTTTGGAATTTTTTAGTATTGAAAGTTACTTCAATCTTTTCATTTGGAGCCGCCCATCCCCAGATTTTCACAGGAATATCACGTTGCAAAACCATACCATCGCTAATTAGCCTCGGAAGTTTTATTTGAGAATAAATAGTGCCACAAATAAGTGCACTAATAAAAATCAGTATTTTTTTCATTTTCAAAATTTTATTTTCTGATGTATTCTGAAATCTTTTTTTAAATATAGTTAACCCGTTGGTGTAATTCGAAAAAATATTTCAACACATAGAAACATAGATTTTTCTCTTTTGAAAAAGATAGTTGAAAGAAACTAGTTTCTAACACATAGTCTATGTTTGTTAATGTAAGTGAAACGCCTTTTTAAGAATACTAGATCTATTGTTTCTATGAGTTAAATTAATTACACCTATCAGGCTATAATTGTTCTTTCTTTTCATTTGACATCAAAAAGCCGAGAGGGCTCAACTCTCGGCTTTTTTATAAAACAATTTTATTCGCAGTTTTAACCAATTCTATAAAATAAACACTTACTTACAACTTTACTAACTTAATTGGCTGCTTAAATTTGTTTTATTCATATAAATTTGGACAAACAAAAACTTCATTTTTTAGTAGCCTGGATTCTGATATGCCGCTTTTTCAGACGCTGTCATAATCATTGCATCAAACTGAACTTGAGGAATTGGGCGTAAATAATGATATGCTTTTATATCTCTTGCTACAGTAAGCGGTGTATGGTTTCCGTAAGCTGGGCCACAAATTTGATACGAGCTTGAAAGTTCTGTCCATTTTTGAGTACGAATCAAATCGTACCAACGATAACCTTCACCAAAATATTCACGTGAACGTTCTGCCAAAATATAGTTGATATCAATTACTGCAGGAGTTGCAGCAGTCATTGCCGCGCTATTATCTGCCGATTTTGCAACATTTCCACCATTGTCAAATCTCCATTTTCCTGCACGCGCGCGCAAAACGTTTACCAATTCTCTTGCGCTTTTACCTCCTTGAGGTGCAGCTCCCATTACATTTGCTTCTGCCGCAATCAAATAAAGCTCTGAAAATTTTGCAATATTGTACGGACGCGTACTAGCTCCGTTTGGAGAACCCAATCCAGTTCCGTTATCTGTTCTGTAAGTACCCAATTTCCATAAACCTGGATAAAAAATTCTGCTGATACCGCTTGGGGCAATAACAAAATCAGATCTTCCTGCTAATACTCCTGCACCAACAGCTCCACCTTCTGGACCATTTCCTGCAGCATAAACAATAGCAGGATTTTCAGCATTTAAGAAAGAAAGAATTGCACCTCCTGGAGCAACAGGCAAGCCGTTTGCATTATTTAAAGTTGGTGTTGTGATACCCGCTTTATTCCAGTTACCGCGATATACAGTTGTAAATGTTCCATCATAACGAGAATCGTTTGTTTTATCAGCAAATGTATTAGCGATCGCACCAATAGTTGGACACATACGAATAAATGGACGTCCTAAAGACTGCACTGCTTCACGCTGTACTGAACTTACACCTGAACTTCTGATAACCGTATAGTTTGGTGTCATCATCCAAACTGCGAAGTTTTCTGGAGCATTACCATTCGAAAATGTCAAACTGCTCGCATTATAAAATTCGCTTTTTTCTGTGTGATCCGCATACAATAAAATTTCGCTGTTGCGATCATTGCTTCCTAAATTTACATCGTAGTAAGTTGGTTGCAATGCAAATGAACCATGGCTGTCAATTCCAGCCGCAGCTACATCATAAGCTTTTTGAAAGTACCAAGCAGCATCATGTCCGTCTGGATCAACGCGAGTAGTTTCGGGATAAGTTGGTATATTATTTGGGTTTTTCAACCACCATGCGTAAGTCAAATAAGCTTTTGCCAAATAAAGCCTAGCGGCAGTTTTAGTCACCCCGCCTTTTACTCTACCTGCATCTGGCAAATCATTAACTGCCGTTACTAAATCAGGAAAAATAGCTTTTGTATACACCTGTGGCACAGTATTTCTAACCGAAAATCTTGACGGACTTGTGTTGAATTTAAGTTCACCTGCACCCAAATCCAATGGCACTCCACCAAAAGTCTGAACTAACAAGAAATAATCAAATGCACGAAAGAATCTAGCTTCAGCAATCATTGCATTTGAAACAGTTCCAATTGCTGTCGCATTTTCTATAATTCCACTTGCTGTATTGATATTGATAAATGCTGGTTGCCATAAAGCATCTGTACGGCTTGAAGAAGGCGTAATTGATCCAACGCCAGAAAGATCCATATCTTTGAAGTTGGCATCGGCACTTTGTGCGTAAGTTGCTTCATCAGTTCCAGTTTCTGTTGTATTATAATAATACCCTTGTCCGTAGATGTAGCGTAAATGGGCATACATCGACGTTAATCCTCCAACAACTCCTTTTTCGGTTTTAAAATATTCAGGAGTGTATATACTGCGAGGCTCTTCTTCTAAAACATTAGAACATGCTCCCAAGAACAGCGTTGTTATTGCTGTTGCTATAAAAGTTTTTATTTGTATAGGTTTCATTGTTTTCTTTTTTAAAATGTTAAATTAAGGCCAAGCAAGAAGGTACGAGTTGAAGGAGTATTAGTTCCTAAAGTCAGTAAACGTCTTTTATAAAAATCAGTTACTGCTGCATTTTCATTACCATATGAGTTGGTTTCAGGATCCATACCAGTTTCTTTGTAATAAGGTGAAGAGATTACAAATGGATTCTGTACGGTGCAGTAAAGACGGAATCGATCAACTCCTAAATCTTTAATGAATTTTTCAGTAATGTTGTACCCCAAAGTAATTGTACGGATTTTAACATAAGAGGCATCAAAGTATCCTAAAGTTGATCCATATTTCGGATTGTCATTACTTGAAATCCCTCCAGGTCTTGGATATTTAGCATCTGTATTTTCTGGAGTCCAATAATCTACATCTACGTTTCCTCTACGTCCGCTTAACATATTCAAATAACCTGTAGAAGAATAAAGCGTACTGATCAAAACGCCTCCACTCTGGAAAGCACCAACCACACTAAGGTCTAAATTTTTATACGCTACGCGAGTATTGAAACCTCCAAGGAAATCAGGATTCACATCAATGATTTGTCTATCAGCAGGCCCAATTTGTCTTGTTGGTGTACCATCTGCATTAAAATCTCCGGTATATTTTACTTTAATCATACCTACGTTTCCTCCTGGCTCGTATTTAGTAAGATTTGCATCGTTTTGTTGCCAAAGTCCGATTTTCTCATAATCAAAAATCACATCAATTGGGTGTCCAACAAACCACCAGTTGTTTTCGTCACGCGTTTGTCCTGAAGAAAGTGCAACAAGTTTGTTTTTGTTAGAATAGAAGTTAACACCCACATCCCAAGACCAGCCATTCGGATTGTCAAAAATTGCTCCGTTAAGGGTAAATTCGTAACCTTTATTTTGAGTTTGTCCAATATTAGCCGTATAACTTCCTACACCAGCCGTTGGAGGCAAACCAACACTTAAAAGAATATCTTTTGTATCTGTAACATAGTATTCAAAAGTACCGCTTAATCTGTTTTTGAAGAAGCCAAAATCAACACCATAATTCATTGTAGTAGAATATTCCCAACCTAAATCAGGATTTGGCAATGTTGACACATAATAACCTGTTGTATTAGTATCTCCAAAATTGTATGGTCTTGAAGCTAAACTTCCAAGAGTAGAATAAGGCGCAACTGCCTGATTAGAAGTCTCTCCGTAACCTGCACGTAATTTCAATTGCTCCAACCAAGTTACATTCTGCATAAATGATTCATTTTTCATATTCCATCCAACAGATACAGCAGGATAAGTATGCCATTGATGTCCTTTTGCTAATCTTGAAGAAGCATCTGATCTTACAGTAGCAGTAAGCATGTAGCGATTATCATATGAATACATCGCACGCGCCATGTATGAAATCAATCCACTTTGTTGGTAATCTTGATTGTCTGGATTTATCGAAATCTCGCCAGCTGCTCTTCCTAAGTTGTAAAATTGGAAAGAATCTGAAGGAATGTCTTTTGCAGAAACTTGTGATCTGTTGTATGTAGTTTGTTCCGAAGAATACATTGCTACTGCATTTACTTGATGTTTCCCAAAAGTACGATCATATGTAAGCAAGTTTTGTATCGCCCAGTTCGTGTTTAAAGTATTTGTAATAGTAGCTGTAGAAACTGTTGTTGGATTAATACTAAATACACCTTCCCCAGTATATTGACCTCCATTTGTCGAACGGAAATTACCTCCCAAATCAACATGGAATTTCAAACCTTCTACACCCGGTATTTTTACCTCTGCATATAAAGTGTTATAAGAACTGTATGCTTTTGTTTGGTCGATCCATTTATCTCCCAAATTTTCTATAACATCTCTCGTATATACCCAGTTTTCATCTAATGGCATCTTAACCGTTCTCTTCAATGATCCATCTGGATTGTAGGGATTAGCGATTGAAGTTGTACTTAAAGTATTATACAAACTTAAATTTCCTCCATTTGAAATCGAATAGTTATTATTAGTTGTAAAACCAACTTTAAAATACTGTCCTATTGCTTGATCTACAGCTCCTCTTAATGTTATACGACTATAGTCTTGACCTGGCACTACTGCTTCTTCTTTATAATAACTTGTACCAAAATTATAGTTTCCTCCTTCAGTTCCGCCCGAAACACCAACATCATGATTGGTTACCAGACCTGCGCCATACATTAAATCCTGCCAATCTGTATTTACATTATCAGCTTCATCTGCACCGTTTGTATAAAGTGGCGTAGTTGTTCCTGGAAGTGTAGCTGCTTTACGCAAAGCCACAAATTCAGGTCCGTTCATCATTGGGAATTTAGCAAAAATAGTTTTTAGACCACTGTACGTGTTGTATGAAAATTTAGCTTTTTGCCCCTTTTGTCCTTTATTTGTTGAAATTAAAATAACACCATTAGCACCACGCGATCCATAGATAGCCGTTGCCGAAGCATCTTTTAAGATATCAATACTTTTAATATTATCTGGGCTGATGTCGCCAATTGACCCTGCAAATGGAATTCCATCTAATACTACAAGCGGATTATTATCAGCTGTTAGAGAACGTGTTCCTCTAATACGAATCTGCATTTCGGCACCCGGTTTAGATGAGGTTTGGTTCATTTGAACTCCGGCCAAACGTCCTTGCAAAGCCTGAGTAATATTCGCCGATGGCACTTCGCGAACAACATCTCCTTTTATAGAAGAAACAGATCCCGTAACCGCTTCCTTTCGTTGCGTACCATAACCTATAACTACAACTTCCTGCAGGTTATTCTGGTTTTCTTCCAAAACTGCATTAATTTTATTTTTTCCCGCAACAGGGATCTCTTTATCTTTTAAACCTAAAAAACTAAATACCAAAACTCCATTTGAAGGAACGTTAGTTATAGAATAATTTCCGTCAAAGCCTGTAACCGCAGTATTTTTCGTGCCTTTCAGCGTCACATTTGCTCCTGGAATTGGCCCATTTGCATCAGACACAATCCCTGTAACTGTAGTCTGAGCCGTGGCACTCACAGAAAACAGAAGCATAAGGGATAAAAACCCCAGACATTTCAGGAGCTTTTTTTTGCTTTTCATTGTAAAAAAGTCAGTCATAAAAATTGATTTAGATAATTAATATATGGTTTGAGTTAGTTGAAAATATGGAAGCAAAATCAGCTGTTTTTATAAGACAGAAAAAACTCCTTTTGCATTTCTTTAACAAATATAAATAAAAATTCAAACCACACAACCGGTTGTGTATTATTTTTTTATTTATACCAAAAAAAATTACCTTTTAAATTAAATACTAAATAATTTTAAAGCTAAATAATTAAATGATCCGCAACGAAAATCCTTTTTCAGCAAAACAATCAAGACTTTGTTTATTGTTTTTAAACAATAGCTAACAATTCTCTAAAACCTAATAAAATAGCAGAAAAACAGCATTTTAAGCTTCCAAAAACAAAACAAAAACAAGTGTATTTAAAACACTTACGAACCGTAATTTAAAAGCCTCGGATAGAATTGCACCGATTATCATAATCCCCAAGCTCAAGTTTTCATTTTGTCCGAAAAAAGAATCTTTTTATACACAATCGCTTGCATAAAAAAATAAAAAAAGCCTCTTTTTTTCAAAAGAAGCTTTAAAATCTAAACTGAAACTATTTACTTAAAATTGAATGCAAAAGTCATTTCATTTAAATAGGTTTCATTTGTCCTTAAAATTGAATTTGGGAAATGTTTTTTATTTGGAGCATCTGGAAAATTTTGAGGCTCAAAGCAAATTGCTGGAAACTTTTCATATTGATTATTATTTGAAAATGGCAAAACCGGAAATTCCTTTGGCGTATAAATGACCATTGCCGGCTGATTCGAAAAAATATTCATACTAATACCGCTTTCGGCAGAAGACAAAGATGCTTTTAGCTGTTTTTCATTAAACACAAAAGTATCATCAAAACCTTTGAAATCTTCTCTTTTGATTTTAGCCTTTTCATTTCTGTCAAAAGCAGTTCCTTTAGATTTATTCAATTTTCCTGTTGGAAGCAATTGCGAGTCAACATCTAAATGAAAATCACTGTTGATTTGAAATTCATGATCTAAAACAGAACCTTTTCCGTTCAAATTAAAATAAACATGGCTTGTCAAATTTACAGGAGTCGCCTGATCTGTAATTGCTTTGTAAGTAATTTTTACTTCATTTTCGGGCGTTAAATAAAAAATAGCTTCAACATTTAAATTTCCGGGATAACCTTCTTCCAGATTTTTACTTACGTATGAAAGCACAACACGATCTTCCGCCACTTCTTTTACCGACCAAAACTTTTTAAAAAATCCGTTTCTGCCTCCATGCAAATGAACTCCGTCTTCATTTTCGATTTTATAAACAATATCATCAATCTCAAATTCTCCACCAGAAATTCTTCCTGCATATCTTCCAATACTTGAACCCAAAAAGAGCTTTACATCTGAATAAGGCGCTTCAAGATAATCAGAAGCATTTTTCAAACCCGCAGCAACATTGTAGATTTCACCTTTTGCATTTTTAACTTTCAACGCAATAACTGTTGCACCGAAGTTAGAAATCGTCATTTCCAATGCCGATTTATTTTTAATCGTAACTACCTCTAATTTTTCCATTTTGGTTGCCAACTCAGATTTTAAAATCTTATAAATTCATCTTTTTCGCATCTTCTATAAATTGGTTCAAACCAATATCTGTAAGAGGATGTTTCAACAATCCTTTAATTGCTGATAATGGTCCAGTCATAACATCAGAACCTACTTTGGCACAATTAATTATGTGCATTGTATGACGCACAGAAGCCGAAAGAATTTGAGTATTGAAAGCGTAATTATCATAAATTTCTCTGATTTCAGCAATAAGATGCATTCCGTCAGTCGAAACATCATCTAATCTTCCTAAAAATGGAGACACATAAGTTGCGCCCGCTTTTGCAGCGAGAAGCGCCTGTCCAGCCGAGAATACCAAAGTTACATTCGTTCTAATTCCTTTATCTGAAAAATATTTACAAGCTTTAATTCCGTCAGCAATCATTGGCAATTTTACCACAATCTGCGGATGCAAAGCGGCAAGTTCTTCACCTTCTCTGATCATTCCGTCAAAATCTGTCGAAATAACTTCTGCCGAAACATCTCCGTCTACAATATTGCAGATATCCAGATAGTGTTTTAAAATACTAGCTTTTCCTGTAATTCCTTCTTTCGCCATCAATGACGGATTCGTTGTTACGCCATCTAAAACGCCTAATGCCTGCGCTTCTTTAATATCATTTAAATTTGCTGTGTCAATAAAAAATTTCATTGGTTTTTGGTTTTTATGTTAATAGAGTACATTAAGAAATGCTATATTTTCAATTCATAATGAAATGAATCTCAATACAGACGAAATGATTTTATGTTTTAATTTGAAATAAAAAGCAAAAGAAATTGCTTTGAAAAGATAGCAGAAAACTATCTTTTTGAATGCGAAACTAAATATGACCGCCGGCGCTTCAATCATCCAACGGCCATAATTACTAATTAATAAATTTTTCTCTGGCACATCAACTAACCTTTAAATATGCACCAGAGAAGAAAAACTACAAAAAACAATCTTGATTCCGATTTTCTAATTTTGACAAAAACGGAAATTATTTTATGCTAAAACTGCGTTTACAGTTTGTTAATCAATTAAATATATTGATTGATAATGTTTTCAAACAATTCTTGTTTACCGCTTTGAAGATTTAATTCTCCATTTTCGTGAGCGATAGTATAAAGATCTTTCAAGCTTAATTTTCCTTCAGCAAAATCTTTTCCTTTTCCAGAATCGAAAGAACTGTATCTTTCTTTTCTTAATTTTTCGTATGGAGAAGAAGAAATGATTTTATCTGCTGTCAATAAAGCTCTTGCGAAAGTATCAGCTCCACCAATGTGTGCTAAGAAAACATCTTCTAAATCTGTAGAATTTCTTCTGATTTTAGCATCAAAGTTAACTCCACCGCCTTGTAATCCGCCAGCTTTTAAGAAAACCAACATCGCTTCAGTTGTTTCTTGAATGTTATTTGGGAACTGGTCAGTATCCCATCCATTTTGGTAATCACCTCTATTAGCATCAATACTTCCTAACATTCCAGCTTTTGCAGCTACTTCTAATTCGTGTTGGAAAGTGTGCTGTGCCAATGTAGCGTGGTTAACCTCGATATTGATTTTGAAATCTTTATCTAAACCATAATTTTTCAAGAATCCAATTGCTGTAGCCGAGTCAAAATCGTATTGGTGTTTTGATGGTTCCATTGGTTTTGGCTCGATGAAGAAAGTTCCTTTGAAACCTTGTGCTCTTGCATAATCTCTAGACATTGTTAAGAATTGCGCCATGTGGTCTAATTCTCTTCCCATATCTGTGTTTAGTAAAGACATATAACCTTCTCTACCTCCCCAGAATACATAGTTTTCTCCGCCTAAAGCGATTGTTGCGTCTAAAGCTAATTTTACTTGTCCACCCGCTCTTGCTACTACATTAAAATCTGGATTTGTAGCCGCTCCGTTCATGAATCTTGGATTTGAGAAACAGTTTGAAGTTCCCCAAAGCAATTTAATTCCAGACTCCGCTTTTTTCCCTTTTAAATATTCTGTAATGAAAGCCAAACGCTTTTCTGATTCTGCGAAAGTTGCTCCTTCAGCAATCAAATCGTAATCGTGGAAACAGAAATAATCGAATCCCATTTTGCTGATAAATTCAAAAGCAGCATCTGCCTTATCTTTTGCAGCTTGATATGGATCTGATGAAGCATCCCAAGCAAATTGCTGTGTTCCTGGCCCGAATGGATCGCTACCTTGTCCGCAGAAAGTATGCCAGTAAGCGATAGCAAATTTAAAGTGCTCACGCATTGTTTTTCCAGCTACAACTTGGTCTGGATTGTAATATTTAAACGCCAAAGGATTATCAGATTCTTTTCCTTCAAACTTAATTTGGCCAATACCTTTGTAGTATTCTTTATCCCCTAAAACTATCATTTTATCTTTTTATTTAGTTGTTAATATTAATTCTAATTCTTTTTTCCATTTCTGATAAGCCGTTTCGTATTCCTCTTTATTTTTTAGAGGCAAAAAGGTCATTACGTGATCGTTCGTTGTAATTCCTGAACCAAATTTTTCAAAGTCACCATCTGTCAAGCCTACTGCTCTTGCTGCTCCTACTGCTCCGGTTGTATTGTAAATTTCTATTTCATGTCCAATTAATGTGGCAACTGTATTAGAAAAAATTTCGGAACGGAATAAATTATCATTTCCAGCTCTAATCACATTAATCGTTGCATTATCATCTTTCAGGCATTCCATTCCGTAAACAAAAGAAAATGCGATAGCTTCCAAAGATGCTCTGAATAAATGTGCGTTGGTATGAATATTAAAATTCAGGTTTAAAATATGAGACCCAATGTTTTTGTTATTGAACATTCTTTCAGCTCCATTTCCAAACGGAATTACAACCAATCCTTGTGAGCCTACATTTATCTGAGATGCTTTTTCGTTCATTTCTTCATACGACTCATTTCCGATATTGTTTCGCATCCATCGGTATTGAATTCCCGCTCCGTTTATATTCAGCAATTTTCCAACTCTCGGATTTGATTCTGTATAATTTACATGAACAAAGTTGTTTACACGAGTACTTTTTCCTGAGTTTGTTTCTGTAACAGCATAAAAAACGCCCGACGTACCACCTGTTGCTGCAACTTCTCCTGGACGAAGCACATTTAATGACAAAGCATTATTAGGCTGATCTCCTGCTCTATACACAATCGGAATTCCTGCAGGAAGACCAGATTCTTGTGAAGCTTTTTCGGTAACAACACCTTGATTCGTAAAATTCTCTACAATTTTTGGAGTTAATACTGTATCAATTCCATAATATTCTAAAAGCCAGTCGGCTACTTTATTTTCTTTATAATCCCAAAGCATTCCTTCAGACAAACCGTTTTTAGTTGTCGTTACTTCGCCTGTCAATTTCAAAGCGATGTAATCACCCGGAAGCATGTATTTTGAGATTTTTTTATAAACTTCAGGCTCGTTTTCTTTCACCCATTTTAATTTCGAAGCCGTAAAATTTCCTGGCGAATTCAATAAATGCGACATGCATTTCTCTTCTCCAATTTCGGCGAAAGCCTTATTTCCAATTTCGACCGCACGGCTGTCACACCAGATAATTGAATTTCGTAACGGAGCGCCTTCTTGATCTACAATCACCAATCCATGCATTTGGTACGAAATACCAATTCCTTGAATTTTAGATGCGTCAATATTAGCTTCTTTAATCGCTCTTTTTGTCGCCGTACAAATGTACTGCCACCACATTTCAGGATCTTGTTCCGCCCAGTCTGGGTGAATCGAAAGGATTTCCATTTCGTTCTGAGGTTCATTCAAAACGATCACTTTTTTACCCGTTTCTGCTTCAACAATTGCTGCTTTCACAGAAGAACTTCCAATATCATATCCAATATAATACATACTTACAATGATTCTCTTATTATTAATTTTGTCGGCACATAACACTTCGTTTCTTCGTCATGCGTAATAAATGCCGCTGCTTTGGTTCCTATTTCTTTAAAATCAGTTGAAACAACCGAAATTCCTTTGTATATAAATTTCTTCATCGGGGTTTCGTTGTATGACAAAAAGCCAACATCTTTTCCCGGTTCGTAATCTTTCTCTTTGCACTGCTCCAAAAAGTGCCCTAAAATCCTGTCGCTTACACTGATATAGGCAATTCCTTTTTCGATATTGAACTTCTTTGGATCTGTAATCACTTCATATTCAAAACCAAAATCGGCACAGAATTTCTTAAAAAACTCCACCGTTTCCCACGGGTGATTCGTAAAATCAGGATATACAAATTGTATCTTTTTATATTTTTTAAACAAATCCACCGCTTCTGTCAAAGACTCATAAAATGCTTTTCCGAAATCCTGAAATACATAATTCTGGGCTTTATCTGCCTGAATATTCCAGTCAATCAAAAGCAGTTTATCGCCTGCAATTGCCGACAATGCCGGCGCAATATCTTTGTGGTCAAAATTCATCACCACATATTTATAATACTTCCCGATCCCGTTATTAATGATCGTTTTAAAAACATCAATATTATAATGGTGAAACTGCACATCAATAATCACATTATCTGGCAGATTATTCACAACCGAATGATACAAAACCTCTTTATAAGCCTTAAAGGTATCTAAAACCAAAAGCACTTTTCGAGTTTCCCCAGCTACATAATAGCCTTTATTCGGCACAGAATCAATCACTTTTTGATCTTTCAGAATCGAATACGCCTTAAAAACCGTATCTCTTGAAAGCTGATACGTTTTACAGATCACATTCACCGATGGAAGCAAATCTCCCTTTTGCAAAATATTCTCCGCAATCGAATTTGTAATTCCATCCACCAACTGCTGATACTTCGGAATATCACTTTCATGATTTATTATAAACTCAAATTTTTCTTCTTCTTTTAGCATACCGTTCTGTTCCGTTCTGTTATGCTAAAGTAGCTAAAAAACTTTTATAAAAAATTATTATTTATGTTAATTATGTTATTTTTTTTTACTTCTTGAAAATCATTTAACCGCAAAGTCCGCAAAGGATTACGCAAGGTTCGCAAAAGATTCATCCACAATATTTATAATCTCTGTATAGCTCTGGAAGAGCGCAATATTTATAGAAAATTCATATCCACGCAGATTAAAAGCTCCAGCGGAGCGACACATTTATCGCAAAACAATATATTACCCCGCTGGGGCTTTTTACCATTGGGCGTTCTAAAAATTCTATAAATATTCCGTCCCTCTGGGACTTCTGAAAAACTATTGCTCAAAATGCTCACTCGACGCATACATCCCCAAATACGTCCCTACAAATCCGCCTGCTTCTTTTGTACTTAAAATTGATCCGTCAACATCTTTAATTAACAAATCCCACTTTTCTTTATCTTTCGTTTTAAAGTAAAAACTATATAATCTTCCGTTTCCTTCAATCTTTACAAACAATGCTTTATCAGCATTCACAAGCTCTTTTTTAGCAATTATCTCTGATTTTCCATTATTGATTTTACCAGCCGTTCTTTCAACAAAAACTTCTTCCTTTCCTTCTGAATTCAATCGCTTTCCAATCAACAAATAATGTTTTTCATTCTGAAAAGCAGTCAATCCCGCAACTTGTAAATTATTTTTTGGTGCAAACTCAAACTTTACCGAAGCTTCAAATTTTAAATGCTGTTGTCTTCTTCCAATAAAAGAAAAATTAGTTTCAGTATGAATTGACTCTTTTCTTGGTTTGATTAATAGTTTTCCGTTAATCAGTTCGTACCATTTTTCAGAAGGCGTTCTGATAAAATTCCATTTTAAGTTCAATTCATTCGAATCAAAATCATCTTTCCAAACAAAATTTCCATTATTTGGTTCTACTTTTTGTTTTGAAAGAGGCAGATTCGGACGTTTATTTTTCATCGGAATTGCTTCGTTACCGCCAATAATTTCCGGCCAGCCGTTTTTCCATTCTACAGGCATCATAAAAGTTTCTCTTCCTGTATTGTATAAATCGCCTTCATAAGGACGACAACCCAAAAATACGGACCACCAGTCACCATTTGGCAATTGCACAAAATCAACATGACCTGTAGTAGAAACTAAATTTTTACGATTCGGATCTAAATGTCTCTGCGTCAAAATCGGATTATGGGCATAACTTTCATAAGGATCGTAAACACTTTTACTTCTAAAAACTACTTCAGAATGATTAAAACCTGTTCCGCCTTGCGCGCAAATCATATAATAAAATCCGTCTTTTTTAAGTACGTGCGGACCTTCGATCCAAACTGGCTTTTTAGCCATGTCGGTTCCTCCGTTAATAACTAATTTCGGTTCTGTTATGATTTTCTGTTTTTCCAAATCATATTCCAACATATAAATGGCACGATGTCCATCATGAAGCGAAATATTATTTGGTGGAGGTCCATTATGTGTGATATACACTTTTCCGTCTTCATCAAAGAAAATATCCGGATCAATTCCGTTAACTTCTGGAAGCGCAATCGGATTTGACCATGGCCCAGACGGATTTTTAGTCGTAACAATAAAATTACCGACTCCGCTAACATTGGTACAAATCACATAAAAAAAGCCTTTATTGTATTGAATCGTTGGTGCATACATGCCGCCTGACAAACGCGAATTTCCAAAATCAGCCTGTTCGCGACGGTTGATGATATTTCCAATTTGTTTCCAGTTTACTAAATCAGCGCTTTCAAAAATAGGAAGCCCAGGAAAATAGCAAAAAGATGAATTAACAAGATAAAATTTTCCGTTTGCACTACAAATCGTAGGATCCGGATAAAATCCCGCTAAAATCGGATTCAGATACTCTCCTTCTGATTTGGAAATATTTGCATACACATCATCTTTTCCTTGATAATTAAACCAGTCAAAAACAGCAGTATTTCCTTGAACAACCGGTTGTGGTTTCAGGAAAATTTTTTTACATGCCATTACACTAACCATAGAAAAGGTTAATACTGTAATTTTTAAACTAGCTGTTCTTAAGTCAATCATCTTCAGAATTAATTTTGAAAATCGTCTGTTTAATCTTCTTTATAAGGATCTATTGTTACAATTGACCCATCTTCATTATATTTGATTTTAGTCACTTTTATAGATCGCAAATGCGTTACCCCTTTTGACAAACTCGAATCGTGGTAAAACAAATACCACTCATTTTCAATTTCGCAAATCGAATGATGCGAAGTCCAACCTACAACAGGATTTAAAATTCTTCCCTGATATGTAAAAGGCCCATACGGACTATCACCAGTGGCGTAACAAATGAAATGTGTATCGCCTGTTGAATACGAGAAATAATATTTTCCGTTGTATTTATGAACCCATGAAGCTTCAAAAAAGCGGCGATCGTTATCACCTGCAAGAAGCATATTTCCGTTTTCATCGAGAATCTTGATCTCTTTTGGAGCTTCTGCAAATTCCAGCATATCATCAGTAAGCCTAGCCACAATTGGGCCTAATGCTTTTTCATTTGCTGATGGTTCTTCATTTCCTTTATCATATATATTATTTCTATATTTTTGAAGCTGGCCTCCCCAAATTCCTCCAAAATAAATATAGTGTTTGCCGTCATTATCTTCAAAAACAGCTGGATCAATACTATAACTGCCTTTAATCGCTTTTTCTTCAGGCTTAAAAGGACCAGTTGGAGAATCACTTATCGCAACACCAATCTGAAAAATTCCGTCTTCATTCTTTGCTGGAAAATACAAATAATATTTACCGTTTTTACATGTAGCATCTGGCGCCCACATTTGTCTTACGGCCCAAGGGACATCATCTACGTGCAAAGCCACTCCATGATCTACAGCTTCTGCATTGATATTATCCATTGAAATAACGTGATAATCCTCCATCCCAAAGTGGTCTCCATTGTCATTAAACGGAATCCCTGCGTCGATGTCGTGCGATGGATAGATATAAATTTTGCCGTTAAAAACGTGTGCTGATGGATCGGCAGTATAAATATGATTTACTAATGGATTTGAAATCGCGCGCCTATCTAACGCTGCAAAGTCAATGTTTTCAATACTATCTTCTGGCATATTCTCTTTTTTTAATTTTTTTAATACATTAAACTCTTCTTTCTTTTAAATCAGATTCAATCTGCACTTCCATTTTCTTGTCAATTTTGTAGAAAAACAATAATCCAACACCAATCAGGAAAGGTATTGCCGGAAAAATACTCACAAGCAATTTTATTCCGTTTATAGCTATATCTGTTTGTTGTCCTGCATTTGGCACATAATTAAAATATCCTAATAATGAAGTGGTTAAAGCGCCTCCAATACTCAAACCAGCTTTTAAACCAACCATCATTGCCGAGAAAATAATAGCAGTTGCACGGCGGTTATTCAACCATTCTGAATAATCGGCAACATCGGCGATCATGGCCCAAAGAATTGGGATTGTGATTCCGTAGAAAAATCCGTGCAGAATTTGGGAGAAAAATATAAAGCCAATTGAGGTTGACGGAAAGAAATAAAAAGCGATGATGAAAAGTGTCGAAATGAATAAAAACAAACCAAACACATTTCGCTTTCCGTATTTATCTGCAAGGCTTTTCGAAAGCGTAATTCCGACGATCATAAAGATAATACCGCCGGCATTAAACAATCCGAATCCGGCTGAAACAGGATCATTCCCAAAATGATTCAATCCGATTTTCGACAAAGTATCTAAAATAGGCTGAATAAAAATGGCTAATTGCTCCTTATCAACATAATTTTCAAAATAATATACATACGATCCGCCTTTCATTGCCAAGGTAACAAAAACCAAAGTCGTAAGCGAAAGCATGATTACCCATGGTCGGTTTTTTACCAAATCGCTTAAATCTTCTTTTACACTTGATTTTTGTTCTGGTTTTGGAACAATGCGTTCTTTTGTAGTGAAAAAAGTAATCAAAAGCATAATGGTTCCAACAATTGCTAAAACGGTCATCACTTTTTCAATACCAACAGCTTTATCTCCATTTCCAGCACTTTTTATAATGCCAAGCATAAAAACCTGAACAAAAAACTGCGCAAACATAACAGCTACAAAACGGTACGAAGACATACTGTTTCGCTCGCCCATATCACCCGTAATTACACCGCTTAAGGCAGAATATGGCAAATTATTTCCTGCATACAAAAGCAACAATAAACTATACGTTACAACTGCATAAATTACTTTTCCTTGGTACGAGAAATTGGGTGTGGTAAAAGCCAACAATGCGATTACGCCAAGCGGTACAGCGGTCCATAAAATCCAAGGTCTGAATTTTCCCCATTTACTAGTTGTTCTGTCGGCCAAAACACCAATAATTGGATTAAAAATAAACGCCGCAATTAAACCGACAACCAACATTATTATTGACGAATGTGCTGGCGATAATCCGTAAATATCAGTATAAAAATACGCCAGATAAGTCATAAGAGTCTGAAAGACCAAATTTGCGGCAAGATCACCTAAGCTGTATCCAATTTTTTCTTTTATGGATAATTTTTGGGAGTTAAAATTCATTATTGGTTCGTGGTTATTTTTGGTTAGTTTTAAAATCAATACTTACAAAATCTTGATTCTTTTAGTTAGCTCTTGCACTGATTTCAAAAGGTTTCTGCTTAAGCAATCGGTTGTGTAAATTTAGTAAAAAAAATATACCATGCAAATTTACTTTGCTTTATTGCATAATTTTCACAAAAACAGTTTATGGGCATTCTCAATAAATAGAATTCGCACTCTTTTCTATTCTTTTTTCTCTTTAAGCTGCAGAATACTATCGTACACTTTTTTGTGTTTTAAGTGAGCATCAAAAGGCAACGGATAATTTGTTCTTCCTTTTATAGGCCAGTCATTTAACCATGATTGTCCATCGTGAACGCCCCAAAAAGTAACTCTGCTTATTTTGTCTTTATGCTTTAAAAACAACTTGAAAATAGAAGCATAACGTTCTGCCAATTTATTCTGAATAGAATCTGGCAATGCTTTTGGATACGGATTCATTTTGTCGTTTCCTTCAAATTTCTGATTCACATCGGCTCCTTTTAAATCCCACGGATTTGGTAAAACCGTAATATCCAATTCTGTAAAAGCCACTTTTATTCCTAAAGCCGAATATTCCAAAATACTTTTTTCGATTTCTTCTATCGACGGACTTGCTAAACGCCAATGTCCTTGAATACCAACGCCATCAACTTTTCCGCCCGCAGCTTTTATTTTTTTGATTAAAGCGATCGCACCGGCTCTTTTTGCTGGTTCTTCAATATTATAATCGTTGTAATACAAATCAGCTTTTGGATCTGCTTTTGCTGCCTGTTTGAAAGCGTCAACTAAATATTGTTCTCCAAGTGTATTCAAAAAAACCGATTTTCTTAAAGTTCCATCATCGTTTAAAGCTTCATTAACAACGTCCCACGACTTCACTCTTCCTTTGTATTTAGAAACAATTGTCGTGATATGATCTTGCATAAACGCTTTCATCTCGGTACTATCTTTTATTTTTTCCATCCAAGGCGCTAATTGGCTGTGCCAAATCAAAGTATGTCCATGAATAAACATTTTGTTTTTTTCGCCGTATGCCACAAATTTGTCCGCTAATGTAAAATCGTACTTATCCTTTTCCGGATGTGTGAACATTGATTTCATGATATTTTCTGCTGTAATGGCATTAAATTCTTTACGAATCAACGAGTCTTCTTTTGTATTCTTTTCTTGAATTTGATCTGCGCTTAACGCCGTTCCAATGTAGAAATCGTCTTTGTAAGCATCTTTTAATGTCAGAACTTCTTTTTTAGAAGAACAGCTTACCATCACTAAAGTTGCGACGGCAAACACATAAGGGTTAATAAATTTCATATTTTGTGGTTTTAATAGTTAATCGTTTTTTTTTATCTCTTGGAAATCATCCTTAATCTTGTCATTCCGAGGAACGAGGAATCTCCGTAAGTAGCTCCGCGTGCTGGATCAACTTTGTAGAGTCTCTTGCGGAGATTCCTCGTTCCTCGGAATGACAAACAGCACGGATTATCTCCTTTATTTTATTCCTTCCTAAAACTCTCCGGCGGTCCTAAATATGACTCCAAAACTTTTCCTTCTTCTGTTTCAATTACAATTTTTTGAAGTACTAAAGCCGGATCAATTCCGTAAAATTTAAGGATATGATTTCCAGATTTTTCAATTTGATGTTCCGATGTTATTATTTTAATATTATTCGCAACCGATTCTGCCCAAGCTTTTTCTGAAGAATCTGCATTGAGGTTCATGATTTGTGGTTTTTCCGAATCAAAAGCAATTCCATATTTCAATCCGTCTCCGATTTTAAAATTAATTGTCGGCGAAAAATAGGCCTTTACTTTCACATTTCCTTTGCTGAAAAAATGAACATCATATTCTAGTCTTGGCGATTGTTCCGAAATTTCAATTGGCTTGATGTTCGAAGGTTTTAACGTCACTCCAGAATCTGTTTTTCCAAGATTTGGAATTGTCGTCCATTTTGCACCATCGGCATTTATTGCTTTAGAATAATTTTTACTTTCTATCGAAATGTAACCGTTATCCTCAACAAAACCACGAACATGATCTAGATTTCTATTTTTATTATTGGATGTTTCAGCTTTCGCAGAAATTTTTGCTTCGGTTTTATTTGAAACCTCAACTGTTTTCGTTTTCGGAATTACATTTTTATCCGGCTGTTGCCAATTTGTATAGCCAATATGCGTCTGCGACATCATATAATTCCATTTACCGTTCGCGACTTTAGTATGATAATAGTTCGTCAACAGACTATCTTTTTCGAATAACATTTTTACTTTTTCAGCATAATCATTTGCCGAAGCTCTTCCCTGCTCTGCGTATAAATGATTTTTGGCCGTTGCAACATACAATTCATTTAAATTGGCACTTGCCAAAACCGGAAACAAAACCAACTGATAATAAGCATCTTTATATTCTGGCTTCAATTTTTCGTTAATATAATTTACTTTTTCAACCAATTTCTGATAATCTGCTAAAACGCTTTCTGCTTCATTATAATTGGTAATACTATAAGTTTTAGCATCTAATAATTCAGGTTTTCTGCGCGCATTATATTTGGTATACAATTTTAAAATCTCCGCAATTTCTCCTGTAAATTGATTTCCAAAATTCTCTTTTGCCCAATTCACATAATAATCTTGCAAATTTCCAGCGTTGAAGTTTTCAGGATTCCAAGCCATATCAAGGAAAAACTCAATCGGAAATTCCATTGGTTTTATATCGCCCACATTTACGATCCAAATTTTATCAACGCCGTGTTGATACGCCAAGTCCATTTGTTCCCACGTACGCTCAATTTGATTGGTGTTGATCCATTTATAATTTCGCGGTCCACCTACGTAATCATAATGATAATAAATTCCGTAACCGCCTTTTCTTGGCTTAGCATTTAATTCTGGCAGTTTTCTAATATTTCCCCAATTATCATCGCACAATAAAAGCGTTACATCATCGGGCACGGTCATTCCTTTGTCGTAATAATCCTGAACTTCTTTATAAAGCGCCCACATTTGAGGCGTTTCTTCAATTGGTTTTTTAGTAACTTCCTGAATAATATTTCGCTGTGTTTTTACGATATTTTCCAAAAGCCCAATTGCAGTTCCTTGCGTCATAGGTTCGTCACCGTCGCCTCGCATTCCAATGGTCACAATGGTTTCTTTATTTCCCATTCGTTTAATTCCGTCTTTCCAGAAATTAATCAAGGTTTCTGAATTGGTATTAAAATCCCATTTCCCTTTTTCTTTTCCCCATTCCGCATGCGCTCTTGTTAAGGGTTCGTGATGCGAAGTCCCCATCACAATTCCATATTCATCAGCCAAAACAGCATTCTGCGGATCATCCACATAAAACATTCTTCCCCACATTGCCGGCCACAAATAATTGCCTTTCATTCGCAGAATTAATTCAAAAACGTTGTCATAAAACTTCGAATTGAATCCGCCGAATTTTTCGAAAGCCCAGCCTGTTAATGCTGGTGCTTCATCATTTATAAAAATACCGCGATATTTTACTTTTGGTTCTCCTTGTGAATGAATTCCGGGCAAAACATGCAATTCTGATTGTTTTTTAATTGGAACATCCGCCCAAAAATACCATGGCGAAATTCCAATTTGACTAGACAAATCATAAATTCCGTAAATCGTTCCTCGTTTATCTGAACCTGCAATTACCAAGGCTTTTTTTATTCCTTTAAACGGATTTTCAACAATTTGGGTCGTAAATTTTTCCCATTTCCCCTGAAGCTGATTCGCATCAATTTTTCCTTCTTTGGCTAATTGATCAATGATTTCGCTTTTTCCTAAAGTCCCAATTATGACAACAAAATCTTCGGCTTCAGAAATAGTTTTAATCTGTTTTGGATGCAAATCTGAAACTTTGAAAATATCATTTTCTAAATGTCCTGTGACTTTTAAAACTCCTGCATAATCTTTATCGTCAACCAAAATCGAAGCAATTTTTCCTTTTGAAACCAAAGGAAAATTTTCTGCAGAAGCTTGATTTACTACATATTTCTCAGGATTTATGGCATACGAATTTGCGCTTAATCCGATTAGGAAAAGCAGTAGAATTATGTATGAAGTTTTAATTTTTAAGCACATAGAATCATATTTTCTTTTTTTTGCATTTGCTTTGTCATTTCGACCGAAGGGAGAAATCACACTAGTAATTCCGCATAGAGCGTCGTCAAGCTTTGTCGAGCTTCTTGTGGAGATTCCTCGTTCCTCGGAATGACAAACAAAACGCTTATTTTCTCATCGAAGACCTGACAGGTTTTTAAAACCTGTCGGTCTAACACGAAAAATATTTACAAATTCAATTTATAAGCAATTCCCATTTCCAAACCTCTTAATTCCGCCAAACCTTTTAATCGTCCTGTCAATGAATAACCTGGATAAGTCTCCGTAGTTTCATCAACTCTATGCAAAAAACCGTGATCTGGACGCATTGGGAGACTCACTTTTGTTTTATTCATCAACAACAAAAGTTTTTCGACGATAACAGGCATATTCGCATCGCCATACAAATGCTCTGATTCTCTGAAAATAGTTTCACTTTCGCGGATGGTATTTCTCAGATGCAAAAAGTGAATTCGGTCACCGTAATCATCAATTATTTTTTCCAGATTATTTTTTGGATCAGCGCTTAATGAACCTGTGCAATAACATAATCCATTTGCTTTTGAAGGAACCTCATCAAAAATCGCCTTTAAATCAGCTTCTGTAGAAACAATTCTCGGAAGACCTAAAACCGAAAACGGCGGATCATCAGGATGAATCGCTAATTTTTGTCCGTTTACCTCAGCAATCGGAGTTACTTCTGATAAAAAATAAATCAGGTTTTCACTTAGTTTTTGATTGTCGATATCGGCATAATTTTCTAAAAGCGCCAAAATTTGTTCGGCTGTAAAATTGATTTTACTTCCTGGCAATCCTAATAAAACATTTTTAAACAATAATGCTTTTTCATCTTCAGATAATTGATTTCCAAATTGCAACGCTTTTTCTTTTTCAGCATCTGAATAATCATTTTCCGAATTCGGTCTTTTCAAAAGAAAAACATCAAAATAGGTAAATGCATCCTGATTATACAGTAAAGCTTTACTTTCATCAACGTTTATAAAATTGTGATTCGTTCTCACCCAATCCAGAATCGGCATGAAATTATAAGTAATGATTTTGATTCCACAATCTGCCAGATTCTTTAAACTGATTTTATAATTTTCAATGTACTGAAGATAATTTCCAGAAGCACGTTTTATTTCTTCATGAACCGGAAGACTTTCTACAACCGACCATTCCAATCCAGCATTTTTAATGATTTGCTGTCTTTCTTTAATCTCGTCAATTGTCCAGATTTCTCCAACTGGAATATGATGCAAAGCGGTTACAATTCCGGTTGCTCCAGCTTGTTTGATATCTAATAAAGTAACGTTGTCCTGAGGTCCAAACCAACGCATTGTTTGTTGCATTTTTGTCATACTGACTGTTTTTTATAAACACATAGAAACATAGTTTTTCTTTGTCTAAAAAAGGCGTTTCACTTGCATTAATACACATAGCTATGTGTGAGAAACTAGTTTCTTTCTTTAATCTTTTTTGAATTAAATATAAATCTATGTTTCTATGTGTTTAAAATATTTAAAAATTAAAAACCGATACTATTCCCGCCATCAACAGGCAAAATAGTTCCGGTTGTGTATTTTGATTCGCTTAAAGCGAAATAATAAACCGCATCTGCAATATCCGAAGGTTCTCCCAAAAAGCCCATTGGTGTTCTTCCTAATACTTTATTTTTTCTTTCTGGATCACTGTCCAAAGCTTTAGCCGACATCTTCGTTTTGATAAAACCAGGAGCAACACAATTTACGCGAATTCCGAATGGCGCTAGTTCTACTGCCATAGCACGCGTCATCGATTCGATCGCACCTTTGCTTGCTGAATAAGCAATTACTTTCGGAATTCCATATTGCGATGCCATCGAGCTGATGTTTACAATACTTCCTGCGCCGTTTTCTTTCATGTTTTTTACAACTGCTTTGCTTACTGCAAAAACACTCAAAAGATTCGTGTGAATTATCGATAGGAAATCTTCATCGGTAACGTCTAAAAATTCTTTTTTCAGATTGATTCCCGCATTGTTTACCAAAATATCAATCGGATTATCCTTTGTGATGCTTTCAATCATGGCAGGAATTCCGGCCAAATCATTCAAATCGAAGATTACCGGAATAGCATTTTCGCCAATTTCCTTGCAAGCATCTTCTGTTTTTTCTTTTGATCTTCCTATTATGTAAGTTGTGATTCCGTTATCACAAAGTTTTTTTGCTGTTGCAAATCCTAAACCCGAATTTCCTCCGGTTACAATTGCTAATTTTTTACTCATAATTTTTTAATATCTATCTTTAGACGCTGATGAAACGGATTCGCTATCGCGAAAACGCTGATTTACACGGATTTTTTTATTAATATTTTTATTCAAAAATCTGTTTTTTTCCGTGTCTTCGCGATAGCGAATCCGTTTTATCCGCGTTATAATTATTCAATTTATTATCCATTTCCCGGTGCAAAAGGAAATTTTAATGATTTAAAATAATCTAATGTTTGTGTTGGTTTTTCTACTCCTACCGGAAGTTCTTTACCAGAATATTGCTGAAAATACAACAAACAGGCATCGCGCCACCATTTTGCTTCTTTATTCTGAATTTCTAACAACATTCGAACTTCATTAAAACGGTCACTGTCGATATATTTTTCCGTTTTATTCCAGACATTCTGCATCTCTTTTACCTGATTTACGCCTTCTTGATATTTTAGCGCCAAACCATTCCAAAGCGTCTGACCGTTTTTCAGTTTATAATCCCATGAAACATGATGAAACCATAAAAGATCTTTCTCTGGACAAGTTTCTAAATTATCAAAAAGTTTTGCAACTTCAGGTGCATATTGTGCAGTCGCATTGGTTCCCGTTTTTGATCTGTCGAAACCAATTCCGTTTTTGTCAGCTTTATGATAATACGTCGGATTCCATTCTGGTCTTGACAAATTCGAAACCCAAGGTCCTGGCCCATAATGATGTCCGGTATCCATAATGTGATGCAATCCGAGAGGCGTCATATAATTGACAACTGCTTCACGTGATTCTATCATTATTTCTTTAACCGGTTTTATGAAATTTTCATCATTGGAAAAAGTACACCTCAACCATTCATCAGCTATCGTTTCAGAATCTAAATAAGGATTCCATGCCAATCTTCCGAAACCATACCAATTGGCTTGTGCAAAAGGATGTCCGGTCCAGTTTAAATCGTTCCCAATATTAGCTACGCCGGCAATTCCGGTTAGTTTATTTTGATACAAACTGCCGTCAACGACTTTGGCAACCGTTGAGCCTTTACCTTTTTGATACGTATCTGATTCCAAAACTTCCTGAAACAATTTTGGCAGAAAAACCAAATGCGTGCTAAAACCTAAATATTCCTGTGTGATTTGAAATTCCATCATTAATGGCGTTTTCGGCATCGCTCCAAATAACGGATGAAAAGGTTCTCTCGGCTGAAAATCGATTGCTCCGTTTTTTACCTGAACAATTACATTTTCTTTGAATTTTCCATCATACGGCTGAAATTCAGCGAAAGCTTGTTTAGCGCGATCATTTGCATCATGCTCTGAATACACAAACGCTCTCCACATAATTACGCCACCAAAAGGCGCAACAGCATCGGCAAGCATATTCGCTCCGTCAACGTGATCTCTACCGTAATTTTGCGGTCCTGGTTGACCTTCAGAATTGGCTTTTACCAAAAATCCGCCAAAATCTGGAATTCGTTTATAGATTTCAGCTGACTTGTTTTTCCACCAATTGATCACTTCAGGATCTTTTGGATCGGCAGTTTTTAAGTTTCCTATTTCAATTGGTGCCGAAAATCTTGCGGTTAAATATACTTTTATTCCGTACGGTCTAAAAACATTGGCTAAAGCTTCAACTTTCTCTAAATATTGGGGTGTCAGAATTAGGGCATTGGCATTAACATTAGTCAAAACCGTTCCGTTAATTCCAATTGAAGCATTCGCTCTGGCGTAATCAATATAACGCTGATCAATAAAATCAGGTAATTTTTGCCAGTTCCAAAGTGAAAATCCGGCGTAACCTCTTTCCACTGTTCTGTCTAAATTATCCCAATGATTCAGAATTCTGATATTTGTTTTTGGAGAATCGGCAATGTTTAAATTTTTAACCGATTTATTAGTTTGCAATATTCTCAGGAAATTAAAAACTCCGTATAAAACAGCAACGTCATTTTTTCCGGTAATAATGATTTGTTTTTTATTTTGAATGGAAACCGATTTGATGATAAAACCTTCATTATTTATTTTATCAAGATCAGAACTAACTGTCTTTTTTATTTCAGGATTTAATATAGACTCAGCGCCTACGATCAGGTTATTTTCTTCTTTTATTTCCGATTTTATTCCGGGAACATTTCCCAACATATCCAAAAATCCGGTTTTAAGTTCTTTCTCAGCAATTTTAATCGTTTCGGAATTTCCTAAAACAACAATTCCTTTAAGATTGTTTTTATATTCTGAAACTATTGATGAATTGGCAACTGCATTATATTGAAGCCACAATTTATAATCCTTTTGTGCCGAAGTGGAAAAGGAAATCAGAAGAAAAAGGAAAACAAATCTTAATGAAGTCATTTTGGTTTTTAATTTATTCTTTAAAATTTCAAATTTGAATGAATCAGTGTTTTTCGTCCGTATAAAAATATTTGATAAAATTTTAATTCAAAAAATACATTATTCGAAATAAAACAACAATTGCAATCGGTTGCGTAAAAATATAAGATTGCTACTGAAGAAAAAAACTTTTACTTCATTTTTTTTCAAAAAATAATTTCTTTAACAAATAAAGGCAGGATAATTTGAAAAACTATCCTGCACTTTCATTCATCGTCTGACAGTAATTTTCAGTTATAACAGTTATATTTTTTTTTGAACATTTTCTTAAAATATAAACCTCAAAATATTAAGATATTTTTTATAAATTTGAGTAGAAATACTGATTTCCCCAAATCATTTTTTTTACAACTTACTGCTTGTTTCCAATATTTTATAAGAGGATTTATAACGTAAAATCAAAAAAAATGAAAAACTTTACTTTTGCCGTAATTCTTTTACTGGGGACTTTTTTTAGCTCCTCAAATGTTTTTTCAAAAAATGATCTTCATCTTCCTGAAGCTTCTAAAACAATTATTTTTTCTGCCTATTCTCCAGAAATTACTACTGCTTCAATAGGTACATTTTTTAAAAAATATTCTGATTTAAAAGCCTACCAAACAGATGTTGCAGCTTTGTATAAAAATAAAGCCTATAAACCGATTTGGTTTGAAGGAAATGATATAAACGAATTTGGATATCTTTTATATCATAAATTAAATTCAACTTACGAAGAAGGCGTTCAGATTGAAATTCCTTATAAAAAGAAACTTGACGAAGTTTTTAACGAAGAATCAGCATCAAAATCAAAAATTTCAGATTCTGATACTGAACTTTTATTGAGTTCCATGTACATTTTATATGCAAAACATGTTTATCAGGGAATTGATGCTGCTGAACAAGATAAAATTCAATGGTATTTGCCAAAGAAAAAATTCTCATATGAAACATTACTTGATTCAATTGTAGGCAATCCAGATTTATTGAAAGAAAATAAACATGTTCTTTTTAGCCAATATTACAAACTTCAAGAAGTTTTAAAAAAATACCGCGAAATCGAAAAAAGCAAACAATGGACTCCAATATACATGGACACGCCTTATACAGATTTGCGTCCAGATGCTACTTCTCAAACCATTGCAGATGTGAGACATCGTTTATTTATAATTGGTGATTTAGCAACCGATTCGAAAAGCAATTTTTATGATCAAGAGTTGATGGATGGTGTAATGAAATATAAACTCCGACATGCATTGATGCCAAATTATATTCTTTCAAAAGAACATATTGACCAAATGAACGAACCCATCAGCGACCGCATTAAAACCATAATGCTGAATATGGAGCGTTGCAGATGGATTCCGCCTTCTTTAGAAGATCAACAGGAATATGTAATGGTCAACATTCCGTCGTTTATGCTCTATTTTGTGCGAGATAAAAATTTTGATATTGTTTCAAAAGTTTTCATAGGAACGCCCTTAACCAAAACGGTAATTTTTAGCGGACAGATTGACCGTATTGTTTTTAGTCCGTATTGGTATGTTCCGACGAGCATCATTCAAAATGAATTAAAACTAAAAATGGCCGAAGACAAAAATTATCTGGCCGATCATAACATGGAATGGAATGGCGGAAAAGTGAGACAGAAACCAGGACCAGATAATGCTTTAGGACTTGTGAAATTCATGTTCCCAAATCCGAATGACATTTATATGCATGACTCTCCATCAAAAAGTTTATTTGGATTTGAAAAACGTATTTTCAGTCACGGTTGTATCAATGTGGAAAAAGCGAAAGAACTTGCTGTTTCAATGATGAAAGATTATCCGGAATGGACCACTGACAAAATAGATGCAGCAATGAGCGGCGAAAAAGAAACTCCTTTTTTCCTAAAGAAAAAAATCCCGATTTATATAGGTTATTTTACTGCGTGGGTAACAAGAGATGGAAATATGAATTTTTATCCTGATGTTTATCAAAGAGATACTCGCCTAAATGGAATGTTGTTCCCACAAGATACTGCCTATAAATCGGATCAGGAATAAACCTCATCAAATAAAAAATCTCCCAAAATAAACTTTATTTTGGGAGATTTTTTTTTCTCTACTTCTTATTGACGTATTTGTCTAAAATATATTTTGTAACTGGTTTTAATGGACTATTATTTTCTGGATGTCTTCCATGATTATTAAAAAAATCAACACTATCTCCTCTTTTTGCATACCAGATAATTGCATTATGGTTTTTATCAAAATAAACTGTTGTGTCACAAACCTTTATTTTCTTAAGACCAAGTAGATTTTCATCTAATAACTCCACAGGATTACCACTTATAAATCCTTCAGATTTTAAACTACAATCTACAACCTCATAATGATCGCCTGACCATTGCATACATTCTTTATTTGGCAGAATTAAATATAGAATTAAACCTAATCCAGCTAGAACTACAACAATTGCTAAATATTTAAATTTATTAGATTTTGGTTTCTCGTCCATTTTAAAAAAAGTCGATATTGGTGTTTCTTCATATTTAACTTCCTCACTTTGAACAGGTAGAGATTCTTCTACAACAAAATCTGTTTTTAAATCATTTGCATTTTCAATTTCCACTTGATCATTCACATTATCTGAAGAGACTTCTTTACCAAAATTATTACCACCTCTTAATTCATTGAATAATTCTAGATCTTCTTCATCAATTTGTTTTCTATACTTATTAAAAGGTCTTGGTTGAAGATCTACAAGTATTGCGGCTAATTGAACAGTATCTTCAGCTGGTCTCTCAGTTTTACCTAAAAGAAATCTCCTAACAGATTCTAATTTGTTCATCTCATCATCTCCAAACAAATTCTTTTTATCCTTATCAAATGGAAAATCAAAAAAAGATTCAAAAGCATTTAAGTCTTCTTTATCGGGATTTGACTTAAATCTTTTGACACATAATTTTCTAAGATTTGCAGGTGTTGGCGAACTTAAATTATTTGAATAATCCCCTTCTTCTTTTTCCTTTTCATATTTCGCTTTAATAGCATTTTTATAATCTTCAAAAGTAATGTTTGACATAGGCATTTGAACTTTTTACAACTTTTCTAAAGTACTTTATTCTACTTTTTGTGACTTTTTAGAACTTATCCTGACTTTAAAAAAACTAATTAGACTTTCCTGACTTTCTGATCAATACAGCTCTAAACCCAACATAACTTTGCCTCAACAAAATTAGTTAACGTTATGACCTGCAGGTTAAAAACAAAAATACAAAACTAGTTTTATTAAAAATGCGGAAAACCGTAAGACGGAATTTATCCGGGAAGTATAGATGAAAATCTTACTGTTCTACGCATTTCACTTCCCAAACAAAAAATGGTATTGACTAGATCTGGAATAGTTCCGGACAGCAATACCCATGTCTAAAATTTAATCAAAAAAACATGAAAAAGATATTTTTATTGGGAGCGTTCGCGCTATTGTCAACTACATTATTCTCTTGCACAGCCGACGAATATGATGATGTTAAAAAGGAAATTAATCCTGCAAAACCTTCTTATGCTGATGATGGCCCTGGAGACGGAACAATAAAACCACCACCACCGCCACCGGGACCGGCTGATGAATAAATAAAGATGATTAGTTTATAAATAATTATTAATTTCGGGGAAAGTAAGTTTTATGCTACGATCCCCGTTTTTTTATTCCTTAATTTTTCTGCTCCTTCTTTCATGTAAAGAAAAGAAAACCAGTATTCCTCAACCTGAACCTATTAGAAAAGAAGCAAGCACATATCGGGAAAAAGGACTAATAAACTTTGAAAACAAAAATTTTAATGCAGCATTTCTCAACTTCAATAAAGCAAAAATAGCATATGAAACATTAAATGACAGTGCCAATATTATGTATAATCTCATTCAAATGGCGTCAATTCAGCAAATAAATGGAGATTATTATGGGAGCAAAGAAACATTGACCGAGGCCTTACCCTACCTCAAGAAAAAAGACATTTATAGTGTTTCAATCAATAATTTTTTCGGAATTGCTGATAAAGAATTATCAAATTATGATGATGCTATTTATTACTATAATGAGGCATTAAAAGATTGTGCTGACTCTTTATGTAAACAAACTCCTTTAAACAATATTGCAGTTATTTATATTCATCAAAAGAAATACGATAACGCTATAAAAATCTTCGAATCAATTATAAATACAAAAAAATCTGGAGAGGGATATCAAAATAGCAATGCGCTTATCTTAGATAATTTAGGCTATGCTCTATATAAAAAAGGATTGCATGAAAAAGGCCTTTTGTTCATGCAAAAAGGTTTAGATGCAAGAAATAAATACAGTGACGATTACGGAAGTATTGAAAGCAATTTACATTTAACTGAATATTATACCGAAAGTGAGCCTCAAAAATCCAAACAATATGCTTTAAATGCTTATGAAACTGCCACAAAACTCAACAGTATTGATGAACGTTTAGAAGCGTTATCATTTTTAATGACCAATAATTCTGTGATCAATAAAACAGAATACATTCAAAAATTCATTTTCTTAAATGACAGCATCCTAAAAGTTAGAAATAATTTTAAAAACAAATTCGCAAAAATCAAATACGATTCAAAAAAAGAAAAAGACGAAAATGAGAAGTTGCGTTTAGAAAAAGCTGTAGCCCAAAAAGATTCCGAAAATGAAAAACTTCTATTTATTGGAACTCTAATTATTCTTCTATTTTTACTTGCCTATTTGAAAAAACATTATGATAATCGAAATCGAGTAGAAAAAATAAAAACGGCCTACGACACTGAAACAAGAATTGCAAAAGATATTCATGATGAATTGGCAAATGATGTCTTCGATACCATAACCTTTACACAAACCCAATCTTTAACAGCCGAAAATAATACAGGAATCTTATTGCAAAAACTAAATCATATTTATACTCGTGTTCGAGGTATTTCAAGAGAAAATAATGATATTGATTCTGGAACAAATTATTCTAGAAATTTAAAAGAAATGCTTTCTACTTACAGCGACAAAAATATAAATGTCTCAATTAATGGTATCGAAAAAATAAATTGGGATGCAATTGAAGGGCTTAAAAAGATAACAATTCATCGAGTCTTGCAAGAATTAATGGTCAACATGAAAAAGCATAGCGAAGCTTCAGTAGTTGTTTTAAAATTTGAAACCGACGGTAATAAAATCTTTATAAATTATTCAGACAATGGAAAAGGTTGTGAAAAATCAAAGATTATAAAAAATGGTTTACAAAATATGGAAAACCGTATTTTATCTATAAAAGGAGCAATTACTTTTGAAACCGAACCTCAAAAAGGTTTTAAAGTAAAAATAACTATGCCTAAATAAAAGCCTATGTTTAAAAAAGTAATAATAGCTGAAGATATCGATGCAATGAATTTAGGAATTCAACAGGTTTTGAAAGATTTAAATATTGCCGATTACCAACATTCTAAATTTTGTGATGATGCATTTCTAAAAATACGCGCCTCAATTCACAAAAATGAACCGTTTGATTTATTAATTAGCGATCTTTCCTTTAAAAAAGATCATCGTGAACCCAATATTATAAATGGAGATGAACTGGTTCAAAAAGTACGCGAATTACAGCCTAATATTAAAATAATTGTCTATTCTGTCGAAGACAAAAGCTTTCGTATTAAGTCGCTTTTTCAAAATGCCGAAATAGATGCTTTTGTTTTAAAAAGTTTGAACAGTATTGAAGAATTAAAAAAAGCAATCAATCTGATTTCAAGCTCTGATAAAAAATTTATTTCTCCAGAAATATCTTCTGCTTTACAGGAAAAAAACAATTTCGAAATAGAAGAATTGGATATTAAGATTTTAAAACATTTAGCCAACGGAACTTCTCAAGATGAAATAATAGAAATTCTAAAAGACTTAGGAACTAAACCGAACAGCAAAAGTGCTATGGAAAAAAGACTTTCGAGATTAAAAGACTTTTTTAAAGCCAATAATACGCTTCATTTGATTTCAATTGTAAAAGATATGGGAATAATTTAAATTCCTGTTATTCCTATTTTAAAGCTCCTTCGGGGGCTTTTTTTATTGCCGAAATTTAAAATTTTACGGATTATGGATTTCCGTAAAATACTGGTTTTATTGATTTTACTTTTGGGTTATTAATCAACTAATTAAAATTTAAAAAAAATTATGGAACACAAAGTAATACCATTTGCCGCTTCAATCGATTTAAAGAAAGACGCATCTGTACAAATTGCAGAACAATTAGAAAGTGCGATAAAATATCATACTGATAAAGGATGGAAATATGTCCGAGTAGAAAACATTACAACTTTTGTTCATGCAGAATTAGGATGTTTTGGAATTGGAGCAAGACCTGCACAAACACTTTTCACACACTTAATCGTTTTTGAAAAATAAAATGAAATATTTCGTTCTATTACTTATTCAATTGTATTGGATATTAATTCCTCAATCTAAAAGAAGAAAATGCATTTTTAAGAAATCTTGCTCCAATTATGTTTTTGAAACGACTCAAAAGGAAGGTTTCATAAATGGTCTGAAAGCATTCCGATTTCGATATAAAAACTGCAGAGGAAATTTTACCATTTTTCAAAATCCAATAGACAATAAAATTGAAATGATTCTTCCTTCTCAAATCATAATTGACAGAGAAGAAATTGCTGAAAGGTTAATTAATTAATCATAATATGAAATCAGGTATTTGTACTCTTTCTGAAGGACTCAATTCTAATTAGTTTTATTTAATATCATATATCTTAAAGCCTTTTAATTTTGATTTCACACCATCTAAAATATTTATTCAAACAGATAGCCTTTACTAAAACAGTATTGATCAGATTTCTAATTATTCTTTTTAAGAAAAATAAAAATATTGAGCTATTAAAATTAAACTACGAAACAAATCATTTGTTTAGAAATAGCTTTATTATAATTGATTATGAATTTGATAATGCTTTGTGGTATTCATTTAACAATAAAAAAACTTTAGAAAAGAGCATCAAAATTTTCAATCTAGAAAATATATCTCCAAGCATGGATATAGTAATTCATGGTTTTTTTAGAAAAAAGAAATATTCGCTAAAATTTGAGCCAACGCTAAAAATAGAAAACCAAAGTTTCAAAACAAATTTTTCAAATCTTTCCTTAAATCTGAAAGAGAATCTAATTCCTCGATTAACTCATCCTCTAATCGAGATTTCTATTTCAAAACCAGAAATAGAAACAGCAAAAGTTAATATAAAATATCAAGCAATTAATTTCAAACATAATACTTATAACCAAAACGAATTTATATGACACGAGAATATTACAAACTACCGGAATCGAGTGCATTAATGCGATTTTTATGGAAATGTGCGGGTGGCGATCGCTATTTACTTGAAAGAGCTACCTATTCTGATCAAATAAAATATATGTGTTTAGGAGGAATTGTTTTTGCGACTGGTGCTTTAGCCGGTATTGCAGGAGGTTATGCCTTTTATACCATATTCGAACCCAGAGGATCTGCAATCGATAATCCTATTGATTTACAAACTATTTGTATCGCTATCTTTTTTGGAATTGTTTGGGGATTAATGATATTCAATATTGACCGATTTATTGTAACAAGTACGGGAAAAGGAGATGGAACTGAAGCCATAACTATAGGAGAATTAAAAAGTGCTCTACCTAGAATTTTAATGGGAATGATTATAGCCATGACAATTTCAAAACCCGTAGAAATCCGAATGTTCAAAACAGAAATTGATATAAAATTACGAGAAAAGCAACTTGAACAACAAGTAGAATATCAATCAAAGGTTGATAAAACATATGCCGAAAGAGAAAAACTTTTACTAGGTGATTTCGGAAAAATTGAAAATCAAAGAGCCGATTTACTCAATCGAATTAAAGATTATGAAGCTCAATATCGAAAAGAAACCTCTGAAGGTCTGGGAGGCAGAGGACAAGGAGAAGGTCCTGTAGCAAGAGCTTTAAAAGTTCAACAAGAAAAACTAGAAGCAGAATTAAATAGATTCGATGAAATAAATAAGTCAGAACTAAATGATTTAAATACTAAAAAGAAACAGTTGCGATTAGAAAAAGATAAAGAAAGGAGTGATAATACTAAAATAGCCAATGGTCTCGATGGTTTGCTTGAACGTATAAAAATTGCTCATGAAGTAGCTGGTTTCTGGATTTCTCTTTTTATCACCTTACTGTTCATGGCAATAGAACTTACTCCTATTTTTTTCAAGTTAATGCTAACCAAAACTACCTATGACTATTTAGCAGAAAATCGTGATGAATTAATTAAGGCAGAATACGGGATTGAAGTAAAATATGATTATTACAAAGACAAACAGGGAGTTGAAAAACATTTGGTAGTTAATCATGAAGCTGAAAAGTTAATTTTTGAAAAAATAAAAGTTACTGAAATTCAAAAAGAACTTACAGAATACGCTGTAAAAAAATATAAAGAAAGAGAAATGAGTAAAATAGATAATAATCTGGATGCTTATATAAATTCAATCGAGAAAAATGAACAAAGCAGTTAACGAAATTCGGCTTTTTTTATTTACCTGTTCTGGAGAAGATAATTACATTTTAAAAAGATGTAATAAACGAATCCAGAAAAGATTTGCTTTACTTGGCTTTTTTGTTCTTCTGATATTTATTGGATGCTTTTTCAGTGCAACATTTTTCATTATTTCATTATTTAACGGAGCTCACATTTTTGGCATCATCATTGGTCTTATTTGGGGAGCAGTAGTTGTCAATATGTATTTATTGTTACTTCATACTATCTCACCAGCAATAATCCCTTTATCATCAAAAAGAAAAAAGAATAAAAGTTCTAATAACAATTTCGAAGAAATAAATCCGAACCAAAACAGTTCTTTAAATCTTTCTATGATTTTGAGAATTGGCTTTATGGCTTTACTAGCTATTATTATTGCCCAGCCTTTAAATGTATCTCTTCTTTCTTTCTCAGTACAAAGTGACATTGAAAAACATAAGATTTCGGAAAGAATTAAACTATATACATTAACAAATAAACAATTAATTAAAGAAGAGCTTCTAAATCAAAAAGACTTCAATTCTAAAATTATCAGCAAAGTAGGCTATAGAGAAGTAAACTCTTTAAAAAAACAAATTGGTGTAATCGATTTAAAAATTAAAACAGATAGTTTATTTATTATCAAGGCAACAAAGCAATTAGCTGAATTTAATAAAATTGATAACAAATTTAGTTTAAGCAATAAAGAAGAATTACAGAAAGCAAAAATATTAAATGACCTTGAAAATTTGCTAGACAATGAATTAACATCAGATCAGGATTTTCTAATAGATATCAACTCTATAGCTGTAGAAGGTTCTCTTAAAACAGATTTTGATAGCTTCAAAATAAAACTAAATGCTTTAGTCACAAATAAAATTGACAACTACAATTCTTTAAATATTCTTTTAGATAAAAGTAATTTTTATGTAAAAACAATTCAGTTATTATTTACTGGAAATCCAATTTCATGGATTGTTACAACAGTAGTTTGTTTAATATTCTTACTACCAATCTATTTTAAATATAAAGCTCGTGATTTATGTTCGAGAATATTCAAGACCAAAGAAACTAACGAATCAGATATTATCAAATTAAGGCAAGAACTTATAAACACAACTAATTTTAATTGGTTAGAAAATAAAATAAAATCAGTAAACATAAATAGTATTAGTACATCAGATTATTATTTTCAAAGAATGTTAATTGAACATCGCATTATTTTAGAAGAATACGACCATTCAAAAAAGCTTTTTACAAAAAAATTATCTCATAATATATCCTATTTCAACAGAGAATCATTAAATAGATTAGCTCCCCTATTAGAAAAACTAAAAAAGTTTAATATTCAAAAATATAATGAGATTGTAAGATCTATTAATAAAGAATATACGGACGAAGAAATGTTTAAATATGAATATTGGTTAGATTCTCCTTTTAGAACTAAAATGAGGTTAATTACAAAGACTTCAAATGATGAAAAAGGACTACTAGAATTTCTCTATGATCAAAAACCCGAAAACGATTAGAAAATGCTAGATAAAGTAGTAAATATCATCAATGAAGAAACTTTTGTAGGAGAAGACAATCTAACCTATAAAAAAATTACATGTGAAATTCTTATACCAAGAAAGACATATTTAAAAGGAATTATTTCTGGAAAATATAGAGGTATCAAAATCGATGACGATTATGAGAAAGCTGATTTGTTTGATTTTGAAATTTATGAAGCAAATGTAACAACTGAAAGTCGTGATGACTTTAGAGCTAACGAACCATTTATTTTTCCTAGAGATTTTGAAAATGTTATTAAAAGGAAAAGAATAAAAGGGAATAAATTTCCAAAAGAAAAATTACCAAAAGATCTTCCCGTTACAATAACTGCAAATGAAAAATTATTTGGAGTAAATGTATTAGAACCAAAATTATTTGAATTTGAAATAATAAGAAAGCTTCACCAAACAGAAGGTGATGAAATTTTCGGATCTTTTAATGCTTACATTACAGGATATATTATTGATGAAACGAGAGAAATCGGAGAAAAAGTCATTCTGGCTCAAGATGAAGTAACTTCTATTCTAGAAACTCCTTTAATTTGTGTATGTAGCAATATTGAAACAGGTAAAACAGAAATTAAAAACAATTATATACGAAGAGAATATAAATGCAAAAATCATAATGATAATGTTTGGGGTAATTGGGAATATTTAAAAAATAGTCAGCCATTAAATTTTAGATCTCGTAATAATATTGGCAATAATCCAGGGTGCGCAAGTCAAGGTATTGGCATTCTTGGCATTTTATTCGGATTAGCATTTATAATATTTATGCTTCCAAGCATTTTATATATTATTTCCCTTTTCGCAATTATTCTAATTTTAGGTAATCTTGGATCATTTTTCAAACCATTATTTAGAATAATTGGAATATTATTTTTAATTGGATTTATTGCTTCTCTAATTCATTCTATTAGCACACAATCACATACATATAACCCAAAACCGCTAATTGTTGATTCACCAAAAGAAATAGCTCCGTATATTCCCATTGACGAAACTAAGCATGAAGACCAAAATATTGAAAATGATAGTATCATAACAAGATATAGATCATGGAAAGATTATTCTGGAAACCAATATGAAGGTCAATATAAAATTAAATTAAGTGATTATAAAAAAGCTCATCTGTTCAAGCAAAGTCTTCCTTTAAGCTCAAATACTATGAATGCTTATGATAAGGTTATTTTTGATTTAAAAGAATTTGATAAAAATAATTTTAATAGCCTACTTCAACTTTTTGATAGTATTGGTAAAACAAAAAAATTAAACGAAATACAATTTGCAGAAATGATTGTAACATTTGTTCAAGATATACCATATGCTTTAGTACTTGATAAAGAGTGCAATTCTAATTTATACAGTGATCGTTTTACAAGGAATTATCTTTCAAGCAATAAAGGAGATTGTAATGGAAATCAACGATTTGGAATCAATACTCCTGTAGAATTTTTAGTAAATCTAAAAGGCGACTGTGACACACGCACATTATTATTGTACAGTATTCTAACTCATTACAATTATGATATTGCACTTATGAGTAGTGAATTTTATGGACACTCAATAATTGGAATTAATTTGCCAATTAACGGTACTGCTTATAATTATAACAACCAAAAATATATTCTATGGGAAACAACAGCTCCAAATGCTAAACCTGGAAATATACCAAATGAAATTTCAAATTTAAACAACTGGAGAATATCTTTAAAATCAAAATAATTATGGACAAACAAAGCTTATTTTTTACATGTATTGTAGCAATAGTTTCAACTTTATTAATGCTAATGTCAATTCAATTTTTAGCAAAAAAATTAAACATCAAATCTGAACAACAAGAAAAAATAAATCTTTCATATACTATATGGCATGTTTCAATTCTCGTTACTTATTTCTTATTCTTAAAAGTTGCTTTAGAATTAATAGAAAATTCAATTGAAATAATCATCTATTCAAAAACAATAGAAAATACATTTTTGATCTCAATGCAAAAAATTACAATTTTTATTGGCTTTACTTTTTTCTTCACTTTCATATCTTATTTTACTGTTGAAAAAATACTGCAATTATCATTTGGTAAAAGATTAGATAGTATTGAGATTGAAAAGGAAAATATTGGTTATTATCTTCTAAAAGGTTTTTTATTGATACTATTTACTTTTTCTCTAATTACCATTTTTGAACATTTTTTAAAATGGTTTACTCCAACAATTGATACTCCGTTTTATCACTAATTATAAATAGATTACAAATTTTTACCCGATTACGGATTTCCATAAAATATTGATTTTACAGGTTTTACTTTTGAATAACTAATCTTAAAATCAATATTTTATGGAAATGAATATTCAATTAAAATCGCTTGCCGATAAGATAAATCAGCTAAAAAGTAAAATTGAAACGGAAGAATCTACAAAACATGCTTTTGTGTTGCCTTTCATACATATTTTGGGTTATGACGCTTTTAATCCGTTAGAAGTAGTTCCTGAATTTACCGCAGATCTTGGACTGAAAAAAGGAGAGAAAGTTGATTATGCTATTTTTCAAAATGGAGAGCCTATTATAATTGTAGAATGCAAAAGTTGGAAAGAAAATCTTACGGTTCATAATTCGCAGTTATTCCGTTATTTTCATGTTACAAAAACCCGGTTTGCGCTTTTGACAAATGGCATTACGTATCAATTTTTTACCGATTTAGATGATCAAAACAAAATGGATGAAAAACCATTTTTAGAATTTGACATCAGCAATCTAAAAGAAAATACAATAAACGAAATTGCAAAATTTCATAAAGCCAATTTTGATGTCAATAATATTGTAAGTAATGCAAGTTCTCTAAAATACATTAAAGAAATAAAAAAGCAGATAAGTGCAGAATTAGAAAATCCTTCAAATGATTTTACAAAACTTTTTGCCAATAAAGTTTACGCAGGAAGACTGACTGAAAAAGTTGTTGATGAATTTAAAGACTTGGTTCAAAAATCAGTAAATCAATTTATCAATGATAAAATTAATGATCGTTTAAATGCCGCTTTAACTAAAGAAACAATCAAACAGCAAGTCGAAGAAATTTCAGTTATTGAAGACGACAATAAAATTAATACAACTGAAGAAGAACTTGACGGTTATCGAATAGTGGTTGCCATTTTACGTCGAAAACTCTCAATTAACAGAATTGTTTATCGCGATACGCAATCCTATTTTGGAATTTTACTAGACGATAATAATCGTAAACCTTTATGCAGACTACATCTTAATGGTGGTAAAAAATATATAAGTCTTTTTAATGATAATAAAATCGAATCTAAAATTTCAATTTCATCAATTGATGATATTTATCAATTTGAAAAAGAGTTATTAGACACAGTCGCAATTTACGAAACAGAATAAAATCACGTATAAGTACTTATCTTAATAAACTCCATCTTAATTAGATTTAGCAACTAAATAAAGCTTCTAACTCCAACCTAAATACCTGATAGCCTATGCAAAAAAAATACCTCATCTTGCTTTTATTATTTACGTTTTATTCTTGCAAAAAATCTGGTGCTCTGCCTCCACAGCACATCAATACGTTTTATAAGGAATCAGTTACCGCAGACGACCGAAAAACCATTACACCAGAAGAAGCTAAAACTTATCACGTAAATAAAACTTATCAATATGAATACCGCACTGGAATTCCAGGTCATTACGAATACAATTATGATGTAAAAGGAATTAATACAAGAGGCGATTCAGTTTTTGGAAATATAAATGTTCAAGGAAAATATGGTGCAGGAATTTTAATAACAGATAGTATTCCTGAGCTAGAAATTTGTACAGAATGGATTTCTCATGGAAAATTAAAAGCGTTTGATAATAACAGAAATGAATATCAATTAGTAGTAAAATAAATTAGATGAAAAATGAAATATACTTTATTACTTCTCTTCGTTTTTTTAACTTCATTTTGTCCTCCCGAAACGACAGTATATTTATGCGGTCCAACAGGTGCCAAGAAATATCATTATAATGCAAACTGCCGCGGACTAAGTTCTTGTAATCATGAAATTACAAAGGTTACCCTTAAAAAAGCTCAAGGATACGGTTTGACTCTTTGTGGTTGGGAAGATTAATTTCTTTTTTTTATCATTCAATGGCTATTTTATGAATGATGTAATCTTCTTAACTAAAAAATAAAATCAAAGAGAGAAATAAACCTCATCAAATAAAAAATCTCCCAAAACAAAGCCTATTTTGGGAGTTTTTTATTTATTTTTCTGCACTAGATTTATGTGCGTACTTTCGAAAAATATCTTTTGTGACTGGTTTCAATGCAATGTTATTTTCAGGATGCCTTCCGTGACCATTAAAAAAGTCAATTCCATTAGCAGTTTGGGCATACCAAATGATAGCGCGTCCATATTTATCAAAACAAATAGTATTATCATCAATATCTACTTTCTGCAAATGAACCAAACTTTCATCTAATAATTCAACTGGATTTCGTGTAAGCGAACTTTGTGATTTCAAATCGCATCTAACAAGCTCATAATGATCACCAGACCACTGCATACACTCTTTCTGCGGAAGCGCCAGATAAATAATAACACCAATTAAACAAACAACAGCGGTTATTGATGCCATTCGAAACATTTTAAATTTTGACTTATAAATTCTAATTTTTCTTTTCTTATTTGGCGTTTTCACAAAAACTACGTTTTCAGAATGGTTCAAGTTTTCCGCAGTTTTCTCCATTTCATTTTTGTCTAAAACGTCGGCACCAAAAACAGTAATTTGCTCTTCTTGAGACATTGCTTTAGCCTTAAATTTTCTGAAAGGTCTTGGCTGAAAATCGGTCAAAATTGCCGCCATATCAACGGTATCAATTTTTAGAGGTTCTTTCTCCCCCTTCAAAAATGCGCCTACTTTTTTATACTTATCCGTATAAGTTGTGCAGGTATCTTCTATATTTTTATCAAAAGGAACACCTTTAAAATCCCAATACACTTTTAAATCGTCTGGAGCAGGATTTTCACGTAATATTTTCCAACATAAATCTCTCAAATGGGCTTGAGAAGGTGTTTCCAGATAATTAGAGTTTTCCCCTAATTCTTTTTCGCTATTATATTTTCTTCGTATAGCTTCTTTATAAGCTTTTTCATAGTTGCATCGTGTAATGTGGTCCATATACATTCAGGATTTTCAGGATTTTTAGCATTAATTCTCGGATTTTTCAAGAAAATCAGGAATATTTGGAATATTCGGATTTCCTTCTCAATTCAGAGGAAAATACATGATTACTTTGCCTTCGAATTAGTTCTCGTTTTGACTCGCGATCATAACAAATGTACAAAACTAGTTTGCCTATAAATTGCGGGAAACCGTAAATTTTAGTTTAGGAGGAAAGCCTAAATCAAGACTTACTATTTCATGCGCTTTTCTTCGCAAACAGAAAGTTTCATTGCACAAAAAACGATTCAGAACAATTCTGAATAGCAATGCTTATGCCAAATTTTTAAGCCATAATAAAAAAGAAAAAATATTTTTTCGCCCTATTTGAACACAATATTATTTTCTTGTTATCATGATAAATATGATGGTGTTAAAAAAGAAATAGAGCCTGCAAAATCAAATTATACCTACGATGGTTCCAGAAGATGTTTTACCACCGTCGCCAAAAGATGAATAAAAAAATTGTACTTAATAATTAATTACTACTTTCGGCGAAAGTAAATCTTATGCTGGGATCTCTATTTTATGTTTCATTATAGTTGTTTTTCTTATTTCATGCAAAGGCAAAACAGCTGTTCCTTTGAAAAATGATTTCCAAAATACGGAAAACCGTATTTTGCTTACAAAGAGAACCATTAATTTTGACACTGAACCTGATAAAGGTTTTAAAGTAAAGATATCCATGCCTAAATAATTTTTTATGTTTAAAAAAGTAATAATAGCCGAAGATCTAGATAGCATCAGTTTTGGAATCGAACAAGTCCTGAAAGATTTAGGAATTAAAAATTTCGATTATTCCAAATATTGTGACGATGCCTTTTTAAAAATACGAAAAGCGATTCAAGACAATGAACCTTATGATTTATTGATAAGCGACCTTTCGTTCAAAACAGATCATCGAGAGGTAAAACTTACTAGCGGTGATGAATTGGTACAGAAAACAAGAGAAATCCAGCCTAATATTAAAATTCTAACTTATTCTGTAGAGGACAAAAGCTACCGCATCAAATCACTTTTTGAAAATGCCGCAATAAATGCTTTTGTTTTGAAAGGAAGAAACAGCATTGAAGAACTTAAAAAAGCAATCGGGGTTATTTCAGCTTCTGACGACAAATTTATTTCGCCTGAAATTGCCTCTGTACTTCAAGAAAAAAACAGCTTTGAAATTGATAACATCGATATTACAATTCTGAAATACCTTGCTGAAGGAAAATCGCAAGACGATATTATCGAAATTTTCAAAAATGCCAATATAAAGCCCAACAGCAAAAGCGCCATTGAAAAAAGATTGTCCAAACTGAAAGATTTTTTTAAAGCCAGTAATACGGTTCAGCTTGTTTATATTGCAAAAGATATGGGGATTATTTAAGATTGTCCCCAAAGGTTTCTCTTGCGCTTTTCACCGATTTTTCTGGAACTTTTATCGTATTTAATCATTTGATAATAATGACTTTACAATTTATTCACATTAGTTTTCTTAATTTGAATAAAACAAAAAGTTATGAAATTCTTTAATCTAAATTTTCTAGTATCATTCAAAGAATGGCTTTTTTTAAGAGCAATGCAATCTTCTTTCCTTCATTAATAAATTAAAAAGGGAAGAGTAATTGAATGAATAAAATTGACAAATCATTTTTGAACAAAAATCAATTTGGTGAAGATTTCTTGTGGGGTGTTTCAACCGCCGCTTTCCAAATTGAAGGAGCTCATGATACCGACGGAAAAGGTTCTTCGATCTGGGATGTTTTTACCACTCAGAAAGGAAAAATCAAAAACGGGCATCATGCTATAACTGCTTGTGATTTCTATAATTCGTATCAAACAGACATTAGTCTGATTCGCGAATTAAATATTCCTAATTTTCGATTTTCAATATCTTGGACTCGAATTATGCCAACAGGAATTCATCCTGTAAACCAAGCCGGAATCGACTATTACAATAAAATTATTGATTCACTTTTGGCACAAGGAATAGAACCTTGGGTGACACTTTATCATTGGGATTTGCCACATGCACTTGAGGAAAAAGGCGGATGGACCAATCGCGAATCTGTTTCTTGGTTTTCAGATTATGTGGATATTTGTGCTAAACATTTTGGCGATCGCGTAAAAAATTGGATGGTCATTAATGAACCTTCTGTTTTTACTGGCGCAGGATATTTTTTGGGCATTCATGCGCCTGGAAAAAAAGGCATCACAAATTATATCAAAGCCATGCATCATGTGACTTTAGCAACAGTTGCTGGCGCAAAAAAACTCCGTGAAAATGTTGCAGATGCAAATATCGGAACAACTTTTTCCTGCACACATATAGAACCTTTTTCTCAAAATCAAAAGGATATCGAAGCAGCAAAACGTGTTGATACATTGCTAAACCGAACTTTTATAGAACCGCTTTTAGGTCTTGGTTATCCGCAGGAAGATCTGCCGGTTTTAAAAAAATTGAATAATTATATTCTTGAAGATGATCGAAACAATCTTGCGTTCGACTTTGACTTCATCGGACTTCAATGTTACACTCGAGAAGTTGTAAAAGCATCATTATTGACGCCATATATTGGTGCCGAGCTAATAAGCGCCGAAAAACGAAATGTTATTTCCACCGAAATGGGCTGGGAAGTTTATCCACCAGCGCTTTATCATATTTTAAAACGATTCAACAGCTACGAAGGCATCAAAAAAATCATAATTACTGAAAACGGCGCCGCTTTTCCTGACACCGTTACAAATGGAAAAGTGTATGATATAAAACGTACACATTTCATTCAAGATCATTTGGAACAAATTTTAAAAGCCAAAGAAGAAGGCCTAAATGTTGACGGTTATTTTGTTTGGACTTTAACTGATAATTTTGAATGGGCAGAAGGTTATAATGCCCGATTCGGATTAATTCATATCGATTTTGAAACGCAGAAAAGAACCATAAAAAATTCTGGATTATGGTTTAAAGATTTTTTATCCTAAAACTTATTCGTTAAAAATAGAAAAAGCCTTTCGCATTATATGTGAAAGGCTTTTTTATGTGAAATAAGATCGATCATCTGTTATTGAAATCTGAATTTATAATTCTGCTTTTGAATTCCGATATAAAGCTTACCGTTGCTTTGTAAGTGGGCTGTCACTTTAATATATTTTTCTTCTGGATATTTTATATCATAACTAAAGGTCGTATCTTTTGTTTTGATTTGAATCACATGTTTTCCATCATCAGATATTGAAAATTTTGCTGTTTCATAAGTTGGCATTTCATCCGTTGCTTTTAAGTTGATATCCTGAACTTTTGTTTTGTCCAGAAACACTTCCAGTTTTAAATTATCCAATTTCATATTCGTTGGCTGTTCAAACGACACTACGTATTTTTTACAGCCAAAAGCAGATAAAAGAATTAATAGTATTAAAAGCTTTTTCATATATAATATTTTAAATTGATTCTTGACCCAAATCAGATTGTTTTACTCTTTTATAAATATAAATAATTTTATTCCAAATCAGTTTAAAAACCAAATTTAATCCTTTCCATTTATAAAGCAATTTTCAATAAAAAAACACAAAAAAAGTTCTGAAAAAAGATGAAAAAATTCACTTATTTTACTGATTTTATTAGGTTTAACGAGATTTTTTTCTTATCTTTATAGTATAAATACCACTACAATATATGCCAAAAAACAAATTATTTACATGCCTAAATTACACTTCAAAAAATTATTCTTTTTCCATTTTATTGCATTTTATTTTTCAAAATGCTTTCAATCTTCATTTGGAAATTATTCTGCCTTATCTTTTTTCTGCACATAATTTAAACAAGCAGAAGACGCCAGTAAGACCGTTCCTATTGCAATCTTAATTACTCTTTTAAGCGGTATGTTCTGAGCTATTTTTTTAGAATTAGAATATAGGTCTTTTAAATCCAAAAAAGGATTTCCTTTTTCAGGAGACTCTTTAGACTCCTTATTTTCATTTTTCACAAAACTCTTCGATTCTATGACTTCATTCTCGATTTCAGCAGTTGATTTAATTCTTTCTGCATTTTTAGCCATTTTAGCTTCCTCAATTCTACACTTTTCATTAAACTTTTTAAAAGGGCGCGGCTGAAAATCAACCAGAATTGCCGCAAGATTTATCGCGTCAATATTTGATGGATCTGTTTCGCCTTTAAAAAAGGTTTCGATTGGCCTAAACTTGTCTTTTTGCTCCTTAAACTTATTCTTTTTTGTATGATCAAAATCTAAACACAATAAATTCTTAAAAACATTCAAATCATCTTGCGTTGGATTGTTTTCGAAAATAAGCCAACACAAATCGCGGAGTTTTCCTCGAGATGGACTAAACAAATAATCAAAGTGTTTTCCCTCCTTTTCGAGTTCGTATTTAATTTTAATCGCCTTTTTATACTCTTCTAATGTATTATTCATCTTGTCTTTTTTAAGAAACTCTCTGGGGTCTTTATTTTCATTTTTAATCTAAATCTTTTTATATGCCTTTACTTTTGACTTCTAAAATTCAAATTATTTTCAGCGTTTTCAATTTTTATTTTGATTCCACATTATTGCCACTTTTTTTTTCAGTTCACCCAACTTTCTTCGGGATTTTTACCTCTATTAAAATAGAGATTCATCTAAATTCAAACAACATTTAATAAAAAATAGGCATTGCATTTTTATTTTATTGGGAAATTTCAGGAATCTCAGGAAAACGCAGGAATTCCGGGAATTCCTTATCTACAGTAGCCTAGAAGTGCCTTTCCTTTGCATAAGAAATTAGTTCAAGTTTTGTCTGCAGACTAAAACAAAAATAAAAAACTAGTTCTAATTAACATTGTGGAAAACCGTAAGACCGAGTTTATTCGGGAAGTTTAAATTACGTCTTACAGTTCTACACGATCAACTTCCCAAAACAATTTGGTATTGCCAATAACAAACTCTGGATAACTCCGGACAGCAATACCTATGTCTAATTTCTAAATCAAATCAAAATGAAAAAGCTATTATTTTTTAGCGCTATTGCGTTAATGTTCACTATATTTTCTTGTACTCCGGATGAGTTTGAAACGCAACCAAAACAAGAAACAAAAAAAACTATTAATCCAGCAAAAGATACCTTTGCTGATGATGGACCTGGTGATGATGGAACCAAGAATCCACCTCCACCAACAACGCCACCACCAGCTGATGAATAATATATTTTTTAGTATCTAATTAATTACTATTTTCGGGGAAAGTAAATTTATATGTTACGGTCCCCGTTTTTTTATTTTATAATTCTTCTTTCTCTTTTTTCATGTAAAGAAAAAAAGACCGTCAGCCCTAACACAGAAGCTACTCAGAAAGAAGCGCTTAGCTTACGAAATAAAGGGATTGAAAACATCGAAAAACAAAACTTTAATACTGCTTTTTTTGAATTTAACAAATCTAAAGCACTCTATGAGACTTTAAAAGATAGTGCCAATATTGGATATATATTAATCGAAATGGCATCAATACAGCAAGTCAATGGTGATTATTATGGTAGTAAGGAAACCTTAACCGAAGCATTAAATTATGTCAAAAAAAACAGCGTCTATACAGCGTCTATAAATCATTTGCTTGGTATTGCTGACAAAGAACTTTCTTTTTATGATGATGCTATTTTTTATTATAAAGAGTCTGCAAAAGAACAAACCGATTCCATTGAAAAACTAAGCCCTATAAGTAATATTGCGCCAATCTACATTCAACAAAAAAAATACGATAAAGCAATTACACTTCTGGAATCTATTCTGAACAGAAAAATACCATACAACAAATTTAAACCGAGTACAATACCTACAATTCAAGACAATTTGGGTTATGCTTATTTTAAAAAGGGAATGGATGGAAAAGGATTTTATCTAATGAATAAAGCACTCCAAAAAAGAAATGAAATCAATGACACTTACAGAACTATTGAAAGCTACCTTCATTTAGCAGATTATTATTCCAAAAAAGACGTTCAGAAATCTGATGAAAGTGCACTAACAGCATACAATATTTCCACAAAACTAAACAGTGTTGATGAAAGATTAGAAGCCTTGCAAATTTTAATTTCAAATGACCACAGCCCTAAAAAACAAAAATATGTTCAAAAGTATTTTACGCTAAACGATAGTATCATTAAGGTTAGAAACAACTTCAAAAATAAATTCGCCAAAATTAAATATGATGCTAAAAAAGAAAAAGACGAAAATGAAAAACTTCGTTTAGAAAAAGCTGAAAACCAGTTAGCGCTTCAAAAAGAAAAATTTCTGCGAATTGTATTAGTAATCATATTTGTTTTCCTTGTCATTTTAATAGCAATCCTAATACGCTATTATAAAAATAAAAACAAGGCAATCGAATTTAAAGCTTCATATGAAACCGAAACCAGAATTGCTAAAAAAATCCATGATGAATTAGCAAACGATGTTTTTAACGTAATTGCTTTTACGGAATCTCAGCCTTTGTCTGTAGAGAATACAAAAGAGAATCTTCTTCAAAAATTGGATGATATTTATGGCCGTGTAAGGGGAATTTCAAAAGAAAATAATAAAATTGATACTGGTGCAAATTTCACCAGAAACATAAAAGAACTGCTTTCGACTTATAACACACGTGAAAGAAATATCATTTTTAATAATTTAGAAAATATAAACTGGGACATTATTGATGATATAAAAAAAATTACCGTTAACCGAATCCTGCAAGAGCTTTTGGTAAATATGAAAAAACACAGCAAGGCAAATCTTGTTGCCATAAAATTTGAAAGCGATCAAAACTCAATTTTCATCAATTACACCGATAACGGCATTGGTTGCGACAAAGATAAGATTATAAAAAACGGTCTGCAGAATATGGAAAGCCGCATTCAGGCCATTAAAGGATCAATAAATTTTGAAACAGAACCAGACAAAGGTTTTAGAACCAAAATAGTTATTCCTAAATAAGCAAAAACTTAAAAAGCCTTTCAGAAATGTTCTGAAAGGCTTTTTTCTTCAAAACAATAATAATTTCTAACTTTGTTTTGCGCCTGCATTATTTATTTGTTTTTTAAAGCGTTACTCTTAAAAACTTAATTAATAAACTAAAAATTAATAAATGCAATTCAAACATTTTTTACCGTCAGAAATTTTAAAGCCGTATCTGAAGCATTACTATATTTTCGAATCAGATTCTGACACAGCGTTTGAAGACACCGTTTTTCCAAGTGGCGAAATGGAAATAATTTTTAACCTTGGTGAAGGCATTTGGGAATCTCTTGAAAATCAAAAATTTTACAAAACGCCAAAAATTGAATTGTGGGGCCAAATAACAAAACCATTACCTATTAAATCAAAAGGCAAGCATACCATGTTGGGAATTCGATTTTACACGCATTCAGCAGCATACTTTTTTAATGATGACGTTGGAGTTTTTAATGATCAAATTTTAGATTTGGAAGATATAATTGGAAATCCTATAAAAGTGCTTCATTCCCAACTTTTAGAAACTTTGGATATTTTTAAAAGAATCGAACTGATCGAAGATTTTTTGTTGAAGAAAATCATTGCAAACAACAAAAAAACACATCAAATTGAAAAGGTTGCTAAGATTTTATCTAGTTTACTAAAAGATCCAACAGAAAACAATATTCATATTGTAGCAACCAAATATGGGATGACGCCAAGATATCTGCATAAATTAGTTTTTCAACATACTGGTCTTGCACCGAAATCATTCAATAAAATAAAACGTTTTCAACATAGCTTAAAACTTATTTCAGAAAACGAATATCCTTTTACTTCTATCGCTTATGATTCTGGTTATTTTGATCAATCTCATTTCATTAGAGATTTTAAAGCATTTACAGGCATAACACCAACCGCTTATCTAGAAAATCAATTCCCAATAAACCAGCTAATCGCATAAATATCGAACTGTTCCGATTTGTACAATTTAAAAGTTTTTAGTCGTACTATCTTTGATTCAAATAATATTAAACTATTCTTTTTATCAGAACTTAAAAACTTTTATCATGAAAAATTATGTTTTTTACACCACATTCAAACTTTTCGTATTTTCACTTCTATCCTCATTTTTATTTTTTAGCTGTAATTCAGACCAAAAAAATAAATCGACTGATGATTTAGCCGAAGCCAAAGAAGCAATTCAGAAAAGCAACGCCATATACTTTGATTCCTTCATCAAAAATGATCCATCGATATTTATAGATCGCTATGCCGAAGATGCCTCAATAATGCTTCCAAATGCTCCTCAAATTTATGGCAAGGAAGGAGCAGCTAAGTTTTTTAGAAAAGCCTATGACGAATATGGTCTTAGAGGTGGAAAATTCATCACTACTGCCGTATATGGAGATGGGAAAGAATTTGTTACCGAAGAAGGGCTCTGGCAATCTTTTAACTCAAAAGGAGAATTAATGGATGATGGAAAATTTCTTGTTCTTTGGAAAAAAACGCAAAAAGGATGGAAAATGTTTAGAGACTCTTTTAGCAGTAATCGTGAATTCAAATAAAAAATTAACGAATGTTTTGAAATCAAATTTAGTAGAAATAAAAAACCTTCCGGAATTATGAATCCGGAAGGCCTCTACTAATAACTAATTAAAATGGGTATTCTACTTCCAACCTCCGCCTAGGTCTCTGTAAACATGAACTGCGGCGTTAAGTTGTTCTTTTTTAGTATCAATCAATTCTAAATTTGCTTCCAATGCATCACGTTGTGTCATTAAAACCTCAAAATAATCTACTCGCGCTGATTTAAATAAATCATTTGACACATCAATTGACTTGTTTAGTGCATCAACTTGTTGTGATTTCAAATCATAGCTTTTTTGCAGATTATCAATTTTAGAAAGCTGATTAGATACTTCTAAATAAGCGTTTAAAATCGTTTTATCGTAATTGTACAAAGCTTGAAGCTGTCTTGCATTTGCACTTGAAAACTCAGCCTTAATTGCGTTTCTATTGATCAATGGCGCAGCAAGATCTCCTGCCAATGAATATAAAAGTGATTCAGGTAGCGTAAACAAATAAGATGGTTTGAAAGCTTGAACTCCAAAAGCTGCCGTAATGTCAAGTGAAGGATAAAATTCTGCACGAGCCACTTTTACATCTAGTTTCGCAGCAACCAATTCTAATTCTGCTTGTTTAACATCAGGACGATTCATCAACAATTGAGATGGAATCCCTGCGCTTACTGAAGCTGGCAACAAAGTCAAGAATTTTGTGTTGCTTCTTTTAATTTCTTGAGGATAACGTCCTAGCAAGAAATTAATTTTGTTTTCCGTTTCTTTAATTTGTTGTAAAATATCAAATTCCATACTTTTTGAAGTCAATACTTCGGCTTCAAACTTCTTAACACCAAGTTCTGTAGCTCTTGCTGCTTGTTTTTGAATTTTCACAATTTCCAAAGCGTTAGATTGCAAAGTAATAGTTTGCTTCACAATATCTAACTGATTGTCTAGCGCTAATAATTCATAATACGAATCAGCTATCTCTCCAATAAGATTGGTAACTACAAAGTTTTTCCCTTCAACAGTTGCTAAATATCTGTTTAAAGCTGCCTTTTTTGAATTACGCAGTTTTTTCCAGATATCAACTTCCCAGTTTGCATACGCTGCAATAGTAAAATCTCCAAGTGGATCTGGAGTTTCAACACCAGGTTTGATTTCTGTAGTGGCATCACCAGCACCTTGGCTGGTATACCTTCCTACTTTTTCTACTCCAGCTCCGGCACGAACACCAACTTGCGGCAATAAAAGTCCTTTACGAACTCTAACATCGTTCTTAGCAATTTCGATTTCCTGTAGCGTCATGTTTAACTCCTGATTGTTTTTCAGGGCCACATCGATCAAATCGACAAGGTTTTGATCCTTAAAGAACTCTTTCCATTTTACAGTTGATGTATTTGTTGTATCCTGAGTGGCAGCAGCACTAAATGATTCTGGAACAGGCGCACTAGTGGTTGCCGTATCAGGTGCAGGAGCTTTACAGCCAACTACAGCCAAACACAACCCTACTGCAGCGCTATATTTATATACTTTTAATTTATTATACATGATTGTTGTCAATTTCTTCAGTTAATGGGTTTTCTTCTTCATGTTTAACCAATTTGTGTTTTTCTGCAATTCTTCCGAAGATGTAATACAATCCCGGAATCAAGAACACCCCACAAATAGTTCCGATAAGCATTCCTCCCGCAGCTGCAGTACCAATAGTTCTGTTACCAATTTTACCTGGGCCAGTTGCAAAAGCAAGAGGCAGCAAACCAGCGATAAATGCAAACGAAGTCATCAAGATAGGACGGAACCTTGCTTTTGAACCTTCCATAGCTGCTTCAAGAACCGATTTTCCTGCAGCATGCCTTTGAATCGCAAACTCAACGATCAATACGGCATTTTTACCTAATAAACCAATAAGCATTACCATGGCAACTTGAGCGTAAATATTATTTTCTAATCCTGTGAATTTCAATAAAAGGAACGCTCCAAAGATACCTGCTGGCAAAGAAAGAATTACTGATAATGGCAAAATGAAACTTTCGTATTGAGCCGCTAAAACCAAATAAACGAATCCTAAACAAATCAAGAACACCCAAATTGCTTGATTACCTTGAGCAACCTCATCGGCAGAAATACCTGCCCAGTCAATATCATATCCTCTAGGCAATTTTTTCTCTGCAATTTGTTGAATTACTTTAATGGCCGTACCAGAACTGTAACCCGCCGCTGGAGAACCACTAATTTGCGTTGAGGTGTACATATTATGACGCGTAATCTCAGAAAGTCCGTACACTTTTTCTAATCTCATAAAAGCAGAATAAGGAACCATTTCATCACGATCATTTTTAACATACAGTTTCAAGATATCATCTGGCTGTGCACGATATTCTGGCGAAGCCTGAACAATTACTTTATAGTTGATACCGAATTTGATAAAACTGATTTCATAGTTACTACCTACAAGAGTTGACAAAGTATTCATTGCATTCTCGATAGAAACTCCTTTTTGTTGTGCCAAATCATTATCGACTTTCATCATGTATTGAGGGAAACTCGAGCTATAAAAACTGAATACATTCGATAATTCTGGCTGTTTATTCAACTCAGCAACAAATTCATTGTTTACCTTCTCCATTCGTTTATAATCTCCAGAACCCGTTTTATCTAACAAACGAAGTTCAAATCCTCCAGCAGCACCATATCCAGGTACAGCAGGTGGCTGGAAAAATTCGATATTTGCCCCTGCAATATCTTTACATTTTTCCTCCATTTCATGCATAATCTCAATAACAGATTCTTTACGGTCACTCCAATCTTTAAGGTTGACCAAACATGTTCCTGAGTTTGCACCAGTACCTTCAGACAGAATTTCATATCCTGCCAATGAAGAAACCGATTTTACTCCATCAATAGTTTCAGCAATTTTCTGAACTCTCTCTGCAATATTGTTGGTTCTTTCTAATGATGAACCAGGAGGTGTCTGAATAACTGCATAAAACATTCCCTGATCCTCATTCGGAATAAATCCAGAAGGAACAGAACTGCTTATCGCCCAAGTACCAATACAAAATCCGATTAAGGCAACAAATGTTACTGCTCGTCTGTTAACGATTTTTCCTAATACGTTTTGATATCTACCTTGCGCTAAGTTGAATTTTTCGTTAAAAGCATCAATGAATCGATTCACTGGTGTTTTCTTTTTAGGTTTTCCGTGATCATTTTTCAACATCATTGCACAAAGTGCCGGTGTCAATGTCAATGCGACAATACCTGAAAGAATAATAGCTGTCGCCATAGTTACCGAGAACTGTCTGTAAAATACTCCAACTGGACCAGACATAAACGCTACCGGAATAAATACCGCCGCCATAAGAAATGTAATCGCTACGATCGCTCCAGCGATTTCGTGCATTGCTTGTTTTGTCGCTTTAAATGGCGAAAGATGTTCTTCTTCCATCTTGGCGTGGACCGCCTCGATAACTACAATCGCGTCATCGACAACGACCCCAATTGCTAATACTAAAGCAAATAATGTAATCAAGTTTAACGAAATATCGAAAAATGTCATGAATACAAATGTTCCTACTAATGATACAGGTACCGCAATTGCTGGGATAACTGTTGAACGCCAGTCTCCTAAGAAAAGGAATACCACCAAACCTACAAGAATAAACGCCTCTACAAGTGTATGGATTACTTTTTCAATAGAAGCATCAAGGAATTTAGAAACGTCATATGAAATTTCATAATCCATTCCTTTAGGGAATTTTTGTTTGATTTTTTCCAGTTTTGCTTTAACCTCTTCGATAACCTGATTCGCGTTACTTCCAAAAGATTGTTTTAATACGATCGCTGCAGATGGTCTTCCATTCAAATTAGAATAGATATCATACATCGAGCTTCCAAATTCAACCTTAGCAACATCTTTCAAACGTAAAAGCTCTCCATTTGAATTTGCTTTTACTACAATATTCTCGTATTGTTCTTTTGTTGTAAAACGTCCAGAATATTTCAATACATATTCGAATGCTTGAGAACGTTTACCAGAACTCTCCCCTGTTTTACCTGGAGAAGCTTCCAAACTCTGACTTGATAATGCTTCCATTATTTCATCAGCAGAAATTTTATAAGCCAGCATACGATCTGGTTTCAACCAAATACGCATCGCATATTCACGTGTTCCTAAGATATCCCCAGAACCAATACCATTTACCCTTTTCAATTCAGAAAGTACGTTGATATCAGCATAGTTGTATAAGAACTTCATGTCGGTATTTGGGTCTGTACTGTAAAGGTTCACGTACATCAACATACTCGGCACCTCACGTGTAATTTTGATACCCTCACGAATTACCAAAGGAGGAAGTTTATTTGTAACCGAAGCCACACGGTTCTGAACGTTAATTGCTGCTTGGTTAGGATCTGTACCTAAATTAAATACTACTTTTATAGTAGCCTCACCATCATTACCCGCATCAGAAGCCATATATTTCATTCCAGGAACACCATTCAAGGCTCTTTCCAAAGGAATTACAACGGCTTTAATCATCAACTCACCATTCGATCCTGGATAATCTGCCGTAACGTTCACCATTGGTGGTGAAATGGTAGGGAACTGTGTAATTGGCAAACTCAATACCGACAACACTCCCAAAAAGACAATAACCAACGATATAACTATCGATAGAACAGGTCTTTGAATAAATTTATTAAACATTTTTATATTTTTTAATGATTATTACCAATAGAACCTATTCCGCTTTTACGCGTAAATGTTTTATTACCTCTTGAGGCGCTTGGAATTCATATTTAATTTTGTCGTTTTCTTTTACTTTCTGAACACCTTCAAGTAAAATTCTATCATTTTCTGTAATACCGCTTTTTATTACATATAAATCAGGTATTTCACCAGTAATTGTAATTTCTCTAGAGCTAACTTTATTGTCTTTCCCTACTACAAAAACGTATTTTTTATCCTGAATTTCATAAGTAGCTTTCTGCGGAATTACAATAGCATTTTTAAGAGGCAAGAACATTTGAACTTGTCCTGTTTCTCCATTTCTAAGTAATTTTTCAGAATTTGGGAATCTCGCTCTAAAAGCGATATTTCCTGTTTCATTGTTGAATTCACTTTCAATTACTTCAACATTTCCTTTATACTTAAAAGTATCCCCATTTGCTAAAACTAAGTTTACTTTATTTTCTGCACGACCCGCAACATTAGTTTCATACTGAAGATATTCTGGCTCAGTAACATTGAAATAAGCAAACATTTGACTATTGTCTGAAAGGCTTGTCAATAATTCACCTTCGTCAATAAGACTTCCTAATTTTAATGGAATACGGTCAATCGTTCCGTCAAACGGAGCTCTGATTTCTGTAAATGATAAATGTAGTTTTGCTAATGAAACTTCAGCTTTTGCTGATTGCAGTTTAGCCTGCGCAACACTTAATTCGTTTTTAGAAACGATATTTTTATCTGCTAAAAGTTTAGCATTTTGTAATTCAATTTCAGTTGATTTTTGTTCAGCCTGAGCTTTAAGCAATTCTGCCTGATACATGTTAGGCATAATTTTAAACAACAATTGGCCTTTTTTTACAAACTGTCCTTCGTCAACATAAATGTTTTGTAAAAACCCCTTTTCTTGGGCACGTAATTCAATATTTCTCACAGATCTAATCTGCGAAACATATTCTTTAGTAAATGAAGTATCAATTTTTATCGGATTTGTTACCGTAAATTTTTCAACTTCTTCTTTTTCTTCTTTTTTAGTCGTACAACTAGTTAGGCACACAAAGGCCATTAAGCCTGTGAACAAAATAATTCTTTTCATGATTTAGTTTGGAAATTAAGCGATTCAATGCTTGGAATACAGTGATTCCTTTGGATGGAAAAATGCATCAGATACCAATAGATATAACCAAACTTATATACAAGAAGAGGTAGAAAAAAATATACATCAACAAGATAGCAGGATTACAGCTGAGGTAACCGATGTATATTGTTAAATCAAATTCTTAATACTCGCTGCGTAATGTAGATAGGATTTGAATGCGCTAAGAAAGGCGCGTAGATTTTAAATCGATTTGATTCGTTTGTTGCAGATTGATCTGAAAAAGTCAAATACCAGCTATCAAGTATGCTGTAGTTAACTGCAAAAAGTTTTACCGGAAGCCCATCATTTAGATCGTCATTTCCTGACAAATCTTCACCAAGATCAATATCTGCATCTTCAATAACTGAAGTGCCTCTTTCCTGATTAGTGAATTTTACACGGTGCTTTTTTTCGAAGGTATGATGTTGAGAACCATCAAAAGTATTGGCATTAAGATATTGGCCTCCGCCTGACAGAAGCAAATTCATGAATACTAAAAATACTATTAACTTTCTCATTCGGGTGCGAAAGTAATAAAAGATTGCAACAAAAAAAATAAAATAAGAAAGTCTTAACATGTCCATAATAAACGAAAACGATTTCATTTTTCTTCATTGCTCATTTCGCAGCCAAATTGATCAATTTATAGCAAAACAATAACGAGGCCTCATTTTGAATTGGCGTTTATTTTAAAAAAGCATAATTTAGAATGGAAAAAACATCAAAATGATAAATAACTGGCATCAAACATCTTATTTACAAATTCCGATGCTTTTTTTATAGCAAAATTTCCATTATTGTAAATTCTTGACCTTCTTTAGTGAAAATTTTATGTGTATCGACCATTCCGAATTTCTCATAAAATGCTTTTTTGTTCGTACGTGCATTACACCAAATTTTGGCACTGTTTTTTTGCTTCGCAAGGCTAAAAATATGCTTCAGCAATTCTGATGCTATTCCTTTTCCTTGAAATTCTTCCAGCGTTGCTAATTTTCTAAACTGCATTTCATCATCTTTAAAAAAACAAGAAACAATAGAAACCAACTTTTCATCTAAAAATGCTCCAAAATGCAACCCTAAATCATCTTCCATTAATTGAACATATTCAAAAGGCAAATTGGGCCACATTACTTCATGACGAATTTGCCAAGTTTGAGAAGGTTTAATCTCAGTAATTTTTAATGAATTCATTATTTAATCTTTTCTTCAAATTTAGAGCATTTTACAATTTGATTTTAAATGAAACACAAAAACAGCATTACACTCATTTCCAAAAAGATAACTTAAAATAAATAAGATAAATCATTCGAAATTAATTTTTAATAATTAATTTTATAGAGTCGAAAACAAAAAATCCATTTATGAAAAAATTCATTCTCGCAGTATTGTTATGTATTAGTGCAAATGGTTTTGCACAATTAATACAAGTTGGTCCTCAATTTTCTACTAATATAACTTCGGCTGTCACGGATGATTTTAGCTCTAAAAGCACAGGAACAGATTACGGATTTGCAGGATTTGTACGCGTAAATTTGGCCCTCTTTTATGCTCAGGGAGAATTTGGTTATGCACAATCAAAATTCAGCGTTTCGCAAACTGGAGTTGGGGAAACAGAATACGAATTGGGTGGAACAGACGCAACTTTACTTGCGGGATTAAAAGTATTGCCTCTTGGAAAATTAGGCAATGTGAGAATTTTTCTTGGATATAACTGGAAAAATTATTCCGACATCAATGCCAGCAATAATCTAAATTTTATTGCTTTTGAAAAAAACAACAGCAGTTTTGTAGGTGGCGTTGGAGTTGATTTATGGCGATTTACAATAGATTACAGATATCTTGCCGGCGTAACGGATCTTGATCCTTCGGGAAGAAGTTTGAAAACTGGAATTTCAAATTTTTCAGTTGGCTTTAAATTTTTATAAAAGCTTTCATTTCAAAACATAAAAAAAGGGAATCAAATATTGATTCCCTTTTTTTATTTCACTTTGACAAAATATGCTTCTTCATTATCACTGGTAATTTTTTTGACGCCAGTTTCTGTTTTTTTTCCAATATTTATTACATGAAGCACATTCGTTTCTTTATTCAAAAGACAACTCCAAATAGTTCCGTCAGAAAGAATAATATCTGAAAATGCTGCATCTGAGGCATCTTTTTCATAATACTTTACATCTTCTGTTTTAATCAGTCTTTTGAGCTGCGTTTTCTTGTCAGTTTCATAAAACAAAATTTTATCCTTGTTTATTTCAACTGTTTCCTCAACTTCTGTTTTATCTGTACCTTTAATTTGGGCCCAAGTAGGCTTATCCCCGGCCATTTTCCAAGTGCCAACAAGATAATTTAAAGCATCATCTCGCAAAATAGTTTTTAATGCATCTGCCTTTTTTCTAGATTCTATTCCTATTTCATTTTCTGGTTTAATTTTCGATGCAATAACAAATAAATCTAATGCGTTTTTAAAATCTTCCTTTTTATAATAGGAAACAGCCAAATCGTATTTGTTTTTCTGAAACTTACTTTTAATATCCGTTTGTGCTATATTTTTTATTGAAAACAGTATAAAAACAAGAATAAAATAATTTTTCATTGGTTTGGGGTTTATTTTTTAAAATTTCCGCAAACTTAGCGAATTAATTATTTTAATGATTACGGTTTCCCACAATAATCAGTAAAAAAAAACTGCTCCATTTTTGAAGCAGTTTTATATGAGCAATTTAAATATGAAATAAATTTATTCTTGATTGGAAAAAGAATTTAGAATTTCCATTGCTTTATCGCTATCTTGTTTACTAACAAAAATATGATCATGATAATATGCTGCGACAACATTACAGCTTATTCCCGCATTTGACAGTGCATTAGAAAACGCCGCTGTTAATCCAACAGCTTCGAGAGAAGAATGCACCGAAAGTGTTATCCAGGACATTATTACAGTGTACTCATATTGCAATTCTATAGCAGTTTCTTCTTTAAGAACAAGCGTAATAGCTTCGTTCTCTTTGAAGAACATTACTACTTGATCTAAATTTATGTTGCCTACTTTTTCTACTTTACAAAAAACATAATTGCCAGAATTATGTACCGGTCGCATTGTTTTAAGCAACTTTTGCAAATCTCTTTCACCAGACATTTTCCTTTATTTTAAAAATTAATTCTTAGTAACTCTTATATAAAACAAAACCGTCTTTTCTAGATCCAAAAGACGGTTTAATTAATTTTGATTATTTATTCAACCAAAAATTATTTGTAGGTGATGCGTCCATAAAAATACCGCCATCAATAGTAATCTGTTTAATTTCTTTCTTAGTTTTTAGAAAAACTACTGCCATTTTTTGATTTTTCTCCCAAACTGCAGGAGTTTGATGTACTGTTTCAGCTGAATTATCCGTGTAAACTACTACTATATCAAACGGAACGGCAAAACCTCCTACGTTTTCAATTGAAACTTTATTCTTGTTTACTTCTTTAACTGAAAGATCAATATAATTGTTTGTGAAAAACCAATTATTGAAAAACCAATTCAGATTTTTTCCTGTAGCTGTATTAAACGAATTGAAATAGTCCCAAGGAATTGGGTGTTTTCCGTTCCAATTTTCCATATAAGCATGTAAAGCTTTCTTGAATAAATCATCCCCTAACATATCTTTCAAAGCTAAATATGAAAGTGAAGGTTTTCCGTATGAATTGTTTCCATAACCTGGGCCTGAAAGTTGAGATGACATTGAAATAATAGGCTGATCCTCTTCTGTAGATAAATCGGTGATGTATTGCTGCACTCTAAAACTTTTATAAAATTTATCTGCAGCTTCTTTACCATGTTCTGAAATTCCAATTAAATATTCAAAAGTAGTTGCCCAACCTTCATCCATAAATGCATAACGCGTTTCATTAATTCCCATGTAGAACGGAAAATAAGTATGTGCCACTTCATGATCCTGAACCAACTGTGCAAAAACTGGATCACCCATTTGTGAATCGTTGCACATCATTGGATACTCCATATCGGCAAAACCTTGAAAAGCGGTCATTTTAGAAAATGGATACGGAACTCCAGGCCAATTATTTGAAAAGAAATCTAAAGCGTATTGATTGTTTTTAATCGAATTCACGAAATCTGTTCCTTTTACATCGTAAGCTGCCTGAACACTTGCACGTCGATTTGTTTTTTTGTCGACAACCACACTGCTCGCATCCCATAAATAATGGTCACTTAATCCAAAACAAACATCCGAAATATGTTTTGCTTCAAATTTCCAAATGTTCCAATCATTTTGTTTCGTTACCAAACCGTTTTTCATTTCTTGCTCATTTGCAATATGCATCACCTCATCTGTTACGTAAGATTTTTTAATACGCGCTGCAAATTCTGGTTGTAAAACCTCATCTGGATTCAGTAAATCCCCTGTAGCATAAACCACATAATTCTTTGGAGCTTTTACTGAAAAAGTGTAATCATTAAAATCATTGTAAAATTCCTGACGGTCTGTATGAGGAAGCATGTCCCATTTATTGTAATCATCAAAAACAGAGACCCTAGGATAACTGTAGGCAACAAAAAAAGTAGTTTCGTCAATTTGACCTTCTCTCCCGCTTTCTTTAGATAATGGATAATTCCAATCAATATCAATGGTAATTTTAGAATGTGGCACAAGTGCTTTTTTCATTTTAACACTCCCAATAGTTCCCCAACTTCTTGCATCTTCTTTGTATACTTCTCCTTCAATTTTTAGAGACGTAATCGTAAGTCCGTTACTTAAAAAATCTTCACTTACACTTCCTCCGCGTGGAGAAGTAGGCTTATGAAGATTATTGACAAATCTAATTTTAAGATTTCTTAGGGTATCATTACTATTATTTTCATAAACAATAGTTTCAGTACCACTAACCATTTTTGTTTTGGCATCTACTGTAATTTCCATGTTGTAATTACCGTGATTCTGCCAATAATTTTTACCAGGTTTTCCGTCCATAGAACGAGTTCCTTTTGCATAAGCATCTTTTATATTTCTAGGCATATAAAGTTCTTGCGCGAAGGCATTTTGCGCAAAAAAAGCCAAAGCAATTAACAAAAACTGCATTGATTTTGTTCTCATAATTGTTTTAAGATTTTGATGATTTTATTTCGATATAATATTAGTGGATTTTTTTAACTTATTGTTACAATAGAGTTAGAAAAATTTCAAAGTTTCAAAGTTTCAGGTTTCAAGTTTGCGATGCTGAGCGAAGGCGAAGAATTAAAACCTTAGCACCTCAGAACCTTTGTCCCTTAGCTCCTTCCAAAAAAAAAAAACCGTCTCTCTCAAAAGAAAAAGACGGATCTCCTACAATTAATATATAACCTTAATAACTACAAAATATAATCGGTATTAATGAAATTTGATTCTTTGCTGTTTAGCAATTCCTGCAAAATTTCATTGTTATAAGCGATATCTTTTGAGGCTACGAACGTACGAATTGAAAAAGAACGCAAAGCATCTGGAATACTTAATGTTCCTACAGCAGAGTCTTTACGTCCAGTAAATGGAAACGCATCTGGTCCTCTTTGGCAAGAGCTATTCAAGTTTACTCTACAAACTAAATTTACCAAAGCATCAATAAGTGGTGCCAAAGTTTTAATGTCTTTTCCGAACAAACTTACTTGCTGGCCATAATTTGATTCGGCCATATCTTCAAGAGGTTCGTTGATATCTTTAAAAGAAATAATTGGGACTACTGGACCAAATTGTTCTTCGTGATACACTCTCATTTCTTTATTTACTGGATATAAAACTGCCGGGAAAATAAAGTTTTCTGTATGTTTTCCTCCCTTTTCATTTATGATATGTGCACCTTTGTGTTTTGCATCATCAATTAATCCTTGAATATATGAAGGTTTGTCAGTCTCCGGAAGCGGCGTCAATGAAGCTCCTTTTTCCCAAGGATTTCCAAATCCTAAACTGTCTACTTTTTCAGCGAAACGTTTGTTGAATTCTTCTCTGATTGATTCGTGAACATATAAAACTTTTAATGCTGTACAACGTTGACCATTAAAAGATAAAGTTCCTGCGATACATTCCTGAATAGCCAAATCTAAATCGGCATCTGGAAGAATAATTGCTGGATTTTTTGCTTCTAAACCTAAAATCAAGCGAAGTCTGTTTTTATTTGGATGCTGATCCTGAAGTGCAATCGCCGATTTGCTGTTTCCAATTAATGCCAAAACATCAATTTTTCCAGATTTCATAATTGGCGAAGCTACTTCTCTTCCACGTCCGTAAACGATATTGATAACGCCTTTTGGAAAACTGCTTCTGAATGCTTCCAACAATGGCGAAATACATAAAACACCATGTTTTGCAGGTTTGAAGATCACAGCATTACCCATAATCAAGGCCGGAATCAATAAAGAGAAAGTTTCGTTTAATGGATAGTTATATGGTCCAAGACATAAAACAACTCCTAGAGGTCCACGGCGAATCATGGCATTTACGCCTTGTACTTTCTCAAAGTGTGCACTGCGTCCGTTTAATTCTTTATAGCTGGCAATGGTATCGTAAATATATTCAACCGTTCTGTCAAATTCTTTTTGCGAATCGCCAAGGTTTTTTCCAATTTCCCACATCAAAAGTTTGACTACTTCCTCACGGGTTTCTTTCATTTGTTTAACGAAATTCTCCATGCATTTGATGCGGTCAGCCACCTTCATTGTTGGCCATAAACCTTGTCCTTTATCATAAGCCGCATTTGCAGCTTCAACAACCTCGGCCGCTTCTTTTTCTGCCATAAACGGAATCGATCCTAATAAAGTTGGCGTATATTTTTCTGTAGAAGAAATTGTCGAAAATACTGGCGTAGTTTGCCCTGTCCATTTTTTCAGTTCTCCATTTACAAGATAGGTATCTTGGTTTATCAGACTTTTGATCTGATATTCTTCTGGTATTAAACTCATGATCTGGTAATTTATAGTTTGGTTATTAATAGCATTTTAAACGAAAAAAGAGGCTTTTATGCGCCTCTTCTTCTATTTTATGGTTGTACGGTATCTCCTTCCCAGTCCAGTATACCACCAAGCAGATTGTAGGCATTTTCAATCCCTAATTCGTTCATTATCTGACATGCTTTGGCGCTTCTCGCACCAGAACGGCAATACACATAATAATTTTTGTTTTTATCTAATTCTTCAATTTCATAAATAAAAGCCTGACCTTTATTGATATCAATGTTTACAGCATTTTCAATATAGCCATCATTAAATTCGTCTTCAGTTCTTACATCAAGTATAACTGCATTTTCGTCAGCGTTTAACTGAGCAACCCAATCTTCTTGTGATAAATTCATAGTATTATGTGTTTTTGTAAAATTACGACGTTTCTATTTATAAAAAACGTACCAAATGCGATTTCGATTATTATTCTCAGAAAACGTTTTAGAGAAAGGATTATAATCAGTGAATTACAAATTTAGTTACTATTTTTAAAAATTCACTCTACAAAATCGATAGAAAATTAGGATTTATTCATTTGCATAAAATACAACTCAAATACCAATTCCTGATAATTTATACCACATGAATCTATTATCTTTGTAAAAAATTACAATTTTTAATTCGATTTTGACAAAAACATTAGCCACGAATTGCACAAATTTCCACAAATTAAAGTGTAGAAAATAATGTTTTGGCAACAAAACAAAACACACACACCGAAAAAGGTAAAATATTTAAAAAATATTCGCCATCAAGAGCAAAGCAGACACCAAATCAATTAGTGAAAATTTGTGCAATTCGTGGCAAAAAAAATAATCCATGCAAAACTCCGTAAAAAATATCTTTCCTAATTTCTCCAATGAACTCGTTGCTACAATTGAAGAAAACGGAAGCCAGCAAAACTTTGAGGCCGGAACCATTTTAATGCGTACGGGACAATACATCAAAAACACGGTTTTGATCCTAAAAGGAAAAATCAAAATTTACCGCGAAGGCGAAGATGGAGGCGAATTTTTAATGTATTATTTGCAACCCGGGCAAGCCTGTGCCATTTCGATGATTTGCACTGCCAAAAGCGAAAAAAGCCAAATCATGGCTAAAGTTGTTGAAGATGTAACTGTCATGATGATTCCGCTACAATTGATGGATAAATGGATGATGGAACACCGATCTTGGTATGAATTTGTTATCGAAACCTACAGAAGTCGTTTTGAAGAAGTTCTGGAAGTTGTTGATAATATTGCTTTCCGATCTATGGATGAACGTTTGGAATTTTATTTGAAAAGACATTCTGATGCTTGCGGTTGTTCTGAAGTCAAACTTTCACATCAAGAAATCGCAACCGAATTAAATACGTCAAGAGAAGTTGTTTCGAGATTATTAAAAAAAATGGAACAACGCGGTTTGGTCAAACTCAACCGAAACCAGATTGAGTTATTAAACACGAAGTTTTTTTTGAACCATTAAGATATTAAGTTAATTAAGTTACAACGCTTAATTTTCTCTAGCGATGCTATAAAAAGAAAGTTAAGCTTAATTAGCTTAATATCTTAATGGTAAATTTTATTTCGTCCCTTCTGTGATAAATGTTACTGTAAGTTTCTAATTTCCGAAGCAACTTTGCATCAAAATAAATGCAATGGAATATTTAGGCTATTTTGCTTCAATCATAATCGGGATCTCGCTGGGCTTAATTGGCGGTGGCGGATCGATTTTGACTATTCCAATTTTAGTGTATTTGTTTAAAGTAAATCCAGAGCAGGCAACTTCTTACTCTTTATTTATTGTTGGATTAACAGCGCTTTCCGGAAGTTACAGCCATTACAAAATGGGAAATTTAAAATTAAAGTCGGCTTTGTATTTTGCAATTCCTTCTGTGATTTCGATTTTGATTATCCGTGAAGTTATATTTCCACAAATTGCTTCTACCCTGTTTTCAATCGCTTCGTATTCGGTATCAAAAGATTTTCTGATCATGATTGTCTTTTCGGTTTTGATGATTACCGCGGCGATTTCGATGATCAAGAAACCTCAGCCAGAAATAAAAAATGCCGAAACAAATTATTTTCAGTTAAGCATAATTGGTTTTCTAGTTGGAATTGTAACGGGATTTCTTGGAGCCGGAGGCGGATTTTTAATTATTCCCGCACTTTTGTTTTTTGCTAAATTGCCAATGAAACAAGCCGTTGGGACTTCTCTTTTAATTATTACAATAAACTCTTCAATTGGCTTTGCAGGCGATTTATACATTGGAACTCCAATTAATTATCCATTTTTATTAGGTGTTTCAGGAATGGCGCTTCTCGGAATGATTATCGGAAGCCAGCTTTCTAAAAAAATCGACGGAGCAAAACTAAAACCGCTTTTCGGTTGGTTTGTTCTCGTAATGGGATTTTATATTATTACAAAAGAGGTTTTATTTTAGAATTTATTGTTTCACGCAGATTTAGCAGATCTGGGCAGATTTTTAATATTTTGAATTTAGTTTTACTTGTAGGCAGAAACTAAGAAAATCCGTTTGTTTTGGGGAATAAGCGGATTTGTGTTTTTTGGGATGTTTTCGCCACGGCAAACGGGCTATCCGCTAAATTCCCGATTAATAAAAACTAAGACAAAAACCCTTGTTTTTCTAAATCGGGAGATCTCGCTTCTATCCCTAACGCAAAATCGTATAATCCTAGACTCTCCCATTTTATTATTTAAAAGAGTCAAATATTTCTTTATTATCTAATATAAACTTCTCATTATTCCTATAAACCGTAATAATTGTTTCGCCACTTTTCTTTACAACAGAATCTCCTATCTTAATTTTTGGCCAAAACTGACCAAAAACGGCAAACTTAGTTTCATCATTTAAATAAATCATTGACGCATTATGATTAAGTTTTTCAAATCCTTTATCAACTACAACTCCTTGAAAACTTTCTTCCTTAATACTTTTGAGTCCATTATTGTGTCTTTTTTTATCTGTATCTATAATAAATGACCTAACGAAAAGAAAAATTGCAAAAATAGCTATAACAATGCGTAAAGCCTTTTTCAATTGTTTATCTGAAAACCAAAAATCTTCTTTTTTCAATGAATTCTATTTTTTTATCAATTGCCTCCAGCTTTAGCTGGAGGTAAACAAATCTATATAAATAAAAGGCTTTAGCCAAACTTTACAGTTTTGGCTAAAGCTCAATTCAAATCCAAACAAAAACCTCCAGTTAAAACTGGAGACAATTGATATAATTAATTCGTGAAAATTAGTGTAATTAGTGGCAAAAAAACTCAATGCTCCCCATACCCAATATCATCCATCTTCCCGCTAAAAACGCGATACTGAATAATAAAATAAACAATCACCAAAAACAAAGCGACAAAAAACCAGCTCAATCCGGCATTTAAACCATATTCGTGCGCTGCTGTATTGTAAATTGTCAAAGACGGATTTACATTATTAGTTGAAGGCAAAACATTCGGGAAAATCGAAACAGCTGTTGAAGCAAATCCTCCCACTAAAAATAAGGTCGAAAACACAAATCCGTGACCGTCTTTTTTAAAGGAACGAACTTTGAATAATCCTGCAATTCCAACAAAAGTCATTAGAGGAAAAAACCACAAAATTGGATTTTCTATAAAATTATGAAACGGTTGAGGTTCTATAAAATGCCAAATTCCTAGTGAAATAAAAACCAAAACAAGCAAAACAAAATTCAGTTTAAAAACTACATTTTTAAGTTTCGGATTTAGGGCAGAATTTGTTTTATAAATAATCCAGTTGGCGCCGTGAATAGTCAAGGCAACTGTGCTCACAATTCCTAAGAAAATGGTAAACCAATCTATAATTCCCAATTCACTTGCTTGCGGACTAAAAGTTGGATTCCATAAAGGCAGAAAGAAAAAATGCGGTTCTTGTGTTGAAACACCGTTTTCTACCATTCCGAGATTTACTCCGCGTACGATATTTCCCAAAGCAATTCCGAAAAATAAAGCCAGAAGCAAACTCGCAATTCCGAAAGCTTTATCCCAAATCGCTTCCCACATAGGATTGTGTACCTGCCCGCGCATTTCCAATCCGATGGCGCGAAAAATCAAAAGCCATAAAATCATAATCAAAGGCAAATAAAATCCGCTGAAAGAAGATGCATATAAAGTCGGAAAAGCAAAGAATAAAACCCCTCCGGCCGCAATCAACCAAACTTCATTAGCATCCCAAAAAGGGCCAATTGCATTTGTGATCGCTTTTTTATCTTTTTCTGTATCGGCAAAAAATAAATGAATAATTCCTGCACCAAAATCATAGCCGTCTAAAACCAGATAAACAGCTAGAATTCCCATTAAAACTACGTACCAAAAAAATTCCATACTTATATTTTTTCTGTTGAAAGTTCCACTTGATGAGGTCCTTTATTGATAATTTTTCCAACCAAAAGCAAAAACAGCATTCCGAGTAAAAGATACAACCCAATGAATCCCAATAAAGTAAACAAAGTATTTCCCGAAGAAACTGTTGGTGAAGCGCCGGAAGCAGTTCGCATTAAATTATAAACCAGCCAAGGCTGTCTTCCTAATTCGGCAGTGTACCAGCCTGTTGTATTGGCTATGTAGGGGAACGGCATCATAAACATGAGCGACCATAAAATCCATTTGGTTTCAAATAATTTTCCTCTTATTAATTGAAAAAGTGAGAGAATCATTAAGCCAATAAACACAGTTCCGAGTCCAACCATAATATGATATGCATAATACAATCCGGAAATATTTGTTGGATGTAAATCTTCTTCAAAATGATCCAAACCTTTTATTTCCTGATCCCAATTTCCGTAAGTCAGGAAACTCAAAATATTTGGAACCGCGATTTTGTTATCCAGCTTTTTATCTTTTACATTCGGCTGGCCAATTAAAACAATTTCAGAACCTTTTTCTTCTGTATGAAAAATTCCTTCCATAGCTGCAAAAGTTACTGGCTGGTATTTCACCACATTTTTTGCTGCTAAATCTCCTGTTGGAACTGCTACAAAAATGCTCGAAATCAATCCGAAAATCACTCCTGTTTTTAAGAACAATTTCCCGAAAGAAACATTTTTTTTGCTTAAAATATAAAAAGCTCCAATTCCGGCAACAACAAAAGAACTTGTTACCAAAGAAGCCGCTTGATTGTGCAAATAAGAAGGCCAAAGCCAAGGGTTTAAAAACAAAGCCTGAAAATTATTCAGAACAAATTTTCCGTTTTCCAAGATTTCATAACCAACAGGATTCTGCATCCAGGAATGCGTGGCGATGATTAAAAATCCGCTGGCCCAAGAACCAATCATGATTAATAATCCGGTTACAAAATGCCATTTATGTCCAAGGAGTTTTTCTCCAAATAAAAACAAACCCAGAAAAGACGATTCTAAAAAGAAAGAAAACATGCCTTCCATGGCAAGAGTCTGCCCGATGATTCCTCCCGTTAATTCGGAAAACTTCGCCCAATTGGTTCCAAATTGAAACTCCATTGGGATTCCAGTTACCACGCCCATTGCAAAATTGAGGGCAAAAATCTTCATCCAAAAATGAGTGGCGTGATTGTATTGTTCGTCTTTAGTTTTGAGATATTTCCACTTGAAGTAAACTATGATGAGTGAAAGGCCCATTGTAAGTTGTGGAAAAAGATAATGAAAAGTAATCGTGAAGGCGAATTGCATTCGGTCGTAAAAGAGCATTTCTTCCATAAGTGGTATTTGTTTTATGAAGTTCAACAAATTTAACCATTACAACCCGAAATGTCACTCTTAAAAAAAAGTTTATCGCTAGATATTTGTGAAACTTTTCAACAATTTTAAGAGTGTGAATAACACTTCTATTTTTATGATCTTCCACCAAAGTTTGTCATTTCGACTGAAAGGAGAAATCACACTCGTAGCTCGACAAAGATTGGCGATATTCTTTGCGGAATTCCGCGTGTGATTTCTCCTTTCAGTCGAAATGACAATATTGTGTATAGATTTGCATCCTCAAACATAGCCCGTGGTTTCAACCACGGGAAACGTATGGTGATATTCATTGCCCCCCGTGGTTGAAACCACGGGCTATATTTGATTATGTGGTTCTGTTTAATTATTTCTTCAAAATTCCTTTTTCAACGCTTTCATTAATCAAACCTTCGGCGTAATTCCATATCGATTTTGAACCTTCTTTGATAACACTTTTCTTTTCGTAAACTTTATCGTATTTCACTCCAAACTCTTTCCAAGTCCCACCATTGTTTGATGTATTCTGCAATAATGGTTCAAGTCTGTCCATTGATTTTGCGAATTTGGCTTCATTGGTTTCGCCGGCTTCAAATTCTTCCCAAATGGAAATAAAATCTTCCGCTTGTTTCTGCGGAAGCAAACCAAAAATTCGATTTGCGGCTAAACGTTCTTCATCTGTATTATCATGATTTTTTGCTGTATCATATAAAAAAACATCTCCGGCATCAATTTCTACAATGTCGTGCATCAAAACCATTTTTACGACTTTCAAAACATCAATCGGCTCATTTGAATGTTCTGCGAGAACAATTGCCATCAAGGCCAAATGCCAGCTGTGTTCTGCATCATTTTCACATCGGTCGCTGTTGAAAAGCTTTGTTTTGCGCTGAATGTATTTTACTTTATCAATTTCTTTTATAAAAGCAATTTGATCTAATAAATCTGTTGTGTTCATAACCATAATTTTCGTGCATTGCAAAATTACGCAGTTTTTCACCATATAAGCTATATAAGTTCATTTTAGCACGAAGCAAAATATAATGTATCTTAAATTTACTTATATCACTTATGTGATGAATTCATTTTTTTCTCGTAGAAATCAAATTTCTGTAACATTAGTCACCTATTTTACGAAAAAACAAACTTACCTTTGTGTTCCATATTTTAGATTTCCAAATCATGAAAATTGAACAAATTTACACCGGATGCCTTGCGCAAGGTGCATACTATATCACTTCAAATGGCGAAGCGGCAATTATAGATCCGTTGCGCGAAATTCAGCCTTATTTAGATCGCCTTGAACGCGATGAGGTTAAATTGAAATACATTTTTGAAACCCATTTCCATGCCGATTTCGTTTCTGGTCACGTTGATTTAAGCAAAGAAACCGGAGCGCCAATTGTTTACGGACCAAATGCTACTTGCGAGTTTGACTGCATTTCTGCAAGAGACGGACAGGAATTCAAAATCGGTAAAGTGACAATCAAAGTTTTGCACACTCCAGGACATACTATGGAAAGCAGTACTTTTTTATTAATTGACGAAAACGGAAAAGATCACGCAATTTTCTCTGGAGACACTTTATTTATTGGAGATGTTGGCCGTCCTGATTTAGCTCAAAAAGCAGCCGGAATGACACAAGATCAATTGGCTGGAATTTTATTTCATTCGCTAAGAGATAAAATCATGACTTTGGCTGATGACGTAATCGTTTATCCTGCTCATGGTGCTGGAAGTGCTTGCGGAAAAAACATGAGCAAAGAAACCGTTTCGACTATTGGAAACCAAAAAGCAACTAATTATGCTTTGCGCGCTAATATGACCGAAGCTGAATTCATCAAAGAAGTTACTGACGGATTATTGCCTCCTCCAGCCTATTTCAGCATGAACGTAGCCATGAACAAACAAGGTTATGAAAGCTTTGAAACTGTTTTACACAATGGAATGAAAACCATAAAAGCAGAAGAATTTGAAGCAGTTGCGGAAGAAACTGGCGCTTTGATTTTAGATACTAGAAGTGCTGCTGATTTCAGTAAAGGATTTATTCCGCAATCTATTAATATAGGAATCAACGGAGATTTTGCTCCGTGGGTTGGAACTTTAATTGCAGATGTAAAACAGCCAATTATATTGGTTACGACTGTTGGAATGGAAGAAGAAACCGTAACACGTTTGAGTCGTGTTGGTTTTGACACAATTATCGGCCATCTAGAAGGCGGGTTTGAAGCTTGGCAAAAAGCAGGTTTTGAAATCGATACTGTAAATAGAATTACTGCTGAACAATTTGCGAACGAATTTAAATTTGGCGAAGATAAAGTTATAGACATCCGTAAAGAAACGGAATATGAAGCAGAACATATTGACGAAGCTTACAGCAAACCTTTGGCTTATATAAATGATTGGGTAAAAGATATTAATCCAAATGAGCATTTTTATTTACATTGCGCTGGCGGTTACAGAAGCATGATTGCGGCTTCGATTTTGCAAGCGAGAGGTTTCAGAAATTTCTCTGAAGTTGAAGGTGGTTTCGGAGCGATTTCTAAAACTAATGTTCCAAAATCAGATTTTGTTTGTCAGAGCAAAACATTAAAAGCATAATTTTTTTTTACCATTAAGATATTAAGTTAATTAAGTTGGAACGCTTAATTTCTCTTAACCTTCTTTAAAAAGTTTCATTAAGCAGCTAGTTCTTAATTTTCTTAATCTCTTAATGGTAAAAAATAAAAAAATTAATTTTTATAGTAAAAAATGAGCATATTAGAAATTATTCGTGAACCATGGCCTTGGTACATTGCTGGCCCACTAATTGGACTAACAGTTCCAATTTTATTAATTATCGGAAATAAATCTTTCGGGATTAGTTCTTCGCTTCGTCATATTTGCGCGGCTTGCATTCCGGCAAATATTTCGTTTTTTAAATACGATTGGAAAAAAGAAAGCTGGAATTTATTCTTTGTTTTAGGAATATTTTTTGGAGGCGTTATTGGCGCTTACTTTTTATCGAATCCAAATCCAGTTGAAATTGCTCCAGAACTTTCAGAGCAATTGACGACTTACGGAATCACAGATCATTCTGGTTTAGTTCCGGCACAATTATTCTCATGGGAAAGTTTATTGACGCTTCGCGGTTTTATCATGATTGTTGTGGGCGGATTTTTAGTTGGTTTCGGAACGCGTTACGCCGGCGGATGCACGAGCGGACATGCGATTATGGGACTTTCAAACTTGCAGTGGCCATCATTAGTAGCAACAATCTGTTTTATGATTGGCGGCTTTGTAATGTCACTTTTGATTTTACCTTATATTCTTTCACTTTAAAATTTCGAAAATGAGTTTAGAAAATAAAAATATAGATGGCGAAGGAATCAACGCAAGCCAAAAAAAAGAAGCAGGATTTGCAAACCTTAAATATTTAATCGTTGGAATCCTTTTTGGTATTGTGTTCGTAAAAGCCGAAATCATCAGCTGGTTTCGTATTCAGGAAATGTTTCACTTCCAGTCGTTTCATATGTATGGCGTAATTGGATGTGCTGTTGCTGTTGGATTACTATCAGTGCAATTGATTAAAAAATTCAATATCAAAACTCTTGATGGCGAAAAAATCGAAATCCAACCAAAGACTTTCAGCAAAGGGCAAATCTACGGCGGACTTATGTTTGGTTTTGGATGGGCCATTACAGGAGCTTGTCCGGGGCCACTTTTTGCACAAATTGGTACTGGAGCGACTGTAATTGTTGTTACTTTATTAAGTGCTATTGCTGGAACTTGGTTTTACGGCTTGATTAAAGATAAATTGCCTCATTAAAAATTAATTTGTTTCAAGTTATAGTTTGTTTCAAGTTTCAAGTTGAAAAAACAACAAACCCGACAGGTTTTAAAAACCTGTCGGGTTTCTTTTTATTACTAGTTTCAAGTTTCGTACAGCAACTTGAAACTTGAAACCCTAAACAAATAAAACAAGATTTTTTTCTTCATCGATTTTTAATTTCATTTCGTTAAGTTTGCTTTTAACAGCACTTCCGCAAAATAAATACTAAAAACCAGCATGAATCGCTCCGAACAATTATCCAGATTGCAGAATACCGAAAAATGGGATGTAATAATTATTGGCGGGGGCGCAAGCGGACTCGGAACTGCCATTGATGCTGCATGCCGTGGTTACAAAACCATCTTATTTGAAGCTGTAGATTTTGCAAAAGGAACTTCAAGCAGAAGTACCAAATTGGTTCATGGCGGTGTACGTTATTTGGAACAAGGAAATGTGCATTTGGTAAGAGAAGCATTAAAAGAAAGAGGATTGCTAGCTCAAAACGCTGGGCACTTAGTCAAAAATCAATCCTTTGTTATTCCGAATTACCATTGGTTAAGTGGTTATATTTATACTATTGGATTAAAAATTTACGATTTGCTTTCGGGTTGTCTAAGTTTAGGAAGTTCAAAATATCTTTCAAAAAAGAAAACCATCGAAATGCTTCCGAACGTAGAAGAAAATGGTTTGGTCAATGGCGTTATCTATCATGACGGACAATTTGATGATTCTCGTTTGGCCATAAATTTGGCTCAAACTGCTGTCGAAAATGGAGCTTGTGTTTTAAATTATGTAAAAGTTGTCAATTTATTAAAAGATGATAAAAATCAAATCATCGGTGTTCATGCGATTGATCAGGAAACTGGGACGGTTTACGATATTAAAGGCGCTGTCGTAATAAATGCAACGGGAGTTTTTACAAATGCCATCATGAAGCTAAACGATAAAGTCTATAAAAAATACATCGTTCCGAGTCAGGGAATTCATTTGGTTTTTGACAAATCTTTTCTTCCCGGAGAACATGCTTTGATGATTCCGAAGACAAAAGACGGAAGAGTTTTATTTGCCGTTCCGTGGCACAATCGCGTTGTGGTGGGAACAACCGACACTTTAATCAAAAAACAAAGTTTAGAACCTATTGCATTAGAAAGCGAAATTCAATTCGTTCTAGAAACAGCACAACGATTCTTGGCAAAAAAGCCAACAAGAGCCGATGTATTATCTGTTTTTGCAGGATTGCGCCCTTTGGCTGCGCCGAAAGAAGAAGGCAAAAGCACTAAAGAAGTTTCTAGAAGTCATAAAATCATCGTTTCAGAAACAGGTTTAATTACAATTACTGGAGGAAAATGGACAACCTATCGAAAAATTGCTGAAGACATTATAGACAAAGCAATCAAGACAGGCAAATTACCAAAGAAAGAATGTGCTACAAAACATCTTTCCATTCATGGAAACCAACCAACTAATTCATTTGACCGAGAAAATCACCTCTATATATATGGTACCGATATTCCGAAAATAATTGAATTACAAGAAAACGAACCTGAATTAAAAGAAAAACTGCATCCCGATCATGAATTTACGATGGCTGAGGTTGTTTGGGCTATTCGTTATGAAATGGCCAGAACTATCGATGATGTTTTGGCAAGACGTGTGCGTTTATTATTTCTGGATGCCAGAGCCGCAATTGAAGTATCTGAAAAAACAGCGCAAATAATTGCAAAAGAATTAGGCCATGACGAAAACTGGATTTCTAAGGAAATTGCAGATTTTAAAGCGACTTCTAAAGGATTTTTCCTTTCTGAATTCCGATAAACCTTCCTAATCCATTCAAAAACAGCATCTTTTTGAAGATCTGTTCCTATTTGCGTTCAAAATTTATCTTACAAAAATAAAGTTCAAATAAAAACTTCAGAGATAAATACTGCCGAGATTAACTTTAAGTTAAATATCAAAATATCAATTAGTTAATCCTAAAAATATTTTAATTTTAACCTTTCGAAAATGCACTATTTTATACTATTCAATCAGCTCTTTTTCATATTAACAAAAAATTAACACTACATTTGTATATACAACTATTAAAAGTTATACATTTGTATATACAAATTATACACTTACGACTATGACAATTGAAGAGGTTATTAAGAGTACAGTTAAGATGGATAATGCGAAAAAAGTTATTCTGAATATCATGTACACACAAAATGTGATTCAGGATCATTTCAACGAGTTAATTAAACCGTATGATTTATCTGGAGAACAATACAATGTACTACGTATATTAAGAGGACAAAAAGGAAATCCCGCTAATATGTGTGTGATACAAGAACGCATGTTGGCCAAAACCAGCAACACTACCCGATTAGTGGACAAATTATTGCTAAAAGAATTCGTTACAAGAAATGTCTGTCCAGACAACCGACGAAAAATTGAGGTTTTAATTACACAAAAAGGACTAGATGTTTTAAAAGAGTTAGACCCGAAGGTAGATGAGCACGAGCGCGTATTTGCCCAGAATATAAGCCCAGAAGAATTAGAATTATTAAACAATTTATTAGAAAAATACCGAACCCAAAAAAATTAATATTATGAGCACATTATTAGATAATTTAAGCTGGAGATATGCAACTAAGAAATATGATGCAACTAAAAAGGTATCTGCAGCAGATTTGAATACATTAAAAGAAGCAGTTAGATTAGCAGCTTCTTCATACGGATTACAACCTTATAAAGTAATTATCGTAGAAAATCCTGAAATTAGAGAAAAACTAAAAGCAGCTGCTTGGGGCCAAACACAACTTACAGATGCTTCTCAAATATTTGTATTTGCAAATGACTTAAATGCTGGACCAGAATCAGTAGCAGCTTACATTAAAAACATTAGCGAAACAAGAGGCGTTCCAACTGAAGCTTTAGGCGGATTTGCAGATATGATGAATGGTGTAATTTCAAACCTTTCACAAGATGCTAAAAATATCTGGACAGCAAAACAAACTTATATTGCTTTAGGAACTTTACTAGCTGCTGCAGCCGAATTAAAAATCGATGCAACTCCAATGGAAGGTTTCAATGCAGCACAATTCAATGAAATCTTAGGTTTTGATAAATTAGGCTTAAATGCTTCTGTTATCGCTGCTGTAGGTTACAGACATGATGAGGACGACGCTCAGCACTACAAAAAAGTTAGAAAATCACAAGAAGAATTATTTATCACTCTTTAATTATTATTAATCCAAATTCAATTTTAACAACATGAAAAATTTAAAAACAATCGCAATTGCATTATTCGTAGCAGTAGCTGGAATCTCAGTAAACGCACAAACTAAAAAAATCGACGTAAAAGCATCTTCTATCAAATGGGTAGGTAAAAAAGTAACAGGAGAGCACTCTGGAACTGTAAACTTCAAAGAAGGAGCTGTAGTTTTCAAAGGAAAAAAATTAGTTGGAGGAAGCTTCACAGTTGATATGACTTCATTAACTTCTACAGATTTAACTGGAGAATACCAAGGAAAATTAAACGGTCACTTAAAAGCTGACGATTTCTTCGGAACTGACAAATTCCCAACTTCAAAATTAGTTTTCAAAACTATCGGTGCTAAATCTGCTGACGTTTATACTGTAACTGCTGATTTGACTATCAAAGGAATCACTAAACCTGTAACTTTTGACATCACTGTAAAAGGAAACACTGCAACAACTGCTTTCAAAGTTGACAGAACTAAATATGATATCAAATACGGTTCAGGAAGTTTCTTCGAAGGTTTAGGAGACAAAACTATCAACGACGAATTTGAATTGACTGTAGCTTTAAAATTCTAATTTTTAGACTTACTAATTCATACATACGAAAAACCCCAATAGAACACTATTGGGGTTTTTCATTTTTATTTCTTTTCAAAAAAATAACGTTCTTAATACTAAAGTAACGCTTTCATAATAACTATAACCGAATTGATTAACATTCGGACTCTACTTTTGAGCTATTAAAAATCAAAAACTAGAAATTAACATTATAGTTATGAAAACAAAACTACAAATTGTTGCTCTTGCCCTTTTGAGCAATTTTTTTCTACAAGCACAACAAGCCACAAAAGGAATTATTGGAACTTCTAATTGGATGAACAATTGGACCAATTTTAAACCTGCTGCAAACGAATATAATGAAGCAACCAATATAATTGCAGGAACTATCGACAAAGACATGAAATTGCTAAAACGCAACACTTATCAATTAGTTGGTGTTGTGTATGTTACTAATAATGCAACTTTGACTATTGAGCCCGGAACAGTTATTCGTGGCGACGATAAAACTTGCGGTACACTTGTAATTACAAATGGTGCAAAAATTATGGCCGAAGGCCTTGAAACAGATCCAATTGTTTTTACATCAAACAAAGAAAAAACAGAAAGAAAACCCGGTGATTGGGGTGGCATTATCGTTTTAGGAAAAGCTCCAATCAACAACTTAGGCGGACTTCATACTTTGCCTTTTGATTTAGAACCAATGCTTAATCACTATGGCGGACAAGATGCCGAAGACAATTCGGGAATTCTTAAATATGTTAGAATTGAATATGCTGGAAGAAAATTAAGTTCTTTAAAAGAATTAAACGGACTTTCATTAGCCGGTGTAGGGAGAAAAACAGTCTTAAGCAATATACAAATCAGTTTTTCAAATGATGATTCTTTTGAATGTTATGGCGGCGATTTGAATTTGAACAATTTAATTTCGTACCGAACTACAGATGATGATTTCGACTTTACGCAAGGTGCACAGATCAACATCAGCAACAGTATTGCAATTCGTCATCCATTTTCATCAGATATTTCGGGATCAAGATGTTTTGAAGTCGATTCATACGACAAAATCGGGAATACCGATATGTCTAAAAAAATGACAAAAATTAATGCTTCAAACATTACTCTAATCAATTTGGAAGAAAACAATCAAGGATTGGTTCGTGAATCGGTTTATGTTCGTGAAAACACTTTCTTCAATTTATCAAATAGTATTGTTTCAGGTTTTTCTCCATTTGTTTTATTGGAAGGAAATATCGGAAATGGGAATGAAAACCTTTCTAAAATCACTTTCAAAAATATAATTGCAAACAATTGCAATGGTGGTATTACAAGTGAATCTTCGGCAAGCAATCCTGTTATCGAAAGCTATTATACTGCTCAAAATGCAAATATAGAGTACACGAAAATGAAAAATACGGAGTTATTTACGACACCAAACATTAAAGGAAGTCCAGATTTTAGAGCAAACGTAAACAACACATTAGCCATTGGAAACTAAGACATTATTGTATTCCTGAATTTTAAAATTTAACAAAATTTCAATTTTTGAAAAGTTTTTTTTGAGATTTTATATCTTCTAATTCAAATTACATTTATATCTTTGCCATATCAAAATAAAGAAATGAAAACATTAATGAACAATACTTGGTGGTGGAAGAATTTACGTCAAACGTCGTGAACGAAGCTTCCTATGGTATTTTCAAAACTATAAATTTAAAGGGCTTGTCATCACGACAAGCCCTTTTTTTTTGATCAAAACTCTAGCTGAAAAACATATTAAAAACTAAAAAACAACATACTTTGAAACCTTTTATACTCAATACGCATTACAAGCAAATTCTGGCAGACACGATTACGCCAGTAAGTATTTATTTTAAAATCAGAGATAAATTCCCGAATAGTTTGTTATTGGAAAGTAGTGATTACCACGGAAATGACAACAGTTTCTCATACATCTGCTGCAACCCGATTGCGACGATCAAAATTGAAAACGAAGTAATCACAAAAACATTTCCTGACGGAACATTTGAACAAAATAAAATTGATGCTTCGACAAACATTCCAGAAGTAATTCAAGATTTTTCAAACCGATTCAAATCGGAGAAAAATGATTTTAAATTCATCAATAACGGATTGTTCGGATACATTTCTTATGATGCGGTTCGTTATTTTGAAAAAGTTTCGATTGCAAAAAAAGACAATGCGACTTCAATTCCGGATGTGTTTTATGCAGTTTATCAAAATATTATAGCGATTAACCACTTCAAAAACGAAGCGTATATTTTCTGCCACAGCGTTGATGGGAGAAACAACATTTCTGAAATCGAGCAATTATTGCAGTCAAGAAATATTGCTTTATACAAATTCACTAAAGAAGGTGAAGGTTTTTCAAACTTAACTGACGAAGAATTCAAACACAATGTGGCTTTGGCAAAAAAACATTGCTTTAGAGGAGACGTTTTCCAATTGGTTCTTTCACGTCGTTTTACACAAGGTTTCAAAGGCGACGAGTTCAATGTTTACAGAGCTTTAAGAAGCATTAATCCTTCACCATATTTATTCTTTTTTGATTACGGAGATTTCAAAATATTCGGTTCTTCACCTGAAGCACAAATTATCGTAAAAAACAGAAAAGCCGAAATTCACCCAATCGCTGGAACTTTCAAAAGAACTGGAAACGACGAACGCGACGCGCTTTTAGCAAAAGAGCTTTCTGAAGATAAAAAAGAAAACAGTGAGCACGTTATGCTTGTTGATTTGGCAAGAAATGATTTAAGCCGAAACGGCCATGATGTAAATGTAGAAAAATACAGAGAAGTTCAGTTTTTCTCTCACGTAATCCATTTGGTTTCAAAAGTGACAGGACATTTACATGACAAAGCAACGACAATGCAAGTAGTTGCTGATACTTTTCCTGCAGGAACTTTGAGCGGTGCTCCAAAGCACAGAGCCATGCAGTTGATTGAAGATTACGAAAAAACAAATCGTAATTTCTACGGAGGCGCAATAGGTGTAATGGATTTTGACGGAAATTTTAACCATGCTATCATGATCCGAACTTTCCTTTCAAAAAATCATCAATTGCATTGTCAAGCCGGCGCCGGAATCGTAGCTAGTTCTGATGAAGAAAGCGAAATGCAGGAAGTTTACAATAAATTAAGAGCCTTGAACACAGCGCTAGAAATGGCAGAGAAAATATAGTGTTCAGTATTCTGATTTTTATTGTTCAGATAGAGAACTTGAGACTTGAAACCTGAAACTTGAAACAATTAAAAAAACAAACCATAAAACCACAAAAAACTATGAAAAAAGCAGTATCAATTTTAATTTTAATCATTACGATCACATCTTGTAATTCTGAAAAAAAACACAATCCAATTGAAGGAACCTGGCGTTTGATATCAGCTGAAACAACAGAGAAAGATTCAACTTTTTCGACTTTCAATCCAAAAACAAAAATGATTAAGATTATAAATGAAACGCATTTTGCTTTTTTCAATCATGATTTAGTAAACGGAAAAGATTCGACAAATGCAGTATTTTTTGGCGGAGGCGGAAAATACACTTTAAAAGACAGTGTTTACACAGAAAACTTAGAATATTTCAACAACCGTCAATGGGAAAATGGAAAATTTGAGTTTGTAGTAAAAGTTAAAAACGACACATTAACTCAAAAAGGAGTAGAAAAAGTAGAAAAATTAGGAATCGATCGCATCATTACAGAAAAATACGTTCGAGAAAAATAAAAACAGTATTCAGTTACGGTTTTCAGTCGGAGTTTAAAACCTTAGCGACTTAGAATCTTAGCAACTTAGAACCTTAGAAAAAATGAAAAAGATTTTAGTTATAGACAATTACGATAGCTTCACTTATAATTTAGTGCACTATTTAGAAGATTTGAATTGCGAAGTAACCGTTTACCGAAACGACGAATTCGAAATTGACGAAATCGCTTCTTTCGAAAAAATATTGCTTTCGCCAGGACCAGGAATTCCAGATGAAGCTGGTTTATTGAAAGCAGTAATCGAAAAATACAGTCCGACGAAAAGCATTCTTGGAGTTTGTTTAGGACAACAAGCAATCGGAGAAGTTTTTGGCGGAACGCTTTCAAACCTTGACAAAGTTTATCATGGCGTTGCGACAAATGTGAAAACAGTAGTTTCAGACGAAATTTTATTTGAAGGTTTAGGAAATGAATTTGAAGTTGGAAGATACCATTCATGGGTTGTTGATGCCAATTTGCCCGATAGTTTAGAAGCAACTTCAATTGATGAAAACGGGCAAATTATGTCACTGCGTCACAAAAATTATGATGTAAGAGGCGTTCAATTTCACCCGGAAAGTGTCTTAACTCCAAACGGAAAAAGAATTCTAGAGAATTGGATTAAGAGTTAGATTTTAGTCAAAAGTTTAAAGTCGAAAGTCATAAAGTCAAATACGAAACGATTAAACTTACTTTCGATTAAAACTAAAAAAATAGTAATCAACTCTAAAACATATCAAAGTACGAAAACTTTATGACTTTCGGCTTTGGACTTTAAGACTTATGGGAATAACAATTTTAGAAACTAAAGAAATCAATATTGAAGACATATTAGTATTGTACAAAGCAAATGAATGGAGTTCTGCCAGCAAGCCAAATGAGCTTTACAACGGATTATTAAATTCTGAAACTTTGATTACAGCTTGGGAAGGAAAAAAGCTAGTCGGACTTGGGAATGCGATTTCTGATGGATTTTTAACCGTTTATTATCCGCATTTATTGGTTCTTCCGGAATATCAGGGAAAAGGAATTGGAAAATTGATTTTGGATAAAATGCAAGAGAAATACAGTCATTTCCATATGCAAATGTTGACTGCGGACGGAAGATCAGTTGATTTTTACAAGAAAAATGGTTTTGAACGCGCCGGAAAAACAGAACCCATGTGGATTTATCAAGGGAATGAACATTAAAAAATTTAGTCGTAAAGTCTAATGTCGAAAGTCATAAAGTCAATTACGAACTAACAAAATATATAACACAACACTAAAATAAGTATCAGAAGCAAAAGACTTTAAGACTTTTGACTTTCGACTTTAAGACTAAAAAAAATGAAAACTATATTAAACAAATTAATCAACCACGAAGTGCTTTCAAAAGAAGAAGCAAAAAACGTTTTGATTAATATTTCAAGCGGTCAATACAATCCAAGCCAGATTTCGGCATTTTTGACTGTTTACATGATGCGAAGCATTACAATTGATGAGCTTTCTGGCTTTCGCGAAGCTTTATTAGAATTATGTATTCGCGTTGATTTATCAGCTTATAACACGATCGATTTATGCGGAACTGGCGGTGACGGAAAAGATACTTTCAACATTTCGACTTTGGCGTCATTTGTTGCTGCCGGAGCAGGAATAAAAGTTGCAAAACACGGAAATTACGGAGTTTCATCAATTTCAGGATCAAGCAACGTAATGGAACAAATGGGAATTAAATTCAGCAACGATCCAGATTTCTTAGAAAAATGTATTGACCAAGCAGGAATTTGCGTCTTGCACGCTCCCCTATTTCACCCAGCGATGAAAAATGTTGGACCAATCAGAAAAGAATTGGCTGTAAAAACGTTCTTCAATATGTTGGGACCAATGGTAAATCCATCATTTCCACAAAATCAATTGGTTGGCGTTTTCAACTTAGAATTGGCTAGAATGTACGCTTATTTATATCAAAATACCGATGTTAATTTCACCATCCTTCATTCACTTGACGGTTATGACGAAATTTCTTTAACTGGCCCAACAAAAATTATCACAAGCCATATGGAAGGTATGATCAAACCAGAAGATTTTGGCGTTCGTCTTTTATCTCAAACTGAAATCGAAGGCGGGAAAACGATCGAAGAATCGGCTGAAATTTTCACGAATATTATTTCCGGAAAAGGAAACGAAGCACAAAATAATGTTGTTTTAGCTAATGCTGCAATGGCAATTGCAACAGTTAACAAATGTTCTCCGCAAGAAGGATTTGAACTGGCCAAAGAAAGTTTATTTTCAGGAAAGGCGTTAAAATCATTGAATAAATTGAAAGATTTAATGATTTAAAAATTGAAAAATTATGACGAAATCTTTTGAAGAATTTGAAGTCTATAAAAAAGGAACTCTATTAGCGAAATTAATATTCGATTTAATGAACAGCAAACCATTTGAAAAAGAATTTGGTTTTAAAGATCAAATAAAAAGAGCTGTTATTTCAATCACAAATAACATTGCTGAAGGATCAGAATATAATAATAACAAACAATTAATACGCTATCTGAAAATTTCAAAAGGAAGCTGCGCTGAAGTAAGAAGTATGCTGATATTATCTAGAGAACTTAACTTTTGTAATCAATTAGAAATTCAAAAAAGTTATGATTTAACTATTGAAATATCACAAAATTTATCAAACTTCATAAAATATTTAAACACAAAAATAGATGCTTAATTTAGTTAGATTGTTTTTTCAATCTTTAAATTTTTCAATCTTTAAATTATAATGAAAAATGAACATTTTAGATAAAATAATCATAGATAAAAAACGAGAAGTAATTCTGAAGAAATCGATTATTCCGGTTTCTCAATTAGAAGCCTCGGTATTTTTTGAAAAAAAAATCATTTCTCTTAGTCAAAAATTAAAAGAAAGTAATTCTGGAATTATCGCCGAACACAAACGCCGTTCGCCTTCAAAATCAATTATCAACAATAATTTTACAGTTGAAGAAGTGGTAAAAGGTTATGAAACTGCAGGCGCATGCGGAATTTCGGTTTTAACCGATGGAAAATATTTCGGAGGATCTTTGGACGATTTGCTTTTGGCGAGAGCTTCGGTAAATATTCCGCTTTTGCGAAAAGAATTTATTGTAGATGAATACCAGATTTTGGAAGCAAAAGCGCACGGAGCCGATTTGATTTTATTGATTGCAGCAGTTTTGACTCGCGAAGAAATCAAATCATTATCCGAATTTGCTAAAAATTTAGGTTTAGAAGTTCTTTTGGAAGTTCATAATCAGGATGAATTAGAAAAATCAATTATGCCAAGTTTAGACATGATTGGCGTAAACAACAGAAATCTAAAAACATTCGAAGTAAGTCTGGATTTCAGCAAAGAATTGGCTTCACAAATTCCGAATGATTTTGTAAAAGTTTCTGAAAGCGGTATCTCATCAATCGAAGCTATTCAGGAATTAAAGCCTTACGGTTACAAAGGTTTCTTAATTGGGGAAAACTTTATGAAAACCGAAAATGCTGGAAAAGCCGCAACGGATTTTATTAATCAGCTTTAAAAAGTTGCCACAAATTACACAAATTTCCACAAATTAAATTCGTGTTAATTCGTGCAATTCGTGGTAAAAAGACAAACACAAAGCTTTGCGAACTTTTTCGCATTGTAAACACAGAACAAAAGAAAAAATCTTAGCGCGCTTTGCGTTAAAAAAAAACACAACGAAATGAAACTCAAAATATGCGGTATGAAATATCCTGAAAATATTCTCGAAGTCGGTGCGCTCCTGCCCGATTATATGGGATTTATTTTCTGGGAAAAGTCCGCGCGATATTTTAACGGAATCATTCCTGAACTTATAGAAACAACCAAAAAAGTAGGTGTTTTTGTAAATCAAAGTCAAGAAGAAATTCTGGAAAAAGTCGCAAAATACAATTTACAAGCCGTGCAATTACACGGAAATGAATCGGTAGAATTTTTATCAGAATTAAAAAAACAACTGCCAAAGAAAATCGAAATCATAAAAGTATTTTCAGCAGATGAAAATTTTGATTTCGAAGTTGTAAAACCATTCGAATCGGTTTGCGATTATTTTCTGTTTGATACAAAAGGAAAACTTCCAGGAGGAAATGGAACAACTTTCGATTGGAACATCTTAAAAAAATACAATTCGAAAAAACCTTTCTTTTTAAGCGGAGGCATCGGAATGGAAGAATTAAAAGCCATAGAAGAAATTTCAAAAACGAATTTACCTATTTATGCTATCGATGTAAATAGTAAATTTGAAATCGAACCGGGGCTGAAAAACAAAAATCTATTTAGCAATTTCAAACGCAAATTTGATGTTGCCAACTTTTAAAATTTAAATAAAATGAGTTTTAACGTTAACGAAAAAGGATATTACGGAGAATTTGGAGGAGCTTATATTCCAGAAATGCTGTATCCAAACGTAGAAGAATTGCGCCAAAAATATCTAAGTATAATGGACGAACCTGATTTTAAAGCTGAGTTCAACCAATTATTGAAAGATTATGTAGGACGCCCGAGTCCGTTGTATTTTGCAAAGCGTTTATCTGAAAAATACAACACCAAAGTTTATCTGAAAAGAGAAGACTTAAACCATACCGGAGCGCACAAAGTAAACAACACAATCGGGCAGATTTTGTTGGCTAAACGTTTAGGAAAAAAAAGAATTATTGCCGAGACAGGCGCTGGTCAACATGGTGTGGCAACAGCAACGGTTTGCGCTTTAATGGGAATTGAATGTATCGTTTATATGGGCGAAATCGACATTGCGCGTCAGGCACCAAACGTGGCTCGTATGAAAATGTTGGGCGCTGAGGTTCGTCCGGCACTTTCGGGTTCTCGTACTTTAAAAGATGCTACAAACGAAGCGATTCGTGACTGGATCAATAATCCGGTTGACACACATTATATTATTGGATCGGCAATTGGGCCACATCCTTATCCAGATATGGTAACGCGTTTTCAGAGTATTATTTCTGAAGAAATCAAATGGCAGTTAAAAGAAAAAGAAGGACGCGAAAATCCTGATTATGTTGTAGCCTGCATTGGCGGAGGAAGCAATGCTGCCGGAACGTATTATCACTTTTTGCATGAACCAGAAGTTGGAATTATTGCTGTCGAAGCAGCCGGAAAAGGTGTCGATAGCGGTCATAGTGCTGCAACAAGCAAATTAGGAAAAGTAGGCGTTATTCATGGCTGCAAAACCTTATTAATGCAAACTCCTGACGGGCAAATTACAGAACCGTATTCTATTTCTGCGGGATTAGATTATCCAGGAGTTGGGCCTTTGCACGCGCATTTGGCACAAACAGGAAGAGGCGAATTTTTCTCTGTAACAGATGATGATGCAATGAACGCAGGTTTGCAATTGACAAAACTAGAAGGAATTATTCCGGCGATTGAAAGTGCTCACGCTTTTGCAGTTTTAGATCAAAAGAAATTTAAACCAACAGATGTTGTAGTAATCAGTCTTTCAGGACGTGGTGATAAAGATTTAGATAATTATATTGACTATTTTAAATTGTAATAAAAATCGTAATTTGGGCGTTCCCTATCCCGATAGCTATCGGGAGGCTGTCCGCTATATTCCCGATGACAAAAACTACGGCTAAAAGGCCTTGTTTTTCTAATCAGGAGATACCGCTCGCACCCCTAACGCAAACAAATAACGAGAAAATTAATAATTATGGAAAAGTTATTCTCATACGGAACATTAAGGTCAAAAGAAATCCAAAGACAAGTTTTTAATAGGGTCTTAACAGGTGTTGCAGATCAGCTTTTGGGCTACAAACTTAAAAGTTTACAAATAGAAGAAGAATTTGGAATGGCTGATTATGTTGTTGTAGTTCCGAGCGAAAATCCTGTTGATATTATTCATGGTGTAGTTTTCGAAGTTTCAATTGCAGATTTAGCTAAAGTAGATTTATTTGAATCCAATGCTTACAAAAGAGTTCAGGTAAAACTGCAATCAGGAGAAACTGCCTGGATTTATATGGAAAGTTAAATCTCAGAAGAAAAAATGATTTTAGCAGCTGCACAAACAAAACCAAAACGCGGAGATATATCTGCCAATTTATTGAATCATTATCAGCTTATTGAATTGGCCGCACAAAATGGTGCCAATTTGATTGCTTTTCCTGAAATGTCTATCACAGGCTATGAAAGAGAAAATGCGGCACAGCTAGCTTTTACAAAAGACGATTATAGAATTGATCATTTAAAAGAATTGGCTGTCAAAAATAATATTATCATTATTGCAGGCGCTCCAATTCAAGTTGAAAATGAAATGTTTATTGGCGAATTTGTGATTTCTCCGGATAATTCGGTTTCAATATATACGAAGCAATTTTTGCATGAAGGTGAAGATGAATTTTTCCAATCTACATTTGATTACAATCCGATGATTACGATTGAAAATCAGAATATTTCATTTGCGATTTGTGCTGATATTGACAATCCGAAGCATCCTGAAAATGCCAAGAATAAAGAAACTGATATTTATATTGCCAGTATTTTCTTTTCGCCAAACGGAATTCCGAATGCGTACAGGGATTTGCAAAATTATGCCGAAAAACATCAAATGAATGTTTTGATGTCGAATTTCAGTGGAGAATCTTGGGGTTCGCCCTCAGCGGGACAAAGTGCTTTTTGGAATACTAAAGGAGAATTAATTGGCCAAATGAATGATTCAGATTCGGGATTATTTCTAGTTGAAAAACAAGGTGATGATTGGAAAAGTCAGATTATTAAATTTTAAAAGAATAACTGAATAAACAATTTTAAAAAATTTGTTTCACGCAGATTATGCAGATTTAAATTAAATAATCTGCGTAAATCAATTTAAATCTGCGTGAAATAATTTTCAAATAAACTTAATATACCTACAAGGTTTTGAAAACCTTGCAGGAGAAAAACATATCAAAATGAACAGAATAACTCAAAAATTACAAGAAGATAAAAAGATCCTTTCGATCTATTTTTCTGCAGGATATCCAAACTTAAACGATACCGTGCAGATAATTCAGGATTTAGAAAAAAACGGAGTTGATTTAATTGAAATCGGGCTTCCTTTTAGTGATCCTTTGGCAGATGGACCAACAATTCAGGCGAGCTCAACGCAGGCACTTCATAACGGAATGACAACTCAAATTCTTTTCGACCAACTAAAGAACATCCGCGAAAGCGTAAAAATTCCGTTGATTATCATGGGATATTTCAATCCGATGTTGCAATACGGTGTTGAAGCTTTTTGCCAGAAATGTGCCGAAATCGGGATTGATGGTTTAATTATTCCAGATCTTCCAGTTGATGTTTACGCTGATGAATATAAAGCGATTTTCGAAAAATACAGTTTAATAAACGTGTTCTTGATTACGCCACAAACTTCAGACGAAAGAATTCGTTTTATCGACAGCGTTTCAAACGGATTTATTTATATGGTAAGTTCTGCAAGCGTTACGGGATCTCAATCTGGTTTTGGTAATGTTCAAGAAGATTATTTCGAAAGAATTGGAAGCATGAATTTAAAAAACCCACAAATTGTAGGTTTCGGAATTTCTAATAAAGAAACTTTTAATCAGGCAACAAAATATGCAAAAGGCGCTATTATTGGTAGTGCTTTTATTAAACATTTGAGTGAAAGCGGCAGTGGGAAAATTGCTGAATTTGTTGGAGGGATTCAATAGTTATACAACATTGCAGACAAATATTATTCAAATGAAATATTTTAAAATATTACTATTATTTTCTTTGATTATTTTTTCTCAATTAGGCTGGGCAAAACCAGAAACAGATACAATTGCAAATTGGCAGATATACAAAGATTCAGAATTATTATTTCGTAGCAATGAGTTCGAATGTTATAAACTAACTGGAATAATAAAAAAGAATGATGATTTTAAATCATTGAAAATTATTTTCTTTCGTGATACAAAATCATACGGAAAACAGAAAATTAAATTATTGAACAGAGAAAACGTTGTGATAGAATTTGATTATGAAAATAGTAACGAATTAGAAATAGCCAGAAGTAAAATTCAAAGTTTATTTGAAAAAGCGAAAATAGATTTAACAATAATGTACTACGACGAAAGAGAAACAAAAGGAATTTTGTTAGGATACTTACAATTAGAAAGCTAAACACAACAGATTAAAATACGATAAAAAAGTCTAGTTTGTCATTTCGACGGAGGAGAAATCTTCGTTGCAAAATCGACAAAGATTGGCGATTCACTTCACGGAGCCACTTGCGAAGATTTCTCCTCCGTCGAAATGACAAGATTGCGAAAAAGCCTAAAAACTGAAGTTTTTAGGCTTTTTTTATCAAAAAAACGAAACCGTTTTATGTTAATATTATGTTAAAATAAAATTAAACAAGCGTTTAAATTAAACAACTGTTTAATTTTGTACTCGATTAGAAACAATACCATGTCAAACATCGAATTAAACGATAAAAAAATTCAGATTCTTGAGGTTGCGGAAAAGCTGTTTTCTGAGAAAGGATTTGAAGGGACGTCCATTCGGGACATCTCAAAAGAGGCAAAAATCAACATTGCCATGGTGTCTTATTATTTTGGGTCAAAAGAGCGTCTTCTTGAAGCTTTGATCCTCCATAAAACCACCGATTTAAAATTACAACTCGAAAATTTATTGCAGGAAAATATTGAACCGCTTGAAAAAGTCAATAAATTAATCGAAATTTACATTAACAGAATTTGCCTTAACAAAGGGATTTACAGGGTTTTACATTTTGAACTATACAACAAAAAGAGAGAAAAAAGCCTTCAAGCTTTTACCGAACTTAAAAAAGGAAATTTAAAATCTGTAGAAAGCATTATCAAACAAGGGCAAGATCAAGGGGTTTTTAGAAAAGATTTGAATATCCCATTGATTACGCCAACAATTATTGGAACCTTTTTTCACTTTCATATGAATCGTTCTTTCTTCGAAGAATTACTGGATTTAAAAACGGAAGAAATGTTTAACAATTACATTAAAAACAATCTTACAAAGCACATTCAACAAACTATAAAAGCGCTACTTGTTTATGAAAATTAGTCAATTAATGCTCTTTGGGGTTTTCTTTATCGGAATATCTTCAATAGAAGCACAAGAAAAAACAAGTTTAACCTTGGACGAAGCCGTAAAACTGGCTTGGGAAAAAAGTAGTGAATCGTCACTTGCCAATTCTAAGGTAAACTCAAAAAAATATGAATTGCAAACGGCAAAAGACAGTCAGTATCCTGATCTTAAATTGTCGTCACAATATCAATACTTTCCAACAGCAAACATTCATATGGAATCACAATCTAGTGATAATTCTTCTGATCCTAATGCTGGGCCTGCTCCAAAAATGAATCAAGTTGTTTTTGCTCAAGCAGGAGTTACAATGCCACTTTTTTCTGGATTTAAAATTCAGAATAATGTTGATCTCCACAATAATATGTACTTAGCTGAAAGTGCTAATGCAGTAAAAACTAAAGAAGATGTTGCTTTACGTACCGTTCAGTATTATACCAACTTATACAAAGCACAAAAAAGTCTTGAATTATTAGAAGAAAATAAAAAAAGTTCAGAACAACGTGTGACTGATTTTACTCAATTGGAGAAAAACGGAATCATCCCTAAAAATGATCTTTTAAAAGCGCAATTGCAACTTTCTAGAGTTCAATTATTGGTTGATGAAGCCAAAAACAATGTAAGCATTACAAATTATTATTTGGTTACCCTTCTTAAAATGGATCCAAATACTAAAATTGCAGTTAATGAAGCAGATTTAGTTAAGTTTGAGCCTCGTGTTTTACAATCTGACACACAAATTGCATTAGAAAACAGAAAAGATTTAGAATCTGTTCGCTTACAAAGTAAAGCTAGCGAAAACAATATAAAAATTGCTAAAAGCAGCTACTACCCTTCAATTGTTCTTTTAGGCGGTTATGCGCTATTAGACGTTAAAAACTTTGTAAACGCTACGAATTTAACTAATGTTGGAGTTGGACTTTCTTATGACCTATCTGGCTTGATAAAAAACAACAACAATGTTAAGGTGGCTGAAAGCAAATCTGAAGAAGTTAAACATTCTGAAGAAATTTTAACAGATCATATTAAAGTACAAGTTCAAAAGGCAGCTGAAGATTATGATTTAGCAATTAGCCAAGATGCTGTTTTTGAAGAAGCTGTAGCTCAAGCATCTGAAAATTACCGTATTGTAAAAGATAAATACGATAACGGTTTATCAGACACAAATGACTTACTTGAAGCAGATGTAGATCAATTAAGCACTCAAATTAACAAAGCATTATCAAAAGCCAATATCATTCAGAAGTATTACGAATTGCTTACGGCAACAGGACAAATTTCTCAATCATTCAATCTTTCTAAAATATAATCGATAGCTCTCATGGAAAAGAAAAAAACAAATAAAAAATTCATCATCATACTTGCAGTTCTTATTTTAGGAGGCGGAACTTACGGGATATCTAAATACTTGCACTCTCAAGCTCACGAAGAAACGGATGATGCTCAAATCGAGAAAAAAATGAATCCTATTATTCCTAGAGTATCAGGATATATCAGCAAAGTTTATGTGAAAGATAATGATTTTGTAAAAAAAGGAGATACTTTGTTTACAATCGATAAAAGAGATTATCAATTAAAAATTGATGAAGCAAACGCTGCATTATTAGGTGCTGAAAGTCAATATGAAGCTGCAAAAGCTGATATTGGAAGTGCATACGCAAGCATTAATGTTTCTGATGCTCAAATGAAATCTGCAAGTGGTTCTATCGAAAGCGCTAAAATTAGATTGAGACAGCTTACAAACGATTACAACCGTTACAATAATTTGTACAAAACACATACAATTACAAAACAACAATATGAGCAAGCTTTGACTGCTAAAGAAGAAGCTGAAAATCAAGTACGTGTTTTAGAACAACAACAAAAAGCAACTTCATACCAAAAATCAGTAATCCAATCTAAATCTAAAGTTTCAGACAAACAAACTGAGGTTGCTGCTGCTAATATCAAAAAAGCACAAACAATGCTTGATGTTGCAAAATTGAATCTTACTTACACTGTAGTAACAGCTGCTATTGACGGACAAGTTTCTAAAGTTGATATTCAGCCAGGACAATTAGTGCAGCCAGGACAATCTTTATTTTACATCATCAATAATAATGAAGCTTGGGTTGTAGCAAACTTTAAAGAAACACAATTAAACAAAATGGTTGTGGGACAAAAAGTAAGCTTAAAAGTAGATGCGTATCCAAACTATGAATTCAAAGGAATTGTAACTTCGTTTTCTCCTGCAACTGGATCTCGTTTTTCTTTATTGCCACCTGACAATGCAACAGGAAACTTTGTAAAAACAATTCAAAGATTACCAGTAAAAATTAGTTTAGATCCTTCAAACGATCCAGAAAAAGTAAAATTATTACGTCCAGGAATGAATGTTGACGTAGATGTACATTTGAAATAAGATAAATGGCAACAGCAGTACAAGCAGATGACGATTTAGTAGAATACGGCTTCAGACGTGTTATCATTACGATAACAGCGGTACTTTGTGCACTGCTGGAAATTGTAGATACAACGATTGTAAACGTAGCTCTAACAGACATGCGCGGAAGTCTTGGCGCTACCTTGACTGATGTGGCGTGGGTTATTACAGCATACGCAATTGCGAATGTTATTGTAATTCCGATGACAAGCTGGCTTTCCCAGCAATTTGGAAGACGTAATTATTTTGTGGCTTCGATTATATTATTTACGGTTTGTTCCTTTTTATGTGGGAACGCCAGCAATATATGGGAACTTGTAGCTTTTAGATTCTTTCAAGGAATGGGTGGAGGTGCATTACTTGTAACCGCACAAACCATTATTACTGAAAGTTACCCAGCGGCAAAACGTGGAATGGCGCAAGCTATTTACGGAATGGGTGTAATTGTAGGCCCAACTTTAGGTCCGCCATTAGGAGGATATTTGGTAGATAATTACTCTTGGCCTTACATTTTTTACATCAATATTCCACTAGGAATTATTGCTACAATTTTAGCGCTTACTTTTGTAAGAAGCCCAAAATATGGTGAAAAACTAAAAGCGAACCAGGTTGACTGGTGGGGAATCATATTATTAAGTGCCTTTATTGGCTCATTACAATTCGTATTAGAACACGGACAACAAGACGACTGGTTTAACGATTCATTAATTGTAACATTAAGTGTTGTAACCGTTCTTGGATTGGTATTATTTATTTGGAGAGAGCTTACCTACAAATATCCGATTGTAAATTTAAGTGTTTTAAAAGATGGAAATTTAAGAATTGGAACCGTTTTATGTTTCATTCTTGGTTTTGGATTATACGGATCTACATTGATTATCCCAATTTACACGCAATCTATTTTAGGATGGACCGCAACTGATGCCGGTTTATTATTGATTCCGGGGTCGATTACAACGGCAATCATGATGCCATTTGTGGGTAATATGATTCAAAAAGGAGTTCCACAGGCTTACATGGTAGGAGTTGGATTTTTAATTTTCTTCCTCTTCACCTTTATGATGTACACACGAATGACTCCTGACACAGGTGTAGAACATATGTACTGGCCATTAATTTTGAGAGGAATTGGTTTAGGATTGCTTTTCGTGCCTATTACAACGCTTTCACTTTCAACATTAAAAGGAAAACAAATTGGTGAAGGTGCGGCTTTTACCGGAATGATGAGACAGTTGGGTGGTTCATTTGGTATTGCCATTATTACCACTTTTATCACTCGTTTTACCCAGTCACACAGAGTAGATTTAATAAACAATTTAGATCCTGCAAAATTTGATGTTCAACAACGTATAGCAGGAATGCAACATGCATTTATGGCGAAAGGCTACAGTGCAGATGTTGCGTTAAAAAAGGCCTATCAAGCTTTAGAATATTCAATCCTAAAACAAAGTACAGTAATGTCATACATGGATATTTTCATGTACTTAGGAATTATGTTTTTATGTTGCATACCGATTATCCTTTTCATCAAGAAAGGGAAGAACAAGATTAGTGCAGCCGACGCAATGCATTAATAATAATAATAATAATAATTTTATAATACGCAGAAACGCCGAATTCATCATTTAGAATTCGGCGTTTATTTTTTTTTGTTATTTCTAAAATTTTCAGGGATTGAAATCCCTGCCTACAATATGTTCCGAGTCTCCGACTCTCAAATAAAAAACTTAGAATCTTAGCATCTTAGAACCTTAGTATCTTAAAAAGCTATCTTGTAAAAACCAAATGATTTCCTTTAGAAAGATTCGCATCAAATTGATATCCTTCGTAATTGAAACCTTTTAAATCATCAATAGTTTCTGCATTGGTATCGATAATATAACGAACCATCATCCCTCTCGCCTTTTTTGCAAAAAAACTGATCATTTTTAGTTTTCCATCTTTGTAATCTTTAAAATCTGGAGTAATTACAGGCACTTTTAAAGCTTTTACATCAACCGCTGAGAAATATTCGTTACTTGCTAAATTCACAAACAACTCTCCTTTTTTCAATTCTTTGTTTAAAGCTTTTGTAACTGTAGGTTTCCAGAATTCGTGCAGGTTTTTAGATTCTCCAACTGGCATCTTAGTTCCCATTTCCAAACGATAAGCTTGCATTAAATCTAATGGTTTTAAAAGTCCGTAAAGTCCTGACAAGATTCTTAATTTATCTTGCAAAACATCTAATTTTTCTAACGGAATTGAATAGGCATCCAAACCTGTATAAACATCGCCATCGAAAGTATAAACTGCCGGACGAGCATTTTCAGCCGTAAAAGGAGTTTTCCATTCTTGATTACGTTTCCAGTTTAAATCGGCTAGTTTGTCTGAAATCGACATTAATTCAGATAATTCAGCTGGCTTTTTTTGCTTCACAACTTTGTGAACCACGCGTGCTTCTTTTAAAAAATGTGGTTCTGTATATTGTGTAGTTGGTAATTCTTTTTCAAAATTTAAAGACTTCGCTGGCGATATAACTATTTTCATTTGTGCTTTTTTGTATGATCCAAAAATACAAATTGAAATTTTAAAAATTGATTATCTTAATTGATTTGTTTTATTGTTGCATAAATGTTTTTAGCCACAAATTACACAAATTTCCACAAATTATTTTTTGACACAAATCGGATATTTTTTTTGCCACTCCTGATAGCTATCGGGATAAAAGATTTCCACAGATTTTTTAATTCTGTAATCAATAACAGAATTAAAAATCAATTTGTGAAAATTTGTGCAATTTGTGATAAATCAATTTTCTCTGCCACAAATCAAAAGATTCACACATATTTTTTAATCCTTTAATCTGTAGCTAAAAAATAAATTCGTGAAAATTAGTGCAATTCGTGGCAACGATTCTCATTTTAATAAAATTCAGCATGACAAAATGTGAAATTGTTCAAAAAAGTGAGCGATAGATTATAATAGACATTTTCTATGTTGTAAATTTGCATGCATTTTATTTCGTCTGAAATTCGAAATGCATTTTTACTCAAAAATCAGTGAATTCGTGGCTATACAAACAAACTATAAATCTGCTTTACAAAACAAAATCTTCGATATTATTTCGAAAGCTTCTCAGGAACTAAATGTTGACTCTTATGTGATCGGCGGATTTGTTCGTGATTTGCTTTTAAATCGAGGCTCTAAAAAAGACATTGATGTAGTTGCTGTTGGAAGTGGCATCGAATTAGCTTTAAAAGTTTCAGACTTGCTTCCGAACAAACCAAAAGTTCAGGTTTTTAAAACATACGGAACAGCAATGCTTCGTTTTGAAGATACTGACATTGAATTTGTAGGCGCACGAAAAGAATCTTATAACCGTGACAGCCGAAATCCAATCGTCGAAAACGGAACTTTACAGGACGACCAAAATCGTCGTGATTTTACGATAAATGCTTTGGCTTTATCTTTAAATGAAAATAATTTCGGAGATCTTTTAGATCCTTTTAATGGTCTAGCCGATTTAGAAACCAAAACAATAAAAACGCCTTTGGATCCAGATATTACTTATTCTGATGATCCTTTGCGAATGTTGCGCGCAATTCGTTTTGCAACACAATTGAATTTCGAAATTGAAGAAAATTCATTGAATGCAATCACAAAAAATGCAGAACGCATCAAAATTATTACTGGTGAAAGAATTGTAGACGAATTGAATAAAATTCTTTTGACAGATAAACCATCAACAGGATTTTTGCTTTTATACAAAACCGGACTTTTAGATTTAATTTTGCCTGAATTAACGGCATTGAATCAAGTCGAAGAAATTGAAGGCCATACACATAAAAACAATTTTTATCATACACTTGAAGTTGTTGATAATATTTGCCCAAATACTGATGATGTTTGGTTGCGATGGTCAGCTTTATTGCATGATATTGGAAAAGCGCCGACAAAACGTTTCAACAAAAAACAAGGCTGGACTTTTCATGGACATGAATTTTTAGGCGGAAAAATGGCGAAAAAAATCTTCGAACGTCTGCATATGCCTTTGAACCACAAAATGAAATTTGTGCAAAAAATGGTTATTATGAGTTCTCGTCCGATTGTTTTGGCTCAAGATATTGTTACCGACAGCGCAGTTCGCCGTTTGGTTTTTGATGCTGGCGAAGATGTAGAAAATCTAATGACTTTATGCGAAGCCGATATTACGACCAAAAATCCATCAAAATTCAAAAAATACCATAAAAACTTCGAGCTTGTCCGCAAGAAAATTGTTGAAGTTGAAGAACGCGATCATGTTCGTAATTTTCAGCCACCAATTACAGGCGAAGAAATTATGGAAATGTTTGATTTAAAACCTTCACGTGAAATTGGCGTTTTAAAAGAAGCGGTGAAAGAAGCCATTTTAGAAGGTATTATTCCAAATGAATATCAAGCCGCTTATGATTTTGTGATTAAAAGAGCAACAAAAATGGGCTTGGTTAAAGTTTCAAAGTAACAAAGTTTCAAAGCAACAAAGGTTTTATTAATTATTTAAAATACATTAAAGTTACAAATACAGATTCTAAACTTTGAACCTCTGCTTCTTTGCAACTTTGCCACTAAAAAAAAATGAAAAAGCATTTCCCTACAATCGCAAAAACAGCATTAGTTTTAGTTTATTTAGTAATTATTGCCGGCGCATTAGTCCGCATGACAGGCTCAGGAATGGGGTGTCCGGATTGGCCGAAATGTTTTGGTTATTATATTCCACCAACAGATATCAAGGAACTGACTTGGGAACCAAATCGTGTTTTCGAAAAAGGACAAGTAATCATTAAAGATGAAACACTTTTGGTTGCTAAAGATAATTTTACAACACTAACAACTTTTGACGCTTCACATTGGGAAAAATACACCAAACATGATTATGCGCTTTTCAACCCGCTTCATACCTGGATTGAATATATAAATAGATTATGTGGTGCTTTAGCCGGAATGGCTTGCTTTTTTATGGCAATTGCTTCATTTAGATTTTGGAAACAAAACAAAAAAATTACTTTGCTTTCTTGGCTAGTCGTTTTTATGATGGGCTTTCAGGCGTGGCTTGGTGCAAAAGTGGTGTATTCCGTTTTGAATCCAATAAAAATTACAGTTCACATGGTTATGGCTTTGATAATTGTTGCTGTAATACTTTACATTATTCAATTAGCAAGACCTAAAGTAGCTGCAGTTAGATTTAATTCTACTTTCAGAAACGTACTTTTGATTTCGCTTTTACTGACATTAATTCAGGTAGCAATTGGAACGCAAGTACGTCAATTTGTAGACGAACAAGTAAAAAATGGCTTAACAGCGAGTATTTTGTGGTTACAAAATCCTTCGGTAACTTTTTACGTTCACCGCTCTTTTTCTATAATAGTATTACTTGTAAATCTTTATTTGTATGTTCAAAATACAAAATTAGGATTAGGTTTTTCAAAAATGAAATGGGTACTTGCCGTTATTGCAATTGAAATTGTAACCGGAATTGCAATGGCATATTTCGATTTCCCAATAGGAAGTCAGGCCATACACTTAGTTTTAGCTTCAATCTTGTTTGGAATACAATTCTATATGATTCTGGAAGCGAAAAAGCCTATCCAAGCCAACTCTTAAAATCCTGAACTTTTTCACGGCTTACAATTACTTCATCGTCTTTGTAAGTCGGTAAAATTACTTTTAAACGAGAATTGGTGTAAACCTGGATTTCTTTTATTGCCTGAAGCGGTACAATAAATTTTCTGCTTACGCGAAAAAAATCCTTCATATCTAATTCCTGTTCCAAAATTTCCAGAGTCGAATCTATCAGATAATTTCTGTTATCAAAAGTATGAATATAAGTTCCTTTGTTTTCGCTAAAAAAACATTCGATTTCATCTGTAGTAATTACTTTTAAATGCTGACCAATTTTAACGGTGAATCTCTTTTTGTAAGTCTTTTCAAAAGGATTTGACAACATTTGACGAATTTGTTCAAAGTCCAACTGCAGATTAGAAGTTTCAGCAACTGCTTTCGGAAGTCTCATTTTAAATTTTTCAACAGCAATTTCAAGATCATCTTCGTCAATTGGTTTTAAAAGATAATCGATGCTGTTTAATTTGAACGCTTTTAAAGCATATTCATCATAAGCAGTTGTAAAAATGATCGCGCTTTTTATGTCAATTTTTTCGAAAATTTCGAACGATAAACCGTCAGATAACTGAATATCCAAAAAGATCAAATCTGGATGTTCGTTGTTTGAAAACCAATCTACTGATTCTTCTACAGAATGCAGCATGGTTTTTACCGCAATATCAAGTTTTTCAAGCTTTCGTTGCAGCAATCTTGCTGCCGGTTTTTCGTCTTCTATAATTAATGTGGTCATTTGGTTGGTTAAGGTTTTGGAAATTCAGGTTAAAATTACTCCCATTTATTCTTATTTTGAGCTTCTTTCTCCATAAATTTTTGGATTTTCTTTTGTTCCCAATCTTTCGTAAAAAAGATATCTGGCCCGAATACTGAAAATGCATGAATCAAAAGTGCAATTCCCCAGTAAAAAGCGGTAGAATAAGTGTGCCAGTCTGATAAACCGTTGTAAATTATATCTTTTCCAAATACATCACGATTCAAATTTGTGATTATAATTATTGCATTTACAATAATATAAACTCTTAAATGCGAGTAAAAACCTTTTATTCTTTTTACTTTTCTGTATGCAATATTGAAGTTTTCATCAGTGCTGAATTGCTCATCGTGATCTTCAAAAATATTTTGTCCAAAACGTTTCATTTTATTACTTTTTTAAAGTTATTGCCATTTAGTACTCTTTTGTGATTCTTGATTCATGTATTCTTTAATCTTTCTTTCTTCCCAATCATCACCAAAGAAAATATCTCGTCCAAAAACTGACGCTGCATGCATCAATAATGCAATTCCCCAATAAAAAGTTGTTGAATAAGTGTGCCACTCAAACAAACCGCTGTCAGTAAAATGACTGCCAATAAATTCTCGGTTTAAACTCGAGATAATGATAATTGCATTAACAATTAAAAACACCTTCAAGTGCGAATAAAAACCTTTTATTCTTCTAACTTTTCTGTATGCTATATCAAAGTGTTCATCATTCGAAAATTCTTGTCTATATTCTTCGTACATGCGTCTTCTTAAACGTCCCATTTTATTTTTATTTAAGGATTATTGCCACTTTTTTTTGTTCTCTTTTTCTTTTTCCATGAATTCTTTGATTTTTTTCTCTTCCCAATCTTTTCCTAGAACCGGGAAAACTTCAAAAACCTTTAATCCGTGAAAAACAACTCCAACTCCCCACCACAGTAATGGCCAATAAAACCAAAGATGATTTGGTGATGTCATTAAATTTATAACTATCAGAATGATGTTTACTAAAATAAAGGCTGTCAAGTTTCCATAAAAACCTTTAATATTCTCGACTTTCTTTTTTGCCAAGTAATATTTATCCTCGTCATTAAAATTTACTTCCATGATTACTCCCATTTTTGTTTTTTTACTTTTTTATCTAAAAGGCTTTTCATCTTTTGCTCTTCCCATTCATCATCGAAGATTTTATAAGAAGCAAATAAATCAATTACAGATACTAGAAATACACTTGTCCAAATTACCATTACAACACTATTCAAATATTGCAACGGAAAAAAATTAAACGAAATTCCATAACATTCTTTTAAAAGATAGATTGTCAATCCAATCGTGTAAATAAATGCATGAACATATAAAGATCTGAATTGAACAGATTTTTTGTTGAAAATTTTTTCAAACTCAAATTTTCCTCGGTCATTATTACAATTTGTTTCCATAATTATTTCCAAGTTTGTCTATTGTTTTCTTTTTCTAAAATTTCTTTGATTTTTCTTTCTTCCCATTCTTTACTGAAAGCAGGAGAAATTTCAAAAGCTTTTAGACCATGTATCACTACTCCAATTCCCCAGCCCATTATACACCATATAAACCATAAATATTCGGGCGAAGTCATTAAATTTATAAAGATCAAGATTGCGGTTACCAAAATAAAAACGGTTAAATGCTCGTAAAATCCTTTAATCTCTTTTACTTTTTTTTGAGCTTTATGATAACGTTTTGCTTCAGTGCGATCAGGTTCCATGATTATTCCCAGATTTTTTTATTGTTTTCTTTCTCTAGAAGCTCTCTAATTTTTCTTTCTTCCCATTCTTTGCTAAAGGCTGGCGAAATTCTAAAAGTTTTCATTGCGTGCATAACGATTGCAAATCCCCATCCCAAAACAGACCAAATAAACCACAAATAACCCGGAGAGGTCATAAGATTTACGACTATTACAATTGGATTGCAAAGAAGAAATACGGTCAAATGCTGATAAAATTCTTTAATCTCTTTTACTCTTTTTTGAGCCTCGTAATAACGTTCTGCTTCTGTGTAATCTGGTTCCATAATTATTCCCATTTGTGTTTTTCGTTTCCTTTTTCTAAGATACTTTTTACTTTACGCTCTTCCCATTCTGCTCCAAAAATTTTAAACGAAGCAAATAAATCGATCGCGTTGATTAAAAATGCTGTTGACCAAATTGCCATAACAAAACCGTTAATATATTTTAAGGGCAAAAAATTAAACGGTACTCCAAAATATTCTTTCAATATGTAAATTACCCATCCAATAAAAAAGACAAATGCATGTGAATAAAACGATTTAAGCTTTTCTATTTTTCTCTTAGCAAACTGCTGTAAATCATAATCCTCAGGATCGTTAGTGAAATTTGTTCTCATTATTTCCAGCTTTTTTGTTTATTCTCTTTTTCTAAAATCTCACGAATTTTTCTCTCTTCCCAATCTGAGCTGTAACCAAAAACTTTAAAAGCATGCATTACAACTCCAAATCCCCAGCCTAGAGCCGAAAACCAAAACCACTGAAATCCAGGAGAATACCTCAAATTTATAAAAATTAAAAATGGAATCACACAACAATATGAAATTACATTTCCGTAAAATCCTTTTAATTCTTCTACTCTTTTTTTAGCTCTGAAATAAGCTTTATTTTCGTCGCTATAGTCTGCACTTGTTTCCATAACTGTAATTTGTTTGGTTAAAATTGGAATTTTAACGGTGAACGTTTCTTCATTTTGTTCGATCACTACTTTTCGGTTCGTTACAATTCCGTATCGGTTTACAATATTCTGCAGTCCAACACCTTTTCGATCCTGCAAAACTTCTTTCTTTTGAAAATCATTCTGAATTGCCAGATAATCTCCATCTATAAAAATCCTGATATGCAAGGGCTTTTGCTCACTTACAACATTGTGCTTCACTGTGTTTTCTAATAAAAGTTGCAGTGATAACGGAACTACTTTTGCTTCTGGATTTATATCTCCTGCTGGCAATTCATAAAAAAGACTGTTTTCGAAACGCATTTTCAGCAAATTCATATAGGTTTTTGCAAATGACAATTCATCTTCAACAGAAACCAATTCTTTATCTTTTTGCTCCAAAACGTAGCGGTAAATTTTTGATAAAGAAGTTGTAAATCGCTGTGCATTATCTGGATTTTCTTCGATCAAAGAACTTAAAACGTTCAAGCTGTTAAAAAGAAAATGCGGATCAATTTGATTTTTTAAACTTTCGAATTGTGCATTTGCAGTTCCGGCAATAATCTTTTGCTGCGTTATTTCAAATTTTGAGGCTTGTTTCCACTTTACCATAAAACTTCTGGCTTGAAGGAAAGTTGAAACTGCTAGAGAAACTACAATATAAAAAAGATGCACCCAAAGCATTCTAGCACTAAAAAACACATCTAAAGTCACATGCTGCAAGACAACAAAAATGAAATAATTTATTCCTAAAACTACAGGAACTGTATAAAGAACCGTACAAAGAATTCCGTAATAAACTCTCAGATTCGTGTGCTCGAGCCAGTCCCATTTTTTATCAAGAAAGACACTAATGTATCCGTTCCCGAAACCGAGTCCGAAAGAATAAAGACAGCTTACAAAAAAGGTTACCAGAACATTTTTAACGTTAAAATCGTCTCCTAAAAATGCTGAAAATATAATTGCAAAGACCATAGAAATCTTGAAACAAGTTATCGTTCCACTTCTTACATCTGCAAAGCTACTTCTATAGTCTTTCATTCTAAATCAGCTTAAATTAAATTTATTTTTTACAATTTTTTTGAGTTTCCAAAGCTCTTTCTAATCCCCATTTTGGAGAAAAAGGTGTTGCTGGTTTAAAAGTAGCAAAAAGTTCGATAGCTCTGTCAACTTGTGCACATAATGGTTTTGTATCTACTCCTGACCATTTTGCTCCTCCAATTTGATAATCAGCTTCACCAAAAACAATTCTTGGATTATTTGGATCGATCGCTTTTCCTTTTGCATAAGCTTCCATTACTTTAGCCGAATATTTCATTCCGTTTGTCATTGGATCTGCTACTACCCACGCTGTATAAATCAAGGCCTGCAATGCATAAAGTTCTGCATTATTTTGATCTTTTATGAATTCAACATCTAAAGCATCTTGCGCTTTAGTCAACAACAAATCGATTTTCGTTTTATCTTTTTCACTGAAAGCCGATGTCGTATTAATCAAAGCTACATAATAATTTGGCAGATAACTGTTTTTCTCCGCTGCAGCGATTCTTTCAAACATTGCCGAAGCTTCTGCATTTTTTCCTTCTTTCCAAAGCCCAAAAGCTTTTCCCATTCCTTGCTCAAATTGTGTTTGTGCTGAAGTTATTACTACTACAAATAATGCGATTAAAGTGATGATTTTTTTCATTTTATAAGTTATTTAATGGTTTTGTTTATATAGATTAGTTATTTCTTTATTAGAATTTAATTTCGACTTTTGAGTCTTTACTGACGTTAAATTTAGCGTCTGCATATGCTGGAGGTCCCATAAACCCTTTTGCATTGTTTGAAGCTGCATATTCTTCTGATGGAATTCCCATTGCATTTCTGTCAAGTTTTCCGTTGATATTTTCATCATGATAAGTTGAGATAGCATATTCTCCTGCAGGAAGATTTTCAAATGTTACAACCGCCTGATTGTTTTTAATCTCAGAAGCAAGACTTTTATACGTTGTTTTAAGAAATGTCCCGTCTGAATTATATAATCCTACTTTAACAACTCCTGTGTCATTTTTTAAGCCTGAAACAGCAACAGTTAATTTTACATTTTGTGCAGACATTAAGCTGCAGATAAATAAAATAGTTATTGTGATAATTTTGGTCATGATTTCTTTTTTTTAAGTTACTAAGATTCTAAGTTGCTAAGGTTCTTAGCTTTTTTGTTGATGATTAAAACTCTTTTTTAGTCTCTAAGATTCTAAGAAACTAAGTTTCTAAGCTTTTTTACTTAGCATCTTAGACACTTAGCGACTTTTAATTTACACTTCAAAAGTATGTTGGTTTTTAGTCTTTTAAAATTAAATGATACTGAGTTGTCGAATTTGGTTACTGAATTGTTTTTTCTAAGTAACAAAGGTTCAGAGTTACAAAGTGACAAAGGTTTTTCTTTTTAAACATATCTATGCAAAACCTCTGAACCTTTGTTGCTTTGCAACTTTGCACCTAAAAAACTACAAGTTTTTAAGCTGATTCTCTTTTTTATCTTGGCTGATTGTCCAGAAGAAACCAATGAAGAAAAATCTGTCTGCAGTTGGAACAACAGCTTGTCTTTGATAAACTCCGGTTGCATCTGGTGTTTTTGCGTAATCGTATCCAAAAACATTTTGTGTTCCTAAAACATTTGACACAGAGAAATAAAGGATTTTTTGCGTGGTCAATAAATATGCCCAGTTGAAACTCAAACTATTATATGATTTTGTTTTTCCGTTCATGAATTGCGTTTGGTTTGGATCATTGTACGGACGCCCTGAACTGAAACTGTTTGTAAAACCAACTTGCGATTTCCAATCGGTAATGAAATATTTTGTTACAACAGACAAACTATGATTGGCTACAAAACTTGGTGTCGCCATGTTTGGAAAGTTTTTATATTGTCTTTCAGAATCGATGTAAGAATATGAAATCCAATATTCTAAATTTTTATACAAATTGCTGTCTCTCCAAAACAAATCGATTCCTTTTGCATATCCTGAACCGTTATTATTGAAAACCGAATTGTATTGAATATCTCTCGTATTATATTGAACTAAATTGTCATACTCTTTGTAATAAGCTTCGGCTCTAAAAGTTTGTCCTGGTTTTGTAAATTGATAATTCAAAATATAATGTCTCGCTTTTTCGCTCTCAAACTGATGGTATTTTGAATATTTGATATAATCGACAACAGGCGTTTGTGAAAAATCTCCGTAAGCAAAAGAAAACTGACTGCTTTTTGAGACTTTATAAGCCAATGAAGCTCTTGGCGCAAAATTGTTTTCATTCAGCAAACTATTGTTTGAATATCTCAAACCGACTTTCATTGCCAGTTTTTTAGAAAATAAAATATCTCCTTCAACATAAGCGGCAAAAATGTTAGAATCGTAGCCATTTGCAACATTAATAGAAATATTGTCATCTACATTTTCATTGAATTTCGTAATGAAATAATCAGTACCAAAAGACAATTTGAAATAATTTGAGACTTTTTTCTGCAATTTCAATTTCAGTTGAGCAGCGTTTTCGTTGTTGTCAACATCAGTGATATTGTATGTGATTTTATTTTTGCTATAGCCGTAGCTAATTCCAGAAGTCAATTGCCAACCTGTTCCAAAAGTTCCTTTATAAGAAGAATTCAGGTAGAAATTATTATTGTTCATATCCGTTCTTATCGGATTTTCGAAATTGACATTCTTTTGATTCAAATCAAATTTTTCTGAGTCGAAAGAAGCATATAATTTGAAGATTCCGTTTGTAAAGTTGTATCTGTAAACCGTTTCTCCACCAAGAGATTGATACGGATTATTCCAATCGACATTTTGAGGAATTACAGCTTGATAAGGCGCTAGATTTACATACATCATGTTTACGCTCAACGAACTTTTCTTGAATTTTTGCGTATTTCCAAGTCCTAAACCAACAGTCATAAATGAAATATCAGTTTTTTCATGATCTGCCTCATCCTGAGTATTCAAAAGCAAAACACTGGATAAAGCTTCGCCATATTCTGCTGAATAACCTCCAGTAGAAAATGCGATTCCACTAAACAAAAAAGGAGAAAATCTACTTCTTGTAGGCAAATTATTTGTGGTTGCTCCATAAGGTTGTGCAACGCGAATTCCATCAACAAAAGTTTGCGTTTCGCTAGCTTCACCTCCACGTACAAACAAACGTCCATCCTCGCCTACATTCTGCGTTCCTGGCAAAGTCTGCAAAGCGGCAACAATATTTCCAGCAGAACCTGCAGTTGTAACAATATCTAAAGGTTTTAAAACTGATACTCTTGCTTTGTCTCCAGATTCAAGCGTTCCTGCAGTAATTACAACAGCATCCAGCGCGTTAACATTTTCTCTTAATTTGATCACTTGATCTTTATAATTTGCAACATCAATTTCTTGTTTGAAAGTTTCAAAAAGTAAAAAACTAACCACAATAAATTTATTTCCTGTTTCGCTGGTTTGAAAAGAAAAATCTCCAGTTTCAGAACTTGTTGCTCCGTCATAAGTTCCATCAATATAAATATTTGCACCTGCAACTGGTTTTCCTTTCTGATCCACTACTTTTCCTGAAATTGTATTTTGAGCAAAAGTTAAAGCTGTAAAAAATAAAAAGCTTATTGTAAAAAATAATTTGGTTTTCATGTCATCTTTGGTTTTTGATGAAGCAAATGTATTTTAACAATTAACGTTAAAAAATATATAATAACCCAATTGTAGAATTTCGAGGATGAGTTGTAAAATACTAATTTGTATATTAGCTAGGAATTCCAAAATCACCTAATTATGTCAGAAAATAAAAGAATTTCAAATTTATATCAATCTGTTTATAACGGAAATCCTTTTCTAGAGGTTACTCTTGCGGGCACTTTAAAAAATGTGACAGCAAAACAAGCTTACCATAAAATAAACCCAAACTTGAACACTATTTGGGAAATTGTAAACCATTTAATTCAATGGAGAAGAAATATTTTACAGCGTATGCAGGGCGAAACCATCATTACTCCAGATCATAATTATTTTGTCCCTGTTTTAGATCCTTCTGAAGCTGCTTGGGAACAGTCGCTTCAAACTTTAGCAAAATCACAAGAAGCTTGGAATGCTTTTTTTGAAGATTTTAGTGATGAACATTTGTCTAAAATTTATATCAATAACGGCCATACTTACTATGAACATCTTCACGGAATTATTCAGCATGATGTTTATCATTTAGGACAGATTGTTATTTTGAAGAAACTCCTTTAAAACATAAAATACAAATGAAAAATTCAATTTTAATTCTAGCGTTATTATGCTGTTCAATTGGTTTTTCTCAAGAAACCCAAGTGAAATATGATGAAGCTTTAGCCAAATCGCTTCATGCCGATGAATACGGAATGAAAAAATATGTTTTCTGCCTTTTAAAATCAGGAAGCAATACGACGGCTTCAAAAGAAGAAACGCAAAAGCTTTTTGAAGGCCATATGGCTAATATCAACAAATTAGCCAAAGAAGGAAAACTGGCTGTAGCCGGCCCTTTCATGAAAAACGATCGAAATTATCGCGGCATCTATATCTTTAATGTTGAAACCATAGAAGAAGCTAAAGCGCTAGTTGCAACTGACCCTGCAATAAAAGCAAACTTACTCGAAGCCGAATTAACGCCTTGGTATTGCTCAGCTGCATTGCAAGAAATCCCAAAAATGCATGAAAAAATTGCCAAGACGAAAATGTAAATATGAAAACCGAAAAAGAAAAAATGATCGCTGGCGAATATTACAACGCCTTTGATCCAGAATTACTTAAAGGCCGAAGAGCAGCAAAAAATCTTTTGCACAGCTTAAATGTGAAAGAATATAGAGTTACCAAAAAAGCAAAAGAAATTTTGGCAACATTAATTCCAAATGCAGGAACTGGTCTTTATATCGAACCGCCTTTTCATTGTGACTACGGATATAATATTTTTTGCGGTGATAACGTTTATTTCAATGTGAATTGTGTGGTTTTAGACTGTGCGCCGGTAAATATTGGTTCAAATGTTTTTATTGCGCCAAATGTTCAAATTTATACTGCATCACATCCGCTTGACGCTGAATCACGAAAATCCCTGGAAAATGCTTATCCTGTTACCATTGGCGACGATTGCTGGATTGGCGGAAATTCTGTTATCTGTCCAGGCGTTACAATTGGAAAAGGTTGTGTTATTGGCGCTGGATCTGTCGTCACAAAAGATATTCCAGACAATTCGCTTGCTGTTGGAAATCCTGCAAAAGTTATCCGAAAATTAAATCAAGAACCTGAATTAAAAAAATAATGCTTACCCTTAATAAAGTTCACCATATTGCTATTTTATGTTCCGATTACGAAAAATCGAAACACTTTTATACTCAAATTTTAGGTTTAACAATTATCCGAGAAATCTATCGTGAAGAACGCCAATCCTACAAATTAGATTTGGCTTTAAATGGTTCTTATGTTGTCGAATTATTTTCGTTTCCGAATCCTCCTCAAAGACCTTCAAGACCTGAGGCGGTTGGTTTAAGACATTTGGCTTTTGAAGTCATTAATCTGGAAGAAACGATTGCTTTTTTAACTTCTAAAAAAATTGAATCAGAACCAATTAGAATTGATGAAACGACAGAAAAACGTTTTACTTTTATTGCAGATCCTGATTTATTGCCAATTGAATTTTATGAGAGATAGGTTTTTATAGGGACAAAGTGACAAAGGCACAGAGTTGCAAAGGTTTTTCTTTAAGTTAAAAAATAAAAGTATAGTTTGTCATTTCGAGGAACGAGAAATCACACTAGAAACTCGACAAAAATTAGCGATATAACATGTGGAATTCCTAGTGTGATTTCTCCCTTCTGTCGAAATGACAAAATCGATGTATTATCTTACTTTGACAATTTTAACATATATTAAAGACCAATTATTATTAAAAAACAAATTTGATTGCCTAATTTTGTGAAATCGCAAATAAAATCTAGCGACTACAAAATCACTTCTGATGAACAAAACGGCGCAAATCAAAAAAAATCATCAATTAATCAAACTTCGAAAATTAGTTATTGTTTCTCTTTTAATTGGCTTTCTTTCGGCTTTTCTCGGAATATCTTTAAAAAGAATTACAGAATATTACGAACATATTTTTTTCCACGAAGTATCCGTTCACCCCATATTTTACATCATTTTTCCAGTTTTTGGTTTGTCAGTAATTTATTTTTTAAGACAATATCTTTTTAAGAAAAAAGAAAACAAAGGGATCAAAGAAGTTTTTGAAAGTACAGCATCAAAATCTAAAAATCTTCCTTCATATAAAATTCCATCTCACTTTATAAACGGATTATTAACGGTTATTTTTGGAGGTTCAACCGGAATCGAAGTTTCTACAGTTGTAGCAACCGCAACTATTGGATCAGTCGCTCACGAAAAGGAAAATGTTTTCCGCCAATACAAAACCGAATTAATCTGCGCGGGTGTTGCCGCGGGAGTTACAGCACTTTTTAGCAGTCCAATTGCGGGAATTTTATTTGCTTTTGAAGTTATCTCCAGAAAAGTTACACGCGCTTTTGTTATTTCAAATGTCATTGCGGTTTCAATTGCTTTTGGTTTATTGACCATTTTAAAAGAAGAACCATTATTTGCCGTATCTATTACGACTTGGCATTTAAAAGCAATTCCGTATTTTATTCTTTTAGGAATTTTGGCCGGAATAAATTCGGTTTATTTGACCAAATGCGTTTTATTCATTAAATCCCAATTCGGAAAAATAGATACACATTATTATAAGATCTTAATTGGATCTGCAGTTTTAAGTATTTCGCTTTTCTTTTTTCCACAATTATATGGAGAAGGTTATCACGCGATAAAAGGGATATTCGGAAATGCATCAGAAATTCAGTTAACAATAACTTTAGCTTTCACTTTTATTGGAATATTGATTTTAAAACCAATTGTAACTTCAATAACCTTAGCTTCGGGTGGTGATGGAGGTGTTTTTGCACCGAGTTTATTTATTGGAGCCTTTTTAGGATTATTATTAGCTTCGGTTTTAAACAGCTTTTTTCATGTAAATGTGATTCCAGTTAATTTTATGATTATCGGAATGGCCGCGGTTTTGAGTGCCAGTATTCATGCTCCTTTTACAGCAATTTTCTTAGTCTGCGGATTGACAAACGATTATACTTTATTTTTCCCAATTCTTGTCGTGTGTTTGATTTCAAAATACACTGCAAAAACAATTTATCCTTATACTGTATACAGCTATTCTCCAAGCTTAGTTAAATAATTTCAGACTAATATAATCTGGAGATTAAAAACATATAGCAAAGTATATTTAAAAGCATAACGAGCAAAATATAATATCACAATAATGCCAACAGAAAAAATAAAAAGAAGCTATCGCAAAACACGTTACATTCTATACAAAGAAACTTTAATTGATTACAAAGAACATTTTTGGTCGTTTTTAGGATCATTTGTCGGAATTGGAGTTTTGGCTTATATTCAATCCATACATTTCTCTGGTCCTGATGCCGTATATTTAATTGGTTCTTTTGGAGCTTCGAGCGTTTTGGTTTACGGAATTATTCAGAGTCCGTTTTCACAGCCTCGAAATTTAGTTGGTGGTCACGTAATTTCAGCCATTGTTGGCGTTACCGTCCATAAACTTGTTCCAGATATTATGTATATTGCTGCGCCATTGGCCGTTTCTATCGCTATTATTTTAATGCAGATTACAAAAACACTTCATCCGCCAGGAGGTGCAACCGCTTTAATTGCCGTTATCGGTACCGAAAAAGTAAAAGCTTTAGGTTATATGTATGTGCTTTCACCTGTATTGACTGGAGTTTTGACTTTACTTTTCACTGCTTTGATTTTTAACAACATGACGCCAAGCAGAAGCTATCCAAGTCATAGCACTTATCACAAACAGTATCATAAAATCAGAAAGAGATTGGCTGGGAAGTAAAAGTTATCAGGTCTCGTTTGTCATTTCGAGGAACGAGAAATCACACAAGCTGATTGATAAAGGTTTTCGATATTTCTTTGCGGAGTTTCTAGTGCGATTTCTCGTTCCTCGAAATGACAAATACATTGAAAATCAATTTTCTAAAATCTTTTCAACAAATCACGATTCGTAATTCGTATTTCGTTTTTTATATTTTACCTTTGACCTCTCAATAAAAACAAAGATTATGGTTTATAAATTTAGAGTTATTCTAGACGCCGAAGAAGATATTTTCAGAGACATTGCTATTCTTGAGGATGATACGCTTGAGGATTTACACAATGCAATCTTCAACTCTTTTGGCTTTGACGGTTCAGAAGTGGCTTCATTTTATACGTGTGATGATACTTGGAATCAAGAAGATGAAATTCCGCTTTTTGATACAGGAGATGTTCCTGGCGAAATAAGAACCATGAATGATTATCCATTATCTAGTATTTTAGACAAACAGAATACTAAGATTATCTACGTTTATGACTTCATCAGCATGTGGACTTTCTTAGTTGAATTGGCTGCAGTCGAAGACGAAACTGTTGGAGCTACTTACCCTGAAACTTTATATTCTCACGGTGAAATGCCAGCAGACGCTATCGAAAAAAACTTTGAAGCTGATGACATGCACGATGATATCTACGGAGAATTTGAAGACGACCTAGACGAAGATGATCTTGACATGTTCGAAGGCGACGACAGCTTCGAAGATTATGGATTTGAGGAAAATTGGAACTAACGTTAAGTTGCTAAGATGCTAAGACTCTAAGATTCTGAGTTTTTAATATTTGAACGAATTTTCTTATTTTTGAATTTATTTTAAAAAATAAGTTAATGAGTCATTTTAGAAAGATTTTAGTCTGGCAGAAATCAATTTCCTTAGTTACAAAAGTTTATAAAGTAACAAGAACTTTTCCAAAAGAAGAAACTTTTGGATTAACTTCGCAAATACGCCGAAGTTCAGTATCAATTCCAAGTAACATTGCAGAAGGATCTGGAAGAGAAAGTAATAAAGATTTTTTACGGTTTTTATATATTTCTCTCGGCTCTCTATTTGAAATGCAGACCCAGCTTGAAATTGCAAAAAATATAATTTATATAAACGAAGAAGAATTTAACCTTTTATATGAGGACAGTAGAGAGATCGAAAGAATGCTAGCGTCATTAATCAAAAAATTAAAAGACACTATCTAAAAAACTTAGTATCTTAGAAACTTAGAATCTCAGCAACTCAAAAAAAATGATCAACTTATTCAATACCCACATCGACACGCTTTCGATACACCGCGTAGGAAACAAGAGCCGTAACGAAGCTATTTTTTTATCAGAGCAACCATTTAATCTTAATGATGAAATTGTTCCTTTGATTAAAGAATTCTTTTTTAAGCCTTTTAGAGAAAAAGAAGAAAACTATTATCAGTTTGCGCACGAAGTGGACTTGGACTACAACGACATGTTTAAATATGCAACTGAGATTTTTGCTAATCCGTCAAATGTTCATGAGGTTTCTAAAAACATCACAAAGCATTTATTTGAACAGTCAAATCACCCGCATATCAAAAACGGAGAGGTTTATGTAACGTATTTGACAAACTTAAGCATTGATAATAATGTTGTTGATGCAATCGGAATTTTTAAAAGTGAATTACAAGCAGACTTCTTACAGTTTGAAGAAAACGGAAGCAACCTTGAAATGATTCTACAACAAGGAATCAACTTGAGCAAATTAGACAAAGGATGTTTGATTTTCAACTACAAAAAAGAAGAAGGATACAAAATCCTGACTGTTGACAGCAACCGTTATGACGCACGTTACTGGTTAGAGCACTTTTTATCTGTTGATGCATTTGAAGATGAAAATTTCATCACTAAAAAATATTTGAAATTCTGTCAAAACTTCGCAAAAGACGTGGTTTTGCCAGCCGAAGACAAGAAAGAGGAAGTAATGTTTATGAACCGATCTGTGAATTATTTCGCTAAAAACGATCAGTTTGAAGAGCAGAATTTCTTGAATGAAGTACTAGACAATCCTGATTTGATTCCTGAATTTAAAAACTATAAAGTTGATAAAGGAGAAAAATACAGCATCGAAGATGTTACCTCATTCCCTATTGCCAACGCAGCAGTTTCTGACGCTAGAAAATCGATTAAAAATGTAATTAATTTGGATACTCATATTCAGATTAAAATGGATTTTATCAATCCTGAAAGTGCAGAAAAATTTGTCGAGAAAGGCTGGGATGAAGAAAAACAAATGTATTACTACTTAGTTTACTTCAACAAAGAAGAGAAAAACTAAGGGTTTTCATTTTCTATTACTTACTTACTAAAACAGAAAACGGCAGTTACAAATGTAACTGCCGTTTTTTATTGTGTCAAAATTTTTTAAAAACTATTGATTCTAAAATTGTAGCTTATTTAACAAGTTTTTATATATTCGTCCAAAACAATATTTAACCCAAAACCACTTACTTAAACCTACAGCCTCAATATGAGAATATTTTTCGGTACTCGAAATTTTAAAATCAAAGATATTTATCCTCACGAAATTGGCCTCAGCAACAATATTGGCTATACTATTGAAATTCGTCAAAAATATTTTCACATTTACTGGATTCCTTTTTTCGGAACTGGAAAAATCTGGGGGATAAGAAAAGATGGAGAATTATACGAACTACCCCTAGAATATCATCGCGAAATAAAAAGAAGAAATATCAAAGTACGAAGCCCTTGGTACACGTATTCTATTCCGTTATTAGTCTGTTTTGGATTTTTTGCTTATTTCCTAAATGAAAAAATTAAGGAACATAATTATGAAAAACAGAATATTGAAAATTTTTCGCAAAATGTCGTAAAATTAACCCAGGACATTGATCATCCTACCACAACCCAATTCTATACACTTCAAGACACAAAAGACAATTCTTCTGATGCCATAATGTATTTGAAGACTGAGAAAATATATCATGATAGAATTATGTTTAGCCTCATTCCGGGGTTCTTTCTCAACTCCTCGCAATTAGAATTAGAGGAATGTTATAATGATAACAAAGGCAATTTAGACACTATTGTTATTTCAAAAGCGCTATTAAAAAAAGCACTGAACTTGGATTATGAAGCATCTAAAGATTATAGTTTTAAAGGACAGGATCTATTAGGCTCAAAAAAAATGTATGCGATAACTTCAATCGAAAAGAAATTTGAACCAAAAATCGACATCACACAAACCTATATTGATTATAAAATAATTCAAATCGAATTAACGAACAGTAGCAGTGCTTTTAAAATTTTATCTATTAAAAACATCTCAAATTCGATACCATGGAATGCAAAATTGCCAATGGAAGTTGCTTCAGGAACAGCGTCAAAACCAACTAAATTTATTCTTGAAAATACTGAAAACGGCAAATTCTCATTTTACGGAAACAATACTTATAGCGCCGAAATAAAAATCCTGGACTCGAACAATATCGAATACACGTACCTAATCAGTGGAACAGGAACCTCTAATTCAATCGAAAAAACTCAAACCTCAAAATCATGAACTTTAGCAACCTAAAATGGTATTTATTCGCAGTAATTACAGTTTTTCTTTGTTTCTATTTAATTCCTGAAACGCAATACAATTCAAGCGGCTGGGCAATCGGAATTGTAACCTCTCTTCTAGTTGCATTTTTTATTTTTCTTGGTATTGCCGGAATTAGTTCCCTTTCTGAATTATCCTATTTTAATTCCGAAAATCCTAATGCAGGAAATCCATTGATGTACATAGTTCCTATTGCAACATTTCTTTTTGGATCCATTATTATCAATAGTAATTTTAGCGCTCGTCTGGAGAAAAAAATAAAAAAAGAAGGTGTTTTTGGTACAGCAACCATTGACAGTGGTTTTTCTGAAACAACCGAATCATCTCGTAGCGGTTCTCATACCGAATATACGCTTTCGCTTACTTTTACCTCAGCTGATAATAAAGTAAATAAAGTTGTAACCGATATTTCATCAGAAGCGTATCGAAAAGTGGGTGTTGGATTAGAAGTAGAAATTATTTATTTACCACAAAATCCGCAGATTTTCAGAGTCTTGGTTGATGACGAAAGCATCAAAAACTTTAAAAACATATCCAACAGAAGTCTAGAATTCAAAGATTTAGAAAAATTTATTACTGCAAAAGACGCAGCCAATTTAGAGAAATCTTTGAAACAAATTAGTGGCGGATGGAAACCGCAAGAAAGTGAAATCGGTGGATTTGGATTTATCAATAACCTGAAAAAAGAACTTGTTTTAGTTCATCCAGCAAACAAAATGTTGTTATATATACACAACAAGGATTTTGTAGTTGGCAACTTCAAAATACCTAAAGAACAAGTTATCAAAGAATTAAAAGATTCTACCGGCATTCAATATGAAACCGACAAATATTATATAAAGACACATAGCAAATACGGAGAAGGAAACACTATGACTATGACTGTAATCGAAAACGTTACAATGCAATTAAAATAAATACTCAATATCTTATAGAAAAAGGGCAGTTCAAAATGAACTGCCCTTTTTTATTTCAATTGATTTTCTAAAACAAGGCGAAAATCGATTTTAAAATATCATCATAAACTTGCTTGTCTCTCTCGCCTGCTCTTGCTAAAACCCGGATTCCCGAATAATTATTAAAAATAAAACGAGCCAATGATCGAGCTTCTTGCTTATCAGAAATTTGTCCCAAATCCTGTCCTTTTTTGATAGCTTGGCAAAAAATATCTTCAACCGTTTTCTGATTATCGTGCACAATTTTTGCAATTTCAGGATCGTGCATCGCCAATTCGACGGATGAATTTACCATAAAACAGCCTTTTGTGATTCTGTCTTGCAGACTTTCAACAACTGCTTGTTTAAAGATTTCTGTAAAAGCCGTTTTTATATTTGTAGCACTTCCTAAAAACTCTTTAAGAATATCATGATTTTGTTGCTGATATCTTTTTAATGATTTCACAAAAAGCTTTTGCTTATCGCCAAAAGTATCATACAAACTCGAACGGCTTAATCCTAAGTGATTCACCAAATCCTGAGCCGAAGTTCCGTTGTAACCTTTGTGCCAAAAAATTTCAATTGCTTTATCTAAAGCCTGATCTTCGTTAAATTCTTTCGTTCTAGCCATGATATCCAAAATTAAATTTCCTCGCAAAGATAACAATAAAACGGAACAATCGTTCCTGAATTAGTCAAAAAAATTATACAACAGCATTTACAGTAAGTCCACCGTCAACAACAATTTCAGTTCCAGTAATAAATGATGAATCATCTGAAGCTAAAAAGGCAACTGTTTTGGCAATTTCTTCAGATTGAGCAAAACGTTTCAATAATATTTTTTCACCAAGAACAGTTCCAAAACCTTCTACTTCTTCTTTCTGCAAACCTAATTTTCCGTATAAAGGAGTTTCAACTGGACCAGGAGAAACAGCATTTACTCTGATTTTTCTTGAAGCCAATTCTACAGCAAATACTTTATTAAAAGATAAAACTGCTGCTTTACTTGCTGCATAAACGCTAGAATTTGGCATTCCTAAATGAGCATTTACCGAAGTATTAAAAATAATAGAACCACCGTCGTTTAAAATAGGTAATAATTTTTGCACTGTAAAATAAACTCCTTTTGTATTTACATTCATAATAGAATCATAATGATCTTCTGGAGCAAATTCAACTGGAGCAAATGAAGCAATACCAGCATTCAAAAATACGATATCAATTTTTCCAAATTTTGCTTTTACTTCTTCAACTAAATTATCGATCGATTTCAAATCAGATTGATCTGCAACAAATCCGGTAACATTTAATTCCTTTTCAGCTTTAACAAGAGCTTCTTCATTTCTTCCTGTTACAATTACTTTTGCGCCTTTTGACACTAATTCTGCAGCTGCTGCATATCCAATTCCACTGTTTCCACCTGTTACTATAGCAACTTTGTTTTCTAAATTTTTCATTTTATTTGTTTTTTAAGTTATTGATTATTCAATTATTATGGCACAAAGATATAATAACGGAACGATCGTTCCGTTATTATTATCGTTAATTTTTTGTTAAATTTAAAACTGCATAATTTCAACCCTCTATTTATAAAGGAAATAACTATCAAACCATAAATGAAAGAAATTATAAAATGTGGACAATTCTTAATATTTGCTTAATTTTGTATTCCTAAAACAAAAATAGATGGAACGTCTTTTACCACATGAAAGTCCTTTCGAAACCATAATCTCATTTCATAAATTGATTGAATCTTTTGAGGAAATTGCTTTATCAGATGTCGATTATAGATCTAATTACGCCAAAGCTATTTTAAAAGAAGTTGAAGCTTTTCCGGAATTCAGAACTGGAATTCATGACTATAATATTATCAAAAACAACGAAGGTTTAATCAAAAACATAGTTGCCGATTTATTCCCTACCGCATTGACGAACAACGAAATAAAGGCTATTACAATTCCTTTTCAGAATGTTTCTTTCAATTATACGGAGCGTTTCAAGAAAATTCTGCGCAATGCTGGAGACGAATTCGATATGGAAATTCGTGATTTTGATGATCATCAATTCTATATCAACAACTGTTGCTTAATATTGGCATATTATTACAATCAGAATGTTGATTTCAATAAACCATTCTTTTACGACATTCCGGATGAACAGGGAATTGAAAAACATTACAGAATTCTATACAATGCTGATTTTATGGAAATCATGCCAACGGAAAAAGCATTAGAATTAACACAAAACGATATTGACGAACTAATTGATAATTATAATGATATCGAATTATGGAAATCTAAATTTCCGCCTAGAAGCTGGATCTTAAAAGGTTTCGGAATTGTTTCTTTGTTTGATGCAACAACCGAAAGTGCTATTTCAAATTTAAAAAGCAATTTATTAAAACCTGATTCAACCCGCGTTACCTCAACTGACATTATTGAAGATATTTTTAGATCAATATTTAAGATTCCGAGTTTAAAAGTGGGGTTCATTATTTACAATCCGGAAGAAGAAAAATTCATCAGGCCAATTAAATTTGACAATCAGATGCAAAGTTTTCTTTTGAATACAGATGAAGAAGTCGATTGTAAAAATGCTTTTTTTGGCTGTTCATTTGAAAATCTTTTGCATAATAAAGAGCCTTTTGTGATTTCGAATGTCGAAAAATTCATTGAGGAATCTCCAAATAAAAAACTCGGCGAGCATTTACTAAAACAAGGCATTAAAAGCTGTGTTTTTGCGCCAGTCATGAAAGACGAACAATTATTGGGTGTAGTTGAATTAGTTTCTGAATATCCAAGAGATCTAAATAGCGTCAATGCTACAAAACTAGAATTGATTCTGCCTTACTTAACCGATACGATTGATCGCTACAATACCGATATGCAACATCAAATTGAAGCGATTATTCAACGTGAATATACTACGATTCACCCGAGCGTTTATTGGAAATTCAGAAAAGAATCTCAGAATTATTTTCAAAATATCAATCATACAAAAGATTATATTTTTAAAGAAATTGTGTTTAAAAATGTATATCCACTTTACGGACAAATCGATATCAAAGGTTCTTCTGAACATCGAAACGAAACCGTAAAAATTGACCTTAAAAATCAATTGACTGCTCTTTTGGAAATTTTCGACAATCAAAAACCGAATTCGAACCTTGTTCTTTTGGAACAAAGAAAATTTGAATTGGAATCGCTTCGAAGCGAATTGGATTTTCCGCTAAAAGCAGATACCGAGCAACATATTCAACGTTATATTGAAGAAGAAATTCATCCGATATTAAAAAATACAAAAGGCAATGCCAAAAATGAAGCATTAGAAGCTTTGTATTTTGAAAGTCTGGATGAAAAATCGGGCTTGTTTTATCAAGAAAGAAAGAAGTTTGATAACGCAATGTCGATCATCAATAAAAAATTGGCTTCGGTTTTGGATAAAAAGCAATTAGATGCGCAGCAAATTTATCCACATTATTATGAGCGTTTTAAAACTGACGGAGTAGAACACAATTTATATATTGGCGCATCAATTTCGCCAACTAAACCTTTCGACATCATGTATTTGCATAATTTAAGATTATGGCAATTACAGACTTTATGCGAAATGGAATTAGAGCATCATCAGCTTAAGGAATCGCTTCCATATGAATTAGATGTTACTTCTTTAATTTTAGTTTTCAGCGCACCACTTTCTATCCGTTTTAGAATGGATGAAAAACGTTTTGACGTTGATGGAACTTATAACGCAAGATATGAGGTTGTTAAAAAACGAATTGACAAATCGCATATTAAAGGAACAAACGAAAGAATTACCGAGAAAGAGAAAATCACAATTGTCTATTCTCAAAACAATGAAGAAACAGAATACTTAAAATATATCAAGTATTTGCAACACAAAAAAATACTTGAACCTGCAATCGAGCAATTTGAAGTAGAAGATTTACAAGGTGTTTCGGGATTGAGAGCCATTCGCGTAAAAGTCATCAACAACACGGCAAGTCCAACAACGAAAAAAATTACTTACCAAGATTTATTAGATGAGCTCAACTAAGTTAGTTGAGCTTTTTTATGAGTAAAACTTTGTCAAAGTTTCAAACTTTGACAAAGTTATCAGTAATCATATTATTTTCTAAAAATTAAATCGATCTAAAAGCAATTACAAACGAAATCACTGTTATAATAATTCCAATCATGAAAAGATTATAAGCAATTCGCAACAAATTATACTTTCGTTGCAAAACCAATCCTAAGTAATACAAATCTTTGATCATTGTAGAATACAAATAATCTCTGTCTTTCATCATTTCATTCATTGCCCAATCGTATTCTTCAAAAGGCATTTTGTAAAAATTCCCAAAAAACATCAAGTTCACTTTTTTAGCCTCAACATCGTCACGCGTAAAAAATCCTGAAGTCACTTTAGGTCGTGTTGAAAGAATGGCAAAAATAATCGTAACAACGCTCGAAATAAGCATTATAAAGGTTGGAATAACCAAATGCGCATTTTTTGGACTATCTAATTTTGGAATAATAGACGAAAGTGCAATCGAAATAATAATGGCATTTACAGACAATAAAATATTCGCTTTACTGTCGGCAATGCCGCTTAAACGTGTATGATTTCCGAGCGTAACGCGAAATAAAGTGTCAATTCCGCGTTCTGGTTTATCCGCTTTTTCGGCTTTTTCTTTCTTTTTATTTTCTTCTTCAATTGCCGAAGCCGCTTTCAATTCCTGTTTGTTTATTTTCTTCTGAATCAAAGTCAGATTTTTTTCTTTCAAAGGTTGCCATTTTCTTAAGGCGTAATCGGTATAAAAGCGATGTTTATTCAATAGAAAGTTCAAATTCTCTTTCGTCCATTCTGAATTTGAAAACGTCACAATTCCTGTATTTTTTAATTCTAAACGAAGTAATTCGCAAGTTGTAACATATTCCGTACCCATCAAATGCGCATAATCAGCATCTTTAATTATTTTTTCTAAATGCGTTTTCGGTATATATTCCTTGGTCGTTGCCAAGATCAAACTTGAAACTTTTACTATAAATTCATCTGATTGTCCTTTTTCTTTCAAAAAAGCTGTAGCAATTTTTACACTTTTGTCTTCATGATTCTCATAACCCTCGATATATCCTGTATCATGAAACCATGCAGCGACTAAAAGTGCCTTTTTATCATCATCATCCACATCTTCTTTCTTGCACAACTCCTTTACTGCGGTAACTACAGTTAAAGTATGATTAAAATTATGGTAAGAATATAAATTAGAAAGTTTATCTTTGAGTAAATTACTAACGAAATCTTCGGACTGTTCTATTAGATTCATAAGAGAATATTTTAATACCACTAAAATATGAAATTGTTTTTGGATAATCATTTTATTGCCAAGATTAAAAACTATTCTTTGGCAATAACCGCTATAGTTCTTTTCTATTCTTGTGCAACTCGCCAAGCGCAATACGGAAAAAATGTAAGCGCCAACGAAACGGAAAACGCAACCGATACCATAAAAATTGCACATACTTTTTATTTGGTTGGAGATGCAGGAAATGCCGATGAAGAGCAAGCCCAGCAAACACTGGAGCTTTTGCATCAAAAATTAAAGAAATCCAGCAAAAAATCAACTCTTTTATTTCTTGGAGACAATATTTATCCGAAAGGTTTTCCTGCAGATAAAAATGCCGAAGACAAGGCTTTAGCCGAAACAAAACTGACCAATCAATTAAAATTAGCAGAAGGTTTTAAAGGAAAAACCATTTTTATTCCAGGAAATCACGACTGGTATAGCGGTATCAAAGGCCTAGAACGTCAAGCCGAATTTGTAACGAAATATTTAAATGACAAAAAAGCATTCCTGCCTAGAAAAGCTTGTCCTATTGAAGATGTGAAAATTGACAGTGCTGCAACGTTAGTCACAATTGACAGCGAATGGTTCCTTGAAGACTGGAACAATCATCCGACAATAAATGACAATTGCGAAATCAAAACCAGGGAAGATTTTTTTGACGCGCTGGAAAGTATCTTAAATAAAAACCAAGAAAAAACAGTAATTATTGCAATCCATCATCCTTTATTAAGCAACGGAACGCACGGCGGGCAATTTTCTATGGAAAAACAATTATTTCCTTTGGAACAAAAAATTCCGCTTCCTGTTATAGGTTCTTTCATTAATTTATTGAGAAAAACCTCTGGCGCAAATCCACAAGACATTCAAAACAAACAATATACAATTTATGCAAAACGAATAAAAACGCTTTTGCAAAAACAGAAAAATGTCATTGTCGTTTCTGGTCATGATCACAATCTGCAATATATCAGCAAAGAAAATATTCAGCAGATTATCAGTGGTGCAGGGTCAAAATCTGAAGCTGCACGAGCAATCAGCGAAAATGATTTTTCGTATGGAGGAAATGGTTATGCAACACTTACTTTATACAAAAGCGGTGACGCAAAAGTTTCTTATTTTGGAAATGAAAACAATAAAGAAAAACTGCTTTTTGAGCGTGAAATTATAAAAGCCCAAGAAATTAATTGGGGATCCGATATTCCAAACAATTTCCCTTCAAAAATTACGACTTCTATTTATACGAAAGACATGACTGATAAAAGTATGTTTCACCGATTTTTATTCGGGCAACATTACAGAAAATATTACAGCATGCCAATCGAAGCAAAAGTTGCAACAGTTGACACTTTGATGGGCGGTTTGAAACCTATCCGCGAAGGCGGTGGCCACCAATCTATTTCTTTAAGAATGTCTGATCCAAAAGGTCGTGAATACATCATGCGTGCCATGAAAAAAAGCGCAACGGTATTTTTGCAATCGGTCGCTTTTAAAGATCAATATATCGTAAACGATTTTGAAAAAACATATACAGAAAACTTTTTATACGATTTTTATACAACCTCTCATCCCTATGCTTCGTTTGTAACAGGAAGTATGTCTGACCAAATTGGGCTTGCGCACACAAACCCAATTTTATATTACATTCCGAAACAAAATGGCTTAAAAGAGTTTAACGCTGGTTATGGAGATCAACTTTATATGGTTGAAGAACGTCCAGCCGACAATCATGTGGATGCGAAGAGTTTCGGAAATCCATCAGACATCATCAGTACTGACGATATGATGTTGAATCTTCATAAAGATGAAAAATATTCTGTTGATCAAAAAGAATATATCAAAGCGCGTTTGTTTGACATTTTGATTGGCGATTGGGACAGACACAGCGATCAATGGCGCTGGGGCGAATATAAACAAGACGGAAAAGTTATTTACAAACCAATTCCGCGTGACCGTGATCAAGCCTTTGTGAAGTATGATGGTGCTTTGCTTTCACTTATAATGAACATGCCTCCACTTCGTCATATGCGTACTTTTAAGGGCGATAGAATCAATGTAAAATGGCTTGGAAGAGAACCTTATCCGCTTGATTTAGCATTTTTAAGAACAGCTGAAGAAAAAGATTGGATTGAACAAGCAAAATACATTCAAGAGAATTTATCTGATGCTGATATTGATGCCGCTTTTAAAAATATGCCGAAAGAAGTGCAAGACGAAACTGTAGATGAAATCAAGCAAAAATTAAAACACCGAAAAAGAGATCTTCAAAAATATGCTGCTGAATATTTTGATGTGTTAAGTCGTACCGTAATGATTGCTGGAACAGATAAAAAAGACAAATTTGTAATCAATCATAACGCCAAAAAAAGCATTGAAATTCAAGTTTATCGTGTTAAAAAAGAAGGCGATGATTTGGTTTACACCAAAACAGTAACCGATGACAAAACCGTTAATTTATGGATTTATGGACTTGATGACAATGATGTTTTTGAAGTAAAAGGAAATCATAAATCAAATATTAAAATTCGTTTGATTGGTGGCCAAAACAACGATACTTATAATATTGAAAACGGCAGAAAAGTGATTGTTTATGATTTCAAATCAAAAGAAAACACCTATAATTTATCCCGAGGCCTCGGGACTAAAACCAAAACACAGCTTACAGACGATTATGATGTGAATTTGTACAATTATGAAAAGCCTAAATATAACGTAATTTCTGGTTTGCCAAGTATTGGCTATAATCCTGATGATGGCGTAAAATTAGGTTTTAACTTAAATTATACTGTAAATAATTTTAAGCAAAATCCATATACTCAAAAACATATTTTAAACGGTTTCTATTATTTTGCAACGGGAGGTTTTGAATTAACTTATGCAGCACATTTTCCAGGATTATTAGGAAAATGGGTAATTGATGTTGACTCACAGCTCACTACGCCAAATTTTGCGATGAACTATTTTGGCTACGGAAACGAAACGGTAAACAACGATGACGAATTTGGAATGGATTATAACAGAGTCCGCATTCGTAAATTTACTGTTGCAGGTGCAGCAAGACATGTTGGGCGTTTTGGAAGTGAATTCAGCATACAGCCAATACTTCAAAAATTGACTGTAGAAGAAACTGAAAACCGATTTATTGATATTCCAGGAATTGTAAATCCGAATGTTTTTGACAGCCAAACTTATGGCGGTTTAAAAGTAAAATATGTTTTCAAAAATTCTGATTTTGTGGCAAAACCAACTCTCGGAATGTATTTTATGCTTTCGGGAATGTGGGCTACAAATTTGAGCGACACTAAACAGAATTTCCCAACACTGGAAAGTATTTTAGGTTTTACACATAAAATTGATCATAACGGAAAATTAGTTTTGGCTACATTCCTTAAAGGAAAAGCAATCTTAAACAACAATTTTGATTTTTACCATGGTGCGACTTTAGGTGGCGACACAGACTTGCGCGGTTACAGAAACGAGCGCTTCTTAGGAAGTTCCTATTTCTCACAAAGCTCTGATCTACGTTTTACTCTTGGAAAAATTCACAAAACTGTTGCTCCACTAACATACGGAATTCTTGGCGGATTTGACTACGGAAGAATCTGGCTTGATGGCGAAAGCTCAAGAAAATGGCACCAAGATTATGGTGGCGGATTATGGCTGAACGCGATTAATCTTGTAACGGCAAGAATTTCCTATTTCCAATCTCCTGATGAACCAGGAAGGTTGATTTTTGGAGCGGCATATAGCTTTTAGCTTGAGGTATAAAGGTCCAAAGGTTCAAAGGTTCAAAGTTTTTTTTATTACTGATAACCTTTGAGCCTTTGCAACTCTGAGCCTTTGAACCTTAAAGTTTAAACTCATAAACATTCCCTCCTATTTTATCGACTTTTTCATCGGCGATTAGCAGGGTGTTGTTGTCTTTGAAAACTACTGCTTCTTTTTGAGAAAAGTGATTTAAACTTAATTCCGTCTGTTTTCCTTTATGGAATAGATCGCCTTTGAAATCCTTAAACAAAACAATTTTGTCGTGGCTCAACAAGGCTACTTTTTTTCCATCGGGACTAATTGTCGCACTTGTCAATACGCAATGATTGTAATTGCTGCAGGTTTTGAACTCTCCTATTTTTACTGCTTTTTGAGTTCCTTTTGCATTTTTGATTTTATAAATAAAAGCAGTTCCGTCAAAACCTTTGCTTCTATTTTTTGTGAAAAGATAAAAATAGCCGTTTTGTTCGAAGAAACCTTCAACATCATAAAATAGTTCTTTTTTCTTTGGAGGAAATTCGGTTTGTTCTGGATATGAAAATGAGATTTTATATTCGGCGGAAGCCAAATCGTTATTTAGCTGATTCTTTGCAACTTTGTAAATACATAAATCTCTTCGTTCATTGTCGTTATTTCCAAAATCACCAATATAGATATTTCCAGATTTATCTTTTGTAATATCTTCCCAATCCACATTTTTGGCATTTGAAATTGTGATGGTCTTGGCTAATTTTCCTTTAGAATCTATTGCATAAATGGCATTTTTGTTTCCGCTATCTTCCAAAGTATAAATCATATTTGTTTCCGGAAAATAAGTAATTCCCGAAACTTCTTTTAATTTCTTCGGAAGCGAAAAAAGCGTTTTGAAATTACTATTTGTCTGTTGCTGACAAGCCAATAAAACAATGGAAACGGCTACTAAAAAAGATTTTTTCATAAGATTGATTTATTTTTTTACCATATAAGTTATATAAGAAAATTTAAGTTTTGTTTTATGAACTTATATAACTTATATGGTAAAATTCTTTTAAACTAAGTTAGTGTTTTTAAAATTACGCGTAATAAACTCAAAGGCGGCGTGCATGATGTGTCCCATTGATTTTGCGTTTTTGAATTTCATATCATTAGTATAGCGATACAGTTCCATTTTGAGCTGATTCAAATGTTCTGGTGTCGAAATGGTATCGTGGCACATTATATTCAGCAATTTTTTGATTCTAGTTTCGGCAGAATGGATTCGTTTTGCCAAAATCGCTCTTTCTTCATCCTTATATTGAATAATCGAACGTTCTTCTAATTTCTCTTTTATAAGCTGGATCATCGGATAATTTTCCTTGAAAAACTGCGGACGATAAACTTTGAAATTTCCCTCATAACATTGCTGATCAAAATCGATCGGGCGAATTTTGTAAACTACTTGATCAAAATCATGAATTGGAACAATTACATAATTGTACGCACGCATATCGCCTAAAAGTCGTATCATGCAACGCTCATTAAACTTCACAAACTCTTTTGCAATTTGAGCTTTTTCTGTTTCAGTACATTTATCCAGAAGCGTATCCATAAAAACATCACCCGGAATTCCTATAATATGTTCTTCAATCAAAGTATCATTATAAACCAAAAAATTGATTTTGTCTGGGGAAAGAATATCTTCTAATTCCAAACCATAAATTCTGGATGCATCAGCTTTTTTAATGTAAAAATGTACATAGTTATCGTTGAGAATATTTCGAACTTTAATTCTGAATGGCTTTGAATTTCCGAAAGTACAATAATCAATGGCATCAATATTTAAGAACTGAATTATTTCACTGTTTCCATCAGAATGCAAAAGCGAATAAATTTTCTTCAGGTTGAGATCGATTTCATTTCTTTCAAACTCACTGTAATAAACGCGAATCCATAAAGTATCAGTTTCATTCTTGTCATACACATTGATTGAGCCAGAAAACCGCAATAAGTCATCATAAAAAACAGAAACTTTCGAAATACGCTCGTATCTGTCCAAATAACTTAAAAGTGGTTGTGTTAAAGGGTATGAAGGTTTTTTTAAAACCATTAAAGGCTCGCTCATTTTGAATATCTTTAATACAAATTTACATCAATAACGTGATAAAAATAAATTTCACGTAACAATATGGAAGTTGATTCGTCATACTAAAAACTAAAACCCAAAAAACCTTGGAAACCATCCTTACTATCGAAAATCTTAGCAAAAGATACGGACGCATTCAAGCGCTCAAAAATGTATCATTCAGCATTCAAAAAGGCCATGTTTACGGCATTCTTGGTCCTAACGGAAGCGGAAAATCAACTACTTTAGGAATTGTTTTGAATGTTGTAAACGAAACATCAGGCAATTATAAATGGTTTGACGGAAAAATGCAAACGCATGATGCCTTGAAAAAAGTGGGCGCAATTATTGAACGCCCCAACTTTTACCCTTATATGACAGCAGAAGAAAACCTAAAATTAGTCTGCAAAATTAAAAGCATCAATTACTCTAAAATCGAGGAAAAATTGAATCTTGTAGGTTTGACCGAAAGAAAAGACAGTAAATTCAGCACCTTTTCACTAGGAATGAAACAACGTTTGGCGATCGCATCGGCACTTTTAAATGATCCAGAAATCCTGATTTTAGATGAACCGACGAATGGTTTAGATCCGCAAGGAATTCATCAAATTCGTGATATAATCAAAGAAATTGCATCGCAAGGAACAACGATTTTATTGGCTTCCCATTTATTAGATGAAGTTGAAAAAGTATGCTCTCACGTTGTAGTGTTGCGAAAAGGAGAAATTTTATACTCTGGCTCAGTTGATGAAATGTCTGCAAATGAAGGATTTTTCGAAATTTCTTCTGAAGATAACTTCGCTTTAAAATCTATTTTAAGTGATCATCCGAATGTGGATCACATTAAGGAAGAAGATGGAAAAATTTTGGTTTACCTAAAATCAGAGTTAGCAGCTTCAGATTTAAATCAGTTTTTATTTTCAAAAAACATCGTTTTAAATCATTTGGTAAAACGCAGAAACAGCCTTGAAGCACAATTTTTAGAATTAACCAAAAACGCCACCATCCAAAAAAACTAAATCATGAACCGACTTATCTCTATAGAACTTCAAAAAATCTGGAAAAACAAAGCCAGCAAAATATTGACTTTGGCTTATTTCATTCTGCTTTCTTTTATTGCATTAATTGCTTCAATAAAATTTGATATTGGGCCATTTAAATTTCATTTAGCCGAAATGGGGATTTTCAATTTCCCTTTTATTTGGCATTTTAATACTTATATAGCAGCTATTCTAAAATTATTTCTTGCCATTGTAATTGTTTCAATGATGGCTAATGAATATAGTTATGGAACATTAAAACAAAATCTAATTGACGGTTTGAGCAAAAAAGAATTTATCTGGTCAAAATTCCTGACGGTTGTGCTTTTTGCATTTGCCTCAACGATTTTTGTTTTTATCATGAGTTTGATTCTTGGCTTGTCTTTTTCATCATACAATGAATTCGGAATCATCTTTTCTGATTTAGAATATCTTTTAGCTTTTTTTGTAAAGCTGACGGGATTCTTTTCGTTCTGTTTATTCTTGGGAATTTTAGTAAAACGATCTGCTTTTGCCTTAGGATTTCTTTTGGTTTGGAATATTATTGAAGGAATTGCAAAAGGCCTTTTGATTTTCAAACTCTTTCCTAATAGCACTGTTGGTTTTACAATTATGAAATTTTTCCCTTTAGAAGCCATGTCAAATTTAATAATTGAACCATTTACAAGATTATCAGTTATAAAAAGCATTGGAACACAAATTGGGGTTGAAAACACAAAAGACTACGGCGTACACTATTATTCTATCATTATCGTTTTAGTCTGGACATTTTTGTTCATTTACTTCTCGTATAAATTATTAAAAAAGCGAGATTTGTAGTATATTTGTTACGCTATGACTCATTTAAAGGTTTTTCTCTTCGTTATTGTTTTATGTTGCTCATCTATCAAAATGAACGCGCAATATATTACTATTGACGACCAAAGGACACCTAAACAACTGATTGAAAATGTTTTAGTTAACAATTCATGTGCAGCTGCTTCGAATTCGACCGGAAAAGGAGACACTTTTAGGCCAGGAAAACAAAGTTTTGCTTACTTTAATAGCAATGGAAGCAGTTTCCCATTTTCAGAAGGAATAGTTTTAGCATCATCAACAGCATCAACAGCAGTTGGGCCATTTGTTAGCGAGCTTGTTAGCAATGATAGTCAAAATTGGCTTGGAGATGCTGATCTTGACCAAATATTAGGTATTCATTCTATAAATGCTACAGTTTTAGAATTTGATTTTGTTGCATCGGCAAATTCATTGAGTTTTAATTATATTTTTGCTTCAAATGAATATCAGTACGATTATCCGTGTCAATATTCAGATGGTTTTGCTTTTTTGATAAAAGAAGTTGGAACAGCAGATCCGTATAAAAATCTAGCAATAATACCCAAAACAAATACTCCTGTTTCATCTGTAAATATCCGTCCTAAAATTACAGCTGGAACAAGACCAGGCGGTATCTCTTATACAGGTTGCGACGCTTCAAATGAGACTTACTTTAATGGCTTAAACAATAACACTAGCCCTGTTAATTATGCTGGTCAAACAAAAATCATGACAGCTCAAACTACAGTAACCGCTGGAAAAACATATCATGTAAAAATGGTAATGGCTGATGATAGAAATAGAAATCTAGAATCGGCAATTTTCCTTGAAGCAGGAAGTTTTACTTCTAGTATTTCCTTAGGCGAAGACCGCACAATTGCAGGAAATAATCCAGCATGTTTTGGAGAAAAAGTACTTTTAGACACTAAATTAAGTGCTAGTGATTATACTTTTAAATGGTACAAAAAGGATGACCCAGCATCTATACTTGGTACAAATTCTACTTTTGAGGTAACTAATGCCGGAACTTACAATGTAGAGGCTTCTGTTATTGGAACACTTTGCGTCGCTAAAGGAGAAATAAAAATTGATTATGCTCCTGAGATTCTTTACACCAACACATCATTGGTTCAATGTGATGACAATACTGATGGAATTAGCATTTTCAATTTAAAAAAAGCCGATAATCTGATTAAAAACAATGCGCCTGACATTACAAACAACGGCTATTATGAAACTTTAGCAGATGCCCAATCCAAAACAAATCCGATTGCAAATCCTGAAAAATATACCAATAAGAGCGTTAATCAAATTGTTTTTGGAAGAATTGAAAACAAATTCGGTTGCTTTAAAATTGCTGAAGTAAAACTTCAGATTTCAAATAACACAATAGCATCTCAAAATCCAGTTAAAACATGTGACGAAGATGGCGTTCAAGATGGCCTTTATCAATTTGATCTTAACGCTCAAACTACACCGCAATTAATTGCAGGCTTACCGGCAGGTATGGAAGTGCATTATTTTTTAAATAGCAACGACGCAGTAACAGAAACAAATGTATTGCCAAATATCTTCAAAAATACTGTCGCATTTACTCAAACAATTTATGCTCGAATCATAAACGGACCTGATTGCTACAATATTTCACCCGTTACTCTTGTTGTAAACACCTTTGATCCGCCAAATTTTGAAGATGAATCAAAATACATTTGCAAAGATGGTGATGTTATTCTTTCTGTTGCAACCGGTTTTACTAGTTACTCATGGACTCCTGGAAACAGCACTTCAAATTCAATGACGGTAAATGCACCTGGAGATTACTCAGTCACTGTAACTGATGCAAATGGATGCCCGAAAACAAAAAAATTCAAAGTAGTTCAATCTGAACCAGCTACCATTACAGAAGCTGTCGTAAAAGATTTCTCAGGAGTTGATAATTCGGTTTTAATAAAATACACTGGTTCTGGAAACTATGAATTTTCATTAGATGGAAATGTTTTCCAAGATAACCCAGAGTTTACAGGAGTGGCTCCGGGAGCGTATTATGCTGTAGCTCGGGATAAAAATGGTTGCGGACTTTCCAACAGATTTTTATTTTACGTCTTAGATTATCCAAGATTCTTCACACCAAATGGTGATGGTTATAATGATTTATGGGCAATTAAAAACATAGATCAATTGCCAAATTACACTATAAGCATTTTTGATCGCTACGGAAAATTTTTGAAACAAATGAATCAAAACAGTACGGGCTGGAACGGAATCTTTAATGGAGAACAATTGCCTTCAGATGATTATTGGTTTACGCTTATTTTTGTTGATGGAAAAAGCGCTAAAGGCCATTTTAGTTTAAAAAGATAAAATTTTTAGACTCACCTTTTTTTTGTAGAATTTACCTTATATTTACTGTAAATCCACACAAAATGAGTCTATGTAAAACATTACTAATTCTATTTTTATTTTCTATCAATCTTTATTCACAAAACGACTGTGGTGATGCACTTGCTGTTTGTGGAAACTCCGGATTTAAAGGTTTAAGTCTGCAAGGATTTGGAAATATCCAAGAAATCGATTTGAAAACTAGCTGCGATTCATTCGAACACAATAGCTTGTGGCTTAAAATCTCCATAAAGACTTCTGGCACATTTGGTTTTATAATCAAACCAGAAAGCAATGATCTTAATGAAGATTTTGACTTTTTCGTATTTGGCCCAAATGCAAGCTGCACTTCATTAATTTCGCCGATCAGATGTTCCACTACAAATCCGAACGCAGCAAAATTGACGACTAATAATACTGGAATGACCGGCGATTATGAAGACTTGTCCGAAGGCCCATCGTTCAAAGGCGACGGGTTTATCAGATGGATAGATGCTAATGCAGGTGATTCTTATTTTGTTGTTATAGACAGGCCAATTGGTGTCAGCAATTTTTCCCTGGAATGGCTTGGAACTGCAACATTCGACGAAGCTCCAACCATAAGCACATCAACAGCTACAGAATTAGATATCTCAAAATCAGACTATAGTAGTGGAGGCAATTCAACTATAAATTTTGACCTAACCATAAATTCTCCAAAAATCGTTGGAAATCAGACAAATGTAAAAGTAACCTATCACAATTCTTCAAACGATGCAATCATCAATGCAAATCCTATAAAAAATCCAACAGCTTATAAAGTTACGACTGGCCCAGAAACAATTTTTGTAAGAATCACAAATTTGGTCACTCAATGTTACACAACTAGTTCTTTCATACTCAAAATAGACGACAAAGTAGTCATTCCTACAAACAAAGTTGAAATTTGTGACGGAAATGATTCAGATCCGCTCGATGGAAAAACCAGCATTTTTTTTGATCAATTAACAAAACTAATTTTTAATAATGATGACGTTTCTGGTCTTGAAATTCATTATTATCCAACTCAAAATGACGCAGACAACAATACCAATGAATTGTCAAATCTTTTTAGCAATACAACGCCATTTCAACAATCCATATTTATAAAAGCTTCAAGCAAACTTGACTCAGCAATTGGAGAAATCAAAATTAACGTAATCTCTCCTCCACCTGTCAATAACATCAAGTTAACACAATGCGATGTTGGAGAAAATGCAAACGGACTAGTGTTATTTAATCTAAATGAAGCAAATGTCTTGCTCACCAATAACAACCCTGAGCTAGAAACATCCTTTTATTTAAATAAAACAGACGCCTTTAACGGCATTAATCCATTACCTGCCGCTTATACCAATACTACCAATCCTCAAACATTATTTGCAAGAATAACCGACTCAAAATTAAAATGCAGCAGTATATCAAACCTCGTATTAGAAGCGAATAAGATACCAGAAAAAGTATATTCATTGGAAATAGAATGTGATGCTGACGGAACTGAAGATGGAATACATTTATTTAATTTAATTGAAGCCAAAATTCTAATTACCACCGGTCAGGAATTAAAATACTATCCTACCGAAAATGATGCTTTACTCGAACAAAATGCTATTACCGATCCGTCTGTATATAAAAATATAATACCGTATAATGATTTTGCTTTTGCCAGAATAGAAGAAGGAAATCAATGTTTTGGCATCAGCAAAATCAAGCTTGAGGTCAGCAGATTACCGCAATTAGCCGAAGATACCACAACCAATGTCTGCGATAATGATGTCTCTTACTTTGCAAAATTAGATGCCGGAATTATTGATTTGAGCACATTAGCTGATTTTTCTTTTAGTTGGAAAAAAGATGGAAACGAGATTCCTAATAAAAAAATGCATAATTTAGAAGTCAATAGTACTGGAACTTATAGTGTCACTGCAACCAATAAAAACAATTGTTCCAAAACAAGAACCATCGAAGTCATAGCTTCAAATACAGCTACTATAAAAAGTATTGATATTGAAGATTTAAAAATTGGCAATTCTAATAAGGTTACGATTAATGTAAACGGTAAAGGAGATTATGAATTTAGTCTTGGCGATCCAAATACTTCTTTCCAAGATTCAAATGTCTTTGACAATCTAAAAGCTGGAATTTATGAAGTCTATGTTAATGATAAAAAAAATTGTGGATTGATAAGCAAAACGATCGCTATTATTGGTGTACCACAATTCTTTACTCCAAATAATGATGGTTATAATGATTATTGGAACATCCTAGGAGCAAATGACACTTTCAATTCGGGTGCCAAAATTTTTATTTTCGATCGATATGGAAAATTAATAAAGCAAATAACTGCCTCAAGTGATGGCTGGGACGGAACTTTCACGGGAAGTCCAATGCCGGCAGATGATTATTGGTACACTTTAAAACTAGAAGATGGACGAGAAACAAAAGGTCATTTTAGCTTAAAAAGATAAAACTTTTAAAATTCCAAACTCAAAAAAAACACTAAAAAAAATCCCAAACTCCTAATTGGAATTTGGGATTTTATATTGAAAGTTAAAACGAATTAGATTTTGTATCTTTTTCTATCCGTTTCACTTAAGTAAATCTTTCTTAAACGAAGAGATTTTGGAGTAACTTCAACATACTCATCTTTTTGAATGTACTCTAAAGCTTCTTCTAATGAGAATTTGATAGCTGGAATAATTCTAGCTTTATCATCAGCTCCAGAAGAACGTACGTTAGAAAGTTTTTTCGTTTTAGTAACGTTAACAGTCATATCGTCGCTACGAGTGTTTTCTCCAATTACTTGTCCTTCGTAGATATCCTCGTTAGGATCAACGAAGAATTTACCACGATCTTGTAATTTATCGATAGAGTAAGGAATAGCTTTTCCGTTTTCCATAGAAATTAATGAACCGTTGTTACGTCCAGGAATTTCTCCTTTGTATGGTTCATACCCAATGAAACGGTGCGCCATAATAGCTTCACCAGCAGTAGCAGTAAGCAATTGATTTCTTAAACCGATAATTCCACGAGATGGAATGTTGAATTTAATGATCATACGCTCACCTTTACCTTCCATAGAAAGCATTTCACCTTTACGGATAGTCACGAATTCAACCGCTCTACCTGAAAGGTTTTCTGGTAAATCGATAGTTAATTCCTCAATTGGCTCACATTTAACACCATCAACTTCTTTGATGATAACTTGTGGCTGACCAATTTGAAGCTCATACCCTTCTCTTCTCATTGTTTCAATAAGAACAGATAAGTGAAGTACACCACGACCAAAAACCATAAATTTATCAGCAGAATCAGTTTCTCCAACTTTCATCGCTAAGTTTTTCTCTAACTCTTTTGTTAATCTCTCACGGATGTGTCTAGAAGTAACAAATTTACCTTCTTTACCAAAGAAAGGAGAATCGTTAATTGTAAACAACATACTCATTGTTGGCTCGTCAATAGCAATTGTTTGTAAAGCTTCAGGATTTTCAAAGTCAGCGATAGTATCTCCAATTTCAAAACCTTCAATACCTACAACAGCACAAATATCACCAGCAACAACTTCTTCAACTTTTCTACGGCCTAAACCTTCGAAAGTATGTAATTCTTTAATTCTTGATTTGATTACTTTACCATCTCTTTTTACTAAAGAAATTGGAGACCCTTCTTTCAAAACACCTCTTTCAAGACGACCAATAGCGATACGACCTGTAAAAGAAGAGAAATCTAAAGATGTAATCAACATTTGTGGAGTTCCTTCAGAAACTTTAGGAGCTGGAACATTAGCGATAACCATGTCTAATAACGGCTCAATGTTTTGAGTTTGAACTTTCCAGTCATCAGACATCCAGTTGTTTTTAGCAGAACCATAAACAGTTGGGAAATCCAATTGCTCTTCAGTAGCACCTAATTCAAACATTAAGTCAAAAACTTTTTCGTGAACTTCTTCAGGAGTACAGTTTTCTTTATCAACTTTATTGATAACCACACATGGTTTCAAACCTAAATCAATAGCTTTTTGTAACACGAAACGTGTTTGTGGCATTGGACCTTCAAAAGCATCCACTAGCAAACATACACCATCGGCCATGTTCAATACACGTTCAACTTCACCTCCAAAATCCGCGTGGCCTGGAGTGTCAATAATATTGATTTTTGTTCCTTTATATTGAACTGATACGTTTTTAGAAGTAATAGTAATACCTCTCTCACGCTCTAAATCATTATTATCTAGAATTAAATCACCTGTGTTTTCGTTTTCACGAAATAACTGACAGTGATACATAATTTTATCAACCAAAGTTGTTTTACCGTGATCGACGTGGGCAATAATTGCAATGTTTCTAATAGATTCCATCTGTGATTTTTAATGGCTGCAAAGGTACACTTTATTTTCTAAAAAAAAACGTTTCTAACATAGTTTGCGTATATACAATCAATTAGTTAATACAAAACATCTAAATACAGCCCTTAAATTGAACTTTACTTATTGTTTAATTATAGTTAAATTAACTATATTTGAAGTAATGAAAAGTAAAACTCTCCAAATTACTCTAGTTTACATTCTAGTATCATTATTTATGGCGGTACTCTGTCATAAAATACTTACCTCTTATTTTTCAGACGTTAAATATTTTTATCTTTTTTTCCTAAAAGACATTTTCTTCATTTTAACTACCGCATTGTTTTTCAAATATATAGTTTCAAAAAATGAAAAACACAATGTGACTGTTTTCAAAAAATTAAAAGAAACAAACGAAGAAATAAAAGAATCCAACGAAAAATATGACATTGTAGCAAAAGCAACAAGCGACACCATTTGGGACTGGAAAATTCAGGAAGACAGCATAAACTGGAACAAAGGAATCGAAGGTGTTTTTGGCTATAATCCAAACGAAGTTGGTAAAACTTCTAAGTGGTGGTTTGACAAAATTCACCCGGAAGATAGCATCAGAATGTCTATAAAATTATATTCTTTTATTGAGCAAAAAACCGAGAAATGGCAAGATCAATATCGATTCAGATGCGCCGATGGAAGCTACAAATATGTTTTGGACCGAGGCTTTTTATTGAAAGACGAAAATGGAAGAGCCATTAGAATGATAGGAGCCATTCAAGATATTACAAAACAAAAAGAAGAAGAACAGCGACTAAAATTATTAGAAACAGTAATCACTCAATCCAAAGATTCCATTTTAATTACAGAAGCCAACTCGCAGGCACGAAAAATTCCGAGAATTGTCTATGTAAATCCTGCTTTCTCACAAATGTCAGGATACTTATCAAACGAAATTGTTGGCAAATCTCCAAATATTTTCAAAGGACCAAAATCAGATTCTGAAGAATTAAAAAAACTATTGCGAGCAATCAAAAATGAAGAAGAATGCTTAATTGAAACCATCAGCTATACCAAGCAAAAAGAAGAATATTGGGTCCGTTTTTCTATGATCCCGATTTTCAACAACGAAGGATCAATTTCACACTGGATTTCAATTCAAAGAGATATCACCGAAGAAAAAAAGCTTGAAACCGAGAAAGAGCATCTTATTAGAGAATTAACTCAAAACAATAAGGATTTAAAACAATTTTCATACATCACTTCCCACAACTTAAGAGCCCCATTATCCAATTTAATCGGGCTTCTGAATCTTATCGAAGATATTCCAATCGAAAATCCAGAGCTCGAAGAGATTTTAGGCGGGTTTACCAAATCAACTCATTTATTAAATGAAACAATTAATGATTTAGTAAAAGTTATCATCATCAAAGACAATCCTTCGATGCAAAAAGAAGAGGTTTCTTTAAAAGAAGTCTTTGAAAATGTCTTTAGTCAATTATCTTTTCAAATCGAACTGCACAAACCAATAATAAAGCTTAAATTTGAACGCGTTCCTTTATTGAACACAAACAAGGCATATATTGAAAGCATTTTGCTTAATTTGCTCACCAATTCTATAAAATACAAATCAGAAAACAGAAAGCTAAAAATATCTATTGTTGCAGAACAAATCGACAATAAAGCGATATTGACATTTAAGGACAACGGAATTGGTATTGATTTAGAAAGAAACCGCGACAAGGTTTTTGGTCTATATCAAAGATTTCACAATTATCCAGACAGCAAAGGACTTGGTTTATACCTAGTAAAATCTCAAGTTGAAACTATGGGAGGAACAATTAGTATAGAAAGCGAAGTCAACAAAGGGACAACCTTTACAATAACATTTAAAAATTAACATCATGCTCGAGCAGATTTTATGCATTGACGACGACCCAATCACGTTAATGTTATGTAAAAAAGTAATTTCGAAGTCACAAATTTGTCATGAAATTATAACAGCTCAAAATGGTGAAGAAGCCCTTCATCACTTTAACACTTTAAAATACACCAACAACAAAAACAAAGACAATAAAAAACCCGAATTAATCCTTTTAGACCTTAATATGCCAGTTATGGGTGGCTGGGAGTTCTTAGACCATTTCACTTCCACCGATTATAAAGAATTTAATACCGCTAATGTAATTGTCTTATCTTCTACAATAGACCCTGAAGATTTAGCCAAAGCAAAAAAATATCCTATAATAATAGATTTCCTTTCAAAACCAATTACACAGCCAATGCTGGAATACCTTAAAAAGAAAATAGACCTATAAATTAGATTTCAATATTAAAAATCCAAATTCCAACAGACTAATGGAATTTGGATTTTTTATTTTTCAAAAACGAGTTTGGAATATAAAACAAAAAAGTCCTCTAAAAGAGGACTTTTTTAATATCTATTAAATTGTTTTAATTACAATTTAGCAACATGTTTCGTTAATTTAGACTTCAAGTTAGAAGCTTTGTTATCGTGAATGATGTTCTTTTTAGCTAATTTATCAATCATAGAGATTACAGTTGATAATTTTGCCGTAGCATCAGATTTATCAGTAGCTAATCTTAATGCTTTGATAGCATTACGAGTAGTTTTGTGTTGGTATCTGTTAAGAACTCTTCTTTTTTCGTTGCTTCTGATTCTTTTTAAAGCTGACTTATGATTTGCCATTTCTTTTAATTTTAGATGTAATAATTATTATAAATACTAGTTAAAAAAGAAAAACCTCCCACAATTGCAAAACAATCACTTTGGTTTTAACTAATAAAACAAAAACCGAGACACCAATTTTTGTTTTACAAAACTTATTTACAACTAATTTTGTAGTCCGTAGGGGAATCGAACCCCTGTTACCAGGATGAAAACCTGGCGTCCTAACCCCTAGACGAACGGACCTAAATTCTCCTAAGTTGGAAACTATTCAATATGTAATATAACTTGTAGTCCGTGGGGGAATCGAACCCCCCTTACCAGGATGAAAACCTGGCGTCCTAACCGATAGACGAACGGACCGCGCTTCTGTATTGCGGATGCAAAGATACATCTATTTTTTATTTGCACAACACCTAACGCAAAAAAATATATTATTTTTTAATACGCCTTAGCAAAAAGCACTCTTTTAGACGAAGGATTCCCAGTAAACACGCAGGCTCCCGCCTCTTCAACAGCATCTAAAGGAATGCAACGAATCGTCGCTTTTGTTAGATCTTTTATCTTTTCCTCTGTCGCTGCAGTTCCGTCCCAGTGAGCAGAAATAAATCCTCCTTTGCCTTCTAAAACTTCTTTAAACTCTTCAAAATTATTTACTTGTGTAATATGCGTATTACGATAATTTAGCGCTTTAGTAAATAAATCGTTTTGAATCTGTTCTAACAGATCATTTACATAATCAACGATTTTCTCTGCAGCTACAACTTCTTTCGACAAATTATCACGTCTTGCAACTTCAAAAGTTCCATTTTCTAAATCTTTTGGCCCAACGGCAATTCTAACAGGAACTCCTTTTAATTCCCATTCAGCAAATTTGAATCCTGGCTTTTGAGTGGTTCTGTCATCATACTTCACTGAAATTTTCAGCTTTTTCAGTTTTGCCGTCAATTCATTAACCGCAGCTGTTATTTCTGCTAATTGTTCGTCTGTTTTGTGAATTGGCACAATTACAACTTGTATCGGAGCCAAATTTGGAGGCAATACCAATCCTTGATCATCAGAATGCGTCATAATCAACGCCCCCATCAAACGAGTAGAAACTCCCCAAGAAGTCCCCCAAACATGTTCTTGCTTTCCTTCTGCATTAGCAAACTTCACGTCAAATGCTTTTGCGAAATTTTGACCTAAAAAGTGAGAAGTTCCAGCCTGCAACGCTTTTCCATCTTGCATTAAAGCCTCAATACAATAAGTTTCATCAGCACCTGCAAAACGCTCTGTTTCTGTTTTAAAACCTTTTACAACAGGAATTGCCATAAAGTTTTCAGCAAAATCAGCATAAACGTTCATCATTTTTTCAGACTCTTCAATAGCTTCTGCTTTTGTAGCGTGCGCTGTGTGTCCTTCTTGCCATAAAAACTCAGCAGTTCTTAAAAACAAACGCGTACGCATTTCCCAACGAACCACATTCGCCCATTGGTTAATCAACAAAGGCAAATCTCTATAAGACTGCACCCATCCTTTATATGTAGACCAAATAATCGCCTCACTTGTAGGACGAACAATCAACTCTTCTTCTAGCTTTGCATTTGGATCGACCATAAGTTTCCCTGGTCGTTCCTCATCATTCTTTAATCTATAATGTGTTACAACAGCGCATTCTTTTGCAAATCCTTCCGCATTTGTTTCTTCCGCTTCAAACATGCTCTTCGGCACGAACAATGGAAAATAAGCATTTTGATGTCCCGTTTCTTTAAACATTCGATCTAACTCAGCCTGCATTTTTTCCCAAATAGCATATCCGTATGGTTTAATTACCATACATCCTCTAACTCCTGAATTTTCAGCTAGGTCTGCTTTTACAACCAGTTCATTATACCATTTCGAATAATCTTCTGATCTTGTAGTAAGGTTCTTACTCATATTATATAGTTTGGCACAAATTTTGTTTTAATAATTTTAACTAAATAGTTTGACAAAACTAACTATTTTTGTAATGTGCAACAATAAAAAACACCACAGATATGAAAACTTCTACTTATCTCCGCCAAAACTCAAGTTACTTTTACTTAATTGGACTACTGAGTTTTCTGCTTGCTTCGTGTGGCTCTTACCAAAACACTTCTTATTATGACAATGATGGAGTTTATGGCAAATCTACTAACACTTACGCACAATCGACCACGACAGGTGTAAACAACCAATATAAAGATTACTTTAAATCGCTTCAAGACGAAAATCAGCCAACTGAAATTTTTACTGATGTAGATAATTACAGTAATTATGCTGTAAATGATAGTACGCAAACAGCATCAGTCGCTTATCCTGCTTGGGGAAGCGGAACAACAGAAACTTCTGTAACCTATTATTCTGATCCAGTATGGTCTTTCGGAATCGGATTTGGATGGGGTTACCCTTATTACGGATACGGATGGGGATATCCATACTATGGATGGGGTTATTATCCAGGATGGGGATATCCAGGTTGGGGTTATCCGGGATGGGGATATCCAGGTTATGGATATTATGGTAATTATTCATATAGCTATGGAAGAAGAGGATCCGCAGCTTACTACGGATCTAGAGGATACGCATACAGAAACTCATCATACGCTGGCAGAAATTATGCTGGAAGAAGTTATGCCGGAAGAAGCTACGGAAACGATTTCACAACAAGAAATTACGCAGGAAGAAGCAGCTACAGCACTAACAATGGTAGAAGCTACTCAGATTATAGAAGAAGTTCTTCTGTAAACGGCAGAACATATTCAAGTCCGACTTTTACAGATAGAAGAGGCACAGCTCAAGGTCAAAGCAGTGGTTATGATTATTCTAACAGAAGATCAAGTGCAGGAGCCACCAACAGAAGCTACAGCACTCCAAACAGCAGTTCAGCTAGAACTTACTCTCCTAGCCCATCTCGTTCTATGAACAGCGGTGGCGGAAGCATGAGAAGCAGCGGTGGCGGTGGTGGCTACAGTGGCGGCGGCGGCGGAGGAAGATCCTACGGCGGTGGCGGTGGCGGAAGAAGATAAAACCTCTTTCATCAAATCATTCAATCACATTAAACACCAAACCAAATGAAAAAAATATTCTTCCTTTTTACTATAGGACTATCTTTTAGCGCTCTACATTCACAAGAAGTATCTGATGCTGTACGTTATGCACAAGATAACTTGACCGGAACGGCAAGATACCGAGCAATGAGTGGTGCATTTGGAGCTGTTGGAGGAGATTTATCAGCCTTAACTGTCAATCCAGCTGGATCTGCTGTATTCAATAACAATCAAATTGGGGTTTCTTTTAGCAATCAAACCAAGAAGAACAACTCCAATTATTTCGGAACTGAAACCAGCGACAAAGACAATTCATTTATCTTGAATCAAGCTGGAGCTGTTTTTGTTTTCCATGATCATAATCCAAATAATAATTGGAAAAAAATTGCAATTGGAACAACTTATGAAAACACGAATAATTTTAATAACAATATATTTTCTGCCGGAACAAATCCTAGAAACTCAATTGACCAATATTTTTTGACTTACGCAAATGGAATACCACTAGACGTAATTACTGGAGTTCCATACCGAGACATGTATTATGACGAACAGCAAGCTTATTTCGGATATAAAGGATATGTGATTGACCCTGTTAATCCAAATGATGCCAACAACACCCAATACGTTTCTGCTGTTCCTGCTGGAGGAAATTATTACCAAGAAAATGAAGTCTATACTACTGGTTACAACAGCAAATTGACTTTCAACATTGCTACTTCATACAAGGACAGAATTTATTTCGGAGCCAACTTAAACGTACATATTACAGATTACAGAAGATCGAGCAGTTTTTATGAAGACAATAGCAATCCTTTAGAAGCTCGCGAGACAATATCTAACCTACGTTTCAATAACGACTTATACACTTACGGAAATGGATTTTCTTTTCAATTAGGAGCCATCGCCAAAGTTACTGATGGCTTAAGACTTGGTGTTGCATACGAATCAAATACCTGGTATGATTTATATGATGAAGTCGCACAAAGTTTATCAACAACAAGACAAGCTACAGGCGGTCCAGAAATACGTGAAAACGTTAATCCGAATTTGATTAACGTTTATGATCGATATACTTTGCAGACACCTGATAAATTTACTTTCAGTGGCGCTTATGTTTTCGGAAAATCAGGCCTAATCAGTGTTGATTATTCCATTAAAAATTACGGAAACACAAAATATAAACCAACAAGCGATCCAGGATTCAGAGGATTGAATGCAGATATGAGCAATCAATTGACATCAAATGGCGAATTAAGAATTGGTGCTGAATACAAAATTCAAAGAGTGAGTCTTCGTGGAGGTTACCGTTTTGAAGGAAGCCCTTATAATGACGGAAGAACAATCGGCGATTTAAACAGCTACTCAGGAGGTTTGGGATATAGCTTTGGTGGCACAAAATTAGATTTGGCTTATTCTTATATGGAAAGAAAATCAAATCAAGGATTTTTCGCAACAGGATTCACCGATGGAGCCAACATTACTTCAAAACTAAACAATGTAACTCTTACTTTATTATTTGAATTGTAATTAAAAATCAAAATAGATGATTGAAGATTTCCGTCAAGTTCTTTTCTTGGCGGATTTTTTTTTAGCCTTAACGAAAGCCTTCAGAAATGCGAAGAACATAGAAAACAGAAGGATTAGCTTCATAAAAAACACCTAAAAGAAACCGAAATAAGCGGTGATTGAATAAAAAAGTGTAATTTTGCACTCCAATTTATAAAAGTATGAGAACCAAGTCTTTAAAAAAGAACAAAATTAACGTAATCACTCTTGGGTGTTCAAAAAATGTTTATGACAGCGAAGTCCTTATGGGACAGCTGCGTGCGAATGGAAAAGAAGTTGAACACGAGGCTCCTGCAGAAAAAGAAGGAAACATTATTGTAATCAACACTTGCGGTTTTATTGATAATGCTAAAGCCGAATCTGTTAATATGATTTTGGAATATGCCGATAAAAAAGACAAAGGATTAGTTGACAAAGTTTTCGTTACCGGATGCTTATCTGAACGCTATAGACCAGACCTAGAAAAAGAAATCCCCAATGTAGATCAATATTTTGGAACAACTGAGTTGCCTCAATTATTAAAAGCTTTAGGCGCTGACTATAAACATGAATTATTAGGCGAACGTTTAACAACGACTCCAAAGAACTATGCTTACTTAAAAATTGCAGAAGGTTGCGACAGACCTTGCAGTTTTTGCGCTATTCCCTTAATGCGTGGCTCTCACGTTTCTCAGCCAATTGAAAAATTAGTAAAAGAAGCTGAAGGTTTAGCCAAAAATGGCGTTAAAGAATTAATTTTAATTGCGCAAGACTTAACTTATTATGGTCTTGATCTTTATAAAAAGAGAAATCTTGGAGAACTTTTAGAAGCATTGGTCAAAGTTGAAGGAATCGAATGGATTCGTTTACATTATGCTTTCCCAACTGGTTTCCCAATGGATGTTTTAGAAATTATGAAACGCGAGCCGAAAATCTGTAATTATATTGATATTCCATTGCAACACATTTCTGATTCTATCTTAAAATCAATGCGTCGTGGTACAACTCAAGCCAAAACGACTCAATTATTGAAAGATTTCCGTGCTTCGGTACCAGGAATGGCAATCAGAACAACTTTGATTGTTGGATATCCAGGTGAAACTCAAGAAGATTTTGAAATTTTGAAAGATTTTGTTCAAGAAATGAAATTTGACAGAATGGGATGTTTCGCTTATTCTCATGAAGAAAATACACATGCTTATTTATTGGAAGACGACGTTCCGGACGATGTAAAACAAGCCCGAGCAAACGAAATAATGGAATTACAATCGCAAATTTCTTGGGATTTGAACCAAGAAAAAGTTGGCAAAGTTTTCAAATGCATTATTGACAGAAAAGAAGGCGCTCATTTTGTTGGCCGAACAGAATTCGACAGCCCAGATGTTGACAACGAAGTTTTGATTGATGCCTCTAAACATTATGTAAAAACTGGTGAATTTGTTAATATCAAGATAATTGAAGCAACAGAATTTGATTTATACGGAGAACCTGCTTAAATTTACGCTAACTATTATCAATTTAGATAAAAAACTAATTATGAAACCTACGAACATTTTTTTTCTTTTGATTTTTGCTTTGTGCTGTGTTAATGCAGCATCAGCTCAATATGGTGGTTATAACAGCGGCTACGGTGGAGGTTATGGAGGTTACGGACGCGGTGGCGGAATGGGTATGGACAGAAGCATGATGGCTGGGCCACAAAGCACTCCAAGCAAGCCAAAAGAAATTCCTGCAGAAGAAACTGCTGCGAAAATCGTTGAGCAAATGAGACCTGAACTTAAACTTGATGACCTTCAAGCTATTGCTATCACTAACGCTTTAGCAGACAGTATTAGAGAACAAGGTGTACTTTTGAAAAATGAAAGCAGTAGCCAAGAGCAAAAAATTGAACAAATTAACGCTTTAAGAGAAAGTACTACTAAAAAAGTAAATGCATTTTTGAGTGCTGAACAAATAGAAAAGTACAAAGAATTTATGGCCAATTTCAAAGGAGTTCAAAAAGAAAAATCAAAAAAGAAAAAAGACTCTAAAGATCATAAAGAGGCAACCGAAGAAGAAAAAACAAAAAAAGCAGAAGAATAACACCAAAAAAACTTCATCTCAAAATGTAAATGACCATGATAAAAAAACATTTATGTTATTTGATTTTAGCAATTATCATAACTTCTTGCTCTACAAATCCATATAAAAGCACTGAGAAGGTTTACGATCAGCAGCTTAAGACTTTAGAAAACCAGATCACGAGTAAAGATCCTCAAGCAATTCCGGCAATTAGCCCAGTTGTGATTGATACTACTTATGCCGCTCAATTAGGCATTGTAAAAGATACTTTATCAAAAACAGGTTCTACTCATTTAGTAAATGGCATCACAACCGAGTGGATTGGAACTGTGAATTTCAATTTAAGAAAACCAAGCTTTATTATCATTCATCATACAGCTCAGGATTCTCTTAAACAAACCATAAATACTTTTACAAAAACCAAAACACAAGTAAGCGCTCATTATATTATTTCGGAAAACGGAAAAGTTGTGCAAATGCTTAATGATTATTTAAGAGCATGGCATGCAGGAGCATCAACTTGGGGAAAAAATACGGACATCAATTCAAACTCAATCGGAATTGAATTAGATAATAATGGATTCAAACCTTTTACGGAAAGCCAAATCAGCAGTCTTGTTGCTCTTTTGACAAAATTGAAAAAAGACTACAATATTCCAACTCAAAATATAATAGGCCATTCTGATATCGCTCCAGGAAGAAAACAAGACCCAAGTGCCTTATTTCCTTGGAAAACATTGGCAGAAAAAGGCTTCGGAATTTGGCCAGATGAAGTTTTAGAAGAAGCTCCTTTTGATTTTAAAATTGAGCCGGCTTTGAGAATCATTGGTTATAATACAAAAAATCTTTCGGCGGCAATTATGGCTTTTAAGCTGCATTACATTCAAACTGATGTAACTCCAACGCTAGACCGAAAAACAATAGATACTATTTACTCGATTTACAAAAAACAAGTTCAGTAATAGTTCCACACAAAATCAAAGAGGCTGTACAAAACAGCCTCTTTTTTTATATTTTCTTATCTTGCCAATAACTCACAGATCAAAGATTGACAGATTATCATTGTTTTTTTTAGCTACGTAAACCTATTTAATCTGCGTGCTCTGCGTGCCATTTCGATTGTTTATCCCCAATAAATTTTATTATCGCAACGAAAAGACACACTGCTATGCTACATTGCATCTCTAAAAACACTAAATCGACATATAAAACATTTGCTGATTAAAGCACGTGGGTTTCACATTTTATACCAATAAAAAAGCTGCCAAAACATTAATATGTTTCGACAGCTCCAAAAAAAAAAAAAAAATATCAATCTTTATCTCTAGAAAGAGTATGTTGTAGCTACCAGAGCATAGAACGATCCGCCTGTTGGCAATGCATCTTTATCTAAAAAGATATCTTCAGAAGCAGCATCGTATCTTAACTCAGGAATTATAGTCAATTTTCCAACTTTATAGTTTAAAGAAACTGTGTTTGCAAATACATTTGAACCTGTTAAAGTTCCTAAACTTGGCGCAGCATCTTTTGCATCAAAATATTCCATTCTGTAAGCCAATAATAATGATGGAGAGAATGAATAATTTGCGTATCCTACTAATGAGAACCATTCTCCATCTAAATCGCTGTCAAAATCATTTTTTGTTTTAGCATAAGTTGCATTAAAACCAAGAGCAAAACTATCACTTATTGTTTTTGATGCCACAAAATCGATTTGTGTTTTATTTTCGTCAGACGCAGGATTTGCACTTCCTGATGTAAAATTCAAATAAGCGCTTCCTGTTTCACCAATATACCCTAGCTGTCCAATGAATGTTTTTTGAGTTGAACCGGCATCCATTGCTGATTTAAAATCTGTTGGATTAGTGATCCCAAACATTGCTGTAAACTTCCCTGAAGTATATTGCGCTTTTACCCCTGTATTAAAGAAAGGTCCATAAGAGAAAGCATATGACATACTGTAGTTTTTATTATCGACAGCATCTAGAACTTCATATCCTATATGAGTACCAAAACTACCCGCTACAAACTTAAACTTATCAGTAACATTATATGTAAAAAACAATTGTTTAATCAAAAATTTTGCATTTATATCTTTATCTGTTGTTTCATTGTATGAAAATTCGCCGGCTCTTTTTCCGAATCCTAAGTCTACAAATACAGAAGCTTTTCCGAAAGTGTGACCTGCTTCTACAGACGCCATTCCTAGTTCAAATGAATTCTGAGAGTTGGTAAAGCTCGTTAATCCATTCATTTGTTTCGAAAAATCGTATTTATAATACGCATCTGCTGATCCGCCCCATGTCGTCGCTGGTGAAGTTGCTGTTTCTGTATCATCTTGAGCAAAAGCAAAAGAACTCGTTAACATCGCGGCAAAAATGTGTAATACTTTTTTCATGTTTTAATTGGTTTTTGGTTATTAATTGATTCTGGTTAGTTAATCTTTATATAGCTGTAATTAATAGTATATGTCAATTCTAAAATCCCTCATCACCCTCAAAAAACCCCTTCATTTTCATTAGCGAATTTATTAACTTTTGTATGAGTAGAACAATCCAAAAGTACTTTTTTGACGTTTTAGAAGCAGAATTATGGATTACAAAAATTAAGGAAGCAATAATCGTTATTTGATATTTATACGGATTCATTTTTGAAAATTCAACAATGCTATTTTACCTTTTACACACTTAAAATCACACAAAAAATGAAATACAAACAAAAAATAGAACCAAAAACACACCAAAAAACATTTAAAAAAAACAACTACCCCTATTTTTTTAGGGGGTATTGTAAAAATTAAAACAAAAGTGAATTTTACTTCAAAAATTATCTCAATCAAAAACACTCATTCTCAAAAACAAAAATTCCTACAAAAACACCCCTACAAAAGTTTCCAAAAACCTTTTGGTCTCTCTAGTCATTTTTGATTTTAAAACAAAAAAAAGCCTGTTCAAAAAAATGAACAGGCCTATAAAGGAAATAGGATAATTGTACTACTCCTGAGTATTATATTTTTTCAAAAACTCCCTAACCTTGATTCCAGATTCTTTCAAATCTTCATCTTTCCATTTTCCTTCAGACTTTGCCGATTTCTTCAAAATAGAACAAGTTTCATCTTTATCTGAAACTGACCATGTTATCCAGCTAAGTTTTCTGTCTTCCATCCAATCAATATATTCTTGCCAAGCTTTCATATTTAACGGCCCATCGCCTGAAGCTTCCATTCCTGCAGATTCAGAAACAAAAATAGGCAAGCCACTATTTATCGCAGCATCAGTTCGATCTCGCAAGTTCTTACCATGCGTAGCCGCGTAAAAATGCATGGTGTACATTATATTATTGTACCCTAAAATTGGATCTTCGGCAGGGAGATTTACATCTTGATCCCAATGCGGACAACCAACCAAAATGACATTATTAGGATCATTTTCTCTAATTATGCGTATTATCTCCTCAGCATATGTTTTGACCTCCCACCAAGTTTCATAATCCGGCTCATTGAACACCTCATATATTATATTAGGATATTTAGCATATTTCTTTGACATCTCTGCAAAAAAAGCTGAAGCTTCCTTCAAATTAACATTATGACTGTGCCAATCGATAATTACATAAACATCTGATTTGATGGCGCCATTTACAACCGCTTCAATCTTTTCTTTTGCAAATTGCGGATCCTTCATGTAAGACCACTCCCCTAACTCAATTCCCGTCGCAGCTCTAACAACATTACAATTAAAATCTCTTTTAAGCCAGCTAACTGCTTTTTCATTGTAAAATCTCGGCCACATGCTATGCCAGCCAAAACTTAAACCTCGTAAAACAATTGGCTCGCTATTTTGGTCTACCAACTGAGTACCTTTTACACTTAACTGGCCATGTTTTTTGACAAACTGAGCCTGCAAATTACAGGCAATTACCAACAGAACAAGACTAAGAAAACAAGCTTTTGATTTCATAAATTTAAAATTTAAGGAGTTAATCGAAGTGTAATTACATCATGAGAAGCAAGGTCTGAAATAAAACTCTTTTTAGTTGTCCCAATTTCTTTGTTTTTCCAAAGATCTTTTATTTTATAAGTCACCTTATTAAAATCAGCTTCATAGCCAAAATCTGCGTCTTTTATTATATTCTTTTTAAAATCGAAATTAACCTTTTTTGCAACATCACTTCTGTTTAAAAAAGTAATTGCCCAATTTCCATCTGACAAAGGCTTAACCCAAACTTCTAAACCATCTTCAGCAGTATATTTAAATCCTTGAATTCCTAATTTGTCCTGATTAACAGCAATTAAATCTTTATTAGTTAAAATCGCCAATGTTTCTTTCGACATCTTTCGATAATCGTTTCCTGTAAATAATGGCGATGACAACATGCACCACATTGCAAAATGCGCTTTGTCTTCGATATCATTCATTTCGTTTCCAACTTCCATCATGTCAAAATCATTCCAATGATCCGGACCAGAATATTTACGGATATCTTTTCGCATTTCTGCAATTTTCATAAATCCCCAAGAGGACCAATTTTCTGGATGCTTGAATTCGCAATCAAAACAAGGATAAATATCGCCTGAAATTCTCCAAAGATTACCAACTGGTTTACCCCATTCCCATGGCTGATTGTCTCCCCATTCGCACAAACTGAAAACAATTGGTCTTCCAGCAGTTTTCAATGCATTGCTCATTGTCGTATAAGCTTCGGGAGCTGAAATTCCTTTCGTGTTGCACCAATCATATTTAAGGAAATCGATTCCTAATTTAGCATAAAAACGAGCATCTTGATATTCATAACCACGAGTTCCCGGATATCCCGCGCAAGTTTGAATTCCTGCACAATTGTACAAGCCAAATTTCAAACCTTTGCCGTGTACATAATCAACAAGCGCTTTCATTCCGCTAGGAAATTTAACTGGATCTGGAATTAAATCACCATTTGCATCACGCTCGTGTGTCATCCAACCGTCATCCAAAACAATATAATTGTACCCAGCAGCTGCCAATCCAGATGAAACCATAATATCTGCCGTTTCTTTTACTAGTTTTTCATTGATGTCCGTCCCAAAGGTATTCCAAGAGTTCCACCCCATTGGTGGCGTCATTGCCAAACCTTCAAATTTCCCTCCTGTTTGATTATGTGTATTTCCTTGTCCGAAACTTAAGATCGAAACAAACAAAACAAGTACTGAAATAATCTTTTTCATTTTAAAACTTCTAATTAATTATTCTAAAAAAAATATTCCCTAATCATTTAATTAGGGAATATTTCAACAAAACTCAAACCAAATTACTGCTTACTATTTCAAAACAAATCCCATGTCATCCATAAGAATTGTGTTGCCACCAAAATTTCCTGATTCTTGAAGCGTCAACTGATCGAAAGTTGTTGGATTTCCAATATCAGAGAACGGAATCTCAATTGTTGTCCATTGCGATGTTATTGTTTTTTTGATTTGATACGCCCAACCTCCAAAAACAAATATCACACTTGCGGCAGTATTCGTCGAAACACTCTTCACTTTTACTCTGAATGCTTTATATTTTGAAATATCTCTCGAATTAAACTTCATATCTGCTCCATTCCATCCTCCAAAAACAAATTTAATTGCAGCTTCACCTTGAACTTTATCGTCTTTGAAATTTGTGTCAAAAGTATCTGCGCCGTTCCACATCCAGTGTCCAGCATCTCCTTGCAAGATATCATCATATAAAGCTGACCCAACAGCCTCTTCAGAAGTTGTAGAACCTGAAATATTTGTTACAGTCACATATTTGTCTGTAGCATTTGCTGGCATTTTAAACTTAATTTCTGTCAATGTAGAAGAAATAACCGGCACATCAATTGTACCAACTTTTACTGTTGGATTCAAGAAATAATCACCATAAACTGTTACAATGTCACCAGCAGCCGCATTAATTGAATTATAGCTGTTGAATTTTGGCGTTGGTGGCGCCACCACAAAGTCGTATAAAACCGTCCCTTGCTTAGTAACCAGCTTTAATTTATTGCTAGAATTTGCATAAGGCGTTTTCTCATCAATCAATACAAATATTGCAGTATCTGTCACTAATGTTGGATTGAAATAGGTATCAAAATCATTAAAATAGATTTTTGAAACAGTCGAAAGCCCAGTTCCTTGAATGATATAGTAATTTTTAGGATCACCAACCGTTACCGGAACCAAAGTCCCTTCTTTAGATAATGATACGCTTGTAATTACAGGACCACCTCCACTACTTGAAGCTTCATCATTACTACAAGATGAAAACACTCCCAGCACCATAAATGCCATGATAAAAGGCAAAAGGTATTTTATTTTTATATTTTTCATAATTGTCAAATTTTAAGTAATTATTTAAAAGTGTACGGAACTGGCGCTTGCAATAACTTAGGATTTTTAGCCACCTCATTGTCCGGATAGTCCATATAGAAGTCATTTGTTGCATGATCTTCACTATAAACTGGCGTATAATGACGTTCGCCATATCTGTCTCCTCTATTTTGAGCCGACATAATTGCGATAGCTTTGTTTTTGTCAATACGGCCTAGATCAAACCAATAATCACCTTCAAAACACAATTCTTTTCTTCTTTCTAAAAAGATATCATCAAAAGTAATTGACGTTAAATTTGCCAAACCTGCTCTCTTTCTCACAGCATTAATTGAGCTTAAAGCGCTAGCATCTGTAGTACTTGCATTTGCTCCTAAAACTGCTTCAGCGTGAATAAGAAGCAACTCAGCATAACGCATCACATATGTATTATTATCCATCATCGCCCATGCATCGGCTTGACCGGTAGCACTTCCGTTTACAATACCAATACAGTATTTTTTAATTCCACCACCAGATGCCTGAGCCAAATCTTTTCCAGTTGGAACTGTAAAACCAATACCTTGAGTAGTTTTGATATTTGGATAAGAATCCCCGCCTACCATAACTGTTTCATGTTTTCTCAAATCTCCTGCTCCATATAAAGAAAGAAGCACTTCTTGGCTTGGACCAAAAACTCCTGCATAAGAAGCATTTGATGTAGACAAAGTCCCATCTTGGAATCCAAACTGTGTGTTACAGTTGTTTGCAGAACCATAAGCTCCGTCGCCTTTCCATTGAATAGCAAAAATAGATTCTTCGTTATTATTGTTTGGATAAGTAAACAAATCGCCAAAACTTTTCGTTGGCAATTGATCACCTCCTAACAATTTAAATTCTCCGCTACTGATTACAGCTTCTGCCATTGCTTTTGCATTTGCATAATCTTTTTGGTATAAATACACTTTAGCCAACATTGCCCTTGCAGAACCTTTAGAAACGTGTCCATTATTAGCATAATTAGTTCCTCTAGTTTTAGTAGCCAACAATTCAATTGCTTTTAAATAATCCATTGTGATTAATTTATAAATATCAGCAACTGTATTTGTATTTACATAAGGATTGCTTGTATAATCAAGCGGGTTTTCGATAATTGGCACTGGACCCCAAAGCCTTACCAAATCAAAATAAGCCGTAGCTCTCATAAAGTAAGCTTCTCCAACTGTATTGTCCAAAACTGTTTTATCAACGTCTGGACCTACTCTAGCAGCCAAAAAGTTAATAATCATATTAGACTGTTGCACATTTGCCCATAATGACGACCAACCGTTTACTAGCTCAGGATCACTCCCGTTTAGTGAAAATGTTCTTAATCCGCTTACGTCAGGAGAACCAGAATACATGTTTCCAGAACCTACTTCAAGAGCCCACCAAAACTTGTTATACATTTGAAACCAAGTTCTGCTGTACATACCATTTGTTGCAGATGAAACCTGATCGTTTGTGCTGTAATATGAATCCAAACTTATTCCATCTTCAGAAGGTCTGTCTGTAAAATCATCTGAACATGACGCAAAAGTCAGAAATGCTGTTGCTATTAAAAGCAAACTATATCTATTTAAAAAAGATTTCTTTTTCATTTTTTTTTAATTTTTAAAATTCTAAGTTAAGACCAACTAAAAACGTTCTTGCAATTGGATATCTTCCGTTGTCAATTCCTGATAAAAGCACATTTTGATTAAATGAACCAATCTCTGGATCGTAACCTGAATATTTAGTAAACGTGTATAAATTTTGAGCAGATCCGTATAATCTTAATCTTGAAATTTTATATTTTGAAATAACATCCTGTGGCAAAGAATATCCTAGCGTAACGTTTTGAATTCTCAAATAAGAACCATCTTCAACATAACGGTCAGAAATCAGCAAGTTAGTATTTGAAGCATCAGCAAGTGGTCTTGGATTATTACTTGCCGTGTTTGTAGAAGAATAATAATCCATTGCATCAACTAATTGGTTGTCATACAAAGAAGCATTAGTTGTTCCTGCTCTTTTCGTCAAGTTCATAACATCATTTCCGTATGATCCCTGAAGGAAGATAGAAAGATCTACATTTTTATACTTGAAATTATTTGTAAAACCGTAAGTGAATTTTGGATGCGGATTTCCGATGAAAGTTTTATCAGCAGCATCAATTTTTCCATCGCCATTTACATCAACATATTTTACATCTCCAAGTGAAGTTTCTCCGGCTCCAGTTCCAACAGCCTGCCCAAATTGAAGCGGCGCTTTATCTAAAACTGCTTGATCTTTAAAAATTCCGTCTGTTTTATATCCGTAGAACAAACCAATTGGATTTCCAACTGTAGTATTAGTAACAACAACTGGTTGATATCCATTTGTATTAACCTCTTGAGTCAAAACGATTCCGTTTGCGATTTCATCCAAATTATTTTTGTAATGAGAAACCACCATTGAAGCATTCCAATTGAAATTTCCTGTAGATCTCAAATCATAGCCAAGAGTCAAATCAAAACCTTTGTTGCTCATTGTACCTAAATTAGAATAAGGTGCAGAAACTCCTCCGTATTGACCTCCACCTCCAGTTAAGTAAAGTGGCAATGGCACTTGAAACAAGAAACCTTCTGATTTTTTATCATAAACATCAAAACTTGCAGAAAGTTTGCTGTCAAACAAAGTAAAGTCGATACCAATATTGGTTTGGTTTAATGATTCCCAAACTAAATTTGGATTTGGATAATTTGACGGTAAAAATCCGCTTCCTAATCCTGAATTTTGAGTTCCTAACATTGCAGAATAACTGTTGTTTGGAATTTGCTGATTTCCAGTTTCTCCGTAACCAATTCTAAATTTAATATTGTCAATATATTTGCGTGTTCCTTCCATAAAAGGCTCGCTAGATAATCTCCAAGAACCAGAAATCGCATTGAAAACACCTTTTTGATTGTCTGTAGTTGGGTCAAATTTAGACGAAACGTCCTGTCTGATCGAAGCTGTAATACTATATTTATCATTGAAATCATAAATAATACGAGCAAAAAGAGACGAAAGTGATGCGCTACCTTTATATTGAGTAACTGTATTATTATCTACATCAGCTAAATTAATTGTATGAATTGAATTGGTTTTGAAGCCTTGCGCTGATGCAATCAAACCTTCCCAATGAGAATCGTTAGCTTCCTGACCAGCTAAAACTGTGAATTTATGCTTCCCAATAGTTTTATCGTAAGTCAATAAATTTTTGATGTTTGTAGAATACCAATTTTGTCTTCTTACATCAAGATCGGCTAATAAATTGGTCTGGCTTCCCCATTTGTACGATGGTCTAAAATCGTCATTTTCAGAAAACTCAGTATTTGCAGCTAACTCGATACGGTATTTCAAACCCTTAACAATTTCAGCCTCAGCATATACATTTCCAAGGAAATTTTTTCTAATCAATTTATTATCTCTAGTTAAAGCTTCAGCAACTGGATTATAATACGTAACACTTTGTTCTGATGTCGGTGGTCCGGCAAAAGTTCCATCTACATTTCTAACTGGAATATCAGGCGACTGCAATAAAGTATTTGAAATCAAACCAGAGAAACTTTGGTTTACTGTAATTCTTTCATTTGTGATACCACCTGTAAGGTTTCCTCCAACTCTCAACCAAGATTTGATTTTAGAATCTAAATTCAATCTTACTGTATATCTTTTTAAACCAGAGTTGATGATAGTTCCTTCGTTATCTAAATAACTTCCAGACAAATAGTAGCTTGTTCCATCTTTCGCACCAGAAAACGATAACTGATGGCTGTTTGAAATTGCTGTTCTGTAAACCTCATCTTGCCAATTCGTTCCAGGTCCTAACAATTCAGGATGAGAAAATTCCTGACGCGTTTGGAAGCCCCATAATTTCGCCAAATTTGTTTTTAAAGTCGCATATTCAGGCAAAGTCAAAACGTCTAATTTATTTGCAACAGTAGCAAATGAAGTATAGTTTTCATAAGATACTTTTCCTGTTCCTTTTTTACCTTGTTTAGTCGTGATAATGATTACACCATTTGCACCTCTAGATCCATAGATTGCTGTTGCAGAAGCATCTTTCAAAATATCCATAGATTCAATGTCATTTGGATTAATCATAGAAAGTGGGCTCATTGCATTATTTCCACTTCCTCCTGAAGAAGAAAAACCATCTTTTCCTGCCAAAGTCTGACCACTTGTTGATTTTCCAGTTGCATCTCCAGAAATTGGCACACCATCAATTACATACAAAGGCTCGTTTGTTCCTGTAATAGAAGTAGTTCCACGAACTCTTACAGAAGCCGCACCTCCAGGCTGTCCTGAGTTGTTTGTTACCGAAACCCCAGCCGCTTTACCCTGAAGCATCTGGTCTATAGAAACTTGTTTTAAATTTTCAATATCTGTTGATTTTACTGAAGATATTGCACCGTTTACGTCTTTCTTTTTCTGAGTTCCGTAACCAATTACAACTACCTCTTTTAAATCTTCTGAACTAGATTGCAGTGTAACATTGATTTTTGTTCTGCCGCCAATAGCTATTTTTTGAGAATCAAATCCAATAAATGAAACTAATAAAGCTCCGTTTGCAGGAGCGTCTATCGTGTATTTACCATCAAAATCTGTTGAGGCAGTAGTTTTTGTGCCAACAACAGAAATGTTGGCCCCAGGAATGGTCAATCCCTTGTCATCAGAAACTACTCCTGATATTTTTACCTGAGCAGTAATAAAATTACTAGTCAGTAACAAGAATAAAATCAAAGGAACTGCTCTGTGGTTAGCATTCCAATGAATAAAGTTAGTCATTAGTTTTTTCATAATAAATGTTTGGTTAGTTTAAATTTGTTTTACTCATAATTAAGTAATAAAAAGGGTGTGATTTATTTTCTAAATTATTTAACAAATCTATAACAGAACAAAACATCAAATCGATAATATTATATCATTTAATGATAATATTTTTACTATATCTCCTTAAAAAAACATATATGAAAATAAAAACAAACATTAATTGCATTTTTCGCAATAGCGCCCTTTTAATAAGCACTTCTTATAAATAAAAATGAACGAATTTGCCAAAAGCAAACGATTTCGTTAAAAATAATATTTGTTTGTGAAAAAAAAGTATCATTATAAAATACGTTTCAATCCCGAAAATTCTTCGCGATATTGACTAGGAGTACAATTTTTTGTAGCCTTAAAACTGCGATTGAAGTTGGCGATATTATTGAAACCAGATTTAAAAGCGACTTCAGAAACACTCATATCTTTCTCAACAAGCCATCGTGCCGCATATCCTATTCGGATATCATTAATATAATTGACAAAAGTTTTTCCGGTGCGTTTTTTAATAAATCGGTTAAATGAAATTATAGACATGCTTGCCACATTTGCAGCATCTTCTAATGTGATTTTATCGGCAAAGTTTTTCTGAACATATTCATAAACCAACTTCATTTTATCATAATCATCAAACGTATCATAATCTACTGTATACGTAGAAAGCAAACGCTGATTTCTGGAATTTGCTAAATCATATAATAAGGAAGTGATTTCCAAAAAATAATCCATTCCATCCAATTTAGAAAGCCTCACAAGCCTTGGCGTCAATTCTTCGGCTGTTTTTTTTGAAAAAAGAATCCCGTGAATAGACCTGTTAAACATATCTCGGATCGGATTCATGATTCGTCTCGAAAGCAAAGATTCATGAAACAAATCATTATGAAACTGTATCGTGATTTCGTGGATTTTTTTGCTAGTACATTTATTCAGTTCCCATCCGTGATATAAATTTGGGCCAATTAAAACCAATTCAACATTGTCGATTTCTTCAATATTATCGCCAACAACACGCTTCACTCCTTTTCCGTTCAAGATAAAATTGATCTCAAATTCCGGATGATAATGAACCGGAAAATCAAAACTATCTTTAACTCTATCAAAAACCAAAAAACTATCTCCAGCCGAAAGCGGCGCGATTTCTCTATAAAAATTTTTAGCGTTGCTCATATCTTAAAACTATTTCATGAAATAATAGGTCATTTTTTGTTTGCAATAATATGATATATAATTGATAAAATAATATTAATTACAGAATAAACATCCAATTATCTTTGAAAAATAGAATTATCAATTTTATAAAAACCCTATTAATAATAAACATTAATCATTTTTTATAGAATATCTTTTTATAGTTTTAATAATTTTATCTAGAAAACAATGCCGAATTATAGATTGAAATTTGCACTGCAAAAATCACGCTTTCAAAACCTAATTCTGTGCAGATTACACAAAAAAACCAAATGAAAAAAAACGTACTTGCTGTCTTTATAACTGTAATTATAGGAACTTCATGCTCTTCAAAAAGTATTGTAAGTAATACTAATTTGTCACTTTCAGATAAAAAAGCGACACCTGAAACGGTTTTGTTATTCAAAAAACTAAACCAATTGATTCAAAAAGGGTACCTTTTCGGACATCAAGACGACCTTGCTTATGGCGTAAACTGGAAGTATGAAAACGGCCGAAGTGATGTAAAAGAAACAGCGGGAGATTATCCAGCAGTTTATGGATGGGATATTGCAGGTTTGGAAAAAGACGATTCTAAAAATATCGACGGAGTTCCTTTTGACAAAATGAAACAATACATAAAACAAGCAAATGAACGTGGAGGAATTTCGACAATAAGCTGGCATTTTGACAATCCTGCAACCGGAAAAAATGCTTGGGACAATACCCCAAATGCAATAAAAACCATTTTGCCTGGCGGCGAAAATCATAAAAAATTTACTTCTTGGCTGGACAAAGCCTCTAATTTCTTTTTGTCTTTAAAAGATAAAAATGGAAAAAACATTCCGATACTTTTTAGACCTTATCACGAACTTACTGGAGGCTGGTTTTGGTGGGGAAAAGGGAATTGTACGCCTGAAGAATTCAAAGCTTTATGGAAATTCACTTTTGAATACCTTCAAAATAAGGGCGTTCACAACTTAATTTACATTTACAACACAAGCAGTTTTAGCACAAAAGAAGATTTTCTTGCGAGTTATCCCGGCGACAATTATGCCGATATTTTGAGTTTTGACAGTTATCAAAACAATGATGACAAAAACGGCAAAAAATTCATTGATGAAGTTCAGAGGCAACTTAAAGTTTTAAACGAAATTGGTTCAGAAAAACACAAATTAATCGCCATTGCCGAGGCTGGTTATGAAGCAATTCCAGATCCTAAATGGTGGACAGGAACTTTAAACAAAGCCATTGGCGATTACAAAATATCATATGTCTTGCTGTGGAGAAATCACGGTTGGCAAGAAAAAGAACAAAAAATGCACTATTACGCTCCGTTTTCAGGACAAACAAGTGAACAAGATTTTAGAGATTTTTACAATCTTGATAAAACACTGTTTGAAAAAGACATTCAAAAAGCTTTAAAATAACAACCAAATCTAAATTACAACCATTAAAAGAAACTCAATGCACGACAAAATTAATTTAAAAGAAAAAATCGGTTACGGTCTTGGAGACGCTGCATCATCCATGTTTTGGAAAATTTTCAGCATGTATCTTCTCTTTTTCTATACCGATGTTTTCGGATTAGCGCCTGCTGTCGTAGGAACCATGTTTTTAATTACAAGAATCTGGGATTCCTGTTTTGACCCTATTGTGGGAATCATTGCCGACAGGACAAAAACCAAATGGGGAAAATTCAGACCTTATTTATTGTGGGTTGCCGTGCCTTTTGCCGTAATTGGAGTTTTGACTTTTTATACGCCAGACTTTGATGAAAAAGGAAAAATCATCTATGCATATGTAACCTATTCATTAATGATGATGATTTACTCGCTAATCAACGTTCCTTACGCTTCACTTTTGGGCGTAATGTCGTCTGACCGAAAAGAAAGAACCACTTTATCTTCATACCGAATGGTTTTTGCCTTTGGAGGAAGTCTTTTGGCGCTTTGGCTGATAGAACCTTTGGTGAATTACTTTGGCGGAAGCCTGAGCTCAAAAACAGGCTGGTTAATAACAATTGCCGTTTTCGGATTAATTACAACGGCATTTTTCTGGGCTTGTTTTTTCTTTACCAAAGAGAGAGTAAAACCAATTGAAAATGAAGAATCAAATTTAAAAGAGGACTTAAAAGATTTGCTGCAGAACCGTCCTTGGTGGATTCTATTAGGCGCAGGAATTGGAACTTTAGTCTTTAATTCTATCAGAGATGGCGCGGCCGTTTATTATTTCAAATATTATGTAAGCAGCTCTATCAACTTCGATTTTTCACTTTTTGGAACTGATTTTCATATGACACCAACTTCTATTTATTTGGTTTTGGGTCAAGCTGCAAATATTATCGGAGTGATTTTGGCAACGCCGATTGCAAACAAAATCGGGAAGAAAAAAACCTTTTTTGGCGCAATGGCCTTGGCTTCAATTTTAAGCATCATTTTCTATTTCTTCGGAAAAGAAGATATCTTCTTGATTATGACTTTTCAACTTTTAATCAGTATTTGTGCGGGTTGCATTTTCCCATTAATCTGGTCAATGTATGCAGACAGCGCTGATTATTCAGAATGGAAACAAGGACGAAGAGCTACTGGATTAGTATTTTCAGCTTCATCGATGTCTCAAAAATTTGGATGGACAATTGGTGGCGCTGGAGCTGGATGGCTTTTGGGTTATTATGGCTTTCAAGCCAATGTTGAACAAACCGCCACAGCACAACACGGAATTCAATTAATGTTAAGCATACTTCCTGCAATCGCAGCCGCAATATCAGTCGCTTTTATCCTATTCTACCCTTTATCTGAAGAAAAACTGCAAACGATAGAACAAGATTTAAACGAAAAAAGAGACCAAAAAATTTAAACATAAATCAGATACAGAAATAAAAATATATGACAACAATAGCATCTTCAGTTGGTTTTCAAGATCGAAAAACAGCATTAGAAAAAGAACATAAAACACTCATCGAGCAAAAAAATGCTCCTGAAGAAAATGCAGGAAACGGAATTTATCAGCGTTATCAAAATCCTGTTGTTACTGCAGCTCACGTGCCTTTGAACTGGCGTTTTGATTTAAACGAAAAAACAAATCCGTTTTTGCAGGAAAGAATCGGGGTGAATGCGGCTTTCAACGCTGGTGCAATGAAATGGAATGGAAAATATTTACTTGCCGTGCGCGTTGAAGGAATCGACAGAAAATCATTTTTTGCTATCGCAGAAAGTCCAAACGGAATCGATAATTTCAAATTTTGGGAAAAACCATGCGTAATTCCGCAAACGGAAGATCCAGATACAAACGTTTATGACATGCGTTTGATTAATCATGAAGACGGTTGGGTTTATGGTATTTTTTGTACCGAAAGAAAAGATCCACAAGCTCCAAAAGGCGATACAAGTTCGGCTGTAGCCAATGCAGGAATTGTGCGCTCTAAGGATTTAGTAAATTGGGAAAGACTTCCTGATTTAATTTCGAACACAGGACAACAACGAAATGTAGTTTTGCACCCGGAATTCGTAAACGGAAAATATGCTTTATACACACGCCCGCAAGACGGTTTTATTGATGTAGGTTCAGGAGGCGGAATCGGCTTAGGATATGTTGAAGATATGACCAATCCAGTTGTAAAAGAAGAAAAAATCATTTTCGGAAAACAATACCACACTATTTACGAACTAAAAAACGGTCTTGGCCCGGCTCCTATCAAAACAGAAAAAGGCTGGTTGCATTTGGCACATGGCGTTCGTAATACCGCAGCAGGATTGCGTTATACACTTTACATGTTCATGACTGATTTGAATGATATTACAAAAGTAACGCATGTTCCAGCTGGCCATTTCATGGGACCAGAAGGAATTGAAAGAGTTGGCGATGTATCAAATGTATTGTTTTCAAACGGATGGATCGAAGATGCTGACGGAACAGTTTACATCTATTATGCGTCATCAGACACACGAATGCATGTAGCAGTTTCATCAGTTGCAAAACTAATTGATTATGTTACAAATACCCCAGAAGACACTTTTATTTCTGCAGGTTCAGTAAAAACAATCATCAGCCAAATTGAAAAAAATAACGCAATATAATTCGTCGTGTCAGCAAAACTAAAGCAACTAAAATCTGAACTTTCAGCAGAACTTGACGCTATTTTAAAATATTGGTCAAAACATACGATCGATAATCAAAACGGAGGGTTTATTGGCCAAATTGATTTTAATGATCATATCATTGCTAATTCTGAAAAAGGTGCGGTTTTAAATGCCCGAATTTTATGGTCTTTTTCTGCAAGTTATCAGGTTACCAAAAATGAAGAACATAAAGAATTGGCTAAAAGGGCCTTTGAATTTCTTTCCAAATATTTTTATGATGCCGAATTTGGAGGATTATTTTGGAGCATAAACGCGGACAAAACTCCTAAAGACACTAAAAATCAAATTTATGCTTTGGCTTTTGCGATCTATGGATTATCTGAATATTATGCTATTTCTAAAGATGAAAAAGCTTTAGAAATAGCCATCAATTTATATTTAAAAATTCAGGAACATAGTTACGACTCTGAAAACAAAGGCTATTTTGAAGCCTTCACACGCGATTGGCAAAATATTGATGATTTGCGTCTAAGCGAAAAAGATGCCAACGAAAAAAAGACAATGAATACACATTTGCATATTGTAGAAGCTTACGCCAATTTGTTCAAAGTCTGGAAAGACAAAACACTTCAAAGTAATATTATTGGATTGCTTGAAACTATCCACAAGCATTTTATCAACACACAAACTGGGCATTTACGTTTGTTTTTTGATGAAAACTGGGTCGAAAAACCAGATGTAATTTCATATGGCCATGATATTGAAGCTGCTTGGCTTTTATTGCAATGTGCCGAAATATCTGAAGACAAAAGCTTGATTTCACGTTATCAAAAACATGCTGTTTTAATGGCCAAAGTGACGAAGGAAGGTTTGGATTCTGACGGCGGTTTATGGTACGAATTAGATCCAGAAAACAATGACTTGATTGCCGAAAAACATTGGTGGGTTCAGGCAGAAGCTTTAATCGGTTTTTATAATGCCTACCAATTAACAGATGACGAAACGTATTTAGACATTGTTTTTAAAAATTGGGATTTCACCAAAAAACATATTATCGACAAACAAAACGGAGAATGGTTTTGGGGAATTTATCAAGACTATTCGTTAATCGAAAAAGACAAAGCTGGTTTCTGGAAATGCCCGTATCATAATAGCAGAGCCTGTTTAGAGCTTATTCAGAGGATACCAGATTAGAAAATATATCTAAAGCATTTAATTGAATTAAAATATTGATTATGAAAACACTATTATTTTTTTGTTCGTTATTTCTAATTACAATAACAAATGCACAAACCAATTTAGTAAAAAACGGAGGGTTTGAAACTGGTCTTCTTAATTGGAGAGGCGAAGAAAATGCCGCACTTTCTCCACTTGAAAAAAAATTCGGGAAAAATAGTGCCGCAATTAATCAATTTGTGGGTGCAGAATGGAAAGCGTTAGATCAAATAATTACTTTGCCAAAAAATACTTTCGCTTTGGAATGCAGCGCCTGGATAAAATCTGATGCAATAGAAGCTCAAAAAGAAGATTATAAATGTGGCGCCATAATAGTTGAATTTACCAATTCGGCTGATAAACAAATTAATACTGAAAGAATTGGCCAAGCAACAGGTTCTACAAATTGGACCTTTTTCAAAAAAACCATAAAAATTCCAGCTGAAGCAAAAAAAATAAGAATCATGCTGGCATTAGCACAAACAAATGGAACTGTATTTTTTGATGATGTGAAAACCATCGCGCTTTCAGAAGCAGAATATCTTAAAGCAAACCCAACTAATCCTGAAAACTAATCAAGGAAATGAAACCAAACATTCTAAAAACAGCTTTCATAAGTATATTAATTCTAACAATCGGAAGCTGTTCCAGCAATGATGATTCAGAACCGCAAGTGGTAGTTGATCCGCCAGTCGTGATTGACACTGATCCTTTGACGATCACAAACGCAGCGACTTATTTAGTGGATCCAAATGCAACTAAAGAAACTGTTGCATTATTTTACAATCTAAAAAAACTAGCCAAAACTAAAACCGCAATTGGCCAACAAGATGCTTTTAACAGTTATTATCAAGATGCAGGCGGTGATTCTGATATTAAAAAAAATACAGGTTATGATCCTGCAATTTTAGGTTCCGATTTTATGTTCATTACGGATAAAAGCAATGACGGTACAGCAAATAATTGGTTTTATCAACAGGAACAAAAAATTGTTGCTGATGTAAAAGCTGCTTACGCGAAAGGCGCAGTAAATACTTTTTGCTGGCATTTGAGAGAACCTAATAAAGAAGAATCTTTTAATGTCGCCGATATGACAGCAGATCAAAAAGCAACCGCTTTTAGAAGCATTTTACCTGGCGGAACAAATAATGAATGGTACAAGAAAAAGCTCGATAAAGTAGCCAGCGTGGTTTCGAATTTAAAAGGGACAAATGGCGAATTGATTCCGATAATCTTCAGGCCTTTTCATGAATTTGACGGAAGCTGGTTTTGGTGGGGAGCCAATTTTTCGACTGCCGATGAATACAAAAAAGCATATCAATTCACAGTTGATTATTTAAAGAATACCAAAGGCGTTCACAATATTTTATATGCTTTTTCTCCTGACAATTCATACACAACGCAGGCCGATTATTTAAGCCGTTATCCAGGTGATAATTATGTAGATATCATTGGAATGGATAATTATGGTGACTTTAATAATCAAGGCCAAGCGGGAGCTGACAGAGCCAATAGCAAACTGAAAATGCTATCAGACTATGCAAAAACAAAAGTAAAAATCGCTGCTTTGACTGAAACGGGTTATCGCGTAACAAGTTCTACGCCGGCAATTACAGATTGGTTTTCGACACTTTTATACAGCGCATTAACTAAAAATGACATTCAAATAAGTTATGTAATGTTTTGGAACAACAATAAAGATGGATATTACGTTCCAAATGGCTCAGTTTCGAATGCAAATGATTTTAAAACATTTGCGACAAAATCAAAATCGGCTTTAGTGAATTCTTTGCCGAAGATGTATGAAATGCCGAAATAGTTTTTTTGTTTCAAGTTTCAAGTTTCAAGTTTCAAAACCTGAAAGGTTTTTCATTTAAAAAAAAAGAGCCAACGGCTCGACCAAATATTGTAGAGCTGGACTTCAGTCCAGTTTTACGCAAGTTCAATAAAAAAGGAATCGCAGGATTAGCTCCTAAAAAAATATCATATGAAAAACAGATTTTTAAAAACCCTTTCTTTCGCATTAATCTTCACTGCAATTGCTTGTCAGGCACAGGAAAGAATTACGGTAAAAGGAACGCAATTTTATAAAGGCGATAAACCGTATTCATACATCGGAACGAATTATTGGTATGGAAGTTTATTGGCATCTAAAAAAGTAGGCGACCGAAAAAGATTGCTTCGTGAACTGGATTTAATGCGTAAAAACGGCATTGATAATTTAAGAATTTTAGTTGGAGGCGATGGCGGAAAATATGATTTTACCGTTCGTCCGGCTTTACAATACCAACAGGGAAAATATGACGCAGATTTGCTTGACGGGCTGGATTTCCTAATAAATGAAATGAGCAAACGAAAAATGTATGCTGTTTTGTACCTAACCAATAACTGGGAATGGTCTGGCGGCATGTCGCAATATTTGGAATGGAACGGCAAAGGTCCTGTTCCAGTTCCAGGAATTGCGCCAAATACTTGGCCACAGTTTATGGCTTATACTGAACAATTCCACAGTTGCGAACCTTGTATGCAAGCTTTAGAAAATCATGTGAAATTTATTATGGGAAGAACAAATGCCTATTCTCACAAAAAATATACTGAGGACAATACAATTATGGCCTGGCAAGTTGGAAATGAGCCGAGACTTTTTACAGTTGAAAATGAAGTAAAATTCACAAAATGGCTGAACAATATTGTAAACTTGATGGACAGTTTAGACAAAAATCACTTGATTTCCACAGGTTCTGAAGGATTGAACAGCTCTAATGACGATATAGGGATTTTTGAACGAACGCATCAAAATCCGAATATTGATTATTTGACCATGCACATTTGGCCAAAAAACTGGGGTTGGTTTAAAGCTGATAATGCCGAAAAAACTTTGACACCAACACTAGAAAATGCCGGGAAATATATTGACAAACATGTCACTGTTGCAAACCATTTGAAACGCCCAATTATTATTGAGGAATTTGGCTTAGGAAGAGAAAACGAAAGTTTACTGCCTACAGCATCGGTTGCAAACAGAGATGTTTTTTACAATTATATTTTTGGCCGAGTTGCTGAAAGCGTTAAAAACAACGATGCTTTGCAAGGAGCAAATTTCTGGGGATTTGGTGGCGAAGGAAAAGCCGTTAACGAATCTGGAAAATGGAATCCGGGCGATCCTTTAACCACAGATCCTCCACAAGAACCACAAGGCTTGAATTCGGTTTTTTCTTCAGATAAATCGACTTTGCAAATTGTAAAGGATTATAATTTACAATTGAAAAAATAAAAATTTCGAACCATATAAGTAATTTAAGAACATATTAATGTTGCATTTCTATTGTTCGTAGAGACGCACAGTAGTGCGTCTTATGCGCAATGAATATTCCAAATATAAATTGGACGTTAAATGTTCAACTGTATGTGACTCTACGGAATAACCGAATCAAAATTTGATGAAAAAATATCTCTCGATAGTATTCGTTTTCTTTTTTATAATCGCAAATGCCCAGACTTTTGACATAACAAAATATGGCGCAATTGGCGACGGAAAAACGATAAATACAAAAGCGCTTCAAAACACAATTGACGCTTGTTTTAAAAATGGCGGTGGAACTGTTTTGGTTCCAACGGGCGTTTTCATGACGGGAACTTTGAACTTAAAAAGCAATGTAAATCTATATTTAGATAATGGCGCAGTTTTAAGAGGAAGTGCTGATTTAAACGACTATATCCCTGTAAACGGTGTCCATTATGGAATGTTTTTTACTGAAAATTCAGAAAACATTACTATTTCTGGAAGCGGAAATATTGACGCAAATGGAGCCGTTTTTTTTGATGCTACTAAAGCTAAAAAAATAGAATGGGGCGGAACTTCAGGAACTCGTCAAAAAGAAAATTTCAGAAAAGTTACAGATGGCGGAATTGGCGACGGTCCAATTGTTCCCAAAGAAAGACCATATCAAACATTGATTTTTAGTAACTGCAAAAGAGTCACGATTAAAGATGTTTTTATTTCGAATTCTTCTTTCTGGACGATGCTGATTGCAGATTGTGATAGTGTACTAATTGACGGAATAAAACTTTGGACAAATATGTTGACGCCCAACGCAGATGGAATTGACATTACTTCGGGAAATAATATAACAATCAGTAATTGTGATATTCGCACGGGTGACGACGCCATTATTGTTGTGGGTTACGCCTCGCACTTTGAAGTTCCGGGCTTCAAGGATTTACGCCACACTTCTGAAAATATTAATATTGTCAATTGCAATTTGCAATCGGCTTCAAGTGCCATTAGAATTGGTTATTTTGATCATAATTCGGTGCGAAATATCAATATTTCAAATTGCAACATTACGAATTCAACACGCGGAATTGGAATCTTTTTAAGAGATCAGGGTTCTTTAGAAAATATCAATATTTCAAATGTAAATATCGAAACCAAATTGAGAACTGGTGATTGGTGGGGAAATGGCGAACCAATTCATATTTCGGCTGTTCGCGGAAAACCAAAAGTTATTGGAACAGAAACTGAAAATTTAGGTATTGTGAAAAATGTAACTTTCAGCAACATAAACTGCAAAGCCGAAAACGGAATTTTAGTTTACGGTTCTGAAGAAAGTATTTTGCAAAACATTAATTTTAAAAATATAACTTTCGAATTTATCGATAGCAAGCTAAATGATGTTGCTGGCGGAAATATTGATCTTCGTGGTTGTCTGGACGAAAAACAACAACTTTTTCAGCGCGATATTCCGGGAATTTATGGTCAATATGTTGACGGATTAACTATTGAAGATTTTAAATTAATTTGGACAAAAACCAGAATGCCATATTTTACAAACGGAATCGAAATCAATAATTTTAGGGACGTAAGAATTATTAATTTTAAAGGAATCGGATCGCCAATTAATAAAAATGCAGTTCCTATTTTATTGGAAAACGGCACTAAAACAAATCTGGATTTAGATAAAAAGATGGTTGTAAAAATGGTTAATGTCAAAAACTAAAAAATGAAAAACACATTTATTCTTTTTTCTTTAATGCTCGTAAATCTTTCTTTTGCACAGAAAAAACAAGATTTTGCAGTCGTTTCCCCCAATGGAAAAATTGAAGTAAAAATTATTTTGAACGATAAAATTTCATGGTCAATTTCTCATGAAAAAGATTTGATTTTAGCTCCGTCAGAAATGGCTATGATTTTGGATGAAAATGAGATTCTAGGAAAAAATCCAATCGTTTTAAATTCAAAAAAAGAAAGCATAAACAGTTCTTTTGAAACACCTTTATACAAAAAGAAATCCGTAAAAGATCAATACAATAAATTGACTATCAATTTTAAAAATGATTTTGGAATTGAATTTCGCATTTTTGATGATGGCGCAGCTTATCGATTTCTAATCAAAAAGAAAAAAGAGATTATGGTTAAATCTGAAGAAGTAGTTTTGAATTTCGATCAAGACTACAACACTTTGATGCCTTACGTTCGTGATTTAAGAAACCCCAAAGATCAGTTTATTTCGTCTTTTGAATCGCATTATGAAAACAAAAAAATAAGCGAATTTTCAAAAGATACTTTAGCATTTTTACCTTTTCTAATTGATTATAAAAACCATAAAAAAGCAGTTTTCCTGGAAGCAGATTTAGAAGATTATCCAGGCCTATTTGTAACGAATAACAAAGATAAATCGGGTTTTGAATCTCGTTTTTCTAAATACCCAACGCAAGAAACCAACGGCGGATTTAATTATCTCAACAAATTAATTACAGAAAGAGCTGATTATTTAGTTAAAACCAAAGGAACAAGAAATTTTCCATGGAGAGCAATTGTAATTGCTGAAAATGATGCCGATTTGGCCAATAATGATATGGTTCAGAAATTAGCCGAACCGTCAAGATTAAAAGATATTTCATGGATAAAACCCGGAAAAGTAGCTTGGGATTGGTGGAACGACTGGAATATTTACAATGTCGATTTCAAAGCCGGGATCAATACACAGACGTACAAATATTATATTGATTTTGCTTCTAAAAACAAAGTTGAATATGTGGTTTTGGATGAAGGCTGGAGTATTGAAACTGACATTATGAAACATAATCCGAATATTGATTTGGAAGATTTGATTGCTTACGCAAAAGAAAAAAAAGTAGGCATTATTTTGTGGGCTTCATGGATGGCAATCAATAATAAAATTGAAGCCGTTTTTGACAATTATGCAAAATTAGGAGTAAAAGGTTTTAAAGTTGATTTTATAGATCGTGACGATGCTAAAATGGTAAATTCAGTTTATGATATTGCTCAAAAAGCGGCAAACCATAAACTAATTATTGATTTCCATGGAATGTATAAACCAACTGGAATTCAGAGAACTTACCCAAATATTTTAAATTTTGAAGGTGTAAAAGGTTTGGAAAATAATAAATGGACGCCAAATGATGATGTTCCGTTGTATGATTGTACAATTCCATTTATTAGAATGATGGCCGGCCCAATGGATTATACGCCGGGCGCGATGCGAAATGCAACTAAAAGTGAATTCAAGCCAAGTCATTCGAATCCAATGAGTCAGGGAACAAGATGTCATCAATTGGCGCTTTACACGATTTTTGAAGCGCCTTTACAAATGATGGCCGACAGTCCGACAGCTTTTATGAAAGAACAAGAAAGCACAGATTACATTGCTAAAGTTCCAACTACTTTTGATGAAACTATCGCTCTTGATGGCGAAGTGGGAAAATACGTTTCAATTGCCCGAAAAAAAGACAATACTTGGTATTTAGGCGCAATTACAAACTGGGATTCCAGAGAAATTACAATTGATTTTTCTTTCCTCGAAAAAAGCAAAAAATTCCAAGCCGAAATTTTCTCAGACGGTCTAAACGCTGACAAAGCCGCAACCGATTATAAAAAAGAAATCATAACCGTTGATTCAGCAACTAAACTAAAATATCGTTTAGCGAGCGGTGGCGGATTAGCAATGATCGTAAAATAAAACTGGACTGAAGTCCAGCCCTACAATATAGATCGAGCCAAAGCTCTTTTATAGTTCCGAAGGAACGAATTATTTTGTAGAGCTGGACTTCAGTCCAGTTTAGATAATGAGAGCAAATTAAGACAAGATTTTTTCAATCGCATTCAATTCATCATGGGTAAATTCTGTATGCTGCAAACAATCAATATTATTACACAATTGTTTTACAGAACTTGCACCAATTAAAACCGATGTAATTCGTTTGTCTTTCTGCAGCCAAGCCAAAGCCATTTGCGCCAAAGACTGATTTCTATTTTTAGCAATTTCATTCAGCTGAATTAATTTCTGAATACGTTCCTGCGTCACCTCGTCTTCTCTCAAATGTCCATTCGGATTATGAGCGCGTGAGTTTTCAGGAATTCCATTTAAATATTTATCTGTCAAAAGTCCTTGTGCCAAAGGCGAAAAAGCAATACAGCCCACTCCTTTTTCTTCTAAAACATCTAATAATCCATCTTCAACCCAACGTTGCAACATCGAATATTTCGCTTGGTGAATCAAACAAGGCGTTCCTAATTGTTTCAAAACATCAACTGCAACTCGAGTTTGTTCAGCAGAATAATTACTGATCCCAACATACAAAGCTTTTCCGCTTCTTACGGCATGGTCTAAAGCCATCATAGTTTCTTCAATCGGAGTTTCAGGATCCGGACGATGCGAGTAGAAAATATCTACATAATCAACATTCATTCGTTTCAAACTTTGATCTAAACTCGAAAGCAGATATTTTCGTGAACCCCAGTCACCGTAAGGTCCTTTCCACATTGTATAACCTGCTTTTGTCGAAATTACGATTTCATCACGCAGATTCCCCTGAAAATTATGCCATAATATTTTACCAAAATTCTCCTCTGCAGAACCTGGAACCGGTCCATAATTATTTGCTAAATCGAAATGAGTTATTCCTTTATCAAAAGCCTCAACAGCAATACTTTCAGCGTTTTCAAAATTATCAACTGACCCGAAGTTATGCCATAATCCTAAAGAAATTTCAGGCAGTAATAACCCGCTTTTTCCACATCTGTTATATTTCATTATTTTAGTTTAAGGTTGGAAGTTTAATAGATTTTAAAGGTAAAAACAAACCTGATTATTTTAAAACCAAATAGTGTTTTATTTTTGTAAATTTGTTTAAATAATAAAATTATGGAAAATAGCTGGCAAAATTTAATTTCAATAGATTCTGACATCAGATTTGGTAAACCAGTAATTACAGGAACTAGGATTTGTATTTCAGATATTCTTTCATGGCTTTCGACAGGAATGTCTTTTGAAGAAATTATTGACGATTTTCCTGAGTTAAAAAAAGAACATATTCTTGCTGCCTTAGCTTTTGCTGCAAATAGAGAAAATATTACCAAAATAATTGCAGCGTAATGAAGCTTCTTTTGGATGCAAATATTTCATGGAGAATAATCAAACTTATTGAAAATGATTTTTCAGATTGTTCCCATGCTAATGAACTCAAAGTAAATCAACCAGCAAAAGATATTCAAATTTGGGAATTCGCCAAACAAAATAACTTTACAATTCTCACTCATGATGATGATTTTGAAAAATTGTTACTTTTAAAAGGGCCACCGCCAAAAGTTATTATTTTAAAAACTTTAAATAAAAATACTAAGCAAATTGCTGAAATTCTGATTTCAAAAAAAGAAATCATTGAATCGTTTATTTTGAATGATGAATTAATGATTTTAGAAATATATTAAAAGTAAATCGCCACAAATTCACGAATTTTTAAATACTTAATTTGTGAATTTGTGGCGAAAAAAACTTGCATCTTAGCGTCTTTTTGACAAAAAACTATTCTTTTATCTCAAAACCACTCTGCAAACCTTTATCAGAACTTCCTCCAACCATGATTTTAAAAGTTCCCGGTTCAACTAAATAAGTTCCTTCGTTATTATAAAAACCAAGTTCCTTACTCGTTAAAGTAAAGTTTACCGTTTTAGTTTCTCCTTTTTTCAGATTAACCAATTCAAAACCTTTCAATTCTTTTATCGGACGAACGATGCTTGCATATTCATCATGAATATATAATTGTACAACTTCTTTTCCATCATAATTTCCTGTGTTTGTAACTTCAACGCTTATTTGAACTTTTTCACCTTTTGCAAAAGAGGTTTTATTCAATTTCAGGTTTTTATAATCGAAAGTTGTATAACTCAATCCAAATCCAAACGGAAACTGAGGTGTTTTCTCCACGTCCATATAATGCGACCAGAAAACGTTTTTATCACTGTCTATTGGTCTTCCCGTGCTATATTTGTTGTAATAAATTGGAACCTGACCCACATTTCTTGGAAACGACATTGGCAATTTTCCACTTGGGTTATAATCTCCATACAAAACCTGCGCCACAGCATTTCCGGTTTGAGTTCCTAATTGCCAAGCTTCAACAATTGCCGGAATATTTTCTGCAGCCCACGGAATACTCAACGGACGGCCATTGTTTAAAACCAAAACCACATTCGGATTTACCTTATAAATTTCTTCCAATAATTCCTGTTGCAATCCTGGCAAATTCAAATCTGTTCTACTTCTTCCCTCACCACTTTGGAAGCCATATTCACCTAAAACCATTACCACAACATCAGCATTTTTCGCTGCTATTTTTGCCGCTTCAAATCCGCTTTTGTCTGTAGTATTAAAAACTGTTTCAGTCAAGAAAGTCGCTTTTTGCTTTAATAAATCAACTCCTTTTTCAAACATCAACTGATTGTCTTTATATTGTTGCATTCCTTCTAAAACAGAAACAGCTGTATTATCATCAGCCGCGATTCTCCAACTTCCCAGCGGACTGTTTTTATCGTTTGCCAATGCGCCAATCAAAGCAATTTTTTGTCCTGATTTTTTTAGCGGAAGCAAATTCTTGTCGTTCTTCAACAAAACGATCGATTTCTTCGCCATGTCCAAAACGCCTTCGTTATTAGCTTTGCTTCCAACAACTTCTTTCTCGCGTTTTTCATCGCAATATCTGTACGGATCATCAAATAATCCCAATTCAAATTTTACACGAAGAATTCTACGAACAGCATCATCAACCAAAGATTCTTTTACTTTTCCAGATTTTACCAAATCAACTAATTTGGCCACATACAAATACGATTCCATATCCATGTCAGAACCCGCAATAACTGCTTTAGCAGTTGCATCAGCTTCATCTTTTGCATAACCGTGCGCGATCATTTCACGAATCGAAGCGTAATCAGAAATCACAAATCCGTCAAACTTCCATTTTCCTTTTAAAATATCTCTCTGCAAAAAGACATTTCCTGTTGCCGGAACACCATTCAGTGTATTAAACGAATTCATAAACGTACGAACTCCAGCATCAACCGTCGCTTCAAAAGGAGGTAAAACCGAATTATACAATTTCGAATTACTGATATCTACAATATTATATTCCAATCCAGCTTCAACATAACCATACGCCGCAAAGTGTTTCGCACAAGCCGCGATGGTATTTACTTTAGCCAAATCGGCAATAGTTTCTCCTTGAAAACCTTTTACTCGCGCATAACCCACTTTGCTTCCCAAATAAGGATCTTCTCCTGCACCTTCCATCACACGTCCCCAACGCGCATCATTCGCCACATCTACGTTTGGACCAAAAGTCCAGTTAATTCCAGATGCCGAAGCTTCATCAGCCGCAATAGCTGCCGATTTCCTGATCGCTTCTAAATCCCAGCTCGCCGCTTCTGCCAACGGAATTGGGCTTAACGTTTTATAGCCATGTATTACGTCAAAACCAATAATCAACGGAATCCCCAAACGAGTTTCTTCAACTGCAATTTTCTGAACAGCGCGCACTTCTTTCACACCGCGTACCGTCAGCATTGATCCGACTAATCCTTTTCTTAAATGTTCGTATTTTAATTCGGCTGTTCCACCTTTCGGAGCTGGTCCTGTAACATCCCAAAAACCGTTATATTGATTCATCTGTCCTACTTTCTCCTCCAAAGTCATTAAAGGCAAAAGCAAATCTATACGCTGTTCAATAGTTTTATTTTTATCCAGATACGGCTTTTTTTGTGCATTCATATTTCCAACAGTAAACAGGGACAAAACCCCAATAATTATTATTTTTTTATTTTTCATGGTTAGTTTTTTTTTAAAGGAGCTAAGGTGCTGAGATACTAAGATTCTAAGTTTCTTTTTTGGCGTGAGCTTGTCCCGATAGCTATCGGGAGGCTATCCGTTTCAAGTCCTCGCTCTTCCTTCGTCAGGCTGTGGGCTTTCCACTGCTATCCCTCACGCGAACGGTTTTAAAAGAACGTTTTAACTTCTTGTTTTCAACACACCGTTTTGTCATTCCGAGGAACGAGGAATCTCCACGAGTAGCTCGACAAAGATTGGTGATTTTGTTTGTGGAGATTCCTCGTTCCTCGGAATGACAAAAAATGCGCAAAATCTAAATCTTTCTTCTTGACTCTTTCTTCTTTAAAAGTCTAAAATCAAATCACTCCGTAATAAAACACGAAGCCGGTAAATTCGCTTTATTAAACAAATCAGACTGAATTGTATTTCCCCATGCAAACCTCACTTTTGTTGGCTTTGACACTTTTTTAGAAATTAAAACAACTTCATTATTTTTTATCGTAGCCTCAGCAGGAAAGAAATTTCCGTCGGCACCAGCAACTTCAAATTGATTCAATTTTTTGTCTTTAAAATATAGTCCGTCAGCATAATCAAAAGAGACAATTACTTTACTTTTTTCTACCTTAAAGTCTTTATAAAGAGGACCGTTAACCAAATTAGAATTGATTTTATAAGTATCAGTTAAAGCTAAATTAGCCAAACGAATTCCAACTGATTTTTTATTCTTTGGATGAATATCAATCGTATCTGAAATATCAGAAGTCAAAACCATTCCGGTTTTTGAGACTTCATTTAAAAGTTTTCGCTGTGAATTTCGAACCGTTACATTCGAGAAATTATTGCTTCCTGTTTTAAATGGCGCAATCTGAACATAATAAAACGGAAAATCATCTTTCCATTCTTTTCGCCATGAAGTGATCAAAGCACCTAATGTTTTATCATAAACCAAAGAACCTACATTAGATTCTCCTTGATACCAAAGCGTTCCAGCAATTTTAAATCCAACAATTGGATAAATCATAGCATTGTACGCACGTCCAGGTTGTCTTGGGCCGTATTCTTGCTCGTTCAGTTTTTTTGCATTTTCTAATAAAAGAGGATCGTTGTTTACAACATCTTCCGGCATCCAGATTTCTGCAGGCGTTCCGCCCCAATTCGAAGAAATCAGTCCAATTGGAACATTTTTTAAATCTTCTCTTAAACGTTTAGCAAAAAAATAGCCAATTGCGCTGAAATATTTCATGGTTTCTGGAGTCGATTCTGTCCAGTTTCCAAGTAAATTATTTTGTGGTGTTGTTGCAGTCAACTTCGGAACCGTAAAAAAACGAATATTAGGATTCGTTGCGTTTTTCATTTCTTCTTCACCATTGTCAATTCCCCAGCTTGCTGACATTTCCATATTTGATTGTCCGGAACAAAGCCAAACTTCACCAATCAAAATGTTTTTTAAAACAACCTCATTATAACCTTTTATCGAAATCGAAAAAGGCCCGCCTGCTTCTGGAGTTTTAATCAACAATTCCCATTTTGCTTGATTGTTTGCAACCGTTTTATATTCTTGATTATTCCAACTCGAAACTAATTTTATTTCCTCTTTAGGACTTGCCCAACCCCAAATTTTCACTTCAGAATTGCGCTGTAAAACCATATTGTCACTAAAAATATTCGGAAGCGCCACGTTTGCCTTCATAGTACTGGAAATCAATAAAAAGAAAACAAACTTAAATATATTATTCTTCATTTAATAGCTTTTTTAAAAAAGGGCCATATTGATCTGCCATCACTTTTTGATCTGCAACATCTGGATGTCCTAAACAGCCTTTTGGCGTCATAGGCTTAAACTTGAAAATCAAAATCGGTTTGTGGGTTTTATCATTCGCGAAAGCGCTTTTGACTTTTTTAAGACAATCTTCAAAAACAACAGCTTTTTCACCATTGACCATTGGACTATTTGTAATAACTATTTGTGCTTTTGGATTGTGTTCAAAAAGCATTTTGATGAAATTGATGTAATTCGAAACGTATTTATCGGCATTAAACGGCAATCTTTCTTTTTTGCCATCTCCGCTAGAAAAATCATTGGTTCCCAAAGCAATACTGATAATATTTGGCTGAAAAGCAAAATCATATTTAGGCTTCGAATTGTCTTTTGTCAAATATAAATTCTGATACACATCTGGCATTATCGCTTCATCTTTATTCTCATCGTTCCAGTTACGGTACATCCCAATTCCAGAAACAGAACTTGTCAAATAATCAACACCGATTGTTCTTGAAAGCGTTGGTCCATAGGCATAATATCCGTTATGATGATCCATATATTCGCCTTTATCGCAATCAACAGAATCACTTGCCGCCGCACATGTTATAGAATCTCCGATAAATTCAATTTTCTTTTTCTTTTTAAATGAAATTGTAGTCAATTTTGCGGTTGTTCCTGCAAATAAAATACCGCCAGTATGTGCTTCAGTATTTTTATAAATTTCCAGTTTATGCTCTTTTTTATTCGAAGTTACTTTAACGGGGAAAGACTGCACGGCTCCTTTTTCGATTCTGATTTTCCCAAGATACTTTCCATCCAAGACTAACGCAACATAATTATGATGTTCATACGAATCGACACTTTGAAGTGAAATGGAGCATTCATTTCCAGTAAAATTGAATGAAATCGAAGAGGCAGTTCCAATCAAAACAATATTGTCATTTTGGAGTTTTTCAACTCGGCCTTCATATAAAAAAGTTTTATTTTGATTTTGGTTTTGCGAAACACAAACGGTTGCAATCTGCAAAAACAAAATTAAAAAAGGTATTTTTTTGAGAAACATAATTAATTTGTTAAAACATAAATAGGATTCACAAATATATTTGAATCTCTTTATTCAAAAAGATACTAAAATGTCAAAACGTAATAAAAAAACACCACATAAACACATCATTCAAGCAGTTTTGAATGTTAATTCTTACAAATTAGCCAAAATAGTTTCTTCGCGCTAACAATTTAGAACTTATATTTACCGTTTCAATATTTTTTACTTTTTAAAAATGAAATCTCAAATTATCTTTTTTATATGCTCTATTCTGCTATTTTCGTCTTTTATAAAAAAAGAAAAAACACAGCAAATAACTAAGAATATTAATTTCCAAACAGAAATTAATCGAGATTCAATTGTTGCCTACGCCAAACAATACTTAGGAACACCTTATGTTTACGCAAGCAGCGATCCAAAAAAAGGTTTTGACTGCTCCGGTTTTGTAAGTTATGTTTTTAAAAACTACGGAATTACTTTGCCGAGAAGTTCTGGCTCATATAAAAATATTGGCACTACCTTAAACCCCGAAGAATTTAAAGTTGGTGATATTTTGGTTTTTTATGGTTATAAAGACAAAACCCATATTGGACACCTCGGAATTATTTGCGAAGCCAATGGAATGCAATCGAAATTTATTCATGCCTCTTCTGGAAAAGCACAATGCGTGACTATCACTTCACTTGATACAGAACATTACACCAAACGTTTTTACAAATGTGTTGATGTTTTGTCTAAATAGTTTTGTGCCAAAATTTTTCACGCAGATTTAGCAGATTGAAGCAGATGTGCGCAGATTTATTTACTAAAAAGAGTAAAAAAATACAATAAAATCTGCTCACATCTGCTAAATCTGCGTGAAAAAACGTTGCAAACTATTTTTAATCTTCCGTCAATAATTTAAGCAGACTTTCGTCTCTTCCATAAATATCTTTGTAGAAGTTTAGATTCCCTTTTCGGTCGACCCAAGCCGTAAAATATCCAATATAAACTGGAACTTTCTTTTTTAGGCTAACCCAGTTTTCTTTTCCTGCATGCATCGCTTTGTCAATTCTATCTGGAGTCCATTTTGGATCATCTTTTAATAATTCAATCGCTAATTCACGAGGTTTCGCAACACGTACACAACCGTGGCTGAACGCTCTGCTTTCTCTTTCAAATAAACTTTTTGCTGGCGTATCATGCAAGTAGATATTGCTTGAATTTGGAAACAAAAACTTCACCAAACCAAGCGAATTGTTCTTTCCTGGAAGCTGACGAACGGCACCATTATTCCATTCTAAATTCTTCTTTTGCAAATAGTTTTTATCTCTGGCCATTCCAGGTTTGATCTCTGAATTGATAATACTTGTTGGAACATTCCAATACGGACTGAAAACAATATTATTCATCATTCCACTGAAAATAACCGTTTTTGTCATCGCTTTTCCAACCACAACAGGTGAAATAAAAGCAATTTTTGCATCTTCAATTATATACAATCTAAATTCAGGAATATTAACCTCGATGTATTTTTTTCCTTTTTCCAATTCAGGATCAATCCATCTGCAACGCTCCATATTGACAATAATGGTTTTTATTCGGTCAGAAACTGGAATATTCATTTCTGCGATATGCTCTGGCAGGATTATATTTTTAGGCGTTAATCCGTGATGCAGTTCATAGTTTTTCAACGCATTAATCAAAACTGTATCACAAACTGCACTTTTATTGTCTTCTTTGATATCGTTTGTAATAAAAAGCCTTTCTCTAATTTGAGCCACTATATTTGACGAATCCCCTAACTTCAGATTTTTATAATCATCTCCTGTTTCAATAGTTTTCCAGCCTCCTTTTTTCTCAATATCACGGTATTTCTTCAAAATGTCACGCAACTTATAATACTGACTAAACATTTTGCTTTTATGATCGTCATTGATAGTCGATTTTTGAAAAATTGAATCGGTTAAAGCTCGGTAATTCAATTTTTTTCTCGGCAAAAGCCATTCAAGCGAAATACTAGTTTTTTCGTCAACACCAGAATATACTTTTTCAGCATAATAGAAATACAGATTTGAAATCATTAAATCTGTATTTTCTTTCGACATCTTATTGTCGCCAATTGTTTCAAAAATAGTGGTGATTTCTTTATAAGGAAAATTTGCTTTTAATCCTTCTTCATCAAGGCCTTTATATTTATTGAATAAAGTATGTGCAAACTCATCAATTCCTTTATTATCCTGCCACAATTGCGTTGATTTATTTTTCTTGTACAAAGTAAAAACCTCATCTTGAAATTTGGCTAATTTTGGATATGTTGCATAAAAAGAAGCAATTTTAGAACTATCAATTGTAAGATGAAGTTCTGGAATTTCGACTTTGGCTTTTACTTGATTTTCTTCTTTTTTATCCCCTTTTGAATTACATGAAACGACAGCAAAAAGGCTAACGGCGGCAATAAACTGATACCAGATTTTCATAATAAAATTTTTAATAAAAATAGGAAAGTTTTCATTAAAATAAACTTTTCCAAAATGAATTTTTTAATAAATCTAAAGTCCCAAAACAAACAAAAAAAGCCCCAAATACACTTTGTATTTGGGGCTCACGATATAACCAACCTATTAAAATTCTAATTAAATAACAGTTCCTTTTAATGTCAGAACTTTTGGAGTTGTTTCAGCACTTGTCGTAACCGTTACCGTTTTTGTAAAAGCGCCTTTGTTTGCTGCATTATAAGTCGCAGTAACTTTAGCTGTTTTTCCTGGCTGAATTGGCTCTTTTGTATAATCTGTTGCAGTACAACCGCAAGATCCTTGAACGTTAGTAATGACAACTGCCGTTTTTCCTGTATTCTTAAATTCGTAAACAATTGCTTTTGGAGTTCCTTGCGGAATTTGTCCAACATCGATTGTTTCAGCTTTCCAAACAATTGTTGAAGCTGCTTCTACAACTTTAGTTTCTGAAACTAATGATTTTACTGGCGCAACAGCTGAGAAAGACATTAAACCTAATGCCAAAGCTAACATGGAGATTTTGATCATTTTCATAGTTAAATATTTTAAGTGATTTATAGTTCTAAATTTGTATTTCAAAAGTATTTCAGAATAAATCAAATCGCTGTTAACCGCTTTCAAATCTTTGTTAACGACTTGTTAAGGGGTGTTTTTAAGCATAAATTTGATTAATATTACACTTTTAAAAAGCCATTTTTCTTGAAAATAAACAGACTTAATAGTATTATCCTCCTCGGATTAATTGCCATTATTAGCATCTTGGTAGCGCAACTGCTTTGGACAAAAGAGGCTTTTACATTGGAACAAAAAAAACTGAGCCAAAAAGCCCATATTGCCTTGCTTGAAGTTTCCCGAAAATTATATGAAGGAACAGATCATGAACATTCTTGCCAAAATCCTGTTCAAAAAATTTCGAACGATTATTATATTGTCAACATAGAGAATGATTTTGAGCCCGATATTTTAGAATTTTATCTAAAATCCGAATTCAAAAAAATGAATATTACGACCGATTTTGAATATGCGATGTACAATTGCCAAAGCGATGAAATGGTTTATGGCGATTATGTTTCTTTAACTCAAAAAGGAAAACAAAACAAAACAGTTTATTTCCCGAAACATAAAAATTTGGTGTATTATTTTGCCGTGCGTTTTCCAAACGAAACCACTTACTTGTTTAGCTCGATGCGTTTTTGGTTTGTCCTTTCGACGGCATTGATTCTGATTTTGCTTATTTATGTGTATTCTATTTTTAAGCTTTTACAGCAAAAAAAATATTCTGAGCTACAACGAGATTTCATCAATAATATGACACATGAATTTAAAACGCCTTTGTCATCCATTTTAATTGCATCGAAATATTTAATTGAGCAAAACCCTATTAAAGAAGATAAAAAACTATATACGTATACCGATATTATTATCAATCAAAGCAATAAATTGAATAACCATATTGAAAAGATTCTGAATATCGCCAAGTCAGATTATGCACCCTTGGAAATAAAAAAAGAAACTGTTTTAATTGTTCCGATTATTGAAGAAACGATTGAAAACATTCAACTAAAATATCCCGAAGCTTCAGTCAAAATCGAAACAACTTCAAAAGATTTCAAAATTGAAACAGATGTTTTCCATTTTCATAATTTAGTTTACAATTTACTGGACAACGCCATAAAATACTGCACAGAAAAACCCGAAATTTTAGTACAGATTACACAGCAAAATCAAACCCTAAAATTGGCTTTTATTGATAACGGAATTGGAATTCCAGTTAAAAACATTTCTTTTATCTTTGATAAGTTTTATCGTGTAAAAAATGAGAAAAGCAATGAAGTAAATGGTTTTGGACTTGGTTTATATTATGTGAAAGAAATCTGCAGTCTTCAAAATTGGAAAATTAAAGCCGAAAACAATCAAGAAAAAGGCATCACTATAACTTTATCAATTCCTTATAAAAAATGAAACAATTCAAAATACTTTATACCGAAGATGATGAAACTTTAGCGTTTTTAACCAAAGATAATTTGGAACAAAACAACTATACTGTTGTGCATTGTTGCGATGGATTATCTGGTTTGGAAAATTTCAAAAAAGAAAAATTTGACATTTGCATTTTTGATATTATGATGCCAAAAATGGACGGTTTCGATTTAGCTACCGAAGTCAGAAAATTAAATTCTGATATTCCGATTATTTTTCTTTCAGCAAAAACATTAAAAGAAGACCGAATAAAAGGTTTGCGTTTGGGCGCCGATGATTATTTGGTAAAACCTTTCAGTATTGAAGAACTGCTTTTGAAAATTGAAATTTTCTTAAAACGTTCGCAGAAAAATGCACCATTAGAAAAATCGGTTTATGAGATTGGGAAGTATAATTTTGATATCAATAATTTTATTCTTTTTAATAAAGATGAAAAAATCAGTCTTACACAGCGTGAAGCCGAACTGCTGAAACTTTTTCTAGACAACAAAAATCTCGTTTTAAAAAGAGAACAAATCTTGACGGCACTTTGGGGAACTGATGATTATTTTATGGGCCGAAGCCTTGATGTTTTTATTTCGCGCCTGCGTAAAATATTGGTAAACGAAAAAGATATTTCTATTGAAAACCTGCACGGAATAGGGTTTCGATTTTCTATTGCGTAGTTTTCAATATTAACAAATTAGCAAAAAATAAAGAAAAATCTGTAAATAGATTTTGAAAAATCTTTGTATTTTTAAGTTCTAATTTTGTCAGATATGAAAATACATCATTTGCGAAATGCGACTTTGGTAATTGAAACCGAAAAACATGTAATTCTTGTTGACCCAATGTTGGGAAAAAGAAAAACAATCCCGCCATTCACCATTTTCCGTTATAAACCCAAAAGAAATCCTCTAGTTGCGTTACCCAAAAACAGCAGAGAAATTTTAAGCAACGTAACGCATTGCTTGATTACGCATTTGCATCCAGATCATATCGACAAAGCGGGCGAAGTTTATTTAAGACGAAAAAGCATTCCAGTTATATGCAGTTCAAAAGATGAAAAAGAACTGACAAAACGAGGCTTAAAAATTGTTCAAACTTTAAATTATTGGGAACCTCAACCTTTTCTTGACGGAAGAATTATCGGTATTCCTGCTCTCCATGGTTACGGATTCATTGCAAAACTTATGGGCAATGTAATGGGGTTTTACATTGAGCTTGCCGATGAAAAATCGGTTTACATAAGTTCTGACACTATTTTTACTGATGATGTCCAAAAAGTCCTTGTAGAACTCAAACCAGATATTGCCACTGTTGCCTGCGGAAGTGCCAGACTTGATTTTGGACAACCATTATTAATGCGAATGAATGACATTTTAAAATTTGCCGCACTTGCATCTGGAAAAGTTTTTGCGAATCATCTAGAAGCTTTAAATCATTGCCCAACAACTCGTGAGGAATTAAAAAGAGCACTTTCGGAAAATGATTTGTTATCTAAAACCGCAATTCCCAGCGATGGAACTTTTGTAGAGTATTGATTTATAAAACCAACAATCCAAATTCTCGCAACGTATTTACAGGTTTTGAATACCAAAACAATTCAAAATCTTCTAAAGAATCCTGATTTTCGAAATCATTTTTTACTTCCTGAAAAGTGTAATTTTTAGGACCCGAAACCGAGATATTTGTCAATATTGAAAGCAACCATTCGCCTTCGTTTTTGCTCGTCTGAATGGTAAAACTTTCTTTTTTATCATGAAAAGTCAGCGACATCATTTCCCAGCTTCTTCCTTTTTTTGATTTTGTGAAGATTTCTGCTGAAGGCTTTCCTCCTAGCCAAACTACTTTTGCATTTGGTTTTGTGTTGAAATCGTTTTGTTCTTCTAAAGCATTAAAAATAAAATCGGGATGGATTTTTGTTTTCGGAATTTTAAAGTCAAACCAATCTTGCAATTCATAATCAAAACAGATTCCGTGCATGAAATTGAAAAGAGATTTTTTTAATCCGAAACTGAATTTATCATGATTGATTCCGGTAGAATCAGTGTATTCAATATCATTGTTAGCAAAAGTTCCAATTGCTTCAGTTTTTTTGGTCACGCCAAATTGCTCCGGATACAATCCAACAGGACTGTGTGCTGTAAGCGCAAACTGATGCCAAAATCCAGATTGCAAAACGCCGGCTTCAAACAATTGGCGTACCATTTCGAGACTGTCAATTGTTTCTTGAATTGTTTGTGTTGGATATCCGTACATTAAATACGCGTGCACCATGATTCCAGCTTCGGTAAAATTTCGCGTAACTTTAGCAACTTGTTCAACCGTCACGCCTTTATCAATCAATTTCAACAAACGGTCAGAAGCAACTTCCAAACCACCCGAAACAGCAATACAACCAGAAGCTTTCAATAATAAACACAAATCTTTTGAAAAGCTTTTTTCAAAACGAATATTCGTCCACCAAGTTACAGCCAGTTTTCGTTTCAATATTTCAAGAGCTACGGCACGCATTAATGCAGGAGGCGCAGCTTCATCAACAAAATGAAATCCGTTTTGACCAGTTTGTTCAATCAATTCTTCCATTCGATCACAAAGCAAACTTGCAGCAACGGGTTCGTACACTTTGATGTAATCCAATGAAATATCACAAAACGTGCATTTCCCCCAATAACAGCCGTGTGCCATCGTGAGTTTATTCCAACGTCCGTCGCTCCACATTCTATGCATTGGATTTACGATTTCGATAACCGAAATATATTTGTCCAATGGCAAATCCGAATAATCTGGAGTTCCAACTTGCGATTGTTTGTAATCGTGTTTTAAAGAATTGTTTTTGTAAACAACCTCTCCGTTTTCTAACAAAAAAGTTCTTTTGAAAGAATCCAAATTTGTATTTTCTAAATGAGAAATTAATTCTTCAATTGGCACTTCGCCATCATCTAAAGTGATGAAATCGAAAAACTCAAAAACACGTTTATCAGAAAGCGAACGCAATTCGGTATTTGGGAAACCGCCACCCATCGAAATTTTGATTTCAGGATGATTTTGTTTGACCCATTGTGCGCATCGAAACGCACTATATAAATTTCCCGGAAAGGGAACTGAAATTAAAAACAAGGTTGGTTTTACCGCTTCAATTTTAGCTTTTAAAAGCGAAATTAAAATCGAATCGATATAAGTTAGATCTTTTTGGAGTTCTAAATACAATTCGTCAAACGAATTGGCGCTTCGACCTAACCGTTCTGCATATCGGCTAAAGCCAAAATTCTCATCGACACATTCCACAATAAAATCCGAAATGTCTTCAAGATACAAAGTCGCCAAATGCTTTGCTTTGTCCTGCGTTCCCATTGTTCCAAAAGCCCAATCGAGCTCTTCTAATTGTGCAAAACGAGAAGCTTCGGGCAAGAAATCTTCTTGACAAATCTGCAATGCCAAAGTTGGATTTTTTCCCTGCAAAAACTGAATTACAGAATCGATTGTTTTTACATATTCATCTTGAAGAGCAAAAATTCTTTTACAGTTGTCAGTTATTGGTTGATGGTTGATGGATTGAAACAAATCCAAAAGTCCTTTTTTCGAAAACAATTCTAAGATTACATCAATACCCAAATCAGCCTGAACTGATTCAATGTTTTTGGTGTTTAAAAAACCTTTTATATACGCCGTCGCTGGATACGGAGTATTCAGTTGCGTAAATGGAGGTGTAATTACAAAAAGTTTCGTTTTCAAAAGGATTTATTTTTTTTGCAAAAATACGGGTTATTGGGGACTTTTTCAGGAAAAGATTTTGGCGGATGCCGTTTTGATTTTTTGATTTGGTTTTGTAGATATTTAATTACATTTGCGACAGTCCTAATCATTTTTAAATGAAACAAAAATTACTTGTAATTTTCTTTTTAGTTTTTACTCAATTATTTTCTCAAACCAAAAATCAATCTATTGGTTTCAAGGAAAATAAAGGTCAGATTGTTGATCAAAAAGGAAAGATGAATACTTCGGTTTTGTATTTACTAAATTCCAACGGATTAAATGTTCAATTGAAGAAAAATGGATTTTCATATGATGTTTATGAGGTAAAAAAAACTGCTGTAGCACAACCTATTGATCCTAGAAATGAACGAGAAAATTCTTCACATTTTCAAAATAACAAAAATGAGCAAGAAACTAATTTTAAACTAGAATACACTTTTCATAGAATTGATATTGACTTTGTAAATTCAAATTCTAAAGTTGAATTAATTGCAGAGCAGAAATCTTCTGATTATGATAATTATTATAATGTTCCAAACAAACCTGAAGGAGTTCTTGGTGTTTATCAATTCAAACAAGTTACTTATAAAAACATTTATCCAAATATTGATGTTGTTTTTACAATTCCAGCTGATCCTCAAAAAACCGTTGAATATAATTTCGTAATTCATCCGAAAGGAAAAATTTCAGACATTCAATTGAAATTTAATGGCGCTGAAACAGATTTGGTTGACAACAAAATCCAAATGAATGTTCGTTTTGGAAAAATGGAAGAAACATTACCAGCCAGTTGGATCGAAGATGGGAGAAACAAAAAGGAAATTGAAATTGGATATACTAAGGTTAAAAAAAATGTTTATGGGTTTAGTTCTTCTAATTCTGTAAATGGAAAAACTGTTGTTATTGATCCGGTGCCAACGAGATTATGGGGAACATATTACGGTGAGGGCGACTCAAATGATTTTGGAGATATCGATACTGACAGTTTTGGAAATGTATATTTTTCAGGTTATACGACAAGTACATCAAAAATTTATGCGACAACTGGCGCGCATCAAACTACAGTTTTCGATTCAGGAACTGTACAATCTGATGCAATAATTGTAAAATTTGATGCTTCTGGAAAAAGAGTATGGGGTACTTTTTATGGTGGCGAAAGCTGGGACAGAGCATCTGGAATTAAAATCGACAAGCAAAATAATGTTATTGTTACTGGTAGCACAGATAGTAAAAAAAATATTTCAACGCCAGGAGCTTATCTTCAAACAGTAAATAGCAGTAGTTCTACAAATGCTTTTCTTGCTAAATTTAGCTCATCTGGAATTAGGTTATGGGCAACATATTTTGGTAATTCTGAATCAGATTATTCAGAAGATGTCGATATTGATAGCAATAATAACATCTACATTATCGGGAGTACAAGCAGCAATATTGGGATATCTATAAATAATAATTTTCAACCTTTCATAAACCATTCCAGTTCTCCATTCTTTACTAATGTACCCGATGGTTTTTTGGCTAAATTCACTTCTAGCGGCAATTTAATTTGGAGTACTTATGTAGGCGGAGAAAGCCTCGATTATTTATATACGATTAAGGTTGCATCTGATTATCTTGTTGTAGGAGGAAAAACATTTAGTTTAAATTACATTTCTACTCCCGGAACTTTTCAGGAAAACCCTTTCCCTCTTGGAACAAGTAATTATGTAGGCGGTACTGTTTACAAATTTACATTAGACGGTGAGCCAATTTGGAGTACCTATTATGGAGCTAGGAATAGAGTAGAATCTATCGAGGTGGATGACGAAAATAACGTATATATTGGCGGAACTGTAAGTAGTAGTGATACTGGCGATAATATTGCCACTCCAGGAAGTTTTGACGATTACAAACAATGGACAGAAGCTGGTTTTTTAGCTAAATTAAATAGTAACGGACAAAGAGTATGGGGAACATATCTAGGAAAATCGTCGATAATATATTCTATTATTTTCAAAAATAATTCATTGTATCTTGGAGGGATGGGTGGAGATAATACAATAACTACTCCATGTGCGTATAAAAGAAAAGGATTTGCAGAAGGTTATATAGGGAAATTCACTAAATCTGGCAGTTTAGTTTTTGGAACTTATGTTAATGGTTTTGATCAATATTCAAAAAACAGAATTTGCTTTCAAAATAATAATATTATAATTGGAGGAACTACAGGTTCAGATGCCGTCTTTTCAGACACTCCTATTGAAGATAACAAAATAACTGATTCGAATTCCTATCAGCAAAATCTAAACGGAAGGAAGAATTTCTATTTAATAAATTTTTCTGAAGAAATTAGTTGCAACATCGATGTTCATCCTACGACAAACTCACCAGTGTGTCTTAACGGAACACTACTTCTTAATGCTGATTCTGGCTATAATTATTCATGGACTGGACCAAATGGTTTTACAAGTAATTTACAGAATCCAATAATTACAAATGTATCAAACTTAAATAGCGGAACTTATAAATTAACAGCGAGCGATAACTGTGGTTGTCAAAAAAATTATGATTTTCAGGTAATTATTGGCGACAAAGAAGCTCCAATTCCTGCTTTAGCAACTCTTCCAACAATAATGGGAGATTGCAATACGATGGTCACAACAATTCCAACAGCTAATGACGCTTGTGCAGGAATAATCAATGCAACAACCACAAGTCCGTTGTCTTATGCTTTGCCAGGAACTTATACAATTGTATGGAATTACAGTGATGGAAACGGAAATTCGTCTACTCAAAACCAAACTGTAACCATTACAAGTCAACCATTGCCAACAGCAAATTCTCCACAAACTTTTTGTGTGCAGCAAAATGCGACTTTAAATGAAATTCAAATAACAGGTCAAAACATAAAATGGTACAGTAACTTAACAAACGGAACACTTGTTTCACCTACAACTGTTGCTCAAGACAAGACAACCTATTATGCTTCACAAACTATAAACGGTTGCGAAAGCAATAGAATTCCGGTTACCATTAATATCCAAGTTACTTCTGCGCCAACAGGAAATGCAAATCAATCTTTTTGCACAGGCCAAAATCCAACAATCGCTAATATTCAAGTTTCTGGAACTACAATAAAATGGTATGATGCACAAACTAATGGTTCTTTATTGTCAGAAACAACAAATCTTGTTAATGGCAAAACTTATTATGCTTCACAAACTGTAAATGGTTGCGAAGGTCCGAGATTTGGAGTTACGATTTCGATTGTAAATACTCCACCTGCTCCTACTGCAAATGCAAATCAGACATTCTGTAAAAGCGAAAATGCAACATTAAACAATATTCAAATTTCTGGACAAAACATAAAATGGTTCGATACTGCAATGTCTGCATCAACTTTGCCAAACACAAGTTTATTGGAAAACAACAGAACGTATTACGCCTCACAAACTATTGGATGCGAAAGTGACAGGATTCCAATTTTAGTTCAGGTTTATGACACTGCAATGCCCACAGGAAATAGCAGTCAGCTTTTTTGTATTGATGAAAATGCTACAATTGCAAATCTTAATATCATTGGAACAAATATCAAATGGTATGATTCTGCAACAAACGGCGCGCTTTTGCCAACAACTGCTTTATTGCAAAATCAAACCTACTACGTTAGCCAAACACTTAATAATTGCGAAAGCCAAAGGTTTGCAATCAGTGTAAAAGTTCAAGACAAGCAAGCTCCAATTGTTGCATCACCGCAAGTATTCTGCATACAGCAAAAGGCTAAAATTAGTGATATTGACGCTACTGGAGAGAATATAAAATGGTTTGAAAGCCTCGTTTCAAATATCAGTTTATCTGAATCAACTTTGCTTGAAAATGGAGCCACATATTATGCTTCAGAAACTATTAATGGATGTGAAAGCAACAGAATTCCAGTAACAATCTCAATCCTTGACGCAACAACAAGCAATTGCATCAATTTTGTAGACGAGCTTCCTTTTCCTAAATTCTTCACACCAAATGGCGACGGCTACAATGACCATTGGGCAATTGACTTTGCCTATTTGGCTCCAAATACCGCAATTAGAATATTTGACCGATACGGGAAATTCATCAAAGAATTAAGCAACGGCGCAGCTTGGGATGGAAATTATCTAGGCCAACAACAACCTGCTTCAGATTATTGGTTTATCGTTACGCGAGCAAATGGAAAAGAATTTAGAGGCCATTTCAGCTTGAAAAGGTAAATTTAATTACAAAGTTCGCATTGATTTAAACAAAAATCTAAATCAATGCGAACTTCAATCCATAAATTCAAAATGTATCTATTTCGTCTGCAACACCATCCAGCTTGAAATCTCTTCTAAAGCCAATGGTGAAAAAGTCTGCTCTATTTTTTCATATTCTTCGGGAGAACCTGTTTTACATTCCTGAAACATATGATTTAAATCAGGAAGTTCTTTTACTGTTACATTTTTGTTTCCTGCTTTTAACAACGTATTTTTAATAGCTGCTAAGTCAAGAGCTGAAGGAACCTGCAAATCTTTACTGCCATTAAGTGCTAAAACTGGACATTTTACTTTTGCTAAATTTACCGCTGGATCCATTTTTAAAAAATAATACATCCAATTATTTGTAATTTGTCGCGTTAATGTTTTTGCAAAATCCTCATTATATTTTGACGTAAAATAAGCCGTGATATTTTTTTTCAAATTTTCATCATTTACGGAAGAGGCAATAATAATATCATAAGCACCTCTAAAAATTTCTTGTGCTTTTTGAATTTCACTTTCTGGAACGCCACTTACTCTTTCAACCGCTTCTTTTTGCAAAAGCAATAATTTCTCACCTCGAATTCCTGGTCCTGCCAGCAAAACAATAAAATCAATTGCAGATGAATTTCTAGCAACAATTGGAGCAATTATTCCCCCCTCACTATGACCAATTAATCCAATTTTCTTTTTATTAATCTCTTTTCTGGTTTGCAAATAATCAACTCCGGCCTGAACATCTCGCGCAAAATCAGCAGTTGTGGCTTTTAAAATATCTCCTGTCGATTGTGCAACACCACGATCATCAAAACGCAATACCGCAAAACCATTTTTGGTCAAAAAATCGGCCAAAACAAGATATGGTTTATGTCCTAGAGTTTCTCCATCTCTATTTTGTCCACCACTTCCTGAAATCAAAATCACAGCCGGAAAATTACCCTCTTTTTTTGGAAGAGACAGCGTTCCAGCCAAAACTACTTTATCTGTTTTATTTTCGAATTTTACATCTTCAGTATAATATGAATACGGTTTTTGAGGTTCTTGTGGTCTCCCGTAAACTTGTTTCTGAAGCAATTCTTTAGACAAATTCAACTCTAAAGATTGTCCGCCTTGCGTAAATTTCCCAAAAATTGTATTGTCCTTATTCAAAATCCCCTCATAAGAAATCAATGCTTTTGGCATTTCTAATTTTAAAACTGAATTTTCAAAACTCGCTTTTTCCATCGGAATTCCCAGAGCTTTCTGATCCGGACTGTCCATTGTTGCACTGTATCCGGTTTCAGTTTTATTGACATGAAACACAACTCTTAATTGCGTTCCGGGCACTTTCAAAAGTCCATTCCATTGTCCTTCTATTTCTTGCCCATTCATTATAAATGAAATTAAAGCTGTAATTATAATAAGTATTGTTTTTATCATTTTTTAGATACTTTAAATAATTAAGAATTATGATTTCCTTCTTTTTTCTCCAATTGCTTGAATTTGAAAAAAGAATACACAACTGGCACTAAAGCCAAAGTAATTCCGATACCAACAAACGCTTTCGCGAAAATAAATCCCGAAAACAGGATGCCTCCAAGAACAATAACCAAACCTCCAAAAAACCAAAGCTTACCAGCAAACGTATGAGTAGCTTTCCAAACTTCCTTGTTTTCCAGAGTCCAAGGTGTTCTGATCCCGATAAAATAGTTAGGCTGAATAACTTTAAAATAATTTCCTAAAACCATTATTAAAAGTCCGACTAATATGTGCATAAAATTTAGACTAGAAGTAGATTGATTTTTTGCAACATAAAGAAGAAATAAAGAAAGTAAAGACATCAACAGTACTAAAAAAAACTTTAATTGATAAAACTTTTTCCCCATTAAAGAAATCCTTTTTTTAGGATCAATTTTTGGCGCCACTGATAGTATAATGTACATTAAAACTGGCAACATAAAAACCAAAAACACTAAAGCAAACTTGCTTCCCCAATTATCAATTTCGCCATTCATATTCCAGTGAATTGGTACTTTTTCCGGAAGACTGTTCCAAATAAATGCCAAATACGCAAACGGAATAAGAACAATTCCAATAATTGGAAGCTCTTTTTTAAATTCTAAATTCATTTTTATTATTTCTTAAAGGTTAGTATCCACTGCAAAACATCTTCCATTATGGTGGTATTGATGGAATAAATAATGAATTGCCCGTTTTTCTCTGATGTAATTAAATCGGCTCGTTTTAAAATATCTAAATGATGAGAAATACTAGGTTTCGAAATATTAAAAGCATCGGCAATTTCTCCCGCTGTCAAATCTTTCTCTTTCAACAGTTCCAGAATTTCTCTTCGGGTTGCATCATTTAATGCTTTAAAAATCTCGTTCATTATTTATATATTTAGACAAATATCTAAATACTTTTTTAATTAGCAAAAAAAAAGCAGCAATTTTCTTATTGCCGCTTTTTTATATAATTGAAAATTAAACTAAAACTTATGCTCGTCCTTACTAATCACTAATAAAGAAATCAATGAAATAAAAGCGGCAATCATTAAATATATGCCAACATAACTTACGCTGTAAGTTTTAGCCAGCCAAATAGCAATCATTGGCGCAAAAGCCGCGCCTAGAATTCCTGCCAAATTAAAAGTCAAAGAAGCACCAGAATAACGAACATTCGTTGGAAACAACTCGGACAAAAAGGTTCCTAACGGGCCATAAGTAAATCCCATTAAAGCCATTCCGATACAAGCAAATGTGGTCACTAACGTAATATTTCCTGTACTTAAAAAGAACGAAAAGAAAGATCCAAAAACTGCAATTGCCGCTGTAGCCAAAATAAGCATTTTACGGCGCCCAATTTTATCAGCCACTACAGCCGAAACCGGAATAAAAAGCGCAAAAAACAATACTGAGAATAATTGTATCAATAATCCATCTCTTTTAACGATTCCCAAATCTGATGTTGCCCAACTTAGCGTAAAAACGGTCATTAAATAAAAAACCAAAAAAGTAGTAATTGCTGCGAAAGTACCGAAAACCAATTGGTTTTTATATGATTTAACCAACTCAAAAAAAGGCACTTTAACCTCTTCTTGTTCTTTCTTAGCAGTTTCAAAAGAAGGTGTTTCCGTAATTTTTGTTCGGATATAAAAACCTACAACCACTAAAAGCGCGCTGGCAATAAACGGAATTCTCCAACCATAATTCATAAAATCCTCATTACTCATAGAATCTGTCAGCAATAAAAAGGTTCCACCAGAAAGCAACAAACCAATTGGCGCGCCTAATTGCGGAAACATTCCGTACCAAGCTCGTTTATGTGGTGGCGCATTTTCAATCGCAAGCAAAACAGCTCCGCCCCATTCTCCACCTAAACCAACTCCTTGGCCAAATCGGCAAAGCATTAATAATAAAGGCGCTACAACCCCAATACTAGCATAACTCGGTAAAAATCCAATTGCAACGGTCGAAATTCCCATCGTCAGTAAAGCTGCAACCAAGGTAAATTTACGGCCAATTTTATCTCCATAATGTCCAAAAAAAGCTGAACCCAACGGACGCGATAAAAAAGCAATCGAAAAAGTAGCTAATGATTCTAGGGTTGCCATAGTTGAATCGGCACTTGGAAAAAATAATTGAGGAAAAACCAATACTGCAGCATTGGCATAAATATAGAAATCAAAAAATTCAATTGTGGTGCCTATGAGGCTTCCAAAAAGAACGTGTTTTAATGAGTTCTTTTGATTTGGGTTATTTTTCATGTAAAATAGATATAACTTTTTTTTGATTACAAAAATATAGTTTCATTATTAATAATTCATATTTAACAGAAATAGTTTTAAAACAACAATTGCTTTTTAACAAATTTCATGTGTTTTACATTTTACAGATTTTTATTTCGGCTAAAATTAAAAACTTGATTTTATGACCTTTAATAATCATTAACAAAAAATCAAATCATAAGCTATCGTTAAAAACATTTTTAACTGTATATTTTCATTAAATTTACAGCTATCAAAAATAAATCTAAAATTATGCCTACCGACTGTATCAGCTATCAAACCTCAGGATATTTCTCTGCCTTGATACAAGATTATTTAGATCAAAAACCAGCACTGCAATCTTTATATAACAATTTTCCAACTTTGGAAAATTTCGAAAAACAAATCCAAGAAAAACAATCCAATTTTGATAGTAAGAACCGAATCCCATTGGTTGAAACCTTACAAAAACAATATCAAAATATTGAGATTTCAGATTCAACAAAACAAAATATTGAGCTTTTAGCACTTGAAAATACTTTTACAATTACAACTGGGCATCAGTTGAATTTATTTAGTGGGCCTTTATATTTCTTGTACAAAATCATTTCGACAATTAATTTGACTAAAGAATTAAAATCGAAATATCCATCAAATAACTTTGTTCCGATTTATTGGATGGCGACCGAAGATCATGATTTTGAAGAAATCAATTATTTTAATTTTAAAGGAAAAAAATTCAGATGGAACAAAGAAAGTACTGGTCCTGTGGGCCGACTTTCAACTGAAGGTTTAGCTGAATTTTTAGAAATATATTCCTTAGAATTAGGATCGAGCACAAATGCAAATACGCTAAAAAAGCTTTTTGAAGACGCTTATTTGAAGCATGATAATTTGGCTAACGCAACACGCTTTTTGGCTGACAGCTTATTTTCAAATTATGGATTAGTTATTATTGATGCCGACGATGCCGCTTTGAAGCAAGCTTTTATTCCGTTTGCTAAAGAAGAACTAGAAAAGAACACTTCATACAAAGCAGTCCAAAAAACAATTGAATCACTAAAAGATTACACCGTTCAGGTAAATCCACGCGAAATCAATTTATTTTATATTGAAGATGATTTGCGTGAAAGAATCATTTTTGAGAACGACAAATACCATGTAAACAATACTAAAATTGCTTTTACAAAAGATGAAATATTCAATTTGCTAGAAAGCAATCCAGAGAAATTCAGCCCAAATGTAATCATGCGTCCGCTGTACCAGGAAATCATCCTCCCAAATTTATGCTACATTGGCGGAGGCGGAGAAATTGCATATTGGCTAGAATTGAAATCTTTTTTCGATGCGGCAAACATTACTTTCCCAATCCTTTTAGTACGTAATTCGGTGCTTTTGACAACTGAAAAACAAGCCAAAAAAGCCGATAATTTAAATTTAAGCTGGAAAGATTTATTTACAAAACAAGAGAATTTAGTAAATGCTATTACGCATAAAATTTCTGCTTTTCCAATTGATTTAACACCTCAAAAAGAAGCACTGAAAACACAATTTGAATATCTTTACAACTTAGCCAATCAGACTGACAAATCATTTTCTGGAGCTGTAAAAGCACAGGAAGCAAAACAGACAAAAGGCTTAGAAAACTTAGAAAAACGATTATTAAAAGCTCAAAAAAGAAACCTAAACGATCAATTGCAACGTGTAATCGATTTGCAATGCGAATTGTTTCCAAATAACAGCTTACAAGAACGTCAAAGCAATTTTTCTGAATTTTATATGGAAAAAGGCGATCAGTTAATCCCGCTTTTAATCCAAAAACTGAAACCATTAGAAATGAATTTTAACATCATAACCATTTAAAAAAATAGCCACGAATTGCACTAATTCCCACGAATTATTTTTTATTTTTTTTTTGCAAAAAGAAATTAGCGTCAATTTGTGCAATTCGTGGCTAAAAAATAAAGTAATTGTTCTGAGAAACCAAATAACCACCTCTCTTCTCAAAACTATTATTCTCCAAACCAAATAGCGATTTTTTAAATTATTAACTAACCTATTTACCCAAAACAAATGGTAAAAGAACGCTTAATTTCGCTAGATGTCTTTCGCGGACTCACAATTTTATTAATGACAATCGTCAACAATCCTGGAGACTGGGGCCATGTTTATCCGCCACTACTCCACGCCGAATGGAATGGCTGTACCCCAACCGATTTAGTTTTTCCATTTTTTGTTTTTATAATGGGAGTTGCAGTTCCGCTTGCAATGCCGGATAAATTTTATGACGGCACTACATTCAACAAAATCCTGATTCGTTCCTTACGAATGCTTTGTTTAGGGATTTTCTTCAACTTCTTCGGAAAAATTCAGCTGTTTGGACTTGAAGGTGTCCCACTTTTGATTGGGCGCTTGGGAATAACTATTGCTGTCGGTTATGCTTTAATGGGGAATTTCAGTTCAAAAATTAAAAACATTTTAGCTTTTTCGATTCTATTCATATACTTATTTCTGGCTTACAGTGGCATAGAAGCTTACCAAGATGTAAGGCTTCCGGGAGTATTGCAAAGGATTGCTATTGTTTATTTTGTAGTTTCTTTATTGTATTTAAAAACTTCTCAAAAAATGCAAATCTTAACTGGAATTGTCTTATTATTTGGGTATTGGGCTTTTATGACTTTAATTCCCGTTCCCGGCATTGGAGAGGCAAATCTTGAAAAAGGGACAAATTTATCAGCTTGGCTCGATAGCGTTTTATTAAAAGGACACATGTATCGTGAAACCCTAACTTGGGATCCAGAAGGAGTTTTAAGCACAATTCCATCAATCGTAAACGGAATCATCGGTTTATTAATTGGAAAACTTTTACTGCTTGATATTACCAAAATTCAGAAAGCTCAAAAAATGGGTATTATAGGAACAATACTTATTTTTTTCGGGTTGCTTTGGGACACCATTTTTCCAATTAACAAATCAATCTGGACCAGCAGTTATGTTTTATATACAACCGGATTAGCAACTGTATTCTTGACAATATTGTATTTAATAATAGATATTGCAGATTACAAAAAAGGATTCAAACTGTTTTTGATTTGGGGAGTCAACCCAATGATTGTGTTTTTTAGCTCGCAAATTATTCCGCAGGCATTGGTAATGATTGAATTTCAAAATCCACATAAAACTTCCGAAAAAATAAATTTATTGAATTACTTGTATAGTTTCTGGATTGCACCATTTTTCACCAATCCTATGAATGCTTCATTGGCAGGCGCATTGGTTTATGTCTGCATTTGGACATTTATTTTGTGGATCTTCTACAGAAACAAATTAATTTTCAAAGTCTAAAAAACATTCTAAAATATATGTAGAGACGCACTGCGGTGCGTCTTTTTCTATTCCAAGATCAACTGTGCGTTAGATGCACAGCTGTGCATCTCTACAATTTAAATGAACTCATATAACTTATATCGTTCAAAAAAAAGCTTTTCTTGTTCAAAACAGCATTCTAAGATGTTTAAATTATGAATTTATTAAAATCAATTCATAAAAAAAGTCTACTTTTGCACAAAATTTAAAAAGCACAATAAAATGGCAACAAATAGAACTTTTACAATGATTAAACCAGATGCTGTTGCAAACGGACACATCGGGAATATCTTAGCAATGATTACTAACGGAGGTTTCAAAATCGTTTCATTAAAATTAACTCAATTAACTGTAGCTGATGCTCAAGCATTTTATGCAGTTCACGCAGAAAGACCTTTCTACGGAGAATTAGTTGAATTTATGTCACGCGGACCAATTGTTGCTGCAATTTTAGAAAAAGACAACGCAGTAGAAGATTTCAGAACTTTAATTGGTGCTACAAACCCAGCTGAAGCTGCTGAAGGAACTATTCGTAAAGCATACGCTACTTCAATTGGAGAAAATGCAGTTCACGGATCTGACAGCGACGAAAACGCTGCTATCGAAAGTGCATTCCACTTTGCAGGAAGAGAGCAATTTTAATAAAATAGTTTTCAGTCGCAGTCACAGTTTTCAGTGATTGCCATTCATAAAAAAATGCTGTTTGTAAACCAAACAGCATTTTTTTTATTGATCTTACTCAAAACAATTCTAAACTTCTCTTATTTAAAATTGCTTTACTCTCCTAAATCAACTAAATTCTCTTTTAATCTCAACTTTAGGTTCTCAAAATTTTTATGATAAAAACTAGAAATACAGCTTATTCGCTTTCCATTTTCCAGAATAAAAATAGTTTCATAAACACTGCCCTTTGCAGATTCCATTACAGTTACAAAACCATCTAACTTACTATATTTATAAACAACCAATTCACCCAATCCAAAGTAGCGCTTCACAGAAATATCATCTTCACTCATTTCTACACTGTGTGATTTACTTTTCAAAATTGTCATCCAGAAAACAACCACAATAGACAATACAACCGAAGCAGCTAAAATCACATTTAGCTTTGGCGAAACAAGGCATACAATTATTAGCAAAAGTGGCAAAGCACTTAAATATGAAATTAGAACAATTGGGAAGATTTTAAATTTCGATTTTACCATCATCATAATTAAACTGCCTTTAATCAAAAAAAATCTATCTCAAAACAACATCTTTCACGACGTCGCGCCCAAGTTCCTCATTAATCATTTTAACGATTTTCGACTTTCCATGGCTAAGCTCTTCACGCAAAACTGCCGAACCTAATTCAACATAAAGCGTGCTTCCCTTCAAAACAACATTTCTTGTGTATGTATTCACACCACTTCCCATTAGTTGTTTCCAAGCATCACGAACATCAATTTCATCCATTCCGGACTGAAGTTTGTTTGTTTGAATAATCTGCTTCAAAACAGCACCAATCGTACTTTCGTTATTTAGTCTCTTTGCCATCGTTTAAAATATTAACTGGTCCTGCTTTTTTATAATGATACTCTTTATTTTGGTCATTTTTCACCACAAACTCTTTATCCGAAATTGAAATCAATTCTTCGCTCCACTTCGCATAATTCGTTTTATAATCCAAAAAAGTTCCTTTGTCTGTAAATCTAACCGAAAAATTCTCAAAAGTATTCGTAGTCAAAAAAGTCCCATCCAATTGCGCCATCACTTTCGTCCTCGTTCCTTTTGTTCCCTTAATTTTAAAAAAATCAAAGTTTTCATTCATTCCATAAGCCTTCTCCTCACCTTTATCAAAAACAACTTTTTCAATTTCCCAGTAGCCATTAAGTTTTGCAATATCTGCCGGTTTAATCTCCTGTTTGCACCCCACAAACAAAAGTGATAAAACCAAAATCATAAAAATGTTTTTCATAATAATTTGTAATATTAATTAGGAGCTGCTTCCTGCTGTCCGCTGTATTCCCGATAAACAAAAACTACGGCTAAAAAAGCCTTGTTTTTCTAAATCGGGAGATGCCGCTCCCATCAGGGCTAGGGCACCCGTTTTCAAAAGAAAATTTAGTGAACTACAAAGTTAAACTTATAAATTTCAAAAGAAATAAAAATTTGCAAAACCCATTAAACTATTTTACATATTTTTGGTCAAACCCCAAAACTAAAACCAAAAAACCATGACCAAAACTATTTGTACTATCCTGACAATCTTATTGTTTGTGAGTTGTAGCAAAGATTCTACTGAACCAGAAACAACTCCTTCAGAAAGTATGTATTTTCCGCCATTAACAGGAAACACTTGGGAAACAAAATCAATAGCAGATCTAAAATGGAATCAAAATGCCGTTCAGCCTCTTTTAGATTATTTGCAGCTCAAAAACTCCAAATCGTTCATAATCCTAGTTAACGGCCGAATCGTGTTAGAGAATTACTTCAACGGACATTCAGCAACAACACCATGGTATTGGGCCAGCGCTGGGAAAACATTAACTTCAACCGTTACCGGAATTGCACAGCAAGAAAATTTATTAAATATAAATGATAAAGTTTCAAAATATCTGGGCACTGGCTGGACAAGCGAAACATTAGCACAGGAAAACCTAATTACCTGCAAACATTTATTAACGATGACATCGGGATTAGACGACAGCACAGACGATGTTGAACCTGCCAATTTAAAATACAAAGCCGATGCCGGTTCTCGATGGGCATATCATAATGTATACGTAAAGCTACAAGACGTTGTCGAAAAAGCAAGCGGGCAAAAATGGGAAACCTATTTCAACACTAAATTAAGAGATAAAATCGGAATGAACGGTAATTGGGTTCAAATCGATGTCAACAGCGTCTATACAAGCACCACAAGAAGCATGGCACGCTTTGGATTGTTAATGCTCAATAAAGGAAAATGGAAAAACAATACTATTTTGAACGAAGCTTATTTTAATGAAGCAACAACAACTTCACAAAACATTAATTTAGGATATGGTTATTTATGGTGGCTCAACGGAAAAACTTCTTATCATTTACCACAATCACAACTTACCTTTCAAGGAAGCGTAATTCCAACCGGTCCAAGCGACATGTTCATGGCTTTAGGAAAAAATGATCAGAAAATTTACGTAATTCCAAGCAAGAAAATGGTAGTAATAAGAATGGGAGATGCCGCAGATAACGTAAACCTAGCCTTATCTGATTTCGATAAAACGCTTTGGGAAAAAATCAATGCATTATATCAATAAAAAAAGAGCTTTTAAATAAAAGTCATTAAAAACACTTTTATTTAAAAGCTCAAATATTTTAAGATCGAAAAACTAGCGGTTAGTTTTTATTCTTTTAAAAACTCCTAAAAAGAACAAGACAATTCCCAGAACCAGCAAAGCATAATACACTGAGAGATTCTTATCCTTCAAGACATTTGCCAGAACAAAAGCTATTACGCTAGCAAAATAAAAAGTTAGAGCTGATATGTTTTTCATTATATATTATTTAAAGAAACTGTCAACGAATTCATATTTATTAAAGACCTGTAAATCTTCAATTCCTTCACCAACACCAATATATTTTACCGGAATTTTAAACTGATCAGAAATACCAATTACAACACCACCTTTTGCTGTTCCGTCTAACTTAGTAACTGCTAATGATGTTACCTCTGTCGCAGCAGTAAATTGTTTTGCTTGTTCAAAGGCATTTTGCCCAGTTGAACCATCTAAAACCAAAAGCACATCATGAGGAGCATCGGCAACGACTTTTTGCATTACTCTTTTTACTTTTGTAAGCTCGTTCATCAAGTTGATTTTATTATGCAAACGGCCTGCAGTATCAATAATCACAACATCGGCATCTTGAGCAACTGCAGATTGCAAAGTATCAAAAGCTACAGAAGCTGGATCACTACCCATTTGCTGTCTTACAATAGGCACCTGTACTCTATCTGCCCATACTTGCAATTGATCAATTGCTGCAGCACGAAAAGTATCGGCAGCACCTAAAACTACTTTATGTCCAGCTTTTTTAAATTGATAAGCTAATTTTCCAATTGTTGTAGTTTTCCCAACTCCATTTACCCCAACAACCATTAAAACATAAGGCTTTTTAGTTGCAGGAACTTCAAATTCTGTTGCTTCGCCTGTATTCGTTTCAGACAATAAAGCACCAATTTCGTCACGAAGAATCTGGTTTAATTCGTCAGTTCCAAGATATTTATCTTCAGCAACACGTTTTTCAATTCGTTCTATGATTTTCAAAGTCGTATTTACACCAACGTCTGATGCTACAAGAACTTCTTCCAGATTATCTAAAACATCGTCATCAACTTTAGATTTTCCAGCAACGGCTTTGCTTAACTTCGAGAAAAAAGTAGTTTTTGTTTTTTCAAGACCTTTGTCTAAAGTCTCTTTTTTTTCGGTAGAGAATAATTTTTTAAAAAAACTCATTTTTTGTAGTTTATTTAGTTTTACTAGATTTCTAGATTTTCAAGCAAGAAATCCAATTTATTAAAGAAAGCGTAATTGTTTTTCAAAAAAAGAGCAATTGTTGCGATTCTTTAAATTTTTAGACAAATATAGGTAATAAAAAAGCTACTTCCTGAAAGAAAGTAGCTTTTCTATATAATGTAATTGTAATTATTTCTTTTTCAAGAATTCATCAACTTCTTCAGGGGCCATAATAGATTCTACGAATGTATATGCACCAGTTTTAGGAGATTTCACCATTTTGATGGCTTTTGATAATCTCTTAGAAGATGTTTGTAACGATGCTACGGTTTTCTTTGCCATGATTCAAATGTTATTGAACTTTTCATAAAACTCGAATGGCCAAACCATTTGAGATTTATAAAAATCTCTAATTATTACTTAATTTCTTTGTGAACAGTTACTCTTTTCAAGATTGGATTAAATTTTTTAATCTCTAATCTGTCTGGAGTATTTTTTTTGTTCTTAGTTGTAATATATCTAGAAGTTCCTGGAACACCAGAAGTCTTGTGCTCAGTACATTCTAAAATTACTTGGATTCTATTACCTTTCTTTGCCATCTTGCTATATATTTATTTAGGAAAAGATTATTTGATAAATCCTTCTGACTGCGCTTTTTTCAAAACTGCAGTGATTCCATTTTTATTAATTGTTTTTATCGTAGATGCTGCTACTCTAAGAGTAATCCATCTATCTTCTTCTGGAAGATAAAAACGCTTTTTAACTAAGTTTACAGAAAACTTTCTCTTAGTTTTGTTCATAGCGTGAGAAACGTTATTTCCTACCATCGCTCTTTTACCTGTAAGGTCACAAACTCTTGACATTATACTTATCTTTTATCGTTATTCAAAATCAGGGTGCAAAGAAAAGAAAAATAAACCATTGTAGCAAAAAATTATTGCACAATTTTTAAAATTTCTTTCTGTAATATTTCCAAACTCTTAATAGTCGCTCTATCTATCACTTTTTCACGCGGTTGTCCGAAGTTAAATTCTTCTACAATTACTTCATTTGGCGTTGCCAAAGCTATAAAAACAGTGCCGATTTCAGCATCTGAGTCTCCTTTTGATGGTCCGGCGTTACCTGTCGTTGCAATCGCATAGTCTGTTTCAAGCATCTCTTTCACACTCAAAGCCATAGCCGACGCAACTTGAGCACTTACCACCGAATATTCATCAATCAAATCCTGCGAAACCCCAAGAATATTGACTTTCGCTTCTGTTGCATACGAAACTACACTTCCTTTAAAATATTTAGATGCCCCTTGCACGGAAGATAAAAGCGAAGCAATTCTCCCTCCTGTACAACTTTCCGCAGTCGAAATTGTTTTGTTTTGCTTTGTCAGAAACTTTGCAATTACGGTTTCGATAGTTTCGTTTTCTTCATAGCCCACTATTATATCATGAATTATAGCATCCAAAGATCGAACATTTTCCTCAATCGCTTTTTCTAATTCTTCTTTATCAGTTCCTCGGGCAGTCATACGCAAACGAACTCTTCCTGGATTTGGCAAATAAGCCAATTTGATAAATTCCGGCAAATTATTTTCCCAATTCTCAATACGCTCTGCAACCAAACTTTCACCTTGTCCATAAGTTAAAATGGTTTTATGAATAATGTATGGACGTTTGTATTCGCGAACTATTTTTGGAATTATTTCTTCTTCAACCAAATATTTCATCTCATACGGAACTCCTGGAAGCGAAACAAAAACCGTATTTTCTTTCTTCATCCACATTCCTGGCGCGGTCCCTACTTGGTTATGCAAAACCGTACATTTCGAAGGAACTAAAGCTTGATCTTTATTTAATTGCGAAATCGGTCTTTTATAAAAACCTTCAATTAACTGCGTTACATGCGCCAGAACTTCAGGATTTACAACAAGCTCATCATCAAAATATTCACAGAATGTTTTTTTAGTGACATCATCTTTTGTAGGGCCTAAACCTCCAGTTACAATAACAATATCAACTTTATTTTGAAGCTGAGCAAACGTATCCAAAATCTGCTTTTTATCGTCACTTATGGAGATCATTTCTGCAACCTCAACCCCAATTCGGTCTAATGCTTTTGCAATAAAACCTGAATTCGTATCAATAATCTGACCTATTAATATTTCATCCCCAATAGTTATAATAGTTGCTTTCATAACACCAAAATACTTTATTATTTCTTACATAAGTAAGCCTAAAATTTATAGAATATTAAATTTTGTTTTTTTGAAGAGGTATTAAAGGGCTTTTGCTAACTAAAAGCCACTTTCACAAAATTTAAAAAATAAGAAAAATGACTTATTCCTAATATATTTAAGTAGATTTAGGAATAAGCCAGGTTTAAATTTTAAAGATCAAAGTCTTTTTTGATTTCTTTTATCGCTTCTTTTACTTGTACTCTGATACTTTTAAAAGTCTCAATAATATCTTTTTTCTTGCCTTCAGCCTTTGTCCATGCTTCAACCTGAAGAATTTCTTCAAAAGCGACATTCAAGCCCATTAAATCCAGCGTAGGCTTTATTTTGTGCGCATACGAATAAGCATATTTATGATCCTTTTTCTTGATTCCTTCCTTGATTTGCTTTAAATCTTCAGGAACTTCAGTAACAAATAATTTAAGAATTTCGTTTACGAATTCCGGATCATTGTCTGAAAGCGTATATACTTTCGAAAGGTTGTACTTTAAAGCCATTATTTTACTTGTATTCTGAATAATTTTTTATCTTCCAAAAAGCCTTCTAAAACATCATTTGGTTTTACAGGCGCAACACCCGCAGGCGTTCCTGTAAAAATTATGTCTCCAATTTTTAATGTAAAAAATTGCGAAACATACGCAATAAGCTCATCAATTTTCCAAAGCATCAAACTTGTATTGCCTTTCTGAACTGTATTAGAATTGTTTTTCAGTTCAAAAGTAAGATTTTCCATAGAAACGAAATCACTTTTTGGCAAAAAATCTCCAATTACAGCAGAACCATCAAATGCTTTTGCTTTCTCCCAAGGCAATCCTTTAGCTTTTAGTTTATCTTGTAAATCTCTGGCAGTAAAATCGATACCTACACTAATTTCGTCATAATACTTATTGGCAAATTTAGGCTCGATATACTTTCCTACTTTATTTATTTTAACAATTATCTCAATTTCGTGATGAATCTCCTCAGAAAATTCTGGAATTACAAAAGGATGTTGCTTCAACAAAACCGCCGAATCAGGCTTCATAAAAATAACCGGTTCATCAGGGCGTTCGTTTTTTAATTCCTCAATATGATTGGTATAATTTCTACCGATACAAATAATCTTCATTTCTCTTAAGTTGCTAAGATTCTAAGACACTAAGACCCTAAGAATTTAGCATCTTAGAATCTTAGCAACTTAGAAACTTATTTCGTATTTAATTTTCTTAATTTAATTCCTGTCAAAACTTTCTTGGTATACAAAGGAAAATCTGCGTTTTGAATCCAGCTGAAATATCCTGGTTCAGTTTCAAGAATTTTCTCAACTTTGGCTCCTTTGTGTTTTCCAAAAGTAAAAATCTCCTCGTCATCTTTATCAAAAGCAATCATTCCTGCAAAATCAGCGATTTTTTTGCGTGTTGTAAACTCCGACAATGCTTTCATATCGTTTTCCAATTCAGGATAACGGTCCAACTGCGCTTTTAAAATTTCGTAAGTCGCCATTGTATCTGCTTCTGCTGAGTGCGCATTATCCAATGTTTTTCCACAATAAAACTTCAAGGCGGCACTCAATGTACGTTCTTCCATTTTATGGAAAATAGTCTGGACATCTACAGAAACTTTGTTTTTCATATCAAAATCTACTCCCGCACGAAGCAACTCTTCAGCAAGCAATGGAATATCAAAACGATCTGAGTTAAAACCTCCCAAATCACTATCTTTTATCATATTATAAATATGAGGAGCAAGTTCTGCAAAAGTAGGTTCGTTTGCTACTTTTTCATCAGTAATACCATGCACAGCCGTTGTTTGAGGAGGAATTGGAATTGTAGGATTCACCAACCATGTTTTACTCTCCTTATTTCCGTTTGGGAAAACTTTGAATATTGAAATTTCTACGATTCGATCTTTACCGATATCTATTCCTGTTGTTTCAAGATCAAAAAAGCAAATTGGTTTGTTAAGTTTTAATTCCATTTTAATTTTTATAAGATTACAAATGTAAATTTTAAAGCCGAATTTTCCGCCCCTATTTCCATTTTTTTTGCCTAAAAAAAGGCTATTTATTAGATTTTAACTTTAAAAAAGAGCCCCATATGATGGTCTTAAAACTTTAATTTCTAATTTTCTTGTTAATAAAAAACCCGGAAAACGAATTGATTTTCCGGGTTCTAAATTTATTTATTGAATCGACTAAAAATCGCGATCTACATCAAAAGCCTCTAAATATTCGGCTACTCTTTTTACGAAGCTACCGCCTAAAGCTCCATCTACAACTCTATGATCATAAGAGTGCGACAAGAACATTTTTTGACGAATTCCGATAAAATCACCTTCAGGAGTTTCAATAACCGCAGGCACTTTACGAATTGCTCCAAGAGCTAGAATTCCAACTTGCGGCTGATTGATAATTGGCGTTCCAAAAACACTTCCAAAAGTCCCTACGTTTGTAACCGTATAAGTTCCACCTTGCGTATCGTCAGGTTTTAATTTTCCAGCTTTTGCACGGTTCCCTAAATCATTAACTGCTTTTGCCATTCCAACAAGATTTAACTGATCTGCATTTTTAATTACAGGAACAATTAAATTTCCATTTGGCAAAGCCGCCGCCATTCCTAAATTTATATTTTTCTTTTTGATAATATATTCGCCATCAACAGAAATATTCATTCCTGGAAAATCTTTCAAAGCTTTCGCAACCGCTTCCATCATAATAGGCGTAAAAGTCAACTTCTCGCCTTCTCTTTTCTCGAAAGCTGTTTTAACTTTATCTCTCCATTTTACAATGTTTGTTACATCGACCTCAATGAACGACTGAACGTGAGCCGAAGTCTGCACAGAAGCCACCATGTATCCTGAGATCAGCTTACGCATTCTGTCCATTTCGATGATTTCATCACCTCCATTTACAGAAACCGGAACCGCTTGATGACTTTTTTGAGCAACAGGTTCTACCGCTTTTACTGGCTCAGCCACTTTTACTGGTTCAGCTGCTACTTTTGCAGGTTCCGTTGCTGCAACAAGAGCTACCACTCCAGATTTGCGGTCTTCAACGTATTTTAAAATATCTTCTTTAGTTACGCGTCCATCTTTTCCTGAACCTTGAATACTATCAAGTTCAGCAATAGAAACCCCTTCTTCTTTGGCAATATTTTTAACCAATGGAGAAAAGAATTTATCCGATGAAGCAAAATCCTGCGGAGTGCTTACTGTTTCTTGAACTGCTTCAATTATTTTTTCAATTTCTGCAACTGCTGCAGGGATTGCAGTTTCTTCATCTTTTGCTTCAGCTGGAGCATCACCTTCTGTTTCAATAATCGCAATAGTCTGCCCTACCTGAACTAAATCATCTTTACCAAATAACTGTTCAACTAAAACTCCTGATACCTCGCTTGGTACTTCGCTGTCAACTTTGTCAGTTGCAATTTCCAGTACAGCTTCATCAGCTTCAATTCTGTCTCCAACTTCTTTCAACCAGTTTGTAATAGTTGCTTCAGCGACACTTTCTCCCATTTTAGGAAGTTTTAATTCAAATCTTGCCATATTGTTAACCTCAAGGGTGATTTTGATTTTCAGATTGCGAAATTACTGAATATTTTAAACATAAATTACATTTAATATAATTTTTTACTCAATTTTTACAATTTGCCCTCTGTCATTTCGCGAATTGCTTCCAATAATAAAATTTGTTTTTTTGGGGAAAATCTTAAAAGTAACCTCCTTATCTTTAAGAGTTTCTATGATTTTGATACATTTTTTGAATGAAACGTACTGATTATCTAAAATAATCTCAACTCTTTTACCCTTAAAAACGTGGGACGAATTTACCATTTTTTCTTTTTTGAAATCCAAAAACTGAACTTTATTTTTTAGAATTGAGGGTAATTTTTCAGACAAAATACTATTTGAAGAATAAAAAATATACTTTTCAGGTTTCGGTTTTCTCTTCGGTTTTCCTTGAAACATTTTTACAAAAGAAAAAAACCAAATTCCGATTTGAATAAATGAACTGAAAAACAATGATTTCTTGAAATGCTTGTTATAAAAGAAGTTCATTGCTTCTTGAAAACGCTTCATGTATTTCTCATCTTTTATAGTGCTTTCACCTTTATAATGCAAAACTGTCGTTTCGGCAAAATAATAATTTGTCTTTTGTTTTTGCAATACTCTATACGATAAATCAATATCATCAGCATACATAAAACAATTTTCATCAAAACCATTCAAATCATTATAAAGCTCTCGCGTCATAAACATAAATGCGCCAACAAGAATTTCAACTTTTCCGTTCTCATTTTCATTTATATGTTGGGCATAATATTGATTAAAAATTTTCCATTTCGGGAAGAATTTATACAAGCCTAAAACTTTTGTAAAAGCAACCCAAGGTGTCGGAATTCCGCGTTTGCTTTCGGGCAAAAAATTTCCTTTGCCGTCAATTAATTTGCATCCAATTATTCCTAAGTCCTGTTGCGCTTCGGCGAAAGCCAAAGTTTTAATAAAAGTATCTTCGGCAACAATTGTATCAGGATTTAAAATACACAGATACTTTCCTTGCGCTTCCTGCACACCTATATTATTTCCTTTTGGAAACCCGAAATTTTCTTTGTTTTGAATGAGTTTTACCTTTGGAAATCGCTCTTGCAACATCAAACAAGAGTCATCAGAAGAATTATTATCCACTACAATGATTTCAGCATCCATTGCCGAAATAGCTTCTTGAACACTCAAAACGCACTGTTCGAGGAAATAACGCACATTGTAATTTAAAATAATAACGGAAAGCTGCATAAAAAAACAGGAAATTTATTTTGGGGGAAGTTAGAAATTTTCAGACAAACCTAGTCGCAATGACCAATCGTTTTTACTGATTCCGTAATCCAACACTAAATTACTGTTGTTTTTTTTGTTCCATTTAATGCGCAATCCTGTACCTACAGCGGGATTCCATTTTGAGAAATCATAAGTTTCAAACTTTGAAACCGAAGAAATATTAGTAAAAAAAACAGCTCCCCAAAATCCATTTCTTGAAATATCCATTCTGTATTCTCCTTCAAAATATAAAAGCGCATTGCTTCGAAATCTATTTCGGGTAAAACCTCTTCCCGTTTTCCCTTCACGATCCCAGCCAATACTTGGAAGATCTAAATAATGAGGTTTCCCTCCAAAAGTTGACCAATAAAAAGCTCGATAAGCTAAAACTTTGTGTCTTTTTTTGCTAAAAGAATGATACTTTCTCGCGTCAATATAAATTGAATTCCATTTTTTCCCTTCGACACCGCTTGTATTTATTCTATAATCGGCTTCAACATACAAACCTTGTTCGGGATTTACGTTGTTTTCACGAGAATCATACAGTCCTTGAAGTGCAACTCCAAAAGAAGTTTCGTTAGAAAAATCTCCGTTCATATATTTATAATAATCGGTTTCGCCGTCGATATAAGATTCTTCAGAAATATTCTGGTAATTGTCGTACAACAAACCAAGACCAGCCCTGAAATTTCCAACTATCTTTCGTGTTGCAAATTGATAAAAGCGCCATTGTTGGTAATCAAGAGTCGACATTTTATCATCTGTATTATTTCCGCCCAAACCATAGGTATCTTGCGGATAAATCATAAAACGGTAATCCCCAATAAAATTCCAATGGTTATCTCTTGTATAAATATAGGACTGAATAGGAAAGACATATTGATTCGTAAAACTGAAATAAGGCGAAAATGTAACTTGAGACATATTGGTTGTTTTTTCATCTCCCAGATAAAAAGACGTTAAAAAGGAAACCACTAATCCTGCACTTTTATCAGCATTAACAGGCACAGGCAATAACGAGAAAGCAATCTTTTTGTCCAACCCAGTTCTAACAGAATCATTTTTATGAAAAAGTTTATACAAAACATCAAGAATATCTCTTTTATTATTCGGAATTGAATCAGTTTGCGAATAACAAAACGGCATTAAAAAAAAGAAAAACAAGACAATCAGACATTTCGTATTTTTCATCATATAAGGCTTTCAGAAACAACTTCTTACAAATTTAAAATTTTATTCGGAACAGAAGTTGATTTTAGAAATAATAAAAATCAAGAAAAGAGCTACTTATCATAAAAAATGATATTTTTGATTTTATCTTGAAATAATTCATTTCTATGAAAGCTCAAAAACAAGCTCTGATTCCTTTATTTTTTTTGTTGCTAATATCTTGTTGTTTTCTTTTAGCTTTTTCATCAAAAGAAAAAAAAGAAGAATCTGCTTTAGATCTTGTCAAAAATTCTACTTGGTACATTGCCGGGCCTGCAGTTGAAAATCAAGAAACAATAAATAAGGTCAGACTAGAAAATGGCATTGTGAAAGTTACTGCAAATGAAAATCCGAAAGGAGAAATTGAATTGAATGTAATGATTACGCCTTCTGATTCAAACGACGGAAAACCTACAAATTTACCAGAAGATTCAAAATTTGTCAGCATTACCTATAAATCTTCTCATCTGATAAAACTCCAAGCTCGAGAAGGAAATGAAAACGGAACAGGTTGTGTGCATGGTGGCTCACATCCAAGAGTTGACCTGAGTCCGTCACCCAAAAAATTTGTTACTTTAAAAATTCCGTGGACAAACTTTAGACAAAACGGTCTTCCTGATGGAAAACTTTTGAATATACACAATCTTTGCAAATTCAATTTTGTGAATTACAATCCGGTACCAGGCGCCTCTTTAGAAATCAAATCCGTTCTAATTCAAAATTAAAATATGAAAACAAAACTTTTACTTTTTATTGCTGTCCTTTTCTTTAATCTTGGCTACAGCCAACAAAAATCTGTTTCAAAGATTGATATTAATGGAGTTTGGGAAGATATTAATTCCGGAGTCCAGAATGCTGTTGCTATTATATCGGAACAAAACGGAAAAATTATTTTCACTCATTATTTAGAATGGAAAGGCCAAAAATTTGTAGAAAGTGGTACAGGAAAAAGGATTGGAAATTCAATTACATACAATGTCAATGTGACTTTGCCAATTGAAGGTTGGGCTACAGCAGGAACTCACACTTTAGTCTTGTCTGAAGACGGAAACAAACTTGAAGGCACTTTTAAAGACAATAAAAACCGAACAGGTTCAATTGCTTTTAAAAGAGTTCGATGAAATTTGTTTCAGGTTTCAAGTTTCAAGTTTCAGGTTTCAAGTTTCAAGTTTCAGGTTTCAGGTTTTTCATAACGACCAACTTGAAACCTGAAACTTGAAACTTTTTTTTTACAAATGCAGTTGAATTTTATATTTGTTGCAAATTTTCATCACAAACAACATAATGGTCGAGAAAATTAACGACCAAATAATGCCGGGAACTCCAACAAGAAAATATTCCGGAATAATATGTAAATCAAGAACTTTACAGAAATAATAGATAACGCCTGGCAAAATATAAATCAGCAACGGATTTGCAGCTGCGGGCATAAAAAATTCGCTCCATTTGGTCTGTTTTTTAACTTCCATAAGCCAATAAAGAAAATAAAACAAAACCGTACAAATAGTTGCTGAAAACATAGTCCAAGATGGTGTTCCTTTAATTTTTGAAATTCCATAATAAGGTCTCAACAAACATGCAACCGTAAAAAACAAAATGGCAAAACCAATAACTGGCCAATTAATCTTGATTTGTGTTTTTCGATCAAAAAATAAAAGGGAAATTATCACCCCAGCAGTTACTAAGGAAGCATGCGTTAAATGTCCCGCAATAAAGGTAAACCAAGACAGGTGTTGCAAAGCTAATCCTTCTGTCAGATTGATTGAATTACAAATAACACATAAAACTAGAAAAGCGATCATAGCAAACAATCTACCGCAAACTAGCCAATAATAAACAACAGTAAAAAGATAAGCCCAACCAATCAAGCCAAGAATTCCCCACCATTTTGGAGTCATTCCTCTTTCGCCTGTTTCTTGAATATAAAGAAAATAAAGAGCTATCAAGACCAGTATTCCACCATACTGAAGTATATTTTTCAGCCAAACCGGAAAATCTTTAGAATATTTATTCCAAATTGGAATTGGCATTGCGTAAGCCAAAAGTCCCCAAAAGGCAGGAGAAATGAGCATTTTTGAAGCATCATAGCCATATTCGGCATTTACCATAAAAACGCCAATGACAATCAAAGCCACCGCTCTTTTCAAAGTATGCGTCCAAATCGTCTTTGGGTTATCTCCTTTTATCAACCTAGCATTAAAAGCAAATGGTATAGACATTCCTACAATGAACAAAAAAGCCGGAAAAACAACATCTACAAAAGTCATTGCATCGGCATCAGCTGGCATATGTTTCATCCATTGTGGTACATCTTTTATGCTTGCCAACTCATTTACAAAAATCATTACAAAAATTGTAATTCCCCGCAAAGCATCTATAGAAATAATTCTTTGGTTATATAAATTCTCTTTAATTCTCATAAATCATTAAATTATTATCAGAAACAAATATAAACTAATAGTTGAGATAGAAAAATTAGATTACCATTCAAAATTCATCTGTACTAAAAAGTTCACCTTTTATCATGTAAAATATACAGTAGTTTACTTACTTTTGCAGCATGTTATCATTCTTAAAATCAAAACCGTATTTAAAGGACCTTCTAGCCGGAAATTATGTTGATATTCATTCACATCTATTACCCGGAATTGATGATGGTGCCAAAACAATAGCAGACACTAGCAAACTTGCCAAGTCTTTTCAGGAAATGGGTGTTGTTCAATTTATTGCAACGCCACATATTAGCCACTATATTTGGAATAATTCGCCCGAAGAAATTATTGCCAAACAGCAAGAAACTCAAATTTTGTTAGAAGCTGAGAATATTAAAACATCTTTTAAAGCTGCCGCAGAATATTTCATGGATGATTGGTTTGAAAGTCATTTTCAGAACGAAAAACTTTTGACATTGAAAGACAATTATGTTTTAGTTGAAATGTCATATATGAATGCACCTGTCCAATTGTACAAGATTCTTTTTGATCTTCAAGTTGCAGGCTATATTCCAGTTCTCGCGCATCCAGAACGCTATTTATTTTATCATAAAAATTTTAATGAGTATGATAAATTAAAAAAAGCCGGCTGTATGTTTCAACTTAATTTATTGGCGACAGTTGGATATTATGGTGCTGAAATCACGAAAGTAGCAGACGAGCTTCTTAAAAAAGGAATGTATGATTTTGTTGGAACAGATGTCCACCATAATAATCATATCGCATCTTTCGGTCAAAAACTAAAAATTGACAATAATAACATTAAAGCTCTAAAGGACATTATTGCAAATAACCAGTTCTTCAAGTTTTAATCTAATCTAAAATATTGCATAAAGAAAAACGGCTCAATTACTTGAGCCGTTTTTCTTTATGAAAATCTCTTTTTATTTTTTAGAGATTATTCTTTTGTACCATGGTTTTTTCTCTACTCTAACACCATAGCCATAACCATAGCCATAACCTTTTGTAGAGTCGGTATCATTAAGTACAATACACATATTAGGTAATTTCTTTTCTTTATAGAATGTATTGGCAATATTCAGCATACGTTTCTCTAAAACATTAGCACGCATTACATATACAAATGTATCAGCATTTTTAGCGATTAATAACGTATCTGTAACCAAACTAACCGGAGCGGTATCTACAATAATATAATCGTACTCTTTTTTAAGTTCTTCAAAAAGCTGATCCACTTTATTACTCATCAACAACTCAGCCGGATTTGGCGGAATTACACCAGAAGGCAGAATAAAGAAATTCTTGTATCCTTCATGTTTGATGATATAATCTCGTACATCTTTATCTGTTGAAGACAAATAATTAGTCAAACCTACACCTGGCACATTTATGTATTCACCAAATTTAGGATTTCTAATATCCGAACCAATTAACAAAACTCTTCTTCCAGACAAAGCAAAAGTTGCTGCCAAGTTTACAGATATAAAAGTTTTACCTTCAGAAGGAAAAGTAGAAGTCACAAAAATAGTTTTTGCGATTCCGTCCGGAACCTTTGTCAACATGAACTCCAAGTTAGTCCTTACAATACGAATCGCTTCAGCAGAACTTGTTCTACTTTCTGATTTAATCAATTCAGCAATATCATCTGAAGTTGGCACGTCTCCAATAAATGGAATTTGAGTTTTTCCTTCAAGATCCAATTTACTTTTGATTTTTGTATCAAGAAGGTCATTTCCATAAATAAAACCAAATGGAACTAATAACCCTAAAAGCATTCCTGCCAAATAAATAATTTTTTTCTTTGGGCTGATTGGTTTTTTCTCTGCTTTTCCCGCATCAATTACACGAGCATTAGGCTCTGTTGCTGATAATGAAATTGCAGTTTCTTCACGCTTTTGAAGTAAATATAAATATAATTCCTCCTTAACTTTTTGCTGTCTCGCGATTACTCTAAATTGACGTTCCTGAACTGGAATTTTACCAATTTTATTATTCAAAAGACTTTCCTGACTTTTGATATCACGATTTTGAATCTGCAAATTAGCCTGCATACGTCTTAAACTAGCAGCAACATTTGACTTTAATGAAGTAATTTGCTGATCCAACTTCACAACAGATGGATTTTCTTCCGTAGCCGATTTTAAAATTCTATTACGATCTAAAACTAACTGGTTATATGATGAAATCAAACCACTTGCATCATTATTATCAGAAATCATGTTAGAAGGCAACAAATCTGAATTTGTGCTTTTTTTCATGAAATCCAAAAGTGAAGAAACAACATTCAATTGAATTTCAGTTTCCACTCCTTTTTTATCATATTCCGTTGAACCTTCAATAAAAAGCTTTGCTTCAGATTCGATATCTGTAAGTTTATTTGTTTTTTTGAATACTTCTACATCCTGCTCTACTCCATCTAATTCTTGGGCAATTAATGCCAATCTACTGGCAATAAACTTTGAAGTATTTTCTGAAATGAAATTTTTATCTTCTGCGGCATCTTCATTGTAGATCTCAATCATACTATCTAAAAAATCTTCTGCTTTTTTAGCAACAGGATCTGAAATCGAAACATTTACGACGCTACTCGTTTTACTAATAGACTCAACTTTTAATTTTTCTCTAAAACTTTCTGTTAATTCATCCAATGGATCAATAACAATGCGTATAGATTTGAATCTACCAGTATGATTTTTACCATAAAATACAGTTTTGAGAACAATCAAAGTACCTATTTTTGTAGCAATTTTTTCTCCAAATACAAATTCTCTTTTTGGAGACAAAATAAACACCTCTTTATCATCGACTTCATTCTCGAGCGAAAAAGTATTTGCATTTAATAGCTTACAATTCAAAATAATTTTTGCTTCATCAAACAAAACTGTTTTATTAATAAAATGAGCGCTGATTGGACTCTCTAAATAAATGTCACGATCTACCACTTTTCCTTCTACAAAAAGCCCAACGTTAAGATTTAGTTTTTTGATTGTACTTTCAACTAAAGTTCTAGACTTTAAAATTTCTACTTCATTGTCAACATTATTCTTCATCATGCTTCCACCTAAACCTAGGTCAGCAAAAGCAGATAATTCTGAAAGCATCCCTCCTTTTTTTTCGTCCTTCACCAAGATAGAAGTTGTAGCTTCATAACTTGGCGTAGTATAACGTAAGTAAATAAACGCTAAAATTAGACCAATTACAACACTCACTAAAAACCAACGCCAATGAATTAAATATTTATCTAACTGATCTCTTAAATTAATATCCTCGATTTCATCATCAATTACATCATTATAAAAATTTTGCTTTTGCATTTTCTATTTCTATTTTATTTAAAGATTAGGACAGATAGCGACACTAAGATAGAAATCGCTGATATAATTACAGAAGTATTTGGACCAACAGCAGAAGAATTTACTCTAGTACTATTTGGCTCGACATACACAACGTCATTTTGGGCCAAATAGTAAAATGGTGAATTTATAAAATCAGATTTTGTAATATCTACTCTATTGTATGATTTCACACCATTAATTTCTCTGATCACCAATATGTTATTCCTACGCCCATAAATTGTCAAATCTTTTGCCATACTCAAGGCCTCAATCAAAGTCACCCTTTCTGAAGCAATTGGATATGTACCTGGTAGGTTAACCTCTCCTTGCAAAGAAATTTTAAAATTCATAATTCGGAGGTTAATGATTGGATTCTTTATGTAGGCACTAATTTTATCTTGCAACAATTTAAGAACCTCTGTACGAGTTAATCCGCTAACTTTTAGTTTTCCCAAAACAGGAAATTCAATATAACCATTTTGATCAACTAAATATAATTGTACTGTTTCTTGTCCTCTAGTAATATCAAGCCTACTATTGTTTGTTGTACTATACGTTCTAAGATTAAAAGGAATTGCAACTTCGGGATCATCAGCAGACACCAGAATCATCAGTAAATCATCTGGCTGAAGTTTAATCTCATAAGAAATTGGATTTTGTTGTGCAGTCATTCCATCAATATTTTGATAATACACTACATCTTTTTTAGATCCACAGGAAAAACACAAAAATAAAAGCAATAAAAAACCAACTACTTTCATAAAAAAGGAAGAATTCAATTTCATTAGGTCTACAATTTACGGGGCAAATATAAGGATTAAAAAAAAAGCACTAAGCTTATAAAATACAAGTTTGAGATAATTTTAAAATATGAAAAATTCAGAGGAAAAGCTTAAAAGGCATTTTCCTCACCTTTAAACACATTAAATACAGTTTTTATTATTATTTTAATGTCGAGAAGCAAACTCCAATTTTCGATATACCAAATATCATATTCAACTCTATTCTCCATATCTACAAGTTGTCTGGTTTCGCCTCGGAATCCATTAACCTGCGCCCATCCGGTTATACCAGGTTTTGCATACTGACGAACCAAATAATTATTAATTAACTCGCTGTATTGCTTAGTATGATTAACCATATGAGGTCGTGGTCCAACAACTGACATATCCCCAAAAAATACATTAAAAAACTGAGGAAGTTCATCAATGCTTGTTTTTCTCATAAAAGCGCCAAATCTAGTAACTCGACTATCACCTTTCACAGCTTGCTTACTGTCTGCAGCTACATTTAGACGCATACTTCTAAATTTTAAGCACGTAAAAGATCTATTATCTCTACCAGATCGTTCCTGTTTAAAAAAGACAGGCCCTGGGGATTCAAATTTTATAATAAGCATGATTATAGGAAACAACCAAGGAAATATAAATACTAAAACAAACAAAGAAAAACAAATATCAAAGACTTTCTTTAAAAAACGATTCACGGCTGCTTCTAAAGGCTCTCTACGAAACATCAAGACCGGAGTGTTCTCATAAAAAGTCATCTCTACCTTATTAGACTTTGTATACAATTGAAAGTCTGGTATAAATTTGATTCGAACCATATGCTGTTCGCAAATTTTCACTAATTGATTTATTACCGCAATATTATCAATGTGTAGTGCTACATACATTTCATCGACCTCTTCACTTATAATAAATTCTTCAATCTGATCAAACCCACCTAGGATAGGATGTGAAATAAAGGCAAATGGATCTACTTTTTCATCAAAAAAACCTAGAAAACGGTAACCAAAAGTTAAATCCTTAGCTAAAATTCTGCGCATGCGTTCACCTGTGTCATTTGCACCAATAATAATAAAACTTCTAAAATTATACCCTTTAGTCCTGATATACTTCAGAAGTTTCATAGATAAATATCTAGATATCAGCAACAATCCAAAGAAAATGCAATAAAAATAAGTCAAACGCAATCTAGAAATATCACTATACTTTAAAACAACAACAAAAAAGGCTGTTATAGCTATATGAATAATTACCTTCTTAATAGTTCTTTTTAATATCGATTCAATAGGTTCAACCCTAACAATCCTAAAAGAATCTTTGTACAGCAAAAGTCCAATCCATATTAGATTACCTAACAAAGAAATAGTCTGTACTTCCTTTAAAAATAGCTTATCTAAAGTTCCAAATCGCAATAATGCCGAAAGAACGATTGCTGTATTCAATAATACTACATCCCATAACAAAAATATAACTTTGAAATAACGAGAAAAGCGATATTCTGAGAGTTCTTGTAAAATTTTCATAAAAGAATTAACGGCTGTGTTAAATAAAATTGTGTATTATAAAGATTTAATTGTTTTATATTTTTTTTTGAATTTATTTAATTCTAAAAAAAAATTAGGATAGTCAATTAGATATCTTTGAAAGAGTTCAGGTTGATCAATAATTCTATATATCCAGCGAATGTTTAATTTATCAAAAAAAACCGGGTAATAATCTTTCTTTTTTGCAATCTGATGCAAATATCCACCACAAGTATATCCATAGCCATCCCAACCAGCATTTTTAAGATCAATTAAAAACATTTCCTGATTAGGAGTCCCCATTCCACAAACAACTACATCAAATCTTTCTCTTACAATTAATTCAATACAATCCTCTCTTTCCTGGTCTTTAAAATATCCATTACGAAAATATCCTATTTTTACATTATATCTATTTTCAATTGCATGCACTGCTTTAGTGATATACTCTTCTTCTGTTCCTATTATTGCGATTGAAAGATTATTAACTTTTGAATGATTAAACACAATGGGAGCAAGAGAAGTATCATCAAAACTAAATCTACTATTTTTTAGCTTATAATATCTGTTTAGTTTATTTACTAACGAAATGCCATCAATATGCCAAAAATCTATTTTTTCAGCAATATCTTTTCTTTCTTTCAATAAAAGCATGGAGTAGGGATTAACAAATGTTGTAAGCCCCTTTTTTATTTCGAAATTAGCAATCTTTTTTATTATTACGTTCCAGCTTTTATATTCCATGATTTATTATGTTATACAACTTCAAAAAAATATTTCTCCGTTATTCTATTTAAAAGATTTGTAATAAGAAATGTAATTTTCTAACATATTAACTTTGTGAAACTGTTTAAAAAAACTACTCTCTTTTAATGTTACAGATTTCTCTTTGTAGTACGAATATTCATTAATCATATTAAGAATTGCAGCAGAAAGTCCCTTATAATCATTAGGCATTACAATAATGCCATTATTTTCAACTAGAGTCCTGGAAGATCCAACATTGGTTGCTATGATTGGCAATCCCACTGAAGTCGCTTCAATAAACACATTGGGAAAACCTTCAAATATAGATGACTGAACCAAAACATCTGAAATAGATAGCAAATTTTGAACATCCGTTCTATGACCTAAAAGAACTACCTTATCTTCTATATTATATTTTTCAATTAGAAATTTTATTTTTCCCTCCAAAGGACCATCTCCCACAATTAAACAAATAAAATTTTCATTTTTTAATTCACTCAGTGCTTGAATTAAATTTTGATGGTTCTTTTGCTCTGATAAACGTCCTAAACTCAACAAAATAAACTGATTTTCAATTCCAAGCTCTTTTTTTAGGTCTTGAATTTTATCCATAGGGATACATTCATAAAAATCCCCACCCATATTGATTGTTGTGTTTCTATTCTTTTTATAATAGGAAGCATAATAATCTTTAACAATTTCCGAAAGGTAAACTACATGTTTTGGTGTAACGAATTTACAGATGTTATTATATTTCAGATAAATATTATCAAAATTAAATATACTTGCCGTATTAAGAATCTTTTCAGAAGCTAATAAATAAGGCATAGTTGCTCTTTTGTGTCCCTGAAGAAAATCTATCTTCTCTTTTTTAATTTTTTTTAAGACTGAAAACAGGTTTCTGTAATTGCGAACATTAGTAACTATATAATTTACTTTAGGGTCCAATAATTGAACACTTAACCCATCGGGAGCAAAAAGATAAACAGCTTTAAAATAATTTAAATAATTATTAGCAAAGAAAACTGTACGTTTCTCTTCTCCTCCAAAATCAAAATCTGGAATTATTAACGCAATTGATTTGTTTCTTAAATCATTCATATTTATAGATTTTATCTAATTGCTCGCGTAATTTATCAATATTATAATAATCGGATTGCTGATATTCAAAATTTTCTAACTTAGAAAACATTTCTCCCATTGTTGCAGGATTATTAATATCGAATGAGTAACCTGTTTGTCCCTCAGTTAGGCATTCTCTGAAGAATGGTACATTGGATACAATGACAGGTTTATTAAAATGATATGCTAAAGACAAAACACCAGACTGTGTTGCAGAGATATAAGGATAAATTACACTATGAGCACCATTAAATAAGTCGTTCAATTCCTCGTCGTCAATATAACGGTTAATAAACGTGATATTATTTTCTTTATTTTCATCCCTTTTAAAATAAACACCTCCGCTACCGGCTATCACCAATGACCTAGTACTCAATAAATTATTCTTACAATATTCATCATATAAAATATCAATACCTTTATATAATTCTATTCGTCCAAAAAAAAGAATATAATTATTAATATTTTTTAGTTCGGGTACAAGCTTCTTTCCATTTATAATAGATGTAGTTACCAATGAGGGAAAATTATGGTAATACACTTTTTTTTGCTTATAGGTATTGATTAATTCTTTATATTGATCTTTACTACATGTAACAAGATGGTCAATATTCTTAATTAAGAATTTTGATCTTCTTTCTACTAATAAATAATTTACTGCTTTTTTTATAAAATTTTTAGGTTTGCTTTCATGTTGCTTTAAATCATGAACAGTATAATAAATTCTTAATTTATAATTCATTGATTTAATAAAATAAGCCAGAGAACTATCTTCTGTCAACAAATGAATAGCATCAATTTCATTCTCTCTACAAATTTTCTTTATAGCTTTAATTATCGGAAAACCGAATAATCTAAAATATCCTCGGCGGATCTTATCCATTGGAGTATCTATAAATATGAAATTGGCATTATAGTTGTCTATTACCGAATTTCTATAATTGCATTGAGGCGAGCACACAAAAACACCAAAAATTTCATGCTCGCTTTTTTGCATAGTATTCACTATGGTAGCACCAAAAGGCATCATTCCAGCATAAAATTCAGAACAAACATAAAGTATTTTCATATTCGCTTTTTAAATTCAATATAGATCACATATAAAACACCTAACAATCCATCTACAAAAAATCCTGTTTTTGCTCCATACCTATAGGCAATATTTAGACGTTTTAAGAGGGGTAAATAATAAAATTCTTTTAAATCCAATAATACCCATTTGATCTTACTAACTCTATTATAAGTCAAAGCGATCCTATTGTCCTTGAAAAAATTAATAGCCCACTTCAAATATTCTAATTTAGAATTCAATTTTCTCAATAAAATAGATTCGTCAACATTTAAAGATGAAATATTTTGACCACTATAGCGCCAATAAACTTTTGCAGATGAATTTATAGTCAAAATATCAAAATCTCTGGCAAATTTTACCCAAGTTGCATCATCAGAGCACCAAGCTAAATCAAATTTTTGAAATTTTCCGTTTTGAAAATATAATTTTCGAGTAAAAACATATTCAACGGCAAAACTAAAAATTTCTCCCTCCATTCTTCTTCTGAAAAAATCAAGAGACGACAGCCTCGAAGGAAATAAATTCCCTTGTTTTTCGCATTTTCCTTTTTCATTTATAATATCAACATTAAAATGTAAAAGCTGTGCTTCTTTATCTGAATCTAAATACTTATAAAATTCTTCGACACAATTATTTGTCATAATATCATCATCTGAGAATAGCCATAACCATTCCTCTTCCTGAACCATGTCTATACATCGTTCCCATTGACCAACCAAATCATAGCCTCCAATGTTTTTTGCGAACTTTTTATATACAATATCAATAAGACCTTCATATTTGCAAACTATAGCATATAAATTATTTGGACTACAATCGTCACCAATATAAAGGGTAAAACGCTTGCATGTCTGATTAGCTATGGATTGCAATGCATCATCTAAAAAATCAGCCTTATAGGCCGGGATTATTATCGCTAAATTATTCTCCATCATCAATTTAAACTCTTTTTAATCTAGGAATTAAATAAGTAATAAGCGCAAAAACCCAGGAATAAATTAAGCTTTCTTGAATATAGTAGCCTCTATATACATTACTTGCAAATCCAAAGAAAAACAAATGACAAAATTGTATTAGTATTATCAATTGCCAAATTTCAATACCACCTTTCCTAAAATGCATTGTTTTTTTTAATAACCAATATAAAATAAAGCAAAAAACAGGAGCTCCTAATATTCCAAAATCAATTACAAAATCGCCAATGAAAGTATAAAAAACGTCCACAGGTGTTTGCAATTTCATTCCATAATAATTAACCAAACTCTCATAATTTGAAAAAGATATGAACCCAAATAAATCCAAGAAGTAATTAAAATTTTGTGCTCCATCCATGTATGTATTCAAATTCCAAATTGTGTGATTAAACCTCATCATTCCTTCCCCGATATATTGACTAATCCACCTTAAAAATGAATTTTCAGCATCATCACTTTCAGAAACAGCATAATCAAATCTAGAGATGCTAATTAAAAGAAACAAAAAGGCAATAACAATTATACTTATTAGTCCCCATCGAGTAATGAGTCTAACAATTTTTTTGTCAAGTACATTTTTTAAAATAAGAAAGACACTGAAAATACCAACAATATTAAAAAGTATACCTCCTCGGCTTCCTGATAAAAACCCAAATAATAGAAATGTCAATAACGAAATAGACAGTCCAAGCAATAAAAAAACATTTTTCTTCTGCAATGTAAGCTGATAGCCCCAAAGAACTAAAACAACATCTCCAAAATGTCGGATAACTGAAAAAGAAATTTTACCCACACCAGAGAACAACAAGCTTGCATTATCTTCATTAGATTCGTACATTTTCCCTAAAGAAAGACCAACGCTTCCAAAGGAAATTTTCGAAATTAACTGAAAGAAAGGAATAACACTGGCAATTGCGAATATAAAAGAACAAATAGTTAAAAACTCAGACACTTGATAAGTTCTAACATATCTTATATTTGACATATCTTGCCTTAAAATAGGCAATAAACAAACTATAGTTAATCCAAACAGATATATAAATGCTAATAAAGTAAGATTTGTATATGAATGGCTGGCAACATAGTAAGTATAATACCAACAAGATCCAACACTTGATAAAAAAAAAGCGGCAAGTAAAAAAAAACCTAAATCTAAGGAACATTTCTTTTTGTAATAAAAAAAGATTGCAAAAAAATAGAGACAAGAATTAATTATAAGAAGTTCCATAAAATCGTTTTACATCATGTTTAATACATTTAATCTCTATCAAAACTTTTAAGTTGTATACAAAAAAAATAAGAACCAATATAAATTGTTGAAATGACATTTTAGATCTGGGCATTAGGACAAAAGTTCTGGAAAATAAAATCTAAAAAAAAGTTTTTCATATACTTTTTGTCCTTAAAACAATTATTATCATTAACGCCGTTTTCAAATTGATTGTTAATTAAAAAGCTTGTCCACAACTCCTTTTATCTATATGGAATGAGATTTTGGCAAAAATTTGAGTTTTTTACAATAAACAACCAACAATTCATTTTTAATTATAAAAATCTGAATGCATGCAAAATAAACAAAAGTTACACTACAAGCTATAATTAGCATAAATATTTCTGAAATTTTAAAAGTTTGAAAATACAGGTTTAACACTAATATTGGAAGTGCATAAACGATATTTTTGAAAACTTTTTTGCTAGGAAATTGAATATTTAAAAACTTTTTCACAAAATATTGAGCAACTAATAATACACTTATCTCTGAACAGATCCACACTATTGAAGAACCAAGACTTTTAAAAGTAGGCACCAAAAAAACGTTTAATATTAAGCCTACACTTGCACCAATAATAGAATTGATTAATATCACTTTATCTTTTTTTAAAGGCATTAATAATTGAAGGACCATTATCTCTTCCATTCCAATTATCAACATTAAAGGCATAATGATGCGCATTGGCAATATGGCTCCTTCATATCCCGGTCCTGCTATTAACATAATAATTTCACGTGCAAATACCGTGGATATAATAATTAATGGAAGACAAAAAGCAATTAAGGCGTCATATGACTTTGAGGTCAATCTTTTAACTTCATCAATATCCCCTTCTGCAACGAGGGCACTCATTCTAGGCAACATAACCGTTGTTAAAGCCGAAAATACAGACAATAAAATTCCATATAACTTGGTAGCAGTCGTATAATAACCGACCTCAATATCTCCCGAAATAAAACCTAAATAGGCAATATTAAACGAAGTATACATTGACGTTAAAATCATATATACCCCTATCGTAAAAAAGGATTTAATAAAAGGAGAAAAAGATATATTTTTGAAACTAAACGATGTAAATTTCCTAAGATATACAAAATTAAAAATTGCATTTAATGCCACTGTGCAAACCATTAAACCATAATAGATTTTGACATCCGATTGATTCTTCACAAAGATGAAAACAGATAGCACAAAAATAAATTTTACAATTACGGATCTTATCGTAATATATTTAAAATTCTCCATTCCCTTGAAGAACCATTCTACCAGAAACAAATTAAAGATTAATTTAACTCCGCCTAAAAACATTAAATCCCAATTTTGATGCAATTTTGGAACAAAAACAACTGCCAATACTAAAACCACTAAAACAATGGCAGTACAAATTGCATTTAATAAAAAAATACTTGAAAACGTGTTTCGAAGTTCATCAATGTTATTTTTATTTTTTGCTATTTCTCTAATGCCAGTAGCACTAATACCTAACATTGAGAAAAGTATAAAATAATTTATTATATTATCGATAAAGTTAAATAATCCCACATTAGAAACTCCTAGTACTCGAGATACATATGGAAAAACCAGTATTGGAAAAATAAAATTAGCTCCTGTAAGAATAGCATTATATGCAAAATTTTTTTTTATCCCCATTAAAATACGAAAATATTGTGTTAAAATAGCGTCCTTAAAATTATTAGATTTTAATTTTAAACCATGCTATCATCATTAACATCACGCCATATATTTGTCACCTTAACTGTTGGCGGATTACCTGCCAACAGACTATGAGTAGGATGATCAGTATAGTCCTTATTTAATAAAGAACCTGCTCCGAAAATACAATAGTCAGGTGTTTTTGTTCCTTTTAAAATTGTACATCGAATTGGAATCCAGTTATTATCCCCAATTACAATAGGAGCTAATGTCTCTCCTTTTTTGGTGCCATCCATTGCTTTTAGCTTATGAAATGAAGTATCCATGATAAGAGCCTCCCACGCAACACGTACATTTTTTCCGAATTTAATTGAACAGTAAGAAACAATTTTCACACTTGTCGTACTTAAATAATTATCCCCAAATTCAACATTCCCAGTGTCACCTACTGAAATAGCAGAAGCATTTCCTATTTCACATTTTCCTTTAAATATGACAGTGCCTCCATGATTTTCCCACATAATACCACCATTTGGATATAAAGACACTGAGCGAAAACCCATTTTAACTATACCAGTTTTGATATTTGGAAAATCTAAAATAACCTTGCCCTTCATATCCAAAAGCTCTGGCTTATATAATAATATTGGTAGTTTCCAAGCTTGTTTTAAAGGCAAATAATGAAAGTTGAAATAAATAGTATAAGGTAAAGATCTTAATATAGACCTTTTGTTCCAGATTTTTTTTAAAATAGCCATAAAGAGCGCTGCTTATTACAATTTAATTTGATGTTAATTATTTCATATAATTAAGACATCATAGAATTTTTAATTAATTATTCTATATATTTTTCTTCGTTTTTAAATAAACCGGATAAAAAGCATTATAAATAACTCCATGGCCTGCATTATTAGGATGTGTATTATCACCTGAATCGTAAATGCTTTTAAGGGTAGGAGATCCTGAATTAACAAGATCATGATAGTAATCTACAAATTTATCTTTATATATGCTTTTCAATTGGTTATTAACCTCAATTAAGCCTTGAGATTTTTTTTCGTCAAGCAATCTCGGGGTTGTTGAACCAACTAAAAAAGAAACGTGATTTAGTTCACACAAATCAGTCATTGTTTTCATATTAGCAATATATTGATTGGCTGTAAAACCATTTGCAATATCATTTGTTGTAATGGAGAAAATAATCATATCGGGATTTAATTTCAAACTTGTCGTAATATTTCGCTTAACATCCGTCTCGATACCCAAATTATTAGAAATGGTCTCAGGCAAAAAATGAAAAGTAGTATATCCGCCTTTAGCATTGTTAATAATACTATCTTTTGTAGCTGCTTTTAAAAGACCTGCCCACGAATTTGAATAATCACTAGCTCCCTGACCACTTGCAATCGAAGATCCTATAATAACTACAGTTATTTTGTCTTTTTTGTTTACATTTTGAGGAAGTTGGGGTTCATCAGGATCCGCAGTACAATTAATGAATAATAGCGCTAACAACAATAGCCATTTACTACTGGTAAGTATTTTTTTTCTCATAAGCAACTTTATTTTGATAATTTTACACAAATTTAACTTATTCATTCTAAGAGAATCGCTTTCAATCCAATAATATTTGAATTAACCCATGTTTTTTTTTAAAACTAAAAATTTGATAATTTTATTAATTATAATTTTGTTTTATAATGATGCAAAACATATAACCATTATCTTAAATGATAAAAATAGAACTTTAATAGTTAAAAACTTAGCTAACTTTAGAAAGTTCCTTTACCGCAACCTCTTTTCTCAATCCACTACTTGAAAAACGGTGATCTCTAGTATTAAAATACAATTCAATTCCTTTCTCCTCACAATATGCTCTTCCAGAAAATTGTTTATCCTTATACTCATCGCCAAGTATTCGAACATCAATTTTAAAAGCGCGTAATATATCATCTAAATCTTGCTCTGTTGCATAAGGAACGATTTCATCAACAAATTTGCACCCTTTTAGTTGTATATAACGTTCAACTACTGTCTGAGTTGGGCTGTTTTTTTCTGGACGATCTAAAGTTGGATCTGTTTGCAAACCAACGATCAAATAATCGCATTGACGTTTTGCTTCTTCTAGCATTTTGATATGTCCAGCGTGCAACAAATCAAATGCACTAAATGTAATGCCTATTTTCATATTTTTTTTAAGTGTTTTTTTTGAAATTTTATTGTTGTTTTCAACACACGGCTTCGCCCTTCCAACTCCCAAAATTTGAAAGCAGAAAAATTTGCATTAGCGGCAAATATATTGACAAATTTTAAGTTTTTTTTATTAAATAATACTTTAAAAAAGATGTCAGAATAACGACTATTAACCACAAAGCACTGTTTACCAACAACATAAACACACAACCGTAAGAATAGCCCTCTAATATTTTTGCAAAAATACATTTCTAAAATGAATACTAAAACACACAAAGAAAGAAATGTCTTAATTTAATACATCTTAAACGTATTTTCATCTTCAGGAATAACACCTTAATTTTTAAAAAATTGTATCTCTAAAAATATTTTTATCGAGTAATTTTCGATAAAATTCTCAATATTTAAAATTACTTTTGCCTATCTCATTGAGAGAAAAGTTTATACATGAAAAATTTAGCTTTCTTTTTATTCTTAATATTTAATTCGGCTTATTCACAATCATTTGGCTGTACTGATTTACTAGCTAAAAATTACGATCCAAATGCTGTTGAAAATAACGGCAGTTGCCATTACGAAAATTTAAAACTAAAGCCTAAATATTCCGTAAAGCTAAATGACACTATTGGAGAAACTTCTGGATTAATTTCTTTTGGAGATTTACTTTGGACGCATAATGACGATCATGACAAAACTATTTATGGACTAGACACTCTAGGGAAAATCCAAAAAAAAATCATTCTCGACAAAGTCATCAATCACGATTGGGAAGAGATTTCACAAGACAGCTCTAGTGTTTATATTGGTGATTTTGGAAATAACCTTTCTGGAAACAGAGTTGATTTAAACATTTTAAAAATCAGTAAAACAGATTTTCTGAATGGCAAGCCTACTATTGAGACTATTTCTTTCAAATATTCTGATCAAACTGACTTTTCTCTACAAAAACCCAATACAACTAATTTTGATTGCGAAGCCTTTATTGCGACCAAAGACAGCATTTACCTGTTTACCAAACAATGGAAATCATCTAAAACAAACATTTATGTTTTGCCTAATCAACTTGGAAATCATATTGCACAGTTAAAACAAACAATTGACACCAAAGGCTTGGTAACTGGTGCCACTTATTTGGAATCCAAAAAACTGGTTGTACTTTGTGGCTATTCCAAACTCGGAAAACCTTTTTTATATTTGCTATATGATTTCAAAAACCATGAATTCGATTCGGGAAACAAACGTCGAATTGACCTTCAGCTTTCTTTTCATCAAATCGAAGGAATTGCGACTACAGACGGACTTCATTATTACCTAACAAATGAAACATTGACGCGCAAACCAATCATTAATGTTCCGGCGAAAATTCATTATTTTGATTTGAGCTCAATTCTGAATTCCTACATTCACAAATAATTCGCAAATCGGGAGATAATAGTTTACTTTTGCAAAAAATTTTATTCTTGTGAATTACTTATCTGTAGAAAATATATCAAAGTCATTTGGCGAAAGAGTCCTTTTTGACAACATTTCTTTTGGAATCAACAAAGATCAAAAAATTGCTTTTATAGCAAAAAACGGTTCTGGAAAAACCACTATCATGAGTATCATTAATGGTTTGGACGAACCCGATACTGGACAAGTTGTTTTAAGAAAAGGAATCAGAATGGCGTTTCTTTCTCAAGATAATAATCTGCAAGATGAATTGACAATTGAAGAAAGCATTTTCGCTTCAGACAACGAAACACTTAAGGTCATTGAAGCATACGAAAAGGCGTTAGAAAATCCTTCTGACGAAGAAGCGTACCAAAAAGCCTTCGATGCTATGGATCAGCATAATGCATGGGATTTTGAAACACAGTACAAACAAATTCTCTTCAAACTAAAACTGGAAGATTTTAAACTTAAAGTTAAAAACCTTTCTGGAGGACAAAAAAAACGTCTTTCACTAGCCATAATCTTAATCAATCGTCCTGATTTATTGATTTTGGATGAGCCAACCAATCATTTGGATCTTGAAATGATCGAATGGCTTGAAAGTTATTTTGCTAAAGAAAACATCACTTTGTTTATGGTTACGCACGATCGTTTCTTTTTGGAACGCGTCTGTAATGAAATTCTTGAGCTTGATAATGGAAAATTATATCAATACAAAGGAAACTACTCTTATTACTTACAGAAAAAAGAAGAAAGAATTACTTCTGAAAATGCAAGTATCGATAAAGCTAAAAACTTATTTGTAAAAGAATTAGAATGGATGCGCCGCCAACCAAAAGCGAGAACAACCAAATCTAAGTCACGTCAAGATGATTTTTACATCATTAAAGAAAAAGCGCAAAGCCGACGCAAAGAAAATAAAGTTGAGCTTGAAATCAATATGGAAAGAATGGGAAGCAAAATTATTGAGCTTCACAAACTTTCTAAAAAATTCAAAGATCGCGTTATTCTGGACAACTTCAGTTTTGATTTTCAACGTGGAGAACGTATTGGGATTATTGGTAAAAACGGAACTGGAAAATCGACTTTCTTGAATCTTTTAACAGGGACAATTCCGCCAGACAGCGGACGCGTTGTGAAAGGTGACACTATAAAAGTGGGCTATTACACGCAATCAGGAATTAATCCAAAGCCGGGACAACGTGTTATCGATATTATAAAAGAATATGGAGAATATATTCCTCTTGCGAAAGGAAAAATTATTTCGGCTTCGCAATTGTTAGAACGTTTTCTTTTTGATGCCAAAAAACAATACGATTATGTCGAAAAATTAAGTGGTGGAGAATTAAAACGCTTGTATTTGTGTACCGTTTTGATCCAGAATCCAAACTTTTTGATTCTGGATGAGCCAACAAACGATTTGGATATTGTGACTTTGAATGTTTTAGAAAGCTTCCTTTTAGATTACCCTGGATGCCTTTTAGTAGTTTCGCACGACCGATATTTCATGGATAAAATTGTTGATCATCTATTTGTTTTCAGAGGTCAGGGCGAAATCGAAAATTTCCCAGGAAACTATTCTGATTTCAGAGCTTATGAAGACAGTGCTGATGTTGCTCAAAAAGAAGAAAACAAAGCTGAAAAGAAAGATTGGAAACAAAATAATCCAACCGGAAATTTGAGCTTCAACGAGCAAAAAGAATATCAAAAAATCGAAAGAGAAATTAAAGATCTTGAAGCTGAAAAAGCCAAAATAGAACAATTATTCTCTGACGGAAAAGTTTCCGATGACGATATCGAGAAAAAAGCAAACGAACTTCAAAACATAATCAATAAAATCGATGCAAAAGAAGAGCGTTGGTTTGAACTTTCTGCTAAATTGGAAGGATAGATCATAAGTTTTCAGTCTCAGTGGCAGTTTTCAGTTTTTATACTTATTTTGGGATTTTTCTTTCTTTTTTTTATTATTCTTGTAGAAAAATAAAAAATGGATTTCAAAGAATTATTAGCTTATAAAAAGTCATTTGAACTTGCAATGGAAATTTTTGAATTGTCAAAAACGTTCCCTAAAGAAGAAAGATTTTCCTTAACTGATCAAATACGCCGATCTTCAAGAAGTGTTAGTGCAAATATTGCTGAATCATACAGAAAAAGAAGATATACTAATCACTTTATAAGCAAATTAACTGATAGTGACGCTGAAAACTCAGAAACAAGTACATGGCTCGAATTTTCATTAGAATGCCAATATATTACAAAAGAAACATTTGATAAACTAAACACTAAAAGTCTTGAAATTGGGCGATTAATAAATTATATGATCCAGAATCCTAACAAGTTTGGATGCGGATAAAACTGAAAACTGTGACTGTGACTGCGACTAAAAAAGCAATTTTCCTATATTTACGAAGTTTAAAATAAATACCACATGAAAAAATTATTAGCCACATTATTTACATTAACACTTTTTATTTCATGCTCTAGCTCTGATAAAGATTTGAATACAACTCCAAAAGATTATTCAGCTGAAAACGAAAAACAAATTACCGATTATTTAGCAAAGAAAAATTTAACAGCCCAAAGATCAGATTCAGGATTGTACTACATTATAACTGAACCAGGAACTGGAAAACAACCAACAGCAACATCTTCGGTTACTGTTGCTTACAAAGGCTATTTGACGAATGAAAAAGTATTTGACCAAAGTGTTAATGGAGCTACTTTTCCTTTAAATAGAGTTATTGCTGGATGGACAGAAGGAATTCCTTTATTTAAAGAAGGCGGAAGTGGTGTACTTTTGATTCCGGCGCATCTAGCATATGAAGACAAAAACGTTGGTACGATACCTGCAGGTTCAGTCCTGATTTTTGATGTAAAATTGATTTCAGTAAACTAATTTCAGTATTTATCCCTAAAATTTCGAAGTGCTTTTCCAGATCAAATCATATATAAAATTTCTGTGGCATTCTAAAAACGAACATGCGGTACATTCTCCGTTTGTTTTTAATTTATTGACAAAGTGTTTTTATGATAAAAAACCAAAGCCAGAATACAGCATACTTGAAAAGTATAGAAAATCGCATTTAGAAAATCAAAACTTCATTGAAGTAACCGATTTTGGTGCGGGCTCGAGAGTTTTCAAATCAAATCGAAGACAAATTTCTAAAATTGCCAAAACAGCAGGAATTTCTTCAAAGCGCGCTGAATTACTTTTCCGTGTTGCGAATTATTTTCAGCCACAAAATGTTCTTGAAATTGGAACTTCTTTAGGATTAGCAACTGCAGCTTTGGCTCTAGCAAATCCAAAAGGGAAAGTAATTACGATTGAAGGCTGTCCAAATACGGCAAATATCGCCCAAAACCAATTGAATGAATTCGATTGTAATAATGTCGAAAGTGTAATTTCGGAATTTGAATCTTTTTTAATTTCAGAAAATCTTCAATCTTCAATTTACGATTTAATCTATTTTGATGGAAACCACTCTAAAAAAGCAACTTTAGAATATTTTGAACTTTTACTTCCAACAATCAACAACGATTCGGTTTGGATTTTCGATGATATTCATTGGTCTCCAGACATGGAAGAAGCTTGGGAGATTATAAAAAATCATCCAAAAGTAAAAGTCACGATTGATACTTTTCAATGGGGATTTGTTTTCTTCAGATATGAACAGCCAAAAGAACATTTTATAATACGAGCATAAAAAAAGACGATCAGAAATGATCGTCTTTTTTACTAATTCAAAATAATTAAAATTTATTTTTTTGCATCTCTATTTTCTTCTGCTTTTGCTCCCATTCTGTTTATTTTATACATAGGCGCAAATTTAATTTTTAAACCTGCAATTTTTCTATTGTCTTCAGCTGTCAAGCCTTCTTTTTCAACTGTATTTTTTCGGCTGTCTAGCGCTTCATACAATACTTTAATTTCATCCCAATCTTCTCTAGAATAACGGTCTTTATTGTCTTCAACCGTATGAACAAATTGCTGATATACACTGTGAATATTTTGAGCATTTACCCAAGCAAAACTCATATCATCTCCAATTCTTCCTTCTCCAAACAAAGCATTTCGCAATTGCTGTTTTGGACTTGGAGCCGGTGGCGGTGCAAGAGCAACAGTCATTTCATTTTTAAATTCTTCATATTTGACTTTGCTCGCATTTATTTTTGCTGTTTCGGCAGTATTATCTTTTAAATCGGCCAAAGCTAATTGTGCATTTTCAGCTCTTCTGTTATACTCAGCATCTACACTTTCCCAGTTTGCTTTCAACTCATCTGACTTGATATTTTTTACTGAATCAACATACACAACATACGATTCAATGGTCTTTTGAGCTTTTTCTTGTTTTTCATCTTTACAAGATGCCAACCCCAATACTAGTAATGTAATTCCTGCCGCTATTTTTATACTTTTCATAATCTTGATTATTTAATTAATAGATAACCAAATTTACCACTACTTAATTCAAAAAAAATTACATTATTATCACATTTTAAAAACTAAAAACGTTTTAAAACTATAAAACACAACAAATAATGATGATTATATAAAAACAATGCAAAAAGATATAACAGGTTTACACTTTAAAAACATATTCTTTTTAGCCCTTAATTTATAAAAAGGCTTTTGTAACAAAATCCAATTCTCTACTACTTATCATTTTATTGAAAAGTGTTTTGTACTTTTAAATCCAAAATTATAAACCAAAATGGCAAATCCATTAATTAAAATAACCGACATAAAACGAAATTTTACACTTGGAAATGAAATTGTTTATGTTTTAAAAGGAATTGATCTCGAAATAAATAAAGGCGAATATGTTGCTTTGATGGGGCCTTCGGGATCTGGAAAATCAACATTGATGAATTTATTAGGTTGTTTAGATACTCCAACTTCTGGACGATATATTTTGAATGAAAAAGATGTCAGCCAAATGCGAGATGATGAATTAGCCGAAATCAGAAACAAAGAAATTGGTTTTGTTTTCCAGACTTTTAATCTTTTGCCAAGAACAACTGCTCTTGATAATGTTGCGTTGCCAATGATTTATGCTGGTTACGGAAAATCCGAAAGAATCGCTCGCGCTACAGAAGTACTAGCACAAGTTAATCTTGCAGACAGAATGGATCACCAGCCGAATCAGCTTTCTGGAGGACAACGCCAACGTGTTGCTGTTGCTCGCGCATTGGTCAACAAACCTTCAATAATCTTAGCCGATGAGCCAACAGGAAACTTAGACAGTAAAACTTCTGTAGAAATCATGAAACTTTTTGGAGATATTCATGCTCAAGGAAATACGGTAATTCTGGTAACTCACGAAGAAGATATTGCGGCTTATGCCCACAGAGTTATTCGTTTGAGAGACGGATTAATTGAAAGTGATACTTCCAAAGAATTTCAAACTAATAAGATTTAAATAATAAATGCGAATCATAAAATATTTTTTACTCGCGTTTTTGGTTTTGACATCATGCAAAAATGTGTCAAAAAATGAAAATCAATATCCTGAATTACCACTAAAAACACCAAGTACAAAAATATTTTGGCTAAACGATAAAATCGTCAACTTAAAAATAGACCCCGCTCTATCCTATTCTGAAAATATAAAATGTGACTCTGTGATCGGAGTAAATTATATTGGTTTCTCTGGTGAACATTTCTTTAATCCTATTAATGAAAAAGGAAAATATATAAATACAATTAGTCAAAGGAAAAAACTTAATCAAAGTCAGATTTTAAGATTAAATTCGATTATTGGAAATAAAAAAACATATAAAAATCCAAACATAGCGGGCTGTTATGAACCAAGACTTGCATTTATATATTTTAAAAATAATGCGGTAATTTGCCAAACTCAAGTTTGTCTAAGCTGTTACCAACTTCAATCAACTGCTCATTTTGTTGATGGAGTAGATGGAAACTTCAACAATCAAGCTCAAGAAAAATTAACTCAACTGCATGATGAACTCAGTTTCACAGAAAACTAAAAAACTTAGCATCTCAGCACCTTAGAACCTTAGCATCTTAAAAAAAATGAAAGTATATACAAAAACAGGCGATAAAGGAACAACAGCGCTTTTTGGAGGCACGCGCGTTCCTAAAGATCATATCAGAATTGACAGTTACGGAACTGTTGATGAACTGAATTCTTATATAGGATTGATTCGTGATCAGGAAATGAATCCTCATTACAAAACCATTTTAATCGAAATTCAGGATCGTCTTTTTACCGTTGGTGCCATTTTGGCAACTCCACAGGAAAAAGAAGTTTTAAAAAATGGCAAACTTCGCTTAGAAAATCTTGGAATTATTGATTCAGATATTGAATTGCTCGAAAACGAAATAGATACAATGGAAGAAAGCCTTCCGCCAATGACTCACTTTGTCTTGCCAGGCGGTCATCCAACTGTGTCACATTGTCATATAGCACGCTGTATTTGTCGTAGAGCAGAGCGTTTGGCAGTTCATTTAAGCCATAATGAACATGTTCCGGAAATAGCAATCAAGTACTTAAACCGACTTTCTGACTATCTTTTTGTCTTGGCACGGAAGTTGTCGTTTGACTTAAAAGCGGAGGAAGTAAAATGGATTCCGAGGAAATAAAATTTTAGATTAGAGTTAAGATTTTAGATTTAACAGGTCTAAAAATCTAAAATCAACAATCTAAAATCTGCAATTATAGGGACGTTCTTAAATTTTATTAAAATAAATCAAAATTTACTTGTCTTTTTCAGTAAAAAATTTATTTTTGCACAAACTAAACAGATAACAGATGTATTGGACATTAGAATTAGCATCTTATTTAAGTGATGCGCCATGGCCTGCTAACAAAGATGAACTTATTGACTACGCTATTAGAGCTGGTGCTCCATTAGAAGTAGTAGAAAACCTTCAATCAATCGAAGATGAAGGCGAGATATATGAATCAATGGAAGAAATTTGGCCAGATTATCCAACAGACGAAGATTATCTTTGGAATGAGGATGAATATTAAAAAAATAAACCAAATGAAAAAGTCTCTCATCATAGAGACTTTTTTTTTGGTTCAAATACATATTATATAATAAAAGAAATACAATAAATCATGAGTTTCATAAACAGTATTATTAAAGTCTTTGTAGGTGATAAATCACAAAAAGATGTCAAAGCTTTACAACCTTATTTAAATAAAATCAAAACATTCGAAGCTCCATTAATGAGTCTGTCAAACGACGAATTAAGAGAAAGAACCGTTTATTTTAAAGACAGAATTAAAGAAGCTAGAGCTGATAAAGATGCTAAAATCGCTTCACTAAAAGCTGAAGTAGAAAACATCGAAGACATCGATAAAAGAGAAGACATTTATGATGCAATAGATGCTCTTGAAAAAGAAGCTTATGAAATCTCTGAAAAAACTTTATTGGAAATTCTTCCAGAAGCGTTTTCTGTAGTTAAAGAAACGGCTCGTCGTTTTAAAGAAAACTCTCATATTGAAGTTACTGCAACTCCAAAAGATCGCGAATTTTCAGCAGCAAAACCTTATATCACTATTGAAGGTGACAAAGCAATTTGGGCTAACAAATGGAATGCTGCAGGAAAAGATATCACTTGGGACATGATTCACTATGATGTTCAGTTGATTGGTGGTATGGTATTGCACGAAGGTAAAGTTGCCGAAATGCAAACGGGAGAAGGTAAAACTTTGGTTGCTACTCTTCCACTTTACTTAAACGCTTTGACAGGAAATGGAGTTCACTTAGTAACGGTGAATGACTACTTAGCAAAACGTGATAGTACATGGAAAGCACCTTTATTTGAATTTCACGGTTTATCTGTTGACTGTATTGACAATCACCAGCCAAGTACAGAACAAAGAAAAAAAGCATACGACGCTGATATCACTTACGGAACTAATAACGAATTTGGTTTCGATTACTTAAGAGATAACATGGCACACTCTCCTAGCGATTTAGTTCAAAGAAAACACAATTTTGCAATTGTCGACGAGGTTGACTCTGTATTAATTGATGATGCTAGAACGCCACTTATTATTTCTGGACCAGTTCCTCAGGGAGATCGTCACGAATTCAACGAATTGAAACCAAAAATCGAAAACTTAGTTGCTCAACAGCGTCAGTTAGCGAATGGTTTCTTAGCTGAAGCTAAAAAATTAATCAAAGAAGGTAATACTAAAGATGGAGGTTTCCAATTATTGAGAGCTTACAGAAGTTTACCTAAAAATAAAGCATTAATTAAATTTTTGAGTGAAGAAGGAATTAAACAATTGCTTCAAAAAACTGAAAATCAATACATGCAAGACAACAATCGCGAAATGCATAAAGTTGATGAGGCTTTATACTTTGTGATTGAAGAAAAAAACAATCAAGTAGAATTAACGGATAATGGTATTAAATACCTTTCTGGAGATACTGATGCAGATTTCTTCGTTTTACCGGACATCGGAACAGAAATCGCTGCGATTGAAAAACAAAAATTAGACAAAGACGCTGAAGCTGAAGCTAAAGAAAGATTATTTCAAGATTTTGGAGTAAAAAGCGAGCGTATTCATACTTTAACGCAACTTTTAAAAGCATATGCTTTATTTGAAAAAGATGTTGAGTATGTTATCATGGACAACAAAATTTTAATTGTCGATGAACAAACAGGTCGTATCATGGATGGACGTCGTTATTCTGACGGTCTTCACCAAGCGATCGAAGCAAAAGAAAACGTAAAAATCGAAGCAGCAACGCAAACTTTTGCGACTGTAACATTACAGAACTATTTCAGAATGTACAGCAAATTAGGCGGTATGACTGGTACTGCTGTTACAGAAGCTGGCGAATTATGGCAGATTTACAAATTGGATGTTGTTGAAATTCCAACAAATAAAGGAATTGCAAGAATTGACAAAGAAGATTACATCTACAAAACAACTCGTGAGAAATTCAACGCAGTAATCGAAGATGTAACTGAATTATCAAACGCTGGAAGACCAGTATTGATTGGAACAACTTCTGTAGAGATTTCAGAATTATTAAGCCGTATGCTTAAAATGAGAGGAATCCAACACAACGTATTGAACGCTAAAATGCACAAGCAAGAGGCGCAAATCGTTGAAGAAGCTGGTAAAGCTGGGGTTGTAACTATTGCAACAAACATGGCTGGTCGTGGTACCGATATCAAATTATCTCCAGAAGTTAAAGCTGCGGGAGGTTTAGCAATCGTTGGTACAGAACGTCATGATTCTCGTCGTGTAGACAGACAGTTGCGTGGTCGTTCTGGTCGTCAGGGAGATCCAGGAAGTTCTCAGTTCTACGTTTCTCTTGAAGACAACTTAATGCGTTTGTTCGGTTCTGAAAGAGTGGCGAAAGTAATGGATAGAATGGGATTGAAAGAAGGTGAAGTTATTCAGCATTCTATGATGACTAAATCTATCGAGCGTGCTCAGAAAAAAGTAGAAGAAAACAACTTTGGTGTTCGTAAACGTTTATTAGAATATGATGACGTAATGAACTCGCAACGTGAAGTAGTTTACAAACGTCGTCGTCACGCATTGTTCGGAGAGCGTTTGAAACTGGATATTGCTAACATGCTTTATGATACTTGCGAATTAATCGTAAGCAACAATAAAGTAACAAATGATTTCAAAGGATACGAGTTTGATTTAATTCGTTATTTCGGAATCACATCTCCAATTTCTGAAGCTGATTTTGCAAAATTATCAGATATTGAAGTTACAGGAAAAGTATATAAAGAAGCTTTAGCTTTCTATACAGAAAAAACAGAAAGAAGCGCAAGAGAAGCTTTCCCAATTATTAAAGGAGTTTTTGAAGAACCAAATAATCATTTCGAAAGAATTGTAGTTCCTTTTACAGATGGAATCAAAACTTTGAATGTAGTTACTGATTTGAAAAAAGCATACGAAAGCCAAGGTGCTCAATTAATCGCTGATTTCGAGAAAAACATCACATTGTCAATTGTTGATGAAGCTTGGAAAAAACACTTACGCAAAATGGACGAATTGAAACAATCTGTTCAATTGGCTGTTCACGAGCAAAAAGATCCATTGCTTATCTACAAATTAGAAGCTTTCAACTTGTTTAGAGGAATGTTGGATAACGTTAACAAAGAGGTTATTTCATTCTTGTTCAAAGGTGATTTACCTGCTCAAAACGCTCCTGAAATTCACGAAGCTAGAGAAGTTCGTCAACAAGAAAACTTGCAGTTGAGCAAAGACGAAATTCCAAACAGCGAAAGCATCAATCGCGAAGCTGGGGAAACACAGCAACGTCAAGTTACTGAAACGATTGTAAGAGACATGCCAAAAATCAACAGAAATGATACTGTAACAGTTCAGGAAGTTGCAACAGGCAAAACTGAAGAAATGAAATTCAAAAAAGCAGAAACACTTTTAGCTTCTGGAGCTTGGGTTTTAGTTAAATAATAAATTATATTTCAAATTATAATTATATAGCAAACCCGACAGGTTTTAAAAACCTGTCGGGTTTTTCATATCTAAAAATCTCGTGTTATTGTTTTTTAACATTAAATGACAAAAATCATTCTTGTAAATAATATTTATAATGTATTTTTGCCTTCGAAAACAACGAAACACACTTTGAAAAGACTTTTCGTCATATTTCTTTCTTGCATGCTATTAGTTCCTTCTTTTGGCAGTTTCTTTGTTTATACCTCATTTAAGTTAAATCAGGAAGAAATTTCAAAAACAATCTGTGTACAGCGCAAACTGGTTTTTAATACTTGTAACGGTCGTTGTGAACTTCAAAAAAGCTTAAAAAAATACGCAGACAACGAAAAAAGAATGCAAAACAATCTGAAAGAAAAAGCAGAAGTAGTTTACATTCAATCTTCCATTTTAAATAACTTCAAATTTACAGGGGTTATCGAATCAAAAGCAAAAATCTATGCTTCATTCGAAAAAAAACCTATTGCAATCGCAAATTCAATTTTTCACCCTCCATCCTATTTTATATAAATTTTAAAAGTCAAAATTTAAGACTTACAGTTTAGCCTATGGCCTAAAGCCTATGGCTTACAGCTTTAATTTATATAATTCAAAATGAAAAAAATATACTTTACCCTATTGATCATAGGGCAATGTGTTATTGCGCAAAACAAAACAGAGCAAGACACAACAAAATCGCACGAACTTGAAAATGTTTTTGTAACCGCTAATCGCACCGCAACTTTAAGAAAAGAAACTCCAGTTGCAATCAGCAAATTAACAGCAAAAACGATCAACGAAAGCAAGGCTACAGCGGTTTACGAAATCATAAACAAAACTCCTGGCGTCTTGATGGTAAATTTAGGCAACGAACAACATATGATGTCTATTCGCCAGCCTATGACTACGAATGCCTATTATTTATATTTGGAAGATGGATTGCCAATTCGTCCGATGGGAATCTTCAATCACAATGCATTATTAGAAATAAACCAATATAATCTACAAAGTATTGAAGTTGTTAAAGGTCCGGTTTCTTCTTTATACGGGCCTGAAGCTGTTGGTGGGACTATTAATTTAATTTCAATAAAACCTCCTGTTGATCCTGAATTTAAGTTTGGAATCCAAGCGGACAATTATGGCTATCGAAGATTTCAGGCGGCAGGCGGCGCCACAATTGGAAAAGTTGGTTTTCATATTGCTGGAATTTCAAGCTTACAGGAAAATGGCTGGATGACGTATTCTGATTACAATAAAGATAATCTGAATGCGAGAATTGATTACAACATTTCACCTTCTACCCGTTTGATCAGCAATACCATGTACGGAAAGTATTATTCAGACATGAGCGGCACTGTCAATGAAGACGACTTCAACAACAGAACTTACAAAAGCACTTCTGATTTTACTTATAGAAAATCGGATGCTTTGCGAACTCGTTTAACACTTGAGCACGATTGGAACGAAAATTCGAGCAGTTACATTACAGCATATTTGCGTGACAATAAATTGGGACAAAATCCTTCATACGGCATCAAATGGAGTCCTACCGTAAATCCGACTACAGCCAAAGGCGAAGTAAATTCGAACAACTTTAAAAGTTATGGCGCAATCGGACAGCACACTCAAAAGTTCGATTTCTTAAATACTAAAATTGTTGCAGGAGCTTTATATGATTATTCGCCAGTAACATATTGGTCGTACGTAATTGATTTAAAAGCGAACTTAAATCCAGGAGATCCGGGAAAACAAACCGTAAATTCGTATGAAATCATTGCCGAACATCCAGATTCTAAACTTTCAGATTATACGGCTGATATTTTCAACACAGCAGGATATGCACAAATCAGTTTTAACCCAATCGAAAAATTAGTTGTTACAGTTGGTGGACGTTATGACAACATGAAAGTGAATTATGACAATGCCATTGATCTTTCGACAGGAAGCAAAATATATGACAAATTTACTTTTAAGGCTGGAGCCAATTACAATCCGTTTGAGTTTGCTGGTTTTTATGGCAATTATTCACAAGGTTTTGCGCCTCCGGGAATTACCTCAATTTTTAGAGCTAAACCGGGAACTGGCGGTACTACAGGTATTCCTGCCGAATTTTATTACAACTTAAAACCTGCAGATTTCGACAATTATGAAGTTGGCGGATGGCTTTCTTTCTTCCAAAACAAATTAAACTTTGATTATGCTTTCTATTATATGGAAGGTAAAAATGAGTTGCTGAACATCAAACTTCCAGACAATTCAACTGATTATCGTTCTGCTGGGGAAACACGTCATAAAGGAATTGAGTTTGGCGCTTCATACAAACCTTCAAGACAATTCAATATTCGTCTTGGCGGTACTTATGCACAACACACTTATATTGACTTTAAACTTTCGGACAAACCATCAGATCCGATTCAGGATTTAAACGGAAAAGAAATGCCGTCAGCACCAAAATGGTCAGGAAATTCAGAAGTGAGTTATTATCCAAATTGGCTTCCAAATTTGAGAACTTCGTTAGAATGGCAACTTGTAGGCAGTTATTATCAAGATCAGATTAATACCGTAAAATATGACGGCTACAATATTTTCAATGCCAGAATTGGTTATCAATGGAGAAAAATTGAGGTTTACGGAAACGTACTAAATCTTACCGATAAACTATATGCATATAATGTCTCAAGAACAAATGTTGCCAATGCCCAGCCTACTTATACAGCTGCAGCGCCAAGAACTTTTGTGTTCGGAATTCAATATAATTTTTCATTAAAAAAATAATTATGAGTAAAAAAACTTATAAAAAGAAAGATTCTAAATTCATTAAAAAAATCAAACAGCACATGTACAAATGGCATCGTGTTATTGGGTTGATTACAATTGTTCCGGTGATCTTCTGGACTTTTTCTGGTTTGATGCATCCATTTATGGCGCATTTTTTTAAGCCAGAAATTGCACATGACAAAATCGAACAATCAATTATCGACAAAAACCAGTTGCATTACTCTATTCAAGAAGTTTTATTGAAAGATGAAATATCGCAATTCAAAAACTTCAGAATTGTATCTTTTAATAATAAAACCTATTATCAGGTAAAAACAATTCTTGGCCAACTTTGGTATTATGATGCTTCAACGGCCAAAAAATTAGAAAACGGAGATCAAAAATACGCCGAATGGCTTTCGCGTTATTTTTTAGATGACCAAAAAAGCGCTGTAAAAAACAGTGAAATTTTAACAGAATTCACATCGCAATACAAATATGTAAATCGTTATTTGCCGGTTTATAAAGTAAGCTTTGACCGCCCAGATGCCATGCAGGTATATGTAGAAACTTCGTCAAGCAAATTGGCAACTTATAATCCAACATCGCGACAATTTTTTATCTGGTTTTTCGACATTTTTCATAATTGGTCGTTTATTGATGCTATCAGCAACAACAGTGTTCGAATTATTACGATGATTTTTTTGTTGTCAATTATTGGATTTTCTGCCTTGAGCGGGATTTTAATTTATGGTTTGCTTTGGAAACAATTCAAAAAAACAGATAGTCTAACTCCAAAAAAAGGTTTACGAAAATACCATCGTCAAATTGGAATTTGGATTTCACTTTTCACTTTGACTTTTGCTTTCAGCGGTGCTTATCACGCGACTACAAAATGGGCGCCTTACACATTGTCACAAATGGTTTATGAACCCACTTTTATAACCAAAGAAATCCCTGGCGCAAATAACAATCTAAATTTAGATTGGAACCGTTTTCAAAACATCAGTTTAATTACACTGAACGACTCTACGTATTACAGATGCCAATTGCTTGAAAAAGATACGAAAAGATTCAAAATGCCAAAATCAGATTCGAAATGGAATAAAAAAGAAGATCCAAAATCTGAAGTTATTTACATCAATGCCGCAACAAATAAAATTGCACCAAATTTAGATTTAGAATATGCCGAATTTCTAGCCTATTACTTTACCGATGGAGCACCAAAAGCTTCGTGTTGCGAAATGATCGATACATCAGAAGATGATTCTCAGCCCTCATTCGAAAATATAAAATTGCTTGAATCCAAAGTTTTAACCGATTTTGACAGTAGAGAATATGGTTTTGTAAACAAAAGGCTTCCGGTTGTAAAATTGGCGTATGACACACCCGAAAAAACAACTTATTTTATTGAAACCTCAACATCAAGATTAGCAGCAGTTGTCAATAATTCAGATAAAATAGAAGGTTATTCTTTTGCCATTTTACATAAATTTTTATTTATGGATTGGGCTGGAAAAAACATTCGGGATTTAGCAACTGTTTTGGCCGCGCTTTCAATCTTAATTGTGAGTGTTTTAGGTTTTATTCTTTTTCTTAAAAAATAGTTGAAAAGATACTAAGGTTCTAAGATTCTAAGACGCTAAGTTTTATTTTCTTAGAATCTTTTTCTAAATTTGATTATTACATAACCTCTTGAAAATAAAATTGAAAAAGTACTTAAAGCTTTCGTTCCCATTCTTAATGACATTGTGCTTTAGTTATTTTTTCATATTGATGATTCAAATTACTTGGCAATATATTCCGTTTAAGGATGATGTTGCTTTTCTTCAAATAAAACAAACTGAGGTTTCAGAAATCCCATCTTACATATTTTTCTTTTACGCGCATGTATATTCCGCGATTTTTGTTTTGCTTGCCGGATTTACGCAATTCAATTCGAGTTTATTAAAAAATCGTCCGGTTATTCATCGAAACATCGGGAAATTATATGTTTTCACTATTCTCCTTTTAAGTGCCCCTTCGGGGTTGTTTATTGGCGTTTTTGCTAATGGTGGTTTTTATTCCAAAATATCTTTTGTGACCTTATCAATCTTATGGTTTTACTTTACGCTGAAAGGTTTTTTAACCATTAAAAACAATAACATTAAACTTCACAAAGCTTTTATGCTTCGAAGTTTTGCATTAACATTTTCAGCGATAACTTTACGTTTTTGGAAGGTTATTCTTGCATATTTGTTTCAGCCTTCACCAATGGATGTTTATCAAATAATAGCCTGGCTTGGCTGGGTTCCTAATTTATTAATCGCTGAATATTATCTTTATAACCAATTCAAAAAATGAAAAACCTTCTTTATTTATTTGTTGCCGTTTTATTATTTTCATGTAATTCTAAAGAAAAAAAAGACACTAAAAAACCTCATCTTTTAGCTGAAAACAAAGAAATTAGAACTTATTTATATGGTTCTTTTGTTGGCACTTTTAGCGTCGAAGAAAGAGATACTGCAAAACCAATAACTGAAGAAAACACGAGAATTAATATTTTACTCAAAAAAATTACGGAATCTGAAGTTACTGGACAAAGAATTATTGACGGAAAAAGCAAAACTATAAAAGGTCAAATGACCAAAACGGGGAATACGTTTTATTTTACGCTTAAAGAATATGGAGATCCTAAAAACGATGGTGTCTTCAATTTTGAAATTCAAAAAGATACTTTACTGGTAGGAACTTGGACAGCCAATGATCCAACAAGAGAAGTAACTAAAAGGAAATTTACACTTACTAAAAAAGAATTTAAATATGACCCGAATTTGATGCTTCCTGAAGACGATATCTATGTCGATTATGTAAATCCTAAAAAAGTGGAAGAACAAGAGCAAACGGAAGAACAATCACAGGATGAAATTGAAAAAGATTCGATAAATGAAGATGAGGAATATGAGTCCAGTTCTGAGCTTTTCAGAGCTGCATCAAGCGCTATCTTAACGATCAATTCTTCAACAACCAAATTAAAAGAAAGTCAATTAAAGAATTTAAAGAAACTGGACTTAGAAATCCTGAGAAATACCATTTTTGCCCGACATGGTTATGCTTTCAAATCGAACACAATTCGTCAATTTTTCGATTATGTTCCGTGGTATGTTCCTATTTCAGAAAATGTCAACAATCAATTAACCGAAACTGAAAAACAAAATATCGAATTATTAAGGGGCTTTGAAAAATACGCCACAGATAATTATGATACTTTTGGAAGATAGTTTGAAAAAGGTGCTAAGTTACTAAGTTACTAAGATTCTAAGATTCTAAGATGCTAAGTTTTTTGAGGCTTAGTTTCTTGAAAAAAAACTCAGCTAAACACATTGAAGTGTGTCTTGCTGAGTTTTTTTTTATGAAACAGTGTTTGAAAAAACTTAGCATCTTAGAATCTTAGTACCTTAGAAACTTAAAAAAAAACTATCTCGGATTATCTTGATAATATCTTGCTTCGATTCTTTTAATGTCTCGAATTGAATTTTTTGCCCAATCTAAGCGCTTTACCAAAATTTCTTCTTCTGATAATTGCCATTTAACATCAGATCTTCTAAGCCTGTTGGTCAAATTTTGAATAACAATTGCGGCAGAAACGGAAATATTCAAACTCTCCGTAAAACCAACCATTGGTATTTTTAAGAAACCATCGGCGTTGTCCATGATTTCTTGTGACAAACCTTCTTTTTCTGTTCCAAAAAATAAGGCACTTGGTTTTGAAATATCGAAATCTTCCAACATCGAATCTTTTTCGTGTGGCGTCGTTGCAATGATTTGGTATCCTTTGCTTTTTAAATCAGAAAGACATCCAGAAACAGAATCAAATCGATTGATATCTACCCATTTTTGAGCTCCAAGTGCAATTTCTTTATCGATTCTCTTGCCAAAACGTTGTTCAATTACATTCAGTTCCTGAATTCCAAAAACTTCACAGCTTCGCATTACCGCACTTGTGTTATGCATCTGAAAAACATCTTCTACAGCTACTGTAAAATGTTTAGTACGGTTTCCTAGTACTTCTAAAAACCTTTCTTTACGGTTGTCTGTTAATATATTTTCAAGAAAAGCTAGGTAATCTAAATCAATCATTTTGTTTGTATTTGGCGCAAAAATACATATAAAAAAACATAAAGAAAATTCATTCCTGTTTTCAATGTTCTAAATAAGTCAGAGACAAGTTATTTAATTTTTCATATAAAACAGTAAGCCTCGAAAAATCAACTTCTAAAGATTCCTCTTTGAATATATCTCCAGTAAATACTACACTTTCATTTTTAGAATGTTTTTTTAAACGTTCCAACATTTTTTCGTGTTCATTATCAATATAATGAATATGAATAAAGGATATAAATTTCTTAATTGCATTTTTCATTCCTTCGTTATAATTCAGAATCGTAACATTATGATCACTTTCATGAAAATCAAGAAATGCTTGAAAATATTTCTCCAAAACCAAAGCGCCATATTGCTGAAAACTTCTTTCTTCAACTTCTTTAGCCGTAATTCCAAAAACATCTGGCGGAATTATATTTGGAACCATATGCATTCCTGGTAGCTTCTGATGCGATTTCAAAACTTCATTCGGATTTCTGTACAGTAACGCAAAAGGCAATTTCGGAAAAACAGATCTAAAAAACGCTGCCTTAAATATATGCCAGGCATCCATTTTCAGAATTAAATACTTTTGCTCCGGAAATCTTTTTTGCCCCAAAAATTTCAAAACCGATTTTAAAAGAACTACTTTTTTATCCCAATCAAAATAATTGGTTCTTAAAATCTCATCGATAATTGGTCCTTCAGAAATCATAATATTTTCTGAAGAAGTCGACAGACACTGACTCAACAGAGTAGAACCACATCGCGAAACATGAAAAACTAAAGATTTTAATGGTAGCGATTCAATTTCGTTAGACCACTCTATAAGATTTTCGGCAGTGCTTAAAACCTTTACCATTTTTGAATTAGATTTATGACTTTTACATCTTAAAATGGTTTCATCAAAAAAAGGATCTTCAAATTTTATTTCTCCCAGATAAATCCACTCAAAATAAACTTCATTCTCTTTTTCAACTAATTTGTATGGAATCCAATTAAAAAGGGGATGTTCTTGTTTTTTCATTTTCTAAATTTATTTTGAAAGTAAATCAGTAATAATTTTATCGTTTACTTCTGAGGGATTTCTGGAAAGTTCAGCTATAATTTGTTGTTTTATCTCTTCTGAATATGATTCTTTCTCCAGAGAATAACTAACATCAAAACCCATTTGTGCAAATAATTTGTCAGACCATTCATTTCTTATACAATCAAGCGTAAGATGAATTCTAGGTTCTGAGCTTTTATTTTCCACGCTATGTGGCAACTGAAAATTGGCGTACCAGCACTCCCCCATTTTCATAGGAACTAATTTTTTATCAACATAAAAGAAAACTTCTGAATTAGTTAAAATGGGAACATGAATTCTAAAAAATCCGTCTTCATAGGATGTGTCATTATCTACATGTTCTTTTATTTCGCTATTTGGTCCTAATCGAAGCAATCTAACAGCTTCTTTCTCACATTGAAACCAGTCCATAATTTCTTTAAAATAATGACAACATTCCAGAAGATCTGTATTTATATATTCCTTGTTTGGAAAAGAAGTAATATCATTGACCTGTCCTGATTGAGATCTTAGCGAAACACTTGTCCAGTTTCCTTCGTAACGATAGGTATTAAAGTGAGGCGTCCATAACTCATTTTCGCATATAGCGAGGTCATTTTGTAATTTTTCAATTGAAAAAATTATGGGAAGCTGACTAAAGGAAGGATTCATAAACTTTAAAAATTAGGCCGATTTATTCAGGTTATCAATGATAAAATTGTAGAGTTTATTCGTCGAAGTTAAAACGGTTTCAGCATCTGTTTTTAAAATTAAATCTGCGTTCTCCGGTATTTCATAAACATCACTTATTCCAGTAAAATTTCTTATTTTATCATCATCATTATCTGGCAATAATGCTTTTCTATATAAGCCTTTCGGATCTCTGTCGATCAGATTAGGTATTGAACAATCTAGAAAAACAGTTCTCACAAATTCATAATTTCTTAATTCGCTTCGAATACTTTCATACGGATTGATAACTGACATCAAAACAATTGTATTTTCATGGATAAAATTTCGTCCCACATTAAAAATACGTCGTACATTTTCGCAACGATCTTCTTTCGAAAATCCTAAATCTTTACAAATCGTTTTTCGGAAAACATCGCCATCAACTATTTCAGCCTTATAATTGTTTTGAAGTAATAAATACCGAACACTTTCAGCCAACGTTGTTTTTCCCGAACCAGATAATCCTGTAAATTGTATTAAAATCATTTAGAATTTCTTTTGTTTTTAAATCACACTATAAAACTAAATAATCTTAAGAGCCTGAACAATACGTATAACTACGGATTATTGCACTAAAAAAAGATTAAAAAAAACAGAGCAAATAAGCCTTACTTTCATTACTTCTTTTTCATGTCTATTATATTTTTTATTACTTCTCGTAGAACGAAAGTATTCCAATCTTTTTTATAGGAATAGCCGCGATTAAAGTCTAATGCATTTTCTAACGAATAAATAGAAATGTATGTAGTATATTTTCTAAGCCCAACATCATTCCAAAGAATTAGTTTTTTTTCTTGTTTCAAAAGTTTTGAAATTGATATGATAACTCCTTCAGGATTAATATTTACTTCTCCAATATTAAAAGATTTACCAGCTTCAAATTCCTTTATAAAAGAATCAACTTGTTTTGCAAAATATAAGTCCCAAATTGAATTAATTATTTTTGCATAAAGCTTATGTGTCTGATGCTTTTTTATACCTCAATAACTTTTGATTTTAATCTTTAGAATTTCATCATTAAAATTCTTAATCAATATTTCGTATTCCCTTCCAAAGACAAAACGGTATTGATAAAAAGTCACACCAAAACAAAATTCTTTTATTTCATCTGTTTTAAAAGACGTAGAGCCATTCTTCGCTAAATCTTTATCTTCAAATTTGATGAAATCAGGATGAAGATGTAGATCTCGCTCATAATTGTCTAATAAGCTTCTTTTGATTTTTAATTGTAGTTCTGTTCCCAAATAGATACGATTTAATATTGGCTAAAATAAGTATTTAGCTCAATATTCTATTTCCAACTCAATTAAAATTTATTATAAAAACAACCTAAACTGGTATGGTTCAACTCCTCATTATACTTAAATCGGTTATTTTTACTAATTCGAAAAATTTAACCCATTTTCATTTCTCACTAACTACAACCAAACAGCAACTTTTTAATGAAACCACATTTTCACAAAATCCTTTTTTTTCTTTTTTTCACTCTATTTTCCTGCGTCGCACAACAAAATGTAGAAATTCCGGTAGGAAAAGGCTGGAGCAGTAATTCTGTCAATACCGTAAAATTTAGAAAAAACGCTTTGACGACTTTTAAAAATTTTCAGTTTATAGCTTATTATGATAATGACGGCTATGTAATTTTAGGCAAAAGAAAACTGAATTCTGCTAATTGGGAAATTGTAAAAACGCCTTACAGCGGAAATGTCAAAGACGCACATAATACCATCAGCATTGCCACTGATGGCGACGGCTATTTGCATATCAGCTGGGATCATCATGACACAAAACTTCGATATGCAAAAAGTAAATTCCCATTGAGTTTAGATTTGGGCGAAGAAGAGTCAATGACCGGAATTGCGGAACAAAAAGTTACTTATCCCGAATTTCACAATCTGCCAAACGGAAATTTAGCATTCTTTTATCGCTCAGGCGCTTCAGGGCGAGGAAATATGATTCTTAATTTATATTCCGTAAAAGATAAAAAATGGTCGCAACTGCAAAGCAATTTATTAAACGGCGAAGAGCAAAGAAGCGCTTACTGGCAAGCAAAAGTAGATCAAAAAGGCACAATCCATCTTTCATGGGTTTGGAGGGAAAGCTGGGATGTTTCGACGAATCACGATATTTGTTATGCTCGTTCTTTTGATGGCGGTTTGACTTGGGAAAAATCAAACGGGGAAAAATACAACTTGCCAATAACTATAGCATCGGCAGAAATTGCTTGGAAAATTCCAGAAAAATCGAGCTTGATTAACCAAACTTCAATGACGACTGATGAAAATGGAAATCCTTATATCGCCAATTATTGGAACGAAAATACTATTCCACAATTTCAGATTGTTTATTTAGAAAATGGCGTTTGGAAAAAATCAAATACAGGGTTTAGAAAAACTCCTTTTTCTCTTGGAGGCGGAGGCACCAAAAAAATTCCAATTTCAAGACCAGATTTACTAATTAAAGAAGAAGGGAAAAACCGCTATTTGTATCTTCTTTTTAGAGATAGCGAAAGAGAAAATAAAGTTTCAATGGCGTACATCAATTTAAGCCAAAATACTCCATGGAAAGTAACCGACTTGACCTCAACATCTATTGGCGAATGGGAACCGAATTATGATATTTCGCTTTGGGAAAAACAAAAAAAACTTCATATCTTTCTTCAAAATGTAAATCAAGTTGATGGCGAAGGATTGGCAAAATCTGAACCAACTATGGTAAAGGTTTTGGAAGTAAATCAGTTGCCGAAATAACATAATCAATTTGTTGGCTATAAAAAAACTTTAACACGATAGAGAAATAGTTTTTATATCGAAAAAAAGAATCCAAAAGAAACAAGTTTCCACACATAGCTAAACTATGCGAATTTAAGTTAGTGAAACGCCTTTTAAAAGCTTCTAAAACTATGTTTCTATGTGTTAAAAATTATCCCAACATATTATAATTAAGAAAAATGAAAAAGAAATTAGTCGTTTTAACTGGAGCCGGAATTAGCGCTGAAAGCGGTATCAAAACTTTCCGAGACAGTGATGGTTTATGGGAAGGTCATGACGTTATGGAAGTCGCAACTCCCGAAGGCTGGCACAAAAATCAGGAATTAGTTTTGGATTTTTATAACAAAAGACGTCAGCAACTGAAAGAAGTAAAACCAAATTTAGGTCATATTATTTTAGCCGAATTGGAAAAAGATTTCGACGTTCATGTTATTACGCAAAATGTTGACGATTTGCATGAACGTGCCGGAAGCACAAACGTTTTGCATTTGCATGGGGAATTATTGAAAGTAAGAAGCGTGCAAAATAAAAACCTAATTTTAGATTGGACAGAAGATTTGCATACAGGCGATTTTGATGCTAATGGACATCAATTAAGACCGCATATTGTTTGGTTTGGCGAAGAAGTTCCAGCTCTTGAAGAAGCAATCGACATAACTGAAACAGCAGATTATTTTGCAGTAATTGGAACTTCGTTACAGGTTTATCCTGCTGCAGGCTTGATTTCTTACGCACCAAGTACAACTCCTGTTTTTTATATTGATCCAAAACCAATTTCAATTCCGAATATTAGAAATAAAGTAGAAACAATTGCCAAATTTGCATCAGAAGGTGTTGCCGATTTAAGAGAAAAATTAAAATCGATTTAAAAGCATAATTATTAAACACGAATTTACTTCGTCTGTTCGCTATCGCTCGAGTCACGAATTAACACGAATGTTTGTCTTGTCTGTAAATTGAGCAGAGAAAATTAGTGCTAATTCGTGAAATTTGTGTTTTGCCTTCTTTTTTCTCTTTTAAAATGCCTTCAATTGACTTTCTGATTACTTTAAATCCGCAAATTCTGTTTATATTTGCACCTTTCGAAAAACAACATAACAATGACTACTCTAAACGAATTGAATGCTATATCGCCAATTGATGGAAGATATAGAAATAAAACTCAAAATTTAACACCTTTTTTCTCTGAAGAAGCTTTAATAAAATATCGCGTTTTAGTTGAAGTGGAATACTTTATTTCTTTATGCGAGATTCCGTTGCCACAGCTAAAAGGCATTGATTCAAGTTTATTTGAAAGTTTGAGAAACATCTACAAAAATTTCTCAACAGAAGATGCGCTTTGGATTAAAGAAACTGAAAAAGTAACCAACCACGACGTAAAAGCGGTTGAATATTTTATTAAAGATGCTTTTGAAAAATTAGGTTTATCTCAATACAAAGAGTTCATTCACTTCGGATTAACTTCTCAAGATATCAACAATACTGCGATTCCGCTTTCTACAAAAGAAGCTTTTGAGCAGGTTTATATGCCTTCATTAATTGCCTTAATTTCAAAATTAAAAGAATTAAGTGTTGAATGGAAAGACATTCCAATGTTGGCACGTACGCACGGACAACCGGCTTCTCCTACTCGTTTAGGAAAAGAGATTTTGGTTTTTGTGGAGCGTTTAGAAGAGCAAATGCGTTTGTTATTCAATGTTCCGTTTGCGGCTAAATTTGGAGGTGCAACTGGAAACTTCAATGCGCATCATGTTGCTTATCCTCAAATTGATTGGAAACAATTCGGAACTAAATTTGTTGAAACTAGCTTAGGCTTGCAACATTCATTCCCGACAACTCAAATCGAGCATTACGATCATTTTGCTGCCTTTTTTGATGGTTTAAAAAGAATCAACAATATCATAATCGATTTAGATCGTGATATCTGGACATATGTTTCAATGGATTATTTCAAACAAAAAATCAAAGCGGGCGAAATTGGTTCATCTGCGATGCCTCATAAAGTAAACCCAATTGATTTTGAAAATTCTGAAGGAAACTTAGGAATTGCAAATGCTATTTTCGAACATTTGGCTGCTAAATTGCCTATTTCAAGATTACAGCGTGACTTAACTGATAGTACTGTTTTAAGAAATGTTGGTGTTCCAGTTGGACATACCATTATTGCTTTTGAAGCGACTTTAAAAGGTTTGAACAAATTGCTTTTAAACGAAAGCAAATTTGCTGAAGATTTAGAGAAAAATTGGGCAGTTGTTGCTGAGGCTATTCAGACAATTTTACGTCGTGAAGCATATCCAAATCCGTATGAAGCTTTGAAAGGCTTGACAAGAACTAATGAAGCAATTGATAAGAACGCGATTCATAATTTTATTGCAACTTTAGAAGTTTCTGACAGCGTTAGAGCAGAATTATTAGCTATAACACCAAGCAATTACACTGGTATTTAAAGAAAACCTAAAATATTTTCCCAAAAAAAAGCTATCTTTATCGAGATAGCTTTTTTTATTTAACTCAGATCTTTTTAGCCCAGATTGAAATGAAAAGCCTTTTGTGAAAAAAGCCATATTTTTTTGCAGGTACAGAGCGACCGCAGGAAGCTCCTGGAACTGCTTAAAAAATAGGCGTTTTGAACAAAAGCTTGAAATGGAAAGCTGGATTAGCTCCTGAAAAAAATACCACATTTTATATGATTGCATTAAACGCCGAAACTACCCACCATTTACAACCTTTAATCAGCGACTTAGGATTGATCCTAATGACCGCAGGAATTGCTGTGCTTTTATTTAAAAAAATGAAACAGCCATTAGTTTTAGGATATTTGATTGCAGGTTTTTTGGCTGGAAATCATTTTGACTTTTTCCCTTCAATTACCGATATGAAAAGTGTCGAAGTATGGGCTGAAATTGGTGTCATCTTTTTGCTTTTTAGCTTAGGACTCGAATTTAGTTTTAAAAAACTGATGAAAGTGGGAGGCACTTCTTCTATCACCGCCATAACCCAGATTATGTTCATGACTTTGATTGGTTATCTAGTTGGTCAATGGATGGGCTGGGGCAAAATGGACAGTATTTTTCTTGGAGCAACACTTTCTATTTCTTCTACAACAATTATTATTCGAGCGTTTGATGAATTGGGAGTTAAAGGAAAAAAGTTCGTTGGGATTGTATTTGGCGCATTGATTGTCGAAGATATTGTCGCGATTTTGATGCTCGTTTTATTATCTACAATTGCGGTGAGTGATCAGGTTTCTGGAACTGCTTTATTGCAGTCTGTTTTTAAATTAATTTTCTTTTTGATCATTTGGTTTTTAGGCGGGATTTTTATTATTCCGACGATCCTAAAAAAAGCAAAACATTTATTGAGCGACGAAATGTTGCTTATTATTTCACTTGCATTATGTTTGATGATGGTAATGTTTGCCGCTAATGTTGGATTTTCACCTGCATTAGGCGCTTTTATAATGGGTTCTATTATTGCAGAAACGACTCAGGCCGAAAAAATTGAACATTTAATTCAACCTGTAAAAGACTTATTTGGAGCTGTTTTCTTTGTATCAGTGGGAATGTTGATTAATCCGGTAACTTTGGTTGATTTTGCGCTTCCAGTTTTGATTATCACTTTGGTAACTGTTTTTGGAAAAGCGTTAAGTTCTGCTTTTGGAGCTTTGCTTTCAGGCCAACCATTAAAACAATCGGTACAAACCGGAATGAGTTTGGCTCAAATTGGCGAATTCTCTTTTATTATTGCCACACTCGGAATGTCATTAAAAGTTACAAGTGACTTTTTGTATCCGATAATTGTTGCGGTTTCAGCTGTTACTACATTTACAACGCCATTTTTGATTAAATATTCGGAACAATTTGCTTTGTTTTTGGAATCAAAAATGCCAAAAAGATGGGTTAAAAACATCAACCGTTATAGTATGAATGCACAAGCGATTAAATCGGTTAGCACTTGGCAAATTGTTTTGAGAGCTTCTGTGACACAAATTATCCTTCATACCATAATCATTACGGCAATTATATTATTATCCTCAAAATTTGTGGCTCCGTTAGTGGCTGATACACGCTTTGGAAATACGCTTGCCGCCTTAATTACTTTGGTTATTATTGCCCCTTTTTTATGGGCGCTTTCTTTGCGAAGAGTAAAAGTTGATGAAGTTGAAACTTTATGGGAAGAGCGAAAATACCGTGGCGCACTTTTAATGCTGATTCTAATTAGAATGAGTCTTGGTTTATTTTTTGTGGGCTTCTTATTGAATATTTTCTTCTCGCCTTTAGTTGCTTTTGTGGCGTTGATTATTGCCATTTGCGCTTACCAGATTTTCCCTAAAAAATTAAACGAGCAATATCATAAAATTGAAAACCACTTTTTGAAAAATCTCAACGATCGTGAAAACAAAAAAATCGACAGACGTTATGCCAATTTAATGCCTTGGGATGGTCACATGTCATTTTTTGACATTGGGAAAGAATCAAACTTGGCTGGAAAAACTCTAGAAGAACTAAAAATTAGGGAACAACTTGGAATCAATATTGCCGAAATAAAACGAGGCGATATCACGATCCCTATTCCGACTAAAAATGAGCGTTTGTTTCCTGGCGACGAAATTTGTGTAATTGGCACCGATGCTCAAGTAACCGAGTTTGCTAAATATTTAAATCAAAATGAAATTGAACCTCCAACAGAAGTTCAAGAATCCGAAATTGTATTACGACAATTAGAGGTTTCTCAAGAAGAATTTATTCAAAAAAGTATTGGTCAGTTTAGAGGAAAAACCGGTGGTTTAGTCGTTGGAATCGAGCGAAACGGAAACCGAATCTTGAATCCAGAATCTCCTATTATTTTACAGAAAAATGACATTATCTGGGTTGTTGGAGACAAGAAAAAAATGAATGAGTTGACTAAAAAAAGAAGCTAAGATTCTAAGATACTAAGTTTCTAAGTCGCTAAGATTCTAAGTTTTTTTTATATAAAAAGCGCTAAGATTTCATAATTGAAATCTTAGCGCTTTTTGTTTTACAGAAGCCAAAGAGTGCTGAGAATAAAACTTAGAAACTCAGCATCTTAGTATCTTTAATTATTTATTCGGTTGTGGTGTCAATCTTAAATAAGGTTTGATTGGCGTGTGACCTTTTGGGAATTTTGCCGGAATATCGCTGTCTGGAATTGCTGGCGCAATTACAACATCTTCACCGTCTTTCCAGTTTGCTGGAGTAGCTACACTGTAATTTGCAGTTAATTGCAAACTGTCAATTACACGAAGCAATTCGTCAAAATTTCTTCCTGTTGAAGCTGGATATGTTAAAGTCAATTTGATTTTTTTATCTGCACCAATCACAAAAACAGAACGAACTGTAAATTTATCGCTTGCATTTGGGTGGAGCATATCGTATAAAGTTGCTACTTTTTTATCTTCATCAGCTATAATTGGGAAATTTACTTCTGTATTTTGAGTTTCGTTGATGTCTTTAATCCACTCTTTATGAGACTCTAATCCATCTACGCTCAAAGCAATAACCTTGGTATTTCTTTTTGTAAATTCTGGAAGATAATTCGCCACAGTTCCCAACTCAGTTGTACAAACTGGAGTAAAATCTGCTGGATGCGAAAATAAAACGCCCCAAGAATCTCCTAAATATTCATAAAAATTGATAGGTCCTTGTGTGGTTTCTGCATGAAAATCTGGAGCTATATCGCCTAATCTTAATGTTGACATAATTTATATTTTTTAGTTCCAATAAAATTAACCAAAAAATACATTAAGAAAACATCTAAAAGGTAAAAAAAAGTTAAAATTCTACTTTGTCGATATAACTACTATTTTACTATCAAATAAAACTAAGAATAAAGTACCAAAAAGCAAGGGTTACGAAGGAAATTGGGATTCCAAAACCAATCATCATACTGCTTAACTTTGGTTTTAATCCGTAAGTTGAGGCTAAAATCGCACCAGTAATCATTGGCGCCATTGCAGTTTCCATCAAGGTAATTTTTATGACCTCAGAATGCTGATTAAAAATAAATACATACAGCACAAAAATGATAAAAGGAACTAAAAGCAATTTAAAGAAAAGTCCAAGTCGTAAAAATTTCCAATGCTGGCTTTTTCGATCAAAAGTCAATTGCAAACCAACAGAAAGCAAAGCCAAAGGTGTAACCAAACTTCCGATTTTCAGCAATACAAACTCAATATTTTCATTTAAATTATAATCAAAAATATTCATGAGACAGGCTAAAACAAACATTAAAAAGGGCGGAAACAAAATAATCTTTTTGAAAATCCCCAAAGCATTTGGGCTTCCTTTTGAATAAAAAGCCGCTGTAAAAACACCAAGCGTTGAAACCACTACAAAAGTTCCCGGTTGATCTACCAAAACGGCAGTTTCCAAGCCTTTTTTCCCAAATAAAGCCTCAATAATTGGATATCCCAGAAAAGAACTGTTGCTTAATCCTGCAGTTAAAATCAAACAGCCGATTAATTTGTTAGACCAGCCATTTCTTCTTCCTAAAAAATGAAAAAAGATAAAAGCTAAGATATAAGTAATCCACCCCGCACCTATTGGAAAAAGCAATTCACTGCTCCATTTTATCTTCGGAATATGATATAAAGTAATTGCGGGAAGACAAAAATAGATAACAATCTTATTGAGTGTTTTATAAATATGAGTAGGAAATCGCTTTACATTCTGTAAAAGCAATCCTAAAAACAAAAAGAAGAATATTATAATAAAGTTGTTCATATCGAGGCTTCGGGACAAAAATAGTTATTTATATTTTAGTAATTAGCTCCCAGTAATTACTTCCTTACTTATAATTGTAAATTAAGAAATTGAAATGTGCCGATAGGCACATAATATTGCTAGCCAATTGGGTTTTCAATTCATTAGCATGCCGTAGGTATGCAATGTTTTTTTTTGCGTACCTACGGCACGCTTGATTTATTTCCAATATATTTTTCTACCGATATTATGTGCCTAAAGCCACATTTTTGGCTTCTTATTAGCTTTTACAAATAAATGCTAATCACAAAAAAAACGTTAAAATTAGTTTTTGTATTATAAAACCCACTACATTTGTAATATATTTTATTACAGTATGCTTTCAGGTAAATTTGCCATAACGATTCACATTCTTACTTTGCTACATAAATTTCCAAACGATTATTTGTCGTCGGAATATATTGCAGGAAGTATGAACCTCAACCCCGTTTTGGTTAGAAAAGAGATTGCAAACCTAAAAGCGCATCATATTGTAGAAAGTAAAGAAGGAAAAAATGGCGGTACAAAATTGGCTGTCGATGCTGCAAAACTGACTTTGAAAGAAATATTCGAAATGACTTTTGAAACAATTGGCTTAGGATATGCAAAAAATCAACCAAATCCTGATTGTCCTGTTGGAAAAAAAATCAATCAGAATCTGGATGCTTTGTATGCAGAAATGAATCAAAAAGTCAGCGCTCAATTAGAGAATATTTCTCTTGAAGATTTTTCGAACCAATTTTGAAACTATTTTTTTGACTTAAACTGTAACATTTTTTATTACTAAATAAATTTATATATTATGAAAATCGCACTTATTGGAGCTACAGGATTTGTAGGCTCAGCAATTTTAAACGAATTAGCAGGTAGAAAACACGAAATTACAGCAATAGCAAGAACTCCAAAAGATACTGACAATGCAAAATGGGTTGCTGCAGATATTTTTAATGCAGGTGTTTTAGCAGAAATATTAAAAGGACATGATGTTATTATTAACGCCTATAATCCGGGTTGGACAAACGCAAATTACACTTCTGATTTCGAAAACGGATCAAAATCAATTCAGGAAGCTGCAAAAAAATCAGGTGTAAAACGCTTCATCACAATTGGCGGCGCTGGAAGCTTATATGTAGCGCCAGGCCTGCAAGCAGTTGATACTGCAGAGTTTCCGAAAGAATATTACACAGCTGCTTCTGCTGCAAGAGATTATTTAAATGTTATTAAAGAGGAAAAAGAATTAGATTGGGCATTTTTTAGTCCTGCGCTGGAAATGCACCAAGGAATTACAACAGGAAGAACAGGAAAATACCGTTTAGGATTAGAAAATCCTGTTTTCAATGACGAACAAAGAAGTATTTTATCTGTAGAGGATTTGGCAGTCGCTATTGCTGATGAAACAGAAAATCCAAAACACCACCAAGTTCGTTTTACTGCTGGATATTAATTTTTTAAAGATGCTAAGGTACTAAGATACTAAGTTGCTAAGTTTTGTAACGAATTTACTTCGTCTCTTCGTTATCGTTCGAGTTACAAATTTTTACGAGTTATTTTTATACGTTTCGTATGTCATCGTGAGCGAAGTCGAAGGACACGCAACGTAAATACACAATTAAAGTCAGACCCGACAGGTTTTAAAAACCTGTCGGGTCTTTTTGCACTGATACAATCTTTGTCGAGCTACTTACGTGTCCTTCGGCTTCGCTCAGGATGACAAAAATGTAGTAACAAATTAGTGGAAATTAGTGCAATTCGTGGCAAACTAACTTTTTGAAACTGTTTTTGTTTTCAGTACTTTTACAATACAAAAAAAGTATTTTGTCAAGTTTAAAGAAACCATCGAGCAGTTTAACTGAAAAAGCTGGAATTTCATCTCCTGAAATCACCAATGTTTCGGCTATAAATCAAATTAAGGACAAGCGAAGACAACACCCTTCAGCTGAAGAATTGGTTTTGGGGATTCTTTCTGGAAACAGGACTTCGTTAAGCCGTGCCATTACTCTTATCGAAAGCACCAATCCTGAACATGCAGAAAAAGCGAATGAAATTATAAATGGCTGTTTGCAACATGCCAATAAATCGGTTCGCGTAGGAATTACTGGGGTTCCGGGAGTTGGAAAAAGTACTTTTATTGAAGCTTTTGGAACCTTTCTTACTAGTATTGGCAAAAAAGTCGCTGTTTTGGCAGTTGATCCAAGCAGTTCTATTTCGCATGGGAGTATTTTAGGAGATAAAACCCGAATGGAAGAATTGGTGAAAGATGAAAATGCTTTTATAAGACCAAGCGCTTCTGGAGAAAATTTAGGCGGCGTTGCACGCAAAACACGTGAATCGATTATACTTTGTGAAGCCGCAGGTTTTGATACGATTATTATTGAAACGGTTGGCGTTGGTCAAAGCGAAACTGCTGTTCATAGCATGGTTGATTTTTTTCTTTTACTGAAAATTTCAGGCGCAGGCGATGAACTTCAAGGCATCAAGCGCGGTATTATGGAAATGGCAGATTCAATTGTCATAAATAAAGCGGATGGTGATAATATCAAAAAAGCCAATCAAGCAAAATTAGAGTTTAACAGAGCCTTGCATTTATTTCCTCCAAAAAAATCAAATTGGCAACCAAAAGTTACCACTTGCAGTGCCATTACAAAAGATGGAATTTCAGAAATCTGGAATACAATTTCTGATTACTTCGAAATGACAAAAGAAACCGGATTTTTCCAGGAAAAACGACACGAACAAAATCAGTTTTGGATGATGGAAACGATCAATGAGCAGTTAAAACAAAACTTTTACAACCAACCTGAAATTATTACACTATTAGAACAAAATAAAAAAGCAGTACAAAATGATGAAATTTCACCTTTTGCAGCTGCTTCTGAGTTATTAAAATTATATTTTAATAATGATACAAAGTGACAAAGGTTCAAAGTGTCAAAGTTTTTTCTCTGCTTTGAACCTTTGTTACTTTGTCACTTTGAAACTATTTCTTCCTAAGCTTATATTTACTCTCCCTATATAAATTCCCTGCTGTAATAACGTGTGCTAAAGCATCTTTTGCTAAATCTTCATTTAATTTTACAGGAATTAAAGTCGTATCGTTTTTGATTTCAAATTGAAGCGGTTTCAAATTCGGTTGCATAATGACAACCTGATTTTCAACTCGAAATGCATTGATATCATTAAACTGCATAATTGATCTTCCTTGTACTTTTGGATCTAATTTTGTCAAATTTCTTCCAACCATTGGCGTTTCAAATGGAAGTCCTAAATAACCCAATAATGTTGGCGGAATATCTATCTGACTTGCCAATCTGTCGTAAACTGCACCTTTTGCAACTCCAGGTCCCATAATAAATGCCGGAATATGGAATTTATTAATCGGAACAAGATTTTTACCATACGTTCTCGTATTATGATCGGCGATTACAATAAAAATCGTGTTTTTAAAATACGCTTCTTTTTTAGCCATTTCAAAGAATTTTCCAATTGAAAAATCGGCATATTTCATAGCATTATTTACTGTTGCAGGCTTTTTGTCATACGGTTTTATTCTTCCTGCAGGATATTCAAAAGGTTCGTGATTTGAAGTCGAAAACATTAAAGAGAAAAATGGCTTGTCTCCTTTTGACTTGAAATACTGATTAGCTTTAGTAACCAAATCTTCGTCTGAATAGCCCCAAGTTCCTTTGAAAGCATATTTATTTCCGTCTGATTCAAAATCAGTTTGATCTACAATATCACTGAAACCATTTCCGTTGAAAAACGAAGCCATATTATCAAAATTGGCCATTCCACCATAAATAAAACTCGTGTCGTAACCTTTTTGTTTTAAGGCATCGGCAAGCGTGAAAAAACCTTGTTGAGAATTTCCAAGCCTTACAACACTCTCTGACGGAGAAGGCAAAAATCCTGTTACAACAGCTTCAATACCTCGAACGCTTCGAGTTCCAGTACAATACAAATTAGTGAATAATGTTCCTTCTTTTGATAACTTGTCAAATTCCGGAGTCAACGGTTTTCCTCCTAAAATTCCAACGTATTCGGCTCCTAAACTTTCCTGAAGGAAAATCACCAAATTATAAGGTTTTTGTCTCGCTGAATCTGGCTGTTGCACGTGAAGAAATGGAATTTCAGCATCTGTAAAATCGTTTGGACCCGCAATCATGTATTTTTTTACACGAGCAATTGCTTCGGCTTCATCCATTTTTCCGTACATTTTTGTATTTGCTTCATTCTTGATCGAATAAGCAGCAAACGCAACCGTATAAAAGGAATTCAAACCTAACGTATTTGTTAATTGATCTGTCGAAAAAACAGCATTACTAGCGTTGATTGGTCGCTTTGAAGTCAAACTTGAACGCGCACCAAAAAACAATAAAAAGGCCAATAACGGAAAAACCATCAATTTAAATTTGTAGTCTGCCGTTGCGGTATGAAAATATTTTTTTCCTTTTTTTAAAGCCAAATAAAGAACAGTTCCCAAAATTAGAAACGCCACAATAATTGAAACTAGGTAACTTTTTAAAAGCATTCCCACAACTTCTTTTGGATAAATAAGATAATCCAAGAAAATCTTGTTTGGGCGTGTATCATATTGCTTCACAAAATCTGGTGATGCGATTTCTACAAAAAGAATCAAAAACAGAAATAGAAAACTATAAATTACTAAAAATTTATTGGTGAATTTGATTGATTTGTTTGGCAAAAAAGTAATCAAGACTGCTGGCAGAAATGACAAATAGCAAAGCAAAATCATATCCATTCGAAGACCAATTGGAAAAATATACCAGAAATTTGGCGTTTCGACTACTCTTTCCTTAAAGAGGAAAAACAAAAACAAACGGCTTAAAGTTGTAATCAGCAACCCAATTAGTATAAAATTAAAAATGGGTTTTAGGTAACTTAATTTTTTCATTGAATGACTTGCATTATTTTTTTTGGTTGAAATGTTAAAGATCTAAACTCACAAAGTCTATTTAATCTCGCAAAGTCGCGAAGTCGCAAAGTCCTATTTCAAAGATTTAAAATAAAAAGCTTTGCGACTTCGCGACTTTGCGTGAAATATTAATCTAGTAGAAAAAATCAGACTTATGCGATGTGTCCTTATTCTTCGTAACGGTTTATTTCTCTGTCGTAAAAATCATTTGCTTTTTCGATCAAGCTCTCCATTTCAGCATTTAATTCTGCTTCATCAAGATCTTCTGCTTCTTCTAAAAATTCAACCTCATCATCTTTTAAATTGATAATAAATCGAGGATAATCAAGATGAATGATGAAAATATCATCCGGAAAATCAGTATTGTCTCCAAGTAAAAATTTAGGTAATTCCATTTTTTTTATGTTTAATCGTTTATTTGTTGAATTCTGTAATCGTTTATTTTCAGCTAATTGTTTAACCCTATCATTGTTTAAATAAACAGTTAAATACAAAAGTACAACTGTTTTATTCTTGAGAATGCTCCAAAACTAATTTTCTTGTTAAAGAAGCAAACCTAATATACAAAAATAGTGCTGCAGCTGTTAGTCCTGCCAATAATCCTATCCATACTCCTTCAGCTTTTAATTCGGTATGTTCGCCCAAATAATATGAAATCGGGAAACCAATAACCCAATACGCTACAAAAGTAATGTACATTGGGATTTTTACGTCCTGCAAGCCTCGTAAAGCACCAAGAACGACAACCTGAATTCCGTCTGAAATTTGAAAAACAGCTGCAATTAAAAGCAATTTTGATGCAATACTTATTACTTCAGTATTATCCAAAACCTGCCCGCCGTTTTCCATATTTAAGAAAATGTACGGCAAATAGTCATGGAAAGCAATAAAGAAAATCGCAAAAACCGTTTCTAGTATGATGGCGAGAAGAAAAATCGAACGTGCCACGACAACCAGTTTTTTATAATCCATCAAACCTCTTTGATTGCTGACTCTGATCATTGACGTTACGCTTAATCCCATTGCAAACATAAAAGTCATTGATGCCAAACTTAATGCAATTTGATTTGCAGCCTGACTTGTTTTTCCGATATTTCCACAAAGCCAAATTGAGGCTGTAAACAAAACGACTTCAAAAAGCATTTGCATTGCTGATGGAAATCCGATGCTTACTATTTTTTTGATGGTTTCTTTTTTTATTTCGGAAAAACTGAAATTCTTGAAAAAGCGTTTCAAATCATCACGTCTTGAAAGCATAATGTGCATGAACATTACTAAAAATATTCTAGAAATTACAGTTCCAAGTGCCGCACCGATAATTCCCATTTTTGGAAAAATCCAAATTCCGTAAATCAGTACATAATTCATACCTACATGCAGTACATTTGCCATAACCATGGCATACATTGAATATTTTGTAAACGACATTCCGTCCGCAAATTGCTTGTAACCTTGATATACAATTAAAGGAATTAATGAAAACGCAACCCAGTCTAAATAAGGCTTTGCCAGTTCAATTACTTCTGCCGGTTGTTCCAACATTTCCATTATTGGCTTTGCCAAAACAATGATGCCAAAAAGAGATAATCCTAAAATGGCACATAAAAATAATCCATGATGAAAAGCAGAACGAATTTTTGCATCGTTTTTCTCTGCATCACCTTCGGCTACAATTGGAGTAATTGCTGTAGAAAATCCAATTCCTAAAGACATAGCGATAAAAATCATGCTATTTCCTAATGAAACGGCAGCCAGTTCAGTGCTTCCTAATTTTCCAACCATAATATTATCGACGATACCAATTAAAGTATGTCCGACCATTCCTAAAATTACAGGATATGCCAGTTTCAAATTATACGAAAACTCCTTCGTGTACTGCTTTAAATTCACTTCTCATTTATTTTGTCGGCAAAGATAGTCAGAAGCTCCGAATTCTGTCCTATCAATAAAAAGATATCCCATTTTTAAGGCAAAATTAAGCACACCCTAATATTATGTAACGATTTTTAAAAATTATATAACAAGCTCCAAAGCCCTTGATTATACTTTTACAATATTAATAATTCAAATATATAAGCCATGAGAAAAGTACAAATGATATGCCTAGCCGCTTTTGCATTTTTATTCGCCAACACCGCTTTTGCTCAAGAAAGTGAAGCAAAAAATTACGATCAGGGATTTAGATTAGGATTCGGGATCAATGGAGGAATTCCAACAGATAACGATTATGACTGGTCACTTGGCGGAGACGTTCGTTTACAATATGATTTGTCAAAAAGAACATCGTTGACACTAACAACAGGATTTACCAATTTATTTATGGGTAAAGATGATTTAGGAAATGACATTAAAGATCTTGGATTCATTCCGGCAAAAGCAGGGTTTAAAGCCTTTGTGTGGGAAGATCAATTTTATGTTTTAGGCGAAGTGGGTGCCGGTTTTGCTGTAACAAACGGTTATGACAAAACCACTTTTTTATGGGCGCCAGGAATAGGATACGCAAACAAATACATTGATTTGAGCGTACGTTACGAAGATTATCATGATTTCAGAACCAATCAAGTAGCATTGCGTGTTGCTTATGGTTTTGACTTATAAAAGTTAAGGTTTAATTTATTTTTTTGTTTTTGGTATGAACCCGGCAGATTGCACAGTCTGCCGGGTTTGGTGTTTTATATCATCAGCTTTGGGCAAAAATTAACCGCAAAGAACGCAAGTCATAAATTTAGAAAGTCAAAAAGTTCGCAAAGCTTTAGGCTTGAAATTTTATAAAAGTTTCGATTTGTGTACAAAAGTAAACCCGACAGGTTTTTAAAACCTGTCGGGTTCATATTGTGATAAAATGTTAATTGAGAAATCTTTGTCAAAGTTTAAAACTTTGACAAAGATAGCCTTGCCGAAAAATTATCTAATTATCAAATTGCCACATTATCTAATTACTAGAATATTTTTTATCTGTCAATGTTTTCATAAAGGCAATTAATTGTTTTTTCTCTTGATCAGATAAATTCAATTTATCTTCTGGCAAAGTCTGATTTGGAACGTCAAATCCTTTTCCTAAACCTCCACCTTCGTTATAAAAATCAATCACTTCTTCGAGCGTTTTATACACTCCATTATGCATATATGGTGCTGTAAGTTCGATATTTCTAATTGTTGGCGTTTTAAACGAATTTTTATGGATTGCGGCTTGCGTAATCACAAATTTGCCTAAGTCGCCATCAAGCTTTTTATCTTTATTTGGAACTCCTAGAATTTCACTTTCTGATCGATCAAAATTTGGTGGAACCGTTCCGTTTGTAAGCGGAATAAAATGGCAAGTAGCGCATTTTGCTTTTCCGGCAAATAAATTAAATCCCGCTTTTTCATTAGCAGTAAAAGTCGTTTTGTTTTGCATAAAACGATCAAATTTAGAATCGTACTGACTCAACGAACGTATATAGGAAGCTAATGCATTTTTGATTGCAAATTCATTTATTTCTCCCTTCGGAAAAGCTTTCTTAAAAGACTTTACATATTCAGCATTTTTTTGAATTGCCAAAGCCGATTTCTGCAAAGAACCGTGCATTTCATTTTCATTTTTGATAACTGCAATGGCCTGATCTTCGAGATAACTCACTCTAGAATCAGCAAAAAAAACGCGTTGAAAAGCAATGTTTGAAAGTGTTGGTGTATTGCGCTGAATCATCGATTTTCCATCCAATGAAACTGCTCTTTCTAATCCATCTGTAAATGCTTTTTCCGTGTGATGACATGATGCGCAAGAACGTGTGTTGTTTCCTGATAAAATTGGATCATTGAATAACTTTTTGCCTAATGCAATTTTTTCTGGTGTCGTTTTATAATCTGGAAAACCAGAGAAAGCTTCTGGATCAAAAGCGTCTTTATCAAATAAAGTCTGAGCTGTAACTTTTAAGCCACGCTGTTCTTTCATTAGAGAAATTCCCAATTCAGATTGCGTTTTAAAAAGTCCTTTGCTTAGCGGATTCAAAATTTCTTTGATAAAATAAGCGCGATCAAAAGCATTAAAATTGGTATTCGCTTTCAGATATTTTTTCCCTTTTTCAAAAGTTTGAAGTACTTGTTTCGAATTTGAAACGGATTGATTCTGAAGATAAACACGATAATATTTTTCAATCGTTTCTAAGGATACTAATGCCTCCGGAAGTGAATTCAGAACAACAGGCGAATCAAAACCCGTTATTCCGAGTGTAATAATTCGATAGACTTCTAATCGCATAGCATCAAAAACATGAGCATCAGTCAATTCATTGGAACTTGAAACTTTTTCCAAGCGAGTTAAGTTTGCTTCCAAAACTCCTAATTCTTGAATCAATTCTTGTTTGTTTGCCTTGCTGTATTTCGGAAAAACCAATTCTTCAATAACCTGAAAACCTTCGGGTGAAACAGTCACTTTATCATTTTCTTCGAACTCAGGTATTGCCGGGCCGTTGATGGCTTTAGAAACTGAAGGCGAATAATATTCACTTAGCAATTCGACTTTCTTGTAGTTTTGATGTGCTTCCAGAAATTGCCTCTGAATTTGAGCTTCAGTTGAATCTTCTTCAACAGAATATTTCAGTTTGGCAACTTTTTCAATAAGTGAAGTAATATCCTTCTGAAACAATTCATTTACTTCCTGATGTCTGTTTTTTTTCTGACATCCAATTAATGCCGCCAAGAACAACAAACAATATATTTTTTTCATGATTTTATGACAATTAAAAAAAGGTATATTCAGAAAAACAGAAACCACTACCTCAAAATTGAAATAGTGGATACTGTTTTATAAGGACTTAAAAATTTATCTCGCTAAACCTTGTAGTACCAAAATTTGACTTGCTTGTTGCTCATTCGGACGATTTGTTCCGCCGTCAACACCTTTGTATTTTGTACCTGTCCAAGTATGTGGCTGAACACTTAACATAAAAGTGTCATTGATACCAACTTGCTCCGAAACATCGATCAAAGCACCGTATTCCCAGTCACCAAATTTAGAAGTTCCGCCTACGTTATATTTTGCCGCATCTGTAGCAGTACGACGGTGGTCTAATTCAACTACAACTTTTAAATCTTTTGTAGCGATATTGTATTGATAGATATAAGCATCGTGCGTTTCGTCTCCGTAACCGTTAGCATCTTCTTGAACGTAAACGTAGTTTTTAGTCACACAGATATTATCTGGATTTTGGAATTTTCCAGCAATTCCGCTTCTGTTATCTCCATCAAGGATTACTTCCAAAGTTCCTTTTAACGGATCTGCTGCATCAAGATTTAATCTGTAAACTCTTCCGTATTTCGTTCTTGAACCATCAGCATTTGTTCCAGTTGTTGCTTGTCCCGTTACGTTGAAATACAATTCACGATCTGCAGTATTTCCACCTTTACGGTAATCTAAATCTTCAACACGACCAAATTTGATTGCTTTCAAAGTATTAACAGCAGCATTAATCTGTGCACCTGTCATTGTTGTATGATTGTCGATTTTCACAAAAGAAACAGGATATGTTTTGCTTACTTCCATATCTTTTTCTCTTTGATTGTCATCATTTCTTTTTAACATATATAAAGATCCTCCAGTCAAATCACCAACAGTATTTGATACATACATGAAAACTTGACCTCCATAAGTTCCAGAATCGTCATCGCCAATTACCACAACTGTTTTTCCTTTGTATGCAGTAGAACGCAATGGCAACGCATTTTCAGCACTTAAACGGCCAAATCCTGATAATTCTTTTGAAACTGATGCATTTCCGGCACTTCCGTAAGGATCCAAAGCGTGTGTGCGAGATTCTTCACCAGATTCCCCACAAGTCAAATAAACTGGCCCAAAACCATGTTCTGTTTGAGTAGCCATTGTCGCGCCACACAATCTCCAAGTTCCTCCGCTTGAATTCAATAAATATTCCCCTTTTGTAGGTTTGAATGTTTTGTCTAAAGTAATTCTTGAAACTGCAAAGTTATCTTCGTTGTTTACCAAAAATGTAAATGTTCCGTCAGTGTTTTTCAATAAACCAGAACCATCTGCAGAACCTCCAAAAACAAAGCTTGGGCTATCTGGAAAAACATCATCTGAACTAAAAAGAGAGTAGATTTTTAAATTTTCGAAACCTGCTTGCGCTTTCAATAAACTTGGCGTTACAGATTGGTCTTTTAAAACAACGCTTGTGGCCGGCGTGTCATCTTTAGAATCGTTGTTACAAGATGTAAATACCGACCCTAAAATCATTAGAGGTAGAATAATTCGTTTCATAAGCTAAAATTGGTTTTATTTTTTTTACAAAGTAAATCCGAGCATTTTAACTTAAAATGACTTCCATATTATCAAAAAAACAAGACTTTTACCACAAACAACCTCTATCGAACAAAAATTTAACAATAAATTAGTAATACAAAATACACATAAACTTCTATTAACATTACTGTCAAAAAAAGAACCGAATTTTAAGACTCGATTCTGCAATTCTTATCGCATCTCTGTTATTTTCATTTTTTTATCCTAATAAATAGTCTAATTTTACGAATTCCGATAGCTATCGGAACTGTTATTCATTGCAATACTTTTCAATAAATTGCTTTTTTCCAAAGCCATAACAAGAGCTTCCTCTTGTCGCTTTGTTCTGTCAGGAAAAAATGCAATTTCTTTTCAAAGTATTTCTATTGCTATCAGGGCTAGGCATTGGTTTTCAAAAGAACTTGTTTTAAATTTTAAAATTCACAATGGCCAAAGGAATTCTATTTTTATTGCTATTTTTTGTAAATCAAGCTTTTTGTCAGGACAAAAAATTTACAAATCCAGAAAAAGCCTTTATTGAGGCATTTGGAAAATGTTACAAAGATTTAAATCCAATTGAAGGAACAATAAATTTAATTCCCGAAAAGAAAAATGTAAAATTCTGTTCATTATACCAATGTGCTAGAGCAATTGAATATACAGAAAACAAAAAAGAAATTGAAAATGCAATTTTAAAAAGAGCTGTTGAAATAACTGTTAGACTTTATAATGAAGGAACTCCTATATATTTAATTTACGGGATGAACAGTTCAAGTCAAGCTGATTCGGACAACGAAATTTTGACTGATGACGATAATTTAGTTTATATCAGTATTGCAGAATGCGTTGTATCACAATCACAAGTAAAAATAAGTGGTGTAATTAATAAAACAACAATGGAGTTAATTAATAACGCTAAATCAATAAAAAACAAAAAATAGAATAGCTTACGCTTACAAAACAACATTCATGGAAAAATTCACCTTAGAAATATTATTTCAAATCATCGGAATCGGTTCGGCATCAGGATTATTTTATAACAATGACGCACTTTATATTATTGGCGACAACAGCGGATTTCTGTACGAATACAATATGCAGAATCAGCAATTAAATCAACATGCTTTAATTGACAATCCAACGCAAAATATTCCAAAAAATGTAAAACCAGATTTTGAATCGATAACGCATCATAACGATACACTTTATGTTTTTGGCTCCGGCTCAACCGAAAACCGAAATAAAATGATTGAATTTGATATCAAATCAAAAACCGTTTTGCAGAAAAACAATTTAGTTGATTTGTATGGTTTAATGCAAAGTTTTGGCGAAATAAAACCAGAAGATTTCAATTTGGAAGGCGCTATTTTTGATGGCGAAAACTGGTATTTATTCAACCGAGGAAACGGCGTTACCAACAAAAACACAATTTTTACGATTCATGCAAAAAAGCTAGATCAAGAATTTGCTCTAATTGCTGTCAACTATAAACTTCCAAAAATAAAAGGCGTGCGTTCTAGTTTTACTGACGCCATTTTGGTCGAAGATAAAATCTATTTTCTTTCTACTGCCGAAGACACAAAATCTACTTATGATGATGGCGAAATCCTGGGAAGCTTCATTGGAAGAATTGATGTTAAAACCATGAAAATCGATTTTACTCAAAAAATAACTTCAACAAATAAATTTGAAGGTTTGACTTTCTACAAAAAAGAAAACAACAAAATTGAGTTTTTGCTTTGCGAAGATAATGATACTGAAGTTTTAGAAACTAAGATTTATAAATTGACTTTGCCGGTTAAATGATTTTTTAACCGCATTTTATGTCATTTCGACGAAGGAGAAATCACACTAGAAATTCCGCATTTAAAGTCGCCAATCTTTGACGATCAAACAGTGTGATTTCTCCTTCGTCGAAATGGCAAGATTGAGAAATGCTATAAATACAAGAGATAAAACCAACCTCAAAACCTACAATCAAAATAAATGCTCAACATTTCAAATTCTGTCAAGAAACCAGCTTTAATTATCAGCATTATACTTTCTGTACTTCTTCCGGTTCTGGCGATTTATTCTTCTTTATTATTCAAAGATCTTGGAATCAGTAAGGAAATTCAATTCTACATTTCGAGATTTGCCATCTGGATTTCACTACTGCTCTTATTTTTATATTCATTAAAAATAGAAAAACAGCCTTTTTTGCTTTGGAAAGAAACAGATTATACATTTTCTGAATTCGCGAAAGCAATATTCATAACATTCGTAAAATTATTTATAGCCGTTTATATTACTGGTCTTTTGATTATGTTGTTCAAAATAACAGCCGAAAGTGCAGTATTACAAAAAGCTTTAGCCCTTTTTAAAAAGAGTTATTTTTTACTTTTTTTCACCTGCGTCACTGCTGGAATTACCGAAGAATTAATTTTCAGAGGCTATTTATTGCCAAGATTAGAACTGCTTTTTAAAAACAAAATTCCCGCAATAATTATTTCAAGTATTTTATTTGGATTACTGCACATTGGCTACGGAACATTGCTGAATGTAATTGGGCCAATTGTTATCGGACTGGTATTTGCAATTCAGTATGAAAAATATCGAAACATTAAAATTCTTATTATTTGCCATTTTTTGTGGGATTTATTGTTGTTGATGGCAAAATTGTAGAAAATCTTTCTATAACAATATTAAAGTAGAGGCACACTGCAGTGCGTCTCCGCAAAGAATATAAAATTATTAATAATAAATTACAGATTTACATGACGTTAGACGCACTACAGTGCGTCTCTACAACAAAACCTTTGTAACTTTGTTTCTTTGTAACTCTGAATCTAAAAAAAATTTATAACCGTCCCAACCTTTTTATCTTTTTAGTTCTCTTTATACTTAAAGACCATACTTGTGATAAACGAAACTCTAATTTCTGGCTGCAAAAAAATGAACCGAGACGCTCAGCGTCAGGTTTATGAGCACATGGCTCCCAAATTGTATCGCGTTTGCAAACGATACCTCAAGAAAGAAGAAGAAATTGAAGAAGCACTCGCCGATGCTTTCTACACTATTTTCACCAAATTAGACCAGCTCAAAGAAGAAAAAGCCTTTGAAGCCTGGGCCAGAAAAATTGCTGTTAATTACTGTTTGGCTACCATCAAGAAAAACACCAATTTCAATATGTATCTTGATGATGTAAAAGTGCTTTCACAGCCTTTTACCGAAGAAATGAGCGCATTAGAAGAAGAAGATCTACTCAATTTATTGAACCATATTCCAGATGGCTGTAAAACCGTTTTTAACCTTTTTGTTATTGAAGGTTTCGGACACAAGGAAATCGCAGCAATGCTCAACATTTCTGAAGGCACTTCAAAATCACAATTGAATGCCGCCAAAACCAAACTGAAAGACTTGGTAAATAAATTGTATTATCAAAAAGCAAAATAGTCATGGACAATCAAGATAAAATATTCGACAAATTTAAAGAGGCAGCTGAAAATGCTCCCGTAAAAGATTTCCCGGGAATGGAAAAAGTCTGGTCGCGTGTTGAGCAAAAACTCGACAAAAAAGAAGATAAAAAGACTATTTCTCTTTGGAAAAAAATTGCAGTTGCCGCTTCACTTTTATTAGTAATCTCATTAGGTTATCAATTTCTGAAAACAGATGAAAAACCAACTTTAGAAAATGCCAATCAAGTTGTAACCAATGATACACAAAATAAAACGACTAAAAACAATTCGGCAGAAAAAAGTAGTGCGCCAGTTTCATCAGATTCACAATTCATTCCAAATGAAGAAGCTAACGCAATATTAGAAAACAAAATAAAACATAAAGAAAGCGTTGCAATTCAAGAAACAATAGGCTCAGGCAGTCCACAAGAATTAGCATTGCCAATAAGCGCTGGAACCCAAGAGGTAATTGTAGCAGCAAATGAAGAAAACGCCGACGAAGAAAGTGATAACATAGTTTCAAAAAAAGAAGTTACGCCCCAAATGGGTTACTCAAGTTATCCTGAAAGAGAAGCAGCAAAAGTTGCTTTTGCTGACAAACAAGCAGCAAAAGCTAAAAAAAGTGCTCCTTTAATCATTATGAACGGCAATGCAATCGCTCACAGCGATGATACAAAAAGAGACAAAATGATGCAGACGGAACTTCCTAATGTGCAACCTGAAAATGTAGAATCATTAGTAATTCTTGACGAACCGCTTTACATTATTGATGGCATATATTATTCTGAAGAAGATTTATTTGGCAAAAACCCGACGAGTCCTTATGCGCCATTAAATCAGCAAGACATTAAAACAATAACCATTTTACAAGACCTTGAAGCTACTGAAAAATATGGCGAAAAAGGCAAAAAGGGAGTTGTAATCATTACTACAAAAACAGGAAAACCAACTCCGAAAAAATAATCTTATGCTTTGTCAAAGTCTGCAGCTTTGACAAAGCAAAATCAAAACATTAATTCTTAAAACTCATTATCATGAAAAGTCTAAAACTTATTTCATCAGCCATTGCTATGCTTATATGTTTCGTAACCATGGCACAAGAAAGAACTATTACGGGAATTGTTTCTGATAAACACCAACAGCCTCTTCCTGGAGTATCGATTTACATTCAAAATACAAAAATATCTGCCACAACTGATTTTGATGGAAAATACAGTATCCAAGCTAAAACAGGAGATATGTTAGTTTTCAGTTTTATTGGATACGAAACACAGAAACAAAAAGTTCAAAACTCAAATACAATTAATATACGACTTAATGAATACAGTCAATCATTGAATGAAGTAGTTGTTGTGGGTTATGGCACAAGTGAGAGCACATCAGATTACAGTGCAAGAAGTTATGAGCGAGCGGAAAGAAGAAGAGAAAAAAAAGAAGCTAAGCAAGCTTCTCAAGCGGTTGCGTTACAAGGAAAAATTGCAGGACTTCAGGTTCAAAGCAACATGAATTATTCTGTCGCACCTAGCCAGGGTTTTAAATCGCCAAGAGAATCACCGTCTCTATCTCCAAAAAACGAACCTTTGTATATTATTGACGGAGTTCCAGCAAAAGCCAATCAAATGGCAAAAATTAATCCGAATGATATCCAAGATTTAAAAGTACTTAAAGATGATGCAGCAACTTCAGTTTATGGCAGCAAAGCTTCAAATGGCGTTGTCGTAATTTCTACTAAAAATGAAATTTATAAAAACCTAACTGAAAAAGAATTAGACAAAAAATTAAATATTATTCCGATTCCTACTCAGCCAACTCAAGAAGATTATGATGCCTTTGTAGAAAATGCATTCGAAAGTCCAAAAACTGCTCCGCTTTCTACTTTTTCGATAGATGTTGATAATGCTTCTTATACCAATATCAGACGTTTTTTAAACAATGGACAACAAGTTCCAAAAGATGCCGTACGCGTTGAAGAAATGGTCAATTTCTTTAAATATACTTATCCACAGCCAAAAAATGAGCATCCGTTTTCAATCAATACAGAAGTAAGCGATTCACCTTGGAATTCAAATACTAAAATTTTGAAAATTGGTTTACAAGGAAAAAACATTCCGACAAGTGATTTGCCAGCATCAAATCTGGTTTTCTTGATTGACGTTTCGGGTTCAATGAGTGATATGAATAAATTGCCTTTATTGAAACAATCTTTAAAAATATTGGTAAACGAATTAAGAGCCAAGGACAAAGTTGCGATTGTAGTTTATGCAGGTGCTGCAGGAATGGTTTTACCTCCAACTTCTGGAGATGAGAAAAAAACAATTATTGAAGCCCTAGACAAATTACAATCTGGTGGAAGTACGGCCGGAGGCGCAGGAATTGAACTGGCTTATAAAACCGCAACCGAAAACTTCATTAAAGGCGGAAACAATCGTGTAATTCTGGCAACAGACGGTGATTTTAATGTTGGAAGTGCTTCAAATTCTGATATGGAAAAATTGATTGAAGAAAAAAGAAAAACAGGTGTTTTCTTGACTTGTCTGGGTTACGGAATGGGGAATTACAAAGACAGTAAAATGGAAATTTTAGCGGATAAAGGAAACGGAAATTACGCTTATATCGATAATATTCAAGAAGCGAATCGTTTTTTAGGAAAAGAATTCAAAGGTTCGATGTTTGCCATTGCCAAAGATGTAAAAATCCAGATCGAATTTAATCCGAAACAAGTTCAGGCGTATCGTTTGATAGGCTATGAAAACAGAAAACTTCGTCCAGAAGATTTTAAAAATGACGCAATTGATGCTGGCGAATTAGGAAGCAATCATACCGTTACCGCTCTTTATGAAATTATTCCGACTGGTGTAAAAAGCAATTATTTAGCTGAACAGCCAGATGATTTAAAATACACTAAAACTGAACCAAATTCAAATAATTACAGCAACGAATTGGCAACCATAAAATTCCGTTATAAAAAACCGGATGGCGATAAAAGCATTGAAATGGTTCAGGTAATCGAGAACAAATCGGTTGTTTTGGATAAAGCAAGTGATGATATGAAATTCAGTTCAGCAGTAGCTTGGTTTGGGTTGAAATTAAGAGATTCTAAATTGATTGCTGATAAATCTAATGAAGAAATCGTGAAACTCGCAAAACAGGGAAATTCTAACGATGGCGAGGGTTATAAAGCTGAATTTATTCGTTTGGTTGAAACTTCAAAACAGTATAATTAATAAAAATTATATTACATTTGGCTTTCATTAAAAAAATCAATTTTACACGCATATGAACCCAATTTTAAGCCAAAATCTATTTTTAGTAAAAGAACATGTCGGAATGTTCAAAGCTTCAAACAATTACGATATTTATAATCCTGAAAGCAATCAAATAATTATGAACTGCCGTGAGAAAAATTTAAGTTTTTTCACTAAAATGCTACGTTTTACAGATTTCAAAAGAGCAACACCTTTTAATATTGAAATCTCAACTGCGTCTGGCGAAAAGTTAATTACTGTAAGAAGAGGAATTGCAATATTCAGATCAACTGTTGAAGTTTTGGATGAAAAAGATCGTTTGGTTGGCACATTCAAACAAAAATTCTTTTCAATTGGAGGAAGATTTGAAATTTTGGACAAAAACGAAAGACCAGTTGCAACACTTCAAGGAAAATGGACGGGTTGGGATTTTAAATTTTCTCACGAAAACAAACAATTAGCTCAAGTAAGCAAAAAATGGGCTGGAATTGGAAAAGAGTTTTTTACAACTGCGGACAATTATATGCTTCAAATTGAAGATAATATTGCTGCCGAAAGTCCGTTAAGACAACTAATTTTAGGGGCAGTAATGTGCATAGATATGGTTTTGAAGGAATAACAAAAACTTGTTAAACTTAGATTAAGAAAACATCTTAAAGCATCATTTTAGTTTGCAAAAGCTTATTTTTGTAAGACTTAAAATGATGCTTTTTGCATTTCTAAAAATACAATCATGACCGACTTAAAAAATAAAACTGCCTTTATTACAGGTGCAGGAAAAGGAATAGGAAAAGCCGTTGCCATTGCTTTAGCAAAAGAGGGCGTAAACCTGATTTTAGTTTCAAGAACACAAAAAGATGTAGAACAATTAGCTGATGAAGCCTCAAATTTGGGCGTAAAAGCTTTGGCAGTAACTGCTGATGTTTCAGACATGAATTCTATTAATGCTGCTGCAGAAAAAGCTTTGGCCGAATTCAAACACATTGACATTTTGATCAATAGCGCTGGAATTGCTTCTTTTGGAAAATTCTTGGAATTAGAACCAGAAGCTTGGGAAAGAATTATTCAGGTAAATTTAATGGGAACGTACTACACAACCCGCGCCATTATCCCGAATATGATTGAAAGACAAACTGGTGACATTATCAATATTTCATCAACTGCCGGTTTAAACGGAAACGCACTAACAAGTGCATATAGTGCTTCAAAATTTGCTGTTTTAGGCTTGACCGATTCTTTGATGCAGGAAATGAGAAAACACAATATTCGCGTCACTGCTTTAACGCCAAGTACAGTTGCAACTGATATGGCAAAGGATTTAAACTTAACTGACGGAAATCCTGAAAAGGTAATGCAGTCTGAAGATATGGCCGAATTGATTATTTCGCAATTAAAATTGAACCGAAGAGTTTTTGTAAAAAACAGCAGTATTTGGTCAACTAATCCTTAAAACTAATCTTGTGAACTTTGTCAAAGTTTCAAACTTTGACAAAGTTCAAATCGCAAAAAGACATCAAATGGAACAATATTTAAGACAATTAGTCGAAATAGAATTTGTAGATAAAAAGCAGATTTTCACCGGATTTCTTATTGATTATTCTGATGACTGGATTTTGCTTCGAAATAATCCTGTTGATTTTATTTTGGATGGGTTTGTGATTTTAAGAAACAAAAACATCTTAGCAGTCAACAGAGATCATGATTTAGCTTTTACAGAAAAAGTAATTCGGTTAAAAGGCTTAAAAATCAATTCTGAAGATATAATCCCAATTAGAGATTTGGATTCGATTTTAAAATATATAAGCAATAAATACGGCATTTTTCAAATTGCAAAAAAATCAGCCAAATCAGCTTATTTAGGAAAATTGCTTTCCCTTACTGATGATGAACTTTTGATTGACTTTCTGGACACAAGAGGTCAATTTGGCGGAGAATTAAATTTTATTCCTGAAAAGATTCGTGTTATAGAGTTTGATACAGATTATATTAATTCGTTGAAATTGGTTGTTCAGGATAATAAATGATTCTTTAAAAAAGCAAAAAGCTGTCCAAAAAGTATTTGATGATCAGACATCAGCTTCGTAGAAGCGAAATATTTATAGAAATTATATTTATTATTGATGACAAAGCTCCAGCGGAGCGACATTTTTTTTAATGCTGGTGTATTTCGCTCCTCTGGAGCTACTTTGTCATCTGTAATTTTGAATTTCTATAAATATTCTGCCCCGCTGGGGCTTAAAAATAAAAAACAAAGAGGCTGTCCGAAAAATAAGGACAGCCTCTTGCTTTTTATCAAAAATGACAGAATATGTGATAACTTTTGATTATTTAAAAAAATTAAGCTTCTGCTAATTTATTTACAAACTCCATTCGTACACTTCCATCTTCATCAATTTTGGTCAAATTGATTTCTTGCAAAGTATTCACCAATTCAGGATTCCAAGGCGTTTTCACTTTTACGTAGTTTTCAGTAAATCCGTGAATGTAGCCTTCTTTGTTTTCACCTTCAAAAAGAACCGTTCTTTTGGTTCCTAATTGGCTTTCATAAAAAGCACGACGCTTTTTCACTGATAATCCGCGTAACATTTTGCTGCGTTTTGCACGAACATTTGCCGGAACAACGCCATCCATTTCTGCAGCTTCTGTATTATCTCTTTCTGAATAAGTAAATACATGCAGATATGAAATCTCCAATTCATTCAAGAAATGATAGGTTTCTAAAAAATGCTCGTCTGTTTCACCAGGAAAACCAACAATTACGTCAACACCAATGCAGGCGTGCGGCATTACTTCGCGAATTTTATTTACACGATCAATATAAACTTCTCGCAAATAACGGCGTTTCATTAATTTCAAAATATCATTGCTTCCTGATTGCAGCGGAATGTGAAAATGCGGTACAAAAGTGCGACTTTTAGAAACGAATTCTATCGTTTCATTTTTCAACAAATTCGGTTCAATTGACGAAATTCTCAGACGTTCAATTCCTTCAACTTGATCTAAAGCCTGAACTAAATCCAGAAACGTATGTTCGTGTTTTTTGTTTCCAAACTCCCCTTTTCCGTAATCTCCGATATTTACACCCGTTAAGACAATTTCGCGAATATTCTGTGCCGAAATTTCTTTAGCATTTTTTAGAACATTTTCTAAAGCATCACTTCTCGAAATCCCGCGTGCCAACGGAATCGTGCAATAAGTACATTTATAATCACAGCCATCCTGCACTTTCAAGAAAGCGCGCGTGCGATCTCCAATCGAATAACTACCAACGTAGAAATCAGCTTCAGCAATTTCACATGAGTGCACTTCACCCATATCATTTTTGCTTAAATCGTGAATATAATCGGTAATTTTAAACTTTTCAGTAGCCCCCAAAACCAAATCAACACCATCAACTGCAGCTAACTCTTCTGGTTTTAATTGTGCATAACAGCCAACAGCGGCAACAAAGGCTTTATCATTCAGCTTCATTGCTTTTTTGACCACTTGCTTAAACTGCTTATCAGCATTTTCTGTAACAGAGCAAGTATTGATTACATAAATATCTGCTATTTCTTCAAAATCGACGCGGTCAAAACCTTCGTCATTGAAATTTCTGGCGATTGTAGAAGTTTCTGAAAAATTCAGTTTACAACCCAGCGTATAAAAGGCAACTTTCTTTCTATTTTCCATAATTCTCTTAAATTAATGAAATCGTTGTCAAAAAATTTAAGGCTGCAAATTTACAAACAATATTTGTAAAAGAAAATCAATAATTAACTTCGTTTCAACAATTTGCGTAAATTAGGGTTTTATTAAAAATAAAATACACTTAATGATTGCAAAAATTTTGAAAAACAATATTTTTTTCGAACTTTACGTTATACAATTCAATAAGAATTAAATGACAAAAATATCGATTAAGTGCAAATTTCATCGATTAAATACATTTTTTCACGATTTAAATTGAAAAAATCTTACATTTACTAGAGCTAAATTCTCTTGTAGAATTTATTCCGATTTTAAAATTATCGCAAGTATTAATTAATTTAATAATAAATCGGACATAACAATTTTGATTTTCAATCGTTATGTTGTTGTTTTGTGTAACAAAATGAAATGGGAAAGCCGAAAACCAAAGAGAGTAGGCAAAAATAAAATTACAAATACCACACTTTATGAAAGCATTTTTACCCACAATCTGCTTGATGTTCTTAACCGTTTTTAGTTCGCAAGCGCAAACTAATGCCCCAGCCGCAAATCCATTTCCATCTATTAGTACTTTAACGACTTGGGCAAGTTTAAACTCTCAACAACAATTTGATGTTGCAATTCGTGCCGTTGGTTTTAAATTTGAAGTTAAAGAACCAGGTGCAGAATCTACTGCTTACACTTATATTCGTAAAGTAACTGTAAACGACGTAAACTACACAGACAGAATTGTTTACAGAATTACAAATAATAATTCTGCAAGTATTATTTCTTTGGTTACAGCTTCTACAGATTTAGTGAGCTTGTACACACCGCAATTAGCAACTTTCAAAAACAACAATTGCAAAACTGAAATGTCTAAAGACAAAAACACAACTTGCAGTTGCTACGAAAGTGCCGCTTTTGCAATCGATCTTTGCGACGAGCGTGTAAAATTAACAATGGGTGATGGAAACAAATATTTTGTTTCTGTAGCTAAAAAATAATCAATTAAGAAATTACGTTTTCCAAATCTTTGCAGGTTTTTATTAGCCTACAAAGATTTGGAGCGCATTTCTTAATTATAAGTTTGGATTTTTCATTTCATACCAGACTTCTGTTTCTCCTTCATACTCAAAAGAGTTTACGTATTGCAAGCCTAGTTTTTCGAGAATTTTTCTTGAGTTTTCATTCCCTGCATCTGCATACGCATAAAGCGCATCTACTTTCATTTCATTAAAAGCATATTTTACAAAAGCTTTCCCGGCTTCTGTTGCATATCCTTTTCCCCAATGCTTTTCTATGAAGCGATAACCAATTTCATAAAAATCTTTATGCCCGTTAATTTCATCTGTGATGAACTTAATTCCGGACCAACCCAAAAATTCATTTGTTTCTTTAAGAATAACAGCCCAACGCCCTATTCCGAAATCTTTATATTGTTTTTGAACAAAATGAATATATTCGATACTCTCTTCGAGTTTTTTTACCGGATTATTGCCCAAGAAAAGATGCACCTTTGGATTTGAATCCAATTCAAACATTCCATCAGCATCAGAAAGAAGAAATTCTCTTAATAGCAAACGCTCTGTCTCAATTGGATTTTTCATCAAAATTTAATTTAAGATATATTTCTGCACTACTTCAGCCACTCCATCATCATTATTTGAGGCTACAATTAAATCGGCTTTGTGGCGCAATTCAGGTGTAACATTATCAACCCAAACACCAAGTCCGGCATATTCAATCATCGTTAAATCGTTTCCAGCGTTTCCTACTGCGATAATTTCTTCCTGACGGATATTTAATTTTTCAGCTAAAAATCTCAAGCTTGCCGCCTTATCGATTCCTTGCTGTGCTGCTTCGAGGAAAAAAGGTTTTGACATTGAAACGCTTAAATGAGGCATTTTAGCTTTCAAATCTTCTTCTAATTCTTTTAATTCAGCTGGATCTTTCAACAGGATACATTTTACAGCAGGCCTGTCAACATAATCTTTGAAACTAGAAACCATCAAATGAGGCATTCCTGTAATTTCTTTTTCAATTTCTATAAATTCAGAATCCGTTTCACTTATGATTTCATCATCTAAATACGTGATGATATGTGTATTCATTTTTACGCTGTAATCATACAAATCGTGAATTTGTTGAACTGTTAATTTCTGTTCAAACAAAACAAGATCATCTTTTGCTTGGCTTATGATTGCGCCGTTAAATGAAATTATATAAGAATCATTCAAATCTAATTCTAATTCTTTAGCATAAGCAGTCATTGCCGGAGTTGGTCGGCCAGAAGCCAACACCACATAAACTCCTTTTGCTTGAGCTTCTAATAAAACTTTTTTGTTTAAATCTGAAATTCTGTGATCGTCTGTCAACAAGGTATCATCCATGTCGAGCACTAACATTTTGTATTGCATATTTTTTTAGTTTTCAGTCACAGTCGCAGTTTACAGTTTGAATACTGAAAACTGCGACTGCAAACTGTGACTTATTAAAGGCTCATTCTAAAGTTTTCAATCACTGGATTTGCTTTTGCAAACTCGGTTTCTTGAATAAAAACCTCAACAGCCAAATCTGTTCCACCAAAACCTCCCAATCTAGCTGACTGAATATTATCTTTTTTTACTGTTTCTACTCCAGCTTCTTCTAATCTTTCTTGCAAAGCTATCGCTAATACTTCACTTCCTGAAAACACTTTCATTAAACCCATGGCATTTTTATTTTTATTCTTTATTTCAAAATTGCTTTTAACTCCTCTTGGAAATTTTCATTTTCGTTCATTCCAATATGTCCCTGATCTTTCAAAACATACAAATGCCCTTTAGAACCTAAAATTTTATTTAATTTGACCGAATTTTCAACCGGAATCAACTGATCGTCTGATCCATGAAAAATATAAATCGGAGCTTTAACTTTTGGAAGATATTGATAGGTTTCAAAATGAAACTTCTTCATAAAATCAGGAAAAAACCGAACTTTAGTTCCAGATAATTCTGTAAAACTAAAATAGGGCGATTGAAGAATCAACGCTTTAGGTTTGTTTTCTGAGGCCAAAATTGCTGCTAATCCAGAACCAATGGAATAACCCGCAATAATAATTTTATTTTCAGAATATCTTTGCTTTAATTTCTTGTAAACTGTTGTAATATCTTTATTCAACTGTTCTTCGCTTTCAATTTCACCTTCGCTTTTTCCAAAACTTCTGTAATCTAGAATAAAAATATCATATCCTAAATTAGTATAATTTTTCGCTATACTGCCCCAGGTTTGTAGCGTGCCGGCATTCCCGTGAAGATAAAAGACAAGGCCTTTAGATTTTTCGGCCTTAAATAAAAGTCCGTTTAAATTTACTCCATCAAAAGATTTAATATTTAATTCCTCAAACGGACTCTGATATTCAAATTGATATTCCTTAGGAAGTGATGAACTCTGAAAAATCATACCAACCTGATTGAAATATACATAAGAAACAATAACGATATAAATAATTACAAAAAATGCCGCGAGCACAATTGTCAAAAATTTTAACGTTTTTATCATTCCCATAAATTATACAGCAAGAATTTATTCTTCTTCTACGTCGTCTTCCTCTTCGTCAAGTTCCTCCTCGCCTTCTTCATCCATATCAAACAAATAGGGCTCAATCATGATTTTATCTGCCAAAATTTCGATGCGTTCTGTCAAATCCTCAGCAAAAATAATTCGTTGTGTTTTGGCAATACTGTTTGAAATACGAGTAATTTTTGGATCATGGCGCAATTTTAAAATCGGATCTGCATCATCTATAATAAACATTTTAAGACGATTTACATTATAACCCGCCGTACTGAACATGTCGTTTAATTTGGTTGGAGTTCCAATTAAAACGTCGATTCCAGTAGAAACGTAATTTTTATCATAATCCATATCGCCTTTGTCGTGAACTCCGTACACTTCAAGATTTGTATATTTATTATACTTATCAAAAAGCGCTTCCATTGCCAAAACCTTTTCTTTGTCTTCAACAATAATCAAAGCTCTCGGTGATTCTTCATTTTTTCCTGCCAATTGCTGAATCACATTCAAAACAATAGTCGTGGTTTTTCCGCTTCCTTCTGGCGAAACAATTACACAGTCTGCGCCACTTTTTATGGTCGAAAAAGTTTCCATCTGCAAAACATTTGCTTCTGTCAAACCGTTTTCAATTAAGGCATCTTGTAATTTCTCGTTTATTTTTTTTAGTTTCATTTTTTTTATGCTTTAAGCTTTAAGCTATACGCTATAAGCAAAAATTATTTAGTTCCTATAAAAGCTTAAAGCTTAAAGCTTATAGCCTAAAGCGCGAAGCATTTACTTGCTTGCGAACATTTTTACATCACTTTCAGAAATTTCGTTTCCTCCTAAAATAATCAGCCTTTCGACTACATTTCGAAGTTCACGAATATTACCTGTCCAATCATATTCTTGCAATAATTTTATGGCTTGCGCCGAAAATCCTTTCACAGCATTTCCTTGTTCTGAAGCAATTTTTTCCGAAAAATGTGTAATCAAAGCTGGAATATCATCTCGTCTCTCATTCAAAGGCGGCACTTTTATTAAAATTACGGCCAAACGATGGTACAAATCCTCACGGAAACGACCTTCGGCAATTTCTTTTTTTAAGTCTTTATTCGTTGCAGCAACAACCCGAACATCTACTTTGATATCTTTATCTGCTCCAACTCTCGTAATCATACTTTCCTGAAGCGCACGCAACACTTTGGCTTGCGCCGAAAGACTCATATCTCCAATTTCATCCAAGAAAATAGTTCCTTTGTCTGCTGCTTCAAACTTTCCAGCACGATCTTTAACTGCCGATGTAAAGGCGCCTTTTACGTGCCCGAATAATTCACTTTCAATCAATTCGCTCGGAATTGCAGCGCAGTTCACTTCGATTAAAGGAAAATTTGAACGCTCACTTTTTTCATGCAATTGATGCGCTACTAATTCTTTTCCAGTTCCATTTGGCCCTGTAATCAAAACTCTCGCTTCAGTTTGCGCCACTTTGTCAATCATAACTTTAATATGATTAATAGACTCGCTATCGCCTATCATTTCGTAGTTTTTACTGACTTTTTTCTTTAAGATTTTATTCTCAACTACTAATTGTTTTTTATCCAAAGCATTACGAACTGTATTCAACAAACGGTTCAAATCTGGCGGTTTTGAGATATAATCAAAAGCTCCCAAACGCATTGTTTGAATCGCAGTTTCCATGTCGCCGTGGCCTGAAATCATTACCATCGGAATTTCTGGTTTTATTTTTTTTACTTCTTCTAAAACCTCAACGCCGTCCATTTTTGGCATTTTGATATCGCACAAAACCAAATCGTAATCGTTGTTTTTTATTTTTTCAAGTCCCGCAACTCCATCTTCAGCTTCATCAACTTGATACGAATCATTTTCTTCTGATAATATTTTTACCAAAACTCTTCTGATCGCTGCTTCGTCTTCTACAATTAGTATTTTACTCATTCTTTTAAAGATACTAAGATACTAAGATGCTAAGATTCTGAGTGTTTTTAGCTAAAATCTTAGCATCTCAGAAACTTAGAAACTTAGAATCTCTAAGTTAATATTTCAGCCACTTATACAATTCCTTCCAAGTTGGTTTTTTGCCGTACATTAAAATACCTACTCGGTAAATTTTTGCAGCGAACCAAACCACAAGGAAAAATGTAGCAAACAATAATGATACCGAAATTACAATTTGCCACCAAGGCACACCAAACGGAATACGCATTAACATTACAATTGGCGATGTTAACGGAATCATCGAAAATACAACCGCAATAGTTCCGTGAGGATCGTTTACTACTGTAAAAAAACCAATATAGACACTCAAAATCAGCGGCATCAAAATTGGCAATAAAAACTGTTGTGAATCGGTTTGATTGTCAACCGCTGCTCCAATTGCTGCATAAAATGAACTGTACAGAAAATATCCTCCAATAAAATAAATTACAAATCCGATTATAATGCTTGCAATTGGCAAATTCCATAATTCAGCAATATACATTTGTGCTGATCCTGATAATTGATGCTGCGCCGTTTGCATCATTTCTGGTGAAATTCTAGATGTTGGACCAACATTTACGCCAAAAAACGCCGAAGCTGCAAACATTAATCCCAAACCAATAATAGCCCAAATCATAAATTGCAGAATTCCTGCTAATGAAGTTCCAACAATTTTACCAATCATTAACTGAAATGGCTTTACAGATGAAATAATGATTTCGATAATTCTATTTGTTTTTTCTTCGATTACGCTGCGCATTACCATATTTCCGTAAATGATAATGAACATCATAATTAGATACCCGAATGCTCCTCCAATTGCAATTTTAATTTCATTTAAACCTTTAAGACTTTCCTCTCCAGAAGCTTTTACCAAATGAATATTTACTTTTGACTGTGCTTTTTGAATCGACAAAGTATCTAATTTTGCTTCTTCCAAATTCAGTTTTGTAATTTTTGAAGCAATAACATCTTGTGTCTTTTCTACAAAAGAAATACTTGGGCTGTTGTTTGAAATAAACTCAATTTTGCTTTCTAAATCTCTTGTGTTAGTTGTTTTCGGAATAACAATCAATCCGCTGAAATTTTCTTTTGTAATGCTAACTTTTAAAGCATCAACATTAATTTCAGACAAATTCAGATATTTAAACTCCGCTCCTTTTTTATTTTTTTTCAAAAAATCTGAAGCAAAAAGTCCTGTTTCGTCATGAATGGCAATTCTTTTGGTTTCTGCTTTCATGGAGCTTAAATAGCCAATAAAAACCGCTATCGCCACAAATAAAAGTGGACTCAAAAAAGTCATAACAACAAAAGATTTATTGCGGACTTTGGCAATAAATTCTCTTTTTATAATCAACGAGATAATACTCATAAATAATTTTAGATTTTAGATTGTTGATTTTAGATTTTAGATGTTTATTATAAAACCTGAAATCTAAACTTTATTTTCAGTAACGGTCTGAATAAAAATATCGTTTATGCTTGGAATTTTTTCCGCAAAATGGGTTACTTGTCCGCGTTGTGTGATTATGTTTAATAATTCGTTTGGCGAAGCATTTCCAATTTGGATATTTAATTTCAAATCATCATTCAACGATTTAAAGCTTGCAGGCGAAACTGTAAATTTCTGTGTAATATCATACATCAAACCTTCCACATTGCTGGTCAAGATTCCAACTTCAAAACTATTCGTTCTAAACTGACGTTTTACATCTACAACTTTTCCTTCTATCAATTTGTTTGATTTGTGAATTAAAGCTATGTTTTCACAAAGTTCTTCTACGCTTTCCATTCGGTGGGTCGAAAAAATAATCGTTGAACCTTGCTCTTTTAATGCCAGAATCTCATCTTTAATTACATTCGCATTTACAGGGTCAAAACCAGAAAAAGGTTCATCTAAAATAAGCAGTTTTGGTTTATGCAACACACAAACGACAAACTGAATTTTCTGTGCCATTCCTTTAGAAAGCTCTTGGATTTTCTTATTCCACCAACCTTGAATTCCTAAACGGTCAAACCAATAATCCAATTGTTTTTTCGCTTCAGCTTTAGAAAGACCTTTCATTTGCGCCAAATACAAGCATTGCTCGCCTACTTTCATCGAGCTGTACAAACCTCTTTCTTCTGGAAGATAACCGATAGTTTGCACATGTTTTGGCTGTAATCTTTCTCCATCCAAAATTATCTCGCCGCTGTCTGGCAATGTAATTTGGTTTATGATTCTGATAAGGGAAGTTTTTCCTGCTCCATTCGGACCTAAAAGTCCATAAATAGTGCCTTTTGGCACATTTAATGAAACTTCGTTAAGCGCTACATAATCGCCATATTGCTTTACGACTTTATGTACTTCTAGTAAGTTGCTCATGTGGTTTTTGAGATTTTCTGCGTTGCTAATGCCATTATGGCTAAGCGACTGTAAAAGTAAATAATTAGTAGCGAATCTGCGTACTATTCAGCAAAAAACCCATCCTAAATTTACCTTAGAATGGGTTTTTGATAATTTATAACCTTTTAAAAAAGTTTAGATTATGAAAACATATCTTTTACTTTCTCAAAAAATGATTTCTCTGATTTCTCTGGACTTGGAGCAAAGTGCTCGTCGTTTAAAGCATTTTCAAAGAATTGTTTCTGCTCTTTATTTAATGTTTTTGGAGTCCAAACGTTTACGTGAACTAGCAAATCTCCGCTTCCGTAACCATTTAAACTTGGAATTCCTTTTCCTTTTAATCTTAAGATTTTTCCAGACTGAATTCCTTCTTCCAATTTAATACGAACTTTTCCGTTGATTGCTTCAATATCTTTTGAAGCTCCCAAAACTGCTTCAGGGAAACTGATGTACAAATCGAAGTGAACATTTTCACCTTCACGTTTCAAGAATTCGTGTTCAACCTCTTCGATCGCTACAATTAAATCTCCTGGAATACTGTTTCCTGGAGCATCGTTACCTTTGTTAGCAACTTTTAACTGCATTCCATCAACAACTCCCGCAGGAATTTTGATTGATACTGTTTCATCTTCTTGAACCATTCCTTGAGCATCAGCTTCAGAAGGCTTTTTATCTAAAATCTGACCAGAACCACCACAAGTAGGACAAGTTGACGCAGATTGCATTCTTCCTAAAATGGTATTGGTCACACGCATTACTTGACCTTGACCGTTACAAGTTGTACAAGTTTTATATGTTACACCTTTAGCCTGAACTTTACGTTTTACTTTTACTTTTTTCTCAACTCCATTTGCAATTTCTTCTAAAGTCAATTTTACTTTAATTCGAAGATTGCTTCCTTTTGCACGACGAGGGCCTCCGCCTCCGCCTCCGAAGCCGCCAAATCCGCCACCAAAAATATCACCAAACTGGCTGAAAATGTCATCCATATTCATACCGCCGTGACCGCCAAATCCGCCAGAACCATCAAAAGCTTGATGTCCGTATTGATCGTATTTCGCTTTTTTCTGTGGATCACTTAAAACTTCGTAAGCTTCTGCCGCCAATTTGAAGTTTTCTTCTGCCTCTTTGTCGCCTGGATTTTTATCAGGGTGATATTTAAGCGCACTTTTTCTGTAAGCTTTTTTAATTTCGGCAGCATCAGCATTTTTTGAAATGCCTAATATTTCGTAAAAATCTTTTTTCATAATTAGATTAGGTTCCAAATCTTAAAAATTCCAAAATCCAAAAAAATGCACTTGAAATTCTTATTGCATTTTTTTTAGTTTCCTACTACAACTTTAGGGAAACGAATAATTTTGTCTCCTAATTTGTATCCTTTTTCAATAACATCAACAATTTTCCCTTTTAATTTGTCAGACGGAGCTGGAATTTGGGTAATTGCTTCAGCAATATCAGCGTTGAAAGCATCACCTGCTTGAATTTCAACTTGCTCTAAACCTTTAGAAACTAAAGTGTTTTTAAGTTTATCGTGAATCAACTCAACACCTTTTTTCAAATTTTCATCATCTGACTTGTTGATCTCTACTGCCGCTCTGTCAAAATCATCTAAAACTGGAAGCATAGCCAACAAAACTTCTTGGTTTGCTGTTTTAAACAATTCAAGACGTTCTTTTGAAGTTCTTTTTTTGTAATTTTCAAATTCAGCAAATAATCTCAAAAACTTATCTTTTTCGTGAGCCAAGTCTTTAGCTAATTGCTCCTCAACACTTAATTCTTCAACAATTAACTGCTCTCCGTTGGCATTGTTCTCTAACGTTACATCGTCTAATTCCTGATCGAATTCTGTATTTTCCGTAGTCATATTACTTTTATTTTTAAAAATATTCTTAAACTTCATTTTTATTTCTTTCTGTTGGATTGCAAAAGTACTGCCAAAATTTCTAAAATGTCAAATTGTCACTTTATTAAAACTGAGTACTTTAAAAACCAAATTTGCCTTAAAAAATTTTAGTATAATTTTAAGACTATTACGTTATAGTTTATTTTATCTTTGAGATGTAAATAAAGACAAAATCTATTATCTATCAAAATTGAATTTAAGGGTTGGCTCTGGCCTAATAAATAATTATTAATTCAAATTTACCTTATATTAAAAAAAGCTTCGCCTATAGAGACGAAGCTTTTTTTTATTTGAGCTTTATATATGACAAAGTTGCCATTTATTTTTTTGCACGGGCGGAGGGATTCGAACCCCCATCAACGGTTTTGGAGACCGCTATTCTACCCTTGAACTACGCCCGTAACTTGAGGTCGCAAATTAAGAGCATTTTTTCTTCTCCTGCAATTATTTCGGGCAGAGATTTCAAAAGAAACCCCTTTAAATCTGCGGAATGCAAAGCAAAAACTTTTGTTCCAGACAGTTAGCCTCTCAAAGTATTTTTTAATATTTCACGCAGATTTAAAAAGATTTATGCAGATTAAAGCAGATTTCTTCGATATAAAAATCAAATTAAATCTACCGAATCTGTGTGAAATAAAATCTTTTAATTCTGATTCTTAGATCAATGCGTTTTTCAATCCTTCAAAGTCAACAGAAACCTGTTCTCCTGACACTAAATTTTTAAGCGCAAAAGTATTCGATGCGATTTCCTGATCGCCAGCAATTACCGCAAATGGAATCAAACGCTTGTCTGCATATTGAAATTGTTTTCCAACTTTTACATTATCAGGATACAATTCTACTTTTATATTTTCTTTTCTCAATTTCTGAATCGCTTTTGAAGCATATAAAGCTTCTTTATCGCCATAATTGATAAACATTGCTTTCGATGTTGCCGAAACAGTTTCCGGAAACAATTGCAATTCTTCTAAAACCAAATAAATCCTATCAAGACCAAAAGAGATTCCGACACCACTCATATTTTTTAATCCAAAAATACCAGTCAAATCATCGTATCTTCCGCCACCACCAATAGACCCCATTGCAACCGTTTTTGGTGCTGCAACTTCAAAAATAGCGCCCGTATAATAATTTAATCCACGTGCCAAAGTCACATCTAAATCTAAAATCGCAGTTGACAAACCTAAATCGGCCACATTGTCGCAAATAAACTTTAGTTCTTCAACACCTTTCATTCCTTCTTCAGATGAAGACAATAATTCTGAAAGCTGCGCAATTTTGTCTCCAAAAGTTCCTGAGAAACTAAAAAGTGGCTGTACTTTTACCAAAGCTTCTTCAGAAATTCCTTTTTCGATCATTTCTTTTTTTACGCCGTCTTCTCCAATTTTATCCAATTTATCAAGAGCAACCGTAAAGTCAATTAATTTATCTGAAGCGCCAATTACCTCCGCAATTCCTGATAAAATTTTTCTGTTATTGATTTTAATTGTCACACCTTCCAAACCTAAAGACGTAAAAACGGTATCGTATAATTGAACCAATTCCACTTCCTGCCAAAGCGATTTTGAGCCTACAACATCAGCATCGCATTGAAAGAATTCTCTAAAACGACCTTTTTGCGGATTATCCGCTCTCCAAACAGGTTGAATTTGGTATCTTTTAAAAGGGAATTCAATTTCGCTTTGGTGTTGCACTACATATCTTGCAAACGGAACTGTCAAGTCGTAACGCAACGCTTTCTCAGAAATTTTTCCGGTAAATTTATTTAATTCTATTCTTTGCTCTAAACTGATTTTTTCAGCAGAATTAAGTTGCAATTCTTCAATTGATTCTGGCAATTCAATTTTACTTTTGTTGTAAAAGAAATTACCCGAATTTAAGATTTTAAAAATCAGACGATCTCCTTCTTCGCCATATTTTCCCATCAAAGTATCTGAATTTTCAAACGAAGGCGTTTCGATTGGCTGAAAACCAAATTTCTCGAAATTCGCTTTTATAGTCTGAATAATATATTGACGTTTTGACACCTCAGCAGGTGAAAAATCTCTGGTTCCTTTTGGAATGCTTGGTTTTGAAGCCATCTTTTTTATTTTAGATTTCTGATTTTAGATTTTAGATTTTAGATTTCTTTGTGACCTAAAATCTAAAACCTTTAAAATTAATTTATTTCTAGATTTTGTTTTAGATTGTTGGATCTTCAGACTTTCAACTTTATGACTTTCCAACTTTCGACTTAATTTAAGTCTGCAAATATCTTACTTTTTAAAATAAATAATAACACTTCGAAAACAAACTTGTAACAAAAACCGTATTTTCGTGACAAATTGGTCATGATGCTAAAATTATTTAAAGAAAATATCCGAATTGCTTTTGGTTCCATCAAAACACAAATTCTGCGAACCATTCTTACTGTATTAATTATTGCTATCGGAATTACCGCTTTGGTTGGAATTTTGACCGTTGTCACTGCATTGGAAAATACTGTTTCGACCAATTTTGCTTCAATGGGCGCCAATACTTTCAACATCAACCAGTACGAAAACAATCTTAAAAACCGTGGCGGAAAAGAACGCGAAATCATAAACCCGATTATTTCCTATCCCGAAGCCGTTGCCTTCAAAAACAAATACAAATACCCATTTACCGAAACCTCTCTTTCGTTTACTGCGACCTCAAAAGCCGAAGTTAAATTTCTAGGCGAAAAAACAGATCCAGAAATAAAAATCCTTGGTGTAGATGAACATTTCATTTCAAATTCAGGTCTGGAAACAACTTTAGGCCGTTCTTTCAATCAATTTGATATTGACAACAATACCTATTCCTGCATTGTAGGTTCTGATTTTGAAAAAGGATTATTGAAAGATGTCAACCCAATTGACAAAATCATTTCGATTCGAGGCGCGCGTTTTAAAGTAATTGGCGTTTTAAAAGAAAAAGGATCAACTTTTGGAAATAGTCAGGATTTACGTGTTTTGATTCCAATTCAAGTGGCGCGTTCTTTATTTACAGCACCAAACATCAATTACACCATTAGTGTCATGGTTTCTAAAAAAGAACTTTTAGATCCTGCTATCGACAATGCAACTAGTGTAATGCGCAGAGTAAGAAAATTAAATCCTGTTCGTGATAATAATTTTGGAATGGGCCGAAGTGATGATTTGATAAATCGTATTCTTGGAATTACTCAATATTTAGGCTGGGCATCATGGATTATCAGTATTATAACAATTCTGGGATCGTCAATTGCTTTAATGAATATTATGATTGTTTCGGTTACAGAACGCACTCGTGAAATAGGTGTTCGTAAAGCCTTAGGTGCCACAAAAACAACGATTTCTACTCAGTTTTTTATCGAAACATTGTTGATTGGGCAAATTGGTGGATTGGTCGGAATCATTATTGGAATTTTGCTTGGATTTGCAATTGCAACAGCAATGAAATTTGCTTTTGTTATTCCGTGGGGCGCTATTTTTGCCGCTTTTGCAACTAGTTTTACTGTCGCGATAGTTTCTGGATTATATCCTGCGATTAAAGCTTCAAAATTAGATCCGATTGAGGCTTTGCGATATGAATAGCTTTTATTTGAAGCAGAAATAAAACTTTCAAGATAAGTCCTGTCCCGCTATTCGTTTCAATCTTTTATGCCGAACCCCGGCATAAAAGGATTTTCACTTCTATCGGGGCTAGATTAGAAGTCTCATTTTTTTCGAGAATCTTTTTCGAATAAACTTTATGAAAATTAAAAAAAGTGCAACTTTGAAGCTCCATCGGAGCGATATATTTTCTCGGTTTCTTTATTTCACCTCTCTGGTTTTTTTACAAAATGACACTTTAAATTTCTATAAATATTTCATCCCTTTGGGACTTTTTATACCGCCTAATCTTTTCTACAAGATCTTTTAGGGACTTTACAAAAAATCATTCGGTCATTATCATAAATATCTTTGCGGAGTTCGATATTTATAAAATTCATTTTTTCCAGCATTTCTTTCGTTTCTATACCTAAATACTGATTGATTTCAAAATACAATTGTCCGTTTTCTAAAAGATTTTTTTGCGCCAACTCAGCAATTTTCCTGTAAAAAATCAACGCATCGTTATCATCAACAAACAATGCCAAATGTGGTTCAAAATCCAAAACATTCTTTTTGATTTCGGCTTTTTCTAGATTTCGAACATAAGGCGGATTTGAAACAATGATATCATAATCCGATTTCAATATTTCCAATTCCAGAATATCTTTTAGCATAAAAGTAACCTCAACATTATTGTTTATCGCATTTCTTTTTGCTGTATCTAATGCTTTTTTTGAAACATCAATAGCATAAACCTTTGCCTTTGGAAGATTTTTAGCCAATGAAATAGCAATACAACCGCTACCTGTTCCAATATCCAATATTTTGATTTCTTTAGATTTCCCTTTATTTTCATTAATAATCCAGTCCACTAACTCTTCAGTTTCGGGCCTCGGAATCAAAACATTTTCATTTACTTCAAAATCCAAACCATAAAAACTGGTTTTTCCAAGCAAATACTGAATAGGAACTTCGTTTTTTAAGTCATCCAACAACGAATCCCAAACCACAAAATCCTTTTCAGAAAAATTCAGTTCGTGGTTCAAAGCCAAATCGATCTGGCGCAATTTATGTTTGTCTTCTAAAATTAAATAGAAAAAACTCTCTGCCTCATATGCATCATATAAAGGCGATAATTCTTTTATAAACTGAGTCCGGTATTGTTTGATTTTCATTTCTGCGTATGAGTATTTTTTTTCAGCAATAGCTGACTTTTCTTTCAAATAAGTATTGAAAAATCTAATTTGTTACAAGATTTACAAAACTTTCAACATCCAAACCGGACAAGAATTATGCCCAGTACACCCCAAAGGCGCATCTAAATATTCAAAACCTGATTTTTTATATAATTTTTGAGCATCATGCATAAAAGGCATCGTTTCGATATAACATTTCTCAAAACCAAAATTTCTTGCTTCATTCAGGCATTTCTCCATCATTTGGCCTCCAATTCCGAGTCCGCGAGTTTTTGGCAAAAAATACATCTTTTGCAGTTCGCAAATTTCTGGAGCACCATTTTCCAAAGGCGCGATACCGCAACACCCTACAATCTCACCTTCATTTTCAACAACAAAATAAATTGATTTTGGTTTGTTGTATTCTTCAAACATTAAATCAAGATACGGATCGGCGTAAGCTGTACCCACTTTTGGAATTTCCATTTCATCAAAAACAGAACGTATTAATTGAGCAACGGCTTTATTATCTTCTTTTTTAATTGCTCGTATTATGCAATTTTTCATAATTCTTTTATTCATGTAATATCTACAAAAGTAAAAATACTTTTTCGATAGTTTCTCAACAATCTCAAGAACTATTGAGACTAAAATCAAAAATAACTACTTTTGCAGTGTGAATATACATGAGAAATACATAAAACGCTGTATCGAACTTGCAAAAAACGGTTTTGGAACAACTTATCCAAATCCGATGGTGGGCAGTGTAATTGTTTACGATGGCAAAATTATTGGCGAAGGCTGGCATAAAAAAGCAGGCGAACCACACGCCGAAGTAAATGCGGTAAAATCGGTAAAAGATAAATCCTTGCTAAAAAAAGCAACGATTTACGTTAGTTTGGAACCTTGCTCCCATTTTGGGAAAACCCCTCCTTGTTGTGATTTAATTATCGCAAATGAAATCCCGAATGTTGTCGTTGGAACTGTTGATCCAAATGAAAAAGTGGCCGGAAGAGGAATTAAAAAACTACTCGAAGCTGGCGCAAATGTTACAGTTGGCATTTTAGAAAAAGAATGTTACGAACTCAACAAACGCTTTTTTACTTTTCACCAAAAAAAGCGTCCTTATATTATTTTGAAATGGGCCGAAAGTCAAGATGGATTTTTAGCGCCAGAAAAAGAAATTAATCAGGAACGCAAACCTGTTTGGATTACTAATCAATATTCAAGACAATTGGTTCACAAATGGCGAAGCGAAGAACAAGCTATTTTAGTGGGAACGCAGACTGTTATTGATGATAATCCGAAATTGAATACGAGAGATTGGTCAGGAAACAATCCTGTTAGAGTGGTTTTAGATCAAAATAACCGAATTTCAAAAGATAGTTTTGTTTTTGACGAAAGTGTAAAAACGATTGTATTTACAAAAGACGAAAACAAACCTTCAACTGAAAATACCATTTTTGAAAAGATTGATTTTAATGAAAATTTGATTGCTCAGATTTTGGATGTTTTATATCAGCATCAAATTCAATCAGTAATTATTGAAGGCGGAAGACAGACTTTACAATCTTTTGTCGATCTAAATATTTGGGATGAAGCCCGAATTTTTATTGGAACAAATTCTTTTGAAAAAGGCGTAAAAGCACCAATAATTCAGAAAAGCAATATTTCAAAAACAATTATTCAAAACGACGAACTACTTTATACTAGAAACCATGATTGATACGATAATTTTTGACTTTGGCGATATTTTTATCAATTTGAATAAACAAGGAACTATTTCGGGATTGAAAAATTTAGGAATGACCGAATGGAATTCAGAAATGGATCGTTTGAATTTATTATTTGAAACTGGCGATGTTTCCTATGATGATTTTGTAGGCGGATTTCAAAAAGAACTTCCAAATGCTTCAATAGAAGAAATTCTGGAAGCTTGGAATGCCGTATTAGCTGATTTCCCTTTGTATCGATTAGAGTTTTTAAAAGAGCTTTCAAAAAAATACCGTTTGTTTCTTTTAAGCAACACCGATTCGATTCACATTGCTACTTTTGAAAAAACAGTCGGAGTTCCTTTTTATACTGATTTTTACAGCTGTTTTGAAAAAGTTTATTTTTCATTTGAAATGAGATTGAGAAAACCAGATCCAAAAATCTATCAAGTTTTAATTGACAAACACAATTTAGTTCCAGAAAAAACGCTGTTTGTTGACGACAAAACAGAAAATACAGACAGTGCTGAAACTTTAGGAATTAAAGTATGGAATCTGCAAGTAGGCAAAGAAGATGTTGTAGATTTATTTAGCAAAGGAATATTATAAAAATATTTTGGACGAATAATTTTTTTTCACGCAGATTTAAAAAGATTTAAGCCGATCTACGCAGATTATAAAAAATTAAATCTGCTCAAATCTGCAGAATCTGAGTGAAACCTTTAAAAACATCATTTAGATCCGCGATTCGATTGATAGCGAATGAATCATTTTTTTGGCGCAAAACAAAACAATTTAGAATTTTAATTTTGGAATACAACGATACTTATCAAACCATTGCATTTGAATCTGAAGAGATTCTTTTGAAAGAAAAAGGAAGCAAATTCTTTGGCTACGGATTCCCTATTGAAAGTGAAGATGAAGTAAAACCAATTATTGAAAACTTAAAAAAACAACATCCGCACGCTGTTCATTATTGCTATGCCTATCAATTAGGGACGGCTCCAAAAATATCCTACCGAGCAAATGATGATGGCGAACCCAGCAATACAGCAGGCGCACCAATTTATGGACAAATTCAGTCTTTCGGCTTGACCAATGTTCTTGTAGTCGTTGTTCGTATTTTTGGCGGAATAAAATTAGGCGTCGGCGGTTTGATTACAGCTTACAGAACCACTGCTCAAATGACGCTTGAAGTTTGTGAAATTATCGAAAAAACAATTGACGTTCATTTTTTAATCTCTTTTGACTATAAAAACATGAACAAAGTAATGCGAGTTATTAAAGAAAAAAAGTTGGAAATAATCTCTCAGGAAATGGAAATTGATAAAAATTCCGGACTACCAATTGGCAAAATAATTACAAAAACGCGCAAAAAAAATGCCGAATCTATATTCGACATTTTTGATTTAATGTTTGAAATCGATATTAAAATTGTGTAATTTAACATTAAAACACCCCTCATTTTAACAATTATTCTAATGTTTTAAATAATTCTAAAATGTAATCTGGAGGTGCTGTTGGGCGACCCGTTTTTAACGAAATAAATACTAAAATAAACACTGCCGTTGTTAATAACTCATTTGCCTCATTATAGATTGCGCAATCAAATTCAATCTTGACTGATGACTGACTTTTGAAGGTTGTATGAATTGTCAAAAGTTCATCATACCGCGCTGACTTTTTATAATTTATTTGCATCGAAACAATCGGGAGCCCAATACCGCTTTCTTCCATGCTGGCATACGAAATCCCTTTATTTCTAAGCCATTCCACGCGTCCAATCTCAAAATATGGCACATAATTTCCGTGATAAACAACTCCCATTTGGTCAGTTTCTGAGTAACGAACACGCACTTGCGTTTGATGATTTTTCATTCTTTAAATATTAAATTACTAAAGCCCTCTTACAACATTTTTTTGTAAAATTAGACACCAAAATATTTTTTTTTACAGAAATTTGTTCACATATTTGTTATCCCGAAATACGGAATAAAATTGCTCCTTTTTTATTAGGAGAATCTTTATCAATAACATAAAACTTATCTGAATCTATGACTAAAACTGCTCAATCGGTATGGGAAAACTGTTTGTCCTTTATAAAAGACAATATTCAAGATCAAGCATATAAAACTTGGTTCGAACCAATCAAATCAGTTGAGCTAACCGACAACGCATTATACATTCAGGTACCAAGTAAATTCTTCTACGAATGGCTAGAGGAACACTACGTTAAATTATTGAAAGTTGCGCTTACCAAAGAACTGGGAAAAAACGCAAAGTTACTCTATAAAATTAAAATGGAAAACACTTATGGAAACAAACAGCCGTTTACCGAACAGCTGCCAAGTTCCAACAGAGTGCCAATGAAACCGCAAGAGGTTGATGCTCCGTTTAAAAACTTAAATCCCGAGCTTAAAAATCCATTTGTAATTCCAGGAATCCGAAACTTAAAAATTGAATCGCAATTAAATCCAAATTACAGTTTTGACAATTTCCTTGAAGGAGATTCAAACCGTTTGGCTCGTTCTGCAGGTATGGCTGTTGCCAATAAACCTGGTGGAACGTCGTTTAATCCGTTATTGATTTTTGGTGGAGTTGGTTTAGGAAAAACACACTTGGCGCACGCTATTGGTGTTGAAGTAAAAGACAAATATCCTGAAAAAACGGTTTTATACATTTCTGCCGAAATTTTCACACAACAATATATTGACTCTGTAAAAAAGAATAATCGTAATGATTTTATTCACTTTTACCAATTAATCGACGTTTTGATTATTGATGATGTACAATTTTTATCTGGAAAATCAGGAACTCAGGACGTATTTTTCCACATTTTTAATTACTTGCACCAAAACGGAAAACAGGTAATCCTAACTTCGGATAAAGCTCCTGTTGATATGCAGGATATCGAACAACGTTTGTTATCTCGTTTTAAATGGGGATTATCTGCGGAGCTACACCAACCAGATTACGAAACTCGTATTTCGATATTAAAAAATATTTTATACCGAGATGGTGTTGATATGCCGGAAGATATTCTTGAATATGTTGCCCGAAATATCAAAACGAATGTTCGTGAACTTGAAGGCGCGATTATTTCGTTGATCGCTCAATCTTCTTTCAACAAAAAAGAAGTTACAATTGAGTTAGCGAAAAGCGTTGTAGAGAAATTTGTTAAAAATGTAAAGAGAGAAATCTCGATCGATTATATTCAAAAAATTGTTTCTGATTATTTCCAACTTGACATTGAAACGCTTCAATCTAAAACAAGAAAGAGGCATGTTGTTCAGGCAAGACAATTGGCCATGTTTTTTGCAAAGAAATTCACAAAAGCTTCTTTGGCAAACATTGGTTCACAAATTGGAGATCGCGACCACGCTACCGTTTTGCACGCCTGCAAAACTGTTGACAATTTAGTTTCTACAGACAAACAATTCAAAAAATTTGTCGAAGACATCAACAAAAAATTAACGCTATAAACGCGCATCATGCCAGTAAAAGTTTTAATGGTTTGTTTGGGAAATATTTGCAGATCACCTTTAGCTGAAGGAATTTTAGCATCAAAATTACCCGCAGACAAATTTATTGTAGATTCAGCAGGAACTGGATCTTGGCATATTGGACATTGTCCTGATAAACGCTCTATAGAGGTTGCCCGAAAAAACGGAATCAACATCAGCGCACAAAAAGGCAGACAAATTCAAGCTTCTGATTTTGATGAATTCGACTATATATATGTAATGGATAATTCGAATTTTCGCGATGTAGTCCATTTAGCCAAAACTCCAGAACATAAAAATAAAGTTCGTTTGATTCTAAACGAATTATTCCCAGATGAAAATGTCGACGTTCCAGATCCTTATTACGGTTCTGCAAACGGTTTTGACAACGTTTACCAAATGCTGGATGAAGTGACTGACTTAATTGCAGATCAGCTACTTAAAAAGCATTCCTAATCCAATTCAATTGTTTCTAAAAAAGAGATAATTGAATTTTTTAATTTTAAACAAAAACACATGAAATCTTTCGGAAAATTATATCTAATTCCAACCACAATGGGCGAAAGCGATCCGATGGATGTTTTACCACAAACCGTTAGAAGAACAATCGAAGTTATCGACCACTATATTGTTGAAAATGACAAAACCGCCAGAAAATCTATAAAAGCAGTTTATCCAGAAAAAAAACAATCTGAACTGGTTCTTTTCACATTAAACAAAAGAACAGAAACCAGCGAACATAATGATTTCATCAAACCTTTATTAGAAGGAAAAAATATGGGCTTAATGAGTGAAGCGGGTTGCCCAGGTGTTGCTGATCCAGGTGCTGTAATTGTGAAACTAGCACATGAAAAAGGGATTCAGGTTGTTCCGTTAGTTGGACCTTCTTCTATCCTATTGGCTATGATGGCTTCCGGAATGAACGGTCAAAGCTTTACTTTTAATGGTTATTTGCCAATTGATAAAGATGAAAAAAAATCAGCAATACGTCATTTTGAGAGATTATCTCAGGACAAAAATCAATCACAATTATTTATTGAAACACCGTACAGAAACAATAAATTAATCGAAGATCTTTTGCAGATTTTAAATCCGTCAACACATTTATGTATTGCGACTGACATTACTTTGCCAACAGAATTCATTAAAACTATGAAAGTTTCAGATTGGAAAAAATTGAAAGTCGATATTGATAAACGACCAACTATTTTTATTATTCATAAAATGTAAACTAACTATAAAACCACTATAATGAAAAAATTTCTTATCCTTGTTTTGATTTGCTTTGCACAAAGTACATTTTCACAAAACGCTGCACAGAACTCAAAAAGTACTGAAACAGTAATAACAATAGACCAACCAGCAGGTAATTCAGCAGCTACAAACAATGAGGATAATGTCGTTTATAACGCGGCTGGCATAGATGTTAAACCAGACTTCCCTGGGGGAATGGACAAATTTTATCAATTTGTAGACAGCAATTTTAAAACTCCTGAAGGAGCTAAAAACATAAAAGGAAAAAAAATCTACATAACATTTATCGTTGAAAAAGATGGATCATTAAGTGATATAAAAGTCCTTAGAGATGCTGGTTATGAAACAGGAACTGAAGCAATTCGTGTTTTAAAAACTTGCCCGAAATGGAATCCTGGAGAAAACAATGGTAAAAAAATAAGAGTTTTATATTCTTTACCAATAACCATGAAATAATCTAATTTAGATTCTTTCACTTTACACTCACAAGTTTTTCTCAAATCAAACTTTATCATGAGTAAACTTCCAAACATAACCACAAGCATTTTTACGGTAATGTCAAAAATGGCATCGAATTTCAAAATCACAAGAAATGCCTTATTTTTTTTAATTTGCTTTGTACAGAACATATTTTCTCAAACAGAAAACAACAAATCTCTTATTAATGAAGATGATCATATTTACAGTGTAAATTCTTTACGTATTCAACCAGACTTCCCTGGAGGTTTTAATAAACTATATGAATTTATCAGTGCAAATTTTAGATGTCCTAATGAAAACCCTAATATTAATGGACATATTATTGTAAATTTTGTTGTTGAAAAAGATGGAACTTTAACCAATTTCAAAATTTATCGTGATTTGGGATACAATACAGCTGAAGAAATTATTCGTGTTTTACAATTGGCTCCAAAATGGATTCCTGGCAGACAGAATAGTGAGCCTTTGCGATCATCTTACACGACAGTTTTCAATATAAATAATTGATTAAAGTCATTAAGTTTTCCATTTATCAAACTTTATTATGAGTAAACTACCAAACATAACGACAAGCATTTTTACGGTAATGTCTAAAATGGCAGCCGAATACAATGCAATAAATCTTTCGCAAGGATTTCCAAATTTTCCTGTTGACGAAAGATTGACGGATATTGTTTCAAGGTTATCAAAAGAAAACGTACATCAATATACACCAATGGCTGGTTATCCGCCATTGATGAACAAAATTGCAAAACTGACTGAGAGTTCTTATAAAAGAACAATTAATCCTGAAACAGAACTTTTAGTTACAGCAGGCGCGACACAGGGAATTTTTACCACAATTTTAGCATTAGTAAAAGAAAATGATGAAGTAATTATTCTTGATCCGAGTTATGATTCTTATGAATCTCCTGTTTTACTTTGTAAAGCAAAACCGGTGCGGGTTGCATTAAATGATGATTATACGCCGAATTGGGAAACTATCGAAAAAGCTTGTTCGGAGAAAAGCCGAATGATTATCATCAATAATCCGCACAATCCGACTGGGAAAATATTAAACGAAAATGATTTTCTTCAACTAGAAAAAATACTTGCCAAATATCCAGATCTTTTAGTTTTATCTGATGAAGTATATGAATACATCACTTTCGAAGAAAAGCATATTTCAGCACATACCAAAAACTTTCTTTTAGATCGTTGCATTATGGTTTCTTCTTTCGGAAAATCATTTCATATTACAGGCTGGAAAATTGGCTACACAATTGCACCGGAATATTTAATGAAAGAAATCAAAAAAGTACATCAGTTTTTGGTTTTCAGTGTAAACAGCATTTCTCAATTTGCTATCAGCGAATATTTAGATGTTGTTGATGTAAATCTGCTCGGAAAATTCTATCAAGAAAAAAGAGATTATTTTCAAAAACTGCTTCAAAACAGCCGATTTGAATTGAAACCATGCGAAGGAACTTATTTTCAAGTGGCTTCTTATGCAAATATTTCTGATGAAGACGACGTGACTTTCTGCAAAAACTTAATCATTAATCACGGTGTTGCGGCAATTCCAATTTCAACTTTTTATTCCGATCATAAAGACCAAAAATTGATTCGTTTTTGTTTCGCAAAAGATAATTTCACCCTTGAATCTGCCGCAAAAAAACTGTGCGAAATATAAAGTTTATCAAAATTTTATAACAATATTATGCGTGCATCCTATTTTTTTAATTAATATTGTAAAAAAAGAAAAGTATGAGCTATACAGATAAAATGTTGCGCGATGATGCCTTAAAAGGCAAAGTCATTGTAGTTACTGGGGGCGGAAGCGGTTTAGGAAAGGCAATGACAAAATATTTCTTAGAATTAGGCGCTCAGGTAGCGATTACTTCTAGAGATTTAGAAAAATTAAAAACAACTGCTTCAGAATTAGAAAGCGAAACTGGCGGGAAATGTTTACCGCTACAGTGTGACGTACGCCATTATGAAGAAGTAGAAAATATGCTTCAGGAAACTTTAAAAGTTTTCGGAAAAGTGGATGTTCTATTGAACAACGCAGCAGGAAATTTTATTTCTCCAACAGAGAGACTATCAGCAAATGCATTTGATACTGTTATAGATATCGTATTAAAAGGCTCAAAAAACTGTACACTCGCTTTTGGGAAACATTGGATTGACACCAAACAAACATCAGCAACTATTCTAAATATCGTGACCACTTATGCATGGACAGGATCAGCTTATGTGGTACCAAGTGCAACTGCAAAAGCTGGAGTTTTGGCCATGACACGAAGTCTTGCTGTAGAATGGGCAAAATACGGAATTCGTTCTAACGCAATTGCTCCGGGACCGTTCCCAACAAAAGGAGCTTGGGACAGATTATTGCCAGGCGATCTTTCAGAGAAGTTTGACATGGCAAAAAAAGTGCCTTTGAAACGTGTTGGAGATCACCAAGAATTGGCAAATTTAGCCGCTTATTTAGTTTCTGATTTTTCAGCTTACGTAAACGGAGACGTTATTACGATTGACGGAGGCGAATGGTTAAAAGGCGCTGGACAATTCAATTTATTAGAAGCAATTCCCGAAGAACTTTGGGATCAGCTTGAAATGATGATAAAAGCAAAAAAAAATAAATAATTACAAGTGCTTACTAAATTCAGAATATTTTATTAAAACTATACTGATTGCACAAATCCCGAAGGTTTACTTTCGGGATTTTTTTTACCATATTAGTTAGTAGTTATTTAACCATATAAGTGATATAAGTTCAGTTAAGTATTGTTCCGCTTAAATATTTTGCAACTTAAATTTACTTACATTACTTATATGGTTAAATTACATTACATGTTTAACAATTCAGTTAAATTATTAATTTTGTCAAACAAATATCAAACAAAAATTTTATGCTCATTATTGGACTTGCAGGAGGAACAGGAAGTGGAAAAACAACAGTAGTACACCAAATCATGAACGAATTACCAGACACAGAAGTTGGCGTAATTTCTCAGGATTCATACTACAAACAAACCGATAATTTATCATTTGACGAAAGAGCATTAATCAATTTTGATCATCCACGTGCAATTGATTTCGAATTGTTGGTAAAACATTTAAAAGCTTTAAAAGCTGGCGAAACAATCGATCAACCTGTATATTCTTTTATTCAACATAATAGAACTGACGATACAGTTTCAACGCATCCGAGAAAAGTAATGATTGTTGAAGGAATTTTGATTTTAACAAATCCTGAACTTCGTGACATGTTCGATATCAAAATCTTTGTTCATGCAGATTCTGACGAAAGATTAATTCGTCGTTTAAAAAGAGATATTTCAGAGCGAGGACGCGATATTGACGAAGTTTTAAACCGTTATCAAACGACTTTAAAACCTATGCATGAGCAATTTATAGAGCCTTCAAAAGCTTTTGCAGATATCATCATCCCAAATGACAAATACAACACGGTAGCAATTGATGTTGTTCGTGCAGTAATTAATCAGCGAATTTCATAATTTTTATCGTAAATTTAAACCATAAAATTATAAGCATCCCGGCCAAAGTCGGGATTGCTCTCAATCAGCTCTAAAAAAGCAATACAATTCAAAAGAAAATATCTTATATGAAATTCAAGAATCCATACAAGGACAAAAAATGGTTCAAATATCTTGGAAACAAATATGTTTGGGTTTTGTTGTTTTTCATAGTTTGGATGCTATTTTTAGATAATTACTCTTATTTTGACCATCGATTTCTTGACGAGCAAATCAATGAGCTTCAGGATAATAAAAAATACTATCAGGACGAAATAAAAAAAGATCAAGAACAGATCAAACAGCTTAAAAATCCTGAACAAATAGAAAAATATGCTCGCGAAAAATACTTTATGAAAAAAGACAGCGAAGATATTTACATCATTCACTTTGAAGGAGACACTATTCAAGAGAAAGAATAATCAGAAAAAATACCTAATGGCCACTAACCTATTCGAAGATTTTAATCCGATTTCATCCAAACAATGGAAACAAAAAATTCAGTTTGAATTAGAAGGCGCCGATTATAATCAAACTGTAATTTGGAATTCTCCCGAAGATATTCAGGTGAAACCTTTTTATCATATAGATGAATTTACAAAATCGGCGACTGTTGAAACTCATGCTTCTGATTTTAAAATCTGCCAAAATATTTTTGTTCATGACATTGAAAAATCAATCAAACGAGCAAATAACACCCTAGAAAGAGGTGCCGAAAGTCTACGTTTTACGATTCAAAACGAAAATATCGATATTGTTTCTTTATTGGAAAATCTTCCTTTAGAGAGCAAAATCATTTACTTCAATTTAACGTTTCTCTCAATCGATTTCGTTAAAAAATTAGACAAAATTGCTACCGAAAAAAAAGCAGTTTTTTTCTGTAATTTAGATCCGATTGGCCAATTAGCGCGTGAAGGAAATTGGTTTTCAACTTCGGATAAAAATAATTTTGAAACACTAGAAAAAATTTCAAAAGAAACAGCAACTGTTTCACTTTTAAGTATTGATTCTAGTTTATACCAAAATGCGGGAGCAAATATTACACAACAAATTGCCTATAGTCTTGCTCACGCAAATGAATATCTAAACCGTTTTCCAGATTTAGCAAAACCAATCGTTTTTCAATTATCTGTTGGCACAAATTATTTTTTTGAAATTGCAAAACTTCGTGCTTTGCGAATGCTTTTCAAATTAATTGCATCAGAATACAATCCTGATTTAGATTGTCATTTTCTGGTTACACCAACCAAACGCAACAAAACTATTTACGATTACAATGTCAATATGCTTCGCACAACGACCGAATGTATGTCGGCAATTTTAGGTGGCGCGGATGCCGTAGCAAATTTGCCTTATGATGCTATATATCATAAAGACAACGAATTTGGTGATCGAATTGCACGCAATCAGCTTTTAGTTTTAAAACACGAAAGTTATTTTGACAAGGTTGACAATCCCACAGATGGAAGTTATTACATTGAAAGTTTAACGATGCAATTGGCTGAAAAAAGTTTGGCACTTTTTAAAGATATCGAAGCAAACGGTGGTTTCTTAAAACTTTTGAACGACGGAACGATCAAAAAGAAAATTCAGGAAAGTGCAACAAAAGAGCAAGAATTATTTGATTCAAAAAAAGAAGTTTTGATTGGAACAAATAAATATCCTAACAAAGAAGACAAGATGAAACATGATTTAGAATTGTTTCCTTTTGTAAAAATCAAGCCGAGAAAAACATTAATTACACCAATAATTGAAAAAAGATTAGCTGAAAAGCTAGAACAAGAAAGATTGGAATTAGAATAATTTTCAATTGTAATTACATTTAAAAAGAAAAAAGTGTCTATGATAAGAAAAGACCTTAAACATATTAATCTTCAAAGTCAAAAGTCAAAAGTCGAAAGTCAAAAGCTAGAAAACTTAACTGATAATTTTATAACTGCCGAAGGAATCGAACTCAAAAAAAACTATTCTGAAAAAGATATAGAAGATTTAGAGTTTCTAGATTTCGGAGCTGGCTTTCCGCCAAATTTACGCGGACCATATGCTACAATGTACGTTCGTCGTCCTTGGACCATTCGCCAATATGCAGGATTTTCAACGGCAGAAGAAAGTAATGCTTTTTACCGAAGAAATCTTGCCGCAGGTCAAAAAGGACTTTCAATCGCTTTTGATTTACCAACACACCGCGGTTACGATTCTGATCACGAACGTGTAGTTGGCGATGTCGGAAAAGCTGGTGTTGCAATTGATTCTGTTGAAGATATGAAAGTATTATTCGATCAGATTCCGTTAGATGAAATGTCGGTTTCGATGACCATGAACGGAGCCGTTTTGCCTATCATGGCATTTTATATTGTTGCAGCCGAAGAACAAGGAGTTTCTCTAAATAAATTATCAGGAACGATTCAGAATGATATTTTGAAGGAATTTATGGTTCGTAATACTTACATTTATCCGCCAGCGCCTTCGATGAAAATTATTGCTGATATTTTTGAGTTTACGAGCAAAAAAATGCCAAAATTCAATTCGATTTCGATTTCAGGTTATCATATGCAGGAAGCTGGCGCAACTGCTGATATTGAATTAGCATATACTCTTGCAGACGGTTTAGAATATATTAGAACTGGATTATCAACCGGAATGACAATTGATGATTTTGCACCTCGCCTTTCTTTCTTTTGGGCTATTGGAATGAATCACTTTATGGAAATTGCCAAAATGAGAGCTGGCCGAATGATTTGGGCAAAATTATTACAGCAATTCAATCCAAAAAGCGATAAATCATTGGCGCTTAGAACTCATTGCCAAACCAGCGGATGGAGTCTGACTGAACAAGATCCGTTTAATAATGTTGCCAGAACTTGTATTGAAGCCACTGCTGCTGCTTTTGGAGGAACGCAATCTTTGCATACAAATGCATTAGATGAAGCAATTGCCTTACCAACAGATTTTTCTGCTAGAATTGCTCGTAATACACAAATCTTTCTACAAGAAGAAACTAAAATTACCAAAACCGTCGATCCATGGGCAGGAAGTTATTATGTTGAAAGTTTGACGAATGAAATTTTGGAAAACACTTGGAAACTTATTCAAGAAGTTGAAGAATTAGGCGGAATGACAAAAGCCATAGAAGCTGGAATTCCAAAACTTCGAATTGAAGAAGCTGCAGCAAGAAAACAAGCCCGAATAGACAGCGGACAAGACATTATTGTTGGTGTTAACAAGTTTAGATTAGAAAAAGAAGATCCGCTTCATATTTTGGATGTTGACAATCAAATGGTACGTAAACAGCAAATTGAGCGTCTTACTGAAATAAAAGCAAAACGAAATACTGAAAAAGTAAATCAATCACTGGAAAAATTAATTCATTGTGCAAAAACTGGACAAGGAAACTTACTGGAAATTGCTGTTGAAGCAGCTCGTGAAAGAGCAACTTTAGGTGAAATTAGCGATGCTCTAGAAAGTATTTTTGGCCGATTCAAAGCACAAATTAAATCCTTTAGCGGTGTGTATAGTGCAGCAATAAAAAATGATGAGAATTTTGAAAAAGCAAAGCAATTAGCTGATGCTTTTGCCAAACAAGAAGGAAGACGCCCAAGAATAATGATTGCCAAAATGGGGCAAGACGGACATGACCGAGGCGCAAAAGTAGTTGCAACAGGCTATGCCGATGTTGGTTTTGATGTTGATATAGGTCCACTTTTTCAAACTCCTGCCGAAGCTGCGAAACAAGCCGTTGAAAATGATGTACATATTTTAGGAGTTTCATCATTGGCAGCCGGACATAAAACTTTAGTGCCACAAGTAATTGAAGAATTGAAAAAACATGGACGCGAAGATATAATGGTAATTGTAGGCGGCGTGATTCCGGTGCAGGACTATCAGTATTTGTTTGATGCTGGTGCTGTTGCCATTTTTGGTCCAGGAACCAAAATTAGCGAAGCGGCAATTCAGATCTTAGAAATCTTAATTGACTAAAAATCATAAAAAAATCCCGAAATTGAATTCGGGATTTTTTATATGCTTTTATTAGATCTTATGTATTGTTGCATTACTGTCTGCCACAATATAAGAGAGATCATAACCGCCGAAATCCTTCATATAACTTTTTAACGAAGTTCCATAAGCATCTCTAAAATGCCTATTCCCTTTATTCTTAAAAAAGTTTTTTACTGAACCAGCACCCCCAAGATGCGCGGCTGCTAAAATTCCGGATTCGGTAATTTCAATACCATTAATTACTTTTCCTTCGTACTTTGCAATTTCGTAACGCAAAATCCATTTGTTTTTGGATAATAATGCAATGAAAGCTTTTTCTTGTAGTGCAGGATCCTTTAAAAAGGCTTTGTTGTTTTTTATACCGATAGCTCTTAGGGCTTCAGAACCAAATTGGTATTTTCCCATATAACCAAGTGAATTTACCAATCGGTATTTTCCTTGAGATTCTTTGAAAGCAACTGCTTCTTTAAAACCTATTAAATGATTTCCTGTGTATGGGACATTGGTATTAGGATAATCATCCTTTTCTTGTGATGGAAACATGTATTCAGTTCCATCTGTTTTTTCCGTTAAAAACCAAGGCTCGGTTTTTACTTTGAAGGGTTTAAAACCCAAACTTAAAAATGTAATAATAACGACTAAACTCGCATAAAAATACCACTTCTTTATCATAAAATGTTTTTCTTCAAAACGCTGTCACCTTTTTGAAATTTCTACGATGCAAAGATAAGCAATACAAAAAAACTCAGTAAATCAACACTTTACGAGTTTTAGCAAATTTTAAAATCTTTCGAAACCCCTTTGATAATGCAGTTTTCGGAAGGTTTTGCAAAAACTAAAAAACTCGAAAATACAGTCAAAATAAAAATCCAAAAAACCTCATTTTTATCAATTTTTTATCAAATTCGTTAATTTCATAAGATAAAACTTATGATATTTTACAATTTAGTAGCTTAAATTTAATTTTGCTTTCTAAAACCAACATAAAATTTACAAGATAAAAGCTACAAACAAGAGTTTTTTAAGCTTTTTTTAAATGCAAAACTACTTTCAAAGATCAAAAAACTTCTGAAAAAAAAGCTTATTTGTACGAAAAAACACCATTATTGAAGGTCATTTTTTTTACGCTTTTAAGAAATAAACATAAAAAAACCGATGCATTTTTGCATCGGTCTTGATTGATTTTTGTGTAATGATTTTTTATCTTGTTACACCTTGACTTGCGATCCAGTCAGAGTACTTTTTAGCATTTATATTATGTTCTGCTAAAGTAGAAGCAAATTCGTGATAACCAAAACGATCAACGCTTGCACAGAAATAAATATAATCGTTTTTCTCAGGATTTAAAACTGCGTCAAGAGCTGTAATATCAGGCATTGCAATTGGCCCCGGAGGAAGTCCTGTATTTACATAAGTATTATATGGAGACCTCATAACCAAATCGTTATAAAAAACTCTCTTGATTACTTGGTCAAAATTATTATCTCTTAATTTCAAAGCATAAATTACAGTTGGGTCTGCCTGAAGTGGCATATCTAAACGCAAACGGTTTAAATAAACTCCTGCAATACGTGGTCTCTCATCTTTCTTCACAGACTCTTTATGTACAATTGATGCCAAAATAGTAGCTTGAACTGGAGTAAGGCCTTGTTTTTTAGCTTTCGCGATTCTTTCCGCAGTCCAAAATTTATGGTATTCCTTGATCATTTTATCACGGAATTTTTCCGCTGAAGTATTCCAATAAATTTCATAAGTATTCGGAATAAACATGGCAAATACATTGTCTTCATTGAAACCATTCTGCGCCATGAAAGTAGAATCTTTAATCGCTTTTAATAAAGATAAACTGTCTGCTTCGATTTCTGAACCCACTCTTCCAGCAAAATTTTCTAAGCGCTCTTGATTATTAAAAGCTAATTTAACTGGAACATTCGAACGCATCGCACGAACCAAATCAATATTATTCATACCATTTTTTAGCAAGAAACGACCTGATTTCACATTTTCTGGATAGCTTCTTTTGCTAGCAACTAATTCAAAATTATCGAAATTCTTGATATAAGGTTCTAGTATTTTTTTAACGTCGGTGTAGTTTGCTCCACTTGGGACATAAACATAAAGTTCTTTTTCTTCAAATTTAGTATTAGAACTAAAAATTCTGCTGATTAATATGAATCCGTAAATTAATAATACTGAGATTATTGCAACGGCAGTTATGGTGATTATTTTTTTTAAGCTCAAAGTTTAAAATTTAAATTTGTTTGTTAATTAATTGAAAAATTGCTTCGTCTTGATAGTGGTTATTCAGCAAAATCCAATCTTTTTTAATTCCTATTTTCTCAAAACCAAATTTAGTAAAAAGAGCTATACTAGCTACATTTCCTACATTAATATTTGCATAAAGCTGATGCAGATTTAAATTAAAAAAAGCATATTTAATTAAAAGTTCTAATGCCTCAGAACCAATATTTTGTCCTCTATTTTCTTTTTTCTGAATCACAATTCCAATTCCGGCTCTATTATTCTTTGGATCAAATTCAAACAAATCGATCAATCCAATTGCCGGAAAATCCTCGTCTTGACAAATTGCCAAACGCAATTGCTTTGCTTCATAAATATCTTGTTGAGCGTTTTCGAGATATTGCCTAATCAAATAACGGCTATAAGGCGTATTTGTATTGCTAACTTCCCAAATGCTTTGATCATTTTCCATTTCATGCACAAACTCCAAATCGTTTGGTTCTAATGCACGCAAGTAAATATTTTCGCCTTTGAGTGTTATCATAAATAATTTTAGAATTTAGATTGCAGATTTTAGATTTCGATAGTTCCTTTAAAAACAAATTTTGCTGGTCCTGTCAAGAAAACATTTGAAAAATGTTCTCCTAATTTATCAAATGAAACAACTAGCTTTCCTCCTTCAACATTTAGATTAATTGACGTTTTATCCGTTTGCCCAATTGCATTCATTGCGATTGCAACTGCTGTTGCGCCCGTTCCACATGCAAGAGTTTCATCTTCAACACCTCTTTCATAGGTACGAAGCGAAAAAGTATCTTCGTCGATTTTTTTAACGAAATTGATATTGCTTCCTTTTTCTCCGTACAAAGCACCATAACGAATCGCTGCTCCATTTTCTTTTACATTGTATTGCTCTAAATTTTCTACAATTTGAACATGATGTGGAGAACCCGTATTTAAAAAAGTATGCGAATCGTGTTTCTGAATTTCATCGACATCAATCATTTGCAATGAAACAATCGAATCCTTATTTACAGAAGCATGATGCAATCCATCAGTAGCGATAAAAGTTGTTTTGTCTTCTATAACTCCAAGCTGGTTTGCAAAAGCTACAAGACAACGCCCGCCATTTCCGCACATTGAACTTTCATTTCCGTCTGAGTTGTAATAAACCATTCTGAAATCAGTTTCAGAATCATTTTCTAATAAAATAAGGCCGTCTGCACCAATACCAAAACGTCTGTCACACAAACGTTCAATTAATTGAATGTCTTCTTTTGGAAAAAAATTCGAACGATTGTCAATCATTACAAAATCGTTCCCTGTACCTTGATATTTATAAAATTCTATTTGCATTTTTTAGTTGTTAGAAATACAAAAGTACGAAGAAACTGCGAAGATTAATTAATGAAATGTTAATCATTGTTAAAGAGCGTTAAACCATTTTACCAAATAATTTTTTGGTATAATTTTACGTTACAAATGTTAAAACATACATCTAAATAACTTATAAAATAAATTGTAATATGAAAAAATTTTCAACCTTATTTTTAGTTTCTCTGCTAAGCGGCGCTACTACCCTTGGTGCTTACAAGTTATTATTTGAAAGCAACAATTCTTTTTTTGGGAAAGGAAATTCTGTTGTAACTCTTGCCCCTAACACTTATGGAAAAAATGTTGGCCTAGGTGCTGAAACACTAGATTTTACCGAAGCCGCAGACAAAACTATTCATACCGTTGTTCACGTAAAAAATGTTTCTAGAAGAACTGTCAACAATCCAATGCTTGAGTTTTTCTATGGTTACGGCGGACAACAGCAACAAGAACAAGTAGGAACTGGTTCTGGGGTAATTATTTCTGAAGACGGATATATTGTTACAAACAATCACGTAATTAAAGACGCTACAGAAATTGAAATTACTTTAAATAATAAAAAATCATATAAAGCAAAATTAATCGGTACAGATTCAAAAATGGATATTGCCCTTTTGAAAATCAATGCTGATGAAAAACTTCCTTACACTGCTTTTGCAAATTCTGACAATGTAAAAGTCGGCGAGTGGGTCTTGGCAGTTGGAAATCCTTATAACTTGACTTCAACTGTAACTGCAGGAATTGTTTCGGCGAAAGCCAGAAATTTAGACCAAAGTGGCATCCAATCTTTCATTCAAACTGATGCAGCTGTAAACCCTGGTAATAGTGGTGGGGCGTTAGTAAATGCAAGAGGAGAATTGATCGGAATTAACACCATGATTTCTTCGATGACTGGTTCTTATGTTGGATATTCTTTTGCAGTTCCATCAAACATTGCCAGAAAAATTATTGAAGATATAATGGAGTATGGAAATGTTCAAAGAGGTATTCTTGGAGTTGAAGGAGGCGAATTAAATGCAACTGCTTCAAAAGAATTAGGAGTAACAGAAACGCAAGGATTTTATATTAACCGAGTTTCTAAAAATTCTGGAGCCGAAAAAGCTGGCTTAACTAAAGGCGATATTATCGTAAAACTTGACGATCAAAATATTTCGACTTATGCAGATCTTTCGGGATATATCAATACAAAAAGACCAAATGACGTTGTAAAAGTTACTTATATTAAAGACGGAAAAACGAAAACAGTTCCTGTAACTTTAAGCAAAAATGAATTTTATAGCGCAGAATTTAAAGGTATCGAATTAGAAAATATTGATGCTGTTGATAAGAAAAAATTCAGAATAGACTATGGCGTTAAAATTAAAAACATCACAAATGAAAATTTAATGCAGTATCAAAATGAGTTGCAAGGAAATATTATTCTAAGTATTGATAATGTAAAAGCAACAAACGTGGAGACAGTTTCTAAACTTTTAAGCAAAAAAGACGAAGGCCAAAGTATTCGAATTGAAATGATAAACAGAAACGGAGAAATCTTTAGAATTATCATTTAAAAAAAGCTAAACTTTCAAAATTTCAAAGCCATCTTAAATTTAAGATGGCTTTTTTTATTTCAAAAATAAATGCTAAAATAGTTTACGAAATCGATTGAAATAGATACTTTTGCGCAAAATTTTAAAATAGTGAGCATTTTATTTTTTCAATTTAGTCAATTATGAGCAAAAAATCCTTGTACCAAAAAGAGGTATCATTACAAGTCGACCGAAGAAGAGCTGGTGTCGAATTAATCAAAGTTATAAGTGATTTATGGTATGACAAATCCATCGAAATGGTTTTATTTAAAAACCAATTATTGGACAAAAATGTCAGCGATATAATCAACCTACATCAATATGCTGGTGAATTTGTTGGAAAACCAATAACCATTTTTGATTCGGTTGAAATTGCAAAAGTTGTTTTGTCATTAGATTTGCCTCCTGCAAAAATAGATTTAGGAAAACTAACTTACGAATATCGTTTAGAAGATGAAAAATATCCAGACGCAAGATATTTTGTAATGGATAAATTAAAGAAAGCTAAATCTTCAGAAGAAATTCAGCCAAAAGATGTTGTTTTGTATGGTTTTGGCAGAATTGGACGTTTATTAGCTAGAGAATTAATGTCTAAAACCGGAAAAGGAAATCAATTACGTTTGAGAGCAATTGTTACACGTGACAAGAATGATATCTCAAGTCTAGAGAAACGAGCTTCTCTATTACGTTATGATTCAATTCACGGAGATTTTCAAGGATCTGTAACTGCCGATCCGAAAAATAACGCTTTAATCATCAACGGAACTACAGTTCATGTCATCACAGCAAATTCTCCTGAAGAAATAGATTATACCCAATACGGAATCAACGACGCGTTAGTTATTGACAATACAGGTGTTTTCACCACAGAAGAAGCTTTAAAAAGACATTTAACCTCAAAAGGAACAAGCAAAGTTTTGTTAACTGCTCCCGGAAAGGGCATTCCAAATATTGTTCATGGTGTAAACCATAATGATTTTAATCCAGACGAAATTGATATTTTTTCTGCGGCATCTTGTACTACTAATGCAATCACGCCAGTTTTGAAAGCGATTGAGGATACACTGGGAGTTGCAAAAGGGCATTTAGAGACTATTCATGCTTATACCAATGACCAAAATTTGGTTGACAATATGCACAGGAAATACCGTCGCGGAAGAGCCGCTGCTCTAAATATGGTGATTACTGAAACTGGCGCAGGAAGTGCTGTAGCAAAAGCATTGCCATCTTTAGAAGGAAAATTAACTTCCAATGCTATTCGTGTTCCTGTTCCTAATGGATCTCTTGTAGTTTTAAATTTAGAAGTTAAAAAAGCAACATCAATTGCAGGAATTAACAAAATCATGAAAAAATATGCTCTTGAAGGAGAACTTGTTGAGCAAATAAAATACTCTCTGAATAATGAATTAGTATCATCAGACATTGTAGGTACCTCTGCGCCTTCAATTTATGACAGCAATGCTACAATTGTCTCAAAAGATGGAAAAAACATTGTACTTTATATTTGGTACGATAACGAATATGGCTACAGTCATCAAGTAATTCGTCTTGCAAAATACATCGCAAAAGTAAGACGCTTTACATACTATTAATAAAAAACCAACCATTAAATAAAACCAAAACCAACTATTTCTAAAAGCCATCAAGTTTTCTTGGTGGCTTTTTTGTTTCTTTTCAAATAGGAAGAACCGTTGTACTTTTTACTTCAGAAATTACAAAAACAGTATTGATTAGCGAAACTTCTGGCAAAACAGATAACTTTTTTTGATGAAAATGATGATAGCTTTCCATGTCAGGAATGATGATCTTCAACATATAATCAAAATTTCCAGAAACATAATTGCATTCTACAACTTCAGGCATTTCTAAAATAGCTTGATTAAAACCTTCAGAAGTATCATAAGTTTGTTTTGTTAAAGTAACTTGGCAATAAACCGTAAGATTGTTTCCTAATTTTTTCTTATTTAAAATTGAAACATACTTCTCTATAACCCCCTCTTTTTCAAGACGTTTAACCCTATCATGAACTGGCGTAAGAGACAGATTTATTTTATTTGCAATGTCTTTTAGTGTATAGTGTGCATTTTCCTGTAAAATACGTAAGATTTTTTTGTCAATATCATCTAAAATCATAACGAAAACGTTTTCTTTAATTATTAGAATTTAGTCATTTTTTCTCTTTTTTGAAGTTAAAAACCTCTCAAACAGAAAATATTTCTGTAAAAATATAAAATAAAATAATATTTTCTTATTTATAAAGCATTTATCAATAATATATTCTCTACTAGTAACTTTGTAAAACAAATTCAAGAAAAACAAAAAAATATAACAATATGATAATAGGTGTTCCAAAAGAAATCAAAAATAATGAGAATCGTGTAGCATTAACTCCAGCTGGTGTTTCTGAAATGAAAAAACACGGACATGTTGTTTACGTACAATCAACTGCAGGTTTAGGAAGTGGATTTGCTGATGAAGAATATACGAATGCAGGCGCAGTAGTTTTAGGAACTATTGAAGAAGTTTACGCTATTGCAGAAATGATCATTAAAGTAAAAGAACCAATTGCTTCTGAATACCCATTGATCAAAAAAGATCAATTATTATTCACTTATTTCCACTTTGCATCTTCTGAAGAATTAACTCATGCAATGCTTGAAAAAGGTGCAGTTTGTTTAGCTTACGAAACTGTAGAAAAAACAGATAGAAGTTTACCATTATTAGTTCCAATGTCTGAAGTTGCAGGTCGTATGGCTATTCAGCAAGGAGCAAAATATCTTGAAAAACCATTAAAAGGAAGAGGAATTCTTTTAGGTGGTGTTCCAGGTGTTCCACCAGCAAAAGTATTAGTTTTAGGTGGAGGAATCGTAGGAACTCAAGCTGCAAAAATGGCTGCTGGTTTAGGGGCTCAAGTTACTATTATGGACTTAAGTTTGCCACGTTTACGCCAATTAGACGATATTATGCCTGCAAACGTAAATACAGAAATGTCTAACCACTATAACATTACAAGAGCCATTAAAGATGCTGATTTAGTTGTTGGTGCTGTTTTAATTCCAGGAGCAAAAGCGCCACACTTAATTACTCGCGACATGCTTAAATTAATGCGTCCAGGGGCTGTTGTTGTAGACGTTGCTGTTGACCAAGGTGGATGTATCGAAACTTGTACTCCTACAACTCACGAAAACCCAACTTTTATTATTGATGATATTGTTCACTATTGTGTAGCTAATATGCCAGGAGCTGTTCCTTACACTTCAACTTTAGCTTTAACTAATGCAACTTTACCATATGCTGTACAATTAGCAAATAAAGGATGGGAAAAAGCATGTGCTGAAAACGAAGAGTTAAGAAAAGGATTGAACGTAGCGAATGGAAAAATCCTTTACAAAGGAGTTGCTGAAGCTTGGAATCTTCCTTATAATGAAGAATTAGTGTTAGCAAACGCATAGGCTAACATTATAATAAGTGCTTACTAAACACTACTGAAAAGGCTTTTCTTTATTGAAAAGCCTTTTTTAGTAAAATAAAAGCCAGTCAAATGACTGGCTTTTATTTTTGTATTTATCCCAAATTACTTTTTTGTAGTCGAAGCTTCTTTTTTCTCATCTAAAACTTCCTGCATAACTTTTGCTTCAGTTCCATTAGGGAAAGTAACTTTTATTTTTTGAGATATTGTCGGAGCAATTTCTGTGATAGCTTTTTTATCGTAGGACTCTCCTTTTTTAATGTGCCAACCAAAAAATATAGCAGGAACATGAGTATCATAACTGTAAGGTGTTCCATGAGATGTACCTGTTGTAGAATATTCAATATAACCCGGCTTATCAATTACAATCATATCGCCATCCTGTGTTACATCGTAACCTTTAGCAACAAAGTTTAAGTAATAATCATTTCCACCGTTTGCTAAAATCTCTTCTTCTGTATATACCTTTTTAACTTGTGGCTGTCCAATTAAAAACTCTTTAAAAGCTTGTTTAACTTTTACCAATTCCAAACCTTTATCTTTAATAATTTGCTTATTGAAGAAAATATTGAAGTTAGAATAATTCAAAAGCAAATCAACTCCAAAAGTCTTAACTGAAAAATCCTGAAGACTTTTGCGAACATCTTTAGAAGGATAATTATCTACATTATATTTACGATCTTTCAAATAAATTACGTTCTCAGCTCCAGCATGATCTGCTGTCAAGAATAATAGATAATTTCCTTTTCCAACTGTTTTATCCAAATAAGCAAGAAAATCAGCAATAGTTTGATCTAATCTTAAGTAAGTATCCTGAAGTTCCATTGAACGTGGCCCTAATAAATGCCCAACATAATCAGTTGAAGAAAAACTTACAGTTAGAAAGTCAGTAATATCATCTTTACCAAGATTTTCTTTTTCGATAGCCTTTTTAGCAAATTCAGCTAAAAGATCATTCCCAAATGGAGTAGCTCTTAAAACTCCTGCATCATTTTTCTCATACATTGTTTTCAAATCATACGGAAAAACTGGTGCGGCACTTCCATATAATTTGCCTTCATACGGATTATCATCAGGAAGACTTTCATTATAAACAGAAGCAGGTTTGTATAAATCCCAACCTTTGTTAATATATTTTAAATAATTCTTTTCATTATTAAATTCTGTTACCCATTCTGGTAATTTTTCACCATAAAAAGTACTTGAAATAAAAGAACCTGTTTTACTGTACCAAAAAGCCCAGTTTGCAAAATGTCCGGCTGGTAAAATTGCTCCACGGTCCTTAAGACTCATTCCAATAACTTTCCCTTGAAAATTAGTAGCCATTCTTACTTCGTCAGTAATAGTAGTGCTTTGAAGATTTTTTGGAGACATTGCCCCTTCTTCCGCAGTTCCATCACCAACAGTTTTTACACTGGCATCATCTGTACAGTATGTCTCTTTACCTAAAGTCCTACTAAACCATTCATTACCAACAATTCCGTGTGTAGCTGGCGTAGTACCAGTATAGATTGAAGCATGACCTGGAGCAGTATAAGTTGGCATATAATTATAATGCATATTTTGGAAAGTAAATCCTTCATTCATTAACCTCTTAAAGCCATTTTGAGTAAAATCATCTGAAAACCGATACAAATATTCCATTTTCATTTGATCAACAACAATACCGACAACCAACTTAGGGCGCTGTTGAGCATTCATATTTGCGATAACAAATAATGTCAACAATACAATAGTTTTTTTCATACTTAAATTATAATATTTAAAACAAAAATAGGGATTCACATTTAAAAAGGCTAATACAGCTAAATTTAAAACCTTAAATTGACTTTAATTTAACAGAATTATGTCATCAAACAAAGCAATGACAATATAATATATAAATGAATTATAGAGTACAAAGAATAATTATGGCGTTTCCCTTCGGGCCGTGCTGTCCGCTGTATCTTTTGCGGAAGAGCTTTCAAAGGAGAATAGAAGTTTCGGGTTCCCGCAAAAGGATGCCGCTC
>NZ_SJSY01000072.1 GCF_004352915.1 Flavobacterium zhairuonense | reverse complement strand
TGTTTTGCGGGGTGCAAATGTAGAACGCTTTTTCAAAACCTGCAAGCTTTTTTTGAACTTTTTTTTTCGAGAATCTCTTCCCGTTTAGTCCTTGCTGCCTGCCAGTATTTCTGTGAACGTTTTCGCTGTTGCGGGTGCAAAAGTAGCACCTTTTTCCAGTTATCCAACACTTTTCCCCATGTTTTTTCGATCTTTTTTTGATCTTTTTCTTAACACTCTCATAACTCGCACTTTATAATTGAAGTTTTTTCTGTTCCTTGTAGGGCTTTTCCTCGTTTGGCTATTATTCCTCTTGTTTTGCCGCGAAGGCGCCAAGGCCCAAAGCCTTGTTTTCTGCTCTTTTTGATATCGAAAAGGCACAAAGGCACTGGGTTTTTAATGTGTTTTCTTGTGAAAGCATCTTTTCATTCCCATTTTTTCTTCTGAAAACTGGTGCCCTAGCCCCGATAGTCCCGAAGCATCGGGAGGAAATCCTTTTGCTTTTTTCTTTAAAAAGCAAAAGATTGAAGCGGATAGCGGGAAATAGCTCCTTAAAAAACACTAAGTGGCTTGTTACTCTATTAATATGTATATTAACTATGCGCATAAAACACACTGCTGTGCGCCTCTACGTAAAATCGGGATCCAATTCAAACTGTGCATACATATATATGTATAGAAAAAAATAAACCCGACAGGTTCTGGAAACCTGTCGGGTTGGGAAGAAATTGGCACCTATATATTATAGTATATTTTTGTCCCTACTTATATATAGTATATATGTGTCGTTTTTAATTTAGACTCTCTATCGCTTCTTTTGTTATTTGAATACTTCTTAGTTTTGCCTGATGATCATATATTGGACTTGTAACCATAAGCTCATCAATTTGGGCATAATTGACAAACTTTTTCAAATCAATAATTATTTGCTCTTTGTTTCCTGTAAATGTTCCTGCTGTCATTTGATTGACATGATAGCGTTCTGCCTCATTCATAATATCGTCGAGTGATGGAACTGGTGGTTGCAATCCTTTACGATCGTTTCTAATTAAATTTAAAAACATTTGGTACAAACTTGTAGACAATAGTTCCGCTTCTTCATTTGTATCAGCAGCTATTACGTTTACACATGCCATTGTTTTGGGTTTATCTAAAAACTCGGAAGACTGAAAGTTTTCACGATAGAACTCAAATGCCTGAATCATGAGTTTTGGAGCAAAATGTCCAGCAAAGGCATAAGGCAAACCATAAGCTGCCGCTAGAGCCGCACTTTCCATGCTGGATCCTAAAATCCAAATTGGGACTTTTAATCCTTCGGCTGGAAATGCACGAACTTTTCCAGTGGCATTTTCGCTTGAAAAATACTCCTGGAGTTTGCTTACGTTTTGTGGAAAGCGCTGTGCCTGCTCAAAAAAGTCTTTTCTGATTGCTTCGGCGGTTGGTTGATCTGTCCCTGGTGCTCTTCCTAAACCTAAATCAATTCGGTTAGGATATAGCGTTTCTAAAGTTCCAAATTGTTCAGCTACTACTAAAGGCGAATGATTCGGCAACATGATTCCGCCAGAACCTACGCGGATATTTTCTGTTTGACTTGCCACATATCCAATTAAAACTACAGTTGCCGTACTGGCAACGTGTGCCATATTGTGATGCTCTGCCAACCAAATTCTTTTATATCCTAATCTGTCGGCTAATTGCGCAATGTCTTTTGTTTTTTGAAATGTTTTTGTTGCGTTGCTATCTTGGTTGATAATTGCAAGTTCTAATATTGAGACTGAAATTGGTTTTTTCATATAAATTAAGGCTAAAATGCAAAATTAAGTCATTTATATGAATGCGTTTTGCTTTCTTCTGTTAAGAGAATTATAATATTTGTAACTACAAATATCGCCGCTACAATTGTAACAAAATTAGTTTATGATTCGTTCGGCCATCATTTTTAATCTTTAAATCTTTAGTCAACTCTATTTCAAATTTAGATTTTGTTTCTATGTTTAACGAAATAGCTCGATTTCTGAAATTTTGAGGAATTTCTGGAAGCTGAATCGTCACAATTACTTCTTTGTTTTTCTGCTGAAAATCGACTTTAATTCTATCTCTTAACCAAATATATTCGTAAACTTCCTGCCACGGCGCCATCCAGATGGAATCGTCTCCTTTTGCGCCATATTTATCGGCTAGTGTTCTCATATAATATTTGAAATCAGGAAAACGCATGCTTAAATTCCACAGATTGGTATTTCCCGTTCCGTGTGTAAATTCGTTGAACCAAGTTGGATTTGGTTGTTTTACAATCGAATCTAGGGTTTTCAAAAAACGATCCATTGTTTTAAAACTGGTTGTATCTTTTGAACTTTGGACGAAAGTTCGGGCAGAAATCATTTTATCTAAATCTACTTTTGAATCTACTTTAAAAACTGGTCCTACACCATAATAAGACGCTACCGAAAAATGTCCATTATTAAGTGCGTCTTTTTCATATTCCAAATAATACTTTTCATCACCTTCTCCACCAGGAACCACAAAATGAGACATTGTAAAATCTAGATTTTGCTGTATTGAAGTTGTATTCTCCGTTACCTCTGCTTTGTAGTTTGTTCCATGTTTGGTAGCATGGTGAAAACTATGATTCAAAATGTCCCAACCGGCATTATACATTTCTTTTACCTCAGCCCATGAAAGGTGCCCACGCTTTTCAGGCAAATCACGAATTGATCCTCCGTTAATTGCTAAAGCCAATTTAAACGGAATTTTATTTCCCATTCCGTCTGAATAGAAAAGTCCTTCCGAAGTTGTTCCGTCTCCACCTTGATCTATTTTCCATTCGTTTTTATCTGGACTGCTGATTTTTCCTCCATTCAATAACGGAAAAGCAGTCAGATAAGCTGATCTATAACCATCATCGAGCGTGAAACTGTAGGCAAAATGTTTGTTATATTTTAAAGGAGAAACGGCAATTTTGACTTTATCTGCCGATTTTAGTTTTATTTTGAATGAAATAGTTTTCGGTTTTGAAGAATCTTTTTCAATACTTCCGTTTGAAAAAGCGTTAAAACTGCCAAAAATAATAGCAGTTAATATAAGAAGGATTTGTTTTGACATAAAATTTTAGTGGTTCTTTTGAGCTCTAAAAGTACATTTCTTTTTGAGAAAAATTTTCAAAACTGATTTTGTCTTTAAAAATAATTTGTTCTGAATTAAAAAAGGGAACTAATTTTAAGTCTAAATTTGTACATCAAATACCAAGATTTGATTTAGCTTATCTGCAAATGACACACAAAATTTTAATTATAGACGACGAAGAGAAACTAAGAAGTCTGCTGGCACGAATTATAAAATCGGAAGGATTTGAAGTTTTTGAAGCGAAAGATTTAAAATCAGGTTTTAAGAAACTGGAACAAACCGATATCGAAGTGGTTTTATGTGATGTAAAACTGCCCGACGGAAATGGTGTCGATTTTGTTCAAAATATAAAAGGAAGTTTTCCGCTGGCAGAAGTAATTCTGTTAACTGCTTTCGGAAATATTCCCGACGGCGTTCAGGCCATGCGAAACGGTGCTTTTGATTATATTGTAAAAGGTGATGATAACGACAAAATTATTCCGCTTCTTTATAAAGCTGTCGAAAAAGTACAATTGCAGAAAAAAGTACAGCAGTTAGAAAAACGAATCAATGATAAATATTCTTTTTCTACCATTATTGGAAAATCAAAAGGAATCGAACAAGTCATTGATTTAGCACATAAAGTGGCCAAAACTGATTCGACTGTTTTATTAACTGGCGAAACCGGAACTGGAAAAGAAGTTTTTGCACAGGCAATTCACGAAAATAGTAATCGCGTTGGAAAATCTTTTGTGGCTTTGAACTGCAGTACTTTCAGTAAAGAAATTCTGGAAAGTGAACTTTTCGGTCATAAACAAGGTGCTTTTACCGGAGCTGTAAAAGATAAAAAAGGTTTTATCGAAGAAGCGAATGGCGGAACTTTATTTCTTGATGAAATTGGCGAAATGCCGATTGATCTTCAAGCTAAATTATTGCGTGTTTTAGAAACTAGTGAATATATTCCGGTTGGCGATACGACTTCAAAAAAATCAAATTTCAGGTTAATTGCGGCTACAAATCGCGATTTAAAAACAGAAAGCGACGAACATCGTTTCCGTTCTGATTTGTATTTCCGTTTGAATATTTTCGAAATTAAATTGCCTTCTTTGCGAGAAAGAATTAAAGATATTCCGCTTTTGGCGAATTATTATGTGAAGCAATTTTCAGAAAAAACGAATAAAAAAGCATTGCAGATTGGCGATGATTTTCTTCAGAAATTAGAAAATTATTCCTGGCCGGGAAATATTCGTGAACTTAAGAATGTTATCGAAAGATCAGTTATTTTAAGTAATGGCGATATTTTGACTTCAGATGTTCTGCCTTACGAAATGCAACATCAGGCTGAAAATAATTCGAAACCAATGTCGGCTTTTTCGATGCAGAGTGTTGAGAAACTGCATATTCAAAAAGTTTTAAATTATACGAAAGGTAATAAAGCAGAAACGGCTAGATTATTAGAAATTGGGATTGCGACTTTGTATAGAAAGCTGGAAGAATATCAAATTCAATAACAATTTCAAAGTTCAATTTCAATAACAATTTTTCAAAGCTTCGGAGAAGCGTAATATTTATAGCTTATTTATTGCCAATGATAAAAAAAGCTCCAGCGGAGCGACACCTACAACCCAAAAATATATCACCCCGCTGGGGTTCTTATAAATTTAATGTGCATTATTTTCTATAAATATATCGCTTCTCCGAAGCTTGCAAATAACATATCAAAACGAGAAAAGCTTATCAAAATGATAGGCTTTTTTTATGCCTAATTTTTGGCATAAAACTACATTTTCTTTATTTACAACACTTTACACTTAACTTGATTTTTTCGGAACATATTTTGGCATAGAGGGGAAAAGAACATTAAAAAATCCTTCTCATGAAAAATCAAGTTACCTCAATCTATAAACAAGCGGAACGGTTTGCCGAGATTACTAAAAAATCAATTATCTGCGGCAATATCGTTCGGGCTAAAAAATGTTTAGCTCTTGCTGAACGGCTATTTAATACAGGAAGCATCGAAACTAAAAATGCCATTTCAAATGTCTATGTTTTCTCGGTTTCGTCTTTTATGGAAATGCGTCACTGCAATATTTCACATCTTTTTCCACAAACACTTAAAGCAGAATACATCAAGCAAATTAATGCTTCAGGAGTATAAAAAGTTTAATCGGTTAACTGTTTAATTGTTTAATCGATAAAAATCTAAAGTCTACAATCTTAAATCTAAAATAAAATTATGATCACCATCCTCCTTCTCGCTTTAGCAGTTTTACTGTTTGCAATTTGTTATTTATCAGTTGAATTCTTTGAAAAAATCTAAATCATGATAGCATTATTTATTATTTCAATCGCCGTTTTCGTGTATTTGGTTTACGTGTTAATCAAACCTGAAAAATTCTAAAATGAAAAAGTCCAATTATAAAAGTAAAAACACACCATTATTATATGCGTGCGCAGCCTGGACGTTAGCCTTCATTGTGCTGGTTCTATTTTTATAAATGCCAAAAAATAAAATAATTTCTAACAAATAAAATATGAATACAGAATTAATAGGTGTTATGGGAGTTTTTCTCTTAACGATTGTTCTGGCGATTCCATTCGGAAAATATATTGCCAAAGTTTTCTTGGGAAACAAAACACTCCTTGACCCGATTTTCAATCCAATTGAAAAATTTATTTTTAAAATCAGCGGTATTAATCCAGCTGAAGAAATGAACTGGAAACAACACTTAAAAGCACTTTTAAGCATCAATATGCTTTGGTTCTTTCTCTGTTTTTTTGTTTTGCTGTTTCAGGGTTCTTTACCTTTAAATCCAGATAATAACCCATCCATGACACCCGATTTGGCTTTTAATACTGCTATTTCATTTTTGGTCAATTGCGATTTACAACATTATTCAGGCGAAAGTGGCGTTTCTTACCTCTCTCAGATGGTTTTAATGTTCCTTCAATTCGTTTCGGCTGGTGTCGGAATCGCTGCTGCGGTGATGGTTTTTACTGCCATGCGTGAAAGAACTACAGATAAACTAGGAAATTTTTATACTAATTTAGTTAAAAGCTGTACTCGAATCTTGCTTCCTCTTTCTGCAATTGTAGCAATTGCATTAGTTTTCAGTGGCACTCCTATGACTTTTGAAGGGAAAGATACTATTACCACTTTACAAGGTGATCAGGTTGAAGTTTCTCGCGGGCCAGCGGCGGCATTCGTGGCAATAAAACATATTGGTACAAACGGAGGCGGATTTTTTGGAGCTAACTCAGCACATCCTTTAGAAAATCCAACTTATTTTACGAACGCTGTCGAACTTTGGGCACAAATGATTGTTCCGTTTGCGATGATTTTTGCACTTGGGTTTTTCCTAAATAAAAAGAAATTATCGTATGTAATTTTTGGCGTAATGACCGTTGGATTCTTACTCTTGGTAATTCCGACAATGTCGACCGAAATGAGTGGAAACCCTGCTATTGAAAAAATGGGAGTTTCACAATTAACCGGAGCAATGGAGGGAAAAGAAGTTCGGTTTGGCCCTGCTATTTCAGGATTTTGGAGTATTGCTACAACCGTAATTTCTACAGGTTCTGTAAACAGTATGCACGATAGTGCGATGCCGGTTTCTGGAGCAATGCAGTTATTAGCTATGATGGTCAATGCTTTTTATGGCGGATGTGGTGTCGGTTACCTCAACTTTTACATTTTCATTATTCTGGCAGTATTTATTTCTGGTTTAATGGTCGGTCGAACTCCTGAATTCTTAGGAAAGAAAATTGAAGCCCGAGAAGTTAAAATTGCCGCTTTTATTGCCATCATTCACCCATTATTGATTTTAGCTGGAACTGCTTTAGCATCTTATTTTGCTGCTCATGATACTGCAATGGGATATTGGTTCAGCGGAAATGCCACTGGCTGGTTAAACAATCCAGGGAAGCATGGTTTCTCAGAAATGTTATATGAATATACTTCAAGTGCTGCTAATAACGGTTCTGGTTTTGAAGGTTTAGGCGATAATAATCCGTTTTGGAATATCACAACTGGAATTGTGTTGTTGTTAAGCCGTTTCATTCCAATCATTGGGCCTCTTGCAATTGCAGGTTTACTAGCCAATAAAAAATACATTCCTGAAAGTGCCGGAACTCTTAAAACAGATACAACAATTTTCGGAATTATGACTTTTGCTGTGATTGCTATTATTGCTGCTTTATCATTCTTTCCAGCGCTTGCACTTGGTCCTTTGGCTGAGTATTTTACACTGAAATAAAAATGCTGGATATTTAAACACATAGAAACATAGATTTTAAATCTATAAAAAAGAATAAAAAGAAAACTCGTTTTCACACATAGCTGAAATAACAAATTGTTCATTCCTATTTTAATATAGCCCGTGGTTGAAACCACGGGAACACGGATGGCCGTAACACCGATTGTGATATACGTTTCGTCCCAGCGGTTAAAACCGCTGGTTATATTCTATAATCTATGTGTTTTTTTGCATAACATCTAACAAATAACATTTAACTTTTTACAAGAAAATGACAACTAATAAATCCACATCATTATTTGAAAGTCAGCAGGTAAAAGAAGCATTCATGCAGTCTTTTGTGAAGCTCAATCCAAAATTGATGATCAAAAATCCGGTAATGTTTACCGTAGAAATCGGAACTGTCATAATGTTTGCAGTCTGCATTTCAATCTTAATGGGCGCAACCGATCAGGGAAGTTTGGCTTATAATATAATTGTATTCTTAATTTTATTCGCTACGCTTTTGTTCGGAAATTTTGCTGAAGCTATTGCCGAAGCTCGAGGAAAAGCACAAGCTGACAGTTTACGTAAAACTCGTGAAGAAACTCCAGCAAGACAAATTCTGCCAAACGGAGAAATCAAAAACGTAAGTTCTTCAACATTAAAAAAAGATGATATTTTCATTTGCGAAGCAGGCGATTTAATTGCTGCCGATGGTGAAATTATCGAAGGACTTGCAACCATCGACGAAAGTGCTATTACTGGAGAAAGTGCTCCAGTAATTCGTGAAGCGGGCGGTGACAAATCTTCGGTTACGGGAGGAACAAAAGTACTTTCCGATAAAATTAAAGTGCGTGTAACTTCTGAACCTGGAGAAAGTTTCTTAGACAAAATGATTGCTTTGGTTGAAGGTGCAAGCCGTCAGAAAACACCAAACGAAATTGCTTTGACTATTTTATTAGCTGCATTTACCTTAATCTTCATCATTGTCTGTGTTACCTTAAAACCTTTCGCTGATTATGCTAATGCTCCTATTACTATTGCTGCTTTTATTTCTCTTTTTGTATGTTTAATTCCAACTACAATTGGAGGTTTATTATCTGCTATCGGGATAGCAGGAATGGACAGAGCTTTACGTGCCAACGTAATTACTAAATCAGGAAAAGCGGTTGAAACTGCCGGAGATATTGATGTTTTGCTTTTGGATAAAACCGGAACAATCACAATTGGAAATAGAAAAGCAACTAATTTTTATCCAACAAAAGGAATTTCTTTTGATGATTTTGTGAAATCGGCTGTTTTGAGTTCACTTGCTGATGATACTCCTGAAGGGAAAAGTATTTTGGAATTAAGTGAAATGATCGATGCGAAAAGCGAAACAAAAGCAAGTGCTTTAAAAAATACTTCTGAAATCTCACACACAATAAAATTTACTGCTGAAACCAGAACATCAGGTGTTATTTTGAAAGACGGCACGAACATTCGAAAAGGTGCACAGGATGCTGCTAAAAAAATCGCTGAACAAGCTGGAAATGTTTTTCCTGAAGATACTGCACAACAAGTAATTTCTATTTCATCTAATGGAGGAACACCTTTGGTGGTTATTAAAAACAACGAAATCCAAGGTGTTATCGAACTTCAGGATATTATCAAAACCGGAATGAAAGAACGTTTCGAGCGCTTACGCCGAATGGGAATCAAAACGGTTATGGTAACAGGTGATAATCCTTTGACGGCTAAATTTATTGCAGAAGCCGCTGGTGTTGATGATTTTATTGCCGAAGCTAAACCTGAGGATAAAATGAACTACATCAGAAAAGAACAAGCTGAAGGACGTTTGGTTGCCATGATGGGTGACGGAACAAACGATGCTCCTGCCCTTGCGCAAGCCAATGTAGGTGTTGCGATGAACAGCGGAACTCAAGCGGCAAAAGAGGCTGGAAATATGGTTGACCTTGACAATGACCCAACTAAACTAATCGAGATTGTTGAAATTGGCAAACAGCTTTTAATGACTCGAGGTACTTTAACCACTTTTTCTATTGCAAATGACGTTGCGAAATATTTTGCTATTGTTCCTGCTCTTTTTATTACTGCGATTCCTGCGCTTCAAGGTTTGAATATTATGCATTTGCATAGTCCTGAAAGTGCGATTTTATCAGCTGTAATTTTCAATGCGATTATCATTCCGATTTTGATTCCGCTTGCGCTGAAAGGTGTTGATTACCGACCAATTGGAGCGAGTGCTATTCTTAAAAGAAACCTTTTGATTTATGGTTTAGGAGGAATTATTGTTCCTTTTATAGGAATTAAAATTATTGACTTGATTGTTGCCTTGTTTATGTAAGCTTCTAAGATACTAAGACTCTAAGTTGCTAAGGTTTCCTTAGAGTTTTAAAAAATGAAACCTTTCAAAAAACTGAAATAAAAACATTGGTTCTAAATTACTCCTTTCTAAAAAAACTTAGTATCTCAGCAACTTAGAACCTTAGAATCTTAAAAGAAATGAAAAATATATTCTCACTTATAAAACTTACAGTTGCTCTATTGCTTCTATTCATTGTTATCTACCCTTTAGCCATTTACGGGATAGGTCAGCTAGCTCCAAATCAGGGAAAAGGAGAAACTATCACCGTTAACGGTAAAGTTGTCGGTTATCAAAAAATTGGACAAAAGTTCGATAAATCTAATTATTTCTGGGGAAGACCTACGGCTGTAGATTACAACGCTGCAGGAAGTGCCGGAAGCAACAAAGGTCCAAGCAATGCCGACTATTTAGCTTTGGTTCAAAAAAGAATTGATACGCTTTTATTGGTTCATCCTTATTTAAAGAAATCTGATATTCCGTCTGATATGGTAACGGCTTCGGGAAGTGGTTTAGATCCGAATGTTTCTCCGCAAGGGGCTTTGATTCAGGTGAAACGAATTGCCAAAGAAAGAAAACTGGATGAAGCTAAAGTAAAATCTTTGGTGGAATCTAAAATTAATACTGCTGTTGTTGGTCCTGAAACGGTTAATGTTTTGGAATTGAATGTGGCGCTGGATCAGCTTCGCTAAAGCTCTAAGATGCTAAGGCTCTAAGATACTGAGATTCTAAGTTTTTCTCCTGCAAGGTTTTCAAAACCTTGTAGGTATGAAAAATCTGCATCAAGTATTATCATGAAGTATCCGTGTAGTTTGTCATCCTGAGGAACGAAGGATCACACGAGAAGTTCCGTCCGCATGATCGTCAATCTTTGTCGAGCTACTAGTGTGATCCTTCGTTCCTCAGGATGACAAACAGAACAGAAACTGGAATCTAAAACTAACCTTTAAAATTAAATACCTACAAGGTTTTGAAAACCTTGCAGGAAGACAAAACGCCTTTTTACCCCAAATGTCCTAGCCCCGATAGTAGTGGAAATCCTTTTGTGCCGGGGTTCGGCACAAAAGATTGAAACGGATAGCGGGATTAGCTCCTAAAAAATCTACTAATAAATAATAGAATACCACAAAAATGAAAAAAATAATACTTACTGCTTTAATCGCTTTTGGTTATAGCAATTTACATGCACAAGAAGAATCTAAAAGTCCATTGACATTTTCGGGATATGTTGACGCTTATTATAGTTATGATTTCGGGAAGCCTGAAAATCATACTCGGCCAAACTTTTTTTACAGTTATAATAAAAGCAACGAGGTGAACCTGAATTTAGCAATGGCAAAAGTGAATTATTCGAAAGAAAATATTCGGGGAAATTTTGCTTTGATGGCCGGAACTTATGCTGAGTACAATATGTCTGCTGAACAAGGTTTGTTGAAAAATGTTTACGAGGCGAATGTTGGTGTAAAGATTTCGAAAAACCATAATTTATGGGTTGATGCGGGAATTATGCCTTCGCATATTGGTTTTGAAAGTGCGATTGGAAAAGATTGTCAGACTTTAACTCGAAGTATTCTGGCTGAGAATTCGCCTTATTATGAAACAGGAGTGAAAATTGGTTATACGTCTGAATCTGGAGAATGGTATTTGGCGGGTATGTACTTGAATGGCTGGCAGAGAATCGAGAAAGTAGAAGGAAATCAAACGCCTGCTTTTGGAACTCAGGTTACATGCAAACCATCTGATCGGGTTGCGTTAAACTGGAGTACGTATGTTGGAAATGAACAGCCGGATATCGATAAAAAATGGCGTTATTTCAACAATTTTTACGGACAGTTTAAGGTAACGGAAAAGACAAATATTACGGCTGGTTTTGATATCGGATCTCAGCAATCGGCTAAAAATAGTAACAAATATGACACTTGGTTTTCGCCAGTTTTGATTCTGCAATACAAACCAACAGATAAAATTCAGCTTTCAGCGCGCGGTGAATATTATAGTGATGAAAAAGGTGTGATCATTGCAACTGAAACGCCAAACGGTTTTAAAACTTACGGATTTTCGGCTAACTTTGATTACTTAGTTACTGATAATTTTATGTTTAGAATTGAAGCCAGAAATCTTTCAAGTAAAGACGAAATCTTCACCAATAAAGACAATCTTCCAACGGATACGAATACGTTTGTAACGACTTCGCTGGCGATTTCTTTCTAAACATTAAAAGATTTTTTACCATTAAGAGATTAAGAAAATTAAGTTTTAGCACCTCATTTTAATCTAGAATACAGAACATTCAGCTTAATTTTCTGTAGATAAAGAAAAGCTTAACTTCCTTAATCTCTTAATGGTTAAACCAAAAAATATGGAAAACGAAAATAATAACGCACAGCACTTTCTCGATTTAATTCAGAAATCACGAAAGGGAAAGTTTAAAATCTACATTGGAATGAGTGCCGGTGTGGGCAAGACTTTTCGTATGCTTCAGGAAGCGCATTCGTTATTGAAAAACGGAATCGATGTCAAAATTGGCTACATCGAAACGCACATGCGAAAGGAAACACATGAATTATTAGCGGGTTTACCAATTATTCCGAGACGGACCATTTTCTATAAAGGAAAAGAATTGGAAGAACTCGATGTTCAAGCGATTATCAATCTTCGTCCAGAAGTGGTTATTGTGGATGAACTGGCGCACACGAACGTTGAAGGAAGCAAAAACGAAAAACGCTGGCAGGATGTTCTGGAGATTTTGGATGCTGGAATTAATGTAATTTCGGCTGTCAATATTCAGCATATTGAAAGTTTAAATGAGGATGTAAAACGAATTACCAACATTGATGTTCAGGAACGTATTCCGGATAATGTTTTACGATTGGCAGATGAAGTCGTGAATATCGACTTAACATCTGAAGATTTGATTGCGCGTTTGAAAGAGGGGAAAATTTATACTCCTGATAAAATTCAGACGGCTTTAACGAACTTTTTTAAATCGGAACAGATTTTACAACTTCGAGAATTGGCTTTGAAAGAAGTAGCGAGTCAAGTCGTTCGAAAAGTTGAAAATGAAGTTCCGAATCTTCATGCTTTACGACATGAGAAACTTTTGGCCTGCATTAGCAGTAATGACAAAACGGCTAAAATTGTGATTAGAAAAACAGCAAGACTTTCCAGTTATTATAACGGATTGTGGTATGTTTTGTATGTGGAAACCCCGCAGGAAAGCAGTAATAAAATTGCTTTGGACAAACAAAGGCATTTAATTAATAACTTTAAACTCGCTGTGCAATTGGGTGCGGAAGTTATTAAATTGGAAAATAGCAATATTACCGATGCGATTTTAGCAACTGTAGAAGAAAAACAAATTACAACTGTCTGTATCGGAAAACCGCATTTTAATTTGTTTAAAGTAATTTTGTCTACAACAATTTTCAGACGTTTGCTAAACAAACTGTCTTTATCAAATGTTGACCTTGTTATTCTGTCGTAATTTTTCTAACCATTAAGATATTAAGAAAATAAAGGCTATGCTTAATTTTCTCTTTGTAAGTTTCATTAAGTTCAAAGCTTAATTTCCTTAATATCTTAATGGTTCAAATAAAAAAAACTTGTTTTTAAATAAACGTCATGAGAATTAAAACCAAATTGAATCTGGGAGTTGGATTATTATTTTTAATGATTATCATACTTTCGTTAGTGAGCGGTTATTCTGTTTTTTTGATAAAAGCAGATACCGAGAATATTCTGAAAGCGAATTATAATACGCTGGAATATTCGCGAAATATGATTTTGTCTTTGGATGAAATTAAAGTGAGCCCTGATAGCAAGATTCATGTTTTCAAGGAATATCTTGAAAAACAAACGCAAAATGTTACCGAACCCGGAGAAAAAGAAGCAACCGAAAACCTTGAAAAAAGTTTTACGCTTTTAGAACAAAACGGAGCAAACGAAACCATAAAAGCAAAAATCAGACAGGATATTTTTGCTATTATGAAACTGAATCTGGATGCTATAAAACAGAAAAGCGATATTGCTAAACATACCGCCGAAAATGCCAATTTATGGATTGCCATTGTGGGAAGTTTATGCTTTTTGATTGCTTTTAATTTATTGGTTAATCTCCCAAATAATATTGCAAATCCGATAAAGGAATTAACGCTGAGTATTAAGGAAATTGCAAATAAAAATTATTCCGAGCGCGTTCATTTTACGAGTCATAGCGAATTTGGAGATTTGGCCAAATCGTTTAATACGATGGCGCAGAAACTCCAGGAATATAATGATAGTAATTTGTATAAACTCTTCTTCGAAAAGAAACGACTCGAAACGCTTATCAATAATATGAACGATCCTATTATTGGTTTGGATCATGAAGGAATTGTTTTGTTTGCCAATGATGAAGCTTTGAAAATTATTGGTCTAAAACTGGAAGATGTTATCGGGAAATCGGCTTCTACTCTAGCCTTATCGAATGATTTAATTCGGTCTTTGATTTTGAAAGAGGAATCAGATGCTCCTAAAAAACAACCGCTTAAAATTTATGCGCACGGAAAAGAAAGTTATTTCGAAAAAGAGATTCTGAACATTACCATAATTCCGACTGGAGAAGAAAAAGAAATCAATATTGGCGATGTGATTATTCTGCGAAACATTACACTTTTTAAAGAACTGGATTTTGCCAAAACCAACTTTATTGCCACCGTTTCGCACGAATTAAAAACACCAATTGCATCGATAAAACTAAGTCTGAAATTGCTTGAAAATGAAAAAACAGGCGATATGAACGACGATCAGAAACAATTGGTTGAAAGCATAAAAGAGGACAGTCAGCGCTTATTGAAAATTACTGGCGAATTGCTTAATCTATCGCAATTAGAAACTGGAAATATTCAGCTGAATATCGAAAAAAGCAATCCGCAAGAAATTGTAAATTATGCTGTTGAAGCAGTAAAAGTTCAGGCGGAACAAAAACAAATCAAACTGGTTATTGATGCTGATGAAAATCTGCAAGACGTAAAAGCCGACAGCGAAAAAACAGGCTGGGTTTTGATTAATTATTTGTCGAATGCCATCCGTTATTCTTCTGAAAAAAGTACCATTCACATCAAACTAAAAAAAGAAAACAATCAAATCGTGTTTCAGGTTATCGATACCGGAAAAGGAATTGATACAAGATATAAAGACAAAGTTTTTGACAAATATTTTCAGGTTCCGGGAAGTCAGAAATCCGGAACAGGATTGGGATTAGCAATCAGTAAAGAATTTATTGAAGCGCAGAACGGAAGCGTTGGGGTTGAGAGTAATCTTGGATTGGGCAGTACTTTTTGGTTTACACTGAAAGTTTAAGGTTTTACCAATCCGATTCAAAGATTCATCTTTACAATTATCTAAATTATTTCAAAAAAATAAAACAATTCTTATAAAATTTAAAAAAAATATAATATATTTATAATTGAATTTTGTCTTTAATTAATATTCACTTAAGGTTCAATTAAGCGCAAAATACTAGGTTCAAAACATTCGTTAATTTGTAAAATATATCGACCCTAAAAATGTTCTACAAAGCGATTTTCCTTCTATTTCTATTCGGATTTTTTTCTGCTAATGCGCAGCAAAATGATTCCATTGCAAAAATTGACAGCACGTCAAATAATTTGAAATTCAATTACAAACAGCTAATTATTCCATCGGTTTTGATTGGGTACGGCGTTATTGGAATTGGAAATGATCAACTTTTAAGCTTCAATCGCCAGATTAGAGCAGAAGTTAAAGAAGACATTGACGAAAAAATCACAATTGATGACTTTTCCCAATATGCACCTGCAGCATCTGTTTATGCTTTGAATGCTTTTGGTGTAGAAGGAAAAAATAACATGCGTGATCGTTCAGTCATATTTGCAACTTCGTATATTATTATGGCAACGACTGTTTTGAGCTTAAAATCGATTGTACATGAAGAAAGACCTGATGGAAGTTCTAACAACTCCTTCCCTTCTGGACATACTGCAACTGCTTTTGCTGGAGCCGAATTTTTATATCAGGAATATAAAGATAAATCGATATGGTACGGAATTGCGGGTTATGCTGTTGCTACAGGAACGGGATTATTTAGAATTTACAACAATCGCCACTGGCTAACTGATGTTGCGGCTGGAGCGGGAATCGGAATTTTGAGTACCAAAATTGCCTATTGGATCAATCCGTATATCACAAAAAAGTTATTCAAGTCAGATTCTGAGAACAAATCGACTTCTATGATAATGCCTTTCTATAACGGAAAGCAATATGGATTAGGATTTGCTAAGGTGTTTTAAAGATTAATCCAATCTTTTATTATTATTTAATCCGTAAGACTAGGCTGTTCATTTTTAACCGCATTTTAAAAAACATTTAAAAACATTTGCGTAACTTAAAAGTTACATATATATTTGTGTAACCTTAAAGTTACTTAAATATGAAAACAGAAATTAACCACAAATGGTTTTACAACCAAGCCCCTGAAGAAATCTGGATGTATCTTACGGAGCCAGAATTAATTGCGCAATGGATTATGCCAAATGATTTTAAACTTCTTTTAGGACATCATTTTACATTTCGTACTAATCCTATTCCAAGTTTAAATCTTGATGGAATTTTTCATTGCAAAATATTAGAAATTGTTCCTTTGAAAAAGCTTGTTTACAGTTGGAAAGGCGGACCGGGAAATAATGAAACGATCTTTGACACTATTGTCGAATGGACTCTGGAAAAGAAAGATAATGGTACCGAATTACGTCTTCTTCATACTGGATTTAAAGAAGAAAATGCTTCTATCCTAACTGGAATGACAGAAGGCTGGTTGAAAAAAATGGAGAAAATCGAGAATCTTTTAAACGAAAAATAATGTCATTACCTAATCTTGATGCTTTACAAGTAATTGCAGATCCAAGTCGCAGACAGATTCTGCAATTACTTACCAAAGAAACGTATAACATAAACGCTTTGGCCGAAAACTTTGATATGAGTCGTCCTGCTGTTTCAAAACATATTAAAATATTGCAACAAGCGGGTTTTATTTCAATCCAGGAAATTGGAAGGGAACGTCATTGTGTTTTAAATCAAAAAGGATTTAATGATGTTAAAGCGCTGATTAGTCATTTTGATCAGTTCTGGGAAAACAAACTCAGCAAACTGGAAACTATTCTGAACAAAAAGAAAGATTAATTTAAAAATTAGAAATCATGCAAAAACAAGTTTTATTAGATCTTTTAGATCATAATCGTTTTGTCTGTAATGCTACATTCAAAAATATAACTCCGGAAAACAGTCGTTTTCAATTGAATGAAAAAACGGCTTCGGTTGGATTTATTTACAGACATATTGGAGAAACCGCAAACATTTTGGGAGCATTTTTCGGAACAAAAACGGATATTGAAAACACAACAATCGGACAATCTGATACTGGCAAAAATTATGATTTGCAAACGAGTCATGCCTTTATGGAAAAAGGATACAAAACACTCGAAGATGTAATTCATAATTCTTCTGATCAGGATTGGTTTGAAGAAGTAGAAACTTCTTTTTTAGGAACAGTTCCAAGAATTAAATTATTATCAATTATTCTTTTTCACAATTCACATCATTGCGGGCAAATTGCATCGGCTATTGTCAAAGGAAATTAAATCTGTTTACTTCCGGTTTTCATTCACAAACAAAAAAAATCAGCTCTCCAAGCAAAATGTGAAGAGCTGAAATTACAATTCAGGTTCTGGTTTTATTTATAGGTTTTACCAACCCATAAGTCCTAAACAGGAAATTAAAAATTATGTATTCGAAGTATTATTCTTAATCTCCCTAACTTCTCTTTTCAATTCTAAAAGCAAATCTTTCATTTCTCCAGTTTCCGTCGTTTCTTGTTTTTTGTCTGAACGGCCAATATTGCATTCGTATTCCCAAATCTCCAAAATATCAGAAGCTTTCACTTCATAATTTGGGTAAAAACTATTATCAGATTCTAAAACCAAACTATTCTTTTTGTTTTTATTGAGACGTTTGTAAACCATTCCTTCGCTTTTGGTAATAAGAATATAGGTTTTACCGTCCATCACCTCTCCTAGTTTTTCTACATAACGACCAATAATGATAGAGCCATCTTCGTGCGGAGGCATAGAATCCCCCTCAACAGGAAATCCGCGGTGTTTTCCAGGTCCTAAAAAAGGAAGCGTAATCTGCTGTAAACTTTCAATATATTCTGGATCAGCATATCCGTTGAGGTAACCCGCTTTTGCTTTTTGAGAAACAATTTCAATAAAATTTTCTCCAAAACTATCCACTTGAATGGGTAAAATAAGTCGGTTGCCTTCTAGTTTTATCAAATTTTGCACATCAATTTTACGGATATCGACAGATAATATCAAGTCAATACTCATATGAAAATATAACGCAATCTTCTTTAAAATGTCATACGGCGCTTCCGAAGTTCCGTCTTCGTATTTCACGTATCTACCTCTGGTAATGCTAAGGTTTTCAGCTAATTTCTCTTGAGATATTTTATGCTTAACCCTTAATGCTCTGATGTTGTCTGAAAATAAGGACATAATTAATTTGTTATAATTTGGAACAGCAAATATACAAAAAATTGTTATCACCTGTGCTAATTTTGTTCCATACAAAAACAAAAAGGAAAAATGGCACGGGCAATTGTACATATGGATTTGGATACCTTTTTTGTATCCTGCGAAAGACGCACCAATTCAGAACTCAACGGAATTCCGCTTATTATTGGCGGAGGCGACCGTGGCGTTGTGGCATCTTGTTCGTATGAAGCCCGCAAATACGGAGTACGTTCTGCGATGCCGATTCGTATGGCATTAAAACTTTGTCCTGACGCAAAAGTAATGAAAGGTGACATGGAATTGTATTCGCAATTGTCTCATGATGTAACCGAAATTCTTCAGGAAAAAGCGCCTGTTTTAGAAAAAGCGAGCATCGATGAATTTTATATGGACATTACCGGAATGGATAAATTCCACGGAAGTTATAAATGGACAAATGAATTAGCTCAAAAGGTGATTAAAGAAACCGGATTGCCAATTAGCTTTTCATTATCTATTAATAAAACGGTTTCTAAAATTGCTACTGGAGAAGGCAAACCTGTTGGGAATCTTGAAATTCCGGAACAAAAAGTTCAGGACTTTTTAAATCCGCTTTCGATTCAGAAAATCCCGATGGTTGGGGCGGTTACTTTTCAGCTTTTGTCCCGAATTGGCGTTCGTAAAATTCAGACTTTAGCCGAAATGCCTGCTGAGGTTTTACAGCAAATGATTGGTAAAAATGGTTTAGAACTTTGGAAAAAAGCCCACGGAATTGACCACACCCCTGTTGAACCTTATACGGAAAGAAAATCAATTTCGACCGAAACTACTTTTTCTCAAGATACTATCGATCTTGCAAAACTGAGAAGAATATTATTAGGAATGGTCGAAAAACTGGCTTTTCAGCTTCGTGCAGAACAATGGCTGACTTCAACTGTTACGGTCAAAATTCGTTACGCCAATTTTGATACCGAAACCAAACAATGCCGAGTAGCCTATACTTCAGCCGATCATATTTTGACTAAAAACGTAATAGAACTTTTTGAGAAAGTCTATCAGCGTCGTATGCGTCTGCGTCTGATTGGCGTTCGCTTTAGCGGATTGGTACGCGGAACCTATCAAATTAATCTTTTTGAAGATACTCAGGAAATGCTTTCACTTTATGAAGCCATGGATAAAATGAAAAGCCGTTATGGTTTTGATGCCGTAATGCGCTGTGCCGGAGCTCACTTTAAACCCAATACTAAAGACGAAATTTTAAAACGCAAAAAATAATGTATCTCAATTGTCATTCCTACCATTCATTACGTTACGGCACGATTCCGCTTAAGGAATTGATTGCCGAAGCTGTTTTGCATGGTGTAAAATCAATGGCACTGACAGATATTAATACCGTTACTGGAATTTATGATTTTATAAAAGCGTGTCAAGAAAAAGAAATCAAGCCTTTGGTTGGAATGGAATTTCGATACAATCATGAATTCCGATATATTGGCTTGGCGAAAAATGCTGAAGGTTTAGCCGAAATGAATGTTTTTTTAACTGAGTATAATTTCAGCGGAGAAACTTTGCCTTTGCGTGCTCCAAAATTCAAATCGGCATTTGTGATTTATACTTTAGAAAATGCTCCTGAAATACTTTTAGAAAATGAATTTATCGGAGTTCGTCCTGAAGAAGTTTCGAGTCTTCTGACTTCAAAACATAAAAATAAAATCTCCAAAATGGTGATTTTACAGCCTGTAACTTTTAAAACCAAAGTCGAATACAATCTGCACAAAATTCTTAGGGCTATTGATACGAATATTATTTTATCGAAACTTACGGAAGCTGATTATTGCAAAGTTTCTGATGTGATGAAACCTGTAGAATCGATTCTGCCATTCTATGAAAAATATCCTGAAATCATTTTAAATACACAGCGTATTATTGACGAGTGCAATTTTCAATATGATTTTTCAGCAAAAAGAAATAAAAAATTCTATACCGAAAACCGTCAAAAAGATTTAGAAAAACTAACCGAATTAGCTTGGGAAGGATTCGCAAAACGTTATGGAAACGAAAATATTGAAGCAAAAGCTCGTGTAAAAAAAGAATTAAAAGTAATTGATGAATTAGAATTCAGCGGTTATTTTTTAATTACTTGGGATATTATTCAATTCAGCAATAGTCAAGGCTTTATGCATATCGGTCGCGGAAGCGGTGCCAACAGTATTATTGCCTATTGTCTCGGAATTACAGACATCTGTCCAATCGAATTGGATTTGTATTTTGAACGTTTTTTAAACCTCAACCGTAAAACTCCACCCGATTTTGACATTGACTGGAGTTGGCAAGAACGCAATACAATTCTGGAATATATCTTCGAAAAATATGGCAAAGATCATGTTGCTTTTTGCGGTACAAATGTTGAGTTTAAATATCGATCTATTTTTAGAGAAGTTGGTAAAGTGTTTGGCCTTCCGAAAGAAGAACTCGATATGTTAGCTAAAAATCCAATGACTTTACATGAAACCAATAAAATTGTAAAAATGGTGCAACAATATGGAATGTTGCTTGAAAAATATCCAAACCAACGCAGTATGCACGCCTGCGGAATTTTGATTTCTGAAGAACCAATTACGAATTACACGCCTCTGGAAATGCCTCCAAAAGGTTTTCCAATTGTACTTTTTGACATGCATATTGCCGAAGAAATTGGTTTTGATAAATTTGATATTCTAAGTCAGCGAGGCATCGGTCATATTGACGACAGCGTAAAACTGATTGCAAAAAACCGAGGGATAAAAGTTAATATTCGTGATACTTCCATTTCTAAAGACGAGGCTGTTTGCAACTCTTATTTGGCAAAAGGAAATACGATTGGCTGTTTTTATATCGAAAGTCCTGCTATGCGTGATTTACTTCGCCGTTTAAATTGTGACAATTATAAAATTCTGGTTGCCGCGTCGTCTATCATTCGTCCCGGAGTAGCACAATCGGGAATGATGAAAGAGTATATTTTTCGTCATAATAATCCAACTCAGTTTGAGTATTTTCATGAAGTTTTCAGAGAACATCTTGGCGAAACTTACGGCATTATGGTTTATCAGGAAGATGTCATTAAAATCGCCCAGCATTATGGTGGACTTCCCGCTCCCGACGGCGATATTCTGCGTCGTGCCATGTCAGGAAAAGGAAGATCTTTGGAAGCGTTGCAAAAAGTAAAAGATAATTTCTTTGCAAGCTGTGCTCAAAAAGGGCATCCCGAAACTTTGAGTCAGGAAATTTATCGTCAGATCGAATCTTTTGCGGGGTATTCTTTCTGCAAAGCGCATTCAGCTTCTTATGCGGTTGAGAGTTATCAGAGTTTATACTTGAAAGTTAATTTCCCTGTTGAATTTATGACTGCGGTAATCAACAATCAGGGCGGATTTTACAGAACTGAAGTGTATGTACACGAAGCTAGAATGTCTGGCGGAACGATTCATAATCCGTGTGTGAATAAAAGCGAATATCAAACTACTTTGTACGGAACTGATATTTACCTTGGCTTTATGCACATTCAAAGTTTGGAATCGAAAATCGCGCATTTAATTGAAGAAGACCGAAATAAAAAGGGTGATTTTAATTCTTTAGAAGATTTTATCAATCGAATTCCAATTGGAATTGAAGGCGTCAAAACCCTGATTTTCATTGATGCTTTTCGTTTTACAGGAAAAACCAAAAATCAGCTTTTGGTTATTGCGAGTTTGCTTTTGAATAATTTTAAACCAGAAAACAGAAACTTAAAACTTTTGCAGGAGCCCGTAAAAGAATATAAACTGCCTATTTTGGAACGTTCTGTTTTTGAAGACGCTTTTGACGAAATCGAATTGTTGAGTTTTCCTGTTTCCTGTACCGTTTTTGATCTTTTGCAAACCAAACACCGAGGCGATGTTATGGCTAAAGATTTGGTTCAATATCATAAAAAACAAGTCAGAATGTTGGCCTATCTGATTTCCAGAAAACACGTTCCAACAAAAAAAGGAACCATGTATTTTGGAACCTGGATCGACCATGAAGGTACTTATTTTGATACAGCACATTTTCCGGATAGTTTAGAAAAATATCCTTTTCAGGGCGGAGGATGTTATTTGTTGTTAGGAAATGTTGAGGTTGATTATCATTTCCCTACTATTACCATAACCAAAATGGCCAAAATGCCTTTTATTCCCGATCCGCGATATATGGATGCTAAAGATCAATACAGAACACAAAACCAGATTAAAGAAGATATAAGCCTTACTCATAGAAAACCTTATCCATCAGAACACGAGATTAATTTGCCGAGACATCGGATGAAGTTTTAATTTTTACTAAACGCCGAAAATTGCTCGCAAAGGCGCAAAGACGCAAAGTTTTATTTAAAAAACTTAAAAAGAAAATACTTTGCGACTCTGCGACTTTGCGAGATTAAAAAATATAGTGCACACTAAGTGTTAAAGAATTAAATAACTAAAGAACAACTTACGTTATATAAAGATGAAAAATACGGAATATGCTATAGTCGATATTGAAACCACAGGCGGAAATGCCAGTGGCAGTCGCATTACTGAAATTGCGATCATTATTCATGATGGTAAAAATGTACTGGATCGTTACGAAACACTTGTAAATCCTCAACAGGACATTCCTCCTTCTATTTTTGGATTAACAGGTATTAATAATGAAATGGTTGCCAATGCGCCAATCTTTGATGATATTTCTGAGAAAGTTCTCGAAATGCTGACCGATCGTATTTTTGTCGCTCATAACGTAAACTTCGATTATTCGTTTGTACATCATCAATTGGAACAAGCAGGCTTTAAATGGTCGGCGAAAAAGCTTTGTACCGTTCGTGCTGCGCGAAAAATCAAACCGGGATTAGGTTCTTATAGTTTAGGAAATCTTTGCAATTCTTTAAATATCAATTTAGAAAACCGACATCGCGCCGGCGGAGATGCCGATGCTACTGCTCTACTTTTTTCTCTTTTAATGGAATGGGACGATGCAGGAGAAATCGAAAAAATGATTAAAAAAACGGCACAAGATCAACGTCTTCCTCCTAACCTTCCGCCAGATGATTTCAATAATTTACCAGACAAACCTGGTGTATATTATTTTTATAATCAAGCTAAAAAAGTGATTTATGTTGGAAAGGCGATTAATTTAAAAAAACGTGTGGCTTCTCATTTTAGCGGGAACAATATTAATCCACAGAGACAGCATTTTTTAAGGGATATCCACGGAATTTCTTTTGAAGTTTGCGCCACTGAATTAATGGCACTTTTGCTGGAATGTACCGAAATCAAAAAACTTTGGCCAACTTATAACAGAGCTTTAAAACGCTTTGAAGCTAAATTTGGTATTTACCAATACGAAGCACGAAATGGTTATAAATATCTTGCCATTGGGAAAGTGAGCAAATTTCAGGTCTGTCTTCATGAATTCAGCAGTTTATATGAAGGCATTAATTTATTGCGAAGTCTGGCCGAACGTTTTGAAATAGATCATCGTTTCTGCAAATATTCAAAATCTGAGGAAGGAGAGTTTTTCCAGAATAATAATCCGCAAAGCCTGCCTGATGTTATCATGCATAATGCACAAATCGATAACGCTATTGACTTCTTATTAAACAACAGACCCACTTTTGCTATAATCGACAAAGGAAGGTCTAAAGAAGAAAAAAGCTGTATCTGGATCGAAAATGGTCATTTTTATGGAATGGGATATATTCCGTCAGATATTTCAATTCATGATCCATTGGAAGCAAAAAATTATACCGAACCTTATAAAAGCAATCAATATATCGAGCAGTTAATCTTTTCTTATGCAGAAAAAAATCCCAGAAAAGTATTCTTCAATAAACCGTTATTAAACCAAAACTAATCTGTTTTCAGATTCCGAATTAAATTAAAAAATAGAGCTGTAAAAAATCCAAATTATGACACTATTTAGCGATACCGAATTATTCACGACAGGTTTGGGAGGAAAAAAAATATTTGACATTCCAGATTCTGAACTCATTTTGATTGAGAATTTCTTCACTAAAGAAGAATCGGATCATTTTTATGAAAGAATATTACGCAAAACCAAATGGCGAGAATATGAAATGGAAATTTATGATAAAACCTATACCGTTCCTCGAATGATTTCTTGGTACGAAGACAAAGATAATCCCGGCGCAGATCCAAAAGGCCCAGACTGGACGTATGAGTTATTAAAAATCAGAGGCCGTGTAGAAAAAGAAACTCAGCTTGATTTTAACAGCCTTCTGTTAAATTTATATCGAAACGGAAAAGACGGAGTTGGCTGGCACAGCGACCGGGAAGACAATTCTGGAAAAGATCCGATTATAGCTTCGGTAACTTTTGGTGAAACGAGAATATTTAAATTGCGCCATAAATTCAATAAGGAAATTCCTCAGATTGAAATTCCGCTACATCATGGTTCGTTTCTACTGATGGCAGGAACGACTAATAGTTTTTGGCAACATCAAGTTCCCAAAACAGCTCGAGATGTTTTGCCAAGGATCAATCTTACCTTTAGAAGAACCAATCGAAATCTTTGATTTTTATAACATTGAACTCTAAAAAAAGCATTTTTTATTTAAAACCACGTAAGATATTCCTTCTTTAAAAAGTTAAAACATGCACTGTATGAACCTTTTATTAGGCTAACCCTATCTTTTTTACTATTTTTGCAACCTTTTTCAAAATACAATACCATAATGGCTTATTCTAACAATGATTTATCGCGTTTCTTAGATGCGCAAAACAAACTTTATCTTACTGCTCTTTCTGAAATCAGCAAAGGGAAAAAAGAGACCCATTGGATGTGGTTTATTTTTCCTCAAATAAAAGGTTTGGGCAAAAGCGATACAGCAAATCTTTATGCCATTAACGATTTAAAAGAAGCTTCCGACTATTTGGAACACCCGATTCTTGGAAAACATTTAATCGAAATTTCAGAACTTTTACTAAGCTTTAAAATGAAATCGGCAGATGGGATTTTTGGCGATTTAGATGCGCGAAAATTGCGTTCGTCTATGACACTATTCTCATTAGTTGAAAACACGAATCCTATATTTCAGGAAATTCTGGATGCTTTCTTTTCAGGAGAATCTGACCCGCTTACTTTGTCTATTATTAATTCAACAATAAAATCATCTGCTGAACCTGTTGCATTATAACAGTTTCCAGATCATTTACATCAAAAGGGACATTGCTTAATTGCAATGTCTTTTTTTTGTTCCATATCTTCTCTTCAGAATTTTTCGTTGTAATTTTCTTCGTTTACTTTTTATTCTCAACAAAAAAACAATCAATTAAGATTCTTAACTCTAAAAATAAGAATTTTCAGAGAATTAATTTTTAACTTGCATATTACAAACCACCCCCTAATTAACCAAATCATGTCTGAAAAAATTAAAACCTTACAAATCATTCATCTCGGCATTTGCGCTGGTACGATTGTATTCTATTATATCTTAGGTGACCTTTCGATTGAAAAATTGCGAATTCCCACTATCGACTCATCATCGATAATTTATGTTGCAATTCCAGTTGTAGCATTTGTTTTGAGTACTTTTTTATTCAAATCCCAATTGAAACAAATCAATCCCAAATTAAAACTCGAGGAAAAGTTTCCAATTTATCAAACCGCGTCAATCATGCGCTGGGGTGTTCTTGAAGGTGCAGCATTTCTGATCTTAATTTTAAAACCAGATTTTATATTATTTGGAATACTGATTTTAATTTATCTGATTTTTTTAAGACCAACCGCAGAAAGAATTGACAACGATTTATCGGATACCAACAATTAGAAACAAAAAAAGCGCCTTGTATACAAGACGCTTTTTTTATATACTCAAAGTTTTAAACTTGAAACCTCAAACCTGAAACTTTAAACTAAAATTTTATTCTTCTTTAGGTTTTGTCAAATAGTAAACAGGAATTCCGGTTAGCATAATTAGCACACCCCAGCCACAAGTAGAGAATTTTGTAATCAACAACGAAACGCTAATTGCTGTTGCCGCAATAATATATACCATTGGCAAGAATGGATATCCAAATGCTTTATATGGCCTTTCGGCATTTGGCATTTTTCTTCTCAAAATAAAAATTCCGTAGATTGTCAAAATATAGAAAATCAAAACAATGATGATTACGAAATCTAATAAATCGCCATACTTCCCAGTCAAACACAGAGCAGAAGCCCAAATACACTGTGCCCAAAGTGCCCAAGCAGGAACACTTGATTCATTTAAAACGGCTGCTTTTTTAAAGAACAAACCATCATTTGCCATTGTATAATATACTCTTGCACCCGCCATAATTAATCCGTTGTTGCAGGCAAAAGTCGAAATCATGATCATAATTGCGATAATCAATGTTCCAACATTTCCAAAAATATATTGTGCAGCAACAACTGCAACTCTATCTGATTTTGCCGTAGCAATTTCATCTAACGGAACTACCGCCAAGTACATAATATTCGTTAAAACATAAATAAGCGTAACAATAAAAGTTCCAAGAAACAGGCTTAAACCTACATTACGTTGCGGATTTTTAATTTCGCCGGCAATAAAAGTTACACCATTCCAAGCATCGCTAGAAAATAGAGAACCTACCATTGCAGCAGAAATCCCCGTAATCAAAGCCGTTCCACTAATTGGAAGCCACGAACCGTCTCCAGCAGTATAGGTGCGTGTTGTCCAAGCATCTGCCCAGTTGGCATCCCAAACTGAAGCTTTTGCAGCGAGCGTTAATCCAAAAACTATCAACCCTAGCAATGATAAAATTTTAATTATTGTTAAAACTGTCTGCAGAATTTTTCCGTTTTTAACACCGCGACTGTTAATATAAGTCAATAAAATAATTGTGAAAATAGAAACCAGTTGCGCTGCATTGAGTTTAAAAAACCCAGCTTCATAAAGAATGTTTTCATCGCTAAAAGGTTCATATAAGTATGCTGCAAACTTCGCAAAAGCGACTCCCACTGCAGCAATTGTACCGGTCTGAATTACAGCAAAAAAACTCCATCCATAAAGAAATGCTATAAGTTTGTTGTAAGCTTCTTTTAGATAAACATATTGGCCTCCAGCTTTTGGAAACATCGAACTTAATTCTCCGTAACTCACTGCGGCAATAATCGTAATTAATCCCGAGATCAGCCAAATCAAGGTAAGCCATCCGGCAGATCCTACTCGCCTTGCGATATCAGCACTTACTATAAATATTCCGGATCCAATCATAGAACCTACTACAAGCATGGTTCCGTCTAATAATCCTAATTCTCTTTTAAAATGTTCATTTTCTTGGTCGTGTTCTTGCATTTTTTTTGGTTTTGGGTTGGTTAAAGATATACTTTTTTCTGAAATCCTAATCTTCAAATTCCAAATTCTGATTATTCTTTAAAAACGAAAGCTGACTTTCTCAGAAAACTTCGATTTTACAAAAAGTCTTTGCTTTACGTCTTTCCGTAACTTTATATAAGTTCGAGTGCTTAATTTTGGAATACTATTCCAAAAAAGAAACTAAACCATTTTGAAAAAGATAGAAAAAATAATCAATAAAACTGCTCAAGATCATATCGATTTTAATACTGGCTTAGAGCTTTTATTAGGAAATGATTATAATTTTAAAGAGCTTTTTACAACGTTGCATAATTATATCATCAATTCGATTCCGGATAAAGTCAACTATAATTCGCCATCTTACCAAGAGGCATTAAAAAGCATTCCATTAAAACCAACTTATACGCCAATAGTGCTTTTAAAAACATTCCCTACCAAAATTGCATTTCAAAAATTAGCGATGCTTCCTGCGGAAGAAAATAAAAAAACTATAACCGCTTTGTTATGGATTTTTAAAACAACCGATACCGAAAGAAGAAATACAGAATGCAAGGATGGCTGTAAACATTTCTGGCACGAGCTTTATTAATAAAACTGCAAATTAACTTGCAGTTTTATTTATCTAACATTTACGGTTTTCCGCAATTATTTACCAATCCAACTATTTAAATTTGAAAACTATAGCAATGATTCAACTTAGTTAAACAATAATTGAATCTAATATAGTTTTTTTTTACCATACAACTTTAATAGAGCTTTTAACCAAACCTACTCCAATGAAACTAAACCAATCTTTAATTTTAATTCTTCTGCTAGCTTTTACACTCTCTTTAAATTCATGTGGCGCTATTGCAAAAGGACATGCAAAAAATCATTTTACTGAAAAAGAAGATGCTATTCCACCAGAATTTGGAAAATTTGACAATCAAGTTCTTCTAATTGTTCTCAAAAAGCGTTCGAGCTACGATAAATACGTAAAAAGTGCAGCAAAACGATATTTAGGGAAATATGAATTTATTACTTATGACAAAATTGAATCCGAAAAATATAAAGACAAAACTATCTATCGTTATGTTTTTGATTACGATGAAGGAACTTCACGAACTGTATATTACTCAGGCAATTCTCAATTTCATACACCACCCTCAAGCAGTACAATAATATTCAAGCAATTTTATGTAAGAGACAGATTTACAAACAAACAATATAAATCAGGATATGAAAGTGCTTATTTTGGAAAAGCACTAAAAGCTTATATGGAAAATTTAGAATTGAAAAGATCATCAACAATAAAAATATAGATTAGGTCCCAATGGTCTTTAATATAAAAGTGGCAATAAAAATTAGCCACTTTTTTTTTGGAAAAATCTTTCTCATTTACGTCTTCCCGTAAGCATATAATTTTTCAACTATTTATATTTGACTTGGCATATAAAATTCTGATTCTAAAAAGAATATTGTCAGATAATATGATAGCCGTAAAAAGTATTTCTTTTTTATTCATAACTAACCCAAAACTAACCCATGGAAACGACCCAAAATGACCCATTTGATGCATCAACACATCATTACAATTATGCAGCAAACCTGCTCATCAATGAAAACAAATCAGCTTATGAAACCAAAGCTAAACTTGCAGAACAAGGAGTAAGCACCGAAGTTGCCGCATTGATTGTTGAAAACCTAGAAATAGAAATTCAAGAAGCAAAATATGAAAAAGCCAGAAAAGATATGGTTTATGGCGCATTATGGTTTTGTGGAGGCACCATTTTGACGCTTGCTAATATTGGATTTATATTTTGGGGCGCAATCTTATTTGGCGGTATTCAGTTTTTCAGAGGATTGATTAATGTGAATTCTTAATGCAGAAAATTTAGTCCGGATAAGTCAAAAGGACTTAAAAAAATATAGGCTTTTAATTAAAAAACTTAAAACAATGATAGTTTGGTCAGGCAGAGGAATTTTCTCTCTATTAATTTTATTTGTTGCTCTTTTAATCAGCGTTTCAATTTTTCCAGAAACATACGTTGATTTATCATTTATCGTCCCACTATATATAACTGGAATTTTTAGTTTTATATTGGGAATAAAATGGAACAGAACATTACGGGTTTTTATTGACAAGGAAACTGGAAATAAAATAAATAACAAAAGTAATCACAGTTTATTTTGGGTCAAAATGGAATATTGGGGCATTATATTTACCGCTTTTGGCTTAATTATTCTAGCTCAAAACTTAAACAGAACTGGAACTGATTTGTACATCAACATTTTTCTTGTTTTGATTGGTATTGGAGCTTTGGCATTTTTCATAATTACTCTTATGAAAATTAAAAATTCAACCGCGGCTGGTTCAGCCTTTGAAAACAATTCTGCTAATGCTGAACCAAAATTAAATTTTGTTAAGGAAGAAATCTCAACATCAAAATTTAAGAATGAAGACAACAGCCAATATCTACCAAAATAAACCAAACATTTATGGGAATATTTGACAAACTTTTTGGTAAAAAAGAAAAAGACATATCTATTCAATCTGCGAAAAAAAAAGATTTCAAGATTTCTGACGAATTAATGGACGAAGATTTATTTTGGAAAATAATTCAAAAAACTAAAGATATCTCGGGAGGCAATTTTGAAGAACAACAAGAAGAATTAGCAAATGAGCTCAGAAAACTAACTGCAGACGAACTCATTTTATTTGGCAATAGTTTTCGAAATTTTAGAGGCCAAGCCAATACTTGGGAGCTTTGGGGCGCCATATACATTATTCTCGGAGGATGCAGCGACGATAATTTCAATGATTTTCGCGAATGGGTAATCGCTCAAGGCCAAGGCTTTTATTATAAAACAATCACTGATCCAGAATCGCTTTCAGAAATTGAAACTCACTTAATTGAGGATTTTGAATGGGAAGGATTTGGGTATCTACCAGGAATAATTTTTGAAGAGCTGACTGGGCAAAAAATGCCATATCCGTTTCAGGAAAACCATATTACAACTGGAAACGAGTGGAACGAAGATAATGACGATTTAAAACGAATGTTCCCAAAATTATCTGCTAAGTATCTATAAAACTTTTCTGAGTTCACTGAAAAACAATTAAAAATATAAATTTTACTACATGAGATAACTCTACTTTCAAACAAAAGCTGCAGGCTAAATCTGCAGCTTTTTCTTTTTAAAAGCTCAGAATTCTGAAAAATAACACTATTAATTTCTTACATTTTATCAAAACTTATTTTTTATTCTTCTAAAAAAATCAAAATTTAATTCTTAAAAAAATTTAATTTATAAAACCCTAAATTAGTTAAACAAAATCATTAGTGTAAAAAATAAATTATTCCAAAAATTATTACTAAAAACTTGGTTCAAAGATAGCAAAAAGCTTTAAAAAATATTTTTAACAAATACATAATTATTTGATAATCAAAAAATTAAATTCAAAAATACTAAATTTCCGAAAAAATAAAATCACATTTGTCAAAGCAAAATATATTTTTATTAAATTTGGTTGAGAGGATAAAAGTTTTAAATTTCTTTCTTTTTTATTAACATTTGTTTACCCAACACATTAAAAACATGAGCAAACCCAAAAAAAATTAGTGAGACAAAAAAAGCATCTTTTACAAGTTATTAGACCCCCAAATCCAAACTATTAACCTACAAAACAAGAAATATGCAAAAGATCCAGTTTCTCAGAAAAATGCGTTTCCCAAACGTCTTCGTTCTTTTGTTAATTGTTTTTATTACATGCGCCTTATTAATTTGCATAAATTTCTTCACCATCAAAATATTATCTGCCAATAGAGCTTATGTTAATGGCGAATCACATTACTCAAAAAGCCAAAAAGATGCTTCCAGACACCTTATAACCTACCTCTATACCAAAGACCAAAATCAATGGAAGCTATTTCTGGAAGAATTGACTGTTCCTCAAGGTGACGGAATTGCCCGAAAAACACTTTTAAAAGCTGGCGACAATCAAATTGCAAGACAAGGTTTTTTAGCAGGAAGAAATCATAAAGATGATTTAGACGATATTGTTTGGTTATTTGTCAATTTTAAAAAAGTTCCCTTTTTAGCAAAAGCAATTCATGAATGGGAACAGGGAGATAATTTGATTTATGAGTTATTTGTGATTGGAACAGAAATCGACGCCAAAATCAAACACAATTCACTAACCGTTGACGAACAAAGAAAATTCCTTGAACGAATCAGTTCGATTAGTGATCGATTGACAGTGAATGAACGTAATTTTTCAAATACCCTTGGAGCCGGAACTCGAAAAATAAAAGATTTATTAACTATTACAAATATTGTTTTCATCCTCATCATTATATGTAGCATATGTCTTTACTATTCTATAATGGTAAAACGCTTGCTGACATCAAAAAAAGAAATTGAGGTGAAAAATGAAAATTTATTACTGGCAAATCACGAACTGGACTGTTTTGTCTATAGCGCTTCACATGATTTAAGATCACCGATCACTTCTCTAAAAGGCTTGATAAAAGTTACTCAATTAGAAGACAATATGAGTCAGATCAAGGAATATCTCCATTTAATGGAGCAAAGTTTAGCTAAACAAGATCAATTCATCAGTGATATTATTGATTATTCAAAAAACAAGCGCGCACAAATAGTAATGGAACCTGTAAGCTTGAAAGAATTATTTGAAGAAGCAATTTCGCAACTGATGCATATTGAAAACGCAGACCGAATTATATTCACAAAAGAATTATTGGTTGATCAGATTCATAGCGACAGCCTAAGATTGAAAATCATTATCTCGAACTTACTTTCTAATGCGATAAAATATGCCGATGCAAGTAAACAACAAATGTTTATTTCTATTAAAACTTCACTGACTGACGGCTTTAACAAAATTGAAGTAACAGACAATGGAATCGGAATCAAGGAAGAATTTAAGGCTAATATTTTCGAAATGTATTTCGGAACAAACAAAAATAAAGGCTCAGGGCTCGGGCTTTATATTGTGAAAGAAGCCGTTGAAAATATAAAAGGAAACATATCTGTATGTTCAGAAACTACAATTGGAAGCAAATTCACCGTAACAATACCGAATCATTATGCCATTTAGTCCAACATTTTTATTAATCGAAGATAATTTGATTGATCAGCTTGTAATGAAACAATTGCTGAAAAAAGTACTTTCTGTACATAAAATTCATATTGCCAACAATGGGCAAGAAGGACTTCAATGGTTAGCGAACAGCAAAGAATCTGACAAACCTTTGATTATCATTCTTGACATTCAAATGCCTTTTATGAATGGATTCGAATTCTTAAAAGAATATGACAAACTGGATTCAAAACTAAAGTGCGACACCTTGATTTATGTTCTTTCGTCTACCTTAGATCAAGACGAAATTAATGAAATAACAGAAAATAAATATGTCTCGAAAATGTTAACCAAACCTTTTCCAATCGAAGAATTCAAAGATGACTTTTACATCAACATTATAGCTTCTTAGACTCTTCTACTAAAACACGATTTACTTGCGAAAAAGCTCTTTCGTAATATGGTTCTTTTGTAGAAGAAATCATTACACCGCCATGAGTTGATGAGTGAACAAATTTTATTTCCCCATCGCTTACTTCAACGACCATACCAACATGATTGATATGGCGTCGCCCATTGGTTTTAAAGAAAATCAAGTCTCCTTTTTGCGCTTCGGTGTTACCTACTTTTGTACCAATTCGAGATTGCTCGATTGAACTTCTTGGCAATTTAATATCGAAGTTTCCAAAAGTGCAAAACATCAGACCTGAACAATCAAAACCGGCTTTTGTCGTTCCGCCAGAACGGTAGCGTGTTCCTATATTTTGTGTCGCATTTAAAATCAACAAATCAATTAATTCAGAATGGTTACTTACATGCACCATCGTTGAATCCATTTTAACACTGGTTTTATCAGCAATCTGAATATTTTCTTCTTGAAGTGGTTTCATTTCAGCTTGCGTTGAAACTGAGTCTAGCTTCGCAATAGCATCTGCTTTTTCTTTAGGTATTTTTAGCTTCAAAACATAGCCAACTGGTAATTTTCCTTTTATAAATGGGTTTTGTTTTTCAAGCTCCGCAACCGTAATTCCGTACTTTTTAGCTATTGCATATTTGGTCTCTTTTGGCTGAACCTCAACTACAACCTCAACATCTGATGAATTTGCAGCAACTGCAGCAGGCTTATCAGCAATTACAACATTACTAGAAGGAATCGTAATTTGTTGACCAATTTTCAATCCATCAGTTTCAATTGATGGATTTGCTTTTTTTAAATCATCGACCGAAACGTTGTATTTTTTCGAGATTCCCCAAAGTGTTTCTTTTGCCTCAACTTCATGTGTACCAGACGAGGCATTATCTGGGGGAGTATTATTTACAGCAAGCTCATTAGGCTTAGTTTTTGCTTTTGAAGCGCTGTTATTTTTATCAGGGATTAATAGTATCGAATTTAGTTTTAGAATTTTTGGCGCATCTGGGTTAGCGTCTGTAATTTCTTTCACTTTTACTCCGTATTTTTTAGCAATAACAGAAAGGTTTTCTCCTTTTGAAATTTTGTGCTTGATATATTTTTCTTGAGAAAAAACACCTACACTGAAAAAAAACATCAGTATTATTAATCTATAAATCATTCCTATTCATTTTATCAATCGCATTTTTCGAGCTTTTCTACATGTAAAACTCAAAAAAAGCAATTTTGTTATTTGGGGCAAGGCGAATTTAACTTTTTAAAGTAAAAAAAGCACATTTTTTAACAACTAATTTCGTCCAAATTAATATCTTCGGCGTAAAAATTGAGTCAACTTTTTGAAATGCAGTTTCTTACATAATTTTCATAATTCAGGATTTAATAGTAACTTAACTTTTAAAAACTTGTGAAAAAACTACTTTCCTTACTCTTTATAATTCCACTTTTCTCAAATGCGCAAATAATAAGCGGAATTATAAAATCTGAAATCAGCAATTTGCCAATTGAAGATGCTAATATTTATGTGCTACATGCTAAAATTGGAACCATCACCAATGATAAGGGAGAATTTTCATTGAACAATAAAATAAAAGAGAATGATACTCTTCAAATATCTCACATTGGACACATCACCACAAAAGTTGCGATTGCAGACCTAAAAAAATCAAATTACATCATTATACTTAAAGATGACATCGAAAATCTAAATAATGTAAGAATCTCAAATCGACATATAAAATTAAAATCCAAAATTCATTCTGTTAAACTAGCATCTTTACCAACGAGAATCGCTTCATTTGGATCTGTTTTGAACAACAACAAAATATACGTTATTGGTGGAGATGCAAGCTTTAAATCTGATCCATGGGAAAAAGTTAGACAAGAACGGCCAGAGTTTACAATGCAAGATTATCTAAGAGAAATTAGTTTCAATCCAAGTGTGTTCTCGTATAAAAAAGATTTATTGATATACGATATACAAAACAATTCTTGGGAAGACTCAAATTTAAAATTTAAAAAAAGAGCTTTTCACAATCTTAATTATTACAATGGCAAAATATATGTTTTAGGAGGAAAAAGAATCTCCGATAATGGCATTTTTGAATATTTACAAAACGAGATTGAAGTATTTGACATTAAAAACCAAGACATTAAAGTTGACAAAACAAATCCACATCAAGCAGCCAATGCCGCTTCATTTACTTACAACGACAATATTATTGTAATTGGCGGTTCAATAAAAATGGATGCAAACAACAAAAAGACATTTACAAATAAAGTACATCAATATAATATCACTTCTGGTTATTGGTATGAACTTCCAAGCATGCCAGTCGCTAAGGAAACTTCAGGCGTATTAATAAATGATAAAATTTATTTAATTGGCGGAAGCAACGGCGAAAATACCTCTCAAATTGATTTTTTTGATTTAAAAACTGAAGAGTGGCATACCGAAGGAGAATTATTCACAGCACTCGAAAGACCCGCAGTGACTTTTAATGAAAACATCATTTATTTTTTTGAGGGCAATACAATGTATCTTTATGACATTAAATCAAAACAATTAAAACAATACATAACTGACATTCGACTAAAAGGATCAAGTATGCATTATTACAATGACAAATTATATATCTTAGGCGGAACTACGCAAGACTACTTCTCAACTTCCCCTTCAGGCAATGTATATAGCATTGATATTGAAGAATTCGACAAAACACAACTAAATCGTATTAAAGTTTTATCATCTGGATTAAACATTGCTAAATCGAATCTATAACCCCATCACTTCATTAGACAACAATAAAAAACGCTCTGTTTTCACAGAGCGTTCTTGATATATTTAGTCTGAGATAGATCTTACGCTTTTCCAGCCGCAATTAAATTTAATGCAGAACCTGCAACAAACCAACCAATTTGGCCTTCGTTGTATGTATGGTTTGCCAAAATAATATCTTTTGTACCATTTGAATGAACAAATTCCAATGTTAATGGTTTTCCTGGCGCAAATTCAGTTAAATCTAAGAAATTGATTGTATCATCTTCTTGAATTTTATCATAGTCTGCTTCGTTTGCAAAAGTCAATCCCAAAAGTCCTTGTTTTTTAAGGTTTGTTTCATGAATACGAGCGAATGATTTTACCAAAACAGCTTTAACCCCCAAGAAACGTGGCTCCATTGCAGCATGTTCACGAGAAGAACCTTCTCCATAATTGTGATCTCCAACTACAATTGACGGAACTCCAGCCGCTTTGTACGCTCGAGCAACAGCAGGAACAGCATCATACTGACCTGTTAATTGATTTTTAACCGAATTTGTTTTTTGGTTATACGCATTTACAGCACCAATCAACATGTTGTTAGAAATATTATCTAAGTGTCCGCGGAAACGCAACCAAGGTCCAGCCATAGAAATGTGGTCTGTAGTACATTTTCCGAATGCTTTTATTAATAATTTAGCACCAGTGATGTTTTTGCCATCCCAAGCATCAAAAGGAGCCAGTAACTGCAAACGCTCTGAAGTTGGATTAACCACCACCTGAACTCCTGATCCGTCTTCTGCCGGAGCTTGGAATCCAGGATCTTCAGCATAAAATCCTTTAGCTGGAAGCTCGTCTCCTGTTGGAGCATCTAGCATTACTTCTTCTCCATCTTCATTGATTAATTTATCAGTTAATGGATTAAAGCCTAAATCACCTGCAATTGCCATTGCTGTAACCAATTCTGGAGAACCAACAAAAGCCAATGTATTTGGATTACCATCCGCACGTTTTGAGAAGTTACGGTTGAATGAATGCACAATCGTATTTCTTTCTTCTTTTTCCGCTCCTTCTCTATCCCACATACCAATACATGGTCCGCAAGCGTTAGCAAAAACAGTTGCTCCAATTTTATGGAATGTATCAATAAATCCATCTCTTTCGATAGTTGAACGAACTACTTCAGAACCTGGCGTAATAGTAAATTCTGCTTTTGTTTTTAAATTTTTAGCAGCAACTTGTCTTGCCAAAGATGCAGCACGAGAAATATCTTCGTAAGAAGAGTTTGTACATGAACCAATCAAACCGACTTGAATTTGCAAAGGCCAGTTATTTTTGATTGCTTCATCTTTCATTTTAGAGATTGGCGTAGCCAAATCTGGAGTAAAAGGACCATTTAAATGTGGCTCTAATTCAGATAGGTTAATTTCGATAACTTGATCAAAATATTGCTCTGGATTTGCATATACCTCAGCATCACCTGTTAAGTATGGAGCAATTTTATCTGCAGCATCGGCAACATCTCCACGATTTGTAGAACGCAAGTAGCGTCCCATTGAAGCATCATAACCAAAAGTTGAAGTTGTTGCCCCAATTTCGGCCCCCATATTACAGATTGTTCCTTTTCCTGTACATGACATAGCAGTAGCGCCTTCTCCAAAATATTCTACAATTGCACCAGTCCCTCCTTTTACAGTAAGAATACCAGCAACTTTAAGAATAACGTCTTTAGGAGCCGTCCATCCTGATAATTTACCAGTTAATTTAACTCCGATAAATTTAGGAAATTTAAGCTCCCAAGCCATTCCTGACATAACATCTACAGCATCTGCTCCACCAACACCAATTGCTACCATTCCTAAACCACCTGCATTTACAGTGTGAGAATCGGTACCAATCATCATTCCGCCTGGGAAAGCATAATTTTCGAGTACAACTTGATGAATAATTCCGGCTCCAGGTTTCCAGAAACCGATTCCATATTTATTCGAAACAGAAGACAAAAAGTCAAAAACTTCATTACTTTGTGTTTTTGCTCTAGCCAAATCGGTTACAGCATCGACTTTCGCCTGAATCAAGTGATCACAGTGTACCGTTGTTGGAACTGCTACTTTAGATTTTCCAGCGTGCATAAATTGCAATAATGCCATTTGCGCTGTTGCATCCTGACACGCTACTCGGTCTGGAGCAAAATCAACATAATCAACTCCTCTCTTAAACACCTTAGATGGTGTTCCATCCCAAAGGTGGTTGTATAAAATTTTCTCCGTTAAAGTAAGTGGACGCCCAACAAGCTCACGCGCTTTATCAACGCGTGCAGGCATATTCTCGTACACTTTTTTAATCATTTCAATATCAAAAGCCATAGATTTTTTTGTTTTTATTATTGTTTTTTGAACATCACAAGATACAAAAAATAGAACAATTATTACAAAAAAAAGCCCGAGTTTTATGACTCGGGCTTTAAATAAATATGATTAGATAATCTCTTTAGATTACATCACTAATTGTTTGTTAGAAGGTGCAAACTTAGTTAAGTTAATACCGTCTACTGCAGCAGTATATTCTTCGATAGTAGGAGTTCTTCCTAAAATTGTAGACAATACAACAACTGGAGTAGAAGAAAGAAGAGATTCTCCTTTTTTACCTTCTTTGTCTTCTACAACTCTCCCTTGGAAAAGGCGAGTTGAAGTTGCCATTACAGTATCTCCTTTAGCTGCTTTTTCTTGGTTACCCATACAAAGGTTACATCCTGGGCGCTCTAAATACAACATGTTTTCGTATTCAGTACGTGCTGCACCTTTAGGGGCATCATCATTAAATTCGAAACCAGAATATTTTTGTAAAACTTCCCAATCTCCTTCAGCTTTAAGCTCATCTACAATGTTGTATGTTGGCGGTGCTACTACAAGTGGCGCTTTAAACTCAACTTTACCAGTTTGTGCCTCAACATTTTTCAACATCTGAGCAAGGATTTTCATGTCTCCTTTGTGAACCATACAAGAACCAATAAATCCAAGATCTACTTTTTTATCACCTCCGTAGAAAGATAAAGGTCTAATTGTATCGTGAGTATATCGTTTAGAAACGTCAGCGTTGTTTACGTCTGGGTCAGCGATCATTGGCTCAGCGATTTGATCCAAATCAACTACAACTTCAGCATAATATTTAGCATTAGCATCTGGAGTTAAAGCCGGTTTTTCTGCCGATTTGATTTCAGCAATTCTCTTATCTGCTTTGTTGATCAATCCTTGAAGAACATGTTTGTCATTATCCATTCCTTTGTCGATCATAATTTGGATTCTGCCTTTAGCAATTTCCAATGATTCGATCAAAGTATCATCTTCAGAAATACAGATAGACGCTTTTGCTTTCATTTCTGCAGTCCAGTCTGTAAATGTAAAGGCTTGGTCAGCAGTAAGTGTTCCAATGTGAACCTCAATGATTCTTCCTTGGAATACATTTTCACCTCCAAATTGGTGAAGCATTTGCGCTTGAGTAGCATGAACCACATCACGGAAGTCCATGTATCCTTTCATATCTCCTTTGAAAGTCACTTTTACAGACTCCGGAATTGGCATAGAAGCTTCTCCAGTAGCTAATGCAAGAGCAACAGTTCCTGAGTCAGCACCAAAAGCAACACCTTTTGACATTCTAGTGTGAGAGTCACCACCAATAATGATAGCCCACTCGTCAATAGTAATATCATTAAGTACTTTGTGGATTACGTCAGTCATTGAGTGATAAACTCCTTTCGGGTCACGAGCTGTGATTAAACCGAAATCGTTCATAAATTTCATCAATTTAGGAATGTTAGCTTGCGCTTTTTTATCCCAAACCGAAGCCGTATGACAACCTGATTGGTAAGCACCATCAACGATTGGTGAAATTACTGTAGCCGCCATAGATTCTAATTCCTGAGCCGTCATCAAACCTGTAGTATCTTGAGATCCTACGATATTAACTTCTACACGAACATCAGAACCAGCGTGTAATACTTTACCTGGAGCAATACCTACAGCGTTTTTGTTGAAGATTTTTTCAACCGCTGTAAGACCTTGTCCTTCGTGAGAAACTTCTTTTGAAGGAGCGTATACAAGCGGAGCCTCAATATCTAAAACTTTAGCTGCTAATGTTTGAAGTTTTTTACCAAATACGATAGCGTAAGAACCACCCGCTTTGATAAATTCCATTTTTTGAGGAGTAAATGCTTTAGAAATGTCGATCAATTCCTGATCTCCGTTATAAAGTTTTTTCTCTTTAATATTGATAGTTAAAACAGTTCCTGTAGCAACAGAATAAGTTTGCTCAAGAATTGGTTCGTCGTTTTCATTACGAATAACATTTCCTTCTGCATCTACTTTTTTAACCCAGTTTTTAAGGTCTAAACCAATACCACCAGTAACATCTACAGTTGTTAGGAAAATTGGAGAAATTCCGTTTGTTCCACCAACAATTGGAGCAATATTTACGAATGGAATATATGGACTTGACTGTTTTCCCGTCCAAAGTGCCACGTTGTTTACACCTGACATTCTTGAAGAACCAACTCCCATTGTTCCTTTTTCAGCGATCAACATTACGCTTTTATCAGGATGTTGTGCTTGTAACGCTTTAATTTCTTGCTGCGCTTGTGGCGTAATCATACACTGACCATGTAATTCACGGTCTGAGCGCGAGTGCGCTTGATTACCTGGAGAAAGTAAATCTGTAGAAATATCTCCTTCACCAGCAATAAAAGTTACTACTTTAATCTCATCAGCTACTTCTGGAAGTTTTGTAAAAAACTCAGCTTTAGCGTAGCTTTCAAGAATTTCTTTAGCAATTTCGTTATTTTTTTTGAATGCCTCAACTAAGCGATCTGTATCTGCTTCGTAAAGGAAAACTTGTGTTTTAAGAACGTCTGCAGCTTGTTTAGCAATTGCGGCATCATTTCCTAAAGCTAGATCTAATAATACTTCAATTGAAGGTCCACCCTTCATGTGTGATAATAATTCAAAAGCAAAAGCAGGTGTAATCTCTTTTACAATAGATTCACCTAAAATAATTTCTTTTAAAAACTTTGCTTTTTCACCGGCAGCACTTGTAGTACCAGGTAACGTATTGTAAATAAAAAACTTAAGAGAGTCTTCGCGGTATGCGTTATCAACATCTTTAATTTGGGCAATGATTTCACTTAATAATTCAGCCCCATCGATTGGTTTTGGGTGTAACCCTTGATTTTTTCTTTCTTCAATTTCTTGAAGGTAATCCTGATAAATATTCATAATAAAAGCGGATTTATTTTTTTGAGGCAAATTTAAACATTAAAGACCATAATTAAAAAAAATTTAATAGAAGTCGTCTTTTCAAAAATTATTATTGCTAAAAAACGATTTTCACTGCTTGTTTTTATCAAAAAATCAATTTTGTATTAAAAAAATGAATTATTGGTATTTTAAAATCTTTTCTTTAACAAAGTCGAAATTTAATATTACAGCGTAAGTACGATTTTACTTCTATTTTAGCTAAGAACCTTTCTAAATAACAAATTATAACGTTATAGTTGTCTTTTTTTCGTCTTCAAAATACACTTTCAGACAGAAAAGTCTAATCCAGAATTTTCTAAAAAAAACTAACTCAAAAATTTTGTGTTTCAGATTTTCTATTAACTTTGTAATTCAAAGTACTTTTAAAAACACATAACTATGAAATACAAAACAGAGATTTTAGATTATTATCAAAAACCAGGAGTACAATCAAGTCTTGTGGTTACAATTTTCAGCATCATCTTTATGATTTGTGCTTTAACTTTTAAAAAATTATCATTTTACGAATATGAATCAATCGGAGTAATCAGCCTCATTATCGAATTTTTATATGGAACGATTATCTCTTTTTCAATTCTAAGAGATAAAAACGAATACGTTCATCTAATTCCTTTTCTAATGCTGAATTGGCTTATAGGCTGTTTTAGTTTAAATGTTTTCATTCCAGTTTTTCAAGATTTGCCAATATGGGTTTATGTGACCACTTTTATTTTTTGTCTAACGAATTTTATTCTGTACCAAGACATTATCGAAACTCCTCGTACATTCCTAATTTATTTTATAAATGGAATTTCTTTTTGGATCATCTTTTACTTTGCCTTATACCTTATTCCATTAACGCCATTTTCATTTATCGGAATTATAGCTCTCGGAATGGGATTCTATGGCCTAGTGCCGGGAATAATTGTAATTATACATCTACTAACTGTTATTTTGTATTTGCCAAAAAACAGAATTTATTTCCTTTCATTTAGTGCTGGATTCGGCCTTGTACTACTCAGCTTTTCGATCTTTACTATTGGATTAGTTGTGGAAAACAATAAAATAATTCAAATTGCCAAAATCAATTCTTTTAATTCTAATGAAGATTTACCGCGATACATTTTGGTTTCTCAGAATTTAAAACCCAATTTTTTCAACGAGATCTTGTTAAAGAAAGATATTGTATATTTTAACAAAAATGACTTTTTTTCATTTGACGGATTTGATTCATTCAGCAATCAACAGTTCAACGAAACCAAAATTCATAATCCATTTATCAGTATTGCCTATTTGTTTTGTGAAGATTCGGGGCTAACAAATGATGACAAAATAAGTATTCTAAAATCAAATTTTGACAAAAGACTAGAAACCGAAGAACAGCTTTGGAGCGGAGAAAATGTATGCACAAAAGCCATTAAAGAAGATGTAAAACTTTATCCAAATACGCGATTAGCTTATACTGAAATCACGATGGATATTACATCCGACGCAAAAGCTTGGAACAATCAAGAAGCCATTTACTCTTTTCAATTGCCGGAAGGTTCTGTCGCTACTTCACTTTCGCTTTGGGTAAATGGAATTGAGCGAAAAGGCGTCTTGACAACAAAGGAAAAAGCAAAAAAAGCATACAAACAGATTGTTGGTGTAGAATATCGTGACCCTTCTTTAATGCAATGGAGAGAAGGGAACAAAGTTGTTGTTCGAGTTTTTCCAGTAAACAAAAGAACGCCAAGAAAATTTAAATGCGGCTTTACCACTCCTATGAAAGTAGAGGATAATATTTTGAAATATCAAAGCCTTTCTATAAAAGGGCCTAATATTTCAAATGCAAAAACAATTTCAAGAATACAAACCGTTGGAAACATCCCTATAGAAACCAGTAAGGATTTTGAGCTTGAAAAAGGTTTTTTCATCAATCAATCTGAAGGATTAGACGAATGGGAAGCGACTATACCTTTGTACAAAATCAATTTGCAAGCATTTGTATGGAAAAACAAAGTTTACAAAGTTCAGAATATTCAGAAAACGGTTATCCCTTTCACGCCTTCTGAAATCATATTAGATCTGAATGATAATTGGACAACCAAACAAATCGAAGCTTTTATAAACTTAAACCAAAACAATCTCTACGCTTTTGTTAATGGAAAAAAAACACCAATTAATGCCGAGAATTTCAAAGCCATTCAATTGGATTTTGAAAACTACCACTATTCTCTGCTTCCTCTTTATAAACTAGCCAAGAATACTTTGATCATTACAAAATCAGGAACATTTTCTGCCAATTTTGAAGAACTTGAAGATTCAAATTACTTGAAAGAAATCAAAACCAATACAAAAGAAAGAAACATAAAAGTCATTAATATCAGCACCGATATTAATCCTTTTTGGCAAACTGTAAAAGAGCAAAAATATGTTGATTATTTTCAATGTAGTTTGGACAAAAGTTTGAATCTGATCAAAAAACAACAATTTCCATCGTACAAAACAGATGAAAACAGCATCAATATTGAACCTGCTCAAATTTCAATTCATGAAAACATTGCAGACAGCACTTCAAAAAGCAATGGCCCAAATCATATTTACAGAATGTACGCTTTTGGAAAAGTTTTAGAAGAACAAGTAAAAATACAGAATGACACTTTAGCTGCAAATCAATTTGTTGACTTAGCGAAAGATGCCAATATCGTCACGCCGATTTCTTCTTTAATTGTCTTGGAAACAGATGAAGATTATGCAGAAAATGGTATCGAAAAAAACGTGAATACATTAGGAAACGCGTCTATAAATAATGACGGCTCGGTTCCTGAACCTCATGAATGGCTTTTAATCATAATTGGAATCTCAGCTTTATATCTCTATTACAGAAAAAACAAAAAACAACTAGCATAAATGAATTCAACACTTCAATACAAAAAAAATGCCGCGCTATTAATAGTTTGTTTTCTTCTGCTTTTGAACTACAGTATTGTGCTCACGGGATTAAATAATAATTTATTCGGAATAATAGCCTCAATTGGATTGTTTGTTTTTGGTGGCAAAAAAACGAGTCTTAATCTCAACTATCCTCTTTTAGCATCAATTATTGTTTTAGAATTCATTAGTTATCGACTACATACCCAATCTGTACATTTTCTGGCTCTAGCTTTGTTTGTGTGCCTTTTGTATTACGGTGTTACTCAAAAATTTTCATTTATTGCTTTTATCTGCATCTTGTTGTTCTCTTCCATCTTCAATACGTTTTTTGACTATTTGACGACCGAAATCAAACAATCTCTCTGCTACTATGTTTATTTAATTTTGAAGAACTTTATTTCGATCGAAAAAATAGAAGGCGTCAACTTTTACATCGATAACGCAAAGATCACTATTGATACCGCTTGTATGGGATTGTCCATGTTCAAAACCGGATTGTTATCTGGCGCATTTTTATTGACGCTTGAAGAAAAGAAACATCAAAAACATTTCAATATTTTGCAGATTTTTCTTTTTTGCGCGCTAGTAATAATTCTGAATATTATTTCAAATTATTTCAGAATTATCACATTGATCTTATTCAATTGTACTGAAGAAAACGTGCTGCATCATTCTATCGGAATTCTTTGTTTTGTATTTTATCAAATTCTTCCAATGCTTTTTTTCATCCGATTTTTTAAACCCAAAACAAAAGAGGCTGAAACAAAAAAAATACAACATGCCGCTTTCTTTGCCATCATTGGAACAATCATAACCGTAGGAACTAGTTTTGAAATCAAAAAAATACAGCCTCACAACTTACTTGAAAACATCAGTCCAGAATATGCTATTCAAAATGGAGTTTGGGTCAATAACGAAGTGTTTAAGATTTCAACTTCAAAAAAGCTTATTTATATTAAAACACCTGCCCACAATCCTTTAATATGCTGGACTGGAGCGGGCTATAAAATCATCGAGAAAAAAGAAATAAGCAGCGCAAATGAAAAAATCTGGTTGGTGAAAATGGAGAAAAACAATGTCAAATATAATTCTTACTGGTGGTACGAATGCGGTTCCAGAAAATATACTTCGCTTCCTGAAGTTCTTATAATCAAATTATTTTCAAATAAACCTGTTCGCTTGATCAACGAAACAAGCAAAATTTAGAAACAAAAAAGCCTGACAAATTTAGTTTTGTCAAGCTCTCGTTTATTACAATACTATTTACATCAATTTCTTAATAATAACTTCTTCCGTTATTCCTTCAGCGTCGGCTTTATAGTTTTTAATGATTCTGTGTCTTAGAATTCCAACTGCAACAGCTTTTACATCTTCAATATCTGGAGAGAATTTACCGTTGAAAGCAGCGTGCGCTTTTGCAGCCAAAATCAAATTCTGAGAAGCTCTTGGCCCTGCTCCCCAATCTAAATAGTTTTTCACAAAATCATTTGTCAAACTATTATCCGGACGCGTTTTGCTTACCAGACTCACCGCATATTCAATTACATTGTCTGCCACAGGAATCCTGCGGATCAAATGTTGGAAGTCGATAATTTCCTGAGCCGAAAATAACGGATTAATTTGCGTTTTAACGTCAGATGTAGTGCGTTTTACAACTTGAACTTCTTCTTCAAACGTTGGATATTCCAATTTGATTGCAAACATAAAACGGTCCAATTGCGCTTCTGGTAACGGATATGTTCCTTCCTGCTCAATTGGGTTTTGTGTTGCCAAAACAAAATATGGCAAATCTAATTTATAATTCTGTCCAGCAATTGTAACAGAGCGTTCTTGCATTGCTTCAAGCAAAGCTGCTTGCGTTTTTGGTGGCGTTCTGTTGATCTCATCGGCCAAAATGATATTAGAGAAAATTGGTCCTTTTATGAATTTAAAGTGTCTGCTTTCATCCAAGATTTCACTTCCCAAAATGTCAGATGGCATTAAATCTGGCGTAAACTGGATTCTTTTAAAATCCAATCCTAAAGCCTGAGACAAAGTATTTATCATTAATGTTTTGGCCAAACCTGGAACCCCAATCAGCAAAGCATGTCCGCCTGAAAATATACATAATAATATTTGATCAATAACGGCATCTTGGCCTACAATGATTTTTGCTATTTCTGATTTTAACTCGTTTCGTTTTTGAACTAAATTATGAATTGCTGTAACGTCAGACATTTAAGTATGTTTTTAAATTAAAAAAGAGTCAGCTCTATGGATTCATAAAACTAACTCTTTTTATTTATTTAATAAAAATTATTTTTTAAGCCAATTGTTTGTAAAATTACAATCTCTGTATTCTCCAATAATTTTAATATAAGTATCTTTTATCTTCGTATCAAACCATTTAGCGATCGCTTGAATTTGTTTTTCTTTTAATGCTAATTCTTTGATTTTTGTATAATCTTGAGCATAATCAGCAGTATGTTCATTAATTCTGTTTGTTACCGTGATTATTTTATATGTTTTTTTGCCTTTATCGTCTACATTTAAAAGTGGTTGAGAAATCTCTTTGTCTTTTAAATTTGAAACTTGGCCATATAATTGCGGATCCATTTTAGTCAATTCAAAACGTGTATCTTGCGTGTTAGGATTTACTAAAGTTCCTCCATTTGCTCTCGTTTCTTTCTCATCAGATTCTGTTCTAGCCGCATCAGCAAAAGAGATTTCTTTATTCATAATCTTAGTACGAACATTTACAAGTCTTTCTTTTGCTTCTTTTAATGCGCTTTCAGAAACAGTTGGTGAAATCAAAATGTGGCGCAATTCAACTTCCTGACCTTTAATTTTATCAACCATAATAATATGAAACCCAAAATTTGTTTCAAAAGGTTGCGAAATCTCCCCCTCCTGTAAGCTAAAAGCAACGTCTTTAAATTCTTTCACAAAAGGAGTTCTTCGAGTCATTTTATAGTAACCTCCATTTGAAGATGATCCTGGATCTTGCGAATACAAAACAGCTTTTGTTGCAAAACTAGCACCATCTAAAACATCTTGTCTGATCGCATTCAATCTATCAATTACTTTTTGTTTGTCTTCTTTAGAAACTTTTGGCTCTGCTACAATTTGCGCAACTTCCATTTCAGCTCCAAAAGTTGGCAACTCATCTTTTGGTATTTTTTTAAAGAAATTACGAACCTCTTCTGGAGTGATTTCTACACCTTCAACAATTTTTTTCTGCATATCAGAAGCAAGTTTTTGCTCTTTCAAAATGTCTGCAAAATAAGTTTTGAATTCTTCAACTGAACTTTTGTGGTAATATTCAACCACTTTATTGATGTCTCCAACTTGTTTAACCATATAATTCAAACGGTCTTCCATCATGCTTCTAATTTCGGCATCACTTACAATAATACTATCTTGAATCGCTTGGTGCGCATATAATTTATCTTCAAGAAGTTTACCTAACATCTGGCATCTTGTAATATCTTTTGTACTACCACCAGAAGCTTGGATTTCTAAAAAACCTTTATCAATATCTGAATCTAAAACAATATAATCTCCAACGGTAGCAATAATACCATCAATTTTTTGTCCTCCAACATGAGGTTCAGCTGGCTTTTGAGCTACAATCTCGGGGATAACCTCCTGAGCTGAAACCATTGAGCTGAAAAAAAGTAAAAAACACATTGTCAATACAAGCTTGTAATCAATTGTTTTTAGCTGTAATTTTTTTAATAACATTATTCTAGATTTAATTTAAATGTAAGATCTTGTTTTTAGAATCATTTTTTAAAGACTAAACTCTCAATTGCCTTATTTTAAAAGATGAACTTCAAAAACAGTAAACAATTAAACTCTAGTTCTTTTACTTATAACGAACAAAAATAACAATTCAATTACATAATACAACTATCGCTTATACTATTAACAAAAAATTATAGTGATTGCCTTTTTATAAAAATCAAAAATCACTTTTGTCGCTTATTTTGACATGTCGTTTAAAAAAGAAGCAAAATCTACAAAATCTATTCCTTTAAAAACTTAATCCTTTAATTATAAAGGGTCTAAAAAAAAGTTTTTAACACTACAACGTTTTCGTTACATAACTATTTTCAGACAAAAACGAATCGAATCAAAAAAAACCTACATTCGTGAGCAATTAACAATTTTAACCAGCAAAAACCAAGAATATACTCTTTTATAAGCTTTAAAATTGCGTAATTACTAACTTTATTAACCATTTTAACCAAATCTATTATGAAAAAACCACAAACAAAATTTTTGTTTATGAGCATGGTTGCAACATTTTTATGTTCATGTTCGCAAAATGACACAATTGAAACCGATTCAAAAGCTGAAAGTCAGAAATTTGAAATTATTAATGTTACACACCACGACGGAAAACCTTTTAGCACGGGTGTAAAATCATCTCTTACAGGAAAATATGTTGACAATCCAGGCGGTGGCGTTATGATGCAGGCCTTTTATTGGGATGTTCCTGCAGGCGGAACTTGGTGGAATACTGTAAGCAGCAAAGTAACGGCATGGGGAAATGCAGGAATTGGATCTATTTGGCTTCCGCCAGCATCTAAAGCTCAAAACGGAGCATTTTCGATGGGATATGATCCGACTGATTATTTTGATTTTGGAGATTACAACCAAAATGGAAGTATCGAAACCAGATTTGGATCTAAAACTGAATTGGTAAATTTAATTACTGTTGCCCATGCTGAGAATATAAAAGTATACGCAGATATCGTAATCAATCATAACAGTGGTGGACAATCTGAAGCAAATCCTTTCACTGGAACAAATACGTGGACAAACTTTACAGGAATTGCTTCTGGTAAATTTCCTCGTAACTATAATGATTTTTATAAAAATAGCTACGGAAATAATGACGAAGGATCTTTTGGAGGTTTTCCAGATTTATGCCACGCTGCGCCAAATGTTCAAAACTGGCTATGGCTAAGAGCTGATGGTGTTGGAAAATATTACAAAAACACTATGAAATTTGACGGATGGAGATTTGATTACGTTAAAGGTTTTGCACCTTGGGTTGTGCATGACTGGAATGCAAATGTAGGCGGATTTTCTGTTGGAGAATATTGGGATTCTAACGTAAATACGCTTGAATGGTGGGCAAACAATGCCAATAGTTCTGTATTTGATTTCGCTTGTTATTACAAAATGAATGATGCTTTCGACGGAAATAATCTGGCATTATTAAATGATGATATGATGTGGAAACGTAATCCTTATAAAGCCGTTACTTTTGTGACTAATCACGATACTGATGAAATTTGGAGCAAAATGCTAGCTTACTCCTATATATTAACTCACGAAGGTTATCCAACAATCTTTTATAGAGACTATGAAGAATGGCTGGATAAAAACAAATTGAACAATCTAATCTGGATTCACAACAACAAAGCAACAGGAACAACTTCAATTTTATATTCTGATAATGACGAATATGTTGCAAGAAGAAATGGATACAACGGAAATCCAGGATTAGTGGTTTATATCAACAACTCAGATGTATGGCAGGAAAGATGGATTCAGACCAATTGGGCCAACACTCAAATTAAAGATTTTACAGGAAACTCAACTTGGTATCCAACAACTCAAGCTGATAAATGGGTAAAAATACAATGTCCGCCAAAAGGATATTCAATTTGGTCCATTAATCAATAAATTTAAATTTTATAAGGCTGTTGCAAAACAGCCTTATTTTTTTCTAAAAAACACACCAAACTTAAAGACTTCCCAAATTTAAGAAGTGAATATTTTTATAAAGCCGTATTTAATAGTACTTTTGCAACCTATTTATACGAAATATGAGCTTTTTAAAAGAAATACAACGCAGAAGAACATTCGGAATTATATCGCATCCCGATGCCGGTAAAACAACTTTAACTGAAAAATTATTGTTATTTGGAGGTGCTATCCAAGAAGCCGGAGCTGTAAAAAACAATAAAATTAAAAAAGGAGCAACGAGTGACTTTATGGAAATCGAACGCCAAAGAGGTATTTCGGTTTCAACTTCTGTGCTTGCTTTTAATTACAAAGACAAAAAAATCAATATCCTTGATACACCTGGACACAAGGATTTTGCCGAAGATACTTTTAGAACTTTAACCGCTGTTGACAGTGTAATTGTTGTGATTGACGTTGCAAAAGGGGTCGAGGAACAAACTGAAAAACTGGTTGCAGTTTGTAGAATGCGTAACATTCCGATGATTGTTTTCATCAACAAATTAGACCGAGAAGGTAAAGACGCCTTCGATCTAATGGATGAAGTTGAACAAAAATTAGGCTTAAAAGTTACTCCTCTAAGTTTCCCTATCGGAATGGGTTATGACTTTCAAGGAATTTATAATCTTTGGGAAGAAAACATCAATCTTTTCAGTGGAGACAGCCGTAAAAATATCGAAGAAACAATTGCTTTTTCTGATGTGCAAAACAATCCAGAATTAGATAAAATTGTGGGTGAAAAAGCAGCAAATAAACTACGTGAAGAATTAGAATTAATAGATGAAGTTTATCCTAAATTTGAACGTCAGGATTATTTAGATGGAAAAATTCAGCCTGTGTTCTTTGGTTCTGCTTTAAATAACTTTGGAGTTCGCGAATTGTTAGATTGTTTTATTACAATTGCTCCATCTCCAAGAGCAAAAGATTCTGAAACTCGTACAGTTGAGCCAACAGAAGAAAAAATGTCTGGATTTGTTTTCAAAATCCATGCAAATATGGATCCGAAACACCGTGACCGTTTAGCATTTATCAAAATCGTTTCTGGAACTTTCGAAAGAAACAAACCTTACTACCACGTTCGTCAAAAGAAAAATCTAAAATTCTCTAGTCCGAATGCCTTTTTTGCAGAAAAAAAAGAAATTGTAGACATTTCGTATCCTGGTGATATTGTTGGTTTACACGATACAGGAAACTTTAAAATTGGTGACACTTTAACTGAAGGAGAAATCATGAGCTTTAAAGGAATTCCGAGTTTCTCTCCTGAGCATTTTAGATACATCAATAATGCTGATCCTATGAAAGCTAAGCAATTAGAAAAAGGAGTTGATCAATTAATGGATGAAGGTGTTGCTCAGTTGTTTACGTTAGAAATGAACAACCGTAAAGTTATCGGAACTGTTGGAGCACTTCAGTACGAGGTAATTCAATATCGTTTGGAGCATGAATACGGTGCAAAATGTACTTACGAAAACTTCCCTGTACATAAAGCATGTTGGGTTAAACCGGATGACGCCAAAAATGAAGAATTTAAAGAATTTAAACGTATCAAGCAAAAATTCTTGGCACACGATAAATATGGGCAATTGGTATTTTTAGCTGATTCTGATTTTACGATTCAAATGACGCAAAGTAAATATCCAAGCGTGAAATTATACTTTACATCGGAGTTCGATTAAAATTTCAAATAATAAGGAAGGCCATCATTTTGATGGCCTTCCTTTTAATATTTAGACAAAACAGATTGCCATTTCTGCAAGTCTTGATCTTTAGGATATAATTTTACTCCTTCATTAACAATTTGTTTCATTCGTTTTATATCATACGCACCCGACCAAGCTAAACATTTTGCATAATACAAATAAGCTTGTGAATCTTTTCTATAAGTACTAAATACATTATACATTTTAACAATTTCAGTTGGGTCTTTTTTCAGATTAGCCAAATAAATTGCCATTTTAAAATAATAAATATTTCTTGGTTTTGCATAAAAGGCCTTTTTGCTGTAGGTATAAGCACTATCTTGTTCTTTTAGATCTTGATAAATCTTACATTTTAGATAATAGTCATAAGCAGTATAAGGACTAAATTTATGGACACTGTCCAAAACTTTAATTGCTTCGTTATACCTTTTTTCTTTTTGCAAATATTTTGCTTCTTTATAACCAATCGTTTCAGAATTTTCTGCGATGTTAGGAAAAGCGGGAAACATTTTTTTTACTTCAGCATATTTATATACAGGTAATGCATCGGGCAAACCATCCACCTTATTTAAATCATTGTCGATAACGAACTGAGCCTTCATTGATTTAAAAACGGTATAATGCATATAAATCCCAAAGCCACTTACTAAAACAATTAATAGTACTAAACCTTTTTCAGCAATTAAAACCGTATTTGATTCTTTTTCCTCTTTTCTACTCAAATAACTTGCTATAATTGTGGCTAAAAGAAAAACAAACAAAATTTGCATGTGAGGTCTTTCCAAAGGAAAGTTAAAAAATGCATCGATAAAGTAACCGCAAAGAGAGACAAAAAGAACAAGAGATAATAGTTTTGATTCATGCGCTCTCTGCGAAAACAAACTCTTAAGCGTAACAAAAAAAGCACTAACAAAAATTAAAAGATAAACAATACTATTTGGTATTCCCGATTCACCAGCAATTTCAATAAAATCATTGTGAGGATGTTTTGAAAAGGTATTGTCATCAAGAAGTGTATTGGTATATGTTGTAGTATATAATTTCCAATTCCCTACTCCAACACCTAAAAGAGGCCTTTTATTAACTAATTTTCCTGCATGTTGCCAATACTCTAAACGTACTGACGTTGTTGAATTTGAATTATCCGTTATTGTACTTAATCTGTCTCCTATAGTACCATAAACCGAGTTTTTATCTTTTTGAATCGCTTTTTTTATACCATTTTGAGTAAGAAACAAAGCTCCTAAGAAGATACAAACAATTAAACCTCCATTTTTATAAAACAATTTTATTTTTTGTTCTTTATAATATAAAAACAGCAAACCAATCGATAACAAAAAGAGCTGTAGTAACAGACCTAGATAAGCAGCACGTGCATTAATCAAAAAAACGGTCATAAATCCAAAAGCAAGAGAAACTGCACACAAATATTTCAACCATTTTTTATGAGCAAAGACACCATAAATTAATATAGGAATTTGAACTACCAATACAGCTGCAAAAATATTTTTATTCCCCTCCGTACTTTGTAAGGAATTAATCAAAACATCTAATCCGACTTTACCTAGACCGCCATAAAATATTTTTACAGCTGAAAAAGATTTAATAAGTACTAAAATTGCAATTACAATTGATAATTTTTTAAACAAATACAACCGTTTATGAAACAAAATCGCTAGTACCAAAAATGTGACTGCCGTAGTCAAAAATCGAGTATAAATAATCATACTCTCAACTTTGTTAATAGCTAAAAAAACAGAAACTCCCGATATAATGAGAAAAAGAAAATATAACAGACTAATACTATTTTTAAAAATTGATTTGGTTGAATACTGAAACATATCCTTTCTGTATTGATAGATAAAAATACCAGATATAAAATTTAATATGCTTATCAAAAGCCAATGAATTCCAAGCTGATCTTGAATATCTGAAATTGTTACACAATCAATTACAAAATACAAACTTACAATTATCAATACCAAAACATCAATTGCCTGCATCTCATCTTTCTTGTTTTTTAAAAGATATTCTGACACATCTATCTCTTTTTTCATCATTCAAAATTTTAAATTAAAATGCAAAATTACTTATTTACATTTAACCTCAAATACAATTTATAATAAAATTACTACAAATTATGATTGATTAACAAAAAAAGCGCTATATCAGATATAGCGCTTTTTTTTATTTGAATTAATTAAAACCTTACTAAGTTATTATCCAAATTAAATTTTTCTAATTAGGTTCTACTAAGTTAATGCAATCTCAAATAAAGCAGAAATTTAGTCGACGAAATATGAATTAAATCGGATAAACTGCACAATCGAAATGTCATATAAAAAAAAGCCCCATAAAAATATGGGGCTTTAAATTTATGCTTGTCCCGCAGGACCAAAATTAAGCGGAATTGGTGCTTGTTCCGTTTCTTTGATTTCGCCGTGAGCGGCTTCAAATCGATGGATATTTTCACCTATTGCTCTTAACAATCTTTTAGCATGTTGTGGTGTCAAGACAATTCTTGACTTTACCTTGGCTTTAGGAATCCCTGGCATAATACTCACAAAATCTAAAACAAACTCAGATGATGAGTGATTAATGATTGCAAGATTAGAATAAATTCCTTCTGCAATAGTTTCGTCTAACTCAATATTAATTTGCTCTTGTTGTTGTTTCGGATTACTCATAGTTTCCTAAATTAATAAATGTATTCTTCTTTATTAGCCATCATTTCGTTGTAATCGTCTTTAGATCCTACGATAGTGTTATCGTATTCTCTCATACCAGTTCCCGCAGGAATTCTGTGTCCAACAATTACATTTTCTTTTAATCCTTCTAAGTCATCTACTTTACCAGCTACTGCAGCTTCGTTAAGTACTTTCGTTGTCTCCTGGAATGAAGCCGCAGAAATGAATGATTTAGTTTGTAACGAAGCTCTTGTAATACCTTGTAGAACTGGCGTTGCAGTTGCAGTGATTACATCTCTTGCTACAACAAGATTTTTATCTGTACGTTTCAATAATGAATTTTCATCACGTAACTCACGAGGCGTAATAATCTGACCTGGTTTCAATACTGAAGAATCTCCAGCATCTTCAACCACTTTCATACCGTATAATTTATCGTTTTGAACGATGAAATCTTTAGTATGGATTAATTGGTCTTCTAAGAATAAAGTATCACCTGGATCCTGAACTCTTACTTTACGCATCATTTGACGAATAACTACCTCAAAGTGCTTATCATTAATTTTTACCCCTTGTAAACGGTAAACCTCTTGAATTTCATTTACCAAATACTGTTGAACAGCAGCTGGACCTTGAATTCTTAAGATATCATCTGGTGTAATTGCACCGTCAGACAATGGAACTCCCGCTCTTACGAAGTCATTTTCTTGTACTAAGATTTGGCTTGAAAGTTTAACTAAATACTTTTTAACCTCACCAAATTTAGATTCGATAACGATCTCACGGTTACCTCTTTTGATTTTACCGAAAGATACAACTCCATCAATTTCAGATACAACTGCTGGGTTTGAAGGGTTACGAGCCTCAAGAAGCTCAGTAATTCTAGGTAAACCTCCCGTGATATCGCCCGCTTTAGAAGAACGACGTGGGATTTTTACTAATACTTTACCTGCTTTAATTTTCTCACCATTTTCAACCATTAAGTGTGCACCTACTGGTAAGTTGTAAGAACGAATCAATTCACCTTCTTTACCGTAAACTAATAAAGTTGGGATTAATTTTTTGTTTCTAGCCTCAGAAATTACTTTTTCTTGGAAACCAGTCTGCTCATCGATCTCAACCATGAACGATTGTCCTTGCTCTAAATCCTCGTAAGCAATCTTACCAGTAAACTCAGAAACAATTACACCGTTATATGGATCCCATTTACAGATTACAGTTCCTTTAGCAACAGTATCTCCATCATTAACAAAAATACTAGATCCGTAAGGAATGTTATGTGTATTTAAAACAATTCCAGTTTTCTCGTCAACTAATTTCAACTCAGTTGAACGTGAAACTACGATATCAACAGAGTTACCTTCTCCGTCTTCTCCTTTAACTGTTTTTAAATCTTCAATTTCAAGTCTACCTGCGAATCTTGTAACGATACTAGACTCTTCAGAGATACCTCCAGCAACCCCTCCAACGTGGAACGTACGAAGTGTCAACTGTGTACCTGGCTCTCCAATAGACTGAGCTGCAATAACTCCGACAGCTTCACCTCTTTGTGTCATCTTACCAGTAGCTAAGTTTCTACCGTAACATTTAGCACAAATACCTTTTAAAGCTTCACAAGTTAATGGAGATCTAACTTCTACTTTCTCAATTGGAGAAGCTTCGATAGTTCTCATAATTGATTCTGTAATTTGTTCTCCAGATTTAACCATTACTTCGTTAGTAAGAGGATTAATAACGTCTTGTAATGCAACACGTCCTAAAATTCTCTCTCCTAAAGATTCAACGATTTCCTCATTTTTCTTCAATGCAGCAACTTCAACACCTCTAAGAGTTCCACAATCTTCGATGTTAACAATAACATCTTGAGAAACGTCATGAAGCCTTCTTGTCAAGTAACCAGCATCGGCCGTTTTAAGAGCCGTATCCGCAAGACCTTTACGAGCACCGTGAGTAGAAATGAAGTACTCAAGGATCGAAAGACCTTCCTTAAAGTTAGAAAGAATCGGGTTTTCAATAATCTCACCACCACCAGCAGTAGATTTTTTAGGCTTAGCCATCAAACCACGCATACCAGTTAACTGACGAATCTGCTCCTTAGAACCCCTCGCCCCAGAGTCAAGCATCATATATACAGAGTTGAAACCTTGTTGGTCTTCTCTAATATTTTTCATTGCTAACTCTGTCAACTGAGCATTTGCTGAAGTCCATACGTCAATAACTTGGTTGTAACGCTCGTTATTTGTGATAAGACCCATGTTATAGTTAGTTGAGATACCTTCAACTTGCTCTCTAGCATCTGCAATTAACTTAGTTTTTTGTTCTGGGATTCTAATATCACCTAAAGAGAACGATAAACCTCCTCTAAATGCGAATTTATAACCCATATCTTTCATATTATCTAAGAAAGCTGCCGTTGTAGGTACATCAGTCACACTTAAAATGTGTCCGATAATATCTCTAAGGTTTTTCTTAGTCAATACGTCATTGATATATCCAGCTGCTTCAGGTACTACTTCGTTAAATAATACACGTCCTGCAGTTGTTTGAATGATTTTGTACACTAATTCTCCAGCGTCATTAAAATCTTTTGCTCTAATTTTCACACGAGCATTCAATTCCAATCTTCCTTCGTTTAATGCAATGTTTACTTCTTCAGCAGAATAGAAAGTCAAATCTTGACCTAAAATAATGTGATCTTCTGTAGAAATACGCTCTTTGGTCATATAGTATAGACCCAAGACCATGTCCTGAGAAGGTACAGTAATTGGAGCACCATTTGCAGGGTTCAAGATATTGTGAGAAGCCAACATTAATAATTGCGCCTCTAAAATAGCCTCTGGTCCTAATGGTAAGTGAACCGCCATCTGGTCACCATCGAAATCGGCGTTGAAAGCCGTACATACTAATGGGTGTAACTGGATTGCTTTTCCTTCAATTAATTTTGGTTGGAAAGCCTGAATACCAAGTCTGTGCAAAGTAGGAGCACGGTTAAGTAATACTGGGTGTCCTTTAATTACATTTTCTAAAATATCCCAAACTACTGGCTCTTTTTTGTCAATAATTTTCTTAGCAGATTTTACTGTTTTTACAATACCTCTTTCGATCAACTTACGAATAACGAATGGTTTGTATAACTCAGATGCCATATCTTTTGGCAATCCGCACTCATATAATTTTAACTCAGGACCAACGACAATTACCGAACGAGCAGAATAATCCACACGTTTACCAAGTAAGTTTTGACGGAAACGCCCTTGCTTACCTTTTAATGAGTCAGATAATGATTTTAATGGTCTGTTTGATTCTGTTTTAACAGCAGAAGCTTTACGTGTGTTATCGAATAATGAATCTACAGATTCTTGTAACATACGTTTCTCGTTTCTTAAGATAACTTCTGGAGCTTTAATCTCCATTAATCTTTTCAAACGGTTGTTACGGATGATTACACGACGGTATAAATCGTTCAAATCTGAAGTTGCAAAACGACCTCCATCAAGTGGCACAAGCGGACGTAATTCTGGTGGGATAACTGGAACCACTTTCATGATCATCCATTCTGGACGGTTTTCGCGGTTTTCGTTAGACTCACGGAAAGATTCAACAACTTGTAATCTTTTTAAAGCCTCAGTTTTTCTTTGTTTAGAAGTCTCATTGTTAGCGCTGTGTCTTAATTCATAAGATAAAGCATCTAGATCAATACGAGCTAATAAATCCATAATACACTCTGCTCCCATTTTGGCAACAAATTTATTAGGATCTAAATCATCTAAATATTGGTTTTCTTGCGGAAGAGTATCTAAAATATTTAAATATTCCTCTTCAGTTAAGAAATCTAATCTTTGTAATGATTCTCCATCTGCATTTTTAGCGATACCTGGCTGAATTACTACGTATCTTTCGTAGTAAATGATCATATCTAATTTCTTAGATGGAAGACCAAGGATATAACCAATTTTGTTTGGAAGAGAACGGAAGTACCAGATGTGAGCAATTGGCACAACAAGGTTGATGTGACCTACTCTATCACGACGTACTTTTTTCTCAGTAACTTCAACACCACAACGGTCACAGATGATACCTTTGTAACGAATTCTTTTATACTTACCACAAGCACATTCGAAATCTTTTACTGGTCCGAAGATTCTTTCGCAGAAAAGTCCGTCACGCTCTGGTTTGTGAGTTCTATAGTTGATTGTTTCTGGCTTTAAAACCTCTCCTCTTGATTCTTTCAAGATAGATTCTGGTGAAGCCAATCCAATAGAGATTTTGTTAAATCTTTTTACTGGATTTTTATCTTTATTGTTTCTGTTATTCATCATAGTTTTTACTATTGATTTATTTGCAATTAAAAAATTGATTTTAGATTTATAATCTACTCTTAGGAAAACTAAGAGTTAATCATTCAGCTACTACCTCGGGTTACTTCTCTAAACCTCAAATTCTTATTTGAAGTGCTAGTTATAAAATGCCTCGCATTGTTATAAAAAATCGGAACGGGTTACGGGTATAAATCTTTAAAAACTTTTATAAATACGAATGTAGAGACGTGATTAATCACGTCTCTACATTTTTTTTATTATTCTTCCAAACGAAGATCTAAACCTAGACCTTTCAATTCGTGCATTAATACATTGAATGATTCTGGCAAACCTGGTTCTGGCATAGTTTCCCCCTTAACGATAGCTTCGTAAGTTTTAGCTCTACCAATAACGTCATCAGACTTAACAGTTAAGATTTCACGTAGCGTACTAGAAGCTCCATAAGCCTCAAGTGCCCAAACCTCCATCTCTCCAAAACGCTGACCTCCAAATTGAGCCTTACCTCCAAGTGGCTGTTGCGTAATCAATGAGTATGGTCCAATAGAACGTGCGTGCATCTTATCATCAACCATGTGTCCTAATTTAAGCATGTAAATTACACCCACAGTCGCTTTTTGTGCAAAACGCTCTCCAGTACCACCATCAAATAGGTAAGTATGTCCAAAACGTGGCACTCCAGCTTCATCAGTCAAAGCGTTGATTTCGTCTAGAGAAGCACCGTCGAAAATTGGAGTAGCAAATTTTCTACCCAAGTTCATACCAGCCCATCCTAATACAGTCTCATAAATCTGACCAATGTTCATACGTGAAGGTACCCCAAGTGGATTCAATACGATATCTACTGGTGTTCCATCTTCTAAGAATGGCATATCTTCGTGACGAACGATTCTAGCAACAATACCTTTGTTACCGTGACGACCTGCCATTTTATCACCTACTTTTAACTTACGTTTTTTAGCGATATAGATTTTAGCCAATTTCAAGATTCCAGATGGTAATTCATCTCCAACTGTAATAGTGAATTTCTCTCTTCTTAAAGCTCCTTGTAAGTCGTTCAGCTTAATTTTATAGTTATGAATTAAATCATTAACCATTTTATTAGTAGCGTCATCAGCAACCCACTGACCTTTGCTTAAGTGAGCAAAATCCTCTACTGCGTAAAGCATTTTTTGAGTATATTTTTTACCTTTTGGTAAAACTTCTTCACCCAAATCGTTCATTACACCTTGAGATGTTTTTCCGTTAACGATCAAGAATAATTTCTCAACCAATCTGTCTTTTAATTCAACAAATTTAGTTTCGAATTCCATTTCTAAAGCGCCTAAAGCATCTTTATCTTGAGTACGTTTACGTTTATCTTTTACGGCTCTTGCAAATAATTTTTTGTCAAGAACTACACCATGTAAAGATGGAGAAGCTTTTAATGAAGCATCTTTTACATCACCAGCTTTATCCCCGAAGATTGCACGAAGCAATTTCTCCTCTGGAGTAGGATCTGATTCTCCTTTTGGTGTAATTTTTCCGATCAAAATGTCGCCAGGTTTAACCTCTGCTCCAATTCTAATCATACCGTTTTCATCTAAATCTTTAGTAGCTTCTTCAGAAACGTTAGGAATATCGTTTGTTAACTCTTCGTTCCCTAACTTAGTATCTCTAACCTCTAATGAATAATCATCAACGTGGATAGATGTAAAAATATCATCACGAACTACTTTCTCAGAAATTACAATCGCATCCTCGAAGTTGTACCCTTTCCATGGCATGAACGCAACTTTTAAGTTTCTACCTAAAGCTAATTCTCCATTTTGAGTAGCATATCCTTCAGACAATACTTGACCAGGAACAACTCTGTCACCTCTTCTTACGATTGGTTTCAAGTTGATACTTGTACCTTGATTGGTTTTTCTAAATTTAATTAAGTTGTACGTTTTCTCATCAGCATCAAAACTAACCATTCTTTCGTCTTCTGTACGATCGTATTTAATAGTAATGATGTTAGCATCTACGTATTCAACAGTACCATGCCCTTCAGCATTGATCAATACTCTTGAATCTGAAGCTACTTGACGCTCTAAACCTGTACCAACAATCGGAGCTTCAGGACGGATCAAAGGAACTGCCTGACGCATCATGTTTGATCCCATCAACGCACGGTTCGCATCATCATGCTCCAAGAAAGGAATCAATGACGCAGAAATCGAAGCGATCTGGTTAGGAGCAACGTCTGTATAATGAACTACTGATGGCTCAACAACTGGGAAGTCACCTTCCTCACGAGCAATAACATTGCTAGCTGTAATTTTACCAGAAGCGTCCATTTCAATGTTTGCCTGAGCAATCATTTTACCTTCTTCTTCTTCAGCACTTAAGTAAACTGGAGTACTTTCTAAATCAACTACACCATTAGTTACTTTACGGTATGGAGTTTCAATGAATCCCATTCCGTTTACTTTTGCATAAACACCAAGAGATGAAATCAAACCAATGTTTGGTCCCTCAGGAGTTTCAATCGGACATAAACGACCATAGTGCGTATAGTGAACGTCACGAACCTCGAAACCAGCTCTCTCTCTCGAAAGTCCACCTGGTCCAAGTGCAGAAAGTCTTCTTTTGTGTGTAATCTCAGCTAATGGATTCGTTTGATCCATAAATTGAGACAACTGGTTAGTACCAAAGAAAGAGTTGATAACTGATGACAATGTTTTAGCATTGATCAAATCAATTGGTGTAAATACCTCGTTATCTCTAACGTTCATTCTCTCACGAATAGTTCTAGCCATACGTGCTAAACCAACACCGAATTGTTGAGACAATTGTTCACCAACTGTTCTAACACGACGGTTTGATAAGTGATCAATATCATCAATCTCTGCTTTAGAGTTGATCAACTCGATCAAATATTTAACGATTGTAATGATATCCTCTTTAGTAAGCACTTGCTTATCCATAGGGATATCTAAATCTAATTTTTTGTTCATTCTGTAACGACCAACTTCACCTAAGTTATAACGTTGATCAGAGAAGAACAATTTATCTATAATACCACGAGCAGTTTCCTCATCAGGCGGTTCAGCGTTACGCAACTGACGGTAAATGTGCTCTACAGCTTCTTTTTCAGAGTTTGTAGGGTCTTTTTGTAACGTATTGTGGATAATAGCATAATCTGCTTGGTTATTATCCTCTTTGTGTAACAAAATAGATTTTACATTAGAATCAATGATCTCTTCAACATTATCTTTGTCGATAATAGTATCACGATCAAGGATGATTTCGTTACGTTCGATAGAAACTACCTCTCCAGTATCCTCATCTACGAAATCCTCATGCCATGTATTCAATACACGCGCAGCAAGTCTTCTTCCAATATATTTCTTAATACCAGTTTTAGAAACTTTAATTTCTTCAGCTAAGTCGAAAATTTCAAGGATATCCTTATCTCTTTCGAAACCGATAGCACGGAATAAAGTTGTTACAGGTAATTTTTTCTTTCTATCGATATACGCGTACATTACGCTGTTAATATCTGTAGAAAACTCTATCCAAGATCCTTTGAAAGGAATAACTCTTGCAGAGTAAAGTTTAGTTCCATTTGCGTGGAATGACTGTCCAAAGAAAACCCCTGGAGAACGGTGTAATTGAGATACTACAACACGCTCGGCACCATTAATAACAAAAGTACCACTAGGAGTCATGTAAGGAATTGTTCCAAGATAAACATCTTGTACAATAGTTTCAAAATCTTCGTGTTCTGGATCTGTACAGTATAGTTTTAACCTTGCTTTTAAAGGCACACTATAAGTAAGACCTCTCTCTATACATTCTTGAATTGTATAACGTGGTGGATCAACAAAATAATCTAGGAATTCCAATACAAAGTTGTTTCTTGTATCTGTAATTGGGAAGTTTTCCATGAAGGTATTGTATAACCCTTCGTTGCCTCTTTCGTCAGATTTCGTTTCTAATTGAAAGAAATCTTTAAAAGATTTTACCTGAACATCCAAGAAGTCTGGATAATCAGGAATGTTTTTTGTAGAGGCAAAATTCAATCTTTCAGTCTGATTTGTTATCATCAATGGACAAAATTTTGATTAAAAAAAAGTAATTTTTTTGTGTAAAAACACACTGCGTAGTTTATACTTTCTTTTTAAAATCAATACATCTTTAAAAATAAAACGATAAAATATAGTTCAATTTTTTTTCTTCGTATTGATCAAAAACTCTTTCGTATATTAAACTATTTGATAATAAAATTTAATGTATTTTATTATACGAAAAATGGTTTAGGCCTTTGAGTGTTAACTCAGGACCTAAACCTAGTTCTTAAAACCGAGTTAAATTATTTTAATTCAACTACAGCTCCAGCTTCTTCTAATGATTTTTTAAGACCTTCAGCCTCTTCTTTAGAAACACCTTCTTTAACGTTGCTTGGAGCACCGTCAACTACATCTTTAGCTTCTTTAAGACCTAAACCTGTAAGTTCTTTTACTAATTTCACAACTGCTAATTTAGATGCACCAGCATCTTTCAATACAACTGTAAATTCAGTTTGTGCTTCTTCAGCAGCACCTTCTCCACCACCAGCAGCAACTACTACAGCTGCAGCAGCAGGCTCGATACCATACTCGTCTTTTAATATTGTTGCTAATTCGTTAACTTCTTTAACTGTTAAGTTAACTAATTGTTCTGCGAATTGTTTCAAATCTGCCATTTTTTCTATCGTTTAAAATGATTTGTAAAAATATAATTTAATTATTGTGCGCTAATTAAGCAGTAAGAAAGTATTCCTTCTTACGTTGATAATTACTCTGCTCCTTCTTCTTCGCTTCCTGCGAATTTGTTTTGTAAAGCAGAAATAATTCTTTGAGCTGGAGATTGTAATAATCCAATGATTTCTCCAATAAGCTCTTCTTTAGATTTAATTGTAGCTAATGCATCTAATTGGTTGTCACCAATATATACTTCAGAATTGATGTAAGCTCCTTTTAAAACTGGTTTATCAGATTTCTTACGGAAATCTTTGATAATTTTTCCAGGCGCGTTAGCAACATCAGAAATAAATATAGCACTGTTACCTGATAAAACCGTAGGTAAATCACCATAATCATTAGAAGAAGCTTCCATTGCTTTTGCAAGCAAAGTGTTCTTTACAACCTCTAATTTGATACCTGCTTTAAAACAAGCTCTACGCAAGTTTGAAGTTGTCTCTGCGTTTAAACCAGAAATATCAGAAATATAAATGATATTTGTACCAGCTAACTGCGCAGTTAAATTTTCAATCGCGATTGATTTTTCTTCTCTAGTCATACTAAAAATTTTTAACTACCAATTATACTGCTTTTGGGTCTAATGCGATAGCAGGACTCATTGTGCTTGTAAGGTGAATACCTTTGATGTATGTACCTTTAGCAGCAGTTGGCTTAAGTTTTATTAATGTTTGAATAATTTCGTGTGCGTTCTCAACGATTTGCTCAGCTCCGAAAGAAACTTTACCAATACCAGCGTGAACGATACCAGTTTTATCAACTTTAAAGTCAATTTTACCAGCTTTAACTTCTTGAACAGCTTTAGCAACATCCATAGTTACTGTACCTGTTTTAGGGTTTGGCATTAAACCTCTAGGTCCTAAAATACGACCTAATGGACCTAATTTACCCATAACAGCTGGCATAGTGATGATAACATCAACATCAGTCCAACCATCTTTAATTTTTTGCAAGTAATCATCAAGACCAACGTGATCTGCACCAGCTTCTCTAGCTTCCGCTTCTTTATCTGGAGTAACCAACGCTAATACTTTAACGTCTTTTCCTGTTCCATGAGGTAAAGTAACTACACCTCTCACCATTTGATTCGCTTTTCTAGGATCTACACCTAAACGAACTGCGATATCAACAGACTCATCAAATTTTGCAGAAGCAACAACTTTTAATAATGCAGCAGCATCCTTAAGAGAGTATAATTTGTTCTTTTCAATTTTTGAAGCAGCCTCTTTTTGCTTTTTTGTTAATTTTGCCATGTCTTTTTCTTAATTAAAAAGGAGCATCTCCTGATACAGTTATACCCATAGATCTAGCTGTTCCTGCAACCATACTCATCGCTTTTTCAATTGTAAAAGCATTTAAGTCTGGCATTTTGTCTTCAGCAATAGTTCTAATTTGTTCCCAAGTAACGCTAGCTACTTTTTTACGATTAGGCTCACCAGAACCAGATTTTAGCTTTGCAGCTTCCATTAACTGAACCGCCGCTGGAGGAGTCTTAACAACAAAATCAAATGATTTGTCTTTGTACACAGTGATTTGCACTGGACAAATTTTGCCAGGTTTATCTTGAGTTCTAGCATTAAATTGCTTACAAAACTCCATGATGTTTACCCCAGCAGCTCCTAAAGCAGGTCCAACCGGTGGCGACGGATTCGCAGCACCTCCCTTAACTTGTAGTTTAACTACCTTACTAATTTCTTTAGCCATTTTTAAAAAATTTAACACTGTAATCAATGGAAGCGATTACAATGGTTTATTATAGTGTAACAAAAAATTATACTTTTTCAACTTGCATAAAACTTAACTCTAATGGTGTTTTTCTTCCGAAAATCTTAACCATTACTTCAAGCTTACGCTTTTCTTCATTTATTTTTTCAACCGTTCCGTTAAAACCATTGAAAGGACCATCGATCACTTTTACAGTTTCACCTAAGCTGAATGGAATTGAACGAGTATCTGTATTTACAGCCAACTCATCCACTTTTCCTAACATACGATTTACTTCAGATAATCTCAAAGGAACCGGTTCCCCACCTTTAATTTCACCTAAAAAACCAATTACACTTGTAATAGACTTAATAATATGAGGTATCTCACCAACTAAATTAGCTTCGATCATAACATATCCAGGAAAATACACTTTATCCTTAGATGATTTTTTCCCATCTTTTACAGTAACTACTTTTTCAGTAGGAACTAAAACCTGAGAAACATAATCCTCCATACCTAATCTCGCAATCTCAGTCTCGATATAAGCTTTCACTTTATTCTCTTGACCACTAACCGCTCTAACTACGTACCATTTTTTCACATTATTATCTGCCATCACAAAAAAATTATCCTTTTAACCAGTTAAAAAATCCAGCTAAAGCTTTTGCAAAAAATTCGTCCACTCCCCATGTTGCCAAAGCAAATAGAATCGAAAATACAGCCACAACAATTGTCAATTTTTGAACCTCAGCCCAAGCTGGCCAAGTAACATTTGACTTTAACTCCTCGAAAGCCTCTGATAAATAATTAGTAACTTTTGTCATTTGATATATTTTTTATTGCACGGGCGGAGGGATTCGAACCCCCATCAACGGTTTTGGAGACCGCTATTCTACCCTTGAACTACGCCCGTAATTAAAGCCAGTGATTAAAAAATAATCACTGGCTTTTTATTTATTTTAATAGAATTACTCTACGATTTCAGTAACCTGACCAGCACCAACTGTTCTACCACCTTCACGGATAGCGAAACGTAAACCTACGTTCATAGCGATTGGGCTTAATAAAGCAACCTCGATAGTTAAGTTATCACCTGGCATTACCATCTCTACACCTGCTGGTAAAGAAATAACTCCTGTTACGTCAGTTGTACGTACGTAGAACTGTGGACGGTAGTTATTGTGGAATGGAGTGTGACGTCCACCTTCTTCTTTTTTCAAGATATAAACCTCAGCTTTGAATTTAGCGTGTGGTTTTACTGAACCTGGCTTAATAATAACCATACCTCTTTTGATATCAGCTTTATCAATACCTCTTAACAATAAACCTACGTTATCTCCAGCCTCACCTCTATCAAGGATTTTACGGAACATCTCAACTCCTGTAATAGTAGAAGTTAATTTTTCAGCTCCCATACCAATGATTTCAACAGGATCTCCAGTGTTAGCAACTCCAGTTTCGATACGACCTGTAGCAACAGTTCCACGACCTGTAATTGTAAATACGTCCTCAACTGGCATCAAGAATGGTTTAGCTACGTCACGTACTGGCTCTTCGATCCAGTTGTCTACAGCTTCCATTAATTCGATAATTTTAGGTACCCAGTTTGGATCATTGTTTAATCCTCCTAATGCAGAACCTTGAACTACAGGACCATTATCTCCATCATATTCGTAGAAAGATAATAAATCTCTAATTTCCATTTCAACAAGCTCTAACAACTCAGCATCATCAACCATATCCACTTTGTTCATGAAAACAACGATTCTTGGAATACCAACCTGACGACCTAAAAGGATGTGCTCACGAGTTTGTGGCATTGGACCATCTGTAGCAGCAACTACTAAGATAGCTCCGTCCATTTGAGCAGCACCAGTAACCATGTTCTTTACGTAATCCGCGTGACCTGGACAGTCAACGTGAGCGTAGTGACGGTTAGCTGTTTCATACTCTACGTGTGATGTATTAATAGTAATACCTCTTTCTTTCTCCTCTGGAGCGTTATCGATTTGATCAAACGATTTTGCTTGACAGTAACCAGCATCTGACAATACTTTTGTAATTGCAGCAGTTAATGTAGTTTTTCCGTGATCTACGTGTCCAATTGTACCTATGTTTAAGTGCGGTTTGGAACGATTAAAATTCTCCTTTGCCATTTTACTTAATTTTTAATCTTAGTTATATATTAATTTTCAATTTCCTACTTACTTGAGCCAATGTCGGGATTTGAACCCGAGACCTCTTCCTTACCAAGGAAGCACTCTACCCCTGAGCTACACCGGCAGAGTTTGCATTTTGTGGGGAGAGCAGGATTCGAACCTGCGAAGTTCACACAGCAGATTTACAGTCTGCCCTCGTTGGCCGCTTGAGTATCTCCCCTAATTTTAAAATTCCATTCTTTTAAAGAACTAATTTCAAATCGCATTTGAAATTTTTCGAGCCGATAGAGGGACTCGAACCCACGACCTGCTGATTACAAATCAGCTGCTCTAGCCAGCTGAGCTACATCGGCGAATGCATTAAAAAAGTCCGCTATTTCTAACGGACTGCAAATGTAGCTATTTTATCTTTTAATCAAAACATTTTTTGAAAAAAAATTTCAATTATATGTGCGCTCTTATTTTTTCTTTCCTTTTTACTAGCAAACGTTCTAATGATTCTGCTGAAAGCTCTACCGCTTCTTCAAATGTTTTACATTGCTTTTTTACCAAAAAATCATCTCCAGGAACATTGATCTTTATCTCCACCGCTTTATTCTCCTTATCACTTGTTCTTTCCACTTTTAAAAAAACGTCTGACGACACTATTCGATCGTAGTATTTTTCTAACTTATCCATTCTTTCTTGAATAAAATCCACCAATTTTCTGTCAACAGTAAAGTTAACTGCATGAACATCTACCTTCATAATACTAATTTTAGGGTTAAACATTTCAGAAATCATTATTTGTTTCGAGGATGCGCATCATTATATGTCTTTTTGAGCTCCGCCAAACTATTATGAGTATATACTTGTGTCGACGCCAAACTCGAATGCCCTAATAATTCCTTAACTGAATTCAAATCTGCCCCATTATTTAACAAGTGAGTTGCAAAAGTATGCCGAAGCACATGCGGACTTTTTTTCACCTTTTCAGAGACCCTACTAAAGTAAGAATTTATTAATCGATACACAAAAGATTCACTCAATTTTAATCCTTTTTTTGAAATAAAAAAATAATCTTCATCCTGAATGTTTTCCACCAAAGAACGTTCGCCTAAATACACCTTTAGCTCATCGACAACAATAGGCAAAATCGGAATAAGACGTTCCTTATTTCGCTTGCCCAAAACCTTAATTATTTTCGAAGACAAATCCACATTATAAAGCATCAAGTTTATCAGCTCCGCTCTACGCATTCCTGTCGTATAAAACAAATCGACAATCAATTTATCTCTGACTTCCTCAAAACCAACAGGAGAATCAATTCCCTGCATCAAATCCCCCAGCTCTTTTTCCGAAAAAGGAATTTGGATGTTTTTTGGAGTTTTCAAAGCCTTATGCTTTAGCATCGGATTCACATCAATTTGCTTTGCTTTCAAAAGAAATTTATAAAACGCCTTTAAAGAAGCCATCTTCCTATTCACAGAAACATTTGAAATTCCGCCATCAACCAAAGAAACAATCCAGCTTCTAATTTGGCTGTAACTCACATTTTCAACGTTGTCCTGCTCAAAATGACTTTTATTGAACTCCTCAAAAAACAAAATGTCATTCAAATACGCATTAACCGTATGCATTGAATACTTTTTCTCCAACTCAAGGTAATCACGAAAAGCCTCCTTATTTGATTTCATCTGATTCATTTTATCTCCTAACAATCACTTTAGACCTATTTCAAAATTAAGCATAAAAAAACCGTTAGTGTCATTATTTTTTGACAACTAACGGTAATTATTTTTGCAAAAGCTAAATACTAACTCTCTAAACTATCTTTCAAGCCTTGGATGTAAGCAGCTTTTTGAATTTGAGCTCTTTTGATAACAGAAGGCTTAATAAAAGCAGTACGTGCTCTTAATTGACGAACAGTTCCTGTTTTATCAAATTTTCTTTTATAGCGCTTTAATGCTCTATCGATATTTTCTCCGTCTTTAATTGGTATAATTAACATAATATAGACACCTCCTCTCGTTAAGGCTGCAAATGTAAAAATAAATTATGAATTATGAAGTATAAATTGTGAATTATTTTTTTTTGAAAAGAATAAAGAACAAAGAAGCAAGATAATAGATTAATATTCTTTATTCTTTATTCTTTATTCTTTATTCTTTATTCTTTCAGCAAATTTCTCGAGATAACCAGTTTTTGAATTTCAGTTGTTCCTTCACCTATAGTACAAAGTTTAGAATCTCTATAGAATTTCTCCACCGGGAAATCTTTGGTATAGCCGTACCCTCCATGAATCTGAACGGCATCATTTGCGATTTTCACACAAGCCTCTGAAGCATACATTTTAGCCATGGCTCCTGATGTAGTGACTGGTTTATGCTGCTGTTTTAAATAAGCAGCTTTATGCAAAAGCAATTCCGAAGCCTCGATTTCTGTAGCCATATCGGCTAATTTAAAAGATATCCCTTGAAAATTACTAATTGGCTGACCAAACTGATATCTTTCTTTTGAATATTTCAAAGCGGCATTGTAAGCCCCTTTTGCAATTCCTAATGACAAGGCGCCAATTGAAATTCGGCCACCATCAAGTATTTTCATCGCCTGAACAAAACCTTCTCCAACTTCACCTAGCCTATTTGCATCTGGAACACGGCAATTATCAAAAACCAATTCTGCTGTTTCACTGGCACGCATTCCAAGTTTATTTTCTTTTTTTCCTGATGAAAATCCTGGCATTCCTTTTTCAAAAACAAATGCCGTCATACCTTTTGAATCACCTTTTTCTCCTGTGCGAACTACAACTACAGCAACATCACCTGAAATAGCGTGGGTGATAAAATTTTTAGCTCCGTTGACAATCCAAAAATCGCCATCTTTTACTGCTGTGGTATTCATACCTCCCGCATCAGAACCTGTATTATGCTCTGTCAATCCCCAAGCACCAATAAATTCTGCAGTTGCCAATTTCGGAAGCCACTTTTTCTTTTGTTCTTCATTTCCAAAAGTCAAAATATGATTTGTACATAATGAATTGTGTGCAGCAACAGACAAACCTATTGAAGGATCAACTTTTGAAATCTCTTCGATAACAGTAATATATTCATGGTATCCTAATCCGGAACCACCGTATTCTTCTGGCACCAAAACGCCCATAAATCCCATTTCTCCTAATTTTTTGAAAAGCGGAATAGGAAAAATTTGCGCTTCGTCCCATTCCATAATATTAGGTCTAATGTTTTTGTCCGCAAACTCTTTTATGGATTGCGCAATCATTGACTGTGTTTCGCTGTAATCAAAATTCATTGTTGGCTGTTTTTTTAGAACTCCAAATATAAACTAATTATTTTTGCTTTTTCAACAGGAAAACCTTTAATTTTTGCCAAATCCTCAATATTATCAAAATTTCCGTTCATGCTTCGATAAGTTATAATTTGTTTTGCCAATGCATATTTGAAATAGGGAAACTGCGATAAATCTTTTAATGACGCATCATTTATTGCAATTTTTTTCAAATCTTTCGGAATTACAACTCTAAAGTGAGAATTCAGCTCTACAATTACCTCTGGAGACAATCCCCAAATCTCACCCATCTGCTCCATTGAGACAAAACAACCTAAGATTTCTTTTTGCTTTAAGATCCTTGAAGATAATGCTTCGCCAATGCCATAAACCTTGATCAAATCTTCTTGTGTAGCTTGGTTAATATCCAAAATAACTAGCTTTTCCTTTTTGTTTTCCTTTTTGAAATCCGTTTCCGATGCATATTCTTTTTTATCGGTCTTAAAATTTGTTTTATTCCGAGACCAATCTGGAAATTTAAACAAAGGAGAAATCGCCCTCAATAAAGAATCGGATATTTTGGTTACTGCCTGAAATTCCTCTGCCGAATTCACATATTTATTTTCTTTTCGAAACGCCAATAAGCGATCAATTTCCTGAACAGACATTCCAAGCTTATACCCCTTATAATCTGAAATAAAGTTTGGATTAAAAGAATATTGCATCGGCTTTTTTTCATATTTCATCATTTTAAAAGAATCAATCTCTGACTGAAGCGCCATCCATTGCTCTTTTTCAGGAAAAGCTTTTTCAGTCGAATTGAAATCTAAACAGAAATACAAAACCTCTAATACAATTATAATTATGAAAAGCGCCACAATGCCAGTTCGCTGTTGATTTGAGAATTTAAAATAGGACAACAATTGTTTATAATTTTTCATTTGACTGCACTCTTACATTTTAAAGAGCTCAAAAATATAAAATTAACAAGAATTTTACTAAATTTATTTTTAACCTAAAATTATGCAATCAAAAATTTTAACCTAAATAGATTGACAAATTCAAAGCTGAAAACCTTGTTTCTTGTGACTTTTATGAATATTTTAAACATTTTACAACTTAAAACTCTATAATTGTTTTTATTTTTTACAAAAAACAATACATTTGGAGCTTAATAACAATAAACCAATATAATTATATGTCAATTTGGAGAGTTAAACCTATATCTGCTTTTGAAGCCGATATGAAAAAAAGTGATTTAAAAAGAGTTCTTGGAAAATGGAGCCTTACTGCCATCGGAGTTGGTGCTATCATTGGTGGTGGAATTTTTGTTCTTACCGGTACAGGAGCTTACTATCATGCAGGGCCAGCATTAGCTATTTCCTTCATTATTGCAGGTATTGCCTGTGTTTTTGCTGCTCTTTGTTATTCTGAGTTTGCATCAATTTTGCCAGTTGAAGGTTCTGCTTATGCCTATGCATATGGAACGATTGGAGAAATTTTTGCCTGGATAATTGGGTGGGGATTAATTCTCGAATATGCAATGGGATCCATGACAGTCGCCGTTTCCTGGTCGGGATACTTTAACAAATTGCTTAAAATGTTTCACATCAAACTCCCAGAGTGGCTTACAACAGATCCTGCGAGTTATACAGGAGAAGGCTTCTCAATGAATCTTCCTGCTTTTTGTATCGTTATTTTAGTTATTTCGTTATTAATTAAAGGAACAAAAAGTGCTGCAAAAGCAAATAATGCTATCGTTATCCTTAAAGTATCTGCTGTAATTTTCGTAATCGTAGCTGGACTTTTCTTTATAAATACTGCAAACTGGAGCCCTTTTATTCCAGAAGCTACTCAAATTATTGAAAAAGAAACTACTCACAATGCTTACGGAATTGGAGGAATTGTTTCTGGAGCTGCTGCAATTTTCTTTGCTTATGTTGGTTTTGATGCTGTTTCCACTCAAGCTGGAGAAGCAATCAATCCTAAAAAAGACGTTCCTTTTGCAATCATTGCCTCTTTATTAATTTGTACGACTTTATACATTCTTGTTTCTTTAGTATTAACAGGAATGATGAACTACCAAGATTTCAATCCACTAGGAAAATATCCTGAAGCTATTAAAGCTCCTGTTGCTTATGCATTTGATATTGCTGGACAAGGTTGGGCTGGATTTATAATCACTGTTGCTGCTACTATCGGTTTAGTTTCAGTATTGATGGTAATGATTATGGGACAATCTAGAATTTTCTTAGGAATGTCTAAAGATGGTTTAATCCCTCAAGTTTTCTCAAGAGTTAACCCAATTTCTGGAACTCCAAAAACAAACTTAATGATCTTAGGAGGTATCATTGCAACTGTTGCAGCTTTTACTCCAATCAATAAATTAGCAGATATGACAAGTTTTGGTACTTTGTTTGCTTTTACAATGGTTTGTATCGCTGTTTGGATTTTAAGAGTGAAACAACCAGGATTAAACAGAACTTTTAAAGTTCCTGCTTTACCAGTTATTGCTGTTTTAGGAATCGCAATTAATACTTATTTAATTATCAATTTGAGTATTGATGCTCAATTATTGTCTCTTGGATGGTTAGTAATTGGTATTTTGGTTTATTTTGGATATAGCAAAAGAAGATCAAAACTTAACAATACTGATGCAGATGTTGAATAATTTTCAATTCTAGTTAAAAAAAAAGCTCCAAATTTAAATTTGGAGCTTTTTTTTTATAAATCAAATACCGATGTTCTTTTTGAGCGAATTAAATCTTTCAATCTAATCCAAAAAGCGAGAGTCAAATAAACTCCAAATCCTAAACCAGCAGTAACAAAAGATATGTAGATAAAAAACAAACGCACATTCGTTACACGCATTCCGAGTTTATCTGCTAGTCTTGACGAAACATGGAATCCATATTTTTCAAAGAAAAACTTAAGTTTTAAAATTGCTGACATTTCTTTTTTAGATTTTAGATTTACAAAAATAGGAATTATCTAATTATCAAATTTTCTAATTCGTTAATTATTTTTAAGCAACTCCATTCCTAGCGCGCATTTCAAACAAGCATTATGATTGCAGTATTCATTTTTGAGTTCGATTAAAGTTTGGCTTTCAAAGGCATTTTTTGATTTTATTCCAAAAGATTCAAACTTTTCTATTATCGAATTTTTCTCTGCAGAAACATCATTCATAAAGTCAATTAAGTCTTCAGCAATTGTCCCGCCCATTATATTTGAATAAGCAAACTGAATTGGAATTATTGTATTTATGATCAATAAATCGATAAATGATTTTGACAGTTTTTTTGCCTTTTTTGGACTTTCTTTATCAAACTGATAATGATTCTCCCAATACAAACTTACCGAAACATCCAGCAAATTGTAGACACTTTCTGCTGACTTCAATTCAATTATTTTGGAAAATAAATTATGACAATTGTAATAAAGACTTGCTAATTGGGAAAGTCTGATAGTAGGAAAATTATCCGGCCTATGCTTGAAAAACTGCACTGGATCAACATAAGTTTTTTCCAAATTATATTTATGAAGCAGAAAAAAATACCTGAATTTTAAATCCTTAAAATAAACATCTTCTTTTTCTGCATCAAGCAAACCACAGATTCCAAAAAGCAATGCTTCGAGATTTTCCATTTCGAAAATTTCTCTTCTAAAGACAGAAAAAGGAATTGACTTTGACATCTGAAAAAAAGAATTTCCATTTGTATTCAGTCCAAAATTCTTAGCCAGCATACAAAACAAAACTGCTTCCCAATCTTGATTTGTTTCCTCTAATAATTGAAAAACAAACAGTGATTTGCGTTCTAATCTTTCGAAAAAAAGTCGCTCCTGCCAATTTTTCAAAACAAATTTGTCGATTTCCTTTAGCTGTCTTTCACAAAAAATCCATGATTTAACCGAAACAAGTGCGTTATAATTTTCTATAATTTCTTTAGAAACATAATCTTTTAATACCAAAACAGGAATTTCAGAATTGTTTTTCCTGAAAACTTCAGTATCATGTTCCCAAACAACATGCAAAATTACATTCTCATAAGCTGTATCCTTTTCATGATAATGCAAATACCAATCAGAAGATTTTAAATGGATTTCAATATTGCCCGCCCATTTTTGCTCTCCAATTTTAATTTGTGCATTGAAAAAATCGGGGCCAGAAAGTCCTAAATAATCACCTGTCTTAAAAATAACAAGTTCGTCGTTCTGGACCGTTTTCAGATTCAATGTGTCAAATTTTTTGAATCGCCAGAGATAATGAAGAAAATCTTCTTTCATTTTTAGATCTTTATAAAAAATTACAAAACCTAAAAATAATTAAAAATTAATATTATTCTTACAAATTGCTATTTTTTTATCGCAACATATATAACTTTGCACATGCTCGCGCATCCGACAATGCTTCGTGGTGATTCAATTTAATATTCATTTCGCGACAGCAATCACTTAATTTTGTAGGCTTTATGCCTTTAGCTTTGTAAATTTTGACGGTACATTCCCATTTTGAGGCAATATTTAAATCCTCATAATTCAAGCCATTTGCCAACATTGATTTCACAAGCACATTTCGGTCGAAACTTTCATTATGAGCCACTACAACTCTATTTTTTAATCTCTTTTCGATTTCTGGATAAACTTGTTTAAATGATTTTGCATTAACTGTATCTCTTGGATAAATTCCATGCACTTGAATCGTAAACGGATTGTATATATTATTTGGTGGTTTTATCAAAGTAACAAATTCATCGACAATTACGCCGTTCTGTACTGTAACAATTCCAACAGAACACGGATGAAATCCTGTCGCAGTTTCAAAATCTATTGCGGTAAAATTCATTGTATATCTTTTTAAAAAACAAATCCATAAATCTAATTATTAAAAACAATCAGATTTATGGATAAGCTTTATTTAATCTATCTTATTTTATTGAACCTATAATATCATATTTCGTGATAATATGATGATGTCCATTACCTAAATCAACCAAAACTGCATCATTTTCTTTTGTGAAAAGCCTAGACACTTCTTCGATTGGAGTTCCTAATTTTACAATCGGAAATGGTTTTCCCATCACTTCTTTGATTGGTTTTTCGGCAACGTTTTTATCGGCAACATAACTTCTGAATAAGTCGGTCTCGTCAACAGAACCAACAAATCCATTGATATCAACAACCGGAATTTGCGAAATTTTATATTTACGCATACGCTCGATTGCATGCGAAACTAATTCTTCTGTGCGCACTACAATCAATTCTTTGTCAATATGATCTTTGATGACATCTTCAGCTTTCGTTACGTTTTCTTCCAAGAATCCGCGTTCACGCATCCAATCATCATTAAACATTTTTCCGACATAACGGCTTCCAGAATCGTGAAATAAAACCACAACAACATCATCTGGCTTAAAATGCTCTTTCAATTGAAGCAACCCTTTGATACACGCTCCAGCAGAATTTCCAACAAAAATCCCTTCTTCAAGTGCAATTTTTCTGGTATAAACTGCAGCATCTTTGTCTGTAACTTTGGTAAAACCATCAATTAAAGAAAAATCAACATTTTTAGGCAAAATATCTTCCCCGATACCTTCTGTGATATACGAATAGATTTCGTTTTCATCAAAAATACCAGTTTCGTGATATTTTTTGAAAACAGAACCATAAGTATCAATTCCCCAAATTTTGATGTTTGGGTTTTTCTCTTTTAAGTACTTTCCAACGCCTGAAATAGTTCCTCCAGTTCCAACACCAACCACGAAATGAGTAATTTTCCCATCAGTCTGTTTCCAGATTTCTGGTCCAGTTTGTTCATAATGCGCCAACGAATTTGACATATTATCATACTGATTCACATACCAAGAATTTGGCGTTTCTTCAGCTAAACGTTTTGAAACCGAATAATAAGAACGTGGATCTGTTGGTTCAACATCTGTAGGACAAACTACAACTTTTGCTCCAACAGCGCGGAGTATATCCATTTTTTCTTTTGATTGCTTATCAGAGATAACACAAATCAATTTATATCCTTTAACGATGGCAACAAGCGCCAATCCCATTCCAGTATTTCCAGAGGTTCCTTCAATAATAGTTCCTCCAGGTTTCAATCTGCCATCAGCCTCAGCATCTTCAATCATTTTAACAGCCATTCTGTCTTTTACAGAATTACCTGGATTAAAAGTTTCGACTTTTGCCAATACCAACGCATCAATTTCAGCAACAATTTTGTTGAGCTTTACAAGCGGTGTGTTGCCTATTGTTTCTAAAATATTATTTGAAAAGTCCATTTTATTGTAATTTAATATTTGGTTTAAAAAAATAAATCACGTCTTAATTTTATTCGAACCAGTTCCAAACCAAGCCAAATCGGATAAGGAAATCACGATATGGATTATTAGGCGCCGAATAGTAATCGTTTTTAGAAAATGCAGAATTAAAATGTTCTGCTTTTAAATAAAAACGAGTTTGACGAATTCTCGCATTTACGAAAAAGTCGAATCTTGCATAATTACCAATTTCCTTGGTGTTTTGAACAAAAAATTCTCCAATTACCGGATTGTAATCATTTCCGTAATATTTCGTAAAATAGTTAAAAACAAGCCCAGTTTGCATGAACAAGGCTTTTTTGAAAAAGTAACTTGAATAATACAACGTATTTCTGGTCACAAAATCTGGCACATTCACAATCAATTCAGATTGATCTACTTTTTGATATAAAAGCGTATTGTCAAAACCGAATCTTCCAAACTTAAATTCTTTGTTGGCTTTTATAGAAAAATAATTAATAACGTTTCCGTACTGAGCTGGGTTTATAATTTGAGTATGGACCAAAGCTTGTTCTGGTGTCGAAACATCAGCAAAATATAAATGATCTTTTAAAACCGAATATTGAACTTCTGCATTCAACCAAGGAGTATAAACATTTGCTCCAAGCTGATTGATTTTTTCGTTTTTAAAATCATTTGACCAATTATACTCTATATAACTACTTTGGTACAAATTATAGTTGTTATTTGGCAATTTATTGATATTGCGATATCTAAAATCAAACTGAAAATCTTTGTTTAAATTGTATCGCAATTTTGCATCTAAATCAGAAAGTGACTGGTTTGTGATTGATCTTGTGTACAAGAAACGTCCATTCCATTTATTTTTTTGATATTCATATTGACCACCAACATTATTAATCTGCAAAAACAAATTGTTTGGAATAATATGTCCATCTTCTTTTACGATAATTCTATTATACTCATAATTTGATCTATAATCGTCAATAAAGAAATAGAACTTCCCTAAAAGTGTATTTTCATATGCAAGTCCAGCTTTGTTATATAATTTTTCAAAACGAGTTTTGTCATTTATATTACTAGTCACATATGATTCTCCAAAACGTTGCACATTTGTCACATTACCTACAGAAGACAGAACTGTTGGCTGTTTGTATTCGAAAATTTTATACTCGTAATTAAATTGATGCGTTACATATAAATTATTATCGGCATCTTTTGGGTTAATTCTAAACGCGTGGTCAAAAAAGAAACGATGGCCTTTTAATAATGTTTGAGCATCTGTTAAATAAACTTGCAATCGTTGACGGTTTTTATAATCTGGATTATCGCTTTCGAAATCCTCTGGTCTTGTAATTCCGCCATTCTCTTCGTTTGTCACATCTTGATAGGTCGCATGCGCATTTAAAATATATCTTTTATTAGTGGTTGCATAACTTGTTGTAAATCTAAAGTTACCAACACTGGTCAGTTGATTTATATAATTCCCTTCTGAACGCAAGCCTCTATATGCAATTGAAAAATTCAAATTTTTTGAAGTATTCAATGTAATAAATGAATCTACATTTTGTCCTTTATTAATAGTTGTATTAAAAAACAGTTCTGTAAAAGGAGTTGCCGCCGAGTAATATTTAATATCCGATGGTTGCATATAATCAAAATGTTTGCCCGTAAAACCAATTTCTGGATAAGGAGAAAAACTATTCAAACTATATTGCAAGGTATTAAACGGCTGCCCGATATTTGAGAACTCCAAAAGTCCAAAATAATCTTTACGAAGGTAATTTTGCCTGTAAGCACTTTTTAATGTCAAAGACGTATCAGCATAAGTTGTGTCATGTTCTAAAGTAATAATCTGGTATTGCTCGATTTTAGCCACTAATGATTTTTTCTTTTTCACAGTATCCGTGATACTTGAATATTTAGTGTTCATATCCAAATTACTTTTAGGAGTGTTTTTTTCTTGAGAAAACAATAAGGCAGGCATTATTATTAGGTATAGAAAAAAGAGTATTCTCATTTGATAGCTTTATATGAAATTATATTCGACAAAATTAGTCAAGCAAAGGTAAAAGATAAAAACGTATAAAAAAACAAATCAGTATGATTGCGGAATTTTTATCACAATATATTCAAAATAGAAAAACCCCCAATCAAAATGATTGAGGGTTTTAAAAAAATCAAAATATTTATTTTCTTACCAGTTAGGGTTTTGTCCTAAACCTGGGTTTGTATTCATTTCAATTTGTGGTATTGGCCAAATAAACTTGTAATCAGAATAAGGCAAAGCTGGCACACCGTAAGGACCTGGATAAGCAGTTCCTAAAGTGTATAATGCAGCAGCCGGAGCAGCATTAGCAAGTTTTGCAGGAATACCGTTGATTGGAGCAATATCATCATTTTGTAATCTGTGGATATCAGACCATCTACGTCCTTCCATTAAGAACTCGATTCTTCTTTCAATAAGAATCGCAGGAACTAAAGTTTGCGGCGTATTTAAAGTAGCAGCAGTATAAGCTTGAGTTGCAGGATTAGCTAATGATCTGTTTCTTACTTGGTTCAATAATGCCAAAGATGCAGTTAAACTTGAAGCAGTATTTAAACGAGCTTGCGCTTCTGCCATGTTCAATAAAACCTCTGCGTATCTAATAACTGGAGCAGCATCTGTCAAGTTAACGATATCAGAATATTTGTTAGTGTATTTTCTACCAGCAACAGTTTTGATCATCACACCTTCTTCTCTTCTTTTATCATCAACTAACCATTTTGGCTCTCTCCAGATAATAGGGCTAATATTAACTAAAGCTCTACTGTTCAAGATACTTGCTAATGCAGCATTAACTTGAGGGTTAGAAGTAGCTGAGTGAGCAATAGAGAAAATAGACTCTGAGTTTGTTAAGTTACTAGCTGGTACGAATGGGTCACCTGGCTTAGCAGTCAACGTGTATTTACCATTTAATTTAGTTCCTTCAGCAACTACATTTGCCCAGTCTCTTTTTTGAAGATAAACTCTCGTTTTGAAAGCAATCGCAGCATTTTTAGATGCTCTAGAAGTAGTTGCAGTAGTGATTAATTTTTCAGCATCATCTAAATCAGCAAGTACTTTAGCATAACATTCTGCTACAGTATTTCTTGGTTTTGCATTTTCAGAATCAATTTCTGCTTGAGTATTTATACCAACTTCTCTGTAAGGAATACCTAAGTGTGTAGCTCCTGCAGTGTGGTTGTAAGGTCTTGCGAAATAATTCAATAATTCAAAATGTGTAATCGCTCTTAAGAATTTAGATTGACCAATATAGTCATCACCTACAGCTTTAGTAATTACACCTTTTGCAACTGCATCATTAACCCCTTCGATCATTAAGTTACATCTGTTGATTAATCTGTAACCGTCAACCCAGTAGTAAACGTTGTTTGCAGATGTTGGATCGTAAGTTTGAGTATATGTCAATTGGTAGAAAGTAGCATTGTTTACTGCATCTTCTCCCATACATTCACCTTGCTCAACAAAAGCAGCTCCCCATACGTAACCTCTACCACCATTTGAAGTACCACTGTTGTAAGTACCAATCGCTGCAGCATTGTAAACACCAGCCATATAAGTTTCAATATATGTTGGAGTTGTAAAAGCTAGGTCAGTCGGAACGTTATTTATAGGTACAAGGTCTAAGATCTTTTCTTCAGTACATGAGCTCATCCCAAGTACTACTGCAGAAAGTAAAATTGATTTTATTATATTTTTCATATTTTTCATATTATAAACTAACATTTATTCCCATTGATATAACTTTAGAACGTGGAGTTCCATTGATATCTACTCCAGATGTTTCCATTTCAGGGTTAATACCTTTGTAATCAGAAATCAACCAGATGTTTTGAGCCTGAACATAGATTCTGAAGTTTTCTACTTGAATTTTATCTAACAAGATTCTAGGTAAAGTATAACCTAAGCTAATGTTATCTAAAGAAATGAAATCTCCTTTTTCTACGAAACGAGAACTCGCGTTTCCAGAAAGGTTAGTAAATGTATTTGAACTTGCCCATAATCTTGGAGTCCATCCGTCTCCAGGATTGTCAACACTTTGCCATCTTCCTAAAATCTCTGTTCCGTTGTTGTTGAAGTTTTGGTTCATCAACTCTCTTCTTGTAGAGTTGAAAATTTTGTTTCCTCCACTGAATCTGAACATAAATCCGAAATCAAGATTTTTGTATTTCATACTAGAAGATACAGATCCATAGTATGTTGGTAATGTATTACCTAAAATTACTTTATCAGTAGCAGCACTTAAAGTAGCTGGAGTTGTTAATGCAGCTGGGTTGCTTGGATCGTAAACATAGTAAGTAGATGTTGGAATGTTTCCTTGAACTAAACTACCATCAGCTTTATAGTAAACTGGGTTACCATTTGCTTTGTTAACTCCCCAGTATCTGAAACCATATAAAGAGTTCATTGATTCACCTTCTCTAATAATGATGTTTGGTGCAATGTTCGTATCTGTAGAAGATCCTCCAATGATATCTTGACCATTAAATACGTCAGTAACTACGTTTTTAGACAAAGTCAAGTTTGAAGATACATCCCATTTGAAGTTTTGGTTGTTGATAGCTTTGTAAGCTACAGCGAACTCTAAACCTTGGTTATATAATTTACCAATATTTTTGTTTGTGGTGTTAAACGGAACCCCTAATGATGGAGAAACCGGTACAGCCAAGATTAATTTATCGATATTGTTTCTGTAGTAATCGAAACCAATAGTCAAACGATTATTGAATAATCCGAAATCAGCACCAAAGTCGATTTTCTCACTAGACTCCCATTGTAATTGAGGGTTTCCAAATTGGAAATATCCAATACCATTTGCAGTTGCATAAGGAGAACCAGTTGTTAAATCCATGTATGGGTAGTTTCCAATTTCAGTATTTCCAACTTTAGAGTAAGATGCTCTAAGTTTGAAATCAGAAAGTGTATTGCTGATTCCTTGCATGAAATCTTCTTTAGAAACTGTCCAACCTGCAGAAACTCCAGGGAAGTTAGTCCATCTTGTATCTGCACTTAACTTAGAAATACCGTCTCTTCTGATAGAACCTTGAATAAAGTATTTTTCTTTATAGTTATATGTAAAACGTCCTAAGTAAGAAATGATACCATTTTCAGTAACAGATCCACCTGAATCTTTAGTAACGTATGAGTTAGTAACTAAGTTTTTGTTGAAGAAATCACTGATGATATCACTTCCAGATCCCCAGAAATTTTGGTATCTCTGTTTTTGGTACTCAGCAACAGCTGTAGCTCCTACGTTATGATTTTCACCAAAAGTATGCTTGTAGTTCAAGATATTTTGCCAGTTCCATCTTAAGTATTCTGTATTATCATTGTACAGGTAACCATTTCTAGAACGTCCGTCACCGTGAATAGGATTCCAGTATTGTAATCCACCAGTAATAGAGTTATCAGCACTTACTTGTAATTTATAAGTTAAATCAGAAGTAATTTTTGCATTAGCAAAAATACTTAACAATGTTCTGTTAACTTTTGAGTAATATTTATTATGATCTAATACATAAATAATATTTGTAATGTTATCTCCTACTGGATCAGTATTATCCCATCTACCAACTGTATTTGTGCTTAACGGCAATGTTAAGTTATATCCTGTTGGGTTTGCAGCGTCATAAATTGGCACGTTAGGTAATTGTCTGATTGTATTGAAGATATTACCAGAAAGTCCACTAGCACTAGTATTTAAACCATTGTACTCAGTTCTAGAAACACTTAAGTTTGTACCAATGCTTAACCATTTATTGATATCTTGATCAATATTAGCTCTTACAGAATATCTCTGCATGCTATTTGACAAGTTGATACCATCTTGATCAGTATAACCTAAAGATAAGTAATATTTAGTTTTATCAGAACCACCACTAAATGCTAAGTTGTTAGTAATTTGAGGTGCGTTTCTTAAAACAGCACTTTGCCAGTCTGTATTATAAGTACTTCCAACAGCCCATGGAGCTTGTCCTCTGTTAGTTCTTTTTTCGTTTGCAATTGTTAAGAAATCAGGAGTCTGTAAAAGATCATATTTTTTAGCTGCACTTGCAACACCAAAATTTGAAGAGAAATTAACTTTTAAAGTTCCTTTTTTACCGCTTTTTGTAGTAATCAAAATTACTCCGTTCGCAGCTCTAGATCCGTAGATAGCCGTTGCAGCACCATCTTTCAAGATATCAAATGACTCGATATCGTCTGGGTTAATATCTGCTAAACCGTTTGTATTTGCAACACCTCCGATATCACCAGAAAGAATTGGCACACCATCTACTACGATTAATGGATCACTTCCACTTGAAATAGAAGCAATACCTCTAATTCTAATTTTTGGAGCAACACCCACAATACCACTGTTAGTTACAACTTGTACTCCAGTTGCTCTACCAGCTAATACTCCTTCAAAAGATGGAGTTACTAAGTTAGCGATGTCGTTACCCGCAATTTTAGAAATAGAACCTGTAACCTCTTTTCTTTTCTGAACGCCGTAACCAACTACGACAACCTCATTCATTAATTGTGCTTCAGACTCCATTTCAACGTTTACTGTATTTGAAGTTCCTACAGTAACTTGTTTGTTGTTCATACCAACATATGAAAAAACTAAAACATCACCAGTCTTTGCTTTAATAGAATAACTTCCATCAAAATCAGTCTGAGTATTTGTCTTAGATCCTTTCACAAGAACATTTACTCCTGGAATAACACCTGTTTTATCAGATACCTTTCCAGTTACAGTTCTCTCTTGAGCGAAAGAAAACTGCATAGATAACGCTACAAGGAGCGTAAAAATCCATTTAAATTTTAATTTCATTTTAATTTATTTTGAATTAGTATGCGACAAACATCTTAATTATTTCTTAAAATAACAAACTATTTCAATTTAAATTTCCTTAACATTATTAACAAAAGCTTAATACATTCTAATAAAATGTAACTATTTTCGAGTTTATGTATTATTTTTCCCTCAAAAAAAAGCAAGATAGGGTTCTTTCATATTGTTAAATTTTAGTAAATTTTAACATTTAGAAAAATCAAACAATCAAACTCATAAAAAACATCAATTTCTTTTACTAAGTTCTTTAATTTGACAAGATTTTTTGAACTTTTGATAAAAACAAGAGGCGAATAACCAAAAACATTAATTTTCTAATGATTTTTTAATCTTAGTTATTCAAAAAACTCAAAAAAAGTCACTTAACGAGCAAAATTATTAAGATAAAGTGTAAAAAAAATGGGAAATTGCCATCGAAAAACCTTAGTAAATCATAAAATTTATTAACGCTATTAAACCTTTACACTTAAATTTAGTCGCCATTTTATCAATTTGCTGATTTTTTTGCAATCTTTGCTATTCACAAAAAGCCTAAAAATGCTCAAAAAGAACTTCTCTGGATTTATTTTAGAAACTGGAACCGATGAAGCTGGTCGTGGGTGCCTTGCCGGCCCTGTTACAGCGGCTGCGATAATTTTGCCTGAAGATTTTGAAAACACTATTTTGAATGACAGCAAACAATTATCTGAAAAAACAAGAGCGCTTTTAAAACCTATCATAGAAGAACAAGCGGTATGTTTCGCGGTAACGCATTTATTTCCGGAAGAAATTGATGAAATAAACATCCTTAATGCATCTATGAAAGGAATGCAGGAATGTATTCTAAAATTAAAACATGTTCCTGAATATATTATTGTCGATGGAAATCGTTCTTTAAATGCAAAACTCGGCCTTAAAAATACTTTTGGAAAGCAATTCTCCTCCGCCGAAATTGAATTACTAAAATCGATTCCAAATCAAAGCATTGTTAAAGGTGATGCAAAATTTCTAAGCATCGCCGCAGCATCTGTTTTGGCAAAAACATATCGTGATGAATATATGGATCAAATTCACGAAGAATTTCCTATGTACAATTGGAAAAAAAATAAAGGATATCCAACCAAGGAACATCGAGAAGCAATTAAAAAATATGGAACTACAAAATATCATCGAATGAGTTTCAGACTTTTGCCAGAACAACTCACTCTTGATTTTTTCGAATAAAAAAAGCGACCTATATATTAAGGTCGCTTTTTTTATTTTTTGCTCTTCAAAAATTCAGCAAATTGTTTTGTATCGTAGTAAAAAGGTCTTATTGCCATAATTTTTCCATTCTTCAAATCAAAATGCTCTGAGATTGGCATCGACATTGTTTTGCCGGATTTTTTGGATTTACAATTTATGGTAAAATAAATAATCACTTCATTCTTTGATGCGTCACTAAAATATGTTGGTTCCTTTTCTATTTGTAATTCAAAAAACTCAGCTGACTTTGCAAACATTTTAGTCCATTCTGCAAAACCTACATAAGTCCCTCCATAAGGCAAACCCGTCGCTTGAGTATAAATAGCTCCATCTTCTATTAAAGTTGCCATCGCATCAAAATCTCTTGTTTTAAAAAGACATTCATAATATTTAGCTACAACTTTAAAATTATCAGCTTCAAGATTTTTCAGAATATCTACTTCAGACAAAGTTGCGTCCTTATCCCAAAAACCAATAATCTTGCTCACTTGACCTTTGCCATTCAAACGAGCAAAATCTCGTCCTGCCATTATTAACTTATTTTTTGAATCGACAATTTTCCATTCCCATGTCACATAATTATCTTTTACGATTTTTGCACCAGATGTTAAAACCGCATCTGGGAATTTTTTATAAAATTCGTTGATTACATTATTAAATGCCACAGTTCCTTTTATTGAAGCAGAAGGATCTTCAAAAGTGCTGTCTTCCAACCAAATTGATTTGATTAGTTTTAATCGGGCATCACTATTTTTTTCTTGCCAAATTTTTTCATAAGCAGTAATTGGATATAATTTATCTTTCTTTTGAGCAAAAAGACCGTTGAGCATAAAAAGGAAAAAAAGGAAGTAAAGTTTTCTCATAAGCTTTCACATTAGGATAATTAGGGTTTCATAACATTACAATCAAATTTAGCACAAATACAGAACAAAACCATCATAATGCAGTAATTTGTCATACGTTTAAAATCTTAACTTTTGAGAAACCTTTTTCATAAATTTCAGATAGATTTCCTTAAAAAAATAAACTTCTGTCGAAAGTCGGAGCTTTTATGAGACGTATATAAAGTATTTTAGAAACAAAAAATCAGAATAATTTCTTGAAAACAAAGAAAAACTGAAAATCCAAAGGCTAAAGAAAACAATTTTGAAACATTGTTCTCTTTAGCCTTTTTCTAAACCAATATGTTATTTTCAGATGCTTTTCTTAAACAAATTCGGCTTCAAACAAATCACTCAAATGTTTAATGATTTTTGCTTTTACTTCGTCCTCATCCACTTTTTCCACACCAAGTTCAACGTTTAAAGAAGTAACACCTTTTCCTCGAATGCCACACGGAATTATATTATCAAAATACCCCAAATCTACATTTACATTTAAAGCAAAACCGTGCATGGTTACCCAGCGCGAAGCACGAACGCCCATTGCACAAATTTTACGAGCAAACGGAGTTCCAACACCCAACCATACTCCTGTTTCGCCTTCGCTTCTGCCCGATTCTAATCCATATTCTGCAAGCGTCAAAATGATTGCCTCTTCTAAAAATCGCAAATATTTATGAATATCTGTAAAGAAATTTTCTAAATCCAGAATTGGATAACCTACAATTTGTCCTGGTCCGTGATACGTAATATCACCGCCACGATTGATTTTATAAAAAGTTGCTCCTTTCGCTTCGAGCTGTTTTTCGTTCAATAATAAGTTTTCAAGATCACCACTTTTTCCCAAAGTATAAACGTGCGGATGTTCGACGAATAATAAATAATTTGGAGTTGGCAAATCGAGTTCTTCTCTTCTGTTTTTGATTTTCAAATCGACTATATCTTTGAAAAGCTCTTCCTGATATTCCCAAGTCGATTTATAATCACGGTTTCCCAGATCCTGAAGTTGAATTTTTGTATTCATTTTAATTATTTTTCAAACTCAACATCAAAGTTAAGTTTGTCCGGATTCTCCATATAATCCGTGAAAGAGTATTGAATTGTAATTGATTTTCTGTCGTCGCTAAATAAAGCGTTCGGATTTGAAACTTTTTTGATTTTTTTCGGAAAATGATATTTCACAATATAATTTGACGAAGCAAAAATCATCTTTGACATATCGGCAGACGAATCGTTAAGCTTTTCAGTCAATTTTTGCTGATCGATTGTAGCTTTTCTGGTAAATTTCTTTCCGTCATATGTATAACTTAGTTTGCTTTTATTATCTCCAAAACCATTTCCTAACGGATTTGCATTTGCACCGCCTTCAAGTTTTTGTAAAGTGCTAGCAGTTTGCAAGATATCTTGAAGTTCGTTTACACTCTTAAAATCAGTTGCCAAAGTCATTAAAAACTGTTTTTTCTCAGCACTCATTTTTGTTGTAACTACAAAATTCTCCAGCTTTTTAAGTTCTTTTTGTGTTTCTGGAGAAAGTTTTGCGATACTGTCTTTTTTCTCTGCAAGCAATTGTTTGAAAGTAAAAGTGGTATCAATATCTTTTTTTGCATCACCCCCCATTTGGCTTCCAATTTGGTCACCGGCCATTTGCATTAAAGAAGAACCGTCCATATCTACAGAAAATTTTCCAGATCCGTTATCATTGATGTAAATGTTTTCAGTAAAAGTGCAACTTGTTAGTGTCGCCAATAAGAAAAAGAAACCAAGTAATTTATATAATTTCATCTTTGTACAATTTTTTATCAAAGATACGAAGTCTATTTCGTTTTTTAGAAGATTCGAATTATTGAAAGTCTTTCGGTTCTAAAATAACTTCTAGATTTGTTATTTCAGGATTTTTTAAACAATCTGAAAGCTGAACTTCCAAGCTTAAAGATTTTTTATCAGAACCAATAATTGCTTTTTCATTTGAAACTGATTTTATTTTTTTCGGAAAGAAATATTTCAGCGTATAGGATTGTACTATTTTATACTTCGAATATATTTTTTCCCTTTCTTCCATTTCTTTTTTGTCTTTCTCAAATTTTTCTGGATCGGTTATCGTAAAAACTCTTTTGAAAATTGTGCCATCAAAAGTGTATTTTATTCGATAGCTTCTCCTGTGTATCGGATAATTTTCTTTTAACGAATTCGCTAATCCAAGGCTTTCATAAATATCCGGTATTGCGTCTATTTTTTTAAATTCAAGCGATACTCGATTAAAATTTTCCATCTGAATTGGATCGGTTTTGATATGCATTTTGATGTTCGCATGTTCCAAAAACAAAGCTTGGTCTGCTTTATTGAATCTTACAAAAGTCTCTTGATACTTGGCAATATAATCTTGAAAAGTAAAAATTGTGTCTCTAAATTTCTCGTATCTAAAATCTTGTCTTCCTAACTGTGCGAAGCTATTTTCATCGCGAAGATTATAATATTCAATAGTTCCGCTTCCGTCTGAATTTAGATTGATGGTTTCTGTAATTTGACAACTTGAAAAAGAAAGCAAGATTAAAAAGGCGAATAAGTATTTCATTTTTTTTTAGAAGCTAAGGTTCTGAGTGACTAAGATACTAAGTTTTCTTTTAGTTTATTTCTTACAGAAATTTTTTATTTGTAATCGTTGCCTGGATGAGCATTCCAACTAAAACGCCTTTTGAAAACCAAAACTTCTCCTCTAGCCCCGATAGAAGCGGTATCTCCCGATTTAGAAAAACAAGACTTTTTAGTCGTAGTTTTTGTTAATCGGGAATTTAGCGAATAGCGGGACAAAACGCCTCAAAAAACCATATTTTCTGCTTCAAATAAAAAACATTACTCTTTTCTAAAACTTTAGACTTTATGACTTTGCAACTTTGCGACTTAAAAACTATCTTTGCACACTTAAAAAACAGAGCACAAAATGGCATTATCAGAACAAGAAATCATTAGAAGAGAAAAACTTCAGAACTTACGCAACTTAGGAATCAATCCTTATCCGGCTAATCTTTTTCCTGTAAATCATACGTCGAAGCAGATAAAGGAGTCATTTGAAGAAGGTAAGAAGGTTATCGTTGCAGGACGTTTGATGAGTGTTCGTGATCAAGGTAAAGCTTGTTTTGCTGAATTACAAGACAGTGAAGGGCGTATTCAATTGTACGTAAACCGTGATGTTTTGTGCGAAGGTGACGATAAAACTTTATACAACCAAGTATTCAAAAAATTAACTGATTTAGGTGATTTTATTGGTATTGAAGGAGAATTGTTTACAACTCAGGTTGGTGCAAAATGTATTCGTGTGAGCGGTTTTACTTTCTTGAGTAAAACGTTACGTCCGTTGCCTTTACCAAAAGTTGACGAAGAAGGAAATGTTCACGACGCATTTAATGATGCTGAATTACGCTACAGAATGCGTTATGTAGATTTAACTGTAAATCCACAAGTAAAAGAAACGTTTATTAAGCGCACAAAGTTATTTACTGCAATGCGTGGTTATTTTAACGACGCTGGATATCTTGAAGTTGATACTCCGGTTTTACAATCTATTCCTGGTGGAGCTTCGGCAAGACCATTTATTACGCACCATAACTCACTTGATATTCCGCTTTACATGCGTATTGCGAATGAGTTATACTTAAAAAGATTAATTGTTGGTGGATTTGAAGGTGTTTATGAGTTCTCTAGAAACTTCCGTAATGAAGGAATGGACAGAACGCATAATCCTGAATTTACTGCAATGGAAATATATGTAGCCTACAAAGACTACAACTGGATGATGGAATTTGCCGAAGGTTTATTAGAGCATTGTGCGATTGCTGTAAATGGCACAAGCGAAGTTACTTTTGGCGAGCATAAAATCAACTTTAAAGCGCCTTATGCCCGTGTCACAATGACGGATTCTATTAAACATTTTACTGGTTTTGATATTTCTGGAAAAACAGAACAGGAATTGTTTGAAGCAGCAAGAGGAATGGGAATCGAGGTTGACGAAACAATGGGTAAAGGAAAATTGATTGATGAAATTTTTGGAGCAAAATGCGAAGGAAATTATATTCAGCCAACTTTTATTACTGATTATCCTAAAGAAATGTCTCCACTTTGTAAAGAGCACCGCGATAATCCAGACTTGACAGAGCGTTTTGAATTAATGGTTTGCGGAAAAGAAATCGCAAATGCGTATTCTGAATTAAATGACCCTATTGACCAAAGAGAGCGTTTTGAAGATCAAATGCGTTTGGCTGCAAAAGGTGATGATGAAGCAAACGGAATTATCGACGAAGATTTCTTAAGAGCTCTTGAATACGGAATGCCTCCAACTTCTGGAATGGGAATTGGAATGGATCGTTTGATTATGTATTTGACAAATAATGCTTCTATTCAGGAAGTTTTATTGTTCCCGCAAATGCGTCCGGAAAAAAAACAAGCTCAGATTGAACTTTCTGATGAAGAAAAATTCATTATTGACTTGCTTACAAAAAATGAAAATAGAATGGATTTAACGCAACTAAAAATTACAGCTAATTTAAGCGGTAAAAAATGGGACGCTTCTATGAAAAACTTATCTAAACACGGTTTGACTAAAGTTGTTGTTGACGGCGAGTTTAAATTTGTGGAATTGGTGGGGTAAATTCCTTTAAAATCATACAAAATTTAAAAAGGAGCTTTTATTAAAGCTCCTTTTTCATATATAAATATTTTCCTTAATTTTGGAAACATGGAAAGAGCAAAACTTATTGTTAAAAATTTCGGGCCTTTAAAGGATATTGATATCGAAGTTAGAGAAATGGTTACTTTTATTGGTGCGCAAGCTTCTGGAAAAAGTACTTTGGCTAAATTGATTTCTATATTAGAAGATGAAAACTTCAGAAGAGATAATCAAAGTAAATTCGAAGATGAATTAAAAAAGTATAATATTTTTTCTTTCTTCTCTGAAAAAAGTATTATTTCATATAAAACTTATGACCCAAAAAGTTCTTATCCGACTGTCAGCTCTTTTAATTTTTACTTTTCGGAAGAAAGAAAAGAAAAGACTTCACCATTAATTAGCTTTAATCTTTTTAAGGAATACAACAAGATTATTCAACCTGAAGATACTCAGGATTTAATAGAATCAATCACTATGGGTATTTATTTAGACTTATCAATACATTCTTTATTAAATAATGATAAGATATATAATCTATTTAAATCAGAAGAAGAGAAAGTTAAATTTGAAAAAGTATTTGCAGATATTCGAAATAAAGGACGCTTCTTAAAAGAAGAAGATGTAAAAAATATCATTGAAATTCAACAGAAAGAAATAAATTTAGAAAACTACATTCACTTATATCAACAATTAATTGACTTGTTTCCATTTATATATTTTGATGATTCGATATATATTCCTTCAGAAAGAAGCTTTTTACATTTGATCGAAGGAAATACAATGGGTTTAATTAAAAATAAAATACAAATCCCTGAACATATATTGAATATTGGCCAAGAATACGAAAAAGCCATACAAACTATAAAAGAGCTATCCCTGACTATAATTGACAAGAATATAAAATATAAAAGAGAAGGTAAAACATCTTACATATATCACAATCCAAATGAAAAAGTAAATTTATTAGAATCAGCATCAGGTCTACAATCTTTAATTCCAATTTTACTTTTGGTTGAATATTCAAAATCATTAAAAGAAGAATACAATTTTAATTTTGTTGTTGAAGAACCTGAATTAAATTTATATCCAAAAGCACAACATGAGTTAATTAAATATCTGGTTAAAAATTGCTTATTCGATAGAAAAAATTTAATTCTTACTACCCACAGTCCATTTGTTTTAGCCTCGATAAATAATTTATTATTAGCTTATGACAAAGGTCAATCAAACCCAAAAGAAGTAAACAAGATTATAAAAAAAGAATCTTGGCTAAATCCTAAAAATTTTATTGCTTATGAATTGAAAAATGGAAAAGCAAAAAAAATTATGAATGATAAATTAGGTCAAATTTCTGAAAATATGATTGATGGTGTTTCAGATACTTTTGCTGATGAATTTGATAAACTTTTAGACCTATGAGTTTTGAAGAATTATTAGCACATTTTCCTGATTTAGAAAAAGATGTTTGCTACAAAATATTAAACGATTCCATTTACTTCTTTGAAGAAATTAAAGATTCTATAGTTGCATTTAAAACTGAAGAGGAATATTGGAATCTATGCTTGGAAAATGAAAGTTTAAAAGAATTTTTATTTCTTGAAAATGAATATTCAATCATGAAAAATGAAAATTCAAAAAAGTGTGATTGGGTGATTTATGAGAACAAAACTATTTTCTTTGTTGAATCAAAAGATGTTAAACCAAGAAACAGAAATAAAGAAAGAAAAGATGCTATAAAACAATTAATTACAACAATTGAGTTTTATAATTCTAAAATTGATCTAAGTACATTTTCAATTTTCTCACAAATTTGTTTTCAGTCAAAATCCAGAGTAATTAAAGCCGGAGATCAAGCTAGAAAAGTTTTATTCAAACAATATAACTCCGAATTTTCGGAAGGAAACCTAATAAAATTCGAATAATTTCAAACGCGACGAGTTTTAAAAACCTGTCGCGTTTATTTTTTTATCCTAAACACAATTTAAAACGAATACTTCTCCAATTTCTTTCCTTGAATATCCAAAACCTTTGTGCTTTCTTTTGGAGCATTTCCTTTTATAATTTCTTGAACAGATGGATTTGAAGGATATTTTCCGTTTTTCATTTTTAGAAGATGAAATTCTCCTCCACTTTCAAATATAAGATCATAAAATTTTTCTGTTGATGAAGTTGTTACAGAAATCGGGAAATTGGTTACAGAAAAGCGATTAATCACACTTCCGTCATTATTCAAAATGTAACCTGAACAGCCTCCGCTTCCGCAGAAATAGGAATTGGAGAAACCAACGAAATATTCGTTTTTCTGATCGTTATTTAAGTCGAAAGCGTCATAATAAAAATAACGATCATTTTTTGTCATTGCAGGAATATCTTTTTTTAATAAAATCTGCAATTGCTTCTGAATCAACTTGGCTACTTTATCATCTTTTTCAGAAACTTCACTTAAATCTGCCGTTCCTCCCATTGTTTTGGATAATGTATCTTGAATAATGGTTTTGATGATATTTTTTTTCTCATTTTTATTTTGACAAGAATACAACGCCAAAATCCCTACTAGAATTAGAATTTTATTTTTCATAATCTGATATTTTAAATTCTTATTTATTCTCTATACCAAACTGGATTTATTATTTGGCTAATCAAACTAGCAAAGCGGTTTTATTTTCAATATCATTCTCTGTCAATAATGATTTTATATTATTGAAAGTAACCAGCGCAATCTGAGTTAAAGCTTCATTGGTGAAAAAAGCTTGATGTGCTGTAACCAAAACATTCGGAAAACTCATTAAACGCTGAATTGCATCATCTTGAATAATATCTGCAGAAAGATCCCTAAAAAACAGCTTTTCTTCTTGCTCATAGACATCGATTCCTAAATACCCGATTTTTCCATCTTTCAAACCTTCAATAGCCGAAGCTGTTTCTATCAAACCACCGCGACTGGTATTGATAATCATAACGCTATCTTTCATAAAAGAAATCGAGGTTGAATTAATGACATGTTTTGTCTGATCATTTAGCGGACAATGCAGCGAGATAATATCACTCGATTTAAAAATCTCTTCTAAACTCACAAAAGAAACGCCTTCTTTTTTCATTTCCTCATTTTCAACAATATCATAAGCCAAAACTTTACAGCCAAATCCTAATGCTATTTTTGAAAATGCTTTTCCGATATTTCCCGTTCCGATAATTCCGATTGTTTTTCCGAATAAATCAAAACCTAATAATCCGTTTAAAGAGAAATTCTGTTCACGAACTCTGTTATACGCTTTATGTGTTTTTCGGTTTAGCGTTAAAATCATTGTCATAGCGTGCTCAGCGACAGCTTGTGGCGAATAAGCAGGAACTCGGCAGACTTTTAAATTATATCTTTTAGCCGCTTCTAAATCCACATTATTAAACCCAGCACAACGAAGCGCAATTATTTTTACTTTTTTCTCTGCCAACTGTTTTATAACCGCTTCGTTTACAATGTCATTTACAAATACACAAACAATTTCACATTCTTCAATCAATACTACCGTCTGCGGATTAAGTTGTGTTTCAAAAAAATCCAATTGAAAACCAAAGTCAGCGTTGTATTTATTGAAGAAAGTTTTGTCGTATGGCTGTGTTGAAAAAAAAGCGATTTTATTTGATGTGGTATTTGTGCTCATAAAATTTACTCTAAACGTTGATTCATTAAAAATACGCAATTATTTCTATACTATTACTCTTATAAGAAACGTTTTAATAGATTACGAATCAATTTGTTAAATAAAACATAATTCTTTTACAGAAATTAAACCTAATTAATTTCAAAAAGTCTAATCGGTATAAACAATTAAAAAACTTAATCATGAAAAAACTATTTATCGCCGCTATGTTATTTGTTGGAGTAGCATCTTTTGCACAAGACATGGATCAAAAACCAGCTCGTGACCAAAGAGAAAGAATGACGCCTGAACAGCGTAATGAAAAACAGTTGCAAAAACTAACTTCTGAATTGACCTTAGACGCCAATCAGCAAGCGCAAGTAAAACAACTTTTGGCTGACCGAAGCGCTAAAGCAGAAAAAATGAGAGAAGCGCGTCAAGCAAGTAAAGACAGTGGAACTAAACCAACTGCAGCCGAAAGAGAAGCTTTCAAAAAGGACATGATGGCTGAAAGAGATGCAAACGACGCTAAAATGAAATCAATCCTGAATGCTGACCAATACACTAAATGGAAAAAACTTCAGGAAGAAAACAAAGACAAAGCAAGAGAAAAAATGAGAGAATACAGAAATGACAGCAATTAATTTGTTTTCATAAAAAAAGAGGCTTTTTAAGGCCTCTTTTTTGTTTTTACAACTACTTAATCGGATTTAAAATCAAATCAATTCGTTTGATGCAATCTTCATAATGGTATTTTGTTTCTGTATTTATTCCAGTTGCTTTTGCTGCAACAAGTGATTTTTTCAAAGCATTCAATTCGCCACGAACCAAAGCTCTAAGATCAGATTGCGCAACATTATAATAGGTTGTTCCTCTTTCTGTTGGCTTAATTTCTTCGGTCATTAAATAACCCATTCTGTCAATATAAGCTCTTTGAAGATTTCTACGGTAAATAGTAACATTTGAAGCCGTTGCTGATTCTTTCCAAATTCCTTTTCGCAAATCTTTAAAAAAATCTAAAGCTTTGTAAGCATCTGCACCAAGAATTTCGTTATCCATCAATCTTCCAATACGAGGCAAACTCAGCAAATTGTTCAAATGTCTAACCTGAATATTTCTGAAAGTTTCGGTGTAGCCGGCATATTCTGTATTTTTCAAAGTATTGATGTTTACAATCCAAGTTGGCGACGCAAAAGCATTTGCTTGAAGCCAATTCATTGCATCAATTTGTTTTGCTTTTGGAACTACTTCATAAACATTTCCAGGCTGATTTGGATTTTTTGTATTTTCATAAACACCTCCAACATTTGTTACAACGTGTCCAACATATCTTCCCCAAACATCCAGCATTTCTTTGTATAATTCGCTTAAGTCATCATAATCGTTAGTGACCTTGCTTGTCCATTCGCTTAAATGATTTGCTACATACTCTAGATTTTTCATTCCATAAGTACTAGCTTTCATAGAATTATTCCCGATATCTTCTGTTTGAGAAGATGGATCAAAAGTACTGCTCTGTTTTCCGAATTTATAAATTGGATTTCCAGCTCTGTCTAAAATCCATTTGTCTAAAGTCGCTTTTTCATCTTGAGGAGATTTCGCATTCGGAATCACTCTATATCCCCAATTCAATGCATAATGGTCATATGCCCCCATTTTACGAATAAAACGAATATTTTGATCTCCAGGCTGTGCAATATAATTATAACGTGCATAATCCATTATACTCGGAGAAATACCATTTTCTTGTGTAAAAGTTCCGTTTCTATAACTTTCACAATCATATGATGAACTTGCTCCCATATTATGCGGAAATCCTAATGCGTGTCCCACTTCATGCGCAATTACCATTCGCATCATTTCGCCCATTTCTTCATCGCTTGTCTGTAAAGTTCTCGCCGATGGATTTGCTGCTCCAGTTTCAAGCAAATAACGGTTTCTGTACGAACGCAAATGATTGTGATACCAAATTACATCACTCTCAATAATTTCTCCCGTTCGAGGATCAGAAACGCTTGGTCCGACTGCGTTTCTTGTTGTACTCGCTACATAACGAATTACAGAATAACGAATATCTTCTGGGCTAAAATCTGGATCTTCTTCTTTCGTTGGCGCATCTTTTGCTATAATGGCATTTTTGAATCCTGCAGTTTCAAAAGGTTTTTGCCATTCTTCAATTCCCTGTTTGATGTATTTTTTCAGTTTTTCCGGCGTTGCTGGATCTAGATAATACACGATCGGCTTGATTGGCTCAACTAATTCTCCTCTTGCATATGCTTCCGGATCTTTTGGTTCTAATCTCCAACGACGGATATAGGTTTTAAGATCTGATTTTAACTCGTTGCTTCCATAATCATATTGACTAACTGTAAACCAACCCACACGTGGATCTGCTAATCTAGGCTTCATAGGAACTTCCGGCAATAAAATCATCGATTGATTCATTTGAATACTAATTGACTCTGTATCTTCCAACATTGATGGTTTTGAAGCATTGTAAGTCATATCTTGAATGACTTCAATATTCATTGGGAAACTTTTGATTTTATTGATAAAGCTTCTTGAATCATCAAGACCTTTTACTTTGTAAGTATCACGCATTTCCGCTGAAATTCCGCTGATTGCCTTAACATCTGTGCTGTAAAACTTAGTTACGTCAATTACAGTATTTGCAGAATCTTTGCTGAAAGCTACAATATCAAAAGCAAATAAAGTTGGATTATAATTGTTTGATTTAACCGAAATACTGATTGGCAAAGTATCGTTTGCAACTGAATTGTATGATTTTGATTTGATCAGAATTTTATCCTGAAAACGTTCCCATACTACTAATTGCTCATTGGTTTCAGAACCTGCGTTTACATATCCCCCTCCTAAATTTGAAGGCAATTTTGCCAGTCGGCTTACCAAAAGCATGTCTTTATCTAAATATTTATTCGGGATTTCAAAGTAATACTTTTTGTCAACTTTATGAACTGTAAAAAGTCCTTCGTCTGAAACAGCATCTTTTGTAATTACTTTGCTGTACTCTTTGATTGATGATTCTGGCTTCTTTTCAGGCGGAGCAACTTGAGTTTCGCCTTTTTTCTTTTTCGACTGGGCAAATTGGTTGGTTGGAAATAGCGCAAAAGCCGCTATTGTAGATAAAATGAAAAATTTCTTCATTTATTGCAGGTTTAATGGTTATTTATCAAACAAAAATAATTTTTGATTACAATAACACAAGACAATACGTCTTCATTAACTTTTTATTAACTACAAAATAAGGATTATAATCATAAAAAAAGGTTCAGCTGAAAAACTGAACCTTTAAAATATTTTTTATTTGATTTAAAATGTTTTCGACACTTTATCGATAGCATTAATTGTAAAATCTAAATCTTCATATGTCAAAGCATCGGTGATAAACCAAGTTTCATATGCCGATGGTGCGATGTAAACGCCTTCTTGCAATAATCCATGGAAGAATTTCTTGAACGTTTCATTATCTCCTTTTGCAGCAGTTTGAAAATCAGTAACCGGATTTGCATCAAAATGTACCGAAATCATAGAACCTACTCTATTAATTGTAAAAACAACATTATTTGCTTTTAAAACTCTGTCGATTCCGGCTTCTAAATAAGCTGTTTTTTCTTCTAAACGAGTAAAAATTTCAGGATCATTATTTAACGATTGCAACATTGCTAATCCTGCCGCCATAGCAAGCGGATTTCCTGATAATGTTCCTGCTTGATAAACTGGTCCAAGAGGCGCTAAATAATTCATGATTTCTTCGCGTGCTGCAAAAGCACCAACCGGAAGCCCTCCTCCAATTACTTTTCCAAAAGTCACGATATCAGCATCAATTCCATATAATTCCTGAACGCCTCCGCGAGCTAAACGGAAACCAGTCATTACCTCATCAAAAATCAATAAGATTCCGTTTGCCGTGCACAATTCTCTCAAGCCTTCTAAGAAACCTTTTGCTGGCGGAATACAGCCCATATTTCCAGCAACTGCTTCAATAATAATTGCTGCAATTTCTCCTTTATTTGCTTCAACCAATGTTTTTACATTTTCTAAATCATTGTATTTGGCTAATAAAGTATCTTTTGCTGTTCCCTCTGTAACACCTGGACTATTTGGCGATCCAAAAGTAACAGCTCCACTCCCCGCCTGAATCAAAAACGAATCAGAATGTCCGTGGTAACAACCTGCAAATTTTACAATTTTATCTCTTTTTGTAAAGCCACGAGCTAGACGAATCGCACTCATACATGCTTCTGTTCCTGAATTTACAAAACGAATTTTATCAATATTTGGAACCATAGAAACGGCCAAAGCAGCGATTTCAGTTTCCAATTCTGTTGGCATTCCAAATGAAGTTCCCAGTTTTGCTTTTTCGATTACCGCATCAACAACCGGCTCATAAGCGTGACCTAAAACCATTGGTCCCCAAGAGTTGATGTAATCTATTAATTTGTTTCCGTCTTCATCATACAAATAAGCACCTTTGGCACTTTTTACAAAAATTGGAGTTCCGCCAACGGCTTTAAACGCTCTTACTGGTGAATTTACTCCTCCTGGAATTACTTTTTCTGCTTCAGCAAAAAGCTGACTACTTCTTTTATATAACATTCTTAATTTTTGATTTCTTGATAATTGTTAATTATCAATTATGAATTGTAAATTATTTCACTCTAAGTCTTTGGCCAATCGAAATCGAATTATCAGTCAAATTATTTTTTTGTTTCAAATCGTCAACTAATAAATTGAATTTTTTTGAAATTGAATACAACGTATCGCCTTTTTGAACTTCGTATAAATTTGGATCGTTTGCGTTCATATTTATTTTTGGATCAGAAGCAACATCATAAGATGATTTTTTCGTTGGAGCCGTTTTATTAATGGCAACATACGTTTTTCCCGTAACCTGACAATCATATTGATGCAAATTATAGCGTTCAATATAACCGATTAATTTGTCTGGGTAATTTGGATCCGTCGCATAGCCACAAGCTCTAAGCCCTTTTGCCCAAGCTTTGTAATCGTCTTTTTCATAAGTAAATAAAGACTCATATCTCTTTTTCCCAACCAAAAACAGAGCGTGATCTCTGTACGATTCTGATGCTTCAGGATATTTTCTAAAACATTCTTGTTCTGCATCATCGTCATGACGAACACTTTCGCCAAGCCAGTCTTTATGGCATTTTATTCCGAAATGATTATTAGCCGAAACCGCCAAATCTCCTTTTCCTGCACCTGACTCTAAAATTCCTTGAGCCAAAATAATACTGGCAGGAATTCCATATTTCTGCATATTTCCTATTGCAATATCTTTAAATTGCAAAATATAATTATTAACTAAATCGCTGGTTACAACTGTTTTTGAAGTAGATTGAATAACCTCAGTTGTATTGTTTGTAGAAGGGTAATTTTTACCAATTGGCTTAACTGGAGTTTGTTTTTTGGTCGCCACTGTCCTAGGCCTTTGAACCGCCGCCGCTTGCTTTTTAGTCGTTGCAATAGTAGGTTTGCTTGACGAACAGCTTGCCAAAACTATAACTGTAAAAAGCAACACTATTTTTTTAATCATTTGTCTTGAGTATTGGTAATTTTTTCTGCTTCAGTTTTAAATTCATTCCATCAATTCCCTGTAATCCGCCGGTGTGAATGAGTAAAATTTTTGAATGTGCAGGAAAATAATTTTTGCTGATTAAATCTATAACGCCAAAAACCATCTTTCCTGTATAAATTGGATCTAAGGGCACTTTTGTCTTTTCAAAAAAAGCATTAATAAATTCAATTAATTCTAAATTTATCTTGCCATAACCTCCAAAATGATAGTCAGAAATTAAATTCCAGTTATCTTTTTTTGCAAAAATACGAATTTCATCGTTTAAAAAGTCACCTTTTAATGCTGGAAAGCCTAAAATCTTCTGATTTGGCAATGCGCTATTGATTAATCCTGAAATGGTTCCACCAGTTCCAACAGCACAGCAAACGTAATTAAAACCAGAATCTTCATTGGTCAAAATCTCTTCACAGCCTTGCACTGCGAGTTCATTTGTTCCGCCTTCGGGCACTAAATAAAAATCGCCAAACTTGGCTTTTAATTTTTCTAAAAAGAAAGTTTCATTTTTTAAACGATACTCTTCTCTGGAAACAAATTCAAAGCACATTCCGTTTTCCTGAGCGAATCTTAAAGTTGGATTTTCTTCGATTTTATCAAAAAGCTCGTCGCCTCGAATAATCCCAATTGTTTTAAATCCTTGTTCTTTTCCGGCAAAAGCTACAGCAGCAATATGATTGGAAAATGCACCGCCAAAAGTCAGTAAAGTGTTTTTATTTTCGGCCTTCGCCTGAAGTAAATTGTATTTTAATTTTCTGAATTTATTTCCCGAAACAAACGGATGAATTAAATCTTCGCGTTTTATTGTCAAAGAAATGTCATTGGCAAAATTGATATTTATATGTTGATTAAAAACTGAATTCATTTTTTAAAGTTGAAAGTCGAAAGTGATAATTGATGCCTTAATATCTTAAAGCTTATTGCTATTTGATATATTTCAGAAACTGAAAAAACGATCGGTTTTTTAAATAATTCAAATCGGTTTCTTTGGCATAAGCTTCTCTTTCAAAACTAATATTTCGATACGCCAATGCTCCGTTTTTATAATGAATCAAACGAATTAAATATTCTAAAAAATACCAGACAAAAAACGGAATTACCAAAAGCTCTAATTGCTGTCTTAAATGGATTTTTTCATGATTGACAAAAACTCCATTCGTTTTATCAAAATCATATTTTACCAAAACAAACGGAAATACAGCCATACCGCGATATCCTTTCGGAATTAAATATTTGGCAACAATCAGAAACATTGGCTGTAAAATTTATAAATTTGTAGCTATAAAATTGTTCGATTTCAATAAAATCATAATCAAATATTTATATTTTTGATTTTTAAATTATCAAATACGAACGCGAAGCAGATTTATGAAAGAGCAAAGTAATGAAAATAAATTAATCGAAGGTGAAGATTTTTACTATACACCCGAAGGTTATAAATGCTTTACTGAAAAACATCATTTAAAAAGAGGCTATTGCTGCAAAAGTGGTTGCCGTCATTGCCCATACGGTTTTGATAAACGAACAGGTGAAATAAGAAAGAAAACGAATTAGAAAATGTGTCAATTTGAAAATTAGATAATTAAAATAAATTTCCAATTTTTAAATCCAAAATTCCAATCTAAAATCTAAAATCAACAATCTAAAATATCATATGGATATCCATTCACGAAAATTCAGGATTGCGATCCACAAGTCCTATCATAGGTCGGATATCCGATATCCCTAGTTTTTTAATTAGAAAATGTGACAATTTGCCAATGAGTCAATTTGAAAATGAGATAATTAAAATAAATTTCAAATTTTACATTCCAATTTCGTCAGCTAATATTTCGCTCCGCTGGAGCTTTTATATTGGGGTTGCTGCTTTTCTATAAATATTTCGCCTTTTCAAGGCTTTATTTTATCAGCTCCAGAGGAGCTAAATATTTATAGAACCAATAACCGTCAGTCACATTTAAGTCCCATGGGGACGACATAATTTAATAAAAAACAAAAATTAATCTGTTGTTAATCTAACTAAAATACCTTAGCAACTTTAGTAGCTTAAAAAAAATGACTTTCAAAGAACAAATCCAACAAGGAATTCCAAATATATTGCCTCCAAAGCAGGCATACGATCCGGCTATTAATCACGCTCCTAAAAGAAAAGAAATTCTTTCGGCAGAAGAAAAAAAACTGGCCTTAAAAAATGCTTTACGCTATTTTGATCCAAAACATCACGCTGAATTAATTCCTGAATTTTCAGAAGAATTGGAAACTTACGGGCGTATTTACATGTATCGTCTTCGTCCGGATTACAAAATGTATGCAAGGCCAATCGATGAATATCCGGGAAAATCATTGCAGGCAAAAGCGATTATGCACATGATTCAGAATAATCTCGATTATGCTGTAGCTCAACATCCGCATGAATTGATTACGTATGGCGGAAATGGAGCTGTTTTTCAAAACTGGGCACAGTATTTATTGACGATGCAATATTTGTCTGAAATGACAGACGAACAGACTTTAACGATGTATTCAGGTCATCCAATGGGATTATTTCCTTCGCATGCCGAAGCGCCAAGAGTTGTCGTAACAAACGGAATGGTGATCCCAAATTATTCTAAACCGGACGATTGGGAAAAAATGAATGCATTAGGCGTTTCGCAATACGGACAAATGACAGCGGGAAGTTATATGTACATTGGCCCGCAGGGAATCGTACACGGAACTACAATTACAGTTTTGAATGGTTTCAGAAAAATAAAACAAAATCCAGAAGGAAGTTTATTTGTTACTTCTGGATTAGGCGGAATGTCTGGCGCACAACCAAAAGCTGGAAATATAGCAGGCTGTATTACAGTTTGCGCTGAAGTAAATCCAAAAATCACAAAAATTCGCCACGAACAAGGCTGGATCAATGAAGTTGTAACTTCCACAGATGAATTAGTTGCCAGAGTTGCTTTGGCGAAAGCCAATAAAGAAACCGTTTCGATTGCTTATTTAGGAAATGTAGTTGATGTTTGGGAACGTTTTGATCAAGAAAATATCAAAATTGATCTAGGCTCAGACCAAACTTCGCTTCATAATCCTTGGGCTGGTGGTTATTATCCAGTTGGAATTTCTTTTGAAGAAGCAAATGATTTAATGGCTAATAATCCGGAATTATTCAAAGAAAAAGTTCAGGAAACTTTACGTCGTCATGCCGATGCGATCAATAAACATACGGCAAAAGGAACGTACTTTTTTGATTATGGAAATGCCTTTTTATTAGAAGCTTCACGCGCAGGCGCTGATGTAATGGCTGAAAATAATATCGATTTTAAATATCCGAGTTACGTTCAGGATATTATGGGGCCAATGTGTTTTGATTATGGTTTTGGACCTTTCCGCTGGGTTTGTACTTCTGGAAAACCAGAAGATTTGCTAAAAACGGATGCAATTGCTTGTCAAGTTTTAGAAAAAATGGCCGAAACTGCTCCAAATGAAATTCAGCAACAAATGCAGGATAATATCAAATGGATTAAAGGTGCACAAGAAAACAAACTGGTTGTAGGCTCTCAAGCGAGAATTCTTTATGCTGATGCAGAAGGAAGGATCAAAATTGCAGAAGCATTCAATCAAGCGATTGCAAAAGGCGAAATTGGCGCAGTTGTTTTAGGTCGTGATCATCATGACGTTTCAGGAACTGATTCTCCATATAGAGAAACTTCAAACATTTACGATGGCTCTCGTTTTACAGCTGATATGGCAATTCATAACGTAATTGGAGACAGCTTTAGAGGCGCAACTTGGGTATCGATTCACAACGGCGGTGGCGTTGGCTGGGGAGAGGTTATAAACGGCGGATTTGGTATGGTTCTTGATGGCTCTAAAGAGGCTTCAAAGCGTTTAGCGTCAATGCTTTTTTGGGATGTCAATAACGGAATTTCAAGACGAAGCTGGGCTCGAAATGAAGGAGCAGTTTTTGCTATAAAAAGGGCAATGGAAGTTGAACCTTTATTGAAAGTAACTTTGCCTAATCTTGTTGACGAAAGTTTGCTTTAAACACAAGTTACTTATAAAACAGAGAACATTAAATTTCTAATAACATGAAAACATTCAAATTAATTCCGATTTTTTTGCTTTTGATACTTGCTGCGTCCTGCGACACGGTTAGTGCTTACTCTGACTACGATAAAACCGTAGATTTTGCGCCTTATAAGACTTATGCTTACTTTAAGCCCGGAATTGATAAGGTCGAAATCTCTGATCTGGATAAAAAAAGAATTCTTCATGCAATTGACGATCAAATGCAAGCTAAAGGGTTTACTAAAAGCGAAAATCCTGATATCCTAATAAACATTTTTACCAAAGCCAAAGAACAAGTTGATGTAAATCAATTTTACGCTGGATACGGTTACGGCTGGGGTTACGGCTGGGGATGGGGATACAGCCCTTATATGTACGGAGGAACATCAGTTTCTAGATATACCGAAGGAACTTTGTTCATTGATTTTATTGATGCTAAAAAGAAAGAAATGATCTGGCAAGGACAAGGTATTGGTACTTTATACAAAAACATAGATAAAAAAGATGCCCGAATTACTGAATTTGTAACCAAAATTTTAGCACAGTATCCACCGGTTAAAAAATAGTTTTCAGTCGCAGTTTGCAGTTTTCAGCCTTTTATAAAACGGTAAATAGTTGTGAACTTTCCAAAAATAATTAATACATTTGCTATTCAATCAGCTAAAAAAAATGAAAAACTTTAACAACATTATTATCGCTATTATTAGCATTATTGCAATTCAGCAGTAATGGCGAGGTGTTATATAAGTTTGTAAAATATAATTTATAAAGACCTCCCACATCGGGAGGTTTTTTATTTAAAAGAATAATTACAAAGTTGCCACGAATTACACAAATTAGCACGAATTATTTCTGCTGTTGAGTAAAAATTAGTGAAAATTCGAGTAATTCGTGGCAAGAAAACAATACAAATCATGAGTTTATTTAACGAAGTACTTAATGCAAAAAAGCAACTTGAAAATGTTGTTGCAGCAACGCCTTTAACGCAAAATTTGAATCTTTCAGACGAATTCAAATCTATTATTTTATTAAAAAGAGAAGATTTGCAAATCGTCCGGTCGTATAAAATCAGAGGTGCTTACAATAAGATTTCTTCATTAAATGAAAAGGAAAAAGCAAATGGGATTGTTTGTGCCAGCGCAGGAAATCACGCGCAAGGTGTTGCATATTCCTGTAATCTTTTAAAAATTCAAGGCAAAATTTATATGCCGAAAACCACTCCAAAACAAAAAGTAAAACAAGTACAATTGTTCGGGAAATCATTTGTAGAAATTGTTTTGACTGGAGATACTTTTGATGATGCTTATGCTTCGGCAACTGCAGACGCGATCAAAAATCATAAAACTTTTATTCATCCATTTGACGACGAAAAAGTAATTGCCGGACAAGGAACTGTTGGTCTAGAAATTATCGAAAGTTTCAAAGAACCAATTGATTATGTTTTTGTACCAATTGGCGGCGGCGGACTTGCTTCTGGATTATCAGAAGTTTTTAAACATTTAAGTCCGCATACGAAAATCATTGGAGTTGAGCCAAAAGGAGCTCCTTCAATGAAAACTTCTATTGAAGAAAATAAAAATACTGCATTAAAAACAATCGACAAATTTGTTGACGGCGCGGCAGTAAAGCAAGTTGGCGACAAAACTTTTGATATCTGTCGATATAATTTAGAAGATATTATTTTGGTTCCAGAAGGAAAAGTTTGTACCACAATTTTGCGATTGTACAATGAAGAAGCAATGGTTGTTGAACCCGCAGGCGCTTTGACAATTGCCGCTTTGGATTTTTATGCAGATAAAATAAAAGGAAAAAATGTAGTTTGTATTGTCAGTGGGAGCAATAATGATATTGAGCGAACTGCCGAAATAAAAGAACGCTCATTGCTTTATGAAGGTTTGATGCATTATTTCATGATTCAGTTTCCGCAACGTCCTGGAGCTTTAAAAGAATTTGTAAATAATATTCTTGGTCCAGATGACGATATTACTTATTTTCAATTTGCAAAGAAAAACAGCCGTGAAGTTGGTTCTGTTGTAGTTGGTTTAGAATTAAAAAACAAAAATGATATTATGCCAATTAAATTGAAAATGACTCAAAACGGATTTGAGTTTCAATATTTAAATGACAATCAAGATTTGTTCACCCAATTGATTGGATAAAACAAAAAGGCTGTCTATTAACCGTAGACAGCCTTTTAAAATCAAATATAAAATTACTAATTGAATTCTAGATTTGTAATTTATTGTTTTAATACTTTTTTCGAATAGGCTCCTTTACTGTCGTTTACTCGTACAACATAAATCCCTTTTGGCAATCTCGAAATTTCAATTTCAGCTTGCCTTCCTTCGAAATTTACATTTTTCTTTAAAACGCTTTGCCCTTCAAGTGAGAATATTTCAACATCGGCACTTCCTGTATGATTGGTGTCAATTTTTAAATAATCGTTTGACGAATTAATAAAAATCACCATATCATTTGGATTTTCTTCTTCGGCTGGAGCCGCTTGTACCAAAGCTTTTTTAGCAGTAGATTCCACTTGAACAAACTGCCATTGCTGATTTAATCCGCCAGTATAATCCCAAACCTGAATATTAGCTCCATTTGCTGTAGAAACATTTTCAACATCAAGGGATTTCCCCGTATTTACATTGGTAATTTTATAATACCCGCCACTAAGACTTGCAACTGTCCACTTGAATTCATTAGAATTAACAAAAGTTCTTTGTTGTACTTTCAGTCCATTTGCAGTTCCGTTATTTTCAACTGCCAGATACATTCCTGTTGATTTTACAATAATGTAATAATTTCCACTTCCGTCTGAAACAAATTTCCATCTTTGATTGCTTCCTCCTCCATTGGTAACATCATATTGCTGAATTCTTCCACCGCTACTTGTAGAATTATCAGCAACATCTAAACCTTTATTACTGTTTCTTGAAAGGATATTATAGTAACCAGGAAACCCAGTACTTGAAGCATTTACTGTAATTGCACTTGTCGCCGTTTTAGCTCCATCTACAGTTGTAACAGTTATTGTTGCACTTCCTGCAGCAACTCCTGTAACTAATCCGCTTGAGTTTACGGTTGCCACTGAAGTATTGCTTGAACTCCAATTTACAGCTGTATTTGTTGCATTGCTTGGAGAAACCGTAGCGGTTAACTGTTGTGTTTGTCCTGCTGTAATTGTTGCCGAAGTCGGGCTTACACTTACTCCTGTTACAGCAACCGAACCTCCTGTTCCCCAAGTAAAAGTAACTGCCGATGATCCTGGAACTGCATAATTAAATGCTGATGAACCAGAAACCACTTTTATCGTATTTGATGAGCCAGAAGTATTATAAAGCACGAGAGCAATAGATCCGTCAGGGTTTTTAAAACCAACTGACAAAATACTTCCGCTTGTGCTAGAAGAACTAATTCTTACTGCTCCCGGTTTCACATATTTAGAAATTTGGCCGATAATATAGTAAGCAACGTTTTTAGTATAACTTGTACTATTATTTACTGTAATAGCTCCTAAGCAGGTATTACAACCGCCTGGCGTATGTGGTCCCATGCTTGAATTATTGACAGCATTCCATTCTAAAACTGTTTTCGACCAGTTGTTTGTACTACCAATAACAACGTTTTGCATGTGCCAGCCAAAATCGCCGCTGAAGCTTCCTCCAGAACCTGTGTATTGTTCTGTGAAATAAACGTTTTTATTAGTTTGTGTTTTTACGGTTGACATTGCAGAGATATTTCCTAAATACAAATGAAACGCTGCGCCATCAACATAACTGCTGTTGTTTAAAACATCAATTGGATAAGCTGTATTATCGCAATTGTGATCAAAAGCAATAATTTTAACGCCACCATATCCAGCAGCAGCCAATTGTGGCCCAAGTTGCTGATTAATAAAATTCTTTTGTTCTGTAGAATTCATCAGCATGCTTGGCTCGTTGTTGGGATTTTCAGGTTCGTTTTGTGGTGTGATTGCCCAAATCGAAATTCCTTGCGCTTGCATGGCCTGAATATATTTCACAAAATATTTGGCATAAGCAGCATAATATTGTGTCTGCAAACTTCCACCAACCCAAGAACCATTGGTTTTCATCCATCGTGGTGCTGTCCAAGGAGTTGCTAATATTTTAATATTCGGATTGATCAGCTGAATCTTTTTGATAATCGGAATCAAATAAGTCAAATCCGGACCGTTTAAACTGAAGTTATTCATATTAGTATCTCCCGAAGTTTCATTGTAACTATAAGAAGAACTGCTTAAATCTGAAGCTGCTATACTAATACGAATTACACTTGCGTTCAATCCTGTAGTTGGATTATACAAATCATTCAATAACTGATTTTGTTGCGTCGCTGCCATTCCGCTTATCACTTCGGCACTACCTTCTGTAAGCGTGTAACCAAAGCCATCCATTGTTTGATATGTGGTTCCTGCATTAACCGTAACTGTAGAAGGATTGGTTCCTGAGTTTGTTCCGAAACTTACAGTTGCCTGCTGTTGGAGTAATTTTGTCTGATCGCCTGATGTAATAAAAGGCGTAACCGTCTGAGCATTTGTTTTTGTAATACATAAAAGCATTATTATAATGATTTGTGTCATTAAAGCTTTTACCCGATTTGTAGGTTTTTGAGTAGTTTTGTGCATTTTTTTGTGGTTTTTGATAGTTAAAGTTTTCTCATTTTATTATGATTATTTTTATTAAAACACATCAAAAATATGTCAATTTTAACGAAATCGATATAATTGAAACTTTACAAATACACATCATTTGTAAAATTTACCTTAACAAAAACCTATCTAACCAAAAATCAAAATACTGATTTTCAAATATTTAAACAAAATAAAACACAAAAAATCTTACTTTTTACTCCGCATTAACATTTATATACAAAAAAGAGGATGTTTTATAAGTTAAATAGATTGTTTTCAGAGCTGAAAAATCTGCTTGTTAAATGACAAATATCATGGATTAAGCAAGAAGTTATGTCGTATTTTTGCAATTCATTTTAGAAAGAAAAACAATGAATGCCCTTAAAGATATTTCGACTTTAGAAGACATTAAACAAATGGTGAACAGCTTTTATGACAATGTTAGAAAAGATGATCTCATTGGCCCGATATTTAATGATAAATTACAAGATCGCTGGGAACCTCATTTGCAAAAAATGTATGGCTTTTGGCAAACCATTTTATTTGATGTCCGTGCCTATTCTGGAACTCCGTTTCCTCCACACAAACAATTACCAGTCGATAAAACTCATTTTGATCGTTGGATCGAAATTTTCAATACTACAATTGATACACAATTTGCAGGTCCATTAACCGAAGAAGCAAAAATGCGCGCTACAAATATGGCTTTTATGTTCAATCATAAAATTGAATATTTCAGAAATGCCGAAAATGAATTGAGAAATTCACTCAAGAAATCCTAAAAGTAAATTTTAAAATTTAGAAGATGTTGTTATTTTTTAAATAAATTTGGTTCAACACAAGCCCATCTTAACCAAATTAAAAACCTACTAAATATTTTCGTATGAAAAAAATAATGCTCTTTTTTATAATTTGTTTCTCTTTTTTCAATACAATTCAGGCTCAAACGGCACCAACTTCAAATTTATATCAAGGAACTGTCGATGGCAAAACCCCTATAACTGTTTATATCAAAACAGAAGAAAATCCATGCACAGCCGATTTAATGTACACTTCGATGTACCGTTACAATAAATCCAAAAACTGGATTCAACTTAACATTACTCAAAACAGAAAAGCTGAAAATGAATTTATCATGGTAGAACACGATTTTAGCGGTGTACTCATTTTAAAGAAAGCAAACAATACTTTTTCAGGATTATGGATTAGCCCAGATACCAAAAAACAATTAAAAGTGGATTTGAAAGAAACAACAATGACTAAAAAAGAATTGGAAAACTTTGAAAAAAACAATGGAAAAAGTCAATTATGAAAACAATGACTGTTAAAATCCTTTTTCTTTCTATACTCTAAAAACCTATAAAAACGCAATAAAACACACTTTCGAATAAAAATTTTGTGATAAATAGCAAAAATTAGCGGTCTAAATTCGTAATTTTACATTCTAATCTACAACGTTTTCGAAATGAATGCATCTATAGAAACAAATCCGTTATTGGAGCGATTGCCAAAACATTTAAAGCAATTTATTAAACCTCAGGATTATAGTGATTATACACCAATTAATCAAGCGGTTTGGCGCTATGTAATGCGCAAAAATGTAGATTATCTTTCAAAAGTTGCACATCATTCTTATTTAGATGGTTTACGTAAAACGGGAATCGAAATAGATTCTATTCCGAGTATGTACGGAATGAATCGTATTCTTACCGAAATTGGCTGGGCTGCAGTTGCCGTTGATGGTTTCATCCCACCAAATGCTTTTATGGAATTCCAAGCTTATAACGTTTTGGTTATTGCTTCAGATATTCGACAATTAGAACATATTGAATATACGCCAGCTCCAGACATCATTCACGAAGGCGCCGGCCACGCGCCTATTATTGCTAATCCTGAATATGCAGAATATTTAAGACGTTTTGGCGAAATTGGATGCAAAGCGATTTCTTCACATAAAGATTACCAAATGTATGAAGCGATTCGTCTGCTTTCAATTTTGAAAGAAGCTGAAGATACGCCTCAAGAAAAAATTGACGAAGCTGAAAAAGCCGTTGCCGATTTACAAAACAATATGGGCGAATTATCTGAAATGGCTCAAATTCGAAACCTGCATTGGTGGACAGTTGAGTACGGATTAATCGGAACTGTTGAAAATCCAAAAATATATGGCGCCGGATTGCTTTCTTCAATTGGCGAAAGTGCTCATTGTATGACTAATAATGTAAAAAAAATCCCTTATGATATTTCGGCAGCAAATCAAAATTTTGATATTACACAATTGCAACCTCAACTATATGTAACGCCAACTTTCTCTTATTTGAGTTTGATTTTAGAAGAATTTGCAAATAAAATGGCTTTACGTACAGGAGGGCTTTCTGGAATTCAAAAATTAATTCAGTCGAATGCTTTGGGAACTATTGAATTAAGTACAGGTTTACAGATTTCGGGCGTTTTTACAAATGTAATTGAAGAAGAAGGAAAACCGGTTTACATTCAAACAACTGGAAAAACAGCTTTAGCATACCGAGAAAAAGAATTAGTTGGTCACGGAACTTTAACACATCCACACGGATTTGGAAGTCCGATTGGGAAACTCAAAGGCTTCAATTTAGCGATTGAAGATATGAGTCCGAAGGATTTACAAGCTTACAGCATTGTTGAAAATGAAACGGTAAAACTGGAATTTGAAGGCAATATTATTGTTGAAGGTGAAATTATTACGGGATCACGAAACCTTCATGGAGAAATTATTTTAATCAGTTTTAGAAATTGTACGGTAACGCATGGCGAAACGATTTTGTTTCAGCCTGATTGGGGAAATTACGACATGGCTATTGGCAAAAAAGTGGTTTCTGCTTTTTCTGGCCCTGCCGATGTAAATAGTTTTGACTTGATCAATATTGTTCCTTCAACAAAAACTATAAAAGCTAAACATACTGACGAACGCGATGAATTAGAAACGTTATACGCATCAGTTCGAAATATCAGAAACAACAAAGAATCTAAAAGTGAATTATTATCTGTTTTTGAAAAGTTAAAAAATAACCATTCAAATGATTGGCTTTTATCTGTTGAAATTGCAGAACTTTTGAAGGATTCTGATGAAAAACAGCTTTTACAGGAAGTATTGGTTCATCTTGATCAATTGAAAATTAAACGTCCTGAAGTAGCGCATTTGATTTCTGGCGGATTGGATTTGATTTTTGATAAGGAAACTGCTTAACTTTTCAAGGTTCAGAGGCACAAAGTAACAAAGGTTTCCCTTCATTTTATGTCATTTCGACGAAGGAGAAATCACACTAGTAATTCGACAAAGATTGGCGATTTTGCATGTGGCTTTTCTTGTGTGATTTCTCCTTCGTCGAAATGACAAGATTGCAAAAAAAACTTTGTTCCTTTGTTCCTTTGAACCTCAAAAACTACAATTTCAAATCCTGATTTAGCTCTTTCTCTGACTCAATAGTTTTCCCATTATACTCCAATTTCCAGCCCATTGAATTTGTCATAATTAAGATTTTAGACAATTCGCTGATTAATCTATTTTGGGCGTTTGTTTTTAAAGTAGAATTTTCAATTTTTTTGGCCAAATTCGCTTTTACCGATTTATTGATTTTATTGTAATCATCGCCCGTAAACGGATTCAATTTACTTTGTTCTACATCATAAAACTGAATATCCGGATTGATGGTAATTTCTTCTTTTGGGATATTAAGAATCGTAATCGTTTTGTTTTTTTCGTCGATATCGTATTTCATTTTGTGCAAATCATACGCAACAGTCACATTTGCATTTACGACAACAAGCGCTTTCTTCTCAAAAGAAATCATATCCATGAAATATTTCTGCTGATTTTTATATGTAATTACTTCTGAAAAATGTCCTTCGGTGACAACCAATTTACCAACATTTAGAATCTGTTGCTGAATTAAATTGGTGTTATACTGAATATCAGAATCGTCATCTTTTTTGAATTGACAGAATTTGAAAGCCAGAATTATTAAAAAAACGACTGAAGCTAAAACCAAAATTCTTTTGAGTGTTCTTTGCATTGCTTTATTTTATTAGACCAATTTACTTCTTTTTTTAAAAAAGCATAGAGCTTTTCTACCACAAATTACGCAAATTTCCACAAATTACTTTTTTTAGAAGAGGAAACACAGCCAAATATAATTTGTTAAAATTTGCGTAATTTGTGGTTAACAAAAACCATTTAAAACGGATATCCAATAGCAATATTCAAAATCAAGTTATCTTTTCGCCAAGAACTGCTTCCAAAATTTATATCATCAATTACCCATCGCTGTCCGTCTGGCAATGCTGGATTTCTTAATGGAATCGCTAAATCTGTTCTCAAAACAAAGAACGACAAATCAAAACGTAAACCAACACCGGCGCCCACAGCAATTTCTTTCATAAAATCTTTTGAGATTTCGGCCCCAGGTTTATCTGGATCTGCATGTAAGAGCCAAATATTTCCCGCATCCAGAAAAACTGCACCTCTTACAATACTGAAAAGTTTCGCACGATATTCTGTATTGAATTCCAGTTTTAAATCGGCGGACTGATCAGGTGTGTAATTTGAATTTGTTGTGTTGGGTGGAATTACATAACTTCCAGGGCCGAGTGTTCTTGCTCTAAAAGCGCGAATACTATTGGTTCCCCCCACTACAAATTGTTTTGATGCGGGAAGCGTATTTGAATTTCCATAAGCAAATCCCATTCCGACAATCAATCTGCTGGCCAGTTCACTTTCTTTTCCCAATTTCAAATAATGCCTGAAATCAGATCTTATTTTTACATACTGACTAAACGGAACATTAAATATAGATTTTACATTATTTGGATAATCTGCCCCGGTAACTAAGCCTGTAAGGTTTCCTGCCAAATCCAATTCGCCATTAAAATAAATGGTGTTTTTTTTGCGTTTCTGCATCGTATTGGTGTAGGTGTAATTGTAAGTTGGTCCAAAAATCAACTGTTTTTCAATTACTTTTCCCAATGAAGGATCTTGCTGAATATCTTCTAAATATTCTTCTGTAACATGATTTGGACTGACATAAGTCACATCTACAATATTTAATTGATGTTCTTTTCTAATGTTTTCTTTCCACAAATAACCAAATGTCGAGTTGAAGGAATTTAAAGCATACAACTCCGTTCTTTTTTGGTATTCGTATCTTAAAGTAGCTTTTGTTCTTGGCACAAATTCGCTGTTTCCTTCAATATGAAAAGGCGTTATAAATCTCGGCCAGGTCAAACTAACTTCTCCTCCAAGTTTGTAAATATTTTTTCCTTTATTAACTCCTCCCAACTGAAAATCGGCACCGCCAAAAACGGATGCCGTAAACAATTCTGCACCTCGAAAAAAGTTTCTGTTGTTCCAATTTAAATTAAGCTCTGTTCCCGTATAACTAGCAGAATTCGTTTTCCCGATAACCTCCACTCTAATAAATTTTTTAGGCAAAAGTGTCAGATAATAATATGAATCTAAAGCATTACTGATCGAATCTGATGGCTTAAATTCATTTTTTACGAAACTAAAAGTGCCCAGATTTACAAATCGGTTTAAGGTTAAATTGTGATCTTTTCTGTTGTATAAATCCCCTTTTTTAAAATAAATTGTTCGGTCATAAACTCTTGGTTTAAAGGTTTCTGCCGTATCAATAATTGTAAAATCTTTGTATTGTGTGATGTTTCTTTTTCTGTACACCGCGCTGTCATTTGTCAATGAGTAATTCGGGTACACAAATATTTTATTAATCGTATAAGAAGTCAAAGCTTTTGTAGGTGTTTCATCCTTAATGACCAATCGAATTTTAACTTCGTGATCGCCTTTACTGCTGTCCACTTTTGCTAAAATATAATCTGGATTGAAGTAGAAATATCCTTTCTCTTTCAATCTCGCATCGATTCGTTCTCTTTCGGCTTTTATAACATCCAGATCATACGGATTTCCTACTTTCAGCAAACTTCTTCGGCTTGATCTGGCGATTATTTTCGACATTTTTAAAGAATCATCCGGAAACGTAACGCTTTTTATAATGTACTGCTTCTTCGGGACAATCGTATATTCTGCCGTAACTCGTTTATTTCTGACCGTAGAATCAGCACTGACCCGCGTTTTGAAATAGCCTCTGTTTTCAGTAAAATTTCGCAAAACTGAAGCATTATAATCCAAATCAACCTGGCTGAACAAAACCGGCGGTTCTCCCACTTTATTTCGAAGCCAATATCTTGTTCCTTTTTGTTTTTTAGGTTGTCCAGCAAGATTGTAAATCCATAATTTTGGGCGTAATCCTAAAAATGTTTTATTGGGTTTTGGACGCAAAAGCGCTTCCAACTCGGTTTGCAAAGTTTTTCGATCTTTCTTTTTCATGATCGAATCTTTTACGGTAACTGAACCGCCTGTGTAAAGCAAATCGCCTTCCGGAAGATATTTTGTATTACTGCATCCAAAAACAAAAAACAGGGACATCAATACAAAATACTTTGCAAAATGATTTTTTATATGATTATGTTTTTTGTTCATTTCCTTGAATTTGATTTTCCTGCAATTTCTCCTTTTCTTTATTTTCCTTCTCCTTTTGTTTTTGTTTCTCTTTTCGGAGTTTTTCTTCCCGAATCATTTCTTTTTCTTTTTCAGTTCTATGAAAAAGCTCTCTGAATTTATTGTAACTCATCGTAATAATAAAAGCAACACCAGTCTCAATAACCTGACCTTCCACTGCTACCTGATATTGATTTTTGCGATATGCACGAACCATATATCGGCCGTCTTTTGTCAATTGATAATCTAATGCAACATCGCCGGCAATATTGGTACTTTCTTCATTGGCGCGCTCCGCGCCTTCTACTCCAAAACTGCTTCCTACAGTTACTTTTAATCGATCATCTAGCAATTTTTTAGAAACCTCAACATTCAAATCGGTTCGGTTCTGCATGGTTCCGGTTGTGTAATCTTCTGTTGATTCTAAATCAAAGTTGACTTCAAAACCTGTGATTAATTCTCCAGCCAAATTGTTTAACTGTTGCGAAAGAATCTTGCTCACACTTTGTCTAGCAAACGATTCTGCATTTGTACCGCCACTTTCACTCGAAAACGGATTTTCGCCTACAAATCGGTTTAATAATAAAAGTGCAAAAACCTGTTTGTTCAATTCTGCAGGATCTTGTTCTAATTGTTTTAATCTAGTTTGTGTTCTTGTTACAACATCAGATGAAACATTATAATTCCCATCTGGAAGATTAATTCCAAAAGAAATTTCAGGTTTCATCAATTCACCATTCATTTTCAGCAAAGTCTGAAAAGGAAGTTTTTGCTTATAAGTATTTTGAACCGCCTGAGTCTCATTTTTTAATTGATTTCCCATCAAATCAATTGGTGCCGTTTCTACTTTATAAATGGCCGTTATATTAACATTTGCCAATGTTGGCTCGCCATTCCAGGTAATAAAACTTCCTTGCTGAATATCGAATTTTCTCTTAATTCCGTTAAAATTCATTTCATAAGCACCATCCGTAAACTCATATTTTCCCGTCAAAGTTGTTTTTCCAGACTGATCTATTCCGCCCACTAACTCTGCTTCTCCTTTTAATTTCAGATAATCGCCATTTGATTTATCAATTAATAAAGTCAATTCTGCTTCTTTGTCAATCGTAATAGCCACGTTAACATCCATTCCTTTCAGTTCAGATTGATTCAGTTTTTTTTGCATGTCAACCGTTTGTTTGAGATACATATTATCTTCATCAACAAACTCAACAATTCCTTCCCGATCTGCAATTGACGGATCTGACTGAGGCATGACAACCGTAAACTTCGTTTCTTTATTTATTTTTATCGTTCCGTCAACAACCGGACTATCTAAATTTCCTTTGATATTTAGTTTCGTATCCAAAAACAAATCGCCGTAAAACAAATCGTTATCAGCAGGTTTAGAGTTTATGGCTCTAAAATCATTTGCTTCAACAAGGAGATCAAAATTATATTTTACAAAATCAGCAGACTGAACGGTTCCGTTGACAAACAATTCATTGTCATTTTCATCTAAAAGAGAAAATTTATCAAACGAAATTGTTCCTTCATTGAAAGTGATTTTTTCTTTTCCCGTTTTAAAATAAGAATTCAGCTGTGTCACTCTAAAACCAGCATCATTAAAGTTCAATTCGCCATTAATTTTTGGAGCCGAAGTATTTCCTGTAATTTTAAAATTTCCCGATAGAAAACCTGTCCCTTCTGAAATATTTCCCATGCTAAAACCCTGAATACTTTTAATAGTCAGTTTGTTGATGGCAACATCCAGATCAAAATTGCCTTCTTCAATTTTATATTCTCCAGTAAGTTTGACATCATTCCCCTCATCACTTAAAATAACATTAGCAACAAGTGTATCGGCAGTTTTATTGTCTACTTTTATTTCTAAATCGCCTACTTTTTCTCCTTTAAAAATAAAATCATCTATTTTTAAATCGGAAGTAAAAGTGGGTTTTGTCATTACATTTTCAACCAAAGCATTTCCGTTTACCAAACCTTGAATCAGCTCTTTATCTTTAGAAATCATGCTCATAATGGTGCCAATTTTGAAGTTTACAAAATCGACTTGCAATGGCGCATTATTTTGTGTTTCTTGAGACTGAATTTTCAATTCATCGCCTTCATGATTCAAAAAAAATCTGTTGATGTAAAGTCTTTTATCTCCAAATTCGATTGCATTTTCCGGATCTACATTCCATTTTTCATAATTTAAAACAAAAGTTTCAGGATCAATTTTAAAGACGTTTTTCGCATTTTCATGATTTAGGTTTCCACCAATAAAATACTGCTGTTTTTCTTTGGCGTCTTTTACTTCCAAAGCATACGTCAGCTCATTATTTTCTACTTTACCCGATAAACTTGTAAACGGAATTTTGAAAGAACCACTTTCGATAGTTCCTACAGAAACCAAATATCCTAAAGCGTTGTCTTTTGTTTCGATACTTATTTTTCCGTCTGAAATTGTATTTCCGTCATAAACAATTCGCGGAATCGTTCCTTTTACTTCCAAAGAATCTGTTTGGCTGTTGTAATTCCCATTTATCGTAAAAGGCTCTAAACCTGTGAGTTTTGGAAGTAATTTTAAAAGCACAGGATCATTATCAACTTTCAAAGTAAACGCCAGTCTTTGCTCGTCTGATTCGGCATTGACTTTTGGATTTTGAAGATTAATATATTTTGATAATGATTTCTGAATCGAATTTGCCAGCGTCGTCAATTTGTATTTACCAATTACTTCGGCTTTTAAAAATTGAGACGAAACTTTGATCGAATTACTGTCTTTATCCGCGAAAGCGAGAACGCGGATAGAATCTAAAACAATTGGTTCTTTATCCTGCAAAATCTGAATGTTCGAAAGAAATACTTTTCCGTTCAGAAAATCGGGATTACTGTTTGCAATGTCAGCATCAACATTTCCACGGAGTTTCATCGGGCCGGCGTGGAGATTCAGTTTTTCTAAATCAGCAATGTCAAGGATTAACTTTAATTTTATGGCTGGATATTTCTCTTTTGTATTTCCGCTGGCAACCAAATCAAAATTCAGATTTGGATCTTTCATTCCTGATTTTACTGCAAAAGATCCGTTTTCAATATTTCCTTTTAAGGTTAAATCTTTATAGGCATAGCGATTAAAAACAGCTTTCTGAACAATTCCGTCAACAACTGCATTTGCCGTTTTTGGGTCTAAACCGTTGCCATTTACTTTCGCTTTAAGCGTAATTTTTCCAATTGAATCGTTTTTGATTAATCGCCCAACATTAAAATCGTTTAAAGAAACTACCGCATCGTATTTCTCTTTTTTCTTAATGCGCTGATCGAATAATGCATCGATTTTTGCATTTCCGAAGCTGCTGTTTAAAACCAAATTGGTTTTAAAATTCTGAGCCGAACCTTTAAACTTTCCAACCAGACTCAATTGAGAAGGAAGTTGAATATTGGTCGGAATTGTTCCTTTTGGCACAAATGAATTAATATCTTTTGAAGTGCTTGACAATTTTTTAATATCTAAATCGTAATACGCTTTTTGCGCGTCAGGAAGCCCTTTTATCTTCCCCGAAAGGGAAACTTTTGTAGTGCCAATTCCGCTCATTTCGAATTGCGGAATATTCAAATCTTTCACTTTTCCGTTTACACGACTGTTTACATATAAAATAGCATTAGGATTACTTTTGAAAGGATTTGTGTTTTGAAGTGTAGGAACAAACAATAAAATGTCTCTGAAACCTATTTTTGATTCTTTAAAATTGGCGTCAATGGCAAGATTTCCTAAATCTTTCTGAAGCGATTCTAATGATTTGTATTCGACTTTAATTTTATTCTGAACAAGCGTTTGAGGTGTTTTTAAATACAAGTTTTCTAAAGATGCATTTTTTGGCCCGTAGAAAAAAGTGGTTTTTAAGGACTGAATTTCTAAACCGCTTTTTTCGTTTACTGTAAGCTTATTTATATTTCCCGAAATGGTATCATTTCCGTAATATAATTTCTCAGCTTCAAAATTGAATTTATTCAAATCCAAATGACTATAATCTAAACCTTTTGCAACGGCTTTTGACTGCATATCATCAAATTTGAAGGCGAAATTTTCGATATTGACTTTGTTTAATTTTGTTTTCCAGCCGGCTTGTTTTATAGCAGTTGTATCTAAATCCGGGGTTTGAATTTGCTTGTCTTTCGCTCCTAATCGAAGATTTCCACTCAGATTTTTTACTTCAAAAGTATCAAAATCCAAAAGCTGTTTGTTCAGATCGATTTCGTTTACGGCCAAATTTAAATTTCCTAAACGAATGCCGGAATTTAGCTTTGAATCTTTATTATCATATAATATATCAATCTTAGAAAGCGTGATTTTATTTAAAGCCAATTTGAAATCCGGTCGCTTCGAAATTGTATCAACCGTCTTAACCGAAACCTCAGCAATTTTCTCGACAACATCCTGATCCAAAACCACTTTTAAACCATTTAAATTGATCGTCGGAATATTAAAATCCATATTATCGAGATCAAATTTCTTGAATTTAGTATCGAAATGCGTGAGATTTACGCGAATATCATTCTTAGAAAAATCATCTTTAAAATTGAATTTCACATTGTCTAAATTGACTTTTACGACCGAAATTTTAAAAGGTTTTGCATTTGGATCATCTACTTTTGGGTCTTTAGATTCGAATGCTTTAATGATATAATCGAAGTTGAAAACGCCGTTTTTATTTCTTGAAATATTCGCATTTACATTTTCAAGCGAAACCGAATTGATTTCGAGTTCACTACTGACCAACTTAAAAAGATCAACATCGAGTTCTAATCTTTTTCCTGCCAGCAATGTGTCTTTTTTTTGGTCTTCAAAATAAAAACCTTCCAACACTACATCTTTTGGAAATTTAATCGAAATACGATCTAAAGAAACTTTGGTTTTTATTTTATCCTGAAGATAGGAAACCGCTTTGTTTTTAACGAAATTCTGAACTGACGGAACCTGAATCAGAATAATAAGAAGCAATAAAAGTGCGATTACAGAAACCACGCACCACGCAAGTACACGAAATATTCTTTTAAAAATAGGAATGGATTTCTTATTCATACTTCAATAAAATACTTGATTTAATTGCTTCTGAAAAAAGCATACTTTGACATCTTACAAAATTGCAAAACATAAAGTCCTAACAATTTACATAATTATTAGGAATTATTCTAAAATTTCATTGTGAATTGGCTATTTTTCAGTTCTTACTTTAACCAAAACATAAATAAAACTTTGCGTCTTTGCTCCCAATAGGCATCGAGAGCAAAGACACAAAGAAAAATTTCTTGGAATTAGAATTTAATATGTGGTAATTTTTCTCCTAACATATTTATTTTCTGTTGGAGTTTTGCTAGGAATTTTTGATGCTGTTCTGATTCGGGATTGAAACTTCTGTGACGAAGACTTTTTTGGATTTCGTCTACTTCATTCATTGTTAAAATACTATTTTCTGCTATATAATTTTCGCTGAAAAGTTTCCAGATATAATCGATCGCAATTTGGTTGGGATGCAACATATCTTCATTATAAAAACGATAATCGCGAAGTTCATCCATCATGATTTCGTAAGAAGGAAAGTAGTTGAAAGTCGAAAGTCGAAAGTCGAAAGTTTTATGCAAAGCCGTGAATAAATGCGATTTGCCAAGTTGATTCTCTATAAATCCGTCTTTTATGTGGCGAACTGGAGAAATTGTGAAAATGAAATTTATGTTTGGATTTAATGTCTGAATTAAATCGATCGTGTTTTGAATGCTTTGCTGAATGACTTCAGCTGATAATAACTCTTTTGAGAATTGTTTTTGAGGCACTTTATGACAATTCGCTACAATTTCTTCGGTTTCTAGATTTCTGTAAATCCAGGAAGTTCCGTAGGTAATGATAATATGCGAAGCTTCTTTTAATTGTTTATGGGTTTCTGTAATTGCTTTATTCAAAGTTTCAAGCAATTCTTGTCGGTCGGAATTACTTAAATCGGAATGCGCTTCATAAGAATGCCAACGCTCGTTATGAAAAAAAACATCTTTTTCCTGATAGAAATCCAATGCACAAACTCTTCGAAATATTTTCTCAATTGAAACCGGATTAAAAATAATCCCAAACGGATTGGTTTCATTCTGAAATTTAAAATAATCAAATTTCTCTGCTATATTTTCTGCAAAACAAGAACCAACAGAAAGTATTTTCGAATTATAATCGATTGGAGAATTACTTTTTGAAATTGGAATTTGGGTTCTGAATTGCATCTCTTATTAGTTTAAAACAAATTTCGGTTATTTTTTAGAAACAAAAAACCCAAATAAATCACTGAATGAAATATTTGGGTTTGACTATTTTTTATTTTCTACTAATAAAAATATTGTGTAGAACCTTTTATATTGCCATGCTTGTCAAAATGTTTAGCTTCTGTCGGGAAATTTTTTCCATCATAGCTATAGGTTGAACTTTTAATTTTAGGCGACTCTGAAGAAGTGGTCGACGTTTCCTTTACTTTATTAAATTTAGAATATCCCAAATCAAAATTACCTAATAAAGCTTCTACACCTTTAACATTTTTGAAAGGGTTATTTGCCATATCGTATTCATAAACTATTGTTGTTGTTTGAGCACCAGTTATCTCATCCTTAACAATTTTCCCATCTTCAAGAGTTAATTTTCCTTGAACTGGATTACTTTCAGCATTATTATTTTCGTCGACATCTACAGTTTTGTATGTAACTGTTTCATTACCAAATCTAATTCCTATAGAATAATATGTTTTTTTGATATTTTTTTTACCACTCACAAATTCCGTCTGCAAAATGGTCTTTAAATAAATATCATTATACGTTAGTTCAACCAAAACAAGAGGTTTACCATCAGTAGTTGATTTAAGAACTGAAGCTATCGTACCTTCACTATTATAACTGTAATCCATATAATACTCTACTTTGTTTGTCGCGTTATTTATTATAGTTTCTCTGTCCTTTTTGACTCCATCGTAAGTAAATTGTGTAGTGTATGAAGTCCCATCACTATCTATTTCAACAATTTTTTTGACAAATACTGAAGATTCCTTTGAATCGTCAGATGAGCATGAACTTAAAACAAGAGCTAATGCTGAAAAAAGAGATAAAATATTTTTCATTTATTTGTTATTTTGGTTGTTATTTCTTACAAAGAAAGAAAATTAAAATAGAAATCAAGCACAAAAACATTTTAAAAGTAAAAACCTTTTGAAGATGAAATTTATGCTCAAAATTGTTTTTTTGTTTAAAATAAATTTCGTTTATTTTAGACAAAAAAAGCCAGAATTAAAATGCTTCTGGCTTTAATTTCAATTGAGTTTATTTTCTAGTAAAAATACTCTGTTGTAGCAACTCCAGACCCATCAGTATCAACGCTTTTTACAGGATAGCCATCTCCATTATAAGTAAAAACATAAGATTCTGTAACTTTAGTACCATTTTTTACAGATACGATATTATGTAAAATTCCTTCAGCCTCACCATCTGTAAAAGAGATTTTATCATATCCTAAAACATTTTTATAAGGATTATTTTTATCATCATAAGTATAACTTCTAGTTGGGCCATATGTCAAAGCTATTTTATCTATTTCTCCATTAACAAAAGTTATTTTTCCTGTTCCGTCAGCAGTAGTTTGCGCTAGATCAGTTCCACTATAAGCTGTTATCGAAATTGATCCATCTGAATTATAGGTGTAAACTTCTTTAGAACCATTTTCTTCAAGTGGTTCAACACGAATAAAACTAATAAGTTTGCCGTTTGAATCATATTCATATTTATTAACTTGTTCTACTACACCCTCATACTTAAACTCCATTTTAGTTATTAAATCTCCAGTGTAAGTAAAATATATACCAGTTGTAGTACCTTGAACAGTTGCACTTATAATTTTATTACCGTCATACTTGTAATCTGTGGTTACTTTATCTCCATCAGAATCAGTAGTGATTTCTTTTTTTAACAAAACTACTGATGAACCAGAATCATCACTTGAACATGAAGTTAATAATAGAGTCAAAGCTCCGAAAAGACATAGAATTTTTTTCATTTTGTTTTTGTTTAATATGTTATTCATAGCAAACATACTGCAACCACAAATCAAAGCATTACGGAAATCCATACCCGAAATAAAAATAAAACTTAAGCAATTCCCAATACCTTATTAACAAGCAAAATAGGATTAATAACTTTACTCAAAAAAATTTAACTCAAGCTAAAATATTTATAAATCCATTATTTTTTCAACTTTTTATTGTTCCATTATTTAAAAATCAGCTTTGAAAAAATTACATTTTAAATAACACAAAGTAACTCTACAAACTAAAACAATTCCTTACTTTTGCATCTTCCACTTTTCTAAAAATCATATGAAATTATTATATTCTTATATAATCAGACACAAAATGCTTTTGTTTTTTGCGCTGATTATGGCTTCGATAAACATTTGTTTCAGTTTATCAGACTCAATTATCACCGGTAAATTAATGCAGGATTGCGGTGTTGGACTACATAAATACGACGGAAACGCCGCTGGCTTTATCAAATCGTTATCTTTCTGGCTCGGACTATCGCTTGGCGCGGCGATGATTTCCCGAATTACAAAAAACTTTCAGGATTATTTCACCAATGTTGTAATTCAGAGAACCGGCGCTCAAATGTATACTGACGGAATCAAAAAGTCGCTTGATTTGCCTTACGCCGAATTTGAAGATCAACGAAGCGGTGAAACTTTGAGCAAATTGACTAAAGTTCGTTCAGATTCTGAAAAATTGATCACGCTTTCGATTTCTTTAATTTTTCAAACCATTATTGGGTTCATTTTCGTAATTGTGTATGTTGCGAGAATCGATTACAGAATTTCGATTATCTTTTTGATTACAGCGCCAATTATTGCTTTAGTAAGTTCGTATTTAGGCAAAAAAATCAAAATTGTTTCTAAGAAAATCGTGAATCAAACCAATGCTTTGGCGGGTTCTACAACCGAAAGTTTACGTAATATTGAGCTTGTAAAAAGTCTTGGCTTAACGTATCAGGAAGAAAAACGTTTGAATTTAAATACGTTTAAAATTCTTCAGTTGGAATTAGAAAAAATTCGTTTCATCAGAAGTTTGAGTTTCATTCAGGGAACAACGGTTCACTTTTTGAGAACTTGTGTGGTTTTCACATTGTATTATTTCCTATTTGGAGGAAAAATTATTGTGGGCGATTTATTGACAATGGTATTTTTCACTTTCTTTATTTTTGGACCTTTACAGGAACTCGGAAACTTTATTATTGCAATTAATGAAACGAAAGTTTCAATGGAAAATTTTAGAGTTTTATTGAATGCTCCTAAAGAATTTCGTCCTAAAACTCCAAAACATGTTGGAGCAATCCAAAAACTGCTTTTTACCAATGTCAGCTTTCAACATAAAACGGCAAAATTCAAAGCCGTTGAAAACATCAATTTTGAAATTAAACAAGGCCAGACCGTTGCATTTGTTGGACCTTCGGGATCTGGAAAAACGACTCTTGTAAAATTATTAGTTGGATTATATACGCCTGCAGAAGGACAAGTTTTGTATAATGACATTGATTCAACCGAAATTGATTTATTAGATTTAAGAAAACAATTAGGTTTTGTTACTCAAGATGCACAATTATTCTCTGGAACTATTCGCGAAAATCTATTATTCGTTAAACCAAATGCGACCGACGAAGAATTATACGATGCTTTAAAGCGCGCAAGCTGTGACAAACTTTTAAGACGTGCCGAAGATGGTTTAAATACCACAATTGGTGAAGGCGGAATTAAAGTTTCAGGCGGTGAAAAACAACGTTTGTCTATCGCGAGAGCGATTTTAAGAAACCCGAATTTATTAATTTTTGATGAAGCAACTTCTGCTTTAGATTCTATTACTGAAGAAGAAATTAATGCTACAATTAGAAATATCTCCGATAAAAACAGAATTACGGTTTTAATTGCTCACCGTTTATCAACTGTAATGCATGCTGACAGAATTTTTGTCCTTGAACAAGGTAAAATTATCGAGCAAGGCAAACATGAAGATTTGATTGAAGAAAAAGGACTTTATTACGCGATGTGGCGCCAGCAGATTGGGGAACGTAAATAGATTTTCTAAAGGTTCTGAGGTACTAAGTTGCTAAGGTTCTAAGGTTTTTCTAAATAATCAATAAAGCGTATAATTTGTCATTTCGACTGAAGGGAGAAATCACATAAAATAAGAAAATATTTTAAACACAAAACCCGACAGGTTTTTAAAAACCTGTCGGGTTTGTTGTTATGGATAAAATCAATTATGACATTTTACACTTATTAATAAATGTATTCTATCGTTCTAAGTTTTTCTGATACTTTTACAGGATAATCTTTTTCATTGTAAACATATTCTGTATTAGAAGAATTTGAATTTAAATAACTTCCATCCCATAAAACAGATGACTTAGTCGTTTTAACTATATTATTTGCAAATACATCTTTCATTAATAAATCAAATCCTAAAATGTTTTTAAAAGGCGTACTATTTGCATCATATTCGTATAAATATTCTGTAGTTGCTGTTCCAGCAAAACCAACATATGAACCCATACTAATAGTCGAAACTCGTTTTATTAAATTTCCATCTACAAAAGTAAGCTTATCAATATTGCGCTCTAGCTCGATGTCTCCCAATTTCTCTGCTTCAAAAAATTCTGAATCTTTATAATAGGTTTTCATTACTGCACTGCCATCTGCATTATATGCATAAACACTTCTCTCTATATAGCTTCCATTTGGATATTTAGCTGTGAAATTTTTTGAATAAGTTGTAGAAACCAATTTATTGTTTTCATAGGCATATGAGTATTCTTCTTTCTTTACATCGCTACCGCTTTGCGTATTATACTTGACTTCTTTTACAATAAAATCACCTTCATAAGTATAATCTGTTCTCTCATTTTGACCAGTAATACTCTTAATTTTATTTCCATTGTAAGTAAAAGCAAATGAGGTTTCTACAGAAGACCCAGCGCTAGTGTATTTTACCGTTCTTGGCAAAATGTTTTCCGATTTGCTCGAACTCTCGACAACATCGTTAGAGCATGAAGTTAGCATTGGTAAAGCAATTGCTAAAAAATAAAACGAACTTTTTTTCATAATATTTTGGTTTTAAAATTAACCCGTAAAATAATACATTTTTAAGCTTGCTCATTTCCTCTAAAAGCCATCAAAATAACATTTTAAGCTATTTCACATAAACACAAAACCCGACAGGTTTTAAAAACCTGCCGGGTTTGTTTTTGTGATTTTATAAAAACTTAGATGCTTAGTCCCGATAGCTATCGGGATAGCCCCTTAGAATCTTATTTAACGAAATCAATCGCTTTAGACAAAGCCTCACCAATTCCATCAACATTTTTACCTCCTGCTGTAGCGAAGAAAGGCTGACCTCCTCCTCCACCTTGGATGTATTTCCCTAATTCGCGAACTACTTGTCCAGCGTTTAAGTTTTTCTCAGCTACAATTTCTTTAGAGATGTAACAAGTTAACATTGGTTTTCCTTCGTGAGCTGTAGCGAAAACCACAAATAAGTTGTTATAAGAACCACCCAATTCGTAAGCCAAATCTTTTGCTCCTTCTGGATTTAAGTCTACTTGTTTTGCTAAAAATTGAACTCCGTTAATTTCTTGTAATTCTTTAGCTAAATCAGCTTTCATATTTTTAGCCTTATCTTTTAATAAAGCTTCTAATTGTTTTTTCAACTGTGCATTTTCGTCTTGCAACGCTAAAATCGATTTTACAGGATCTTGAGCATTTTTAAGCGCATCTTTAATTTCAGCTAAAGAAACAGCTTGTGACTCAAAATACTCTTTTGCTGCTTCACTTGTAATTGCTTCAATTCTTCTAATTCCAGCTGCAACAGCTCCTTCAGAAATGATTTTGAAATGCCAGATATCAGATGTATTTGCAACGTGAGTTCCTCCGCATAATTCAACAGAATCTCCAAATTTAATAGTACGAACTAAATCTCCGTATTTCTCTCCAAACAAAGCAATCGCTCCATCTTCAAGAGCTTGTTCTTTTGGAATTGCTCTTTTCTCAACTAATGGCAAACTCTCACGAATCCTTGCATTTACGAAGTTTTCTACTTCTACCAATTCTTCATCAGAAACTTTAGAGAAATGAGAAAAGTCAAAACGTAAAGATGCATTACGAACCATCGAACCTTTTTGCTCAATATGAGTTCCTAAAATCTTACGTAAAGCTTGGTGCAACAAGTGCGTAGCCGAGTGATTTGACGAAGTTTTAGCTCTCTGTAAAGCATCAACAACAGCAGTAAAAGTTCCCGTAAGATTTTCCGGCAATGATTTTGCCAAATGTATCGTTTGATTATTCTCTTTTTTAGTGTCAATAATATAAACGATATCTCCGTTTTGAGCTTCTAAATATCCTTTATCTCCCGTTTGTCCTCCGCTTTCTCCATAAAATGGCGTTGCATTGAAAACCAATTGGAAAATCTCTCCATCTTTCACGCTTTCAACTCTACGGTATTTTGTAATCTTAACTTGCTGAGATAATCTGTCATATCCAACAAATTCCTGAATATCATCTTCTACAAGCACATTCCAGTCACCAGCTGTTACTTTAGATGCTGCACGAGATCTTTCTTTTTGCAATTGTAATTGCTCTTGGAAACCTTCTTCGTCCAATTTCAATCCTCTTTCAGAAAGAATCAAAGCTGTTAAATCGATTGGGAATCCGTAAGTATCATACAATTCAAATGCTTTTTTACCATCAACAGTATCTCCGTTGTTGTTTAAAATTACTGCATCTAAAAGAATTAATCCTTGATCTAAAGTTTTTAAGAATGAGTTTTCTTCCTCGCGAATTACATTCGAACAAAGTGCTTTCTGCGTTCTGATTTCTGGGAAAGATTCTCCCATTTGCTCGCTTAAAGTTTCAACCAATTTAAAAATAAATGGCTCTTTTGTTCCTAAGAAAGTAAATCCGTAACGAATTGCGCGACGTAAAATTCTACGAATTACATATCCTGCACCCGTGTTAGAAGGCAGCTGACCGTCAGCAATAGCAAAAGCTACCGCACGAACGTGATCTGCCACTACACGAATAGCGATATTCATTTTATTTTGTTCTTCACTAATGCCTGTTACATCATTAGTTGTATATTTTGCACCTGTAATCGTCTCGATTTCTCTAATTAAAGGCATAAAAACATCAGTATCATAGTTTGATGTTTTTCCTTGTAGAGCCATACACAAACGCTCAAATCCCATTCCGGTATCAACGTGCTGTGCTGGAAGTTTTTCAAGAGAACCATCAGCTTTACGGTTGAATTCCATGAATACATTATTCCAGATTTCAACTACTTGTGGGTGATCATTATTTACTTCTTCTTTACCTGGTTTCAGCGCCTTTTCTTCTTCAGAACGTAAATCAACGTGAATTTCAGAACAAGGTCCACATGGTCCTTGATCTCCCATTTCCCAGAAATTATCTTTTTTATTTCCTAAAATGATTCGGTCTTCGTCGATTAAAGTTTTCCAGATATCCCAAGCTTCTTGATCAAACGGAACGTTATCTTCTTTACTTCCTTCAAAAACAGAAACATAAAGATTTTCTTTTGGGATTTTATAAACTTCTGTCAATAATTCCCAAGCCCAATTGATTGCTTCTTTTTTGAAATAATCACCAAAAGACCAGTTTCCTAACATTTCGAACATAGTGTGGTGGTAGGTATCAATACCAACTTCTTCAAGATCGTTATGTTTTCCTGAAACACGAAGACATTTTTGCGTATCGGCTATTCTTGGACTTTTTGGAGTTCCGTTACCTAAGAAAAATTCTTTAAACTGGGCCATTCCCGAGTTGTTGAACATTAGGGTTGGGTCGTCTTTAAGCACAATAGGAGCTGAAGGAACAATAGTATGCCCTTTACTCTCAAAAAAATCTAAAAATTGTTTACGTACGTCTTGTGATTTCATATTTAAATTAGAAAATGTGTCAATTTGATAATGTGATAATTTGAAAATATGTCAATTAGATAATTCATCAATCTGAAAATCTGATCATTAGATTTTTAATTAAAAACTGTAAAATTTAAAACAACAAATTCCGTTTTTAATACATTATCTAATTATCAAATTGACACATTATCTAATTGCTTTAATTCTTGAAAAAAGTCTCGAACAACTGAAACATTTTTTAATTTTGTTCGACTAACTTATTTTACAAGCTGCAAAAATAGGGTATTTTAAAATATGGCGAAAGTAAAATATTATTACGACTCAGAAAATCTGGCTTATACGAAAATAAAAACCAGAAAAAGGGCGAAAATTGGTTATGCATTCCTGTTTTTGTTGGCCTCAGCTCTATTTGGCTTTTTAATTTTTGTTCTTTTAATTAATACCTCATATTTTGAGACGCCAAAAGATCGTTTGCAAGCTCGTGAAATTGAAAATTTAAAGCTACAATATGCCATTTTAAACAAAAAAATGGACGAAATTGATGATGTTGCCGAGTCACTCGAAGATAGAGACAATAATATTTACAGAATTTATTTCAATAAAACTGAAATTCCAGATTCGATTCGGAAAGAAGGTTTCAGAGATGCTCAGCGATATAAAAAATTAGAAGGCTACAACAATTCACAATTGGTTTTAAACACAACCAAACGAATCGACAAGCTTTCAAAGCAATTAGCTATTCAGTCTAAATCTCTAGATGAGATTTTGAAATTAGCTGGAGCAAAAGAGAATTTATTGTTAGCCATTCCTGCAATTCAGCCTGTTCAAAACGAAAGTTTAAAACGAGTTGCATCAGGATTTGGATATAGAATTGATCCTTTCACAAAAGTGCGAAAAATGCACAACGGAATGGATTTTACAGCAAATACCGGATCTCCTGTTTATGCGACAGGCGACGGCGTGGTTGACAGAGCTGATGCCGCCGCTTCAGGATTTGGAAATCACGTGGTCATCAGACATGGTTTTGGTTACGAAAGTCTGTATGCACATTTGAGCAAATACAATTGTAAACCAGGACAACATGTCAAAAGAGGAGATATTATTGGTTACGTGGGAAGTACGGGAAGATCTGAAGGCCCCCATTGCCATTATGAAGTTCATAAAGATGGAAAAGTCGTGAATCCGCTAAATTTTTATTACGGAAATATTTCAGCTGCTGAATATGTCGCAATTTCACAAATGGCAAATCAAGAAAATCAATCATTAGATTAACATCCAGCGGTCAAAAGTTGTAAAGTCAAAAGTTATAAAGTTGTTGCTAATGTTGACTTTGTATTTTTTTTGAGAACATACACAATGGGTAAAAATAGAAATAAATACCTATAGAACTTTAAAAACTTTATGACTTTTGACTTTTGACTTTAGGGTAACAGTACAAAAAATAGTATTTTTGAAATAAAATAGAAAAAAACAAATCATGCATATCGAACTTTCAAAAGATAAAAGATATTATAGTATTGGCGAAGTGGCCAAAGCTTTTAATGTCAATGCCTCTTTGATACGCTTTTGGGACAGCGAATTTGATATTCTGAAACCAAAAAAGAATGCCAAAGGAAACCGAATGTTTACTCCGGAAGATATTACAAACCTGCAGCTGATTTATCATTTGGTAAAAGAAAGAGGTTTTACACTTGAAGGTGCCAAAACGCATTTAAAAGAGGGACAGAAGAAAACATTAGATAAATTCGAAATAATACGTAAATTAGAATCCATAAAAACACAATTAAACGACATTAAAAACGAATTGTAATTAAATAAAAATAGAAACAAACTTAAATTAAACACTCATGAAAAGATTTTTGCCTTGGATTATTGCAGCAGTTGTTATAATTGGAATTTACAGCTGGGTTAAAGGAATTAACAATACTGCGGTAACATTAAATCAAACTGTAGAACAATCTTGGGGAAATGTTCAAACAGCTTACCAAAGACGTAATGACCTTATTGGAAATTTAGTAAACACGGTAAAAGGTGCAGCTGATTTCGAAAAATCAACTTTAACGGCTGTTATCGAAGCTCGTGCAAAAGCAACAAGCGTGACTGTAGATCCATCTAACATTACTCCAGAACAGCTTGCTGAATTCAACAAAGCACAAAGTGGTGTATCTTCATCTTTATCAAGATTATTAGTTTCTGTTGAGCAATATCCAACATTAAAAGCAAACGAGAATTTCTTGAAACTTCAAGACGAATTAGCTAGTACAGAAAACCAAATTCTAACGGCAAGAACTCGTTTCAACGAAGCAGTTGCACCTTATAACAACCACATCAAAACATTCCCAAACAGCTTGTTTGCAGGTATGTTTGGATTCAAAGAAAAAGCATATTTCAATGCTGTTGAAGGCGCTGACAAACCTGTTGAAGTAAAATTCTAAAGATTTAATATTTTTGATTAACGATTTTAGATTTCAGATTTAATCTGCAATCTAAAATCTAAACTCTAAACTCCAAAATAATTTCCATGTCAAAAGTAGAAGATTTTTTAACCAAAGAAGAAGAGCAAGAAATTGTTGAAGCTATTCGCATGGCCGAAAATAATACTTCTGGCGAAATTAGAGTGCATATAGAAAAAACAACTTCTAAAGTCCATTTTGATAGGGCTTTAGAAGTTTTTCATGAATTACGAATGGATGAAACTAAATTGAAAAATGGCGTATTGCTCTATTTTGCAGTTGAAGACAAAAACTTTGTAATTTGTGGAGACAAAGGAATTAATGATTTGGTTGCCAATGATTTTTGGGATTGTACCAAAGACATTATGACCAATCATTTTAAAGCTGGAAATTTTAAACAAGGAATTGTTGACGGAATTACGAATGCCGGAGAACAATTAAAAAAATATTTCCCTTGGTCAGAAGATGACACAAACGAACTATCTAACGAAATCTCAAAAGGATAAATAATGAAATTTTTCCAAAACAAAACCTCAAATTCAAAAGGATTTTTTCTGTCTGCCTTTTTACTGATTACGTTATTTGCCTGTAATAGTATTTTTGCTCAGTTTACAATTCCAGAAAAGCCCAGTTTTCAAACTTCTGTTTATGATTATGCAAATATCTTAAGCGCTTCTGAAAAATCACAATTAGAAGAAAAACTGATTCGTTATTCTGATTCTACTACCACTCAAATTGTTGTCATAACAATTGAAAGCCTAAAAGGCGAAGATGTAAGCCAGTTAGCAACTAAATGGGGACAAACCTGGGGAATTGGGGGAACTGAAAAAGATGACAACGGCGTAATTATTTTATTAGCTAAAGCCGAAAAGAAAATTGCCATTAATCCTGGATATGGACTTGAAGATCGCTTGACCGCAGGAATTGGAGGAACTATAATAAGGAACATTATTATTCCTGAATTTAAAGCCGGAAGTTTTTACAACGGTCTTGACAAAGGAACTGATGCCATAATCGATGTTTTTAAAGGAAAATACAAAGGCGAACGCAAACAAAACAAAGGAAAAGATTTTCCGATATTACCTTTCATTGTAATTGTTGTTATTGTATTGATTTTAATGTCCCGAAACAAACGAGGCGGAGGAGGAAATTCAGGCAATAGCGGCGGCGGCCCTAGCCTGCTTGATGTCATTATTTTGAGCAATCTTGGAAGAAGTGGCGGAGGCGGTTTTGGAGGCTTCGGTGGCGGATCATCTGGAGGTGGTTTTGGCGGAGGCGGTGGCTTCGGCGGCGGATTTGGCGGTGGAGGTTTCTCTGGTGGCGGATCTAGCGGAGGCTGGTAAACAAATTTTGTTTCAAGTTTTATTGGTTTCACGTTTCAAGTTTAGGTTTCAAGTTTAAAAAATCATACATTTACATTTTACAATTTAATTTAGATGTTATCACATAAAGCAAAATACGCCCTTAAGGCCTTACTTTATTTAGCAGAACAAGATGAAAATCACATTTCTAGAACTATAGAAATTGCTGATGGAGCTAATATTCCTAAAAAGTTTTTAGAGCAAATTTTATTAGATCTAAAACGAGGACGTTTTGTGAGCAGTAAACAAGGAAAATTTGGCGGTTATTATCTGATAAAATCGAAAAACGACATCACTTTGGCAGAAATTCACCGATTATTTGACGGTGCAATTGCACTTTTGCCATGCGCTTCTTTAAATTTTTACGAGCCTTGCTCTGATTGTAAAACCGAGTCTGAATGCAGTCTGCGTCACGGTTTGATGCTTATCAGAGACAAAACTTTGAAGGCTATGGAAGGCATCACAATCGCCTCATTAGTAAAAAAATAAAAAAATATTTTTTAAAGTCTAGTAAATCGATAGAATTAATTATATATATTTGCCAAAAAATAATTAACAAACCAATTACAAATTTTTAACTCATGAAAGAACATTTCAGTTTATTAGGCGTAACCAAAAGTCTTTTGCAAATAAATTATAATAGTCAGTTAAAAACTGCAAAAAGCATTTCCTGTATGATGTGTATGTGTTGATAAAAAAAATTTTATTTCAAAACTCTACTAATCATATATACTTAATATAAAAATGAAAAATTCGATTAAAAATACACTTACAATACTAGCTGTTTTAACTTTTTCAATCTCATTTGGACAAAACATAGAAGGTTTCGTTAAAACAACAGAAAATACTCCATTAGAAGCAGCAAATGTCGTTATCAAAGGAACAACTTCAAATACGATTACTGATGCAACTGGAAAATTCGTAATCGATACGAAAGGAAAACTTCCTGTTACGCTTTTAATCCAATACGTTGGCTACAAAACAACTGAAATTGAAATCGATGATTTGCCGGCAACTCCACTGCAAATTGTGTTAAACGAAGAAAATGCTCTTGTTGAAGTTGTTGTTTCTTCACGACGCAGAATAGAGAAAGTTCAGGATGTGCCAATTGCAATTTCTGTAATTACAGGAAAACAGGCAGAACAAACTGGAGCCTTCAACGTAAACCGTATTAAAGAATTAGTTCCATCAGTACAGCTTTATTCTTCAAATCCAAGAAATACGGGAATCAACATTCGTAGTTTGGGTTCTCCATTCGGATTAACAAATGACGGAATTGATCCTGGAGTTGGTTTTTATGTTGACGGGGTTTATTATGCTCGTCCAGCCGCAACAACTTTAGACTTTATTGATGTTGAACAAATCGAGGTTTTACGTGGGCCACAAGGTTCATTATTCGGAAAAAATACTACTTCTGGTGCTTTCAATATCACCACTAGAAAACCGAGTTTTTCTACAGGAGCAGATTTTGAAGTTAGTTATGGAAATTATAACTTTTTACAAGCTAAAGCATCGGTTACTGGAGCTTTAGGCAAAAAAGTAGCCGGAAGAATCTCTTTTTCAGGAACACAAAGAGATGGTTTAGTTGACAATGTTGCTACAGGAAGACCCACAAATACATTGAATAATCAAGGAATTAGAGGGCAATTGCTTTGGACGCCTTCTGTAAATACCAACATTATTTTGGCAGCAGATATTACAACACAACGTCCTGACGGATACGCTCAAGTTGTTGCCGGAGTTGCTCCAACTCAAAGAGCTGCTTATCGCCAATTTGATGCCATAATTAAAGACTTGAATTATCAATTGCCAAGCTTAAATGCTTTTGACCGTAAAATTGACCACGACACGCCATGGCGTTCAAATCAGGACATGGGAGGTATCTCGCTTAATATTGACACAAAAGTTGGACCAGGAACATTGACTTCGACTACAGCTTGGAGATTCTGGAACTGGGATCCATCAAATGATAGAGATTTTACAGGATTGCAAGTATTAGCAAAATCTCAAAACCCAACAAGACAAACACAAGTAACTCAAGAAGTTCGTTATGCTGGCCAACTTTCTAGCAAAGTAAGCGGTGTTGTTGGTGTGTTCTTTATTGATCAAACTTCACAAACAGACGGTACAGAAGAATCTGGAAATGCACAATGGAGATTCTCTCAAAGTACAACTAGCCCATTATGGAAAACTCCTGGACTTTTTGAAGGATACGGAATTAAAACAGATGCAAACATCAGATCATCAAGTGCGGCAGTATTTGGGCAAATTGATTGGGCAATTACAGAACGTTTTCACGTATTACCAGGTTTGAGATACAACTTCGACAAAAAAGATGCACATTATTCTCGTAAAACTTATGGAGGATTGCAAACTACAGATCCTGCATTGCTTGCTTTGAAAAAATCAGTTTACTCAGATCAAGCATTTGATTCGGATACTGACAATACAGACTTTTCAGGAAATATTACGCTTACATACAAAGCTTCAGACAAAATCAATGCTTACGCAACTTTTGCAAAAAGCTACAAACCAGTTGGTGTAAACGTTGCTGGACTTCCATCAGACGCAAAAGGAAATCCAATGCTTGATCTTGCAGTTATCAAACCGGAAAAAGTATATCATTATGAATTTGGAGTAAAAACTTCTCCTTTCAAAAATTCAATTTTGAACTTAACATTCTTTAATACTGACATTAAAGATTTCCAAACTAACGTTCAAGCTGCTGAATTGGGTGTAAACCGCGGATATTTAGCAAATGCTGATAAAGTGCGCGTAAGAGGTGCTGAATTAGATGCAAGTTTTGTTTTCAGTTCTCACTTGACAGTAAATGCTGCAGCAACTTATACAGATGGTAAATATGTGAAATTTACAAATGCGCCACTTCCATTAGAAGAAACTGGTGCACCAGTAGCCTACAAAGATGTTTCTGGAACTGATTTGCCGGGAGCTTCAAGATGGGCAGGATCTTTAGGTGGCGAACTTTCTGATAGCGCTACTTTCTTCGGAAACAAAGGAAAAGTATTTGTAGCTGCTGATTCTTATGCACGTTCTGAATTTTCTTCAAGCCCTTCGGCTTCAAAATATTTGGTTGTACAAGGTTACGCTATTTTTAATGCTCGTTTAGGTTTCCGTGCTTCTCAAGGACTTTCGGTTCATTTCTGGGGACGCAACCTTTTCAATAAAGATTATTATGAACAATTATTGCCTGCTGGTGGTAATGCAGGACAATATGCAGGAGTTCTTGGTGATCAAAGAACTTACGGAATTACTCTAAAGTATTCTCTGTAATCAGGTTAAGTTAGTTAGTTTAAATCATTGAAACGAGACAAGTTTTTAAACCTGTCTCGTTTTTTTATCTTTTGAAATCACAAAATAACACTTAAAGCAAATTTTAATCTGCATTAAATCAATTCTGATTTCTATATATTCGCAGCCTGAATTTATGGAAATTAGATGAAGTTTCTCAAATTACTGCTTTTACTTAGCTTTATTAGCACAAATTTATCGGCTCAAAATGAGCGGAAAATCGACCAGCAAACGCTAACCTGGACTCGTTATTACAATATTTTGCCTTTAACTGAAAAATGGGCGCTTCATTCTGAATTTGATAATCGGGCTTTTTTGAATCCTGTTCATGAAAATCTTTTTGTCATTAGAGCTCAAGGTCGTTACCGCGCGAGCAAACTTGTCGAATTAGGAGGCGGTTTTGCTTTTTTTAGCGTAAATACCCAAAATCCAGACATTGATCCGAATTTTTCTGTTCCTGAATACCGAATACAACAAGACATTACTTTGATCAACGATATTGCAAAAATTACTTTTCATAATCGTTTTCAGCTCGAAGAACGCTTTATCGAAAAAGCCACAAGAACAGAATTACTCGATGAATTCTCATTTGCCTTGAGATTCCGTTACAGATTACAATCGACTTTTGACCTTTGGAAAAAAGATGGCAGAAGCTTGAAAGGTACAATTTCAGATGAAGTCATGTTCAATTTCGGAAAAGACAACAAACTAAATACATTCGATCAAAATAGATTTTACGTCGCGCTCCGTTATCATTTTAATCCAAATCTCGGATTAGAATTAGGCTACTTGAAAAACTTCCAGAGACGCGCCAGTGGTGTAGATTTCTATGACCGAGATATTATTCGTTTTACTATTTATCATCGAATAAACAGAAGGTTCTAAAATTCTAAGTTACTAAGATTCTAAGACACTAAGATTCTAAGACACTAAGCTTCTAAGACTTTCACATTTTAACTATAAAGAACAAGCGCACAAATCAAATTTTATTTTGATTTGTGCGCTTGTTTCAAAACTTAGAATCTTAGTGTCTTAGAACCTTAGCATCTTTAAAAAAAAAAAAAAGCCTTAAAGAGACGCACAAAAAGTACGTCTCTAAAGAAAGACAAAACCTACTCCTCTCTTTCTCGGCCTCTTCTTTTGCCTTTTTCATTTCCTGCAAAATTTCCGATTTTATAGGCTAATGAAAACATGACATAACGCTTTAAAACTGTATTTTCCTCATCTCGGATTGATGTTGCAGAGATTGTTCTTGTAGCACTTTGATTCTGATTCAAAACATCATATACCTTAATTTTCGCATATAGTTTTTTATCCAAAAAGCCGTAAGACAAACTGGTATTCCATAAATAAAAGTCTTTTTTGAAATCACTTGAAATATTAGAATTGTAAGTGTAGCCAAAATCATTTCCGAAAATAAATTTAGATGGCCAATAGCTCGTCGTCTGCAAATTGATTCTGTGTACTACGTTTGAAGTCGCGTCACGAGTGTAGTTTTCATATTTTGTTTCATTATATGACAAACTATACGACGGCGCAATTACAAGCAATTCTCCATATTCATATGACAAATATACTTTTGGTGTAACTGCTGTTCCTTTTGCATTGTACATGACTCCATTTGTGAAACCTTTATCAAAACTGTAAGTTCCGTTTAACTGCAATCCGTATCTAAAAGTATTTGCATCTTTCTTGATTGATTGATTCCAGTTTCCGCCAACAGTAAGGGTGTAGGTATCTGATATATTCACATATGTTGTTGTCCTTTTCCCACTATCATCATAAAATGAAGTCGAAGAAATATCATTACTATAATAATCTCCTCTTGCATACACGCTGTAGCCAGAACGCGTGCGGAAATCAAAATTTCTGAAACTAAAATTCGCACTGCTTTTTTCAATTGGCGTCAAATTCGGGTTTCCAATAATTGTGTTCAACGGATTGCTCAAATTTGCAACTGGAAGCAAAAAGCTCGAAGCCGGAAGCGTATTCGAATAATCGTATTTAAAAGTCATATTCTTTGAACGGCTGAATTTATATCGAAATTGGGCCGTCGCGTATGGCAAAGCATATTTCTGATTTAAATCGGTCGAGTTTCCTAAATAAAAAGCATGATTATCATAATCAATAATCGAGGTTTTTGTATCCAGATTTATGGTGTATTTGTTCTTTTGAAGCGTAATTCCAACTTTCGGACTTACCGAATTTTGTTTCGAAGTCGTATAAGTCGTTAAAGACTGATTTATTTGAGAATACGATTGTGTATCTGCATCATAATCAAATGTTTTTTGATCTTTTATTTCGTTTTGCCAATCAAAATCAGAACCAAATCTGATTCGCAAAGAATCTGTAATCGGTTCCGTATATTCAATATCTAACGAATAGGCATCATTAACATTATCATTTCTTGTCGTCTGATTTCGGCTGTCATTTGGCTTATTATCTTGATAAAAAATAGTTTCAGAAACGTTCAAAGCATCCGTAATAGCATCTGTATTATTATTATCAAAAACAAAACTCAAGTTGCGATTCTTTTTCTCAAATGCTTTGTTGAAATTTAAAGTATTGGCAAAATTAGTCGTGGTATTTTCTCGGCGAGAAACCGCTGTACTTTCATTTAATGCTTGACCATTTTCATCTTGTGAAGAACTTGACGAATCTGAATCACTATCAACTCGCGTCTGATTGAATTTTGGAGTAAAAACAATTCGCGTACTCGGATCAAGTTTGTACTCGAACTCAAAATTGGCTTTATTTCCGGTATTTTCAGTTCTCGTTTTGGCATCTGATTCCGTCAAAATATTTCCTGTCGGCAAAAAGTTCAATTGGTTTGCTTTGCTGTCATTGTTCGTTATATTATTCGAAAAATTATAACTTCCAGAAGCCGAGAAATCCTTAAACCATTCATCAGAATAATTAACACCAGCCAAATTTGACTGAATAATACCTTTTCCGCTCGTAGTGTTTCCTTGGTTCGCACTATTATTTCGTCCGCCTCCCATATTATCAAAAACATCATCCATTGAAAAACCAGTCGAATTGATATTATTAGAAGAAGCCAAAACGCTAATTTTCTGATTATTATTGAAGAAGTTCATTATCAAACTGCTTTCATAACGATCGTCAGAACCATAACCACCCAGTATTTTTCCGAAGAAACCTTTATTTTTCTTTTCGTCAACAGTAAAGTTAATCGATGAATTATCAGAACTTGATTCTTGTTTTGCCAGCTCTTCTTTTTTGGTTTTGAAATCTGAAACTTGAACTTTTTTGATGATTTCAGCCGGCATGTTTTTCAATAGCATCTGTCCGTCTTTATCAAAAAAAGCTTTTCCATTGACTAAAAACTGAGTGACTTCTCGCCCATTTACTGTGACTTTTCCGTCATTGTCAACATCAACTCCGGGCAATTGTTTCAACAGACTTTCAACATTGGCATCTGGCCTCACTTTAAAAGCCGATGCATTAAATTCTAATGTGTCTTTTTTAATGGCAACTGGTGGTGCTTCGGTTTTAATAATTACATTTTCTAGCGCATTTATATTTTCGGTCAAATACAATTTTCCAAAATCTTTGCTTTCTATAAGTTCTTTTTGTTCTTCAACCAAAGTCTGATACCCCATATAATTGACTTTCAAGAAAACAGGCTTGGTAATTTTTTTCGTATTTATTCTGAAAACCCCATTTTTATCGGTAGTCGCATATTCAATTACAGCAGAATCTTTTACGGTTGTAAAATAAACAGTCGCCATTTCAAGGGGAACCTGAGTATTAAGGTCAACAACGGTTCCTTTGAGAATAATATCATTTTGTGCATTGGCGGTGACGCAAAAAAGAAAAAATAGTAAATAAGAAAAATACTTGGTCATAATTGGTTGGTTAGAATCAATAAGACCTGAAAATTGCATAAAGGTTTAATTGGTATTTTAATACGATACTAAAATTTTATAAAAAAATATTCTACGAATTAAAAACGCTTTAGAATCTATAATATAAAAAAGAATATATTTGAGAAAATTAAAAATGGATAAATCTTATATAATCTGCATAAAAATAAGATTTAGAAGGATTTAAAAACATCGATACTATTTTGTAGCCAATTATATAATCAAGAAAATAAATGGATAAAAAAACAGTCATTTCTATAATTATCTTTTATGCGATGGTGATTGCTCTAACATATATCCTCAGATTTTTCAGGACAAAATCTAGTAAAAGAAAAGGAGGAGAAATCTTAAAACTGTATAGTAATGAAAATTTGAAAAGTATTGAAGTAAAAATTTCTGAAACTCGATCTTATCGCTTTTCAAATCATGGAGGAACTTTAGGTTTCCTAAATTCTACAATGCACTATTCTGAGGATATATTGATTTTTACGCAAAGCGGAAATTCTAATTTTGAAAAATTAAATTTCACACTCCCCTTGGTTATTCAACCCAAAACTATCAAAAGTATTTTTATAAAAAGCGATGAATATATTTTATATCTTGGAAATCCTATCACAGAGAAAAAAATTCAAGTTTACACTGAATCTGCAAAAGACAATGATTTACTAAAAATTATATTTAGTGATTTTAAAGAAAATATTCTTAAAGCATAAAATTAATCACTAAGAAGTTATCTAGAAATATCAGAATTTCGTCCATAAAAAAAGCCCCAATTTGGGGCTTTTTTTATGTTTTATTTTTCTCTGATATAAATATCGATTGGAACTCCTGCAAAGTCCCATTTTTCTCTGATTTTATTTTCAAGATATCTCTTATATGGCTCTTTAACATATTGTGGCATATTGGCAAAAAACACAAACTGAGGCGTTTGAGTTGGCAACTGCATACAATATTTAATTTTCACATATTTACCTTTTGTCGCTGGTGGCGGATAAGCCTCGATCACCTTCAACATATATTCATTGAATTTTGAAGTCGCAATTCTTTGTTTTCTGTTTTCGAAAACCTGAACTGTAGCTTCAAGCGCTTTTAACAAACGCTGTTTTGTCAATGCCGAAACGAATAAAATTGGCACATCAGTAAATGGCATTAATTCTTTTTTGATTTTCTCTTCGTAATCGCGTGTAGACATGGTATCTTTTTCAACCAAATCCCATTTGTTTACCAAGATTACAACACCTTTTCTATTCTTCTCAGCAAGCCAGAAAATGCTCTGATCCTGACCTTCAAATCCGCGGGTTGCATCGATAACCAAGATACAGATATCTGCATGCTCAATTGCTCTAACAGAACGCATTACAGAATAAAACTCTAAATCTTCTTTTACTTTTGCTTTACGACGAATTCCCGCAGTGTCAACCAAGTTGAATTCAAAACCAAAACGGTCAAACTTTGTATCAATAGCATCACGAGTTGTTCCAGCAATATCAGTTACCATAAATCTATCTTGACCAATTAAGGCATTGATAAAACTAGATTTCCCTGCATTTGGGCGTCCTACTACAGCAAAACGAGGCAAAACCACTTCTTCCTGCACAGGCTCAGGTTTTACTGGAAAAGATTCGATCAAAGCATCCAATAAATCCCCTGTTCCGCTTCCAGAAATACTTGCAAAAGTATAATAATCTCCTAAACCAAGATTATAAAACTCCACTGCATCTTTCTCACGCATTGCATTATCAACCTTATTTACAGCCAATAAAACTGGTTTTGTTACTTTACGAAGCAATTTTGCAACGGTTTCATCCATTGGCGTAATTCCTTCTTCAACATCAACCACAAAAATAATAACATCGGCTTCATCGATAGCAAGTTCTACTTGTTTTCGGATTTCGCCTTCAAATACGTCATCGCTTCCGCGCACGTATCCACCGGTATCAATGACAGAAAACTCTTTTCCGTTCCACTCGCTTTTACCATAGTTTCTATCGCGGGTAACCCCAGATACTGAATCTACAATAGCTTCTCTTCTTTGTATCAGCCTATTGAAAAGGGTTGATTTCCCCACATTAGGTCTTCCTACTATCGCAACAATGTTATTACTCATTTTATTGATTTTTAGATTTTAGACTTTAGATTTCAGATTCTTAGCTTCCTAAAAACCTAATCACTTGCAATCCAAAATGCTTTATTTAAATTTTTTGCAAAGGTAGTCTTTTTTAGTTTGCAGTCACAGTTTTAAGTATTCAGTCAAAAAAACTGATCAAAATGGGACTCTAAGCTAAAGCGTACTACTTTTTTATCAACTATTTCTTGATATATTTTAGTTTACAATTCGGTTATAGTTTTCAGACTGAGACTGTAAACCGCGACTGAAAACTCTTTTTACTGATTATAACCGAAACGTTTCAGCATATTTGCGTTGCTTCTCCAGTTTTTGTTGACTTTTACATAAAGCTCGATGTGAATTTGCTTTCCGAAAAATTTCTCTAAATCAGCTCTGGCATCGGTTCCAACTTTTTTCAAAGCAGCACCTTTATGGCCAATAATGATCCCTTTTTGCGTATCGCGCTCTACCATAATCACTGAACGGATTCTGATAATATTTTCATCTTCATGAAATTCTTCTGTTACGATTTCGACTGCATACGGAATTTCTTTAGCGTAATTCAATAAGATTTTCTCACGAATCGTTTCGTTAACAAAGAAACGCTCTGGTTTATCTGTTAGTTGGTCTTTTGGATAATAAGCCGGAGATTCTGGCAATAATTCGATAATTCTTCCAAAAACTTCTGGTACGTTGAAATTCTGCAAAGCCGAAATTGGAAAAATTTCAGCATTTGGCACTTTCTCTTTCCAGAAAGAAACTTGCTGTTCTAATTGTTCTTGGTTTGAATTATCAATTTTATTTAAAAGCAATAAAACTGGAATTTTAGCATGAATGATTTTCTTAAAGAAATCTTCGTCTTTAAGATCCTGCTCGCCTATTTCGACCATGTAGATTAAAATGTCAGCATCTTCAAAAGCCGATTTTACAAAGTTCATCATCGATTCCTGCATTTCGTAAGCGGGCTTAATGATTCCTGGAGTATCAGACAAAACCAATTGAAAGTCTTCTCCGTTTACAATTCCAAGAATCCTATGACGTGTAGTTTGTGCTTTTGATGTAATGATTGATAATCGCTCTCCAACGAAAGCGTTCATCAATGTTGATTTTCCAACATTTGGATTTCCGATAATGTTTACAAAACCTGCTTTATGTGACATTTGCATAATATTTAATTTGCAAAGGTAGTCATATCAACTGAATACGGAAAATAAAAGATTTTTTTAAATTTTCGTTGGAATTCTCAAAAATCGGCGTATCTTTGCACCCGAACATCGCGGGATAGAGCAGTAGGCAGCTCGTCGGGCTCATAACCCGAAGGTCACAGGTTCGAGTCCTGTTCCCGCTACTAAAAAAAAGCTTCAGAGAAATCTGGAGCTTTTTTTTGTTTTTAACTTTTTCTGATTCTCTTTGTGGCACAGATTACAATTACAAATCTGCGCTATCGTTACCTACATATTGGAGCAATGAGAAAAACAAACTTGTATAAATTTGCAAGAATAAAAACTAGTTTTTTACTTATTTTTACTACAATTAACTTACATTGCATCATAAAATACAAACAATGAAAAAACTTCTACTCCTTCTATTCTTATATCCATTACTTGCTATTTCACAAGATTCAACACCTGAAAACCCAGACATTCTTATTGAACCAAATCCATTGAAAGAATTTTATTTTCAAGATAGAAATGACTATAAAAATGTTGAATCTATGGTGACTATAGTAAAAAAGAAGCAAAGCAATTTTACTAAGGACACAATAAGAATTAACTTTTATAACGAAAATGGCAAAGAATCAAAAAACATCGCATATGCAAATAATAAGCGGACATATACAACCGTAAAGACTTATAATAGAGAAAATAACATTTTAAGTCAGCAAACAACCGAAAACAAAAAATCATCCTACCTTGTATATTTTTATAATAAAAGCAAGCAGCTTGAAAAAACTCGTGATTTACGAATAAGCGACGTAAAAGGCAAAATAGATACAACTGATTTTTCTCAGAAGACTTTTATATACAATAAATCTAATTTGATTGAAACTTTAGTTACTCTTAAAGCCTCTACATTCAAACAAAGCGAAAAATATCTGTACACTAATAATTTTTTAATAAAAAAAATTGGAAATTCCTATGTTAAAGAATTTAGCTATGACAAGAATGGAAATTTAGTTACTTCTAAAGAATATATGGGAACCGAAGCAATTCCATCTAAACTTGCAGATTTAAAGAAATTTACATACGACTCAAGCAATAGACTTGTCACAGACTCTTTAAGTAGTGCGAGCGTACAACCTGCAAACTTTATGGTCTCAAATTACACCTATGAAAGTAATGGAAAGCTTAAAACAATGAATGTTCAAAAAAACAGCTCATACCAAAACATTCAATTTGAATACTGGAATGATAAAATTAAGAAAATTAATATAGAAGCTAATGACAATAGTTACTTGAAATTTTTTATCAATTCTAGAATAGCGGATTATTACAAATTTCCAATCACTTATCAAGAAGTTTTTGATTTTGATCAATTAGGGAATTTAATTTCAAAAAAAATATATGTCAACAATGAATTATTTTCAGAATTCGAATACGTATTTCTCTATAAATCAACAAAAAATAATACTTTAAAAAATAGTAATAAAAAAGAATTAGTAAAACAAGAAGTTGCTCTAAAAGAGAATTATCCTGAAAAGACAACAGAAAATCAAATTAAAAAATCTGATTATAATGATACGTTTCCAATACAAGCTGTTATTCAAGCTGGAGCAGACGAAGTTTATAATACCGCTGGTCTGGAAGTTGCTCCCGAATACCCAGGAGGCTCTGAATCAATGAATGCTTTCCTTAAAAAGAATTATATTTTATCCAAAGAAATGATCGATAAAAAAACTTCTGGTAAAATTTACGCGACTTTTATTATTGAAAAAGATGGAAGTTTAACTGACTTAAAAATCCTTAGAGATCTTGGCTCATCATCAGGAAAAGAGTTTTTGAGAATTATAAACCTAATGCCAAAATGGAAACCTGGAATGCAAAACGGAACAACAGTCAGATGCCTTAAAAGCATAGCTTTTCAAGTTGATCCACAATAACCTTTCACCAGAGTTCAACAATCATAGAAGAATCTTCATATAAGCAGTTAGATATTTGAACGCTTCCCGCTACTAAATAAAAAGCTTCAGATTCCCCTGAAGCTTTTTTGTTTTAAAAATTTTGATTGCACTCCACTCAACATTCCAAAAAGAATAAAGTAGAATTCATATTATCTTTATCTATAAAAACTTATAAAACCTCAAAACCGCACAATTCTGTGACAGTAATGAGGCCCGCTAAAAACTATACGTTAGTCGATTCAAATTGTTTAAGATCTCTTGTGTTTTTTTGTACAGCAAGAGCAGAAAACAATCCTAACACAAACGACATTCCGAAAAATCCCTTTTCGCTGAGTAGCAAATCAGCATTCCATAATCCAATTATAAGCAATACTATTGAAGCAATCGTACTAAACCAGCTGATACTGTAATATAAATCGGTTACAGGTATGCCTTCTAACCTGTCTCGCACACTTTTTTGTACTGAAATCACAGAGAAAAGTCCAAAAAGGAGAATGGTAAAATAATATCCTTTTTCGTTGTAAGCCATTGCCGAATTATAAAGCCCAATACAATACGAGGTCATACCTATAATTAACGTCATCCATGATGCACCCACAAAAGCTGCACTTGGCCTTAAAGGACTTTCTCCATTGTTTAATCTTGCATTTTTCATTTCTAAACTGTTGTTTGATTCATTTGATTTTAGCGGTTCCATAATTTTTATGTTTTTTTATAATTATGAAGCAAATGTCTGAATGAATTAGAAGCTGCAAAAATCAATTTATAATAAAAACTGACGATATAAAAATTCATTTTATTATTTTTACCTTAATAAAATTGTACTTATGAATGCACTGGAAGAAATATCAAATACAATGAATGAATTAGAAAAAAAGGCATTCATACAATATTTGTCCAGAAAGAACAAACGCAAAGACGCAGGAAATATCGAATTATTCAATTCTTTAAAAACTGACGATATAAATATCAAAAAAAATGAATTAAAAGGCAAAAAAAGTACTGATGCTTATCACGCTCTTCGAAAAAGACTTTATGACAGCATGATAGATTTTCTGGCCAATCGAAGTTTTGAAAATGATACTTCTCAAGAAAATGCTGTGCTTCGTCTTATTGTAGTGAGTCGCTTATTCTTCGAGCATAAACTTATCAAAACTGCTTTTAAATGCTTGGCAAAAGCCGAAGAAATCGCATTGAATATCGAACATTTTAGTCTTCTCAACGAAATCTATCTGACTCAGATACAATTTGCTCATTTCAAATTATCGGAGCCAATCGAAGAAATAATAAAGAAGTTTAAAGCTAATAAAAAGAAAGCTGAATATGAGGAACAACTTAATTTAGGCTATGCTGTTTTACGCCGTGAACTTGCAGCTATTTATCACGAAGGCAGAATAGTCGATTTTCAGGCACTAATAAAAAGCACCATAGAAACGCATGGAATATCATTAAAACAAGGATTAACCTTCAAATCACTGTATCAGATACTTTTTATTGCTAATGAATATGCTTCTATAAATAACGACTTCTCACTTATACAGCCTTTTGTTCTTAAAAGCTATAAATTCATCAGCAAAAAAGCAGATCTCTTAGATCGTCATTTGTACTATCATATTTACATTTTGTATTTTATAGCCAACTTTTATTTCCGTAACGGACAGTTTACAGAGTCTCTAAATTACCTCCAACTAATGTTTACGGAACTTCAAAAGCAATCTGGCAAATACTATCAGCGCTTTTGTCTTCGCTATTTTTTGCTATTGGCTTTCAATGAAAATTATCTTGGACATTCGCAAAAAGCAATAGAAATTGCCGAAAAAGCGCTTTCTTCAAGCAAAAAAACAGATCCTAACGACAGCAATGACATTCGTCTTATGCTTATCGTTTTTTACATACAGCAAAACGCAGGTCGCAATGCCGTAAAAGAAATGACAAAACTAAACCACACGGACAGTTGGTACGAAAAGAAAATGGGCATGGACTGGACAATAAAAAAGTGTCTTGTTGAAATTCTTCTGCATGCACAACAAGAAAACACCGAACTGGCTTTATCTCGAATAAAAAGCTTTAAAAGGCGCTATAAAAAATATCTTTTAACCGTCAATGAAGAACGCGTTGTTCAATATCTTTTGCTTGTAGAACAATACGCAATGAAACCTGAAATTATACAGACTCAAAAATTCCAAAAAACAATAGAAGATTTTATAATTACAGCACAAAATGGTCCAAAAGACATCCTGATCATGAGTTTCTTATCGTGGTTGGTCGCAAAAGCAAGAAAAACAACTATTTATGAAACTACTTTAAATCTTTTGAAAACATATTTTAAAAGAGAGAAAACTTAGTGCGTAACACAAAGTCCGACATAAACTTGAAACATTTATTTCGTAAATTGTCTCACCATGAATGCAAATTTCCCAAATATGACAAAAAAAAATTACACTGAAAGCAAACTATATATTTCTCCAAAAATACTGATTATGGTCGGTGTTATTTTAATTGCTTTTTGGCCAATTACAATTTTCATGTATGGAATTCCTTTTTTATTATATTTAATTGGAGTTATTCTGCTTTGGGCTCACGCCGAAAAATTCACACATAAAACACTATGGACTATTGTTCCAATCATTGTTATGGGCTTAGTTTTTTATAATTTTTTTATCAAATAAAAACAAATTTCAGCCTTTTGATTATGCGAAAGGCTTATCAAATACCCACCCATCAACAACAAGATCCTGGATCGTTTCATTTGAGGCGATTCCCTGATCTAATGTTAATCTTTCTTGTGGTTTTATATTTTTTGTTGCATGTTTATGCAGGAAAAAAAACAAGACCAAACTCAATGCAATACCAATTACAAATACCTTTAGGCCAAAAACAGGCAGTACAAAAATTAGAATAAGGAGATAAACTGCATATTTCAATATTGGCGATTTTCGAGAAAGTTCTTGATGGAATTCAAAACAATCATTGCATCTTGAAACTCCTATCTCTATTTCTTGATACTTTAAACTTCTGTGGACAATATGATTGGTTCTTTCTTTTACTTTATAAAGTTTGATAAAATAATAATTCTTAATATTTCGCCCTTCGTTTTGAAAACAATAACCACATCTTTTTTCTTTTGGTTCAAAACGCTTTGAACTCTCATTGTAATTGTATTTATACAGCATCACTTTGTAGATTTATATTAAATTTCTTCAGGGTAAAATATTTTAGAAATTATAAATTGGAATAATAATGCTATGAGAAAACAAATAAAAAATGGGATTAATAACTCAACAGCATAATAAGAACTTCTATTATTTACATACAAATCAAAAGCCAAGGGAAACAAAATAACTAAAACTATTGACCGGACTACTCCCGCAATTGGTTCTTTTTTCAAGTCAAAATATCCAGCAATTCCCGCAACAATAGATGCCAAAATATACCATTCATATCCTTTGATTCCTAAAACGGGTCCTAAAATAGCAGCTCCAAATATTATACTTCCAGTAATTTTTTGATTTTCATTATCTGAACTTTCTTCCTGAGCCTCTTCCACAAGTTCTTTTTTATACTCTCTGATTACCTTATTAACAAGTTCTTCTGCAGTACTTTCATCATATCCTGCAACAATTAATTTTATAATTTGATTCTCAACAGATAAATTATCTTTTAAATATGCTTCTTTAATTTCCTTTATTTGCTGATAACTGAGTTCTTTTTTCATTAACTAACCGAATCTGTTATTAAGAATTAAATGACTGTAAATTGGTTTAAAAAAGGCTTTTTCAATGCTAATATATAAATTAGATAATAACATATCCATGTTATTGCTTTAGTTTTTTCAAATATCCTAGGAAATTGCTTAGTAGAGATAATGACGTATCAAACATGCTATTATAAAAAATTATTTGCTATTTTTAATCAGTATTTGATTTCAAAAACTAACCATCTAAACCATCAAAAAATGAAAAAAACCTTGCTTTTATTGCTGATCGTTGTTTTATATTCCTTCACTACTCCCGAAAGAACAACAAATGTTTCAGGCAAAATCATAAATACCGAAAACAAAACAATTAGAATTAAAGGAGAATTATTTGATAAAGAAATCAAGCTAAAACCAGATGGCAGTTTTTCTGAAAATTTAGCATCAGAATCTGACCTTATTTATACAATTGAAACCACTAAAAATAGTTTCCAAATATACCTAAACAAAGATTCCAAATTGGTAATAAATGCTGACGACGCAAACTTTCCATCAACTTTAAAATTTACCGGCAAAGGAAGTGTTGAAAATCAATATTTAGCAAAAAAACAGCTTATAACTTCGGCAAACCCATATGATGTGCTCTATGCGCTAAAAGAGAATGAATTCCTGAAAAAACTGCAAGAAATAAAAACATCAGTCAATAATTTGTACCTAAAAACAAAATTTACTGACGCCGGCTTCAAAGAAAAAGAAGCTAAAAGCATTTATTATTTAGAGCAGAAGCATTTACTTCTTCATGAACAAGCCCATGGTTTTTACGGACATGAGGAAGGCTTTAAAGTTTCAGAAACTTATCCGAAGTTTGACAAAACAATTGATTTGGACAATGATTCTGACTTTTTATTTTCAAATGACTATCAAGAAATTGTGCTAAACCAATTCTATAAAAATGTCGAAGGAGATGTCTATGATATATTCGCTGCAGGAAAAAATGCAATTCCAAAACTTAAAGCGCTAAAAAGCCAAAGCATAAAAAATCGATTGATTGAAAATTCAACATACAATATCAACATAGAAAATCTAGATTATACCAAAATGTATCAAGAATACATGTCGATTACAAACGATCCCGTATTAAAACAAATACTTACAACCAAATATAATGAAGCAAATGCTGTAGAGTCAGGAAAACCGTCTCCAACATTTAATTATGAAAATCAAAAAGGAGGAAAAACTACTCTAGAAAATCTAAAGGGAAAATATATTTATATTGATATTTGGGCAACATGGTGCGGTCCTTGCGTTAAGGAAATTCCGTTTCTTCAAAAAGTGGAAGAACAATATAAAGGAAAAAATATTGAGTTTGTAACCATTTCAATAGATGCGATGAAAGATCACGACAAATGGAGCAAATTTGTTACAGAAAAACAATTAGGCGGGATACAATTATTAGCAGATAATGAATTTAAATCAAAATTCATGAAAGCCTATGGTGTCGAGCAAATTCCCACATTCATCGTTCTTGATCCCAACGGAAATATTGTCACTCCACGTGCTCCAAAACCATCTGATCCAAAACTTATTGAGTTATTGAACAGTTTGAAAATCTGATTCTGGATCCGTACTTATAAAATCACCTATAAAGCTTCAGAGCAATCTGAGGCTTTATTTTTATTTGATTGGACTTAATAAATTAACGAGAACAGTGAGCAAATAAAGACAGTATTTTTAAAGCCGCAAGTATGATAAAAAAAATGGTTTTTCCAGATATTCCATCTGAACTGCTTGATGAACTTCGATCACTAGTATTGGCAAGAACCGCTTCTCTATTGCCTACCAAAATGCGCGTTAAATCGGGATCATAAGCAACATATCCTTGCATGGCAGATATACAAGTAGAATAAAAATCAGATTGTTTATTAGCATTGTAACGTGCTGAAACTATATTCACAAGGCTTCTGATTTTATTATCTATTTCGATTGAACTGAAATAGGACAGCAAAACATAAAAACTTCTGTATTCCACATACGGAATTGCCAGCATATTTGGCGAAAGGCTTTGGTTTAAATTAACGAGAATAGAATCGACTTTTCCGCTTAGTTTTTTATTCAATTGAAAAAGTGCATCTTCGGGAAAACAGTCTTTGAAATCAAAAATATCGCTGATGTAATCAAATTTATTCTGAGATAAATTTTGATCAAAAAACAATACCAAATCATCATTAAGAAACTGATAAATAAAGGATTGAATTTTCTCCGCATCATATTCTCTTTGAGGCGCCGGGAAATTATTTCGAGAATAGTTTTTCTTCGAAAAAAGATTATACAAAACGCGGTTTGAAACTATAAAATAAAGCTCTTGTCGATACTCTTTTAAAGCCAAAATCAAATTATTGGCCACGTTAACATCTATATCCGGATTTATTCTTTTCTCGACATTTACCTGTTTTTCTGTTCGAATAATGTCTTCTGGTGAAAATAATAGAACATTGTTTTTATCTATTTTTAATTCCTCAAATAACTCTATTATATTCATTCTTAACTGTTAATTTATGACACAAACATAATCTTTTTAACGCTTTCTAAAAAGATTAAACAAAAAATAAATCTTAAGAACATTTGTTCAGCAAAAGCGGTATCATAGCACAAATTGCACCAATTAATATACTAGTAATAGGAGTCTTTTTAGTATCGCCAAGTCCTTTGCTTGCCTCGGAAACAATTTTTCTGTTTTTTTCTAAAGCTTCATTTATACTATCATGAAACGCTTTATAAAACGCCATTGATTCTATTACTTGAGTAAAAAAAACGTCATTCTTTTTTTTATTGTAAAACTCACTGACAAATGACGATAAATTGCACATTTTTTGATCTAATTCAATTGTTGCAAAATGAGATAGCAAATCATAAAATGTTCCATGCTTAATGTAAATAATACTTGAAACTTCGCTTGCTTTCAAAGTATTCAATTGAGAAATTGCAAAATCAATTTTAGAAAAAACAAGCAAATTCATTTTGTAGATAATACCTTCCGGAAAATATATTTTTAGATCTAAAAGAAGACTAAGTTCTTCAAAATAATGATACCAATTTTTTGATAATTTAAAACTGAAAAAAGACACCAAATCATCTGCTAAAAAGAGTGCTATAAAATGTTTAATTTTTTCATCAGAAACGGTCAAATTATAATTTGGCAAATCATTTCTGGAGAAATCATTGTGCGTAAAAAAATTGAATAGAATACGGTTGGACATTACAAACAAAAACTCTTCTTTGTATTCTTTCAATGCTAAAATTAAATTCTCACTTGTTTTAGAATCAATTTCTGGATTTATCTTTTTTTCAAAGTTTATTTTTTTCTCTATTCGGATGTAATCTTCAGAAGCAAATTCCAAAATTTTATCCCTTTCTAAATCCAATAAAGAAAACAATTGAATGATATTCATCTTGTAAAAAATTAATTACAGCAATGATAAAAAAAATAATATTGATAATTAATATCGTATTAAATAAATTGTAAATTGCTAATTCATAAAAATCCGATTTTAGAAATGAATGTAATTATAAACCAACTGTTTGAAATTGAAAAAAAAGCGTCAGAACAAAACTTCAGTGGTTTTGAGCGCAATCTGAAAAGAATTTACAGCGAATTGGAAGAACAAGGATATAAAATCATAAATCCGATTGGAACAAACTACGACGAACGAGACAGTTCTATTGATGCCAATATTCTTAATTCAAATTCGAAGAAAATAACCAAAGTTATTAGACCCACAATTTACAAAACAGAAAACGACACGCTGCAACTGATTCAAAAAGCAGTAGTTATAGTAGAATAATATAGCATTATGAAGAATATCAATATCGGAATTGATTTAGGAACGACGAATTCAGGAATTGCAAAATACGAAAACGGAAAAATCAGTATTTACAAAAATCCTGTTGGGTTCAAGGACACAATTCCATCAGTAGTTTCATTTCGAAAAGGACGCATTCAAATTGGTGAAAAAGCAAGAGAACACAGTGCAGTAAATGCCGAAAATGTATTTTCTTCTTTTAAACGAAAAATGGGTTCTGACGAACTCTATTTCATCAAAGATTTAGATAAAAACATCAGTCCGATTGAATTGTCTTCAATGGTTTTAAAAGAACTTATCAATTTCGCTCAAGGCGAAAGTTTAAAATCTGCCGTTGTTACAATTCCGGCTTCATTCGATACCATTCAATCTAATGCAACCAAAAAAGCTGGCTATCAAGCTGGCTTTGAAGAAATCGTTTTGCTACAAGAACCAATTGCGGCTTGTTTAGCCTATTCGAATTCCTTAAATCTTGAAATCACATCAGACCAAAAATGGCTGGTTTATGATTTTGGAGGTGGAACATTTGATATTGCACTGGTAAACATCAACGAACGTGACCTTAAAGTATTTGACCATAAAGGCAATAATTTCTTGGGAGGTGTCGATTTAGACACTTTATTTGTAGAGAAAATCATCTGTCCGAAAATTGAAAAAGCGGCTCAAGAAAGCAATCTTTGGTCAAAAATAATTTCCAAAGAAAATTCGGTTTACAACAAACTATTTTTTGAGCTTCTTTACAAAGCAGAAGAAGCCAAAAAAGAACTTTCGATAAAAGAAACTTCAAGCATTGAAATTGATTTTGACGAACTTTCAATTTCACTGGATATTGACATCACCCGAAAAGAATTTGAATTAATCGTTCAGCCTAAATTTGAAGAATCATTTCATTTGGTCGAAAAATTGATTTCAGAAAATCATCTGAAATTCTCAGACATAGAACGCATTATACTTGTTGGCGGCACCACATATATTCCTTACATACGCCAGCAATTGCAGGAACGAACTCAAATCAACATCGAAACAAATTTAGATCCTACAACCGCCGTAATGATTGGCGCGGCATATTATGCAGGTTCAAAACCTTCTGAATTAATTGAAGAAGAAATTGCGCCAGAAACGACAGCCGAAGAAAATAATATTGAAATTGAAGTCATCTATGAACCACATTCTAAAGATTCTGAAGAACTAATTGTTGCTCTTTTAGGAGAATCGTTTGATGGCTATTACAGAATTACCCGCGCTGATGGAGGTTTTGATACTGGCCTTTTGAAAGCGAATAAAAAAATTGCCGAATTTGTTCCGTTGCTGGAAAAAGCGACCAATCAATTCACGTTATTTTTGTTTGACAATCAACAAAAACAAATATTCAGCAATTCGAATATTCAAATTACCAACGGCTTATACAGCATTCAGGGACAGCCAATTCCGAACGATATTTGTTTGGAATTAGACGAAGAAACTGGAAAAAGCCATATGGAAGTTATCTTTAGGAAAAACGACATTCTGCCCTTAAAGAGAACGATTTACAAAACCTGCTCTAAAAACATCCTGAGAAACTCTGACCAAAAACTTATCATAAATGTAGTTGAAGGCAACGCTGGAAGTATGGTAGGAAGCAATCTTTCTATTGGTTACATTGAAATATGCGGAAGCGATTTTGAGCAAGATCTTTTGAAAGGAATGGACATTGAATTGAATTTTAAAGTTTCAGAATCGCGTGATCTTAGTATCGATGTTTACATTGGAGCTCTTGATTTAGAAATAAACGAAGTATTTAATCCGCATCAAAGAAAAATTTCGGTTGAGAAATTATTATCCGAAATAAAGAATGCTTTAGATACCATTTTAGAAGAAATAAGACGCGAAGAACAAGAAGAAAATTATGAATATTTGGCCAAATTAAAAAGATCTCAAGAAGCATTGACGATCCTTTATAATGAAGCATTAGAAAATAAGGATGATGCTGTAACAGATAAAAAATATCAAATTGACGAATTGAAAAAAATCTACATTCAGGAATTTGATGATCTTGTACGCCACAAGCATATATTATTGGAACTTGAGGAGTACAACAGCATAAAAGACACTTTTTCTTTTTATCTTGAAAAAGGTACGCCGCGCCAAAAAGAAGAATATGAAAAGATCATAAAAAATGAAAAGGAATTTCTTCAATCAAACAATAAATATTTGATTCGCAAAAAGAAAAAAGAATTAGACAATCTTTTGGAGAATATCTATGTCAACCAGGATGAAAGCTATATCAATTATTTCTACAGTTTCCGATTTGAAGACCCAAGCGCTTTCAAAGACAGTTCTAAACATAGCAAATTGATCGAACTTGGAGCACGAGCAATTGACAATGCCAACTTGCCCGAATTAAAATCAATCTGCCATCAGTTATATAATTTATTGATTGTAAAACCAAAAAGAAAAGACGACTTCAATACATTTGACGGAAATCTTGGAATTAAATAATTTATCGAATCAAAATTTTGCAAGTTTTTGACCTTCATTTACAAAAGCTCTAGAGAAATCTGGAGCTTTCTTGTTTTTTTTCTATTTACTGAAATTACAAACAAGAAAAACAAATAAGAACATTCTTTCAAAACAAAATTAATTTCATTTTGCTGAAAATTTTTTCATTTTGCTGAAAACACGCCACCCCATTCTTAAACCAAAAACAACCAATTATTAATCAAATAAATACAACAACATTAACTTCGATAATTTAAGAATCCTAATTGCCAAAAATGATTTCTTTAAAAAAAAATCAAAAAAAATCTCTTCAAATCCTTTGTGTATTCCAAAAATAGTTGCACTTTTGCACCCGCAATAACAAAGCAGGTCCGTTCGTCTATCGGTTAGGACGCCAGGTTTTCATCCTGGTAAGGGGGGTTCGATTCCCCCACGGACTACTTAACAAAGCTTCAGAGAAATCTGGAGCTTTTTTTATTTCTACAATATACTAGATCCATTTTCAGCACGTTATTAGCATAAACAAATTGCTATCGACTTCAAAACAAGACCTTAATAATTTAATAATGCGTTTTCTTTATAACTGAGTTTATATTTAGTAAATGTTTTCATAAATTTGCAATCTGATTACAAAACCTACTATTTCCAATCTAAAATTATGATTTTCACATAATTCACGAAAAGTCTTTATTAAAACTATATTACAACAACAATTAAAATCCACAATGTTCACAAAAAACAAACCCCAAATTTTATTTTTTACCCTTTTAAGCTTATTTTTTTCCATCACTACATTTTCTCAAAAAAGCCTTTATGGCGGAATTGAAATTGGCCGAAGAGCAATAAAAGTTTCTGTTGTAGATGTAAACAACATCAGAAAAGCAGATTACAAAATTCTTTACTTCGCAACTGACAGACTTGATTTTGCCGCACATATTGCCGAAAAAGGCGAACTTCCTCAGGAAGACATCAACAAAATCAGCATTACAGTTGTTGATCAATTGAAAAAAATCAAAACAGAATTCAAACTTCTTGAAGAAAACATCTTTATTGTTGCCGCTCCTGTTTTTGCACAAGCACGCAATGTCGAGGTTTTAAGAAACAAAATCACTACACTTACAAACAAAAATCTTGATGTATTAAACGTAAACGAAGAAGCAAAAACACTTGTAAAAGGCGCTATGCCTCCAGTTGATTTTGCTAATGCGTTTTTACTTGATATTGGTGCTCAAACTACAAAAGGCGGCTACATTGACGAACAAGACGACAAATTAGAATTCGTTCCGCTAGAGCTTGATTTCGGCACAATGACGCTTACTGACGCAGTAAAAAAGACGGTTGTAAACCCAAACCAAGCAAATGATATGACAACGTATCAAGAAAAAGCATTTGACTTCAACCCGATTTTACGCAAAAAAGTAAAAGCATTATTGGATGCAAATCCTCCATTGGCTAAAAAAGACAAAATTTACTTGTCTGGTGGCGCTGTATGGGCTTTTGCAACATTATACTACAATGATGAAGTAAAAGATCACTATATCTCATTAACCTTAGAAGACGTTATCAATTACGATGCAATTTTGAAAAACAATTTCGTAAAGTTCACCAACCTTGCTAAAACCAATAAAGAAATTGCACGAGTTTTGAGCACTTACGACCAGCAATATCTTATTTCTGCAAACAACATATTACAAACTTGCTTAGAAAGCATTCCGAATTTACAATCAAAGAAAGTCTATTTTGTAAAAGAAGGGCAAGTAATCTGGCTGATTTCATACATTGCAGATCGTTCTAAAAAAGTAAACACTAATTTTTAAGAAATTAGGACAAACAAGAAAAACCACTTCTAGCAAGTGGTTTTTTTTTACTTTATACTCTTAAAAAAGTATAAAAAACATTTTTCACTTTATAAAAAGTGACTTCTTCAACATTATTTTTTTTAAAAAAAAGGACCCTAAAGATCATTTAACTTTTATTACATTTGGAATTACAACCCCAAGCAAACCAACATGAAAAAAATGCTATTAGCGCTATCCTTATCTTTATCTTTATTAGGATGCCAAAACAAAGCTGAAAACAAAATAAAAGAAGAACAACCTACAGAAACTACAAAAGAAATTAGCGTGGCGCCAGTTTCAAATGAAGATGACTTTTTTTACATTAAACTCAATACAATTTATGGAGAAAATGGTTTAGAAGATTATGCTAAAAACGCAAGCGAAGTTTCAGGAAAAATAATCAGACAACTGAATGGCCCAGATGGAAGCGAATACTACTTAGTAAAATTACACCTGACTTTAGAATATAGAGAACTGGACAAAAAACCGCTTTTAAAAACCGACTATCTTATTGTTGGCGGAAGATTTCAAGAACAACCGCTAAAACCTGGAGCAAACAAGACCGTTGTGAACGTAGCAATTGTGAAAGATCAAACTTTAATAAACGACAGCGAACTTGATTTTAAGAAAGCTATTTTCGCTGGTTATGGAGAAGCTACCGAAATTAAGATTTAAAAACACACAAAAGCCCGAAAACCTTTTCTTGGCAGCAAAATCAGCCAACACGCAAAAGCTTGTTCAATCCTTCTTTTTCGAACAAAATTCGGCCCACTTTAATATCCGACCAACCTTTTTTCAATTTATAAGTAAATGTCGGAACACTGTCGATTAATTCACAATCTAGATAATAGGTCGAAACAGTGTCGTTTGTCATATCTTTCAATTCTTGAATATGTGTTGAAATCAGAAAATACGAATTCGAATAAAGACTAACGCCATTTATAGTTCTAGTGCAGATTTCTAGCGCATCTTCAACATTAGTGCCGCTAAAAAGTTCATCAAAAACAACAAAACATCTTTTTCCGTCGGCAGCTTTCAAGACAACATCTTTGACATTAATAATTTCCGTCATAAAGTGGCTGTAACCATTCAAAATATCATCGCGCTTGTTTATTCCGACTGAAAAATCAGTGCAAAACGGAATTTCTGCATCAGAAGCTGGAATCCCAAATCCTAAATTCCCTAAATAAATACACAAACTAACCGATTTAAGAAATGTCGATTTGCCAGACATATTTGGGCCATTCAGCACGATCACATTATTGACCGCTCTGAAACTGTTTTTAACAGGATTTTCGACTAACGGATGGTAAAAATCATTTATCACAAAACTTTTTTCCGTCAATACCGGAAAGACAAATCCACGATCAATGACAGCCTTGCTTATAGACAAATACGATTCAAACAAAAACAAATCTTCCCAAAAACATTCAATTCGACCTTCTTCTTTTAAAACCGAAATTTTAGCCAACATATTTTTAACATGTTTGGTTTTCAACTGTTTTTCCCTAATGATGTGTTCATATTTTTTAAGCTCAAAAAAGGAAAGAAATGACAGAATTCGATTCAAATCTTTTCTGTACGATTTCGGGAAATGAATAAGATTAAGCCTGGAAAAACTCACCGATTCCAATCTATAAAAAAACAGAATCAACTGGTGGATTTTATTGTGAGTCAGAATTTCATCGGCAGTTGGACCAAAAAACAAAAATCGCTTCCAATTCAACTCTTCTTCTTTAAAATTATTCAGGAAATAATGCACTTCATTTAAATACAAAACAGTATAAGAGTAGCTTTTTAAAACCTCTTTATTATGGATAAAACCCTTAAGGATATTTTGCCTCTCAACGGCATGAGCTTGGGTTGGCAAAGGCGTTTCCAACAAATGAAGAATTTTTTTTCGAGTAAAGCTATTCAATGAAGAATCATAAATTGGCAGTACTTCTTCTTTTATATTTAAATCCTGAATATTATTCATACCTAAAATGCTTGAGTTTATCTTCAACAAATACTTGATTTCAAAATTTAAATTTTGTTTAAGCTAAAGTACTAAAATACCTTCAAAAATCCTTAGTTCAAAAGTTAATAAATATACAATATAATATGATTTTTAACAAATAAAACGCACCATATTCATTTAAAGCCGATGAAATACACATTCAGAAACATCAGTTTGTAAAAAACAGCTCAAAAACAAAATTACCCAAAACATTAAACAAAATACTTTGAATTGAAGCCAATTTCAAATTGTGAATATCTATTTCCGAATTTGGCTTCTATTTTCATGGTAAAATCTATCTTTGGCATCTTTAAAAATTACAAAGAATATGAGTGCAACTTGGTACGAATGCAAAGTAAAATATAGAAAAACTGACGAAACGGGCGGACAAAAAGTTTTAACCGAACCGTATTTGGTGGATGCAATTTCTTATACAGAAGCTGAAAAAAGAATAAATGAAGAAATGGCCGCTTACATTAGTGAAGAATTTAAAATCACCAATATAAAAGTGGCTAATTTTGCCGAAATTCACCCGTTTGAAAGTGCTGATCGTTGGTTCAAATCAAAAGTTTCTTTAATTGCTTATGACGAAGAAAGCGGCAAAGAAAGAAAATCAAACATGTACATGCTCGTTCAGGCAAATGATGTGAGAGAAGCCTACGACAACACGCTTCATGTTATGAAAAACAGTATGGGCGAATATTCGATTCCAGCTATTTCTGAATCGCCAATTATGGATGTTTTTCCTTATTTCAGCGGTGAAGAAGAAGAAACTGAAATGCTTGAAAGATTCAATGCATTGAAAGCTTCAAAACCAGCAAAACTAGATGAGGAAATCATTGACCATATGGAATTTGAAACCGTAATCGAAGAATAAATTTACTTAAAGCTCCAGAGAAATCTGGAGCTTTTTTTATTTCGGAACAGAAACACTTCCTGCATTTTCAAATCAAAATTAAATCCTATATTCGTTATGCTTTTATTTAACTGAAAGAAAACCACATATAACCTAAACCAAAAACTTCATGACTAAAAAAACACTTATTTTAATTGCGTTTATCATTTTAAAATTTGTTTTGCAGTACGTTTTACTAAGTCCAGAATATGATTTGCAACGCGATGAATATTTGCATCTGGATCAGGCACATCATTTGGCTTGGGGCTACTTATCAGTTCCGCCGGTGACTTCTTGGTTCTCGTACATTATATTTTTGCTAGGAAATTCTGTTTTTTGGGTCAAGTTCTTCCCTGCCCTTTTTGGCGCCTTGACACTTATAATTGTTTGGAAAACAATCGAAGTTTTAAAAGGAAATCTATATGCACTGATTTTAGGAGCAACTTGCATTTTGCTGTCATCGCTGTTGCGATTAAACATGCTTTTTCAGCCAAATTCGTTGGATATTTTATGCTGGACCGCTTTTTATTTCACGGTCATTCAATACATCATAACCGAAAAACCAAAATGGCTTTTTGTTGGCACCATAATTTTTGCTTTCGGATTTCTGAATAAATACAATATTCTTTTTTTATTAATCGGTTTTTTGCCGGCACTTTTGCTTTCAAAACAAAGAAAAATATTAGCCGAAAAGAAATTCTATTTTGCAATGATTTTAGGCTTGATTTTGGTTTTGCCGAATCTTTTATGGCAATTTAACAACCATTTCCCGATTGTGCATCATATGAAAGAATTGGCCGAAACACAACTTGTAAATGTTGACCGTATTGGATTTTTAAAAGAGCAAATATTGTTTTTCCTTGGAGGTATTTTGGTTATACTTTCCTCCTTTTATGCTTTGCTTTTTTACAAGCCTTTTGCAAAATTCCGATTCTTTTTTGCTTCGATAATTTTTACGCTTTTGGTTTTTATTTATTTCAAAGCCAAAGCATATTACGCTATTGGCTTGTATCCAATTTACATCGCATTTGGCGCTGCGTTTTTAGGCGAAATTTCAAAAGATGGATGGAAACGCTTTTTACAGCCGGTTTTTCTTTTGATTCCGATTTTGCTTTTTATCCCAATCTACAATGTTGCTTTTCCTAATAAAAGCCCCGAAGAAATCACGGCAAAACCTGAAAAATATAAAAAACTTGGAATGTTGCGTTGGGAAGACGGAAAAGACCACCAACTGCCTCAAGATTTTGCCGATATGCTGGGCTGGAAAGAACTTGCCCACAAAACTGATTCGATTTATGCGTTATTTCCAAAATCTGAAAATACTTTGGTGCTTTGCGATAATTACGGTCAAGCTGGAGCAATTAATTATTATACCCAAAAAGGAATTAAAGCTGTTTCTTTCAACGCCGATTATATCAACTGGTTTAATCTGGACATTTATTACACTAACCTCATCAGAATAAAAGAATTTGATGAAAACAACACTGAAATTGCCGAAACTAGTCCGTTTTTTGAAAAAGGATCTATTGGCGGCGAAATCACCAACAAATATGCTCGCGAATACAGAACTACAATTTTTGTTTTTACCAAAGCTAAAATCAACATCAACAAAAGATTGGAGCAAGAAATCAAAGAAGAAAAAAATTACGACAAATAATCCTAAATGATCGATTTCAAAAATATTGACTATTTAAAGTCTGGAAACAAAAGACAAGCCGAAGCTTATGAAACTTTGACAAAAAACAAGGTTTTGGAAGCTCTAGCAGAATTTGACCCAATTTTAGTAGGTACGATTCCAATAAATATTGCTATTGAAAACAGCGATTTGGATATTGTTTGTTATTGGCAAAATAAAACTCATTTTATTGAAAAGATAACTTCTCTTTTTAAAGACAAAACCAATTTCAAAATCAGCGAAACGATTATAAATCAAGAAGAATCTTTCATTGGGAGTTTTATTTTGGATGATTTCGAAATTGAAATTTTCGGACAAAACATTCCGACTGAGAATCAAAACGGATACAGGCATATGATTATAGAACATCAAATTCTGCAATCACGGGATGAAAATTTCAGGAAAGAAATCATAAAACTCAAACAAAACGGCTACAAAACTGAGCCTGCCTTTGGCAAATTATTAGGCTTAGAAAAAGATCCATATGCAGAATTATTGAATTATAAAATCTGATTTCAGGATGAAACAAATACAAGAAACTGATTAACAAATAGTTACTTCAAATTTAACTTTAGGAAAATTTTTCACTTATTTCTTTGATAAACTGTATTTACTGCTTATCTTTGCACCCGAAACATCGCGGGATAGAGCAGTAGGCAGCTCGTCGGGCTCATAACCCGAAGGTCACAGGTTCGAGTCCTGTTCCCGCTACTAAAACAAAAAGCTTCAGAGAAATCTGGAGCTTTTTTTGTTTTAACTATCTTTGTTAATACCATCGTTGCGTTCATGAGCGAGACGCTCGCGCCAGCAGGGGGAAGTTCTTTAAATAATTAATTATGAGATCTATTATTTATTTTTTCTTACTGACAAGTTCAGCATTATGCTATCCACAAAAAAAAAAAATTAATGAAGAAAAAAATTCCATACAGCGAGTTTAAGGAAATCCTAACTAAAAATGATGACCAAATTTTAGGATTTATAACAGATGTAAATCGAAAATTGAAAAAAAGTCAAATCTATTACGCATTTGATAATTTAGATGTTTTTATTGAAACATCTAATTCCAACGTAGATCTAACACTTTACGGTGATAATCATGTAACAAATGAAAGTGAAATATATCTTTTTAATTCTGAAGAATCTTTTTTGGAATCACTTAATGAGAAAAACTTCAAGGAAATTAATACTCCTTATTTTAAGTATCGTAAGATTTTTAAGAATCCAACTTTATTTAGAGAAGTCTTTATAAAGGAACTATTTTTAAATCTAGAATTAGAAATACCGGAAAAGATCTCAGAAACGAATTTAGATCAGTTTAATAAAGCATTATATAATTTTGGATATGACAGAACTAAAAACTTTTTATATATACATCTCATTGTATTTTGTGGAGAATTTTTAAATGAAATTGAGAATAATAAAGGTAGATGGACGACATACACAAGTTCACATTACCCATTATTGAACATTCCTGAATTTATAATGGCCGATAATCTTTCGACCAAAATTTCTATAAATCATTTTTTGGGTAAAGATTTAAACGAGGCGATTGATAAAAACCAAGTGAATAATATTTACATATATAAGATCGAAGATTTGTTCGAATTTAATTCTGATTGGCAAAAATTCAGATCTAAAGTGATTATCAAAAAAAATGAGATTAAATAAAATAGATTAAAGAAAGAAAATATTGACGTAGAATATTACTTTGATGACAATAGTTAAAATTTTACGATCTAAGCCATTTCGATATGTGAACATGCCCCAATAGTTAGACACTATTTGGGGTATGTTCAATTATCAGGCTTTTATTTTCTAATAATCTACATCGAATTTGAATTACTAGATCTTTGCATTTTAAAATATTACTTTAGGATGCTAATGCAAAAATTGCATAATAATCAGTAATAATGCGGTTAGATATTTGAATGCTTCCCGCTACTAAAACAAAAGCTTCAGAGAAATCGGGAGCTTTTTTTATTTTACCTTTTCTCTGATTCTCTTTGCGGACACAGATGGCAAATCTGTATTGTCGTTGTCTACATATGGGGGTGATTGGATCGAAAACTTTTTAAGATGATTACAATTTCTAAGAAACAGAAAAATGCGCAAAATAAGAGAGATATTCGCACTGTTTTTCTTTTATTGCAATGCAATTTTATCTTATTTTTACCACAAGAATGAAGTAAAAACGATTATCAATAACGAATATTAAACTCTAAAAATTAACCTATAACCCCTAATCTATAACTAATGTATTACAAGAATAATAAAAATCTGATTCCAGTTTTTATATTATTGTTTTTCTTGTCCTTTAAAATTCAGGCACAAGGATTTGATAAAAACGCGAAGGATAGCTTAATGCTGTACAATAAAATACTTTCGGTAAAACAAATACAGCAGGATCTTAAAATACTCTTTGCTATAAACGAAAAAGCAAATTCTGGCTTGTACCAATACCGTTCTAAAAAACAAGTAGACAGCATTTACAATACAACTATTAAAAGTATAAAAAAGCCTATAAGCGTTACCGAGTTTTACAAAATAATGCTCCATCTGGCAGATTTTGAAGGAAGTGTACACAATTATACTATTCCCGATCTCGACTTAATAAAATTTCTGAACAGGCAAAAATCTTTTTTCCCTTATCCTCTTCTTTACATTGGTGGGCAAATTATTTTCGATGGTCAATCATCAGATATACCGGCAGGTTCAAGAATAAGAAGTATAAACGGGATAAGTGACGCAAAATTGATGCAATCTTTTTATAAATATTATACAGCTGATGGCTTTAACACTACAGAAAAATTATCGGCCAGCGTAAATAAATCGTTTGGAATAAACTATCTGTTGGAATATGGTCTTTCTAATGAATTCATTATAGAATACAATTCACCAAAATCTGAATCTCTTGAAAAAAAGATACTTCCTGCAGTAACACTAAAGCAAAGAGAAGCAAACATTAAAAATAGATTTAGCGCTCCTGTCACTGATTTGATAGATTATAAAAAGCAATCTCCTTATAGTTTTCAAATGCTTAATCCCACAACAGGTTTATTAAATCTAAGATGGTTTGGAATGGCATACGGATCAGACGATCCTAAGTTTGAAACGTATGTTCATTTTTTGGATAGCGTTTTTACAGGATTGGACAAAAACAAGGTTTCTAACCTGATTATTGATGTTAGAAATAATCCTGGCGGAAGTGACCCTAACTTTGAACAGCCTGTAATGTACCTCACAGATCAACCATTCAAGGAAAATGAAAAAGCTACCATAATCTTCGACCCTAACTTGTTGCCTTTCGAGAACTATTTCTGGGGCGTTTCAACAGCAGAACGAATGGATAGTATTTCTAAAAAAATGGGAAAAAAATACCTAAAAGATGTATATCCGGTTTTTAAAAACAACATAAGTGTACAAAACCCAAAATATAATCCGGTTTATCATCCCAAATCACCAAAGTTTAAAGGCAATCTTTATCTTTTGATTAATGAAAATGTGGCATCAGCTGCTTCACATTTTGCTTCCCTGGTAAAAGCATATGTTCAAAATGTTACCATAGTTGGCGTAGAGACTGTTGGCGGTTACTATCGTCACAACGGACATTCACCATTGGTCTATGAACTTCCCAATTCCAAGATAAAAACACAATTTTCAATTGTAAATCTGGTTCAGGATGCTCCAAAAAAGAAAAATCAGCCAGAAGGTCACGGTATTATGCCGGATCATGAAGTGTGGCCAACTTTGGATGATTTTTTCAAACAGAAGGATACACAAATGGAATTTACACTTAAGCTTATACAGATGAAATAATTTGGATTTCCATACCTTTAACTAACAGAAAGCTTCAGAGAAATCTGGAGCTTTTTTTTGTTTTCAACAACAATATATCTTATAAAAATTGTAAGTTTAGATTTCTTTATCTTAACAAAGAATCTATGACAAAAGAAAATTTAAATGGTCGCATTCACGATAAAATAATTAAATCTTCAGAATTATTTTTAGCAAGAGAATCAAATCAAAATGTAAGTCTGATTAATGCTCTAGACTGGCTTAATGAAATCGTGGATGATGAAAACCTCAATGAAGTTACAGAAATCTATATCTATGAGGAAGCTTTTGGCGATTTAAACACAAAACTTAAAAATACAGTTGTACACGCCATCACATCAATTATTGCATTTAATTATAACAACGATAATATTGCCTATCTAGAAAATCTGGTAATTATGGATGATGGCCTAAAAAGTGATATTGCATTTGATTATCTGTTGAAAATTGGTGGCTATCATGAAAAATTTAGAGATAACATTTTCTTGTTTATCGAAAAGAATTTTAATGACTTCTCAAAAAACAAATTAAATATTCTTGCCTTTTATTTGGCCTCAATTTATCCTAAAGAATCAAGAGTGACGTCATTATTAGAATTTGTAGTTGATTTCCATAAGAAAAAATATCCTTCTACAAAAAGCGGAAGTGGAAGTAAAAATGAAAATGAAATCCAAAATAATGAAAATAAGACAGCTCGAATTCTAGAAATAGAAACCGATGAAGAAAAACCATGGTGGAAATTCTGGTAATTTCAGCACTGTGAATCACTAACAAAAAAGCTCCAGATTTCTCTGAAGCTTTTTTGTTTTTATGCTTTCGTTACAACTTTTATGTACGTTACCATTCACGCATGCGTTGTTTCAAATTACTAGTTTTTTTCCAATTCGGTTTCGGTATGCATCACACACGCCCACTTATTATTTTCTTTAATCCAGGTAGAAGTACAGACACATTTTATAGGCTCTTTTTGACTTTGATCTACTATCTCAAAATCAAGATGATATCCTATTACGGCGGTATTTTCAGCAATTAGGTTTTCTTTTACGTCATAAATGTTCAGCACTTTTATTTTATTGGTCTGCCCAGAGTCAAACATATTTTTGAAATCAGCCTCACTGATACTTTGAACACCATTTTTTCCAGCAACTATACAGGGAAAAAACGTCAGATTTCTTACTGTTTCATAATCATTATTTTGAACTCCATGCCAATATTCTTTTTCCAATTCTATGATTTGTCCTTCCATATTATCTCGTTGTTAATTAGACATTTTACAAATTTCAAATTAATATTGAATTAAAGCTGCTCTTTTAACATAGATTTAATTTTCATAAGAGCTAACTTATTCAAGTCAAATAGATTTGACAACATCCTATCTTGGGATATTACATTCAACTAAATCTTTCTCATAAATCTGGTTTTGGGCCTTTTGAAATTATAGACCTCATCAAGCCAGGAAACCATCTTTGTAACCAAACTGCCAGCTTTCCGTGACCCGTAAAAATGTAATTTCTTTTTCTTTTTAAAATTGCCTTTACCATTACTTTTGCAGCTTTATCCGTTGGCCACATTAAATTTGATGGCCGTGGGTCTGCCTCTTCAGGATGCCAAACTCCATCATTGTCAATTCGAGCAATTTCTGAAACCACAAATCCGGGATGCATTGTTGTGCAGCTTACGCCTGTACCCTTTAATTCAACCTGCAAAGTCTGACCAATAGAGTTTACAGCCGCTTTTGAAGCACCGTATGCTCCTACATTCGGATTAGGAAGATATGCTGCTACACTTCCAACTAAACCAATTCGGCCTTTGTTTTTCTTTAAAAGTGGTAAGGCATATTTTACTGTTAGCGCTAAGCCTGTAACGTTGCCTTGCAATTGTCTATTCCAATCTTTGGCTGTTAGCTTTTCGATGCTTCCAAAAACACCAAAACCGGCATTAGCTACAACTATATCCAAGCGCCCCAAATCTTTGATGATTTGCTGAACTGCATTTTCAATAGAACTTTCTTCCATTATATCACACGGAATCACCAATGCATCTCCACCTGAATGCCTAATCTGTTCTGCAACTTTTTCTAATAGTTCTTTACGTCTTGAGGAAAGCACTACTTTATATCCTAATCTTGCCCATTCAAGAGCCATTGATTTTCCAATGCCAGAGGAAGCACCTGTTATCCATACTATCCCTTCTTTTACATTTGCCATTTTTAATCAATTTTAGTTCGAATAGTTTCTTTTCGTTATAATATAGAATGCCCAATCCTAAATTACGAATCTACTGGCGCAATCGGATTTTTTTTATTTGATTTCTTGTCCAGGCTTTATTAAATTATCTTTTATTTTAGCATAAATATCAAGACTTATAAACTTGCCATTTTTAATTTCACAGTCTTTCATTGTCCCCTCGTACTGAAAGTCAATTTTAGCCATTACATTTTTACAATTCTTATTTTCCGACTCAACAAATCCTTCAATTCTATTAAGCCCTAAACTATCAAACCCGTATTTACAAATCAACGGTATTGCTTCTTTTATAATTCCATGTCCCCAAAAATTTGGCATCAACCAAAACCCGATTTCTGCTTTTTTATGTTCTTTGCTTAAATTATTTAATCCGCCTGCTCCGTAGAATGTTTTATTATCAGCAGAACAAATAGCAAACCAAATTCCTGTATCGTTTTTTTCAAGGTCAGCAAAAAAAAGCATTTGTTCTTTAGTTGCTTCCAATGTCTGAAAACTCACTCCATAATATTTAACAACTTCTGGATCTGAAAGTCCTTTGAAAACATTTTCAAGATCACTACCTATAAATTGCCGCAATAAAAGTCTTTCGGTTTTTATAATTGGAAATTCTTTTCTCATGATTTTTTATTCGTTTGTGATTATCCGTTTTCGTTGTCAAGGTTCTCTTTGTGGGCACAGATTCCAAATTTACTTATCCGATTTCTTCTTCAATATTCAGCTTAAGATCAACAAGTCTTTGTTTTACATTTGTTTGCAAAATCTTTTTTATAAAATTTATCAATAAGCTGAACGGAAATCTAAGTGAAAAAGAATACAAAAAGACAACTTCTGTTTTATTGTCAGGCATTTCTTTAAATGTCCAAGAACCCAAAAATGACTTAAATAACAATGAATTATCTATCATTTTTATTGCTGTAACTTTTGGTCGGTTATAGGTAACATATTCCGTTTTCATACCAAGTCCATTTTTTGCCACACAATATGCCTTAACTCCTTTGCCAGCTTCTGTTGCACCATCAATTAAGTTAGCTTTTTTCAGAAAAGTATCCCATTTTAATCGTTTATTATAATCTTGTGTAAAATCAAAAACTAACTCAGAGTTTTTATTAATTAGAATGGTCTCTGTAAATTTAGTCGTGTTCATTATTCAGGATTTTCGAACTTCTTTTTTAATCTCTTTTTTGGGTTTCTAAAATATACCAACGTCAAATTTCGCTTTGCTAGCACTAGCGTCTCGCTAGTGACCCCATCAATATCTAATAATTTTTAACCATGTAGCTGTTTACAAAATAAAAAATAGTCATTAATAGTCCCGTCAGCATCAAAAACAAAATTTCTTTTTTAATTGTCGTCCAAATCAAATTATGCTTGTAGAGTCTATATACCAAGAAAGTTATAATTATAAGTAACGAATAAAAAATTGAATAAATTGACAGTATTATCGCTGGCCAAATCATAAAACCAGCATTTGAGTAAACACTAAAACATTCTCCTTTGTAAACTAATAGCGAAATAATTGAAATAATTAGTAGTATAGAAGAAATTGCCAAAACAATTCTGGCAACTCGTTTTAAAGATGAAAATATTTTGTGGAATTTTAAATTAATACTATTCTGATTTGTTTCCATTTTTTAGTGATGAAATATTTTTCTACAGACGTTTCCACTGACACGATCGTCTTTTTCGTGCCAGCAGATACAACTTTTCATGGGAAGATTTAAGAAAGATTTATTACCAAATTGTAATTCTATCTTTCTCTGGCAAAAACATTTTATCTCCCTGTTTTACATCAAATGCTTTATAAAAAGGTGTCGTATTCATTAAAGGACCATTCACGCGCCAATTTGGTGGTGAATGTGGGTTATTGTTAATCCACAAACGCAAGAACTCATCTTTCATTTTTACTCGCCATATTTTGGCTATAGAAATAAAGAAACGCTGGTCTGGAGTATACCCGTCAATTTTTGTATTTCCTTTTCCTTGTTCAGTCATTTTAAAAGCATCGTAGGCAACTGCAATTCCAGCGATATCAGCTGTGTTTTCGCCAACTGTCATTGCACCATTAATATGCAAATCTCCTAAAACGGTATAAGTACTATATAAATCAATAACTTGTTGTATTCTTGATTTAAACTGAGCATAATCTTCTTTTGTCCACCAGTTTTTCATGTTTCCATCCTTGTCATATTGAGCGCCTTGGTCGTCAAAAGTATGGGTTATTTCGTGGCCAATTACCATTCCGATACCTCCGTAGTTAAGTGCATCGTCTGCATTATTGTCAAAATATGGCGCTTGCAAAATACCGGCAGGAAAGACGATTTCATTTGCTGTAAGATTGTTATATGCCGTAACTGTTGGCGTTGTAGTAAACCATTCTGATTTATCGACTGGTTTGCCCAATTTTGCTAATTGAAATTGATATGCAGCTTTAGACCCTGAAACTACATTCTCGAAATAGGCATTTCTAGCAATATTAACATTACTATAATCTCTCCATTTATCTGGATATCCTATTTTCTTAGTAATGGCAAATAATTTTTCTTTCGCTTTTTGTTTCGTAATAGGGCTCATCCATTGCAAATTATCAATTCTTTTTGCATAGGCTTTCTGCAAATTATTCACGAGAACCAGCATACGCTTTTTGGCATCTTCCGAAAAATATTTCTTTACGTACAATTCACCCAACGCTTCGCCTAAGTAATTGTCAACGACATTCGCCATTTTTTCGCCACGTGATTTTTGAACAGCTTGACCAGAAAGCACCTTGGTATATTCAAATGAAGCGTCTACAAAAGGCTTACTCAAATCATCTGCATATCTTTCGATAGAATTTGCTTTCAAGTAAATTTTCCAATTATTAATCGGGATAGTTTTTAAAAGCTTATTAAGAGCATCATAATAAGCAGGTTGACCAACATTAATAAAATCGGTTTTAGCACCTAAATTATTTAAAAAAGTAGTCCAGTCTATATTAGGATGTCTTTTTGCAAGATCTGCTACAGCTGTTTTATTATAATTTGCTTGCACATCACGAAGTTGAACTTTTGTTTTATGCGAAACGGCAAGTTGTTTGTCAATATCGTAAACTAAATCAGCATTCTTTTTAGCTTCTAGAGCATTGCTTCCAGTTTGCTGAAATAATACAGTAAGGTATTTTTTGTATGCTTCTTGTATAGCAACAGTTGACGAATCTGATTTGAAATAATAATCCCTGTCAGGCAAACCTAAACCCGTTTGATAAAGCTGAGCAATGTTCATACTACTGTTTTTATCATCGGGTGACACTCCAAAACCAATAATAGAATAATTGCCCACTTTTTCTTCATTAACAACAAAATTCATTAATGAAGGCAAATCGCTAATGGCTTCAATTTTGGCAAGCAGAGGTTTTATCGGTTCATAACCGCGTTTGTCAATGGTCACAGTATCCATTCCCGATGCATAAAAGTCTCCTACCTTTTGCGCTATACTTCCTGCTGGGTTATTGCTTTTTGAAATACTGTCTAATATTCCTTGAAGGCGAATTCGTTGCGGGAAATTCATAAACATATAAGCGCCTACTCCCGATTGAGATGCTGGTATTGATACAGAATCATACCATTTGCCATTTACATATCTAAAAAAATCATTACCTGGTCGTAATGTGGAATCTATTCCTGTGATGGCAACATCTTTTTTTGCCGAATGTTTTGAGCAAGCTGTAAAAGCTAAGAATGCAATGAAAAGCATTAAAGAATTTTTCATAATCTAGATTATTTCTATTAAATGATTGAAAAACGTTTTGAAGGCAACTATTTTAACATGTATATGCTTGGCATACTAAATTTTAGCAGAACAATATACGAATTCGGTTTTTAATTTTAAAGTTTTTGTCAGAATTATTACTAATCTAAGTGCGTTTTGCTGTGGAAATTGAATCTGTATTAAAGATGTTTGGAGGGAATATTTTCTGTAATATTTTTATTGCTCGCCAAGAGAAAAATGATAAAAATAGAAAAGCTTCAGATTTCTCTGAAGCTTTTCTATTTTATACGATCTTTAATCTTTTTATTTCCAAGTTATCTCTGACGGACAATAACAAAAAGTATTAATTATTTTTTTAGAACTTTTAGCGTGTTTCCTTTTTTAGTCTTGAAAAAATACACACCAGATGGTAATGAATCAAGATTCACTTCATTATATCCCACAACTAAATTTAATTCTTTTAATTGCTCTCCAACAGCGTTGTAAATATACATTTTACAATCAGATTTTACATTTACATTCACTTTGCCAATTGTTGGATTAGGATACAAACTTGTCGAGGATAAAAGATCATTTTCATCTACAGAAAGCACAGTTTTACACATTGCTGTAACTTCCTCTCTATTGTTACATCCTTCTTTGTTTGAGCGCACAGCAGCACTTTTCTCAATATCTGAAAGATAACTACATACACTTTGGATCGCACAAGTTGACAATAAGGCATTCAACTCAATAGTTATATATCCAATCGTTTTGGGATCAATATTCTCAATACCTCTTAAACTTGCTATTTTGTCATTATAACTGATTGTTAAATTGCCATTATTTATATTCTTAAGACTTTCTAATCCCACTAAATTTTCAAGACTTGCACATCCAGATACGTAAAGGTTTGCACTTGAAACGAAACTATTTAAACCTTGAAGATTTATCATACCCAAATTGTCTGAAATTTCAAATGAAATTCCAACTTTAGTCAAACCACTCAATCCCGTTAAATTAGTCAATGCATTGCAACTTTTTATTTGCAACATTCCATCAATTGATGTCACATTTTGCAGCCCATTCAATGAATTTAATTTATCAATTCCAAATAGCGTTAAATTTTCTTTTACAATTTTAAGATTATCAAGTCCTTTTAGATTAATTAGATTATCATTATCAACTACAAATAACCTGTAAATAGTAGCAAGATTTTCCAAACCAGCAAAACTTGAAATATTATCATTTCGTTCTATTTCAAAAAATCGTCCAGTAGATATTAGCCCATTTAAACCTTGTAAATCTTTTAAGCTATTATTAAATCTAATTTTTAAATCTCTTTTTACAGTCTTTAAATTATTCAAACCATCTAAAGATGTCAAAAGCGGATTTGACTCAACAATCAAATCATTATTAACTTCCGTAATACCTGCTAATCCATTAATATTAAGAAGCTTATCATTTGTGCTGATTATTAGATTATTTCCAATATTTGCAACGTTTTTAAAGGCGTTGATATTAGTTAATACTTTATTATCTCTTATCGACAAATCTCCTCCTACTGATTTAAGATTTTCTAAGCCACTAAAATTATCTAAAACGTCATTTCTTTCGATCAATACATTTTTTCCAATCGAATTCAACGCTTCTAATCCAGTGAAATTGGTTAAAAGAGAATTGCCACTAATAGTCAAATCTCCACCAATTGAAGTCAAATTATTCAACCCTTTTAAGTCTTTAATTAAGAGTTTGAGAGTAAGGTTTCCTGTAATAGATTTAATTTGGGATAACCCAAGAAGATTGCCGACATTTTCTATTAATACATCTCCACCAATAGTGGTACAACCAGGATAATTTTTTGAGAAATTATCTATTTGGGATTGACTGTTTATTGTAATTCCTGACGGCAAGCAATTTTGACCAGAACTACTTAAAACTGTTAAAACAAGTATACAAAAAGTTAACACACCTTTTTTTATCATTATGATTTGGAGTTTTGAATTTGTAAAAAAAATTTTATTTTCTTTTCAAAAATACATTATTAAAAATTAAAAACAGTATCCTAATAATTGATTCATTTTAAGAAAAATCAAAAGTTTCTATTTCAGATAAATCAGCATTGAATTTAACGAAAGTTGCAGGAAATCCAGCTTTTATTTTTCCGAATTTATCTCCTAAACCAATTGCATTTGCCACGCGAGAAGATCCCATTTTCAGCGCTTCATCAACAGAAACATTCAAATGATTGTAGGCATTTTGCACTGCCTCTAACATCGAGATTGAAGCTCCAGCCAAATTGCCGTCTTTATTTCTATAAAATCCATTATCAAGATGAGCATCAAAATTGTCCCAATTAAAGTTGGTCACTTTTCGTCCTAAAAATGTGGCATCACTAATCAAAAAGAATTTCTCTTGTTTTAGTCTGTATGCCAATCTCGCCGCCGCATAATCGCAATGTGAACCGTCTAAAATAACAGGAGTAAATACATTTTCGCTCTCTAAAGATGCGCCAACCAAACCGGGTTCACGATGTCCGAATTGCGTCATCGCATTAAACAAATGTGTAACGAGCTTAATTCCTTTTGCAAAATAAGGCTGTGCTTCTTTATACGAGATAGTCGAATGTCCTATTGAAATTACAAAACCGCTTTCGAGCAACATATCAAGCTGTTCTTCCGTAAAGCATTCTGGAGCAATCGTGATGACTTTTATAACATCTTTCCCATATTTTATAATTTCTTCTAGCTCTTTGTTTGTAGGCTTTCGGACTTGATCTATACTGTGTGCTCCTCTTCGTAATGGATTCAAAAATGGCCCTTCTAAATGCATTCCGATTACCCCATTATCGTATTTTTCTCTATAGCTGCGAACAGCTTCGATTCCTTTCAGAATGGTTTCATTTGAAGAGGATATCAAACATGGAAGCACCTGCGTTGTCCCATATTTGCGACTAGCATCATAAATATCCTGAATTGCTTCTTCAGTTGGAGTTTGGCTAAAATAAAGCCTTTCTCCTCCATTTATTTGAATATCCATAAAACCAGCAGCGATATTTTTTCCTTGCAGATCAATCGTTTCAATAGCTTCTGGAATTTCTTTTTGAACCGAAAGAATTTTTCCGTTTTCTACAACAATAACTCCATTATTGATTATTTCTTCTCCTGTGTGAACGACTGCATTGATAATGGCATGTTTCATTTTACTTAAATTTATTTTTCAATAATTCGTGAATTCGTGGCAAATATTACTTATTAATTTGCCTCCAAATTTTAGCACTAAAATCATCTTTATACATCAATCTGTTTGTACGAGTTGGATTTACACGATTTGTCAAAATAACCAAAAATCGATTTGTATTTCTATTCATAAAGAAAAATGTTCCTGTAAAACCAGTATGTCCAAAATCATCTTTGGTAAAAAACTCGTCTGGTTTTCTTTTATCAAAGCCTAAGCCGCGATAAATGCCTTCTTTTGCAAGTGGCGATTCTGTAAACTCTTTTACGACTTTGGCTTTTAGAATTTGTTTGCCTTTATAGTTTCCATTGTTCATTAGCATTTTGCAGATCACGGCAATCGATTCTGCGTTCGCAAACAAACCTGCATTTCCAGAAACACCTCCAAAAATTGCTGCGGCTTCATCATGCACATAACCTTTTATGGTATCTTTTCTGAAAAAATTATCTACTTCCGTTGGCATTACATTATCTACAGAAGTCCATTTTAGTGGATTATATCCAATTTTTGAAATACCTAATTGCGTATAAATTTCATTTGTCAACTGATCTAATTTCTTTCCTGTTTTAGTCTCGATCATTTGTTTGACTAAAAGCAAGTTTAAATCGCTGTAAACATATTTTCCACGAACATTCGTATTTGCAGTCGCAATCCTTTCATAAACCGATGGATAATATTCTGGATTCAGCCACATGTTTTTATAAATCTGAACCCAATTTTCTTTTGGCTCAAAAACAAGATATTTCGAATCGTAAACAATGTTTTTGTTTACATACATATTATCGAACTGCTCAGGATATTGCTCTGATTTTTTATCGCTTAACAAAGGCGAACCATCTGGCGTAGAAAGCAAACTTTGATAAAAAGTAATGCTTGCCTTTAAGCCTGAAGTATGTGTCAGCAACTCAAAAAGCGTTAAATCGGAAATTGCTGTCTTTTTATACATCGGGACGATATCGCCAACTTGATCTGTGAGCTTCATTTTACCATCTCCAACCAAGCGCATAGTAACAAGTGTTGCTCCTAAAACTTTAGACATCGAAGCCAAATCGAAAACGTCTTCTGTTTTTACCTTTTGTTTTTTGGTATAATCATGATACCCGTAATTTTTGGCTATCAAATTAAAATCTCCCGTTCCAACGATAATTTGTGCTCCTGGAAAAAAGCCTTTTTCAAGCGCATTATTCATCATCGAATCGATGAAGGCTTCATTTTCTTTATTATCGCCAACTTTATTTATTTTTTTAGAAGAATGAAATCCCATTCCCAAAAAAACAAAAGAAATAATGACGATACTGAATGTTATCTTTTTCATGATTTTAAGGATTAATTTTTAAGTCCTGCTCTGCCATCAAAGGCTCATTATTGGTTCCCGTAATTTGAATTCTAACCACTTTTACGGGCTGTTTTGGATAAATGGATGCATTTCCGTAATCAAAATGATCCCCTTTTATAAAATCAGTTCCATTGTATGAAAACTCGACGTAACCGTTATTTATGATAAACCTCGGATGATGCGGAATCCCACTTAAAACATCAATTTTAGAAGACGTTACAGGATTAGTAAAGGTATACAAAATCCAGTCGCCGTCTTTGCAGGCAACATCTGTACGCATGTACGATTCTTCATTATAATCTTGCAGATTTGCAATTGGAAACTTTGGGTTTTCTGCCATTGATGAAGTTACCTGAACTTCCGGTTCTTGATAAGGCGAACAAGTGAATTTCACATTTGCTGCAGATTTTTTCTCTTCTCTATTTTCAACAGTAAAATCTAATCTATAGGTGTTTTTTTCGTTGTAATTTTCAATCAAAAATCTCAAGCGAGGTTTTGCTTTTAAAGCTTTTTCATCTGAATAAGTCTGCAATAGTTTGTCATTTTCAAAAAGCGAAACATTTTTAATTATTCCGTTTGCTCCGTCATCCGTTGGATTAAAATTCAAATACCAAATGCCTTTTTTGTCAACATGCTCCGAGATGTTTTCTGAAATAGTCAAAACCTCAGCTTTAGCTGTATTCCAAGTTGCAACAGGCAGTTTTTCCACTTTTACTGCAGGACTTGCCGAAGTCTCATTGAAGAAAACTCTAAACCTATACTGCTCGTAATCTTTCGTTTGAATTGGTCCTGTGTACAAAGGCGATTGTCTTGTTGGCTCATTCCCATCTTTATCGAATCTTACTACAGCGTCTTCATAAGGCGGTGTTACTGTAATTGTTCCGTTTTTATAAATTGCTGTAGGAGGAAAATCTCTGAAAGCAATTCCCATATCGGCTAATCTTTTCAAATGACTGTTGGTTAATCTTCCGTAAAAATCATCCCAGTTTTTATCCTCTTTTTTAGACCAACCCATTTCAGACAAAGCAGTAATTCTCGGATAACTTTGGTATTCCATAATTCTTTCAGGACGATCCAAATATTCGCTCCACAAAGCACCTTGAACTCCAATTATATTTTTTTGTTCTTCTGGCGTTAAATCCGAATCTGGAATTGGCTCGAACGAATACGCGCGTTTTGTATCTGTAATAGCCGCCCAACGATGGCCGCGTTCTGTTTCAGATTGCGCCATATCAAAATATAGAAATTGTCCTGGCATCATAATGGTTTTATATCCTTTTTTTGCCGATTCAATTCCGTAACCAATTCCTTGCCAAGCCGAAATCAATGTATTCGGGTTGATTTCTCCGCCTTTCAGAATCTCATTCCAGCCGTCTGTTTTTTTATGATATTTATCTACAATTTTTTGAACTCTTTTAAAGAAATAATTCTGAAGCTGAAAACTATCTGTAAAACCTTCTTTCGCCATCAAAGCTTTGCATTTTGGGCAATGCTCCCAATTTGCACGATTGACTTCGTCTCCTGCCACGTGAATATACTCAAAAGGAAAAAGATCTGAAACTTCCCTAATAATCGAATCCAGAATATCGTAATTTTCTTCGCGCCCAACGCACCAAACATTTTTTACTTCGCCTTGAACACTTTTTAGCTCCTGGCTTATTTCGCATCCGATTTCTGGATATGAAGCCGTTACTGCGCGCGAATGCCCCGGAATTTCAATTTCTGGCATAACTGAAATGCCACGATTAGCAGCATAAGCCACGACTTCTTTAATATCTTCTTGCGTATAAAAACCTCCATAACGTTTGTCTCCCGAACCGTAAGATGGCAACAAAACTTCTCCAGGACCTCTCCATGCGCCTTTTAAAGTCAAATCTGGCATTGATTTGATTTCGATTCTCCAGCCATTGTCATCGGTTAAATGCCAATGAAAGACATTCATTTTATGCGCCGCCAACCAATCAATATAATTTTTTACGGTTTGCTTGTCAAAAAATTGTCTTGAACAATCGAGCATCATACCGCGCCAATCAAAACGAGGATAATCTTCAATTTTCACAAACGGAACTGTTCCTTTTTTAACTTCTTTTGCAGAACAAATTTGCACTAACGTTTGAAGTCCATTTAAGGCTCCGTTTGCAGTTTTTCCTTTTATAAAAATTCCTTTTTGGTTTATTTCTAATTGATACCCTTCATTTGGAAGATCTAATTTCTTATCTACTAAAAATGAAATCGCACTTTTTCCATGTTTTTTTCCAATGGAAACAACTGGATTAGTTCCTATATTTTTTGAAATGCTTGTCGAAATATAATCTGTACTATTTTTTAGTTTTTTATCGACAACAACCTTTAATACCGAAGGAAGAACAAGCTGTCCCGCGTTTTGTTGTACTGAAACTGGCTTCGGAATTATATCTAATTTTTGGGCTTGTACAAAAGACAATGAACTTAAAAATAAGGCAATTAGGAGAATACTTTTTCTCATTTATTTATATTTTACTTTACTATAAATTCTATTGGACTGCTTTCTGTCTGGGTTTGACTCAAAGCGGTGAGCGCATAAACATAATTTCCTAAATTGGCATTTGGAACTTCTAGTTTCAGAGCTGTTGTCACATAATAAATAGTTGAAGGATCAGAAAAATCAGTTATTTTTCCTTTTGGAAATCTGTAGATTACATATTTCTTATCGTTAATTGCAGCTTTCCAAGTCAAAATTGCTTTATCACCTTTTTTAGTAATTACTGCATTTGTAGGCGGTTCAGGCTTTAATCTTGTTATTCTGTTTGCTTCGGGCGTCAAAGCGATGTATTTGTATTCTTTTTGAAGAAGAGGTTTTCTTAGCGTATCACCTTTTTTCAGAAAATTAGAAGCTGTAAAATGCATTGAACCTTCAATTTGAGGGAATTTGCGAATCATTTCAATCTGTTTTACGATTTGATCAGCACTTCTCCATTCAGGCTCTTTAGCCGAAGTTGAAATTTTATATTCACCATGTCCGACATAAATATTTGTTCCGTATTTATGTTCTGCCCACCATTTTGCCAAAACTTCAAAATTTGCTCTGTCAAAACCAATGTGCCAATATATTTGTGGCGTTACATAATCAATCCAATTTTCTTTTTGCCATTTTAAAATATTGGCATACAAATCATCATAATTGGTAGCTCCCGCGGTAGTTTTAGAACCTTCAGAATCTTTTGCACTATTTCTCCAAACTCCAAAAGGCGAAATTCCGAACTCAACTTCTGGTTTGTTGGCAATAATAGTATCTCTGATTTGTTTGATAATTAAATCGACATTGTCTCTTCGCCAATCGTCTTTGTCCTTAAACTGACGAGGTTCTTTAGCAAATGCTTTTTCATCTGGAAATTCTTGTCCAGCAATTTTATAAGGATAAAAATAATCATCCATATGAACGGCCTGAATATCATACTTACGAACAATTTCGCCCACTACAGAAGCCACAAAATCTCTAGTTTCTTGTAATCCCGGATTAAAATATCTTGTTTTTCCATAAGTCAGGAAAAGGTCTGGTCTTTTAAAATACAAATGATTTTTTGAAAGCACATCTCGAACTGTATCTTTCTGAACACGATACGGATTCAGCCAAACATGCACATTCATGCCGCGTTTTCCTGCTTCATCAATCATCATTTGCAAAGGATCAAAACCTGGCGCAACGCCTTGAGTTCCGGTTATCCAATGCGAAGCTGGCTCTTTTGTCGATTTGTAAAAAGCATCGGCAGTTGGACGAATTTGAAAAATGACAGTGTTCAGATTATACGAACGTAGATTATTCAAAAGTGTAACCATTTCGGCTTTCATTTCTTTATCTGACAAACCTGGTTTAGACGGCCAGTCAATATTTTCTACCGTAGAAATCCAAGCGGCGCGCATTTCTCTTTTTGGAGACTGCTGACTGAAGATTTTGGTATGAATCAGCAAAACTAGAATTATAATTTTTATGCTTTTCATAATTTTTATTCGGGTTAGTTTTTTTAAAATTTAACCGCAAAGAGCGCAAAGATTTACGCTATGTTCGCAAAGTCTTGATGTTATTTTTAATCTCAAAAAGCCGCAAAGTTTTTTAATCTGTGGCTATTTTCTCCCACCGATATAGCAGATTTATTTGTGAAAATTTGTGCAATTTGTGGCAAAAAATCTTTATAAATTAATTCAGCAAATAAATGCCGCCTTCAATAAGAGAAGTCCAAACTCTGCCTTGGGCATCAATTGTAAAACCATTTACACTTGAACTTCCTAAGGTTAATTGCTTTATGATTTCAAATTTTTCTGCATCGACTAATATAACTTCTCCTTTTCGGCTTCCGATATAGATCTTGTTGTCTTTTTCTAAAATTCCCGCTGGATTGTGTTCATATCCTAGTTTCAAATCCAAAACTTTACTTTGTTTCTCCACATTTTCTTCTGTCAATTCAAGATCATCAGAAAGTGGTACTCTTAAAAGCAATCCATCCATTGTTTTGCCATAAAACCATTTTCCGTCCTGACTTTTCCCCATCGATTCTCTAATTTTCCACTTCGAAGTTCTTAAAAGCGTTTTTCCTGTTTCAATATCCAAAATGGTCAAAAAACGTTGTGGCGTTACAAAATAAAGTCGGCTTTTTGTTGAAACCATATTTACATTTCCAGCCGAATATAAAATTTGTTTGTCATTGCCATTATTCCATTTCCAGATTAACTCCCCGGTATTTTTATTTAAACAATACACATAAGTATCCCAAACCCCAAAAATGATTTTATCTCCCTGAATCAAAGGCGTTCCTTGAGAATACGATTGTGGCATTTCTTTTTTCCAAATTACCTTGCCGGTCAAAGCATCAGCACAAATAAATGAAGTCGAACTTGCTGTATAAATCTTGTTGTTTTCAGAAATTGGAGAACCTACTAAAACGCCACCAACAGAAATATTCCATTTTTGTTTTCCTGATTGCGAATCAAATCCTAAAAGATTTCCTTCTATGGTTCCAATTACGAGATTATTTTTTACAGTTATTGGCGAAAAATAAATAGCGTTTCCTGTTTTTGTTTTCCAATTTATTTTTTTGTCTTTCAAATTTACGGATTGTATTTCACCAAGTGAATTGGCAAAATAAAAATTCTTTTTATCAAAAGAAGGAAGGCTGTAAATCGAAGCGTCATCTTTCAAAAAAGGAGCAATTGCTGGCGCATCATCTTTCGGAATTTCAATTTTTGATGGTTTTGTTGGAACAGAAAATTTGAAAACACCAGGTTTATCTATTTCTTTTTGATAAATACTGATGCTGTCATTACTGATGATCAATTCGTTATAACTTTGAGTTTTGCCATCCAGCGAAGTTATAGAGGTTCCCATTAAGCCACTCAAACCAGAAAAATCATATTTCCTCAAAGTATGTCCGTGACCACAAAAACTGGCAACAGTTGGATATTTTTGCAAAACAGAAAGCACTTCTTTATAATTGCTCACACTATTGTCCATTGGATAATGAGCAAAATTGAGCACTTTTTTATTATTTCCTTTCAGACTATCTTTCAAAGTTTTATCTAACCAAAGTACATCTTCGTGTTTTACAAAACCATCGCCCATTTTCATGTATGGTCCGCACGGATATCCGATGAAAAGATAATCTCCTTTTGAAAATACAAAGCGATCTTCTCCAAATATCTTTTTATAAGTAAGTCCCGCGCTTTCACTCCAGTTTGTTTCGTGATTGCCTGAAATAACATAATATGGCTTTGTCAATTTTGAAAGAATTGCATGAACCTGTTTCAATTCATCATCGGCTCCACGATTGGTTAAATCTCCCGTTACGACTACAAATTCATTGTCCGAGTTATTGATTTCTTTTACGATGTTTTGCAACAAAAAATCATTGTCATTTCCCACAGAAACGTGCAAGTCTGTAAGTTGTACAAATTTTATAATTTCCTTTTTTTCTGCATTCTGCGAAAATCCAGATGTTATTACAAAAAGCAATAGTATTCTGAAAAATAGATGTTTCATGGTTTGTTTTTAGTTTATTAGCAATAATTTATTTTAAATATTCCTATTTTGGAATAGAATATGATTCAGCAGAGTTGACCAAAAAAACCTAACAGGTTTGACAAAAACCTGTTAGGATAACCAACCAAAATTTGTGTATTTCAATCATGTGTGAGAATTAAAATACACTTTATGATTACTTTGTTTTTACATTTTCATTGAAGAAATCATGAAAAAACAAAAGTTGATATTTTAAAGAATTCTCCCAGTATTTAAGATTATGTTCTCCTGGGCGCTCAATATAATCGTGATTTATTTTTAGAGCCAACATTTTTGCGTGAAGCTCTCTGTTTACGGTCATGAAAAAATCGTCAACACCGCAATCAATAATCAATTTTAATTTGTTGTCTTTTACCAAATCGAGCATATTGGTAACCGTGTTTTGATTCCAATTTTCAGGAAACTCAGCAATTGATCCTAGTCGTTTTTTGATGTCCCATTTGTCGGGAAATGGGCGAATATCTACTCCTCCGCTCATACTTCCCGCTGCACCAAATACATCTTGATGTCTGAACGACAAATACAAAGCGCCATGACCGCCCATGCTCAAGCCTGAAATCGCTCTTCCTGTTCGATCAGCAATGGTTTTGTATTTTTTATCAATAAACGGAACTAGCTCGTTCACAACATAAGTTTCATATTTAAAACTCGGATCAATTGGGCTGTCAAAATACCAGCTTGAATAATTTCCGTCAGCACAAACTACAATAAAACCGTATTGATCTACTTGTTTTCCAAGTTCCTTAAAACCTTTTACCCATGACGCATAATTACCGCTGTGTCCGTGAAGCAAATAAATTACCGGAAAAGCCTTTTTGCTCTTTTTATAATTGTCAGGAACTACAACACAAGTTTTGATGTTTTTCTGCATCGAAGCACTAAAAACCTGTAAAGTATCGACTTTCGAAGCTTGCGCTGTAAAAACTAGAAACAGCAAGAAGATTGTGCAAATTGATTTTTTCATAACTGATGTTCTTTAAAAGCTATTTTAGGCAATCTTTCAAAATAGTTACCGGGTGCATTGCTTTTCTGCTAGTTCCGTCAAAAATTTGATGACGGCAACTTGTTCCAGCAGCTGCAATTTCCGTTGTCACTTCTGTTGCTCTAATTTTTGGAAACAAAGTATCTTCTCCCATCTGCATACTGATTTCGTAATGCTCTTTTTCATATCCAAATGAGCCGGCCATTCCACAACAACCCGAATTGTAAATCGTAACCGTATTATTTTTTGGAACATTTAGCATCGCAAAAGAAGCTTCAACACTGCTCAATGATTTTTGGTGACAATGTCCGTGAATCTTTATGCTTTTCTCTTTTTCAGAAAATTGTCCCGCGTGAATTTTTCCGTTTGAAATTTCTCTTTTGAAAAACTCTTCAACTGTAAAAGTATTTTTTGCTACTTTTTCGGCATTTTCTTTATCTCCAGCCAATCGAAGATATTCATCTCTAAAAGTCAAAATCGCCGAAGGTTCAAGACCAATTAAAGGCGTATTTTCAGAAATTATATTTTTAAAAATAGTGATGTTTTTATTTGCAATTTCCTGCGCTTCTTCTAGAAAACCTTTGGAAATAAAAGCTCTTCCGCTTTCTTCATGATCGATTACAATTACGTTATAACCTAATTTCGTCAATAATTCGAAAGCATCAATTCCTACCGAAACATCATAATAATTAGTGAATTCATCACAAAAAAGATAAACGCTTCCGTTTTCAAAAGAGTTGGACTCGTAAAGCTTTTTATTCGCTTGATACCATTTCCTAAAAGTTTTTGGAGCCAATAACGGAACTTGTCTTTCAGGCGCGATTCCCATTCTTTTTTTAACGAATGAAAGATTGGAAACCCAATTGGTTATTGACGGCACTATACTTCCGAATTCATTCAATTTTGAATTAAAAGCGAATATTTTATTTCGGAAAGAAAAACCGTTTGCTTTTTGATATTGGTATAAAAATTCGGCTTTTAAAGTTGCTACATCCACATTACTCGGGCATTCGCTTGCGCAGGCTTTACAGCTCACACACAATTCGAATACTTTATATAATTCTTCGTGATCGAATTTATTTTCTTTTTCAGAATGCGTCAGATATTCGCGTAAAGCGTTGGCACGTGCGCGCGTGGTATCTTTTTCGTTTCTTGTCGCACGATAACTCGGACAAAGAGTTCCCCCTGCCGATGGCATTTTTCGGCAATCTCCAGATCCGTTGCATTTTTCAGCGGCACGCAAAATCCCTAAACTATCTGAAAAATCTTGAATGGTTTTAATATCTGGTTCTACTCTTCCTGCTTCAAAACGAAGATTTTCATCCATTTTAGAAGCATTTACAATTTTCCCAACATTCAATATTGTATCAGGATCAAAAGCTTTTTTTATTCTTTTCAGCAATTCATAGTTTTTATCGCCAATCATAAACGGCAGAAACTCTCCGCGCAAAATTCCATCGCCATGCTCACCGCTTAATGAACCCCTGTATTTTTTTACCAAATGCGCTACTTCAGTAGATAAATTTCTAAACTGGTGTAAACCTTCTTCTGTTTTTAAATTTATCTTCGGACGCAAATGCAACTCTCCCGCTCCAGCATGCGCATAATAAATTGCACTTTGTCCATGGCTTTCCATCATGGCGGCAAAATCGGCAATGTAATTTGGCAAATCGCTTAATTCAACTGCGGTATCTTCAATCGAATCGGCCGCTTTGTCGTCTCCCACAATACTTCCTAAAAGTCCGAGACCTGCTTTTCTTACCTCATTTACCTTTTCGATATCTTCTCCGTAAATTTTTGGAAGCGCATATCCAAAACCATTGGCTTCAAGATCTTTAATCAAAGCATTGGCTTGCAATTCGGCATCTTCTATACTAATATGAGAACCTACTTCGAGCATGATAACCGCTTTAGGTTCGCCCACAATAAAAAATCTATTTTTAGCTTGTTCCCTATTCGTTTTGGTACAATCTAAAATTGTGTCGTCCATCATTTCGCAAGTATACAAATGATGTTTCATGGCAACAACAACAGCTTCAAGACTTTCTTGAATCGTATGAAAATGCGCCACGACCATAATATTGTTTGTTGGAGGAAGATCGTCAACTTTTAAAGTAACTTCTGTTGTAAATGCCAAAGTTCCTTCGCTCCCGCAAAGCAGTTTTCCTAAATTAATGGTATTTTCTGTTCCCGAAAAAAGTTCCGATTTCAACAAAGCATCAATCGCATAACCCGTATTTCTTCGATGAATTTCTGGTTTTGGAAACTCTTTTAAAATCTCTTCCTGATTTTCTTTATTCGAAAGCTCTTTGTAAATCGAGTCATAAATTTTGCTTTCTAAAGAATCGCCTTTTGTTTTCTCAATAAATTCCTCAGAAGTTAAATCCTTAAATGCAGCAAGAGTTCCGTCGCTTAAAACTGCTTTTATTTCTACAATTTTATCTCTGGTAACGCCATAACGGATCGAGGTTGTTCCTGAAGAATTATTTCCCACCATTCCGCCAATCATACATCTATTAGTAGTCGATGTTGTTGGCGCAAAAAATAATCCGTGCGGTTTTAAAAACAAATTCAATTCGTCGCGAATGACTCCTGGCTGAACCGTTACGGTTTTCTTTTCGGCATCAAAATAAACAATTTTAGCAAAATGCTTTGAAACATCTACAATTATGCCGCTTCCAACAGTTTGTCCAGCTAAAGACGTTCCTGCTGTTCTTGGTGTTATTGAAATTTTATTTTGGGATGCGAAACGAATAATCTTAACGATATCATCTTCTGTTTTCGGAATTGCTACGGCAACTGGCGTAATTCTGTAAGCAGAAGCATCTGTCGAATATATTTTTTTATGAAGTTCATCATAAAAAAGATTTCCTTCCAATGAAGCAGACAGCTCGTTTAATTGTTGAGAATTGGGCATTTTAATGGTTCTATTGCTTTTGGTTGTTTATTACAATATTGAGATCCATTTTAAAACAACTTATACTGTTTAAATAGCATATAAATCGTATTGAAATCAATATTTAGCCTGCCAATAGACCGTAAAATGATGAAATTACAATATTCATATATTTTGTCAAAGGCTTAGCTTTAACAAATATATGTACAAAAAAGAGAAACATTACATTATTTTGCGTTATTTAACAAAATAAATTTTAAAAAACGCAAAAACATGCAGTTTTGGTTTTCCCAAACAATAAATTATAGGATAAGTACACCAGATTTTCGATATTCTTCCAATTTGTCGTCATTTGGATCTAAATCGGTTACAATTGTATCTAATTTAGTAAGTTCACAAACACCATGAGGCATTTTTGTATCCAATTTATCCGAAGAAAACATTGAAACCACCTTGTCTGAAGCCTCAATCATTGCTTTTTTGACAATGGAGATTTCATACCCAATTTCAGTCAAACCTTGTTTTATATTGATGCTGCTGGCGCCAATGAAACAAATATCAGCTTTGATTTTAGAGACAACCTGAATCACATCCATACCAATTGTTACCATTGCGTTTTTTTGCATTTTTCCGCCAATAAAGATCAAATCAATGTTTGGATGCTGTGACAATTGCATCGCAATTGGAAGACTATAAGTATAAATTGTCGCTTTTAAATCGGCAGGAATTAACTTTGCAAAAACCAAATTGGTGCTTCCACCACTCATTATAATAACTTGATCATCACTAAGTAAAGACAATGCTTTTGTGACGATTTGCTTTTTTTGCTCTTCTTCCGAAATATAAATATCAAATATATTAGCCGATTTTTCAGAAACCTGAACTGCCCCGCCATACACTTTTTCTAACATCTTTTTACTGTCTAATTCGTTCAAATCTCGACGAATAGTGTCTTCAGACAAATCTAGAGCCAACGCTAAATCTGTCGTGACAACCTTTTGGTCCTCAATAAGCTTAGTCATTATATATTGATGTCTTTCGGCTTTCAGCATATTCTTAAAAAGTTAAAATTCAGAGCAAATATATCAATTATTTCAATTTATAGTAAAAAACACAAATTGAATATGCAACATTCCGCAAATTAAAAGATTTTAATTATTAACGCAGCCTAATTAAAACATTATAATTTGCGTTATTTTGCGTTATTTAAGTTAATTTTAGAAAAAAATGACAAAAAAATGCAATTGTATGCAATAAATAGATATATTTGCTCAACAACCATAAAAAAAACCAGATTATTATGAAAAAATTATTACTAATTTCATTGTTGGTTTTGTTCATTCAAGTGACATTTGGGCAAACAAAAACAATTACTGGAACTGTTAAAAACAAAGCAGACGGGTTTCCCATACCGGGAGTCAGCGTAGTGATTCAGGGAACTACACACGGCACAACTACTGATTTTGATGGAAACTTCAGCATCAGTGTAGCGCAGGGACAATCTCTAAGCTTTAGCTACATGGGATCTGAAACTCAGGTAGTAAAAATTGAAGGACAGCAAAAACTAAACATTTCTCTTGCTGCAGCTACTGCAAAATTGGATGAAGTAGTTGTCGTGGGATTCTCTTCTCAGAAAAAAGCAAATCTTACAGGTGCTGTTGCTAAAGTAGATGTAAAAAAAGCTTTAGGAAGCATTCCTATTACAGATATCACAAAAGGTTTACAAGGAACGACACCTGGACTTAATATTACTTATAACTCAGGTAATATAAGCAAAGGATCAAATGTAAATATTCGTGGAGCGGGAACTATTGTAAATGGAGTAGCTACAGGATCTCCACTTATTTTAGTTGACGGTGTTCCAGGCGACTTATCAATGCTAAATTCAGAAGACGTAGAATCGATGTCTGTACTTAAAGATGCTGCTTCTGCTTCTATTTATGGTGCACGTGCTGCATTTGGAGTTATCTTAATTACTACAAAAAGTGGTAAAAATGCTAAAGGAAAAGTACGATTCGCTTACAGCAACAATACAGGATGGAGCAACCCAATTTCTTTGGTTCAATTTAATGATCCTACTGTAGAACTTCCTGCAATGATTGATGCACAAGCAAGAGCTGGTAATGCAAATCCAGAATCTTTTGGTATGAACTACAAAACATTATTGCCTGGAATCATTAATTGGAAAGAAAAATATGCTGCTACAAGAAATCCTAACGACAAAAATATGATCTTAGGAGAAGATTTTGACGTTATTGGCGGAAAAGAATATTTCTACAGAATTTGGAATCCGCATGATGAAATGTTGAAAAAGAATGCGGTACAAACACTTCACAATTTATCGGCTCAAGGTTCTTTGGGTGAAAAAAGTTCATTTATTGTTTCGTTAGGTCTTGCTAACCAAGAAGGTGTAATGAAAATCAATAACGAGACGAACCAAAGATTCAATCTTAACCTTGGTATGACTACACAGTTGGCAAGCTGGCTTACTGGAGATTTTAAAGTATTGGGAACTTTCCAAGAATACGACTCTCCTTTCAACTACTACAATAGTGGTCTTGATACTGATGGAAATGGATATTTTGGATACTATATGCGTTGGGGTTCTTATTTCCCTTACGGTACTTACAATGGTACTTACTTCAGACATGCACCAGGTTATATGGCAAATGCTACTCAAAACGAAAGCAAATCAAATGATATGAGGATAAGCGGAAGGCTTACTGCTCAAATCACAAAAGACTTTAACATCGTTGGAGAATACAGCATCAACAACAACTTCTCAAGTCTAAAAATGAACGGTGGTCAAGTGCCACTTTGGGATTGGTGGACAAGTGCTGCTGACTTAGTTGCTGGAAAACCAACAATGATGGAAAGTGCAAACGATTTTGTTGCACAAGCTAAATCTTCTTATACAAGAAATGTAGCAAACATCTTTGGAAATTACAGCAAAACATTGGGTGACAACCATAACTTTAAACTATTAGGAGGTTTGAACTCTGAATGGTATGATTTTGAAAGAACTTATGCTCGTAGAAATACACTTTTGGATAAAAACAAACCAGAATTTAACTTAGCTATTGGTGATCAATTTACTTCACCTCTTGTTTCTACTGCAATTTTAAATCCAGGTTTATCAAGATATGCAATTGCCGGATTTTTTGCACGTGTGAATTATGATTACAAAGGAAAATACTTACTGGAGTTAAACGCACGTTATGACGGTTCATCAAAATTCCCTACAGATGAGCAATGGGGATTCTTCCCTTCTGCTTCTGTTGGATATAGAATTTCTGAAGAAGGTTTCATGGAAGGCACAAAAAGCTGGTTAAATGATTTGAAAATCCGTGGATCTGTTGGTTCAATCGGAAACCAAAACATTGCTGCAAATGCCTTTTTGCCAACGATGACTAACTCTAACCCATTTTGGTTAGGAAGTGGCGCAACTGTACCGCCTTCTGTTAATCAGCCATCAAACGTTGATCCAAATCTAACTTGGGAAAAAGTAAATTCACAAGATGTTGGTATAGATATTCGTATCTTTAATATGTTAGGTTTAACTTTTGATTATTACCAACGTGATACTAAAGGAATGTTAGCTCCAGGTAAAACGCTTCCAGGTTCATTTGGTCAGGCTGCTGCCAATACAAACTCAGGAAATTTAAGAACAACTGGTTGGGAATTAGCGATTAACTTTAACAAACAAATCAATAAAGACATCAATGTTTATACTGATCTTGCCCTTTATGATAATACTACAGAAGTAACAGAATGGAACAACACTTCTAAACTTTTAGGTTCTTTTTATGCAGGTCAAAAAATTGGAGAAATCTGGGGATTAGAAACAGATCGTTTGATCCAATCAACAGATCAAATTGACGCAACTGGATTAATTGTAAATGGTGTAGATTACAAAAACATTAGAACAGGTGCTTTTAAATATGGCGCTGGAGATGTAATGTACAAAGACTTAAATGGTGACGGAGTAATCTCAAGAGGAGACGGAACAGCTACTAATCCTGGAGATTTAAAAGTTATTGGTAATACAACTCCTCGTTATCAATATAGTGCTCGTGTAGGAGGTACTTTATACGGATTTGATATTGATGCTTTCTTTCAAGGAGTTGGAAAACGTGAGTACTGGACAACTTCTGACTTAGTATTACCATTCTACAACAGAACAGATGCTATGTATGTGAACCAAAACGACTATTGGACACCACAAAATACAGATGCTTATTTCCCTAATCCATACCCAGGACATTCTGGTAACGCTTTTGGAACTTATGCTCCTGGATCAAACAACTTTGTTGCACAATCACGTTATTTATTAGACATGTCCTATTTACGTTTAAAATCAGTAACCATTGGATATACTTTCCCTAAAAGTATTACTTCAAAAGTGGGAATTGATAAAATCAGACCGTATATTTCAGGTATGAACTTAGCTACTTGGAAAAGCAGCAAATTACCAGTCGATCCTGAGATCAACGAAACTGAATCACAATGGGGTAGAACTTTCCCTTATTCTAAAACATGGTCAGTTGGTATACAGCTTGCGTTCTAAAAAATGTATTTAAAAATTAAAAATTAATCACAATGAGAAAATTAATAATAAACTCAAGGATAAAACTATCAGTGGCCTTGCTAACTTTTGCAAGTCTAGCTGTTAGCTGTTCAGATTTTTTGGATACACCGCCTGAAGATGTGTTTTCAGATGATAACTTTTGGACTTCAGAAAATAACGTAAAAACATATTCTTGGCTGAACTATAATACCTTTAATGGCTACGGAAATAATGCTGGTACTACGGCCGACTTTTACTTTCATGCTTCGGCTACAGGGTTAATTGACGACAATTTAGCAATGAATGTTTTTACGAACTTCCCAACAGCAGCAAATGCAACTAACGCAAACTGGAACGAATATTACACTTTGATTCGTCGTTGCAACTTGATGCTAGAAAGAGTACCAAATGTACCTATGGATCAGACGAAGAAAAACCACTATATAGGTGTTGCAAAGTTTTTTAGAGCTAATACCTATTTCCGTTTAGCACAGCAATTTGGTGATGTGCCTTATACAGATAAATATTTAGCTCAAAATGATCCTAATGTATACAAACCAGCTTCTTCAAGAGCAGAAGTTATGGACAATGTTATTAAAGATTTGGAAGAAGCAATTCCAATGTTATTAAACGTTGATGACAGTAATATTACAGTAAACAAATACACTGCATATGCATTATTAAGCAAGGTATGTTTAACTGAAGGTACTTACAGAAAATACAATCTAGGTCAAAATGGAAACGCTTATCTTCAAAAAGCAAAAGATGCTTCTTTAGCTGTAATGAATAACAATTCTTATAAATTAAACGCAGATTGGAAAGCACTTTACAATTCTCTTGAGTTATTAGGAAACAGTGAAGTAATTTTGACAAAAAGATACATTAAAGGTGTTTTAGGAAATGGAATTCAAGCGTACACAAATACTTCTACTGTTCAAAACGGATTGACAAAATTTGCTGCAGAAAGTTATGTAACGACAAATGGATTACCTATCAAACAAGCAGGAAATGCTCAATATTTAGGTGATGCTACTATTGCTAATACATTTGCCAACAGAGATCCAAGATTTGCTAAAGCTTTCAGCAACGCAGATTATGCTTATTCTGACAAACCTTTCAATGGTTTGACATCTATAACAGGTTATGTAATTCAACTATACAACAACCCAGCTGCAACAGGTACAGAGGTTACAACAATTGGACAAAATCAAATTGATGCTCCTATTTTCACACTAAGCGAGGTTTATTTGAATTATGCTGAAGCTTGTGCTGAATTAGGTACAATTACTAACAACGATCTTAATTTATCAATCAACAAAGTTCGTACACGTGCAGGAATTGCTATTTTGACTACAGATGGCACAAATGCTTCTGCTAATGGCGTACAAATCGATGATCCGCAAAGAACAACTGCGTTAGAGCAACTAGGCGGAATCGTTAGTCCAATTATATATGAGATTCGTCGTGAGCGCAGAATTGAGTTCATGAGCTGGACTTCTATGAGAAAAGAAGATCTTATTCGTTGGAAAAAAGGAGATTATTTAGACACTAATGCTAATCCAGATGTTATTTTAGGAGCTAGAATAGTTTCTTTGATAGGCGGAAGCACTAAAACAAAAGTAAATGCTCAAGGATATGTAATTCCTTATGCAGCAGGTGTAACTAGATTATTTGTATCACCTAAAAATTACTTAAGTGCGATTCCAACAAATGACATCAATTTATACTTGGCTGAAGGTGTAACACTAAAACAAAACCCAGGCTGGTAATTCAGTAAAAACTGAAAAATCAATAGTAAAACTGCCTCCAAAATTGCATGTTTTTGGGGGCAGTATTTAAAAAACATTCTTTTTTAAACACATCGTGACAGACAAAAAGACAAAATAAGATTCTCCCCTGAATAATTCAGGCCATACAATATTAGTTTTTAGATTTCCCCCAATCTACCTAAAACATTCATATACATCCCGATAAAATCTTAATTTTATTTTGTCAATTTTTTTTGTCTTAACTATTAACTGTATTTAAAATGATAAAATTTATAGCAAAAAGCGCTTTTGTTGCGGCATTTCTATTTTGTATTCCGTCTCAATCTTCAACAATTCAATCTCAGAATTCATTGGAAACCAATGCTTCTGTAATTAAAACTGGTGCAGATAATTACGAAAAATATCTTCCGATTTTAAAAGATAAAAAAGTTGGAATTGTAACGAATCAAACCGGAATTTTGTCTGATAAAACACATGTAGTTGATTTTCTTTTAGAGAAAAAAATTGCCATTCAGACTATTTTTGCTCCGGAACACGGGTTTCGAGGAACTGCTGATGCCGGTGAACATGTTGTTGACGGAAAAGATCCAAAAACAGGCTTGCCAATTATTTCACTTTATGGTGATAATAAAAAACCAAAATCAGCACAATTAGCAGGAATTGATGTGATGATCTTTGACTTGCAAGATGTTGGCGCGCGATTCTATACCTATATTTCTTCACTTCATTATGTGATGGAAGCTTGCGCAGAAAATAACGTTCCGCTTATTGTTTTTGACAGACCAAATCCGAATGGTTCTATCGTTGACGGTCCGCTTTTAGAAAAAGAATTCACCAGTTTTGTGGGCATGCACCCTATTCCGCTCCTACACGGAATGACAATTGGAGAATATGCACAAATGGTAAATGGTGAAAAATGGCTCAAAGATGGCGCTCAATGCAAATTAACTGTTATTCCATGTTTGGATTATAAACGAACAATGCCTTACAGTTTATTGGTAAAACCATCTCCAAATTTGCCCAACGACCAATCAATCAATCTTTATGCGAGTTTATGCCTTTTTGAAGGAACAAATGTGAGCGTTGGCCGCGGAACTGAAACACAATTTCAAATTTATGGCTCGCCCTATTTAACCAAAACCAATTTCAGCTTTACACCGAAACCAAATTTTGGTGCAAAAGATCCTTTATACAATGGAAAAGAATGTTTTGGCGAGGATTTAACGAAATATCCAAAACTAAAACAACTCGAATTAAAATGGTTGATTAAAGCGTATCAAAATACAAGTGACAAAACAAAATTCTTCAATGCTTTTTTCACCAAGCTTGCAGGAACAAAAAAATTACAACAGCAAATTGAAAGTGGCGTTTCTGAATCTGAAATTAGAAAAAGCTGGCAGAAAAACCTAGAAGCTTTCAAAAAAATGCGAACAAAATACCTGATTTATAAATAATCCCTTAATTCAATAATCCACTCGAATTCCACTATTTTTTAAATAAAATAGAGACTATTAATGCACAAAAACGAAGTCCTTATTCGGAAGAATTTGGTTTCTAAAATCAAAAAAAAGAGAAAAATGAAAAATAAAAATCCTGAAACCGAACAAGAATCTTTGTACAAAGATTTGGATCAAATGAGCGTGAAAGAACTTCTTACAAACATTAATACAGAAGACAAAAAAGTACCGAATATTATTGAGGAACAAATTCCTAAAATTGAAAAACTGGTTAAAGCAATTGTCAAAAAAATGCAATTGGGTGGCCGATTATTTTATATTGGAGCGGGAACTTCAGGAAGAATCGGAATTTTAGATGCGTCAGAATGCCCACCGACTTTTGGTGTGCCGCATGACATGATTATCGGAATTATTGCTGGTGGAGACACTGCTATCAGAAAAGCAGTTGAAAACGCTGAAGACGATACAGAACAAGCTTGGAAAGATTTGGAAAAATTTGAAATCTCAAGTCTTGATTTTATTATCGGAATTGCTGCTTCTGGAAACACACCTTATGTCCTAGGCGCTCTGAAAAAAGCCAAAGAACACAATATAAAAACGGGAAGTATTTCTTGCATCAGCAACGGACTTATTGCTCAAGAAGCAGATTATCCAATTGAATTGATTGTTGGACCAGAATTTTTAACTGGAAGTACCAGAATGAAATCGGGAACGGCTCAAAAATTAACTTTAAACATGATCTCTACTTCGGTAATGATCAAACTTGGAAAAGTAAAAGGCAACAAAATGGTTGATATGCAGCTTTCTAACGAAAAACTGGTAAAACGAGCTATTAAAATGATTATAGAAGAACTTGGAATTGAACATGATTTAGCCGAAGAATTACTTCATAAGCACAAAAGTGTAAGAGCAGTTTTATTGGCACAAAAATAAAAATCTGCAAAATCAAAACTTTTTAAAATCTTTTATAGTTTTATAAAAGAATCAAACACCAAAAAATAAAATGACACCAAGCACCATCCTACTCTTAATTATCATTTATTTCGGAACATTATTCTATATCTCGCACAGAGTAAGCAAGAAAGATAGCGGCAATCAAGCTTTTTTTACTGCCAATAAAAATTCAAAATGGTATTTAGTTGCTTTCGGGATGATTGGAACGGCTCTTTCTGGAGTTACTTTTATATCGGTTCCGGGCGAGGTTGGTGCAGCAACTGGTGAACAATTCAAATATTTTCAGTTTGTTTTAGGAAATGCACTTGGTTTTATTGTAATTACAAAATTATTGTTGCCTCTGTATTACAGAATGAACCTGACTTCGATTTATAGTTATATTGAGCATAGAATGGGTGTTTTCAGTTACAAAACAGCGGCTTCTATTTTCTTGATCAGTAGAACGATCAGCTCGGCATTCAGACTTTATTTGGTTGTTATTGTTTTACAACGTTTTGTATTTGATTTCTATCATGTTCCGTTTGCTTTTACCGTTTTGATTTCGTTATTGCTTATTTTCTCATACACTTACAGAGGCGGATTAAAAACGATTATCATTACAGATACTTTACAGACGTTTTTCCTGGTGACTTCTGTTTTCTTAACCATTTATTTCATTTGTGACCGAATGGATTTAAGTGCCATCAGCGCATTTGAAGAAGTGAAAAACAGTAATTACTCGAAGATTTTTTTCTTTGATGATTTTATGGGAAGTAAATTCCATTTCATAAAACAAATATTAGGTGGAATGTTTGTAACCATTGCCATGACAGGTTTGGATCAGGATTTAATGCAAAAAAATCTGAGCTGCAAAAACATTGGCGAAGCGCAAAAAAACATGTTCACTTTTACAGGAATATTTGTGGTAATCAATATTTTCTTTTTGAGTGTTGGAGCACTTTTATACATTTATGCAAATAAAAATGGCATTTCAATTCCAACTGATTTAGTAACAGGAAAACCAAGAACCGATCTACTTTTTCCAGAAATCGCGCTAAATCATCTAGCATTAATTCCTGCAATTGTCTTTTTATTAGGAATCATTGCTGCCACTTTTGCTACTACAGATTCGGCATTAACGGCTTTAACCACTTCTTTCTGTGTTGACTTTTTAGGAATGGACAAAGCAGAAAACAGCCATAAAAAAAACACGGTAAAAATTAGACATTTAGTCCACATCAGTTTTTCTGTTTTAGTATTTTTTATCATATTGGTTTTTAATGCAATAAACGACAGTTCTGTTGTTGGAATGATCTTTAAAGTTGCTTCTTATACTTATGGACCATTGCTAGGATTATATGCTTTTGGTTTGTTCCAAAAATCTAGAAATGTGCATGACAAACTGGTTCCAATAATCTGTTTATTATCGCCATTTTTTACTTATCTAATTAATGAAAACTCGAAACTGCTGTTTGCAGGATATGTTTTTGATAACGAATTAATCGTGCTAAACGGATTAATAACTTATTTAGGTTTATACATTACAAGCTCTAAAACGAGCGACAAAATAAGCTTCTAATCAGCTTATCAATATTGATTAATCGATTTGAATTTGATGCTAAAATTCAAATCGGTTTAAAAAAAAATCACATGAAAAATTCATTCATAAAAATTAGTTTATACGCCTCTTTTATCTTTTTAATCACCAATTGTGCTTCTAAAAAAAACACCGTAACCGATGCCAAAAAAGGTATTCCTTCGAAGGACACCGTTGTTTACGTTCAAAAAAATATTACCGAGAAAAAAACATTCTTCAAAGATTCTGATCAGGAAACGGCTTGGGTTGACAGCATTTACAACAAAATGACGGTTCAGGAAAAAATTGGTCAACTGTTTATGGTTTCTGCTTATTCTAATAAAGATTCTGCACACGTTAATCAAATCAGCAAACTTATTGAAGATTACAAAATAGGAAATGTTATTTTCTTTCAAGGTGGACCTGTTCGTCAAGCAAAATTGACCAATTTATATCAATCAAAAGCAAAAATTCCTTTGATGATTGGTATTGATGCCGAATGGGGATTAGCCATGCGTTTGGATTCAACTTATCGTTATCCTTGGAACATGACTTTGGGTGCGATTCAAGATTTGAGCTTGATCGAAAAAGTGGGAAAAAATATGGCCACGGAAAACAAACGAATTGGCGTTCATTTCAACTTCGCTCCTGTTTTGGATATTAATACAAACCCTAAAAACCCAATTATCGGAAACCGCTCTTTTGGTGAAGATAAAGTTAATGTAAGCGAAAAAGCGATCGCTTTAATGAAAGGAATTCAAGGAAACGGCGTTTTTTGCACCGGAAAACATTTTCCTGGACACGGCGACACTTCAACCGATTCGCATAAAGCTTTACCTACCGTTAATTTTTCTAAAGACAGACTAGAATTAGTTGAATTATATCCATATAAAAAATTATTCGACGAAGGCTTGGCTTCCGTAATGGTCGCACATCTTAATATCCCAAGTTTAGAATCACAGCCAAATTGTCCTTCTTCGGCTTCTTATAATGTTGTTACGAATCTGCTTCAAAAAGAATTAGGATTCAACGGATTGATTTTTACAGACGGTTTAGCAATGAAAGGTGCCGCTAATTTTAAAGGCCCGGGCGATTTGGAAATAGCCGTAATTTTAGCTGGAAACGACATTTTGCTTTGTCCAGAAAATGTTCCTGTAGCTTTTCAAAAACTAGAAGCGGCTTACAACGAAAAAGTTATTACAGAAGAACGTTTAGCACATTCGGTTAAAAAAATATTACACTACAAATACAAAGCGGGATTGCACCAATACAAACCAATTGATTTAAATAATTTATATGAAGATTTGAATCCGACGCAAAATGACGCTTTGCATTATAAATTATATGAAAATGCAATTACCGTTTTAAAAAATGACAAAGAAATACTTCCGATAAAAAATTTAAGCGAAAAAATTGCTTACGTGAAATTGGGTGAAGATACCAACAGCACTTTCGTTTCTACTTTAAAAAAATACACTGATATTACAGAAGTTAAAGACACCAATCTTGACAGTTTAAATAGTGAATTAAAAAAGTTTGACAAGGTTATTATCAGCTTTCACAAAGTAAATAAGCCTTGGGAAAAACAAGAATTCACACTACAAGAAATGCTTTGGCTGAAAGAAATTGCAAAACACAACAAAGTGATTTTGGATGTTTTTGCCAAACCATATTCGCTACTTTCTATTTCAGATTTTACTGATATTGAAGGATTAGTGGTTTCGTATCAAAACTCAGATATCAGCCAAGTGGTTTCGGCAGAATTACTTTTTGGAGCCATTGAAGCCAAAGGAAAATTGCCGGTTTCGATTAATGATTCTTTTCATGTAAATGACGGTTTAACTACAGAAAAATTAAATCGCTTAGCGTTTACAGCTCCCGAAAATGTAAATATGAATCCCGCTATTTTGTCTAAAATTGATGCCGTAGCACAAAAAGCGATCGATGGGAAAATGACACCGGGAATGCAGGTTTTGGTGGCAAGAAAAGGAAGTGTAATTTTTCAGAAATCGTACGGAACTCAAACTTATGATAACGGAAAAACTGTAACCAATTCAGATTTGTATGATGTGGCTTCAATTTCAAAAATGATTTCGACACTGCCAAATGTGATGCAATTGTACGATAAAAATAAAGTAACGCTGGACACCAAACTAAAAGATATGGTGCCGTTTTTTGCCAAAACAAACAAAGAAAATATCACTTTCAAAGATTTGCTGAATCACTACGCTGGCCTTCAGGCATGGATTCCGTTTTACAAAGCAACTTTAGACGCTAATACTAAACCTTCTCAAAAATACTATCGAAAAATAGCTGAAAATGGTTTTACAACAAAAGTAGCGGATAGCCTTTACCTTCGAAATGACTATCATGACACGATTATGAAAATCATTGCGCAAAGCCCTGTTTCTCATAAAAAAGAATACAAATACAGCGATTTTACTTTTATCATTCTAAAAGAATATTTAGAAAGAAAAACACATAAAAATTTGGAAGATTTGAGCAAAGAAAACTTCTATAGTACATTAGGAATGACGAATACGCTTTACAATCCTTTAGACAAATTTGACAAAAGCAATATTGCTCCAACTGAAATTGATAATTATTTCAGACATCAGGTCATTCAAGGTTATGTGCACGATATGGCTGCCGCAATGGAAGGCGGTGTTGCAGGTCACGCAGGGATTTTTTCAAACAGCATGGACGTTGCCAAAATGATGCAAATGTATTTACAAAAAGGAAATTACGGTGGCATTCAATATTTTTCTCCTCAAACTTTTGATGCCTTCAATACTTGTTATTACAAAAATCAAGGCGTTTTGAGAGGTTTAGGATTTGATAAAAGAGTTCACAAAGGCGGGCCAACTTGCGATTGTGTTTCCGAAGCGAGTTTCGGGCACACCGGTTTTACAGGAAACATGGCTTGGGCAGATCCAGAAACCGAAATTGTTTATGTTTTCTTATCGAACAGAACATATCCAGAAGTAATTAACGATGAAAATAAATTAGCAAAAGGAAAAATCAGAGAAGAGATTCAACAAATAATTCAGACTGCGATTATAAAGTAATCTTTCATCTTGCCTCTTTCATCTTGCCTCTTTCATCTTTCATCTTGTCTCTAAAAAAAATCTAACCACAAAAAAACAAAACCAATGACAAAAGAACGTTTAACCTCACTCGATGTCTTTAGAGGATTTACCATCTTCTTAATGACAATTGTAAATAATCCTGGAAGCTGGGATTCAATTTATGCGCCTTTAGAACACGCCGAATGGCACGGTTGCACCCCCACCGACTTAGTTTTTCCGTTTTTCGTTTTTATAATGGGAACTGCAATACCTTTTGCAATGCCCGTAAAACAGTTTGACGGAAATGCTTTCAATAAAATCTTAGTCCGCTCACTTCGAATTTTCTGTTTGGGATTGTTTTTAAGCATTTTCAGCAGAATTCATTTGTTTGGTTTAGAAGGAATTCCTTTGTTAGGCGTGAGATTAGTTATTGCTTTTGGCGTAGCTTATGCACTTTTAGGAAACTTTTCAATGAAAGTGAAAACCTATCTTGCAGTTGGAATCTTCATCAGTTTGCTTTCTTTATCTTTTAGTGGCTTAAAACATTTTGAAGACACGAGAATTCCAGGCGTTTTGCAACGAATTGCAATTGTGTATTTCTTTACTTCTATTTTGTATTTAAAGACAAATTTAAAAACACAACTTTTAGTTTTAGCAACACTTTTAATTGGATATTGGCTTTTGATGGCTTTTGTTCCCGTTCCGGGATTTGGTCCTGCGAATTTCGACAAAGGAACAAATCTAGCCGCTTGGATTGACGATACACTTTTAAACGGTCATTTATGGGCATCATCAAAAACTTGGGATCCAGAAGGCATTTTGAGTACGTTGCCAGCAATTGGAACTGGAATTTTAGGAATGTACATTGGACAGCTTTTAAACTTGCAAATTGACAAAATCGAAATTGTGAAAAAGACTGCTATTGCCGGAACTGCTTTATTAATCGGTGGTTTGTTTTGGAACATCTTTTTTCCAATCAACAAATCGCTTTGGACAAGTTCTTATGTTTTATATACAGCCGGAATTGCGACAATCTGTTTAACTATTTTGTACTACATAATCGATATTCAAGGCTATAAAAAATGGACCAAATTGTTTTTGATTTGGGGTGTAAATCCAATGATTGTGTTTTTCTTTTCTGGAATAATTCCGAGAGTTTTAAGTGCTGTAAAAGTTGCCAATCCAGAAATTGCTGGCGAAGAAATCAGTTTTCAAACCTATATGTATAAACATGGCCTTGCTCCGTGTTTCGAAAATCCATTGAATGCATCGTTGGCTTATGCTTTGTTGTATGCCGTTTTCTGGTCAGTTATTTTGTGGATTTTCTACAAAAAGAAACTGATTTTTAAAGTTTAAAAATTGCTATGTAATGATAAGCAAAATTTAAATTTCTGTTTACTGTTAGTTATTTAAAAAGCTTCAAGAAAACTTGAAGCTTTTTGCTTTTGGCATACATTTTTTTGCAAAATCTATTTTTTGTGTGGCATTCAACACAAAATATTTCTCACAGGAATTAATTATTTTTCTATCTTCCCAAAAACAAAAACTTTCAAAATGAATATTTTGCCTTCAATAAAAAAATCAATTTCATGCATAGCAATTATACTTGCAAGTTGTTTTTTAGTCTCTTTTTATCAAAAAAATACAGAACTCAACAATTCTGAAAAGACAAAAAAAGTATTGATTTTTTCTAAAACAAATGGTTTCAGACATGAGAGCATTCCGGCAGGAATTGCAGCTATTAAAAAATTAGGTTCAGAAAATAATTTTTTAGTAGATGCGACTGAGGATTCATTGGCTATTAATTCTAAAAATTTGAAAAAATATCAAGCTGTAATATTTCTAAGCGCTTCAGGTCATGTTTTAGGCGATGAACAAAAATTAGCCTTGCAGCAATATATCGAAAAAGGAAACGGTTTTGTTGGCATCCATTCTGCCACAAATTGTGAACCCGATTGGGATTGGTATACCAAAATGATCGGCGGTATTTTTGAAGGTCATCCGGAGCCTCAAAACGCGAAACTTATTGTGGTGGATCATAAACATCCTTCAACAAAACATCTGCCTGAGATTTGGGAAAGAAAAGACGAATGGTACAATTTCAAATATTTAAATCCTAATGTAAAAGTGCTCATAAAGATTGACGAATCATCGTATAATGGCGGAAAACATGGCAACAATCATCCGCTTGCGTGGTATGATGATTATGATGGCGGAAGGGCGTTTTATACCGCATTAGGACATAGCCCTGAAAGTTACAGCGATCCTCTTTTTGTAAAGCATTTGCTTGGTGGAATTACTTACGCAATGGGAAAATAAAAAGCTAATTTTTGAAAATTAAAATAAATATGAGTGCAAATCTGAAAATTCCATTTCTTTCTCTATTTTTAATTTTGACTTTTTTAGGATGTTCTGATGCTAAAAAACCAAAGCCAGTTGCAACAAATCCTTATTTGAAAGAATTAACCGAAAAACAAATTGGCGAAAGCAATTACTATATTTCTATTCCCAAAAAATATACAATTAAGGAAAACAGAGGGCCCGACTTTTCGGTTTATTATTTTTATCCTGCAGATACCAGTGATACTACTTCTTTTTCGGGCGGTTTCTATTTCGGGAATCATCCAAGTGAGTTTCAAGTAAACAGCGACAGTTGCAAAACAGAAAAAATAAAAAGCAAAATCCTGAACAAAAATGCAGATTGGACAGTTTATAATTGCCAAGGCAAATATTCGATTCAGTCGATTATTGAAAGCGGAAGCGATGAAGGCTGGAATCAATATATTCATGCTTTCGCTGGTGCAAATTCTTCTACCGATTTAAAAAAGGTTTTCTTGATTTTGGAAACCATGAAAAGAAAGAAATCAAGCAAATGATTTACTTGATTTTTAAATTAAATCAAATAAACTAAAATACATTCATAAAACTTCTCATTATTTACAACCCAACTTTACATGAACGATTCTGAGCCAATTAAGCCTAAACAACATTTTCAAATTCTTGATGGATTAAGAGGTGTTGCTGCAGTAGCCGTAGTAATTTATCATTTTTTAGAAATCGCAATTTCAGATTACAGCAAAAATTTATTCGCACATAGTTTTCTTGCCGTCGATTTTTTCTTTTGCCTCTCGGGGTTTGTCATTGCATATGCTTATGATGACAGAATTGGAAAAATTGGCGCTATTGAATTTTTAAAGTTACGTTTGATTCGATTGCATCCGCTGGTTATTTTAGGATCAATTTTGGGCTTGATTGGATATTTTGCTTTGCCATTCGGTGATATCGGAGGCAGAAGTTTTTTCGAAATTTTGCTTCTATTTATTTGTTCCCTGTTAATGATTCCACTTCCAATAATGAAGGAGCGCTTTTACAATAATTTCGGACTGAATGCGCCGGCTTGGTCTTTGTTTTGGGAATATATTGCTAATATTTTTTATTGCGCATTCTTATATCGCTTATCTCGCAAAATGATCCTTTTATTGACTTTCATCGCAGGAGTTGCATTGGCCTATGTTTCTTTTCAGGCAAAAGGCATTTCAGGTGGCTGGGGGGGCGACACTTTTTGGCATGGTGCTGCACGCATTTCGTACTCTTTTTTAGCAGGAATGACGGTTTATAGATTTAAATGGATTATTCCTTCAAAACTTGGATTCATCGGACTTTCATTGCTTTTATTTCCAACATTCATCTATCCATTCAATACCTATTTAAATTTTATAACAGAGCCTCTTATTGTATTGTTTTACTTCCCATTGATAGTCGCTTTGGGAGCTGGCGCAATGACTTCAGAAAGAACAGAAAAACTTTGTATTTTCTCAGGAAATTTATCTTATCCATTATACATGACGCATTATTTTGCCATGTGGATATTTGCTTCATACAATCTAGAATATAAGCTTACAGGTTTGAAATTATACACAGTCGTAGCTATAGGAACATTAGTTTTAATTGGCTTCGCTTATCTTGTTATGACGTATATTGACACGCCGATCCGAAAATATTTGACTGAAAAAAGAAAACCAAAGCAATTATTTTAGCTTCTCGTTTCTAACAAAAAAGACCGCTCAAAATTGAGCGGTCTTTTTTGTTTTGTTTACTTTAAAATTAAGCTCTAAACAAAGCGTATTTATTGTAGTTGAATAAAACTCTATCATAAGGAACATAAAGCGAAACAATTTTTTCTGAAGCTGCATCAAATTTGATTCCGTGGTGTTTTCTAAACAAATAAATCTCTTTCAAGCAATTAGAAAGACTTTGATGAATTTCAGTTGTAAAAGTTGGCAAACTTTTATCTCCTACTAAAAGATCAATTTGATAATTTGAACTACTTTTTGACAAGTTGTTTCCAATAATTCTTAAGGTAAATGTCGTTGGTTTTCCGTATTCTTCGCCTTGATATTGCAGTGTCATAATTTTAACATTAAAAGGTTAATTATTTTTCTCTTTCCGGCTTCAGCCAAATGACCGAATCTAATTTTAAAGTTAAAGAAAAAAACTAAAAGATTTTTAAAATATTTTCACAAAATTAAAACAATAAATCACAAAATAGAAACAAAAAAACCGTAACGAATTACGGTTTTTGGCAATTAACTAAATATATTTAATCAACTTTTTTCAGAGTAAAATTCATTCCATAAGCACGATTAATTTTCGGTAATATTTTTTTGTCTTTCAGCATTTATTTCTAATAAAAACAGATTTCCGTTTTCATCAAACATTGTCATATTTAAAGCATCTAATAAAGCTATTTTTCTAGAAACTCCTCCTTTAAATTTATTATAAGAAAGATTCATTTCAGAAAGATGCTGCAGCTTTCCAAGTCCGTCCGGAATTTCTCCTTCAAAACTGTTGTCAAACAAGCTTAAGTTTTCCAAAGCTCTAAAATTCGCAATTTCCCTACTCAAATTACCCGATAATTTATTGCCATTTAAAAGCAATGTTCTTAGGGTCGAGATTTTGTAAATTGAACTCGGCAACGAGCCTTGAATTTCATTGTTAAACAAGGCAAGAACTTCTAACTGTTTTAATTTTCCAAGATCTGTAGGTAGTTCTCCTGAAATTTTATTCATAAAAAGCTCCAAGTCTTTCAGTTTTTCAAGCTCACAAATTGCTGCAGGAATTTCTCCTGAGAAATTATTATCAGAAACATTTAAAACTTCAAGCTCTTTGAGATTCTGAATTTTGTTCGGCAAATTTCCTTCTAATTTATTTTTCTGAAAATTAACCTGAACCAAATTAATCAAATCAAAAAACTCCGCAGGCAGTTCGCCTTGCAGGTTATTATTTGATAAATCTAAAGCCACTACTTTTCCGTTTTCAGCACGAACGCCATACCATGTCGAAACAGAAAGCGATAAATCCCACTTTGTTTTCCATTGCAAACCATTTGTTGCATGATATAATTTTATTAAAGCTTCTTTCTCTTTATCTGAAACAGTATCTGCAAAAGAACTGAGTGAAAAAGCGAATGCTAAAAAAAAAGTAATAAAGCTTTTCATAACAGATTTGGGGTTTGTTACGGATGTAAAATTATATAATTATCTAGATATAATGCACTAATTGTCGATAAAGTGTTAATAAAAATCCAATTAACCACCTTTTTACTACTTAGGACGAAAATGTAAAATCAGTACTTTTTTTAACTAAATTTGACTCAACTAATCTAAAAACCTCATATTATGGAAATTAACTTTATTGCATTATTTGGAGCTGCTTTAATACCACTTGTTGTTGGCTTTATCTGGTACAACCCAAAAACATTCGGAACAATCTGGATGAGAGAAAACAATTTCACGCAAGAAGAACTTCAAAAAGGAAATATGCTCAAAATATTTGGGCTAACTTACATTTTCTCTTTAATGGCTACAATGATATTAATGGCTTTAACCATTCATCAATCTGGAGCAGTTGGAATGGTTGGCGGACCACCAATGCTAGCTAATGCAAAACCATCATTTGCCGCATTTATGGCTGATTACGGAACTGCTTATCGTACCTTTAAACATGGTGCGCTTCACGGGTTTATGGGAGGTCTATTCTTTGCTCTTCCAATAATTGGAATTAATGGATTATTTGAAAGAAAATCTTGGAAATATATTTTCATTCATGCAGGCTTCTGGATGGTTACTCTTGCTTTAATGGGTGGAGTTATCTGTGCTTATGCATAAATCAATATTTACTGAACCCGTTTGAAACCAAAACTCAAACGGGTTTTTCTTAATAATAACTTAAAGGAAGTAAGTTATTGCAAATATTATCTAATTTTGAAAAAATTAGCGCACACTTTTGAATACAACTTATTCTTTTCAAATCTATAACCGAACGTCCTCACTTCCTTCGGAATGGAATTCGCTTGCAGCAGAAAACATTTTTTTGACGCGAGAATATCTCGAAGTACTGGAAAATTCTTGTCCAGTAAATATGATTTGTCATTTTATTGGAATTTTTGAAGACGAAAAACTGACAGGAATTGCTTTGACTCAATTTTTATTTGCCGAAAAGCTGGAATCCTTTGGCGAACGCGATCAATGCTTAAAAACGTCTGTGCGTAATTTTGCTTTCAAAAACTTCGCTTCTCATGTATTATTTGTGGGCAACAATATGCTTACGGGACAAAATGCTTTTGCATTTTCTAAAAATGCAGAGGTTTCAAAAGCGGTCAAAACACTTCATAAAGCAATCAATCAACTTAAAAAAGATTTAAGGACTTCTGGCAAAAAAGTTCATATTACCAGCATAAAAGATTTTACTGCCGCCGAAATCAAACCGCTTCAGGCTGAATTCAAAAACAATTACACTTTTTCGACACAGCCCAATATGATTTTCGAAATCAATGAAAATTGGAAAACCGAACAAGATTATATTGACGCCTTGTCCAAAAAATACAGAGATCAATACAAACGTGCTCGCAAAAAATCTGAAGGAATCATTAAAAAAAAGATGTCTTTAGCTGATATCAAACAATATGAAGATGTTATTTATGACTTGTATTTTCATGTCGCAAAAAATGCGCCTTTCAACACTTTTTTTCTAGCGCGAAACCATTTCAGTTTTTTCAAAGAAATCATGAAAGATAACTTTTTGTTTTATGGTTATTTTTTGGATGAAAAACTAATCGGATTCAATACTTTGATCAAGAATGGAAATGTAATGGATACTTATTTCCTGGGTTATGATGAAAATCTGCAACGCGAAAAAATGTTGTATCTAAATATGCTTTATGACATGATCGCTTATTCAATCAATCAAGGTTTTAAAGCAATTGTATTTGCCAGAACAGCACTTGAAATAAAGAGTTCTGTCGGTGCAAAACCGCTAAAAATGTACGGCTTAATTACGCACAGCAATGCTTTGATCAATCATAATATTGCCAAATTATTTCAATATTTGGAACCAAAAACAGAATGGCAGGAACGGAATCCGTTTAAATAAAAACAACAATTAAGGAACCGCTATTTTCATTTGTTTGTGTAGAATATGAATTTCTAAATCGCTTTGTGCACCACAATATTCTCCGTCAATTTGAAAATTCACTGGATAATCTGTTTTTATCGTTGCTTTATCTGTTGAAATAATGACAATATCATCAGAATCAATTGGCATATTTCCGGTGATGATTTTTCCAATTAATAACAAGTCTAAACTTTTTAAAATCACTAATTCAAACTTTCCGTCGTTCATAGCTCCATTCGGATTAATAATTACGCCTGTCCCGTATTTCTGTGAATTAGCAATTACGATCATTCTTGCAGTATGCTCCACAATTTTATTATTGGCAGAAATTGTGGCTACAAAAGGTTCTTCAGATTCGGTTAAAGTTGTAAAAGCTTGCAAAGCATATCCCCAAAAACCGCGTACATCACTTTGCTCGTAGTTTTTAACCAAATTGGCATTCAATCCTAAGTCACTTAAATGAATGCTTTTTTTGCCGTTGATGCAAATCATATCCATTTCGATATAATGATTCGTAAAAGCGATTTTTAAGTTTTCATCTATTCTAGGCGGCAAATTCAAATCTACAGACAAACCGTTTGCTGATCCAGCAGGTAAAATTCCTAATATAACATCGTAATCCTCCATTGCTTCAGCAACCATTTTGATTGTTCCGTCACCTCCTGCTACGATAATTCGTTCTGGACGAAATGCATCATAAATCGACTGAATTTTGCTCAGATCATTATCTCCAGATGTTTCATATACTTTCAGATTAAAATAATTTATAGACGCAAATTCTTCAACGGTCTCGATCAAACTACTTTTATCAAGATCGCCCGAAATCGGATTTACAACAAATAGAATGTTCTTTTTCAAAATTTTACCTTTAAAATCAATTAAATTAAGTAATTTACAGTTACATAAATATACGCAATAAATGAAACCAATCTTACAATTATATCGCGGCTATGCCAATGAAGAAGAATTAATTGTAATGGGGCATGTTTTCAAAAGAACGTATGATTATGATTTTCAAAAGAAAAATTTAAAAAATGCAAAATCCATAATCAATCAATTTCGAATAAAAACAGTTGAAAATTTTGATGTTTACTTAAGATATGGCAATCAAGAAATTCATACTAAAACTTTAGATGATGGACATTTTAAGTTTTGCATTCCACTTGAAAATGAAACGCATTTTGGCTGGATGAATTATGAAGTCAGCATTAAATATAATTCACAAATCATTACTTCAAAAGGAATTTTTATACATCCGCATACAGGAAAACTGGGCATTATCTCTGATATTGATGATACTTTTTTGATTTCGCACACGCAGAATATCTTCAGGAAAATTTATATTTTATTGTTTAAGAATGTAAACGACCGAAAAGTTTTTAAAGATGTTGTAGCGCATTATCAAGCTCTAAGTTCAGCAGGAAGAAAAAACAAAGAAGAGGTAAATGCTTTTTTTTACATTTCAAGCAGCGAATGGAATTTGTATCGCTTTATTGTGCAGTTTACCAAAATCAATCATTTGCCAAGAGCGGTAATTTTATTGAAAGACATCAAAAGAGGCGTCGCTGATTTTTTCATGAGCGGGCGTGGCAATCACGATCACAAGTTTGAAAAGATAAAACATGTTTTGGAGTTTTACCCAAATCTGAAATATATTTTATTGGGCGATGACTCACAGCATGATCCAGTTTTATATGAAAGAATCTGTAAAATATTTCCGGTTACTGTAATTGCCGTTTATATTCGACAAACAGGAAAAAAACAGAAAGAAGAAGTAAAGAAAATCATGAAAAATTTAGAAACTCTGGATGTTTCTGTCTGTTATTTTAAAGAAAGCAGTCAAGCAATTGAACATTCAAAATCAATTGGGATTATTGAATAGATTTGTTTCAAGTTTCAGGTTTCAGGTTGCTATCTAGACGAGTAAATTTAACCGCAAAGCACGCAAAGGTTTTTTATAGTTTGCATATATAATGGCGTAAAGTTCGCAAAGCTTTGTCAAAAAAACTTTGCGAACTTTGCGTAATCCTTTGCGTGCTTTGCGGTTAAATATCCATTCAGTTCAAAACCTGAAACTTCAAACCTGAAACTTGAAACAAAAATTAAGCATTAAAATTATCAATCTCTTCCTGAACGATTTCCCAGTCGATTAATAATTGATCTAGATCTGCTTTCTTTTTGTTGTAAGCGGTAAAAAATGAAGCATCTTCGACATGTTTGTCGTAATTCGTTTCCAGCATTTTATCGTCGTGCTGAATGTCTTTTTCTAATTGCTGAATCTGACTTTCGATTTTGCTTAATCTGTTTTGAAGTGCTTTTGTTTTCTTTTGATCTTCATAAGAAACTTTAGCAACCTCTTTTTCTTTTGGAGCAACTGCTTTTACAACATCTTTTTTCTCCACTTCACGCATATTTTCAAGATTGCGCTGTTCTAAGAAGAAGTTGATATCTCCAAGATATTCTTTTATTTTTTGATCTTTGAATTCATAAACGATATTCGACATTCCTTGAAGAAAATCCCTATCGTGAGAAACTAATAACAAAGTGCCACCGAATTTTTGAAGTGCCGCTTTTAAAACGTTTTTAGATTTGATATCCAAGTGGTTTGTAGGCTCATCCATCAGCAAAACGTTGATTGGTTGCAACAACAGTTTACAAAGTGCCAAACGGTTACGCTCACCTCCAGAAAGCACTTTTACTTTTTTCTCCACATCATCACCACGGAACAAGAATGAACCCAACATATCGCGAACTTTCATTCGGTTTGTATCGGTTGCGGCGTCTTCCATGGTTTGAAGCAAAGTGATTTCTCCGTCTAAATATTCGGCTTGATTTTGAGCAAAATAGCCTAATTGAACATTATGCCCTAATTTGATGTTTCCTTGGTATTCAAATTCATTTACTAGTGCTTTTATGAAAGTTGACTTACCTTGTCCGTTTTGGCCGACAAAAGCAATTTTACTACCTCTTTCAACTAATAAACTAATATCTTTCAGAATCGTTTTATCCCCGTAAGCCTTTGTTACATGCTCCGCTTCGATTACCACTTTTCCAGGTTCTTTTGACACCGGAAACGAGATATTCATTACTGAGTTGTCATCTTCGTCAACTTCAATTCTTTCTACTTTATCTAATTTTTTGATCAGCGATTGTGCCATTGAAGCTTTTGAAGCTTTTGCACGGAATTTCTCGATCAACTTTTCAGTTTCTTCAATCTTTTTCTGCTGATTTTTTTGCGTCGCTAATTGCTTTTCACGAATTTCATGACGCAATTCTAAATATTGAGTGTACGGTTTATTAAAATCGTATGCTTTTCCTAAAGAAATTTCTATTGTTCTGTTTGTAACATTGTCCAAAAACATTTTATCGTGCGAAACGATTACTACTACTCCAGGATAATTGCGAAGGAAATTTTCTAACCAAATAATACTCTCAATATCCAAGTGGTTGGTTGGCTCATCCAGAAGCAATACATCATTAGACTGCAATAATAATTTAGCCAATTCGATACGCATTCTCCATCCTCCAGAAAATGTTTCCGTTTGATTATTGAAAACTTCTCTTTTGAAACCAAGACCTAAAAGAATTTTCTCTGTATCTCCAACATAATTATAACCGCCAAGAAGATCAAAACGATGTGTATAATCAGATAAATCTTCAATGATTTGTCCGTATTCCTCACTTTCATAATCGGTTCTGGTTACCAATTGATGATTAATTTCTTCCAGTTTTTTCTCTACAATTTTAATTTCTGTAAAGGCTTCGTATGCTTCTTCCAAAACTGTTCTTCCTTGCTCAAAATCAATATCCTGACGCAGGAATCCCATTTTGATGTCTTTTTCCTGAGAAATAACTCCCGAATCTGGTTTGAAGTCACCAGCGAGCATTTTAAGCATTGTCGATTTACCTGCTCCGTTTTTGCCAATAAGACCTACTCGGTCGCCGGCGCCTAAACGAAATGTAACTTCTTCAAATAAATATGTCCCACCAAAAGAAACTGAAAGATTGTGTATATTAAGCATAATGTATTGCTGAAAATCTAGAAATTAAAAAAACTGTAAAACAGTCACTTGCTGTTCACAATTTTGAAAGTGCAAAAGTATAACTTTTAATTGAAAGTTTTTGAACTGAATAAGGTCTGCATTGGCAATATTTCTGAATTCTATTTGTTTTGGCTTTCGCCGATGAAAAAATGGTTGAGATTTTTGGATATTTTCTTGAATATGCCTCTCCCCATTCGCAACAAATCAAACTAAAAACAAAATAAAATAGTATCTTTGTAAGAGAGTACTTCATTATAGCAACTATTCTTTTTATTGATCAATTTCTTTGATTTCAGAATTAAAAACTACGCATTACAATGTTTAAAAAAGGATCCAAAATCAACAGCATTTTTACCGGAAGCTGTCCAAAATGTCAAAATGAAAGCATGTACGAAGACAAAAATCCGCTACATTTGACTAAAGTCCTAAAAATGAATGAAACCTGCAGTCATTGCGGTTTAAAATACCAAATTGAACCTTCCTTTTTTTATGGCGCAATGTACGTGAGTTATGCGCTGAATGTTGCCGTAGGAATTGCTGCTTTTATTGTTTCTTTTGTCTTTTTTGGCGCAAGTATTAGCCAATCCTTTATTGCAATCATAATCACTCTGATAGTTTTATTTCCGTTTGTACTTAGGCTATCCAGAAATTTATATATCAATATGTTTATTTCTTATGATCCGAAGGCTGGTCAGAAGTAAGAGATTTTAGATATCTTTTGTGGAATCGCTTAATATCAGCCTCTCTATCTAAAGGAATTTCATTTTCGATATGGTCGTATAAAGCTTTCGCCATTGCAGGTCCAAGCATTACACCTCGGGTACCTAATCCGTTTAGAATGTGCAATGATTTGTGAACTTCATGAGTTCCCAACAAAGGTCTTCGATCTGCAACCGTAGGTCGGACACCACCAAAATGTTTTACAATCTCAAAATCACAGATAATAATTTCTTTTATACGCTCTAAGAGTTCTTGTTTGCCTTCTTCTGTTGGTGCATCAGTTTTATCAGACCAATTATACGTTGCGCCAACTTTGAATAGATTGTCTCCCAAAGGAAGTATAAAAACACTTGTATTTACAATCAAATCCAAATTTAAATCAGGCGCTTTTATAATGAATAATTCGCCCTTCGTGCCATCAAGCGGCAAATAGTCAAAAAATGGATTTTTATGCATTCCGAAGCCTTCGGCAAAAATGATATGACGTGCGTGGATATCTTTATATTTAATACCCGATTCTAAAAATTCAATATCATCGAAATCAAAAGATTCTTCCCTTAAAAGATTGTTTTCCAGCAGATACTTTTGATAACAGTCGAGCAATAAGGCAGTATCTACATATCCAGTATGCAAAACTTCTCCATAATCATAAGGCGAATCGATTCCAACATACTTCTTAGTTATCAATTTAGTAGATAAAAAAGGAGCCAAATTTATTTTATCTGAAGCCGCAAACCAATTATTCTGCTCTTCAATCGAAAAAAACTTTCTAAGAATTGGCATTTCAAAGTTAAATCTCACATGAAGTTTATCTTCAACACGATTATAAAAATCATTCATTAAAACCAACTGTTGCTTTGCATTCCAGACTTCGCTGAAACGCTTCAAAATTACCGGATTATACAATCCTCCCGCAACTCGTGATGAATGTTGCGATTTATTATCAAAAAGCAAAATAGTTTTGTTGTTCTTAAGGGCCACCTCGGCAAAAGAAATTCCGGCCAAACCAGACCCGACGATTAAATAATCAAGCATTGTGCTGTGTATAGGTAAAATAAAAAAACTCTTATTACAAAGATAATAAGAGTTTGCCTTATAAATTGTTTCAATTGTTTAGTAATTCCACATGTCTTGCTCAAAATTACGAATCTTCTCTTTCACCCTTTCAGATTCCAGCAGCTGATTCTGAGCATTATCTTTCATATAATCTTTGATTTCGCGATCTCCATACACATTTTCTTCTTTGTAAATAATGGAATTAAAACGTCTTGAATTTAAAATCTGATCAAATGAAATTGATGCTGCAGAATTGACATCATTAAAAGCCTTCGCTTCATGTAATACCGCGCGCGCATCCGGGAAAAAAACCCAAAACAACTCGATATAATCTTTCTCATCACTATTCATCGTATAAACATCGGGAGTAACTGGGCAAATACCAATCAAACGATACTTCAATTCTCCTTGGCGTTTATCAAAATACCAATATCCTTTAATTTTATATTGTGTAACATCCTGAGCAGTTAAATCCTGTTTTAAAATATACTCCGCAGGAACTGTACGTGTAGGTCCAACTGTTTCTTCTTTGTAGCTCACATTTTTCTTCTTACCGGTACCTGTAACAACCTTTTTCTTTACTACATGTGATCTATAATCATCCGGATTTTGATTGATAAGCTCTCTTCCTGCATCTGTGGTATCTACACGAGATAATGACCCCTCGATATCTTTCATGGTTTTTTTAGTATTAAAATAACTGTCTGTATATACTTCGGTTATTTTACCATTTCTAATAGCTTTTGTCAAAACATCATAAAGAGAACGCCTATCAGCACCAATATTAGCTGTATCAACAGGAAAATAAAGAGGAAAGTTGATTTTTTCATTTAAATCAATAATTTCCCATGTCATTTTTCCCATCAAAACATCTCTATCTTCAACGTAGCCATATTCCAAAGGTTTATCGTTGTCTGCGATACGTTGAGCAGGTGTTTTAATCCCGATTTGGGAAACGGTTTTTGCATTAAGCAGATTAGATTGCGCAATAGAAACAAAATTTCCAGCAACAAGAAACATAACGATTAAAAAATTTCTCACTTTCATCATAATTAATAGTATAAGAAACCAAACGTAACATTTTACAAAATATTATATATTTTCTTACAAAATTAAAATCATAAAGATTTTATTGTCCGTCAAAAAAGTTTAAGCAAAAAAAAACTCTTACTACAAAGGTAGTAAGAGTTTTTATATAATGCTATGTTTCAACTTAGTAGTTCCACATATCTTGTTCAAAATTACGAATCTTTTCTTTTACTCTTTCAGATTCTAATAATTGGTTTTGAGCGTTATCTTTCATATAATCGCTAATCGCTCTGTCTCCATAAAGGTTTTCCTCTTTGTAAACAACCGCATTAAAACGTCTCGAATTTAAGATCTGATCGAATGAAATAGGTAAAGCTGAGTTATTATCATTAAAAGCTTTTGCTTCATGCAACGCTTCTCTTGAGTTAGGGAAGAAAACCCAAAATAACTCAATATAATCCTTTTCATCACTATTCATTGTGTAAACGTCTGGAGTTACAGGACAAATTCCTAACAAACGATATTTCAATTCACTTTGACGTTTGTCAAAATACCAATATCCTTTGATTTTGTATTGTGTAACATCCTGAGCAGTTAAATCTTGTTTTAAGATATATTCTGCAGGTACCGTTCTTGAAGCTGGTACTGTTTCATCAACATAAGTAACAACTTTCTTTTTACCAGTTCCAGTAACCACTTTTTTCTTCACAACACGTGATCTATAGTCGTCTGGATTTTGGTTGATAAGCTCTCTACCAGCATCAGTTGTATCAATACGAGATAATGATCCTTCGATGTCTTTCATTGACTTTTTAGTGTTAAAATAACTATCCGTATAAACTTCAGTTATCTTACCTTTTTTGATAGCTTTTGTCAAAACGTCGTATAATGAACGTCTATCAGCACCAATGTTAGCTGTATCTATAGGAAAGTATAAAGGAAAATTGATTTTTTCATTCAAATCGATAATCTCCCAAGTTGTTTTTCCCATCAAAATATCTCTATCATCAACATAACCGTAAGCTAAAGGCTTATCATTATCTGAGATAAGTTGCGCAGGAGTTTTAAGTCCTATTTGAGCAGGTGTTTTCGCGTTAAGCAAATTCGATTGCGCATTAGAAGCAAAACCTCCAGCAATAGAAACAATGGCTATTAAAAAATTTCTTACTTTCATCGTGGTATCATTATAAGATATTGAACGTAGTATAAACTACTTTATTATTGTATTTCGAAAATTACTGGAGCAGTTCTTGGCAATAAATAACTTCCAGCTCCAACAAGTTTAGTTTTAATTTCAGAAATAGTAACCTGATCCCCTCTACCAGCTCTTGCAAGAACTGATTTACATTGAGCATTTAATTTGTTTCCTGTAACAACAACTGTAGGTTGTCCAGCAATTTTCAAGTTAAATCCAACAACATCTAAACCAACTTCGAAATCAAAATCCATTAATTTTGCTCCGATTGTCGCAACTTCTAGGTTAGATTTAGGTCCTTTAACAACACCATAATCACCTCTAATTGTACCTGTTGGTCCAGGAATACCTTTAATTCTAAATGTTTTCTTATCTGAAACTTTATCCCCGTTTGGTAATGTACCAGTAACTGAAATTGTTGTCTCAGTACCTGTACCTGGGCTCATGTTATATTTACCTGGTTTACCAGCTGAACTTAATCCTGGAGCACTAGCAACAACTTTATTGTCAGCAACACCAGCGAATGATACAGAGATTGGGTTAACAACACCTCTATATACTACATTCATTTTGTCTGCAGAAATTGTAGCAGAGTTTGGTCTTGGAACTACAACATACTTTCCAGCAAATTTAAGTGGAATATTTTTTCCATCTTCTAAGAAAGTAAATTGTCCATTGATATTTTGTTCTCCAACTCCTCCAGCAGTTAAAGAGATAACAGCTTGTCCGTTTACGATTTGACCAGGACCTTGGAAAGATGTTGGTTTAGTGTTTTCGTCATAACGACCTAAAACTACCTTACCTGTAACTTTTTCACCTTGGAAGTAAGCATTTTTATCTAAAACTACAATTGCTTGATAATTACTATAAGATGCAGCAGCAACCGCAGCTTTACCTAAAGCAGCACTATAAACATCAGATTCAGCTTTTTGAACGTCATTTTGCCAAGCAGAAAGTTTAGCTAATGAAGCAACAGCTGGGAAACCTTTAAAGTGGTAAGCTAAGTATTTATCTTTTAAACCTTCTTTATTAGCTACATCAGAAAGATCAAATTTCTTTTCAACCTCAGCTAAGATTGCAGCGTATTTTTTGTCTGACAAAGCAGCTTTCATTTCTGACTTATACTTTTCGATGTGAGCGATGATATCGTTTCCTTTTTTAGTGTATCCGTCACCAGTAAACCAGTTGTCGATATTATCACCCTTGTCCATTGACTCGTACGGCAATTTACCAGTTTCTTTATCCGTTTCAAAACCTTTTAAAACATCCGCTTTTAAAGAACCTACATAAGCATAAAATTCTTTTGAAGCTGTTTCAACTTTGTGAGCCGTTACCGCCGCAGTAGCAAATTCTCCTTTTGCTTCAGCTGCTTTTTGGTCTAACGACATCAACATAGATGCATTTGTTTGTTCTGAAGACGTATTAGCACTTTCAAATTTTTCATTCATTAATCCAAAAGCAGATAAAACTTCTTTGGACATGTTCATTGCTAACATTGCGATGAAAACCAGATACATCAGGTTGATCATCTTCTGTCTAGGGGTTAATTTTCCTCCTGCCATTTTTTTCTAATTAGTTCTTAATTAATAATTTTAATACAATAGTTAAAAACTAATTATCCTTTGTTACTCATTGCAGAAAGCATACCACCGTAAACGCTGTTTAAAGAAGCGATGTTTGCAGTCATAGATTGCATTTGCTCTTTTAATTTAGCAGCATTTTCAGCGATTTCGCTGTTAGCTTGTGCATTTCTTGAAGCACTTTCTAATTGAACTTTATATAAACTGTTTAATGATTCCATTTGTGCAGCTGCCATTGACATTTCTTCAGCATATTTCTTTTGACCAGCGATTGAATCTACTGTTGGAGAAATAGCTTTTGCAGCTCCTTCGAAGTTTTTAATTGAATTTCCTAAGCTTGCCATTAACTCACCGTCAACTTTAGCTTCTTTCAACATAGCATCTAATTTTTGAGACAATAAACCTTGAGCATCAGTTGGAGTTTCAGCTTTTGCTTCTTTTTTTCTAGCTTGTCCGTTCGCTAATTCTGGGTAAACAAGAGTCCAATCTAATTCGTCTTCAACTGGTTCGAAAGCAGAAAGTGCAAAAATTAACGCCTCTGTCACCAATCCAACTGAAAGCATAACTGTACCTGTCAAAGGTCCGATTTCAAAGTGAGTGATTTTGAATAATGCTCCAATAATTACCACTGCCGCTCCCATACCATAAGCGAAATTCATTGCTTTTTTACTTAATAATGCCATAATAATTTTTTTTTAGGTTTTAATTTTAAAATAGATTCGATTTGGTTATTATATTTAATTTACTTAATAAATTACTTTCTTTTAGAGCTTCCCGTTACTTGAGTTCCCATGTAATCTTGTACAGTTCTGAAACCAATATAACTTCTTGCTGAGTCAGCATATTCGTGATCACGAGTACTTACTTGTAGGAAATAAGCAACGTCTTTCCATGATCCACCACGAACAACTTTTCTTTGGTTGTTTCCATCGATTACGTTAGGGTTCATTGTAGAAACATACTCGTATGCATTTGGATTATAAGCTGAATCTGTCCACTCTGCAACGTTTCCTGCCATGTTGTATAATCCGTAACCGTTTGGTTCGTAAGATTTAGCTTCTACTGTATATAAAGCTTCGTCAGCAGCATAATCACCTCTGTTAGGCTTGAAGTTAGCCATGAAACATCCTCTATCACTTTTCGTGTAAGGACCACCCCAAGGATAAGTTGCTGATTCCAGACCTCCTCTTGCAGCATACTCCCATTCAGACTCTGTAGGTAATCTGAAAGCATTTACTAAGTCACGTCCTTTTTTCTTAGATTTAATATAACTGTTTTTATTTAATGTTCTCCAAGCACAGAAAGCTTTTGCTTGTTTCCAAGTAACACCAACTACAGGATAATCTCCATAAGCTTTGTGCCAGAAATAATCATTATGCATTGGCTCATTATATGAGTAAGCGAAATCTTTAATCCAAACTGTTGTATCAGGATAAACACTAACTTGTTCTGTTTTAACAAAGTCTTTTCTTTTTCCAACTTTAGCTTTCGCTGCAGCTTGAATATCCATCCAAGAATAACGGAATTTCAATTTATTTACATCCATCGTTCTTAAACCATTGTAAGACTCTTCAATTGGTAAATACAATGAATCCATCACCTCAGCATAGTACTCATCTGGATAAGCTTTTGTATCCTTAATCAACTTAACTTTTTTGTTTAATTTTCTACCAGCATAAGGATCATCTTTTGTTCCTACACTATAGTAGTTATCATACATATATTTATCATAAGCCGTCATTTTATCTGGCTCAGAATCATTAAATGCATAATCAGCAATACTGCCACCTTTTTTTCCTTTACCGTCACCAGTAGCTTTTTGACCTGTTTCGTCAGCCAAGATTGCTAAACGAACTCTCATTGTAGAGTCTTTTACCCACTCCACAAATTGACGATACTCACTGTTAGTAATCTCTGTTTCATCCATGTAGAACGAACGAACTGTTACTGTTTTAGTTGGAGCATCTTCCACATTAGCTAAATCTGCATCAGCTTTACCCATAATAAAAGATCCACCTGGAACCAAAGTCATTCCATAAGGTTTTTCAGGATGCCATTTCCCTCCTGTAACACCAACTAATTCACCTTTGTCACCTGATTTACCACAGCCAATTACCAGTGTTAACATTGCTGCAAATGCAATAAACTTCTTCATATAAATTTGGATTATCTATTCATTATTAAAAGTCCGTAAACGTATTTATTATTTATCTAAAAAACAATACTACTTGCGAATTTTATTTTACCGTTCAAAAATAATGTTAAATAAAATAAAAAAAAAATATTTTATCGATAAACTAACGTAAAAAATCGACCAAAAACATCAAATTTTATAATATGTAATCTACTTCTTATTAATATTTATTAATTAATTTTTCAGAATTTTAAAAAATTAAGATTTTAATTGAAATTTTCTTCTACAAAGCATTTTTTCGCTGTGCTTTCCACCATCTTTCTGGCAATTCTTGATTGCAAGCACACAAATATTCATCGTAAGAACACGGTAATAACGTATTTCTTTTCAATTTATTGCTGCCGTTTGAAACAAACGGAATTTCGATCCACCAACGATCAGTTTTGTCGCTTTTGTAAAAAATCAGCTCCTCATCTTCTAGAGGAACAATATATTTCAAATAATTTGTTCTGCTTCCAAATGGATATTCTTTCGAACGGTAATGATAACCTTCTATAAAATACCATACAATTTGAGCAATCAAAACCGATTCATGCACAGTACTATTATGATTAAAAATTCCAAATGCCGAAACTTTATCACTTATTCCTGAATATCTGGCCAAAGAACAAATTTCTTTTCCATTAAAACCATTTGGCTCAAAAGACACCAAATTACCTGATTCAGATGATTTTACAGAATTCAAATCAATACTCACAAGATCGGCATCTCTGAAAACTGGCTCTGACAATGCGATATTTGTTGAGATCTCTCCTAATCGATAAGCATCAAAAAACAATTTTTCGATTAAATCAATCTCTTCTTGAGAGTTATAATAGGTCTGATATCCTATGTTACAATAATTAAACAAGTTATTTGGCTCATCAATAATGATTTTAGTCAGATAAGAATTGGCTGAAACCGATTCATTTTCTTTGCCAAAATCAAAACGATTATCTACCGAAACCAAATTTACCATCTGCTCCAAATCGTCATAAGCGCGATACAAAGCATAGGTCAAATCCTGAGAACCTCCTAGGACTATAGGAATGACTTTATTCTTGATCAAAGAAGCCACAACTTTTTTAAGTGCAAAATAAGTATCATCAACTGAGTCGCCCGCCAAGATATCACCAAGATCGGCAATAGATGCATCCCAGTTACCAGGAAACATACCATAAAGCTTCTTGCGAATCGAAGTCAGATTAACCTCATTTACCATATTAATGTTTCGTCTGTCTTCAAGAACACCAATAATGGCAATATTTATTTTGCTAATATCAGGAAATTGATCATTAGTGTGCAACACTATTTTACTGCCCAATTCTTGAGAAGACAACGAATTGATAAAATTTACAATTCCGTCATTAACTGGCTCTAGAAAATCAAATTCCATTTATTGTGCTTGTATTATTTCTTTTTTGCTGTTGCTTTTTTAGCAGGAGCTTTCTTTGCTGTTGTTGTTTTTTTTGCCGGAGCTTTTTTTGCTGGTGTCTTTGCCGCAATCATTTCTTGAACTTGAGCCAATGTTAATTTTGTTGCATCAACATCTTTGCTTAATTCAATTTTGATTTTGCCTTTTGTAATTACAGATCGGCCCCAGCGTGCTTTTTCAACCAAAATTCCTTCGTCTTCCCAATTATGAAGTACTTTGTCAATATTCTTCTGCAATTTATCTTCAATCAATTCCTCAACATCAGCTTGCGATAAATTATCAAAATTGTATTTTTTGCTCACATTTACAAAAAGACCGTTCCATTTGATGAATGGGCCAAAACGTCCCACTCCTTTTTGAACAGCTTCTCCTTTATAAACTGCAATCGGCGCATCGGCAAGTGCTTTTTCGTCGATTAATTCCTGAGCTCTTTCTTTAGAAACCCCAAGAGGATCTTCTCCTCGAGGCAATGAAATAAATACGCTTCCGTGACGAACATAAGGCCCATAACGACCATTATTTACTTCTACTTCTTCTCCTTTATATTCTCCTAAACTTTTTGGAAGCAAGAATAAATTCAAAGCTTCTTCAAGTGTAATATTTCCAATATTTTGATCTGCCATCAAGCTGGCAAACTTTTTATCTTCGTCGTCTGCTTCTCCAATTTGGGCCATTGGTCCAAATTTTCCTAAACGAACAGAAACTTGTCTTCCATCAGCATCTTTACCAAGAATTCTTTCCCCGCTTTCACGCTCAGCATTTGCTTCAACTTCTTTTACATTTGGATGAAATTGATTATAAAAATCCTGCATCATTTTTGCCCAGTCAATATTTCCTTCGGCAATTTCGTCGAAATCCTGCTCTACTTTTGCAGTAAAATTATAATCTAAAATGTTTCCGAAATTCTTCACTAAGAAATCCGTTACAATTGTTCCGATATCAGTTGGAACTAATTTCCCTTTATCAGAACCTATATTTTCTTTTAAGACTTTCTCGCCAACTTTACTGTTTTGCAAAGTAAGCTGCGTATAATTACGTTCTACTCCTTCAAGCGTTCCTTTTTCAACATAATTTCTGTTGATAATTGTTGAAATAGTTGGCGCGTAAGTTGAAGGACGCCCGATTCCAAGCTCTTCAAGCTTTTTAACCAAAGATGCCTCTGTGTATCGAGCCGGTGGTCTTGAATATCGTTCTGTGGCTGTAATATAGTTATTTGCTAACTTTTCGTTTACTTTTAAAGCTGGAAGCATTCCTTCTTGCTCTTCTTCATCGTCGTCATGACCTTCCAAATAAACTTTCAAGAAACCTTCAAAAAGCAACACTTCTCCAGACGCTGTAAAAATTTCGCTGTGATTATCAGCTTCGATTTTTACGTTTGTTCTTTCTAATTGTGCGTCACTCATTTGAGAAGCCAAAGTTCTTTTCCAAATCAAATCGTATAAACGAGCTTGGTCACGGTCAATATTTACTGAGTGACGAGACATATCTGTCGGACGAATTGCTTCGTGCGCTTCTTGCGCTCCTTTGCTTTTGTTTGCAAAAGTTCTCGGTTTCGAAAATTCTTTTCCGTATGATTTTATGATTTCTGCTTCAGCAGCGTCCATTGCATCTTTTGAAAGATTTACCGAATCCGTTCTCATATACGTAATAAGTCCGGCTTCGTATAAACGCTGTGCTAATTGCATTGTGATTCCAACTGGCAAGTATAATTTTCTTGCTGCCTCTTGTTGAAGCGTTGAAGTTGTAAAAGGTGCTGTTGGCGATTTTTTGGTAGGTTTAGTTTCTAAATCAGCTACCTTATATTTAGAACCGATGTTTTTATTTAAAAAATCTTCGGCTTCTTTTTTAGTGTTGAAGTTTTTTGGAAGTTTTGCTTTAAAAGCTTTTCCGGCTTCGTTTACAAATTCTGCAACAATTGAGTACGTTGCAACCGCATTAAAACTTTGAATTTCACGCTCCCTTTCAACAATCAGACGTACAGAAACAGATTGTACACGACCAGCAGAAAGTCCGCCTTTGATTTTTCTCCATAAAACCGGAGATAATTCGTAACCTACTAAACGGTCCAAAACACGTCGTGCCTGTTGTGCGTTTACTAAATTATAATCAATTTCTCTTGGATTGTCGATTGCTTTAAGAATCGCAGATTTTGTAATCTCGTGAAAAACAATTCGTTTGGTTTTTTTTGTATCCAGTTTTAATTCTTCCGCCAAGTGCCATGAAATAGCCTCTCCCTCGCGGTCCTCATCGGATGCCAACCAAACCGTTTCGGCATTCTTAGATAGTGATTTTAGTTTCGTTACCAAGGCTTTTTTATCCGGAGAAACTTCATATTTTGGTTTAAAACCATTTTCTACATCTACTCCTATTTCCTTTGATGGTAAGTCGGCTATGTGACCATAACTTGACTCCACCTGAAAATCACTCCCAAGAAATTTCTCGATCGTTTTCGCCTTTGCAGGTGACTCCACTATTACTAAATTCTTTGCCATTGCTCTTATTTTCTGCAACAAAAGTATTTATTTTTTTTAAATATTAACCTTATGAACTCATTTTTGAGTTATTTTAATATTATGTTTCCCAAAATTGCAGATTTATCTGTAATCTCACCTATTATATATATAGGTGTAATTTTTAAATGATAATGACCGAGAAATTCTTTTATTTTAGATTTTAGAGTTGAGATTTTAGATTATAAAAAGCACATGATAAAATCTACAATTCAATTTAGAATTTTCTTCAAATCAAATTTTCTTTTGAAATCGAAAGCCCTAGCCCAGATTATAGCGGATTGCCCGGAGTAAAAAAAGCAAAAGTTTCTTGTTTTAAAAAAGCGACCAACGGAAGCTCTTTTTAAAACATTAGAAACTTTGCTTTTTTTATGAGGACAAGAAGCGGAAAGCTGGAAATAGCTCTTGATAATTATGAATTATAAATTGTGAGTTATGAATTATCCTTTGTCTATTTTCTATATTAAAGTTTACAGACAGATAATCTATCCCAATTTCGAAAAACATTGTTAATTCTTTATCTGACATCTTGTCAGATTAAACACATTTAACCTATCTTTGCACTTTGAATTTTTACAATGGAAAAGATTATTGAAGAAAGTAAACAGGGCGAAAGTCTTGTTTTGGAAAATAAACCTGAGAATACTAAAAAACTATTTATAGAAAGTTACGGCTGTGCGATGAATTTTTCGGACAGTGAAGTCGTAGCTTCGATTTTGTCTGACGGAGGATATAACACAACTTCAGTTCTTGAAGAAGCTGATTTGGTTTTGGTGAACACTTGTTCTATTCGAGATAAAGCAGAACAAACTATTCGCAAACGTCTTGAAAAATACAATGCGGTAAAACGTACGAATCCAAAAATGAAAGTGGGTGTTTTGGGCTGTATGGCGGAACGTTTGAAAAGTCAGTTTTTGGAAGAAGAAAAAATAGTTGATCTTGTTGTTGGTCCAGACGCTTATAAAGATCTTCCTAATTTATTGGCTGAAGTTGAAGAAGGCCGTGACGCCATTAATGTAATCTTATCAAAAGAAGAAACTTACGGAGATATTTCGCCTGTTCGTTTAATGAGCAACGGAATTACAGCTTTGGTTTCGATTACTCGTGGTTGCGATAATATGTGCACGTTTTGCGTTGTGCCTTTTACGCGTGGACGTGAGCGTAGCCGTGAACCGCAAAGTATAATGAATGAGATTCAAGATTTATGGAATAATGGCTATAAAGAAGTTACACTTCTTGGACAAAACGTTGACAGCTATCTTTGGTACGGTGGCGGATTGAAAAAAGATTTCGTTAACGCTTCTGAAATGCAAAAAGCAACTGCGGTTGATTTTGATCAATTATTGGAAATGGTTGCTGTTGGTTTTCCGAAAATGCGTATTCGCTTTTCGACTTCAAATCCGCAGGATATGCACGAAAGCATTTTGCACGTTATAGCGAAATATCCGAATATCTGCAAACATATTCACTTGCCAGTTCAGTCTGGAAGTAATAGAATTTTAAAAGAAATGAATCGTTTGCACTCTCGTGAAGAATATATGGCTTTGATTGATAAAATTAGAACGATTGTTCCAGATGCTTCAATTTCGCAAGATATGATTGCTGGTTTTCCAACTGAAACTGAACAAGATCATCAAGATACAATGAGTTTAATGGAATATGTGAAATATAATTTCGGTTATATGTATTCGTATTCTGAACGCCCTGGAACTTTGGCTGGAAGAAAAATGAAAGATGATGTTGAGGAAGAAACTAAAGCCAGAAGATTACAGGAGATTGTCGATTTACAGCAAAAACACGCTTGGTTTAGAAGTGAGGAATTTGTCGGAAAAACGGTTGAAGTTTTAGTAGAAAAAGTTTCTAAAAAATCTAAAGACGAATTCTCTGGAAGAAATTCTCAAAGTATTACGGTGGTTTTCCCAAAAGAGAATTATAAAATTGGAGATTTCGTAAACGTAAAAATTACAAGCTGTACTTCTGGAACCTTAAAAGGAGAAGCAGTAGGATATTCTGAAATGAATTAGTTTTTTAACCGCAAATTTCACAAATTTCCGCAAATTAATTATTGATGATTGATACAAACGAATATTACTACAAGAAAGATCAAAATTATCAAATTGTAGGCATATGCATGGAAGTACATAGATTATTGGGGCCTGGATTACTTGAAATTGTATACAAAGACGCATTAGAAATCGAATTTAAAAACAATAACATTCCTTATCATCGAGAAAAGGAATTTTCTATAGAATACAAAGGAGTTATTTTGCCTCATAAATTTTATGCCGATTTTATAGTTTATGAAGATATAATATTAGAAGTAAAATCAGTAAGGGAAATTAGCAATGACCATCTTGCTCAAACATTAAATTACATGAAGCTTGCCGATACTCCTGTCGGAATAATTGCAAACTTTCAAAACAAATCATTAGTACACAAAAGATTGATAAATTCATAAACTGAATTTGCGCTAATTTGTGTAATTTGTGGTTAATTTCAATTACTTCTAAAAAAGAGTTGTTCATTAGCCCGATTTCGAGAAAATTCAAGAAATTCGTGGCAAACAAAAATACAAGCCAAAGTTTTAGGCGAAGTCTGAAACAAATAAAAAACTTGAAACAAAAATCTATATGGAAACAGTTCAAGCAATAAAACAGCGATTTGAGATTATTGGTAATGATCCGAAATTAAATCGTGCCATTGAAAAAGCCATTCAGGTTGCTCCAACTGATATTTCAGTAATGGTAACTGGGGAAAGTGGTGTTGGTAAAGAAAATATTCCTAGAATAATACATTCGCTTTCGCACAGAAAGCATGGTAAATATATTGCCGTAAACTGCGGTGCAATTCCAGAAGGAACAATCGACAGCGAACTTTTTGGTCACGAAAAAGGCGCTTTTACAGGAGCAACAAGCACTCGTGAAGGTTATTTTGAAGTAGCAGACGGCGGAACAATCTTCTTAGATGAAGTTGGTGAATTACCACTGACAACTCAGGTAAGATTACTTCGTGTTTTGGAAAATGGTGAATTTATAAAAGTTGGTTCTTCACAAGTTCAAAAAACGAATGTTCGTATTGTTGCGGCAACAAATGTGAACTTATTTAATGCGATCGAAAAAGGAAAATTCCGTGAAGATTTGTACTATCGTTTAAGCACAGTTGAAATTACATTACCTCCTTTGCGCGAAAGAAACGACGATATTCACTTATTATTCAGAAAATTTGTGGCCGATTTTGCTCATAAATATAAAATGCCACCTTTAAGACTGGATGATGATGCCGTTCAGCTTTTGCAAAAATTCAGATGGAGCGGAAATATTCGTCAGCTTCGAAATGTAGCAGAACAAATTTCTGTTTTAGAAACAAATAGAGATATTACTTTAGCAACTTTACAATCGTACTTACCTGCCGAAGGAAGCAATTTGCCTTCTGTGATTAGCGACAGCAAAAAAGAAAGCGATTTCAGTACTGAAAGAGATATTCTGTACAAAGTGCTTTTTGATATGAGAAGCGATTTGAACGATTTGAAAAAACTGACCTTGGAACTCATGAAAAATGGTTCGTCAAAAGTGCAGGATATCAATCCGAATTTAATTCAGAAAATATATGGAAACCAGCAAAACGATAGTGAAATTGATTTTGAAGAAGAACCGAGAACTGCGGTAATGACAACTCCAGCTGTTCGTGAAGAAAACTATCAAATTCAAGACGACAACTATCTATTTGCTGAAACAATCGAAGAAGAAGAAATTTTACGTCTGGAACAAAAAGAAATCGAAATGATCAAAAAATCATTAGAGAAAAACAAAGGAAAACGTAAAGCTGCGGCTGATGAATTAGGCATTTCAGAAAGAACTTTATATCGCAAAATCAAACAATTCGATTTATAAAATAATTAATATTACAATTTTAAAATTCCAAATTCCAATTACCTATATTTGGACACAATTGGAATTTGATATTTAAAACATTGGGATTTCCTCTTCAAATATTATGAAAAAAATATATTCACTATTTGCACTTTTAAGTCTGTTCTTGTTAAGCGGATGCAATGTTTACAACTTCACTGGAACAGGAAATATTGATGCAAAAACTTTTCAAGTTAACTTTTTTCAAAACAATGCTGACTTAGTTGAGCCTGGAATCGACAGACAATTTACATTGGCGCTTCAGGATTTGATTATGAATCAAACCAACCTGAATTTGGTAAGCAACAGTGGTGATTTGGTTTACGAAGGTGAAATCGTAGATTATAGAATAAGCCCGATGACAGCAACAGCCGTTGCAGCAGACGGCAGCGTTGGAGCCGCACAAAACCGTTTGACAATTCGTGTAAATGTTCGTTTTACAAACAAGAAAAATGAAAAGGATGATTTTGAAAGAACATTTGAATTTTATAACGACTTCCCAGGAACAGATCTTCCAACGGGAGCAGTTTTAAGCAATGCAATCCAAACTATTTTTGAAAGAATTACTCAGGATATTTTTAATGAGTCATTGGCTAAATGGTAATTTTATAGTTTAATCGGTTAATCGTTAGATCGATTAGACAGATTTTCCGATTAAACAGTTAAACAAATAAACGATTAAACAGTAAAAATGAACGTAACCGATTATACATACCTAATCAATAAACCTGACACCGTTACAGAAAAACAGGCAGAAACATTAGGAAGTGTTTTGAATGAATTTCCATATTTTCAAAGTGCGCGCGCATTGCGATTAAAAGGACTTTACAAACAAAACAGCTTTAAGTATAATTATGCCCTAAAAGTTACGGCTGCCCATACCACTGATCGTTCGGTTCTATTTGATTTTATTACTTCGGAAGAATTCACGCCAATTCAGGGCGCGTATTATGACCGAAAACTAAGAGATCTTTTAAACATAACGGTTTTTGATGTCGAAATTATTTCGGCAGAAGAAAAAAAGAAACTTGCCGAAGTCCGAATCGATCCAATCGAAAAATCGATTTTAGATTCTATAAAAGAAGCCACAACTGTAACTTTTGAAGAACCAATAAAAGTTGAAGAAAAGCCAATTGAACCTGTTATTGAAGAGCCAATTGAACTTTCTGCCAAGGAAGAAATTCCAGTTGTTGAAGAAACACCTATTATTAAGGAAAGTCGAACCTTTCTAGAAGATAGATTAGACGATGAAATTCCGAGTATTCGAATTGATCCAATTGAAGAATCGGTATATAATGCTATAAAAGAAGCAGGAAATGTAATTTTTGAAGAAGCTAAAACTATTGAAGAGCCAGAGCCTGCTGTAGCCGTGACTGAAATTCCAGAAACAACGATTATTGCAGAACAAACGATAACGGAAGAACCTACAGCAATTGAAACACCGCAAACAGTATTGTCTATTGAAGAAACTGTAGCGACTGAAGAATCAAAAGAAATCGAAGTTCCCGAAACTATAATTGTAATTCAAGAAACTGAAACAATCTCAGAACCAGAAAAAATCGAAATCCCTGAAGCAGTAAAAACTGCAGAAGAGAATCTAGAAATTGGAAAACCATTGGATTTTTCAGGAAATGAAACGCATTCATTTCAAGAATGGTTGCAATTAGCAAGAACTGAGCCTATTGACAGAACCAAAGAAGCACCAATGGAAAACAATCTGATAAAAAATCCTGTTGAAATTGCAGAACAAACATTAGGAACTGTTGATCCAGAAGAAAAAGCCGAAGAAGAGAAGAAGAAAAAAGCCGACATAATCGACCGATTTATTGAAGCAAACCCAAAAATCTCTCCGATAAAGCAAACTGCAATAACTGCAACTGCCCAGCTTGACATCAATAAAGACGACAGCTCATACTTAATGACAGAGACTTTAGCCAGAGTTTATTTGGAACAAAAAAAATACACAAAGGCAATTCAAGCATATGAAATATTAATTTTGAAATATCCAGAAAAAATTACTTTCTTTGCAGACCGCATATCGGATATAAAGATTTTACAACAAAATAACAATAACAATAATTAAGTAATGAGCACATTTTCAATTTTTTTAGTTTTAATCACAATAGTTTGTTTTCTATTGATCGTAGTAATTATGGTACAGAACCCTAAAGGAGGAGGATTATCTTCTACTATCAGCGGAACTCAAATGTTAGGTGGTGTACAAAAAACAACAGACTTTTTAGACAAAAGTACTTGGACATTAGCTACAGTTTTGATCGTTTTAGTTATCCTTTCAAGCTTAAGCTTTACTGGTTCATTAAATGATACTGGATCTAAGATTATTGAAAAAACAGAAGCTCCTGCAAATACACCTGCAGCACCAGCACAACAAACTCCTGCTCCGGCAGCACCAGCTAAATAATTATAGCTTGATATAAAATCTAATGCCAGCCTGTCAAAGCTGGCATTTTTTTTAAGAAATAATGTCAGTTTATTGAGCATGGCACAATTTCTGAAAGTTTATTGAACAATAAAAAACGTATAACTTAATTAATAATATAAAATCATGGCTTTAAACATTAAACCGCTTTCAGACCGCGTACTTATCGAGCCTGTTGCAGCTGAAACTAAAACTGCCTCAGGTATTTTTATTCCAGATACTGCCAAAGAAAAACCACAAAAAGGAACTGTAGTTGCAGTTGGAAACGGAACTAAAGATCACACTATGACTGTAAAAGTTGGTGATACTGTTCTTTACGGAAAATATGCTGGTACTGAATTAAAATTAGAAGGTACTGATTATTTGATTATGCGCGAAGATGACATCTTAGCGATTATCTAAAAAAATATTGTATTAAGTACGAAGTATTGAGAATTAAGAACTTCATTTAACTTGAAACAAATCAAACTTTAAACAAAAATTAAAATGGCAAAAGATATAAAATTTGATATTGAAGCACGTGACGGTTTAAAACGTGGTGTTGATGCATTGGCAAATGCTGTAAAAGTAACGCTTGGACCAAAAGGTCGTAACGTAATTATAGGGAAATCATTTGGTGGACCAACAGTTACTAAAGATGGTGTTTCTGTTGCAAAAGAAATCGAATTGAAAGACGCATTAGAAAACATGGGTGCGCAAATGGTAAAAGAAGTTGCTTCTAAAACCAATGATTTAGCTGGAGATGGAACTACAACTGCAACTGTATTAGCTCAAGCTATCGTAAAAGAAGGTCTTAAAAACGTTGCTGCTGGAGCAAATCCAATGGACTTAAAACGCGGTATCGACAAAGCTGTTGAAACTATCGTTGCTGACTTAGCAAAACAAGCTAAAGTTGTTGGAAGCGATTCTGATAAAATCAAACAAATTGCTTCTATCTCTGCTAACAATGACGATGTTATTGGTGAATTAATCGCTACAGCTTTTGCTAAAGTTGGAAAAGAAGGTGTAATCACTGTTGAAGAAGCAAAAGGAACCGACACTTTCGTTGACGTTGTTGAAGGAATGCAGTTTGACAGAGGATATCTTTCTCCTTACTTTGTAACAAATCCAGAGAAAATGGAAGTTGAATTAGACTCTCCATACATCTTATTATACGACAAAAAAGTTTCTTCTTTAAAAGAATTACTTCCAGTTTTGGAGCCAGTTGCTCAATCAGGAAAACCATTATTGATTATTGCTGAAGATGTTGACGGAGAAGCTCTTTCTACTTTAGTAGTAAACAAATTAAGAGGTGCTCTTAAAATTGCTGCTGTAAAAGCTCCAGGTTTTGGAGACAGAAGAAAAGCAATGTTAGAAGATATCGCAATCTTAACTGGTGGAACTGTAATCTCTGAAGAAAGAGGATATACTCTTGAAAATACAACTATCGATATGTTAGGAAACGCAAAAAGAGTTTCTATCGATAAAGACAATACAACTATCGTAAGCGGTGCTGGTGAAGCTGATATCATCAAAAATCGTGTAAACCAAATTAAAGGTCAGATGGAAACAACTACATCTGATTACGATAAAGAAAAATTGCAAGAGCGTTTGGCTAAATTAGCTGGTGGTGTTGCTGTTCTTTACGTTGGTGCTGCTTCTGAAGTTGAAATGAAAGAGAAAAAAGACAGAGTTGACGATGCTTTACACGCTACTCGCGCTGCTGTAGAAGAAGGAATCGTTGCTGGTGGTGGTGTTGCTTTATTGAGAGCTAAAATTGCTTTAGCTGACTTAAAAGCTGACAACGCTGACGAAGCAACTGGAATCCAAATCGTTTCTCGTGCTGTTGAAGCTCCATTAAGAACTATCGTTGAAAACGCTGGTCTTGAAGGTTCTGTTGTTGTGGCTAAAGTTTCTGAAGGAAAAGGTGATTTCGGATACAACGCAAAAACTGACGAATATGTAGACATGCTTACTGCTGGAATTATCGATCCTAAAAAAGTAACTCGTGTAGCTCTTGAAAACGCTGCATCTGTTTCTGGAATGATCTTGACTACAGAATGTGCATTAATTGATATTAAAGAAGAAAATGCCGGAGGCGGAATGCCAATGGGAGGCGGAATGCCAGGAATGATGTAATTCATTCTCTTCTTAAAACTTAAAAGCGCTGGATTTTTATCTGGCGCTTTTTTTTGTTTGCCACTAATTGCACTAATTTTCACGAATTAGTTTTTTCAATCTTTTGCGCATATTTTAATTTGCCACAGATTACACAGATTAAAAGGATTTTTATTTTATGTAGATCATAGATGATAAAAATTAAATTAATCTGCTTAAATCTGTTAAAATCTGCGTAAAAATCTTTTAGTGTACCTAACAAAGAAATCCTTTTAATCTGTGTAATCTGTGGCTAAAAAGAAAAACAATTCGTGGAAATTAGTGCAATTCGTGGCAAACCTTTTATTTAACATTCTCTTTTTCTTTAAAAAATCTGTTATCTCTACCTTTGCAGTTCTATTTAAAATTGCACAATGAGAAAATTCACAACTCACCTTTTATCTTTCACATTCTTACTTCTTGCCACTTTTTTACAAGCCCAAAATACTAAAGACACTTATGTCGTTTTAGTTTCTATGGATGGATTTCGTTGGGATTATCAAAAACAATTCAATCTTCCAAATCTGAAGCAAATTGAAAAAGAAGGTGTTCATGCCAAATCAATGAAACCATCTTATCCAAGCAAAACTTTTCCAAATCATTATTCGATTGTAACAGGGCTTTATCCTGATCATCACGGAATCATCAATAATGTTTTTTATGATGCTTCTTTAAATCAAGCTTTTTCATTATCAAGCGATGCAAAAAATGATTCAAGATTTTATGGCGGAAATCCGATTTGGAATTTAGCCGAACAACAAGGCGTAAAAACTGCATCTTTTTTTTGGCCAGGTTCTGATATTGACAAAAGAAATCCAAGCTATTTCAAAAAATACGATAATAAAATTCCGTATGAAGCAAGAATCGATACCGTTATGAAATGGTTACAACTTCCAGAAAAACAAAGACCTCATTTAATCACTTTATATTTTGACGAACCAGATCATACTGGACATAATTTTGGTCCGCTTTCACCTGAAAACAAAAAAATGGTCATCAAAATGGATTCTATAATGGGCGAAATATCTCGAAAATTAGATCAACTGCCTATCAGAAAACAAATCAATTTAATCATCGTTTCAGACCACGGAATGGCAAATATCAGCAATGATAAAAAAGTAGCGGTTTTAGATTATTTAAAACCAGAATGGCTGGGTTATAAAGATGTTGTAAATCCAATTATGAGTTTGCAAGCAAAACCTGGTTATCAAGATTCTATTGCCAATGCTTTGAAAAAAGTTCCTCATATCAAATTCTGGAAATCATCTGAAGCTCCCGAAAGATTGCACTACGGAACAAATTCGCGCGCGCTTGATTTTGTTATAGAAGCCGATAAAGGATGGAGTTTAGTAACGAAAGAATCTCAAAACATTAAAGGTGGAACTCATGGTTACGACAATAATGAAAAAGATATGCACGCTATTTTTTACGCAAAAGGACCTGCTTTTAAAGTAAACAAAAGAGTCAAAACATTTCAGAATGTTTCAGTTTATCCTTTAATTGCTCATATTTTAGGCCTTCAAATAGGCGAAATCGACGGAAAATTGAGTGATGTCGACACAATGCTTGCTAATTAGATAATTTGGAAATTTGTCAATTAGATAATTTTCTTACAGCATAAAAGCAAACCCAACAGATTATAAAATCTGTTGGGTTTCTTACTTTAAAATCTTTGCCAGCAAAACGCATATACGCCACTACAACAAACGTGCTTATATAATTATCTAATTGACAAATTTCCAAATTATCTAATCATCTTACTTTAAAAAACTTGCACGGTTTTTGTGAATTACAGATTAATATTACAATTAATTCTATAGCTTTATGGTAATTAAAATTGTTCCTAATATTTTCTGTATGAAATCAATCACTCGATTTTTTGGCTTATTATTTTGCGTACATTCCTTTTCGCAAGAGATCAACAATCAAGATAAAATTACCAAGTATCTTGCTGATTATTTTTCAGAAGACCGAGAAATTATCCATGTCCAATTTAATAAAAACATTTATACAAATAATGAGGCCATTGCCTTCAAAGGATACATTCTAAGCAAAAAAAATAATTCCCCAAATAGCGCCACTACAAATGTTCAATTACTCATTTATAATAATGAAGAACAAATAGTGCAAAAACAATTGCTTTTTGCTCAAAACGGTATGTTTTCTGGTGGCATTCATTTAAATGAAAAATTCAAACAGGGCAAATACCATTTTCACTTTTACACGAACTGGATGAATAATTTCAAGGAAGACGATTCGTTTAATCAAACCATTGAAATTATTGACAAACATAATCCGTATGCTTTTGAAACCAATGAACCAAGTTGGGAAACGGCAGAAATAAGCTTATTTCCAGAAGGAGGAATTATACTAAGCGATGTTGTAAATACAATTGGAATTAAGATTACAGACTGCAATAAAAAAGGAATAGAAATAACAGATGGCGTTATTTTGGATTCAAAATCAAATGAAATTTCAAGCTTTCATACTAACAGAATGGGAAATGGCATTATTTATTTAAGAGCCAAATTAAACGAAAAATATACGCTCAAAATAAATAATGACAAATTAAAAACAGAACGTTCTTTGGGCAAAATTGCAGAAACCGGACTAATCTTAACCGAAAAAGATTATCCTGCTAAAAACAAGTTACTTGTTGTCCTAAAAACAAATGAAAAAGGTCTTCAAGACATTCAAAATAAAAAATTCATAGTGCTCATTCAGCAAAATGAAAATTTAATGCAGCAGGAGATCACCTTTAGCAATAACAAAACTGAACTGCCTATTTTCTTCGATAAAAAATTCCTCCCAAATGGCATTAATACTGTTCGAGTTTTAGATGAAGATTTGAATGAAATTACCGAAAGATTAACTTATATTGAAGAAGATAGAAATCCCTTAACAATTCAAACGAAAGCGACAGTTAACGACAGCATTATATTATCTGGGAAAGTGGAAGTTGACAAAGCGCATTTAAGCATTAGTATTCTTCCTGAAAAGAGCGTTTGCAATAATCAGAAAAAAACAATTTTGGGAACTTTTTACTTAAATGCCTATTTAGACAAACCAGTAAGCGATACTTATTTCTATTTTAATCCAGACAATAAAACCCGAAAACAAGACATCGAACTTTTATTGGTTACACAAAGCAAAGGCAAATACTTATGGGAAAATATCAAAGCAGGTCCGCCAAAAATCAGTTATGAGTTTGAAAAAGGAATTACAATAAATGGGAAGGTCGAGAGAGAACAAAAACCGAATTCTAAAAATAAAATTTCTCTTTTCTCATTAAAAACCAGCCTATTTGATGAAACCTTTATAGATCAGAATAATGATTTTAAATTTGAGCATTTTTTTGTTCAGGATTCTACTGTTTTAGGTTTACAAATGAGCAATGAGAAAAACAACACTTTAACTACTAAAATAGAAGCACGAATTGCCAGAAACGAACCTCGCTTTGCTTTGGGGCCATCATTCGAAAAAACATTCTGTCCACTAAAAAAAGTCTCTGAGAATGTTTTTAATTTCCCACCGCCTAAAACAAAAGCAACTACATTAAAAGAAGTAGAAGTAAAAAATACTGCTCAAAAAGAAGTTTTTATTCATAAATCAGAAGTGAGCTTCATGGCCAAAGCCTTTAAAATTGACGGAAAATCACATCAGACTTTATTAAATTTTCTATCTTCCAATGGTTACAATACAGGCATTGATCCCAGTACTAATACCGTACGCATAGCAGATCGCAGAGATGCTTATAAGGGTTGGGCACCGGGTTCTTATCTCACAGCGACTCCTCCAAATGTGTATATTGACAATTTTTTACTTTATGATTTTAATGACCTTTACTATCTCACGCTAGATCAAATAGATGAAATCTACATTGATAGAACCGGAAGCTCTGATGTTACAACCTTAAGAGGACACGGTACAATTAAAATTTTCATGAAAACCGGGCAAAAAAACGAATATTTCAAAGTAAAACATACCTCATTAATTGTAACAAAAGGTTTTGCGCAAAATTTCACATACAAAACTGTACCATTAGAAGATCAGGTCGAATTTAATTATTTCGGAACATTGAATTGGTCACCAAACATTGAGTTAACTAATCACTCAGACTTTCAAATTAAAATTCCAAAGAATAATCAAAACGAAATACAAGTTCTAATAGAAGGCTTTACTGATGATGGCTATTTAATTTCAGAAGTTAAAAAAGTTCCTGTTGGAGTAAATAATTAAAAAAAATATCAATTAGAAAATTAGGTGATTTTATTTGAAATTCCTATTTTCTGTAGAGACGCACTCCTGTGCGTCTTATCCTCAAAACAAACACAATGCTTGATTTACACGACGTAAACGCACAGCAGTGTTTCTTTACAATTTACATTTTCAATATAAGTATCATATTTTCCAATTATCCAGTTAAATCATGATCTTGTTAATAGGATCCTTGGTTATACTTACTTTAATATCAGCTCTCATCATACCTTCACCTGGGGTCGTCAATAATAATTTTCCAATTATTGGCAAACCAAAAAACATCCCGAGTTGTAGTCCAAAATTTCAGAAATACTTACAAAACCTACAAGCCCATAAACTTTCTTTAAACAATCGCCATCATCAAATTTACACTTTAAAAATGGGCAAATTAACCTGATTTTTATTCCCTAATAAAGCATCTTCCTGCTATTTAATATAAAAGCAATTAATTTACTTTAAATTCTTTATTCAACCCAAACTAAATATTTTAAAAATACACATTCAGCCTAATCATTGTGGCTTATGATATATTTATTTAAAAAACCTTAATCTGTTACAAAAAAAACTTTTAAAACCAAACCGACTTGCACAGCCTCGGTACTTTTGTCAAAAATTTAGAGATAAAAATGCAAAACACTTTCTAAGTATTTAGTTAAAGCTAATTATTAATAGGGCAAACCAAAAAACTATTCACCCTAAACTGAAAGTGAATTCATTACAATAAAGAACACATTAAGACATGAAAAATAAAAAATTTATTACGAAAATGAAAAAAATTACTTGCTTATTATTATTAATTCAGAGTGGCTTTATGATGGCGCAAACAAAAACCGTTGTTACCCAAAATGGGGAAAAGGTCACTATTCATCCTAATGCTAATAATGGTATAACAGCAAACGCGGGTTATATTCAATTAGGAGGAGATTTAAAACAGGCTACAACATTAAAAACAACATCGGCATATACTCTAGCCTTAGATGGGCTTTTGGCAGGAGCTAACTCAGATGCTGTTTTAGTAATTGATAGTAACAATATAATACGTTATGTATCAAGAACAGAATTTGCTGGTGATAACTTAGGAAATCACACTGCTACACAAGATTTGAATATGAATACTAAAAATATTACTGGAGCGGCAAATATTACCGCTACAGGAAAAACAAGTACTGCAACAGCTCAAATCACCACAGGCGCCACAGCTGGTTATATTGCGACATCAGTAGATGCAGCTGGTAATGTTGTGTGGACAGATCCTGCGACAATTACGACAAAAGGCGACAACCTTGGTAATCATATTGCTACACAAGATTTAAATATGAATGCTAAAAATATTGCTGGAGCGGCAAATATTACTGCTACAGGAAAAACAAGTACTTCAACAGCCCAAATCACTACAGGTGCCGGAGATGGTAAAATTGCAGTTTCTGATTCAACAGGTAATGTAACCTGGACTGATCCCGAAACAATTACGACAAAAGGCGACAACCTTGGTAATCACATTGCTACACAAGACTTGAATATGAATACTAAAAATATTGCCGGAGCGGCAAATATTACTGCTACAGGAAAAACGAGTACTGCAACAGCTCAAATTACTACAGGCGCCACAGCTGGTTATATTGCAACATCAGTAGATGCAGCTGGTAATGTTGTTTGGACTGATCCTGCGACAATTACGACAAAAGGCGACAACCTTGGTAATCACATTGCTACACAAGATTTAAATATGAATGCTAAAAATATTGCAGGAGCTGCAAATATTACTGCTACAGGAAAAACAAGTACTTCAACAGCCCAAATCACTACAGGTGCCGGAGATGGTAAAATTGCAGTTTCTGATTCAACAGGTAATGTAACCTGGACTGATCCCGCAACAATTACGACAAAAGGCGACAATCTTGGTAATCACATTGCTACACAAGATTTGAATATGAATACTAAAAATATTACTGGAGCGGCAAATATTACTGCTACAGGAAAAACAAGTACTGCAACAGCTCAAATTACTACAGGCGCCACAGCTGGTTATATTGCAACATCAGTAGATGCAACTGGTAATGTTGTTTGGACAGATCCTGCTACAATTGCTACAAAAGGCGACAACCTTGGTAATCACATTGCAACACAAGATTTAAATATGAATACTAAAAATATTACTGGAGCGGCAAATATTACAGCTACAGGAAAAACAAGTACTGCAACAGCTCAAATCACTACAGGCGCTGCTGTTGGCTATGTAGCGACATCAGTAGATGCAGTTGGTAATGTTGTTTGGACTGATCCTGCAACTTTTGAAACACAACTTGCTATTGACGAGTTTACCACTGCATCAGCCGGAATAGACTCTTTTACACTAAACGCAACACCAAAAGCGTCAAAAGTACAAATGTATGTAAATGGTGTCGTTATTTCTAAAGACGCAATTTCTGTAACTGGCACCACTGTAAAATATCTTCCTGCGAGTAATGGGTCATATACATTAATGGCAAATGACCTAATAAAATTTACTTATTTAAAATAATAGTTTTTTGGAATTTTATTTGAATAGATAAAGTTGCAAAACAATTAAGACGATAAAAAAGCTGCAAACTAAAATTTGCAGCTTTTTTGTTTTAAAAAACTTATTGTTTTCGATATTTATGAGTCACAGTAAAATCATTTATTTTTTAGCTCAACATATCTTAAATTAAAAATTATTTTACCAATTTTTTTTCCATTTAACACTGCCCAAAGAAGTAAATTAATTTATTTTCTAATTATCAGGAAACCACTTTATAAGTAGGATCTTCAATAACATTTACCTTAATAACAGCATCGGCATTTTTTAGTAATTGCCTGCAATCTCCGCTTAAATGCTGCAACTCTATAGTTTTATTTAACTGATTGTATTTTTTCGTCAGTTTATTTAAAGCTTCAATGGCCGACATATCAGAAACGCGGCTTTCTTTAAAATCGATAATAATATGAACTGGGTCGTTCTGAATATCAAACTTTTCTAAAAAAGTAGTGGTTGAACCAAAAAATAACGGTCCATAAATTTCATAATGTTTTACTCCACTTTCATCGATATAATGTCTAGCACGAATTCTTTTGGCGCTTTCCCAAGCAAAAACCAAGGCCGAAATAATTACACCAATCAAGACAGCCAGAGCCAGATTATGAAGTACGATTGTAATTAAAGCTACTAGAATTCCAACAAAAATATCATGCTTTGGCATTTTATTAATAATCTTGAAACTGGCCCATTCAAAAGTTGTAATAGCCACCATCATCATAACTCCCACCAAGGCTGCCATTGGCAACTTACCAATAACAGGCGCTCCAAAAAGTATAATCATTAAAATAGTCAAAGCACCTATAATTCCTGAAAGTCTGGCTCTCGAACCTGCTCCAAGATTCACTAAAGTCTGAGCAATCATTGGGCAACCACCCATTCCGTAGAAAAAGCCGTTTAATATATTTGAACTTCCTTGCGCAATGCATTCACGATTGCTATTGCCTCGAGTTCCCGTAATTTCATCAACTAAATTCAGCGTAAGCAAACCTTCAGTCAAACCCACTGCTGCAACAATTACGGAATAAGGAAATATGATTTTTAAAGTGTCAAAAGAAAACGGAATATTCGGAATGTGAAAAGGAGGAAATCCGCCTTGCACTGATGCAATATCTTCAACTGTTTTAGTTTCAATATTAAAAATAATTACGATCGCAAAAACAACCATAATGGCCACAAGCGAAGCTGGAACTGCTTTGGTAATTTTAGGGAAAACCAAAACAATTGAAATTGTCAATGCAACCAATCCCAACATAATGTACAAAGGTGTTCCTTGAAGCCAAGAAACTTGCCCATTTACTACAGTTTTAAATTGTTCCAATTGCGACATGAAAATCACAACTGCCAAACCGTTTACAAAACCAAACATCACTGGCTGTGGCACTAAACGAATAAATTTTCCGAGTTTAAAAAGTCCGATACAGATTTGCACGACACCACCGAGCGCAACTGCGGCAAAAACATATTCGATTCCATGCGATTTCATCAAGGCTATTAAAACAATAACAGTCGCTCCTGCTCCACCCGAAATCATTCCGGGTCTTCCTCCAAAAATTGCCGTGACCAATCCTGCAATAAATGCCGCATACAAACCAACCAAAGGTGGAAATCCAGCCAAAATAGCAAATGACAGTGATTCTGGAATCATTGTCATCGCAACCGTAAAACCAGCCAAAATTTCGTTTTTATAATTGACTTTTTGTGTGAAATCGAAGAGTTGAAATGCTTTTTTCATAAGGCGCAAATTTAGGGAATTTCGGTAATTAGAAAATGATAATTTGAATTGAATAATTTGTGCATTTCTACAAATTCATAAACATAGTTCCCATTTAAAAAAATACATTTATAGATATCATACTTCCGATTTAACACAAGAATAATTTACAAATCTTAGTGAAAATATTTTTTAAGACATGTTTCACTTCTTGCCTTTACTCATGTTCTTAAACATTATAACACATAATTAAATATCAAGCATTTACGCTTTAACAATTCTATTTATAAATAAAAACACGTATAAATACCCATTTAAAATTATTAAACAAATGTTAATATTGCTTAGCTTTCTATAGACTACGCACAACTGGTTTATCAAAAACTAAATACAAATGAATTAATTACCTAAATCTAAACAACTTAAACACGAACAATTATGATTAAGCATTTACTAACATTTGCAATAATATTTATTTGCTCTCAAGAAATATTTGCACAAAAAGCATCTGACGTTTTGGAAAATGGAGTACCCATAGAAAAAGGATATCGTCTATTTTTAAAATATGACATTTTAACAAAACAACTAAAAGCTGATGCTGCATCAAAAGACCAAAGTGTTGATTTTACCGTATTACAAGATTCTACAATTTACCTAGTTCACAAAAATGGCATAAATATTTATCTAAGACCTTTAAATCCATTAAACTTCACCAACAATACAGAAATAAAAATTATAGCTGACCCAATAAATGCAGCCGCTGAGAAGGCATTAGGCTCAATATTTGAAAATTTAAACGGCCTAAAAACACCTACTGAATCGGTATCTTCATTTGTAATAAAAAACAAGAAAAAAATACCAATAACGAAAGAGGTCGAATGCAGCGAATTTGAAAATATTAAATCTACTATTGAAGGAATAGATAAAACTCTCTCAGAATCTAAAAAAGAAGAAATTATAAAACAATTTAAATTCTTAAAAGCAATAACTTTCGAAGAAGAAGAGACTACAAAAAACCAACTTTCTTCTGTAGATAAAGAAGTACAACTTATTAACGATCATTTTAATAAGATAAAAACCCGCCTTGAGAATGTTCAAACTGATGTCAAAAATTATCCTTGCACTGATCGTGATGCATTTACAGCAAAATACATTTTCAATTCTCTCATTAAAGAACTTCAAACAAAATTAGAAGAGCAAGTAAAAAGACTTTCAAATCTTGTAGAAGCATATAATGGTGCAAAAAAAATGCAAGAAAAAGCATCAGCAGGAGGCGGAACACCAGAATTAAAATGGTGTATTCATCTTAATGAAGTTCCTTCAACAGAAGGAAAAATTTCTATATATACGATTACTATTAAAGAAGATGGACTAATATTATCAGACAACAACGAAATTATCAATACCGAACCGAAAGAGTTAATGAAAAGAAGCATCAGAGTAAGGAAATTTCAAAGATTTGTTCCTGAAGTTTCTATTGGTACTGCTTATACTTTTTATAAATATTATACATATGGAACAACATCAGATTCAACCGGACAACAATATGTAGGCTCTCCGACTGAAAATGCAGTAAAAAATCTTAATATAACTACTATGGTAAACTTCAATTACTATATTCCTAATTCTACAATCCATCCAATGTATCAACTCGGAATAGGTTTAAACGCGGGAATACCAACATTATTAACAGGATTTGGCTTAAGAAGCAATATTAATGGATTGAGAAGGTTTGCAATTGCAGGAGGGCTAGCAATGACATGGATAAAAGAGCTAGACACTCTCAAAGTTGGTGACAAGATTAATGGGACAGAAGATATTGATAAGGATTTCAAATATAGCTCAGTACCAAAGTTTAAACCATATGTAGCAATACAATACAATTTTTAACGACGAGAGCTAAATAAACTTTTTTCATGCAACGCAAACAACAAACAAGAAAAAAACAATCAAAATACACCCTATGAAACAGTTACTAAAACTTTTTATCATTATTGTATCAATTTGTTTTATTACAAGCTGTAATCACAATAATACTGCGACAGCCGAAACAACAATTATGCTTGATTCAACCAGCAATATACAAATTGTCGCTCCAGATAGTATCAGACAAACAACTATAGATTCTGCAATGTCAAATTATATTAACAAAAATAATCGTTATTTACTTGATACCATTTCTTATACGGATATAACTAGTCAATTAGAAAACGAAGCTTATGAACTCAAAAAAAAATTAACAAAAGTGCTACCTAAAATTTCTTTAACCACTGGAAAAGGCAAAAATAAATACACACGTAATTATTACATAGTAGAAGGTGATATTAGGATGGATGATCTTGAGTTATTAGAATATTGCAAAAAAAGACTTAAGCAAATAAATTTATGGGAACAAAAAAATAATCAAAAAAGTAATGATGCTTATAACAAATTAACCGTGGCTACTAATCGAAATGGTACAGCATTAATTTGGACCCCCGGCACTATTATAAAATACTATATCAATCGCAATTCATTTACTTCCCAAAACGGATACAACATGGCTGTCAATGCTATGGCAGTCGCAACAAAAGATTGGGCAAAAGCTTGTAATATAAAATTCCAATATTTATCAAAACTGGACAACCAAGACATTGATTTAGAAGAATATCCCGAAAATCTTCTTTTTGCCGTTCAAGAAGTGAATTTTCCTGAAGAATTTGCCGCACAAGCTTTTTTTCCACATGATCAAAAATATAAAAGAATGCTTTTACTTAACTCAATTTTTTTCACAACCGACTTCAGTCGTGCCGGAATATTAAGACATGAAATTGGCCATATCCTAGGATTCAGACATGAACATATATGGTCAAAAGATAAATCTTGTGCAGGAGAAGATATAATTCAGCAAGCCATGGGAGCTATTCAAGTAACTAGCTATGATCCCTATTCGGTTATGCATTATCCTTGTAGTTTAAACTTAAACAACAACAAATTACCACTAACCCAATTTGACGTAAAAGGGGCTTCATTAGTATATCCTTTCAAATAAATTCAACAATCAATCATCAGGATTTATTAAACAAAAACTGCGTAAACATTCTAGCTGTTTACGCGGTTATATATCATATATTTATCTTAACCACCTACTCCAACCTCACACAAGTATACCCTAAACAATTCACATAATCGATAATATTATCAGATTCTATATCAACACCTTCAACCCGCAATATTTTATCACAATCTTCTAAATCGAAATTAATTTTATAATCCGGAAATTGTGTTTGTATAACGGCAATAACGTAGTTTTTGTCGGCTTCTTTCTGCACATTGGTTTTGAAAACTTCAACTATCATGGGCCAGTTTTGATTCTCTTTTCTTTAAAAAAGATTAGGTGGTATTGTAACTTAAAATTAAGCAAAAACTTTTAGAATCGAAATTTTTATTAAAGAAAATTCTCTCGTTTTTTAGAAACCGGATTAGACAAAACTCAAAAGAAATGTTGGATTTCATTCACAGCTAATCTTCCCTTTTCTTATAAACCGCAACTTTATCCTCTAAATACATAATTTCTTTTTTAAGGCTTTCTATTGTTTCTTTTCGAGAATCAGCGAGATCTTTATAATGTGACGAAAAATTATGATTTGAAGATTCAGATTGTAAATCAAGGGTTCGTTTCAACATTGGGCCTTCATTTTTTATCAACCATTCACAACTATATTGTGGAAATATTTCAACAATTTTACTAATCCATTTTGCTTGTATATCGCTATTTTTAGCAATAGCACGCGATAGAACGCCCTTACTTGCACCAATTTTTTCCTCTAGCTTAGTTATTCCTATCCCCTCGTTATCAACCAAACATTTAATATTATCTAGAATTATGCTCATTTATGTAAGAAATTATTTTCAAAACATTTAGTACTGTTGAAAATTATCATCTATATTTGTTTTGATATTTAAAACAAACTAAACAATGGGCAAAAGTAAAACAAAAAACTATAATTCCTACAATTCTACTATATTAGAAGCTTTGTTTTTAAAATACGAAGTCTCAAAATATTACATCAGACAGTGCATAAACGGCTCTGTTCAAGGAATTAAGGCTGACAATATCAAGAAAGATTATTTTATAATGGAAAAAGCACATGAAGATGTTGTTTCTCAACTCATTAAAAAAACATTAAAATAAATTGCAAGAAATAATACGGTTCTATTAAAAAAAATTCGTTCCTATTGCATAATAGAATGAATGTGTTTTTTGAGATTTAAATCCCGAGAACTTCTTGCTATCGGGATTTTTTTTCATTCACATCACAAATCAAATCATTTACCAAAAATTTGCATTCATTCACAAAAACAGGTATAAATACGCATAGTCACAATTTTATTTTATAGTAAAATTGTAATATCATTTATTCTTGTAGAATAAGATTTCCCAAGGGAAATTAGGTAAATTTTGTCACTTTTTTTTTGGAACTCTTAAGTGGGATTTTAATCGCTGGAACCGATTTTAAATCTCACTTTTTTATTTCTCCTTTATTTCCTAAGCTTTTCTCTAAAAAAAACTTTTTCGAAATCAAATTTCAGGCAGTATTTTTGCTTTCTGTAAACGCCACGCATTAAAGCCAAGAAATCAAGATGAGCCTAGAACATTATATTCCGTTTAACAAAGAATTTTTATTAGAACAGCAAATCGCTGCTTTCGCTAAAAATTCTGAAGAAGAAGCCGATTTTAAAAAATTGTTTGATATTATCGAACATTATTATCACTACGAATCTTTTAACCTTAATCGAAATCTGAAACAAAACTATGCTTTGTTTGATCCAGATTTAAGCAAAAAAGAACGTCGTCAGTTTATTGGCAAAAGTGATTTTTTGGTATTTAAAGAAACATTACTTCAAGTTTTAGAACGTGGAAATTATTACCGAATTGATCAAAAAACACTCGACGAAGCTTTTACAGAATCTGATTTGATTGGTTTGAATCTCGAAATTGATTTCAACGCCTTCAAAGATTTTGAACTTTATGCGCGCGGACATCATAAGGCAACTGAAAAAGTCAAAAAATATTTTTTCTGGAAAAAAGAAATTGAAGTCGAATATTACGATCGCGTTTTAGTTTACCTCAATTACAGCGATGCCGATTTCTTAAATAAAAAGAAAGTCAAATTAGGCAAAATGCCAATTGATCCGGGTTCTATCTCCTTAAAAATCTTTAAGCGTGTTCCAAAAAATGACCTTGAAACGATTTTTCCGAATGCAATTCCTAGAATGTCAATCAAAGACAAAATGTTGTTGTGGATTCCTGGAGTTTTCGGTGGAATTTCATTACTAAGTGCAAAAGTAATTCCGGCTTTAATCAATATGTACAATGCTTATGAAACGGGCGAAACCATAGATTTATTAAACAGCAAAACTTCCTTAAATCAAGGTTTGATTGCGCTGGGAATTTTATCTGCCTATTGTTTCCGCCAGTACAACAATTTCATAAATAAAAAAATCCGATACTCTAAATTGCTTTCTGACAGTTTATATTTCAAAAATCTCGGAAACAACAGCGGTGCGTTTTATTCGCTCTTGAATTCATCTGAAGAAGAGGTTCTAAAAGAGACTATTTTAGCCTATTCTTTTTTACACAAAAGCGAAAAACCTTTAACTGCTGACGAACTTGACAATCAAATAGAATCTTGGTTTAAAACCAAATTGAATACCGATTTGGATTTTGATGTCAATGATGCTTTACTAAAGTTGAAAAGCATTGGCCTCGGAATCGAAAATGATGGAAAATGGAAAGTTATTCCACTACAAGAAGCGCTTGTCACAATTGATGAATTGTGGGATAATGTGTTTGAGTATAATTTAGTTGGTTCATAAATGAAAAATTTAAAAACCTTTTCAATCTTCATAGTATCGCTTTTTGCATCAGCTTTTCTTGTAAGCAGAATTACACAACAATTTAGATATATTGATGAATGGAGATGGCTTTATCATATTGGCTGGATTTTATGTTATTCCTTTCACATCTTTTCTCTTGTTTTATCTCTAATGTTTCTAATTTTTCTTTTGAAAAAAGATTTCAATCTAAGCGTAAAAAATAAATCCATATGGTTTTCATTGGGTTTATTGCCTCTTATGTTCTGGATATTCACTATGACTTACATTTTCATTCTTTAGACAAATAAAAGCTATAAGAAATTTTATTAGATTTACAGTAACCTAACTATTAAAACCACAAAAATGAGAACATTAGATCAATGGTTTGCTGAATATGCTGTAAGTCATCAAAACCCTAAAAACAAGGCGATACATTACATTTGCGTTCCCGCAATTTTCTTTTCGATTGTTGGTTTATTAATGAGTATTCCGAGCGGAATTATCGCTAATACTTTAAAACTAAATGCGCCAATTATTGAAAACTGGGCTTTTGTAGTTTTACTTTTTGTTCTCGTTTTTTACATTCGATTATCAATTGCTATGGCGGTTAAAATTGCTATTTTCTCTGGCATTTGCCTTATTGTAAATTACTACATTGGTCAGTTTGTGCCTTTATGGATGTTTTCAATTGGTGTATTTGTCATTGCTTGGATTGGACAATTTTACGGACACAATATTGAAGGCAAAAAACCTTCTTTCTTAAAAGATCTTCAGTTTTTATTAATTGGCCCGGCTTGGGTTGTCGAGAATATTTTTTCAAAGAAATAAAACAAAAACTTCCCCCGATTTACTAAAACTGTTTTCAACATGAGATTATTTTTACTTTTACTTTTTCCGATATTTTTTTCCATTTCAAACCGCTTTCATCCTCAGATTATATTCTCCTTTGTGATAAGCTTGATTGATTGTAGAATAATAATCTGCTGGGTAAATAATACTATTTCCATATAGTTCCAGCAATGATTAATTGTCCTCTACTTTGCTAAAATATGAAATCGGAATTAAAATATTTCATTATATTAGCTTTATAACCAGAAAAGAATTACTAATCATAATCAAACATAAATATGGAAAATAAAAGTGCATTACGATTCACTTTTTCGATTATCGCAATCATTTTAGGTGTAGTATTGTTTAAACAATTCGATTTTCAAACATTAAAATTTGAGAAGCCAGCTTTGGCGATTATTTATATTGTTGTCTTTTTGTTTTCGATTTTTGTACTGATCAAGAATTCTAAGAAGAAAACTGAGTAGTAATTTTTTAGCTTTACTCATAAAATTGTCCTGATAGATATTGGACAATTGTATAATAAAAAACTTGACATTAATCAGACAATCAACCCACAATTTACGGCTGATGTAGCGCAAGAGCGTTGGCAGAAATTTTAAAACAAGAACGAATGAATCATTACGAACAATCAGGACTAGTGTTTTACAGCGAAAGAAACTACATGATGGCTTCAAATTTATTTATTCAAGGATTAGAAGCTGAACCAAAAAATAGTATGCTTTGGTATGGTGTTGGAGATTCACTATGTCATATTTCTATTAATGCTAATCAAGAACAATTATATCCAATTGGCCTTTCTTGTGTTAAGAAAAGTTACTTATTAGACACAAACAACAAGTATGCAAGTACAATGCTTGAAAGAATGAAAAGTAATCCAAAAATAGGAGAAGAATATATTGACAAATTAGAACCCGCAAACTTAGATTTAGTTCAAAAATTTAAACTTGAAGTTTCAAATGATAAACTAATTTCATATTTCAATCAAATCCAAAACATAGAAAGCAAAATTAAATTGGTAATGCATTTAGGAGAAACTAAAAATAAATCTTATTTAGAATTTCTTAAATACTGTATTTTGAGTGAAAGAAATTCACATATTCGTTTTGCTGCATTAAAAAGAATTCCATTTCATAAAGGTGAAAGCTTGAAACATTTTTTTGAAGAACTCATTTCTAAAAACCAACAAGATGAATTAGAACCTTATTTTAGCATTGCTTTATCTTCAATTAAAGAAGATTGGACTGAAAAATATATTAAATCAGAATTTGCTAATACAGACAAAATCAACAATTCATTTACAGAAGAAGAAATTAATAATTCACTAAAAAATGACGAAGTTAAAGCGGTTATTGCATTATCATTAATAAAATATGACAAACAAGATATCGAAAAATTATATAAAGAAAGAAATCAAAAAATATTAGCCTTCTATTTATCAAATGGTTTGAATGACGATGGAATTGATTTCCTATTTAAAAGTAGAATTTTAGACAATAGTGGTAATATTTTAGAAATAGGCTGGAAGCATATTGAACAATTTCTACAAATTGATTTTAGTATAGATAAAAAAATAGAAAAAACTAAAACTGAGCCAGAAAAAATTCCAACAAAGCCAATATTAACGGATAGTAAGAAAAAATGGTGGGAATTATGGAAATAAAAAACTTCTGCTAACAGCAATACTAGTTTTTTATAAGTAAAATAAAATTTAAAAAAGCCTGAGAATTTAGATTCTCAGGCTTTTTCTTTTTTTGTGACCCCGGAGGAGTGTTTAGTGACCGCGGAGGGGTTCGAACCCCCAACCCTCAGAGCCGAAATCTGATATTCTATCCAGTTGAACTACGCGGTCAGTTTATTTATGATTTCAGACTGTAGATTTTAGATTACTAATTGGAATCTAAAATCTACAGTCTAAAATTATATTTACGAAAGTAATTTCTTTACAATTGTAGAAATGGTTTTTCCTTCAGCAGTTCCGCCTAATTGAGCAGATGCTAATCCCATTACTTTACCCATTGAAGCAATTCCTGAAGCTCCTGTTTCAGCGATAATTTTTGCGATTACAGCTTCTACTTCTTCTTCACTTAATTGAGCTGGTAAAAACTTCTCGATTACCACTACTTGAGCCAATTCTGGTTCAGCTAAGTCTGGACGGTTTTGTTCTGTAAAGATTCTTGCACTTTCTTTACGTGTTTTTACCAATCTTTGAAGCAATTTAATTTCATCATCTTCTGACAATTCTTCTTTAGATCCTGATGCTGTTGAAGCTAACAATAATTCTGATTTAACAGCTCTTAAAGCCTCTAAAGCTACTGTATCTTTTGCTTTCATGGCCGTTTTGATCTCGTCCATGATTTGTGCTTGTAAACTCATGTTTATGTTTTATTTAAAATAAGCCAATGCCTATTAATTGATATATTAATTTGGAATTTGTTCTCGACTTCGCTCGAACTGACAATAAGATTCACTTTAAAAACCTATTTAGGAAGTCAAATTTCTAAATTCTGTGCGAAGATAAAAAAAATAACCCGAAAATTAAATCCAATTTTCGGGCTATCCTTATATTAAGATTTTGAAAACTAATCTACGTTGTCGTGCAAAAATGAATTATTTGAACGCAATTGCAAATCGTTGTTGCTGTCTGTTCCAACAGAAATTCTAGAATTGGTGTTGTTCGATTGAGAATTTGACAAATCAATTCCTAATCTTTTATAAGCTGGCTCTTTTTCCAACTCATCAATTCTAGAAACATTATTATGGAATTTATAGTTAAATTCTTTCAATTTCTTTCTTCTTTCTTCAGCACGCAAACGTAATGTTTCTTCAATTGTCAATTCCATCGGAGAAACTTCAGCAGTTGTTGTAAAATCAGGCTGACTTGCAAAATCAACTCTTGGTTTCAACGTAATGTTTAATTCCTCAGGAACTACATCTTCAACCACTTTTTCAACTGGTTTTGAAGCTGTCAATTCATTTTCAACTTCCATATATTCTTCTAACGAATATTTGATGATACCATTATCAGAAAGTTCAGTTACCGGAACAAATGAAACTGGGTCGTTTACTTTAATATTACGAGTTTCGTTTGTTAACTCAAAAACGATTTTATTTTCTTGTTCTGCAACCGGCTCTCTTTTAACTTCAGGCTCACTTCTAAAAAGTGGCAAATCAAATGAAAAAGTCGTTTGTTCTTCTTTTTCAAAAGTTCTTTGCTGTACTGGTTTTACTTCTTGGTAAGCTGGCACTTCTGGAGTAGAAATTTTAAAATCGATATCTGTAATTGGAGAAACGATTTCAAAAGTTACATCAAGATTCTTGATAAACTCAGACATCACTACCAATTCTTCTTGATTGATTGTTGGCGGTGTTACTGGAGCAACTGGAGTTTGAACTACGGGAGCAACCGTATCTTCCATTAAATCAAAAACAACTTTATCTTCAGATTTTGCAATAGGCGTTTCTGCATTCAAATCAAAAGATGCAAGCGGTTTGTTTGTTAGATTGTGAACACTTCTTTGTTCGTCTTCTAATGTGTGAATAATTTTCTTTGGCTCAGTATTAACGATTTCATTTTGTTGTTCAACATCAAAACCAGTCGCAATAATAGTTACAGCAATAGCCTCACCAAGAGCTTCGTCTTCACCAACTCCCATGATAATATTTGCATTGTAACCAGCCTCTGCCTGAATGTGATCATTGATTTCTCCAATCTCATCAAGCGTTATTTCATTAGATCCAGAAACGATAAGCAACAATACGTTTTTGGCTCCTGTAATTTTATTGTCATTCAATAATGGAGAATCCAACGCTGATACAATTGCATCTTTTGCTCTGTTTTCACCTTCTGACACTGCAGATCCCATAATCGCAGTTCCGCTGTTTGCCAAAACTGTTTTTGCATCACGCAAATCGATATTTTGAGTATAGTGATGCGTAATTACTTCAGCAATACCTCTTGAGGCAGTTGCCAAAACTTCATCAGCTTTTGAAAATCCAGCTTTGAAACCTAGATTTCCGTAAACTTCTCTTAATTTATTATTGTTAATTACGATCAAAGAGTCAACTTGTTTACGTAATTTTTCGATTCCTAAAAGTGCTTGCTCTTGACGAACTTTCCCTTCAAATTGAAACGGAATCGTCACGATACCCACTGTTAAGATTTCTCTTTCTTTTGCTAATTGTGCGATAACTGGAGCGGCACCTGTACCTGTACCACCACCCATACCAGCGGTAATAAATACCATCTTAGTATTGCGATCCAACATTTTTTCAATATCAGCAATACTTTCAATAGCAGACTGCTGTCCTACATCAGGATTTGCTCCTGCTCCAAGACCTTCTGTCAAATTCATACCCAACTGAATTTTGTTAGGCACCGAACTATTTTGAAGCGCTTGCGAATCTGTATTACAAACGATGAAATCAACGCCTTTAATACCTTGCTTAAACATATGGTTGATAGCATTGCTACCTCCTCCACCTACACCTATTACTTTGATTACATTTGATTGGTTTTTTGGTAAATCAAATGAAATGCTTCCAAATTCTGAGTTGCTCATCATCTTTTTGGTTTTTAATTCTTATTTAGTACATTTTTTACTTCTTGACTTGGGGCAAAAAGTAATCCTTTTCTCTTTTCTCTATTCGGCTTATATTTATTCAGCGTTGTCTAAAAAATCTTTGATTTTATCGACGTATCTGTCAAAAAATGATCTCCTAATTTTGGTTTCTGTAGATTCTGCTTCTACTTTATTTGTTCTTGTTTCTCTTGGTTCTTCAATAGTTTCTACTCTTTCAACGTAGTTTTCTTCAACTTCGTATCGTTGCTGAATAGGTTGTTGTTGCTGCACTGGAGCGTTTCTGTAAACTACTTTTGGCTGTTCATTTACAATTTCCATTCGAACAGCACTTTGTGTACTGTTTTCGATGCTGTTCATTACTAAACCTACCGCTGTTGCAAACAATGGGCTTGAAATTTCTTCACTAGAGTTTCCTGCCAAATGCTCATTAGGATATCCAATTCTGGTATCCATTCCAGTAATATATTCAACTAATTGTTTTATATGTTTCAATTGCGCTCCACCACCCGTAAGAACGATTCCAGCAATTAATTTTTTGCGTGGATCTTCGTGTCCGTAAGCTTTGATTTCTGCAAAAACCTGCTCAATAATTTCCACCACACGTGCATGGATGATTTTTGATAAGTTTTTAAGCGAAATCTCTTTGGGCTCTCTTCCTCTTAAACCTGGGATAGAAACAATTTCGTTGTCTTTATTTTCTCCTGGCCAAGCCGATCCGAATTTTATTTTTAAAAGCTCTGCTTGTTTTTCGATAATCGAACAGCCTTCTTTAATATCATCTGTAATTACATTTCCTCCAAAAGGAATAACAGCAGTATGGCGAATAATTCCATCTTTAAAAATGGCCAAATCGGTAGTTCCACCTCCGATGTCAATTAATGCAACACCGGCTTCTTTTTCTTCCTGACTCAAAACTGCATCTGCTGAAGCCAATGGTTCCAAAGTCAATCCTGAAAGTTCAATTCCAGAACTCTGAATACACCTTCCAACGTTTCTAATTGAAGAAGCCTGCCCTACTACAACGTGAAAACTAGATTCCAATCTTCCGCCGTACATTCCGATTGGCTCTTTAATTTCAGATTGCCCGTCGATTTTAAATTCTTGTGGTAAAACGTGAATAATTTCTTCACCTGGCAACATTGCCAATTTATTTACCTGATCAATTAAAAGCTGAATATCTTTTTCACCAATTACTTCTTCCGGATTATTACGGCTGATGTAATCTGTATGCTGAATACTTCTGATGTGTTGCCCAGCAATACCCACAACAACATCTTTTATTTTATAACCTGAATTGTTTTCTGCCTCAAGTATCGCTTGCTGGATTGATTGAATAGTTTGCGTGATATTATTTACCACCCCTCTCGCAACTCCCAAACTTTTGGATTTTCCAATACCCAAAATTTCCAATTTGCCATACTCGTTCTTCTTGCCTATCATGGCAACTATCTTTGTCGTTCCAATATCTAGACCTACTGCAATGTTATCTTTTTCCATTTTCTATTATTTTGTGCAAACTACTTGTTCCGTAAACCTAAGGTCAATTTTATTGTATTTGTATAACGAACTATCTAAAACTGCTTTTTGAAAAAACGCTTTATAGTTTCTAAATTTCTTATCAACATTCATCGTTCTGCCAAAATCTATGAAGTAATCATAGTTTCGATTAAACATTTTTAGGCTGCCATTAGGCATAATTTGTATTGCAATGATGTTTTTTTTCAAAAACGCATCGTCATAAATTGTGCGAAATAAAGCAGCTAAATCTTCGTTATTTTTTTCATTTATTGCCCCTGAAACAAGAGGAACTCGCGCCGTAAAATTGTCTGACAAGGGCATTTTACCTCCCTCATAGTCAATATAAAAAGATCGATCACCATCAAGAATTCTTGCTATTGGTGTCTTCTGTTTTACTACCGCTTTTAGAACACCATCGATACTTACAAAAACATCTGACTTCTCAATCATGTCTTGCGCATCAAGGGTTTTTTCTATCTTATTCAAATCTACTTCATCTTTTCTAATACTGGAAGCGTCTCTTTTATTTTCTATCAACAATTTATTAACCGTTTCAGCCTTTACAAAAAGCGCATTTTCTCCTACAAAAACAACCACAGATTTTTTCAATTTTCTATCTCCGTTTCGATGTTGCGCGAAGGAATACAGAAAAAGAACTAGTCCGAAAATAAGTACTAATCTAATATTTGCCCAATTAAATATTTTCATTTAGCATCTGTTTAATTGATGGTACCATTTCTCCAATATCACCTGCTCCTATTGTCACAATTATTGGTGCATCATTTGCTTTGATTTCTGCCAATAAATCTTCTTTTGCGACAATTTTTTTGTTCGAATTTGTCATTTTGCCCAAAAGCCATTCTGAAGTCACTCCTTCCATTGGAAGTTCCCTTGCAGGATAAATATCCATTAAAAACACTTCGTCAAACTGAGACAAGCTTTCTGCAAATCCATCCACGAAATCTTTTGTACGGCTGAACAAGTGCGGCTGGAAAATTGCCAAAACTTTTCGTCCTGGATACAACTCTCTAACTGCTTGATGAACAGCATTAATTTCTGTTGGATGATGCGCATAATCATCTATATAAACCAACTTATCTGATTTAATCTGATAAGAAAAACGTCTTCTGATTCCTCTGAATGAAGCAATGGCTTTTGCAATGGACTCGGTCGGGGTGCCAAAAGTTTTAGCCATCGCAATAGCCATTAATCCATTCATTAAATTATGTTTGCCTGGCAATCCAAAATGAAGATCTTTTATTATTTCTGATGGAGTTTGAACATCAAAAACATAGCTTCCATCTTCAATTCGGACATTATACGCCTTATATACTGCATCTTCATTTATCGCGCATTGAACGCCTTCTAAGGGCAATTCTTTAGTGATAAACAGATTGCTTTTATCTTCTACTTTTGAAGCAAACTCTCTGAAAGAGTCTTGAATTGCATCGCTTGTTCCATAAATATCCAAATGATCTGCATCCATAGATGTTACACAGGCAATATTTGGATGTAAATGCAAAAATGATCTATCGAATTCATCTGCCTCAACAACTGTTACTGTTTTTCCGGTTCCAATTAAATTAGAATTATAATTCTCTACAATTCCACCCACAAACGCTGTAACATCTGCACCGCTTTCGTATAAAATATGACCTAAAATACTTGATGTAGTAGTTTTTCCGTGTGTTCCAGCCACTGCAAAACTAAAAGTGTCTTTAGTAATAATTCCTAAAACCTCGGCACGCTTTTTAATTTCGTAATTTCTTTCGATAAAATAATTCCATTCTGAATGTGATTTTGGCACTGCTGGAGTAAAAATCACCAATGTATTTTCTACAAAATAATCAGTCGGAATCAAATTAATATTATCCTCAAAATGAATGTCAATTCCGCTTTCAATCAATTCACTTGTAAGCATTGATGGCGTTTTGTCGTAACCTGAAACTTGTTTCCCAATATATTTGAAATAACGAGCCAGAGCACTCATTCCGATGCCTCCGATACCTATAAAATAAACGTTTTGTATTTGATTTAAATTCATTTCTTTTTTTGCTTTAAGCCTTAAGCCTTAAGCTTCCGACTTTTGTCTGTATTATTCGATTCTCTTATATTCTTTTAACTAGCATAAAGCTTACAGCCTATAGCTTATTGCTTAATAAGCTTCACAATTTCGGCTACAATATCCTGCGTAGCTTTTGGTTTTGCTAGTTTTTTAATATTATCGCTCAACTGTTTTTGTTTTCCTTCATCTTTTAGCAAAGCTTCAAAAACAATACTAAACTGACTTTCTAATTCTGATTCTTTCAACAAAATTGCACCTTTTGCGTCTACAATTGCTTGTGCGTTTTTCGTTTGATGATCTTCAGCCACATTTGGTGACGGAATAAATATTACTGGTTTTCCAACAATACATAATTCTGAAACTGATGACGCGCCAGCTCTTGAGATAATCACATCAGCAGCGGCGTAAACAAAATCCATTCTTTCAATGAAATCAACCACTTTTACATTTGGCTGATTGTATTTTTTATAATCTTCAAAATATAATTTTCCGCATTGCCAGATTATCTGAACGTCTTGCGAAAGAAAATTTTGCAATTCTTTTTCAATTAACTGATTGATTCTTCTGGCACCTAAACTTCCGCCCAAAACCAATAGTGTTTTTTTATTTGGATCCAAACCATAAAAAGCGATTGCCTCGTCACGTTTACTGTTGATGTCGATTAAATCCTGACGCACTGGATTTCCAGTCAAAACAATTTTATCTGCCGGAAAAAAACGCTCCAAATTATCGTAAGCAACGCAAATCGAATTTGCTTTTTTACTCAATAATTTATTTGTTATCCCCGGAAAAGAATTCTGCTCCTGAATAACAGTTGGAATCCCTGCCGATCCTGCCGCTTGTAATAATGGACCACTTGCAAATCCTCCAGTTCCAATTACAACATTTGGCTTGAACTTTTTAATTATTCTTCTTGATTCCAGTAAACTTGATGCCAATTTTAACGGAAACATCATATTTTGCAAAGTCAATTTGCGCTGTAATCCAGCGATCCAAAGACCTTTAATCTCATAACCTGCCTGAGGCACTTTTTGCATTTCCATTTTGTCTTTTGCACCAACAAATAGAAATTCGGCATCAGGGAATTGTAATTTTAACTCATTTGCAATCGCAATTGCAGGATAAATATGCCCTCCTGTTCCTCCTCCGCTAAGTATGAATTTATACTTTGTCATCTTTCTAAAAATTACACCTTTTTAAAAAATCTTTATATTTTAATCTTATCTATTCAAAACTGCATTCATCGGATTTCTTGAATTGTCTTCGATTGAATACATAGTCTCTTCTTCATATACTTCATCAGCAGGCAAATCTTCTTCTGCTAATTCCTTATCAATTAATCTTTGAAGCGCTTCTTTTCGTCGTTCTTTCTCTTCTTTTTCTTCAGCTATCTCTTCTTCTTTTTTCGTAACGCTGATGATAATTCCAAGTCCTAAACAAGTCATCCAAATCGAACTTCCTCCTGAACTTATCAGTGGCAATGTCTGCCCCGTAACCGGCAACAATTCAACTGCAACCGCCATATTGATCATCGCCTGAAATATCATCGGGAAACCTAGACCAACGACGACAAGTTTTCCAAACAATGTATTGGCTTTGTGCGATGCGATCACAAATCGGAACAAAAGCAATAAATATAAAATCACTATTGCAACGCCGCCAACCAATCCATATTCTTCGACAATAATGGCATAAATAAAATCGGAAGAAGATTGTGGCAAGAAGTTTTTCTGAACACTTTTACCAGGCCCCAATCCGCCGAGTCTTCCAGATGCTATTGCAATTTTTGCTTTTTCGATCTGATAATCATCTTCGTCAGGTTTATCAGTTGTAAAATTCATAATACGACTTTCCCAAGTTGAAACCCTGCTGAAAAATCTTGAATCAGGAAAAGCTTTTGCAACTAAAAGGAAAAATGCCAACATAGCCACTCCTGAACCTATGATAATCCCAATATGCTTTAATGGATATTTTCCAATGAACGTAAGCATTAAAACCATTGCAAAAATCAACGCTGTGGTCGAAAAGTTAGCAGGCAGAATTAGTGCCAATGTAATAAACACCGGAATCCAAAGCTGAATAAACGACACTTGAAAAGGTTTGTTTTCTTCTTTAGTTTTTGACAAATATCGCGCTACAAATATGAACAAAACAATCGAAGCCAATGTCGAAGTCTGAAATGTAATTCCGATAAACGGCACTTGAATCCAACGGCTCGCATTTGCTCCGGCAATAACAGTCCCTTTCAGCAATGTATAAAGCAATAAAAACCAAACTATTGGCAAAGCAATTTTTGAAATCGCTCTGAAATAATGATACGGAACTCTATGTACCCAGTAAATAATCAAGAAACCAATACATACATGTGCTAAATGTTTCACCAAATAACCCAGTGTATTTCCTGTTCCGTGACCTATATAGGCTAAATTACTACTCGCACTAAAAACAGGCATAAACGAAAACAGCGCTAATAAAGCCACGAATGACCATATTACCCTATCTCCTTTTAATTTGTTTACTAGCTCTTTCATATTTTAGATTTCTGATTTTAGATTTTAGATTGTTTTCTAAAACCTTCGGTTTTTTTATTTATTGATTCTTTTATTTACTGTTTTTAAACTACTAACGAAAATGGCTGTTAACTCATTTCCTTCTTTCAAAATCATTTCTAATTCTGATTTATCACTCCAATCTTTTTCTTTTATAATTTCCAACCAAAATAAAGTTTCATCAGCTTCTTCTAAAAAACTATATTCATTTTAGAAATAAATTCTTTATCACTTCTTGCTCTGCAAACTGCCCTATAATTTGCTCCAACAGACGTACCACTTCTTACAATTTGATTTGCAATTACTTTCACAATATATGTGCCCGGTAATTTTTCAGCTAAACCAATTACACTCAAAGAGAACTTTTTTGTTCTCGACTTCATTTCATCTGTCGTCATTATCAAAAAGAACTTATATTATTTTGAATTCAAAGTTTGGAAAAATCTAAAATCTGAACTCTAAAATCTAAAATTATAAATTGTGTACCGCTTGTTTAAATTGCTTCCCTCTGTCTTCGTAGTTTTCGAACAAATCGAAACTTGCACACGCAGGAGACAATAAAACAGCGTCACCTTTTTCTGTTAATCTTTGGGCAGTTTTCACTGCATCATTCATATTATTCACTTCCACCATAATATCAACAACATTTCCAAAAGCTTCAATAATTTTTCTGTTATCGATTCCTAAACAGATGATTGCCTTAACTTTTTCGCGAACTAAAGACATTAATTCGTTGTAATCATTTCCTTTGTCAACTCCGCCCACGATCCAAACAGTTGGAACATTCATGCTGTCTAAAGCAAAGAAAGTAGCGTTAACGTTTGTTGCTTTTGAATCGTTGATATATTGTACATTCTGAATTTTTAATACTTTTTCTAAACGGTGCTCAACACCTTGGAAATTAGATAGACTTTCACGAATTGTTGCATTTCTAATTTGCATCAATTTTGCTACAGAGCTTGCTGCCATTGCATTTTTCATATTATGTTTTCCTTCTAACGCAATGTGTTCTGTATCCATTGTAAACTCTTCTTGGTTGATCTTTATTTCCATTTTGTTGTTATTTATAGAAGCTCCTTCTTTAAGATTTTTAGTCAATGAGAAAGGAATTAATTTCGCTTTTGTTGTATTATTTTTTAACCATTCTGTGCTTGCTTCATCATCAGCATCATAAATCAGATAATCACTTTCAGTCTGATTCATTGTTATTCTGAACTTCGAATTGATATAATTTTCATATTTATATTCATATCGATCGAGATGATCCGGACTGATATTCGTAATTATGGCAATATCTGGTCTATAATCTATGATTCCATCAAGCTGAAAACTGCTTAATTCAAGAACGTATGCATCAAACTTATTTTCGGCAACTTGCCAAGCAAAACTTTTTCCAATATTTCCTCCCAATCCCACATTCAATCCTGCCGATTTTAGTAAATGGTAAGTCAACATTGTTGTTGTCGTTTTACCATTGCTCCCAGTAATTCCAACTGTAAGCGCTTCTGTATAAGGCTTTGCAAATTCAATTTCTGAAATTACTTTTATTCCGGCCGCAATCAGTTTTTTTACTATTGGCGATTTCTCAGGAATTCCAGGGCTTTTCATCACCACATCAGCATTCAGAATTAAATCTTCTGTATGCTGTTCTTCTTCCCAAGCAATTTTATTAATGATAAGAACTTCTTTGTAACTCTCTTTAATCTTTCCAAAATCCGATACAAAAACCTCGTATCCTTTTTTCTTTCCGAGAATGGCGGTCCCCACACCACTTTCTCCTCCTCCAAGCACAACCAGCCTCATCTATCTTAATTTTAAAGTAACAATTGATAAAATAGCTAACATGATGGCAACAACCCAGAATCTGGTCACAATTTTACTTTCATGGTATCCTTTCTTTTGATAATGATGATGAAGAGGCGACATCAAGAAAATTCTTCGTCCTTCGCCATATCTCTTTTTAGTAAATTTGAAATAACTCACCTGTAAAACCACTGAGAAATTCTCCACTAAAAAGATTCCACACAATAATGGAATCAATAATTCTTTACGAACAGCAATTGCTAAAACCGCAATAATTCCACCAATTGTCAAACTTCCTGTATCTCCCATAAAAACAGATGCTGGATAAGAATTGTACCAAAGAAACCCAATCAAAGCCCCAACAAATGCCGATATAAATACGGTCATTTCTCCCGAATTTGGGATATACATGATATTTAAATAATTAGAAAAAATAATATTTCCAGAAACAAATGTAAATATCCCGAGTGCGAGCACTGATATTGCGGAAGTTCCGGCGGCAAGACCATCAATTCCGTCTGTTAGATTTGCTCCGTTAGAAACCGCTGTGATGATGAAAATTACAACCGGAATAAAAATCAACCAAGCCCATTTTTCATATCCTTCCCCTGTCCAAGCCAATAGTTCAGCATAATCAAATTCATTATTTTTCACAAAAGGAATTGTCGTTGCTGTTGATTTTTCCTCAACTGGTGCAGGCAAAACAACGGTTGTGTTTTGCGATGCTTTAAAAACATCTGTTCTTCCAGTGTCTGTTCGTACTGTAACAGCCGGGCTAAAATAAAGAACCGCACCTACAATTATTCCCAAACCAACTTGACCAATAACTTTGAAAATTCCTTTTAGACCTTCTTTATCTTTTTTGAATATTTTAATATAATCATCAATAAAACCAATTGCGCCCATCCAAAGTGTAGTCACAATAAGCAATACGATATAAATATTATGCAAACGTGCAAACAACAAAACAGGCACAAGGGTTGCAAAAATGATAATCAAACCTCCCATTGTTGGCGTTCCAGCTTTTTCATTTTGCCCTTGAAGACCAAGCTCACGAACCGTTTCCCCTACTTGCTGACGACGCAAAAAGTTGATGATCCTTTTTCCGTAAATCGTAGACAAAAGCAACGAAAGCATTAAAGCCAAAGCCGATCTGAAAGTGATATACTGAAAAACTCCCGTTCCTGGTATATCTAATGTTTTGTCAAAATATTCAAATAAGTAGTATAGCATATTTTTCTATTTTAAATTCCAATTTTGAAACTCCAAATTCCAATTATTCTGGTGGTATTTGAACTTAAAAATTTATTATTATTTGTTTAGTTGCTCTAAAATTTCTTTTACAGTTTCCATATCATCAAAATGATGGCGAACACCGTTTATCTCTTGATAAGTCTCGTGCCCTTTTCCTGCAATAAGAATAATATCATTTGGCTGAGCCAATTGACAAGCGGTTTTTATTGCTTGTTTTCTGTCCGTAATTCTTAGAATCTTTTTATAGTTTTGCCCTTCAACTCCTGCTTCCATTTCATCTAAAATCACTTCAGGATCTTCGTTTCTTGGATTATCAGAAGTCAAAATTGCTTTATCGCTCAATTCAGAAACACTTTTCGCCATAATAGGCCTTTTTGTTTTATCTCTGTTGCCACCACAGCCAACAACAGTGATTAACTGTTCATTTTTTGTACGAATGTCGTTTATCGTTTTTAAGACATTTTCAAGCGCATCCGGAGTGTGTGCATAATCAACTACCGCTGTTATCTTTTCATTTGAAACAATATACTGAAAACGGCCCGAAACACTCTCTAAATCAGACAGTAATCGTAACGCTTCTAAACTATCAATTCCTAATTCTACAGCTGTTCCATAAATTGCCAAAACATTGTATGCGTTGAAAGTACCAATTAGCTTTACCCAAACTTCATTATCATTAATTTTCAACAACAAACCTGATAATTGGCTTTCTAAAATCTGCGCTCTGTAATCTGCGTAAGATTTTAATGCATATGTCAGCTTTTTAGCCACGGTATTTTGCAGCATTACTGACCCATTTTTATCATCAATATTTGATAAAACAAAAGCTGATTTTGGAAGCGAATCAAAAAATGATTTTTTCACATCTCTATATTCAGCAAAAGTTGGATGATAATCTAAGTGATCGTGCGAAAGATTCGTGAAAATTCCTCCCACAAAATGCAAAGCTTCAGTGCGTTTTTGATGAATTCCGTGCGAACTCACTTCCATAAAACAATGCGTCACTCCTGCTTCGATCATTTCATTTAAATAATGATTGATCGTAATTGAATCTGGTGTTGTATGCGTTGCAGGATATTCTGTTTCATCAACCATAATTTTTACAGTTGAAAGCAAACCAACTTTAAAACCTGCTTTTTTGAATAACTGAAACAGTAATGAAGCAATTGTTGTTTTGCCGTTTGTACCCGTAACGCCAACTAGTTTTAGTTTTGCTGATGGATCTTCAAAATAATTAGCAGCCATAAAAGCCAACGCTGTATTGGTATCTTTTACCTGAATATAAGTTACATCATTTGCTATATTTGCTGGAAATGTATCGCAAATAACTGCTTTTGCTCCAAGCTGAATTGCTTTTTCGATGTAATCATGCCCATCTGAAAGCGAGCCACGAATTGCCACGAAAATATCATTTGCCTCTATTTTACGCGAATCAAATTCGATTTTCTGAATAGCAATATCCGTTGAACCTTTTACAGATTCAATAGCTACTTTATATAATATGTCTTTTAATACTTTCACGATAATTCTAATACAATTGTTGCGTTCTTGCTAATATTTTGACCCGCTTGAATCGATTGATTCTTCACTTTTCCAATTCCATTTACTTTTACTTTCAAACCTAAATTTTCAAGCAAAGCAATTGCATCCATTCCTGGCATTCCTTTTAAATTCGGAATCACATTTGTTTTCGTATTTGATACTTTATCAAACTTTGCATAACTGATTTCCTGTTTTGGAATCCTAGAATCCAGCTGTTTTATTTTATTTGTCGAAGGCGCATCTGTGAAAATCTTTTGAGCAATTCTTTTAAAAACTGGCCCTGCAACGTCTGCTCCGTAATAATTGTTTTTGGCTGTATTTGGCTTATGCACCACCACAATACAAGAATATTTTGGATGATCAGCTGGAAAATATCCTACGAAAGATGAAGCATAATACAATGCTGATTTTCCTTCTTTCCCACCATAATTCATCTGAGCGGTCCCCGTTTTTCCTGCCATCGAAAAATCTTTCGAATACAACTTAGAAGCTGTTCCTTTTTTTACCACATTCAATAAAACAGCTTTTAATTTCTTAATCGTTTCTTGCGAACAAACCTTTGGATTAATTACTTCGGTATCGAACTTTTTAATTGTTTTGTTCCATTCCTTAATTTCAGACACAAATTGTGGCCTTACCATCACACCATTATTTGCAACTGAATTGTAAAATGCTAATGTCTGCATTGGCGTAACGGCAACTGAATACCCAAAAGCCATCCAAGGAAGTGAAATTCCAGACCAACTTTTGTCTCCAGGATGAGGAATAATCGGCCTTCCTTCTCCTTTAAAATGCAATCCTAAAGGCTTGTCTAAACCAAAATTCCTAATATGATCTACAAATTTTGACGGATTACTTTTGTAATTATCATAAACCGCCTGAACCATTACTGTATTTGACGAAAGTTCAAATCCACGCGCTAATGAAACTTTTCCGTAACCACCGTGATGCGAATCATTTACTGGACGCCCATAATATCTAACTTGACCTCCGTGGCTATCATAAACAGTACTTGTATCCGCTACTTTATCTTCTAAAATTGCCATTAAATCAACCAATTTGAAAGTCGATCCAGGTTCATGAGATTCTGCTACAGCATAGTTGGTCGTTTCAGTATATGTTCCATCTTCACCTCTTCCTAAATTTGAAATCGCTTTCACATAACCTGTTTCTGTTTCCATTACGACCACACAACCGTGATCTGCTTCATAATCCTCAAGTTGCTTCAGCAAAGCATGATGTGCAATATCTTGAATAAATACGTCAATTGTCGAAATCACATCATAACCATCAACTGGATCTATTTCATTCACATCTCGAATAGGCTTCCATTGCCCTTTTGCAATTTTTTGCTTTAAAATCCTGCCATCTTTTCCATTCAAATAGCTTTTAAAAGCCCATTCAATTCCTTTTCCAACTTCAATTCCAGTTGCAGGATCAATTCGGTCGTAACCAATAGTTCTCTCTGCAATTTTACCAATCGGATGTTTTCTAACCGTTTCCTGTTCAATTATGATTCCGCCTTTAAAAGCGCCCAAATTGAACAATGGAAAACCTTTAATTTTTACATATTCCGTATAACTGAGCTTTCTAGCAACTAAATAATAACGATTTTTATTTGCTCTGGCTCTTCTTAGCTCTTGTTCATAATAACCCGCAGGTCGATCCAAAACAGTTGCTAATGAATCTGAAAGTGCTTTTACATATTTCTCAAAAGTTTCTGTTTTTGGCGCTTTTGCATCAAAACGAATTTCGTAATTCGGGATTGATGTTGCCAATAAACTTCCGTCAGCCGAATAAATATTTCCTTTGTTTGCCGGAATCACAAAATTTCTGACCGTTCGCTGTTTTGCTAATTGTCTGTAATGATCACCTTGAACCCATTGAATATTGGTCAATTTAACAACAATAGCAATTGCCATCAAAAAGATGAAAACTGCTACGAGGTAAATTCTGTAGGATATATGTTTATCGTCTACTGCCATATTCTTTTAAAGAAACTTTTTTCTTCTTCTTTTTTAACTTCTATTTTAATTGGAGGAACCGTTGATGGAAAAATCTGTTTTTCAAGCATTTTATCCGATATCGTCGATTCCATTTTTAATTTCATCAATTCTGAACGTCGATCTACAAATTCCGATCTTAATTCTTTTACTTCATTATTCAGTTTTGCAATTTCAAAAACCTTTTGTTCGTATCGCTGTGTATTTGCAATCATCAAAATGGCCAACAAAATGATGAAGACAATGAAACGCCAGTTTTTAATTGCGTCGTCATTGATCAAGAATCTTGCTTTTAATATGCCAAATACTCCACTTTTCATTTCTACCTATATATTATATCTTTTCAGCAATTCTCAATTTTGCACTTCTCGCTCTATTGTTGATTTTGATTTCAGCATCATCTGGAACAATCAATTTTCCGATAGTTTTAAATGGAACTGAAAAATTTCCATAAAAATCGCGTTCTGGCTCTCCTTCAAACATTCCGTTTTTGATAAATCTTTTTACCAATCTATCTTCTAAAGAATGATATGAGATTACTGAAAGTCTCCCACCCGGATTCAAAATTTCTAATGACTGCTCAATAAATTCTTTCAGAACGTCCATTTCTTGATTCACCTCAATTCTGATTGCTTGATATATCTGAGCCAATACTTTATTCCTAACTTTTTCAGGCAAATATTTCTTCAAGGCTTCCTTCAACTCATCAGTCGTTTTGATTGGGTAATCTCTTCTCGCTTCAACGATTGTTCTGGCTAAAGCTGGTGCGTTTTTCAACTCTCCATAATCAAAAAAAACACGACGTAAATCCTGTTCTTCATATTCGTTAACCACCCGATAAGCATTCAAATCATTTTTTTGACTCATCCGCATATCAAGCTCGGCATCAAATCTTGTTGAAAAACCTCTTTCAGGAACATCAAACTGATGTGATGACACTCCTAAATCTGCCAAGATTCCATCAACACCTCTAACACCATGAAATCGCAAGAACCTTTTTATAAATCTAAAATTCTCATTAATTAAAGTAAACCTTTCATCTGGCAATGCATTTGCAAGTGCATCTTCGTCTTGATCAAAAGCAAACAATTTTCCATTTGGCCCCAAACGTCTCAAAATTTCTTTTGAATGTCCGCCTCCGCCAAAGGTTACATCTACATATATACCATCAGGTTTAATGTTTAAACCATCAACTGTTGGATGAAGCAAAACCGGATTATGATATTCCATTGTCGTCGTCATTAATATTTCCCATTACCTCCTCGGCTAAATCAGCAAAATCCATATCTTCGCCGCTTATTGATTTTTCGTATAAATCTTTATCCCAAATTTCCACAATATTAACCGCAGAAGAAAAAACAACATCTTTAGAAATACTTGAAAAAGCAACCAGATCTTTCGGCACCAGCAATCTTCCTAATGCATCAATCTCTACCATTTTAACTCCAGCAGTAAATCTTCGAATGAAATCATTGTTTTTTTTCACAAAGCGATTAAGCTTGTTGATTTTTTGCATCATCAAATTCCATTCTTCCATTGGATATAATTCTAAACACGGCTGAAAAACGGAGCGTTTCAAAACGAAACCGTCTTGAAGCGATGAAGCCAATTGCTTTTTCAAAGGCGCAGGCATCATTAGCCTTCCTTTAGCATCGACTTTACACTCATATGTTCCAACAATTGTGTTCAAAAAAATCAATTAAGATGTTATAGGACAAAAATATAAAAAATATTACCACATTTTACCACAATATACCACTTTGTTAATAAGTTTAACCACTTTTCTACCACCTTCACTAAGCCCTAGACAATCAATAGTTTAACTTATTAATAGCGTTTTCTTAATAACATTAATCATTCGAAAAAATTAAGCACTATTTTTCTTAAAAAAATGATTTTTATATCGATTTCTTAACATTTGGCTTTTTCATCAAAAAACGCCCTAAAAGCTGATTTTTAACCACTTATAAATTCTACATAAATTATCTAGTTAAAAAACGGCGGCAAAAATTCATTTTTATTTATTTAACCCTATATTTGTCCAAATTGAAATTGGCATTAGATTAAATGGACAAACACTACAAAAAAGAAGGCAAATACAGCTATTTTGAAGCTGGAGAAGGAACTCCTATCGTAATTTTACATGGATTAATGGGAGGCCTTAGTAATTTTGATGGTGTAGCGCAATATTTTCCGTCGAAAGGATACAAAGTGGTAATCCCGGATTTGCCAATCTACACGCAAAGCATTTTAAAAACAAATGTGAAAAGTTTTGCCAAATACGTAAAAGATTTTATTGCTTTTAAAGGTTTTGACAAAGTTATTTTACTAGGAAATTCATTGGGAGGACATATCGCATTGTACCACACAAAACTATATCCCGAAAAAGTTGCAGGACTTGTAATTACCGGAAGTTCTGGTCTTTACGAAAGCGCAATGGGAGATAGCTACCCAAGAAGAGGCGATTATGAATACATCAAAAAGAAAGCTGAAGATGTGTTTTATGATCCCGCAATCGCTACTCCGGAACTTATCGACGAAGTATATGCAACTGCTAATGACCGAATCAAATTAATCAAGACTTTAACGATTGCCAAAAGTGCAATTCGTCATAATATGGCTAAAGATTTACCAAAAATGACCGTAGAAACCTGCATCATTTGGGGTAAAAATGATTCTGTAACACCTCCAAATGTTGCCGAAGAATTTGATAAATTATTGCCAAATTCAACTTTGTATTGGATTGACAAATGTGGACACGCCGCTATGATGGAACATCCTGATGAATTCAACGAGATTCTTGAAAAATGGCTTACTGAGCAGAAATTATAGTATCTAACTTTCCATTTTTAAGAAAGTTTAAAAACAAAAAAACATGAAAATTACTTCTGCCGAATTCATTGTCAGCAATTCTGACGCATCAAAATGCCCGGCTGAATTTTTGCCAGAATACGCTTTTATTGGCCGATCAAATGTTGGTAAATCATCTTTGATCAATATGATTACCAATCATAAAAATTTAGCAAAAACATCAGGAAAACCTGGAAAAACACAATTGATAAATCACTTCAAAATCAATAATAATTGGTTTTTGGTCGATTTGCCAGGTTATGGATATGCAAAAGTTTCTAAAAAAACCAAATCTGTTTTTCAGCAATTTATCACTGATTATTTTGAAAACAGAGAACAGCTTGTTTGTGCTTTTGTCTTGATCGACATTCGCCACGAAGCTCAAAATATCGATATTGAATTCATGTCGTATATGGGCGAAAGCGAAATTCCGTTTTGCATTATTTTCACCAAAGCAGACAAAATCAGCAGAACAAAAGTTGACTCGCATATTGCAGCATATAAGAAACAAATGTATGCTAACAATTGGGCCGAAATGCCTCATTATTTCGTTACCTCATCGACAGAATCAATTGGTAAAGAAGAGCTTTTGACTTACATCGACGAAGTGAATCAGGAAGTTTTTAAAAACAACAACCAATTTTAAATTCCAACTTTTAAAAATACAGTACACAAAATCCTAAATTCCAATTTAATCCCGAGGCTTCGGGAGGAATTTGGGATTTTTTTATTGGGTTTTCTTTTCCTACTTTTGAACGAATTAACTTATCGTTCATGAAAAAAAACAAATTCATTTGTAGTACAATTTTACTTTGCATCCTTTTCTTTTCTTGTAGTAAACCATCATTTCTTTTTTTAACACCTAAGCAAACTGGAGTCGATTTCACTTCAGGAAAATGGCTTTTAAACGAAATAGATGCGCCTAAAAATTCCAAAGATCATCTAACAGATGAATCCATGAAATTCTTCAGAAAAAACCTTGGAGAACGCATATCATATATTCATGATGTAAATGGATTGCTTGTTCCTCGAAAAATCCCTTTGAATCCTAACAAAACAAAATTAAAAGAACTGAAAGAAGGCACAGGATTTGACTTCTTCATCAATATTTCTACAAAAAAGAACAAAAGCGACTTCTCTACAATCGAATTATATCAGAGCGACAGTGAAACAGGAAAAAATGAAGCTTCGGTAATTGTTGAAATTTATGATTTAAATCTGCAACAAATAATCTATTCTCAAAACGTAGTAGGAATCACAAGAAAAGAAGCTTCAGAGCCAATGTGGCAAACCGAAAAATCAGACAAACTTATAGACAATATTGCATTTTACAAAAACTCCAACCAATTGATGACAAAAGCTTTGAAGAAAATTTTAAACGACATTGATAAAAAATCAGTCAAATAAGCTTAAAATAATCCATAAAAAAAATCCAAATTCCAATTGTAATACTTGGAATTTGGATTTTTTAATATTGGAATTTTATTACTTCGTTAATTCCAGTTTTTCTGCAAAATAATCACAGAAATCTTTCATTGTATCCGACATTTTTTCGTCGTCTGTTGCACGTTTGAAAGTATCAGCCATTGCCACTAAAGTCTGATGGAAAAAGATTTTCATTTCATCCACCGGCATATCTTTTGTCCACAAGTCGATACGCATTGTCTCTTTTGCTTTACTGTCCCAAATAGACAACATTATTGCTTTTGCCTCTTCATCGCGAACCCCGCCATCTTGTGCGCTCCATGATAATTTTTCTGGAACACGGTTTTCGTCTAATTCTATATTGAATTTAATTTCTGAGTTTATTGTATTTGACATTATTTCTTAGGTTTATATTTTGACTTTTCAAAAATCTCTTTTGCATTTACTTTTAGCAATTCCTGCAAAGATACATTGTTATTTTTCATGTACGAACGCACCATCTGCCATCCAATCCACGCGCCTACTCTTCCTGGCGACTCATTATCGATTTCTAAATAAAATTTAGAAAACGGTGCTGGCGCAATAAATCGAGTTGTAAGTTTTGGATCATCGCTGTACAGCATCTCTTTTTCTAAAAAATAGCGCCACATGTAGGCTTCATTTTCTTCGCACCATTTTATTTCCTCTGGCGTATATCCAATTTTATCGGCATCTGTATATTCAGGCAAAAGCAAATCTTTTGCATAAAGTTGCTTTCCTTCGAAAATCATTTGCGAAATCAAATTTCGATCTGGAAAAGCTGGAATATTTCTGTATGTAAAACTAGAAACCACATCTGGCATGATTTGTTTCTCTTCAAAATTTTGTTTCAAATAAGCAGGAAACTCATAAAACTTATGTTCTTTACCTAAATACAATTCCAAAGCCACAATAACTAAACTGTCGGCATAAATTGCTTTTGTATTATAATCCATTTCTCCAATTACCGTAATTACTTTTGGCGTTTTAGTTTTAGGAAAATAATATTTCACGTGCTGAAAAAGTGAATTGAACTCTTCACGTACCGGCTCAAAATTGGAGTATTTTTTTTGCACCTCAGCATATACTTCACGCCAAATTGGCTCTTGCATTTTTTGGATCCAGACAGCATCGTCATTTCCTGCTGGAAAGAAAAATGGATATTGCTTTTTTAATTTCCCAAGATCTTCTGGCTTGGCTTCAAAAAATGCTTTATCAAAACGTTCAACTTTAATATCAACTGGAATTTCTTCAACTTGTTTTTCGACTTTGCTTTTTTGTTCACAGGACAAAAAAAACAAACACAGAAGCACTGCAAAGCGATATAATTTCATTTTATTTTAATTAGATTTGTGTTGCATAAATTTAAATAAATACATACTTAAAAATATTTGTGCAAATATACATCCCTGTATCTTAAAACTTGAACTATTATGGCTAAAAAAAGTACAATTCAAACAGAAAAAGTGAACATCCACATTGTAGAGTGGCTAAAAAATTATGCTGAGAGCGCAAAAGTAAATGGTTTTGTAATTGGAATTTCTGGCGGAGTGGACTCTGCGGTGACTTCTACTTTGTGTGCTCAGACAGGTTTACAGGTTTTATGTATTGAAATGCCAATTCATCAAGCCGAAAGTCAAGTTTCAAGAGCAAAAGAGCATATTGAACAATTAAAAAAGCGTTTTCCAAACGTTTCAAGCGTACAAACTGATTTGACCGCTACTTTTGAAGCTTTTAAAAGCGCAGTACCAAAAACTGACGACGAAGCGAAAGTCAATCTTTCTTTAGCAAATACACGTGCTCGCATCAGAATGACCTCATTATATTATTTGGCTGGAATACACGGTCTTTTAGTTGCCGGAACCGGAAACAAAGTTGAGGATTTTGGTGTTGGATTTTACACAAAATATGGTGATGGAGGTGTCGATTTGAGTCCGATTGCTGATTTAATGAAGTCCGATGTTTATGCTTTAGGAGAATTTTTGCAAATTCCGCAATCAATTTTAACAGCAGCTCCAACAGATGGATTATTTGGCGATAATCGTACCGATGAAGATCAACTTGGCGCAAGTTATGATGAACTAGAATGGGCGATGTTAACGGCGGAGTCAGGAAAGACGGCGGTTGACTTTAGCGGAAGAGAAAAAACTGTCTTTGAAATTTATAAACGATTAAACACCAGCAACAAGCATAAAATGGAAGCAATTCCTGTTTGTTTAATACCAAAAACGTTAAAATAAAAGTTTTAACATTTGTCAGCTATAAACTACAGAATTTATTTATTAATTTTACCGTTCCAAAAACATGATAACAATTCTAAAAAGGTAAAAATTATGATTAAAGTATGTCTAGCAGACAATCATCCTGTGACGCACTTTGGCGTTAAGTCTTATTTTAAAGACCACGATCAAATTTCAATTGTTGCCAACGTAGGCAATTTTTCAATGGTTAGAGATATTCTTCAAACGAAGGAGATCGACATCCTAATTCTAGATCTAGAGTTAGAAGGTCTTTCAAGTATCTTTGAAGTGAAATCTATCTTGAAAAACTTCCCAAAAACAAAAATTGTAATTTTTAGTGACCTCGCTGAACAAATGTATGCTCCAAATGCAATTAAAGCGGGGGTTTCGGGGTATGTACACAAAACAGAAAAACTTGAAACATTAGGTCTTTCTATTATTAAAGTACACGAAGGAAAAATTATTATCAACGAAACAGTTCGCAAAAACATGGCCCTTATTGCTAAACAAAGCAAGAGCGAACGTTTGTACAGAAAACTTTCTAATCGCGAGATTGAAGTTTTACGTTACTTAAGTGACGGTAAGAAAAACAATGAAATTTCTAAAATCTTAAATCTGAACGAAAAAACGATCAGTACTTACAAATTAAGATTATTGACTAAATTAAATGTTACTAATTTAGTTGACTTAGTAAACAAAGCTAAGACTTTAGAAATTATTTAATTTAATGTTGATTTGCTTCGGCAATCATCAGTAATAAAAAAGCTCTGTATTGCTTGTCAATATAGAGCTTTTTGATTTTTTAATGATAAGGAACAACTACTCTTCCTAATTTCTTCGAAAAATTATTCAACAACTTAGAATAATCTACAACCATCGACAAAACTTCTGAATTATCATCTTGTGGATCTGTAATCAAGGAATTTTTCAAATCGTGAATAATTTTTGAAACCAAAAACCATCTTAATGAAAATATAGTATCTGAAACATTTTGCTCAATAGTCACATTTTTATGTTTTGGGAAAATATTTTGTCCTTCCCAATCGTGAATGACCACTTTTTCATCTTCCATTAAAATATTTGTTACTTCTTGAGCAAATTCTGGCTGCAAGTGCATCAAATATTTGTCTAAACTGAAAACTTCATTTTGATTGAAAAAATTGATCAAGTTTTTGAAAATATCTTGGAACAACTGATTCGAAAGTTCGATTTCGTCTTCTTGCAAACTCAAATAGATTTTTTCAAAAACCCTATATTTTCGTTTTTCGGATACTTCTTTGACATTTCCTTCTTCATCTGCTTTCAAGAAAACATCTTCAAAATCTTCTTCCACACTTCCATAAAGCAATAATAATTCAATGACTTTTCTTTCGAAACCATATAAAATATCGACTTTTTGAGACGGTTCTTGATAGCCCATATCTCCTGGATAATCATAACCTTCCGGCGGGCCAGTTCTTGGATCTTCTGGATCTCCTCCAGAAAAACTGCCTGCATTTTGTGGAGGTTGGTTTCTATGAACTTCAAAAGGTTTTTGCTCTTGTTTTTGCTTTTTATTCGCTTCTGCAATATCCTTTTGAATCAACTGTGCCAATGTACTAACCAAAACCTGCTCTGAAATATCCATTATTCGGGCACATTCCTGAACATATACTTCGCGCTGAATGCGATCTGGTATTTTAGAAATACTCGCAACCATATCGCGAATCAAATCGGCTTTTTTAATTGGATCGTTTTTAGCTTCGTTCATCAAAATCGAAGCTTTAAACTGTATAAAATCTTTACTATTGTTTTCTAAATAAGCTACCAATTCATCATGAGGCGTTTTCCTTGCAAAACTGTCTGGATCTTCTCCATCTGGAAATGCACAAACCCTCACATTCATGCCTTCTTCCAAAATCAAATCGATTCCTCGAATGGCTGCACGAAGTCCTGCCGCATCACCATCAAAAAGTACGGTAATATTTCGGGTAAGACGATTAATCAATCGGATTTGATCTGGAGTCAAAGCAGTTCCTGATGACGCCACAACATTCTCAATTCCAGATTGATTAAACTGAATCACATCGGTATAACCTTCAACCAAATAACAATTATTTTGTTTTGCTATCGATTGTTTTGCCTGAAAAATACCATAGAGAACCTTACTTTTATGGTAAATATCACTTTCTGGTGAATTCAGGTATTTTGCCGCTTTTTTGTCATTGGTTAAAATACGTCCTCCAAAACCTAAAACACGTCCCGACATACTTTCAATTGGGAACATTACACGTCCTTTAAATCGATCAAATGGACGGTCTTCTCTTGGAATGGTTAAACCTGTACTTTCTAAAAACTCTAATTTATATCCTTTCCCTAATGCTTCTTTTGTTAAAGCATCCCAAGTCTCTGGAGAATATCCTAAACTAAATTTCTTGATGGTTTCATTCGTAAAACCTCTTTCTTTAAAATAAGAAAGCCCAATCGCTTTTCCTTCTTCCGAATTTAAAAGCGTTTTATGAAAATAATCTTTTGCAAATTCTGAAACCAAATACATACTTTCACGAACATCCGTCATCGCTTTTTCAGCATCTGTTTGTTCCGTTTCTTCAATCTCAATATTATATTTTCGAGCCAAATAACGAATCGCTTCTGGATACGTAAACTGCGAATGCTCCATTAGGAATTTAACTGAATTCCCTCCTTTTCCCGTACTAAAATCTTTCCAGATTCCTTTTGCAGGCGAAACCATGAACGATGGAGAACGCTCATCTGAGAATGGACTCAACCCTTTGAAATTACTTCCGGCACGTTTTAAATTAACAAAATCGCCAATAACCTCCTCTACTCGAGCAGTTTCAAAAACAGCATCAATTGTACTTTGTGAAATCAAAACGTAAATTTATTTTTTAAAGTTGAAAGCCTGTAAAAGTACATAAATCCTTCCTGAAATTTATTTATTAAGCTAAAAAAAAGTGCCTCTTGCGAAGCACTTTTTCTACTAACTAAACTTAAAGCCGTAACTTAATTAAAATCAAAACGAAGTCCCATTGAAATATTGTTTTCCTTAACTAAATTGTCTTGAAACAACGGATTCAAATCGTATTTTACATACAAGCTTAATTCTTTATATCCTATGTAAGAGCTTACACCATAAATGAAATTATTTACATTGTATTCGCCTTTAGCCTTGCTTTTATATTTTAAATCGTCTTCTTCGAATTTCAAAATCTGTTTTGATTTTACGTTGATTCCGGTATAACCTCCAATTCCAAAACGGAAACTTTTATGCGTTTTAAAATACGTCTTTCCATCTTTTACTGTCGGCCTCGTAAAATCGAATTCCAAATGCACTGGCATTACTAAATACACATTTCTAAAACGTGATTCGGTTAAATTTACAGCGTTGGTTTCTAAATTAGTTTGATCCCCATTTACCACAAAATAGCGGTTATCTGTCGGGCGAATATTATTGTACATTAATGAAAGTCCGTACTTCGCATGAAGCAAATTATCATTTTTCATTAATCTTGAATTATATGTAAAACCCCACTCATAAAAATGCGAACCTATAAAACTGTAATTTGAATCCTGATATTTTCCGTCAACCATCATATTATTCAAACCCATTGCAAAAACAAATTGCGAAGTGGTTCTTTTTTCTCCACGAAGAGAATCTTTGCATTTCTTATGGTTCCAGTCGTTTTTATCCCAGTAAATAACAATCTTGCTTTTCTTGGTAGAATCCTGTTCTTTCAGTTTTCCATCTACTTTTTGCTGTACAAGATCATTCAGTTCGTTTTGTGCCAACGTTACTTTTTCCTCAATGATAACGGCTCTCGCTTCTGCTAATTCTTTTTTGCGTTTATCCGCTTGTTCCTGCGTGATTTTCCCTTCAGACAATTGCACGTTTACGGCTTCAACTTCTTGTTTTAAGGTTTCTTTTTCTTCTTTAGTAACCTTTTCTATTTTATTGGCAATTTTCTTCGCTTTTGATTCAAAAGTTTCCTGACTGAAAACCTTACTGACAAATAAAAAGATTAAAATTACGAGATGAATGGTAAAATTTTTCATGATTGATTTTTTAATTGATTGTGATTGATGATGATTAATTATTAATTGTAAATTGTAAAATGTTAATTGTGAATGATCAATTCATTGTCCATCGGGTTGAAACCCGACGCTACAAAATGGATCGTTCCTCCGGAACTAAAAAATCTATATTCTTTTTCTTAATACTTAATTCTTGATACTTAATACTAATCCTCTACTCCTGCTGATTTCTATTTGCCAAAGCCACTTTTACTGTCTGATAATTTTTATTGACTCTTGTGATTACTTTTTCACGAAAGGATTCCTCTAATTCGCCGTCAACTTGATGCAGCAAATCATTTGCATTGACTTTAATTTTTGCTTTTGGTTTAGCCGAATTTTCAGCTACAACCTTATTTTCAGCAGTTTCTAATAATTGATCTACACTTTCTTTTTTAGAGATTTCGGCAACAGCAGTTTGATTGTTGGTGGATTGTTTTTCTTGATTGTTTTTGATGATGATTGAAGACTCCGCTATTTGATTTGATTCATTTTTACTGATTTTATCTGATTTCTGATGATTGATTTTTGCTTCTTGATTTAAGCTTTCTTCTGAATGATTTTCTGAAATTGCGATTTCAGTTTTTGAAGAATCGATGTTGTTTAAAATCGTTTTTTCAACTGAATTTTTATTCAAATCTTTCTCTGTATCTTTTACAACAACTGAATTTTTAGGCCCTTCAATTGTATTTTCTTTATGATTAAAGAAAAAAGTTCCAACCAACAAAAATCCCACAACACTCGCTGCGACATAAAGCCATTTTTTGCTTTTTTTAGGTTTCTTTTCTTCGGCAACACTCAACATGGCATCTAATCGATCCCAGGCTTTGTTGCTTGGCTCAATTTCACGCTGATTTAATTTTTCACGGAAATCCTTTTCAAAATTATTCGGTTCCATTATCTTGTTTTTTTAAAATAGTAATTTGTGTTTGCAGCATTTTTCTAGCGTGCGACAATTGCGATTTCGATGTTCCTTCATTAATTCCTAACATCTTGGCAATTTCATTGTGTTTGTAGCCTTCGATTGCGTATAGATTGAAAACCATTTTATAGCCATCCGGCAAAGCGTCAATTAAAAACTGAATTTGTTCGACTGTAAATTGGCTGTCGATTTCATTAAAACTTTCTTCGACAAAAAACTCATCTTCAGCAAATTTTACTTTTTTCTGAACTCTTAAATAGGAAATGCATTCGTTAACCATTATTCGGCGGATCCAGCCTTCAAAACTTCCTTTGTGTTCAAAGTTTTTCAGATTCGTAAATACTTTCATGAAAGCCGTTATCATTACATCTTCTGCCAGCTGAATATCCTTTATATATTGTCTGCAGACGCTTAGCATTTTTGAAGAATATTTCCCATAAATCTGTTGCTGTGCCTGACGATTGTTCTCGACAGCCAGCTTTATGATTTTGGTTTCTTCTTGATGTAACGAAATAATTTTCATTAATAAGCTTTTCGGTTTTTGGTTTTAGAAACAGACTTCTATTAGCATAGACGATTATCGGTTTAAAATGGTTGCATGGAGGTGAAAAAAAATTGGGCAATTAGAAAATTTATCAATTAGATAATTGATTTACAACAAAGTAAAACCAATTATCTAATTGATAAATTTTCTAATTATCTAATTATTTTTTTCTTTCGATTACGTAATTCACCATCAAAGTCAGCGCAGCTTTATACTCAGAATCTTCGAAGTTTTGAAGTAGAGAAAGCGCTTCCTGCTGGAATTCGACCATTTTGTTTTCGGCGTAAGCCAAACCATTATTATTTTTCACAAAGGCAATAACTTCTTTTACGCGTTTCTTGTCTTTGTTATGGTTTTTGATGGAGTTTATCAGCCACTTTTTTTCCTGTGGAGTACAAGTATTTAAAACATGAATTAAAGGCAAAGTCATTTTTTGCTCTTTAATATCGATTCCTGTTGGTTTTCCGATTGCTTCTTCACTGTAGTCGAATAAATCGTCTTTGATTTGAAAAGCCATTCCGATCAATTCTCCGAATTTGCGCATATTTTCAACCTGCGCATCATCTTCAATTACAGCTTTTGCACCAAGTGCACAACAAGCAGCAATAAGCGTTGCGGTTTTCTTACGGATAATTTCGTAATAAACATCTTCGGTAATATCGAGTCTTCGGGCTTTTTCTATTTGAAGTAATTCCCCTTCGCTCATTTCGCGAACAGCAACAGAAATGATTCGGAGCAAATCAAAATCACCATTATCGATTGACAAAAGCAATCCTTTTGAAAGCAAATAATCTCCAACTAAAACGGCAATTTTGTTTTTCCAAAGCGCATTGATAGAAAAAAATCCGCGACGGCGATTACTATCGTCCACAACATCATCATGCACCAAAGTTGCCGTATGAATCAATTCGATTACCGAAGCACCGCGATAGGTTCTTTCGTTTACAACACCTCCAGAAACCATTTTTGCAGTAAGAAAAACAAACATTGGACGCATTTGCTTTCCTTTTCGATTTACGATATAGTATGTAATTCGGTTCAGCAATGCAACCTTTGAAGTCATCGATTCATGGAACTTTTTTTCGAAAAGTTCCATCTCGTTAAAAATGGGCTGTTTTATTTGGGAAGTAATATTCATTTCGATTCCAAATATACTATTTTAAATAAAAAAACGTTATCAATTTTATGTTAGTATATCAACAATTTGTGCACTAATATAAATTCCCACCAAAAACACCAAATTTTATTTAAAGCCTAATTTGAATTCAATTAATTAAAATCACGTAAAACTAATTTATTATGAAAACAAAAATTTTATGTATTGGAACGTTAGTCGCTTTATCTTTTTTTGTCAGCTGTAATTCTGACGAAAAAACTAATGACGGATCATCTGCCGCAATTACAAAAGATGAAATCATCAAAAATTCAAAAATTGACGCCTCAATTGATGATGTGACCAATATTGCCGAAGATCAATTTAGCGCACAACAAAATGTAACTGCCAAACCTAGCGGTATGGTAAAAAATTTCCTTCCGAGTTGTGCTACAATTACAACAGTATTAACGAACAACACCTGGACAAGAACTGTCGATTTTGGCGTAGAAGGTTGTACGCTTGAAAACGGAAATACCGTAAAAGGAAAAATGGTCATTTCTTTTTCTAATGATTTTGCATCATCTACACAAACGATTAGTTATACTTTTGACGGATTTTATCATAATGGCAAAAAACTTCAAGGAAGCAAAAGCATAGTGCGAACTGTAAAAACAACTGATTTGCTTGCAACTGCACATCCGGTTTTTACAGCAGCAATCGACATGACAATTACTTTTGATGACGGAGGCGTTTACACTCGAAAAGGCACACTGGTTAAGGAACAAGTTGAAGGTTTTGACACTTGGTTCAACTGGGATGATAATGCTTATTTAGTAACTGGAAGCGGTACAACAACTTTCCCTAACGGAGATACTTTTTCTGCTGAAATTACAACCCCATTACAATTTAAAGCATCATGCAAAACATCTCTCCCTGTCAAAGGAGTTTTGTCTATAACCAAAAATGGCGCTACAGCTGTTATTGATTATGGTGACGGAACATGCAATACTCTTGCAACAATTACAAAAGACGGCGTAACGGAAGAAGTCGATTTGAAAAAATAGAATCCTTTTTGCCCAAAAAAAAGCATTAAAAACAAGATCTCTCTCGTTTTTAATGCTTTTTTGTTTTTATCAATATATAAATGTGTAGTCCCTACGGGACATATCTGTATTGTGTAGATTCTTTCTACAAATATATTGCTCCTAACGGAGCATATTTACTTTAATTCTCTGGGAGAAATCCCATGAGATTTTTTTTTACCAATATTATTTACAGAATATATACTCCGCTAGGAATAAAATATCGGTAGAAAACAAATGTGTTATATAACAATATGTCCCATAGGGACAAACCATTACGCCTCTTTATTTGCTAATTGTCCGCAAGCAGCATCAATATCTTTTCCTCGGCTACGTCTTACTTTTACCACTACTCCAATATTTTCCAACGCTTTTATATAAGCCATAATTGACTCTTCTGAAGCTTGTTGGAATTCTCCGTCGTCAATTGGATTGTATTCTATCAAATTGACTTTACAAGGCACATATTTGCAGAATTTAACCAATGCATCAACTGAAGCTTTATCGTCGTTTATTCCTTTCCAAACTACATATTCATACGAGACTTTGCTTTTTGTTTTTCTGTACCAATATTCCAATGCTTCACGCAAATCTTTCAAAGGAAAATTTTTGCTAAAAGGCATAATCTTCGCACGCGTTTCGTCAATTGCGGAGTGGAGCGAAACTGCCAATTTGAATTTCACTTCATCATCGGCCATTTTTTTGATCATTTTCGGAATACCCGATGTCGAAACCATAATACGTTTTGGCGACATTCCTAAACCTTCTGATGATGTGACCATATCAATTGCTTTAATGACATTGTTATAATTCATTAAAGGCTCTCCCATTCCCATAAAAACAATATTCGAAAGCGGATGATTATAATACAAACGGCTTTCTTTGTCGATTGCTAGAATTTGATCGTAAATTTCACCTGGTTCAAGATTTCTCATTCGTTTTAATCTTGCCGTTGCGCAAAAATTACAATCCAAACTACAACCAACTTGGCTAGAAACACAAGCTGTAGTTCTAGTTTCTGTCGGAATCAAAACTGATTCTACCACTAAGCCGTCATGCAAGCGAACGGCATTTTTTACCGTTCCGTCACTGCTGCGCTGCATGGTATCAACCTTAATATGATTGATAACAAAATTCTCCTCAAGCATTGTACGCGTTGTTTTGGCAACATTCGTCATATCGTCAAAACTATGCGCGCCTTTACTCCATAGCCATTCATAAACTTGATTTCCACGGAAAGCTTTGTCATTGTTTGCGACAAAAAAATCACGCAATTGTTCTTTTGATAAGGCTCTTATGTCTTTCTTTTCGATTTGCATGCTGCAAAGTTAATCACTTTTGCGCTTTTTTTTGATTTTTAGATGCATTCTTAAATCAAAATCAAAAAAATCCCAGTAACAAGCCACTATTTTGCTTTTCTATAATAAGCTTTAAATAAAATCTTAACCATGATTTTTATCAGCTCTTGTGCGATTTCTTCAAAATACCTTTGACTCAAGAAAAAGATAGAAATCATAATCTATCTAGTTTTAACCAAATACCACATACAAATGAAAACGATCAAATCAATTTTATTAGCCGTAGTAATTACATTATGTTTACAAGTAAGCGCACAAAAAAGATATTCTCTCACAAAATCAACTTTTGAAGTTGCAGGAACATCTAACATACATGATTGGGTAATGCGATCTTCAGATGGTACTGGTAGCGCAATTTTAACCATCACGGATTCAAAACTCACAGACATTAAAAACTTAGCCATTACATTGCCTGCCGAAAGCATAAAAAGCAGCAAAACCAGTATGGATGATGTCGCTTACGAATGTTTAGACACCAAAACACATAAAAACATAAAATACACTTTAAAATCAGCTGATAAAATAAACGAAACAACTTGGATTTTCACTGGAACATATACCATTTCAGGCGTCAGCAAAGATTTTAAAACGCAAGTAAAAGTATCAACTATAGACAACGACACTTTTGTCTTACAAGGCTCTAATCGAGTAACTTTTACTGATTTTGAAATGACGCCACCATCAGCAGCACTTGGAGTGGTTAAAGCTGGCAAAGAATTAACTATTCTTTTCAATATTACTTTAACCGATTTTGCAAGAAATGAAAATGTTTTAGTTATCAAATAAAGATTTAGACAAGTAGTTTAAAAATTATACTTAAAAAAATCTTAAAGTAAATAGGTTTTCATTCTAACAGAAAATTTTGGCATAAGAATTGTCTAGCTCATTTAAGGAAAAATAATCTTACAAAGCGCGCACTAATTTTAAAATTTGTAATTTTATGATTTCGACGATATAACCTTTATTTTTTAATAAACCTAAAAAAGACAATTCATTATGAAAAAACAAATTTTAAGCTTAGCTTTTGTTGCTTTATTAGCTTTCGCCGTACAATCATGTGGCGATAAAAAAGAACCAAAACCTGCAGATGACGAATTAACACTTGGAAACAAAGTTGATTCATTAACTTCAGATATTGAAGAAGTAAAAGACAGCGCAGTAAGCAAAACTGAAAGTGCCGCTCAGGATGTTAAGGATGCTACTAAAAAGGCTGCTGACGATGTAAAAGATGCAACTAAAAAAGCTGCAGATGACGTAAAAGACGCGACTAAAAAAGGAGCTCAAAAAGTTGAAAATGCAGCAAAAGCAGCAAAAGACGGAACTGTAAAAACAGCAAAAGAAGTAAATGAAGCTTTGAAAAAATAATTTCATTTAAAAATCAATTAGAAGCCATTCGCCTAAAACGAATGGTTTTTTTATGCTCCAAAATTGAGCTTATATTTTTGTATTTTTGCTTCAAATTATAAGACTCAACAAAATGCATTTTATTTCACAAGAACTTGAAGATTACATCGAACAGCATTCTGAAAACGAACCAGCTTTATTAGCCAAACTCAACAAAGAAACGTATCAAAAAATTCTTTTGCCGAGAATGTTGAGTGGCCATTTTCAGGGACGTGTTTTGAGCATGCTTTCTAAATTGATTCGTCCAGTAAACATTCTTGAAATTGGAACTTATACTGGTTATGCTGCTTTATGCTTGTGCGAAGGAATGCAGGAAAATGGGCAATTGCATACTATTGACATTAAAGAAGAACTAGTTGATTTTCAGAGAAAATATTTTGATGCCTCACCTTGGGGAAATCAAATTTTTCAGCATTTAGGTGAAGCTATCGATATTATCCCAACTCTTGATGTAAAATTTGATCTCGTTTTTATTGATGCCGATAAAGAAAATTACCTGAATTATTGGGAAATGATTGTTCCTAAAATGAATAAAGGTGGCATTATTTTATCCGACAATGTTTTGTGGAGTGGAAAGATTTTGGAACCCGTTCATCCAAATGATGTAAGCACAAAAGTTCTTTTAGAATATAACCAACTTTTGAAAGATGATCCTAGAGTTGAAACGGTTTTATTGCCAATTCGTGATGGATTGACGGTTTCAAGAGTACTCTGAAAAAGTTTCTAAGGCACTAAGCTACTAAGATTCTAAGCTTTTTATTTTTAAATGCATTTAAATGAATTATTCAAACCAGATCGAAAATGAAGGTTTCTCTATTATAAACAATGTTTATACAGAAAATGAAATCGAAAAGTTGGTTTCGTCGATTGAAAACAAAACTGCAAATAATCCAAAAAATACCACTTTTAGGAAATCTCAAGATTTATTTGCAATCAGACAATTTCACAAAGAAATTCCTGAAACATTACCTTTTATCTTCAATCAGAATTTACAGAACATTATCGAAACAAACTTTGGAAAAGGATATTTTATAACAAAATCTATTTATTTCGATAAGCCAGAAAAATCAAATTGGTTTGTGGCTTATCATCAAGATTTGACTATTTCTGTGGATAAAAAAATTGAAGTCGAAAATTTTGAAAACTGGACCGTAAAACAAAATCAATTTGCCGTTCAGCCTCCAAAAGAAATTTTAGAGGATAATTTCACTATCAGAATTCATATAGACAAGACAACAAAAGATAATGGCGCTTTAAAAGTCATAAATAATTCGCATTCAAAAGGAATTTTGAGAATCGAAAATTTAGATTTTGAAAAAGAAACCGAGACTATATGCGAAGTTGAAAAAGGCGGCATTATGATTATGAAACCCTTACTTTTTCATGCTTCAAACAAAACCACAAATAACGAAAGAAGAAGGGTTATTCATATTGAATTCAGCAAACAACAACTTCCTTCAGGACTTGAATGGAGCGAAAAAACGATTCTAAATTAATTCCTTTTTAAGACACTAAGATTCTGATTTTTTTTTCTTTTACAAAAGGCTTTGGTCTATAAAAAAACCTCCAGCTAAAGCTGAAGGTTTTTTTATAATTTATTAAATTCTTACCATCTTAGTAGCTTAGAAACTTAGAATCTTTTTTATCCTGGAAAATATTGTGGTTTCAATTTTCGGTAAACCAAATAAATTAGCGATCCAAAAAGAGCTCCAAAGAAATACCCAGCCAAAATATCACCTGGATAATGCAATCCTAAATAAATTCGGCTGTAAGCAAAAATTAATGGCCATAAAAAGATAAATCCCAAATACTTGAAACGGCTTTTTAAAACTAAGAATAAAAAAGTTGCAACCGCCATTGTATTTGCTGCATGCCCAGAGAAAAAACTATAAGATGTTCTAACCTGAACAATACGAATAATCGATTTTAATTCGGGGTTATTACACGGACGCAAGCGCGCAAAAGTATGTTTGAATAAATTACAAGTCTGATCTGTAAAAGCAATCAAAACTGCTATAAAAAGCAGTAAATACAAGGTTTGTTTCCCTCCTATTTTTTTATAAATAAGATAAAACATTAATAAGAAAAGTGGTGTCCAATACAACTGCTGTGTAATAATCAGCCAAAGTTTATCGTATGTTTCAGAACCCAAACCATTCAGATACACAAAGAGATTTGTATCTAATTCTTGTATTTTTTCAAGCATATTACATTTGTCGTTTTATAGGTCCTGAAAGCGAATCAATATCTTCTTTTACTTTATCAATTTCTGTAGCTGTATCCCCTAAAAGATTTCCTGAATCTCCTAAAATATTTGATTTTGCTTCATTGATTTGAGCGTTGATATTGCCTGTTATACTGTTAAGTGATTTTGTATCAAGTCCGTTTGCTTCAGCTCCTTTTTGAATCTCGCTTTTAATATCATTGGTAGCGTTTTTTAATTGCGCCATAGCTTTACCCATTGTACGAGCAATTTCTGGCACTTTATCTGAGCCAAAAAGCATTAATACTATAAACAGTATGAAAACTAATTCTCCTCCTCCTATACCGAACATATCTTTTTAATTTTGTGTGGTCACAAAGATATTAAATTTTGCTGCGTAGAGTTTTAAAATTTACTTAAAAAAAAAAGACTCTTTTCAGAGTCTTTTTTAGTTTATTCTTAATCAAATTTTGATTTTTCTTCTGTTTTTGGCCAAGCATTGTTGGTTACATCAATATCAGCAGTCATTAATTTTGGGTCAATCTGAATACTTTTGATTGCTTTTGAAGTTGCATAAACTTTTTTAGCAGTATCGTTATTCTTTCTCCAGATTTGTGCTGGGTACTGATAATTATCTTTTGAACCATCTTCGTACGTAATCTCTACTAAGATTGGCATAATCATTCCTCCTGGCTTATTGAATTCTACTTCGTAGAAATATTTAGGAGATTTTAAACCTGCTTTTTCTTCCGCTGTAAAAGTTTGATTTACATAATCAGATAACAATTTTACGTCGTCAACTTTTAAAGCTTTTTTGCTTGATGCGCTAACTTCAGCGTTATCTCCAGCAACTAAATATACGAATGGTCCTTTATCTAAACCAAAACGTCCTTTTCTAACTTTAACATCTTTTAAATCTGCAGTCGGAGTTTCAGAAACATAATATTGCTTCACTTCTTTAATTCCGATATCTACAAAATCAGTTGAGTAAAACCATCCTCTGAAAAACCAATCTAAATCAACAGCCGAAGCATCTTCCATAGTTCTGAAGAAATCCTCTGGAGTTGGATGTTTGAATTTCCATCTGTTTGCGTATGTTCTGAAAGCATAATCAAATAATTCTCTTCCCATAACTACTTCTCTCAAAATATTAAGACCTGTAGCTGGTTTTCCGTAAGCATTATTACCAAATTGAGCAATTGTTTCAGAGTTTGACATAATTGGCTCTAAAAACTTTTGATCACCACTCATGTAAGGAACAATATTTTTAGCTGGCCCACGTCTTGATGGGAATGTTGGATCTAATTCTTGCTCTGCTAAATATTCTAAGAATGAATTCAAACCTTCATCCATCCAAGTCCATTGACGCTCATCAGAGTTTACAATCATAGGGAAGAAAGTGTGTCCAACTTCATGGATAACAACACCAATCATTCCATTTTTAACTTCTTTGCTTGTGACTCCATTTTCGTCAGGACGACCAAAATTCCAGCAAATCATTGGGTACTCCATACCTTGATCTTCTGCCGAAACAGAAACTGCTTTTGGATAAGGATAATCAAAAGTATGAGATGAATAGCTTTTTAAAGTGTGTGCTACAACCATTGTAGATGTTTCTCCCCAAAGCGGGTTTGCTTCTTTTGGATAAACAGACTCTGCCATAACCACTTTTCCGCCTAACTTAACAGCCATGGCATCATAAATGAACTTTCTTGAAGATGCAATTCCGAAATCACGAACATTTTTTGCACTGAATTTCCATGTTTTTTTCTTTTCAGAAAAACCTTTTTCAGCCGCTTCAGCTTCAGCTTGCGTTACAATCACAACAGGCTTATCAAATGATTTTTGAGCCTGCTCATAACGTTTCACTTGTTCAGCAGTGAAAACTTCGCTTCTGTTCATTAATTCTCCTGTGGCATCAATTACGTGATCAGCAGGAACTGTAATATTTACGTCGAAGTTTCCAAAAGGAAGAGCGAACTCTCCGCTTCCCCAAAACTGCATGTTTTGCCATCCTTCAACATCATTGTAAACTGCCATTCTTGGGTAGAACTGCGCGATTACATATAATTTGTTTCCGTCTTTTTCAAATAATTCATAACCAGAACGTCCACCTTCTTTTCTATAATTATTGATGTTGTACCACCATTTAATAGCTAAAGAAATTTTTTCACCTGGCTTTAAAGGTGTAGCCAAGTTAATACGCATCATTGTTTCATTGATGGTATATGACATTGGGTTTCCTTTTGCATCTTTTACTTGTTCGATATTAAAACCGCGCTCAAGATCTTTTTTAAGGTATTTATTCGCAAATCCTTCAAGTGGCAAAACCTGGCTCAATTTTTCGCCTTCTGCTAAAGAAGTCTGTCCGTTTGCTTTTGCCTGATTTTGATCAAGCTGAATCCATAAATATTCCAAACTGTCTGGTGAGTTGTTAGAATAAGTAATAACCTCAGAACCTGTAATTTTTGAATTTTTATCGTCTAGTTCGATATCAATTTTATAATCTGCTTGTTGTTGATAATAAGCTGGTCCTGGAGCTCCAGATGCAGTACGAAACATATTTGGAGTAGCCAACAAATCATACATTTGGCTAAATTTGTTTGTGTCATACTTTCCTTGTTGCCTTGGAACTGGTGGAGTATTTGCTTTTTCTTGAGCAACCAACATCGCAGGAAAAAGTAATAATAGCGAAAGTTTTTTCATAAAAGTTTAATGGTAATTTTATCAGGGTGTGAAAATAACAATTAAAATGATAATTTCACCTATCCATTAATACTTTAACACTTCTTTCCTTGAAGATTCTGTAAAAAGCACACTCTTTTTTGTGCCAAACGCTGAAATATGTGTAATGTTTTGCTGTTCAGCATTCCAATCTACTAAAATCGTGTTTGAAATTTCGAGTGTCTTGAATTTATCAATATCTTTTATTCTAGAGTAACAAACCAAAACATCTCCAGATTCTACTTCTTTTGACAAAAATGTAATCACTTTTGGCTGGCCGTTAACTTTCATAGTAAAATTCTCAGCAAGATACTTTTTCAAAAGTTCAACATCTTCCGGCGTTTCCTTTTCAGTACCAATGAATGTTTTTTTATGGTATTTCTTCTCTATTCCGTTATTCAAATCATCAACAAAAATTCGAGATGTAATTTGAATCATTTTTTTTTCGGCAGCATAATTTACCTGGAAAACGCCCATGTAAAATTTATGAAAGGCAAATGCCGAGAGCAATAAAAATAAAACCCCAATTAAGGGGTAAATCAATCTTTTTTTCATTTTTCGGTAACATTCGATTTTTTAAATTCCTTATTCTTATTGATCAGAAAATCTATCAATTCAAATTTTTGATCTGGATTAACATGTCGCTTAGACTCTGGATCATTCGAACAATACATTAAAAACAGATCTATTTCATCTTCTTTTAATTCTAAGGTTTTAGTAAAAAAATCGGGCTGAAAATTATCTTTAACATAAGCAACAAAAGCAATATCAGATATCTCTTCTTCTTTCACATCGTCTTTTTTCCTCAAAAGCTTTTTAACATCTTTAAAGATTCTAACAAAATCAGTACCATATTTAATAGTCTGATCAGAGTACATTGCACTGTTTTTTGCTGTTGATTGCTTATCGTCTTCAAACTGCATATCCACAATTGCCTGAGAACCTACCCCTAAAGTTTTCACTTTTAATTCCTTATGAACAACAACTTCTTTTAATTGATTATTAACCAGTTCTAATGGCACAACAAAAAGAATTTCTGCACAATCCTTTTCTGTCAATACAATTTTTTTTGACTGAAAAGCCATTCCGGTAAACACCAAAGTGTCTTTTGGCCTTGCCAGAATATCAAACAATCCCCCAACACCTATAAAAGTCCTGGTATTTGCATTAATATTCATTACATGACCACTTTCTATCGCTAACGATTTATTCACCACTTGTCCGTGAAGTGGTATCCTGGTTGTATTTTGCCCTAATGCAATTTGACAAAACAAGCAAACAACGAATACTGATAAACTATTTTTCATTTTCTAGAATAATTAAATACTTTCTGGCTAAATCTGTGATTAAAAACATACTCATTGTTTTGTTCTTTGTATTCAAAGATACGGCAAATTGAGCATCATCCACACAAAATAATTGAAATCCTTTGATATCATCTACAGGAATTTTCAATCGGTCAGTATAATAATTCTCTTCAAAAAGGTACTCTAATTTTCTAAAAAGCATTTCTTTTTTCTCTATAACAACTTCTTTCTTAAGCATTGCAGTTCGTCCTGAAATCTTATTCAATAATTTATCAATTGAAGTTGAAGTGGCCGTATAAACTTTTCTCTCAGCAGGCGTGTATGTTTTTTGTCCGTGCGGGACAATTCCGAGGTTTTCAGTTGTAATAGAGGGATTTTCATTTACAACAACCTCCTTCAACTCAATTTCTTTCGCTGACATTTTGATCTGAATTTTATCCAAGTTCAAATCCTCAGCAGTAATTCTATGTTTTAGCGGATCCAAATTTACAGATGAAAAAACCAACACATCTCCTTCTTTTACAGCAATAGAAAACATTCCGTTAGCATCTGAAATTGTAGAAACTTGCGTTGTATTATTGACAATGTTTACACCATCAACAGAAGTTGATTGTTCAAAAATTTGCCCAAGCATCTCTTTTCTGACCAAGTTTTGACCAAAGCCAAACTGCATCAGAAACAAAAAAAATAGTATATGTAAAGTATTATTTGATTTCACTGGCAATCATTTCTTTATATTTTGTTGCCAATTCTGCCAACAAAAATTCTGTCGAAGTTTTGTTCTTTGAGTTCAAAATCACCGTAAACTTGTCATTTTCGACGGCATAATACTCAAAACCTTTCACATATTCGCTAGGAATCTTCAAAACATTCACAAAATGCTCTAGAGTAAACATGCGTTCCAAAAGTTTCATAAAAACTTCTTTTTTCTCCACTTCGGCTTCTTTTTTAAGCATAGCCGTTCTACCTGAGAAAAAATTCAACAATGGATCTGCAGAAATTGATCCTCCTGCCATTGTTCCGCCATTTGCTTGCGCATCTAAGGCTGTTGCAGTACGAAGTCTTCTTTCTGCCTGGGTATATGTTTTTTGCCCGTATGGAACGATTCCTAATGATTCTGCATTAATTCCGCTATAATTTCTAACCACAACTTCCTGAAGCTGATGCATGACCATACTCAATTTTACTGTAAAATTAAGATCTGAAAAATTATCAGCCGTCAATAAAATCCTTTTTTCCTTGAATTGTATCGATGAAAAAACAAGAGTTTCTCCAACATTTGCCAAAATAGAAAAACCACCAGACTTGTCTGTCACAGTCATTGCCTCAGTTTGCGCATTAACCACATAAACCCCCTCCAAATCAGCACAACTGGAAACAATTTTCCCGTTAATGACCGTTCGTTCCTCAACTTGCGAAATGGCATTCTGCCCACAAAACACCAACAAAAAACAAGCAATTTTATTAATCAAAATGACAAAAAATTAAAATTATTCTTAAAGCCGTAAAAATATCTTAATGTGTTCAAAATTTAATATTAAGAACTTGGTAAAAATATGTTAATTAAAGCTTGGCAATCTTCCCAAAAATGAGAGTTTTTAATATCTTTAGCGTACAGAATCTGATTTTAAAAAATTATGAAAAGCATTATTATTGCAAGCACCTCTACACTTCATGAAGGCAGTTATTTAGAGTACTTATTACCTACTTTACAATCTCATTTTAAAAATTGTAAAAGCATTTTATTTATTCCGTATGCGCGCCCGAGCGGCATTTCGCATGACGAATACACGCAAAAAGTTTCGCAGGCTTTTGCAACTATCAACATTTCAGTAAAAGGAATTCATGAATTTGAAGATGCAAAAGATGCAATCAAAAATGCAAGCGGTATATTCACAGGTGGCGGAAACACATTTTTACTTGTAACACAGCTTTACAAAAACGACATTATGCAGCTTCTTGCCGAAACTGTAAAAAACGGCACGCCATATTTAGGAACAAGCGCCGGAAGCAATATTTGCGGTTTGTCAATGCAAACTACAAACGATATGCCTATCATTTATCCGCCAAGCTTTCAGACTTTGGGACTAATTCCATTCAATTTAAATCCGCATTATTTAGATCCAGATTTGCAATCTAAGCATATGGGCGAAACACGCGAAACTAGAATTAAGGAATTTCACGCTTTCAATTCAATCCCAGTTTTAGGTTTAAGAGAAGGAAGCTGGCTGGAAGTAAAAGGCGAAAAAATTACTTTGAAAGGAGATTTGCAAGCAAGGCTTTTTAAACAAAACCAAACTCCAGAAGAGCTAGAACCCGAAAGCGACTTAAGCAATCTGAAATAATTTTTTCACCAAATAAATTATATAAGTCCATTTAAAAAAGGCTCAAAACAAAAACTTACTTTACTTATATAACTTATATGGTTTAAAAAAAAGAAAAACAAAAAAGCCTCAAACAATGTTTGAGGCTTTTGAAGAGCGAAAGACGAGGCTCGAACTCGCGACAACCAGCTTGGAAGGCTGGAGCTCTACCAACTGAGCTACTTTCGCATTTGTGCTGCAAATATAAATAATTTTAATTTCTAAAAAAATAAAATCTAAAATTATTTATTTTAGAGCGAAAGACGAGGCTCGAACTCGCGACAACCAGCTTGGAAGGCTGGAGCTCTACCAACTGAGCTACTTTCGCATTGGTGGTGCAAATATAGAAAGAAAGTTAAGTTCAAAACAAGCTTTTAGGCAAAAAAATTCAATAAAAAACAACAATAATTTATAACACATTTAAAATTAAAAAGTTATAAATTAAAAAAAATTAAAAAAAATCATGACTATTATTAAAGAAATCCCCTCAAAAGAAACTTATGCTGTTCGTCAACCTGTTTTAAGAGCAGGAAAACCTATTGAAAGTTGCATATTTGAAGGCGATGATTTAGACACAACACATCATTTTGGTTTATTTGAAAATAAAAATTTAACAGGAATAATTTCATTATTTCAGCAAACCAACTCTATATTTGCCGAAAAAAATCAAGCCCAAATTCGCGGAATGGCCGTTTTAGAAACACATCAGAAAAAAGGATTTGGAGAAGCTCTTGTAAAACATTGTGAAAATTATTGCAATGAAAACAATGTTGATTTAATTTGGTTTAACGCACGAACTGCCGCTGTTGGCTTTTACAAAAAAATGAATTACAAGGCTGTAGGAGAGCCTTTTGACATTAAAGATGTTGGCGAACATTACTTGATGTATAAAAAATTATAAAATGAAAAAACTTTACTTTCTTTTAGTGATATGTATGTTTTTTGGTTGCAAAAAAGAAGAGCCAAAAATTATTCCTGTTGTCAAAAAAAAGACCCCCGCAATCATACTTACTAATGAAAGAAAAGTTGAAATTGACACCGCTATAATAGGTGCGTATAAAAGTGAAACTCTCAAACAGTTCTATCTTTCATCTGAAAATAAAACTGTTTGGGGGAATCTTAAGAAGAGAACTTATGTTTTGTCACAATTGCAAAATTCAGACAAACTTGGCTTAGAACCAGAAGATTACAAAGCTTCACAATTGCAAAAATTCGAAAAAAGAATTGGTTCGCTTAACGATACTGACTTAGCAACTTATGACATTTTGCTTACTTATAATTTTGAAAAATACCTGAACCATCTCTTCAAAGGAAAACTAGATCCTAAAACAATCTACACCGATTGGGATTTGGAAGAAAAAGTTCTTGATATAAATGATGTTCTTATTAAAGCTTTCAATAAAAACAAATTAGACAGTATTGTCGATAACATTCAGCCAAAATCTGAGACCTATAAAGAACTGCTGAAAGCGCTTGAAATCATAAATACATTTCCAGATGAAAACATTGAAAAAATAACTACAGATTCTTTGACAAAAAAAATAAGTTTAAACGAAAGCAATGTTGCACTAATCAACATCAAAAAAAGGCTATTGTTTTGGGGAGACATGACGGGAAAAGACAGCAGTTTTACCAAAACTTATGATAACAAAACATTTGAATCAATAAAAAGATTTCAGGAACGACATGGCCTAGCTGCTGATGGGGTAATTGGCCAAGGAACAATCAGCGCTTTAAATTATTCCAAAGAAAAAAGAAAACAGCAAATCATTGCCAATTTAGAACGCTGGAGATGGTTTACCAGTGATTTTGCCGAAAACTATTTCATTATCAACATACCAGATTACAGCCTGAATGTTGTTGAAAACCAAGACACAACTTTAGTCAGAAATATTGTCGTAGGCACAAGCAAAAGAAAAACTCCAATAATCACTTCGACGTTAAGAACGGTGGTCTTTAACCCGACTTGGACTGTTCCGCCAACTATTTTAAAAGAAGATGTTGTGCCCGCTATGAAACGTAATCGAAATTATTTGGCCAACAAAAACATAACTATATATGATACTGCAGGAAATGTAGTTGCCCCAAATGCATGGAATGAAAACAAACCTCACAAATACAGATATATTCAAAGTCCTGGTTATAACAACTCATTAGGTTTGGTAAAAATTTTGTTCCCTAATCATCATAGTGTTTATTTGCATGACACAAATCATCGCAACTATTTTGGACGAAACAACCGTTCTTTAAGTTCTGGATGTGTTCGTATAGAAAACCCTTTGGAATTGGCAGAACATATTTTAGCCGATTCAATACGTTTTTCGAAAACGAAAATTGACACCATAATTGCTTCCAAAAAAACAACAAGCATCAAAATCACCAAAAAATATGCATTATATCAATGGTATTGGACAGCATGGAGCAAAAAAAATCAGCTCATTTTTAGAGCTGATATTTATAATCTAGATTTGGATTTGTATGCTAAATTAAGAAATTAGCTTTTCTTCCATTGAGAAACTTCTTGATGGATGATAAATATACAAACACGATTTTCCTTTTATTGCTTCGATTATTTCGTCTGTCAATTCAAAAGGAATTGCAGGACAACCTTGGCTTCTGCCTAATCTTTTATGATCTCTTATAAATGATTCTGACACATAATCAGCACCATGCATCACAACACCTCTTTCACGAGCATTGCTGTTGAACCCTTTTTCTAGGCCATCAAGACGTAAAGATGCTCCGTGTTTTCCTTGATAAATTTCGCCTGTAGCATAAAAGCCCAAACTGCTTTTATAAGAAGAATTATTGTTTGAAAATGAAGTAGCAAATTCTTCACCCGTATTTCTTCCGTGCGCTACTAATGACTGAAATAAAATTGTATTAGTTGATAGGTCAATTACCCAAAGACGTTTCATGTTTGATGACAAACTAAAATCGATCAAAGTCAAAATATCTTTTTGAATTACTCCTTTTTCTTTTAAAAGGTAAAACCCTTTCAAAGCTTCAGAAAAAGTCTTTAGTTCTGGCAACTGAAAATGATTTGCATTTAAATTGCTGTACACACTTTCAACCTTAGCATCTACCGTAAGTTTTTCAACTTTAGCAATGCTTTTTGTTGTTGCAGTTTTAATTTCGGGAGTGCTTTTTGAATCTTTACCAAAAGACAACAGGAAAAACACAAACAGGGGATAAATTTTGTAAATCATTGAATTTCTTTAGGTTAATATTTAAATTTGGGTAGGGCAAAAATATAAAAAAATTATAGCGATCGAAACTCAATAGGCTGAATCAGTGCATTTTTGCCTAAACTTTAACAGAATAACAGTAAAAAATTTGCATTTTTGATCAAAAACTGATTTTATTGTAAGATTTTTACTTGTGTAAAAAATCTAAACGTTTTTAGGCATTTTCTTAAAGAAAACACAATTAAACATTATTTTTGACGCTCAAAAGTGTAACAATCAAACCAAATCAGAGTCTATTACTGCAGTAATATCATTTTGAAAAGCCATTTTCTTTTAAAATTCCATGAAAAAATTAGTTTTCTTAAGTCTTCTTTTATCCGTTTTTTGCAGCTACAGCCAAAAGAAAACCCTTCAGGCTCAATCTACTGCGGAATCAATTTCTATTGACGGAAAATTAGATGAAGAAGCTTGGGCAAATGCTCCAATTGCCTCTAATTTTATCATGTTCGAACCGGATAATGGCAAACCAATCACCGAAGCAAAAAAAACAGAAATTAAAGTTCTTTATAACAATGACGCCATTTATATAGGCGCCATGATGTATGACGACGAGCCAAACAAGATTTTAAAAGAAATATCACAACGCGACAATTTTGGAACTGCTGATATTTTTGGTGTTTTTGTAAATGGTTTTAATGACGGCCAGCAAAACTTTGAATTTTTTGTTTCGGCAGCAGATGTCCAGGGCGATTGTATTATGACTGATGCTATTGGAGAAGATTATTCGTGGGACGCTGTTTGGTTAAGCAAAGCCAGAATTACAGACAAAGGCTGGATTGTAGAAATAAAACTTCCGTATGCCGCTCTGCGTTTTTCTGCCGAAAACAAACAAACTTGGGGAATCAATTTTTTTAGGGAAGTTAAGCGAGAACGCAAAAAATACACATGGAATTTAATTGACACCAAAATTGGGACATTTACACAGCAAAATGGAGAATTAGCTGGAATTGAAAACATCAAACCTCCTACTCGACTGTTTTTTATGCCTTATGCTTCGTATTATTTAAATGCAGCTGACGGCCAAAAAACCTATGGGACAATGAAAGGCGGAATGGATATAAAATACGGAATCAACGACGCTTTTACACTTGATGCTATTTTAGTACCGGATTTTGGGCAAACAAAATACGATGACCGAATTTTGAATCTTAGTCCGTTTGAACAGCAATTTAATGAAAATCGTGCTTTTTTCACAGAAGGAACCGACTTGTTCAATAAAGGTAATATTTTTTATTCGCGTAGAATTGGCGGAAGCCCATCAATCGATCCGGAGCTAAACGACAACGAAGAAGTTATTGAAACGGTTCAAAACGTCAATTTAATCAATGCTTTAAAAGTTTCTGGAAGAACAAAAAAAGGATTGGGAATTGGGGTTTTGAATGCCGTTACCGAGAAAACATATGCAACGATCAAAGACACGATCTCAAACGAAACACGTCGTGTAATTGTTGAACCATTGACTAATTACAATGTCTTGGTTCTAGATCAGCGTTTTCGCAAAAATTCATCGGTCACCTTTATTAATACCAATGTGACAAGAAACGGCCATTACAGAGACGCCAATGTAACAGGTCTGGCTTGGGATTTAAACACAAAAGCAAACACTTACAGCTTATATGGAAATGCAAAATACAGCCATATTAATATGGAAGAAGACAAAAATGGTGTTTTTACCACTATTGGTTTTGCTGAAACGAGCGGAAAATACCGTTATAGTATAGGTTCTGATTTTGTGACCAAAGATTATGACCCGAATGATCTCGGAATCAATTTTTATACTAATTATTACAACTTTTATGGAAATGCAAATTATAGAATTTTAAATCCTACAAAGCTTTTCAACAGTTTCAGAATCAACTATAATATGTACGCTGAATTCAATAAAGAATCTGGGCTAATTCAAGACAACAGCATTAATGCAAACGTAAACCTGACAACCGTAAAAAACAACTATTATGGTGGCGGAATTACAGTTTATCCGATGGAATCACACGATTATTATGAGCCAAGAGCAGACAATAGATATGTAATTATTCCAAGAAAAATTGAAGCCTGGGGAAGCATCTCTACTAATTACAACCACAAATTTGCAATCGACTTAAATCCGTCAATTGCGATTCTAGATGAGCCTGGCCGAACTTCATATGGAATTGACATTGGACCAAGATATCGTTTTAACGACAAATTATTGCTGACCTATTATTTTAGTTTTTTCAGAAAAAACAACAACAAAGGCTATATTGATAGCGTTGATGCAGATGATAATGATGCAACTCCAAATACTATTGTTTTTGCCAATAGAAATGTTGTAACATACTCAAATACACTCGGCGGAAAATATGCTTTAAACAGCACAATGACACTAAATTTATCCGTTAGACAATATTGGTCTTATGCGGAAAACAAAGATATTTTGCAGCTTCAGGATAATGGCACGCTAATACCTTATCCTGATTATGATGAAAACAAAAATTCAAGTTTTTATTCCTGGAATGCCGATTTATCTTATTCTTGGTGGTTTGCTCCTGGAAGTCAAGTTTCGGTATTATATCGCAACAATGCTGATAATTTTGAGCGTATTATAGACAAACAATATAAAGACAACGTAACCGCTTTGTTGAATAATGAGGCTTTAAAACATGCTTTTTCAATCAGTGTAAAATATTTTATTGACTACAATGCAGTCAAAAATAAGTTCAGAAAGAGAGCTTAGCGTGAATTAATTTTAAAAAACAAAGGCTTCTGCAATTAAATTATTATTTTTTGATACGCTTCATTTTATTAAATATAAATGTATCACTGTTCCCTTGCAAAGTTTAGAAATGACTTATCTTTGTAGAAAACAAAAAGTAATGAACAAGAAAGTTATCCTTATGATTTTAGACGGTTGGGGAAAATCTCCTGACCCTAAAGTATCTGCAATAGACAATGCAAATGTTCCTTTTATAAACAGTCTTTACAAAAATTACCCAAGTGCTCAACTTAGAACTGACGGTTTGAATGTTGGTTTACCAGAAGGTCAAATGGGAAACAGCGAGGTAGGTCATATGAACCTTGGAGCTGGAAGAATTGTTTACCAAGATTTAGCCAAAATTAATTTAGCTGTAGCGAACAAAACTCTTGCAAAAGAGCAAGTTTTAGTTGACGCATTTACATATGCTAAAGAAAACAATAAAAAAGTACACTTTTTAGGATTAGTTTCTGATGGAGGTGTGCATTCACATACTTCACACTTGCGTGGATTAATTGATGCTTCTCAAGAATATGGTTTAGACAAAGTTTACGTTCACGCTTTTACAGATGGACGTGATGTTGACCCTAAATCTGGAGCAAAATACATTCAAGATCTTGAAGATCACATTAAAAATACTCCAGTTAAAATTGCTTCTATCGTTGGACGCTACTACGCAATGGACCGTGACAAACGTTGGGAACGTGTAAAATTAGCTTACGATCTTGTAGTAAACGGAGTTGGAACACCTTCTAAAAATGCTGTTGCAAGTATTCTTGACAGCTACGCAAAAGACGTAACAGATGAATTTATTGAGCCTGTAGTTATTGTTGATGAAAACGAAAAACCTCTTGCTACAATTGTTGAAGATGATGTTGTAATCTTCTTTAACTTTAGAACAGATAGAGGCCGTGAACTTACTGAAGCACTTTCGCAACAAGATTTCCACGAGCAAAACATGCACAAACTAAACCTTTATTATGTAACATTGACAAACTACGATGAAACCTATCAAAACGTAAAAGTGGTTTACAATAAAGATAATATTACAGAAACGCTTGGCGAGGTTTTAGAAAAAGCTGGCAAAAAACAAATCAGAATTGCTGAAACTGAGAAATATCCTCACGTAACTTTCTTCTTCTCTGGAGGTAGAGAAACTCCTTTTGAAGGTGAATCTAGAATTTTAAGAAACTCTCCAAAAGTTGCGACTTACGATTTACAGCCAGAAATGAGCGCCTACGAATTGGCAGATGCGCTTGTTCCTGAATTGAACAAAGGTGAAGTTGATTTCGTTTGTTTAAACTTTGCAAACGGAGACATGGTGGGTCATACGGGAATTATGGAAGCAGCTATTAAAGCTTGTGAAGCTGTTGACGCTTGCGCGAAAAAAGTTATCGACGCCGCTCTTGCAAATGATTACACTACAATCGTCATTGCGGATCACGGAAATTGCGAAACCATGATTAATCCTGATGGAACTCCAAATACGGCTCACACAACAAACCCAGTGCCGATTATTTTAGTGGACAAAGAATTGAAAAATATCCAAAATGGTGTTTTAGGTGACATCGCTCCAACAATTTTAGAATTGATGGGAGTGGCTCAGCCAAATGCAATGACTTGTCATTCATTATTATAGAAATCATTTTTCATTATAAAAAAGAGGCTAATTAAAAAATTAGCCTCTTTTTGTTTTTTGTCATTTCGACTGAAAGGAGAAATCACACACGGAACTCGACAAAGATTGACGACATACTTTATGGAATTTCTAGTGTGATTTCTCCTTTCAGTCGAAATGACAAAAATTGCGTATATCACATTATAAAATAATGATAAATCTGCTCCACCCCATAAATAACAAGACCAATAAATCCACCAACCAAAGTTCCGTTGATTCTAATATATTGAAGGTCTTTTCCGATTTCTAATTCCAGTTTTTCTGAAACTTCTTTTCCATCCCAACTTTTTACGGTTGATGAAATCAAATCTCCAATTACTTTTTTATTGTTCAAAAGCATTGACAATAAATCATTCTTGATAAATCCGTTTATTTTATCGATCATTACAGCATCTTCCTTAATTCCGTTTCCAAAAGTTTGAATCAAATCTGCGATGTTATTTTTTATTGACGAATCGTCGCCTCGACTTAAATCGTTTGTAATAGAAAGTTTGATTTCATCCCAAATTCCGTTGATGTAATCCTGAACTTCTTTTTTTCCAACAAAACCCAAAATCATATCATTGATTTTAACTCGCATTTCTTCAGAATTTTTGACTTTTTCCAAAAAGTTAAAAATATACTCGTCAATTTTTAAACGCACTGCACTTTCTGGCTTTTTTGCTTCATTTAAAAAATCTTGCAGACCATTAAAAACACCTTCAGTGATGCTTTTATCCGCTAATCCGAAACTTAAAAACGGAGTTGAAGCTTTTACCTTCTGTCGAATTAAATCCTTATTGTTAGTCAATTCGCTGCTCATCACTTCAAGAAGATTCGTAAGCATTTGATTTTTTAAATTTCCTTTTTGAAAAGGCTCTAATGCCAATGCCACCCATTCTCCAAAATTTATTCCTTCTATTTTTTCTTTAAACTGAACTTGAATAAATTGCTTTACATCTTCATCTTTAATAGTTCTTAGAATTCCCGGGATAACACTCACTGCAACTGCATTGGCAATATTATTGGCATTTTCCTCGTGCGAAAGCCATTCTGAAGCTTTGGTTGCAAAATTGAATTCATCTAATTTAATTTCTAATTTTTCACGATCAAGAAATTCCTCAGAAACAAAATTCCCAAGATTCTCTCCTATTTCATTTTTCTTGGTGGGAATAATTGCTGTATGCCAAATCGGAATTCCCATTGGGTGACGAAACAAAGCCACAACCGCAAACCAATCGGCAATTCCTCCTACCATCGCGGCTTCGCTAAAAGCCTGCAACATTGGAATTTTAAAATAAATCGCAACTAAAAACAACAACACTGCAATCCCCAAAAGTCCCAAAGCATTTCTCTTCATTTTCTTCAGCGCTTTTACTTTGGCTATATCTTTATCTGTAATAGTTTCCATGATTATATGTGTTTCTACTACTAATTTATGGCTTTTTTCTTAAAAGCGCTTGCATTATTAGTCACGAATTCAGGAACTTTCTTTTTATCTCTAAAATCTAAATTTGGCAAAATTGAATTTCACCAATTTAGATTTACATAAATTCGCGAATTCGTGGCGAAAAAAATTACTCAAAAAATGAGATAAAAATTGTACTTTTGCGAACTGAAAAATGGAAAAAATATGATTATCCAAAAAACTAGAGAGGAAATTGAATTAATGCGTGAAAGCGCTTTAATCGTATCTAAAACATTAGGAATGATTGCTTCTGAAATTAAAGAAGGAGTTACTACATTATATCTTGACAAATTAGCAGAAGAATTTATTCGTGATCACGGCGCAGTTCCAAGTTTCCTTGGATTGTACGATTTCCCGAATTCACTTTGCATGAGTCCAAATTCTCAGGTTGTTCACGGTATTCCTAATAATGTTCCTCTTAAAAGTGGTGACGTAATTTCGGTTGACTGTGGCGCTTTTAAAAATGGTTTCCACGGCGATCACGCGTACAGTTTCGAAATTGGAGAGGTTGCTCCCGAAGTAAAAAAACTGCTTCAGGTAACAAAAGAATCTCTTTACGTTGGAATCAGAGAATTTAAAGCTGGAAATCGCGTTGAAGATGTTGGAAATGCGATCCAAAAATATACTGAAGCTCACGGTTACGGAGTAGTTCGTGAATTAGTTGGGCATGGTGTTGGACAAAAAATGCATGAAGAACCAGAAATGCCAAACTACGGAAAACGAGGACGTGGAAAACTTTTCGTTGAAGGAATGGTTGTCGCTATCGAGCCAATGATTAACATGGGAACAAGAAACATCAAACAACACAAAGACGGCTGGACAATTACAACGGCTGACGGAAAACCTAGTGCACATTTTGAACATGACGTTGCCTTAGTTGATGGAAAACCAGAATTATTATCGACTTTTCAATACATCTACAAAGCTTTAGGAATCGAAAGCAACGAAGAAGATGAATTCAGACAAATACCACTTATTTTATAACACTAATTTCACGAATTATCACGGATTAGTGTTCTGATAAAAATTGCACTAAAACGAAATAAAAATAATGAGTGAATTGTATTTAAGAGAAGAATCCTATAAAATTATTGGGATTTGTATGGAGGTCCATAAAATATTAGGAAAAGGACATAGCGAAAAGGTTTATGGAGATGCTTTAGAATATGAATTTCAAAGAAATGACATTCCGTATAATCGAGAATTAAAATATAATATCGTTTACAAAGAGATTATATTACCGAGTTATTATTTTGCAGATTTTGTTGTTTTCGATGAAATCATTTTAGAACTCAAAGCAATTGCAACATTAACAACAAGTGAAATTAAGCAGACATTAAATTATTTAGCTGCGTCAAAAAACAAACTTGGTTTATTAGTCAATTTTGGAGAAGACAGCCTTAAATACAAAAGAATAATACTTTAACCCAAATCAAAAGTTCGTGAAATTTCAGCACAACGTTAATCCGTGTCAATTTGCGAAATTCGTGTTCAAATTTATTTAACTGTGAAAAAACTATTTAAATTAGTCCTTAATACAATCCCGCGCCCATTATTAATTCGCTTGAGTTATGTAGCGCGACCAATTTTAGCTTTATCTTTAAGAGGAAGTAAATATACTGATCCTATCGACGGAAAAAGTTTTAGATCTTTTCTGCCTTATGGATACGGAAAACAACGTAATAATGTGCTTTCACCAAGCACGCTTTCTTTAGAAAGACACCGCTTACTTTGGCTGTATTTAAACGATCAGACTGATTTTTTTACAGCACCAAAAAAAGTATTGCATTTTGCTCCGGAACAAGCTTTTTACAAAAGATTCCGCAAGCAAAAAAACTTAGATTACACGACAACCGATTTGCTTTCGCCTTTGGCAGATGTAAAAGCTGACATCTGTAATCTCCCTTTCAAAGACAACGAATATGACGTTATTTTGTGCAATCACGTTTTAGAGCACATTCCGGACGACACTAAAGCGATGCTGGAATTATACCGTGTTTTAAAACCAGGCGGGATGGCGATTTTGCAGATTCCACAGGATTTATCTCGCGAAGTTACTTTTGCAGATGACTCGATTACAGACCAAAAAGAACGTGCTAAAATCTTCGGACAATACGACCACGTTCGTGTTTACGGACGCGATTATTTCGATAAATTAAGAAGTATTGGTTTTATTGTAATTGAAGAAGATTACACTAACAAAATTGCACCAGAATTAGTTGAAAAATACTGTTTGGCAAAAGGCGAAATTATTCCGCTTTGCTTTAAACAGGAAAACTAATTTTTTTCACCATATAAGTGATATAAGTTCATTTAGAAAGTTTTCAGAATAGCCCTATTTTGAAAACTTTTTAAATTTTAGAACTAACCAAACTATAAGCCAACTAAACCACAAATTTTGGAACCTACAAAACCATTTCAGTTCTGTTTTGACATCAGTTTTGAAAAAAATCTGAATGCCTATATCCCAACAGCATATATCGTTGAAAATACTAGCGAAATCAAATATCTAGACAAAAAAGCAACAAAAACAATAATTGAAAGTTTCGGAATTGATTTCGAAAATTTAGATTCCAATTCCAAAAGAATCCTCAACATCTGCGAATCTTTAAAACCTGAATTTGTATTTAAAAAATTCAGTGCAAAAGTAAAATCAGCTAAAACAATTGCCGATTTGCAGAAAGACTCCAAAATTGATTTTGCTATTCGCCAGCACTTAAAAATTAATTTAAGTCCGTTTTACAGCTTAATTGTACAGGAACAATATCCCCTATCTATTGACTTAGGACCGGAGAAAGATTTCTACCGTTCCAGAGTCAACATTGATCCGCTGGATTTTGAGCCTCAAATTCAATTCGACAAACATTCAGAAGGCATCACTTATACACTTTCTTTAAAAGAAAATGAAACTACATTTTTGCCGATGGACAATAAAGTAGATATTCTTTCTGATGAGCCAGGCTGGCTAATTGTCAATAAAAAACTAGGACAACTAAAAGAATTGAATGGCAAAAAACTGACCCCTTTTTTAAAGAAAAAATCAATCGAAATTCCATCAAAATTAGTTGATGATTATTTTAAGAATTTCATTCCCGAAATAGCCAAAAAAATTGATATCGAAGCCAATGGTTTTGAAATTGAACTTCGTGACCAAATTATATCCTGCACGATTCAACCCGTTTTTGATTTCTTTAAAAACTGCTATTATCTCAATTTGTATTTTGACTACAATGGGTACACATTTGATGGGAGCAAAACCAAAAAAACACATTCATATGTTGATTTCAGTGTAGCTAATGAGCCTCGAATAATTCAGTTTAAACGAAGTGCGGATGAAAATTTATATGCCGAAAAACTACTCGAAATTGGTTTAGAAAAAATTAAAAACGAATTATTTGGATTAAATTCTGAAGCCGAAACTTCGGATCCTTATATCAATATCCAATTGATCATTGAAAATAAAGAAAAACTAGAAAATTTAGGTTTTACAATTCAAAATCTAAAACTAGAAAGCAAAGAAATCATTACAGAAAGCAATACGATTTCAATTGCAAAAGAAACAAAAGCCGATTGGTTTGACATTAAAATCATGATTACAATTGGCAATTACAAAATCAATTTCAGTGAAATCATTCCGAATATAAAAAGCAAAGAAAGACTTTTCCAATTGCCTGACGGAAACTATTTTTTGATTCCGTTAGAATGGTTCAGCAAATATGGTTCTTTGGCAAAATTAGCCAAAACAGAAAACGGCGCAATACTTTTACGTAAAAGCAATTTCACGGCTTTAGATGGAATTTCAGAAATTGACAATGATTTAGAAGAAATTCACCAAGCTGAATTTACGGCTTCAGATTTAATAAAAGCTACTTTAAGACCTTATCAAATTGATGGTGTAAAATGGCTTTTGGGGCATTTTAATTCTAATATGGGTGCATGTCTGGCCGATGATATGGGACTTGGGAAAACTTTACAGACGTTGTCTGTTTTGGTTTCTGTACAAGAACAATTAGGTTTTACAACCAAAACAACCAATTTTGACTTATTCTCAAACGAAACAACTGTCGAAAGAGAGCCTTTAAAAGCTTTGATTGTTTTGCCTTCTTCATTGGTTTTTAACTGGTTTAATGAAGCCGGAAAATTCACGCCGCACTTTTCGAAAATGCAATATATCGGCAATGACCGTAAAATTTTAGCAAGTAGAATCAATTCGACTGATTTGATTTTTACAAGTTACAGCATCATTCACCGAGATATTTCTATTTTAGAAAAATACGATTTCCGTTATTTGATTTTGGACGAAAGTCAATATATCAAAAACAAAAACTCTAAGATTTTTAAAGCCATAAATAAAATCAGCACGGGACATAAAATTGCCTTGAGTGGTACACCGATTGAGAATTCGCTTGACGATTTATGGTCGCAAATGCAGTTTATCAATCCGGATATTTTGGGAAGCTATGCCTTCTTTATGGAAAACTTCAAAAATCCGATTGAGAAAAAACAAAATGAAGAAGTTTTAAGTGAATTAAAAAACCTTATCGCTCCTTATATTTTACGAAGAACCAAAGAACAGGTTTTAAAAGATTTACCAGAATTGACTGAGCAAATTTACTATTGCGATATGGATCCTGAACAGGAAAAATTATACGAAAAAGAAAAATCTAAAGCTCGTAATTTCTTGCTTAAAACGGACGGATCTCCTGACAAAATCAGCATAATCAACACCTTAATGAAATTACGTCAACTGAGCAATCATCCAAAAATGGTTGATCAGGAATCGGAAATTGATTCTGGGAAATTTATTGCTGTTACCAATTATCTTGAAAATTTAGTCAAAGCAAAACAAAAAGTAATCATTTTTAGTTCATTTGTTACGAATTTGAATTTCTATACTGATTGGTGTAAAGAAAACAAAATTGAATTCTGTGAAATTACTGGAGAAACTCCAGCCAGCAAACGAGAACAAGAAGTAAAACGTTTTCAGGAAAAAGAAAATCCACTATTGTTTTTTATTTCGCTTAAAGCAGGAGGCGTTGGATTAAATATCACCAAAGCTTCTTATGTTTTGTTTTTAGATCCTTGGTGGAATCCTTTTGCTGAAAAACAAGGTATTGGGCGAGCACACAGAATTGGACAAATGAATAAAGTAAACGTGATTCGTTTTATTTCGAAAAATACAGTTGAGGAAAAAATCATCAAACTTCAGGAAAACAAAAAACTGTTATCGGATTCTCTCTTAGAGGAAAGCTACATCAATGATGAAATTGAAGGAAATTTAGAATACATTTTGGGTTCGTAAATTGTTAAATCCAATAGATTGGCATATTTTTCGTTGTATAAAATTGTTATATTTACAAATCTTACAATCTATCAAATGCCAAAATTTTTATCTATAAGCTTTCTTTTGCTTTTTATTTTTACTTCGGCGAAAGCCCAAGAAGTACAAAACGAAGTAGATCCTCCATATAATATCAAGACCGCATCATTCGTTCAAAATGATTCAAATGTGGTTCCTATTTTTGAATTGGGCTCTGTATTTTCCTTTCAATTTGATGATTTATTTGGCAACGAAGCGAATTATTATTTTGAATTGGTTCATTGTGATTACAATTGGATTCCGTCAGATATTCCGAAAACGGAATACATTCGCGGTTTTGATAATCAAAGAATTACTGATTTTTCTAATTCATTCAACACGCTTCAAGGTTACACGCATTACACATTGACTTTTCCAAATCAATTCACAACACAGCTTAGAATTTCGGGTAATTATATGTTGAAAATCCTAAATGAAGATAAGGAAGTTGTTTTCTCCAGAAAATTTGTTCTTTACGAAAATCATTCGACAGTTGCATGTTTGGTAAAACGCACCCGAAACCTCAGCAATATTGATTTTAAGCAAAATCTTGAATTTACTATTTTGTCAAATGACATTACTTTTCAAACCCCTTTGCAGAACGTAAAAGTGCTTTTATTGCAAAATGGTGATTTTAAAACCAGCATCAAAAATGTTCCTCCACAATATACCATAGGAAATCAAATGGTGTATAAATACGATAAAGAAACCCAATTTTGGGGAGGTAATGAATTTTTGTGTTTTGAAAACAAAGACATTCGCGCGGCTAGCAATAATGTCGCCAAAATGGGTTCCAACAATGACGTTTACAGTTCTTATTTGTACACCAATCACGCAAGAGGCAACCAAATTTACACACTTTATGAAGATGTAAATGGAAATTTTGTAGTGAAAAACATCAACGGATTCAAACAAGAAATCGAAGCTGATTATGCTTGGGTTTATTTCACGTTATCGGCGCCAGCTTTTCAATTGAACAAAGACATCTATATTGCTGGAATGTTTAATAATTACAGCCTTTCACCAGAATATAAAATGGATTATAATCCTGACAAGGCAATCTTTGAAAAAGCTGTCATGATCAAACAAGGTTTTACCAATTATCAATACAGAACCGTTGATAAAAAAGGAAATATCGATTACGAAAATGCTGTTGATGGAAATTTTTATCAGACTGAAAATGAATACACCATCTTAGTGTATTACAAAGAAACTTCAGATCGTTATCAAAGAGTCATTGGAAAAGGAAACGGAAACTCAATAAACATCGTAAATTAAAACAATGTTAACGTTTTCACTTCAATCATTTTTTTTCGTAGATTTGCAACTATAACGTACACATATATACTACTTTAGTATGGTTTCTCAAATTACAAGAGGCATAAAAATATCAGTTTTAACTAGTTTTGAAGGAACTTACTTCAAAAACTACAAGATTCATTTTGCTTTTAGTTATGTAGTTACAATTGAAAACCACAGCAAAGATTCTGTTCAATTGACTTCTCGTCACTGGGAAATTTTTGATTCGCTAAACGACTTAGACATTGTGGATGGCGAAGGCGTAATTGGTAAAAAACCAGTTCTAAAACCAGGCGAAAATCATACTTATAGTTCTGGCTGCTTATTATCATCACCTTACGGCGCTATGAAAGGTCATTTTAATATGATCAATTTTACTACGACAAAAACATTCAAAGTAATTGTTCCTACTTTTAGAATGTGTGCTCCTTTTGCATTGAACTAATTTATAGTTTAAGCAATCTTTTTTTCATTTCATAAAACTCAAGAAAACATTTAATTTTTGTTTAAATCATTTCGATTTTATACAATTAAAATGTTAATTATTCTGCAACCTGAATCATCCGTTTATCAAAATACAACTTTTTAATATTGTATTGTGATAAATTCAAATTATCATTTGTACTTTTGTAAAAAATTGAACAAAATCGTAATTTTAAAATAATTTATCCCATGTTAAAAGGATTCTTTCATGTACCAAAAGCGGTAAACGAGCCAGTTAAAAGCTATGCACCGAACTCACCAGAAAAAGCCGCAGTTCAGGCAGCTTACACTACAATGTGGAACTCTCAAATTGACGTTCCTTTATATATTGGAAGTGAAGAAATCAAAACTGGAAATACAAGAAACATTACAGCTCCACACGATCACAAACACGTTGTTGGAAAATATCATTTAGCTGAAAAACAACATATTGAAAAAGCGATTGCGAATGCACTTGAAGCAAGAAAAGCATGGGCAAACATGGCATGGGAACAACGTGCTGCTATTTTCTTAAAAGCTGCTGAACTTATCGCAGGACCATACAGAGCGCGTATCAACGCTGCAACAATGATTGGTCAATCTAAAAATATTCACCAAGCAGAAATCGATTCTTCTTGCGAATTAATCGACTTTTTACGTTACAATGTTGAGTTTATGACTCAAATCTACAACGATCAGCCAAAATCAGATTCTACTGTTTGGAACCGTGTAGAATACAGACCATTAGAAGGTTTTGTTTATGCAATTACTCCATTTAACTTTACTGCTATCGCTGCTAACCTTCCTGCAAGTGCAGCAATGATGGGTAACGTTGTAGTTTGGAAACCAAGTGATAGCCAAGTATTTTCTGCAAAAATTATCATTGATGTATTCAAAGAAGCTGGAGTTCCAGATGGTGTAATCAACGTAGTTTTTGGAGATGCTTTAATGATTACTGATACAGTTTTAGCGAGCCGTGATTTTGCTGGTATTCACTTTACAGGATCAACTCACGTATTTAAAGATATTTGGGCTAAAATTGGTGCAAACATTCACAATTACAAAACTTACCCAAGAATTGTTGGTGAAACTGGAGGTAAAGATTTTATCATTGCGCATCCAAGTGCAAACGTAAAACAAGTAGCTACAGGAATTACTCGTGGAGCTTTTGAATTCCAAGGACAAAAATGTTCTGCCGCTTCTAGAGCTTATATTCCACAAAGTTTATGGCCAGCTGTAAAAGCGCAATTAATTGCTGATGTAAAATCTATGAAAATGGGTTCTCCAGAAGATTTCGGAAATTTCATTACAGCAGTTATACACGAAGGTTCTTTTGACAAATTAGCAAGTTATATTGACCAAGCTAAAAAAGATGCTGACGCTGAAATCATCGTTGGAGGAAATTACGATAAATCGGTTGGGTACTTTATTGAACCAACGGTTATTGTAACAACAAATCCAAAATATACTACAATGGAAACCGAGTTGTTTGGACCAGTTATCACTATTTATGTTTACGAAGATGCTAAATGGGAAGAGACTTTAGAATTAGTTGATACTACTTCTGAATATGCTTTAACTGGAGCTGTTTTCAGCCAAGATCGTTATGCTATCGAAGTGGCTACAACTAAATTGCAAAATTCAGCTGGTAACTTCTATATTAATGACAAACCAACCGGAGCTGTTGTAGGAATGCAGCCGTTTGGTGGAGCAAGAGCTTCTGGAACTAACGATAAAGCAGGTTCTGCACTGAACTTATTGCGTTGGGCTTCTCCAAGAACTATCAAAGAAACTTTTGTAACTCCTGAAGATTACAGATATCCTTTCTTAGGGTAATCTGATTTTAGATTTTAGAGTTCAGATTTTAGATTATAATAAAATCGGGTAATTTCATTTGAAATTACCCGATTTTATTTTTACTTAATTAAAGAAAAACCACTTCTCCAGTATGAAGATCATAATAGGCTCCAATAATTTTTATTTCGCCTTTGTCTGACATTTCTTTTAAAATTGGACTTCGGGCTTTAATATTTTCAATTGTTTCAAGAACATTATTCTTAGCAACGTACTCTACAAATTCATCATTTTTAGAAGTTTTGTCTCCTTTAAAATCTTGTGATTTGGCTATTGCAGGTTTTATTTTGGAAAGCATTGCCGTTATGTTTCCTAATTTCACCTCATCAATTGCCGATTTTATAGCGCCACAGGATTCGTGACCTAACACTAAAATCAATTTTGCTCCAGAAACTTTGCATCCAAATTCCATACTTCCAAGCAAATCTTCATTGACAAAATTCCCGGCGACCCTTCCAACAAAAAGATCCCCAATTCCTTTATCAAAAACGTCTTCTACTGGAATTCGGCTGTCTAAACAAGAAAGAATAACTGCTTTTGGAAATTGTCCTTCAGTAGCGTCACGAACCAATGCAGAATGATCTCTTAAAGTCAAATCATTATTGCGAAAGCGTTTGTTGCCATCTTTTAAACTCTGAATTACATAATCGGGAGTGAGTGCCTTTTGTTCTTCTGCAGTAAGAACTTTTTCTTTTAAAGGAATTTGTTTTGGTAACGAATCTACACTCGCAGTTTCTTTAGCATCTTTTGCTTCTTTCTTTTGACAGGAAACGACAAAAATCGATGCCAACATAATCGTAAAAAGTGTTTTTTTATTCATTGATGATAATTTTAAAAGTTTAACAATTAAAAAATGGATTAAAAACAAGTAACTATAAACGATTTTTCTTTCTTTTTTGTGAACTTAAAATTAAGGAAAAAAAGTCATTCTGTAAGAAGCATCTTTCTCAAAATACAAATGTAATACTTTTCTTATAATATTAATTATCAATACAATACAAATCCAAAAAAGCTTATTCTATTATTTTTTAAACTTCTTGCTCCATTCCTAAAAAGGATACCTCCATAAATTTGCCAAAAATATTCTCTAACAAAATAAACAACAGTATATGAGAAACTTAAACAATGTACCTGAAGTAATTTTAAAATCAAAAAGTATTGGATATCCAATCAACTTTAAATGGAATAATAAAAAAATGGAAAAGTTTTTGGATCCATTAGAAGGAAATGAAGATTTAGAACACGTCCTTTCTAAAATAGGGCACAAAGCTTGTATGGGGCTAACAGCGGCTCTATTAGAATGGGTTTCATGGCGTTTTGCTGGATATTCAATATCAACAAATGACGTTCAAAAACGCATAGAAGCACTTTGGTGTTCTATTCATGATAGTCATGACACAGACCCCTTGGTTTTTGATACTGATTTGAATGTTTCTGATACTGGCTCGGTAAATGGACCTCTGTGGGTTGCACTTATGAATGTGCGAATGGTAGATGTAAGATACAGAAAAGGCTCTTACTTTCTACAAAGTGAACTTATAGGGCTAGTTTTGCTTGCACGCCATATTACGCCAAAGAAAAAGTTTTTCGACAAATGGTTCAACAACACCATTACAGCTTTACTAAACGCTTACCCATGTCCATATAATTATAAAGATGTAGATCAAAATGATGAAGATGTTTATGATTCATCTTCTGAAACTATGATATGCAGAGAATTTTTCTTTGATTCAAAATTTCAATATACGCCAGCAGCCTGCGAAATAGCACTAAATAATTTCATTAATAATTTAGATCACAAAGCAAATCCGTTTTTGCATTTATCTCAAAAGGCATCTTAATTTTAACAAATTATTAATTCAAAAATAACCCGGAAGAATTTTTTTAATTCAATCCGGGTTGTTTATTTTCAATCTTTAAGATTATGGTTTAAATTTTAATGGTAAATGCACAACTTTTTTAGTTTCAAAAAACTCATCATCAAAATGATCAGCCAAATCATATAAAGTAGCATTTGGAAAATCTTTAAGCTCTTCGGTCAAATCACCACCTTTTAAATACAGAATTCCGTTTTTCAAAGTGTGTTTGTGCTGCTTTTTAATTTTATCATGTACCCAAGAAACAAAATCTGGCATATTAGTTACGGCACGGCTTACGATAAAATCAAAATCCCCTTTTACCAATTCAGCACGTTTTTGCTCAGCTTTTACGTTCTTTAATCCTAATGCATCTGCAACGCCTTGAACCACTTTTATCTTTTTTGCAATAACATCAATTAAATAAAAACGGGTTTCAGGAAAAAGAATCGCTAACGGAATTCCAGGAAAACCTCCGCCTGTTCCAACATCTAAAACCGTTGTCCCTGGCTCAAACTTCATGATTTTTGCAATTCCTAGCGAATGCAAAATATGTTTCGTATATAATGAATCAATATCTTTCCTAGAAATAACATTGATTTTTTCATTCCAATCGTGGTATAAAAAGTCTAATTGCTGAAATTGTTTGATTTGAATATCGGTCAAATCAGGAAAATATTTCAATATCTCATCCATTGCTCAAATTTTTAACAAAAGTACTACTTTACGATTGAAATATTTAACTCAATTTTGCAAATTGAAAATTTATAATAATTACCTTTGAAACCTATTTAAAATAATTATGAATAACCCTGCGCCTACATTTGCAAGACAAGACAATCTGAAGTTTTTTAGAACGCTTAACTCTCGCGTAAACAATTATTTCAAGGAAAATAATATTCAGAAAACTGGAAACTGGAAACTGCATTTAAAAGCTGTTATTCTTTTTGCTGTCTTTTTGACTCCATATTTTTTAATCCTTACACTTCCAATGCCTTTCTGGGTAATGCTTTTATTATCTATCGTAATGGGTATAGGCATGGCCGGCGTTGGAATGAATGTAATGCATGATGGGAATCATGGTTCTTATTCAAACAAAAGTTGGATCAACAAATTAATGGGCGGTACTATTTATGTTTTGGCTGGAAATGTCTACAACTGGCAAGTACAGCACAATGTATTGCACCATACATACACAAATATCCCAGGCCACGATGAAGATTTAGATGCGGGACGAATCATCCGTTTCACAAAACATGCTGAATGGCATAGTTTTCACCGTTTTCAACATTATTATTCTGTTTTCTTATACGGTTTATTGACTTTCAATTGGGCAATTACAACTGATTTCAAGCAAATGAGAAATTACTTAAAAAGAAAATTATCTTATGGAGAACCAAAAAGCCCAAAAATTCTTTGGACAACTTTAATCATCACAAAAATCATTTACGCATCGATCTGGATCGTTTTGCCAATTGTAATTGGAATTACTTGGTGGAAAGTGCTTCTTGGATTTTTTGTAATGCATTATACAACAGGATTAATCTTGAGTATCGTATTTCAATTAGCGCACGTTGTGGATCATACAACTAATCCAGAACCAAACGAATTAGGCGAAATGGATAATACTTGGGCCATTCATCAATTGTACACTACAACTAATTTTGCACCAAAAAATGCAATTGTAAATTGGTACACTGGAGGATTAAACCATCAAATTGAGCATCATATTTTTCCAAACATCAGTCATATCCACTACGGTAAAATTGCAAAAATTGTAAAAGAAACAGCAAAAGAGTGCAACTTGCCTTATTATGAATATAAAACAATGCGAAGTGCTGTTATTGCTCACTTCAAGCATTTACGTGAGTTGGGAATGAAGCCAGAATTAGCATAAAAACTAAAAAAAATCTATTAATAATTAACCTTCCTTAAACAACACAGCAAATTTAAGGATATTCAAAATTTTTATAATGAATCATATTCTTTCGGACAGAATCAACAACCTTGCGACTTCGCAGACATTAGCAATGGCCGCTTTGGCAAGAGAATTAAAAGCACAAGGAAAAGACATTATCAGTTTAAGTTTAGGTGAGCCTGACTTTAATACACCAGATTTCATCAAAGAAGCTGTTAAAAAAGCAGTAGACGAAAATTATAGCACCTATTCTCCAGTAGAAGGTTACCTTGAATTGAGAGAAGCAATTTGCAGAAAATTCAAAAGAGACAACGGATTAGATTACAAACCAACTCAAATTGTTGTTTCTACAGGAGCAAAACAATCTTTATACAACATTGCGCAAGTAATGTTAAACGATGGTGACGAGGTTATCTTGCCAGCACCATACTGGGTTTCTTATTTCGAAATCGTAAAACTTTCTGGCGGAGTTCCTATTGAAGTTCCAACTTCTGTTGAAACAGATTTCAAAATCACTCCAGAGCAACTAGAAGCTGCCATCACACCAAAAACAAAAATGATGTGGTTCTCTTCTCCATGTAATCCTTCTGGGTCAGTTTACAGCAGAGAAGAATTAACAGCGCTTGCAAAAGTTTTAGAAAAACACCCAAATATCTACGTAGTTGCAGATGAGATTTATGAGCACATCAATTTCTCAGGAACTTTCTGCAGTATTGGTTCAATTCCAGGAATGTTAGACAGAACAATCACTGTAAACGGAGTTGCAAAAGCATTTGCAATGACAGGATACAGAATTGGTTACATTGGAGCTCCTGAATTTATTGCAAAAGCATGTACAAAAATCCAAGGACAAGTAACATCTGGAGCAAATTCTATAGCACAAAGAGCAACAATTACAGCTGTAGATGCAGATCCAAGCGTTTTAAACCACATGGTTCAGGCTTTCCACACACGTAGAGATTTAGTTGTTGGATTATTAAAAGAAATTCCAGGCGTAAAAATCAACGTTCCAGAAGGTGCATTCTACGTATTCCCAGACGTTTCTTCTTTCTTCGGAAAAACATTAAAAGGACACGAAATTAAAGATGCAAACGACGTTTCAATGTATCTTTTAGCCGAAGCAAACGTTGCAACAGTAACAGGAGATGCTTTCGGAAATCCAAACTGTATTCGTTTCTCTTACGCAACAAGCGACGATATTTTAAAAGAAGCATTACGCAGAATCAAAGAAGCTTTGACTGCATAACAATATAATAAGTTTTATTAAAACGGCTTAAGGTTCAAAAGTTTCATCACTTTTATACTTTAAGCTGTTTTTTTTTATGGGCGTGTCCTACGGCCGGGCTATCCGCTATATCTTTTATGGCGAACCCCGCCATAAAAGGATACCGCTCCTATCCCTCACGCAAACCGTAAACGAGAAATATCATTTACAAAAGAAAAAATCTGCTAAAATCTGTTAAATCTGCGTGAAACTCAAATCAACACTTTCAAAATTCCCATTCCACAATATTATAAAACCTCAACTATAATCCTGTAAAACAGAACGTTTTATAAATCATCAACTTTGTAATGTATTAATTAAAAAACTATTAGTCATGACAAATACAGATGTAAACACAGACGAAACCGTAAAAACACTAAACGGATTAATTTCAATTCTTGAAGACGGAAAACTAGGATATACAAACGCCGCTGAACATGTCGAAAATCTAGCCATGAAAGCCGATTTCCTTGATTACGCCCGCGAACGTGCCCTATTCATTGTAGAACTACAAGACGAAATCAATAAACTTGGTAAATCAACAGATACTTCGGGTGGTGGGCCATTAGGCGCTTTACACCGAGCTTCGATTGACATCAAATCATCATTTTCAGGAGGCGATACCAAAGCAATCATCAACGCCTGCGCTACCGGTGAAGAAGCAGCGATCGAAAAATACAAAAATGCACTCGAAGAGAATCACCTTGAACACAATCAAGTTTACATTGTTTCGAAACAATTAAACAGTATTCAAAATACTTTATCACAAATTAAAATGAGAGCAAATTAGTCGATCGATTCATGCTTTTTTTTTTAAAACTGCTCAGTCTTCGGATTGGGTGGTTTTTTTGGGTCTTATGCTATTCATCTTTTATCTCAAAAAAAAAAACAAGAAATAACTTACTTATTGTTTTTGTTTTTTTATATATTTAAGCCACTTAGATTATAAAATAAACGAATATGAAATCGGACGAAATAAAAAAACTTTTTGAAAAATTTGAATCTGCTACATTAGAATTAGAAGGCATCGAATGTTGGAGCGCTCGTGATTTACAAATATTATTAGGTTATAGTAAATGGGAAAATTTTGAAAAAGTAATTCAAAAAGCTAAAGATGCCTGTAAAAATGCTGGTGAAACAATAGACAACCATTTTCCTGACGTCAGGAAAATGGTTGAACTTGGTTCTAATTCCGAAAGATCAATAAATGATATTGCATTAACACGTTATGCATGTTATTTGATTGCTCAGAATGGAGACAGCCGAAAAGAGGAAATTGCTTTCGCACAAAATTATTTTGCAGTCCAAACTCGTAAAGCAGAAATGGTTGAACAACGTCTCTTGGAATTCGAGAGAATAAAAGCCAGAGAAAAACTAAGCCAAACCGAAAAACAATTATCAGGTATTTTGTATGAAAGAGGAGTTGATAATCATGGGTTTGCAATAATAAGAAGCAAAGGAGATCAAGCTTTATTTAGATTGACCACTAATATGTTGAAAAAGAAAATGGGAATTCCTGAAAATAGACCCATTGCAGATTTCTTACCTACAATAAGCATAAAAGCAAAAGATTTAGCTGCAGAAATGACAGGTTTAAATGTCCAAAGTAAAGACTTAAAAGGGCAAAACAAAATAGAAATAGAACATACTGACAATAATATTGCTGTTAGAGATATGTTGACTAAAAGAGGTATAATACCTGAAAATCTGCCTCCAGCTGAAGATGTAAAAAAACTTCAACGAAAACTTGATGGAGACGAAAAAAAACTTTTAAGAGCTGATAAGAAAAAGAAAAAATAATTAATAAAAGATTCCGTGACTACAGAATCGTCCTATATTAAGTTAACAATTTCAAAAAAATCGCTTCATCACTAGCAAACTCGAATAATTTATTAGACCTTTGCACACTTTTTTTCGGGAATACCACAAAAGTCTAAAGTTTTAGAAATGAAGAAGAAAATCGAAATATTAGCTCCTGCTAGAGATTTAATTGGAGGAATCGCAGCCATAAATAGTGGTGCCGATGCAGTTTATATTGGCGCACCGCAATTTGGAGCACGTTCAAATGCCAACAACTCAATTGAAGATGTTGCTGAACTGGTAAAATATGCACACTTATTTAACGCTCAAGTTTTTGTAGTTATCAATACCATTTTGTATGATAACGAATTAGAAACCTGTCGTGCCATGATCTGGGAGTTATATGATATTGGTGTCGATGCCTTGATTATTCAGGATATGGCGATTATGGAAATGGACTTGCCTCCTATCGTACTTCACGCCAGTACACAAGCTAATAATCGTGATGCTGATAAAATTAAATTCTTAAAAGACGCTGGTATCAAACGTGTCGTTTTAGCACGTGAATTAAACTTGCATCAAATTAAAACTATATACGATCACGCTGATGTTGAATTAGAGTTTTTCGTAACCGGAGCTTTATGTGTTTCTTTCAGCGGAAACTGTTATATGAGTGTGGCAAACGGAGAACGAAGCGCGAACCGTGGTTCTTGTGCGCAAAACTGTCGTTTACCCTATAACCTAATCGACGGAAACGGAGATACGTTAATCAGAAACAGTCACTTGCTTTCGATTAAAGATTTAGATATTTCAGATCAGATTCCGAATTTGATTGAAGCGGGAATTGTTTCTTTCAAAATCGAAGGTCGATTAAAAGACGTAGCCTACGTTAAAAACAACGTATCTTATCTTCGTCAAAAATTAGATAGTTATTTAGAAGGTCCAGGAAGCGATAAATACACCAAAGCTTCTTCTGGAAAATGTACTTACACTTTTGATTCTGCACTAAACAGAACTTTCAACCGTGGCTATACCGATTACTTCGTTAACGACAGACACAGTTCTATTGGTTCTTGGGAAAGCCCAAAATCAAAAGGTCAATATATCGGTAAATTAATTAGAACTGTTGGCGGTGCTTACGAAATCGAAAACGGCGAATTATTAAACAACGGTGACGGACTTTGCTTCATCAACGAAAATAACGAAGCCGATGGAATCTACGTAAACAAAGCCGAAAACGGAAAAGTATATCCAAACGTCCTAAAAGAAATCAAAGACGGAACTTTCATTTACAGAAATAACGACGCTGCTTTCATCAAAATTGTAGAAAGAGAAGACAGCGCCGTTCGTAAATTGAGCACTACTTTATTGCTTACTGAAACTGAAACCGGTTTCCACTTAATCGCAACCGATGAAGACGGAAATGTTAGTACAGTAAATTTAGAACATCCAAAAGAGCAGACAAAAACGGGCGAATCTATCGAAGAAAACATTAAAACACAATTAGCAAAAACTGGTTTCACACCTTACACTGCTGATGAAATCAATATTATGTTTTCTCAAAACTGGTTCCTTCCTATTTCAAAAATCAACGAAATGAGAAGAACGGTTTACGATCAATTGACTGAAATTCGTTTGGCAAATTACGTTCGTGAAGAACACCAATTGGTAAAAACGTCACATCCATATCCAGAAACCAAACTGGATTTCATGTACAATGTTTCAAACAAAACGGCTCGTAAATTCTACGAACGCCACGGTGTTACCGAAATCGAAAAAGCATTCGAATTACAATGGGATCCAGGAAAATCTCGTGTAATGACAACCAAATATTGCATCAAATACGAATTAAAAAAATGCCCGATTCACCAAAAAGACATTGTTGGTGTTAAGGTAAAAGAACCATTGGTTTTAAAACAGGGAGAATTAGAATACAAACTAAAATTCAACTGTAAACCCTGCGAAATGGAAATCTGGGAAAAAGATGCAGAATTTGAGATTGAAGAAGATCATTTTCATTAATATACAAACCGATACTTTTTAAAAGAAGTATCGGTTTTTTATTTTGGGCGTGTCCCTCCGGGTCGGGCTATCCGTTACAAGTCCTCGCCTGTTCGTGCCTCACGGCTGTGGGCTTTCCACTTCTATCCCTCACGCAAATGGGTTTATAAGAGCGTTTTCGTTTTCCGGTATCCATACACACAATCTTGTCATTTCGAGGAACGAGAAATCACACGCGGGATTCTGCAAACTAAAGCGCCAATCTTTGTCGAGCTTCTAGTGTGATTTCTCGTTCCTCGAAATGACAAACTGTGTGGTTACTTTGTCTTAAAACTAAAATCTAGTACAAAATTAAATCTGCTCGATCTGCAAAATCTGCGTGAAAAATTCTCTGCGCCTTTTTTTAACTTTAAAACAAAAACTTAGCGCTCTTTGCAATTAAATTTATTCTGCAATTTCCACAATCTTGTCATTTCAACTTAAGGAGAAATCTCCGCAAGTAACTCCGTTCCAACAAGCCAATCTTTGTCGAGCTTCTAGTTTGATTTCTCGTTCCTCGAAATGACAAACTGCATGGCTGCTTCGTCTAAAAAACAAATCGGCTATCAAATTAAATCTGCTGAATCTCCAAAATCTGCGTGAGAATAAATTTCATTTTATTTATCTTTACTCTTCAAAAGAATTTTAAATGGAATCAAACAAATACATTCAAAAATACGCCATCATTGCAGGAATTTTTGTGTGTGCCTTTTTTCCACTTCTAATCTTTTCAAAAAGTCTTTTTATAGATTTGTGCACCCAAATATCCGATTTCGGAATATTCTGGAATCCAATTTTCTGGGGAATTTTATTTCCCTTGTTCACTGTTTTTCTGTTTTGGAATACAGCAAAAAAAATGAGCATTTCATTAAATGAACTAAACTATTTCACTGCTTGTTCTCAATTTTCTTTTAGGATAAGTTCAAGAATTATATTATCACTTTTTACAATTTATATAATTGGATTATTTACCAATGGACTATCTGTTGTATTAAAATCACAAATTCCATATGTAGTTTTGTTTTCAATACTAATGATTTTATTTCTGTCATTCGTATTAATGATTCTAACTTTCATAAGTAGTTTAATAATTATAAAAGTGAGTCAAAACACCCAAACTTTAAATCAAACAAAATGAAAATACTACTCCTAGGTTCAGGCGAATTAGGCAAAGAATTCGTAATAGCCGCGCAACGAATCGGACAAACTGTAATTGCAGTTGATAGTTACGAAAACGCACCAGCCATGCAAGTTGCACACGCTTTCGAAGTCATCAATATGCTCGACGGCGAAGCACTTGACCGAATCGTAGCCAAACACCAACCAGACTTTATCGTTCCAGAGATAGAAGCCATTCGTACCGAACGTTTTTACGATTACGAAAAACAAGGCATTACCGTTGTTCCATCAGCGAAAGCGGCAAACTTTACCATGAACCGTAAAGCCATTCGTGATTTAGCTTCAAAAGAACTCGGATTACGTACAGCAAAATACCAATACGCAACCTCAGCAGAAGAGCTTCAAAAAGCCGTTCAGGAAGTTGGAATTCCGTGCGTGGTAAAACCGTTAATGTCATCTTCTGGAAAAGGGCAATCAACAATTAAAACAGAAAGCGACATTGAAAAAGCATGGCAATACGCAGTTGCTGGTTCGCGTGGTGATGTTATAGAAGTAATTGTTGAAGCTTTTGTCAATTTCGATTCTGAAATTACACTTTTAACGATTACTCAAAATAACAATCCAACTTTATTTTGCGCTCCAATTGGTCATAGACAAGAACGTGGCGATTATCAGGAAAGCTGGCAGCCGGCTTTGGTTTCTGAAAAAGATTTATACGAAGCTCAAGATATGGCCGAAAAAATTACTGAAGCACTTGGAGGCGCCGGACTTTTTGGCGTTGAGTTTTTCCTAACCAAAGAAGGCGTTTATTTCTCTGAACTTTCTCCGCGTCCGCATGATACCGGAATGGTCACTTTAGCTGGAACTCAAAATTTCAACGAATTTGAATTGCATTTAAGAGCAATTTTAAGCCTTCCTATTTTCGAAATTACTTTAGAAAAAGCGGGAGCAAGTGCTGTAATTTTAGCATCAGAAGATTCTACAAGTCCAACTTTTACCGGAATCGAAAAAGTAGCCGCTTTACCAAAAACCGATTTCAGAATTTTCGGAAAACCAACTTCAAGACCTTACCGAAGAATGGGAGTTGTTTTAAGCCACGATACACTTTCTACTCCGGTCAACGAAGTAACCGAACGTGCCAAAGAAACGGCAAAACTAATAACTGTAAATTCTTAAAAAATGAAAAAACTTATATTCATGACTTTCCTGTTTATCGGAATTTCATCTCAGGCTCAAGACAAAAAGAAATTTGATCAACCAACCGTAGTAGAAGCTTCTTGTGGAGAATGCCAATTTGGAATGAAAGGCAAAAGCTGTGATTTAGCCGTTCGTATTGATGGAAAATCGTATTTTGTTGAAGGAACAAAAATTGATCAGCATGGCGACGCTCATGCAAAAGATGGATTCTGCAACGCAATCAGAAAGGCTTCTGTTACCGGGCAAATCAAAGGAAACAAATTTATCGCTACTTCATTTACACTAATAGACGATAAAAAATAATGGCTTTAATCCTCGAAAATATCGCCAAACATGTTTCTTTAACACCAGAAGAGCAAGCGCTTTTTTTATCGAAACTGGAAACAAATACTTATAAAGCCAAAACTGTTTTATTAAACGCGGGCGAAGTTTGCAAACATTCCTATTTTGTTAACTCCGGAATTTTAAGAAGTTTCAACATCAACGATAATATTGTGGAACATGTGCTTTCTTTCGCTTGCGAAGGCTGGTGGATAAGTGATATGTACAGTTATTTTTCTGAAAAACCGGGACAGCTTTTTATTGAAGTTTTGGAAGAAGCCGAAGTGGTTTCTTTATCAAAAGAAAATCAAGCACAATTGTATCTTGAAATTCCAAAACTGGAGCGTTTTTTCAGGATTTTAATTGAAAATTCTTTAGTCGCCAATCAACAAAGATTAATGGACAACTTGAGTTTGCCCGCTGAAGAACGTTTCGAAAAATTCACAAAAAAATACGGCCCACTGGTTCACCAAGTCCCGCAAAAACAAATCGCTTCATTCATTGGCGTAACACCTGAATTCTTCAGCAAAATGAAAGCTCGCCTTTTGAAAAAATAAAATTAAACCATAAGGTAAAATTAAACCATTAAGACATTAAGATTCATTAAGCTAGACTTAATCTTCCATATTTTTTTAAGGATATGAAGCTTAACTTTCTTAATATCTTAATGGTAAAAAAAATAACCATTTAAGACATTAAGGTTCATTAAGAGCAGAAACTTAATTAGCTTCATTAAGGCAAAAACTTAACTTTCTTAATATCTTAATGGTAAAAAAAGAATTAAAATTGCTCAACCTCTGTAGAATGTTTCATTGCGGTTATTGCTGATTTTCCTAACATAACGGTGTTCTGAACCGCATCGAAATAAGAAGTCCCCACAAAAGCCTGATGTTTTACCGCTCTGAATCCGTTTTGCTGTAAAGCGAATTCGCGTTCCTGCAATTCAGAATAACCAGCCATGCCGCGTTCTTTGTAGGCTTTTGACAATTCGAACATGCTTGTATTCAAAGCATGGAATCCTGCCAAAGTAATGAATTGGAATTTATAACCCATTGCAGCCAAATCTTCTCTGAACGTTTCCATTTCGGCAACTGTTAGTTTCGCAGCCCAATTGAAAGATGGTGAACAATTGTATGCCAGCATTTTATCCGGAAATTCTTTTTTCATTGCTTTTGCAAATTTTCTCGCATATTCTAAATCGGGATTACTCGTTTCCATCCAAATTAAATCGGCATAAGGCGCATAGCTCAAACCTCTTGCAATTCCCTGATCGATTCCATTGTTTACGTAGAAGAAACCTTCAGCAGTTTTCTCGCCCGTTAAAAACTTTCTATCTCTTGGATCTGCATCACTTGTCAATAAATTTGCAGCATCGGCATCTGTTCTGGCAACGATTAAAGTTGAAACTCCCATAACATCTGAAGCCAATCTTGCAGCAATTAGTTTATTGATTGCTTCCTGAGTTGGCACCAAAACTTTTCCACCCAAGTGCCCGCATTTTTTAGCAGAACTTAATTGATCTTCAAAATGAACTCCTGAAGCTCCCGCTTCAATCATAGATTTCATTAATTCGAAAGCATTTAGGTTTCCTCCAAAACCAGCTTCGGCATCAGCCACAATCGGAACTAAATAATCTTTTTTATCTTCAATTTTATTTACATTCTGAATCTGATCCGCACGTAGCAAAGCGTTGTTGATCTTTTTCACCACCATTGGAACGCTATTTACTGGATAAAGTGATTGATCCGGATACATTTCTCCCGCCAGATTTGCATCAGCCGCAACTTGCCATCCGCTTAAATAAATTGCCTCTAAACCGGCATCCACTTCCTGAATGGCCTGATTTCCGGTCAACGCGCCCAAACCAGCAACAAAATCCTGACTTTTTAACTTTCTCCATAATTTTTGCGCTCCCATTTTGGCAATAGAATGCTCAATATGGTAAGAACCTTGCAACGTTACTACTTCGCTCGCAGTGTAAGGACGCTCAACTCCTTTCCATCTCGGGTTCGTAATCCAATCGTTAATCAATTCCTGAATTCTGTCTTCTGTTGTTTTCATAATATAGTTTAGTTAAAGTGGTTAGTAAAGTTTATAGTTTTCAGTCTCAGTTATCAGTTTTAACCGGACTTAAATAGTTTTAAGAAGATCTGCGTAGATCTTTTCATTCATATTTTATCTGCATGATCTGCTAAATCTGCGTGAAAAAATTATTCTCCCGCAGATCTCGCAGATTCAGCGGATTTTTTTCTTATAAATATTTGTAACACGGAATCGTTAAGAAATCAACAAAATCAGGGTTAACTACTAATCTTTCCAATACTTTTTCAGCTAATGGAAATTGCTGTTTTTCGTGACTTTCCTCGCCTAATTCTTCTTTGATTTTTCTGAATTCATCTAAAGCCAATTCATGATAATAAGCTAAATCTAATTTTCGGCCATTATCCAAAATCACTTTATTTTGAAGCCATTGCCACAATTGCGATCTTGAAATTTCGGCTGTTGCAGCATCTTCCATCAAATTATGCAATGCAGCAGCACCTTGTCCGTTCAGCCATGAAGCCAGATACAGAACCGCAACATTGATATTTTTTCGAACGCCGTTTTCTGTGATTAACCCAATTGGCGGTTCAATCAAATCGGCTTCTGTGATTTTTCGATGTTCTCTTTTAATGTGAATTTGATTTGGCGTTGGCATTCCTTTATCAAAAATTTCTTTTGCTATCGCAACCAAGTCTGGATGCGCAACCCAAGTTCCATCATGGCCATTTCGAACCTCACGTTCTTTATCGGTTTTTACTTTCGCGAAAGCGATCGCATTGGCTTCTTCATTATTTTTAATCGGGATCTGCGCTGCCATTCCGCCAATCGCATGAATTCCTCTTTTATGACATCTTTGAATTACTAGATTCGAATATGCATTCATAAAAGGCGAAGTCATATTTACCTGATCGCGATCCGGAACAATGAATTTTGGATTTTTTCTAAATTTTTTGATGTACGAAAAAATATAATCCCAGCGTCCGCAGTTCAAGCCCACGATATGTTCTTTTAATTCATAAATGATTTCGTCCAACTGAAAACTTGCTGTTATGGTTTCAATCAAAACGGTCACTTTTATCGTTCCTCGTTTCAGATTCAGATAATCTTCTGTAAAATCAATTACAGTATTCCACCATCTTGCTTCTAAATAATGTTCCAATTTCGGAATATAGAAATACGGTCCTGAATTGTTTTCTAAAAGTTTTTTATGATTATGAAAGACATACAAACCAAAATCCACCAAAGAACCCGAAACTTCCTTTTCTTCAATCAAAACATGTTTTTCAGGAAGATGTAAACCTCTTGGACGAACAATTAATGTTGCGATTTTTTCATTTAAATGATAGGATTTCTGTTTTACCAAATCCGTATAAGTGATTGTTTTATTTACCGCATCGATTAAATTTACTTGGCCGTCCATAAGATTTTTCCAGGTTGGCGAAGTGCTGTCTTCAAAATCGGCCATGAAGGTTTTAGCTCCTGAATTCAACGCATTGATGATCATTTTGCGATCAACTGGCCCCGTGATTTCTACTCGACGATCCAATAAATCTTTCGGAATTCCTCCAGCCTTCCAATTTCCTTCTCTAACGCTTTTGGTTTCCGGAATAAAAACTGGCATAATCCCCTGATCAAAAGCGACTTGTTTTTGTTCTCTCTGCAAAAGCAATAGTTTTCGTTGTGATTCGAATTTTCTATGCAATTCGGTTATAAAAACAATGGCTTCTTCTGTCCAAATTTTTGGATAACGAAGCTTCTTTTCGGCTAAAAATTCCATCGCCGTTTCGGTAATTTCTAATTGGTTTTTCATAGCTGTGGTTTTATTTTTTTATTAGAAAAAAATCTAATCGTTTATTGATTGTCTATTCATTTCAGAATACCAAAATCGTAACATTTTGATTTTTAATAATTTCTACATGACAATATTATAAAAAAGTTTTTTACAAAACAAGCGAACGTTCGCTAAAAATGAAAAATAATTTTTTGGCGATTATTTTTAGATTAACTATATTTGGTTCATGGATATCGAAAAAGACTATATAAAGCTGATCTTCGGACTAAAATTGAAGCAAGTCAGAACGCAAAAAAACCTGTCTCTTTTTGGCTTAGCCAAATTGACAAATCTTTCAAAATCGTATTTAAACGAGATTGAAAAGGGAAAAAAATATCCAAAAACAGATAAAATTTTGCTTCTCTGCGAACATTTGGACGTGACTTATGACCAAATGGTATCTTTAAAACTCGATAACAACCTCGCTCCCATCGGCGAAATCTTAAAATCAGGAATTCTAAAAGAGATTCCGTTAGAACTTTTCGGAATTCAGGAAGCGGATTTAATTGATATTATTGCGAATGCTCCGGCAAAAGTCAACGCCTTTATTAGTACCATAATCGAAATTGCACAGCATTATAATTTAAGCCGTGAAAGTTTCTTTTTGGCCGCTTTACGCTCGTATCAGGAAGCGCACAGCAATTATTTTGAAGATTTAGAAGAAAAAGTAATTGCGTTTTCGAAGTCGTTTCAGATCAATTTAGATTCTAAAATTACTATCGAAGAATTAGAGGCAATTTTAAAAGAAGAATACGAATATAAAATTCAAGAAATTGCTTTTACAGATCAGGAAGCTTTGGACGATTTGCGTTCGATTTATGTTCCAAAAAGCAAAACTTTATTGCTTTCTACAGAACTTGATGCTCCGCAGAAAGCTTTTATTTTAGCCAAAGAAATTGCTTATAATTACTTGAAAATCTCCGATCGACTGCTGACTTTCAGCTGGATTAAGTTCGATAATTTCGATCAGGTTTTGCATAATTTTTATGCTTCTTATTTTGCCGGTGCTTTATTATTGCCGAGAAAATTGGTTGTAGACAAAATCAATCTTTTTTTAGAAAACGAAAATCCAAAACCAGAAGAATTTGTTCACTTAATTGAAAGTTTTGAAGTTTCGCCTGAATCTTTTTATCAGCGATTGACCAATTTATTGCCAAAAGATTTTCAGCTGAAAAACCTTTTCTTCTTAAGATTGTCACACAAAATTGGTTCTGATTTTTATCAGATAAATAAAGAATTGCATATTACGCATCAACAAGAACCGCATGCTAATGAAACCAACGAACATTATTGCAGAAGATGGGTTTCTATAAAAACTATAGATGAAGCCATTAGACAAAATAAATCTCATTTTTTTGATGCTCAGATTTCGAGTTATGCCAATAGCGGGAACGAATATTTGGTTTTTTCATCGGCTACAAAAGATCCTTTTGCGGAAAATTACATCAGAAGTATTTCCGTTGGAATCTTAATTAACCCGACAATGAAAAAGAAATTCAAATTCATTGACGGAAAACCTTTGGTCAAACGAATTGTTGGTGTAACTTGCGAAACCTGCGCTGTACAAGATTGTTTGGAAAGAAGCGCTCCACCGACTGTTTTGGAGAAAGAGAAACGCCATGAAAACACAGATGCAGTTGTGCAACAGTTTATGAATCAATATAGTTAAATCATTATGAAATATTTTGCCTTATTAATAACCTTATTTTTCATCAATTTCAGCCAAAAAACGGACAAACTTACCGGTCGTTATAATTATTTGATTGAAGACGAAGGCGCTTATAACCTGAAAGATAAAATTACTTTTAATGATAGTGTTTTTGCCTTTGACAACAAATATCTGCCAAAAGGAAAAATTTCATACGGCAATATAATATTGCTGGATAATTTCATAAATAGAGATTTAATTATCAGTATTCCTAAAGATCAAATTACAAAAGATACTATTGATTTTTATATGCACGATAAGCAAAGCCCAGTTTCTAATTACCTTGATGTAGTAGTTGGGAAAGGGAAATTGATTAGGATTAAATAATTCCAGACAATCTTGTCATCTCGACGAAGGAGAGATCACACTAGAAATTCCAATCCTATAATCGTCAATCTTTGTCGAGCCACTTGTGAAGAATGGATTAAAATCCATCCCTACAATATGTATTGTTCCTTCGGGACGTTATCCCTTTACGCCTATCCAACTTTTGAAAACTAAACTTCTCGTTTAGCCCCGATAGAAGTGGAAATCCTTTTATGGTGGGGTTCACCATAAAAGATTGAAACGGATAGCGGGACGTCACGCCTTTTGAAAACTATATTTCTGCTTCAAAAAACAATTAGATAATTTGAGAATATGATAATTAGATAATTTTGCTAAATCGTAAAAATTCTACAAAGAAAAACTTAGAATCTTAGTATCTCAGAATCTTTCTTAATCTACATTAAGTGTTTTTGCTTGACCTTGACCGTATCTTTGTACTATAAAATTAACAAAAGGACAGAATCATGGCAAATATAGTATTGCACAAAGCAGACACAAGAGGAAACGCAAATCACGGATGGTTGAACGCTTACCACAGTTTTAGTTTTGCGAGTTGGTACAATCCGGATAGAATTCAGTTTGGAGCGCTTCGTGTTTTGAACGATGACACAATTGCGGGTGGAATGGGTTTTGGAACGCACCCTCACGATAATATGGAAATTATTACAATTCCGTTAGAAGGTGATTTAGCTCATAAAGACAGCATGGGAAATACTGAGATCATCAAAAATGGCGATATTCAGGTTATGAGTGCCGGAACCGGAATTCAGCATAGTGAGTTTAACCCAAATGCAGATCAACAGACTAAATTGTTGCAGATTTGGCTGTTTCCAAACAAAAGAAATGTTACTCCACGTTATCAGCAAATTACTTTGAATGTGGCTGACAGACATAATAAATTGTCTCAGGTTTTATCTCCAAATGCAGATGATGAAGGGGTTTGGATTCACCAGGACGCTTGGTTCAACATGGGGAATTTTGATGCAGGAATCGCAACTGAATATAAAATCAAAAAAGAAGGAAACGGAGTTTATGCTTTCGTTTTAAAAGGAAATGTTACCATCAACGGTCAGGAATTAAATTCTCGTGATGCGGTTGGAATTTCAGGAACTGATACTTTAACTATTAAAGCCAATACAGATGCTGAATTTTTATTGATGGATATTCCAATGAATTACTAATTCAAGATTACAATTAATATTTTTTTTTAGAAACGATATACAAGCTGAATTTCAGTTTGTTATCGTTTCTTTTTTTATCCAAATTTCATCAAAACTCAAAAAGAAAACGTATTTTTATTAGATGAAAATTGGTCTTAATTCATTTAAAACTAACTATTTAAAATTTTCGATAATGAATCCAAATAACCTAACTAAAGAATATACAAACGGCGAAGTAACTATTGTTTGGCAATCTGGAAAATGCATACATTCTGCCAATTGCGTTAAAAATAATCCAGATGTTTTTCGCCCAAAAGAAAAGCCCTGGATTACGCCAGAGCAATCAACAACTGAGAAAATAATTTCGACGGTTAACAAATGTCCCTCGGGAGCTTTGAGTTATTATTTAAACAACAAAAATCACGACTAAACTTATTTATAAACTCTCATGAGACCTAACAGGTTTTAAAAACCTGTTAGGTCTTTTTTATTTCTTAATCTAGGTTAAGTGCGTTACGCATACTACCACCGTAACTTTGTCCTATCAAAATGAAACAAATAAATTAATTATTTAAAAAATAAAATTATGGCAACTACAAAATGGTCAATTGACCCAACACATTCAGAAATTGGTTTTAAAGTTAAACACATGATGTTTACAAATGTTTCAGGTAAATTTGGAACTTACGATGCAACAATTACTACACAAGGAGATGATTTCGAAAATGCAGATATTCAGTTTTCTGGTGATATCGCTTCTATCGACACTGCAAATGCAGACAGAGACGGACACTTAAGAAGCGCTGATTTCTTTGACGTTGAAAACAACCCAAAATTGACTTTCAAAGCTTCATCTTTCAAAAAAATTGATGCTGGAGATTATCAATTAACTGGAGATTTAACAATCAAAGGAATTTCTAAAGAAGTAAAATTCCCAGTAGAATATAGCGGAATTTTAACTGATCCTTGGGGGAATACAAAAGTAGGTTTAAGCATTGAAGGAAAAATCAATCGTAAAGATTGGGGTTTAAACTGGAACTCAGCTCTTGAAACTGGAGGTGTTTTAGTTGGTGAAGAAGTAAAATTAAACATTGAATTACAATTTGTAAAACAAGCTTAATCTATTGATTTTAGATTTAATTGGTTGGTTATTGAAAGCTCTGCATTTTGCAGGGCTTTTTTGTTTGCCACAAATTACACGAATTTGCACGAATTTTTCTTTTAAAACCGAAATTTTGCCACAGATTAAAAGGATTCCCACAGATTAAAAATCCAAATAATCTTTTTAATCTGTGGCAAAAACAATTCGTGGAAATTAGTGTAATTCGTGGCTAAAAAAACTCATCGTACAGTATTTCGAAATTCTGTTGGCGAAACTCCTGTTTGTTTTTTGAAGAATCGAGAGAAATAGGAATAATCTTCATAGCCGACTTTGAAAGCTACTTCGCTTACAGCTAATTGTTTGTCGATTAGCATCCTTTTTATTTCTAGTATTACACGATCTGTAATTACTTCTGTCGCTGTCTTTTGAAGGATTTCATTGCAGATTCTGTTTAAATGTTTTAGCGTGATATTTAGTTTTTCTGCGTAGAAAGAAGGCAATTTTTCGGTTCTGAAATATTCCTCTAAAAGCGATTCGAACTTATTGATTTTAATATTGTACGAATGGGTCTGATGCGAATAGGTTTCTCCATATTTTCTCGCTACTTCGATATGAATACAATCCAACAAATTCAATAATTTATCCAACTGAAATTTATTGTCTTGGCTGTTTTCCTGAATCAGCAAATCGAAATACGGGAGTATTTTTGAGATTTCTTTTTCTTCAAAAACCATTTCTGGACGATTATGAATAGAATGATAAAAATTATAATCGTTTATTTTTTTCTGCCCGAAATACAAATTGTACAACTCCTGCGAAAAGATAATTACAAAACCTTCAACATCTTCAGACAAACTCCAATGGTGCATTTGTCCAGGCTGTAAAACGAATAAACTTCCTCTTTTGATTTCGAATTGATCAAAATCGACTTCGTGCAATCCTGATCCTTTTGCAAAAAAGACCATTAAATAGGAATCATGCCGATGCGGTTCTTCGACAAAACTGTGGCTTTTCAAATGTTCTTTAAAAGTATTCACATAAAAATCGCGGTGAATGTCGTTACAACTGAAATTCTGAACACTATAAACTGGATATTTCTTCATAAAAATGTCTTTATTGTGCTATAAGTAGCGAAGATACTAAAAAGACTTTTACACTACTCCAAATTACCTTTGTATAAATAAAAAACATTAAAGTCATGTCAAATGCATTAACTCATATTTTAAGCAACGAATGTCCGATTTGTCACAAAGGAAAAGTATTTACAGACAAAAGTATTTTTTTGACTTTTGGTCTTCCAAAAATGAATGAATACTGCAGTCATTGTAATTATAAATTCCAGAAAGAACCTGGTTATTTCTTTGGCGCTATGTATGTAAACTACGGATTAACAGTCGCTCAGGGAATTGCAACATACTGTATTGCACAGTTTTTCTTTGAAAAAAATTTCGATTTAAGAATCATCCCGATTATTGCCGTTGTGATTACTTTGCTCACTTCTTTCAATCTAAGATTTTCTAGGTTAGCATGGATTTACATGTTTAAGGATTATACGAAATAAAAAAGTGTTATTTTTGCCTTTCAATTGAAACTAATTTTCAATTCCAAAAAAAATAAAAAAACAAATTAGACAAATGAAAGCATACGTATTTCCAGGTCAAGGCGCACAGTTTACAGGAATGGGCAAAGACTTATATGAAAACTCGGCTTTAGCCAAAGAATTGTTCGAAAAAGCTAATGAAATTTTAGGTTTTAGAATTACAGATATTATGTTTGAAGGCACTGCCGAAGAACTAAAAGAAACTAAAGTTACACAACCAGCTGTATTTTTACACTCGGTTATTTTAGCTAAAACTTTAGAAGATTTTAAACCAGAAATGGTTGCCGGACACTCTTTAGGAGAATTCTCCGCTTTGGTTGCTAATGGAACTTTATCTTTTGAAGATGGTTTAAAATTAGTTTCTCAACGTGCTTTAGCAATGCAAAAAGCTTGCGAAATCACTCCATCTACTATGGCTGCAGTTTTAGGTTTAGCGGATAATATTGTGGAAGAAGTTTGCGCTTCTATTGACGGTGTGGTGGTTGCTGCAAATTACAACTGCCCAGGACAATTAGTAATTTCAGGAGAAACTTCAGCAGTTGAAAAAGCTTGCGAAGCTATGAAAGCTGCGGGAGCAAAACGCGCATTAATTTTACCTGTTGGAGGTGCTTTTCACTCTCCAATGATGGAACCAGCAAGAGAAGAATTGGCTGCTGCAATTGAAGCAACTACATTCTCTACTCCAAGCTGTCCAGTATACCAAAACGTTACTGCAAATGCTGTTTCTGATGCTGCAGAAATTAAAAAGAACTTAATTATTCAATTGACTGCTCCTGTAAAATGGACACAATCTGTACAGCAAATGATCGCTGACGGCGCTACTTTGTTTACTGAAGTTGGCCCAGGAAAAGTGTTAGCTGGTTTGATTAATAAAATTGATAAAGAAGCTGCTACGGCTAATGCTTAAATTGTAGAGGCGCACTGCAGTGCGTCTTTCGTATTTAAATAACATAAAAAAATCCTCATAGACTTAATGGTTTATGAGGATTTTGTTTTATATCATTTCCAAGGATAAGCTTTTATTCTTTTAGACATTTCAGCTTTAAATTCTTCTGGCGTAAATCCGTTAGCAAATTCAACATCAAAATTCTCTGGCCACCACTCTCTAATTCTCCTTTTCGATTCTGCTTTCGCTTCTTCTACCGTTAATCCCTTTGCAAACTCGGCATCAAAATCAAAAGTTTCAGGATCTATGCCTTGAGTTTTTGGTTTTTGAACTTCGTATTCTACTCTCGGTTCTTCAACCTTGTTCCTGTTCTTTTTATTTTCTTTATCTGAATTCGTTTTTCCTATATTTTAATCTTACAAATTTACAAAACAAATTGAATCAAAATTTATAAAGCTTTCTTTTCCTTCTTCTTGTAATTTACAATAAAAACCCCAAGAATAATTAGAGCTGTCGCAATAATAAAATCAATTGTAATGACTTCATCTAAAAGCAACCATCCTAGAAAAACTGCAATTATTGTGTTTATATATGCTAAAATAGAAACCTGAACCGCAGTAACATGTTTCAAAGCATAACTATAAGAAAAAAAAGCAATCACAGATCCAAAAATCGACAAATACAATGCTGCCAAAATACTTCTCGAACTCCACGAACTAAAATCTGGATTTGGCGAAAAAATAGAAGCCAAAACCAACTGAATGCAAGATGCTGTTGTAAATTGATAAAACAAGTTAAGCACAATATTGTTTGATTTATTGGCGTGTGTTTTGGTATAAATTGTTCCAATGGCCCAAGCCAAAATTGCAAATCCCATAAACATCATCCCCAATCTGTAATCAGCATCTAAAAATGATCCTAGTCCGTCTTTAAAAATAAAAACGACTCCCGAAAACCCAATCAGTACTCCAACAAATCCCTTAAGACTCATTTTTTGCAATCCAACTAAAATACTGCCTAGAAAAATCAATATGGGAGACAATGCACTTATTACAGAAGCTAATCCGCTTGGCAAAGTCTTTTCGGCAATTGTGGTAAAACCGTTGGCAATTACAATCATTAAGACTGAAGGTATAAGCTGTTGTTTGAAATTTCCCCAGCCAATCCACTTTAATTCTTTTTTAAACAATAAGATCGTCATCATAATCAATCCTGCCAAACCTTGACGGATTGAAGTGACAAACCAAGGCGGAATCGTTTCAACAGCAACTCTGATTCCCAAAAATGTCGTACCCCATATAACTCCAACCGCAGTTAGAGCAAAAATCAATTTATAATCTAAACTTTGTTTCATGATAATCAATCAGCTAAAAAAAATCCCAAACTATATTACTATAATTTGGGATCTTAAAATTTTATAATTTCAAAGTGATGAATTATTTACTCCTCACTTTTTGTTCCCATTTCCATGCACTTGCCATTGCTTCATCCAGACTTAATTCAGCCTTCCATCCTAAAACATTATTTGCCTTATCTGTATTTGCGTAAGCTTCTGTAATATCACCTTCACGACGAGGCATCATCTTATAAGGCAGATTTTTACCGCTAACTTTTTCAAAACTGTGAATGACTTCCAAAACAGAACTTCCTTTTCCAGTTCCTAGATTGAAAGTTTCCACTTTTGCCAAATTCTTTTTATTCAATAAGCGTTGCAAAGCAATTACGTGTGCTTTTGCCAAATCTACAACATGAATATAATCACGAACTGCTGTTCCGTCTGGCGTTGGGTAATCATCCCCAAAAACAGATAATTCTTGGCGTAAACCTACACCTGTTTGCGTAATAAACGGAACTAAATTTTGAGGAACTCCTAAAGGCAATTCGCCAATTTCTACTGATTTATGCGCTCCAACTGGATTAAAGTAGCGTAATAAAATTGCACTAATATTGGTAACTTTTGCAGTATCTGTAATGATTTCCTCTCCAATCTGTTTTGTATTTCCGTAAGGTGACATTGCAGTTTGAACTGGAGCATCTTCTGTAATTGGCATTTTTTCGGCTTGACCGTAAACTGTACAAGACGAACTGAAAATAAAACTAGCTTCAGATTTTTGCTGTAATTCCTGCAACAAATAAACCAAACTGCTAATGTTGTTTTCGTAATACAACAAAGGTTGTTCAACACTTTCACCAACCGCTTTTGAAGCTGCAAAATGAATTACCCCAGTAACATCACTATGTTTTTTAAAGAAATCCTTAACGGCACTTTTTTCTCTTAAATCAATTTTTTCGAATAAAGGTGTTTTTCCTGTAATGGCTGTTATGCCGCCCAAAACATCTTCTGAAGAATTAGAAAGATTATCAATTATCACTACTTCGAAGCCTTCATTTTGCAATTCGACTACGGTGTGAGAACCAATAAAACCTAATCCTCCTGTTACTAATACTTTCATTTTTGTGGTTGTTTTTATGTAGTTAATTTATAAGCTTGTCTTGCAATAAGAATCCAATTATTTTTTTGTTTTTGCCAAACCAACATTATTCCAATTTTAATATCCTTGTCAATTCCACCATCTTTAGTATGAGCCGACAGAACATGTCTAACTATAGCAACGTCATTCTGAATAGATATAGTTTGATTTTGAAAATCGATAGACACAAAATCAGATTTTCCGCTAACTATTCCCTCAATAAATTCAGTTTGATTTTGAAAATTGCCATTAGAATGAACATAAGACAATTGACTTGAAGTTAAAGCTTTTAATTTCGCTCCATCCGCATCGATCATTGCCTGACGCAAAATTTCAACTTGACTGCTAACAGCATTTTCATCTTTAGAATTTGTTTTTTGAGCAAAAACCGTAACTTGGAAAAAAATCAAGAAAATTAAAAGACTTATTCTTCTCATCTTTTTATTTATTTAGAAATTCTAAAACAGAATCAGTAATAAATTTAATTTGTTCGTCATCAAGTTCTGTATGCATTGGCAAAGCAATCACTTCCTGCACTAACTGATTCGTAACTGGAAACTGCTCTTCTTTATAACGAGGATCTAAATATGCTTTTTGAGAATGCAACGGAATTGGATAATAAATCGCGCACGGAATTCCTTTATCCAACAAATGCTGCATCAAAGCATTTCTGTCAGCATCAATAATTCTTAATACATATTGATGAAAAACGTGATCATTTTCGTTTGCATCGAAATCTGGCGTAATGATGTGTGCATTTCCTGCAAAAGCAGCATTATATTTTGTAGCCGCTAAACGACGTGCTTTATTATATTCATCAAGCAAAGGCAATTTTGCGTTCAAAACTCCAGCCTGAATACTATCCAAACGAGAATTTACTCCCACAACATCATGATGGTAACGCTCGTACATTCCGTGGTTTACAATTCCGCGGATGATGTGTGCTAATTTATCATCATTTGTAAAAATTGCTCCACCGTCTCCATAACATCCTAAATTTTTAGACGGAAAGAAAGAAGTCGCAGCAACGTGACCAATTGTTCCAACTTTAGTTTTTGATCCAGATTTAGAAATATAATCTGCTCCAATTGCTTGCGCATTATCTTCAATTACGTACAAATTATGTTCTGCAGCAATTTCCATAATTGCATCCATATTCGCTGCACGTCCAAATAAATGAACTGGAACAATTGCTTTAGTTTTTGATGTGATTGCTTTTTTTACAGCATCAATATCAATATTCATGTTCACCATATCAACATCAACCAATACCGGCGTCAATTGCAATAAAGCAATAACCTCAACAGTTGCTGCAAAAGTAAAATCGGCAGTAATTACCTCATCTCCTGGCTGAAGACCAAGTCCCATCATGGCAATTTGAAGCGCATCGGTTCCATTTGCACACGGAATTACATGTTTTGCACCCAAATAATCTTCAAGATTTTTTTGAAACTGATGAACCAAAGGTCCGTTGATATAGGTATTTGTGTCTAAAACTTCTTGAATTGAAGCATCTACAGTAGATTTTATTTTTTCGTATTGACTTTTTAAGTCAACCATTTGTATTTTTTTCATTTTGAATAACATTTAAAATTAAAGACCTGTTTTTTTTGACAGAATCTCTAAAAGGAGGAACAAAAATAGTTATTAATAGCTTCAAACCAATGAAAATAGTCGAAAGAAATGTAATTTAGCTGCAAAAATTATTAGATGCTTTTTTTATACAATTTAGCCATACACTTAGCAGGATTTTTCTTAAAGATCATTGCGCTATTTAGTCCGAAAATTAAGCTTTTTGTCGAAGGCCGAAAAGACGTTTTCTCTACCTTACAAGAAAAAATCAAACCAGAAGACCAAACCATCTGGTTTCATTCAGCCTCTTTAGGCGAATACGAGCAAGGACTTCCCGTTATCGAAAAAATCAAAGAAAAATATCCTGCACACAAAATCGTCGTAACCTTTTTTTCACCATCTGGATACGAAGTGCGTAAAAATAACACAGTTGCAGACGCCACTGTTTATCTTCCTTTAGACACAAAAAGGAATGCAAAAAAGTTTTTAAAATTAGCGCATCCAGAAATCGCCTTTTTCATCAAATATGAATTTTGGCTAAATTATTTAAAGGAATTAGAAAAAAGCAAAACACCAACTTATTTAATTTCAGGCATTTTCAGAGACAATCAAATGTTTTTTAAATGGTATGGCGGTTTCTACCGAAAAGCACTAAAAGCTTTTACTTATTTTTTTGTTCAGAATGAAAAATCAAAAGAAAAAATTGAAGCTATCGGATTTCAAAATGTTGTTGTTTCTGGAGATACGCGTTTTGATCGCGTTGCAGCAATTTTAGAAAGAGATAACAAAGTTGATTTTATTGCGGAATTCAAAAACAACCAACCCACAATTGTCATAGGAAGCTCATGGCCAAAAGATGAAGCGTTATTAGCGGAATACATCAATCAAGCCTCAGAAAATGTAAAATTTATTATTGCGCCTCATAATATCAAAGAAGATCAAATTTCGAGTTTAAAAACACAAATCACAAAATCGACCGTTTTGTTTTCAGAAAAAGAACAAGCTGGCGATTTATCAAAATATAATGTTTTTATAGTCGATACAATTGGTTTATTAACCAAGATATACAGCTATGGAACAATTGCTTATGTCGGAGGCGGTTTTGGAAACCCAGGAATCCATAATATTTTGGAACCAGCCACATTTGGAATCCCAATTTTAATCGGGCCAAATTATTCGAATTTTGCAGAAGCCGTTTCATTAGTACAATTAGGAGGATGTATTTCTATTTCCAATTATACCGAATTAAAGCAAAATTTCGACCGATTACTTTCTGACAAAGCGTATTTTGAAGAAAAAAGCCAAATCTGCAAATCTTTTATTCGTGACAACAAAGGAGCAACAAACTCCATCATGAAAATAGTTTCAGAAACAGTCTAAAAGACCACAAACCCATTTAGAGGTCGTTGCCATCAAAAAAAGCCCTTAAAAAAGCCAATACGAGGCCGTATCTTTTGAAGAATATCTCACAAAAAACAAAATAAAGTGCAAGCAAACGAATACGTACAGCTTATTTTTTTGCCGATTATGCAACAAAAAATAATTTCCTTAAAAAATACTACAATATAATATTTTTTTCGTATTTTGGCATGTTTTTTGATAACTAAGATAATCGTGAGCAACGAAAATATTTTAAAAAAAAAGTGAAAAAATATTTTACATATTAAAAAATTTATATCTTTGCCACGAATTAATAATTAACCTTTTATAATAAAGTAAGATGAAAAAAGTATTTTTAAGTTTAGCTGTTGTTGCTGTATTAACTGTTGTATCTTGTAAAAAAGCTGACGCTGCTGCTGAAGCTCCTGCTGTAGATTCTGCTGCTGTTGCTGTTGATTCAGCTGCTGCTGTTGTTGATTCTGCTGCTGCAACTGTTGATTCTGCTGCTGCTAAAGTTGATTCTGCTGCTGCTAAAGTAGAAGAAGTAAAAAAATAATTAGAACCTAAGTTCTAAAAATTTTAAAACCATCATAGCGATGGTTTTTTTTATGCCGATTTTTAATCAGCACCATAAAAAAAGTGTCCGCGAAAGCAGACACTTTTTTTTTATATTACACAATAAGATTATTCCACTTCCTCTTCTTCCTCCACAGCCTCGTCTTCAAAAATTGCTTCATTTGATGAAAAATCCAAAATTTCCGATCTTGAAGAATAGGTCACAATTTCCTTTATTCCCTTTTGCAAAAGCAATTCCGTACTGTATTTACGGCTTGTTGCAAAATGAACCTCACCCAGCATCAATTTGAAAAAATACTTCCCGCCAGAGCCCTTAAATTTCAAAAACTTCGCAGACTCAATATTCACTTTAAATTTCTCAATATCCTCCTCGCATTCAAATCGCAACTCATAACTCAAACTCGTAAAAATCACTTTCCCTTTTCGAGAAGTGAACGTAAATTTATATTCATCATTAAATCGCCTGCTAATTACAAAAGCACCCATTTAGAAATTTTAGATTTTAGATTATTAATTTTAGACTCTGAGATTTCTAATAAATTTAGCACTCAAATTTATCATTCACAAGTATGCAAATAAAAAAAGCCCCTTCAAAAGAAGAGGCTTTAGTACTCAGAGCGGGACTTGAACCCGCACGAACATTGCTGTTCACTGGATTTTAAGTCCAGCGTGTCTACCAATTTCACCATCCGAGCATTATATGGTTTTGAGCGAAAAACGGGGCTCGAACCCGCGACCTCGACCTTGGCAAGGTCGCGCTCTACCAACTGAGCTATTTTCGCATTTCAAATTCTGTTTAAGAACTCGCAATACTTGACTTGTTTTGTATTGCGAGTGCAAATTTAGGACATTTATTCAATTACACAAGCGTTTTTTGAAAAAATATTTTGCTTATTTTATAACTTTCTGATAACCTAAACTTTAAACTTGAAAAATTTTTATTTTATTTTTTGACCAACATTCTTTTAATCTCATTCAGCTTCATTAACGCTTCAACTGGTGTTATCGCATTTATATCAAGGCCCAAAATTTCTTCTTTTATCTCCTCCAACAAAGGATCATCCAAATTAAAGAAACTCATCTGCATTTCATCATTCGCCGATTTTATTCCGTTCAAAGCATCACTTGAATGATTTTTTTCTAATTTCTTTAAAAGTTTTTGCGCTTTCGAAATAACCAATTGTGGCATTCCAGCCATTTTTGCAACATGAATTCCAAAACTATGTGCACTTCCTCCTTTTACTAATTTACGAACAAAAAGAACAGTATCTTTTAATTCTTTCACCGCCACATTAAAATTCTGAATTCTCGGAAGCGATTCAGTCATTTCATTCAATTCATGATAATGCGTTGCAAACAAAGTTTTAGCTTTCGATGGATGCTCATGTAAAAATTCGGCAATTGCCCACGCAATCGAAATTCCGTCATACGTACTGGTTCCTCTTCCAATTTCATCCAACAAAACCAAACTTCGATCTGAAATATTATTCAAAATAGAAGCCGTTTCATTCATTTCTACCATAAAAGTAGATTCTCCCATCGAAATATTATCAGAAGCCCCTACTCTTGTGAAAATCTTATCCACAATTCCCATTCTTACACTTTCAGCAGGAACAAAACTTCCCATTTGAGCCAACAATACAATCAAAGCAGTTTGTCTCAAAATAGCCGACTTACCCGACATATTAGGCCCCGTTATCATGATAATTTGCTGGGTTTCTCTGTCCAAATAAACATCATTCGAAATATACGGCGTTCCAACTGGCAATTGCTTTTCAATTACAGGATGTCTCCCTTCTTTGATTTCCAATTCAAATGTATCGTCGATTTCTGGACAAACATATTTGTTTTCTATTGCCAATTGCGTGAAAGAACACAAACAATCCAATTGCGCCACAAGATTGGCGTTCATTTGAACTGGCTTTATATAGGTTGCAATCCAAGCAACTAATTGCTCAAAAAGATCGACCTCAATTTTATAGATTCTTTCTTCTGCTCCTAAAATTTTGGTTTCATATTCTTTTAATTCTTCTGTAATATAACGCTCTGCATTGACTAATGTCTGCTTTCTTATCCATTCTGCAGGAACCTTATCTTTATGCGTATTTCGAACTTCAATATAATACCCAAAAACATTATTAAAAGATATTTTCAAAGAAGAAATTCCTGTACGCTCAGATTCTCGCCTCTCAATTCCCTCTAAATATTCTTTTCCAGAAGTTGATATCGCGCGAAGTTCGTCAAGCTCCTCATTAATACCGCTTGCAATTGCATTTCCTTTGGCGATCGCAACCGGCGCATCTTGATTTAAGGTTAGCTTTATTTTTTCGCGAAGCAGATCACAAGCATGCAAACTATCTCCAATAACTTTTACAGCTTCCTGCGGACTTTCAAGCGCCAAAGTTTTTATCGGGATAATGGCGTCTAATGATTCTTTCAGATAAACAATTTCACGTGGCGAAACTTTTCCAGCGGCAATTTTAGAAATCAAACGCTCCAAATCAGAAATTTGCTTGATCTGATATTGAATATTGTGCAGGATTTCAGGATTAGATTTTAAATATGCAACAACTTCATGTCGGCTTTTTACTTTATTGGCATCTTTTAAAGGCAAAGCCAACCAACGTTTCAACAAACGGCCTCCCATTGGAGAGAGTGTTTTGTCTATAACATCTAAAAGCGTAACCGCATTTGGATTGTAGCTATGATACAATTCTAAATTTCGAATCGTAAAACGGTCCATCCAAACATATGCATCTTCAGCAATTCGCTGAATTGCCGTAATATGCTGCACACGATTATGCTGTGTCTCTGATAAATAATACAGAATTGCTCCAGAAGCGATAATTCCTTCTTTCAGTTCTTCGACACCAAATCCTTTTAAAGAATTCGTCTGAAAATGTTTTGTTAGCGTTTCTAAAGCATAATCTTCTTTATAAATCCAATCTTCTAGATAAAAACTATGAAAATCTTCTCCGAAAGCATTTTTAAAATCGCCTTTATTTGCTTTTGGAACCAAAACTTCACTCGGATTGAAATTCTGCAATAACTTATCGATATACTCAGCATTTCCTTGAGCGGTCAAAAATTCTCCTGTTGAAACATCCAAAAAGGAAATTCCGATATTTTTATTGGCAAAATAAACCGATGCCAAGAAATTATTTGATTTAGATTGCAAAACCTCATCATTCAAAGAAACTCCCGGAGTAACCAATTCAGTCACGCCACGTTTCACGATAGTTTTAGTCATTTTTGGATCTTCAAGCTGATCACAAATTGCTACGCGAAGTCCTGCTTTAACCAATTTTGGCAAATACGTGTTTATCGAATGATGTGGAAAACCAGCCAAAGCTGTTTCGGTATCAGAACCAGCACCTCTTTTGGTCAACGTAATTCCAAGAATCTTAGAAGATCTAATCGCATCTTCTCCAAAGGTTTCATAAAAATCCCCAACTCTGAAAAGCAGACATGCATCAGGATATTTTCTCTTGATTTCGTTGTACTGTTTCATTAAAGGTGTTTCCTTCACCACTTTTTCTTTAGCTGCCAAATCGATATGTTTTAAATGAAAATTAAGACAGCGAATTTATAATTTTTTAGTGGCATATCGAAGGCTTCAAAAATTAAAAATTTTTAAGAGTTTTTTAAGCTGACATTTCAGAATTTTACATAGATTTGTTTTATCATTTAAACAAAGACTATAAAAATGAAAAAAATAATTTTATTTGTAATGCTAGCTGTGGCTGGAGTTACAGCTTCTAACGCACAAAGCACAAAAAAAGGAGCGGCTAAAGTTGCTAAAGTTGAAGGAGCAGGAATGCTTTTTGAAACAGAAACTATTGATTACGGAACAATCGCTCACAATGCTGACGGAAAACGTGAATTCGTTTTTGTTAACAACGGGACTAAGCCACTTATCATCACTAACACACAAGGTTCTTGTGGATGTACAGTTCCAACTACACCAAAAGAGCCAATCGCTCCAGGTGCAAAAGGAATTATTGGAGTAAAATATGCTACTGACAGAGTTGGTGCTTTTACAAAAACTGTAACTGTTACTTCAAATGCTGAAGGACAACCAACAAAAGTACTTACTATTAAAGGTACTGTTTTACCAGATCCAGTAAAAAGCTAATCTGAAATAAAACAAAATAAAATAATTGAAAAAGCTTCCTTATCTTTGGAAGCTTTTTTTATGACCTGAATACAACAAAAATGAGAAAACTTGAAAATAGCGAATTAGACCGCAAATCGATTGAAGATTTTAAAAAATCAGACAAGACACCTTTAATTTTGGTTTTGGATGATATTCGCAGTTTGCACAATATTGGTTCTGTTTTTAGAACTGCTGATGCTTTTTTGATCGAAAAAATCATTTTGTGTGGTATCACAGCTACTCCGCCAAATAAGGAAATTCACAAAACTGCTCTTGGCGCAACAGAAACTGTAACTTGGGAACATCATGAAAATGTCTTGGAAGTTATAGAAAACCTTAAAAAAGAAAATGTTTTGACACTTGCGATAGAACAAGTAGAAAGCGCTATTTTTCTTCAAGATTTCAAAGTAGAGAAAAATCAAAAATATGCATTGGTTTTTGGAAACGAGGTTTATGGTGTTGCACAGGAAGCCGTTGCAATTTGCGATGGCTGTATCGAGATTCCTCAACTTGGAACCAAACATTCTTTGAACATCTCTGTAAGTGCCGGAATTGTGGTTTGGGATTTATTTCAAAAACTAAACTGGCCAGCGAATAATTAAGAATATTTTGCCTAAAAAATGTGATTTTAAAGTTGTTTTTAGGCTTTAATTGTTAGAAATTGAAATATTTTTTTTTATTATTATAAAAGTGATACTTTTATAAAATGAAAAAAAATTACTCTCTTAAAACATATATCTCATTAGCTTTTCTGCTGTCTAGTTTCTTTGGATTTGCTCAAATTACGGCAACTGCTCCTATCGTCAAAGCAACCGGAGATCAATTATATTGCCCACAAAACACAATAAATATTGTAACTGATTTCAATATTATACATGATCCAGCAGAAACAGGAACTAAAGGCGTTTATATTCAAATTTCATCTGGGTACTCAAGTGGTTTGGATCAGCTTACTTTAGCAAATCCTGCTTCACATCCTAATGTAACAACAATCTGGGACTCAGTAGCAGGAAAATTAAGCATAACAAGTCCGTCTGGAACTGATGTTCTATATTCTGATTTAATTGCTGCTGTAAAAAATGTAGTTTTCACAAATTCATCAGCAACTGCATCTGGAACGCGAACTTTTTCAATAACAATTGGAAATGCCAATTATTTACCTTCAACACAGCATTTTTATCTATATATCCCAAGTATTGGTATAACTTGGACCGCAGCACGAGATGCGGCTGCGGCAAGTACTTATTATGGACTTAAAGGATATTTGGCCACTATCTTATCTGCTGATGAAGCCAAATTAATTGGTGAACAGGCGTCAGGAACGGGATGGATTGGTGGAAGCGATGCAGAAAGTGAAGGTGTTTGGAAATGGGTAACAGGTCCTGAAGCTGGAACTTTAATGACTTATACTTTTTGGAATAATGGCGAACCTAATAATCAAGGAGATGAAGATTATGCCCACATTACGCAGCCCGGAGTTGGAATTCGAGGTTCTTGGAATGATTTGTCAAACACGGGATCATTAATACCTGGTGACAACTATCAACCAAAAGGTTATGTAGTTGAATATGGTGGATCTGCCGGCGAATCACCTTTAGAAATTGCAGCAAGTACAAAAATTACAATTCCTGAGGCAAGTGTTTTGACTCCAAATCCAATTTGCGATTCAGGGAGTTTTACTTTAAATGCAACAGCTACTACAGGAGCAACAATCAGCTGGTACACTCAAGCAAATGGCGGAACTGCTGTTGCTACCGGAAGCCCATACACAACTCCAATATTAAGTTCAACTACTACTTATTATGTAGATGCTGGATGTGAAAGCAATCGCAAATCAGTTACTCTTGTTGTCAACAAAACTCCAGCGACACCAACTGTAGCTTCGTCAAATGTTTCTCGTTGCGGACCAGGAAATGTAACATTGCAGGCTTCAACTGATGTAGGGCTTATAAGCTGGTACACAACTTCATCGGGAGGGACAAGCGTTTGGACAGGAAACATTTTTACTGCACCGAACATTACTTCATCAACTGTTTATTATGCTGAAGCTTCAAACAATGGCTGTCTAAATCCAACCCGAACTCCTGTAAACATTACTGTCTATACACCTCCCGTAGTTACAGATGAAACAGTTGTATTATGCCAATCTAAAAAGAAAATTCTTGATGCTGGAATAGCTGGAATGACTTATTTATGGTCAACTGGCGCAACAACTCAAACCATTGAAATAGGAACTGGTGGCACATATACTGTTGATGTAACAAGCCCAGCTCCGCAAAACTGTACGAGCCGAAAAACAATTATTGTTGAAGAACACGAAATTCCGCAAATCGACCGTATTGATGTTGAAGGAACAAGAGCTATAATTTATCTTAAAAAAGAACAATCTTACTTTGAATACTCTGTTGATGGTTCAAATTTCCAAGATTCAAATATTTTTTATGATGTCCCGGGCGGACTGCAAACTGCCTATGTGAGAGAAAAAGGTGGTTGTGGCGGTACAGCAAAAAACTTTGTCGTTTTAGTTTTCCCAGCTTTCTTTACTCCAAACAATGACAGTTATAATGATGTATGGCAAGTAACAGGAATGGAAAACTATCCACAAGCTCAAGTCACGATATTTGATCGTTATGGAAAACTATTAGCGCAATTATCTGTTTCAAGAATGAGTTGGGATGGGAATTTCAACCACACCCCACTTCCTGCTTCAGACTATTGGTATGCACTAAAAATTGATGATAATCATCCTATTCTAAGAGGGCATTTTACATTAAAGAGATAAAGCTCATTTTTAAGCGTTTCGTATAAGGTTTTCAATTAAAAAATGTATTTTTAAATATGAAAACTAAATTCTTTTGCAATAGCATTTTGACATCTATATTACTTTTTTGTAATATACTATTTGCTGTTAATGCAAGACATTTGCCTGAAAGAAAACCTAAAACAGAAGATTTAAAAAGACCAATGGCAATTGCATCAGCAATTACTGCAACTGGAGATCAAGTATATTGTCCGCAAAGCACTATAAAAATCGTAACCGATGTTGCCATAAATGCAACAGAAGAAATCAACGCAATCTACATACAAATTTCTTCTGGATATGCGATTAATGAGGACGTATTGACTTTAATTGGTACTCATCCTAATTTAACCTCAAACTGGAACTCTGATTCTGGCACTCTTGTTATTTCAAATATTGCCGGAAAAACAGCTTCGCTTTCTGAATTTATTACGGCAATTAAAGCCGTTGAATTTAAAAACAGCTCACTAGATCCAAAAGGTATTAGAAATTTTTCAATAAGCTTGGGGCAAGCCAATTATTTGCCTTCTTCTAAACATTATTACAAATTTGTTTCTAGTCCAGGAATTTCTTGGGGAGAAGCTAAAAGAGCTGCCGCAGCGAGCAATTATTTTGGATTAAAAGGCTATTTAGTAACGATCACTACTTTAGATGAAGCGATATTTGTTGGCGAACAACTTTCGGGAACAGGATGGATTGGCGGAAGCGACACCAGAAAAGAACCAGAATGGCGATGGGAAACAGGCCCTGAAGAAGGAACTCAATTTTGGTATGGTCGTGAAAGTGGCTCAACTACAACTTTTGCTTATTGGAACAATTTTAAAGAACCCGATAATGGAGGCGAAATACGATTAATCGGCGTTGAAGATTATGCGTATATCACGCCTCCAGGATATGGCCAAAAAGGAAGATGGAACGATGCTTCACTATATGGAAGTTCTGACCCAACAAATGTCAATTATCCTCGTGGCTATATTGTTGAATATGGAGGAATGCCGGGCGATGTCTACCCGCAAATAAGCGCAAGCACCTCACTAACCATGCTTTCAATTACAGAAACAAAAGCTCCAGATATCTGTGGATCTGGAACAACAATACTAGAAGCCAAAAGTGCCGTTGGAACAATAAATTGGTATACTGATGAAACTAGATCAAGTTTAATTGCCACTGGTCCTAATTTCACAACTCCATTTTTAAATTCAAATCAAACATTTTATGTTGCGACAGAATATAACGGATGCTTTTCTAAAACAATTCCAGTTGACGTTAGAGTAAACAAAGTCCCTGTAGTAACTTCTGTTTCTAGTCCAGCACCTGAATGCGGTTCCGGAATATTTTTTTTAGAAGCTACAGTTTCTGAGGGTGATGCAAATTGGTACGACTCAAAAACTGGCGGAGTACTTTTAGGAACTGGACCATTATTTATTACATCTTCTATTTCGGCAAATACAATTTACTATGCCGAAGCCAATAACAATGATTGCCGTTCGATCTCACGAACTCCAATTGAAATAAAAATTTATCCGTTGCCTGACGTTCAAAATGAATCAGTCGTTTTGTGCGCTCCAAATTCAGTCACACTTGATGCGGGAATTAGCGATATGAGCTACTTATGGTCAACTGGAGAGACGACTCAAAAAATAACAGTTTCGCAATTGGGAACCTATTTCGTTGATGTTACAGCTTCTACAGAAGGAAATTGCGCCAATACAAAAACAATCAAAGTAATTGAACTTCCTGCACCTGAAATTCAAAAAATAGAAGTTGATAATAGAACCGTAACCATTATTCTTAATAATCTTGAAAACTTTTACGAGTACTCTATTGATGGTATAAATTTCCAGAATTATAATGTCTTTCAGAATGTCCCAGGCGGCTTGCAAACGGCTTACGCTAGAGAAAAAAGTGGTTGTAAAACTGCTTCAATGAGTTTTATTGTTCTAGATATTCCTGCATTTTTTACACCAAATAATGATTCGTACAATGATGTTTGGGAAATAATAGGGATTGAGAATTATCCTGAAGCAGAAGTGACTATTTTTGATCGGTACGGCAAATTCATAACACAACTTAACATTTCAAAAAAATATTGGGATGGAACCCTAAATAAAGCACCATTGCCGGCATCAGACTATTGGTACGCTTTAAAAATTGATAATACACAACCTATTTTAAGAGGTCATTTTTCATTAAAAAGATAATTATGGATATAGAAACAATTCGCGAAATATGCCAAAAGCTAACTGGAACAACAGAAGACATAAAATGGGATCATGATCTTGTATTTTCTGTTGGAACCAAAATGTATTGTGTTGTTGGACTTGATCAAAATCCAACTTCGGCTTCATTTAAAGTTTTGGATGAAGAATTTGAAGAAATGAGCACCAAACCTGGTTTCAAGCCTGCACCTTATGTTGCAAAATACAAATGGGTTTTAATTGATGACATAACGCGAATGAAAAAATCTGAGTGGGAAAAATACATTCAGCAGTCGTATCATCTGGTGCAGGAAAAATTATCTGTAAAACTTCGAAAACAACTTGGAATTATATAATGAGATAATTTGTCAATTTGATAATTAGAAAATGCTATTGAAACCACATAAAATCATCTAATTTTCTAATTGACACATTCTCTAATTGACACATTCCTAATTGAGGTATTACTCAATTTTTTTCTTGATTTCATTTAGAATAAAAAGATAATCTTCATGTTTTTTCACAAAATCACGCTCCGAAACATCAATTATCAAAACATTCAAATCAGTTTGAGATTTGATGTAATCCAAATAACCAGTATTAATTTTATCCAAATAAGTCGCTTCGATGTTTTGTTCGTAACTGCGACCGCGTTTCTTTATGTTTTGAAGCAAACGTTCTGTATTTTGATATAAATAAATGTACAAATCTGGTTTTGGCATTTCTTTGTAAATAATGTCAAACAAAGTTCTGTACAATCGATATTCGTCTTCTCCAAGCGTTATTTTAGAAAAAATCAGAGATTTGAAAATATGATAATCGGCAACGATAAAATCTTTAAACAAATCAAACTGTTTTAAATCGTCTGATAATTGCTGATAACGATCCGCTAAAAAAGACATTTCTAAAGGAAATGCATAACGATTTTGATCTTTATAAAACTTTGGCAAAAAAGGATTATCTGCAAAACCTTCCAAAACAGTTTTGGCATTAAAATCTTGGGCAATTTTATGTACTAATGTTGTTTTTCCAGCGCCAATATTCCCCTCAAAAGCAATATAATTGAAATTCTCTAAAGCAATTTCCTGCAACGGACTTTTCAAGTTTTGAACTGCAGTACAAATGCTATCATCTGGAGAAACTGCAATTAATTCCTGAATCGTTTTCTGCAAAACGGGATGTTTCCAATCTAATTTCAAATCATTAAATGGCAACAAAACAAAATTTCTGTTTTGCATTAATGGATGCGGAATCTGCAATTTTTCAGTTTCAATAATTTCGGCATCAAAAGCAATTATATCGACATCAATAACTCGAGACTGATAACCTTCTTGATTGGATCGAATTCTTCCTAATTGTTTTTCGACTTTTAAAACTTGATTCAATATTTTTTGCGCTGATGAAGTGGTATGCAAAAGCAGTGCACAATTATAAAAAGCATCACTTTCAAATCCCCAAGCTGGAGTTTCGTATAGTTTTGAAACCCTGATAACAGTGCCCACTTCTTGATGTATTAGAGCAATACAACTTTCGATATTTGCTAATCTGTTTCCTTGATTACTTCCTATTGATAAAACGACTTGATGCTGTGACTTCATAATTAATGCAAAGTAACTAAAAACAATTTAGAATCGGTTGTATTATTTATCGAGTTTGAAAATGTAAAATCTACAAATATTTCATAAATTGGATTCTATAATTAAATCGCATTTAAATATATTTGTAACGAAAGAGGCTTTTTTGCTACTTATTAAAAAAATACACTTATGAAGTTTTTAGGAAATGTAATTGCCACAGTGATTGGTATTTTTGTATTTATCATGATATTCTTTTTTGGAGTAATCCTTATTGGGGCAATATTTGGAGGAGACGATACGGTTTCGGTAAAAAAGGATTCGGTTATCGAATTGAATTTAAAAGAAATCAAAAACGACTATGCCGGAAAATATAAAGATCCTTGGGTAACTGTTTTTTCAGAACAAAAAGGAATCGGCATAACCGATGTCATCAACGCCATTGAAGCGGCAAAAACAGACGATAATATAAAAGGAATTTCAATCTTGAATGATGAATCTTCACTTGGACTTGCGCAATACAAAGATTTGAGAAACGCTCTTGAAAGCTTCAAAAAATCTGGAAAATTTGTTTGGGCTTACGCCAATGCTTATTCGCAAAAAGAATATTATTTAAATTCTGTTGCCAATACCGTTTATTTGAATCCTGCAGGCGAATTAGATTTCAAAGGACTTTCATCTGAAGTAATGTTTTTCAAAGATTTCCAAGACAAATCTGGAATTCACATGGAAGTTATTCGTCACGGAAAATACAAAAGTGCTGTCGAACCATTTTTAGAAAATAAAATGAGCGATGCCAACAGAGAACAAGTTACTGCATTATTAAATTCAATTTGGTCAACGGTTTCTGCCGATATTTCAAAAAGCCGAAATATTCCGCTTCCAAGATTGAACGAAATTGCAAATGGCTTGTTAGCAAGAACGCCAGAATTGGCAAAAGCAAACAGGTTAGTTGATATTATAGCTTATGAAGATGTTTATCATGACGCCATAAAAAAACAATTGAAAGTAACTGGCGATGATGATTACAATAAAATTTCAATTGAAGATTATACACAAAATAATGTTACAACCGCGTTAACAAACACTGCAACTGACGAAATTGCAATTATTTACGCTCAAGGCGAAATTGAAAGCGGCGAAGGAGATGTCAACGTTATTGGCGAAGGCTCTATGCGACGCGCACTTCAAGAAGCTCGAAAAAATGATGACGTAAAAGCAATAGTTTTAAGAATCGACAGCCCAGGAGGAAGCGCTTTGACTTCAGATTTGATTTGGAGAGAAATTGAAGTAACTAAAAAAGTAAAACCTGTAGTGGTTTCAATGGGTAATTATGCGGCTTCTGGAGGTTATTATATTGCTTGCAATGCTAATAAAATTTTCGCCGAAAGCAACACAATTACAGGTTCTATTGGGGTTTTTGGAATATTGCCAAACTTCAGTCCGTTAGCGAACAAATTAGGAATTAATACTGAGCAAGTAAAAACACACGAAAACGCAGCAAATTATAGTCCGTTTGTTCCTGTTGATGAAAAATTCAAAGCTTTCACTTTAGAAGGCGTTGAACATATCTACAAAACTTTTGTAACGCATGTTGCAGAGGGACGAAAAATGACTTTTGAACAAGTTGATGCTATTGCACAAGGAAGAGTTTGGTCTGGAAGCGAAGCTTTGAAAATTGGTTTAGTGGACAAAATTGGTGGATTAAACGATGCTATTGCCGAAGCTGCTAAAATGGCTAAAGTAAAAACATACTCAACGCAAAATTATCCTGAATACGAAAAGACTTTTGGGGATCTTCTATCAAAAATGCCTTTTGCAAAATCCAAAGAAGCTTTCATAAAAGAAGAAATCGGCGAAGAAAACTACTTGATGATTGAGCAGATTAAAAAACTTCAAAAACAAAAAGGGGTTCAGGCGATGATGCCTTTTGGAATTAACATTAAGTAATTCAAATCTTAAAAAATGAAAAAGATCTTTTTGTTTTTGAGCGCTTTACTCTTTTCTGTTGTAAATGCTCAAAACACAGAACAACATACTTTTAAGGAAACTAATGTTACTTTAAAAATCAATATCGACCAGCTTTACGGCACACTGACTGTTCCTGATGTAACAAAAAAGTGTCCAGTTGCTTTGATTATTTCAGGCTCTGGCCCAACGGATCGAGACGGAAATAATCCGAAGATGAAAAATAATTCGTTGAAAATGCTTGCTGAAGCTTTAGCAAAAAGCGGAATCGCATCATTACGATATGACAAAAGAGGAATTGGCGAAAGCAAAGCATCAGCGCCAACAGAATCGACTTTGGTTTTTGAAAATTATACAGAAGATGCCAAAAGCTGGATCAACTTTTTGAAACAAGATAAACGCTTTTCACAATTAACAGTTATTGGTCATAGCGAAGGATCATTAATTGGGATGATTGCGGGCGCAAAGGCAAACAAATTTATTTCGATTGCCGGAGCGGGCGAATCGGCAGACAAATTGTTAAAAGAGCAGATTTCTTCTAAATCAAATAAGCAGATCGAGGAAATGACTTTCCCGATTATTGATAGTTTAAAAGCTGGAAATAAAGTAAACAAAGTTGACCCGCTTTTAAATTCCCTATTCAGGCCAAGCATTCAGCCTTATTTGATTTCTTGGTTTAAATATGATCCTCAAACAGAAATTAAAAAACTGACTGTTCCTGTTTTAATTCTTCAAGGAAGCAGTGATTTGCAAGTAAGCATTACGGATGCTGAAAATTTATCAAAAGCAAATACCAATGCTGAATTGGTAATTGTAGACAAAATGAATCATATTCTGAAAATAATTGATGGTGATAATAAAGCAAATTTTGACAGCTATAATAATGAAACCTTGCCAATTTCAGAAGTATTGACTAACAAAATTGTTTCCTTCATAAAAAAACAGACACAACACTAATAGCAAATCCGTTTGATAATTTCAAACGGATTTTTTATTTCAACAAAAATAATCCATTTCTTACTTTTTTAAGAAAACTTTATCTTCGCTCTTTGGCAAAAAAAACTATTTTTGCAGAGTCTGATTTTAAGTAAAACCCTCAAATCTATAAATATGTTAAAGAAAATTTTAAAAATAACCGCCATTGTAATTGTGGTTTTTGTGGCCGCACTATTTGCCATTCCTTACTTCTTTAAGGATCAGATCAAGGCAAAAATTTCCGAAGCAATCAACGAAAGTGTTGATGCGAAAGTAAGTTTTGCTGATGCCGATTTAAGTTTATTTAAAAACTTCCCAAATGCAGCTGTTGGGATTGAAAAATTGGTAATTATCAACAAAGCTCCTTTTGAAGGTGACACTTTGGTTTCTTTAGGCCAACTAAACTTAAAAATGAGCATCAAAGAACTTTTCAAAGGAAAAGACGAACCGTTGAGCATTCAAGGAATTACGTCTGAAAATGGTTTAATCAACATTATTTTTAATAAAGATGGTGTTGGAAACTTCGACATTGCTTTAAAAGATAAAAAAGAAGAAAGCAAAGACGAAAAAAGCAAACCTCTTGCTTTAAAAATTCAGAACTATAAAATCGAAAATTTCACTTTCAGATATATCGATCAAGGTTCTAAAATTAAAATGGTTATCGACAGTTTAAACCACGAAGGAACTGGAGATTTTACCAATTCAAAACTAGATTTAACAACAAAATCTACTGCAAAAGTATCTTTGGATATGGACAAAATCAATTACATGAAAAATGTAAAACTGACTTTGGACGCGATTTTAGGAATCGATCTTGAAAAAAGCAAATATACTTTTAAAGAGAATAAAGCTTTGATCAATCAATTACCATTAGAATTTGACGGATTCATTCAAATGACTGAAAAAGCGCAGATCTACGATTTAAAATTTAAAACCCCGACTTCATCATTTACAAACTTCTTAGGTTTAATTCCTTCTGCTTATGCATCAAGTTTAGAAGGCGTAAAAACTACCGGAGATTTTACCGTAAATGGTTTTGCAAAAGGAGAATTGACAGATACTACTGTTCCTAAATTCAATATTGAAATTGCTTCAAGCAACTCTTCATTTCAATATCCAAACTTGCCAAAATCAGTTCAAAATATCGTAATTGACACTAAAATCATAAACGAAACAGGAATTCTAAACGACACCTACGTCAATTTAGACAAACTGTCTTTCAGAATTGACCAAGACGTTTTTAACGCTAAAGCGAATATTAAAAACATTACCGTAAATCCAATGGTTGATGCTGCTTTGAAAGGAACAATCAACTTGGCGAATCTTTCAAAAGCATATCCAATTAAAATGGATAAACCTCTTGCTGGTATTCTGAAAGCTGATGTTACGACTAATTTTGACATGGCTTCTGTTGAAAAAAGTCAATATCAAAACATCAAAAATGCTGGAACTATGAGTTTGTCAGGATTTAAATATACTGACGAAAACGGGAAAGCAATGAACATCAGCACCGCTTTAGTTGAGTTTAATCCAAGCAAAATCAACTTAAAACAATTTAATGCAACTACTGGAAAAAGCGATCTTGCAATCAATGGAGTTTTAGAAAACTTCTACGGTTTCATGTTCAAAAAACAAGAATTGAAAGGAAACTTCAATATGAGTTCGAATCAATTAGCTGTTGATGATTTCATGACCGCTGGCGAGCCTGCAAAGACCGAAACAAAAACTCCAGCAAAACCTGCTGAAGCAATGAAAATTCCAGCATTCTTGAACTGTACTTTAAACGCAAAAGCAACAACAGTTTTATATGACAATTTAAAACTGAAAGATGTTTCTGGAAAACTAATCATCAAAGATGAAAAAGCACTTTTAGAAAACTTCAAAACATCAATTTTTGGAGGAACAATTGGTTTGACTGGAGCAGTTTCAACAAAAGAAAAAGTGCCAACATTTGATATGAATTTAGGTTTCAATCAAGTTGATATTGCGCAGACTTTTACGCAATTAGACATGATGAAAAAAATTGCGCCAATTGCTGGAATCATTAATGGGAAACTGAACTCAACCATCAAATTAAATGGAAATCTTGATGCAAATGAATTAACTCCAGATTTAAAATCTATTTCGGGAGATTTGATTGGACAATTGCTATCAACAACGGTAAATGCTAAAAACTCCACTTTGCTTAATTCGCTTAGCTCAAATATTAAATTTATCGATATGAATAAGGTAAATTTAAATGACATTAAAGCGGCCTTGACTTTTGATAACGGAAAAGTAAATGTGAAACCTTTCGATATTAAATATCAAGACATAAAAGTAACAGTTGGAGGAACTCATGGTTTTGACCAAACTATGAATTACAACTTGAAATTTGATGTTCCTGCCAAATATTTAGGAAGCGAAGCAAATGCTCTGATCGCAAAAATGTCGCCAGCTGATGCCGCAAAACTGGAAAACATTCCGATCAATGCGATGATTACAGGTAATTTTTCAAGTCCGAAAATCAGTACGGACATGAAAACAGCTGTTAGCAGTTTAGCAACTCAAGTTGCAAATCAGCAAAAAGAAAAATTAACGCAAAAAGGTACTGCTGCTTTAACTGATTTGATCAATAAAAACACAAAAGCAAAAGATACAACTCAGGCTGCAAAAACTGAAAAAGAACAAAAAACTCAAGAAGTAACCAAAAAAGCAAGCGACTTGCTGAATGGATTATTTAAGAAGAAAAACTAAAATCTGAATTGATTTTCATAAAAAAATCCTGCTCTTTATGGAGCAGGATTTTTTTTATAGCTGATAGCAATTTATTATTTGTTCAAAATCGAATTTATTATTTGGATATAATCAGAAATCGAGTTTGTATTGGTATCAACACCAACACTGTTATTTCCGTAAGGCTCGTATTTTTTAATATTGGCTCCTGAAAACAATCCAACCGTAGCTACTTTTGAAGCACTTGCCAAATGCATGATGCCACTGTCTGCTCCAATAAACACTTCGCTGTTAGCCATTACAGAACCAATTTCACGAACATCTTTACTATAAAACGACGGTGCCTGAAAATTTATTTGGGAAACATTTTCAACTGGCAAAATTTCGAAAATATTGTAATCTGCTTCATATTCCTTTTTTAAAGCAGTATAAAACTCTTCCCACCATTCTACGCGATAGCATTTTTCTCCAGTTGCAAAAGTAAATATGGCAATCGATTTTTTATTTTCATCAACAATTCCATTCAAGATTGTTTTTCCTTTTGCAATTTCATCTTGCGACAATTTTAAATCAATAAGATCGACTGGCTCTTTTTTATCTTCAATGCCTAATTGACTTAAAGCATATCTAAAATTATAAACTGGATATTTTGCAATATGAGAATAATCTTCATAAGACAACTGCACATTTTCTGGCAAGTCACCAAAAAATTTATATTTCGCAGCCGAAAATTTCACTGCCAATCTTCCTGACGATGAGTTTTGATCGACATTAATTACAGCATCGTAATTTTGTTTTCGGATCAATGTCCAAACTTTCAAATACTTGATTAATTCCTTGAAAGGCTTTTTAGGCAAATCAATTATTTTGTCGATGTTTTCATAATTTTCGAAAACAATTGGAGCTAAAGTTCCTTTGACAAATAAGTCGATTTTGCAATTCGGAAATGTTTTAGTTACTTCCTGGACTAAAGGTGAAATTAAAATCAAATTCCCTAATCTCTGATTTGGTCTAGCGATTAATACTTTCTTGATTTCGCCTTTATTGATTGGTTCGCCTTTTTGCATATCCGAGCGACCAATGTTCTTGGTTAAACTACGCATTAAACTGCGTCTGAATCCGTTAACTTTTTTTAAGTTACTCATTCATTTTGTTTTTAGAATTAAAAAAAGTTCTTGCCTGACTTGGTAATTCAGTGGTATTGAACTGGCCAAATGTAAGTTAAATTTTTCTTAAAATTAAAATCTTTGAATAAGTAAATATTACATAATTGTAAATTAATTTAACAGAATTCTCATCATTAATTTTAAAAAGCGCCGAAAATACAAGGATTTTGGCGCTTTTTTATATTTAATAGACAGAAGCTAAAAACAAATAGACGAATGGTAGATTATACTAGACATTTATGGTAACCACATAACCTTCAGAACCACGGATATTAAAAACTGTTCCGTTTTCAAATAATAGATATTGTCCTTTTATTCCAACTAATTTTCCTTGAAATGATGGCGTTTTATCTAAGTTCAAACTATTGATTTTTGCCGGATAACTCAATACCGGATAATTTAACTCGTAAACGTCATTTTTTTCACTATAAAAATAATCCTTTACTTCAGCTGGAATCAAGCTCTCCACTTTTGATTTCTCGAGAATCAAATCACATGATTCTGTTGTGTTTTGAAGCATTTTTCTCCAATTGGTCTTATCTGTATAATGATCTTTCAAAGCGACCTCAGTAATTCCCGCCAAGTAACGATTTGGAACCTCAACAATTGCAATTGCCTGCGTTGCGCCTTGGTCAATCCATCTTGTTGGAACTTGAGATTTTCTGGTCACTCCAACTTTTACTTCAGTTGAAAACGCTAGATATACTATATGGGGTTGTAACTGTGCTTTTGATTCAAAATCTAAATCACGATCTGCAATTCCTAAATGAGCGGTACTCAATTCTGGGCGCATAATCCAATCACCAACTGCAGCACTTGAATAAAAACATTCATAACAAAAACCTTGTCTGTAGATTTTTTTCTTTTTGCCGCAATTTAAACACTGAAAACCTACAAAATTTATTTCAATATGCTTATTCAATAATTGATTCATACTTAAGAAACTATCTTCGAAAACCAAATAATATTGAATTGGATTTCCCATTTCTGTCTGCATTTTTGTAAGTACGCCTTGATAAGTCATTGTATTTTAGATTGCTGATTTTAGATTTTAGATTTACTTCTTTTGAGTTCAGAATTTAATTTTTAATTCAATTTAATTAGAATCTTTACTCAACATAGAATGGTTTTTTTTACAAAAAAATACTATTTTTGATAATATGACAAAGTTAGTGTTTGTCTATTGATATTCAAATTTTAAATTTCTTGATTTTACGTGGGACGTCAAATCTAAAATCTAAAATCAGCAATCTAAAATCTAAAATTCACTCATGCCTGTATCTATCATCAATTCTTTCGCATCTTGGGTCCTTAAACAAAGGATACACCAAATTGAACTTTTTCTAAAATATCCGAATGAAGTTCAGGAAGAACTGTTGCATAATTTATTGACAGCTTCAGAAAATACGGTTGTTGGAAAAAAATATGATTTTGCTTCAATAAGTTCGTATCAGACTTTTGCGGAAAGAGTCCCGATTTCTACATATGAAGAATTGCAACCGTTGATTGAGCGCACGCGTCAAGGCGAGCAAGGCGTTTTTTGGGAAACTCCAATTAAATGGTTTGCCAAATCAAGCGGCACTACAAATGCCAAAAGCAAATTTATTCCGGTAAGCAACGAAGCGCTAGAAGATTGTCATTATAAAGGAAGCAAAGATTTGCTTTGTCTTTATTTGAATAATAATGAAGATTCTGAATTGTTTTTAGGAAAAAGTCTTCGTTTGGGCGGAAGTTCTCAGATCTATGAAAACAACAATACTTTTTTTGGTGATTTATCGGCAATTTTGATTGAGAATATGCCAATTTGGGCTGAATTCAGCAGTACGCCAAGCAGTAAAACTTCATTGATGAGCGAGTGGGAAAGCAAAATTGCAGCAATCATTAATGAAACAAAAAACGAAAATGTAACCAGTTTTGCCGGAGTACCTTCCTGGATGCTGGTTTTAATGAATAAGGTTTTAGAAAATACAGGAAATCAAAACTTGCTGGAACTTTGGCCAAATCTTGAAGTTTACTTTCACGGAGGTGTGAGTTTTTCTCCTTATAAAGACCAATACAAAAAAATCCTGCCAAGTTCTGATTTTAAATATTACGAAATTTACAATGCATCTGAAGGCTTTTTTGCTATTCAAGACTTGAATTATTCTAGTGATTTATTGCTGATGTTGGATTACGGAATTTTCTATGAATTTATTCCAATGGACACTTTTGGGACTCCAAACCAAAAAGTGGTTCGTTTGGCTGATGTTGAATTGAATAAAAACTACGCCATTGTTATTACGACCAATTCCGGTTTATGGCGTTATTTAATTGGCGACACCATTCGTTTTACATCATTGAATCCGTATCGAATAAGAGTTACCGGAAGAACCAAACATCATATTAATGTTTTTGGTGAAGAATTGATGGTCGAAAATACAGATCAAGCTATTGCTAAAGCGTGCCAAGTCACTCAAACCGAAGTTATCGATTATACGGTTGCTCCTATTTTTATGCACGACAAAGAGAAAGGCGCACACGAATGGATGATTGAATTCAAGAAAAAACCAGCTGATGTTGGTCTTTTCCAAAAAGTTTTGGATGAAACATTGCAGACTTTAAATTCAGACTACGAAGCGAAACGCTACAACAATATGACGTTAAATCCTTTGGTGATTAATGTTGCCCGTGAAAATCTATTTTATGATTGGCTTAAAGAAAGAGATAAATTAGGTGGTCAGCATAAAATTCCTAGACTTTCGAATCAAAGGGATTATTTAGAGCAGTTGAAGGAGATGTAATTTTTAATAGAATATTTTACAATTTTTTACGAATTATTACTCTAATTCCATACTAACAATCAATTAAATCATAGATGAAACTATTAAAATTATTGGGATTGGAAGTAGAATCTTCAAATCAATATGCCAAAGAAATCGAACTAAACAGTAATTATAATTTTATTCATAATAATTTCATTATCTCTAGTCAAAACGATCTCTTCCTTTTATTAGAAGAAAAAAATGATCTAATAAAAGCATTAAATTTTAAGTTCAAAATTTACAAGTATGGATATCCAAATGATGAAATTGGAATGACTAATTACATAACTGGAATTGAGTTATATGGTTTCTATCAAGTTTACAACTCTGAATGGATTCATGAATTAAAAAGTAATAATCGCCAACATCCTCAACATTTAGATATCCATTATTCAAATTATAAACATTTTGTCATTCGCTTCAAGGACGTAACATTAGAAGTTATCTCAGAAAATTATTCTGACATTAAAATGACTAGAGAAGAATTAATGAAGATTGTAAACAAGCAACTTTCATTCATCACCGCAAAAGAGTAATTACCTATTTTAAATTAAAAACCTCTAATTCCACTAAACTCGCATGAGGGATAGAAGTGGAAATCCTTTTGTGTCTCGTTTCTTTAACGAGACACAAAAGATTGAAACGGATAGCCCGACCCGCAGGGACATGCCATTATTAAGATGCTAAGATTCTAAGTTGGTGAGATTTTCTCAATATTGTCATTTCGACCGAAGGGAGAAATCACACAAGAAATTCCGCATAGAATGTCGCCAATCTTTGTCGAGTTTCGTGTGTGATTTCTCCCTTCGGTCGAAATGACAAAATAGATTTACATCATATCAATATATCGATCGTGGTACCCTAAAAGATACAAAACACCATCAAGACCTAAACTTGAAATTGAGGTTGAAGCGCTTTCTTTTACTTTTGGTTTTGCATGGAAAGCGATTCCTAATCCTGCTAAATTTAGCATTGGCAAATCGTTTGCTCCGTCGCCCACGGCAATAGTTTGGTTGATGTGGATTCCTTCTTTCTCAGCAATTGCTTTTAAGTGCTCGGCTTTCTTTTGGCCGTCAACAATATCACCTATATATTTTCCTGTCAATTTACCGTCTTTTATCTCTAATTGATTGGCGTGAACGTAGTCAATTCCCAATTCTTTTTGCAGGTATTCTCCAAAATAAGTAAATCCTCCAGAAAGAATTGCGGTTTTATAACCGTAGTATTTCAAAGCTTTCATCAAACGGTGCGCGCCCTGTGTGATTGGCAAATTAACGGCAACATTTTGCAAAACTTCTTCGCTCAAACCTTCAAGCAAAGCCATACGCTTTTTGAAACTTTCGTTGAAATCAATTTCGCCATTCATTGCTGATTCTGTAATTGCTCTTACCTGATCTCCTACTCCATTCAACTCTGCCAATTCGTCGATAACTTCAGTTTGAATCAAAGTAGAATCCATATCGAAACACACTAAACGACGATTTCTTCTATAAATATTATCTTCTTGGAAAGAAATATCGACATTAAGGGTTCTTGAAACTTCCATAAAATTAGCTGTCATGTCAATTTTATTTACAATTTCGCCTGTTACAGATAATTGAATGCAAGAACGAGGGTATTGTTCTTTCTCAACAATAGAAGTTCTCCCTGTTAATCGTATAATAGAATCAATATTCAGGTTTTGGTCTGACATAATTTTAGTCACCGCCGCCAATTGAGAAGCGGCAAGTTTTTCGCCTAAAATATTGATAATATAGCGTTGTTTTGATTGTGATTTTACCCACGTTTCGTAATCTTCAATAGAAATTGGAATAAATTTCACTTTAATTTCCAGTTCGTAAGCTTTAAACAGCAAGTCTTTCAAAACTGGTGCAGAAGACGAACCCGCAGCAATTTCGAATAAAATTCCTAAAGAAAGTGTATCGTGAATATCGGCTTGACCGATATCTAAAATATTAGCATCATAAGCCGCCAATACAGCTGTTAGACCCGCTGTAACCCCTATTTTATCGTGTCCTGAAACTTTTAATAAAATAATTTCTTTATCCTCTATTGCCATTTTTTCTTTATTGATTTTGAAGCGACAAAAATCGGCAATCTATTGGTGATAAAAAAGAATAATCCTTGTTTTTTGCAAAGAAAAAGCGCATATACATGCGCTTTTTAAAGTAATTTAACAATTATGTTCCGCTTTTAGAATAACATAACTTTAATGATTATTTCGCCGGTTGATTTTCATCAAAATTCACCATCCAGTTGATTCCAAATTTATCTTTGAACATTCCGAAATAAGCGCCCCAGAAAGTTTTGTTCATCGGCATTTCCACTTTTCCTCCAGCTGAAAGTCCGTTGAAAATTCGGTCTGCTTCTGCTGCACTTTCAGTATTAATCGAAATTGAAAAATTTTCTCCAAAAGGAAGATCTCCAAATCTTGTCGAGCTGTCACTTCCCATTAAAATTGTCTCTCCAATTGGTAATGAAACGTGCATGATTCTTTCAGCATCTGCTTCAGAAACTTCATCACAGCCTTCTTCTTTTGGCATGTCTTTAAATTTTCCGATATAAGGAAATTCTCCTCCAAAAACGGATTTATAAAATAGGAATGCTTGCTCGCAATTTCCATTAAATAACAAATAAGGGTTTACTGTTGCCATTTTTTTTATTTTTAATTGTTAGTTATAAATTTTTATTTTTTTTTGAAGCAAAAGATCAAACCTCATCTCTTTCTTCTATAATCTATTTCTACTTCTCAGATAACTCTTTTACTTTCTCCAAACCTTTAGGAAAAGCTTCTTTAAAATAGTCAATGTACTTTTCGACAACGTCAACGTGTGCCGTCAAATCAGTAAATCCATCTTCTGATAACAAACGATAGGTTTCCATTGCACCACTCCACTTTTTTGTTTCTTCATCGAGTGGCAGTTCTTTGAAATCTTTAATCTCGCCTATATGCTTAAAAGCCATATATTCATTTGGAATCTTCTTCTCAATAAGACTGTTCATTCCTTCGCCATTTGGTGACATAAAATGAATTTTGTCGCCTTCATTCCAATCACTTACAGCATATGAACCTTCGCAAAAAGCACCTGTCCATTCTTTATAAGTGTCATCATCCCATAAAACTTCCCAAACTTTTGCCGCGGGAGCTTTAATTCTACTCTTAAATTCTAATGTTTCCATAATTAAGATAATTTACTAAAATCCATATACAAAACATTCCATCTATGGCCATCTAAATCTGCAAATCCACAACCGTACATCCAGCCTTGGCTTTCTGCTGGTGCTGCAAAAACAGTTCCTCCGGCTTCTGTCACTTTTTTAGCCAATTCGTCAACTTCTTCTCTGCTTTCGGCATCAATAGAAATCAAAACTTCAGAACTTAGCTTTGTATCTGTAAGTGCATTTTGAGAGAAACTAGAAAAAAGCATTTCCTCAAAAAGCATTACTACAAAATGTCCTTCACCAACCACCATGCAAGTTGAACTTGGCGTATCGTGCTGTTCATTAAACGAAAAACCTATTTTCCAGAAAAAATCTTTCGCTTTTGCTATATTTTTTACAGGAAGATTCAACCATATTTGTTTTGTCATTTTTTTAGATTTTTTGTGTTAAACAATTTATTTAAACCATTAGTTATGTAAGTCAATTTAAGTTTAATCTGTATTGCAATCTTTGAACCTCTGCACCTCTGCACCTTTGAGCCTTTGCTCCTAAAAACTAATTATTCTCTACGTAATTTTTAAAATTATCCAAAATCGCCTGCCAACCTGCGCGTTGCATTTCTTCAGGATTTACTGTTTCAGGATCAAAACGCTCCACGATTTCTACACCGTTTGCTGTTTCAGTATAGGTAATTTCAACTTTTCTGCCATCGCCTAAAACATACGAAAGCGCTTCTTCAGGCTTTACTAATGTAAATTCGCCTCCAAAATCAAAACTCATACTGCCATCTTTAGCCGCCATAGTCGATTTGAATTTTCCGCCTTCTCTCAAATCAGCTTCTGCATATGGCGTGTGCCAGTCTGGCGAAGCAAAACTCCATTTTGTAATATGCTCTGGTGTGTTCCAATATTCCCAAACTTTAGCTATCGGTGCGTTTACTGTATTTTTGATTGTTATCATTATTTCTAAATTTAGTTTTAAAAATCTTTTTAACTGTTTTCTGTATAATTTTTAAAGTTATCAAGTACATCCTGACACCACTTTTCTTGCATACTTTCAGGATCGTTTTTATTTGGTTCAAACTTTTCAATGATTTTCACCTGATCACCAAAATCCTCAAAATAAACACTCCCGATTCTGTGATCTGAAAGTTGGTATTCTATTAAACGGAATTTTTCAATTTTAGTGTATATTCCTTCAAAATCAAAACTTCCAGTATTATCCTTTGATGTCATTTCGTACTTAAACTTTCCTTCTTCCTTCAAATCATTTTCAGCATGAGGCGTGTACCAATTGTCAAAAGCTGTATTCCAGTTTTGGATATGCTTTGGCGTAATCCAAAAATCCCAAACTTTTTCTATTGGCACCCTAACTGTAACTTCTACCGAAATCATTTTAATTACTTGGAATCTGACTTTCATCCATAAAGAACAGCTCCCAATGATGGCCATCTAAATCAAGAAAAGCTCTTTGGTACATCCAGCCATAATCTTTTGCTTCTATGTAATCCGTTCCGCCTGCATCAACTGCTTTCTTTACCAATTCATCAACCTGCTCTCGGCTTTCTACCGAAATAGAAATTAAAACTTCGCTAGCTGTTGCGGCGTCACAAATTTGCTTGTGGGTAAACGTTTTGTAAAACGCTTCAACCAAAAGCATCACATTTATATCTTCACCAATTATCATGCATGTTGCTTTATCATCTGTAAACTTTGGATTAAATGAAAAACCCATTTTAGTAAAAAAAGCAATTGAACGATTTAAATCTTTTACCGGAAGATTTAAGAATATCTTTGTTTTCATCTTTATAAAATTACAAATTAATCAAAGCAAATGTAAAATTTTAAGATTAGTTTAAAACGACAATAAAAGTCAACTTTAGGGTCATTTAAGACAATTTGTTTACTTTTGTAAGAATTAGAATATTCCAAAAAAGAAAAAGTCATGAGCAAGAAAACAGGTTTGATCGTACCGCACGACTATAAATTATTGAGTATAGCTGCGATTTTAGAAGTTTTTGAAACGGCCAATAAACTAAGCAAAGATGCTGAAAAACCTTTTGATATTATGCTATTTCAATCGGCTGAACAAATTACGCAAAAAAATTTATTTGGATATGATGTTCAGGCCATTGAGACTTCAAACATCGATTTGGAACTTATTCTAATTCCCGCTTTCACTACTGATGATATGAGTGGTATGATTGCAAAAAACCGAAATTTTATTCCGTGGTTGAAAAAACAACATCAATCTGGAGCTGAACTAGCTAGTTTTTGTACTGGCGCTTTTTTGTTCGCTGCTTCTGGATTATTAAACGAAAAACTTGCAACCACGCATGTTGACGCGTGCAGTGCTTTTACAAAAGCTTTTCCGTTAGTGAAACTAAAACCAGACGAAACATTGACTGCTGATGGAAGTCTTTATACAAGCGGTGGCTCTACCTCATCATTTCATTTGCTTATACTTTTGGTTCAAAAATACTGTGGCAACGAAATTGCGGTTCAAATTGCCAAAATCTTTTCAATCGATTTGAATCGATACAAACAAAGTTATTTCAGTACTTTCAGACCAAATCACTTACACAATGATGCTTTGGTAGCGCAGTTGCAGCAAAAAATCGAAAGTCAATATCATACCATTGAAAAACTGGAAGAAATCACAAAAGATATTCCAACAAGCGCCCGCAACATGACGCGCCGATTTAAGCAAGTAACGGGAATTCCGCCAATTGAATATCTACAAAACATCAGAGTTGAAAGCTCTAAAAAATACTTGGAACAAACACAGCTTTCAATTTCAGAAATAATCGAAAAAACAGGATATAACGACCCAAAAGCATTCAGAAAAGTATTTTATAAAATGGTTGGAATGAAACCTATTGAATATCGTGAGAAGTTTAGGGTTCAGTAATTTTTAGGAGCAGAAATATCAGTTTCAAAAGAAGTCCTGTCCTGCTCTCCACTATATCTTTTGTGGTGAACCCCACCACAAAAGGATGCCGTTTCGATCAGGGCTAAATGAGAAGTTTTTGTTTTCAAAACATCAAAAATTAGGATTTTATAACCCACATTAAAACTTTTTTATTCGTTTTCAAAAGTTCATCGATTTCTTTCATGCTTTCATTTGAAACTGCCGGACAACCCCAGCCTTCTGGAGTTCCTTCTGGATAAACTTCATTTTCAGAAACTGCCTCCCAGGAATGCAAAACTATTGCACGATTTCTCGCATTTGAATTGGTCTTGTCTTTTCCCTGCAAAATATAATTGACTTTTATCCCCCATTCACTTATACCGCGATCTAAAATCACATATTTTCCAAGTGAAGAACAATGCGAATCAAATTCATTACTAATTTGCACTTTTTCTTTAGAAGAAGTCCTTCCCCATTGATTATCACCACAACCATGACTAACCATACAAGATTTTACAATTGTATTCTTTTTAAAATCATAAATAAAGAATCGTTTTAAACCAGAGTGCAATCCCAAATCAATCAAAATGAATTTATCTTTATTTAAATTGTTTTTAATTGTGTACTCTTTTGCCTCTTTATAAAACTTACTGTAATTAATCTCGATTCGGGGTGTCGATTTTTCCATTATTTCAGTTTTGCTTTCATTTTTAGAAACAATTATTTCTTTATTATCTTTTTGATTACAAGATAAAATCACAGCCAAACCAATTACAAAAATCATATTTTTCATATCTGCAATTTACATAAAATCTGAAACGGAAATCTTTCTGAAAAAGTATAAAAAAAACCTGTTCAAATAAATGAACAGGTTTTAGAAAATATATTTTTAATAATTACGAAGCAATTTCCATACGCTTCAATAAATTTTTACTCAAAGTATGTTCTGCATATTCTTTGTCGATTGTCAGAGTTGTATCATCCGAACTTGGCAGTTCGTACATTGCATCTGTCAAAATTGCTTCACATAACGAACGCAATCCACGAGCTCCTAATTTGTATTCTAAAGCTTTATCAACAATAAAATCCAAAGCTTCATCTGTAATGCTGAATTCAACATCATCCATTAAAAATAATTTTTGATATTGTTTTACCAATGCATTTTTAGGTTGTGTCAAAATTGCGCGCAATGTTTCTCTATCTAAAGGATCCATGTGCGTTAGGACCGGAAGACGACCAATGATCTCTGGAATCAATCCAAAATCTTTAATGTCTTTCGGAATAATATATTGCAATAAATTGTCTTTGTCGATATTATCTGCATTTTTAGAAGTCGAATAACCAACTGCTTGACGATTCAAACGCTTTGAAATAATACGTTCTACTCCATCAAAAGCTCCACCTGCAATAAACAAGATGTTTTGAGTATTAACCTCAACAAATTTCTGGTCTGGATGCTTACGTCCTCCTTTTGGCGGTACATTTACAATCGTTCCTTCTAATAATTTTAGCAACGCTTGTTGAACACCTTCTCCAGAAACGTCACGAGTTATTGACGGATTGTCGCTTTTACGAGCAATTTTATCAATTTCATCAATAAATACGATTCCTCTTTCTGCTTTGTTTACATCATAATCTGCAGCTTGCAAAAGACGCGTTAAAATACTTTCAACATCTTCTCCAACATAACCAGCTTCTGTCAATACCGTTGCATCAACAATTGCCAAAGGAACGTCTAACATTTTTGCAATCGTTTTTGCAACTAATGTTTTTCCTGTTCCGGTTTGTCCTACCATTATAATGTTGCTTTTTTCAATCTCAACTTCGTCGTCTAATTGCTGTTGCATTAAACGTTTGTAGTGATTGTAAACCGCAACCGACATTACTTTTTTAGTCTGATCCTGACCAATAACATATTGATCCAAGAAAGCTCTGATTTCTTTTGGTTTCTTTAAAATTAAGTCCCCAACCAGTTTAGCATTTCCGCTGGATTTTAATTCTTCTAATACGATTCCGTGCGCCTGCTCAATGCACTTATCGCAGATATGTGCATTAATCCCGGCAATTAATAAATTAGTTTCTGGCTTTTTTCTTCCACAAAACGAACATTCTAAAACTACTTTTGCCATTCTTTATTTAAGTTACTAAGCTGCAAAGATACTAAGTTTCTAAGCTTTTTATTTTAATTAAAACTTAAAAACTTAATTCTTTGCAGCTTAATATTATTTTTAGATTTACAAGTTAAAGAGAAAACCTAGAATCTTAGCATCTCAGCAACTTAGAATCTTTTAAAAATTTATCCTCTTCTTAATACTTCGTCGATCATTCCGTATTCTTTTGCTTCATCAGCTTTCATCCAGTAATCACGCTCACTATCTTTGTGCACTTTGTCAAAAGTTTGTCCAGAATGGTGCGAAATAATGTTGTATAATTCATCTTTCAATTTCAACATTTCACGTAAATTGATTTCCATATCTGTAGCAACACCCTGTGCTCCTCCAGATGGCTGGTGAATCATTACTCTTGAGTGTGGCAATGCAGAACGTTTTCCCTCTGCTCCCGCACATAATAAAACTGCTCCCATAGAAGCTGCCATTCCTGTACAAATTGTAGCAACATCTGGTTTGATGTACTGCATTGTATCATAAATTCCTAGACCTGCATAAACACTTCCTCCTGGAGAGTTTAAGTAAATTTGAATATCTTTTGAAGCATCAGCACTTTCTAAGAATAATAATTGTGCCTGAACGATATTCGCGATTTGGTCGTCGATACCTGTTCCTAAAAAGATAATCCTGTCCATCATTAATCTTGAAAAAACGTCTAATTGAGAAACGTTCAACTGGCGCTCTTCGATAATATATGGAGTCATGTTCGTTGGGTTCATCGCTGCTATGATTTTGTCATAGTACATAGCGTTTACTCCTTGGTGCTTTGTAGCAAATTTTTTGAATTCTTTACCGTAGTTCATATGTATCTGTTCTAAGTTTACTTTATTTAACGTATATTTTCATTTCATCAAAGGTCATACCTTTTTATTTCATGTGACAAACTGTCTCTTTATTTTATTCTTTACTTATTTGACATAACTCTCTTCTCAAATCATCTTCTATTTCTTCCATAGATTTTCTCATTTTAAAATAAGGATAAATTGTCATCCCAAAAAACAAACAACCTAGAATAATGACATTTGTTACTATACCCCAAAATGATGAATGTAATGGCAACGAATGAAGTTGATTTATTATTCTGTCAGTGTGAAATATTAAATATAAAATTAATATTGAATAGAATAATAACTGCATACCGTAAAATAAATGCATGAACTTATCAAAACCTTTAATCTCAATATTTACTTCCGTTTTTTCATTTAAATCAGTAAAAGAGCCATAAGCTATCACTACAGTTTTACCTTTAGTCATCTGCATCAAATTATTTCTAATTTCAAACCCTTTCTTATTTACCTTGCCAATAAATTGGGTTTTACTCGAATAAGTACCCGAAAAAAAACCAGATCTATCTTCATATAAGAGAATATCTATTTTTTTTACTAAATCATTAAGCGACAATGGAATCTCAACACTAAAACTCTCAATCAATTTTATCTTTCTTAAGAAAAAAATCCATTTTTTCATACAATCGTAGTAAAATAATAATTGTCTAAAATTAGCCCAGATAGTAGTGAAAAGCTTTTTGAAATGGCAACTATTTTTTGTTGGTAGAAAAAAGCGACCAACGGAAGCTCTTTTTATGCCTTACAAAAAAAGACAGCAATGAAAAAACTTGTAACGGATAGCTGGATTAGCTCCTGAAAAGTAATCAAAAATAAATTAAAACAAAAGAGCGTCAGGAAAAAAATCCTGACGCTCCAATATAATTGTTTTCTTAGAAATTATTCTCCGTAAGAAGCTGCAATAAATTCTTCGTAAGTAACCTCTTTAGTTGTAGGGTTTGCTTTTTCTTTGAAGATATCTAACATTTTAGCTGCTACAACTTGCTCAGAAAGTCTTTTCACTTCGTCTTGGTTAGATAAAACTCTAGCCACGATTCCTTCTACTTCTTCGTCAGTTGGGTTTGTTTGACCAAATTGAGCCATTTGTTGTCTGATAGCATTTGATGTAAAAGCTTTTAAGTCTTCAAATGTAATTTGGATATTGCTTTGAGCTAAAGCTTTTCCTTCGATTAATTGGAAACGTAAACCTTTTTCAGATCTTGCGTATTCTACTTCAGCTTCTTCAGCAGAAAGTTTTTTCTCTCCAACAGTTTGCAACCATTTTTTCAAGAATTCAGCTGGCAAATCAAATTTAGTGTTCTCGATCAAGAAATCCTGAACATCTAATAATAATTTTTGGTCAGCTTGCTGTGCGAATTGAGATTCAGCATCTTCTTTAATTTTAGCTTTTAAATCTTCTAAAGAAGCAACTTTACCTTCACCAAAAAGCCTGTCAAATAATTCTTGGTTTAATTCAGCTGGCTCAGAACCGTTGATTGCTTCAATAGTGAAATTTACTTCAACATCTAAACCGTGAACACCTTCGTGACCTACTTTTAAGTAATCCATTAATTGGTGGTCATCTTCAAATAAACCTTTTGTGCTTACTGTAACAACATCTCCAACTTTTTTACCTGTGAATTGTTTTTGAGCTTTTTTGCTGAATGCATCAACAGCAATTGTAGTTGTATTATTGATTCCGTTTGCTTCGCTTGAGAAAGTTCCAGTCAAGTCAGATTTTGCATCAGATACTTCTTGTGGAATTGCTTTTCCAAATTGTTTTTGGATACGCTCTACTTGTCCGTCGATTAATTTGTCGTCAGCAGTAACGATATATTTTACGATATTATTTTTAGCTTCTAAATCAATTTCGAAGTTTGGCACTAAACCAATTTCGTATTCAAAAGTCAATTCTTCAGCATCCCAGTTAAAGTTTTCGTTTACTTTAGCAAGAGGAGTTCCTAAAAGATTTAATCTTTCAGATTGAATATAACGCTCTAAAGCCAAATCAACTACTTTTTTAATCTCTTCTTGTTTAATTGCTTTTCCATATTGCTTTTCAACAAGATCTTTAGGCACTGCACCTTTTCTAAATCCTTTTACTTGCGCTAAAGGCATTTTTTCGTTAATTCTTTTTGCTACTTGACCTTTATAATCCATATGAACAACGTTCATAACAATCGTCTCGTTTACAGCGTCTATTGCTACTCTTTTAATATCCATCTTCTTCTTTAATTTACGTAATAAAATTGGGTTGCAAAATTATAAAATTTTTGCAACCCAACCAAGTTTTTAATCTATTGTATTTGAAGCAGTTTTAATCTGCTCAATTTGTTTTATTTATCGTCTCCCAGTATTTTATAAGTGATCGATTGCAGAACAGACAAAATAACACTAAAAATTAATGCGGTCCAGAATGAATCGACTGCGAAACCGCCAACAATTTTAGTACATAATAAAATCATTACTGCATTTATGACCAATAAAAACAAACCAAGTGTCACCACTGTTACCGGCAAAGTCAAAATCACCAAAATAGGTTTTATAAAAATATTCAACAAGCCCAAAACTACTGCAACAATTACAGCGGTTCCAAAACTAGTGACTACAACACCCGTCAAAAGGTTCGATAATAACAAAACCAAAGCTGCAGTAACAAGAAGTCTAAGTAATAATTTCATAGTTTTTCAGGTTTAAAATTCATTTAAAAGTAATAAAATTTTCATCAAAAGAAAACTACTCTTTCAAAAACCCTGCTGTCAACTCAAAAAACAGTTGCGGATTTTCAGCATGGAGCCAATGTCCTGCATTTGGAATTGTTTCCAGTTTTAAATTCGGAAAATGCTCTTTTATCGCATCAACATCTTCATCTTGAATATAGCCTGAATCTCCTCCTCTTATAAACAATGTTGGCTTATCAAAAACCAAACCTTCAGCTAAAGGTTTTCCAATTGCATCCAGATTATTATTAAAAACTTCTAGATTAAATCTAAAAGCCAATTGTCCTGGTTCTTTCCAATATAAGTTTTTAAGCAAAAATTGGCGCGTACCAAAATCTGGCACATATTGCGCAACGATTGCTTCAACGTCATTTCGGCTTGGCTTAACAGAAAAATCAACTGCATTTAATCCAGCCAAAATATCTTGATGATGCTGTTTGTAAAATCTCGGACCAATATCTGCCACGATTAATTTATCGACAATTTCAGAATGAGTAGTTGCAAAAAGCATTGCCACTTTTCCTCCCATCGAGTGCCCAAGAATATCAATTTTTGTCAAATTATTTGCTTGACAATATTCAAACACGTCTTGAACCATTGCTTCATAACTCCACTCATCTGAATGAAAACTGCGCCCGTGGTTTCTTAAATCTAAAATATGAACCTGAAAACCGGCTTCTACATATTGTCCGGCAAGTGTTTTCCAATTATCAGACATCCCCAGAAAACCGTGCATGATAATGAATGGCTTTCCTTCGCCTTCTATTTTTGAATAAAGCATATTTTTATTTTTACTTTGAAGATTTATTTCAATTTATTCAGATACATATTTACAGTATTATCCAATCCAAGATAAAGCGCTTCCGAAATTAAAGCGTGGCCAATAGAAACCTCTAATAAGCCCGGAATATTCTCTTTGAAGAATTTAATGTTATCTAAACTCAAATCATGTCCAGCATTGATTCCCAAACCTAATTCGTTTGCTAATACAGCCGCTTTCGTGTACGGCTCAATTCCGTTTTTATTTCCTAATTCGTATTGATGCGCAAAAGCTTCTGTATATAATTCAATCCTGTCCGTTCCTGTTTTTTTTGCTCCTTCAATAATTTCCAAAACAGGATCAACAAAAATTGACGTTCTGATTCCGTTTCTCTGAAATTCCTGAATAACTTCAGTCAAATATTCTTGATTTTTGATAGTATCCCAACCTGCAGAAGATGTAATTGCTCCAATTGCATCAGGAACCAGCGTTACTTGATCAGGCTTGCATTCTAAAACCAAATCAATAAAATTATGTTGCGGATTTCCTTCAATATTATATTCTGTCGTAACAATTGCTTTTAAATCGCGAGCGTCCTGATAGCGTATGTGGCGCTCGTCGGGACGTGGATGAATCGTAATTCCTTGAGCTCCAAATTTCTGAATATCGACAGCTACTTTTAATAAATCAGGAACATTCCCGCCACGTGCATTTCTTAAAGTTGCAATTTTATTGATATTAACACTTAACTTTGTCATATAAATAGATAATTAATTCTAGTAACACTATATTTGTAAAGACAAAAATACAAAGTAAAACGTCGTAGTTTTTGGTATTTTTTGATTATTTTGCAAAGGAAATATCTTCAATTGATTTATGACAGAAATTACAAACTATATCACCAATGATTTCAGAGCGATTGATAGTCAGGAAACGATAGCCTCGATTCAGGATTTTTTTATCGATGTAAATTTTTCTCATTTCCCAATTCTAGAAGATGGGATTTTCATCGGCAGCATTGCGGCTGATGATATTGAAACTTTTGACACCGATAAAAAAGCAATTGACTACAAATACACTTTAGAACGTTTTTTTGCCCGAAAATCTATGATTTGGCTTGACGTTCTTGAGGTTTTTGCCAAAAATCACACCAATACGGTTCCTGTATTAGACGAAAACAATAGCTATATTGGCTATTATGAAATGGAAGACATCATGAAATTCTTTCAGGAAACTCCTTTTCTAAAAGAACAAGGAGGAATCATAATTGTCCAAAAAGGGCTTTTGGATTATTCTATGGGACAAATTGCTCAAATTGTCGAAAGCAATAATGGCAAAGTCCTTGGCTGTTTTATTTCTGAAGCTGATCTTGAAAATGTTCAGATTACAGTAAAAATTGGAACTGGTCCATTGAACGAGATTATCCAAACTTTCAGACGATATAATTATGAAATTATTTCTGAACACCAGGAAGACGCTTACATCAACAGCTTAAAAGAGCGCTCAGATTACTTAGACAAATATCTCAACATATAAATTATGAATGTGCCAATGAGAAAATTAGCCAATTAGATAATTTTCGCATTTTAAAACAATTATCTAATTGACACATTGACAAATTATCTAATTTAAAAAGAATGAAAATAGCCATTTACGGACAATATTATCAAAACAGCACCGAGCCTATTATAAAAGACATTTTTTTGTTTTTTACCACCAATAATGTCGAAATTGTTATTGAAGAGAATTTTCTGGAAATGCTTTATGAAAAACAACTGGTGAAAAAAGAGTATAAAACTTTTTCATCGAGCACAATTCTAGATGATAGTTTTGAAATGCTGATTAGTATTGGCGGAGATGGAACCGTTTTAAGATCTGCTGCTTTGGTACGAAATTCTGGCGTTCCGCTTTTAGGAATTAATGCAGGCCGATTAGGCTTTCTTGCCAAAGTCCAAAAAGAAAACATCGACATCTTATTGCAGTACGTGATCGATCAAAATTATACTACTTCAGAAAGAACCCTTCTCGGACTAACTTCTGAACCAAATAATGAAGCTTTCGCAGAATTGAATTTTGCAATGAACGAAGTAACTGTCAGCCGCAAAGACACTACTTCGATGATTACTGTAGAAACGTATTTAAACAACGAATACTTAAATTCTTATTGGGCTGACGGATTAATCATTTCAACACCAACAGGCTCTACCGGATACTCTTTAAGTTGTGGCGGACCTATTTTAACGCCAGATGTAAAAAGCTTAGTCATAACACCAATCGCGCCACACAACTTAACGGCAAGACCGCTTGTTATTCCTGATGATACTGAAATAACTTTACGCGTATCAGGAAGAGAAGATCAATATTTAGTTTCTTTAGATTCAAGGATTTCATCTGTAAAAAACGAGTCTATTTTAAAAATCAAAAAAACAGATTACAAAATCAAAATGGTAGAGATTCCTGGCGAAACTTTCCTGAAAACATTAAGGAATAAATTGCTTTGGGGTGAAGACAAGAGAAATTAAGTCCTTTTCTGACACCCGACTATACGATAATACCACTTTTTCTCGTTCTGCATGTATCGAATCCGCATTAAATGTCTCAAAATCATAATGTAAATTGAAAAAAAAGCACATTTAACTAAAGCGACGTTGATTCGTATCGATAATTATTATATTTGCACGCAATTTTGAATTAAATGAAGAAAATTTTTAATTTATTGTTATGTTTTTTCCCCTTTATTACACTTCATGCTCAAATAAATGAGTTAGGTGTTTTTCTTGGCGGAAGCAACTTTATTGGCGACGTCGGAAGTACGACTTATATCAATCCAGACAAACTGGCTTTCGGTGTATTATACAAATGGAATAAAAGTCCGCGTCACGCGTACCGCTTTTCGTATACACAATCTACAGTTTCCGGAAATGATGCCGATTCAGATGAATCAGGAAGATACAACCGAGGATACAGCTTTAGAAACAACATCAAAGAGCTTTCTGCCGGTTTAGAATTTAATTTTTTCGATTTTAATCTGCACGATTACCATACAAAAGTTACACCTTATATATATACAGGTTTAAGTTACTTTTTTTATGATGACCTATACATTCAAGGAGGCTATACGTACAAGGACAAAACTTCAAGTTCGATTGCCATTCCGATGACTTTAGGAATCAAATCAAATATAACGCCCCACTTTATTATAGGAGCCGAAGTTGGCGCCCGCTATACTTTTACAGATAATATTGATGGTAGCTATCCTTCAAACAGCAATCTTTCGAATTTGCGTTTTGGAAATTTAAATAATAATGACTGGTATGTGTTCTCTGGCATTACACTGACTTATACCTTTGGACAAAAACCTTGCTATTGCGCAGAATAAAAAAATGAATTTACTAGACTCTATAGATCACAAAAATTTGCCTAAACACCTTGCCATTATTATGGATGGGAACGGACGTTGGGCTAAACAACAAGGTTTTTTACGCGCTTTTGGCCATGAAAACGGCACAAAATCAGTAAAAAAAACAATTACAACCTGTGCCAAACTTGGCATAGAGTATTTGACATTATATGCTTTTTCTACTGAAAATTGGAATCGACCAAAACTGGAAGTTGAAGCATTAATGAAGATATTGATCAATTCATTAAAAAAAGAGCTAGTTACTTTACAAGAAAACAATATCAGACTAAACGCTATTGGAAATCTTGAGAAATTGCCAAAATCAGCCCAAAAAGAACTTTTAGACGTTATGGATAAGACGAAAAACAACACTCGTCTTACGCTTACACTGGCTTTAAGTTACGGATCGAGAGAAGAATTGGTAAATGCCGTGAGAATCATCAGCGATAAAGTTAAAAATAATATAATTTCATTAGACACTATTGACGATTCAATTATAAATGAGCATCTTTACACGCAAAATTTACCTGACGTAGATTTATTAATACGAACAAGTGGAGAACATAGAATAAGTAACTTTTTGCTATGGCAGATTGCCTACGCAGAATTGTATTTTACGAATGTCTTATGGCCAGACTTTAAAGATCAAGATTTATATGAGGCTATCATTAGTTATCAAAAAAGAGAACGTAGATTTGGAAAAACAAGTGAACAAATTAAATAATTTTTTAGTGTTACAAAAGAGAATACCACAATTAATCTGTACCCTATTATTTTTGGGTAGTTTTTCACAAATAAAAGCACAAGAGCGAGTTCCTTTTGATCAAGGAAAAAAATATATTCTTGCTAAAGTTTCTGTAGTTGGTAAAATAAGCTTCAATGAACAAACCGTTGTTACTTTCTCTGGTCTTCAAAAAGGGCAGGAAATTACTGTACCTGGTGAAGAAATCAGTAGCGCTATTAAAAAATTAGGCAAACTTGGCCTTTTTGACGAAATCTCTTTTTACATCAATAAAGTTGAACACGACAGTATCTATCTAGACCTGAATATTGTTGAGCTTCCTAAATTGAACGAAGTTAAAATCGTTGGGGTCAAGAAGAGCAAAATTGAAGGACTTATTAAGGATAATAATTTGACAAAAAGCAAAATTGTCAATGAAAACTTGATTACGACAACTAAAAACTATATTGAAAATAAATATAAAAAAGAAGGCTACTATAACACAAAAGTTACTATTACAAATACACCTGACACCACTGCTGGAAACCAAGTAAACATGTTGGTTCGAATTGACAAGGGCGATAAGGTAAAAATTAGCAGTATTGATTTCACCGGAAACAAACAACTTACTGACACTCAATTAAGAGCCGCAATGAAAGACACGAAACAAAAAAACGTACTTCGTGTTTTAAAAGCATCAAAATTTATTCCTGAAAAATACAAAACTGACTTAGAAAAAGTAATTGCAGCCTACAAAGAAAAAGGCTATCGCGATGCTCGTATCATTTACGACTCTGTTACTTATAATAAGGACAAAAATATGCTTGCCATAAAAATTAATGTCGAAGAAGGAAACAAATACTACTTTGGTAACATTAAATTTTTAGGAAATACTGTTTATTCTGACCAATTTTTACACCGTATTTTAGGTATTAAAAAAGGAGAAATTTACAACGGAGTTTTACTAGAAAAACGTATCGCAGACAAATCAAAACCTGATGCAGAAGATATTACAAACTTGTACCAAAACAATGGTTACTTGTTCTCTAATATCAACGCGGTAGAGACTAGAACAGCTAATGATACAATTGATTTTGAAATTAGAGTAACAGAAGGTCCAATTGCTTATTTCAACAAAATATATGTTACAGGAAACGACAAAACAAATGACCACGTTATATATCGTGAGTTAAGAACTAAACCTGGAAACAAATACAGCAAAGAAGAATTAGTTAGAACAATTCGTGAAATTGGTCAGTTAGGTTTCTTCGATCCGGAATCTATCAAACCTGAATTCAGAAATGTTGATGCTGGAGCTGGAACAGTAGATATCGAATACCAACTTGTTGAAAAAGGATCTAGCCAGGTCGAGCTTCAAGGAGGTTACGGTGGAGGTGGTTTCATTGGAACTTTAGGGCTTTCGTTCAACAACTTCTCAGCTAGAAATATATTCAACAAAGAATCGTACAAACCACTTCCGATGGGAGATGGTCAAAAAGTAGCACTTCGTTTGCAAGGAAGTACATATTTCCAAACGTACAGCTTATCATTCTCTGAGCCATGGTTTGGAGGCAAGAAACCAGTACAATTTAGTTCTGCGATTTCATACAGTAAGCAGTTCAACAACAATTATGCAACAAGAACTGTTGATAAAAGCAAAAGTTTTAATATTTTTACTGTACAAGTTGGTTTAGCAAAACGTTTAACGGTGCCTGATGACTTCTTTGTATTATCACAATCTGTAAGTTACCAGCACTATGACTTGAACAATTATTACACTGGATTGTTTACCTTTGGTAACGGAGCATCGCGAAACCTTGCTTATACTATAGGCCTAACCAGAAATAACAAAGGTACAAACCCTATTTTCCCAATGTATGGTTCGGAATTTAGTATTTCAGCGAAAGTAACGCCTCCGTATTCATTATTTAATGGAATTAATTATGGAGATTTACAAAACCAAAAAGAATACAAAACACAATATACTGGAGCGAATGACTCTGGAGTAGATGGCCAACCATTAAACACAGGCGATTATGTGAAAACAGAAACCGTTAATGGAAAAACTGGATATGTAAGTGTTGGTTCAGACTATGCTAGTGCAGATACTGATCAAGGCAAAGTCGATCAAAAGAAATACAATTGGTTAGAATACTATAAAATTAAATTCAAAGCAGACTGGTATACTAAGGTTTATGGAAAATTAGTATTAAGAACATTGACAGAATTTGGTTTCTTAGGAGCTTATGATCAAGCAAGAGGAGTTGTACCGTTTGAGCGTTTTTATTTAGGAGGAGACGGAATGGCGCAATACTCAATGGATGGTAGAGAGACTATCGGTTTAAGAGGTTATCCAAACGGATCATTGACTCCTACAAATGCTGCGGGTCAACAGATTGGAGCAACAATCTATAACAAATTCTCTATGGAGTTACGTTATCCTATTACACTAAAATCGTCAGCATCAATTTATGCGTTGACATTCTTAGAAGCAGGTGCATCTTATCCTCAATTTAAGGATTACAATCCGTTTGATTTGAGCCGTTCTGCAGGTGTAGGATTACGTGTATTCATGCCAGCATTTGGATTATTAGGAATCGATTTTGGTTACGGTTTCGACGCACTTCCTAATTCTGTTACCAATAAACCAAATGGATGGGAAACTCATTTCATTATTGGACAACAATTTTAGACAATTAGCGTTTGGTTAAAAATCATCAATAAAGTTATGTTATGAGAAAACAGTTTTTATTTTTATTTTTAGCCTTGATTGTAGCAAATACAAGTCAGGCACAGACAAGAACGACAAGAATTGGCTATATAGACATGGAGTATATTCTTGAAAATGTTTCTGACTATAAAGAGGCGACAGCTCAATTGGAGCTGAAAGCTCAAAAATGGAAACAAGAAATTGAATCCAAAAAAATAGAAATAAACAAACTGAAAGAAAGTTTAAAAGCAGAGAAAGCACTTTTGACAAAAGAGCTTATTGATGAAAGAGAAACTGAAATAAAATTTCTGGAAACAGAAATGATGGATTATCAGCAAAAGCAATTTGGTTCTGATGGAAATCTGATTCACCAAAAGGCCGCATTGGCTAAACCAATCCAAGATCAAGTTTTTACGGCAGTGCAAGATATCGCAGAAGCTAAAAATTATGATTTTATTTTTGATAAGTCTTCAGACTTGACAATGCTTTTCAGCAACAAGAAATTTGACATCAGTGATCAGGTTATACGAATTTTAAACAGAACTGACAAAAGAGAACAATTGACTAAAAAACAATTGAAAGATCAGGAAGTTAAAGAAGCTAAAGAAAATGCTATTGACGAAAATCCAGCGATGGCTGATCGACAAAAAGCACTTGATGAAAAAAGAGCTGCGAGAGAAAAACTAATTGAAGACAGAAGATTAGAACAAGAGGCTAAGAAAAAAGAATACGACGATAGAAGAAAAGCCATTCAAGCAGAAAGAGAAGCTAAAAAAAATGGCACGGTTTCTGAACCTGCAAAAACAGCTGAAGCTGCAAAAACAACTGAAGCCGTTAAAACTGACGGAACAACAGCAAAACCTGCGGCAACAACCGAAACTGCACCAGCAACAACTGAGCCAGCAGTAGATAAAGCAGCAGAAAGACAAAAACTTTACGAACAACGTAAAAAAGAACTAGAAGAAAGAAGAAAGAAAATATTAGAAGAAAGAGAAGCGGCCAAAAAAGCAAAAGAAGCCGAAACGCAAAAACCTAATACGACCAATAATTAATTAATATTTTAAAAATGATGAAACAAATCAAAACTTTACTAATTGCTGCCGTTCTAATTTTAGGAGCAAGTAACACAATGAATGCACAGGCTAAGGTTGCCCATGTTGATGTTAGCGAGATTATGTCGAAAATGCCTGCTATGCTAGATGCTCAAAATCAACTACAAAAATTAAGTGGTACATACGACGCTGAATACAAAAAAATGGTAGACGAATACCAAACTAAAATCAAAAAGTACGAACAAGAATCTACAACAGCAACTGAAGCTGTTAACACAGAGCGTGCTAAAGAAGTTCAAGACATGCAAAAAAGAATTGTTGATTACAGAGACAATGCACAAAAAGAACTACAACAAAAAGACAATGACATCATGAAACCAATTATGGAGAAAGTGAAAGCTTCTATCCAAAAAGTTGGAAAAGCTAAAGGTTACCAATACGTTTTAGACGGTTCTAGCCTTATCTTGGCTGATGGTCCAAACATCACTGCTGATGTTAAAAAAGATTTAGGATTCTAATAAACGAATTCTTCAGTATTAAAAAACTGCTCAAACTTTTAAAAGTATCGAGCAGTTTTTTTTTACAATAAATTAAAATAAAAAAAGAAAATAATTCGCAGATTTCAGCTAAATTCAAATATCAATTTATTTCAAAAAATACTAAATTTGTATTTATGACAAACAACAATCCTATAGGCGTTTTTGATTCTGGAATTGGAGGAACTTCAATCTGGAATGAAATTCATAATCTTCTTCCAAACGAAAAAACTATTTATTTAGCCGATAGCAAAAATGCTCCCTACGGTCAAAGAGCCAAAGAAGAAATTGTTGCACTCAGCAAAAAAAATGCAGAATTTTTAATTGAAAGAGGCTGTAAATTGATTGTTGTAGCTTGCAATACTGCAACAACAAATGCTATTCGTGAACTACGTGCAGAATACGATATTCCGTTTATTGGTATTGAACCAGCAATTAAGCCTGCTGCTAATAATTCAAAAACTCAAGTTATTGGTATTTTAGCCACAAAAGGGACTTTGAACAGCGAGCTGTTTAATAAAACTGCCGAAATGTTTCAGAACACTACAATCATTGAACAAGTGGGCCATGGTTTAGTACAGCTTATTGAAGACGGAAATTTAAACTCCCCAGAAATGACAGCGCTTTTAGAATCGTACTTAAAGCCTATGATAGATGCAAATATTGATTATCTTGTTTTGGGTTGTAGTCATTATCCGTACTTGATTCCTCAAATAAAAAAAATACTGCCGGACCACATCCAGATTATAGATTCTGGTGAAGCAGTGGCCCGTCAGACCCAAAATATTTTGCGTGATAAAGTTGGTTTCTCAGATCTTAAAGATGCTGAGCCTGAATTTTATGTTAATTCAAATCCTGTGGTATTAGAATCTATTTTAGACCACAAATATCCTGTGATCAAAAAAGATTTCTAAAAGCTATTCAAACTTTCGCTTGACGAACCATATTCCGTCTAACGATAAATTTAAAGACAGTTTATGATAATTTTCTTTTATTAAATTATCCGATATTCTCCCTTTTTGTCCGTACGAATATGAAATATTCAGGGTCGTTAATGTATTTTCTATCGGTAACGAAAGACCAATTGAAACTGCCGCATTATTTATGCGTTTGCCATCTACTTCAAGATATCCGTTATCAAAGTTGGCTCCCATTGCATATTGAACGCGATCCCAATATTTTCGATAATCTTTTTTTGCTCTATAGGTAAACCCAAGTGCAAATCGGTCTTGATTTACAAAATTTCCGTAAAGTTCGGATTGTTTGGTATCATCCCAAAAGCTCTTTTCATAATCTAAAGTCATGTTTAAATTGTTTTTGAAACGTTTGCTAATCCCCACTCCTATTTCTAAAGGCATATAGTAATCGTCTATATCTGACGCAACCTCAGACTGAATTGTTGTTGTCACATCATCTGCAATAGTCGCAACGCTTTGTACTTTTGAAGCATTGACTTGAGAAGGAAGCTTGACCACTGGAGCAATCGTAAAAGTTGAATCGATTTTATATTGCGCTCCAAATGTCGCTCTAACACCTTTATAACTCGTTTTTTTGCTAATGGTTGTGAGTGTATTTGTAACCAGGTAATGCCTTTCATCAGTAGTGCTTCCGAATAATACTGAGCCAGCAAAACCAAGAGAAAGTTTTTTTCCAAATCGATAACCATACGAAAAATCAAAATTATTCAATCCGCCAGATCCAACTGCGGTTAAATAATAATACTCCTGACTGCCTTCTATTGGCAATTCTAAATTCGAAATTTTAAAAGCTGCACTCGAATATGGACGCAACGCCAAACTAAATCCTGAATTCTTAGTAACCGGAAAAGCAAAAGCCATGTGCGAAAACTGAAAATTATTTCGCTTTTCACTACGTGAACCGCTTTGATAAATCGTTGTTATAGCTTTTCCTCCAATATCAAACATAAAATGATTTAAAGAAGTAAACCCTAACGACGCGGGATTTAAATTATTGATAAAAGTATCCGATGGCAAGGCCATACCCGAAGAACCAATTGAAGGAAGAATTCCGAAATCAGAATCATACACGCTACCTACTCCATAAAGCGAATAAGGTGAACTTGAAATACTTTGAGAAAATGAAGTCAGCGACAATAAAATGAAGCAACTTAAATAAATGATTTTACTTTTCATTTAATAGGAGATATAATAAATTTTCAATTGAACTTTATTGTTTGGGTGTTTTTGATCGCCCAAAACAATTCGATTTACTGTTTTGTAAATCCCTGGCAATGTCAAAATCAGAGAGGATTTGGAATCGGATGTTTTTAGCATTTCTTTTTGCAAAAAGTTCCCAAGCGGAATTGAATACGCAACATCTTCATTGAATTCGTCACTTTTTTTATTTAAAACACCATAGACCGTAGTTCCAGCAGAATTTACTAAAGAAGTACTTATTCGGTTTAATTTATCTGCTACAAAAACAGACAAAGAATCTGCCAAAGGATATTTAGCCGAATAAGTATTATTGACAGGTTTTAAAATAAGTTCAGCATTGACAATTGCTCCGTTATCTGAAATATATTTGAGTTGCTTAATGTTTGGAAAATCAATTCTGCATGCGACTCCTGTTCCCGACTGAATAAAACCTTGCCGATCCGTGAGCGAACTTGATAATTTACTGCTCGAAATAGGCAGATTCTGAATCAGGGTTCCTGTTTTATCTAACGAAATAGAGTTAAACTGCCTTGTTGCGTCAGCAATTGTAAAATCTAATGTATAAGATATCTCTTCAGTGTCTGCTTGATATTTGGAGTAGTACAACCGCACTTTGCTGGTCGAAACATGAAAGCCAATCATACTCGAAGAATTTGTTGTAGAAGGAACAATAACCAATCCTTTGAGGTATTCTGAAAAACTATCAAAATCTGTAATTTCTCTCTTTTTTAATTTCTGAAAAAGTGCAGAACCAAAAGCATCACTCATTTTTATTGTGATAGAATCTTTTTCTATTGGTCTTGGCTTATACGAAATACTTCCTATACTTTCATCACCATAAGTCAATGACGAATTATTATAAAAATTTTCATCTTCTGTATTTGGTTTTACTCTTTGCGTTAATCTGTGAACATTAAGTGTCTGCACACTTGTCGTATCTCCATAGTAATAATTATCGTATTTTAAAATCACGGCAATAGAATCAAACACATAATTCACCGTTTCAGTATCAGAACCGCCACCAGAATTTAAGGTATAAGAGTCAGCAGCTAATTGAAAGTAACTATTTGATTTTACTTTTCCCAAAATAGGATCATCATAATTTCCAACTAAAATTCTGCTCTGATTTGAAGTAATCAATGAGTCAAAATTTATTGTCGCCATATCAACCGTAACAGTGTCGATCATAATAACTTTATTGTTCACAGCCAAATAATCTGACCCGACAACAAATTCCCCAGCATCTGTATCTGTACCGCACGAAATGATCGTGATCGCAAAAAAGAACATCAATATAAACTTGTGCATAATAAAATTTTTGAGCAAATATAAAATGCCTCATTCTGCACGACACTATAACATATACAGCCATGCTTTTTTGCACTACAAACAGCAAAAAATCATCTATAATACCCAATGACAAACAAATCTTCAATTCAGCCTTTAAAAAGGCAATTTAGTCTATCAAAAAACGCCATACATATATATTCTTTTTTTTAAAAGCATCAGCCACCTACTTTTGAACCAATAATTATGCAATGAGAATAAGGCTTTTAATATGTTCGGTTTTTACAATTTCATTTTTTAGTATGAAGGCTCAAGAAACTTTTTCGGCAAATGTGAATGTAAAAACAGAACCTACTGATAAAATTGATTTTAATGAGAGCAGTATTTCGGTAGTATTTAATAAAAAAATAAACACTAAAAATCAGCTCACCAATACAACTGAATATTCTAGGCTGAATGTAAATTATGATTTTAATCATTTTTCGGAACTTGAAAATTTAGATCGGTTTAATCAATTTCACAATAAAACAGATTATTCATTTCAAACTTGGGACAAAACAAAGTTGAAGTTTTCACTTACGCCAATGTTTAGCTTTCAGCAAAATTTAGATGCCTTTGATTTTACGCTTTTAGGAAGTTTTGAAATCAATCAGCAATTGAGTTCCAATACAACTATTTCTATTGGAGTGGCGCGATCTACCGTTTTTGGAAATCCGAAATTTATTCCTCTTGTAACACTAAACTATAATTTAAGCGAAGAAAGCACTATTTCGATTGGATTTCCAGATACAAAAATTTCATACTCAAATAATATCCGAAACAAATTCAGTTTAACAAACAGCTTCAATGGAAACTTTTACAATTTAGACCAAAAAAAAGATTCATATTACAATGCTTCAAGAATGAGTTTGTCACAAATGACTTCGGCATTTGAATATGAGCGAAATGTAGATGGAAATTGGTTTTTGAATTTTAAGGCTGGGTATGATTTCAACAAAAATTACAAACTCACCGATTCTGAAGACCACACTTTATACAATTTTAATACTGGCAACGGATACATTTTAGGAATTGGGATCAAATACAAACAATAAATAAATTTAATACATTATGAATAATTTGAAAAAAGGAATATTATTCGCGACTCTATTTTCAGCTCTTGTTTTTGTAGGCTGCAGTAATGATGATGACGATGACGATTTGATAGGAAACTGGATTAAAAAGTCGGCATTTGATGGCCCAGCAAGATCTAGTGCCACAAGTTTCGTTATTGGCGATTATGCATATGTAGCAACTGGTTATACCGGCGATGAATATTTAAAAGATTTATGGGCTTACAATTCAAATGGTGATTATTGGGAACAAAAAGCTGATTTTATTGGAGTTGGAAGAAGCTCCGCTTCAAGTTTTGCTTTGAACGAAAAAGGATATGTTGGTCTTGGTTATGACGGAACAAATAAATTAAAAGATTTTTTCCAATATGACCCAACGAACAACAGCTGGACTCAAAAAACAGATTTTGCAGGAACAGGACGTTATGGCGCGCTTGGATTTCAGGTTGGCGGAAAAGCTTATTTTGGAACTGGTTATGACGGAAACTATCTAAAAGATTTCTATCAATATAATGATCAAACAAATGCTTGGACATTAGTAAACGGTTTTAGCGGAAACAAAAGACGTAATGCTACTGTTTTTATAATTGGCGACAAAGCTTATTTAGGAACTGGAATCAACAATGGTGTTTATCAAGAAGATTTTTGGGAATTTGATCCTGCATCAGACACTTGGACTAGAAAACGTGATATCGATAAAGACATTGATGACGATTACACTTACAATGATGATTATGCAGTAACACGTTCAAATGCATCAAGTTTTTCAATGAATGGTTTAGGATATGTTGTTGGCGGCGATGGTGTAAAAACGGTTTGGGAGTACAACCCATCAACAGATCTTTGGGTTGAAAGAACTTCTATGGAAGGTGCAACCAGAACTGATGCAGTAGGTTTCGCAATCAATAACCGAGGTTTTTACATGCTCGGACGAGTTGGATCAACTTATTTTGATGATGCCTGGGAATTTAAACCACTTGATGAACAAAGCGACGATGATAATTAATACCGAAAAACAATTCTTCTGGACTAAAATCCAGAAGAATTTATTGTTTATTTTACTTGTTTTGCAATTTACTGCATGCGGAAAAACAGAAACATTTAAAATTGATTCTTTCCAAACTAAAACAGGTTGGGGATATACGATTTCAGCCAAAAACAAAATCCTAATAAAACAATCTATTATTCCCGTAATCAGTACTGTAAAAAGTTTTTCATCTGAAGAAGATGCATTAAAAACTGCACATTTAGTAGTTAGCAAACTCGATCAAAATATGTCACCAACTATAACGAAAAATGATTTAATTTTATTAAAAATAAAATTGTAAATGAAGCTAGACGCCATTAAAAATACTAACTCAAACAAAATTCTATTTCATTGCATCATATGGATTTTCTTTATATTGACTTCTTTAATTCAATTTTACGAAAGTCCTTTCAAAATCAATAATGATTTTTATGCACAATGGATTACCGGAATTATATTGTTTTATCTAAACTATTTTTACTTGGTTCCAGCTTTGCTTTTAGAGAAAAAATATTGGTTATACTTTATTTTTGTTTTGGCTCTTATCGTATTGTTCATGGTCATCCGAACTAATTATTTCCTTCCGGAATTCAGACATTTAAGACCTGAAAATATGGGACCGCCAAGAATGATGCCTGATCCTAAATTTTTTCCAAAAGGAGGACCTCATTTTAGAACCGAAATTAGGCGACAACCACTTTTCTTTAAAATTGGCCCTTCTTTTTTCTATATTTTAATTATTACTATAAGCGCAATTATTAGAACATTGGCTGAATTTTATAATAATCAGCAAAATAAATTAATTGCCGAAACTCATAGAACAAGTACTGAATTGATCTATTTGCGCAAACAAACAAATCCGCATTTTTTATTCAATTCCTTAAACAGTATTTATTCATTAGCACACAAGAAATCTGATTTGGTCCCTGATGCCATCGTGACATTATCTGAACTCATGCGATACATGTTGTATGAAACTGATAACAAAACGGTGGCTTTAGAAAAAGAGATCAATTATATTCAGAATTATATTGAACTGCAAAAACTGCGATTAAACAATATTGAAGATATTGTCATAAATGTGCACGGCGATACTCGAAATAAATTTATCGAACCATTGCTTTTGATTTCATTTGTTGAAAATGCCTTTAAATATGGAACAGATTACAAAGGCGCCGCGCACGTAAAAATCAAAATTTTCATTCTTGATAACAGTCTTGATTTTTGGATCGAAAATACAATCGAAAACTATGTTAAAGATCCTGAAAACTCAGGAATTGGTTTGGTAAATATTCAAAACCGACTTGATTTGCTTTATCCAAATGCGCATCAGCTTACTATAACACAAGATAATGCCTATTATCGAGTGCATCTGAATTTAAGTTTGGATCAAATTCAAACTGCTATAAATTAAAAATATTATGCTGAAACGTTAAGAGATAATTATAAAATAAAGACTTATTTTATGAAAATTTTAAAACTTAATTAATTGATTTCAAAGTACTTTTGAACACCAAAACAAAACTTTTTATAATCTAATTTCCAGCAGAATGAAATGTGTAATTATTGATGACGAACCTTTAGCAGTTGAATTATTAGAAGATTTTGTCAAGAAAGTAGATTATCTTGAATTAGTCAGCACTTTTAATAATGCTATTGACGCCGTTTCTTTTATCAATCAAAACAATGTCGATTTAATTTTTTTAGACATTCAGATGCCACACTTCTCTGGAATTGATTTTTTGAATACTATCGAAAAAAAGCCTTTGGTAATTTTCACTACTGCGTATTCTGACTATGCTGTAGAAGGTTTCAATCTTGGAGCTGTAGATTATTTGGTAAAACCAATTCCGTTCCATCGTTTTCTAAAATCAGTTGTAAGAGCACAGCAAATCGTGAATCCAGCAACTGCAATCCAAGCTATTTCCGAAAATACAACAGCTCCTGAATTAGAACAGGATTTTATGTTTGTAAGAGCCGAATATGAAAACGTAAAAATGAATTTTTCGGATATCTTATTTATTGAGGGACTGAAAGATTATGTAAAAATCTACACAACAGACAATAAATTCACACTGACTTTAATTAGTTTAATAAAACTTGAAAATTTGCTTTCCAGCAAAGGATTTTCACGAATTCATAGGTCTTATATCATCAATATAAAACATGTCAAATCGATACAAAAAAATAAGGTTTTGATTAGCGACAAACGAATTCCAATCAGCGAAAGCTATAAGACTGCTTTCTTCGAAAAAATCAATTTATAATTTTAAATTCCAATAAAAAAAAACAAATTCCAATTAAATGTATAATTGGAATTTGGTTTTTTAAATTTTAAATATTTCTTGTCTATTCTTCGTTTTTAAGCCAACTTGAATACATTACGTAATTGTTCGAAATACGCTCAATTTCCCCTGCAAAATTAGACTGATCTATATCTTTTACTTTTTTTGCTGGAACACCCGCATAAATACTTCCTGACTCTACAATTGTATTTTGAGTAATAACTGCTCCCGCCGCAATAATGGAATTGCTTTCTATTACGCAATTATCCATTACAATAGCACCCATTCCAATTAAAACATTATCATGAACTGTACAGCCGTGAACAATGGCATTATGCCCAATTGAAACATTATTTCCAATAATTGTTGGATGTTTTTGATAAGTACAATGAATAATTGCTCCATCTTGAATATTTACTTTATTTCCAATTTTAATAAAGTGAACATCACCGCGAACAACTGCATTGAACCAAACACTACAAGAGTGTCCAAAAGATACATCCCCTACAATAGTAGCATTTTCAGCAACATAGCAATCTTCTGGAATCAAAGGCGATTTTCCGTTTACAGACTTGATCAACATAACATATTAATTAATAGCAGGACAATTACAATCGTAACGTTCTTTTTTACAAAACAAATTGATTCCTAAAGTAATTTGGTGATAAGCACCAGTATCAAATTTTACGTCACCCATAACCTGCGAGTAGGTATAAGCAAACATAAAATTGTTAAAATTGATTCCAATTATCGGAGTAAAATATTGCAATTTTTGAGCTTTCACGCCACTTCCTGTACTGTATTGTGCGCCATCAAAACTTCTTCTGTATGACAATGCGGCCCATAAACTTCCAAAATCCATGTTTTTATAGCCTTTAAAATTCAAGTCGATTGTTTTTTCTTTTGTCTTGTCAAAAACCTGAAGCAATACCGAAGGTTCCCAAGTGAAGTTGTCATTTTTGCCAAAAACATATCCTGCGCTAAGCAAAAACTTTCTCAAATTATCACTTTCATAATCTGTATATAATTCTCTTCTAGTTTCTAGCAATCCCTGAACCGTTGCATGTGCATAAAAATTTAAATAATTATACGAAGCTCCAACATCAACATTGAAATAAGAATCTTTTTGAATAGAACCAAAAACAATTGGATCAAAAGTTCCTCCAAATTTAGTTTCATCTAATTGACTCTGAATAACGCCTCCGCTGATACCAAATGAAAGCTGATTCAAATCAAGTTCATCTCTAGAAAACATAATATGATGTGCATAAGTAAGCTTTAGTCCTTTTTGAGAATGATATCCATTTTTATCATTAAAAACAATAATTCCGGCTCCTGAACGTTCTCCTACTCTTCCATTAAAGCTCAAAGTTTGCAGTGAAGGCGCATCTTCTTCTCCAAACCATTGTTTTCTTGCAGTCAATCTAACTTTTGCACAATTTGCCGCACCAGCCATCGATGGATGAATCAAATAAAGGTTATCAGACAAATAATCTGAGTAAACAGGAATTCCTTCTTGCGAATAGGAATAAAATGAGGTAATCAAAAAAATGAACAAAACCTTGATTCTAAATTTCATAAAGGCAGAATTGTTTAAAGAAATTTTTGACTCTTCTAATTTAATACGATTTATTTGTAAAGAGTCTTAATTATTTTATTAAAAAACCAAATATAAGTATTAGTAGAAAATAACTTTACTAAATTTGCAAAAAATATACGACCATGACAAAAATCACTATAAAAGAAACACAAAACCCTACCATTCTTAAGTTTGAGTTTGATGATTTCATTACTAGAAATCAAAATTTTGAATTCAAAAACATTGACGAGGCTAAATCTTCACCTCTTGCACAGCAATTATTTTATCTTCCGTTTGTAAAAACAGTTTATATTTCAGGAAACTTCATTGCAATCGAGCGATTCAGTATTGTTGATTGGGATGATGTGAAAGATGCTGTAGCAGAGCAAATAGCTGCATTTGTTGATAAAGGCGGTGTTATTGTAAACATTGACGAAAACGCACCTAAAAAACAGCCAATTACGGTTTATGGAGAAACAACTCCAAATCCTGCAGCGTTAAAATTTGTTGTTAGCAGAATGTTGACTAGAAATGCAGTTGAATATAAAAATATTGATCAGACTGCTTCTTCTCCGCTAGCTCAGGAATTGTTCAAATTTCCTTATGTAAAAGAAATTTTTATTGATGAAAACTACATTTCGGTAACGAAATACGAAATCAACAATTGGGATGAAATTACTTTGGAATTAAGAACTTTCATTAAACAATATATTGAAAACGGAGGAACTGTTCTAGACGAAAGTTTGATTGAAACTAAAGCCAAAAATGAAGCAACAAAAGATGAAGCGTTTGACAAATTAGATGTTACTTCACAGCAAATCATCAACATCTTAGAAGAATATGTAAAACCAGCTGTTGCTGCCGATGGTGGAAATATTGCTTTTGATTCATACAATGAAGACAACAAAACTGTAAAAGTTATTCTTCAAGGTGCTTGCAGCGGTTGTCCTTCATCAACTTTTACTTTAAAAAGCGGTATCGAAAATATGCTAAAAAGCATGCTTAATGATGAAGCAATTACGGTTGAAGCTTTGAATGCTTAATTAAATTATAACACAACAAAATTTCAAGTTTTTATATTTTAAAATCCCGGCAAATAAATTAATCTGTCGGGATTTTTTAGCATAATAGCTTACTAATAGTGCCGAAGTAAAAACTCTGCTTTATTGTAATCAAACATATGAAGTTTCACAAAATCTACAGCTTCATATTGCCCTTCCGTATAAAATGTTTTATTAGCAATTTCTTGAATATCTTTCATTGGCAAGGCGGTTACAGACATATGATTACTGAAATAAACTTGACTTCTGTATCCATTTAATTGGATTACCTCATCATTGCTAAATGTAATTTTTAAGTCTTTATTATTCATCATTAAATTATCATAGCAATCTTTGTAAGTTATGGTATATTCTCCTTCTGCCTGTGGAATTCTTCTAAGTATAAAAAAGGCTCCAGTTACAATATTTTCAATAAAATAATAATTGCCTTGTCTATCAACAGGACGAACAATTCTAATTTCTTGTATTATTTTTTCTGAATACATAATTTAAGTTTTACGTTATTTTGAGATCTTTCTGTACTATCTTCTATTTTTTGAGTTTGTCTTTTTCAGTTTTTCTATAATCATTTTACCCTTGTCTCAATATTTTTTGTCTTCAAAATCATTTAACCATTTTGTCACATTTATTTTAAAAAACTTCGGCACCTATAAATAAAACAAGCTGAATACCTAATAATATCCAAAAAAACAAATAAGAAGGTTTTACAGCTTCAGATAATATTCTGCTTATTCTTGTAGAAATAATGTCTGATAATTTTAAATCTTTATTTTTAAAATCAATATCATCAAGTTTTACTTTTGCAAACAAATAATTAATTACTTTTTTCTTAATCTTCGAGTCTTCCTGATCTTTATTGTTTTCCTGCAATAATTTCAATCGTAATATAGATTCATTAGAGATACTATTTACTATTTCACTATTATCTGTTACTTTGTCTACAATTCTAATTATTTTGCCCTCCACAAAATTTTGTGCTTTGTTTTTCCACATTAGATAAAGCACAGACTGAATTGCTATTTTATTAGCCAATAGGAAATATAAAAGAATAAAAATAGGGGAACCAACAACTAAAATAAATGCGCATGGGTTATTTAACGCCAAATTAATCATGAGCGCAATAGCATTTCCATGTCCACCACCTGCTAAACGTATGTTTTGAAATAATATAATCATAAAAAACATTATGGAAGACAAAAGTCCAGTGGTTAACACTATCAACCATTTTAATGTTGTCTTTGCTATAATTGTAACTCCAGTTTTAATATTTTCTTTCATTTATTATTCTATTCTTTAAATATTTATAAAATTATTAATTGTAAACTTTTTGATTATTGTCCCATTTTTTCTCGTTCTTTTCTATCCTTATCACGTTCTTTTCTATATTTATAATCATCCAAACGTTCATAACCAATTTTCAAATATTCTAAAGCTCCAGTTGCTGTGTATGTCAATTCATAATATTGTAAACGCCCATCTTTACATTCTTCACCTGGCGCTCTATAATCGCCTCCAAAAGTATCCGTTGTATTGCCTGAGTCATTTACACCATCTATATCCTGATCAACATAACCAAACTGTCCTGAAAATGGCAGGTCTTTTCGATAACTGTTTATTTCGGCTACTTTCATATCGGCTCCCACAGGAAAACCATGTAAGTTTACATAACCTTTGTAGGTAGTAAATGGATAAATGAAGTTTTTAGGGGCATTTTCTTCTTCAAGATTTTTTAATCTCATTTTATTTTCCTCAAAAGAACTACTTTTATCATTTAGTATATTATTTTTCCATTCTTCAGTAATTTCTTCATGATCTCTGGCATAATTCAATTGCCCTGCTTTGCCTTCTCGACTATCTAGATTTATAAAAAATATATAAATAGCAGCTACTTTACCTCGTTCGCCTTCATTTTGCCAATCGTCTATAGCAATTCCCAGATCGTCCCAAACAAAAGCCAAATTTGTATCTCTACTAGGCTTTCCTAACACTTTTTCCCATTCACTTAGAGATGTTCCTAATTCCAGATGCTGTCCTTTGTAAGACAAACCACAACTGTCTATTTTTATAGCCGCTTGTGAGACATCACTATTTTTTTCTGTTTTCATATTTTGACATTGGGTATTTAGTATTGTTAAAAGTAAAAGGACTATCGCTGTTTTTAGTTTTTTTATCATTTGCTGTTTTTTTTAAAATAATCCATTACTTCTTTTATTTTTTTTAAAGTCTCTTGACTAATTTGTTGGGCTTCGTGATGAGCATGTTCATAAATAGTATCATATTTTAAATTGTCAATTATTTTTTTATTGCTTGGTTGATCTCTCCAGTTTTTAACAATTTCATCACTCCAATCAGCATTTTTAGAGTTGGGGTGTACAAAATATTTATCAGCAGTATAATCGGCTAGTTTTTTTCCATCCCAGCCTTCTTTAAACTTTGCCCCTACATCTTTTACCGCTTTCTTTGCTAGAGTCGCTGATAGCTTATTAAGTGGATGGCTGTACGAGTCTTTTGCAATTTGAGAATGCGATGGGCAGTTGCCATAATTTTTGTTTAAATGACTTTGAGCCTCCGGCACTGTTGTTTCAAAAGAACTTAATACAATATTAAAGACTACTTTTGGAAAAAAAGACATTACCTGTGAAGTGTAATCCATAGATTTTGAGAATGCCTCTAGTGCTTTTGCACCTAATTTTTCAGCAAAATCTTTCGATTTCCATTTTAATTTATCTGCCTTAATATATTCGGCAGCCATAAAATCCTGAAAAGACAAATAGGTTGTAAACCAATTTAACCAAGTAGAGAATTCCACCCCCATGTATGAAGGATTCTTTTTTGCCGTGTCGCTTTTTTGCCCTTTTGCTAAATCTTGTAAAACCTTTACAATAAACATTTCACTTAATGTTCTTTGCTTAGGAATTCGTCTTTGATAGTCCTTTACTTTAGGGTCAAATAAAAGATTTGCCGCCTTTGGTCCTACACTGGCAAAAGTATCTTCAGTCAAAAAGGTACCGCTTACTATAGGAATCTCTTTTGAGGCTTTACCTTGTTTGTCTTGCACCCATGGATACACCATTGAAGCTCCATTTTTAATTAATGAAATTTCAGTAAAATTAGTATGAGCAAAATAATCTTCTAAAACATGTAATCCTGCCCCTAGGTCCCTAAATCCTTCGGAAGTTTTGCCCTTTTGGCATGCCAGAATAATTTGCTCTTTCATATAGGTGACCGCAGCAGGGCGTTCGGGATAATCTGTCCAGAAATAGTGCAACATATTACGACTTGCGTCTAAACTCCATGATTTTTTATTATCTCCGGCATATAAGGTTTTTGACTTACCATTATAATTAAATGAAATTGCTTTGCCCTTATCATCAGTTATTTGAGACTCATCTTCTAACCCTTTTGGATTGTCTATATGCTCTTCAGGTCTATAAATTCCTAAAACATCTTTTGTTAAAGAACCAAACTCATTGTCAAATTTTTTTTTAAGATCAATAAAATTATCTGTAACTGTATGTCCTGCCTCTTTTGCGGGATCGTAAATAAATTCTTTTATAGCTAAGATCTCCATTAAACTCACCCAGGTTTCATGAGAAAGTTTCATAGGCATAGCTTCTTGTACAACTTTATTTTTCTGAAGTTTAATCGCCGCATTAGCTCCTCGAACTGATATACCAACTATTAACTGCGAAAAATCTCTTAACCAATTGCCATAATATATTTTACTAACTTGTTGATCATCGAATAATTCTTTACTAACTAAACTTTCAAATTCAATGTCACCATGTGCAAAGGCTCCATCTTTGTTGAGTTTACGGTTTCGTCCTGCTCCAAAATTAGAGATATCAGTACCCGGAACTTCATCATACTGTTCATTTTCATCTACATATCTGGTAATTTCCGTATGCAGTTTTGAAAAATCAACTTTTAAATCTCCTTTATATGTAGGCATTTCTGTTTTAGCATAATTTAAGGAAGACTCTTTAAAAATATCAAATTTAAACAGTGCGTAAGCAAATTTTGCTCCTTCATCTATGACATCATTATCTGGCTTTCCCTCTATTGCAAGTTCTGTTCTAAGTAAATTATCAATATGGTGCCCATATTCTTCAACAAGTGCAGCTAAGAGTTCTGCACTTTTATCATTATCTTTTACGGCATCTTCAATAAACTTTTGATAAACAATAATTTTTTTCCTTTTATTGCTATATCCTGCATTTTTTCCGTTTACAGGAATCTGCGAAACAATAATTTCAGGATTTTGAATTTTTTTATCACTAAGATCTCTATATAATTTACTTAATGCCGAGATTTCAATTTCATAGCCAAATATTTCAAGCATACAGAACATAAAAGGCATTTCAGCCAATTCTGTTGCCAATTGGCTCAATTGATCATGTGCATAAGTGCTTTCAAGTTTATATTCTGCTTCCTTAATTGTTACATTTGGACTTTCTGGTTCCCCAAAAAAAGTTCCCTCTTTTGCAGTAAAAGATATCTTTCTCTTGGCATTATAAACAATACTTTCTTTAGCATAATATATTTCTTTTCCTCCTGTTGTTTCTATAATTTTACCGCCAACGTTTCTAATTCTTGTCATAATTAAAAAAGATTAGATTTTTCTGCACTATTAAGCTGCGTATCTTTTTGAGAATGTTTTTGAATTCCCTCTTCAGTAGAGGTTTGAATTCCTTGTTGGCTATTTACGATTCTATCCTGTGCCGTATGTGATTCGGCATTTCCTTGAATGTCTTCAAAAATACTACCAGTCACATTCAGCATACTATTTCCACCAATACTCAAATTATGCATCATTCCAACAGTTGTCGACTTATCAACCCCAACACTTTCGATGATATTTAATCCTGCCGTAGTTGTAATGCTTTCAGAAGCATTAATGATTAAATTTTTGCAGTTTAGGGTCAAAGTTTCCGGCACGGTTATAGTTGTACTTTTGGTTTCTTCGTTTAGATGAATCTCATTTCCACTAGGGTCAGAAAGCCATATACCCGCTTTCTCAATAAATTTCAGCAATTGCCCAAAGCGCATTCTAATAGCTTTTATCATGTTATTAGGGTCAAAGAATTCTGGTTTTGCCTGTCCGTTGTAATGTGCTCCCATAACGTACGGGTTTTGTGCATTTCCACCTTCAAAACTTACTAAAACTTCATCATCAATTTCAGGTCGCCAATACGAACCTCTCCCGTGTCCTGCATAATTTTGCACTACTCTCATCCATTCACTTGATTTGCTTCCATTTCCCCAAAAGAATTCAACCCTCACACGTCCAAGGCCTTCTGGATCATTGTTGTCTTTTATTTTTGCGGGCTGAGTTTCTGCTTTAGCAAAAACAGTGGTATCTGTATAATGCGGTGCAGAGACATCGTCTGGAATCGCTTTAAATTCACAGGTATAATTGCCATGAACTTGTGAATGGTGTATCGCCTCTATACAAATAAGATGATATTCGGTAGTCCCGTTGATAATTTTAAATGCCTGTCCAAGTCCTATTGGGAAATAAGATATCCCACTATAATAGACACTGTTGGCATCGCTTCCTGCGGTTTCGAGATTGACCATTTCATCTAAATCTTCTTTATTTAGTGCATTATTGGTATAAGTTCCCAAACTCACTTCCGGCTGCGTTACAGTTCCTTGATTAAAACCGACATTAGAAGCAAAACTGTCTTTGCTACCCGAAGAAGTTCTCAGCGAAGAATTTCTGATATTGGTCGCATTATTATAATCGTAACCAGCCAGTGAGATTTTATGCGCACTCATATTAACTTCTATCTTAAAGCTGTGAAGAGAAGCTCCGTTTATTAATTTAATTTTGGAGCTTTTAGTCTGCCCAAATTGCATTCGCATTCCATCAAAATAAAACCATTGGCCGTAACGAGAAGCTATTCTTTTCAAGAAATTAAAATTAGATTCATTGTACTGAGCCAGATATTTAAATTCCTTCATGTAGGTCGACCTAATTGCATCTCTTTGATAAAATTCCGTCGGACCTTCTGACAAAACATCCAACACAATGTCGTCCATTCCTCTTTCAAGATAAGTTCTGGATTTTGGTCTATCGTCTAAAACAATTGTATGGCTTATCCCGCTTACATGAAGACCTGCTGCACTTCCATTTAAGTCGATTGAGGATAATTTAGTTATAATACCTTTGCTCATAAGCTTGATTCCAGTCAGGCTCTTAAAAGTAAAAATAACCTCATTGCCGTTATAGCTTCTTATTGCTTTGCCTTGGTCTTCAGGTTTTATAACAGCTTTCCCTGTATATTGCCAGACAAATGAAAAATAATGATGATCTGCCATTTTCTGTGACAGCTTCAAATCGTAATAAATTATGTTTTGGGTAAAACCGCCAATGGTTATGTGGACTTGGTCAGAAAAATGCGCCATAAAATAAAAGTTAAATTTATAAAAAGTAAGAATTTTCTGTTAATTTAAATTATTTATTTCATTCCTACAATACCCACTTTTAGTGATCTTTAAAAATTAACACAATTAAAAAAACACCCAACATCATTATATACAATTCATTTACAGTAAATTATCAGTACAAAGACATTATTATTCTGCAAAAAAGTTTAATATTGTAATCCTAAACCAATCAATAAAAAACTATGGGATTATCATCTTTTTTCAAAAATTTATTTGGTTCAACCAAAGAATCAGTAAACGAATTGGCAAATAACGCCGAAACCACTTTTGAGCAAGCTAAAGAAGCTGCAGCTCCTTATATTGAAAAAGCGGAGACTTTTGCTGAGGAAACAATCGCTAAAGCAAAAGAAGCTTCAGAACCAATTATCGAAACTGCTTCAGAATATGCACATCAAGCAAAAGAAACAGTAAGCGAATATGCCGAAAAAGCTTCTGATGCCATTAGTGATGTTATTGAAAGCATAAAAGAAGCTACTGTTGAAACTACAGATGATGCAAAAAAAATTGTTACTGAAACTGTTGTTGATACAAGCGAGCCAGAAATTGAGGAAGCTGAAAAAGAATAAAAACGCATTCTTTTCTTATAAAATCAAATATTCTTTATATTTGCAAAATAATACACGCCTTCTCTTTTGAGAAGGTTTTTTTTATCCTTAAAATATAATTATGAGCCCAGAACAGTTAGCAAGTTACACTACTCGATTGATCAATTTATTAATAGATTATTCTCCAAAATTATTTTCAGCATTTCTGATTTTATTTGTTGGATTATATGCCATTCGATTAATAAACAGATTGATCAGAAAAATAATGGTGAAACGAAATTTAGATCCTACCTTGACTAAATTTCTCGCCGACATATTATTGTGGGCGCTTCGAGTTTTATTGTTTGTAACTTTTATTTCAAAAATTGGAATAGATACTTCTTCTTTCGTAGCTATTTTAGGTGCAATGGGTCTTGCCGTTGGTTTATCGCTTCAAGGTTCGCTTTCTAATTTTGCCGGCGGAATGCTTATCATTGTTTTCAAACCTTTCAAAGTGGGCGATACAATCGAAGCTCAAGGAATTGTAGCAACGGTATTAGAAATTCAGATTTTTGTGACCAAAATGTTGACGGGAAACAACCAAACTGTTTTTGTACCAAATGGCGCGTTATCAAATGGAACAATAATCAATTATTCGATGCAGGGAGAAAGAAGGGCCGATTTGACTTTTTCAATTTCTTATGATTCTGATATCAAAAAGGCAAAAGATATCCTTTTGGCTACTTTAAACAATAATCCAAAAGTGCTTAAAACTCCAGCTCCAGAAGTTTTCGTAAAAAATCTATCAGCAAGTTCTGTGGATTTTGCGGTTCGTCCTTGGGCTAAAAACACCAACTACTCAGCTGTTTTTTCTGAAACTTTAGAGAATTGCAAAACAGCTTTAGACCAAGCAGGAATTTCTGTTCAGCCTTATACAATTCAAAAATAAATATAGATTATTATTTTTTTGACGGAAGCGTCATCATAAAATCTTTTAAATAATACGGTTCAAAATAAGCGACATCTACAGTGTCGCTTTTTTGGTATTTATCATAACTGATTTTACTCATTTCACGCGCAGAAGGATATTTAATTTCTTCTAAAAAGACAAAGTTTTCTTTTGTCAAAACTGGTTTGCATTTTTCCGCACAATCACCAACAAAATATAGCACCTCTTTATATTCTGCAAAAGAATCTTCTGTAATGACTTCGGCTTGAATGGCTCTTTCTGTTTTTAAATCGGCGCTAAAAACTTCATTGTAAACTTCCATTCGGCGGGCATCCAGCATCGGAATTATTTTTCCTTCTGAAACCGAAACTCTTGAAGCTAAAGTTTCCAATGTATCAACAGCTATCAACGGAATGTTTAAAGCGTAACATAGCCCTTTTGCCGCCGAAACTCCAATTCGTAAACCGGTATAAGAACCCGGCCCCTGACTTACGGCAACTGCCTTTAAATCCTGAGCCGAGATATTTGATTCAGCAATTATTTCTTCAATAAAAACATGAAGTTTTTCGGCATGCGAATATCCTTCTTCAGCAATTTCCCTGCATACAATGGTTTCTCCATTTTTTGCAATTGATACTGAACAATTTTTAGTTGCTGTTTCGATATTGAGAATAAAAGACAAAATATTTATTTTTTAAGTTAAAATTATTTTCGAACTGCGACAGCTATCCCAATGAAAAGGAATGATAATATGCAAAACAGCCCAATTGCAATGAACAAACTGACAATCAAAAAACCGATATACAAAAACAGCTTTTTCCAAGATGAAAAATAAACGTATTCTTCATTATAATATTCTGATCTATATAAGCGATAATGTATGTAAATAAGAAATACAGCAATTGTTGCTAATGCCGCACCAAAACCATAAATCATTTCCATTGAAAATCCGCCATGTAATGCAATAATCATAGCAAGTTATTTCTTAGGAGTTTCTGCTTTTTTAAGCTTTACTTTATCGCCAGAATTCAAGTCTTTAGAAACCGTTGTGTATGGACCTGTAATCACGACATCACCTGGCTTTAATCCAGACATTACTTCAATATTAGTATCATCTTGGATTCCAGTTTTAATGATTCTGATTTTAGCTTTATCACCTACTTTTACAAAGACGCATTCGTATTTTTTATCCACTTTTGGCGCTACCTTTTTATCTTCGTTTGGATCGTCAACTTTAAATTCTTTTACCGCAGTTGTATCTGCTTTAACAACAACAGAGCTGATTGGCACTGCCAAAACATTTGTTTTGGTAGTTGTAATAATATCAACAGTAGCTGTCATTCCAGGTCTGAAAGGCGAATAAGCTTCTGGTTTTCCTTCTAATAAATCTTTATAAGAATCTTTCAGAATACGAACTTTAACCTTAAAGTTTGTAACCTGATCTGAAGTCAAAGCCGTACTTGCAGAGTTAGAAATGCTGGTTACAACTCCGCGGAATTTCTTTTTTAGATAAGCATCAACTTCAACATTTGCTTCGTCTCCAATCTTAATTTTCACAATATCATTTTCGTTGACATCCACTTCAACTTCCATATTATTCAAATTCGCAACTCGCAAAAGCTCTGTTCCTGCCATTTGTTGTGTTCCTAAAACGCGCTCTCCTAATTCAACATTTAATACCGAAATCGTACCATCTGCAGGAGAATAAATCGTTGTACGTCCTAAATTATCTCTAGCCTCAGTAACAGATGCTGTAGCACTTTGAACATTGTAATACGAACTTTGTTTTGTTGCTTTTGCGACTTCATAAGTCGAAATAGCTTTATCCCAATCTGATTTTGAAATTACGCCTTTGTCATACAAGGTCTTATTTCGCTCATAATTTGCTTTTGCCTCTCTAAAGTTGGCATCAGATTGTGTCAAACCTGCCTTTGTACCAGCCAAGTTTGCAACCGAACGCTCTAAACCAGAAGTGTACAAATCTGGATTTATCTTAACCAATAAATCTCCTTTTTTAACTACTTGGCCTTCTTTTACGTTTAGCGCAATAATTTCGCCTGAAACCATTGAAGCTATTTTAACTTCGATTTCAGGCTGAATTTTTCCAGTTGCCGAAACGGTTTCAACAATTGTCGAAGCCACAACTTTTGATATTTCTACTTCTTTGCCTTCATCCTTATTTCCAATAATTCCTGCTTTTGACAGACCTATTAAAGCAGCAATAACTATAATTGCGCCCCCGACTAAGAAATAAATTGTTTTTTTTGACATAGTAAATTATTTTGCAGGAATTGGAACAATTGGAATTCCAAAATAGAATTCAAGAATCTTTATTTTAAATATATAATCGTATTTCGTTCTAATAACTTCAGACTGTGCATTTGTCAACAACGTCTGTGCTTGCGTAAAATCAAATGAATTCATCAATCCTACATCATACTTTTCTTTAGCATAATTGTAAGCCTGTTGTCTTGCCTCTAAAGTTACTGTTGCTGCTTCGTACGTATTTAAAGCTCCTTTTGCATTTGTAAAAGCCGTATATACGTTACGTTGCAAATCTAAACTTTTTTGCTCTAAATCTATTTTAGATTTCTCTAAACTTACCTTATTTCGTTCAACATTATTTCTAACTGAGAATCCATTAAAAATCGGAACATTCAATTGCAAACCAAAATTGTGACCTTTGTTATCGCTAAATTGCTGGAATAGCGGGTCTGGCCCCACAGTATAAGGCTGATTATTAGAATCAAACTTTACCTGATCGCTGTAACTTGCTCTTGTGTTAAAGCCATAAAAACCACTAAGCGTTGGCTGATAAGCTCCTTTTGCAATAGCAACATTTTTTTCGGCAATTTCAAGATTGGTCTGTGCCAGTTTTAATTCGGTTCTTGTTTCTTTTGCTTTGTTATAAATATCAACCGGGCTTTGTGCCATGATATTATTTTCATCTTTTGCATTTGTATCATCAACAACATCAAAATCAGCAAATTCTTTAAGCTGTAAAAGCTGTGCCAAACTAAGCTTTGAGATCAATAAATTATTCTCAGAAACCGCAATATTTTGCTTATCTGTTGCAATAGTAGCTTTCAGATCAAATAAATCACCACGCGGAATTGTTCCGGCACTTACCATTTCTTCAGAACGCTTTAAACGTTTTTCATCAATTGCAAGTTGTTCTGTTTTAATTTTTAAATCTTCTTTATAGCCCAAAATCTGAAGAAAAGCATTTGCAACGTTCAACGAAACATCTTCCTGCATTTTCAATAATTGATATTGAGATGCAATAATAGCAAGTTTTGTTCGTCTGTAAGTATTTTGGTTTTGCAGCCCTTTGTAAATATCAACTCCAGCATTTAAACCTACAGATGAGTACTGAGTTGTCTGATTACGCAAAACACCTGTAGTCACATCCTGGTTCAAACCAATATTCCAGGAATGCGATGCATTTCCGTTTACCGATGGAAGATATCTGCCAAAAGCATCTTTTTTATTTATTTCAGCATTTTGAACGTCTAATTCCGAATTTTTAATCGTGATATTATTGTCCAATGCATATCGTACACATTCTTCTAATGTCCATTGTTTTGTCTGCGCTTGGCCTGATAAACCAAATCCAAAAAGCATGGCAAAAACAAGACTATTTATTTTATTTATTTTCATATATTTTGAATGAAGCACAGCAAACAAGCCATGCAAATTTAACATTTTAAAAACCCAAAAACTCCTCTAAATAATCAAATTATTTTTTATCCTTATCTCCTTCGTTAATCAAGCCTTGATTCCAGATTTTGATTTTATCAGAAGCTGCAACGCCGCTTTTAACTTGAACATAAATTCCGTCACTAACACCTAAAACTAAATCTCTTCTCTGAAATTTTTGCGGTGCCGTTTCAACTTCTACATAAGGTTTTTGAGTTTTTTTGTCAAACTGCACAAGCGATTCTTTAATAGCTAAAACTTTATCTGCTTTTTCCAATATAATCGATGCGTTTGCACTTAAGCCAGCTCTGATAAAAGTATCTCCTTTATTTTCTAATCTAGCTTTTATTTCAAACTGAATAGCTCCATTTTCTGTAACTCCTTTTGGTGCGATATCTGTTAAAGTTGCATCGAATTTTTTATTTTCAATTGCTCCGACTGTAATTTCAATAGGCATTTTTTCTTTGATTTTACCTACTTCAGATTCGTCAATTTTTCCAATGAAAATCATTCTTCCAACATCAGCCACACTAGCAATTGTAGTTCCTTCGTTAAAGTTATTACTTTCAATAACTTGGTTTCCAACTTTTACAGGTACCTGCAATACCATTCCGTTTACAGTTGAACGAATTAATGTATTTGCATAACTCCCTAAAGATGTTGTTGTTCCTGTTTTTACGATATCTAAACTTTGTTTTGCAGCCAAATAATTTTGTTTTGCTTGTTTATAAGCCACTTGAGCCGCATCAAAATCATTTGCAGAAATTACATCCTTATCAAATAATGTCTTTTGTCTTTGATAGATTTTTTCCTGATTGTCCAATGCAATTTTTGCAGTCTGCACTTGATTTTGCGTACTGCTTACATTTGAAACATTGGCAACAACTCTAATTTTAGCAATCATATCTCCTGCTTTGATTTTCTCTCCAGCTTTGATATACACTTCTTCAATAATTCCTGAAATGTTTGGTTTGATTAAGACCTCTTCATCAGGTTGAATATTACCAGTTGCAATGGTATTTTTTACTATTGTTTTAATCTCTGCCTTTTCTGTTTGAAACACAATTGGCGATTCTTGATTTTTAGCATATAAATAATACAGTGCACCAAAGAAAATTATAGCAATAAAGATTAAAATGGTTACGGTTACTCCTTTTTTCATTTTGTTTTTGGTTTAATCGATTATATTTTGATTGATAATTTATTCTGTTCGTAAAGCGTCAACTGGCTTCACATTAATTGCAGTTTGAGCTGGAATAAATCCGGCCAGCAAACCTGAACCCACTAATATTAATAAGGCAACAAATACAACTCCTAAATCAACGCTCGGACTTGCAAACATCGTATTGCTACCAGGAGGCATGGAATCTAAAGCCATATTTAAAAGAGCTATGATTCCGGTGGCGACGGCAATTCCAAGCATTCCTGAAATAATAGTTAAAAAGATAGACTCTGATAAAATTTGTCCACGAATTGCTGCAGGAGTTGCTCCCAAAGCTCTTCTAATTCCAATTTCTTTTGTACGTTCTTTAACTACAATAAGCATAATATTCGAAATCCCGATTACTCCAGAAATCAGAACCAGAGTTCCAACAAAATAAGCAATGATTTTCAAGATATTAAACAAACTTTGCACTTTATTAAACTGCTCGTACAAATCGAAATTCCCGACTGCTCGGTCATCTGCAGGATTTATCGAATGCAATGCTTTAATTATTTCAAGAATTTTCGGTTTTAAATCGGTAATCGATGTTTCATCTTTTGCCGTAAGTGCCATCCAGCCTACTTTATCTCCATAATTAAAAGCTTGTTGGAAAGTAGTAAATGGAATAAATATATTCTTTTGTTCCTGTTCTGCATTTCCTCCTTGTTGTTTAGATTTATAAACCCCAACAACCATAAAATTTATGCTGTTAATTTTAATATAGGTCCCAATGCACTCTTCTTCTTTTCCATAAAGTTCGCTGATAACACCTTGACCAATCACACACACTTTTCTTTTTCCTTCAATATCTTGCTGGTTTACAAATCTTCCTTTTATGATATCCATTGGCTGTTGCTTAATCAGCTCCGGATAATCTCCATAAATGGTAAATGCCGATGTTTTTGTACCGCGCACCACATTATTGGTTCCGTTGAAATCACCCAACTGATTTCTTGGCGAAACATATAATAAATCTGGCAAAGAGGCTTTTAACGCCGCAACATCGCTATTTCTAAAATCATAACGGCGCGTTTTTGGCAATCCTTTATATGCTTTTGACGTTGTCTGACTCCACATGAACATTGTATTTGTCGCAATTCCGTCAAAACCTTTTTTTATTCCATTTTCCAGTCCATTTCCTGCTGCTAGAAGAATCACCAAAATGAAAATTCCCCAAAAAACACCAAAAGCCGTCAAGATCGTCCTGAAAGGATTTGCGGTCAATGCCTGTAAAATTTCGTCCCAATTATCTTTTTTAAACATAATTATTCGTCTCTAAGTGCTACAATAGGTTTGATTTTGGCTGCTCTATATGCCGGAAAAAAACCAGCCATTGCGCCTGCGAATACAAGTAATACTAAGGTTGTTAATGCTACACTGAAATCGACTTCTGGATTTCTGAAATATTCGCTTTGTACCATTGGCCCAACAAATTCTAATAACATTAAACTCATCAACAATCCTATAAAACCAGCAATTGTTGTAATAAAAATAGATTCATGAAGGATCATTGTAATAATAGAAAATGGAGATGCACCCAAGGCTTTTCGAATTCCAATTTCTTTAGTTCTTTCTTTTACAATAATCAGCATGATATTACTTACACCAACAACCCCTGCAATGATTGTACAAATACCAACCCACCAAAAGAATAATCGTATATATAAGTTTAAATCATAAAATTGCTTTGCATCTTTTACTGAATTATACGCACCAATTCCACTATCATCATCAGGAGCAACCATGTTTTTGCTTTTCAACAAATCTTTTACATCCTGAGTAAATTTTTCAGATTGTGCCAATGCTTCATCGTAATCATTTGTTTTCTTTAAGTTAAAAGACATATAACTAATTTTATCTCCTCCACCAAAAGCTCTTTGCACAGTAGTTCTAGGCAAATACGCTCTGGATTCTTCTCTTTCTCCTCCAGGATCTGTAAAAACTCCCACTACTTTAAAATTGACATTATTGATTGCGATTTCCTTACCTAAAGCATCTTTATCTTTAAATAAATCTGTTTTTACTTTCATCCCAATCGCTGCTACTTTTTCATTGTTAGCCAAATCGTTACTATTTATAAATCGGCCTTGAACAACTGTAAGGTTTTCTACTGAACCATGATCAGGATCTACTCCTCTGAATTGATAACTCGCAGATTCTTTACCATAAGAAATCGTACCACCCCAAAAATTATAGGAAGCAGAACGCAAATCTAATTTATCCTCAAATTTTTGAACAGATTGATTATAATCACTGTTTCTAAGCTGAATTTGTCTTCCCGGATTTAATCCTTTGTATTCTTTTGTTGTCGTTCCAGACCAAACCTCAATAAGTCCGGCTGCATCGCGCTCGAACTGTTTTTCAATTCCATTCTGGAGTCCTTTACCAGCACCCAGCAAAATCACCAAAATAAAAATTCCCGATGCGACTGAAACTCCAGTCAAAAATGTTCGCAGTCGGTTTTTGGAGATTGCTTCAAATATTTCTTGCCAACGCTCAATATTAAACATAAGATGAAGCTCTAACTTGTTCTACTTTTTTATCATCGATAATTAATCCGTCTTTCAGGACCACATTTCTCTTGCACATAGCGGCAATATCAGGTTCGTGCGTAACGATCAAAATAGTTTTACCTTCATCGTTAATTCCTTGAATAAGTTCCATTACTTCATAAGAAGTTTTAGTATCCAAAGCTCCTGTAGGCTCATCCGCAAGCAAAACTTTTGGATTTGAAGCTAACGCTCTAGCGATTGCAACACGTTGTTTTTGACCTCCAGAAAGCTCATTTGGCAAATGGTGCGAGTGAGACCCCAAACCAACTTTCTCCAAATATTTCATAGCGATATCATAACGCTCTTTTCTTTTTATTCCTTGATAATACAATGGCATCGCCACATTATCAAGTGCACTTTTATAATTAATCAAATTAAAAGACTGAAAAACAAAGCCTAAAAATTTATTACGATATTTAGAAGCTATCGTTTCGTTCAGTTTTTTAATTGGAGTTTTATCTAAAGTATAACTTCCAGAATCAGCCTCATCTAAAATTCCTAATATATTAAGAAGCGTCGATTTACCAGATCCCGAAGATCCCATGATAGCTACAAGCTCACCTTCTTCAATATTAAAATTTATGCCTTTTAACACATGCAGTTCTGAACTTCCCATTTTATAGGATTTATGCAAATCTTTGATTTCGATCATGGTATTGTTAATTTTTTAAAACAATAATAATATTTTTTATAAGTAAATTATGATAACAAAACGTTAATAATTTCATTTTAATATTTAAATAAGACGGCACTCTTTCGCAATTGTTACACTTTTTTACAATTATTTAATTGTTTTCTTAATTTTGTGTCACTCAAAAAAATTGTACCAATGAAGCTTCCTTCAATTTTCGCTTTATTTATAGCTATTGCAATTCTTGCTGGCTGTTCCACATCTCAAAAATTAGAAACTTTAAAACCAGAACCAGATGACGCGAGTCCATTGGTTTATGATGCAAATCCGTCATTTATAAATTTGCCGATAAACGTAAAGTTGGCTGATATCGAAAATCAAACGAATACTCTTTTGAACGGACTGATTTATGAAGACAACAATATCGAAGATGACGATATTGAAATGAAAGTATGGAAACAGGCCCCAATAAAAATTCAGAATGACCCTGCATCTCCAGATAAAAAAATCAAAACTATTTTGCCTTTAAAAGCAACTGTAAAATATCGAATTGGGACCAAAAAACTAGGAGTCGAACTTTATGATACTCGTGAATTTAATTTGAATGGAGTAATCACATTATCTAGCGATGTTGCTTTGACAAATTGGAAATTAAACACTAAAACCGAATTCAAATCATTGGATTGGAACGAAAGTCCAACTATGATGGTTTTTGGAAAAAGTATGCCAATTACGTATTTGATAAATCCAGCAATTTCTATTTTCAAATCAAAAATCGAAAAGAAAATCGACGAATCAATTGAAAAATCAATGGATTTCAAACCAAATGTTTTGACTGCATTAGAAAAAATATGTACGCCATTTCAAATGAGCGACACTTATGAAAGCTGGTTAAGAATTGCTCCTGTAGAAGTTTATTCGACAAATGCGAAGCTGAAAAACGATTCCTTTTTATTAGATATGGGAATGAAGTGCAACATGGAGACTATTGTAGGCAAACAGCCCGAATCAAAATTCAATGCCAATAAAATTGTTTTAAAACCTGTTGCTAAAATCCCAAATCAGGTTAGTGCTAATATTGCAGCAATCTCAACTTATGCAGATGCTTCCAAAATAATGACGAAAAATTTTGCTGATCAAGAATTTGGATCAGGAAGCAAAAAAGTAACTGTGAAAAATGTGGCCATCTGGCACAAAGACGGAAAAATGGTTATCGCTTTAGATGTTTTAGGTTCAGTAAACGGAACATTATATCTTAACGGATTTCCACAATATAATCCGCAAACAAAAGAAATCTATTTCGACAAACTAGACTATGTATTAGACACCAAAAGCAAATTAATGAGAACTGCAAGCTGGCTTGGACAAGGCTACATTTTAAGAAAAATGGAAGCAAGTTGCCGTTATTCAATTCAGCCAAATTTAGAAGAAGGCAAAAAAAGCATGGCTTCGTATCTTAAAAACTATTCGCCAATGCCTGGAGTTTTTGTAAACGGAAAAATGGAAGACATTCAGTTTGATAAAATCCAACTGACGAATCAGGCGATTATCGCTTTTATAAAAATAAACGGAACTGTAAATGTTTCTGTTAACGGATTAAAATAAAAAAAGCAGTCTAAAATTAGACTGCTTTTTTCTTTTTAGACTGGTACATTCTGTAAATCAGAAAACCAATTATACCTACGAGTAAATAAGGAATAACCATTAAATATACAATTCCATCATTTACAGCTTCAGCTTTTTTTGTATTTGAATCTCCAGCCAGTGCTGCGCGGCACATTGCACATTGGGCATTTGTTGCCAGAGAAAAGAAAATAGAAAAAAGAGCAAAGAAGCTTTTTGTTGAGAAAAAATCCACGATAATACTTCTGCTTTTAGAAAGTCTATTTTCTTTATTCTTATTTCTATACTTTAATTTATACATAGTAAGGAGAGATCATTAAATAAACCACAACTCCTGTAACCGCAACATACAGCCAAAGTGGAAAAGTTATTTTAGCTAATTTTTTATGTCTGTCAAAACGTTGTGCCAATGCTCTAACATAAGTAAATAAGACAAGCGGAATAATTGCTATCGATAATAAAATATGCGTTATTAAAATAAAGAAATAAACATAGCGCAAAACACCTTCACCACCATATTTAGTAGAATCCGCCGTCATATGATACGCAACATACATCACCAAAAAAGCAACTGACAAAGCAATTGCAAAAGTCATTAATCGTTCGTGCAACAAACGTTTTCCATTTTTAATAGCCATTACAGCAACAACTAACACAACCGCTGTTAGACCATTTATTGTTGCATAAACTGGAGGCAACATAGATAATGGCTCAACATTAATTCCAAAATCTTTTAGTTTTACACCAAACAAAATCGCCACAACAACCGGTATTACAATTGAAACCGCGATAATAAATTTATTGTATTTTTTTTCTATTGAATTATCTTCCATTTTTATTCTGCTAATAAAACTTTAATATCTTCTTGAATTTCTCTAACTCCTTTTTTATCCAATCCATCATAGTACAAAATTGGGTTTCCAAATTCATCTTTTCTGCATCGAATTTTACCATCTTTATCAATCAAAGCAAATAAACCTGAATGTTCAAAACCTCCGCTCACCTTATCATTTTCTCCAGCATATAAATTAAATCCTTTGTTAGACAAATCCATAATTGTTGCTTTATCACCTGTAAGGAAATTCCAATTTGAAGATTTTACACCAAGCAACTTTGCATGATCTTTCAAAACCTTTGGCGTATCATGATTAGGGTCTATAGTAATTGAAACGATTCCGAAGTTTGGATTTCCAAAGAAGGTTTTTTCAATTTCCAACATGCTTAAATTCATTTTTGGACAAATTGAAGGACAAGTTGTGAAGAAGAATTCCAAAACATAAACTTTTCCTTTATAGGTTTCGTTCGAAACTTTTGCGCCATCTTGATTTGTCAACTCAAATTTAGGAGCTGGTCCAATTGTCAACAATTTAGCAGCATCTTTTGAGTCTTTCAAACCAACATTATCCAGGCGGTTTCCTTTTACAACTTCTCCGTTTTGTATTCTGTCAACAATTTTTGGCACTGCATAAATTCCAAAAATAAGAACGATAAACGAAATTCCGATGTATGATTTATTTTTAAACATGTAGATAAAATTAAAGTTGTTTAGTAGCGTTGTGGTTCTTTTTAAGAGCTGCGCGATATTCATATAAAATGATTTTGAAATCATCAAGCATCTCGTTGCTCAACTCTGACGGATGAAAAGTATCATATCCTTCCTTGTACTCATCCTTGTCTTTTCTACCTCTAAGATTTCTCTCTTTATCAACAATATAAACATTTGGAGTTCCAAGATTCTCATTTAATTTTCCTTTTAAATGAAGTCCATCATAAAACTTTTGAATTTCTTCCTTTGAAGCAAATACAAAATTCCAATTTTTAACATCTGTAAAAGGAGATAAAGCATCAACTATTTTTTGAGCTTCTTTTTCTGTCCCAAGTGGACATAAAATCACAAACTGAAGATCTTCAAAACCGTTATAACGCTTGTAGATTTTTTCATTTAGATTAAAGTAATTCCCTCGGTTCTCTAAAATATTTGTACCTCCAAAACCAAGTACGGTAATCTTTTTATTAAGAGAGATTTTTTTTCCGTTTAATGAATTCCAATTTCCAAAATCAGCCACTTTAGGTGTTATTACAGGAAGTGTTGTGAAACTATTTACACCAGAAGCAAAAAATAAATAGGCTACAATTGGCAAAACAAAAAGTACAAAGAGAACTATATTTTTTTTCATTGTTTATGCGGGAAAATATTGAGGTACAAAAATAAAAAAAGCTCCGCAAATCGGAGCTTCTTTTCGAATTAATATCATGTTAAAAATTCCATTTAATAGTAGAATCTTTAAAAACCCCATAAATATAATGTCCTTCTGTCAAAAGAATAAACAATAAATATAAAACTAGGAAAATAACTGGTGATACAACAGACCATCTAAGGCTGCTTTTTTCACCTTCCATGTGCATAAATGCCCATACAATATAATATGCTTTGAAAATTGTAAGGATATAGAAAATCCAGTTCAATAAATTCAAACCTACAAAATGATTACCTTCTAAAACTGCAGGTTTGTAGATACCAAGAATAACCTCTACTGTAGTTACTACTGATAGTAATGCGAAAACAAACCAGATTCTTTTTGTATTTGATACGTGCTCGTGTGACATAATAATTAAAATCTAAAATTAAACTAAGTAGAAAACTGTAAATACGAATACCCAAACTAAATCTACAAAGTGCCAGTATAAACCAACTTTCTCTACCATTTCGTAGCTTCTTCTTTTCTCATAAGTTCCTAATAATACATTAAAGAAGATAATGATATTAATGATAACTCCAGAAAATACGTGGAATCCGTGGAATCCAGTGATGAAGAAGAAGAAATCAGCAAATAATTTACTTCCGTATTCATTTCTAGTTAAGTTTGCTCCTTCAACTACATATTTTGCAGTTGCTAAACGAGTTTCAGATTCTGCTCTAGTTAAAATATGTTTACTCTTTTTCCCGTTTGTTTCAATAATCTGCTCTGTTCTGATCAATAATTCAGGATGTGCTTTAAAACCAGCTTGAACTTCAGCAACAGTATAAGTTGGCTGCGTTTCTGCATCTTCCATGAACCATTTAGCTTTAGACCTTGTAAGTGCTTCTCTTTGTTCTGGTAATTTTACAGCAAATGCTTCAAGAGCTACTCTTTTACCATCTTTGTCTACAAACTGCAATAAACTTCCACCTGCTGTTTCAATTGCGCCATATTCTCCTTTAATGAAGTTTTTCCACTCCCAAGCTTGAGAACCAACGAAAATTAAACCTCCAATAATAGTCAAGAACATATAAATAGCAACTTTTGTCTTTTTTAAATGATGACCCGCATCAACAGCCAAAACCATTGTTACAGATGAGAAAATCAAGATAAAAGTCATTAAGGCTACATAATACATAGGAGCCGAAACGCCATGCATAAATGGGAAGTGAGTAAACACTTCGTCAGCCAAAGGCCAAGTTTCAATAAATTTAAATCTAGAAAAACCATAAGCAGCAAGGAATCCAGAGAATGTCAAGGCATCTGATACGATGAAAAACCACATCATCATTTTACCATAACTTGCTCCTAATGGTTGGATATCATCTCCGCCTCCCCAAGTTTTTTCGTTGTTATTTGCAGTAGTAACTGTCGCTTCCATAAAAGATATTCGTTAAAAAGTTCCCAAATTTACGTTTTTTTCTTATTTAAAGAAATATAAAAATAAAAATAAATATACCCATAATAAATCCAAAAAGTGCCAATACATCGCACCTAGTTCTATACCAAGAGTTTGAGTCGAATTGTATTTTTGTTTAAAATGATTATAAATTATAATTAAAAGTGAAATTAATCCGCCAGCCAAGTGCAATAGGTGCGTTACAGTAACTACATAAAGGAAAGTTGTAGTAATTGAGCTACCTTGTCCTGTAAAATAATATCCTTTTTCAACGATTTGTCCAAATCCTTGAAATTGTAATACTACAAACAAAACTCCTAAAGCTAAAGTCGCCAAAAGCAAAGCTGTAACTTCGCTTCTTTTGTCTTTCTGAATTGCTTTTTTTGCTAAATAAAAAGTAATACTGCAGCCGATAATTACCGCTGTACTATAATAAAATGCTGATGGAAGTTCAAAATCCTTCAACCAGTCGGCTCTTGATTTACTTACCACAAATGCACTTGTAAGTCCTGCAAACATCATGGTCATACTTACCATAGCGAATAACAAAATCAGTTTTGCCGATTTTGATTTTCTTAATTGTTCATCATTTGCTTTAATTGTCATTTCCATAACTATCTTAAAAATTTATCTACTATAAATACGATCTGCAATAGTGAAATGTATGATACACTTACCAGCATCAACGTTCTCGCTGCTTTTGCAGTTCTCAACTGATACAATTTTACTGCATAAAACAACATCCATAATCCCAACAAAAACACCAAAACTGCTGCAATTGGAGAAATAAATAATTGTCCTGTATAGCCCAAAACTGGAAGTAATGACGCTATAATAAGCCAAATTGTATACAAAATAATCTGCAACGCCGTTCCTTTATCTTTCTTTCCTGTTGGCAACATAAAGATTCCTGCTTTTTCATAATCTTCATACAAAAACCAACCAATTGCCCAAAAATGAGGAAATTGCCAGAAAAACTGAATTAAAAACAAGGTTCCTGCTTCAATTCCAAATTCACCTGTTGCTGCAACCCATCCTAACATAAATGGTATTGCACCAGGAAAAGCACCCACGAAAACAGACAATGAAGTAACTGTTTTTAATGGTGTATAAATACTTGTATATAAAAATATGGAGATTGCAGCAAACATTGCTGACTTAGCATTGATGGTATAAAGCAAACTGATTCCGATAATCGTAAGCAGACTTGCTACAAACAACGCCATCTTAGGAGACATACGTCCAGAAGGCACTGGACGGTTTTTGGTTCGATCCATCAAGGCATCGATATCTTTTTCAATTACTTGATTGAATGCGTTTGAAGCCCCAACCATACAGTAACCGCCAATTGACAAAACAAGCAAAACACTCCATTTAAAAGGGTGCTCATCATTCACCCCTAATAAATATCCTGCAATTGAAGAAAACAAAACACTAATAGCCAAACCAGCCTTAGTAATCTCTTTGAAATCCAGAAATATTGATTTTAGTGAAATTGTATTTTTTGTAGCGTTCAAACCTTTATTGTTTGTATATTTTTTTTTGAGTGCTGCAAATGTACAAATTAGATTGTAGAATCTAAACCAATAAATTTAGATTTTTTTCAATAAAACCTTTACAAAATAAGGACTTGCAAATCTTTAACACAATTATTTCGAAAAATCCTATAAAAATCCTAGTAATCAAAATACCAATTGAAAATATCTGAACGCAATCCGATAGTAAACCAAGTCGTGCTTTGTTTAAAAGTTGTTGGTGTATCTTGAGTCGGATCGAAGTTTCTATAAATAAAACTTCCGAACAATTTTAGATTTGTCATTGGGTTAATCAAATAACCTCCTTGAATATCTGCAATAAAAACATCTGTTTTATTTCCTTGCCCCACTTTCACTCCTTTATCATATGGGCGTTTTACATCATAGCTTTTATAAATATCGCCTCCATAATTGTAGCTGTCCTGTGCCGTATTAAAATCAAGCCCACGTTTTCCAATATTAAATTTAGCATCACCAAAAAGACGCCCTTTGTGATATCTTCCAATTACCACAAGCTCATTGAAATTTCCGCCCCATTGATGCCCAATACTTTGGTTGTTATGTCCATAATTTGTAATTACTGCACTATGCGAATACACATAAGGACGAACATGATTGTATTCTACCTGCAATAAGAGATCTTTTACATCAAATGCGTTGAAATATTTCCCTCCAATTTGAAAACCAAATTTGTTTTTCCAGCTTTGATCTCCAGCCTTCACGTCTGAAACCGAAAATTCATCAATCAAAAATTGCGAATATAAATTTATGCTGTTATTCCATTTGTATTTTCCAGTAATTCCAAGCATAGCATTTCCGCTTCTTGAAGATGAAGTAAACTCAACAGTTCTGTAAAAAATAATTGGGTTTACGAAATTGACATCAAATCCTCGATTATTTGTATCCGTCCAAACCACTGATTCAAAGAACCCTAAATTTAATCTATTTGAAACATTCCAGCTCAAATAGTGGTTTGCCATGAATTTTGTTGCGTAAGTTTTATCAACCGTAACTTCTGGACGAACATCTTTCAGCCACATGTACGTATTTGTATATTTGATTTTCCAGAAAGTCGTATTAATTTTAAAATACGGATATGGGCTCGCCCCATCACCCTCAAGCAATGAACGATATCCATCTCCAATAAAATTCCTTCCATAACCCAACTGAAGATCAAAAAACTTATATGGAGCATATGTAATATCAGCTTCTGCCAAAGGAAAATCATACGCATCTGTTTTAAATCGCTTTGCAATACCAACTCCAGGAATAATCGCCGGATTTCCTCCTGATGGTTTTAATGATTCAGCGTAATCGTTAAAATATCCTGCAAAACGCCCCTGACTTTCAAAAATAGTTGTTGTAAAATTTAATTTTTTACCAAGACCTCCTCTAAAATTTAAAGCGCGAGTATTTACATAAGTATAAGAAGCATCAAGATCTGAAGCTTTTCCTAACTGCAGATCAACTATCGGATTCAAAGCCAGCCAATAATCTTCTCCTTGAATCTGTACTAAATTTTCATTCCACCATTTTCTTCCCAACCAAGTCGTGGCCTTCTTTTGAAGCGACTCGTTTACAGCTCTCAAATTATAATACTTTGAAACTTCACTATAAGTATAGGGCTTTGAAGCAGTATGACTATTACTCCCTACCTGATTCATCGCGCCATCAAATTGGGCATAATAACTATGAGAAAAAGGAATATTCAAATAACTATCAAATTCTGGATTATTGTATTTTTTATATACAATACTATCCAATTCTGTCATAGGCTTTTCGGCCGGCTTCAAAATTTGCGATGCAGCCAAAGCTTCAGCTGCTAATTGTTCAGAACTTTTTAAAGGGATATTAATCGTAATGGTGTACTTTGAATACGTAGGTTTTCCGTTGTAAGTCGACGGTTTAATTGTTGGGAATTTTGCAAAAACACTTTTCGCTGCTTCAGACAAATCCTCATTTGCCGTATTTACATAAATTACTTTGAAAGCTCCTGTCGCATCAACCTCAAAAAGCACTTTTACTTCGCCTTTATAATTGCTTTGTTTTAAATTCTCTGGCACTTCAAAATTCTGAAAAACAAAATCGTGAACCTCTTTATAAAAGCAATCTTCTAATTTTTTATCCATTAAATTTTCGCAATTCTGAAAAACAGGAAACTGTTCGCTTGTAAATCCAGATTTAACCGAAGTAGCATTATTTTCTTGCGCAAAAACAAACAAAGAAGTCATCATCAAAACAAAAGTAAGGGCGCTTTTGTTTGTTAAGTAGGTTTTGGTTTTCATTTAATATTGATTTGGGGTATTCCCTCCGTCAGCAATTGCTTTTGCTGATGAAGTTCCAATTCGTTTAACTCCTAAACGAATCATTTCTATTGCATCTTCATATGATCTCACACCGCCCGCAGCCTTAACCGGCAATGGCGATGCATTTTCTAACATTATAATAATTACTGGAACCGTAGCTCCATTTGGCAAATCATTTTCTGTTTTATAAAAACCAGTGGATGATTTCACAAATACTGATGCGTAATTCTCTTCTTTAAAATTAGATATTACAACATTTTTTATCAAAGCTGACAGCTGGATAATTTCTTTATCTGTCAAGGCTGCTGTTTCAATAATCCACTTTACAGTTTTATTGTGAGCTAAGCCAATTTGAGTACCTAATAAAATTTCATTTTTAACTAAAGCAATGTCACCATTTTTGAAAGCTTCATAATTGCAGACAAAATCCAAATCATCTGCCCCGTTTTCAATAGCTTCATTTGCCTCTTTAATTTTGGTTTCCAAATCTGATTTGCCTTCCGGAAAATCAATAACAGTACCAACAAGCAAGGCCGAATGAGCTTCTAAAATCATTTTTTTTGCCAAGCTGACCTGTTCTGGCCGAATCATAATCAATTTAAATCCTTCCGCAATTGCTTCTTCAATTGCTTTTTCAACCACAACATTATTTTCTGCTTCTGAAAGCCCAGCTTGCGAAGCAGTTTTAAGATACGTTGAATCAAGATATTGCTTAATGTTCATGATTATCTATTACATCAGATCGGCACAAAAATACATTTTAAATTCAAAAAACAGCACTAATATTAGGCTTCATTTTAGGATAATAAAAAACCCACCGAAGTGGGTAATTATATTCCTATTATTTTATCGATCTGCTTCCTTAAACCTATGGCCGAAAAGACGCCGGCGGTTGCACCAATCGTATTTGCTAAAACATCTGTTACATCTGGAGTTCTCGTAGTTGTCAAAACTCCTTGTAAAATTTCAATTGTAATTCCAAAGAAAACTGAAAATATAAACGAAATCAGATAGGCTTTATAATCATTTGCATGTTGTCCTTTAAGTTCTTTTTTGAAAAACAAAATCCACGAAATTGTAAATCCAAAATGAAAACAAAAATGAACAATTTTATCTATGCTTGGAAAATTAATTGCTGGAATATTACTTGAATTTGTCAAACAAAAATACGTAATGATCCCTGAGCAGATAATTGCCCAAATTAAAAGAAGTTGTTTAGGCACCGATAAGTTGTTTGTAAGCTGCGTCAGACAATAATGAATCTATTTCTGATGCATCAGCAATTTTAATTTTGATCATCCATCCTGCTCCATAAGGATCAGAGTTTACAGTTTCTGGAGCGCTTTCTAAATCTTCATTAAAAGCAATGATTTCACCTGTTAAAGGCAAAAACAAATCTGAAACTGTTTTAACAGCCTCAACTGTTCCAAAAACCTCATCTTTATCTAATGTTTGATCTAAAGTTTCTACCTCAACATACACGATATCTCCTAACTCTTTTTGTGCAAAATGAGTAATTCCTACAGTCGCAACATCTCCATCGATGCTAACCCATTCGTGATCTTTTGTGTACTTTAAATTTGCTGGTATGCTCATAATAGTATGTTTGAAAATTGATAATTTAATAAATAAGCCACAAATGTAATAATCTTCTAATAAAATTTAGTTCAGAATCCTAAATTTAATTTCCGAAATTATATCTGAGCGTAAATCCTGATCTAATATTTGTAAGCGGGAAAGAAGTCGAAATAACTGCTTTCGAGAATGAATGGTCATAATAAAATATCGCTGTCAAATTTTTGCTGAATGCATAATCTGCTGTTAATTTTAATGCCCAAATATTTTGCCCTGCCGCCAATTGGTTATTATCATAATCTAAATAACGAACTAATGTTTGGTTATTTCGATATGAAAAATCAGCTTTTATATTAATGTCACTTTTTATAATTCCTGTTGGGTTATCAGCCAATCGAGATGAAAAGATAACATCTTTAAAACGGTATCCTGTTCCTATAACATATTCGACACCTCTTACCTCTGTCAGCAAATTATTATCAAAACTCATTGACAAGGCTCTGTCTCTCTTAATTTCGGTCACTAAACGGAAAGAATTTTTAAGTTCAAAATCAACCTTTATCAACGGGCTGAATTGTTCTACCAAATTGACATTTGACATTATCGTACCGTTGTAGAAATTCGTATTAACATCTTGCCCATTCGGGTTTTCATGATAATCAAAGTTAGATCTAAACTGATTTATCGTATAAGATGCACGGTAATTGTGCTGCAACGAGAAACGTCTAAATTTATCTTTGAAATACTTATATCGCATCAAACCGTTGTATTTTATACTCCAGTTTGGAATCGGGAAACTTCTAAATATATCTGTCGAACTACTCGATGCATTTCCTCCTGAATAGGCCGCCAAAAATGATGGCAATAAAACAGCCTGATTGCTTTTTGTGTAACCAATTGGATACCCAACATTCGCAGTATAAATAGCATAATTCGGATCTCCAACAGCAGGAATTGGATTGTTTGCATCTCCATACCTTGGTATTTCATTTCCTGCACCATAGTGCTCTTCAGCCAAACGATTGGCAATAACCAAACGATTATTTCTAAACTCATCAAATGCTGCAGATTGTGTTTCATTGCTTGTCGCAAAAGATGTTTTAATCAACACCGTTGAAATCGAAAACATTCCATACGTATATGGCGACAAAGGCATATATTCTCCATTTATCACACTATATTGTTCTGATGAATTTTGCGAATAAGCGCGATCCATAGCCAGGTCAATTGTCAAATCAGGAAATGGATTTATGTTTGCAGTTACTTTTAAAAGCTTGTTTGTCACCTGTGTGAAATTCTGGTTGAAATTTTCATAATTAGTCAACCAACCATTTTTTGCAGATTCGTAACGAACATCATCTTGGCTTCCAAAAATAAATCCTAACGAAGGTTTTGCTGTACCAAAGAAACCAATGCTAGGTGTATATCCTGGCAATACTGTTCCGCTGTTTTTGGTATAGTTGACCTGAACGGTTTTAAGACTTGTTAAAACTCCAATCAAACCATCATAAAACGGACTATTATTAGCAACTGTTGGTTTTGTTGGAGTACTTACAACTTTTTCTCCTGGCTTTGGCGGGCCAGCTGGTTTAGGTGGTGCTGCTTTTTTAGCACCAGGAGTAAGTCCAAGATATTTATACAACAAATTCATATTTAAAGTTGAAGACAACGTATTTGAATTTGCATTCTGAATTGTATTTCCTAAGTTATATATAACTCCATTATCTTCAAATTCAGCCATTGCCGTAGAAGAACGTTGCCAGCTGTAATCTGCTTTGTATTCATAATTTGCTTTTACGAAACTCAAAACCGGAATTTTATTAAGCGGAATTTCATAATTCAGCACTAATTGTTGCATGTGCTGATTTGGAGTTCCTAAATCAAAATAATCATCCCAAATATTAAAATCTTCTTTTGGCGTTTTATCCTCATTCAAATAATTTTTCACAATATTATTTGATGCCGCTGTATACGTTAACTTCAAAGATTTGGTCAAATTAAAACCAAAACCATATTGATAATTAAAAGCAAAATTTCTTCTATAAAGTGGATCAAGACCAATTCCTTCAACTTCAACAAGCCTGTATTGCTGACGGTTGCTTTGTCTTAAAATATTTGTATTGAATGTAATATTTGAAGGCAAATAATTAAAATTGAAATCACTCAGCATTTTCCAATAATCACTTTTCTTCATGAATTTGGTCTGCTTGAATGGCACAACTTCTTTTGGCTGAAAATTATATGCATAATTCACAGCTGAATTTGATTGTTGATCGCGATAATCTTCTACTTCATAATCGTGACGCGCCACTTCATTATAAGATTGTGAAAAAGTGAAATTTTCTACATCATAAACATGAGGTTTTTGCTCTGGAGCTCTGTCTTTTCTAACACCAATAAAGTTAATACTCTTACGTTTTGTATAATCTACTGCACGGGTTCTAATGTTGTCTTTTTCCGCTGGATCAGTAGTTTCTTTAATCAACTGATCTAATTTGATATCCTGATTGAATGGATCATATTCTGGCGTAATAACTTCTTCACCAATTGCATAGTTAAATGGCAAATTAATTCCCCATTTATGAGGCATTAATTTTCCTAAATTCAAATTTGTTACAATATTATATTGCTGAATATCTTCTCTGTCTCTTTCGTTCGCACCTTGCTCTAAAGATCCAAAACCAATTGTACTTTTTCTACCCGTAGCAGAAACTGTCGCAAAATCGGCCATATTGGTATCTACATTCAACAATGCGGCCATTCCGCCTTTATTGTCCAGGTCTGACATTCGAAGTTCATTGAACCAAACTTCTCCTTTTATATCTTTATGATCAGCCCTACTCTTAACTCCGACCATCAAATTTCTAACCAAACCAAAATTCGGATTTCCTTTAATACCTAATCTTAATTTGCTGTCACCATCACCTCCACTTGAAGCTAAATCCGGATCATCATCAGGATAATATACTCCATTAATATCTCTTTTCGGAGAATTAACATCCAAAGGCATTGCCTTGATTTTCATACTAGTCAATAATTCAAGCGCCAAATCAATGTTATTTTCTTCCATCCAAACCAAATCAGGACTTATAGTACAAGAACCTCCCGTTGGTGTCACTTTTAAAGGAATTTCGACTTGATAATAGTTTTGCGTGAAGTCATTACCAAAACGAATAAAACCAACCATTTCGTCATCTAATAAATTCGCTTCATTTGGCAATGATTCCGCATGCAGGAACATTTTTAACTTTTTGTATTGACGCATGTCAACACTTACATTTTTGAAAACTGCTCTTGAATCCAAATACTGCAATCCGCCACCTCCAATTCGCACCGCTAAAGCTTGTTCGTTTTGGTTGATTATGGTATTATTATTATACAATTGCTCTCTTTGAACTCCTGGAGGTATAACATAATTTACTGGACATTTTGTACCGTTCTCCTGAATGTTAACTGCCGCAACATCAAACTGTACGCCATCATCATCTGGATTTGGGTCGTTTGCATCAAGTGTTCCTGTATATTTTCTCCATTCACCTCGCACTAAATCCAAAGCTCCGAAACGAACTGTCATTTGATCATTAAAACCAGTCATAAACATACGCATGAAACGAATCGATCTAAAATCAGATATGTTTCCAATTGTATTTTGAGGCGATGCTACTGGAATCTTAAATTGAATCCATCTTGCTGTTGTAGTTCCACCATTTGGCAATTCAACATTACTCACTTCACGGATATCCGTAATATAATTTGACCCAACCTGCATTCCGGGCTTAAGCTCAACACTGTATTCATAGTAAGCATTAATCGTGCTCATTGTATTATCACGATTAATATCCTCCACGTCTGGCAATGTTGTCGAACCACGATTTGGATCATCAATACTTACAGCTGAGTTTCCTTCTGTACCATTATATTTTTTATAACGATTAATAACATCTCCATCTGTATTTAGATAATATGTATAGTTATCGGCTGCAGGGTCATTTTCTCCCGCATAATTAGTATAAATTGAGCCTTCTTTAGCATCCGGCAAACCATCAAGACCAACGTCTTGGTTTCTTCGATTATCCGGATTAGTATCAAATGCATAGATTAAAGACTGCGAAGCCGGCACATCTCCCCAAATCGGTTGTGGATTTACCATTACTTGATCGGGGCCTAAACCATTTTCGTATTGTTTTCTTCCATCTTTTAAAACATCTTCTGAAATTTCACCTAAGTTGAAATAAATTTTCCCTGTATTATTTGCTGGTGCTTGTCCATTTCCTACATAAGGATCTAATACCCAAAATTGAATATACTCAACATTTCCTTGTTCAAAATTCGTAGAGTTTAACGCACGCATAATTCCCCCAAAATTAGAAGAAGGATTATTCGTTCCGAAATTTGGATCATTATTATAAGGCCCTCTATCTGATGGGAAATAAGTTAAATCAAGCGTATTAATTACTTGGATCTGACCTTGTGCAATATCTGTATTTGGATAAAGCTCTTTACTATAAATTCTTCGGGTTGTGTTTAATGATAAATCATCATTTGAAATTCCACTTGGTTTTGACGAATAAAAGACCGGATCAATAGTGTACCAAGCTAATTTTGCACGTTTGAAACCGTAATCTAATGTATTGGAATTAGCATTAAATGTATTGTCGTTTATTGAACCCAAAAAAGGTGTCGAAGCCAAACTCCATGCATATGCGGATCTCATATCGATAGTAGTTTGCGAACCTTCAAAATCATCAACATAAATGGTTGCTTCACCTTCAAAATCACTTGCTTTTGGAGCATCGGGTTTTAAGAAAGCAACCTCACCACGAATCGAAAGATTTGATGGAACATCGGTATCGATATTTGGAAGTTTATTTACTAATCTTGTAAAAAACGGAACCTCAGTAGCATAATTTCCATTGAATCCAAAAATGGTATTATTCACAGATTCCTGACCATAGCTTGATTTTTGCGTAAATGGCTTTTCAGACATTTTCAAATAAGAACCTCCAACAACAAATTTATCTGATATTTTATGCTCGACATTGAATCCTATAAATCTTCTAGTTTGTTGGCCAAAAATGGAATTATTCTCTAACGAAACTTCAATTGGCGTATTTGAAGCTTGAAGCGAAGGATCTAAAATTTGAACGCGACCTAATTGATAATCGACGCTATAATCAATTCCTTCAACCAATCTTCGTCCTGCCGCCATGACCACAACAGATCCTTGTGGCACGTTGAAAGCTCCAATCGGAATCCCGTTGCTTCCTGAAGATTTATATTTTCCTCGTAACAAGAATTTATTCTTATCACTATCCTGCAAAGCACCAGATTGCGTATTGCGATACATGTTTCTAAATACATATTTCTGCTGATTCGCATTATATGTACTCGGATCATTATATGTTTCACCAGAACCTTGGTTTTGCAATTTTTTAAACAACAATTCCCCAAAAGGCTCTTTTGTAGTAAAAATAATTCTACCATTTTGAACATCAACCGTAATACCTGGCAAGTAGTCAAAGAAGCCGTCTCCACCTGTTTGTGGATCGTTATTGTAGTTCAATTTATCCAAATTAAAGACATTCAATAAAGGTGTCTGATCTACTTTATTGTCTGGCGTTGGATTAGATGGAAAAGAAGTTCCTGCAACTGGCGAGATATAGTTTATAGGAGAAGGATCTGTATATAGAATGTTCATTCTAAAATCATCCTGCTTGATTTGGTATGCTTGCGGAATTTGATAAACGTTTTTCATCATCAAGTTCCAAACTGGATTTTGAACATTTGTCAAATTGCTCTTAAGCATTTTCAAAATCAAACTCTGAGTAATAATTGCCTGATTTGAATTATTATTCCCTGTAACAACAGTCGCATCAACTCCATCACTTCCAAATTCCCCTACTTGATAAATCTTGCCTCCTTCAGTATATTCATAAGCAACAGCCAAAATTTCATCATTTGCCAAACGTTGCTGCAACGATATATATCCTAACTGCGGGTTAAAAGTAAATTCGTTTGCTGTTAATTTTCTAGCATTTTCTAATATCGAGTAATCAGTTCCTTCACTAACATTTGTATTGTTAAATCCAGACTTTGCTGTGACGATTTCTCTAATATTTGAATTTAAAAACGAGCCTGGCTGTCCAATTGCTGCAGGATCGTAAGCATTATTCTCATTTTCTGCAGGAGAATCGATAGGTATTGAAGGGTTAAAGAATCCTGCTGTTGAACTGATCACTACAACTTCATTATCTGGAACACCACTTAAACGGCCTTCACCTAAATCTTGGAGTGCGACTACATTACGAAGGTTATTGTTAGTTGTACTTACTCTGTTTTGTTTGTTGGTTACCCAAACTTCTATTCGAGTAATTTGAACACGACTATTTATTACCGGATATGTTTTTAATGACTCATCATATTTATCTCTAAAATATTGTGACAAGAAAAAGTGTCTGTCATTGTCATAATCCAATGCATATAAATCAAAGTTTTGAACTGTACCACCTCCTTCGGCTACAACACTCTTCGTTTGTGATTTTTGTTCAGAGAAAACACCTGTAATTGTTGTTTTACCGAATTGCAATTGAGTTTTCACCCCAAATAAACTTTGTGCTCCACGAATCAATGTACTGTTTAAAGGCATGCTAACATTACCCACTTCGACTTTCTGAATAATATCATCTTCCGAAGGCGTGTAGGCTAGCTTAAATAAGTTTTGAAAAGCAAATGTGGATTGAGTGTCATAATTAGCATTAACTTCTAAGCGTGTACCCACTTTTCCCATCAAACTCATACTGATACGCTGATCAAAGTCGAACGTAAGACTTGATCTGTTTCTCGGTGAAAACGAAGGATTGTCCTGCTTGGTGTATCGAATACCCAAATCCATTTCGACAGAACCTGTGGGTTTTACATCAATTGTATTGCTTCCAAAAATACTTTCAAAGAAGTTTGAATTTACGTAATATCTTGGCAATAAATTCTTTTTTGCGGCTTCACTACCCGCTTTTTTTCCATCAATTGCATCAGCTTTTTTTCTGAAATACTCTCGTCGAGACTCTTTCAAAACCAAATCCTCATATTCTTTGGGAGTTAAAATAATAGGATAGTTGACAGGAAAGCCGTCAACCGAATTGGTATAAATATAACGATCTGAAATTGGGTCGTATTTATATGCCGATAGTATGCTTGGAGGATCCTTCAGCTCTACTTTTCCTGTAGAATACTGAGTTTTGGTTGTATCTTGAACTGCTGGATTTACTTGCGCTCGCAAAACATTGCCGCAAAATAAAACCAGTAAAAAAATACAAATTTTACGCATACAATTGGTTTATGTTAGTTGTGTTACAAGCTTTTTAACGCTTTTTTTATGATGGTTTCTGCTGTAGCTTCTGGGTCTTCTTTTACAATCCTTTCAACTACTTTTTCAGATGCTTTACGAACAAATCCTAAAACTTCCAAAGCAGATAACGCTTCATCTCTATTTGTATTGTTTTGAATTGCCGAAACTTCATCCAAATCGTACAACTTTAACACTTTTTCTTTTAAATCAAGTATAACTCTCTGTGCAGTTTTGCTGCCAATTCCTTTAATTGACTGTATAACTGCTACATCTCCAGATGCAATAGCATTAATAATTTGTTTAGGTTCTATTGAAGACAACATCGTCCTCGCAATATTAGCGCCTATACCAGAAACCGACAACAACATTCTGAATATTTCGCGCTCTGACTTTTCTACAAAGCCAAATAAAGTATGCGCATCTTCTTTAATTTGAAGATGCGTATACAATTTTATAAAATCAGCATTAGGAATTAGCGAAAAAGTATGTAAAGAGATATTTACATGGTATCCCACTCCACCACAATCAATTACGACTTCTGTGGGATTCTTTTCAACCAGCTTCCCTTGCAAATGTGCTATCATAAAAATAATTTATAGTACCAAATATACATAAAAAGTTAAGACAATAATATCTTATTCTTGTAAGTCTATTGGGCTAATTTATTTTTTTTTATTTCTTTTTCTTGAGCATCTATCACAGCAATTGCTGCCATATTTACCATTTCTTCAACACTTGCTCCTAGTTGGAAAATGTGTACAGGCTTGTTAAGTCCCATCATAATTGGGCCAATTGAACCTGCTTTATTCAATTCTTTCAATAGCTTATAAGTAATATTTGCTGACTCTAAGTTAGGGAAAACCAGCGTATTTACTTTTTTGCCAGCTAATTTAGAGAATGGGAATTTTTCTTTAAGCATTTCTGAATTTAAAGCGAAATCCGCCTGAATTTCACCATCAATAGTTAATTCAGGATGATTTTTATGCAGATAAGCAACAGCTTCTCTAACTTTTGATGCATTTTGATGCGTTGATGATCCAAAGTTTGAATATGAAACCATTGCAATAACAGGATCAATACCAAACATTTTTGCAGTTTTAGCCGTCATCAATGCAATATTCACTAAATCCTCAGAAGATGGATCAATATTGATTGCTGTATCTGACAAGAACATTGGTCCACGTGCTGTAAGCATCATATTGGCGGTTGCAACAAGTGAAGCGCCTGGAGCTTTTTCAATCAATTGAAGCATTGGTTTCACAACACTTGGATAACTTCTCGAATGACCAGTTACAACTGCATCTGCTTCACCTTCGTTCACCATCATAGCTGCAAAATAGTTTCTTTCGCGCATGAATTTTTGAGCATCAAGTAATGAAACTCCTCTGCGCTCTCTTGTTTCCCAGTATGAATTTGCAAAACGGTTACGTCTCGCTTCTTCTTCATTTGTCTTAGGATCAATGATTTCTAAATCTGCATCAAAACCTAATTCTGCTTTTAATTCTAATATGATTTCTCTGTTTCCTAATAAAATTGGAAAACCGATTCCATCTTCATAAACAATTTGAGCTGCTTTTAAGACATTTAAATGATCTGCTTCAGCAAAAACAATTCGTTTAGGATTTAATTTAGCACGATTTGTAATTAAACGCACCATTTTATTGTCATTCCCCATGCGCTCACGAAGTACATCTTCATAAGCTGCCCAGTCTGTAATTGGATTTTTTGCAACTCCAGATTCCATTGCTGCTTTCGCAACTGCAGGAGCCACAACAGTGATCAATCTTGGATCAAATGGTTTCGGAATGATATATTCTTGTCCAAAACCAAGTTTTGTAGCGCCATAAGCTACGTTAACTTGTTCTGGAACCGGTTCTTTTGCCAAAATAGCTAAAGCTTTTACCGCAGCCATTTTCATAGCTTCGTTAATTTTTCTAGCTCTTACATCTAGCGCTCCTCTAAAAATATATGGAAATCCAAGTACGTTGTTAACCTGATTAGGAAAATCAGAACGGCCTGTAGCCATAATAACATCTTTACGAGTTTCTACAGCTAAATTATAATCGATTTCCGGATTTGGATTTGCCATTGCAAATACAATCGGGTTATCTTTCATTGTCAACAACATTTCTGGCGACAAAATATCTCCTGAAGATAATCCAATGAAAACGTCAGCGCCTTTTACAGCTTCTGCCAATTCAATCTTTGGACCATCAACAGCATATTTTAATTGTAATTCTGAAAGTGAAGGATTGTCTTTTGTTAAAAGTCCCTTACTGTTGTACATTAAGATGTTTTCTACCTTTACTCCTAGTAAAACATATAAATCTGTACAAGCAATTGCTGCAGATCCTGCACCAGAAACTACCATTTTTACATCTTCAGCTTTTTTGCCTGCTAATTCAAGTGCATTAATTAAGGCTGCAGAAGAAATGATTGCTGTTCCATGCTGGTCATCATGCATTACCGGAATATCTAATTCTTCAATAAGTCTTCTTTCAATTTCGAAAGATTCTGGCGCTTTGATATCTTCAAGGTTAATTCCTCCAAAAGTTGGAGCAATATTTTTTACTGTCTGGATAAACTCTTCAACATTTTTTGTATCAACTTCGATATCAAAAACATCAATATCAGAGAATATTTTAAATAATAAACCTTTCCCCTCCATTACAGGTTTTCCTGCTTCAGGTCCTATATCTCCAAGTCCTAAAACAGCTGTACCGTTTGAAATTACGGCAACTAAATTTCCTTTTGCTGTATATTTATAAACGTTTTCAACGTCTGCTGCGATTTCTAAACATGGCTCTGCAACTCCTGGCGAATATGCCAATGACAAGTCTCTCTGGGTTGCGTATTTTTTTGTTGGAACTACCTGAATTTTTCCTGGAGTCGGCTCTGAGTGGTACAGTAGCGCTTCTCTTCTTTTACTCTCTTTGTTCATTATTTTTAGCTTTTATTCTAGCTTACAAAGATATAAGTCTTAGTTTAAAATGGGGCTTTTTTAGTGCTTTCTTTTGTTAAAATAACAATTTATTACATCAAAAAAAAATAGTCCTTCAAAATCGGGACTATTTTTTCATCTATATATTTTGGCTTCTTTTTATTGCGAAATATAAGAATTCAAGTGATTTATGGTATCTTTTTGAATTTCGATAATTGCTTTTACAACATCGCTTATTGAAATAATTCCCACTACAGTTCCATCTTCTAAAACTGGCAAATGTCTGAATCTTTTTGTGCTCATCAGCTCCATGCAATCTTCAATATTATTTGAAAGATTTACTGTGATAACATTGCTTTCCATAATTTCATGAACAAAAGTCTCTTTTGACGATTTATCCTTCAAAACAATTTTTCGAGCATAATCCCTTTCAGATAATATTCCTTTTAGGTCAGTTCCATCAATTACAAGAATTGCCCCTATGTTTTTTTCGCCCATTACTTTCAATGCTTCATAAACTGTTGTAGATGAAAGTACGGAATAAACATTTCTTCCTTTTGCGTTTAGTATTTGATTTACAGTCATATCTGAAAAAATTTAGATTTATAAAGTTATAAAAAAAAAGACATAATTTATTCTTCAACTAAACTTTTTAAAAACCTAACACATTCATTTTAAATAAAATACACTGCTTTTTCATTTTTAAAAATTATCTGGCAAAGATTGAAATCAATTTGGAGTATTTTTTGTGAAAAATAAGTTTTTTTAACGCTTTTGCCTTTTGTGCAAAAAAAAGCTCTTTTCATTACTACAGAAAAGAGCTTTTTTTATTTTTTATTTTTACAGACCAACAATTATAAATTCACTTCGTCTGTTTTGCTGATGTTCTTTTTCGGTACATTTTACTCCGTCAGCACATTTGTTTACTAATTTTGTTTCACCGTATCCTTTTGCTGTCAATCGGCTTTCATCAATTCCTTTACTTATGAGCCAATCTTTTGTAGATTGCGCTCTTTTATCTGATAAAATTTGATTGCTTTCAGATGATGAACGGCTGTCTGTATGCGAACGAATATCCAATTTTACATTTGGATACTGATTCAAAACATCGACGACTTTTTGTAAATCTGGTTCAGATGTTTTTTTGATCGTCGCTTTTCCTAAATCAAAAAAGTTCATTGGAATATGAAGAAGTTTTGCCAAATCTGTACCAATTTTTATTGGGCCAATTTTTACTGGCTTTACTGCTGTCTTTTTAATTTCAATGGTTTTAGCTGCTAAAGGCTTGAATATTTTTTGCATGGTAAAATCCATGGTAGTTTTGCCATTTTCTTTTTTGAGCAATGCCGAAACATCTTTCATTCCGTAATCACTTTTTGAAGCTCTTATCGAATATTTTTTGCCACATTTTATCTTTGGAAAAATGTAATTCCCTTTTTCGTCTGTAGCGATTGTTGCAAGCGGATTTAAATTTTCGTCAAACAAAGCCAAAGTTACATTTGCTAAAACTTCATTTGATTCAGAATCAGTAATTGTTCCCATTAAATCTTGTTCGCAAACCAATCTCTTAATTTCGGTAAAACGATAAATATCATCTAGACCATGTCCTCCATCTCTATTAGAAGAAAAATACCCGTTTCTGTTTTTACCATCAAGCGTAAATCCGAAATCGTCTTTTTTGCTATTTACGGGTTCTCCAACATTTTGCACATCATCTTCGATCGTGTTGTCTGCATTTATTTTAGTTACAAAAATATCAAGTCCGCCAAGCCCCGGGCGTCCATCAGAAGCAAAATAAAGTTCATTTTCAGCCGAAACAAATGGGAAAGTTTCTCTTCCTTCGGTATTAATTATTGAGCCTAAATTTTGAGGTTGGCCAAAACTTCCGTCAGCATTTATTGCAACTTTAAACAAATCAGATTGTCCTAAAGTTCCCGGCATATCTGAGGCAAAATACAATGTTTTTTCATCAATGCTCAAAGTTGGATGTGCAGTACTGTACTGATCACTGTTGAATGGAAGCTCTTTTTCATTTACCCATTGGCCATCAATAAAATCAGCTTTATACAGTTTTAAAAGCGTTACTTGTTTGTCGTTTTGCCCTCTTTTGCCGTCTGTGAAATTATTTCTGGTAAAATACATTGTTCGGCCATCTTTTGTAAAAATTGGCGTTGACTCGTTGAATTTTGATTTTTGATTTTTACGAAGCTGCTTTGGATTACTAACACTTCCGTCTGGCATCAAATCAGAGATATATAATTTAGAGAACGATTTGTTTGTCCATTTAAAACTTGTTTTCGTAATTCCACCCGTATCTCGGGCTGATGTAAAAACAATTTTTTTGTCGTAAATTACACTTCCATAATCTGAATAAGGTGAATTTATTCCAGCATCGGCAATTTCATATCGTCCAGAATTAAACTTAATATCGTCTAAATAATTTTTCTCATTTCTGATCAAAAAAGCTCTTTTTTCTGAACCTGCTTTTAAATTGAATTTTTCTAAAACTTCGTTCGCTTTTTGATAATTCCCAGTTGCTTTTAAGCATTGCGAATATCTATATAAATATTCAGGTTCTTGTTCTTCATTCATTCTGAACAATTCATCATACCACTGCAACGCCGACTGCAATTCACTTAAAAAATAATAGGAATTAGCCAGTCTTTGCATTATTTTTTCATCTTTTGTTCCTTTTTCGATAAGGCTTTCATATGCTTTTATGGCATCTGCGTAAGCATAATCATCATACTTTTTATCTGCGGAGCTTATGTTGGTCATTTGTGCATTTGCATTGAAGAAAAAGCAAACAAATAAAACAGAAAAGCTTAAAATTTTAATTCTCATGATTGTAACGAATTAGAAGAATCTTGGAGAGATCATTTTTTTATAACTATTGAAAAACTCGTAACGAAGGAAAATTTCATGAGATCCTGAGTTGTATCGTCTTAAATTGGTTGTTTCATGATCATAGCCGTAACCAATATACATTCCTTTTGATACCTGAAAACCTGCCATAGCACTTACTGAAGCACTCCAGCGGTAAGCAAGACCTACAGTAAATTTATCATAAAACATGAAATTCCCAGAAACATCTACTTGCAAAGGTGCTCCTTGCACCATTTTTGTTAATAATGCAGGTTTGAATCTTATATATTCTAACTTGTCCAGATTAAATACATAACCTGCAATAAAATAATAATTGATTTTGTCTTTAAAAATAGCAGTCGTATTATCGTCATAGCGATTTGTTTCGATAAAATTAGGTATAGAAAATCCTAAATAAGCTCGATCAGAATGCCAATAAACCCCAGCGCCAACATTTGGTGTAAATTTATTTTGAAGATCTTGAAATTGCTCCTCTCCTTGGTTTTCGAAACTCAATTTACTTACATCAAGATTAAAAAGATTCGCAGTTGCTTTTACTCCGAATGAAAGTTTAAATGATTCAGAGGTCGGAATACTATAAGACAAATCTGCAGATAAAGTGTTTTCAACTGTTGGTCCGATTTTATCATTGACCAAAGAAACACCCAATCCTAATTTACTGTTATCACTTAGAGGTGTATTTAATGAAAATGTACTTGTCTCTGGTGCGCCATCAAGCCCAATCCATTGTGTACGATACAATCCAAACAAACTTAAAACGCCTCTAGAACCTGCATAAGCTGGATTCACCGAAATTGTATTGTACATATATTGTGTATACTGCGCATCTTGCTGAGCGGAACACACAACCGAAAAAAACATAAAAATTAAAATTAATTTTTTCATTTAGTAAGCTTTAAAAAACGGCTCAGCTAAAAGTCAAGCCGTTTATTATTTTTTATTTATTTAGATACAAGTAACCTGACTGTTCGTGCTGATTTGAATCGTTATCTTTATATTTCAACGTATAGAAATAAGTTCCTCCTGGCAAACCATCTGATTCTTTTATCGTCGCTCGTCCTCCTGAAAACCCAACAAAAACTCGGTCTTCATTGTTGTAATGATCAATATCAAAAACCAAGACACCCCAACGATTGTAAATTTCAACCGTATTGTCAGGATAACATTCTATTCCTTGAATATAGAATCTTGCATTTTTCAAATCTCCATTTGGAGAAAAAGCATTCAGCACTTTTACTTTACAACCATCTAAATCCAACACTGTCGGATTATCACCTGTATTGCTCACATCATCAGATTTATCTTCAACTTCAACTCCTCTTATGCTTTTTCCTAAAGCAGTTGCTTGATTGCTTACTTTTCCTGCAATAATATCACTTTGAGTAATTTTATATTTGGCCGTAAAATTATTGTCGTTTGATTCTCCTACTTCCAAATTAATTGCCTGTCCAGAAACAACAACACCCGGTAGTGGATCTGTAATTGTAATTCCTTTTAATGGAACGTTACCTGTATTGGTTACTTTAAATTTGTAAGTGATAGTTTCACCTGCATTTGCAAATCCATTTGCGTTTTCGTCATTAAATACAGCTGTTTTGATAATCGCAATATTTGGAACTTCAACAAAAACATTCAATGTAGATGAACTACAATTAGATGAATTTGCTTTTTCACATACTTGATAAACTAAGGCATAAGTTCCTGCAGGTGTATTTGGTTTCACATTTACCGTTCCATCTGCATTAAATTCAAAATATGGGCTTTTTGGCGTATTAGAAATCACCACATTTGCTGGATCAATCGGCAAGCCATTCCATAAGTCATTATCTAAAACATTTACAAATTCAAGCTGTCCGTTAACTCCGTCTACACTTACTTGCAGGTCATCTTTCGTAACAATCTGTGGCGTTGATGCTGGATCTTCTGAATTCACCACTGTTACATTCACAACTGCTTGACTGCAATTTGATAAGTTAGACGCTTCACAAATTTGATATGTCAATTGATATGTTCCTGATGGCGTACCTTCTTTTACATCAACTGAACCATCTGTATTTAAAATCAAATTAGGATTTGCAACTACAGTACTCAAAACAACTGCAGTTTGATTTACTACAACTCCATTCAAACGGTCATTGTTAAATATATTCAATGCAGTACTAATACCTTTTTTAGCATCGATTGGTCCTGCGCTGTCATTGTTCGCTTTGATTACAAATTTTGGTCTAGCATTACACTGTGGTGTTGCAGGCGGATAACTCACTACAACATTTACTGTTGGGTTTAACGAAAATTCCATTGTTACACCAGTTCTGGTTTTTTCAAATCCATCTGCACCTTCTGTCCATTGGCCATTTGTCAGTAACCATCCTGGCCAATCAACTCCAATTCCGTTACTGTCTACGATTGCTCCTGGCCATAATATACTTCCACTCAATGGCAAGTTCGTTTGAGTAGCCACTACATTGTTATCACTGTCAATCCATTTTACAGTCAATAAATTATTTGTTGTAAAATTATCCGGTGTTACATTGTATGACACGTATGGTACATCATTAGAACAATAGCTGTTTGTCGTTACTGTCATTGTAGGAAGAACAACTGAAACTTTAACATTGGCTGTTGCACAATTTGTTGTATTTAATTCACATACTTGATAAGTAAGTTCATAAGTTCCTGCCGGTGCATTTTCTTTCAGCACTATCGTTCCGTCTGGATTTAAGCTTAAATATCCTGCTGGATCAGCAACTGTTACTGAAAGATCTATATCAGAAGCTGTAATTGGTAATCCATTTTTAGTATCATTTCCTAAAACATTTACAACTGTCACTGGATGGTTGACTCCCGCAATTGGGCCCGCTAAATCATCTTTCAATACTAGTAAATCTCCCGTCACTAAAACATAGCTCTTCACTGTATCGCAGTTCAGTGCATGATCGTTGTCGCAGATCGTGTATTCCACTTCATAGCTTCCTGAGGCTGTGCCCGGAGCTACCGTGATTGTC
>NZ_SJSY01000004.1 GCF_004352915.1 Flavobacterium zhairuonense | reverse complement strand
ATCTGTTCTGGAAATACTTACACTTGGCCGGCAAACGGAATTACCTACTCTACATCACAAAATGCATTAAAAATAGTCAATGACGGATGCACGGCGGATCAAATATTGAACCTGACTGTAACTGATAAACCTGCCGATGCGATAACCAATCAAACAATCTGCTCGGGACAGACTTACACTTGGCAAGCAAACGGAATTACCTATTCCACATCACAG
>NZ_SJSY01000039.1 GCF_004352915.1 Flavobacterium zhairuonense | reverse complement strand
GTTCCTCCTGATACAGTTACACTAGCAGTACCGTTGCTTCCTCCAAAACAGCTAACAGCAGTAGTTGCAGTAGTTGCTGATAAAGCAGCTCCAGGTTGTGTGATGGTAAAGCTTTGAGTATCCTGACATCCATTTGCATCAGTAACGGTCACCGTATATGTTCCTGCTGCAAGCCCGGTTGCTGTAGCTGCAGTTCCTCCTGAAGGAGCCCAAGAATAAGTATAAGCGCCAGTTCCCCCAGTTCCAGTTACGGTTGCAGATCCTGTAGAACCACCATAACAAGCAATATTGGTCTGGGCTACAGGTGTAGCATTTAAAACAGTTGGCTGGCTGATTGTAAAACTTTGAGTAGTCTGACATGCGTTTGCATCAGTAACCGTAACGGTATATGTTCCCGCAGTAAGACCAGTTGCTGTAGCTGCTGTTCCTCCTGAAGGAGCCCAAGAGTAAGTATAAGCTGGCGTGCCTCCAGAAACTGAAACAGTTGCAGATCCTGTTGCACCGCCATTACATAAAACATTAGTTTGTGCTCCGGCTGTAGCTGTCAAAGCGCTTGCTGGAGATCCCACAACAATATTGTTTATAGTTGTTGAACAAGAATTGGCATCTGTAATGGTTACACTGTAAGTTCCTGCCACTAATCCTGAAGCCGTAGCTGCAGTTCCTCCAGAAGGGGCCCATGAATACGTATAAGCTGGCACTCCGCCACTTGCTGTAACAGTTGCAGAACCATTTGCACCTCCAAAGCATGAAACAGCAATTGTTGAAGCAGTTCCACTTAATATAGTTGGTTGTGTTATGATAATATTATTTACTGTTTTAGTACAGGAATTTGCGTCCGTAACAGTTACGCTATAAGTGCCAGCAGTAAGGCCATTTATTGTTGCTGTCGCAGCTCCATTAGACCATAAATAAGTATATGGGCTGGTACCGCCAGACGGCGAAATAGTTGCGCTGCCATTTGCGCCGTTATTACATGAAACAGCTGTAGTTGAAGCAATTGCATTAAGTACAGGTGGCTGCGTTATTGCAATATTATTTATTGTTTTTGTACAAGAGTTTGCATCTGTTATGGTAACAGAATAGGTTCCGGCAACAAG
>NZ_SJSY01000043.1 GCF_004352915.1 Flavobacterium zhairuonense | reverse complement strand
GATCAGACGGTGAACTATTCTGTGAAAGACGCAAACGGCTGTATCGCAAACGGATCAGCTACATTAAATAAACTAAATTCTCCAAAAATCAATACGGCAGTGGCATCAGCTGTTACTTGTACAGTAGGTACAAGCACAGTTACGGTGACTACGACTGCAGGTACAGGAGTGGGGACATTGACATATGCTATTATTGCTCCAGCTTCTGCAACAAGCAATACAACAGGAGCTTCTAATGGTGTATTTACAGGCTTGGCACCAAGCGCTGTTCCGTACACATTCAGAGTTACTGATGCAAACGGATGTTATGATACCAAATCGGTTACGGTAAATCCGGTTACTCCAATCGGAATTATTGCAACAAAAAATAATGATGTAAAATGTAAAGGAACTTCAACGGGGAACGGAACATTCACAGTTTCGGGTTACGCTGTTGCAACAGATTATTCATTTACATTGACAGCAGGAGTGCTTGGCACAGGTACTTTGACAAAATCAGGAAATACATTGACATTGAGCAATGTTGCTGTGGGGACTTATACTGTAGAGGTAAAAGATCTTGCTACAAACTGTACTAATACAGCAAGCATTACAATCAATGAGCCGACAGATGCATTGGATGTAACAGCTGTGGCGACAAAGATCAACTGTAATAATGACAATGCAGTTATTACAGCAACTGCAACTGGCGGAACGACAAATTACAGCTATGCGGTTAAGCAGGGAGTTGCGGCTCCGCTTGCGGCAGACTATGGAGCAAACAATGTTCTTACAGTTGATACGAACAACGGTGCGAACATGAGTTGGACTGTTTATGTAAAAGATGCAAACGGCTGTACGGATTCATTCCCGGTTTCATTATCGACAGACCCTACGCCTTCAGTTACGGCGGTATTGAGCAACCAGTGTACAGGAACAGGAAGCAATTTCACTATTACAGCTACAGGAAGTTCGACTGATCCGACCCTTTCAGCAAGTTTGGTTTACGGCATCAATGGCATAAACGGCAGCTTCAGCACAAACAATATTTTCAATGTTCCAGCGGGAACTTATACGGTTTGGGTTAAAGATGCAAACGGATGTACGGCTTCGGCTGCGCCTATTACGGTAAATCCTCAATTGACTGCAGTTGCCAATGTTACCAAACAATTAGATTGTACTGCTACACCAAATGCAGCTATTACAGTTGACATTACTGGCGGAAAATCTACATATACATATAAAGTTGATCCAGGAACAGGAGTTTACGGGTCAAGCACTCCGGTTACAGGAACGCAGTTTGTGTTTACTGGAGCTTCGACTGCGACAACTTATAATTTTGAGATTACAGATTCAAACAACCCTACAGCATGTAAGGTTATCGTTTCTGCTACGGTAGCTCCAATTACGAATCCTACGGTTACTGCGACACAGGTAAATATTACCTGCAACGGAGCAAACAACGGATCGGTTGTATTGACTGGAGCAGGCGGATCTGGCGGTTATACTTACAGCAATGCCTTAGCGGGTACTTATGCGGCTACAAATACTTTCGCAGGATTGACTCCAGGCTTGCATACTTTCTATGTAAAAGACAGCAAAGGATGTTCAGGCCAAGTTGATGTGACTATTTTAGAGCC
>NZ_SJSY01000021.1 GCF_004352915.1 Flavobacterium zhairuonense | reverse complement strand
TCAGGCTCACAGTCGCTGTCGAGCAGTTCGATGCATTGGCCTTGTCGCAGATCGAATAGGTCAACGTGTAAGTTCCAGCCGGGGCATTTGCGCCAAGGGTTGCAACTCCTGTTGCCGGATCAAGGGTCAAATATCCTGAAGGATCCGCAACGGTTGTCGTTATTTTTACTTCAGATGCCGCCAACGGCTGTCCGTTTCTGATGTCGTTGTCCGTAACTGTGATGATTGTCTGGGCTGTCGTTGACTGTGTAACCGAAGCAGGATTGTCTGCATTGGCCACCAAAACATCTCCCACAACTTGGATATAGCTCTTCACTGTATCGCAGTTCAGCGCATGATCATTG
>NZ_SJSY01000034.1 GCF_004352915.1 Flavobacterium zhairuonense | reverse complement strand
TTCAAACATCACCAAAACAAGCGGACAGTTCGTGGCTTCTCAAGGATGCGGAAACGCTGGAACATATACCAACACTTGGACTGTTAAAGATGATTGCGGAAATACATCAGCTGTTTTCATCCAAATAATTACAATCCGAGATACAACAGCTCCTACTTGGAATACCCAGGCCGGTTCTTTAGATGTGACTTTAGAATGCAGCGATGCTTCAGGTCTTGCCACAGCCCAGGCCCAATTCCCTGCAGCTTCTGACTTATGCGATGCTGATGTTACAAACATCACCAAAACAAGCGGACAGTTCGTGGCTTCTCAAGGATGCGGAAACGCTGGAACATACACCAACACTTGGACTGTAAAAGATGATTGCGGAAATACTTCCCAAACTTTCACTCAGGTGATTACAATCCAAGACACAACAGCTCCTACTTGGAATACCCAGGCTGGCTCTTTAGATGTGACTTTAGAATGCAGCGATACGGCAGGTCTTGCCACAGCCCAGGCCCAATTCCCTGCAGCTTCTGACTTATGCGATGCTGATGTCTCAAACATCACCAAAACAAGCGGACAGTTCGTGGCTTCTCAAGGATGCGGAAACGCTGGAACATATACCAACACTTGGACAGTTAAAGATGACTGCGGAAATACATCAGCTGTTTTCACCCAAATAATTACAATCCAAGACACAACAGCTCCTACTTGGAATACCCAGGCCGGTTCTTTAGATGTGACTTTGGAATGCAGCGATGCTTCAGGTCTTGCCACAGCCCAAGCCCAATTCCCT
>NZ_SJSY01000050.1 GCF_004352915.1 Flavobacterium zhairuonense | reverse complement strand
ACAGGGTTTTCAAAAGAAAGGCGACGACATACTCTCCCACAATAATGCAGTACCATCTGCGCAGGCGGGCTTAACTTCTCTGTTCGGGATGGGAAGAGGTGAGCCCCGCCGCAATAACCACCTTAAGGTCGTTCGTTGCTTGGGCAACTTTTCAATTAATAATTGATAATTGACAATTAATAATTAAAACAATATCTTAACATACTGAGATAAAGAAAAGCATTTTTATTTACTATTTTAGAAAGTTCTCTCCCGGTCCGCCGAGGCGGACCGGGAAAAGGGCGTACATAAGCTTACGGATTATTAGTACTACTCGACTATGACATTGCTGCCTTTACATCTGTAGCCTATCAACGTGGTCATCTTCCACGATCCTTAAAAGAAATCTCATCTTGTGGTGGGTTTCGCGCTTATATGCTTTCAGCGCTTATCCCTTCCCAACGTAGCTACTCTGCGGTGCCCCTGGCGGGACAACAGATACACTAGAGGTTGGTCCAATTCGGTCCTCTCGTACTAGAATCAGATCCACTCAAATTTCTAACGCCCGCAGTAGATAGAGACCGAACTGTCTCACGACGTTCTGAACCCAGCTCGCGTGCCACTTTAATGGGCGAACAGCCCAACCCTTGGGACCTTCTCCAGCCCCAGGATGTGACGAGCCGACATCGAGGTGCCAAACCCCCCCGTCGATATGAGCTCTTGGGGGAGATCAGCCTGTTATCCCCGGCGTACCTTTTATCCTTTGAGCGATGGCCCTTCCATGCGGAACCACCGGATCACTATGCTCTACTTTCGTACCTGATCGACCTGTATGTCTCTCAGTCAAGCTCCCTTATGCCATTGCACTCTGCGCACGGTTACCAAGCGTGCTGAGGGAACCTTTAGAAGCCTCCGTTACTCTTTTGGAGGCGACCACCCCAGTCAAACTACCCACCAAGCAATGTCCCCCGCAGCGCGGGGTTAGGCCTCAGATAAACAAAGGGTTGTATTTCAACAATGACTCCACAACGCCTGGCGACGCCGCTTCATAGTCTCCAACCTATCCTACACATCATTTATCCAAGGTCAATACTAAGCTATAGTAAAGGTGCACAGGGTCTTTTCGTCCCACTGCGGGTAAACGGCATCTTCACCGTTACTACAATTTCACCGAGCTCATGGCTGAGACAGTGTCCAGATCGTTACACCATTCGTGCAGGTCGGAACTTACCCGACAAGGAATTTCGCTACCTTAGGACCGTTATAGTTACGGCCGCCGTTTACTGGGGCTTCAATTCAATGCTTCTCCGAAGATAACATCTCCTCTTAACCTTCCAGCACCGGGCAGGTGTCAGGCCCTATACTTCATCTTGCGATTTTGCAGAGCCCTGTGTTTTTGATAAACAGTCGCCTGGACCTCTTCACTGCGGCCCCGATTGCTCGGGGCGACCTTTCTCCCGAAGTTACAGGTCTATTTTGCCTAATTCCTTAGCCATGAATCTCTCGAGCACCTTAGGATTCTCTCCTCAACTACCTGTGTCGGTTTACGGTACTGGTGCTTATTGCCTGAAGTTTAGAGGTTTTTCTTGGAAGCCCTTAGGCGCACTATCTCTTTGTCCGAAGACTCCGAGTACTATCGTATTTCGCCAGTTCCTGCGCATTTGACTACAGGACCTATAGCTAGGTACTTCAACGAACTATTCCGTCAGTTCGCGGCGCTTTCATCACTCCGTCACCCCATCACAGCAACAAGCAGTACGGGAATATTAACCCGTTGGCCATCGACTGTCCCTTTCGGGTTCGCCTTAGGTCCAGACTAACCCACAGCTGATTAGCATAGCTGTGGAAACCTTAGTTTTTCGGTGTGCGGGTTTCTCGCCCGCATTATCGTTACTTATGCCTACATTTTCTTTTCTGACCGGTCCAGCATACCTTACGATACACCTTCAGCCCTGTCAGAATGCTCCCCTACCACTTGCACATACATGCAAATCCATAGCTTCGGTAATATGCTTATGCCCGATTATTATCCATGCTCGTCCGCTCGACTAGTGAGCTGTTACGCACTCTTTAAATGAATGGCTGCTTCCAAGCCAACATCCTAGCTGTCTGGGCAGACAAACCTCGTTCTTTCAACTTAGCATATATTTGGGGACCTTAGCTGATGGTCTGGGTTCTTTCCCTCTCGGACTTGGACCTTAGCACCCAAGCCCTCACTGCTGGCAATCATTATATAGCATTCGGAGTTTGTCAGGAATTGGTAGGCGGTGAAGCCCCCGCATCCAATCAGTAGCTCTACCTCTATATAACTAAATCCAGCGCTGCACCTAAATGCATTTCGGGGAGTACGAGCTATTTCCGAGTTTGATTGGCCTTTCACCCCTACCCACAGGTCATCCGAAGACTTTTCAACGTCAACCGGTTCGGTCCTCCACTGTGTGTTACCACAGCTTCAACCTGCCCATGGGTAGATCACACGGTTTCGCGTCTAACACTGCCGACTGAAGCGCCCTATTCAGACTCGCTTTCGCTGCGGATCCATGGCTTAACCACTTATCCTTGCCGGCAACGTTAACTCGTAGGCTCATTATGCAAAAGGCACGCCGTCACCCCACTTAAGGGCTCCGACCGCTTGTAGGCGCATGGTTTCAGGATCTATTTCACTCCGTTATTCACGGTTCTTTTCACCTTTCCCTCACGGTACTGGTTCACTATCGGTCTCTCAGGAGTATTTAGCCTTAGCGGATGGTCCCGCCGAATTCAGACAGGGTTTCACGTGCCCCGCCCTACTCAGGATACCGCTATCCATTACACTCGTTGCCCATACGGGGCTGTCACCCTCTGTGGCGCTCCTTTCCAGAAGCTTCCGGTTCCTTGTGCATGAAATGTCGCGGTCCTACAACCCCAGATATGCCGTAACATGCCTGGTTTGGGCTAATCCGCGTTCGCTCGCCACTACTTACGGAATCACTTTTGTTTTCTTCTCCTCCGCCTACTTAGATGTTTCAGTTCAGCGGGTTTGCCCACCTATCGGTGTACTATGTCTTCAACATAGTGGGTTGCCCCATTCGGATATCTGCGGATCGATCTGTGTGTGCCAGTCCCCGCAGCTTTTCGCAGCTTATCACGTCCTTCTTCGCCTCTGAGAGCCTAGGCATTCCCCATGCGCCCTTATTTTGCTTATTGTACAGACAAGGCAAGCCTTGCCTCTGCCGTCTTGTAATAAATCACAAAACGTGTTCTTTCTACTTTTTGTATTTTTCTTATCTCAATATGTCAATGAACTTTTTTCCTTTCGGAACTGTGGAGAATAACGGAGTCGAACCGTTGACCTCCTGCGTGCAAGGCAGGCGCTCTAGCCAGCTGAGCTAATCCCCCAAATCTAATTATGAATTGTGAATTATGAATTATGAATTATTTGTAATCCGTAATCTTTCAACTCTAGAATTTCCTTCTTTTAAGCTTTTCAGTCTTTTTAATCTGTTTTTTATAATTTACAATTCATAATTCATAATTAACAATTTAAAAAGTAGTCCCGGGCAGACTCGAACTGCCGACCCCTACATTATCAGTGTAGTACTCTAACCAGCTGAGCTACGAGACTCTGTTTTACTTAATTTTTTTATCATTTTTTAAATCGACAGCAAGAGTAACGCAATCTCGGATCCAAAACCATCCGGTAGGCATCTTTTTTCCCCAGCGTGCCTTGCGGCAAACACCAAGGCTCTAGAAAGGAGGTGTTCCAGCCGCACCTTCCGGTACGGCTACCTTGTTACGACTTAGCCCTAGTTACCAGTTTTACCCTAGGCAGCTCCTTGCGGTCACCGACTTCAGGCACCCCCAGCTTCCATGGCTTGACGGGCGGTGTGTACAAGGCCCGGGAACGTATTCACCGGATCATGGCTGATATCCGATTACTAGCGATTCCAGCTTCACGGAGTCGAGTTGCAGACTCCGATCCGAACTGTGACCGGCTTTGTAGATTCGCTCCTGGTCGCCCAGTGGCTGCTCTCTGTACCGGCCATTGTAGCACGTGTGTAGCCCAAGGCGTAAGGGCCGTGATGATTTGACGTCATCCCCACCTTCCTCACAGTTTGCACTGGCAGTCTTGCTAGAGTTCCCGACATGACTCGCTGGCAACTAACAACAGGGGTTGCGCTCGTTATAGGACTTAACCTGACACCTCACGGCACGAGCTGACGACAACCATGCAGCACCTTGTAGACTGTCTTGCGAAAGTTCTGTTTCCAAAACGGTCAGTCTGCATTTAAGCCTTGGTAAGGTTCCTCGCGTATCATCGAATTAAACCACATGCTCCACCGCTTGTGCGGGCCCCCGTCAATTCCTTTGAGTTTCAAACTTGCGTTCGTACTCCCCAGGTGGGATACTTATCACTTTCGCTTAGCCACTGAGGTCGCCCCCAACAGCTAGTATCCATCGTTTACGGCGTGGACTACCAGGGTATCTAATCCTGTTCGCTACCCACGCTTTCGTCCATCAGCGTCAATCCACTGGTAGCAACCTGCCTTCGCAATTGGTATTCCATGTAATCTCTAAGCATTTCACCGCTACACTACATATTCTAGTTGCTTCCCAGTAATTCAAGTCCTGCAGTATCAATGGCCGTTCCACCGTTGAGCGATGGGCTTTCACCACTGACTTACAAGACCGCCTACGGACCCTTTAAACCCAATGATTCCGGATAACGCTTGGATCCTCCGTATTACCGCGGCTGCTGGCACGGAGTTAGCCGATCCTTATTCTTACGGTACCGTCAAGCTCCGACACGTCGGAGTGTTTCTTCCCGTACAAAAGCAGTTTACAATCCATAGGACCGTCATCCTGCACGCGGCATGGCTGGTTCAGGCTTGCGCCCATTGACCAATATTCCTCACTGCTGCCTCCCGTAGGAGTCTGGTCCGTGTCTCAGTACCAGTGTGGGGGATCTCCCTCTCAGGACCCCTACCCATCGTAGCCTTGGTAAGCCGTTACCTTGCCAACTAGCTAATGGGACGCATGCTCATCTTCCACCGTTGTGACTTTAATCAGATCCCGATGCCGGAAACTGATGCTATGAGGTATTAATCCAAATTTCTCTGGGCTATCCCTCTGTGGAAGGCAGATTGCATACGCGTTACGCACCCGTGCGCCGGTCTCAAATTCCGAAGAATTCTACCCCTCGACTTGCATGTGTTAAGCCTGCCGCTAGCGTTCATCCTGAGCCAGGATCAAACTCTTCATCGTATATTTTAATATTATATAATCGATGCTTTCCCTAGTGGTTCTTTTCGAATCTTGCGATTCCATTACTCTTATTCTATATTTGCCCCGGCATCTCTGCCGAAGCGGCTGTCAATTCAATATGTCTACGAACGTGTCTTTTTTTGTCTTTCGCTTGTTTCTCAAAGCGGGTGCAAAACTAGAAATTCTTTTTGTTTCTCGCAAGAAAAATTTAAAAAATTTTGAAACTTTTTTTTCGCCTCTCTTTCTCAATTCTTCCTTCCAATCCTTCAATGAGCTTCCGTGTTTTGCGGGGTGCAAATGTAGAACGCTTTTTCAAAACCTGCAAGCTTTTTTTGAACTTTTTTTT
>NZ_SJSY01000063.1 GCF_004352915.1 Flavobacterium zhairuonense | reverse complement strand
CTCTACTTGTATAATAGTCATATCCTCAAAAGCAAACCCGACAAGTTTTGAAAACCTGTCGGGTTGAATTATTAAATTTATATTATAAATAACTGTTTTCTACTATTGATTAGCTGGAGCTTTCGCTTTTTCCTCCCATTTTTTCATTAGATCATCGTAATCAATAGGATTCGCCGCTTTTTGATTGACTAATCGGCCGGACTCGAAGGCTCTTTGAAGAATGGTTTCTATTAAATAGTCTTCATTGACTTCATAGGGATTGTATTCTTTCTTTAAACTAATATCAAATAAATTGGCAGTAGTATTAGAAACAAACGCTTTGAAACCACTTTTTAAGGTCTTTATTAAATCATAAGTAGTAATTCCTGTTTGACGATGCACAAGCTTCACAAGAATCTGTCCTTGTTTTCGGGAAAGCTTCTTAAGTCTGTCTTCAAATTCATTATTGAGATAATCTTCTACGATTTTAAAATATTTCTTTTTCTCACGATTTGAATTCAAACGCGCCATACCTTTATTTAATGCTGTCAATCTATCAGCCGCTAATTTTGCATAAGGATATACTTTATAAACTCTGTTTTGAAGAATCAAAAATTGTTTTTGTGCTTCGGGATCGAGTTTTTCTTTTGTAATGATGATTTCAGGCAATTCAATTGTATCGCCTAAAATAGAATCTTTTTCTGTCAGCACATAACCCATTTGCTGGTTTTCTTTTGGGGTAACCTGAGCATAACTTGAAAATGAAAACAATAGAAAGAATAAAAGAATACTGGTAAATCTCATTGAGTCTTAATTTAAATGTAAAATTATATATTTATATACAACTCTAATACCAAATTTATAAATTAGCAAAAAAATATTTTTATGAGTTCAAATTCTATCTTAAAAGATACTTCAATTGCTTTCTTGGAAAGCTACCTAAATAACGCCTCACCTACTGGATATGAAAGCGAAGGGCAAAAACTTTGGATGCAATATTTAAAACCTTATGTTGATACCTTTATCACCGACACTTATGGGACTGCAGTTGGAGTCATTAATCCTGATGCGCCTTTTAAAGTGGTGATTGAAGGCCACGCTGATGAAATTTCGTGGTTTGTAAATTATATTACAGATGATGGACTTATATATGTAATAAGAAATGGTGGCTCTGATCACCAAATTGCTCCTTCAAAAAGAGTCAACATACATACCAAAAAAGGAATTGTAAAAGGTGTTTTTGGCTGGCCTGCTATACATACACGTTTACGTGATAAAGAAGAGGCGCCAAAACTGAGCAATATCTTTATTGATTTAGGATGTGAAACAAAAGAGCAAGTTGAAGAAAAAGGAGTCCATGTTGGCTGTGTTATTACTTATCCGGATGAATTCATGATTCTGAATGAGAATAAATTTGTTTGCCGTGCAATTGACAACAGAATGGGTGGTTTTATGATTGCTGAAGTTGCGAGACTTTTACACGAAAACAAAAAAAAGCTTCCGTTTGGATTATACATCGTAAATTCAGTTCAAGAAGAAATTGGTTTACGCGGTGCCGAGATGATTGCACAAACTATTAAGCCAAATGTTGCCATTATAACAGATGTCTGCCATGATACCAATACGCCAATGATCGACAAAAAGGTTGAAGGCGATCTAAAAATGGGAAAAGGTCCTGTAATTGCTTATGCACCAGCTGTTCAAAATAAATTACGCGATTTGATTGTTGATACTGCTGAAGAAAAGAAAATTCCTTTTCAGCGAAACGCAACATCAAATGCAACAGGAACAGACACTGATGCTTTTGCATACAGCAACGGTGGCGTGGCTTCGGCGCTGATTTCGTTACCTTTACGATATATGCACACAACTGTAGAAATGGTTCAGAAAGAAGATGTTGAAAATGTGATTCAGCTTATTTATGAATCATTGTTGAAAATTGAAAACAACGAAACTTTCTCTTATTTTAAATAATATATCTGATAAATTAGGCTGTTTCTTCGAACAGCCTAATTTACAAACAAACTATATATGAAAATTTTACTGCTCGAGGACGATTTTACTTTATCTAAAGAAATATCCACATTCTTTACTTCGAAGAACTTCGAGTGCATTCCCTATTATGATGGAGGATTATTATTGAAAAAATATATTCCAAGCGAATATGATTTAATTATACTTGATATTAATGTTCCTGGCAAAAATGGTTTTGATGTTTGCAAAACCATTCGAGAAACCGATAAAAAAACGCCAATTATTATGCTTACCGCCTTTAGCGAAATTGATGATAAATTGACTGCTTTTGAAAATGGTGCTGATGATTACCTTGTAAAGCCTTTTCACTTTGAGGAATTATATGCGCGTATTTTATCTCTTTTAAGGCGAAAAGAGATTCCGCAACAAACTGAAGAAAAGATTTTAATTGAGGATTTAGAAATCTTTGAAGAAGAAATGAAAGTTTTTCGATCTGGCGAAGAAATCAAACTAACCCCAAAAGAATTTAAATTGATTCTGATTTTGGCTCATGCCAAAGGAAAAGTCTTGTCTAAACAATTTATTGCAGAAAAACTCTGGGATTATCATATCGAAACCAACCAAAATACAATTGAGGTCTATATAAACTTTCTTCGGAAGAAAATAGATAAAGATCACGAAATAAAACTAATCAGAACAAAAGTTGGATACGGATATTATTTAAGCAACCAAGAATGACATTAAAAAACAGAATATCACTTTTAGTAAGTTTACTTTTTACAATTCTTTTTGGATTGGCTTCTACCGTGATATTTGTTTTGTATTCTAATTTCAGGAAAGAAGAATTTCGCGATCGTTTACAAATAAAAGCGCTTTCAAACATCAAGCTTTTGGTAAATGTAAAGGAAGTTGACGAACAGCTTTTGAAAATTATCGACCAAAATTCTATCAATAAATTATATGACGAAAAGACTTTGGTTTTTGATTCTCATTTTAAACTGATTTATAGCAGTATTGATGATGCAAAAATAAATTGGTCTGTTGAAGATTTAAAATACCTTAAAAAACACAAAACCTTTTTCAAGCAACAAGGCAATTATGAAGTATATGGTGTTTTTTACGATACAAAAGACCGGGATTTTTATGCCCTAATTTCAGCGAAAGACGATTATGGAAATCGAAAACTTCTTTTTCTTCGTTATACTTTAATCGTATCGTATATCTTTTTTACATGTATTTGTTGGGTTTTGACTTCGTTTATGGTCAAAAAAGCAATGAATCCTTTGAATATATTTCATCAAAAAATAAAAAATATAAATGAAAATAATCTTGATACGCGTGTCGAATCCAAAAGCAATACAAATGAAATTGATTTGATTGCAAATGAATTCAATTTTATGATGGATCGAATTGAGATTTCCTATCAAAAACAAAAAGAGTTTACCGCAAATGCGTCTCACGAGTTAAGAACGCCTTTGTCCCGAATTACATCACAAATTGAAAATGTTGCTGCAGATCCAGCAACATCAGAGAAAGGAAAATCTTTCTTAAAAGTAATTTTATCAGATGTCAATCAATTAACCGAATTAATCAACTCCTTATTAATTCTTTCCAAAATTGATTCGAACAATCATGAAAATAAAGAAGTTCATCGAATGGACGAGATTTTATTTTCGGCTATTGAAAATTTAAATAAAAGTTTTCCTGATTTCGTCATTCTTTTTGAAATGGAGGAAAGCGACAATCTAGATTTTGCATTAGAAGTCAAAGGAAATAAAAATCTTTTAGAAATTGCTGTGAGCAATGTTTTAAAAAATGCGTGTGTTTATTCAGATAATAAACAAGCCAAAGTTGTAATTGGAACCCAAAACGACCATCTTGTTCTTTCAATTTCTAACACAGGAAATACACTCACTGAAAAAGAACAGCAAAATCTTTTTCAACCTTTTATGCGAGGAAAAAATGCCAAAGGAACTTCAGGTTTCGGACTAGGGCTACGCATCGTACAGCGCATTCTAACACTACACAACTCAACCATAACTTACAGTGTACCAGAAGAAAACACAAATTTATTTCAACTTTTCTTTCATTAATATTCTTTTTTAAGGTATTTTTAAGGTAGAATTTAAGGTCTCTTAAAGTCTGCCGATAGCATATTTGTACAACTTAAAATTGATACAATGAAAAAACTGTATGCACTATTCCTGCTTGCATTATTCAATCAGGCAGTAATGGCTCAAAAAACAGTCACCCTTCAAGACTGTGAAAGCCAATTTCTTAAAAACAATCTTTTTCTGCTGGCATCACAATACAATATTGATGCTTCAAAAGCATTGACCATTCAGGCAAAAATTTGGGATAATCCGACTATATCGGCAGAATTAAATGCTTATAATCCGGACGCCAACAAATATTTTGACATTGGAAAAGAAGGCCAAAAATCATTTGGTATTGAGCAATTAATTTATTTAGGCGGAAAAAAGCGCAACGAAGTCAAATTAGCTCAAACTAACGAACAATTGGCAGAATTACAGTTTAATGATCTTTTAAGGACGCTAAAACTTCAGCTTCGAAAAAGCTTCTATACTGTTTATTACAATACAAAAAGTCTCGAAACAACAGATCAACAACTTGCTCATATTGAGAATTTGATCAACTCCTACTCTGTTCAAGCTCAAAAAGGAAATATTCCTTTAAAAGATGTTGTTCGCTTGCAATCGCTGTATCTCAATTTTAAGAACGAAAGAATGGAAGTCGTAAACGACAATATCGAAGAACAAAGCAATTTAAGATTACTACTTAATTCTACTGAAAATGTAGTTCCAGACGTTTCTAAAGAAGAATTCAGCAAATATTTGAAAACTATCGATTTTGACTTAAAATCATTGCAAGATCAAGCAATTGCAAACAGACCAGATTACTTGGCTAAACAAAAAGAAATTGATGCCAATGCTCTAAACGTGAAATGGCAAAAATCACTTTCAATTCCTGATCTTACATTAGGCGCAAATTATGATCAACGTGGCGGTGCATTCAATAAAGAAGCAAATGTATCCCTTGGAATTCCGTTGCCACTTTGGAACAAAAATAAAGGGAACATCAAATATGCTCAAACTATCTTAGAACAATCTAAAATTGAAAAGCAAAATTTTGATTTGCAGTTGCAAAACGAAATCACATCGGCTTGGAATAAATGGGATGAATCTCGTAAAAATTATTCGGTTATTAAACCAACTGTAAATGCCGATTTTGAAGCAGTTTACAACGGAATGCTGACCAATTTTCAAAAACGAAACGTAAGCTTATTAGAATTTACAGATTTTATGGAAAGTTATAATCAAGCAACAATTCTAGTTAATGAATTGAAGAAAAAGCTCGCAATTTCAGGCGAAGAATTAAATAGTACAATCAACAAAGACTTATTCTAAAAATATACAAAGATGAAATATAAACTAATCATAGGAATTGCAATTGTAAGTCTGTCACTGGCAAGCTGCAAAAAAGAGGTAGAAAACCCGCAAACAAACTCTTCTTTTGCATTAAGTGATGCAATGCTAAAAACAACTTCGACAGCTGTAGCACAAACACAACCAGTAAAAAATGAATTAAATTTTTACGGAAAAATTACAGCCGATAATAATAAAATGATAGACGTTTATCCTTTGGTTGGAGGAAACGTAATCAAAGTAAATGTCGAGCTTGGAGATTATGTCAAAAAAGGACAAGTTCTAGCTACTATCAGAAGTACAGATATTGCTGATTTTGAAAAACAATCACTAGATGCAAAAAGTGATTTATTGGTAGCCAAAAATAATTTGAAGGTCGCACAGGAATTATTTGATGGAAAATTAAATTCTGAAAGTGATGTTCTTCAAGCAAAATCTGAAGTAAATAAAGCTCAGACACAATTGAGTAAAATTCAGGAAACTTACAAAATCTACAACATTAAAGCAGGTTCTATTTATGAAGTTACCGCGCCAATAAGTGGTTTTATTATTCAAAAAAGTATTAATCAAGATATGCTTTTAAGAAATGACCGTTCTGAAAATATCTTTGATATTGCTGAAATAAGTGAAGTTTGGGCAATGGCAAACATCAACGAAATGGATATTAATAAAGTAAAGCTTGGAATTGATGCCGATGTCACTACTTTAAGTTACCCTGACAAAGTTTTCAGAGGAAAAGTAGACAAAATTTTCAATGTTATCGATCCAGAAACCAAAGCAATGCAGGCCAGAATCAAATTGCAGAATTCTGATTACTTGTTAAAGCCAGATATGAATGCAAACATCAAATTAACATTCAAAGAAGACAAATCAATGATTGCCATTCCAAGCGAAGCAATCGTATTTGACAAAAGCAAAAACTTTGTAATGATTTTTAAAGATCGCAACAATATTGAAACCAGACAAGTTGATGTTTATCGAGTTGTTGGAAAAACGACCTACATATCAAGTGGCTTAAAAGAAAACGAAAAAGTCATTACCAACAATCAGTTATTTATTTACCGCGCCTTAAACGAATAAAAAAATGAACAAATTCATTAGAAATATAATTGCTTTTTCACTTAAGAATAAAGCATTCACCTTTTTTTGGGTGGGATTATTGGCCGTTGCTGGATTTATTTCGTTCAAAAATATGCCAATTGACGCCTTCCCTGATGTGACCAATACTCAAATTATCATCATTACACAATGGAATGGGAAAAGTGCTGAAGAAGTAGAGCGTTTCGTAACTTCTCCTATCGAGATTTCTATGAACTCAGTTCAAAAAAAGACAAGCGTACGCAGTATTACCATGTTTGGACTGTCAGTAATCAAAATCATTTTTGATGACGGTGTCGATGATACTTTTGCGCGTTTACAAGTAAACAATTTATTAAAAAACGTTTCGCTTCCTGATGATGTCGAGCCAGATGTTCAACCTCCTTATGGACCTACGGGAGAAATTTTCAGATATATTGTAAAAAGCGACAGCCGTGATAGCCGAGAATTATTGACGTATCAAAATTGGGTTATCGACAAACAATTGCGTGCCGTTCCTGGTGTAGCAGATTTAAACGTTTTTGGAGGTCAAACTAAAACTTACGAAGTTGGTGTTGATCCAATAAAACTTGCTAAATACAACATTACACCTTTACAAGTTTACAATGCTGTAAATGGCGGAAATTTAAATGTTGGTGGTGATATTATTGAAAAAAATGGACAAGCATTTGTTGTACGAGGCGTCGGGCTTTTAAAATCAATTCCTGATATTGAAAATATTATTGTTGACGATGCTGGAGGAAATCCGATTTTAGTAAAAAATGTCGCATCAGTTTATGAAAGCGCAATGCCGAGAGTTGGTCAAACCGGAATTGGCAAAAATGATGATGCTGTCGAAGGAATCATTGTAATGCGAAAAGGTGAAAATGCACAAGAAACGCTGGCATTAATAAAAGACAAAATAAAAGACTTGAATGAAAATATTCTTCCAAAGGATATTAAAATCGAAACCTTTTATGATCGTGATAATTTAATGAATTTCACGACTGAAACCGTAATGCATAATTTATTTGAAGGAATTATTCTGGTTACATGCGTCGTGTTTTTATTCATGGCCGATTGGCGAACTACCTTTACCGTTTCCATCGTTATTCCGCTTTCGCTATTGTTTGCATTCTTATGCCTAAAAATGATGGGGATGAGTGCCAACTTATTGAGTTTAGGTGCGGTCGATTTTGGGATTATTATTGATGGCGCCGTTGTTATGGTTGAAGGATTATTTGTCGTACTCGATCATCGCGCGCATCAATTAGGAATGGAAAAATACAATAAAATTGCCAAAGGAAGCTTGATCAAGAAAACTGGAACTGAAATGGGAAAAGCCATTTTCTTTTCTAAATTAATCATCATCACTGCTTTATTACCCATATTTTCATTCCAGAAAGTTGAAGGAAAAATGTTCTCTCCTCTCGCCTATACTTTAGGATTTGCCTTGATGGGAGCATTGCTTTTCACATTGACACTAGTACCTGTTTTATCTCATATTTTATTAAATAAAAATGTAAAAGAAAAACACAACCCATTTGTGAATTTCTGGGACAGAATTGTAGGGAAAGGATTTGCGTGGACATTCAAGCATAAATCAAAAACATTGGTTGCTTCCATAGCGATTCTTGCATCTGTATTCTTTTCGGCAACTTTTTTAGGAACAGAATTTCTTCCACAATTAAATGAAGGCGCGCTATGGGTTACTGCCGAATTGCCTATGAGCACCTCTCTTCCTGAAAGTGTGCAGACTGCGGCGGTGATTAGAAAAGATTTGGAAAGTTTTCCGGAAGTTAAAAAAGTGCTTTCGCAAACGGGGCGAAGCAATGACGGAACAGATCCAAACGGATTTGGATTTATTCAGCTGCAAGTTGATTTGAAACCAAAATCTGAATGGACGCGAAAAATTTCAATGGATGATTTGATCAATGAAATGGATCAAAAGCTAAAAGTACACCAAGGAATTACCTATAATTATTCGCAACCTGTTATTGACAACGTAGCCGAATCTGTTGCGGGTTTCAAAGCTTCAAATGCTGTAAAAATTTATGGTGATGATCTTGACAAATTAGACGAATTGTCAAACGAAGTTTTAGACAAAATCAAAAATATTCCTGGTATTAAAGATGTCGGAATTCTTCGAAATGTTGGACAGCCGGAAATAAGTGTAATTTTAGATCGAGAAAAAATGGCTGCTTATGGCGTCACTTTAAGCGATGCGCAGGCCGTTTTAGAATTGGCTTTTGGAGGAAAAACTGCAACAGAAAAATATGAAGACGAGAAAAAATTTGACGTAAGAGTTCGTTTTCTAAAAGAATATCGTAAAGATGAAGTCGATTTAGCCGAATTGAAAGTTCCAACCATTAGTGGCGTTAAAATTCCGTTGAAAGAAATCTGCGATCTTAAAACAATAACCGGACCTGCATTTATTTACAGAGATAATACAAAACGTTTTATTGGAGTAAAATTCTCTGTTCGTGATCGAGATTTAGGAAGCACGATTGCTGAGGCTCAATCAAAAGTAAATGAATTAAAATTGCCGACAGGTTATACAACTGGCTGGACAGGAGAATTTGAAAATCAGGTTCGCGCCAGCGCTCGTTTGGCTCAAGTTGTGCCAATCAGTTTAATTGGAATATTTGTCTTGTTATTTATTTTATTTGGAAATATCAAAGATTCACTGCTTGTTTTAGCCAATGTTCCGTTTGCGGTTATTGGAGGAATTATTGCATTGCATATTACGGGAATGAATTTCGGAATCTCTGCTGGTGTAGGTTTTATAGCCTTGTTAGGAATTTGTATCCAAAATGGGGTAATCCTAATTTCAGAATTTCATCATAATCTAAAGGCAAAATTCACACTCGAAGAATCCATTTTTATGGGCGTAAAAGCAAGAACAAGAGCGGTAGTAATGACAGCATTGATGGCTTCTATAGGTTTAATGCCGGCAGCAATTTCAACAGGAATTGGTTCTGAGTCACAAAAACCGTTAGCTATTGTAATTATAGGTGGTTTGGTTACAGCAACAATTTTAACATTATTGGTTTTCCCAATTATTTTCTGGGTTTTCAACCGCAAGAAAAATGTTCCAATTGAATAAAACTTAAAACAACTTAATTCAGCGGAAAAGCATCATTAATTTTTAATGGTGCTTTTTTTGTTTTCATTCCGTTTTAGTTTAATATCTTGCATGACATCTTATAAAATAAATTATGAAATATATCTATTTTTTGATTTCAATTTTTTCGATTTCCTTATTGGCTTCAGTTATAAATCCAAAAGAAGCTTTTACCTGTTTTCTTGAAATTATTCCAGCAATAATTGGCTTTTTAATTTTAGCATTTACTTTCAAAAAATTTAGATTTACCAATTTCACTTATACATTAATTCTAATACATTGCATTATTTTGTTTGTCGGCGGACATTATACTTATGCCGAAGTTCCGTTATTTGATTATATAAGAGAAGTTTTTCATCAAAGCCGAAATAATTATGATAAAGTGGGACATTTTGCGCAAGGTTTTGTTCCTGCCATGATTATTAGAGAACTTTTTATCCGAAAAGAAGTTATCAGTAATCAAAGCTTTTTCAACTTTATTATCGTAAGTATCTGTCTGGCAATTAGTGCCACTTATGAATTTATTGAATGGTTTGTTTCCCTGGCAACTGGCGATGGCGGAGATGCTTTTTTAGGGACTCAGGGTTATGTTTGGGATACACAATCGGACATGCTCTTTGCAACTATCGGTGCAATTTCAGCTTTGATTGTATTTTCCCGAATTCAGGATAAGAAAATTCAGAAAATCAATTTTTGAAATTCGGGACATTGTAAAAATAAAAAACGGCCCTCTGCTCAAGGAAGGCCGTTCATTATACTAACTCTCAAACTAGATTTAAACTGTATTATTTTAAATCTTTTAAAATTGCAATTGCTTCAGTTGCATTTGATAATTGCGCATATTTTAATGCTGTAAAACCTTGCTCATTTTTGTCCTCAGGACGAGCACCATTTTCTAATAAAACTTTGATAATCTCAACTTTATTGTATCTCGCTGCGATCATCAAAGGCGTCATATCCTCTGATTGCTCATTTACATTGGCTCCATAAGCGATAAATTTTTTCACTACTTCCAAATCTCCTTTACTTACAGCTACATGCAATGGCGCTGAAAAGTTTCTAGAAACTGCGATTTTTGGATTTCCAACTAATGATACGTGGTTTGCTGCCATTGAAACATTTGCAAAAGCTACTAAAGCTACTCCTAAAATAATTACTGACTTTTTCATGTTGATTGATTGTTAAATTGATTGATTATTGATGATTTTTAATTTCGATGTAAAGGTAATTCATTTTTATGTATTATGTATAACAAAGTACCTTGTTTTAACTAATTCTTAACATTCAATTAATATAAGCGCTTAAAATCAAACTGAACGTTACTAATTTGCTTTCTTAATAGACGCATAAAAAGTCAATATGTTACAGTTCAAATTAAAAAAAATATAAAAAATCTTATAAATATTTTTAATTACTATACTTTAAGATCAAGCAAAGTGAATTTTATACCTCTCAAAATCAACACATAACACTTTAAATTGCTGGATTTTATGTATATTTAGAAAACAAAAAGCATCTCTAACCTTAAAACCAAAAAAATTATGAAAATCATCAAAAAAATTTTACTTGTTATTGTTATAATTGTCGCTATTGTGTTTATAGCTGCTTTTTTTATGCCTAAAAATTACGCTGTAGAAAGAGAGATAACTATAAATAAACCAGTTGATTCTGTCTTTAATTATGTTCGATCTTTAAAAAATCAAAATGAATTTAGCGTATGGGCAAATATGGATCCTAAAATGAAATCTACTTTTTCTGGTACTGATGGCCAAGTAGGATCAATATCGGCATGGGAAAGTAAAGTGAAAGAAGTTGGTGCCGGTGAACAGGAAATCACCAAAATAACAGAAGGAGAACGAATTGACTTTGCGTTACGTTTCAAAGAACCAATGAATGACACCGCAGAAGGTTTTATGTCGACGGAAACCGCTCCAGGAAATAAAACAAAAGTAAAATGGGGAATCAATGGTGTTATGCCTTATCCTTGGAATGTCATGCTTCCATTTATGAAAATGGATGAAATGATTGGCAATGATTTGCAAAAAGGGTTGGAAAACTTGAAAGCAAAAATGGAAAAGTAAAATTAAATAGTCACAGATTTATGAAATAAAGAGATTCTAAAAATCTTTTCAAATCTATAAATCTGTGGCTTCTAAACTTTAATTGAATTTCTTTTTATAAATATTTTTCAAATCTTTCTCAAACAAAGTAAAAGGATCGTCATAAAATTTGATAAAATCTGGCGTACTAAGCTGTCCGGGAAATGGCGCATAATAATGCGTTGGACTTGTACTGTCGTTTCTCCAAACTAAAACATAAGCCAATTCTAAATTTTGAGATTTCAATGTTTTTAGCAAAATTTCTGTCCACCATTTTTCATTTGGAATAGATTCTAGACCTGTTTCTGTAAAAGCGGCCAATCTTTCTTTTTTGATCGCCAAATCTGAAATTATCTTAAGCCTCTTTACTCCTGCTTCAAGATTATATTTTCCATCTCGCCCAAAATCGGCGTAATCATCCATTCCAAATAGATCCACAAAATTATCTCCAGGATAACGTTCCAAATATTCTTCTTCAGAATTAAATTTTACATCTGGAGAAAATGCATAAAGAAAATTATGGACATCTAAAGTATCTCTCAAATACGAAACCGTAAATTGCCAAACTGAAACAAAATCTTCACGAGAAGTATATTTTTTCCCCCACCAAAACCAATCTCCATCAAATTCATGAAAAGGTCTAAAAATCATTGGTGTCAAAGTTCCATCTTTGGCTTTAACCGAATGCGCAAAATCAGCAATTGTTTTTAGAATTTCTTTGTATTGTTCGTGATGTGAACCACCAGGTTTAATCAATTTCATTGCAGGCGAAGAAATAGAATCTTTCCAATAAAATCCATTTCCTGAAACAGGATTATTAAAATGCCATGAAACAGTTGTAACTCCGCCGCGTTCATACGTAGCAATAACATTTTTTCTGAGTTTCTCTTTCGCGCTCTCAATTACCTCCTTTGAACGTCCAGAGAAATCACTAAAATCAACTCCAACAACCGCAGGATGCGAACCTGCAACCGATTTTACATCTGACTTATTCGGTTCATCTTTCCAGCCATGCCCGTATTCAGTTGCATGTTGATGTCCAAAAAGAATATGTTTTTTAGAAATTAATTTTAGATTTTGATATAAAACTTTGGTTTCTTTTGTTGCATCTTGATCAATTTGGGCAAAAAGAAAATGCCCAACTGTCATGAAAATGAACAGAAAGGCATTTTTTGTATCTCTAAATTTCATGGTTTAAATAATTAGTTTAAACCCGAAAATTACTATTTAGATGTTAAGCAATCTAATACGTTTTTTTCAATACGTTTGTCAATATTGTCAATATCAGCTTTTACAAATTTTTCGCCTAAGATATTCTCGTACAATTCAATATATCTTTCAGAAACAGATTCGATATAAGCATCAGACATATCTGGAATTTGCTGTCCTTCTTGACCTTGAAAACCATTTTCGATCAACCAACGGCGTACAAATTCTTTTGATAATTGTTTTTGCTCCTCACCTTTTGCTTGTCTCTCAACATATCCATCTGCATAAAAATAACGAGATGAATCTGGAGTATGAATTTCGTCAATTAAAACGATCACTCCGTCTTTAGTTTTTCCGAATTCGTATTTTGTATCAACTAAAATCAATCCGCGAGAAGCTGCAATTTCAGTCCCTCTTTGAAATAAAGCACGAGTGTATTTTTCTAAAACCAAATAATCTTCTTCAGAAACAATTCCTTTTGAAAGAATGTCTTCGCGTGAAATATCTTCATCATGAGAACCGTTATCTGCTTTTGTAGTTGGCGTAATAATTGGTTCTGGAAATTTATCGTTTTCCTTTAAACCTTCAGCCATTGTTACACCGCAAATTTGCCTTCTTCCTGCAGCATATTCACGTGCTGCGTGACCTGAAACATAACCACGAATGACCATTTCAACTTTAAAAGGCTCACATAAATGTCCAACAGCAACGTTTGGATCTGGAGTAGCAATCAACCAATTTGGAACAATATCTTGAGTCAATTCCATAAATTTTGTTGCAATCTGATTCAAAATCTGTCCTTTGTACGGAATTCCCTTTGGCAAAACCACATCAAAAGCCGAAAGTCTGTCAGTAGCTACCATTACCAAAAGCTCGTCGTTAATATTGTAAACTTCTCTAACTTTTCCGCGGTAAACTGATTTCTGATTCGGAAAATTAAAATTTGTAGTTGTGATTGTATTGCTCATTATTTGTTGTGTTGTTTTTTATTGAATGCAAATTTAAAACTATTTAAAATAAAAAAAGAATCTATTCAGATTCTTTTTTTAGTCTCAGTTTACAGTCACAGTTACCAGCCTCCAACTGAGACTAAAAACCGCGACTGAACACTATTTCGTAAGAAGCGTCGAATTAAATAAATTCAAGATTCTGCCGTATTCATCAATCCAAGAATAAGTTTCTTTAAATCCGTGTGATTCAACAGGGAAAGAAGCTAGGCTCCAGTTCTTTTTCTCCAACTCAATGAAACGTTGTGACAAACGTACGATATCTTTATATTCAACATTGTCATCAACCATTCCGTGAAGCATTACTAAATTTCCTTTTAAATTATCTGCAAAATAAATTGGTGAACTTTTTTTGTAAGCTTGTGGATCAGTTTCAGGGAAATTCAAAATATTGCCTGTATAACCATGATTATAATGTGCCCAGTCTGTTACAGAACGTAATGCCGCGCCCGATGCAAACTCTCCAGGCGTTGTCAACATTCCCATCAAAGTAATGAAACCTCCGTAAGAACCACCATAAATACCTACTCTATTAGCATCGATTCCGTATTTTTCAACTAATAGTTTTTTACCATCTAAATGATCAGACAAATCTTTTCCGCCCATAAAACGATAAATTCCAGTTCTGAAATCACGTCCATAACCATCACTTCCTCTATAATCGATATCTAAAACTGTATATCCTAAATCAGTCAATAAATTATGGAACATGTATTCTCTGTAATAATTGCTCCAAAAATTATGTGCATTTTGAAGATACCCAGCGCCGTGAACAAAAATAATTGCTGCTTTATTTTTAATATCTGCAGTTGGCGTATATAATCTTGCATTTACCGGAGTTCCATCTTGTGCTTTAAAAGTAATCACTTCAGGTTCTCTCCATTGGTATTTCTTGAAATCTTCTGTAACTGAAGAAGAAATCTGTTGCAATGAAGTATTTTTTTTGTTTTCAGCAACATAAAAATCCCAAGGAATATTTTTATACGAATAACGAACTAAAAGCGATTTTTCATCTGGAGACAATACAACTTCGTGTGCTCCGCTTTTTGTCAAGATTGGTTGCAAAACACCATCAGAAATTGCTAATTTGTAAAAATCTCTATCGCCAGGATGTGTTGTATTTGTACTTAAGTAAAATACTTTTTTGTCTTTTGATAAAGTCACATCGCGAACTTCCCAATTTCCTTTTGTTAATTGCGTTTTCTTTTTCGTTTTTACATTATAAGTATATAAATGAGAATATCCTGTAACTTCTGATTGGAAATAAATCGTTTCATTATCTGCCATAAAATCTATATTTCCTGATGCAAATGAATACGACGGAATTCCAGGTCCGCCAATCCAAGCTTCATCATGCTGATATTCGATTTCCTCAAAAGTTCCTTTCTCCAAATTTAAATTCACAAGCCATCTGTCTTTATTATCCTGACTTCTGATTTCTACAATTGCTAATGATCCATTTTCATTATAAACAGGAGCTTGTGCGACAATCAGTTTATCTTCTTTTGGCTTGCTTTTTAGATTTTCATATTCTTGAAAATACTTCGGCGTGTCTTGTATGTGACTCAAAGTCGAAAAATTCACATAATAAACAGAGTCTTTGGCAACAGAATAAATTCCGAATTTCGTCTTCACAAAATTATTTACAGAAACTTTTTCTTTAGTATCCTGAGATTGGTTATAACCATCAGAAGTAATAAAAAGTTCCATTTTTTCTTCAGAAACATCATTATTTTCTACCAATCTAAAAGTCGCAAAATTTCCGTTTGGGTTCACTTTCAAACTTGTAAACCTGTCTTTTCCATAAAAATATTCCTTTGCAAAATCAGATTTAACCGCTTTTGATTTAGCAAGATTCCATTGTTTTTTAGCATCTTTGTCTCTAATAAATTGGAATAATTCTTTTTGCTGTGTATTTAGAAAAGTTTCCTTTTCTGGTTTTGTTTCTTTTTTAGTTCCCTTACTAAAATTGGTAATCTGCAAAACCGTTCCTTCTTTAGTATTGTATTTAAAAATATTGTCGTTTTGAGAAAAAAACAACACACCAGCTTCAGTTCCCAATTGCAAATTAAATATTGGAGATGATTGCTGAATTAGCTTTTTACTTGTTTTAGATTTGATTGAATACGAATACAAACCACCTTTATTTAAATAGTAAACTACATCTGAACCTGGTTTAGATATAAAATCCATTTGAGAAAAAGCAGCTTCATTTGGCTCAACAATTTGAGGTTTTGTCATTCCTTTTTCCCAAAAATAGGTACTTGCACCCAACTCATCTTTTGGATTCCATTCAAAGTAAACCTTTTTTCCATCTGGAGACCATCGTCCATTTGTTGGTTGATTTCCAATGAAAGATTCCCCTTTCATTATTTCTTCTAATTTTAATTTTTGAGAATTTCCAGTTATGGAAAGCAGCAAAAAGGCAAGAATAAAACTGTTTTTTATCATGGTAGTAGTATTTGAGAAAACAAAAATACACTTTGAAAACTATTAAAAAAATTGTTTTTACCTTACTAAATCTATTACATTCGCTATCAATGCCTTATAAAAAGAATCCTCAATTATTTCTATTGAGGATATTATAAAAAATGTCATGAAACTATTATTTAAAACTCAAAATTCCTTTTCCAAAAGATTTTATTGAATCATCTAGATTGCCAAGCGTGGTTTCAGGCAGTTTCTTAAAATCGTTTGTTTTTACAATCAAAATTTGTCCGTGATCTTTTGCAGGTGCGGCAGGAACAAAAACTACAGCATTTCCATTTTGATCTTCTTCAACTAAATGCGCTGGTTGCCAATAATCGCCGTTTTTCAGCAAAATGGGCAAATCAGTGCTTGGTTTTGGTGTTCTACCTTTTAGTTTTGCTTCAGCTTCCTTTTTATTCTTTTCGTAGCCTGGCAAGAATATCATCAACTTATCATCTATCCAGTCCGTAAAACGTCTTAAAATTGCCAGACGCATTACAAATCCACTCAAATAAAGCAAAAGTATCAATATTACACCACCAGCAATATCAGTTGCATATTTCCCCAGAACATGATCTAACCTTAAAAAATGAGCAAATTTTTCTCCATAATTCTGGAAAAATTTCCAAACTTTTTCTAACAAAACAAAAAAAACAAGAATTGGCAATAAGAGTAATCCTCCTGAAATACAGTTTCTTTCAACTTGACGTAAAAATTCTTTCATCGCTAAATAAATTTAAGGTTAAAAAAAAGAGCTAATTCGTTAAGAATTAGCTCTTATAAAAATAATTATAATTTATTCATTTAGCAATAAATCAAATGTAAAACATTCAAAATTAACTTACTACAAATTCTTTATCTAAAATTTTTGAAGCAATATATCTTGCGACGCCATCTTCGGCATTAGTTTTAATTACTTCTAAATCTGGCAAAGCATCTTTTAAGATTGAAGGAGCATTTCCCATAATTAATCCTTTTCCAGTTGAAGCCAACATTTGCAAGTCATTAAAACCATCACCAAACGAAACTGCCTGTTCCATGACAAATCCTTCTTTTTCTAAAACTTTAGCAATGGCTGCCGCTTTATCTACAGAATTGTCCATAAATTCCAAACAAGTTGGCAAACTGAAAGCATGATGCAAATGTTCTGAAGAATTAGCTAAAACGGCATCTTTTACCTTTACCAATTTTTCGTGATTTTCGCATGAAAAGAATATTTTAATCGCTTTAAAGTCATCTATAGTCTTATAATCAACTAATTCAGGACGGTATTTCATGTCGGCCTGAAATGCATTTAACCTTTCGTTCCATTTATTAGTCTGCCAAACATTTTCCTTGAATAAAACAACGGTAACATCTGGATCAATTTCAATATTCAACGCCGCTTTAACCACATCGCTGTCTAAATTAAAAGCGAAAAGTTCTTCTTTATTTGGCGAATGAATTCTTCCTCCATTAGAACTTACTAGATAAACTGGTACTGCAAGTGTCTCAATAATACCCAGTGCATCAAGATGATGACGCCCTGTAGCTACAATAATTAAATAACCTTGATTGTGAAGTTCCTGAAAAATGGTTTTAGTATATTCTGAAATTCGGTGTTGAGGGTTGAGTAAAGTTCCGTCAAGGTCACTTACTACAACTTTTATATTTTTTAGTTTTGTCATATTAATTTTCAAATATTTTGATGTGCAAATTTACAGCTTTAAGATTGGAAGACCAAAGTTTAAGAGCTTTTGCCTGCCGAAATACGGCAAGTTTATTATTTATTTAACTATTTCGTTAAATAAATTCAAATCTTTATAATTCCCGATTTATATAAATTCAATGCCTTAATTAAAACCGACTCGATTTGTTCCAAAGGCAAATCCTGATCAGCATCCAGCAACATTATTTTCATTCTTGAACGCGCTTCCTGAAGCAAAAATGGTTCATCGAAATATTTCCCTTCAACGATCGCTAAATAAGGCTTTTTGTATTTTTTATGAATCCACAAATAGCAAAACATTTTTCCTTTGTAACAGAAAAATGGCATTCCGTATTTTAGAACGTGCGCAATATCTTTATCTTGTTTTAAGATAATATCTCGCAAGGCAAGAAACACCTCTTTTATGTGTTCTTCTTGATTTTGGTAGAAATCATCTAGTTGTTTCATTTTTTTGATTATTCGTAAATTCTAGCTCCTTTAAAGATTTCCGAAAAAGTTTTCCAGTCTGGTTTATCAGCATCAACATTCTGGTGCGTATTATCATAATAACCTTGAATATCTTCTGCATAAGAACTCAAAGCTCCTAAAAAATCTGGCAAAGTTTTATTTTCCCATCTTTCAGGATGATCTAAAAGATCTTCATGCAATAATCCGATAAATTTCACAAAACTTTCTCTATCCTTAACTTCGAAATCATTAATTAAATCGCTCATAAAAACTTATTTAAAAAAAATATTCGTTTTGCACCTTTCCAAAAAAGAAATAAGCACAAAACGAATATTAATAAATGTTAAAACACATTTTACGATTTACATTTAACATTTCACTAAAATTAAACTTTAGTCGTGATTTTCTATTTGTTTGTAAGCGTCGATTACCTTTTTCACTAATCTGTGACGAACGATATCTTTATCATCCAGATAAATAATTCCGATTCCTTCAATATCTTTCAGAACCAAAATTGCTTCTTTAAGACCAGAGATAGTTCTTCGTGGCAAATCGACCTGACCAGGATCACCCGTAATCATGAATTTGGCATTTTTTCCCATACGGGTCAAAAACATCTTCATTTGCGAGTGTGTCGTGTTTTGCGCTTCATCTAGGATTACGAAAGCATTATCAAGTGTACGTCCGCGCATAAATGCCAGAGGCGCAATCTGAATAATTCCTTTCAAGATGTAATCTTCGAGTTTTTCATTTGGCAACATATCGCGTAAAGCATCATAAAGAGGTTGCATATAAGGATCCAGTTTTTCTTTCATATCTCCTGGCAAAAATCCAAGGTTTTCCCCTGCTTCTACTGCCGGACGCGTCAATATGATCCTTTTTACTTCTTTGTCTTTTAGCATTTTTACAGCCATTGCAACACCCGTATAGGTTTTTCCTGTACCGGCCGGACCGATGGCAAAAACCATATCATTTTTTTTGATCGTATCAACCAGCAATTGCTGATTTGGCGTCATAGCCTTAATTATTTTACCGCCGACTCCGTGAACTAAAATTTTGTCGTGATCGTAAGCTTTTCTTTCTTCCTGACCATCACTCATAATTACACGCTCAATTACATTATCGTCAATGTTGTTGTATCTGGTAAAATGAAGCATCAGCCTCTGAAATCTCTTTTCGAATTCATCTAAAACTTCTTTTTCGCCAAAGGCTTTCAAAGTTGTCCCTCGCGCTACTATTTTAAGCTTTGGGTAGTACTTTTTGATTATTTCCAGATGAGAATCCTGCGCGCCCCAAAAGTCTTTTGGAGCGATGTCTATAAGCTCTATAATTCTTTCGTTCAAATGAGATAAATTTAAATTAAAAATAAATTTGTTTTGTAAATCTATGGCTGTCGGGTATTTTTTAGTTTAGAGTCTTCAGTGGCAGTCACAGTTTAAAAATTTCTCAAAGAAACTTTTCAAACTAAATCCTGATATTTTACTATCTTTCAAAATTCAATTCTTTTTACGGACTGAAAACTGAAACTGAAAACTGAGACTATAATAATAAATTGTCTTTTCTTTCTTTCAATTTGTATTTACTATTACTAGATTTGCATTTCTCAAATTTAATGAAAATTAGATTTAAATACTATCAATAGTTATAAACAAAATGATGTCAATAATTACCCTTACTACTGATTACGGCTTAAAAGACCACTTTGTTGGTTCGCTGAAGGGTAAAATTATTTCTGAACTTCCAGATGCAAAAATTATTGATATCTCACATGACATTGATCCATTCAACACTGCCGAAGCAAGTTATGTTGTTGGAGCCTCTTATTTGAGTTTCCCAAAAGGAACCGTTCACTTAATTGGAGTCGACATAGAACGCAATAAAGAAAATCAGCATATTGCTATGCAATGGAACGATCACTACTTTATTTGTGCTGATAATGGAATTTTGAGTATGCTTACGCAGAAGATCGTTCCGCAGAAAATCGTCGAAATCAATATTCACGATCGTTTCCCGAGTGAATTCAGTGATTTGGATATTTTCATTCAGGTTGCCTGCCATATTGCAAAAGGTGGCTTGCTGAATGTTATTGGCAAAGAAATTCCAGCTGTCAAAGAAGTTACAGAACTTCAGGCGGTTGTTGCTGCAGACGGAAATTCTCTAAAAGGTTATGTTATTTATATTGACCATTTTGGAAACGTTGTAACCAATATTTCGAAAAAACAATTTCTGGAAATTTCGCGCGGACGTCCGTATGAAATTGTGATGAAACCAAAAAGCATCAAAACCATTCTCCCGAATTATTCGGCAATTGCAACTTCTGATAAGTATCCGATAAAAACTTATGAAGGCGAGAAATTGGCGATTTTTAATGAAGCTGGTTTCTTAGAAATTGCCATTTTTAGAAGCAATCCTTCAAAAGTGGGTTCTGCAAATAGTTTGTTGGGATTGAATTATCGTGATGTGATTACGGTTAAGTTTTCCTAAATTATTTTAGATTTATTTTCAAACAATTAATTCTCATGTTTGTCATTCTGAGGAACGAAGAATCTTCGTTAGTGACTCTGCAAAGATTGGCGATTTACTAGACGGAGATACTCGCGAAGATTCTTCGTTCCGCAGAATGACAATACTGCCTAAAAACTATCTTTATAATATTTCATTTTTTCTTAAAAAGAACAATCAATTTTGGTACTTTTGCGCACCTGTAAGCGTTTTAGACAATTCAAAAAATCTAAAATCAACAATCTAAAATCTAAAATTGAATTTATGTTTGTCCGAATAGTAAAAATGAGTTTTCATGAAGAAAAAATTCCCGATTTTCTGGAGAATTTTGAATCTATAAAACATAAAATACGAAATGCAGAAGGAAATCGTTTTTTAGAATTGTATCAGGATAAAAACGACAAGTGCATATTTTTCACATACAGTTATTGGGAAACCGAACAAGATTTAGAAAACTATAGACAATCTGAGCTTTTTGATTCTGTTTGGAGTTTTACAAAGAAATTATTCAATGCAAAACCGGAAGCTTGGAGTGTAGACAAAGTTGTTTCTTTAGTTTAGAGTTTTTTGAACAACATAAACAATCTAACCGCAAAGAACGCAAAGATTTACGCAAAGTTCACAACTTGAAACAAAAAACAATTACACGATTAAACAAATAAACGATTAAACATCACACATGAAATCAATCATTTTACGAGAAATAAAATCCTTTTTTGGCTCTCCAATTGGCTATTTAGTCATTGCGATTTTCTTAATCAGCAACGGATTATTTTTATGGGTATTTGAAGGAAATTACAATATCTTAAAGTCGGGTTATGCAGATTTGACGCCTTTTTTCACAATAGCGCCATGGATTTTAATTTTCTTGATTCCAGCCGTTACCATGAGAAGTTTCTCTGATGAAAGAAAACAAGGAACACTTGAATTGCTTTTGACCAAACCATTATCAGTTTGGGAAATTGCAAATGGAAAATTTTTCGGGGCACTATTGCTCATCATATTAGCAATTATTCCAACATTTATATATGTATTTGTAATTTCTAATTTAGGAAATCCAGAAGGAAATATCGATATGGGAAGCACAATTGGCTCTTATTTCGGATTGTTGTTTTTAATTGCTTCTTATTCTGCCATCGGGGTTTTTACTTCTACCCTTTCAGAAAACCAAATTGTAGCGTTCATAATTGCGGTATTCTTATGCTTCTTTTTCTATTTCGGTTTTGAAGGCATCGCTTCTTTGATTCCGGGACAATCAAACTTAATCCCAGCGCTTGGCATGCAGGATCATTTCAGAAGTATGAGTCGTGGCGTTATCGATACTCGAGATGTTATTTATTTCTTGAGCATTACCGTATTGTTTTTGTCTTTTACCGTTTACCAATTAAAATCCTTTAAAGCGTAATGAAAGCATCTAATAAACTGAATTTAAAAACATTAGGCATTACAATTTTTATTTTAATTGTTTTAAATGTTCTCGGAACTTTATTCTTCCATCGTTTTGATTTAACCAAAGACAAACGATATACTTTATCTGAAACTTCTTTAAATATTGTAAAACAGGTTAAAAACCCGCTTTCAATCAAAATTTACATGCAAGGCGAGCTTCCTGCAGATTTCAGACGTTTACAGCAGGAAACCAAACAATTACTAGAAGAATTTCAAGCTTATAATAGCAATATTGTTTTCGAATTCGTAAACCCAATGGAAAACGAAGACGAAAGCATGGAAATGGTAAAATCACTTTACCAAAAAGGTCTTACTCCTGTAAACATTACAGTTGACGATAAAGGCAAACAATCTCAAGCAATGGTTTTTCCGTGGGCAATTGCAGTTTACGACAATAAAGAAGTTAATATCCCATTGTTGAAAAACATTATGGGAGCTAATACGGAGCAAAAAGTAAAAGGATCGATTCAGCATTTAGAATACTCAATTGCTGATGCTATCAATAAAATTACAAAAGCGAAGCAAAAGAAAGTTGCTTACATAAAAGGAAACGGAGAATTAAATGAAGTTCATGTTGCTAACTTGCTACGTCAAATCAAAGAAAGCTATTACATTGGCCCTTTTACATTAGATTCGGTTGCAAAAGATCCAAACGGAACTTTAAATGCGCTTAAAAAATACGACCTAGCAATTATCTCAAAACCTACAGAAGCTTTTTCAGACGAAGAAAAAGAGGTTTTGGATCAGTTTGTAATGAATGGCGGAAAAACAATTTGGCTAATCGACCAAGTTGCTGCTGATATGGACAGTTTATACAATCAAGCTGGCGCAACTTTAGCTTATCCAAGAGATTTGAATTTGAATGATATGTTCTTCAAATACGGAATCAGAATTAATCCTGATTTGGTAAAAGATGAAATCGGAAGTCCGTTGAAACTTGCAACCGGCGAACAAGGAAGCGCAACTCAGTATCAGGAATTTAAATGGAAATTTGCTCCTATCGTTATTCCTTCAAGCCAACATCCAATTGTGAAAAATTTAGGAGGAATCAAATTTGATTTTGCAAACCAAATTGACACTTTGAAAAACGGAATCAAAAAAACGGTTCTATTGCAATCTTCACCATATTCTAAAAAAATTGGTGCACCCACAGAAATCAATTTGAATATCGTTACTGAAAAGACTTCTCCACAGGATTATTTGAATAAAGGAAATTTGCCAATGGCTGTTTTACTGGAAGGCTCTTTCCATTCAGCATTTCAAAACCGCGTGTTGCCGTTTAAAGAAAGTTCATTTCTAGCACAAGGAAAACCAAATAAAATGATTGTGGTTGCCGATGGAGATTTGGCAAGAAATCAATTAGACAAAAACATGATGCCCGTAGAACTAGGTTACGATCAGCGCACGGGAAATCTGTATGATAATAAAGATTTCATAATGAACTGCATCAATTATTTGCTAGACGACACTGGACTTATTAACATCAGAAGCAAAGACGTAGAACTGCCTTTGCTGGATAAAGAAAAAGTTTATGAAAACTATACAACAACGCAATTCATAACTATCGGACTTCCAATTCTAATTTTATTGGTTTTCGGATTGGCTTTTACCTTCATCAGAAAAAGAAAGTACAGCAAATAGATGTTAATAAAAAAATGTCATACTTTAGATAGTTTACGATATATTTGTAATCCTTATCTTTAGACCCCAAATCCTAGAGAATACATCAAAAAAATAAAATATAACAGATGAAATTTATAGTATCGAGTTCGTACTTATTAAAACAATTGCAAGTTTTAGGTAGTGTAATCAATAGTAACAACACGTTGCCTATTTTAGACAACTTTTTATTTGAACTAGACAATGATGCGTTGACAGTTTCGGCTTCAGATCTTGAAACAACAATGTCAGCTACATTATCAATCGATTCTAAAAGCAAAGGAAGCGTTGCTGTACCTGCAAAACTTTTGCTTGAAATTTTAAAAACGTTTCCAGAACAGCCTTTGACTTTTACAGTTGAAGACAACAATACAGTTGAAATCAGCTCTAATTCAGGAAAATATGCATTAGCATATGCTGCTGGTGAAGAATTCCCAAAATCTGTAAGTCTTGAAGATCCATCTGTAACTCTAGTTCCTGCTGACGTTTTAGCAACTGCAGTAAGCAAAACTATTTTTGCTGCCGGAAATGATGATTTACGTCCGGTAATGTCTGGAGTATTCTTCCAGTTTTCTCCAGAAGGATTGACTTTTGTTGCTACAGATGCTCATAAATTAGTAAAATATGCACGTACAGATGTAAAAGCATCTCAAGTAGCTGATTTTATTATGCCGAAGAAACCTTTAAACATTTTAAAAAGTATTTTAGGAAGTTCTGATGCTGAAGTGAAAATCGAATACAACGATTCAAATGCGACTTTCTCATTTGACAATTATATTTTAATGTGTCGTTTAATTGACGGGAAATACCCTAATTACGAAGCGGTAATTCCAAAAGAAAATCCAAACAAATTAATGATCGATCGTTCTTTATTCTTAAGTTCAGTTCGTCGTGTTGCTATTTTCTCAAACAAAACTACACACCAAATTCGTTTGAAAATCGCGGGAGCTGAATTAAATGTTTCTGCTGAAGATATTGATTACTCAAACAAAGCAGAAGAAAGATTGACTTGTGATTATCAAGGAGATGATCTTCAGATTGGTTTCAACTCTCGTTTCTTAACTGAAATGCTTACCAACTTGCAGTCAGACATGATTATGTTAGAAATGTCATTGCCAAACAGAGCTGGAATCCTTACTCCTGTTGATGGTCTTGAAGAAGGAGAAACAGTGACAATGCTGGTAATGCCTGTAATGTTAAATAGTTAACATTAAAGTTTCTTTCTGTTACAGGGATATTTTTTAGTTTTAAATAAAAGATATATCATTGTAAAAAAAATATCGCTATTAACCAACCATTTTTTATACCTAGAAACCGCAATTCTTTTTTTAAGATTTGCGGTTTTTTATTTGGGATAATTTTTAGGTTGATATAACCGCAAAGCACGCAAGTTTTTTTGATTTACAAAATCTATAGAAAACGCAAAGTTCGCAAAGCTTTATGTAAAAACTTTGCGAACCTTGCGTAAACCTTTGCGCTCTTTGCGGTTAAATTACATGCGGTATATCAACCTGAAACTTCAAACAAATTTCCCTTTATTTTATTTTTTGAAACACTTGCTTTCCTCCACAATTAAATACATAAGAACTAGAGAAATAATCAATTTTCTTAATATTTTTAATCAACTTATTTTCGTTATCCTGAAAAACACAGGTATTCATGTAAATCAAAATTACTTGATTTTTATTTGGAACAGTTGTTATGATTAATCCTCTGCTTATAAATTCTAAATAGTTTTTATAATCACTTCGATTGTCATCGTCATCCTTAAAAACATTATATCCTTGCTGAATTAGAAAATTCAGTTTATCTATTATTTCTAAATAATCTTTTTTATTAAAATTAAAAATAGAGCAACCTCCAACTTCTTTGTCAATTAAATACACATCAACTGACTTAGATGTACTATATACAATTACAGAATCGCTGACTTTTGAAATTAAATATTTCTCCGAAAACGCATTCTTATACAAAGTACTACCAGCAACAGTACTTTTTGTATATTTTTTTGTCAGCAACAATTTATCAATTTGCAAATCTTGGGAGTGTAAAAAAACTGGAAAAAAGAAAATGAGGAATTTTAAAAATATTTTCATTTTATTCAAGGCTATTATCTAAGAGTAAAATTTATAAATAAACATTCTGGTCTTTTCAAAGTTAACAAAACGGCTTGAAATAACCCCTGCAGATTTCTTTCAGAAAGAAAACCTGAAATCTGAAACTTCGAACCTGAAATAAATTTTCTTTAACTTTGCAATATGAAAATAGAAATTTGGTCGGATATTATGTGTCCGTTTTGTTATATCGGAAAAAGACAATTGGAATCTGCTTTAAAGCAATTTCCTAATGAAAACATTGAGATTGAATGGAAAAGCTTTCAGCTTGATCCTTCTATTACTCCACAGCCCGGAAAAGATGTTTACAGCTATTTAGCCGAACGAAAAGGCATGTCGGTTGAACAATCCGTCGAAATGCATAAAAACGTAACAGAACGCGCAAAAAGCGTTGGTTTAGACTATCATTTCGAGAAAGCAATTATATCTAATTCTCTGGAAGCGCATCGCATTATACATTTGGCAAAAACAAAAAATTTAGGTGATGAAATGGAAGAAATATTTTTCCGTGCATACTTTACAGAAGGACGTGATCTAAATGACGGACCAACTTTATTAGAACTTGGCGAAAAAGCTGGCTTGAAAAAAGAGGAAGTTTTAGAAGTTTTGCAAAACGACCATTTGTATTTAAGAGACGTTGAACACAACATCAAAGAAGCTCAGGAAATTGGCGTGCAAGGGGTTCCATTTTTTGTTTTTGACAGAAAATATGCGATTTCTGGCGCTCAGCCGGTTGAAGCTTTTGTCAATACGATTAATGAGGTATTGAAGTAATCGTAAAGTTCTTTCTTAAAAATTCATTACGTGCGATTATTTAAAAGAAACTAACCTAATGTAATGTCAACTAAAAAAGACCAAAATATTCCCCTACTCGGCCTTCAGGAATTTAAAAAAGACCAAAGCAGGCATAATGAACAACTTTTGTTTAATGAACTGCATGGAGAACGTCATATTGACAACCCGCATCAGCACGATTTTTTTATTATCGTACTGTTTGAACAAGCAAAAGGTGTTCACAATATTGATTTTATAGATCATCCAATAAGCAATCATCAAATTCATTTGCTTTTTCCAGGACAAGTGCACAAATGGAACATTGAACCAAAAACAACGGGCTATCAATTGATGATAGGAAGGGAATTTTTTGAAAGCTTCTCATCTAGCTTTAGATTTTCATTTGCTCAATACCACAATCATCCTGTAATTGAACTTAGCGAGGAATCATATAATCTTTTGCATTATGAATTTGATGCTATTAAAAATGAATTAGAAAAACCTGATTGTCTTCAAGAATTGATTAGCTCACGCACAAATGTCATTGCTTCAATCATAAGCAAAGAAGCTGCAAATATATTTACAGATCATGATATTTATCAAAATGAACCTCGTATTGCGAAGTTTCAAGAGTTAATAGATATTCATTTCAAAGATGAAAAACTGGTCTCGTTTTATGCCTCAAAACTTCATCTTTCAGCTAATTATCTAAATATTCTCTGCAAAAAACATTTAAAAATTTCGGCTACCCAATTGATTCAGCAACGCATTGTTTTAGAGTCTAAACGACATTTGAAAGCTACAGCGCTTTCAGTCAAAGAAATTGCTTTTGAATTAGGTTTTGTAGATCATGCTTATTTTTCAAATTTCTTTAAAACCCAAACCGGAATCACACCTACGAACTTTCGCGAGCAGTTATAAATCTTTCAAGCCTTGTAATAAATTTTATATTCGAAATATCGTTACGAAATTTATTTTTGTACATCAAATTACTTTGTATGAAAAATTCAAATATCTCTCGTAAAGACTTTTTAAGAAACTCTGTTTTTGGAGTTGCTGGACTTGCCGTTGGTTCAGGTTTTATCAATACTGTTTCGGCTTCTCCAATTAGCGAAACCAAATCGGATATAAATTTTGCAACAGGAAAGAGCTACATTCTAAAAAATGTGAGATTAGAAACTGGTTTTGAATACGAAGAAGGCGAAGTGGTTCGAACTAAAACCGAATTATTCTGTATTGAAATAAGCGATGGGAAAATCAAATCGGTTTCAGCAAACAAGCCAAATGCACAAGCTATTGATGCAAAAGGCCTATTGATGCTTCCTGCATTTCGCGATATGCACATTCACTTAGACAAAACTTTCTACGATGATTGGCATGCCGTGAAAAAGAGAACTGGTGGCGTAAAAGCAATGATTGCATTGGAACAACAGATTCTGCCTGAAATGCTAAAAACATCAACTATAAAGGCTGAAAATTTAATTGAATTACTGCAATCTAAAGGAACTTCTTTTGCACGTAGTCACGTAAACATTGAACCAACTTCAAAACTGCAATCTTTAAAAAATCTGCAGAAAGCTTTAGAAAACAAAAAAAATACTTTCGGTGCTGAATTAGTTGCTTTTCCACAACACGGTGTTTTTTATACTGATTCTGTTCCGTATCTAAAAGAAGCTGCAAAAATGGATATTGATTTCATTGGTGGACTTGACCCTTTTTCTATTGATGGTTCAATCGAAAAAACAATCGATTTTACAGTTCAATTGGCTTTGGACAACAATAAAGGAATCGACATTCATTTGCATGAATCTGGAGAATCTGGCGTAAAAACAATCGAATATTTAATGGCTAAAGTCAATGAAAATCCAAGTTTAAAAGGAAAGACTTTTTTAAGCCATTGTTTTGCTCTCGGAAAAATTGACAAACCGAAACAAGAAGAAATGGCAGAAAAATTAAGCGCAGCCCAAGTAGGAATTGTTTCTACGATTCCTTTTGGAAACCTAGTAATGCCTATTCCAACTTTAATGAAAGCCGGCGTAAATGTAATGACCGGAAACGACAGCATTATTGACCATTGGAACACATTTGGAACAGGAAGTGTTTTGCAGAAAGCCAATCTTGCCGCACAATTATACGGACAAGTAACAGAATTTAACTTGTCCCGAATGCTGAAACTAGCTACTTCTGGCCCAATTCCGCTAGATGATAAAGGAAATCAGCAATGGCCAAAAGCTGGAGACAAAGCTAATTTGGTTCTTATTGAGGCAAGTTGTTCAGCCGAAGCTGTTTCAAGAATGTCTTCAGTTAAATCATTAATACATAATGGAAATATTGTTTATTAGATTGTTTCTCAAATTATACAACAAAAACACAAATAGTTAATTATTTAAAATCCCGATTCATTAAGAATCGGGATTTTTTTATGTAAAAAAGTTTTTATCTAAAATAAACATGTTTTGTATTTATCTACCTGATTTACAATTATTTAAAAAACAGGTAATTTTACTCTATTGTAAGATTATACATTACACTAGTTTTACCTGATCAAATATAAACAACCACAAAACAATGGAAAAAAATCAAGATTCATGCATCCCAAACGGATGGGTTGGCGGATTCCCTCCTGCAAATTCTCCTATGAGATACCCAACCCGTGATCTTTCCTCTTTGCCAATGTTAGGCAATATGGATAATATTAATTTTCTTCAACGACAAGTTGGAGTAAAATGGCCAGAATTTAGCTGGGAAACTGCAAAAGGTTTTCCAGATCCCAAAAGATGTTATCAGCAATTTGCTCCATACATTTCCCGAGTAGGATATACTGATGAAGGAAGAGTTTATTCTGTTATTTGTCCACAACAAGGAATTTGGCTTAAAGATGAAATTTGCTTGAATGTTGAAGTTACTGTTACCGGACAAAGAGGATGGGTGGATGAAAATACCAAAGAACTAGCGCTAGATATGACGGTTGAAGGCAAAATTTGGTTTACACCAAGTGAACATCAGGGCGACAAAATAAAAGAGATTTGGCCTTTGCTTCGATATAGTCTTCCAAAATTTCCGTTAGATAAAGAAAATGCCATTCGTGTAACCACTTATGATCCCGGAAATCCTAACCAACCAATTTTTCCAGTAAACAAAGGAATTTCGCCTGAATTCAAAAATCCGGCATTTGCACTTCACGAAGCAGAATCATATACCACAGGATATATAGCAGTTGAAATTGGAGATATTAAAAAGACAAAAGATTCAATTGTTGATGGTTTTAACGAGCTAATTATGAAAGCTTTCAACTTAGCTTCTGGTAATATGCTTCAACCTGGAAATGTATTATCTTGGAATCTTTGGTTTATTGAACCAGCGTTGGTAAATACCGAAGAATGGAAAAATCACGCTGAATACTGGCGAAAATCAATCGATGCCCATCACGGATCTCCAACTGGCGAAGGAACTCACGCCAGATACTTTGACGGAACATTGTTTAATGCCGAAGAAAGTGAAATCGACAAAATAATACAAGATATTATTGACTATATAAAATCTCATTTGTAAAACAAAAAAATGGCTACAGAAATTGTTCTTTAGCCATTTTTTATATAGTTAAATCAAAATTACAGACTTAAATCACGCCCATTTTTTGCATTAAGAAAGTGGCGCTTTTATTTTTGCAGATTCCGTTTCTCAATTTGTAATCAAAATGTAATTCATTATTTTGGATTTCGACTTCAAAGCATTGATTTTTCAAAATATCTGGAAATTCATTTGTAGTTAAACAAACTTCAATATCGTGTGTCGCAATTGCTCCGATTGCATTTTTAGCTATTATTTTTTTTACGACTTCAATAGTTCCGTTGCGTTTGTCATCAGAATTAGTTCCTCTTAAAATTTCATCCAATAAAACAAAAGCAGGACGTTCTTCCAGCGTATCCATAATTTGTTTTAAACGCTTGATTTCGGCAAAGAAATAGGATTCGCTGTCTGCTAAAGAATCGGACAATCGCATTGAAACCAAAACTGGAAGTGGATGAATATTAGCTTCTGAAGCACAAACAACTGATCCAATTCCACCTAAAACCATATTCACGCCCAAACTTCTCAAAAAAGTACTTTTTCCAGACATATTCGAACCCGTTAAAATCATAAACGATTCGGGATAAAAATAAGTATCATTCCCCACCCTGCTGTTTGGATTTAACAATGGATGACTCAAATTTTTAAATCCGATTTTATATTCTGAATTGATTTCTGGAAAAACAAAATCAGGATTATTGTAAGCTAGATTTGCTAGACTGTTTAAAGCTTCAAATTCGCCAATAATTGCAATCCAGTTTTCAAGTTCATGCGAATAATCTTCTTTCCATTTCAAAAGCGCTCTCAAAACATGAAGATTAAATAAAAATGTTCCGTTAAAAACAATTGCGGTCACAAAATTATTGATTGTATCCATTCGTGAAAACAATTCCGCTAATTGTTTTAAGTGAGCACTTGCTGAAATATTTTTAGAAATTAATTGTTGTTGTAATGCTATTAGTTTTTTTGATTCAAATTTCTCTGATTCAATTTTTTCAACCAATAAACTATATTGCTTGATAATTTTATCGACGTTATCAGCTTGAGCAATTTCTGATTTAATTCGTTTTACCGATTGCCCCAAAACAATCATGTTGGCAATAAAAATATAAGTCAGATACGATAATAAAATTGTTTTAGATGTTATAAAATAAGCGAATAACACACTAAAAAATAATATTGGAACTGCATAAGAAAGTAAAACTAAAGCTTTAGAAAGCGTATTGTTTTTAAATGAGCTCCAATGAATTAAAGCATCATAAGAACTTTTCGTGTCATTACTGACAGAAGCCAAAGCAAAAAAATCTTGTCTCCAATCCATTTTTGCCTTCAGCTCATGTATTGCCTTCTGATTTTCAAGAATGGTTTCATTCGAAGAAAGATTCAATAATTGATTGGCCAATATTTTTTTTCCGACAAAAGTAGCTGTACGATTTAAATTTTGGAATAACGAATGATCTCCAAAAATATCCAAATCATAGGCATAAGGATGATGAAAGTCGTTAAATTCTATTCCGTTTTCAAAAGGAAGCTTTTCTCTTTTTAAAAATGAAATCTCATTTTCATTCATTTTTAAAAGTGCGATTGTAAGCTGTCTTTGAAAAGCTAATTTTGAATGGATTTTCATCAAAAAAATAAAACCAACAAAAGATAAAAAAGCTAATGCGACGTATAAAATTTCATTGGTTTTGATGTAACAATACAACATAAACAAACCAAGAAAAACAGTTAACAAACGCAGTATACTGATGCTATTGTATCTTTTGTTGATTTTATTATAAGTTTCTGAAAAGTGCTTGACTTTATTTTGATATACTTCCATTTCTAAAATTTAATGAAGCACAAATATAGCTTTTACACTTCCAAAATTATAATTAAAAAAGAAACGACTTTTTATTCCTTTTCGTGCATCACCAGCACCGGAATAGAAACTTCTTTTGTGATTTTTTTCGACAAACTTGATTCAAAAATGCTTTCAAAAAAAGATCTTTTGTGAGTTATAGTCGTCAGAATATCAATGTCTTTGTAAAGAATAAAATCAAGTATTGTTTCTTTGACATCATCGCTTGGCAACACCAAGAATTCCACATTATCATTAGCAAACTCTTGTTCCCATTCTTTGACTGTCATATCAGAAACATCAGAATTTGAGGTTTTTACATACAAGCTTCTGACTTTTGCATCGGTTTTCTTTGCAATTTTCAATATCCTGCGAAGCATATCTTTGTCTTTTTCGCGATATCGAGTGGTAAAACCAATCGTTTTGACTTTTTTATATTTTGCATCAATAGGAACACACAGCACCGGGACTTTGACTTCAGAAATTACCGAATTTGTATTGGATCCCGTAAAAAACTTTGTCCAATCAGAAACTCCCGTTGTTCCCATTATTACAAAATCAATTTCATCTTCTTCAACGGCATTTTTTAAATTATAAATCAAATCACCATCCATCAATCGATGTTTGATTACAATATCATCGAGCTTTCGCTCAGAGGCAATTGCTCTCAATTTTGGAATTTCGTCTTTAAACATCTCAAATTTAGCCAATTCTATAGAACTGTAAATCGAGGCATAATTTTCTGGAAAAAACTGACTGTCATACACTGGAATCTCAAAAGTATGCAACAAGACAAGTTCGGCTTTAACAATTTTAGCGAATTCTAATGCATGAACAAACGCATTTGTAGCAGCTTCAGAAAAATCTGTAGGAAATAATATCTTTTTCATTTTGTTAAGGATTAGTGTATTGTTCTCTCAAATTTAATCATTCTAAAAACAAAACAACCTGATAATTATCAGTATTTTAACACATAATGATTTCTTAAAAAACGAATTTTAATAAGCGTAACGTTTAATTTTCTGTCCAATTTCGTCAACGTAATTTTGACTCATTTTTTATACCTTTGCAACATGATAAATCAAGATTCTATAGTTGCATTAGCTACTCCGTCTGGAGCTGGAGCTATTGCTATCATTCGTATTTCAGGTGCCGAGGCAATCACAATAGGAAATTCTGTTTTTAAATCCATAAAAAATAAAGATTTAACCAAGCAAAAGACACATACTTTGCACTTGGGACATATTGTGGACCATGAAAAAACACTTGATGAAGTTTTGGTTTCTGTTTTTAAAGGACCAAATTCTTATACGGGCGAGGACACGATTGAGATTTCTTGTCATGGCTCAACTTATATTCAGCAACAGATTATTCAATTATTATTGCGAAAAGGATGTAGAATGGCCGATGCTGGAGAATTTACGCTCCGCGCCTTCTTAAACGGAAAACTAGATTTATCGCAAGCAGAAGCAGTTGCCGATTTGATTTCATCTGACAACGAAGCTTCTCACCAAATTGCAATGCAACAAATGCGTGGCGGATTCAGCAATGAAATTGCCAAACTTCGTGAAGAGCTTTTGAATTTTGCTTCTTTAATTGAATTAGAATTAGATTTTGCTGAAGAAGATGTTGAATTTGCTGATCGAACGCAATTTCATGAATTATTAAACCGAATTGAATTTGTCTTAAAACGTCTTATAGATTCATTTGCAGTTGGAAACGTAATCAAAAACGGAATTCCGGTTGCGATTGTTGGTGAACCAAATGTTGGAAAATCAACTTTATTGAATGCTTTATTGAATGAAGAACGTGCCATTGTTTCTGACATTGCCGGAACAACTCGCGATACAATTGAAGATGAATTGGTTATTGGAGGTGTTGGTTTCAGATTTATTGATACAGCCGGAATTCGCGAAACGAAAGACGTTGTAGAAAGCATTGGAATCAAAAAAACTTTCGAAAAAATTGATCAGGCACAAGTTGTTTTGTATCTAGTTGATGGTTGTCAGTTGTCAGTTGATGGAAGGCTGGACAACTTACTTGTTGAAATTAACAAAACACAAAATCAATACCCTCAAAAACCTATTTTGGTAATCATCAATAAAAAAGACTTACTTTCCAAAGAAGCAATAGATGAAATTGATACTAAACTATCAACTAACAACCAAAAACCAACAACAATTTACATTTCTGCTAAAGAAAAAATTGGTGTTGATGAATTAAAAAATGAATTGCTTTCTTTTGTCAATACTGGTGCTTTAAGAAACAATGAAACGATTGTTACAAATACAAGACATTATGATTCTTTACTTAAAGCTCTAGACGAAATACAAAAAGTAAAATTCGGACTTGAAACTAATCTTTCGAGTGACTTGATGGCGCTTGATATTCGCGAAGCTTTATATCAATTTGGCCTTATTACGGGCCAGGTTACAAATGATGAATTGTTAGGGAATATTTTTGCTAATTTCTGCATCGGGAAATAATTGTTGTTTCTTTAAGTTTCTAATGTTTTCTTTTGCTTGACTCCCATTGATTTAGGGTGTTTTTTGTTTTTGGAGTTCGTACCATAAAGTGGACAACAAAACTCAAGATCTTTGGTGATGAAAAACAAAAGCTATGCAGAAACCAAGGAAATCCTACACGCCGGAATTCAAGCAGAAGGCGGTGGAGCTGAGCAACAGATACTACAGCACAATAAGGGCTGCCCACGAACTGGATACAAGTCCTGAGAATATCAGACGATGGAAAGGCCAGCTTGAAGATGAAGTACTTGGCAAAAAATCAAAAAAGCATGAACCAGACTATCTTCTCCAATTAAAAAAACTGAAAAAAGAGTTTAGAGAAGTCAAGATGGAAAGGGATATCCTGAGGAAGGCAGCCCACATCCAACCCGGAGACAGGCTTGCTAAATTCAAATTCGTCAAAGATCACAGCAGCTCCTACCCAGTTGGTAAAATCTGCAAAATTCTCGGCATCAGCAACAGCGGCTATTATTATTGGAATAAAAGAAGACCGTCCAATAGGGCACTGCGGAATATTGCCCTTACCGAACAGATAAAAATCATACACGAGCAAAACAAAAAAAGATACGGCAGTCCAAGAATAGCAAGAGAGCTGAAGGCTAGCGGTTTTAATGTATCGGAAAAACTGGTGAGAAAACTGATGAAGCAGGCTTGCCTGAAGAGCGTCTTCAAAAGGAAATTCAAATCAACCACAGATTCATCGCACGCATATCCGATCGCAGAAAATAGACTGGATAGGGAATTCACTGCCGATAGGGAAAATGAGACATGGGTTTCGGACATAACCTACATCAGGACGGCCTGGAGGTGGCTGTACCTGACAATAATAATGGATCTCTTCGACAGAAAGATCATCGGTTGGGCCCTGTCCACCTCAATGACAGCAGAAAATACGAGCATCAGCGCCTTCAGAATGGCTCTTTCCAACAGGCCAATCACAAACAATTCACCTCTGATTTTCCACTCTGATCGTGGCATGCAATATGCATGCAGGCAATTTGTCGATGAACTCAGCAATCACAAGTCAGTCACAAGAAGCATGTCAGGAAAGGGAAACTGCTGGGACAATGCGGTAGCAGAAAGCTTCTTCAAGACATTAAAAACAGAACTGACATACCATAAACGCTTTCTCAACAAACAAGAAGCTGAATCATCAATTTCTGAGTATATTGAAAAATTTTACAATATCAATAGAAGACATAAGCATTTGAACAATCTGAATATTTTTGAGTATCAAAAATTGAAACGATTATCTTTAAAAAAGAATTAGATTTGAAATATTTTGCGAATTACACTCCCAGAAATTAATTTTCTAACATTGAATACTATTAAATGAGCATGAGATACAAATAAAATACAATTTTAATTGGCCCTTTTAAAACCAGATCTTTGCTAATTTTTTTTATAATACTTCAATTTTATAGAAAATCACAATAATAAATTATGGTTCGAGTCCTGTTCCTGCTACTAGTAAAAATTAAAAGCCGAGAAATCTAGATTTCTCGGCTTTTTTTGTGGTTCGATAAATTTTTGTTTCAATTTCTTAAAAATTTAAAAGCCTTATTTTTCAAGGCAATATGGTTCGAGTCCCGTCAAGTTATACCATCAAATCAATTCACTCCTTAAATTAAATTCCACATTAAAATTGACGAAGACTTATATTTAATTCTTCTCAAAGTATTTTCATTATCACTCCCAACCTTTTGCATAAAAAACTCATCTATAAAAATAGAAACGCAAATAAAGCAATGGTTCCTACATTTATAAAAATAGTATCTTTCTACAATTAAATTAATTTTAATATGATTGCAAAATACCCCGAAAAATTAGTTTTTTTATTTATCCTTCTGGCTCAAGTCTGCTTTAGCCAAAAAGTTTTTAAAATAAAAGAAGGCCAATTACAATTTATTAATGCAGATAAAGGTGTCTTTATAAAAAAAGACAATACCTACTTTCATTTGCAGCTTCAGGATGTTGATGATTATGAAAAAATGGTTGTTGGTTTTAAATATGAATTAGAAGAAACAACAGAAAAAGAAATAGAAAAAATAAAAAAAGACGCTTCAACAATTTCAGTTTCCGAAATTATTACATCTGATTTTAAAAATCTAGAAAGTCAAAAATTTATCACTAAAAACAATATCGACGATGATAACTACCAATTTTACAAGTATAATAAAAACTTCTTTGTTGTTAGTGTTTTAGAAGATTCTTTAAAAAATCAAACGAATGAATATTTATTGCATTATTGTATTTTAGATTTTGGGGCTAACAAAAAAATCATTTATCATCCAAAAGGCTTTATTATACCCACAAAAAAAAATACCCGTTTTTTATTTGACGAAAATGATCTAAATGATTCTTATACTAATTACGAATCAATTGCATATAAAAACCTAAAGGCAATAGACATGCAGCTAGCTAACGGAAATGATTTAAAGCTTAATGAAGATTTTTACAAAATAGATACTTTAAAAAACAAAAAATTACGGATCAAAAATTTATATAACGAAAAGGTCTTAAAGGAATCTTTTGATTCTATAACAAGTAACGATTATTTTATCGTTGCATATAAAGGAAAAGAAATGGAGATCTATAATTATGCGTTTAAAAAATTCAAATTAAAAAATATACGGGCATTCAATTTTGCACGATTTTACCCTAATATGCAAGTAATCGAAGGTAATACTTTGAGAAGAATAAACCTGATTGGCGAAAACTACAAAAAGGAAGACTTATCATACGAAACAAGTGGTGCGCCATATTTTCCGGATGCGAATATTGGTTTTGAGATTCAATCCGAAAATGATCATTTTTACATCTATACGGGGCAAATTGGTTCTCTTACTATAAACTTTTCGGAAGCAAGAGCAAACTGTTATCCATTGTATAACAGAGAAGGATATGAAACCATTCAATATGCAGATGAAGGACTTAATATTTTGACCTCTTATTCTGAAATGATGGGAACGACGATGAGTTTTCCGGTTTATTTATATACAAAACTCAAAAACGGGAAATTTAATTTGACTACTCTTGATTATTTGATAACAAAGAATCCGGATAAAGAAATGGAAGCATACAACAGTAATCTGCCCAAGAATTGCGATTCTGTAACTTTACTAGATCAACAAAGTTATAGAATCGAAAAAGACGGTTTATTTACTTATTATCCAATCATGAAAGAGATTAAATATAAAAAATTAGATGAGTTCAAAGGAAAATATGCTCGTTTTGAGCTACCAAATGGACAAAAAGGCTGGCTGGATTTAAAAGGAAACGAATATTTAGATAATTAAAATTTGAAGAAAGACATTGGTTATGAAAAAACTATTTTTGTTATTATATCCTCTACTATTTATTTCTTGCATTTCGCAAAATAAACTTCTAAAAATTGAAAATAAAAAACCAGAGAGAATTAGAATTTTAAAAATTAATAATTCAGTCGAAAAATTTGAAATTTCGGATCTTCCAGATGAAATTGGAGCAAATAAAAAAAATAAAAATGAAGTGATTTACATAACCAAAACAGATAACTCGTATAGTGCTCGAGATAAAGATGGAAAAACTCTCCTTTACTATTCTAAAAGTGCCCAAATAGGTAGTGCCTTTTCCGGATATGATTACTCAGAAAATCCCTTAATTGGATTGTATAAAGAATTTTACCCTAACAATAGTATCAAAACAAAGGGAGTCTATTGTTGGTTTGGATTTAAAATAGGTAAATGGTATAATTATGATGAAAATGGAGATTTAGTATCTACTGAGGATTTTGATAATGGCTTCAAATATAATGTTAATCAAGTGTTTTCATACTGTCAAAAAAATGGAATTTCATTAGAAAAAAAAGAAAGCGGTTATAAAACGACAATATCTAAATACAAATCAAATACTGATAATAAAAATTATTGGATCATTAGATACCCTAATTATGACAAACAAGTTTATATTAACTTTGAAATGGATGGTATAAACGGAAATGTTGTTAAAAAAGTGGAATCACCTTTTCCTGAAGATTAATAAAATGTAATATTACCTATTTGGATATAAAAACAAAAAGCATAGAAAAAATTAAGATGCATATGCTAAAATATTGTAATAATCCAAGATGATCTGGTTAGATATTTTAATGCTTCCCGCTACACAGACAAAACCTTCAGATTTCTCTTAAGCTTTTTTGTTTCTATAATTCTGATTTTCTTTGCAGGCACAGATTGCAAATCTTCGCTATCGTTGGCTACATGTCGGAGGAATCGGGCAAATTATTTTTATTCATCTTCTCTATAAAAAGGTTAACTTCTTTCAACTTGTTATTCTTCAGCTTGAATGAATAAAATAATTTTTGCTCTATTATTTTAGAAGACTTAATTGGTGTTTTAATCAAATTTTTATCCAACGCTTCATCGCATAAATGTTTAGGAACTATACTAAATCCATTAGTATTTTTTAAAGCTTCTATTGTGTCCAAATAAGAGGGTAAAATATATCTTGGAACTATTCTAGGACTGGTATTAAATCTAGAATCCCAGAACTTTTTTATATCATTTTGGTTATTGTCATATGTAAACCAAGTTTGATTTTGTAGCCATGTGATGAATTGCTTATCATTTTTTTCAATATTCTCTGGAATAACAATAGAATTGGAGCAAATTAATTCCAACTCTTCATTCTTTAAGTATGTGAATTGATGGTCGTAAGTATCGTATTTTTTTATTCCAACCAACAATTGAATTTTTTCCATTTCAAGAGCTTCAATCAATTCTTTTTCATTTCCAAATTGGGTCACTATATACATGTCAAAAGTATAAATATGATGCATTAATTCTTTCTTGAAAAAGTCTGTTGTACAACCAATTGTTATTGCAGATCGTTGCTTTTTTGTTCTTTGACTTGAATAATATTCTACTTTTTCTAATTCACTTAATGGATTATTAACTTGTGAATATAAAAATTTTCCATATTCGGTAGGTACTAATTTCCGAGTAGTTCTTTCAAATAGTTTTTTTCCAATATGGCTTTCCAAGGCAGATAAATGTTTACTAACTCCAGGTTGAGTCATATTTAATTTTTTTGAAGCTTCTGTTATATTATTACATTCATATATACAGCTAAAAGTTCTCAACCATTCCAAATTAATCATAACATATATTATAAATAAGCAAACAAAAATAATTAAAATTATCAATTCATTGACTCTATATTTGTAAAAAAATAGAAAATATGACAAAGACATTAGTTGTAAACTACACACCGAGAAAAGGCTCTTATACCCAAATTTTATTTGATGAATTTGTGGAACTAGCAAAAGGAAAAACAGAAATTAAACATTTAAATTTAGCTGAAACTCCTCCAGAATTATTGTTAGAGAAAAATTTGAATTTAATAATGGAATGGAATATGGGTAAAAGAGACTTTTCAGAAATAGAACTCTTAACTCTATCTAATCATCATAAACTTATTGACGAAGTTATTGCAGCTGATAATATCGTATTGGCTTTTCCTATTTACAATTTTACAATGCCAGCAACAGTAAAGGCTTGGATAGATGCTATTGTCGTTAGTGATAAGACATTTTCTTTTAGCCCTGAGACAGGCTTTAGTGGTCTTTGTAAAGATAAAAAAGCTTTATCAATAGTAGTTAGCGGATTCGATTATAATAACTCAGATAACATCAAGGAATTTGCTTCCTCCACAATAAAGCAAAATTTTGATTTTATGGGCATCTCTTCAGAACAAATTTCAGCTTTTGGGGTTGACCAAAATAGAGACCAATTAAATTCAATCCTTGAAAATGCGAAATTGGAAATAAAAACTTTGATTGATAGATGGTTTCCAAATTAATACTAATTCTCAGCATTATTACTTACACTAATATGTTTTAAATATTGCAATCTATATGAGTGCTATGTAAACAAAGACGAGAAAAAATTAACATGCGCATTCTAAAATATTGTAATAATTCCAGATAATCTGGTTAGATATTTGAATGATTCCCTCTACGAGAAGAAATCAAAAGCCTGGGAAGTACTAACTTATCAGGCTTTTTTCTAAAAACGACTCTTCCATAAAATTAAGTCCTTAAAAGCGCATCAATTCTTCTATATTACGCTTCAAATTTGTTATTCAGATTATGAGCAGAAAACTACATTTATAATCTTAATGTTGGTATTTTATCTTTTATTAAATAAAAGTTCAACTATTTGCATTCGTCAAAAAACACAAATCGAAATAACCTGTAAATAATGAAAAATAGAGTGCTTATTTTTTTTGCCTTAATAGCAACGATACTACAATTAAAAATGTATGGACAAAACCTAAAACTTCATCCAAAAGGTTATTTTTCTGCTCGTGGACTAGACGTAACCGTCTTTGATGATATTTATCCTGACGGACATCAAACAGGGGTTACAATGATTCAGCATGGTGAACGCGTTATGGCAAATGGAGATTTACGTTTAGAAATCTCGCCAGGACAATGGTCGCCTGTACCGAAAGAAGTCGAAAAAAATATAGATTCGGGTTCGAATACAATATCTCATACTTTATCTTATCCTGATGAATCTAAAAATCGCAGTGGCTTTAATCCAATAGATTATCCTGATTTGAAATTAAAATATAAAGTTAACGTAACTCCTACAGAAGGAAATAATTTTCGAATAACGGTGGATCTGGATAATGAGATTGATGCAAAATGGTTAGGAAAAATTGGTTTCAACATTGAATTGTTTCCGGGCGATTTGTTTGGAAAGTCCTATATATGTGATGGAAATTTAGGCATTTTTACTCATTCTCCTTACGGGCCTCTTCAATCACAAATTGATGGACAGAATCTTGGTGCTCCTCTCTGTAAAGGAAAAAAAATTACAATTGCTCCGGAAAGCGATTTATTGAGAGTAACTATTCAGTCTAATTTAGAAGAAATTGCCTTATGGGATGGAAGAATCAATCATAATAATGGATGGTTTATTGCCAGAGCGCCCATTTCTGCAACTTCTGGAAAAAGAGTTATTGATATTGTCGTTTCTCCAAATGTTATTCCGAATTGGACTTACAAGCCTGTTGTTCAGATTTCGCAAGTTGGCTATTATCCTAAACAATCTAAAGTAGCTATTCTGGAAACGGATCCAAATGATACAGAAACATCGGAAATAATTTTGATAAAACATGATGAGTTTGGCAAGAAAAACATCAAAACTATAAAACCGAAAAAATGGGGCAGCTTTTTAAGATATAATTATTACCAAATAGATTTTTCTGAGGTAAATGAAGAAGGAATGTACACATTGAGTTATAGAGGAAATGAAACTTCTCCATTTCAGATAAGCAAAAAACTTTATGATCGAGATGTTTGGCAACCCATTTTGGAATATTTTTTACCGGTACAAATGTGCCACATGAGAGTGAATGAAAAATATAGAATTTGGCACAACTTCTGTCATTTGGATGATGCACAAATGGCTCCGACTAATCTGAATCATTTTGACGGATATGTTCAAGGACCTTCCACCCTTACAAAATATAAATCAAATAAAGTTGTTCCGAATTTAAATCAAGGCGGATGGCATGATGCCGGTGATGATGATTTGAGAGTTGAATCTCAAATTGGAACAGTTTGGAATCTGGCACTGATGTTAGAGGAATTTAATATCGAATCTTATGATGCAACAAGTATTGATTCAGATAAAAAAATAGTTGAAATTCATCAGCCAGACGGCAAATCAGATGCTTTACAGCAAATGGAACACGGACTGACTTCAATTTTGGCAGGCTATCGTTCTATGGGTCGTTTGTATCGCGGAATCATTACAAACAATTTAAAACAATATGTGCTCCTTGGAGATTTTGGAGGAGTTACGGATAATAAATGGGCAGAAAATCCAAGTGCAAAAGATGATGACAGATGGGTTTTCACTGAAGACAATCCTGATCGTGAATTGTATGTTGCAGGCGGACTTGCCTGTTCTTACCGTGTTTTAAAAATCAGCAATCCAAAATTGGCTACAGAATGTTTAGAAACTGCAAAAGCGCTTTATAATACTTCTTTTGAAAAATCAAAAAGAGCAGAAAGCAAAATAACTGTTCTTGTTGAATTGGCATTAGCAACCAACGAACTAACTTATTTCAATCAAATTGCTTCTTTAAATGGAGAGGTGTTGAAAAATTTCGAAAATTTAGGATGGAGAGTTGGACGAATTAAACATCTCATTAAGGACAAATCATTTCTTGAAAAGCTGAATGCTGAAGCCCAAAAATGGAGTGCGAAAACCAAAAACAATTCGCTTACAGATTCTCCTTATGGAGTTCCATATAAACCTAATATTTGGGGTGCTGGCTGGACTTTACAGGATTTTGGTGTACAACAATATTATTTCTCAAAATCATGGCCAGAATTTGCAAACTATGAAGTTTACAGCAATGCTTTGAATTTTATACTTGGGGTTCATCCGGGCAATAATACCGCATCGTTTGCTTCGGGAATTGGATCTAATTCGTTGTTGGTTGCCTATGGAATGAATCGTGCCGATTGGTCCTATATTCCTGGCGGAGTAACTTCAGGCACGGCGCTTATTAGGCCAAACTTGCCCGAGCTTAAAAAGTGGCCTTACTTTTGGCAACAAACAGAATATGTTATGGGTGGCGGATCAACCGATTTTATGTTTTTAGTTCTTGCTGTCCAAAAACATTTTGGAAAATAAATAGTGATTAAAAAATAAAAAAGATAAAGTATTGATAAGACGTTTTCAATACTTTATCTTTTTTTATATTAAAATGTTTTTTAATCTAGACTTATTTAGAAAGTTTATTTAAACAATTTTGCTGCAAACTGATGTAAACATCTCCTCCATGTAAGCCATTCATGTGCAGTTTCAGGAGATTCGTAATAATCATATTTAATACCTTGTTTTTCCAACATCGTTCGAAATGCTCCTATTGATTTTGGAAAAGGAGCGGGTTCTTTTGTACCTAATCCTAACCAAAAAACCTTGATTTTTTTATTTAATGCACTGCCGTCTTTGTATTTTCCATCCAAAAAGGTGGAAGCATCAAGAGGGTCTATACTCGGATAATTTGCTGTACCGCTAAAGCCTCCATAGTACGAGAAAGTTTCCAGATTATTCATCATTCCTCATTGTTTGATTGGCGCCCATCGAAAGACCTGCGATAGCTCTATTTTCACGATTGGCTATAGTACGAAACTTAGCATCAATCATTGGGATAACTTCGGATATTAATACTTCTTCAAAAATAGATTCTGGACGCTCTTTCTTATCTTTCAGTTCACTGCTTTGAGACTTATAAGCGTAACCATTATCCATTACAATAATCATTGGCTTTGCCTGCTTTGAAGCAATTAGATTATCTAAAATTAAATTGGCTTTACCTTGAGAAGACCAGCCTGTTTCATCTTCAAAACTTCCGTGTTGCAAATAAAGTACCGGATAACGCATTTTCGTATTTTCATTGTAACCTGCAGGTGTATAAATAAAACAGCGTCTAAAAGAATTTGTCAGTTTTGAAAAATATTTTTTTTCGCTGACAAGGCCGTGAGGCACATTTTTCAAATCGAAAAATTCCTGATCTCTCGATGGAATTTCGATTCCGCTTCCCCATCGTCCGGCACCATAGAAATACAAACTTCCCGGATCTGGTACCGAAGCTCCGTCAATATTTAACTGGTAATAATGAAATCCTTCATCTTGCGGATTCGATTCTCCTGTCCAAACTCCATTGGCACCTTTTCGCATATCATACTTTACACCGCCAATGTCGAGTTGCACTTTATTTGCATCAGGTGCAGAAATACTCGCACGGACACGTCTTTGCGAATTCACCTCCGGAAATTGTTTTCCGGCTTGGTTCAATGATGAAGGCTTAAAATCTTCAACTATTTGTGTCTCTTGACTCCAACCAGACTGAAAACACAAGCTTACAATTATACTGGCAATATTTAAAAATCGTTTCATGTTTGTTTGTTTTTTAGTTTATTATTTTTCTTTTGCCAGCTCATTTACAGCATTTGCAAGAAAAACATACCAGGCACCACCATCAATAATACACTCATTTTCACCCCAGAAAAACGGCCAGTCGTCTTTATTTTCTAAATAATCCGGTTTAAGAAAAATAAGTCCGGGAACTACTCCGCCGGCAATCGTAGTAAAATCAGCACGGTTGTTTCCGTAAGCTACTTTTTTGGATTTATTTCCAACAGCGTTTACAAAAGATAAATTGGAATAAGGATGGCATCCAAAAATATAGTTAAAACCTTGATAAACAGCTTCTTTATCCATAATATCAGGATAGAATTTATGAATGTAATAATTTGTGCTTGCCCAATTAATCACCTGAGAAGTGCCACCCCAGCCTCTCTTAACCAGGGGAACACCGTAAGGATTATCACTATTCTCTTTATTTGTTTTTTCTTTATACTTGATAACATAGCTTCGTAATTTTACTTTGTAGTTATCATCCATAGAAGGCACAGCCAATAAAGCTGAATTAATATTAAATTCTAAATTTTCATCCAATAGTTTCCAAATTCTATCTAGAAAACCTTTTTTATAATTCTGGTCTTTTGTGCTTAAGTAAAGCTGTAATATCGCAATCATATCGCTTCCTTTGCCCCATCTCGACATTGGACTATTATCAGGTTTTGCCTTTTTTTCTATTTCAGTTGCTTCGTTTGTCAATTTCACTGCAAGAGATAAGCATTTAGCCGAAAGTTCATCATTATAGCCTTTTAAAGCTCTACTTGCCGAAGCTAATGCACCCGCTGTTCTGTAATCAAGAAAGGAAGAACGATCTGTAAACGCCCATCTATCATCCATCGTACCACTCGAAACTCCATTGGATTCATAAGGCTTAAGATTTGGATTATAAGGCAGATTATCCGTTTCTGTAGAAGCATCGCCTAAATGATGATATTGATGCAGATTAGGAACAACAATTCCTCTTACCGGATGGCCAATATTTTCAACCTGTGCCACAAGATTTAAAACACCATGCTCTATTTGCTGTAATAAATCGGGCTGGCCATCGGGACGATGAATATCTACAAACTGTATTTTTTGGTCAATATAAGTTTCATCTCTTTTTACTTTAAATTCTTCCCAAGATTCTACGAAACTGTTGATTACGCTGACATGCGAAAAAGTTTGTATATCAAAATCACCTGCATCAAACCAGCCTCCAACAGACATTCCGGGAATACGTTCTAAAGGCTTATATTTCGTTTCTGTAGTTGGGCCTTGTTTGTAACCATCAAAATGTTCGTGATTTAATGGCGCCTGAAGACAATCGTCTAAAAATGGTTTTCCGTGCCAAACTCTATAAGCCTCGTTCACTTCCATGTGATCCATTTGAACCGGAAACCACACGTCCATTGTAGGATGCCATACATTTGAATAGATATTGTCCTCTATTTGAAAAGTATTTGTTTTCTGATTACCATATTGAATGTAATAAAGTCCTTTTTCTTTAACAGCACTAAAATCAAACTGAGCATAATTATATCTTAAATAATTTCCCCAAACTTTGACATCGCCTTTCAGTTTTTCTACAAATTTCCCGTCTTCATTAAGTTTAAAAATCGATGCTGTAGACAATGCTTTGTCATTTTGATCAAGTTCAATCACCGCCACTTTATTTTGTCCTGGCATGTATCCAACTTGCGAAAATCCAATTACGGGTTCTCTTGTCCAGTTAGGAATTGCATTAGGTTCTACATACCAAGTCAATACTTTTCCTGTTTTATTTGAAGGAAGCATGCTTCGCGCAATAAACCAGCCATTTTGGCCAAGATTTCTTCCATCAAAAAGCATAATCTCTTGATCCGACTGAATTTTTACGGTGCGCTCCGGATTTTCAGGCGCGAAGATGAAATTCTTCCCTGAATCTAATGAAAGAGTGGTTATAAACTCCTTTTTTCCGCGATCATCAAATGTGGTATGTCCAGCAAACTGTGGAATTTTTTGAGATAAAGGCTTTATTTCAGTATTTCCCGAAGGATATCGTGGAAAGGTCCCTGCCTTTCCATCAACAACATAATTACTTTCAAAATAAGATGTTGGCAAAAATTCCATATTAAATCCTGCTCTTCCTTCCAATTGCTTCGGAACTGGCTTATCTAGAAAAACATTGATCAAGAATCCGTTTCCTTTTGATGTTACTATTATTTTGGAATCAAAATCAAATTCTTCATATGTAAGTGTAACTTCAATGGTATTGTTCGCCTTATCTACTTTTCGGCTTGTCATTTTCGGAATCAAATCCCATTGTTCTGGAGTGTTTTGAAGCCTGATAGCGCCGCCGGTCACGGTTCTTACACCATGATGAATAAACTCTATACCGGCAGTTTTTTCGTCAAAGAACATTCCGTTATATTCATTGCTAAAAACCAAAACATTTAATCCTCGGGTTTCAAAATATTCCTTTTCGTTTATTTTCAATTTTTGGGAAAATGAAATAGTTGACCAACTACATAATAGTATAAAAATTACATATTGTTTCATACTTGATTTTTTAAGTTTAAAAAATTAATTAACTGATGGAGTTATAATTTTATAATTTCCACTTAGATGCATTAAACTAAAGAGATACATCAATCCATCATAATAAGGGTCGAAATAACCGTCTTCATAAGGTTCAAGTTTTGCATTCCAGACAGCATGAACAAAATCTATACTTTTTTTATCTTTATTAACTAATGATGCAGTTGCCGAAGTTGCTACCAATCCTATGGAATGCCTAAGTTTTTTGACTGGTCCAGCTTGCAGAATAAAATCAGGTTTAGAACCATCCAGATTAAATTGATCTTCAAAAGTGTCCAATCCTTTTGATCTGAGGAAATTTTGAAATTTAGAAGCGTATTCTTCCTGCCATTTTTTATCTTTTCCGTACCAAGCATAATCCATTGCAATGTTCATAGGAACTCGCCAGGAATCATATCGAAATCCCGGTGGCATCCATGGTGTAGGATGAGGTTCGCCAGTAAACTCGGTATAATCTGAGTTTAATCCTGTTATCGGATGCGTTGCTTTATGCAGAAATTGTCGCGAAACATCAGCACATTCTTTGTAAAACTGCTCATGTCCATCTTTTGCATACAATGCCCATATTTCGAAAAATGCTGGAACATGATATGAAGGATCTGTCCAATTGTAACCACCACCTTCAGGCACGAATGATATTTGCTTATGTTCAGTATTGATAATATTGTGGATGTTGCCAGTGCCATCTTTTTTCCACATATTATCCAAAATTCTTCTGGCTTCTTTGTAATAATCTATTCCTGTAGTATTGCCCCATTTGTTAGACGCAAAAAGCAAACTTGTCACAAAATACAACTCACCATCTGAAGCAGATCCAGCCGAATTTTGCTTTTTGGTCTGAGGATCAACACTCCATGCAAAATAACCTTCTCTTGGTCCATCTTGATGTTGCATGTATTTGACCGACCATCGCCAAATTCGATCAAAAACTTCTTTTTTATCAAGCTGAACCGCAACCATCATTCCGTATGACATTCCTTCGGTACGCGCATCTTTGTTTTTGACATCCGATACATATCCTAAAGAATCGCCCTCTTCAAAATACACTTTGTTTGGTCCTTCAAAAACATCATAATATGCTTTCGCTAATTTTTTATCAATATCATTTTGATTGTATCCTGCCTCTTTAAAAAGATTGCGATATTGAGGTGCTTTAATTTCTGATTTTTCTGCCTTCTTTTTATTCTGACTAATAACAAAAACTGGTAAAATCAATCCCAAAACCAACACCAGATAGTGAAGTCTTACGAGGGATTCGCCTGTGAAATTTTTATCTATCATCACTTTTGTCTTTTTATCTTTATTAATAATTAATTCGAAACCAATCAAAATCTACATAGCCACCAGTATTTTTTGTGGCATAATTGAAAAGACCAAAACGATAGCCCATAAAATGCGGAAGCGTATATTTCATTTTTAAAGTTTCGCCTATCGAATTCCAAACTTTTCCATCTAAGCTATAGAAGAATTTTGCTTCATCTTTTTTATTGGTAAAATCACATTCAATCTTTAAATAAACCTGGTTTTGATTTAATGTAATTCGCTGTACTTCAATAGCTTTATCTGAAATAGTATTTACCATTACAATGAATTTTTGCCCGTTTTCAGCTTTTATCCCAACCAAACCATATTCTTTTTGCAAAGCACTCAAGCCGGCGAAATCACCTTCTTTCATTTGTGAAGCATCCAAAAAAACAGAAGCTTTGCTTGTTGGTCCAATAGTTCGCTGAGTGAGCGTATTTCTTGCCTGAAGAAAATCAGTATCAATTCTTCCTATTTTTAGACGCAGAAATCCTTTTCTTTCTTTTAAAGACCAAAGCGAATTATCAGGATTATGATTCCATTGCCATACTAATGGAAGATTTTCTTGCCCTTTTTTTCGATTGAATTCATCTGAGTCCACTAAATTTGGGATCAGACTTTTATTGGATGGTAATTCTAAAGTTTCAGGAACTTTATTGTTTTCGCCCAAAATTGGCCAGTCGTTTTCCCACTTTACTGGAACTAAATATGGAATTCTACCGACAGCGCCAAAATCGCGAAACAGATAAGAAAACCAACGTCCATCAGGAGTATCGATAAGTCCGCCTTGTGCAACACCTAAATCCTGCAAACCAACTTTTCCTTCCCAAGGACCGGTAATATGATCTGCTTTATGGATAACCACTGTTCGCATTCCATCTTTTGGCCAGCAGATATTAAATAAATAATATTTGCCTTTGATTTTGAATAATTGTGAGCCTTCAGCTCCAAGCATAATGTTATTTCCAGCAGGCAGACTAGCATTTTCAATAATAATTTTCTCAGAAACACCTTTTTTGATTCCTGTCAAATCATCATTCAATTCTACTAATTTGATTTGGCTCGAGCCATAAACTAAATAAGCCTTTCCATCATCATCAAAAAACAAGGAATGATCATGATAATCTGGTCTAAAAGAAACCCTTTGCCAATTTCCTTTTTCTATATCTTTTGTTTTAAAAATATATGTCTCACCTGTTGTTTGTGCAAAAGTTGTAACATAATAATTCCCGTTGTGAAAACGCAAACTACTTGCCCATGAACCTCTTCCATACGTACTTTTTCCATCTGTTAGATTTAATTCAGGCATATCAGCCAAAGTATCATAGGCATAATTAATTAATGTCCAATTAACCAAATCTGTAGATTTCATAATGGGCAAACCTGGACTCATGTGCATTGTAGTACTGCTCATGTAATAATTTTTACCCACCCTAATAATAGAAAGATCGGGCACATCAGAAAAAATTATCGGATTCTGCGCTTTTTTTCCTTGTGCTGAAACAGTCATCTGAACAATCAAAATGAAGAAGGTAAAAATCAAGCTAATTCTTTTTTTCATAACATAAAAAATTAAAATCCTTTACTTGATTTTGCTCACACCTTCAGTTGTTTGTATTATTTTCTGAATCGTTCCATCTTTATTGTAATGCATATAATCTACGCAGATAGATCGTCTGTAGCTTCCACCAGTTGGTAGACTTCCGTTATGATAGAAAAAATAAGATTTGCCTTTAAAGTCAATAATACCTGGGTGTGTGGTAAAACTATTTTGTACATTTTCCTGAATAATTCCTTGATAAGTCCATGGTCCTGTGATGCTTTTAGCCGTGCAATATTCAATCATTTCTGGTTTTGTGCCTGCACTGGCATAGACCAAATAGTAAAGCCCTTTTCTTTTATAAACCCAAGGCCCTTCGATATAATTCTTGGGTTTGAAAGTAGTAATCTCCCCATCCAATTCTGTCATGTTTTTTTTAAGTTTAACCCATTTGCAGCTTCCATTTCCCCAAAACATATAAGTTTGACCATCATCGTCAACAAATACAGTTGGGTCAATATCGTCCCAAGCATATTTCATGTCTGTAGTCATTTCATTTATAATAAGTGCTTTGCCAATTGCATCTTTAAAAGGTCCAACAGGACTGTCCGAAACCGCTACACCAATTGCGGCTCCGCCGGCACTTCTATCATCTTTTTTATGAAATGTAGAGACAAACCAGTAAAATTTGCCATCTCTTTCAATACATTGAGCGGCATAAGCATCGCCTGTTGCCCATGAAAATGTGCTAGGTGAAAGCAGTGCTCCATGATCTTTCCAATCTTTCATGTTGGTTGTAGAAAACACATGCCAGTCGGCCATTTTGTAGTTTGTATCCTGCTCTGTTGGTACATCATGGCCTGTATATAAATACAAGGTTCCTTTATGTACAATTGGAGCCGGATCAGCAGTAAAAATATCTTTGATAATAGGATTTTGCGCTTTCAATTTAACTACTGATAAACAGCACATTACTATAAATGCTATTTTAATTTGGTTTTTCATTATTGTGGTTTTTGGGTTAATAGTTATTTTTTTGCAATTATTTTATTTTTCAATCGGAATTAATGAAATCACAAAGCCTCCTCTTCTAAGCAATTTCACTTCAATCGTCTTATCTCTATTTACTTCCAAAACTTGGGAAGAAAATGCTTTATCGTGTTTTCCATCTGCAATAACAACGACACGATAATCAATCCCTTCTTCTAAAAAATCCAGTTTGATTTCTTTTGTAAGCTCTTCACGTTCTGAGGCACTAATTCCGCCAATGTACCAAGAGCCTCCTTTTCTGCGCGCCATTATCACATCTTTGCCTGGATAACCATCTATAAGTTTGGTTGCATCCCACGTTGTTGGAACTTCTTTTAAGAAGTTTTTCGCCTCGTCAGGTAATTGGTAATATCCTTCAGGCCTGTCCGCAAAATGTTGGAAAGGAGACTCAAAAAGTACGGAAAGCGCCAATTCATGTCCATAAGAAGTGTGATGTGGAAACTGAGAATTGGTAAAAGTCACGGGAGTATAATCCATTGCCCCTACTACATTTCTTGCAAAAGGCAAAATAGTATTATGTTCTGGCGCTGTGGTTGAAAATTCAGTTCCGTTATTATACCACTCAGCGCCTCGTACAGCTTCATAAGTCATTAAATTTGGATAAGTTCTTGACCAGCCACGTGGTACAATACAGCCATGAAAATAGACCATGATTTCAAATTGTGCGGCATCTTCCAGAATATCCAGATAATAGTTGATCATATCCTGCTTTTCGCTTTCGAAAAAATCAACTTTAACCCCAGCGACGCCAAGTTTTTTAAGTTTTGTAAATTCTTCTACTCTATTTTTATGCGTCAGCATTCGGTCTTTCGGTGTTGACGGAACCCATGTGTGATCTCCTCCTGAATTATACCACATCAAAGGTCTTATGCCTTTTGAATGGATATATTTTAAAGCATCTTCTAAATTTCCGCCATTTGACATAGCATCCCATTCCCAGTCCAAAAGCGTATAAGGCCAATTCATTTCTACAGCTAAATCTGTAAACTCGCATACAATTTTAAAATCTTTCGTTCCGTGATTGCTTGACCAATAATTCCAGGAAACTTTTCCCGGTTTTATCCAATCAGTATTTTTAAAAGCAGTTGGAGCCGAAACATCTTCTACCAATGTACTCTCAACAATATCTGCTAAACTGCCAATAGTAATTACCCGCCAAGGTGATTTCCACGGAAGTGAAGTTTTTGGTTTTGATTCACCAGTTCCTCTCGCATCCTGTTGATCGGGAAAAGTAAGTTTGTACGTATCGATCTCTTTAATATTGCTTAATTTTGTTCCGCAATAACTGCGGTTTAAATCAGCCTCATGTAATAAAAACCAACATGATTTATCTGAGGAATTAAACAGCGCCGGATAACACCATTCCTGCCGAAGAATTTTATCATCACTGGATGAAGCGTATAATCCTTCATTGGCCGGATTCCATTTTTCTAGCCATCGCTTGTTTTCTTTTGGTATTTGATAAGCTGTAAATTCTTCATTAATGATATAAGAACCTTGTTTTTCTGGAAATTCATATCGAAATGTAACACCATCATTATAGGCTCTTATAATAATATTTAATTTGGCTTTGCTCGGATTCTCGAAAGAAACAGTTATTTCATTGGCAGAGTTTTCGCGCACTGACTTCTTCCCAAATGGAAGTTCATATCGATCTATAATTGGTTTTGGCTTTGTCGCTTTTAAAAAATGAAGCTCTTTTGAAAAATCCTGATCACTTCTTGAAAGACCTAAATTTACCTTCGGTAATATTTCTGTCATCTGGTCAGCCGTTTTATAAGATATTTTCAAGTACCATTCACTTTTTATAGTTGAATCAACAGCATGTAAAACCGTCCTAATTTTTCCATTTGGCGATTGCAAAATGATATTTTGCGACCAAATATGAGAGATGTTAAATGAAGCGAAAAGCAGTAAGATAATTTTTAATTTCATGATTTTGGGTAATTCGATCAGCCAGATTATAAATAGAATAATTATGAAGCAATTAAAAAGCCGAAAGGATTAAGCTTCCGGCTTTACGATTTAAAAACTAAGGCATTTAGTTATAAACAGATTCTGTAAAATAACACTTATAACCCACCACAAACTTTTAAACCAATTTTTATCTTTCAACATATAATTGCTTTATAATAAAACAATTAAATGCAATACTAACTTTATTTACTTATTCAATAACGATATGAAAATTTTATCTAATCATGAATAAGTGTATTTATTACAAATATAAAAAAACAAATTAAAACACAACCGGTTGTGCAATAAAAAACATTAATTTTTAATAAAAAATTAGTTATAAAAAAATCATATATATTATTTTTATACCAATAAAGTACAATATCTGTATTTTCACTTATGCTTTACTAAAGAAACTTACAGATTTATAACCCTTATTAAATATTCTTTGAACAAGTCGTAAAAAAATCATTACAATTTTTCTATCAAAACTCAGTTAATCAAGAACATATAGGCATTATTTACTGAATATTGCTATTGATTTTACTGACTGCCGTTACAACATCCACTTCAGGTTTTTTACAAGATTTGTTTACGCATATATAGATGTAAGTTTCATTTTCATCAAAACGATTTTCTAATAAAGGAATCCTGCTCTCTTTTGTGGATCCGACAATCAAAATATTAGGCAAATAATAACTTTGAAGTTGATTTGTTTTGGACATAGCCTCTTTACCAGAAATGGCTACTTCAAAATAATTATCAGTATAATTCAGCATTAAATCCAACCAATTGTAGTATTCCATAGGCGCTTCTAAAGCATTAACTTTTATGTTATTCAACATTCGCTGTGCAGTTTCTGAATAAATATCATTAGAATAATAATGTCCCAATAAAAATAAATTATGCGCCAAAATTGAGTTGGAACTCGGAATAACATTATCTACCACTTCCATTTTTCGTGCTATTAAACCTGTAGAAGCATCAGTTGCAAAATAAAAAAGGTCTGATTTTTTATCCTGAAAATGTTTGATAGCGTAATCAGTTAATTGCTTTGATTTGTTCAGCCATTTTTCATCAAGCGTAATTTGATATAGCGCAATAAAAGCATCTACAACACTGGCATAATCTTCTGCAAAACCAGCAATACTGCTTTTGTCATCTTTATAATTATGATTCAAACTTCCATCTTTTTGCATTTGATTATCCACAATAAAGTTGGCATTTTTTAAAGCGACCTCTTTATAATGCAGATTCTTAAATGTTCTATATGCAGTTACATAACCTTTTATCATTAAAGCGTTCCATGAAGTCAATGTTTTATTATCGACATGTGGACGAGGTCTTTTATTTCGTGCTGCTAAAAGAATATGCTTCCAGTTTTTAATTTTTGAATCCAATTGAGCTGAAGTCAATTTATTTTGAAAAGCAAACTCTTTATCCGACTGATTTTTAAATAAAACATATTTTTGGTTTTCCCATAAACCTTGTTCATTACTATTATAGTACTTCTGAAAAAGCAAATAATCTGATTTTAATAATGACTGCAATTCTTTTTTATCCCAAACATAATACGCGCCTTCCTCTAATTTATTTTCTTTGTTTTTGCTGTCAGCATCTATCGAAGAATAAAAAGCTCCGTTAGAAGCCATGAGTTCTCGTTCCACAAAATTCAGCGTCTCATATACTGTCTTTTTATAAAGTTCATTCTTTGAAACCAGATAGGCCTCGGAATATAAACTTACCAACTGCGCGTTATCGTACAGCATTTTTTCAAAGTGAGGAATATGCCATTTTGTATCTACCGAATATCTGGAAAATCCACCACCGATAGCATCATAAATTCCGCCATCAGCCATTTTTGTCATTGTATTGAAAACAAAATTTCGAATTGCTTTATCATTATTCTGGACACTGTAACGCAGCAAAAATTGTAAAGAAGCTGGCATTGGAAATTTGGTTTGGCCAACTAAACCTCCATCTTTATGATCAAAGTGTTCTTTCCATGATTTTACAGAAGCCGATATCTCCGTTTTATTAAAATTGACAGCATTAGTATTGACCGCAATTAATTGTGATTCTTGAATTCCTTTTACTAATTTATCTGCATATTCGCTGGTCTTATTTGGGTCTTTCTTGTATAAACTAGAAATTTCGGTTAAAGCTTTTGTCCATTGTTGTTTTGTAAAATAAGTCCCTCCAAAAATTGGACGACCATCTGGAAGTGCAATGCAATTTAATGGCCATCCGCCTTCGCCAGTCATCAATTGTACGGCATTCATATAAATTTGGTCAATGTCTGGGCGTTCTTCTCTATCAACTTTTATGCTGATGAAATTGTCATTCATTAATTTGGCAACAGAATCGTTTTCAAAACTTTCTTTTTCCATAACATGACACCAATGACAAGACGAATATCCTACTGAAATAATGATAAGCTTATTCTCTGCTTTTGCCTGATCTAAAACTTTCTTATTCCACGGTTTCCAATTTACAGGATTGTGCGCATGCTGTAAAAGATACGGACTTGTCTCATTGATCAAATCATTCGTATATTTATGATATTCTTTTTGATTCTGTTTTTTATCGCAACTTAAAAAAAAGCAGAAAACAAAAAATAAAAGGTATTGAATACGCATATAAATAAATTGTAAAAGTGTAAATAATGACTTGGGTTGCAGGAGTTTTTAGAAACTTATGAAGCGAAAATAGCAATTTATATTTAAAAGATTTATCGAAACAAAAGAATGCTTCAAATGTTCTATTAAAGGCTTCAAAAGTGACAATCTTATTTCAACTTTCAAGCTATTTTTACAGGTAGCATTTTATTCGAATTATTAAAAGGAAGGAAATTTTTGCAAATGAAAAAACTCAGTACTATTTTAGCTATAAACCATTTCACTGATAGAAGCAAAAAACATTACGTATATGCCAACAAAGCTACCGAAAAACTTTCGGTGTTAGAAAAAATAGGCTATGGTTTAGGAGATTTTGCAGCCAATTTGATTTTTCAAACTTTGCTTACTTTTTTAGCTTTTTTTTATACTGATGTCTATAAAATTCCTGCCGGAACTGCAAGTGTTATTATTTTTATAGGCGGCTTTATTGGTGCCTTTTTTAATATTATTATGGGTATTATTGCTGATCGTACTCAAACTCGCTGGGGGAAATTCAGACCTTGGATTTTATGGACCGCATTACCTTTTGGAATTGGTTCTATTCTAACTTTTTTAACGCCAAATTTTAATGAAACTGGCAAAATCGTCTATACTTTACTAACCTATTTCTTTTTAGTACTAATATATTCAGCCAATAATTTGCCTTATGTCGCCCTGAGTGGTGTTTTGACGGGAGATATGAAAGAAAGAAATAGTCTTTCATCTTATCGCTTTGTAGCAGTAATGATTGCTCAATTTGTGATTCAGTCCCTTTTATTGCCTTTAGTCTTAATTTTTGGCCATGGCGATAAAGCAGTAGGCTTTAAAAATACGATGATATTATTTGCTGTGCTAGGCACAATTTGTTTGCTGATCACTTTTTTTACAACCAAAGAAAGAATTCTTCCTTCTAAAAAACAAGAATCTTCAGTGAAACAGGATTTTACTGATTTGTCCAAAAATGGTCCCTGGCTAGTTATGTTGCTTGTTACTATTTTGGTATTTATAACCTTGTCCTTAAAAGGGGGAATGTATGTATTTTATTTTAAGTATTACCTAGACCCAGATGCGCAAACCTTATTTTTGAACAATATCGGTTTTACAGCATTTATCCAAGATCTCAACAATAAAATGATCTCAATGGGATTAGTTGATTTTCAGTGGCCAAAAGATGCTCCTACTTCTGCATTTAGTCTGTTTAATGCTGGCGGAATTCTTTTTATGATTCTAGGCATTTTAATTTCAAAGCCATTTGCAGATACTTTTGGAAAAAGAAACATTTATATAAGTTTTATTTTTTTGTCAGCTACAAGTCTATTATTTTTCAATTTTTACAGCAGAACAGCTATTGAAATAGTTTTTCTTACCCAATTAGTACACGGTTTTATTTACGGAGTAACAATTCCGTTATTATGGGCTATGATAGCTGATGTAGCTGATTATAGCGAATGGAAAAACCATAGAAGAGCAACTGCTACTGTTTTTTCGGCAATGCTTGTAGGATTAAAAATTGGAATAAGTATTGGTGGTGCATTAGGCGCGGCTTTTTTATCCAAATATGGTTATGTAGCCGAAGAAATCAATCAGGTGCCCGCAGCAGTCGAAGGAATTAAACTTTCTGTTAGTATTTATCCTGGTTTCATATTTATCATAAGCGCCGTTATGCTGTGCTTTTACAAAATAGATAAAAAAATGGAAATTCAAATAGAAAGTGACCTTAGAGAAAGAAGAGAAAATTAAAATTATGGCAATCTTCTACGAATGCCATAATTTTAATTTATTTGAATTTTTCTAAGCTGGATTTATTGTACTACAATCTTCAAAGCGCTAACAATTTCTTTCGCTGATGTCGCCGTATAAAGTACAAATTCACCAGCTTCAACTTTCCAGCTGGAAGTTTTCTCATCGTAAAAAGCCAAATCTTTTACTTTCAATTTTAAAGAAACCATTTTTTTTTCTCCTGGTTTCAGGAATACTTTATCGAATGCTTTTAATTCTTTCTTTGGTCTTAAAACGGAAGAAGTTGTTTGACCAGCATAGAGTTGAATTACTTCAGCACCGTTCGATTTTCCAGTATTTCTAATTTCACATTTCACAATTATTTCATCATCGATATTGTAAGCTTTTTTATCAGTCGCTACATTAGAAATTTCAAAAGAAGTATAAGATAGTCCGTATCCAAAAGAATATTGAGGTTCAATTCCTTTAGTGTCAAACCAGCGATAACCTACCAGAATATCTTCATCATAATTTACCTTTAAATCATGGCCGGGATATGCTCCTAAAGCATGTGCTGGTGATTGGCGTAAGGTTACCGGAATAGTAAAAGGCAGTTTTCCTGACGGAAATTCTTTTCCGCTTAGTACATCAATTACAGCATTTCCGGCTTCCATTCCACCGTACCATCCCCAAACCAAGGCTGGTACACTAGATTCAATTCCGGCTAATTCAAGTGGCGAACCTGCAATAATCACAACAATGGTTCTAGGATTTGCTTTGGCTACTTCCTGAATTAAAGTTTCCTGTCCGTAAGGCAAACGCATGTGAAGTCTGTCAAATGATTCTGAATCAAAATCATGGTTCAAGCCTGCAAAAACAATCGCTACATCCGATTTTTTAGCTTGAGCCACTGCTTCGTCAATTAATTTCCAATCTACTTTATCTGTGTTTAATTGCCCATCGCTGCTTCTTTCTACAACATGAGATTGTTTTTCATAACCTTGTGCAAAATTTATTTGTACCGATTTTCCATACTTTTCAGTAATAGCCTGTAGCGGTGTAACTTCATATAATGCTTTGATCTCTGAACTAAATCCGCCACCACAATGTGTACGGGTCGCATTATCTCCAATAATTGCCACAGATTTTAAGGTGCTCATATTTAAAGGCAACGTTTTGTTTTCATTTTTCAACAAAACAATTGCTTCGACAGCAGAGCGATAAGCGGCTTGCTGGTGTTCTTTTGTATTTATAGAACCTGTTATTCGCGTTTTAGGATCTAAAACTTTGGTTTTAATCATAACTCGCAAAATATTCGCTACTTTCTCATCTACTACACTTTCTTTTATGCGTCCTTCCTGTACTGCCTTAATGAGTGGATCTGCAAAATACCATTCATCATAATTTTCTTTTTCAGTTCCCATTTCCAAGTCCAAACCGGCTAGAGCAGCTTTTTCAGTACTGTGCACGGCATCCCAATCAGACATGTAAACGCCTTTGAAATTAAATTCATCTCTAAGAATAGTTCGCCCCAAATAAGCATTTTCAGTACAGTATTCGCCTCGAAATTTGTTATAGGCTCCCATAACTCCCAATACTCCAGCATCAACAATCGACGATTTGAAACCGGGTAAATAAATTTCGCGAAAAGCACGTTCGCTCATATTAATATCAATAACAAAACGATTTTCTTCCTGATTATTTGCTACGAAATGTTTCACGCAAGCAGCAACATCTTGAGTCTGCAAAGCCTTTATATAATTTACAGAGAGCTGAGAAATAAGAAATGGATCTTCACTTAAATACTCGAAATTTCGTCCGCAAAGTGGAGAACGAATGATATTGATTCCTGGTCCAAGCAAAACATCCTTTTTACGAAAACGAGCTTCTTCACCTAAAACGATACCGCGCTGTCTCGCCAATTCTAAATTCCAACTTGCAGCCATAGCTGTTCCGGGAGGAAAACAAGTTGAAGAATCATCAGTTTGTCCTGTATACTGCCAATTATGACGATTCATTTCTGCTCTGACGCCATGAGGACCATCAGACAACGCCCATTCTGGAATTCCAAGATGTTTTATTTCTGAAGTATAAAATTTAGAGTTTCCGTGTAGCATACCCACTTTTTCTTTCAAAGTCATTTTTTTTATTAAATGTTGGATCTTCTTTTCGGTTACAGCATCGGTTTGTGAAAAGGCGGTTTGAAAGAATAGTGAAAACAACATAATAGTTCTAATTTGGAATTTCATTTTATATATTTTTTAAAAACTTTTTGGTCAAGATTGATAATTTGTTCGTAATGATAATGGAGAAAAAAATCTTTTAACAAGCTTCCAAAAGTAAAGCAATGCGGTATATCCGAATCAAACAAATCGTGCATTTTCTATAAGAAATGAAGCAAATTCGCATGAAATAATCGCATAAAAATCCAACTCTAGAAAAAGGCTATTTAAAGTATTCTTCCTGTTATTGTTTTTATCCAATTCTAAATAATTGATATTTAGAAAATTTTTAGGGTGCTTTTTTTAGGTAAAAATCCAAGATAGTATGAAAATAAAACCCGACAGAATTTAGAAACCTGTCGGGTTTAAAATTGAAAAACAACCTAATATAAAAAATAATTATTCTTTGATTATTCAGCGCCATCTGTTGTTGCTCTTCCAACAGCAAAACCAGCGACTTTTTTACCTAGTGTTAATCCTTTTTCGCAATCGCTTCTATAATGAATAGCGCCGTACATTCGCGAGTTTGATGCCTCTAAAGCCATTGCTTCATATTGCGTTTTTTTAGCGGGAATAAAATGGGACAAAACCGTACTTGCGGCGGCACTAAAAGTAGAATGCCCCGAAACATAAGCTGGAAAATTAGGAACTCCTGTAGTGGTTTTAATTGAAGGATCCATTTGGCACGGACGTGGATTGAAATAAGCATATTTTGCATCCCAGCAACTAATCGCCGCATCCATCATGGCAACATTTAACAAAGCCAAATTTCTTGCCCAACGAACTTCACTGTACGATTGTTGCACAAAATTTTCAGAAGCAATGGCGTTCCAATGTCCTGGAGGCGTGTAAGTATCTACTCCGTCAGCCCAAAAACTCACAATTTCCAAATGTTCACGAGACTTGTCCTGACTGAAACTTTTAATCTCGGCTAATTCTTTGGCAAAAGCTTCAGATTTTGTGGATGGCGGTGCAGGCGGACGATTTGCAACAACATCAGCTTCTGTCATTAAAAATGATTTTACTTTTCCGAATAATGGCAACATTGGAGGTCTTGCCGGTACTTCTAATGATTTCCACGGAATTTCTCCTTTTGCTGCAGTTTCAGTTTCAAATGCTGCCCAAATTGCCGGCGTACCAATAGCAGCCCCTGCACCATCCGTTGAAGCACGAGTGATGAATTTTGCCGCAACCTTTCTTCCTAAAATTATTCCGGCATCAACATCAGAGCGAACATTGGCACCACTGATGATACGATATAATTTTTCTTCCTCGGCTTTTCCGTTTACATAAGCGATTTCAGTCGGAAATAATAATTTCAAAAGTTCAACGGTAACTCCCGTTACCACAGCATCTTCTGAAGGATAAGATGGCAAAGTGCTTTTAGGAATTAGAACCTGCAAACTCGGATCAACAGTATAAGGCGCCGCTCTGTTGTAAAGCTTTTTAAAATGCCAAGCTGCAACCAGCGCATCATATTGAGCAGCACTTACATACGCATAAGCTCTCGCCGCGTAAGGAGGATTAGAAAATGGAAATTGAGGATATGCAAATGGATTTGCCGCTGAGGGAGCTGGATAAGTTCCGTCTTCATTTTGATACGGTGGACGATTATGCCTCGCAACTAATGTTCGCAAAATTTCATTCCAACGCAACACACTACCTGCGCTCCAATACTCTATTATTCTTTTTTGTTCTTTTGTAATATCAACCTGAAAACTCTTTATTTCATTAATTTCTCTCGTATATGCAGCTGAATTTGTCGCCGCGGGTGCATCTATTGAAAATTCATCTGGTGCAGTCAAAAGATATGTTTTCCAAGTGCCAGCTTCGACATCTGTATTTTTTGGATTTAGTTGCGGAAACTGCTCATTGCGAGGTGTAATATCCTCATCGCAAGAATGTAATAATCCAACTGCAAAAAACAAAAATATCAGACTTTTTAGAACTATATTTTTTATATTATTTTTCACCTTACTTGCTTTTTTTATTAAAATTAATCAGATAGAAAATGCCTCCATAGAATGAAGTTGCTTCTCCAACATTTCTACCTTCTGTTACTACATTATATCCACCAACAATGGCTAATTCAGGTTGTTTTATAACCGTGTATTTTCCATTCACACCCAACTTGAAAGCATTCATCGTATTGCTTGGGAAAGGCATATTGTTTTTTGTAATGTTAAAACCTCCGGATTGTGTAACCGAATTATCGATAATAGCTTCCGCAATCAGTTTTGAGGAACGGTATCCGAATCTAAAATTGACATTTATTAAATCCGGCATATCGACTTCATTGGTATAATGAATTTCATTATCTAAATAAGAATTTCGATCAATGGTAATGTTTCCTCTTTTTAGATAAGCTCCAGATAAAGTAGCGAAAAAATGGCGATACTGGACATCTCCCATCAATCGAAATGTTCCTGTATTGCTCCCAAGGCCAAGGCTCAATGGCAAATAATCGGGGGCATAATCTGATCCGGGTGTTGAATAACTTCCTAAAAGAATTAATGAATACTTGACATTACCAATATTCTTTTTAATTGGCATATATTTTAGAGTGAAAGTTAAATCCTGTATTCCTTTTTGACCTTTCATAGTTCCTGCTGTCGCTTTTGTTTCAACATAAGGAACGGTCAAAAGAAAATTCAGCTTGTCTAATACTCCGTAATCACCCATAAAAGCAGGACCTTGAGAAGATACCGTTCCGAGATTAAGATTTTCTCTTTTAAAAGTGCCTTCCCAATATTCGTTCCAACTGCTGTATTGATAAACCGCCCCGAAGCAAAAATCATTTTTCTTCATCATAAGCGCGTCTATATCAGTTTGTGCATTCATCATAAAGGGAATTAGGAAGAGAAAGCACAAGTATATTTTTTTCATTTTTAAATTTGTTTTTGTTGGTTAATAGTTTGTTTCAGTTTACTCATTCAGCATTTGCAGTAAACTTTTCCTGCTCTTTTTTCAAACTCATTGCTGTATAATAATCCTCGTTGTATTTTCCGGCAATAACCAGCGCTCCTGCAACCAAGACAATATTCTTGATAATATACTGACCCGCCAATGTTGGTTCATACGGAAAGATTTCAAAACAACTGGATTTTAGAATAAAGAAAGTAGAAAGCGTTGCTCCCATATGCAATAATAACAGCACAATAGTTACCGGAATCAATTTTCTAAAGAGCAATCCCAATCCGATACATACTTCACAAATTCCAAGAATTGGAATAAAGAATTCTGGCTTGAGCCAAAAAACCGTTTTCGCCACCATGTCGCCTGCAGGACTAAGACCGAAGATTTTTAGAAGTCCGAACCAAATGTAAATTATGACCAAAGCCAAACGCATTAAGTAAACACTGTGTTTTCCTATTTTATCACTTAATGAGAAATAGAAAGCGTTGAAAGTATTTTTCATTTGTCTTGAATTTTGGATTAGTTAATTAAGAGTTTTTAAAACAAGTCCTTACAATGCCTTAAAGACACTGTAAGTATTGTTTTTAAAAAGTCAGACCTGAACTCAGATAAGAGTTCAAAAGCTTTTTCCTAACTTATTTTTTACTTTAATTAATCCTGACGCTTTGCAAAAACGAATTGTTTTTAGTTACCAGTAGATATGTTTTTCCTTGTACTTTTATTTTCTCCATGTTTTTAACGTCTCCCGGAGTAAAAAATCCGCTTTCAACTGCTGTTACCGATTTGAATTTTCCTTTTCCATTCCCTTTCAAAAACAATCCATGACCGGCATCGTTTCGAGGAGTTTCAACTTCAGAATTATACATGTTTCCTGTAATTAGTGCATCAAGATTTCCATCTTTATCATAATCATCAACCATTATTTGATTGATACAACTAAGCTGTGCTTCAACAGGTAATTCGTGAATTACAAATTTTCCGTTCTTATTTTCCAAATAAATACTGGCAAAAGATTTTACTTTGTAATGCAAGGCTTCTTTAAGTGATTTTTCGGTATAAACATCAACCAGAGTCGCTTCTGAAAAACTTTCGTAGTCTTTGAATTTCTTCTTGATATTCGGAATTTGTTGTGAAGAACAACCACGACCACGAACCGGATATTGTTTGCCATCATTGTAATAGCTCAGTACAATATCTTTGTGTTTATCATTGTCAAAATCTTTCACAAAAATGTCAAAAGTCTCATCTGGAGTGGCTTTGTATTTATAATTCAAACCATTATTTCCAATGATATAATCCATATCTCCATCTTTATCAAAATCGCCTTGCTGAATGCTCCACCACCAGCCTGTAGTATCATCGTTAAGTCCCATCTCTTTTGTGACTTCTTTGAAACCCGCTTTTGAATTTTGGAAAATTCGGATAGGCATCCATTCGCCAACAACGATAATATCTTCTAATTTATCATTATTGAAATCCGTGATTACAGCACTTGTTGCCATTCCAAGATTGACAAATTCTTTAGGTGCTTTTTTAGAAATTTCAAATTTTGGTTGTGTTGCTGTGCTTATATTGTGCAACAAATAAGTTGTTGTTGGTGAAGGATATTGTCCTGGAACCTGTCTTCCCAACACCAAAAGATCCTGTTTTCCATCTTTATCATAATCGATTGGATATACTTTTGAACCACTTGTCGGCATGGACGGAAGTACTCCGACTGGCGCTTTAGTAAAATCTCCTTTTCCGTTGTTGATATATAATCTGTCTTGCAATTTTGGGTCATTAATCAAAAATTCGTAACCGCCGCTTACTACGTACAAATCGTTATCGCCATCATTATCAGCATCAAAAATTAATGCTCCAGTATCTTCACTAGCTTTATCTAGTTCCAATGCAGGAATGCTTTTTTCGACAAAACCATTTTTAGTCTGAAAAAACATTTTCCCAGAATAAGTTGCAGAACCTCCAATGAAATAATCATCAAGACCATCCTTATTCAAATCTCCAACAGCAATCACAGGACCAAAAGTTGACATTTTATGAGGCAATAAAACCTGATCCTTAAAATCATCGTATTTATTTTCTTCGTGTTTGTAAACTGGAAAAATCTTGGTTTCTGTTGCAAATAATTGACTTTTCGGAGCTGTTTTCGCTACAATTTCTTCTTTAGCATCCTGCTCTTTAAAATGAAGTGTTTGATTCGCTTTTACATTGTTTAGTTTTTGCACTTTGCCATTTGTCCAAACCACTTTTACTTCGTCAATTGTATTTTCTTTACCTACTCCAAAATGCAGTTCAGGAGCAACAGATGACTGAAATCCTCTTGTTAAAGTAAGTTCTTGCATTTGAGTTCCTTTTTTGGTTCTCACATAAACACGATTTCCGAGACCATAAACATTTTTTGAATTGCCTTTAAAATCTACTTTGAGGTAATTGTTGATTTTTGAACTTGAATTTTCGAACACTGACGCATAATCGTCGATATTATTTACTACAATATCCAAGTCGCCATCATTATCTAAATCAACGTAAGCAACGCCATTTGAAAAACCTTTAAATTCAATTCCCCATTTTTTATTTGCCTGCTCAAAATTTAAATTTCCATTGTTTTGAAACATGAAATTATCGATTTTCTCAGAAGGAATTTCCTGAGATTTTTTCAGCAAATCTTTTGGTTTTAGATTTAACGTTTCAAGGCTATGAAAGAAATCATTGTTGTTAATTTCTCTTCGAGTTCCGTTTGTTACAAACAAATCCTTATTTCCGTCGTTGTCAAAATCGGCGAATAAAGGTCCCCAGCTCCAATCTGTAGAGGATGTTCCGGTGATGCGTGATACATTGCCAAAATGTGGAATTCCGTTTTCATAAACTCCTGTATTTAACTGCATACAATTGTGCATGTATTGGTAATTAAAACCTGCATCAATTACATCCCAAAAAAGTTTTGGATTCATGCTGGACATGTTTGCCTTTTTACGGCGATTGTCCTTTGCATCCATATCTACCTGAAAAAGATCTAAATTTCCGTCGTTGTTGAAATCTGAAATATCAACGCCCATTCCGTAAAAAGAATTATGCGCCATTGCTTCTTTTACTACTTCCTTAAAAGTTCCGTCCTGATTGTTTATGTACAAGAAATCGGGTGAATTAAAATCATTTGAAACATAAATATCAGGCCAGCTATCATTGTTTAAATCGCCCACTGTGGCGCTTAATGACAAACCATAGTTTTTTACACCCGCTTGTTCGGTAACATTCGTAAAATGATTTCCATCATTTCGATATAAATGACCAGATTCATTGTCTTTGACATGAAGCATCATTTGCACATAATCTCCCGTTGCCGAATTGAATTTAGTTGGCGGATAATTGGCAACAAACAAATCTAGATCACCATCTTTATCGTAATCAAAAAAAGTTCCCTGAACGCTGTTTCCAACATCATCAATACCATATTCTTTGGCTTTTTCTGTAAAAGTGCCGTTTCCATTATTAATATATAATTCATTGTTTTTAGGTCCGAATTTCCCTCCCACACTACAATAAATATCTAAAAATCCATCACCATTTACATCTGCCATAGCTACGCCAGTATACCAACGGCTATCGCCTCCAACACCAGCTTTTTCTGTAATATCTTCAAATTTTAGATTTCCTTTGTTCAGGTATAATTTATTTGATACCTGATTTCCGGTAAAATAAATATCAACTAAACCATCGTTATTGATATCGCCTGTTGCAACTCCACCTCCTAAATAAATATAGTTGTAGGTAAAGTAATTCAGTGAATCGTTTTCTGTCAAGTTATTACTGAAATCAATTCCTGTATCAGAACGGTCTAAAGTCGTAAAGATCTTTTGATCAGAATCTTTAGAACAGCTTGCAAGTAATATTAAGCTCACAATGCTCAAAAAACCTGCTATTGTATTTATGTTTTTCATTTTTATAATTCTAAAATTTATCAATTTGTCTAATGGATTAACCTTTTAATTCTGAGCAATATATCACATACAGATTGGTGATCTTGCTCCGGCTGTTGGAAAGGAAAGTTTTTTAAGATGTATGTTTGAAAATTCTTTTTCTCCTTCAATAATTTTGATGAATTGATTTGGCTTTACATTTTTAAACACTTGCTTTTTCTGATTTTTTGGCCAAGTGATTTCGATTTGGTCAATAATTGACGCTTGTCCAATTCCAACTTCCATTCGCAATGCCGAGGCTCCGAAACTTCCACCTGAATTTAAAATCCTGTATACAGATCTTGAAATGCCGTTTTCTTTGAAAGTTACTTTTACTTTGGCACCAATTGCAGAACGATTGCTTTCTGTACCTTCCAGTTTCATCTTGATCCAACGATTGTTGTTTTGGCCTGGATTCAGGTATAAAGAATTATTGAAAGCATCACCAAAATAAGCACCGCCAACTTCTATAAAAATATCGCTGTCACCATCATTATCAAGGTCGTTAAAAGCTACTGCATGTCCTTTTTGGAGATTTCCCATACGGCTGGAAACGGTTACGTCTGCAAATTTTCCGTTGCCCATGTTTCTGAATAGTTTATTAGGCGACAAGGATTTATAATCCGGATTTCCTGTACCTAGGTACATATCCAAAAAACCATCATTATCAAAATCTCCAAAGTTTGAACCCATTGCAAAAACAGTTTTGCTCAAACCAGACAACACGGAAACATCTGAAAAAGTACCGTCATGATTATTATGGTATAAGTACATTTTGCTGCTTCCATTCGGAATATTTAATGCTTCCATCGCAGTTTCACCGGCAATTGATCCGTTGAACTGATAACCGCAAACAAAAATATCCTGCCAGCCATCATTGTCGTAATCCCAAAACCAAGTTGGAAAAGTCATTACATTGATTCCAGCTAAACCAGCTTCGTCTGTAACATCTTTAAATTGCGGAATGCCATTTTTAAGTCCGGTATTTTTTAATAATATCTTCTTTTTATTCATTCCAGAAAGAAACAAATCAATATCGCCATCATTATCATAATCTGCCGACGTTGCTCCTTTGATAAAAGCAACAATGTCACATTTTGCTTCTTTTGCAACATTTGTAAATGTCCCATCCTGATTGTTGATGTACAATTCAGAAGGATATGATCCATCATTTGAAGATTCATTGCCAATAAATAAATCTAAATAGCCGTCATTATTAAAATCATTCCAGTTTCCGGCTTGAGTAGGAAATTCAGAATACAAACCACTTTTAATAGTGACATCAGTAAAAGTGCCATCGCCGTTGTTACGTAATAATGAATTAGGTTGTCTGCCGAATTTATGCATCCAAGCTCCTCTTAAAACAAAAATATCAACATCGCCGTCATTGTCATAATCTGCTTGGATCATATTCAGACCGCCTTTAAATCTGCCTATTTCTGAAATTTTGGATACATCTGAAAATTTTCCTTTTAGATCGTTTTGATAGTAATGCATAACGCCATCTAAACTCCAATCTGAAGTAACAATATCCAGATAATCATCATTATTGAAATCATCAACAATTACTCCGCCCGACATATTTCTGCTTTTTATGCCCACGTTTGGCGCAACATCCAAAAACGGTTTTACATGATAGTCCGAATCATCTTTATTCAGATTAGGTATCAGCCATTTTTGAGGAACGTTTGAAGGATAACCGCCTAATGTCATACAAGCAATATTAAGCAACCATCTCGATTCATAATCGTTTGGATCTAAATCCAATAACTTCTTATAAATTTCGATTGCGTTTTGAGATCCCTGACGTATAGTATGAATGCCATTTTTTTGAATAGGCATAATACACGATTCCGGATTGTGGTAATTGACACAATTTTGCTTTTCACCCAGTCTCATATAAGCAATTGCCAAACATTTAAGCGCTTGTGGATCATCTTTGCCATCAATCGCTTTTTTTCTTTTGATGGCATTTTCCATAATTGAAACAGATTCTGCTTCTTTTCCGAATTTCAACAAAGCATTTCCTTTATTCAATTCGTTGAATAATTTGAAAAAACCTTCATCAGAACTATTGATTATAGAATCATAATAAGCGACTTCTGCCTTTGCGGCAAAAGGATTGCTCTTGACATTATACATCATTTTTCTCGCATCCAAAATCTTAATCATCTTGTCATTCGGATTGGAAAAATAATCGCATGAAACTGCCAAAACAGAAACTATCAATAAAAATACTACTGGCTTAATTTTCATAATTAAAACATTTTCAGAAAAAATCAGTTCCATTTTAAAATTGGAACACTTATTCAATTGAAGTAATTTTATCTATAGTTTTATTTCCGATATGAAAATTGTAGAATTTCCAAACCTCGTGAGCTACGTTTCTTCCAAGTTTAAGTCCTTCAACATTATCTGCCTGAATGTGATAGCCTCCCATAACTCTGGAAATTCCAGCCATATTTGCTGTTTCTGTAAATGTTGGAAATTTTAGTACAACAGGTTTTCCTACGTTATCTGGTTCTGTCATTGATCCTGGCGCATTTACTGTTGCAGACTCTCCGAAATTGTCGTTTCCTGTCCATAGTTTTAATGCTTCACCGCAACCTCCGCTGATTGTGCTGTGTCCTGAAACATAACCGGGAAATGCAGGACATAAAAAAATATCTGGCGAATATGGTCTCCAGTCTTGCCCTTTCATATCAATATTTCCATAACCTGGTCCGCCCCATGCATTTATAGTTTTGTCTTTAAAATAATAATGTACTAAAGCATAAGGACGAGCAAAATCATAAAACATTTTTGTATCCCAGCATGCTATAAAACAATCCATAGCCGTCACCTGATTATAAAAAAACATTTTCACATCCTGATCCAGCGTGTGCTTGTCTCGTCTTGAAACATCCTGAGCAAATTTTAGCCAGTGTCCAGCTTGTTGCACTGATTTTGGGCCATCACGCATAAATTCTACTAATGCTTTTTGTTCGTTAGTAAGATTATGTTGCAAGTCGATTAATTCTTTAACTTCATTTTTGAGTTGTTCAGAATCTAAAGAAGGTGGAGGCATTGCACGAAACTGATCTCCAGTTTTTAACCCAACAGGTTTTACTTTACCCCAAAATGGCGTCATGCAGCCGGGCGCGAACTTACCGCCTTTTCCATCTGAAAAATATTTTGGTTGCCAGTGATTTACATCAACCATTTCGTCGGCAGTGTTTACTGGCTTATAATTTACATAGTTAAAATAGGGAGTTCCATTTGATCCATCTTCTTCTCCATATTGATTTGAACCGTCATGTTTTCTGGCTTCAATCACTGATTTGGCGGCTAAATTCCCTATTCCTGCTGGTGTTTTAGGATCAAGAGATTTATCGTTAGGATCCAATCCTAATTCTATCATATATGCTTTAAAAATTTCTTTGTCTGAAAAAAAATATTCACACAATGCATTGTAAGCGGCATAACTAATAGCAATCTCTTTATTTCTTAGTGTTTGTTCTTTCTGAGGTCTTCTTTCTGCATCTTTTAAATATACGGAAATTGCCTTTTCATCATAACGGCTCCAGGCATCAAAAATGGCAACAAATGTTAATCCTAAAAAACGGGAAGTAACAGTTGGTCTTGGCTTGAATCTATCGGTATCATTTGCCGTTGCATTGATCGCAATTTCGCTCCATTTATAAGCCATATTGCTTACTCCTGTTGGTTCAGGTTGTTTTTTATTGTCTTTGTTTTGAGCAAACGCAGATGTGCTTAAAGCACTAAATAGAAGCACTTTAAACAAAAATTTATAAATTTTCATTTTTGGTTAGGTTTATATGGTTATGTAATAGTTTCTTAAATCAATTATTCTAATTGATTAAGTGAAAAATTTAAATAATCAGAATTCATCTTATGGCAACACCAAAGATTGAATTGAGGACTTGATTAATAGTCAAGATCTTTTAAATTTTTAACGTGAAAGAAGTATTATACCATATCGGGAGGAGGACAAATGGTAGTAAAATACCCCGAAAGAAGGTCTCTTTTTGGAGTATACGGACACAATTTTTCAGGAAAAAATGCTTTGGATGCAGTAACAACCAAATCAATTGTATCATTATTAGGAATGTAATCCGTAATAAAGGATTTCATTAATTTTTTACTTGGATTTTCTTTGTTAGAAGAGGTGTCAAATATTTGACTGTCGACAATTTTTTTTAAATCCTTGCTAAAAACTTTGGTATAGGAATTTTTTAGGCAATATAACTTTAATACATTGTTTACAATTCTTTTCTTAAAAACATGATAGGTCTTATTTTCGATTGTAAAATCTTCGTTGACCTCTTCAAAACCAGAATCCACGACATACGCGTAAGGATCAATCTGAATTTCGATAACTTCAAAATTTATATCTTCAGTTTTTTCCATAGCAGTCACCCACACTTGCTCTTGTTGTTCAGCAAACATGATGTAAAATCCTAAAACATTGTAAAACAACGTTACGATTAAAAAAAGTAATGCAATTTTTTTCATTTTGAATAAAACTGGTCTGTGGTATTTAAAAATGTATTTTAATAGTAAAACAGCAAATTATAAGTGTCTAAATTTTAATGGTTTTGCAACATATAAAATAGTGATAAACAGCGCACTTGCATGCGCTGTTTCTCAAACTACTAACTAACTTAACTTAAACTAACTAACTAACTTCAATTTATTTAATATCCAGGATTATTATTACTTGGCTTAATATTTGGATTTGAAGACGTTTCTCTATTTGGTATTGGCCACAATTCGCTTTTACCAGCTTTAAAGCCAGTTCCTGCTAATTGAGTACTAGCAATGCCCCATCTAATGATATCATCAAAACGAACTTGCTCGCCAGCCAATTCTACTTTGCGTTCGTGAATAAGAGCTGTAAAAACTTGATCTTTTGTAAGAGTTGTAGCCAACAATGGTACACCTGCTCTTGCACGAACCTGATTGATATAACCAATAGCCGTTGCTTGCACACCACCCGATCTTAAGCTTTCACATTCTGCCATCATAAGCAATACATCAGAATAACGCATAACCTTGAAGTTGATACTTGAATCAAGATTTTCGTCAGTACGTTTATAATAGTTTTGATATTTTTTCCAGCCTGCTCTTCTTAAACCTTCAGATGAAGAGAAATTAGCAGCTGTCATCGTGTTGTTTCCGTTATTATATTTAGATCCCGGCACGTAAAAAGTATCTCCAAAACGTTTATCGTTTGGCTCATATTCATCTAATAAATTATCAGAAGGATATACGTTGTACCAACCTAGGTTACCATATTCCTGACCTCTAAGTGTAGATTCGGCAACACCATCTCCAGCGGTATCACTACCCCATTTATCAGCTACTCCTAATTTTTCGTCATATTCAATTTCGAAGATTGATTCAGGACCATGTTCTGTCTCATCCATGAAATTGTTATAGAAATTAGTTTCTAAGCTAAATCCTGTCACTTTACTGAAAGCAGCTAAAGCTTCATCATATTTCTTTTGGTACAATAGCGCTTTCCCTAAGTAAGCAAAAGCAGCTTCTTTTGTTGCTCTTCCTTTGTCTTCAACACTTTTGCTTAATAAATTTTTAGAAGCAAAATCAAAATCAGAAACAATCAATTTATACACTTCATCTTTAGGACTTCTTGGATTACCAACGATAGTTTGCTTTGTATAAATTGGAAGATCTCCAAAACGAGGCACTAATAAAAAGTAATAGTAAGCTCTTAAAAAATGAGCTTCGCCTAAAAACTTATTCTTTTTCTCTTGTGATAAAATTGAATTTGGCAAAGCATTGATTTTATCTTCATTGTCTAAGACAAAATTCGCTTTGGAAATTCCTAAATAGCAGGTTTCCCAATAAAATTGGATAATATCGCTACTTGCATCAAAAGAGAAATCAAGAAAAGGTTTTTTATTTCCTTCCAACTGTGGATTCCCTTTATTTTCTTGAGCCATATTATCTAAAGCAAAGAAAATGTGTCTTGCATATAATCCTCTTGTTTGCAAGTTTGCATAAGCAGCATTTACTGAAGCCTGTACTTGAGTTTCGCTTTTAAAGTATGTTTCCGGCGATAGCTCATTTGGATTGCTCAATTCTAAATCATTGTCATTACAAGAATTTATAGTAAAAATTCCTAGTAATATCGCAACTGTATATTTTATTTTTCTCATCATCTTTATAAATTAAAATGTAACATCAAGTCCAAAAATTATTGATTTAGGTTGAGGGTATCTTCCTATATCAATTCCAGCAGAATTTGCATTAGCATCTACACGAGCAATTTCAGGATCTAAGCCAGAGTACTTTGTAATTGTAACAAGATTTTGCGCACTTAGATAAAAGCGTATGTTTGTAAAATGGTTGTCGAAAGTGTCTCCTGATAAAGTATACCCCAAGGTCACATTTTTTAACCTTGTATAAGAACCATCTTCAACATATCTTTGACTTGCAGATGACCAGTTTTGACCCGCCCCAAGTGCTCTAGGTAATGTAGCCGATGGGTTGGTAACTACTCCATTTTGAACTATTGATCTGTCTAAAACATCTGTGCTAGCATTGAATAAACGCTGCATAGCTTCTAGATCAAATTTGTTTGAGTTAAAAACGTCATTTCCGCTAACTCCAGTTATAAAACAATTGAAATCGAATTTTTTATATGCTGCTGTAAGGTTTAGACCATAAGTAAAATCTGGGTATGGATTTCCAATATTTGTTTTATCCTCTGAGTTGATAACTTTATCTCCGTTTCTATCAACAAATCTAATATCACCTGGCTGTATTGTAGTTTGTCCTGCACCTAAAGCAGCATCTACTTCTGCTTGATTTTGATAAATTCCATTTGTTTGATAACCCCAGAAGTAAAATAATGGCTGACCAACTTCGAGTCTTGAAAAGCTCTCCAAACCAGCTCTTCCTGATGGTCCGCCTAAAACGCTAGTTACACCTGGTGCCAAACTTGTTACCTCATTTTTGCTTGTTCCTAAATTAGCAACAGCTGACCATGTAAAATCACCTTTTCTGTCGTTGTAGCCAAGTGAAAGTTCAAATCCGTGTACTTTTGTATTGGCAATGTTTTGAGTCTGAGTTCCTCCACCAGCTGAACCTACAGAAGCAGGAAGCGGTACTGCGAAAAGGATATCACTACCCTTATTGTTGAAATATTCAAAACTTCCAGTGAATGCTTCATCAAATAGTCCAAAATCCAAACCAATATTTCGATCTGTTTTAGACTCCCATTTCAAATCTGGATTAGAAGCTCTACCAGCTGTAACACCTGAAGCTGCTGCTCCGTTGATTGGATAAATGTAATTTGCTGCTAAAGTTCCACTGTACTGATAATTGTCAATAAGGTCATTTCCTGTTGTTCCTGTACTTGCTCTAAGTTTCAATGTGCTGAATATAGAATTTGCCATAAAACTTTCTTTTGCAATATTCCAACCTAAAGCAACAGAATAAAAATTACCATAACGATTATTTGAACCAAAACGAGAAGATGCATCTCTACGTCCTGAAATTGCGAATAGGTATTTATCATCATAGTCGTAATTAATACGAGCTACATAACCTAAATTATTTGTTTCACTGCTTGTTGATGCCAAATTTGCATCCTGAAGTCTCAATTGATCAATTTCATCTGAAATATAATAACGGCTACTTGCTACAAGATTCTGAAATTTATTCTCAATTTTAGTAATTACTCCTACTGCTTCTAAGTGATGTTTTTCTGCAATGGTAGTTTTATAAGTTAAACTATTATCGAAAACAATCGTTTGACCTTGAGAATTTGTTTCTGCAGTTGATGAATAAGCTTGTTTATGAGCTGAACCATCGCTGTAGCTTGGAATAAAAGTATGGTCTTCGTTTGTAAAATAATCCAATGCAACTTGTGATCTGAATTTCAACCCTTTAATGATTTCTACTTCAGCGTAAATGTTTCCAATTATAGATAATCCCTTAATGTATTGATATCCTAAATTTGCCACACGAACTGGGTTTTCTGCATCCTGCCCATCAGCAGTAGAAGGGCCTTGATAACCTCCTAAATTATTTGCATTGTAAACAGGCAGATAAGGTGCCATTTTAATAGCATGCTCCAATAATGTTCTACCTCCTGATGCACGTTCTGGATTAGTCTTGCTAAAAGATACTCCAATATTGCTTCCTACAGTCAGCCTACCGATATTTTGCGTATTATTCGCTCTGAAAGAGTAACGTTCAAAACCAGTATTTATAACAGCTCCTTCTTGTTTTAAATATCCAGCAGAATAACGGCCTGTTGAATTTTCAGTTCCGTTTGAAAAACTTAAATTGTAATCCTGCATTACACCATCCTGAAAGATTTCGTCTTGCCAATTTGTATTTATGTTTCCAAATTCAGCTGCTCTTGCTGTCAAGTCACTTCCTAAATCTTTGGCATATTTAAGATATTGCTGTGTATTTAAAACATCATATCTTTTAGTAATTCTCTGAAAACCTGCGTACGAACTAAAATTTAATGTTCCTGCACCTTTTTTTCCTTTTTTTGTAGTTACCATAACTACACCATTATACGCTTTAGAACCATATAAAGCTGTCGTTGATGCATCTTTTAAAACGGATATATTCTCAATATCGCTAGGATTTAATCCTGATAGGTTACCAGTTAAAACGCCATCGATTACATATAAAGGTGTACTGTTTCCCATTGTAGCCAAACCACGAATACTAACTGTAGGGCTAGAACCGGGTGCGCCATTTACAACAGTAACACCTGCGGCTCTACCCTGTAAAGCAGACTCTGCATTAGTAATAGGCACTGCTGTAATATCTTTTGAGGTAACAGTTGAAATTGCTCCAGTTACTTTGGTTCTTTTTTGTGTTCCGTAGGCAACTACAACTTCCTGTAAGTTTTGTGCTGATTCAACTAATGTAACATCAATTGTAGTACGAGTTCCTACTGCAACCGTTTGCGTAACTAAGCCAACATAAGAAAATATTATTTTGTCTGTTGGATTAACTCCTTTTAAAGAATACTTACCATCAAAATCTGTTGATGCACTATTGTTTGAACCTTGTACAATTATGGTTGCACCCGGTAATGGAAATCCCGAAGGATCTGTAACCACACCTTGTACGGTCTTGGATTGTGCTATCATATTCTGATAGCTTATCATCAGCAATGCGATTATTGCAAATTTTAATTTTAACTTCATAATTGGTTTTTTGTTTTAGTTAAATAATTGTTGGTTGTAAAGTTTTGTTTGTTTGTTATTTATTGTATTAATATTGTCCTTTATTTTTTGAATTTAAAAGCCGCTTGCAATACATAAATATGGTTTTAATTCATATTCTAAATGGGTTTAAGATTGTTAGTAATTTGTTTCATGTTTATTCTAATTTTGATTCTACCAAAAGTAGATTGTTAACATAAATTTCACATACTACATTTGATGCATAATCTATCAAATTTGTAGCATCATAGTTAAAAAAATAGCAAATTCAGGGTTTTACAGCGCTTAATCAATTGAAATGAAAAATATATTATTGCCATTTTTTGTATCATAATTTTTGGATATAGAAAAAATAAACGACTTATAAATTTCTATTTCACAATCAAAAAGAGACGAAATCGCTCCCGATATTTCTTCTTTTAAAAAAATAAAGAGGTGCAAAAGAAATCAAAATATGTAGTCTCTAAAAACCGGTTATTTGATTCATTTAAAAGCAAAAAAAAAAGACGAAATACTTCGTCTTTTTTAGAGGGGAAATTGATATAATTAACTATTGCTTACTTTTTGTGTTGGCAGACATCCAAATTTTTCTTTATAACATTTAGTAAAATAAGATGGCGAACTAAAACCTACTTTATAACTGATTTCCGTTATATTATCATTTCCTAATTCTATTAGTTCTTTAGCTTTTTCTAAACGAACATTCCGAATAAATTCATTGACTGATACGCCCGTTAATGTCTTGACTTTACGATACAACTGGCTTCTGCTCAAAAAAACATTCGAAGCCAAAACTTCTACGCTCAATTCGGTTTCACGAATATTTTCATTGATGTAATTCAGAACATTTTTTATGAATTCATTGTCTAAAGTTGTAGTTTTTTCTTTAGCTGTTGAAGTAATTCCGTTATAGAACTTATTGAACATAATTTGTCTGCTATTAATCAACTGTGTTAAACTAGACCTCAAAATATCCATATCAAAAGGTTTGCTTAAATACATGTCAGCACCAGAATCAATCCCTTCCAATCTGTCTTTAACTAAGGCTTTTGCAGACAACATCATTAACGGAATATGGCTTGTTTTTAAATTGGCTTTTATATTTTTGCATAATTCCAAACCATTCATGACAGGCATAATCACGTCGGTTAAAATCAAATCAGGCAGTTTTTGCAAAGCTAAGTCTAAACCAACTTGCCCATTTTCGGCAACTATGACTTTGTATTCTTTTTTGAGTTCACTTTTTAGATAATTTCGAAGTTCGACATTGTCTTCAACAATCAAAACCGTATAAATTCGGTCTTGATGCTCCTCATCATCAGTCAATTGGATGTCCTCTTTTTCGACAATTGGCTTAAAGCTTATTTTATTATCCTTTTTATATTCTTCAAGCAATATTTCGTTTTCATTAAAAAATTCTTTTCCAACAGGAAACAGCAATTTAAAAATAGTGCCTACTCCCAATTCGCTTTCAACCTCAATTATCCCTTTATGTAATTCGACAAATCCGCGAACAACTTCCAAGCCAATTCCTGTACTTCCATAATACGCTTTGTTCAAATTGTTTACCTGATAAAAACGATCAAAAATCTTTTTAATATCTTTTTTATCTAATCCCGAACCAGTATCTTCAACAACTATTGTAAAATAAGGCGCAGTATCTGATGAATCAATTAAAGGAAAATGAATTTGTTCGCTATTAATTATGATTTTCACCTTAATTTTTCCATTATCCGGCGTAACTTTAAAAGCATTTGAAACGACATTAAAAATAATTTTTTCAAACATTTTCGGGTCGATCCAGTCTTTTAGTGAAGTTTTATTGGATTCAAATTGCAACTCAATTCCGCGGCTTAATGCTTCTTCATTAAAATAACTGACAACTTCTTTTGTAAAACCAACCACTTCAATCAATTGTAATTGAAGATTCATTTTATTGAACTGAAGTTTATTAAAATCCATCAACTCATTAATCAGTCTCGAAAGTCTGTCAGAACTTTTTTGAATCGTTTGCAATTTATTCAGAACACCTTCTGGAAGTTGCTGGCTGCTATTTTTTATGATATCTCCTAAAGGATTTAAAATCAATGTTAATGGAGTCCTGAACTCATGTGAAATATTGGTAAAGAATTGTAATTTTTTATTGTTTAATTTTTCAATCTGAATCGCTTTCTGTTTTTCAAACTCGATCATTTGTTTTTGTTTAAATCGATTTTGATAATACTGATTGGCAAAATGAATCGCTGCCCCAAGTAAAAGCGTATAAAATAAATAAGCAAAAGATGTTTTCCACCATGGCGGCAATATCTCAATTTTTAACTCCAACGGCACCTTGCTCCAAGCTCCGTTTTTTTCTGAAGCTTTAACTTTAAATGTATAATTTCCAGGAGCTAAATTGGTGTAAGTTGCCGAACGTTTGTTTCCGACATAATTCCAAGAATCATCAAAACCTTCTAAATAATAGGCAAATTCATTTCTAGCTGGAAAAGAATAATTCACCGCAATAAAATCAATTGTAAATACAGACTGATCGTGTTTAAGAATTATTTTTTTTGTTTCGGAAAGTACTTTTATAAGTGGCGAATTTTTTTCAAGTGGTCCGACTGATTTATTGAAAAGCTTCAGATCAGTAAAATAAATAGGTAATTGCTTTTTACTTTTAACCAAATTAGAAGGATTAAAATAGTTTAAACCCTCGTAACTCCCAAAATAAAGCATTCCATCTTCATCTCTTAAAACTGCATTATTATTGAAATCATTACCTAGCAAACCGTCAAAGGTAGAATAGTTTACGGTAGTATTGTTTTTTAAATCCAATCTCGTAATTCCTTTTTTTCCACTTAACCAAATGCTTTCGTCATTAGATTCTGTAATCGCCGAAATTGATTTTTCATGCAGTCCTTTAAAATTGATATACCATTTTAGGACATTCGTTTTTTTATTGTAACTGAATAATCCTGCGCCATCAGTACCAATCCAGATTTCTTTATTTTTAGCCTCATATAAAGCATTAATTGTATGAGTACTTTTATGATTTTTAAGTTTCTCCGACATTTTATCTCTAAAAGAAGTCACAGAAAAAGTGATAAAATCATTCGTAACCACTTTATAAAGACCTGTTGTTGAACCAACCCAAACAGCATCATCTGAATCAACCATTACATTTCTGATGTCAATATTTGTTATTGCATTTGTCAAAAATGGCTTCGCATTACAATGGTGAAATTGTCCGTCTGACGGAGTATAATAATGTAGTCCTTTAGCAAAAGTTCCAATCCAAATTATACCTCTGGAATCTTCTGTAATACTCATAATATTATCTGAGGCTAGATTAGGTGTATTTTTAGTATTATAATTAATAAAACTCCTGCTTCCTTTCTTTAAAAGAAAAATCCCTTCGTTCCAACTCGATAGCCAGACATTTTGTTTTTTGTCAATAAATACCTTTGTGATATTATCATTGGTTAATCCAGAATATAATTTGCCATCTGATTTAGTAATATGTTTAAAGTCTTTGGTTATGGGATTGTAAACATCCACTCCTCCACCTTCCATAGAAATCCATAATTGTCCCTGATGATCTTTAGCTATTCCGGTCACACAACTGGTTTGTAAGGATTGTGGATTTCCAGGCAAACTTTCTATGATATTGACTTTACTGTTTATTTTATCAAAAACGCCTAAACCTTTATTATAATAGCCCAGCCAAATTCTATTCTCTCTGTCTAATAATAAAGACCAAACCGAATTTGAACTCAAACTACGTGTATTGAACTTGCTGTTTACATATTTTTTTTGAACAACACCCTGATCATCAACTATGATTAATCCATCATTTTCGGTTGCACAAAGAATTGTTTTAGAATCTCTTGCCAAAATTGACATGATTCTTTTTTTAGTAATAGGATAGTAAAAGGCTTGTTTAACTTTAGAATGTAAATCGACTTTTATCAAGCCTTTAAATCCGTCGCCAATCCATAAGTTTTGATTACTATCTAAACACATAGACACAATGCTTGCCGAGTGTATCCGATTGTCATTGCCAATGTTAATCTTTTTTGTCTCATTCTTTATAGGATCGAATATTTTCAATCCTAAATTTGTTCCCAAGTAAATGGTTCCTTTTTTATCTTTTGCAAGACTATTGATAAGATAATTAGCGTTATTGGCTACATCAGAATTGACTTTAGTAATTTTCCGCGTTGTAGTATTTAATTTTAGTAAACCGTTGTTAACTGTTCCTAACAGTAGATTTCCGTTATTGTCTTCAAGAATGCTTTTAATAGAAATTACAGTTTCTTTTTTAATTTTCTTCTGAATATCAATGCTTTCAAAATTGTCTAAGTTTCGATTATACAGACATAATCCTTCGTCAGTCCCTATCCACAACCGGTTGCGAGTATCAACGTAAGTAACATAAATTAAATTGCTATTAATAGAATTACTCCGTTTGGAATTTTGTTCATAAGCAACATAATTAACTCCGTCGTATTTATACAAGCCAGCACCATTTGTACCCATCCACATAAATCCAGACTGATCCTGTGAAATGGTATAGATACCACTTTTCGAAGCTTCTTTATCTACTAATCTAAATTGATAGTTTTCAAATTTATCCTGAGAAAACAATTTGTTTACTATAAAAAATAGAATAACTATCGCTTTAACACAAATTTTTGGAGCCATACATTATTGAGGAAATTTAAATTAAATATATACTTTTTAATTGAAAATGCAATTTTTACGCATGTTAATTAAGTATATTATTAGAATTTTGCCTACTTCAAAAAACAATATTTCTCAAGCAGGCGTTGAATTTTGATAGATTATTGAACAAAAACTTTAATCATTTTTAAATCTTGAGTTTTTGAACTATTACCATAATACACCTCATACTCACCTGGAGTTACCTTCATATTTCTAGTGTTTTGATCATAAAATTCAAATGAAGATGATGGCAAATCAATTGTTACATTTTGACTTTCTCCCGCTTTTAAATTGATTCGTTTAAAAGCTTTCAGGGTTTTTAATGGGCCATCTATATCATTTAATTTTCGAACATACACTTGAACAATCTCAGTTCCATCACGTTTACTGCTGTTTTTAATGGAAAAACTCAATTGTGTGCTTTCATTTGATTTTATTTTTGGATTGCTCAGCTTCGCCGTACCGATATTGAATTTAGAATAACTCAAACCAAAACCAAAAGGAAATAAAACATCCGTTGTATATCTGTACGTGCGTCCTTTCATAGAATAATCCTCAAAATCTCCCAATATATCTGAATTTTTATAAAATGAAACCGGAAGTTTCCCCGCAGGATTATAATCTCCAAAAAGAACATCGGCAACAGCCTGGCCACCTGATTCCCCAGGATACCATGCCTGTAAAATGGCATCACAGCTTGATGTTTCTGGCGCAAAAGCAATTGCAGAACCCGAGCAGTTTACAAAAACTACTTTTTTACCCGCTTTTTTAAGTTCTTGCAGACATTTTCTCTGAACAGCCGGAAGTTCTATATTCGTTCTGTCTCCTCCTTTAAAACCCGGATACGAAACCGGCATTTCTTCACCCTCCAGCAAAGTCGAAAGTCCGCCGACAAAAATCACAGTATCAATACCATTTAATTTCTGGATTAAAGCTCCGAAATTTATATCGAATTCTTTTCCAAAATCAAATTCAAGGTTGGCCTGCCAATTGTTTGACTGGGCGTAATTAATTTCGATTTTATATTTTTTACCTGCTTCAACGGCAAATGGAATTTTTCCCGGTACTGTTCTCCAATTGGTGTATTTTGCTTTAGAAATTCCGTCAACTATTAATCCGAAAGTTCCGGTGGCACCAGTTTTAAAAACCAATGTATCATTTGCTTTAGCTGAAAATTCTGCCTCATATTTTGCTGAAAATCCTTCTAATTTCACTCCGGAAGCAAATTCATGCTGACCAGCAGTTGTCATTTTTATCGGATTTAAAATCTGTTGTGATACTACTGGACTGCCTTCTCTATTCGAGTTATTCCAATAAGTTGCTTTCATCCCTTTTTTCCCTTCAAAAGAAAGTTGGTCAAAGTAGGTTTGATTTACTTTATCTTCTACTAAATCACAGGCTTTATCATAAAATATTTTATTTACAGGAAGTTTTGATTCTACTCCACTTTTGATCGTTATTGTTTTAACAGGAGTTCCATTATAATTCCCCCATAACATTGGCTCATTTTCGGCATTTGGACCAATAACGGCTACTTTATTGATGGATTTATTTAAAGGAAGAATATTGTTCTTGTTTTGCAAAAGCGTCATTGACTTTTGAGCCATTTCAAGTGCTAATTGCTGATGTTCTTTGCTGTTAAGAACAGTTGCCGGAATTTGAGCCCATGCAACAATTGTATCATCATCCATTTCGCCCAAATCAAAACGGCCAACTAAAACACGAAGAAGGCTTTTATTGATATCCGACTCTTTTATTAAATCTTTCTCAACTGCTTCCGGAAGATTTTTAAAGGGATATTTTTCCCAAACACATTCTACATCAGTTCCTGCCAGTACGGCTTTAGACGCGGCATGTGTTTCATCAGACGAAACTTTATGAGTGGTATAAAAATCAGTCACCGCACCGCAATCTGAAACCACCATATATTTATAGCCCCATTCATCACGAAGAATGCCTTGCAGCAATCTTCTATTACTGCAGCAAGGTTCATCATCTAAACGCTGATAAGCACACATTACTTGGCGAACATCGGCATCTTGAACCAATGATTTAAAGGCTGGCAGATAAGTCTCATATAATTCCCTCGGATTTACATTATTAAGATTCAATTCATGTCTGCTCCATTCAGGACCTGAATGAACCGCAAAATGTTTCGCACAAGCCAAAAGTTTTCGGTATTTAGCATCTTCAGGGCCTTGTAATCCTTTAACAACAGAAATTCCCATTCGCGAAGTAAGATACGGGTCTTCGCCATAAGTTTCCTGACCACGGCCCCAGCGCGGATCTCTAAAAATATTTACATTAGGCGTCCAAACCGAAAGGCTTAAAAAACGCTTATTCTCGTTGCCGTTTTTAATCCACTGATTGTATTTAGCACGGGCTTCATCTGAAACCGCATCAAAAACATGATATAACAACTGATCATCAAATGATGCTGCCATGCCAATAGGTTCAGGAAAAACCGTCACATTATCATTATTCGCATAACCGTGCAAAGCTTCGCTCCACCAATTGAATTTTTTGATTCCTAATCGTGGTATAGCATCACTCTGATCGCACATTAAAGCCGCTTTTTCTTCAAGCGTCAATCGTGAAATTAGATCTTTTGCTCTTTCTTCAGAACTAAGAGAAGGATTTTTAAAAGGATATTGCTGCGCATTGGCACAAAAAAACGATAGTAAACTTATTATAAATAGAAACTTGTTTTTCATGTTTTCTTTGAATTTAAATTTTAAAAAAAACTTTTACTCTAAGTCACTCATATTGAAATGACTGTAATTTATTCCTTAATCGAAAAATGGTATATTTTTCCTTTTTCAGTAGCAACATCATATAAAAATGTTGGTTGAATATTTAAAGGTCTTATCGTTGATTCTTTAGCGATGATGGGCTTTTTGATCGCATCTGTTTCGTAAAAAACATTTGAATTACCTCCGGAAGCAGTTTTAAAATCCATTTTATTTTTAGGAATGATTTGATTTGGAGTTCTTAATCTAAGATTTCCTCCAAGATTGGACTGAATACTGACAGCAACTAATTTTCCATTTTTCCATTTCAACTCTTTAATTTCAAATCCTCCTCGCGCTTTCAAACCAGTTATTTCTCCATATTCTTTCAAAGTATCGGGCAAAGCGGGAAGTAAATGGATCGAACCGTCTGAACTCTGCATCAACATTTCAGCAATACCTGATGTACAACCAAAATTTCCATCAATCTGAAATGGCGGATGCGCATCAAAAAGATTATTATAAGTACCCCCGCCTCCAGCGTTTACGCCAAGTGGAGTCAATTGATTTTGGATTAAATTAAAAGCGTGGTTTCCATCCTGCATTTTTGCCCACCAATTTACTTTCCAGCCCATACTCCAACCTGTAGATATATCTCCTCTTTGCAATAATGTATTCTTTGCGGCTGCAAAAAGCTCCGGAGTTTTGTAAGCCGAAATCTGATTAGAAGGATATAAGCCATATAAATGCGAAATGTGGCGATGATTATCTTTAGGATCATCAACATCATCCATCCATTCCTGAAGCTGATTGTATTTGCCAATTTGCATTGGCGGAAGCATATTGCGCAACGTTTTTAAACTATCAATGTATTGTTTGTCTTTTCCTAATGTTTCAGATGCTTTTATTGCTGTACTAAAAACATCAAAAACGATTTGATTGTCCATCGTTGACCCGGCAGTTACTGCAGAACCTTGATGCGCCGTTGGAGCGTTTTCAGGTGAATTTCCGGGAACTACGACCAGCCAGCCACTTTCAGGATCTTTTACCAAGAAATCAGCATAAAAATCTGCTGCTCCCTTAAGGGTTTCATATACCGATTGAAGATAATCTTTATCGCCCGTGTAGAGATAATGCTCCCATAAATGTTGGCTCAACCAGCCTCCGCCGGCATTCCAGACTCCCCAAGTTGCGCCGTCGACAGCGCCGTTAATTCTCCATATATCAGTATTATGATGCGCCATCCAGCCACGGGCTCCATACATTACTTTGGCAGTCTCTTTTCCGGTTTGTGCTACTTCTTGGATCATTTTTAAAAGAGGCTCGTGCATTTCTGATAAATTGGTTTTCTCAACTGGCCAGTAATTCATTTCTGTATTTATATTGATCGTATATTTACTGTCCCATGCAGGATTCATGCTGTGATTCCAAATACCTTGCAAATTGGCAGGCTGACCTCCAGGCTGTGAAGATGAAATCAATAAATATCTGCCATACTGAAAATAAAGCGTTACAAAAGATGGATCCGAAACATTTCTGAAATTCGCTAATCTTTCATTTGTTGGCAGTTTGGATGCTTCAGTTGTTCCAAAATCAAGTTTGACTCTCTTAAAATATTTTTGATAATAAGCAATATGAGCTTTTTTCATATTGTTATACTCTTTATCAAATGCCTTGTCCAAAAAAGATTTTGCAAGTTCCTTTTCATTGCCGCTGATATCATCGTAATTAATAAAGTTACTAGCAATAGATACATAAATCAAAACAGAATCTGCTCCTTCAATTTTTATAGAATTTCCAATACTTTTTATTCCTCCGCCATTGACTTTGAACTTTGCCAATGCATTAAAATTGACTTTTCCATCTATGCCTTCATGATCACTTGTAGTTCCCGAAAGTGAAAGTTCATTGTTGTTTTCAACTTTAATTTCCTGTTTTTTATGTTCAGAAGTAAAAGCAGCTGTAAACGACAATTTTCCCGGTTTATCAGCAGAAAGTTTTATCACTAAAACCCGATCAGGGAAAGACATAAATGCTTCACGTGTATAGGTAACGTTCTGAACTTTATAAACTGTTTTTGTAATCGCATTCTCTATATCAAGTTCTCGGTAATAATCGGTAAAGTTTTGATGATTCAAAAAATCCAATTCTAAATTTCCAACAGGCTGAAACATTTGCCCGTGGGATTTTTTAGTGATTATATTTTCATTGATGAGTTTTTCTGCTTTTTTATATTCTTTCTGAAAAATAAGTCTTCTAATTTCGCTTAGTGCATTTTTTGCATCAGGATTATCATTCCTGTTTGGACTTCCGCTCCATACACTTGCTTCATTTAGTTGAAAAATTTCTTTTTCGACATTTCCATATACCATAGCGCCTTGAAAGCCATTTCCAATTGGCAGCGCATTTTCCCATACTGTTCCTGAAGAATTTTTATACCAAAGTTTTAAATCATCTTTCTGCTGTGCAGCTAATGAAATTCCCAATAGAATCAATATGGTACTTAGACTTTTTTTCATCATTATTTTGTTTTTGGAAATTCTTGCTATCTAAAAATTAATTAAACAATAACGGCGCAAACAGAAACAAATCATGTCTCCAAACTGGCCATGTGTGTCCTCCTGAATATTCACTGTATTTGTATTTAATTCCCATTTGGTCAAATTTGCTCAACATTATTTTGCAGTTTTCATAAGCAATGTCTTCCTTGCCTCCCATTGAAATCCAAAAATTCTTGATATTAGAATTAATAACAGTGGCATTATTTTTCATAAATTCATATTGAGGTCCTGATAATGCATCATTATTGGCCCACCAACCCGAGCTGAATACACCTATACTTGAAAACATATCTGAATTTTTAACCCCAGCATACAATGTCTGCAGTCCTCCCATTGATAATCCGGCCAATGCTCTATTTTTAGCGTCTGTTGCTACTTTAAAATTACTTTCTACAAAAGGAATTGCGCCCTCTTTTAATTCATTTTCAAATGCTTTCAATGCATTTTCATTGAAACCTGCAGTTCCCATATTTCCATCAAGCATGGCGATAATCATTGGCTTTGCTTTCTTTTCGGCTATTAAATTGTCTAAAATCAAATTCGCCTTGCCTTGAGTTGCCCATCCGGTTTGGTCTTCGCCTCCTCCATGCAACAGATATAAAACAGGATATTTTTCGGCTGAATTTTCATAACCTGGTGGTGTATAAACATACATTTCACGCCAAGAATTAGTTGTTTTTGAAAAATATTTTTTGATTGTGACATCACCATGGGGAACCATTTTTAATTCGTAAAAATCCCCTTCTTCATTTGGAATTTCAATACCGCTGGCCATGCGTCCCATGCCATAAAATGTTTCACTAGCAGGATCAGCTACAGCTACGCCATCAATTAGCAAGGAATAATAATTAAAACCTTTATTAATTACTCCTGTTGTTGTAGTCCATAGTCCGTCTGAATCTCTGGACATATCATACTTTTTGCCTAAATCAATCTGTACTTTTGACGCTTCTGGCGCTTTAATTTTAAAAACGACACGGTTATCCGGCAATATTTGAGGATACTTCGCATTACGGATGTTGGTCGCAGCCTGATCACCTAAAATCGTATATGCTGAAAAACTGGATTGATCGACAGGTTTAAATAAAAACTGTGAAAACATATACAATCCATTTTTCCAAACTTTGAAATCATGCACGCCTGGCTCTAAATAATAAATGTGAGGCACATCATTTTTATACAAATAATCGTGCGTGCGTTTACTGTTGCTAATTAACCAATCATTATCACCGCACGAAATCCAAAGTAATTTTAATTTCTTTTTTGCTTCTTCAGGATTTGGGAGTAATTCTTCTGGCATTTTGGTATTTGGCGCAGCTGAAAATGCACCAACCCAAGCAAATTTATCCAAGTTCCCTAAGCCAAAATTCAAAGATTGCCCGCCACCCATAGACAAACCGGCAATTGCACGGTGTTCTCTGTCTTTATAAACAGGGTATTTTTTTTCAATAAATGGAATCAAATCATTGAGTAAATCTTTTTCGAAGGTTGAAAAAGCTTGCACTTTATCTGGCGCCATGATATTTCCTGTTGCACTATCATCTTTCATCGCTCTTCCGTTTGGCATTACGACGATCATAGGTTCTAATTTTCCTTCAGCATAAAGATTATCTAATATAATCTGTGGATTTCCTCCTTTTAGCCATTCATTTTCATCGCCACCTATTCCGTGCAGGAGATATAGGACAGGGTACTTTTTCTTTTTACTAAATCCAGGAGGCGTATATACATTTGCTTTTCTTACGGTTCCAACCGTTTTAGACTCATAATTAATCAATTCTACTTTACCGGCCGTAGCATTTGAATTTACCTGATCAAAACCAATTGGTGCGCTAACCCTGAAAAAATCTTTTCCATTGTACAATTTATAGCCTAATAACGACAACATTTTCTCGCCGTAACGGTTACCTAAATCTCTGTAACCTGCAGCATTAAAATGTAGAAAATCTGGTTCGGCTTTGCATCCGCTTGAAGAAATGACATACGAATTTGGTATTGTTTTAGGAAGTGTGGCTATAATTTTATTCATACTTCCGCATTTACCATTTTGATCTTCATTTACAGTTTCACCTGAAAGCAATGGAACTTTATTAGGATCCAGATTTAAATCTTTCATCAGGTTGTCGTAAACAATTTTTACTTTCTTCGGCCAAAGTGTATCACCCGTATTTGATTCTCCTTGATGCAGTAAAATTCCTTTAATTACACCTTTTTTTTGAGCAATTTTCGCCATTTCAACCAATCTTTGATATGGATTGTCATTGTATTGTTTTAGAATACCTTTCATCCAATCTGGTGCCGTAGCAACATATTCTGATGTTTTATTTACATCAAAAAGTTCAATTTTACAGCCTCCAACGGCTACATTTATCACCCCAACTTTTATATTTTTTGGCAGATTGGCAATTAAAGTTCTTCCAAAATAATCTACTGGAGTCAACCCAGTATTACATCGGCATAATGGAGGAACTGCCGCATACCAATTTCCTTTTAAACGTCCATTTTCAGGACAATCTACTGTTGATAAAACTTGAAAACGATCATCAACTGCGGTGATATCCTGCGGTTCAATTTTAGCATAACCCTCCATATTTGATTGGCCAAAACTCAAATAAACATGAAAATTTGGATCTTGAGAATATCCTTTTTGTCCTATAAAAAAAAGAACAGCAAATGCAAAAAATCTAATTATTGATTTCATTATATGGTGCTATTTTAATGTCAAAAATTATTGTTTAATTGTTGAATTAGAAAATTCAACTGTTTTTAAAATTTTTCTTTTTATTCTGCGTAAGCGTCATTTGTACTAGTAGCGTATAATCCTACCAATGCTCCAGTAAAACCTCCAGCGACATTTGTAGAAAGAATATCGCCAGAAACACTTCCTCCTAAATTTTCAAAATCAATACCGTTTAAAGCATAGCTAAATTGATAGCTGTCTCCTGTTGCTTTTACCTGAAGACGAATGTCTTTTTTGATTTCAATTTTAGTACTTGCAACAATTTTTGATTGCCCTTTATCGGTTCTTTGCAATACAACATAGGTATCTTTTCCTTTTTTGGTAATACCAAACACGTAGTTAAAACGCTCGCTCTGAAGGCAAACAATTCCAGCCAAATCTTTCTCTGATCGTGGTTTGTAATCTATTGTTGATGCAAAAGAAAAAGTATTATGCTGCTGTCTATAAAAAAGTGTTGAAGTTGGTTTGACTTCTTTAATATTTACTGCAAAAGGCTTGATCTCAAGTCCTTTTTTGGTTACCGAAATAAAATTTTCTCGAGGCCCTCTAAGCCCGATCCATCTGTAATCTAGTTTTTCAGATGTGAAGTTTTCTGTAAACGTGAAATTTCCATTAGGAAAAAATCCGTCTTTTCCAGTTTTGTTTTCAATAACACCATTAGGCATTTTCATTTTTGGTTTGAGAGGAACTAGTCCGTTTTCAAAAACTGGAAAAACGCCAGACCAATCTACAGGCAACATAAAAGTTTCTCGTCCCGTATTCACTCTATTTTTATCATTAGGACGAATACCAAGAAATACTCCATAATATTTATTATCAGGACCTAATACTAAATCAGCATGTCCTGCCCAGTCCACTTTTTCAGGTCTATCTTGTGGAAAATACCTTTGTGTCAGAATCGGGTTGTTTGATGCTGGTTCAAAAGGACCTTTCGGACTGTCACTAACAAAAACAACTTCGCTATGATTATCACCAGTTCCGCCTTCGGCACACATTAAATAATAACGACCGTCTTTTTTATATAAATGTGGTGCTTCAATCCAAATTGGTTTTTTAGAAAGATCGACACCTCCGTCTACAATAATTTTATCTGAGCCTGGAATTACTTTATCATTTGCAAGGTCATACTCCCAAACTTTAATTACACGATGACCTTCATACAATTCTTTTCCTTTGTCTGGTGCATCATTATGTACAATATATCCTTTTCCGTTATCATCAAAAAAAATACAAGGATCAATACCGTTAAAATCCAATTTAATAGGGCTTCCCCAACCTTTCATTGGATCTTTTGTTTTTACTATAATATTCCTCATTCCTCCCGTAAAAGCAGTTACAATCATATAAAAAGTATCATTATGAGGATTATAAGTTATACCTGGTGCGTATACTCCTTGGCTAATTCCAGTATCGTGAGGATTAAATTCTGAAACCTTATTTAAAACGCCTCCTAAATCTGTCCAATTCACTAAATCTTTAGAATGAAAAATTGGCACTCCTGGAAACATGGCAAAAGAAGAGCAAACCATATAATAGTCATCTCCTTTTCTGGTAATAGCGGGATCAGGATAACATCCCTGCAAAATTGGAGTATAAAACTCGTCTGATTTTAAAGAATTATTTTTATAAATATCATCATTGCCTGTATAAACAACATTTGAAAAGATTGGCATTTTACCAATTTGCGCTTTTACTAGGGAATCTTTAATTTTTATTTCATTAAAAGAAAAAAGAAATAATAAGGATAGCAGTAGAAATATTTTTTGGTGTTTCATTTTAATTAGTTCTTGTATTTTAACATCTCTTTGAAATGTGTGGTTATAAAATAATTGAATGCAAATAATTAATAAGTGTACTTATTACAAATATAAAGAAACATTTGAAAAAACAACCGGTTGCTTGATAATATCTTTAACAAATAAGCAAAAAACCGTATAGTAAAAAACAGTCTCTATAATAAAATTGATAAAATATTTGTTTTTTATCAATTTTATTCGATCTGAATTCCACAAAAATTGAAATTCTATTAATTATTTTTTAAAAAATAGAGTAAAAAAATGAATGACTTTTTTTCTAATTTTCTTTAATAGAGAAAGAAAAATTGTCTAAAAAAACATAAGATGTAGTACTATGTAATTTTCCTACTCTTCATTAAACAAATTAAAATCACAATCGGCCTCAACAAATAGCGTCCCTAGACTATCAAATAATTAAGTTTACTTTTCTTGATTACTTTACTCGTTATATTATTAAAATCTTATGCAGTATAATTTGGTTAAACTGCATAAGATTCTAACAAGCCACATTTACTCCGTTGGTCTTCTTAAACCATATGGATCTATGGTAAGGATTTTTCCGTCATCTGTATAGTCGATTTTAGTTACCTTAATACTTCGCAAATGCGTCACTCCTTTTGACAAACTCGAATCATGATAAAACAAATACCATTCGTCATTTACTTTACAAATCGAATGATGTGATGTCCATCCAATCACCGGATTAAGAATACGGCCTTGATAAGTAAAGGGCCCATAAGGATTGTCGCCTATTGCATAACAGATATAATGTGTATCTCCAGTCGAATATGAAAAATAATATTGACCATTGTATTTATGAACCCAAGAAGCTTCGAAGAAACGTCGTTCATTATCCTCAGCTTTCAACGGTTCTCCATTCTCATCGAGAATTTTAATTTCCCTTGGTATTTCTGCAAATTCTAGCATATCATCTGACAGCATTGCCACGATGGGCCCTAAAGCAGGCTCAGTATCAGATGGTTCTTGGTTATTGATATCATACTTATTATCTCTATATTTTTGAAGTTGTCCACCCCAGATGCCTCCAAAATAAATATAATGCTTAGCGTTATCATCCTCAAAAACAGCAGGGTCAATACTGTAACTTCCACTTATCGCCTCTTTTTGAGCTTCAAAAGGCCCTGTAGGCGAATTACTCACTGCAACGCCAATTTGAAAAATTCCATCTGCACGCTTTGCTGGGAAATACAAATAATACTTACCATTTTTACACGCCGCATCTGGAGCCCACATTTGTTTTTCTGCCCATGCTACGTCATCGACATGTAGTGCAACACCATGATCTACCGTTTCTGACTCTATAGAATCCATCGAAAACACATGATAATCTTTCATACCAAAATGATCACCATTATCATTAAAGGAAATCCCAGCTTCGATATCATGGGAAGGATAAATATATATTTTATTTTCAAATACATGCGCCGAGGGATCAGCTGTGTATATATGTGAAACTAGAGGCTTAGAAATTGCAGATTTGTTAATTTCTTCGAAATTTATTTTATCAATATTATCTTCAGGCATACCTTGTTTGTTATTTAATTTATAATTAATTCTTTCTTTTCAGTGGCAACAAATGGCATAGCAAAACCCTATACTAAATCAAAGAATTAGTAAGCTTTGCTTTTAAACTTAGTTTAAACAATCTAAAGAGACCGTCAAACTATTAGAAAATAATGGAATATAAATAACAAACACAACCGGTTGTTCAAAGATATGAAAAAATAATAAATAGCTGTTGATATTAAGAAATTAAAATTTTACGCAAAATCAGCACATTCGTTCGAAAATTAAACTAGAAGACTCTCCTTAAAAAATAAAAACTATTTTCAATCAAGTAATTTTCATAATTTTGTTTCAACCACTGAATTAATGTGTTCTTAAAAAGATATTATTACAGGTTAACAAAATTCCGCATTCACCTTGAAAAAAATAAGGTTTAGTTGTTTTTTTTTGTTTAATCATATTCAGATTTGTACCTCTATTGTACCTCGGCATCTGTTAGATCCAGTAAATACTGGCTGTTAATTTCTGCATCGGGAAATAGAGGCACAAAACAACACAAAACATCATTCAAAAAAAAATACATTAAATCACTACATATCAACAATGTAGTGTTTTTTTTTTATACCCAAAACTTTCGTTTTATTTGCGCAACTTTGTTCTTATTTGTACTCCCATTGTACCTCGAAAATAGTTTTAACACTAAGGTACAAGTGTCAGGCCAAATTATGGCACACTTTGGCACTGGAGTTCATACCATAAAATGGACACAGAAACACATCGAATAAAAAAGAATTTTACAATAAAAAAAGTTACAAATTTCTGTTCTAAGTTTTGTGGCAAAATCATGTACAATGTGTTTGGATATATCGGAAATTTGATACAGTTATTAAACTTTCTTATCTAATATAAATGTACGATCTCATGTAACCTTTAAAAAAAACAATCGTCTTAAATTAGACAACCACCAACACTATCAAAGATGAGAACAGTTTACTACATTGCATTTCTATTATTTTTTATCGGGATTCCGGTATATGCTCAAAATAAAATTTTGATTGATTCAAAACCATCTTCAATTTTTATTGAGCAAAGTGACAATAAACAAATTCTGAATTTTGATTTTCTACTTTCAAATCAATCGACAGATACACTGATCTTAGAACGTATTAAAGTTTCGGTTTTTGATAATCAAAATCACTTGGTTCACACAAAATTTCTTGATAATAATGGAACTGCACCCAGCATTTTATTGCTGCCTACTCGCAACTGGAATGGTAAGCAAAGCCATTTGGTATTTAATCCTTTTTCAGAATTTGACAATTCATTTAATTTGGCAAAATTAGAATTCGAATGGATTTTCAGTAATCCGAAAGAAAATGAAACTGTTGTAAAAACTATTATTATACCTAAAAAATATCAACAAAAAATAAATTATAAATTACCATTAAAAGGTCGTGTCCTTGTATATGATGCACATGATTACAATTCACATCATAGAAGATTCGACTATAATTTCGAGCCTATCAAATTGCTGGATTTAAAATCAAATTTCATGCGTTATGCCTACGATTTTGTAGTACTTGATTCTAACAACAATCAATTTAAAAACAACGGAGAAAACAATTCTGATTATTTTGGATTTGGAGATTTAGTCTACGCGGTAGCTGATGGAAAAATAATCTATGCGATAGGCGAACACAAAGACGATAAAAATTTCAACATCTCTAAGCTCAAAGAAAATCCTTTGGAACTATATGGAAATTGCATCGCAATTGAGCATAAAGATGGCTCAGTAAGTATCTATGGCCATTTAAAAGAAAACAGTTTAAAGTGCAAAAAGGGAGATTTGGTAAAAGCTGGACAGGAAATTGCACAAATTGGCGTTTCCGGCAGCTCCTTTTTTCCACATCTTCATTTCGAGGTGAGAACTGATATAACTAATGTCGCTGAGGGCCTTCCATCCTATTTTTCGAATATTAATCTGGTAGTTGGAAAAACATTTCAAAAAATAATATCTGGCTTGGCTGAATCTGGAAACATTATTGAAACCAAGTAATATCAGACGCTTGAGCGACAGCAATGTCTGGAAAAATTATTAATTATTAAAGACTGTATTTATTAAGGGACAACGGAACAGAACAAACCATTGATTTCGCCTTAGAGAATTGGTGTACTTCTGATTTTAAAGCTTTCTTTGGCGCAAGCATCGTAATTATCACTCCCAGAAATTAACATTCTCGTACTAAATAACTAATAACAGATTTAAAGTACAACTAAGATACAAATCAAAGAAGTACAATCGCAAACAAACAAGGTTTAGTTGTATTCAAAAAAATCAACTCTAGGCAAATTATTTACGTGATTTCTATAATCAAAATCCAGTAAAGTCTTTGCACAAAAAAAAATGCGCAAAGTCAGAGACATTTGCGCAGCTTTTTATGAGAACTCTTCGGTGAGCGGGGGATTCTCTTATCATATTCATTGTCGATGCTCATCGCACGAAAGGATTCGTATGGGAGCCATTACATCAAAATCTATGATAAAGTTTTTGTTCCTTCTCACTAAATTCATACCATTTCTTTTTATAAAAAATATACTCAGATGAGTCTATTTTTACTCCTTTATAAATTTTGTTTTCAAATTTAAATTTATAATTAAAGTAAATATTTTTAGTTTCATCAAATGTTAAATTTTCAGATTTTAAAAAATATTTTGAATCATTTTTTATACATGTTTTAGTTATCACTAAATTATTATTATTACTTTTAATTGAAATAATTCTTTTAAAGTATTTTTTATGGCTTAAATCACCTACTATACTTTCATAATACTCAGCTTGAATATGCAATTTCTCTTTTAAACTATCATCTTTTACTGCAAGCACAACTTGTTTTTTAACTGAACAACCTGAACCACATCTACTTGAATAAATAAAATTCCATTCTTTTTTTTGAAGAATTCTGATGCTATCCTTACCATAATAATCATCCACTTTTAAACTATCAATTTTTATGTTATTCTTCAATAAATAAATTGTCGTGGAAGAATCATCGTTAAAATGATTAGTAATACTATAATTATTCTCCACCTTATTACAACTAATTAAAAGAAAAGCTATTATACCTAAAATTTTGCAATTTATTTTCATGGCCAATGTTTATTTGAGTCTGAATATTGAAAAAATGTAGTTTGTCCATATTGTGCACTGATACAAAATGTTCCTTTGTTATAGGCTCTCCAATTTGCTCCAACATTTTTTTGGTCCTTTTGCCAAGTTGCATTCCAGAAAAAAGCTCCATCTGTTATTCCTGGCTTTAGATGCCACCAATTTGATAAGGCCTTTGACGCACCTATTGAACGATTGTAATAACTATTTTCAGGCTTCATATCAATAATATCATATAATTTCATCTTCATGATCTCATTATAAATTTTACCTCCTATAGCATCATATTGATTAACTCCTCCAATATTATCAATAAACCCTTCGGTTAATGTTGCTCCCTGGTCATCAATTCTATTTAAAATTACTTCTCCAATGCCTTGAGCTTCCTGAGTATTATTTGAAGCCTCCCCTATAACCGTTGCAAAATATTCTTTTAATCCCTGATGATCATATGTTTTGCCGTTTATTGTATATTCTTTTTCTAATTTATTGGATGACGAGTGCGCAAAATGATTCAAACCACTAACTACAAGCCCTGTAACAGCTCCCTGCCAAAAATTCCCTCCAGTAAGTTGTGCTCCAACCCCTCCAGAAACTGTACCAAAAGCGATCATACCAATATCGCCGGTGCCTTTACCTAAACCTGCATGAGTAACAGTTCCTTTTACTCCATCGCAATATTTAGTCGTGGTAGTCCCTCCACTCCATGCACTCGCAGCAATACTGCTCAATGCTCCAGCCGCAAACCCACTCCAAAATTTCCCTCCTGAAATTGCTGTCATACTTCCTTGAAAAGTTCCATGCGCAACAGCTTGGAATGCTGCTTGTGAATAGAAATTAGAAAATATTGTAGTAGAAGCACTTCCAATACCAAAAGTCACTGCGGAACTTGCTGCACCTATAAATGTTGCCTTAACTAATCCTCCTACACTAAAAGGAACATCTGCAACCAAGGCAGTAATTGTATAAGTTAAAGCTGCAATAGCTGCTCCAATGCCCACAGCAGCAAAAAATCCAATTTCTGCAAATTCCCCTGATGAATCAGTATATTTCAAAGGATTGTTTAATACATATGCATACTTATTGTAATTCTGCGTGTTGAACGGTTCCTGTACATAATTATCAGGTTGCAAGAATCGGTGTAATTTCGGGTCATACAAACGCCCATTCATGTGTATAATCCCCACACTCTGCAGATGCTCATGACCTGTATATCCACGATCTAATACTGTCAATCCTGTCAGAATATTTCCTGCTCCATCCTGAACTTTCACTAAACTTCCCCAAGCATCGAACAATCGTTTTTCAACAACTGCTCCAGCCTGATCAGAAATTGCAACAATCGTTCCCTGATAATCTCGATGTAAATATAAGTAATTTTGAGTTGTCCCATTACTTTTTAAAACAACAGGAGCGCTGTAACCGTCACCTCCGATATAGGTGACAAACTCAATAGCTCCAGTTGTAATATTCTGCTTGATCTCCATTGTTCCATCAGCAGAATAATGTTTGCGATAAATTCTTTGCAGTTTGTCTGTCTGCAAGCCACCATAAAACATACTACTACGGTCATTGCCATCATTATAAGTAAAGCTAATTTTGTCAACTCCCGTTTCCTCTATCTGTACAGGGCTCTTGAACGTATTATAGCTGATAATTTGAGTTGGCCTCGCTGTATAATAACTCAATGCCTCCGGTGTTGGTGTTATAGCCTTATTTTGGTACGTTTTTGTACCATCATATTCATAAGTACCTACACTGTTCTGAGTAATTCTTCCGCGATCATCGTAAATCTGTCCTTCTTGAACTCCTTGTCCATTTGTGAATTCAGTCAGACGATCTAGATTATCGTATTTGAAAGATTCATTTCGACTGAAAAGACTATTCGTACGACTGTTCAGATTACCTCTTTTGATTTCAAATGAAGTATTAAGCATCATGATATTTACGACTGACGGATTTGTTTTCTCGTGTTTGATCTGTGTTACATAACCGTATTGGTCATATCCATTAGTCACAGCAATTCCATTTCCAAATGTTCCTGTCAAAAGCTGGCCTCTTTCATTCACACTATTTGCCTGCCACAAGACCTGTTGCGTAGCATCATCCACAATCTGCCATGGAAAGCCATTCTGATAGGTGTTTTTTATCGTTTTGGCACTTGTCTTGCCAGATGCAGTTGCTGTAGATGTCTCTTTATCGATTCTTCCTAGCGAATCAAAAGCCAATTCTTTCACAAAAACGGCATACGGAGTAGTTTCCGTTGTTTTAGACAATCTTTTTAAATTATCATATTCATAGCTGTTTGTAATTGTTTTTGATTCCGTATTGTCAACAAAACTGCTGCTTGTTATTTGGTTCAATCCATTATAAGCATACGTGGTCTTGCTGTTGGTGTTGGTTCCAACGATTGTTTTTTCTGTCAGCTTTCCGGCTGCATCGTACACCAAAGATGTTGTCCCGTTGGGCGTTGTTTCAGTCTTAAGCTGGCCGTATGCATCATAACTATAAGTATAAGTCCCAGCACTTGGATCAATCATCGTAATTTTGTTTCCCCATCCATCAATATCAATCTGTACTTTGTTTCCTTGATAATCGGATTCCTTCAATTGACCGTCTGCAAAGTAGATAAAATTGATTGTTCCTCCAGGATCAGTAGTCTGCACCTTGTTTCCTAATGCATTTACAGTAGCTGTAGTTGTTTTTCCATCATCATTACTAGTAGTAGTCAGGCCTGAGTAGGAAATACTCTGAATTTTCCCAGTAGGAGCGGTTACTTTTGTAGGCCTCATCAAGTAGTCATACTCATAGCTTGTCCAAAGGCTAGGAGATGAAAAATAAGGCTCGCTTTCTTTTTCTTTTCTTCCTACGGCGTCATATACAACCTGCTTTGAAATTATCGAATTTGTTGCAAATCCCTTTGTTGAGCTTTTTACAGTTCTTCCTAAAACATCATATTCCGTTATAGTTTTTGCTTCTAAATTGTTTGTCGTAGTCAACGTGTAACCTCCTGTCGAAAGTTTTGCATAGGCATTAGTCGTGACAATCGGAACAGCTGAAGAATTAGTTACTGTTGTTGTCAGCAATTTGCCCCAATTGTCGTAAACAAAATCATTTACAATACCCATATAATCTGTTGATTTTTTCACTTGGCCAAGCGAATTATATTCAAAATTGGTAACGAAATTTTGATGATCTGTTTTCTTTACAACAAAACGCTTGGTAGCATCGTACTCGTCTTTTATCGTTCGAGAAGGAAGTGGCGTAGGTGCTGCTGGAGCACTTACTGTCTTTGTCAATAAATTTCCTAATGCGTCATACGACATCTCTTCTACGACAGCATAAGTATTATGGCCTTTTTTCTCCGTTTTAACCAAATTTAAACCGCTGTAGCTATATACCTCTTCTGAGGTACGTGTATCACCTGTATAGATATTTGTCGACTTGTTTACTTTTTTCGGCCTTCCAACATAATAGTTAATTCCTATCCCTAATGGATTACTGTCGTATTGAGTGTCTACAGTTGTCGTGCCTTGCAGTGTCGCTCCACTGAATGTTTTCGTCACGCTTTTGGTTTCAAGTCCAAAATAATTTGTACTCTGAACCGTTCCGTCATAAGTGAAAGTCGTTTCAATTTTGGTATCTGTCAAATGATCAATCGAAGTCTGCTTGGTCAACAGTATATTATATACACTAGTATTAGCAGGCGCTGCAGTTCCTGCGGGAACCAAAGTATAAGCTTTAAAACTGCTTCCGCTTGTTCCTTTCGCACTGAAACCCGGCTTCAAGACTACTTGTGATGACTGATAATTCACATTCAGATTATCATTTACAGCAGATGAAGCAGTAACCGAATTGTTTGCAATGAAACTTTGGCTTGAAGCAACAGCACTAGTAATAGTAATATCATTTTGATAGGTATTCCATGGCTGATCTCCTCCTGTGGTCGAAACAGCAAATTCATTAATTTTGGTACTCAAAAGATTTGTAGGTGTACTATCAAAAACAGTACTTCCGTTTGTACTGCTCCATGTTATAGTGTTTGCTCCCTTAAGCGCAACATCATTATGCTGTGTTGTCCACAGTTTCGTGTCTGAATCACTAACATACCAGCTGCTTCGAGTAGTTCTGATAAAACCGACAGTTCCGTAATTGAAATTAGAAACATAGCCTCTATATCTGAAATTTTGATATTTAGAAATTCCATTGATAGTAGCCGTAAGCTTTGACACCAAAAAACTGTTTGCGTTCCTTATGATTTCAACATTCGGGTACGTTACACTGTTACTAGAAGAATAAAAATCGCTAGATGCATTACCCTGAGCGTTATCACTTGCTTCCATTGACTTATATTCAACAGTCTGCACAATATTTCCACCTGATTCTGATACGGTAACCATCCTATTTTCAGCATCAACATTTTTGTTAAATTGATAATACTCAATTTTGTTGTAATGAGCCCTTACGACAATAAGATCTGTATTAGCTCCATTGAATTTAAAATTGGATGGGATAGGAATAGGAACATCCGGAGAGTTTGAGGTAAAAACTCCTGAATTGTACCCAGCAGAAAAACCATCAACACCAACCATCCCGATATTATTGATAAATCCTGTCACTTGCCATTGCGTGTCATGATTGTTGATACTCCAATCGTCTTTATAATATCTTCTCCAGACACGCACTAGATCTGATTTTCCATCTTTATTGATGTCAATTGCAAAATAACCACTATAATGTGCTTGAGTAGTAAATGGCATTGGCGTCTCTTTGGTAGTATCTGGTCGATATTCTACAATATCAAGTGACTGTTTGGTAAAAAACTCTCCTCCAGATGGATTGCCATTACTATAATAGATATTCCATTGTACTTGTGCATTTCCTCCTTCACTCGTTGGCAGCATAACATCTGTTTTCCCATCGCCGTTATAGTCTCCAAAAAGAATTTGTTTCGTTTTGGAATATTGATCAAGATTTCCTGTCCCAATGATTTCGACAGCAATCCAAGGAGCCGTATTCAATTGGCGAAGTGAAGCTATTCGATAATTTTTTGTAGTATTGTCAACAAATAGGATATCGGTTTTACCGTCGCCATTAAAATCTGCTGTAAATCTGTTTTCGTATTCTTTGCAATAGCTGAAATCAGACATTAATACAAAATCTTTTGTGTTTAGCACTGTTGAAGCATTGGGCGCAAGATTTAAATAATATGCACTGCTGATGCAATTGCCGACACTTGATTCCTTTAGTATGCAATTACAGTTTAATGCTTCTCCGTGAGGTCCTGTACAAGGCCCGTCCATTCCATAATGGTCAACTTGATGATGCTGCAATATTATCACCTCAGAAATACCGTCACCATTAAAATCTCCTTCTAAATACTGATTATTCAGATTAACCTTGTCCGGATATTCAGTTGATGCAGTAGTGGCCACACCTCTACTTTGCTCTTCTCCTCCACCGCCTCCTGTGGTACATTGAATTTCATTGGCAACAATATTTTGTATTGCTACTGTTTTGGTGTTTACAAGATTTACCGAATTATTATTCAAATTATAATAATTGAATGTAAGCGAATTGAGATCTGCAACAGGATCGATTATGCTGTTAAACTGATTCAGCCTGTCATTTGTTAAAGTAGTCGCAGAGAATGTTCTTCCAGACATAGCATATAAGGGCATATATATAGGTTCATTCCCGCTACTGCCTTGAAACAAATTTTTAAAAAGTTTATTATCCACTATAAAATCTAGTCGTCCATCACCATCAAAATCCCCTGCAAGATCAGTTTTGTCAAAAGATAGATTGTTTGTATATTCTTTCTCTGTTCTTTCCTGATAATTAGGACTGGTGCCGTATGTAAATACCACAGGATTTGACTCTTCACTTTGCGCATTTATTTCCTTGATACTTGCAACACGCTCATATCCTAAACCAGGATCAACTATATGAGTCAACTGATAGGTCCTAAAAAGTGTATTATCGGCATAAACCTTAATATTGTCCAAAATCTTTGATGCGTAAACGGGAACTCCTTTTAAGTAATCACGCTCTACCCTTAATGAGTTTCTATAAAAAAAACTTATTTTATCTTGCGCAGCAATGCCTGCCGCTGTATTTCCGCTAAAAACAATATTACTTATGTAAAGCTGATTGGTGTTGTTGTAAGTAACTGTTTCATAATTATAATCAATGAAATTACCGTAAGTATCCTCGTAATGAACGATATACCAAGCATTCAGCGAAACCGAATTCTGCAAGCTACCCGAACCTTTTGATCCATACCAGCTACGCGATCCGTCTGGAGCAGTAACAATAAAATAAGTAGTCGTCCCCTCTATCTTCAGCTCGATTTTGGTATTGCTTTTGTACTCGGTTTCATAAGTAGAACCGCTGGCCCAGTAAGTTCCTGTTTTTATAAGTAAGCGCTGGCCGTCCAATGCCAGTTTATCATTGTCATCAAAATCTACTCCGTCAACAAAGCCATCAATATCTCTTCTGGTTGCCATACGGCTAATTGTAGAAATACTATTGATGCTCCATCCCTGTCCGGCGATTCCTCCTCTTACACCACTACTGTAGGTAAGATTAATAATAGGCGCAACATTTTTTATGCTGGGCGGGGTAGCAATAGGCAGTGTATAGGTCGCAGTACCTGAAGCCGAAATCTGCAATTCTCCTTTTGTGTCTGTAAAATTCTGAGAAAAAGAAAGATGACTTATTAAAGTCAATATAAAAATGTAAAACTTCTTCATGCAACCTTATTGTTTAATAATTTTAATAGATTTTTGATCGCCGCTACTGTAGTTCAGCATTACCAGATAAACGCCGGATGGCAGTTCCTGAAAAGGAATATTCTGGCTTTCATTACGATTAGTCAACTGATAAGTTCTCAATTGTTGTCCTGACACAGAAAAAATTTGAATCGAGCTAACATAATTATCATTTGTAAGTTGCCACCTCAAATACAGTTCTTCTTTCACAGGATTTGGATAATATGAAATGACATCTTCTTCTGAAAATTTAAGCATATCCTCATCTGTAAGGGCCTCGATTTCTTTTACGGCTTTGGTAGGCTTTGAAGTGCATCCGCTTAAACATAAAGTGCGAGTCAATTGATTTCCGGCCGAATCATATCCGAAAGTAATTTTTTGCTGGGCGTTTGACAGAAGACAAACTCCAAACAATAATAGGGTTATTATTTTTTTCATTAAATTTTTGATTTAATATTTTTTATTTCTTGTTTTAATTCTTCGATAGTTTTATTCTGCTCAATCATGTACAAGGTCAGCTCCTCAATTTTCTGAAGAAGTTTGGAGTTCATTTCTCCTAGGTTGATTCCGTTTTTCAAGACTTCTTCTTCAGATGGAATGTTTTCTAGATGACCTTTTTCCGCAATATATTTCTCCACTTCTTCAAGTGTTGGTAAGATGTATTCTTTTCTAAATACGAAATCAGACCAGCCATTCATATCAACTTTTACTTCTTGAGAATGTATTGTACCGTTTACGTCAAGTTTGTTTTTTGGATTTACAGTACCGATTCCTACATTACCTCCAAAAGAAGCGCCGCTAAAAAAATTTGTTTGACTACCATCGCCAGGTATATAAAGCAAAGTACGTAATGGCCCATCATACCTTTTGGCAATAATTTCAAAGCCCTGATCGTAGGTCCAATCATCTGTTAAATATACTCGAAGGCGTGAATGACCATTGCTGCTATTACCTATGGATTCATTTCTGATGAAACTATTTTCTCCCCAACCATTAAATATTAATGAATTGCCTAAATACTCTTGAGTACTTAAAACTATATCCCCTGTCGGCGAAAAAGTATTTTGAGCTGAAATTGAATCCTTTCCCCATAAAACAAAAAACACTATTAATATTGCTTTTTTCATAATATTATTGATTTTCAATTTTTAAAATTCTTCTCTCTAGCTCTGCCTGGTATTTCTTCATTAATTTATTTTCATCTTTCACTTTTTCATTTTCCTTTTTCATTTCAATCAAATACAAAGTTAGTTCTTCAATTTTTTGTAGGAGCTTAGCGTTCATTTCTCCGAGGTTAATTCCATTTTTTAAGACTTCCTCTTCACTTGGAATGTTTTCCAAATGTCCTTTTTCAGCAATGTGTTTTTCAACTTGTTCAAGGGTTGGCAAAATATATTCTTTTTTGAAAACAAAGTCAGACCAGCCGTTCATATCTACTTTAACTTCTTTCGAGTGGATTGTTCCATTGACGTCTAGTTTATTTAAGGGATTTGTTGTTCCAATACCTATATTCCCATTTTCACTAATATGCATACGAACTTGCGGCGTATTTCCACTAGTATTTATACTATTAGTTGAAAATTGCATATAGGTATCCCAACTTGTACCTCTATAACTACGGATACTAGCTGATCCTGCACCTGAAAAATCCCAACTAATTTCTTGAGCAGAGTTTGAATTAAATGGTGTGTTTGGTCCCCATATACTTATTGCTTTCAAGGGCGTTGGATAACCATTTGGCCCAGCTTGTATAGTTAATCTCGCAATTGGATTTATAGTACCTATCCCTATGTTGCCTCCATCTGCGATAAATAATGACGTATTATTATCATTATCTCTAAAGTAAAACCCATCTCCATCAATAGGAGTTCTAAATTTCATCCCTTCGGCATCAGCAGTAATCCAAGCTTTGCCTCCGTCCTCCCTAAGCAATTCAAGCCCAGAATTCCATCCTTCGGCATAACTTGAGTATATACTTAATTTAGATTCAGGAGTAGATGTTCCTACTCCTATTTTGCCTTTATTGATTGTAAAATATGTATTAGCTCCATCGCCCCATGATTGAATATTATCATAAGGATCCCTTTCCCACCATGTTCTCGTATTAGTTTGCGGGGTTGAATAAGTGCCATCTATAGAAATTCCGTCATGAAATCTTGTTGTCCACCAATTGGAATCCGAGGCATTATCTCTATAAAGCCAAGATCTATTTAACATTTTATTAGCAGTTCCACAACTCCCACCAATTTCATTAATTAACTGTGATGATCCAAGTGGAGATCCTAATGGGGTACTTTCGTAACTTTTAATTGTACCTGAAACATCCAATTTAGAAGTTGGTGAAATAATTCCAATCCCTACGTTATTATTCCCAGATGTTCCTTGAATAGTTCCTGTAGGCGTATATATTTGGGCATTCGCATTTAAAGCAAAATAAAATGTTGTAATAATAGCTAATCTAAGTTTCATATAAATCTTTATTTTAATTTCTCTTCAATTTTTGAAAGTCTTTCAAACACAACTTTGAAATTTTCATTTTGATTTTTTAATTCCATATTCTCTTTTTTTATTTCAATCAAATAAAGTGTCAATTCTTCTATCTTCTGCAAAAGTTTGGAATTCATTTCTCCTAGATTGATTCCATTTTTCAAAACTTCTTCTTCAGAAGGAATATTTTCAAGATGACCTTTTTCAGCAATTTGTTTTTCAACTTCTTGAAGTGTAGGTAAAACATAATCTTTTTTGAATACAAAATCTGACCAGCCATTCATATCTACTTTTACTTCTTTCGAGTGGATTGTTCCGTTAACATCTAGTTTGTTTGCTGGATTAATTGTTCCTATTCCAACATTCAGATCGTCATTTATTGATAAAACAGGATTAAAAAAAGCATTATTGTCTTTCCAGCCCAACCTTAAATATCTATTACTAGCTCCTCCGTAATTAACGTTTGTCTTAATTTGAATAGCCCCACTACTTGCTGGGCCAGAAATTGTGCTAATTTCTCCCTGTTGTCCAAGAATTAAATTTCCTGTAATTATTTGACTACCATTAAAAGTATTTGCTCCCCTTGTGGCTACTTCATTCCAAGTTGGGTTATTTCCATCATTAGTTTTTCTAAAAAATAATCTATCGTTTTCCGTATATGAAGAAGAAAGTTGTAATTGAAAAAGATTATTAGGATTTCCGTGTCTAATAACGAAAAGATGACTCCAACTATAACTTGTATCTGGAATTCCACCAATGGCATTAAAACCGCTGTATACTCCTGAATTGATCGCCCCCAAGTAAGTACTTGTACCAGGTGCCAATCCATCACCTATTTGTTGCGAAAATCCAATGTTATATACTAATAAAGCAACAATAATTATAATTCTTTTTTCCATTTTTATTTGTTTTCCAGCGTAGTTAATCTTTCTTTCATTTCTAGGTTTTCCTTTTTCAATTCAATCATATAAAGAGTTAATTCCTCAATCTTCTGCAGAAGTTTAGAATTCATTTCTCCGAGATTAATTCCATTTTTTAGAACTTCTTCTTCAGATGGAATATTTTCCAGATGCCCTTTTTCAGTAATATGTTTTTCAACTTCTTGAAGTGTTGGCAAGTCATAATCTCTTTTGAAAACAAAATCTGACCAGCCATTCATGTCGACTTTTACTTCTTTGGAATGGATTGTGCCGTTGACGTCTAGTTTGTTTTGAGGTGCAGAGACGCCAATTCCAATATTGCCATTTGCTTTTATAGCCATTTTGACACTAGCATTAGTAATAAAATTTATTGCACCATGATCTCCACCTGTTTTATTATTTATAATATTAAGATCGAAGTAACTTCCAAATCTATGTCCATAATATGAATATCCGGAATTAACTTCAAAATCACAGGTATCATGATAACCAATGCGAACAATACTACTTCCGCCATTAGTTGTACCAAATCTTGTTAAAGAAGCTATTACTTCATTGCTATCGTTAGTTAGAGAATGCAAAACTTGTAGTTTAGTAGTAGGAGTTGATATTCCGATACCTACATTTCCCTTAAATACAGTATTTAATGAACCTCTTGAGATTTGAATAGCATCGTAATCTAAGTCAGCATTTCTCGTACCAATTGCCAATATATCATTTAAGCCATACTTGAAAAATGCGCCATAAGTATTACTGCCTCCTTCACGAATTCTTAGTTCGTTATCTGTAGTCCAATCAACATTATCAATATTTATATTTCCGACTACATTGAGTTTAGCATCAGGGGTTGTTGTACCAATGCCAACATTACCTGTTGGGGGAAATGTATTTTGCGAAAAAGTCTGTTGAATAATAAAAAATGAAAGCAGTAAAGCGATGTTTTTCATATATAATTTGTTTATTTAATATTGGTTTAACGGAAATAAACAGTTGTTAATACTTCGTTAAAATTGGCGGGCAAATAAACAAAAGGATTTTATTTAATTTTTACGGTTTTCCGTATTTTGCAATATTTAATTATATTTAAACAAAAAGCTCAAACAATAACATCTTAAAAATAAACAGTTTACTGTTTTTTTTTTTTTAGATATAGACACTTAATAATATTTCATTTTTCATGAAAATAATTTGATTAGAAGATATTCCGAAAAGATTAAAATAGCTTTGAAGAGAATAATTATCTTTTATACAGATTGACACTTGAAAGAAGGCAATATATTTAAAATCAAACAATAATATACGAATTGTCGTGTAGTGAATACATTAAAATATATAAACAATAATTTATATGCTTAAAATTTTATACATTTACTTCAACCACTTGATCAATGAGTTCTTAGAAAGAAAGTTATTATAAATTAACAAAAGTTACTTTTCAATTGAAATAATGGATAAAAGTTTGTTTGTTTTTGTATCGCTTTATTTTGTACAGACTTGTACGTTTCTTGTACCTCGAACTCTGTTAAACCATATAAATATTAAGTTGCTAATTTCTGCATCGGGAAATCGGTAAACATCACAAAACAAAAACAAATGAGTTAAAATATTTATAAACAATATTTTAACTCGTTTTTTACTTGCACTTTCTTTTGTATGTTAGATGATGTTTTGATTAAATTTGTACCTTGTTTGTACCTCGAAAAACTGAGATGCAAAAAATATTTTTTGTGGCCAAATGATGGCACGTAGAGACACTGGAGTTCATACCTAAATGGACACAGAAACACAAGACCTTTGCTTATAAAACATAGGAAAAGCAAAAAAAACAAGGCAGAAATACACTAGAATCCAAGCAAGATTGGCTAAAAAACAAGATTATTAATAATTAATTATGTTAAAAAAAAGCAAAGTCGTTTTTTACATTGTAGTATTTTTACTTAGATTTGAACCACATCAATATTTAACTATTACACTAACGATTAGTAATTCAAATCGTTAAATTTTACACTACTAACTGCCAAAACTCAAAAAAAAATCATGAATTTCACAAAACTAAGTCACTACCCTTCTTCAAACCTGTCTAAAAAAGTGCTATTTCAATTTCTACTTTAGAATCTACACTCTTACTTACTCAAAAAACAAATCATCAACAAATGCATTTTATTTCTATTTCTCAAAAATAGGATAGAACTATAATGCCTACTTTCAAAAAACCATAATCAATTAATGAGACAAACAATACTATTATTATGTTGCTTTCTTTTTTTATCAACTACTTTACAGGCACAAACATCAGGCACAGTTAAAGGATATGTAACCGATACCATAAATCATTCTACTTTAACGAAAGCATCAATCTCTTTGTTAAGAGCAAAAGATTCCATTTTAGTAAAATTTACCCGAGCCAAAGAAAATGGCTATTTTGAGTTGAATAATATTAAACCCGGTAAATTTATTTTACTGGTTTCTTATCCAAAATATGCTGATTTTGTAGATCAATTTTCTGTTGATTCCACAAAATTAATCAAGGATTATGGTAAAATTAATTTAGAAGATAGAGGAAAAATACTATCAGAAATAATTATCAAAGGCAATAGAGCCGCCATGAAAATCAAAGGAGATACGTTAGAATTTGATCCAAAAGCATTTAAAATCGAACCTAATGCAAAAGTGGAAGATCTGATAAAACAATTCCCAGGAATACAAATTGACAAGGATGGAAAAATTACCGCTCAAGGCGAAACTGTAACAAAAGTTTTGGTTGATGGTGAAGAATTTTTTGGTGATGATCCTACTCTAGTTACAAAAAACCTACGTGCGGACATGGTTGATAAAGTACAATTGTACGACAAAAAAAGTGATCAAGCTGCTTTTACAGGAATTGATGATGGTCAGAAAACCAAAACGCTGAATGTTAAACTTAAAGAAGACAAAAAAAATGGTCATTTCGGGAAAGTAGAACTCGGAGGAGGAACTGATAATTTTTACAAAGGTCAAGCCATGTTTAATAAGTTTTGGGATAAGAAAAAATTAGCAGCTTACGGTATTTTTGGCAACACAGGACAAGTAGGATTAGGATGGGGAGATAAAGATAAATATGGCCAAACAAGTTATCAAGTGACTGATGATGGCGGTATTTATTTTACAAACAATGGTAATGATGAATTTGACAGTTGGGATGGACAATTTAATGGTGAAGGAATTCCAGTAGCTCAAACTGGCGGGATACATTTTGACAATAAATGGAACAACGATAAAGAATCTATCAATGTAAATTATAAAATTGGCGATATCAAACTTTCAGGAGATCGCAATGATATTAACCAGCAAAATTTAAGTTCTAGCAGTATTTATAATACTTCAGACAAGAGTTTTGAGAAAAACATGACTAAAAACAAACTTGATCTAACTTATGAAATTAAAATTGATACTACTTTAACATTAAAATTAAATGTAGATGGATTATTTAAAAAGAGTAATTCAATTGACGCAGAAACGCGAAAAGGTACTGACGAACAAGGCAACCAATTGAATAATTTGAAACAAACAACTACAAACGATGTTGATGATAAAACATTTAATATAAATACTTTATTAACCAAAAGATTTAAAAAAACGGGGCGAACATTATCTCTTAATTTAAACCAATCAAGTTCAGATAGCAAAAGTAATGGTTATTTAAATTCTAGAGCTGAATTTTTTACACCATCCGTAATTAGTCCAGATAGCACCAAAGTAGTCGATCAAAACAAAGTCAATAATATTAGTAATACCGCTTTTAAATCAAATTTAATCTATACCGAACCGTTATCTAAGAACCTGTCTTTGATTCTTAACTATGGATTCAACATTAGTAACGGTAAAGCTGATCGTAAATCTTTTAATCAAGCTCCAAATGGCGATTATACCGTTTTGGATTCCATTTTTAGTAATAATTATGAATTAGACCAAACGATAAACCAACTTGGAGCGATTTTTAATTACAAAAAAAATAAAACTGTTTTTTCTGCTGGTTCTAAATTTAGTGGTGTAAAATTTAAACAATATGATGTTTATAGAGATAGTTCTTTTGATCGAAAATTTGTCAACTACATGCCACAGATAAGCTATCAATATAATTTTAAACAAAGAGAATCACTGCGTTTGTCGTATAACGGAAACAATGAGCAGCCAACGTTAGAACAAATACAACCGATACCAAATAATCAAAACCCATTAAATACGATTTTGGGTAATCCTAATTTAGATCCTTCTTTTAAAAATAATTTTAGAGGAAATTATTATTCCTATAAAGTACTTAGCAATCAATATTTTTCGGTTGGTGGATCGTACAATTTTACACTAAACCCAATAATAAGCAATGTGATTACAAATGATAGAGGGCAAAGTATTTCTCAATTTGTAAACCTAAAAAACAAAGCTACAACAAGTTATTATTTGAATACTAATTTTGGCAAAACAATCAAAGCCATAGACATGTCAGCAGGAATTGGCTTAAGTGCCAGCAAAAATTTAAACTATAATTACATCAACACAAAACTGAATCAAACTAAAAATTCAACTTATTCCCTTAATTTAAACTTATCAAAGAATAAAGAAAAAAAATACAATTTAAGTGCTAGCTTCGGACCTACTTACAACGTTGCTGATGCAAGCATCAACCAAAATAGTGATAGTAATGGTTGGGGCTTTAATGGAAATTTCTGGACCAGCGTACAATTGCCTTTCAAACTAGAAATTAGCTCAGATGGTAATTATCAATATAATGGAAAAACGCAAGTAATTCAGGAAAGTTTTGAACGTTTTATTTGGAATGCATCTGTCACAAAAAAATTCTTAAAATCAGATAATTTAAGAGTTTCTATAACGGGAAGAGATCTTTTGAACCAAAATGTAGGATTTAATCGTTCTGCATTCAATGGAAATATCAACCAAAGCACTTACACAACTATCCAAAGATACTTTATGTTCTCTGTAAGCTGGGATTTCAGCAAAATGGGCGGAGGAGAAATTAAACAAAACTAAAACTATGAAAGCAATAATAAACCACATCTTACTTTTAATAATTGTATTGACAAGCTGCAATGCTTTTGCACAAAATAACCAATTAGTACAAAATGATCACTTTGTACAAAGTGGCGTAATCGAATTTGAGAAAAAATCGAATATATATGCTTTGATTACCAAAAAAATAAAAGGAGAAACTGAAAGCTATTATAAATTAGCTTTTGAAAGTTATAAAAAAAACAATCCACAATTTAAAACTACAAAAAGCACACTCACTTTTTCAAAAAACAAAAGTTTATATAAATGGAATGAAACCAATGAATCAACAAGCAACAATAATTGGATTGCAGATGATGCAATGGCTAATTTAAAAAACATTATTGCCACAGATCTAGATACTCAAACCAGCACTACCCAAAAAAACGTTTACGATGATTTATATTTAGTTAAAGACAGTTTACGCAAGATTGACTGGAAAATTACCGATGAAACAAGAGAAATTGCAGGTTATGAATGTCGCAGAGCAAATGCTATAGTTCTTGATTCTGTTTATGTTGTTGCCTATTTCACAATTCAAATTCCGTTCTCAGGCGGTCCTGAATCTTTTACAGGCTTACCTGGAACAATTTTAGGCTTGGCCCTGCCGCATGAAAATATGACTTGGTTTGCCACAAAAGTTACTGAAATTCCAGTATCTGACAAAGATTTAGTTCCACCAATTAAAGGCAAACCTACTGACAATAAAGGATTAAACAAAATACTTTTGGATGCTTTGAAAGACTGGGGGAAATGGGCAAGAAGAGCATTGCAGGCCTACTCCATGTAATAAGAGCTTAGCATATACAATTTTCATGTAAAAAAGTTTTATTATACAACAAAAGGTGCGTTTCATTACGAAACCGCACCTTTCTTTTTTTCAAATATTTATTATTATTTTTTTCGTTCTTAATTTCCTTTCGTTTTTTTTAATGAAAATCCTAATTTTATTTGCAAACCAGCAGAAAAATAATTGCTCTTTTGAACTATTATTTTATTTCTTGAAACACCATTTGCCTGCGTATTTTCAATACCATTTGGATCATACAAAACAATATTGATGTTTTCGTTTTTTTTTGCCAAATCAGAAAATCCGTAATCAGCAAATACGCCTGTATAAAGCTGTAAATTCTCTTTTAATTTGAAAGTCAAGCCTGTTTCTAAACTTACTAAAAATGAAGTCTTAAGATCTGTCGATGTTTTATCCTCCCAATTGTTTATTTTCCCAAATCCGTGCGAGGGCAAATTATCTATAAGAAGATCTGTGTCTGGATAATAACCGCTTAACTGTAATTCATCAGCAGAAGCTTTTATATTTTGTTTTCCTGGAAATAAAACTTTTCCTCCAAAACCTAGATACCACTGCGATTGGCTTGAAACTGAGGTTCTGTATTGTAAAAGAACAGGAATAGCAAAAGAAATGAAATGCTGTTTTTCCTGATAATTTTTCGGTGAAACTCTATATTCAAATGCCGACATCTGGTCATCAACTTCATTTGAATTGATTGTTGTTCCTTCATTCAGCTTAAATGTATTTTGATTGTAAAAAACATCTATGCCTGTATTAATTCCCCAGTGATTATTTAAAAAATAGGTATATCCAATTCCTAAACCTCCACCTGTTTTCAAATTTCCATTCCCTTGAGAACTTTCATAAAGAATCCCTGATGGACCTCCACTAATCTTTATACTAGTTTCTTGCGCTTGTATTGAACTATATAATAAAAATATCGCAATTGCAATTTTGATTTTCATTTTGATTTTGATTTTCATTGATCTTAAATTAAAACTCATTTTACTTTACCAAGACATTAAGTGTTTTCTTCTCACCATTTGATAAAGTAAGCATTACGATATAAATAGAAGTTTGCGAAGGCGCAATTATTTGATTTTGAGTTTTCACATTAGAAATCGTCTGAATTAATTTTCCATTAATGTCAAAAATATCAATGATGGCACTTTTAAGCTGTACTTCACTAAAATTACATTCTAAAGTAAATTCACTCGACACTTTTACCGGATTAGGATATATTTTCATATTATTTGAAAATACTTTTCCAGTTATTTCAAACAAACAAGATTTAATTTTGTTACCGTCTTTATCCGTAGCAATGACATAGTAAGAGCCATTTAAAGCTTGATTTTCACTTAAATACTGTAGAGTTGCCCCAGAGATCGCTGTTCCATTTTTATACCATTGCCAAGAAACAAACTCTTTATTTTTATTATCAAAGAAAAGAACATCAGACCAATGTTGCGATATAAGTCCGCCTTGTGTAACTTCAATAGGTTTTATAATAGTAACTGCAGGGTTATGATTTTGATCTCCATTTTGAGATGCTGTAATTGAAGTACTTCCCGAATTTTTTACCGTTAAATTATTACCCGAAACCTCGGCAATATTAGTATTCGCAACCGAATAAACTATAGGCAACCCACTGTTTGACACTGCATCAAGATTTATGTTATCTTCGGTTTCACAGCCAAATTCTAAATCTTGATTCCACGAAATTACTTGGTCGGCTTTAATGATTTCAAAAACGGCACTTTCAAAAACAATTTTATAGTTTTTCCCAGCATCAATTGTTCCCGCGTTAATTTTATATTTTCCAACATTTTCACCAGTTTCTCTTGAAAGTACTCCTGATATAATTGCATTTGTATCACCATTTACAAGTCCAGAAACCGTATATCTAAAAACAGGATCAGTTGTTCCAAAAACTTTCTGATGTTCTGCCGAAGCAGTAATAGTTAGTACGTATTTATCAGTAGTGAAACTAATTTCATTTCCGTAAACTACAAATCCATTACTGTTTATAGCATACGCTCTCACATAATAATTTGTATTGCCATTTAGATTATTCAACGCTGAAGTAATTGATCCTAATGAACTGCCTGCAATAACTTTGTTATCTGTTATTAGCGGATTTGATTTAAGCGAATAAACAAATCCTGTTTCTGTTAAACATTTTCTATCATTATTTTCCAAAGAAATTGTTCCCGAAACTAGCGCTCCAGAAACTGTTATATTTGTTGCAGCTAATGTATTTACCGTAAAAGGCGTAGGTTCTTCAATTACTACTGTTTTAGAGATTGAGCAAGAATTTTCATCTGTAATGGTAATAGAATATGTTCCCGCTGTAAGTCCATTTGCTGTAGCTTCGTTTCCTCCTTTTGGTGACCATAAGTAAGTATAAGCTCCTTTTCCTCCACTCACATTTACAGTTGCGGTTCCATCATTTCCTTTATTGCAAGATAGATCCGTTTTTGAAGTTGTTGCTTCAAGTAATGCAGGTTCGGTTATAGTAAAACTTTGCTGTGCTGTGCATGCATTTGCATCAATAATCGTAACTGTATAAGTTCCCGCACTAAGCTCAGTTGCAGTTGCTGCAGTTCCGCCAGATGGAAACCAAGAATACGTATATGTTCCTGTTCCTCCCTTTGCGCTTACCGTTGCTGATCCTGTGTTTCCTCCGTGACAAGCAATATTTGTTTGTGCAACTGCTGTCGCTGTAAGAGCATCAGGTTCCGTAATAACAAAACTCTGCGTTACTGTACAAAAATTTGAATCTGTAACCGTTACTGTATAAGCTCCTGCACCAAGTCCTGTTGCAGTTGCGGCAGTTCCGCCAGAAGGAGACCAAGCGTAAGAATAAGCTCCAGTTCCGCCAGTTGCATTTACAGTAGCAGTTCCGTTATCAGCGCCATTGCAAGAAACATCTGTTTTGGATATTGTTGCAACAAGAGCAGCAGGCTCTGTAATCGTAACGCTGGCAGTAGTTTGGCATAAGTTGGCATCTTTGACGGTTACGGTATAAGTTCCCGGAGCAAGGCCAGAAGCTGTAGCGCCAGTTCCACCAGTTGGAGCCCAAGAATAGGTGTAAGCTCCAGTTCCGCCGGTAACATTTACAGTCGCAGATCCGTTTGAGCCGCCATTACAAGAAACATTAGTCTGAGTTGCTGTTGCAACAAGAGCAGCAGGTTCTGTGATTGTAAAACTTTGCGTTTTTGTACATAAGTTGGCATCAGTTACGGTTACC
>NZ_SJSY01000037.1 GCF_004352915.1 Flavobacterium zhairuonense | reverse complement strand
GTTTATAAATATATGGAAGTATATAAAGAGACTATTATGGATTATGATGCTATGTATTAAAGAGTAATGAGTTATGTACCTTTAACATATACATATAAACTCTTAGAGAAATTAAGTAATAAACGAAGCGAAGTGAAATATCTTATTAGCTTCAGGAAAAGAAATCAAAAGAGATTCTATGATTAATGTGAATGAAAGTAGATAAGCCTAATAAGTAAAATGGTAATAAAACTGTTTGAATACTAAGGGGAACCTTCCTCTAAGGCTAAATATAATACATAAGCGACAGAGTACAGTACCGTGAGGGAAACATATGAAGTGGTAGTTTTATAAGCAGCTCAAGCAAAAAAGTAAGAGCGTACCTTTTGCATAATGGGTCACCAAGTTAACATTAGATGCAAGCATCACCAAATGCATAATTAAACTGATCATAAATTAATGAGTAGTGTCTAAAGTTAGACCCGAAGCCTGGTGATCTTACCACAATCAGGACTATAAAGGTCCGAACGGGTTATCGTTGCATTGATATCCGAAGAATTGTGGTAAGCAAGTGAAAGACAAAGCTGACTAGGATAGCTGGTTTTCTGCGAAACCTATAAAAGTAGGCAATTTGATAACATCTTAGCAGGTACAGAACTTCATCTCAGGCAAGATGTGTATTATAGGAAGATTCCTAACACATTTTATTCTTGTACAGATCGGGGAATCGTGAAGATTTTACCGGTGAGATTGTAGACTCGGAATGGCAAAGATGAATATTTAATTATCGGACATAGAATGATAAGGTTGTATGTCAAAAGGGAAACAGCCCAGAACAAGAGTTAAGGTTCCAAAGTTATTGTTAAGTGAAATTAAGAAGGTTTTTATTTAAGTCGACAAGGGGATAGGCCTAGGAGCAGCCATAATTTAAAGATCTCGTAACAGAGCACTTGTTAAGTTTTAAGAGCATCGAAAATTTAACGGATCTAAATAATATACCGAAACCTTGTCCATAT
>NZ_SJSY01000015.1 GCF_004352915.1 Flavobacterium zhairuonense | reverse complement strand
AGGTTCAATATTTGATCCGCTGTACATCCATCATTGACTATTTTTAATGCATTTTGTGATGTAGAATAGGTGATTCCGTTTGCCGGCCAAGTGTAAGTCTGTCCCGAGCAGATTGTTTGATTGGTTATCGCATCGGCAGGTTTATCAGTTACAGTCAGGTTCAATATTTGATCCGCCGTGCATCCGTCATTGACTATTTTTAATGCATTTTGTGATGTAGAATAAGTGATTCCGTTTGCCGGCCAAGTGTAAGTATTTCCAGAACAGATCGATTCCGTTGTAACAATGTCTAAA
>NZ_SJSY01000045.1 GCF_004352915.1 Flavobacterium zhairuonense | reverse complement strand
ATTCAGTATCTGATCTGCCGTACATCCGTCATTGGATATTCTTAATCCTGTTTGAGACGTAGAATAAGTGATTCCATTTGCCGGCCAAGTGTAAGTTTTTCCAGAACATATTGATTCTGTAGTTACTATATCAGCGGGTTTAGAACCTACAGTCAGATTCAATATTTGATCAGCTGTACATCCGTCATTGTTTATTCTTAATCCTGTTTGTGAAGCAGAATAAGTGATTCCATTTGCCGGCCAAGTGTAGGTCTTTCCATAACATATTGATTCTGTCGTTATGATATCAGCGGGTTTTGGAATCATAACATATCTGTATACAACATCAGCACTACATCCGTCATTTGTTTCTTTATCCAGACCGATGTGGCCTTGTCCTTCGCAATATGTTATGATTTTAATTATATCAGCTGGTTTTGGAGTTATTTCTAATACTAATTCCTGATCAGCCGTACATCCGTCATTGACTTTTGTATAAGTTCCGGATGTATCATAGGTTGTATTGTTTTTATCCCAATGGTAGGTTTGTCCTGAACAGATCTTTATCGTTTCGGATTGTTTAGCTGGTTTCGGAGTTATTTCTAATACCAATTCCTGATCAGCATTACATCCGTCATTGACTTTTGTATAAGTCCCAGCAGCATCATAAGTAACTCCATTTACTGGCCAAGTGTAAGTTTCTCCAGAACACATTGATTTTGTAGTTACAACATCCGCTGGTTTAGGAGTTACGGTTAAATTTAGAATTTGATCTGCCGTACATCCGTCATTGTTTATTCTTAATCCAGTTTGTGATGCAGAATAAGTGATTCCATTTGCTGGCCAAGTGTAGGTTTCGCCAGAACATATTGATTCTGTCGTTACAATGTCAATCGGTTTGGAACCTACGGTCAGATTCAGTGTTTGATCTGGTGTACATCCGTCATTGTTTATTCTTAATCCTGTTTGTGTTGTAGAATAAGTGATTCCGTTTGCTGGCCAAGTGTAGGTTTCGCCAGAACATATTGATTCTGTCGTTACAATGTCAATCGGTTTGGAACCTACGGTCAGATTCAGTGTTTGATCTGGTGTACATCCGTCATTGTTTATTCTTAATCCTGTTTGTGTTGTAGAATAGGTAATTCCGTTTGCCGGCCATGTATATGTTTCACCGAAGCAAATTGTTTGATTGGTTACAGCATCGGCAGGTTTAGGATTTACAGTTAGGTTCAATATTTGATCAGCCGTGCATCCGTCATTGACTTTTCTTAATCCGGTCTGTGATGTGGAATAGGTAATTCCGTTTGCTTGCCAAGTGTAAGTCTGTCCTGAGCAGATTGTTTGATTGGTTACAGCATCTAGAGGTTTATCGATTACAGTCAGGTTCAATATTTGATCCGCCATGCATCCGTCATTAACTATTTTTAATGCATTTTGTGATGTAGAGTAGGTGATTCCGTTTGCTGGCCACGTATATGTTTCACCGAAACAAATTGTTTGATTGGTTACAGCATCGGCAGGTTTAGGATTTACAGTCAGGTTCAATATTTGATCAGCCGTGCATCCGTCATTGACTTTTCTTAATCCGGTCTGTGAAGTGGAATAAGTGATTCCGTTTGCCGGCCAAGTGTAGGTCTGTCCTGAACAGATTGTTTGATTGGTTATCGCATCGGCAGGTTTATCAGTTACAGTTAGGTTCAATATTTGATCC
>NZ_SJSY01000041.1 GCF_004352915.1 Flavobacterium zhairuonense | reverse complement strand
ATTGACTATTTTTAATGCATTTTGTGATGTAGAATAGGTGATTCCGTTTGCCGGCCAAGTGTAAGTGTTTCCAGAACAGATTGATTCTGTAGTAACAATGTCTAAAGGTTTAGGATTTACAGTCAGGTTCAATATTTGATCAGCCGTGCATCCGTCATTAACTATTTTTAATGCATTTTGTGTTGTAGAATAGGTAATTCCGTTTGCTGGCCACGTGTAAGTGCTTCCAGAACAGATCGATTCCGTTGTAACAATGTCTAAAGGTTTATCAGTTACAGTCAGGTTTAATATTTGATCAGCCGTGCATCCGTCATTGACTATTTTTAATGCATTTTGTGATGTAGAATAGGTAATTCCGTTTGCCGGCCAAGTGTAAGTATTTCCAGAACAGATCGATTCCGTTGTAACAATGTCTAAAGGTTTAGGATTTACAGTCAGGTTCAATATTTGATCTGCTGTACATCCGTCATTGACTTTTCTTAATCCGGTCTGTGATGTGGAATAGGTAATTCCGTTTGCTTGCCAAGTGTAAGTCTGTCCTGAGCAGATTGTTTGATTGGTTATCGCATCGGCAGGTTTATCAGTTACAGTCAGATTCAATATTTGATCAGCCGTGCATCCGTCATGGACTTTTCTTAGCCCAATTTGTGAAGTGGAATAAGTGATTCCGTTTGCTGGCCAAGTGTAAGTGTTTCCAGAACAGATTGATTCTGTAGTTACTATATCAGCGGGTTTAGAACCTACAGTCAGATTCAATATTTGATCAGCCGTGCATCCGTCATTGACTATTTTTAATGCATTTTGTGATGTAGAATAGGTAATTCCGTTTGCCGGCCAAGTGTAAGTATTTCCAGAACAGATCGATTCCGTTGTAACAATGTCTAAAGGTTTAGGATTTACAGTCAGGTTCAATATTTGATCCGCTGTACATCCTTCATTCACTATTTTTAGTCCGGTCTGTGAAGTGGAATAAGTGATTCCGTTTGCCGGCCATGTATATGTTTCACCGAAACAAATTGTTTGATTGGTTACAGTATCTAGAGGTTTATCGATTACAGTCAGATTCAGTATTTGATCTGCCGTACATCCGTCATTGTTTATTCTTAATCCTGTTTGTGTTGTAGAGTAGGTGATTCCGTTTGCCGGCCAAGTATAAGTGTTTCCAGAACAGATTGATTCTGTAGTAACAATGTCTAAAGGTTTAGGATTTACAGTGAGGTTCAATATTTGATCCGCTGTACATCCATCATTGACTATTTTTAATGCATTTTGTGATGTAGAA
>NZ_SJSY01000068.1 GCF_004352915.1 Flavobacterium zhairuonense | reverse complement strand
GCTCTTTCAAAAGTTCCGAAGGAACGAATCATATTGTAGAGCTGGACTTCAGTCCAGTTTAGACAACGATAAAATTAAATTTGCATTTCATAAAATAAACAACCCGACAGATTTTAGAAATTTATCGGGTTTTCATTTGGAAGCAGGTCTTGTTTTAGACCCTTTCCTAAAGAGCTTAGCTCCTTAGTATCTTAGATTCTTATTTAACCAAATCATATCGGTCAGCGTTCATAACTTTTGTCCATACAGCAACAAAATCTTTTACGAAACGTTCTTTTGCATCGTTAGAAGCGTAAACTTCAGCAATAGCGCGCAATTCTGAGTTTGAGCCAAAAATAAGATCGGCACGAGTTGCAGTCCATTTCAATTCACCCGTTTTACGGTTACGTCCTTCAAAAATTTCACCCGTTTCATTGATTGCTTTCCATGCTGTACCCAAGTCTAATAAATTAACAAAGAAATCATTATTCAATGTTTCTGTGTTTTTTGTCAACACACCATGTTTAGAACCATCATAATTGGTATTCAAGACTCTTAAACCTCCAAGCAAAATTGTCATTTCTGGTGCAGTTAAACCTAGCAATTGTGCTTTATCTACTAAAAGTTCTTCAGTTACTTGATTACATTGAGCGCTTTTGTAATTTCTAAATCCATCAGCTTTTGGTTCTAAAGCATTGAAAGAATGAACATCAGTCTGTTCTAAAGTCGCATCACCTCTACCTGGCGTAAAAGGAGCGTCAATATTAATTCCGGCATTTGCTGCCGCTTTTTCAATTCCTACAGATCCTCCTAAAACAATCAAATCGGCAATAGAAACTACTTTCCCAGTAGTTGTAAATTCATTTTGTATCTTTTCGTAAGTTGCTAAGACATTTTTTAATTGTGCAGGCGAATTCGCTTCCCAATTAATTTGAGGCTCAAAACGAATACGAGCACCATTAGCACCTCCACGTTTATCAGAACCACGGAAAGTCGAAGCCGAAGCCCAAGCAGTTGATACCAATTGAGATATTGAAAGACCACTAGCCTGAATTTTTTCTTTTAAAAGAGCAATATCGGCGTGATTTAATTCGCTTTTAGCCGCAGGAATTGGATCTTGCCAAATCAACTCTTCACTAGGAACTTCCGGACCTAAATAACGGCTGATTGGCCCCATATCTCTATGTGTCAGTTTAAACCAAGCTCTTGCAAAAGCATCAGCAAATTTGTCAAAATTCTGCATGTAGTCTCTTGAAATTTTTTCATAAGCTGGATCCATTCTCATAGCCATATCTGCCGTTGTCATCATTGGCGCATGTCTTTTTGTTGGATCGTGCGCATCTTCTACAGTTGTAGCTGCACTTTCATCTGTTGGTGTCCATTGATGTGCTCCTGCCGGGCTTTTAGTTAATTTCCAATCATATTTGAATAAGGTTTCAAAATAACCATTATCCCAAGTTGTAGGATTTGGTTTCCAAGCGCCTTCAAGACCACTTGTAATAGCATCTCCACCTACTCCTGTGCCATATGAACTTTTCCATCCCAATCCCATTTGTTCAATGCTTGCACCTTCTGGCTCTGCTCCTACTAATGCCGCATCTCCCGCTCCGTGCGCTTTACCAAAAGTATGTCCACCAGCAGTTAAAGCAACCGTTTCCTCATCGTTCATCGCCATACGAGCAAACGTTTCTCTAATATCTCTACCTGAACCTAGCGGATCTGGATTTCCATCTGGGCCTTCTGGATTTACGTATATTAATCCCATCTGCACAGCGGCAAGAGGGTTCTCTAAATCTCTATCACCAGAGTATCTGCTATTAGGTTTGTCACTAGTAGCTAACCATTCCTTTTCATTACCCCAATTCACGTCTTGTTCTGGTTCCCAAACGTCTTCTCTACCACCAGCAAATCCAAAAGTTTTAAATCCCATCGATTCTAATGCGCAGTTCCCTGTCAAAATCATTAAATCTGCCCATGAAATTTTATTTCCATATTTTTGTTTAATAGGCCAAAGCAAGAAACGAGCTTTATCTAAATTACCATTATCCGGCCAGCTGTTAAGAGGCGCAAAACGTTGATTACCCGAACTGGCGCCACCACGTCCATCAGAAATACGATAAGTTCCTGCACTATGCCAAGCCATACGAATGAATAAAGGTCCATAATGACCATAATCTGCAGGCCACCAATCTTGAGAATCTGTCATTAATGCAAAAAGATCTTTTTTGACTTCATTTAAATCTAAAGTCTTAAATGCAGCAGCATAATCAAATCCTTTTTCCATAGGATCTGATAAACTAGAATGTTGACGTAATATGTTTAGATTTAAACGATTTGGCCACCAATCTTTATTAGATGTTCCTGCTCCAGATGTTTCTTTCATTTGTCCGTTATGATATGGACATTTACTTTCATTTGATTCGCTCATTTCTTTTGTTTTTTATGTTGCTGTTATCTATTTTTTGGTCAAATGCCAATTTTTATTTAAATTTCATTTCATTGATATTTAACTCTTTACCAAATATACAAACTTATCTTTAGCATATTGATAAACAAAATTGATTGTTATTATATTTTAATAACCAAAAATTATTTAACGCTGCAGAAAGCTCAAAAAGACGATTTTACAAATCTTAACTTATGGTCAACAAAGTAATAACAAAACCTTAACAGCAAAAGATTCATATATGTCGGACATTTGTAATGTAATAAACTGGTTATTTATTATTTTGGTTTTGGTTAGTTAAATGATGCCGGCGTCTTCGAGATGCCGGCATTCTTTTTTTGTGAAAGTTTGGTTTCAAGTTTCATGTTTTATTTGTTTCAAGTTACTTTACTTTGAATACAATTTAACCGCAAAGACCGCAAGGTTTTTTTTATGAACTCTTATATAAAGCGCAAAGTTCGCAAAGCTTTATCTAAAAAACTTTGCGTAATTCTTAGCGTTCGTTGCGGTTAAAAAATACAATCTTTTGAACATTAACTTATTTCCAACAAAGTAATAACAAGACCTTAACAGCATAACATTGATATATGTCGGATCTTTGTATTGTAATAAACTGGTTATTTATTATTTTGGTTTTGGTTAGTTAAATAATGCCGGCGTCTTTGAGATGTCGGCATTCTTTTTATGTTTATTTTGTTTCAGGTTTCAGGTTGCTTTACTTTGAACATATTTAACCGCAAAGAGCGCAAGGTTTTTTTTAGAGCTCGTTGTACAAACGCAAAGATCGCAAAGCTTTATACATAAAGCTTTGCGATCTTTGCGGTTAAGTTTCCGACAACTTGAAATTTGAAACCTGAAACAAAAAAAACTAATTCTTCAATCTTTCATGCAGTAATTTGAAATAAGCGAAAGCCTTTAATAATCTACTTCCGTGCCAAGAGAACATTTCACCGTCTACGAAAATCGTTTTGGCATGATGTGTAAATCTTCCAATTTCGAAAGCATCTTCTTCTTTAAAAGGGTAAGGTTCAGAAGAAAGGAAAACAATATCTGGATCACCTTCTAAACGCATTTTCTTTAATTCAATTTCCGGGTATCTTCCTTTATCTTCGTAAATGTTTTTAAAATGATTCAGTTTTAGTAATTCATTTATATAAGTATCATTTCCTGCAACCATATACGGATTCTTCCAAATAAAATAAGCCGCTTTTTTGACTTCTACATTCTGAATGTATTTTTTGAAATCGGTTAAAGCGAAGGCCAATTTATCATTCCATTTTTGAGCTTCGGTTCTGCAATTGAAAATTTGGCCGAAATCAGAAATCATTTGAAAATTATCTTCTATAGACAAAATATTCGTCACCCAAACTGGACAAATTTCTTTTAATTGGTTTACAATTTCTTCGGTATTTTCTTCTTTATTGCAAATTATAATATCGGGCTGTAAAAGCTTTATTTTCTCAAAATGAATCTTCTTTGTGCCGCCGACAATCTTTTTAGTTGATTTAAAATGAAACGGATGAACGCAAAATTTTGTAATCCCGATTATTTTTTCTTCTAAACCCAAATCATATAATAATTCGGTTTGCGAAGGAACAAGTGAGATAATTCGTTTTGGAGCATTTTCAAAAGAATGAATAGTTCCTAATTGATCTTTTAATTGTTTCATTAATTTAGATTGTCATTTTAACCGCAAAGTTCGCAAAGATTTACGCTAAGAACGCAAAGTTTTTTCCTTGCGAACCTTGCGAAAAATCTTAGCGAACTTTGCGGTTAAATGTATTTATAAAGTTATTTAAAACTTAGAATTCATAATTTCTTCCATTTCCTGCTGTACTTTCAAAGCTTCTTCCCTTGCCTTTTCAGCAAAATCAGTTCCTTTTGAAGCATAAATAATGGCTCTTGCTGAATTTACCAACAAACCAATTTTATCGTTCATTCCGTATTTGCAAACTTCCGACAAACTTCCGCCTTGAGCGCCAATTCCTGGAACTAGTAAAAAGCTGTCTGGGACAATTTTTCTGATGTCAGCAAAATATTCCGCTTTTGTTGCACCTACAACGTACATTAAGTTTTCGCTGTTTTTCCATGTTTTAGAAGTTTCCAAAACTTGTTTATACAATTCGGTTCCGTTTGTATTTAAAGTCTGAAAATCGAAAGCGCCTTCATTTGAAGTTAAAGCCAACATAATTGTATGTTTGTTTTCAAAAGCCAAAAAAGGTTCAACCGAGTCTTTTCCCATATATGGAGCAACGGTTACACTGTCAAAATTCAAATCTTCAAAAAAAGCTTTTGCGTACATGCTTGATGTATTTCCAATATCGCCACGTTTTGCATCGGCAATTGTGAAAATATCTGGGTAATTTTCGTTGATGTAATTAATTGTTTTCTGCAATGACATCCAGCCTTTTATTCCGTATGCTTCAAAAAAAGCAGTGTTTGGTTTGTAGCCAACTGTTAAATCGTGAGTTGCATCAATTATTGCTTTATTGAATTCGAAAATAGGATCTTCGGTTTCTAATAAATGTTGAGGCATTTTAGATAAATCAGGATCTAGGCCAACGCATAGAAATGATTTTTTTTGAAGAATTTGTTCGTGCAGCTGTTGTGTTGTCATAGTGTGTTTTAATAGTGCGCCAAAATTACAAATTATAATTGTGAATTGTGAATTGTGAATTGTGAATTGTGAATTGTTATCAGGCTTCCATTATCTAATTGCCCAATTTCCTAATTATCTAATTTAACATTGAATTCCTGTAACAACTCTTAAAAATTATATAAGAAAAAAGAAACACTTCTTCTCTAATTTTGAAACTGAACCTAAAAATCAGACCATTATGAGCCCAAATATTGGAATTTCGACATCACATTTAAAAAAGAGCACGAGTATATTAGCCACTATTTTGTCAAACGAAATGACGCTTTATGTCAAAACCAGAAAATTTCATTGGAATATTTCTGGAAACAGCTTTATGGAATTGCACAAATTATTTGAAGACCAATATCGTGTTCTAGAAGCGCAAATTGATGAAGTTGCTGAACGTATTAGCCAACTTGGCGAAAAAGCCATCGGAACAATGAAAGAGTTTATCGAAAATTCAACTTTGAAAGAATCTCCGAAAGAATATGCTTCGCAAAAACACATGTTGGAAGAGCTTCTTGAAAACCACGAACAATTGATAAAAGAATTTCGAGATTACATTCCGGTTTTTGAGAACGAAACGCAAGACGCCGGCTCTGCCGATTTTGTCACAGGATTACTGCAGGAACATGAAAAAATGGCTTGGGTATTGCGCCGTTACCAAGCTTAAATTTGAATTGAAAGTGCAAATTATGCAACAATATCCAAAATTAATGTAACAGCTTTCAGCTTTAAAAATTGGAACTTTACATTGTAATTAATTTCAAATAGAACAGTCATGAATACTACCGAAATAAAAGGAAACTGGAATGAGCTAAAAGGGAAATTAAAACAAAAATATGCTGAACTGACAGATGATGATTTACTGTTTGCTGAAGGAAAAGAAGACGAGATGTACGGAAGACTGCAGCAAAAATTGGGTAAAACCAAAGAAGAATTTCATCAAATCCTTTCAGATTTGTAAAAAGAACTTGAACTCAATTCAGGGAAATACCGTCTAGTAATACAAATATTAGGCGGTATTTTTTTGAAAATTTTATTTCTTTTTCATCTGTTTCAACATTCTTATCAAAGATTAAACATTAACGCCAAAAATAAATTGAGTATCTTTAACCAAATTTTTATAAAATGAAACTATTTATAAAGTTCGACATTAATACCATTTGTTCTCTTTATCTTAAACACAATCTTGAACAGCAAAATATTAATTTTACAAGTTTAGGTTTTGGAGAGATTGAGATTGCCGACAATCTTGATGCTGATGCACTCGAAACTTTAAAAAATAATTTAAGCCCGTGCGGTTTTGAGATTGTAGAAAATCAAAAAAGCGTTTTGGTGCAAAAAATAAAAGACGCCATAATCGAACTGGTTTTTATGGAAGACAGCAACAACTACAAAAGTTCTGTTTTTTTGGCCGAAAAACTGAACCACAGTTATGGCTATTTATCGAATGTTTTTTCGGAAGTAACCTATTCTTCAATCGAAAATTTCATCATTTTACAGAAAATTGAAAGAGCTAAACAATTGATCATAATCAATGAAATGAGCTTAACCGAAATTGCTTTTTTACTCAACTATTCAAGTGTTGCGCATTTGAGTACGCAGTTTAAAAATACAACCGGAATTACGCCATCGGCTTTTCAGAGAATTATCAAGAAGCGAAGAGAAAATTTAAAATAAAAACCCAAATACCACACTAAAATGCAAAAAAACGCATTATATATTTTATTGGCTGATGATGATGAAGATGATCGTCTTTTTTTTAAGGATGCATTTGAAGAAATAAAAATTCAGACCAATGTAGATTTTGTTCATGACGGAATGCAATTGATGGATCATTTAAATAATCCTGACAACAAACTTCCGGATATTTTATTTCTGGATTTGAACATGCCAAAAAAGACGGGAAAGGAATGTTTGATTGAAATAAAAAAAACCGAACGTCTCAAAAATATTATTATTGCCATCTACTCTACTTCATCATCTGAAGAAGATATTGAAGATACTTTTATTCAGGGTGCCAATATTTATATCAAAAAACCAAGTGATTTTAATACACTTAAAAAAATAATTAATGAAGTCGTGACCGTAAACTGGCACTATCATACCTCAGGGTTAAACCGTGATAATTTCCTGCTGCGACTAAAATAGTATACGCCTGCCATGAAATGGATACCAAATTTTAATTCTTCAAACTCTTTGAGAGTTATTTTTGTAATCGCAGTTTTCATTCTGTTATTTCTTTCTTCAATCGCTTACAAACATAACCAAGACTTGAATGAATCAAGTAAATTGGTTATGCATACTTATGAAATAAACATTCAATTAGAGCGATTAATGTCGGCTATAAAAGATGCTGAAACGGGCCAGCGCGGTTACATCATAACACGTAATGGCCGTTTCTTAGCACCCTATCTTTATTCGCGCGACAAAGTAAACGCTTCTTTTGTTACACTTAAAAAACTGACCGCTGACAATCCAATTCAGCAACAAAATCTCGAAAATTTATTCAAGCTAATTATCCAGCGATTTGTCTCTTTTGAAAATTGCCTGAAATACAGCGATCCCAAAACATATGATAAAAGGAAACTTGACAATCATATGTTTGGAGGCCGAATTTTAATGGAAAACATTCGGTTTCAAGTGGATAAAATGAATGACATTGAGAAAAAATATTTGGAAAACCGACTTAAAATTTACGATCAAGAAATCTCGTTAAGTCCGATTTTCTCTATTTCATTATTCTTGACTGCACTTACTTTTATTTTATTGGCCTACAGACAAATCAGCAGAGATTTTGAGCGTTTGAAAGTCTTCAATAAAAAGCTTTTAATTTCTAGCGGTTTAATGGCTGAATCTGAAAAAATTGGAAAATTCAGCACTTGGCAATGGGATTTGGATTCAAACAAAATTGACTATTCCGACAACCAATTTAGGCTGTTGGGCGTTGAACCGAATTCTTTTGTTCCTGAAAAAGAGACTTTTATTGAATTTGTGCATCCCGAAGATAAAGATGCTGTGGCCGCTTCAATGGAAGGAATCATCCAAAAAGGGAATCTTCCTTTTATTTACTACAAAATTGTGCGTCCCGATCACGAAATACGTTATTTTAAATCTACCGGAAAATTATTGACCGATCAGCAAGGAAGCAAAATCTTGCTCGGAATCAATTTTGATATTACAGATGAGCATCTTTTAAATATTGAACTTCAAGAACGAAACAGAGAATTAGAAAAAAGCAATAAAGAACTGGCTTCTTTCAATCACGTTGCGAGTCACGATTTACAAGAACCACTGAGAAAAATTCAGACTTTTATCTCCAGAGTTTCTGATGCTGATAAAGCCGTTATGTCTGACAGTGCCCGCGAATATCTTTCTAAAATTGAAAGTTCGGCAAAAAGAATGCGCGTTTTAATTGACGATTTATTACTTTTTTCGAGAACCAACACCACAAAAAAAGAGTTCCTAAAATCGAATTTGAATGAATTGCTCCATAACGCAGAATCTGAATTGACGGAAATTATACATGAGAAAAAAGCCGTCATTACAGCTTCAAAATTGCCGAAATTAGATGTTATTCCGTATCAAATCGAACAGCTTTTCATCAACTTGATTGGAAATTCTCTTAAATACAGCCAACCGGGCCGAATTCCGGAAATTAATATCGAGAGCACAAAAGTGCTTTCTGCAGATTATCCAGATTTATTGGAACAAACAACGAAGAAATTCCATAAAATAACTTTTTCAGATAATGGAATGGGATTTGATCCGCAGTTTAAAGAAACCATATTTATTCTTTTCCAGCGCTTGCATTCAAAAACCGATTATCCTGGAACCGGAATCGGATTAGCAATTTGCAAAAAAATTGTCGAAAACCATAAAGGTTATATTTTGGCTGACAGTGCTCCTGAAAAAGGTTCTGTCTTTACCGTTTTTCTTCCAGACTAAAAAACAAAAATTCTTACAGTTGGCCATCCGAAAAGTGACAGCCTATTTACTTTTTTATATTTCTGTTTATTTTTTAAGCCCCAGCGGGGTAGAATATTTATAGATATTCAATAATACAGATATGCATAAGAGCGCCAGAGGAGCAAAATAGACTCACATTAAAAAAAATGTCGCTCCACTGGAGCTTTGTTGTAGATAATAAATGTAATTTCTATAAATATTTCGCTTCTACGAAGCTGATCTTGGATCATCCAATACTTTTTATAAAGCCTCTTTTTTTATTTTAAAAAAACTCCTTACAGCCTTTGTATAAACAGATTATGGGAATTATATAACGTTTCTTTTTTATGCTGTAAGGCAAAACTTCTTATTCGTTAGCACCTTTGTAATGTAATACTTTATGAAGTAATAATGAAAGCAAAGCCCAAAATAAAAGCAGCTATTTTAAAAGTCGTTTTCTTATTGACAATACTATTTTTTTCAGCATGCGGAAAGAAAGAACATCAAAAAGCAAACGTCTTTAAAAATGAGACTTTTAACCAAATCAACAAACAGCAAAATGATCAGGATTTAGCAGAAACATCCTTTTTTATTGCGGTAGCAAATGTAAGCAATGCTCTTATTTCAAAAAGTCAATTTGCACAAAAACATTCAGAAAATCCGATACAGGATCTGAGCAAAAAAATTGAAGACAATCAAAATCAATTGCTTCAAAAAATAGCTGAAATGGCAAACAAAAAACTAGTCATCATTACTGACATAAATGTGAGCCATAAAAGAGATTTATTTGAATTGATTGATACAAATGAAAACACTTTTGACCGAATTTATCTGAATTCAATATCGGAGTCATTATCAGAACAAATTAAATTGTTTGAAAATATTTCGACAGAAACGAATGACGAAACCATTTTAAAATTAGTGCTTCAATATTTGCCAGAACAGTATCAGCTTTTGAGAGAAACCGAAAGACTTAAAACAGAATTTATTTAAACGCCTTACAATCTATTATTAACTAATTTTTTTACTATGAAAATGCAAATCAATTTTTTATGCGCCTTAGCCTTATTTTTCTCAGCTTCATTTGGAATGCTTCAAGCCCAAAACGACGAAAATGTAACCACCGAGTTTGGTGTTAAAGGAGGATTCAACATGTCAAACTTATATAACAATAATGCTGACGACGAAAATATTTTATACGGTTTCAATGCCGGTGTTTATGCAACTTTGCCAATCTCAGATTTTATCGCGATCCAGCCTGAAATTATCTATACAACAAAAGGCGCCGAATTAGAATACAACAACGCTTTTGCAAGCGGAACAGGAAAATTTAAACTGAATTATATAGAAGTTCCTTTATTAGTTCGTGTAAACGTTACCAAAAACTTTAATATTCATGCCGGAGGATATGCATCTTATCTAGTAGGTTCTAAAGTTTCTGGAGACGGCGATTTCAACTTTGACGAAGAAATCGACACTGATGACTTAAACCGATTTGATGCTGGTTTATCAGCTGGTATTGGAGTTGATTTTAGTCCGATCAGTATTGGATTACGATACAATTATGGATTAACAACGATTGGAAAAGAAAGAACAATTGCAGGAACCACCTTTACGATTCCTGATGCAAAAAACAGCAATTTGTCTTTATACCTATCGTATAAACTAAACTAGAAAACATTTTAATTAACCTATAAATATAAAAACCATGTCAAATTTATTATATACAATCGCAGTTATACTGGTTATTCTTTGGGCACTTGGTTTCTTTGTTTACAGCTTTGGAAGTATCATTCACATTTTATTGGTGATTGCCATTATTGCTGTATTGCTTAGATTAATCAAAGGCAGGGAAATTTAAAACAAATCATATTACACAATTATATATTAATCATTAAAATCAAATATTATGAAAGCAAGTAACACCATTTTAGGAATTGTTGGAGCTGCAGCAGCAGGAGCATTATTAGGAGTATTGTTTGCACCAGATAAAGGTTCGGAAACAAGACGAAAAATCAAAGATAAATCGAAAGATTACGGAGATAACATGAAAGCAAAGTTTGACGGAATTGTAAGCACAATCAAATCAAACGGAAAAGAAATTATGGACGAAGGAAAATCTAAATTTAACCAAGTTAAAGAAGATTTCAATACCATTAAAGACGAGGCAAAAACTGTAAAATCAAACTATTAATCAAAAGTGAGATTTTTAAACCCTAAATACCTTATATCATGGAACCAAATGCAACAACAAACGAGAACCTAAATCTTTATGAAAAAGCGGAAAACTATACTAAAACGAGTTTGGAATTACTTAAACTCAAAACGGTATGTTCTGTCGCAGATGTGGTGTCAACCTTAACATCAAAGATAGCGGTCGGCGTTGTTGTTGCATTTTTTACCCTGTTCCTTAATATCGGGATCAGTTTATGGGTAGGAAAACAACTTGGAGAGTATTACTACGGCTTTTTTATCATGGCGCTATTTTATTTAATCGTTGCCATTGTGATTCATAAAACGCATCATTCATTGATAAAAACTCCAATTGGCAATACCATCATTTCGAGTATTTTAAAAGAAAAACAAAACTGATTTAAAACTATTGATAACTAAAAAAGACTGTTATGGAGCCTATTTACACTATTGATGAATTAAATCAGAGAATAAAGTTGTTAGAAGATCGTCAGGACGCCGAGTGGTGCTCCATAAAAGATGAAATTGACGATATCAAAGAGAACTTAAAACCTATAAACTTGATTCGGAATACGGTGGAAGAAATCAACGAAACAGTTGGTTTCAAAAGCCACGTTGCACAATCGGCAATCAGTATCGGAATTGGATATTTAGCCAAAAGATTTATTGTCGGAAAAGGCGATTCTATGTTTAAAGGAATTTTGGGCTCAATCGTTCAATTGGTTGTAACCAATTTGGTTTCGAAACCTCATCACGAATCTTCAGATGAAACTTCGCAAGAAGCCTCATCACAATACGAACCATCATAGGAGTAATTTGTCTAACTTAAATTTAGTATTATGGAAAAGTTAAGCGAAATTGTAATAAAAAATGGAGTTTACATGTACTCTAACCTATATAAATGTTTTGAATACACAAGAGTATTTCTCGGTATCTAACACGCTTATACGTTTTTTCTAATCGAATAATTTTCTTTTAAATCAAACGATTAAACGGTTAATACACACTATATTTTTTAATAAAAGGAGGACTAAAACTTTTTAAGTTTTAGTCCTCCTTTTAGGTTCAAAGAGACAGAGATGCAAAGGCACAAAGGTTTTATTTATACGCAAGAAACCTTTGAACCTTTGCCCCTTTGTACCTTTGAACCTCTTAATTATAATTTTGATAAATCGGTAATTTCAAGCCTACGTATAAATTACAAGCTTTAGACGTATTCGAAAACAAATTTGAGATCAAAGAACCTGAACCCACAAACAACGGTCCTGCTCTAAAACCAGTTCCAATTTGTGTGCCGCTAAATTCCATGTAAGTTACCGGAACGTAAAAACTGAATTGTCTGGTTTCATATCTCGGCGTAAAAGTAACCGAATTTGCGATTGCTGTTCCGTTTACTTTTTTGGCATCAACCAAGCTGAAATCTGTACTTAAATTCAGGTAGAATTTATTATCAATATTCCAATCAAAATTCGTGTGAACCGCTGTTGGCAAATTCGCTTTCACGCCCGTTTTTGATGAAACTTTTGTATAATGCGTATCAAAGAATTCGAAAATATTTTCTGCATTGTCAATATCAGCCTGCGAAACGCTCCCTGCAAGATTATAAGTGTTTTCAACAATATTTTTATAATTGATTTTTCCGATATCTGTTACCGAAGCTGCCACTTTGAATTTGTATCGATTCCCGATACACGTATGGCAATTTGTGCGGTATTCATATGTAAATCCCAAATCCAATCCCACGCCTGCCGATGAGCCATCAAACTTAGGATCATTTCCGTTTTGATAATCATAGCTCGCTGAAGTTCTCAAAGTTCCGGTTGACAAATATTGGCTTTGCTCTGGATTGGCATTGTTTTTAACAAAAGCTACGCTCAAATCATTTCCATTGATATAGCCATTTACTCCCGCCATCAAATATTTGACTGTCAAACCGCCTTTAATAAAATGATCGTCATGGTCCATTAAAACTGTAGCGTAGCTCGCACCAATTTCTGCCCAGGAATTAGTCACGCCATTTGGATTTCCGCCCTTAATCAGGAAACTATTCGAAACATCCAGATCTTTGCTCACCTCATCAATCAACTGGCCGTTTACATCGACAAGGCTTGTAATACTGCGCACACGCGAATAAAGCGCAATACTATGAACCGGCGTAATATTCAGCGTAAATGACGGCCCCATAAGATCGAGATTCAAATTTCCACGATTGTTTGTTTTGATGTTTTTGCTGGCATCAGTTTGGATATCGTAATTTCCGTCAAAAACCTCGGCAAAATTTAATCCGTACAAATCATTCTGACCTGTTGCGCTTGCTGCAAAAATCGTGACATCCGATTTGTATTTCGAATCTACAATAGCCGACGGATTAAACAAAACGCCCTGAATTCCAGCATAATTATCATCCCTGAATCCAAAATACGATTGCGATCGTGCATAAAAAAAGCTTCCAAAGAAGCATAATAAAAGTAAAGTTCTCTTCATAGATTATTTTTAAACGGGTTGGTTGGTTTGTGCCTTTTTTTGAAAAAGCACACAAATATTAACAAAAAAAGGACAAAAAAAAACTTCCATAATCTAATCGATTAGGGAAGTTTTTTTTAAAGATGCTAAGACACTAAGATGCTAAGACACTAAGTTTTATTAAAAATATTACTAATCTTACTTTATTAAAACATATTGTAGTAATGCTCTTAATTTAAAATACTTAGTCAAAAAAATCCACTTCATACTTATTAACAATTTAATCTCACAAATTTAACAACTTCTCGAAGAAAAAAATTGAAAATTTAAAAATCTAGGAAGGTTCTTGCATTTTTTTTTAAAAGTTGCAAAGAAACATAGTGACAAAGGTTCAAAGGTTTAGTATTTTTGTCTACTAATTTTTATTGCCTATTTTAAACTAAAAAAGCCGAACAAAGTTCGGCTTTCCAATATTTATAGATTCCTAGGAAAAAACCTTTGAACCTTTGTCACTATGTCACTTTGAACCTGTGTACGATTAGTACACCTCAGAAGCTTCCTTCAATTTCTCCATATTGTTTACCAACTGAAGCTCAGAAACGATTTTCTGGATATCACCGTTCATGATGTTTCCTAAATCGTAAAGCGTTAAACCAATACGGTGATCGGTTACACGCCCTTGCGCGTAGTTGTACGTACGGATTTTTGCCGAACGGTCTCCAGAACTTACTTGAGAACTACGTTTTTTAGCATCTTCTTCCTGCTTTTTGGCCAATTCCATTTCGTACAAACGAGAACGTAATACCATTAAAGCTTTATCTTTATTCTTGTGTTGTGATTTCTCATCCTGACATTGCGCCACCAATCCGGTTGGAATGTGCGTTAAACGTACAGCCGATTTCGTTGTATTTACCGATTGTCCTCCAGGTCCTGACGAACAGAAGAAATCGACACGAACATCATTCATATCTACCTGAACATCAAACTCCTCAGCTTCTGGCAAAACCATAACCGTTGCTGCTGATGTATGTACACGTCCTTGCGTTTCTGTCTGTGGCACACGCTGTACACGGTGAACACCCGCTTCAAACTTCAAAGTTCCGTATACATCTTCTCCAGTAACCTCAAAAATAACCTCTTTGAAACCTCCAGAAGTTCCTTCGTTCATATCTACTACAGATGATCTCCATCCCATAGATTCGCAATATTTCGTATACATTCTGAACAAGTCACCTGCAAAAATACTCGCTTCGTCCCCACCCGTTCCGGCGCGGATCTCCACCATAACGTTTTTAGCATCTTCAGGATCTTTAGGAATCAGCATGAATTTGATTTCCTCCTCCAATTCTGGCAAACGCTCTTTTGCTTCATCTAATTGCATTTTAGCCATTTCTACCATTTCGGCATCGCTTCCGTCTGCAATAATTTCGTTTGCTTCGTCAATATTTGCTAAAACTATGATGTATTCTTCTCTCTTTTCAACCAGCGCTTTAATCCCTTTATATTCTTGGTTAAGCTGCTTGTAACGTTTTTGATCAGAAATAACATCCGGCTGAATAATCAAATCCGAAATCTCATCAAAACGCTGCTTTACATATTGAAGTCTATCTAACATTTTCTAATTCCTTTTATTTGGACGGCAAAATTACGAAATATTTGTGGATTATTCTAGTGGTTATTTTTTGAGGAATTTGAGAAGGAATTTAGTGGTTTTTGTTTTTGAAAAACAGGGGTTTTTACTTGGTGGTAAATTTAAATTAAATCCGATGTTTGTTTTTACATCTGGAATAACTTAATATAAAAATAAAATTCTACTTCAAATGATTTTATAACAAAGTATTTATTTATAGATTTACGGTTTTCCGTAATACTATTAAAAAATAGCAAGTTACATTTAAAATCCATTAAAGTAACAATTCAAACCGTATGAAAGAAAAAACTATACAACAGAAAATTAAAGAAAAAAGAAATACATTTTTATTATCCTTAATTCAGGAATTTAAAGAGTCAGATGAAATTCAAAATTTATTTAACTGCTATGAATATGTAAAATTTAATTGTGTTTTGCATAAAGAAAATTTTTATAACACTTTGACTCACGAAATGAAAGAGTTAATATCAAATAAAGAAAATATCTGGTTTATACCAATCGAATCAAAAGAAACTTTTTTACTTTTTTTGAAAAATAATGATATTTCGATAAACTAATTTTTTAGAAAATATTTTTAAGTGATACCTAAATTTGATCATAATTTTGTCATTCCTCCCCATCTTGGAAATCCTACAAGTAAGGAACATCTAAGCCCTTATTGCTGTACAACTTTGGAACTTTGTCAAACTTTTGTTACCTCGCAAAATCGCATTGAAATTTTAAAAGGATTATTATCTTTTAGAAAAAAAATGAATGATTTTGGTATCACACAAGGATTTCAGTGGTTGGATGGCAGTTTTACAGAAGATGTAGAAAATCGAGAAAACCGACCTCCAAATGATTTAGATTTAGTAACTTTCTTTGGTGGAATAAGTATTGAGCATCAAGAAATAATCCTGAAAGAGTTTATAGAATTTGGTGATTCACAAACTGCAAAACTTAATTATAAATTAGATCATTATCCTGTTGATTATTGTTATAGTCCAGACGTAACCGTTGAACTTACAAGATATTGGATTCAATTATTCACTCATAATCGTTTAGGGATATGGAAAGGTATATTACGTTTAGAATTAAATACTCCCCATATAGACGAAGAGTCATATGAATATCTAAAAAAGATAGTTTTATGAGTTTATTTGTTGAAATAGAAAAAATAAAAGCTCAGATTCTTGATACTGAAAAGATCTTAGAATTAGTGGGTGACCATCCACTTATGTCAAAAAGTATTCGGGAAAAGTTAAATTTATTGAAAAATAAATTAGAAAAATATCCTAAAAACTCAATAGAACCTAGACTAAGACTTCTATTTAGTGGAAGTGCTGTTAAAGGTTCTATTGGAATTAAATCTAAATTTGTCAGCAAAACTATAAACCCAATACAGGAATTAATCAAAACACAAACTGCTTTAGTTAGATTTGGAGATGTTGGTAAAAGAGGCAGAATAAAAAAAAGTAAATTCTCTGACTTATATTTAACAGCCTTACCTACTGGATCTTTTGGCGTAGAACTATCTAAGTTAGAGTTTGATAATTTATTTGATGAAAATGATGTCGCAATAGCAATTAATCAAGTCATGGAACTTATTTCAGCCACTACTACGAGCGATGAAGCCTTTGAAGAAGCTATTGAAAATACGCCTAAAAGAAATTTGGCTAACTTAAAAACTTTTCTAAAACAAATTGATGAAGAAAATTCTATTCTAAAAATTGAATCAGGTTCATATGGCATAAATATATCAGAAGAACAAATTCATAATGGTTTTAAAAGAGTAAACCTAACAGAAAGTGATAATGAAGATATTTTTATTAATGGTGTATTACGAGGTTTTTTACTCGATAGTGGCAAATTTGAAATTACTACTGAAGACGGAAAAACTATAACTGGGATTATAAGCCCAGACTTAAATGAAGAACAAATTCTTGAATACGACAAGAAGTTTCTTAATAAATCATGTATAATTCATTTAAACTTTTACAAGACTATTTTTACATCAGGAAAAGAAAAAATAAGCTATGAATTATTAGAAATTTTAGATCTAAAATAACACCCCGTTAGCGCGAATTTACAATGAGAGAAATTTTAGACGATTATTTTGAATACAATAATATCGATGCCGAATTTAGTGATGCCGAAGTCACAAAAAATTTAGAAAGTCTAAAAAAAGAATTTTCAAAATTATCAAAAAATTGGAATGATCAATTGAATACTCAGTGGGTCGTGCGAGATTACATAGCTATTAAAATGATTCTATCTTCAAGTGTATTGCTAAATTCCTTAGAGTTTGCAAATGAAAAAAATCTTAGAATTGTTGAACCCTATTTGATTTACTATTCATTGTTAAATTGTTCTAGAGCAGTTATACTAACTTCTCCTTTTAGTGATTGGAACAATGAAGAACTGTTTATTATGACTCATCAAAAAACTATTAATATTTTAGGAGATATCGTTTCTAAATATAACAAAGAAAAAGGTAACAACATAAAAGCTTTTATTGACTGGGCTAGAGAATACAGAGAAATTTTCTCATATAAATTTCCAGCTAATGGATTAAACAACAAGCATCTTTCATTAAACGACGCAATTGAAATTTGCAGATTACTATGTGAAATTGCTCAACTCCAAAGTAAGGTACTAGAAAATGCGATCTCAAAAAATGTAAAAACTGATTTCGATTTAGATTGGAAAATTTTAAGTATTGGTTATAGTTATGGCGAGAAAAATTTTAAATTTATTGATAAAGAGGATGGGTATAGGTTAGACTACATAACAAGGAAACAAAAAAGACCTTTTAGCTTACATTTAACAATGACTGAAGGAATGGTGGAAGATTTTTTTGGTGCTTGGTATCCCGAAGACGATTCAAATCTAGATGAAATCTTTAACCCAGATTCAAATTGGCGAATAATTTTTCCTGTTCCTTAACCCGTTAGCGCGGATTTGTAATCCGTGCCGCAACAATATAACACAATACAAATCATAAAAACAAAAGCTACAATATCATGTAGCTTTTGTTTTTTATTTTACACAGAGAATAAAACAATTATTGTAGGCAATTCCCCTACTAATGCGAACGTCAAGCTTTTGAAAGTAACCAACTTCAAAAATTATGAGTGCTATTTAGACGCTCGCTCAGGCAGGAGGTTTATTCTATAAAAAGTATAATCATTAGAAAAAGAACTATTATAGCTATTAATAGCTTTTTGCTTTTTCGTTCCCAAAGCATCTTTTTTCTTTGGTTTTCTATTTGAACTAGTTTCGCTACATTTTTAAAATCAATATAACTTCTTACACTTTCCATTTTTTTTATCAAAAATATAGAATGGCAAAAACTAAAAAAGTACATTAAGGGTTCATTTATAATACAATAAGACAAATAAAACCTTAACTTTAATAGGTGAAAGAAAAACTAAAAATATACGACCCTATTTTCAAAGAGAAGGCAATTCAATTAAGTTATGAAAGGGGGAATGTTTCACGAGTTGAAAAAGAACTAAAAATAACACGCTCATTATTGTTTAGTTGGAGAAAAGAGTATCAAAAATTTGGAAATGCAAGTTTTCCTGGAACAGGTAAATTAAAATTAAATCCTGAACAAGAACAAATTCACAAACTTGAAAAAAAACTTAAAGAATTAGAATTGAAATTCGAAATCTTAAAAAAAGGAAATAAATATCTTTTTCAAGACCGATTATCACTTTATCAATTTATAGACAGCAATAAAAAAATATACTCAATCAACAATATGTGCAAAGCTTTAGGAGTGAGTCATATTACATATTATCGATGGAAAAAACAAATTATTCCCAAAACTGAAATACGCATAATTTTAATCAAGCAAGAAATAACATCGATATTTTTTGAATTCAAAGAACGATATGGAAGTCCACGAATTACTAAAGAACTCCAAAAAAGAGGCTATAAAATAGAATGTACAAGAGTAGCGAAATACATGCGACAATTAGGTTTGCGTAGCATGGTGATAAAAAAAAATAAAGTACAAATTAATTCGGAATTTAATGTTTACGCCCCTAATATATTAGATGAAAAATACATAGCAACGCAACCATCTAAAGTTTGGATTTCAGCCATTACTTATATAAAAACCACAAAAGGATATTTATATATAACAATTATTTTGGATTTGTTTGATCATAAAATAATTGGTTGGAGCCTAGGCGACGGGTTGACTGCTAAAGAAACTGTTTTAGTTGCTTGGGAAATGGCTGTTAGTAATAGGGAAATTACAAACAAATTAATATTTCATTCAACAAGAGGAGCTCAATATGCTAGTAGAAGTTTTACAAAAATATTAAATTCTCATACGTCTATAACCAGAAGTATGAGCAATCAAGGTGACTATTTGGACAATGCTATTGCTCGTGATTTTTTCAATCAATTAAAAAAGGAATTTGCATGCAGAAATAAACGCTTGACTAAAAATGAAATGCGAGGCAAAATATTTGAATACATCGAAACTTGGAATAATGAAAAAGATTGTATTTTACTTTGAAATGATGGGAAAAATAGAAATCTATAATCGAATTTTCAAAGAACAGGCTGTTCTTTTAAGTTATGAAAGAGGCTCTGCGAAACAAGTTGCAATAGAATTTGAAATATCTTGCCCATTGTTGTATAGATGGCGAAAAGAGTATCAAAAATTTGGATCGTCAGGTTTTTGTGGACGAGGCAATGGTAAATTAAGATTAAGTATTGAAGAACAAAAAATCCGTGAGCTTAAAAAAAAAGTTAAACAATCAGAATTAAGATTTGAAATCTTAAAAAATGGAAGTAAATATCTTTTACAAGGAAAATCAATGACTTTTAATTTTATAAAAATAAATGAAAAAGTATACACTATTGAAAAAATGTGTAAAGTTTTAGGAGTAGGTACATTGACATATTACAAATGGAAAAACCAATTTATTTCAGAAACCCAACATCGAATAACTTTATTAAAAAAAGAAATTACCTCTATCTTTTTTGAATCTAAACAACGATATGGGCGTTCTAAAATTTTAAGAGAACTCCAAAACCGTGGATATAAAACATCAAGTTCCGCAGTTACAAGATACATGAATCAATTAGGTTTGCGCTGCAAACGGAATAAAAAAAAGAAAATAACTACTAATTCAAATCATAATAATTTTGTTGCTGATAATGTTTTAAATAGAAAATTTACTGTAAACGAACCTTCTAGAGTTTGGGTTTCAGATATTACTTATATAAGAATAAAAGATGGATTTTTATACCTCACAATTATTTTGGATTTATTCGACCGAAAAATAATTGGATGGAAACTAAGTAATAGTCTGACTACTGAACAAACTACTATACCAGCTTGGAAAATGGCGATTAATAATAGGGAAATTATAAATGAACTAATATTTCACTCAGATAGAGGACTTCAGTATGCAAATAGAAACTTTACAAAAATATTAGATTCTAATAAATTAGTTACTAGAAGTATGAGTCGTAAAGGAAATTTCTGGGATAATTCTATTGCTGAAAGTTTTTTCAGTCGATTAAAAACTGAGATGGTATATAGAAATAAACTTCTTGGAAAAGAACAGATGGAAATCGAAATTTTCGAATTCATAGAAAATTGGTATAACAAGGAAAGAATACACTCAGCTTTGAATTTTAAAACAATTGAAGAATTTGGGAAGATGAAAAATATAACTTAACTGCAAAGTCATTGCTGTGAGAAGTCCAACCCGATAGCGCAGTAACAGACTTTGATAAATTTCTATTTTAAACAAATCATTTTATAAATTAGCGCAAAGTCAGAGACGTTTGCGTAGCTTCAAAAAAGATTTTTCACAACAAATATTTTTTATCATAAAAACGAAACAAACACTAAATCAACATCTTAAAAATTAATTTATATATTTGATCATTGCCAAAATCTAATCATTAATAATTTTTTCTAACCAAACCACTAATGAAAGAACTTATTAAAATTGGCCGTATTTTTTTTAGTATCGGCGTTGTTGCTTTAGGGATTCATCAACTTATTCTCAAAGATTTTCGATCCGAAATTTTAGCACCATTTCCTGCTTGGGCGCATCAAAATAGCATTTTCCCTATTCTTGTCGGAATCATTTTGATATTGGCAGGAATTATCATTTCTGGAGTATTTAAAATTAAATTCATTGACACCAAAAAAGTTTGTCTTTATTTGGGTTTTGGTTTTCTTATTTCGGTCCTCGTTTCTCATTTGCCTTATATGATAATGCTCAGCGCAGAAAAAACTCCAGATTTTCAGGTTTGGATAAATGCTATCGAAGCCTTAACTTATAGCGGTGGAGCGTTTGTAATGGCTGGCTCATTTACAGAAAATAATTCTGCTGGAGACGAAAAGAATTTCACCTCAGTATTAGAAAAACTTATTCCGTGTGGGTGTGTTTTTTATTCCATTTTGATCATCATATTTGGCTTGAGTCATTTTGCTTTTGCCAACTTTATCGCTACCATGGTTCCAAAATGGTTGCCAGCACCTATGTTTTGGACGTATTTTTTTGGCGTAGCTCTTGTCGTTTCTGGAATATCTATTATTTTCAAAATACTTTTAAAACCTATTTCGCTTCTTTTAGCCTTGACACTTTTGCTGTTTTTCCTATTCTTTCATATTCCGGATGCCATTGCAAATCCGTCAGCAGGTAGCGGAAACGAAATTGTACGTGCATTTGTATGCTTGCTTTTTTGTGGAATTGCATTGGTAATCGCATTCACAAATGATTGTAAAAAACAACTTTAATAGTAATATTGCAAAATAAAATTTCAAGAAGTGTTCTTAATAACATCTGGACAGCTTTTAGGATTGTTCGATGTGAAAGTTTCTCATATTAAAAAAAAAATCAATTCAAAATAAAACATTCTGACTCAATGAATTTTAATAAAAATTATCAAATACTATATGCTGTGATTTTTGTTTTCTTTATGTTTTATAAACCTGTGATTTGCTTTTTAATGCTGGGAACGGTTTTTTTAATTTATGTTGTTTACACTGTTTTATACTTGAATGATATTAGTAAAAACGGCATAGAAATTAGAGGAGAAATTGTATCTTATGAATCAGGCGAAGAAAAGTATAAAACACCAATTATTGAGTTTCAAATTGCTGAAGAAAAAAAAATTACAGGAAAACCTTTTTTTTATACCTCATCAAATTTAGACCAATTTCGATCTCACAGAGAAAATATAAATAAAACCGTAAAATAATTTACCATTCAAAGAGTCCTGAAAAATTCATTTTAAAAGATAATTCCAACGGCTTTGGTCTAATTATGCTAACCATTGCTGGTTTAATTTTTACTGGTCTCTCAATCGGAAATCTACTTGGATACAATACTATCTTTTAAATTCAGATTAAAAGAGAAGTTTGTTCAACTTTCACAGAGTTCTGGATCAAAAATTTTACAATCCCAAAAACTTTCAGGATTGCGAAACAATGTCAAAGAATATGTTTCCCGATAGTGCTGATTTGCAATCCGTGCCCACAACTATAAGACACAAAACAAATCATAAAAAGAAAAGCTACAAGTAAACTTGTAGCTTTTGTTCTTTTACAGTAATCACAAAGCAATCTTTGTGGGTTCGTATTATCTTGTATAAACCGTAATTACACCAGTAGTTTTATCCTTTAATTTCAACTCTTTGTTGGTAAGATTCATGATATCGCTTGTTGAACTTACATTACCAACCGTAATAGTCAAATCATTATGCGATCTCGCGTAAACGCCTGTAGTTTCTACCAAGCTACAGTTAGAACCGCTATAATCACCAATAACTGCAGTATTGCTCAATCTTAAATCTAAATAATCTCTATTACAGCCCGCTGCGTTTTGCGGTGCATCAGTCAATACCTCTTTTCCATCTATAATCGTACCTTGTTGGCTTAGATTGTATTTCCCTTGTATCGGAATTATTGTTTCTCCTTCGTTATCGTCACTGCTGCACGATGTTGCAAATACTCCAATACTTAATAATATCCCGAATAATATTCTTTTAGTTTTCATGTTTGATTTCTTTAAAATTTATACTGCTAAATTATGCCCAAAGTTTTAAAGAAATGTTTTACAATTTCTGGAATCATTTACATAATTTTACTCTTATTGAAAGAATTAACCTATAAATAAAATGATGCCAATTTTAAATAATTTTGCCAAATCCAAAAATAGAGTTTAATTTAGTCTGCAACGTTGCGAGACTTGAAAACAACTTATATAAATCAAGATTATGACACTAATTGCAATTTTCTTTCCGTTTGCTTCTTTCTTTTTGAGAGGACGAATATTAACTTCTATTATTTGTTTGATCTTGCAAATCACTTTAATTGGCTGGATTCCCGCGGCAATTTGGGCTGTTATTTCTTTGCAAAACGCAAGAGCTGATAAACGCAATGAGAAGCTAATAAGAGCTATGAAAACCAAATCGTAAACGAATTGAAATATCCTGTCTGGAAATGCAAATTTTATCTGCAAAAAAACATCCCAAAAAGCAAGTTCTTATTGGGATGTTTTATTTTAACTTAAACCGAAAACGAAACGTACTAAGCCTCGACTTCTACTTTTAAAATTTCAAGTTTCAGATTCCCTTTTTTAGTAGGCCAATCGATAATATTACCTTCTTTGCATCCTACCATAGCAATACCTTCATCTGAAAGAACCGAAATCTTATTTTTGCTTGCTTTTGCTTTTTCTGGTCCCACAAGAAGAATTGTTTTTTCTTCATTCTTGTTATGATCTTTGTAAGTAACTCTTCTATTTATTGAAACAATATCATGAGGCAAGTCTTTTCGCAATACCTGAGAAGCTTTTTTTAATTGGTTTAATAACAATTCTTCTTCTTCTACCGTTACTTTTTTTCTTCTTATATGGTCTTTAATTAAATCGTATGTTCCTGTTGTTAATATTATATTTTGTGACATGACTTTCTTGTTTGCTTCATTTCATCGAGACCTACGACACAACTCTTCATTGAATGCCGCACAAAAGCGATTCATTCAATGATATCCTATTCTGAATAAAAAATGAAGATTGATACTTAATTTAAATCGTAAAAGATTTCCCCTGTCTAGAGTTGCGACAGGGCAAAAGAAATAAACTCTTTTGAGTTTTTTAAGAATTTGTCGTCATGCAAATACAATAAGGTGCACATCAAGCACATCAAACAGCTGTTTACTAAGTATAAATTTGCAGTTTCCATTATTGTAAATCATTTTTACACCCAACAAATATATACTTTTTCTTACAGATAAACAAAACAACAAAAACACATTTATTTTCAATACCTTACAAGTTATATCAGTAAAAATCAATAACTTTATGCTTTCAAGTTACACTCTCCCAAACTTGACAACTTACCTGCTGGATTAAAAAAATCATCCTCAAATCTAAAATTATGAACCTCAGAAAACTATTTTCATAGTATTCTGATTATTTTCTGTTTGCAACTCTTTGTGTGCTTCTGTCAGAAAAAAATAGGCTGGCCCCTTTTTTGAATTTTTTTATGTAAACAATTAAATCTACGAAAATGAGAAAGTTTATTTTTTTAGTACTGTTGCTCTCGTACGCCAATAATTTTTATTGCCAAAACCTGACCATAGACGAATTAATTGATTTGAGAAAAAGTGATGTAGCAGAAGTTGAAGAATTTGTGACCCCAAAAAACTGGACATTTCTTTCGGCAAATGCACCTCAATATAATGAAATGGGAACCGCAACATTTACTTTCAATAAAAGCAATGAAAGCGATCGTGCCGAAAGTTTTTTGACTTATGCCTATTCAGGTACGGGCAAAGCAAATAGGTTGAACCTACAGTTTTCAAACCAAGAAAAATACAATTCCTATTTAAACAGACTCAAAATTTTAGGGTATGATTTTGTGGTATCTAAAGTTCAAAACGATTCAATTGTCAAATTATATCTCGGCAAGGGACTTACAATAGAAATTACTGTTTCTTCAAAAAATGAGAATGATATTACCAGAACGAGCTATAATATATTAATTACGGCTTCTGATGATTATCTTGTTTCTATTGTAGATCAGTAAAGTTTTAGCTCAGATAGCGCAAATTTGCTATCCTTGCCTGCAAGCGCAAAACACATCATAAATTATCACAACAAAAGCTACAAAATTATGTGGCTTTTTTTATATTTACGAATAGAACAAATCGCACGATTTATACAACCTACAAATGAACCCAAACAAACTCGCACCATTTCTTGCTTTATTACTCTTTTTCACTTCCTGCAAAGGGCATGAAAAACAGGATGACATTGTTAAAAACAATCCTGAAGATACAATAAAGCATTTCATTATTGGAGATTATATGCTTATTCCAAAATTGAAGGAAGTACGAACCTATGAAATGGTTGGCGGAGAAACTTGGGATGGTTATAGGTATAGCAAAGACCCAAAAATCGATTACGAAAAAACCACTTTATTGATACTTGGAAACAGCATTTTATTCAAAGAGTATTTTCCTTTTCCCTTTAACTTAGATAAACTAAAGTTGATTTTCAGCAATGATATTTGGACTATCTGCAGAGACGACAATTATATTTACCGCATTTCTTATCGTGTACAATCAGCGCAAATTCATATTGCAGACTACAAACCTGTAAATGATTTTATTTATAAATCAGCAAGCGGAGAACTCTTTTTTCTGGATATAGAAACATTCAAACTTAATCCTGTGCAAATAAATATCGATGAAAACTCGATAAAACATTTAGCCGGAAATTATTATTCAGACAAAAACGGTCTTTATTTTTTTGGTGCACACGCCAAGAAAAATGAAAAAAATAATGAAAGAGATTATAGCTACAAATCAGAAAAGATAATTGATGCAAAAAACGTAGTTCCTATTATTTCAAAAAACTACTTCATTTTTAACAATCAAGTTTTTGCAATAGATGACAAGGAAGTAACAAAGCTGGATATTGATATTAAAAAATTAATTGAAATTACCTTTTATGATAGCCAATCAATAATTACTGATGGCAAAACCATGTATAGTAATTCAAATTATGGATATGCTCATGGTGATCGAAATGAAAAAGGAAGTTATGGCTTTTTATATCCTTCTCTGTTTTCGGGAAGCAATCTGCAAAAAATATATCCTCGATCACTGTATTTTGTACAAGAAAAGAATTCAGTTGTTTTTAATAAAAGAGGTCCTAAAGAATCACTTGATTTAGTTGCTGTAATCAATAACGAGAATTACATTTTGTCAAATAAAAAGAAAACAAAAATCGGCAAACCATTATTCTATCATTCTGAAACAAAAACTACTACAGCTTTTGATGATAAGCATCTAAAAATCTATAAAAATCAATTTATTCAATATAAAGATGTGCTCTATTTTGATGATCGTCCCGTAGAAACTTCAAAATTAGATTTGAAAAATTTAAGACAAATTGAAAACTCCAACTATCTTACAGATGGGAAATCAGTATTTTATACTTATGGCATTACTGGAATGAAGCTAATTAAAAAAAACGGTGCAGAATATGCCGTTCTTGATGAACGAATTATTGAAAACGTTTTTACAAATGAAATGAAGGTTATAAATCCTGATTTGCTTTCGGACGGAATTACGATTATAAGCAGAGATAAAAAAACAACAATAAAAGAGCTAAAACTAAATTTGAAAATTGCGGAATAAGCTTAAAAAAATCTAAAAAGTTTAATCATGGAAAACTTCGACTGGACATCCTTTACAAAGACAATAGCAATTAAAGCTAAAATAAGTGACATTTACAATGCTTGGACAATTGCAGATGAACTAGAAAAATGGTTTCTGGAAAAAGTTTCTTTTTTTAATGATAATCAGAAACCAATTGATAAAGACCAAAATGTTTCAGAAGGCTTTACTTATGAGTGGCTTTGGCATTTGTACAAAGATTCAATGTTGGGAAAAATAACTACTGCAAACGGAAAAGATTATTTGCAGTTTACATTTGAGGGAAATTGTCTCGTTGATATAAAATTGAGCGAAACCAATAGTTATACGATAGTGGAACTCCGTCATCATAATATTCCAACAGATGATTATTCAAAACAATACATCAGACTTGGCTGTTCAAACGGTTGGCATTTTTATTTAACCAATCTGAAATCGGTTTATGAAGGTGGATTGGATTTGCGTAATAAAGACGAAAATTTAAATCCGATGATTAATAATTAAATACAAAAAACCGATAAAACATTTTCTAATAAAAGACAATTTAAAAACTGGACTTTTAAACACATAAAGTTTGGACTTTATAACAAAACAAGTTTGTCACTTTTACACTGAACTTTGCAATATTAAAATTAAAAAAATGACAAATTCAGAAAAAAGCAAAACGGTTTTGGTTACAGGCGGTTCAGGTTTTATAGCCGTTCATTGTATTTTAAAATTACTTGAAGAAGGTTATTCAGTAAAAACAACCCTTCGTTCGTTAAACAGGCAAGATGAAGTAAAACAAATGCTTAGAGTTGGTGGCATCAATATGTTTGATAATCTTTCGTTCATTGAAGCCGATCTCTCTAACGACAAAAATTGGGATGAAGCAGTTCACGGTTGCGAATTTGTCTTGCATGTTGCCTCTCCTACTCCGGTGATTCAATTTACTCATGAAGACGAATTAATTAATCCCGCCAAAGACGGTGTTTTAAGAGTCCTGAAAGCTTCTAGAAATGCCAATGTAAAACGAGTGGTTCTAACTTCTGCCTTCGGCGCTGTCGGCATGGGGCACAAAAACCGCAAAACCCCATATACCGAAGAAGACTGGACAAACATTGACAGTAATATTCATGCTTATCAAAAATCTAAAACCATTGCAGAACAAACTGCTTGGGAATTTATAAAAAATGAAGGCGGTGATCTTGAACTTTCAGCAGTAAATCCGGTTGGTGTCATGGGACCATTATTGGGGCCAGATTATTCGCATTCGCATCAAATGATCAAACAAATGCTGGACGGTGATATCAAAGCTTGTCCAAAAATCAGTTCTTGCTATGTTGATGTGCGCGACGTTGCTGATTTACATTTGCTCGCTATGACACATCCTAAAGCAAAAGGGGAACGATTCTTAGCCACTACAGGAGATGTTTTATCAATGCTTGATGTTGCCAAAATTTTAAAAAATAAATTAGGCACCAATGCTGAAAAAGTTCCAACAAAAGAGCTGCCTAATTGGGTTTTAAAAGCAAGCGCTTTGAAAAAACCTTCGTTGAAAATGCTGGTAACTTTACTTGGCCAATACATGCAGGCAAGCGGAGAAAAAGCAAAAAAAACACTAAATTGGTCTCCTCGTTCAAATGAAGAAGCGATCTTGGCAACAGCTGAAAGTTTATTGAAATTAGGTCTAATCAAAAAATAAAAAGATGAAAGTAATCATAACAGGAGCTACAGGAATGGTTGGTGAAGGTGTTTTATTCGAGTGTTTAGCCAACAAAAATGTAACAGAGGTTTTGATCGTAAATCGCAAGCATTACAATCTCGATCATCCTAAATTAAAAGAACTTCTTATTCCTAACTTTTTGCAATTAGAAAATTTCTCAGAACAATTAAAAGGCTATGATGCCTGTTTTTACTGTGCTGGTATTAGTTCAATTGGCATAAAAGAAGAAGAGTTTACCCGCATTACTTATGATACTACACTTTCTTTTGCAAAGCAACTATTCCAGTTGAATCCTGCTACCGTTTTCAATTTTGTTTCCGGAAACAGAACAGATAGTTCTGAAATAGGAAAGGTTATGTGGGCAAGAGTAAAAGGAAAAACAGAAAATGCACTTATGAAATTATATGGCAAAAATCAATATAATTTTCGCCCTGCAATAATGAAAGCAACTAAAGGACAAGTTAACGTCAAAAGGGTTTACAAAATCCTGGCACCAATAATTGCTCCATTTTTTCCTCAAAAGACATTGACACTTCAACAAGTAGGTCGTGCAATGATCAATGCAGTATTGAAAGGATATCCAAAACAAATTTTGGAAGTAGATGATATTAGTCAATTGGCAAAACAATAAAATTCCAGAAGATGAAAGAAACTGCTATATCTGCCTGCTATGTGAATCCTTCACTTAATAACGAGCAATTCGTTCCTGAACATTGTTTTATGTATCTTATTTCGGGTTCAATGCTAGCTTATGACGGAAACAAGGAATATAAAATTAAACCCGGAGATTTTGGTATTGCCAGAAGAAATCATTTGACAAAATATACTAAACAACCTGATAATGGCGAATTTAAAAAAATCTACGTTTTGTTTGAACAGGATTTTTTAAGAGAATTTAATGAAAAATATCAATTCAAAGTCGAAAACGAAAAACCTGCAAATGGTATTATAGCTTTAAGCAAAAATGAATTAACTAAAAACTTTATTCAGTCGCTTACTCCATACTTCAATGAAAAAGGCACAATTGACGAGCAGTTTTTAAATGTAAAACGCAGTGAGTTACTACTTGTATTATTAAAAGCGAATCCAGAACTGGCCAATATTTTATTTGATTTTAGCAATCCCGAAAAAATAGATCTAGAAGCTTTTATGATTCGAAATTTCAAATTCAATGTAAGCATAGAACGTTTTGCGTATCTAACAGGACGCAGTTTATCGGCTTTCAAAAGAGATTTCGAAAAAACATTTAATGCCACTCCTAGTCACTGGCTGGTTCAAAAACGACTCGAAGAAGCGTATCATCTAATTGATAAAAAAAAACAGAGACCATCTGACATTTATCTCGATTTGGGCTTTGAGAATTTTTCTCATTTTTCGTTTGCATTCAAAAAAATGTTCGGACATTCGCCAACGCAGCTTATTGAAAAGAAAAAAAGCAACAGTTAGAATCTATTAAAGCAGGAAAATATTTTTCTGTGCTTTTTTATTTGATAACTAAAAAATCAATCTTTGTGTGGCATATTAAAAAATCTTCTTTTTAATTTCTCATATTTTTTTATGAAACAAAAACTTTTACTATTACTCTCAATTCTAATTTATAGTTGTAATAACGCCGACATAAATGATGCAAATAAAAGAAATGAAAACTGGGTTTATTGGGTAGATTCTAAGACTGGTGAAGCGTCTTGGATTCCTGTGAAAGATCAAACTACAGTGAAAGATGGAAAATACACTTCATTTTATTCCAAAGGCACAATTTATGAAAAAGGAAAATTAAAAAACGGTAAAAATATCGATACAATTTATTGGTACGATCAAAATGAAAAACTCATTCATTATGCGCTCGTCAAGTCTGGTAAATTCATTCAATATTATGTAAATGAAGGACTTTATGTTTCCTATTTTCAAAACGGGAAAGTTTTTGAAAAAGGCATTGTGAAAAATCATAAAATGAAAGATCAGTGGACTAGATATTACAACAATGGCAATATCGAATGGATGAACGATCTTAAAGATGGAACAGGCAAAAAAATATGGTATTTTGAAGACGGACAAATGTCTGCAAGCACTAACTATGTCAAAGGTAAAATAGAAGGAGAAAATAAACATTGGTTTGAAAATGGTCTAGTTAAAGAAATCTCTTATTGGAGTAATGGAATGCAAAATGGCGTATTTGAAAGCTACTATGAAAATGGAAAACTGGAACAGCGAACAAGTTGGAAAAATGACAAACCCGAAGGGCTTAGTGAAAGATGGTATGATAACGGCTACAAAAAAAACATCCAATTTCTAAAAGACGGAAATATTGATGGAAATGGCAAACAATGGTATCCTAATGGCAAATTACAAGCAGATCTAAACTATATTTCAGGAAAGAAAAATGGAAAAGCATTTAAATATCATGATAATGGAAATCTTCAAGTCGAAGGAAGTTATAAAAATGACAAGCAAGAGGGAGTTTGGAAATGGTACGATGATAAAGGAAAATTTATTCAGAAAGATATTTATGTCGATGGAGAATTGATCGAAATTCAGAAATAATTTTTAGATCGTTTAAATAATTATATAAAAAAACAAGAAAACTGAGCATTCATTTTTTTCAATACAAAAGAAAAGCTTAGAATCTTAGTATCTTAGAACCTTTGCCCCTTTCCAAAAAAATTCCCTAATTTCGCTCTCCAATAAGAAATGAAAAAATGAAGGTCTGTATTGCTGAGAAACCAAGTGTCGCACGTGAAATTGCATCCGTTTTGGGTGCCAATACCAAGCACGATGGCTATTACGAAGGCAACGGTTATGCAGTGACCTACACATTTGGGCATTTGTGCACCTTGAAAGAACCCAACGATTACAAACCGCACTGGAAAAGCTGGGATTTAAATAACTTGCCAATGCTTCCTGAAAAGTTTGAGACTAAAGTCGTTCAGAATTCGGGAATCCAAAAACAATTCAAAATCATTAAAAGTCTTTTCGACAAAGCCGAAGTGGTCATAAACTGTGGGGATGCTGGACAGGAAGGAGAATTAATTCAGCGCTGGGTAATGAACGAAGCGCATTACAAAGGCGAAATTCAGCGTTTATGGATTTCATCTTTGACAACAGAAGCGATCAAAGAAGGTTTTGAAAACTTAAAACCCTCTTCAAATTACGATAATTTATTTTACGCCGGTTTTTCTCGAGCGATTGGAGATTGGCTTTTAGGCATGAATGCAACGCGTTTGTATACCGTAAAACATGGCGGTTACAAACAAGTTTTGTCTATCGGGCGTGTACAGACGCCAACACTGGCGATGGTTGTAGATCGTTTTAGAGAAATTGAAAACTTCAAACCACAACCGTATTGGGAATTGCAGACCTTGTATAGAGAAACACTTTTCAGTTATGAAGAAGGTCGTTTTTTAAACAAAGAAGACGGAGAAATTCTAGCCGAAAAAGTAAAAGAAAGTGATTTCGAAATTGTTTCTGTTGACAAAAAAAACGGAAACGAGTATGCCCCGAAGCTTTTTGATTTAACAGGATTGCAAGTTTATTGCAACCAAAAATTTGGATTTTCTGCAGAAGAAACACTGAAAATCGCACAAACTTTGTATGAGCAAAAAGTAATCACTTATCCGAGAGTTGATACGACTTTTTTGCCAGGAGATATTTATCCGAAAGTGCCAGGAATTCTGCAAAAATTAACGAATTATGCCGAATTGACTCAGCCCATTTTAGAGAAAAAAATCAAGAAATCGCCAAAGGTTTTCAACGATAAAAAAGTAACCGATCACCATGCAATTATTCCAACCGGAATTCAAAATAATCTGCCATACAATCAACAGCAGGTTTATGATATAATTACAAAACGTTTTATTGCCGTTTTTTATGATGATTGTCTAGTTGCCAACACCACCGTAATAGGAAAAGCAGCCGAAGTAATGTTTAAGGCAACAGGAAAAGAAATCCTGAAAAAAGGTTTCCGCGTTGTTTTTGAAGATCCAAATGCGAAAGAAAAAGAACCAGATTTATTGCCGAGTTTTGTTGTGGGCGAAAAAGGGCCGCATGAGCCTTCGTTTCTTCAAAAAGAAACCAAACCGCCAAATCAATTTACGGAAGCAACTTTATTGCGCGCCATGGAAACTGCTGGAAAACAGGTTGATGACGAAGATTTGCGTGAATTGATGAAAGAAAACGGAATCGGGCGTCCGTCAACGCGTGCGAATATTATTGAAACGCTTTTTAAACGTCAATATATTGTCCGAAATAAAAAACAGGTTTTGCCTACTTTAACTGGAATTCAATTGATTGATACGATTCAAAATGAATTAGTAAAATCGGCTGAACTTACGGGAACTTGGGAAAAACAATTGAAAGATATCGAAAAAGGAACTTTCACCGCTGCTGCCTTTATCCGAAACATGAAAAGAATGGTTGAAGCTTTGGTTTATGAAGTTCGAAGCGAAACCAAGCACGCCAATATTTCGCATGCCGCAACAATTCAAAAACCTGTCGCAAAAACAGAAAAGGAGAAAAAGAAGACTTCTGGAATTACAGCCGAAACTTGTCCTAAATGCCAAAAAGGAAATCTGATTAAAGGAAAATCGGCTTTTGGATGCAGTGAATACAAATCGGGTTGTGATTTTGTGTTGCCTTTTGTTTTTCATGACAAAAAAATCACTGAAGCTCAATATTTAAGATTGGTTCAGAAAGGTTCAACCGTAAACATAAAAGGTTTTAAAACTGATTCTGGAACGGTTGAAGGTCTAATTCGTTTTGAAGAAAACTACAAACTGAAATTAGAGCCAAAGAAAACCGAGAAAAAAGCAGAAACTAAAGAAAGTTCAGACTCTTTGACTTGTCCAAAATGCAAAAAAGGAACCATCCTAAAAGGCAAAACTGCGTATGGTTGCGCCGAATATAAATCGGGTTGCGATTTCAAAGTGACTTTCGACGAAGTTAGAGCGAAACTAAAAGATCAAAAACCTACTAAAGAGTTAGTTTACTCTATTTTGAGTGAAAGCTTTTAAGTTATTTCGCACAGATTTAAAAAGATTTTTAGTACCTATTAATAAATTTTAATCTGCTTAATCTGCCAAATCTGCGAGAGACATAAATTATTCTTATTTTCAAATCAATCTCTAAAAATCGGTATTATTCGTAGCAAACATTTTTTTCTTATTTTAGTACTTCAATACAAAATCAAAACGGAAAAATATGTTTCAGAAAATTACCCTTATCGCCCTAATTATAGCTTTTGTTTCTTGCCAGAAAAAAGAAACGATTGAAAAAGACAAAATCAAAAAAGCCGATTGGTTGATTGGAAATTGGGAAAATACTTCTGATGAAGGCATTTTATCCGAAAACTGGCAAAAACTTAATGACAGTACTTTTAGCGCTTCATCTTATTTTATTAAAGGAAAAGACACGCTGCATTTTGAAACTATTATTTTGGCTCAATTGGGTGAAACATTGACCTATAAAGCAACTGTAAGAGGTCAGAATGAAGACAAACCCGTTTTCTTCCCTTCGACTTCTGAAACGGATCAAAAATTAGTTTTCGAAAATCCGAAACATGATTATCCCCAAAAAATCACTTATACAAAGGGTCCAAACAATACTTTGACTGCTGAGATTTCGGGAAATTTAAATGGTAAACCAAGTTCTGAAAAATTTGTGATGACTAAAAAATAACATTTTCTAATAAGCCATGATATGAAAATAAAAATCCTACTATTTGTAAGCTTTTTTGCAACATTAACCAACTTGCAAGCACAAAGCATTATTGCTAAAATAAATTTTCAAAACAAAAATTTAATATTTGGGAGCTTAAATAAAAATTTATACTCCCTGAATAGCGATACAAAAAATACAAATTGGATTTTTAATGCTGAAAATGAAATATATAGTCAAGCAGAAATTAAAGAAAACAAGATTTTCATTGGTGATGCTAATGCGATGATTTATTGCATTGGAGCTGATGGAAAACAAATCTGGAAAATAAACCTTGGCACCTACAGCCCTATAGCCAACAAACCAACGCTGATAGATAACAATCTTTATGTTACATCGGCATCCAGTTTATTTATTCTTGATCCTCGAGATGGTTCAACTCTTGGTAAATTCTATGCTGATGCGCCAATCAGTTCTCCTGTTTCATTTAAGGATAATTCGATTTTTATTGGTGATACAAAAGGAAAAATATATAAACTGAGTTTGCAAGGATCTTTAGTCGAATCTTATCAATGCGCTTCTGCGGGTATTTTTGGAAGAATAATAGTGGATCAAAACAATCTTTTTTTGGGCAGCAACGATATGAATTTTTACAAATTCAGTTTAGACGAAAAGAAAATTGTTGCAAAAGCAACTACAAATGAATGGGTTTCCTCAACTCCAGCAATTGATGGAAATTTTATTTTCTTTGGCAATGACGGAGGCTTCTTTTATTGTCTTGACAAAACAACCATGGCCACAAAATGGAAATTTAAAGCCAATGCTAGTATTCGCACAGAATCGCTTGTAAGTGGCAATAAAATCATCTTTGGAAGTGATGATAAAAACCTTTACGTTTTAGATAAAGCTACAGGAAAACTAATCAAGAAATTTCCAGCAAAAGAAAAAATAAAATCAAGTCCTGTACTGATTGAAAATGCTATTTATTTTGCAGATGAATCTGGTGAAGTGTATAAAATAAGTACTGATTTAGCGACAATCAAATCGGTTTTTAAAACAACAGGACAAAATTCAGATGCATCACCAAAAGTGATTGAAACAGCTAAGAAGTAATTTTTTCAATTATATAATCATAAATAAAGAATTAAAGAACACAATCAATTGATATAATTTGAAATATAAATACAATTATATTAGAGCTACGATGATTTTTTGTCTCATAGGTGTCATTATTCCAGGATTTACTGTTATTCTTTTAGTTTGTGGTCAGTTCATTCTACAAAAACTAGGAATGGAATGCACCTTAATTTGGAAAACATTTTGGGCACTTTCTTGGATTGGAATGATTTCGCTTCCTGTTTTAATGCTTAAAAAACTTAGGAGTAAAGAAACAGAAACTTCGGAAAAACTGAGAACATATCTGATTTTCTTCAATTTTTTTGAATACTTTTTTATTCAAACTGCACTTAGTATATTTTTTACAACTGCAGATATTTTATGTTATGGTTCGGGTGGTCAAAACGGAATTGAATTGGTTTTTACAGCTTGGCTTGCTTTACCAATTCTGATAATTTTTAGCTACATTTTTGAATATCATACTGAAACTACAATCGAGAATGAAAAATAATAAAACTCAGTTTCTAAAAACCTCAGCATCTTAGAAGCTAAAAAAAACTACTCATTCTCCCCGATTTTATTGACCATGAAAATCATCAGAATACCTAAAAGCGCCATTACTAGAAACGCCCATTTCATACTTAAATATTCAGAAATAAAACCAACCATTGGCGGAACCAATAAAAACCCCAAATAACCAATTGTAGAAATCGAAGTCAACGCCGAACCACTGCTTAAATTTGATGATCTTCCGGCAATGCTAAATACCAATGGAACCACACAAGAAACGCCAAATCCAATCAACATATAACCAAAAATAGTTGGATAAACATAAGGCAGGATAAAACAAATTCCGAAACCTACTGTAATTAAGATTCCGCTATAAAGCAAGATTTTTTTAGTTCCAAATTTCATTACACCATAATCACCAAAAATGCGTCCTAAAGTTACAGCTGTAGCAAAAAACACAAACGCGGCGCTGGTTAATTTTGGCGACGCTTTTAGTATATTTTCGAAATAAATTCCGCTCCAATCATACATGGTATTTTCGCAAGCCATTGAAACGAAACAAATCAAAGCAAATTTGACTAAGTTTTTTTCGGGCATTGAAAAGAATTTCTTTTTAACTGGAACTGGTTCATTATGAATACTCATAGGATAAAAACAAGCCGTAAGCGCCATCATAAAAACACTTACACCCAACAAATGATGTGCAGGCGAAATATGTTGCGTTACCATTACATAGCCCAATCCAGCGCCTGTAAAAATGGCAATACTCCAAACGGCATGAAAACGTGTTATAATCGATTTTGGATATAATTTTTGCACTTCGAGCGATTGTGCATTAATCGACAAATTGAAAATATTTCGGGATGCCCCAAAAATCAAAAGCACAAGAACCAACTGCCATACAAAAGCCACCAAACCAGGCAATGCAAGTACAATATTAAACATAATTGCGCCTAAAAGCATAATGTAGCGGCTGCTGTATTTGTTCAATAATTTTCCTGTAAATGGCATTGTAAGCATCAATCCAATCGGAAAGGCAAATAATACTGCTCCAAATTGTGCTTCAGACAAATGCAATTGGGCTTGTATGTGCGGAATTCTGGAAACCCAAGAAGAATAGCCAATTCCAGAAAGGAAAAAAAATACAGTGTTTGCTATTCGATATCCTTTGGGTGTGTTTTGATACTTTTTTAAGAAAGGTAAAATCATGAAATCAATTTTCTGACTGCAAAATTAAGGCTTTTAAATTTTATCTAACTACAACTTTGAATAAGAATTCCCTTTAATTACCCACAAAACCAACATTTAACAATTTCATCAACAATTGATAAAAATAAAAATTGTTAAAATTATTTTAATTTCTACATTTGTACTGTTTTTATTTATTCTAAATAAAATTAATTACAAACCAATTAAATAATTCAATGACTTACACTATGCTGAAAACTTCTCGTTTTCTATTTTCAATCAGTTTTTTATTTTCGTTTTTAAGCATTTTTGCACAGCAAAACAGTGGAAAAATAAAAGGAACTATTACAACTTCAGATGGCGATGCTGCCGCTGGAGTGAATATCATTTTAAAAAATTCAAAATATGGCACCACAACCAATGATGATGGTACATTTGAATTTAACCGAGTAAAAACAGGGACTTACACACTTCAAATTTCTTTAACAGGCTATGAAACTTCTGAAAAAGAGGTTATGGTTACAGAAAACGAAACCAATACATTAAACCTGCAACTTAAAGTTTCAAATAAAGAACTTCAAGAAGTGGTAATTAGCGGCAAAAAAAGCATCGTTTCTAAAAAAACAGATTATGTTGCCAGAATGCCTCTGAAAAATCTCGAAAACCCGCAAGTTTACAGCGTGATACACAAAGAACTTTTACAGGAGCAAGTTGCTGTAGATATTAGAAGCGCCGTTCAAAATTCGCCTGGTGTAGTTTCAATCAGTTATCCTTCTGGAGGAGTTGGCGTGATTTTTAGAGGATTCTCAACTGGAGTAAATGCCAGAAATGGAATGGAAACGGCTTCTGGGCGTTCTTCTGTAGATCTTGGGAATGTTGAGCGAATTGAAATTATGAAAGGTCCATCGGGAACTTTATTTGGTTCATCTGTTTCTTCATTTGGAGGAGTTGTGAATTTGGTGACCAAAAAACCTTTTGAAGCAACTGCGTCCGAAATATCTTATACAGCAGGAAGCTACAATCTTAACCGACTTACAGCAGATGTAAATACACCATTAAATAAAGACAAAACTGTTTTGTTCCGAATCAATATGGCTGTTAACAGGGAGAAAAGCTTCTTAAATTACGGCTTTAACAATGCATTTCTTTTTGCCCCAAGCTTAACTTATAAGGCATCAGAAAAACTTACTTTTAATTTTGACGCCGAACTTTATAATGTAAACAATACACGCCGCACTTACAATACTTACGCGACAACTTCAGGAATAACAAATCCGAATGATTTGAAAATTGATTACAGAAAATCGATGTTCCATGACGACAACGATGCAAAAACAACAGCAACTAAAGTTTTTGCTCAGGCAGAATATGAAATTTCAGAAAATTGGAAATCGACAACCGTTTTCTCTTTTGTGGGCGAAGATGTAGAGCGCAGTTATCAAAGTTATGCGGTTTGGAGTTCTCCAACTCAAGTCGCAAGAAGAGTTGGACTTTGGGGGCCAATCTACAACAACTACACCAACATTCAGGAAAACTTAAACGGAAAATTTAATACCGGAAGCATCAAACACAAATTCTTGGTTGGTTTAAATTACAGACTTTTTAGTGGCTCTTTTTCTGGCGGAACTACTTTCACTCTTGACAATATTGATGTTACAACAAACTTCGCTCCCATTAGAAGAAAAGCTGTTGATGCTGGCCTAGTACTGACAACATCTCCTGTTGCTGATCAAAAAACTTTCAGTGCTTATGCCTGCGATGTTATCAATTTTACAGATCGTCTTTCTGCAATGCTGAGTTTGCGTTTGGACAATTTTGACCGCGAAAAAGTTGGAACTGTCGAAGGGTATCATCAAACTGCATTATCTCCAAAACTTGGATTGGTTTACGAACTTGTGAAAGATCAAGTTTCATTATTTGGAAATTATATGAACGGTTTTCAAAATATGCAACCTGTTACACAACCAGATGCAACTCAGCTAGTTTTGGATCCGATTTATGCTGTACAATACGAAGGAGGAATTAAAGCCGAAGCATTTCACAAAAAATTAAGCGGTTCTGTAAGTTATTACAATATTACAATTGATAATGCGACAAGATTAAATGCATCTGGATTTACAGTGCAAGATGGAAAACAAGTGAGCAAAGGTTTTGATTTTGAATTAATTGCTAACCCAATCAACGGATTCAACATTGTTGCTGGTTACGGCTATAATGACAATAGAATCGTAAAAGCTTCTGATGCAACTATAGAAGGAAATAAAGCGACAGGTTCTCCCGAAAATGTTTTCAACTTTTGGACTTCTTATACTTTCCAAAACAAATTAAAAGGCTTAGGAATTGGTGCAGGCGCAAATTATGTGGATAAAAATTACTTTACTGCAGATAATACTTTTTATATGCCATCTTATACAACTTACAATGCATCTGTTTATTATGAACAATCTTCTTGGAGAATTGGTTTGAAATTCAACAATATCAGCAATGAAAGATACTGGGATTTTTGGGGAACATCACAAGCTCCAACTAACATTTTGGCAAGCTTGACTCTTAAATTCTAAATTTAAATTCATAAAAAAGCACCTCCACTCAATCAAGAGGTGCTTTTTAAAATAAGAGCAATTTAAATCTAACTGCTGGATCATAAACAAACATGACATTTAAAAATTTTATAAAAAAAATACATTTATGGCTGGGATTGTCTTCTGGCTTAATTGTGGTTATACTAGGCATTACAGGCTGTTTATATGTTTTTGAAGAAGAATTACGCCCTATTGTCCACGAATATTATTATGCTGATCAGGTAAAAGCAAAAAAACTGCCTGTAAGCCAACTTATAAAAATTGCTGAAGAAGCAAATGCAAAAATTCATCCGAATCAAAAACTTTCTGGCGCCCGAATCATTAATGATGATAAACGTACCGCTATCGTCTGGTTTTTTGAAGAATTAGATAAAGATGCTGTTTGGTACTGGAATCGGTATCAAAATACATATGTTTACCTAAATCCGTATACTGGAACTGTGCAAAAACTTGAAGAGTATAATTTTGAGTTTTTTGTTTTTGTTCGAATGTTGCATCAAACGCTTTGTTTGAATAGCGAAATTGGCGACCCGATTGTTGGAACTGCAACCATTATTTTCATCATTTCGTTGATTACTGGCCTAATACTTTGGTGGCCAAAAAATAAGCAAGCTGCAAAACAGCGTTTTTGGTTTCGATGGAAAAACACGACTCAGTGGAAACGCAAAAATTATGATTTACACAATATTCTGGGTTATTACATGATGTTTTTCGCCTTAATTATCGCACTAACCGGACTCGTTTGGGCTTTTGAATGCTATGACAAAGGCGTTCAATGGATCTTTAACGGAGGTAAAACAGTTGAAAAAGAAAAATTAGTTTCGGATACCACACAATATATCAAAAATACAGCCACGGACAAAATATTCACGGCAACCCGAAAAGCAAATCCTAAGGCTAAAAGCTATTATTTGTTTATTCCAAAAGAAGATGATTCATTGGCCACTTTTCAAGCATTCGTGCGATATAAAAATCGCTTTGATGACGTATCAATGGAATTTGATCGCTATACTGCCAAAAACTTAAAAATCACTACGTACAATGACAAAAGCGGCGGCGAAAAATTCAGATTTATAAATTACGATTTGCATGTAGGAAGCATTTTGGGCTTTCCTGGAAAAGTATTAGCCTTTTTTGCCAGCCTTGTATGTGCCAGTTTGCCTATCACAGGTTTTTTAATTTGGTGGGAACGAAATAATAAAAAGAAAAAAACTTCGGCTAAATCATCTTAAAAATAAACTTTTATAGTTATTATTAATATTTATTCTAAATAAGAATTGTAAAACTAATTTTAAACTTTATATTTGCCTTTAATTTCGAAAAGGCCATTAATATTGACTAATTGATGCTTTCTACATCAGTTTAAACACAACACAATTTTCTAAACTATTAATCTTAATCTTAAATACTATGAAATCGAAAACTTTAAAAACAATTGCATTTTTATTTTTAATGTTGGTTGTCAGTCCTCAATTATTTGCTCACGCTCTTTGGATCGAAACAAAAGCTACGGGAGTTAAAGGAAAAGCACAAGAAATTTCAGTTTATTTTGGAGAATTCTCAGACAATGATATTACAAAAGCTGACAAATGGTTTTCAGATTTAAAAGATTTCTCTTTAGTAGTTATCAGTCCATCAAAAAAAGAAACTAAGCTTACATCAAAAGCTTTAGATAACAAATATCAAGCATTCTTTACTCCAGATGAAGATGGCGTTTACACAATTGTAATGCACCATACAGTTAAAGATGTTTACGGAACAATGAAATTAGATTACAATTCTAGCGCAAATGTTGTTGTTGGAAACAAAACTGCCGGAAATAGCATTGCTTCAAACAGCAACAAAATTGCTGTTTTCTCTGAAAATGCCGACGTTGCAAAAAAAGACGTAAAAGTATCTGGTGTTGCATCTTATGATGGCGCAATAGCAAAAGAAACAAAAATCAAAGTAATTGCTCCAAATGGCTGGGAAAAAGAATTATGGACAAATGATAAAGGAGAATTTTCATTCACTCCTATCTGGTCAGGAAATTATATGGTTGAGTATGCACACACAGATAAATCATCTGGAGAACATAACGGCAAAAAATATGATGAAATCTGGAAAATGGCAACTTACCAGATTACCGTAAAATAACAATACCCCTTCATTTTTAAATTAGTCTTAGTAAAAAGCCTTGCTTACTTTAAGCAGGGCTTTTTCTGTTTTAAAACAGCTTCTTTTAATTCAATCTAAATAAGAAAATAGATTCTAAAAACCAAAATCTTAAGCAAATCTTAAGACAATAATAATAAAACTTTAAGAGCGAAAATACCTCTATAAATTTTGTTAAACCCTTTACGTGACCTTATATTTGCAAAAAATTATTTTTATTAAATCTAAATAAGTCACATGAAACATAGTTTACTACTTGCTTTATCTTTGATAAGTTTTGGAGCTTATAGCCAAGAATTTACAAGTGCCGAAAATACCACAACTGTTAGTGATACCGTAAAAAATAAAAAAGGAGAAATCCTAAACGAAGTAGTTGTTACTAAAGGCAAAGAGCCTAAACCAGTAACTGCTGTACGTTCTGGTTTGAAACCAATGGATAATCCACAATCTATTCAAGTTATTGGTTCAGAAATTATCGAACAACAACAAGCGATCAGATTAAGCGAAGTTTTAAAAAATGCAAATGGGGTTTATGTAGGTTCTGCTCGTGGTGGTGCTCAAGAGTCTTTCTTCTCTAGAGGTTACGACATGTCTGCCAACAATATGTTTAAAAATGGTTTCCGTTACAATGCGGGTTCTATTCCAGATGTTTCAGGTTTAGATAAAGTAGAATTTCTAAAAGGTGGTTCTGCCTTATTATTTGGAAACGTTGCGCCAGGAGGAATCTTAAACTTAGTGACAAAAACACCTCAATTCAAAAGCGGAGGAGAAGTTTCAATGCAGATTGGAAGTTATTCTTATTACAAGCCAGCTTTCGATTTTTACGGAGGTTTGACAAAATCAATTGCATTTAGAATCAATGGTTCTTATGAAAATTCTGAAAGCTTTAGAGATGTCGTAAAAAACGAACGTGTTTATGTAAATCCATCGTTGCTTTTCGTAATTAGTCCTAAAACTCAAATTACAGTTCAGGGAGATTATTTAAGCGCAGATTGGACACCTGATTTTGGAACCGGAATTATTGGTACGCAAATTCTTGATTTGCCTCGAAATGCTTTTTACGGTTCAATTTGGTCTAATGGTAATACAAAATCTGCTAGTGCATCTGTACTATTAAATCATGATTTCAATAAAAACTGGAAGCTTAACTTTAATAGTTCTTACCAAACTTACAATAGAGCTTCAAAATCTACTGCACAGTTATCTACGATACAACCAAATGGAGATTGGACAAGACCTTTAGTTCAAAATGAAAACTTAGAACAAATTTTAGGAGACCAATTAAGCCTTCAAGGAAACTTTAATACTGGATCAATAAAACATCAAGTATTTACAGGTACAGACTGGGAAAACTCATTTGCAACAGCTTACACTTATGCATTTACCCCTGCAAATTACGATACTATAAATCTTTTTAACTTTGATCCGTCAACGCAAAGAAATGATATTCCTAACGCTAGAGCGACTCAAATTGCAAAAACAGAAACGAACCGTTTTGGTGTATATTTCCAAGATTTGATCTCAATTACAGAAAAGTTTAAAGTATTGGCAGGTTTGCGTTGGTCATGGCAAGAAGCTGAAGTTACAACTTACAAAGAAACTTATGCTGGAGGCAAACAAACTGTTAGACCTGAGGATGCAGTACCAACTGTTGGCCCTAAAAAATTAGACAATGCATTTTCTCCAAAATTCGGATTAATATACCAACCAAGAAAAGATGTTTCTTTATTTGCAAGTTATTCTACTTCGTTTACTCCAAACACAGGAACTACAGCTGATTTAAAACCGATCGAACCATCAATTATCGATCAATACGAAGCGGGTGTTAAAACTGATTTCTTAAAAGGATTATTAAGCACAAACGTTACGGTTTACCAAATCACAAATAGCAATTTGGCTCAAACAGCAGAATTTAAAGCTGATGGAAGCTTAAATTCAGATACAAACATAAAAGTTTTAAGTGGAGAAACTAAAAGTAAAGGTGTTGAAGTTGACATTACTGCAAGACCAATTGAAGGACTTAGTATTATTGCAGGTTACAGCTACAATGATATGCGTTACACTAAAACATCTGGTCTGAACGGAAGTTTTATAGAAGGTGACCGTCTTGTTAGAACTCCAGCAAACACTGCAAACTTAAGTTTCTTTTACACTGTACAAGAAGGTATATTCAAAAATCTATCTGTTGGAGCAGTTGGAAATTATATCGGTGATCGTTTAGGAGGATGGAACGACCAAATCAGTACAGATACAGTTAAATATCCTGATGGCATTTACCACAGAGAAATTCCATTAGAAGGTTATGTTACAATTGATGCATCTGTTGGATATACTTGGAAAAAATTCTCGCTTCTATGTAAATTATCAAACATTACAAACGAGTTAAACTATACCGTTCACGAAAATTATAGCGTGAATCCAATCGCACCTCGTCAAGTTATGACAAGTCTACGATACAAATTCTAAATTTTTGAATTAGATTTTAATTTGTTAGAACTTTTTCAGCTCTTTAATTCTAAAAAGCATCAAAAGTTTTGGTTTAAATTTCAGCAAAAACCTCATTTAGCAATAAATGAGGTTTTTATTTTTTACAGCAAAAAGTGCTCTAATTATCTTTACTTTTGTTTTAAATTTCCACTCTCAACAAAACCAAAATCGATGTCAGATTCCAAACAAAACCAATTAAAAAAAACACTAGGATTAAGCTTTAACATAGCCGTATTAATTGGCGGTACAATTGGAGTCGGGATTTTACGAACGCCGGGATCGATTGCTGGATTATTAAACAATTATTGGCTTATTCTTGCTTCGTGGCTTTTTGGTGGCATATACGTTTTGTTAGGAGCCAACTCCTATTCAGAATTAGCAACAATGCTCCCAAAAGCTGGTGGATCTTACAATTATATAAAAAGAGCTTTGGGTGAATATGCTGGTTTTTTATCGGGCTGGTATGATTATATCGTTAATGCTATTCCGCCCGCTTTCTATTGCATTGTAATTAGTGAATATACTATTATTTTATTTCCTGAATTAGCAAATTATTCGACTATAATCTCGATTTCATTATTAATTGCATTTGTTTTATTGCACTTAAGCGGCGTAAAAAATGGAAGCGTAATTCAGCAAATTACCAGCTTCTTAAAAGTGATTTGTTTTGTTGCTTTAGTTGTGGCTTGTTTTATGTATTCAGGAGTTGAAGTCCCGCCAATCAAAACAGATAACACTTTTTTTCAAATCGGACTTGTTTTTGGCTTTTTTAAATCTTTACAACTTATCATCGGAACTTATAATGGTTGGAATGCCGTTTGTTTTTTTGCTGAAGAAAATGACGATCCGAGCAAAAACATTCCGAAATCCTTATACAGCGGTGTTTTACTTGTTGTAGCAATTTATATATTAGTAAATGCGGCATTTTTTCATGTTTTGCCTATCGAAACTTTAGCAAAATCAAATCTGGCCGCGGCCGATGTTGCCAAAGTCCTTTTCGGAGAAAACGGCGCTAAAATAGTAACCGTAATTTCTATTTTTTCTTTGATCAGTATTTTGAATGCTTTTATGATGATTCCTCCAAGGATTCTTTACGGATTAAGTCGTGACGGATTTTTCATCAAACAGGGAACAATGGTAAACAAAGGAGGAACACCAATTGTAGCGCTTTTGGTTTCGTCTTTTTTCAGTTTGTTTTTAATCTGTATTGGTTCATTTGAAGTATTGTTTTCTTTCGCCGCTTTTATCTCTATAATTGTTTGGGGATTGGCTTATTATTCGCTTTTAAAACTAAGAACTTCAGAACCAGATTTACCAAGACCTTATCATTCTTTTTGGTATCCTTGGACAACTATTATTGCCATAATTGCCTCTATCGCTTTACTGGCAGGATTTATTTACAGCGATCCTAAAAGTTTTATAATTATTGTTGTAATTGCAATTGTTTCTTATCCTTTGTTTTTGGTTTTGAAGAAGAAAAAGTAATACAAAACTTACTTTTGTTTTATTTTTTAATAAAATTCACTATTTTTGCATTTAACAATATGAAACATGAATTACAACTTATCATTTCAGGAAAGAGCAAAGTTAAGCATGGAACAATTATCCAAGCAGCAGCCAGTTACCTTAGAAGAAGCCAAAGCTCAAGTACAATGGCTAAAGAATTCAAGCATTTCAAAAAACAAGAAAAAGAGACCTTAGAAAGGTTTATAGAATTAAATAGTCTTTGGATTCTAGATATTAATCTTGAAGATTACCTTTCTGAAGGAGCAGAGCAAAAAGTCTATTTGAAAGACGGAAAGCATGTAATCAAGCTTAATGATTCTATTTATTACAATTCCTGGATAGATTACTTCAATAATTTATTATTAAATAACTTCTTTTTCCCAGATACAGCATACCGTTTATTAGGCTTTTTCAAAAATGAAGATATTATATATGCGGTTGTCGAACAGCCTTTTGTTAAAGCAACTGAACCAACAGATCTAGAAGTCGTAAAAGAGTTTATGCTTGTAAACGGATTTTTAAATACCAAAAATAACGACTACTATAATCCTGACTTAGGAATTATTCTTGAAGATCTTCACGACGAAAATGTATTGACCGAAAATGGTATTCTTCAATTTATAGATACCGTTTTCTATATAAAAGATAATTTTTACAAAATATAAAAACCCGACAAATTTCAAAAATCTGTCGGGTTTTGTATGATAAACTGAGTTTGATTTCTTATTTCAAACCAGCCAAACTCTGCTCGATTGTAGCAATTTTTGCTAAAGCATCAGCTTGTTTTTGTTTTTCTAAATTAAGAACTTTCTCTGGAGCTCCGTTTACGAATTTCTCGTTAGAAAGTTTTGCTTCAACAGATTTCAAGAATCCTTTAGTGTAATTTAATTCTTCTGTCAGTTTTGCAATTTCAGCTTCAACATCGATGTTTCCAGTAATCGGAATGAAATATTCATTTGATTTTACACGGAAAGACAATGCGCCGTCTACTTTTTCTGAAACATATTCGAAAGCAGAAACGTTTCCTAATTTTGTTATGATTGAATCAAAATAAGTAGAAACATTTTCGCTATTGATTCCTTTTAATTCGATTGCATCTTTAAACGGAATATTTTTGTCTTTTCTGATCGTTCTAATTCCAGAAATTACTTCAATTGAATTTTCAAAATCAGCAATTAATTTTGCATCAAACGGTTTTAATTCCGGCCAAGTCGAAACAATTAAAGCTTCTTCTGGAGTTCTTTCAGCAATTAACTGCCAAATTTCCTCAGTTAAGAAAGGCATGAAAGGATGTAATAATTTCAAGTTACTTTCTAACATTTCGATTGCTTTCGCAAAAGTTACGCTGTCAATTGGTTGTTGGTAAGCCGGTTTGATCATCTCTAAAAACCAAGAACAGAAATCATCCCAAACCAATTTGTAAATTGCCATTAATGAATCTGAAATTCTGTATTTCTCAAAATTATCTTCAATATCAACCAAAGTTTGCTGTAATTTAGCTTCGTACCATTCGATTGCTACTTTTGATGATTCTGGCTGCGGAATAGTTTCTGAAACTTCCCATCCTTTAATCAATTTGAAAGCATTCCAGATTTTGTTAGAAAACGCTTTTCCTTGACTGCACAATTCTTCATCAAACATAATATCGTTTCCTGCAGAAGCACTTAAAAGCAATCCTACACGAACACCGTCGGCACTAAATTTATCGATTAAGTCTAAAGGATCAGGAGAGTTTCCTAATGATTTAGACATTTTACGACGTTGTTTATCACGAACTAAACCTGTTAAATACACATTTGTAAATGGTTTTTCACCTGCATATTCATAACCTGCGATAATCATTCTCGCAACCCAGAAAAACAAAATATCCGGGCCTGTTACCAAGTCGTTTGTTGGATAGTAATATTTAAAATCTGGACTTTCTGGATCCATTATTCCGCCAAAAACTGACATTGGCCATAACCAAGATGAGAACCATGTATCTAAGGCATCAACATCTTGTTTTAAGTTGTCAGCTGTTAGTTGTTGGTTGTTGGTTTTTTCTTTTGCTAAAGCTAAAGCGTCTTCAATGTTTTCAGCAACTACGAAATCTTCTTTTCCGTCTCCATAATAATACGCTGGAATTTGTTGTCCCCACCATAATTGACGAGAAATATTCCAATCACGAATATTGTTTAACCAATGCGCATACGTGTTTTCGAAACGTTTTGGATGCAATTTAATATCTCCCGTTTCTAAAACCGATTTGATTGCTGGTTTTACCAAATCGTCCATTTTTAGGAACCATTGGTCAGATAATCTTGGTTCGATTACCGCTTTTGTTCTTTCAGAAGTTCCAACTTTATTTAAGTGAGTTTCTGTTTTTGCTAAAGCTCCAATTTCTTCCAGTTCTTTTGCAATTTCAGTACGAACCACAAAACGGTCTTTTCCTTGATAATGTAATCCGAAGCTGTTTAATGTAGCATCTTCATTAAAAATATCAACGATTTCAAGATTGTGTTTTTCACCAAGAGTTTTATCATTCATATCGTGCGCAGGCGTTACTTTCAAACATCCTGTTCCGAATTCTACATCTACATATTCGTCTTCAATAATTGGAATAACTCTTCCGCAGATTGGAACGATTGCTTTTTTTCCTTTTAAATGTGTAAAACGCTCATCATTCGGATTGATACAAATTGCAGTATCTCCAAAAATAGTTTCTGGACGCGTTGTGGCAATGGTCAAAAATTCCTCAGTTCCTTCAATTTTATATTTTAAGAAAAATAATTTTCCTTGCTGTTCTTCGTAAATTACTTCTTCGTCAGAAAGAGTAGTTTTTGCTTCTGGATCCCAGTTTACCATTCGGTATCCTCTGTAGATCAAACCTTTGTTGTATAAATCTACAAACGATTTAATTACAGATGCAGACATATCTGGATCCATCGTGAATTTAGTGCGTTCCCAATCGCATGAAGCTCCTAATTTCTTAAGTTGCTCCAAGATTGTTCCGCCATATTTATCTGTCCATTCCCAAGCATGTTTTAGGAACTCTTCGCGGGTCAAATCGTTTTTATTGATTCCCTCTGCTTTTAATTTTGCTACCACTTTTGCTTCAGTAGCAATAGAAGCGTGATCTGTTCCTGGTACCCAACAAGCGTTGAATCCTTTAAGACGTGCACGACGAATTAAAACATCCTGAATTGTATTATTCAACATATGTCCCATGTGAAGGACTCCAGTGACGTTTGGTGGCGGGATTACAATTGTATACGGTGTTCTATGATCAGGTTCTGAATGAAAATAGTTGTTTTTCATCCAATACTCATACCATTTGTTCTCAATCGCTTTAGCGTCAAATTGTGCTGGAATTGTCATTTATTAGGGTTGTTTAATCGTTTAACTGTTTAATCGTTTTTTGTTTAACTATTTAATTGATTTTTCCTTTTTCATATCGTCAATCGATTAAACGAATTAACGATTAAACAATTAAACAGAAAAACTGGTTCAATTTTTGTAATTATAACTGACAGCAAAAGTAAATAATTAAAGACACTATAAAAAGCGAATTATTAATTTGTGTGTTAATTAAAAGAATGTATATTTACTTACAATTAAAAATAATTTCAAATGAAAAATGTTGCCTCTTTTATTGCAATCGTATTGTTTAGTGCAATCGGTTTTGCGCAAAATGGCCCGAAAATTGAATTTTCGGCTCAGGACAATACTATTGATTATGGAAAAATTTCGAAAAGTGATAATGGAGTTCGCTCCTTTGAATTCACTAATACTGGAGATGCACCGCTAATGATCATTGGCGCAGAATCAACAGTGAGTTCTATTGTAGTTACTAAACCTACCTCTGCAATACAGCCTGGAAAAAAAGGAAAAATTGATGTAAAATACAACATGGCTTCTGGCCCTATTCGTAAAACAATTACTGTTGAAACCAACGCTGTCAATTATCCTGACGGAAGAGTTGCTTTAAAAATCAAAGGTGAAGTTTTATAAGAATTTTTAAATCTAAAACAACAAAAGCCGTTTCTTGAATTAGAAACGGCTTTTTTATTTGAGAATTGTCAAATCTTTGTCAAAGTTTAAAACTTTGACAAAGATCGTTATCTTTTAAATCATCTTTATTTTTTATCAGCGCATTCAGCACTTTCAAATTTATATTTAACACGATCAAAATCAATCGGCTTATCTTTAACCAAATAAGTTACTCCCATTGTCGTCTGCATTGTTCCATTTCCTAAAATAAGCTGTTTGTCACGCTTCAATAATGCCATTGGGTTTTTGAACTTTGCATTGTTATTTGTTCCATCAACAAAAGTATAATCAACAAACAAAGTATCACCGTGAAATTCTCCAGCAATTTCACCTTTTTTTAGTGGCGAAGATTCAACTTTCATTGTCATATCCCCACTTATTTTTCCGTTTTTAAGTATATTCAATTTGAGATCCAAAGTATCGTTTTCATAAATTGCTTTATAACATTCTGTACTCACAACTTTTTCACCTTCGGCTTTAGCTGCCGCTTCAGCTTTTTGTTTTTCCTCATTTTTACAGCTTTGAAGTCCAACAAAAGACAAAAGCATACAAGACAATACTATTTTTTTCATAACTGAATTTTTTAATTTCATATAAAAATAAAAAAAAAGAAGCCAAAAAAAAGGCTTCTTGATTAAAAATTTATTTTTTCATGAGCAATATCAACTCATGAATGAGACGCACTGCAGTGAGCCTCTACAGAATATTATTAAGACAATACTATTACAATTTCTTGATTACAAATTCAGATCTTCGGTTCAGCTCATGATCTTCTTCTGTACAAGCATCGTCTGTTTTGCATTTTATAATCGGAACCGATTCTCCATAGCCTTTTGCCGAAACTCTGCTTGCGTTAATTCCCGACTGAATTATAAATTCTCTGGTTGAATTTGCCCTTTTTTGAGAAAGTTCTTCATTAAATTTTGCATTCCCCCGTGAATCTGTATGTGAACCTATTCCTATAACCATTCCCGGGTATTTGTTCATTAAAGCAACCACTCGTCCTAAAACTACTTTTGATTCTTTACGAATGTACCACATGTTGTAATCGAAATAAATAGGATCTGTTTTAATAATTAATCGGTCCTTATCATCTTTTACAACATCTTTTTCTTGTTTTAAAATCTCAGTTTCTTTTTCCTTTTTCTTGATTTCTGCCGCTTTTATCTCATCTGCTTTGGCTTTTTTTGCTGCTTCATTTAGTGCAATAATCGCCAGCGCTTCTTTTTCTTTTTTCTCTTGTTCTATCTGAATTTCCTGCTTTCTTCTTTTTTCGGCAATTTGTTGTTCTTCTAGTTTAATTGCCTCTAAAGATCTTAATGCCAATGAACCATCGCTTGTTGCGTTTCTGGTTTTTCCAATTTCAAGCGTTTTTGATTCGTTGGTATATTTTTCTTTGAAAGCAACAATTGTATACGAACTTTCACAAGCAACCGTAAAACTGAATTTTCCATCGGATGCAACCGAAATCGTATTTAAAGTCTTTTTAGAAGAATCTTGAAGCATTACTGTTGCATTTTCAAGCGGTAAATTGGTATCAATATCTGTAATTGTTCCCGCAATAAATTGCTTGCAATCTTCAACAATCAAATCTTTAGTTTCCTTGAATTGGTAAATATCATCCTTTCCTTTTCCGCCATCTCTATTTGATGCAAAATATCCTTCTTTGGTTTCTGAGTTAATCGTAAAAGAAAAATCATCTAAATTGGAATTCAACGGCAATCCTATATTTACTGGTTCTGAATATTCATTTACTTTGATTTCTGAAACAAAAACATCCAATGATCCGTACCCCAAATGTCCATCAGAAGAAAAATAAAGCTTATTGTCTGCGGAAACAAACGGGAATTGTTCTCTTTTATCTGTATTAACAATTGGACCTAAATTCTTTGGCGTATCAAAAGCACCTTTATTGATGTTTACAGAATAAATATCAAAAGAACCAATAGATCCGGGCATATCTGAAGCAAAATACAACACTTTTTCATCAACGCTAAGAGCAGGATGCTCGACTGAATAATTTGAACTATTGAACGGAAGCGACGTAACATTTTTCCATTTCCCATCAATTAATTCTGCCTTGAAAATTTGAAGATTCGAAACTTTCTGATCGTTTGTTTTTCTGGTTTTATTCTTTGAATTATTGCGCGTAAAATAAACGGTTTTGCCATCTTTCGTAAAAACGGCATTTGATTCATGCATTCCAGTTTTTAATTCCTGAGAAAAATAGTCTATGTTTGGTTCTACAGCATTTATTTCACTCAAAGGAACAGAAACTAAGTTCAAATAAGTTTCATTGTCCCATTTAAATTTTTTATCAAATAACCCCGGTTTTAATTTAACAGCTGCAAACACTAATTTTCCATTGTATGGAACTGCCCCAAATTCAGAATTTGGTGTATTGATTCCTAGGTTTTTTATCTCAAATCGATTTCCAATTGCCGAAACATTTTCAAGTTCTTTCAACTCATTTTTAAAATAAATCGAATCTTTTCCGTTAGTCGATGACGCATAATATTGCTTTAGCGATGCATTTGCATCGGCATAACTATTTGTTGCTTTTAAGGTCTGCGCATATCTAAAATAATATTCTCGATTCAAATCCTTATTATAATTCTGAAATAAAAGTCGGTAATAACGTTGCGCTTTTACTAAATTATTTGTGAAATAATACGAATCGGCCAAGTTTTTTATCACTTCTTGCGAAGGTTTTTCTTCGGCTAATCTTTCGTATAAAATAATAGCTTCGCTGTAAAATGTCTTATCGAAGAATCGTTTGGCTCTTGCCAAATCTTTGTCTTGGGCGCCTATAAATTGTATTGAAAATACGAATATAATAACGAGTAGTTTTTTCATATTTTTCATTTTAAAAGAATCTAGGTGATTTATCATATCCTTTTCCTAATAAATCCAAATCAAAAAGAAGCATTATTTCATGCGTCCCCGAATTAAACTGACCTAAATTTGAAAGTGTATAATCGTAAGCATAACCCACTCTTAGCGATGGTGTTACATTAAAATTAAACAAAGCACTTACCGAATCATCGATCCTATACGCCGCACCAAACTCAAACTTTTCGTTATACAAAACATTTGCTGTCAAATCAATAGAAACAGGAGCCGCTTTTACAAATCTTGACATAAAGGCGGGTTTTAATTTCAAGTTATCATTAATTTGAAAAACATATCCTCCGGTAAAAAACATGTGAATTTCTTCAGCTCCAAAAGCATTGACTCCCGATTTTTCTTCGATGTATTTCGATTTTATCAAATTAGGAGCAGAAAATCCGACATATAAATTATCTCTAAAATAATACGCTCCAACACCAATATTAGGTTTTGTGGCATTTATATTTTCCGAAAAAGCAAAATCAGTTGCGGGATCACTAAATTTAAATCCGTTAAAATTAGTCTGCATTGATGACACTCCTGCTTTCAAACCCAGCGAAAGTTTATTTTTCCCTCCTAAATTCAATATATAAGCAAAATCCGCGTAAATATTATTTTCTTTTTTTGCGCCATCGCCAATATCATCAGAAATAAACGAAAGACCTACTTCAACTTTTTCTGACAAAGCCGTATGTCCAAAAAATGTAAAAGTTTTTGGTGCTCCTACTGCCCCAACCCACTGTGTCCTGTACAGTCCGCCAAAATTCATCATCAAAGGAGTTCCAGTTGCGTAGGCAGGATTTACGACACTCATATTATACATATAATGCGTGTATTCGGGATCCTGTTGTGCTGAAACAATTGTAAAGCAAAAGAGAAAAGTTATATAGAGTATTATTTTTTTCATTTGAAGTATATTAAAATAGTGCAAAAGGAATTATCGGTTTAAATAAAGACGTCCTTGTATCGGCGGTTTATTGCCTTTATTAAACTGGAGTGTGTAAAAATAAACTCCATTTGGCGCTATTCCATGAGCAAATCCGCCAGTTTGCCAGTTTGTACCATCCCAACCTGCTTTGTCTTTAAATCCTTCGTACATTCTGTTTCCGTATCTGTTGAAAATTTGAAGATAATAATCCGGAAATAAAAAATCAATATTAGGAATTACAAAAGTATCATTTACTCCATCCCCATTTGGAGAAAACCCATCAGGAATAAAGAAATCTGGCGGTACATCAGGACAATCTGTTAATGATACCGTCACCTCAAGATAGTCGTAAGAAAGACAGTTTTCGCTTGACGAAAAATCAAATCCGTAATATATCCTTTTATCAATTAAAGCTGTTGTTGCTGGCAAAAGAGTTCCGCCTTTTGGCGCATCATACCAAACTACAGAGGAAGGCACATTTGTATTATTTGATAAATCAGCAAGAGTTGGCGCATCTAATCCACAGAAATTTTGCCCATCTGTATTTAATTCCGGAGCGGGAGTATCTCTCAAAGTCACTTTAATCGTCGTCGCTGCAGAGGTACAAGACAGAGTTGTTTCGGTCACATATAACGTTTCATCTTTAAGGACATACGTATTAGGAAGCGGTGTTGTCATTGTTGGCGAATTGTACCATTTAAATTGCGGTCCGCTCGGCGCTAAATTCCCTATAATGGCACCTTCCGACTTACAAAAAGATTGATCTGTAGATACTGGAGCTGCTGGAATTGGGTTTATTGAAAAATTAGCCGATACCGTAGTTACTGGACTATCGCAACCTGTAATATTATTTTTTACGTTTTCAATTTTAATTGTTGTCGCACCTGTATTTGCCAGCAAAGCTGCAGGAATTACAAAACTCGCATTTCCACTTACAGGAGACAAAACAATTGTTTGTGTCGGCGCAACATTGCTGTTTGAAAGCGAATAAGACAACGTAACATCAGTTAAGGTTCCTAAACCAGAAACCGAAGCCGTTACAGCCGATCCAAAGCAAACCGTTGGTACTTGTATTCTTAGATTTGTCACGTTCGGTAACGGATTTACGGTAATCTCACCATCAATGTTTGCCGAATTTGTACAACCCGAAACTGCATGCGTAATCTTTACAATTTTGATTGCACCATTTCCGCTTTGAGAATTTAAAATTGCCGGAATAGTAAATGTTGCATTTCCTCCTGAAAAAATCGCTGTTGCCGTTTGCGATGATGCATTATTGGCACCCGAAACATTATAGAGAATATCGTAAGTCCCGTCAACAATTTTTACTGCATCAGTAATTTTGACTTCTGCTGCCGTGTTTTGACAGGCAATTACAGGAGTTATTTTTGCACCTGCTAAATCTGGAATTGGATATATATATACAACTTCTGAAAGATTATCCATAATATTTTGGCAAGCACGCGCGCTACCCACGGGGTACAAACTTGTAATAGTTACCGTATAACTGCCTACTCGCTGGAAATAATCTGATTTCAATGGAAATACCAAAATACCGTTAATAAAATTTGCTGGCAAAGTTTCGCTCCCTCCATTTGGCCCCGAAACAGTAAATGAAACATTATAGTCTCCACTTGGTATAGCAGCTGGACCTTTTGTAATAGTTGCCACATAAGTAGCAGTAGGAATTTCAGTTTCGCAAATATTATTGACTGAAACCTTAAGCTTTGCTCCAGTAAAATCAAGTTTTTGTTCTAATGCTATCCTAATCATGGTCTGTTCATCTGAACAAATTGGGTTAGTAGATTTTACAGTATATGTAAAATAATAGTTCCCAGCGCCTCGATTATTAAAAATACGCTGAATATTTATAGAATGATCTCCCACAAAAGTTAATTCACCAGTATTGCTATTTTCTTTCCATGTACCACCCGGATCTTGACCTGAAATCGAGTTAAATAAATCGTAATCAGTATAAGCTGACAAACCATCACTAGCACATAATCTTAAAAGCCTTGCATCACCTGATTTTGGCGCTTTAAAAATCGTAACTACGGCTGTCGATGACATGGCTGGACAAGTTCCTCTTGCAGGCATTGTATAAGTGTATTGAAAAGTTCCTTCCATATCACTTACACTTATAACAGGCTTTTCTTCATCATGATTTGTTGTATCATTATGCCATTTCCCATTAGAATGCGGACCTAAAAATTGCCCGTTAAAAGCAGAAAAAAGATTGAATTCACCAACTGCACTACAAACCGAAACATTTGGAGAGGTCACACCAGAATATCCTCCAATTGTAACCGTAACAACCGCATTATTGTCTGGACAAAGCCCAATTCCCTCAACAGTATAAGTATAGCGAAAAACACCGCTAGTACGTATTAGTTGTGCATTTAGAATTCCAGTGTCAGGATCTAATAATCCACCAGAGCCATCAGTATCTGTCCAAACTCCGCCACTAAGCGGTGAGCCTGTTAAATAATTAAATAAGTCAATTGATTTACTACTAGCAGCTGGAATATCACAAACGGTTAATGTTCCGTCTTCACCCGCACACTGCGCATAAATTGTAGTTGGAAATAGAGATAAAAAAACAAAAAACAACGTGATTCGTAAGAATTTAATGTATTTTTCGACCATAAATATGTTTTTTGGAAATAAGCGTTATGATTAGCAATATTAAATGCGTTTAGCAATTTAACAATTATTTTTTCACAAAAGTGTGCTTGCGTTCCAAAAATAGTGAATCTCTTTATTATGACACAAAAAACTTTCTTAAATATCTCAATTACAACTCATCCTCAAGTTTAAACCTAAATTTCAAAACTACACTATCACGTTCAACTTCAAGGACAATCCAAACATCATCTTCAGATTTCAAAAGGCTATTTATTTGTTGTAACGAGTATTTATAAGGCAGTGCGTTATTTATACTGATAATAATATCGCCTTTTCTTAAACCACATTTTTCCGCCGCTGATTTTTTTCTGATGTTGACGATTTCATATACTGGTTTTAATGAGAATTTATATTTGAAATTATCATCCTTTTTTGCATCATACCCTACATCAGACATTGAGTTGGCAACTTGAACGGTCTCCATATGTACTGTTTCTTGCACCCATTGCAAACCATTATGCTGTATTGTTATACCACTTTTATTATACGTAAAAGGTTCAGAAAACTTATTATTTTTTTTCAGATACAGCTTCTGATCTGCATAGTCCAAAACAATCGTAAAGCGCTTTAGGACTTCCCCTCCAATTGAACCAATACGTCCAGGCACCATTTTTACATTTCGAATCGAACTTGAATCAGGAAAAGCGACTATCGGATTTTTAAAATCAAATTCGTCAACTGAAAACTTCGCAATTTTTGCACGATGCCCTTCAATATCTCCGCTAAATCCTTTTCCTAAAAAGTCAGGGAAATTCTTCTTAGGCAATTTTATTTTGTCATTCTCAAATATCCAAAAAGCATCACTATTACCAATATCTATTAATAATTTAGCCGAAATCTGCACGCTATCCACTACTGCAGTTGTGGTAATATAAGGTTTCGATCTTTCAATCGTAATTGGAACAGCTTTAAATTTCTTGTCCAATCTTTCTTTAATAGCATCAGTGTTTGGATAAACGTAGATTTTTTTCTTCGAATAATTTATTTCGACTAAATTATTTTTAAAAAATTTATATCCAATAATCCCGTTAACCGGAATTCCGATATGAGACGACAAATTAAAATTTTGATCTAATATTATATAAACCAAATGATTATTTGACTTCAAACCATGTGTTTCAAAAATATTATTCGTTGATTTTAGTCCTTCGATTTCATCTTCACTTCCTAGGCCTCTCAGTTTTATTTTAACAACATTATTAAAACTGACTTCTTTCTTCTCATCCATACTGAACAAAATTGTTTCTTCTACGCCAGAATCCAATAAGAAATTCAGCTCTATTCCGTTTACTTTAATCGGAATAAAAACAAGATTATTTATCATTTTAAACGGAATGGTAATCTTACTACTGTGGCTGTGAATCAAAAAATCATCTTGAGCTTGAATAGCGAAAGATACCAAAAGCCCAAAAAACAACATAAAATATTTTTTCATTGATAATATTTTAATATAAAATTAATAAAAATATTGATAATTGTTACATTTCCATAACACCCCATAATGTTTACGTTAAATTCGAAAAAAATATGCAAATTTGCACTTCAATAATTTATACTCATGCCGACAATTTCACACAAGGGAAGAAACATGCCCGAATCTCCGATACGCAAGCTTGCTCCTTTTGCTGATCTAGCAAAGAAAAAAGGACACAAGGTGTATCACTTAAACATTGGTCAACCGGATATCAAGACACCGGAAGTGGCCATCGAGGCGGTAAAAAATATTGATTTGAGTATTATAGAATATAGTCCGTCTGCCGGATATGAAAGCTATAGAAAAAAATTAGCTCATTTTTACCAGCGCCAAAATGTAAACGTTAACCCAGAAGACATCATTGTTACAACTGGTGGTTCTGAAGCCTTACTTTTTGCACTGGCCACAATTACGGATCCTGGAGACGAAATCATCATCCCGGAACCTTTTTATGCTAATTACCATGCATTCGCTTCTTCTACAAGTGCAACTGTTGTGCCTCTCGTTTCTACAATTGAAACTGCATTTGCATTGCCAAGTATTGAAGAAGTTGAAAAGCTGATCACACCAAGAACAAAAGCGATTTTAATTTGTAATCCAGGCAATCCAACTGGTTATTTATATTCTGAAACAGAAATCAAACAATTAGCGAGTTTAATCAAAAAACACGATTTGTATTTGATTGCAGATGAAGTTTATCGCGAATTTTTATATGATGGAGTTGATGTACATTTTTCTGTAATGAATTTAGAAGATGTACAACAAAACGTAATTATGGTCGATTCTGTTTCAAAACGATACAGCATGTGCGGTGCTAGAATTGGCTGTTTGGTTACCAAAAACAAAGATGTTTTAGCAACTGTAATGAAATTTGCACAAGCTCGTTTGAGTCCACCAACTATTGAACAAATTGCATGCGAAGCGGCAATCGACACGCCTCAAAGTTATTTTGATGAAGTAATTGGCGAATACAAAGAGCGCCGTGACACTTTAATTGCTGAATTGAACAAAATTGAAGGTGTAATTGTTACCAAACCAAAAGGTGCATTTTATTGCATTGCCCAATTGCCAATCGCTGATTCAGATGATTTTGCACAATGGCTTTTAGAAAGTTATGATTTAAATGGAGAAACTGTTATGGTTGCTCCTGCAAAAGGATTCTATTCTACTCCAGGAATGGGATTAAATCAAGTAAGAATTGCTTATGTTTTAAACAAAAAAGACTTGATTACAGCAGTAAATATTTTAAAAGAAGCGCTTTTAGTTTACAATAAAAGATAAAAATTAAACTTCTTATTATAAAAATCTGTTTCAGCTTATTGTTGAAACAGATTTTTTTTTTGAAAACAACTTCAAAACAACCTTTATATCATTTGATTATTAGTAATTTAGCCATAGACATAAAGGCTTTTAACATGAAAAAGTTAACTGTAATATTATTTCTATTTCTACTATCTGCATTCGCTGTAAACAAAAATAACAACGATGCAGTGTACGATTCTAAAATCAGATTTGCTTTTAATCTCAAAAGTGAAGGCATCGAATATTACCGAAAAGAAATGAATCGCGCTGTTTCATTATTAAAAAAGAAAAAGAAATTTATAGACTTAGAACTCGATACAACCGAAAAAGCACAAATTTTATCTATTCCTTTTCCAGAAATTCTTAGATATGATTCTTATTCTGATTACCTGGAAACGTCTTCAAACAGAATTTTATATGTAAATAAGGGAAAAGAAGCATCTGATTTCTCAACTGGTTATTTTCAGATGAAACCTTCATTTTTAGAAAACTTAGAAAATTATGTTGCTAGTACCGAAAGTCTAAAATCTTATCAATGGATTATCATCCAAAATAAAAATGAAAAAGAAGCTCGAAAAGAAAGAATAACCCGATTAGAAAATTTTCAATGGCAATTAAGATACCTAAAAGTATTTTGGTTTGTCGCTGAATATAAATATCAAAATATTGCTTTCAAAACCACTCAAGACAAAATCAGATTTTATGCAACAGCATATAATTACGGTTTTACAAGTCCAGAAAGCGAAATAGCAAAATATCAGTCTGCGAAAAAATTTCCTCCTGGAGAAACCAACTCTACTCACAAATTTGCATTTGCAGATTTTTCAATTGATTTCATACGTACTTATGCCATTTTTTTCAATTAATAAAAATCTATAACGAAAAACGTTGGACCAAAACACATTTAATCCGCATTAATTTAGATTATATCCAAAAAGGATCGATTAAATAATAAAAACCATAGAAAAGGTTTCCTATTTATTAATTATCTTTACCGCCTTAAAAAGATATACCCATTATAATAGTAGTTTTTAATGATAAACAACGAAGATTTTTTAGACGAAATAGGTGACAGTCATTTCAGCAGTAATGCAAAAAACCCTTTAAGAGCGGACGCTTTTGACATAACTGATGAAGAAAAAATAGAAAAAATTAAAAAAGATGTTGAAAACATTCTTCAAACTCTTGGAATGGATTTAACAGACGACAGCATAAAAGGAACTCCAAACCGAGTTGCTAAAATGTTTGTAAAAGAAATTTTTGGCGGTTTAAACCCTGCAAAACAGCCAAAAGCCTCAACTTTTGACAACAATTACAAATATGGAGAAATGTTGGTAGAAAAAAACATTACGGTTTATTCTACTTGCGAACATCATTTATTGCCAATCATTGGGCGTGCTCACGTAGCTTATATCTCAAGCGGACGCGTTATTGGTTTGTCAAAAATGAACCGTATCGTTGAATATTATGCAAAAAGACCTCAAGTACAAGAGCGTTTAACTATGCAGATTGTTCAAGAACTTCAAAAAGCTTTAGGAACAGAAGATGTGGCTTGTGTTATCGATGCAAAACACCTTTGCGTAAATTCAAGAGGAATTAAAGACATTGAAAGCAGTACAGTAACATCTGAATTCGGTGGAAAATTCAAAGAACCTCAAACGAAAAGAGAATTTTTGGATTACATTAAACTGGATACTCAATTTTAGTTTAATCGGTAAATCGTTAATTTGTTTAATCGCTTCATCACTAAGTCTAAATTTCGATTAAACGATTAAACAAATCAACAATTAAACAGAATAAAAAATGTATGTTTTTTCATTTGAAAAGCTTGAAGTTTGGCAAAATGCAAGAATGTTTATTTTGGATATTTATAAATTAACTACTAAATTTCCATCAAATGAATTGTTCGGAATAACTTCCCAAATAAAAGAAGCTAATCATCAATTGCAACAAATATTGCAGAAGGAACTTCAAGAAGCACGAATAAGGATAAAGCGCATTTTCTGACGATTTCTTATTCATCTGCCATGGAAACTTTAAATCATTTAATTATTTCAAAAGATTTAAATTATGTTTCAGAAACAGAATATATAGCATCAAGAGAAAAAATTGAAAAAATCTGCAATCAAATAAATAATCTAAAAAAATATTATCTTTCACAAGAATAAAGAATGTTGATAAAAACGATTAAACAAATCAACAATTAAACGATTAAACAGCAAAAAGAATATGCCTTTATATACAACGCAACCGCTTAAAATATACAATTCACTTTCGGGTGAAAAAGAAGATTTCAAACCAATCCATGAAGGAAATGTTGGAATGTATGTTTGTGGACCTACAGTATATAGCAATGTTCATTTAGGAAACGTAAGAACTTTTATGTCTTTTGACGTAATCTTTAGGTATTTTCTTCATTTGGATTATAAAGTTCGTTACGTTCGAAATATCACTGACGTAGGACATATTGTGGATGATGTTGATGAAGGTGAGGATAAAATTGCCAAAAAAGCACGTTTAGAGCAATTAGAGCCTATGGAAGTTGTACAGCGCTATACTGTTGACTTTCACGATATTCTAAAATCCTTTAACTTTTTGCCACCAAGCATCGAGCCAACTGCAACTGGCCATATTATTGAACAAATCGAAATCATCAAAAAAATCATTGACAAAGGAATTGGATATGTTGCCAACGGATCGGTTTATTTTGATGTTGTAAAATACAATGAGACTAATAATTACGGTATTTTAAGTGGCCGTAATATTGAAGATATGCTTGCCAATACTCGCGATCTAGACGGACAATCTGACAAGAGAAATCCTCAGGATTTCGCACTTTGGAAAAAAGCTGAACCAGAACATATCATGAGATGGCCTTCGCCTTGGAGCGACGGTTTTCCGGGCTGGCACTTAGAATGTACAGCAATGAGTACAAAATACTTAGGAAATCATTTTGACATTCATGGAGGCGGAATGGATCTAAAATTCCCTCACCACGAATGCGAAATTGCACAAAATGAAGCTTGCACAGGACAATCTCCAGTAAATTACTGGATGCACGCCAATATGCTTACCTTAAACGGAAAGAAAATGGCTAAATCTACTGGAAATAATATTTTACCAGGCGAAATTTTAAGTGGAGACAATACCATTCTAAGCAAAGCATTTTCAGCTTCTGTGACTCGTTTTTTCATGTTGCAAGCACATTATAGAAGTATTTTGGATTTCTCTGATGACGCCATTACCGCTGCTGAAAAAGGATACAAAAGATTAATGGAAGCGCTTGATGCATTGCCAAATATTGTTGCAGGAAGTTCAAGTTCTATTGATGTTGAAGCTTGGAAACAATTGTGCTACGACGCCATGAACGACGACTTTAATACACCAATTTTAATTGCTCAATTATTTGAAGGCGTTCGTTATATTAATTTATTGAAAGATGGAAAAGAAACCATTTCTTCCGAAGATCTAAAAACATTTACAACAGCAATCAATGCTTTTGTATTTGATGTTTTAGGCTTAAGCGATGAAAAAGGCTCTGACAGCAATAACGATAAATTAGAAGGCGTTGTAAATATGCTAATCGCAATGAGAAATCAAGCCAGAGCAGATAAAAACTTCGCACTTTCTGACCAAATCCGTGATCAATTGATCGCTTTAGGCATCCAATTGAAAGACGGAAAAGAAGGCACCAGCTTTTCTATTTAAAAAAGTCATTTCATAAAACCATGAAAGCAATCACTCCATTTGTTTTATTAGTGCGCTTTTATCAAACCGCCATTTCGCCATTTACACCAGCGTCCTGCCGATTTGAGCCTACATGTTCAAGTTACATGATCGAAGCCCTTCAAAAACACGGATTATTTTATGGAGGTTATCTCGGGATGAAGCGTATTATGAGCTGTCATCCTTGGGGAAGAACTGGCTATGATCCCGTTCCAGAAAAGAAATGTTCACACAAACATTAACTTTTTATAAAGAGGAACTCGGCTTTAAATATTTATTTTTACAATTAATACAAAACATAATACTACATGACACACGCCTTAAACATGGTTTGGAATCCTTCAGAAGGAATCGATTTAGGATTTTTTATGATTCGCTATTACAGTTTAATGTTCGTAATTGCTTTTGGTTTAGGATGGTACCTAATGAAAAAGATTTTTGAACGCGAAAACGAATCACTTGACAAACTGGATTCTTTATTTGTTTGGACGGTTCTTGCTACTTTAGCCGGTGCGCGTTTAGGGCATGTTTTCTTTTACGACTGGGAATATTTCAGAAACCATTTACTAGAAATCATTCTTCCTTTCAGATTTGAACCAAAATTCGAATTCACAGGTTATCAAGGTCTAGCAAGTCATGGGGCAGCAATTTCAATCATTGTAGCAATGTATTTCTATAGCAAAATGATTTTAAAACGTCCTTTGTTATGGATTTTAGATCGTGTTGTTATTCCAGTTGCGAGCGGTGCTATTTTTGTTCGTTTAGGAAACTTTTTCAATTCTGAAATCATCGGGCACGAAACAACATCTGCTTTCGGAATTCGTTTTTTACATGACACATTCACTAAAAATGATGCTGTACAGAAAACTGGAATTGCTAACCCAAAAGATGCTTATAACGCAATCGCACATGATCCAAAATTTGCCGATTTACTAGCGCAAGTTCCAGCAAAACACCCAACACAATTATACGAAGCATTTTGCTACATTTTTGTATTTGCAATTTTATTCTTCTTATATTGGAAAACAAACGCAAGGCTTAAATCAGGCTATCTTTTTGGATTGTTTTTAGTTCTTTTGTTTGTTGTACGTTTTATTGTTGAATTCGTAAAAGAGAGCCAAGGCGGTTTTGAGAGCGAATTAGGCTATTTCTCAACCGGGCAATGGCTAAGCATACCTTTTATTGTTATCGGCCTTTTCTTCATCATTAGAGCACAAAGAAATCCTTTAGCAACATCTTAAAAAATCAAATAATTACAAAAAAGCCCAATATTTAAAAATATTGGGCTTTTTTTTGTAATAAGGTTTTCCTTTCAAAAAAACACATCATTCTAAATGCCTTAGCAATTTCTCTTACTTACCGAATTATTTAGAAGCAGAAATTTATCTTTTCAAAAGAAGTATTGTCCCGCTGTCCGCTATATCTTTTTATCCTCAAAAAAGCGGATAAAAAGGATGCCGCTCCCATCGGGGCTAGACTAGAAGTTTTTGTTTTCAAAAGCTCTTATTGCCAAACCGCATTCAAACGTTTGATCAAATCCAATTTAAACTGGAAACGAAGAAAAACAAATTTCTTTTAGTGAGATTTTAATCTAAACTTACAGATACAATTCTACTTAAAAACAAAAGACTCAAATATTATATTATGGCACAAAAAAAAAGATCCAGTTTTCACTGGATCTTTTTCTATTTAAAAACAAGGTTTTAATTAAGCCTTATTGTGTTTGTCTTCAATTGTGTGTTTATCTTCACTTGAAATCGTATCAACCAATACTGGCGTCGCAATAAATAATGAAGAATAAGTACCTACAATAATACCAATCAACATAGCGAAGATAAATCCTCTAATTGACTCACCACCAAAAACGAACATTGTCAACAATACAATAATCATCATTAATGACGTATTCAATGTTCTAGATAATGTAGTATTAATCGAAGCGTTTACGATATCTTCAAAACTTCCTTTACGGTTTCCGATGATAAATTCTCTAATTCTGTCAAATACAATTACAGTATCGTTCATAGAGTAACCAATTACCGTAAGAATCGCAGCGATAAAGTGCTGATCCATTTCCATGTGGAAAGGCATGAATTTATAGCATAAAGAGTAAATTCCTAATACAAAGATTACGTCATGCGCAACAGCTGCAATTGCACCTAATGAATATTGCCATTTACGGAAAGAAACCATTAAGTATAAGAAAATAACTGCCATTGCACCAAGAACTGCCCAGTAAGAGTTAGTTTTGATATCTTCAGAAATAGAAGCTCCAACTTTAGAAGCTTGCAATACTCCTACTTTTTTACCATCAAAAGAGTTGATGAATTTATCATAAGTAGTATTTGGGAAATATTTCTGTAATCCAGCGTATAATTTTTGGTTTACTTCCTCATCAATAGCAACACCATCTTCTTTAATTTTATATTTAGTCGTGATTTTCAATTGATCATCATCACCTAAAACTTTAGCTTCAACTGGAGTTCCGAAAGCTGCAGATAATTCATCTGAAACTGCAGTTGCATCAATTGGTTTTTCGAATTTAACTTGGAAAGTTCTACCTCCAACAAAATCAACACCTTCATCTAATCCGTTAACGAAGAAGATAGAAACTAAACTTACTACAACTACAATTGAAGAGAAGATATAAGTGAATTTTTTGATTTTGATAAAATCAAAGTGGAAATTAGTAAACCAGTTTTTAGTAATGTTTGTACAGAAAGTCAAATCAGCTTTTCCAGCAATGTTTCTGTCAATAAAAATTCTAGCAATAAAGATAGATGTAAACAATGAAGTTACGATACCAATCAATAATGTCAATGCGAAACCTTTAATAGGTCCTGTTCCAAAGATGAATAAGATAGCTCCAGTTAAAACGTGAGTTACGTTAGCATCAATAATAGAACGCATTGCACCATGCCATCCGTAAGAAGCTTGAACAGCTTCAGAAAGTGATTTTCCTTCGCGCAATTCTTCTTTTGCTCTTTCATATATAATGATGTTAGCATCTACCGCAGTTCCTAATGTTAATACGATACCTGCGATACCTGGTAATGTCAATACAAAACCAAAACTTGCCATAATTCCGAATAAGAATAGTAAGTTCAATAATAATGCAAGGTTTGCATACCAACCAGCTTTACCATAATAGAATACCATCCAAACACAAACTAATAAAAACCCAATTACAGAAGACATTGTACCAGCATCAATTGCAGCCTGACCTAAAGATGGTCCAACAACAGTTGATTGAATAATATCTGCAGAAGCTGGTAATTTACCTGCATTTAATACGTTAGCTAAATCTTTAGTTTCAGCAACATCAAAAGAACCTGTAATTTCAGATCTTCCTCCAGCGATTGGTCCGCTAGTAACACCCGGAGCAGAATAAACGATATCATCTAATACAATCGCGATATAACCTTTTTGAGCAAAAGCTCTTCCAGTCAATTCTTCCCAAACTTTAGCACCTTGGCTGTTCATTTGCATAGAAACAGCTGGTTTTCCTAATTGGTCAAAAGTATCTTTTGCATCCGTTACAACACCTCCACTCATAGCTGGTGTGTTATCTCTGTTTCCTTTTAAAGCATACAATTCAACTGCTTCAACTTCTTTACCTTTAGCATCTTTTAAAGTCGTTGGCTTGCTCCAAACAAATTTTGCATAATGTTGGTCAGCACCCAATAAAACTCTGATATCTGCTCTTTTGAAATAAGCATTAACAGTTGCAGTATCTTTAGGAGCAAAATATCCCAAAACTGGTCCACCACCTTGACCAATCATTTTGTCAAATAATGGATTGTTTCCTTTTTTAGTATCTACAGAATCTTTAGCATCAGTCAATAAAGCATTCAATGAATCTTTAGCAACAGCTTTAGTTTCTGTTTTCTTAATTTCAGTTTTCTTCAAAGCCTCGTTAGAAGCTACTAAGAAGTTTCCGATTTCTTCAATTTTGAAAGTTTCCCAAAACTCTAATTGAGCTTTTCCACCCAATAATTTTTTGATTCTGTCAACATCCTTAGCACCTGGAAGCTCAACTAAGATTCTTCCTGTTTCTCCTAATTTTTGAATGTTTGGTTGTGTTACACCAAATTTGTCGATACGCTCTCTTAATACTTTATAAGCACTTTCTACAGACTCGTCAACTTTTCTTTTAATTACTTTTTGAGCTTGCGCATCAGTCATTTGAAAATCAATTCCACCTTCTCCTTGTAAACTTCTGTTTGCAAAAATATCTGGCGAAGCTAACTTCACAGTTCCGTTTGAATTTGCTTCAAAAGCTTCAAAAAACTTATTTAAATAGGTTTTATTTCCTTCTAAGTTCGCAGTTGCATCAGCTAATGATTTATTAAATACTGGATTTTTAGAGTTATTTGACAAACCTTTTAAAACGTCTTTAATAGAAATTTGAAGAATTACGTTGATTCCTCCTTCTAAGTCAAGACCTTTATTAAGTTGCTTGTTTTTTACTTCATTATAAGTATAATCAGTAAAACCAAGATCAAATACTTTCTCTTTACCAATAGAATCTAAATATTTTAGCTCTTTATCAGGATTATCTCCTGCAAAAGCTTTAGCCTCACCTTTGACATTATTTGCCACAAAAGTGAATGAAAGTTGGTAAATACTTACCAATGCAAATAGAATTGCGAAAAATTTAATAAGTCCTTTATTCTGCATTATTACTAAAAATTAATTAAGTTTTATTATTTGTTTTTGTTTTAAATTCCTGAAAAAATAAGCCCTGACATGATTTTTTAAAACAAAAATACGAGATCACGAATTACCAATTTTTTTTTAAACCGAGCAAATATATAATTAACGAAAATATTAACCAATTAATTTATTAATTAAATCTCAAAAAAAAGACTGCAAAAGTGCAGCCTTTTCTTTTTTTTATCGTTTTTATTATACTAATATAGTCTTTAAGGCATCATTCATGCTACGAACCGCATCTGCACTTTTAGCAAATAACGCCTTTTCTTGCTCGTTTAAATTGATGTCAACTATTTCTTCAACCCCGTTTTTACCAATTATGCAAGGTACTCCTATACAAATATCGTTTTGCCCATACTCGCCTTCTACAAAAACAGAGCATGCAATCATTTTTTTCTGATCGTTCAAAATACTATCTACTAAATAAGCCACAGAGGCTCCAGGAGCATACCAAGCAGAAGTCCCTAACAAACCTGTCAGTGTTGCACCTCCTACCATTGTGTCAGCCGCAACTTTCTGCAGCACTTCTTCAGAAAGAAATTGCGAAACCGGTATTCCATTATAAGATGCCAGACGTGTTAACGGAATCATAGTAGTATCACCATGTCCTCCAATTACCATTGCTGAAATGTCATTTGCAGGTTTATCTAAAGCTAAAGAAAGATAGGTTCTAAAACGAGAACTATCTAAAGCGCCACCCATACCAATTATTCTGTTTTTTGGCAACCCTGTTGCTTTTAAAGCCAGATATGTCATTGTATCCATTGGATTAGAAACAACAACAATTATAGTATTAGGAGAGTATTTTAATACATTTTCGGCAACTGTTTTTACAATTCCGGCATTAATCCCTATTAATTCTTCTCTTGTCATTCCTGGTTTTCTTGGAATTCCTGATGTAATCACTACTACATCACTTCCAGCAGTTTTAGAATAATCGTTGGTAACACCAGATACTTTGGTATTAAAGCCTGTATTTGTAGCACATTGCATAATGTCCAATGCTTTACCTTCGGCAAAACCTTCTTTAATATCCAACAATACTACTTCGCTAGCAATTCCTCTATAAGAAATAACATCTGCGCACGTAGCTCCAACATTTCCTGCTCCTACAATGGTAACTTTCATATTTTTTACTTTATCGGTTATTAATTATTTGTCTATTCCTTAAAAAGACAATTCGTTTAATTGTCTAGTAAATTTAAACAATTAAACGAATTGGAATTATTAATTTTTTATTTTATGCGTCAATATTTGCATAAACTGCATTTTTCTCGATAAATTCTCTACGAGGTGGTACTTCATCCCCCATCAACATAGAGAAAACCTGATCTGCTTCTGCAAGACTATCGATATTTACCTGACGTAATGTTCTGAAGTTTGGATCCATTGTAGTTTCCCATAATTGCTCCGCATTCATCTCTCCAAGACCTTTATAACGTTGAATATTGGCGCTCCCTCCCATTCTTTCGTTTGCCTGATCACGCTGAACATCATTCCATGCATACTCCTTTTTATTTCCTTTTTTAACCAAGTACAAAGGTGGAGCAGCAATGTAAACGTGACCTTCTTCAATTAGCTCTTTCATGAAACGGAAGAAGAACGTTAATATTAAGGTAGAAATGTGGCTACCATCGACATCGGCATCACACATGATGATTACCTTATGATATCTTAATTTCTCAAGATTTAACGCTTTACTATCTTCTGCAGTACCAACTGTTACTCCTAAAGCCGTAAAGATATTTCTGATCTCTTCGTTTTCGAACACTTTATGATGCATCGCTTTCTCCACGTTCAAGATTTTACCACGTAACGGCAAAATTGCTTGAAAGTTACGATCACGTCCTTGTTTTGCTGTTCCACCAGCCGAATCTCCCTCGACAAGGTAAACCTCACATCTTGCAGGATCTTGTTCTGAACAATCAGATAATTTTCCTGGCAACCCTCCGCCACCCATAACGGTTTTACGCTGCACCATTTCACGAGCTTTCTTCGCCGCATGTCGTGCCTGAGCGGCTAAGATTACTTTTTGGATAATTACTTTAGCATCATTTGGATTTTCTTCCAAATAATTCTCTAACATCTCTCCAACTGCTTGAGAAACTGGAGAAACTACTTCTCTGTTTCCTAATTTCGTTTTGGTTTGCCCTTCGAACTGAGGCTCTGCAACTTTTACCGAAATAATAGCCGTCAATCCTTCACGGAAGTCATCTCCCGAAATTTCGAATTTCAATTTATCCAACATTCCAGAAGCATCGGCATATTTTTTAAGCGTTCTTGTCAAACCACTTCTAAAACCTTGCAGGTGCGTACCTCCTTCGTGCGTGTTGATGTTATTTACATAAGAAAAAATATTCTCAGTATAACTTGTATTATAGATCAAGGCAACCTCAACTGGGATTTCACCTTTTTCGTGATCCATACTGATTACGTGAGAAATAATTGGCTCACGATTTCCATCTAAATAACGGATATATTCCTTAAGACCTTCGTCAGAATGAAAAACTTCACTTCTGAATTCCCCTTTTTCATCAACTTCTCTTTTATCTGTAAACGTAATTGTGATTCCTTTATTTAAGAAAGAAAGCTCACGCATACGAGCTGAAAGCGTATCGTATGAAAACTCCGTAGTCTGCTGAAAAATAGTATCATCTGGAAAGAAAGTCTGGCGTGTACCTCTTTTCTCTGTTTCACCGATTTGTTTTACAGGATATAAGGCTTTTCCTCTTTCATATTCTTGTTCGTAGATTTTTCCTTCTCTAAAAACAGTAGATTTCATATGAACAGAAAGGGCGTTTACAACTGAAACCCCAACTCCGTGAAGACCTCCTGAAACTTTATATGAATCTTTGTCGAATTTACCACCGGCTCCAATTTTCGTCATTACAACCTCAAGTGCCGAAACTCCTTCTTTTTTATGTAAATCTACTGGAATACCACGTCCGTTATCTTCAACTGTTACCGAACCGTCTTCGTTTATTGCAACACTAATCGTATCACAATGTCCTCCCATCGCCTCATCAATAGAGTTATCAACAACTTCATAAACCAAATGATGCAGCCCTCGAACCCCTACATCTCCAATATACATCGACGGACGCATTCTTACGTGCTCCATTCCCTCTAATGCCTGAATACTATCTGCTGAATAATTGTTCTTCTTGATTTCTTCGCTCATATAATTTATTCTAAAAAATGTAATTATTGTCTAACACGCAAATATATAAAAACGCAAACTATATATCCGTTAAAATCCCATTTAAAGCGCTTAAGTTATTAACACAATTGTCTGAAAAACCAAAAAATAATCCTAAAAGATGGTTCAAATTCCAAATTTCACAAATTCCAAATTCCAAAAATACAAATGCAATAAAAAAACAATTGGTTTTACAAATCTCAAAGCCCAAAATCTCTTTTTAAAATCAGCATAAAAAAAAACCGAAATGACATTCAAAAATGCATTTCGGCTTTTTATTTTTAAAGTCCCAAACTGAATTTGGAATTCAAGGAACCCGTATCATCAAGTTTTATTGTTTTTTATTAAAATCTCCCGCGTAGATTGAAGTCATTTTATCTAGGGAAAGATATTTCCTTAAAACACTATTTACTTCCTCAACTTTCAGCGCTTTAACTTTAGTTTCAAGATCATCATAATCTTCCAAAGGAATTCCATACTGAAGGTATGTATTTGTCAGTTCCATCAAAGTATAATCAGTTCCTAATCTGGTCTTTCTTTCGTTTTGCCAGCTTACTAAATTTGATTTTAATTCTTCAGCTGTAAATCCGTCTTTCAATGCTTTTGCAATTTCTTCTTTTGCAGCACTTTCAACAGCATTCTTTTTCGTCGGATTTAAGAATGCATAATAACTCCAAGCCGCAACATCATTTGTAATTGGCACATCGATAAACGAACCTGCACTGTAGCTAATACCTTCTTTTTCTCTTAAACGCATCGGGATTCTAGCGCTTAAAAACCCTCCACTTCCTAATATTTCATTTGCCATTACAAACGCAGGATAATCGGCACTATTTCTTTTCATTTTAAAGCTTATTCTACCTAAAGCAACGGCATTTTCTTTATCTGGCGTTATGATATCTTTATCCTCTTTGGTTGTTTCAAAATAAGTTGGCAATGCAAGTTCATACTTCGATTTAGAATTCCATTTTCCAAAAGTACTTTCGAGAATTTCTCCTGTAGTTTTTGGATCTAGGTCACCAACTACACTTCCAATACCATTGTTTCCACCTAAAATATTCGTATAAAAATCAACAATTTCTGATTGCTTGATCTTCTTAAAAGCATCCATTTGTTCCTGAATAGTTGGTGTATAGAAAATACTTTCTTTTGGATATTTTGTAGTCTGTCTATTAACTTCAGTAAATGCAACCGACTGTGGATCATTCAAATTAGCCTCTAAATACGTATTATATTCAGCTATCGTTTTAGTCAATTCATTTTCTGGAAAAGTTGAATTAGCTAATAAATCAGCTACGATTCCCATTACTTCCTTAAAACTTTCTTTGTAAGTACTGATACTTAAAGATAATGTTTGTCTTGAAAAATTAAAATTAACAGAAGATTTCAATTTATCTAAACGATCTTGAATTTGCTCTTTAGTTTGCGTTTTTGTCCCTGTTTTTAGCAATTGAGCAAGAATTCCCCCAACATCACTTTTACCAGCTAAATCTTTCTCATTACTAACCGGAAATTTAAAACTCGCGTTAACTTTTCCACCTTTAATTTCCTTTTTTATTACGCCATATTTTATTCCGTTTGTCAGTTTTCCTTCTGTCAAATTCTGTTTTAAATTTTTGATTGAAGCTTCAAAAGACGCAACTTCTTTTTCTAAAGCTTTTCCTTTGTAATCTTTAGTAAGTGCTACAATTTGCTCATCAGTATATTCTACAGGTTTTAATCTTTGCTCATCTTTTGACGGAATAAAAATACCAACTGTTCTATTGTTGCTTCTAAAATACTTTTCGGCAACGCGCTGAATATCTTCTTTTGTCAATTTTTCGACAGCATCACGATATAGATACCCTAATCTATAATCTCCAGAACCTATAATTTCAGTCAAATTGATTGCAAATGAAATAGTATTGTTTTTAACAGCGTCTATTTGCTTAATAATTTTCGCCTGAGCTCTGCTTACATCCTGATCTGTGTATTTTGTCGTAACAATTTTATCCAGTTCTGCTCTTACAATATCTTGCGTTGCCTTAATATCCTTATCATTTGCTACAGCAAATCCAAAATACATATAACTTGCGTCCCTAACTGTTGGTTGCCAAAAATACAGACTAGAAACTTTTTGAGTTTCAACCAATGATTTATATAAATATCCAGATGGATCTGCAGTCAAAATTTCACCTAAAGCATCTAGCGCAGCATAATCTTTATCGGCATAAGAAACTGTGTGGTACAGTGCCCCCACATTCTTGCTTTCTCCAGCTCTTTTTAACTCTACAAACTTCTCTCCATCTTGTGCTGGCTCAATTGTATAGGTTTTATCCAAAACCCTCTTCGGTCTTGGGACAGCACCAAAATACTGACCAATATACTGCAATGTTTTTTGCTCGTCAAATTTACCAGCAACAATTAGTGTAGCGTTATCTGGCTGATAATATTTTTCATAAAAAACTCTAAGCGTATTAGCTTTTACACGCTCAATATCTTCTTTACTTCCAATAGTACTGTTTCCGTAATTGTGCCACAAATAAGCAGTCGATACAATTCTTTCCTGCAAAATACGGTCTGGATCATTTTCTCCAATTTCAAATTCGTTTCTAACAACAGAAAATTCTTTATCAAGATCAGTTTGCAAAATAGTGGCATTTACCATTCTGTCTGCTTCCATTTGAATACTCCACTTCAGATTTTCGTCGTTTGATGGGAAAACTTCATAATAATTTGTTCGGTCATACCAAGTAGTTCCATTGGCATTTCCTCCTTTATCCGAAAGCATTTTTTTGATGTCTCCCAAATTTTTTGTGCTTTTAAAAAGCATATGTTCCAGCAAATGTGCCATTCCCTTCTCACCATAACCCTCATTTCTAGAACCTACATTGTAAACAATATTGACCACCATATTGCTTTGAGAAGCATCTGGAATCAACAAAACTTTTAATCCATTTTTTAAAGAATATTCTTTAACGCCTTCGACATTCGTAATAAATTTAGGCGTCTCTTTAGGCGCCACCGATTTTTGTGCATAAACCGAGCTCATCGAGATTAACGAGCAGCATAAAATCCCGCTTAGTAATAGGTTTTTCATAGATTGTTAAATGGTTTGAATTTATATTATTCTTGGTATAATCAAATATAATATTTTTCTTAAACAGAAAACCCTTATTAACTTACTTTTAATATTTTACGGAATCCCGTAAAAACACCTATTATAAATACTAAACGTTAAAATAAAAAAACCGAGACAATTATAAGTTGTCTCGGTTTTTAAGAATTATAGTTTTAAAATTTCTTTTAAATTGAAATTTAAGATTTCAAAAGTTCAACACCTGGCACTTTTACGTGAGCCGCATTTGCTCTTCCGCTTGGGTCAAGATTATCCTGCCATTTCGGAATCCATTTTCTCACTGTTTGCGCGGCGCTTACTTGTGGATAGAATTTATGAAAGATAGATCTGTACAAATACGCTTCTTTTGTTGTTGGTGAATTGTATGGAAACTCTGCACTTGCACCAGCCAATTGCTCGTCTGTCACTTGTGTTGCACAGTATTCAATCAATTCGTCAACCCATTTGTAGCCCACTCCATCTGAAAACTGTTCTTTTTGACGCCATAAAACTTCGGCTGGCAAATACGGATCTTCTGTAGTATCAAATGCTTTTCTTAAAATATATTTTTCGATGCCGTCATATGTTTTTGGCTGTTTTTCTTCTGGTTTGATTCGGATTGCGACATCTAAAAATGAAGTATCCAAAAACGGAACTCTCGCTTCTAAACCGTGCGCCATTGTCGTTTTATCAACACGCAATAAATCGGCAGTAAAAAGCTTTTGTACTCTTTCTATGGTCTCATCTTGAAATGCTTCTGTTGATGGAGCATTTCTAAAATATAAATGTCCACCAAAAATTTCATCGGCGCCTTCACCTGAAAGCAGCACTTTTATTCCCTGATCTGCAATTGCTTTTGACAATAAATACATTGGAACACTAGAGCGAACAGAAATAATATCGTAAGTCTCAATATAATAGATCACTTTTTCCAAAACCTGAACTCCTTCTTCTAAAGAAAAATGAATTTCATGATGATCTGTTCCTAAAAATGCGGCCGCTTTTCTTGCTGCAATATTATCTGGTGCATCAGCATTTAGACCAATCGAAAATGTATGTAATTTTTCTCCTTTTTCTTTCAAAAGTTTTGAAGCAATCGAAGAAATCAAAGAAGTATCCAAACCTCCAGATAAAATAGCTCCTAACGGAACATTGCTAAGTAGACGCTTGCGAACAGATTCAATCAAACTCTCACGAATTAAACCTAAATCTAAACTTTCAACAGCTTTTTTATGATCTTCACATTCTGGCTGGTAATATTTTACAAAACCAGTTTTTGCGGTATAATAATGTCCTGGAGGAAAAGTCGAAAATGATTTGCACTGATCTGCAATTGATTTCATTTCAGAAGAAAAATAAATTCTTCCTCTTTCGTCCAATCCATAATATAATGGTTTCACCCCAATAGGATCTCTTCCTGCGATGTAATCGTCTCCGTCGATTACCACAAAAGCAAAGTCTCCTTCTAGTTTGTTGCAGAAGTTATATCCAAATTCTTCATACAGATGTACAATCACCTCTGAATCTGAATTGGTTCTGAATGTGTGATCTTTTAAAACGGTGTTTTTTAATTCCTCATAATTATAAATCTCACCATCGTGAATCACCCACGCACGATTTGTTCCCTGAATAGGCTGTTTGCCTGTTTGTAAATCAACAATTGATAAACTTTCGTGGCAAAGCACGCTTCCGTTATCCATAATATGAACATCACTCTCATCAGGTCCTCGATGTGACATTCTCGCTGAAAGCTCTTTTACGAGTTTAGGGTCTTTTCCTTTGCCTATAACGGCCAATAATCCAGACATATTCTAATTTTTTTACTTAATATTTTCTTCAAACTCACTATATGAAGCCTATTAGCTGCAAAAACGATTATACTCTATAATCTGCTGCAAAACTAAATATTATTTTCTGTTTTTTATTTACAATCTTATTATAATATCAAGCATTTAACTTTATTTCGGCGGATGCCAAATATAAAAAAGAAAGCCTAATAATTGTCAAAAACAACATGTAACTCTCTGAAATATTACAACTTAAACTTAAGACAAGAAAAACGTCCTCTGAATTGAGAACGTTTTTCGAAAAAATATATACTAAATCTAATAAATTAACTTGTTTATGCTTTCACATAAGCGTCATCGTGAACGTTTGCAACCGCTCTTCCTGATGGATCGTTTAAGTTTTTGAAAGCTTCATCCCACTCCAAAGCGATTTTTGTGCTACATGCCACACTTGCCTCTTGAGGAACACATAACGCTGCTGCATCACTTGGGAAATGCTCTGTAAAGATTGAACGATAGTAATATTCTTCTTTTGAAGTTGGTGTCTGTAATGGGAATTTGAATCTAGCGTTTGCCAATTGCTCATCCGAAACTTCTCTTGCTACTACTTCTTTCAAAGTATCAATCCAGCTATATCCTACTCCATCAGAGAACTGTTCTTTTTGTCTCCATGCAACACTTTCTGGAAGCATATCTTCAAAAGCTTTACGAACAACCCATTTTTCCATCGGGTGTTCTTTGTTGATCATTTTATCTTGTGGGTTGATGCGCATTGCAACATCCATAAACTCTTTATCTAAGAATGGCACACGACCTTCGATTCCCCAAGCCGCTAAACTTTTGTTTGCACGTAAGCAATCGTACATATGAAGTTTTCCTAATTTACGAACGTTTTCTTCGTGGAATTCTTTAGCATTTGGCGCTTTGTGGAAATATAAATATCCTCCAAACAACTCATCTGCTCCTTCTCCCGAAAGAACCATTTTGATTCCCATTGATTTGATCACTCTCGCCATTAACCACATTGGAGTTGAAGCTCTAACAGTAGTTACGTCATACGTTTCAAGGTTGTAAATTACATCACGAACCGCATCTAAACCTTCTTGGATTGTAAATTTGATTTCGTGGTGAATTGTTCCAATATGATCTGCTACTTTTCTTGCAGCCGCTAAATCTGGAGAACCTTCTAAACCAACTGAGAAAGAGTGCAATTGTGGATACCAAGCATCTGTAGTATCATCTGATTCAATACGTTTTTGTGCAAATTTTTTGGCTACAGCAGAAGTAATAGAAGAATCTAAACCTCCTGAAAGTAAAACTCCGTAAGGAACATCACTCATTAATTGTCTGTGAACCGCTGCTTCAAGCGCTTTTCTGATTTCAGGAATACTTGTTTCGTTATCTTTTACGGCATCATACTCTGTCCAATCTCTTTTGTACCATTGCACAAATTCTCCATCTTTACTTGACAAATAGTGTCCTGGAGGAAATAATTCGATTTTTGTACAGTATCCTTCTAAAGCTTTCAATTCTGAAGCAACATAGAAAGTTCCGTGTTGATCCCAACCAATGTACAATGGAATAATTCCCATATGGTCACGAGCAACAAAATATTCATCTTTATCAACGTCATAAATCGCAAATCCAAAGATTCCGTTTAATTCATCAACAAAACTTACTCCTTTTTCTCTGTATAATGCTAAGATAACTTCGCAGTCACTTTCTGTTTGAAAGTTATATTTCCCTTCAAATTGTTTACGCAAATCTCTGTGGTTGTATATCTCACCATTTGCAGCCAAAACCAATTTTTTATCTTCTGTAAATAAAGGTTGCTTTCCTGAAGCTGGATCTACAATAGCCAAACGTTCATGTGAAAGAATTGCTTTATCATTACTGTAAATACCGCTCCAGTCTGGTCCACGGTGACGAATAATTTTAGACATTTCTAATACTTGAGGTCTTAAAGTTTCGGCTTTTTGTTTTAGATCAAAGGCACATACGATTCCGCACATAATTCTATATTTTAATATTTTTTATTCTGAAATTTTATTTTGATAAGGCAAAGATGCGGTAATGGTTACAATTGAAAAACACAAATCCTTATTTCAGTTACAATTTAAAATCATAAATTTAATTTTACATATAAAATGTAAAATTTTAACATAAAAAAAAGGCCTAAACTTGAAAATTTCAATTTTGAGGATAAAATGCGCTTAAAATTTAAGGTTTTAAAGAAATGTTTGAATTAAATTTCACGATATTCAAATATTCATGAAAAATTCACAACAAGGAAGTATAAAACTATTCAGAAACTATTTTTTACTCAATCTTGTCATTTCGACCGAAGGGAGAAATCACACTAGTAACTCGACCAAGATTGGCGAATTTGCATACAGAATTAGCCGTATGATTTTTCGTTAGACAAAATTATCATTAATGCAGTCCCTACGGGACAATTTTACTTTGCGTGTGTGTTTTCTACCAATATTTAATCTCTACGAGATATGCTTCTTTAGGATTTAAAAAACAACCTGTTTTGCCTAGGAATTCCCCACTCCATAAGGAGTTTAACATTGGCAGAAACATAAACATCCCAATACAATGGTCCCGAAAGGACTACAAATTATTCAACACTCTGAATCGTATAATGCGTCTTATTTATCTCAAACTGAAACCCTACTTTATTTCCCATTAAATGATTTCCCAACGGAGATTGTGGAGAAAGCGCAATCACATTAATTCCGTCAATTTCAATTTTTGGAAGCGCGACACTAACGTATAAATAAATTCCGTTTGCTTTTACCAAGCTTCCCAGAACAATATTTTCAGTGGTTTTTACAGGATCTATTTTATCTAAAATTTCCTTCTGCCCGATTGCTTCTTTTAGTTTGTTAGTCAGTTTTTCCTGTTCGATATGCATCATTGACAAGGCAGTTTCGTGCTTGTCGCCAGCAGAACCTTTTGCATCGTTTTTAGAATCTTCGGTCAAACCAGAAATCATGTCTTTAAAAACATCAATTCGATCTTGAACCATTTGGGTGTAATGTGTATATATTTTTTCTTTGAAAATCATTTTTTAAAAGGTACTAAGGTTCTAAGTGACAAAGGTGCAAAGGTTTTTCTTCTTTGTCTAAATTTTTATTCGAAAAAAGCACTTGGATAAACTACTTCTCCGCTTACATTGCTTAAACCATCTTTTGTCAAACTAATAACCATACAATTTTCGGCTGGAACTTCGAAAGGCATTTTTATGTTATATTTTTCGCAGAGTTCATAGCCAAACCTTGGATAATAATCTTCATGTCCTAATAAAATAACAGATTTATAACCTAACTTTTTTGCTACTTCATGTCCATGCAAAATAAGTTTTGAACCAATTCCTTTTCCCTGAAATTCTGGAAGAACAGAAACTGGCGCCAATGCTAATGAATGAAAAGTTTGTGATTCATTTTTTATTTGCAGTTTAGTAAATAAAATATGTCCAACAATTTTGTTTTCAGTTTCGGCCACAATTGACAATTCTGGGATAAAAGCTTCAGATTCCCTCAATCTTTCTACCAAAAATTGCTCTTTGTGATCGCTGTATTCTTCTTTTTCAAAGGCTTTTTCTATCAATCGAAAAACACTTTCAAAATCGTCTTTTCTTTCTTGTCTTATTTTAATATCCATAAAAATAAAATTATAAAAAATTAGCCATGAAAACACGAGTTTACTCCAAAAAACTCATGAAATCATGGCTAAAAAGTCCCAGATTTAAAGTGGGATCTGGGGCTGAGTGCCTTTAAGGCAAAATCTTCCTAAAAATCGAATTTATAATTTCCTCCTACTAAAACTTGGAATCCTTGAACAGGATAATTCAGCCATCTTTCGTAGGCCTGATTTCCAATATTATTTAGTTTTAAAAAGAAAGTCAGACGTTCATTGTATTTATATCCTAAATGTGCATTGGCATCAAAATAGCTTTTCAAAGTCACCACAGATGGAGCAACACCTAAATCTAGATTAGTCTGCATGTCTTTTCGCTCTCCAACATAAAACACATTAAGACCTGCGTACCATTGTTTAGTAATATTAACGTCAAGATTTGAACTTAATTTCATTGAAGGCAAATTCCACGCTTCTAAACCGTCTGTTTTGTAACTGTTGAATGTTCCATTAATTCCAAAAGAAACATTTTGAGAGAAATCGGCTTTTAATTCTCCGTAGAAACGGAAAGTTCTCACATCATCATACACAACGTCAAAAGAATTTCCGAAAGCATAATTTTGGTTCGAAAAATCTTCTGTATAATCTTGGCTTTTGAATAACGCTTTATCTTTTTCATTTAAATAAGAACCTGTCAAATTATAGCTGACATTATTTGCTAATTTTCCTTTTAAACCAGCAAATACAGTATATTGATTGCTTGTTGGCCTCATATTTAAAGTTGGAGACAAAAATGGATTTTCGCTTACGAAATCGGCATAGGAATTTTGATTTAAGCTTCCGTTTGCCCCCGTATAGAAAATCATTAAATCACCAACTAATTTATATGATGCATTGATTTTTGGATAAACAAAAAATTTGTTTCCACTATTTTCAGAATCCAAACCGTAAAACAATCCAGCTCCCAATTCTAAAGTCCATTCATTTTCATGAATCACAAAGCTTGGCTCAATTCCAAAATTGGTCAAGCTATATTTTAATGGCTCGGTATTATCTCTCGCATAATTATGCTCAAACGAACCGCTGACATGATCTACGATAACATTTGTAGTTATCGCTTGATCCATTACATCAACTTTAAAAGTTGGCTTTAAGTAAAAACGATTTTCTGAAGAAGAAAAACTATCTGAGAAATGCGTAAATCGAGTTGCAATTTTGCTGAAAATTCCCTCTGTAAATTCAGCATTTCCGCCAAGTGAAATCGTATTGTACGAATGATTCGGATTAATTCCTCTAATCAAATCTTCCTGCGTTTCTGGAGGCAACGTCATTCCAAAATCAGCTGGAAGACCATACCAATTGTAAAGCTGATTTTGATATCCTAAATCAACTCCCCAAGACATATCGCGATTGATAACTCCATAACCAACATTTAATGCTGTGTCATAAAATTCATCATTCAAATTCACATCTTTGATACCGCCTTGCGAAGAATGATGGCGCAACATTCCAGCCACATAATCATTGTTTCCTAAATCTTGCGTTACAAACAATTCAGCATTTAGAGTTCCATAATTTCCAACACCCAAAGTTGCATAATTATTGAACAAACGTTCTTTTTTAGATTTGTCGACAGCTTGGGCATTTCCTTTTGAAGGCGTAAAAGTCGATGCGACCGGAACCGACAAAATACTATATTTAATAGTTTCTTTTGGCTGATTACCGCTGTCGTCAAGCGAAGGCGTTTCTTTCACTTTAAAAGCATCAGATACTGTTGGCGAATAGGGTTTTACTACGTTGACTGTTTCAGTTCCGATGTTTTCATTTTTTTTCTGAGAAAACGAAAGCTGGCAAGCAAACAACACTAGTAAAACGACAATTTTATTTCGGCAGTTTAATTTCATATTTCTTTCTTTTTTAGAGAAAAGACAATAGAATCAAGAAGAAAGACTTCACTCCTATTGTTGCATTTTTCTATATCTTTTTATTCTAATTTCTAATATCTAGGCTCTTTACTCTTTCTTCTATTTTCAAAATCTAAGCTTCCCACTCTCCTTTGGCAACAAACTGGGCTTTTCCTCCTATTTTGATATCAAATTGTTCTCCAGATAATTTTCCTTTAAAATAAATTTCAGATGGACGATTAATATAATCTCCTTGATAATTTGTCAATTCGATTTCTGGCTTATGATATTTCAATAAAAAAGCTTGAAGGCAAGTACTTGCGCTTCCCGTTGCGGCATCTTCAACCAACTGATTGTGTTCGATACACAACATTCGGCTAAATAGTTTTGATCCTTCTAAATAGTAGAAATACAAACCTCGGTGATCAGTTTTGCAATGTTTTTTCAGCCATTGATCTGTTTTGTCTTTGTCCAAAACCAAATTTTCCAATGCTCTTTTACTGCTTAAACCAACCATTACAAAAGCGCTTCCGGTTGTTACTTCCTGGATTGGAAATTGATTTTCAAAATCGCTTATAGTCAGATTGCTGAAAGTTGAGAAATCTTCTTTTGAAAAAATATCCCAAAACTTTGGCTGTGCCGCTTTTAGCCAAATCAAGTCTTCTGATTTGTGAATCGCGATTGGCCCAATCGGAACTTCCAGTTTAATTTCTTCAGGTGAATTATTAAAAATCTTATTCATCAAAACCCATGAAGTACCAATTATCGGATGTCCTGCAAATTGCATTTCATGCGCCGGAGTAAATATTCTGATTTCAGCTTTGTTGTTTTCTTTGTCCAATTTGGTCACAAAAGTGCTTTCAGCAAAATTAATTTCGCGCGCTATATTTTGCATTTCTGTTGTACTCAAATTTTCTGCATCCATAAAAACTGCCAATTGGTTTCCGGCATATTTTTTATCGGCAAAAACATCAACTATATAAAAAGGTAAACTCATTTCTTTCTTTTTTCTAAAGAATCAAGAAGAAAGAAACAAGACTTTCATAAAATCTTGCTTCTTGTTTCTTGCTTCTACATTATCTTTACTTATTAATCGACGAATTCGTTTTTGATTCTTCTAATTTTATCGCCGTCAATTCTCTTTTTGCTTCTTCAACAACATCTGGAAAATCCGTAAAGTTATTGATCACGTTATCAAGAATATAAGTTGCCTGATAACTATCCTTTAATCCGTAGAAATTTTTCGCCATTAAAACCAGTCCTTTTGCTCCATAATATTTGTATGCCGAATAATTTTTTGCCAGTTTTTGAACTGCAACATTCGAAGCATCAAATTTTCCTTCTTTGGTTTTAAAATAAGCATCATAATACAGCGCTTCGGCAGCTAATTCTCCTTTTGAAGTTGTCGAAAGTTTTGCGTAAGCTATTTTTGCTTTGTCTTCATTTCCTGTTTGCATAGCCGCGCGAGCCACAATAATTTGTGCATCTGCTTTTACGCCTGCATCTGCTTTTGGATTCTCTAACACTTTATCAGCCGCAATAACCGAATTGTCATAATCTTTTTTGTCATAATAACATTTCATCAGATTAGCTTGCGCGAAGTTTTTATTTTGAGAATTATCTGCTTCATTTTCCAAACGAACTAAAACCGGAATTGCCTTATCGCAATCTTTTGTTTTTAAATAAATTTGTGCCAATTTGTTTAATGATTGTTCGCTAAATTCATTTCGTGGCTGTCCGATTACATATTGATAATTTGCAATCGACTTTGTCTCCAAACCATCAGCATAATACAATTGAGCTAGGTAGAAATTTGCTTCTAAGGCATGCAATCCCGAAGGAAATTTGCTTACATAACCCGCAAAACCTGTGATTGCAGCCTTGCTGTTGCTTTGGCTGTACTGTTTGTAAGCGGCATCATAAGTATCATTGTCCAATTCTGCATCTGTAACCGAAACGAAATCCAAAGTGCGCACCCAAGTTGCATATTCATCTACTTTCCCAGAATCAACATAAATTAATCTTGCTGTTGAAACCGCCTCTAAAGCTTCTGGTGTTTTAGGAAAATCGGCCGCCACTTTTTTGAATTTGGCCAAAGCCAATTCATCACGATCTGAATTGTAATAAATCAATCCTTGTTTCAAGATTGATTTTGAAGTAAACAAACCATTTGGATATTCCGAAATCAGCTGATCATAGGTTTTAATTGCCAAATCATTTTTCTTGTCGGCTACATACGTATTTCCCAATTCAAACAAAACATCATCGCGATATTCTGATTTTTTATACATTTTCAAAAAGTTGTTCAACTCATTGATTTTTTGATCATTTTTTGACATGAAACCATATGAAAGTGCTTTTTGAAACTGCGCATAATCGGCATCAACTCCTTTTGCGTCAATTGCTTTACCGTACGCTTCCATTGCCTGAGAATATTTCGAATTTACAAAACGAGAATCTCCCAAACGCAAATACGAATCAGTTAAACGCGATTTATCAGAAGGCGAATTATCAATCTGAGCTTGAAACGAACTTGCCGCCGAATCATATTCTTTCAGCTTGAAATAAGTATATCCAATGTTATAATTGATGTTTTTATATTCTTCTGTAGATTTTGCCGCAGAAAGTCCGGCGAATTGTTTATAAGTTAATAAAGCATTTTTAAAATCATCTGAAAGATATTCTGTTTCTGCTTTCCAGAAAGTAGCGCGCGCCGTAAATTCTGGCGTTTTTTGTTCGCTCATAGCGCTTTTGAACATCTTTCCTGCTTCTGTATAATTCGATTCATTATACAACTCCAAACCTCTATAAAACAGAACTTTCTGATATGCCGCTTTATTTTCAGCAGTTCTGTTTTTTTCTAATAAAGCCAAAGCTTCTTTGTAGTTTTTTGTTGAAATATACGAATCAACCAAGAGTTTTTCAACTTCAGCTCTGCTAGAATTGTTTGGATATTTTTTTAAGAAATCAAGCAAAATTCCAGGAACAGTTTGATACGCATTTCCAATATCATAACTCAATTTAGCATAATTCAACGCCGCATCTTCTTGGATTTGAGCATTGAATTCCATTTCTGAAGCATTTTTAAACGCGTTTAAAGCTTCTTGTTTTTTGCCTGTATTCAAATAACTTAAACCTAAATGATAATAGGCGTTTTGAGCCACAAAATCTTTTCCTTCAATAATTTTGTTGAACTGAGAAATCGCCTTTTCGTAGTCTTTTTGCTCGTAATAAGCATAACCCAATTGATAAAAATCGGTATTATTCCATTTTCCTTTTTTGCCTGCGTAAAGTTCTAAATACGGAATTGCTTTTCCATATTGTTTTAAATTGAAATAACTTTCTCCGATTATTTTATTCAATTCTGACTTTTCCATTTCATTTGATTTTGCCATAGCTTTTTGGCCCAAATCAATTGCTTTTTGGAAGTTTCCTAACTTGAAATTCATATCAGCTTGATAGTACGAAAGCTTTTCTTTGTATTTTTCTTCTCCCGAAACTTCATCAAAATATTTGGTTGCTTCTTTATAATCGTCTCCTTCATAAGCCATGAATCCTAAATAATATTTGGCTTGAGAACCATATTCTGGAGAATTTACCACTTTATTAAAATACGTTGTCGCTTCCTTTTTCTTTTTAGCATTAAAAAAACTGTATCCTTTTTGGAAATTAAATTTATCTGAATCAGCTTTGCTCATGTAGCTTTCATCCACTTTATCAAACCATTGCAAAGCTTTTGGATAATTTCCTTGTTCGAAGAAATATTGTGCTACTTCAATATACGCCTGATTTTGTTTGGTGCTTGTTGGATAATCATCCACAAACTTTTCCATCAAGGCATCCGCATTTGGCTGATTGGTCCTGATAGCACAATTTGCGATATAATAAGCGCAATCTGATTTTACTTCTTCAGTTGGCGCTGTATTATTTTTTACATATTCAAAAATATGTTGTGCCGATGCATATTGTTTGTCATTGTATAAAGTCACTGCTTTATCAAAATCCTTTAATTCGTAAGTATATATAGCTGATTTTTGTGCCGAAACCGTGGTCGAAATAAGAATAATTTGGAGTAAAAAGAACCAGGAAAGTCTACGCATTTTAGTTTTATTTAGTATTCAAATTTATCATTTTATACCGTTTATAACGAAACGTTTCCAGCTTTTATTATAAAAAAATCTTTAACAGAGCATAATTTAGAAGCCAATAAAAAACGTTTTTAAACCATATAAGTCATATAAGTAATTATAAGCTAGCTGTTTTCATAATCTGTTTTTTATTTCAAAATCATATAAGCTTTAGTAAATAAAAAATCGCTTACATCATTTACTAAAATGAACTTATATTACTTATATGGTTAAAATTTCCATTTCGTTTTCTAGAATTTTTCTTAAGAAATGATTGAAATTTATTTTGAATCCAATCGTTATCTTATTACTTTTACCAATCAAATCAATTTTATTATGTCACAAACCGTACTATCTCTTAAAGAAGTCACTATATATCAAGAAGGAAGAAAAATTATATCTCATATTAATTTAGATGTTCAACATGGTGAATTTATCTACATCATTGGAAAAACAGGTTCTGGAAAAAGTAGTTTCTTAAAAACTTTATATGCAGATTTGCCTTTAACTGAAGGTGAAGGCCACATTGTAGAATTTGATTTGGCAACTTTAAAAGAAAATGATATTCCGTATTTGAGACGTAAAATTGGGATTGTGTTTCAGGATTTCAAATTGCTTCCAGACCGCTCTGTAAAAGACAATATGATTTTTGTTTTGAAAGCAACTGGGTGGACAGAAAAAGAAGCAATGGAGCATAAAATCGATGAAGTTTTGAATAAAGTTGGAATGAAAGATTTCTTGAACAAAATGCCTCACCAGCTTTCTGGAGGTGAACAACAGCGTGTTGCGATTGCAAGAGCTTTGCTTAACGATCCAGAATTTATCCTTGCTGATGAACCTACAGGAAACCTTGATCCTCAAACAAGTTCTGAGGTTTTAGAAGTTTTAAAAAACATCAATGCTAATGGCAAAACGGTTATCATGGCGACGCACGATTATGCTTTATTGATGAAATTCCCATCAAAAACATTGAAATGCGAAGATGAAAGAATCTTCGAAGTAGTGCAAAGAAGCGTGTAATGCTTTCTATTTTAATTCCGGTTTTTAATTATAATGTTTTACCACTCGTTAACGAACTCGTAAAGCAATGCAATTCGTGCGGAATTACTTTTGAAATTCTTTGCCAGGACGATGCATCCAATTCAATAGAAAACATTCAAAACCAAGAAATTAATTCTTTTCCTAATGTTTCATTTTTTACAAATGAAACTAATTTAGGAAGAGGAAAAAATATCAATTCGTTATCAAAAAAAGCAAAACATGATTGGTTGTTGATTTTAGATTGCGATACTTTTCCCACTCAAAAAGATTTTATCAAAAAATATATTGATTTGATTTCAAATTCGGCAGAAAAGATCTTTTTTGGCGGGATTCTTTATGAAGAAAAAAAGCCTGAAAAAGAACAGCTTTTGCGTTGGATTTATGGGCAAAAACGAGAAACCACATCGATTTTAACTTCTAATTTATTCATTAAGAAAGATGTTTTTCTTCAGTTTCCATTTGATGAATCGATAACTAAATATGGTTATGAAGATTTGTGTTTTTTCTCTCTTTTGAAGAAGAATCAGTTTAAAGTTTCCCGTATTGAAAACCCAACTTTTCATTTGAATTTAGAGACGTCTGAAGTATTTTTGAAAAAGACTAAAACGGCTTTAGAGAACTTAGTTTTTCTTTATAATTCGAATAAAATTTCAAAAGCAGACAGTAAAATCATTAAAGCTTTTGAATTTCTTAAAAGCTTAAAATTAACTGGTCTTTTGAAATTTATTTTCGACAAGAATAAAAATAAAATCGAACAAAATTTAATTTCGGAAAGTCCTTCATTATTCTTTTTTGATATTTACAAATTAGGATATTTTTGTGTTCTAAAAGCTCCAGAGGAGCGTAATATTTATAGAAACAATTAAATCATGTGAGAAGAGCTCCAGCGGAGCGAAATTATTTTTTTTTCTATAAATATTTCATCCCGCTGGGATTAAGCTTTTATTAAGCTTTCCAGAAACAACTTCCACTGACCCATTATTTTCTCAACCGAAAAATTCACTGCAGTTTGTTTGGCATTTTTACCCAATTTTATTCTTATATCCTCACATTCTATCAAAATAGAAAGCTTATTCACATATTTTTCAAAATCATGGTTCGGAATTAAAAAACCATTTTCTTCATTTTTGATTAGCGATCTCGGCCCTGTCGGGCAATCAAAGGCGATACATGGCAAACCAAAGGACATTGCTTCCAACAAAACCATCGGAAAACCTTCTGATCTTGAAGTCATTGTGTAGATTGAAGATTCGAGATATTTATCTTCAATATTTCTGACAAAGCCGGAAACAAAAACAGTTGATGCAATTCCTAAATCAGAAACTTTACTGTTGAGGCAATCAAAATCATCTGTATAAATATTTAAAATCCAATCTGGATGTTTTTTTGTAACTTCTTTCCAAATATGCAATAACTTATCTAGTCCCTTTTCATAAGAATTCCGGGCTATCGCAATCACTTTTTTATGCTTTAAATCAGAGTAAATTTCAGTTTGAACCCAGGAAGGATTTGAAATTATAATTCCATTTTTAACATCCCATTCTTTCAAATTTGCTTTAGACAAAGCCACAACTTTATTATACTTTTTGATCCCAAAATCTTTAAATCGATATTTTATTTTTGAAATAAACTTCGATAAAAAATCAGATTTCAACGGATTTTCTTCAATAAACTTAGAACCATGAGATTCAAAAACAATCGGGCTTTTTGTCTTTATCCAAAAAGGAAAAATAAAAGCTTTCAAACCATTATCGGCAACTAAAATTATGTTTGGTCTGATTTCCTGAATAGCGCAATTTATTTGATTTTTATAGGATTGCAAAAACCGAAAAGCATTTCCTTCTAAGATTATATTGTGGAAAACAACTTTAGAATTGAAGTCATAAAAAGGCAATTCATTTTCTTCATTTTGAGATAAAATATGAACTTCATAATTGAAATGTTCAACAAAATAATTCGCCTTAATCGACAAGACACGCGAAACTCCGCCGGCATTTTTTATTTTGGGAACAATATAAAGAAGCTTCATTTTTTAGATTTCAGAAAAGTTTCATAATTCCGAATATAATCCGTTTCTTCAAAAACATCTGATGCCAAAACAAGACAAACTGAACCTGAAGAAAAATTCTCCAATTCGCGCCAAATTCCTTTTGGCAAATGCAAGCCAATATTTGGCTTGTTCAGCAAATAGCTTTTTTTGTCTTTTCCATCGTTTACAATTACTTCAAAACTGCCACTCAAAGCAATCAAAACTTCATGTTGCTCAATGTGTGAATGTCCGCCACGAAAAGCAGTACTCGGAACATCAAAAAGATAATAAACGCGTTTGAATTCAAAAGGCAAAACGTCATTTTGAATAAAAGCCAAATTACCGCTCAAGTCTTCGACAACGGGAATTTTCAATAATTTTATGTCATGAATTGTCGTCATATTTTATGCTTCCTGCAACAAATTTAGCCATTGCTGTCCAATTTTTTCCAATAAAAATGGATCGATACTATTCTGCGAATTTTGCTTGCATTTTTGATATAAATCTTCATTAGAAATCAATAAATTTAAAGCTTCAGTCATTTTTTCCCAATTCTGGTTTTCAACTAAAATACCATTTTCAAAATTAACAATCATATCTCTCGGTCCAAAATCGCAATCAAAAGAAACAACAGGAATTTCACAAGCCAAAGCTTCTAAAATCACATTTGGGAAACCTTCATTTTTACTGCACAAAACTAAAAATTTAGCTTTGCTTAAATATTTAAAAGGATTATTTTGATAACCTAAAAGATGCACGAAATCTTGAATTTGATGATCTGAAATTGCTTTTTGAAGTTTTGATTCGTCGCCATTTCCAAGAATTACCAAATGGATTTGTTTTTCTTTCAAATCAGACTTAGCATAACTCGAAATCAATTGATCAAACTGTTTTATCCCGTTTTCATATTGTCCAATTCCAATTATATAATCAAATTCAATATCTATTTTTTCAATTTGCTTTTTCACAATTTCTTCCAAATAAACGGGATTATGAATTGTGACCACGTTTTGCAATTTATGTTTTGTCTCAATCAGCGTTTTCATTTCATCTGTAAGCGCGACATTGGCAAAACAATGATTGTACATTAATCGTGTCAGCCATGAATTATTAGGCATATAATGATCAATCAAAAAACTATGAACGGTAAAAATTGTCTTGGTATTATAGATAAATCGGGCTAAAATAAGCTCCTGAATAACTTTTGTTCGAAAACGAAAATCAATTATAAAATCAAAATCATTTTGGTTTAAATAAGAATTTAGGGCCTTTAAACGTTTAATTTTATTAAAAATTCCATTTGATTTATTCTTCATCAAACCCAAATTAACCAATTTCCCCAAATACGGAAAACTTACTTCATCCAAAACAATAATAATATCGACTTCAAAACCTTTATGCTGAAAAAAGATTGACAAATTTGCCATTACTTTATCACTTCCGCCTCCGCTCAAACGGTAGCCAATTAAAGCAATTTTCTTTTTTTTGTGAGTCGATATCATTCTTGATTTCTTATTTTCGTATCAAATATAACTCTTTAAAATAAAATAAGATTTAGAACCATTAAGGCATTAAGTTGCATAAAGCTTTTGGCTTAATTTTCTTAACGGAGAAAATTAAGCTTATGTTTAACTTAATTTCCTTAATATCTTAATGATAAAAGAAAAAATATGCAGAATAATTCATTAGTGACTATTATTTGCTTGTGCTACAATCACGAAAAATTTGTTGTGGAGAGTTTATTATCTGCTCTAAATCAAGATCATTCAGCTATTGAAATTATTATTGTTGATGATTTTAGCACTGATAATTCCAGAAATGTCATTAAAAAATTCCTTGTCGATTATCCTCAAATTCAGTTTATTGAAAATGAGATAAATGTGGGAAGTACAAAATCTTTTAATAAAGCATTGAAACTTGCCAAAGGCGATTTTATAATTGATTTGGCCTGCGATGATGTTTTGTTCCAAAATTGCGTTTCATTACAACTGAATACTTTTGCTGAAAGTAAATTTAAAAACTTGGGCGTAGTTTATGGAAACGCCGAATTAATTACCGAAAACGGAGCATTTGATTCCTATTATTTTCCGATTAATTCAAGCAAAAGAGTGATCGAAAATAGAAAAACCGGCGATATTTATTTAAGCGTAATTTCAGGTGGAAACAGCATTTGCTCTGTTTCTTCGATGGTTAAAAAATCTGTTTTTGATGATTTAAATGGTTATGATGAAAATCTGGCGTATGAAGATTTAGACCTTTGGATTCGTGCTTCTCGCAAATACGAATTTGATTTTATTGATGAAATTTTGATCAAAAAACGAATTTCTGACAACTCTTTAGGAACTCATTTCTTTATTAAAAACGATGAACGATCCAGAAAAATAAATTATTCTACGTATTTGATTGTCAAAAAAGCAATTCAATTAAACCGGACAAAAGAAGAACATCAAGCGATTTTGAAAAGAATGCATTTTGAAATGATCTTGGCTTTTAAGACTTCTAATTTTAAGTTGTTTTTTAAATATATTATACTGGAAATAAAACAACGGCTCCGAATTGTTTTTATTAATTGATATTTAGTAAACAGCTCCAGAGGAGCAAAATATTTATAGCTAGGAATTTACACGAATCAAAAAGCTCCAGAGGAGCGACATAGCTCACCAAATATGTCACTCCGATGGGATTTTAACACAATAATCTTATATTTTTCTATAAATATATCGTCCCGCTGGGACTTAATTAAATAGTCAAAAAATCGTCTAATAGTTCTTTTTCTCCTTCCCAATCTCTTGAAATATTTTCACGAATAAGCTTGGCAGGAATACCACCAATTAAAATGTTATTTCCCCAGGAAGTATAATCTTTATTACAAAAACTATTTGTTGCAATAGTACAGAAATCAGGCGTTTGGGTGTTTTTCATTATCGAAATTCGGCTTCCGCTAAAATTGTAATTTCCAATAAAAATTGGTCCTGTTTTCTGTTGTTTTTCTCTAGTAACCGTGTCAATCATATCATGAAAATTAGTATCAATAATTTGGCTTTCAGCGCCTAAACGAACATAATTTCCTAAAACAACTTTTTCAAGACAAATTAATTTGGCGTTTGAAGCCATTGAAGACATGTTCCCTAATTCGCAGACCGCATTTTCGCCAACAAAAAGAAAATAATCTTTTCCGAATTGAAATTTTCCTTTAAAAATTAGTTTTCCCTGAATATTGATTTCTGCAATTCCACGATGAACCGTATTCAATTCATAAGGCTGACCAAAACCGATCATTCCTCTTTTTATATTTCCCTCAATTTGAATTTCTCCAGAAATGGAAGTTAATTTTACTCTTTTATAAAAGAAAACCGGAAGCTTTTTTGCAATTTCAAAAGGAAACTTCTTGAAATTAAAATACAGTGTTTTGGTCCAATTTACTGAATAGTAAAACCGGAATTTGTGATAAAATGAGCGACATTTTCTATACGTATTCTTAATCATTTTCATCTTTTTTTCGCTGAACAAATGACGTAAATATTTCGCTTAAATTCATCTTTTTATTGATTTCGAATAAACTAAATCCGAAAGACAATAAAATCATAACGGCATACAAACCATATTTTAAAATCGGGACTTCGATAAATTGCAATAAAAATGAAACGGTACACATCATAAAATAGATAAAATATAGCATGTAAAAATGCTTCTCAAAATAAAAATTGTAACGGTTTTTGGTAATGATTTTTAATCCGATAAAATGACATAAAAAGTAAAGGCAGAAACTAATTCCCAAACCTTGCAAACCATAAAAATAATACCCTGCAATATTCATTAATAAAGACAAAGTATTGAAACCAATAGCGGTTTTAATAAACATTTTCGAATCGCCTTTTGCAATCAAAATAAATCCCATTGACCAGGAAACGGCGCGAAATAACATCCCGATAATTCCGGCACAAATCATGGGAATAATCGCTTCAAATTTTGAAGTATAAAGGAGTTTTATAATTAACGAACTGAAAGCAATAAACGAAACAATAATAGGTGTAATAATCAAAACCGAAATAAAAGCCTGTTGCTGAACGCTTTCTCTGACTTTATCATTATCTGTATTTATAGAGGCTAATTTTGGGAAATAATCCGTGCTCATAACGGTGAAAACAATCCCGACATAGGAATTCAGCAAGGTAAATCCGGCGTTATAAAATCCGACTTGTTCAAGGCCACCTATTTTTCCAACAAAAATCTGAACTAAATAAGTCGACAAAAGCGTTAAAACACTGCTGATTGTCAACATAAAACCCAATTTCACAATTGCTTTTCCTTCTAATAATAATTCGGAGTTGTGAATTTTCTCCTTTTCTGTTTTTACTTTATTTGAATAATAAAATGAAAAAATAAACGCCGACAATGAAGCAATTATAATAGTTGGAAGAATCGCATCGATTTTCAGAAAATAATACAACGGAATCGAAAAAAGTAGTCCAAATAAATTACCGTATAAATTGGCTTTCGCCAAAAGTCGAAAAGATCGCAACCCTTGCAAAACGGCCAATTGTCCTGATGATAATTGTTTGAAAAAAACGGTTATGGAAAGCACTGCAAAAGCAAATGTCTGACTGGAATCTCCAAAAGTCATTATACTGAGCGCTTTCGAAAAAACAAAAGTCAGAAGCATTCCAAAAATTCCGGTAAAAAAAACAATCTTTTTTACGATTTGAATGGTTTTCGCAACCGTTTTCAAATCTTCATTTTTATAATTTTCGGAGATATTTTTCACCGAACTCGTTTCAATTCCGAAACCTGAAATACTGCTTAAAACTCCTAAAGTCGAGTTCAGCAAAGCGATAATTCCCATTCCGGCCGGACCGATAAAAACAGCAATTAATTTGGTACGAATTATTGAAATTAAAATCGAAAAAAACTGAACACCTCCAAAAAGTGAAGTTGTTTTTAAAATCTGCTGATATGATTTTTTATCTGACACGATTTTTTTAATAGAATTTTCTAAGTTCGATGTAATCGTCATTTAAAACCAATTTCAATTTTTCCTGAAAAGCAGTTTCACCCAATGTGCTTATTTTTCTAAGATACCGAAATATTATCATTTTAAATCAATTTTGTAAAAATCCTGATTGTAAACAGAACAACCTAATTCTTCTTTTTGATTTAAAAGACCTGAATTATAATCTTCGTGATCAGAATTTACAATTCCCATATCAAAGAAATGTTTTCCTTTTCGTTTGTATTTATGGATCAAATTAATGAATAAAAAATCTAAAGCTCTTACTTCTTCCCCTTTTTTTGAAGTCGCGCCGTATTGCGATTTAATCACATTTTCAGTTTCAAAAATCGTAATTCCGGCTATAATTTCATCGTATTGATAAACGGAATATTGTTTAATATTTTTCGGGAATTTTTCTTTTAAAAGAGTTATTTCTTCTTTCGAATGAACTGGTTTTGCATTAAATTTTTCTTCCAATCTTGGTTCTAGAACTTTTTCCCAAAAAGAATGAAACTCATGTTCTTCGACTATATCTAAATCGAGATTTTCAATTCGTCTGAAATGTTTCATTTTACTTTTTGAAATCTTTAACGGCACTTGTAAATTAATCGCCAAATTCATTTCTTTTCTATGCGGAATCGCATTTCTTTTAAATAAAAAAAAGTCTATTTCCTGATTTCCTTTTGAAAAATAAAAATCTGGAATTGGTTTATAATAAAAAGTTTCGATTTTGTTTTCTTTCAAAAAAAATAAAATTTCATCCAAAATCGCTTCTACTTTTTCTACCTTTAGTTTAGATGAAAAAATTAACCCTCCATAAGTAAGACCCTGATGAGAATGAACTGTATTTCCTTGTTTGTTTGCGGGCAAAACTGCTCTTAATTTTTCTTCTTCAAAAATCAAAAGCGAAAAATCTTCAAAACGATCTTTATGATATTCCATAAAATCGCGATGAAATAAAAAAGTAGCGTTCTTAGCCAGAGCGATAAAATCGTTCCAAATATGATAATCGTTTGGGTCGTATTTTTTTACTTTAAATTCCATTTTTAGATTACTTATGATCAAATGCTTTTAAATGCCATTTGTATTTAACCGCCATTAATCGGACTACAATGATAACCAATGAAGTAACCAGATATAAAATATCGTCGTTCAGGTTTAGTTTTCTTAGTCCAAAGAAAATTATTCCTCCTAGAATACAGATTGTAGCGTAAATTTCTTCTCTAAAAACATTCGGAATCTCGTTACATAAAATATCTCTGATAACACCTCCAAAGCAAGCTGTCATGGTTCCCAACGCAATGCAAATTACGGGATGAAGTCCCGTTATAAGTCCTCTTTCTAAACCAATTAAAGTGAAAACCCCAAGACCAATTGTATCAAAAAGAAACAAAGAAGTTCGAAGTTTGTCAAACCTTTTTCTGAAAAGAATAGCCAGAAAATATCCTAAAATAATCACATAAACATATTGTATATCACGCATCCAGCCAACCGGAGTTCGTCCAATTAAGACATCACGGAGCGTTCCTCCTCCTACTGCAGTTACAAACGCAATAATAAAAACCCCAAACGGATCGAGTTTTTTATGCATTGCCGTTAAAGCGCCAGACATGGCAAAAGCCATTGTACCGATAATATCTAATATGTGGAACATTTTTTAAAGTTGCAAAGGTTCAGAGTTGCAAAGGTGCAAAGGTTATCCTTAATTCTTCTTATTTTTTAACACTATTTCTACTTCAGGGTTTATTTTTTTTATTGCTTCAAAAAATCCGTTTTTGTCTTTTGGAGAAATGATGACGGTATCAAATTTATTGTATACAATCTCAAGCCTGTCAAAAGAAAGTGCAGGAGAACTCATTATTGAATTTGTTTCGGAGATTTTTTTTATCTTTTGAGTATAAACTGTTGAATTGATTAAAAAACCGCATTTTATTTTCAACTTTCCTTCTTCGATTGTGTAAAAAGTATTTAAAAACATGTGAACAATAAAAACAATAATAATACCTAAAACTATACTAGCGCCCCAAACTTTATTATAAAGTGCATTTATTAAAGCCCCGCCTAGAACAAGACTTAAAAAAAGAACAAGCCAGATATCAATTTTAGATTTAAATTTTACCATTTTTTGCTTTCTTATTTTTTAACGTAAATTGGACTTCTTTTCAATAAATACTGAACAGATTCCATCCAACTATCTTTAACGGCCAAAAATGGTTTACGCGTTTGAGAGTATATTTTTGACGTATTTTTATACATATCAAAATAAACGGTGTAATAATAATATTGCTGATTATTTGCGGTTGTAGTCGAATAATCATTTGTGGTCACTTTTTTATTATTATCACTCACTTTTGCATTTCCGCTATTGTAAGTGGTTGCTGTTGTAGCGGTTCCAATTGTAAACGAAACTTTTGCAGCGACAATATTATCAACGCCCAATATTTTTTCAAGATCTTCAATCGGGGTCGAATCGATATTGCGGTAATCTATTCCTGCTTTGCTCAATAAACTGTTGGTTGTTCTTAAATCCTGAACGGTCAGCGGTGCAATATTTCCAGATTTATCCAGTAATTTGTTATACATATCGTTTTGAGCAAACTTTGCCATTTCCTCCGAACTTTGCTGTGTATCTGAGTTTAAAAAAGGAACTGGAAGCACTGCAATTGTATTTGGCTTCATTTCGCCCGCAACAATAGTTTGTCCCGAATTATCAGAAACAGAATTTGACGGTGTTACATCAAAAGTTTGGGAGCGTCCGCTGGCAAAATCAATTCGGGCAATTTGCGAAACATCTAGAACTATTAAAAGAGTTTCTCCAGGCAAAGAATATTCAACTGTTTTATCCGATATCTTAGAAATTGTACCCTCAATAATCGTATAATCTCTTTTTATAATTTTATCTAATTTTTTTCCGCCTTGAGCGAAAGAAAAAACACAGACAAAAAACAATAATAATAACGTGGCAGCTTTCTTAATTTTCATGGTATTTACGCTTAGGTTTTCCTACTCTTTGGCTTTTCGGTTACTCCTTTTCTAAATATTAAACTTGTTAAATTTAAAAAATTAAATCCAAAACATAGCCAATCAACTATTTAAAAATTAAGATCTTAGCAACTCAGAAGCTTAGAATCTTTTCTTTACATATTTTGCGTATAGAAATTATAATCTTTCAAAACCACACGAATAAAATCGCTGTTGTTACCCGATTGATTTTTGATTCCGGTAACGCTTTCAATTTTTGCGACCAGTTTTCCAATAATCTCAAAATCATTTTTAGCCGCCGCTTTTTTGAAAGTCTCTTTAATGATTCGCATATCATTATCAGACAATTTAATCACCAAAGGATATGTTGGCACATAAGCCGTTCCGATATCTTCTAAAATCGTATGACTGATATCGATTTTGTTTTTCAGCGTAATAACGGCCGTTCCTGCTGCCATATCGCCAAAACGTTGCGTTTTACTATTTGAAATTGCGGTAATCAATGCTACTAGCCCATAAAATGGTGGAATAAAAAAGTCAACTGTTCCAAAAAACCAGCGAATTAAATAATCGCCAAACCCTGCCTGATAGCCATCAATTTTGACAACTTTTATCTTCACCAATATTTTCCCGATTGATTGTCCTTCAAAAAAACTTTCTAAAGCAAGTGAGTAAAATATAAGCGGAATGCCAAACAATAACACAATAGCTCTTTCTGACCAACTGTCTAAATTATCAACTATACGTCCCAGTTTTAGCCAACTAAAAAAGACAAACCAAACCACAAGAATATAGGCAATTTTAACTCCTAAATCAATAAAATAAGCACCTAGACGCTCTCCTACCGAAGCAGATATAAAATTTATTTTGACATTTTGTGTTGTGTTAATAGATAATTCTGACATATTTTATATTTTAGCCTTCAATGAGAGAAGTTGCCTTCATAAAACAAAATAAAGAAAAATGGCTGGAATTTGAGCTAGCTATTTTTGGTAAAGCTAAAAAAAATCCTGACGAATTAGCTAATTTATACATTCAAATGATGAATGATTTGTCGTATGCACAAACGTATTATCCTAAAAGTAAAACCGTTATTTACTTAAATCACCTTGCATCGCAGATTTACCAAAAAATTTACAAAACCAAGAGAACAGAAAAAAACAGAATTCTCGAGTTTTTTGTAACCGAAGTTCCATTGCAGGTATATCAATACAGACGTTACTTGATTTATGCCTTTACTTTATTTTTTGTTACGGTTGCTATTGGAGTGGTTTCTGCAAAATACGACCCAAATTTTGTTCGTCTTATTCTTGGCGATGATTATGTCAATCAAACTTTGGAAAACATTAAAAAAGGAAATCCAATGGCCGTTTATGGCTCTGGAAGCAATTGGGGAAGTTTTATTTCCATCACAGTAAATAATCTTTTTGTGGGTGCGAAATGCTACTTTTTTGGACTTATTGCAGGAATCGGGACCTTTTACATTAGCATGCAGAATTCAATTATGTTGGGTTCTTTTCAATACTTCTTTTATGAACAAGGAGTTTTCTGGAAAAGTGTAAGAGGAATTTGGATTCACGGCTCGATGGAAATCTTCGGAATTGTAATCGAAACCGCATGTGGGTTTATTTTAGGCGCTTCTATTTTGTTTCCAAAGACATTTTCAAGACTAAATTCGTTTAAAATTGGCTTCAAAAATAGTTTCAAAATCTATTTAAGCACATTTCCCTTTACCATCGCGGCGGGATTTTTAGAAGGTTACATTACGAGATATTCTATTGATATGCCAAATTGGCTAAGCAGTTTTATTATATTATTTACCTTAGGAATAATTTCATTTTATTATTTGGTTTATCCTTTTATCGTCCACAAAAAAACTCAACAATTAGCAGCCTAAATTGACTTAATCGGAAACCATAATGAATAAAATTTTCTTCATTTTACTTTTTGTTTTCAACTGCAGTTTTTCAAATGCACAGGATTCTCTTGTGACTGAAGAACCGCCAAAAATGGCCTCGATAAAATATACCGAAAAAGATATTCAAATCGATTCGGCAACGGTTGAACCTAAAACTTTTGACAAAAAATTCAAAGAGCGATACCAAGGCGAAGACTTTGTTTATGAGGTAAAACCTCCAGAAAAAACACTTTGGGATGATTTTCTGGAATGGCTTGCTCGCCTCTTGAGCAAGATATTTACTTTCAGCGATCATAAATCTTCAGTAAATTTTGTAGCGATACTTTTCAAAACTCTAGCTGGAATACTTGTTGTTGTTGTTATTTTCTTGATTGTAAAAGCTTTAATCAACAAAGAAGGTCAATGGATTTTTGGCAAAAATTCACAAAAAAAGAATATCTATTATTCTGATATAGAAAAAAATATACACCTTTTGGATTTTGAAAAACTGATTGCCGAAAACATTCAATCTGGTGAAAAAAGAATTGCAATTCGATATTATTATTTGTGGCTGCTAAAAGTGATGGCACAAAATAATTACATCGATTGGGATATTGAAAAAACCAATTCGGATTATTTATACGAGATTAAAAGTCCTGCTCATAAAGAAGAATTCACGTATTTATCTTATTTGTACAATTATATTTGGTACGGTGAATTTGAAATTAATGAACCTATTTTCTTGAAAGCCGAAAACCGATTTAAAACAGCTATAAAAACCTTTAACCATGGATAGACCTATAAAAATTTACCTAGGAGTTCTGGTTTTTATTTTTGGCGTCATTTTGTTTGCAGGCAAAAAAGAGCCAAAACCAATTGACTGGCGCCCTACTTTTTCTGTACATGACAAAATTCCTTATGGACTGTTTGTATTTAATCAAGAAATCAACAAAATTTTAAAAAATCAGAAAGTTGAACGAATTTCAACCGTAACGCCTTACGAATATTTAGACTCAAAATACAATCCTGATACTTTAGTTGAAGATTACAGAATAAAAGGTACTTTTATGAATATTGCCAACAACGGCGATATTGACGAGCAATCTGTAAAAGAACTTTTTTACTTTGTGTCGCGCGGGAATAGTGCGTTTTTAAGCATGCGAACTTTTCCAAAAATTTTGTTAGACAGTTTAAAACTGAAAGTTCAAAATGATTTAAAGCCTATTCACAATACTACAATTTGGATGGCAAATCCAAAAGCAAGCAAAAAGAAATACATTTTTAAACAAGCCATTGAAGATTATTTTTCAAAAATTGATACGGCTGAAACTACTGTTTTGGGCTATCAAAGTACGGCAAAAAATGAAAAGCATATCAATTTTATAAAAGTCAATTACAACGGAGGTTCTTTTTATTTGCATACACAACCGGCCGCTTTTACTAATTTTCATTTGCTGAGAGACAATCACTATCAATATGTCGAAAACTTGTTGTCTCAAATTCCAAAAGGAGCTATTTTTTGGTACACAAAAGGGCAAAACAACGAATCGGTTTCAGGTTCGCCGTTGCGCTATATTTTTAGTCAGCCGGCATTAAAATGGGCATATTTGTTTGCAATATTTGGAATACTAATTTTCATTATTTTCAATGCCAAACGAAAACAGCGCATTGTTCCAATACTAAAACCATTGGCAAACTTAACAGTTGATTTTACTAAAACAATCGGGAATTTATATTATCAAGAAGGCGATCACACGAATATCATCGACAAAAAAATCATTTTTTTCCTTGAAAAAATGCGAAACGAATATTTGATTGACACCACAAAGCTTGACGATGATTTTATTAAAAAACTGCAACACAAAACAGGAAAAAACATTGCCGACATTCAAGAGCTTGTCTTTTTGATTAATGAACATCGAAAAAGTTATCATGGAAGTCTTGAAGAAGATTTGATCCGAATTAATAATGCAATCGAAAAAGTTATACATTAGTATTTTTAACCGAAATCCACCACAAAAAAACATACCAAAACATGGACGAAAATAGCATCACAGAAAACGAAATCACAAACGAAAATGTGAATTTTGAAACCCGAATAAATTTAACGCCTCTTTTAGAGCATGTAAATGCCATCAAAAAAGAAATAGAAACTGTAATTGTGGGACAACATAAAATGGTTGACCAACTTTTGGTTGCTATTTTGTCAAACGGACATGTTTTGTTGGAAGGTGTTCCTGGTGTTGCCAAAACTATTACCGCAAAATTGCTGGCAAAAACGGTAAATATTGATTTTAGCCGAATTCAGTTTACACCAGATTTGATGCCATCAGACATTTTAGGAACTTCAATTTTTAATTTAAAAACTTCAGAATTTGAATTTAAAAAAGGGCCTATTTTTTCTAATTTAATTTTAATTGACGAGATCAACCGTGCGCCGGCAAAAACGCAAGCGGCTCTTTTTGAAGTTATGGAAGAACGCCAAATTACAATTGATGGTTCTGGATACCAATTAGATGCACCATTTTTAGTAATCGCAACTCAAAACCCAATTGAACAGGAAGGAACTTATCGCTTGCCTGAAGCGCAACTGGACCGTTTTTTATTCAAAATCGCTGTTGATTATCCAAAATTAAATGAAGAAATCCTGATTATTCAGCGTGAGCATTTATTAGAAAATCATGGCAAATTAGAAGCTATAAAAGCAGTACTTTCTGCTAAAGAAATAAAAGAATATCAAGCACTGATAAAACAAATCAGAGTGGAGCAGAATTTACTGGAATATATTGCAAGAATTGTGGTAAATACTCGTGAAAACGCTTTTTTGTATCTAGGTGCTTCTCCTCGTGCTTCAATCGCCATTTTGAACGCAGCAAAAGGTTTTGCTGCCATCCGTGGACGCGATTTTGTTACTCCAGAAGACATCAAAGAAGCGGCTATTCCGGTTTTACAACATCGTGTAATTGTAGCGCCAGAAAGAGAAATGGAAGGAATTACAAGTTCTGAAATTATCAAACAAATTATCGAAACGGTGGAAATTCCGCGATAAGTATTCACTCTCAGTTTGCAGTCACAGTTCAAAACTGAAAACTGAGACTGCAAACTGAGACTGAAAACCGCGACTGAAAACTAAAAAAGATGAAATTCATAAAAAGTCTATATCTCAACAACTTCTTTTTCTATGTGCTTGTAGGCATTATAGGACTATTTGTTTGTGCTTTTATTTTTCCGAATATCTATAATGCAGTTTGGTTTGGAGTTTTGGTTTTGCTTACTTTTTTGGGTCTTGATATTTTGCTTTTATATATGACCAAAACGGGATTTGAAGCAGATCGAATTACTCCTGAAAAATTATCAAATGGAGATTTGAATCCGATAAATTTGATTCTGAAAAATCATTATACGTTTCCGGTTTCGGTAAAAATAATTGATGAGATTCCGTTTCAATTTCAGGTTCGTGATTTTAAAATCATAAAGAGTGTAAAAGCTTCTGAGCAAAAAGAAATCAGTTATGACCTGCGCCCGACAGAACGTGGCGAATATTTTTTTGGATATTTAAACATTTACGTTTCTTCGCCTTTGCGATTGATTTCAAGAAGATTTACGTTTAATAACGATCAAATGGTTCCAACGTATCCTTCTTACATCCAATTAAGAAAATACGATTTGTTGGCTTTTTCAAACAATTTATATCAATACGGAATCAAAAAAATTCGCCGAATTGGCCACACGATGGAATTTGAGCAAATCAAAGAATATGTTCAAGGCGATGATTTGCGAACGCTGAATTGGAAAGCAACTGCAAAGAAAAATGCTTTAATGGTCAATCAATTTCAGGATGAAAAATCGCAATCAGTTTATATGGCGATTGACAAAGGACGCGTTATGCAAATGCCTTTTGACGGTTTAAGTTTGCTGGATTATGCAATCAATTCGACTTTGGTTTTATCAAATGTAATTCTGAAAAAACAAGACAAAGCTGGACTTTTTTCTTTTTCTAAAAAAGTAGAAAACAGAGTTTTTGCAGAAAAAAGAGGCTCGCAAATGCAAAAAATCCTAGAATCTTTGTACAACATCAAAACAGATTTTTTTGAAAGCGATTACAGCCGATTGTATGTAGATATCAAGAAAAATATCAATCAGAGAAGTTTGATTATTTTATATACGAATTTCGAAACAATGGATGGATTGAACCGTCAATTGCCTTATTTGAAAGGAATTGCAAAAAACCATCTGTTAGTTGTAGTCTTTTTCCAAAACACAGAATTGAATTCGATCATCAACAAAAAAACCGATACAATTCAAGAAGTTTATGACAAAATAATCGCTGAAAAATTCATGTTTGAAAAACGTTTAATTGTCAATGAATTAAAGAAATATGGAATTCACTCGGTTTTAACACAACCTGAAAACCTGACTTTGGATGCTATTAATAAGTATTTGGAAATTAAGGCTAGAGGGATTTTGTAAATTTCAAGATTTGTTATCTTATTGTTATTTTATAAATAGAATCCAATTCGATCAATTTTATAAATTAGTTTTGGAATAAACGAAATCTGAACAAATTTCAAACTTATCAAAAATGAAAAAAACAATCTTAATTCTGCTCATTTTATTAGGCTTCAAATCTCACGCTCAAAAAACAGAAAACATCATCATCATCACAACAGACGGATTTAGATGGCAGGAAGTTTTTAAAGGTGTAGATCAGGCAATTGCCAATGACAAAAAATTCAATCAAGGCGACAGCGCTTACATTTATAAAAAATATGCCAATTCTGATTTAAAGGTTTCGCGTAAAAATCTAATGCCATTTTTCTGGTCGGAAATGGCGCTGAAAGGGCAAATTTATGGCAATCGTGATCTTGGAAACAAAGTCGATGTTGCCAATCCATATTGGTTTAGTTATCCTGGTTATAGCGAAATTATGACCGGAAATGTTGATGTAGCAGTAAATTCAAACGGCTATAAAGCAAATCCGAATGTAAATGTTTTGGAGTTTTTGAACAAACAAGCCAAACTTAAAGGAAAAGTTGCAGCATTTGGCGCATGGGATGCTTTTGACCGAATTCTAAATGAAGAACGAAGCGAGTTTCCAGTAATTTCAGCATTTGACAAAGTTGGTGGAAATAAACCAACTCCATCTCAAAAATTATTAAACGAAATGCGCGACAACTCTTATAAGCCATTTCATGAAGATGAATGTCTTGATGTTTTTACACATTATCAAGCCATGGATGAACTTAAAACCAAAAAGCCAAAAGTACTTTATATTGCTTATGGAGAAACTGATGAATGGGCGCATCATGGTCAATATCGTTCCTACTTGGATGCTGCAAACCAAGTAGATAAATGGATTCAGGAAATCTGGAATTTTGTTCAAAATGATCCGCAATACAAAAACAAAACGACTTTATTTATAACTGTTGATCACGGCCGAGGCGACAAAAACAAAAAACAATGGACAGATCATGGTTCAGATGTTGAAGGCGCGTCGCAAATTTGGTTCGCCACAATAGGTCCAGAAATTGCTCCAAAAGGCGAAATCAAAACAGACTCTCAAATCTATCAAAAACAGTTTGCTCAAACTTTGGCAAAAATCATGGGTTATAATTTCACAACAGATCATCCAGTCAATGAAGAGATAAAAGAAGTTTTTGAGAAATAGTTTTTTCCGCCACGAATTGCACGAATTACACTAATTTAAATTTGTGGAAATTAGTGTAATTCGTGGCAAACATTAAACAACTTTTTTGAAAAAACTCTGTACCTTTGCTCCTTTGCAACTTTGAGCCTTTAAAAAATGAAACAAATCACTTCAGTTCAAAATCCGTTTATCAAATCTTTGGTTTTACTTCAAGAAAAATCGAAGGCCAGAAAGCAAACCGGAACATTTTTGATTGAAGGTTTACGTGAAATTTCATTAGCCACAAAAGGCGGTTACGAAATTGAAACTGTTTTATTTTTGCCTGAATTGGTTTCTGAATCAGAAATCAACAAACTGATTTCTAATCCTTTTCAAATCGTAGAAATCAACAAAGAAGTTTACCAAAAACTGGCTTATCGTGATACAACGGAAGGTATTTTGGCCGTAGCCAAAACTAAATCCCTTAAATTATCCGATTTAAAATTATCTGAAAACCCATTGATTTTAGTTGTAGAATCTTTGGAAAAACCCGGAAATATTGGAGCTGTTTTGCGAACAGCAGATGCAGCTAAATTGGACGCCGTTTTAATTGCCAATCCTAAAAGCGATTTATATAACCCGAATATTGTCCGTTCTAGTGTTGGGTGTCTTTTTACCAACCAAATTGCAACTGGAACAACTACAGAAATCATTTCTTTTTTGAAAGAAAAAAAAATCAATTTCTACAGCGCAACTTTGCAAAACTCAACTTCTTACCACACTCAAAATTTTACAACTCCTACGGCTTTGGTTGTTGGTACAGAAGCAACTGGATTAACGCAAGAATGGCGTGATGCCGCCACCCAAAATATCATCATCCCGATGCAAGGCGAAATTGACAGTATGAATGTTTCTGTCGCTGCCGCAATTTTAATTTTTGAAGCCAAACGCCAAAGAGAATTTAAGTAATTTTAAATTATCACGTTATGAAGTACAAGTTATCGTTTTTAGCACTATTATTCAGTTTCGCAACCTTTGCCCAAATTACCAATCAAGAAGTAGACAATTTAGTAGAACGAACGATGAAAGCGTTTGACGTTCCAGGAATTTCAGTTGCGATTGTAAAAGACGGAAAAGTAGTTCTAGCTAAAGGATATGGTGTAAAATCGATCGTAACACAACAAAAAGTTGATGCTAATACACTTTTCGGAATTGCATCAAACAGCAAAGCCTTTACCACTGCGGCATTGGCAATGTTGGTAGAGGAAGGTAAAATAAAATGGGATGATAAAGTGATAAAATATCTTCCAGATTTTAAAATGTATGATGATTTTGTCACTCGTGAATTCACCATTCGTGACTTATTAACGCATAGAAGCGGACTTGGCCTTGGTGCCGGAGATTTGATGATCTGGCCTGACGGCAGTGATTTTACAGCAAAAGACATAGTGCATAATTTACGTTATTTGAAACCAGTTTCGAGCTTTAGAACAAAATATGATTACGATAACCTAATGTACATTATTGCAGGCGAAATTGTTCATGTTGTGAGCGGAAAAACCTGGGCTGATTTTGTCGAAGAGCGCATCATGAAACCTTTGGAAATGACCAACAGTGTAGCTTCAATAAAACGCTTAAAAGATACTTCAAATGTAATTACACCACACGTTCCAATTGATGGAAAGCTAAAAACAATAAAACGTTACGAAAATCAGCTTTTTGATGGCGCGGCCGGAATTTACTCAAGTGTAAATGATTTGAGCAAATGGGCAATTTTACAAATCAATAATGGAAAATACGGCGATAACAAACAATTATTCTCTGAAAAAGAGCATGATGAAATGTGGCAACTTCAAACTATTCTTCCTGCCAAAACCAGACCACCATATAACACTCATTTTTCTGGTTACGGATTAGGCTGGTTTTTAAGTGATGTAAAAGGATACAAACAAGCATCACACACAGGAGGTTTAGAAGGTAATGTGACACAGACAACCTTGATTCCGGAAATTGGTTTGGGAATTATTGTTTTAACGAATCAGCAGTCCGGGGCTGCTTTTAATGCGATTACGAATACTATCAAAGACAGTTATTTAGGCATAAAATCTGATGATTATGTGACTGTTTACAGCAACAGAATGAAAGCCAACGAGGAAAAGGCAGATAAAGTTACAGATGAAGTTTGGGCTGTTGTCGATAAGAATAAAAAAGATAAAATAAAAACTGATTTTTCTAAAATTATTGGGACTTATAGAGATAATTGGTTTGGAGAAATCACGATTATAGAGAAAAAAGGAAAGTTATATTTTGCCTCAAAACGATCTCCACAATTAGCTGGTGAAGTTTCTTTTTATAAAGATGGAAATTATGTTGTAAAATGGAATAATGCTTTTTTTCATGCCGATGCTCATTTACTCTTCAAATATGATGAAAGCGGAAAAGTTACTAATCTAAAAATGCTTCCAATCTCTGAATTAACAGACTTTAGCTACGATTTTCAGGATTTGGATTTTTCGAAAATACAATAAAACTTATTTAGTCGTTTAATCTTTGTCAAAGTTTAAAACTTTGACAAAGATATCACTAAGCTTATTTAGTCCTTACAGGACATTTTATATCGTGCGTGCATGTATTTTTCTACCAATATTTAGCTCCTATAAGGAGCATTTATTACCAAACTCTTCAAAAATTATCTCGTAGCGATTTCATATTGGCAAACAAACTGATATAATCTTTTTTTGTCCCTTCGGGACTATATAAATCAAATTAATCATTGCAAATTTCTAAGATTTTTGTCCTTCAAAAATCTAAAACCTAAAATCACAAATCAACAATCTAAAAACCTTGCGTATATTCAAACTAATGCGTATTTTTAGTACTTGAATATGCCGTTATGATAGAAATAGATATTGAAAAAGAAAACAAAGCGATTGCGCAGGAATACAAGGAATTACTTCGAATAAGTTACCAAACTTTAACCCCAGCCGATAAAAAATTAATTCGGAAAGCTTTTGACGTCGCTGTTGATGCTCATAAAGAACAAAGACGCAAATCTGGCGAAGCATATATCTTTCATCCTATTGCAGTTGCAAAAATTGTTGCCTCAGAGATTGGTCTGGGTGCGACCTCTATTGCCGCGGCCTTATTGCACGATGTTGTCGAAGATACGCCAATGACTGTCGAAGAAATTGAGCGATTATTTAACCCGAAAGTAGCACAACTTGTTGAAGGCTTGACTAAAATTTCATTGGTTCAAAAAGACTTGAATGCTTCAATGCAAGCCGAGAATTTTAGAAAAATGATCCTCACGTTGAATGATGATGTACGTGTAATCTTGATCAAATTGGCCGATCGTCTTCACAATATGCAAACCATGGATTCGATGGCGGAATACAAACAAACCAAAATCGCATCAGAAACACTTTATATTTATGCTCCTCTAGCCCACCGTTTAGGGCTTTACAACATTAAAACCAAACTAGAAGACTTAGGATTAAAATATACTGAACCTGCAATCTACAACGACATTGTAAGCAAAATCAGAGAAACAAAAGAAGAACAAGACGCTTACATCAAAGACATTTCGGATGTTTTGAAAAAATCGCTTGATGCTGAAAATATCGATTATATCATAAAAGGACGCCCGAAATCTATCTATTCGATTCGTCGAAAAATGCGTGCGCAAAATGTGAGTTTTGACGAAGTGTATGACAAATTCGCTCTTAGAATTGTTTACAAATCTGATTCTCACGATGAAAAATTCATCGCTTGGAAAATCTATTCCATTGTAACTGATCATTACAGACCGAGTCCGAGCCGTCTGCGCGACTGGATCTCATCTCCAAAATCAACTGGTTATGAAGCACTTCACATCACAGTTATGGGGCCAAAAGGACGCTGGGTCGAAGTTCAGGTTCGAAGCGAGCGTATGGATGAAATTGCCGAAAAAGGATATGCAGCGCATTACAAATATAAAAACGGAGCAACAGAAGAAAGTGGTCTGGATACTTGGCTGAATCTGCTTCGCGAAGCTTTGGAAAACCCAGAAACAAACGCAGTTGATTTTGTGGAAGATTTTAAAATGAATTTGTATTCAAAAGAAATCTTCGTCTTTACGCCGAAAGGAGAAATAAAATCACTTCCAAAAGGCGCCACTTCACTAGATTTCGCTTTTAGCATTCACTCCGAAATTGGAATTAAAACCAGAGGAACGCGCGTTAACGGACGCCTTGTTCCTTTAAATCACGAATTAAAAAGCGGTGATCAGGTTGAAGTTATTACGTCGGCAAGCCAAAAACCAACCGTAAACTGGTTGGAATATGTTACAACTTCCCGTGCCAAAAATAAAATCAAAAACGTTCTTAACGAGAACACGAAAAAAATCGGCGAAGAAGGAAAAGAACTTCTTACTAGAAAATTAAAACACTTAAAAATTACGCTTAACGAGCAAGTTACAAACGAGCTGGTTAACTTCTTTAAACTAAAAACAAGTTTAGATTTATTTTACAGAGTCGGAATTGGCGCGATCGAAAATCAGCAATTAAAAGATTACGCTGCACAAAAAAGCAATTCGTTCATCAATTTCTTTAAAAATAAAATCAAAAGAAATAAAGATACTGCAGACGAAGATATCCACAAACCAGTCATCAGCAGTAATTATGACATGCTGGTTTTTGGAACTGAACATGACAAACTTGATTACAAGCTTTCGCAATGTTGCAACCCCATTCCCGGCGATGATGTTTTTGGTTTTGTAACGATTAACGAAGGAATAAAAGTGCATAAAAAAGATTGTCCGAACGCAATTGGAATGCAGTCTAATTATGCCTACCGAATCATGAGCGCAAAATGGATTGACTCTTCTCAGGAAGAATTCAAGGCCATTATCAATATTACCGGAATGGACGTTTTAGGACTTACAAACCAATTAACACGAGTAATTTCAAACAATATGAACGTGAATATTCAAAGTATTTCACTGAGTACCGATGCTGGAATTTTTCATGGACAAGTTGCTGTAATTGTCAAAAACAATACTATTTTGAAAAAAATGATCAATGCAATCAAGAAAATCGATGGAGTTGACAAAGTTACAAGAGAATATAGAACATAAATAAGTCGAAAGCTTAAAGCCTTAAAATCAAAAGAAATACAACATCATAATTATTTAAATAAATATTTTTTTATGGAAAATGAAAACTTAGAAATTCCTGAAATAAATTTTGATCAAAATGGCGAACTTATCATTGTCGCTTCTGAATCTTCTTCAAAAGATGATTTTGATTTTTTTCAAGGAAAGTCTTTCATTCGAAATAAAAAATTAAAACAACGATTTGCCAATTGCACCGAATGGATCGAATTTCCATCGACTCAGGAAATGTATAAAATCCTGAACGGAATTGGAAATATTGATAATTTTCTAGCCACTTTTGATGGAGAACCTTTTGAAGGAATGACCGTTAGACTATTTAATCCGAAAACCAGATTGTGGAGCATTTATTGGTCAGATTCTAATACAGGAGTTTTAGACAAACCTGTTGTGGGTTCTTTTGAAAATCATATTGGACACTTTTTTTCGAAAGATGTTTATGACGGAAAAAATGTACTTCAGGTTTTTCGCTGGGACGCCAGAGATCAAGATAATCCAGTATGGAGTCAAGCAATGTCTGATGATAACGGAAAAACTTGGGAATGGAATTGGTACATGTACATGACGAAAAGCAAATAGGAATTTGTTAATTTTATTGTAATTAAAAATATTTATGTTAATTCAGCTTTTTTAGATTCTCCAAAACTTATCATTGCCAAACCCTGTAAATATTACATTTTTGCCATTCTGATATGATTTTGAACGTTAAACTTTAAAGCCGAAACTTTTATTGATTAAAAATAAAAAATTATCTTTGCAGGATATGACACTTATTTCAACTGACAACACTAAGAATCAAGAAATTGTAAAAAATGTTTTTACAATGTATCTTGAACAAAAAGGGCATCGCAAAACTCCTGAGCGTTATGCTATTCTACAGGAAATTTACGATAGCGAAGAGCATTTTGATATTGAAAACTTATATATCAAAATGAAAAACAAAAACTATCGTGTGAGTAGAGCTACTTTATACAACACGATCGAGTTATTGTTAGACTGCGCTTTGGTTAGAAAACATCAATTTGGACAAAATCAGGCTTACTACGAAAAATCATATTTTGATAAACAGCATGATCACATCATTATGACTGATTCGGGTGAAGTAATTGAATTTTGCGATCCAAGGATCCAAACCATCAAAAAAACAATCGAAGAAATATTTGATATTGAGATTACCAATCACTCACTTTATTTCTACGGAAACAAAAAAGAAAAACAATAATCCAAAAAGGAATTATTCAAAAAATAAAAAAAAAGAAAATTAACTACATTAATCAGTAGGACGACTTTGATTGTCCCAACGCAAATTAAAACAGAATGACCGTAGATTTATTACTAGGATTACAATGGGGAGATGAAGGTAAAGGAAAAATTGTTGACGTTCTTACCTCAAATTATGATATTATTGCACGTTTTCAAGGAGGACCAAACGCAGGACATACATTAGAATTTGACGGAATTAAACATGTACTTAGAACTATCCCTTCTGGAATTTTTCATAAAAACTCAGTAAATATCATCGGAAATGGTGTTGTAATTGATCCTGTAGTTTTTCAAAAAGAAATTGAAGGTTTGGAGAAATTCAACCTTGACATCAAAAGCAAATTAATCATTTCTAGAAAAGCGCATTTAATTTTACCAACGCACCGCTTGCTTGACGCTGCTTCTGAAGCATCAAAAGGAAAAGCAAAAATTGGTTCAACTCTTAAAGGAATTGGACCAACTTACATGGATAAAACAGGTAGAAATGGATTACGTGTTGGAGATATCGAATTAGAAGATTTCAAAGATCGTTACAGAGCTTTGGCTGACAAACACGAAGCGATGATTGCTTTTTATGATGTAAACATTCAATATAATTTAGCTGAACTTGAAAAAGAATTCTTTGAAGCTATTGAAGAATTGAAAAAATTAGATTTCATTGACAGTGAAGAATACATGCACCAAGCTCAAAAAGCTGGAAAATCTATTCTTTGCGAAGGAGCTCAAGGATCTTTATTAGATGTTGATTTCGGAACTTATCCTTTTGTAACTTCATCAAATACTACTGCTGCTGGAGCTTGTACTGGTTTAGGAATTGCTCCTAACAAAATCAAAGAAGTTTACGGAATTTTCAAAGCTTACGTTACACGTGTAGGTAGCGGACCTTTCCCAACTGAACTTTTTGACGAAGTTGGTGCTACTATGGCAAAAGTTGGTAACGAATTTGGTTCTGTAACAGGAAGACAAAGACGTTGCGGATGGTTAGATTTAGTTGCTTTAAAATATGCTGTTCAAGTAAATGGTGTAACGCAATTGATGATGATGAAAGGTGACGTACTTTCTGGTTTTGAAACTTTGAAAGTTTGTACAGAATACAACTATAAAGGGCAAAACATTTCTCATTTCCCATACAACATCGAGCCAGAAAATGTAACTCCTGTTTACAAAGAGTTCAAAGGATGGAAACAAGATTTAACTGGTTTGACAACTTACGATCAATTGCCAATTGAGCTTAAAGAATATATTGAGTTTATTGAAAAAGAAATCGAAGTGCCAATCAAAATTGTATCGGTTGGACCAGATAGAAAGCAAACAATAACAAAATAATACATTTAAACGCTCTGATAATCAGAGCGTTTTTTTATACAAAATTATTCGCCTTATGAAAAATCCAGAAATCAAAATTAGGGAAACGAAGTTATTATCAGACAATTGGTATATTTTAAACAAAGTTACGTTTAGTTATCAGAATGAAAATGAAGCACCTCAAACACACACGCGCGAAGTATATGATCGTGGAAACGGAGCTGGAATTCTGCTTTATAATTCAACCAAAAAAACAGTTATCTTAACACGCCAATTTCGATTGCCAAGTTTTCTAAACGGAAACAAAACAGGAATGATGATCGAAGTTTGCGCAGGACTTTTAGATGAAGATAATCCTGAGGAATGCATCATTCGAGAAACAGAAGAGGAAACCGGCTACCGAATTAACAAAGTTCAAAAAGTAACTCAAACCTATATGTCGCCCGGTGCTGTAACTGAAATTTTATATCTTTTTCTTGGAGAATATGATGAAAGCATGAAAGTAAGCGAAGGTGGAGGATTAGCTTCTGAACAGGAAAATATTGAGGTTTTAGAATATACTTTTGATGAAGCGTATGCAATGATTGAAACTGGCGAAATTGTCGATGCGAAAACTATTATTTTGTTGCAACATGCTAAAATAAAAGGATTAATTTAAACAATTCATATAAGCCTATTAAGCCTCAATAAAAACTCATCATAGTGGGAGAAACAAATACAAGAGTCAAAAACATTGATTTACTAAAAGGAATACTAATTATACTAGTGATAACGGGCCACGTGATTCAGGGAGGGTTAGACGAATCAATTTGGCGAACTTTAATTTACAGTTTTCATATGCCGCTCTTTATTGGAATAACCGGATATCTTCTAAATATTGATAAAATTTCAAAATTAAACCTGAGAGGGCGCTTTAAAAAATATCTTTTTAGAATAATACTGCCTTGGAGTATTGCCATAATATCCTATTATGTAATATCCTGCATTACAAGAACAAATTTATTTTCTGTCACAAAATTTAAAAACTTTATCCTTCATCCTTTATACCATTTATGGTTTATTCCGGGCTTTTTAAGCTGGATACTATTAACATGGCTTTTAAAAAAATTCTTTACAAATTTCAATATTATTTTATTGTTAGGCTTTTTACTATCCATAGTTTTTTTGATTTTGTATAAATATCCGTTTCTCTATACAAAAATTCCTTTTTTGAATGAAATCTTATCGAATATCATTCATACTTTCAGACCCTATTTTATTTTATTTTTCCTAATTGGAATTAGCTATAGAAACAAAATTGCTGAGAAACCAAGGTTAATTGAAATTGTAGCACCCGTGATTTCTCTAGGTCTTGTTATTTATTTATTTTACAATTACAATGCGATTTTATCAATTTTAAATTTCTTCATACTGAATCTTTTAATTTTGAATCTTTCATTAAAACTTGCCACGACAAATTCCTTGTTTGAATCTAAATCTATTCAGTGGCTGGGAACAAACTCCTTAGGCATCTACCTATGGCATTTTTTACCAATCTTAATTTCTAAGTATTTAATAGGAACCGAATCTTTATTCAAATTTTACCTTCTAACAATTATCCTTGAAATTATATTTATTATTTCCTACAAAATATTAATCAAGGTCAATTTTTTCAAAAAGTATATATTCGGAATGTAATGTATTAATGATTTCATATACATTTCAAATTTATATCAAACAAAATGTAAATCCCGAAACCAATTCAAAAAATTGTGTAACGCATTTATCCAATTCTATTTATAACTTTATTTTCATAAAATTACTCGCTATGAAAAAGTTATATTATACAGCAAATGCCTCGCTTATATTGATGTTAATTTTACTAGGTTCTTGTAAAAAAAGTGAAACCACACATTTATCTGAAAATAAAAAAGAAAGAAAAGTAATTGAATATAAAAAACCCGAATCATCTGTTTCTTATCAAATTCAAAATACAAAAGAATGGCTAAAAGCAAATGAAGCTGACAGCACTAAAATGGATCTTGTTTATGCTTTAAATCGAACTGATAAAGCAAATTTTAAAAAACTGGATTCGGTTATAGTTCCGGCAGATTTTAGTGGAGATTTGGTTTATTATATGCCATTTCCACTTCATGTTTCTGCTTTAGAAGATGTGTCTAAAATCATTATTTTCTCCTATCCTACTCAAACTTTTGGTGCATATGAATACGGCGAATTAGTTCGTACTGGTCCAACGAGTATGGGAAGAAAAAAAGATCCTACTCCAACTGGATTATTTTTCACGAATTGGAAAGCCGAACAAACTACAAGCACATTCAACGACGAGTGGGATTTAAAATGGAATTTCAATATCGAAAATAAACTTGGAGTTGGTTTTCATGAATATGAACTACCTGGATACCCAGCTTCTCATTCCTGCTTAAGACTTCAAGAAAAAGATGCTAAATTTCTTTACAAATTTGCCGATGAATGGATTCTAAAAGACAAAGAAAACGTAAAAGTTAAAGGAACTCCCGTGGTTGTTTTTGGAAGTTATGATTTTGATGGACCAAAACCTTGGCTAAAAATGGCTTCAGATCCAAAAACATTAAATATTTCAGAAAATGAAATTGAAAATCAAACCAAGCCTTTTTTGTCTCAAATATTAGAAAATCAAAAACTTAGAGAATCTGAGCATACAGAAACACTTTAAAATATCATATACCTATCAGATAAGAAAGACCGCTTAAGTTGCGGTCTTTCTTATTTAAAATTCATTTTGTTTGGTATGTCATTTCAAACGTATTATTAAAACATCTCAACAAGTAAATTTCCATTTTTTTACAATAAATGAATAAACATTCATTTATTATTATATCTTTGCATCGAATTATTCAACTTGATAGTATTCAAGCAAATTTTTTATTACGAATTAAATCTTATTGATAAAATGAAAACTTCACTTATACAAAATAAAAAAATTGCCATTATTGGTGGTGGCCCTGTCGGACTTACAACAGCTCGAATTTTACAAATTAATGGTGCTGACGTAAAAGTTTATGAAAGAGACATTAATGCACAAGCGAGAACTTCTGGAGGAACTCTTGACATTCATTCGGATTCAGGACAATATGCAATTCAGAAAGCGGCATTAATGGATGAATTCTACAAATATGCTCGTCCAACCGGGGAAAAAATGGCTGATATAGACGGAAATATCACTTCAGATGAAATGCCAGATGAAACCAATGCTTTTTCACGTCCTGAAATTGATCGCAACGATTTACGAAAAATCATGCTTGAAAATCTTCAAGAAGACACAGTGGTTTGGGACAGCCAATTAATCAACATTGATAAATCTGAAAATCAGTATATTTTAGAATTTAAAAATGGTAAAATAACGGCTGCAGATTTTGTAATTGTTGCCAACGGCGGGCGTTCAAACGCTAGAAAATTTGTAAGCGATCAAGAACCTCAACTTTCTGGAACTTATATTATTCAGGGAGAAATTGTAAATCCAGAACAAGATTATCCAGAATTCAAACCGAAATACGGAAATGGAAATGTCATGGCAATGGGCGAACAAAAAATGTTCTATACACATACTATGGGTGATGGTTCTGTGCATTTTGGAGTTTCTTTTAAAGCTGATGAAGATTGGATTTTAAACAACGGAATCAATTTTGAAGATGACAAAGCTGTTATTTCTTTTCTAAATGAAATGTTTAAAAACTGGGGTGAAGATTACAAAAAATTCTTTTCAGTTTCTACAGAATTCTCTGGATTGCCTTTACGATTATTTTCTTTAGAAGAATCTTGGAAATCACATTCAAATATTACATTAGTTGGAGATGCCGCACATTTAATGCCTCCGTTTGCTGGCGAAGGCGTGAATATGGGATTATACGATGCTTTTCATTTAACCGAAAACCTGACCAACGGAAAATTTGAAACAATTGACGACGCTATTGCAGATTATGAGAAAAAAATGTTTGGCTATGCTCTAGAAGCACAACGAATGACTAAAAAGATGGAAGATTTACTACATTCTGACATAACTGCAGAAGATATTTTAGGTAGTAGAGTTGAGTAAAGTTTTAATTTCATATTTTCGTTTTGAATAAGCAGAAAAAACTGCATAAAAAACGACCATGAAAAAAATATTCCTTTTCCTTTTTATTTGTACAACAGCTTTAAATTATGGACAATCTAATCAAGTTTTAGATTTCAAAGCAGGTTATGCGCCAGAAACCATCTATAACCAAAACACAAGTAATTCCTCAGATTATGAAATTGCTTATTCAGGATCAGAAAAATTTCTAGAAGTATTACAAAAAAACGGAACTGAAAATCCAACGAAAATAAAAAACACTTTTAATGTCGAGACGGTCTCTAAAACTGGAAAAACTGGTCCTGATGGAAATTTTCCGATTACTATCGAATACCTAAAATCTTATGATGCAAATGGAAAAACCATAATTCCGAGTGGCACTCTATTGTATGGAAAAGCTTCTTTAACTACAATGCCTAAAATGGATTCTATTGTTGCCAAAGGCATGGAAGAAAACCTAAAAAATACGGTTTTCCAAATGGTTCAAAGTACCTTTTCGCAACTACTTTTGCCACAGAAAAAACTAAAAATTGGAGAATCATTCAGTCAAGATAATCCGCTAGTCATACCGATTGCCGGAATCAACTTTGAAATGGTGATTACTACAAATTACACCTTAAAAAGCATGGATTCAAAAAATGCTTATTTTGATATTGTGCAAACATACACAATGAAAATGTCAGACAACAGATTTGAAACAAATGGAAATGGAAAAGGAAAAGGAAATTTGATTTATGACATTCCAAATCATTTTATGGTTGAAAATAATTTAGACATGGAATTTAGTCTCGGCCTGAAACACACTGATTTTTCTTTGCAATTGAAATCAAAAAGTGATTTCAAACAAATTTGCAAAATTTCAAAAAAATAAAAAAAGGCGTAAGATTTATTTCTTACGCCTTTTGTTTTATAATGAAAACTAAAATTATCTAGAATAATTTGGAGCTTCTTTTGTAATAGTTACGTTGTGTGGGTGGCTTTCAGTAATTCCGCTAGAAGTAATTCTAACAAAACGCCCAGTTTCTTGCAAAGTAGGAATATCTTTTGAACCACAGTATCCCATACCTGCACGAAGACCACCAATAAATTGAAGCATACTTTCGTTCAATTCACCTTTGTAAGGAACACGTCCAACGATTCCTTCTGGAACTAATTTTTTAACGTCGTCTTCAACATCTTGGAAATAACGGTCTTTAGATCCTGTTTGCATTGCTTCAACAGAACCCATTCCGCGATAAGATTTGAATTTTCTTCCTTCAAAAATGATAGTTTCACCTGGGGATTCTTTTGTTCCTGCTAATAATGAACCTAACATTACGCAGTCAGCACCTGCAGCGATTGCTTTAGGAATATCTCCTGTATAACGAATTCCACCATCAGCAATTACTGGAACTCCAGTTCCTTTGATAGCAGCCGCAACTTCTAAAACTGCTGAAAATTGAGGAAAACCAACACCTGCAACGATACGTGTAGTACAAATAGAACCAGGTCCGATTCCTACTTTTACACCATCAGCACCATTTTCCACTAAATATTTAGCAGCTTCTGGAGTAGCAATGTTTCCAACAATTACATCTATTTGAGGGAATTTTGATTTTACTTCTTTTAAAGTGTTTACCACACCTTCTGTATGTCCGTGTGCTGTATCGATAATAATTGCATCTACACCAGCGTTTACTAAAGCTTCAGCTCTTAAAACTGCATCTCCAGTAACTCCAATAGCAGCCGCAACTCTCAAACGCCCAAAAGAATCTTTATTTGCGATTGGTTTTTGAGTCAGTTTTGTAATATCTCTGAAAGTGATTAAGCCAACTAATTCGTTTTTAGCGTTTACTACCGGAAGTTTTTCAATTTTATGACCTTGTAAGACTACTTCTGCTTGCTCTAATGAAGTTCCTTCGGCAACAGTAACTAAGTTTTTGCTAGTCATTACCTCAGCGATTGGTCTTGCACCATTTTTTTCGAAACGCAAGTCACGATTAGTTACAATTCCTTTAAGGATTTTGTTTTCGTCAACGATTGGAATACCGCCAATTCCGAATTCTTTCATGGCGTTTTTTGCATCAGCAATTGTCGAAGTCATTGGCAAAGTAACTGGATCAATGATCATTCCAGCTTCTGCACGTTTTACTTTTCGAACTTTTCCTGCTTGTTGTTCGATAGTCATATTTTTATGTAAAACACCAATTCCGCCTTCTTGTGCCATAGCAATAGCCATAGCGCTCTCCGTAACTGTATCCATAGCTGCAGATACAATTGGAACATTTAATGTGATGTTTCTTGAAAATTTTGATTTGATACTCACTTCGCGAGGAAGCACATTCGAGTAGTTAGGTACTAATAATACATCGTCGTAAGTTAAACCTTCGCCGATAATCTTGGAGTTGTGTGCTATCATGGTGCAATTTCTAGTTGAATTGCGTGCAAATATAGTGAATAAATTGCTAACTTGAGTACTAACTAATTCATAAAATTGCATTTACAAGAATCATCTTACGAATTTAATGTTCCAAAAACTAAGTTCCAAATTCCAAAAGCTACACTTCATTTCTTTTTTTATTGGAATTTCTTTTTTTAATATTTAATCTTCTGAATCTTGAAAAACAAAATTGATTCCGACTTGAAATGCCGCGCTGCTAGCTTTTGAAATATCTTTATATTCTAAAACATTATTTACTAAAGCATAAATATTAAGTTTCCAAATTGTTCCCGAAAGACCGAAACCAATATTGGTACTCGAAAATGTATCGAATGTGTAAGTCGCTTTTAAATCTAATTTTTCAAAAATATTTCGCTTATAAAAAGCCGTTAAGGCAACGAGCGGTTCTCTAGGGGCTGTCATAGCAAAAAACTGAAGTCCTGCCGCATTTTTATAACGTTCCTTAACTTGCCCCATACAATTACAATCGGCATTTGAGCGTGACATGCCAAATGAATATTCAACTGATGTATATAATTTTGTAGGTCGCCATGTTGTATACTTATTGTATAATGTGTCTCGCGGAATTGCTTTCTTAAATTCATCAAAAACATTTTCTGGATCATCTGGATTTGTAAAATCTGGATTTGCTCCCTGATATTGATAAGTGCCTTTATAGGTAAGTGTTTCAATGTCTTTTGACTGATTTACAAATCCGAGGTCAATAATACTGGCAGTAAACTGAAGATTTTCTTTCGGATAATAAGTCACTCCAGCATCTAATCCCAAACCCAAACTTCCGTTGAAAAAAGTGTTATGAGCAATATCTCTTGCAATATTTCCGTCGTATTCATCTTTCGTAAAAGGAGCCAGTCCAGATGTCTTAAGTTCTAAATTTGACGAAATAATTTGGGTATAAAGATTGGGTGTTCCAGGTTCTTGTGCAGTAAATATATAACCAGAATTGTGAACAGAAGTTGCATTTGCACCACTGGAATAAATTTTGGCACGACTACCAAGCACCAATTTGTCGTTCATTTTTTTGTGAAATCCTACATGAAAAACAGAGAGAACTTCGGCTTTGACGTTTAAATCATCCAGATGAAAAACTTTCCCCATATAATTTTTGTTTCCGTCTAAAGCTAGTATTGCCAAGTCTTTGGGCATGTACATAAAAAAATCAAATTCCTGATAGAGACCGAATGAAACATAAGATCGGCTTTCTCTTCCTCCAACTCTGAAACCGCCAGAAAACACTTCCAGTTGCTCATTGGTAACTACTTTGTCATTTCGCGAAGATTTGTTGACAACATCCCGCACCTTTTGATTAAAGTCGACTCCATTATTTGCAAATAAATCATAAGCCGAAAAACTGCTTGATCCTCCATTGAATGAAATTCCAGACAATACAGGAAATCCAAAATAATATTTATACGAAACATCCGCGCCAGGATTTACCAATGAGGATTGCGGAATTGATGTGAAATTGTACAACACTTCCTTATTTTGAGAAAAACAAAAAAGCTGAAAAAGCAGTCCTAAAATTAAGAATTTTACTCTCATTCTACTTCGATTTCAAAATAAGCTGTTGCACTTGATCGTAACTTTAGGCTTCCTAAGCTGTTTTCATCCAGCGGGGCTCCAGATGTCATCAGGACAATAAAACCAATTCTCTCGGTTTGCTTTAAAAGTTCTAATCTTTGATTTTCAAAAACTTCAGTAGGATATTTAATAACGTTTGTCCCGCCGGTGTATGCAGGCACGGCGAAAGTCTTAGTAATAAGAATTTGATCTTTTGAATTGAGAAGCAACATGTTTACAACAAAACCACGCTGAATAGTATTTTCAATTTCGATATCAAATTCGGCTTTTGACAGATAATCTCGGATAAACTGTTTTTTAAAAACATCAAAATATCGGGAATCATACGCAATCTGATTACCGCCGTCGTTTATCAATTTATTTGCTGGAACATCAAAATAGGCTAGATTGGCAACATATACAGGCTCAAGTTTTAAATCTTTTACCTGATCAAAATCTAAATCGCTTGAACATGAACAGAACAAGATTGCTATTGCGAAAACCCTTAAGATACTATTGATGCAATTCTGTTTCATGGATGAAAGAATTTTTAAAATAATAGTAACAACTGGGGATTGTTGCTTTTATTGCTTTGATACGTAAATATAAGAATTATTTTAATGAAACTTGCCAAAGAGTTTTGAAGCTTCATTATAAGCACTTTCAAAACTTAAGGAATTTAATCCTGTAATTTTTTTATTGGCAGTAAAATAAGAAACCAGTTTTTCTGTAGGCATATTTCCTGTAAGCTTATCTGTTGCCATAGGACAGCCTCCAAATCCTTGAATTGCACCATCAAAACGCGTACAGCCTGCTTTTGCAGCAGCATCAATCTTTTCGAACCAAGTTTCTGGAGTAGTATGTAAATGTGCACCAAACTCAATATGAGAGTATTTCGGAATCAAATTAGAGAAAAGATGCGTTATAACATCCGGTGTTGAACTTCCTACGGTATCTGAAAGCGAAAGGATTTTAACGCCCATTCCAGCCAATTTTTCGGTCCACTCGCCTACTATTTCAACGTTCCACGGATCTCCATATGGATTTCCAAAACCCATTGAAAGATAGGTGACCACTTCTTTATTTTTTTTATCAGCAATATTTAGAATTTCTTCTAAAGTAATTAAAGATTCGGCGATTGTTTTATGTGTATTACGCATCTGAAAATTCTCAGATATTGAAAAAGGAAATCCTAAATATTGAATAGCTTCAAATTCTGAAGCTAGAGCAGCGCCTTGCGTATTGGCAATTATTGAAAGTAATTTGCTTGAAGTCTGCGAAAGGTCAAGCTGTGCCAAAACTTCGGCTGTATCCTGCATTTGCGGAATTGCTTTTGGAGACACAAAACTTCCAAAATCAATAGTATCAAAACCTACTCGAAGCAATGCTTGAATATAAGTAGCCTTGTTTTTTGTTGGAATAAAATCCTTGATGCCTTGCATTGCATCTCGCGGACATTCGATAATCTTGATTTCTTTATTCAAAACTTTTTCTTTTGTAAAGCTAAGTTAGTTTCTTTTTTAAAGAAATAAAAATTATGTCCTATTTCTATTTTTTTGAAACCATATAAGAAATATAAGTTCATTTAAATTGTAATTCACTACAATACTTCGCTATAATTATTATGGGAAATTGTAATTGGAAAAATTATTACCAAAAAATGTAATAACAAAAAATATTACCAAAAAATGTAATAACAAAAAATATTACCAAAAAACGTAATAATAAAAAACATTACTTATATTTGTAATAGAAAGTTTATATTTTTTTAATTATATTTGGTTATGACTAGTGTAATTACAGGCGACATTATTGGTTCAAGGCAACAGAAATCAAATCATTGGGTTGAGGATTTAAAAAAGATTTTAGCTCCATTTGGCACAACACCCAATCAATGGGAGGTTTATAGAGGAGATGAATTTCAAATTGAAATTAAAAATCCTGAAGATGCTTTATTGGCCACAATTTTAGTGAAAGCGCATTTACGGGCAATAAAATCGGATGCACGAATGAGTATTGGTTTTGGAGATAAAACACATGATGCTGAAAAAATCTCCGAAAGTTATGGTTCTGCCTTTATACATTCGGGAGAACTTTTTGAAACTTTAAAAAAACAAAAAGTGACCTTGGCCATGCGAACTGGTGATTTTGCTTTTGATGAAAAAATGAATTTGATGCTTCAACTGGCTTTAACTTTTATGGACAGTTGGCTGGTACAATCGGCTGAGTTTGTCGCTTTGGCAATTGAAAATCCAAATTTGTCTCAGGAAGAGCTTGGACAAAAATTAGGCATTAATCAAGCCGCCGTAAGCCGAAGACAAAAACGCGCCCAATTTGATCTAGTCATGAATTTAGACCGATATTTTAGAACTCAAATAAAACAACTTGCCCCATGATTATATTTATAAAACTGCTTTTAGCACATTTATTAGGCGATTTTATCTGGCAGCCTAATTCCTGGGTTATCGACAAGGAAAACAAAAAATATAAAAGTATCTACCTATATCTTCATATTTTGCTTCATGGAGTTCTGGCAGCCGTTTTAGTTGGAGAAATCTACTTTATCCCTTATGCTATTTTGATTGCTGTTACTCATGGCATCATCGATTTAATCAAATTGAATTTTCAAAAACCCGAAAACAAACGCACTTGGTTTGTAGTCGATCAAATTGCACATCTTTTGATTTTAATTGGAATTGCACTCTTATATCAGAGAAATAGCATTATCCCTTTTCTTCCTTCGAATGAATTTTGGATTTTAACGACAGGTTTTATATTGGTTACAAAACCCGCATCTATTTTTATCAAAACCATCATTTCTATTTGGAGTCCGGAGAGCCAGGGCAGCCATCAAGACAATTCGCTTGCCAATGCAGGAAATTACATTGGCATATTAGAACGTCTATTTGTAGTTTGTTTTATTTTGACAGGGCATTTCGAAGCAATCGGTTTTTTATTGGCCGCAAAATCTATTTTTAGGTTTGGAGATTTACAAGAAGCCAAAGACAGAAAACTTACCGAATATGTAATGATTGGCACTTTAATTAGTTTCGGAATTTCTATCCTTACCGGATTAGCAATTCAAGCACTATTACAACTGTGCTAAAACTTTTTTGTTGATTGCTTTAATCAACGCTGGGCCTTCATAAATAAATCCGGTGTACAATTGCACTAAACTTGCTCCTGCGTTTAGTTTTTCGATGGCATCATCGGCAGAATGAATTCCTCCTACTCCAATAATTGGGAATGCTTTATTGCTTTTTTCTGAAAGAAAACGAATTACTTCTGTAGAGCGTTTTGTTAATGGTTTTCCAGACAAACCTCCCATTTCAGATTGATTAGCAGATTGTAAACCTTCTCTCGAAATTGTAGTATTTGTTGCAATTACACCTGCAATTTGAGTTGTTTTTACAATATCAATAATATCTAATAATTGCTCGTCTGTTAAGTCTGGAGCAATTTTTAAAAGAATTGGTTTTACTTTTTGAGTGCTTGTTTTTTGCTTTTCAACATTTCTGTTCTGCAATGTCTGCAATAAAGCCGTTAAAGGCTCTTTATCTTGAAGCGCTCTTAAATTTGGCGTATTTGGTGAACTCACATTTACCACAAAATAATCAACATGATCGTACAAAGCATCAAAACAAATGATGTAATCTTTAACAGCATCTTCGTTATCAGTCACTTTATTCTTTCCGATGTTTCCTCCAATTAAAACACCTGAATTTTTCTTCAAACGTTCTACAGCTTCCAGAACTCCGCCATTATTAAATCCCATTCGGTTAATAATCGCTTGATCTTCTTTTAAACGGAATAAACGTTTTTTTGGATTTCCTTCCTGACCAACTGGAGTCACGGTTCCGATTTCGATGAAACCAAAACCAAAATCGCCTAATTCTTTGTACAGCTTAGCATCTTTATCAAATCCTGCAGCAAGTCCAACCGGATTTTTGAATTTTATTCCGAAAACTTCTCGCTCTAAACGACTGTCTTTTACTTCGTAAATTGCTCTTATAATTGATGAAACTCCTGGAATTTTTGAAATGAATTTAACGAATGAAAAAGTAAAATAATGCACTTCTTCAGGATCAAACCAAAAAAGTATCGGACGGATTATCAATTTATACATAAGAGTTGTGTTGTTGTTATTTTGGCTGCAAATTTAAATATTATAGTTTAAAAAGGTGCTTTTTTCTGGAAACAAATCATTTCAATTTTGTTCAATTCTTCAAAATCTCTTCAAAAGATTTTAAAATTAAAAACTTCCTGTTTTCGCTTCAAACCTCTAAAAAAACTGCTTTTTTGATGTTGCAAATTATAAAATGAAACCATTTAAAGCCTTTAAACAATCCTACTCGGCTCTTTTATTATTTAATTTTGAGTTCTTTAAGAAAATTCACATTCTATATCCTTTCAAGCTGCATTATTATTTACGGATTAATTTTTTATCGAGAAAATCAAAAAGTGTTTTTCACTATTAAATAACAATTAACACCTTAAAATCATGAAGATCAGCAATACCAAGACATTTAAAATAAGTGTCACGTTATTCTTTTTATGTCTTTTTCTAGGCATAAGTCAAAAGGCATCTGCTCAAGCAGATCCTCAACAAGTAACCAAGGAAACTTTTCATGGTAAAATAGCATTAGATGTCAGAGACTCGAAAGAAGACTGGACACCTTATACTCCTAAAAAAGCTCCTGAAGGATCACCAAATATTTTATTTATTTTATATGATGATACAGGACTTGCCGCTTGGTCACCTTATGGTGGTGCTATTAATATGCCAACCATGCAAAAATTAGCGGATAATGGAATTACCTATTCGCAATGGCATACAACGGCTTTATGCTCTCCAACAAGATCGACCTTGCTAACAGGAAGAAACCACCATCTAAATGGAATGGCTGCAATTACAGAAGCTGCAGCAGGTTTCCCTGGTGGAAGCGGAAGACTCCCAAAACAAGCTGCTACAATAGGTCAAGTATTGCAAGATAATGGATGGAGTACTTTTTGGATAGGAAAAGATCATAACGTTCCAGAGCAAGACGTAGCTTCGGGAGGAGATCGAAGCACTTGGCCACTACAAATGGGATTTGATCGTTTTTATGGATTTCTTGGAGGAGAAACTAATCAATGGTACCCTGATTTAGTTGAAGACAACCACTTTGTTGAACCACCAGCAACTCCGGAAGAAGGATATCACTTATCAAAGGATTTAACAGATCATGCTATAGAATTCCTAAAAGATCAAAAGGCTACAAATCCTTCTAAACCTTGGTATATGTGGTATTGTCCGGGCGCCAACCATGCACCGCATCAAGCTCCGGAAGAATATATCGCAAAATACAAAGGTAAATTTGACGGCGGTTATGAAGCCTATCGCAAATGGGTATTGCCACGTATGATTGCTAAAGGCGTAATACCTAAAGGTACAGAATATGCAAATTTTAATCCGCTTCCTAAAAATGTTTCAAATCCAGGTGACGAAGTATTAGAGTGGAATAAATTGAGTGCCGATGAAAAAAAATTATTCTCAAGATTAGCTGAAGTTTATGCTGGTTTCTCTGAATATACTGATGCTCAAGTAGGCCGTGTAATTGATTATCTAGAACAAACTGGTCAATTAGAAAATACAGTTGTAATTTATGCTGCTGATAATGGAGCTTCGGGCGAAGGTTCTCCAACAGGTTCTGTAAATGAAAATAAATTCTTCAATGGTTATCCTGATGAATTAAAAGAAAACTTAAAATATTTAGATAAATTGGGAAGTCCTGATACTTATGAACATTATCCTACAGGCTGGGCAGCTGCTTTTTCTACACCGTTTAAAATGTTCAAAAGATATAGTGAATATGCGGGAGGAACTTGTGATCCTTTGGTAATTTCTTGGCCAAAAGGAATCAAAGCAAAAGGTGTAGTTCGTGATCAATTTCATCATTCAACGGACATTGTACCTACGATTTTGGACATTTGCGGACTTGAAATGCCAAAGGTATATCGTGGAGTGCCGCAATATCCATTATCAGGAGTCTCCATGCGTTATACTTTTGATGCCACACCTGATACAAAAACTCAAAAACACATTCAGTATTTTGCTATGCTAGGAAGCCGAGCTTTATGGAAAGATGGATGGAAGGCTGTTGCCCTACATACTCCATTAGTTGGAAAAGGAAACTTTGACAAAGATGAATGGGAATTATACAACACTGATATTGATCGAGCAGAAGTAAATAATTTAGCTAAAAAATATCCAGATAAATTAAAAGAATTAATTAAAGATTGGAATGACGAAGCAGCCAAAAACCTTGTATTACCACTAGATGATCGTTCTGCAATTGAAGTTTTGGGTATAGAAAGACCTTCTTCTGAACCACCTCGCGATCTTTACAAATATTATCCACGAACTTCTCCAGTACCTGAAGGTGTAGCTGTAAATGTACGTGGCCGTTCTTATAAAATTCTTGCCGATGTTGATATAAAAGATGCTAAAGCTTCAGGGGTAATTTTTGCCCACGGATCTCGTTTTGGAGGACATACTTTATTTGTAAAAGATGGCAAATTGAATTATGTGTACAATTTCTTAGGAATTGCTCCTGAACAAAAATTCACTTCAAATGTGCCAATTACAACAGGAAAACATGTTTTTGGAATGGAATTTATTCGAGAAAAAGCAGGTCCAAATGGAGAATCTCTTGGTCAAATGAAACTTTATATCGACGGAAAAGAAGTTGCTTCAGGACCAATGCGAACACAATCTGGAAAATTCACACTAGCTGGAGATGGACTTTGTGTTGGTTTCGACAGCGGAGATTCTGTTAGTAAAGAATACAAAACTCCAGGTACTTTCAAAGGAGGAGAAATCATTGGTGTTGGCGTAAGCGTTGGAAAAATTGAATACTCTGACTTAAACAATGAAGCTAAAAGAGCACTTGGAAGAGATTAATCAATAATTCAGAAAAAAGAAAAGAGGTATTTAGTGAACAGTAAAACTGACCGTAATACCTCTTTCTCTATATAATTGCTTAAATGTTTGATCTTAAAATAAATGTTTCATTAACCATGAATCACAATGTTTTACACAAAAATTTATTTTAAAAAAATCTTTTTTTCTACCGCTATTTTTTCACTGACAATTATTTTTTCTAATAAAATCAATTCGCAGGAAAAAGAAGAAAAAACGTTTCGTCCGCATCATCAGATAGGCATTTCGATCAATCATGTTCACGTTTTCGAAGGCATCGATGACGACGGAAATCGCGAAGTTTTAAGTCTTCCGGCATGGGGAGTAGATTATACTTATCAGTTTCATGAAAAATGGGCTATTGGTCTTCATACCGATTTTATAGTGGAAAAATATAAAGTCGAAAAAGTATATGACAGCGAAGAAGACAAAGAAACTGTCGAAAGAAGCTATCCAATTGCGCCAGCATTAATGGGAATATATAAACCAAATGAACATTGGAGTTTCCTATTAGGCTTTGGAGGTGAATTTGCAAAAGAAGAAAATTATTTCCTCACAAGAGCCGGAGTTGAATATGGCTATGAACTGCCAAAAGACTGGGAGCTTTTTGGAACTTTTAGTTATGATTTAAAATGGAATGCTTATGACAGCTGGGGGATTGGCTTAGGAATTGCAAAAAACTTTGGAGGAAAATAAACGATTTAAAAACCAATTATGCAGATATATAAAACAAATAAAACTATTTCGATTTCAAAAATTATTTTGACATCCTTAATGCTTTTAATTGGTTTAAATGGAATGGCGCAGCTTGAAAAGGAAAAAGACACTACTAAGCTAATTAATGTCAGCTATGGAAACAAAGGAATCGAATTAAGGACCAAAGACAATAAATTCCTTTTTCAATTACAGAGCCGACTTCAGTTTCGATTTTCGACACCCAACGATACAGATCCTTTAACTTATGACGATTACAGTCAAGATACCAAAACAACTTTTAAAATCAATAGAGCTAGATTAAAAGTGGGTGGACATGCTTTTCATCCGTGGTTGAAATATTATTGGGAATACGAACTCAGCCAATCTAATTTGTTAGATTTTAGGCTGATGGTTGAAAAATGGGAATGGCTTAGCTTTAAAGCTGGCCAATGGAAAGTAGAATATACCCGTGAACGTTTTATAAGCAGTGGCGAACAGCAAACAGTTGACCGATCCTTAATCAATCGCCCTTTTACAGCCGACAGGCAAATGGGAGTCGAAGTTTATGGACATTTAAAAGGCGCCGGAATTGCTGATTTTAATTATTGGGCCGCAGCACTTACAGGAACCGGGAGAGGAAATACGGCAAACGACGACGGAAATCTGATGTATTTTGGACGCGCTCAATGGAATTTTCTTGGAAGATTTCTTGACTTTGAAGGCAGTGATTTAGAATTTCACGAAAAACCTACTCCAATTATTGCCATTTCAGGTTTAACAAACCGAAGCCCTTACACTCGATTTTCGCAATCAGGAGGAGGATCTTTGGAAGGTTTTGAAAATGGACTACCCGGACAATATCGTGTAAATCAATGGAATATTGAAACAGCCTTTATGTACCGTGGCTTTTCATGGCAGAGCGAATTGCATACAAAAGACATTATAGATAAATTAAACTTCGACAAGACTACAACATTAAGAGGTTATTATGTTCAGGCAGGCTATTTCTTTAGTAATGTTTTTGAATGGTGGCCAAAAAAATTAGAAATGGCAGCCAGACATTCTGGATACAGACCCGATGATTCAATCAAAGAAAACTCTCAGGAAGAAACCACTATTGCTTTTAACTGGTTTTTCAACGGTCATAAAAACAAACTGACTTCAGAAGTCAGCTATTTTAGTTTTCAAGACAAAACATTGCCGTTAGAGCAAGGTTGGCGATTTAGAATTCAGTGGGACATTTCGCTATAAATCCAAAAATAGCCAAACTGAATTATAGTTAAATTTTTACAGCAGAATTCTTTTTTTTAATAACTTTATAAAACTAAAACTCTGAAAATGAAAAATATAAGCTCTACATTAAGAAAAACGATTTGCATCCTTTTCATCGGATCACTTTTTATGATTTCAGTTGACGGTTTTGCACAACGAGGACGAGGTGGCTTTCATGGCGCGGGAGGCGGAGGTGCTCGTGGTGGAGGTGGTCTTCATGGCGGAAGCGGAGGCGGACAAATGAGACAAGCAAGACCTACCAGAGAAGCGAGACCAGCAACGCAATCAAGACCTTCTGCTCAGACAAGACCTGCGGTTTCTCGTCCGGGTGCAAATAATAGCGGCACCAGAATAAATGGTGGAACTACTTCAAATATTCGAAATAATAACGGTAATGGCATCAATAAAAACAACGGAAACAGAATTAATAATTCTGGCAACAGAAATATTAGTGGCAATACCGTTAATCGAAACAGAAACAATGTAAATATTAACGTAAATAACAGCGTTCATGTCCGAAATAATCGCAATACCATTGTAAGACCTGGGCCTCGCCCTTATGTTCGTCCTCCTTATGTATATGGTGGCTACAGATACAACTGTTATCATCCTTATTTTCCACGTCCTTACGTGCCATTTTATTGGGGACCAGTTTGGCATCCATGGGGATTTTTCGTAGCAACATTAGCGACTACAGCAATTATTGTTAGTGTACAAAACGAAAAATACCATTACGATCAAGGAGTTTGGTACTCTTCTACCAGTGGAGGCTATACAGCTGTTCCTGCACCAGTTGGAGGCACAGTAAACAATATTCCGAGTGGAGCTGAAACTGTTAATACAGGAACGGTAAATAATTATTACTACGGAGGAACTTACTACGAAAAAGACGGTGGCAAATATACAGTAGTAGCGCCAACAGCAGGAACAGTGGTAGATAATTTGCCTGAAGGAGGTGAAGAAGTAACTATTGGAGATGCTAAATATGTAAAATTTGGTGAAACCTATTACCAGCCTGTTCAAGTTGATGGAAAAAATAAATATGAAGTTGTTTCTGTTGAAAAAGAATAATAAACTTTATTAATCCTATAAAATTACTGTACTTTAAAGTTAATTTTATACTTTTACGTCACTTACACCAATACCCATATAAAAAACTGTTATAATGAAAAATAAAACATTTTGGATCTTCGGAATATTGACAATTTCAATAATTTCGCTTGCTTACGGAGTAACAAAATTGATTAAACCGAAAGAAAAACCAGCTGAAATAGCAGCAGCAGAATGCCACGAAATTCCAAATACTTCAGAAGCATCTGCATTTAAACCAACTGTTGAAAACAAAAACAAGCCTGCGGGAAAAGCTCCAAAAGGTATGGTGTGGATTCCTGGTGGCGAATTTTCTATGGGATCAAATGTTGAAGATGAAAGTTTATGTAGCATAAAAGGCGTTACAAAAGACGCCGCTCCTATTCACCGTGTGTATGTTGATGGTTATTATATGGATCAAACCGAAGTAACCAACGAAGAATATGAAAAATTCGTAAAAGCAACTGGATATGTGACGGTTGCTGAACAAAAACCAACAAAAGAGGAATTTCCAACTGCTAATGAAGAAGATTTAGTCACTGGATCAGTAATTTTCACTCCTACTCCAAGCGCAGTAAATCTGAATAATTTTCTTCAATGGTGGCGTTACGAACCAAATACAGATTGGAGACATCCAGAAGGACCGCAAAGCAGTATAAAAGGGAGAGAAAAATATCCTGTTGTACATATCGCTTATGAAGATGCCGAAGCTTATGCAAAATGGGCCGGAAAAAGACTTCCAACTGAAGCGGAATGGGAATTTGCCGCTAGAGGTGGAAAAACCGGCAATCTTTATGCTTGGGGAAATTCATTAAAGCCTAATGGAAAATTTCAAGCCAACATTTATCAAGGACATTTCCCAATTAAAGATGGCGATTCAGGCGAAGATGGTTTCAAAGGAATTGCGCCAACCGCACAATATGCGCCAAATGGATACGGTTTATATGATATGGCCGGAAATGTTTGGGAATGGGTGAACGATTGGTACAGCGTTGATTATTACAAAACTCTTGCTGAAAACGGAGGAATAGCCAAAAATCCTCAAGGGCCTAATGCTTACAATGATCCTTCAGATCCAACTCAAATCAAAAAAGTTCATCGAGGCGGATCATTTTTGTGCACAGATCAGTATTGCACCCGCTATATGGTTGGAACTCGAGGAAAAGGCGAAATTCGCTCTGCTGCAAATCATCTCGGTTTTAGATGCGTTAAAAGCAAATAACAACAAAATCAAAAAGGGATTTATAAGTTTTTATAAATCCCTTTTTTAATTCCTCAACTGGAAATAAAATTTTAAAATCATACCATTTAAAAATTTTTATATTTGCTAAAAAAACAACAAAATGCAACATATTATAGATCGTTTTATCAGTTATGTAACAATTGATACTGAATCAGATCCAAATTCTCAAACAACACCAAGTACAGAAAAACAGTGGAATCTTGCCAATAAATTAGTCGAAGAACTAAAAACCATTGGAATGCAAGAGGTTACAATTGACGATAAAGCTTATATTATGGCCACTTTGCCTAGCAATGTTGAGCATGAAGTTCCTACAATTGGTTTTGTTTCGCATTTTGACACTTCTCCAGACTTTAGCGGAGCAAATGTAAAACCACAGATTGTTGAGAATTATGACGGAAAAGATATTGTTTTGAATGTTGAGAAAAACATCGTTTTATCTCCAAATTACTTTAAAGACTTATTATTATATAAAGGACAAACCATCATTACTACCGATGGAACAACTTTATTAGGAGCCGATGATAAAGCCGGAATTACCGAAATCGTTTCAGCAATGGAATATCTAATTCAGCATCCTGAAATCAAACACGGAAAAATCAGAGTTGGCTTTACTCCAGATGAAGAAATTGGTCGAGGTGCACATCATTTTGATGTTGAAAAATTTGGAGCACAATGGGCTTATACAATGGATGGAAGTCAAATTGGCGAATTAGAATATGAAAATTTTAATGCCGCTGGAGCTAAAATCACTTTCAAAGGAAAAAGCGTTCATCCAGGCTATGCAAAAGGAAAAATGATCAATTCGATGCTTTTGGCAAACGAGTTTATCAATGAACTTCCGAAGGGCGAAACTCCACAAGAAACTAAAGGCTACGAAGGATTTTTTCACGTTCATCATATTAAAGGAAATATCGAAGAAACTGTTTTGGAACTGATCATTCGCGATCACAATAAAAAGAAATTCGAAAAACGAAAAGAACTTATTTTCAAAATCGCGAAAAGCTTCAATAAAAAATACGCCAAAAAGTTTGGAGAAGATATTGTAATTCCTGTTGTAAAAGATCAATATTACAATATGAAAGAAAAGGTTTTGCCTGTAAAATATATTGTAGATATTGCAGAAAAAGCGATGAGAGAATTAAACATCAAACCAATCATCAAACCTATTCGTGGCGGAACCGACGGATCGCAATTATCATTTATGGGATTGCCTTGTCCGAATATTTTTGCTGGGGGACACAATTTCCATGGAAAATATGAATATGTTCCTGCAGAAAGCATCCAAAAAGCTACTGATGTAATTGTAAAAATTGCTGAGCTAACTGCAATTCCAGGAATATTTGACGCAAACGAAAAACCTAAAAAAAAGTAACCATTGGAACCAACAGCAGAAAATAAAGGCATGTGGAAATATGGCGGTCAGTGGGAAGAAGAATTGATCCTGCTGAAAACCATTATTGACAAAACAGTTTTAACTGAAACTACAAAATGGGGTGGCTGTGTGTACGTTTATGACAAAAAAAATGTTGTTGGTATTGGAGGATTTAAAGATTATTTTGCTTTGTGGTTTTTTAATGGCGTTTTCCTAAAAGATGAAAAAAAGAAATTAATTAATGCTCAGGAAGACAGAACAAAATCCTTGCGTCAATGGCGATTTAAGTCTAAAGAAGAAATTAGCGAAAAAGACATTTTAGAATATATAGCTGAAGCAATCGAAAATGAAAAACAAGGAAAAGTAATCAAGCCTTCAAAAAAAGAAGCGATTATTTCTGAACTACTTGAAAAAGAAATGACTGACAATCCTGCTTTAAAAGAGGCATTTCAAAAGTTTTCTCCTTACAAACAATATGAATTTCTGGAATATATTGAAACTGCAAAACAGGAAAAAACCAAGATTTCAAGAATCGAAAAAGTGATTCCGATGATTTTGGCGAATGTCGGATTGAATGATAAATACAGGTAGATTAAATTCCAATATTTAAAATCCAAATTCCAAAACTATACGAGACTAAACCTTTGTCAAAGTTTAAAACTTTGACAAAGGTTTTTGCTTTTTTGTTCTTCAACAAAATTTACTCCTAAAGTTTGTTATTCCGAGGAACGAGGACATGAGCGATAGCGAACTGGCAAAGTAATCTCTACTAGAAACTCTACAAATATTGGCGATTTTCGTTGCGGAGCTACTTGCGAAGATTCCTCGTTCCTCGGAATGACAAGATTGTGTAGGGAATCAGCTAAAATCAAAAAAAAAAAAAAAAAAATCCCAAACTCCATTTGGAATTTGGGATTTACTATTTTTTTCAATTTAAAACCTTAAGCTTTTTTAGCATTCAAAACAGCCGTTTTTTCAATTGAAATTGACGATCTATCTAATTTCAATTTTCCTGACATTGTTTCAATTACAACTGTTGCTTCTGCTATTTCAGTTACTTTTCCATGAATTCCTCCAACCGTAACAATTTTATCTCCAACTTTTAAAGATTCTTTGAATTCTTTTTCAGCTTTTGCTTTTCTCTGAGCTGGTCGAAACATAAATAAGTAAATAATTACTCCCATTAGACCAAGCTGAAGATACAACATGTAATTTCCCATTTTTTATATTTTATAATTATTGATTATTAATTTATTTTTACATTAATCCTCGTCCTACTTTAACCATCTTTTTATTAGCCGTAAGTTCTTTAACCAGATTATCTAAAATTCCGTTGATAAAAATACTGCTTTTTGGTGTAGAATACTCTTTTGCAATTTCTAAATATTCGTTAAGAGTTACTTTTACAGGAATTGATGGAAATTTCAAAAATTCGCAAATTGCCATTTTCAAGATAATAGTATCAATTTCCGCAATACGCTCACTGTCCCAATTTGGTGTTTTGTCATCGTATTCTTTTGCTAAAACAGCTTCGTTCAAAACAGTTCTTCTGAATAAATCTTTTGCAAAATCTTTATCCTCAACATCTTTGTATAATTTCGGAACTCTAAAAGCATCTGGATCCTCTGTTTTGATTGCTTTCAATTGTTTAACGATATGCGTGTTTACAACCGGAATATCATCAACCCATGTTAATTTATCATCTTCAAGATATTCGTATAATTTTTCATTCGGAACAATAACATTTTCAAACAAATCAATTATAAATTGTCTGTCTTCTTCAAATGTATTCACATTGTTAGTCATGTATTTTTTGTAAATATCACTTGCTTTAATATCATTCAAAAGCAAAATGATATAATCATCATTTAATGACCAATTATTGATTTTACGTGTTTCTAGAGCGATGCTTAGTGAATTGCTTTCGGCAAGAAGTTGAAAAATTTTGTTTTTGACAAACTTTTCGTTAGGATTACGTTCTGCTGCAGTTGCAAGATGTTTTTTGCTTGAAAGATGTAAAAAAACAGACTCTTTTTTGCAAATTTCAATCAATGAAGAAAGCATTATAAGGTATAAGTCCTGAATATTATCAATGCTGTAAAAAAGAAATTTCTCTTCTTTTTCCATATTGTCAGAACCGCTTTGATGCATTGCATAAATGGATTGCATTACTTTAACGCGTATGTGTCTTCTATTTACCACCTTGTAAGAACATTTAAAAATTAGTCTGCAAAAGTATAACTTTTGAAGCTTATTTTAAAATTATTTCGTAAAAAAGTAACAGTTTAGAGTCGTAGTTTTCCGTTTAATTCAAAATTAGTCTCAGTCTCAGTCTCAGCATCCAGTCTCAGTCAAAATATTCCAGTAAAACTAATAAAGTACGACTGAATACTATGACTATAAGCAAAAAAAATCCCAGTTTTCAGAAAAAACTGAAAACTGGGACTGAGACTATAAACTAAAAAAATTACTTTTTAGCGTTTTCTAATTTTCTTGCATCAATACGATTTTGAGCAATCGTAAGAGCCGCTTTATGCGTTGTAATTCCGTTTTTCACAGCATAATCAATAATTTCTAAAGTAGTGTTATAGATATTTTCGGTTTTAGCCATAATTTCTGGTTTGCCATAGTGAGCTAATTCAGCATAAACATTGATAATTCCACCTGCGTTGATCAAGAAATCAGGAGCGTATAAAATTCCTCTTTCTTGCAATCTTGCACCGTGAACATTCTCATCTGCTAATTGATTGTTGGCAGCACCAGCAATAACTTTAGCTTTAATTTTGTTTACTGTATTATCATTGATGATTGCTCCCATTGCACATGGCGCATAAATATCAACATCAGCAGTGTACAAATCTTCACCTGTATAAATTGTTGCGTTGTATTTTTGAGCTACCTCATATAATTTTTCTTCGTTGATATCAGAAATCGTAACCTGTGCTCCTTCTTTAGTCAAATATTCAACTAAAGCCTCACCTACGTGTCCAATTCCTTGAACCAAAACTTTTTTGCCATCTAAAACATCAGAACCAAATTGGCTTTTAGCTGCTGCTTTCATTCCCAAATAAACTCCATAAGCTGTAACAGGCGAAGGATTTCCAGATCCGCCTCTCTCTTCAGAAATTCCAGTTACATAAGGTGTAACATCTCTTACAGTGTCCATGTCTTTTGTTTCCATTCCAACATCTTCAGCTGTAATATATCTTCCGCTCAAAGAATGAACAAATTCTCCAAACTTGCGCATTAATTCAGGCGTTTTTTGGGTTTTAGCATCACCAATAATAACCGCTTTACCTCCACCAATATTAAGTCCAGTAATAGCAGATTTATAAGTCATTCCTCTTGAAAGACGCAAAACATCGTTTAATGCCTCCCACTCGGTGTTATAATTCCACATTCTAGTACCTCCTAAAGCTGGCCCCATAACCGAATTATGAATACCAATAATTGCTTTTAAACCTGTATCTTTGTCATTGCAAAATACAATTTGTTCGTGATCGTCAAAAGATAATTGACCAAAAACAGGATCCATTTTTTGAAGTTCCTTTCCAGTTGCGAAAGTTGCATCCATAGCGCTAGTATTAATTAGTTAAAATTATGAATTTGTCAAAAAGACTTCTCAAACATAATTAAAAAATACACATGTGCTAATTTTTTATCTTTAAAATAACAATTTTACAATATAATTGTTTTGATTAAATTGCATTTTATTATAATTTTAATTAATAATAATTCATAATTTTAAATCAATTCAATATCACATTTCTTAAAAAAATGAAAGAATTAAGCTATTTAAACAAATATTTCATCAAATATAAATTCAGTTTTTCCTTTGGAATTTTAATCACCATAATCGCACAAATATTCTTTTTGTTTACTCCAAAATTAGTCAGCCATTCATTTGACGTTATTGAGCGATTTCTAAAACTTTCAGAAGCAGATCAAAATTCAGCCATTATTAGAGAATTTTACAAACAAGATTTAATTCATAATGTGCTGTTAATCATAGGAAGTGCCATTGTTGCTGGGTTCTTGACCTTTTTAATGCGCCAAACTTTAATTGTAATGTCGCGTCATATTGAGTTTGATTTAAAAAATGAAGTTTTCAAACAATACGAAATCCTTTCGCAGAATTTCTACAAACAAAACCGAACTGGAGATTTAATGAACCGAATTTCTGAAGACGTTTCAAAAGTTCGTATGTATGTCGGGCCGGCCGTAATGTACACCATCAATACATTCATTCGTTTTGCGATCGTTATTATATATATGTATAATGTTTCGCCGCTTTTGACTTTATACACAATTCTTCCGTTGCCAATTTTATCGTATTGCATTTTCAAATTAAGTTCTGAAATCAATAAACGTAGTACGACTTTTCAACAATATCTTTCAAAAGTTTCCAGTTTTACGCAGGAAATTTTCTCGGGAATTCGCGTAATAAAAGCCTATTCATTAGAAAATCAGCATCAAAACAATATGATTGATCTTGCTGATGAAAGCAAAAAGAAAAGTTTGGATTTAGCCAAAGTACAATCGCTTTTTGGACCTTTGATGATTGCTTTAATCGGAATCAGTAACTTGGTTGTAATTTATTTTGGAGGCGTAATGTACATTAATGGAAGCATTCCAAATATTGGAACTATTGCCGAGTTTATATTATATGTAAATATGCTGACTTGGCCAGTGGCATCATTAGGTTGGGTTTCTTCAATGGTTCAAGAAGCCGAAGCGTCTCAGAAACGTTTGAATGAATTTTTGAAACTGGAGCCAGAAATTAAAAACAATAATCCAAATTCATCTGAAATTCATGGTTCAATTGCCTTTGAAAATGTAAGTTACACCTATGAAGACACCAATATCGAAGCGCTAAAAAACGTAACTTTTTCAGTGAAAAATGGAGAAACATTAGCTATTTTAGGAAAAACTGGCTCTGGAAAATCGACTATTTTGTCGTTGATTTCTCGTTTGTATGACGTCACAGAAGGAAGAATCACAATTGACCAAAATGAGATCAGCACTTTGAATTTAAACGACCTCAGAAACAATATCGGAATTGTGCCTCAAGATGCTTTTTTATTCTCGGATACCATCAAAAACAACATCAAATTCGGCAATGAAAATGCTACTGACGAAGAAGTAATTGAAGCCGCTAAAAACGCTGTGGTTCACGACAATATCATAGCATTCAACAAGCAATACGACACTATTTTGGGAGAACGAGGCATTACGCTTTCGGGCGGACAAAAGCAACGTGTATCTATTGCACGAGCCATAATCAAGGATCCTGCAATTTTACTTTTTGATGATTGTCTTTCCGCAGTTGATACTGAAACAGAGGAAACCATCTTAAGCAACTTATTTGAAATTTGTAAAAATAAAACTACAATAATTGTCAGCCACAGAGTATCGTCAGCCAAAAACGCTGACAAGATTATCATTTTAGAGGATGGCAAAATTATTCAACAAGGTTCTCATAATCAATTAATAAATCAAGACGGTTATTATTCATCGTTATATTTAAAACAACTTTCGGAAAAAGAATTACTTTAATTGTTGTGTAATAGATAATTTTTTATGATTTTTGAGTACTATTAATTCCAAAAAATGATAGAACGTATTATGAGAGAAAATGACATGTTAGAAAAAGAAGAGATTTTTTCTAAAGTATTACGCGCAGGAAGAAGAACTTATTTCTTTGATGTGAGAGCTACAAAAGCTGACGATTATTATATCACAATTACCGAAAGTAAAAAATTCACTGAAGAAGATGGTTCTTTTCATTTTAAAAAACACAAAATTTATTTGTACAAAGAAGATTTTAGTGCTTTTGCCGAAATACTAGAAGAAATGACTTCATACGTCTTGAACCACAAAGGCGAAGAAGTGATCTCTGAAAGACACCAAAAAGATTTTAAAAAAGAATACGGTTCTGATAAAGCTGAAACACAAAGATCTAGCTTTACCGATATTGATTTTGACGACATTTAGTCTCCAGATAACTTTTAAAAAAAGTACGAGTCCAATTTGTATAGCATTTTGGACTTTTTTTATATATTAATTTATTATTTTAGATTTTAGACTTTAGATTTTAGATTCCTGGAATTGCCTAAGTTCGACAACATTAACCCAATATTTTTAAAATGAAAAAATTAATTCTCCTATTTGCTTTCGTATTCATTTCTGCTTCTTCGTTTGGTCAAAAAACAGAATATGAAACCAAATCAAATATTCAATATTATAATGCTTCAGTAAATAAATCTGACAGCTACATCAACGAAAGATGCGTTTTAGATATTTATTATCCAAAAAACACTAAAGGCTTTGCAACAATTGTGTGGTTTCACGGTGGCGGATTGACAGGCGGAAACAAAGAAATTCCTGAAGCTTTAAAAAATAAAGGTTTCGCTATTATTGGAGTTAATTACAGGCTTTCGCCGAAAGTAAAAGCAGAAAAAGCAATTGAAGATGCCGCAGTGGCAATAGCCTGGACTTTTAACAATATTTCTAATTATGGAGGCGATGCTTCGCAGATTTTCGTTTCAGGGCATTCGGCTGGCGGTTATCTGGCTTTAATGACTGGATTGGATAAAAAATGGCTCCAAAAAGAAGGAATTGACGCCAATAAAATTGCCGGACTTATTCCGTTTAGCGGACAATGCATTACGCATTTTGAAATTAGAAGACAGAATGGAATTCCGGAAAAACAACCTACAATTGATGCTTTTGCCCCTTTATATCATGTTCGTGCCGATGCTCCGCCTCTTTTATTGATTACAGGCGATCGTGAATTGGAAATGTTAGGACGCTATGAAGAAAACGCATACATGGCCAGAATGATGAAACTTGTTGGACATACACAAACAAAACTTTATGAACTTGACGGTTACGGACACGGAATGACAGAACCTGGTTTCCCATTGCTTGTCAATGAAGTAAACCGCATTTTAAAAGAAAAACAAACCAAAAAATAACAATATAAATCCACGGCAATGGAGACACAACTATTAATTATACCAGGACTTGGAGATTCTGGAGAGAAACACTGGCAAACTTTTTGGCACAAAAAATTCGAAAATTCTATTCGAATTGTACAAGATAATTGGGACGAGCCGCTTCGCGAAGATTGGATTTCACGTCTAAACGAAGAAGTATCAAAACTTGAAAGCCCTACGGTTTTAGTTGCGCATAGTTTGGCTGTTTCTTTAGTTTTGCATTGGGCAGAACATAATTCTAATAAAAATATAATTGGCGCTTTGTTGGTTGCTCCTGCAGATGTTGATTCACCAGAACACACACCAGAAGAAGTTAGAAATTTTTCGCCAATGCCAATTTATACATTACCATTTCCGTCAATAGTTGTGGCAAGTGAAAACGATCCGCATGCTTCTTTTGAAAGAAAAAAATATTTTGCTGAAAAATGGGGAAGCGATTTTGTAAACGTAGGCGAACAAGGCCACATCAATTCTGATTCTGATTTAAAGTATTGGGAAGAAGGGCAGCTTATATTGAATCAGTTGATCGAGAAAATTAAATAAGTATTCAGTCACGGTCTCAGTTTTCAGTTTTGAACTGAGACTGAAAATTGAGACTAATATTTGATAGATTATTTTTCTTTAATATACTTTTTTTCAATTAAATAATTTTCTAAATCGCTTTGGTAAGTTTTAAAATCAAATCTTTTTAATTTTGACAATCGGGTTAAAGAATTAGATGCAGTTAATATCTCTTCACAAACTAGCTCAACTAAAGCTTCTTTATCTAATTCTGAAATTTTGCCAAATTCAATCTTACAATCAAGTTCTGCACAATTGTTCGAATTTATTTCAATTCCATCAACAAATGATGTTCTCTCACCCGGTCTATATCTAGGTCTTCTTGCCTTAAAGAATTGATCAAACTCAGGCTTTACAGTAATAACTCCAAAATACAATTCTTTTAAATCTTCGCCATAAGCACGATTCTCAAAAAAAGACTCTAATTCATTAGATAGAGCAATTATCCAGCTATTCTGTTCTTGATTTAAATTTGTGTATTGCGTTATTACAAATCGCATTTCTCTATTTATTTTATATCACAAGTAAATTCTTCTATAGTTAGCCAATTCTTAATCCATTTTCTATTTTAAAATCCGGAGCTAATAAAACAACATCACCCTCCTCGCCTACAGCGCCAAGAACCAAACATTCGCTCATAAATTTTCCTATTTGTTTCTTCGGAAAATTCACCACCGCGACAATTTGGCGATTTACTAAATCCTCTTTTTTATATCGTTTTGTAATTTGTGCCGATGATTTTCGAATTCCGATTTCTGAACCAAAATCAATTGTCAATTGAAAAGCAGGCTTTCTAGCTTCGGGGAAATCATTCACTTCAATAATTGTCCCAACACGCATATCGGTTCTTTCAAATTCGTTCCAAGTTAAATCCATTCTGAAAATTGTTTATTTACAAACCTATCAATTTTGTACTTAATTCCATCAAATCAACAGCTGTTTTTAATTACACCATCAAATAAAAATAAAGCTTTTACCTATTAAAAAAAGTTTCTTATCTTTGTAAATTCAACAAAATCACTCATTGTGAACACTATAACAATACTTACAGTTTCTGCTTTGCTGTTTTCTTTTAGAAGAAGACCGCTTTCTGCTGTATTTATTTCACATAGTAAGGCCTTTATTAATTAGGCCTCCGTCTATTTCACTTTTCTTCTTTCAGGCGGAGGATTTACCTCAACATTAAACATTTTTTACTTTGACAAAAATCAATTTTGGTCGGGTATTTTTTTGTTTTTCCATATTTAAAGCATTTCAGAAATTTAGTCTTCACGAAAGTTCTAATGCATAATGCTTTATTTATCAAATAAGAAGAAAAGCCACTCGCACGTATAATAATAAATTCAAACAGATATGAAACCAACACCCACTTTTAGCAAATCAGAATATCAATTTTTAAGAGAATTGATATCAAAAAGCAAGAATTCTACAAATACAAAAGAAGCCAATCAACTTTCGCAGGAATTGGATCGCGCTGTAATCAGCAAAGAAAGCGAACTTGATCCTTCGGTAATCAGAATCAATTCTTTTGTAACTATTGAAGATGTAAAGGCTCAAAAGCAAATGAAAGTACAGATTGTTTTGCCATCTTCTGCCGATTTAAAACAATCGAAAATTTCAATTCTCGCTCCTTTAAGTGTTGCCATTATTGGATTCAAGGAAAATGACCAAGTGGATTGGGAATTGCCTGCTGGAATCAAAACTCTAAAGGTAATCGCTGTTGACAACACAGAAGTATTAGCTTCATGAATTTTTAAACACCTCCAATTGTGAAGGTGTTTTTTTATATCTGTCTGAAAACAAAAAAAAACTATTCAATACTTATACTGAATAGTTTTTTTTATGTTTTTCTCAATCGTAAACTACTACAATTGCGAATGAATATAATTTGTTATTGAAGCCATATTAGTATCATCTAACTTTGCTTTTTTCTGCATGCGAACCAAAATTGGTTGCCATTCTTCTTTTGTAAATTTCGTTGGTTCGAACAATTTATGACATTTCGCACAATTGTTTTCGTATAAACTCTTACCTGCAGCAAGTTCAGGAGTCAACTCCTTTGGTGTAGCTGGAGCATCTGCAGCGACCGCTGGAGCTTTTTTTGTACCGCATGAAGCCAGCATTAATACTGCTGCGGTTAAAGTTAAGATTTTTGATTTCATCGCTTGATTTTGTTTTTATTTTAAGTAAATATAAAAAAATCCCATACGCAGCGGCGTATGGGATCATTATTTAAAACAATACTAAATTGCTAGTAAATCTTATTTTACGTCCATTAATTCAACGTCAAAAATCAATGTCGCGTGTGGTGGAATTACTCCTCCTGCTCCTGATGGTCCGTAAGCTAAATCAGATGGAATTACAAAACGAGCTTTGTCTCCAACTTGCAATAAAGCAATACCTTCGTCCCATCCTTCGATAACTTGCCCAATTCCTAATTTAAATTCGATTGGTTTTTTTCTTGGGTAAGAAGAATCAAAAACTTTTCCGTTTTCCAAAGAACCTTCGTAGTGAACAGAAACTGTTTTTCCAGCTTCAGCTTTTTTACCTTCTCCTTTTTGGATCATTTTATAACGCAAACCGCTTTCAGTTTTATCAAAACCTGCTGCTAATTGTTCCATTTTTGCTTCAGATTCTGCTTTTAAAGCTGCTTCTCTTTTCATACGAGCACCTTTCAAAGAAATAAAAGCTTCGATTGCATTCCATTTTTCAGCTTCTTCACCAACTCTGATAATTTCTACAGACTCTAAAGCATCGCCTTGAGCAACTGCATCAACTATATCTTGTCCTTCAACAACATGTCCAAAAACAGTGTGTTTTCCGTCTAACCAAGGAGTTGGAACGTGTGTAATAAAAAATTGAGAACCGTTAGTTCCAGGACCTGAGTTTGCCATAGACAAAACCCCTGGACGATCGTGTTTTAAACTTGAAACAAATTCGTCATCAAATTTATAACCTGGATCTCCAGTTCCAGTTCCTTTAGGACATCCACCTTGAATCATGAAATCAGCGATTACTCTGTGAAAGTTCAATCCATCGTAGAATTTTTGCCCTTGAGGTTTAACTTTATTTTCCATATTTCCTTCTGCAAGAGCCACAAAGTTCCCTACAGTTCCTGGTGTCAAATCATGTGTCAATTTTACTAAAATCGAACCTTTGCTAGTGTTGAATTTAGCGTATATTCCGTTTTCCATTGTTGTATTTTTTTTATTTGAATGCAAATTTACAAATTAATTTTTTATCAATTTGTCTTTCTATTTTTTAGATTTTGATTTATAAGTAAGACCATAAATTGCCAATGACATTAGCGATAAAACCATACAACCTATTGCAACAGCATGCCATCCGCCAAGTTTCCAAAGCAATAATCCGTATGCTGATCCAGCGGCGGTTCCTAAAAAGCTGAACGACATAAATACAGTATTTAATCGGTTTCTGGCTTCTGGCAATAACGAATAAACTCGGGTTTGATTTGAAATGTGAACACCTTGGATTCCGATATCAATAAACACAATTCCAATTGCAATACCGATTACACTTTCAATCGAAAAATAAAAAATCAAAAAGCTGATTAAAATCAACAAACAGCCATAACCAACTGCAATTCTTGAATTTCCTTTGTCTCCAATTTTTCCAACCAAAGGCGCAGCCAAAGCTCCAGAAGCGCCTACAATTCCGAATAAACCAATTGTAGCACTATTAAAACCAAACGGCTCGCCAGAAAGCAATAAAACCATTGTAGTCCAGAAAGCGCCAAACTGAGCAAAGCTGAAAACATTTATTGCAGTTGCTTCACGCAAAACAGGCTGTGTTTTTATAAGTGTAAAAAGCGATTGAATTAATTGCCCATAAGTTCCTTGAAACTGTGGCTTATTAACTGGAAATTTGCTCTGAATTACAAAAAAGATCAAAAGACAAATTCCGGCCGCGATATAAAACATTGATCTCCAACCCAAAACTTGACCAATAAATCCGCTTAATGTTCGCGAAAGCAAAATTCCGACCAAAAGGCCACTCATAATTGTTCCGATGACTTTTCCGCGCTGTTCGTGCGTGCTTAATGATGCAGCCAAAGGCAAAATAAGTTGCGGGACAATCGAAGTAATTCCGATCAATAAGGACGCAATTTGCAAAATCAAAAAGTTTTTTGCTGTAGCCGCAATTAGCAATGCAATTACAGAAGCAAAAGTAGTCATTAAAATTTGCTTTTTTCGCTCGATTTTATCTCCTAGCGGTACCATAAAAAACAACCCAACGGCGTAACCTGCCTGAGTTAAATAGGTTATTGTTCCAGCATCTGCTTCGGGAATTTTAAATTCGTTGGCAATTAACACAATCAAAGGTTGGCAGTAATAAAGATTTGCAACTATAAGACCAGTGCAAACTGCCATAAAAAGGACATTTGTTTTAGATAAATTCATGGTGCAAAAATACCAATCTAATCTTTAGCAAAACTTTAAAAAATCTATAAATTTTTAAAAAGCTAACTCAAATCAGACCAAATCTAACCACATTCAACTGACTTTATGCTTTTAAAAAATCCTCACGAACCGGACTAAAAACATCAGTAAGCATTCCTTCTTCCAAACAAACCACTCCATGAACGGCATGAGGCGGAATGTAAAAACTGTCTCCTTCTTTTAATGTTTGTGTTACACCGCTTATGGTTACATCAAATTTTCCGCTTGCGATATAAGTCACCTGAGAGTGATAATGATCGTGCAAAACCCCAATTCCTCCTTTTTCAAAGTGAACATTCACAAGCATGATTCGGTCATCAAAAGCCAAAATTTTGCGTTTAATCCCTTCTCCTACTACTTCCCACTCTATATTATCTCCTTTTATAAATTCTTTGCTAGTTGCCATTCTTATTTCTTTTTAATTTTATCAATATCTTTTTTCATTAACGCTAATCCTTCTGCCAAATTATTTTCTTTAAAATATTGCTCCAACTCTTTCAGCCTTTTTTCATTATCATATTTAAATCCAGAATTTAGTTTTCTTTGGCAAACTGAACATAATCTAAGCGAATGCTCATCTGTTTCAGACAAACTATTGGTACCATTCATAACACAATCAGCTTCAATGCAATGATGCAAACCAAACATGTGCCCTATTTCATGAGAACAAATTTTCAATAATCGTTCTAAACACAAACTGAAATCTGCTCCTTCTAACGTTTTATCATACAATCTGTGAATCGAACTTACTGCAATTTTATCTCTATAAGATGCAAGTCCAAAAACATAATTCCATTCTGGTTTTGGATATAAATCCATTTCTGTTATTGCCATCAAAGCGATGCCTTTTTCATGTTTCTCTTTCTTTAAAACACTGTCTAAAATATAACCTGCCAAAAATTGTTCCTGACCGAGATCGCCTTTTCTTCTCACATTTTTCGGAATTATATCATTTGAAGCTTCTTTAAAAACCTTCGTCTTCAATTGAAAAAACACTTCTAAATACTGACGAACCAATTCAATTTGTTTCACTTGTTGTGAATCAAATTTTCCTATTGGTTGCAAATAAATAATATTTTCTTCTTTTGTTGGGACGACATGTTTTGTATTTATGAATTGCTCAAAACTTTGCCCTTTTTCTGGATGAGAATATAGCCAATCACCAAAAACTGGTTCACCAAGCTTTACGTCATTTGCTTTAATTTTCGTAAAATATGGATCTTCGGGCAGATTTAATTCGGGATTTTCTTTTTTATTGGATTGGCATGAACAAAGAATAACAAAAACTAGAAAAAAAAGTTTCTTCATAAAATCAACAACGAATTAAATTATATTTTTAGAAATGAAATCACAGCTCGTTTTTATAGATTCAAAAGCATTTGGCACATAATTATTTTCCTGTTCTACAAAAAAATGAATCATTCCAGATTGTTTTGCTGCTGCAAACAAAGGTTTGAAATCGACAAGTCCTGAACCAACTTCAGTATTCAGTGCCTGATTTACTTTATCCATATCTTTTACATGCCACATCTTAAAACGGCCCGGATTTTCTCTAAATAGCTTTAAAGAATCATTTCCTGATCGTGCGACCCAATATAAATCCAATTCAAAATAAACTAAATCTTTATCTGTTTCCTTCAGTAGAATTTCATAACCTGTAACACCATCATGTTTTTGAAATTCAAAATCATGATTATGATACGCTAATTTCAGACCTGCTTTTTTGCACATTTTTGCAGCTTCATTTAAACGTGCCGCTATTATTTTATAATTATCAATGCTTTTTCTAAAATGCTCCTCGACCCACGGAATAGTCAAAAATTCATGCTTTAAGATCTTCGCTGCTTCAATCGCCGCCACGAGTTCAACCGTATTTCCATCGTATAAAAAGCTTCCTAAATTATAATGTCCGCTTACCGCCTTTAGATTATTATCGTCTAGAATCTTTTTCAATTCTTTTGGCGATAATCCCCAAAATTGATCTTTTATAGAAAAACCATACGTTTCAACGGTTGAGTAACCTGCCTTTGCGACTTTCTCTAAAGTTGATTTTACGTCCTTTGGCAATTCATCACGCAAAGTGTACAACTGTAATCCAATTTCTTTTTTGTTCATAGTAAAAGCTAATGATGGAGCGGCTAGAACTGCGGCTGTAGCCAAGCTTGTGTTTATAATAAAGTTTCTTCTTGTTACCATTTTAATTTAAAAAAATCCAAAAGTAAATCTACTCTTTTTATTGAAACGCGCTACGATTCGTTCAAAAATTGATTTTCAAAATTATGTATAAAAGATGCCAGAACCGCTTCGGTAGCTGTATTTACAATTTCCCCTTCCTCATTAACTTTTCCGCGAACACCTTGTATCAGGATTTGTTCCGAATTTTCAAATTTAGCTTCAACCGTTTTCATAATAAGCAAAAGTTGTTCGTGCGCCATTTCACCCGATGCCGAAGCCGTAATCAAACCAGTTCTTTTTCCCGAAAAAACAGTGGTAGAAACACACCATTCCAATGCGTTTTTCAAAGTTCCAGGCAAACTGAAGACATATTCGGGTGTGCAAATTAAAATGCCGTCAGCCTGAGCAATTTTATTTCTGAACTCAGTAACTTTCTTCGGAGGAGTTTCCTGATCTAAATCAGGATTAAAATGTGGTAATTGATCTATTTCTTCAAAAATTTCAACTTTAAATTCTTCTTTTATATTTTTAGAAATATGTTTTAAAATTTTAAAATTGCTGGAGTTTTTTCTGGTACTGCCAATAATGGCAAAAATTTTTATTTGGTGAGAAGGCATTGTTTTAGCTTAAAAGATTTTTAAATCAAGTCTTTAAAAATAAACTTTTCTTCATAATCAATTTCAAATTTTTCGAGAAAGTTTATATACTCTTCCTTAAAAGATTTCTTTTTATGATGCAATTCTTGATTCTCAATATAATTTACAACCGCTTTTATTTGCGATTTACTGCATGAAAAAGCCCCATATCCTTCCTGCCATTCAAAATGAGTCTTTGTAAACTTATTTTCGTTTATCCATTTCGATGAATTCTGTTTTACAATTTTCATTAATTCTGAAATCGATTGTGCAGGTCGTATTCCAATTAAAATATGAATATGATCTGAAATACCATTTATTGCCAAAAGTTTGTGATTATTATTCTAAACAATTCCTGTGATATATCTATATAATTCTTCCTTCCAATTTATTTGTATGACAGCATTTCTATGTTTAACCGCAAAAACAAAATGAATATGTATTTGTGTATATGTGTTTGCCATTTATATAGTCCCTACGGGACATTAATGTAAATATTTATTTTAGCTACCAATATTTTATTCCTAACGGAATAATTTATCTCATTGCAAATATAAAAAATAAAGAATTATCTTTCAAATTGTTTTATCAGTCTGATTTGAACAAAAGATGTTCCGCTAGGAACAAAATATCGGCAGAAAAAAAATAGAAAACGAAAGATGTTCCGCTAGGAACAAAATATCGGCAGAAAAAAATAGAAAACGAAAGATGTTCTGCTAGGAACAAAATATCGGTAGAAAAAAAAAAAAGAAAACGAAAGATGTTCCGCTAGGAACAAAATATCGGTAGAAAAGAAACAGAAAACAAAAGATGTTCCGCTAGGAACAAAATATCGGTAGAAAAAAAACAGAAAACGAAAGATGTTCCGCTAGGAACAAAATATCGGCAGAAAAAAAACAGAAAACGAAAGATGCTCCGCTAGGAATAAAATATCGGTAGAAAAGAAATATGGATGATAGCGAAATTTTGTCCCATAGGGACTATATTTATTTCACCGTCAACAAACTCATTCCCGCTAATTTATCAGAATCAATAGATTGAGGAGAGTAATTTTGTTTTTCATTTCTAAAAGAAGTTATTTTTCCTGTTTTGTCTACATACATATATGTATAATTCCAATGCAGCGGGCCAGCAATTCTGGAATCTTCATTTTCTCCTTTTTCATAAACCTGATCTGCATAAACCAGAATTTCTCCGTCTGCAGCATTATCAAAAGTCCTCACTGGAGTTCCCCAACTTTTCATAAGACTTTGTTTAGTCATTCCAATCCATTTATCTCCAGTATTTTTCGAGCTTGAGCATGCATATAGTAGCATTACAGCAAAACATAAAATTATATTTTTCATTTGCGTGTGATTTAGATTTAAGGCAATACTTTTATCAGTAAAAAAACTATGTAATAGTAATTAAAATTAAGCATTATTTCTTACACAAAAACTTTTTAATGTTATATAATTATTATTTATTGTTTTGAAAAACAGATATTTAAACAAAAGCACGCCAGATCACTTGTAAGAATGCCGAAGCAATAATTTTGAATATCCTTTTTTCAAAATTTCTCCGCATTTACTTTGTATCTTTGCAACCAAACTTTTGAAAAAGAGAAATGCGAATTGATATTATTACACTTTTACCTGAATTATTAAGAAGTCCGTTTGAGGCTTCTATTATGAAACGTGCCATTGATAAAGGTTTGGTTGAAGTACATTTTCACAACCTTCGTGATTATAGCACCAACAGACAAAAAAGTGTTGATGATTATCCATTTGGCGGGGGCGCTGGAATGGTGATGACAATTCAGCCAATTGATGACTGTATTACGCATTTAAAAAGTCAGCGCGAATATGACGAAATCATATATATGTCTCCCGACGGCGAAACCTTGAATCAAAAAATGGCTAATAAAATGTCTATGTACAAAAACATTATCATTTTATGCGGCCATTACAAAGGTGTTGACCAAAGAGTTCGAGATCATTTTATCACCAAAGAGATTTCAATTGGCGATTATGTTTTATCTGGCGGAGAATTGGGCGCTATTGTTTTATCTGACGCCTTAATCCGATTAATTCCAGGAGTTTTGAGTGATGAAACCTCAGCTTTGACAGACAGTTTTCAAGACAATTTGTTATCTGGACCAATATACACAAGACCCGCCGATTATAAAGGATGGAAAGTTCCTGAAGTTTTAACCAGCGGTCATGCTGCCAAAATTGACAAATGGCGTGAAGACATGGCTTTTGAACATACTAAAAATAGACGCCCGGATTTATTGGAAGAGCATTAAAATTTAGTTTCAAGTTTAAGGTTATTTTTGTTTCAAGTTAAAACTCTCGATAGCAACAACTTGAAACCTGAAACTTAAAACAAAACGAACTAAAAATAATTCACAATTTATAATTCATAATTTATAATTATTTTTTACATTTGCACCCGAATTTGACCAACCTCTGGCGAGATCCGTGAATGTTGTTCGAAATAAACTATAATTTAAATTATCATGGCAGATTTATTAAAATTCGTTCAAGACGAATTCGTTGCTAAAAAAGATTTCCCAGATTTCGGAGCTGGAGACACAATCACTGTTTTCTACGAAATTAAAGAGGGTGAAAAAACAAGAACTCAGTTTTTCAAAGGAGTTGTTATTCAAAGAAGAGGTTCTGGAAACACAGAAACTTTTACAATCCGTAAAATGTCTGGAGCTGTTGGTGTTGAGCGTATCTTCCCAGTAAACTTGCCAGCTTTACAAAAAATTGAAATCAACAAGAAAGGTCACGTACGTAGAGCTAGAATTTTCTACTTCAGAGAACTTACTGGTAAAAAAGCTAAGATTAAAGATAAAAGAAGATAATCATTTATCTAATTGTTATAAAAAACTCGTTTCATATCATTTGAAACGAGTTTTTTTTATGTCTTTATTTAAACCAATATCAAAACCGTAATTTTTTAATATCAAAATCATCGATTTGACAATTTAAGAAGCACGAAATAACAATCTGATAATTCATCCATTTATAAACAAAACTACACCGTTTTCGGACTGTTTTTATTATATTTGCTCCGCTCGTTTTGAGCCGACTATACTTTTCATATCGTCACCCTTTGACGACACGATTATAAAAAAAAAAAAAAATGACACAGAATTCAAAAATTTTTTACACCTTAACTGATGAGGCGCCCTTATTAGCGACTTATTCTTTGTTACCAATTGTGCAGGCGTTTACTTCGACAGCAGGTATCGCTATTGAAACAAGAGACATCTCTTTAGCAGGAAGAATTTTATCAAACTTTCCTGAATCATTGACAGATACTCAAAAAACAGGAGATGCATTAGCTGAACTTGGTCAATTAGCTACTCAACCAGAAGCTAACATCATCAAATTACCAAACATTTCAGCATCTGTACCACAATTAAAAGCGGCAATTGCTGAATTACAATCTCATGGATACAACGTTCCAAATTATCCAGAAGATCCTAAAAATGATACTGAAAAAGAAATTAAAGCAAAATATGCAAAAGTTTTAGGTTCTGCTGTAAACCCAGTTTTACGTGAAGGAAACTCTGATCGTAGAGCTCCAAGAGCAGTTAAAAACTTTGCAAAAGCAAACCCTCACTCAATGGGTGCTTGGTCTGCTGACTCAAAAACTAAAGTGGCTTCTATGTCAGGCGGTGATTTTTACGGAAGTGAAAAATCATTGACTGTAAATGAAGCTAATGATGTAAAAATTGAATTCGTTGCTAAAGACGGAACTACAACTGTTCTTAAAGCAAGTACTCCATTAAAAGCTGGAGAAATTATCGACAGTTCTGTTTTAAGCGTAAGCAAATTAAAAGCTTTTGCTGCTGATGTAATTGCTGAAGCTAAAGCTGCAGGAGTTTTACTTTCTGTACACTTAAAAGCTACAATGATGAAAGTTTCTGATCCAATTATCTTTGGCGCTATCGTTGAAGTATATTTTGCAGATGTTTTCAAAAAATACGCTTCTTTATTCGCTGAATTAAACGTTGACACAAGAAACGGTTTAGGCGATATCTATGCTAAAATTGCTGGAAGACCTGAGCAAGCAGAAGTTGAAGCTGCTATTGATCAAGCTATCGCAAACGGTCCTGCTTTAGCAATGGTTAATTCTGATAAAGGAATTACAAACTTACACGTTCCATCTGATGTAATTGTTGATGCTTCTATGCCAGCAATGATCCGTACTTCTGGACAAATGTGGAACAAAGAAGGAAAAGCGCAAGATACATTTGCTGTTATTCCAGATCGTTCTTATGCTGGAGTTTATACTGCAACTATTGATTTCTGTAAAAAACACGGTGCTTTTGATCCAAAAACAATGGGAAGTGTTCCTAACGTTGGATTAATGGCTCAAAAAGCTGAAGAATACGGATCTCATGACAAAACTTTCCAAATGAAAGCTGACGGTGTTGTTCGTGTTGTTGATGCAAACGGAACTGTTTTAATGGAACAAAACGTTGAAGCTAATGACATTTTCAGAATGTGTCAAGCAAAAGACGCACCTATTCAGGACTGGGTTAAACTTGCTGTAAACAGAGCTCGTTTATCTAGTACTCCTGCTGTTTTCTGGTTGGATGAAAACAGAGCACACGATAGAGAATTGATCGTAAAAGTTCAAAAATACCTTAAAGACTACGATACTACAAACTTAGATATCCGTATTTTAAACCCAGTTGCTGCAACTGAATTTACTTTAGACAGAATCATCAAAGGTTTAGATACTATCTCTGTGACAGGAAACGTTTTACGTGACTACTTAACAGATTTATTCCCAATTTTAGAACTTGGAACTTCTGCAAAAATGTTATCTATTGTTCCATTAATGAATGGTGGTGGATTGTTCGAAACTGGTGCTGGAGGTTCTGCTCCTAAACACGTTGAGCAATTTACAGAAGAAGGATACTTACGTTGGGATTCTCTTGGAGAATTTTTAGCTCTTGGTGCTTCTTTAGAGCATTTAGGACAAACTTTAGACAACTCTAAAGCGATTGTTTTATCTGAGACATTAGATCAGGCAAACGATAAATTCTTGGCAAACGATAAATCTCCAGCTCGTAAAGTAGGTCAAATCGATAACCGTGGTTCTCACTTCTATTTAGCATTCTACTGGGCTCAGGCTTTGGCTGCTCAAACTAAAGATGCTGAATTGAAAGCTATCTTCACTCCAATTGCTGCTGAATTTGAAGCTAATGAAGCTAAAATCGATGCTGAATTAATTGGTGCTCAAGGAAAAGCTCAAAATATTGGAGGCTACTACCAACCAACTCCAGAATTAGTAAGCAAAGCAATGCGTCCTAGCGAAACTTTCAACGCTATTATCGCTAAAATCAAATAATTTCAAAGCATTACAAATGCACTGCTTTAAATAAATAGAAAAAGACAACCTCAAACGGTTGTCTTTTTTGTTTATCTTAACTAACATTTAACAACCAATTCGTTTTAATATATTAGTAAGAATTCTTAACTATGTAAACCAAAATAAAAAAGATGATTATACGAAAGATTGGCATATTTATTTTTTTAATTTTAACTGCGTTTACATCGTATTCTCAAGAAAAATTCACTCTAAGCGGCACTATAAAAGACAACAAAAGCAATGAAACCTTAATTGCCGTAAATATCTATATTCCTTCTTTAAAAATTGGAACTACAACAAACGAATACGGATTTTACTCTCTGACAATTCCGAAAGGAGAACATCAAATCGAAATCAGTTATGTGGGCTATCAAACATTGCAACAAACCGTTCTTTTAAATCAAAATACCAAAATGAATTTCAGCCTAAGTGAAGGCGGAGGTCAGGAACTGCAGGAAGTTGTAATTAAGGAAAACAAAGGCAAAATAAATATCAAATCTCCCGAAATGAGTGCCAATAAGCTCTCCATTGCTACCATTAAAAAAATGCCTGTCGTTTTGGGAGAAGTCGATGTCCTAAAATCTATTTTATTGCTTCCAGGCGTTACAAATGCTGGCGAAGGCGCATCTGGATTTAATGTTCGCGGTGGCGGTGCTGATCAAAATTTGATTTTATTAGACGAAGCAACTATTTTTAATTCTTCACATGTTTTTGGCTTTTTCTCGGTTTTCAATCCAGACGCAATCAAAGATTTAAAATTATATAAAGGCGGAATTCCGGCGCGCTTTGGAGGAAGAGCTTCTTCTGTTTTGGATATTTATCAAAAAGATGGAAACAGCAAAGAGTTTCATGTAAACGGAGGAATCGGATTGATTTCGAGCAGACTTTTAGCCGAAGGTCCTTTGGTGAAAGATAAAGGTTCTTTTTTAATTGGAGGAAGAGCTTCTTATGCACATTTATTCCTAAAGCTTTCTGAGGATCAAAAAGATAATTCGGCTTATTTTTATGATTTGAACACCAAATTGAGCTATAAACTGAATGACAATAACAGCTTGTATTTATCAGGATATTTTGGGCGAGATGTTTTCAGTTTAAATAAAAGTTTCACGAATATCTACGGAAATTCTACTTTAAACCTGCGATGGAATCATTTGTATTCTGATAAATTATTTTCGAATTTATCGTTGATCTACAGCGATTACTATTACGGCTTGGATCTTGATTTCGTTGGATTCAAATGGGACTCGGGAATTCAGAATTACAATATCAAATACGATTTCAAACATTATATCTCAGATAAATTTAAATTGAGCTATGGCTTAAACGGAATTTATTACAAATTCAATCCTGGAACCATTAAACCAAGTAGTCCAGAATCAGGAATCAATCCAGATCAATTGGATAAAAAATATGCTTTTGAACCTTCTATTTATATTGATGCAGAAAATCAGCTGTCAAAGAAAATTACAATTGCTTACGGATTGCGATACAGCTTATTTTATCGTTTGGGACCTTCCTATGTAAATCTTTACGAAAACAACAATCCGGTAATTTTCAATTCTGATATGCAGATTTACGAAAAAGCGACACCCATTGGCACTGAATATTACGGCAAGAACAAATCAATCAAAAATTATAATAATCTAGAACCTCGTTTTTCTGTTTCTTATCAATTGAATGATGAAGAAGCTATAAAAGGAAGTTACAACCGAATGGCGCAATATCTGCAACTAATTTCAAACACCTCATCACCTACTCCATTAGATGTCTGGATGCCAAGCGACAATTACATTAAACCACAAATTGCAGATCAGGTTGCTGTTGGATATTTCAGAAATATCAAAAACGGCGCTTATTCTTTAGAAGTCGAAACCTATTATAAAGAAATTCAAAACCGACTTGATTATATTGATGGCGCTGATCTAATAGCAAACAATGCCATTGAGCAAGTAATTTTAAACGGGCAAATGCGCGCTTATGGTTTGGAAATCATGGTAAAGAAAAACGAAGGGAAATTCAATGGATGGATTTCTTATACTTTATCAAAATCAGAACAGCAGACGCCGGGCAGAACTCCAGAAGAAACAGGAATCAACAATGGCCAATGGTACAGTTCAGCTTATGACAAAACACACAATTTAGCCATAACTTCGGCTTATAATTTGAACGAAAAATGGTCGTTTGGTGCTAACTTTGCACTACAATCTGGAATGCCAGTCACTTACCCGAACGGACAATATCAATATTTAGGAATCACGGTTCCTAGTTATGGCCTGAGAAACGAAAATCGTTTGCCAGCTTATCATCATTTAGATGTTTCGGCTACTTTGACTCCAAGAAAAAACAAAGGCCGAAACTGGAAAGGAGAATGGGTTTTTAGTATCTATAATTTATATAATCGCAAAAATGCTGCTTCAATTAATTTCCGACAAAATACAGATACAGGCGATAATGAAGCAGTAAAAACATCAATTTTCGGAATTGTTCCTGCGGTAAGTTATAATTTTAGGTTTTAAATATCACTTTTTGTTAAAAAAGAAAGCTATGAAAAAAATTGCTTTATTACTGATAATTTTTATTTCGATTTTCTTTACAGCCTGTGAAGAAGTTGTCGATGTTGATTTAGATACTGCGCCTCCAAAATTAGTTATTGAAGCCGCAATTAATTGGCAAAAAGGTACAAATGGAAGACAACAAACAATAAAATTGACCACTACAACTGGTTATTTCGAAAATGTAATTCCGACAGTTTCTGGCGCTAAAATATATATAAAAAACAGTGCTAACGAGCAATTTAATTTTACCGAAGTTCCAAAAACTGGTCGTTATATCTGTACCAATTTCAAACCAGCTTTAAATCAAGAATACACTCTGACAGTAATCTCAAACGGGCAAACTTACACAGCCACCGAGACCATGATGTCTGTTGCGCCTATTACACATATTGAACAAAACAATCAAGGCGGTTTTACTGGAAAAGATATCGAAATCAAGGCTTATTTTAATGATCCTGCAGATGCTGATAATTTCTATTTGTACAAATATGTTTATTCGAATAAAATCAAATCCAATTATTACGTTGATGAAGACAAATTTTTTCAAGGCAATGAATTTTTCAGCCTTTCAGATGATGACGAATTAAAATCTGGCGATGAAATTGAAATAACGCATATTGGAATCTCAAAGCAGTACTACAACTATATGAATATTCTCGTAAGCATTGCGGGAAGCAATGTTGGAGGGCCTTTTCAATCACCTCCCGCAACTGTAAAAGGAAATATCATCAACAACACAAATAAGGATAATTATCCGCTTGGATATTTTTCATTAAGCGAAACCGATCTCAAAAAATACACTATAAAATAAACCGCCAAAAATGGAAGCCCAAATTAAAATTTTGACCGAAAAAAAACTAGTCGGCAAACATATTATAATGTCATTTATGGAAAATCAAACCTTTCAATTATGGAGCAGTTTTATGCCAAAACGAAAGGAAATAAAAAATACTGTCGATGCTAATCTATATTCTCTGGAGGTTTTCCCAAACGGATATTTTGACAATTTTGATGCCAGCAAGACTTTTCAAAAATGGGCTGCAGTCGAAGTCAGAAACTTTCCTGTAATACCAGAAGAAATGGAGACTTTAATAATCCCAACAGGAATCTATGCTGTTTTTATTCATAAAGGCCCGGCAAGCGAAGGTCATAAAACCTATCACACAATTTTTGCAGAGTGGCTCCCAAATTCTGAATATACTGTTGACGATCGACCTCATTTTGCCGTAATGGATGAAAAATACAAAAAAGACGATCCTGATTCTGAAGAAGAAATCTGGATTCCGATAAAAAACAGACCTTAACTAAAAATAAAATCATGCTGATTGAAACCCTAAAATCATTATTTGAGCGCGATCTCAACAAATTAAAAATTGAAATCGAATCGTATCAAAATGAAAACAATCTTTGGAAAATTGACAAAAACATTTCAAATTCGGCTGGAAATCTTTGTCTGCATCTTATCGGGAATATCAATACTTATATTGGTGGAGAAATTGGGAAAACTGGTTATGTTAGAAATCGTCCTTTAGAATTTTCTTTAAAAGATATTCCAAAAGCAGAATTGATTCAAAAAATCGAAGAGACATTAATTGTCGTAAACAATGCCTTAAATTCTTTAACAGAAAATGATTTAGAAGCAATTTATCCGCAGATTGTTTTCGAAAAAGAAATGACAACGGGATTCTTTTTAGTGCATCTTTCAACACATTTGGCGTATCATTTAGGACAGATAAATTACCACAGAAGACTTTTAGATTTCTGATTTTAGATTATTTCAAAACTAAAAAAATCTAAAATCTGCGATCTATAATCTAAAATTCTAACCGTACCTTTGCATCAAATTCAAAAATCCAAGTATGTCATCACATCATATAGTTCGCGACGATCAGGAACCTGCTTTAATAATTGCTAACGGAGCCGCCTGTAGCAGTGAACTATTAGGACAATTGCTGGAATGGTCACCTCTTGTTGTTGTTCTGGATTCGGCAATTGAACGAGTTATTGAATTAGGCATAAAAGTCGATGTTCTACTTGGCGATTTTGATCGAGGTTTTGATCCCGAAATTTATAGAACATCGCAGTATCCAATTGAAATAGTTCACACCGAAGATCAGGAAAAAACCGATCTTGAAAAAGCTTGCGATTACCTTGTTGAACGAGGAATTCCAGCAGTAAATGTTGTTTGGGCAACCGGAAAACGCGCTGATCATACCATAACAAATCTTACAAACATTGTTCGTCATCGTGATTCTCTGAAAATTGTGATTCTCGATGATCACTCAAAAATATTTCTTTTGCCTAGAAAATTCGAGAAATGGTACACGGCGCAAACTCCAATTTCGCTGATTCCAATTGGCGTTGTAAACGGTATTTCTTCTACTAATTTAAAATACGAATTACAAAACGACACGCTCACAATGGGCTACAGAACCGGAAGCAGCAATTCGGTTGAACAGGACGGACTTGTAACAATCACGCATCAAGAAGGCGATCTTTTGATGATGGAGTGTTTTGATTGATTTGTTTTCTGATTGTCTAAAAAGATTATTTATAAATTTGATTTAATTAAAATATTACCATTTATATATGAATTTGGTTGGATTTGTATTTTGTTATTATTTGTCAAATCCAAACAATGAGCTTAATTTAGTCCCAAATCCACTGCAGTACCGGAACGTTATCACTCATTTATAAAGCAACTTTCAATTGAAAATTATCAAGAAAATACTATTTACAATTGTTATAATTTCAGTAATTGGATTTGCAATTATTTCTGATGTTTTCGACAGAAGACAATATTACTCAACATTCCCACCGGAAGAAGAACTTACTGAGTTTTTTATGTACAAAACAACTGAAGAGCAAGAAAAAGCCTCTGAAGAGAATTTTGGAAATGAAAAATATAACTTTCCAAGAGAAGAAGTTGCAGAAGTAAAACTTTTTAGAAATACATTTTTAGTAAGTCGGTTGACTTCAAAAACATTATCAGAATCAAGTAAAACAAAAATAATTTCTTTTTTTAATGATCCTGTTAATTTTGATTGGTCAGAAACAACTTGGGAAGTTACCGATTCAGAATATATTTTGAGATTTTATAATAAAGAAGAAAAGGAAATAGGCAAAATTTGGTTGTGTTTAGAAGATTGCGGAATGATAAAATCAATTCCTTTTTCACCGAATATGAAATATGGCGGATTGAGCGAAAAAGGAAGAAAAAATATTAATCGAATTTTAAACAAAATATTAGCTGAATAGAATACGAGTGATAACAGCTAATACAACGTTAGCAACTATTGTGGAAAAAATCTGAATCCAAACAACAACTGATTTATATGAAATCATTAAAATTAAAAATCATAGTTTTCTTAACTATTTTATCATTTAATATTCTAAGTGCCCAACAGAAAATAAAACTTAATTTTAAAAGAATTGAACTAATATATTACGAAACAAATGGAAATCCGTTAAAAATTAACGTTACAGACTATGCACAAATAAATGAATACGGGATTGTTACTGTTCATTTAAATGGTAACAATGGATTAAAATTTTACCGGTACCAATTATCAAATGAACTTATGAATCAAATTAATTCATTAATGATTGGTAAAAATTCTTTAAAGAAACAATTGGTTAAAACTAAAATGGAAGCTGGAAAACATTATGCGGGAAGTTATAACTTTATTACTTTCGACAACGAAGAATTGTGTTTTGTAGAACCATATATGTCAAAGGCATTTAATTTAATTTTTAACCAATTAGAAGATATTATACTGAAACAATCTGAAAATGCAGAAATTGAAAATCCAAAATTCAAAATTAAAGAAATAGAAAAGCGGGTTCTAATCGAACACAAAAAATCTAATTATCTACCGAAAATTGTACAGCCACCAAGTATGAAATAAAACAACAACTGTCAACTACAACGGATTTGAGCAATAGCCTTAATGGATAATTTCCTAAAATCATTTCTAAAAAAAGGAATACCTATCTTTGCATTCGAAATCAATCAAAATGAAAGCAAACGACAATTCTGAAAAAAGCAATTTACATCCAAGAAATCTTCATCGTTCGCGATATGATTTTGAACTCTTAATTTCAAATTGTCCTGAATTAAAAGCTTTTGTTGCTATAAATAAACACGGAATAGAAACCGTAGATTTTAGTAATCCATCCGCGGTAAAAACATTAAATAGAGCTCTTTTACAAACCTATTATAGTATTCAAAACTGGAATATTCCTTTACATTATCTTTGTCCGCCAATTCCAGGAAGAGCAGATTACATTCATTATATCGCTGATTTATTGGCAGAAACGAACAACGGAATCATTCCGAAAGGAAATTCGGTTTTAGGTTTAGATATCGGAACGGGTGCAAATTTGATCTATCCGATATTAGGAAATTCGATTTACAATTGGAGTTTTGTTGGAACAGATATTGACAAAAAAGCAATTGAAAACTGCAGTAAAATAATAGAAAATAATCCAAAATTAATCGATACAATCAGTTTACAGCAACAAACTGAATCCCGATTTATTTTCAAAAACATCATTATTCCCGAAGATAAATTCACTTTCACCATGTGCAATCCGCCATTTCATGCATCGGCACAAGAAGCAAATAAAAGTGCTTCAAGAAAAGTTTCGAATTTAAATCCAAAAGAAAAAAGAAGTACAAATCCGGTTTTAAACTTTGGTGGCCAAAATGCCGAATTATGGTGCAATGGCGGCGAAATCGGATTTATTACACAAATGATTTACGAAAGCGCAAAATACGCTTCACAATGTTTATGGTTTACTACATTGGTTTCAAAAAAAGAAAATCTTTCTTCTATTTATAAAACTCTGAAAAAAGTAAATGCTGTTTCTGTCAAAACTATTGATATGGCGCAAGGCCAAAAAAACAGCCGTATTGTTGCCTGGAGTTTTTTAAATGAAACGGAGAAGAAAACATGGAAATTTTTAAGATTTATTCAGGTATCATATTAAATTATGTTTTGTAACTTCGAGTAAATTATAATATCATGAACACTCTTCAACTTAAAAATATTTTGATTTCTGAAATTGAAAAAATTGATGACGATATGTTTTTATCTGCATTAAAAACAATTTTAGACAGCCGTAAAACTTCACCTAAAGATTATTTAGAACAATATAATGAAGAATTAAAAGTTGCTGAAGAAGACATTCGAGAAGGCAATTTTTATTCTCATGATGATGTTAAAAATAAAATTGAGGAATGGAAAAAAAAATAATTTGGTCAAAATCAACTAGAAAAAATCTATTTCCATTTATTCAAAGAATCTAAAAGCAAAAATGTTCCAAACAAAGTAATTGACACCATTTATAATTCAGTATCAATCTTAAGTACAAATTGGGAAATTTATGAATTGGATGAGATGAAAATTCCCAACAGTGTAAATTATCGAGCCTACGAAATTTACAATTATCGAATATCTTATAAAATAACCGAGAAAGATATTCATATTTTAAGAATTCGACATACAAGTCGTAAACCTAAAAAACTTCAAAATCTAAAATACTGATTTTCAGCTCCAACTCTTGATTATATAATTTGCTTTCGCTACATTTATTGTAAACAATTAAATATCAAGACTATGGCAGAATATGTTGGTTATCTCGCATCGGTTTTTATTGTTGGAGGTTTTTTGCTGAAAAACCTCAGAACAATTCGGTTTATTAATATGTTTGGCTGTATCTGTTTTGTCATTTATGGTATTTTTTTAAATGACTATCGAGATTTTAATCAATGGCTTTGGCCTGTAATTATTCCAAATGCTATTTTAGCTTTTGTGCAGATTTATTATCTGACCAAGAAAAGTGAGGAATCTTAAAATTATACTATTTTCAAACTAAATTCTGAAACTTCTTCGAAATTAGATTGTTGTACCTTTAAAAGTAAATTTAATTTTATGAGTACTTCAAAAATATTCGTTCAATTATTCGTTGTTTTTTTACTCGCAGGATGTGCTTCTTCTAAAAAAGAAAAATTTGAAGATTACGTTTTTAAAACAAAAATCGATAAACAACATTACATTGACGCTTACGACAAAGCCCTTAAACTTTGGGACATTCCTTATACGGAAGAAAATGTAAAAACTAGTTTTGGAACGGCACACGTCATCATTGCTGGACCAAAAAACGGAAAAGATCTTGTATTGCTTCACGGCATGGACGCCAGTTCCACAATGTGGTATCCGAATATTAACGCATTGGCAAAAAATCATCGAATTTATGCTATCGATTTTTTAATGGAACCGAACAAATCAACCTTAACCACAAAACCACTTTCAAAAGAGGAAATTGTCGCTTGGTACAACGAAATTTTCGATCATTATAAATTAAAGAAATTTAATATTATCGGCGCTTCACGCGGAGGCTGGATTGCGACATTATTGGCCATTCAAAAAGACAATTCGATTGACAAAATTGTTTTATTAAGTCCCGCCCAAACCTTCAAATTTATTGACAAACCTCGAAAAACATCATCGGCTTTGCTTTTAAAACTTTTTCCGAGCGAAAAGAAATTCAGCAAAACCTTAAAAACATTTTCTACGCATCCTGAAAAAATCAGCCCCGTTTATAACAGGCAATTTTATTTGGCGAATAAATATGCAAAATCAAACTCCAGTATGCTCAAAATGACGCCTTTTTCAGATGATGAATTAAAGTCGATTCAAAATCCTGTTTTGGTATTAATTGGTGATCATGATGTTATTAATTCCGATGAAAGTTTAGAACGCGCAAAAAAACATCTAATTCATAACAAAACCGAAACAATTAAAGATGCAGGACATTTTTTATCCATAGATCAATCGAAAATTGTTAATGATCAGATTAGTGATTTTCTAGAATAGCATATAATGTGTAGTCCCTACGGGACAATTTTGTTGTTTGCAAACTTTTTTTTCTACCGATATTAAACTCCTAACGGAGTATTCTTCTAGAATCTGATTTTTATCAAATTACTCCGTTAGGAGTTTAATATCCGTAGAAAAAATATCGATCAAAACGAATGTCCCATAGGGAATACACCGTAAAATAATTTGTGGAAATCCTTATAATTTATGGCAATCCTATTTAGCTTTTTTATAGGATTCAAACTTCGTATCTTTACAAAACTAATTTTTCATCAATAAAAAATGAATTTTCAAGTAGCTTCAGAATATAGTCCAAAAGGAGATCAGCCACAAGCCATACAAAAACTTGCACAAGGTGTTGAAGATGGCGAAAAATATCAAACTTTATTAGGAGTTACAGGATCTGGTAAAACCTTTACAGTTGCGAATGTTATTCAAGAAGTGCAGCGCCCGACTTTGGTTTTGGCACACAATAAAACTTTGGCGGCGCAATTGTATTCAGAATTCAAACAGTTTTTCCCAAATAATGCGGTTGAATATTTCGTTTCGTACTACGACTATTATCAGCCAGAAGCTTTTATGCCGGTTACAGGCGTATTTATTGAAAAAGATTTATCTATAAATGAAGAATTAGAAAAGATGCGTTTGAGTACGACTTCTTCTCTGCTTTCTGGGCGACGTGATGTTTTGGTTGTTGCTTCTGTTTCATGCTTATATGGTATTGGAAATCCTGTGGAATTTCAGAAAAATGTAATTGAAATCACTAGAGATCAGGTTATTTCGAGAACTAAATTATTACATAGTTTAGTTCAAAGTCTATATGCCAGAACGGAAGCCGATTTTAATCCAGGAACTTTCAGAATCAAAGGAGATACGGTAGAAGTATATCCAAGTTATGCTGATGATGCCTATCGCATTCACTTTTTTGGAGATGAAATTGAGGAAATAGAATCATTTGATGCTCAAACTTCCAAAGTAATCGAGAAATTCAAAAGATTGACCATTTATCCTGCCAATATGTTTGTGACTTCGCCAGAAGTTTTACAAGGTGCTATCTGGCAGATTCAGCAAGATTTAGTAAAACAAGTGGATTATTTCAAAGAAATAGGCAAACACTTGGAAGCAAAACGACTTGAAGAACGAACTAATTTCGATTTAGAAATGATTCGCGAATTGGGTTATTGCTCCGGAATTGAGAATTATTCTCGTTATTTAGACGGACGTGAAGCTGGAACAAGACCTTTCTGTTTGTTAGATTATTTTCCGAGCGATTATTTAATGGTTGTTGACGAAAGCCATGTAACCGTTTCCCAAGTTCATGCGATGTACGGTGGCGATCGAAGCCGTAAAGAAAACTTGGTAGAATACGGTTTCCGTTTGCCAGCTGCAATGGATAACCGACCTTTGAAATTTGAAGAATTTGAAGCTTTACAGAATCAAGTCATTTATGTTTCTGCAACTCCGGCCGATTATGAATTACAAAAATCAGACGGGATTTATGTAGAGCAGATTATTCGTCCAACTGGATTATTAGATCCTATTATTGAAGTTCGCCCAAGTTTGAATCAGATTGATGATTTGATTGAAGAAATTCAAGTGCGTTGCGAATTAGACGAAAGAGTTTTGGTGACAACTTTAACCAAAAGAATGGCCGAAGAATTAGCCAAATATTTGACCAAAGTAAATATTCGTTGTCGATATATTCATTCTGAAGTTGATACTTTAGAACGCATCGAAATCATGCAGGATTTGCGAAAAGGTATTTTCGATGTTTTAATTGGAGTAAACTTGCTTCGTGAAGGTTTGGATTTGCCCGAAGTTTCACTTGTTGCAATTTTAGATGCCGATAAAGAAGGTTTTTTAAGAAACCACAGATCTTTGACGCAAACGATTGGGCGTGCCGCAAGAAACTTAAACGGAAAAGCCATTATGTATGCAGATAAAATTACAGCAAGCATGCAAAGAACAATTGATGAAACGAATTATCGCAGAACAAAACAGATCAATTTTAATACTGAAAACAATATAACACCTCAGGCTTTAAACAAAAAAATCGACAGCGCATTTACTAAAAATCCTTTGGTAGAATACGAATTAGGTCATACTTTACCAGTTGCTGCCGAACCAGAAACTGCTTATATGTCAAAAACTGATTTAGAAAAACTAATTCGTGAGAAACGCAAATCAATGGAGAAAGCAGCCAAAGAATTAGACTTTTTGCAAGCGGCCAAATTGCGTGATGATATCAAAAAACTTCAGGAACAACTATCTTAATTATGCTGTTCCTGAAAAACTTTCAATAATTTATTTGGGTCAATAATGGCATTTGGCGCCTTTTTCATCAGTTCCAAAACTCGTTTTACTGCAGTTGGATTTAATCCCATTTCGAGTGCAATTTGATGTATCGCTTTTGATTCTTTTTCATGCAAGATGCCATCGCAATGCATAATCAAAGCCAATCTATAAAATTGCTGAATGCGCTGAAATTCAGATCTGGCGACTTTAGTTTTATATTCTTGATGAAATAAATCCTTAAATTCTTCTTTGCTGATATTCAATTCCTCAGCAACAATCCACAGAAAATCTACCTCACGTTTATGCAAATGCCCGTCAATGGTCGCAAATGCAATCATTTCTAAAAGTAAACCTCTTTTTTCTTCCTCTGTATTCATCAAATTTGTTATTTTTAGCTAAAATATTACTTTAAATCTAAAATACAATAACTGATGATAAGGGGATTCTGCTTTTTTATTTTATTGATGCTTGCAAATGTTGGAAATGCGCAGGAAAGCACGGCATCCAAAAACGTATCCACTTTTACGATTGAAGCACCTCAGCTTAAAACCACAAAAAAAATCTGGCTTTATTTACCGGAAGGCTATGCCACTTCACCTAAAAAAAAATACAGTGTTATTTATATGCATGATGCTCAAAATTTGTTTGATGCCAAAACTTCTTTTGTTGGCGAATGGAATGTAGATGAAAAACTGGATAGTTTGAAAGCTCCTGTAATTATTGTTGGAATTGAGCACGGAAACGACAAACGCATTGACGAATTGACTCCTTATAAAAATGAAAAATATGGCGGAGGTAATGCCGATAATTATCTTGATTTTATAGTTAAAACTTTAAAACCTTATATCGACAAAAACTACAGAACTAAAACCAAAGCAAAAAACACAACAATAATGGGAAGCTCTCTTGGTGGTTTGGTTTCTTATTATGCTATTTTAAAATATCCAGAAATTTTTGGCAATGCGGGTATTTTTTCCCCATCCTTTTGGTTTACAAACGACATTTATACTTTAACAGAGCAAGCTCCAAAAAATAAAACGCGCATCTATTTTCTTTGTGGAGACAAAGAAAGTGATGATATGGTAAATGATTTACATAAGATGGAACGCTTATTAGACAAGAACCGCTGTTATTGTCTTCATCTAACCAAAACTAGAATTGTACCTGGTGGCCAGCATAACGAAAAATTATGGAGAGATGGCTTTGTAAAAGCAGTTCTTTGGCTTGGTTATTGAGCAAAATACACATAAAAAAACAACATAAAAACGATGAAACTAATTTTAAGAGAATACAACCTAAAACTAAAACATACCTTCACAATTTCAAGGGAATCTATTGATTTTCAACCTTCTTTAATTGTAGAATTACAAAGCGATGGCTTTTCTGGTTTTGGAGAAGCAACTTCAAATCCGTATTACAAAACGACAGTTCCAATGATGATTCAGGATCTGGAAAAAATCAGAAGCATTATTGAAAATACCGAAGACGAAACTCCAGAAGTATTTTGGTCAAAAATACATCCGTATTTAAAAGACGATATGTTTGCACTTTGCGCTTTAGATTTAGCTTATAATGATTTGTATGCACGTAAAAAAGGCAAAAAATTATACGAATTGTGGAACTATACTACTGAAAGAAATCCGATGACAGATTACACAATCGGAATTGCTTCTATTGACAAAATGGTTTCAAAAATGCAGGAACTTCCTTGGCCAATTTATAAAATCAAATTAGGTACGAAAGAAGATATTGCAATCGTAAAAGAACTCAGAAAACATACTGACGCTATTTTTAGAATTGACGCCAACTGTGGCTGGGGAGTTGAAGAAACGATCAACAATTCTGTTGAGCTTAAAAAATTAGGAGTTGAATTCCTAGAACAACCAATGAAAGCCGATAACTGGGAAGGTCATAAAGAAGTTTTTAAACATTCTGCACTTCCTGTAATCGCTGACGAAAGCTGTATTATCGAAGAAGATGTAGCAAAATGTCATAATCATTTTCATGGTGTAAATGTAAAACTGGTTAAATGTGGCGGATTGACACCTGGAAAACGCATGATTGAAGAAGCTAAAAAACTTGGCTTAAGAACAATGGTTGGTTGTATGACCGAATCTACTGTTGGGATTTCGGCAATTGCACATTTACTTCCACAGTTAGATTATGTTGATATGGATGGTGCTTTGCTATTAGACAAAGACATTGCTACTGGTGTGAAAATAAAAGATGGAGTCATTTCTTATTCCGATCTTAACGGAACCGGAGTTACACTTTTATAAAAAATGATAGTCGAAAAATTCCCTGACCGAATTATTGAGATTGACCAAAAACACTATTTGTATTTTGGCGGAACTGCTTATTTAGGTCTTCCAACAAATAAGGATTTTCAAAATTTAGTTGTTCAGAATATTTTAAATTGGGGAACTACTTATGGAAGTTCTAGAACTGCGAATATCAAGCTGAGTGCTTATGATAATGGCGAAAAGTTCTTAGCATCACATATTAGTTCAGAAAGCGCTATTACTGTTTCTTCAGGGATGCTTGCTGGAAAATTGGTTATCGATTTAATGAAAAAGCAAACCGATAGTTTTTTTCATTTGAATGATACACACAACGCTATCCAAACTGAAAATAGTTTTCCTGTATTCTTAAACGGAAATTTAAACGATCGTCTACTGGATTCAAAACCAGAAAAAATAACCATTCTTACCGATGGCGTTCCTTCGTTTGAGACAAAACCTGCCGATTTATCATTTTTAGAAAAAATTCCAAACCACAAAGAAATCACATTAATTATTGACGAATCGCATTCTTTGGGAATTGTTGGCAAAAATGGCAACGGAATTTATTCTTCCATTTCTTTTCCAATTAAAAGAAAAATCATGGTTTCTTCGTTAGGAAAAGCATTTGGATTAACAGGAGGTGTCATTGCAAGTGATTCTAAGTTCATTGAACAAATAAAGGAATTAGAAACTTTTACCAGTGCGGCTGGAATGAATCCTGCTTTTGTTCAAACAATTTTTGATGCAAAAGAAATTTATAACGTGCAGCATCAAAAACTGTTGGATAATTTGAATTATATCGATTCTATTTTAGTCCCAAACAGCAATATTAAGTTTGATAAAAGTTATCCGTTGATTTATATCTTATCACAAGAATTAGTAGAAAATCTAAAAGAAGAAAAAATTATTATTGCAAGTTTTAAATATACTAAAGAAGCTGATCCACTAAACCGAATTGTAATTACTGCTAATCATCTTAAAGACGATTTAGATAAAATTGTGGCTGTTTTAAATGTGCAATAATTTCGAAATTATTTCAAAATAGAAAATAAAAAAGAGGAAATCCCATAGCGAGATTTCCTCTTTTTTCATTTAAGTTATAGTGACTAAATTAATTTGCCCACCAAACTTTTGTTTCCATTTTGTCAGCTCCTTGAGCAGCGATTGCAGCATTGTAATTTTCTAAATTCAATGTTTTTACACTCGCTCCGTAAGCTTGTCTTTGCGGAATTGTAGCAGAACCAATCGCTCCAGCAGGAACAGTTAGAGCAACAGCATCAGCGCCAAATCTTCTCCACTCATTCCATCCTTCATAACCTTGCATATACAAAGCAATGTGTTTTTGGTAAGCAATAGATTTTATGTTTACATAAGGAAACTGTAAAACATAAGCATCAGCCGCTGCAGTTGTAACGCCCCATTGTGCCATAGAAGCTCTAATACCTTCAGCATAAAAAGTTGCTGCTGAACCCGAAATCCATCCTAAAGACGCAGCTTCAGCTTTCGCAAAAGAAACCTGTGCATAAGTATAGAAAAATGCAGGAGCAGTTTTATTTTTGATAATAGTATTCGTTATAAAAGAATAATTGGCAACAGTTGTATTTCCTACAGCCGAAGTAAGGCCACCTTTGTAAATTCCACCACCGTTAGTCGCTTTTTCTGCAAATTTTGCCAATCTAGGATCCTGTGGCGCAAGATTTGTTCCTGTACCAATCAATAAATTCACAAAAGGCTCACTTACTAAATAGTCTGTTCTAGTTTCAAAACGATCTTCCCAAGGATTATCATAAGCCTCATCAGTAATATAAGGATAGGTAAAGTTTTGTAAATTTGAAGCAATAGTTCCAGCGTTTAAAGCCTCAACAAATTTTGTTGCGGCATAACCTCCTGGAGCTGGAAATCTCTTCGATAAGCGCATCGCCATATTTAACTTTAAAGTATTTGCAAAACGTTTCCATTCAGACATCTGAGTCGCTTTTGTGGTAAAAATCACATCGCCTTTTGGTCCTGCACCAGCATCCATAAGTGCTACTGCATCAGTTAGATCTTTAAACAATCCATCATAAATAGCTTCTTGTGTATCAAATTTAGGAAATGGATTATCTAAGCCTTTTAAAGCTCCAGTATAAGGAACCATTCCCCAACGATCTGTGATATGCTGAAAAACATAAGCTTTCAAGATCATTGCTACAGCAATTTGGTTATTGTTTGAACCATTAGCTAATGCAGCTCCGGCCGTTGCTGCATCTTTGTTTAAATCTATAACTGCTTGCAAATTGTTTAGAATAGACACATAATTACTGGTATATTCAAAATTTACTACATCATAAATCGTTTCCTTAGGATATTGTCCGTTTGTGATATATTGAACATAACAAAGTGGTTCAGTAGCAGTAAGAATAGGCGACATTGATCTTTCGGCTCCTGTAAGTAACGAAGCTGTATTTGCGACACTAGGATAATTCGGATTTAAGTTGGTATCGCCAAAATCAGCATTATCACAAGAAACTGATACCAAAACAGTTGTTAGTGCTAAAATTGATGTTATTATTTTTTTCATTTTTATAATTATAAAGTTAGAACAACATTTAAACCAATAGATCTAGAATTTGGCAATTGAGCCGTTTCTATAAATGGCGTACTTGATGTATTATACGATTGAAGTTCAGATGGGTCGATATCACGATTTGCCGCATAAATCAACCATACATTGTTTGCATAAAGCGCAACATTGATTTTTTCAAAAGGTGTTTTATGCAATACACTTTTAGTTAAAGTATATCCAATTCTAACTGTTCTCAATTTTGCATATGAAGCGTCCTCTAAGAAAGGTTCAGTAATAGCTCTAATGTTTGACCAATATGTTCTAGTACTCACACGGTAAGCAACATCGGCACCAGTCGTACCATCCACACCTTCTACCAAAAGACCTCCTGAAGTTGGAGTTACTACAGAATTTAGCATCGCACCTGTAGCAATACTTGCACCAGTAGTAGCGTTTACGATAGGATCTCTCTTTGGATTTCCTAAATCATTGTCTCCAACTGTTTCAATACCAACTCCTGTTCTATTAATCAACGAATTAGAAACAGAATAATATTTACCGCCTTGTTGGAAATCAAATCCTAAACTTAAATCAAAATTTTTGTATTTAAATGAAGTCGTAAGACCTCCTGTATAGTTAGGCAAAACATTACCTAAATAAACTCCCAATTCTCTCACATAAGCTCCGGCAGTGGTTAATTTTGGTTTTCCATTTTCATCTCTTGCAATTCTGCTTCCGTAAATAGCTCCCCATTTTTCGCCTACTTGCTCCACCAACTGAACGTTACCCATATTTGAGTTTCCAGACTGAATAATATTTCTTGTAATTCCTGGAGCAATAGCTACTACTTGTCTATCTAAAGTGGCAAAATTTGCGCCGATATTCCATTCAAAATTATCTGTTTTTATTGGCGTTCCTGACAATGCAATTTCCCAACCTTTGTAAGTTTGTTTTCCTCCATTTACATAAACACCTCCAATTCCTGTTGAAGCATCTAAGTCTACTCTATAAGGCAATTCATTATCTAATCTGTCAAAATAAGAAACGTCTAATGAAAGTCTGTTATTAAAGAATTTCAAATCTATACCATATTCTTTTTCTTCGCGATTTCCACCTTTCAATCTTGGATTACTTGGTGTTGTTTGTGTTGACGAAACTGGATAAGTACCATAAGCTGTTCCGATTCCGTAAATAGGGCTTGTTAAATAAACTCCAGGAAACTGAGGCGCCATTGCATAACCAGCTCTCAATTTACCAAATGTAAAAAAACGATTTTCTGGAATAAATTTAGAGAAAACGAAACTTCCAGAAATACCATAAGTAGCTAATTTATTATCATTTACATCAGCAGTAGAAGCATAATCATTACGATAAGAACCATCAACATAAACAAAATCATCATAACCCACAGAAGCTGTTAAAAAAGCTGCACGGTTTTTTGTTTTGTATCTTTTATTATCAATAAGTGGTGTTCCCACAGAAGTACTGATACTGTAGAATCCTTCTGAAACTAAACCTCCAACAGTAGTATCGTCCATGTATGTTCTATCATAAAATTGATATTCGAAACCTAAATTTCCTGTGATATCAAATTTGTTGATTTTCTTTTTATAATTTAAAATACCTGAAATTTCATCTTTGTTCGTGATTTGAAGGCTTTCTTCATAAACAGGAACTTCGGCACCACCCCAAGCTTTGTAGATATCATAATAATTGTTTCCGATATATGTTTTTCTAATCTCTACAGTAGCTGCCAAATCATCAATAATTTGGTAAGAACCACCAATTTTACCATTGAAAGATTTTTGATCTTCGTTGTTTGGTTGTTCGTATTGATCAAAAAATGGAGAATTCCAACCTATAGATTTTCCATTAGTTGGGCTCGTTCTGTTCCAAGTTACAATTTTACCATTCATACGATAATTTCTTAAATCGTTCATGTTTAGTTGTCTTTGAAACCATTGTCTTAAACTCGCAACCGCCGGTAAGATTAAGTTTTTATCATTATATCCTGTAGTTTGTCTATCTTGAAATAAAACAGTTGAGAATACTTTAAATTTCTTACTCAAACTAGCCTCTACAGTAAGGTTTACATCATACTGAGTTCTTGCTGTATTTGGTACTATACCTTCTTTATCTGTTCTAGTGATACCAAAGTTTATAGAATAATCTTCACCACCCTTACCAACAGATAAACTAGATCTTTTAGTTACTCCGGTATTGTAAAAATCTTTAATATTATTTGGATTTGGAGAAAAAGGAGTTAGTTTACCAAATTCTGGCGTACCTTCTTCCCAGCTATTCCAAGCACGTACCATTTGGCCTTGCATTCTTGGCCCCCAGCTCTCATCCGCTGTATAATCAACAATATCCTGACCGTTGAAAGCAGCAAAAGAAGCAGGATCAGTAGCTGGATTATAAGTATATTTTGGAAAAGTTTGAGAATAACCTCCACCATACTCATTTTGAAATTTAGGCAATTCATAAGCATTTTCTAATGAAGAACTTACGTTAAACTCTACTGTAGTAGCACCTTTTTTTCCTCTTTTTGTTGTAATTACAATTGCACCATTTCTACCTTCTGGCCCGTAAAGCGCCGTTGCAGATAAACCTTTCAACGTATTGATACTTTCAATACTTTCCGGGTTAATATCACTAATAGTGTTTACTTTGATGTTATCAACTACATACAATACTCCCGTATCTCCGCGAAGTCTAAGCAAAGAGGTTCTAAAATCCCCACTCGGAGAACCTTGAAATTGAACACCAGCAATTTTTCCAGCCAATGCATTATTAATATCTGTTTCTCTCACCGTAACAACATCTGCAACTCGTACTTTTTGAGTAGCATAACCAAGTGATTTTTCGCTTCTCTTAAGCCCCAAAGCGGTCACTACAACTCCGTCAAGCTCTTTCGCATCAGAAAGCATCTTTATGTTTAATGTTGCACCAACCACAGTAGCTTTCGTTGATTTGAATCCGATATATGAAAAGATTAAAACAGAACCTTTATTGGAACTAATTTGATAATCTCCGTCAAATCCAGTCGTAGTTCCGCCTGAGCCTCCCTCTTCTTGAATATTAACTCCCGGCATAGGCATTCCTGTCTCATCAGTTACTGTTCCTTTGATCGTTATTTTTTGCGCAAACAAAATACTCGAAGCAAATAAGAACAAAACGAATGAAAAGATAAAATTCTTTTGTTTCATAAACTTTAGTTAAAAAATGGTTAATAAATTGGTTCGTTAATGCTGCAATTTAACATTTTATATCATTAAAATGCATTTTTCAAACAAAATACTATAAGAAATTTCTTCAACCCTGCATTTTACCGCAAAAAAAATACACAAAACAGCAAAAACAAAAACACAATTGTCTAACTTTTAACAAGTTATAAACTATAAAAGCGTTAGTTTCTCTCGATTATAAAAAGCAAAAAATCATCACAATTAAAAATTTAATGTAAATAACAATTTTAGCAGATTGTACCGTACCTTTGTAAAAAATAAACGATGACAAATAACGATATACTTAAAAAACTTCGCGTAGCTTTGATGCTCCGTGATGATCAAATAGTAGAAATTTTAGAATTAGTTGATTTTAGAATTTCAAAATCAGAATTGGGTGCGTTTTTTAGAGCTGAGGATCATCCGAACTATATGGAATGCGGCGATCAAATCTTACGTAATTTCTTAAATGGATTGGTTATTCATTTAAGAGGAACAAAAGAAAACCCTAAAAACCCAAATGACGTTTTAGCAAAACATAGAGCTGAAATTCCTAAAAAAGAAACTTCTAAAGAAAGACCTGAATTCAAAGCTGCTCCAAAAGATTCAGAAAAATATAGAGGCGATCAAAGCAAATCGGCTTCAGCAGCTGGAAAACCTAAAAAGAAAGCATTCCCGAAAGGAAATGGAAAACCAGTAATTGTAGAAAAAGTGGTTTTTAAAAACGGGAAGAATAAAAAATAATTTATTTAACCGCAAAGCACGCTAAGAATTACACAAAGATATTTAGCCACAGATTACACTGATTAAAAGGATTTTAAAAACCCGTATAATCCGTGTAATCTGTGGCTATTTTTTATGCTAACATTCTTCTTTCTAGCAGATTCTGCAGATTTTTCTTTTGTTTTATCTTTAAAAATCTGCCCAATCTGCGAGAGCAATTATGTAGCCCAAAGTTTTTTTCTCATAGTTTATTGTAGAGGCGCACAGCAGTGCGTCTACGCAACGTACTTCCGTTTATGTATTCACGATACGTAGACGCACTGCTGTGCGTCTCTACGATATACTTTGTCTTAAAAAATATTCTCAAAAAGGAATATTTGACGTTAAAACAAAAAAATCCCTCCGATTCTTGGAGGGATTTTCTATATAAATTGATTTCTTATTTAATTAAGAAAGAGCAGCTTTAACTTGGTCAGCAGCTTCTTGGAATTGAACTGCAGATAAGATTGGCATACCAGAGTTGTCAATTAATTCTTTTGCAATTTCAGCATTTGTTCCTTGCAAACGAACGATAATTGGCACTTTAATAGCATCACCCATGTTTTTGTAAGCATCAACAACACCTTGAGCAACACGGTCACAACGAACGATTCCTCCGAAGATGTTAATTAAAATAGCTTTTACGTTTGGATCTTTCAAGATAATTCTGAAAGCAGTTTCAACACGTTTTGCATCAGCAGTTCCTCCTACGTCAAGGAAGTTAGCAGGCTCAAAACCAGCGTATTTAATTAAATCCATAGTTGCCATTGCAAGACCAGCTCCGTTTACCATACATCCTACAGTACCGTCAAGGTCAACATAGTTTAGACCAACTTCTTTAGCTTCAACTTCGATTGGATTCTCCTCACGGATATCTCTCATTTCAGCATATTTAGGTTGTCTGTATAAAGCGTTATCGTCGATGTTAACTTTAGCGTCAACAGCTAAGATTTTGTTGTCAGATGTTTTTAAAACTGGGTTGATTTCAAACATAGAAGCATCAGAACCAATGTAAGCATTGTAAAGTGCGTCGATGAATTTAACCATTTCTTTGAAAGCGTTTCCAGAAAGGCCTAAGTTAAAAGCAATTCTTCTAGCTTGGAAACCTTGTAATCCTACAGTTGGATCAATTTCTTCAGTAAAGATTAAGTGTGGAGTGTGCTCAGCAACTTCTTCGATATCCATTCCACCTTCAGTAGAATACATGATCATGTTGCGTCCTGTACCTCTATTCAATAAAACAGAAACATAAAACTCAGAAGTTTCGCTTTCTCCAGGATAGTAAACATCTTCAGCAACTAAAACCTTGTTTACTTTTTTACCTTCAGGCGGTGTCTGAGGTGTGATCAACTGCATTCCGATGATTTGTTCTGCTAACTCTTCAACTTGCTGTAAGTTTTTTGCCAGCTTAACTCCACCACCTTTTCCACGACCACCTGCGTGAATTTGTGCTTTTATTACGTGCCATCCTGTACCAGTTTCGGCAGTTAATTGTTTTGCAGCAGCTACAGCTTCAACCGCATTATTAGCCACAATTCCGCGTTGAACGCGTACTCCGTAACTTGCTAAAATTTCTTTTCCTTGATATTCGTGTATGTTCATAATATAGAATTTGTCTGGTTCTGAATTTATTTCAGAATAAAAGTGCGACAAAAGTAGCAAAATTCAACTTAAAAGTAAAATCTTTTTCGAATTAAAAAATGACCCAATTTGTTATTAATCGGATATTCTTTTTGAAAGCAAACTTATCGTTAACGAATTGCATCGAAAAAGTTAACACAAAATCACTATATCGTTTGAGATTTAACAAAAAACCCTATTGAATTCTAGGCCTGACGACGATTTTTCCTAATATTATTTAATTGTTATTATGATTTTATCATTTCGCAATGCTTTAAATAATATTATTATCATTTAAGAACCGTTTTTCTAATATTACGACAAAAATGAAAGCAAAAGCACAATTTCAATACATTATGTTTAACGAAATCTTTATTTTTGTAGAAAAAATATCAAGAATGAAAGTTAAAGAACAAGGGCTCTATTTGCCTGAATTTGAACACGACAATTGTGGTGCAGGATTTATTTGTAATTTGAATGGTATTAAGTCAAATGATATTATTCACAAAGCATTGGACATCTTAATAAAATTGGAACATCGTGGTGCCGTTAGTTCTGATGGAAGAACTGGAGACGGGGCTGGAATTTTATTTGATATCCCACATGCGTTCTTTAAGAAAGTATGTGACTTTGAAATCCCTGAAGCGCGTGAGTATGCAGTAGGAATGGTTTTTTTACCAAAAAGCAAAAACCAGGTTTCTTTTTGTATTAATGCATTTGAGGCTACTATTAAAGACCAAAACTTAAAAGTTTTAGGTTGGAGAGATGTACCAGTTGACGTTGAAAATTTAGGTGAAATCGCCGCAGAAAAAGAACCAACAATTAAACAAGTTTTCGTTTCTAAAAACGGACAGGATTTAACTGAACAAGAATTTAATGCAAAACTTTTTGCAGCTAGAAAAATTGCTGAACATGCCGTAAGAGGATCTAAAACCTCAGAAAGCCACATGTTTTATTTTACTAGCCTATCGACAACTACTATAATATATAAAGGTCTATTGATGCCGGAAGACATCAGCCGTTATTATATAGATTTGAAAGATCCGGACTTGGTAACTCGTTTAGCGCTTGTACACCAACGTTTCTCTACAAATACATTCCCATCTTGGGACTTAGCTCAACCGTTTAGATACATGTGTCATAATGGTGAGATCAACACACTTCGTGGAAACGTAAGCCGTATGCGTGCTCGTGAAGAGCTTATGCAGAGCAAAGTTTTTGGCGATGATATTAAAAAATTATTCCCAATTATCTTAGAAGGAAAATCAGATTCTGCTTCTATGGATATGGTGATTGAACTTTTATTAATGACTGGCCGTTCATTGCCTGAAGCGATGATGATGGTTGTTCCTGAAGCTTGGGAAAAACACCAAACAATGTCTCCAGAGAAAAGAGCTTTCTATGAGTTCAACGCTTGTATTATGGAGCCTTGGGATGGTCCTGCTTCTATTCCGTTTACAGATGGTAACGTAATTGGAGCTTTACTTGACAGGAATGGATTACGTCCGTCTCGTTATACTTTAACACATAGCGGATTCGTAATTATGTCATCTGAAATTGGTGTATTAGACATCGACCCAGAAGATGTAATCCAACATGGTCGTTTAGAGCCAGGAAAAATGTTCTTGGTTGATATGAATGAAGGTCGTATCATCGAAGACGAAGAAGTTAAAAAAGCGATCGTTACAAAACGTCCATACAAACAATGGGTTGACGAAAACTTATTACCATTGGCTAGCGTTCCTTACACAAACAACCCTACCCCTGTTGAAAAATTAGATTTCTTAACAAGACAGCGTTTGTTTGGTTATACAATTGAAGATTTAAAAACAATCATCAACCCAATGGGAAGCGACGGAGCTGAAGCGATTAGTTCTATGGGTAACGATACACCTTTGGCAGTTCTTTCAGATCAGCCTCAGTTATTGTACAATTACTTCAAACAATTGTTTGCTCAGGTTACTAACCCCCCTTTGGATGGTATTCGTGAAGAAATCATTACTGATATCAGTTTAGCAATTGGTGGCGATTTTAATATTTTCGAAATTGAATCGAAACAATGTAAAAAATTAAAAATCCAAAATCCGGTTATTTCTAATGAGGATTTGGATAAAATCAGAAATATCGATCACGCAGATTTCAAATCGGCTACAATTTCTACTTTATATAAAATAGAAAAAGGAGTTAACGGTTTAGAAAGAGCACTTGAAAAATGCGTTCAGGCAACTTTCAAAGCAGTTAATGAAGGATGCAATATTATCATTTTATCAGATAGAGGTGTAAGCGAAGAATTAGCTCCAATTCCTATGTTATTGGCTTGTTCTTACATTCACCACTCTTTGAACATTTTACAGGTTCGTTCTAAATTCGGAATCATTATCGAATCTGCTGAACCACGCGAACCTCATCATTTTGCTTTATTGTTCGGATACGGTGCAAGTGCAATCAATCCTTACATGGTAAACGAAATCATTCACGATCAAGTTGAAAAAGGCTTCATTACAAAAGTAAAAGCAGATTATGCAGTTGTAAATTACAACAAAGCGATTGCAAAAGGAATCGTAAAAATCATGAACAAAATTGGTATCTCTACTTTACATTCATACAGAGCTGCTCAGATTTTCGAGATTTTAGGTTTAAACAAAACATTTACATCTAAATACTTCCCTTACACTCCATCAAGAATTGAAGGAATTGGTTTAATGGAAGTTGAAAAAGAGGTTAAAAAACGTTTCCAAAAAGCTTTCCCAAATTCAAAAATTGCAAACTTGCTTTCTCTTGAAATTGGAGGTATTTACAGATGGAGACGTGGTGGCGAAAAACACATGTTTAACCCAACCACTATTTCTAAATTACAACAAGCGGTTCGTTTAAACAGCCCAGAAAGTTATAAAGAATACTCAAATGCCGTTAACGAGCAAAGCTCAAACTTAATGACCATTAGAGGTTTATTTGAATTCAACAACTTAGATCCAATTTCTATTGACGAAGTAGAACCTTGGACAGAAATTGTAAAGAAATTCAAAACTGGAGCAATGTCTTATGGTTCTATCAGCCAAGAAGCGCATGAGAACTTAGCAATTGCAATGAACAGAATTGGAGGAAAAAGTAACTCTGGAGAAGGTGGAGAAGATCCAAGACGTTTCCAGAAAGAAATTAACGGAGATTCTAGAAACTCTGCAATCAAACAAGTTGCATCAGGACGTTTTGGTGTTTCGATCAACTATTTGACAAACGCTAAAGAAATCCAAATCAAAATGGCTCAGGGAGCAAAACCTGGTGAAGGTGGACAGTTACCTGGAGAAAAGGTGGTTCCTTGGATTGCTGAAACTAGAAACTCTACACCTTATGTAGGTTTGATTTCACCTCCTCCTCACCACGATATTTACTCTATTGAGGATTTATCTCAATTGATTTACGATTTGAAAAACGCAAACCGTGAAGCTCGTATCAACGTGAAATTGGTTTCTGAAGTTGGAGTTGGAACTATCGCTGCCGGTGTTGCCAAAGCAAAAGCCGACGTTATCTTAATTTCTGGTTACGACGGAGGAACGGGAGCTGCACCTTTAACATCTTTACAGCACACAGGAATTCCATGGGAACTTGGTTTAGCTGAAGCTCAGCAAACACTTATCTTGAACGACTTAAGAAGCCGTGTAGTTTTAGAGTGTGACGGACAGTTGAAAACAGGACGTGACGTTGCAATCGCTGCTTTATTAGGAGCTGAAGAATTTGGTTTCGCAACTGCACCGCTTGTAGCTTCTGGATGTATCATGATGAGAGCTTGTCATTTAAATACTTGTCCAGTTGGTATTGCAACTCAGGATCCTGAATTAAGAAAGAATTTCAAAGGAACTCCAGAGCACGTAATCAACTTCATGTATTTCATTGCTGAGGAGTTAAGAGAAATCATGGCGCAGTTAGGTTTCAGAACTTTAAAAGAAATGGTAGGTCAGTCACAAAAATTAAATGTGAACAAAGCTATCAAACATTATAAAGCAAATGGTTTAGACTTGTCAACCATTCTATACAAACCGGAAAAAGCGAAAACAGAGCCAAATCATAATACAACTACTCAAGATCACCAACTTGAAAATGTATTGGATTTTGATATCATCAAAGAAGCGATTCCGTCTATCTATAGAAAAGAGAAAACAAGAGTAACCTTTAAAATTAAAAATACAGACCGTTCTGTAGGTGCGATTTTGAGTAACGAAATCTCAAAAATCTACGGCGCACAAGGATTACCTGATGACACTATTTTAGTTGATTTTGAAGGTTCTGCCGGACAAAGTTTTGGTGCTTTTGCAACAAACGGATTGTCATTTAAAATTCACGGAAACTGTAATGATTATTTAGGGAAAGGTCTTTCTGGAGGAAAATTAATTGTAAAAGTCCCTCCTACTGCAACTTTCAAACCTGAAGACAATATCATTATCGGGAACGTTGCCCTTTACGGAGCTATTACCGGAGAGGCTTATATTAATGGAATGGCCGGAGAGCGTTTCTGTGTAAGAAATTCTGGAGCAACAGCAGTTGTTGAAGGAATTGGAGATCACGGTTGCGAATACATGACCGGTGGTACAGTAGTAGTTTTAGGAAAAACAGGAAGAAACTTCGCAGCTGGTATGAGCGGTGGTGTAGCTTATGTTTACGATCCGAAAAAGAAATTCGATTCTACAGTTTGTAACATGGAAATGGTTGCATTCGATCCAATGGAAGAAGAAGACCTTACGAAACTAAGAAAACTGATCAAAAACCATTCGTTGTACACAAGCAGTCCATTAGCAAAAAGAATTTTAGCAGACTGGGAAAACCAACAACAGCACTTCGTAAAAGTAATGCCAACGGATTACAAAAAAGCATTACAAAGAATTGCAGAAGAGAAAAAAATAGAAGAATTAATAGCGGGATAAATGATTTTAGAATTCAGATTTTAGATTTTAGATTTTAGATTGAAATCAACCTCAAAGCTTTGCGAACTTAAAAACTCACAAAGAATTTTAAAAAAAGCCTTTGCGCTCTTTGCGGTAAAAAACTAGAATTTGGAATTTAATCATTTAGATTTAATTAAAATGTCATGGGTAAAATAGGCGGATTTAAAGAATATAACAGAGCCGATGAAAGTAATTTAGCAGTAGCAGAACGTGTTTCGAACTACAACGAATTTACTATTCCGGTACCAAAAGATAAATTAAAAGAACAAGGATCAAGATGTATGGACTGTGGAATTCCTTTTTGCCACAGTGGTTGTCCGTTAGGAAATTTAATTCCTGACTTCAACGACATGGTGCATCAGGAAGAATGGCAGAGCGCGTTAGAGATTTTACAATCTACTAATAACTTCCCTGAATTTACAGGACGCTTATGCCCTGCTCCATGTGAGAAATCATGTGTATTAGGAATCATCAAAGATCCGGTTTCTATCGAAAACATCGAGAAAAGCATCGTAGAAAGAGGTTTTGCTGAAGGATGGATCAAACCACAAGCGCCAAAAACAAGAACTGGAAAAACTGTTGCTGTTATTGGCTCAGGGCCTGCAGGTCTTGCAGCTGCTCAGCAATTAAACAGAGCTGGTCACACGGTTACTGTTTTTGAAAGAGACAACGCAATTGGAGGTTTATTACGTTACGGAATTCCAAATTTCAAATTAGAAAAAGGAATTATCGACCGTCGTGTAGCTATTCTTGAAGCAGAAGGAATCACTTTCAAAACTAACGTAAATGTTGGTGTTAACTTCAGCGTAGAAGAATTAAACCAATTCGATTCTATCGTTTTATGCGGAGGAGCAACTGAAAGAAGAAGCTTGCCAACTAAAGGAATCGAAAGCAAAGGTGTTGTTCAGGCAATGGATTTCTTGACGCAGCAAACTAAAGTTTTATACGGAGAATCAATTCCGGATCAAGTTAAAGCGACTGGTAAAGATGTAATCGTTATTGGTGGTGGAGATACAGGTTCTGACTGTATTGGAACTTCAAACAGACACGGAGCAAAATCGGTAACTAACTTTGAGATTTTACCAAAACCTCCAGTTGGAAGAAGCGAATCAACTCCATGGCCTTTCTGGCCGTTGCAGTTAAAAACATCTTCTTCTCACGAAGAAGGTTGCGACAGAAACTGGTTGATCAATACTAAAGAATTCATTTCTAACGATAAAGGAGAATTAACTGGATTAAAAACGGTTGAAGTACAATGGAAAATGACTCCAGGAAACAGACCAGAACTAATCGAAAAAGAAGGTTCTGAAAAAATCTGGCCTTGCGATTTAGCTTTATTGGCTCTTGGATTTACAGGTCCTGAGAAAACGTTAAGCGAGCAATTAGGGATCGAAACTGATATGAGAAGCAACTACAAAGCGCATAACTATCAGACAAACGTTCCTCACATTTTCACTGCTGGTGATATGAGAAGAGGACAATCATTAATCGTGTGGGCTATTTCAGAAGGTCGCGAAGCAGCAAGAGAAGTAGATTTATTCCTTATGGGATCTACAAACTTGCCTACTAAAGGAAAAGGAGATTTACCGAGTCTATAATTTTTTTTTAAAGATTCTAAGATACTAAGGTTCTAAGATGCTAAGTTTTTCTCTTAGGCTTTAATTAATCTTATTCCGATAAACAACATAACTACTAACAAACCCTTGAATTTATATTCAGGGGTTTTGTTTTTTTAGCCACAGATTATCATGATTAAAGGGATTTTTTTCGCCACGAATTGCACGAATTATCGCGAATTTTTATTTTCTGGCCGATTTCTATTTCAAATATAGCCCGCGGTTTCAACCACGGGCTATGTTTTAGCATTTTGCGAAAAACCAAAATTTGTGGTAATTTGTGTAATTTGTGGTACAAAACCTTCATCTTGAAGCATCACAATAAGCATTTTAATAAACTAGTTCCCGCTTTCGGCTATATCTCTCCTCCCGATAGCCATCGGGAGGAGAGGATACCGCCTCAAACGAAGTTCACTGAACACAAATTAAAATATATTTTTAGTGAAGTAATCGGGGCTAATTTCAAACATTTGGCTTCTTTTAAAAAATTTTAACAAAATCCTTTTCATCTTTATAATCATTGGCGAAAAAACTTACTATATTAGCAACTTTCAAAAAGCAGTTATAAAAATCCAAAATAAGCAACTTTTTGTTCAAAATAAAACAATTTGTTATAATTTGTTATTTTTCTACAATTAATTTGCAGTTACTCAAAAGTGTAATAACTTTGCCTAAAATGATTTAAAAAATGCAAGCAAAAGATTTACTGCAGTTAGCAGACCAATTTGGAAGTCCATTGTATGTTTACGATGCCGAAAAAATCCAATCTCAGTACAACAGATTAACTAAAGCTTTCTCTAAGGTAGAAAACTTAAGAGTTAATTACGCCATGAAGGCATTGTCTAACGTTGCGATTCTTCAGTTATTAAAGAACATGGGGTCTGGCTTAGACACTGTATCTATTCAGGAAGTTTTGTTAGGACTTCATGCTGGCTATGAACCCGAAAGAATTTTCTTTACACCAAACGGCGTTTCTCTAGAAGAAATCGAAGAAGTTGCCGCAATGGGTGTACAAATCAATATCGACAATTTATCTATTTTAGAGCAATTCGGAACAAAACATCCACACATTCCGGTATGTATTCGTATTAATCCACACGTAATGGCAGGCGGAAACGCTAACATTTCTGTTGGACATATCGATAGTAAATTCGGAATTTCTGTTCACCAGATTCCGCATATTTTGCGAATTGTTGAAAACACAAAAATGAGCATTGTCGGAATTCACATGCACACAGGATCTGATATTTTAGATATCGAAGTATTCTTGTATGCTGCTGAAATCTTGTTTGATACTGCAAAACATTTCAAAGATCTACAATTCTTAGATTTCGGAAGCGGCTTCAAAGTGCCTTACAAAAAAGACGATATCGAAACAGACATCGAAGAATTAGGTAAAAAATTATCAAAAAGATTCAACGCTTTCTGTACAGAATACGGCAGAGATTTGACACTTATTTTCGAACCAGGAAAATTCCTTGTATCTGAAGCAGGTCATTTCTTAGTAAAAGTAAACGTAGTAAAACAAACAACTTCAACAGTTTTTGCTGGAGTTGACAGTGGTTTCAATCACTTAATTCGTCCAATGTTGTACGGATCCTCACACCATATTGAAAACATCTCAAACCCAAAAGGAAAAGAGCGTTTTTACTCTGTTGTAGGATACATTTGCGAAACTGATACTTTCGCTAACAACCGTAGAATTCAAGAAATTACGGAAGGTGACATTTTATCTTTCAGAAATGCTGGAGCATATTGTTTCTCAATGTCATCCAACTACAATTCAAGATACAAACCTGCTGAAGTTTTATGGATGAACGGACAAGGAATCTTAATTCGCCAAGCTGAAACATTTGAAGATTTGTTAAAAAATCAAATTCCGTTGCCACAAGAAATTGCTGCTACGGTTTAACAATAGAAAAAAAAGGAATATCACCCTAATCCCGTTTCTTAATTGAGGCGGGATTTTTTTATGCAATTTTATCTCAAAAAATATTATATCAGGTTATAAAAGCTTTAATTTTATAAGAAATTTACTTATTAATGAATTACAGAAAATATGCTCTTATCAAAAATGAATTATCCACAGTGTTTCATTTTACAAGCAAAGGACATAAAGGAAATTTCAAAAAAGTAGTTGTTTATTCTTCTACAACAAATCCAAATGTCTATAATCTTGGTTTTGGAGATTTAAAATATGATTCTTTAAAACAGAAATACATTATAGACGATCAAGTCACAAATGATAATGGAGATATTAGAATGGTTTTAGCAACTGTAATAAAAACTGCCTATGAATTTACAAGTGTAAATCCTCATATAACCATCTTTTTTAGAGGGAGTGATACCAGAAGAACAAATACTTACAAAAGGGCAATAATGTTAAATCTAGAGGAATTATCAGAAACTTTTGATTATTTGGTGCAAGAATGATTGATAATAATAAAATCATAGATGAGCCTTTTGATTATAAAAAAGACTATGATGGTTTTTTAATTAAAAGAAAATGAAAAATATAAAAAAAATAATTAAGGCTAAAAGATCAACAATTAAAGACTCAAAAATTATTGTGGATGCATCTCTCGATAATCTTAAAAATATCGAATTTAAGTCTGGAAAACAAGATGAAATAAATAAAATTGAGTTTAAACTTAGTTTTTAATCTTAAACAAAAATATCATAAGTTCCGTTTCTTAATTGAGGCGGGATTTTTTTTGTTTAGATTTTAGATTATTTAAAAAGAACATACAACTAAGAGAAATCAAAATTCACCTGAAATTAACATAATGTTTCCATCTTGCATAAGAAAGAACGACATGAAAATTTCAACAAGCAAGACAAAAAACAAATCTTATATTTTCAACTTCTATAATCTAGACTTATAATATGAAAGACCTTTTATTATATACAATAAAAAAAGGCTCATCTTACAAAGATAAGCCTTCTGTACCTAGGGGAAGGAAAACTAAATTACCTAAGCAATATGAGAATTCCAAGCCCCTTTCTATATTTTTGTTTTAATTGTTTACTTTTACAAAGGTATAAAGAACTTACAATAATTATGCAAAATATTATCTTAAATTATCCTGTAAACAAAATTCAACGAATTTTTATTGCCAAAACTAGTGAATTACTTTATAAAGGAAGTTTAGACTCTTATAAATTGAGGCTTCATAATCCAAAATCTTTAATTGAAGAATTAGTTTCAACATGCCAATTAACTTATTTGACCAATAATGATTATTCACAGGCAACCGCTGCAGAACTGGCAAATATTTTGAATGAAAACAATGATGGACTTAAATTCTCAAAAGTAAATAGACAATATTTTTTAGAGCTATTAAAAAGTACAAAAAAAGAGAATTATTCTAGAATTGTTCAAGCTTGTAGAATTATACTTCAAGAAAATTCAAATTATCTTGAGTATTTATTTGATGAAATTGAAAACTCTTTAAATAATTTTGATGACACGCAAAGTGATGATTTAATTTATAATGAAATAAAAAAAGTACTACTACATCTGAACTATTTATTTACTGAACTCATTAACAAAGGTTATGCAAAAAATTATTTATATAATTTATTTCAAGTATTATTTATATACAAAAAAGATGCTAATTATGGATTTTCTGAAAGGTATAATGAGTGGATTACATTAAAAAATCGTCAAGCAGAGAATTTCAAAGTTTTATTTAGTATTCAAAGCCATAATTTTGAAATATCACAACTTCAAAAAATAGATCCCAACTATTTAGTTATTAATAAAAAAATAAGAAAGGAATTTAAACCTATAGTTTCTCAAAGAGTTTATGATTTCCTTGAAGATAATAAAATGTCAAAGATGATTGCCTTAAAAGTCTCTTCTCTTGATCCATTTAAAGCATTAGAGATAACAAGAGAAAAATTATCAAAAGACTTAGATTTATATCACTTAGGACACAATAGTTTAAGCATTGATATCTATGATAAAGCAGCAGTAATTGGGGAAGAAGATCCTTCTAAATCAAGAACAATTCCAGTGAATTATCAAATTGATGCTTATATCGATTATACGGAAAATTCATTTGAACGTTTACTTAATAAAATCAAAAAAATAAATTCTAATAATATAGACGCAGACTCATATGACAAAATTTTTTCTGCAATAAGATACTTAAGAACTGGAGGTGAATCTCCAGAACTTGAAACTAAACTACTAAATTATTGGATAGGTTTGGAATATATTTTTACTTCCTTTAATGCCGAAGAGAAAACTATTGATCGCATACGTAAGTACTATTCGACTTCTCATTCTTTAATATATGCAAAACGAAATTTGTTAGATTTTCACAATACTTTAAGAAGACACAATTTAGATCAATCTATTACTGATTTTGATGATTCTTTACTTTATTTAACAAAAAATAATAAATACAATGAGATTATTGCAAACACAGATAATGAACTTTTAAAATTTAGAGCCCTCTATTTCCAAAAATGGGTACAAGATCCGAGTAATATTAGTACCGCAATAAGAAAGCACTCTGAGAATATTCGTTGGAATTTAACTAGATTATACAGAATTAGAAATGAAATTGTTCATAATGCGGCAATAAAAAATAATATTCACGTAAATATTTCTCACATGAAATACTACCTTACTTTTATTTTAAACTCAATTTTAGATTTTATGTCTAATGACGCTATAGATATGGATGGAGATAATAAAATCACGATTGATGATTTTTTTATTGCCCAAGATATAATGTTTGGATCATTAAGATCACAGAAATTAGAAGAGTATTTAAAAGTTAGATTACCTAGACAAATACTTCACTAATCTAGTAGATATGTCAATAAATATAATAATCAAAAAAAACATAACCTCCTACTAGCGAGAAAGAGACGCTCGCGTTAACAAGCAAAAAGAAAATATTTTTTATAAGTTGCCTCCAGTTTTAACTGAAGGAATATGTCAAAATGAAAAAAAGGCTTTAGCCAAATTGTGAATAATTTGGCTAAAGCCTTAAACTTCTTTATCATTTTCTCATCCAGCTAAAGCTGGACGCAATTAAATTTTCTTTTTCCCTTCAATATTCGGTAAAAACCCAGTAATAATCCCAATCAACGGCAGAAACGCACAAATTTTAAAAACATATTCTATACTCGTTGCATCGGCTATTTTACCTAAAACTGCAGAGCCTAAACCTCCCATTCCAAAAGCAAAACCAAAGAAAAGACCGGCTACTAAACCAACTTTTCCTGGCAATAATTCGGTTGCGTAAACTAGAATTGCGGAGAATGCCGAAGAAAGAATCAATCCGATAATTACAGATAAAGTTCCGACCCAAAATAAATCCACATAAGGTAGCATCAAAGTAAATGGCGCAACTCCAAGAATTGAAACCCAGATTACATATTTTCTTCCAAAACGATCTCCAATTGGTCCGCCAATCAAAGTTCCTGCTGCGACAGCACCTGAAAATAAAAACAAATAAACCTGAGATTGCTGAATCGAAATGTGAAATTTATCAATCAAAAAGAACGTATAATAACTCGTAATACTGCTCATGTAAAAGTATTTAGAGAAAATCAAAACCAATAAAATAACCAGCGAAGCAATTACTCTGTTTTTAGACAAATGATGGGTTTCGATTTTATGCGCGGCTTTATTGGCATTTCTTTCAGATAAATGTTCCGTGTACCAAAGCGCGATTTTATACAAAGCAAAAATTCCGACTAAAGCGATAATACAAAACCAAGCCACATAACTTTGTCCATGCGGAATGATTATAAACGCTGCTAATAAAGGTCCGATTGCGCTTCCGGCATTTCCTCCTAATTGAAAAATCGACTGCGCCAATCCTTTTTTTCCGCCAGAAGCCAAATGCGCCACTCTCGAAGATTCCGGATGAAAAATCGAAGATCCTATTCCGATTAAACTGACTGACAGCAATAAGAAAGTAAAACTTGTTGCAATGGAAACCAGAAATAATCCGGTCATGGTGAAACACATTCCGACAATCAATGAATAAGGTTTAGAATTTTTATCCGTATACATTCCGACGAACGGTTGTAAAATAGACGCCACGATTTGATAGGCAAAAGTGATAATTCCGATTTGAGTAAAACTCAGTCCGAAATTCTCTTTTATTAAAGGATAAATTGACGGAACAACAGCTTGTAAAAGGTCATTTATCAAATGCGAAAAACTGATTATAAAAAGTATTGAATACGTTGTTTTTTTAATTACTTCTGGTTGTACTTTAACGGTTTCCATGAGTTGTTTTTAGGTTAATCTTGATTTTAAAAATAACAGCTGTATTATTTTTTTACAAAATTGAAACAAATTAAAATGTCAAAATTGCTATATTTGGACAATGAATAATCAGATTCGGACATATAGAATGGCACAGGATTATGGATATCAAGTGAATCCATTAATTCCTGTTATTGGTTATACTGAAATGGTTAACAACGAAATGTGCATTTCGCACTCTCATCCTCGCGGGCAATTGATTTATGCTACTCGTGGCGTAATGAACGTTGTCGTTGGAAATCATATTTGGGTTGTGAATCCGTTACAAGGGTTGTGGCTTCCGGGCGGTGTCGAGCATCAGGTTACTTTTCAGAAAGATGTTAATTATTACAGCGTTTTTATTGATCCGTCAGCTATAGAAGGATTGCCAACAAATAGTTTTTCTTTTGATATTCCAATGTTTTTAAAACAGTTGGTTTTCAAAATTATTTCTTTTGGAACTGATGGAAACCTCACTGCTTCACAACGCCGAATTATTGCCGTTTTCCTAGATGAACTTGCATTGATTGAACCAAGTGCTACTTTTTTGCCCACGACAAATAATGAAAGACTGCAAAAAGTCGTTGAACTTTTAATGAGCGATGTCGCAAGCAAACACACGATTGATCATTATGCCGAACTTTCGTTTATGAGCAGTCGTACTTTATCGCGCTTATTTATTAAAGAATTAGGAATGAATTTTAGTGATTGGCGCACGCGTTTAAAATTGCTTGAAGCGATTAAACGTTTGGGTGAAAAACAATCGATAAAAGAAATCGCTTTAGATTTAGGTTATGAAACTGCCAGCGCTTTTATTTTTATGTTCAAAAAACATTTAGGAAAAACGCCTTCGAATTATATTTTAGAAGATGAAAATGATACGGATAAAATATCGGCGTAAAGTTTGCATCTTTAAAGCAACTTCAAAAATGAAATAAAATAACTGTTAAATAGTAATAAATAAAACTGAACCGAATTAAAAGAATTAAATATGAAAATCAAAAATTTAATTCCAAAAGATAAATTTGATTTTGAAACAGTTGAAAAACTAAAAGGTCTTTCTTTTGATCAAATTGAACCAATTATTCCAAATTTACTTGAATGGTTGCAAGATATGAACTGGCCAATTAGTAAATCAATTGCAGAACTTTTAATTCCGCACACGGAAAAGATTTCGCTTGAAATATTGAAAATCTTACAAAGTGAAGATCAAGTTTGGAAATATTGGATTCTTCTGACCTTTGGAGAAATTATTAAAAATGAAATCGTATGGAATGAAATTAAAAGAATTTCACGAAATCCAACAAAAGATGAAGTCGACGAAGAAGTTTTTGAAATTGCTAAAGAGATAATTAACAAAAATCTCATTTAGTTCTTTACAAAAATCCTATTTTAGCTTAGCAAACCCAAATCTCAAATCATGAAAATTACAATTTCCCTATCAGCACTATTTTTATTGCTTTCAATCAATTCATTCAGTCAAACTATCGCTGATTTAAAATTAAAGCCAAAAGAAATTCCGAAAGCCTATACTTTCAACGACGGTAATATTTGCATCACGCCACAAGCCTGCACTTTTTATAATGATATTGAAACCTACAGCAATATTGTTGGAACTGTAAAAAGCAAAGCGATTCAGAATTTTAGAAGCAAAGGCGATCGTGGTTCGATTATGTATTTTGAATTTGATCATGTTTTTAAAGGAGATCGTTTTCTTCAAGGATTACTTTGGGGAAAAGACGGTCAGCCAACTGATGAACATCCAGAAGAATATGTTGTAAAAGGAAAATTTCTAATCATTTGGAGTTTCAAACCTGATAGCGTTTTAAAAGAAAAATCAGAAGAAAAAATAGAAAAACTATTGCCATAAAACATCGAAGAACATCTAAAGAGTGAATTAACTTCATTTAGAATTCATCTTTTCGAATTACTTTTGCAATTGCAAAACTTCATCTTAAATAATAAAAAATGAAACCACAAATACGAATTCTTTCTTATTCAATACTTTTCTTTTTATATCTAATTTCAACACCGATTATTTTAAAGATAGGTGAAAAATTAGAAACTGATCCTTTTATAACGTTAGGATTCGGTTATGCGGTTTTCAATATTATTTATGCTTTTGTGGCTTTAAAATGGAAACCTATATTAAATGTAATCTACGCTATAGCGATTGCAACATTGGCACTTTTTCTGGCTTTGAAGTTTACAAACTTGCATTTGCTTTTTGAGTATGACCCGTATCAGGTTAAAACGGCTATACTTGCAAATGCTGTTTTTGCTGTTATCTTTTGGGAGATTATTTATCAGATTAAAAACAAATTTTCATAACTAAAAAATGAATAGACAAGGCGCCGTTGGAGCATTGCTTGACATTTACGAACAAGCAATTAATGATCTTAAAGATGTTATTAAACCCATTTCCGATAATGCTTTAACAAAAATCATAGACGAAAAAACAACAAACGAAGATTGTAAATCGATACAAACAATTTTATCACATGTTGTGAGATCTGGTTATATCTATGCAATAAATATTCAAAATCTAAAAGGTCAAACTATTAACCGCCCCGAAAAAGTTTTCCATTCAACTATTGAAGGATATTTGAACGACTTAACCCATGTTTTTGAATATACTGAAAATGTTCTCAGAGAAATTAAAGACAATGAACTAGAACAATATGACAATTCATTAAAAATGATGACTTCGTGGGGACAACTTTATGATATTGAACAATTAATGGAGCATGCTATTGTACATGTTTTGCGTCATAAGAGGCAAATTGTACTGATTAATAAGTTATTATCAAACTAAAAAACTACAGACTTAACGTTTAATTTTCTTTCAAATCAACAAAAATCACTAAATTTAAAATTCAACTTTAAAACTTTAGTAATGAGAAAATTATTTTTAGCTTTTGTATTTTTAATAGGATTATCTGCCACGGCTCAAACTTCTAAAGAATTAATTGGAAAATGGCAATTGGTAAAATGGACCAAAAACGGAAAAGAAAAAGACATTAAAAAACGTTTTAAAACAGATCAGGTTTTTCAGGTTTTTAGCGAAAATGGTGATTTCGAAAGTATAATTGGCGATGAATCTCATAAAGCAAAATGGAAATTATCAAGCGACAATTCTCAGTTGACGATCGTTTCTGTTATTCTGCCCGTTGTATTTAAAATTAATTCTTTTGACAGCGAAAAACGCAGTATCTCAAATCCTGAAGTGGGCACTTTTGAGTATAAAAAAGTAAGTGACTAAATCGTAATCGGTTTTTTATTACTCGAAAAAAACAAAACTTCTCATCTAGCCCCGATAGAGCCGATATCCTCGCAGTGGAACGGAGAGATAAAGGCGAAAGCGGGACTGGACATTCTTATGAAAACGTGGTTTTCTGCTCCTTAAAAAATCTAAAAAAAGGCATAGTTGTTGAAAGTTAAAAAGATATATTTACACCTTCAAAAAATACAACATGCAAAAAATTACTTTTCTATTTTCTATATTATTTTTAACCTTTTCGTCTTGCGGTGTAAAAACAACCCAAGCTTTAATAAGCGACGGTAATTATGACGGCGCAATTGACCGCGCAGTTGAAGCTTTAAGAACTAATAAAGATTCAAAAGGAAAACAAGATTATGTGTATCTGCTTGAAGAAGCTTTTGCTAAAGCGAAAGATCGTGACTTGCGTAATCTTGAAATGCTCAACAAAGAAAACAATCCCGCAAATGCTGAACCCATTTACAACACTTATGTACAGCTAAATAACCGTCAGGAAAAAATTAGACCAATTTTGCCTTTGAAGTTGATAAAACAGGGAAGAAACGCACTTTTTCCGTTTGATAATTATTCAAATGAAATTATAAACAGCAAAAACGCACTTTCAAAATATCTGTATGAAAACGCTTCTGCCCTTTTGAAATCGAATAGCAAATTGGATTTCAGAAAAGCTTACGATGATTTTGCCTATTTGGAAAGTTTAAATCCGAATTACAAAAATGCAAAAAAACTGATGGATGATGCTCAGTTTAAAGGAACTGATTTTGTGGATGTTTATGCCAAAAACGAAACCAATATGGTGATTCCAAAAATGCTTCAGGACGATTTATTGGATTTTAAAACTTATGGATTAAACGACAAATGGACGGTTTATCATAGTGCGAGACAAAAAAATGTGAACTACGATTATAGTCTGATTATTAATTTTAGAGATATTTATATTTCTCCAGAGCAAATCAAAGAAAAGGAATTTACTAAAGAAAGACAGGTAAAAGATGGCGTAAAAACACTTTTGGACAGCCGTGGAAAGCCTGTAAAAGACAGTCTTGGAAAGGAAATTAAAGTAGATAATTTTAAAATTCTTCGCGCAACGGTCTATGAATTTAGACAATTCAAATCGTGCCAGGTTACTGCAAAAGTGGATTACGTTGATTTGAAATCGAATCAGCTCGTTCAAACATTTCCAATTAGCAGTGAATTTGTTTTTGAGAATATCTATTCGACTTATAAAGGCGACAAAAATGCTTGCGATGACAATTATCTAGGCAACTTCAATAAACGTGCGGTCTTGTTTCCAAATAACGAACAAATGGTTTATGATACAGGCGAAGATCTGAAAGCCAAGCTAAAAGACATCATTGTAAAGAATAAATTTAGACGGTAATTATATAACACGTTTATAAAGAAAAAGGCGCATTTTTGATGCGCCTTTTTTTGTTTAGATTCTTTTCTTTAAAAAAATATGCTTTTTTAAATTGCGCAACCAAAAAGTTGCGTATATTTGCAACTGATTAGTTGCGTAATTCTATTTTAAAAATGAAACGAGATATTTTTCAAGCAATCGCCGATCCGACTCGAAGAGCGATTTTAGTTTTGGTTTCGACAACTGCATTAACCCCAAATGCAATCGCAGAACAATTCAAAACCACAAGACAAGCAGTTTCTAAACACATTAAAGTTTTGAACGAATGTGATTTATTGGAAGAAAAAAAACTGGGCAGAGAAATTTATTATCAGCTCAAAATTGACAAAATGAAAGAAGTAGATCAATGGATGGAACAGTTCAAGAAAATTTGGGAAAGCCGTTTCAGCCAATTAGATCAAGTATTAATGAATTTAAAATCTAAAGAAAATGAAATCTGATTTATTAATGAATTTTTCCCTAGACAAGGAAAATAAAACGGTAAACGTAAAACGCAAATTCAACGCTCCATTATCAAATGTTTGGTCGGCATGGACAGAAGCTGAAATTCTGGATCAATGGTGGGCACCGGCTCCCATAAAATCTAAAACAAAAAGAATGGAATTTAAGGAAGGCGGACGAAGATTATATGCAATGGTTACTCCTGAAGGCGACGAGCGATGGAGTTTTTTTGAATACACTTCAATTTCTCCAAAAACGAATTTCAAACACACTTCAACTTTTTGTGATGCCGACGAAAATCCAATTCCGAATTTTGGAAGTTCAAATTGGAGCGTTACATTTTCTGAGGAAGGGAATGCTACAATTGTTGATATTGCGATTCACAGAGACAATTTGGCCGAAATAGAACAATTAATAGAAACTGGCTTCAAAGAAGGTTTTACATCTGCGATGGACAGCTTGGATAAAATTTTGGAAGCTAAAAAATAAGAGTCTTTTTTTAAATCAATTAACGAATTTAAAATCTAAAGAAAATGAAATCAAATCTTTTAATGGATTTTACTGTAGATAAAGAAACAAGTACAGTAAATGTAAAACGTGAATTTAATGCTTCATTGTCTGACGTTTGGTCGGCATGGACAGAAGCTGAAATTCTAGACCAATGGTGGGCGCCAGCTCCTTGGAAAGCCCGAACGAAAAGCATGGATTTTAAAGAAGGCGGTCGCCGACTTTATGCAATGGTTGGCCCAGAAGGCGAAGAACATTGGGCAATTGCCGATTTTACTTCAATCAGCCCGAAGACAAATTTTAAATATTTGGATGCCTTTTGCGACAGCGAAGGAAATTTAAATACCGAATTTCCGAGGTCTAACTGGAATGTCAGCTTTTCAGAAAAGGACGGTTCAACTTTTGTTGATATTGCAATCAAACATGAAAAACTTTCTGACTTAGAAATGTTGATTCAAATGGGATTCAAAGAAGGTTTTACTCGTGCGATGGAAGGTTTAGATGCCATTTTTGCAGAGAAACAAAAATAATTTTTCTTGATTTATTAATGAAATCCCGCTTTTCACGAAGCGGGATTTTTTATGATTTTTTTGTATTAATGAGCTGATTTAATTAACATTAAAAATCGTATTTTCGATTTTGATTTATATCAAAACAAATTAAAAAACAACCTTTTACACTAACAATTCTAACCAAAAAAAGTATGACCAAGTTTATTACCGCGACTCTTTTTCTTGCCACTTTTTCAGCATTTTCTCAAAGCAACTATGAACTTTCGGACGAAGGAAAAGACAAGTTTTACCTTTCTGATTCTATTGCCAATTTAGCGAAAACAGGAAAAATTACAGATAAACCTATCGTTGTTGTCGATGGAATTCCGCATCGTTTTCAGGATTTGGAAAAAGAAAAACTTGTTTTGTCTAAAATTGAAATCGCGAAAATTATTCCGATCGATAAACAAAAAGGAATCAGTATTTATGGAACTTACGGTGAAGCCGGCGTTTTGATTGTTACAACTAACAGAAGTAGTTTTCACAAACCTGTACAAGAAGTGAAAGAAATGAAAGGAAATTAAGTTTTAGTTTCAGGTTTCAGGTTTCAAGTTTCAGGTTTCAGGTTTCACTCACATTGTCAGGCTGAGCGTAGTCGAAGCCCACGTTTCAATAGGAACGCCTTCGACTCCGCTCAGGGTGACAATCATTTTTATAATTCACAATTAATAATTAACAATTAATATTTAACCAAGCCATCCTTCACGATCCAAACTTCTATACTGAATAGCTTCCGCAATATGGTGCGAGACAATATTTTCTGAATGATCTAAGTCAGCAATTGTTCTAGATACTTTCAAAATTCTATCGTAAGCTCTTGCGGAAAGATTCAGGCGTTCCATTGCGGTTTTTAAGAGTTCTTTTGATTGATCGTCTAAAGCGCAAAATTCCCGAATTAGCTTAGAACTCATTTGTGCATTGTAATGTATGTTTTCAATTTCCTGAAAACGCTTCGTCTGAATTTCTCTGGCTGCGGTGACACGTTTTCTGATTTCAACACTGCTTTCGGCTTTTCGGTCGTCTGCTAATTTCTCGAAAGGAACAGGTGTTACTTCGATATGAATGTCAATTCGGTCTAAAAGCGGACCCGAAATTTTGCTCATATAACGTTGCATCTCATGTGGCGATGAGGTATTCGGCATACTTGGATCATTAAAAAATCCACTCGGACTTGGGTTCATGCTCGCTACCAACATAAATGACGACGGATATGTAACGGTAAATTTAGCACGAGAAATGGTTACTTCACGATCTTCAAGGGGTTGACGCATCACTTCTAAAACATCGCGTTTAAATTCGGGTAATTCATCCAAAAATAAAACACCGTTATGTGCCATTGAAATTTCGCCTGGTTGCGGATAACTTCCTCCTCCGACTAAAGCAACGTTCGAAATGGTATGGTGCGGGCTTCGAAACGGTCGCTGATTCATTAAACCGACTTCTTTTAATTTTCCGGCAACGCTATGAATTTTTGTAGTTTCCAAAGCTTCACGCAAAGTCATTGGAGGCAAAATACTCGGAACACGTTTTGCCAGCATTGTTTTTCCCGCTCCCGGCGGACCAATTAAAATGATATTATGACCTCCAGCTGCCGCAATTTCCATACAACGTTTGATGCTTTCCTGACCACGGACATCTGAAAAATCAAATTCGGGGAAATCGAGTGTTTTATAAAATTCAGTTCGAGTATCTATAACAGTCGGCTCGAGAGTTCCTTTTCCTTTAAAAAAGTCTATTATTTCCTGAAGATTTGAAACGCCATAAACATCGAGTCCGGCAACAATTGCTGCTTCTTTTACATTTTGAATGGGAAGAAAAAATCCTTTATAACCTTCTTCTTTTGCTTTTATAGCAATGGGCAATGCACCACGAATAGGCTGTAAACTTCCATCTAACGAAAGTTCGCCCATAATAATGTATTGTTCAATTTCGGGTGCTTTTATTTGGTCAGAACCAACCAAAATTCCCATAGCGAGTGGCAAATCATATGCAGAACCTTCTTTTCTGAGGTCGGCGGGCGCCATATTGATGGTTATTTTTTTTCCAGGAAGATTTAATCCGTTGTTTTTTAAAGCGGCTGCAATTCTAAAACTGCTTTCTTTTATAGCATTATCTGGAAGTCCAACTAAATGATAACCAATCCCTTTATCCATATGAACTTCCATTGTAATGGTGGTTGCTTCTACTCCAAAAACGGCGCTTCCATAAACTTTTACTAGCATAATTCTTCTTTCATTAATTGTTTTTAAAACTAATGAAAAAATAATTATTGTAAATATTTTATTACAATAAATTTAAATTAAAACTTCAGACCAATCTGTTTTTTAATCTCCTCGACAATCCCACTCAAATCCAAACTATTTTGATGCGACCAAAACTCACTTTCAATTTGGCCATTTCGAATACAATTATGACATTCCATAATTTCATGTGAATATCCCTTTCCTAAGACTGGCAAACTGACAACCGCTTCTTTTTCGTCGTTTATAAATAAAGAATATCCATCGGCAACAAACCAAGGCGAATTGAGTTCAATTCTTCCTTTTGTTCCGGCAATAGTTGCTTTCATATCCGAATCGGAAACTATGGAAGCATGCAAAATCGATTGTGCCGATTCATATTGCAAAATCATAGAAGTCTGCAAATCAATATTGTTTTTATGCATAATTGCTTTTGCGATAATTTCTTTTGGTTTACCTAATAGTATATAAGAGAGAAATAACGGATAAACGCCAATATCAAACAGCGCGCCTCCGCCAAGTTTTTTATCAAAAAGCCTCAGATTTTCAGTTTCGCTTCCGCGGAAAGCAAAATCGGCATTTATGTATTTTACTTCGCCTATTTCTTCCTTTGCCACTTTATCTAAAACCTCTTTTGTTGTGGGAATAAATCGGGTCCAGAATGCTTCCATAAAGAACTTATTATTCTTTTTTGAAGCTTCAGTCATTCGAATGGCATCCGAATAAGAAAGTGACAACGGTTTTTCACATAAAACATGTTTTCCAGATTCTAATGCTTTAATCGATAATGCAGCGTGCGAATCGTGTGGTGTGGCAATGTAAATAATTTCAACTTCTTCATCGGCAAAAAGTGATTCATTTGAATCGTAGGCTTTTGAACAATTGTATTTTTGGGCAAAATCATTGGCTTTAAATAAATCTCTAGAAGCAACTGCTGTCAATTCAGCATCTTCCAGCAATAGTAAATCTGAAGCAAATTGATTAGCTATGTTTCCCAAACCAATAATTCCCCATTTTATTTTTTGCGAATTTTTCATAAATGTCCTATATACACTATCCATCAGTGGTTTACCTAAATCTTCATCTAAAATAGAGAAAAAACATTTTGGAAAATTAAAACTTATCTAACATATTTTCATATTTTTAGCAACAAATTAGCAAATACCATATGAAAAAAGCCCTACTACTACTCTTTTTGAGCGTTTTTTTAACAAAAACGTATGCTCAAGACTATTTCCCTGTTAATGAAAGTGTGCACAACAAAAGTAAAAATTACACTGTTTTTACGAACGCCACTATTTATGTTACTCCAACTCAAAAAATTGAAAAAGGAACATTGCTGATCCAAGACGGAAAAGTTGTTTCAGTTGGAACTTCAATTGCAATTCCTAAAAACAGCATCACGATTGATCTGGCAGGAAAAACAATTTACCCATCATTTATTGATGTCTATACTAATTTTGGAATCGAAAAACCAAAATCTAACTTACCTCCAGGACGCAACCGCAACCAGATTTATGATACAAAAAGAACTGGCTATTACTGGAACGAAAGCGTTAGACCTGAAGTAAACGGTTACGAAACTTTCAAATACGACCAACCAAAAGCGGAAGAATTTTTGAAAGCTGGTTTTGGAGTTGTTGGAACTCACACCATTGACGGAATCGCTCAAGGAACTGGAGCTCTAGTTGCTCTTAATAATGAAGACAACAGCAAACAAATCATTTCAAACAAACTAACAAATCACTTTGCTTTTACAAAAAGTGCTTTGACAAATCAGGCATATCCAAGCTCTTTGATGGGGATGATGGCTTTATTGCGTCAAATGTATTTAGATTTAGATTGGTACAAAAAAGGAAATTCTGAAACCAAAGATTTATCATTAGAAGCTCTGGCTAGCAATGAAAAATTGGTTCAGATTTTTGCGACAGAAGATAAATTAAACAGCTTAAGAGCTTCAAAAATTGCGAAAGAATTTGGTTTAAACTACGTTTTAAAAGGAAGCGGAAACGAATTTGAAAGAATTGAAGAAATCAAAGCTACGAATGCAAAATTCATCATTCCAATAAGTTTTCCAGATGCTTATGATGTTTCTAATCCATATTTGTCAAACCAAATTGAATTGGCTGATATGCGTTTCTGGAATCAAGCGCCAACAAACTTAAAAGTGCTTTCAGAAAACGGAGTTGTTTTTGCTTTGACAACAGACAAATTAAAAAAGATTGAAGATTTTAAACCTAATTTATTGAAAGCAATAAAATATGGTTTTGATAAGACAAAAGCTTTAGAAGCATTAACTACAATTCCGGCGGCGATTTTAGGAAAAAGCGACGAAGTTGGAAGTTTGAAAACGGGAAGTTTTGCCAATTTCATTATTACTTCTGGCGAAATTTTTGACGAAAAAACAGTTTTGTATGAAAACTGGGTTCAAGGAAGCAAATATATCGTGAACGATATCAATGCAAAAGATATTCGTGGAAATTACAACTTGACTGTTGGAAAAGATACTTATAAATGGAAAATCGACGGAACGGCTGATGCTCAAAAATCAGAAATTACAACTACTGATGCTAAAAAAGTAAAAAGCACTTTTTCAATTGCTAAAAATTGGGTTTCACTTGTCATCAAACCTGCAGATACTATTAAATCAAACTTTGCACGTTTAACTGGATTTGTTGAAAAAACAGATGCGCTTTCTGGAAAAGCTGTTTTAGCAAACGGAGATGAATTAGTTTGGAATGCAGTAAAAACTAGTCCGTTTGTAGCGGTTAAGGATACCGTTAAACCAGAAAAACCAAATGCAGTTATGCCAGTAACGTATCCAAACGTTGCTTTTGGAGATACTAAAAAACAAACTGCTCAAACTTTATTGTTCAAAAATGCTACAGTTTGGACAAATGAAAAAGAAGGAATTCTTACTGAAACTGATGTTTTGATCAAAAACGGAAAAATTGCTGCTGTTGGGAAAAATCTTTCTGACGCATCTGCAACTGTAATTGATGCAAAAGGAAAACATATTACAAGCGGAATTATTGACGAACATTCACATATTGCAATTTCTAAAGGTGTAAACGAAAGCGGACACAACTCAACTGCCGAAGTTACGATTCAAGATGTTGTAAACTCTGAAGACATTAATATTTATAGAGATTTAGCTGGAGGTGTGACGATTTCTCAATTATTGCACGGATCTGCAAACCCAATTGGCGGAAGATCTGCAATTGTAAAATGGAAATGGGGTTCTGCCGCAGAAGATATGTTGTACAAAAACCAACCAAAATTCATCAAATTCGCTTTGGGGGAAAACGTAAAACAAGCGAACTGGGGAATTGACAATCCAACTCGTTTTCCACAAACCAGAATGGGAGTTGAACAAGTTTTCACAGATTATTTCCAATTGGCTAAAGAATACGACGAAAACTGGAAAAAATTCAACGGTGGAAATAAAAAAGGAAAAGCGCCAAGAGTGGATTTAGAATTACAAACTCTTGCTGAAATTTTAAACAAAGAGCGTTTCATTACTTGTCACTCTTATGTAGAATCAGAAATTTTGATGTTGATGAATGTTGCTGAAAAATTCAATTTCAGAGTAAATACTTTCACACACATTTTAGAAGGTTATAAAGTTGCCGATAAAATGAAAGAACACGGTGTTGGAGCTTCAACATTCTCTGACTGGTGGGCTTATAAATTTGAGGTTAACGATGCAATTCCGTACAATGGACCAATTATGCATAATGAAGGCTTAGTTGTTGCCTACAACTCTGATGATGCTGAAATGTCAAGAAGATTGAACCAGGAAGCTGCAAAAGCTGTAAAATACGGAAATGTATCTGAAGAAGATGCTTGGAAATTTGTGACTTTGAACCCAGCAAAATTATTACACATTGATGATAAAGTAGGAAGCTTGAAAGTAGGCAAAGATGCCGATGTTGTTTTATGGAGCGAAAATCCATTGTCTATTTATGCTAAAGCTGAAAAAACAATTATTGAAGGTGTAGTTTATTTTGATATCGAAAAAGATGCTCAAAAACAATTGGCCATCACTAAAGAAAGAAACGAATTGATTGGACAAATGCTGCAAGAAAAAAACAAAGGAAACAGCACTCAGGCGCCAACAAGAAAAGAAAAAAGAGAATATCACTGTGATACTTTAGAACAGTTATAAGAGCTTTAGAAAATTCATAATGATAAAAAAAATACAACATGATAAATAAGAACATATATAAACTGCTGCTGTTGTTTTGTGCTTCTGTACAACTAAATGCACAGCAAATTCCAGCGCCAAAGCAATCAAAATCGGTTTTGATTTTAAATGCGACTGCGCACTTGGGGAACGGAAAAGTAATTCAAAATAGCGCAATCGGGTTTAAAGATGGAAAACTGACTTTAGTAGCCGATGCAACAACTATCAGACTTGCCGCTGATGCTTATGACACTACAATTGACGCGACCGGAAAACACGTTTATCCAGGTTTTATTGCCTCAAACGCGACTTTAGGTTTGGTAGAAATTGATGCTGTAAAAGCATCGGATGATGAGGAAGAAATTGGAACTTTTAATCCGAATGTGAGAAGTATTATTGCTTATAATTCAGAATCAAAAGTAGTCGAAACCGTTCGTCCTAATGGGATCTTAATCGCACAGGTTACACCACGTGGCGGAACAATCTCTGGAACTTCATCAATCGTACAATTAGATGCTTGGAGTTGGAAAGATGCAATTTTAAAAGAAAATGACGGAATTCATTTAAACTTTCCATCAAGTTTCAAAAGATCAGGATCTTGGTTTGAGCCTGGAGTTATTGAGCCAAACAAAGATTACGCAAAACAGTCTGAAGAAATAAATGCATTTTTGATTAATGCAAAAGCGTATAATCAAACAACGCCAAAAGAAAGAAATATTGTTCTGGAAGCTACAAAAGGATTATTTGACGGAACTCAAACATTGTACATCCACGCTGATGAAGAAAAACAAATTGTAGATGCCATTCAATTAGCAGCAGACAATCAAATCAAAAAAATTGTAATTATTGGCGGATTTGAAGCTTACAAAGCAACTTCTCAATTATTAAAATACAATGTCGGCGTACTTTTAAGACGTGTACACGATATGCCAACAAGCGCAGATCAAGATGTTAATTTGCCTTATAAAATGGCAAAAATGCTTACTGACAAGGGTATTGTTGTAGGATTAGAAAACAGCGGTGATCACGAGCGTATGAGCGTGAGAAACTTGCCTTTCTTGGCAGGAACTTGTGCCGCTTTTGGCTTAGACAAAGAAGTTGCCGTGCAGTTAATTACATTAAATACCGCTAAATTATTAGGTATTGATGCAACTTGTGGTACACTAGAAACAGGTAAAGATGCAACTTTATTTATTTCTGAAGGAGATGCTTTAGATATGCGCACAAACAAATTGACAACTGCTTTTATTCAAGGAAGAAATATCAACTTAGATACTTTCCAAAATAAATTGAACAGAAAATTCAAAGAAAAGTTCGGTCAGAAATAATACATCTTTTTTAATACAGAAAGGCATCATCTGAAATATTCATTTGATGCCTTTTTCATTTAAAACAAAACAGTTTAAACAACACATTGAATAATTTGAGAATAAAAAATCAGTATTTTAAGAATAATAGTATCTTTTTTTCATCAAAAACTGCACAAATAACAACTTTTACCCATTTTAAGATTAATAAATTGTAAAATTTAAGTCTTTTTTAAGATATACACGCAAAATTTAGGGGGTCAAATTTAAAAATTAACAAAAATTAAACAATAGGCTCTATTTTTTATAGGGGTGTCGAATGATTTTATACTTTTATAAAAAATTTAAAACTAAATAACTATGCGAAAAATTATTTTAAGTGTGATCCTCATCACGATTTTGTTACTATCTATTTTTTCTATCTCATTTGTTACTGAATCAAAAACATTAGGCGCTCATGTTGTTGAATTAAAATTAGACACGGGTGATACAGCATGGATGGTTGTTGCTACGGCATTTGTATTATTAATGACTCCGGGATTAGGATTTTTCTATGGCGGTATGGTAGGCAAGAAAAACGTAATCAGCACAATGCTTCAAAGTTTCATGGCAATGGTAATTGTTACAGTACTTTGGGTAGTAATTGGTTTCGGATTATGTTTTGGACCATCTATAGGCGGTTTCATTGGAGATCCTTCTTCAAATATATTTTTCCAGGGAGTGAGCGCAAACACAGCGTGGGAACTTGCACCAACAATCCCGATGATTCTTTTTGCTTTATTTCAAGCGAAATTCGCAATCATTACTCCAGCATTAATCACGGGAGCTTTTGCAGAGCGTGTACGCTTCTGGGCTTACTTGTTATTCATGGTTTTATTTATCTTATTCATATACGCTCCATTATGCCACATGACTTGGCATCCTGATGGATTATTCTTCGGATGGGGAGTTCTTGACTTCGCTGGTGGTACTGTAGTACACATGAGTGCTGGATGGGCTGCTTTGGCTGGAGCAATTTTCTTAGGAAAACGTAAAGTTCAAAAAGTAAACCCTGCTAGAATTACTTACGTATTATTAGGTACAGGTTTATTATGGTTTGGATGGTTTGGTTTCAACGCAGGTTCTGCTGCTGGAGCTGGAAGTCTTGCCGCTCAAGCTTTAGGAACTACTACAATCGCTGCTGCTTCTGCTGCTATGGCTTGGGTTTTCCTTGACAAAATTTTAGGACACAAATTATCTGCAATGGGAGCTTGTATTGGAGCTGTTGTAGGTTTGGTTGCGATCACTCCTGCTGCTGGTTTCGTAACTATTCCTCACGCTTTAGCAATCGGTATCATCGCTGCGGTAATCAGTAATATTGTTGTGAGCAAATTCCCTAAAGGAAAAATCGATGACGCTCTTGACGTTTTCGCTTGCCACGGTGTTGGTGGAATGGTTGGAATGTTATTGACTGGTGTTTTTGCTTCTAAAAGCGTAAATTCAATTGTTGGTGACCACGAAGGATTAATCTTTGGAGATGCAACATTGTTCCTAACGCAATTGAAAGCTTTAGTACTTGTATCAATCTTTGCATTCTGTGCTTCTTACGCTTTATTCTTCATTGTAAACAAAATTACTCCACTAAGAGTTACTGAAGAAAAAGAAGAATTAGGATTAGACATCTCTCAACACGGAGAGTACTTATAATAATTAATTGTCTCTTTTTGCCTTTACAAAAAAATCCCTCTAAGCTAAAACTTAGAGGGATTTTCATTTGAATTAATATTAATCCTTACTGTATATTTTAGATTGTAGATTGTAGATTGTAGACTTTAGATCTCTTCATTCATATCTATTCTCTTGCTTCTTGCATCTTTTCTATTCTCTTGCTTCTTGCATCTTTTCTATTCTCTTGCTTCTTGCATCTTTCTTTTCCTCTAAAAAAAAGACTATTTAAAATTCGCAATTCCTTCTTTTAACCATTGCAAATACTCCGCTGTACTCACATAGCTAATTGTTGGCTTAGAAGTATGCAAATTATTCCCTTCTAAATCCGTAATCACATATAAAGGCTGTGTATTGGTTTTATATTTTGAAATCATAAAATCAGTCCATTTATCCCCTACCGTAATAATTTCATCACCAGCTTTTGTAACAAATTGTTCATTTTTTGGAAGCTCTCTTTTGTCGTCAACATAAAGAGAAATCAAAACGACTTCATTTTTCAAGATTGGCAAAACCGAAGGATCTGACCAAACATTATTTTCCATTTTTCTGCAATTTACACACGCATAACCTGTGAAATCAAGCATTATTGGTTTGTTTATTTCTTTTGCATAAGCTAGACCATCCTCATAATCATGAAAAACCATTATTCCATGTGGTCCTAATTCTGCCCCTTCAGGAAGACCTTTTATCTCTCCAGAAGTTACATTAGAATTTCCAGAACCCCCAACTCCAAATGGGCTTTCGCTATATTGTGGCGGTGGTGGAAATGCACTGATTAATTTCAACGGAGCACCCCAAAGTCCAGGAATCAAATAAATGGTAAATATTAAAGATAGAATTCCTAAATACAATCTTCCAACAGAAATATGCTGAATTGGGCTATCGTGAGGCAATGTGATTTTTCCAAATAAATATAATGCCAAAGCTCCAAAAATTGCAATCCAAATTGCTAAGAAAACTTCTCTTTCTAAGAAATGCAATTGCAATACTAAATCAGCGTTTGATAAGAATTTGAATGCCAAAGCCAATTCCAAAAATCCTAATACCACTTTTACAGTATTCAACCATCCACCAGATTTTGGCAATGAATTCAGCCATCCTGGAAACAGTGCAAACAACATAAACGGAAGCGCCAATGCAGAAGAGAAACCTAACATTCCAACAATAGGTGCGATTCCTCCATTTGAAGCTGCTTCAACTAATAATGTCCCTACAATTGGCCCCGTACATGAAAATGACACGATTGCCAATGCCAATGCCATAAATAATATTCCGATAATTCCACCTTTGTCAGCTTGCTGATCGGCTTTGTTTGCCCATGAATTTGGAAGCATAATCTCGAAAGCTCCCAAAAATGAAGTTGCAAAAATGATTAAGATCACGAAGAAAATTAAATTGAACCAAACATCCGTAGATAACGCATTTAAAGCATCAGCACCAAATATTTTAGTTACAATTAACCCTAAAATTACATAAATAGCAATGATTGATAATCCGTAAATAATAGCGTTTCTGATTCCTTTTGCTCTGCTTTTGCTTTGTTTTGTAAAAAAGCTCACCGTCATTGGAATCATTGGGAAAACGCATGGCGTAAATAAAGCAGCGAAACCACCTAAAAAAGCAAAGAAAAAGATAGACCATAAACTTCTTGATGGTGCTGGAGCAGGCATATCTTCTTTAGAAATTGGCTCTTCAATATTTGATTTTACAACTTGAGTTTTTGCTGTATCAGTCGCTTTTGCAATTGTATCTACTGCAATTCCAGGCACTTTTGTTTCGTCTTTTTTCGCTTCTGTTACTGCCGGAACTGCATCCATATTGAAAGTCGACGGAATTGCAATTGAGAACTTTTTATTCGAATTGATGCAAACTTCTTTACAAACCTGAAAATCAAACTCTACATCAACAGTTTTCAAATTTGGGTTGATAATCTTGATTTCTTGCTCGATATGCGCTTTTCCTTCAAAGAAAGTTTCGTTAACGCCAAAAACATCATTAAATGCCGTTCTGGTTTTTCCTTCTTTTGCTTTTCCAACTAATTCATAGTTTCCTTTTTGATTTTTGAAAGCAATTTCCAATGCCAGTGGCCCGCCTTCTGGCGTGAACTGCGAATACATATGCCAATCTTTTTCAATTGTTCCATCAAAAATCAAAACGGCATTATTGCCTGCCTTTTTTTCAATTTTAGAAGTCCATTTTACTGGCTCTAAAACTTGAGCGTTGCTTTTTGCAAAAGAAAAAAGCAAAAACAGTAAAAATAAAAGGGATTTACTCCAGTAATTTTTTGTCATTATCGTTTGACGGTATTGATTAAAGTTCATTATTGCAGTTCTATTTTAAGTATATTATTTGTGGTATTTTCAATTTTAAAACGTTCGTCTTGCCTAATTCCAACAACCCAAACTATCTGGTCATCTGAACACAAAATCCATGTTTTTTCTTTTTCAATCAGAGATAATTTTTCGTCTTTAAAAAGCTTGCTCACTTTCTTTGATTTCCCCTGCATTCCAAAAGGATGAAAAACATCACCTTCTGTCCATTTACGTAGAATCAAAGGAAACTGGATTTTTTCAGCATCCACAAATATAGACTTATTTGACGCTATACTTATGTGACCTACGTTACAAAGTCTCATTTTTAAGGGAAAATTAACTTCTGTCTCATTTTCATGAATTTCAAATTCTTCGTTTTTAGGCTCGTATGAAATGGGGCACAAAATCAAAGTTTCTCTATTTTTAAGCAATCTGAATTCTTCTGAAAGCACTTGTTTCCCAGATTGTCCGTTTACCAAATCGTAAATATCATTCCATGCTGTGAAACCAAATTCATTCAGCCATTGGTACAAATACGATTTATAATTAGGAAGTTTTTTAAGCTGATTTAAATCGAAATGAATATCTTCTCCTTCTTCTTTCGCCACCTGCTGATAAATCATAATCGACGCATCTTCAGCCATTTCTTGCGATTCCTGCAAGTACGATTGCGTTTTCTGGAAAGCATTCAAAAAGTTCGGATTGATTTCTTTTAAAATCGGAACTAAATCATGACGGATTTTATTTCGTAAATATTTATTCGAAGCATTGCTACTATCTTCACGCCATTCAATATCATTTTCTTCGGCATATTTCAGAATTTCCTCTCTAGAAAAAGGCAAAAGCGGACGAATTATTTTTTCATTTTGTTCCGGAATTCCAGTTAATCCGTCTAATCCTGTCCCGCGAGTTAGATTGATTAAAAAGGTTTCCAGATTATCATCAGCGTGATGCGCTGTTAAAATATAATCGAAATTTTCTTCTTCCAAAATCTCGTAAAACCAATTGTAGCGAAGCTCTCTCGCGGCAACTTGTGTCGATAATTTATAATCTTCAGAAAAAGCTTTGGTATCGAATTGAGTGGTAAAAAACGGAATATTGTTTTGCTTGCAGTAATTCTGAATAAATTCTTGATCACCAAAACTTTCTAATCCGCGAAGCTGAAAATTACAGTGCAAAACCGCAATTTCATAAGGCATTTTTTTCAACAAATGCAACAAAACCATACTGTCTAATCCTCCACTGACAGCCAGAAAAAGCTTTTTTTCTGCCAAAAAAGGGAAACGGGAAATGATATGATTTTGAAAGTTTGAAAACATTTGATAAATGTAAAAAATTAAATTCTATCTATTTTTAAACGAAATGTTAAGTCTAATATTTTCTTTGCCACGAATTGCACAAATTAGCACGAATTATTTTTTCACGCAGATTTAAAAAAGATCTAAGCAGATTTACGCAAATTAATTTTAATAAAATCCGTTTAAATCTGCTTTAATCTGCTAAATCTGCGTGAAAAATTTATTGCAAAACTTCATGCATTGCTTTGGCCTTCAACAAACATTCTTCGTATTCTTTTTCAGGAATTGAAAGGGATGTGATGGCACTTCCAACAGAAAACGAGACATATTTTTTTTCTTGATTGTATAAAATACTTCTGATTACGACATTAAAATCAAAATCGCCTTCGGGAGTAAAATAGCCAATTGCGCCACTATAAAGACCGCGTTTGGTTTCTTCCAAATTTTCAACGATTTTCATTACCGAAATCTTTGGTGCTCCAGTCATGCTCCCCATTGGGAAAGTTGTTTTTAAAACATCAATTGGCGAATATTGCTTGTCTAGTTTTGATATTATCGTCGAAATCATTTGATGCACTTGAAGAAAAGAATAAATTCCACAAAGTTCTTCTACCTCAACAGATCCTTTTTGCGCTGTATGCGATAAATCATTCCGGACCAAATCAGTAATCATGATATTTTCTGCGCGTTCTTTTACATCGTTTTCTAAAAAATTCTTTGATTTTTCGTCTTCTGAAAGATCAGCATAACGTTTTGAAGTTCCTTTTATGGGTTGCGAAATTATTTTCTCTCCCACTTTTTTCAGATATCTTTCTGGCGAAGCTGAAAGCAGAAATTGTTTATTGTTTTTAAAGAAAACCGAAAACGGTGCTTTTGATATTTCATTCAATTTTTGAAATTTTTCCAGCGGATTGATGATTGCATCTTCAGCAAAAAATTCCATGCAAAAATTGCCTTCATACATATCACCTTTATGAATATGTTTCAGCATTTTATTTACTTTTTCAACATACAAATTTTTCGAAATTCGCTGTTGAATTTCTAAAGACGGCATACTTTTGACTTTCGTCCCGAAGCTTCGGGATTGACTTTCTACTATTTCATTAAAATCCTCTTCAAGTTCATCATCACAAAGTAATAAATACTGAATTTCAAGCTGATTTTCTTTCAATAAAAATATTTTTTTTGGCTGAAAGAAAAACAAATCCGGAAAATCAAGTCCATCAAAATTATCTGATTTTAAATCTTCAATATCATTTTTTAAATCATAGGAAAGATAACCAAAAAGCCAATCTTTTGTGGTTTGCTGATATTGTTTCAAATCTTCAAAAGCATTTTGGAAATCGGTTTTTACAGACGTAAACGCGTCAACAGCCAGAAGACAGTCAAAACTTGAATATTCCTGAGGATATGAATTGCTGTCCAGAAAAACAATCTCGCGAAACTGTTGCGACCAAACTAAAAGCTGTTGTTTGAATTGTTCTGGATTGGAAATATGTTTATGAATAGAAACTCTCAAAGAAGTATAAATTTTAAGCTTCAAAATTACGACAAAAAAATCCTTCATTAATTTTTTTTTTACCATTAAGACATTAAGAAAATCAAGTTCTAAATTCTAAGCTTAATTCCCTTGTATAGTCAAGAAAATTAAGACCACCGCTTTATGAAGCTTAATGCCTTAATGGTTTAAAATAAATTAACAAAAAAATATTGGCACACTTTTTAGTATATCGATTTTAACACTAATTCATAAAATTCGCCATTTGATTAAAAACTACTCTAAAATTTTAACAACAAACCGTATTTACATCGTGTAAATATTTTATTTATTAATCAAATTTTAAAAATTTTATGAAAACAACTGCAAAATTAGGTTTGACTACCTTAATTCTTATTCTTGTATTATTTTCCTGCAAAAAAGCAGATTACGCCACGAGCGAAGCTTCAGCAGAGACTGCCATGGACAGCACTGCAATTTCATCATCGGCTGCGGTGGAGAAAAAGGACAGCAAACAGAAATTCATTCGAACCGCTGATATCAAGTTTAAGGTTAAAAATGTCGTCAAATCTACTTATGCAATTGAAAATGCTACGCAAAAATTCGGTGGATTTGTGACTTACACTAATCTTCAAAGCAATATTCATAATCAGATTAAGACAAAAATCAGCCAAGACAGCACTTTAGAAACCACAAAATATTCTGTCGAAAACAATATCACTATCCGAGTTCCTAATACACAATTGGACACCGTAATAAAAACAATTGCCAAACAAATTGACTTTTTAGATTTCAGAGTAATCAAAGCCGATGATGTTTCTATAAAAATGCTAGCCAATCAGCTTTCGCAAAAAAGAAACAGTATTTCTGAAAAAAGAGTCGCAAATGCAATTGATTCAAAAGGCAAAAAAATCAATGACATTGTTGAAGCCGAAAACACATTAGCAAATAAAATAGCCGAAAAAGACAATAGCACCATTGAAAACCTCTCTTTGCAGGATCAAGTCAACTTTAGCACCATTACGTTGCAACTTTATCAAAACGAAACCACCAGACAAGAGATTATGGCTAGCGAAAAGGACAGTGCTGCCTATAAACCTAATTTAGGAATCCAGGCCATTGATGCTTTAAAAAGTGGTTGGTACATTCTAGAGTCCATCTTGATTTTCTTTATTAATATTTGGCCAATCATTTTAATAAGCCTTGGAGGTTTTTTTCTCTACAAAAAATATATCAAGAAATAAGAAAAGTGTTAATAAAATAGCAATTTAATAATGAAAAAATCGTTATATTTGATATAGATTTCAATTAATCCCAAAACAAGGTCAGATCAATTGAAAAATCCTCAATAAAACAGAATCAAAACACCAATTCTGTTTATGAGAAATTTACATTAGACGATTTCCAAGCACATTATTTATATTTTTTAACTTATTTAAAAATCCTAAGTATTATGAAAATTGCTACTATTATTGTCCGTGTTTTAATTGGTCTTTTGCTGCTTTTTGCTTCTATTAGTTTTTTCTTTCACTTAATGCCAGCAGAACCAGCAACCAATAATGATTTTAAAGCCTTTAATACAGGTTTAATGGCTTCTACTTATTTAATGCCCTTGGCTAAATCAATTGAATTGCTTTGCGGAATTGCATTTGTAACGGGACGTTATGTAACATTAGCTAATATTTTGATCTTGCCTATTACGGTAAATATCTTGTTTATCAATTATTTCCTGACTCCAGATGGCTTGCCAATTGCAGGATTGTTGTTTTTAGGCAACTTATTTTTGATTTACAGATATTGGGATAACTACAAAAGTGTTTTTACAGCTTAATTCATTTTCCTTTAGAAATAAAAAACCCGATACCTTAAAGTATCGGGTTTCTTTTTAATTTGTTTTGTCATGTTTTACCCAAATTAGATCGGAAATTTTATATCCAATTTCTTGGGCTTTAATCAGAAAATCAGCTTTAACGCTTTCAGGAATACTAGTTTCCCTTGAAAGTATCCACATATACTTCAAACTTTCGCCTGCAACAAGAGCATATCTATAATCTTGATCTACTGCGATAACATTATACCCAGCATAAAAAGGACCAAAAAATGAAACCTTAAGCATACCAACATTGTCCTTTTTGACAAACTTGGCTTTCCCGATACTTTCCTCCCATTTGTCTTTTTTGACATCATAGCCCTTATTATCAACCTTTATAGTGCCATTGTCCTTCAGCGAATACTCGGCGGTGACGTTATTTAAATCTTTTTCCCATTTATAATCTAACCTTGCGATTTCATACCATTTTCCTAAATATTTTGCCTTATCAAAGTTGGTGACGGCAACCGCTTTTTTAGGAATTGTAGAACTGCAGGAATAAAGTACTGCCGCAATTCCTGCTCCAAGAAGAACTGGAGCTATATATTTATTTCTCATAATGTTATCTTTTAATTATCATAAAGATAACATCTGAAATACACATCTAATTTACAAAATTTTTCTTTGATTTTATATTTTTCGAATTAAAATATTTTTCGCATTTAGTTGTAAAAACATTTAGTCCCTACGGGACATTTCATTCCCATTAATTTTGTTCTACCAATATTAAACTCTTAGCGGAGTTAAACCAGATATTCAATAAAAAAATAGATTACGAAAGATTATTATCTCGGAGAGATTATATGTTGGTAGAAAAGAATATTAACACAATTACAACTTGTCCTGTAGGGACTACACAACATAACCAAACCTAAATATTCCATACAAAAATGAAACAATAAAAAACCCGTCAAAATTAATTTCTGACGGGTATTTAAAATATGATTTACGTAAAAATTTATACGTGTAAAGCTCTATTTTCTGTAGCCGCCAATGCTGCTTCTTTTACCGCTTCCGCGAAAGTTGGGTGCGCGTGGCTCATTCTTGAAATATCTTCAGCAGAAGCTTTAAATTCCATTGCTGTAACCGCCTCAGCAATTAAATCTGCTGTACGAGCACCAATCATGTGAACCCCTAAAACCTCATCTGTTTTCTCATCCGCAAGGATTTTTACGAATCCGTCTAAGTCAGCACTTGCTCTTGCACGCCCTAAAGCTTTGAATGGGAAACTTCCAGATTTGTAAGCAACTCCGGCTGCTTTTAATTGCTCTTCAGTTTGTCCAACTGCAGCAACTTCTGGCCAAGTGTAAACCACACCAGGAATTAAGTTGTAATCAATATGTGGTTTTTGACCTGCTAAAATTTCAGCAACCATTACTCCTTCTTCCTCTGCTTTGTGTGCTAACATTGCTCCACGAACAACATCACCAATTGCATAAATATTTGGAGTACTAGTTTGTAAATGATCGTTTACCTCAACTTGTCCTCTGTCTGAAATTTTAACTCCAGCTTTGTCAGCGTTTAATCCGTCTGTATAAGGACGACGACCAACAGAAACTAATGAATAATCTCCTTCAAGAGTAATAGTTTCTCCTTTTGCATTTTCAGCTTGAACTACTACAGCATCACCGTTTCTTTCAACTGATTTTACTTTGTGAGAAACGTAGAATTTCATTCCTTGTTTTTTCAATACTTTAGTCAATTCTTTAGAAAGAGCTCCATCCATTCCTGGAATGATTCTGTCCATGAATTCAACTACAGAAACTTGAGCACCAAGACGAAGGTAAACTTGTCCAAGCTCGATTCCGATAACTCCACCACCAATGATAACTAAGTGTTTTGGTACTTCTTTTAAAGCCAAAGCTTCAGTAGAAGTGATGATTCTTTCTTTATCAATTTTAATGAATGGCAAAGAAGATGGTTTTGAACCTGTAGCGATTACAGTATATTTTGCTTCGATAGTTTCTGATGTTCCGTCAGCTTTTGCAACGGCAATGTGAGTTGCATCTACGAAAGAACCTAAACCATTGAAAACAGTGATTTTGTTTTTATCCATTAAATAATTGATTCCGCCTACAGTTTGATCAACAACAGCTTGTTTGCGGGCAATCATTTTCTCTAAATTGATTTTTACATCGCCAGAAACTTCGATTCCGTGATCTGCAAAATGAGCGATTTCTGAATAATGATGTGAAGATGATAATAATGCTTTTGAAGGGATACAACCTACGTTAAGGCAAGTTCCGCCTAATGAATTATATTTTTCTACAATTGCAGTTTTGAAACCTAATTGTGCGCAACGAATTGCTGATACATATCCTCCAGGACCTGAACCTATAATGACTACGTCAAATGAACTCATAGTATTTTGTTTTTATTTTAGCGGTTACAAAATTAAGGAATAAAGTTCTGTTTAAAGTTTAATTTTCAATGTTTTTTGTGTGAAATTTTGGGTTTAGATTTTACCGCAAAGAGCGCTAAGAATTACGCGAAGGTCGCTAAGTTTTTTGTTTTTTTTAGTCTCGCAAAGACGCGGAGTCGCAAAGCTTTATATAAAGTTTGTCATTTCGACTGAAAGGAGAAATCGCACACGAAAATCCGCAAAGTATATTTTTAATCTCTGTCGACATCCTAGTGCGATTTCTCCTTTCAGTCGAAATGACAAACTAAACGTTAGATGCACGACTGTGCGTCTCTAAAGAAAAACCTTTGAACCTTTGCTACTCTGAACCTTTGAACCTTCCTAAAAAGAAATCACCGTCGAGTTCTTCACTTCACTAATCATAAACATACTTTGTGTACTTCCAATATGTTGCAAAGAGGTAAGTTTTGTAACTAAAAATTCCCTGTACGCTTCCATATCTTTTACCAGAACTTTCAGAATATAGTCATAATCACCGCTTACATGATGGCATTCTAAAACCTCGTTTAGCTTGATGACTTCGCTTTCAAATTTAGTTAAGAATTCTTTGGTATGCTGAATGAGTTTTAAATGGCAAAAAACTACAAATCCTTTTTCAATTTTGGATTTATCTACTAAAGCTACGTAGTTTTTTATTATTCCCTCTCTCTCTAACTTTTTGATTCGCTCATAAACTGCTGTCACAGAAAGATTGAGTTTTAAAGACAATTCTTTGTTCGTCTTTTTACTATCGGTTTGAAGTAAAACGAGGAGTTTTTTATCTATTTCGTCAAGAATCATTTTGGTTGATGTTTTTTAGTTGATTGTTGATAGTTTCTTTTTAAATGAAAGAAAATCTATTTCCTTATATTTTTTGAATCAAATTTAGATTAAAAAACACAACAAATGCATTTTTATAGTTTTAAAATCTAATTTAAAAACAACTTATTGATTATTTTTCTAATTCAATCTTACTTTGAATAAAATTTCTTTTGAAAACGAGTGCCCTAGCCCTGATAGAAGCGACATCCTTTTATGGCGGGGTTCGCCATAAAAGATATAGCGGATAGCAGGAGACAGCTTCTAAAAATCTATATGAAAACACAGGTTTATGGTCAAACAACTTGAAACCTGAAACTTAAAACAAAAAACTAATTACTATGAAAAACTTCAACCCAGCAGACAAAATTCAGGATTTGCAATACTTTGGAGAATTTGGCGGCGTGAATCCATCGATTTCTGATTCTTCGACTTATACTTTTCTTTCGGCTAAAACCATGTTCGATACTTTTGAAGGCAATATGGAAGGCTGTTATTTGTATTCACGCCATTCTTCGCCAAGCAATTTGTATTTAGATCAAGCTTTGGCAGCAATGGAAGGCACGGAAACGGCAAATGTTTCAGCTTCTGGAATGGGAGCGATTACGCCTACTCTATTGCAATTGTGCGGCGCGGGCGATCACATTGTTTCGAGCCGAACTATTTATGGCGGAACTTACGCGTTTTTGAAAAACTTTACGCCAAGATTTGGCATCGAAACAAGCTTTGTTGATATTACAAAACTGAGTGCTGTAGAAGCTGCAATTACACCAAAAACCAAGGTTTTGTATTGCGAAACTGTGAGCAATCCACTTCTTGAGGTTGCAAACATTGCTGGTCTAGCGCAAATTGCTAAAAAACATAATTTGAAATTGGTTGTTGATAATACGTTTTCACCTTTATCAGTTTCGCCAGCAAAATTAGGGGCTGATATTGTAATTCATAGTTTGACAAAATACATTAACGGAAGCAGCGATACAGTTGGTGGTGTGACTTGTGCATCGAAAGAATTTATTAATTCTTTGAAAAATGTGAATTCAGGAGCGAGTATGCTTTTGGGACCAACAATGGATAGTTTACGTTCGGCTTCTGTGATGAAAAATTTGCGTACGCTTCATATTAGAATTAAACAACACAGCCATAACGCTCATTTCTTGGCCGATCAATTTGAAAAAGACGGATTAAAAACGGTTTATCCTGGATTGAAAAGCCATCCAAGTCATGAATTGTACAAAACGATGATTAATCCGGAATATGGTTTTGGAGGAATGCTGACAATTGATGTTGGGACTTTGGAAAAAGCCAATGAATTAATGGAATTAATGCAGGAACGAAATCTTGGATATTTGGCCGTAAGTTTAGGTTTTTACAAAACGTTATTCAGCGCGCCGGGAACTTCTACTTCTAGTGAGATTCCGTTGGAAGAACAAAAAGAAATGGGATTGACAGATGGTTTGATTCGTTTTTCGATTGGATTAGATAATGATATTCAGCGTACTTATGAAATGATGAAAGCTTGTATGATTGAGCTTGGGGTTTTAGATTCCGCAAAGATTCGCAAAGAAGTTCTCGCAGAAGTACGCTAATTTTTTTTTATTTCACGCAGATTTAAAAAGATTTGGGCAGAGGCTCGCAGATTTATTTTCTAAAAAATCAAAATAATCTGCCGAATCTGCGTGAAAAATCATTTTAATCTTTATAATCTGTGGCAAAAATAAAAAGCCGTTCTGATTTAGTTTCAGAACGGCTTTTCCATTTATAATTTATAATTCACAATTAATAACTCCCTACGTTTAGTTTACTATTTTTTCTACTGTAAGTAAAATAAATTACCAATCCGATTATTAACCAAATCGTGAAATAAATCCAGTTCCAAACACTTAATTCGGCCATCATATACAGACAGCAGATTAATCCTAAAAGCGGAATCAAAGAAAGATTTTTTCTGAATGCCCAAACGGCTAATCCAATTAAAACGAAAAGGAAAATCCACATTGGAATTTTGTGTTTGAACAAACTAAAACCTGATTCGTATTTTACTGAATCACTAATTGGAAGGCCTTTTACAACTTCAGCGTATTTTGTTTCGTCATCTTGATATTGGCTTAACAAATGTTCCAAATCTGAAGTTTCTGAAGTTTTATTATGTACATCGATACTTTCTAAATACGTAAATACTTGCGCTGATTCTTCTTTGCTTAAAGAGGTAATAATAGTTGTAGCATCGTTTATTTGTGCTTCGTTATTGATAAAAGCCATTGTTGCTTTGTTGTTAAAAGCAAAAGCATAATACAAGCCTGCAATAATTAAAGCCGGAAGAATAAATTTTGCGTTGATATAAGGCGTTTTGAATTTTCCTCTCGGAATATCTTTTTTGTCCTGTAATACCAGAACTCCCGCGCAAACCAAAACAAAGGCAAATAAAGTTCCGATACTGCATAAATCGGTCACCATTGTCAAGTTTAAGAATAATGCTGGAACTGCTACTACAAATCCTGTTACAATAGTCGCAAAAGATGGCGTTTTAAACTTTGGATGAACAGTTGAGAATTTCTTTGGCAATAAACCATCACGGCTCATACTCATCCAAATACGAGGCTGCCCCATTTGGAAAACCAATAAAACGCTTGCCATTGCCACAACTGCGCTTACGGCAATTATTCCCGACATCCATTTTAAATTTAATTTATCGAAAACAAACGCTAGAGGATCTCCAACATTTAATTCGTGATATTTTACCATTCCAGTCAAAACCAGCGCAATGGCAATATATAAAAGTGTACAAATAATAATCGCCCACATCATACCGCGTGGCAAATCACGTTGCGGATTTTTACATTCTTCTGCCGTAGTCGAAATAGCATCAAAACCAATATAAGCGAAGAAAACAGCTGAAACCCCTTTAAGAACTCCTCCTACTCCATTTGGCGCAAACGGATCCCAGTTTGCTGTATCCACATAAAATACTCCAACTGCAATTACCAAAAGAACCACACAAAGTTTTACAACAACCATTAAGTTACTTGCATTACGAGATTCTTTCATTCCTCTGTAAACCAAAGCTGTAATTAGAATAATAATGAATAAAGCAGGCAAATCAGTTACAAAATGGAAAGAGCCTATTGTTGGCGCTGTTGTCCAAGCTGTATGAGCTTGCTGTAAAGCCGCACTCAAATTTTCAAATGATTTTCCGCCTCGCATTAAAGCCTCCGCATCATTAAATCCATTTGAAGCTGTCAGGTAATCCATCTGAATCCATTGTGGCAAATGGATACCGCCACTCTGGAGAAGTCCCGTAAAATAATCACTCCATGATATCGCTACGGTTATATTTCCAACGGCGTATTCCATGATTAAAGCCCATCCGATAATCCACGCAATGATTTCTCCAAAAGCAACATAAGAATAGGTATAAGCGCTTCCTGAAACCGGAACCATTGAAGCAAATTCGGCATAAGCAAAAGCAGCAAAACTACACGCAAGAGCCGTAAAAAGAAACAAAAATATTACGGCTGGTCCTCCATCTGCACTCGCTTTTCCAATGGTACTAAAAATACCTGCACCAACAATTGCAGCGATTCCGAAAGCAGTTAAATCTTTGGTTGTAAGGTGTTTTCCTAATACCTCATGTCCATCTGCTTCGTTCTTAGCAACTTGTTTGAGAATATCCTGTACCGTTTTTTTTCGGAATAAACCTGATAATGCCATATATGTTTTTGCTATTATTAATTAATTTAATTCAGTCGTTCTGGTTTTATTTTGCAAATAATGCAAAAAATATCTTGAAATCAAATATATAAAACCATTTTGTTTTTTTGTGATTTTTTTTCGCCACGAATTCACGAATTATTCTTTTCAAATCTTTGTCTTTAAATTTTCTCTCGCAGATTGAACAGATTTAATTTAAAAATCTGCATAAATATTTCCATCACAACAAAAATCTGCATTATCTGTCAAATCTGCGAGAGAAATAAAATCTTTGTGAACTTTGCGTAATTCTTTGCGCTCTTTGCGGTTAAATCGAAAACACAAATGTAACATTTATCAAAACGAGCTTACTAATTAGAAGTATTTAATTTTAAAGAATCATTTAATGGAAAAAATCACGAGACGTTCTTTTGTAAACAAATTTGGGCTTGGTGTTGGAGCTTCGGTTGTCATGACTACGCTTCCGTCTTTTATCACCGAAACAGAAAAATTGCATCAACCTTACACTGGAAAAAAATTAAATATTGCTTTATGCGGGCTAGGAAATTATGCCTCACTTCTAGCTGAAGGCCTTCAGGTTTCTGAATATTGCCAACTTGCAGGAATTATTACAGGAACGCCTTCTAAAGCTGAAATTTGGAAAAAGAAATATAATATTCCCGAAAAGAACATTTACAACTACGAAAATTTCGATTCAATCGTAAAAAATAAAGATATTGATTTAGTATATGTTGTAACTCCAAATGCACTTCATAAAGAATTTACTGTACGCGCTGCAAAAGCTGGAAAACATGTTATTGTCGAAAAACCAATGGCAATTACTGCCGAAGATTGCGAAGAAATGATTAAAGCTTGTAATGATAATAACGTACAATTGGCAATGGGATATCGCTTGCATTACGAACCAAATCATTTAGAAATAAAACGTCTCGGACAAGAAAAAGTTTTGGGACAAGTTCGCTATATTGAAACAGGTTTAGGTTATAGTACTTATGATGTTCGTGACATAAATAAGCCGGTTGATCTAAACGCCCGCAATGAATGGAGACAGAATAAAAAATTGGCCGGTGGCGGTTGTTTGACTAATTTAGGTATTTATTGTATTCAGGTTTCTCGCTATGTTTTAGGTGAAGAACCAATCGCAGTTACAGCTCAATTTGGACATGTAAATTACAAAAACAAATTTTCTCAGGTTGAAGAAAACATCACTTGGCAAATGGAATTTCCGAGTGGTGCCGTTGCGAATTGCAGCAGTTCGTGTGGTTTTGGCATTGACCGTTTTTATGCCGCTGCCGATGAAGGTTTCTTCGAGATGAGTCCTGCTGTAAGCTACGGACCATTTATAGGCAAAAGATTTGATGGAAAACCATTTAATTTTCCGGTTATCAATCAACAACAAACCCAAATGGATGAAATTTGCAAAGTGATTTTAGCAAACCAAAAACTTCCAAATCATATTACTGGCGAAGAAGGAATTAAAGATGTT
>NZ_SJSY01000067.1 GCF_004352915.1 Flavobacterium zhairuonense | reverse complement strand
GGTAACCGTAACTGATGCCAACTTATGTACAAAAACGCAAAGTTTTACAATCACAGAACCTGCTGCCCTTGCTGCAACAGCAACTCAGACCAATGTTTCTTGCAATGGAGGCACAAACGGATCTGCGACTGTAAATGTTACCGGCGGAACTGGAGCTTACACCTATTCTTGGGCTCCTACTGGAGGAACATCATCTACAGCTTCAGGTCTTGCTCCGGGAACTTATACCGTAACAGTTAAAGATGCAAACTTATGTCAAACCACTGCTACCGTTACGATAACAGAGCCTGCCGCTCTTGTTGCAACAGCATCCAAAACAGATGTTTCTTGTAATGGTGATAATAACGGAACTGCTACTGTAAATGCAACTGGCGGAACTGGCGTTTATTCTTATGCTTGGTCTCCTTCTGGCGGAACTGCCGCTACAGCTACAGGTCTTGCTCCGGGAACCTATACCGTAACCGTTAAAGATGCCAATTTATGTCAAACTACTGCTAATATTACTATTACAGAGCCTGCTTTGCTTGCATCAACAGCTGCAGCTACAAATGTCACTTGCTATGGCGCCAATAACGGAACGGCAACCGTAAATACAACTGGCGGTACTGGCGCTTATGCTTACTTATGGTCTCCATCAGGAGGAACTGCCGCTACTGCAACGGGCCTTGCTCCGGGAACTTATAGCATTACAGTTACTGATGCAAATGGATGCCAGACACTAAACAATATAACAATAGCCGAACCTGCCGTTCTTGCTGCGACAACAACCAAAACTGATGTTTCTTGCAATGGCGGCTCAAACGGATCTGCGACAGTTAATGCAACTGGCGGAACCGGAGCTTATTCTTATGCTTGGTCTCCTTCTGGCGGAACTGCCGCAACTGCAACAGGATTGTCAGCAGGAACATACACTGTTACGGTTACTGATGCAAATTCTTGTCAGACAACTGTAACTGTTGTGATAACTCAGCCTACATTACTTACTGCAACAACTTCTAAAACCGATGTTACTTGCAATGGGGCTAATGACGGAACTGCAAGTGTAAATGCAACTGGCGGAACTGGCGTTTACACGTATTCATGGTCTCCTTCTGGCGGAACTGCCGCAACTGCAACAGGATTAAGTCCAAATACTTACACTGTAACTATTACAGATGCTAATGGATGTTTCATCACTAAAACAGTAAATGTAATTACTACTCCAGATGTAACTGCTCCAGTACCAACTGTAGCCACACTTCCTGTAATTTCAAACTATTGTTCAGTTTTAACTGCAGAAATTGCTATTCCAACTGCAACTGATAATTGTTCAGGAGTTCTAAACGGAACTACAACTGACCCTTTAACTTATACAGCGACGGGAACTTATACTATTACTTGGAAATATACTGATGCAAGCGGAAATATTACTACGCAAACACAAACTGTAAAAGTATTAGCTTCTCCAATTAGTGCAACCACGTTAAGCACTGCTGAATTTATATATGACGGAAATCCGCATTCTCTTCAGGTTGCGAATTTACCAACTGGAGCTACTGTAGCATATTCTGCAAACAGCATTTCGACAAATGCCGGAACTTATGCTGTTACAGCTACAATTACACCATCAGCTAGCACACCAAATTGCTCACCAATAGTGTTAACAGCTAATCTTGTAATTAAGAAAGCACCACAACAAATTACTTTCAGTCCAATTGCGGTTAAGATACTTGGGGCAAACAATACTTTTAATCTTACTGCCACTTCAAGTGCAAGTTTACCAATAACTTACACATCTTCATTCAGTTCACCACTTCCTCCTGCAACAGTTTCAGCAACTGGTACAGTTACTATGTTAAGATCTGGTCAGATATTAATTACGGCTCAACAAGCTGGAGATAACAACTATCTTCCTGCTACAAATGTTTCGCAGTTGTTAATAATCTTAAACAATAATATTGATGTTAAGAGAATTACTGTAGGATCTAAAGTTTTTGAAACACCAGGAAAAACAATCAACTATCTGTTGCCTTGCGGAGAAAATAATCCAACGGTTACGATTGTAAACGAATCAAATGCGGCTATCACGCCATCTGCTAGTTTTACAATACAGACTCCTAAACCTGGAATTTACACGCAAAATGCAACAATTACATCTGAAGATGGAAGTGTATCAGCTACTTACTCTATTACAGTTGAAAAACCATTTGGTTTCTACGATATCGTACACCAAAAATTCAATAACGTATTGCTTGTAAACAACAATCCACAAACAAACGGAGGATATGAATTTGTTGCTTACCAATGGTTTAAAAACGGACAATTAGTTGGAACTGGCCAATACTACTCTGCCAGTGATGATATAAGCGCTACATTAGATGCTACTGCAGATTATAGCGTAAAAATGACCACTAAAGATGGTAAAGTTTTACAAACATGTTCAACAAAAATCAAACTTACAAATTCGCTTCAGGCAAAGCTTTATCCTAACCCAGCCGAAACAGGAAAAGCAATCACCGTAGAGGCTGATTTCCCTAAAGAAGAATTAGAGAAAATGCAAATTAGTCTTTATTCTGTATCAGGCAAGTTGATCAAAACTGTATCATCATCTACAGTCATTACTGAAATACAATTACCTGACACAACAGATAGCGGTATGTACCTTGTAGTTTTGGAAACTCCAAATACCAAAAAATCTTTCAAAGTAATTGTGAAATAAATAAACCCTGCCAACGTCATCTCAAAATGGCGTTGGCATAAATTAGTTAAAGATGAAAAAACATATAAAATCACTTGCTGTAATTACGACATTTTTGATGGCGTGTTTTAACAGTTACAGTCAGGATAAAAAGCACGAATTTTCAATTTCGATAGGAGGACCATTTTCATTTGTAAAAGCTCAATCAGTAGGACAAACTGTAGAAGGAAATGGCATTAGCGCTGGCCTTCGTTATTCATATTATCTAAATGAAGGGCTTAGCGTGGGCATTGGTGTAGAATACCAAACGTATAGCTCTGATTTTAAATTTGGCCAGCTTTCAGGTCAATATAACGCGGTCGATGCAGAAAATGAAGCTTTCCAATTTCGATATAGAGCAACAAATTATAGAGAAGAACAAAAATTAGGCTATATCAATGTTCCTATTGGCATTCAGTTTGAAACCCCAGGAACATCAAAATTGTATGTTGCTGCAGGCGCAAAAATTGGTTTTGCATCAAGCGGAAATTATCAGTCAACGATTTCAAATCTTACTACTAGTGGATATTATCCTCAATACAATGTAGAGTTATTTGCTCCAGCATTTGCAGGATTTGCCAGCACCAATAATGTCGAAACACCAGAGCAGGATCTTAACAACAAAATTTCCTACTCAGCAACTTTTGAAACAGGTTGGAAACAAATCATAAGCACTCGAAACTCAATCTATATCGGAGCTTATTTAGATTACGGATTAAACGATATTTACGACAAAAACAATGCTAATAATCTTGTTCAGTACAACCCAGAATTACCTGTTGTCTTAAAATACAATAGTGTTTCAAGTTCAGGTTTTGTTACAAATGGAAGACTAGTGTCCTACGGTCTTAAACTAAGAGTAGCATTAAGATAATTTAGAAAATCTCCAAAAACAAAAAAGAGAGCTATTTAGAAATAGCTCTCTTTTTTAATATCAGACATTGATATGCAAACAAAAACTGAAGAAAAAGTCAAATTACATTTTTATAAATAATTGGTTTATTAAATTCTTCAATGGTTTTATAATTCAAATCTTAATTTCTTCTATTTTTTATTTTTTCTTAAAACTTCACCTAAATAGTTCATCAAAAATATTATCTCAAAACATTTATATTTGCATTAAACTAAATAATAAACATAACCAATTCCGTAAATACATGAAGCCAAATAGTGTGATTTTTAAGCAATACTTTTCATTATCTCTTCTTGTGAAAAAAACAACGACTTAAAATTAACCAAAGATCTCTTAGGCGAATGGATTTACATCAAAACTCAAGATCAAAGAAAATCTAAAAAAAATAACGATAGCAAAATTCCAACTCCTCCTCCTTCTCCATTTGGCAATCATGTACCAGGGTATATTTTTTCAGAAAACAATTTATGCGAAAACAAATCAGGTTATTTTAAAACAAATGATGCACGAGAAAGAGAAGACAGAAAAATCTATTTTTTAGGAACAAAAACTAAATATAAAATCGAAAGCGATAGTTTAAAAATTTTTGACTTAGTAACGAAAACTTGGGAGAATCAAAAAATACATTCGATTATTGGAGACACTTTAACAATAGAAGAAAGTGACAGTATTTTTTCAAAATATGCCAGAACAACCTACAAAATAAACCCAAATGAAAATTATGATAGAATCATAGTTTCGTCTTCTGGCTGTTACGGTTCTTGCCCTATTGCAAACATAAGTATCGACCACAATGGTAATATCATTTTCCATGGCCAACACTACAATACTCAAAATGGCCTTTTCAAATCTAAGATTTCAAAAAATGAATTTCAAAAAATTCAAAACAGTTTTAAAAAAGCCAACATAATGAATCTTAAAGATAATTATGCCGGAAGATGGACAGATGACGAGGAAGTGACAATAACTTTTATAAAAAACAATAAAATAGTAAAATCTATCAGTGATTATGGAAGAGTATCACCAACCGAATTAATATAGGCTTACACGCCCGTTAGATATCTATATCAACAAATAAAACTCACACCATTAAAGGCCGAAAAATCATTACTGCCGATGTGGGGATTTAGATTCGAAAAAGGAAATCAAATTTGCGAACTCACAAAAGCAGATAGCTTTTATCTTTTAACAGAAATATTTAAAGGCAAAGAAACAGCATACCACTTTGACAATAAATACAAAATTGAATTCTGGAACAATCAAGATAAAAAAGAAATAATCTATACCGATGGAAGATATTTTAAATGCAAGGACAAAACCATTGATATTGGTTATAATTTTTTGACTGAAAATAATTTGAATGATAAATTTAGCCTAAAGAATCAGTACGATTAATACAAACTACAAACAAATAGCAGTGAAATCTTTTCTAATCAATTTCAACATATTCAGACTCCCCCTTTTCATTTCCATCCATCAGCCATTCCCAATTTAAGCTCAATTTTATTTTTCCATTATCCAATAATGTAAAATTCTACACTCATCACTTATTATTTTCCGTTCCTCTACTTTTATTTGTTCAATCTGTAATAGAGAAATATCTTTACTAAAGCATTAAAATAATCATTGCTTTTAAAATGAATATATCTGTATCAAATTACTGGAAAATACAACTTATCGGATGGACTTCGGCCGCTTTGTACTGGGGATTTTCGGGCTTTTTTTTAAGTGAATATTTCATTTGGGAAATGGGTTTGCTAGATTTCATTTTCGATATCGCGATTGGTATTACATTGACGCATCTTTACCGAAATTTTGCAATCAGAAAAGGATGGCACAAACTCAATCTAAAAAAATTGATTCCAAGAATTATACTAAGTGTTTTAGTTCTTTCTGTGTTATACACGATCGCAATTGTCCTCAAACTTTATTTGATTCGCCTTCTCGTCTTAAAAAGCATGACGCTTTCTTTTTCTGCTTTTTTCAAATTGACACAACTGCAGGTTTTCATTACCGGAACCCGACTGATGTCTGTATGGCTTTTAGCCTATCATCTTTACCATTATTCAAGACTCGAACTAGAAACGGTAAAAGAAAATGCGCGCTTGTCGCTTATTATAAAAGAAGCTCAATTACAAAACCTCAGCACACAACTTAATCCGCACTTTTTCTTTAATTCTTTGAATAACATAAAATACCTCATTATAGAAAATCCAGATCTAGCGAGAAGAGCAATTGACCTTTTATCTGAGCTATTACGAAATTCGTTAAACAATAATTTTGTGCGATTCATTTCTGTTAATCATGAAATCAGCCTTGTCAAAGATTATCTCGAATTAGAAAAGATGCGATTTGAAGAACGGCTAAAAATAAATATAGAAATTAATCCAGATGTATCAGAACATTTGATTTTGCCTTTGAGCATTCAGTCGCTCGTTGAAAATGCAATAAAACACGGAATTGAAAAAAGAAAATTTGGCGGATTTATAAATCTAAAAGTCGAAATAGAAAACAATTTCATAAAAATCAGTGTTCAGAATTCGGGAAGACTAAATATCGATAGTGAAAATTCAGGCATCGGATTGAATAATTTAAGAGAAAGACTTCAACTTCAATACAGCGGAAATGCTTCTTTTGAAATTAAAGAGACCGAAAACGAAACTGTTTTGGCAACCATTTTAATTCCATCAAAATGAAAAAGATAAAAGTTATAATAGTAGATGATGAGCGATTATCGCGAGAGGAATTAAAAAGAGCCTTAAAACCTTACGATGACTTTGTTCTTATCGCCGAAGCTGAAAATGCTGATGACGCAAAACGTTTGATCGAATCTGAACAACCTGATTTAGTTTTCCTAGATATTCAGATGCCAGAAAAATCCGGTTTTGATTTATTAGAATCTTTAGACATTGTACCACAGATATTGTTTACCACAGCTTATGATCAATACGCCGTACAAGCATTTGAGGTCAATGCTTTAGACTACTTAATGAAACCCATAAGAGAAGAACGTTTTGCAAAAGCAATTGAAAAAATAAGAAATACGATTAAATCAGAATCTGAAACAATTGCATCAGAAGATCGACAGATTTTTATTAAAGATGGTGAAAAAAGATTCTTCATCCGCACAGACGAAATTTATTTAATCGAATCACTAGAAAATTACACCCGACTATTTTTTCGGGACAAAAAAGCTTTACAAAGACGCTCGCTCAAACAATGGGAAGAACTGCTTGATAAAAACACTTTTTTCAGAATAAATAGAACCGAAATCATTAATGTAAAATACATCCAAGAGGTACACAGAATAGATGGTGGAAGATTACAAATTAAGCTTAAGACAGGAGAATTACTAGAAGCTTCCAATCGCCAATCGGTTAAATTCAAAAACAGCAACGGGCTTTAAACTTTCAAAACAAAAATGAATCCATGAAATTTATTTACAGCATATTTTTTTTAATTCTTGTATTTGCAAAAGCATTTTCGCAACAAACGCAAGCTACAAAATCAGAAGATTTTAAAAGCGCTTATGATATTCAGGATAGCGTGATGATCAAAACCCGAGATGGTGCGCTTATATCTGCAATGGTTGTTCAAAAGAAAGGCAATCACACCCCAAAACCTGTTATTCTGCAATTTACTATTTACGTCAGAGACAAAGGTCGAGATCTAAGATCTTTAAAAGAAGCCGCGGACAAAGATTATATTGGCGTTATGGCCTACAGCAGAGGCAAAAGATTTAGTCCTGAAGAAATCATTCCTTACGAACACGAGGCCAATGACACCTATGATGTTATTGACTGGGTCAGCAAACAAAAATGGTGCAACGGAAGTGTCGGAATGTACGGCGGAAGCTACAATGGTTTCACGCAATGGGCAGCTTGCAAAAAAATGCATCCCGCACTCAAAACTATAGTTCCAGCTGTTGCTAATAGACCAGGAATGGGACTTCCTATGGAAAATAATGTTTTTATAAATCCCAATTACGAATGGTCTTTTTATGTAGGCAACAATAAATCTTTGGACACTATTGCTGGAAATGACCGACAACGTTTCAGAAAAATGATGTTCAAATGGTGGGAAACAGGTGTTGCCTATAAAAAACTGGACAGCATAGACGATCATCCTAACAAGTTATTCCATCGCTGGATTACGCATCCTTCATTTGATGAATATTGGCAAAAAATGGCTCCTTTTGAAAAAGATTTTGCTCAAATAAACATTCCGGTATTAGCTTTTGACGGATATTATAACGACTCTCAAAATTCTAGTTTATATTATTTAAGAGAACTTCAAAAGTATAATCCAAAAGCGCCTATTTATTTGGTTATTGGTCCGTACGGGCATTTCGGGACTCAAATGGGCGGTGAAAAAAATCTATATGGTTATACTGTTGATCCAACTGCATTATTTAATATTAAAAAAACAACCTACGAATGGTTCGATTATATTTTAAAAAATGGTACTAAACCGGAAATACTGAAAGATAAAATCAACTATCAAGTCATGGGAACAAACGAATGGCGAAGTACGTCCTCGCTTGATAAAATGCACAACAGTTTTCTTAAACTGTATTTAACCGATAAAAAGTCAGGCCAGTTTTATGCTTTGGAAAACAAAAAACCAAGTCAAAAAAAATGGCTTTACCAAGAAGTAGATTTTGCCGACAGACAAACATTCAACAATGAATATTATCCCGATCCTATAATTAGAAAAGAAATCGACACGACAAGTGGTTGCGCTTTTATAAGTGAACCTTTAAAAAATCCAATCTTGATAAACGGTTCTTTTTTAGGAGAAATAAAAGCCCGCATCAACAAAAAAGATATGGATTTAGGAGTTACGCTTTATGAAGTAATGCCTAATGGAGAGTATTTTCATTTATCTTATTTTATTGGCCGTGCCAGTTATGCGAAAGATAGTACCAAAAGAACTTTATTAAAAACAAACGAAATAGAAACGATTTCTTTCTCAAATACACATTTGATCAGCAAGCAAGTAAACAAAGGAAGCCGTTTGCTTGTAGTCATCAATGTCAATAAAAATGCGTTTGCACAATTAAATTATGGAACAGGAAAAGAGGTCAGCGACGAAACGATCAAAGACGCTAAAGAACCTTTAAAAATAAAATGGTATAATGACAGTTTCATAAAAATCCCGGTTTGGAAATAAATAATATCTCCACAATATCTTCTATAACGGCAATTGCAAATATCTCTCTTATTTACTCTTGTGATCAAAACTCAAAACCTCTTTCAAAACCCATTGGTTATTGATCAAAAGATAAACATGAGTAAACTTGGCTTCACTGGTAAAAACATCCGGTTTATTTGCTTCTCTCAAATAAAAATCATGTATTCCCGTCTGGACAACTCCATAAAGTTTTCCTTCGCTATAAAGCGGATAAACTTCCAAACTTTCTGGTTTTACTTTCCTGATTGGCTTTTGAGGACCCTTCCCGCAGATATTCTTTTTGACATTTTCTAAAAAAATCTTTTTATTCTGAATGCCACCCTGATCGTGATAAAAAACCAAATCAGGATGAATCGCTTTTTCCAGAAAAGCAATATCGCATTGATTAAAACTCTTTTCAAAGAAAATGCTGTCGTGTTTCTTTAGTGCCAAAAACAATTCAGAATCTTTTGCCGCTTGTGCGAAAACTCCAATCGAAACATTCAATAAAAACAATACTAGAATTTTTTTCATATCTAAACTTATTAATCGGCACTTTTTTCAAAGTAGCATTTGACTTTCTAATTTTCTTTAAAATTAAAACAAACACAACAGAAATAATTTTTCAAAAGCAATTATTTCTCTTTTATTAATTTTTCTGAAAAGCAAAAATCTTCCACCCCCTTGAAAACACTCAGACAATCAAATAATTACAAAAAAAGTTGTTAAAAAATTTGCGTAGCCAAATGACTTCATATAAATTTGTAGCCAAATAACTTCATATTATGAATTTAAGAAGAGATGTATTTCAGGCAATAGCCGATCCTACACGAAGAGCTATATTACTTTTGGTGACTTCACATTCTATGACTGCTGGTGCAATAGCCTCCAACTTTGACACTGCGCGCCCAACAGTTTCAAAACATTTAAAAATTCTGACGGAATGCGAATTATTGCAGCAAACACAAAACGGACGCGAAGTTCATTATACAATTAATGCAAAAAAAATGAGAGAAATAGCCGATTTTATAGAACCGTTTCGCCAAATGTGGGACGAAAGATTCAACAAACTTGAAGATATAATGAAAAACTACAAACCTGAAAATTAACCGTTATGGAATTAAAAACGAAAATAAATGCTCAAGATGATAAACAAGAACTCGTAATTACGCGTGATTTTGATTTGCCAGTCGAATTGCTTTTCAAGGCTTATATAGAACCTGAAATTGTAGCGCAATGGATGGGAACCAAAGTGCTAAAACTTGAAAGCAAAAAACATGGCAGTTATCAATTTGAAACCAGCGATGCAAAAGGAAATGTTGTTGTTCAAATGAATGGCGTTATTCATGAATTTGTTCCAAATGAAAAAATCACGAGAACATTTGAAATGGAAAACTCACCTTTTGCCGTTCAGCTGGAATTTTTAGAATTTGAAAAAGTAACCGATTCCAAAAGCAAACTCACTATGCAGATTGTTTACAAATCAACAGATTTGAGGGATCAAATGCTACAATTACCATTTAAGCAAGGCCTAAATATGGCTCACAATCGATTAGAAGAAATTTGTAACAAACTAAAATAAATGTATCATGACAAAAAGAAACAAAATTATCTATTGGGTCGCTACGCTTTGGTTAGCACTAGGAATGACAGCGACAGGAATTGTACAATTGCTTCAGTCAAAAGACGAAACAGATAGAATGTCGCATTTGGGTTATCCAATTTATTTACTAATTTTATTAGGAGTTTGGAAATTACTGGGCGTTTTAACCGTGTTAGCTCCAAAATTTCCGTTACTGAAAGAATGGGCTTACGCCGGATTTTTCTTTGCCATGTCTGGCGCGATATTTTCACATTTTGCGGCAAATGACGGTGCAAAAGATTTCTTTGGTCCAACGTTATTATTAATCCTCACCGTGATTTCTTGGTATTTTAGACCCGCGGAACGAAAACTCATTAACGCTTAAACTTATAAATAATGAATCCGAAAGTTGATTTTTTCTTTGACAAAGCCACAAAATGGCAGGAAGAGCTGGAACAAATGCGAACCATTGCTCTTGAATGCCAACTTACCGAAGAATTAAAATGGGGAAATCCTTGTTATATGTACCGAGATAGCAATGTTGTTTTAATTCATGCTTTTAAGGAGTATTGCGCTTTTTTATTCTTCAAAGGCGCATTGTTAAATGACACTGACGGAATTTTGATTCAGCAATCTGAAAATGTGCAAGCGGCTCGTCACATACGTTTTACAAATCTGCAGGAGATTATCGATTTGAAGCCTATTTTAAAAGCTTACATCTACGAAGCAATTGAAATTGAAAAAGCAGGTTTAAAAGTCATCTTGAAAAAAACTTCAGATTTTCCTGTTTCAGATGAATTTCAAAAGAAATTAGACGAAAACCCAGACTTGAAAAAAGCTTTTGAAGCCTTGACTCCAGGCAGACAAAGAGCATATTTACTACACTTTTCTCAACCAAAACAAGCCAAAACAAGAGAAGCCAGAGTTGAAAAACACCGCCAGAATATTCTTGACGGAAAAGGCTTAAATGACTAATTTTCCTTTTCATTAAAACCTAAATTAAGATGACAGCAAACGATATTTTAGAAAAACTCAAAGCTATTGGCGATCCAAAAGTATTTGCTCAAAATAAAAAACGAGGCGCCAGCGAAAATCAATTTGGCGTAAAAATGGGCGATATTCGAGCATTGGCAAAAAAAATCAAAACCAATCATGAATTGGCTTTAGAGCTTTGGGAAACTGGAAATGCTGACGCACGTTTTTTAGCCATTCTAATTATTGAACCAGAAAAACTTTCGAAAGAACAAATTGCCAAAATGGTTTCTTCGGAAAAATTCGTTCATATTGCCGATTGGTTTTATTCTTATATCATAAAAGAGTATTCAGATCGCGAAACTTTGCGACAAGCCTGGATGCATTCGACCGATGTAATGCACGGGCGTGCGGGATGGAGCCTGACTAGCGGATGCGTTGCCCGAAATCCAGATATTCTGGATTTGCCGGCTTTGCTCGACAGAATTGAAAACGAAATGCCAACCGCCGCGCCAGAAGTACAATGGACGATGAACAGCACTTTGGCACAAATCGGGATTAAATTTCCCGAATACCGAGCGCGCGCATTAGCCATTGGAGAAAAATTGGGCATTTATCGAGATTATCCAACTTCAAAAGGTTGCACTTCTCCTTTTGCCCCAATTTGGATCAACGAAATGGTTCGCCGACAAAAGTAAAAATCAAAAAACCACATCATGAAAAATACGATTTCGCAAGAAGAACAAGAACAGCTCATAAGTATCTTGAAAATTCGCTTTGAAAAAAACAGAAACAGACACAAGGATATTGAATGGCCAAAAGTAGAAGCAAAACTTATTGCTAATCCCGAAAAACTTTGGTCGCTTTTGCAAATGGAAAAAACGGAAGGCGAACCAGATGTTGTGGGCTACGACAAAAATTCAGACGAATATGTTTTTTTCGATTGCGTTGCCGAAAGTCCGAAATCGCGAAGAAGTCTTTGCTACGACAGAAAAGCTTTGGATTCAAGAAAAGAACACAAGCCAAAAAACAGCGCCATTGATATGGCCGAAGAAATGGGAATCGAGCTTTTGAGCGAAGAACAATACAGACAATTACAAGAACTTGGAAATTTTGACACCAAGACTTCAAGCTGGATTGCAACGCCAGAAGACGTTCGAAAACTTGGCGGCGCAGTATTTTGCGATTTCCGTTATGGCAGGGTTTTTCTGTATCATAATGGCGCAGAATCTTATTATGCTGCGAGAGGTTTTCGTGGCTTTTTGAAAATTTAATTAAAGCATTGGTTATATTTTTTTTATTCAACACATAGAAACATAGATTTTATTTCTGAAAAGAGCTTAAAAAGAAACCTGTTTCTAACACATAGCCAACTATGTTTGTTTAAAACAAGTGAAACGCCTTTTTTAAGCATCCTAAATCTATGTTTCTATGTGTTTGAATTAATTACACACAACAGGTTTACATTTATTTCACAAAAGAAATTCTCTTACAAAACAAAACTTCATTAAATTCGTTTGGAAATAATTAATCACTAATCCCAAATTAGTTTATGAAAAACCTACTTTTAGTATCATTTATTATGATTACTTGCTCTTCGTGGGCACAATCTGCAACGGCTTACTTTGACAAAGCCATGAAAAAAGCCGAAGCAGGAAACACAAAAGGCGCCATCGCTGATTACACCAAAGCTATCAGCATGAACTCTAAATTTGTTGAAGCTTACCAAAACCGTGGTGTAGCAAAACTAAAGCTTAATGACTTAAAAGGAGCATTAGCAGACTTTAGCAAAACCATCGAATTAGACAGTATGAACGCCGATGCTTTTACAGGAAGAGCAAATGTAAATTACAAATTGATGAACTATAACGAAGCAATTGCCGACTGTACTTCATCATTAGGCCTAAACCCAAAAGATTATATAGCCTACAATTTGAGAGGCTTGGCTTATAATAAAATTGGCGACAAGAAAAATGCCTGCAAAGATTTTTCGAAAGCAGTTGAATTAGGAAGCCAAAGCGCTATAAAAAACAAAGCCACTTTTTGCAAATAATTGAAGCATAAAATAAAAATCAGCCTGTAGAAATTTATCTACAGGCTGTTTGTTTTTCTATAGATTTCGCAAAAAACCATCTTAGATTGACTCTAAATAGTTGCGAATTATCTGTTAAAAAAGTAAAATCGTACAGAAAAAAAGCCTCTTTTAACCCAATTAAATCAGTATGTTACTACAAACTCTTAAATATCGATCATTTTGATAAAGTTTTAAAGGTTTTTTCAGATTTTATTTTATTTTTGTTTATTCAACAATTCAAAATGGTAAACAATATAAAAACAGTTTTCAGCATAAAAGATCTTGAAAACTTATCTGGAATTAAAGCGCATACTATTCGTATTTGGGAAAAAAGATATAATATTCTTGAACCAATGCGAACTGATACCAATATCAGGCTATACAATTTGCAAAATTTACAGAAGCTTTTAAATATTACTTTACTGCATGAATATGGGTATAAAATATCTAAAATTGCTACTTATCCTGAGGACAAAATCCCGCAACTAGTGCGCGAAATCATTTCTAAGAAAAATTCGCAAAACTATGCGATCACGTCATTTAAAATGGCGATGATGAATTTTGACCAAGAATTGTTCTTCAATACTTTCGATTGGCTTATTTCAGAAAAAAGCTTTAAAGAAGTTTTCAAAGAACATTTTCTTCCATTGTTGAAGGAATTAGGATTATTATGGCAATCTGAAACTATTACGCCGGCAAATGAGCATTTTATGAGTCATTTGATCAAGCAAAAGATTTTAATTTATACCGAAAGCCTTCAAATATTAAAACCAACCAAAACGGATCGAATTTTTGTTCTTTCATTACCATTGAATGAAATTCACCAAATTGGTTTACTATATCTGCAATACGAAATTTTGTCAAGAGGATACAAAACCATTTATCTAGGCGAAAGCATGCCGATTGAAAACCTACAGGATCTTACGCGCCATTTTGAAAACATCACTTTTGTTTCCTTTATGACAGTACAGCCAGACAGAACGGTTATCAATCAATATGTGAAATCTATGGGACAGAAGTTGCTTCTAAAAAACAACGAAATCTGGCTTATGGGAAGTATGGTTGAACATATTGACCAATCTAATCTCCCTGAGCGTATTCGTATTTTTGATTCAATGGAAGAAACTATAGAAGAAATGCAATAATTTTGTTTAAAGTTTTTGTATATTTGTTAAACAAATGACAAAAACGATCATCATATTAGGTTCTGGCTTTTCTTCATTAGCCGCTTCTTGTTACTTGGCAAAACAAGGGAACAAGGTTACTATTTATGAAAAAAATCCAACGATCGGCGGACGTGCTCGTCAATTCAAAAAAGACGGTTTTACTTTTGATATGGGACCAAGTTGGTATTGGATGCCCGATGTTTTTGAACGTTTTTTTCAGGATTTCAACAAACAGACTTCTGATTATTATGAACTAATAAAATTAAATCCAGCTTACAGGGTTTATTTTGGGACAAATGATTTTATCACAATTTGTGATAATTTGGAAGAAATCAAAACCACTTTTGAAACAATTGAAAAAGGAAGTGCTACCAAACTTCAAAATTTTATAGACCAAGCAAAAAGCAATTATGATATTGCGATTAAAGATTTGGTTTATCGTCCCGGAATTTCTCCTTTAGAATTAATTACGCCAAAAACCGCATTAAAACTAAATCAGTTTTTAAGCAATGTGAGTCAAGATATCCGAAAGAAATTTAAAAATGAAAAATTAATTCAGATTCTAGAATTTCCGGTTTTATTTCTTGGAGCAAAACCCAACAAAACGCCTTCATTTTACAATTTCATGAATTATGCCGATTTCGGTTTAGGAACTTGGCATCCAAAAACAGGAATGTTTGATGTGGTGCGTGGAATCGAAAAATTGGCTATAGAACTGGGAGTTACAATCAAAACCGATTCGCCAGTTGAAAAAATTATCGTTGAAAACAAAACCGCAACCGGAATTGTAATCAATGGCGAGATCATAAAAGCAGACATCATTTTAAGTGGCGCCGATTATCAGCATACCGAAACTTTGCTTGAAAAAGAACATCGTGCATATTCTGAAAAATATTGGCAAAGCAGAGTTTTTGCACCCTCTTCGCTTTTATTTTTTATTGGTTTCGACAAAAAAATAGAGAATATTTCGCATCATGCTTTATTCTTTGATGTCGATTTCGACAAACATGCAAAAGACATTTATGATGAGCCTAAATGGCCAAATGAACCTTTGTTTTATGCCAATTTTCCATCAAAAACAGATTTAACTGCCGCGCCAAACGGAATGGAATCTGGATTTTTCTTAATTCCCTTGGCACCCGGAATTGAAGATAACGAAGCACTTCGAGAAGAACATTTTGAAAAAATAATTTCGCGCTTTGAAGCACTTACACAACAGAGCATTCGAAACAACATTATATTTAAGAAATCATTCTGCAAAAATGATTTTGTAACAAATTACAATGCCTACAAAGGAAATGCGTATGGAATGGCTAATACGCTATTGCAAACTGCTTTTTTAAGGCCAAAACTAAAAAGCAAAAAAGTACGTAATTTATATTTTACAGGACAATTGACAGTTCCTGGCCCAGGGGTTCCGCCTGCTTTAATTTCAGGAAAATTGGTTGCTGAGTTAATTCAAAAATCTTTTAGATCTTAAAAAAATGAAATCACTATTCGACGCCGTTTCTTTCAAATGCAGTAAACTCGTTACGCAAAATTACAGTTCCTCATTTTCATTGGCCGTAAAAATGCTGTCGCCAAGTATTCGCGATGCGATTTACAGCATTTACGGATTCGTGCGTTTTGCTGACGAAATCGTAGATTCATTTCACGATTATGAAAAAGAATATCTGATAGAAGATTTCGAAAAAGAATATTACAAAGCAATGCAATTAGGCATAAGCCTGAATCCTATTTTGAATTCTTTTCAGCATACAGTTAAAGAATATAATATTACCGATGATCTAGTTCAGGCATTTTTAAAAAGCATGAAACTTGATCTTATAAAATCAACTTACAACACTCAAACCGAGTATGCAGACTATATTTATGGCTCTGCTGATGTTGTTGGTTTAATGTGCTTGAAAGTTTTTGTTGCGGGAAAAGAACACAAATACGAACAACTAAAACACGAAGCGATGCGATTAGGGTCGGCTTTTCAAAAGGTGAATTTCTTGAGAGATTTAAGAGACGACAACCTTATTTTAAACCGAACTTATTTTCCGGGAATCAATCTCAATAATTTCAATGAAGATTCAAAAGTGCAAATCATAAAAGAAATCGAGGAAGATTTTCGAATAGCTTATCAAGGAATTGTAAAATTACCGCTAGAAGCAAAATTTGGTGTTTATACGGCTTATGTTTATTACAAAAAACTGCTCAAAAAACTAAAAAACACACCGTATCACGAAATTGGAAATTCTAGAATTAGGGTTTCAAATTATACAAAAGCGGGACTTTTGGCGCAGTCGTTTGTGACGTATAAGCTGAAGCTCGTCTAGTATTTTGTCATTTCGACCAAAGGGAGAAATCACACAAGAAACTCTGTACAGAATGTCGCCAATCTTTGTCGAATCCCGCGTGCGATTTCTCCCTTTGGTCGAAATGACAAGATTGTGCAAAAAAAAATCTTTAGAGTTAATCTTTTACAACTTAAAGCTAAACTCAAACAAAATAAAGTCATAATTTTAATAACAACATTTATAAAATGATTTCTTTTTTAATCTTTTTAGGCGTTTTTCTGTTCATGGAATGTGTTACCTGGCTTACGCACAAGTATGTAATGCACGGTTTTATGTGGTATTTTCACGCAGATCATCATCAGCCAAAATATGAGCATACTTTTGAGCGCAACGACATTTTCTTTGTCATTTTTGCGATTCCGAGTATTGTCTTGTTTTACTTTGGTGTTCAGGGCGGGTTCAATTATCTGTTTTTTATAGCATGCGGAATCACACTTTACGGCGCATGCTATTTCTTGATTCACGATGTTCTCATTCACCAGCGTTTTAAATGGTTCAAAAACACGAAAAACAAATACCTGATCGGACTTAGAAAAGCACATAAAATACATCATAAACACTTAAATAAGGAAAAAGGAGAATGTTTCGGAATGTTGTTTGTACCATTTAAATATTATAAAATGTAGCTTTTAATTTGTAACAACTGATTCAACGAGAAAATGAAATTATACAAAATAGAAACCGTTCAGTATGTAAATTCAAGCGTTGAGGATTGCTGGGATTTTTTCTCCAGCCCAAAAAACCTCCAAACCATAACGCTCGATAATATGAGTTTTGAAATCCAAGATTTCGATGACAAGCGAATGTATCACGGCCAAATCATAACCTATACATTAAAACCGCTATTCGGAATCAAAATTTCATGGGTTACCGAAATTACAGCTTGCAAGGAAAATGAATATTTCATCGACATTCAGCGTTTCGGTCCCTATAAATTATGGCATCACAAACATTTTTTTGAGCCCACAAAAGATGGCCGAACAAAAATGACAGATATTGTTCATTATGCTCTCCCACTCGGAATTTTAGGCCGATTTATGAATACATTAATTGTAAAAAACAAACTAAAAACTATTTTCGATTTCAGACACAACAAAATTGAAGAATTGTTTAATTCGAAACCACAGCCACAAATTGTGCAACTTAATGGCAAACAAAAAAGTTTTTAATATTTATTTAAACACATAGAAACATAGTTTCATAATGCAAAAAAAGGCGTTTCACTTTCATCAATAAACATAGAAATACGCCCGAAACTATGTGTTAAGAAACTAGTTTCTTTTTTTTAAACTTTTAAATAAGAAAAAAAATCTATGTTTCTATGTGTTAAAAAAATAATTCCTTAAGCGAAAATTAAACAAATGACAAAACAAAAAGTTTCCCTTTTCTGGTTCAGACGCGATTTGCGATTAGAAGACAACACTGGATTATTTCACGCTTTGCAATCTGATTTTCCTGTTGTGCCTCTTTTTATTTTTGATGATGACATTTTAGACCATCTTCCAAAAAATGACGCGAGAGTAAGTTTCATATACGATTCGCTTCAAAAAATAAACTCAGAATTAAATTCTTTTGAATCTTCAATTTTAATCAAAAAAGGAAAAACTACTGACGTTTGGAAATCTCTTATTGAAGAATTTGATGTCCAAAACGTTTTCTTCAACAAAGATTACGAACCATTTGCCATCAAACGTGACACTGCAATTTCTTCTCTTTTAAGAGAAAATAATATCGAATCTTTCTCTTTTAAAGATCATGTTATTTTCGAAGAAAAAGAAATTACAAAAACTGATGGACTTCCTTATACTGTTTATACTCCGTACAAAAACAAATGGCTTGAAAAGTATCATTTTCTAGGAACAGCTCCTGAATATGATTCGATTTCATTACATTCCAATTTTGCAAAAAACAATTTCAAATTTCCTGAATTATCAGAAATTGGTTTTGAAAGAAGCGCTATAAAAGTACTTCCACATAATTTATCTCAGATTTCAAATTATAAAGAAACTCGAGATTTTCCTGCTTTAGACAGCACATCCTATCTTTCGCCACATTTGCGTTTTGGAACTGTGAGCATTAGGAAATTAGTGAATTGGGCAAACCGAAAAAATCAAACTTTTTTGAGCGAATTGATTTGGAGAGAATTCTTCATTCAAATTCTATTTAGCTTCCCGAATTGTGTCAACCACAACTTCAAATCTAATTATGACGGAATTCAATGGCGCAATAACGAAGAAGATTTCAAACGCTGGTGTTCCGGAACAACTGGCTATCCGATGGTCGATGCCGGAATGCGTCAGCTCAATGAAACTGGTTATATGCACAATCGTGTCCGAATGGTTGTGGCAAGTTTTTTATGCAAACATTTACTAATTAACTGGCAATGGGGCGAAGCGTATTTTGCCGAAAAACTTTTGGATTTTGAATTGGCATCAAACGTAGGAAATTGGCAATGGGCGGCAGGAACAGGTTGCGACGCAGCTCCATATTTCAGAGTTTTCAATCCCGAAATTCAACAAAAAAAGTTTGACGAAAAAGGAGAATATATAAAAAAATGGATTCCTGAGTTTGATTTGGGTTATAACGAACCGATGATTGATCATGCTTTTGCAAGAGATCGCGCGATTGCGACTTATAAGGCGGGGATTTTGAAATAGGTTTCTTTTGTTTCAAGTTTCAAGTTTCAAGTTTCAGGTTTCAGGTTTCAGGTTTCAGGTTTTTGTTGGACGTTTATCCGCAATCTTGTCATCTCGACGAAGGAGAGATCACACTCGCAAATCTCCAAAGATTGGCGACATTCTGTATCGAGTTTCTAGTGTGATCTCTCCTTCGTCGAGATGACAAACTAAACAAAAAAAACTTTGTCAAAGTTTAAAACTTTGACAAAGTTCTATACATAAAGTTAAGCCAACTTGAAACTTTAAGCCTGAAACAAAAAAACAATTTCTAATATTTCAAATAATTCTCCACCACAATTTTCGCTTTCAAATCAAACATTAAATTATAAAGTCCGAAGAAAGTACGATTCATATAAATAAAGTGCTTAGAACCTCTATTTCCGTTCATTTTTTTCAAGTTTGTGTCTTCTGAAAAACGTTTTCCTAATGCAGCAATTGAATTGAAGAATGTTTCATCGGCAAAATCGAAAGTTTCGTTTTGAAAAGGTCTCGTGAAAAGCGACAATAAATCGTGAAACATTTCAGTAAAATATTCAATTTCTGCTGGTGAATCATCTTCACGAAGAATTTCTAATTCGAACAGTTTTTTATTGAAAAGCTTTTCATCAGTAATCACATTTTTATTGATCAACTCAAAATATGGCGTATAGAAATCATTTGGAATTTGTTTCATACAACCAAAATCCAAGGCGATCAAGTGGTTTTGATCATCGACCAAAAAATTTCCAGGATGCGGATCTGCGTGCACTTTTCGCAAAACATGAATTTGATACATATAAAAATCCCAAAGCGCCTGCCCTATTTTATCACCAACTTCTTGATCTATATTTTTTGCTGTAAACTCAGAAAGATGAATTCCTGTCATCCAATCCATTGTGATAATTTTCTCTGACGAAAACTCTGGATAATAATTCGGAAAAATGATGTTTTCTATTTTACTGCAGGCATCAACAACCTCTTGGCTTTGTTTTAATTCCAATAAATAGTTAGTTTCTTCAATCAGTTTGTCTTCTACTTCTTTAAAATATTTATCAGAATCTTTTCCTTGAAGATTAAACATTCTGATGGCAATTGGTTTAACCAAAGCCAAATCTGAAGAAATACTGTTTGCAACACCTGGATACTGAATTTTAACGGCCAGTTTTTTATCATTTTTCTTTGCCAAATGCACTTGCCCGATACTCGCCGCATTCACAGAATTCGGATTGAATTCGTCAAAAATTTCATAAGGCGTTTTTCCGAAATTGCTTTTGAAAGTTTTTAAAACCAAAGGTGCAGAAAGTGGTGGAACAGAAAATTGCGAAAGCGAAAATTTCTCCACATACGCCTGAGGCAGGAAATTCTTATCCATACTTAACATTTGGGCGACTTTCAAGGCGCTTCCTTTTAAGCTTTTTAGTCCGTCATAAATATCTTCGGCATTATTTTCATTTAATTTATCTCGGGTCAAATCTGGATTCACTATTTTTTCGGCATAATGCTTTACATAGTTTACCCCGATTTTAGCTCCGGTTTGAACCAGTTTTCCTGCTCTTTCTATTTTTGAAGTTGGAATATAATCGATTGTTTTCATTGTTTGCTGTAGATTTTTTCTTTGAACAGAAATTTCCCAAGATCTATCAAATGATTCATTGGCGCGACATTCATTAATTCGAATGAAGCGTTAACCGATTTTTCGATAAAAATATCGGTTTTCTCAAAAGCAGCAGATTCATCATCCATCCAGAATTTTATGGTAAGCATTAATTGCAACCATGCCGATTCCTGAATAGCGCTTTCCTGAAATTTTTGAAGTTTTTCCTGTTCTAATCTATAATCATCGGTCAGTATTTCAGAAACATATTCTTTGAAACTATTTCTGAGCGAAGTCAACTGTACTAAATTTTTAAGCGGATTTCTATCGATTTTAAGTGATTGGAGAACATAACTTCTGTTGGCAGTCAAAATCTCGAAAAAAGTATAGTAGAAACTCAACATTTTATTCTTCATATCATATTGCTGATATTCTTCATTTTTGTGAAGCAGATTGACTGTGTTTTCAAAAAACAGTCGGAATATTTCTTTTTCTAAACCTTCTAATGTTCCAAAAAAAGCATAAAACTCAGCTTCTGTAAAATCATTTTCTTTCGCAAAATGATAAACTGATTTTGGTTTTTGGCCTTTTTCTAAAATTTCATTCATGTATATTGAAACGATATCATCCTTGGTAATTACCTTTTTTTTAGTCGCCATTTTATTAAAATTTAGAATTTGCCTTAAAGGTAAGCATTGTTTAAGTACCTTTACTAATCCTTAAACAATATGCACTGTTAAATATATTATAAACTCTTATGGCTCAAAATATTTTACTGACCGGCGGAAGTGGATTTGTTGGTAAACATCTGACGGATGTTCTTATCGACAATGGCTTTTCGGTGTCTGTTTTGAGCCGAACGGAACAAAAAAACACATCTTCAATAACGTATTACAAATGGGATTTGAAAAAGAATTTCATTGAAAAAGAAGCCGTTTTAAACGCAGATTATATTGTGCATCTTGCCGGCGAAGGAATTGTGGAAAAAAGATGGACAAAAAAGCGCAAAAAAGCAATTTTAGAAAGTCGTACAAAACCTATTGAACTTATTTTCTCAATTCTAGAAGAAAACAACAAAACCTTGAACGGCTTTATTTCGGCATCTGCAGTTGGGATTTATGGTGCAATTACCAGCCATAAAATTTGCATTGAAGAAACACCTCCGGCAAACGATTTTTTGGGAAGAACTTGCCAAGAATGGGAAAGTCGAGTAGACAAAATAAATACATTAGGAATTCGGACTGTAAAAGTGCGAACCGGAATTGTTTTTGGAAAAGACGAAGGTTTTCTGAAAAAAGTTGTTCCGAGCTTTAAAGCAGGTTTTGGAGCCGTTTTAGGAACAGGAAAACAATATTTGCCTTGGATTCATATTGATGACTTATCCGAAATTTATCTCAAAGCAATTACAGACGAACATATGCATGGCGCGTACAATGCCTGTATTACAGACAATACTACAAACTCCGGATTTTCAAAAACATTGGCTACAATTTTAGGCTATTCAATCTGGTTGCCGAAAGTTCCCGCTTTTATCCTAAAATTAACTCTTGGAGAAATGAGCAAAGCCGTTTTGAAAGGACAACGCGTTTCATCTCAAAAAATCCAAAAAACAGGATTTGAATTTCAATTTACTGATTTAGAAAAAACACTCTTAAGTTGTTTGCATTAAAAACGACTCAGATTTTATACATTCTTGAGGCCGATATGCTGCTACCCATTTATTTAAAGTCTAAAGAATTTGTGAAATCTGAGTCATTTATTATTTCATGATTCCCGCTAAATCGGTATTGACTGTTTTTGATATTTTGTTTGCCACGACATAAGGAATTTCAATATTAAAATCTTCTACTGAAATTGGAAAACTCGAAACAATCTGAATTCCTTCAGGAACTCTTTTCATCAATGCTTTTACAGCTATCATTTTTGATTTCCCATGCAGATATAATTTTCCCTTAATATCATATTCTTTTTCGGTTTCGTCGATATTTTTCAAATCAAATTTTTCGATTTTGCCTTTAAAAACAGCTTTAGGATAGCGATGGCTTTCGATATAATTATCATTAAAATGCTCTTGCATCAAATCCATTTTAAATCGAAAATCTTTGATTACAACAGTACAAATGAGCGTACTGCTTTCAGGTTCAAGAACAAGCGTTCCGAGTTTATTTACCGCTTTTACTTCTTCAAAAAAAGGAACCGAAGCTTCAAAATTTACAACCGCTGTATGGGTTTTAAATTTTTCTTGAGCAAACAGAGAAAATGCAGTAAAAAGTAAAATTAATAAAGTAGTTCTTTTCATAATCGTCAGCATTAAACAATTATGTCATTCGATTTTTTTATTTTAAGAAGAGAACAATCAAAACTTAAGATAATGACTAAAAAAACAGAATGGCAGTACTCCGTGAAATATTCCATAAACTAATAATTCATACTTAAAGTTACGAAATTTCTCAGTACAAAGTTCTTGAACTACTCCTAAAAATTTGTGAATATTTTAGGTGTAAAAATCGGGGTTTTGAATTATGAATTGTGAATTGTGAAGTCCCTACGGGACAAAAAAATGTGTTCTATTATATTTCTACCAATATATAATCTCTACGAGATATTCCGTTAGGAATTAAATATCGGTAGAAAATAAAATTATCCCAAAGAAGAAATGTCCCGTAGGGACTACACTTTGTATATTCAAAAAATCTAACTAATTTCTAAAAGCACATTGTATTTCTCAAGACTTGCCAAATCTTCAATCGAACTTATATTGGCGATTTTTTCGTGTTCTTCGATTTCTTTTTTGATTTCGATGTGCTTGATAGCTTTTCTAAAGCGGCGTACCTCATCAAGATTCGACAAAATTAACCCCGGAACCTGAACACTTTTTCCATCTTTATCTTTGGCAACCATTGTAAAATAAGATGAATTGCAATGTTTTACAACTCCAGTTTGAATATGTTCTGCCTCTACACGAATACCAACGACCATTGAACTTCTTCCCACATAATTTACGGAGGCTTTCATTGTAACTAATTCACCAACTTCAATAGGTTTCAAAAAGTTTACTGTATCTACTGAAGCAGTTACACAATAATTTCCGCAAAATTTTGATGCCGATGCAAAAGCAATCTGATCCAGCAATTGCAAAATATATCCTCCATGAATTTTACCGCTAAAGTTGGTATGCGATGGCAGCATTAATTCTGATATGCTAATTTTTGATGAAGAAACGGGTTTAAAATCTGTAGTCATGTTTTTGTTATTTGGTAAGTTTGTTTTGATTTTTTTAAACACATAGAATCATAGCTCATTGGAACCTTAAAAAAGGCGTTTCGCTTGCATAAATTCACATAGCTTTCTATGTGTGAGAAACAAGTTTTTTTTGTTCTTTTAAAGACAAACTAAACCTATGTTTCTATGTGTTTAAATATTTTTTAATTTAAAAATTGATTTTCATCTTCATTTGAAGCTCTTGCAATAATATTTTCTGGAAGCGATTTCTTTGCCTTTGCTCCCATTTTTTTAAGTTTTTCGACACTCGAAATAAGATTTCCTTTTCCGTCGACTAATTTATTCATTGCGCTTTCATATTCAGTTTTGGTGTCTTTGATTTTATTCCCTATACGAACCAAATCTGTCACAAAACCTTCAAATTTATCATAAAGCGCTCCAGCTTGTCTTGCAATCTCAAAAGCATTTTCCTGTTGTTTTTGGTTGGTCCACATACTATCGATTGTGCGCAAAGTAGCTAATAAAGTACTTGGAGTAACAATCACAATATTTTTGTCGAAAGCTCTATTATATAAAGTCGAATCTTCGTTTAGAGCAATGGCAAAAGCCGGTTCAATCGGGATAAAAAGCAACACAAAATCTGGGCTTTCCATTTGGTACAAATCGTGATAATTTTTATTTCCGAGCTGTTCTACGTGTCTTTTTATAGAATTTACGTGTTCTTTCAGAAAATCGATTTTCAATATTTCAGATTCTTCATTGATCCATTTTTCATAAGCCACCAATGAAACTTTTGAATCGACAATCATCTTTTTCCCATCAGGCAGATTGATTACAACATCGGGCAAAACTCGAGTTCCTTCGGTATTGGTAAAACTTTGCTGGACTTCATATTCCCTTCCTTTTTCTAAACCTGATTTTTCTAAAACACGTTCTAAAACTAGCTCACCCCAATTTCCTTGCATTTTTGTATCGCCTTTTAAAGCTTTGGTCAAATTCAGCGTTTCCTTGCTCATTTGCGCATTCATTTCGCTTAACCCAATAATCTGTTGGCGCAAAGCTGCATGATAATCGATGCTTTCTTTATGCGTTTGTTCGACCTTTTTCTCAAATCCCTGAATTTTATCTTGCAGAGGCAACAAAATACTTTTCATGTTTTCGCTGTTCTGTTCGGTAAATTTAGCCGACTTTTCTTCGAGGATTTTATTGGCCAAATTTTCAAATTCTTTGGTGAATTTTTCTTGAAGTTCGGTTATTTCAATTTTCTGTTCTTTGTGACGTTCCCACAAATTTTCAAAATCAACTTCTTTTTTTGAAAGCTGAATCGCCAGACTATCTTTCTCCGTTCTGATATTTTCTTTTTCAGAATTAATCAATTGAACCTGTTTCTGAAAATTATTTCTTTCGACTTCAAATTGTTCTTTTTGCAACTGGAGCTGATTTGCGGTTGCATTTAATTTTTCTTCCAAACTTACTTTTTCGGTTTGCGATTTAGCCGTCGTCAATTGCTTTCCTAAGTAAATGCCTAAGAACAATGCAACAATAAAAGCCAGTAAAATTGGGAGAAAGTCAAACATAACTAAGTTTTTTTTAAGTAAAAGTACGCAATAATACGTAGTTCTGATTTTTTAAAATTAAAATTTCACTAATTCGTGCGCATTCTAAATTAAACAAACATTTTAAAAAAAATGAAGAAAAAAATATTTTCCACGCAACCATTTTAAACCTCAGCCATCTACAGTATATAACCTATTAAAATAATATAATGAAAAAATTAATGTTGAGCTTGTTTATAGCTTTTGGATTAAGCGGGTGTTCGCTTGGAAATGATGATATAAATATGGATTGTGGCACAAATACAGAAGTGCCGTTTGCAGGTTATCCACTTTTATGCAATTACGCAGTTAAAACATTGCCTAATAATCCTGTTGCTGCTGTGGTGACAAGCGAAGAACAAATGACTACTCTTTTTACTAAACACGAAAATACTTGCCCTGTAGCTACAGATCCTACTATTGATTTCAGCAAAAACATGTTAATTGGTATTTTTGCAGGCGTTAAATCAACAAGCGGTTATTCTATAAAAATGACATCAGTGGTTCAAAATAACTGTGAAATTGTAATCAATTATTTTGAAAGCGGGCCTCAATCTGGAGAAACAACATCTTCAACTCCAACATATCCTTCGGATTTTATTTTGATTCCAAAATCAAATAAAACGATCATTTTCATGAAAACTACTGAAAGCCCAGACAATATTATTATTGGAAGTTATTTTGGCGAATGTACAGGCTCTGACTGCCAAAACTTCTTTCAATTAAATGATTTCAATATTTTGAAATTAGTTAGCACTGCTCCAGGAAATTTCAATTTTGATCAATCTGCTTATTTTGCTAAGACAAAAAGAAATGAATATACAACTTTCACAAAATTCATTCCTGCAGAAATTTACGCTCTAAAAGGACAAACTAAAACATATGGTTCTCCAGATGCTGCAGACCAAGGTGGAATTTTCTTCCAATTAAAACAAGGTGCGTTAACAACTAAAGTCTTTATTGACAACAACGACACGCCAGATCAAAGCGAAGATATCAAGACTTTCAAAAAAGCAATTAAAGACAAAATCACAAGTTTAAAATAATCGAATCATGAAGAAACATTTTTTATTTCTTATTGTTTTTGGACTTTTTTCAAATGCTTATTCGATAGATGCTTCAAAAATAAATTCGGCATCAATTGTAAATACATGGATTTGGGAAAAATCTGTTGGAGGCGCGAGTAATCCATACACTGCAACACCAAAAACAGCTGGTTTTAATAAAAAGGTAATCTTTACCTCAAACGGAAGAGTCATTACCTATAAAAATGATGTAGAAATCAGAAACAGCAGTTATGAAATAGGAAAAGGAATTGGCTTTTCTGATCATTTGGAACATGACCTAATTACCTTTGAAGGTAAAACATACGTTATAGAAAACCTTGACAGTCAAAACTTAACCATTGTAAGCAACAATCAAGATGCTGCGCGAAGCATCTTTAAAAGATAGCTTTTTAAGTTTTAAAAAACTATTTTTGCCAAACCAAACAATACCACTTTTTTGAAAGACGATTTAGAAAAATACATCAAGCAATGCATTCAGAATAACCGAGAAGGACAGCTGAAAATCTATCAGCTGTTTTCTCCGGTTTTATATGGTATTTGCTTAAAGTATATGAAAAATGAAGATGATGCAAAAGATGTTTTCCAGGAAGCATTTGTGATCGTTTTTCAGAAAATAAGCCAATATAAATTTGAAGGAAGTTTTGAAGGCTGGATGAAGCGAATTTTCATCAACAAGCTTATCGAAACTTTAAACAAGAAGAAAAAGGAAAGTTTCTTTTTAGATGTTTTTGATCCTGATACTGATTTTATTGAAGAAGAAGAATTAGAAACAATTCCGATAGAAAAAGAAAAATTATTAGAATACATACGGGATTTGCCCGATCAATACCGGACGGTTTTTAACTTATATGTTTTTGAGCATATGAAACATAAGGAAATAGCCGAATTATTGAAGATTTCAGAAGGAACATCAAAATCAAATTTAAATAGGGCCAAGGGCATTTTGCAGAAAAGGATTTTGAGCATAAAAAATTTTAAAACAGCATGAAAAAGCACAAAATAGAAGATATTTTTTCATCAATGGAAGACTTTTCGAGTGTTCCGCCGCCAGAGCTTTGGGCTGGTATTGAGGAAAAACTAGACAAACCTAAAAAGAAAAAGCGAGCTATTCTTTGGTGGTCGGCGGCAGCTTGCTTGTTATTATGCTTATCACTTCCTGCGGTTTTGTCTGATTCTGGCAATAAAATTGGCACTGGCAATGCCGTGGAAAAAAACAATGTAGTTCTTGACGAAAATAAAAATAACGAAAATCACAAAAACGCAACTTCAAAAGAAAATCAGAATTCTGAAACAAATAAAAATAGCATTGTAAATCCGGGTTCTGAAAACATTTCAAATACTGCTCCTAATTCAGATGCAAATACTGCTGCAAAAACTGCGGTTGCAAATGTTGATTCTAAAGCAGAAAACAATTCAAAAAGAATACTTTCAAAATCTAATGCAGCAAATAATTCAAATCAAGCTGTTGCGGAAGAAACTACAAATGCTGGAAAGAAAAATCAATTTTCTGTTTCTGGAAATCAGAAACCAAATCAGGCTGTTGCAATTAAAAATTACAATTCAGACAAACAAAACTCATTTAATTCATCTGATAAAAATCAGTTTTCTAATTCTGGAAATCACAAATCAAATCAAGCAGTTGCAGCTAAAAGCTACAATTCAGAAAAACCGAATGCTTTTAATTCATCGGACAAAAATCAGTTCGGGACTGGCGGAAATCAGAATCTGAATACTGAAAAGAGAAATTCAAATCAAGCTTTAGCCGTAAAAAATTATTCTTCACAAAAACAGAATGTTTTCAATACTGCAAGCAAGAATCAGTTTTCTGAAAATGAAAAGAAAAACCTTGACAAAATATTGGCTGAGAAAACATTTACTGGCAAAAAAACAAATTCGTTTAGCACGTCTTCAAAAAATCAACTTCCAAATTCTGTCTTTGAAAACAATGTGAATTCGAATAAAAACAATGTTGCTTTTAATTCGGCAAAAACAACTGAAAGCAACAAACAAAATGTTGTTTCGGCTAACAAAAATGAAACGATAATCAACGATCAAAAATCAGAAAAAGCAATTGCTGCCAATACGCAGAAAAGCAATTCGAAATTCAATGATGCTTTAAGCAAAAAGGATTCTGTACAATTGGCAGAGCTTCAAAATCTAGAAAAAGGAATTATAACGCCTGAGGTAAAAACTGAAAAAAAGAAAGATCCAAAAACTACAAACGGAGAAAAATGGGCGCTTGAAGTTTTTGCTGGAGTTGCCAATTCTGAAAACTATAAAAACGACAAAACATTAGGCAACGTCAACGATTCCAAACAAAGCAATAGTTTTGGGGTAAAAACAAAATATAAGCTTAACAAAAAATGGGCTGTAGGTTCCGGGTTTAAAATAAATGAATTAGGACAAAGTGTTGCAAATGTTTCTTATATTAGCACGAAAAATAATGCATTTTTAGGAAGCAGTGATTATTTTGTTCAAAATGCGACTGTTCCTCAAATTGCAACAAACGATGGTTATGTACTTGTATCTAATACCACTAAGAATGCACTAAAAAGTGACAACATTCAGACTGGTAATATAGATCAAAGCTTAAAATATATTGAAATGCCGTTAGAGGTTTCATATGCTGTTTTTTCTAAAAACAAAGCAAGCATCAGTTTAAATACTGGAGGTTTTGTTGGAAAATTAATTGCAAACAATATTGCTCTTGACGGGAATTCGATTGGTGAAAACGCAAATGCAAATGATTTTGTTTACGGTTCCACTTTAAGCAGTACATTACAATATCGCGTTTATAAAAAAACAAATGTTTTTGTAGAACCAGCAATGAATTATTATATTAATCCTTTGAACAGTCAATCTTTCAATCAATTCCAATGGGGATTGAATTTTGGATTAAATGTTTCATTTTAAATAAATTATTAACCATTTAAACCCCAAACCACGTAACCCCCTAAACCTACATAATTTTGAAAACAAGCCTAAAAGCAAGTCTTCTCAAAATGATCGTAAAAAACCATTGGTCTAACCACAAATCTTTCCCCCAGGATTTAATTTTAGCCAAGGAACTGGTTTATGATTGCTTTGATTTTGACTGCACGCAGCCTCAACAGGAAAGCGAAAGCATTGATTATAGTGCTTACCGTTTCCTGATGAATGAAAAACATATTTGTTATCGCGAGGCCAAAATTACCCCAGCAAAAACTGGACAGTTTGTTACTTTGTGGAAACGAAGCAGACTGGGAGTTATTGAACCTTTTGATCATAGTGATGCTATCGATTTTGTAATCGTAAGCGTTCGCAAAGATGATCTTTTGGGACAATTCATCTTTCCAAAAAATGTTTTGCTGGAAAAAGCTGTTTTTTCTTCTAAAACTGAAGAAGGAAAAAGAGCCATCAGAGTTTATCCTCCTTGGGATGAAACTGAAAGCAAACAAGCAAAAAAATCACAACAATGGCAACTGGAATATTTTTATCCGATAGTTCCAGAACCTGATTTTGACGCTTTTAAAAAATTGATTTCCTATTAATACAAAAAAAGGCTCTCTATTACTAGAAAGCCTTTTTTTCTTTTTATGTCTGAAACTTTAAATCGCAGTATAACCGCCATCTGCAATAATATAACTTCCTGTTGTAAACGACGATTTTTCAGAACTTAGAAATACAACCAAATCGGCGACTTCTTGAGCAGTTCCTAATCGATTCATTGGAGCTTTTGCTGCAACGGCATCCATTAAATTCTGAGTCATATTATCTTTTAACAAAGCCGTTTCGATGTAACCTGGCCCAACTGCATTACAGCGAATGTTTTTCAAAGCGTATTCCGCTGCGATATTTTTAGTCAAACCCACTACTCCATGTTTTGACGCAGTATAAGCTGGACTATTTGGCGCGGCGACTTGCCCATGAATCGATGCGATATTGACAATATTTCCGCCACCATTTTTTTCCATTTGCTCTAATTGATATCTGCAAGCATAAAAAACACCGCTCAAATTAAGTGCAATTACGCGATCCCAAGCCTCTGGATCATATTCGCCAGTTGGTTTTGCTTGTCCGCCCATCCCTGCATTATTACAGGCAACATCTAAACGTCCATATTTTGAAACCGCAACCTCAACCATATGCTTATTATCACTTGCACTCGACGAATCGCCTTTTACAAAAAAAGCTTCACCTCCGCTGTCTTTAATCATCTTTACGGTTTCTTCACCATTTTCAACATTGATATCTGAAAGAACTACTTTTGCTCCTTCTCGTGCATAGGCTTCTGCAACTGCGCGTCCAATTCCAGAACCACCGCCAGATACAAAAGCTACTTTGTTTTCTAAAAGTGCCATATTGTAAAAATTTAAATTGCTTCTACAATTTACGAAGATATTAACGGTTTAAAGCCTTTAAAAACGAGTTTAGCATAACATTAACCTGTTATGCCAATCAAATGTTATTTGATCATAAATTGATGATTATCTGCAAAAAAATCCGTATTTATTGTTCTTCATCCAATTTCATATTGCCACGATCTTCATGACTTTCTGGATTTGAATTTGGATAACGATTTGGAGTTACATCAGAGTTTCGGTCTTTGTTTTCTACTGTTTTGCTGGCTTCTTCATCTGTCGCAACACCACGATTTGCATTTGGATTATCCGGATTTACGCTATTGGCAACTTTGTCGATTTCTTCGTTTACATTTCGGGCACGATCCACAATTTCTTTTTTACCCTTTTCATCGGTTACAACTTCTTGTTCCAGATTTGCTTTGTCATATTTTATGTCGTGCGATACATTTTTACCTTTTGTTTCGTCTATATTTTTCTGGATTCCGTTTATCTTTTTTGAGCCTAAATTATTCGTTTCCATACTATTTACATTTAAAATTCTTAGTATAATATTACGAATTCTAGAGCTGAAAAATTTATCGCTTTATAGTCCTTCTTTTTTATAATTGCCATCTTTTTTTAATTTATTACCTTTAGTAAAAGCAACTTAACAACCTTTACAATTATGAATTTCTTTAAAATAAAAACCAGTTGGTCGAATGCCGAATTTATTCTGATCAAATTATGCATGGCTTCCATTTATATTTTGGTTGGAAGCTATTTTCATGAGTTTTTCCAAAATTATTATCCTGTTTTAATTGTCATTTTTGCAATTACTGTAGTTTGGTTTGTGTACCAATGGCTGAAAAAAATGAAAGCATAAGAACTTTTCCATTTAATTTTGCCAAAGAAACTATCTTTGCAAAAAATTAAAACATGCATAGACATTTCATTCTTTTTAAACCATACGGCTATTTAAGCCAATTTATTTATGAATTAAAAAGAAAGAAAAAGCTTTTAGGCGAATTGCATGATTTTCCCGAAGGAACAATGGCAATTGGAAGATTGGACGAAGATTCTGAAGGTTTGCTTTTATTAACCACTGACGGAAATATGAGCGAATTAGTTCGAAGCAAAAAGTTCGAAAAAGAATATTATGTTCAGGTTGATGGCTTAATTACGCCAGAAGCCATCGAACAATTGCAAAAAGGTGTCGAAATTGGGCTTGATGGCGGTAAATACAAAACAAAACCTTGTAAAGCTTCAATAGTAACAGAAATACCTGATTTTGGACTACGAGCCAAAAAAATTAGAGACGAACGTCATGGCCCAACTTCCTGGGCATCAATCACAGTCAGAGAAGGAAAATTTCGTCAGGTGCGAAAAATGACTGCGGCAGTTGGTTTTCCAACATTACGATTAGTTCGTGTTCGAATTGGAAATGTATATTTGCAAAACTTAAAAGCCGGAGAAGTTCGCGAAGTGGATCAATTTGATAATTAGAGAATGTGGCAATTTGAAAATACGGCAATTTGAAAATGTGCTAATTAGATAATTTTTGAAACTCATAACTTATAACTCATAATTCATAACTAAAAAAAGATGCTAAACGTTGTTCTTGTTGAGCCAGAAATACCTAATAATACTGGAAATATTGGAAGATTGTGTGTTGGTACAGAAAGCCGACTACATTTGATTCATCCTTTTGGATTTGTCATTAATGATAAAAACTTGAAACGTTCTGGTTTGGATTATTGGGTGCATCTTGACGTAAGCGAATATCAAAATGTAGAAGAATGGATCGCACAAATTCCAGATCATTCGCGCGTGTTTTTGATGAGTTCGCATTCTGAAAAATCTTATTTGGAAAATGAATTTCAAGATGGCGACTGGCTGGTTTTCGGGAAAGAAAGTGTTGGTTTAAGCAAAGAATTTATGGCGAGATTTGAGAATCATTTGACTATTCCGATGTCACCGCTTATTCGTAGTTTTAATATTGCAAATTCTGTGGCGTTTGTGGTTGGTGAAGCTAAGAGACAGATTGGATTTAAAAAAGTTTAATCGTTTATTTGTTTAACTGTTTAATCGAGAATTAAGAAATTTATATATGATTGAAAGATTATTGTTTAATACGGAATTTATATTAATAGATTTTTTTTCTACTTATGGAATAATTACTATTATTTGTTTATTTCTTTCAATATTTATTAAAAATCCAATTCTCCAAAAAACAAATAATCTGTCAAACTATTTCATTACTTTTATTGGAATTGCTTATTTAATTGTCTTCCTTCTATCAACAATTGTTGAATTAAACATTTTAGATGAGGAAAGTAAAAATTATTTGCTTAACAGAATGTTTGGTCAATATTGGTTCGGTTTTTGGCTTCAGCCATTACTTTGGTTTTCTATGAGCCAATTTCTTAGAATTAAATCAATTCAAAAAAATATTCTTTTAAGGCTAATTTTCAGCTTTTTCTTCATTGTTTCTATTGAAAAAATAATAATCATTGTAACTTCTTTCCATAGAGATTACTTGCCAAGTTCATGGACAATGTCTTCAAGCTCTTATTCATCAAATTTATTCTTTGAGTTATTAATTAAAATTTCTCTTTTTTCACTTGCAGTTGTAGCTTTCACAATAATTCATCGAAAAATCAAAGAATTGAAAACGGCAAAAAACAACTCAAACAAACTTTAAGAAAAAAATGAGGCCTCTAATTGACGAAAACAATCTTAGTTATTCTGAAGAATTCCTTATTTATTACACACGAGGGAAAATTCTAGAGAGAGTTATTTATATAGTTGGAAGTCTTATAGGACTTATTTACTGCTACATATACAATCAACTTATTCTAGTTTTTGCACTTTTTTGCTTTTTTATTGTTCAAATTCCTCTACTTATAAAATCAATAAAAAGAATTGATGAAATTCAATTTAGAATTAATTCCAAAGGAATTCAGTATAGAAATAATCTTTTGATTCCATGGAGTAATATTGAAAACGAAAGAACTTTTTTAGAACAAGATAGTTACCAAGAGAACAGTGCACAATATTTCACTTACGATATTATTGATTCTGGCCAAATAATGATGTTCAATCTTATTAAACTAAGCACAGATGTAAGTGAACTAGGTATAGTATTGAAAGTTCAAAGAAATAGATTTAAGAAAGAAAACAATATAATTTAAGTCACAATAAACTTCCCTTTTTCAGTATCAAAAATAATATGTTCATCTTTGAATAAATTGCTGAAATTGCCATTTGAAATTAAATTACAAGGTTCATCTTGGACAATATTTTCTGGCGTCATCATGATCATTTCATCGCTTAATTGAATCGCAAGATCAATATCATGTGTTGAAAATAAAATGCATTTTTCAGTTTCCTGGGTTAGTTTCTTCAATAATTTGAATAATGAAACTTTATGCAACAAATCGAGATGGGTTGTGGGTTCATCCAAGATAATCAAAGGTGTATCTTGTGCCAAAGCTCTTGCAATTAAAACTTTCTGCAATTGTCCGTCGCTAATTTCAAAATGCTTCTTTTTTGCTAAATGTGTAATTTGAGTTAAGGCTAAAGCTTCGTTTACTTTTACAATATCTTCGGGAGTTAAAGTTCCAACCCAATTCGTGTAAGGCTGGCGTCCAAGTGCCACCAATTCAAAAACAGAAAGATTGCTCGGAGGTAATTTTTCAGTTAAAACTAAACTTAAATTCTGCGCTAATTCTAAAGGTTTATATGCCGAAATATTTTTTTCATTCAAATAAACATTTCCTGATAAAGGTTTCTGAATTCCAGTGATTGTTCGGAGTAAAGTGGATTTTCCTATTCCGTTTGCTCCAATCAAAGTAATGAGTTTTCCGGAAGCTAAACTTAGATTTAGATTCTCAGCAATGGTTGTAACTCCTTTCTTGGATTTATATCCAATATTTAAATTTGAAGTAGTTAAAATGTTTTTCATTTTTAAGTTGCTAAGGTTCTAAGTTGCTAAGACACTAAGTTTTTTTTAAACAACAGTGCAAATCTGTATAATCCGATTAATCTGTGGCTAAACAAATTACTGAAAATTTCTTTTTCGGACTAAAAGCCAAATCACAACAGGCGCTCCGATTATCGATGTTATGGCATTGATTGGAAGCGTTACGTCAAAGCCTGGCATTTGAGAAACGATATCACAAAACAACATTATTATAGATCCATAAAACAAAGTACTCCAAAATAATATGGCATGATTACTCGTTTGAAAAGTCAATTTTGCAATATGTGGCACTGCTATGCCAATAAAAGCTACTGGTCCAGCAAAGGCTGTTATTGCTCCAGATAATATGCTGGTTGCAAATATGATTATTAATCTCGCTTGCTTAAAATTTAATCCCAAGCTTTTAGCGTAGTTTTCACCAAGAAGCAAAGCATTCAACGATTTGATACTTTTGATACTTAAAAGCAATCCGATTCCAACGCAAACTGTCAAAATCACAATGTTTGTCCACGAAAGATTTCCAAGATTTCCCATTGACCAAAAGGTAAATTTCTGAAGCTGTTCTGCTGTACTGAAATAACTCAAAACACTAACAATCGATGTTGTAAAACTTCCGAACATTAAACCAATAATCAAAATTGCCATTGTATCGCGTAATTTCTGCGAAACCCACAAAACTAGGAACAAAACCAATATACTCCCTAAGGTTGATGCTAAAACAATTCCGTAAGACGATAAAGCTATTATACTTAGAAATGAAGGCAGAAATCCTGCTCCTAAAATCACAAAAGCAACACCAAGACTTGCTCCAGAACTTAACCCCAAAACATCGGGGCCTGCAAGAGGATTTCGGAATAAAGTCTGCATCAAAAGACCACTGATCGAAAGTCCCGCCCCCACCAAAACCGCAGTAATGGCTTTAGGCAAACGGTAATTAATAATAATATATTCCCAAGTTGATTTTGTTGCTTGTCCTCCGGTTAAGCTTGTAACGACCTCTTTTAACGGAATCATAACAGATCCCAAACTAATGCTCGCAAAAAACATCAGCAAAAGTCCGAGAGACAAAACAATAAATAAAATGGTATTTCGCTTTTTGTTTGCCAATTTAATTCAGTTTTGATGCAAAAGTAAATTCGTAACCCGCCAATAAATCCGGATGGAAGATCTTTATATAATCTTTTAAAACTAAATCCGGACGACTTGGTGATAATTCATAAAAAATTGTTCCACCAGTTGCTCCAAATTTATTTTCTAATGAATAAACCGTTTTATTTTTAAAAGCATCAAACTCCCCATAATGCGGATTTGCTTTTTGTAATTCTTCTAAAGTTTTAAAAGAACCTGAAACCACCCAAACATTTGCTTCTTTCGCTTTATCCAACACTTTTTCAAAAGACAAACCTTCGCTTCCAGTTCCTTTTAAATTGCTCCATAAATAATCGGCTTTGGCATCTTTCATAAATTGCGCAACCCAACTATTTCCTTTGGCTACATACCAAACATCTTCGTACATAGAACCGTATAAAACTTTTGTTGTTGCTGGTTTATTTTCTACTAATTTTTTAGCTTGATTATAACTTTCAACAATTTTATCAAACAATTCTTTTGCTTTGTCCTCTTTACCAAATAAAGCTCCGTAAAGCTTAATCCATTCCGCTTTTCCAAGTGGAGACTGTTCCATCCAATCGCCCTGAATCAAAACATTCAAACCGCTTTTTTTCAAATTATCCAACATCGGATTATTGTTGTCAACACCAAAAGTTACAATCAAATCTGGCGACAATTCAATAAGCTGTTCGATATTTAATTTTTCATTTTGTCCAACATTTTTTACTGAACCTTTGTCAATAAGTGCTCTTGTTTTTTCAGACGAAATATAATCGGTATGTGGAAAACCAACCAATTTATCTTCTACTTCCAGCATTTCCAAAAACGGAATATTTGTTGTCGAAGTAACCACTATCGATTCTAATGGCACTTTTATTGTTGTATAGGTTTGAAGACTGTCCGGAACTTTAGCATCCTTTTCTTTCAGTACATATTTAAAATCCTTATTTGCATTAGGCCAGGGATTTGAGATTGTAACTATAGAATATCCCTCTTGTTTTACGATAGAAAGTCCTGAAGCAAACTCGATACTATTTTTTGCAGTTTCTGATTTTACGATTTCAATATTCTCACTTTTTTTACAACTTGTAAGAATAAAAAAAGAAAGAAAAAATACTAACTTAGGTAAATAAAATTTCATGTTTAACGTTTTGGATAGGGACAAAGGTAAATCATTTTCTGATTTTTTTGTTTACTTTTATTCTTACAAAATTCAACAAATTGTATCTTTACATTATGAATACCACAAAAACAAAAATTTGCTCAAGCTGTGAGGCTTCTTTCAGCTGTGGAGATATTTCGGTTGAAAACAAATGCTGGTGCAATGAATACCCACCTATTTTTAATCTTTCAGAAGGGGGCGACTGTTTGTGTCCAGTATGTTTCAAAGAAGCCTGCGAAGATAAAATTGATGCCTATATAGAAACAATAACTCCTGAAAAAGCAACAAAAAACAAGGCTGCATTATTGCCCAAAACAGATAAACTTATCGAAGGAATTGACTACTACATGGAAAATGGCAATATGGTTTTTAAAACCTGGTACCATCTGAAAAGAGGCAAATGTTGTGGAAACGGCTGTCGTCATTGCCCCTATTGAATTATTAATTATAAATTGTTAGTTGTTAATTATGAAAAACAACGTCGTTAAAAATAAAAGTTTTGAATTTGCAATTCGGATTGTAAAATTAAACCAACATTTAAACAACAAGAAAGAATTTACACTTTCTAAACAACTTTTAAGATCTGGAACAAGTATTGGCGCGATGATTCGGGAAGCTGAACATGCGGAAAGCAAAAGCGATTTTATCCATAAATTCGCAATAGCACAAAAAGAAGCCAATGAAACTGTTTACTGGTTAGAATTACTAAAAAGCGACAGACTATCTTAACGAAAAAGAATTTGAAAACATTCATCACGATGCGATTTCAATTTTAAAATTAATAACAAGTATTTTAAAGACTTCTAAAAATCAATTAGTTGAAAAATAAATTTCTTCAAAAAATTAACCATTAACAATTAATAATTAACCATTATAAATGATTTACCTAATAACAGGCGGAGAGCGTTCTGGAAAAAGCAATTATGCTCAAAACTTAGCTTTACAACTTTCTAATTCACCACTTTATGTTGCAACAGCTAGAAAATGGGATTCTGATTTTCAAAACCGAATCGATCGTCATCAACAAGAACGTGACGAACGATGGACTAATATCGAAAAAGAAAAATACCTTAGTGAAATTGATTTTTCAGAAAAAGTTGCACTTATTGATTGCGTCACGCTCTGGCTGACTAACTTTTTTGTTGATACTAAAAATGATGTTGCCGCATCTTTGGAAGAAGCCAAAAAAGAATTTCTTTCGATTGCCAATCAAGAAAATGCCACATTAATAATTGTGACCAACGAAATTGGAATGGGGGTTCACGCAGATACACACATTGGCAGAAAATTCACAGAATTACAAGGTTGGATAAATCAATTTTTAGCTTCAAATGCTGATGAAGTAGTTTTGATGGTTTCGGGAATTCCGGTAAAAATCAAAGGGGAAAATTCCAAATTTTAAATTCCAAATTCCAATATACTAAAGTACCTTTACAAAAAAAGAATAATCACATTCACAATGAAATTGGAATTTGGTCCCGAAGCCTCGAGATAAAAAAATGGAATTTATGACTAGTTTAGATGATATCTTAAAATCACGCCGCGACACACGACATTTTACTGCCGATGAAGTTCCTGACGAAGTAATCCAAAAAGCTTTACAGGCTGGACATTGGGCGCCTTCTGTTGGGTTAACGGATGCTACGAGATATTACATCATAAAATCTTCTGAAGTCAAAACAGCCATTAAAAATCTGTTTTTAGAGTACAACAAAAAAGCCGAAGAACTTACTGACAATCCCGAACAAAAAGAACTTTACAGATCATTAAAACTAGAAGCAATTGAAGAAGCACCAATCGGACTTATAATTGCTTATGATCGATCTGTTTTAAATCAATTTACGATTGGAACTGTTGGAAGTAATGAAGCGGTAAAATTCAGTTCGGTTTGTGCGGCGCAGAATATTTGGCTTTCATTGACAGAACAAGGCTACGGAATGGGCTGGGTTTCTATTTTAAATTATTACCAGTTTAAAAAAATATTAGATTTACCAGAAAATATTGAGCCTTTAGGATATTTCTGCATAGGAAAACCTGCAACAAACTATGACAATCAACCCATGTTGCAGCAATTGCATTGGAAACAAAAATCGGAAGCACCAATTTGCACTGAAATTCAACATTTAAACGAAAGTTCAACTTCAGAAATCAATACAAATACTTCGTCAGAAAAAAATAACAGTGAAGATTTTGATAAACTTCTTCAAGATAAAATAGATTCAAAAACAAAACCAATTGGCGCTTTAGGAACTTTAGAAACATTGGCTTTCCAAATGGCATCCGTCTTGCAAAAACTAAATCCGAAAATCATAAATCCAAACATGGTTGTTTTTGCCGCTGATCACGGAATAGCAAATCACGGTGTAAGCGATTATCCGCAAGATGTTACACGTCAAATGGTGAATAATTTTCTTGACGGTGGCGCGGCAATAAATGTTTTTTGCAAACAAAATAGTATTGAATTGTCGATTGTTGATTCAGGCGTGAACTATGATTTCCCGACGAATACAAAACTAATAAATGCCAAAATCGCAAAAGGAACACAATCTTTTCTGCACGTTCCAGCAATGAGCGAAACCGAAGTTCAATTCTGTTTTGAAAGAGGAAAATCAATTGTGGAAGAAATAGCAAAAACAGGTTCAAACTGTATTGGCTTTGGTGAAATGGGAATTGGAAATACTTCAACAGCTTCTGTTTTAATGAGCATTTTGACAGGTTTCTCAATTGAAGAATGTGTCGGAAAAGGAACCGGAATTAAAGAGGAAAAGCTGCTTCAAAAACAAAATTTGCTCAAAAAGGCAATCGAAAATTATTCTGGCCAAGCCGAATTAATGACACAACTTGCCTATTTTGGCGGTTTTGAAATCCTGCAAATGGCGGGCGGAATGCTAGCCGCTTTTGAAAACCAAATGCTGATTTTAGTTGACGGCTTTATTTGCACTACAGCATTTTTAATCGCATATAAATTAAATCCGAATATTAAAAAAAATGCCGTTTTCTGTCATTGTTCTGCCGAAAAAGCACATATAAAACTTTTAGATTATCTCGATGCAAAACCAATTTTAAATTTAGATTTGCGCTTGGGCGAAGGAACGGGTTGCGCAATTGCTTTCCCAATTTTAAAATCGGCTGAGGCTTTTTTAAATGAAATGGCTAGTTTTGAAAGCGCGGGAGTTAGTAAGAAATAACTTTCTTTTTATTTTTAAAGTTTATAACTTTGAGCATAAATCGAAATTATTTAAATCTTTTACATGCCATTTACAAAAGTTTATATTCATTGCGTTTGGAGCACAAAAAACAGATTCCCATTTTTAAATTCTCTTGATTTACGTCAGAAAATTTGGCATCACATCAAAGAAAATGCCTTAAAAAAAAATATATTTATTGAGTTCATTAGTGGATATAATGACCATTGTCATTGCTTGATTTCGCTCGGAAATGACCAAACTATTCAGAAAACAATACAATTATTAAAAGGCGAGTCTTCATATTGGATCAATAAAAATCAATTAACAAAAGAAAAATTTGAATGGCAAGACGAATATTTTGCTGTTTCAGTTTCAGAATCGATTGTTGATAAAGTCCGAGATTATATCAAAAACCAAGAAGAACATCATAAAAAGAAAACATTTCAAGAAGAATATGATGAGTTTATGATCAAATTTGGATTTAAAAGAATTTAGTCGAGAGTTTGGCTAAAGCCTTATTCTTTGTCATTTTATTAAACCACCAGATAAATCTGGAGGCAATTCAAAAATTATAACATGAAAAACTTTGCTTTGATTTTTTGGCTAAAGCCCTTTTCTTTGTGATTTCATATTAACCTCCAGATAAATCTGGAGGCAATTTATATGAAATGAATTGCCAACATCTTTAGATGTTGGTTTAATATTGACAAACAAAGGGCTTTAGCCAAACTTACACACTTTAAATGAAAAAAGAACTACACATTTTCTTCACCTGTTTAATGTTTTATACAAGAATTCCATGTCCAAAAAACATTACGCATCATCCTGATTATTTGAACAAAGCAACCCGTTATTTTCCATTTATTGGATGGATTGTTGGTAGTATTTCATTTCTTTCCTTCTATATTTTCTCTTTATTTCTTTCAACAGAAACCGCGGTAATTTTCGCCATAATTGCTTCTATTTTAACAACAGGAGCGTTCCACGAAGACGGTTTTGCAGATGTCTGCGACGGATTTGGCGGTGGTTGGACTAAAGAAAAAATCCTGATGATTATGAAAGACAGTGCAATTGGGGCTTATGGAGCAATTGGCTTGGTATTGTTGTTTTTAGCAAAATTCAAATTGCTTTCAGAATCTCTTCTGATTTTCAAAAATGACAACACCTATTTTCTACTATTCTTGTTATTTATTTCGGCTCATTCTTTAAGCCGTTTGGCTGCAATCAGTATCATTTTCACTCATGAATATTCACGAGATGATGCAACAAGCAAAAGTAAACCGATTGCAAAACAACATACTTGGAAAGAGATTTTCGGATCTTTTTTCTTTGGATTAGTTCCATTGTTAGCGCTCGCCTATTTTTCTTTTCAGATAAAAATCCTGTTGGTTTTAATTCCTATTTTTTTGACAAGATATTTTTTAGCGCGATATTTTCAAAAATGGATTGACGGATATACTGGCGATTGCCTTGGTGCCACACAGCAAGTCTGCGAAGTTATTTTTTACTTAAGTCTTCTTTTTATATGGAAATTTATCTAGTTCGCCACACTGAAACCATCTGCGAAAAAGGAATTTGTTATGGCCAATCTGATGTTGATATTGCTGTTCCTTTTGATAATATCTTTGACGAAATTGTTTCGCAATTGCCTTCCGAAGCTTCGATTTTTACAAGTCCGTTAAAGCGTTGTGTGATTTTGGCGAAACACATTCAAAACAACATCAAAACCATTTCCTATCACGAAGATGAGCGTTTAAAAGAAATGAATTTTGGCGATTGGGAACTCAAAAACTGGAACGAAATTCCGCCCGAACAACTCAATCCATGGATGGAAGATTTCGTAAATATCAAGGTTTCAAACGGAGAATCTTTTGTTGAATTGCATGACAGAGTTAGTGACTTTTTGTTGAACAATATTTCAAAAAATGTAAAACAACCAATTGTAATTGTCGCACATGCCGGAATCATCAGAAGTATCTTATGTCATCAAACTTCATTGCCTTTAAAAGAGGCATTTCAAAATAAAGTTGATTTTGGTCAAGTCATTAAAATTGAGCTTTGACAAAGCTTTTGTTCAGAATTTGTCCGAAAAAGTAAAACAAATTTGAAAATTCAATAATTTTAACTTTATCTTTGCGCAAAATTAAGGTTGTGTTTTTAATTAAAAAAACACATTAAAAGGGAATCAAGTAAAATCTTGAGCTGTACCCGCAACTGTAAGCTTAGTTCTGAAAAGAATGCTTGTTGTTATCTACAAACCACTGTTCACCGCGGCGAATGGGAAGGCAAACAACAAGACGTAAGCCAGGAGACCTGCCTTTGAAACAAAGATCGAACTCTCGGGAAAAAGAGTGTAGAAATTATGACTTTAAAAAAATATTTCGCCTTTAGTTTAGTATTGTTGTGCCAATTGATTTGGGCGCAAAAAGATTCTATTACTAGTTTAAAAGAAGTTTTAGTTTCTGATTCCAATCTTAAAAAATATTCTACATCACAATCGGTTTTAAAACTCAATGATTCTGTTATCAATAAAAATGAGGCTTTGTTAACTGATTTATTAAACTTCAATTCTACAATTTATTTTAAAGAATACGGTCGCGGAATGCTTTCGACAGTTGCTTTTAGAGGAACGACTTCTTCTCAAACCGCTGTTATTTGGAATGGAATTAATATCAATTCTCAGATGAATGGAAGCACCGATTTCAACACTATTTCGGGAGCAGATTACAATTCAATTAGTGTAAAAGCTGGCGGCGGAAGTGTTATTTACGGAAGTGGTGCCGTGGGCGGAACTGTCCATTTAAACAACGATTTGGCATTTTATAATCGTTTTGAGAATAATTTAAAACTCGATTACGGAAGTTTTAATACCATTGGGATTAATTATAAAACTAATATTTCCAATAAAAAGTGGAGCGCCCAAATTGGTTTTTCAAAAAACAGTTCGACAAACGACTATAAATATTTGAACCGATATACTTGGAAAGGCGAACAGCGCTGGAATCAAAATGGACAATACGACGTTATCACCCTAAGTGCTAATTTGGGATATAAATTTGATGCCAAAAACAGTTTAAAATTATATACTCAGACTTCGAACACAGATCGAAATACTTCTTTAATAACCGAAACTGAAACTCCAAGCAAATATGTAAACGGTTTCAACAGAAATTTACTTGAATACGACGGAAATTACGGGAAGTTTACAGCCAATTTCAAAACGGCCTATATTTTTGAAAATTACCAATATTACGCAAACAACGCTCTAAATCAATATACTTACGGAAAAACAGAAAGTTTTATCACAAAAGCCGATTTAGGATACACACTTTTCAAATCAACACAAGTAAACGGGATTTTAGATTACAACCGCACAAAAGGTTATGGAAGCGGTTTTGGAGATAATACTCGAGAAATAAGTTCTGCTGCTTTATTAGTAAAACAAGATTTTTCAAAAGACTGGAAAAGTGAATTTGGTATTCGAAAAGAATTTACAGACAATTATAAATCGCCTGTTTTATTCAATTTAGGATCTTCTTACCAATTTGGAAAACTGTATAATTTGAAATTGAATTTGTCTAGAAATTTCAGAATTCCAACTTTCAACGATTTATATTGGGAAGAAGGAGGAAATCCTGATTTAAAACCAGAAAGTTCCTATCAGGCGGAAATTGGAAATGTATTTACTTTCAAAAACATTTCGCTTACGCAAACACTTTACTACATCAAAATTACCGATTTATTGCGATGGGTCCCAGGAAGCGGGGGCATCTGGAGACCCGAAAACACAGATAAAGTCAACAGTTATGGTGCCGAAACTTTACTGAGCTGGAAAAAACAGTATGGCAAAAATTATTTTGGAGCCAATGCTACTTATGCATACACGGTTTCAGAAAACACAGAAACCGACAAACAACTGTTCTTTGTTCCTTTCAATAAAGTAACAGCGTCAGTTTCATATTCACGAAGCCGAATCTCTGCTTATTACCAATTTCTGTATAATGGTTTTGTGTATACACAGGCAGATAATGATCCAAATGAAATTGTTAATGCTTATACGGTTTCGAATATTGGAATCGATTATGACTTTAAATTTTTAAGTTCTTTCAAACTCGGATTTCAAATATTGAATATTTGGAACGAAAATTATGAAAGTCTTGAAAACAGACCAGTGCCTGGAAGAAATTTTAATATGTACTTAAACCTTAAATTTTAAATATAATGAAATTAACTAGATTATTTTTATTCGCAATCAGCGTCTCGCTTTTTGTTTCTTGTTCTAACGATGATGACAACGATCCGAAAGGAGCTTATGATAATGGTTTTTTCATCTTAAACGAAGGAAATTCTAGCGGTGGATCTGTTTCTTTTGCGAGTGATGATTTATCAAATTTTACTGCTGACGTTTACAAAACTGCAAATGCAGGAGATTTTGCGGGAGTATATCTTCAAAACATCTTTTTTGACGGAGACAAAGCGTATATCATTGCTGGTGGATCTAACGTAATTAATGTTGTAAATAGATACACCTTTAAATTAGTTGCTAAAATTGATAGTGGATTGGCAAACCCAAGATATGGTGTTGTAAAAGACGGAAAAGCATATGTAACAAATGCAAATACATATTCATACATCAATCCAGCTACGGGCGATACTGACGATTATATTGCTGTTATTGACTTGGCAACTAACAAGTATGAGTCTAAAATTGAATTGAATGCTACTGCTAACCGAATTTTATTAGAAAATGGCAAATTATATATTACTGAACCTTACTCAAGCGATAAATTATTAGTTGTAAATCCAGCAACAAAAGCATTGGAGACACCTGTAACTATTGGATACAATGCTGACACTATGGAAGCAAAAGACGGCATACTGTACATCCTAAGAGGGCTTTCAGGAGCTAACAGCGAAATTATAAAAGTAAAACTTTCTGACAAAACAGCTTCAAAAATTACAATTCCACAAGCTCAAGGACGTGCAGGTTACTTGGACATTTACAATGATAAAATTTACTACACTGCAGGCAAAGCTGTATATGCTATTAATACAACAGCAACTGATGCTACAACCGCTCCAATCTTTACAGCAACGCTTTCAACTGGTGGTTCTATATATGGTTTTGCGGTAAACAATGACAAAATTTTCATTGCCGATGCAGGAGATTACGCTTCAAATAGCAAAGCTTACATCTACAATTTAAGTGGTGTATCACAAAAAGAATTAACTGTGGGAGTTGGACCAAATGGTTTTTATTTCAACTAACATACCTTTATTTTTAAATTAGTTTTTGGATTTTTTTTGAAAAAAAGGCTTTCATTTCTGAAAGCCTTTTTTTTTATTTTAATGATCTCGAAAACCCTTTTGGAGCATTCTCTAAATACATTTCGTCTCGTAATCCATTGATTTTTTTCGAATCGCTTATATAAGGCAAAATAAAAGACTTGTCTGTTTGAATCTTTTTAGCTGTAGCTCCAGTAATTTTAGAAATTGCCAAACTCAATAATGGCTCAGAAGGATCTCCTAAAACACCATAATTGTTGATATATTCTAATTGAACATACGTAGGGGTCAATCCAGATGTATAATCTCCAAAATCTTGTGCATTCGTAATTTTGAAAACCAATGGTTGCATAGCATATTTATGATTTGGATTTACTTTCTCTTTTGTGAAAGTTGGCGAATCATAAACCGTAAAAGAACCCACATTTTTACCTATTGTGGTTTCCCCAATTTGAACAACATTGATATAAGGTTTTAATCCGTTTATAACCAATTCACTTGCCGAAGCAGTATTTGAAGTTGTCAATATATAAACTTTTGATAAGTTCAAACTATTCAAAGCCGTTCCGTCAATACTATTTACGAATCTCTGATTTAAAGTCTCCAAGTCATCTGTCGTCATTGAAGCCATCAATTTAAGATTATATTGCTGTTTAGAAAATATTTTTCCATCAAACTGCCCAGTAATCATACTAGCCAAGCGAGTTGAAGAACGCACAGATCCTCCACCATTGTATCTTAAATCTAAAACCAAATCTGTAACACCTTGTGCTTTTAATTCCCCAAAAGCTTGATTCAGTCTAGCATCGTAATCAGAATAAAATCCATTATACATCAAATAACCAATTTTATGACCTCCAGATGTAATTACTTTATTGATCAAAATAGGATTTTCTTCTAAAACTGTTTTAGTCAAAGTAACCGATTTTCCATTCAAAACAAATGCTGATCCGTTATAATCTGCAAAATCCAAAGTATAAGTGTCAGGAGCAATCAATAAAGATTGATAATTTGAAACCGTAAGTTTTGTACCATTTACAGAAGTAAACAAATCCCCTCTTTTAATAGCTTTACCTGAAGCATCCGAATTTGGGATAATGTAACGCACATAACCTACAACATCATTAGATCCAGATGAAACTCGGGTCAATTTAAAATCGACACCATTATTTTTTGTGATTCCGTTAAGCTCTTGCTCCAAAACAGTATAATCGTCCACAATCCAGCTAAAACGGTCAATTGCCGTTGCAGGATATTTACTTATGGGTTTATTTAATAAATCTTGAAATAATTCTTCCGGATCAGAATATCCAGATAAATAAGAGTTTAATTCCGCTTTGGTGCTGAATCTATCATCTGCTAAATTTGGCACGTCAGCTTGCCACAAATAAACTTCATTTAATCCGTGCCAGATAAAATCGTTTACTTGCAAAGTTGCAGGAGCTTCAACATCATCTTGATCTTCACAAGATTGCAAAGCAAATGCCAGCAAAAAAATGAGTAATAAACTCCTTAAAATTGTTTTCATAATAATGCTTTTGGTAATCTATTAACGTAAAAATACTACCTTTAGTTTTAACAGGAGCAAGTTTATTTCATTTTTTCTGTAATTTTTTTTTCAAAGTGGCTGTAACAAAAATAATAGTGCCTCGTCTTGACTATATAAGCTAACGAATAACCAACCAATTTTATGAATCAGAATGTGTTTATAGAATTAATTAATCCTTTTAAAGACAAAGTTTTTCGTCTGGCAAAAAGATTGCTCACCAGCACCGAAGAAGCTGAAGATGCTACTCAGGAAGTGATGGTAAAATTATGGAACAAAAAAGACAATTTGGATTCCTATAATAATATTGAAGCAGTAGCCATGACCATGACAAAAAATTATTGTCTGGATCAATTAAAATCTAAAAGAGCCGGAAACCTCAAGATTGTACACAACAATTTTACAGACCGGGAACCTCAATTAGACAAAAAATTAGAAGATTCTGATAGCTTGGAATGGGTCGAAAAAATTATAAATGAGCTGCCAGAACAGCTTCAAATATTAATTCAGCTTCGCGATGTTGAGCAATATGAATTTGATGAAATTGCTAAAATTGTCAACATGAATGAAACCGCTATTAGAGTAGCACTTTCGAGAGCGAGAAAAAAAATTAGAGAATCAATGGTTAACACACACAGTTATGGAATTAGATAGAATAGAAAATATATTAGAAAAATACTTTCAGGGAGACACCACTATTGCTGAAGAAAAGGAACTAAAAGAATACTTTTCATCTCCAAATGTTGCGCAGCATTTAGAGCAATATAAGCCAATGTTTGGTTATTTCTCTCAGGTAAAACAACAAAAATCGACACAAGAGATTCCACTACAAACTAAGAAACGAAATGTGGCGTGGTTATCAATTGCAGCTTCGGCGGTTGTTTTACTCGGAATTGGAACCTATTTCTTTGCAAGCCAAGAAAAAACAACTCCGGCTGTCGCACAATCAGAATTAGGAACTTATGACAATCCTGAAGAAGCGCTAAAAGCAACGCAAAAGGCCTTAGCACTTTTATCAAACAATGTTAATGTAGGTATTGGAAGTGTACAATACATTAACGAATATGAACAATCAAAAAACAAAATTTTTAAACAGTAATTAAAATCAATCAAAAATGAAAAATCTAATTATAACTTTAGTTTTCGCCTTTTTCACACATTCTTTCTACGCTCAAGGCGCTTTTGACAAATTTGACGGTCAAGACGACGTAACATCAGTAATTGTTAACAAAAAAATGTTCGATCTAATGAGCAAAGTAAAAGTTGACGCTACTGACAAAGAAACACAGCAATACATTAATCTGATCAAAAAATTAGATTACTTAAAAGTGTTTACAACAAAAAACCCTAAAATCGAAGCTGACATGAAAGCTTCTGCAGATAAATACATTAAAACTGCTGGTTTAGAAGAATTAATGCGAGTAAACGACAGCGGAAAAAATGTTCGCATAATGGTAAAATCTGGCGCTAGCGACTCTCAAATTAAAGAATTGCTGATGTTTGTTGACGGTGCAAAAAATGACGAAACAGTTTTACTATCGCTGACTGGTAACTTTGACTTAAATGAAATTTCTGTCCTTACTGACAAAATGCAACTTCCTGGCGGTTCAGACTTAAAAAAGGCCTCTAAAGGCAAAAAATAATCATGAAAACACGTGTTTTTACCTCAGCCCTAATAGCATTACTTACTTTAATTAGTTGTAATTCTGAACCTTCATTGCAAAAGTATTTTGTTGAAAATAGCGAGAAAAAGGATTTTATCGCGGTCGATGTTTCCTCTAATATTTTAAATGTAGACAAAGCAAAATTATCTGCCGAGCAAAATGAAGCGCTAAAATCATTTGACAAAATGAACATTTTAGCCTTTAAAGCTACAGATAAAAATCAAGCCGAATTTGAAACAGAACGCACCAAAGTGAAAGCAATTTTAAAAGATCCAAAATATCAGCAATTAATGAAAGTGGGCTCTGGCAAAGACGGTGCTTCAGTAAGCTATGTTGGAACTGATGAAAACATCGAAGAGTTTGTCATTTTTGCCAACAGAAAAGAAAATGGTTTTGCCGTAGTACGTGTTTTAGGAAAAAACATGAATCCGAATAACATTATGACATTGATGTCGGTTTTACAAAAATCAAACATCAATATGGATCAGCTGAAACCATTACAGCAATTGATAAAATAATCATCAATCTTACTTTATAAATCAGAAAAAGCTCTAAATAATTTTAGAGCTTTTTTTTATACCCCATTACGTTTTAACGTAAAATATATTATAATCGTTTAGCTACTTTTGGATTTTAACCCAAAAATCAACCTAATGAAAACACCAAAAATCCTGTTTCTTGCTCTTATTTTTGCTTTAAACAGCTGTTCTAGCGACGAGAACAACACAGAAACCCCTGATTCTACATCCAAATTTGCAATGACCGCAAAAGTCGATGGAACTTTATGGGAAATGCAAAATCCATTTTCTTCAGATTACACAACCAAACCTTTATTTGATTATTATCCTCAAACAGAGTTTATCCAATTACAAGGAAGAAAAACTTTAATCGACGAAATTAGGATTTACATTAAAAGAAGCAATCTTAAAATTGGAACATATCCTATTACAGCAGCATCTTATGACGCTTCAAAAACTCAAATAGAAATGTCATATAACAGCAAAGGCACCAACATTCAATACCCAGTCGAAGGAAGTGTAATCATTACTGCTGTTGACACAAATGCAAAAACTGTAAAAGGAACATTCTCTTTTAATTGTGTTGAAAATTCTTCAAAACCTATCAGTGCATCTAACCCTATCACAACAAAAGTTACTGATGGTACTTTTAGTTATAGATATGATGTTTCAAACTAACAAACTTCTATTATAAAAAAAAGCTCCAATTTTCATTGGAGCTTTTTCTTTTATAGTAGAATCTGAGATTATTTACTCAAATACATTTTTCTTCTAGAGTACAATTCATAGAATTGATCGTCTTTTAAGTCGTCAATAAACAAGATACTTTCTCCTGTTGACTTCATTTCTGGCCCTAGCGCTTTGTTTACATTCGGGAATTTGCTGAAAGAGAAAACTGGTTGTTTGATTGCAAAACCGTTTAATTGTGGATTGAAATCAAAATCTGTTACTTTATTGTGGCCTAACATTACTTTTGTAGCATAGTTTACATAAGGTTCTCCGTAAGCTTTTGCAATGAACGGAACCGTTCTAGAAGCTCTTGGGTTTGCCTCGATGATGTAAACCGTATCATCTTTAATTGCAAACTGAATGTTGATCAACCCTACAGTTTTTAAGGCTCTTGCAATTTTATGCGTATGATCTTTAATTTGCTGCATTACAAATTCTCCTAAGTTGAAAGGAGGCAATGTCGCGTTACTATCTCCAGAGTGAACTCCGCAAGGCTCAATATGCTCCATAATTCCGATGATGTAAACATTTCCATCAGCATCACAGATTGCATCAGCTTCAGCTTCGATTGCTCCGGCCAAGTAGTGATCTAAAAGCAATTTGTTTCCTGGAATTGCTTTCAACAAATCGATTACGTGCTCTTCAAGCTCTTTTTTATTGATTACAATCTTCATTCCCTGACCTCCTAATACATAAGAAGGACGAATTAAAAGCGGGAAATCTAAAGTATCCGCTAATTTTGAAGCTTCGTCAGCAGTTTCAGCGATTCCGAATCTTGGGAAAGGAATATTTAACTCAGTCAATAAGTCTGAGAATCTTCCTCTATCTTCTGCCAAATCAAGTGCATCAAAACTAGTTCCGATGATTTTCACTCCATATTTAGATAATTTATCTGCTAATTTAAGAGCTGTCTGACCTCCTAACTGCACGATTACACCTTCTGGTTTTTCGTGTTGGATGATGTCATAAATATGCTCCCAGAAAACGGGTTCGAAGTATAATTTATCAGCAGTATCAAAATCTGTAGAAACCGTTTCAGGATTACAGTTAATCATGATCGTTTCGTAGCCACATTCTTTAGCGGCCAAAACTCCGTGTACGCAAGAGTAATCAAACTCGATTCCTTGTCCAATTCGGTTTGGTCCAGAACCTAAAACGATCACTTTCTTTCTATCAGTATGGATACTTTCGTTATCTACATAACGTTCTCCGTTTGCTTTTTCGATTTCAGCCTCAAAAGTTGAGTAATAGTAAGGTGTTTTTGCTTTAAACTCAGCCGCACACGTATCAACCAGTTTGAATACACGATTGATGTTCATGTTCATACGCAAAGCATGTACTTCGCTTTCAAGACAGCTCATCATGTGCGCTAATTGTCTATCTGCAAAACCTTTTTGTTTTGCCTCAAGCAATAATTCTTTTGGAAGATTTGAAACTTTGTAGTTTGAAATTTCTTTTTCTAAAATATAAAGCTCTTCGTATTGTTTTAAGAACCACATATCGATTCTTGTAATTTCGTGAATGGTGCTTAATGGAATTCCCATTGCGATTGCATCATAAATTACAAAAACACGATCCCAGCTTGCATAAGTTAGTTTCTCGATAATTTGTTCGTAATTTTTATATCCTTTTCCGTCAGCACCTAAACCGTTTCTCTTAATCTCTAAAGATTGAGTTGCTTTGTGAAGCGCTTCTTGGAACGAGCGTCCAATTCCCATAACCTCACCTACAGATTTCATCTGAAGACCTAAAGTTCTGTCTGAACCTTCAAATTTATCGAAGTTCCAACGAGGTATTTTTACGATTACATAATCTAAAGTTGGTTCAAAAAGAGCCGAAGTAGATTTTGTAATTTGGTTTTGCAATTCGTCTAAGTTGTATCCTAAAGCTAGTTTAGAAGCGATTTTTGCAATTGGGTAACCTGTTGCTTTTGATGCTAAAGCAGAAGAACGAGAAACACGAGGGTTGATCTCGATTGCTACGATATCTTCTTTTTCGTCTGGCGAAACTGCGAATTGTACGTTACATCCTCCAGCAAAATTTCCGATACTTCTCATCATTAAGATGGCGTAGTCACGTAATTTTTGGAAAGTTGTATCCGATAATGTCATCGCTGGCGCTACTGTAATCGAATCTCCAGTGTGGATTCCCATTGGGTCCATATTTTCAATCGAACAGATAATTACAACGTTGTCATTTTTATCTCTTAAAAGCTCTAACTCGTACTCTTTCCATCCCATCAAAGCTTTGTCGATCAAAACTTCGTGAATTGGAGAAGCTTCAAGACCTCTAGTTAAAAGCTCATCAAAATCTTCTTTTTTGTAAACTACCGCTGCTCCAGTTCCTCCAAGTGTAAACGAAGGACGAATTACAAGCGGAAAACCAAATTCCTGAGCAATTTCTTTTCCTTCTAAGTAAGAAGTAGCTGTTTTTGCTGGCGCAGTTGGTACATTAATTTTCTCTAAAAGCTGTTTAAACTGCTCTCTGTCCTCAGTAATATTAATTGCGTTAACATCAACACCGATCAATCTTACTCCGAAATCTTGCCAGATTCCTTTTTCCTCAGCTTCCAAACACAAGTTTAATGCTGTTTGCCCTCCCATTGTTGGTAAAACTGCATCAATTTGCGGATGTTCCTTAAGAATTTCAATAATCGATTTTGTAGTTAAAGGTTTCAAATAAATATGATCGGCCATAGATGGGTCGGTCATAATCGTTGCTGGGTTCGAGTTAATCAAGATAACTTCAATTCCTTCTTCACGAATCGAACGTGCAGATTGAGATCCCGCATAATCGAATTCGCAAGCTTGACCAATAACAATAGGTCCTGAACCTATTATTAAAACTGATTTTATTGATGTGTCTTTAGGCATTTTGTATGTATTGTGTAGTTATATAAGTGCTTTAAAAAACCTTCATAGTGTATTCTAAACTAGAAAGTTACAAATTTATTACCGAAAAGGTATAAAAAAAGGCGATACTAAAAAAGTAATCGCCTTATGTATGTTTATACAAACATTATTTTTTGTGTCTAGGCTCGCTAGAAACAGTTAATTTATGTCTTCCTTTTGCTCTTCTACGCGCTAGAACTTTTCTTCCATTCGCAGAAGCCATTCTGTCCATAAATCCGTGCTTATTTCTTCTTTTTCTTTTCGATGGTTGAAATGTTCTTTTGCTCATTGCTTTGTATCTTTAAAAATGGTATCTATTAACTCTTTATTTTGGTTTTGGATATCGTTGTTCAAAAACCGAGTGCAAATATACAAAGACTTTTTTCACTGGCAAGCACTTTTATAAAAATATTTTTAATTCCTTTTACTATATTTGCAATCACAAATTTACATTAATTATGTTTCACAAAAATATTAAACTTATTTTGGCCGCACTTCTAGTGGTGGCGGGCATTTGGCAATTTACAGAAAGTAATATCGGAAATGGTATATTCTTGATTTTACTGACTGCAATTCCAATTTTTCTTTATTTCAAAAATGAATTCATCCTTTTAGCCTTCCTTAAATTAAGAAAACAAGACTTTGCTGGAGCTCAAAAATGGCTTGCATACATCAAAAATCCTGAAGCAGCTTTAGTAAGAAAACAACAAGGATACTTTAATTACCTTCACGGAATCATGTTATCTCAAACTAATATCAATCAAGCTGAGAAACATTTCAAAAAAGCAATCGAGCTTGGATTATCAATGGATATGGATTTGGCTGTAGCCAAGTTAAACCTTGCAGGAGTTGCAATGTCACGTAGAAGAAAACTTGAAGCGACTAATTTATTAAACGAAGCTAAAAAATTAGACAAACAAGGAATGCTGAAAGAGCAAATTTCTATGATGAAAGAACAAATGAAGAAAATCTAACGATTTTTAAATTCCAATATTAAAATCCCAAATTCCAATTTTCCGGTATTTGGGATTTTTTTTTGAAGCTATTCCCTGCTATTCACTTGTATCTTTTATGGCGAACCCCGCCATAAAAGGATACCGCTTCTATCAGGGCTAGGGCACTCGTTTTCAAAAGTAGTATAGTTATTCTCATTTTTTGTCCTCCTGAGCGAAGCCGAAGGACACGCAAAGTACGTTCACACAGAATGGATTTTGCATGAGATCATTCGATTTCGATCAGGAGGACAAACTTTGCGATTACTTTGCGCAAATCTTTGTCAAAGTTTAAAACTTTGACAAAGATTGAAAACTTGAAACTTAGAATTTTAAAAAATTAAAACTTAGACCTTTTAATCCTCCAATATAATAGAAGGCAAATTCTCATTCAGCCATTTATACTTATTCAAAATCATAATATGAGTTCCGCCTTTTACCACAATACACTTATTAATGTATTTTATAGGAAAAACATCATCTTGATCACCGTGAATATGAATCACATTATCATCAACTGCGCTTCGATCCCACAAAATTACTGATTCTACAGCCCATTGTAAATAATGCAGATCACGGACAGCTAAGAACTTCTCATATAATTTGATTCTTTTCTTTACTTTTTCTCCGAAAGAATATTTCGCCAGATTTTCAATATTTAAAATCAGCTTCATCGGAATCAGCTTATAAGCCTTTGTGGTTTTCCCAATTTTCATTCTTCTTGGGAATTCAAGATTGCTCCTAACGCTTGAAATAATAATTACTTTTTGAGCTTTTATATGTTTCGAAATTTCTTGCACTAAAATTCCGCCAAAAGAAACTCCAATTAAAATTGGATTTTCATGTTTGATTTTTTGAGAAATACGAAATGCATAATCAGACAAAGATTCTTTTTGTTTTGGAATTTCCCATTCAAGCAAATGAGTTTCAAAAACAGATTCATCTAATTTAATTCTTTCAAAAATAGCTGGACTAGCAGCCAAGCCCGGCATAAAATAAACAGGAATTTTACTCATTTGTCAAAAATTGTATTTTAATTACAAATCTCTATTTCAAGATAAATTTACTTTTTTTAACAATATGCACAGCAAATCTTACACCATAATTATATATTAAAACAATTTAAATTACAAAATATGCAAAAAACCAAGTCTGAAAAAAAATAATTTTATATTGAAAATCAAATGATTAACTTTGCAGTCCAAATCAGTCCCGTTTAAGATTCTTACACAAGCTTTTAAACAGGACAATCGCCCAAAATCTATTTTATATTTTAAACCTGCTAAAAAAATGATAAATTATGGAATCAGCTGAAATTATTGCCCCAGTCAAAGACAATGCTTTTGCAAGACAATTTGAAACCATCGCCCCGGAAGGCATGCTTACTGTCGAATATTCATTTCAGGAAAAGAAAATTTTTCTAACTAAAATCAACACGCCAGAAGGCTTTGACAATCAAGTTGCCATTGACAATATGCTGAAAAGCATTATGGAACTCAATACCGAAAAAAAATTCAGAGTTGTTCCTATTCACCCAAAAATTGTGACTTTTTTCAAAAAAAATCCGAAATACAAAGAATTGCTTCCTCCAGGAATCAGGATTTAAAAATCACCAATTAATCGGAGCCACAAACCTCCAATTACCATATAGATAAAGAGCATAACCAATCCGGTTATCAGCCCTTTGACCCACCAGCTTTTTAGGTCGACATAACCGCTTCCGAAAAAGACTGGTGCAGGTCCATGTCCGTAATGCGTTAAAGTTCCGTACAGCGACCCTACGAAACCAAGCATAAAAGCTAAAAGCAAGCCAGGAATTCCAAGAGAAACCCCTACTCCTAACAAGGCCGCATACATGGCTGCTACGTGTGCCGTTGCACTTGCAAAAAGATAATGACTAAAAAAGTAAACCAATATAATTATAGGAAAAGCCATTTGCCAACTTAATCCGCCTATTTCAGCTTTGATTAAACCACTGAACCAAGCAATAAAACCAAGTTCATTTAATGAGCTTGCCATCATTACTAAAACCGAAAACCAAACAATTGTATCCCAAGCACCTTTTTCTGCTTTTACATCATCCCAAGTTAAAACTGAAGTCAAAAGTAAAATAACCAAACCAATAAAAGCTGTTGTTGTTGCATCTATAGAAAACAAATCGCCGGTCATCCACAAAAACAATAAAATAAAGAATGTAAGCAACATCATCCATTCATTTCGGGTGATCGGCCCCATTTCTTTTAATTTCTGAGCCGCAATCTGAGGCGCATCTCCAGTTTTCTTCAATTCTGGCGGATATATTTTATACAACACAAACGGAATCACAAAAAAAGCAACAAGCCCCGGAACAATTCCCGCAATAGCCCAAGAAATCCAACTTATTTTTATTCCTAGATTAGCGGCAAACTTTTGACACATTGGATTACTTGCTGTACCCGTCAAAAAAATTGATGAAGCGATCAAATTCGCATTATAACTACTCAACGTAAGGTAAGCCCCTAATTTTCGATGTGTTTCTGGCTGATCTGGCATTGAGCCAAAACTCATCGACATTGATTTCATGATTGGATATACGATTCCTCCTCCCCTAGCAGTATTACTTGGTACGGCTGGAGCCAAAACCAAATCTGCAAATCCTAAACCGTATGCAAGTCCGAGTGAGCTTTTTCCAAAAATACGAATAAACAAAAAAGCAATTCGGTTTCCTAAACCAGTTTTAATAAATCCTCGTGCAATAAAAAATGAAATTCCGATAAGCCAAATTACCTTGTCTCCAAATCCTTTCAAGGCCAATGTTATTGATTTCCCAGCATCACCAGGCGCCAGAACCTGTGAAAAAGCTGTCAACGCAATAGCAATCATACACATGGTTCCCATTGGAGCTGCTTTCAGAATAATTCCTAAAATTGTGGCAACAAAAATGGCAAACAAATGCCAAGCTTCAACAACAACACCATTTGGCGCAGGAATCAACCAAATTGCAATTCCTACAGCAAGTGTGATCAGGGTCTGGGGGATTTGTACTTCTTTCATAAAAACAAGATTTAAATTAATTAAAGCCTAAGCTGGAGTTGTAGTAAAAACAAGTCGTTATTGTATGTTGATGTATCTGGGATTTCATGATCATATCGATCAATTTGAAAACCTAACTCAATTCGGCCCGTGTATGCTTTTCCAAACTCAAGACTCACCATTGGCGTATAAGTCTGCCTAACATTAGGATCAATTTTATAGTTCGGATTAAAAGTCTCGTATCGGCAAGAAAATTCAAAAGCAGTTAATTTCTTGTAATCGACAATATATCTCAAATTTGGCAGAAAATAAATACCTCGCATTTGATAACCGTCGACACTTCCAATTCTTGAAGCGACCGGCAAAGAATAATACAAATTATGATTTGTACCTTGTTTGTACTCAATTTGAAGATCTAAACTAAATCGATCAGTAAGTTTAAAATCACTGGTAAAATCAGCTCCTATTGCAAAAACATCTTCTTTAAAAACCTGCCCAAAACCGCCATTTAAACCTAGATTGATTTTATATTTTTTAGACAATCCAAAAACCATTCTTGTAGAATATTGTTTTCCGTTATCTTTATCCATTTCTACATTTTTGCCATTTCCGTTCAAAACAGAAAGCGCGTAGCTTAAAGGGATTTTTCCAAGATCAACAGATCCTGTTGCTGAAGCACCGATTTGAAAGCTGGTCCAGCCATTTTTTCCAAACTCATAATATTGATTAGAAAAATCAAACGACTTAATGATGTCGACAGGAACAAGTTCCTCGATTCCGAATGCTGGTCGAAACTGACCTCCCGTTAAAGCTATATATTTATTAAAAGTGTATTTTCCGTAAGCGTTTTCAAGAACTTTCCCCTTTGTATCAGATTTAAAATCAGCAAGATTTACCAAAACAACAACCTCTGTCGCTTCACTTAATTTGGTATTTAAACCAACACGCATTCTTTTAATATCGAAAGATTCCTGGACAACGTCACCTGTAGAGTGATGAACCCCCATCACATCGACATTCTCACCATAGCTTTTTAGATATCTTGCCTGCAAAAGGCCTTTAATTTGGTATTGGGGATATTTTATCTCACCTTCTGTTTTTTCTTTTTTATCATTTTCTTCGCCCTGATTGACATCTCCTTGAGCATAAAGCCCAAAGGAAGTGGTTAGAAAGAAAAAAAATAGTGGAATTAGTAGTGTTTTATTCATAGAATTCAAATAGATAAAAACAAGGTTATTATTTAACTAAATTCAAAATCAGTACTACGCTTTTAAAAACAGAAAAGCAAATTACTTAATAATCAACACGAAATGGGATTACTAAAATACTAAAAAAACAATCATTGTAAAAAAAATTGCATTAAAATATTGTTACTAAAGCTAGGACATAAAAAAAGCACAAGAATCAACTTGTGCTTTTGCATTTAATATGAAATGAATTTTATTTTTCGATTTCGCGCATAGAATCCATTTTCTTATGTGCCAAGAAACCAGCAACATCTTCAAAATGTTCTTTTACTCTTTTGTTTCCGAATTCAAATACTTTAGTTGCCAACCCGTCAAGGAAATCACGGTCGTGAGAAACCAAAATCAAAGTCCCATCGAAATCTCTCAATGCATCTTTAATAATATCTTTCGTCTTCATATCCAAGTGATTTGAAGGCTCATCCAGAATCAGCAAATTAACTGGCTCCAACAATAATTTTATCATTGCCAAACGTGTTTTCTCTCCTCCAGAAAGCACTTTTACCTTTTTTGTAATGTCATCACCTTGGAACATGAAAGCGCCTAAGATATTTTTGATTTGTGTTCTAATGTCTCCAACCGCAATACTGTCGATTGTCTCAAAAATTGTTGCATTTTCATCCAACAAAGCTGCTTGATTTTGAGCGAAATATCCAATTTGAGCATTATGACCAATTTCAACACTTCCAGAATCAACTCCGATTTCTTTCATAATCGCTTTGATCATTGTTGATTTTCCTTCTCCATTTTTCCCAACAAAAGCCACTTTTTGTCCACGTTCGATTACAATGTTTGCATCTTTAAAAACAACATGATCGCCATATGCTTTAGACATTTCTTTTACAATAACAGGATATTGACCAGAACGTGCTGCTGGCGGGAATTTTAATCGTAATGCAGATGTATCCACTTCATCAACCTCTACTATTTCAAGCTTCTCAAGCATTTTAACACGAGATTGAACAGCATCTGTTTTAGAAAATGTTCCTCTGAAACGCTCAATAAAAGCACGATTTTCAGCAATCATCTTTTGTTGTTCATCGTATGCTTTTTGTTGGTGGATTCTACGATCTTTTCTTAATTCTAAGTAATGTGTATATTTTGCTTTATAATCATAAATTCTCCCCATAGTAACTTCGATAGTTCTGTTTGTGATATTATCTACAAACGCTCTATCGTGCGAAATTACCACAACCGCTTTTGCTTGCGTCAACAAGAAATCTTCTAACCATTGAATACTTTCGATATCCATGTGGTTGGTAGGCTCATCCAGCAAAATCAAATCTGGTTTCCTCAATAAAATCTTAGCTAGTTCAATACGCATTCTCCATCCACCAGAAAATTCAGAAGTTTGGCGAGTGAAATCTTCACGTACAAAACCTAAACCAACTAATATTTTCTCAACTTCAGCTTCGTAATTTACTTCTTCAATAGCATAAAATTTCTCGCTTAAGTCTGAAACTCTTTCGATCAATTTCATGTATTCGTCACTTTCATAATCGGTACGAACGGTCAATTGCTCATTGATATCGTCGATTTCAGCTTTCATTGTGAAAATTTCGCTAAAAGCTTTTGACGCTTCTTCCATTACTGTAGCGCCATCTTCAGTAAGCAAATGCTGAGGAAGATATGCAATTACAGCTTCTTTTGGAGCCGAAATATTTCCAGTCGAAGGCTTGCTTACTCCTGCAATTATTTTTAAAAGTGTCGATTTCCCCGCACCATTTTTACCCATAAGGGCAATTTTATCATTTTCGTTTATAGCAAAAGAAACATCGCTAAAAAGTGTAGTTCCGCCAAACTGAACCGAAATATCGTTAACTGTAATCATTTGTTCTTGTTAATTTGTTTAATCGGTTAATCGTTTAACCGACTATCCATTTTTTTTTCGTGCCGCAAAGATAGATTTAATTAGATAATGTGCCAATTTGATAATTAGATAATTTTGAAAATGTGCCAATTAGGCAATATGTTATTAGAAGAATATCTAAATCGCAAAAAACTAAATCCCAAATATTTAATCACATTTTGAATTTTTCGTCTTACCTTGTATAAGAATTTAAAAATCAGCAAAATATGAAAACGAAATTAAAACTGACCGTTTACTTAATTGCAGGATTGCTATTTGGTTTTTCTGCAATCGCACAAAAAACAGTAATTAAGAAAGAAGCACTACCGGCAAATGCACAAACATTTTTAAAGACCCACTTTGGCTCTAAAAAGCCGAGTTATATATTGGAAGACAAAGAAATTCTTTCTACGGAATATAAAGTTCAGTATGACAATAGGATCGAAATTGAATTTGACAAGAAAGGAAATTGGAAAGAAGTTGACGGAAAAAATGATAAAATTCCAAAATCAATTGTTCCTAAAAAAATCGCTTCTTACATAAAATCAAATTTCCCTAAAGAAGACGCAACCAAAATAGAAATTGGAACTTCTGGCTACGAGACAAAACTGACCAATGGCTTAGAACTAAAATTCAACTTAAAGGAAGAATTCATTAAAATTGACAAATAAGTTAAATTTGAAAATGTGCCAATTTGATAATTAGATAATCCAAAAACAAAATTTTCATATTCTATTCTTAAACTGGACTGAAGTCCAGCCCTACAATATAAGTCGTTCCTCCAGAACTTTAAAAAGAGCCAAAGGCTCGAACCATGTTGTAGAGCTGGACTTCAGTCCAGTTTAACATGCAAACATGCAACAATACAAAACCCGACAGGTTTTTAAAACCTGTCGGGTTTGTAAAAAATTATCTCATTTTCAAATTGACTAATTATCTAATTTAATCTTTTCTCCATTTTTTTGTTTCTTCAAAAATGTGCTCCATAATTGCAGCTTCTGTAGCATCAAATTCAATATTTCTTCTACTCATTACTAACCTTGCTGTTTCAAAAGCTTTTTTTGTTACATAAGTCGTAAATCCCGCAGCACCGCCCCAAGAAAAACTCGGAACAAAATTTCTCGGAAAACCAGATCCGAAAATATTCGCGCTTACGCCAACCACAGTTCCTGTATTAAACATTGTGTTAATTCCGCATTTACTGTGATCTCCCATCATCAAACCACAAAACTGAAGCCCGGTTTTAGCAAAACCTTCCGTTTCATAACTCCATAATTTCACCTCTTCATAATTATTTTTTAGGTTTGAATTATTTGAATCGGCACCAATATTACACCATTCGCCTAAAACAGAATCACCTAAAAATCCTTCGTGGCCTTTATTCGAATTAGCAAAAAGAACCGAATTTTTAACCTCACCACCTATTCTAGATCCAGGTCCAACAGTTGTTGCTCCATAGACCTTAGCAGACATTTTTACCATCGCGTTTTCACACAAAGCAAATGGCCCACGAATTACGGTTCCTTCCATAATTTCGGTATTCTTACCTATATATATAGGACCGTTTGAAGCATTTAAAGTTACAAACTCTAATTTCGCTCCTTCTTCAATAAAAATATTCTCAGGCGAAATAACATTTACGCTTTTCGGAATTGGTTGTGATTTTCTGTCTTCAGTCAAAAAGGCAAAATCAGCTCGGATTGCGGCATCATTTTTAGAAAAAATATCCCAAGTATGCTCGACAGTTAAACAATCGTCGTTATACTGAATAATTTCATAAGAGTCAAAATCAACTTCTTCTTGATTTTCAGATGCAAAAAAAGCAATTACATCATCACCTTTAAAAATTGCCTGATTTGCAGTTAAATCAGAAACCATCTCAGCAAGCTTATCATTTGGCAAATAAGCGGCATTGATCATTACGTTTTCCTCCATTTCCACCATCGGAAATTTTTCAGACAAATATTCTTCGGTAATTGTTGTTATTGTTGAGCCAAGACGCATTTCCCATTTTTGGCGAATTGTCATAATTCCGATTAGGATATCGGCCACAGGCCTCGTAAAAGTAAAAGGTAATAAAGCATTCCGAACGGGACCGTCAAAAAGAATGTAATTCATAAATAAAAAATTTGGTACTTGTTAAAATCTTGATTTGGTTATCGAGGTCAAAGTTACAAATATTTATTTTCACTAAACTTATTTTAGTAATTGGTAATAAATTCAAAAATCCTTTATTTTAAATCGAACCATTATTTTCAAAACAAAGTTTGTAATTCCCTAATCAACACTTTAGTCAAGTGATAAAAAAAAATTGCATAAAAAAAGCCTTCCAAATCTGGAAGGCTTTTGTATAATTTAAAACAGCTATTATTTTTTAGCGTGTTTAGCGTATTTAGTTTTGAATTTATCAATACGTCCTGCAGTATCGATAAGTTTAGATTTACCAGTATAAAAAGGGTGAGATGTTCTAGAAATCTCCATTTTTACAACTGGATACTCAACTCCGTCAACTTCAATTGTTTCTTTTGTATCTGCAGTAGATTTAGTGATAAAAACTTCGTCATTTGACATGTCTTTAAATGCAACTAATCTGTAATTTTCTGGGTGAATTCCTTTTTTCATCTTTTCTTTTATTTATTGTTTAGAGCATTTTCATTTTGAAGCTTTTTCGCGATTAGAAAAAGGTATAAACAAACAACACTCTTTTTTGTTTAAAAATTTAATTATTTTTGAGTGTGCAAATTTACAATTCTTTTTTAATAAACAAATACTTAGCGCACTTTTTTTTAGTTTATTTCGAAAAGCTTTTTTTATCTACGATTATAGTGGGAATTACTATATTTGTGGATTAATTTTAAAACATATAGAAATATGATTAATGAAGTTATAAAAAAGAATGGTATTACTTACGGAATTGTCTTAGGAGTTATCCTAGCATTAATTACAGCTAGCCTCTATTCAATAGATCTCAAATTATTTGTTTCTGGATGGATTGGCGCATTGAGTTTTGTCATTTATTTGGTAATTGGAATCTTATTACTGACAAAGACAAAAAAAGAAATCAATGGCTTGTTCTCTTTTAAAGATGCATTTACAACCTATTTTATTACCACACTTATTGCTCTATTAATTTCAACATTTTTCAGTATTTTATTATTTAATGTTATTGATCCGGGCGCAAAAGAAACCATAGGAGAATATCTTATAAAATATATGGCCGAAACATTGCAAAAGTTTGGAACACCTGCTTCTGCCATAAACGAAGCATTGGACAAAATGAGAGAAACCAGCCCGTTTTCAACTCTAGAACAACTTAAAGGATTAGCTTTCAGCCTTGCCCTTTATTCTATTTTAGGGTTAATTTTGGCTGCATTTTTCAAAAGCAAAACTACTCAAGAATAAAAATATAAATGAATTTATCTATACTTATACCGCTTCTAAACGAAGAGGAATCACTTCAAGAACTCTACGCATGGATCATTAAAGTGATGCAATCTAACAATTACTCTTATGAAATCATTTTTGTAGATGATGGTAGTACAGATGATTCTTGGAATATTATTGAAAGTTTTTCAAACGAAAACCCGAATGTAAAAGGAATTCGTTTTATGAAAAACTTTGGAAAATCTCAGGCCTTGCACGCTGGTTTTGCAAAAGCAAAAGGTGATGTAATTATCACAATGGATGCCGATTTACAAGACAGTCCTGATGAAATTCCAGGTTTATACGAAATGATTACCGCTCAGAAATACGATTTGGTTTCTGGATGGAAAAAGAAACGCTACGACTCGGTTGTAGCAAAAAATCTGCCTTCAAAACTATTCAATTGGGCCGCTAGAAAAACTTCCGGCGTTGAACTGAATGATTTTAACTGCGGATTAAAAGCATACAAAAACACAGTAGTAAAAAACATCGAAGTATCTGGCGAAATGCACCGATACATTCCGGTTTTGGCAAAAAACGCAGGTTTCAACAAAATTGGCGAAAAAGTGGTCATCCATCAAGCCAGAAAATATGGCGAAACTAAATTTGGAATGGAACGTTTTATAAACGGATTCTTAGATTTAATTACAATCTGGTTTTTATCACGATTCGGAAAAAGGCCAATGCACTTATTTGGCGCAATTGGATCTTTGATGTTCATTATCGGATTTTTATCAGCAGGCTATATTGGTATTTCTAAATTATATCATATGTACGAAGGAATGAAATATACGCTTGTTACAAACAATCCGTGGTTTTATATTGCTTTGACTACAATGATTTTAGGGACTCAGCTATTTCTTGCTGGATTTTTAGGCGAAATCATTTTAAGAACCAAAAGCAACGAAGCAAGATACAAAGTAGCTCGCGAAGTTAACTTTTAATGCATAACCAACTCTGTATATTATAATTTAAATATAAAATTGACATGAATATAGCACCTAATATATTAAGCGCTGTAAATGAATGGCTGACACCAACATTTGACAAAGAAACACAAGCTGCAGTTAAAGAATTAATGACAACTTCTCCAAAAGAACTAGAGGAAAGTTTTTATAAAAACCTTGAATTTGGAACAGGTGGAATGCGTGGTGTTATGGGTATTGGAAACAATAGAATCAACAAATATACGCTTGGAAAAAACACTCAAGGATTATCTAATTATTTACATGAGGTTTTCCCAAATGAACCTTTAAAAGTGGTTATTGCTTACGACTGTCGCCACAATAGTAATACTTTGGCAAAAGTAGTTGCTGATGTTTTTTCTGCAAACGGAATTCAGGTTTATTTGTTTTCAGACTTAAGACCAACTCCAGAATTGTCTTTTGCACTTAAATATTTAGGATGCCAATGCGGAATCGTTTTAACGGCTTCTCACAATCCGCCAGAATACAATGGATACAAAGTATATTGGCAAGATGGCGGACAAATTGTTCCTCCGCAAGACAAAGCTATCATTAATGTAATTGAAAATTTAAGCTACGACAAAATCAAATTTGACGCAAACGAAAGCTTAATTAAATATATTGACACTGATATCGACAAGGCTTTTGTGAAATCATCTATTGAAAATGCAAGTTTCAATACTCCCGCTGAAGCCAAAGATAACTTACATATTGTTTTCACTTCATTGCACGGAACTTCTATAAAATCTATTCCTGATACTTTATCGCAGGCAGGCTACAAAAATGTGCACATCGTTCCTGAACAAGCTATTCCAGACGGAGATTTCCCAACTGTAAAATCTCCAAATCCCGAAGAACCTGAAGCTTTAGCAATGGCTGTTGCTCTAGCAGAAAAAACCAACTCCGACATTGTTGTTGGTACCGATCCTGATTGCGATCGTTTAGGCGTTGCAGTTAGAGATAATGACAACAAATTAATTTTGCTTAACGGAAACCAGACAATGGTTTTAATGACTTCTTTCTTATTGAAGCAATGGAAGAAAGCTGGTAAAATCAACGGAAAACAATTTGTAGGTTCAACAATCGTTTCGACTCCAATGATCATGGAATTGGCAACAAGTTATGGTGTTGAATGCAAAGTAGGTTTGACTGGATTCAAATGGATTGCAAAAATGATCAAAGATTTTCCAGAACTGCAATTTATTGGAGGTGGCGAAGAAAGCTTTGGTTTCATGGTTGGTGACGCTGTTAGAGATAAAGATGCCGTTGCTGCAACTTTATTAATCTGCGAAGTTGCTGCGCAGGCAAAAGCTGCAGGAAGTTCTGTTTACAAAGAGCTTCTACAACTTTATGTTGAAAATGGTTTTTATAAAGAATACCTAGTTTCATTGACTAAAAAAGGAATGGAAGGTTTAGAAGAAATCAACCAAATGATGATCAATTTGCGTCAGAATCCTTTGAAAGAAATCAACGGACAAAGAGTGATTATGATTGAAGATTATGATTCGTCAATTGCTTTAAATTTGTTGACTGGCGAAGAATCTACAATGGATATTCCGAAGTCTAATGTATTGATTTATTATACGGAAGACGGATCTAAAATTTGTGCAAGACCTAGTGGAACTGAGCCAAAAATCAAATTCTATATCAGCGTAAATGCCGAAATCGAATCAGTTTCAGAATTTGACGAAGCAGAAAAATTCTTAGACGGAAAAATACAGAATATTATTGCTGATATGCAATTGAAATAAAATTTGAATCTTTTTCCAATTACGCATGCTTGTGCACAATTGAAAAAACATATTATAATAAACTCTGATTTACATTTTTGAAATGCAAGTCAGAGTTTTTTTTATAAAAAAAAGCAAAAAGAAATTGAAAACACCTCAATTGGATTAATTTTGTGCAGTGAAAATTGCTTTACCAAATAATTAAATAATAGTAAAGCCATCAACCAAAAAGAAAATAACATCAAAAAACATAAATGAGTAATTTCAAAAAAATAGTTCCATTTATACATCCGTATAAAAAATATGCCTACTTAAACATTTTTTTCAATGTTCTGTATGCCCTTTTCAGCACACTTTCATTTGTGTCTTTAATCCCGATGATTCAGGTTTTATTTGACCAAACCAAAAGAAATACTATTAAGCCAGTTTATACAGGAATAAGCGAGCTTAAAGACTATGCCGAAGATTCTTTAAGTTATTTTGTTACGAAAACCACAGATGCAAATGGTCCGGGATATACTTTATCCATCATGGTTTTAACAGTAATATCAATCTTTTTACTAAAAAACTTATTTGATTACTTAGCCATGTATTTTATCAACTTTCTGCGAAACGGAATTTTGAGAGACATGCGAAATGCTATGTATAAAAAAACACTCGAATTACCTTTGGCTTTTTTCTCCGAAAAAAGAAAAGGCGATGTTATTTCCAGAATCTCGGGTGACGTAAATGAGGTTCAAACTTCATTTCTAGCCATTTTGGAGCTAATTGTAAAAGAACCACTAACCATTGTTTTTACCATAATCACGATGGTTACAATTAGTGCCAAACTTACTCTTTTTGTTTTTATTTTCATTCCGATTTCTGGTTATGTAATCTCTTTGATTGGAAAACAACTTAAAAAACAATCTTCAAAAGCACAACAGGAACAAGGCACTTTTTTATCTACAATTGAAGAAACTATTGGTGGACTGAAAGTCGTAAAAGGATACAACTCTGAAAATTACTTCAATACTGTTTTTCGAAATTCAACAGAACGTTTTTTCAAATTATCTAACAGTATTGGAAACCGTCAAAATCTTGCTTCTCCTGCGAGTGAATTCATGGGAATTTTAGTTATCACTATTTTATTATGGTATGGAGGACAAATGGTACTGATTGACAAAACTTTAGCCCCTGCAGCTTTTATTGGCTACATGACTTTAGCATATAACATTCTTACTCCTGCAAAAGCAATTTCTAAAGCTTCATACGGAGTAAAAAGAGGAAACGCCGCTGCTGAACGTGTTCTCGAAATCTTAGAACAAGAAAACACGATTGTTTCTAAAGAAAAAGCAATTGAAAAAACCACTTTTGACAGCGATATAAATATAGAGCATGTTAACTTTAAATATGAGGACGAAACAGTTTTAAAAGACTTTTCTCTTCAAATCAAAAAAGGTCAGACGGTTGCACTTGTTGGTCAATCTGGAAGCGGAAAAAGTACAATCGCAAACTTATTGACTCGTTTTTACGATGTAAACGACGGGACGATTTCAATTGATGACATCAACATAAAAGACATGAACCTGCAATCACTTCGCAGTTTAATGGGATTAGTAACTCAAGACAGTATTTTATTCAACGATACAATTAAAGCTAATATTTCATTAGGAAAACTTGATGCCACTGATGATGAAATTATCGAGGCTCTAAAAATTGCAAATGCTTATGAATTTGTAAAAGATCTTCCTCAAGGAATCTACACTAACATTGGAGACAGCGGAAACAAACTTTCAGGCGGACAAAAACAACGTTTATCAATCGCAAGAGCAGTTCTTAAAAATCCTCCGATCATGATTCTAGATGAAGCCACATCGGCATTGGATACCGAAAGCGAAAAATTTGTTCAAGTTGCGCTTGAAAACATGATGCAGAACAGAACTTCAATTGTAATTGCACACCGTCTTTCAACCATTCAAAAAGCAGATTTAATTGTAGTAATGCAAAAAGGAAGAATCGTTGAGCAGGGAACTCACGAAGAATTAATTGCCCATAACGGAACTTATAACAAACTAGTTACGATGCAGTCTTTCGAATCATAAGATTCATAAAAGAAATAAATCATTTTTACAGATTAAGGAAATATTAAAACACCATTTAATTTTCTTTAATCTGTTTTTATTTTTATAACTTTAGGTAGCTATTGATAATTCTTTAAAAATGTACATCAATAATCCGAATATAAAATTGCCCGAAGATCCTGATACTATCGTTTGGAAGTATCTCGACTTATCTAAATTTCTTGATTTATTGCTTTCGAAAAAATTATTTATGTCGCGTTCAGACAAGTTTGAAGATCAATACGAAGGCACTTTTAGCGAACCTACTTACGAAGAGATCAAAAAACTGGCCGTCGACAATCCTGACTTTTTAAATTATTACAAAACGCACAGGGAGAAAGTTGCAATAAGCAGTTGGCACATTAACGAGTACGAATCATTTGCCATGTGGCAGATTTTCACACAAAACAGTGAAGGTCTTGCTATTCAATCTACTATTGGAAGATTACAAAAGGCGCTAAAACCAGAAAATAATTTTGACCAATATATTGGCGAGGTAAATTACATCGACTACAAAAAAGAATATATTCCGTTTGATGATTTATTCTTTCCTTTTTTATTTAAACGAAAAAGCTTTCAATACGAACGTGAAGTCCGTATTATTACCGACACTTCTAAAAGTTCTTTAAAACTGAATGATGGATTAAAAATCAATGTTGACATCAATCAATTGATTGAGAAAATTTACATTCATCCAAAATCTGAAAACTGGTATAAAAAACTGGTTATCGAATTGGTTGAACGATTGGATTTTGGTTTCGAAATTGAGAAATCTGATTTGGAGAGCGACATTCTGATCTGATTTTTCTTTGCCGAAACTATACGGTTAAACTGGACTAAAGTCCAGCCCTTCAAAATTGGCCGAGCCTTTGGCTCTGCCGATTCCTCTGGAATCGTTTTACAAAAAACCTTAGAATCTTAGCATCTCAGAACCTTAGCACCTTAGATAGGTTTATAACTTTTAACCTCCCAGTTTTTTGAAGCTAAATCTATATAGTTGTAATGCAAAACATCATTTTTATCAAATTGGCCGTTTTGGTTAGTATCTTCAATTGTTCTGAAATACAAACGGTTTTTAGATTCGATTAAACTCCAATCTACTAATTCCTGAAGATCTGGCGAAACCTTCGTGAAATTTTCACCACTGATATTACTCAAATATAAAGTTTTGATATCTCCCGTATCAATTTTGCCATCTTTGTTAGTATCTGAATCTGTTAGCGTATAAACCATTACTTTATTCTGTGTTTTATCTGCAACAGTCTTCAAATAAGTAGCCGTTAAAATCAAAACTGGTTTATCTGACAAAGGCCTAATAGAATCTGAATCTACTTTCTGGAATTTTAAATTCTGCAAATACCCTGTAATTTCATATTCTCCCAAATTCGAAATTGTGAAGCTCACATCATTTACGCTAGACGAACCATAACGCGCTTTTGAGCCTTTTTCATATACTCTCAAATCACCAACAGGATGAATCAAATAATTTGTTCCTTCCATTTGAATCGGCAAATCAGCAATCTCAATTTGAGTCGAGTCGGTTTTGGCCACAACACTAGCTTTGTTTGAAGCATCATAAATCACTTTCGGCTTCTGCACTTCATCCTTACAACTCATTGCAGTTCCGATAATTAATAAGCCGATATATTTTATATAGTTTTTCATTTGTGGCAATTATATTAGAATATCAAATATACTATTTTTGATTGTAAAATTTGGTTTTATTGAATTTTACTAAAATGAAGATATTTAAGAATACAAGTCCTAAATAACCTAGAGAAAGCGATTTCCATTTTTGTTTTAAAAAAGAAGTTTGAAAACTATGCATTTCTTCTTCTTTGGCCTGTTTTTCTGCCCAATAAGCCTGTCTTCTCATCACCTCACCTGTACCACAATTCATTGTATGATGCTCAATTGCATCTTTCACTTTTTTATACACATTACTGCTTCCTAAAACATAAATATCATTTTTATTAATTACCCAAGTAGGCGCCTCTTCTTCTGCTAAAATATCAAGAGTACTTATAAATGTTTGATAATTTGATTTTAGTCCAAAATGTATTTTAATGCCATTTACAGTATCTTTTTCAACTCTCAGTTTTCTAAGATAAAGCCTCATTTCATTCAGTTTTTTCTTTTCAGAGTGATTTCGGGCAAAACTAAATTCTTTATATTTTCTTAGAGTCGAAAATTTATATTTTTCAAAATTGTTTTCATAAGGCATTGATAATTCTATACTATTATAAACCTTAAAAGCATCAACTTTATAAAAATGATAAAGACAGAATAAAGGAATAAAAACCAAAGAAATCATTCCTGGAACGTAAAAAATCTTTTTTCTTTTTTCACGTTTCTCGATCATAACCTTGCATTAATCTTAACATTAAAAACTCTCGAAGTCATATAATTTGGAATCGCATATTCATTTTTAGAATACACATCACGAACCCAAGTATTGGTAATTGCATTTTGATTATTGAAAAGATTAAAAATCTCCAATCCAACTGATAATTCTTTAAAATCTTTCAGCCATTTTGCTTTAGCAACTTTTGTACTGCTATCTACAAAAACTTTCGCAAAACCAACATCTGCCCTTCTGTAATCATTCAATCTGTTTTGATACAAATACGGATCAGAATAAGCCGGCGCTCCGCCAGGTAAACCTGTATTGTACACTAAATTCAAATACAATTTCACACTCGGAATATTTGGCATATAATCCTGAAACAACATCGCAAATTTCAAACGTTGATCTGTTGGCCTGGCAATATATCCTTTGTTTTCATAATTTTCTTCGGTCTTCAAATATCCAAAACTCACCCAAGATTCTGTCCCTGGAACAAATTCGCCATTTAACCTAAAATCAAGACCTTGAGCGTAGGCTTTTGCATTATTATTGGCAATATATCGAATTCTGACATTGTCTATTGAATATACATTTACATCTGAAAGTGATTTATAATACACTTCGGTCACCCATTTAAAAGGACGATTCCACATTTTAAAATTGTAGTCATTTCCTAAAACAATGTGAACTGATTCCTGCGCTTTTACATTTGGATGAACAACGCCATCTAAATCACGAAGCTCCCTATAAAATGGTGGTTGATGATAAAGCCCTCCTGAAACCCTAAAAACCATATCCATATCCCAATCCGGTTTTATAGAAAATTGAGCACGCGGACTTAAGACGAACTGGTTTTTGCCTTCTTCTAAAGCCCCCTTAACATTCCAACTCTGAAAACGCGCACCAATATGATACCAAACCTGACTAGAACCAATAGCCGTTTTTTTATTGAACTGCATATAACCGGAAAGCCTATTTATGGTATTAAAATTTGTAGCCCTAACATCTTGATAAGGCAATAACGGCCCTGTATAAGGCTGATACGGCTGATTATTTTTTGGCAAAATTACTAATGGAGGATTAATTGAGAATCCAGCCGAATCGATCACCTCCCACTCGACTACGCGATCACGAATAGATTCCCGAGTATATTTCAAGCCAAATTCCAATTCACTGTCGTTCATCCATTCTTTAAAACCTTTTATTTCTGCATTAGCAATCAAAGCATCCAGATCATTTCGAGCATGATTTAATTGAGAACCAATTCCACGTGTAAAATCGACATCTTCAATATTTCCATTCTCATCAACATTTCCTAAACGGTATTGTGCCAAAATATCAAAATGCTCTTGTTCTGTCGTATGAAAAAGAGAACCAATCAATTTAAAAGTTAAACTTGGAGAAACTTTGTAAGTTGTTTTTAAAGCCCCAAAATAGGTTTCATATTTATCTTTTTCCTGACCGTCATAATATACCGTCAAAGCCATTGGCTGATCAATGGTTCCAAAATTTGTTTGACGAGACAATGGCTGATATGAATATTTATTCTGAGAAATATTTCCTAGAAAGCTCATTTGCCATTTTTCAGAAATATCATAATTAATATTCGTTTGAATATCAACAAAAATCGGAGTATAATTTGTTTCTGTATCTTGACTGTTTACCAAAAGACTATTATTTCGATAACGTATTCCAGTAACCGCCGACCATTTTTTATTTTTAGAGACCAAATCGACAGCAGCGCTTGCACCCAAAAAGCTAGCTTCAAAAGCGGCGCCAAACTGAGTTGGTTTTCTGTAAGTAATATCTAAAACAGAAGATAATTTATCTCCAAATTTAGCCTGAAATCCTCCAGCCGAAAAATCGACATTCTGCACTAAATCGGTATTTGTAAAACTCAACCCTTCTTGCTGGCCAGAGCGAATCAAAAAAGGACGATAGACCTCGACTTCATTTACATAAACTAAATTTTCATCATAATTCCCGCCACGCACCGCATATTGTGTACTCAATTCATTATTTGAGTTTACTCCTGGCAAAGTTTTTAAAATATTTTCTATTCCCGCGTTTGCTCCAGGAATTTTCTTTATAGTTTCAGGTTCAACAGTTACAATACCTTGAACCCGTTTTTTATTTTTAGAAGAAACAAAAACTTCACCCATTTGTTCGGCAGAACTGCTCATTACCGGATTAAAAAGAAAAACTTCGTTTGGCTTCAAACTTACCACAAGGCTCATCATTTTTAGAGAAACGTGGGTAAAAATCAAAGACACTTTTTTATTTGCCGGCACTTTAATATAAAAAACTCCATTTTGATCTGACTGAACAACATTTCCTTGATACGAAATATTAACATCTGCAACTGGATGATTTTCTGTGTCTAAAATAACACCTTTCACATGAGCGTTTTGAGCAAATGCAATAGACCCGATACATAAAAAAAAGAAAACAAGTATTAGCTTATATTTATTCAAACGTTTAGATTTTATTTTTGTTGACTTCTAAAAAAATTAGTTTCAAAGAAACCGATATTTCCAACATTATCAGCCACTTCGATTTTTAGATTATTTTCACCTTCAAGCAATAATGCATCCTCAAAAGTATGTGTAATTTTTCTAGTTTTATTATCATATTCAAACAAAATCCAATTTCCGTTCAAGTAACCATTATAAGATTTAATTCCTGATCCTGCATCACTTATTGTAAGTTGTATTTTCTTCACATCGCTAATCCATTTGCCTTGAATTGGTTTTGCAATTGAAATTTTAGGTGCAATAGTGTCCAAAACCAACCCAAATTGACCTAAAGTTTTTGATTTGGCTGTGAAAACATCTCCTTTTCGGGAAGTTGCATTATAACTTCCGCTTCTTCCTATAAAAAGCTTATCTCTCAAAGCTTCGTCATAAGAATCATCTTTAATTGTAATCGTAAAATTTGAATGCACTGGAACAACATCATCATGAATATATATTTTGTTGTTTTTCACATCAAAATTCAAATTGAAATCTTCATAAAAAGTCCCTGCTGGAAAAAACACAGACATATTATCTTTTTCAAAATTGGCGTCTTTATTATATCTCACAAAATATTTTGACGTAATTGGCTCTGCTGGAATAAGCGGTGTTACTGTATCGTATTCAACAGGAACAGTGATCGAATTCATATTGCCGTTATAATCTGAAACTTCAATTCTGTAGGTCGAAGCTAAATTTGGCTGCGCCGAAATTATTCCTCTAACAGAATCAGTTTTAATAATGCTTAACGCATAAGGCGTTTTCATAAAAAGCTTCTGAATACGCTGACTTGTCTTTTTATATCTTGGATAATCAATAAAGGCGTTGACAAATCTCATTTCATCAAATGAATACGTATTAAACTGATAATTATAATTCTGATTTCCGTTTAAAAAAGTCGAGACATTAAAAACGCCATTTTTATTAAAAGAAACATCATCGGTATCGATAGCATTAATTCCGAAACCAATTTTCCCGTTGGTCTTGACCTTACCTGCAAGGTAAGTTCCATCTTTTTGCAAAGCCAAATTAAGCATTACAGGCTGTTTTGACTGATTGACAACAGCATTATACAACGGATAAACATACAAACTGGACAAAGTTGGCTTTTTGCTATCTTTTATGTTTTGGTCAAATCCAAAAAACATTGGATTAATCACAAATTCTGACTTTGTATCACGAATTTCAAAATGCAAATGCGGGCCTTCTGACGACCCTGTATTTCCAGATAGCGCGATCAATTGGCCTTTTGCTACAGGCAATTCATCCGGTTTCGGGAACATTTCGATTTCAAAAGCTTTTTCTTTATAGTGCGTTTTTTGAATATAATCCTGAACAGCGCCAACTGCAGTTTGCAAATGCCCATAGACAGAAGTGTACCCGTTTGGATGCGTAATATAAATGCATTTTCCATTGCCAAAAGTCGAAATCTTGATTCTTGAAATATATCCATCAGCCACAGCATATACATTCAAGCCTTCTCTTTGATTTGTTTTTAAATCAAAACCCGCGTGAAAATGATTCGGCCTAAGCTCTCCAAAATTTCCAGAAAGTTGCATTGGAATATCAAGTGGAGCGCGAAAATAATCTTTAGGATACTGGCTTTGAGCAAAAATAAAATGACTAAATAATAAGGTGAATAAGGTAAATTTCATAAACAACATTTTTGCTAAGATAAAAAAATATGAAGCCAAAACCGAGTATTTAGCTACAAAAATACAATTGACTGAATTTCATCTATTTGGTTATTTTAACTACAAAAAAATCGATAAAAAATTGCATTAATAAAAAGGAATACTAACTTTGTATGATTAAGTAATGAATAGGATTTATAATGAGTGTAATTGCCGAAATAATTGATACTCTTGAATATAAAGTCGAGAAGCTTTTTGAAAAGTCAAAAGGTTTGGAGAAAAACAATCAGGAATTACAATTAGAACTAGCCAAAGCTGTGCAAATTATCCAGAAGCAATCTGAAGAAATTGAAGCTTTGAAAAAGCAATATGAGACACTTAAAATAGCCAATTCGTTGCTCGGCAGCGACAATAACAAGAGAGAGACAAAGCTTAAAATAAATTCATTAATTCGCGAAATTGATTACTGTATAGCGCAACTATCAGATTAGTAAAAACATGGACGGAAAGCTTAGAATCAAAATATCAATTGCAGATCGTGTTTACCCTTTAACGGTTGAACCTGCTCAAGAAGAAGGACTTAGAAGTGCTTCTAAAAAAATTGATACAATGATTAAGCAATTCGAAGAAAATTACGCAGTTCGTGACAAACAAGATGTATTAGCTATGTGTGCATTACAATTTGCATCACAAGTTGAACAAAAACAAATTGATAACGCAATCGATGGAGAAGAAACCATCGAAAGAATTAAAAAATTAAATTCGCTATTAGATCAATATCTCGAAAAATAAACGTTCTTTACAGAAACTAAGATACTGCCTACATTAGTTCACAATTGGTAAACTCAACACTAACAATTTAGAATGAGCAAATCGTCGCTACTATAGTATGCCCTCCTTTTGGCTGGGAAACTTGAACAGTGAGTTAGCTCAAAACTTGTCTTTACGAGTTTATACAAGCAATTAATGTAGGCTTTTTTTATATATAAACCCTAACAAACATGAGCATCATAACGATCATTATTGGTATTGTAGGAATTGCAGCTGGTTTTGCAATTGCTAAAATCATCGAGAAAAGCAATATTTCTAATCTAATCAAAAACGCTAAAAAAGAAGCCGCTTCCATTTTGAAAGATGCTAATTTAGAAGCTGAAAATATTAAAAAAGATAAAATTCTTCAAGCAAAAGAGCGTTTTATCGAATTAAAATCGGAACACGAACAAGTTATTTTAGCACGCGATAAAAAAGTTGCTGAAGTAGAGAAACGCGTACGCGATAAAGAATCTCAGGTTTCGAATGAACTTTCGAAAGCTAAAAAAGTGAATGATGATTTTGAAGCTAAAACTCAAGAATACAGCAACAAAATTGAGCTTTTGGACAAAAAACAAGCTGAAGTTGACAAACTTCACAAAAGTCAATTACAGCAACTTGAAGTAATCTCAGGACTTTCTGCAGAAGAAGCAAAAGAGCAATTGGTTGAAGGCTTAAAAGCTGAAGCTAAAAGTAAAGCAATGTCGCACATTCAAGACACTATTGAAGAGGCCAAACTTACTGCACAACAGGAAGCTAAAAAAATCATCATTAATACGATTCAAAGAGTTGGGACTGAAGAAGCAGTTGAAAACTGTGTTTCTGTATTCAACATAGAGTCTGACGATGTAAAAGGTAGAATTATTGGACGTGAAGGACGAAACATCAGAGCTTTAGAATCGGCTACAGGCGTAGAAATTATTGTTGATGATACTCCAGAGGCTATTATCCTTTCTTGTTTTGATCCAGTTAGAAGAGAAATTGCTCGTTTGTCATTACATAAACTTGTAACTGATGGACGTATTCACCCAGCAAGAATTGAAGAAGTTGTTGCAAAAACAGCAAAACAAATCGATGACGAAATTATTGAAGTTGGAAAACGTACTGTAATAGATTTAGGAATTCACGGATTACACCCTGAATTAATTAAAGTTGTGGGTAGAATGAAATACCGTTCTTCTTATGGACAAAACTTGTTACAACACTCTAGAGAAGTTTCTAAACTTTGTGGTATCATGGCAGCCGAATTAGGCTTAAATGTTAAATTAGCAAAAAGAGCTGGTTTACTACATGATATTGGAAAAGTGCCAGATACAGAAAGTGATTTGCCGCACGCACTTTTAGGTATGCAATGGGCTGAAAAATATGGTGAGAAAGAAGAAGTTTGCAACGCAATTGGAGCACACCACGATGAGATTGAAATGAAATCACTATTATCACCAATTATTCAGGTTTGTGATGCGATTTCTGGAGCTCGTCCGGGAGCAAGACGTCAAGTTCTTGATTCATATATTCAGCGTTTGAAAGATCTTGAAGATGTTGCTTATGGATTCAGCGGCGTGAAAAATGCTTATGCAATTCAAGCTGGTAGAGAACTTCGTGTAATTGTAGAAAGCGAAAAAGTTTCTGATGATAATGCTGCAAACTTATCATTTGAGATTTCACAGAAAATACAAACCGAAATGACTTATCCAGGTCAGGTGAAAGTAACTGTAATTAGAGAAACAAGAGCGGTGAACATTGCGAAGTAATTCTCTTTTTAAATAAACAAAAACGGCTATCTTTTCAGATAGCCGTTTTTGTTTTTATGATCTTATTCGAAAAACGAAATTACAAATCGCCAAATATAATTTTAAAACTTGTACCAACTCCTACCTTACTTTCAACACAAATAGTTCCCTTCATTGCTTCGATTTGATTTCGGGTAATATACAAGCCAATTCCGCGTGCATCTTCATGCTTATGGAACGTTTTATACATTCCGAATAAAAGATCCCCGTGAACCGCCAAATCGATTCCTAGGCCGTTATCTGTTATTTTTAATGACTTATGTCCTTCTGGCTCAATTGCAAAATCAAAAACAATCAGAGGATCACGATCCGGATGTGCATATTTGATTGCATTTGTGGTAAAATTCAACAAAACACTTTCCAGATATGCCGGATTAAAATTAATGGTCAAGTAGTTTGGAACATTATTTACAATCGTCACATTTTTGCGTTTGTCGTAACCTTTAATTGCTGCAATAGTCTTTTCAATATATTCACACAATTTCAGCGGCACAACCGCAATATTGATGTTGCTTTGGGTTTTTACTATTTGCGTCAAATTCGAAATGGTATCATTCAAATCATTTGAAACCGTTCTCAAATGCACCAGCATTTCGCTTACGGTCTGCTTGTCAACATCAGCATCAATAAAATCCAAGATCGATTTTATGTTTCCTGCCTGTGTATTTAGATTATGCGAAACGATATGCGAAAAATTCAATAATCGGCTATTTTGATCGCTGTATAATTTCATTGTTTTTAACAGCTCAAGCTCTTTTTCTTTTTGCTGAGAAACATCGGTATGTGTCCCAATTACTCGCAATGGCTTACCATTTTCATCACGTTTTATAACTTTTCCGCGATCAAGAATCCATTTATAATTACCACTTGATGTCATTACACGATGGTAATTTTCATAATACGGAATCTTGTTGTCAAAATGCTCGTGAATATCGGAGTAATATTTCGGAAGATCATCTGGATGAACAATTTTGTCCCAACGTTCTGGATCATCAAAAATATCCGTTGATTCCAATTCTAATATTTTAAGAGAAAGCGAAGAATAAAAAACTTGGTTGGTCACCATATCCCAATCCCAAATTCCAGCCGTAGAGGCGTCTAAGGCAAACTGAAATCTTTCTTCAGAAATACGAAGTCTTTCTTCTTTATCTTTTAAATCTGTGATATCAGAAACATGTCCAAAGAAACTCACTTTTCCATCTGAAGACAATTCAGTTTTTGAAGCCACTTTAAACCAGCGAAGGCCTTTCTTTGGTAAAACTGCTCTAAATTCAACTTCCCAAGGTTTAACTTCTTTTCGCGCTTTAACTAAAGACTGAAAAAACAAATCTCGATCCTGCGGAAATATTCTATCGTAGATTATAAATTTAATATCGTTCGTAAATTCTTTAGCAGAAATTTCGAAAATATCATCAGCTGATTTGCTGACAAGCGGGAAAGAATAATTATTATTGTTATCGATTACAAATTGAAAAAGCAAATCGGGCATTTCAGCCAATAATTTTTTATAAAAATTATTTACTTCCAGGCAATCTTCATTTCCATATAAATCAAAAACCATATAATAACATTTATGCAAAATCGAGTTATTTTTGCCTCTCAAATCAAGAAACGTGCAGTTCGTCGATTTTATTTGCTTTTAGTAGAAATTATCATACAATATATTAATTTTTGAAATAAAAATTAACTTTAAAGCAAAAAAATCACTTTCTGGGATGAAAAGTATGCATTACTTCTTTCAAGAAACTTCGGTCCAAATGCACATAAATTTCGGTTGTGGTAATCGATTCATGACCCAACATTAATTGAATAGATCTTAAGTCGGCACCATTTTCTAAAAGATGCGTTGCAAAAGAATGACGCAATGTATGCGGACTGATATTTTTATGCAAACCAACTTTTACTGCCAAGTCCTTTATGATTGTAAAAATCATCGCACGTGTAAGCTGATTTCCTCTTCGGTTTAAAAATAGTGTATCCTCATGACCTTTTTTAATATTCAAATCAGGACGCACTTCATCTTTATAAATCTCAATATATTTTTTAGTCAGTTTCCCAATCGGGACAAAGCGTTCTTTATTTCCTTTTCCAGTAATTTTTATAAAACCTTCATCAAAATAGAGATCCGATATTTTAAGCGTAACCAATTCTGAAACTCGAAGACCACACCCGTATAAAGTTTCTAAAATTGCTCTATTTCGTTCTCCTTCATTGGAACTCAAATCAATTGCAGCAATTAAGGCATCAATTTCTTCAACCGATAAAGTATCTGGCAATTTTCTTCCTGTTTTTGGACCTTCTATTAATTCCAGAGGATTATCATTCCTATAATCTTCGAAAATCAAATAATTAAAAAAGCTTTTCAACCCCGAAATTATTCTGGCCTGTGAACGCGGATTAACTTCTTTTGCTACCGAATAAATAAACTGTTGCAAAGTTTCATCTGAAATTTTCACCGGCGAAACCTCAATTTTATTTTGCTCTAAAAAAAGGCATAATCGCTCTATATCAAAGCCATAGTTTTCTATTGTATTTTTAGACAAGCCTCTTTCAATTCGCAAATACGATTGATAATCTTTTATATATCGGTTCCAATTCATAATTACAAAGTAAATACTTTTTAGAAATAAAAAAACCTTCCTAAAATTTAGGAAGGTTTTAAAATATGAGATTTTCTAAAATTAGAATTTATATCCAACAGATAATGAAAAAACACCGTTGTGAAGTTTTGAATCATCACCATCTTCTGTTTTTGCAATGTTTGCCAATCCTAAATTATATCTTACACCTGCAGAAAAATGATCAGTAAAATCATACCCTGCACCTAAGTTTAAGCCAAAATCAATCGACTCAAAAATATCCTTAACATCCATTTCATTTGAACCATTAAAACCATCAATTGTTGTTTTCATTTTAGCCGAAGTTAAAAAACCGATTTGCGGACCTGCTTCGATATTAAACTTTTCCGCAACATAATATTTAAACATTACCGGAACATTTATATAAGATAAATTAAAGCAGACATCACCTGTATAAGTTATCCCGTTTTCATCTTCTCCCACTTGATTTACTGCCTTTGGACCTTGAGTCGAATACAAAAGCTCTGGTTGGATTGCGAATTTATCTGATAACTTAATTTCTGCAACCCCCCCTACATGGAATCCTGCTTTAGATTTCAAATCTACGCCTTCAGTATCACCAGAAAAGTTAGAAAGATTAAAACCTCCTTTTACTCCAAATTTAACATCTTGTGCATTCGCAAATCCAAATGCCATAACTGCAAATGCAGATAAAATAATTTTTTTCATTTTTTGATTTCTTTGTTTTTTGATTATTTTTTTTCAAAAAAAGCCTTCCGTTATTTAAAACGAAAGGCTAATTTGTTTTCTTTTTATTTTATTAGAATTTATATCCTACAGATACAGAGAAAACACCGTTATTCGTTTTGAAATCTGCCTCGTCTGGAACATCAGCAATATTTGACAAACCTACATTGTAACGTACTCCAGCAAAAAAGTGCTCTGTAAAGTCGTATCCTGCTCCGAAATTAACTCCAAAATCTACACTTTTAAAAGAGTCTTTAACATCCTCATCCTCGTTTTTTGCAGATAACAAAAATCCAATTTGAGGTCCAGCCTCAATGCTTAACTTTTCAATTACATAATATTTTGCCATAACTGGAATATTTAAATAAGAAAATTTCAATGTAGAATCAAAACCATCTTCACTAAAATCTGCTCCTTGACCAGAAAATAATACCTCCGGTTGCACTGCGAATTTGTCACTTAGTTTAATTTCAGCTAAAGCACCAACATGAAAGCTTGTTACGCCATCGCCATCTAAATCACCGCCAAGATTAGCAAAGTTCAAACCTCCTTTTACTCCAAATTTAACATCTTGTGCATTTGCAAAACCAAATGCCATAACTGCAACTGCAGATAAAATAATTTTTTTCATTACAATTTATTTTTGGTTAAAATTAATGAGCCAAATATAGAAGCACTATAATGAAAAAACTTACGGAAAAACGTAAAAACAAAATTATTTGATGATTTTTTTAAAAATTTGATTAAAATAAAAAACAATAATATGCGAGCAAAAAAAAAAGCCTCCATATAAGGAGGCTTTAAAAATGTATTTTTTTTTATTTATTGAATCTATAAGCTAAAGTCAAAGCAAAAACACTATTTTTTGGGCTGTCGTAGTATTCATCAATATCGTCAACATCATAATCAGCAATATTTGACAAACCAACTGTATAGCGAATTCCAGCTGAGAAATTATCTGTAAAATTGTAACCGACTCCAAAGTTAAAACCTGTATCAACAGATTTAAAATTATCTTTTACATCATCTCCTTCATTTTTAGCAGAAACTAAAAATCCAAGTTGTGGACCTGCTTCAGCAGTAAACTGTTTTGTGATATAAAATTTTGCTAAAACCGGAACATTGATATAATTTAATTTAATATCTGAATCAGTGTTTCCAAATTCAATTCTTGCTCCTTGTGCAGAAAACAAAACCTCTGGTTGGATTGATAATCTGTCAATAATTTTAATCTCAGCAAAACCTCCAATTTGATAGCCAACTAAAGATTTGGCATCCCAATAATCTCCACCTGCAAAAGTTGTAATGTTAAGACCTCCTTTTATTCCAAACCTAGTTTCCTGAGCATTACTAAATGCAAAAGCCATTAATGCAATGGCAGATAAAATAATTTTTTTCATTCTAATTTGTTTTGGGTTAAAATTTAAATTAATCAAATATAAAACTATCCCTACTAAAAACAAATTAGGTTTTTAACAAATAAATTAGTACTCAAAAAAAAGCCCTCCTCAAAGATAAGGAAGGCCAACAAAAACTAACTAAATGTTTTTTGTTTAGAAATGTAATGCAAATCCAATATTGAATTGGAAAACACTTTTATAATAATCATCATTTAAAGAAATATTATAACGAAGTCCTGGCTCAACAGAAACATTTTTACCTACAAACCACGCATATCCACCTTGTAGACCAATAAAAGAAGGATTTTCATCTAAACCTTTTACGCTCATCCCTGTATAAGAAGCCTCAAGAGGAAATTTATTTAATAAATAATATTTCGCTCCAACTTTATACGAAATAGCATTTGCACTATGGCCAAAATCCTCATAACCTAGACCAGCTTTTACCGCTAAATTATCTGCAACAAAGTATCCACCTTCTGCACCAGCTCCCCAAGTTGTCTCTCCATCTGTAGACTCCAAATGAAAGCCTGTATTTCCAACGTGAGTAGCTCCAAAAGAAGTATTAGTTTCAATTAACCATTTTCCTTTTGCTGTTTGTTCTTGTGCATTTGCAAAACCGAATGTCAAAACTGCAATAGCAGCCAAAATAAGTTTTTTCATAATATATTTTTTTTAATTACATACACGAAAGTAAAAATATACTTACTAAATAAACTCCTTTATAAGATTACAAAACAACAAAATAAGACAGAATTGGATTACAAACAATTAACTGAAAATCATATGTTTAAGGCAAACACAAAGAGAAAAACCTCTAAAAAGTGAGAATTTTAATAATATTTTAATCTAAGATGTAAAACAATAAATTCTAAATAATGTAGTTTTGAATTGTAGATAACATATAAAATACCAATTTTTAAAAGACATTTTTATGAAGAAATTATTTTTAGCAGCTGTAATGTTCCTGGCAGCATCAACTGCAATACACGCACAATTATTAAAAATCGGGGTAAAAGCTGGGGTTAACTTTGCTAATCAGCATGGTGATGCTAGTTTTGATGGGATTTCTGTTGACAAAGAAGGCTTGACAAGCTATCATGCAGGTTTAGTAGCAGAATTAAAATTGTTAGAAAAATTTTCAATCCAGCCAGAACTTTTATATTCAACACAAGGGGCAACTTACAAAAATGCTGTTGACGAATTTAAAAATGAACTTGGGTATTTATCTATTCCAGTGATGGCTAAATTCTATATGACTAAATCTTTAAGCTTAGAAGTTGGTCCGCAAGCCTCATTTTTATTAAGCAATAAAAAAGAATTTGATGTTCAAGATCCTAAAACTTTTGACTTTGCCGTTAATGCCGGACTTGGATTAAAAATCACTGAAGGGCTTTTTGTTCAGGCGAGATATGGTTTAGGACTGACAGAAGTTTCTACTCATGCAGATCTTAAAAACTCAGTATTCCAGCTTTCAGCAGGATTCATGTTTTAAAAATAATATCACATACTTTTATAAAAACCGCTCTATTTATTTAGAACGGTTTTTTTATTTTTACAGAATGCAATGGCAATGCCAGAATTCAATGGCAAATATCAAAATGTAATACCTCAACATAAATAACTTAAACATGAAAATCTGCATTATCAACGGACCCAATTTAAATCTTTTAGGAAAAAGAGAACCAGAAGTTTATGGAAGCCAAACTTTTGAAGATTATTTTGAAACGTTGAAAGAAAAATTCCCTAACATTGAACTTTCCTATTATCAAAGCAACATTGAAGGCGAATTGATTGGCAAAATTCAGGAAGTTGGATTTTCATTTGATGGAATTATTCTGAACGCCGGTGCCTATACGCATACTTCTATAGGCTTGGGCGATGCAATGAAAGCGGTTACAACTCCTGTAATAGAAGTTCATATTTCAAACACTTATGCCCGTGAAAGTTTCAGACATCAATCGTATTTATCTGGAAATGCAAAAGGCGTTATTTTAGGTTTTGGATTAAAAAGCTACGAATTAGCAATTCAATCGTTTTTATAAAATTTTATTTATTCTCGCAGATTTTGCAAATCAAGAACATCTTACTACAGTGCAAAAAAATCAAAAAAGAATCTACACAATTTGCTAAATCTGCGAGAAAAAAAGATATTAATGTTTTAGAACTTCAACTCTATAAACAACAAATTTGCCCCGAATACATCTTCACAATTTAACAAATTATTAATATCCTCAGATTCAAGTTATTCTATTTTTGTAAGATAAACCACTTACATGAAGAACTTTATTTTATCTGCCCTTTTATTTTTTTCATTTTCTGCCTTTGCCCAAATCAAAGGAACCATAACTGATGAAAAAGGAAATCCGCTACCATTTGTATCAGTTTTTGAAGAAAACACTTATGTTGGAACAACTTCAAACGAACAAGGAAGATATCAGTTAAATGTAAAAGAGCCCGGTAAAAACAAAATCATTTTTCAATATCTAGGCTTTAAAACGCAAAAACTTGCTGTTGCCTCAGACTCAAAAACGATCACTCTTGATGTCAAAATGTTTGAAGAAAGTTTTGCATTAAATGAAGTAGTCATTGATCCTAAAAATAACCCAGCAGATGCTATTATAAAAAGCGCGATTGCAAACAAAAAAGACAATTCAGATAAAACAGGACGCTACACAGCCGATTTTTATTCGAAAGGAATGTTCAAAGTAAAAGATTTGCCCAAAAAAATCTTAGGACAAAAAGTAGATCTTGGCGAAGATATGGCTTCAAATTTAGATTCAACTGGAACAGGAATTTTATATTTATCTGAAACCGTATCAAAAATCTCTTTTGAGAAACCCGACAAATTAAAAGAGAAAATAATCGCTTCGAAAATCTCCGGAAACAATCGAGGATATAGCTACAACACGGCTGCATTATCAACTTATGACTTTTATGACAATACTTTAGATTTTGACATCAAACTCATTTCTCCGATTGCCGATAATGCTTTCAGCTATTATAAATACAAACTTGAAGGTACTTTTTTTGACGATAACAACCATCAAATCAACAAAATAAAAGTTACTCCAAAACGAGACAAAGAACCCGTTTTTGAAGGCTACATTTATATTATAGACGATAGTTTTGCTATTTATGCAATTGATTTAGACATCAAAGGGTATCGTATGAAAAATGAATTTACTGAAGTAATGAACTTGAAACAAAGCTTCAGCTATAATTCGGCGAACAAAATATGGTCAAAAAATGCGCAATCACTTTCCTTTAATGCTGGTGTTTTTGGGATTAAATTCTCCGGAACATTTAATTATGTGTATTCCAATTATGAATTCCCAGCTTCTTTCGAAAAGAAAACTTTTGGAAATGAAATTGTAGCTTTCGAACCACTTGCTAATAAAAAAGACGATGCTTTCTGGAATTCGATTCGTCCAATTCCTTTAACTCTTGAAGAAAGCAATGATTATACTAAAAAAGATAGCCTACTAACGATTAGAAAATCTCAAAAATACACTGATTCCATTGACGCAAAAAACAATAAATTTAAAGTTTGGGATGTCTTAATGGGTTATGATTATAAGAATACATTTAAAAGCTATTCCTTTAATTACAAAGGATTATTAAACATAAGTTCTTTAAGTTTCAATACGGTTCAAGGCTTCAATTTAGATTCTGGTTTTTCATTTAGAAAATGGAATGAAGAAAAAGGGAAAAGCACTTCTATAAGCACGACTTTCAATTACGGCTTTTCAGACGATCGTTTGCGCGTAATAGGTGAATTCAGCCATCGATTCAATACCATAAATTACGCTTCGATTTATGTTTCTGGAGGAACAAAAACAGCACAATTCAATAATGCAGAACCTATTACAAAATTTGTCAATTCGATAAGTTCTTTATTTTTTAAAGACAATTATATGAAATTGTATAATTTGGAATTTGCCCAAGTCAATTACGGTCAAGATGTTGCAAACGGAATAAACCTCAACGCAAAAATTGCTTACGAACAACGAAAACCACTTTTCAACACAACCGATTATTCTTTCTTTAAGCAAGATGATATTTATTCGTCCAATAATCCGCTGGCGCCAAATGATTTCACGACACCAGCCTTTGATCAGCATCATTTATTTAAAACTGCTTTGAGTGCGAGAATTAATTTTGGGAACAAATATATTTCCAGACCAAATGAAAGGTTTAATGTCAAAAACGAGAAATACCCAACCGTATATTTAGTTTTTGAAAAAGCCTTTGCTGCCAGCGAGAAAAAATATGAATTTGAGCGAATTGGCGCTTCTGTCCAATATGATTTATCGTTAGGAAACAAAGGAATTCTAGGTACAAATTTTAGAGCAGGAAAATTCTATAATGCTGAAAACATCGCTTTTATGGATTATAGACATTTCAACGGAAATCAGACTCACATTGGCACTACAGATCGTTACTTGAATGTTTTCAATCTAATGCCGTATTATTCAAATTCAACAAATGACAGTTATTTCGAAATGCATTTGGAGCACAACGACATGGGATTTGTAACTAATAAAATTCCGCTCATCAATCTTTTAAAATCAACTATGAATATCGGATTTCACACTTTGGCAATTCCAGACCGAAAACCATATTCTGAATTCACAGTTGGTCTAGACAATCTTGGTTTTGGAAAATTCAAATTATTCCGAGTTGATTATGTTCATTCTTATCAAGGTGGCGTACAGCAGAATGGCGTCGTATTTGGATTGAAGATTTTGAATGTGTTAGATTAAGATTCTAAGTTGCTAAGACACTAAGATCCTAAGTTTTTTCCTTCCTGTAGATTCGAAAAAAAATCCGCTTATTTGCCAATTCTCTATGAATTAAACAGCAAATAAGCGGATTTTATATTTTTAAAATTTGATTCTTTTTTAGTAAGCTTCGACTTCGCTCAGCTTGACAAAATTCATATTCGCTCTAAAAGAGAAAACTTAGTATCTTAGTACCTCAGAATCTTAGCCTCTTTAAGAGTGATAATCATCTGGTTCAATATGAATCAAAACATTTCCTAATTCTGGAATTTCCTCTTTTAAAGTATCTTGAAGTTTATGCGAAAGATCGTGCCCTTCTTTTACTGAAATTTTTGCAGAAACAATGGCATGTAGATCTACGTGATAACGCATTCCGGCTTTACGAATAAAACATTTTTCCGTTCCAAGGATTCCCGGAACCAATAGGGCTTTTACACGAATTTCTTCGACTAAGTCTTCATGAAGATTTTCGTCCATGATTTCGCCTAGCGCAGGTCTGAAAATTTTATAACTGTTGTACAAAATAAAAAATGCTGCAAAAAGTGCCGCCCAATCATCTGCAGATTCATAACCTTTTCCCATTATAAGCGCAATCGAAATTCCGATGAAAGCTGCAACAGAAGTAATTGCATCGCTTCGATGGTGCCAAGCATCGGCCGCTAAAGACGAACTATTTGTCTGCCTGCTTCTTTTCATTACCAATCGAAAAGAATATTCTTTCCAGATAATTATTGCGCCAAGTACATATAATGTCCAAGATTTTGGCAAATCATGTGAAGTCCCAATATTGGAAATGCTTTCATAACCAATAATCGTTGCTGAAGTAATTAAAAACCCAACAACCAAAAAGGTAATCAAAGGTTCTGCACGGCCGTGACCGTAAGGATGGTTTTCATCTGCCGGTTTATTCGAATATTTGATTCCGAACAACACCAAAAAAGATGAAAATATATCCGTCGTTGACTCAATTGCATCAGCAATTAAGGCGTATGAATTGCCAAAAAAACCTGCTAAACCTTTTATCAAGGCTAAGCAGGTATTTCCAGCTATACTAAATATAGTAGCTTTTACAGCTTTTTGTTCGTTTGTCATTTAACGACTTTTATTTTTTTCGCCTCGAATTACACGAATTTAATTTTGAAAAAAAATACGATTCGTGTAATTCGTGGCTATAACTTTTTTATGCTCTTACGATTTTTGCGCCAATTGCTCTTAAACGCTCGTCGATACGCTCATATCCACGGTCGATTTGCTCAATATTTTGAATTGTACTTGTTCCTTTTGCAGAAAGCGCAGCGATCAACAATGAAATCCCTGCACGAATATCAGGAGAAGACATTGTAGTTGCTTTCAATTGAGATTCAAAATTATGTCCCATAACTACAGCTCTGTGGGGATCACATAACATAATTTTTGCTCCCATGTCAATTAATTTATCCACGAAGAATAAACGGCTTTCGAACATTTTTTGGTGAATTAAAACATCTCCTTTTGCTTGTGTTGCCACAACTAAAACGATGCTTAATAAATCAGGTGTAAATCCTGGCCATGGCGCATCAGCAATTGTTAAGATAGAACCATCGATATCCGTTTTTACTTCATATCCATCTTTGTGAGCAGGAATATAAATATCATCATTGCGTTTCTCAACCGTAATTCCAAGCTTTCTAAACGTATTCGGAATCAAACCTAAGTTTTCCCAGCTTACATTTTTGATAGTGATTTCGCTTTTTGTCATAGCCGCAAGACCAATCCAAGAACCGATTTCGATCATATCAGGAAGAATTCTATGCTCACATCCACCAAGACTTTCAACACCTTCAATAGTCAATAAGTTAGAGCCAACTCCTGTAATCTTAGCTCCCATAGAGTTCAGCATTTTACACAATTGTTGTAAGTATGGCTCACAAGCTGCGTTATAAACTGTAGTTGTTCCTTTTGCTAAAACGGCAGCCATTACAATGTTTGCAGTTCCAGTTACAGAAGCCTCATCCAAAAGCATATCTGTTCCTTTAAGACCTTCTTCAGGAGTTTCTACTCCGTAAAAGTGATCTTCTCTGTTATATCTGAATTTTGCTCCAAGGTTGATGAAACCTTCAAAGTGCGTATCTAATCTACGACGACCAATTTTATCACCTCCTGGTTTTGGAATATATCCTTTTCCGAAACGGGCCAAAAGCGGTCCAACAATCATAATAGAACCACGAAGCGCTCCACCTTCTTTTTTGAAAGCTTCTGTTTCTAAATATCCAACATTAACCTCATCAGCCTGAAAAGTGATTGAACCTGGTTCATTGCGTTGAATTTTCACCCCTAAATTACCCAACAAAGTGATTAATTTATTGATGTCTATAATATCAGGAATGTTATTAATTTTTACTTTCTCTCCTGTTAGAAGCACGGCACATAAAATTTGTAATGCCTCATTTTTTGCTCCTTGCGGAGTGATTTCTCCTTTTAAAGGAGTTCCTCCTTCGATTTTAAAAATTCCCATAGATTCTTTTTAGGTTCTTCAAAGTTTCTAAGTTTCTGAGATTCTAAGATTCTAAGTAAAAAAAACTTAGTGTCTTAGTAGCTTAGCATCTTAGTAGCTTTTCTATTTTTGATTATTGTTTTTTTGAAAGTTTTTCTGTTTACTTCCTTTATTGTTTTTGTTGTTCTGTATTTTTGCCTGCCCTCCAGAAGCTGTTTTGTTTGACACACGCTTGTTGGTACGCATTAAATCTGTTGTATTCAAAAGCTCTTCTGTGCTGTGCAACAAATTGATTTTTCCTCCTGATAGTTCGTACAAATGTTCAAAAATCACATCGTCTTTTACAGTGTCTTTATTCCAACTCAAGAAAGATTTTTTCATGTGATTTGCAATAACCATCACAAGAGCATTTTTCATTTCGCCTTCTTCCCATTTATTGGCTACATCAATCATATATTTGATGTTGTTTCCATAAAATCTGTATTTTGGAAAGTTCTGCGGATATTGCAAAGTTTCAGGTTTTAACTGCAAAACATCTCTTGACGGAATTGGATATGGCGACTCAACATTCAATTTAAAATCAGACATAATAAAAAGCTGATCCCATAATTTATGCTGAAAATCGGGTACATCACGCAAATGCGGATTTAAGCTTCCCATAACCTGAATGATGTATTTCGCAGCTTTATTGCGCGTTTCATCATCTTCAATAGCGGTAGCCTGATCGATCAATTTTTGTAAATGACGACCATATTCGGGAATTATTAATCGTTGTCTTTCAGAATTATATTCTAAATTATAGACAACATCGCTTGCGGCTTCTCTTTTATATTTTTCGATCATAAGTTTATAATGAAACTATACCTTCTATGGTAGAAACTTCCTTGTATTTACTAATCACATCGTCTGAGCTGTGCATAGTAACATCTACAGAAACGCTGGTAAACTTACCTGTTTTTGATTTTGTTGTTTTAATAACCGCTCCCATTCTATCAAAAGCCTTTTCGACACGCTCCACATTATCTGCAACAGAAGGCACAATGAATTTGTACAAATATTCTGCTGGCCAAGTATTTGCATTGTCAAGCTCTAATTTTAATCTTTCGTAAAATTCGGCTGTATTTTTTTCTTTATCGTTCTCCATTCGTAATTAAAAATAAACGCAAATATACGCTTTTTGAATTTAGATTTTTTATATTTTTTCTTTCGAAAAAAGGTTCAAAGTTACAAAGTTACAAAGGTGCAGAGAAAAAAGATTTAGAAGATTATTTCATTGTAAATTTTACGCTTATATTTGAGATTGCATTACTACAAAATTTACTCGCAAAGTCGCGAAGACGCAAAGTTTTTAAACTTCTTTGCGACTCTGCGTCTTTGCGAGATTAAAAAAACATTACAATGAAAAATATTCTTTTACTTTTTATCACGCTTATAGCCAACAACATCCAAGCACAAGAAGTTAAAACCTTAACTTATTTCCAAAACGACACCTTAAAACTGGATTTAGATTTATATCTGCCAAAGAAAAAAACTAACGAAAAAATTCCATTAATTATGTTTGCTTTTGGTGGCGGATTTTCTGGAGGAGAACGTACCAGCGAAAAAGAATTTGCAATGTTCATGGCACAAAATGGTTATGCGGTTGCAAGCATTTCGTATAGTTTGTATATGAAAGGAAAAGATTTTGGTTGCAAAGGAACTTTGACCGAAAAGATAAAAGCGATTCAAATTGGCGTTAGTGACATGTGGCAAGCAACGGGCTTTTTAATTGAAAATGCCGACAAATACAATCTCGATACTTCAAAAATCTTTATTTCTGGAATTAGTGCTGGAGCCGAAATTAGTTACCACGCAACTTTCTGGGATTATAAATTGATGAATCTTTACAAAAACAATCTTCCTGAAAACTTCAAATACAAAGGTCTAATTGGAGGTTCGGGAGCGATTCAGGACATTAATTTGATTACGAAAGAAAAAGCAATTCCGATGTTATTGGCGCACGGAAACAGCGATGAAACCGTTCCGTATGCTGCGGGCTCACATCGTTCTTGCCCAACAAATGCTTCAGGTTGGCTGATTCTTTTTGGATCTTATGCCGTTTACAATCAAATGAATGATTTGCATAAAGATGTTGAACTGATTACTTTTTGTGGAGGCGGACATGAATTTTCCGGCTATCTTTTTCATGACGGAAAACAATATGTGCTAGATTTTGTGAATGATGTTTTAAAAGGAAAAAGATTCCAATCGCATTTGATTATTGCTTCTAATAAAAAAGGTAAGGATTCTGGGAAATATTTGTTTTGTGAGTAAATAATTCTAATTCAAAAACATGAATTACCTAAAAAAACACTTTTTTGTAATTATCATAGCTCTAACTTTTAGTTGTAAAAAACCTGCAACTATTGAAAAATGGGATAAAGCAACCATTGACAATAAAATTAGTAGAAACAAAATCTACAAGGAATTAGACAAACAAAATGATATTCCAAATCACTTTAGCAAAAACACTACAGTTACAAAAAAATCAAGCGGAGTATCTTACTATTATGGTGAAAGAATAAATCTCAACGATAAATATTCAAAATATTATAATTGTGAGGCTAACTTCCTTCTTTCGGACACTTTAAAAATAGATATTGGCTATGTTGGAGGTTATTCCGGCAGTGGTTTTATAATAAAACTCAAAAATGACAAATTCTATACTGAGGCTTATTCATACGACGATGTTGTTTATGAAGATGAAACCAAATCTACTTACAATCTCATTTATCAAAAATTAATACTAGACAAACAAAACTATAAAGTTGGAGATAGTTTATATGGAAACATTGAATTTAAATCAATTGAAACAGATCATAAAAACAACCGAATTCAACATTTTGGGAAAGGTTATTTTAGAACAAAAATTAAAGGACTTTAAATTAATCCAAAAACAAAACCATGCCTATCCTCTAGCCCTGATGGAAGTGGAAATCCTTTTGCTTTTTTCTTTAAAAAGCAAAAGATTGAAGCGGACAGCAGGAACCCATGTCGGCTGAAAATGCCAAATTTTTCGCTTCAGACAAATATTCTTTTTAATTATGAATAAGTTTAGGTAAATTTGCCCTTTATTTTTAGAATAGTGCAAAAAGAAATCATAGTTCTCCTTGGCGGTCCTGGTACAGGAAAATCTACGCTGATAAACGAATTAGTAGCTCGTGGCTACTGCTGTTACCCTGAAATTTCTAGAGAAGTTACTCTCGAAGCCCAAAAAAGAGGCATCGAGCAATTGTTTTTGGAACAGCCTTTATTGTTCAGCGAAATGTTGTTGGAAGGTCGTATTCAGCAGTTTAAAAATGCTAATCAAGAACCTGATAATGTAGTTTTTATTGACCGAGGAATTCCTGATGTTGTGGCTTATATGGATTATATTGGCGATGAATATCCAGAGCATTTCACGAAAGCTTGTGAGGATTACAAATATTCTAAAACTTTTATTTTACCGCCTTGGGAAGAAATTTATCAGAGCGACACAGAGCGTTATGAAAATTTTGAACAGGCAGTGGAAATTCAAAATCATCTTATTGAAACCTATAAAAAGTACGGTTACAATTTGATCGAAGTTCCAAAAGATACGGTTGAAAACAGAATTCTTTATATCTTAGATAAAATTTAGTGGCGGGTTTAAAGTTGCAAAACTAGAAACTGATTTCTAAATTTTTAACTTTAACACTTTGGCCATGCAGGAAGCACAAGAAATTCTTTTAAAATACTGGAAACATCAAAGTTTCCGACCTTTGCAAAAAGAAATTATTGATTCGGTTTTAGAGGGTCAGGATACTTTTGCGCTTTTGCCAACTGGTGGCGGAAAATCAATTTGTTTTCAGGTTCCGGCGATGATGCGTGAGGGAATTTGCTTGGTAATTTCGCCTTTGATTGCTTTGATGAAAGATCAAGTAGCGAATTTGCAAAAAAGAGACATTAAAGCCATTGCACTTACAGGAGGAATTCATACCGAAGAAATCATTGATCTTTTAGATAATTGCCAATTCGGGAATTATAAATTCTTATATCTTTCGCCAGAGCGTTTACAATCGGATTGGATTTTAGAACGCATCAAAAATCTTCCTATCAATTTAATTGCCATCGATGAAGCGCATTGTGTTTCGCAATGGGGACACGATTTTAGGCCAGCTTATTTAAAAATCTCCGAACTAAAAAAATTCTTTCCAAAAATTCCGTTTTTGGCTTTGACTGCAACTGCGACTCCAAGAGTTGTAGAAGATATCAAAACCGAATTGGGATTAAAAGATACCCAACTTTTTCAGCAGTCTTTTGAGCGAAAAAATATCGCGTACATGGTATTTGAAGTCGAAGACAAATTGTATCGCGTAGAGCAGATTCTAAAGAAAAATCCACAACCTTCCATTATATATGTACGCAATAGAAAATCGTGTTTGAACATTTCAACACAATTGCAATCTTTAGGTTTTCGAGCCACATATTATCACGGCGGCCTTTCGGCTCAGGAAAAAGACAAAAACATGCAATTGTGGATGTCCGAACAAGCACAAGTTATTGTGGCTACAAATGCATTTGGAATGGGAATCGATAAAGACAATGTAAAAACCGTTATTCATACGCAATTGCCAGAAAATCTGGAAAACTATTATCAAGAATCTGGAAGAGCGGGACGAAACGGCGAAAAAGCATTTTCGGTATTGCTTTATAATAATTCAGATGCGACACAAACCGAGCAACAATTCATAAACATTTTGCCAGACAAAAAGTTTCTGAAAACCATGTACATCAAATTGTGCAATTATTTTCAGATTGCTTATGGCGAAGGCTTGGATGATTCGTATTCTTTTAAAATGAATCATTTTTGCAATAAATACGACTTCCCTACTTTAAAAACGTACAATGCTCTACAGTTTTTGAATCAGCAGGGAATTATTACGATGTCTCAAGAATTTTCAGAAAAAGTAACAATGCAGTTTTTGATCGAATCAAAAGAAGTTATTCGATACATGAGTCTGAATCCGAATGACGAAGAAATCATTTTGGCGATTTTAAGAACCTATCCGGGAATTCATGAAATGAAAACACCACTGAATCTTTCGCTAATTGCAAAAAAATCAAATCACACCGAAGAACAGGTTACCGCACTTTTAGAGAAACTAAAAGAAAAGGAAATCATCGAATATAAATCAAAAAACAACGATGCAACAATCCTATTTAATGAAGTTAGAGAAGATGATTTAACGATAAACCGAGTTTCAAAATATCTTGAAAAGCAAAACAAACTGAAACGCGATCAGCTTTCATCTGTACTCTATTATATTAAGGAAGACAAAACTTGCAAGAACAGATTGGTTTTGGATTATTTTGGAGAAGAAACAAATGAGAATTGCGGCGTTTGTTCTTATTGCATTACTCAAAAAGGAAAAATCACAGAGGCCGATTCGATTGCTGATAAAATTCTTCACTTATTAAAAGCAACTGCCTTAACTTCGCGCGAAATTCAAAATCAAATCAAGCTAGATGCTAATGATGTTATAGAAGTCATTCAAGAACTTCTAGAAAACAACCATATCATCGTATTAGCAAACAACAAATACACTTTAAAAACATAATGGAAAAATTACGAATTATATTTATGGGAACTCCAGAGTTTGCCGTCGGCATTTTGGACACCATTATCAAAAACAATTACGAAGTTGTTGGCGTTATTACTGCGGCAGACAAACCAGCAGGACGTGGACAAAAAATTAAATATTCGGCTGTAAAAGAGTATGCGCTTGAAAACAATCTTACTTTATTACAGCCAACCAATTTAAAAGATGAAAGTTTTTTATCCGAATTAAAAGCTTTAAATGCAAATCTTCAAATTGTAGTTGCCTTTAGAATGTTGCCAAAAGTAGTTTGGGAAATGCCAAGTTTAGGAACTTTTAATCTGCATGCTTCTTTATTGCCAAATTACCGTGGTGCGGCACCAATTAACTGGGCCATTATTAATGGCGAAACCAAAACGGGCGTTACGACATTCTTTATTGATGACAAAATCGATACGGGCGCGATGATCTTAAATTCGGAAATTGCAATTGAACCGACCGAAAATGCCGGACAACTTCACGACAGATTAATGAATCTTGGCAGCACAACTGTAATCGACACTTTAAAAGTTATTGAATCGGGAAAAGTAACCACTACAATTCAAGAAGATAACGACGAGATCAAAACCGCCTATAAACTAAACAAAGAAAATTGCAAAATCGATTGGACAAAATCAGGTCAAGAAATCAATGATTTGATTCGCGGTTTAAGTCCATATCCTTCAGCTTGGTGTTTTCTGAAAGACAAAAATGAAGAATTAAACATTAAAATATACGAAGCGAAACTTATAGCAGAAGCGCATTCGTACGAATCTGGAAAACTGGTTAGCAGCAAAAAAGAAATCAAAATTGCAGTTAAAGATGGCTTTATTCAACTTTTAAGCTTGCAATTTCCAGGAAAAAAGAGAATGCAAGCAGTAGAAATCTTAAACGGCATCACTTTTTCTGATGATGCAAAGATGTATTAAACTCAGTAAAACAGGGGTTTCTACCTGATTTTGATCGATGAACAACCTGCTTTATGAACAAAAAAAGCAAGTTATTAACAATTATTGCTAAAATTAAAGAAAACACTTGCACGCAACGGATTTCCTACTAAATTTGTGTATTAACAATTTTTTTTAACCAACAATTAATAACTAATTATTATGAACAAATCAGAATTAATCGATGCTATCGCTGCTGATGCAGGAATCACAAAAGCTGCGGCAAAATTAGCTTTAGAGTCATTTTTAGGAAATGTAGGTGCTACTTTGAAAAAAGGTGGAAGAATTTCTTTAGTAGGTTTTGGATCTTGGTCAGTATCATCTAGAGCTGCAAGAGATGGTAGAAATCCTCAAACAGGAAAAACTATCAAAATTGCTGCTAAAAATGTAGTAAAATTCAAAGCTGGTGCTGAATTAGAAGGTGCAGTGAACTAAGTAAGAAAGTTCTCTAAACTTATAATATAATCAAAACCCTCCTCATGGAGGGTTTTTTTGTGCGGTTTAACGATTTTATTTGGGATTTTAATTTTTTTATGATTAAATTTAATAAAAATTGTAGCCGTATGATTTCAGAAAAATTAAAAAAAGGACACCTGCTTATTGCCGAGCCTTCAATAATTGGAGATTTATCTTTTAACAGATCGGTAATTTTATTAGCAGACCATAACAAAGAAGGATCAATAGGATTCATCATTAATAAACCCTTGAAATACACTATTAATGACCTGATACCTGAGATTGATGCCAACTTTAAAATATACAATGGAGGCCCTGTAGAGCAGGACAATCTATATTTCATTCACAATATTCCTGAACTGATCCCGAATAGTGTCGAGATTTCTAATGGAATTTATTGGGGTGGTGATTTTGAATCCACGAAAGACTTAATAAACGACGGATCTATTAGCAAAAATAACATTCGCTTTTTCTTAGGTTATACTGGCTGGGATGAAAATCAGCTTGAAAATGAAATGCAGGGAAACTCCTGGATCATCGCCGATAATAATTACAAGAACAAAATTATCGGGAAATCCACCACTCATTTTTGGAAAGAACAAATAATTGAGCTGGGAGGTGATTATCTTATTTGGTCAAATGCACCTGAAAATCCGTATCTGAATTAATTTTCAGATATGGATTCATTTAGCTTCTGTACTAATAAATGAGCCAGACTGCTTGTAAACTCTTTTTTTCGATACTTAGTAATCGGCTGTATGCCCGTGATTACATTTGTCAAGAATAATTCATCCGCTTTTTGAAGATCAAACGGTGAAATTATTTCTTCAGACACTTCTATGCCTTCAACTTTTTTGGCCAAAGCTAAAATCTGTTTGCGCATAATACCATTCAAACAACCTTCAGAAACAGGAGGCGTCACTAATTTCTTGCCTGTAAGCATAAATAAGTTGCCTTGTAAGCCTTCAATCACATTTTTAGCATCATTTATCAGCAAACAGTTTGCAAGGCCATTTTCGTGCGCAAAAATGCTTCCCGTAACATTTACCATCTTATTAGTCGTTTTAATCGACGATAATAATTGTTTGGCCACAAAGAAATCTTTATACAAATCAACCTCGTATGCACTTGTATTTAAAACGTAAGAGCTGTTTTCAAGTGATGTCGCGTTAATTAAGTACGAAACATTATTAGTTTGAGGCAAATACAATCCGCCATCGTTTCTAAAAACAGTAATTCGTGCTCTTGCTGAAGCGGAAATATTTTTTTGTTGCACTAATTTCAAAACTTGCTCTTCAAAATATTCCATCGTAAAATCCATAGGAATCTCCATCCTAACCACACGCATTGAAGCCATTAATCGAAAATAATGATCTTCCAGAAATAAAATTTTATTGTTTAAAATCTTTACTGTTTCAAAAACGCCGTCTCCATATAAAAAAGCACGATTTTGAGTTAGTATATTTTCTTCCTGCGCTATGTTTCCGTTAAAATTGATCATAAAAAAACCCTGAATTTTGTTCAGGGCAAATATAAGGGATAAAATAGTTTTATACTAAACAGATCCTATAAGATGTTTTAGGTCTGAGATTTGATTCTCCCACAGTTGTTTAGCTTCGCCTACTTCTTCTTTATCAGCAAAATCAACTACCATTAACGACACATCTTTAGTCAATTCATCAACCAAAATATGCAGTTCAAAAAAGTATTCAGTATCCTTACTGCTTTCATCAACCCATTTAAATTTCACTTTTTCTCCAGTTTTTTTAGATGCTAAACGCGCCTTTTCCTGTGAGTCATTCCAAATAAAAGTAAAAAATTCACCTCTTGAATTTACATTGTCTGCAAACCACTCTGACAAACCTGATGGCGTTGATATATATTGATACAATAATTGCGGCGAAGAATTGATCGGGAACTCGATTTCGTAACGTATTTTTGAATCCATGTGCTGCGTTTAATTTTTTCGAAATATAAGAATATATGTCCAAAAACAATGCGTTTTTAAAAATATTTTTTTTTCTTCATTTTATACTTGTATGCTTTAATATTATTTCTATCTTTGCACCCGCAATCAGGAATTACTCCTACTAGCAGTCCAGGCGAGGTAGCTCAGTTGGTTAGAGCGCAGGATTCATAACCCTGAGGTCACGGGTTCAACTCCCGTCCTCGCTACAAAAGGCAAAACACCACTTTTTAAAAGTGGTGTTTTTTTTTGCACTAAATCATCATTCTCATTTTCTGTTGTTTACATACTTTATTCTAAAAAATCAATGAGAATTATATCGAATTCATAAGTCTCACAGCAAACACATTTCAATTCCTTCTTTGTTATAAAAAGCAAAGCCTTTTTACCAAAATACATGATCAATACCATACACATCTCACTTAAAAAAGACAGATTAATATTATTTTTTATGTATTTTTAAAAAAAACATTCAATTCAGACGCAACCAAAAAACATAATTACCATCTTATTAACAATAACCATTTTGTTAAAAAAAAGAACTATGAACAAACATTATATCATTTTTTTGATAATTTCATTTTTCGCATTTACAAGTTGTGATAATAGCTCGGAAAATAATGAAATTAAGAACACTTCAATTCTAAAGAACTGGGAGATCACTAAAACACCGCTTGGTTTTGATATAAATCCTCGTGATTTGTTTTTTATAAATCCTCAAATTGGATTTGTAGTTGGTTTCAATGGCACTATTTACAAAACCAACAATTCAGGCGTAAATTGGGAAAAACAAGACTCAGGAACAGACTTACATTTATCATCGGTACATTTTATAAATTCAAACGTAGGATTTATTTCTGGACAAGCAATGACTAATTGTCTTGGCAAAGATTGCGATAAAGGAAGTGTATTCTTAAAAACTACTGATGGTGGCAAGACTTGGATAAAAAAACTTTTTGCAGATTATATTGAAATAAGATCATTACATTTTTTCAATGAAAACAAAGGTTTAGCATTGATATATACTCCTGATCTTCCTAATTCTAGAAATTATCATATTGCTAAAACTGAAAACGGTGGTGATAGTTGGGAATTTATAAATCTAGCGATCAAGCCAGTGTATGATAAATTTTACTGCATTGACAATGTTGTATTTATAGGAGGTGAAAATCAGAAAATCTATAAAAGCATAGATTATGGCAACAATTGGCAAACAATAAATACACCTGTATCAGCTTCTAATTTTATACGAAATTTATACTTCTACAATAAAACAATTGGATTTATGGATGGTGTAACAGAAATATATAAAACGACTGATGGTGGGCTAAATTGGCAAATTGTAAAGTTTCCTTTTTCATCATTTGGCACCTTACATTTCAATAGCGAGTCGGAGGGTTTTAATATCGAAACCGTTTCAGCTTATAAAGGTGGAGATTTCCCAACCTTCCAAGGAAGTCAAAGCTTCGAAACTTCTAATAGCGGAGATTCTTGGACAAAATCAGAATTAAATAATTCAATCTATTTGGGATTAACTTCTTTCCCTGAGAATGATTTGGGCTATGGAATAAACAATTCTGAATTTTATACAATAAAGAGGAAATAACTAAACGCTAAATTGTCTTTTTTAAAGCTTTTCTGCTAGATTAAAGTTTAAATTTTATGCAATTGCGCTTTTCAAATAAGATAAAAAAAAGACAGCTCACTTTGAACTGTCTTTTTTTTATTCTGATTACTCTTTGAAATAATTTGCTCCCCAAATCGTATAACGTTTTTTCATAATTTCAATTTTTGTTTGAAATTGAGTCCAATCTTTGTTTTCTTTTGGAGACCACAACACTTCGCTTAAAGCGCTCAAACGCGGAAATATCATATATTCAACTTTGGCTGGATTTGCCATATATTCTGTCCAAACGTTTCCTTGAGCACCTAAAACGTATTTTGCTTGCTGTTCATTCAATTCTTTTGGAATCGGTTCGTAGCTATAGACTTTTTCCAATGGCAAAAATCCACCGATAGTAACTTCTTTATCATTTTTAGTTTGAGAATGATCCAAATAAACATGGCTTCCCGGCGTCATGATAACTTGATGGTTTTCTTTAGCTGCCGCAATTCCGCCCTCTTCACCTCTCCAACTCATAACAACTGCGTTGGGTGCCAGTCCTCCTTCTAAAATTTCATCCCAACCAATGAGCGTTCTTCCTTTTTTATTGATGTATTTCTCCATGCGCTGAATGAAATAACTTTGCAAACCATGCTCATCTTTTAAATTTTTCTCTTTTATCAATTGCTGACAAAATTCGCTTTTTTTCCATGCATCTTTAGGTGCTTCATCGCCTCCAATGTGAATATATTTTGACGGAAATAAAGTTACTACCTCATCAATAACATCTTCTAAAAATTTAAAAGTATTTTCAGTTGGAACAAAAATATCGGCATGAACTCCCCACGTTTCCTGAACAATTTTATTTCTGCCGTTTGCCATTTCTTTTTTGCTCAAGTCAGAAATCATATTATCAGGAAGATTTGTTTTCTCGTTTGGAAAACAGCTCAATTCCGGATAAGCTGCGATAGCTGCACTTCCATGTCCCGGCATTTCGATTTCTGGAATTACTGTAATAAATCGGTCTGAAGCATATTTCACAATTTCTTTTACTTCTTCCTGCGTATAAAATCCTTGCTCTACAGTATTGTCGCTTCCTGTACCTGGATATCTTCCAATGATGCTTCCGTTTCTTTTTGAACCGATTTCTGTAAGTTTTGGGTATTTTTTGATTTCGATTCTCCAACCTTGATCTTCAGTCAAATGCCAATGAAAATAATTCAGTTTATGCAAAGCCAAATAATCAATGTATTTTTTCACAAATGAAACCGGAAAGAAATGACGCCCAACATCCAACATCGCGCCTCTGTAAACAAAACGAGGCTCATCGTTAACGTCAACAGCAGCAATAACAAGATTATCGCTTTTTTCAGTAGGCAACAACTGGATAAGCGTCTGCATTCCATAAAAAGTACCGATAGCCGAGTTTCCAGTTATTACAACACCGTTTTTATCCGATTTTAAAGCATATCCTTCGCCTTTAAGTCCATTGATATTTTTTTTACTAATTAACTTAATTGAATTTTTACTAGCATTTTTTGATATCGGCAAAGCAAAACCATAATAATCGGTCAAATATTTATTAAGGAAAGCTGCTGTCGCTTTATCTTCTGGATTTGCAACAACCAAATTCGTTTTTGAATTAATCGCAAAACTTCCAACATGTTTGACCAATTTTACAGGTTGCGGAATGACATTTACTTCTTGAGCAAACGACATAGCACTGCAGAAAAGAAGCGAAAAAAGAAATGATTTTACCATGTTTAAATTTTATTAATTAGTATTAAAAGCTAAAAACGCTGAAGTGTGCACGATAACATTTTTAGCTCAAATCAATATAAATTTTGTAAACACATAGAAACTTAAAAATTATGTTTCTATGTGTCTTTTATTAATCAAACCAAAAGATTAAGCTAATCTATTTTGTATAAGCTACAGCAATTTGTTTACTGCTGCCTAAACCGTCCATTCCTAATTCAATAACATCCCCAGCTTTAATATAAATAGGATCTGGTTTAATTCCTAAACCAACACCTGGAGGCGTTCCTGTACTGATAATATCGCCAGGAAGCAATGTCATAAATTGACTTAGATAATGCACTAAAAACGGAATTTTAAATACCAAATTAGAAGTATTACTGTTTTGGAATGTTTTTCCGTTTACTGTCAACCACATTGGAATGTTGTTAACGTCTTCTATTTCATCTTGAGTTGCCAAGAATGGTCCAAGAGGCGCAAAAGTATCGCATCCTTTTCCTTTAGCCCATTGTCCACCGCGTTCTATCTGAAAAGCTCTTTCGCTGTAATCATTCAGCAGCGCATAACCTGCAACATAATCTAAAGCATCGGCTTCTTCTACATAACTTGCTTTTTTGCCAACTACAAAAGCCAATTCAATTTCCCAGTCCGTTTTTTCGCTGTTTTTCGGAATAATCAAATTGTCATTTGGTCCGCATAAAGAGGTGCTTGATTTAAAGAAAATAATTGGTTCAGTCGGAATTGGAGCATTCGTTTCAAGGCAATGATCCACATAATTCAATCCAATACAAATTATTTTTGAAGGTCGTGCAACCGGAGAACCCAAACGAACCGAAGCATCAACTTCTGGCAAGACAGGATTGCTCTCTAAAGCCTTTTTTAATTTTTCTAATCCATCTTCCTCAAAAAAAGCTTCATTATAATCTGTTACTAGTGAGGATACATCAAATCTTTTTTCATCTATCAAAACACCTGGTTTTTCTTTTCCAGCTTCACCAAATCGTATTAGTTTCATTTTATTACTTTATTATATTATACTTTTCTCATTCAATTGCATAATTTTTTGACTTCTAACATCTTAAAGCGGTTTTCATTTCACTTAATTGTTCAATTTAATAAAACCACCGTCAAGAGGATAATCACAACCGGTTACAAAACCTGATTCGTCACTGCATAAAAACAAAGCTAAAGCCGCTACTTCATTTGGTTTAGCCATACGGCCAATTGGCTGTGTTTTTGACAATTTTTCAAACATTTCAGCTTCTTTTCCTGGATAATTTTTAGCAATAAATCCATCTACAAAAGGCGTGTGAACTCTTGCAGGCGAAATTGAATTGCAACGAATATTTTCTGCCATATAATCTTTAGCGACAGATAATGTCATAGCCATTACTGCTCCTTTCGCTGTTGAATAAGCAAAACGATCCGGAATACCAACCCAAGCCGCAATCGAGGCCATGTTCAAAATTACACCTCCACCCGAAGCTCTTAAATGTGGAATAGCACCATGCAAACAATTGTAAACGCCTTTTACATTGACATTCATAATTCTGTCAAAATCTTCTTCTGATGTATTATCCACTTTTCCAACGTGAGCAATTCCAGCATTGTTTACCAAAATCTGAATATTTCCAATTTTTTCAAATGTTGCTACTATATCTTTTTGACTTGCGACATTACAAGCGTGAGAAAATACTTTTCCGCCAGCAGCTGTAATTTCTGCAACAGCGTCTTTAGCACTTTCTTCGGTTAGTTCAATAATATGAACTTCAGCTCCCTGTTTTGCAAATAAGGCAGAAATCGCTTTTCCAATTCCACTTCCGCCACCTGTAACTACTGCTTTTTTATTTTGTAATGAAAACATATTTTTATTTTTAAAGATTTGAAAATTCAGCATTAATTCTTTTCAAATCTGCATTTTAGACATTTAATTTTTCTATAAAAGAAATTCATTTTTACAAAGATACACCACGTTTCCACGGAATAAAATCATCCTGATTTAAAGAAACCGCTTTTGGTATGATTTCGCCGCTTGCCGCTTTGATACAATATTCCAAAATATCTTCTCCCATTTCTTCAATTGATTTTTCTCCACTAATAATTGGACCACAGTCAATATCAATAATATCGCTCATTTTCTTTGCCAGAACCGAATTTGTCGCCACTTTAATAACCGGACAAATTGGATTTCCTGTTGGCGTTCCTAATCCTGTCGTAAATAATATTAATGTCGCTCCAGATGCTGCTTTGCCTGTTGTTGCTTCAACATCATTTCCTGGCGTACAAACCAAACTTAAACCTGCTTTTGTTGCGGGTTCTGTGTAGTCTAAAACATCTACAACTGGTGCCGTTCCACCTTTTTTGGCCGCTCCTGCACTTTTTATGGCGTCAGTAATTAATCCGTCTTTAATGTTTCCTGGCGACGGATTCATGTGAAAACCTGAGCCAACTTTATGTGCCAATGCATCGTAAGACTGCATTAAATCAATGAATTTTGTCGCTACTTCTTCGTTTGTACAACGATCAATCAAATTTTGTTCTACACCACATAATTCAGGGAATTCAGCCAAAAGTACTTTTCCACCTAAAGCCACAAGCAAATCAGAAGTATAACCAACAGCTGGATTTGCAGAAACACCACTAAAACCATCGCTTCCACCACATTTTACTCCCAAACACAATTCACTTAAAGGCGCTGGCGTTCTTTCGAATTTGTTGATTTCGACTAATCCTTCAAATGTTTTTTTGATTGCGTCAGCAACTAATTGTTCTTCGCTTTTGGCTTGTTGTTGTTCAAAAACCAATAATGGCTTATCGAAAACCGGATTCTGCTTTTTAACGTCGTTTACAAAATCCTGAATTTGCAAATGCTGACAACCCAAGCTTAACAATGTAATTCCTGCAACGTTTGGATGATTCGCATAAGATGCCAATAAAGCGCTCAAGGTTGCTGCATCTTGACGCGTACCTCCGCAACCTCCCTGATGATTCAGGAATTTGATTCCGTCAACATTTTTAAATATTCTATTTGCATTTGCAGTCGGCGTCATTTGAACATCAATTGAATCCAAATCTTCTCCATTCTTATAAGCCTCAAGCAAATAATGTGTGTACTGCGTGTATTTATCACTTACCGAATATCCCAACTCATTGTGAAGCGCTTCGCGAATGACATCCAGATTTCGGTTTTCACAAAATACTGTTGGTATAAATAACCAGTAATTTGCTGTTCCAACGCGACCGTCACTTCTTTTATATCCCTTAAAAGTTCTGTTTTGATATTTCGAAACATCTGGTGCTTGCCACACAAAATCGACATCACGATATTGATAAGGTTCTGCCGCATGCTTAAGATTTTCGGTGGTCATCAAACTTCCTTTTGCGACATCGCTTTGCACCTTTCCTACCAAAACCCCATACATCGTGATTTCAGAACCTTGTTTTAAATCTGCTGTATAAAATTTATGTTTTGCTTTTATAGTATCCGTCAAAACATAATTCTGTCCTTCAAAAGTTACCGTTTCTCCTTTTGCTAAATCAGTTAAGGCAACCAAAACATTATCTGCTGGGTGCATTTTTATAACCAATCTTTTAACTCCGTTTTCTAACATATTATATAAATAGAATTTATGCTTTATTTGTTTTATGTCCGTTAAATGCAAACAATAGTATTACCGAAAAACAAGTTAGTGGCACTATATAACCGTATTGAATGCTTCCTGTAATATCTGAAATCAATCCTAAAACCGGAGGTAGTAAAGCCCCTCCAACAATAGCCATTACAATCAATGAAGATCCTATTTTAGTATTATGACCAAGCCCGTCGATTCCCATTGAAAAGATCGTTGGAAACATAATACTCATAAAAAAGGCAATTGCTATTAAAGTGTAAACCACAATCATTCCTGAACCAAAAATGGCCACTAAGGATAAGAAAATATTAATGATGGCGTAAATGATCAATAATTTTCTTGGTTTGATGTATTGCATGAAAAATGTCCCTGCAAAACGTCCTAACATAAAAGCCAGTCCAAAGAAACCTAAATATTTAGCCGCTACATCTTCGCCAAGACCTGCAGAAGTGGTCGCCATTTTTATAAAAAAACTACCTACACAAACCTGTGCTCCAACATAGAAAAACTGTGCTAAAATTCCCCAACGCAAGCGCATTGACTTTAAAGCGCCTGAAAAACTAGCGCCTTCCGCTCCTTCTTTATCTTCATCTTTTACATCGGGCATATTGGTAAAATAGAAAATCAATGCCACTGAAAGAATAATTAATCCTAAAATCAAATAAGGCATTTTTACACTTGCGGCTTCTTCTAAAATATAAGCATGCAAATCTGCTGGAGCCATTGCATCCATTTCTGCCTTTGTCAAATTTTTGCCAGATAAAATCATTGGTCCCACATAGGCAGGCGCAATAAAAGCGGCAAGTCCGTTGAACGATTGTGAAAAATTCAATCTCTTTGTTGCTGTTTCTGATGGACCTAAAATGGTAACATATGGATTTGCCGCTGTTTCCAAAAAAGTAAGTCCGCAGGCAATCACAAATAAGGCTCCCAAAAAGTAAATATATTGCAGTGAATTAGCTGCGGGTACAAACAAAATTGAGCCAATACCAAACAAAACCAGCCCAATCATGATTCCAGATTTATAACCATATTTCCTCATAATATACCCGGCAGGCAAAGCCATAAAAAAATAAGCCACAAATACAGAAGAATCGATTAAAGAAGATTCTAAATCGGTTAGATTAAATGCTTTTCTTAAATGAGGAATAAGTATTGGGTCAAGGTTATGTACAAAACCCCAGAAAAAGAAAAGACTGGTAACCAATATAAAAGGAAATAACCATTTCTTATTTTCGTGAGAAGATACTTTTTTTTGCACATCCAGTTCGGTTAGTAAAGCCATATGTTTTTTATTAAAATTGTGGTTATTTGGAAATATAAAAATACTATATCTAACGTATATGTATTAATTCAATATTGTCCTTGTTTAATCAGTAATTGTCAATTCTGAAAAAAATCAGATGAAAAAATATTGCTTTCTGAAAAGAATGCAGGCTATAAAAAAAATCCCAAATCCAAAGTATTAGATTTGGAATTTGGGATTTTTATTTTTTGCTTTCGAAAGCAATTTACTGTGCCGAATAAGGTCTGTCTTTAGCAGAAACTCCCCAAGTTTTAGAAGGTTTTGCTCCCATCGTAAATATTAATTCACCGCCTTTCATAACATCAGTATGAAGAATATAACTTTTTGTGTATTCTTTTCCGTTTAATGTCGCTTTCTGTATATAGATGTTTTTTGAACTGTTGTTTAAAGCTTTTACCGTAAACGTTTTACCATCAGCCAGTTTTAAAACCGATTCATCCATCGAAGGGCTTCCTATGCAATAAACTCCGTTGTAAGGATTTGCAGAATACATTCCCATAGCATTCCAAACATACCAAGCTGACATTTGTCCAACATCTTCATTTCCGCACAATCCATCTGGTTTGTCACTGTATAAATTGTCTACAATGTAACGCACTTTTTCTGCTGTTTTCCACGGCTGACCAACAAAATTGTATAAATACGTAATGTGATGACTTGGCTCATTTCCGTGTGCATATTGCCCGATTAAACCTGTGATATCGCTTGAAGCTTCTTTCCCCATATCACCGGAAATCGTGAATAAAGTGTCTAGTTTTTTAGCAAATGGCTTTTCGCCTCCCAACAATGCAATAAGCCCTTCAACATCTTGAGGTACTAACCAAGTATATTGCCATGCATTTCCTTCTGAAAAATCACCTTTTTCATGAATTGATTTAAAAGGATCAAAAGGTGTTCGCCATGTTGTTTCGCTTAACCTTGCGCGTACAAAACCAACTGAAGGATCAAAATATTTTTTATAGGCTTTTGAACGATTAAAGAAGTAATTATAATCATCAGTCTTACCCATTTTTTTTGCCATCATCGCAATAGCACCATCAGAAATCGCATATTCTAATCCATAAGATACTGATTCTCTCAAACTATCTCCCGGAATATATCCTAGCTTTTTTACAAAATCAACCCCACGATCGTCCTGCATTGCTGTTGCTTTTACTGCCTCAAAAGCCAAATTGCCGTCAATACCTTTTATTCCTTTTAAATAGGCATCAGCTACAATCTGAATAGCACTATTTCCGGGCATACAATAAGTCTCGTTGCCCATTAAATGCCAAACCGGAAGATGTCCTGATTCTTTATAAATCGCCAACATCGAATTGATCATATCTGAAACTTTTTCTGGTTGTGTTAGCGTAAATAAAGGATTTGCACCTCTATATGTGTCCCATAATGAAAAAGTAGTCAAATTGGTAAATCCTGCCGCTCTATGAACTTGTTTATCTGTACCGTAATAATCACCATTAGCATCATTAAAAATAGAAGGCGCAATCATAGTGTGGTACAAAGCGGTATAGAAGATTTTCATTTTAGCAGGATCACTTGATTTCACTGCCATTTTGCCTAACTCGTTATTCCATTTTTCATCTGCCTGAGTTGCCACTTTTTCGAAATCCCAACCTGAAATTTCTTTTTTGATATTCATTAAAGCATTTTCGGTACTTACTGGAGAAATACCAACTTTAATCTTAACAACTTCATCTTTCGAAGTTGAGAAATGAATAACAGCCTTTGCACTATCTCCCGAAACAACTTTATTGATCATCTCTTTTGTATTCTCATACAATTGGATTTTTTTTGCTGGTTTTGATAGAATTGCTGCAAAATAAATACGTTGGTCATTAGCCCACCCTTTTGAGAAACGATATCCTTCAATCAAAGTATCATTTTTTATGCGGATATAAGTATCAACAGCTCTATCCCAGCCAATTCCTTCTACTAAATCTAAAACAATATGCGATTGATCTGAAGCTGGAAAAGTATATTTTTGAAAACCTACTCGCTCTGTAGCAGTCATTTCGGCTTTGATTTTGTTTTTCTTTAAAATAACCGAATAATATCCTGGTTTTGCCTTTTCATCTTTACGATCAAAATCTGAAATATAGCCGTTTGCCATGTCTTTTGCGGTTCCTTTTTTCAAATTCACTTTGCCAATTGCAGGCATAAAAAGGAAATCTCCAAGATCACCAATTCCGGTGCCGCTTAAATGTGTATGTGAAAATCCAATAATGGTTTGATCAGAATAATGATACCCCGAACACCAATCCCAACCTTGCGAAATATTTACGGGTCCTAGTTGAACGCCTCCAAAAGGAACATTGGCTCCCATAAATACATGACCATGAAATCCTGTCCCAATATAAGGATCTACATATTGTGTCAAATTTTGTTTTGAAGTCTGACTATGCATCTGCAGACAACAAAGCCCTAAAAGTGTAAAAAATGCGGTTTTGATATTTTTATTCATTTTTTTGTTTTTTTTCGGCAAGAATTTTCAAGCCAATATTTTTTTTGCTTTTGATTATTTTCTGTCTTGTTTTATTTTATGATTTCAAAACTCCCTTCCAACATAGTATCTCTTGAATTTGATCCGATTTTCAAAGTGTAGTTTCCTTCATAGATTTTAAATTGTTTTGCAGCATCGTCCCATTTTTGAAGTTCTTCCAATGGAATTTCCAATGTAATTGTTTTTGATTTTCCTTTACCTAAAGAAACACGTTTAAAAGCTTTCAGCTCTTTTATTGGCTTTCTGTCCATATTTGGATATTCAAGATAAACCTGAGCTACTTCATCTGCATCATATTGACCTGTATTAAAGATTTCGATTTTCATGGAAACTTTATCAGAACTCATTTTGATTGTCTTAGGCTGTTCAACCCAATTGTAGCCAAAAGAAGAATAACTTAATCCGAAACCAAAAGGATATTGCACTTCTTTGTCAAAATAGCGGTACGTTCTGCCCTTCATTGCATAACTGTTATAATCCGGCAAATCACTGAAAGATTTGTAAAATGTAACAGGCAAATGCCCTGAAGGAGAAGATTTTCCAAAAAGAAGATTGGCCAAAGCTGTTCCGCCTTGCTCACCTGGATACCAAGCAAAAACAATAGCATCTACATAAGGTTCAATTGCTGAAATATCCACAGCACTTCCGCCAGTTACTACTGCTACAAGTGGCGTTTTTGTACCTTTTCGAAGTGCTTTGATGTACGCAATATGTGAAGCCGGAAGATCCATATTTTTTCTGTCTCCTTTTCCATCGGCCAAAAATGCGTCGCCTTCTTCGCCTTCATACACTGGAGTGAAACCAATAACTGCAATTGTAACATTTGCCATAGACGCTGCCCAAACTCCGCCAAAATCTGTTGTATTGGTAAAATCGCACCCCATGTCATATTCAACGCGCGTGTCCGGATCTACTGCCCCAGCAATTCCTTCTACGAAGTTTACTGCTTTATCACTAATTCCGTGATAATTCCCTAATAAAGCATCTAATGAACCTGCATTTGGGCCAACAATCATAATTGATTTATAATCTTCTTTTTTTAGTGGCAATACTTTTGTTTTACTGTCACCAAATTGACCGTTTTTCAACAAAACCATACTTTGTTCCGCCATTTTCAAACTTAGATTTCTGTGGTACGTATTGGCAATACTGTCAATGCCATATTTTCTATACGGATTATCTTCTGCTTTGTCGTAAAATCCTAATTTGAATTGCGTTCTCAGCGTTGGAGCCAATGCATTATCAATATCTTGTGCCGTAATCAGTTTTTGATTCAACGCGTTGATGGCATCTTTTTGCAATAATCCGCTGCAATCCATGTTTACTCCTCGCTTGATTGCTTCAGCTGCAACAGCTACACTGTTTGGCAACGTTTTATGACCTTCATAAATATCCTGCAATGCCCAACAATCGGTTACTACATGTCCTCCGAAATTCCATTCTTTTCTTAAAATATCTTGCAAAAGTGTTTTTCCTGTGCAACAAGGTTCTGAGTTTACTCTGTTATACGCACACATCACTGTTTCTACCTTAGCATCAACCAGTTTTTTAAAAGCATATAAATAGGTTTCTCTTAAATCTTTTTCATCAACAATTACATCAATCGAATGTCTTGTTTTTTCCGGTCCGCTATGTACAGCAAAATGTTTGGCGCAAGCGGCTGTTTTCATATATTTAGGGTTAGTTCCTTGTAAACCTTTAACATAAGCTGTTCCCATTTTTCCGGTAAGAAAAGGATCTTCTCCATAGGTTTCCTGACCTCTTCCCCAACGTGGATCTCTAAAAATATTAATATTTGGAGACCAAAAATTCAATCCCATATATTGCAGGCGACGGTCTTTGGCTACAGCCATATTATTTTTTGCTCTGGCTTCGGTAGAAATTGCATTTGCCACTTCGTTAAGCAAAGGATCATTAAAAGTAGCTGCCATTCCTAAAGCTTGAGGAAAAACGGTTGCTTTTCCTGCTCTTGCCACACCGTGAAGCGATTCGTTCCACCAATTGTATTGCGGAATATCCAATCGTTTTACCGCTTTGCTTTCAAAACCTAACAATGAAATTTTTTCTTCGATCGTCAATTGTTTCAATAAATCATCTACCCTTTTCTCTATTGGCAAATCTTGATTTTTATAAGCTGGAGTCTTTTGTGCATTTGCAATACCCATACAAAAACAAAAAAACAGTATAAATCGGTAAGTGTTGAAACAATTCATTATTGCAATATTTAAAATTTTATAATCTATTTCTCTTCTTCTAAAACGTTTTACCAATTCAAACGAAAAAGAAAGGCCAAAAGCCATCCAAAACATTTCTAAAAGAACACAACTATCTATTATACAGACAGGAAATCTTTTAAAACAGCTTATTAAGCTGCGTAATTTCGGAAATTTAAAGATATAATATCTTTTCTTTAAATAATACTTCGATTTTATCTAAATTTAAGCAACAATTACCTTTGTAAAATGGCAGATAAGAAACAAAAAGCTAATTTTTTAAGAAAAAAAGATAGTATTAAATTCCTATCGCAATTGAAAATTTTCTACTTTAGCTTTTACGAAATTCGTACTGAGATTCGAGTATAAATCCCATTTTTAATTTTTAAAAAGCCCAATGAAAAAGCATTCTCCGATTGTTTGATCCCTTTTTACTCTTATTTTATTAAATCGATTTAGTAAATTGATCTATATTCGGATATTCTTATTAACTAATTATGTATGAACTGTTTCCTATTGCATTGGGGCAATCATAAAACCAAACCAAATATGAAAAAAATTTCCTTAACATTATTACTTGCCATTTTCGTTATCGCATTCTCATTTGGACAAAAAGCGCCAAAGGCCATCAAAATTACTTATCAAAGAAGTTATAACGGAAAAATTGCTGAAAACCAAGACCCATTAGTTTTGTTTGCTTCCAAAGAATTGAGTCTGACTACTACCTCTAAAATTTTAGAGCAAAAAGCAACACTTCCGTACGAGCAGACTTTTATTGATTTCAATACCAAAACCATTTCGCAATGGGCGCAACTAAAAAACAAATCGATTCTTAATAATGATACTGAAGCTTTAGGAAAGCAAAATTTTGAATTCAGCAATGAAACCAAAAAAATCCTAAACTATACCTGCAAAAAAGCGACGACTTCTGTAAACTCTAATAAAATCGAAATCTGGTATACCACTGATCTAGGCTTAAAAGGCGGGCCTTCAGTTTTAGGACAGGATTTAGGTTTGGTTTTAGAAACAATCCGCAATGGAAATAGCGTCGTGACGGCATCAAAAATCGAAATATTAAAAGCTGTTCCATCTTTTTTAAAAATTCCTGCTGTACAAACTGTTGATCAATTGACATACAAAGATTTATTGTGGAAAAGCCGTTTTGTCAATATTCCTATTTTTAATAAAGAACAGATTCATTTTGTGCCTGATGCAAAATCGAACGACAGTATTTTGAGATTTGCCAGCGGAACAGTCATTGTCCGAAAAGTAAAACTTCCTGAAATCAAAAAAGGAAGCGCCATTTTTGTTGACGTAACGCAACAGTCGAATGGCGATGCTTATGACAGAACAGGATCTGTATTTATGATTCCGATGGATAAAAAAATGTCTTTTCTTGATGGATTAAAAAATGGAGTTAAATCATTGCCTGCATACGACAATGGAAACGGAAAAAAATATCAAGGAGTTGCGGCATCAGACGACTTTACTCCTTTATTGGAATTGATGCGATTTTTCACTCCTTTTGGTGTAAAACATTTCAACTATTTGCAATTAAAAAATAAAGTTTGGCAAGATAGCGTTTCTTATCGTCAAGATATTTCGCTTTTGCAACCAAAATTGAGCAATCAAGAAGTTTACATCGGAATGTTTATCGGGAACTATGATGCCGGCGGACACAAAGCGAGCTTGAATATTACCATTCACGAAGGCGAAGATAACAATACTAAGGCCGATTATATTTTGCCTCTTTTCAACACACTGAACGTAATGGAAATGGCAGGTCAAGAATACGGAACTATGTTTGACAATGAAAAAGGATTAGAAATGTCATTTGAAGTGCCAGAGGGATACAAAAATTTCAAATTGAGTTATACTACAACCGGCCATGGAGGTTGGGGAAATGGCGATGAATTTCTGCAAAAGAAAAATACCATTTTTATTGATGGAAAAGAAGTTTTTGGATTTACACCATGGCGCACGGACTGCGGTTCTTACCGATTGAGTAATCCAGCTTCAGGTAATTTTGGCAATGGCTTATCATCATCTGATTTAAGTCGTTCAAATTGGTGTCCAGGAACAACTACTAACCCAAATTTAATTGACTTAGGAAATTTAACTCCAGGCAAGCATACCATTCGCGTTTCAATTCCAATGGGAAAACCAGAAGGAACCAGCAGCAGTGCTTGGAATGTTTCAGGATTTCTAATCGGAGAAAGGTAATTGATAATTAAATTTAGATAATATCGACTTATTTATTAAACGTAAGTCTTTCTATTTTTAAATTCCAGAAAAAAGACGTAACGAAATCAAGTACAATACATTATGTTTTCACCAAATATAATTATTCGATTATCATTTTTTCTGAAATCTGACTATCAAACCACTTAACTCAAAAACATGAAAAAAATCACATTTTGCCTGCTGTTTTTCTCGCTGAGCTTAACAGCAATAATTGCTCAAAATTACACTCCAACGGAAGGAAATTTAAAAAACCGAAAAGAATTTCAAGATGACAAATTTGGAATGTTCATTCATTTTGGGCCGTACAGTGTTCTTGGGAATGGCGAATGGGTTATGAACAACCAAAATATTAAAGTTACAGAGTATGGCAGATTGATTAATGTATTTAATCCGCAAGATTTTGATGCGAAAAAATGGGTTGGAATTGCCAAAGCAGCGGGTATGAAATACATTACTTTTACTACGCGACACCACGATGGTTTCAGCAATTTTGACACCAAATTATCAGATTGGAAAATCACAAATACGCATTTTAAAAGAGACCTGCTGAAAGAACTCGCAGATGAATGCCATAAAGAAAACATCAAATTATTTTGTTATTATTCTCTCTTAGACTGGACTAGAACTGATTATCAGTACGAAACCGGAAAAACAGGAAAAGGAACTGGCAGAACGCAAAAAAGCGATTGGAACAGCTATATTCATTTTATGAAAGGACAATTGACTGAAATACTTTCAAACTATGGAAAAATCAGCGGTATTTGGTTTGACGGTCATTGGGATCAGCTGGATAATGATACCGATAAAACATTAACTTCAAAAGTCAATTGGCATTATGATGAAATTTATTCCTTGATTCATTCCATTCAACCCGACTGTTTGATTTCAAACAATCATCATTTATTGCCAATTCAAGGAGAAGATTTTCAGGCGTTTGAAAAAGATTTGCCAGGCGGAAATACTACCGGATTTGGAGGACAATCTGTTTCTCAGTTGCCTTTAGAAACTTGTGAAACCATGAACAATTCTTGGGGATTCAATATCAATGATAGAAAATACAAATCGACAAAAGACTTATTGCATTATATGATAAATGCTGCAAGTCTGAATGCGAATTTTCTGCTGAATGTTGGCCCAATGGCCGATGGAACAATTCAGCCCGAATTTGTTGAAACTTTGAAAGAAATAGGAATCTGGATGAACAAAAACGGAAACAGCATTTACGGAACAAGAGGCAATATTATAAAATCACAAGACTGGGGCGTATTTACGGCAAAAGACAAAACTTTGTTTGCACACATCATCAATACGCCAAAACAAACAGGTTATATTTTCATTCCAGAAATGAAGCAAAAAATCAAAAAATGCTACTTGATGGACGGCAGAAAAGAAATCAAATTCAAGCAACAGCCAGAAGGAACTTTTGTTTATTTGAGCGGTATCAAAATGGATACAATCGATACGATAATAGAAATGCAAATATTATAAAGGCTATAGGCTGTAAGCTTTAGGCAATAAGCTTTATCTTGCTGAAAAAGCTTACAGCTTATGGCTTATGGCTTACAGCCTAATGCTTAAAAAAAAATACAATGTTAAAAAAGACCCTTTTCCTTTTCTCATTTGCTACAATAACATGTGGAAAAGCAACAGCACAATCAACATTTTCAGCAGAAAAATTTCTGAAACACGACACTTATCTTGCATCAGATAAGTTAGAAGGTCGTTTGGCCGGAACGAAAGGCAATAATGAAGCGGCGGCTTACATCAAAAAATATTTCAAAAAATTTGGGCTCAAAGAATTCAACAACAACTATTATCAGCCTTTCAAAATTTTCATAAAACCAGAGATAAATAAAATGAAATCTGACAGCATTTCAACCCAAAATGTTGTAGGCTATTTAGAGGGTTCGGATGAAAATCTTAAAAAAGAATTCATTGTCATTGGCGCACATTACGACCATTGGGGATGGGGCGGAAAAGGTTCTGGAAGCAAGAAAAAAGACACACTTGCCATTCATAACGGAGCTGATGATAACGCTTCTGGAGTTTCGGCTTTATTGTCTATTTTAGAAGAATTGCATCATGCCAAAACCGCTCCAAAAAGAAGCATTATCTTTATTTCCTTCAGTGCCGAAGAAGAAGGTTTGTTAGGATCTAAATATTTTGTCAATCATTTGCCAGTAGATAAAAATGCTGTAAAAGTGATGATCAACATGGATATGGTTGGGAGATTAAATGATAAAAAAGAACTTTATATGGGAGGTGCCGGCACTTTTCCTGACGGTGTTGAATTGATGAAAAAATTAGGCGAAGGCAGTGGGCTGAATCCGATTGTGTTTGCCGGCGATGTAGGCGGTTCCGATCATGTTACCTTTTACAAAAACAATATTTCAGTGATCGGATTACATACCGGCGGGCATCCGCAATATCATACACCAGAAGATGACACTGCTTTAATTAATAGTGAAGGAGCAATTTTGGTTTCAAAATACATTTACAATGCTCTGACGGCTATTGCCAATTATGAGCAACCGTTGACTTTTATCAAACAGAATTAAACAAGTGGAAATGTAAATTTGACCATAAATTTTATAAATTATACAGATTTAAAAAGGCGAATCAAAGTAGATTCGCCTTTTTTCATGCTTAACCGTTCTTTTATTCCTATTAAAAATCAACCTCTTACAATAAAATTTCTTTAAATAAATTTTACAAAGAGTGTAACAGTTCCTAAAAAACAAAGTCTCTAAAAGCAACGAGTCTTCTCAACTCGATTACTATTAGTTTGGTTAAGTTTCAACAACAGTCACATTGTTGAAATTAGGTTTTCACAAACAAAAACCCCAGACTCAGGGTTCTCCTGAATCTGGGGCTTACCAAGTACTAACCAAACATTAAAAATGAAATTATTTTACGTCCCAGAAAATTTTGGTACTTAAATTATCATTTGCTTTTACAGTATTGTAATTTGCAGTGTTATAAACACTTTCAGAAGTTGGGTATGTCCAACGTGTTGGAGGTGTTTTTCTAACAGAGCTTGTTTCATCTTCCATGAAAGTCAATGCTGGAAGTTTCAATCTTCTTTGTTCAGCCCAAGCCTCGTCAGCTTGCATGATGTTGAAGTGAATGTACTTTTGGAAAGCAATTAACTGTAACTGTGCTGCTGCTGTAGTAGCTCCTGCAAAGTTGATTTTAAGAATATAAGCATCAATTTCAGCTGCAGTTGGCTCTGAAGTTGGTTTCCAAGTCAAATCATCTGCTTTATCTCCTAATCTTACATAGTATTCGATAGATTGTCTGATTGCTTTTTCAAAATGTATTTTTGCAGTAGCGCCATTACCATTTCTTGAATAGTACTCAGCAAGAAGCAAGTTCATTTCTGCAGCGTTAACTAATGTACCAGGCAACCAGTCATTTCTACTGATTACAGATCTGTTGTAGATTGCAATTTTACCATCAGTAAGCAATTGATCTTGCGCTCCTGAAGTCAATGATGGATCAAGTCCTACATAAGTTGTTGCATTTACTCCTTTTTCAAACAACCATTGCTCACGAGGATCTAGATTCGCATTCATATGATCAATCATAGGTTTTGGAGCAACGTTATTGTTAGATGTTTCTAAAGCATCAAAGAAACCAGAAGTATCTAAATCTGTATCCTGAGTATATACTTTGAAAGCAATATTTTCAGCATTTTCATCAACAATTTTTCCTTCAGCAATGATTTCGGCGATTTCAGTATTTGCTCTTGAAGCTAAAGATGAAACACCAGATACTCTGTTTAGGATTCTTAAACGTAATGAATTACAATAGTTTTTCCACATTACCAAGTTTCCTTTGTTGATCAAATCCTGATTTTTGAACTCTACTCCTGTTTTTGTAGATAATGTAATTGTGTTCAATTCAGTAGAAAAACCTTTCAAATCATCTAGCATCTTTGCATAAATCTCAGTTTGGCTATCATACTTCGCTGCTGCTTTAGTATAATCTCCACCTGTCATACTGATTTTACCAGCCTCAGAAAAAGGAATATCGCCATAGTTGTCGATCATTTTTTGTGTATGATCATACAAATAGATTGTTGAAGCAATAGTATAGATTCTGCTATCTGCTTTCTCTGCATCTGGAAGAGCAGCGAATGCTTTTTCCAACTCTCTATATTGTGTAATAAAGTTGTAATATCTATCCCATCTGTAAACTGTAGCAGCTCCAGGAATATAACGTCCTGTAGTATTGGTAAATCCGTGTGCTTGAGTATACGTAAGAGAAGTTGATCTAAGAACTGTAAAATAGTTCCAATATGACGGAATTACATCCTCAAAATTAACTTTTAAGAATCCAGCGAACTGTTTAGGCACAGTTGTAGTTTCAATCTTAGATGGATCTCTATATGCATCTGCGAAATCATCCTGCGAACAAGAACCTAGAAAAAGTCCTGCTGACGCTAATGATATATATAATAATTTTCTCATGTTGTATTTTTTTAAATTAGAATTTATCAAATTAGAATGATGCTCTTAACGATACTCCATAACTTCTAGTCGCTGGAGATAAACCTGCGTTGTTTACGTTTTGAGCCCATCTTGTTCCTGCAGTAGTTGCTTCAGGGTCCATATCCTTAATTGTTCTATAGATAAAAAACAAGTTACGTCCGAAGAAAGAAGCGCTTAATCTTGTAGCTCCAATTTTTGCAGCCCAAGCAGAAGGAACATTATAAGCTAATGATAATTCTCTTAATTTAACATAGTCATTCTTTTGGATATACAATTCATAACGAGAGCTACTGTATTGTGGTCCACCCCAGTTATAAGTCATGTTGTAGTAACCTGCCTGAGAGATAACATTTGTATTCTTTGTACCATCAGGAGCTATACCATCCATTAACATACCATCACGGAATAGTTGTTGACCAGCTGGTCCTGCAGTTGCACTGTTAGGAACCTGAACTCCTTTACCGTTATCCATGTAATATGTCAAACCACCACGCTCATTCGTACTAAAATTCAAACTTTCTTCTGTCAAACCTCTAGAAGTCATCCAGTTAACACCAGTTGGCATTAAATAACCTCCGTAAGAGTAATCGATATTTACATCTAATGTAAAGTTTTTGTAAGTAAATGTATTAATCAAACCTCCAACACCTTTAGGCATTGCTGATCCGTATTTCACCCATTTATCACCATCGATCATATAGTATCCGTCAGAATCAACCATTTTGTTTCCATTATCATCTGTTTTAACAGGGTGTGCATAAATACCTCCCATTGGCTCACCAACAACTGATTTCAATTGAGCTGCTGATCCATCATAATCTGCGTGCAAATATTCTTTTGATCCATCAGATAATGATACTAATTTGTTTACGTTTTTCGCCCAGTTAAGAGTAACATCCCAAGAGAAACTTTCTGTTCTAAAAGGAGATCCTGTTAATGAAACTTCAAAACCGTGATTAGCCAATTCTCCAACGTTAGCCAAGATCGATTTCGCTCCTGTAGTAGGCGCTAATGTCAAAGGAAGAATTTGGTCCTTAATTTTTGCATTATAGTATGAAAAATCTAAACCAAGTCTTCTGTCAAAGAATTTAGTTTCAAAACCAAGCTCATACTCATTTTTCATTTCAGGCTTAATTCCTTCGTTACCATATGATGCATTAGATGTTGTAATCAAAACAGGAGTAGTTGTTCCTTGAGTACCCAATGTAGTCTGGTTAAATGCAACGTTTGCTAAGTAAGATTCTGGATAACTACCCACAATTCCCCAAGAAGCACGCAATTTTGCATAACTAATAACTTCTGGCAATTTAACTGCTTCAGACAATACGAAACTCGAGTTAACAGAAGGGTATGTAAATGAATTGTTGTTTGGGTTCATTGTAGAAGTACGGTCTCTTCTAAGCGTACCTTCTAAGAATAAATAATTTTTGTAGCTACCATTAACAGTTCCAAAAACAGCATCTTTCAAAATTTCATATCTTCTAGAAGTACTGTTTGCCATATTGATAGAAGCATTCATATCGTACCATCCCTCAACACTCAATCCTCCATTTGTAGAACGAGTTAAAAATTTACCTGTTTCTTGAGAACCATTGAAACCAACTTGCGCCCCTACAGTAAAATCGTCGTTAAGTTTTTTGTTATATGTTAACAATACCTCACCGTAAAGAATGTTATAATCTTGAGATTCCATTCCAAAAGCACCAGATTTGTCTCCTCCGAATTGATAAATCAAAGGAACTTCTACAGGATCTCTATTTTCAATGTTTACTGAAGATAAATCTGACGAAACACGACCACGTAATGTGAAATCTCCAAACGTAAGTGTTTCTGTAACACTAGCAATCAAACGGTTTGTAATCTCATCTTGTTGCTTAGCATTTGTATTCCAAAAATAATCTCCAATATCAGCTTTGAATCCATTACGAATAATGTTTTCACTTGGAGTCAAACTCTGACCATTTACGCCTTGAACATATTTGTAACCTAAACTTGTTTGGTATTTAGCTCTATACCAATCTCCATTATCAAATGGGCTAAGCATACCTGTAAAATTATTCACCAAACGGTCCATAGCATAAGCACGGTTGTTAACCTTTTGGTTCATGTAGTTTACAATAACATCAGTTTTTAAGAATTTACCTGTTTTAAATGATGCATTTAAGCTTAAGTTGTTTTTCTTATTGCTGTTACCCATAGACAATCCATCTGATTCAATATGTGTGTAAGAAAAACGAATATTACTGTTATCAGTAGTATTTGTAAGTGCCACGTTTGTTGTAGCATCCCATGCATTTTGGAACAAGTTTTTATAACCGTCTTTTTGTGCAGAATATGGACGAACCACACCATCCCAAGACATAATTGGCTGACCATCAAACCAAGGACCGAAGTTGTTACTACTAGCAGAAACTCCTCTCATGTCAGCAACACCGTCACCATTAGTATCATAATGTGCAAAACCGTCTGGTGCTAAATATCCTGAAGAGTAGTTAGCATTTGTCCAACCTGGACCTCTTTCATATTGAAATCTTGGCAAGTAAGCAATTTGATTTCCTGAGTAGCTTGTACTGAAATCAATACCTAAACCTTTTTTTCCTTTACCTGATTTTGTAGTAATCAATACAACTCCATTTACAGCTTCAGAACCGTATAATGCAGCAGCAGAAGCTCCTTTAAGAATCGAGATATTCTCAATATCTTCAGGGTTAATATCTGCTAAACCATTGCTTTTCATACGTGGTTGGTTCCAATAATCACCATTGTTAACATCACCATCACGAATTGGAATACCATCCATAACGATAAGTGGTTGGTTTTTACCAGAAACACTATTCAATCCACGAATCTGGATATTGATAGGTCCAGATCCACCTGGAGCAGATGTAATACGCACACCTGGCGCTTTACCATATAAAGAGTTTGCAATTGTAGGTGATGCCGTTTTTGTAATCGCATCTGCTTTAATGATACTTGTGGCATATCCAATAGATTTATTCTTTTTAGTTTGCCCCAAAGCAGTAACCGTAATACCATCAAGTTCATTAGTAGCAGTAGATAACCTAACATCCATTCCGTCAGTAGCTCTTAATTCTACTGTTTTAAATCCTACTGCACTAATAATAAGTGTAGCTCCTTCTTTTACTGAAATTTTAAATCCTCCGTTTTCATCAGTAATTGTCTCTTGCTTTGTTCCTTTTTCTTTAACGTTTGCATAAGGAACCGGCAAATTTGTATTATCTGTAATTACACCGGAGATTGTCTTGTTTTGTGCATTTACTCCTTGGTAACACAACATCATTAGAAAAACTAACAATGATTTGTATAACAGTTTTCTCATAATTAATATTAGTTTGGTTTGGTTTAAATTTTATTTTTAAATTAAAAGGTTCTGATTATTTAAAAAAACATTGGATACTAAAACCTTTAATTTTCATATTACCAGTTTCTCAACCTGGCAATAACTGAGTTTCTTGTTTGTCACATCTCTATTTTTTTCTTTTATATCATACGCGTTTTTTTTTGTTTAGTAATTGGTTTGAGTTTTCTGTGTTATTTATTTTTTCGTATCTACTATAACGTTTTAGCAAATAGTCTTTAAAAAAAGGAACGTTATGCTATACTGATTCTCTTATAGTTAAATTCCCTTTATTCTTTTCTTTTATAATCTTGTAATCACTTCCATCTGTCATTTGTTGCATTAGGAGTTTTACCGTTTTTTTTCCCATTTCTTCGATTGGCTGCGCCAAAACCGTAATCGAAGGAGAATTAAGCCTGAAACTGTCATGATCATCAAAACTAATCACCGCTTTATCTACCGGAATTTTCAACCCAAGTTTCCGTAAAGATTGTAATCCTGCCAACAGCAAATAATTTGCTCCAAATAATATGGCATCTATATCAGTATTGGTGCTCAAAAATTCAGAGATTCTTTCTATTCGTTTATCTTCTGTTATTTGATAATCCATATCCAGAATTCTTGATTCATCATATAAACCGACTTCTTTCAATGCATGAACATAACCTTGCTTCCTCAGATTCATTTGAATCAACTGTGAGTAATTGGTAACAAAAGCAATTTTTTTAAATCCTTTTTCTAAAAGAAATTGTGTTGCTTTTTCTGCTCCTTCAAAATTATCAAGCACTACATGACTTACTTCTTGACCTTCAAAATAACGATCGACTAATACAACTGGACACTGAAGTTCCAATAATCTATCAATCGTACCTTTCATGTTTTCTGTTGGCGTTATGATAAATCCATCCACATTTGCTTGCAATAAACTATCCACTAATTCCACCGCACGTTCATCACTTCCTCCGGTACTGCAATAAAATACTCTGTAATTAGAATCTATCGCTTCCCTCTCAATCACTTTTGCCAAATCAGAAAAAAAGTGATTTGATATATCTTCTACAATAAGCCCAATTGATCTTGTTTTGCCTGTTCTCAAACTGCTGGCGATCATATTGAGTTTGAATTTCATTTCTTCACTAACCTTAAGAACTTTTTTAATCACTTCTTTGCTTATCCCCATCTTTTCGCCTTTGTTGTTCAAAACAAATGAAACAGTTGTAACTGATACATTTGCTGCTTTGGCGATATCTTTAATGGTGATGTTTTTTTTCATGAAACGTTAAGCTTATCTTAAACTTTAGTTAATATGTTTAAACAAATATATATTTAATAAAACGATTTACAAAAACGTTTTAGTATTTTTTTTATGCTAAATATTTTTTTTTAACATTTAAAAAACTCAAAACTAAATTTTAAACCTAACCACCTGAGAATAAAACACTATCCAATACAAATCGAAATATTATTTTTCTCACAAAACCAAAAAATCAAGCAAAAATCCAATAAAAATCAATATTGCAAAAAACCACACTTTAAAATCGCGAAAAATGCGACATTTTTAACATAAATATATGTTAACTAATATTCATATAACAATTACCTTACTTGTACATCCTGTTTTTAACTTCGTAAATAATTGCTTTTTTATTTCTTCTTTTTTTATAGAAAATAGAAAATCTTTTTTTTCCTAATTATGACTTCTTTTTTACTGGCTTTCAAAGTTGTAAGCTTTTTATTGCATTTGATTTTATTCAAACGCTAAAACTCACGAATTCATTTGGCTTCTTTTGTTTTTTATGCTGATTTTTTTCCTTTTTTTGAGTCGTTTTTTGCTATTCCGAAACCGTAATTATCTCTCTCAATCGAATATCTCTTGAAGAAGCACCAATCATAATCCTAAAATCGCCAGGCTCTATAACCCAATTCATTTCCCCATTCAGCATTTTAAGCGTTTCTTTATTGATATCAAATGAGATTTCTTTCGACTCTCCAGCCTTAAGAGATATTCTCTGAAAACCTTTCAATTGTTTTATCGGCTGAGCCACAGATGCCAAAACATCACGCACATACAACTGAACAACCTCATCGCCATCAACATTGCTTGTATTTTTTATCGTGCAATACACTTTTGTCGATTCTGATTTTCCAATTTGCCTTTTGTCAAAACGAAGATTGCTGTACTCAAAAGTTGAATAGCTCAATCCGAAGCCAAAGGGAAATAAGGGAGCTCCGTTTAAATTGGTATAATCATCAGAACGGCCTGTTGGTTTATGATTGTAAACCAATGGCAATTGCCCTTCAAAAACTGGGAAGGTAATTGGCAGACGACCTGCAGGATTTCGATCTCCAAACAAAATATTAGCAACAGCATTACCTCCATCTTCGCCCGGATACCAAACATCTAAAATTGATGGAATATTATTAATCCATTTATCCATCGTGATAGCGCTTCCGCCCACCAAAACTACCACAACTGGTTTTCCAGTTGCGGCTACAGCATTTATTAATTCTTCCTGATGTCCAAGCAAACCTAAATATGCTCTGTCGTTAAATTCTCCTTCTTCGATTCCAGCTGCAATTACTGCAACATCTGATTTTTTAGTTGCAGCTACGGCTTCATCAATTTTGTTTTGCCAATTATTGTTTACGCCGATATTCCAAACTAATTTGAATTTTGCATACCCTTGTGATTCAAAAAACTCAATTTTAATATCGTATTCTTTGTCTTTTTCAAAATTGAAGTCAACAAGTTTTGTTGAATAAGTCTGACTTTTCCAATTGTCAATAATTAATTTCCCATTCAGATACAGACGAAAACCATCATTTCCTTCAAAACCAATTTTGTAAGTTCCCGATTCTGGAGATTTTATTTTTCCGCTCCATTTGACAGAATAAAAATCGTAATTGATTTTCTCCTGATCTGGAGAATAAAGTGTCCAATCAAAATTAATTCCTTGATCTACTCTAGTCAAAACAGGGCTTCCGCTTAGTTGTACATTATTGAAATATTCACCCACCAAGCCATTTTTGGTTTTACCATTTTCATTGCTTGTCAATTGAATAGACGGAACCGGAACATATTCTTTACTTCTTCTTGCAACTCCTTCTACAAAATTTATTTGGGCCGATGCTCCTAACTTTGCTTTTATTCCGTCAAGCATATTTACCTTTCCATTTCCCGGCCCGCTGTAACCGCCCAAACGCGCTTCGGTAATATCATTTCCAATTAAAGCAATGGATTTGATTGTTTTTTTAAGAGGCAAAACATTGTTTTCATTTTTTAATAAAACGATTCCTTTTTCAGCAGCTTCTCTTGACAACAATTTGTGGGCTGGATTCCCATTCCATTTGTTGGCTTCCTTTTCATCTGCATACGGGGTTTCAAATAATCCCAATTCGAATTTTAATCGTAAAACCCTCGCCACCGCTTCGTCAATATTTTTCATATCGATTCTGCCGTCAAGGAAAGGCGGTTGAAATAATTTATAATGATCATAAGCCGTTTGAAAAATCACATCCAATCCGTTGTTGATTGCATTTGCTCCAGATTCTGGATAATCTTTTGCGGTGTAATGCAAGACATTTCCACCACCTACAGCATTTGCATCAGAAATAATGAATCCTTTAAAATTCATTTCGCCTTTTAATTTTTTATTCAGCAACCAATCATTAGCCGTACACGGACTTCCATTTAATGAATTGTATGAAGTCATAACACTTCGGCTTCCTCCTTCAGAAAAGCATGCGCGGAAAGATGGCAACTGATATTCTTCCAGATAACGTTCATTGTAATCAATCGGATAACTGTCGCGGCCACCGTCGCCACTATTGGCAAGGAAATGTTTTGGAGTTGTAATCACACCTCTTTCTTCAAACGAGGAAACATACGCTACGCCCATTTTTGAAGAAAGAAAAGGATCTTCTCCATATGTTTCTTCCACGCGTCCCCAACGAACATCTGAAGCTAGATTGACAACCGGCGATAAAATTTGGCGAATTCCACGGCTTTTTGATTCCATTGCAATGGCTGTTGAAACTCTTTTAACCAATCCTGGATCGAAAGTCGCTGCCAATGAAATAGATTGCGGAAAAGCTGTTGCTCCATCTCTCACCAATCCGTGCAACGCTTCATCAAAAGCAATAATCGGAATTCCGAGACGTGTTTTCTCAACAAAATATTTCTGTATTTTATTAATTAGTTTTACTGTTTCTTTTGCATTACTTGCGGCGCCATAATCTAAAATTTGGTTACTTGCATCTGAACTTCCTTTTGCACTAACCTGAAAACCAAAAATTCCATTTTTATAATTTGCTTCACCATCAGACAAATCACCAGGAATCATGAACATTTGCCAAAATTTCTCTTCCGTCGTCATTCTGGACAATAAATCCTGAACGCGTTCTTCAACAGGTAATTTTGGGTTTTTATATTTTGGCGTATTTTGAGAAAATAATGATTGGAATCCCAGAAACAGACCTAGTAAAAATATTTTTTTGTTCATGCTTAAATTATTGAAACACCTGTAAGGCATAGTTTTATTGGCTTTTATATGAAATCAATTCAAAAATTAGATAAAAAAATGCCATCTCCATCTGAGAGATGACATTTTAGAATTATTAGTTTGTCAGAAATCCTCCGTGACCTCTGTATAATTTAATTGGTGCATCCAAAGTAACTTTGATACAAGTCACATATTTATCAATTGCACTTTCTGGAAGATCGATGTAAACCAGACCAGGCACTGCACTCCAAGAAATTTTCCCAACAACTTTATGAGTTAATTTTACATTTGAACCCAAAACTGTAATATCCTGAATTTTATTATCAAGACCTTTAAGCATTACTTGGCCTGAAGTTTTTCCGTGAACAAATAAGTAAAGTGTTTTTGAATCTTTAGAAAGTGTTGTTGGACCATAAAAATGTCCTTGCGGAATTCCTGGAATGGTTCCAAAAATCCCTTCTCCGTTTCTTCTGTTCCAATCTCCTAATTCTTTTAAAGTTGTTACCACAGTTTCAGGATAAGTTCCATCAGGTTTTGGTCCGATGTCAAGCAATAAATTTCCGCCATTTGAAACTGCATCTACAAAAATCGTTACGATCTCATAAGGCGTTTTCCAATTCGTATCACTTACACGGTAGCCCCAGTTTTCGTTCATCGTCATACATAATTCCCACCATTTGAAGGCTGGACGCACTACTGGGAAATTTTGTTCAGGAGTGTCATAATCTCCGTAACCTTGCAAACGTCCGTTGATAATCGTATTCGGATTTCTGTCTAACATCATTTTGCGCGTTTTTTCAGCTTGCCATTCTTCTGCACTATGTTCCCAATCGCCATCAAACCACCACAAATCTGGATTATACCAATCTGAAATTTCTTTGATTTGGCCTTGGAAGAACTTTTGAAAACGCTCCCAACGCGCTGGCTCTTTTTTAATATCGTATCTCGCTTTATCTTTCAAAAAACCAGGATAATCATTATGAGTCCAATCGATTAATGAAAAATAGGCGCCACATTTTACATCTCTTTTGCGCAATTCTTCAAAAAATGGCTTAACCATATCTTTTTTTGCAGGACAAGTTTTTACCGAACTCAATTTACCCAACTTAGTATCATACATCGCTACTCCATCATGATGTTTGGTTGTGATTACAGCATATTTTGCTCCTGAATCTTTGATCATATCTGCCCAGGCTGCAGGATCATAATTGCTTAAAGTGTAACTTTTTTGTTGTTTCATATAATCTTCAACAGAAATTTTTCCGTTGTGAAAACTCCATGATTCGGAAACATCCGCAACTGAATAAATTCCAGCATGAATGAAGATTCCTAGTTTCGCATCTTCAAACCATTTCATTTTTTCAGCAATATCTTTAGCTTCAATTTTGTTTTGCGAATAGCCTGCGATAGTTGTACCAATCACTAAAATCGCTAAGATTATCTTTTTGGTCATTTTTTTGTTTTTATGTAGTTATTATTTAATCAAGATTGTTGTTGCAGCCGCTTGCAAACCTTCGCTTTCTGCTTTTATGATAAATTGTCCTTTTTGATCTTTTTTAGCTTTGACAATTACTAAAACTTTTCCGTTGTAAGCAGGTCTTTCTTTACTTTGGAAAGGCACAAAACTTGTTGCATCTCCATTATCAGTTGCCACAATTTCGCCAGCTCCTTCAATTGAAAATTTGACTAAAGGATTTGCGCGAGGAACAACTAAACCATTTTTATCAGCAACATCAACCGTTACAAAAACCAAATCAACATCATCTGCATATACTGCTTTTCGATCAGCTGACATATTTAGTTTTGTGGGAGTTCCTATTGTTTTCACAATATCTGTTGCCCAAATTTTTCCGTTTTTATAACAAACCACTTTTAATTCTCCCGGCGTATATCGTACATCATCCCAAGCTAATCGGAAATCTTTCCCTTTTGCCATTTTCTTTCTCCCAAGACTTTTTCCGTTAAGAAACAATTCGCCTTCATCTCCTGAAGTATAGACATGAACAGGAACTACTTGACCAATACGTTCACTCCAATTCCAATGTGGTAAAATATGAGCAGTTGGCACATCAGGTCTCCAGTGCGATTTGTAGCTGTAATAACGATCTTTAGGGAAACCAGCTAAATCAATAATGCCAAAATAACTGCTTCTTGATGGCGGATTGCTTTTTTGCAATTCAGCCAATTTTGCTTCCAATTCTTTCTGTTTAGACGGATCAGTTCTAAAATTCAACAAATTGGTTTCGTCTGAATTATAAGGCGTTGGCTCTCCCAAATAATCAAAACCGGTCCAAACATATTCTCCCAATAAATGCGGATATTTTGCATTGGTTCGAAATTGAGTATCTGGCGAGCAACCCCAACCTGGAAATGCATCATCATAAGATGAAATCTGCCAAGTCGTTTTATTGTATTTATCATCGAAGAAATATTCACCACGAGAACTCACGGTTGAAGCTGTTTCACTTCCAATCGTTGGTTTTTTCTCGTATCTCGGATCGATATCCCATTTTGGTTGTTGATCAAAAAAGTAATTCACTCCCATTATATCCAATGCTACAGCCGCGCCTGAACTTCTTCCACCATCAGGATCGTTATATCCATTTGAGACTGGACGAGTTGGATCTTCTCTTCGCATTATATCTGCCAATTGTTTTGTCAATGCAACATTTTGTTGATCTGGAACTTCATTTCCAATTGACCAAATAAATACCGAAGGATGATTTCTGTCTCTATGCACCAAAGCCATTAAATCTTTTTCATGCCATTCATCAAAAATTACATTATAATCCAGTTTTTTCTTCCCGATTTTCCAGGCGTCAAAAGCTTCATCCCAAACTAAAAATCCCATTTTATCTGCCAATTCCAATAGTTCTGGAGCCGGAGGATTGTGAGAAGTACGCAATGAATTGCACCCCATTTCTTTCAGCATCACCAATTGTCTTTTCAATGCCGAAGTATTGATTGCAGCTCCTAAAGCACCCAAATCATGATGATTGCAGGTACCGAAAATCTCGACTCTTTTTCCGTTTAAAAGAAATCCGTTTCGAGAAGTAAATTCAATTGTGCGAATACCAAAAGGCGTATTATAAGTATCAACCACTTTTCCGTCAACGCTTACTTTAGTTTGTGCAACATAACGATTTGGCGTTTTTAAATCCCAAAGTTTAGGATTGTTCAAAATCGAATGTGTTTCTGCCTCTTCAGTTGAATTTGGCTTGATTTCTAAAGTAGAAACAATTAATGAACCTGCTTTCACTGTAGGCGTATTATTGATGTCTAATTCATATAAATCAGTGGTAACAACTGCTTTAATTGTTTTGTTTGTTGCATTGTCAACTTTAACCAACACTTTAATTGACGCATCTTCTTTAGTTATATTTGGTGTCGTGATATAAGTTCCCCAATGTGCAATATGCACCGGATTTGTTTTTACCAACCAAACATGACGATAAATACCTGCACCCGGATACCAGCGAGAATCCCAGTTTTCAGTATCCAAACGAACCCCCAAAACATTTTCTTCTCCAAATTTTAAAAATGGAGTCAAATTCATTCGGAAAGAATTATATCCGTAAGGCCATGTACCTACATAATTTCCATTCAAATAAATTTTGGCATTTGCCATCGCTCCGTCAAAATCAACAAAAATCTGTTTTCCAGAATCCGAAGCTGGAACAGTAAAATGTTTTCTATACCAGCCAATTCCTTTCCATGGCAATTTTCCGGTTTCTCCTCTAAGCTCAATTCTAAAAGGTCCTTTGATTGCCCAATCGTGTGGCAGATTTAATTTTTCCCAATTGGATTCATTAATTGAAACTGCTTCTAAATTCTTAGGCTCTTCTTTGATCAATCCGTCAGCCTGAAGTCCGAAACGTGAAAAAACCCAATTGTCATCGAAAGACTCAGTGTCTGCCGAACCCATTCTTTTAATTGCTTTTTGTTGTGAAAAACTAGATATTCCGATTGTCAAACACAGAATTAAAGCGAAATTATTACGTAATGAAAACATCTTTTTGCTCCTATTTTTGATTAATTATAGTGAACGGTCCAGATGCGTATAACCTCCATCTACATGAATCAGCTGTCCTGTAGTGTGGCTTGATCTATCAGACAATAGGAATACTGTCATATTAGCGATTTCTTCAGCAGTTGTCATTCTGTTTTCAAACGGAATTTTTGCTGTTATTTCTTTTAATTTTTGCTCTGGATTCTCAAGCGTATTAATCCATGTCTCGTACAGTGGCGTATAACATTCGGCTACAATTACGGCATTTACGCGTATTCCATATTTTAGCAATTCAACAGCCCATTCGCGGGTCAACGCATTGCGCCCACCGTTTGAAGCGGCATAAGCCGACGTATTTCCTTGTCCCGTATCAGCTGTTTTTGAGCCGATGTTGACGATTGCCCCTTTTGTTTTTTTCAACTCTGGCAAAGCGTATTGTGTCATCAAATAATAATGCACTAAGTTTTTATGCAGCGAAGCCATAAATTTTTCATAATCGCCGCTTTCTAAGCCAACGCCATCGTTTACTCCTGCATTATTAACCAATCCGTCGATTCTTCCACATAATGCAACAACTTGATCAACTGCATCTTTACAAGCTTGAGGATTTGTAAGCTCCGCAGAAACTGCCAATGCTCTTCCACCTTCAGATTCTATTTCTCTGATTGCTTTTTCATTATCGGCATTGCTTCTTCCTACAATTACTGGAATTGCCCCTTCTCCCGCCAAAACTTTACAGATTCCAAGTCCAATTCCTTTTGCTCCGCCGGTTACAATAATTATTTTATCAGTAAGGTTAAGATTCATTTTGTATGCTATTTTAGTTAGATAGTTTTTTGATTGCAAATACATCTGAACTCACAATCATGGTCGTTTTTTTATAAATGATAAAAATTGATGGCGTTTTTGCTCCAAAATTTATCTTGGTCTATTTTTGAGAATTTAGAAAAATAATCTTCAACAATTTCACATGATTCGGCGTAAGAAGCGGCAAGCAAACTCACAGGCCAATCACTGCCAAACATTAAACGGTCAATTCCAAAAACCTCAGTTATCACATCTAAACAATGTGTAAAATCTGTTTTGGTCCAATTATTCCAATCGGCTTCTGTCACCAAGCCCGATACCTTGCACATTACGTTTGGAAATTTTGCAATTGCTCGAATTCCGTTTTCCCAATCAATGAATTCTTTGTTTTTAAAATCTGGTTTTGCCAAATGATCAATAACAAATTTTTGTTTCGGAAAATTTGCTACAAGCTTCGCCGCATTTTCCAAATGTTTCGGGAAAATCAAAATATCATAGGTGAAATTATATTTTGCTAATTGCGAAATTCCATTTTGAAATTTTGGTTGCAACATAAAATCGAGATCGGCTTCTGCTTGGATAATATGTCTGAAACCTTTCAACTTTTCGAATTTGGCGCAATATTGCAAACGCTCCGCAATATTGTCGGAACACAACTCTATCCAGCCTACAACTCCTTTTATGAAATGATTTTCTTTTGCTAAATCCAATAGAAAAAGTGTTTCTTCCTCACTTTGATCGGCTTGAACAGCCACACAACCTCCAAACTGATTTTCGAATAATATGGGCTCCAAATCAGCAGGCAAAAAATCGCGCTTGATTACTTTCATTTCGTCAGTAATCCAAGCGTCCTTTATCGGGTCAAATTTCCAGAAATGTTGGTGGCTATCGATTTTCATGCAGGTCGAATATTTTTTCCATCAACATCCATTTTTCACCTTCTTTTGCCCACGGCAAAGCTTTTTGATATTTCCACATCAATTCTTCCCATTTTTGAACAACAGGATTATTGGCATCCATTTCTCCTTTTCTTTCAAAAGTAAAAGTTTCATTGGCTTCGATAATCATAAACAATCTGTTGCCAACACAATAAATATCAAGATTCTCAATTCCTGAATTGGTAATGCTTTCTGTGATTTCAGGCCAAATTTTTTCATGGTATTTCTTATACTCCGCCATTAAAACCGGATCTTCATGTAAATCTAATGCCAGACAATATTTTTGAGTTACCATACTATTATATTTAAATTTTAAGGTTGAGACCTAAAATTACTGATTATCGTTTCTTTATTCTGTACAAGTTATTAACTAAATCGTTTTATATTTTGGAACAGAGTTTTATTGCAATCTTAAAAAAATAAAATTATTGCATTATAATCTTTTATTTTACCTCAAAATTATCATTAATTAAGCATTTATTATCTTTTTAATAAATACCACCAAAAGACAGATTTTTAGCTCACTTTTTTAAAATAAATTATGAGATAAAAAAAAATAGCACGTTATAAAAAGAAATCTTCAAAATACAGATTTTAATTTTGAGCAAAATCGAATACCTATTTTTTAATAAAATTACAATTGGAAGCTGTTGCTTATACCAAAGTATTTTTGCGATACTCTTTTGGTGTGGTACCTATTAATTTCTTGAAGAGTTTATTGAAGTTTGAAGCCGTTTTGTAACCGCATTCATAGGCAATTTCAGAAATACCCAAATCAGTTTCAATCAAATATTTGCAGGCATTTGAAACTCTGATTTCATTTAAATATTCGACAAAAGGTTTTTTGGTTTTTGCTTTGAACATTCTGCAGAAAGAAGTCGGAGTCAAGTTTGCGATTTTTGAAATTTCATCAAGCGAGATTTCTTCTTTGTAATTTGATTTTACATATTTGAAAACTTCAGCAAGACGATCACTTTTATTATCCTCATTAACCGGCACATATGAATTATCATTAATGTATCGCAAATCTTTGCTTTTTGACAAAAGAAATAAAATCTCAAGAAGTCCCATTACAACTTCAAAACCTTTCTTTTTAAGAAGTTTACTCATTTTTTTTGCGATCAAAGCGTTCGTTTCTCCTGTAATGGAAACGCCTTTTATTGCCTGAGCAAAAAACTTTTTGACTTCCTGCGCTTCTGGCAATTCATAAAAAGAATTTCCAAAAAGATCTCGGCTAAAATAAATTACAATCGCTTTTGCTTTAAGGCTATTGATTCCTTTATAAAAAATTTCGTCATTGAGCCAAACATGTGGTATATCATCTCCCAGGAAAACCATATCGCCCGGTTGAAAAGATTCTACAGAATTCCCGATAATTCTTTTCCCATGACTTTCTAATATATAAACCAATTCAAATTCCGGATGTGAATGAAAAGGCGACTGAAAAAACGACTCTTCACGAGAGAATACAGATAGCGATGTATTTGTATAAGAAGCGATAGTAGTTTTAACGATTTTCATTTTCCGAATAATAATGATAATTAATAATTAAATAATGATAAAATTGAATTAATTATTAAATTGATTTAGATATAATTTTAATTTACCCTAAAAACAAAAATAATATAAAAATGCATTCCACAATACTAAATCGTTTTAATAAGATAAAAAAATCAAAAAAAAGTTGTTTTTGCCTCTTATTTTAAATTAAAAAGCAGACTTGCTTTTTGCTTCGAAAGTCCTAAAAACATTGGAATTAGGAATAAGATTAAGTCCAAAAATCAAGTCCTTTTTTTGGACAAAATGATAGAATTGAATTAATAAGTGATTTCTCGATAAAAATACATATCTGGATTGACAACCAATTTTACAAAACGTTTTTAAGCAAAATTTAAAAGCGTTTTAAAAATCTACAAACGTTCCTTTTTATTCTAAACTTAAAAATTATTTAACGACAACTTAATTGGAAAAACGGGAACAAAAAAACTAAAACTAAAAAACAAATGAAAAAAGAACTCTTAATTTTCCTGATTGCTCTCAGTACAAATTTGATTGCACAAACTAAAACTACGGGAAATGTTGTGGAATATTTTGGTAAAGAAAAAATAGAAACAACCGCCGAAGGAAGTGTTTTGCATCAATTCACTGAAGGTTATTTTCTGCCTGCTGACAAAAAAAGCGGCACACTTTTCAACGGACAAGATCCGATAGCTTGGCAATATGCAACGGGAAAATTTGTTAATCCGAACAAGCAAAAAGGAGATTGGCAAAATATTAAGGTGGATTCGGTTGGAGTTTTCAGTGGCAAAGATTTGAGATCTGCTTTTTTGTTTACCGAATATAATTCGCCAAAAGAGCAAATCGTACTTATGGAAACTACAGGCGGAACGCGCACTTATATAAATGGAATGCCTCATGAAGGAGATCATTATGATTTTGGATATACTTTGATTCCGTTTAAACTTCGAAAAGGAACGAACGAATTTGTTTATACGAAAGGACGTTTTGGACGTGTAAAATCAAAAATTATTGTCCTTTCAAAAAACATTCAATTTACCAAACGCGACTTGACCCTTCCTGATGTCATCAATGGAGAAAAAGACGAAAAATGGGCTTCAGTCCGCATCATCAATGCAACGGAAAAAGATTTGAAAGAATTAAAAATCGTTGCGAAATTATCTAGCGGAGAAACCGCTTCATACAATACTGACGCCATTATGCCAATGTTTGTCAGAAAAGTAAAATTCAAAGTTCCAGCCGCAAAAAAAGAATTTAATGGCGAACTAAAATTAGAACTTACGTTAATTGACAAAAGCGGAAAAGTATTGGACAAAACAGAATTTCCTATTCAGCAACGCTCAGCTACCATTCATCACGAGCGCACTTTTCTAAGTAAAGTTGACAACAGTGTACAATATTACAGCATTGCTCCTGCTTTAGGAACCGGGCCAAAAGCGTTAGTTTTATCGGTTCACGGTGCTTCTGTTGAAGCTAGAAATCAGTCGCGTGCTTATAAACAAAAAGATTGGGTAACTATTGTTGCGGCAACAAACCGTCGTCCTTTCGGATTTAACTGGGAAGATTGGGGAAGAATTGATGCCTTGGAAGTTTTAGAAGAAGCAAAAAGGGTTTTCAAAACGATTCCAGAACAAACATACTTGACAGGTCATTCGATGGGCGGTCATGGAACTTGGTTTTTAGGAACTACTTATCCCGGAAAATTTGCTGCAATTGCGCCATGTGCTTCTTATCCTGACATTTCTACTTACGGATTTGACAAAGGAGATGAAATGCACGATATGTTCAAAGCTTATGAACCAATCAAACGTTCTGCAAATTCGGGACGTGTAAAAAGTCTTGTGCAAAATTTAAAACAAGACGGAGTATATATTCTACATGGCGATGCCGACTCGACTGTTCCGATTTCACAAGTGCGTGAAATGCGTCAGATTTTGGGAACTTTTCATCCAAATTTTTGCTATTATGAATATCCGGGCGGAGAACATTGGTATGGAGATCATTCGGTAGATTGGTTCCCGATTTTTGAATTTTTCAAACGCCAAACGATCCCAGCAAATAAAAATGTAAAAGAAATTGATTTCTATACAGCAACTCCAGCAGTTTCTTCGACAGATTATTGGATCAAATTGCAACAACAAATTCGTCCTTTTGATTTTTCTAATATTAATGCCAAAATCGGCAAAGAAGAAATTATCGTTAAAACCAAAAATGCTTCGATACTAGAATTGGATTTGCCTTCATTGGAAATAAACAAAGAAATTACAATTAATATTGATGATCAAATTCTGAAAACTGCTTCAGATAAAAAAGCAATTTTGGCTTTAAAAAACGAAAAATGGACTTTAGTCAATGAAATTAATACTGCTGAAAAATACGCAGTACGCCAAGGCGGTTTCAAATTTGCTTTTGACAATAATGTTGTTTTTGTTTACGCAACAGGGGGTTCTGCTTTGGAAAAAGAATGGTACCAAAACAGAGCACGATTTGACGCAGAAACTTTTTATTACAGAGGAAATGGAAGCATCGATGTTATTTCTGACAAGGAATTTTCATTAGAAAAATACAAAGACAGAAATGTGATTATCTACGGAAATGCTTCAAACAATAGCGCATGGAAATTGTTGCTGAAAAATTCTCCAATCCAAATTGACAATCAGCAAGTAAAAATTGACAACAAAACATTAAAAGGAGATGATTTGGCTGCTTATTTTGTTGTGCCAAGATCTGACAGCAAAACTGCAATGGTTGGCGTTGTATCAGGAACTTCTGAAAAAGGAATGAAAGCGACCTGGGCAAATAATTACATTTCAGGAATCACAGGCTTTCCAGATGTTATGATTTTCAAAACAGACTTGCTTTTAAATGGCTTGCCAAGCATGAAAGTAAGCGGTTTCTTTGATAATGACTGGTCTGCCAAAACGTTGGAATTTTTCAATTAGAATAAAAAAATAAATTCTGAATAATCAGGTGCGTTAATTTTACTAATACGATTTAGTATTTCAATAAAAACCCCTACTTTTAGCAAAAAAAAGACAGAGAATCAAACTAATAGCAATATTCTCACAGAAAAAACAATCTTCTGAAATTGCGCTACTTATAACCAAAAAACAAACTACTTTCTGATTGAATTCAGTCAGATTAAAATAAACAAGACATGACAAATCGTAGAAATTTTCTAAAAACAACTGCAATCGCATCGGCAGCCGTTGTATTAAATTCTTTCACCGGAAATGCGGAAGAACTTAAAGAGGAACAAAATGAACTTCCGGAAGGAAAAGTTAGAAAACCAATAGTACTTTCAACTTGGCGTTTTGGCCTACAGGCAAATGAAGCGGCATGGGAAGTATTAAAAAACGGCGGTAGAGCTCTTGATGCCGTAGAAGCCGGCGTAAAAGTTCCAGAAGCTGATCCAAAAGAACGAAGTGTTGGCTACGGCGGAAGACCAGATCGTGACGGACGTGTGACTTTAGATGCCTGCATCATGGACGAAATGTCGAATATTGGTTCTGTTGGTTGTCTTGAACATATCAAACATCCAATATCTGTAGCTCGTGCCGTGATGGAAAAAACACCTCACGTAATGCTAGTTGGTGATGGCGCGCTTCAATTTGCTTTGTCACAAGGTTTTCAAAAAGAAAATTTATTAGTTCCCGATTCTGAAAGAGAATGGAAAGAATGGCTAAAAACTTCCGAATATAAGCCAATTGCCAATATCGAAAATCATGACACGATTGGAATGATCGCTCTGGATGCGGCCGGAAATCTTTCGGGTGCGTGTACTACCAGCGGAATGGCTTTCAAAATGCACGGCCGTCTTGGCGACTCTCCTATTATTGGTGCGGGTTTATATGTTGATAACGAAATTGGAGCTGCAACGGCAACGGGACATGGAGAAGAAGTAATCAGAATTGCGGGATGCCATTTGGTTGTAGAATTAATGCGCCAAGGAAGATCGCCTCAAAAAGCTTGTGAAGAAGCCGTTCAACGCGTCGTAAAACTGATGAAAAATAGAAACAAAAACCTAAAAGATATACAGGTTGGCTTTATTGCTTTGAACAAAAAAGGCGATTATGGTTCGTATTGTGTACAGAGTGGTTTTAACTACGCTGTTTATGACGAAACCGGAAACCGATTAATTGATCCTGATTTTTACATTAAGTAAACAAATCAGCAACATCAATAAAGACTTAACCAAAAACAAAATGAAAAATAAATTCAAGTTACTGTTTACAGCTTTTGTCTGTGCGGGTTCATTTTCTGTTCACGCGCAAGGCGATTTTAGTATGGAAGCAAACAAATCAGAAGAAGCTGGTTACGTTTGGACAAAAGATCCACAAGTAAAAGCCAATCTTGACAAATGGCAAGGCTATAAATTTGGAGTTCTAATCCATATGGGGCTTTACACCCAATTGGGAACTGTAGAATCATGGGGATTGGCTCCCGAAGATTGGGTTACCCGAGACGGTTATGACGATTACTACAAATATGCTACTGATTACAGAAATACAAAATTCAAATTAAACCCAACGAATTTAAATTCTGAAAAATGGGCGAAGATGTTCAAAAATGCAGGAGCAAAATACATGATTTTCACTTCAAAACATCATGATGGTTTTTGCATGTACGATTCAAAATTTACTGATTTTAAAATCACAAATCCAGAATTGCCTTATGCGAAAAATCCAAAAGCAGATGTATTAAAAGATGTTTTAGATGCTTCAAGAAAAGAAGGATTGGCTGTTGGTGTTTATTTCTCAAAACCAGACTGGACTACTGAAAATTTCTGGTGGTCGTACTATCCGCCAAAAGATAGAAATCCGACTTATGACATAAAAAAGTTTCCAGACCGTTGGAAAAGCTATGTTCAATACACCCAAAACCAGTTAAATGAATTAACTACAAATTATGGAAAAGTAGATATTCTTTGGCTTGATGGATGCTGGGTTCGACCACTTTCTACAATAAATAAAAAGGTGGAAGAATTTTGTAAATATCCATACGATATGGATATCGACATGAAACATATTGCTGAAACTGCACGCAAAAAACAACCAGGAATGCTTGTCGTAGATCGTTGGGTTCCGAGCGAATATGAAAACTATTTGACTCCAGAACAAAAAACTCCAGAAAAACCATTGACAGTGCCTTGGGAAAGTTGCATTACGCTTGGTGGCGCTTGGGGTTGGGTGCCAAATGATCATTACAAATCATCAAAAGAAGTTATTCAATTAATGACCAATATCGTGGTAAAAGGCGGTAACTTGTTATTAGGAGTTGGGCCGGATGCTAAAGGAGAATTTGATCCAAAAATCGAAACCACTTTGGCAAATGTTGGCAAATGGCTTTCTACAAATGGAGAAGCAATTTATGATACCAAACCTGTCGCTCCATATTTAGACGGAAAAGTTGGTTATACTCAAAAAGGAAATGCAATTTACGGAATTTATATGCCGGCAAAAGATGAAAAAGAATTGCCAGCAGAAATTACCATTAAAACGGATTTAAAGAATCCTAAAGTTATTTTATTGGCTAACAAACAAAAGCTAACCAGCAAAAAAACAACTGATGGAATTATTGTCAGCATTCCGCAAAATCTTAGAACATCTTTAGTATATTCGGAGGCGGTTGTCTTTAAAGTCAACTAACGATTTTCTTAAAAAAACAGCATCACATTACTGACTAAAAAACCACAATGAAAAAATGAAAAAACAGTTATTAACGCTTTTTGGATGTTTTGTATTTGTCTCTATGACTGCTCAAAAAGTAAGTGCACCAGCACCTTATGGAGCATTGCCAACCGAAGCTCAACTGCAATGGCAAGAAGTAGAACAATACGTTTTAGTGCATTTTACCCCCACCACTTTTCAAAATAAAGAATGGGGATACGGAGATGCTGATCCTAAAATCTTCAATCCTACGAAATTTGATGCCAGCCAAATTGTAAATGCGGCAAAAGCCGGCGGTTTTAAAGGTGTAATTCTTGTAGCAAAACATCATGACGGATTCTGTTTATGGCCAACAAAAACAACAAGTTACAATATCAGCAAAAGCCCTTTTCGAAATGGAAAAGGCGATATGGTAAAAGAATTTGAAGTTGCTACTCGTAGTGCTGGAATGAAATTTGGCCTTTACTGTTCGCCTTGGGATCGAAATAATGAATTTTATGGAACGCCCGAATATGTTACTAAATTCCGTGAGCAATTAACCGAATTATATTCGAATTACGGAAAATTATTTATCACTTGGTTTGACGGTGCTAATGGAGGTGATGGTTATTACGGTGGTAAAAATGAAAAAAGAAACATCGATCGTACAAAATATTACGACTGGGATAACACTTGGCAAATTTCAAGAAAACTGCAGCCTGATGCGGTTATTTTTTCTGACATGGGAGATGTACGCTGGGTCGGAAACGAACATGGCTTTGCTGCCGAAACTTCATGGGCAACTTTTACGCCACTACCAATTGCAGGAAATACAGTAGCCGTTCCAGGAGCTACAGATTCTAGCAAAGCGCCCGAAGGAACTCGAAATGGCAAATATTGGAAACCTGCAGAATGCGACGTACCACTTAGAAATGGCTGGTTTTATCATTCAAATGAAGACAATCATGTAAAATCGGTTTCAGAATTATTTAAAATTTATATGAATTCGGTTGGAAGAGGCGCTTGTCTGGATTTGGGAATTTCGCCTAATAGAGACGGTTTGTTGCATCCAAATGATGTTAAAGCACTAAAAGATTTTGGCGATTTTCTGAAGAAATTATTCTCCGACAATCTTGCTAAATCTGCTGTAGTAAAAGCTTCGGAAGTTCGAGGTGAAAATGAAATATTTTTCGGAACCAAAAATCTTACCGACAATGATCGTTATACGTATTGGGCAACCAATGATGAGGTAAAAAAAGCGTTCGTAACTTTAGAATGGAATAAAGAACAGACTTTTAATATCATTCGCCTAAGAGAAAACATCAAACTTGGCCAACGTATTGAAAAAGTTGAATTTGATGCATTTTTTAATGGAAAATGGAAAAAAATAGGAGAGGCAACCAGTATCGGGGCAAATCGTTTGGTGAGATTACCTAATTACATTTCAACTTCAAAATTGAGAATCCGAATTGAAGAATCTCCAGTTTGTATTGCTTTGAGTGACATTGGTGTTTTTAGAGAGCCAGAACAATTGGCACTTCCAAAAATTAAAAGAGATAAAGATGGAAACGTTTCTATAACTACAGAAACCCCTGTAAATCAAATTCATTATACAATTGATGGAACAGAACCTACAATTCAGTCTCCAACTTACGAAAGTGCATTTTCATTTTTATCATCAGGCGATATAAAAGCGAAATCTTTTGGAACAGATTTAAAATCAGGCGAAACTGTAATTCAATCTTTTAATGTCTGCAAAAAAGATTGGAAAATAATTACCGCTACTTTTGAAAATCCAGATAAAGAAAAAGCGTCAAATGCTATTGATGATAATGAAATGACTTTTTGGAGTACAATCGAAAATACTTCCATAACACCTTTCCCACAATCCATTGGAATCGATATGGGACAAGAAATGGAAATTTCATCTTTATCTTATTTGCCTCGCCAGAATGGTACAGGCGGTATTGTAAAAAATTACCAGTGGGTAGTAAGTACAGATGGCATAAGCTGGAAAACAGTTGCTGAAGGCGAATTTTCGAATATCAAAAGCAATCCTGTCGAGCAGATTATTACTTTAAAAACTTCGGCGAAAGCGCGATTTATTAAATTTATTGGCAAAAGCAGTGAAGATGGAAATTATATTTCAGTTGCTGAATTGGGAGTAAAAAGCGTGGAATAGATATTCCTTTTAAGCTATAAAAAGAGATTGTCTCAATTCAAGCTTCAGAGAAGCGAAATCTTTATAGCAAAGGAATATTGCTTACAACGTAAAGCTCCGGAGGAGCGACATATTTAAGACTTTAGAAAAAAATATGTCGCTCCTCCGGAGCTTTTTTCATTTGTCTTGTTGTATTCTATAAATATTTCACCCCGCTGGGGTTTATACTAAATTTCATAAATATTCCATCCAACAAAAAAGCGTCTGAAATTAATCAGACGCTTTTTGCTTTATTCCTGAATCACTTTCAATGTTGTTCCGTTTACAAAATCATCATGCGAAATAAAATAACTGTTCAGGCTTTTGCCATTTAACTGAATTTCTTTGATTTTTCCGTCACTATTGACTTCTCGTTCAATTACAATATTTTCTCTCTTGTAATATTTTGGATCCAACTGAATCGTTATTTTATCAAACATTGGTGTTGTAATGGTATAACTTGGATCACCAGGCGTTATCGGATAGAATCCCATCATTGAATATACCAGCCAAGCAGACATGGTTCCTGTATCGTCATTTCCTGGGAGTCCATTTGGTAAATTTTTAAAATGTTCTCTCACCAATTTTCTCACCAATTCCTGGCTCTTATATTCCTCTCCTTTGATGTAATTAAACAAATACGGATAAGCAATGTCCGGCTCGTTTGCCATATCAAATTGTTTGGTGTCAAAAACTTTTTGCAATTGCTCAGAAAAAGGTTTGTCGCCGCCCATTAATTTAATATATCCCCTAATGTCATGCGGTACCATAAAAGCATATTGCCAAGCATTGCCCTCGACAAAGCCAACATTTGCCTGAAAATTGGCCCCTGCTTCGGGATCAAAAGGTTCGTACCATTTTCCGTTAGCTAATCTTGGTCGAAGTAATTTCAAATCTTTGTCAAATAATTTTTGATACGATAATGAACGTTTTGCAAAACGCTTATAATCATCTTTTTCACCTAAAGCTTTCGCTAAAAGTGAAATCGCATAATCTGACATATTATATTCTTGTGTAGTAGAAACAGGACCAGAATAATTAGTTGACAAATACCCTTTTTCCAGATATTCCTTAAGTCCAGGGCGCAACGGGTTATTTTCAACTTGATCAGCGCCTTTTAACATGGCATAATACGCTTTATAAATGTCAAAATCCTGAATTCCTTTTAAGCAAGCATCTACTATTACGATACTTGCTGGATCTCCAACCATGGTAAATGTTTCTGTCGAATTCAATTCCCATTTTGGCAACCAGCCGTTTTCATCATACATTTCCAGCATGCTTTTTATCATATCAGATTGTTGCTTAGGATAGACTAAAGACATTAACGGATGCATGTTCCTGTATGTATCCCATAAAGAAAATACTGTATAACGTGTCCCTTCCGTTTTACCAATCTCACTTCTTTTTAATTCTGGATATTCCCCATTACTATCGTTTAAAACATTTGGGTGAATCAAAGTGTGATACAAGGCAGTATAAAAAATAACTTTATCCTGATAAGAGCCTCCTTCGACCAAAATTTTTGAAAGTTCCTTATTCCACTCGTCGTAAGTTTCTTTGTAAATTGTATCAAATGGCTTATTTGCTGTTTCTTTTTCTAGATTTTCACGCGCATTTTCTATACTTACATAAGAGACTCCAATTTTTACCTCAACTGTTTCTTTTTTATCAAACTGATAGGAAAAATACGTTCCGATGCTGTCTCCAACCACCGTTTTGATGGTATTTTTCATCATTCGCGTTTTTCCGTTATAGCCCATCCATTGTGCTTCTACGCCATCATATTTTTGTGTTTTTTTCCAAACACCATAATTAGTGGCGGGTTTTGAAAATTTTGCTACAAAATATACCGGATAAGCATCTTCAGGACTGTTGTAGCAGAATGAGCCTACAGAACGCATTCCTTCAATTTCTGTTGAAGAAACTACTTTTATCATCGCGCCTTCTTCATTTGTTAATCCCAAACCTAGATTGAGCAAAATATTGGATTGCCCTTTCGGGAAAGTGAATCTGCTTACTCCTACCCTTTTTGATGCGGTAAATTCGCCTTTGACTTTATATTTGTCAATATCTACACTGTAATAAGCTGTTTTGGCAATTTCATTAGAATAAGTGGAACCATATTTTAAATGATTGGTCTCAACAGCTCCTGTTGTTGGCATCAACAAAATTACGCCCAAATCTGGACAACCTACTCCGCTCAAATTAACATGACTAAATCCTGTCAAAAATGTATTTTCGTTTACGTAAGGATTAGACAGCCACTGACTGTCTTTTTCTAAAGGTTTGTTTTTAGTTCCTGCAACGTTAAACGGGCTTATACTGGCCATCCCGCGTGGCGCAATTGGCCCGGGAAAAGTAGCTCCATAATTTGAAGTACCAATTAATGGATTCACAAACTCTGCTGGTTGCTGCGCAGAAACTGTAATACCAAAAAGCAGTATGTTGATAAAACATACTGCTCGTAAAATTCGCTTTTTTCTTAATATCATATTATTTGTTAATCGCTTCAATTTTTAAAGTCCATGCTTCTTTTGAAGGAAGGTTCTTTCTCAGACTTTCCGGAATCACAACTTTAAAGCCCTTAGCTTCTTTAGTCCATTTTAAAGAAGTTTTTGAACCCAACATCGTAATTTTGGTTCCTTCTTTAGGACTAATAGATTTTACAGTCACTACTGAAGGAATTTTGTCCTCTCCGTCTTTGGCCAAATAAAACAAAAATACATTTCCTGCTTTATTTTGCGTCATGCAAATATTTTCTTCCTTGTAAGGAGCAATTGGTTTTGTATCATAAATTGCTGTACTGTTTACCTTCATCCAATCTGCGTAAGCAGCCAACAAATCATAAGCACCTTGCTGCCATTCTCCCTCTGGACTTGGCGCAATATTCAGCAATAAATTACCGCCTTTTGCTACCACATCAACCAACATATGAATTCCTTGTCTTCCTGTCATGTATTTTGCGTCAGGAGTATAAGACCATCCACCACCTGAGGTAATACAAGATTCCCAAGGGTAAGGCAATGTTTTTTCAGGAACTCTGTTTTCAGGAGTTAAATAATTCTGATTTTTGCCATGAACAGCTCTATCAACTACAATTAATCCTGGTTGTTTCTGACGTGCTTTTACCACCAATTCATCCATTTTAGGATCCTGATCTACAACTCTATGTTTGATAAAGCCGTTTTTAGATTCGTTTTCTTCAAATTTCGATGCATAGTTTTCTTTGATGTTTTGTAAATCTCTCTTTTTTACCCAGCCACCATCTAGCCACAAAATATCTACTTTGCCATAATTGGTCAGAATCTCTAAAATTTGATTGTGTGTAAAATTAACATATTTCTCCCATTTTTCAGGATATAATGATGGATCATAATTAACATTTCTGTCAAAAGGTGGAAAATAAGGATCCCAATAGTTTTCATTATGCCAATCTGGTTTAGAAAAATAGGCTCCAGTTGATATATTTTCACTTCTAAAAGCATTAAAAACTTCTTTTAAAATATCCGCTTTCGGATTGGTACTGAAAGGACAAGCCGCATCTGTTACTTTATAATCAGTATATTTTGAATCGAACATTGTAAATCCGTCATGGTGTTTTGTGGTAAAGACCATATATTTCATTCCGGCTGCTTTTGCTGCTTTCGCCCATTTTGTAGGATCGAATTTTGTTGGGTTGAATGTTTTTTTCAATCCTTCATATTCTTTTACATATTCAGTATAATTGTTCGGATTACTTCCTTTTTTTCGTTCGCACCAACCGTAATCTTCAGGGCAAATCGACCAAGATTCTACAATTCCCCATTGGCTATAAGTTCCCCAATGCATTAAAAGACCAAACTTTTTCCCTTGCCATTCTTCTAAATTTTTTAATACTGCAGGATCTGTTTCCGGTACATAACGTTCATCTTCATAAATTGCCTGTGAAAACAATTGTACAGAAAATAATAATGCTAAAATGAATATACTTTTTTTCATACTAAATCTTGTTTATTTTTAATTTAACCCGTTTGGTGAAATTCATGTTTTTTTGTTCAACACATAGAAACATAGTCCCGAAGCTTCGGGATTATTTTCAGATAAAGACACTAAAAAGAAACTAGTTTCTAACACATAGCTGACTATGTTTATTTAAATTTTTGCGCCTTCTAAATCTATGTTTCTATGTGTTTAAAATTTCATCCAACGGGTTTTAATTCACTAAAATTTCATCTACAAACAACCATGAGCTCTCGCCTCTTGGACTTTTTTTCAAATTCATCCCAATCACTTTTACATACCTAGCGTTTTGTTGTTGGAAACTGATTTTAAAATCTTTTAACTCTGAAATTGGATTTGCCGCATAAGGACGCGAAACTTTCCCAACTTCTTTGTAATTAATGCCATCATTAGAAAGCAAAATTTTTATTTGTATCGGAAAAAATACACCCGCACCTTGACTCTCTAAAGTTCCAACTGTAACTTGCTGAATACTTTCTAGTTTTTCAAAATCGATAACCAATTCCATATCATTTACAAGCCAAGCCTGCCATTGTCCGTCATGGAAATTTTTAGAACCGCGAATGGTATTTACCATCGTAAAAGGCCCATCTCCAGTATAATTTTTATTATATGGCGTCAGATAATTTACTTTATGTGCAACTGCTTTGTGAAATACGATTGTATCTGTAAATGTTTTCCCTACTGGTTTATCATCCTGAAAAAGCGAAGCTTTTAAAACTGTAGTTTCTTTAAACTGAATTGGATTTGTATATTTTATCGCATTCTGACCAATATTGTTATTCCCTAAAACATAACGAATGTCTGGATTTGGGAATTCATTTTTCAGTGTCACATTCACTTGTTTTTTCTGTAAATCGGCACTTGAAGAAGCTGTAACCAAATAAGCACTTTTTGCATAATTGATTCCCAAATAATCATAACGTTTGAATAATGAAGTCAGTCGCGTCGTAAAATCATTCCAATTGCGGTTTTCTTTTGTGCTCCATAAAACTTCAGATAAAGCCGCCAATCTCGGAAAAATCATATACTCAGAATCCTTTGGCCCTGGAAGAAATTCAGCCCATAAATTAGCCTGTCCACCCAAAACATGCTTTGCTTCTGTTGTCGACATAGTTGAAACAACAGGGTCAAATTCATATACTTTATTTAATGGATTATAAGCATCAAAAGCTAATGGTTCTTCATTTTGAGGTCCTTGATAAAAGTTGAAATAACAAGGCGATTCCGGTGTCATGATTACATCGTGCCCTTGTGCAGCGGCTTCAGTTCCGCCTTTGGTTCCTCTCCAGCTCATTACAGTTGCTTCTGGAGCAAGGCCACCTTCTAAAATTTCATCCCAACCAATTAGTTTTTTGCCTTTAGAATTAATGTATTTCTCCATTCTTTTTACAAAATAACTTTGCAGTTCATGTACATTTTTCAAGCCATGATCTTTCATTCTTTTTTGGCAATTCGGGCATTTTTCCCAATTTGTTTTTGTGGCTTCATCGCCACCAATATGGATGTATTTTGAAGGAAAAATGGTAATTACCTCATCAATTACATTCTGAAGAAATTCAAATGTCGATTCCTTTCCGGCACAATAAATATCTGTAATTGGCCATAAACCACCTGACGGAACTCCGATACGCTGATCAAAACAAGCTAATTCCGGATAAGCTGCAATAGCACTGCTGACGTGCGCCGGCATTTCGATTTCAGGAATTACTTCAACATTTTTTGAAGCGGCATATCTTACGATTTCTTTTAATTCTTCCTGTGTTAAAAAACCGCCGTAAGTTCCTTTTTCATCAGGATTTGTTTTTGCTCTTGCATTCCAAGCCAAATTTTCCTGATCAACTCTCCATGCACCAACTTCGGTTAATTTTGGGTATTTTTTGATTTCAATTCTCCAACCCTGATCATCAACCAAATGCAAATGCAAAACATTCATTTTGTGCATTGCCAAACGATCTATTGTAGATAAAATATAGTTTTTATCGAAGAAATGACGTGATAAATCCAACATTAATCCTCTATACTGAAAACGTGGTTCATCAGTAATTGTAACATTCGGGATCTGCCATTTTGTAGATGTAATGACATATTTGCTTTCAATAGCAACAGGAAGCAATTGTCGAATGGTTTCTAAACCGTAGATAAAACCGGCATTCCCGTTTGCGGTAATTGTAATGATGTTATTGCTTACATCGAGTTTGTACGCTTCTCTATGAAATGTCGCATCTGTTTTAAACTGAATAAAATTGCTCTTTGGTACTTTCGCTCCAAGAACAGGACGAAAGCCAGCTGCAGTTTCTAATTTGCTAATTAATGCATTCGAAATGTCTTTTTGAAAATCGGTAGTTGCAACAAAAACGGTATTTTTTGAAAACTCAAAAGATCCCGCCTGAAGCAGTAACTGATTTGGTTTCGGTACAATCTGAATATCTTTTTCAGTAAAAACTTTCTGGCTATAACCCGAACTTAAAACCGCTAAGAAGATTAAGATGAATATTGATTTTAATTTTCTCATAATTATTATTTTAAAGATGGTGCTATTTTAAATTGATACTGATAATTTTTGTCCTGCAAAAGATATTGTTTCATTGGCCACGCTTGCCAACTATCAATACCTCCAACGCCCATTTGTTTGTAATCGATTTTCAAGCTTGTCAAATCTCTTTCTTGCAATTCGGCTGCGTGTCTTTGGTCTTTTTCTAAGCCATCATCTAAGTCTTCGTTTAAATAATGAAGCGCTGTAACGGATAGCAAAATATCTGAAGTTACAGTCAATTTTAGTTTATCTCCCGATAATTCTAAAAAACGAATATCGGTTTTGTTTCCTGTTTCCTGTGGACGAATGTATGGATAATATTGCTCAGAAACCGTTTGATTGTAAAGGCCAATTTGTGAACTATAATTTCTGTCGATATAATTTTCGTGCGGGCCTTTTCCGTAATAAGTCATAGTACTAAAATCTTTTGGAACAATTATTTCCATTCCAAATCTTGGCAACATTGGCTGTTCTTTGGTTTTATCTATATTTAATTCTTCTTTTACGCTTAATTCGCCGTTGCTGTTCAACTCGTAATTTAGTTCTAAAGTAGCAGCAACCTGAGGCAAACTATACGTTGCTTTTACCAAAATCTTATTGTCTTTTGTTGCAGAAAATGTCCAGTTTACTAAAATCGGATTTTCTGTCGCTTCTTTCCAAGCCACCAAATTCTTCTGGAAATTTGCTCCAAAATCATTATCATTTGGTGCTCTCCATAAATTTGGACGCAGTTGATAACCGCCTTTAATAATTGGCAAATTATGAAAAGAATATCCGTTTATGAAACCTGTTTTTTTGTCGAAAGCAATTTCGGTATTTTCACTTTTAAAAATAGTACTGTTTTCTTTTTTATCAACTGTTATTTTTCCTTTTCCGGCAATTTTAATGTCATTTTTCCATTCGCCTTTATAAGCTAATTGCTCAGTTGCAATTTCGAAATTTTTTGGCAAAAACGGTTCAGCACTTTTTAAAGTATATGTAATATTTACAAATGCTTCCTGAAACTTTTTGTCTCCCAATTTGATTGGCAAAGCATAGGTTTTAAATTGATTTGGAAGAATATCTAAATTATCGATATTACCTGTTGCTTCAATCTTTCCGTCCAAAATTAATTTCCACTCCAGTTTTACATTGCTCAAATCTTTAAATGAAAATTCATTATAAGCTTTGATTGTTGCTGTTTCTTTATTTTCCCATGAAGTCAAGATATTCTGCAACACATTTCGCATTTCAAGCGCATGCGGATTTGGTTTTCTATCTACGGTAAATACACCATTGTTTACAAAGTTGTTGTCACTTTTGACATCTTTCGGGCCAAAATCACCACCATATGCCAAAACCGTAATTCCGTTTGGCAATTTTTTATAAACTGATTGATCGATCATGTCCCAAATAAAACCTCCCTGAAAGTTTGGATATTTTCGGATAACGTCCCAATAATCTTTGAAATTACCCATTGAATTTCCCATTGCATGTGCGTATTCGCACTGAATGTAAGGTCTTGACGGATTTGGATTTGCCAAAATATATTCTTCCATTTTATCCGGAGAACTGTACATTGGATCAATAATATCCGAATCCCATTCAAATTTCAAACCTTTTCCATCCCAAGCTCCAGCAGTTGCTCTTTCGTACTGAATTGGTCTCGATTTGTCTCGGTTTTTAATCCATAGATAACCACGGTAAAAATTGTAGCCATTTCCAGCTTCGTTACCCATACTCCAAATAATGATCGAAGTATGATTTTTATCGCGTTCAACCATACGCTCCATACGTTGTATATGAGCGAGTTCCCAATCTGGTTTATTGCCTAATGTTTTCGTAATATCGTAACCCATTCCGTGCGATTCAATATTGGCTTCATCGACAACATAAATTCCGTATTTGTCACATAATTCATAAAAATATTCATCGTTTGGATAATGCGACATTCGCACTGCATTGATATTAAATTCTTTCATCAATTTAATATCCTGCTCCATTCGTTCTCTAGAAATCGTTTGTCCTGTTACAGGATCGGTTTCATGACGGTTCACGCCTTTTATGTAAATCGCTTTTCCGTTTACTAAAAGCTGTCCGTTTTTAATCTCTACTTTTCTGAAGCCAACATTGTGGTTGATTACTTCAATCAAGTTTCCTTTTTTATCTTTAAGAAGAAAACTAACCTGATATAAATTAGGAATTTCGGCACTCCATTTTTTCGGATTATTTACTGCGAAATCAAAATTCAATTTTTTAGAATTACCCGAAAGAACTACTTTTTTAGTGTCAACAACTTGACCATTATCCTTTAATTGCACTTCAAAATTATAGCTTTCTTTTTTGTCTAAATCAGAAAAGTCAGTTGTAATTTTTAAAGTTCCGTTTACGTAATTTGCATCCAAATCTGGGATAATTTCGAAATCATTTAAATGCGCTTTATTTCGGGCAACCAAATAAGAATCTCTTGTGATTCCGCTCATACGCCACATATCTTGGCATTCCAAGTAAGAACCATCATTCCATTTCATTACTTTTAGAACGATTGAGTTTTTACCTGTTTTTACATATTTGTTCAATTTAAATTCAGAAGGCAATTTTCCGTCTTCACCATAACCCACATACACGCCATTTACCCAAACCGTAAGATTTGATTTTGCTGTTCCAATGTGAAGAAAAATATCTTTTCCTTCCCATGATTTATCGATTGTGATTTCTTTTCTGTAAACGCCGGTTGGATTGTATTTTGTTGGAACAAATGGCGGATTTGGCGCCATCAAATAATCAAAATCATAAGTGGTATTTACATAAACTGGAAATCCATATCCGTTTACATCCCAGCTTGCAGGAATTTTAAAATTATCCCAAGAATTGTCATTAAAATCCGTTTTTTCAAAATCCCTTGGAAGATCATTCGGACTGTCAACATATTTAAATTTCCACGGTCCATTGATGTCGAGATAATTTTTAGATTCTCTCCAGTTGTTTTTATTTGCTAAAGCTTCATTTTCAAATACAAAATAGGAAGCATGCATCGGTTCACGATTCTCTTCGTTGATTTTTTCATTCTGCCAAAACGGAACTTTTTCCTGAGCATTTATCGTTAAAACTGAAGAAAATAATAGGGATAATATAGATATTGCTTTTTTCATTCTTTATTTTATTCTCTACTGCTTTTGGCGCAGAAAACATAATTTTAAAATTAAGCAAAAGCTTCAAACTATGTTTCTTTTAAGCCAAATAAACAGTCATGCTGTTAATTTGTAAAGAAAAAACCGCATTAAAGCAATACGGTTTTCCTTTCGCAACTGAACATTATTTCAGACTTGCTTTTGTTTCTTTTATGGTTTTGAAATTACTTTCAGACAGCGCGTTTCCGTCAAAAAAGGAAACCCCGATTGCGCCATTTTCTTTGGCTAATAAAATGGCTTCTTTTAATTCTTTATCATTCTTTAATCCTGGAACGTAAATCCCTGTATTGATTTTTGTTTTTTTATCTTTCAAATCAGCAACGCCTTGTTTTGTAGCATAACCAACCCAATCAATTTCTTCATCGTAAAAACTATGATAAATCATTGGGTAAACTTCGTCGATATCCCATTTATCCCAACGTTGACGAACCATATGATCAGCCATTTCTGGATAAGGAAAAACCGCCGCCGTTAATTGTTTGTTGTGTTTATGCGCGATAGCATAAGCATCATTAACTACAGCTTGAATGGCATTTAATCTAAAGTTTTTCCACTCCATATCGATTGAAGTATTGTGGCTTTGTTTTGGATTTTTATGATGTATTTTTTCAAATGCTTTTACACATTCATCGCAATAGCAAAAATCAAATTGTGGCAATTCTACATCTTGAACCAAATTGTATTTTGGCAATAAACTAATTGGCAAAAAAATATCCGGGAAACGAATATAATCTAAATGAACACTTTCAATGCCATCCACTTTTGCCAGTTCTTCAACTAAGTGCAAAACGTGTTCTCTAGACTCTTTTCTGGTTGGACAAAGCCATTGATAATAATCAACATAAGGACGAGTGTCAAAACATGATTTCCCTTCTTTGCTTACCTGATACCAGTCTGGATGTTGTAGCGCAATCGAATCGCCAGGTCTGTTCATGGCCATAATCCAGGCATGTACTTTTAAGCCTTCTTTTGTAGCCAGCGGCACTAATTTTTTTAAAAGTTTTGGATCTGTAGCAGTATTGATCAAAACCTCATCGATGCCGCCGTCTTTATATTTTTTAAATTCTTTTGTATAATCTGCATCCGATTTTTTAGCGTCAGCTGTGGTCCAGACAGCAAATTTAAAAGTGGTTGGTTCTTCTTTTTTAGCACATGAAAAAATACTAAAGGCTAATAAAAAAAGTAATAGTTTTGGTAGTTTCATAGGTGGTTTATTTTGAGATTATTTTGCCGTCCTGCCTTATAATATAAGTTTGGTTTGAAAAAGGACTTTTTATCGAAATATTATATCCCGAAGCATGGTTTTCTAATACCGGTTTCAAAATTTTAGTATCAACTACGATTGGTTCTTTCGTAAGATCTGCCATTGATTTTGCCCAAGCTTTGTGCTTTTCAGCATATTGTTTCTGCGCTCTGTACAACGTATAAAGTTCCCATTTTACTTTTTCATCCTGCGGAATTACAAAAGCATCTTTCCCTTCTTTTGAAGAAAAATAAACATATCCCCATTTTTCAGGCTCATGCATGTTGATGACACCCATTGGCGACCAAACCCAATTGTATTCGGGCAAGAACTTTCCATTGGCATCTTTTTTTCGCTCATAAGTTCCATTTTTAATCGAATGTTGCCAATTTACTCTAGAGAAATTAACTCTCCAGAATTTATCTATCGGAACAACTTTGTCAAAATAAGACGTTTTATAAGACGCCCACGGAATAGCCATTTCTAAGACCCAGCCTTCATCAGTATCATTCGGATTATTGATTGTGCCATTAATTTTCACAGCCGATTTAAGCCCAGGAATATCCCAGCCGTTTGCGACTACAATATCAGGTTCTCTGTATGGCTTTGTCAAAAACAAATCCCAAGCGGTGTTTAAGGCGTTTATCTCTAACTCATAATAATTGTAAGTATCATTATCGGGATCAATAAAAACCTCAAAATCATTATTATAAAAAATGATGGTATCGCGCTGTTTCAAATTGGCCCAAACATGAGGTTCTTCCATTTTTGCCAAAATATAGAAATTGGTTTCATCCCAAAGCATTTTTACTTTGGTGGCATATTTTGGTTTTATGCCGTTTTCAATATCTTCAAAAAGATCAGTCCATTCCGCTTTGCTCCATGAAGTGTCAGCATCTTCTCCATCAATTACAATGGGAGTTGCTGTTTTGGTTGCGACATAGGTTTTAGGCACAATTGTCTTTTTCGATTGCGAAAACGCCATAACAGAAAAAAATCCTAAAGCGACGGGTAACCATTTAAATTTAAAATCCATATTTTTCTATAAACTGTTATCTTTCGTAAACTGGACTACCTCGCTTAATTTACCAAAAGCAATAGCCACGACAGTATCGGCAGCGCCATAATAAACAGCTAATTTATCTTCTTCAGTATCATGTAAAGCAGCGCATGGAAAAACAACATTTGGCACATCGCCTACCATTTCATAAAGTTCTGCTGGCCCTAATAAATAAGGTTGTGTTCTGTATTTTACTTTATCGGGTGAATCAACTTCTAAAAGCGCCGCTCCCATTGCATATCGGAAACCATTGCAAGTGTTGATAACGCCATGATAAATCATCAACCAACCTTCGTCGGTAAGAATAGGAATTGGTCCTGCTCCCACTTTTGTACATTGCCAAGCACTGTCTTCAAAAGGAGTTGGTTTCATAACTAGGCGGTGTTCTCCCCAATATTTCATATCGGGACTATAACTGATCCAAATATCTCCAAAAGGTGTATGCCCGTTATCACTCGGACGGCTCAACATGGCGTATTTTCCGTTGATTTTTTGTGGAAATAAAACTCCATTTCTGTTAAAAGGCAAATACGCATTTTCGCATTGAAAAAACTCCTTAAAATCAAAAGTATAACCAATTCCGATTGTTGGTCCGTTATAACCGTTACACCACGTAATCCAATAACGGTCTTCGATAAAAACAACACGCGGATCGTATTTGTAAGCAGACTCGATCATGTCTGTGTTTCCAGCTTTCATTTCGATTGGTTCGTGATTGATTTCCCAATCGATTCCATTTTTACTAAAACCAGCAAAAATGTTCATTTGAACTGCCTTATTATCGCATCTAAAAACACCTGCAAAACCATCTCCAAAAGGAACAACAGCACTATTAAAAACGCTATTTGATGAAGGAATCGCGTATCTTTCTATAATAGGATTATTTGAATATCTCCACATTACATCATTACTGTTTTCTGGTCTGTCTTGCCAAGGAATACTGCTCATTTTCTTAGTTTTTCGTTTATTATTTTTAATTCTCCAAACTCCTAAAAAGATATTTTCTATTTCTTTAAACAGTCTGAAATTGTTTCTTATTTTCTCTTTTTATTGAAACACTTAGAAACATAGTTTTTAAGATTAAAAAATTGGTTTCGGTTTAGTCCAAAAGATATATGTGTGTGTGGAATTTTCTTTTGTACTCTTCTTTTCTAAAAATAAAAATCTATGTTTCTACGCATTCCAAATTTATTTAATCTGCAATTTTTCTAACTCTATCCAGCCATGTAAATTTCAGGATGGTAGTCGTGATCAGAAAAACTATTAATGCTACGATTGCTTTTGGATAATCTTTGATGATAAAGAATATCGGAAGCAAAATCATACTCGATTGCCATACAATCCCGATTGCACAATTCAGCATATCTCTGCCAAAATCATTATTTTTTTCGAAAGTATGATCTTCTGCTTTTAACACTTTATAGACGGGATTCCAGAAACCCCACGGTCTAACATTCGAATAAAACGATTTTAATACTTCCATTTCTGTTGGTTCGCTCAAGAAAGTTCCTAAAACACAACCCAAAATAGAGAAGCCAAAAATTAACGGAAAGAGATAAATGGCTTGTACATGTGATAAGTTATATAAAAATGAACCTTCCGTTAAATTGGCTTGATTCTGTCCTAAAATAAATTGCAATGAAGCGATTATTAACCCTGCAAACATTCCCCAGAAATAACCCCAGCCATTAAAGCGCCACCAAATCCATTTTAGGAAATTAGCTGCGACATAACCTCCATAAAGGGCGCTGGTAATCCATAAAGTCAAGGAGTTGATTGAATCAGCAAAAAAGCCCATAAAAACTCCTAAACCAACAACCAAAAATGAAGAAATCTGGCTCACTTTAATGTAATGAGCATTTGATGCAACTGGCTTGAAATACTTTTTATAAATATCATTTACAATGTAAGCCGGACCAGCATTTACAAAAGCTGAAAATCCGGACATAAACGCTGCCAATAAACCCGCCAGCAAAAGTCCTTTTATTCCAACAGGAATATATAAATTAACCACTTTTGGCATTAGCAATTCCAAATCAGCTCCAGTTAAACCTGCGTTTGCATTTAATTCAGGTGCAAGATTTACCAATGCAATTACCACGATTCCAGTGATCAATAAATATCTCGGAATGAATAAAATCAGGTTTGTAAAACCACTCATATAAGCCGCCTCTTTAACCGATTTTGTCGAAAGAATTCTTTGTAAATCGTAACTTGGCGTTGGTCCGGCAACACTCGCGAAAAACCCCTTAAACAAAGTCATTCCGATAAAAGCGCCAAACATTTTATATCCTTCTGAATCAATCAAATTGTTGAATGTCTGGAATTTTTCACTCCATTGGGTTTCAAATTGCCATCCAAAGAAAACATTTTTCCATTCTTCTGTAATAACCGAATTGATTTGAATATCAGTATAATTCACAAAAGCATAACCCGCAATCAGTGTTCCTGCCGTGATCATGATAAGATATTGCACCACTTCAGTCGCTACTACAGAAAACATGCCGCCTTTAACGGTATAAATTGTCGTTAAAAATATAATTAGCAATGCGTAAGAACGCTCTGATGTCAAAAGAATTAAATCACCATAATGAAGCGTTAAATCCCAAGGAAGAATAATGGTTACGAATTTCCCGATTCCTTCAAAAAAATAAGCGATAAAACCTATTGTAGAAATGATGGCAAAAATGGCCACAATAATATGAGATGCTTTTCCGGCTCTGTCGCTTCCAAAGCGAGTCAAAATCCATTCGGAACCTGTCATTACTTTTGATTTTCTAATCCAAACAGCGAGAAACATCATTACGAAAATCTGGTTCCAAATGGGCCAAAGCCACATAAACATAAAACTTTTGACACCGTATAAAAACAAAACTCCAATCATCCATGAAGTTCCTGAAACGTCAAACATTCCAGATCCGTTGCTTAATCCTAAAAAATACCATTTAATTGTTTTTCCGCCGAGAAAATAATCATCTAAGCCTTTTGACGCTTTTCTTGAAATCCAAATTCCTATTCCTACAGAAAGCACGATGTAGGCAATGATGATCGCTATGTCAATGATATTCATTAAATTTTATGGTATTAGTTGGTTAGTTAATTTTTGGTTGGGGCAATCTGAGTTCCAATTAAGAAGATAATTCTACATTGATTTTAGAATTCTTAAGAAGAATCTGTTAATGATGCGGTATTGACTTTTGGTAAGCATAATCTACATTTTAAAAAAAAACTTTAATTATTGTTTGCAATAAAAAAGCCGTTAGACAAAAAAACTTGGTCACAATTATTTTTTGTATCTCTTTATTTCACAACTTGCGATCGAAAGCGCAATTAAGACCAACAAAGCAAAACAAGTAAAAACAATAATAATTTAACTTTAAATTTATATAAAATTGATTTTTGCTTAAAGTAATTTAGACAAACGACATCTAAACGAAGACAAACACCAAAAAAAGTCACAAAACGTAGTATTATTATGAATTTCAGTTCCAGCAGATTTTATTCGATTCCCTTGCGTTACCACGTATTTTTCTGGTTGACATACTTTTTGTTCAATACTTTTCGCTGGGGAATTTATTTTAACGATTATGCTTATTCGTTCAAGAGTAATTTATTAGGTTTTCCTATTCACATGACTTTATGTTATCTGAATATTTTGCTGTTTATGCCGTATTTGGTTTATCGAAAAAAATACCTTTTGTACGTCCTTGCCGTTTTGATTTCTATTTTCGCAATGGTAATTCTGAAATTCAACCTTACCTATCTACTTATAAATCATGATGTTTGGCCAGAAGGCCCCACTAAAATCGATAAACTTACACTTACGTACACGATCGACATGATGATTGGCGAATTGTATGTGATAACATTTGTTACGGCAATCAAGATTACATTGGATTTTATGAAAGAGCAAAAAAGAGTTGTCGATCTCGAAAAATCACAATTGGAAACCGAACTGCTTTTCCTAAAATCTCAAATTTCTCCTCATTTTCTTTTTAATACGCTTAATAATATCTACTCACTATCTGTAGAAAAATCTAACAAGACACCGAGAATAGTAACAAAACTTTCTGAGTTAATGCGTTATATGTTGTATGAAACAAAAAACAGAAGACAAAGCTTAGAAAACGAAATACTTTGCATTCAAAATTATCTCGATTTGGAGCGAATTCGGAATGATGATCGTCTTGAAATAAACATGTCTATTTCGGGCGACATTCACGATAAGGAAATAGCGCCAATTATTCTTTTGACTTTTATTGAAAATGCTTTTAAACATGGCGTAAACAAGAACACTGGAAAAGTTGTTATTGACATCAATTTCAAGATAAAAGATGATTTCCTGCATTTTAGCGTTTCTAATCCGCAACCAGAAGTTACACTTCATGAAGATAATTTCAACACTTCAAGTGGCATCGGAATCGAAAATGTAAAGAAAAGATTAGAATTAGGTTACAATAAAAACGAGTATAACCTTTCTTTTAAAAAGAAAAAGAATATTTTTGTTGTAAAGCTTAAAATTAAAGTCACTTAGCACGACTTTTGCTGTTTAAAAACAGTACCTGCTAAATTATTTTGCGCAAAAAATAATAATAAAAAAATGAAAGTAAATTGTTTGATTATTGATGATGAGCCTTTGGCAATCAATGTTATTAAAAATTATTTGGAACCCCTTGAAGATTTTGAGGTTCTAAATACTTTTAGCAACCCGATTGAAGGTCTGAATTTTTTGAAAAACAATAAAGTCGATGTCATTTTTTTAGATATTAATATGCCGGTTCTTGACGGCATAAATTTTATAAAAAGCCTTGAAAATCCTCCGTTGGTAATTATTACAAGTGCTTACAGCCAATTTGCTATTGAAACTTACGAACTCGATGTTGTTGACTTTTTGGTTAAACCAATTGAATTTCCAAGACTGATGAAAGCCCTTAACAAGGTCAGCAAGCGTCTGGAAACTATAAACAACATTACACCCGAGAATACGGCAGACAATCCTTTCATCTTTGTCAAAATTGATAAAAAAAGAATGAAGAAGATTTTCCTGAATGAGATTTTGGTAATCGAAAGCTTGAAAGATTATTTAAAAATCAGTACGCTTACCAATAAATACATCATACACAGCACGATGTCTGATTTCACCGACTTATTGCCGGAGCGAAATTTCTTGAGAATCCATCGCTCTTTTACTATTGCCATTGACAAGATCGATGCCGTTGAAGGAAACAGCATCGAAATTGAAGGCCTTAGATATGTTATTGGAAGATCGTATATGGAACATGTCAAACAAAGAATTTTAAATTCTTCTACTTAATTAAATTCAGAAGTTTAAAAATTTGGCAATTCATGTTTAATGCGTTCCCAAAAAACGTCGTTGTATAAATAACTTGATCCGAGAATACTCGTTTCTTCTGTTTCATCAATTATAGAAATGGCAAGATCAATAGCTCTGTTTTTAAAATTTTCCTCTAATTTGGATAAAAACAGTTTATACGATTTGGCAATATTGCCGCCGATAACTAATAAATCGGCATCGAAATTTATAATGTATGGAGATAAAAACTCCGTTAGATTATCTGCAAAACTGTCAAAAATTTTGGCTGTAGAATGATTTTTCAAGCCTGCTATTTCTTTTACGCCATCTGTAGCGATTTCACCAGAAACATTTTCATATTCTTTTAAAAACCATCGTGTCGAAAAATAATTATCGGCAATATCATTTTCAAAGGGCTTGTCCCACAAACATCCATTATCGGGTACATTCAAACCTTGAGTTATAGGCAATTTATCATCTAAAAAAGTAGCTCCAAAACCAGTCCCTAAAGTTATTGCAATTACTTTTTCATGTACTAAACCTGCCGTTTGTTTTAATGTGCTTCCAACTCCAAAACAACTTGCATCATTGAGGAATCTAAAAATTACATTTTTGTTTTTGATGTATTTTAAAAGTTCATCAGAAACCGAAACATTAAACAAAGCTTCAAATTTATTATTGCCTTTAAACATTGCGACTCCAGATTCATACTGAAAAGGTCCTGGCATCGAAAAAGAGATCCCAATCGTTTCATTTTCAGAAATCAATCCATTTTTCTCAATAACCCTAATAGTTTGATTAATTGCCTCTGCCCATTTCTTAAAAATTGTTTCTTTTGATGCCATACAATCAACAGCAGAGCAAAAATAAGTGTCGGGCATTATTTTAAAACTTTCGCTATCAACTGCCGCACTGCTTACGTGGCTACCTCCAACGTCCACGCCTATAATTATTGCCATTTTTGTTTATTTAAATTGTTTAACCGAAATCGATACTTGTGCTCCTAACACAATGTAATTAAAGCGTTTCCACACGAACTTTTCATTACTAAGCATCATTTCAAACTTAAACAGAAAGATGCTTATGGAACAATGATATATTGTCAAAAGACGGTACGAATTAATATTTTTTTGGCTTGCCTTCTTTATTATAAAAACAAAAACACCATTCTGTATCCGAATTACAGAATGGTGTTTTTATATGAACTAAAAGTTTAATTACAATTTATAAAGCATACTGGCCGCTCCCAATAAAGCTGCTCCTTCATTATCTGTAGAAACAACGACGCTAAGTTCTAGTCCGTTTTCTTTAATTTTTTTATTGAAAGACGAAAGAAAAAATTCGCTTGCATTGGCAATTTTTCCTCCAATAATAAAATGATTTGCACCAAATTTAGTTATCCAAGGAATTGCAACCTCAGCCAAATCCTCGCCCATTTGTTCAAAAACCTTAATTGCAATTTCATCTCCGGAAAGTGCCAGATTATAAAGTTCTAAGCCATTTTTAAGACTTTTACCTGATAAGGTTTTATAGCCTCCTAAAAGTCCGCGTGCCGACACATAATCTTCTGCAATACCGTCTTTGAATGGCAAATTGTAAATTTCTCCGTCAATTGGGACTGATTCTCCTGTTGAAATAGAAACGCCTTTATCAATAAAACATGCTCCAAGTCCTGTGCCTAATGTTACTGCCATGACTTTTTTAGAAAGATTAGCTGCATCTTTAAAAACTTCGCCTTTTCCAAAGCAAACGGCATCATTTTCAAAAAGAATCGGGAAATCACTCGACAAGTTAAGCGTTCCTTGAAACAAATAACGAACATTCAGGCCGTAAAAATGCTCATATTTAGATTGATCTTTTATCCAGCAAAGTCCATTCGCATAATCAAACGGGCCAGGCATGCACACGGCAAGTCCTTTTACTTCTTCTACTTTTGAGTTTTCGATTGAAATGCGAATCACTTTTTCCCAAATAGTCATGACCTGATCGACTGGCAAATTAGAATCAAAAGATTCTTTATGTACCGAAAAGTCAATCATTTTCATATTCGCAATATCTATAATTGCTGCGGTAATATGTGTTCCTCCAATGTCAACTCCAACGGCATATTCTTTATTCATTTTTTCACTTTTATCTATTTTCTTAAAATCTGGCTTTAGCTCAATAATATTCATTTCATTCATAAACTTTTCCAATAGCATTTTGAAACTATAACTAATCTATCCTCTTATTTTTATTGCTAATTTGAGGTTTTTATAAATTTTTATCTTTTAAAATTTGTGGGTATTTGATGCTGGTGTGCACAATCATTTCTCCAAAAAGCGTATTCGCCCAAGCAAACCATTTTCGGGTAAACTTGGCTACATCATCTTTATGAAACGATTCGTGCATGAAACCGGTATCGGCATTTGTTTTGATCAAATTGCTGATGCACGCTTTGATTTCTTTTTCATCGACACTTGTAATGGCTCTCAAAACAATGCTCATTGGCCAAATTGTATCGGCTCCGGTGTGCGGGCCACCAATTCCTTCGCCTGCTTTTCCTTTGTAAAAAAACGGATTGTTTTCTGAAAGAACCACTTTTCGAGTATTCAAATATAATGGGCTGTCTGGCTCAATTGCTCCTAAGTATGGCAATGAAAGTAAAGAAGGAACATTGGCATCATCCATCATGTGAAAACTGCCGTATCCGTTTACTTCAAAAGCAATTATTTTTCCAAATTTTGGATGTTCGATAATTCCGTTTTCTTCTAATCCTTTCTGAACTTGCTCTCTTAATTCTTTTGCTTTGGCAACCAAATCTTTGTCCAACATGGCTGGCAGAGAGAAAATTTCGATCAAATAACCCAAAACTTCAATCGCAAACATATTGCTCGGAATTAGATAACCGAACAAAGTGCTGTCGTCACTTGGCCTAAAAGTGGAAACAATCAAACCACAAGGTTTCACAGGATATCCGTAACCGCTCAAAGGCACGCCATCAGTCGCCCAAGCTGTTTCTCTTTGGAAAGTATATGGCCCTTTATCTGTCCATCTTTGCTGCTCTTTAAAAGTCTGCAATACTAAAAGCATGGCTTCTTTCCATTGCTTGTCAAACAAACTTAGGTCGCCAGTTTCTTTCCAATATCCATGCGCCAAACGAATAGGGTAACACAAACTGTCGATTTCCCATTTGCGTTCGTGAATTCCTGGTTTCATTTTGGTCAGATCATTTTTCCATTCGCTTATTTTAGAAAAATCTTTATAAAAAGCATTTGCATAAGGATCCAGCAAAATACATTTTGTCTGACGATTGATTACACCTTTTACCAATTCAGCCAGTTTTTTATCTTCTTTCACAAATGGAATGTAAGGCCAAATTTGAGCTGTACTGTCGCGAAGCCACATGGCATCTATATCTCCCGTAATTACGTATGTATCCGGTTTTCCATCAATAATTTCAAAATCGACTGTGGTGTCTAGCGTATTTGGAAAACAGTTTTCAAACAACCAAGCTAATTCTGGATTCGCAATTTGTTTTTTGATGCGTGTAATTGCCGCTTCAATTGCAGGACTTGTAAATTTTCTTTCAGCCAAAGGAGGTCTTTTGCTGATAAAATCTTTTAACGCAAAATCAAACGCATTTGACTGTGAAGCAAAAACATCGGTTTGAATCGCCAATAGTCCAGCTGAAAAAATTCCAGCATTTTTTATAAATTTTCTACGTGACTGCATAGTATTATTTTGAATTTGAGTAAGAGTATGGAAAGGCGCTTGAAGAAGTTCCTCTTTGTAAATTTGGTTCAGCAGACATCTCAAAATTCAATTCTCCGCCTTTTAAGACATCAGAATGATTGATGAAATTTTTAGCATAACTGGCATTATCCCATTTTAATTCTTGAACGTATTTATTAGTTTCAGAATTTTTAGGAGCGTTTATAAACAGCTTTTTGCCGTTCTCCAACTCTAAAGTCAGCTTTTTGAATAATGGCGCACCCAAAACATATTCGTCTGTTGCTGGACAAACCGGATAAAATCCCATTGCTGAAAAAATGTACCAAGCCGAAGTCTGGCCGTTATCTTCATCGCCACAATAACCATCTGTAGTTGGCTTGTACAAACGTTTTATAACTTCTCTTGACCAATATTGTGTTTTCCAAGGTTCGCCTGCATAATTGTACAAATAAATCATGTGCTGAATTGGCTGGTTTCCGTGAGCATATTGTCCCATATTCATAATCTGCATTTCGCGGATTTCATGAATAACCGATCCGTAATAACTGTCGTCAAAAACTGGAGGTGTTGAAAAAACCGCATCTAATTTCTCCACAAATTTTTTCTGTCCGCCCATCAAATTAATCAATCCTTGAACATCATGAAAAACGCTCCAGCTATAATGCATTGCATTTCCTTCTGTAAAAGCATCTCCCCATTTTAATGGGTTGAAGTTTTTCGGAAAACTTCCGTCTTTATTTCTGCCGCTCATCCATCCAATTTCAGGATTAAATACGTTTTTATAATTCATCATTCGTTTCTCGAACAAACTGATTTCCTTTTTTGGACGATTTAAGGCTTTCGCCAATTTCCAAATCGCAAAATCATCATAAGCATATTCCAGCGTCCTTGCCGCATTTTCGTTGATTTTCACATCATAAGGAACATACCCTAAAGTATTATAATACGAAACTCCTTTTCTTCCCACGGCATCCATCGGGCCTTCATTATTTGCTCCATGAACTAAAGCTTCAAATAAAATATTGATGTCATATCCTCTTAAACCTTTGATATAAGCATCAGAAACCACAGAAGCCGAGTTGTTTCCGACCATTACATTTCTGAAACCAGGGCTCGACCATTCTGGCAAAAAGCCACCTTCTTTATAATCATTGATCAAACCTTCCTGCATTTCTTTGTTTACAGAAGGATAAACTAAATTCAATAAAGGGTATAAGGCGCGGAAAGTATCCCAAAAACCTGTTCCTGCATACATATAACCCGGCAAAACATTTCCGTTATACGGACTGTAATGCACTGTTTCGCCTTTGGCATTTATTTCATATTGCTTTTGAGGAAAACAAGTTGCGCGATACAAGCAAGAATAAAAAGTTTTCAATTGATCTGCGTCGTTGCTTTCGGCAGTTATTTTTCCTAGAACTTTATTCCATTCTTTTTTAGAAGATGCTACAGTTTCGTTGAAAGTCGCATTTCCTAACTCGGTTTTCAAATTTAATTCCGCTTGCTCTGGGCTTATAAATGATGAAGCTGTTTTGACGTTTACAATTTCGCCTTTCTTAGTTTTGAAACTAACAACTGCTCCAGCATGATTGTCCTGCAATTCTAATTTATCTTTTTCTATACCTTTTTCATTCCATGTACTGCTTGTAGCAAATGGTTTGTCAAAAACAAGCACAAAATAGTTTTTGAAATTCGTTGGAACTCCTCCACTATTGCGTGTTGTATAGCCTATGATTTTATTTTCAGATGGAATAATTTTGATGTATGAACCCTTGTCAAATGCATCGACTACAATTGAAGATTGCTCATTTTCAGGAAAAGTGATCTGAAAATGCGCAGCTCTTTCAGTTGCAGTAATTTCTGTTGTAACATCATAATCCGCAAGATAAACGCTGTAATAATACGGTTTTGAAACCTCTGCTTTATGACTGAACCAACTTGCTCGATCTGCTTCTGCAACTACTATTTTCCCTGTCACTGGCATAATCGAAAACTGTCCATAATCGTTCATCCATGGCGATGGCTGATGCGTTTGCTTAAATCCTCTAATTTTTTCTGCAGTGTATGTGTATGCCCATCCATCACCCATTTTCCCAGTTTGCGGTGTCCAGAAATTCATTCCCCATGGCCTGCAAATTGCTGGATAAGTATTTCCGTTTGACAAACTATGCACAGATTGTGTCCCCATTAATGGATTTACATATTCTGCCGGATCTAAAGGTTTTACTTGTGCTGTGGCAATACCGCACTGTATTAATCCTAAAAAAATTAAGCTCTTTACTTTCATAGTCTTTTTATGCTTTAAGCTATAAGCTGTAGGCTATACGCTTTAAATTAATATCTATAAATTTTTAATACTTTGAGGAAATCTAAAATCTTAATTCTAAAATCTAAAATTTACTTAGGTCTATCTTCTTTCTTTACTCCAAAATTCGCAGATGGCTTGCTTCCCATATACAATTTCAATTCACCGCCTTTTACAATCATATCCTGAGTGATATAGGATTTTGTATAAGGTTTTCCGTTGAATTCTGCTTTTTGAATGTACATATTTGAAGCACTATTGTCGATTGCTTTTACGGTAAATGAAATTCCTTTTTTATAATGAATTGTTGCTGTATTTACTAGTGGACTTCCTAAAACGTAAACTCCATTTGCTGGATTAACTGAATAAAATCCCATTGAAGACAAAACATACCAAGCCGACATTTGGCCTAAATCTTCATTACCGCACAATCCGTCAGGTTTTGTTGAGTAGAATTTATCGTCGATTTCACGAATTAATTTTGCCGTTTTCCAAGGTTGTCCCGCAAAAGCATATAAATATGGAATATGATGATTTGGCTCATTTCCTTGTGCATATTGCCCAATTAGACCACTGATGTCTGGTGAAACTTCTTCGCCTTCCACTTTATCTGTTATTTGAAAAAGTGAATCTAATTTAGCCAAAAATTTACTTTCGCCTCCAAACAAATCAATCAAGCCATAAGGATCCTGAGGAACCAACCAAGTATATTGCCAAGCATTTCCTTCAACATAATCGTCTTTTCGATGCGCCGATGAAAGCGGATTAAACGGCGTTCTCCAATTTCCATCTGTCAATTTTCCGCGCATGAATGTGGTTTCTTTATCAAAATAAAGTTTGTATAAATTCGCTCTTTTTGAGAAATAATCGTAGTCTTCAGTTTTGTTTAAAGCTTTTGCCACCTGTGCAATGCAATAGTCGTCAATAGCATATTCTAAAGCATTTCCAACACTTTCCAACATTTTGTCTGCTGGAATGTATTGCAGTTTTTGAACATAATCCATTCCGTCGCGAGTTTGCATAGCTGTTTTTTTCATGGCTTCATAAGCCAAATTCACGTCATAATCGCGATATCCTTTCAAGTAAGCATCTGCAATTACCGCAATCGAATGATTTCCGTTCATGGTATTGGTTTCATTTCCCATTAAATGCCAAACCGGCAATCTTCCTTGCTGTTCGTAAATTGCCAAAAATGATTTTACAATGTCATTGATTTTATCCGGTTGCGTAATTGTATATAATGGATGAAGTCCGCGGTACGTGTCCCAAAGTGAAAAAGTAGTGTAGTTTGTAAAATTTGCTTTTTCGTAAACCTTTTTATCTGTTCCTCTGTAGTCTCCGTTGGCATCATTAAAAATGGAAGGAGCAAACATCGTGTGGTACAATGAAGTATAAAAAACTTTCATTGTTTTATCGTTTCCTGTGATCTGAATTTTATTTAATTCTTTATTCCATTTTGAAGAAGCCATTTTGACTGTTTGATCAAAATCCCAATTTGGAATCTCTGCTTTTATATTCGCTAAAGCATTTTCAGAGCTTACCGGAGAAATTCCGACTTTAACTAAAACTTGTTTGTTTTTTAATGTTCCAAAATCCAAAACTGCTTTCATTTTCAAACCTTCGCCTTCATTTCCTGAAACTGGCGTTTTATCGTCGTATAAAGCTATATTTGAAATTGGTTCAGAAAATTCCATTGTAAAATAAATACGTTGATCTGTAGCCCATCCTGCCGAAAAACGATAGCCTGCCAGCGTCGTAGCATTTATTTTTTTGATAAAAGTTTTTACAGGTTTATCCCATCCAACTCCATCAGCTAAGTCTAGTAAAACATGAGCATCTGATGTCGAGTTAAAAGTATATTTATGAAAACCAACTCTTTCACTGGCTGTCAATTCGGCTTTGATTTTATATTTATCCAAAATGACACTGTAATAACCTGGCTTGCTCACTTCGTTTGCATGCGAAAAATAAGAGCCGTAACCATTTGTCATATCTTCTTTTGTGCCTTTAAAAAGTGGCACTTTTCCCGTAACCGGCAGCAATAAAATATCATTCAAATCGCCAATTCCGGTACCGCTTAAATGTGTATGCGTAAATCCTAAAATAGTATTGCTTGCATAATTATAACCGCTGCACCAATCCCAGCCTTCAAAAATATTTACAGGTCCTAACTGAACTGCCCCAAAAGGAACATTTGCTCCCACAAATACGTGGCCATGCCCCGCCGATCCGATAAATGGATTTACATATTTTGTGTAATCTACACTATTTTGATTTGCGCTTTTTTTCTGCGCATCAACAGGATTTGCAAAAAACAAGTTTAAAGCGAAAATACCGCTAAAAGCTATTTTGGTGTATTTTGTAAACATATTTTTTTTTAAAACTTCTAAGATATTGAGATGCTGAGGCACTAAGTTTTTTTCTAATCTTTCTTACACTAAACAGCTCAATATCTATTAATTAATATTTATTCAAAACATCATAAAGCGAATAAACCTTCAAAGCTGGCTTCTCAGTTTTGCCTTCAAACGTAATTGTTTTTTCTTCTCCTTCTTTCAAATCAAAATAATTGTCGCTCCACTTTCCTGTATAGCCTTTTATGGAAACGTATACATATTTTGCTGCTTTTAAAGCTTTTAAAGTGACTTTATTTCCTGAAATTTTATAACTGATTTTAGGATCTTCTAATTTCAGATTAATTGGTCGCGTCAAATCGATTTCCGGTTTTTTGTCATCTCGATAAGCTTCTTTCATGGCATACCATGCCGCTTTTGGTTGGCGATCGTAATAATCGGTTACGCTCCAACTTGCTACCGGCCAGCAATCGTTGAGCTGCCAAACCAAAGTTCCCATATTGTAAGGTGCTTTTGAACGATGAATTCCGATAATATTTTTTAAAGAATAATATTGAAGACACTGTGTGAGATACGTATAATCCTCAACACTCATTTTCTTAATTTTAGCTTCCTCAATAAAATAGCGATTCAAATACGAATCCAATTTCATGAAACCTTTTCCGGCTTTTTGATGTGCTTCTAAAACATCTGAATATAAATAACGATCTTCTGGCAATGTAAACGCTTCAATAGAAGAGTAATTTGGCATGGCTTGCATTCCGTACTCGCTTACAAATCGGCCAGTCTTTTTCTGAACGACTTCAATATCTTCTAATCCCCACCAAGTTCCCCAATAATGGCTATCAGCAGATGTCAAACTGTTTGCTTTTGACCAATGAAGCATTGGCGACGAGGTAACATAAGGTCTTTTATTGTCAACTTCTTTTACCCATTTCGGAATACTATCGTGAAACAAACGAACATAATCATGCCATAAACGTGTTGAATCTTGTTTAGACATATTCATGCTTTTTTGCCAGCCCCAACTTTTGAAAGCTTCATCAGCTTCATTATTTCCGCACCACAAAACAATACTTGGATGATGACGAAGACGTTTTACCTGATATTGGACTTCCGCTTTTACATTTTCAAAAAAAGCTTTGTCACCAGGAATCATTGTTCCTGCAAACATAAAATCCTGCCAAACATAAATTCCGTTTTTATCACATAAATCATAAAAATAGTCATCCTCATAAATACCGCCTCCCCAAACACGAAGCATATTCATATTGGCATCTTTAGCCATAGAAATCACTTTTTCGTATTCTTTTTTTGTCACTCTCGAGAGAAAAGCATCTGACGGAATATAATTAGCGCCTTTCATATAAACTGGCTTTCCATCAATTTTAAAATAAAATGATTTACCTACACTGTCAGGCTCTTGAATCAGTTCTATTTTTCGATTTAACACATAAGGTTTCTCGGGTGTTTTTTTATCATACACTTCTAAACGAGGTGTCTTCCAAATACCGCAAGTGGTAAATTTTGGTCCCCAATCCCATCCAAAATGATATTGCGCTTTTCGAACATAGGCACGCGGATTATCGGGAATCACAAAAGGCAGATCTTTTTTGGCTAATGAATCTGCTACATTTTGAGCCGATTTAAATACGATTACCAAATCATTGTTTCCAGATTTCAACAGATTTTTAACTTCAACACGCCATTGACGAAACATATTATCCGCTTTTAAAACCTGCTTATTATTCAAATAAACCGTCGCATAAGTATCTAATCCGTCAAAAACCAATTCGGCGTTCTTCTTTTTTAATAAGGCTGGTGTTATTTGAAAAGTGGTTTTATATTCCCAATCTTTCTTTTCAATCCATTGCAGTTTTTTTTCGTTATCTCTGTAAAATGGATCCGGAATTGTTTTGTTGTTCAACAAATCGGTATGAACTTCACCTGGAACTGTTGCAGGAAACCATTTTGCAGTTTTCGTTTCACGAAATTGCCAGCCTTCTTTTATATTTATATTTTGGGCATTGGCAACAAATGAAAAACTTGTTGCACAAATGCCCAAAAACCAATAAACTCTTTTTTTATAATTCATTTCAACTAAATGCCAAGTTAATTTTTATCGCAAAGGATCGCCGGCAGGTCGAGAAGGACAATTGATAATACAATTATTTCCTTCTCTTATATATGTATCAGAATAATAGTAACTAACAAAATATCACTGAAATCATTTTCTTTTTACGGCTGCCAAGCTTAACTTATTTCTTATTATGTATTGCAAAAGCAATTATTCTTATTTTCTTTTTCTTTTGTGATTCTTTTTCTAATGCTAAAATCAGCAAACCACATTATACTTAAAATAAGCCGGGAACCGCAGGATACTTCCCAGCTTAATTCAACTTAACTAACCAAAATTCAACCATTAAAAACTATTAAAGTCCCTGCTCTGAATTTAATTTTTTATGTGTTTTGTTTAAAATATTTTCTTTGTTTGCGGGCTTTCATCGGCCCTGAGCTTTTATTTTTATCCTAAAACGATTTAGTAAAGTTTCAAAAAAAAACGAAACGTTTTTTTCCTTTTTTCTTGAATTTTAAAAATCAGACAGACTCCCTAATAATTAAATCACCCTTCTTTAAACTTTTTTCAACTTCAAACGATTCCATATTTGTCATTTGGCTCATCAACAATTCTATTGCCTTAACACCAATATCAACGATTGGTTGCGCTATTACAGTAATTGTTGGAGTATGCAATTTAAAACTGTCATGATCATCAAAACTAATAATCGAAATATCTTCAGGAATACTAATTCCCATTCCTCTTAAAGCTTGAAGTCCAGAAAGTCCCATATAATTTGTCAAAAACAAAACAGCATCAATTTCTGTGTTCTTCTTAAAAAATTTCACAAGACCATCAATTCTCGTTTCTTCATTGCTATGATAATCCAAATGCAGCACAAGGCTTTCCTTGTACATCCCTTCTTCTTTCAAAGCGTCTTTATAGCCATCTTCCCTCAACTTCATCTGAATCATTTCAGAAGTATTGTTAACGACAGCAATATTTTTACGATTTTTTTTAATCAAAAATTTAGTGGCCGAATATGCCGCTTCGTAATTATCCATCACGACATGGCTCACATTTTGTCCCGGAAAATACCTGTCGATCAATACCATCGGCTTTTTAAGCTTTAGGAGAAGATCAATTTTCTCTTCAAGATTTTTAGTCGGCGTAATAATAAATCCGTCAACATTTGCCTGCAAAAGACTATGTATCAATTCTTCAGAACGTTCATCATCATCTCCTGTACTACAATAGAAAACCCTATAATCAATATTTTTTGCTTCGTCTTCGATTACACGAGCAAGATCAGAAAAGAATTGATTTGAAATATCCTCAACAATAAGTCCGATCGATCTCGTTTTTCCAGTTCGCAGACTGGTTGCAATCATGCTCGGCCTGTAATTGAGTTTTTCTGCTACATCTTGTACTTTCTTAATAACAGCTGCGCTGATTCCCATTTTTTCGCCTTTACCATTGATAACAAAAGATACTGTAGACACTGAAACTTGAGCTTCTGTCGCAATATCCTTTATTGTAATCTTTTTCATGTAATGCGTTAATTTGTTGGGTTATCCTTAATCGTAATCACAAATATAAACAAAAATAACAACTAAAACGATTTTGTAAAAATTATATTTAAACAAATCATTTTTTTATCGTTAATATCAAATAAAATTCTCTACAATTATAAGATTTTTACATTTAATAAGCACTTAAAACACGTACTTATTTTTAAAAACAAATTTTAAAGAATTTAATCTTCTTAAATTATTTTAATTATTATGTAACACATCGATACAGATTCAATAAGAGATAATTCAAATAAATTCGTATTTTTAATACTAAAATTTCAAGATCGAAAAAAACATAAAAAATTGCACGGCTAATTGACGTTAAAATCTCATTTTTGCAACCAAATTAATTTACACAGAAAAATGGATATAGTTAAATTTAAAATTACATCGAAAACGATAAAAGTTGAGGTACGTAATTCCAATAATTACGTTTTTAATTTTAACACTGCCTTAGAAATTGAAAAAGCAGACCGAGATGTTTTGTTAAAACTATACAATGCTTTAGATCTTCTTTTCAAGAAAGAAAATGCTCCTGAAATAAAAAACTACATTTCGCCTAACCAAACTAATATCTTGGATCAAATTTCTGCTGCCACAAATGGCGATAATTTAGAGCAGTAAAATATCTGTTTTTACTTCTAGGCAAATTTTAGGTACGCTTTTTGAAATATAGAATTAATAACAATTAAAAAATTAAATATTATGAAATCATTTAAATTTTTAGCAACAGGAATTTTGTTTTTCACAGTCTACTTTTCAAATGCACAGGTAAATGTGAATGTAAATATTGGAACGCCACCTGCTTGGGGCCCCGTTGGATATACTGATGTGCGTTATTACTACTTGCCAGATCTTGAAACTTATTATGATATAAATACCGCGAATTATATTTACATCAATAATGGAAAATGGATTAGAACAAGATCGTTGCCTACCGTTTATAGAAATTATGATCTTTACAACGAATATAAAGTTGTATTGACTGATTACAGAGGAAATTCGCCTTACGACAATTTCAAAACGCATAAAGTGAAATATGGTAAAGGCTACAAAGGAAAACCTCAACAGACCATTGGGCCAAAACCAGGAAAAGAAAATAACAAACAAGGAAAAGATAATGGAAACCATGGCCATGGAAATAATGGAAATGGGCATGGAAATGGAAAACATTAATCGTTAATCTTAAATTTCAACAACTCATTTATTGAATTATATTAAAAACCGCTAAACTCCTTTAGCGGTTTTTTTATGTTCGTTTTTTTCCAAAATTGCAGAAGCACCTCCAAATTAAAAAACAATTCCATTTTGTAACATTTTCTAATAACGACGACAAATCTTCAATAAAATTACGGTTCTTTGCAACTTGTTACATTCTTAGATTGAAATTGATCAATTTTTGAATACAATAATATTGACTCCAATGAGTTTTCACTAGTTAAAAGCTAGTCGCGATATTTTTCGTTATGGACAATAAAAAATTTATTTTAAGTTTAAAAAAAGGTAATGAAGAAGCTTTTAAGGAAGTTTACTTCAACTACTACGACAAACTGAAAAATATTGCCAAACGATTTAATTCTCAAGTATTAACTCCCGAAGATTTTGTTCAGGAGACTTTCATTCGATTATACAATAAAAGAGAATTGCTCAACGAAGATGTTTTGTTGGACAAACAATTATTTGTCATTTGCAAAAATATCATCATCAATCACATCAACAGAGAAAACAAAATAATTCAGCTTGACAATTTTCAAGTTGAAGTTGCACAAGAAGAAGTCGACACGGCAATTTTTGATGAAAGAAGTGAAAAATTACACAATTTCATCAATCAGCTTCCAGAACAGCAACAAAAAATATTCACTTTACACAAACTGGAAAACCTTAGCTACAAGGAGATTGCAGAGCTCACAGATCTTTCTGAAAAGACTATCGCCAATCATATTTATCTTGCCAGTAAATTTATTCGAAAAAAAATCGAAAACCATTAGGAACTTTTTTGTTCTCGTTTGTTATATCTAAAAACAAGAATAAAAAATGCACATCGAAGCGTACAAAACTAATGTCAGAACTAAAAAAGAAGCCAATTTACTTGTGGCACTTTTACAATTCGTCATTTCTGACTGTATCATAAATTTTGACAAAAAAGGTCAAGAAAACATCCTCAAAATCGAAACCAATCGTGACATCAAAGAAATGGTGTACGGTGTTTTTACCAAACAAGGTTTTCAGTGCCAAATCATTTAACCTTAAAAAATGGATAAAAAAAAATTTGACGAAGAGTTCAAAAAACTATGGAGTGAATCTCCGCTTTCTCATTCAGACAATGAAAAGGAAGCTTCATGGGAACAATTTCATTCTAAAACTTTCGCTACGAAAAAACGAAAACTAAGACCTTGGCGCTACTATTCGGTGGCAGCGGTTTTGCTTTTTGTTCTTATTGGAACTGGGATTTATTTCAATAACAAACCGCAACAGGAAAGTATTATTCTGGCCGAAAATGTAATTGAAAATACAACTTCGAAAATAAAATATGTGGTTTTGCCGGATGATTCAAAAGTAGAATTAAGTCCGAATTCTAAAATTTCATACGGCGCTAATTTTGCCCTAAACCGAAAAATAGAAATTGATGGCGAAGTTTATTTCAAAGTCAAAAAAGACAAACAACATCCTTTCCAGGTTTTTTGCAATGAAACCACAACCACAGTTTTGGGAACTTCATTTATCGTTAATGAAACAGAAGACGAAAAAGTAACTGTTGAACTTTATGAAGGAAGCGTTCAAATGAATGTAAAAGGAAAAGATCAACAATGGATTTTAAAACCCGGCGAGAAATTCACTTACGGAAATCAAATTGCTTCAGTAGAAGAATTCAGCCGATTTATAGATTTTGACAATGAAAAACTTTCTGTTTTAAGTCAATATATTGAGAAAAATTATGGCTATAAAGTAATTCTTCCATCAGAAAATCTAGACCAAAAAATCACAATCCGAATCAATAAAAAAGAAGATTTAAAAACAATTGTACAATTAATATCAGAAATGTATAACCTAAACTTTGAAATAAATGAAGATTTAAAACAGATTACTTTTCAGTAGAAAAGAAAAAAGGATGCAAGCCGCGAAACTACACATCCTCCTTATATAGTCAGAATAACACGAAGTTATTCCATTCAATAATATTCAAAAATACAAAAATTCATGAAGCATATAATTTCAGCATGCTTTTTTTTACTCAGCTTAAGTATGTCTGCACAAAAGGTAAATGTTACTGTAGATCAGCATATGACCTTAAAAGAATTTTTCAAACAGATTGAAAATCAAACCGATTTCAAATTTGCCTTTACAGATCAAATTGATACTGACAAAAAATATTTCACAAAGAAAAATACCTATAAGCAAATCGAAATCGACAAGCTCATTTCTGAATTAAACAAAACCGCTACCATACAATTTTCTGTTGTTGGCAATAATATTTTTGTGAAACAGAAATCGCAATCTCATAAAACGGCTAAAAAAAAAAACAAGCTGAAAGGTCAGATTATTGATGATGAAAAACAGCCCGTTATTGGTGCTAATGTTTTTATTAAAGAATTAGAAACTGGCACCGTAACGGATTATAGTGGAAAATTCAATATAGAAGTTCCAGATGGTACTTACACTTTTGTGATCAGTTACGTTGGATTTAAAAATCAAGAAAAAGAAATCACAATTTCTGATGATGCGACTATTAATTTCAATATCGAATCAGACAGTCAGCAATTGGGTGAAGTTATTGTAACCACCAACAAAGCCACTGATATCAAGAACACTCAAATGAGTGTCAACAAACTTTCGATGCAGGAAATCAAAAGAATTCCGGTAGCAATGGGCGAACCAGATCCTTTAAAATCAATTTTGACTTTGCCTGGAGTTACGAATGCTGGAGAAGCTTCATCTGGTTTTAATGTTCGCGGAGGCGCGGCTGATCAGAATTTGATTCTTTTAGACGGCGCTCCCGTTTATGCAGATTCTCATATGTTTGGATTTTTCTCGATTTTTAATGCCGATGCCATCAGCGGTTTAGAACTTTATAAAGGCGGAATTCCTTCTAAATATGGAGGACGTGTTTCTTCTGTTTTGGATGTTACGCAACAAACCGGAGATTTTCAAAATTATAAAGTCAATGGAGGAATCGGATTAATTTCGAGCCGACTTTTGGTTCAAGGTCCAATTCAAAAAGACAAAGGTTCATTTATTGTTTCGGGCCGAACTTCATATGCGCATTTATTTTTGAAACTGGCTGACAATAAAAACTCGGCAATGTTTTATGATTTGAATGCAAAATTCAATTATCGTTTTAATGCTAATAATAGTTTGGCTTTCTCTGGTTATTTTGGAAATGACGTTTTTGATATCAATGATCGTTTTTCAAGTAAATATGGAAATACAATGGGAATTTTAAGTTGGAAACATAAATTTTCAGATCGTTTGAACACCAATCTTTCTGCATTTTACAGTGATTATAAATTCAACTTAGGGCTTTCTTCAGAAAATTTTGAATGGGACAGCAACATCAAAAGCTACGGATTGAAGTACAATTGGTTTTATCAGAAATCAGAAAAATTCAAAATGAACTACGGAATTGATGGTCTGTATTATAATTTTAATCCAGGAGTTGTGCAGCCAACAAGCTCTGATTCGCAGTTTAATTATCAGCAATTAGACAAAAAATATGCTTTAGAAACTTCAGCATTTATTGATTTTGAAAATCAGATTACAGAGAAACTGAATTTCCGTTATGGGCTTCGTTACAGTATGTTTTATCGTTTAGGTTCAGAAGAAATCAGTACTTATGAAAATGATCAAGCTGTTGTTTTTAATCCGCTTTATAATATATATCAGGAAGGAACTCCTACCGGTTCTATATATTATGGAAAAGGAAAAAAAATAAGCAGTTTTAACAATTTTGAGCCGAGAGCAGCTTTGTCTTATGCTTTCAACGAAAATACTTCTGTAAAAGCAAGTTATAACCGAATGGCGCAATACATTCATATTTTATCGAATACGCAGTCGCCTCTTCCAATGAGTATCTGGACGCCAAGCGGGCCATTTACCAAACCGCAAATGCTGGATCAATATGCAATGGGCTATTTCAAAAATTTCAAAGACGGAGATTATTCATTTGAAGGAGAATTATTTTATAAAAATGTTCAAAACCGAATTGATTACATTGACGGAGCTGATGTTTTGGCCAACAATAATATTGAACAAGTTATCCTAAACGGAAAAGCTAGATCTTACGGAATGGAGTTATTGCTGAGAAAAAATACTGGCAATTTCACTGGATGGATTTCTTATACGCTATCTCGTGCGCAACAAAAAACACCAGGAAGAACTCCAGACGAGCCAGGAATTGCAAATGGCGATTGGTATTTATCAGGTTATGACAAGCTTCACAATTTAAGTGTTGTTGGAAGTTATGAATTAAACCCAAAATGGTCTTTTAATAGCAATTTCACTTTGCAGTCAGGTCAGCCAGTGACATATGCAAATGGTTATTATGAATTTGGCGGTATTCACGTTCCGAATTATTCTTTAAGAAACGAAAATAGGTTGCCACTTTTTCATCATTTAGATGTTGCCGCAACTTATACGCCAAGACCAGAGAAAAAGAAAGGATGGCAAAGCTATTGGGTATTCAGCATCTACAATATTTATAATCGAAAAAATGCCGCGTCGATGAATTTTACAACCAATGAAGATACGGGACTGAATGAAACTAGAAGACTTTCAATCTTCGGAATTGTACCTGGGGTTTCTTATAATTTTAAATTTTAATGCTATGAAAAAATTAAAAAAATACAGCATCATGAACAAAGCATTGGCATTATTGAGTCTATTTTGTTTTTTGTTTTTCAGTTCGTGCGAAGAAGTCGTAGATCTTGATTTGGAAACTGGCGAAACTAAACTTGTAATTGACGCCGAAATAGTCTGGAAAAAAGGAACTTCAGGAAATGAACAAACCATTAAAATCAGCAAAACAGCACCTTATTACAATGGCTCAACGCCAAAAGTTTCTGGTGCGCAGGTAAGAGTTGAAAACAGCAATGGCGATGTCTTTACTTTCACCGAAGCTGAGGCAGGAATTTACAAATGCACCAATTTTGTGCCTGTAATCAACATGGATTATAAATTGTTTGTTCAAGCTGAAGGACAAAGTTTTACAGCTGTCGAAAAACTGACTTCGACAACTCCAATTGATAAAGTAGAACAGAAAATTGTTCCTGATTTTGGCGGAAAAGATGCAATTGAAGTCACTTTTTATTACAAAGATCCAGCAGATCAAGTCAATTTTTATTTAACCGATTATCAAAGCGAATTTTTAATTTTTCCCGAATATGAAATCACAAACGATGATTTTTATAATGGAAACGAAATTAGCACGAGATATTCCAATGAAGATATGAAGCCAGGAAATACTTTAAAAATTTTGCATCGCGGCATTTCTAAAAACTTTTTCAATTATATGAAATTGATTTTGGAAGCTTCAAACTCAAATCCTTTTCAAGTTCCTCCTGGAAATATCAGAGGAAATATTGTAAATACCAACGATGTCAATAATTATGCATTAGGCTATTTTAGGCTATGCGAAGCTGATCAGGTTTCTTATTTAGTAAAATAGATTTTTCCTAAAAACACAAAAGGCTGTTTCAAAAGAATAGCTCCTTTTTTACAAGCTTCAGAGAAGCTAAATATCTATAGTAAAGAATATACGTTTACAATATAAAGCTCCCTCGGAGCGACATCTTTTTTCATAATCTAAAAGTATGTCGCTCCGAGGGAGCTTTTTTATCTATCTTATTAAAATGCTATAAATATTTTACCCCGCTGGGGTTTTTATCTTCAAAATATTTTTATAAATATTCTTTCAAACCAAAAGAATTGCCCTTTTGAGACCGCACTTTATATTTAAATCAATCCTAAAATTTTGCCATAAGCAATCGCTGCTTTATGTACTTGCACAGTCCAATCTTCGGCTGCATTATCATCAGCTCCATCAGAAATGTATTTCAGGCATAAAAACGGAATTTTTTCTTTCATTGCAATCATTGCTAAAGCATAAGCTTCCATATCTACGACATTATAGACATCCGAAGAATGCTCCATTTCGAAATTATCTCCTGTTCCACAGATTCCTTCTTTCATATTATCCATTTTCAAACCATATTCCAAAACTGGCGGCAAACCTGATAATGGCGTTTCATATAATGCAAAACCCAAACCGCGAACATCCATGTCTCGTTGCACAAATTTGGTACAGCAAATTACTTCGCCTTTTTGAAAACTGCTGCTTCCTGCAGATCCAAGATTTATGATTATAGAAGGTTTTTTGTTTTGAATTGCTTTCGACAATTCATAAGCTGCATTTACTTTTCCAATTCCTGTAAATAAAGTATTATTTTCTTTAAAAACTTCTGCTGCTTCAGATTCAAGGGCAAAGCAGAATAATATATCTTCAACGGCAAAAGATTCCGTTTGATTAATTTTTATCATGATTGATTTTAATTTTCAGTTGACAAAAATACGTTTAAATTCAAGAATCAATCAAAAATCACAGAATCAATTCTTCAAAAATTGGATCTTGCAAAAGCGCCTGAGATAACGATTCCATTGATTTTTTGGAGGCATGTACCTGCCATTCTAAAGTAATATGATCTTGATTGCGACGCTGAACAATTAATTTTGATTTTATATCATATTCCGAGAAAAGTTCTTTGCATATTTTATGGCCGTCTTCGCCACACTTAAATGTAATACGAAGTATTTTATGTTCATTGCTGATGTCAATTTTATCTTGAAGAACGGTAAGCATTGTCAAAATCAGAAGAATCATTAATGCGGCACAAGCCGAAGCAAAATAATAACCCGCTCCTACTCCCATACTCACCGCCGCAACTGACCAAATTGTCGCCGCAGTTGTAATACCGCTGACATGACTGTCTGATCTAAAAATTACTCCCGCACAAAGAAAACCTAAACCCGTTACAATGTTTGAAGCAATTCGGTCCGGATTTCCAGAGCCTCCAATCCAAATCGACATGAATGTAAAAAAACAAGCGCCCACAGAAATCATTATTGTGGTTCGAAGACCTGCTGCTTTTCCTCTATATTCTCTTTCAGCACCAATTAACGCTCCCCAAAATGCCGCTAAAAGCAATCTAATAACGATTTCTACTTCCATTGAAATTGTATTTTTCAGTTAAAATTACGCAAAAAACACAAAACCTTCAAAATCGAAAATGATACTGAAGGTTTTGTACTTTATCAAAAATTAATTTTAGGGCTTTTTAATTGCAATCCATGTTTTTTTTCAACACATAGAAACATAGATTTTATTTAATAAATAACTAGGAAGAGGAAAGAAACTAGTTTCTAAAACATAGCCCACTATGTTTATTTTAAACAAGTGAAACGCCTTTTTTACACACCTTAAATCTATGTTTCTATGTGTTAAGATAAATAGCTATCTTTAATTATCCTTATATTCTTTCTCTTTCTGCGCATACCAATCTTTCATAACATAAAAAGCTTTCTTTTTTATTCCGCTACTTGAAATCAAACCTTTTCGATTAAAGAAATCCTGAATATCTGGCAATTGTCTTCTTGGTGATCTAAAATCGACTAAAATCCAAGGAGAAACTCCAGCCAAACCTTCAATTCGATTGAACATCTGTGTATTTTGGATATACAATTCTTCTTGATATTCCTCGTTCCAACGTTCTTTCTTGTCGCCGTGCAAACCTTGTAAAGCTTCGCCTCCAAATTCGCTGACAATAACGGGTTTGTTGTATGGAATTACCCATTGCATATCCTTGCAAGATTCGTTTGTTCCTCTATACCAACCTAAATATTGATTGAAACTCACTATATCAACATATTCGTTCATATTGTCTTGCAATGTATTGATGTTGTTTGGGCTTTTTGTCACCTCCATCGCCATGCTTATTAAACGAGAATTGTCTTGCGTACGAGCATATTTTGCCAATTTGCTTAAAAAAGCATCTCGGTCATCACCATGTGGCGTTTCATTTGCAATCGACCAAATTACGATACCACAACGATTTTTATCTCGATAAATCATGTCGTGCAATTGATGCTCTGCATTGGCATAGGTATCTGGATTTGTCCATGAAATCGTCCAATACACTGGAACTTCTGACCAAATCATCAATCCCATTTTTTCGGCCTCTTTTACCATATTTTCATTGTGCGGATAATGCGCTAGGCGAACATAATTACATCCTAATTCTTTTGCCCAAGTCAGCAAAGTATGCGCATCTTCTGTTGACCAAGCTCTTCCAGATCTAAAAGGCGCTTCTTCGTGAATACTGATACCTCGCAAAAAGACTTTTTTCCCGTTTAACAGAATTTCTTTTCCTTTTGTTTCAATAGTTCTGAAGCCAATTTGGTCGACTAAATTTTCATCGGCTTTGCTTACTTTTACTTCATATAATTTTGGCTTTTCTGGTGTCCACAAAACTGGATTGGCTTTGATTTCAAAATAGGCCATTCCTTTTGCATCGGTCTTTATCTCTTTTTTGATTTTTAATTCTGGAATTGAAACCGAAACTGATTCATTTGCTGTTTCGCTATTTAATTTTATCCAACCCGAAATTTTTCCTTTTTCGTTTTTATTCAATTGAACCAAATAATCTTCGATATAAGTATTCGGAACTTGAGCCAAATTTACGTCTCTGGTTATTCCACCGTAATTCCACCAATCCATGTTTACGGTTGGAACGTTGTCTTTGTGGCGTTTGTTATCTGCTTTTACTACTACAAAATTATTTCCGTCAACAAGCAAATTGGTTACATCAAAATTAAAAGGCGTATAACCGCCAATGTGAGTTCCGGCTAATTTTCCGTTTACATATACTTTTGCATCATAATTTACAGCTCCAAAATGAAGAATGCCTTTGGTTTTGGCATCTTTTTTATAATTAAAGTCCTTTTCGAACCAAACTGTTCCTTCATAAAAAAACAGTCTTTCATCTTTTGAATTCCAATCAGACGGAATCTGCATCACGGCTGAGGTTGCAAAATTATATTCTGAAAGTTCTGTCGTATTGAATTTTTTGTTTTCGAAAAATCCATTGTTTTTTAGTGGCATCAAACGATAATCATAATATCCGTTTTCTAGCGGATCGACAATGTAGCGCCACTGTCCATTTAAGTTAATATTGTTTCGTGCCGAAATATTTGACACCAGTGGTACTTCCTGCGCTATTGTTTTTCCAACAAACAAAAAAGCAAAGCACAGCATTATAATTTTTTTCATAACTAAAAACATTTATTTTTTTTCTTTTTTCGAAATTCTTAACCGCTAAAGTTAAATTTTTATTGCAAGAATCAGGGTCACAAAAGTTCAGATTTCCCTCAAAACACCCCATCAAATACTTATCAATTACACGCTAAAAACCGTGTTTTAATATGTTTTGAGCTATAAATTGTTAATTTCTATAAAAAAACTGATGATTCTAGAAATTTGCTTTTTCCAATAAAAAAGAAATTTTACTTTTTCCTGATTTTTAAACTTGATTTTTTGTCTGTACTTGCTCTTAGTCTTTAAAGGCAAATGCAAAATTTTTAATAATAAAGTTTTTTTTCGCTAACAAAATCACTAACTTGTTTATGCTTAAGAATATGGCACAATAATTCTCTAATTTAAACGCTTTAATTCTATATTTTCTGAAGCAAATTTAAATTCCCCGAAATAAATTTTACTAAAGGCACTTATTTTATTACAATTAAAAAAAATAAAACTATGCGAGTATCAGTTATCCGAAAAAACATAAAATTCACCCCAGATTCCAGAAGAGTTGTTGCCCGATATTTTATGAATGGCGACGAACGAACCCAGCAAATGGTGATACGGATAATGATGCTTGACGAAAAACAGGTTTATGAAACTTTAGAACAAACACTTCGTGAATTTGCGAGAAGGCACCGAAATATTTCGGCCATATTTTTTAAACACTGCGAGAAAATAAGACCGCTTATTGAAGCTATGCAGATTGACTATGAAGCACTTTCGCTTAATCGAAAAATGCTCATCGGTTCATACTGTACAATGGAATATGCAATCGAATCGGCGGCAATTTTCAATCCTTCCATTATAGAAGATTTTGATCAATCTGGACTTGAAATTGGTGAAAAACGAGTTATTATTTCGTTCCGAGCAACGGGCGAAGGGCATATTTCTTCTATTGTTTTTAGACGAGGAATTCTCGATAAAGACAATAATTTACAAATCATGAAAATTGGAAATCAAATTGACAAAGCCGAAATAGAGCATAAAACGTTATTAAATAAAGAGCGATTTCTAACGAAGTTGTCTGAAATGCACACCACAAACAAGTATATTGATCAAATCATGCAAGATTTGCCCGATGCTTTTGAATTTGTGGTATTAAAAAACATGGTCAATACCGCTTTGAGTGATCCTTCAATTCGCCAAGAAAGAAGGACTGCACTTGAAGAAATAATATGGCTCGCGAATTCATTTTATGATGTACAGTTCAGCCATGATTCTGATATTACAGAACGTGTTATTTTTCCGATTTCCGATTCAGAAAGTCGCGGTATTGAAGATGCTCGTTTTGTCCGTTTTACTGATGATGACGGTTCCTCGCGCGTTATGGCAACATATACTGCATACAATGGACATGCGATATTGCCAAAACTGATTATAACCGAAGACTTTTATAGTTTTAGAGTATTGCCTTTGCATGGCGACGGCGCACAGAATAAAAATCTGGCATTGTTTCCAAAAAAAATCAATGGAAAATATGCCATGCTTGCCCGAATTGATGGCGTCAACAATTACATTATGTATTCTGAGCGAGCCACACAATGGAATAATCCTATTCTTTTGCAGAAACCACGCTATACTTGGGAATTAACACAAATAGGAAACTGCGGTTCGCCTTTATGGACAGAAGAAGGCTGGCTTGTTATCACCCATGGTGTAGGAACAATGCGACGCTATTGCATAGGAGCATCACTTTTTGATTTGGATAATCCCTCAAAAGAAATTGGAAGACTTCAAGAACCGTTGCTTGCTCCACTGGAAGATGAACGTGAAGGTTATGTGCCAAATGTGGTTTATTCTTGTGGCGCGATTATTCACAACAACAGCCTGATTTTGCCTTATGCCGTTTCTGATTATTCTTCAACTTACGCAACTGTCAATCTAAGCGAATTGCTAATTGCTTTAAAAAATAGCTGATAAATGATTATTTATAAATTCGGTTGTTTTAGAAATCACCAAATCTGAAACTTCTTTATGAGGCGTATGACCTGTATTTGGCAAAATATATTTTTCAGCTTTCCCACTTACTAAATCTACTGTTTTCTCGACTTGAGCCAAAGTACCATATTCGTCATTTTCTCCTTGAATAAATAACAACGGTGAATTTATTTTAGGGAGAAGGCATTCAATATTCCAACTTCTGAAATCATCACGAAGCCAGATTTCGGTCCATGCCTTAAAAATGGTTTCAGTTTTATTGCCATGGTATTTTTGAAGTTTCACAGGAAGATTAGTTGTGTTATACGCTTTGATTGCAGCAGTGATTCCGTCAAGCGTAATTTTTTCAACAAAAATATGCGCCGCTTCACAAATAACCATTTTAACCCTTTTTGGGAATTTACTTGCAGCAATCAAAGCAATTGAACCTCCGTCGCTGTGCCCAAATAAAACAGCATTTTCAACATTTAAAACTATTAGCAATTTATTCAAAATTTCAGCTTCTAATTCTAAATAATTCGGTTCTCGAAAAAAACGTTGCATAGGATCTGACTTTCCATATCCTAATCGATCATAAAGCAGCAAATTACATTGGCAAGCTTCTGAAATTCTCTGAGGAAAATCTCTCCACAATTCTACGCATCCTAAAGAATCATGCAAAAAAACAATTGTTGGTCTATTTTCAAAATTCTTTTGATATTCTACGTAAAGGTTATTCTCGTTTATATTAATTAACATATCACTTCCTTAATTTTTTTCTCCTTTTTAATTTTGGCAACATTAAGATATATAATTGCTCCAAGCATTATTGCAATTCCTGTTATCTGCAAAAATGTAACTTTTTCTCCCAAAATAATATGCGCACAAAAAACCGCCGCAGGCAACTCCAAAGTCAGCAAAACAGAGCTTAACCCTGCGCCTATTCTTGGCATTCCAACGGTAAAACAAATTGGTGGAATTACAGTTCCAAAAATCGCCAAAAAAGTTCCCCACTGTAGCAATCCAAAATCAAGATGGTTACTTGTTGTGATTGCTTCACAATTAATTAAAAAGATAATCATTGCTGAACCTGTAGTCATTAGTGCACTCTTTTCAAACATTGGGGTCTTCTTTCCCACCTTGCTAGTAAAAACAATATAAAGTGTATAAAGCAATGCTGATAACAAGCTCAATAAAACTCCTTTTGTTGAAATATTAGTAGTATTCAGATCAGAAAGATTCCCTGCCAAAACAGTTCCAAAAATGATAAAAAATGCTGAGCCAATTTCAATATTGCTAGGTCGTCTTTTAAAGAATATCCATTCTATTACGATACTAAGCCAAGTTATCTGCATAAGCAAAACAATTGCCAAAGAAGCTGGAATGTACGCAACTGAAAGATAATAAGTATAAGCCGAAGCTCCCATTGAAGTTCCTGCTAATAACAATTGCAAGTTCAGGGTAAGTTTTTGTCCTTTTTTCAATGTTTTAAAAATTGCAATGGACCATAAAATTACAGTCCCAACAAATGCTTGAGTTAATGTAATTTCAGCCGGAGTATAACCTTGTTCATATGCAATTTTTGCAAATGAAGACAGCATTCCAAAACTTAATGCACCAAGCGCAACGATAATAATATATTTGTTCATTTTTTAAATAAAAATATGTTTTATACATTCAAATGTACCAAACCAAGAACAAAAATCATTATTTGCAAAATAAATATGTATTTATTCCTTAACAAAATAAAAAAAATAGGGTTTTGTACAAAATAGATATTTTTTTTATACTTTAACCGGAAAAAATCCGATGCAAGATTTAAGCAAACAAGAAATCGAATTACTTCGAATACTTCAGAAAAACGCAAGATTCGATATCACAGACCTAACTGAAAAATTAAATATGTCAAGAACATCTGTTTATGACCGAATAAAAAAACTAGAAAATGAAGGATACATAAAAGATTATGTCGCCATTATTGATCAAAAAAAAGTCGGATTAAACTTTACAGTAATCATTAATCTTTCTTTAAACAGTCAACAACTAGATATTGTCGAAGAATTCTCCAGGCAAGTTGCAGCGCTTGATGAAGTAGTTGAAGGATACGTTACAGGTGGTATTTTTGATTATGTCTTAAAAGTCGTTGTTAAAGATCCAGAAGCTTTTAATGATTTTATAAGGAAGCTTTCAGACATTCCAAATATCAGCAAAGTTCAAAGTTCTTTTGTAATGAATTACATCAAACAATCCACCAAGCTTCATTTCTAAACTTTAATCAAATCAAAAATCCACGTTAAAATCAGTGTTAAATAGCTGTTTTTCCGCATAAAAAAATACTTTTGTCTAAAACCACATTTCTGCTTTGAAAGCGAAATCCAAAAGACATTTGTATGGATAGTGAAAAATTTATTTTCTGCCTTGAAGGCGTTCCTGATGTAGATGATGTTACTGCAACTGATGTGGTCAAAAATCTTGAAGAAATCGCAATTGATCAAGGCATTTCCAGCATTCATAAAACCTGCGACACTATTGAAGGTCTTGAGGAAAGTTTAAATACCTTATTGTATGATGATCATAATTTTAAAGATTATGAGATCATTTATTTGGTTATGCCCGGACAGGAAAACAACATTTGCCTTCATGATTATTACTATAGCATTGAAGAAATAGCAGAGCTTTTTGAAGGAAAAATGAAAGGAAAAATTATTCATTTTGCCAATAAAAAAAGACTTGATCTAAATGACGAAGAAGCCCAATATTTTCTAGACATAACTGGTGCGCGCGCCATTTCTGGTTACGGATCTACTTATAACAAAATAGCAAGTTGCAGTACAATTGACAAAGCATTTTTTAGCTTATACCAAGAAAATGATGACCTTACCGAAGTAGTTGAAGAGTTGTACCAAAAACATTATGCACTCTGCAAATTGCTTGATTTCAGATTATATTATTAGATATGAAATCAAAGCCAGCCGAAAAAATAGAAACCTACGGAGCAAAAGGATTTAGGGAGAAATTTCTTGGAGAAGACAATCCAATGCATTTGCTGTTCAAATCCAATTCGGATCATTTTTTTTGTTTAAAAACAGAAGAACTAATGCATTTGCAATATCCAGTTCCTCCTTCCAAACACAGCTGTCATACTTTGATTTTTGTCGAATCCGGCTCTCACAAAATGAATCTGGGATTTGAAGAATACACAACCGTTCCAAACGAAATTATTGTCGTTCCGGCGGGACAGGTTTTTTCGATTGAAAACATTTACAATACTTACGACGGCTATATATGTCAGTTTCATCCAGATATTTTAATTGGAAAATACGGAAGCCGTGAACTTTTAAATGATTTTGATTTCTTGAAAATTTCTGGAAATCCAAAAGTACATTTATCCGATGAAGATGTGCCTTTCATTGCTACAATTTTAAAACGTCTGCAAAAAGAATATACTGACACCCGTGTTGCAAACCTTAATATCGTACAAACCTATTTGATTGCTTTATTCTACGAAATGAATAAAAATTCGGTTACAGCTTCAAAAGGAATTTCGGCGGCAGAAATCATTACCAACAAGTTCAAAGAGCTGATTCACCTTCATATCAAAACACATCATCAAGTCAATTACTATGCTTCACTCCTTAATGTTTCTCCCAATCATTTAAATAAGTGTGTGAAGACAACAACTGGAAAATCTGCAGTAAAATGGATTGATGAGAACATTTTATTGGAAGCTAAATATTTACTCTTTCAAACTACGCTTTCAATAAGCGAAATTGCTGCACAAGTTGGTCACGAAGATCAATCTTATTTCAGCCGATTTTTTAAAAAACAAGAAGGGATTTCTCCTACTCGTTATCGAAAAATGATTGATAAGTCCTAATTTTAGATTATAGAATCCTACTTCATCGAAATACATTTTCAGAAATTTGCCTCATTAAAAACTGCAAATTATGATTTATGTTTTCAAAACTACTGTTGATAGCCAAACAAAATTAGAGCAAGCTTCTGCCCTTCTTGACGAATTGCTGCCTAAAACTTCATGGAATTTTGACCTCGAAGATTGTGATAATATTCTCCGAATTGACAGCGAATACGAAATAACTAATTTAGTTCTAAACAATGGCCTTTTTGACTGTGTCGAATTAGAATAATTCTTCTTCAAAAATAAAAAAGGGATGCAGTTTAATTACTGCATCCCTTTTCAAACTAACTATAAAAATATTTATTTAATCCATTTTGGATCTCCAATTTTTTTGTCTTTTATTGATTGATTTCCAATTGTAAAATCTCCTCCTGCAGCATTTGTAAATTGAGGATCTAAAGTAGTTGCAGAAGCATCTGGTCTATTATTACTTCCTACTAGTGCCAAATTAGGCGAATTGAAATTGTTATTATTCAAAAATGTAGGTGCAGCAGTTGCAGTTGAGTTTGTATAAACTGCAGATCCAACCGCAAACAATGTGTTACGTACCGTTGATAAATTTGAAACAAAACGCAGATACAAAATTCTACTTGCAGCCGGCAATGTAGGAGTGTAAATTGTACATTGATCAATTAACACATTACTTGTTAAACCTGTTCCTGAAAAACCTCCATTAGCAGGAAGAACAGCATCTAACCTAACGAAATCACGTGATGAACAAGTATCGAATGTGCTTTTTGTTAAAGAAACATTTGCAACAAAAGTAGATCTAAAGTCAACAAAATCAGCCGAACCAGCAGTATTTACATTTTTAACAGTACTACCATCAACAGTAAATGATTTTAATTTAGCTGTAGCATTTCCATACATCAACTGAGAAGGAAAATCATGAACATAAGAGTTACTTATTAAAACATCTCCTAATTGTGTTGGAGCAGTGGCGCTTATTGCTATTGCAGCACCCGTCAAACCACTTCCGCTCATATCCACATCAATCAAAGAGAAATTCACTATTTCACTTGCGTTTGCAGGATTATTAGCTAAAGTGAAATTAAGTTTTAGCTTTGGTTTATTTTCTGTTCTAAGACCTCTAATTGTTATTGTTTTATTAATAGCTACTAATCCCGTTTGAGCTGTATAATCTCCCGGCATTAACACAAGAACAGAACCAGTTGGAGAATCAGTAATTTTTTGAATCAAATTATTATCTTCAGCTTTAACTAAAATACCGGTTCCAATATCAATTCCAGTTGTAAATGTTACCGCACCTCTTTTCTTTGTTCCATTCCATAAATAAGCATTATAAGCAGTCTCTCCTTTAAGTCCTGTTACAACAGCAACTCCTGCCGCTTTTTCAGCTGCCGTAAGTGTATGTGTAATAGTGCCTGGTTCAACTGTAATACTTGTTGCATTTGTATTTGCAGGCCATCTTAAAGTAACTTGCGTCGCTTCAATATCTGTTGCTGGTACTGGGGAAACAAAAAGTTGCTCAGACAATGTTGTTGCAGTAGTAACCGACCATTTAGAATCTTCTAAACCAGTTGAACTTACTGCTTTTACTCTAATAGAATAAACTGTTTCTCCTTCAAGCTGCACCTTTACTGGCAATTCAGATGGTGCAACATTTATTGTTTTATAAATAGTTTTAAACTCAGGATCATCGGCACTGAATTGTACTACATAATGATCTGCATCTGGTTTTACGGTCCAGTTTAACTCTACTGAAGTCTCATTTCTAACCGTTGCTTTCAGATCTATTGGAGAAAACGCTCTGTTTACATCCAACGTGTCAATTACTTCATCGTGAAAAGTTTCACAAGAAGAAAAAGTCAATGCGAGAACTAATACCGCAATTGCTCCTTTTATAATATATTTTGTTTTCATACGCTTACTTTATTAATTTACCAAAGGTTAATACCCATAATCATTAGTCAATTTTCCGTTGCTTCCATCTAGGAATACTTGCCATATTGGCCAGAATTGTCTATTATCAGGATTAACTCCTGGTTTATACAAAGTATTGATTTTAGTATCTGCAGCTGCGCCAGTCCATGTCCAAACAAAACTGCTATAGCCTGTTCCTGGATTTGTAGTTTCTCCACGATTTAAACCATAAATATCAAGGCTTACGTTATCTGCTTTAAATTTATAATATAAAGTAGATGGAACATCAGCATACTTTCCTGAACGAGTCGACAAATCTTTCATGTTCGCTTTAGCTTCATCCATTTTTGCTTTAAGCAAATTCCAACGAATAAGATTTTGCTTGCGCTCCATTTCTCCTGTAAACTCATATTTGTTTTCATCAACAAGAGCTTTAAACATGGCGTCTTTTGTTGTCAACCCATTCACATAACCATCAACTTTAACAGCTTGATCAGCTGCGGCAAATGCTCTTGCTCTTACTGCTTTCAAATATGGTGCTGCTGCTGCTGGACCTTCTATTTCATTTGCAGCTTCTGCAGCAATTAATAAAACTTCAGCATAACGCATGTAGATTTTATTCACACCATCATCATTTGTTGAAGTAACAAATCGCGTCATCCACTCATAACGGTATTTCCCGAAATACCAAGTATTTAATGCTCCTAATTCTTGTTTCGCAATATTATTTACAGCAGTTCCGTATTTATAAGGAACACAAGTAACATCTCTTCTTGTATCTTTTTGATCATAGTCATAAAAAACAGTTGGAAGCGGTCCTGCTGTTCCTCCGCGGTTTGCTCCATTTGCATGGAACTGGTCGTTTGTTGTATGACGAACTGCAAAAGTAAATAACATACGCCCTCTACCATCTGAGAAAGGAAGCTCCCATAGTGACTCTCCTCCTGCAACTAAGTATTCTTGATTGTATTTTTTCCAAAATGTTTCAAATGAAGATTCCAAATGTGCTGATCCACTTGCAATAACCGAACGCGATTCAGCCAATGCCAATGCATACATGTTTGCAACTGATAATTCAGGATCTGTACTTCTTCTGATTCCGTCAGGATATTGCTGATAACCGCTTGCTGCCATAGCTAAACGAGCGCGGAAAGCCTTTACGAAAGCTTTATTAATTCTTTCCACACTAGTTGTCTCTTTAGTTTCACCTGGCCAAGGAACTAATGTTGCTGCCTCACCTAGATCAGCAATAAGCTGTTTATAAATTTCATCTCTGCTTGTTTTTCCAACATAAATAGTTGCATTATTTAATGGCTCAAATCTTCCTGGAACATCTCCCCAAGCTTTTACCAAATCAGCATAATAAATTGCTCTCAAAGTCAAAGCTTCTCCTAATAAATATCCTAATTGAGATCCCGGAGTAGGATTTCCATAAGTACGTAAACCACGAATACAAATGTTAGCGCGCTCAATACCTGAATAGCTCATTGCCCAAGAGTTATTCGCCGTATTCATTTGTGAGTTATTCGGTTTTGCATCATAAGTACACAAATCAGAAGCATCACTTACAGTTTGTGAAGAGTTGTACCATTCTGTATCTGTGTTCAATCCATAAAAAGGAAGAAAACGTCCTCTGTAAGAGTTGGTTTCAGCAAATGGAATTTTGATTCCGTCAATTGCTGCTGATGCCAAATCTGGGCTAGAAAAAATAACCGATTCGTCTAAGGTTGATTTTGCCGGAGCATCTAAATAATCGTCTGAGCAAGAAGCAAAAAGGCTTGCAACAAATATTCCTGCTATTAATATTTTATGTTTCATCTTGTGAAAGTTTTACTGAATTAAAAATTAAGGTTTAGACCAAAGATCAACTGTCTGCTTCTCGGGTAAGCTGAATAATCAACTCCCGGTGTATAAGGCGTGCTTCTTCTAGTTGAAGATTCTGGATCTGGACCTGAATAGTTAGTCCAAACAAAAACATTACTTGCTGTAAAATAAAATCTCAACTTAGAAACTCCTAAAGCAGAAGTCAAAGCATTTGGAGTTGTATAACCCAAACTCAAAGTATTAAGTCTTAAGAAAGAACCGTCTTCAACTGCCCAATCACTAAATACATAACGAGGCATGTAAGGAGACCACATTGTAGTATTTGCATTTAAAGCTGCCAATGCTGTAGGATCTGTCACTAATTGTCCTGTGTTTGGATCAAGATTTGTCCATCTTTTTCCGTCAGCCATTTCAGTGCTTAAATTTCTATATTGCCCATTCGGAATTGAAGAAGCGAATTCAATTTTATTTGCGTTGTAAACATCATTTCCAATACTCCAGTTGAAAGCAGCCGAAAGATCGAATCCGTAAGCATTTGCATTCAACACCATACCACCTGTGCTTTTTGGATTTGCATTTCCAATAACAGTCAAATCATTTGCATTTACTTTTCCGTCACCATCAATATCTTTTAATTTCATAGCACCTGGTTGCATTTTACCAACTACTGTTGAACCGTCTGGCACGCCGCTTTTTAAAGTATAAGCTCCCGCAGCGTAATCAAAGTCGCTTACTTCATAACGTCCATCGCTTTTATATCCATACATGATACCTAATGGCTGTCCAACGTTAACTAAATAATCCCCTGTAATTGATGAAGATGCCCACCCAGATGATGCAGTAAAGTTGTTCATTACTCCAAGTGAGTTGATTTTATTAGTATTAAATGCGGCATTGAAAGATACACTTACACCATACTTTTCTCTTTCAATAAGATTAAGATTCAAAGTTGCCTCAACTCCACTGTTTTGAATTTCACCCATATTTCTGTATTGATTATCATAACCTCCAGAGATCGGGAAAAGCATTAATAAATCTTTTGTTTTATTTTTATAAACCTCTACAGATCCTGTTACTTTATTTTTGAACAAGTCAAAATCTAAACCGATATTTTGTGTAACTGTAGTTTCCCATTTTAAATCTGGGTTAGCCATTGTTTTAGAAGCTGCCCAGAAATTATCAACACCATTAATCCAAGTAGATGTAGAAGAAATGAAGCTTTGAACCATTTGTCCTGTCGGAATATTATTGTTTCCAGCTTCTCCATAACTCACTCTTAATTTAAGCAAATTGATCCATGAAGCATCTTTCATAAATTCTTCTCCAGAAATTTTCCAAGCTGCTGCTGCTGCTGGGAAGAATCCCCATTTATTGCTGCCTAAGAATTTGCTAGATCCATCGGCACGGTAAGTCGCTGTAAGAAGATATTTGTCTTTATAGTCATAATTTGCACGTCCAAAGAAAGAAAGCAGTTTGTCATCTGGATAATAAAAATTATCAACTGAAATCGGTGTACCTTGAGAAGTTAATTTTTTCGCTTCATCTAATTCAAAAGATAATGGATAACCTTGAATTGTACTTGTAAGATCATTTCTTTGATAATTGATACTTTCTTCTCCTAAAAGGAATTTCAAATTATGATTTTCACCAACTAATTTTTTCAAATCATAATTTAAAGTATTCGCATTTCTAAAACGAGTATCTTTTCTGTCCATCATAATCATCGCAGGCATATTTTGTCTTTCTGCTGCTGGATTATTTTTTACATAATAAGTTGTACGTCCGTAGAAACGGTAATCTTGATAATTATAGTTGTCTAAACCTAACTCAGATTTAAAAACCAAATCTTGAGTCAATTTCCAAGAAAAACTTCCTAATGTATTGAAGTTTTTTCTGAACTGTTGACGGTTATTATCTGTAATAGCCACAAAAGGGTGTGTTAAATTTGCTGCAACAGCTTCATCTGTATCATCAGTAGTCAAACCTGGAACCGGAATTGGAGCATATCCAACAATATTTTTTAAACGAGAATCGGCAGACGAAACCTCATTTTGCTCGTTCATACCAGCACCATTAATTTCTGTATCCGAATAACGAACTGTAAAACTTAAATCAACTTTATCAGAAGCTTTACTGTTTAAGGCAAGAGATAAGTTGTTTCTGTTGAAATCTGACCCCAACATAATTGCTTTTTCATCGTAATGCGCATAGTTGAAATTATAGTTGATTTTATCAGATCCACCACGAATAGACAAGTCACGGCTTTGAACTTCGCCTGTACGTCCAAATACTTGTTTTTGCCAATCGTTTCCTTTCATTCCTTTGTATTGGTCATAATCTTGCCAGTTTCCAAAATACTTTGTGTAAGAACTTGGATTACTCAAAATAGTTTTATCTGTTTGATCAAGTAATGCATACTCGTATTGCCATTTCACATAATCTTCAGGAGATGTAACAGGAATCGTATTTGTCATCTGTTTCATTCCGTAGAACATATTAAAGTTTACTGCAATTTTACCATCTTTACCTTTTTTCGTAGTAACAATAATAACTCCATAAGCTCCTCTAGAACCGTAGATTGCTGTAGATGACGCATCTTTCAGAACGGTCATAGTTTCAATATCAGAAGCAGAAATATCATTAAGGCTGTTTACCGGAAATCCATCAACAATATATAATGGAGATGCATCTTGGCTTAAAGACCCGTTTCCACGAATTCTAACTTGAATATTCGAATCTGGCGAACCTTCAGAAGAAGTTACCGATACTCCGGCAATACGTCCGGTTAAAGCTTCTGCAACGTTAGGAACCGGAATTTTGCGTACCTCGTTTCCAGAAAATGTCGCAACTGCACCAGTCAAATCAGATTTCTTTGAAGTTCCATATCCAATTACAACAACCTCATTCAAGTTATTAGAATCTTCTGTTAGAACTACATCGGCTTTGGTTTTTCCTGCAACAGCAACTTCTTTAGTTCCAAATCCGATAAAAGAAAAAGTCAAAACAGCTTTAGGATTAGTCAATTTGATCTTATAACGTCCGTCAAAATCAGTAGAAACCCCGTTTTTCGTTCCTTTTTCAAGCACATTTACTCCCGGCAAAGTAAGTCCGGCAGCGTCCTTAACTGTTCCTTCTATAGTTGTAGTCTGTGCATTTACCTGACTACTCATAAGCAAGCACAATAAGAAAACAAGTACAGAGCAATAGTTTGCTCCTTTGTTTAATAATTCTCTAAAGTTCATGGTTTATTGTTTAAGTTATTAATTGGTTAATGGTAATTTATGTGGTTTTGAAATTCTAATTTTTGATGTTTTTGCCGTTCTAAATTTTAAATAAACTCAATAACGGCAAGGTTTTTCAATCGATTTCGCTTTTTAAAAATAAGTTGCAATCAACAAAAATCAAATCATGTAATCGATTACACAAACATAGATATTTTTTTTATATAAAAAATTAATTTTCATAAAAATTTGCTAAAAAAAATTACATATCAAAAATAAAAGCACTTTTTTATACCACATATGCAATTTATATTATGAATAAATGCCAATTATATTATTGCCAAATATTAATTTCTTTCGTTTTTATCAAAAAAACAATCGATTACATGAAAAAAAATTATTCAATCAATTTTTGAAGAAGATTAAAAACAAAAGACCTCGCGGCAATTAAAAAACCCAAGTAATTCCTACAATACCCTTTAAAGCTATTTCCTGACTTTAAAAATAAATCCAAAAAAAATGCCCTTAAACAATTAAGTTTAAGGGCATTCAAAAAATGTATCTGCTTTTTAAGCGCGCTGCAATTGCAAATTTGCTTTGTGTTTTTGCATTAAAGTAAATGTAATTATCATTCCCGTCATGGCCATCGCAATACCAATAAGATTTGGAGAAGCAAAGTCATAACCTGCTGCCAAAGGAAGTCCGCCAAGAAAAGCTCCCAAAGCATTTCCAATATTAAAACTTCCTTGAAGCGCAGCCGATGCAATCATTTCAGCATCTTTAGCTGTTTTTATCATTAGCATTTGGATTGGCGCAATAACGGAGAAAGAAATTGCTCCTGTCAAAAATGTTAGAAATAACGAAATGTATTGATTGAAAGAGAAAAAATAAACCATCAACAAATCAAGAACCATTACGAACAATAATGCAAGTACGGTTGGAGCTGGTGAATATTTATCAGCTAATTTCCCTCCCAGAAAATTCCCGACAACCATTCCTAATCCCGCTAAGATTAAGATCGAAGACACATCTTCTGGCGAAAATTTAGAAATATTAATTAATAAAGGAGCAATGTAACTGATCCATGCAAACAATCCTCCAAAACCAATTGCAGTGATTCCAATGATTAGCCAAGCTTCTGTCTTTTTGAAAAACTGCAATTGCGTTTTCATATTTACATCACCGGTTTTCTCCAATTTCGGCATCCACAACGAAATAAACAAGAAAGTCAGCAAACCAACAAAAGCAATTAATATAAAGGTATAACGCCAAATAAAATGGTGTCCTATATAGGTACCAATTGGCACACCTATTAAATTGGCAATTGTCAAACCAGCAAACATTATAGAAATTGCCTGCGCTTCTTTTCCTTTATCTGCCAAACGGCTTGCCACTACCGCTCCTACTCCAAAGAATGCACCATGAGGTAATCCAGAAAGAAATCTTGAAGCAAACAAGAAATTATAATTAGGTGCAACAATTGAAAGTGCGTTAAAAACGGTAAGCATGAATGCTAATATCAAAAGCATTTTTTTAGGCGGATAATTTCTTCCCGCAATTACTAATAAAGGTGCACCAATAACAACGCCTAGCGCATATGATGAAATTAAATATCCCGCAACCGGAATGGAAACTTTCATATCTGAAGCAATATCAGGAAGCAACCCCATCATTACAAATTCGGTTATTCCTATGGTTAAGCCTCCTAAAGACAAGGCAATAAGACTTTTTTTCATTTTGATTTTAGCAGAAAGGAATATGTGTTTTCTACGATGCAAATTTAACACCGTTAACCTTCAAAAAAATTGTATATTTACAACATAAACTTGTAAATATAAGTTATGCCTAAATTAAATCAGTTTGAAACTTTAGTGATTCACGAATTTGAAGACGAGAAATTTCATTTGCCACCGCACACGCACACGTACTATGAAATTATCTATATCAAAAAAGGAAACGGCGTTCATCACCTCAACAATAATCTGCTTTCTTATAAAGCGGGCGACCTGTTTGTGATTTCTCCTGAAGATGAGCATTATTTCGATATCAAGAAAAAAACGCGCTTTGTTTACATTAAATTCACTGATAACTATTTTAATTCCAAGCAGAATCTGACTTGTGATGAATTCCTTGTGAATACTCCGGAAAGTTTCATGAGAGATAAAATTTTGAAAGAAACTGTTCTGAAATTCGATGAACCATGCAAGACAATCTTAAAAAACACTGTTGAAAACATCTTAAAATATGATCAATATATAGATGTGACTTCTTCTCCAATTGTTTTTTACCAAATTCTTTCCATTTTTGGTTTAATAAAAGAAACTATACGAGGAATGAATTTGCAGATGAAATCGACTCATCTCGACAATGAACAAATCGCCAATTACATTCATCAGAATATTTATCAGCCGAAATTGGTTCAAGTAAAAGTTATTGCGGATCATTTTAATATTGCTCAAACGTATTTTAGTGCTTATTTTAAAAGGACATTCGGAGTTAGTTATAGAGAATATATTCATAATTTGAGAACCACTTTAATTGAAAAAAGGTTTCACAATAATCAATTACCAATTAAGCAAATTGCGTACGAATTTGGTTTTACAGATGAAAGCCATTTGACCAATTATTTCAAAAAAAGAAAAAACATGAAACCAACCGATTTTAAAAAACTGTAGTTAGGGAAATCTTAAAAAGTAATTTCCTCGAACATTTTTAGCTAAATTTGTGCTACTAAAAACAATTTCTTTGAAAAAGAAAATCCACATAATAATGTTTTTTTTAACGCTGAGTTTCTTTTTGAATCCAGGTTATACTTATGCATGCCATACTGGAAACTCTAAAGAAATTGCTCCTAAAGAAGAAAACAGCTGTTCAAAAAAATGCTGTGAAAAGAAGAACTCAAAAGAAGAAAAACATAATTGTGATGGAAAATGCAGTCATTCGGGCTGTAATACCTCAACATTAAATATTCTTTTAACTTCGAATAATTTTGATTTGCAAAAAGATGTTTTCAATTTTTCTTTAAAAAACAGAATTTCATCTTACAGTAATGCTACTATTTCTTCTGGATTTACTTCCATTTGGCTGAAGCCGAAAATATAATTATTGCATTTATGACAGCCCATATTGGGTCTTTTTGAAATCAACTTTTTTAATTAATTTTAAAGGAAATAAATTCCTTTACCAAATATTATATACAATGAAAAAATCAATCATAGCTTTAGCAACGGCATTTACAGTATTATTTAGCACAAATACAATTCATGCAAAAACCAATAATCCTGAATTAACAGCGATTGAAATTGCCGATTCTCAATTACAATCAGTTTACGATGCTTATTTTACAGTTAAAGATGCGCTTATCAAAAGTGACAGCAAATTGACTTCGGCGAAAGCCAAAGATTTACTGACTGCCATTACAGCGGTAAAAATGGACAAACTAAAAAGCAACGAACATACGGTTTGGATGAAAGTAGTAAAAAAACTAACTGCCGATGCGAAAAGCATTTCAGCTACAACCGATCTTAAAAAACAAAGAGAAACTTTCAAAACGTTGTCTAAAAGCACTTACGATTTGATAAAAGTCTCTAGTCCGACAGAACCAATCTACAAACAATATTGCCCAATGGCTGATGCTGATTGGTTAAGCAAAGAAAAAGCAGTTAAAAACCCTTATTACGGTTCATCAATGCTAACGTGCGGTAACGTGGTAGAAACGATCAAATAAATATGAAGCTCTACATCAAAAACATGGTGTGTGCGAGATGCAAAATGGTTGTGAAGTCTGAGTTTGAAAAACTCGGACTTCAAACTATTTCTGTCGAACTTGGTGAAGTCGAATTGAAAGAAGAAATCAGTGAAGACAAAAAAGAAGTTTTGCTGAAAAACCTGCAATCTTTAGGTTTTGATCTTCTCGATGATAAAAAAACAAAAACCGTTGAGAAAATAAAAAACCTGATTGTCGATTTGGTTCATCACAAGAACAATGATCTAAAAATCAATTTATCGGAATATCTAGCAGAAAACCTTAATCAGGATTATAATTCGTTGAGCAACTTGTTTTCTGAAATTGAAAACACCACAATCGAAAAGTATTTCATCAGTCAGAAAATTGAAAAAGTAAAGGAATTGCTAATTTATAATGAACTTTCGTTAAGCGAAATTGCCGATATTCTCAACTACAGCAACGTAGCCCATTTAAGCAATCAATTCAAGAAAATTACGGGCTACACTCCTACTTATTTCAAACAATTGAAAGATAATAAACGTATTCAGATCGAGAATTTGTAGTTATAGCTTAACCGCAAAGAGCGCAAAGGTTTACGCAAGGTTCGCAAAGATGTTTTAAGACAAAGCTTTGCGAACTTTGCGTTTTTTATAAAACCCAGCATATCAAAAAATCCTTGCGCTCTTTGCGTTAAAAAAAAAGTATTTAGTAAATCTTGCAAATCATTCTCAAAATTATACAAATCGTTGTAAATTGTACTTCGGAAATTTGCATTGTAATACTTAAAAACCAATACAATGACTCATCAATATATAATTTCAGGAATGTCTTGCAACGGATGTCGAACCAAAGTTGAGAAAACTTTAAATGAAGTTGAAGGCGTTCAGGCAGAAGTAACTTTAAATCCTCCAACAGCTACCATAACAATGGAGAAGCATGTGCCGACAGAAAAATTTCAAGAAGTTTTATCTGCTGTCGGAAATTATACTATTGAAATGGATTCTCCTAAAAATCATGGAGAAACTAAATCTTGCTGTTCTGGCCATAAAAAAGAACATCACGATCATCATAAAACAGAAACTAAAAAAGTACATCAACACAGTGCAAATGGCGTTTATTATTGTCCAATGCATTGCGAAGGCAACAAAACCTACAACAAACCTGGAGATTGCCCAGTTTGCGGAATGGATTTAGTTCCGCAAGTTGCCATCACAGCAACACAATTTACTTGCCCGATGCATCCTGAAATCGTTTCAAACGAACCAGGCGATTGTCCGATCTGCGGAATGGATTTAGTTCCTATGCAAGCCTCCGAAAGCGAAGAAAACAAAACCTATACTGATTTACTGAAGAAAATGAAAATTGCGATTTTATTTACGCTTCCTATTTTCATTATTTCCATGTCAGAAATGATTCCGAATAATCCGCTTTATAATATAATGTCTATTGAAAAATGGAATTGGGTTCAGCTTTTATTTTCGATTCCGGTTATGTTTTATTCGGGATGGATGTTTTTCGTTCGCGCTTACAAATCAATCGTGACTTGGAATTTAAACATGTTTACTTTAATCGGAATCGGGACAAGTGTCGCTTTCCTATTTAGTATTGTCGGAATGTTTTTTCCTGATATTTTTCCATCCGAATTCAAATCGCATCACGGAACGATTCATTTGTATTTTGAAGCTGCAACGGTAATTATCACTTTAGTTTTATTGGGACAACTATTAGAAGCTAAAGCACACGGGCAAACCAACGGAGCAATAAAAGAATTATTAAAATTAGCACCAACAGAAGCGACTTTGGTTGAGAACGGAGTAGACAAAGTAATCTCTATTCACAATATCAAAAAAGGTGATTTACTTCGTGTAAAACCAGGAGAAAAAATTCCAGTTGACGGAAAAATAACTTCTGGTGAAAGCAGTATCGATGAATCGATGATAACGGGAGAACCAATTCCGGTAGACAAAAAAAGAGGCGATGCCGTAATTTCTGGAACTATAAACGGAACAAAATCATTTGTGATGATTGCCGAAAAAGTGGGTTCAGAAACGATGCTTTCGCAGATTATCCAAATGGTAAATGATGCGAGCAGATCTCGTGCTCCAATTCAGAAATTAGCCGATCGCGTTTCTAAGTATTTTGTACCGACTGTAGTTATCATTTCGATTGTAACCTTTTTTGTCTGGGCAAAATTTGGTCCAGAACCCGCTTACGTTTACGGATTAATTAATGCGATTGCTGTTTTAATTATTGCCTGCCCTTGTGCACTTGGGCTCGCAACTCCGATGTCGGTTATGGTTGGTGTTGGAAAAGGTGCTCAAAACGGAATCCTGATTAAAAATGCCGAAGCGTTGGAAAACATGAATAAAATTGATGTTTTAATTACAGACAAAACAGGAACGATAACTGAAGGAAAACCATCCGTAGAAAAAATCTATGCCATAAATAATGACGAAGATTTTCTGCTTCAAAACATTGCTTCTCTAAATCAGCATAGTGAACATCCTTTGGCGCAAGCCGTGGTCAATTTCGCGAAAGCAAAAAATAGTTCATTAAAAGAAGTTCAAGGTTTTGAAACTATTGCAGGAAAAGGAGTTTTAGGAACTATAGAAAACATACGTGTTGCTTTAGGAAATAAAAAATTAATGGATGAAATTGGTGCTTCTGTTTCTAATGATTTAGAACAAAAAGTAATTTCTGAACAGAATTTAGGAAAAACTATTTCGTACATCGCCATTGAAAAAAGCGTTTTAGGTTTCGTAGCCATTACCGATGCCATCAAAGAAAACAGCGCGAAAGCCATTAAAGAATTAATCGCTCAAGGGGTTGAGGTTATCATGATGACAGGAGACAACCATAATACTGCAAAAGCCGTTGCAGAACATTTGCATTTAAGCTCTTTCAAAGCAGATTGTCTTCCAGAAGATAAATTAAAAGAAATTCAACGTCTTCAAGCACAAGGAAAAATCATTGCAATGGCTGGAGACGGAATCAATGATGCGCCTGCTTTGGCTCAATCCAACATTGGAATTGCAATGGGAACAGGAACTGACGTCGCGATTGAAAGTGCTAAAATCACTTTGGTAAAAGGCGATTTAAATGGAATCGTAAAAGCCAAAAACCTCAGCCATGCTGTGATGTCAAATATCAAACAGAATTTATTTTTTGCTTTTATATACAATACTTTAGGTGTTCCAATTGCAGCTGGAATTTTATATCCGTTTTTAGGAATTTTGCTTTCACCAATGTTGGCTGCGGTGGCAATGAGTTTAAGTTCTGTATCCGTAATCGTAAACGCTTTGCGATTGAGAAATTTAAAACTATAAGTTGGAATGAAATTATTTTAAACACATAGAAACATAGTTTTGCATTGCGCGTAAAGGCGTTTCACTTACATCAATACACATAGCTATGTGTGGAAACTAGTTTCTTTTATTCTCTTTTTTTTTAGACAAAAAAATCTATGTCTCTATGTGTTAAAAATAAATTGTGTTCAATGTAGACCAACGATTTAAAATTATAATTTATGATTAAGATCAAATATATCCTTATCCTTTTTTTAATTGCTTTTCAACTAAAGGCTCAAAAAGTAGTGCGTTACGATTTGCATGTTCGTGATACGATTGTCAATTTTTCGGGTAAAGAAAAACGTGCAATTTCAGTTAATGGACAAATTCCAATGCCTACGCTGACTTTTACCGAAGGCGATATTGCAGAAATTTATGTGCATAACGAATTAAAAAAGGAAAGTACTTCAATGCACTGGCATGGATTATTTCTTCCTAATAAAGAAGACGGAGTTCCCTATTTAACGCAAATGCCAATTGAGCCTGGAACAACTCACAAATATACATTTCCAATCATTCAGAATGGAACGTATTGGTATCATAGTCATTCGGGACTTCAAGAACAAATTGGTTTGTACGGACTTTTCATCATCAATAAGAAAAAAGACGATCCGACTATTAGAAAGGGAATCGACGATTTGCCAACAATTCCAGTTATTTTAAGTGAATGGTCAGACTTAAAACCCGAGAATATTCAGCGAATGTTGCACAATGCCAACGATTGGTTTGCAATAAAAAAAGGAACGACTCAAAGTTATGCCGAAGCTGTAAAACAAGGACATTTTTCGACCAAAGTGACCAACGAATGGAAACGAATGAACGCAATGGATGTCAGCGATGTTTATTATGAAAAATTTCTCATCAATGGAAAAAACGAACAGCAGTTTTCAGACCTTAAACCTGGTTCAAAAGTCCGCTTACGAATTGCCAATGGAGGCGCTTCGAGTTATTTCTGGCTGACTTATGGCGGAGGAAAAATCACGGTGGTGGCTAGCGACGGAAATGATGTTGATCCTGTAGAAGTGGATCGTTTGATTATCGCAGTTTCTGAAACTTACGACGTTGTAGTTACGATTCCCGAAGATCCTAAATCTTTTGCCTTTTTGGCTACAGCCGAAGACAGAACGGGATCTGCGTCTTTATTTTTAGGAAGTGGAGAGAAACAGCCTGTTCATCATCTTTCAAAATTAAAATATTTTGAAGGGATGAAAATGATGAACGACATGATGAAAATGAACGGCGACATGAACGATATGGGCATGAATATGTCTTTGAACAAAATGGACATGAATGCTGTAATGTATCCTGAAATTTCGGGTGAAGATGAAAATTCAAAACCAAAAATGGATCATTCAAATCATAATATGGAAGGCATGAAAATGGAAAGTGACAGCACTGAAACTTCAGAAATTGTGACTTTGAATTACGGAATGCTGAAATCTCCTTTTAAAACTAATCTTCCAAAAGATGCGCCTGTTAAGGAATTGCGTTTCACACTTTCTGGAAATATGAATCGTTATGTTTGGAGTTTGGATAATAAAGTGGTTTCTGAAACTGATAAAATCTTAATTAAAAAAGGAGAAAACGTTCGTATTGTTTTATACAACGGTTCGATGATGCGCCATCCGATGCATTTACACGGACATGATTTTAGAATTCTGAACGAACATGGCGATTATTCTCCATTGAAAAATGTCATTGATATTATGCCAATGGAAACCGATACAATCGAGTTTCAAGCAAATGCGGATGGTGACTGGTTTTTTCATTGTCATATTTTATACCACATGATGGCTGGAATGGGAAGAATTTTTACTTACGAAAATTCGGCACCAAATCCGTTGATACATCATCCTGAAATGGCTTTTAAAATGCTGAAAATGGACGATCGTATGTTTCATTTTATGGCTGAAAATGATTTTGCAACCAACGGAAATGATGGTGAAGCAATGTTCAGCAACACACGTTGGAGCATTGGAACTGAATGGAGATTGGGTTATAATGACAAACACGGTTATGAAACGGAAACTCATATTGGTAGATATATCGGAAAAAATCAGTGGTTAATGCCTTTTATCGGTTTTGACTGGCGCTACCGAAAAATGGGAATGGACGAACAGGAACAAAATCTTTTCGGACAGAAGAACACCAAAGACAATCGTTCTGTTTTCAGTTTAGGAGCTGAGTATACATTGCCAATGCTCATAAAAGCACAAGTTGAGGTTTACACAGACGGAAATATAAGAGTACAATTTGAACGAAAAGATATTCCGTTATCTCAAAGACTCCGAATGAATTTAATGTGGAATACTGATAAAGAATACATGGCCGGATTGAAATACATTGTTGCCAGAAACTTCGGAATCACAACGCATTATGATAGCGATATGGGAATTGGTTTTGGGGTTAATTTGAATTATTAATTTAATTTTTCACCATATAAGTGATTTAAGTTCATTGAAAAGAATTCTAAGTAATGAAATAAATTTTATCTTAGTTTTCTTAAAATCAATAATCATGAGGAAAACATCTTTTTTGCTTCTCCTAATCCTTGGAATAACTTTAACAAGCTGTGATCCATCACAGGGTATTTTGTTTACTAATAAAGGAGAAAGTAATGTCAAAGTAAAATTGATAATAAATCCGCAAGTGAAAAACGATCAATTGGATGAGATGAAAAAAGGAGATTCAATTGTTTTTAAATTAATTCCTCATAACCCAGAAGAAAAACAAGGACATATTTATTTTGGAAGAGGAAGATGGAACGATGAAAATATAGCAGAAATTACAAAATCAATCAAAAGCATCGAAATTGAAAACGATAATTATAAGATTGTTTATAAATCCCAAGAAGCGATAAATAGTTTATTGAAAGACAACTACAAAGGCATAATTATGAAATCCCTAAATATCAAAATTGATGAAAATTTTTTCCAATAAAATATGAGAAAAATCTATTTTGTCCTACTTTTTGTTTCTGGAATAATCTTAACAAGCTGTAATAATAGAGAAGCTGATTTACAATTTGAAAAAAATGTAATGTATGAAATTTATCCCGCTTTAATAGATTCTGTGTGGGTGAATGCTGAGCTAACTTATGTCCCGCCTGCACCGCCAGGAATAGATCCGTCAGAATATAAATTGAATCGCCGTAATGAATCAAACAAGCGATTCAATAAAGAATTGGCAGAATTTAAAAAAAAGAAATTTCCAGTTGATCTTGTTTTTTTGGATAAAACGGTTGTAAGAGATAATTCCAAAGAACTTCAAGAGCACTTTAAAGATGCTGTACTATCAGAAAACAATATTTTAGACACACTTGATTATAAGTTTGACAGAAAACGATTAGATTCATATCAAGCTTTTAAGCTTCATTATGTTTCTAAAATATATCGTAGAAACGAAGTTAAAATTTACAATAACTGCTGTTATTCTATACGTGGAGTTCTCGTCCTGAGCAGAATTCAATTTGATAATGAAAAAAAATATGGCATTCTCACAGCAGGAATTGAATGTGGAGACATGTGCAGCTATGGTTATCGCATTTATATTAAAAAAGTAAACAATAAATGGGTTATTGATAAAATAGAAGACGGGTGGATTGCATAATGGCATCAGCTTTGGAATGACAAAAAACATCAAAAAAACCAATTGAATTAACCTTTATGAACCAAACTCTTTTCCTTTTATTACTGGCTTTGCCAATGATTTTTCAAATTATATTTGGAAGAAAAGCGATCGCCGAAAGCATAAAACTAACTTTTTTTAAAGTCTGTTTAATTACCTTTCTTTCTCAATTTATATCCTTCATCATTGCATTTAAATTGCTTTCAAACAAACTGCGAGCAGAATCAAACGGACAAATCCACTGCGGAATGCCCTTTGTTGGATTAATAGGTTTAGAAATCTTGATCGCCATAATTATAGTGGTTATTATTCTTGTTCAATATTTAATTAAGAGATCGTATAATCGCAGTAATGAATAAAAAATGAAAGTAATTTCTATTCTACTAGTTTTCTATTTTAATAATGCCTTTGCTCAATTTGCAGTTATAAAAGATAAGGATGGATCTGTAAATATTAGAACTGAAGCTTCAAAAGGAAATAATATTTCAGACAAATTGAACAACGGCTTTCTTGTGTATTGTTTCGAACCCAAAAATAATTGGATCAATATTGATTATTCCAAAAACAATAAAAACAGAAATGGCTATTTATATAAAGATCGTGTTCAATATTTATCTGAATTTATAACTATTCCATTAGTTAAAGAAACTCAATCTCAAGTTGTTTTTAAGAAAGATGGTCTCGATATTACTATTGAAAGCAAAAATTTTGAATCAAATTCAGCAAAATTAACCTTTCTTGAGAAGGACAAATCTATACTTAAAAAGATTAACGGAAAAGATTTTTGGGGAACTGATGGAGGAATTCCAAAAAAGACTTATAAAAGCATAACTGTAGTGATTGAAAATAAGGCTATTGAACTTCCTAAAAATTCTTTTGATGATTTGTTCGAGCCTAGTCTTTATAGCACTAAAATTAATTACGACAAAAAGAACGACATCTTATATATCACATCCAGCAATAGCGATGGAGCTGGCGGATATGAAATTGCCTGGGTTATAGAAAAAGGGAAGTACAAAGAGCGAAAAATTGTTTATGGTTTTTAAATAATGTTGTTTTTTGTTAAATCATTATTGACAAAACATTAACAAAATTGTAAGAATCAACCTTAAGAAATGTCGCTATATTTGATTACCAATTACAATTCTCTAACAAAAATAAATTAAATTAAAATGACAAAAGTTATTACAATCGTTACCGTTGCTTTGTTTGCAATTGGCGTAAATGCTCAAGAAACAAAACCAACCACAAAAGATAAAGCAAAAAAAGAATCTTGCTGCAAAAAAACATCAACAGATAAAAAAGACAAAAAATCTTGTTGCGTTAAAAAATAAGCTGAAATTATATTTCAAGAAAAAGGCCTCAAAAAATATTTAAGGCCTTTTTTTTATGGTTTGTTTTTGCCACTAATTTCACAAATTGGCACTAATTTTTTTATTAGTAAAAATGAATTCGCGTAAATTCGTGAAATTCGTGGCAACCTAAAAAATTATTTTAAACGAACACTCCATTCAAAATCCATTTCTGAAACCTGAACACCTTCTTCATTTGTTCCAATAGATTTCATCCAGAAAGTTTGTCCTTCTCCAGTTTCAATGGTTCTTTGAATCGCTTCAGCAATCAAATGCCCGTCGTTACAAACAAATGTGATTCTTCCCGTTGCTTTTTTAGTGAAGTTTCCTTTGTTGTTGGCTACTAACATTGAAATTTTTCGGCCACTCTCCTGAATTTGAGAAATAACCAAAGCTCCTGTTGTCAACTCTGCCGCCATCGCTTGAACAGCAAAATACATAGAGTTAAACGGATTCTGATTAATCCATCGATGCTTAACAGAAACAATACAGCTGTCTTTGTCGATAGCTTTTACACGCACCCCGCAAAAGTATGCTGATGGTAATTTGAATAATACAAATTTGTTGAGTTTGGAAACTGAAACTGCCATAGATTTATTTTTTTATGTAAAAATACAAAAAAACTATGCGCGCACAATAAATTTGATGTGCTTTCGATAAACGCCAATAAAATCAAGCATTCCGAATGATTTTCAACAAATTACCACTCTCCTACAAATTTTAAACTTGTTAAAATTTTGTTAATATTTGGTACTATGCAAAACAAGATACTGTTTTTTAGCCATATATTTGCATAAGAAATTACTATATACTTTTAATCATGGAAACAACAACACCACTCATCATGGAAACAACATCAGAAAGAAACACTGCGGCATTTACGCATTTAAGTACATTAAGTCAGTACATTATTCCATTTGGGAACTATATTTTCCCAATCATTTTTTGGTCGAGCTACAAAGACAAATCAGAATTTGTAAATCACCATGGAAAACAGACTTTGAATTTTCAATTGAGTTTATTGCTTTACACTTTGATTTTAGCTTTAATCGCAATTCCGATTTTCGTATCAGTAGTTTTGCAAAACATTCCTATGGAAGCTGTTTTTAATGACGAAGATTTCGTAATCAGAAATTTCAACTTTCAAGGAAATATTGCCTTATTAAGTATTGGAGCAACTGCGGTTTTACTTTTTGGAGTTTTAAAATTTGTTGAATTCTTTTTAGTGATTTATGCTTCAATAAAAGCTTCAAACGGAGAATTATACAAATATCCGCTCACGATTCCTTTTTTAAAGTAATCTAAAATCGGTTAAAGGTTATAGACACAATCAATCATCAATCATCATCATCAATCAAAAAACGAATTGTTCAATCAAAAAAAAACAAAATGAAATTATGAACATTGAAAACACAAAAGCACAGATGCGCAAAGGTGTTCTTGAGTTTTGCATCTTATCAGTACTAAAAGAAAAAGACGCATATACATCTGAAATACTAGACACTTTAAAAAACGCAAAATTACTAGTTGTAGAAGGAACCGTTTACCCGTTGTTAACTAGATTGAAAAATGACGGTTTACTAAATTATCGCTGGGAAGAATCGACCTCAGGGCCGCCACGAAAATATTATGGATTAACCGAGATAGGACAAACTTTTTTAAACGAACTTAGCGGCACTTGGACAGAATTATCTGACGCCGTAAAACTAATCACCAATCAAAATCAATAAGTCATGAACAAAACAGTAAATATTAACTTAGGCGGTATGTTTTTTCACATCGATGAAGATGCATATTTAAAATTGACACGCTATTTTGACGCTATAAAACGATCACTTAACAATTCGTCTGGACAAGATGAAATCATTAAAGATATCGAAATGCGCGTTTCTGAATTATTAACAGAAAAACAAAAAAGCGAAAAACATGTTGTTGGTTTAAAAGACGTTGACGAAGTGATTGCGGTGATGGGCCAACCTGAAGATTACCGAATTGAAGATGAAGAAAGTCAAAATCAATCTTTCAATAATTATGGCGCAAGACAACACAAAAAATTATACCGTGATAAAGAAAAAGGTATGATTGGTGGAGTTGCAACAGGTTTAGGACACTATTTTGGAGTTGATGCAGTTTGGATCAAAATCCTTTTCTTAATCTTTGTTTTCGCAGGTTTTGGAACTGGAATCTTAGCTTACTTTGTACTTTGGATTGTTACTCCTGAGGCGGTAACAACTTCAGAAAAACTTGAAATGACTGGAGAGCCGGTGACGATTTCGAACATCGAAAAAAAAGTTCGTGAAGAAATTGACTCATTATCTGAAAAATTCAAAAATGCAGATTATGACAAAATGGGAAACCAGGTAAAGTCGGAAGCTGAGAGAATAAGTAGTTCATTTGGAGACTTTATCATGACGGTTTTTAAAATCTTCGCTAAGTTTTTGGGCGTAATCTTGATAATGGCAGGAATCACCACTTTGATATTATTGTTAATTGGTGTATTCACTTTAGGAACAAATGTTTTTATTGATTTCCCTTGGCAGAATTTTATTGAAGCAGGAAACTTTACAGAATATCCTATTTGGTCTTTCGGTTTATTGATGCTTTTTGCAGTTGGGATTCCGTTTTTCTTCCTTACTTTATTAGGATTTAAATTGTTGTCTCCAAACCTTAAATCAATCGGAAACATTACAAAATACACTTTGCTTGCCATTTGGATTATTGCGATTGCGATTGCCATCAGTATCGGAATCAAACAAGCGACTGAAATATCTTATGACAATAAATCGGTTGAGAAAAAAACACTTAACATCTTGCCAAAAGATACGCTTTATGTAAAATTCAGGTACAACGATTATTACGCAAAAGATTTAGGTCATCATCATGAATTCACTTTTGTGCAAGATTCTGCAAACAATAACTTGATTTATTCAAATGATGTTCGTTTGCACGTTCTTCACACTGACAACGCAACTGCATATCTGCAAATCGAGAAAAGTGCAAGAGGAAATTCATTTTCAAGTGCAAAACAAAGAGCAGAAAAGATTACTTACAATTTAGAAATCAAAGGAAATCATTTAATTTTGGATAATTATTTTCTGACAGATGCAAAAAATAAATTCAGAGGACAAGAAGTTGATGTATATTTGTACTTGCCGGAAGGGCAATTGTTTAAGCCAGACGCTTCAGTACAAGATTACGATCGTTCTGAAAATGATTTTTTCAACTTGCACTTTAGCGGCGATTACAACTACAAAGTTGAAGGTTCAAAAATAAAATGTTTAAACTGCCCTGCAGAAGAGAACGAATATAATGATGGAGATTATGATAGTGACGAAAACACTACTGAAAATGACACTGTAAAGGAAGTTTCGATTAAAGTTAACGGAAAGGAAATCTTAAACGGAAAAAAAACCACAGGAAAGTTAGTTAAAGATAAAAACGGAGTTATAATTAAAATCAACTAGTAATACCACAAGCCATGATCAAAATAATCATTCATATTACAAAATTTATTATTGCAGCTGTTACCGCATTATTGTTTGCTTCTTGCAACTTTAATTTGAATTCAGTTGAAGGAAGCGGAAATGTAACAACTGAGAAAAGAATTGTTCAGGGAGATTTCAAAAATGTATCTGTAAGCAATGCGATCGATTTAGTAATCGTACAATCTGATTCAACTGAAATTGTAGTGGAAGCTGATGATAATATCCAGAAAGACATTATTACAAAGGTTGAAAATGGAACATTGATAATCAAATGCAAATTCAGCTCATTCAGAAATGTAACTGCTAAAAAAGTAACAGTAAAAATGCCTGTTATTGACAAACTAGAAGCTTCTAGTGCATCATCTATTCAAAGCAAAAATATAATTCAAGCAGAAAGTATTGATCTGGAAGCTTCAAGTGCCGCTTCAATGAATGTCAATGTAGAATCTGATAATATTTCTGCTGATTCTGGAAGCGGAAGCACAATTTCTCTTGAAGGAAAAGCATTGAAAATCAAAACTTCGGCATCAAGCGGATCTAATATCAATGCTGAAAAATTATTAGCAAATGAAGTTCACGCAGAAGCATCAAGTGGAGGTAGCGTAAATGTACACCCAATTGTAAGCTTAAAAGCAGAAGCATCAAGCGGTGGAACCATCAACTACGATTCAAATCCGAAAACGGTTGAAAAATCTTCAAATTCTGGAGGAAGCATCAGCCAAGGATAAACGAATTTATCTGTTAAATATAAAAGAAATCATTCATCAAAAGTGGATGATTTTTTTATATTTGTCAAAATCAAATCTAGAATAATGAAAAAAAATATTGCCCTGATTTTGTTCCTATTAGTTACAACATTAACTTTTGCACAACGAAGAGAAAAAATTAAAGGAACTAAAATAGTTACGACATCTGTAAAAGAAGTTGGAAGTTTTGACGGACTTGAAGTAGACGACAATTTAGAAGTTTACCTAGAAAGAGGAGAAAAAAACGAAATCAAGATTGAAGCCGACGACAATCTACATGAAATTGTTGCGATGGATTTAAGAGAAAGAACCCTTCGCTTATATACTTCAAAAGAAAGCACTATTTTTAAAAAACTTGCGGTGCGTGTTACTTACACTGGAACACTAAATAAAGTAATTGCAAAAAATGAAGCCGTTATTTATGCTATTCAAGAACTTAAACTAGACGACATTACTTTTAATAGTGTTGATTACTCAAAACTATATTTAAATGTAAATGCAAAAAAATTCAGTTTAATTTCAGATGACAAATCAAAATCTGAAATAAACCTGAAAGCAGACGAGGCAAATATTCAGTTAAGTAAAAATTCAGCATTAAAATCATTGGTTTCTGCAATTAAATTTAAATGTGATTTATACCAAAAAGGAACTGCGACTATTGAAGGAATTGCTGAAAAAGCAACTATTCGCTTGGATAACAATTCCGTTTTCACTGGAACAAAATTCACTCTGAAAGATGCTAGTGTTATTGCAGAAAGCTATTCTACCGGAACCATCCTGGCAGAAACCGCTATTTCAATCGCTGTTGGAGATAAAGCAGAACTTTCATTATTTGGAAGCCCAACAATCCAATTGACACGTTTTTCTGAAGAAGCTAAATTGTTTAAGAAAATGAAATAATTTTGTTTCAGGTTTTCTTTGTTTCAAGTTTCAGGTTGAAAATATGAACGCCAATTATAAAAAAGAAAATCCCCGTCTAGAATTTAGACGGGGATTTTTTTATGGTTTAGTTTTAAAGATTCCAACAACTTGAAACCTGAAACTTGAAACAAAGAAAACTTATTCTTTTGAAGCCAAATATCTTTCAGCATCAAGCGCAGCCATACATCCTGTACCTGCAGCAGTAATTGCCTGACGATAAACGTGATCTGCAGCATCTCCTGCTACGAATACACCAGCAACATTTGTATTTGATGTTCCAGGAGTATTTACGATATAACCTGTTTCATCAAGAGTGATATAATCTTTGAAGATGTCTGTGTTTGGCTTATGACCAATTGCTACGAAGAATCCAGTTGCTGGAATCTCGATAACCTCTCCCGTAGTTTTGTTTAATGCTTTAATGGCATGAACTACTTGATTGTCTCCCACTACTTCAACTGTATCGTGATTCATTAAGATCTCGATATTTTCAGTTTTACGAACGCGTTCTTCCATGATTTTTGAAGCTCTGAATTTTTCGCTTCTTACCAACATCGTTACTTTTTTACAAAGTTTAGACAAGTAATGCGCTTCTTCACAAGCAGAATCTCCTGCTCCAACAATTACAACTTCTTGATTTCTATAGAAAAATCCGTCACAAACAGCACAAGCAGAAACTCCTCCACCCATATTTAAATAATGCTGTTCTGAAGGCAATCCTAAATATTTAGCCGAAGCACCTGTTGAAATAATAACAGTTTCACAGTGTAATTCGATTGTATCGTTAATCCAAACTTTATGAATATCTCCTGAAAAATCAACTTTTGTAGCCCAGCCATCACGAATATCAGCACCAAAGCGTTTTGCTTGTTCTTGCAACTGAATCATCATTTCTGGCCCTGTAACACCGTCAACATAACCTGGAAAATTTTCTACTTCGTTAGTTGTAGTCAATTGACCGCCAGGTTGCATTCCTTGATATAAAACCGGATTCATGTTTGCTCTGGCTGCGTAAATAGCTGCAGTATAACCTGCAGGGCCAGAACCTATAATAAGGCATTTAATTTTTTCGATTGTATCTGACATAATGTGTATCGTTTTTTTGTGATGCAAATGTAAACTTTATTATAAAAAATACAGGCTAAAATAAATCCGAAATAACTATGTTCAAATAAGTTTTATTTATTTTCATTTTTTCCTTTTGTAAACGAAATTTATTTATATCTTTGCATCCGCTTTCGGGCACTACAACAAAATACATCATCGGGGTGTAGCGTAGCCCGGTTATCGTGTCCCGCTCTAGGCGGGAAGACCACAGTAACGATCAATAAGCAAATGCTACGGGGTGTAGCGTAGCCCGGTTATCGCGCCTGCTTTGGGAGCAGGAGGCCGCAGGTTCGAATCCTGCCACCCCGACAAAAGTCTTTTCATTTTTTGGAAAGACTTTTTTTT